>NZ_CP062122.1:0-4800000 GCF_014843515.1 Pseudomonas sp. ADPe
ATGGCACGCTTCTTCATCGACCGGCCCATCTTCGCCTGGGTGCTCGCCATCCTGGTGATGCTCGGCGGCACCCTGGCCATCTTCCAGCTGCCGCTGGCCCAGTACCCCAGCATCGCGCCGCCGCAGATCCGCCTCAGCGCCACCTACACCGGCGCCTCGGCCAAGACCATGGAAGACTCGGTGACCCAGGTCATCGAGCAGCAGATGACCGGCCTGGACGGCCTCACCTACATGTCCTCCAGCAGCAGCTCGGCGGGCAGCGCCAGCATCACCCTGACCTTCGACGCCGGCACCGACATCAACACCGCGCAGATGCAGGTGCAGACCAAGCTGGAGCAGGCCAAGGCGCGGCTGCCCGACGAGGTGCAGCAGCAGGGCATCGAGATCCGCAATTCCTCCAGCGACTTCCTGATCATCCTCTCGCTGGTCTCGGACAACCCCGAGGTCGGCGCCACCGACATCAGCGACTTCATCGCCAGCACCCTGTACGACCAGATCAGCCGCGTCAGCGGCGTCGGCGAGGTGACCACCCTGGGCTCCAGCTACGCCATGCGCATCTGGCTGGACCCGGACAAGCTCAAGCAGTACTCGCTGATGCCCTCGGACATCAGCAGCGCCCTGCAGGCGCAGAACGTCGACACCTCCGCCGGCCAGCTCGGCGCCCTGCCGGCGCGCCCGGGGCAGCAGCTCAACGCCAGCATCAATGCGCGCAGCAAGCTCAAGACCGCGGCGCAGTTCCGCGAGGTGGTGCTCAAGTACGCCAGCAACGGCGCCGTGGTGAGCCTCGGCGACGTGGCGCGGGTGGAGCTGGGCAGCGAGAGCTACGACGTGGTCGCCGAGCACGGCGGGCGCCCCTCCGGCGGCCTGGCCATCAGCCTGGCCACGGGCGCCAACGCCCTGGACGTGGCCGAGGCGGTGCAGGCCAAGGTGGCCGAGCTGCAGCAGTTCTTCCCCAGCCGGCTGCAGCTGCGCGCCGAGGTGGCCTACAACACCGCGCCCTTCGTGAAGATTTCCATCGAGGAGGTGGTCAAGACGCTGTTCGAGGCCATCGCCCTGGTGGTGCTGATCATGTACCTGTTCCTGCAGAACCTGCGCGCCACGCTGATCCCGGCGATCGCCGTGCCGGTGGTGCTGCTGGGCACCTTCGGCGTGCTGGCGCTGATGGGCTACTCGATCAACACCCTGACCATGTTCGCCATGGTCCTGGCCATCGGCCTGCTGGTGGACGACGCCATCGTGGTGGTGGAGAACGTCGAGCGGATCATCGCCGAGCGCGGCCTGTCGCCACGGGAGGCCACGCGCGAGTCGATGGGCGAGATCAGCGGCGCGCTGGTGGGCATCGCCGTGGTGCTCTCGGCGGTGTTCGTGCCCATGGCCTTCTTCGGCGGCTCCACCGGGGTGATCTACCGGCAGTTCTCGGTGACCATGGTCGCCGCCATGACGCTGTCGGTGCTGGTGGCCATGACCCTCACCCCGGCGCTGTGCGCCACCCTGCTCAAGCCCGGCCACGGCCAGCCGCGGCACGGCTTCTTCGGCTGGTTCAACCGCAACTTCGAGGCCGGCTCGCGGCGCTACCAGCGCGGCGTCGGCAACCTGCTGGCGCGGCCCGTGCGCGCGCTGGCGGTCTACGCGCTGGTGCTGGCCGGCGTCGGACTGATGTTCCACAAGCTGCCCACCGCGTTCCTCCCCGAGGAGGACCAGGGCATGCTGATGATGCAGATGACCCTGCCGGTGGGCGGCACCGACGAGCGCCTGCAGGCGGTCACCCGCCAGGTGACGGACTACCTGCTGCAGCAGCCGGAGGTGGACACGGTGCTCACCGTGCGCGGCCTGGGCAACGGCGGCAACGCGCAGAACAGCGGCCGCGGCTTCATCAAGCTCAAGGACTGGAGCCAGCGCCAGGGCGAGGCGCACAGCGCCGCGGCGGTGGCGCGGCGGGCCAACCGGGCGCTGGCCGGGATCATCGATGCCGACGTCTTCGTCATCGCCCCGCCGGCCATCCAGGGCCTGGGCGAAAGCGCCGGCTTCGACGTCGAGCTGCAGGACCTCGCCGGCCTCGGCCACGCCGAGCTGCTGGCGGCGCGCAACCGCTTCATCGAACTGGCCCGCCAGGACCCGCGCCTGGCCAACGTGCGCGCCCAGGGCCTGGAAGACACCCCGCAGCTGGACCTGCACATCGACGACCGCAAGGCCGGCGCGCTGGGTGTGGCCGCCAGCGACATCAACGACACCCTGAGCGTGGCCCTGGGCGGCAGCTACGTGAACGACTTCCTCGACGCCGGGCGGGTGAAGAAGGTCTACCTGCAGGGCGACGCCGACAAGCGCATGCAGGCCGAGGACATCGGCGACTGGTACGTGCGCAACGACCAGGATGCCATGGTGCCGCTGGCCACCTTCGTCAGCACCGGCTGGAGCACCGCCTCGCCGCTGCTGGAGCGCTACAACGGCTTCGGCGCTTACGAGATCGTCGGCGAGCCGGCCGCCGGCGTCAGCTCCGGCGACGCCATGGCCGCGGTGCAGGCGATCATGGCGCAGCTGCCCGAGGGCATCGGCTACGCCTGGACCGGGCAGTCCTACCAGGAACGCCTGGCCGGCAACCAGGCGCCGCTGCTCTACGCCATTTCCATCCTCTTCGTGTTCCTTTGCCTGGCGGCGCTCTACGAGAGCTGGACGGTGCCCTTCGCGGTGATGCTGGTGGTGCCCCTGGGCATCCTCGGCGCCCTGGCCCTGACCGGCCTGCGCGGGCTGTCCAACGACGTCTACTTCCAGGTCGGCCTGCTGACCACCGTGGGGCTGGCGGCGAAGAACGCCATCCTCATCGTCGAGTTCGCCAAGGAAGGCTACGACCGCGGCCAGGACCTGCTCGCCGCGACCCTGGAAGCGGTGCGCATCCGCCTGCGCCCGGTGCTGATGACCTCGCTGGCCTTCATGCTCGGCGTGCTGCCCCTGGCGCTGAGCCAGGGCGCCGGCGCCGGCGGGCGCCAGGCGATCGGCACCGGCGTGCTCGGCGGCATGCTCGCCGCGACCCTGCTGGGCCTGTTCTTCATTCCCCTGTTCTACGTGCTGGTGCAGCGCCTGGTCGCGCGCCGTGCCCCGGCCACCGTCGAAGGAGACGCCTGATGCGCACCTCCCCTCTCCCTCTGCTGCTGGCTTTGTTGCTGGGCGGCTGCGTCAACCTGGCGCCGGACTACCAGCGCCCCGCCGCGCCGGTGGCGGCGCAATGGCCCGGCGCCGCGCCGGCCGGCGCCAGCCAGGCCGACGTCGACTGGCGCGAGTTCTTCGTCGACGCCCGCCTGCGCGACACCGTGGCCCGCGCCCTGGCCAACAACCGCGACCTGCGGGTGGCGGCGCTGAACGTCGAGTACCAGCGCGCGCAGTACCGCATCCAGCGCGCCGAGCTGTTCCCGGCGGTCTCGGCCAGCGCCGAGGGCACCCGCCAGCGCGCGCTCTCCGACGGCACCACGGCGGTCAGCAGCCAGTACAGCGTCGGCCTGGGCGTGAGCAGCTACGAGCTGGACCTGTTCGGCCGCCTGCGCAACCTCAAGGACGCCGCCCTGGAGGACTACCTGGCCCTGGAGCAGACCCGCCGCAGCACGCAGATCAGCCTGGTGGCCGAGGTGGCCAGCGCCTGGATGACCCTGGCCGCCGACCAGCAGTTGCTCAAGCTGGCCCGCGACACCCACGCCAGCCAGCAGAAGACCTACGAGCTGGTGCAGCGCAGCCACGGCCTGGGCGGCGAGTCCGGGCTGAGCCTGGCGCAGGCGCGCAGCACGGTGGAATCGGCGCGCGCCGAGGCGGCCAGCTACGCCAGCCAGGTTGAGCAGGACCGCAACGCCCTGGAACTGCTGGTGGGCGAACGCCTGGACGCCAGCCTGCTGCCGGGCGACACCGGCCTGGACGCCGCGCTGCTGGTGACGGTGCCGGCGGGCCTGCCGTCGAGCCTGCTGCAACGCCGCCCCGACGTGCTCGCCGCCGAGCACACGCTCAAGGCGGCCAACGCCGACATAGGCGCGGCGCGCGCGGCCTTCTTCCCCAGCGTGAGCCTGACCGCCAGCGGCGGCAGCGCCAGCGGCGAGCTGTCCGGGCTGTTCAAGTCCGGCAGCCGCGCCTGGAGCTTCGCCCCCTCGATCAGCCTGCCGATCTTCGACGCCGGCAGCAACCAGGCCGGCCTGGACGCCGCGAAGATCACCCGCGACATCGACGTGGCCAACTACGAGAAGGCCCTGCAGACCGCCTTCAGCGAAGTGGCCGACGCCCTTTCCGTGCGCAGCCACATCAACGAGCGCCTGGACGCCCAGCGCGAACTGACGGCGGCCACCGACAAGAGCTACGACCTGTCGCTGGCGCTGTACAAGCAGGGTTCGGACAGCTTCCTGGAAGTGCTGGACGCACAGCGCTCGCTGTATTCCGCGCAGCAGACGCTGATCAGCCTGGAGCTGGCCGAGCAGGTCAACCGCGTCACCCTCTACAAAGTACTAGGCGGCGGTTGGCAAGGCTAACGCTTAGAACAGCCGCGGCAACTCGATACGCACCAACAGCCCGCCGCCCTCGGCGGGCTCGGCGCTGATCCGCCCGTGGTGCAGTTGCACCGCGCGGCTGGCGATGGCCAGGCCCAGGCCGAAGCCGTCGGGGCCGGCGTCGGGGCCGCGCTCGAAGGGTTCGAAGATGCGCCCCAGGCGGCTCTCGTCGACGCCCGGGCCGTGGTCGCTGATGCACACCACCAGGCGTTCGCCGCCCTCCACCAGGCTCGCGCCCACGCGCACCGCGGTGCCCGCCGCGGTGTAGCGCACGGCGTTGCGGATGACGTTCTCGAAGGCCCGGTAGAGCAGCTCCTCGTGGGCGCGGCCGAGGAACGGCTGCTCGGCTACAAGGCGCACCTGGCAGCCCTTGCCCGCCGCCTCGAAGCGGGCGTCCTCGACGATCTGCGCCAGCAGCTCGACGACGTCCAGCAGGCGGTATTCGCCACTGTCCTGGCGCGACTGGGCCCGCGCCAGGGTGAGCAGTTGCTCGATCAGCTCGTCCATGCGCCGCGACTCGCGCTCGATGCGCTCCAGCATGCCGGGCTGCCCCGGCGCCTGCCGCAGCAGGCCGATGGCGGCGCTCATCCGCGTCAGCGGCGACCGCAGCTCGTGGGAGATGTCGTGCAGCAGGTGCTGCTGCGCCTCCACCAGCGCCTTGAGCTGCCCGGCCATGCGGTCGCAGTCCTCGGCCAGGTCGACGATCTCGTCGCGACGGCGCCCCAGGCGCGGCTTGACGCGCACCTCGAAGCGGCCCTGGGCGACCTGGCCCATGGCCTGGCGCAACCAGGCCAGCGGCCGCGCCAGGTACTGGCTGAGCAGCAGGGCGAAAAGCGCGCTCATCAGCATGCCGGTGAACAATGGGCCCAGGCTGCGCGGCGGCGGCGCCTGGTCGAGGGTGGTGGCGGCCGAGGCGCGCAGTAGCAGGCGATGGCCGTCCTGGCTGGTGACCGCCTGCTCGAAGCGCACCTGGGCCACGGCGCGCCCGGCCAATAGCGCGCCCTGGGCGTCGTAGAGGCCGACCTGGACGTCCGGCTGCTGCGGCGACACCTCCAGCAGCTGGCGCCCCGCCGCTTCGCCGAAACGCTGCAGCAGGCGCACCTCGGTGGCCAGCAGCGAGCGCAGCGCCGGGGTGTCGCCGCGCAGCTCGTCGAACATGAAGGCGCCGGCGCCCACCAGGAAGGTCAGGCTGTTGGCCAGCCAGAAGGCCAGGAACAGCTTCCAGAACAGCCGCCCGCGCTTCATTCGACGATCAGCAGGTAGCCCATGCCGCGCACGCTCTGGATCCAGCTGCTGCCGTCGGCGCGCGGGCCGAGCTTCTGGCGGATGCTGCTGACGTGCACGTCGATGCGCCGGTCGTAGCGGGTCAGCGGGCGGCCCAGGGCGTCCAGCGACAGGTCCTGCTTGCTGACCAGTTGCCCGGCCCGGCGCACCAGCACCTCCAGCAGGCTGAACTCGGTGCCGGTCAGCTCCAGCGGCTGGCCGTGCCACAACGCCTGGCGCTTGCCGGGCCAGAGCGCCAGGGCGCCGCTGCCGACGGCCTCCGGCGCGCTGCCGAGCGGCACCTGGGGCTGCACCCGGCGCAGGATGGCGCGTAGCCGCGCGACCAGCTCGCCGGGCGAACTGGGCTTGGGCACGTAGTCGTCGGCGCCCAGTTCCAGGCCGGCAATGCGGTCGATGTTGTCGCCCCGCGCGGTCAGCAGCAGGACCGGCACCTGGCTGCGCACGCGAATGCGCCGCAGCACCTCGATGCCGGACAGGCCCGGCAGCATCACGTCCAGCACCACCAGGGCGTAGGCGCCGCCCAGGGCCTCGGCCTCGCCCTCCTCGCCAGTGCCCACGGCGGTGGCCTGGAAACCCTCGCGGGCCAGGTACTGGCTGAGCATCTCGGTGAGTTCGCGGTCGTCGTCGACCAGCAGTACGGGAATCATGCAGGGCACGCGGTTCAAGGCCTGGAGGGCGCAATGATCCCTTCCGCGGGGCCGCCCTGTCACCGCCGCATGGGCAAACTTTACACATCTTTACCCTGGGTTAACCGCGCCGAACACAGCCCGCTCTTATCCTCATCGGCCGCCAGCCCGGGCCGGGCGGCAGCGCCCGGACGATCGCCGTGCGAACCGTCCGCGCCCCCTGCCACCGCCTGTCTGGAAGTCACGATGCGCCCTACCCGCCTGCTGTTCCCGATCCTGCTGTTCAACGCCACCCTGGCCCACGCCGCAGGCTTCAAGATCGCCGACATCCGCGTCAACGGCCTGCAGCGCGTCTCCGCCGGCAGCGTGTTCGCCGCCCTGCCGCTGAACGTCGGCGACCAGGCCGACGACCACGCCCTGGTGGAGGCCTCGCGCTCGCTGTTCCGTACCGGTTTCTTCCAGGACATCCACCTCGGCCGCGACGGCGGCGTGCTGGTCATCGACGTGGTCGAGCGCCCATCCATCTCCGGCATCGAGATCGAAGGCAACAAGGCCATCAGCACCGAGGACCTGATGAAGGGCCTCAAGCAATCCGGCCTGGCCGAAGGCGAGATCTTCCAGCGCGCCACCCTCGAAGGCGTGCGCAACGAACTGCAGCGCCAGTACGTGGCCCAGGGCCGCTACTCGGCCACCATCGAGACCCAGGTCACCCCGCAGCCGCGCAACCGCGTGGCGCTGAAGATCACCGTCAACGAAGGCACGGTGGCGGCCATCGCCCACGTCAACGTGGTCGGCAACACCGTGTTCTCCGACGAGGACCTGACCGGCCTGTTCGAGCTGAAGGAAAGCAACTGGCTGTCGTTCTTCAAGAACGACGACAAGTATTCCCGCGAGAAGCTCTCCGGCGACCTGGAGCGCCTGCGCTCCTACTACCTGGACCGCGGTTATATCCACATGGATATCGCCTCCACCCAGGTTTCCATCACGCCGGACAAGAAGCACGTCTACATCACCGTCAACATCAACGAGGGTGAGAAGTACAAGGTCCGCGACGTGAAGCTGACCGGCGACCTCAAGGTGCCGGAAGAGGAAATCAGGAAGCTGATGCTGGTCGAGCCGGGCCAGGTGTTCTCGCGCAAGGTGATGACCTCCACCTCCGACCTGATCACCCGCCGCCTGGGCAACGAGGGCTACACCTTCGCCAACGTCAACGGCGTGCCCGAGGCCCATGACGACGACAAGACCGTGTCCATCACCTACGGGGTCGACCCGGGCAAGCGCGCCTACGTCAACCGCATCAACTTCCGCGGCAACACCAAGACCGAAGACCCGGTGCTGCGCCGCGAGATGCGCCAGATGGAAGGCGGCTGGGCCAGCACCTACCTGATCGACCAGTCCAAGCAGCGCCTGGAGCGCCTGGGCTACTTCAAGACGGTCAACGTCGAGACCCCGGCGGTGCCCGGCACCGACGACCAGGTGGATGTGAACTACAGCGTCGAGGAGCAGGCCTCCGGTTCGCTCAGCGCCAGCGTCGGCTTCTCCCAGAGCGCCGGGCTGATCCTCGGCGGCTCCATCAGCCAGAGCAACTTCCTCGGCACCGGCAACTACACCAGCATCGGCCTGACCCGCTCGGAGTACCAGACCAAGTACAACTTCGGCTTCACCAACCCCTACTTCACCCCCGACGGCGTGAGCCTGGGCTACAACCTGTTCTACAGCAGCACCGACTACAGCAAGTACTACGACGACGATGACGAGGTGTCGTACTACTCCCTCGACAGCTTCGGCGCCGGCGTCAGCGTCGGCTACCCGATCAGCGAGACCTCGCGCCTGACCTACGGCCTGACCCTGCAGCACGACGCCATCAGCCCCGGCACCTACAGCGCCGACGAGATCTACGACTTCATCGCGCGCGAGGGCAAGAGCTTCAACAACCTCAAGGCCTCCATCGGCTGGTCCGAATCCACCCTGAACAAGGGCGTGCTGGCCACCCGCGGGCATTCCCAGAGCCTGACGCTGATGGCCACGGTGCCCGGCAGCGACCTGTCGTTCTACAAGCTCGACTACAGCGCCCAGCGCTTCGTCCCGGTCACCGACCGCACCGCGCTGCGCCTGCACACCAGCCTGGGCTACGGCAACGGCTACGGCTCCACCGACGGCCTGCCCTTCTACGAGAACTACACCGCCGGCGGCCTGGGCTCGGTGCGCGGCTTCAAGGACGGCACCCTGGGCCCGCGCAGCACCCCGGCCACCGGCAACTATGCCAGCGCCGGCCAGGCCTACTACTCCGACCGCGACGCCGAGGTGTTCGGCGGCAACATCCTCATCGCCGGCGGCGTCGAGTACCTGTTCCCGCTGCCCTTCGTCAAGGACCAGAGCCAGCTGCGCAGCACGCTGTTCTGGGATGCCGGCAGCGTCTTCGCCGACAAGTGCTACCTGTCCACCACCCAGGGCTGCGGCAACGTCAGCCTCGACCAGATGGCCATGTCTGTGGGCGTCGGCCTGACCTGGTACAGCCCGCTGGGCCCGCTGAGCTTCAGCCTGGCGACGCCGCTGAAGAAGCCCGACGGCGCCGAGACCGAGGTGTTCCAGTTCTCCCTCGGGCAGACCTTCTGAGGCACGCAATTACCGCCTTTACCCCGGCTTAACCCAAGTTCACAGTCGCCTTCCCTATGCTGGCGGCACCTGTTCCGGCGGCCGCCCCGGCCGCCGCCCTGCCACTCAGAACCCGGGACGACCATGGGCCAGACCGACCCCACCGCGCTGCTGGAAGAAGTGCCGCAGCAACTGCTGCACGACGTGCAGCGGCAACTGGCGCGCATCCTCGGCGCGCACTTCACCGCCACCCTCGCCGGCAGCGGCGGGCGCAACGGCGCCAGTCACTACCACCTGGCCATCCGCCACGCACCCAGCGGCCTGTCGGTGGAACACCAGGGCACGGTGGCGCCGCCCTTCATCGAAGAGCTGTTCGCTCTCGCCTGGCGCATGAAGGCCATGCTCGAATCCGCCGAACTGCAACGCCTGGACAAACCCGGCCCGGTACGCCGCCTGGCGTGGATCAGCGAACTGGTCTGCCCGGCGGAACTGCAGAAGGTAGCCGCCAGCCTCTACCCCTCGGCCCGGGTGCTGCTGCCCCAGGGCTGAGCGACAAGCCAAGCCCCGTAGCCCTGTAGGATGGGTTGAGAGAAGCGATACCCATCACCCCCACCGCATGGGCAGGCACAGCTTCTCGTAGGAGCGAGCTTGCTCGCGAACGGTGCTTACCGGCGACAGCGGTGTTTCGGGTTGACGCCGCTCCCTCACCCCAGCCCTCTCCCGGAGGGAGAGGGAGCCGTCCGGCGCGAACGAGAAATTCGGCGTCAACCTGAGCGGGCAGGCACAGCTTCTCGTAGGCGCGAGCTTGCTCGCGAACGGTGCTTACCGGCGACAGCGGTGTTTCGGGTTGACGCCGCCCCCTCACCCCAGCCCTCTCCCGGAGGGAGAGGGAGCCGTCCGGCGCGAACGAGAAATTCGGCGTCAACCTGTAGGAACGAGCTCGCGAACGGTGCTTACCGGCGACAGCGGTGTTTCGGGTTGACGCCGCTCCCTCACCCCAGCCCTCTCCCGGAGGGAGAGGGAGCCGTCCGGCGCGAACGAGAAATTCGGCGTCAACCTGAGCGGGCAGGCACAGCTTCTCGTAGGCGCGAGCTTGCTCGCGAACGGTGCTTACCGGCGACAGCGATGTTTCGGGTTGACGCCGCCCCCTCGCCCCAGCCCTCTCCCGGAGGGAGAGGGAGCCGTCCGGCGCGAACGAGAAATTCGGCGTCAACCTGTAGGCGCGGGCAGGCACAGCTTCTCGTAGGAGCGAGCTTGCTCGCGAACGGTGCTTACCGGCGACAGCGGTGTTTCGGGTTGACGCCGCTCCCTCACCCCAGCCCTCTCCCGGAGGGAGAGGGAGCCGTCCGGCGCGAACGAGAAATTCGGCGTCAACCTGTAGGAGCGGGCCCTGCCCGCGATTTCGCGCGCAGGGCGCGCTCCTACATGGGAATGGTGTGGGTGGGGCAGCGTAGGATCTCATCCGCGAATCGCGCCGGATCGTCCGGCTATCGCGGACAGATCCGCTACGGGGGAGACATACCGTGCTTCCCGGCAACCTGAGCGGACCTTATCCGCCCTACGGATTTTCGATGGGGTTGAGGCTGGAGCGGAGGTTAAGAATCCGTAGAAGACCACCCTCACCCCTCCAGGCGCTCCACCTCCAGGCGATTACGCCCACCAGCCTTGGCACGATACAGAGCCCGGTCGGCAGCATTCACCAACTGCCACTCCTGCCCCCCTGCTACCGTGGCCGGTGCGGTGGCCAGGCCGATGCTGGCAGTAACCACACCGAAGGGGCTCTCACGGTGCGCCAGCCGCTCACCCGCCAAGCGCTGCAGGAAGGCCCTAGCCACCGCCTCGGCACCGGCGCTGTCGGTACTGGGCAGAATCACCGCCAGCTCCTCGCCGCCATAACGCGCCACCAGGTCCCCCGGTCGCCGCACGCAGGCGGCTAGCAACCCGGCCACCACTTGCAGACAGTCATCGCCAGCCTGGTGCCCGTAGCTGTCGTTGTAGCGCTTGAAGTGATCGATATCGACCAGCAACAGCGACAGCGGCGCCCCCTCGCGGGCACAGCGGCGCGCCTCGGTGGCCAGGGTTTCGTCGAAACTGCGGCGGTTGGCCAGGCCGGTCAGCGCGTCCTGGGCGGCGAGCACGCGCAGCTGGTCGTTGGCCCGCAGCAGTTCTTCGCGGGCGGCGGCGAGCTGGCGGCTGGTGCGAGTGCGCTGGCGGATGTCGATGAGCAGGCGCTGGCCGGTCAGGCCGAGCACCGCCAGCAGCACCAGGACGATGCCGGCGTTGAGCTGGGCCTGCTTGCGCCAGTCCTGCAGGGCCTCCGCCTTGCTCAGCGCCACGGTGGTCACCAGCGGGTAGTGGTCGTTGCGGCGGAACACGTAGATGCGCTCCACGCCGTCGAAGCGCGAAGTGCTGCTGGCACTGCCGGAGTCGGCGTGGCGCAGGTAGTCGGTGAACAGCGGCGAGCCCGACAGGTCGCGGCCCAGGTCGGCCTCGCGGAAGGGGTAGCGCACCAGCAACTGGCCGTTGCCCTGGGTCAGGCTCATGGCGCCGTGCTGGCCGATGTCCAGGCGGCCGAACAGGCTGAGGAAGTTCTCGATGCCGAGGGTGGTGGCCACCACGCCGGCGAAGCTGCCGTCGGGGTGGTCGAGGCGGCGGCTGACGGTGATCACCCACAGGCCGCTGGAGCGGCTGCGGATCGGCGGGCCGATGAAGATGTCCCGCGAGGGGTTGTCGCGGTGGTGGATGAAGAAGGCGCGGTCCGCGCTGTTCGCCCCCGGCGGGATGGCGCCGTGGGAGACCAGCAGCCAGCGGCCGTGCGCATCGAACAGCGAAATGCCGACAACCTGGCTGAGCACCTTCTGCTGACGCTCCAGCAGCCGCTGCAGGCGCGCCAGCTGCGCGGGGCCCAGGCCGTCGCTCTCGACGCGGTCGGCCAGGTCCAGCAGCAGCACCTCGCACTGGCGCACCACGCCCTCGGTATAGGAGTCCAGCGCCTGGGTGAGGTTGAGCATGTCGGTGTTCACTTCGCGCAGGGTGCGCTCGCGCGCCGACCAGGTCTGCCAGGCGGTCAGCAGGGCCAGGGAGACGCAGATCATGAACAGCAGCAGGGAGGCTACGCGGGTATCACGCTTCACGACATCACGGGCTCGACGCGGGGTAATCCGTAGCGGACGGCATGGCCCGCGCAGCGGGTATTCTAGCCCGCGTGGGCGAATCCGCCCATGACCGGGCGGTCAGGCCGGCGTATCGAGCAGCGCGCTGAGCACCGCGCGCAGCTTGCCCGGCTTCAGCGGCTTGTTCAGCTGCGGGATGCCCAGGCGCTGCAGGGCGCGGCGGCATTCGTCGCTGCGGTCGGCGCTGATCATCACCGCGGGGATCTCGCGGCCGTAGTGGCGGCGCAGGTCGCGCACCAGCTCGCAGCCGGTGGCGCCGTGGTCCAGGTGGTAGTCGGCCAGTATCGCCTCCGGCGGCTGCGGGCCGAGCAGCGCCAGGGCGGCGTCGCGGTCGGTAGCGGTGAGCACCTCGCAGCCCCACTGGCCGAGCAGCGCGGCCATGCTGAAGAGGATCGAGGTTTCGTTGTCCACCACCAGCAGGCGCCGGCCCGGCAGCGGGTCGCCGGTGCTCGGGCGTGGCGCAACATCGCCGCCGGCGCGCGGCGGCAGCGCCTCGGCCAGGGGCACTTCGAGGGCGAACAGCGAGCCGCGCCCGGGCACCGAACGCACCTGCACCGCGCAGCCGAGCAACCCGGCGATGCGGTCGACGATGGCCAGGCCCAGGCCCACGCCCTGGCGCTCGGCGGCACGGCCGGTGTCGAGCTGGTTGAATTCGAGGAAGATCGCCTGCAACTGGTCCGCCGGGATGCCGCGGCCGGTGTCCCACACCTCCAGGCGCACGCTGGCGCCGCGCCGTCGCGCGGCCAGCAATACGCCACCGCGCTCGGTGTAGCGGCAGGCGTTGCTGAGGAAGTTGCGCAGGATGCGCGACAGCAGGCGCGCGTCGGTGCGCACCGAGAGATTGGGGATGCGCACGCGCAGTTGCAGGCCGGACGACAGCGCCACGCTTTCGAACTCCGAGGCCAGCGGGCCGAGCAATTCGTCCAGGCCGTGGACGTCCAGGTCCGGACGGATCGCGCTCTGGTCCAGGCGGGCGATCTCCAGCAGGTCGGTGAGCAGGTTTTCCGCGCCTTCCAGGGCCTGGTGGGTGCGCTCCACCAGTTGCTGCTCGGCGCCTGGCAATTGCCGCTCGCGCAGGGTGGCCACCAGCAGGCGCGCGGCGTTGAGCGGTTGCAGCAAGTCGTGGCTGGCCGCCGCCAGGTACTTGTCCTTGCTGTGGTTGGCCGCTTCGGCGGCGTCGCGGGCCTCGCGCAGTTGCTGGTTCAGCGCTTCCAGCTCGCCGGTGCGTTCGGCGACGCGCTGCTCCAGTTCCTCATTGAGGGTCTGCAGGCGCTGCTGGGCCAGGATGCGTTCGGTGATGTCGGCGACGAAGCCTTCCACCAGGCCTTCCTCGTCGGGCTTGAGCAGCAGGTTCATGAGCACGTCGACGTGGCTACCGTCCTTGCGCAGCAGGCGCGTCTCGTAGCCGAACAGCCCGCCCTGCTCGCGCAGCAGGTCGCGGATGCGGCGCATCTCCGCCTCGCCGCCGGCGAACAGTTGCGTGGCCATGTCCTGCAGGTTCCACAACACCTGCTGCGGGTCGGCGTAGCCGAGCATCCGCGCCAGGGCCGGGTTGGCCGCGCGCAGGCCGTCGCTGAGGCTGGCCTGGAAGATGCCGTGCACGGCGTGCTCGAACAGCCACTTGTAGCGGTTGCGCTCGGTTTCCAGCTCCTCCAGGCGCGCCAGCAGCTCGGGGTAGTGGCTCTTGCGCGTGGAGTGGCTGCCCAGGCCGAGCAGCGCCGCCAGGGCGTCCTGCTGCGGCTCAGAGGGCCTCGCCATAGACCACCTCGACGTCGCGCTGGCTGGATTCGCGGGGGTTGGTGAGGATGCACGGGTCCTGCATGGCGTGGCGCGACAGGAAGGGAATGTCGGAGATGCCCACGCCGTGCGGGCCGAGGGTCTCGTGGAAGCCCACGGCGCGCTTGAGGGCGATCAGGTGCTCGACCAGGCGCTGGCGGATCTGCGCGTGGCTGAGGCCGCGGCAGTCGATGCCGAAGGTCTCGGCGATGACCTTGAAGCGCTCGGGCGCGGCGTTGTAGTTGAAGGCCACCACGTGCTCCACCAGCACCGCGTTGCACAGCCCGTGGGGCAGGTCGAGGTAGCCGCCGAGGCTGTGGGACATGGCGTGCACCGCGCCGAGGATGGCGTTGGAGAAGGCCAGCCCGGCCTGCATGCTGCCGAGCATGATTTTCTCGCGCAGGGCGATGTCGTTGGGGTTGGCGATCATCTGCACCAGGTTGCCGTCGATCAGGCGCATGACCTCCAGCGCGTGGCTGTCGGTGAGCGGGCCGTGGCCGGTGGAGACGAAGGCCTCGATGGCGTGGACCAGGGCGTCGATGCCGGTGCAGGCGGAGAGGAAGCCGTCCATGCTCAGGGTGGTTTCCGGGTCGATCAGCGACACGTCGGGCACCACCGCCTTGCTCACCACCGAGAACTTCATGCGCTCGTCCTGGTTGGAGATGATGACGAACTGCGAGACGTCGGCCGAGGTACCGGCGGTGGTGGGGATGAGGATCAGCGGCGGACTGGGCACGCGCAGCTTGTCGACGCCCTCGAACTCGAGGATGTTGCGGCCGTGGGCGGCGACGATGCCGATGCCCTTGGCGCAGTCCATGGGGCTGCCGCCGCCGACCGCGACTATCACGTTGCAGCCCTCGCTGCGGTAGATGTCGGCGCCGCGCATCACTTCTTCCACGCGCGGGTTTGGGGATACGTCGGTGTACAGGCAGTGCTCGATGCCCTGCCCGGCCAGGCTGGCCTGCACGTCGGCCACCCAGCCGGCGGCGAGCACGCCGGGGTCGGACACCAGCAGCACCTTGCGGGCGCCGAAGGTCTTGGCGTAGTTGGCGACGGTGTGCCGGCAGCCGGCACCGAAGATGATCTCTGGCGAGACGAATTTGCGCAGCAGGCTGAGGTCGTGGCTCATGGGGTGCTTGTTCTTGTTATGAAATGTTTCCGCGAGCCTACTGCATCCTGCGCTGATTGCAATGCGACCTTGGCCCGGCCGTCAGCCGCCCAGCAGCGCGCGGTAGAAGCGCCACTCGGCGTCCAGCGCGTGGGCCAGGTTGGCCGCCTGTCGGAAGCCGTGGCGCTCACCGGGATACAGGTGGCATTCCACGGCCAGGCCGCGCTGGCGCAGGCTGGCGACCATGGCCAGGGTCTGCTCGGGCACCACCACGGCGTCCAGCTCGCCCTGGAAGAAGATCACCGGCGCCTGGATGCGCGCAGCGTGCAGCAGCGGCGTGCGCGCCCGGTAGCGGCGGGCGTCGCGTTGCGGGTCGCCGATCAGCCAGCCGAGGTAGTCGGCCTCGAACTTGTGCGTCACCCGCCCCAGCGCCAGCGGGTCGCTGACGCCGTAGAGGCTGGCACCGCCGCGGAAGCCGCCGACGAAGGCCAGGGCGCAGAGCGCGCTGTAGCCGCCGGCGCTGGCGCCGCGGACGAACACCCGCTGGCGGTCGATCAGCCCGTCGGCGGCCAGTTGCACCACCGCCGCCCAGATGTCCTGCACCTCCGCCCTGCCCCATTCGCCGCGCAGGCGTTCGCGGTAGGCGCGGCCGAAGTTGGCGCTGCCGCGGTAGTTGAGGTCGGCCACGGCGAAGCCGCGCTGGGTCCAGAACTGGATGCGTGCATCGAACACCGGGTAGCAGGCCGAGGTCGGCCCGCCATGCAGGAACACCACCAGCGGCGGCGGCCGCCCCGCCGGGCCGCGGCACTGGGCGTTGCGTGGCGGGTAGAAGAAGCCGTGGCCGCGCTCGTTGCCGGCCACCGGGTAGCCGAAGGGTTGCGGGCGCGACAGCTCGGCCTCGTCCAGCGGATGTTCGCCGCCGGCGATTACCTGCACCTGGCCACTCTCGCGGCCGATGGCCAGCAGCGCCGGCAGGCGGTCCTCGGCGGCTGCGATGCAGTAGCAGTGCCCGGCGTCGGCAGCCAGGGCGCGGAAGCGCGAGAAGTCCGGGGCCAGGCGCCGTTCGCTGCCATCGGCGGCGCGCAGGATGAGCAGCCCACGACCCTCCTCGAAGCGGCTCAGCAGCATCTCGTCATTGGCCAGCGGCAGGTAGCTGCGTCCACCCAGTTGCCAGGGCGCCGGGGCATGGTCGGCAGCGGCGAAGGCACCGGCCTGCCCGTCCTCGGCCTCGGGGCGCCACCAGCCACTGCGGTCGCTGAGCCAGTGCAGGCGGCCCTGGTCGTCGAAGCGCGGTTGCTGGATGGATTCTTCACCGCCCTCGCCCGCCAGGCAGCGCTGCGTGCCGTCCCGCAGCAGGCACAGGCGCGTGGCGGTCCAGGGCTGTTGCGGGCGGTCCCATTCCACCCAGGCGATGCGCGCCGCGTCGAGGCTGGCTGTCGGCGCGGCGTAGAAGTCCGCGCCTTCGGCGATGACCTGGCGCGCGCCGTCGGCCTCCAGGCGCACGATGCGGTGGACCACGGCATCGCCCTCGCGGCTTTCCTCCACCGCCAGCAGCGCATTCCAGGCCGCCACGTAGTGCAGGTCGCCATAGCGGCACTGCGGGCGCGCGGTCAGTTGCCGGGGCGCCTCGCCGAAGCGCAGCCAGCGCACCTGCTGGTCGCCCTCCTCCACCCAGGCCACGCCCTCGGCCGTGGCGCAGCAGGCGCCGCCGCCGTATTCGTAGACGCGGCTGCGCGCCGAGGCACCGGGTGGCGTCAGTTCCTGTAGCGCGCCGTCGCGCCATAGGTACAGGCGGCAACGCGCGCTGCGCGGCTCGAATTCCAGCCACAGCAGCCCGCCGTGGGCCGCGTGCAGTTCGGCGAAGTCGCGCCCCGCCGCCACCGCGCGCTCGGCGCTCCAGGCGCTGGGCCAGTCGCCATGGGCCAGGCTGCGCACCCTCAAGCCTTGCAGATCAGTTGCGAGGCGCGCTGGTTGCGCCAGGTCAGCTGGTCCAGGCCCAGCGGCGCTTCCTCGGCCTGGCGGCGGGCGTCGAGAATCTTCCCGTGGTGGGCCGACTTGGCGCACACCGGGTCGGTGGCGTCGGCGTCGCCGGTGAGCATGTAGGCCTGGCAGCGGCAGCCGCCGTGGTCGCGCTCCTTCTCCGAGCAGGAGCGGCACGGCTCGGGCATCCAGGCGTCGCCACGGTAGCGGTTGAAGCCGAAGGATTCGTACCAGATGTGTTTGAGGCTGTGCTCGCGCACGTTGGGGAACTGCACCGGCAGCTGCCGCGCGCTGTGGCACGGCAGCGCGGTGCCGTCGGGGGTGACGTCGAGGAACACGCTGGCCCAGCCGCCCATGCAGGCCTTGGGGCGTTCCTCGTAGTAGTCCGGGGTGACGAAGATCAGCTTGCAGGGCTTGCCTTCGGCGGCCAGGCGCTCGCGGTATTCGTGGGTGATGCGCTCGGCGCGCTGCAGTTGCGCGCGGGTCGGCAGCAGGCCGGCGCGGTTGAGTTCGGCCCAGCCGTAGAACTGGCAGGTGGCGAGTTCGACGAAGTCGGCCTCAAGCTCTATGCACAGCTCGATGATCCGCCCGATGTTGTCGATGTTGTGCCGGTGGGTGACGAAGTTGAGCACCATCGGGTAGCCGTGGGCCTTCACCGCGCGGGCCATGGCCAGCTTCTGGGCGAAGGCCTTGCGCGAGCCGGCGAGCAGGTTGTTCACCTCCTCGTCGGCGGCCTGGAAGCTGATCTGGATGTGGTCCAGCCCGGCCTCGGCGAACTGCGCCAGGCGCGCCTCGCTCAGGCCGATGCCGGAGGTGATCAGGTTGGTGTAGAAGCCCAGCCCGCGGGCCGCGCCGATCAGCTCGGCGAGGTCCTGGCGCAGCAGCGGCTCGCCGCCGGAAAAGCCCAGCTGCGCGGCGCCCAGCTCGCGGGCCTGGCGGAACACCTCGATCCATTCGGCGGTGCTCAGTTCGCCGCCCTGCCTGGCGAAGTCCAGCGGGTTGGAGCAGTACGGGCACTGCAGCGGGCAGCGGTAGGTCAGCTCGGCCAGCAGCCACAGCGGCGGGCCGGCGCCTTCAGTGCAGCTCGATCCAGAATTGCGCATGGGCCACCTCGAGGAATGCCAGGATGTCTTCGTCGATGCCCGGCACGCCGGGGAAGCTCTTGCTCAGCTCGGCGATGATGGCCGCCACGTCGCGCTGGCCATCGATGCGCTGGAGGATTTCCCCGGCGCTGTCGTTGAGCTTGACCATGCCTTCGGGGTAGAGCAGCACGTGGCAGCCCTGGGCCGGTTCGAATTGCAGGCGGAAGCCGCGGCGGATGCGCGGCACGCTGTCCAGCGCGGGCAGGCTCATCACAGCAGCCCCCTGTGCCAGATGCGCTCGCGGGTCACCGTGTGGTACGGCGGGCGGTCCAGCTCGTAGGCCATGCTCATGGCGTCGAGCATGCTCCAGAGCACGTCGAGCTTGAACTGCAGGATGTCCAGCATGCGCTCCTGGGCCTCGCGGGTGCGGTAGTGCTCCAGGGTGATGCGCAGGCCGTGCTCGACGTCGCGACGAGCCTGGGACAGGCGGCTGCGGAAGTAGTCGTAGCCGGCCGCGTCTATCCAGGGGTAGTGCTGCGGCCAGGCGTCCAGCCGCGACTGGTGGATCTGCGGGGCGAACAGCTCGGTCAGCGAGCTGCTGGCCGCTTCCTGCCAGCTGGCGCGGCGGGCGAAGTTGACGTAGGCGTCCACGGCGAAGCGCACGCCGGGCAGCACCAGTTCCTGCGACAGCACCTGTTCGCGCTCCAGCCCCACCGCCTCGGCCAGGCGCAGCCAGGCCTCGATGCCGCCGGGCTCGCCGGGGCGGCCGTCGTGGTCGAGGATGCGCTGCACCCACTCGCGGCGAGTGTCGCGGTCCGGGCAGTTGGCGAGGATGGCGGCATCCTTCAGCGGGATGTTCAGCTGGTAGTAGAAGCGGTTGGCCACCCAGCCCTGAATCTGCTCGCGGGTGCAGCGGCCCTCGTACATGGCCACGTGGAACGGGTGGTGGATGTGATAGCAGGCGCCCTTGGCGCGCAGCGCCTGCTCGAATTCGGCGGGGCTCATGGCGGCGTTCATCGCGCGCTCCCTCTACAGGTGGATGGCCATGCCGTCCCAGGCCACTTCGACGCCGCGGGCGTCCAGTTCGGCGCGTTCGGGCGAGGCCGGGTCGAGGATGGGGTTGGTGTTGTTGATGTGGATGAGCACCTTGCGCGGCCCGGGCACGCCGTCCAGCACTTCGAGCATGCCGCCGGGGCCGCTCTGGGCCAGGTGGCCCATCTCGCTGCCGAGCTTGTCGCCCACTTCGCAGCGGCGCATTTCGTCGTCGCGCCATAGGGTGCCGTCCACCAGCAGGCAGTCGGCGCGGCGCATCCAGCCCAGCAGCGCCTCGTCCACCTGGCCCAGGCCGGGGGCGTAGAACAGCTTGCCGCCGTTGCCCAGGTCCTCGACGAACAGGCCGATGTTGTCGCCCGGGTGCGGGTCGTGGCGGTGCGGCGAATACGGCGGCGCGGCGCTGCGCAACGGGATGGCGGTGAAGCGCAGGTTCGGGCAGGCGGGCACGGTGAAGGGCGCGCCGTCCAGCTCGATCAGGTGGTGGCGCAGGCCGCCGTTCCAGTGCTGCAGCATGTTGAACAGCGGGAAGCCGCTAGTCAGGTCCTGGTGGACCATCTGCGTGCACCAGACGTCGTGCGGGCAACCCTCGCGCAGGCTGAGCAGGCCGGTGCAGTGGTCGATCTGGCTGTCCAGCAGGAGGATGCCGGCGATGGCCGTGTCGCGCACCTTGCGCGCCGGCTGCAGGGCCGGGAAGGCGGCGAGCTGGGCGCGGATGTCGGGCGAGGCGTTGCAGAGAATCCAGCGCTCGCCGTCGTCGGACAGGGCGATGGACGACTGGGTGCGCGGCTGCGCCAGCACCTGGCCGCTGCGCACGCCGTGGCAGTTGCGGCAGTTGCAGTTCCATTGCGGGAAGCCGCCACCGGCGGCCGAACCGAGAATACGGATGTGCATGACAGTGCCCCGTGGGCAGGGGCCCCGGAAGACCGGGGCCGGGTGGATCAGCGGTTGGCGAAGTACAGGGTCACTTCGAAGCCAAGGCGCAGGTCGGTGAAGCTAGGCTTGGTCCACATGGGTCTGTCCTCTTCTTGTTGGCCGGCGATTCCGGCAGGTCGAGTTAAACACCAGGGGTGGGCCCTCCGAATGATACTTTCGAAGGAGTTTTCCCCCTGATTTGGTAGGGAGGGTGCGACAGCTGTCGCGCCCGCCCGCTACAGGTGTCGCGCGCGGCGCGACAACCGTTCCCGGCGCCGCCCTCGCGCGGCGCGCTGAACCCTGGCGCCGCGCGGGGCGCCTCTTGTCCGTACAGGCGGCACGGGCCTTGCTCGGTTCCTCGCCGTTCGGCGGGCGCCTGACTAGACTTGCCTGCCTGCGCCGGTCCGTTCGCCCGGCAAGCCCCGCCGAACGGCACCTGACAACAACAAAGCGCCGCAGCACGGCTGACGGCGCCCGGGAGTAGTACCCATGAACGAGCATGCCCTGGACAACTGCCCGAACGACCTCGCCAGCTTCATCGCCGACCACTTCGGCGAGCGCGACCTGCAACCGGAGGACGCCATCGCCCGCTCCTGGTACCGCAGCGTGGTGCAGCACCACCTGGACCCGCGCGCCAGCGCCGAGAAGCACATCCTCACCGCCGGCGAAATCCGCGAGCACCAGGCCCAGCACGAGGAATACCTGGCCATCGCCGGCCAGGGCGTCAGCGGCCTGGCCCGGCGCGTCACCCCGGCCGGCTTCGCCGTGCTGCTCAGCGACGAGCAGGGCGTCACCCTCGACGCCCGCCTGCCGGCGCAGCGCGACCGCTACACCCAGGCCGGGCTGATCGTCGGCGCGCGCTGGGACGAGTCGGTGGCCGGCACCAACGGCATCGGCACCGCCCTGGCCGCCGCCGCGCCGCTGACCATCCACCGCCAGGAGCACTTCCTGGTCAGCAACTTCCGCCTGAGCTGCTCGGTGGCGCCGATCTACGACGCCCAGCACAACCTGCGCGGCTGCCTCAACGCCACCTGCCTGAACAGCGGCGGGCCCAAGGAGGCGCAGTACCTCACCCTGCAACTGGTCATCCTCTACGCCCGGCTGATCGAGAACGCCGCCTTCCGCCAGCGCTACCGCGACCGCCTGACGCTCTCGGTGAAGGCTCGCGACGAGGTCGCCGACCTGGCCGCCGAGCAACTGCTGGCCCTGGACGAGCGCGGCCGGGTGATCGGCGCCAACCACGCCGCCTTCGCCGCCAGTCCCGGCGAGCTGCTGGGCAGCCGCATCGAGCAGTTGCTGGCCAGCGACCTCGACCAGCTGCTGGCCCTGAGCCAGGGCGGCGCCCGCGCCGTGCGCCTGCGCACCCTGGGCGACGAGGCGGCGGTGGAGGTCGGCCTGCGCATGCCCGCCGGCCTGCCGCGGCGCAGCGCCTCGCCGGCGCCGGCCAAGGCCGGCGAGCACCCGGACCTGGCGCGCCTGGCCGGCGCCGACCCGCGCCTGCAGGAGGGCGTGCGGCGCCTGCGCAAGGTGCTGGACAAGGGCATCGCCATCCTGCTCAACGGCGAGACCGGCACCGGCAAGGAGGCCTTCGCCCGCGCCATCCACCAGGCCAGCGCGCGCCGCGCCGGGCCCTTCGTGGCGCTGAACTGCGCGGCCATCCCCGAGAGCCTGATCGAGAGCGAGCTGTTCGGCTACCGCGGCGGCAGCTTCACCGGCGCCAGCAAGAAAGGCATGAAGGGCAAGCTGGAACTGGCCAACGGCGGCACCCTGTTCCTCGACGAGATCGGCGACATGCCGGCGCACCTGCAGACGCGCCTGCTGCGCGTGCTGGCCGAGCGCGAGATCCTCCCGCTGGGCGCCGAGACGCCGGTGGCGCTGGACGTGCAGGTGGTCTCGGCGACGCACCAGGACCTGGCCGCGATGATCCAGGCCCGCGGCTTCCGCGAGGACCTGTTCTACCGCCTGGCCGGCATGACCCTGCAACTGCCGGCCCTGCGCGAGCGCAGCGACCGCGAGGCGCTGGTCGAGCAGTTGCTGGCCGCCATCGACCCCGCGCTGCGCCTGGCGCCGGAAGCGCGCGAACGCCTGCGCGCGCAGCCTTGGCCGGGCAACATCCGCCAGTTGCTCAATTGCCTGCGCTACGCCGCGGCCCTGGCCGAGGACGGCGTCATCGACCTCGACTGCCTGCCCGCCGAACTGCATCAGCCGGCCCCCGTCGTGGCCACGCCCAGCAGCGCCCTGGCCGCACGCCTGGACGACACCGAGGCGAGCCACCTGCTGGCCGCGCTGCGCGAGCGGCAATGGAACATCAGCGCGGTGGCCGAGCACTTCGGCGTGGCCCGCTCGACCCTGTATCGGAAGATGAAGAAGCACGGCATCGTCCAGCCCAACGCGTTGTATTGAGCGCATCCCTTTTCCCTGCGTCCGCTTTGCCCGGGGCATGGCCCGTTTCCTACATCACCGGCTGGCGGCGATTTTTTGTAGGAGCGAGCTTGCTCGCGAACCGCATGGCACCGCGTTTGTTCGCGAGCAAGCTCGCTCCTACGAAGAGCAGATCGGCGCAGGGAAAAAGGAGCGGCACGCACCTGGCAAGCACGCGCCGCCCAAGGAGGCACCTATTCCTGTACGTACACCACGTGGGTGTGCGTGTACTCGTACAGCCCGTGCTTGCCGTCGGCGCCGCCGATGCCGGACTTGCGCGTGCCGGCGTGGAAGCCCTGCATGGCCTCGAAGTTCTCGCGGTTGATGTACGTCTCGCCGAAGTCCAGCTCGCGGCTGGCCTTGAGCGCGGCGCCCAGGTCGCGGGTGTAGATGGACGAGGTCAGGCCGTACTCGCTGGCGTTGGCCAGGGCGATGGCCTCGTCGAGGTCGTCCACCACCTGGATCGGCAGCACCGGGCCGAAGATTTCCTTGCGCATGATCTCCATCTCGCCCGAGCAGCCGGCCAGCACCGTGGGCTGGTAGTGGAAGCCGCGGCCGAGGTCGGCCACGGCGCCGCCGGTGATCACCTGGGCGCCCTGGCCCTGGGCCGTGCGGACCATCTGCGCGACCTTGTCCAGGCCGGCCTGGTTGACCAGCGGGCCCATGTCCAAGTCGGCCTGGGTGCCCGGGTCGCCGTAGCGGGTGGCGGCCATGGCGGCGGCGACCTTCTCGATGAAGGCGTCGGCCACCCGGCGCTGCACGTACACGCGCTCGGCGCAGTTGCACACCTGCCCACTGTTGATCACCCGCGAGGCCTTGATGGCGTTCACCGCCAGGTCCAGGTCGGCGTCGGCCAGGACGATGGCCGGCGCCTTGCCGCCCAGCTCCAGGTTCAGCTTGGTGATGTTCGGCGCCGCCGCGGCCATGATCCGCGAGCCGGTGGCCACCGAGCCGGTGAAGCTGATCAGGTCCACCCCAGCATGGCCGGTCAGCGCCTGCCCGGCCCCGCCGCCGGTGCCGCCGACCACGTTGAACACGCCGCGCGGCAGGTCGGTCTCGGCCACCAGGGCGGCGAACTCGAAGCAGTTGATCGGGGTTTCCTCGCTGGGCTTGATGACGATGGTGTTGCCGGTCAGCAGCGCCGGCGCCATCTTCCGCGCGATGAGGAAGAACGGGAAGTTCCACGGCAGGATGCCGGCCACCACGCCCAGCGGCTTGCGCAGCAGGAAGATGTGCTCGCCGGCGCGGTCGCTGGTCAGCACCTCGCCTTCCAGGCGCCTCGCCCACTCGGCCATGTAGTCCAGGTAGTCGGCGGTGAAGGCCACTTCCACCTCGGCCAGCGCCGGCACCTTGCCCTGCTCGGCGGTGATGATGCGCGCCAGGCGCTCGGCGTTGGCGCGGACCTTCCCGGCGATCCGCCGCAGGTAGCCGGCGCGCTCGATAGCGGGCTTGGCCGCCCAGCCCTTCTGGGCCATGCGCGCCGCGCCCAGGGCGGCGTCCACCTGCTCGGCGCTGGCCTCGGGGATGCGCGCCAGCAGCTCGCCGTTGGCCGGGTTGTGCACCTCGATCAGCGCCTCGCCGGCGACGAAGCGGTTGTCGATGTAATGCTGGTAGGTCGTGACGTCGGTCATCGGGGTTCTCCTGTGGGGGTCGATCACTTGCCGGCGGTCTTCTGCGCGGCGGCCAGCTGTTCCTGGAGGTCGTAGGCGCGCTTGATCAGGTACTGGTGCACCGCCTCGGCCTGCTGCAGGTCGAGGTGGCCCTGGAACGACGGCATGCCGTCGGGGATGCGCCCGCCGTAGACGATGCCGAGGAAGCGCTGGTGGTTCTCGGCGCTGAGGGTGCGCAGGTCGGGCAGTACGCCGCCGCTGATGGCGTTGATGCCGTGGCACTGCGAGCAGCTGGCGTTGAACAGCTCACGGCCCTGGTCGATCTGCGCGGTGGTGCCGGTCAGCTTCGGCGGCTCGGGCTTGCGTCCGGCCCACTTGTACTTGGCCTCGGGCAGCCTAGCGCTGCCGCCGAGCTTGTAGGTCAGCACCTGGGCGTTGGGCTTGACCCCAGCGCGCAGCGACAGGGCGCCGGCGAAGGTGGAGAAGGCGCCGCCCCAGCCGGCCATGAAGGTCACGTACTGCTCGCCGTCCACCTCGTAGGTCACCGGCGCGGCCATCACCCCGGTGTTGGCCGGCGATTCCCAGAGCTTCTTCCCGCTGTCGGCGGCGTAGGCCACCACGCGGCCGTCGGCGGTGCCCTCGAACACCAGGTTGCCGGCGGTGCTCAGGGTGCCGCCGTTGAAGATGGTGCTGTAGGGCACCTCCCAGGCGGCCTTCTGCTTGAGCGGGTCCCAGGCGATCAGCTTGCCGGACCAGGAGTCGGCGACCTTGCGCAGGCCCTCCGGGTCCTCGGGCATCATCCCGGTGTTGACGTCCAGCTGGTAGATGCTCTTGAACTTCGAGCGCGGCGGCGCGCCCTCCACGTCCTGGTAGTAGGCCGACATGATGTGCGCCGGGATGTACACCAGGCCGGTGGCCGGGTTGTAGGACATCGGCTGCCAGTCGTGGGCGCCCCAGAACGCCGGCTGGATCAGCAGCGCCTTGCGCTCGGGATCCTTCCAGTAGGCCGCAGCCTTGTCGTCGACGATGGGCCGACCGGTCTTCATGTCGATGCCCTTGGCCCAGTTCACCGGGATGATGTTCTTCGCCGAGAGCAGCTCGCCGGTGGCGCGGTCGATGACGTAGAAGAAGCCGTTCTTCGGCGACTGCATCAGCACCTTGCGCACCTTCCCGTCGATGGGCAGGTCGGCCAGCATGATGTGCGCGGTGGCGGTGAAGTCCCAGGCGTCGCCCGGGGTGGTCTGGTAGTGCCAGACGTACTCGCCGCTGTCCGGGTTGATGGCGACGATGGACGAGAGGAACAGGTTGTCGCCCTTGCCCTCGCTGCGGATGCGCGGGTTCCACGAGGAGGCGTTACCCACGCCGATGTACAGCAGGTTCAGCTCGGGGTCGTAGGACATGGAGTCCCACACGGTGCCGCCACCGCCCTGCTCGGGGTACTTGTCGCCGAACCAGGTCTTGCTGGCGATCTCCATGGCCTTGTTCTCCGGCGCCTGCTTGGGGTCGCCGGGCACGGTGAAGAAGCGCCAGTCCTGCTTGCCGGTCTCGGCGTCGTAGGCGGTGATGTAGCCGCGCACGCCGAACTCGGCGCCGCCGTTGCCGATGATCACCTTGCCCTTCACGATGCGCGGCGCGCCGGTGATGGTGATGCTGCGCGAGGGGTCGGTGCGGGTGTCGACGCTCCACACGCGCTTGCCGGTCCTGGCGTCGATGGCCTCCAGGCGACCGTCCAGCACGCCGACGTAGACCTTGCCCTTCCACACCGCCACGCCGCGGTTCACCGCGTCGCAGCAGGCCTCGCCGGCGCGGCTGCGGTCGGACTGCGGGTCGTACTTCCACAGCAGCTTGCCGTTGCGCGCGTCCAGCGCGTAGACGATGGAGAACGGCCCGGTGGTGTACATCACCCCGTCGACCACGATGGGCGTGGCCTCCACGCCGCGGTCGATGTCCAGCTTGTAGCTCCAGGCCAGGCCGAGCTTGTCGACGTTGCCCTGGTCGATCTGCTTGAGCGGGCTGTAGCGCTGCTCGTCGTAGGTGCGCCCGGTGCTCATCCAGTTGCCCGGCTCCTGGTCGGCGGCGGCGATGCGCGCGCCATCGACGTCGGCCGGGGCATCGGCGGCATGCAGGGGTGGGCAGAGGCCGGCCAGCAGCGCGGCGGCGAGTGCGCTGCGGCGCAGACGCGAGGTGGGTTGCGGGTGGGCGTCAGGCAAAGTGAGGCCGGTCGAGCTCATGGAGGGTCTCCGATTCTTGTTGGTGCCACGGATCGGACGCCGTGGCTTGGAGGGGGTTGAGCAATGGCTGTGCCAAGGGGTGAGGGAATGGCTGTGGGGCAGGAATGGTGGGGGTTTCGGGGGGATCGGTGGTGGTGGCTGGAGGTTGGTGGGGCGCTACAGGTGTTGCGGGTGGGCGGGGCAGGTGTTGCGGGGGTGGGACGGTTTTTTTGGGGGTGGTGCCTCCCGGATACCTTGGTGTTCGCGTCCGGCTCCGCTCCCTCTCCCCAGCCCTCTCCCTGAAGGGAGAGGGGGCTAGTCCGTGCCGAGAACAGGCATGGTTTCAGCAGGAAACCACCGCGCTTGCCGGCTAACTCGGGAAAGCCAGTCCACTCCGAACGGTCCCCCTCTCCCTTCAGGGAGAGGGTTAGGGAGAGGGGACGGCCTCAGCACTTGCACCACTGCAACCGGGAGGCCCTTTAGAAACAAAAAACGCGGCCAAAGCCGCGCTCGACAGTCCCGCCGCGCCCGGAAGTGGGAGGGGTGCACGGGTCGCCCACGCTCGGGCGCATCGAAAAAAGTGGCCCGGTGGAGCGCCGGGCGCGGGTGTTGAACACGCTTGCCGGAACCTGCCCGCGCCCCCGGATGGGGACGGGGTCGCGGGCGGCCGGTGTACCTCAGAAGAAGCCCAGCGGGTTGACGTCGTAGCTGACCAGCAGGTTCTTGGTCTGCTGGTAGTGGTCAAGCATCATCTTGTGCGTCTCGCGGCCGACGCCGGACTTCTTGTAGCCGCCGAACGCGGCGTGCGCCGGGTACAGGTGGTAGCAGTTGGTCCATACGCGGCCGGCCTTGATGCCGCGGCCCATGCGCCAGGCGCGGTTGATGTCGCGGGTCCAGACGCCGGCGCCCAGGCCGAACTCGGTGTCGTTGGCAATCGCCAGGGCCTCGGCCTCGTCCTTGAAGGTGGTCACGCCCACCACCGGGCCGAAGATTTCCTCCTGGAACACGCGCATGCCGTTGTGGCCCTTCAGCAGCGTGGGCTGGATGTAGTAGCCGCTGGCGAGGTCGCCGGACAGGCGCTCGCTCTGGCCGCCGGCCAGCAGTTGGGCGCCTTCGTTCTGGGCGATGTCGAGGTACGACAGGATCTTCTCGTACTGCTGTTGCGAGGCCTGGGCGCCGACCATGGTCTCGGTGTCCAGCGGGTTGCCGCGCTTGATCTGGGCGATCTTCTTCTGCACCTCGGCCATGAACGGCTCGAAGATCGACTCCTGCACCAGCGCGCGCGACGGGCAGGTGCACACCTCGCCCTGGTTGAAGAAGGCCAGCACCAGGCCCTCGGCGGCCTTTTCGATGAAGCTCGGCTCGGCGCGCATGATGTCGTCGAAGAAGATGTTCGGGCTCTTGCCGCCCAGCTCCACGGTGGACGGGATGATGTTCTCCGCCGCGCAGTGGAGGATGTGCGCGCCCACCGGGGTGGAGCCGGTGAAGGCGATCTTGGCGATGCGCTTGCTGGTGGCCAGCGCCTGGCCCGCTTCCTTGCCGAAGCCCTGGACGATGTTCAGCACGCCCGGCGGCAGCAGGTCGTTGACGATCTCGGCCAGCAGCATGATCGACAGCGGCGTCTGCTCGGCCGGCTTGAGCACCACGCAGTTGCCCGCGGCCAGGGCTGGGGCCAGCTTCCAGGCGGCCATCAGCAACGGGAAGTTCCACGGGATGATCTGCCCGACCACGCCCAGCGGTTCGTGGATGTGATAGGCCACGGTGCTGTCGTTGATCTCGGCGGCGCCGCCTTCCTGGGCGCGGATGCAGCCGGCGAAGTAGCGGAAGTGGTCGGCGGCCAGGGGCACGTCGGCGTTCAGCGTCTCGCGCACGGCCTTGCCGTTGTCCCAGGTCTCGGCCACGGCCAGCTGTTCCAGGTGCTGCTCGATGCGGTCGGCGATCTTCAGCAGGACCAGCGAGCGCTCCTGCACCGAAGTGCGGCCCCAGGCGTCGGCGGCGGCATGGGCGGCGTCCAGCGCGCGCTCCACGTCCTCGGCGGTGGAACGGGGGAATTCGGCGATGGGCTGGCCGTTCACCGGCGAGGTGTTGGTGAAGTACTGGCCGAGCACCGGCGGCACGAATTCGCCGCCGATGTAGTTGCCGTAGCGCGGCTTGAGGGTGACGACGGCACCGGGGGTTCCGGGTGGGGCGTAGATCATGGCGAAGCTCTCCTGTGGCGTCCCGGCGCACCAAGCCCGGGCCTTGCGGCGATCTTAGGCAGCGCCCGCGCCGGCCAGGAATGCGCCCATGGGCGTGGGGGGGTAGTTATTTGGTAGTAGAGGGGGGTGTTCGTGGGGGCGAGCTTGCTTGCGAACAGCGGCATCAAGCTCAGCCATGGAGCGTGATTGGAATCCGTAATCCTCTCCCCAGCCCTCGGCTGCGCGCCCCGCCCTGAAGGGAGAGGGGGCTTGTCCGTGCCGAGAGAGGACTTGGTGTCAGCCGGCCACTCGGTACAAGCCGGCTAACGCCGAAGCATCAGCGCACACCGAACGGTCCCCTCTCCCTTCAGGGCGGGGCGCGCAGCCGAGGGTTAGGGAGAGGGGCCGGAGTCAACGCTTGCACCACTGCAACCGGGAGACACCGTTCGCGAGCAAGCTCGCTCCTACGAAAAGCAAAAAGCAAAAAAAACAAAGGGCCGGCACCAGCCAGCCCCCTGCCCTACCCCAGCGAACTCAGCGCTTGCTCACCAGATCCTTCGGCAGCTTGAAGGTCCAGATCATCCCGCCCTGGTCCAGGTCCTTGATGCGCTTGGCCACCTCGCCGCCCCACAGCGGCACGGCGCCGCCCCAGCCGGAGAGCACGGTGACGTACTGCTCGCCGTCCATCTCCCAGGTGATGGGCGAGGCGATCACGCCCGAGCCGGTGTTGAACTCGTAGAGCTTCTTGCCGCTCTTGGCGTCGAAGGCCATCAGGTAGCCCTCGGGGTTGCCGGTGAACACCAGGTTGCCGTGGGTGGCCAGCACGCCGCCCCACAGCGGCGCGTAGTTCTCGTAGCGCCACACCTGCTTGCCGGTCTTCGGGTCGATGGCGCGCAGCACGCCGATGTACTTCTCGTTCAGCGGCTTGATGGTGAAACCGGCGCCCAGGTAGGCCGCGCCCTTCTTGTAGGTCACGTTCTCGTTCCACATGTCCATGCCCCACTCGTTGGAGGGCACGTAGAACAGGCCGGTATCCTGGCTGTAGGCCATGGGCATCCAGTTCTTGCCGCCGAGGAAGGACGGCGAGACGAACACCGAGCTGCCCTTGGCGCCCTCGCCCGGCGCGCCGGGGCGGTGGGCGTCGTCGTAGATCGGCCGGCCGTTCTGGTCCAGGCCCTTGGCCCAGGTCACCTTGTCGACGAAGGGGAAGCCGCGGATGAACTTGCCGTTGGTGCGGTCCAGCACGTAGAAGAAGCCGTTGCGGTCGGCAGTGGCCGCGGCCTTGATGGTCTTGCCGGCGTCCTTGTAGTCGAAGGACACCAGCTCGTTCACGCCGTCGAAGTCCCAGCCGTCGTGCGGGGTGGTCTGGAAGTGCCACTTGATCGAGCCGTCCTCCGGGTTCAGCGCCAGGCGCGAGGAGGAGAACAGGTTGTCGCCCGGGCGCAGGTGCGAGTTCCACGGCGACGGGTTGCCGGTGCCGATGAACAGCGAATCGGTGCTCGGATCGTAGTAGCCGCCCAGCCAGGGCGCGGCGCCGCCGGTCTTCCACAGGTCGCCCGGCCAGGTCTTGCCGGCCTCGCCGCCGGAGATGCCGTTCTCGATGGCCTTGCCGTCCTTGTACACGTAGCCCATGTGGCCTTCGACGGTCGGGCGGCTCCACAGCAGGTCGCCGTTGCTGGGGTCGTAGGCCTCGATCTTGCCGACCACGCCGAACTCGCCGCCGGCCACGCCGGTGATCAGCTTGCCCTTGGCGATCAGCGGCGCGGCGGAGATGGAGTAGCCGGCCTTGTAGTCGGCCACGGTCTTCTTCCACACCACCTTGCCGGTGTCCTTGTTCAGCGCCACCAGCTTGGCGTCCAGGGTGCCGAAGATCACCAGGTCGCCGTACAGGGCCACGCCGCGGTTGATCACGTCGCAGCAGGGCATGATGCCGTCGGGCAGGCGCGCGTCGTACTGCCAGAGCTTGCGCCCGGTGCGCGCGTCCACGGCGAACACCCGCGAGTAGGAGGCGCTGACGTACATCACCCCGTCCTTGACCAGCGGCTGGGCCTGCTGGCCGCGTTGTTTCTCGCCGCCGAACGACAGCGCCCACACCGGGCGCAGTTCCTTGACGTTGTCGCTGTTGAGGGTCTTCAGCGGGCTGAAGCGCTGGCCCTGCTGGTTGATGCCGTTGACCACGATCTGGTCGGTGCGCTTGGCGCTGTCGCTGATGTCCTGGTCGGTAACCGCGGCCTGGGCGCCCAGGCTGGCCAGGGCGAGTGCGGCGAAGAGCGCGCTGCGCGCGAAGGAAGGGGTGGGACCTGCATGTCTCATTGCGGCTACCTCTGCGGATTTGTTGTTGTACCCGGGAAGTTTTCCCGGTCTGCCGCAGATTCTTGGCCCGGTGCGGTGGGCCAACAATTGACCGCTTTGCCGAATTCCCTAGTTCCTTGGTAGCAATACCGCGCCCTGGCGTAGCGTAGGGCGCATAACGCCTACGGCGTTATCCGCCGTTTGGCCTCGGTGCCCGGCGGCTCCGGGGTTGACCTTGGCGTTGGTCATGGCCTCGGTGTAGCGGCGGATAACCGCGAACGGTTATACGCCCTACGCGACTACGAAGAGCCGGGGCGGCTCATTGCCGGTCGATACGCGGCAACGCCTGCTGTTCGTAGCGCGGGTACAGGTGGGTGACGCTGCGGATCAGCTCGTAGCGCGTCAGGCTGATGCCGGCGAAGCGTTCGGGGATGGGGGTGCGCAGCAGGTCGTTCATGTCCGCGCCTTCGCGGGTGCCTTCGCGCATCACGCTGTCGAGCCAGCCGAGGTAGTCGCGCATCTGGGCGAAGGGCCTGGCGTCGGTGGCGATGGGCCCGTGGCCGGGGACGATCAGCTTCCAGGGCAGCGCCTGCAGGGTATCGAGATCGGCCAGCCAGACGTCCAGCCCCGGGCTGTTGGGCGTGGTCAAAGCGCGTTCGTAGAACACCAGGTCGCCGGCGAACAGCACCCCGCTGGTCTCGTCGAGGATCGCCAGGTCCGCCCCGGTATGCCCGCGCAGGCCGAGCAGGCGGAAACGGTGCGTGCCGACCTGCAGCTCGCCCGGCTCCACCGTCTGCGTCGGCAGCACCACCTCGGTGCCGCGCATCCAGTCGCCCACCAGGCGGTACATGTTCTCCGCCATGGCGTTGCCCTGCTCCTTCAGCAGCTTGCTGGTGCCGGCCAGCGCGCCGATGGGCACGTCGGCGAAGGCCTGGTTGCCCAGCACGTGGTCGGGGTGGTGGTGGGTCAGCAGCACCTGCTTCACCGGCTTGCCGGTGGTCTGCTGGATCACCGCGCGCAGTGCCTCGCCGTAGCGCCGCGAGGGGCCGGTGTCGATCACCAGGATGCCGTCGCCGGTGTCGACGAAGGCGACGTTGACGATGTTGCCGCCGTTGTCCTTGGCGAAGTTGTCGGTGCTGCCCTCCACCAGCCAGGTGCCCTCGGCGATCTGCCGGGGTTGCAGGTGGTACTGCAGGTCGGCGAGGACCTGGGTGCAGAGCAGCAGCAGGAAGGTCAGCAGGTAACGCATGGGCACCTCGCGGGCGGGCCGGCCGCCTCAGAGGGCGGCCTCGAATTCGTTGCCGTTGTTGTCGTGCAGGAACAGCTTCGCGTGGGAATGGCCGCGCAGTTCGAAGCTGAAGCTGGGGTTCTCGCTCACCGCCGGGAACAGGTCCAGGCGCGCCAGCACCTCGCCCTCGGGCGTGCGCAGTTCGGCGTGGTCGAGGTAGAACTCGGGGATGCCGCCGACCAGGCCGTTGTCCATCGGGTGCTCCACCTTCAGCCGCAGCCGGGTGTTCGGCCCGCGCGAGAAAGCCCCGCCGTGCACCTGGCCCAGGCGCTGCTCCCAGCCGGCCTGGGCGCGCACCACGCTGGGCGCGGTGCAGCCGCCGCCGGCGGCGTCGATCCAGGCCGAGCCCACGTGCCACACGCCATCTTCACCACGCAGCGCAGCGCGGATGGCGGTGGCCTGCTCGATGCGGATGCGTACCGCCAGCAGCGCCTCCAGGCCCTCGCCCGGGTAGAGCGTCAGCACGTGGGGGATGGGGTTCAGCTCGGCCCACAGCACCAGGCGCTCGAAGCGCCCGGGCAGCTGCCGCGCGTCCACCTCCACCGGCACCTGCCGCGCGTCCTCGGCGAAGGGCGGCACGCCCAGCTTCACCCGCTCGTCGAAGACGAAGGGCTCGCCGCCGAGCAGGCGCTTGTGGTGGTAGTCCCACATCACCGAGGGCACCGGGTCGCCCTCCACCGCCGCGGCCAGCAGCGGCAGGCCGCACAGGCCCAACAGCAGGCTACGTCTACGCATCCCTCCTCCTCGTGCTATTGCACGTCCTGGTACAGCCCCGGCAACTCGTAGCGCACGCCGTAGCCGGCGTAGAGCTTGGCCAGCTCGCCGCCGCGCACCAGTTCCTCCAGCTCGCCGTCGAGGGCGTTGGACAGTTGGCGGTTGCTCTCGTGCACCGCCATGCCGATGTCCCAGTCCGGCTGGCCGAGGCTGGGGTAGGTGTTCTCGGCGTTCTTCAGCTGGTCGTCGTGGGCCTGGGCGCGCATCCAGTCCAGCTCGCCGCGCAGCGCCATCACCGCGTCCACCTTGCCGGCGCGCATGGCGTCGAAGGCCGCCTGGGTGCTGGGGAAGTGCACGGTCATGGCGCTGAGCTGGCCGCCCAGCACCGAGGTCAGGTAGAACGAGGGCACGTTGTCCAGTTCCACGCCGATGCGGTGCTCGCGGAACGCCGCGATGGTGTCCACCTGCGGCAGCCTGCGGGCGTCGTTGACCACCTGCCAGCGCTCGCGCTGGTAGGGGCCGAACATCACCACCTGGTCGTTGGCCAGCTCGCCGACGTCGTTGCGCTTGTTGGAGTAGTCGCGGTCGTAGGGCACCCGCAGCATCACGTCGGCGACCACGCCCGGGCGCAGGTAGTGGCCCTTCCAGATGAAGTTGCGCAGGTCGTCGTCCAGGCGCTCGCCGGGAATCACCCAGAGGAACTCCGCGCGCAGCCCCAGGCCCTGGGCCAGGCGCGTGGCGAGATCCACGTCGATGCCGTGGGGCTGGCCGTCCTGCATGAAGCTGTAGGGCGGGAAGTTCTGGTAGACCGCCACCCGCAATACGCCGGAAGCGACCATGTCTTCGTAGGGCCGGACCTTGGCCTCGGCCTGCCCCAGCAACAGGAGCAGGCCGCACAGCAGGCTGAGCAGGCGCATGGCGGCGTCACTCGTCCACGTGCACGCTTTCCAGGTAGCTGCGGATAGCCCACAGGCCTTCCTGGCTGATGAAGTCGGCCATCTTCGGCATGTATACGGCGCCGTCGCGCACCGCGCCGTTGATCACCCGCTCCTTGAACCACTCGTCGCCCTCGGCGCCCAGGTCGAGCTTGCGCAGGTCGGGGGCGATGCCGCCGGACTTGGCCTCCAGGCCATGGCAGCGCGCGCAGTTCTGGTTGTAGGCGGAGGAGCCGATCTCCACCGCCAGCTTGTGGTTGGCGTAGGGCTCGCGGTACGGGTTGGTGTCGCGCCACTCCTTGCCCAGGGGCTCCAGGCCCTTGGTATCCACCGCTTGCGGGGTCACGTTGCCATGGGCCAGGGCCAGGGCCGAGACGCTGAGGCCGGCCAGCACCAGCAGGCCGCGCAAGGAGTTCTTCTTGTTCATCACTTCATTCCTCTGGGGGTAGGACAAGGCACGGGCGCCACCGGAGGCGCTCCTCGACCATGTTAGGAAGCCCCGCCCCCGCCCCGAATGCTGCTTTGGATGCCCCCGCCTACTCCCTTCGTACTAGGGCGCAGGGCTGCCGCGCCAGGGCCTTCGGCAGCAAGCCCAAGTCATGCCCCGACCGGGAACTTGTCCCGGCCGATGCGGGAGCTTTTCCGTTTCCGCTGGGGCGGCTGGCTCCCACCATGGAACCGCCGCGGCCCGAGCAGCGGCCCGCCGTTTCTCGACCCAACACCAAAAACGGGAACCCGAAGATGACAACAAGAACCTCCCCCGCCTCTTCACCCACGCCTGCCGGCCCCCTGCGCCTCGCCCTGCACAGCCTGACCCTCGCCATCGCCCTGGGCGCCGGCGGCGCGGCGCTGGCCAAGGACGTCAGCTGGGACGACATCGCCAACGATCACAAGACCACCAGCGACGTGCTGCAGTACGGCATGGGCACCAATGCCCAGCGCTGGAGCCCGCTCAAGCAGGTCAACGCCGACAACGTGTTCAAGCTGACCCCGGCCTGGTCCTACTCCTTCGGCGACGAGAAACAGCGCGGCCAGGAATCCCAGGCCATCGTCAGCGACGGGGTGATCTACGTCACCGCCTCCTACTCGCGGCTGTTCGCCCTCGACGCCAAGACCGGCAAGCGCCTGTGGACCTACAACCACCGCCTGCCCGACGACATCCGCCCGTGCTGCGACGTGGTCAACCGCGGCGCAGCCATCTACGGCGACAAGATCTTCTTCGGCACCCTCGACGCCTCGGTCGTGGCGCTGAACAAGAACACCGGCAAGGTCGTCTGGAAGAAGAAGTTCGGCGAACACGGCGCCGGCTACACCATGACCGGCGCGCCGACCATCGTGAAGGACGGCAAGACCGGCAAGGTGCTGCTCATCCACGGCAGCTCGGGCGACGAGTTCGGCGTGGTCGGCCGCCTGTTCGCCCGCGACCCGGACACCGGCGAGGAAATCTGGATGCGGCCCTTCGTCGAAGGCCACATGGGCCGCCTGAACGGCAAGGACAGCAGCATCACCGGCAACGTCAAGGCGCCGTCCTGGCCGGACGACCCCAGCTCGCCCACCGGCAAGGTCGAATCCTGGAACCACGGCGGCGGCGCGCCCTGGCAGAGCGCCAGCTTCGACGCCGAGACCAACACCATCATCGTCGGCGCCGGCAACCCCGGCCCGTGGAACACCTGGGCGCGCACCGCCAAGGGCGGCAACCCGCACGACTACGACAGCCTCTACACGTCCGGGCAAGTGGGCGTGGACCCGAGCACCGGCGAGGTGAAGTGGTTCTACCAGCACACCCCGAACGACGCCTGGGACTTCTCCGGCAACAACGAACTGGTGCTGTTCGACTACAAGGCCAAGGACGGCAAGATAGTCAAAGCCACCGCCCACGCCGACCGCAACGGCTTCTTCTACGTGGTCGACCGCAGCAACGGCAAGCTGCAGAACGCCTTCCCCTTCGTCGACAACATCACCTGGGCCAGCCACATCGACCTGAAGACCGGCCGCCCGGTCGAGCGTGAAGGCCAGCGCCCGCCGCTGCCGGAACCGGGGCAGAAGCACGGCAAGGCGGTGGAAGTCTCGCCGCCCTTCCTCGGCGGCAAGAACTGGAACCCCATGGCCTACAGCCAGGACACCGGCCTGTTCTACGTGCCGGCCAACCACTGGAAGGAGGACTACTGGACCGAGGAAGTCAGCTACACCAAGGGCAGCGCTTACCTGGGCATGGGCTTCCGCATCAAGCGCATGTACGACGACCACGTCGGCAGCCTGCGCGCCATGGACCCCACCAGCGGCAAGGTGGTGTGGGAACACAAGGAGCACCTGCCGCTGTGGGCCGGCGTGCTGGCCACCGCCGGCAACCTGGTGTTCACCGGCACCGGCGACGGCTTCCTCAAGGCCTTCGACGCGAAGAACGGCAAGGAACTGTGGAAGTTCCAGACCGGCAGCGGCATCGTCTCCCCGCCCATCACCTGGGAACAGGACGGCGAGCAGTACATCGGCGTGACCGTCGGCTACGGCGGCGCCGTGCCGCTGTGGGGCGGCGACATGGCCGACCTGACGCGCCCGGTGGCCCAGGGCGGTTCCTTCTGGGTGTTCAAGCTGCCCAGTTGGGACAACAAGACCGCCAGCCGCTGAGCCCACCGACCGCGCCCCCAGGGGCGCGGTTTTCCATGCCCCGGGAGAAAGCCATGAAAACCACCACCCTGCTCGCCGCCCTGCTGCTGGCCGGCCTGGCCCACGCCAGCGACGAATCCGCCGACACCGACGACGACGCCACCGTCATCGCCCACTGCCGCATCGCCCCCGGCAGCCAATGCCCCGGCGCCGACCTGCGCGGCGCCGACCTGAAAGGCCAGGACCTCAGCCGCATGAACCTCGCCGGCGCCGACCTTTTAGGCGCCGACCTGCGCCACGCCACCCTCGACCTGGCCAACCTGGAAAAAGCCAACCTGCGCGGCGCCAACCTCACCCGCGCCAGCCTGCAACAAGCCAACCTGCGCGCCGCCGACCTCTCCGGCGCCAGCCTGGTGGCCATCCAGGCCTGGGGCCTGTTCGCCCAGGGCGCCCAATGGCAAGGCGCCGACCTGACCGCCGCCTACCTCGAATTCGCCCGCCTGAGCGGCGGCAAACTGCACCAGGCGAACCTGCGCGCAGCGGACCTGGAGATGACCTGGCTGTCCCGTGCCGACCTGAAGGGAGCGGATTTGCGCGATGCGAATCTGCAGGAGGTGAAGTTGGCGGAGGCGAATCTGGAAGATGCGGATTTGCGGGGGAGCAAGCCGAGGTTCGGGAATTTCCAGGGGACGAATATGCAGGGGTGCAAGGGGTGTCCCGGCGGGTGGGATTGAGCGGCACCGACTGTAGGAGCGAGCTTGCTCGCGAACAAACCACGCCTTGGGGAACGGCCCCGACGCCATTCCCCAAGGCCAACAGCGGGACCTATTTCGAGTGGCCGGTGGCGCCAGGTAGTCCTCGCGGGAGAACAGGCCCTTCTTCTGGCTGCCGGCGGGGGGAAGTGTCATGTCGCAGCCTCTCGTGCCAGTTCTGCCTCACGTCGGCGAATGGCTTCATCCCATTCGGGGGAGCGCTTGGCCCATTGTTCGGGTGGTAGGGGTTTGGACCATTCGACTATGGCAGGGTCGGTCAAATCGGGAGGCGGCGCCAGCTTCCAAGTTTGCAGCATGGCTGCCAAGGGGGTCCCGAAGGCGACAATCGTAAATATCAGCCATAGTGCTTTACCGAACTCCTTGGCGAGCAAGTGCTTTTTTATGCCGGCATAGAACATCCAGATACTTCCCCAGATGGCTCCCCGCCCCCCCAATAGTTTTCGTGTGCCTTCCAGGTCATTTTCCAGTGGCACCGCTTCCGGCCCTATTTCCATATAGCTGCGCATGCATTCCCACAAGCGCATCGCTGTTGTGCCGCCGCCGCAACTGAACCCCATGCTGCAGTCCCGTTCGCCTTCCTTCGCATTCGGGTCCGGGTTCTTGAAACCCACCACCAGCATGCCTTGGGTGGTCTTGCCATGGCGTCCCACCGAGTCCATGGCAATGGCCTGCGCCACCACGGTTTCCCAGGGCACTATCCAGTAACTGCCGTCTTTCTGCGGTACGCAGACTTCGCGGCGTTGGCGGTTGAAGCGGGTGGGAAGTGGTACAGGCTTGGCCAGGCTATAGAGGAGCATCAACAGAGGAATGCCAATAACGAGAGAGAACAATATGCTGAACATCCAGAGAAGTTCACCATAGTCTCGTACATTGATGATCAAAAAGATGGCTATTAATAGTTGTGGCCAAAGAATCATCACAAACGAGCCGATGCTGTACTGGCCGATATCGAGAAACACCTCGTTCTTGCGCCAGATGGTATTGAGCACATCTTTTGGAGGCTGCCCGGTGGGAATGGCCGGTGGCGCCAGGTAGTCCTCGCGGGAGAACAGGCCCTTCTTCTGGCTGCCTGCGGGTGGCAAGGTCACGTCGCAGCCTTCCCTGCTAACTCCGCCTCACATTGTCGAATGGCTTCGTCCCACTCAGGGGAGCGTTTGGCCCATTGTTCGGATGGCAGGGGGTTGGACCATTCGACTATGGCGGGGTCGGTCAGATCGGGAGGGGGGATCAGCTTTCGCTCCTGTAGATAAAAACCTAGCGGAGCGCCTAGAAAGAAGGTGAAGAAAACGTCCTTGAGCGCGGACTTGACGTTTCCCTTCAATAGGGAACGAATGGCATCGCCCATGATGCTCAAGAACCAACCCAGTAGACTTCTACCGGTTTTCTCTCCTTCGAAATGGCATTTAGGCACCGCCTCGGGACCGATCTCCATATAACTGCGAATGCACTCCCACAGACACATCGCCGTAGTACCGCCACCACAACTGAACCCCATACTGCAATCCCGTTCGCCTTCCTTCGCATTCGGGTCCGGGTTCTTGAAGCCCACCACCAGCATGCCTTGGGTCGTCTTGCCATGGCGCCCCACCGAGTCCATGGCAATGGCCTGCGCCACCACGGTTTCCCAGGGCACTATCCAGTAGCTGCCATCCTTCTGTGGTACACAGACTTCGCGGCGTTGGCGGTTGAAACGGGTAGGTGGAGGGACAGGTTGGGTCAGGCTATAGAGCACGAACGAGGAAGGAATTCCGACAATGATCAGACCAGCTACCAGGATGAACAGAGAAAACTCGGGCAACGACTCCCTAAATGGCACCCCCATAGCCAGCAACAGGAGAATCATAGGCCACACAATCATCACAAACGAGCCAATGCTGTACTCGCCAATATCAAGAAACACCTCGTTCTTGCGCCAGATGGTATTAAGCACATCCCTTGGGGGCTGGCCGGTGGGAATGGCCGGTGGCGCCAGGTAGTCCTCGCGGGAGAACAGGCCCTTCTTCTGGCTGCCGGCGGGGGGAAGTGTCATCGAGTTTCCTTGGGATGCAGGTGGTTCTCGCCAGTCAGGCGGTAGGTTTGTGCACGGTCCAGTTCCGGGGTAGGTTCGCCGGGGCGCAATGTGACAGGTGCATTTTCCGCCGTCAGGACATAGGCCAGGCCCTGTTCTCCACCAATGGTCGTGATACCGGCCAGGTCTGCCAGCGGGTTGTGGTAGTGAAGGCGTAGCGAGAGACGCACCTGGGTCTGGCGGAAGGTGCCGCTCAGGCGCAGGCCCTGGCCTTGGTCCGCCGGTATCCAGGTGCATTGGCTGCGCTCCAGCCAGAGATCGCCGATATCCAGGTTGGGCTGGTCGTTGCTGCGGAACATGCGGAAGTGGTCGGGTACGGGACTGCCGATCAGGCTCAGGTCCAGTTCGACACTGGACGGCTCGGCACCCGGCAAGTCGATGGTCAGGCGCTGGATGGCCTCCAGGCTGACGGTGTCGCTCAGGGAGCCGGGCACCCGCTGGGACTTGCTGTCCACGCTGACGCGTGGCTGGTAAAGCAGTATCAGCAACTGGTCGAACTCCCGTTGCTGCTGCTCGGCGGGAATGGGATCGGTATTGCCGGCGCGAGTCTTGGACCAGCAGCAGTTGGCCAGGTACTGCTGCAGCGGTGTGGATTGCCGCCACCATGCAAAAAGGTAGACTCCGCCCAATGCGAGCAGCAACAGATTGATCGGCCCCATGCCCAGGCGGAAGCGGCGGATGGCTGTGGGCGTATCAATGCGCTTGGCCAAGCGTAGAAAAGTCAAACCGAGCCCCAGGGTGGCCTGGGCGCCATAAGCGGTGATCTGCCCCACCACAGCCAACCGACGGATTTCTATCCAAGGATCGATACTGCTCTGGGCCGCCTCTACCTGGCGGCCAAGGCTGAAAAACTCTGTCCCCGAAGCACCAAGCGACAACAAGCCAACAAATCCACCAAACAGCGTCAGGGTTGGTGCAACAAACGAGAGTTGGCCTTTGGTCAAGGTAAATTCCTGCACCCCCCGCCCAACAATCACCCAATTCTGCACCACCGCCACCAATGCCGCTCCCGCATAGAGCGTGGCCGAAATGGTCTCGGCCCGGCGCTGGGTATCCATCCGCTCCAGGGCATGGGCTTGCGCCAGGTAACTCTCGGCATTGAGCGCGTTGACCAGCAGCGCCGCCAGCGGCAGCAAGCCGCCGCTGTTCTGTACCGCGGGGCTTTGCAGGATGCTGGCGGCGCGGCCCTGGCCGATGGCCTGGGCGGTGTTGTTGACCCACTGGCCGAGCTGTTGCGCCTGCTGGCCGAGCAGGCGCCAGGTGGCCACGCCGTTGTTCAGGGTGCGGACCAGCGGGGCGCCGGCGCCCAGGCGGGTGACCAGCAGGGTGCCCAGCCATTGCCCCGGCAGGGCGCCCTTCTGCTGCAGCGCCAGCAGCACGGCGCCCAGGCGGGCCACGGTGAGGCTCCAGTAGCCGTCGACGTCGCTGGCCAGGCGCTGCAGCGCCTGTACGGTCGCGGCGCCGAGCAGGTGGGTCAGGGCCTCGTGGGTGGCGCTCAGGTTGTCCTGGGCGAGCGCCGCCTGCAGCTCGCCCAGGCGCGCGGTGTTGTTCACCGCCGCTTCCAGCGATGGGCTCCAGCCCAGGAACAGCAAACGGAAGACGCCGCCGTCCTTGGCGCGCAGGAAGTCGCTGAACTGCTCGACGCCCTGGCGGCGATGGCACTGGGCGCTGAGGCAGGCGTCGGCCAGTTCGTCCAGCCAGCACTGGTGCTGCGGGTTGTCGTGCTCGACGAACCAACTGCCCAGGTCGTGGCGCGGCAGGAAGGCCTGGCGGTCGGCATAGAGGCTGGCGTGGCGGGCCTCGACCTGGCGGAAATGCGCCGGGGCCTGCTCGTCCAGCCAGCGATCCATGCGTTCCAGGTCGATGTATTCGGCGACCTTGGCGCTGGCCCGGCCGCCGGCGAGCTGGCTGGCCTTGTCCTGGCGGTAGTCGCGCACGATGTCCTGTACCTGCTGCTGCAACTCGGCGGGGATGAAGGCGCGCAGCGGCGCCAGGCGTTGTTCGCGACGGCGGGCGATATCCGCGATGCGCTCGTCGGTGGCGGCGTGACCGATGCGCTGGCGCTCGTGGACGTTGACCTGGGTCTCTTCGTCCAGCAGGGCCTTGAGGGGCACCTGGGCGGCGAGCAACTGCTCGCCCTGCTCGGGGGTGAGCTGGATATCGTGTTCGCGGTAACGGTAATTGAGCAGGCTGGCCAGCTCGCCACCGTCCTCGCGGACCAGGCTGCGGATGAAGCCGCCGACGTTCTGGCGCAGGTTGTTGTCGGCCATCCAGGCTTCATGGCGGGCTTCCAGCTGTTCCTGCTCGTGGTTGAGGTCGCGCAGCACGCCCAGGTCGTCGTCGAGCACGGCGAGCACCGCATGCAGTTCTCCGGCCTCGCTGCGTGCGCTGTCCAGCCACGCCGAGGTGGCGGGCACTTCCCACACCTGGGCGCTCCAGGCGCCCGGCGCGTCCTCCTGCTCAGCCTGGGGGTGGCGCATGGCGGCTTGCGAGCCGGCGTTGTACCACTCCATGGCGTGGATATAGGCGCGCACGTTCTCCTGGGTGGGGGCGGCGTTCATCCGCTCGGCCAGTTCCCGGGTCCGTCGTTTGTCCGCCTCGCGGTTCTGCGCATGTTCCTTGGCCAGAACGCGTTCGCGGACCTCCGGCATCAGTTCGGCCAGCAGCGTTTCACTTGCGTCGAGCGGGGGGCAGTGCGGTGCCTGCAGGCGCAGGGCGACCTCGCCCAGGGCAACGTGGCGCATGCGCCGCTGGCGGATGCCGGCCTCCGCCAGTTGGGCGCAGGCGTCTGCGCCGAGGGGGATTTCGCTGTACAGGAGCCAGGCATCGTGGCGCTTGTCCAGGGCGAAGCCGGCCTGGCTGCCGCGCAGCAGGACGCTCTCGTCGGCCGTCAGGGGCTGCGCCTGCAGCAACCCGTCGGCGGCCACGGCATAGCGTTGCAGCGGCCCCTGCGCATGCCAGAGGTAGAGGAAGCCACCGCGCAGGCGGCGCAGGGCCATGGGGTGGCTGCTGGCGCGCACGGCCGGTTGCAGGCTGGCGTGGCGGGCGGGGTGCTCGGCCAGGGCGTAGCGCGCCGGGACGACGTACAGCTCGTTCTGGCGCGCCGGGCAACTGGCGATCGGGTTGCGGGCGTCGTCATGGCTCATGCCGTGCAGGCGGTTGGGGTTGCTGATCATGAAGCGCTCCTATACGAACCGCCGAGGCGGGATAACCCGGCATGGCAGCAGTTCGAATAGGGGAGGTGAAGTCGGCTTGAGCCCGTATTGGTGCGTGAAAAATCCGGGGTGGATTGGGCAGGGTATTGGACGTGGGGGGCAGGAAGCTGTCATCCGCCTTCGGCTGCCATATCGTCAACTGTGTTCCCCCCTCCTCCTTGCGCCTCCGATTGACAGCCCCACGGCAACGCCCTAACGTCGCCCAGCCGCCCAACAGGGCGGTTCGGGATTGGCGTCCCGACCCTGGATTCAGGTGCCTGAGCGAGTGTTCGGGCACTTGGCATGGCTGCACCTGTGTTATGGGCGGGCCGTGCGGGGCGTCTTCGGATGCGCCGGAACTCTAGGCCGGTACGCCAACTTGTACGGTCCGGCCTCCCTGCAACCCAAGTTCCCATCCCCTCAAGAACACCGCCCCGTCGGAGCTTTACGACGCCGCCCAATCCCGCCAATCGGCCCAGGTCAATCTGCTGCGCCTGCTGGCTGGCGCCCCGGACCTGGGGGCGCCCGGCGAGGATGTGCTGGATGGCACTTTCAGTTCGCTGGAGTACCTGGCGGCCGATGCAGAGCGGTTGTATGCCGCCGCTGAGAAAGGCGGCCGGGCGTAGGGAGCGTGATACGAAGCGTCAGCCGCTGGTGGTGGGTGGCGCTTCGCTTCATATCGGTCCTGTAGGACGGCAGCGCCGAGGTGCTCGCTCCTACGAAAAGCCGTGCCTACCCGACCCCGCCGCACCCACGCCATTCCTCCTGTAATTGGATGGACTCACCCTCACCGAGGCGTCGAGGCGCCACGGTGGCGGTCTAAGAAGCCACCGACAGTGAGGGTGAGTCCATGAAAAAGCATACGACGATGAATAAGCCGGTGTCTGCAACCGATGTATCGGTGTGCATGACAGTCGCCGTGGATCTGGCGAAAAAGGTCTTCCAGGTGGCGGGGGAAGACGCCCAGGGTCAACTGGCGTACGAACAGCGAATCAAGTCGCGTGAAGCGTTTCAGGTGTTTCTGCAGAAGCTGCCGGAGGGCGTGACGGTGCTGATGGAGACCGGTCCTGGAGCACAAGCCTGGGCCCGGCTGCTGCAGGCGCAGGGCAACCTGGTGCGTATCCTGCCGGCCCAGCGGGTGGCCGAGCACCGGAGCGGAGCGAAGAATGATCGCAATGATGCCCACGCCATTCTGCGGGCGGGCCGGGATAGCAGTATTGCGTCGGTACCGGTGAAGAGCGTCGCGGCACTGGCGATGCAGGCCTGGCACCGTGTCCGGCGGGGCTATGTGCGGCGGCGCACCGCCATGGGTAATCAGATCCGCGGGCTGCTGCTGGAGCAGGGCATCGCCCTGGCGCAGGGGGATGTGGGCTTGAAGCAAGGTGTCACCCGGGTGCTGGAAGACGCCCGCCAGCCGTTGCCGGCGCTGCTGCGCGAGCTGATCGACGAGATGCTGAACGAATGGCAACGGCTGGGCGAGCGTATCGCCGCGCTGACCGGGCGTCTGGAAGCCTGTGCCGCCGCCGACCCGACAGCCAAACGGCTGATGACGGTACGTGGTATCGGTCCGATCACGGCCACGGCCTTGCTGGCCAAACAGGTCGAGCCGGAACGTTTCGCCAATGCGCGTCAGTTCGCTGCCTACTTCGGCATCGTGCCCGACCAGCACAGCAGCGGGCAGAAGGTACGGCTGGGCAAGATGACCAAACGTGGCGACGCCTATGTGCGCAGCCTGATGGTCGTGGGCTCGCATGCGGTGTTGAAGCAACTGCGGCCCGATTCCGAACACCCGGACGATCGGCGCCTGCAGCGCTGGCTACAACGTCTGGGGCGCAAGGGCGCGGCAGTACGACTGGCCAACCGCAACCTGCGTATCGCCTGGGTGCTGCTGTGCAGCGAACAAACCTACCAGCGCAAGCCGAATGCTTGCCGGGAGATGGAAATGAGCCACTGATCAACGAGTTCCCGCCAACGGGGCGCCAAGTCGCTCCAACCCTTGCTGAAGAACATTGACCCCTGGTCAGACCGTCGCGGATCGATGCCTACGCTCCTACCGGCCTTCGAGGCCTCTTTGTAATCGGCATTCCGCGGGCTTACCCAATGTTGGCCAGAAGCCCGACGTGGCTTCCTCGAACAGGCCTAATACATAGATGCAGTCGGGTTTTCATGTTCAAAAGCGGGTTGACGGTGGGGGTGAGTCCATACATAGGAGCGCGCCCTGCGCGCGATTCGCGGGCAGGGCCCGCTCCTACGACGGACCGGGCGTAGGGCGGATAACGCTTCGCGTCATTCGCCCTACGCGCTGAACTCCGCCAACGGCTGCAACGCTCGGCACGCATGGGCGCTACAATGGCGCCCGCACCGATCTCCCCCGATCGGGCACGCCCGGAGCCAGCTTCAGATGTTCACCCTCGTAACCCTGGACGCACCGCCACCGGAGTCCCTGAAGAATCAGGTTCTGCAAATGGTGGTGGACTACTTCAGCGACATCAGCCCGGTACCGCTGATGCCCAGCAATCCGCTCTATCAGCTGTACCAGTACGTAATCGGCTACGAGGTGCACCTGTATCTGCAGGCCATGGACAGCGAGGTGGACAGCAGCGCGCGGTTGGTCCTGGCGCTGGACGACGAGGATCCCTCCCAGGTCCTGGGCTTTGCCCTGTACCTGCCGAGCCAGGACGATGCCCAGGCCTGCACGCTGGCCTACCTGGCCGTCACGGCCAGCCATCGCCGGCACGGCATCGCGCGGGCCATGCTGCAACAGGTGGCCGGCCATCGGCCCCACGTCGAACTCGCCTGCGCGGCGAGCAAGGTGCCGACCTTCGAGTCGATGGGCTTTCAGGTCCTGGCCGCACAGGGGCCACACGTGCTGCTCAACACCCGCGATCACCGCTCCGACGGCATGGTCGCGGTGCAGGACCTGGCCCCGATCTATCAGTCCAGGGAAGTGCGGCAGATCCACGCCTACCTGGTGCAGCAACACGGCCGGAAGGCCATGGCCGATGCCGAGAAAAAACGCGACCGCCTGCTCGACCAGATGGCCCATCAGGCCCAGGCGCTGGTGAAAGAGCGCTTCCCCACGCTGCACTGACAGCCAGCGGAAACGGATTCGGCTTTGAGTGTCTGCTAACGCCCAGAAGCAATGGTCATTCGCAGCCGACTGCTTGAACGCTATGCTTCACTGGCGTTCGTCCCTGCTCTGAGAAGGCGAGCATCGACCAGGAAAGCAGAATGGACTTCATCGCAGACTTCATAGTCCACTATCTGGCGCATCGCATCGGTGTCCGTGTGTTGGGATTTCTGAGCGGTGGCCGGTTCAAGGGTGAAAGCGGCTTTGCCTATGGCTGGGCAGAAGTTGTCGGCGGCCTGATTCTATTTGCTCCCTTCGTAGCATTCATCGCTTGGCTCATTCATAGCAGCGGCCATTGAGCCGATGTCGGCTATGGGTCGAAAGCAGACCTCGGTAGTCGTCAGCTTCCGCCCCCATGGCAGCCATACCGCCGCGATGCTAAGCGCTAAGCCGGCTGATGCCAGGCGTCCATAGGCCTCCTGCGCTTCCCCACTCGGTCAGGCCTGCGCCCGCGGCCGCTTCAAAAACTGTACTTCACCGACAACATCAGATTCCGCGGCTCCCCATACACGTTGCTCGGCACCGTGACAGACGAACTCAAGGAGTTGTAGTACTTCTTGTCGAACGCATTGTTCAGGTTCAGCTGCGCATCGATATGGGCAGTCGGCTTGAACCCCAGCATGAAGTCCACCAGCGTGTAGGCGTCCTGCTCGATCATGTAGGTGGTGCCTTTGTTGTAGATGCGGTTCTGCCGGTACAGGGAACTACCGATGCGCCATTGGTCGAGCGCGCCAGGCAGGGTGTAGGTGGTGCTCATCTTGAACAGGTGTCGCGGGATGTCGGTATCGAACAGGCGGCCTTCGTTGGACTTGTTCGCATCCTTGCGGTATTTGGCTTCGGTGAAGGTGTAGCCGGCGCCCAGTTGCCAGTTGGGCGTGAGTTGCCCTTGCAGTTCCAGTTCGATGCCTTTGCTGCGCACCTCGCCGGCCGCCTCGTAGCAGGAAGTGGTGGGATAGCTGGGGCAAAGGCTCTGGTCGGTGATGGCCTTGGCGCGGTTTTCCTGGTCCAGCTGGAAGATGGCGGCCGAGGCGTTCAGGGCGCCGTCGAAATACTCGCCCTTGATGCCCAGTTCGTAGTTCTTGCCGGTGATGGGTTCGATGACCGAGCCTGAGGTGTCGAAGTAACTCTGCGGCTTGAAGATGTCGGTGTAGCTGACATACACCGAGTGATGCGCGTCCAGGTCATAGATCAGGCCGGCGTACTTGGTGACGTGGCGGTTGACCTTGAGTTCGGTCTCGGTGCCTTTGTAGGGGGCGCTGGTATCGTTTTCGTACCAGTCCAGGCGGCTGCCCAGAATCAGTTTCAGTGGGTCGGCCAGGTTCAGGCGGGTGGTGGCGTAAACGCTGTTGAGCTTGGCGTTGGTGTTCTGCCAGCCGTATTTGGTCTGGCTGGCGACTTTCGGGGTGTCGCCGTTCCAGTTGTAGATATCGATATTGCTGTGCAGCAGCACGTTTGCCGGCACGTCGCCATTGAACACCACGCGGCGATGGCTGGCACCGAACACCAGTTCGTGGGCGCGGTCCATCAGGCGGAACGGGCCGCTGGCGTAGGCATCGAAGCTGTTCTGGCTTTCCCGATAATGGCCGGCGCCGACGTACTGGTCATAGGTCTGGGTGGCGGTGCGCCCCAGTATGTAGGTGCCCAGCATGTCCAGGTCGGCCCAGGACTTGGTGGCCGACAGGTTGAGTTTCCAGCCGTTGTCCAGGGCGTGTTCGATGGCGGCATATGCGGAGGTGCTGGTCTTGTTCCAGTACTCCCAGTCATTGCTCAGGGAAGTGGAACGCGACAGCTTCAGGTCGCTGCCGTCGAAGCCCACGGGCAGGCCGGTCCAGCCGTTGCCGTTGTAGTCGTCCTGCTGGCGCGAAGCGCTGAACGTCAGGGTGGTGCTGTCGTTCAGGTCGGCCTCTACGATCCCGTAGAACAGGTTCCGCTCGTTATCCAGCGAGTCGCGGAAGCTGCCCTGGGTCTGGTAGGCGGTGACCAGGCGACCGCGCACAGCGCCGTTGTCGGTCAGCGGGCCGGACAGGTCGACGTCGGTGCGGTAGCGATCCCAGGTGCCGGCGCTGCCCTGGATGCTGGCCTGGAACGTTGGCGTAGGACGTTTGCGAACCAGGTTGATGGCCGCGGCCGGGTTTCCGGCGCCCTGCATCAGGCCGGTGGCGCCGCGCACCACCTCCACCCGGTCGTACATGGCCATGTCTGCGGAAAGCAGGTCCTGGGACAGCTGGGAACTGTCGAGGCTGGTGGGCAGGCCGTCGTACATGATGTTGTCGAGCGCAAAGCCGCGGGCGTAGTAGGTGGAACGCTCCGGCCCCGTGCGCCGGATGACCATGCCCGGGGTGTTCTGCACGACGTCGTTGAGGTCGGCCAGGGCCTGGTCGTCGAGGCGCTGGCGAGTCATCACCGTGACCGACTGCGGCGTTTCACGCAGCGAGAGGTTCAGCTTGGTGGCGGTTTGCATGGCGCCGGTCGTATAGGAGCCCGTTCCCTCGGTCAGGCCATCCTGGCGAACGCCCATGATTTCGCTGCTATCCATCTTCAGTGGCTGCTCGGCTTCGGCTACCGGACGCAGGACATAGAGGCCGTCGCCCTGCCGTGAGGCGCGCAGTCCAGTCCCCTCGAGCAGCCGGCTCAGGCCGGTGTCGACGTCGGCATCGCCGCTCAGGCCTCGACTCTTCAGCCCCTGTACCCGCTGCGGCTGCAACGGCAGCGTGATGCCCGCCTGGCTCGCGAACTCCGCCAGCGCAGCGCCCAGCGGGCCAGGGGCTATCTCGAAGTGGCGTTGCCGACTGGCCTGATCGGAGGTGTCGGCCTGCGCGGACGCGACGAAGCCGATCGGGCCCAGGCACAGCCCGAGCGCAGCGGCGCGCAACGCCTTTGCAAGTTCGCTGGGTCGTGCTGCGCGGCGCGAAGCGAAGGGGTGAAGCTGCATGAGTGACTCCCTGTGTCGAGCATGTTTTTTCGTTGTGTGCTCGGGTGACACGCGAGAGACGAAAAAGACGACAAAATAAATTCGGCAGCGCCAATCAGCCCGGCCGATCAGCTGGAAATGGGCGCGATGGTGACCCAGTAACGGGTGCGATAGCGGATTTCCACCGGCAGCACCTGGGTCAACGCATGGAGCGCCTGGTCGGTGTCGTGCAGTTGAAACGCCCCGGAGACTTCCAGTTGCGCAACCTCGGGGTCGCAGCGCAACAGGCCGGGCCGGTATCGCCCCAGTTCGGCGGCGAAGCTTGCCAGGCTCATACGCTCGGCCTTGATCACGCCTCGGGTCCAATCGGCGATGCGTGCATCGAGCGGCTCGACGCCGCCCACATGCCGGGCGTTGAATCTCGCCTGTTCGCCGGCCTTCAGCAGCTGGGATTCTCCAGCCCGCGAGTTCAGCTTCACCGCGCCTTCGAGCACCGCAACCTGGCTGTCCTCGGGCCATTGCCGCACCAGGAAGCGCGTGCCGATGGGCTCGATCTCGCCCTGGGCAGTTTCCACAATGAAGGGTCTGCCGGCGGGGTCCTTGGCGGTGACGATCAGCACCTCGCCTGCAACCAGCCGTACCCGCCGGCTCGCACCGTCGAAGGCCACATCGACGGCGCTGTCGGTATTGAGATGAATCTGCGTGCCGTCGGCCAGAGACATCTGGCGCTGCTCGCCTACCCCGCTGCGAACATCGGCATTGAGCTGCTGCCAGGACTGCGTACGGCGAACCAGCAAGGCTGCAGGCGCCGTTGCCAGCAGCAGCGCGAGCAACTTGAGGGCCTGTCGGCGCGTAGCGGCATGGGAACGATCCAGCGTTTCAAGCCCCAGCTGAGGCGGGATCAGCCCCAGTCGCCGGTTGAAGCCCTCCGCCAACTGCCAGGCGCGTTCGTGCTCCGGGTCGGCTGCGCGCCAGCGCTCGCAATCGCGACGTTGCGCCTCGCTGACGCGCGGCCCCTGAAGGCGCACATACCAGCGCGCGGCCTGGCGAGCGATATCACGGTCGATGGGTTGCGCGCTCACGGGTGCTCCGGCACTTCCGCCGCCAGCACGATGCACTCTTCGAAAGCCAGCGCGAGATAACGCTGAACGCTACGTACGCTCACGCCCAACCGCTGGGCGATGGCATCCTGGGTGAGCCCTTCGAGCTGGTACAGGAGGAACGCCTGGCGCGCCTTGCTCGGCAGGCGGGCCAGTACCGCGTCGACCTCGTGCAGGGCTTCGAGCACCAGAGCCTGATGCTCCAGCGAAGGCGTGCACGCCTCTGGCAGGCTGGCCAGGACTTCCAGATACGCCTGCTCCAGCGAGCGCCGACGGTAGAGATTGATCACCAGCCGCTGGGCGATGGTCAGCAGGTAGGCTCGCGGCGTCGCGATTGGCTGCTGCAGCGCAGCGGGCGAAACGAGCAAGCGGACGAAGGTATCCTGGGCCAGGTCGGCCGCATCGCAGCGGTTGCCCAATCGACGATGGAGCCATCCGCGCAGCCATCCGTGGTGGTCCTGGTACAGCCGGCCGAGCAGCAGCTGATCCTCTGTAGCGGCAGTAGCGTGCATGGAGTGGCATTCCATCATATGCGAATGACTCGCATTATATTTTTATGCCACCTCTTCCATCAAGGCATTCGGGCCGGGATCAGCGCGCCTTATCGTGGATGCCCGCCATGGGGCCGTGTGGGGCATCTTCGGATGCGCCGGTCCGAGTCCGGTGCCAGCCTGCACGGCCCGCCCTGGTGCCGTAAGAGCGACTCTCTTACCGGCCGTGCGGGGGCGCTTCGTAGGATCCTTGCTCGCGAATGAGCCCGCAGCGGAACCCGTTCGCGAGCAAGCTCGCTCCTACGAGAAGCCGTGCCCACCGGTATGGTGTCCGTGCAAGACAGGTTTATTTTCAGCACTCTAGTCTCGTCCATCCGGACAGCTTTAGAGCAGAAGGAATAAATCTGTTCCTCTTCCACAATGGGGCGTCGGCGTCATTGCCGTTCAAGCCCTTGAGCGTCGCGGCCCCCGGCGTTTCTGGCGTTACAGGGCATAGCCACCATCCAGCGTCAGGCTCGCCCCGGTCATGTGGGCCGCTGCCGGGCTGGCGAGATACGAGACCAGGCCGGCGATCTCCATGGGCTGGGCGACGCGTCCGAGTGGGACGAGTTCCGCCAGCGCGTCCAGGTGCGCTTGCGTCATGTCGGTCGCGGTTGGGCCGGGCTGGATATTGTTGACGGTGATCCGGCGCGCCGCGAGATCCAGCGCTAGCCCTTGCACCAGGCGCGCAACGGCGGCCTTGGTCATCGCGTACACCGCGCCTTCGACCGAGGTGCGCCCAGAGGCCGAATTGCTGCCGATGGTGATCACCCGCCCGCCGTCGCGCATGCTGGCCACGGCGGCCTGGATCGAGAGAATGACGCCACGGATGTTCACGTCGAGCATCAGGTCGAGGTCCTCGACGCCAAGGGCATCGATACGGGCGAGCCGCAGCACGCCGGCATTGACCACCGCCACGTCGATCGCGCCAAAGCGCTCGACCGCCGCCGCCACCGCATTGCGGATGGCGGCGGCATCCTTGCTGTCGGCCTGGATCGCAAGAGCACGGCCGCCACCCGCCTCGATCTCGGCGGCCAGCGCTTTGGCGCTGTCCGGCCGAGACACGTAGGTCAGCGCCACCGAGAAACCGTCGGCGGCGAGTTGCCTCGCCGCTGCCGCGCCAATGCCCCGGGAGCCACCAAAAACAATGGCGACCTTGTCATTCCCTGCTTCGTCTCGCTTCATCGCCTCACCTTCATTGACTGAAAACGTGAAAACCCGGAAATCAGACGGTTACCGATTCATGGGACGACGCCACGCGCTTGCCCAACGGCGTCCGGCTGTAGCCATCTGCGGCAATGATCTGTTGCGCAGGTGCTGCCGAGTTCACACGCATGCCCAGGGGCGTCCTGCTGAAGCCATCTTCCGCCAGTTGCGGGGTTGCGCCTTCTTCAGCCAGGGGCGTCAGTTGGAAACAGACGGTGCCGTGGGAGCAGCGCGCCTCGGCCGCATTCGCATGTACCGCCACGCCGGCCAGCGAAAAGGTAATGGCGGTCACAAGGGTCTTCAGAGTGTTCATGGCATTGTTCCTCAAGGGTTAGGGGGAACAGTCCATCGGAGTGGGAAAGAACGCTCTGGAAGAGTGCTGGCTCCAACCGCGCGCCGATGTCCTGTTGGAGTGAATTAAAAGCCCTTGGGGTATCTGCGCCGTGTCGAGAAAAGGCGTAGCCATCTCTGCGAATGTCAAAACGCGCTGCGGACACACTGGAATACAAAGCGCCTCCGAGAAAGTGCGGATGAGCAGGCAGCGAGCTTCCGTCGTCATTGCCGAGACGGGGCGTCGCAACGTTCGCTATGGGTCAAGAGCTGCCGCTTAACGAAGGCAGCTTTCGGCTAGGAGCAGACATCCAACGTCACCGTCAAACGAGGCTGATTGGCAGCGCGCAAGCTTTATCAGTCCCTTGCTTTAGGGGCCTAATTCCTAGGTAGTTAACTAGTAGAGGTTAAACCAAGACCCAAATTGCACTCGTGCCCCTCAAGCGCGGTCTCTTCTGAGATATCTCTTGCACCTCAGCTTGTGGAAATAGACTGACTTGCGTGGACTATCGAAACACTGCTCTTGCGCCCATCGCGGATCAGCACAGTCAAAAGCGCCGTGACGCCAATACCGAACAGGTAAAGGCCTTGCGGGCCAAGGCGCTCCATCAGCGTTCCTGCGACAAGTGGGCCAATAGCCGCGCCAATACCAAACGCTACCAGCAGCATTCCGGCGACGGATACTCGAAGCTCGACTTCAAGGTTGTCGTTGGCGTGCGCGACACCCAGTGGATACAGACAGAACTGCAGAAAGCCTACGGCAGCCCCTGCGAACATGATCCAGCCCACCTCCGGAGCATTGAGGAAAGCCAATGGCAAATAGGCGACGCAGAGCAGGATCGAGGTTGCTCGAATTATCGCCACCCGAGAATATCGATCCGAAAGCATTCCGAGCGGGAGTTGGGCAACCAGCCCCGCTGCCACGCTAAGTGCCATGAACTGACCAACCTGTGCGGGAGTGAATCCCAACTGAGCGGCGAAAATCGGAGTCAATCCGTAGAAGCAGCCATTCAATAGTCCCGACGCAAGAACAGTGCCCAACGCCTGGGGTAGTCGGCGGATATAGAACATTGGCCGCACGCGCACCTGGCTGATTGCGCTCGGGCGCCTGCCTCTGTGCATAGCCATGGGTATCATGCCGATGGCGACAGCGATGGCGACCCCGGACAGGACCAATGCGTTCAGTCCATCGCCGAGGCCGATCAGCAACTGCCCCAGCATCATGCCGACGTAGCTCGCCACCATGTACAGCGACATGGCGCCACCACGACGATCACTCGGCGAGCAGTCGTTGAGCCAACTTTCGATGACCATCAGCTGGCACATCATCGCCGCCCCAACGACGAACCTCAGAGCAAGCCAGAGCGGCAACCAGTCGCTTAGCTGATGGCTGAGTACGGCCGCCACAATCACACCGGCCGCTATCACGAATGCAAATGCATGGGAGACCCGATTGATCAGCCAGTAGCCGATGCGTCCTCCCACCACCATGCCTAGGGCATGGGCAGCCATGAGACCGCCCCCCCAAAGTTCCGCAATACCCTCAGCGTCCAGACGCAGAGCCAGGTACGTCATGAGCAGACTGGACCCCAGCTGCATAAGCAGAGTCGCGGCATAGATCGTTCCGAATGCCTTGGCGAGTGCGAACAATTGAAATCCCCAGTTCTGCTCTATGCGAGGCCGTGACGCTGTTTCCAGTCGCCGGGATGTACTACATAGCCAAACAACGCGTGGCCTCCGTAGACGAGTTCAGTCCCTTCGGGGATCCACAGCAGTTGCCCCGGCTCCACCCGGTACAGCTCACCGTTCGCCCTGAGTTCGAAACAACCTTCGATGACAAAAATCACTTCGTCGTACAGCAGCGTCCAGGCAACCTCGGCACCGTCCCAGAGAGCGAAGCCAATGCCCAGGTTGGGTGAGACTTCGTTGCTGATGGCACGGGCCACGCTGGCATTACCCGGTGGGCCCCCACGGTGAACGAAGTCCAAATTACGATGGTCGACGAGGAGTACCGGCCCCTTGCTACCGGGTGCCGTCGTCATAGCTCACTCCTGCTGTTCCAGGCCGCCCAGCGGATGCGCGTACGTACGCCAAGGCCAAGGAGCGGCTCCGGCGGGTTGAGGGAGGGCATGCCGGTCACCGTCTGGATGTCGCTGAGCAGCGAAGACTCGGCCCCAACTACCCGATCAGCTAGCAGCGCTCCGGAAATGGTGCCCCAAGCCGCCCCTACGCCGTTGTCGCATGCCGTCGCGAATACGCCATCATCCAATTGACCGAAGTAGTTGGTGAAGTTGCGCGAGATGGCATAGACGCCACCCCATGTGTGCGTGAATGGCACTTGGGCTAGCTGCGGGTAGCGCGAGAGGAATGCCTTGCGGTGGTCATTACGGATCTTCGCGCGCGTTCCTTCGTCAACGCTGCGACCATAGCGCGGTACATGCTTGTAAGTATTGCGGATGATCAAGCGGCGATCCTGGGTCATCCGCACTGTGGTGCCCGCATGGTCGGCCGGGGTCAGCCCCCAGTCGGCCTGGACGCCGACGGCACTCATCTCGGCATTGGTGAGCGGACGCGTCCAACTGGCGAAGGTCATCACGGGCAGCAGGCGATTGCGCAGGAAGCCGAACTCCTGGGTGAAGATGCTGGTGCCCAGCAGCACCTGCGGAGTGCGGATCAGCCCCTCGTTGCCATGCAGGACCCAGCGGCCGTTGGCGTCGCGCTCCAGACGCTGGATCGGCGATTCCTCCAGCACCTCGACGTTCTGCGGCAGCGAATCGCCCAGCCCGCGCACCAGCGCGGCCGGCTGCATCAGGTAGCAGCCCGGCGTGAAGATGGCGCGGCTGTAATAGTTTGTACCCAGCACTCCGGCCAGCTCATTGCGCTCCACCAGGCGGTAGGGTTCGCCGAGGTCAGCCATCAGCTTCTCGAAATGATCGAGGTAGGCGAGACCGCGCTCACCGACAGCGCCCTGGTACTTGCCGGCATGGGACCACTGGCAGTCGATGCCATGGCGTCCGATCAGGGTCTGCAGCTGGTCGATAGCGGCGCGGTTGAGGCCCAACAGGCGCTGCTTGTGCTGCGGATCGGGATGCTCCAGGGCGAACTTGTGCGGCAGGTCGATGACGAAGCCGGAGTTGCGGCCCGAGGCGCCGTAGCCGATGCGCTGGGCATCCACCAGCAGGATGCGCGATTGCGGCATGTGTTCGGCGAGCCGGCGCGCCGCGGCGAGTCCCGCGAAGCCAGCGCCGATCACCACATGGTCGGCCTTCTGCTCGCCTACTAGACGCTTGCAGGGGAAGGGTTCGGGCAGCGCGGCGTACCAGCCGCAACTGCGGTCATCATGAGGCAGGTTAACGATACTGTTCATTGTTCGGCACTCACGCCACGTTCTGTTGGGTGTCCTGGCAGCTCTGCAGCCAGGCATTGCGTTTCTGTTGCGCCTGCCGTCCGAGCAGGACGAAGCCGCGCATGGCGCCAGCAGGGTCATGGAAGGCCGCGCTCAGACCGTCTGCGGTTGCGTCGCAGCGCCATTGGCCTTCGCAATCGACCGGCGGCGGCAGCAGGCACAGCGGCGCGGCCGGAATCTTCACCGTGACCGGCATCAGCGGGTAGCTGACGGGAGTCGGCTGGCCCAGCAGGGTCCGGGCAAGCGCGCGGATGCCTTCGTTGATCGGCGCGAGGTAAGGCAGCAGCTGTCCGTCGATCTCGATGCAGTCGCCTAGGGCATAGATGCCTGGTTTCGAAGTTTGCAGACTGGCGTCGACCTTGATGCCGCGCCCGCACTCCAGACCGGCGTCCGCGGCCAATTGCAGGTTCGGTCGCAGGCCGACAGCCGAGAGGACGAGATCCGCCTCGACGATCTGGCCGTCGGAGAGGGTCAGGCGATAGCCGTCCCCATCCTGCTCGATACGCTGCAAGGTGCTGTACAGGTTCCACTGCACGCCGAGGCCGGACAGCGCCTGCTGTAGTTGCAGGCCCGCCTGTTCCGGCAGCAGCCGTTCCATCGGCCAGGCGCCCAGGCCGATGATCCGTACCTGATAACCGCTGCTCGCCAGGTCATTGGCGAACTCGCAACCGATCAGCCCGTCGCCGAGGATTGCCACGCTGCGTACGCCTTCCAGGCGCTCGCGGAACTGGTGGTAGTCCTGCAGGTTGTTGACGCTGAGCAGCGCATCGGCGCAGCCCTCGATTGGCAGGCGCACGGGCGAGGCGCCGCTGGCCAGCACCAACTGGCCGTAATCCATCTCGCCGAGACTGGTGTGAAGTCGCCGCGCCTCGGTATCGATCCGCTCGACCCGGCAGTGCGTATAGATGCGGATGCCCAGGCGCCGCTCCAGCGCCATCGGGCTTTCCGTGGCCAGCGCCGCGGCACTGCGGCCCTGCGCCAATGCGATGGACAGAGCCGGCTTGGAGTAGTTGTGCCCGGACTCCTGGGTCAGCACGCGGATATCCAGTTGCGGATTGGCCTTGCGCAGTTCCTGGGCCAGGCCGTAACCGGCATAGCCGCTGCCGATGATGACCACCGGCCCGGCAGTAACTGCGGCCGCCACCGGCCGCTTCAGCGCAGCCGGCGGAGTGGCAACGGCGGTGACCGGCTCACTGATCTCGATCATCTCGAAATCGGACTTGCCGACCTTGCAGTCGGGGCACAGCCAATCCTCGGGAACGTCCTCCCAGCGGGTTCCGGCAGCGATGCCGTCGTCCGGCCAGCCCACGGCCTCGTCATAGATCAGGCCACAGATGATGCAGAGCCACTTTTTCATAGCCGCGCCCTCACTCGCCCTTGATACGCAGGGCCAGGTTCTTGGTCCGAACGTAGCTGTAGAGAGCCTCCTGCCCCTTCTCCCGGCCGAAACCGGACAGACCTACCCCGCCGAACGGCGTTTCGATGCCACCCGCGTACCACTCGTTGACGAACACCTGGCCAGCGCGCAGGCGCCGTGCGCAGCGCAGCGCGCGGTTGAGGTCCTGAGTGAAGACGCCCGCCACCAGGCCGAAATCGGTTCCGTTGGCGATGGCAATGGCTTCCTCTTCGGTGCCGAACGGAATCACCGCAAGGACTGGCCCGAACACCTCGGCTTGGGCGATTTCCATCTGCGGGTGCACATTGCGCAGCACCGTGGGCGCCATGAAATGCCCACGGAGCCCGCTGATCGCTTCGCCGCCAGCTGCTACCACCGCGCCCTGTTCCTGAGCGCGCCGGCACATGGCCTCGATTCCCTGGAGTTGGCCTGCGGAAATCACCGGCGTGTGGTCTGGATCGTCCTGGCCGAGACCGACGCTCAGCCCCTTGGCCATCTCCGCCACGTCGGCCACCACCTCGTCATACACCGAGCGCTGCACCAGCAGGCGCGACATGGCCGAGCAGACCTGGCCGGCATTGAAGAAAATGCCGTTCCTGACGCTCGTCAGAACCTGCTCGCGATCGGCGTCGGTGAAGACCAGCGCGGCCGACTTGCCACCCAGTTCCATGACGCTGGGGATCGCATGCTCGGCGGCAGTGCGCAGGATGCTTTGGCCAGTGCCGACCGAGCCGGTGAAGACGATCTGATCGATGTCACGGTGCCCGGCCAGATAGGCGCCGACTTCGCGGCCACGACCGCAGATCAGGTTCACCGCGCCGCGCGGCAGGCCGGCACGTTCGATGGCCTTAAGCAGGACGCACAGTCCCAGCGGCGAAAGCTCCGGCGACTTGACCACCACCGCGTTGCCGGCAGCCAGGGCCGGCGCCAGCGAGCGGGCACAGATGGAAACCGGGAAGTTCCACGGCACGATCTGCAGCGACACGCCCATCGGGTCGTAGACGGTGAAGTCCATGTAGCCGTTGCCAAGGGGAATGGAGGTCCCCTCGATCTTGTCAGCCATACCGGCGTAGTACTCGAAGTAGCGCGCAGCCTCGACGAACTCGTCGCGGGCATCGCGCAGGCGCTTGCCGTTCTCCTGGCACAGGACCCAGGCGCCCTCCTCGGTCAACGCGCGGATCTGCGCGGCGATCTCCAGCAGCCAGGAGACCCGCTGCGCCGGACGGGCGCAGGTCAGCTCACCGCTGTCGGCGCAGCGGCGCGCCGCCTGCACGGCACGCTCGGCGTCGGCCACGGTGGCCTGGGCGATGATGGCGACCGGTTCGGTGGTGCCGGGATTATTGACGGTGAGGCGCTGCTCACTGTCGGTCCACTGGCCGTCGATGAAGTTCAGCCAGTGCGATGCGATCTGATGCATGGCGTTCACCTCAGGCTTTCTGCGCGTAGTCGAGCAGCTGCTGGGCGGCCCACTTGTGGAAGTAGTGGGTCGGCAGATCCATCTCCGGAGAGAACGCGCCGCCGTTGTAGCCGGGGGACTGGCGACCCTTCTGCATGCCTTCCACGGAAGCGATGTCCTCGGCGAACACCACGCGCCAGGATTCCTTCACTGCGTCGCGGGCAGCCTCGAAGCGGGAGTCGAGGGCCTCGTCGCCGACATAGAAGAGACGCAGGTGCTCGATGGTCTTACCGGGCGCCACCGGCTCCAGCATCATGGCGAAGGCGTGGTCGGCCTGGATGCCCAGCAGCACGTTGGGGAAGAAGGCCACGTACTCGGCGGTGCGCATGCGATCCTGCGGCCAGGACGGGAAGGTCGGCAGGTGCGTGCCGGCAACGTCGGACAAGTTGTAGGCATGGCTGCCCTGGCCGGCGAACTGGTCGAACATGATGTTGTAGTGGTCTTCCAGGCGCGAGTAGGTGTTCAGCGCCGGGTGCACCCACGGCAGGTGGTAAGACTCGCAGTAGTTCTCAACCGCCAGCTTCCAGTTGCAGTTGACCTCGATGCTCAGCGCGCCGCTGTTGGCCTCGCGGCGAATCAGGTCCATGCCGTCGGTGCCGAGGAACTGGGTCCAGCGCTCGGTCAGCGGCGCGAGCTGCTCTTCCAGCGCCGGCGCATCGGCGGACAGGTTTATGAACACCATGTCCATCCAGATGGTGCTGCGCAGCGCCTTCAGGCCGTGCTTCTCGCAGGCGAAGCGTTCGTCCTTGTGCTGGTTGATGCCGCCGACGTGCGGGGTGCCTTTCAGGCCGCCGTTCAGGTCATAGGTCCAGGAGTGGTAGGGGCAGCGGATCACGCCCTGCACCTCGCCCGCTTCCTGCACCAGCTTCACGCCGCGATGGCTGCAGACGTTGTGGAAGACCTGCACCACGCCTTCGCGGTTGCGCATCATCAGCAACGGCAGCCCCATGAAATCCACCGGCTTCACGTAGCTGTTCTTCGGCAGGTCGCTGGCGAAACCGATGCAGGCCCAGTTGCGGCCCAGCACGTGATCGCGCTCCAGCTCGAAATAGCGCTGCTCGGTATAGAACTCGTTGGTCAGACCGTGGGCTTCGTGGATGGGAGCCAGGACGGTTTCCAGGGCATGGGTCGGAATCAGGCGAGGGGCAGTCGAAGTCATTGTTGTTCTCTCTTGCTTGGCACGGAAGGAAATGCGCAGCCGATTCGGCCTGCTGCATGGCGGCGAGTTTCGGCAAGAGAGGAAGCAGCGGACAAACGATTTTTTCGGCCTAATTAATTACCTTTTCTCATTAATGTGAAATTTTCGAATAACCTTGTGAGCATCGCAGTTCGTGAATTTGAAACAAAGGCGGCTCGCCCAATTTAATGAGTCATGGTAATTAATTGATGAGCAGAAATGATTTGTCGCCAGGCCCAGCGTCGACCATTTTGTTGCCACATCTCGGGCACGATCATCCCGGGATCATTCCAGCGTGAAGCGACCTCCGTGATTCAGGCAGATGCCAATGCCTGACCCTCGCTCCACACGAAAAAAAGCCCTGAACAAAAATAAAAGGGGACAACAACCATGCGTGCACAAACGGGCCCTTTGAAAGGCCTCAACCCCACCGTAACCCTCGCCTCGATAGTCACCGTGGTGCTGTTCGTGCTGTTCTGCGCGTTCACCAACGAGCAAGCCGCGAAGACTTTCGAAGCAGCCTCGACCTTCATCCTCGACAACTTCAAGTGGTACTACCTAGCGCTGGTAAGCGGTATTCTCTGCCTCCTGCTGTACCTCACCACCAGCAAGTACGGCGACCTGAAACTGGGTGCCGACGATGACGAGCCCGAGTTCAGCTTCGGCTCATGGATCGCCATGCTGTTCAGCGCCGGCATGGGCATCGGACTGATCTTCTGGTCGGTGGCCGAGCCGATGCTGCACTACGCCGGCAACCCGTTCGCCGCGGGCCTGACGGACGAAGCCGCCACCGCGGCTATGCGCATCACCCTGTTCCACTGGGGCCTGCATCCGTGGGCGATCTTCAGCCTCATCGGCCTGAGCCTGGCATACTTCGCCTACCGTCGCGGCCTGCCGCTGGCGTTGCGTTCCATCCTCTACCCGCTGATCGGTGACCGCATCTATGGCTGGATCGGCCATGTGGTCGACATCATGGGCGTCGCCATCACCGCCTTCGGCGTATCGCAATCGCTGGGCCTGGGCGTGGCGCAGATCAACACCGGCCTTCACCAGGTGTTCGGCCTGCCGATCAGCATCGTGCTGCAGCTGTCGATCATCCTGGTCGTCACCATCATCGCGTCCATTTCCTTGCTGGCCGGCCTCTCCAAGGGCATGAAGCGCATTTCGACGCTCAACATGTACATGTCCTTCGCGCTGATGCTGGTGGTCCTGGCCATCGGTCCGACCCGTTACATCCTCAACCTGATGTTCGAATCCACCGGCGACTACATCCAGACCCTGCCGAGCCTGAGCCTCTGGATGGACACGCAGAAGGACACCCAGTGGCAGAACTGGTGGACGGCGTTCTACTGGCCGTGGTGGATGACCTGGGGTCCGTTCGTGGGCCTGTTCATCGCGCGCATTTCCAAGGGCCGCACCATCCGCGAGCTGATCGTAGGCGCCCTCTTCGTACCCACGCTGGTCACCATCCTCTGGATGTCCGTGTTCGGTGGCGCGGCGCTGAAGAACGAGCAGACCGAACGCCAGCAATACCAGAAGACAGTTGCCAGTGCCCAAGTGGCCCAGGAGCAGACCAGGTTCGAAGGCGGCACCGTTCTCCTGGCGACCAAGAAGGAAACCACTGCGGCGATGTTCACCCTGCTGGGGCAACTGGATGGCCCGACCGTCGGCGCGGTGCTGTCCGTCCTCGTCTGCCTGCTGCTCGCGGTGCACTTCGTCACCACGGCCGATGCGGGAACACAGGTGCTCTGTACGCTGAACGCGCTGGGCAGCACCAATCCGCCCAACTGGATCAGGCTGCTCTGGTGCGTGCTGGAAGGCGCCATCGCCGCCGGCCTGCTGCTGGCGGGAGGACTCAAGGCGATCCAGATGGCGAGCATCGCCGTCGGCCTGCCAATCGCAATCCTGATGACTGTAATGAGCTACACCCTGGTCCGCACCTTGCGGCAGGAGTCGCTCAACGGCCAGCCCGACCTACCCCCAGGCGGCCGTCTACTCGTTCAGGAGCATTCCCAGAAGGGCGTCTCGCAACTTCGCGGACCAGTACTGGGCGGGGCTGCTGCGGTCTCCCCAATGACCGCACGAAGAGCCGGCTGACATTGGCAATACCGTGGCCCTTCCCGATTGGCTGGACGCAATGAACCGGAAGAGCCACTAGCCACCTGACAGCACCAAGGCCGTCAGCCACAAGCTGACGGCCTTGGTCGTTTCTGCGCCTGAAAGTCCTGATCTTTGATTGTCGATAGTAGCCCCCTCAACCTTGAACCGAAGGTAGCCCCATGAGCCAGTCGCGGAACAACCTCACGCTCTGTCGTGGCCTACGCGCACTCAGCGGCTCCAGCAAGCAGAACTTTGCATCTGTCTGTAGAGAAAGATCATTCGGTCGTACGAGGCTGCCTGTGCTCAATGGCTCATCGACCAACCGGTCCCAGGCCAGCGCGACCCCCTGACCGCTAACGGCGGACTGGATCAGCATGCTGTAGCTATTGATATTGACCCGATGCTTCGGGATCCCAGGCTCATGCCCCAGACGCTTAAACCACTCCGGCCAACCTATCCAGTCGCGCTGCGAGTCCTCGAGCCACAACCAAGTGCAGGAAGACAGTCCGTCGATCGACGAAAGCTGGGGATTCTTCGCCAGGTAAGCGGGGCTGCAGACCAGATAGATCTCCTCCGAGAACAACGGTGTCACTTCCATGTCCTTGGGCGGGGTACTGCAGTAGTACAGCGCCAGATCGCAATCGAGTCGGGAGTAGTCTTTCACATGGTCGAGCGCGATTATTCGCAGATCGATCTCCTCGTGCTGACTTTGAAACTCCGCAACCTTGGGCAGAAGCCAGAGCGATGCCATGGCCGTGCTGGTGGCCACCGTCACTTGCTGATCGCCTCGCCATTGCCGGATCTCGCCAGTGGAGCGGGCCAGATGAAGCAGGCATTCTCGAACGGTCTCGTGGTACTGAGCGCCTGCCGGGGTCAAGTTGATGGTTCGGGTCGTTCGCTCGAAGAGCGTCTTCCCGAGATAGTCCTCTAGCAGTCGAATCTGGCGACTGATCGCCCCTTGCGTGACGTTCAGCTCTTTGGCGGCAAGGGTGAAGCTCAAATGACGGGCTGCAGATTCAAAGGCAAGCAGGCTGTTGAGAGGCGGAAGAGGCTGGATTCTCACGGCGTATACAACCACTCATTCTTATTCTGTCGAATTGCATCATTTTAGTGGTCTGAAGCCAGTCACGTTGCACCGCAACACCCGGCCATTCCTATTTTTTGTGCATGCCCTAACGCCGGACTACGAAGCTGGCTGCAAGCGCATTGTCGTATCTGGCGGATTCCATGAAGCGGTACAGCAGCCGATCGTCTCGATCGTGACCGAAGGTATCGAGCCGATTGAGACAAATGGCATCCGCTTGAGGGATGGGTCTTTCCAGCCGCTGGACACAATCATCCTGGGGACCGGCTTCGATGCTGATGGATTCCTTCGTCCGATGCCGGTCATTGGCAAGGAGAGTGTAGATCTCGATGAATTCTGGGCCAATGTGTTCATGAACTACAAGTCCGTCGCGTTGCCGAACCTGTTCTACATCAACGGGCCGTTTGACAGCTTGCTTTTGACCGGTAGCTGCCATCTGCGAAGGGCGGCTATGGGTCGGAAGCAGCCATTCGCCTACGGCGGCTATGCAGGCCAACCGCCTCGCTCTTTGCCACGCCCGATTGACAGCCTCACGGCAACTCCCTGACGTTGCTCAGCCGCTCAACAGAACGGTGTGGGATTGGCGTCACGGAATTCTGGAAGGTGTCTGGGTCAATCTCCGGTACCTTGCGTGGCTGCACCCGTGTCATGGGCGGGCCGTGCGGGGCATCTTCGGATGCGCCGGTTCCCAGATTCCGGTACGCCAACCTGTACGGTCCGCCCTCCCCTATTGGCGTCGGGAGGCGGAAGACTGAGTCGATCTGGGAGATTTTCATGAGCCTTGCAGCCCATGTTCTATCCCATCCCCTCAAGCACGCTGCCCCGTCGGACCTCTACGACACTGCCCAGTCCCACCATGCGCCTGCTGGCCGGCGCGCCGGACCTGGGGGCGCCCGCCGAGGATGTGTTGGACGGCACCTTCAGCGCACTGGAGTACCTGGCGGCCGATGCCGAGCGGTTGTATGCCGCCGCAGAGGAGCGCGGCCGGACGTAGGGCGCATAACCGTTCGCGGTTATCCGCCGCAGGTGAGTGCCGCGTCGCGCCATACCGACACCGTAGGAGCAGACTCTGTCCGCGATAGCCGGACGTCCCGGCGCGATTCGCGGATGAGATCCGCTCCTACGGGTTGCCACACACCGCGCACCTATAGGTTGATGCCGAATCTCACGGGCATGCCGGACAGCCCTCTCCCGCTTGCGGAAGAGGGAGACAGATTTATTTTCAGCACTCTGGTCTCGTCCCGGACAGTTTTAGAGCAGAAGAAATGAATCGGTCCCTTTTCTACATACATTCCAGCTACTACACGCTTCCTGCATGGGCTTCTGCCGTGGTTCAAGGCAGGGGCCGGGGTTAGTCGGGAGCGAGGGGGTGCCGCTGACCGCTTGGTGTGAGGAAAGCAAATCCGCATTTTCCCGCTCGACGCTGACTTCCTCGGTGCGCCACTCATAGCTGGGCCTGATAGCTCAGCGCCCCAATGACAAAGCACCAACCTCTCCACCACTTAGCGCGAACTTGCCCTCTTGAACGTCGATAAGCTGTACCAGGCCAACCTGCGAACAGCAGACTTGGAAATGACTTGATTGCCCCATGCCGGCCTCAACGGGCTGATCTGTGGAATGCGAACAGCCGACAGCAAGATTTACCATTGCGTAATCTTTGTCCGAAGCAACCACACTTACAAGATATATAGCAAATGGCTTACACACCTAATGGAAGTATTCGGACAACATAGCCACACCCAAGCATGCAGTATTGTATTTAAGCACTAGGCATTATCCCTCAGTGCTCTTCCATACTTAAGACAGGTGACACACTCGAGCCAACTCGATCAATAAGAATCTCTCAGTGGAGGAGAGCAAAATGCGCACTAGTTACATTGACCTGCTTAACACACCAGCACACAGCCATCCCACAGCTGAGAAGGCTCAGTCACTCATAAGGGCTCTAGCCAATTACCCCGTGCTCGAATTCCCTCCAACAACAATCACCCCCTACACTTTTGACTACTGGATCCAGAGCTCAAGTATTGCTGAGCGGATCGATCCAGGCTTCACACAAAGCCTGACCAACAGCATATCCAATCTTGCAGGTCGGCCAGTGCAGGTAACCGAGAGTTATCTAAAAATCCATGAGACCACTTTTCGAACTCCGGTAGAGCTAGGCGTAAAACCGAACTCAATCACCATCGAGGAATATCAAACTGGTCTTAATCAACAAGCGGTGGCCACCATTCAGGACCTGCAGGATGGTGACAAAGGCGACAAAGTTGAAAAGCTTCAAGCCAATATTCAATATCTTCTTGAGCAAAAAATAAACACCGATTTTATTGCACGAAACGAATTAAACGCTGGGCAGCGCCCCAAAACCATTGCACTTGTGAACGGGCATATAACAATTGGCTATGGATTTGATTGCTTCACACACAATGCAAGCGATCTTGAAGCTCTGAATCTTCCATTTTCTACCAAACAGAAAGTCACCCCGGCCCTACAGATTTCGACCTCCACTCCAGACTTCTGGACTATTTATGCCTCATTAGGGCAACACCTAACGGACGACGATGCCCTTCTGCTGTTCAGTGCAAAACTTATAAAAACCGTACAGCGCCTCGCCAGCAACCAGTTCTCGGCAAGTTGGCCAAACCTCCCACAAGCAGCTAGAACCGTTGCTGTCGACCTATACTATAACTTCGGTGAAAACCAGAACTTCCAAAATTTCCAGCAGGCTATTAACAGCCAAGACTGGCCGACGGCTATTCACGAACTGCGCAATTGGAACGGAGTTCCTAACGACCCCAGCCTGGAGATATCCAAGCGACTCGAAGCCAGAGCCAGATATTTAGCAGTTTCCTTTGGATATGAGCAGTGATCAAGGAGGATGCCATAATGACCGAATCTACCGCTCAAGCACAGCAAACCAATATCTATCAGAACCCTGGCCAAGTCATCGCCAATCTCTACAAGCCCTTGGCACAGCAGTGCGATCCATCTTACCCATACCCCGAACCACAGCTAATAGAAGCTTTAAACATCCCTATCGTCCTTCACCCTGAATTCGTACCCAACGGTGATGTATCACAGGTAGACCAGAAGTACGGAACAATACTGTCCGCGGAATCAGCCCAAGTTCTTTTGCTTACATTCAAGATGGCACAAAACAAGCCTCAAGCATGTTCCGAAATCATGACACTAGTAAGCTCAATAGCGGCAAACCTAGACACGGTCAAACAAAGATATGGAGCCAATTATCTTAGCCTCCTACAGCAGTCTCCCAACATCTACCCTACGGATGTTGGCGTGGAAATAATGTCTGGAGGAAGCCCTAACCAAGACTCAGGACTGACAGTATCATATGGCGTAAATATTAGAGGCTTAAGCAATACGCAAATAGCCTCAATGAATCTCCCTACGGACTTAAAGCAACTACTCTCACAAGGGATTGGAGTGACGCTTTCAAGCCCAAACTACTGGACAGTTCACGACAACATCTCCAGCGGCATAAGGTATGCCACCGGAATAGCAATAACACTCGCTTATTTCTCGATCGTCTGAGAAGCGTCAGGATAAAGCAATGATCAAAAAACTATCATTTACCTTCATCCTACTCACTCCAGTCGCCGCAATGGCGACTGGAGTGATTTCAAACGAATACTCTCTGGATTCTGGAATGGGGTATATAAGCATCCTGCCACCCCATGCAGGAGGACAGAGCTTCGATATCCAAACGTATGGAAGCAATGGTTCTTCCTGCACACTGAAAGGAAACTTAAAAGGCAGGACAGGCATCGTAGCAAGCCCAGGCGATTCCGATACAGAGTGCAAGATCAACATAAATCAAACCGAACCAGATACCGTAACGATTGAGGCCGTCAAAACATCGCCCAACCATTGCAGCGGATGGTGCGGTGCGGGAGCTTCATTTGACGGAACCTACAAGGCCTCTCCCAACGGATGCTATTCATTCCAGGTCACAGGCAGCCGCAGAGAGTTTCTTGATGCAGTGAAGGCAGGAAACGACAACAAGGCCTATAGAATAGCTGAAACAATGCTAACCCATTGCAAGGCACAACTCCCGGATTCAATAGCCATCCACTACAAACTGAAAATAGCGGAAACAAGCTTCACCAACCATGACTTCCCATCATGCTCACAGCTTACCCAGGAGATATTATCCGAGGCCAAAATAAAATCAGCCGCCGCAGTACCGAAACCTGCATCCAGCGATGTACTCAGCGAGTTAATCAACCAAGCCCGCCAACTCAACGAGAAATGTGCAAAGCAGACTGAATAAGCTCATACCGAGAACTCTTATGGGTATAGGCAGATATCAGCGCGCAGGGATAGAGCGGTTGTATGCCGCCGCAGAGGAGCGCGGCCGGACGTAGGGCGCATAACCGTTCGCGGTTATCCGCCGTCGACGGTGCCGCCGGGGCGTCCGGCGTGGCCGGTGAATCCAATCGCGGACGAAGTCCGCTCCTACGCCCGTGCTTCCCTGTAACCGTAGGAGCAACTGTCTGCGTCGAGGTGCTTTTCGTAGGATGGGTTGAGCTTGCGAAACCCATGCGGTCATGGCGATGGGTATCGCTTCGCTCAACACCATCCTACGAGGGGACCTGCTCCCGTAGGAGCGGACCTTGTCCGCGATAGCCGGACGTCCCGGCACGGTTCGCGGATGAGATCCGCGCCTACGGGTTGATGCCGAATGGATGGCCCTTGCGGCTAGCCGAGCTTCTGCGCCAGTTCGCCGATGAACTGGCGCAGCCATTCGTGGTGGGGTTTGCTGTGCTTGGCGATGTCCCAGACCATGAAGCAGCGGAAGGACGGCACCGGCAGCGGCGCCGGGCTCGCGCGCAGCTGGGTCATGGCCGCGTAGCTCTCGGCGGCGAAGGTCGGGAGCGTGGCGATGGCCTCGCTGCTCACCAGCGTGGTCAAGGCGCCGCTGAAGTGGGTGAAGGAGGCGATGACGCGGCGGGCGTAGCCGGCGGACTCGAACATGTCGTCGATGAAGCCGCGGCGGCCGTCGTAGGAGATGCGCACGTGGTCGGCGGCGAAGTATTCCTCCAGGCCGATGGGTGCGTCCGCCGCGCCGGCGCGCGGACGGAACAGGCAGGAGTACGAGGAGGAGAACAGCACCTGGGACGAATAGCTGGTGTTGAAGTCCTTCGGCTCGCTGCAGATCACCAGGTCCATGTCCGGATCCTGCAGCGACTGCTTCCACAGCGAGCTGTTGCTCTGGTGGAAGGCGAAAGTCACGCCCAGGCCCTGCTCCGCCGCCGCGCTGACGATACGCGGGGCGAGGTAGGACTCGATGTCGTCGGACAGGCCGATGTTGAACAGGTAGCTGGAATCGCGCGGGGAGAACTCCGGCTCGACGCCCAGCACGCCGGAGATGGAGGTCAGTGCCTCGGCGATCTTCGGCGCCAGCTCCATGGCCTTGCGCGTGGGCTGCATACCGGAGGCGGTGCGGATGAACAGTTCGTCGCCGAAATGCTCGCGCAGCCGGCGCAGCGCCGCGCTCACCGCGCCCTGGGTCACGTGCAGCATCGCCGAGGCGCGGGTGGCGCTGCGCTCGGTCATCAGGCAGTGGAAGGTGAGCAGAAGGTTGAGGTCGATCCGCGAGATATTACGTACGTTAATCCGGCTCATATTTGCTAATCGTTTGCCCCGTGCCCGAGGAGATTCCTAGTCTGGCGTCCACAACAACATAACAAGCGCTGGAGAATTCTGTGGACGCGATTGAGCAAAGCATGGGTGCAGGCGGCATCCGGACCAGGGGCGGACAGTCGGATATCCGCAAGCGGGCCATCGCGGTCGGCATCGGCAATTTCATGGAATGGTTCGACTTCGCCATCTACGGCTACTTCGCCGCGGTGATCGGCATGCTGTTCTTCCCCTCCAGCGCGCCGGGCGTGTCGCTACTCTCATCGCTGGCGGTGTTCGCCGTCGGCTTCCTCTCCAGGCCTTTCGGCGCGTTGATCCTCGGGCCCATCGGCGACCGCTTCGGCCGCCGCGCGGTGCTGATCATCACGGTGTTCGGCATGGGCGTATGCACCACCATCATCGGCCTGCTGCCCTCCTACGAGGCGATCGGCATCGCCGCGCCCATCCTGCTCATCGCCATGCGTTTCATCCAGGGCATGATGGTCGGTGGCGAGTGGTCCAGCGCCGGCATCTACATCGTCGAGAGCGCCCCGTCCAACCGCCGCGCCACCGCGGCCAGCGTGATCACCGGCACGGCGGGGTTGGCCTTCCTGTTCGGCACCTTCACCGCCGCGAGCATCGCCTCGGCGCTGGACGACCAGCAGTTGGCGGCCTGGGGCTGGCGTCTGCCGTTCGTGGCGTCCATCGTGATGACCGGCATCGCCGTGTTCATCCGCCGCAAGCTGGGCGACACTCCGGTATACGAGGAGATGGTCCGCCAGCGCGACTCGCACAAGGCGCAAGCCCCGAGCCGCGCCGTGCGCCGCCGCGCCTTCGTCACCACCTTCGCCTTCTCCGCGCTGTTCGGCGTCTCGCTCTACTACTTCATCACCTACGCCAACAACCATCTGGTCTCCACCGTCGGCCTGCCGCGCAGCAGCGCGCTGTGGCTGTGCAGCGCGGCGCTGGTGGTCTATGTGATCGTCAACCCGCTGATCGGCCAACTCAGCGACCGCATCGGCCGGCGCAAGCTGCTGCTGGGCGCTGCCGCCGCGCTCACGCTGCTGGCCTATCCGATCTTCCTGCTGCTCAACAGCGGCAACCCACTGGCGATTCTCGCCGGGCTGATCGTGATGGGCGTGCTGGTGGCGATCACCGCGGTGATGGACGTGGTGCTGCTGGTGGAAGTCTTCCCGGCCTCGATCCGCTCCACCGGCGCGGCCCTGGGCCACAACCTGGCGCTGGCGATCCTCGCCGGGCCCGGGCCCTTCATCGCCGCCGCGCTGATTCGCCAGACCGGCGACGCGAACCTGCCCGCGGCCTATCTGGCGGCGGTCTCCCTGGTGTGTCTGGTGGTGCTGTGGAAGACCCTGCCGGAAACCCGCGACAACGACATCAGCCGTTTCTAAGCCTTTCAACAGACAGTCAGGAGCCCCCAATGACCCGTGTAGCAATCATCCAGGCCGCCTCCGTTCCCTACGAGCCGATGGCCAGCGTCGAGAAGGCCTGCGGCATCCTCCGCCGCGTGGCGGAACAGGGCGCGAAGCTGGCGGTGTTCCCCGAAGCCTTCATCGGCGGCTACCCCAAGGGGGTGGCCTTCGGCAGCGTGGTGGGCAACCGCAGCGCCGCGGGGCGCGAGCTGTACCAGCGCTACGTCGAGGGCGCCGTGGCGCTGGACGGCCCGGAACTGACGGTGCTCGCCGAGTGCGTGGAGCAGACCGGGGTGACCGTGGTGGTGGGCATCATCGAGCGCTTCGGCCGCACCCTGTACTGCACCGCCGTGACCCTGGCGCCGGGGCGCGGCATCGCTGGCTACCACCGCAAGCTGATGCCCACCGGGCAGGAACGGCTGATCTGGGGCTTCGGCGACGGCTCCACCATCGAGCCGGTGGACACCGAGTTCGGCGTGCTGGGCAGCGTGATCTGCTGGGAGAACTACATGCCGGCGCTGCGCCAGGCCATGTACGCCCAGGGCGTGCAGCTGTATTGCGCGCCCACCGCGGATGACCGCCCGTCCTGGGCCAGCTCGATGGTGCATATCGCCCTGGAAGGCCGGGTGTTCGTGCTCTCGGCCTGCCAGGCGATCCGCTTGGGCGAGTACCCGCAGCAGCACCGCGAGGCGTTCGGCCTGGACTTCCAGGAGGACGAGTACGTGATGCGCGGCGGCAGCATGATCGTCAGCCCGCAGGGCGAAGTGCTGGCCGGCCCGGTGTTCGACTGCGAGACCGAACTCTACGCCGACCTCGACATGGCCCAGCTGAGCAAGGGCAACCTCGATTTCGACGCCTGCGGCCACTACGCGCGGCCGGATGTGTTCGAGCTGAAGGTGAATACCGCACCGCTGCGGCCGGTGACTTTCGAGCCTTGAGGGCGACCGTTGCAGGGGGCGTGGCCGCGGATCGCGGACGAAGTCCGCTCCTACAGGGGAGGTGGTGCGCAAGGGGGCGATGGGTATCGCTGCGCTCCACGCCATCCTACGAAGCAGCTCCCCGATGCTTCGGAATGGGAAAAGCCCCACATTCGCGGGGCTTTTCAGTTTTCAGGCGATATCGGCGAAGCGCTCGATATGCGGTTGTTCGCGGTGCCTGGCCTGCCAGATGTCGTAGTCGGCCTGCACGCCGAGCCAGGTGCGCGCCGTGCCGATGCCGGCCAGCTCCAGGCGCACGGCCAGGTCCGGGCTGATGGGCGCGCGGCCGTGCAGCACCCGCGACAGGGTTTCGCGTGCGAAGCCCAGGCGGCGGGCCAGTTTGGTGACGCTGATATCGAGCGCCGGCAGCACGTCTTCGCGCAGGGTTTCGCCAGGATGTGGTGGATTGAACATGACCATGGGCACCCCCTCCTGTTCAGTGGTAATCAAGATAGTCGACAAGTTCCACGTCGTTGCCGATGAAACGGAAGATCACCCGCCAGTTGCCGCTGACCGTGAGTGACCAGAAACCGTCCAGTTCTCCCTTCAAGGGATGCAGACGCCAGCCCGGCAGGTTGAGGTCGTCCGGAGCGGCCGCTCGATCGAGGAACGGCAACATACGCGCCAGGCGTTTGGCGTGGTCGGCACGGATTCCTCGGGTGGAGCCAGTTCTGAAGAACAGAGCCAGGCCCTTGTGCTGGAAGCTGACGATCATGCGGCAAAGTGTGATGCAATACATCACACCAATCAACAGGTAGATAGAAAACCCAAGCAGGTTATGCGTGGGGAAAAGATGGGTATCGCTTCGCTCAACCCATCCTACGAAGTGTCATATTTGCCGGAAGGTGTAGGAGCGGACCTTGTCCGCGATAGCCGGACGTATCGGTGCGGATCGCGGATAGGATCCGCTCCTACGCCGCCCCACCCACACCATTCCCCTGTAGGAGCGCGCCCTGCGCGCGAATCGCAGAAAAGCCCAATCCCTACCCCGCCAGCGCCTCGCCGCTCACACGCAGCACCCCGCTGTCGATGGCCAGGTGCACCAGCTCCGCGTGGGAACTCACCTGCAGCTTCTGCTTCAGCAGCGTCACATGGTTGGACACCGTCTTGGCGCTCACGCACAGGTGTTCGGCCACCTGCCTTGCCGGCAGGCCGCGGGCGAGCATGACGAAGATTTCGAATTCGCGGCGGGTCAGGCCGTGCAGGCGCGGGTCGCCCGCTTCCAGGCCCCTGGGCTGGCAGGCCAGGCGGGTGGCCAGGGGTTGTTCGATGTAGAGTTGGCCGGCCAGCACGCGGCGCACCGCTTCGAGCAGCACCGCCGGGGCCGCGCCCTTGGTCACGTAGCCGGCGGCGCCGGCGTCCAGGGCCTGGCGCACCAGGGGCAGTTCGTCGTGCATGCTGAAGAACAGCACGCGCAACTGCGGCAGGCGCTGGCGCAGGCGGCGGGTGACTTCCAGGCCGCTGATGCCGGGCAGGCCGATGTCGAGGATGACCAGCGCGGGAATCTCGCGCTGCACCGCCTGCAACGCTTCCTCGCCGTCGCCCGCCTCCACCACGTCCGCTTCCGGCAGCAGGCCGCGCAGCAGGGCGGCTATGCCTTCGCGCACCACGAAATGGTCGTCCACCAGCAGGATTTTCATCGCTTTCTCTCCTCTCATGCCGCCACTGGCAGCGGCACCCGCAGGCGCAGCGCCAGGCCCAGGCCGGGCTGGCTGCGCAGTTGCAGTTCGCCGCCCAGGCAGCGGGCGCGCTCGCGCATGGAGCGCAGGCCGATGCCGGCGCGCGGCGGGCCGTCGCTGCCGCGGCCGTCGTCGCGCACGGCCAGGTACAGGTGGCCGCCGCGGGTTTGCAGGCGCACCCACACGCGGGTGGCGCCGGCGTGGCGGGCGACGTTGGTCAGCGCCTCTTGCAGCAGGCGGTACAGGTGCGCCTTGGCCGCGTCGCCCAGAGGCGGCAGGCTGTCGGGCAGGCGCAGGGTGCAGGCGATGCCCTGGCTGGCCTGCCAGTCCTCGACGTAGGCGCGCACCGCTTCGTCCAGCGCCAGGTGCTCCAGCACCACCGGGTAGAGGTCGCGGATCAGCGCGCGGAAGCTGTCGTTCAGGCCGCGGCAGTGCTGGTCCATGCGCTCCAGGGTGGGTTGCGCGGCGGGTTGGTCGTGCAGGCTGTGCAGCAGGAAGAGCTGCGCGCGGATGCCGGCCAGGTATTGGCCGATGTCGTCGTGCAGGGCCTGGGCCAGTTCCTGGCGCTCGCGCTCCTGTACGGCGAGCAGCGAGCGGGTCAGTTCGGCGTTTTCCTGGCAGGCGCGCTCCAGGGCCTCGGCCATGCCGTTGAAGCGTCCGGCCAGGCGCTGCGCTTCGGGCAGCGAATGGCCGGGCAGGCGCACCTGCAGGCGGCCCTGGACGATCTCGCCGAACGCGGCCTGCAACTGTTCCACCACCCGCAGCCCGCCGCGCACCGCCCAGCGGATCGCCAGCAGGCTGACCGCCAGGGCCACGCCGAACAGCGCCAGCAGCTGCACCAGGGAGTCGCGGACTTCGTCGATTTCGTCGCGCGGGTCCACGCTCAGCTGCACGCGGCGGCCATCGGCCAGTTGCAGCGGCGCGGCGTGGTAGACGTCCGGGTACAGGCGCGCCGCCAGCCATTCGTCGAGCCAGCCGCGCGGCGCCGGCGGCGGCTGGTCGAGCCAGTGCACGCGCACGTGGCGCAGGCCGCCGGTGAGGCTCTGGTCGAGGCTGGCCGGGTCGCGCAGCGCCGCCTCGCGCAGGTATTCCACCACGGCGCGGGCGGCGTCCAGTTCGCGGCGCACGTCCTCGTCGCCCTGGTGCAGCAGCACGGCCACGCACAGCGCGGCGACCAGGGCGAAGAACAGCCCGACCAGCAGGTTGATCCGCCACAGCGCCGACATGGCCGCGCCCTAGGGCCCCACGCGGCAGGGCTGGCCGGCGACGCAGGCGCTGGGCACGCCGGGGCGGGTGTGCAGGCTGTACATGAAATCGAAGCCCAGCAGGCTGAGGATCAGCAGGATGGGCAGTACCAGGGTGACGGCGATACGCATGGCTCGGCTCCCGTTGTCTTTGTTGTTGTAGGGCCATGCTAGGGCGCGGCCGCCGGCGGCGATCTACTACCTTGGTACTGCCCCGGCGGTACTTTCTGCATATTTCCCCGGCCCTGGCGCGTTCCTATGCTGGCGACACAACAACAATGGAGTCGCCCATGCGCCAGTTCGCCCTGCACGGCGTGGCCTACCTGCTGGCGGTCGCCTGCGCTGCCCTGCTTTGCCTGAACGCGCGTGCCGAGGATGCCCCGGCCGAGCTGCAGGTGCGCATCGCCTACCTCGGCTACACGCCCGACCCCGGCCCGCTGCTGTCGAACATCATCCCCGAGCCCGGCGACGCCGGCCTGCGCGGCGCCGAGCTGGCCATCGACGACAGCAACACCACCGGGCGCTTCCTCAAGCAGCGCTACAGCCTGGTCAGCGCCACCAGCGCCGACGCCCAGCAGCTGCTGGCCGAGGCGCGCAAGCTGCACGACGACGGCCTGCGCCTGTTCGTGGTCAACGCCCCGGCCGAGAGCCTGCGCCAGCTGGCCGCCGCGCTGCCGGACAGCCTGCTGTTCAACGCCGGCGCCGCCGACGACGAGCTGCGCGCCGAGCAGTGCCCGGCCAACGTGCTGCACACCCTGCCCAGCCGGCTGATGCTGACCGACGCCCTCACCCAGTTCCTGGTGCTGCGCAAGTGGACGCACTGGCTGTTGATCATCGGCCAGCGCCCCGGGGACAAGGCCTACGCCGCCGCCCTGCGCCGCTCGGCCAGGCGCTTCGGGGCGAAGATAGTCGAGGAGAAGGCCTTCACCTTCGCCAACGACCAGCGCCGCAGCGCCCAGGCCGACATGCCGCTGTTCACCCAGGCCGGCGACGACTACGACGTGGTGCTGGTGGCCGACGAGCACGGCGACTTCGGCGAGTACGTGCCCTACAACACCTGGCTGCCGCGCCCGGTGGCCGGCACCCAGGGCCTGGTCGCCACCGGCTGGCACAAGACCGTGGAAACCTTCGGCGCCGCGCAGTTGCAGAAGCGCTTCGAGGCCCAGGCCAAGCGCTGGATGAACGACCGCGACTTCGCCGCCTGGGTCGCCGTGCGCAGCGTGGCCAGCGCCGTGACGCGCCTGCGCAATGCCGAGCCGCAAGCCATCCGCGCCCTGGCGCTGTCGCCGGACCTGCCGCTGGACGGCTTCAAGGGCTACAAGCTCAGCTACCGCCCCTGGGACGGCCAGCTGCGCCAGCCCATCCCGCTGGTGCAGCCGCGCGCGCTGGTCAGCACCTCGCCGCAGGAAGGCTTCCTGCACCCCGCAAGCGAACTCGACAGCCTCGGCCTGGATGCCCCGGAAAGCCGTTGCCGCCTCGCCGACGCCAAGCCCTGACCTGGAGATACGCCATGTTCCGCGCCGCCATTTTCCGACCTGCCATGCTCCAGGCCACCCTGGCCCCTTCCCTGCTGGCCGCCGCCCTGTGCCTGGCGCCGCCGGCCTTCGCCGCCAAGGCCTACGTGTCCAACGAGAAGGACAACAACATCAGCGTCATCGACCTGGACAGCATGACCGTCACCGGCACCCTGGACACCGGCAAGCGCCCACGCGGCCTGGCGCTGTCCCACGACAACAAGCTGCTGTACATCTGCGCCAGCGACTCCGACACCGTGCAGGTAATGGACCTGGCCAGCGGCAGGATCGTCAGGCAGCTGCCCTCCGGCGCCGACCCCGAGCAGTTCGCCCTGCACCCCAACGACCGCTGGCTGTACGTCTCCAACGAGGACGACGCGCTGGTGACGGTGGTCGATACCCAGACCGCCCAGGTGCTCGGCCAGATCGACGTGGGCGTGGAGCCCGAGGGCATGGCGGTGAGCCCCGACGGCAAGTGGGCGGTGAATACCAGCGAGACCACCAACATGCTGCACTGGATCGACACCGCCACGCAGAAGCTGGTGGACAGCACCCTGGTGGACCAGCGCCCACGCCACGCGGAGTTCAACAAGGACGGCAGCCAGGTCTGGGTGTCGGCGGAGATCGGCGGCAGCGTCAGCGTGGTGGACGTGGCCAGCCGCAAGATCCTCAAGAGCCTGCGCTTCGCCATCAAGGGCGTGCACCCGGACAAGATCCAGCCGGTGGGCGTGAAGCTGACCAGCGACGGCAAGTACGCCTTCGTCGCCCTGGGCCCGGCCAACCACATTGCGGTGGTGGATGCGAAGACCTTCGAGGTGCTCGACTATCTGCTGGTGGGCCGCCGCGTCTGGCACCTGGCGTTCAACCCGGACGAGAGCCTGCTGCTGGCCACCAACGGCGTCAGCGGCGACGTGTCGGTGATCGACGTGAAGGACCTCAAGGTGACCCGCTCGATCAAGGTCGGGCGCTACCCCTGGGGCGTGGTGGTGACGCCATGAACGCCCTGCGGGTGGCGGGCGTGGGCTTCGCCTACGGCGCGCGCAAGGCGCTGGACGGCATCGACTTCACCCTGCCGGAGGGGCGCTTCACCGCCCTGCTGGGGCCCAACGGCGCCGGCAAGTCGACCTTGATCGCCCTGCTCACGCGCCTGTACGACCTGCAACAGGGCGAGATCGAGGTATGCGGCTGCAGCCTGGCCCGCCAGCCGCGCCTGGCCCTGCGCCAGCTGGGCGTGGTGTTCCAGCAGAGCACCCTGGACCTGGACCTGAGCGTGGAGCAGAACCTGCGCTACCACGCCGCCCTGCACGGCCTGCCGCGGGCCCTGGCGGCCGACCGCATCGAGCAGGAGCTGGCCCGCCAGCAGTTGCAGGAACGCCGCCGCGACAAGGTGCGCACCTTGAACGGCGGCCACCGCCGCCGCGTGGAGATCGCCCGCGCGCTGCTGCACCGCCCGCGCCTGCTGCTGCTCGACGAGGCCAGCGTGGGGCTGGACCCGGCGGCGCGCCAGGGGCTGAACGAACACGTGCGCCAGCTGTGCCGCGACGAGGGCCTGGCGGTGCTGTGGACCACCCATTTGCTGGACGAGGTGCGCGGCGACGACCAGTTGCTGGTGCTCGACCGCGGCCGCCTGGTGGCCCAGGGCGAAGCGGCCCAGGTCAGCGCCGCCGACGGTGGCGACCTGCCCCGCGCCTTCGCCCGCCTCACCCGCCTGGAAGCCTGCGCATGAACACCTACGACACCCTCGGTTTCGGCCCCGCCGCCTACTGGCAGTGCCTGCGCGGCATCGTGGTGCGCGAGTGGCTGCGCTTCGTGCTGCAGCGCTCGCGCTTCCTCAGCGCCCTGGTGCGCCCGCTGCTGTGGCTGCTGGTGTTCGCCGCCGGCTTCCGCGCCGCGCTGGGCATCTCGATCATCGAGCCCTACGACACCTACGTGACCTACGAGACCTACATAGTCCCCGGGCTGTGCTGCATGATCTTGCTGTTCAACGGCATGCAGGGCTCGCTGTCGATGGTCTACGACCGCGAGATGGGCAGCATGCGCGTGCTGCTCACCAGCCCGCTGCCGCGCGCCTTCCTGCTGGCCGGCAAGCTGCTGGCCACGGCGCTGGTGTCGCTGCTGCAGGTATACGCCTTCCTCGCCATCGCCTGGCTCTACGGCGTGCAGCCGCCGGCCTGGGGCCTGCTCGCGGCGCTGCCGGCGCTGCTGCTGGCGGCGTTGCTGCTCAGCGCCCTGGGCCTGCTGCTGTCCAACGCCATCCGCCAGTTGGAGAACTTCGCCGGGGTGATGAACTTCGTGATCTTCCCGCTGTTCTTCCTGTCCTCGGCGCTGTACCCGCTGTGGAAGATGCGCGAGGCCAGCGTGGGGCTGTACTGGCTGTGCGCGCTCAACCCCTTCAGCCACGCCGTGGAGCTGGTGCGCTTCGCCCTGTACCAGCGCTTCGACCCGCTGGCGCTGGCGGTGTGCCTGGGGCTGACGCTGCTGTTCGCCGGCCTTGCGCTGCTCACCTTCAACCCGCAGCACGCGGCGCTGCGCAAGGGCTGAAATCTCCTACTTTGGTACTGGATCAACCCTCCGGACGTCGAATTTCCAAAGCAGCGCCCCTGGCATGTAATGGCGGGCAGAAGAATAAATATCGAGATGCCACCATGCTCCGCCTAGCCCCTGCCCTGCTCTGCGCGCTGCTGGGCCTGCCGCTGGCCCATGCGGACGAAGCGCTGTTCTCCAGCGACGGCTACCGCACCAGCCAGTACCGCAGCCCGACCCCGGCCAGCGCCGACCACGCCACCACTCTGGACACCGCCGCCCTGCAGGCGCTGCTCAAGCGCGAGCCGCACACGCGCCTGGTGGACGTGTACCGGCGCACCTGGCTCAACGGCCGGTTCGTGGCCAACGAACCACACCGCAACCTGCCCGGCAGCCTGTGGCTGGCCAACACCGGCGACGGCGTGCTGAGCGCGCCCTGGCAGGCCTACTTCCGCGAGAACCTGCGGCAGCTGAGCGAGGGCGACCCGACGCGCCCGCTGGTGTTCTACTGCCGCTCGGACTGCTGGGCCAGCTGGAACGCGGTCCGCCGCGCCCATGCGCTGGGCTATTCCAGGCTCTACTGGTACCGTGACGGAGTAGACGCCTGGGAACAGGCCGGCCTGCCCCTGCAGGACGCCCAGCCGCACCCTTTCCCCTGAGTACACCCGGCAACGGCTAGCCGCCGCCCATAACGACAACAACGAGGTGTAGGCCATGTACAAGATCCTGATCGCCGACGATCACCCGCTGTTCCGCGAGGCCATCCACAACGTCATCGCCGACGGCTTCCCCGGCAGCGAGGTGATGGAGACCGCCGACCTCGACAGCGCCCTGGGCCTGACCCAGGAGCACGACGACCTGGACCTGATCCTGCTCGACCTGAACATGCCCGGCATGCACGGCCTGAGCGGCCTGATGAACCTGCGCAACGAGGCGCCGACCATCCCGGTGGTGATCGTCTCGGCCGAGCAGGACAAGCAGGTGGTGCTGCAGGCCATCACCTACGGCGCGGTGGGCTTCATCACCAAGTCCTCGCCGCGGGCGCAGATGACCGAGGCCATCGAGCAGATCCTCAACGGCAACGTCTACCTGCCCTCGGACATCATCCGCACGCAGAAGGCCTCGCCGCGGCGCAGCGGCCACGAGGAGCACGGCATCCCGCCGGAGCTGCTGCAGGCGCTGACGCGCAAGCAACTGCTGGTGCTGGAACGCATGACCAAGGGCGAGTCGAACAAGCAGATCGCCTACAACCTGGAGATCGCCGAGACCACGGTGAAGGCCCACGTCTCGGCGATCCTGCGCAAGCTCAAGGTGCACAACCGCGTGCAGGCCATCCTCAGCGCCGGCGACATCGACTTCGCCGCCTACCTGCGCCGCTAGGGAGCCGCCATGCCCGCCTCGCGCACCCTGCTGCTCACGGCGCTGGCGATGCTCGCCTTCGCCGGCAACTCCCTGCTCTGCCGCCTGGCCCTGAAGGCCACCCAGCTGGACGCGGTGAGCTTCACCGGCATCCGCATCCTCTCCGGCGCGCTGATGCTCGGCCTGCTGCTGCGCCTGCGCGGCCGGGCCAGCCAGGCCAAGGGCAACTGGCGCGCGGCGGCGGCGCTGTTCGTCTACGCCGCGGCCTTCTCCTACGCCTACGTGCAGCTGGACGCCGGCACCGGCGCGCTGCTGCTGTTCGGCGCGGTGCAGGTGACCATGCTGGTGGTCGGCCTGCTGCGCGGCGAACGCCTGGCCGGCCAGGCCCTGCTGGGCTTCGCCCTGGCCCTGGGCGGGCTGCTGGTGCAACTGCTGCCCGGCGCCGGCGCCCCGCCGCTGACCGGGGCGCTGCTGATGCTGCTGTCCGGCGTGGCCTGGGGGCTGTATTCGCTGCTGGGGCGTAATGCGGGCGATCCATTGGCGGTGACTACGGGCAACTTCGTTCGTGGTATTGCCTTTGCTGCTGTGCTGGCCGTGGTGTTCCATGGCCAGTTGCGGGGGGATGTGCCGGGAGTGGTCTACGCGGTGCTGTCCGGGGCGCTGGCTTCGGGGATTGGCTATGCCATCTGGTACGCGGCATTGCCGGGGTTGTCGGCGATCCAGGCGGCGTCGGTGCAGTTGAGTGTGCCGGTGTTGGCGGCGTTGTCCGGGGCGTTGGTGTTGGGGGAGCACATCAGCTTGCGGTTGGTGCTGGTGTCTTGCGCGGTGCTGGGGGGGATTGCGCTGATACTGCGGGCCAAGGTGCGTGTGCCGGCTGCTCAGCGAGCTTGAGCACTGGCTGGCTTTTCGTAGGAGCGAGGGGGACGCCTAGTTCTTGCTCGCGAACCTGTTTGCCGGTGACTCCTCTGCTGGGCCAACCTCCGCTCCCTCACCCTAACCCTCTCCCTGAAGGGAGAGGGGACCGTTCGGCGTGAAGTGTGATTTCGGCGCTCGCTGGCTACGCCGGTGTTGGATGGCACGAAAACCACCGGCGGCACGGATAGCCCCTCTCCCTTCAGGGCGGGGCGCGCAGCCGAGGGCTGGGGAGAGGGTTGCGGACCCAAACCCTGCGCCAAAGTCGAACCTTCACTGCCACGACCCCAACCAACGGCGGATAACCGCGAACGGTTATCCGCCCTACTCCGCCCCCATCCCCCATGTAGGAGCGCGCCCTGCGCGCGAAAATCGCGGGCAGGGCCCGCTCCTACAGGTACGGCGCCAGCTTCAACCAGCGCGATCCATCAGGTGACACAACGCCGTCTTCAGCTTCATCGGCCTAACCGGCTTGTGCATCAGCGTATGCCCCAACTCCCGCACCTGCTGCTTGAGCTCGTTGCTGTAGTTGGCGGTGATCATCAACGCCGGCAGCGGCGCGCCGCGGCGGGCGTTTATCGAAGCCACGGCGTCCACCCCGTTGCAGCCGTCGTCCAGGTGGTAGTCGGCTATCAGCAGGTCGGCTTCAGCGTGGAAGTTGTCCACCTGGCGCGCCAGGTCTTCTTCCGATAGCGCGGTGACCACCCGGCAGCCCCAGGCTTCCAGCAGGGTGCGCATGCCGGCGCAGATGGCCGCGTCGTTGTCCAGCACCCACACCCGCGAGCCGCGCAGGCGTTCCACCAGGTGTTCGGCCTGCTGCGCCGGTTCCGGGCGCGCGCGCACCGCCCCGCGCGCCAGCGGAACCTCGACGGCGAAGCGCGAGCCCTTGCCGGGCACCGAGCCGACCTGGATGCGGTGGCCGAGCATGCGCGCGATCTTCTCGACGATCGCCAGCCCCAGGCCCAGGCCGCGGTCCTGGTGGGAGCGCTGGGTGTCGCCGCGCTTGAACTCCTGGAAAATCTCGCCGAGCTTGTCCGCCGGGATGCCCATGCCGGTGTCCCAGACCTCGATCCACAGGCTCTGCCGGCGCCGCCGGCAGCCCAGCAGCACGCGACCGGCGGGCGTGTAGCGGATGGCGTTGGACAGCAGGTTGCGCAGGATGCGGGCGAGCAGCTGCAGGTCGCTGCGCACCTGGGCGCCGCAGGCCACGTAGTCCAGGCGCAGGCCTTCGCTGGCGGCGATCTGGCGGTATTCGGCGGCGAGGTTGCCGAGCAGCTCGCCCACCTCGAAGGGCGCGATGTCCGGCTTGATCACCCCGGCGTCGAGCTTGGAGATGTCCACCAGGGTGCCCAGCAGGTTCTCCACGTCTTCCAGCGAGTGGCTGATGTTGCGCACCAGGCCGTCGCCCTCGCCGCGCTCCTGCAGGGCGCTGGTGAACAGCCGCGCGGCGTTCAGCGGCTGCAGCAGGTCGTGGCTGACCGCGGCGAGGAACTTGGTCTTCGACAGGTTGGCCTGCTCGGCCTCGCGCTTGGCCTCGCGCAGGCGCGCCTGCACCTGGCTGCGCTCGTCGATCTCGCGCTTGAGCTGGTCGTTCAGGCTGGTCAGCTCGGCGGTGCGTTCGCGCACCCGCTGCTCCAGGTTCTGGTAGGCCTGGTGCAGCGCCTCGGCGGTGCGCCGGCGCTCGGTGATGTCGCGGATCAGCACGAACAGCCCGGCGACCTGGCCGTCGGCCTGGCGGTTGGGCACGTAGGAGCGCTGCATGTAGCGCTCCTGCCCGGCCAGGTTGGTCTCGGCGATCTCGAAGGTCACGCTCTCGCCCGACAGCGCCCGCTCGAAGTACGGCTCCAGGCGCCGGCAGTGCTCGGCGCCGTGCACCTCGCGCAGGTTGCGCCCGAGCATCGCGCCGCTGGGCCAGCGGTACCACTGCTCGTAGACCTTGTTGGTGAACTCGTAGACCAGGTCGGCGTTGAGGTAGGCGATCAGCGCCGGCACCTGGTCGGTGATCAGGCGAATCCAGCGCTCGCTCTCGCGCAGCGCCTCGGCGTGGCGGTAGCGCTCGGTGATGTCGGTGAAGGTGTTGACGAAGCCGCCGGTGGGCAGCGCGTGGGTGCGGATCTCCAGCATGCGGCCGTCGAACAGGCGCTGCTCCAGGGCCGCCAGGGGCGCACCGTCGTCGCCGCGGCTGCGCGGGGTGAGCAGCGGCAGGCCGCTCTCGCCCATGACGTCGGCGAAGGGCCGGTGCGCGCCGATCGGCGCCAGCCCGCAGAGCTCCAGGAAGCGCCGGTTCCACAGCTCCAGCGCGCCCTCGGCGCCGACCATGGCCACGCCCTGGGACAGGTTGTCCACGGCGCGCTGCAGCAGGTGCGACTTCTGCGCCACCGCCTGCTCGCGGCGCGCGGTCTCGCTGAGCTTGATCTCGGTGATGTCGGTGTAGAGCACCACCTGCCCGCCGTCGCGGGTCGGCCGCTCGCTCATGCGCACCCAGCGGTCGTCGCGCAGGCGGTAGAGGGTGTGTTCGTCGTCGTTGCTGCGCTGTTCTTCGACTATCAGCCCGCTGCTCTGCGCCAGGCGGCGCACCTCGGCCAGCCGGGTGCCGGCGCCCAGGCGCGCGCGGGTGGGCGCCCAGAGCGCGCGGAAACGTTCGTTGAACAGCACGATGCGCTGCTGCGGGTCGAACAGCACGAAGGCGTCGGAGATGCTTTCGATGGCGTCCAGCAGGTGCTGGTGGGCGGTCTCGGCGCGCAGGCGGGCGTCGCTGAGCAGTTGGTTGCTAGACTTCAGCTCGGCCATGGCCTGGCTCAGGGCGTCGGTGCGCTCGCGCACCTGCTCGGCCAGCACCACCGAGTGCTGGAAGGCCCCGTAGGCGCCGTCGCCGCGCGAGGCGCTGGATTCGATGCGCTCGATCAGCGCGGTGTTGATGCGCTGCAGCTTGAGCTTGTCGCGCTCGAGTTCGTCGATGCGCGCCAGCAGCTCAGCCGGCGCCGCCACGGGGACGGCCAATGGCGACGCCGGTGAAGGTCTGGTTGATGTGCATGCCATTGAATTGCTCTCCGTAGGTGTTGAAGCCGATCACCTGCTGGTGGCGGAGAAAAGCGGCGGTGGCTGCGCTGTCGCCCGCCACTTCCAGCTCCAGGCGGCGCAGGAAGCAGTCGCAGCCGATGGTCAGCAGCGGCGGGCCGAGGCGTTCGTGTAGGCGCGCGAACTGCGCCTGCAGGTTGGGCAGCAGCGGCCCGGTGCTCATGGCGGTGAGGACGATGCCGTTCTCCACCGCGCAGTAGAAGGTCAGGCTGAAGTCGTCGTGCACCTGCTGGATGGAGCGCACGTAGTACTGGTCCTTGATGCGCACCGCCAGCGGGTGGCGGGAGAACAGCTCGAAGCTCAGTTCGTGGGGCTCCACGCCGACCAGCCGGGCGTATTCCAGGGCGGCGGGCTCGGCGTTGAGCTCCAGCACCCGGCGGCTGGCGCTGTCGGCGCGGGTCACCACCAGCTTCTCGCCGCGCGGCACCACGTGGTGGGTGGTGAACACCTCGAAGTCGAGCCAGGTGTTGAACAGCAGCACCACCGCCGCGCCGGTGTGGAACTGGCCCTGGTAGTAGACGTGGGTGTGGGTGAGGTGGTTGTCGTCGCCGGCCGAGCCGCCGAAGTGCGGGATGGCGCCAAGCGCCGCGCTGAGCGCCGCCAGCACCACTTCTTCGCGGCTGGACAGGCCGTCGAGCAGGGTCAGGGCGAAGCTGTGGTCCTTGATCGGCGCCAGCTCGCTGCTGCGGCAGTCGGCCACCAGGGCCTCCACCAGTTGCTGCGCGTCGATCAGGCTGAAGCGCTCCATCTCGTCGATCAGCGCGCTGGCCACGGCGAAGCTGCGCACGTCGAAACCCACCGCGCTGACGCAGCCGCGGCCGTAGCCCTGGGGGGTGATCTCGCCGGCAGTGGTGCAGCCGACCAGCTCGATGCCGCCGAAGTACTGCTCCAGGGCGGCGGCCAGGGCCGGCAGGTCGTACTCGGCGGAGCAGAAGAACAGCACGAAGCCCAGGTGCGGATGGATCAACTGGCGCGCCAGATCCTGGGCCACCGCCTCCGCATCGCGGGCGCTGGACATGCCCCTGACCACGCCTTCCCCCTGCCCTTCCTGCATACGCCTGCCTCAACGCCGGTTGACCACGGGGGCATTCTACGAAGGCGCCCGGCGCGGCCCCATGCTACTTGGGTGCTGGCGGGGACCTCCGAAAGGTGTAGGGGCGGGCTGGAGGTTCCGGCGCATTTCGCGGGCAAGATCCGCTCCGGATGCAAGGGAAACGCCCGTAGGATGGGTTGAGCGAAGCGATACCCATCACCAGGGTCCGATGGGTATCGCAAGCTCAACCCATCCTACGAAAAGCACCTCGGCGCAGTCGGCAAGACAGTTGCTGCCCATGTCCTTTGTAGGAGCGCGCCCTGCGCGCGATTCGCGGTATAGCGAACAGCGGAGTCAGGTTCAGTTGCGGAGCGGGGTTGGTGTCCGCAACCCTCTCCCTAACCCTCTCCCTGAAGGGAGAGGGGACCGTTCGGTGTGTGCTGATGTTTCGGCGTTAGCCGGCAAAACCGAAAGTTACCGGCTGAAACCACTCCTCCTCTCGGCACGGACTAGCCCCCTCTCCCTTCAGGGAGAGGGCTGGGGAGAGGGCGCTCTTCAAAGACCCTCCCGACAGAACACCATCCCCCCACAAAAAAAACGGCGGACCGACGCCACCGCCGCCCCGCCCAATTACTGCCAAAGGAGCCCTGAGGATTACCAGTTCAATACCGCGCCAACCGCGAAGGTGTCGGTGTCTTCGCTCACCAGCGAGCCCTTGCGGCCGTCGATCTCGTACTGGTTGTACTCGGCCACCAGCTTGAGGTTGTCGTTGATGGTGCGGAAGTAGGCGATGCCGCGGGTGGAGTAGTCCGCCGCGCTGCCCAGGCCGTTGCCGTCGTCCTCGGTCTTGCCGTAGGACAGCGCCAGGCGGTTCTTGCCCCAGGTGTAGGAGCCCTGCAGCAGCATGCCGCGGCTGTCCACCTCGCGCAGCGCGGCTTCGCCGGCGTTGTTGGTGAAGAAGGGGTTGATGCCCTTGGCGGTGAAGCCCGAGCCGGTCAGCGACACGCCACCGAACTTGGCCTGGATGCCGTAGCCCAGGCCCTTGGAGGTGACGTCGTCGACCTGGTCGTTGGTGTTCTTCGAGGTCTGGTAGGCGCCGTTGACCCAGCTGTAGATCTGCGCGCCGCCCAGGTCGAACTGGTAGCTGATCTCGCTCTCGTAGCGCGGGTTGTCCTGGTAGGCCTTGTCGTCCAGGCCATCGCTGGCGTCCTTGTCGATCTGGTTGGTGTCGATCGGGTCCATGATGCCCACCGCCACGCGCAGGCCGTCCACCAGGTTGTTGTTGCGGTAGGTGATCTGCGAGGTGGGGAACGGGTACGGGTAGCCGGTGCCGATGTTGCCGAAGGACACGCCCTTGCCGTCCACCAGGCCGAGGGTGTCGCTGGCGTTGCCGAAGCCGGCCAGCAGTTCGTCGAGGAAGATGTTCGAGCGCGAGAACAGGCCGAAGTCCTTGCCGATCAGCACCTCGCCCCAGTCGCCGGCCACGTTGCCGTAGAACTGCCGCACGTCGATGGCGGTGTCGGTGCCGTCCTGCTCGCTGTCGTTGATGGTCACCCAGAACGAGGAACGCCCGGTGAGGGTCAGGCCGTCGATCTTCTTGCCGAAGTTGAAGCCGATGTAGTTGGGCAAAAAGCCCATCTTCACCCGCGACTGGCGGCGGTCGTAGGTGTCGCCCTCGCGGTCCACGTCGCTGTTGACGTAGAAGGCGTTGAAGTAGCCGTCGGTGGAGAAGGTGGTGTCGTCCTTGTCGTACAGCTTGATGTCGGCGACGGCCGGCAGGCAGCCCAGGCTGCCCAGCGAGGCCAGGGCCAGGGGCAGGAAACGGCGAATGGCGGTGTTGTTCTTGTTCATGACGCGCTCCGCAGGGGATGGATGACCGTTCGGGGTCGTGGCGGAGGCGATTATCGAAACGCCCCGCGCGGCGCCATACGCTGCTTTGGGCGCGCTTCGGCGCTGCTTGCGTGGGGCTTGCCGGATCGCTGCGCAAGGCCATGGCACCAGGCCACCACAAGGCCCGGCGCCTTGGTCGCGGGGGTAGCGGCACCTTGGCAGCGGGCCTTGCGGCGCAGGACCAAAGTCGCAGGCGCACGTGCCCGGGGCGGTACGCCCGGGCAGTAGCGGAAGAAGGTGTAGAAAAGAGATCAGGCGCGGTTGGTCAGCAGCCAGCAGCCGCCCTGCTCGTCCAGCAATGCGGCATGGGCGGCCTGGAGATCGGTGCGAGTGATGCGGCGGGCGGCCTCGGCCACGCCGGCGAGCTGGTCGCGCCAGGCTGCGTTCTCGCCGGCCGGCTCGTTCGCCAGGCTATGGGCGAGGTCGTGCAGACGGGCCTCGGACAGTTCGCCCAGGGAGATGGCGGCGTCTTCCAGGAAGGTGCGCAGGTGGCCGAACAGCGCGTCCGGCTGCGCGTGCGGCGACTGCACGGCGAACAGCAGCCCGCGCCAGCAGGCGACCTGGCGGAAGCCGCAGAACAATGCATAGCCCAGGTTCAGCTCGACGCGCAGGCGCTGGTAGAAGCCGCCTTCCAGCTCACGCGCCAGCAGCCGCCAGGCGGCCTCCTGCGGCGCATCCCGCCCTGGCAGCGGGTAGAACAGCAGCAGCGCCGATTCGCCCTCACCCGCCATGTCGCAGCGATGGCGGCCCGGAACCAGTGCCGGCGGCAACAGCGGTTCCGTCGCCAACCGGCCGGGCACCTGGCTCGCCAGCGGCGGCTCGGCGTTACGCACCAGCACATCCCAGCGCGCCGAGGACCAGTCCGGCAAAGCCGTACCCTCCCCCGCCAACTGGACCGGCAAGGCGTCGAGCAGGCGGCGGATCGGCAGTTCGGCGGCCTTCTGCTGCCGCTCGCGCAACAGCAGGCGCTCCCCCTGGGCCAGCACTGCCGCGGGGGGCTCGGCCAGCAGCGCCAAGGCGCCGTCCAGGCAGCTTTCCAGGCGGTCGGCCGGGCCTTGCAGGCCCAGGGACCAGTCGGCGCCCTCCTCGTCCAGGCGCAGGCTCACGCCATGGCGCCGCGCCAGCCCGGCCAGGGGACGCAGGCCGTGGCGCAAGGCGAGGAAGTGGCTATGGGCTGGCGCGCTCGGGAAGCGCCAACGCAAATGGATCGCGCCCATTGCTGCGCTGCTAGCCGCTGGCGGCGCCGCAAAACGCCAGGGCTGTGGGGCAAAGGCCACGGGCTCGACCGGGCTGCGCCCCAGGTGCAGGTCGAAGCCAGCTACGCAGGCGGGCTGGCCCGGCGCATCCGCCGCCACCAGCAGGCGGACCAGGCATGATGCGTCCAGCGCCGCCAGCCATTGCGGCGAGACCGGCGCCGGCAGGCCCCTGGCACGCCGCTGCAGTTGCTCCAGGGGAGGCAATTGCCATGCTTCGTCCGTCACCAAGGCATCGCCGCCACCTTCGCGCAACGCCCGCAGCCAATCGAGGAAGGCCGCCTCGACCCGCACGGCATCCCGCGCCTGCGCCAGTTCGAAGGTCGCCGCCAGCAGCGCCTGCCCCGGCGCGCGGTAGGCCACCCGCAAGCTCGCCGCATCGCACAGCCCGCGCTCGCCCAGCCAGGCCAGCAATCCACCCTCCGCCTCGTCGCCCAGCAGGCCGGCCAGGGCGTCGAAGGTCTGTTCGGCGGCGGCATCCAGTTCGGCCACGGCGAAGCCCAGCACCAGGCGCGGCGCACCGGGCAGGCGCAAGTGCAGCCTGTCGCCGGCCAGCGGCGCCAGGGCCGGCGGCAGGTCGCGGGTCGGCACCGGGCCGGCCGGCCAGTCCCCGCAGTGCCGGGCGGCCAGGGCCTGCAACTCGTCGAGGGACTGCGGCCCCTGCAGCCACAGCTGCACATTGCCGGGCCGGTAGAAACCGCCATGGAAGTCCCGCAGCGCGCCCTGGAAATCCGCCGCCTCCACCGCCAGGCTGGCGCGCCGGCCAGCCACGAAGCGGCGCAGCGGATGCCCCTCGGCCACCCCGGCGGCCAGGGCCGCGTCTATCAGCGTGCCGGCATCGCTGGCGCGGGCGATGTATTCCGCCTCCAGCACCTCGCGTTCGCCGAGCTGCGCGGCAACTTCCAGCCGCGGTCGGGCCAGCATGTCGAGCAGGCGCGCCAGCCCGCCGTCCAGCTCCGCGGCGGGCACTTCGAAGAAGTAGTCGGTAGTGCGCGCCCGGGTGCTGGCGTTCAGCCGCCCGCCCCGCGCCTGCACCCAGGGCATCAGCCGCTCGCCGGCGGCGAAGCGCGCGCCGCCGAGGAACAGCAGGTGTTCGAGGAAATGCGCGAGCCCGGGGTGCGCCTGCGGCTCGTCATGGCTGCCGGCCGCCACCCGCGCCAGGGCGGCGGCGCGGGTGGCCTGCGGATCGTGCACCAGGGTCAGCTCCAGGCCGTTGGCCAGGACGACCTGGCGGGCCTGCGGGGGCGCGGCGTTGCGGTTCATGGGCAATCCAGCGGTGTTCTGCCGCCACCTTACCCGCACGCCGGAGGAAGGGAATAGTGCTTTGGAGGGGTCAGGGGTCGCTGGCGCTGATGACGCCCGTGCGCACCTGCTCGGCCATGGCGATCAGCCGTTCGGCATCGCCCTGCAGGAACGCCGCCATGCGCACCAGGTGCACCGCCTGGGACGCCGGCAGCTGCTCGGCGGCCCGCCCCAGGTCGGTCGCCAGCCCCTCATGGCGGAAGGCCATGTTCAATAATTCGCGCCGCAGCCGCTGGCTCGCTTCGTTCAGGCCCATGACGCACCCTCGCTGGCAATCGAAAACTCCAGCATAGACGAGCCGGCCGTCATACCCAGGTATGCCGGGCCTATACCCATGTGCATTTCTGGCCGCCGGGCCGCGTTCCTATAATCGCCACCCGAGGTCACGCACAGGGCAAGCCCGGGCGCTTGACCTTGACACTAGCGTCAAGCCCCTAGAGTTCCGCCGGTGGAGGTGAACATGCAGATTGGCGAACTGGCACTGCGTACCGGCGCGAGCACCCGCGCGCTTCGTCATTACGAAGCCCGGGCGCTGATCGCGTCGTCGCGGCTGGAAAACGGTTATCGCGACTACGCCCCGGCCATGGTGCAGCGCGTGCGCTGGATACGCGAACTGATCGAGTGCGGCTTCAGCACCCGGCAGATCCACGGCCTGTTGCACTACCTGGAGGAGGAGGAAGACAGCGAAGGCTTCCTCGCCTGCCTGCAGCGGCACCTGGAGAAGCTCCAGGCGCTGGACGCGCTCCAGGCCCGGCTCGCCGATCGCCGCGCGAAGCTGGCGGAGAAGATCGGGCGCTACCTGCCGCTGCCGGCCGATCCTGCATGGCAATCCCCCACGCAAACTCACTCGGCAACGACGTTGGAGGAACGATGGGAAAGCTGAATGACAAGATCGCGCTCGTGACGGGCGGCAACAGCGGCATCGGCCTGGCCACCGCGCAGCGGTTCGCCCGGGAGGGCGCGACGGTGGTGATCACCGGGCGACGCCGCCAGGTGCTGGACGAGGCCGTCGGACAGATTGGCGGCAACGCCCTGGGCATCTGCGCCGACGCCAGCCGGCTGGCCGATATCGACGCGCTGTACCAGCGCATCGGCCAGCTGTACGGGCAGCTCGACGTGCTGGTCGCCAATGCCGGCATCATCCGCCCCGCCGCGGGCGAACAGGTGGACGAGGCGCAATTCGACGAGCAGTTCGACATCAACGTCAAAGGCGTCTTCTACAGCATCCAGAAGGCCCTGCCGCTGCTGCGCGACGGCGGCTCCATCGTGCTGGTGTCGTCCATCGCCCACCTCAAGGCCCTCGACGCCCATGTGGTGTACGCCGCCACCAAGGCCGCCGTCCGCTCCTTCGCGCGCAGTTGGGCGGGGGAACTCAGGCAGCGCAACATCCGCGTCAATTGCCTGAGCCCGGGCCCGGTGCTGACGCCGATCATCGGCAAGATGGGCATCGGCGACGAGCAGTTCGCCGCCTTCGAAAGGCAGGTGGCCGGCCAGATTCCCCTGGGCCGGCTCGGCCGCCCCGAGGAGCTGGCGAACGCCGCGCTGTTCCTCGCCTCGGACGACAGCAGTTTCGTCACCGGCGTCGACCTGTGCGTGGACGGCGGCCTATCGCAGCTCTAGGGCCTGCCCCGGGCAGCCCCGCAGGTCGAAGCGGACCAGCGCGCCGCGCGGCGGGTTGGCCAGGGCCTGCAACTGCCCGCCATGGGCCTCGATGATCGAACGGCAGATCGACAGGCCCATGCCCAGGCCGCTGGGCTTGGTGGTGTAGAAAGGCGCGAAGACCTGCCCGGCATCCTGCGCGGCGAAGCCCGGCCCGGTGTCGCTGACGCTCACCCGCACGCCGCCTGCGCCGTCCGGCGCCGTCTCGATGTCCAGCCGGCGCACGCCGTCGTCGACCTCGCCCATGGCCTCGATGGCGTTGATGATCAGGTTGAGCAGCACCTGCTGCAGCTCCACCCGGTCGCCCTCCACCGGCGGCAGGCCGTCGGCCAGTTGCGTGCGCACCGTGGCGCCACCCTTGGCGGCCTGGCCGCGGGTGAACTCGACCATTTCCAGGATCGCCTCGTTGATGTCCACCGCGCTCTTCTGCGACGGCGCCTTGCGCAGCAGCCCGCGGATGCGCTTGAGCACGTCCGCGGCGCGGTTGGCGTCCTTGACGATGCGTTCGAGCCCCTGCCCCACCTCGCCCAGGTCCGGCGGCTGCGCGCCCAGCCAGCGCTGCGCCGCGTAGGCGTTGGTGATGGTGGCGGCGATCGGCTGGTTGACCTCGTGGGCGATGGACGCGGTGAGCTGGCCCATGGTCGCCACGCGGTTGGCGTGGGCCAGTTCGCCCTGCACCTCGCGGTAGCGCCGCTCGCGCTCGGCGAGGTCGCGGTACAGCCGGGCGTTCTCCAGCGAGGCGGCAGCCTGCGAGGCCACCAGCTTGAGCACGGCGGTGCGCGCCGGGCTAAAGGCGCGGGCGGTCAGGTTGTTCTCCAGGTACAGGGCGCCGCTGAGCTGGCCCTGGTTCATCAGCGGCAGGCAGAGGATGGAGCGCGCCTGGCGGTTGCGCACGTAGGGCGAGGTGGCGAACGCCGCCTCGGCCAGGGCGTCGTCCAGCGCCAGGCTCTCGCCGGTGCGCAGCACCTGGTAGAGCAGCGCCTCCGGCAGCAGCGCCTCGCTCAGCGGCTCGTCGCGCAGTTGCAGGCGCGGCGCGTCGTCGTCGACCGTCACCTGCGCCACGATGCGCGGCCCCTCGGTGCCCTGGAGCACCAGCACGCCGCGCTCGGCGCCGGCCTGTTCGAGGGCGGTGCGCATGACGCTGTCCACCAGCCGCTCCAGCACGATTTCGCCGGAGGTGGTCTGCAGCACCTTGAGCACGGTGGCCAGGTCCAGCTGCTCCACCGGGGCGGCCATGGTGGCTGTGGGGCCCGGCGCCGGCGCCTGTTCGCCGAGGAAGGGATGCCGCGCCTCCAGCTGCCGCAGCTTGCCCTCGGCGCCCCAGCGCAGGTAGCAGGCATGCGCGCCCTGCAGGTAGACGCGGGCCACCCTGTCGAGCCCGCGCGCGGCGTAGCAGGCGGCCGCCAGTTCGTTGGCCAGCGCCTCCACCTGGAAGAAGCCGTCGTCCTGGGCGGCGCGGATGGCTTGCTCGTAGCGCAGCTCGGCGTCGGCTACGCGGCCCTGCAGGCGGGCGAGTTCGGCTTCCAGCAGCAGGACGTGGCAACTGAAGTTCGCCGGGCAGAGGTCGGCCCATACCCGCAACTCGTCCCGGTGCGCGGCTATCGCGTCCAGGTGGCTATCGTCCGGCGCAGCGGCATCGCACAGCGCGGCACGGGCAAGCGCGTCGAAGAAGCAGTATTCGCCCTCCTCGATGAACGCATGGGAAGTCCACAGCAACGGCTGCGCCTGGGCGGAAGCCTCCAGCGCCGCCACGTACTCGCCGGCGAAGTAGCGCGCCTGCAACTTGCGGATCCAGTACCAGCAGCTGTACACCCGCGACGCATCGGCCAGGCGCGCCTCGGTATCCGCCTCGCGGAAATCGCCCTGGTCGAGATGGCCGAAGCGCGGCGTCAGGCCGCGCAGGGTGCGGATCAGCGCGAGCTGGTTGTCGAGGAAGTCGATCACCAGGCCGAAGCCGACCTTGCCGGCGTAGGCCAGGCCGCGCTCCGCCTCGGCCTGCAGTTCGGGCAGCGGCTCGCCGCTGAACAGCAGGTTGGACACCAGGCTGTTGCAGGCGAAGGCGCCGAATGGCAGGTCGCCGGTGCGGTTGGCGCTGTCGAACACGCGGCGCAGCTGCTCCTCGCAGGCGCGCACCGGCTGCACCCAGCGCTGGGCGAACAGCGAGAACGACAGGTAAGTGCGCGCCTCGTAGCGCTCCAGGCGGCGGCGTTCGACGAGTTCGCAACCGAGCCGGCCGAACTGGAAACCGGCCTGGTAGTCGCCGAAGCGCCGCCCGGCGACCCGCGGGATGTTGGCATAGGCCACGCAGGAGGCGTCGCCGTTGCCGTGTTCCAGGCTCAGGTTGATGGCCTTGCAGATGGTCAGGCAGGCCAGGTTGCCGTCGGTGTGCAGGGCCGGCGAGAACAGCGTGGTCAGCGCCTCGATGGTGGCCAGGGCGAGCGGCTCGCGCATCGGCGGCAGGTCGATGAGCGACTCGATGGGCCGCGCGCCGAGCTGCGCGCGGATGCGCTCGTACTCGGCCTGCACCGTGGCGTCGTCCGGGTGGGCCGGCCAGTCGATGCCCACGTGGCGGAGGAAGTCCAGGCAGACCGCCACCGCGTCGTCGCGGCGGTCGAGGATCAGGTAGACGTCCACCTGCAGGCAGGCCACCCAGGCGCGCTGCACGGTCGTCGCAGCGCACCCGGAGAGCATCCGCAGGCGCTGCTCAGCCTGGACCACCTGGCCGGTGGCGAACTCGCATTCGGCGCGGCCGGACTCCAGGGTGAACAGCAGTTCGTGGCGGCCCTGCCAGCTCGCCTCGTCCAGCAGCTCCACGCCGCGGGCGAAATAGGCCAGCGCCGAGGCATAGGCGGTCGAGGCCTTGGCCCGCTGCCCGGCGAGCAGGTTGAACCCGGCCAGGCGCTCGCGCTCGGCCGGCTCGCCGATCAGCGCGGCGCCGCGGTTGAGCTGGCCGACGATCTCGAAGATCGCCTCTTCGCGCGCCTGCGGTGGCGTCTGCTCGGCCAGCAGGCGGCCGATCCGCAGGTGCGCCGCGGCGCGCTCGGCCTGGGGAATCAACAGGTAGGCCGCCTCGTGGATGCGGTCGTGGGCGAAGGCGTAGGCACCCTCCCCGCGCTCCACCAGTTCCTGGCGGATGGCGTCCCACAGGACCCGCTGCAACTGGCTGCGCGATAGCGCCAGCACGCTGCCCAGGGTCGCGGCCTCGGCGCGGTTGCCCAGGCAGGCCAGTTGCTGCAGCACCTCCTGGGTCTGCGCCGGCAGCCGCGCCAGCTTGTCGAGCATCAGGTCGACGACGTTGTCGGTGTAGCCCATCGCCTGGATGCGCCCGAGGTCCCAGCGCCACTGCCGCGCCTGCGCCTCGAAGGCCAGCAGGCCCTCCTCGGCCAGGGCCTGGAGGAACTGGATGACGAAGAACGGGTTGCCGGCGGTCTTGTCGTGCACCAGCTGCGCCAGCGGGCGGACGTGCGCCGGCGCGCCGTGCAGGGCCTCGGCGATCAGCTGCTCGACGTGGCCGCGGCCCAGCGGCGCCAGGCGGATCTCGTCGATGCGCACCTGCGCCTTGCCGACCTTGCGCAGCGTGGTGCGCAGGGGGTGGGCCTCGTCCACCTCGTTGCTGCGGTAGGCGCCGAGCAGCATCAGGTGGCGCAGGTCGTCGCTGGTCAGCAGGTCTTCCAGCAGGTCGAGGGTGGCCGCATCCAGCCATTGCAGGTCGTCGAGGAACAGCGCCAGCGGGTGTTCCGGCCGGGCGAACACGCCGATGAAGCGCTTGAGCACCAGCAGGAAGCGGCGCTGCGCCTGCTGCGGTTCCAGCGCCGGCAGCGGCGGCGGCTCGCCGATGATCAGCTTCAGCTCCGGGATCAGCTCGGTCATCACCCGCGCATTGGCGCCCAGCGCCTGCTCCAGGGCCTGGCGCCAGCGCGCCAGCTCGCGGTCGTTCTTGCCCAGGAGCATGCGCACCAGGCCCTGGAAGGCCTGCACCAGGGTGGAGTACGGGATGTTGCGCTTGTACTGGTCGAACTTGCCGGAGGCGAACAGCCCGCGCGGCGGCACCAGCAGCTTGTGCAGCTCGTTGACCACCGAGGACTTGCCGATGCCGGAGTAGCCGGACACCAGCACCAGCCCCGGCGCATCGCCCGCGACTATGCGTTCGAAGGCGGCCACCAGGGTGCCGACCTCGCGTTCGCGGCCGTAGAGCTTCTCGGGGATCAGCAGGCGCTCCGGCACGCTGTGCCCGTCCAGCGGGAAGTCGTCGATGCGCCCGTGGCGCTGCCAGCTCGCCAGGCAGCGGCGCAGGTCGTGCTCCAGCCCGGCGGCGCTCTGGTAGCGCTCCTCGGCGGTCTTGGCCAGCAGCTTCATGACCAGTTGCGACAGCGGCGCGGGGATGCTCGCCACCCGCGCCGTGGGCGGCACCGCCTGGCGCGCGATGTGGCAGTGCACCCACTCCATGGCCTCGCTGGCGGCGAACGGCAGGTCGCCGGTGAGCATCTGGTAGAGGGTGATGCCCAGGGCGTAGAGGTCGCTGCGTGAGTCGATCGAACGGTTCATCCGCCCGGTCTGCTCGGGCGCCATGTAGGCCAGGGTGCCGGCGATGGTTTCCGGCGGCTCCGGCGCCTGGCGTTCGCGCGGCAGCCAGGAGGCCAGGCCGAAACCTGTGAGGCGCACGCGGCCGTCGGCGCAGTCGACCAGGATGTGCGGCGGCTTCAGGTCCTTGTGCACCAGCCCGCGCTGGTGCAGGTGGCCCAGGGCCGCGCTGATGCCCACGGCCAGCTGCAGGAAGCGGCCGGTCTCCATGGGCGCGCCCAGTTGCGCGGACAGCGGCTCGCCGCCGGGGTCTTCCAGCACCAGCAGGCTGCGCCCGCCCTCGCGCAGCAGCTCCAGCGGGCGCACCGCCCAGGCGCCGTCCAGCTCGTCCTTCAGGCCGAACTCGTGGGCCAGGCGCTCGACGCTGGCGGGCTGCGGCGGCTCGCCGGCCGGGCGCGCGAGCAACACACCGAGCCCCTCCTGGCGCGGATGCCGGCCACGGCTGAACACCCGCTCGCCGTCATCCCAGAGGACCTGCTGCCTGACGCTCATCACCGCTCCACGCCGCGCCCGCTCAGGGGGCCCGGCGCGTCTGCGGCGCGATGCCCAGGGCCTCGGACTTGCGCACCAGGTCCGCCACCGAGCGCGCCGCCAGCTTGCGCATCAGCTGCCCGCGGTGGACCTTCACCGTCACCTCGCTGAGGTTCAGCTCGGCGGCGATCTGCTTGTTCATCAGGCCGGCCACCACATAGCTCATCACCTCCCGCTCGCGAGGGGTGAGCGCGGCGTAGGCCTCGCGCAGCCCGGCGCTGGAGCGCTCGGCGGCGAGGCGCTCGGCGTCCTTGGCCAGGGCGTTGGCCACGGCGTCGAGCATGTCCTGGTCGCGGAACGGCTTGGCGAGGAAGTCGACCGCCCCGGCCTTCATGGCCTTGACGGTCATGGCGATGTCGCCGTGGCCGGTCATGAACACGATGGGCATGCGCAGGCCGTGCTTCTCCACCTGTTCCTGGAAGGCCAGGCCGCTCTCGCCGCGCAGGCGCACGTCGAGCACCAGGCAGCTGGGGGCGTCGTCGCGGGGGAAGGCGAGGAAATCCGCGGGGGACTCGAAGGTCTCCACGCGCAGGCCGATGGAGCGCAGCAGCCCCGACAGCGCCAGGCGCATCGACTCGTCGTCGTCGACCACGTAGACCACCGGCTCCCTGGGCTTGGCGCTGCCCGGCTGCGCCCCCGATTGCGACCACGAATTCATCCGGCTTGCTCTCCTGCGACCGACGCCGCGCCTGGCATACGACTGAAAAAACTAGTCCACCACGGCGCCTCCGACAACGCGGCGGGACGCCCGGCATCCGGACGAAGTTAGCGCGCCGCCGCGCCCGCTCGCCAGGACAGAAATCCCAGGTTATCGGCCAGCGCCGGCGCCGGGCTTGCCAAGCGCCGCCGCAGGCGGTATCTCGCTGCTGGTTGGAATCGGCATGGCAGCATTGGCAATGAGCGTCCCCCCAAGCGACAACCCCCAGAATGCATTACCCCGCAACGGCCCGCGCGAGGTGCTGTTCGTGGCCTACCCGGACATGGGCCTGCTCGACCTCAGCGGCGCCCAGACGGTGTTCTGGGCCGCCTCCAAGGCGCTGGCCGAACGCGGCCTGCCCGGCTACCGCCTGCACACCGCGAGCCTGGCCGGCGGCCTGGTGCGCACCGTGGAAGGCCTGGCGGTGGACAGCACGCGCCTGCCGCCGCCGCACGCCGTGGCGGCCGACACCCTGGTGGTGCCCGGCGCCCCGGACATCTGCCACACGCTGGACAGCCACGCCGAGCTGGCAGCCTGGATCAGCGCCGCCGCGCCGCGCATCCGGCGCGTCGCCTCGGTGTGCAGCGGCGCCTTCCTGCTGGCCCGCGCCGGCCTGCTCGACGGCCGCCGCGCCGCCACCCACTGGGCCCTGTGCGACGCCCTGCGCCAGCGCTTCCCGGCAGTGGAAGTGGACGCCGACGCGATCTTCATCCAGCAGGGCGAGACCTGGACCTCGGCGGGCGTGAGCGCCGGCATCGACCTGGCCCTGGCGCTGGTGGAAACCGACTGCGGCCGCGAGGTGGCCATGGCCGTGGCGCGCGAGCTGGTGGTGTACCTCAAGCGCCCCGGCGGCCAGGCGCAGTACAGCACCCTGCTGCAGTCCCAGGCCGCCGACAGCCCGCTGTTCGACGAACTGCACCTGTGGCTGGCCGAGCACCTGGGCGAGCGCAGCCTCACGGTGGAGCAACTGGCCGAGCGCGTGCGGATGAGCCCGCGCAATTTCTCGCGGGTCTACAAGCAGCGCACCGGCCGCACCCCGGCCCGGGCCATCGAGCTGTTCCGCCTGGAGGCCGCCCGGCGCCTGCTGGAGCACTCGACGCAGAGCATCGAGCAGATCGCCCGGCAATGCGGCTTCGGCAACGAGGAGCGGATGCGCGTCACCTTCCAGCGCCACCTGTCGATCGCCCCGCGCGACTATCGCAGCCGCTTTACCCGTGAGGCCTGAGTACTACCTTCGTATCCATGAACTTGCCCTTCATCGATCAAGGAAGTTGCCAAGTTGCGGAAAGTGCCTCGACGGAAGTTTGCAAGAACCCATACCCAGGTCTCGCCGGACTATACCCAGGTATACTTCTTCGCCTTGTTCGCTGGCGTATCTTGAAGTCTCGACAGATACCGCCACGAGCAATTCCAGATGACCCAAGAACCCCCGAGTCGCCAGACGGCCGTGATTGCCGTGGTCGACGACGATGACTCCGTGCGCGCGGCGCTGGAGAGCCTGCTGCGCGCCAGCGGCTATCGCGTGCGCAGTCATTCCAGCGCCCTGGACTTCCTCGCCGCCGGAGAGCCCGGCGAGGCGCAGTGCCTGGTGTCCGACGTGCAGATGCCCGGCATGAGCGGCCTGCAGCTGCACGCAAGGCTCATCGCCATGGGCTTGAGCATCCCCGTCATCTTCATCACCGCCTACCCCGAGGCGGTTCCCGCCCCGCTCGCCTGCCTGCCCAAGCCGTTCGACGCCGAGCGCCTGCTCGCGTGCATCGAAACCGCCCTGCGCCAGCCGCGCTGAAACTTCCCCGGCAAGTTCCTCCGATACCTGGGTATATATCCGCCAGACCAACGCACTATTCCGCGAACCCCATGTAGAAGTGTGCGGCGCAACTTCCCCGAATAGCATGAATTCCACAGCGGACGACTCGACAGTCACGCCGGGCTTGGAGCCGAAACTTCAAGGTCATTCATCACTACGTATATTCGGGAGCAAATCATGAAACAGCAGATTCTGGTGGTGGGCGCAGGCTTCGGTGGGCTCTGGAGCGCCTTGAGCGCGGCACGCCTGCTGGACCGACACGAGCGTCACGACGTGCAGATCAGCCTCCTCGCGCCCCAGGCGGAGCTGCGCATCCGCCCGCGCTTCTACGAACCCGACGTGGGCCGCATGTTCGCCCCGCTGGACGCGCTGTTCGACACCGTGGGCATCCGCTTCGTCCAGGGCAGCGCCGAGCGCATCGACGAGCAGGCGCAGAGCGTCGGCTACCGCGACGCCGCCGGCCGCCAGGGCGAGCTGGGCTACGACCGCCTGGTGCTGGCCACCGGCAGCCAGCTCGCCCGGCCGCCGGTGCCGGGCCTGGACAGCCACGCCTTCGACGTCGACCAGATCGAATCCGCGGCGCGCCTGGAAGCGCACCTCAAGGCCCTGCGCAACCGCCCCGCCAGCCCGGCGCGCAACACCGTGGTGGTGGTCGGCGGCGGCTTCACCGGCATCGAGACCGCCACCGAAATGCCGGCGCGCCTGCGCGAAGCGCTGGGCACGGAGCAGAACATCCGGGTGATAGTCGTCGACCGCGGCGCGCAGGTGGCCGCCGCCCTGGGCGAAGGCATCCGCCCGTCGATCATCGAGGCCTCCACAAAACTGGGCATCGAATGGCTGCCCGACGCCAGCGTCGCGGCGGTGGACGCCGACGGCGTGAGCCTGGCCGACGGCCGCCGCATCGACAGCCACACGGTCATCTGGACCGGCGGCCTGCGCGCCAGCCCGCTGACCGGGCAACTGAACGGCGAACGCGACGCCCTGGGCCGCCTGCACGTGGACGGCAACCTCAAGGTGCGCGGCCAGGCCAAGGTATTCGCCGCCGGCGACGTGGCCTACGCCGCCACCGACGACCTCGGCAACCACGCGGTGATGTCCTGCCAGCACGCCATCTCCCTGGGCCGCCACGCCGGCAACAACGCCGCCGCCGACCTGCTGGGCGTGCCGCCCACCCCCTACCGCCAGCCCAAGTACGTGACCTGCCTGGACCTGGGCGCCTGGGGCGCGGTGTACACCGAGGGTTGGGACCGCCAGGTCAAGCTGCTGGGCGAGCAGGCCAAGGAGCTGAAGACGCAGATCAACACCCTGTGGATCTACCCGCCGGCGGCCGACCGCAGCATCGCCCTGGCGGCGGCCGATCCGCTTATCCCGGTGGCCTGAAGCCCTGAACGCGTAGGGCGCATAACCGTTCGCGGTTATGCGCCGCCGGGGCGTCCGGCGTGGCCTGGAATTGTAGGATGGGTTGAGCTTGCGATACCCATGCTGCCGTGGCGATGGGTATCGCTTCGCTCAACGCCATCCTACGAAAAGCCGTGCTTCCCTGGAGACGTAGGAGCGGATTCATCCACGATCAGGCGAATGTCGAAAACCAGCCCTCACCCCTGCGCGCTCGGCACCTCGTCCTCGCTGATGCAATGCTCGATCTCGGTCACCTTGCGCAACGCCTGGTCCGCACAGGGATAGGCCCCGAAAATACGCCCCTGGTAGAACACCACCCAGACGAATCCCAACGGCTCCCCATCCGCCAGCCCGCGGACCAGCGACTGGAACCCGGGAGGCAGGTCGTCGATATGCATTTGTGCCATACCGCGCAGGATCATGGCCGCTCACCTCTGGCTCGGAAGGCTGCATTCTCGATGCCCACGGACCTGCGGGCAATACGACGGAAGCAGCCCCGCCGCCGCTAGCGCGCCGCGGCGCCCAGCGGCGGGAGCAGTTCGGTGGCGATCAGCGGCAGCTTCGGCGGCGCCCTGAAATCGATGGGCAGGCGGGCCTGGGCCGCGGCAACGGAGGCTTCCACGCCCAGCAGGCCGAGGGTCAGCTCGGCGACATCCTCGATCATCTCCATGGGCAGCCGGCCCTGGTAGATCTCCTGCATCACGCCGTAGGAACTGCCGGAAACCATCGCGATCACCGCGGACTCGTTGCTGACGTGAAAGGCGCCGTTGTCCATGCCGTTCTCCAGGTCGCGCCGGAAGAACTGCCGCACGCCCAGGATGAAGTGCTGGGTGGGTAGGTTGGCGTCGAACAGCAGATGGCCGACGGCGTGCCCCGGCGCGGCCATGCGCAAGGTCTGGCGCACGGAGGTGGCGACTATGGCGCGCAGGTCCGTCATCCCCTCGGTGACTTCGACGACGGCCTGGCGGGCGGCCATGACCAGCAATTCGAAGACGTCGTCCAGCACGTCCTCGCGGGTCCGGTAGTAGTTGTAGAAGGTGCCGGGCGCCATTTCGGCCCGCTCGGTCAGGTTGTAGACCGTCAGGGCGCTCGCCCCGCCTTCGAGGGCCAGTTCCTGGGCCGCGATCAGCAGTTTGCTGCGTGTCCTGTCTCGTTTGCCTATGGCCATAGATGCTCCGTTTGCTCGCCACGAAGAATAGCGGACGGGCCAGGTATTGAAAATCTTTCATTTCTGAAATACCTTCAATTAACGCTTCCAAACAATAACAATGGAGCCGGCCCCGATGCCCATCCAACAACGCATTGCCTTTGCGTGCAGCCCCAGTGCCCTTCGCTCCCGCCTGCCGGCATCTGCCGGCAGCCACGTCGCCGCCGGAGGGTACGCCGCATGATCCTGCGCAACCTGGCCGACATCGAACACCTCGAACGCACCCCGCTCGCCGCCCACGACCTGCCGCAGAACACCTACGCGGCCCTGCAGCGCAGCGCGCAACGCAGCCCGGAGGCCCCGGCGCTGAGCTTCTTCTTCGATGCCGAACATTACCAGCAGGCCTGGCACTGGAGCCATGCCGAACTGTTCGCCCGCATCACCCGCACGGCCAACGCCCTGCACGCGCTGGGCGTCGGCCCGGACGACGTGGTGGCGCTGGTGCTGCCGAACCTGCCGGAAACCCATTTCTGCACCTGGGGCGGCGAGGCGGCGGGCATCGTCATGCCGATCAACCCGCTGCTGGATGGCGCGCAGATGGCCGACCTGCTGCGCGCGGCCAACGCCAAGGTGCTGGTGACCCTGGAACCGACGCCGGGGCAGGACACCTGGGAGCGCCTCGCCCCGTACCTGGACCAGCTGCCGGCGCTGCGCGAAGTGGTCTGGGTGAGCACCGCGCCCTACCTGGACGCCGAGCGCGCCCAGGCCTTGCGCGAGCATGTCGAGCGGCAACACCAGGGCCGCAACGTCCACGACCTGCATGGCCTGCTGGCGGAACAGCCGGCCGACCGCCTGGCCAGCGGCCGCGTCATCCAGGCCACGGACCCGTCCTCGTACTTCTGCACCGGCGGCACCACCGGCCTGCCGAAGATCGCCGTGCGCACCCACGGCGCCGAGGTCTTCGACGCCTGGGCGCTGGGCGCCGTGCTGGCCGGCGACCCAGCCAACGAGCGCTACTTCTGCGGCCTGCCGCTGTTCCACGTGAATGCCCAGCTGGTGACCGGGCTGCGCCCCTGGCTGCAGGGCGGCCACGTCATCCTCGGCACGCCCCAGGGCTACCGCAGCGCCGGGTTGCTCGCGCGCTTCTGGCGGATCGTCGAGCACTACCGGATCACCTTCTTCTCCGGCGTGCCCACCGTCTACGCCACGCTGCTGCAGCAGCCGGTGGGCGATGCCGACATCTCCAGCCTGGACTACGCGCTGTGCGGCGCCGCGCCCATGCCGGTGGAGCTGTTCCGCGAGTTCGAGCGCGTCAGCGGCGTGCGCATCCTCGAAGGCTACGGGCTGACCGAGGGCACCTGCGTATCGTCCTGCAACCTGCCCGACGGCGAGCGGCGCATCGGCTCCATCGGCCTGCGCCTGCCCTACCAGCCGATGCGCGCGGTGGTCCTCGACGACGACGGCCGCTACCTGCGCGACGCCGAGGTGGATGAAGTGGGCGCCATCGTCCTGCGCGGGCCCAACCTGTTCGCCGGCTACCTGGACGAGGCGCACAACCGTGGCGTGTGGCTGGACATCGACGGCCAGCGCTGGCTGAACAGCGGCGACCTCGGGCGCCTGGATGCCGAGGGCTACTTCTGGCTCACCGGGCGCAAGAAGGAACTGATCATCCGCGGCGGCCACAACATCGATCCCAAGCAGATCGAGGAGGCCCTGCAGGGGCACCCGGCGGTGGCCCTGGCGGCCGCGGTGGGCAGCCCGGACGCCTATGCCGGCGAGGTGCCGGTGGCCTACGTGCAGCTGGTGCAGGGCGCTCGGGCCGACAGCGAGGAACTGCTGGCCTTCGCCGCCCGCCACGTCAGCGAACGCGCCGCGGTGCCCAAGCGCATCGAGATTCTCGCCAGCCTGCCGGTGACGCCGGTGGGCAAGCTGTTCAAGCCCGCCCTGCAACGCCGCGAGATCGAGCGCGTGGTGCGCCAGGAGGCCGCCCAGGCCGGCTACGCGGTTGAAGTGGAAGTCGTCCAGGACGGCCGCCGCGGCACCCTCGCCCGGCTCCAGGGCCCGGACCGCCACGACCTGGCCGCGGCGCTGGGGCGCTACGCCTTCCAGGTCGAATGCCTGCCATGAACGACCGCGCCTTGCTTGCGCACTGACGATTTTCGCCAACCGCCCCGGCGGGAAAAGCCGCGGATTTGCTGTAAGTCGCAAGCAAGGCACCAGCGAAGTTTGACCGCAACCGACCGAGCGAGGGCCCAGACCACGGAAAAACACAATAAGAATCAATAGGAAGCCCTCTCCGGCAGAGGCTATGCATGGCGCCGCGCAGCGCGCCTGGTACAGCCATTGCCCTGGATGAGCCCAGTGCCTGCCGCTTCCGGATTTTCTCGAGCAAGGGAACCTTTCACGTCGCCGCCGCGAAGAACGCCGCGTTCCTCGCAGGGGACCTGTCTGCCCCGAAAAAGTGCACTGCATGCCACACAACAACAAAAAGGTATGAGTCATGAACCACAAACCCATGTTCCGGCACCGCGCCTGCGTGCCCCTGGCGCTCGGCCTGGCCGGCAGCCTGGCCGTGCCGGCCTACGGCGTGACCTTCAATGCCGGCGAGATCGAAGGCCAGTTCGACAGCACCTTCAGCCTGGGCGCCAGCTGGGCCCTGCGTGACGCCGATTCCAAGCTGGTCGGCGAGAACAACGGCGGCAAGGGCCTCGCCACCGGCACCGACGACGGTCGCCTGAACTTCAAGAAGGGCGAGACCTTCTCGAAGATCTTCAAGGGCCTGCACGAACTGGAACTGAAATACGGCGACAGCGGCGTGTTCGTCCGCGGCAAGTACTGGTACGACTTCGAGCTCAAGGACGAGCACCGCCTCGTCCAGGACATCGACGACCACGGCCGCGAGGAAGGCGCCAAGTCCTCCGGCGGGCAACTGCTCGACGCCTTCCTCTACCACAACTACATGATCGCCGACCTGCCCGGCACCGTGCGCCTGGGCCGGCAGGTGGTCAGCTGGGGCGAGAGCACCTTCATCCAGGGCGGCATCAACAGCATCAACCCGGTGGACGTCTCGGCGTTCCGCCGCCCCGGCGCCGAGATCAAGGAAGGCCTGATCCCGGTGAACATGTTCTACCTGTCCCAGGCCATCACCGACAACCTCTCCGCCGAGGGCTTCTACCAGCTCGGCTGGCAGCAGACGGTGATCGACAACTGCGGCACCTTCTTCTCGCAGAACGACTTCGTCCCCGACGGCTGCAACGGCGTGCCGGTGGGCCCGAACCTGACCGGAAACCCGGCGGCCATGGCGGCGCTGACGCCCTTCGGCATCAACCTCAGCCGCCAGGGCATCGTGGTGCCGCGCCTGGGCGACGACGACGCGCGCGACAGCGGCCAGTTCGGCGTGGCGCTGCGCTGGATGGTGCCGAGCCTGGACACCGAGTTCGGCGCCTACTTCATCAACTACCACAGCCGCCAGCCCTACGTTAACTCCTACTCCAGCCCCAACGCCGACAACCTCAACTTCGTCCCGCAGCTGTGCGGCAACCTCGGCATCGGCGACCCCGGCGCCTGCGCCAACGCCCTGGGACCTGCGCTGAACGACCTGGCGGTGGCCTACCGCCTGGGCACCTCCAGGTACCAGGTCACCTACCCCGAGGACATCCGCCTCTACGGCCTGAGCTTCGCCACCACCCTGCCCACCGGCACGGCGCTGTCCGGCGAGATCAGCTACCGGCCGAACATGCCGCTGCAGCTCAACGCGGTGGACCAGGTGTCCGCCTCCAGCGGCATTCCCGCCCTCTCCCCGCTGCTGTCCTCGGGCGCCTATCCGGTGGCCGACGATGCACTGATCCAGGGTTACCAGCGCAAGCCAGTGACCCAGGCGCAAGTCACCGCCGTGCAGTTCTTCGACCAGGTGATGGGCGCCGACCGGGTGACGCTGATCGGCGAGGTCGGCGCGGTCCACGTCGGCAACCTCGAAGGCAAGGGCGGCCTGCGCTATGGCCGCGACCCGGTGTTCGGCCAGGGCGCGCTGTACCCCGACAACAGCCTGTGCCAGGCCTCCAACAGCCCGGCGACCGCGCGCAACTGCAACGACCACGGCTTCACCACCGACTTCTCCTGGGGCTACCGCATGCGCGCCATCTGGGAGTACAGCAACCTGATCCCCTCGGTGACGCTCAAGCCCAACATCGCCTGGTCCCACGACGTCGAAGGCTACGCGCCGGAGCCGGGCTTCAACGAAGGCAGCAAGGCCGTCAGCCTCGGCATCGACGCCGACTACCGCAACACCTACAGCGCCAGCCTGTCGGTCACCGATTTCTTCGATGGCCGCTACAACACCAACGTCGATCGCGACTTCGTCGCCTTCAGCGTCGGCATGTCCTTCTGAGCCGGAGTCCCCTCATGAACCACCTGATCAAAGGCACCACCCTCGGCCTCTCGCTGCTGGCCGGCAGCGCCCTCGCCGCCGTCTCCCCGGAACAGGCCGCGGAGCTGGGCAAGCGCCTCACCCCGCTGGGCGCCGAGCGCGCCGGCAACGCCGACGGCAGCATTCCCGAATGGACCGGCGGGCTGCCCAGCAACGCCGGCAGCAAGGACGGCGCGGGCTTCCTGAGCAACCCCTACGCGGCGGAGAAGCCGCTGTTCGTCATCGACGCGAAAAACGTCGACAAGTACAAGGACAAGCTCAGCCCCGGCCAACTGGCGATGTTCAAGCGCTACCCGGACAGCTACCGCATGCCGGTGTACCCGAGCCACCGCAGCGTCTCGCTGCCCGATGCCATCTACAACGACGCCAAGGCCAACGCCCTGCACGCGAAGATGGTCAAGGACGGCAACGGCCTGGCCGACTTCCTCACCGCCTACCCCTTCCCCATCCCGCAGAACGCCCAGGAAGTGATGTGGAACCACACCACCCGCTACCGCGGCGGCAGCGTCAAGCGCCTGAGCGTGCAGGCCACCCCGGACAAGGACGGCGGCTTCACTCCGGTGTTCTTCCAGTTGCAGTTCACCTACCGCGATCGGCTCAAGGAGTTCGACCCGGGCAACCCCGGCAACGTGCTGTTCTACTACAAGGAAGCGGTAACCGCGCCGGCGCGCCTGGCCGGTGACGTGCTGCTGGTGCACGAGACCATCGACCAGGTCGCCGAGCCGCGCCAGGCGTGGATCTACAACGCCGGCCAGCGTCGCGTGCGACGCGCCCCGCAGGTAGCCTACGACGGCCCCTACCCGGCCTCCGAGGGCCAGCGCGTGGGCGACAACTTCGACTTGTACAACGGCGCCCAGGACCGCTACACCTGGAAGCTGCTGGGCAAGCGCGAGATGTACATCCCCTACAACGCCTTCGCCCTGGACGCGCCCGGCAAGCAGTACACCGACGTGATCAAGGCCGGCCACCTCAACCCCGACCTGACCCGCTACGAGCTGCACCGCGTATGGGTGGTGGAGGCCAACCTCAAGCCCGGCGCCCGGCACATCTACGCCAAGCGCGTGTACTTCGTCGACGAGGATTCCTGGCAGATCGCCCTGGCCGACCACTACGACGGCCGCGGCAACCTGTGGCGCGTCGCCGAGGGCCACATGGAACCCTTCTACGACGTGAAGGTGCCGTGGCTGGCGGTGGAAACCCTGTACGACCTGCAGAACGGCCGCTACATCGCCTCGGGCATGCGCAACCAGGAACGCAACGCCATCGAGTTCGGCGTGAAGGCGGTGGCCGCCGACTTCACCCCGACCGCGCTGAGGAATGCCGGCGTGCGCTGAGCACGCCGCCCCGGGCATGGGCGGGCCCCGGCCTGCCCCTGCAACTCCTGACGCAACGCCTTGCAGCCACCCAGGTGGCTGCTTTTTTTCCGCCGCCGGCACGGGCGCCGCAGCGGCGCGCAGACATCCCCGGGAAGGCATCGAGGACTTCGTGCACCGCGGCAGAGGTTGCTTTTCGTAGGAGCGAGCAAGCTCGCGAACGAGGCTTCCGGGGGCTTCGGCGCCAGGACCAAGAACACCCTCTCCCCAGCCCTCTCCCTGAAGGGAGAGGGGGCTAGTCCGTGCCGAGAGAAGGAATGGTTCCAGCCGGAAACCACCGCGCTTGCCGGCTAACTCGGGAAAGCCAGTCCACTCCGAACGGTCCCCCCTCCCTTCAGGGCGGGGCGCGCAGCCGAGGGTTAGGGAGAGGGAGCGGAGTTAATCCAAAACACCGAAGCCACCGGCGAGCCCCGTTCGCGAGCAAGCTCCTACGAAAAGCCACACCAGCCACCCACCACACGCCCTCCAACCCTCACCTTCATCTCGTCGATTTTATTTTTTGAATATCCTTCAAATTTGATGCTAGTATCAAACCACCTCCCCTCCCAGCTCAGCCGGGGGAGGCGCAGAAGAGCCTTGATAACAATCGACAAGACAAAGGTATTTCCATGAGCACCATCGCCTATGCCGCAACACCCGCCAGAACCGAGCGCAGCGCCGACGACCTGCGTGCCTACGCCGCCTCGCTGATCCCCACCCTCAAAGCCCGCGCCAGGGAAACCGCCGCCCTCGGCCGGCTGCCCGCCGAAACCATCGCCGACCTCGAGGCCGGCGGCCTGCTGAGCATGACCACGCCGCGCAAGTACGGCGGCCCCTCGGTGTCGGTGCGCACCTTCCTGGAAGTCGTCGCCGAGCTGGGCAAGGCCGATGCCTCGGTGGCCTGGGTCACCGCCCTGACCAACGTCAGCACCTGGAGCGCCGCGACCTTCTTCGGCGAGCGCGCCGCCGAGGAGCTGTTCGGCGACGGGCCCAAGGCCCGCGTGGTCGGCGTGCTCTCGCCGCGCAAGGCGGTGGTGAAGAAGGTCGAGGGCGGCTACCTGATCGAGGAAGGCCTGTGGGGCTTCAACTCCGGCATCTACCACGCCAACTGGGACCTGCTGGGCATCCCCATCGTCGACGCCGCCGGCAACGTGATCGACCAGGGCGTGTCGCTGGTCCCCACCTCGCAGGTGAAGATCCTCGACGACTGGAACGTGATCGGCATTTCCGGCAGCGGCAGCTCCAGCGTCTCGGTGACCGACGTCTTCGTGCCGGATTCGCGGGTCACCTCGGTGAGCAAGGCCATCACCGGCGACTACGAGTCGACGCACCTGGCGGACGAGCCGCTGTACAGCGTCGCCTGCATGCCGATGCTGGCGATCATCCTCGCCTTCCCGGCCCTGGGCCTGGGCGTCGCCGCCCTGGAAACCTTCCTCGAAGGCCTGCCGCGCCGCGGCATCCAGTACAGCTGGTACACCAAGCAGGCCGAGGCGCCGGTCACCCACCTGATGCTCGGCGAGGCCTCGGCCAAGCTGGAGGGCGCGCGCGCCATCCTGGAGAAGCACGCCGATGCGCTGGACGCCTGCGCCCGCGACGGCCGCTACATGGAGTTCCTCGACCGCGCCCGGGTGCGCCGCGACGTCGGCTTCGCCGAGAAGCTGCTGTGGGAAGCCGTGGACATGCTGGCCACCGCCTCCGGCGGCTCCCTGGCGGCGGTGGGCAACCCCTTCAACCGCCTCTGGCAGGACGCGCGCATCGCCTCGCTGCACGGCATCGTCACCCCGGCCACCAACTTCGAGACCTACGGCCGCATCCTCTGCGGCATGGAACCGGGCACGCCCTTCATCTGAACCCGTGGCCAGCCAGGAGAAGCCCATGGACATGCAGACAGCGGCACTCGATGCCAAGCGCTTTCGCCGGGTGATGGGCAAGTTCGCCACCGGCGTCACCGTCATCACCTACCAGCACGAGGGGCAGCCGGCGGGCATGACCGCCAACGCCTTCATGTCGCTCTCGGTGGACCCGCCGATGGTGCTGGTGTCGATCCGCAAGGAGTCGCGCTTCGCCGGCAGCGTGAAGCCCGGCGACGGCTTCGGCATCGCCTTTCTGCGCGAGGAGCACGAGGCGCTGAGCCGGCACTTCGGCGGCCGCCCGGACGCGGCGTGCCAGGTCGCCTTCGGCGAGCACCGCGGCACCCCGCTGCTGCAGGGCGCGCTGGTGCAGCTAGCGGTGCGCGCCAACGCCGTGCACCCCGGCGGCGACCACCTGATCTACACGGCCGACGTCGAGGCCATCGAGGAGTCCGATGGCCGCCCGCTGCTGTTCTTCTCCGGCGCCTACAAGCAGTTGCATGCCCTGGACCCCAGCCACTGCTGGCACGACTTCGGCTGAGCCGCCTTTCCTTCACGAACGACAACAAGAGTGCACAAACATGATCAGCGTGCGCGACATCGCTTACGTCCGCTACCAGGTCCCGGACCTGGACGCCCAGGCCGCGTTCCTCGAGGACTTCGGCATGCGCCGACAGCGCAGGACCGACACCGCCCTGTACATGGGCTCCTACACCGGCGGCTACCCGCTGCACATCTCCCAGCTGGGCCCGCGACAGGCCCTGGGCATCGGCTTCATCGCCCAGGAACTGGCAGACCTGCAGCGCATCGCCGCCGAGTTCGGCACCCAGGTGCGTGACAACGACGAACTGGGCGCCGGCTCCATCGTCACCCTCACCGACCCCGACGGCTTCCGCGTCGACCTGCTGCACGGCGGCGAGGTGATCCCCAGCGCGCCCACCCGCGCCGCGCTGCGCCTGAACAACGCCCAGCAGCGCTCGCGCCTGGGGCAGACCGCGCGGGTGCCGGCCGGCCCCTCGCACGTCATGCGCCTGGGCCACGTGGTGCTCAAGACCGTCGACTTCCCGGCCATGATGGACTTCTACCAGAAGGTGCTGGGCCTGCGGATTTCCGACAGCTACTACGCGCAGGCGCCGGAAAACATGGTCGCCGCCTTCCTGCATTGCGGCCTGGGCGAGCGCTACACCGACCACCACACCGTGGCGCTGATCAACATCGGCAGCCAGGAGCGCGACTTCGACCACAGCGCCTTCGAGGTGCTGGACTGGGACGACCTGGTGCGCGGCAACCAGCACCTGGCGGCCCGCGAGCGCCAGCACGCCTGGGGCATCGGCCGGCACATCCAGGGCAGCCAGGTGTTCGACTACTGGCGCGACCCCTTCGGCAACAAGATCGAGCACTGGACCGACGGCGACCTGGTCAACGACGCCACGCCCACCACCCACGAGCCGCTCACGCCGGACGCCTTCGCGCAATGGGCGCCGCCGCTGTCGCCGGACTTCCTGAACTGAGCCGTCCCCACCCCAGCCCCGCCCCGGCCAGCGCCCGGGGCGGCAACGCACAAGAGGAAACCCCATGAAACTCGCACGCTACAGCCACAACGGCCGCACCTCCCTGGGCAAGGTCGAGGGCCAGTACCTGATCGACCTGTCCGAAGTGCTGCCCGCCGGCGCCCGCGACGTCGCCGACATCCTCGCCTCGCCCGCGGCCCTGGAAGCCGCGCGCACCCTGCAGGGCCACGCCGGCAACCGCCTGGCGCTGGAAGAGGTGCGCCTGGGCGCGCCCATCCTGCGGCCGTCCAAGTTCATGGCCCTGGGCATGAACTACAAGGACCACGAAGCCGAAGCGCGCCGCGCCGGCGTGCCCATCCCCACCTCCCAGGTATGGTTCAGCAAGCAGGTGTCCTGCATCACCGGCCCGTTCGACGACGTGCACTACCCCGCCGTGTGCGAGCGCATGGACTACGAGGCCGAGCTGGGCGTGGTGATCGGCAAGCCGGGGCGCTACATCGATGAGGAACAGGCCCTGGAACACGTCGCCGGCTACTTCGTGGCCAACGACGTCAGCGCCCGCGACTGGCAGGCCAAGAGCCCGACCTGGACGCTCGGCAAGTCCTTCGACACCCACGGCCCGATCGGCCCGTGGATCGTCACCGCCGACGAGATCGCCGACCCGCAGGCGCTGAACATCCGCCTGCAGGTCAACGGCGAGACGCGCCAGGAATCCTCGACTTCGAAGATGACCTACAGCGTCGCCAGGCAGATCGCCTACCTCAGCCAGGTGATGACCCTGCAGCCCGGCGACCTGCTGATCACCGGCACCCCGGCCGGCATCGGCCTGGCCATGGACCCGCCGCGCTTCCTCGCCGTCGGCGACGTGATGCGCGTGGAGATCGACGGCATCGGCCACATCGAGAACCGCGTCATCGCCGAACCGCGCTGACCGCGCCACCCCGCGCAGCCACAAGCCGCGCGGGGTTCCCCTCATCCAGCCTCAGGCGCTGGAACCCGCCGCCAACGGCCGGTGCGCCACCCGCCCGGCCGCTTCCCCGGCAACGCCCAGGCCGAGCAGGAAGAACTCCACCGCGCCTTCGATGGCGCTGGCCTGCCGCTCGCCTTCGAGAATCTGCCGCAACAGGTAGAGGCAGCCGCCGATGATGCAGTCGGCCGCGGCCTGCGCGTCGGCAATGGCGAACGACCCCTGCTGCGCGCCGCTGCGCAGGTCCCGCAGCAGCCGGCTGCCGAGGGTGGCGCCGAGGTCGTTGATGCTGTGCGCCGAGTGGATGAAGAACCAGCCCCACACCGGGTCGTGCAGCGCATGGTGCAGCGTCCTGCGGATGTTGTGGCCGACCTGCTCGACGATGTCGCGGCTGTTCGCGGCCTCGGCGTCCAGCAGGTCCGCCAGGGCCAGGGCGTCCTCGATGAACACCGCGCGGGCGATCGCTTCCTTGCTGCTGAAGTAGTTGTAGAACGAGCCCAGCGACAGCTCGGCGCGCTCGGTGATCTCGCCGATGGCGGTGGCCTCGATGCCCTGCCGGCCCATGACCTCGCGCGCCGCGCGGATCAGCTTGGCGCGGGTGCGCGAGCGCGCCTTGGCGTTGCGCGTGGCCGCGCCGGCATCCGCTTGGGGCGCGGGCGCCCCGGGCTGGTTGTGTGGCTTTCTGCTCGACATGCGCCGTCCTTCGATCACGCCCTTGCGCTCCGCGGGGCGGAGCTTTGCGAAGGCGTACTCTACAGCAGTGGCCCGGCCGAGCGCTGGTCGGCCGCGGCGCTCGGCCGACCGGGCCTCAGCTGGCGCCCTGGGGCGTGGCCTCGCTTAGCGCGGCGCTCTGCCGGTGGGCATCGGCGGCGTAGGTGCGCGCCCCCATCAGCAGCGCCAGCATGCACAGCAGCAGCGACACCGGGATCAGCAGCATGGCGTCGTGCAGGCCCAGGGCGCGGAACTCCTCGCGCATCTGCCCGGTGCCGGCGGCGAGCATCGCCAGGTGCGAGAAGTGGTCGGAGAGCAGGCCCACCACGATCGGCCCCAGGCCGCCGCCGAGCAGGTAGAGGAAGATGAAGTACAGGGCCATCGCGGTGGCCCGCAGGCGCGGCTCGATGACGTCCTGGATCGCCGTGTAGACGCAGGTGAAGAAGGCGTAGGAGAACAGCCAGCCGACGCCGAACACGGCGATGAACAGGCCGGTATCGATGCGCCCGGCGAGCAAGGCGCCGCCGGTGGCCAGCGCGGCCACCAGCATGCTGAAGGCGGCGAACAGCAGGCGCCCGCTGCGGCTGCGCTGGTGCAGGTAGTCGGCGACCCAGCCGCCGGCGGTGAGGCCGATCAGTCCGGTCAGGCCGACGATCAGCCCGGTCGCGATACCCGCCTGCTCCAGCGGCAGCAGGAAGTAGCGCTGCAGCAGCGGCACCATGAACGAGTTGCAGGCGTAGCTGGCGAAGTTGAACGCCAGCCCGGCGAGGATCAGCCACCAGAAGGTACGGATCGCCAGCACCCGGCGCATGGGGCGCGCCACCGGCGTGCTGTCGGCGACCACGCCGTCGGCCGCGCCACGTGCCGGCTCGCGGATGCGCAGGGTGAAGAACGCCAGCAGCAGCCCCGGCACCGCGGCGATGAAGAAAGGCGCGCGCCAGCTGTCGAAGGCCTTGACGATGGCGCCGGTGGTGAAGAACGCCAGGATCAGCCCCAGCGGCAGGCCGAGCATGAAGATGCCCATGGCGCGGGCGCGCTTGTGGGCCGGGAACAGGTCGCCGATCAGCGAGCTGGCGGCCGGCCCGTAGCTGGCCTCGCCGACACCGATGCCCATGCGGATGAGCAGGAAGCTGGTGTAGTTCCAGGCCAGCCCGTTGAGCGCGGTCAGCCCGCTCCAGGCGGCCAGGCCCCAGCCCATGATGCGGCTGCGCGAGCCGCGGTCGGCCATGCGCCCCAGGGGCAGGCCGGCGATGGCGTAGACCAGGGTGAACACGGTGCCGGCCAGGCCCAGCTGGAAGTCGCTGAGGTTCCACTCGTGGCGGATCGGCTCGACCAGGATCGCCGGGATGGTGCGGTCGAAGAAATTGAACAGGTTGGCGAGGAAAAGCAGGAAGAGGATGCGCCAGGCATTGTCCGCCTGCTGGCTGTGCTGCTGCATGGTGTTTCCCTTGTTCTTGTTGTCATGGACACCGGCACGCCGGGCTTCAGCGCGGCAAGGCCGCGGAGCCCGCCGCCGGGTGGCCGAGTTGCCGGGACAGTTCGGCGGCGGCCGCGAGCAGGCGCCGGGGAACCTCGCCCTCCCAGTCTGCACCCAGGCGTGCCGGGCTGCCTGCCAAGGTCAACGCCATGATCATGTCACCATTCGTGTCGCGAATGGGTGCGCTGAAAGTATTCACCGCGGTTTTGTGCAAACGCGCCGGCGCCGGCCCCAGCTCGCGGGCCAGGCCGCGCCGGCGCACCTCGTCGAGGGCCGCGCGGAACTGCTCGCGGCGTGCATCGAGGTCCTGCCCAGGCTCGGCGAACTGGCGCAGTTCCTCCTCGATGAAGGGCGTGGTCCAGGCCTCCGGCAGGAAGGCGGCGAAGGCCTGGCCGGTGGCCGAGCGGGTGACCGGCATGACCAGGCCGCTGACCAGGTGCTCGCTGACCGGCTGGCGCGACGCCTCCCAGTGCAGCGCCACCGGCCCGCGGTTGCCCCAGGCCGCCAGGCACAGGCTGTGCTCGCCCAGGCTCGCGGCCAGCTCCGGCAGCGCCGCGACGACGTTGCGCAGGGCCTGCGGCGGCAAGGCCGGGGCCTGTTCGAACTGCAGGTAGGAAGCCTCCAGGTCCCAGGAATGCGCGAGCATGTAGCGGCCGCCGGCGAAGGCCAGCGGCCGGCGGTTGGCGTGGCCGATGCGCAGCACCCGGCCGATGTAGATCAGGTGGTCGCCGCTGGGATAGGCGGCCACCTGCTCGCATTCCAGGTGCGCCGCCGCGCCGGCCAGCACCGGCGCGCCGCCGTGGCCGTCATGGTGCTCGACGCCGTTGAACTTGTCCTCGCGGGACTTGGCGAAGTGCCCGGAAAGCGCCACCTGGTCGTGGGCCAGGATGTTCACCGCGAAATGCCGGCTGTCGCGGAAGGCCTCGAAGCTGCGCGAGGTCAGCGCCTGGCTCCAGAGCACCAGCGGCGGGTCGAGGGACACCGAGCTGAAGGAGTTGGCGGTGACGCCGTGGGCCACGCCCCGGGCGTCGCGGGTGGTGACCACGGTGACGCCGGTGACGAAGGTGCCGAGGACGTCGCGCAGTTGCCGCTGGTCGAAGGGAGCGACGGAGAGAGTCATGTCGTCATACCTGCAAGGGGCCGCGCCGGGCGGCCGCGAGATCGAAGAGGAAAGCCGCGGCTCAGCGCGGAACCGTGAGGCCGACGGCGACGTGGTCCCAGGTGTCGGCGGTCAGCCCGGCTTCGCGCAGGGGGACCTTGAGCACCTTGCCGGTGGGCGTGCGCGGCAGCACCTGCACCACGCGGTAGTAGCGCGGCACCATGAAGCGCGGCAGTTGCCGCACGCAGTGCTGGAACAGCGCGCTGAAGTCCAGCGCCTGCGGGGCGTGGTGCTCCACCACCACCATCACCTCGTCCTCGCCCAGGTCCGAGCGCACGCCGATGGCCGCCGCGTCCACCACCCCGGGGAAGGCCGCCAGGGCGCGCTCCAGCTCCATCGAGGAGATGTTCTCGCCGCGCCGGCGCAGCGAGTCGGACTTGCGGTCGTGGAAGTAGAAGAAGCCGTCCTCGTCCATCGAGCCCAGGTCGCCGGTGTGCCACCACAGGCCGGCCATCTTCTCCAGGGTCGCGGTCGGGTTGCGGTGGTAGTGGCTGAGCATGATGTGCGGCAGCCGCGGGCGGTAGACGATCTCACCGACCTGGCCGGGCGCCAGGCGGTTGCCCTGCTCGTCGTGGATTTCCAGGATCGACGAGGCGGTCGGCTTGCCCAGCGAGCCGACCTTGCGGCCCTGGCGCGGGTTGTACAGGACGTTCTTGATCTCGGTCTGGCCGTAGCCTTCGAGCACGTGCACGCCGAAACGCGCCTCGAAGCGGTAGAGCACCTCGGCCGGCGCGGGCGCGGCGAACACCAGTTGCACGTCGTGCTCGCGGTCGCGCGGCGACGGCGGCGTGGACAGCAGCATGTGCAGCATCGAGCCTAGGGCGTTGAACTGGGTGGCGCGGGACTCGCGCACCTCGTTCCACAGGTTGCTGACGCTGAAGCGCGGCGACAGGATGATGCAGGCGCCGGCGTAGATGGCCGCGGCGCAGGTGGTCACCTGGGCCATGCCGTGGAACAGCGGCATGCAGGTGTACAGCCGGTCGCGCGGGGTGAGGCCGAAGGCCTGGGCGGTCTCCCGCGCCATGATCACGCCCTGCAGGTGCGGCGCGACCACGCCCTTGCTCTTGCCGGTGGTGCCGGAGGTGAAGCTGATGGCGCCGATGTCGTGGTATTCCACGCGGGGGAACTGCGGCGCGTCGCTGGCGCCGGCGAGCAGCTCGGCCCAGGACAGCACCCGCAGCCCCGGCGCGTCGATGCCTGGCGCTTCGTCGCCGAGGTAGACCAGGGTGCGCAACGTCGGCGGCAGTTCGTCGAGCTGAGCCACGGCCTGGGCCAGGCGCGAGTCGGTAATGAGTATCTGCACCCCGGAATGCTCCAGGGCGTAGTGCAGGAACTCGCCCTTGTAGGCGTTGTTGATCGACACGTTGACCAGCCCGGCGCGGGACGAGCCGAGGGTGGTGAACAGGTATTCCGGACGGTTGCCGAGGAACACGCCCAGCACGTCGCCCTTGCCCAGGCCCTGCGCCATCAGCGCCGAGCCGAGCCGGTCGGCCTCGCGGTTCAGCTCGGCATAGCTGTACTCGCGGCCCTCGAACAGCAGCGCCGGGTTGTCCGGCGCCTGCCGGGCGCGCCGGGCCAGCAGGCCGGTCAGGGTGCCGCCGCCAAGGTCCTCTAAGTCATGCACGTTCATGGATTCGCCTCTTGTTGTTATGGTGGCCCGGCATACCGGGCGCATGTTTCGTGGGCTACCGGCCGGCGGCGCTCTGTGGCGCCTGGCGGCCGGGCACGCAGGCCCTGTGTTCTATCGCCTGGCCCAGTCGAAGGTACCCTGGGCCTTGCGGAAGGCTTCCAGCTCGGCCTGGTCCAGCGGTACCTTGCCGACGCGCCGGGTGAAACCCTTCTCGCCTGCGCCGAGGATAGCGTCCAGCCAGTTCGCCGTGTCGATCAGCGCGCCCAGGTCCAGCCCGGTGCCCACGCCCATCAGCTCCAGCAATTGCACCGCGTCCTCGGTGCAGACGCCACCCACCGAGGCCCCCGGCGCCGCCGGATGGCCGCCGGAGCCGGCCAGGGCGGTGTCGATGTTGGCCACGCCCAGGCGCGCCAGCTCGGCGACGTTGGCCACGCCCATGCCGCGGCTGTCGTGGACCTGCACGTTGAGCCGGTCGATGCCGGTGAGCCCGGCGGCGAACTCGACCATGGCGCGCACCTGCGGCGGCGCCGCGTAGCCGCAGGAGTCGGCCAGGATCCAGTGCTCGACGCCCATGGCCAGCAGGCGCTCGGCCAGCGGCCGCACGCTGGCCGGGCCGCGCGGCAGGCCGATGGGCCCGCCGAAGGCGGCGATGATATAGGTGCCCAGGCCGGTGCCGGTGCCCTCGGCCAGCTCGCGCATCTTCTCAAGCTCAAGCAGGGAATCGTCGATGGAGCGGCCGATGTTGGCGCGGGCGAAGGCTTCGTCGGCGGCCAGCAGGAACCAGGCGACGTGGGCGCCGGCGTCGATGGCGCGCTTGAGCCCGGTGAGGTTGCCCACGCAGCACTCCAGCGACAGCCCCTCGCGGCGCTGCACGCCGGCGAACACCTGCTCGGCGTCGGCCAGCCCGGGCACCAGCTTCGGGTGGACGAAGGACGACACCTCGATGGCGCGCATCCCGGCCGCGCTCAGGCGGTCGACCAGCTCGATCTTCTGCGCGGTGCTCGCCGGCCGTGCCTGGAAGGCCAGGCGCGGCGAGATGTCGCGAAGGCGCACCGGCTTCATTGCAGCTCCTGCTTGACGCGCACCAGGAAGTCCTTCAGCGACGGTTCCCACAGGCCATCGGCGCCGCCGGTGAAGAGGAAGGCGCCGATGCCCAGGGCGTGGTACTGCTTGAGGGTGGCCATGACGCGGTCCGGGGTGCCGACCAGCGCCGCCGAGTTGGCGAAGCCGCCGAGCAGCTTGACCAGCCCGCTCCAGAAGCAGTCGTCGTGGACGTCGGCGTTGGTCAGCGACAATTGGCGCTCGCGCCCCACCGAGGTGTCGCCGGCGCTGGAGCGGGCGAAGCGGTTGCTGCCCTGGGCGGCGAGGATGGTGTCCTCGGCGGCGTGGGCGGCGGCCCAGGCGGCCTCGTCGGTGTCGCCCAGGAACAGCCGCAGGCTCAGCGAGAATTCCGGCTTGCGCCCATGCTTCTCGGCGGCGGCGAGCACCCGCTCGATACGCTCGCGGGTGCCGGCCAGGGGCTCGCCCCAGAGCATGTAGGTGTCGGCATGGCGGGCGCCGAATTCGATGGCCGCGTCGCTGTCGCCGCCCATGAACACCGGCACGTGGTTCTTCAGCGGACGCAGCAGCTGGCGCACCGCCTCGGCGCGGTAGAACTCGCCCTGGTAGTCGAAGGACTTCGGCTCGCTCCAGCAGCGCTTCATCACTTCCACGTACTCGCCGGCGCGCTCGTAGCGGGTGGCCTTGTCGGCGTAGTCGCCCTCGCGGTGCACGTCCTTGTCCGAGGAGCCGGTGACGAAGTTGATCGCCAGGCGCGCGCCGGACATCACGTCCATGGTGGCGAAGCAGCGCGCCGCGGCGGCCGGGTGCATGACCCCCGGGCGGTGGGCGACGATCAGCTTGACGCGGCTGCTTTCGGCGAACAGCAGCGGCGAAGTCACCAGGTTGTGCGGCCACAGGGACGAATAGCCGCAGAGTACGTAGTCGATGACCTCCGCCGCCTCCCATTTGCGCGCCTGGCGCGCCAGTGCCTCGGGGCTGGGGACGTTGTTCTCGAAGGGACTGTCCACGGTGAATATCTTGACCATCTGCTGCCGTTCCTCGTTGTTGTTATGGGGCATCGCCGCCACGGGGAGCGGCGATGAGCTTGAGGCGACTATAGGGCGCGGCCGCGGGGCTCCATAGGACAGGCCACGACGGACAGGGGACCGAAGACGACAGACTGGAAGGTTCTCGATGCAGGGTATGGCGGGCAAATGAAAACGCCGTTTCCCAGGGGTGGGAAACGGCGTTTGTGCGCTGCTTTTCGTAGGATGGGTTGAGCCTTGGCGAAACCCATGCGGTCGTGGCGATGGGTATCGCTTCGCTCAACCCATCCTACGTTGGTGTATTCCTGCAGTTGTAGGAGCGAGCTTGCTCGCGAATGGTGTTCACCGGTAGCTACAGTGTGTTGGCTGGACTCCGCCCCTCTCCCCAACCCTCTCCCTGAAGGGAGAGGGGGCTGTCCTGAGCGGATTTGGGGCTTGGTGTCATCCTGGAACAACGGAGGTTTCAAGAGCGAAAGGAGTATCAGGATAACTGCTGACTTCCCGCACACACCGAACGGCCCCCTCTCCCTTCAGGGAGAGGGCTGGGGAGAGGGTTGCGGACGTCAACACCGCTCCAGCGCCAAACCATACTCCCCTTCCCTCACCCTCCAGTCCCAGCGACCTTCACCAGAGCCTGATACACCACCTCCTCCACCTCGATCCGTCCCTCCGCCAGCCGCCGCTCACGCTCCGCCGCCGACCGCTCGAACGGCACCCTCACCGGCCTACCTTCCTCCAGCGGACGGGTCGCCCGCAGGCTTTCCAGGTACTCACCCACGCGCTGGCGGAAGGCCTCGCGCTCGCCGAACAGGCCGGGGTCCACCACCAGCAGGAAGAAGCCGCAATCGCGCAGCCCCTCAGGGGCCGCCGCGGCGCCGCAGAGCATGCCCAGCAGTTGCACCACCAGCGCCAGGCCCGAGCCCTTGTGGCCGCCCCAGACGCTGAAGGCGCCGGCCAGAGCTTCGGCCGGTTCGCGGGTCGGCTGGCCTTGCCCGTCGAAGGCCAGGCCCGGCGCCAGCTGCTCGCCCAGGCGCAGCTTCAGCAGCACCTCGGCGAGCATCACGCTGGAGGTGCCGATGTCCCAGATCATCGGCGCCGTCGGGGTGGGGAAGCCGAAGGCGATGGGGTTGGTGCCGAAGCGCTTTTCGGTGCCGCCGTGGGGCGCCACTATGTGCCCGCCGCTGCCGGCGATCATGCCGGCGAAGCCGGCGCCGGTGACCTGTTCCAGGTAGTAGGAGAACATCCCCGTGTACCAGGTCTGGCGGGCGCCGACCACGGCCACGCCGCTGTCGCGGGCCTTGGCGATGGCCAGGTCGGTGGCGCGCTGGGCGACCAGGTAGCCGACCTGGTCGCCGCCGTCGATGGCCGCCGACACCGCGCTTTCCCGCTCGATACGGATCGGCCGCGGCGGCGTGGGGCTGGCGGCGATCCGCTCGATGATCGACAGCGCCCGCGGCAGGCCGCCATAGGACAGCCCGCGCAGTTCGCAGTCGATCAGGTGGTCGGCGATCACCCTCGCCTCTTCGGCGCTGTGGCCGCAACCGCGCATGCCGGCTTCGGCCAGTTCGCGGGCCTGCTGGATACTCAGAAACATATCGCCTCCCTTAGCGCACGCCGTCGTTGCGCAGTGCTGCGGTGCTGAAGTCACTGGAAGAAAGCTCGATCCCGTATTGCACAGGCGCCTTTTCCTCGTTGCCCAGGCCGATGGCGATGTAGCGCCCGGCGATCAGGTCATACAAGGCTTCCAAGGCGTACACCGGGATCTGCTTGTCGTACTGCTGGTACAACTGCGCCTCGCCCACCCGCCAGAGCTGGCCGCGGCCGTCGTAGAGCTCCGACTCGGCGATCTGCCAGCTGTCCTCGTCGAGGTAGAAGCGGCGCTTGGCGTAGATGTTGCGCTCGCCGCTCTTCAGGCTCGCTTCCACCACCCACACGCGGTGCAGCTCGTAGCGCGTCAGGTCCTGGTTGATGTGCCCGGGCTTGAGGATGTCGGCGTATTTCAGCTGCGGCGAGGCCAGCCGGTAGTTGTTGTAGGGAATGTAGATTTCCCGCTTGCCCAGCAGCTTCCACTCGTAGCGGTCCGGCGCGCCGTTGAACATGTCCAGGTTGTCCGAGGTGCGCAGGCCGTCGGCGGCGGTGCCGGGGCCGTCGTAGGCGATCTGCGGGGCGCGCCGCACGCGGCGCTGGCCGGCGTTGTAGACCCAGGCCAGGCGCGGCTCCTTGACCTGGTCGATGGTCTCGGCCACCAGCGACACGTTGCCGGCCAGGCGCGCCGGCGCGGTGACCTTCTGCTTGTAGTAGAAGAGCAGGTTGGCCGCCTTGTCCGCCGGCAGGTCGGGCAGGCCGTCGGGCATGGCGATCTCGTCCTCGAAGTTGACCAGGCTGTATTCGCCGTTGGTCTGCGGCGCCGCCTGCACGATGGAGCGCCGCAAGGTGCCGCCGCGGTAGCGGGTGATGTGGTTCCAGATCACCTCCAGGCCGTTGTGCGGGATGGGGAAGGCGTAATAGCGGCTGTCGGTGAAATCGGCCAGGCCGCTGCCGCCCTCCACCAGCTTGGTGCGCTGGGCGCTGACCTTGGCCAGGTCGTAGATCTTCTGCGGCAGCGCCGCGCTGCGGTGGCTGCTGTACACCGGGATGCGGTAGCTGTCCGGGTAGCGCTGGAACAGCGCCAGCTGGCCCTCGGTGAGTTTGCCGCGGTACTGCTGCAGGTTCTGCGCGGTGATCACGAACAGCGGCTTCTCGCCGGCATAGGGGTCGCCGACGAAGCCGCCGGCGGCGATCGGCGCGGCATCGGTCGGCAGGCCGCCGGTCCACGCCGGGATGCTGCCGTCGGCGTTGCCGGCCTTCTCCGCGCCCAGCGGGGTGAGGCTGCTACCGAGTTTGGCGGCCTCGTCGGGGGTGGCCGCGGCCAGCACGCTGGTGGCCAGCAGGGAAAGGGTCAGGGAAGCGAACCATCGGGTTGTTGCACGCATCTGTGGCTCCTCAGAAGTTCACGCCGAAGCTGAGCGCGAGGAAGTCGCGATCGCCCTGGGTGTTGTACTTGCCGTCGAAGAAGTTGGTGTAGGAAAGGCTGGCCGTGTAGGTATTCAGGTAGTCCGCGTCCAGGCCGACGCTGGCGGCCTTGGCGCCCTGGTTGAACTGCCCGTTGGGGCCGTAGCCGTCGACGTCCTGGGACCAGGCCAGGTTGGGCTTGAGGTTCACCCCGGCGAACACGTTGTTGTAGTCCCACAGCGCGCGCACGCGGTAACCCCAGGAGTCGCGGGTGACGAAGCCGGCGGTGCCGAACTCGGCGCGCTGCGCCGGGTCGTCGACGCTGCCGAAGTTGGGGTCGCGGCCGTAGCGCAGGTCGTGAGTGCTCTCCAGGCCGCCGACGTGGTCGTAGGCCACCTCGCCCACCAGGGTCAGGCGCTCGGCGCCCATCACCTGGTCGAAGAAGTGGGTGAAGGTGGTCTGCAGTTGGGTGATCTCCTTGCGCCGGTAGCCCTGGTTGTAGGCGCCCTCGCTGGTGGGGATGGTTGGCGAGGCGAGGCCACCGCTGATGGGGTTGAGCAGCGCCCGCGGCAGGTCGGTGGTGTTGATCTGCAGCGGCGCGTTGGGCCGGTAGCTGATCTCGCCGCTCCAGGCGGTGCCGGTGGGCAGCGTGGTGGCGAAGCTCAGGCCGTAGAGGCGGATGTTTTCCGGGTATTCCAGGAAATACTGGCCGGTGCCCAGCGCGGCGCTCTGCAGCAGGCCGCCGGCCAGGGGCCCTGCGGCAGCGTTGAAGGCCGGGTTGGCGGCCACCGCGAGCAGGCCGCTGGGCGTCCGGGTGGAGAGGAACGGCGTGCGGCTGTGGTAGTTGATGAAGTAGCCGCCGTACTCGACGCTGTCGGTCTGCCAGCGCAGGGCCAGGCCCCACTGCCCGGAGTCGCGCGCCTCGCGGTCCTTGCCGCGGGGGATGGCGACGCCCTCGGCGTCGACGTCGAAGCCGATGCCGAAGGCCCGCGCCAGGGGCTCCAGGGGCGCGATGGCCGGCGAGCCGACGCGGTTGTTGTCGTTGCAGCCCTTGGCCACCACGTCGGAGCTGGAGAAGAAGGTGCCGCAGTTGTCGACCACGGTCTTCTGCCATTCCAGCTGGTAGAAGCCGTCGACGCTCAGCGAGTCGCCGAGGCTCTGCGACAGCGAGAGCATGTTCACCGGGATCAGCGCTTCCTTGACCTCGGCGCCGGGGCGGCGCAGGGCGGAAACGTCCACCGGGTTGATGGCGTTGATGCCGTTGGCGATGAAGGTGCTCTCGCCCCAGCTCACCACCTGCTTGCCCAGGCGCACCGCGCCGGGCTGCCCGCCGATGTCGTAGTTGCGGTAGACGAAGGCGTCGAGGATTTCGCCGCCGGAGGCCTTGGCGCCCTCGTCGCGGCCGTGGTCGTCGATGTCCTTCCAGGGCCGGTTTTCGTCCTTGAGTTCGAAGTCGTACCAGTAGCGGCCGCGCAGCAGCGCGCCGTAGTCGCCGTACTTCAGCTCCAGGTCGTGGATGCCTTTGAAGATCTTCGAGAAGGTCTCGCCGCGCTTGAAGTTGAGGCGGCCGTCGTCGCCGGTGGCGGTCGGGCCGCGCCCGCCGTTGTTGATGCCGACCAGGTTCCTGTCGATTTTCGAGGTCCCCCAGCTGGCGCCGAAGGAAAGCGAGGAGTCGAGCTGGCCTTCGATCTCGCCGAGGGTGAAGTTGTAGGCATGGGCGGGGGCGGCCAATCCCAGTACGACCGAGAAGGTCAGTACCTGCGACGCAAGGTTGGCCTGCCGATTTGTTCTTGTCATTCGGCGCTCCTGAGGCTGGGCCTCTTATTGTTCTGGCACCGCCCGCCTGGCCGGCGGGGGTGTGGCAGAACGATAGGGCCAGGCCCGGGGCGCAACTAGGACCGCCCGCGACGCCCAGGGGACCGAAGACGACAGTCGAAGGCGGTCGCTGCCAGCCGGGCCCTCAGCCCTTCTGCGAACGCCGGAAGACGCTGGGCGACATGCCGGCCCAGCGGCTGAAGGCCCGGGTGAAGGCGCGCCGTTCGGAGAAACCGAGGCGCTCGCTGATGCTGTCCAGGTCCAGGTCGGTTTCGCGCAGCAGCTTGCTGGCCTGGCGGAAGCGCAGGCGCGCCTGCAGCGCGGCGAAGCTCTCGCCCTCGCTCCGCAGGCGCCGCTGCAGGGTGCGCACCTGCATGCCGAGTTCCTCGGCGCTGCCCTCGATGCCCAGGCTGAGCAAGGCCGGGCGCTCGCCGAAGAGCCGTTCCAGCTGGCCGCTGATGCCCACCTGCGAGGTCAGCCGGGAAACCCGTTGCTCGATGCTCACCTCGGCCTGCCGATGCAGCTCGGGCAAGGCGCCGAACAGCGGCTGGTCGAGCAGTTCGCGGGGCAGCACGATGGCGTTGCAGGGCTGCTCGAAACGCACTTCGGCAGCGAAGTGGCGGGCATAGAGTTCGCCATACTCCGGCGCGGCATGGCGCACCAGCACGCGCTCCACGGCGTTGCGGCCGATCAGCGTGCGGGTGAAGCGCAGCATCGAGGCCAGCCAGGCCTCGGTGAAGTAGCGCGTCGGCGCCGGCCAGGCCTGGTAGTCGCCCAGGTCGATGCGCAGCTGGGCGTAGCGGCTGCTTTCGTGCAGGGTCATGCGCAGGCTCTGGCTCATCAGCTCGCTGACCCAGTCCAGCGCGCGCAGCGCCTTGCGCAGCGTGGTGCAGGTGGCCAGGTAGGTCTCGATCTCGGGGATCGAGCCGAAGGCGAAGGACTCGCCGAAGACGAAGGGAAAATGCTCGCCACGCGCCCTGGCCGCCTCGGAGCGGGCGACGCAGGCCTCGATCAGCCGGCTGGATTGGGCCAGGCTGATGCTGACCTCGTTGAGGCGGATGCCATCCACCCGCACGCCGATCTCACGGAGGATGGGGTCGATGGCGAAACCGCAGCGCGCCGCTGCCTGGATCCAGCTGGGCAGCGGTACGAAAGCGATCTTTTCCTGCGGCGAAACAGGCCGGGAGGGCCTGGCGGCGGGCGGTGCGGAGGGACTCTTGGGCATGCCGCCCATACTATCGGAGTCACTCGTGGCAAACCAGAATCCCCCGCGCCAGAGCCCTCCCCCGCGCCGCGTCAGCTGCGCCAGGCGCCTTCGGCCTGGTTGGGCCCGGTATCGGCCAGCGCGGCGCGCAGGCCGGCGCTGTCCAGGCGCCGGCAGTAGGCCGGGCGGGCGCGTTCGAAACGCCAGCCCTCGGCCAGGGGACCGGCATCGACCACGTCGTAGCCGAAGCGCTCGTGCAGTTCAGCGGCCGCCTGCTTGGCCTGCGCATCGTCCCCGGCGATCGGCAGCGCGCGGCGGTCGGCGGCGCCGGCGGGCCGCGCGTCGGCGACCAGGTCGCGTTCGAGGATGGCGTTGAAGGCCTTGACCACGCGGGCGCCTTGCAGGTGCTGCGCCAGCAGTTCGCTGGTGGTGGTCGCCTGGCTGTCCAGCTCGGCGAACTGGCCGTCGCGCTGCGGGTAGTAGTTGTTGGCGTCCAGCACGATCTTGCCGGCGAAGGCCTGGGCCGGCAGCTCGCGGTAGCGGCCGAAGGGGATCGCCAGCAGCAACAGGTCGCCGAAGCTGGCGGCCTGCTCCACGCTGCCGATCCGGCAGCCCAGGGCGATCATGGTGCTGGTCAATGTGTGCGGGCCACGGGAGTTGCTGAGCATCACCTCGTAGCCGTTCTTCACGCCCAGTTCTGCCAGGGCGCGGCCGATGAAGCCCGCCCCGATGATTCCGATACGCATCGCCTGTCTCCCGTTGTCCATTCTCGGTGGGGGGCGGCTGGCGCTTGCCAGCCAACCCGGAAGCCAGGATGCTATTTGAAACCTGGAGGCGGAAAAATCGGCCTCCATTTGCAAGTGCCGAAACCATTGGTTTTGAATCGCGAGTCGTGAAGCATGGATCGTCTGCAAAGCATGGCGGTATTCGTCAAGGCCGCCGACAGCGGCTCCTTCTCCGCCGCCGGCGCGGCCCTGGGCATGTCCTCGCAGATGGTCGGCAAGCACGTCGGCGCACTGGAGGAGCGCCTGGGCGTCAAGCTGCTCAACCGCACCACCCGCCGGCAGAGCCTCACCGAGGTCGGCCAGCAGTACTACGAACGCTGCAAGCTGGTGCTGGCCGAGGCGGAAGCGGCCGACGCCCTGGCCCTGAACCACAGCGCGGTGCCGCGCGGGCGCCTGCGCATCAGCGCCCCGGTGACCTACGGCACCTACTGCCTGCTGCCGCTGCTCGGCCGCTACCTGCGCGCGCACCCCGAGGTGCAGGTGGAACTGTCGCTCAACGACCGCCTGGTGGACCTGATCGACGACGGCTTCGAGGCGGTCATCCGCATTGGCACCCTGGGCGACTCCAGCCTGGTCGCCCGGCCGCTGGCGCCCTACCGGCTGGTGGCCTGCGCCTCGCCGGCCTACCTGGCCGAGCACGGCACGCCACATGCCCCGGCCGAGCTGGCCCGGCACCAGTGCCTGGGCTTCACCTTCCAGTCGCCTGCGGCGGCCAGCGACTGGCTGATGCTCGACAGCGAAAGCCTGCAGTACTTCTCCCGCGGCAGCCGCTTCCAGGTCAACGACGCGCGCGCCCAGCGAGCCGCGGCGCGCGACGGCCTGGGCATCCTCCTCGGCGCCGAGGCGATGCTCGCCGAAGACCTGCGCCGGGGCAGCCTGGTGCGGCTGTTCCCCCAGCTGCAGATGCCGGCGCGGCCGGTGCACCTGCTGTACGCCAGCGACCGGCGCATGCCGCCGAAGCTGCGCAGCTTCGTCGCCCAGGTAGTGGCGGAGCTTGGCGCCGGCCAGGCCTGAACGCCACGCTGGCGAGCAAGGCGCCACCGCCCTGCCCGCTTGCGCGCACAGGGCGGTGGCCGGGTTTCAGCGCACCCCGGTGCTGCGCAGCGCCGAGGGGGTGAAGTCGGCCGGCGAGGCCTTGAGGTCGAACTGCACGAAGGTCTTCTCCTCGTTGCTCAGGCCGGTGACGATGTAACGCCCGGCGATCAGGTCGTCGAGTTCCTCGAAGGCGTAGGCCGGCACTTCGCGCTGGTAGTAGGGCATCAGCATGGCGCGGCCGACCCGCCACAGCTGGCCGCGGCCGTCGTAGAGGTCGGACATCGCGATCTGCCAGCTGTCCTCGTCGAGGTAGAAGCGGCGCTTGGCGTAGATGTTGCGCTCGCCGCTCTTCAGCGTCGCCTCCACCACCCACACGCGGTGCAGCTCGTAGCGCGCCAGCTCCGGGTTGGTGTGGCCGGCCTTGAGGATGTCGGCGTACTTCACCGTCGGCGCGGCCAGGCGGAAGTTGTTGTAGGGGATGTACAGCTCCTTCTTGCCGATCAGCTTCCAGTCGTAGCGGTCCGGCGCGCCGTTGTACATGTCGAAGTTGTCCGAGGTGCGCAGGCCGTCGGCGGCGGTGCCGGGGCCGTCGTAGGCCACCTGCGGGGCGCGGCGCACGCGGCGCTGGCCGGCGTTGTAGATCCAGGCCATGCGCGGCTGCTTCACCTGGTCGAGGAAGTCGTGCACCAGCAGCACGTTGCCGGCCAGGCGCGCCGGCGCGGTGATCTGCTGCTTGAAGTACAGCAGCGCGTTGGCGGCGGTGTCCGCCGGCAGGTCGGGCATCTTGTCGGGGAAGGCCACCTCGTCCTCGAAGTTGACCAGGCTGTAGCTGCCGTTGACCTGCGGCGCGGCCTGCACGTACAGGCGCCGCAGGTTGCCGCCGCGGTAGCGGGTGATGTGGTTCCACACCACTTCCAGGCCGTCGTGGGGGATGGGGAAGGCGTAGTAGCGGCTGTCGGTGAAGCCTTCCAGGCCGTTGCCGCTGGGGATCAGGCGGGTCTTCCGGGCGCTGACCTTCGCCGCCGCGTAGATCGCCTCGGGCACCGCGTTGGAACGGTGGCTGGTGTACACCGGCATGCGGTAGCTGTCCGGGTAGCGCTGGAACATCGCCAGCTGCCCCTCGGACAGGCGCGCGCGGTACTGCTCGAGGTTCTTCGCGGTGATGGTGAACAGCGGCTGCTCGCCGGCGTAGGGGTCGCCGAGGAAGCCATTGGCGGTCACCGGCGCGGCGTCGGGCTTGAGGCCGCCGGTCCAGGCCGGGATGCTGCCGTCGGCGTTGCCGGCCTTCTCGGCGCCCAGCGGCGTCAGCGAAGTGCCGAGCTTGGCCAGTTCGTCCGGCGTGGCCGCCGCCAGCGCGTGGCCCGCCAGCAGGCTCAGGACCAGGGCGATGCCGTGCAACTGTATCTTGGGCTTGTTCATGCAGGCTCCCTCCTCAGAAGTTCACGCCGAAGCTGAGCGCGACGAAGTCGCGGTCGCTGATGGTGTTGTAATCGCCGCCGAAGAAGTTGGTGTAGGAAAGGCTGGCGGTGTAGGTGTTCTGGTAGTCGGCGTCCAGGCCGATGCTGGCGGCCTTGCTGCCCTCGTTGAACACCGGGCCGTAGCCGTCGACGTCGTGGGACCAGGCCAGGTTGGGCTTGAGGTTGATGCCGGCGATGACGTTGGGGTAGTCCCAGATGGCCCGCGCGCGGTAGCCCCAGGACGACGAGGTGTAGAAGCCGTGGCTGCCGTAGCGGCTGGCCGCCGCCGGGTTTTCCGGCACGCCGTAGACGGCGTCGCGGCCGTAGCGCTCGCCGACCTCGTCGGTCATGCCGCCAACGTAGGTCAGGCCCAGCTCGCCCACCAGGGTCAGGCGCTCGGCGCCCATCACCTGGTCGAAGAACTGGGTGAAGGTGGTCTGCGCCTGGGTGACCTCCTTGCGGATGTAGCCATGGCTGACCTGCCCGGCCGCCCCCAGCGCGCCGGCCACGCCGCCGCCGGCGAAGCCGCCGGCCACGGTGGTGGCCAGCAACGGGGTGAGGTCGGTGGTGTTGGTCTGCAGCGGCATGTTCGGCCGGTAGCTGATCTCGCCGCTCCAGGCGGTGCCGGTCGGCAGCGTGGTGGAGAAGCTCAGGCCGTACAGGCGGATGTCCTCGGGGTATTCGAGGAAGTAGCTGCCGCGGCCGAGCAGGATCGGCTGGGCCAGCGCCGCGGTGGCCGGGCTGGAAAGCGCCAGCAGGGCATTGCCGATGTCGCCGCGGTTGGCGTTCTGCATGCTGACGATGGGCGTGCGGCTGTGGTAGTTCATGAAGTAGGCGCCGTACTCGGTGTTGTCGCCCAGCCAGCGCAGGGCCAGGCCCCACTGCCCGGAGTCGCGCGCGTCGCGGTCGGCGCCGCGCGGCACCATCAGGCCCTCGGGGGTGACGGTGACGCCCAGGGAGTTGAGCACGGCCTTGGTCGCCGGCGCGTTGAGGCCGGCGACCGAGGCCGGGTCGAGGATGTTGTAGTTGTTCCGGCAGCCGTCGGCGGCCACGTCGGTGGTGGAGAAGAAGGTGCCGCAGTTGTCGATGACGGTCTGGTCCCACTCCAGCTGGTAGAAGGCTTCCATCGACAGCTGGTCGGTCAGGCCCTGGGAGATGAAGGCCATGTTCACCGGGATCAGGCCTTCCTTGATCTCGGCGCCGGGGCGGCGGAAGGCGGCGACGTCGATGGGGTTGATGCTGTTGATCGAGTTGAGGATGAAGGTGCTCTCGCCCCAGCTCACCACCTGCTTGCCCAGGCGCACGCTGCCGGGCTTCTCGGCGATGCTGTAGTTGTAGTAGCCGAAGGCGTCGAGCAGCTGGAAGCCGGAGGACTTGGCGCCCTCCTTGCGGCCGTGGTCGTCGATGTCCTTCCACTGGCGGCTTTCGTCCTTGAGCTCGAAGTCGTACCAGTACTTGCCGCGGGTGAAGACGCCGAAGTCGCCGTACTTCAGCTCCAGGTCGTGGATGCCCTTGAAGATCTTCGAGAAGGTCTCGCCCTGCTTGAAGTTCAGCCGGCCGTCGTCGTTGGTCTGGGTGAAGCCGTGGCCGCCGTTGGCCGCGCCGATCAGGTCCTGCTTGGGACTCTGGGTGCTCCAGCTGGCGCCGATGGACAGCGAGGAGTCGAACTGCCCCTGGATCTCGCCGATGTTGAAATTGACCGCCGAGGCCTCGGCACTGACGCCGACGCCCACCACCACCGCCAGTACCTTCGGGCTGAAGCCGGCGAACCTTATTGTTCTTATCATTTGGCGCTCCTTGATGGATGACTCGATCCACGTCCGCCGCGGCCCGGCCGCGGCGGGGTTGGCATGTGCCGCGCGGCCCGCCGGGCCGGCGCGAACCCCTCCCCTCAACCGCCGGTGGCAGCGGCGATCAGGGCGTCGGCCAGTTCGCCGTAGGGGGCGAACATGGCGCGTACCAGGTCGTCTTGGCCGCGCTCGACCACCGAGCGCAGGTTGGAGAATTCGAGGAAGCCTTCATGGCCGTGGTGGCGCCCGCTGCCGCTCTTGCCGATGCCGCCGAACGGCAGGCTGGGCACCGCGGCCTGCAGCGCCGCGCAGTTGATGCAGGCGCCGCCGGAAACGGTGCGGCCGAGCACCCGGTGGGCGCTGGCCGGGTGGGCCGAGAACACGTAGATACCCAGCGGCCGCTCGTGGGCGTTGACGTAGGCGATGGCCTGGTCCAGCTCGCGGTAGGTCAGCACCGGCAGGATCGGACCGAAGATCTCCCGCTGCATCAGCTGCATGCCGTCGTCCACGTCCAGGGCCAGGGTGAAGGGCAGGCGCCGCGCCTGCGGCTGTGCCTCGCCGCCGAACTGCACCAGGCTGGCGCCCCTGGCGCGGGCGTCGTCGAGGTAGCCAAGCAGACGCTGCAGGTGCCGCGCGTTGATGATGCCGGTGGTGTCGGCGCGGCTGGCATAGCCCGGCAGGCGGCTGTCCAGCAAGGTGCCGACCATCTGGACGAAACGCTCGCGGTCATCCTCGTGGACCAGCACGTAGTCCACGGTCACGCACATCTGCCCGTTCTTGATGGTCTTGCAGCCGACGATCTGCTCCACCGCGGCTTCGTCCAGGCCGCCGGGGGCGATGATCGCCGGGCACTTGCCGCCCAGCTCCAGGGTCACCGGCACCAGGTTGTGCGCCGCGGCCACCGCCACCTGACGGCCGACCTCGGTGCTGCCGGTGTACATCAGGTGGTCCCAGGGCTGTTCGGCGAAGGCCCGGGCCAGGTCGAGGCCGCCGGCCACGGCGGTGAGCTGCTCGGCGTCGAAGTGGCTGGCGAGCATCTCCAGCAGCAGTTCGCTGCAGGCCGGGGCCAGGTCGGAAGGCTTGACGATCACCCGGTTGCCGGCGGCGAGCATCTCCACCACCGGCCCCAGGCCGATGTCGAAGGGGAAGTTCCACGGCGCCATGTTGCCGATCACGCCCTTGGGCTGCGGCTGCACATAGGCGTTGGCGCTGCCGTACAGGGCCGGGTCCAGGGCCCGCGCCTGGGGCTTCATCCAGCTCACCAGGTGCTCGGCGGCGTACTGCGCGCGCCCCGCCACGCCCAGGCATTCCACCAGGTCGGCGAACTGCCGCGGGTGGCTGCCGAAGTCGCTGGCGATGGCCTCCTGGATGCGCGTGCGGTTGGCCAGCAGCATGTTCGCCAGGGTGCCGAGCAGCGCCAGGCGCTGGGCCAGGCTGGGCATCGGCTCGGCGAGGAAGGCGCGGCGCTGGGCGGCGAGCAGCCGCTGCAGTTCGGCGATCTGTGCCGCGTCGCCGGCGCCGGGGGTTTCACGTTCGATAAAGGCCATGGTCGTTCCTTCGCAGTCTGGTAGCGGGCCCGGCTGTGGCGCCGGCCCTGGTCATCGTCACGGGAAGCTGCAGCGGCGCGGCTCAGGTGCCGGGTTGCAGGGCCTCCCCGGCCGGCGTGGCGCGGTGGAACTTCAGGTTGCGCTGGGCCAGGCGACCGAAACGCATGTCCAGCAGGTCGCCCAGGTAGCTCTGCTTCTGCCGCCAGGGCGCGCCCGGGCCCTGCTTGGGGAACAGCGGCGCGGCGCGCAGGATGTAGCCGGACTGCAGGTCCAGCAGCGGCGCGGCGGGCATCCGCGGGTCGTCCGCCTGGGCTACGCAGTGGCTGTAGCCCTTGCGCGCCATGTAGCGCAGCAGGCGGCAGACGTAGAGGGAGGCGAGGTCCGCGCGCAGCGTCCAGGACAGGTGGGTGTAGCCGACGCAGACCGCCGCGTTGGGCAGCCCGGACATCATCAGGCCCTTGTAGCTGTAGGTGTCGCCCACCGCGACCGGGCGCCCGTCGACCTCGAAGCGGATGCCGCCGCAAGGCACCAACTCCAGGCCGGTGGCGGCCACCAGGATGTCCGCCGCCAGCTCCTGGCCCGAGGCCAGGCGCACGCCGTGCTCGCTGAAACCCTCGATGCGGTCGGTGACGATGGAGGCGCTGCCCTTGCGCAGGGCGCGGAACAGGTCGCCGTTGGGCACCAGGCACAGGCGCTGGTCCCAGGGCTGGTAGCTGGGTGCGAAGTGCGGGTCGAGGGGAAAGCCCTCGCCCAGGTAGCGGCGCATGCCGCTGCGGATCAGGCGCTTGGCCAGTTCCGGGCGGTGCCGGCAGAGGCGGTAGAGGAACATGCTCAGCAGCACGTTCTTGGCGCGCACTAGCCGGTGCGCCAGCTTCTCCGGCAGCAGCTTGCGCAGAACATCGGCCAGCGCGTCGGCGTCCGGCAGCGACAGTACGTAGGAAGGCGAGCGCTGCAGCATGGTGACGTGAGCCGCCTCGCCGGCCAGGCTCGGCACCAGGGTCACGGCGGTGGCGCCGCTGCCCACCACCACGATGCGCTTGCCCTGGTAGTCGAGGTCCTGCGGCCATTGCTGGGGGTGCACCAGGCGCCCCTTGAAGCGCTCGATGCCGGGGAACGCCGGCAGGTGGCCGGCGTCGTAGCGGTAGTAGCCGCTGCACAGGTAGAGGAAGTTGCAGGTGAAGCCGCGCAGCTGGCCGCCCACCTCGACCTGCAGCTGCCACAGCGCATGCTGCGACGACCAGGCCGCCGAGACGATGCGGTGGCCGAAGCGGATGTGCCGGTCGATGCCGAACTCCCGCGCGGTGTCGCGGATGTATTCGAGGATGCTGGCGCCGTCGGCGATGGCCTTGCCGGCCTTCCAGGGGCGGAAGGCATAGCCCAGGGTGAACATGTCCGAGTCCGAGCGCACGCCGGGGTAGCGGAACAGGTCCCAGGTGCCGCCGATGGATTCGCGCGCCTCCAGGATCGCCAGGCTGCGCTCCGGGCAACGCGTCTTCAGGTGGTAGCCGGCGCCTATGCCGGACAGCCCGGCGCCCACCACCAGTACATCGAAATGCTCGACCGACATCTGGATCTCCACGCTGTTGTCGTACCCCTGGCGCCGCCGGGGGATGCTTTTTTATGCGGTGAAGCGTCGCTAAGATGCAAAAACTCCGGCGCCTGCTTTAAGGTAGGCACCTTAAAACCGAATCTAAGGTGAACACCTTACAATGTCAACCGCCGAACAGGTGAAGCCCATGAAGCGCCAGAACACCCGGGAGCGCATCCTGGTCACGTGCCGCAAGCTGTTCAACACCAGCGGCGTGGCCGCCGTGACCACCGCGGCCATCGCCGAGGCGGTGGGCATCAACGAGGGCAACCTGTACTACTACTTCAAGAAGAAGGCCGACATCGTCAGCGAGCTGTTCGAGCAGTTCGCCGCCGAGCAGCTGCGCGTGGCCTCGCAGCAGGACGACCTGCACCTGTGGTTCCAGCTGATGTGGGAATGGCGCTTCTTCTACCGCGACAGCATGACCCTGTTCGCCCTCGACCCCAGCCTGCGCCCGCGCCTGCAGACGCTCTCCGACGAGGTCCAGGCCCACGGCCGCGCCAAGCTGCTGGCGATGATCGGCAGCGGGCGCATGAACCTGCGCGAGGAACAGGTGGAGGCGCTGCTGGAGAACGCCTGGATCGTCTCCACCTACTGGATCGAATACCTGCACTCGCGGCACGGCATCGTGCGCGTCACCCGCAAGCACCTGAACTGGGGCTACAACCAGATGGCGGCGCTGTTCGAGCCCTACCTGGTGCGCTCGCGCGACGTCCGCGCGGCCGCCGGCGAGCAGGCCGAGTGACGCGCGGGGCCGCTCGCCGGCCCCGCGCCCGGCGTCTCAGTCCGTCGCCTCCACCTTGTCCATGCGCGCCCGCATGATCCGCTGCATCAGCCGCGGCGACAGGCGCTGCAGCAGCCAGCCGACGCCCACCTCGCTGCGCGGGGTGACGCAGAACAGCCGCCCCTTGCTGATGTCCGTGAGCACGTCCGCCGCCACCCGGTCGGGCGACACGCCGCGCCGCGCGTAGTACTCGACGGCCCGCGACTGCCGCTGCTCGGCGCCGGCCCCGCGCATGCGGGTGTTGCGGATGATGGCGGTGTCGATGGTGCCCGGGCAGAGGATGGTGACGTCGACGTTGCGCCCGGCCAGTTCCGCCGCCAGCGACTGCGACAGCCCGACCACCGCGTGCTTGGAGGCGCAGTAGGGCGCGGTGCGCGGCATCGGGATCAACCCGGCGCCGGAGGCGGTGTTGACGATGTGCCCGCGCCCGGGCTGCGCCAGCATGCGCGGCAGGAAGGCGTGGATGCCGTGCACCACGCCCATCAGGTTGACCTCGAAGACCCAGCGCCAGTCGGCCAGCTCGGTGTCCTCCACCCGCCCGGCATGGCCGACGCCGGCATTGTTGAACAGCAGGTCCACCCTGCCCTCGCGGGCATACACGCGCTCGGCGAAGGCCGCCAGCGCCGCGGCGTCGGTGACGTCCAGCGCCTCGCCGGCGGCATTGGGCAACCCCTCGGCGACGCGCTGCGCCGCCGCGCCATCGACGTCGGTGCAGTACACCCGGGCGCCCAGCGCGCCCAGGCGCTGGGCAATGGCCCGGCCGATACCCGAGCCGGCACCGGTGACCACGGCGATCTTGTTGTTGTAATAGCTGGCCAGTTTCGACAACGCGGCATCCTCCTCAGGATCGTTCGCCATACGGCGCCGCTGCGCACCCAGGCCATGCGCAAAGGCACGGCGGGCGGCGCAACGAGCCCCACGCCTAAGGTGATTACCTTAAAAAGTGCAAGAGGTCAAACCCGTCGCAGCTCGCCGCGGTTGTCGTACTGGTCGACCTTGGCGATCGCCCGGCTGATGGCCGGGGTGGTGTACGTGCCTGCCGATGGGAAGCGCTGATCACAGTCTTGCCGACTACGCCGAAACGCTTTTCGTAGGATGGGTTGAGCCTTGGCGAAACCCATGCGGTCGTGGCGATGGGTATCGCTTCGCTCAACGCCATCCTACGACGCTCCAGGGTTGGCCTGGGCACACGGCCATGGCCTCGGCGTATCGGCGGATAACCGCGAACGGTTATTCGCCCTACGCTCCCGGGAGGCTCCGTCGCAGGAGCAGCTGTCTTGCCGGCTGCGCCGAGGCGCTTTTCGTAGGATGGGTTGAGCCTTGGCGAAACCCATGCGGCCGTGGCGATGGGTATCGCTTCGCTCAACGCCATCCTACGACGCTCCAGGGTTGGCCTGGGCACACGGCCATGGCCTCGGTGTATCGGCGGATAACCGCGAACGGTTATTCGCCCTACGCTTCCGGAAGCCCGAATCGCGGACGGAGTCCGCCCCTACGGTTCCAGGAAGCACGGGCGTAGGAGCGGACCTTGTCCGCGATAGCCGGTCGTCCCGGCGCGATTCGCGGATGAGATCCGCTCCTACACTGCCCACCCTCGCCATTCCAATGTAGGAGCGCGCCCTGCGCGCGAAATCGCGGGCAGGGCCGGCTCCTACAGGTTACCGGGAAGCATGGTATGCCTCCCCCGCGGCTAGCCGATCACAGGGTGAAGACGATGCGCTCGGCGGCGCTGCGCTGCCAGGCCGACTCGACCTCGCTCAGCGGCACCGCCTCGGCGTCCACCTTCAGCCCGGCCGGCTCGATGGCCCGCAGCAACTGGCCGATCACCTGCACCAGGCCTTCGTTGGACACGCTGCCCAGGCCGCTGCCGAGCAGTTCCAGGCCGGAGCTGCGCAGCGCGCCGGCGTTCAGCGGCAGGCTCGCCCCGGCGAGCGAGCCGATGTTGACGAAGCGCAGGCGCGGCGAGGCCTCGCCGCTGCCGTGGCTGGCCGCGGCGTCGAGGATGCAGGCCGCCGGCGGGCCCCACAGGTAGTCCAGCACCACGTCGATGCCGCGGCCCTGGATTTCCTCGCGCAGCTCGGCGGTCAGCTGCTCGGCCGGCTGGTCCAGGCGGATGAACTGGTCCGCGCCCAGGGCGCGCAGCTCCGCCTCCACCGCCGGGTTGCGCGCGGTGGCGATCACCCGCGAGGCGCCCAGGTGCCTGGCCACCTGGATGGCCAGGCGCCCGGAGGTGCCGGCGGCGCCGTTGACCAGCACGCTTTCGCCGGGCTTGAAGTGCGCTCGTTCCTGCAGCGCCGCCCAGGACGACATGCCGGGGTTGGCGATGGCCGCGGCGGTGATGTCGTCGATGCCGTCGGGCACCGCCACGCAGTAGCGCGCGTCCACCGCCACGGTCTCGGCCATGGCGCCGTGGGGCGCGCGGGGGAAGGCGAAGTACACGCGGGTGCCGTCTTCCAGCAGGCCCACGCCGTCGACGCCGGGCACCGCCGGCAGGCTCCGGGGGCTGCTGTAGTGCTTGCCGCTGGCCTGGGCGCGCACCAGTTGGCTGAGGGCGGCGGCGCGCACGCGCACCAGCACCTCGCCGGCGGCGGCTGGCGGCGCCTCGAACTCGCCGTAGCGCGGCGGCTGGTCGAAGGCATGGACGATGGCGGCTTTCATGGGTTTCTACTCCGGTGGGTCAGGGGAATCGGGATGCCGGCTTCAGGCGTGCCAGCAGCGGTACCAGCCGCCCTGCTCGTCGATGCGCAGCTCGGTCTGGTAGAGGTCGGACAGCCGGGCGCTGGTCAGCACCTCGGCCTTGGGCCCGTCGGCGACGATGCGGCCCTTGTCCAGCAGCACCACGCGCTCGATCTCGGGGATGACCTCGTCGATGTGGTGGGTGGTGATGATCATGGCGTGCGCCTCGCCGCAGAAGCGCCGCAGCAGCTTGAGCATGCCCAGGCTGGCACCCATGTCCAGACCGTTGGCCGGCTCGTCGAGGATCAGCGCGCGCGGCCGGTGGACCAGCGCGCGGGCCAGCAGCAGGCGGCGCTTCTGCCCGGTGGACAGGCGCTGGAACATGGTCCGCTCGTGGCCGGCCATCTCCACCACCGCCAGCAGCGCGCGGGCCTGCTCCAGTTGCTCGTCGCTGGGCTGCAGGTGGCCGTGGGCGCCGATCGAGCCGAAGAAGCCGGAGACCACTACGTCCAGGGCCTGGGTGTAGGGCGTGTAATCGTCCTGCAGGTCCTGGGAGATGAAGCCGACGCGGCTGCGCAGGTCCCAGAGGTTGACGGTGTCGCTGCCGAACAGCCGCAGGTGGCTGCCCTCGCGCTCCACCGGGTACAGCTCGCGGCTGATCAGCTTGAGCAGGGTGCTCTTGCCGGCGCCGTTGGGGCCGAGGATGGCGACCTTCTCGCCATCGCCGATGTGCAGGGAAAAGCCGTCGAGCACGCGGGTCTGCTGCTGGAAGGCGGTGACGTTGTGGATGTCGATCATGAAGGATTCGTCGTCGCGGGCGTGGGAATGCCGATACTACATCAGGTGGCACCGGGCGGCGCCGGCTCGTGACCGGCGCCGCCCAGGCCCTGCGCGAGGGAAGGAACATCGGCCGGCGCGGGTGGCGCCGGCGATGGCATGCGCATCCCGCGCATGACGCGGACGAAGCCGGGACGGCCGGCCCGGCTCCGCCCTGCCGACATCCTGTCGGCGGTAACGGCCAGCGGCTTCAGGCCACGTCTCCGGCCTGCCCGACCGGCGCCTTGCGCCGCAGCGGCGCGGTCTCGCGCAGCAGGCTGGCGGCGGCAAGGCCGAGCGCCACGCCGCCCAGGGCCAGGTAGAGGGTGTACTGGATGCCGTGGTGCTGGGCGATGTAGCCGGCCAGGGCCGGCGCCACGCCGCCGCCGAACACCTCGCCGATGCCCACCACCAGCCCGGTGGCGGTGGACACCAGGGGCAGCGGCACCGACTCGCCGGTGAGCGGGCCGACGGTCATGCAGATCATGCTGAAGTTGAAGAAGGTGGTGAGGAACAGCAGCGCGAACAGCGTCAGCGGCTCGGCCCCGGTGTGCATCAGCAGCCAGATGCAGGCACCGGTGGCGACGAAGCTGCCCAGCACCACCGGCTTGCGTCCCAGGCGGTCGGAAAGCCCCGGCAGCACCAGCTGGCCGATGAAGCCGCCCAGGCCGATGGCGGACATGACGAAGCCCATCTGCTGCACGCCCAGGTGCAGGTAGTCGGTGAGGTAGTTGGGCATCATCACGCTGAGCACGAACAGGCTGGTGAGCATGCAGAACATGCCGAGGATGTTCAGCGGCACGTTGCGGTAGCGCAGCGCGTCCAGCCAGCGGCCCTGCTCCTGGGGCGCCTCGGCGGCCGCCGGCGCGCGGGTCTCGCGCAGGCGGCGGTACATGAACCAGGCGAGCAGGAAGCCGGGCAGCGACACCACCACGAACACCCAGCGCCAGGACGGCAGCACCAGCAGCAGCTGGGTTGCGAGGATCGGCGCCAGGCCCAGGCCGAGGATCGGGAAGAAGGCCTGCTGGATGCCGATGTTCAGCCCGCGCCGCGACGGGTGCGAGGACTCCGCGGTGGCGGCGATGGCGGTGGGCGTGAAGGCGCCCTCGGAGACGCCCATCACCGCGCGGATCAGCAGCAGCGCGGCGACGCCGTTGGCCAGCCCGGACAGCCCGGCCAGCAGGGAGAACAGCAGCACCGCGGGGATCAGCACCTTGCGCCGGCCGATGCGGTCGGACAGGCGGCCCATGAAGATCGAGGAAATCCCCCAGGCGATGGCGAGGACCGCCGAGATGTTGCCCAGGTCCTGATAGTCCAGGTGCAGCTCGCTCATCATAACCGGGAACAGCGGCAGGATGATGAAGCGGTCCAGGCCGACCAGGCCGAAGCCCAGGGCGAGCATGGCCACGGCCGTGTATTCGTAGCGCGCATTCCACTTGTTGTCGTTGTTGTGCATGGCATGGGTACTCGGGACGTTGGCGGGCGGTCAGAAGTAGAACAGCGCTTCGACCATGGTAGAGAGTTGCGAGCGGTCGCGGCCGTTGCCGTAGGGGCGGTCGTGGTCGCGGGGGTCGAACCAGTCGTAGCGGACTTCCGGGCGCAGCGAGAGGTTGCCGGTCACGTCCCAGCGCAGGCCGGTGGTGAGGGCGTTGTAGTCGCCGCGGGCGGTGCTGGTGGGGAACAGGATGAAGCCGTCCGGGTCGCTGAAATGCTCGCCGCGCAGGGAGAAGGACAGGTCCGGGCGGTACTGGTAGGTGACCACCGCGTTGGCGCCCCACCAGCGGGCGCCGTCGAAGCCGGGGCCGTTCACCACGTCCACGGTGGAGGCCTTGCCGTCGCCGGCCTGGTGGCCGTAGACCAGCTCGGCGCCCATGGACCAGCGCTCGTCGAACCTGTGCCAGCCGTTGAGCGAGTGCTGCTGCTTGAGCTGGCCGCTGTCGGCGACCAGCCGCGCGGTCGGCGCCTGCACATCGGAGGCGCTGTCGTTCTGCTCGTCGCCGACGATGAACTCGTAGTCGAGCCAGGTGTTCATGTCCGGCGCGCGCCAGCGCAGGGCGCCCATCAGCGACTTGCCGTCGTTGTTGTCGCGCAGGTTGTTCCAGCCCTGCACCACGCCCAGCTCCAGGCCGAGGATGCCGCTGTCGTCGTTGAGCAGGCGGGTGCCGACCAGCACCCCGGAGACGGTGCCCGGCTCGCTGACGAAGGCGTAGGTCTTGCTGGCGAAGGGGTTGCGCGCCTGGCGGATGTTCGGCGGGATCTCGTAGCCCATTGCCGGGCCGAACACCCCGGCCATGAAGTTGAAGCCCGGGCCGTAGGGCACGTAGGCGGTGGCGGCGATGTTGGGGATGGCGAGGAAGCGGTCCTTGTCCTTCTGCGCCTTGGCGGCGTCGTCCTCGTTCATGTTCCAGTGCATGTCCCAGCCGAAGGTCCGGGCGAACTGGGCGTTGCGCCCGTAGTTGGCCTCGAAGGTGAAACCGAAGGCGAAGTCCTCCGGCTTGGGCCCCGGCAACGGGGTGATGCGCGGCACGAAGGTGCCCTTGAGCGCCTTGTCGACGAACAGGTGCAGGCTGCCCCACTCCAGGCCCTCGTCGGACATGCCGGTGAGCGGCAGGTTGCTCAGGCCGTCCTCGCGTTCGTCGTGGGTGGAGCGGTTGTTGCGCGCGTAGGCGATGTCCAGCAGGCCGGAAACCGTAATGCCGTAGTCGCGCTCCAGGCTGTCGCCGAAGAGCCCCTTGAACAGGCTGCCCTCCCCCGGCGCCGGCGCCTCGGCGGCATGGCATTCGACGATCGCCAGGGCGGCCAGGACCGCACCAAGCGTTTTCACCTTGATGTTGAGCATGCTTCTGTCTCTTGTTGTTGTTTTCAGAGGGGTGCCGCGGGGAGTGCCCCGCGGCCGAAGGGACCTAGACCTGGGCGGCGAGCGGCCGCCACGCCTCGCGCAGCGCGCCGCCCTGGCCCTGCTGCAGCGCCAGGTCGCGGCGCAGCGCGTCGAGCAGTTGCGGCAGTTCGCTGGCGTGGCCGATGCCGCCGTAGATGTAGAAGTCCGGGCGCACCAGCACCGCCTGCAGCCCGGCGGCGCGGAGGAACTGGTGGTACTTGCCGGACAGGTCGCGGCAGGTGCCTGGCGCGCCGTCCTCGCTCAGGCGCACGGCCTTCACTTCCAGCTGTGCGAGCAGCGCCTTGTGCGCCTCGTCCAGCCCGGCCAGCGGGTCGTCGCCGATGCTCACCAGGTGGAAGCCGCGGCCGAAGGCGTCGTCGTAGCGCTGGCGGCGCTCGTCGCGCTCGATCTCGCCGTGTACGCCCAGGCAGCCGGCCGGACCCAGGGCGCGGCCGTTGCGTTCGTCCTTGTGCACCACGCCGTCGACCAGGCCGGGGAACGGCGGCAGCGGCGGCACCTGGCCGGACAGGAAGGCGGTATCGCGCTCGGCGGCCTTCTGCGGGTCGGCCACGCAGACCACCTTGCCCATTTCCACCGAGGCGTCGATCACCGCGCGGATCTGCGGCTTGCGCTCCAGGGTGTAGCTGTCCAGCAGCTGCTCCGAGCAGATGCCGCGGAAGATCAGGTCCAGGCGCCAGGACAGGTTCCAGGCATCGCGGATGCCCGAGCACATGCCCTGGCCCATGAACGGCGGCATCAGGTGCGCGGCGTCGCCGGCCAGCAGCACGCGGCCGTGGCGCCAGGTCTGGGCGATGCGCGAGCGGAACTGGTAGACGGCGTGGCGCACCAGGCTGGCGGTGTCCGGGGTGACCCAGGGCGCCAGCAGCTCCCAGACCTTCTCGGTGCTCTGCAGGTCCTCGATGCTCTCGTGGGGCAGGCGCATGAATTCCCAGCGGCGGTAGCCGGGGCCGCCGGGGACCATGGTGGTCGGCCGCGCTGGGTTGCACCACTGGCCGATGTCCGGCACGTCCAGCTCGACGCCGGGCTTGGGCTGCAGGTCGACCACCAGCCAGTCTTCCTGGAAGCCCAGGTCCTGCCAGTCGATGCCGCACTCGCGGCGCACCGCGCTGTTGGCGCCGTCGGCGCCGATCACGTAGCGGGCGCGCACGGTGCGCTGCTCGGTGGCCTGCGCCGCGTCGCCGCGCTGGGTGCGTTGCATGCGCAGCTCGCAACCCTGCGCGTCCTGGCTCAGCCCCAGCACTTCCCAGCCCTGGTGGACCTCGACGTTGGCGATGGCCTTGGCCCGGCGGTCGAGGATGGCCTCCAGGCCCGGCTGGTTGAACAGGTAGCCGAAGGGGCCGTCGCTGATCGACTCGGCCGACCAGTCGATTTCCACCAGCACCTTCCAGTCGGCGTTGAACCACTGGTAGCAGGCCGAGGGCTGGGAAATCTCCTGCAGCTCCTCTTCCAGGCCCATCATGCGGAATACGCGGCGGATCTCGTGGTCGTGGAACACCGCGCGCGGCAGCGGGTAGAGGGACTGCCAGCGCTCGTACACGGCGACGCTGTAGCCCATCTTGCCGAGGAGGATGGCGAGGGTCTGGCCGACCGGGCCGTAGCCGACGATGGCTACGTCATGGATCTTGTTTTCGTTCATCTGTGCTGACCTGAAACCGGGTGGGTTTTGGGCAAGCCGCTCCCCGCCTCCCTGCGCGGCAGGAAAGTGCTAGGGACCGGGGAGCGGCCTGCGTCGCTGGGGGCGCTAGCTTTTGGCCGGCGCGCTGTCCGTCTCGGTGTTGACGACGAAGTACTCGGGGACGCTGGGGCCCCAGAGGTACAGCGAGTTCTCGGGCGGGAAGTCGCCGGCCGGCCACTGGCTGCCGGCGTCGATGAAGTCCATGTCCGCCGAGTACTCGCAGAACGAGCCCCAGGGGTCGCGGACGTAGTGGAAGTAGTTGGAGCCCAGGCAGTGTCGCCCGGTGCCCCAGCCCTCGCGGTAGCCGGCGTTGGCCATCTGCTCGGCGCCGTTGCCGACCTCGTCGACGCCGTCGACTTCCCAGGCGGCGTGGTGGAAGCCCTTGGCGCCGCTCTTGCAGAAGGCCACCAGGTGATGGTCGCAGCCGTGCGGGGCGTGGGTGAAGGCGATGATGTCCTGGGAATGGTCGGACAGCCGCAGGCCCAGGGCCCGCTCGTAGAAGGTGACGGCCTGGGGCACGTCGGGGCTGAACAGCAGCACGTGGGACAGCCGCCGCGGGCGCACCCGGGCCACTTCGTCGCGGGTGCCGACGCCGCGCACGGCGGGCCGTGCCGGCGCCGCGGCGCGCTTGCTGTCGGGCATGTGCTTGGCGCCGACCCTGACCTGCAGCAGGTTGCCATCGGGGTCGCGGAACCAGAAGCCCTCGCCGTCGCCGGCCTCGAAGCGCGCGCCGGCGACCTCGGCCTGCTGGCGCAGGGCGTCGTAGTCCTCGGCGAAGCAGTTGAAGCTCAGGTAGGCCAGGCTCTTGCGCGGGCCCTGCAGCATCCGCGCCCAGAGGTGGCCGTCGGCGGCGCGCAGTTCCAGGGCATCCGCGGTTTCGCCGACTTCCAGGCCGAAGCTGGCGAAGAAGGTCCGCGCCTCGGCCAGCGAGGGCACGAACAGCGCGTAATGATCGATCGAATGCACACTGCGGGGAGTGACAGTCATGATCGCCTCCGTTTGTTGTTCTTGTCGTCGAAGCCTCGGAGCGGGAGGCTTCGATCTGGCCGGGAATGCCCGGGGTCAGGCTTCGTCCACCACCGGGTTGACCAGGGTGCCGATGCCTTCGATGGACACTTCCACCACGTCGCCGGCCTTCAGGTAGACCTTCGGGTCCATGCCGAAGCCGACGCCGGCCGGGGTGCCGCTGACGATCACGTCGCCCGCTTCGAGGGTCACCGCCTCGCTGAGGGTGGAAATGATGGTGGCCACGTCGAACAGCATGTCCTCGGTGTTGGCCGATTGCACCACCTTGCCGTTGACGCGGGTCTGCAGCAGCAGGCCCTTGCCGCCGGGCGGCAGTTCGTCGGCGGTCACCAGGTCCGGGCCGAAGGCGCCGGTGTCGTCGAAGTTCTTGCCCACGGTCCACTGCGGCGACTTGAACTGGTACTCGCGCACCGAGCCCTCGTTGAACAGCGCGTAGCCGGCCACGTGCTGCAGCGCCTGCTCCTTGGCAATGTGCCGGCCGCCGCTCTTGAGCACCACGGCCATCTCGCCCTCGTAGTCCAGGGTGTCGGAGATGCGCGGGCGCACCAGCGGCTGGTTGTGGGCGATCAGGCTGCTGTTGAAGCGCGGGAACAGCGTCGGGTAGTCCGGCTGGGCGTAGGGCGATTCCTTGGTGTGGTCGGCGTAGTTCAGGCCAACGCAGACGATCTTGCCGGGCTTCTTCATCAGCGGCAGGTAGTCCTGCTCGCCGATCTGCACCAGCGGCCCCTGCGCCTCGGCGCCGTAGGTGGCCAGGTCCACGCCGCGCTCCAGCAGCGACTCCAGGGTTTCCTCGCCGAGGACCCGGACGCCTTCGGCAGTACGCACGCCCAGTACCGGGCGGCCTTGGTGAGTGAAGCGAACGTAGCGCATGGAGCTGACCTCTTGTTGTGGTTCGTGACGACCGCCAGGCAGTGCGGTATGGGCCCTAAGCTAATCCGAGGAAAATATGCCGTCAACGATAAAATATATTTTTTCAGAATTATCGATAAAAGGCCGCCATGTGTATCATCTGCCTCATCCGTCATCACCCGTGGTAAAGCCCATGAACCGAGCCGAACGCTGGGCGCAGCAGCCCGAAGTCTCGGAAAAGCGCACCATGGCCTCGCAACTGGAGGCCAGGGTCCGCGAAGACATCATCAACGGCCGCCTGGCGCCGGGCAGCCGCCTGCGCCTGAAGGAGCTGGCCGAGCACTACGACGCCGGCGTCATCCCCCTGCGCGAGGCGCTGTCGCGCCTGGCCGCCAGCGGTTTCGTCAGCGCCGAGGACCAGAAGGGTTTCAGCGTCGGGCGCATCTCCGCGGAGGAAATCCGCGACATCACCCACACCCGCCTGCTCATCGAATGCCAGGCCCTGGCCGAGTCCATCCGCAATGGCGACCTGGAGTGGGAAAGCCGGCTGATCGCCGCCCACCACCGCCTGGACCGCCTGCCCATCGTCGAAGGCCCGGAACGGCTGATGAAGCCGGAATGGGAGAACGCCCACGAGGCCTTCCACGAGGCGCTGATCGCCAACTGCCGCTCGCCCTGGCTGCGGCGCCTGTCGCACATGCTGCGCGACCAGACCGCGCGCTACCGCATGCTCTCGGTGCACTACAACGACAGCGCCAGCCGCGACGTCCCCGGCGAACACCGCGAACTGCTCGACGCCGCCCTGGCGCGCGACGTGGACAAGGCCTGCGCGCTGCTGGCGCAGCACTACGAGACCACCACCCGCAGCGTGCTGGCCCATGAGGCGTTGAAGGGTTGAGGCGCCTTGCGCCGGCGCCCGCACCATCCGGGCGCCGGCAAGGTGCGTCAGTTCGGGAAGTACGCCCGGCTAGCGGGCAGCCGAGCGCGCGCCGACTGTGCTCGCAGGACGCGGGAAGTGGCCGCCGGCGAAGCGGGCGAAGTGCTCCACGGGCAAGGCTATGTATTCCAGTGATACCGGCACCCTATTGCGGCGAGTGTGATCCACCGCGCTGATGATTCTGACCCCGGGACAGGAGTCAGAAGAGTTTGGGGGACCAAGGGCCCCAGAACAGAAAGTGCGCCTATGTCAGGTACAACTGCCTCAGGACTCCCTTAAAGCTGCCTTTTAGATGCTTTCTTGATCAATTTCGGACTCATCCCACATACAGCAGGTAGCGATGTGTGAATACGCTTGCCCCTCAATTCTTGTAACCAAGGAGCGGGCATGGCAGTTGGTCATTTCATTCGGTTAGGCGACAAAACGACATGTGGCGGAACGGTGCTGGAAGCCGACTCCCGCGTCATGATGTTCGGCATTGCGCATGCGCGGGAAGGAGACCGGGTGTCCTGCGGCAAGGACGGCAAAGTCTACAAAATCATTGGCGGAATTTCGTATATCAACAGCCACGGCAGGGTTGTTGCCGGTACGTTAGACAGCTTCAGCGGCTGCCCGTGTAAGGCTCGCCTGATCCCGTCGCTGTTTACGGCAACCTATCAATCTCGCCAAGGTAACGCGGCAGCTACTCGTAGATCTACAAGCCATTCTGCAAGCCCTGCTTCCCCCGCATCCCCTACTGCCACAACGAAACTCATTAATCCCCAAATGGCGACAGACAAGCTCTTGCGCACTGCGTGTGTATTTACCAAGTGCAGCAAGCTGCCCGACTCGGTGATCGACTACAACACGTCGTCAGGCACATTCCCGGTCGATGACGTGAGCGATTACGGCAACTTGGTGCTATTGGGCGGCCGTGAGGTGGACGACAGCGGCAAAGTACAGCTCCAGAGGATCAGCGGAAATGTTCCTGCCGGTTTCGGCTCCTTGGCACTGCGTGGACTTGCGCCTTCAGGCGCTGGGGAGTCCTGTGGCGGGTTCTGCGAGGTCGCATCCGCGGGTGGTGCAGTGGCCAGCGGAGGGCGTGTAGCTGTCGGGACTGGTAGCCGTGTAGTTGGCGGCGGCATTCTCACTGGCGGGGTGGTTGGCGGCTCACTCCTTGGTGTTGTGGCGATGCTCTGGCCGTCCAGCCTGGGCGATAGCGCTCTCTATACGGAAGAGCAGCTTCGCACGATGAAGCAGGGGCGAACCCGAGTTCGAATTCGTGTCGAACAGCAGCCAGACGGCCCCCTGAAGGGCTACGGCTACAACACGCAGCTACGCAGCGATTGGGAAACCATTCCGGTTGTCCAGTTCTCCAAGGCCGGAAGTCAGATGGTGGCCGACTTCGGGGGTGGTGTAGAGCTGATCTGGACACCTGCCGTCGATCCATCCGACACGCTGGGCATCCCCGCCCTGGAGGCTGCGCCCCAAACGCCGCAGATCACGATTTACCCGCCCGTGGAGCAGGCCGACAACCTCATCGTCAACCCGATCTACCCGCCAGAGTATCGGGATTTCATCCTGGTGTTCCCGATGGGGTCCGGGATTGCGCCGCTCTACATCGTGATGAATGCCCGGCATGATCCGGGGGTTGTCACTGGGGTAGGTGAGGATGTTTTCGGAATCTGGCTGGCTGGAGCTGGTGAGGATGTTGGTGTCCCCATTCCAACAAGTGTTGCGAATGAGTTACGAGGCATGAGCTTCAATAGCTTCGACTCCTTCAGGAGGGCTTTCTGGAAAGCCGTGTCTAACGATCCTGTACTAACGGCGCAATTCGTTCCGCAGAACACTACGCGCATGACAGTTGGTAAGGCTCCTCGTGTCCATAAGAAAGATAGGGTTGGTGGTAGGCGCTCCTTTGAGTTGCATCACTTGGACAAAGTATCCGAAGGTGGCGGTGTTTACGACGTCGACAACCTCCGGATCAACACTCCGAGAAACCATGTTGATTTGCACCGAGGTGGTAAATAGCTCATGAATAGCCTTATGAAAGACAGATTCTCCGATTACACCGAAGCCGAGTTTATCCAACTGTTAAGGGAGCTATACAAAGAGGACACTGCGGATACAGACGAGCGTGCTGATGCTTTGCTTCTTCACTTTGAAAAGGTGAGCGAACACCCCGACGGCTCAGACCTCATCTACTACCCTGAACCTGGGGCGGACAATTCCCCCGAAGGCGTAACACGTACAGTGAAAGAGTGGCGTGCAGCGAACGGGCTTCCCGGTTTCAAGCACAATTGACCTGACAAAAGCAGGATAGTCCAGGGCCGGGCCCCTTCGGCTATCGTTCCATCGCGAAGCTGATGAAGGATCCCACCGGGAAGCTACCGTAGCGGCTGCGGCAGCGTTTGCCAGAGCCTACCCGCCAGCCATCGCAGTGCGGGCGATGCCCAGGAAGGCGCGCACGGCGCCGCCGGTTTCCTCGTTGCGGCTGACCAGCAGCAGGTCGGCCTGCGGTTCCATGCCGCCGAGCCGGCGGTAGGCCACCCCCGGGATGTGCACCTGCAGCAGCGGCTCGGGCACCAGCGCCACGCCCATGCCGGCGGCCACCAGCGCCAGCACGCTGAGGGTGCTGCTGGTGCGGTGCACCTTGGGCTCGCGCCCCAGCGCCCGGCGCAGGCCGCCGAGCATGTTCTCGTCGGCGCCGTGGGCGGCATAGACGATCAGCGGTTCCGCGCCGAGCATCGACACCTGCAGCGGCTGGGCATCGACCAGCGGATGGCTGTCGGGCATGGCCACCAGCAGCGGCCAGGTGCCGATGCGCTCGAAGCACAGCGAGTCGTCGACGATCTGCCCGCCGTGGCTGGGGGCGTAGCCGATGTCCAGCTGGCCGGCCTGGATCGCCTCGACCTGCAGGTGCGGCGCCAGTTCGCGCAGCACCACCTCGGCCTCCGGGTAGACGGCGTGGAAGGCCCGCACGTCCGCCATCAGCCGGCCGCTGAACACGGCGTTGCCGGCGAAGCCGATGCGCACCGTGCCCACCTCCCCGCGCAGCGCCCGCTGCACCGTGCGCTGGGCGTGTTCAGCCTGGGCCAGGGTGCGTTCGGCCTCGCCACGCAGCATCCGGCCGGCCTCGGTCAGTTCCACCCGGCGGCTGGTGCGCACGAACAGCGGGCCGCCGAGTTCCTCTTCCAGGGCGCGTATCTGCATGCTCAGCGCCGACTGCACGATGTGCAGGCGCTGGGCGGCGCGGCCGAAATGGCCTTCCTCGGCGACGGCGAGGAAGTAGCGCAGGTGACGCAAGTCCATGGGCATATCCTTCAGAATTAGTGATTGATCGTTCAGATCAATCTATTTGAGTTCGCTACCGCGCGGGAAGATGCTGAGGCGATTTCCCACAAGCAAGAGAACACGCCATGCACAGTTACCTGGAAGACCGTCTGCAGATCACCGACCTGATCAGCGGCTGGATCCACCGCGACCTCGGCCAATGGGAGCGCCTGGCCGGGCTGTTCCACCCGGACGGGGTGATCGAGGTCACCTGGTTCGAAGGCCCCTTCTCCGACTTCATCGAAGGCTCGCGGCGCATGGGCGCCTCCGACCTGCGCACCAAGCACCTGATCGGCACCCCGGTGGTGGAGATGAACGGCGAGCGCGCCATCGTCGAGACCAACGCGGTGATAGTCGCCGAGAACGTACGCCTGGGCCTGGGCTGCAGCGTGCACAACCGCTTCTACGACCTGGCGGAAAAACGCGACGGCCAGTGGAAGCTGCTCAAGCGCCAGAGCATCTACGACATGGGCGGCTTCAGCTTCCCGCGCGGGCCGGTGGCGGTCGAGGCGCAGGTGCTGGAGCGCTATCCGCGCGAGTATGCGCCCCTGGCCTACCTGCTGGAGAAAAGCGGCTTCCCGCTGGGCCGGACCTTCGCCACCCGCGGCAGCGAGCTGGAACGCTCCATGCGGCAGGCGGCCCAGGCCTGGCTCGCCGCCTAGCCTTCGCCCGGCGCCAAAGGGTCGGAAAACCACAACAACAAGAAGAGGAGCGAAAAACCATGTGCAAGCAGGACTATGTCTTCCGCGGGCTGGGCGTCACGCTGTCCGGCCGCGGGCGGATACCGGAGGCCGAAAGCCCGGACCGGCATCCGCTGATCATCGCCATCCACGGCGGCACCTATTCCTCCCGCTACTTCGACGTGGCGGGCTATTCGCTGCTGGACCGGGCGCAGGCGCAACAGCTGCCGATCTTCGCCATCGACCGCCCGGGCTACGGTCTGAGCGCGGACTACGCCGCCAACGCGCCCAGCATCATGGACAACGCGGAGATTCTCGACTCGGCCATCCATGGCCTGTGGCACAGCTATTCGCACAAGGCCTGCGGCATCGTCCTGGTCGGCCACTCGATCGGCGGGGCCATCACTATCGCCATCGCCGCGCGCCAGCCGTCCTGGCCGCTGCTGGGCATCGCCATCTCCGGCGTCGGGCTCGACCCGGTGCCGGCCTCCAAGGACAAGTGGAACCAGGTGCCCGCGGAACAGGCCCTGGTCAGCGTGCCGCCGGAGGCGATGGACGGGTTCTTCTTCGGCCCGCCGGGCACCTACGAGCAAGGCGTCATGCCGCAGGCCAGCTACGGGGCGAGCGCCCCTGCCCCGCGCAGCGAACTGATCGACATCGGCATGCACTGGCCGAAGCAGGTCGGCCGGCTGGCTGCGCAGGTCAAGGTGCCGGTGCACTACCGGCAGCCCGAGTTCGAACAGCTGTGGCCGGTGGACGAGGCGACCATCCAGCGTTTCGCCGATGCCTTCGTCAACTGCCCGGAGATGGATGCGGCGCTGTTCAGGGACGCCGGCCACTGCATCGATTTCCACCGCTCGGGCGAGGCCTTCCAGTTGCAGCAACTGGCGTTCGCCAGGCGCTGCGCCGCCCGCGCATAGCTCCCGGGCCGGCAGCGAAGCCCTGGCAGCGCGAGCTGCCAGGGCTTCTTTCATTGATCGTCAGAAGTACAGGAGCGCTTCCACCATCGCCGTCAACTGGTCGCGGTCCCGGCCGTTGCCGAACGGGCGATCGTGTTCGCGGGCGTCGAACCAGTCATAGCGCAGCTCCGGACGCAGCGAGAGGTTCTTGCTGACCTCGTAGCGGAAGCCGCTGGTGATGGCGTTGAAGTCCCCGCGGGCGGTGGTGGTGGGGAACAGCGTGAAGCCGTCCGGGTCGCTGAAATGCTCGCCGCGCACCGAGAACGACAGGTCGGGCCTGACCTGGTAGGTGACCACCGCGTTGACGCCCCACCAATGGGCACCATCGAAGCCCGGCCCGGTGATGATGTCCACGGTCGATGGCTTGCCGTCGCCGTCCTGGCGGCCGTAGACCAGCTCCGCGCCCATCGACCAGCGCTCGTCGAAGCGGTGCCAGCCGTTCAGCGAATGCTGCTGCCGGAGCTGGCCGTCCGGGGAGATCAGCCGCGAGGTCGGCGCCTGGACGTCCTTGACGCTGTCGTTCTGCTGGTTGCCCAGCATGAACTCGTAGTCGACCCAGGTCTGCATGTCGGGCGTGCGCCAGCGCAGCGCACCGAACAGCGCCTTGTCGTCGTTGTTGTCGCGCAGGTTGCTCCAGCCCTGGGCCACGCCGAGTTCCACCCCCAGCAGCCCATGCGGGCTGTCGAGCAGGCGGGTGCCCAGCATCACGCCGCTGACCGTCACCAGGTTGCTGACGAAGGCGTAGGTCCGGCTGGCGAAGGGGTTGCGGGCCAGGCGGATGTTCGGCGGAATCTCGTAGCCGAAGGCCGGGCCGAAGATGCCCGCCATGACGGTGAAGCCCTGCCCATAGGGCAGGTAGGCGGTAGCGGCCAGGTTGGGCATGGAGACGAAGTTCTGCCTGTCGCGCCGGGCCTTCTCGGTGTCGTCGTCGCCGGGCGAATTGACATCCCAGTGCATGTCCCAGCCGAAGGCCCGGGAGAACTGGGCGTTGCGCCCGTACAGGGCTTCGAAGGTGAAACCGAAATCCGCCTGCTCGGGAGCCGGGCCCGGCAGCGGGGTGATGCGCGGGATGAAGTTGGCCTTCAGCGGCTTGTCGACGAACAGGTGCAGGCTGCCCAGCTCGAAGCCTTCGTCGGAAAAACCGGTGATGGGGAGGTTGCTGAGGCCGTGGCGGCGCTCGTCGTGGGTGGAGCGGTTGTTGCGGGAGTAGCCGATGTCGAGCAGGAAGGAGGTGGTGATGCCGTAGTCGCGTTGCAGGCCGTCGCCGAACAGGCTGCGGAACAGCGTGCCTTCGGCGGGCTCGCCGGCCGGCTCGGCGTGGCAATCGATTATCGCGAAGGCGGCCAGCACCGCACCCAGCGCTTTCACCCGGATGTTGTTCATGGAAGTGGACTCTTGTTGTTGTTCTGTCAGTGGGGTGGGTTCCGGCGTCCCTGCCGGCGCGGGCCGTCGCCGGCCCGCGAACTTGCATCGGTCTCCGTCAGAGGTTGGTGGCCTGGAAGGCGCACTGGCGCCAGCCGTCCTCCCCGCGCAGCCACACCTGGGTGGTGTAGGCCTTCATCAGCCGCTCCTCGCCGCTCTCGCGCAGGACGATGGCCTGTTCCAGGCGGCCGCTGGCGATGGCGGTGTCGCCGAACACGCGCACGCGCATGTCGCTGCGCTCGACGCTGAGGAAGTCGATGTGCCTGGCGACCATTTCCAGGTACTGCTCCTTGTCGTCCACCTTGCCGGTGGCGTGGACGTGCACCAGGGCGTCGTCCATCAGCGCCGCCAGGGTTTGCAGGTCGCGCTGCACCAGGGCGCGGCAGCGCTCGCTCTCTAGACGCAGGATTTCCTGCTGGATGGCTTCAGCGTGCATGGCCGTCTCCTGCCGCGCGCTCGGCGCGGACGATGTTCTCGATGGCGCCCAGGCCGTCGATCTCCACCCGTACCCGGTCGCCCTCGCGCAGCCAGCGCGGCGGCTTGAAGCCCACGCCGACGCCGCCGGGGGTGCCGCTGAAGATCACGTCGCCCGGCTCCAGGGTCATCACCTTGGACAGGTGCTCCACCTGCTGGTAGCAGTCGAAGATCAGCTCGCGGGTGTTGGAGTCCTGGCGCTTCTCGTCGTTGACGAAGCAGCGGATGCCCAGTTCGTGCGGGTTGCCCAGCTCGTCCGGGGTGACCAGCCAGGGGCCGAAGGGCGCGTGGCCGTCGAACGACTTGCCGAGCACGAACTGCGAGGTGCGCAGTTGCCAGTCGCGCACACTGACGTCGTTGCCCACGCAGTAGCCGAAGATCGCTTCGCGCGCCTGCTCGCGGCTGACGTGGCGGCAGCGCTTGCCGATCACGAAGACCATCTCGGCCTCGTAGTCCAGCTGCTCCGACACCCGCGGCAGATCGATGGGCGCGTAGGGGCCGTTGGCCGCGGTGTTCATCATGGCGAACCACAGCTGGTCGGCCGGCGTGGCCATGCCCGACTCGGCGACGTGGTCGGCGTAGTTCAGGCCGATGCCGAGGATCTTGCCCGGGCGCGGCACCGGGGCCAGGAGAGTCACCTCATCGAGGGCGAAGTCCGCCTTCTGCAGCTGCGCCAGGCGCTGCAGCGGCTCCTGCCAGAGCTGCCATTCGCCGATCAGCCCGGCCATGTCGCGCGGCGCGGCGGACAGGTGGTCGGCGACGCGGATGATGCCCTCGCCGCTGACGATGCCGACGCCCACCAGGCCGCCGGGGGTCTTGAAGGTGCAGAGTTTCATGGTCGTTTCCTTATCCCAGTACGGTGCGGGTGCCGGTGGCGGCGGTGCCCAGTTGGCAGAGCTCGGCGTCGCTGGCGCCGCTGCGCCACAGCTCGACCATGGCGTCCGGGTCGAACTCCAGGCCGATGGGGTCGTTGGCGAAGGTTTCGCTGTGGAAGAAGGCCGCGGCGTCGGCGGCCTCGACGAAGTTGTCCACCTGCAGCTCGATGTCGTTGCCTTCCGGGTCGCGGAAGTACAGCGAGGTGGTCGGCCCGTGGTTGATGCACCAGTAGGGGCGGATGCCCTCTTCCTTCAGGCGCAGGTAGGTGTTGAGCAGGTCGGCGATGCTGGCGTAGCTGTAGGCGATGTGGTGCACGCCGGTGACCTCGTCGGACTTCGGCGGCAGGTGCGGCATGTTGAAGAAGGCCAGGCGGTGGTGCTCGTCGTCGTAGGTGATGAAGGTGAGGATGTCGTCCTCGAACACCAGTTCGGCCTGGAACAGCTTGCGGTACCAGTCGACCATGGCCTTGCGGTCGGCGCAGCGGAACACCAGGTGGGCCATTTTCATCGGCACGATGCGTTCGGCGGGCGTGGCTTGGGAAGCAGTCATCTCGGTTCTCCTTGTTGTCGTACTCAGACCAGCACCCGGCGGAAGTCGCCGAGCAGGGTCGCCAGGTAGGCGAGGAAGCGCCCGGCCTCGGCGCCGTCCACCGCGCGGTGGTCCCAGGACAGCGACAGCGGCAGTTGCAGGCGCGGTTCGAAGGCGCTGCCGTTCCAGCGCGGTTGCAGCTCGGCGCGGCCGACACCGAGGATCGCCACTTCCGGCGCGTTGATGATCGGGGTGAAGTGGCCGCCGCCGATGCCGCCCAGGGACGAGATGGAGAAACAGCCGCCCTGCATCTGCGCCGGGCTCAGCTTGCCGGCGCGGGCCAGTTGCGAGAGCTCGGCCATTTCCTGTGCCAGCGCGGCGATGCCCTTGCGCTCGGCATCGCGGATCACCGGCACCACCAGGCCGTTGGGGGTGTCGGCGGCGAAGCCGATGTGGAAGTAGTGCTTCTGCACCACTTCGTCGCCCTCCAGGCTCACGTTGAACTGCGGGAAGCGTTGCAGCGCCGCCACGCAGGCCTTGATCAGGAAGGCCAGCAGGGTGACCTTGGCCTGCCCTTCGCGCGCCTCGCCGTTGAGCTGCACGCGCAGCGCTTCCAGCTCGGTGACGTCGGCCTGGCTGTGGTTGGTGACGTGGGGGATGCTCACCCAGTTGCGGTGCAGGTTGGCCGCCGAGATGCGCTTGATGCGCGACAGCGTGCGGCGCTCGACGTGGCCGAACTGGGCGAAGTCCACCTGCGGCCAGGGCAGCAGGTCGAGCCCGCCGCCGAGTTTGGCGGCGGCCATCGGTTGCTCGCGCTGGGCCTTGACGAAGGCCAGCACGTCCTCGCGCAGCACCCGGCCGTTGGGGCCGCTGGCCGGCACCTGGTCGAGGTCCACCGCCAGTTCGCGGGCCAGCTTGCGCACCGCCGGGCCGGCCAGGGCCAGTTGCGGTTTGCGGACTTCTTCAGCGGCGGGCGCCGGCGCAGCTTGCACGCTGGGCGCGGGAGCGGCGGCCACCGGTTCGGCTTTCGTCACGACGGGCTCGGCCTCGGGAATCGCAGGCGCAGCTTCGGCGACCACAGGCGCGGCGGCGGGCGCAGCCGCGCCCTCCCCGGCCGGCTCGATATGGGCGATCACGCTGCCCCGGGAGACCTTGTCGCCCGGCTTGATCAGCACTTCGCGAATGGTGCAGGACAGGGTGCTGGGCACGTCCATCACCGCCTTGTCGGATTCGAGGACGATCAGCGGCTGTTCCACGGCGACCACGTCGCCGGCCTTGATCAGCACCTCCACCACCGGCAGGTCCTTGAAGTCACCGATATCGGGAACCATCAGTTGTTGCATGGCGTTCACTCCTCAACGGTTCCAGGGGGCGCCGGCGGCGCCGTCGATGGCGTAGCGCGCGCGGGCCTGGGCATGCTTGTCGCGGTCGATGCCGGCCAGCGCCGCCAGGGCGATGTGCTGGCGGTCCAGCTCGAAGAAGCGGCGCAGCGCCGGGCGGGTGTCGCTGCGGCCGAAGCCGTCGGTGCCCAGGGCGGTGTACGGCGCCCGCAGGTAGGGCGCGATCAGTTGCGCGTAGCCGCGCACGTAGTCGCTGGCGGCCACCACCGGCACTGCGCCGGGCAGGCAGGTTTGCAGGTGGCTGCGCGCTTCGGTCTGCTCGCCGAACAGTTGCTCGCGCTCGACCTCGCGGGCCTCGCGGGCCAGTTCGGAGAAGCTGGTGACGCTCCAGATCTCGCTGGCCACGCCCCACTCCTCGGCGAGCAGTTCGGCGGCGGCGATGACCTCGCGCAGGATGGCTCCGGAGCCGAGCAGGCGTACCGCAGGCGCGCCCTCCCCGCGGCTGCCGAACAGGCGCATGCCCTTGATCACGTCGGCGTGCTGCGCGGCGTCCAGCGGCGCCTGCACGTAGTTCTCGTTGGTCACCGTCAGGTAGTAGAACTCGTCGTGCTGCGCTTCGAGCATGCGCCGGCCGCCGTGGTCGATGATCACCGCCGCCTCGGCGGCGAAGGCCGGGTCGTAGGCGCGGCAGTTGGGCACGGTGGAGGCGATCAGCTGGCTGGTGCCGTCCTGGTGCTGCAGGCCCTCGCCGGCCAGGGTGGTGCGCCCGGCCGTGGCGCCGATCAGGAAGCCGCGGGCGCGCTGGTCGGCGGCGGCCCAGATGAGGTCGCCGATGCGCTGGAAGCCGAACATCGAGTAGTAGATGTAGAACGGCAGCATGGCCACGCCGTTGACGCTGTAGGAGGTGGCCGCCGCGACCCAGGAGGAGATCGCCCCGGCCTCGGTGATGCCTTCTTCCAGCAGTTGGCCGTCGCGCGCTTCCTTGTAGTAGAGCATCGCCCCGGCGTCTTCCGGCTCGTAGAGCTGGCCGGCCGGCGAGTAGATGCCGATCTGGCGGAACAGGTTGGCCATGCCGAAGGTGCGTGCCTCGTCGGCCACGATCGGCACGATGCGCGGGCCCAGCTGCTTGTCCTTGAGCAGGTTGGAGAACAGCCGCACCACCGCGGTGGTGGTCGAGCTTTCGCGCTCGTCCGGTTGCAGGGCGAACTGCGCGTAGCTCTCCAGCGCCGGCAGCGCCAGGGGTTCGGCCTGGCCGACGCGGCGCGGCAGGTAGCCGCCCAGGGCCTCGCGGCGCTCGCGCAGGTAGCGCAGCTCGGCGCTGTCCTCGGCCGGCTTGTAGAAGCGCATTTCTTCCAGGGCGGCGTCGTCCAGCGGCAGGGCGAAGCGGTCGCGGAAGGCCTTGAGCGCGTCGATGTCGAGTTTCTTCTGCTGGTGCGAGGTGTTGCGCGACTCGCCGGCCTGGCCCATGCCGAAGCCCTTCTTGGTCTTGGCCAGGATCACCGTCGGCCGGCCGTCGTGCGCCTTGGCGGCGGCGAAGGCGGCGTGCAGCTTGCGGAAGTCGTGGCCGCCGCGGCGCAGGCCGTCGATCTCCTCGGGGCTCATGTGCGAGACCAGCGCCTGCAGTTCCGGGTCGAGGTCGAAGAAGTGCGCGCGGTTGTAGTTGCCGTCGTTGGCGCCGAGGGTCTGGTACTGGCCGTCCACGGTGTGGGCGAAGCGGCGCAGCAGCACGTGGTTGCGGTCGCGGGCGAACAGCGCGTCCCAGTCCGAGCCCCAGATCACCTTGATCACGTTCCAGCCGGCGCCGCTGAACAGCGCTTCCAGTTCCTGGATGATCTGCCCGTTGCCGCGCACCGGGCCGTCCAGGCGCTGCAGGTTGCAGTTGATCACGAAGGTCAGGTTGTCGAGCTTCTCGCGGGCGGCCAGGGACAGCGCGGCGAGGGATTCCGGCTCGTCCATCTCGCCGTCGCCGAACACGCCCCAGACGTGGCGCTGGGCGGTGTCGGCGATGCCGCGGTGCTCCAGGTAGCGGAGGAAGCGCGCCTGGTAGATGGCGCTGATCGGGCCGATGCCCATGGAGCCGGTGGGGAACTGCCAGAAGTCCGGCATCAGCCAGGGGTGCGGGTAGGAGCACAGGCCGCCGCCGTCCACTTCCTGGCGGTAGCGCTGCAGCTGTTCCTCGCCCAGGCGCCCTTCGAGGAAGGCGCGGGCGTAGACGCCGGGCGCCGAGTGCGGCTGGAAGTACACCAGGTCGCCCTTGCCGGCGGCGCTGTCGGCGCGGAAGAAGTGGTTGAAGCCGACCTCGAAGATCTCCGCCGCCGAGGCGTAGCTGGCGATGTGGCCGCCCAGCTCGCCGTAGGCCTTGTTGGCCCGCGCCACCATGGCCAGGGCATTCCAGCGGATGATCGAGGTGATGCGTTCCTCCATGGCCAGGTCGCCGGGGAAGGCCGGCTGCTGCTCCAGGGGGATGCTGTTCTGGTACAGCGAATAGGGGTGCGCCGAGGGGCGCACGCCCAGGTGGCTGGCGTGCTCGGCCAGGCGCTGCAGGAGGAAGTCGACGCGCTCGCCGCCGGCGCTGCGCGCCACGGCCTCCAGGGCGTCGAGCCATTCGTGGGTTTCCTGGCGGTCGCTGTCCTGTTCGGCGCGCTCGCGGGGTGATTCGGTGATCCTGGCTGTCATGGTTCTTCGCTCGATCAGGGTTTCGCAGGCGCGAGCCGCCCCCGGGCGCCCCCTGCCGGGGGCGCCGTGGCGTTCGCGCGGTCAATCGTCGGTGCGCGGGCCTACCAGCCTTCGCGGCAACCGTTCCACTCGGCGCCCGGCGAGCGGGCGTGCATCTGGTGGTAGCGGCCGCTGTAGAACAGCAGCGGCTTGCGCTGCTCGCCGATGCGCAGGTGCTCCACCTCGCCGATGTACAGCTGGTGGTCGCCGGCCGGGTGCACGTCCACCGTGCGCGCCACCAGCTGCACCAGGCTGCCGTCCAGCAGCGGGGTGTCCTGGTGCCGGCAGAACGGCAGCTCCAGGCCCTCCTCCGGGCGCCCGCCGAAGTGCGCGCTCAGCGGGCGCTGGGTCTCAGCGAGGAAGTTCACGCCGTAGCGCACGCCCTCCTTCACCCACTGGTTGAAGCGCGAGGCGTTGCGCACCGAGACGAGGATCAGCGGCGGCTCCAGCGACACCGACATGAAGGCGTTGGCGGTCATGCCGGCCGGCTCGCCGTCGGCGAGGTAGGTGATCACGGTGACGCCGGTGGCGAACTGGCCCATCACCGTACGCAGGAGTTTGGGGTCCATGGGGTTGCCCTCCCGGTCAGATCAGCGGGGTGACGGTGTTTTCCAAGCCCAGCAGCGCCTTGCCGTACAGCTCCAGGCCGATGCTCGGCAGGGCCACGGCGTGCCGCGCGGCGGTGTTGGAGTCGCGCCACCAGCGCTGCATCGGGCTGCTCTCGGCGAAGCTGCCGGCGCCGTGGGCAGTGAGCAGGATGTTGATGGCGTCGGTGATGTGGCTGTTGACCAGGCCGACGTCGGCGCGGATGCGCGCGCGGGTGGTGGCGTCGAGCTTGCGGCCCTCGCGCGCGGCGGCGTCGATCTCGTCGACGGCGCGGAAGGCGCGCAGCTCGGCGCTGTCGATCTTCAGCGCGGCCTCGGCGACCTGGGCCTGGAACAGCACCGAGTCGGTCTGCTTCTCGAACGAGGTGTAAGCGATGGCGCGGCGCGGCGCGTTGTCGATCACGTACTTCAGCGCGGCGCGGCCCAGGCCCAGCTGCGGGCCGTTGAGGATCAGCGCGGCGAAGGGCACGAACAGCGGACGGTAGCTGGCCTCGTCCTTGAATTCGGTGGGGTAGTCGCCCTCGATGGCCGCGCCCATGTTCAGCAGGCGGTGGTCGGGCACGAACACCTCCTCGGCGACGATGCAGTTGCTGCCCGAGGCGCGCATGCCGGTGGTGAACCAGGTGTCTTCGATGCAGAACTGTTCGCGCGGGATCAGCGCCAGGTACTGGGCCACCAGCGCGCCGTTGGCGTCGCGCTCCTCGGCGCCCACGGCAGCCCAGTCGGCGTGCAGGCTGCCGGAGGAGAAGTACCACTTGCCGGAGACGATCAGGCCACCCTCGACGCGGCGGGTGTTGGGCGAGGCATTGAACACGCCGGACACGCGGGCGTCGGGGTTGGCGCCGAACACGTCGTTCTGCGCGCGCTCGCTGAACAGGCTGGTGAACCAGGCGCAGACGTTGGTCAGCGCGGCCACCCAGGCAGTGCCGCCGCAGCCTTCGGCGAGCGCCGCGGACACTTCCAGGTGCGAGCGCAGGGTGCCTTCGTGGCCGCCGAAACGCTTGGGCACCATCAGCCGGAACAGCCCGGCGTCGCGCATGGCCTGGATGTTCTCCTCGGCGGCGCGGCGATTCCTCTCCGACTCCGCGGCGTTCTTGCGCAGCAGCGGCTGCAGCGCTTCGGCACGCTTGACCAGTTCCTGCAGGGAGGGACGCTGCTCGGCCAGCGGCAGCACGCTTACGTCGGACACTTTCATCGCTTCTTTCATGGCTTCGACCTTGTATGTCACAATGACTAAAATGTCATTCATTTGTTCTGGGCGAACGAATCCCGCCGGCCGTGGCGCCAGGGCGCAGTGGACGGCAACGGATTCCTCGCGGGCAGGCGTCGGCGCTCAGGACCTTGATGGTCCCGCAGGCATACGGTTACCCGGAGTGGCTGGGGATGCGGGAAATATCAGGCGCGCGGACGCTTGCGGCGCGGCGGCGGAGGAAGCGGGCGGGACAGGCGGGGTGGCAAGGCGTTACGGATCATTTTTCGTCTCCTGTTGTTTTTATGACGAAAGCGCCAGAGCGACGAATACGTTATAGACTGAACATACTTGTCATTCCGACATTGGTCAGCAATGTAGGACAGACGCCCCGCTCGTACAAGGGGTGCGATCAAATAAATTTATTCACCCGACTATCGGCATAGTTTTTAACAATGACATTTTGTCACTCCCGGAGATGAAGTCCGTGTCCGACGACCAACAGCCCTCCCCCCGCGGACGGGCCAACCCCGACCACCGCCCGAAGATGGCGGAGAAGAAACGCCTGCTGATGCGCACGCGCCTGCTCGACGCGGCGATGCGGGTATTCGCCGAGCCCGGCTCGGCCACGCCGGTGATCGACGACGTGATCCGCGAGGCCAAGGTCTCGCGCGGCACCTTCTACCGCTACTTCGACTCCCTGGACCAGGTGCTGGTCGCCCTCGGCCAGGACCTGAGCAACCAGATGACCACCGACATCCTGCCGCTCTACGACATCCTCCAGGAGCCGTGGAAGCGCATCTCGGTGGGTTTCCGGGTGTTCCTGGTGCGCGCCCTGCTGGACCGCAAGTGGGCCGGCTTCGTCACCCGCGTCGACGTCTGGCCGCACCACGCGCTGGTGGCCGAGTACATGGGCCGCGACCTGGAGGGCGGGCGCGCCGCCGGCGAACTGCACTTCGAGCGCCTCGACGCCGCCACCGACTTCCTCATGGGCGCCTCGGCCCTGTGCATCCAGACCATCCTGCAGGGGGTGGAGAAGGTCAACGAGTACGTCGACGCCTGCGTGCACATGGCCATGGCCAGCCTCGGCTACGATGCGGCCACCTGCCGGCGCGGCGTGGACTTCTCGCTGACCTACCTGCAGGACTGGGGCTCGGGCGCGCTGGACCTGCCGCGCCCGGTATGGTCGCTGAACCTCAACTCGCGCGAGGGCCGCGAATTCCTCGCCTATCGTCGCAACGGGGCCTGAGCCTCACCGCCGCACCCGGCCAGGCGCGGCCGCGGGCGGGCCCAGTAGCGCGGGTCGTCGAGCACCGTCAGGTCGCTGGCGAAGGCCTGTGGCAGTTGCGCCTTGAGGAACTCGACCCAGGTGCGGATCTTGGCGTCGAGGAAGCGCCGCGAGGAATACAGGGCGAAGACGTCGCGGCCGTGCAGACGCAGCTGTGGCAGGACCCGCAGCAAGCGCCCCTCGCGCAGCGCGCGGGCGGCGACGAAGCCCGGCAGCAGGCACACGCCCATGCCCGAGGCGGCGGCCAGGCAGGCCGCCTCGGGGAGGTTGACGCGCAGCACGTCCTCGAAGGCGAAAGGCGCCTCCTCGGCCTGCTCGCTGAAGTACCAGCCATCGGGAAACAGCGGGTCGGCCAGCATCAGGCAGCGGTGTTCGCGCAGGTCTTCCGGGCACCTCGGCACCCCGTGGCGGTGCAGGTACCCGGGCGCGGCGCAGAGCACGCTGAACACCCGCCCCAGGCGCTGGGCGACGAAGGCCGAGTCGGGCAGCCCGCGGGACAGGGTGACCAGCACGTCCAGGCCCTCCTCCAGCAGCGCCGGGGTGTCCTGGGTCAGCGACAGGTCGATGGAGACCTCCGGGTAGCGCTCGCGGTACTCGGCGATCAGCGGCGTCAGGTGCTCCAGGCCGAACTCGGTCACCGCGTGCAGGCGCAGCCGCCCGCTGGCCCGCGACAGCGAGCCGGCGGCCTCGGCGGCGGCATCGTCGATCTCGCCGAGGATGCCCTTGCAGCGCTTGAAGTAGCGCCGGCCGGCCTCGGTCACCGCCACGCTGCGGGTGGTGCGTTGCAGCAGGCGCGCGCGCAGCTGCTCCTCCAGGGCCGCGATCAGCCGCGAGACCTTCGACGGCGACATGTCGAGGGCGCGGGCGGCCTGGCTGAAGCTGCCGCTCTCCACCACCCGCACGAAGGCCTGCATGCCTTGCAAGAGGTCCATGGCCCTACTCCCCGGCGGCGCGCGCCGCGGCCCTCATCTGTCGCCCCCGCCGAGGGCCTTGTACAGCGCCACCAGGTTCTGCTGGCGGGCCAGTTCGGTGGCCACCAGTTCCTGCTGCGCGGCGAACAGGCTGCGCTGCGCGTCCAGGGAGTTGAGGTAGGTGTCCACGCCCTGCTCGTAGCGGGCCCGGGCCAGGTCGTAGGAGTGGGCGTTGGCCTTCACCAGCAGCGCCTGGGCGCGCACCTGCTCCTGCAGGGTGCCGCGCGCGGCCAGGCCGTCGGCCACCTCGCGGAAGGCCACCTGGATGGCCTTCTGGTAGTTGGCCACTTCGATGGAGGCCTGGACCTTGGCCACGTCGAGGTTGGCCCGGTTGCGGCCGCCGTCGAAGATCGGCAGGCTGATCGACGGCACGAAGCTCCAGGCGCCCTGCCCGCCGGCGAACAGCTGGCCGAGCTCGGCGCTGGCCGAACCGGCCGAGGCGGTCAGGCCGATGCGCGGGAAGAAGGCCGCGCGCGCCGCGCCTATGTTGGCGTTGGCGGCCTTGAGCGCGTGCTCGGCGGCGAGGATGTCCGGGCGCCGGGTCAGTACCTCCGAGGGCAGGCCCACCGGCAGCGCCTCGTCCAGCGCCAGCGCCTGTGGCGCCGCCTGGCGCAGCCGCTGCGCATCCAGCGGCCGGCCCACCAGCAGCACCAGGGCGTTGCGGTCCTGCGCCACCAGGCGCCGGTACTGCGCCTGGCTGGCCTCGGCGGCCCGCACCGTGCTTTCCGCCTGGCTCAGGTCCAGCTCGGTGGCGACTTCCGCGGCGTAGCTGCTGCGGATGGTGGCGTAGCTCTGCCGCTGGCTTTCCAGGGTCTGCCGGGCGATGGCCAGGGACTGCAGGTCCGCCTGCAACTGGTAGTAGGCCGTGGCTACCTCGGCGACCAGGGCGATGCGCGCGCTGCGCTGCGCCTCCACCGTCTGCAGGTAGGCCTGCAGCGCCTGTTCGTTGAGGCTGCGTATCCGGCCGAAGAAGTCCAGTTCATAGGAGGCGATGCCCACCTCGGCGTCGTAGCGGTGGGTGGTCTCCGTGCGGCCGCTGCTGGACAGGTCCGCCGGGGTGCGCTGGCCGTTGCCGGAGATGCCGGCATCCACCGAGGGCAACAGGTCGGCGCGGCTGATGCGGTACTGCGCCCGCACCTTCTCGATGTTCAGCACGGCCACGCGCAGGTCGCGGTTGTTTTCCAGGGCATCGGCGACCAGGGCCTTGAGCTGTTCGTCCTTGAAGAAGCCCTGCCAGGGCAGCAGCGCCTGGGCCGCGTCGGCCCGGGGCGCGGCCCAATCCTGCGCGACCGGGCTTTCCGGGCGCTGGTAGTCGGGGATCAGCGAGCAGCCGCCGAGCGCGCCCACCGCCAGGGCGACGCTGAGCATCGCCCGCCATTTCAGCTGATTCATGCGTGTTCTCCCTGCTGGGCGTCGAGTGGTTTCGCCTTGCGGCTGAACAGGCGGGTGATCAGCACGTAGAACATCGGCACGAAGAACACCGCCAGGAAGGTCGCGGTGAGCATGCCGCCGACCACCCCGGTGCCGATCGAGTGCTGGCTGCCGGAGCCCGGCCCATGGGAGATGGCCAGCGGCAGCACACCGAGGACGAAGGCCAGCGAGGTCATGATGATCGGCCGCAGGCGCAGGCGCGCCGCCTCCGAAGCCGCCTTCAGCAACGGCATGCCCTGCTCGTGCAGCGCCTTGGCGAACTCGACGATGAGGATGGCGTTCTTCGCCGACAGGCCCACGGTGGTCAGCAGGCCGACCTGGAAGAACACGTCGTTGGCCAGGCCGCGGCCGAGGGTGGCCAGCACCGCGCCGATGACGCCCAGCGGCACCACCATGATCACCGCCAGCGGCACCGTCCAGCTTTCGTAGAGGGCCGCCAGGCAGAGGAACACGATCAGCACCGAGATGGCGTACAGCGCCGGCGCCTGGGAGCCGGACAGGCGTTCCTCGTAGGAGATGCCGGTGAACTGCAGGCCGATGCCGTCGGGCAGTTGGGCGACGATGCGCGCCACCGCCTGCATGGCATCGCCGGAGCTGTAGCCGGGGGCCGGCTCGCCCTGGATTTCCACCGCCGGCACGCCGTTGTAGCGTTCCAGCTTGGGCGAGCCGTAGGTCCAGTAGCCGGAGGCGAAGGCGGAGAACTTGACCATCTCGCCACGGGCGTTGCGCACGTACCACTTGGCGAAGTCCTCGGGCGAGATGCGCGAGTCGATGGCGCCCTGCACGTAGACCTTCTTCACCCGTCCGCGGTCGACGAAGTCGTTGACATAGGCCGAGCCCCAGGCGGTGCTCATGGTGGCGTTGATGTCGCTGATGCTGACCTGCAGCGCGCGGGCCTTTTCCTTGTCGATCACCACCTGGTACTGCGGCTCGTCGTTCATGCCGTTGGGCCGCACGTTCTTCAGCACCGGGTCGGCGGCGGCCAGTTCGAGGAACCTGTCGCGGGCCTGCATGAGCTTCTCGTGGCCCAGGCCGACGCGGTCCTGGAGGAACAGGTCGAAGCCGGTGGCGTTGCCCATCTCCAGGATCGCCGGCGGCACGATGGCGATGGCGGTGCCGTCCTTGATCTGCGCGATCCGCGCCTGCAGGCGCTGGGCCAGGGCGAAGATGCTGGTGTCGTCGCGGCCGCTACGCTCCCCCCACGGCTTCAGGCCGATGAAGAGCATCCCGGAGTTCTGCCCGCGGCCGGCGAAGTTGAAGCCGCTCACCGTGTACGCGGAGTCGATCAGCCCGGCCTCGTCGTGCAGCAGGTAGTCGCGGATCTCGTCCAGCACCACCTGGGTACGGCCGGCGCTGGCGTTGCTCGGCATCTGCACCTGCACCACCATGTTGCCCTGGTCCTCGTCGGGCAGGAAGGCGCTGGGAATCTGCGGGAACAGCCACACCAGCGCGACCACGATCAGCCCATAGATGCCCAGGAACAGCCCCTTGCGCCGGGCGATGGCGTCCACGCCGGTCTTGTAGCGCTCGGCGCCGCGGTCGAAGCTGCGGTTGAACCAGCCGAAGAAGCCCTTCTTCTCGTGGTGGCCATGCACCGGTTTGAGCAGGGTGGCGCACAGCGCCGGGGTGAAGATCATCGCCACCAGCACCGACAGGGCCATGGCCGAGACGATGGTGACCGAGAACTGCCGGTAGATGATGCCGGTGGCGCCGCCGAAGAAGGCCATGGGCACGAACACCGCCGAAAGCACCATGGCGATGCCCACCAGGGCGCCCTGGATCTGTCCCATGGACTTGCGCGTGGCCTCCCGGGGCGAGAGCCCCTCCTCCACCATCACCCGCTCGACGTTTTCCACCACCACGATGGCGTCGTCCACCAGCAGGCCGATGGCCAGGACCATGCCGAACATGGTCAGGGTGTTGATGGTGAAGCCGCAGGCCGCCAGCACGCCGAAGGTCCCCAGCAGCACCACCGGCACCGCCAGGGTGGGGATCAGCGTGGCGCGCAGGTTCTGCATGAACAGGTACATCACCAGGAACACCAGGAGGATGCCTTCGAACAGCGTCTTGACCACCTCATGAATGGAGGCGCTGACCACGGGCGAGGTGTCGTATGGGTAGACCACCTTCAGGCCCTTGGGGAAATAGGGCTCCAGCTCGGCCACGGTCTCGTGCACGCGCTTGACGGTGTCCAGCAGGTTGGCCCCGGTGGCCAGGCGCAGGGCGATGGCCGCCGCCGGCTTGCCGTTGTAGGTGCCGGAGATGGAGAAGTTCTCCGAGCCCAGGCCGACCTCGGCCACGTCCTTCAGGCGCACCTGGGAGCCGTCCGGGTTGACCTTCAGGAGGATCTCGCGGAACTGCGCCGCGGTGGTCATCCGCGACATGCCCAGCACGGTGGCGTTCAGCTGCACGCCCTGGTGCGTCGGCAGGCCGCCGAGGGCGCCGGAGGATACCTGCACGTTCTCCGCGCGCACCGCGTCGATCACGTCCTGCGGCGTCAGCTGGTAGCTGAGCAGCTTCTGCGGGTCGACCCAGATGCGCATGGCGTACTGCGCGCCCAGCAGCAGGAAGTCGCCGACGCCCTTGGTGCGGGTGATCGGGTCCTTGAGGTTGGAGGCGATGTAGTTGCCGATGTCGAAGTCGTCCATGCTGCCGTCCTCGGAATACAGGCCGACGATGAGCATGAAGTTGATCTGGTACTTGGCCACCCGCAGCCCCTGTTTCTGCACCTCTTCGGGCAGCAGCGGGGTGGCCAGCTGCAGCTTGTTCTGCACCTGTACCTGGGCGATGTCCGGGTCGGTGCCCTGGTCGAAGGTGACGATGATGTTGGTGCTGCCGTCGGCGTTGCTCTCCGAGGAGATGTAGCGCAGCCCGTCGAGGTTGTTCAGCTGCTGCTCGATGGGTTGCACCACGGTGTCCTGCACCGTCTGCGCCGAGGCGCCGGGGTAGGTGACGGTGGTGATGATCGCCGGCGCGGCGATGTTCGGGTACTGGTTGACCGGCAGCTTGAGGATGGAAAGCCCACCCGCCAGCATGATCACGATCGCGATCACCCAGGCGAAGATCGGCCGGTTGATGAAGAAGGATGCCATTGGGAATTACCGGAAGATTGCGGCTAGGCCGGGGCAGTTCTATTCGTGGGAGCTGGCGAGGGTCTGCACGGGCGCGACGTTGTTCGCCGCCACCGGCTTGAGCACGGCGCCGGGGCGCACGCGCTGCACGCCCTCGGTGACGACGCGCTCGCCGGCGGCCAGGCCCGACTCCACCAGCCACTGATTGCCCAGGGTGCGCGACACCCGCACCTGGCGCAGCTCGGCCTTGTCGCCCTCGCCCACCACCCAGGCGGTGGCCTCGCCCTTGAGGTCGCGACTGATGCCCTGCTGCGGCACCAGCAGCGCCTGGCGGCGCATGCCCTCGGCCAGGGAGCCGTGGACGAACATGCCCGGCAGCAGGAGGCCGTCCGGATTGGGGAACACCGCGCGCAGGGTCACCGCGCCGGTGCTCGGCTCCACCGTCACCTCGGAGAACTTCAGCACCCCGGGCAGCGGGTAGCGCGAGCCGTCCTCCAGGCTCAGGTGCACCTGCACCTGGCCCGGGCCGGCCATGCTCAGTTGCCCGGAATCCAGCTCGCGGCGCAGCCGCAGCATGTCGGTGGCGGCCTGGTTGACGTCGACGTAGATGGGGTCGAGCTGGTTGATCGAGGCCAGCTCCTGGGCCTGGCCGGCGTTCACCAGCGCGCCCTCGGTGACGTTGGAACGGCTGATGCGCCCGCCGATGGGCGCCAGCACGCGGGTGTACTCCAGGTTGATGCGGGCGGTCTTCAGCTCGGCCTCGGCCTGCTTCCAGGCCGCTTGCGCATCATCGAACTGCTGGCGGCTGATGGCGCGGGTCTCCAGCAGGCGCTGGTAGCGCTGCGCCAGGTTGCGCGCGCTGTCGCGGGTGGCCTGGGCCTTGTCCACCGCGGCCTGGTACAGCGCCGGGTCGATCTGGTAGAGCTGCTGGCCCTTCTTCACCACGCTGCCTTCGGCAAACAGGCGCTTCTGGATGATCCCGCTGACCTGCGGCCGCACTTCGGCCACGCGGTAGGGCGCGGTGCGCCCGGGCAGGTCGCCGCTGAGCAGGACGTCCTGCGCCTTGAGTTCGACCACGCCCACCTCGGGGGCCGCAGCCTCCATCTTCTGCTCGGTCTTGCCACAGGCCGCCAGCACCAGCGCCGTCGACAACAGGGCCCCGAGGCTCCGCAAAGCTCTGACTTTCATCGTTTCTCCTTGGACATGCCGCCAATGCCCGAATGGCCGCGCGGAGGACTTCCGCCAACGGCGGGGTCGGATCGGGCGAGGCGGCAGTGTACCACAATACGATTATCTGTATCGCAATATGGTACAACTGAATTCACAGCTCCTGCCGAGCGCGCGGCAAGGCTGTACACTCCGCCGGTCGCCACGGCGCATGCGGCGATGCAGAGCTTCGAGGAACGAGATGAGCGAAGAGAAAGACATGCCGGAAGAGTCGCGCGGCGGCGGCATCCAGGTGATCGCCCGGGCCAGCGCCATCATGCGCGCGCTGGGCGCGCAACCTCAGGGCCTGAGCCTGGCGGCCATCGCCCAGGCCGTCGGGCTGCCGCGTTCGACGGTGCAGCGCATCATCGGCGCGCTGGAGGCCGAGGCGCTGGTGGAGGCGATCCGCCCCGGCACGGGCTACCGCCTGGGCCCGGCGCTGGGGCAACTGATCCACCAGGCCCACAGCGACATCATCTCGGTGGCCCGGCACTCCCTGGAACGACTCTGCGACGCCCTGCAGGAAACCGTGGCGCTGTCCTGCATCCGCGCCCGCCAGACCCACGTGATCGACCGCGTGATCGCCGAGACCGAGTTGCGCGTGGTGATCCCCATGGGGCACTCGCTGCCCATGCATGCCACGGCCGACGGCAAGGTGCTGCTGTCCACCCTGGACGACGACAGCATCGCCCAGTGGCTGGGCCCCTCCCCGGCCAGGCTGACCCCTCACACCCGCGACCTGCCGGCGCTGCTCGCGGAAATGCGGGCCATCCGCCGCAGCGGCATGGCCCGGGACGTCGAGGAACACACGCCGGGCATCAGCGCCCTCAGCATCCTGATCCCCACTTTCATGGGGCCGCACGCGGTGTCGGTGGTGGCGCCCAGTACGCGCTTCCAGGCTCGCGAGGCCTACTTCCGCGAAGCGCTGGAGGTGTGCAAGACGGAAATCAGCCGGCAGGCGGGGATGTAGCCAGAAGGAGTGACCGCCGCTGCGCGCGGCGGAAGGTCACCCCTTCCAAAGGCGGCAGCACGCGCGGCGGTATGGCGGCAGGCCTAACGCTCGATACGGGCGAAGCGCGCGCTCTCCCCGGGCGCCGGCGTCGCCCTGACGGGGAGTCTGGCAACCTGCCGCAACTGCGGATCGCCGCACAGCGCCTCGTGCAACGCTTCCAGCAGCACCTGCACGCGGGCATCGGCCAGGCTGTAGTAGATCGAGCGGGATTCGCGGCGGGTCTTCACCAGCTGGTTCTGCCGCAGTTCCGCCAGTTGCTGCGACAGGCCGGGCTGGCGCAGGCCGAGGTCGCGTTCCAGTTCCGCCACGGAGCATTCGCCACGGGCGATCTGGCAGAGCAGCAGCAGGCGCGTCGGGTTGGCCAGCAGGCGCAGCAGTTCGACGGCGTCGTTGGCGCGCTCCTTCAGGGCTTCCAGACCCTCGTCGGCCGGCGCTTTCATGGTTTCTTCCAGCGGTAGTACCAGGTTTCGTCCGGGCCGGGTTCGACCTGCAGCGCCTCATGGGCATCCAGGGCCACCGGCTCCAGCAGCGCGCCGCCGGGCTGCCAGCCCTCCGGGGTGGAGGCGGCGTGCCGGTCGCTGGCCTGCAGCGCCGCGACCAGGCGCAACAGCTCCTCCACCGAACGGCCGACGTTCATCGGATACCAGCTCAGGGCGCGGATAATGCCCTCCGGGTCGATCACGTAGCTGACCCGGGTGGTGGAGCTGTCCACCGCGTCGGGGCCGACCATGCCGTAGCCGCGGGCGATGGCCATGGAGGGGTCCTCGATGATCGGGAAGTCGATGGCCACGCCGAAGCGTTCGTGGATGTCGCGTATCCACGCCAGGTGCGAGTAGAGGCCGTCCACCGACAGCGCCAGCAGCTCGCAGCCCAGTGCGTCGAAGCGCGGCTTGGCGCGGGCGAAGGCGATGAATTCGCTGGTGCACACCGGGGTGAAGTCCGCCGGGTGGGAGAACAGCAGCAGCCAGCGGCCGCGGTAGTCGCTCAGGGCGACGTCGCCGCGGGTGGTGCGGGCGCGGAACTCCGGCGCACGGTCGTTCTGGCGCAGCGGCGGCATGGAGGGAGCGGAACAGGCATTGGCTTCCACGGTGATCCAGATCCTCGGCTGAACAGGCCCGTCATGCTACCGCCCCGGCCCGGTAGCGTCGACGGCGACACTTCGACGTTTTCATAATTGCACTATTAAAGAAATAGTGTAAGCATGATTCAGGTCAATGTCGCAGGAGACGTCCCCCATGTCCGCCCTCCACGCCGATGCCGCCCTGGCCGCCGCCAGCGCACTGGTCGACGACGCCACCAGCGGCCGCGCCCCCGCCCCGCAGGTCACCTCGTTCTTCGACGAAGCCACCTTCACCGTCAGCCATGTGGTGCGCGACCCCACCAGCAACGCCTGCGCCATCATCGACAGCGTGCTCGACTTCGACCAGGCCAGCGGCCGCACCCACCAGGAGTCGGCCCAGGCCCTGGTGGAGTTCGTCCAGGCCAACGACCTGCGGGTGTCCTGGCTGCTGGAGACCCACGCCCATGCCGACCACCTGTCCGCCGCGCCGCTGCTGCAGGAACGCCTGGGCGGGCGCCTGGCGATCGGCGAGCGGATCACCCGGGTGCAGCAGACCTTCGGCAAGATCTTCAACGCCGACAGCGCCTTCGCCCGCGACGGCAGCCAGTTCGACCATCTTTTCGCGGATGGCGAAAGTTTCCGCATCGGCAACCTGCAGGCCATCGCCCTGCACGTGCCCGGGCATACCCCGGCCTGTATGGCCTACGTGATCGGCGATGCGGTGTTCCCCGGCGACACCCTGTTCATGCCCGACTACGGCACCGCGCGCTGCGACTTCCCCGGCGGCGACAGCGCCACGCTGTTCCGCTCCATCCGCCGGCTGCTCGACCTGCCGCAGCGGGCGCGGGTGTTCCTCTGCCACGACTACAAGGCCCCCGGCCGCGACCACTACGCCTGGGAAACCAGCATCGGCGCGCAGCGCGCCGGCAACATCCACGTCCACGACGGCGTGAGCGAGGCCGCGTTCGTCGCCATGCGCGACGCCCGCGACGCCACCCTGCCGATGCCGCGCCTGATGCTGCCCTCGGTGCAGGTGAACATGCGCGGCGGCCACCTGCCGGAGCCGGAAGACAACGGCGTGCGCTACCTCAAGCTGCCGCTGAACCTGCTCTGAGCCGCCGACGGCGGGCCATGACGGCCGCTGTCCCGCCGCCCTCCCCTTGCCTTGCGCCGCCGAAAGAAGAAGAGGAATCCGCCATGCAACGTCTGCCCCTGGACGATGGCCTTTGCGTCGCCCCGCAACTGAACCCCGAAGACCTTTCCGCCCTGGCCGCCGCCGGCATCCGCAGCCTGGTCTGCAACCGCCCCGACGGCGAGGCCGACGACCAGCCGGGCAGCCAGGCCATGGCCGCGGCTGCCGCCGCCCAGGGCCTGGAGTTCGCCTACCTGCCGGTGATCAGCGGCGCCATCGGCGACGCCGACGTCCATGCCTTCGCCGCCGCCCTGGAGCAGTTGCCCGGCCCGGTGCTCGCCTACTGCCGCACCGGCACCCGCTCGGCCACCCTCTGGGCGCTGTCCCAGGCAGGGCAACGGCCCCTGGACGACATACTCGCCCGCGCCGCCCGCGCCGGCTTCGACCTCGGCCAGCTGCGCCCGCGCCTGCAGGCCGCCGCCAGCCCCCGTCCGGGGCGCGGCGAGCCCACCTATGACCTGGTGGTAATCGGCGCCGGCGCCGCCGGCCTGGCCACCTGCGCCAGCCTGCTCAAGCGCCGCCAGAACCTGAGCATCTGCATGGTCGAGCCGGCCACGGAGCACTACTACCAGCCGGGCTGGACCATGGTCGGCGCCGGCGTCTTCACCCAGGACCGCACGGTGCGCCCGATGGCGGCGCTGATCCCCGACTGCGTGGCCTGGGAACGCTCCGCCGCGGCGGCCTTCGCGCCCCAGGACGACCGCGTGATCCTGGCCAACGGCGCCAGCCTGAAGTACCGCGTGCTGATCCTGGCGCCCGGCCTGAAGCTGGACTGGAACGCCATCCCCGGCCTGGCCGACACCCTGGGGCGCAACGGCGTGACCTCCAACTACCGCTTCGACCTGGCGCCCTACACCTGGCAGCTGGTGCGCGGCCTGCACCGCGGCCGCGCGCTCTTCACCCAACCGCCGATGCCGATCAAGTGCGCCGGCGCGCCGCAGAAGGCCATGTACCTGTCCGCCGACCACTGGCTGCGCGGCGGCCGCCTGGACGGCATCGACATCCAGTTCCACACTGCCGGCGCCGCGCTGTTCGGCGTGGCGGACTACGTGCCGGCATTGATGGAGTACGTCGAGCGCTACCGCGCCCAGCTCAACTTCGGCTCGACCCTGGCGGCCGTCGACGGCCCGGCGCGCACCGCCACCTTCGCCCGCACCGACGCCGACGGCCAGCGCCACGAGGAAGTGCGCGAATTCGACATGCTCCACGTGTGCCCGCCGCAGACCGCTCCGGACTTCATCCGCAGCAGCCCGCTGGCCGGCGACGGCGGCTGGATCGACGTCGACCCGGTGACCTTGCGCCATGCGCGCTTCGCCAACGTCTTCGCCCTCGGCGACGCCAGCGCCGCGCCCAACGCCAAGACCGCCGCGGCGGCGCGCAAGCAGGCCCCGGTGGTGGCGCACAACGCCCTCGCCTGCCTCGACGGCCAGCCCCTGACGGCGGCCTACGACGGCTACGGCTCCTGCCCGCTGACCGTGGAGCGCGGCAAGATCGTGCTCGCCGAGTTCGGCTACGGCGGCAAGCTGCTGCCCACCTTCCCGCGCTGGCTGCTCGATGGCCGCAAGCCGTCGCGCCTGGCCTGGCACCTGAAGTCCGAGGCGCTGCCGGGCATCTACTGGAACGCCATGCTCAAGGGCCGCGAGTGGCTCTGCGCGCCCGGCCGGCGCCGCGCCGGACAGTCCGCCTGAGGAAGCCGCGATGCCGACCCTCAGCCTGTTGCAGTACCTGCTCGGCGCCGCCACCGGATCGCTGGTGGGCTTCACCCTCGGCCTGGTCGGCGGGGGCGGCTCGATCCTCGCCGTGCCGCTGATGGTCTACCTGGTCGGCGTCGACAACCCCCACGTCGCCATCGGCACCAGCGCCCTGGCGGTGGCCGCCAACGCCGCCGCCAACCTGCTCAACCATGCCCGCCGCGGCAACGTGAAGTGGCCCTGCGCCTCACTGTTCGCCCTGGTCGGGGTGGTCGGCGCCTTCTTCGGCTCGTCCCTGGGCAAGGTCTTCGACGGCCAGAAGCTGCTGGCGCTGTTCGCCCTGCTGATGCTGGTGGTGGCGGCGCTGATGCTGCGCGGGCGCGACAGCGAAGGCGACGCCGCGGTGGCCCTGGGCCGCGGCAACGCCCCGCGGCTGGCGGCATTCGGCGGCCTGGCCGGGGCCCTGTCGGGGTTCTTCGGCATCGGCGGCGGCTTCCTCATCGTGCCCGGCCTGATGGCCGCCACGCGCATGCCGATCCTCTTCGCCGTGGGCAGCTCGCTGGTGGCGGTGACCGCCTTCGGCCTGACCACCGCGCTCAACTACGCGCGCTCGGGCCTGGTGGACTGGCCGCTGGCGGTGGTGTTCATCGGCGGCGGGGTGGCCGGCGGGCTGTGCGGCGCCTGGCTGGCGACGCGCCTGTCGCGCAGCCAGGGCACCCTGAACCTGGTGTCGGCGGCGATGATCGGCGCCACCGCGCTGTACATGCTCTACCGCAGCCTGGGGGCGCTGGGCGTCATATGAACGGCCGGGCAGCGCACCGCTCAGGTGTACTTGGTGAAGATCGCCCGGACCCGCTGCAGCGTCTGCGCCGCGTCCTGCTCCTGGTCCTCGAACGCCTCTTCCAGCAGGCAGGCGAGCAGCTCCTGGTAGGCCTTTTCCAGGGCCTTGCGCGCCGCGCGGAACTGCAGCGCGATGGTCTCGCACTCCTCGCCCCGGCGGATCATGGCCTGCAACCCGCGTATCTGGCCCTCGACCCGGGCCAGGCGGTTGAGCATCGCTTCCTGGGGGGTGATATCGCTTTTTCTGCTCACGTGTACCTTCCAACGCGCATCCCGAGGTGAAGGCTCCATGGGGTTCCCATCCACGGCAACCCGGCGCCCGGGCGTGAGGGTAGCGTTGTTCGGCGGGCACAGCCAGCCCGGCGGCGGGGCAGCCGCCGGGCATGGCCCGCGCCCGGCCTCAGGAGCGCTTGCAGCTCCCGCAGGTGCTGATGCCCAGCAGCGGGTAGGCCGGGCAGAAACGGAAGATGCCGGTGGCCAGCGGCACCACGCCGATCCACCCCCACCAGCCGATCACGCCGGCGAGGCTCAGCCCGATCAGCAGCAGCCCCACGACGATGCGCACAACGCGATCGATGGTCCCCACATTCGCTTTCATGACGATCTCCTTGGTCAGGTCCCGCGCTGGCCATCCAGGGCGGTGAAGATGAGCGGCCGGCTTGCCGGGTCGGGCGCCGGACGAGGGTCCAGGCGCCCGCTGCGTCAATCTGCCATCTCATTGGAAGGGCATTTCCAACATACCCTATGGGGTATTACAGCAGTCGCTCCGGAGGTGCACAAGTGAGTGCGTCAATCTGCTACCCGAAGCTGGTGAAGGAACTGGCGGCCATCCTGCTGATCAAGCTGGTGCTGCTCCTGGCCATCAAGGCCATCTGGTTCGACCACCCCACCCTTCCCGCCGAGGGCGAACGGCAGGTCAGCGCGCACCTGCTGGGCACCCCCGACCCCGTATCCACCCCCACCTCATCCCCCGCCAAGGAGTCCCCGTGATGATTTCCGAAGCCGTAGTCGACCTGTCACGCCTGCAGTTCGCGATGACGGCGATGTACCACTTCCTGTTCGTGCCCCTGACGCTAGGCCTCGCCTTCCTGCTGGCGATCATGGAGTCGGTCTACGTGATGACCGGCAAGCAGGTGTACAAGGACATGACGCAGTTCTGGGGCAAGCTGTTCGGCATCAACTTCGCCCTCGGCGTCACCACCGGGCTGACCATGGAGTTCCAGTTCGGCACCAACTGGGCCTACTACTCCCACTACGTCGGCGACATCTTCGGCGCGCCCCTGGCCATCGAGGGGCTGATGGCGTTCTTCCTCGAATCCACCTTCATCGGCCTGTTCTTCTTCGGCTGGGATCGCCTGTCCAAGGTCCAGCACCTGAGCGTGACCTGGCTGGTGGCGCTGGGCTCGAACCTCTCGGCGCTGTGGATCCTGATCGCCAACGGCTGGATGCAGAACCCGGTGGGCGCGGAGTTCAACTTCCAGACCATGCGCATGGAGCTGACCGACTTCGGCGCGCTGCTGTTCAACCCGGTGGCCCAGGTCAAGTTCGTCCACACCGTGGCCGCCGGCTACGTGACCGGGGCGATCTTCGTCCTGGCCATCTCCAGCTACTACCTGCTGAAGAAGCGCGACCAAGGCTTCGCCCGCCGCTCCTTCGCCATCGCCTCGGCCTTCGGCCTGGCCTCGATCCTCTCGGTGATCATCCTCGGCGACGAGTCCGGCTACGAGATCGGCGACGTGCAGAAGACCAAGCTGGCCGCCATCGAGGCCGAGTGGAACACCGAGCAGGCGCCGGCCGGCTTCACCCTGTTCGGCATCCCCGACCAGGAGCAGATGCGCACCCATTACGCGATCAGGATTCCCTATGCGCTGGGCATCATCGCCACCCGCTCGCTGGACAAGGAGGTCACCGGCATCAAGGACCTGCTGGTGCAGCACGAGGCGCGCATCCGCAACGGCATGCAGGCCTACGCGCTGCTGGAGCGGCTGCGCGGCGGCGACACCTCCGCGGCCACCCTCGCCGCCTTCGATGATGTGAAGCAGGACCTGGGCTACGGCCTGCTGCTGAAGAAGTACACCGACAAGGTGGTGGACGCCAGCGAAGAGCAGATCCGCCTGGCCACCCTGGACACCATCCCCGACGTGCTCACGCTGTTCTTCAGCTTCCGCGCCATGGTCGCCTGCGGCTTCCTCATGCTCGCCCTGTTCGCCTGCGCCTTCTGGGCCTCGGCGCGCAAGAACGAGGAGCGCAAGCCCTGGCTGCTGAAGTGGGCGCTGCTGAGCCTGCCGCTGCCCTGGATCGCCGCGCAGACCGGCTGGTACGTCGCCGAGCACGGCCGCCAGCCCTGGTCCATCGGCGAGGTGCTGCCGGTGCACCTGTCCGCCTCCAGCCTGGGCACCCACGACCTGTGGGGCTCGCTGATCGCGCTGGTGGCCTTCTACAGCCTGCTGCTGGTGGTGGAGCTGTACCTGATGATCAGGTTCGCCCGCCTCGGCCCGTCGAGCCTGCACACCGGCCGCTACCACTTCGAGCAGGGCGCCGCGCAGCGCCCGGCCATTGCCTGAGGAGCCCGCCATGGACTACGAAACCCTGAAGATCACCTGGTGGGTGCTGATCGGCGTGCTGCTGATCGGCTTCGCCCTCACCGACGGCTTCGACATGGGCGCCATGGCGCTGCTGCCCTTCGTCGCCCGGGACGACCACGAGCGCCGCGTGGCGATCAACACCATCGCCCCGCACTGGGACGGCAACCAGGTGTGGTTCATCACCGCCGGCGGCGCGCTCTTCGCCGCCTGGCCGATGGTCTACGCCACCGCCTTCTCCGGGCTCTACTGGGCCATGCTGCTGGTGCTGTTCGCGCTGTTCTGCCGGCCAGTGGGCTTCGACTACCGCAGCAAGCTGGAGAACCCGCGCTGGCGCGCGGCCTGGGACTGGGCGCTGTTCGTCGGCGGCTGCGTCCCGGCGCTGGTGTTCGGCGTGGCCTTCGGCAACCTGTTCCTGGGCCTGCCGTTCAACCTCGACGAAATGATGCGGCCGACCTACAGCGGCTCGTTCTTCGCCCTGCTCAACCCCTTCGCCCTGCTCGCCGGGGTGGTCAGCCTGAGCATGCTCTGCCTGCACGGCGGCGCCTGGCTGATGCTGCGCACCGACGGCGCCCTGGCCGAACGCTCGCGCCGCGCCGCGCAACTGTGCGCGCTGGTGTACCTGGCGGCCTTCATCGGCGCCGGGCTGTGGCTCAGCCTGGGCATGCACGGCTTCAGCCTGGCCTCGGCGGTGGACGGCAACGCCGTGCTCAACCCGCTGCACAAGCAGGTGACGCTGGACAACGCCGGCTGGCTGGCCAACTACCACAAGCAACCGCTGACCATGCTGGCCCCGGCGCTGGGCATCCTCGGCGGGCTGCTCGCCCTGGCCAGCGCCAGCGGCAACAGGGGCGGCCTGGCCTTCCTCGGCAGCGCCCTGGCCATCGTCGGCACTATCTGCACCGCCGGCTTCGCCCTGTTCCCCTTCGTCTTCCCCTCCAGCGAGAACCCGGCGGCCAGCCTGACGCTGTGGGACGCGGTGTCCAGCCACAAGACCCTCGGCATCATGTTCGCCGTGGCCTGCATCTTCGTGCCGCTGATCCTCTGCTACACGCTCTGGGGCTACGTGCGCATGTGGGGCCGGCTGAGCCGCGGGCACATCGACGCCAACCCCCACGGACTCTACTGAGGAGCGACAAGCATGTGGTACTTCACCTGGATTCTCGGTGTGCTGCTGGCCTGCAGCTTCGGCATCATCAACGCCCTCTGGCTGGAAACCACCCAGGACCTGGACAGCGATGACCGCCGCCAGTCCTGAGCGCGCCCTGCGCCGCCGCTGGAGCCGCGCGCTGTCGTTGCTGCTGGCGGCGCCGCTGGCGCTGGTGCTGCTGATCCACCCGGCGCTGATGCTCGACGCCAACGGCGGCTACAGCCACGGCCTGCTGATGCTGGTGATGCTCGGCGTGAGCGGCGGCTTCGTCCACGGCGTGGGCTTCGACCCGCGCGGCCGGCTATGGGCGCTGCTGTTCGGGCCGCCCGTGGCCTGGCCGCTGATGCTGCTGGGCTATGGCCTGCTGCTCTATGCGCGGACGAGTTGAGGCCGGCTCACATCGAAAGCGCCAGGCCAAACCTGAACAACAGTTGAACGGTGCGGTCATCGCGCATGGAAACAGTCCGGAAGCCTTGACCCAGGTCATTCGTTTCCGGCCTCCGGCGAAAACATAGTGGAACCGAGCGCCCGAGGGGGCCAGGCATGGACGCCGGCGAGTTATCCCACCCTCGGGCGCTCCCCCATCGCAGCGTAGGGCGCATAACGCCCCAGGGCGTTATCCGCCGTTGGCCCCGACTCCGGCGTTCCGGCCGTCGTAGGATGGGTTGAGCTTGCGATACCCATCGGGCCATGGTGATGGGTATCGCTTCGCTCAACCCATCCTACGAAAAGCGCCTCGCATGGCGGGTAAGACAAGCTGCCACGGCACCGTGCCCATGTAGGAGCGGACCTTGTCCGCGATTTTCGGCTGCGGGCCGGAACATTGGTGACAGGTCTAAGAGCCCCTCTCCCTAACCCTCTCCCTGAAGGGAGAGGGGACCGTTGGGCAGGGTTTGATGTTATGGCGTTAGCCGGCAATCTCGGCAGTTTCCGGCAGGAACCACTACCTTTCTCGGCACGGACAAGCCCCCTCTCCCTTCAGGGCGGGGCGCGCAGCCGAGGGCTGGGGAGAGGGCGCTCCAAAGCCCAACACCCAAAGCCGCAGGCACACACCATTCGCAAGCGCGATTCGCGGATGAGATCCGCTACGGGCGGCCCCGGCACCGTGCCCCATGTAGGAGCGCGCCCTGCGCGCGAAATCGCGGGCAGGACCCTACGGTTCCAGGAAGCACGGCTTTTCGTAGGATGGGTTGAGCTTGCGAAACCCATGCGGTTGCGCTGATGGGTATCGCTTCGCTCAACCCATCCTACGAAGAGCACCTCGGCGCAAGACAGTTGCTCCTACGCAAAGCTCTCCGATCCCCCATGAAAAAGCCGCCACGACGCATGGGGTCGTCGTGGCGGCCAAGGGGAATGAATCGGACGGCCGAAGCCGGCATTCACGAACTCAAGGTGGCTTGAATGAAGTCAATGGACAACCCTCGATATAGGGAGCATGCGGTATCAACTGATACTTCGAAAAATCTTTAAATCCGCAACTAACCTAGAACTTCGCCTCCAGGTCCAATTGCAACGTATCGATATCCGCATCTTTACGCGAACCACTGGCGGCATCCAACCTGGCCATGAAATAAGTGGCACCCAGGGCGAAGTTCTTGTCGATGTCGTAGGCAACCTTGAACTTGTGACCACGAGATGCGGTGTAACCATTGGCGAAGTCCGAATCGGTAAATGCCCCGACCACCGCATTACGCTGCACATCGCGATAGTTGTAGTCGAAGCTGAAGTCACCCACCTTGGTCTTCGCGCCGGTCAGCCAGGCAGTATCTTCGTTGCTATCGGTCGCCTGGTTGACCACGTATTGCCCATAAAGCGAAAGCGGAACCGGCAGGTTGCCGAAGTCCAGCTGGCCGAAGCCTTCGTAGAGGCGGAAGTCCCTGGTGGTGTTGCCGTTGGCGGAAAGCTGGCAGGGCGTCGTGGTGGCCGAGCCGCAGGCACTGTCGGTGTCGTTGTCGTAGGCGTAGAGGCTCGCCCCGAGGGTCGCCTTGATGCCGTCGATGGGCGCGAAGCGGGCGCCGAACTGGCCGCTGTACAGGCGCAGGTCGTGCTGGAAGGCGTAGCCTTCGCCGTCGACGTTGTCCTTCAGGTTGAAGTAGCCGGCGCTGCCGAACAGCTCGGCGCTGCCACCCAGCGGGTATTTGTAGGTGGCGGCGAAGCCTTCGGGGTTGATGTCACCGTCCCAGATGACATCGCCTTCGCTAACCCACGGCTGGTTCATCTTGCCGCCGATCAGGTGCAGGTTCTTCACCACCGCGGGGTGGAAGTCGATGTAGGCCTGGTCCAGCCACAGCTGCTTCTTGTCGAAGTAGTTGTCCATGCTCTGGTTGGTCGAGCGGGCGTCGTCGCCACTGCCGGTGGCGATGCGGATGCCGGTGTCCACCTGCGGGTTGATCTGGCTGTAGAAGGCGACCCGCGCGCGGATGCGCTGGCGGTTCTGGTCGCCCTTGCTGCCGCTGTTCTGCGCATGCACGGTTTCCTGGCGCACGCGGACGTCGCCCTTCACCTGGGTCCTGGCGGCCCAGGCGATGCTCTGCTCGAAGGCGCTCATTTGCTCCTTCTTCGCCTTGGCCTGCTCCGCAGCGGCCTGGTTCTCCCTGTCCAGCTCGGCCGTGAGTTCGGTGTACTGGGCGGCGCTGATCGAGCCATTGGCCTTGAGCATTTCCAACAGCCTGGCATCGACCCCCGCCTGCGCCGGCACACTCAGAACGAGCAATGCCCCGGCACAAATCCCCATCCCGCCCAGTGCAGAAATACTACGCATCAAGAATCTCCTGAAATCCGATAAAGACGGCAACTGCCACCCAATTAATTCGGTTCCCACAAAGTTCTCCGCCACCGGCGAATACCTTGTCCCCAAACCGGGGCCGATTCTTGTTTTTCGAATATTTCAGAATGATTTCAAGCGAAGGCGGAACATGAACCAGCAGAACATCAAGAGCCCCTGCAGCCCTTATGGATTGCGGATTCATATACTATTTGGCGAGGGTGTTTTTACGCGCAGCGGCTATATTGGCGAGCGGGAAATACCTAGCATTTTAAAAGTGAAGAACCCTCCTATCTTCGGTCGAGTGGAAGTTCTTCCGAGTCGCTGGATAGATTGGCCTCGCCGCCTCAGTTCCAACCCCAGAACATCAACCACCAGCCGCCCAGCACCGGCACGCAGGCCAGCGCCAGGCAGGCCAGCGCGGCTGGCTGGCGCAGGGGCGCGACACCGCGGCGACGGAGGATCCGCCAGCCCAGCCACAGCGTCCAGGCACAGGCGCCCGCCAGCAGCAGGGCCCGCGCCGGCTGCACCCAGCCGAGGGCCAGCCCTTCGTAGCGCAGCAGTTTCACCGTGGTGGCAGAAAGCCCCAGGAACAGCCCGCAGCCGCCCAGGGGAATCAGCGCCTGGGCCAGGTGCCCGTGCAGCCCCCGCCCTTTCCCCGACACCCTGCCGGCCAGGCGCAGCAGCGCCGTCAGCCAGGTGCCCATGAGCAGCGCCCAGGCCAGCACGTAGAAAACCAGCACGCCGCCGTCGAGCCAGGTGAAGAGGTCGTTGTTCTGCGGGTAATGCGTCAGCACCCACCAGGGCGCGTTGGCCTCCAGCGGCCAGAGGATGCCCCGCTCCACTAGCCACTCCGCACTCGTCTGCTTGAGCGCGATGAACCAGGGGCTGAGCGTCCAGTTGAAGGCGCCCATGGCCAGGCCGATCACCCCGAACAGCAGCAGGCGCGCCGGCCAGGGGCTTTCCGTGCGCTGGCCGTGCACGACGATTTCCTCGTTCGGCCAGCGCGGGCTCAGGGCCACGGCGCCGCGCTGGCCGCTGCAGCGGCCGCAGGAATGGCAGTCGGCGCAGCCGCTCATGCGGCGGATGTCGATCAGCGGGGCGCAGTTGGGCGTCGGCAGGTGCGGCCCGGCATTGGCCAGCCAGCGCGCCTCGTCGACGCGGAAGTGCACCGGCGCCAGCCGCGCGAGCAGGTTGAACACGCCGCTGACCGGGCACAGGTAGCGGCACCAGACGCGCTTGCCGCGCCCGTAGAGGAAGCCCACCAGCATCGCCGCCAGGGTCGAGCCGCCGAGGATCAGCAGCGCCGGCAGCGCGTAGTCGTAGACGCTGACCAGTTGCCCGTACAGGGTGGTCAGGCAGAAGGCCAGGAACGGCCAGCCGCCCCAGCGCATCCAGCGCGGCACGCCGCGCCCGCGGCCATGCCGGCTCGCCCATTCGCTGAGCGCGCCCTCGGGACAGAACAGCCCGCACCAGAGCCGCCCGAACAGCAGCATCGACAGCAGCACGAAGGGCCACCAGATGCCCCAGAACACGAACTGCGCGAACACCGCCAGGTTGTCCAGCATGCGCGCCTGGGCCGGCGGCAGGTCCAGGCACGCCGGGACGATCAGCAGCACCGCGTAGAACAGCACCACGGTCCATTGCAGGGCGCGGATCAGCCCGGCATGCCGGCGCATGCCGTCCCCCAGCCGGGCCAACGACCGGGTCAGCAAGAGGGAAGGCGCGCCCTTCATGCCAGCCGGGCCTCGACACGGCGCTCACCGCGCCGGCACAGGTAGCTCGCCAGCGCCCAGTAGGCCGGCAACAGCAGCACCGCCAGCAGCGAGGGCGCGGCGCGGTATCCGGCGAAGCCGGCCAGGGCGGCACCCAGGCCGTGGCCGTCACTGAGCCAGGCGGAGGTGTCCCAGAGCGGATCGCCGAACAGCCCGTAGCACCATTCGGGCAGGTCCAGCGCCATGACCTGCCCCGCCACCCGGTCCAGCGCCGCCATCAGCAGGGCGCCGCCGAGCAGCAGCAGGAGGACTTCGCTGACGCGGAAGAAGCGCCGCCAGGTGAGTATCCGCGAGGACCACTGCAGCGCGGCGTAGGTGGCCAGCGCCAGCAGGAAGCCGAGCACGCCGCCCAGGGCGAACCAGCTCCAGTCCGCCCCCTGCTGCGCGCCGATGCCATAGAGGAACACCACCGTCTCGCTGCCTTCGCGGGCCACCGCCAGCATCGCCAGCAGCAGCACGCCCCAGCCGCCATCCTCGGTGATGCTGCGCTCGGCGTCCCGCTCCAGCTGGCGCTTCATGCCGCGCCCATGGCGGTGCATCCACACCACCATCTGCAGGATCAGCAGGCTGGCGCAGAGCACCATGGCGGCCTGGAACCATTCGCCGGACGGCCCCGCCAGCCACTCCCCGGCGAGCATGAACAGCGCGGCCAGCGAGCAGGCCAGCACGACGCCCAGCCCTACCCCGCTCCAGAGCATGCGCAGGCCACGCGCCGGCTCCGGGCGATGGCAGAGCCAGGCATGCAGGATGCCGACGACCAGCAGCGCCTCGACGCTCTCGCGCCAGACGATGAACAAGGATTGCAGCATGCTTGGCTCCCGGTCAGTGCGCCACGATCTCGCCTTGCGGCAGGTCCATGTGGAATTCGTCGAAGAAGGGATAGCGGCCGGGACGCAGGGGGTGGATCACCACGAACGAGGTGACGCCCGGCGAGAGCACCTTCTCCACCCGCAGCGGCGTGCTCTCGAACTCGGCCGGCCCGCTGCCGGCGTTGCGCACCACGACCTTGAAGCGCTGCCCGGCGGGCACTTCCAGGGTCTGGGGGGTGAAGTGGCCATCGTTGATGGTCAACTCATAGGTGGGAAGCGGCGCTGCCTGCGCGGCAACGGCGAACGACAGTGCCAGCAGGCAGAAGAACGAGCGCAACATGACGGCCTCGCGACTCTCGGGGAAGGTAACGCCGCACCCGCAACGGGTGCGGCCCGCGCATCAATAGCCGCCTTTCTTGCCGATGCCGGCGTAGGTGAAGTCGTATTCCACCTTGCAGGTCTCGAACCAGGGCGCCACGCCGGTTTCCTTGTCGACGTGGCGGCCGAACATGGAGGCCTCCGACGGCGGCAGGATGGTGTAGGTCAGGTGGTACTTGCCCGGGCCGAGCAGCTTGATGTTGTCGCCGTAGTGCGGGCCGTCGCTGGCCACCATGCCGTGGAAGTCGCCCTTGAGGACCTGGTCGCTGCCGTCCTTGCGCAACTCGTAGGCCACCCGCAGGTAGGGAATCCAGCTGCCTTCCTGGAAGCCGTTGGGGTTGTCGGCGGTGGCGGCGATGTCGGCCTCAAGGTGCACGTCGGACTGCGCGGCGGCGCGCATCATCCCGGGCGGGTCCATCTCGATCGGCTGCAGGTACACCGCGCCGATCTCCATCCCGCCGCAGGCCTGCGGCGCGCCGATGGGGTACTCCTTGGCCGCCGCGAACGGGGCGGCGAGCGCCAGTATCACGGGAACGGCGCGGTTGATTCGCATGGTCTTCTCCTTGGCTCGACAGATGAGGAATCGCGAGCTCGCATTTAGGGACCAAACGACGCCATTGAGAATGATTTGTATCAAGAATTCCTGAAGTAAATCCGCAAACCTGCGCGGCGAGGACAGGAAGACCAGGGCTGTCCACTTCCAGGCTCACGGCGTTGATCGCCGATAGGCCTGCCCGGCGCAGAAGAGGGAGCGCCAGGCGGCGCTCCCCTTTTCCCGGCCCTGCCCTACCAGAGCGGCAAGGTGTAGCTGGCGATCAGCCGCGTCTCGTCCAGGTCGTTGCCGAAGCTGCTGCGGAAGGTGCTGTTGCGCACCTTGAAGCCGAGGTTCTTCAGCGCCCCGTCCTGCACCACGTAGCCGATGTCGGTGTCGCGCTCCCACTCCTTGCCGTCGCCCTGGCCGTTGAGCAGGTCGACGTTGTCGCCGCGCAGGTAGCGCGTCATCAGGCTCAGGCCGGGCAGGCCGAGGGCGGCGAAGTTGTAATCGTAGCGCAGTTGCCAGGAGCGTTCGTCCTTGTTGGCGAAGTCGCCGATCTGCACGTAGTTGACCAGGTACGGATCGGTGCCGGTCAGGTAAGCGAAGCCGGTGTCGCCGGACATGCGCTGGTAGCCCAGGCCGAAGGCGTGGTTGTCGAGCCTGTAGGTGAACATCGCGTTGAGCGCGCGGTTGTCGATGTTGCTGCCGCCGTCGTCGGTGGAGCGTGCCCAGCGGATGTCGGACTTCAGCGACTGGCCGGCGGCGATCGGCAGCACGTGCACCAGGCCCAGGTAGTGCTGGCGGTAGAGGTCTTCGAGATTGGCGTAGTGGTAGCTGGTGCTCAGGCGCTCGCTCCAGCGGTAGGTGCCGCCGGCCAGGTTGAAGCGGTCGCTGCTGAGGTGGCTGCCGGCGTCGATGTTGCGCTTGTTGCCGCGGGTGACGCTGAGGTCTTCGGCGTTGGACGAGTCGCGCTGCTTGACCTGGCGCAGCTGGCCGGCCTGCAGGTCGAGGTCGTCGAGTTCCTTCGACTCCACCAGCGCGCCCTGGAAGGTCTGCGGCAGCAGGCGGGTGTCGTTGTACTGCACCACCGGCAGCTTAGGCAGCAGGGTGCCGACTTTCAGGGTGCTGCGGGAGAAGCGCAGCTTGGCGGTCAGGCCGAGGTCGCTGTAGTCGTCGGCGGCGCGGCCGCTGCTGGCGGAATACGGCAGCAGCCCGGAGCCGGAGCGGTCGGGGCTGGAATCGAGCTTGAGGCCCAGCAGGCCGAGGGCATCGATGCCCACGCCGACGGTGCCGTCGGTGTAGCCGGACTCGTAGCGCAGCAGGAAGCCCTGCGCCCACTCCTCCGAGTAGGACTGTTTGGCGCCGCTCTGGCGGTAGTCGCGGTTGAAGTAGAAGTTGCGCATTTCCAGGCTGGCCTTGCTGTCGGCCAGGAACCCGGCATGGGCGAACGGGGGCAGCAGCGCCAGTCCGGAGACCAGCACAGGGAGTCGACGAATAGTCATTGTTGTTGTTTCTTTGCAGGGTGTTGGCGAAACGCCGGGCCGGCGGAGTCCGGCCCGGCAAGGGATGGGCTGGGGCTCAGACGGCCTTTTCCAGCGCCGGTACGAGCTCGAACAGATCGCCCACCAGGCCGTAGTCGGCGACCTGGAAGATCGGCGCCTCCTCGTCCTTGTTGATGGCCACGATGACCTTGGAGTCCTTCATGCCCGCCAGGTGCTGGATGGCGCCGGAGATGCCCACCGCGATGTAGAGCTGCGGCGCGACTATCTTGCCGGTCTGGCCGACCTGCATGTCGTTCGGCACGAAGCCGGCGTCGACCGCGGCGCGGGAAGCGCCGACGGCAGCGCCCAGCTTGTCGGCCAGGGCGTAGAGCAGCTTGAAGTTGTCGCCGTTGCCCATGCCGCGGCCACCGGAGACCACGATCCTGGCGGCAGTCAGCTCCGGGCGGTCGGACTTGGCCAGCTCTTCGCCAATGAAAGTCGAGCTGCGGGCATCGAAGACCTCGCCCAGCGCCTCGATGCTGGCACTGCCGCCTTCGGCGCTCACCGCATCGAAACCGGTGGTGCGTACGCTGATGACCTTGATCGGCGCCGAGGACTGCACGGTGGCGATGGCGTTGCCGGCGTAGATCGGGCGCTTGAAGGTGTCGGCGCTGAGCACGTCGACGATCTCGGAAATCTGGTCGACATCCAACAGCGCAGCGACGCGCGGCAGGTAGTTCTTGCCGTTGGTGGTGGCCGGGGCCAGCAGGTGGGTGAAGTTCTGGGCGATGGAAACCACCAGCGGCGCGATGTTCTCCGGCAGCTGGTGGGCGTAGGCGGCGTCGTCGGCGACCAGCACCCTGGCAACGCCCGCGATCTTGGCGGCGGCTTCGGCCACGGCGCCGACGTTCTGGCCGGCGACCAGCAGGGCGACATCGCCACCGATCTTCTGTGCGGCAGCGACAGTGTTCAGCGTCGCCGCGGCCAGCGCGCCATTCGAATGTTCTGCAATAACCAGGACAGCCATCAGATCACCTTCGCTTCGTTCTTCAGTTTCTCGACCAGTTCGGCCACGGACTTGACCTTGATGCCGGCGCTGCGGGCCGCCGGCGCCTCGACCTTTAGGGTCTTGACGGTGGAGCCGGTGGACACGCCGAGAGCGTCCGGGGTGATCACCTCCAGCGGCTTCTTCTTCGCCTTCATGATGTTCGGCAGCGATGCGTAGCGCGGCTCGTTCAGGCGCAGGTCGGTGGTGACGATCGCCGGCAGGTTCAGCGCGACGGTCTGCAGGCCGCCGTCGATTTCACGGGTGACATTCACCTTGTCGCCTGCGACTTCGACCTTGGAGGCGAAGGTGCCCTGGGCATAGCCAGTCAGCGCGGCGAGCATCTGGCCGGTCTGGTTGTTGTCGCTGTCGATGGCCTGCTTGCCGAGGATCACCAGTTGCGGCTGCTCCTTGTCGACCACGGCCTTGAGCAGCTTGGCGACGGCCAGGGAGTTCAGCTCGTCGTTCGACTCGACCAACAGGGCGCGGTCGGCGCCCAGGGCCAGGGCGGTGCGCAGTTGTTCCTGGGCGGCGCCGGGGCCGACCGAGACCACCACGATCTCACTGGCGACGCCCTTTTCCTTCAGGCGCACAGCCTCTTCCACGGCGATTTCGCAAAAGGGGTTCATGGACATCTTCACGTTGGCGAGATCGACGCCGGAGTTGTCCGCTTTCACCCGGACCTTCACGTTGTAATCGACCACGCGCTTTACCGCGACCACTACCTTCATTCGACTCTCCTCTGGGTTGCAGGTGCGTAGGGCGAATAACCGTTCGCGGTTATCCGCCGCTTGACCTTGGTTTGGCGACGCGCGGGGCTAGACCTCGGCAGCACCGCCCGCAATTGGTGTGGGCTCGCGAGCAAGCTCGCTCCTACGATGCGTCCGCCTCCGAGCCCACCTGTCGTACCAACCGCGCCGAAGGGCTCTTCGTAGGATGGGTTGAGCTTGCGATACCCATCGGCCCCCAGTGATGGGTATCGCTTCGCTCAACCCATCCTACGAAGCTTGCTCGCGAACGCTTCACTCGCCGAGCTGCTCGATCACGCCCTTGGCCTTGAGCTCCGCCAGGCGCGCCTCGTCCAGCCCCAGCCGGCGCTTGAGCACCTCGTCGGTGTGCTCGCCGAGCATGGGTGCCGGGCGCTGGTACTGCACCGGCGTCTCGGACAGCTTGAGCGGGCTGCCGACCATCCTGAAGCCGGGGTTGAGGGCGTGGGGAATCTCCACCAGCATGTCGCGCGCCAGCACCTGCGGCTCGTCCAGGGCGCGGCCGATGTCGTTGATCACGCCGACCGGCACCTTGACCGCGTGGATACGGGCCACCCAGTTGTCGGCGCTGTCCTTGCGGAAGTGCTCGGCCAGTTGGCCGACGATGGCCTCGCGGTTGCGCACGCGGTCGGCGTTGCGGGCGAAGCGCGGGTCCTTGGGCAGCTGCGGCAGGCCGATGGCGTCGCACAGGGCGACGAACTGGCTGTCGTTGCCGCAGGCGATGATGAAGTCCCTGTCGCTGCCGGAGAACACCTGGTACGGCACGATGTTGACGTGGGCGTTGCCCTGCCGCCCCGGCGAGCGCCCGGTGGCGAGGTAGTTCTGGCTCTGGTTGCCGAGCATGGCCACCTGCACGTCCAGCAGGGCCATGTCGCAGTGCTGGCCGCGGCCGGTCTTCTCCCGCGCCAGCAACGCGGCCTGGATGGCGACCACCGAGTACAGCCCGGTCATCACGTCGGACACCGCCACGCCGACCTTCTGCGGGCCGGCGCCGGGCACGCCGTCCTTCTCGCCGGTGATGCTCATCAGCCCGCCCATGCCCTGGATGATGAAGTCGTAGCCGGGCTCTTCCGCGCGCGGCCCGGTCTGGCCGAAACCGGTGATGGAGCAGTACACCAGGCGCGGGTTGAGCTTGGACAGGCTTTCGTAGTCCAGCCCGTACTTGGCCAGCGAGCCGGCCTTGTAGTTCTCGATCAGCACGTCGCATTCGCCAGCCAGCGCGCGCACCAGCGCCTGGCCCTCGGGGCTGGCCAGGTTCAGCGCCACCGACAGCTTGTTGCGGTTGGTCGACTGGTAGTACGACGCCTCGGGGCTGTCCGAGCCGTCCGCCGCCTTCATGTAGGGCGGGCCCCAGCCGCGGGTGTCGTCGCCCACGCCGGGCCGTTCGATCTTGATCACCTCCGCGCCCAGGTCGGCCAGGATCTGGCCGCACCAGGGGCCGGCCAGGACACGGCTGAGGTCGAGTACGCGGTATCCGCTCAAAGCGCCCATCTTCATCTCCTCACTGGCGCGCTCACACGCGCTCGATAACCATGGCGAGCCCCTGGCCCACGCCGATGCACAGGCTGATCACCGCATAGCGTTGACCACTGCGCTGCAGTTGTCGCGCCACGCTCAGCGCCAGCCGCGCGCCGGAAGCCCCCAGCGGGTGGCCGACGGCGATGGCGCCGCCGTTGGGGTTGACCCGCGGATCGTCGAAGGCGACGCCCAGGCCGCTCAGGCAGCCGAGCACCTGGGCGGCGAAGGCCTCGTTGATCTCGATGATGTCCATGTCGGCGAGGCCCAGACCGGCGCGGGCCAGCGCCTTGTTGATCGCCTCTACCGGGCCGACGCCCATGATCCGCGGCTCCACGCCCACCGCCGCGGCGGAGAGGATTCGCGCCAGCGGTGCGAGCCCATGGCGCTCGCCGGCCTCTGCGGAGCCGATCAACAGCGCCGCCGCGCCATCGTTCACCCCCGAGGCGTTGCCGGCGGTGACCACGCCGCCCTCGAACAGCGGCTTCAGGCGCGCCAGCGCGGCTTCGTCGGAGTCCGGGCGTGGGTGCTCGTCCTGCTCGATCACCTTCGGCGGCGTCTTGCGTCCGGTGGGCACGCTCACCGGGACGATTTCGCCGGCGAAGAAGCCGGCCTGGCGGGCCGCCTCGTAGCGCGCCTGGGACGCCGCGGCGAAGCGGTCGGCCTGCTCGCGGCTGATGCCGTATTCGCGAGCCACGTTGTCGCCGGTCTGCGGCATGCTGTCGTTGCCGAACCCGGCGACGATCTTCGGATTGGGGAAGCGCGCGCCTATGGTGCTGTCGAACACCGCCAGGTCGCGGCTGTAGGCGGCCTCGGCCTTGGCCATGACGAAGGGCGCGCGGGACATGCTCTCGACGCCGCCGGCGACGAACAGCTCGCCCTCGCCGCAGGTCACGGCGCGCGCGGCATCAATGACCGCAGCCAGGCCGCTGGCGCACAGGCGGTTCACCGTCTGGCCCGGCACCGTCACCGGCAGCCCGGCCAGCAGCGCGGCATGGCGGGCGACGTTGCGGCTGTCCTCGCCGGCCTGGTTGGTATTGCCGAGGATCACGTCCTCGATGGCATCGCCCGGCACGCCGTGGCGGGCGAGCAGTTCACGGATGACGTGGGCCGCCAGGTCGTCCGGGCGCACCGGCGCCAGGGCCCCGGCATGGCGGCCGAAGGGGGTGCGCAGGCCGGCGTAGATAAAGGCATTGAGCATGGAGGTCTCCTTGGATCGGGTGAGCGCCGGGCCTCAGCCCAGCGCGGGCTCGGCATGGCGCAGCGACAGGCCCAGCGCGGCGCGGCGGCGCAGCCACGGGCCGGGGCGGTAGCGGGCATCGCCGGTCAGGTCGGTCATGCGTTCCAGTATCGTCAGCAGCCGCGCGGGGCCGACGGCGTCGCCCCAGGCCAGCGGCCCCTGCGGATAGCCCAGGCCGCGGCGCACGCCTTCGTCCAGGTCGTCGACGCTGGCGATGCGCTGCTGGACGATGTCGCCGGCCAGGTTGACGATCAGCGCCAGCACGCGCTGGGCGACGAAGCCGACGCTGTCGTTGATCAGGCTGACGCCGACGCCATCGGCGGCCAGCAGCGCATGGGCGGCAGCGCGCATGGCCGGGGCGGTAGCCGGGTTCTGCATCAGGCAGCGGTGGCGCTGCAGGTCGAGCAGCAGGTCGATGCACAGGGTGCGCGCCGGGTCGCTGCCGAAACGCCGGCAGGCGCTGGTCGCGTCTATGCCGTAGGGGGCCAGCAGGCAAAGGGCCTCGCTGCTCGGCTGCTCGCCCTGCTCCAGGGTAGCGCCCAGCTTCTCCAGCAACGCGCCGAGCGACTCGCGGTCTTCGGCGGACTCGGCGCCGATCCATACCGGCGGCAGCACGGCCACGCTCGGCACCGGTTGCGGCGCCGGCGGATCGATCATCCTGCCGTCTTCGTAACGGTAGAAGCCACGCCCCACCTTGCGCCCCACGAAACCGGCCTCGAGCATCTGCCGGGTGAGCGCCGCCGGCCGGTAGCGCGGCTCCTGGTAGAACTGGTTGTAGATGGACTCGATCACCGGGTGCGAGACGTCCAGCGCGGTCAGGTCGAACAGCTCCAGCGGCCCCATGCGGAAGCCCAGGCCCTCGCGCAGGATGCGGTCGATGTCGGCCGGCTCGGCGATGCCTTCCTTGAGCATCTGCAGCGCCTCGGTGCTGTAGGCGCGCCCGGCGTGGTTGATGATGAAGCCGGGGGTGTCCTTGGCGCGGATGCCGCGGTGGCCCATACGCGCGGCCAGCGCCTGCAGGCGGTCGCCCACCTGCGGGTCGCTGGCCAGGCCGTCGATCACCTCGACCACCTTCATCAGCGGCACCGGGTTGAAGAAGTGGAAGCCCGCCACCCGCTCGGGGTGCCGGCAGCCGCGGGCGATGCTGGTGACCGACAGCGACGAGGTGTTGGTCGCCAGGATGCAGTCGGCGGCGACCACCGCTTCCAGTTCGGCCAGCAGCGCTTGCTTGGCGTCCAGGCGTTCGACGATGGCTTCGACCACCAGTTCGGAATCGGCCAGTTCGGCCAGGGAGCCGGCGACCAGCAGGCGGGCCAGGGCGGCGTCAGCTTCCCCGGCACTGATCTTGCCCTTCTCCGCCAGCTTGCCGAGGGTGCGCCCGAGGTTGTCGCGCGCGGCCTGCGCCGCGCCCTCGCGGGCGTCGAAGAGTTTCACCTGGATGCCGGCCTGGGCGGCGATCTGGGCGATGCCGCTGCCCATCACGCCGGTGCCGACGATGGCCATGCGTTGGATGTCACGCATCATGGGTCATTCCCCCTGGAAGCTGGCTTGGCGTTTTTCGAGGAAGGCGGCGGCGCCCTCCTTCTGGTCCCTGGAGTCGAACAGCAGCTGGAAGGCCTTGCGCTCCAGAGTCAGCGCGCTGTCCAACGGCAGGTCGGCGCCGGCGAGCATCACTTCCTTGATCTGCGCCACGGCCAGCGGCGGCAGCGCGGCGATCTCGGCGGCCAGTTCCAGGGCGCGCGGCAAGGTCTGCGCATCGCCGACCACCTCGCTGACCATGCCCATCGCCAGGGCTTCCGGCGCCTTGACCAGGCAGCCGGTCAGGGCCATGCGCATCGCCTGGAACTTGCCCACCGCGCGGATCAGCCGCTGGGTGCCGCCGGCGCCGGGCATCAGGCCGAGCTTCACCTCCGGCTGGCCGAAGCGCGCCGACTCGCCGGCGACGATGATGTCGCAGTGCATCGCCAGCTCGCAGCCGCCGCCCAGGGCGAAACCGTTCACCGCCGCGATCACCGGCTTGGGGCAGCGGCCGATGGCATCCCAGAGCAGCTCGGTGTGCCGGCGGTACATCTCGATGGGGCTGGCCTGGGCGAACTCGCGGATGTCCGCGCCCGCCACGAAGCACTGCTCTCCCCCGGTCAGGACGATGGCCCGCACCCGGCTGTCGTCGGCCAGCGCGCGGAAGTGCTCGGCCAGTTGCTGGCGCACGGCGGCATTGAGGGCGTTGCGGGCTTCGGGGCGGTCGATGCGGACCACCGCCACGCCGTCGGCCTGGATCGTTCGGTGGACCACGCTGGGGTGCTGGTTGCTCATGATCGTGCTTGCCTCAGTATTGTTTCGTCTGACGAAACTACATTCCGTATTTACGATTAATCATAGTGAGCCTAGATCGACGCTGTAAACGGCATCCGTTCTGATCAGCTATTTTTATCTTTAAAAACAATTAGTTAGTAAATATCTCAGCGACAATTTTACGCAGACTGGAAAACCCTCTATAATTTCGTCTGACGAAACTGAATTTTATTTTATTGATTTTCTCGGAAAAGGGGTTCTACCATGCGCCGCAACAAGACGGAGCTGGATTCGGCTGCGCCGACGAAAAACGAAGGTGAGATCGGCCTGTTGGAACGGGGGATGTTCGACCCCGCCACGGCGCTGAGCGAGGAGGAAAACAGCGGTCAGTTCGTCACGGCCCTGGCTCGCGGCCTGGAAATCCTGCGCTGCTTCAACCCACGGGAAAACGTGCTGAGCAACCAGGACCTGGCGCGCAAGACCGGCCTGCCCAAGCCGACCGTGACGCGCCTGACCAACACCCTGATGCGCCTGGGCTGCCTCAAGCGCGAGGTGCACTCGGGCAAGTACCAGCTGGACGTCGGCGTGCTGGGCTTCGGCTACGCGATGCTGTCGAACCTGTCGATCCGCGCGGTGGCCCACCCGCTGATGGAGGAACTGGCCAACCACGCCCAGGCGGCGGTGGCCATGGCCGCCCGCGACCGCCTGCAGATGGTGTACCTGGACGTGGTCCAGGGCCAGGGGAACATGACGATGCGCCGGCAGATCGGCAGCTACCTGCCGCTGGCGGTGAGTTCGGTGGGCCGCGCCTGCCTGGCGGCGATGCCGGAGAACGAACGGGAGTTCCTGCTCGACCACATCCGCGAGCGCGAACCGCAACACTGGCCGGCCATCCGCAAGGGCCTGGACCGCGCCTTCAGGGACTTCACCGACTACGGCTACTGCCTGTCGATCGGTGAATGGCACCGCGACGTCAACTCCGTCGCCGTGCCCTTGGTGCATCCGCAGTACGGGCTGCTGGCCTTCAACTGCGGCGGACCGAGCTTCCAGCTGACCCGCGAGAAGCTCGCGGACGACATCGGGCCCCGCCTGATCAACATGGTCAACAACATAGGTGCCGCCGCTCGCTGATGCCCGGGTGACGGTGCCCTGCCAGACAGGCCCGCCCGGCGGGCCCTTGAGGAGAGCACATGATCCGAGACGCAGAGACGCTGCAGATACTTCTGGACTCCATCCACCAGTTCGTCGACGAGGTGCTGATACCGCGCGAGAACGAAGTCGCGGAAACCGACGCCATTCCCCGGGACATCGTCGAGCAGATGCGCGAGATGGGCCTGTTCGGCCTGACCATTCCCGAGGAATTCGGCGGCCTGGGCGTGACCATGGAAGAAGAGGTGAACATCACCTTCGAACTCGGCCGCACCTCCCCCGCCTTCCGCTCCTACATCGGCACCAACAACGGCATCGGCTCCATCGGCATCCTGATCGACGGCACGCCCGAACAGAAAGGCCACTACCTGCCCAAGCTCGCCAGCGGCGAACTGCTCAGCGCGTTCTGCCTGACCGAGCCGGACGCCGGTTCCGACGCCGCCTCGCTGAAGACCAGCGCGGTGCGCGACGGCGACCACTACGTGCTCAACGGCACCAAGCGCTTCATCACCAACGCCCCGCATGCCGGCATCTACACCGTGATGGCGCGCACCAACCCGGAGATCAAGGGCGCCGGCGGCATCAGCGCGTTCATCGTCGAGCGCGGCACCCCGGGCATCTCCCTGGGCAAGCCGGACCACAAGATGGGCCAGAAGGGCGCGCACACCAGCGACGTCATCTTCGACAACGTGCGCGTGCCGGCCAGCCAGCTGATCGGCGGCGTCGAGGGCGTGGGCTTCAAGACCGCCATGAAGGTGCTCGACAAGGGCCGCCTGCACATCGCCGCGCTGAGCGTCGGCGCCGCCGAACGCATGCTCGACGACGCCCTGCGCTACGCCCTGGAGCGCAAGCAGTTCGGCAAGCCGATCGCCGAGTTCCAGCTGATCCAGGCGATGCTCGCCGACAGCAAGGCGGAAATCTACGCCGCCCGCTGCATGGTGCTGGACGCCGCGCGCAAGCGCGACGAGGGCCGCAACGTCAGCACCGAGGCCTCCTGCGCCAAGATGTTCGCCACCGAAATGTGCGGCCGCGTCGCCGACCGCTGCGTGCAGATCCACGGCGGCGCCGGCTACGTCAGCGAGTACGCCATCGAGCGCTTCTACCGCGACGTGCGGCTGTTCCGCATCTACGAAGGCACCACGCAGATCCAGCAGGTGGTCATCGCCCGCAACATGATCCGCGAAGCCACGCACTGAATCCCCCTCGCCGCCCTGCCCCCGCCGGGCGGCGACCCGCAGGCTTACCGATGGGCCGCAAGCGCCGGCCCACGAATAAATACAACAGGTAGTTCGCCCATGGAAACCACTGCTTCGACTTCCCAAGCGACCACCCAGAGCAAGACCTGGGTGATCGTGTTCCTGTTCTGCTTCATCGGCCTGCTGATCGATGGCGCCGACCTCATGCTGCTGTCCTACAGTCTCACCAGCCTGAAGGCCGAGTTCGGCCTGAGCAACGTCCAGGCCGGCAGCCTGGGCAGCTTCACCCTGGCCGGCATGGCCATCGGCGGCATCTACGGCGGCTGGGCGTGCGACCGCTTCGGCCGGGTGCGCACCGTGGTCTGGACCATCGTGCTGTTCTCGGTCGGCACCGCCGCGCTGGGCCTGACCCACAGCTACTGGCAGTTCGCCGCGGCGCGTTTCGTCGCCTCCCTGGGCCTGGGCGCGCTCTACGTCGCCTGCAACACCCTGATGGCCGAATACGTGCCCACCAAGTACCGCACCACGGTGCTGGGCACCCTGCAGGCGGGCTGGTCGGTGGGCTACATCGTCGCCACCCTGCTGGCCGGTTGGATCCTGCCGAGCTACGGCTGGCGCTACCTGTTCTACGTCGCCATCATCCCGGTGGTGCTGGCGGTGGCCATGCGCCGCCTGGTGCCGGAACCGGCCGCCTGGGTAGAAGCCCAGGCCGAGCGCAAGCGCCGCAAGGCCCTGGGCCAGGAGGAAGTCGTCGAGAAGAAATCCGCCGGCGCGTTCCGCATGATCTTCGGCGACCGCCGCGCCCGCAGCATGTTCATCTTCTGGTCGCTGACCGCGGGCTTCCTGCAGTTCGGCTACTACGGCGTGAACAACTGGCTGCCGTCCTACCTGGAAACCGAGATGGGCATGAACTTCAAGTCCATGACCGCCTACCTGGTGGGCACCTACGCAGCGATGATCCTCGGCAAGGTCCTGGCCGGCGTCGCCTCGGACTGGCTGGGCCGGCGCAAGGTGTTCGCCTTCGGCGCCCTGGGCACCGCGGTGTTCCTGCCGGTGATCGTGCTCTACCACAGCCCCGAGGCCATTCTCTGGATGCTGGTGGTGTTCGGCTTCCTCTACGGCATCCCCTACGGCGTCAACGCCACCTACATGACCGAAAGCTTCGCCGCCCGCTACCGCGGCACCGCCGTGGGCGGCGCCTACAACATCGGCCGCATCGGCGCGGCCATCGCCCCGGCGGCCATCGGCTTCCTGGCCACCCAGGTGTCCATCGGCGCGGGCTTCCTGGTGATGGGCGCGGCCTACTTCGTCTGCGGCATCATTCCCGCCCTGCTGATCCGCGACAAGCAGTTCGACCCGCAGACGGAGTGACGCACGAGCGGAGCCCGGCGCCGAAATAGTGCCGGGCTCCGCAGATTTCTCCCACAGCTGGCTTGCATGCGCAGGGCCTGCGTCACGCGGGTGACGTCAGCCGTATGAGCTTGAGGTTGAGGAACGCGCTAATGCCGACCTCAGCCCCCGCGACCTTTGCGATGGAGAGCTGCTGCAGGAGCGTTTCCAGGGCGAGTGATCATACGGGTGGATGGTGTCGGCAATAGCCTGGAGGCACTGCTCAGGCAGAGCATCGCCCGGCAGCCGGCTGCTCGGACACACCGAGGAGGAGACCACCAAGAAGATCCACATCCGTCGCGGAGCAGTGGCAAAGCCTGCAAAATAGGTGCTATTTCGGAACTCCGCCCATTTTCAGCCCATCATCGAGCCTTAATGTTGGCCGCCGAAAATGAAAAAGGCCCTGAAAAATCAGGGCCTTGGAGATGGCGGAAGCGCAGAGATTCGAACTCTGGGGGCTGTTACACCCGGCGGTTTTCAAGACCGCTGCCTTAAACCACTCGGCCACACTTCCTTTCGGGGGCGCATAGTACCGGATCGCAACACACTGTCAAACTCTGATCCTACGTCTGACAGGCGGCTTTGATATCATCACTGCAACTATGGTCACGGAATCCCATTCCGCTTACAGGAGTGTCTAGCCATGCAAGAACGGCAATATCTCAACCCCGCCGCGGCGGAACAACGGGAAGTCAGCGGAGTCCTGCGCAACACCTACGGCCTGCTGGCCATGACCCTGGCCTTCAGCGGCCTGGTCGCCTACGTCTCGCAACAACTGCACCTGCCCCACCCGGGCCTGCTGCTGACTCTGGTCGGCTTCTACGGCCTGTTCTTCGCCACCCTCAAGCTGCGCGACAGCGGCTGGGGCCTGGTCACCACCTTCGCCCTCACCGGCTTCATGGGCTACACCCTCGGCCCGATCCTGAACCTGTACCTGGGCATGGCCAACGGCGCCAGCATCATTTCCTCGGCGTTCTTCATGACCGCCCTGGTGTTCTTCGGCCTGTCCGCCTACGTGCTGACCACCCGCAAGGACATGAGCTTCCTGTCCGGCTTCATCACCGCCGGCTTCTTCGTCCTGCTGGGCGCCATGCTGGTCTCGCTGTTCTTCCAGATCAGCGGCCTGCAACTGGCGATCAGCGCCGGCTTCGTGCTGTTCTCCTCGGCGGCCATCCTGTTCCAGACCAGCGCCATCATCCACGGTGGCGAGCGCAACTACATCATGGCCACCATCAGCCTGTACGTGTCGATCTACAACATGTTCCTCAGCCTGCTGCAGATCTTCGGCATCATGGGCAGCGACGACTGACGCTTCCCGGCAACACCGGAAAAGCCCGCCTTGGCGGGCTTTTTCCTTTTCCGGCGCAGCAAAATCCCCGCGCTGGCCTTATCATCGCGCTGTAATCCGCCGACCGGCCCATGCCATGAAATTCGCCATCGCCCTCTTCGCCCCGCCCCACTCGCCCGCCGCACGACGCGCCCTGCGCTTCGCCGAGGCGGCGCTCGCCGGCGGCCACGAGATCGTCCGCCTGTTCTTCTACCAGGACGGCGTGCACAGCGCCTCGAGCAACCCGGTGAGCGGCCAGGACGAACTGGATGTGGCAGCAGCCTGGACGCGCTTCGTCGGCGAGCACCGCCTCGATGCCGTGGTGTGCATCGCCGCCGCCCTGCGCCGCGGCGTGCTCAACGCCGAGGAAGCCGCCCGCTACCAGCGCCCGGCGGCCAACCTGCAGGCGCCCTGGGAGCTGTCCGGCCTCGGTCAGTTGCATGAAGCGACGCAGATGGCGGACCGCCTGGTCTGCTTCGGAGGAAACTGATGGCCAAGTCCCTGCTGATCGTCAGCCGCCAGGCCCCGTGGAGCGGCCCCGGCGCCCGCGAGGCGCTGGACATCGCCCTGGCCGGCGGCGCCTTCGACCTGCCCATCGCCTTCCTTTTCCTCGATGACGGGGTGTTCCAGTTGGCTCCGGGCCAGGCTCCCGCCAACCTCGAACAGAAGGATCTGCAGGCCAACCTGCAGGCCCTGCCGCTGTTCGGCGTCGAAAGGCTCTACGCCGCCGAGCGCAGCCTCGCCGAGCGCGGCCTGGCCGATGCCAGTCTGAGCCTGCCGGTGGAGGTGCTGGACGACCTCGCATTGCGCCAGCTGACCCAGCAATACGACCAGGTGATCACCCTCTGATGAGCACGCTGCATCTGCTTTCCCATTCCCCGTTCGGCGACGGCCGCTTCGACAGCTGCCTGCAGCTGCTGTGCCACGACGACGGCCTGCTGCTCAGCGGCGATGCCGTCTACGCCCTCGCCGCCGGCAGCGCCCCGCGCCAACGCCTGGAGTGTCTGCCCAACGCCTGCTACGCCCTCGCCGAGGACTTGCAGGCGCGCGGCCTGCAGGAACACCTGCCGGCCAACCTGAAGGCCGTGGACTACCCCGCCTTCGTCGAACTCTGCACCCGCTACGACAAGGTCAACGCCTGGCTATGACTACCCTCACGGTGGAAGGGCGCGCCATCGCCCTGGACAAGGACGGCTACCTGCAATACCTGGACGACTGGTCGGTAGCCGCCGCCGAAGCCCTGGCCCGCCAGGAAGGCCTGCACCTCACGCCGGAACACTGGGAAATCCTCCACCTGCTGCGCGAGTTCTATGCGCAGTTCCAGCTGTCGCCGGCCAACCGCCCGCTGATCAAGTACGTGGCCCAGCGCCTGGGCGCGGAAAAGGGCAGCAGCCTGCACCTCAACCTCCTGTTCAAGGGCACCCCGGCCAAGCTTGCCGCCAAGCTCGCCGGCCTGCCGAAGCCGACCAATTGCCTATGACCGCCACGCCTCTCGTCCTGCAGACACCCGCCGAACACCCTTTCGCGCAGTTCGTGCGCATCCTCGGCAAGGGCAAGCGCGGCGCGCGCAGCCTGACCCGCGAGGAAGCCCGCGAGGCCCTGGGCATGATCCTCGACGGCCAGGTCGAAGAGGCGCAGCTGGGTGCCTTCCTGATGCTGCTGCGGCACAAGGAGGAAAGCGCCGATGAGCTGGCCGGCTTCACCGAGGCCGTGCGCGCGCGCCTGGACGCGCCGCGGATCGCCGTCGACCTCGACTGGCCCAGCTATGCCGGCAAGAAGCGCCACCTGCCCTGGTACCTGCTCGCCGCCAAGTGCCTGGCCGGCAGCGGCACGCGCACCCTCCTGCACGGCGGCGGCGCGCACACCGCCGGGCGCCTGTACACCGAGCAGTTGCTGCAGACGCTGGACATCCCGCTGTGCCGCGACTGGAACGCCGTGGGCGAAGCGCTCGACCGGGGCGGCCTGGCCTTCGCCCCGCTGATGGACTGGATGCCGGCGCTGCAGCGGATGATCGACCTGCGCAACACCCTCGGCCTGCGCTCACCCATCCATTCCCTGGTGCGCCTGCTCAACCCGCTGGGCGCGCGCTGCATCCTGCAGAGCATCTTCCACCCCGGCTACCAGGAAACCCACCGCGAAGGCAGCCGCCTGCTCGGCGACCGCGCCATCGTGATCAAGGGCGAAGGCGGCGAGATCGAGATCAACCCGGACAGCCCGGCGCACCTCTATGGCACCGAGTCGGGCGCCAGCTGGGACGAGGAATGGCCGGCCCTCTCGGCGCTGCGCCACGTCAAGCCGGAGCGCCTGGAGCCGCAGGTGCTGGCCGAGTTCTGGCGCGGCGAACGGGAGGACGCCTACGGCGAACTGGCAGTGATCGCCACCATCGCCCTGGGCCTGCGCGGGCTGGGCCGCGACCGCGAGGCGGCCTTCGCCGAGGCCCGGCAACGCTGGGCCGCTCGGGACAGATCGATCGGCTAGATAGCTTCTACCCTGTTTTTGCGGCGATCCATCGATGGCAAGGGCGTAGACTGGCTTCCATACCCTTTCCTGAGGAGCCAGTCATGGGACAGCTCATCGATGGCCGCTGGCAAGACCAGTGGTACGACACCAGCAAGGATGGCCGCTTCCAGCGCGAGAACGCGCAACGCCGCAACTGGGTCACCGCCGACGGCCAGCCCGGCCCCAGCGGCGAAGGCGGTTTCCGCGCCGAGGCCGGGCGCTACCACCTGTATGTTTCCCTCGCCTGCCCCTGGGCGCACCGTACGCTGATCTACCGCCAGCTCAAGGGCCTGGCCGGGCTGATCGACGTTTCGGTGGTCAGTTGGCTGATGCGGGAGAACGGCTGGACCTTCGACCGCAGCCTGGGCTCCACCGGCGATGCCCTGGATGGGTTGCAGTTCCTGCACCAGCGCTACACCCGCGACGATCCGCACTACACCGGCCGCGTCACCGTGCCGGTGCTGTGGGACAAGCAGCGCAAGCGCATCGTCAGCAACGAGTCGGCGGAAATCATCCGCATGTTCAACTCGGCCTTCGACGGCCTGACCGGCAACGACCTGGACCTCTACCCCACCCCGTTGCAGGGCGAGATCGACGCGCTGAACGAACGCATCTACCCGGCGGTGAACAACGGCGTATACCGCGCCGGCTTCGCCACCAGCCAGGAAGCCTACGAAGAGGCCTTCGTCACTCTGTTCGAGGAACTGGACTGCCTGGAGAAGCGCCTGGGCGAACGGCGCTACCTGACCGGCGAATACCTGAGCGAGGCCGATATCCGCCTGTTCACCACGCTGATCCGCTTCGATGCCGTGTACCACGGACATTTCAAGTGCAACCTGCGGCGCCTGGCCGACTACCCGAACCTGTCCGGCTGGCTGCGCGAGCTGTACCAGTTGCCGGGGGTGGCTGGCACGGTGAACTTCCAGCACATCAAGAATCACTATTACGGCAGCCACCGCACCATCAATCCAACCGGCATAGTGCCGCTGGGGCCGCAGCAGGATTTCAGCGGGCCGCACGGGCGCGAGCATCTGCCGGGCAAGGGGATTGCGCGCAAGGGCTGAGACCCGGGTTATTCGTAGGATCGAGGGGGACGCCTAGTCCTTGCTCGCGAAGGGGTTTGCCGGGGGAGTAGGTGCTGGGTTTAGAGCACCCTCTCCCCAACCCTCTCCCTGAAGGGAGAGGGGGCTGTCCTGAGTGGACAGTGAGTTCGGAGTCATCCTCAAAGCCCTCTCTATCCCTGCCCTTCTCGCGAGCACGGAAACGTAGGGCGTATAACCGTTCGCGGTTATACGCCGTTGGCCCGAGCATCGAAGCCAAGGACGGCAGCGCATTCGCCCCCGTAGGAGCGGGCCCTGCCCGCGATTCGCAGGTGAATAGAGCGAGGCTCAGAGCGGCTTGTCGATGCCGTCGTAGATCTTCTGCAGGGCGTCCAGGCGTTCCTGGTAGCGCTGCTTCAGGCAGGCCTTGTCGCGGCCGCAGGCGCGGCGCTGGTCCAGCCAGGCGAGTTGGGCGTCGCCCATGTTGCCGCGCATGCCCATGGCGAACAGGCCGCTGAGCAGGCGGTAGGTGGTGGCCATCTGCACGTCCAGCTCGGACAGCTGGCGGTCGGCGCAGATGGCTTTTTCGTCGGCGTGGCGGGCCTTCTTGCAGTCGAAGCTGGCGGCGCCGGCCGGCAAGGCGGCGGCAGCCAGGATGCAGACCGCGCCCCAGGCCATCGCCGCATGCCAAGCCTTCATTGCTGACCTTCGAACCAGGCGAGCTTGTCGCGCAGGGTGACCACCTCGCCGACGATTACCAACGTCGGCGCGTGCACTTCATGCTCGGCGACCAGTTTCGGCAGGTTGGCCAGGGTGCCGGTGAACACGCGCTGGTGTTCGGTGGTGCCCTGCTGGATCAGCGCGGCAGGCGTATCGGCGGCGCGGCCGTGGCGCACCAGTTCCTCGCAGATCACCGGCAGGCCCACCAGGCCCATGTAGAACACCAGGGTCTGGCCCGGCGCCACCAGGTCGTTCCACGGCAGGTCGGTGCTGCCGTCCTTCAGGTGGCCGGTAACGAAGCGCACCGACTGCGCGTAGTCGCGGTGGGTCAGCGGAATGCCGGCATAGGCCGCGCAGCCGCTGGCCGCAGTGATGCCCGGCACCACCTGGAAGGGAATGCCGTTGGCCGCCAGTTCGTCGATCTCTTCGCCGCCACGGCCAAAGATGAACGGATCGCCGCCCTTCAGGCGCAGCACGCGCTTGCCCTGTTTGGCCAGCTCGACCAGCTTGCGGTTGATCTCGTCCTGGGGCACGGCGTGGTCGGCGCGGCGCTTGCCGACGTACAGGCGGTCGGCGTCGCGGCGGCACAGTTCGAGGATGGCCGGGGCCACCAGGCGGTCGTAGAGCACCACGTCGGCCTGCTGCATCAGGCGCAGGGCGCGGAAGGTCAGCAGGTCCGGGTCGCCCGGGCCGGCGCCGACCAGGTAGACCTCGCCGCGGGCCTCGGCCTGGCCGTTTTCCAGCTTGTCGGCCAACAGGCGCTCGGCTTCCGCCGGCTGCCCGGCGAGCATGCGTTCGGCCACCGGGCCCTGGAACACTTCCTCCCAGAACTGGCGGCGCTGCTGCAGGTCCGGCAGGCGCTGCTTGACCGCTTCGCGGAAGCGGCTGGCCAGCCCGGCCAGTTGGCCGTAGGCGGCGGGAATCCAGGTTTCCAGCCTGGCCCGCAGCAGGCGTGCCAGCACCGGCGCGTCGCCGCCGCTGGAAACCGCCAGCAGCAGCGGCGAACGGTCGACGATGGCGGGGAAGATCACGCTGCACAGCGCCGGCGCGTCCACCACGTTGACCGGCACGCCGCGGGCGTGGGCATCGCGGGACACCTGGGCGTTCAGCGGCTCGTCGTCGGTGGCGGCGATGACCAGCACGCAGTCGCCGAGATCGGCCTCGGCGTAGCGGCGTTCCAGCAGTTCGCCACCGCCCTGCTCCACCAGCTCGCGCAGCTCGCTGTGGACCTGCGGCGCGACCACACGCAACACGGCGCCGGCACTGTCGAGCAGGCGCGCCTTGCGCAGGGCGACCTCGCCGCCGCCGACCAGGAGTGCGCGACGCCCGCGCAGGACGTGGAACAGCGGCAGCGCATCCATCTCAGCCGATCACCTCGATGCCGCCCATGTAGGGCTTGAGCACCTCGGGCACGCGGATGCTGCCGTCGGCCTGCTGGTAGTTCTCCAGCACGGCGACCAGAGTGCGGCCCACCGCCAGGCCGGAGCCGTTGAGGGTGTGCAGCAGTTCCGGCTTGCCGGTTTCCGGGTTGCGGAAGCGCGCCTGCATGCGGCGGGCCTGGAAGTCGCCGCAGTTGGAGCAGGAGGAAATCTCGCGGTACTTGTCCTGGCTCGGCACCCAGACTTCCAGGTCGTAGGTCTTGGCCGCGCTGAAGCCCATGTCGCCGGTGCACAGGGCCAGCACTCGGTACGGCAGTTCCAGGGCCTGCAACACTTTCTCGGCGTTGCCGACCAGGCTTTCCAGGGCTTCCCAGGACTTCGTCGGCTCGACGATCTGCACCATCTCGACCTTGTCGAACTGGTGCTGGCGGATCATCCCGCGGGTGTCGCGGCCCGAGGCACCGGCTTCGCTGCGGAAGCATGGGGTGTGGGCGACGAACTTCAGCGGCAGCTCCTTGGCGTCGAGGATCTGCCCGGCGACGATGTTGGTCAGCGAGACTTCGGCGGTGGGGATCAGGTACAGGTCGGCTTCGCCGTCGCGGCCGATCTTGAACAGGTCTTCCTCGAACTTCGGCAGCTGGCCGGTGCCCTGCAGCGCCGGCGCCTGCACCAGGTACGGGGTGTAGGCTTCCTCGTAGCCGTGCTCGCGGGTGTGCAGGTCGATCATGAACTGCGCCAGGGCGCGGTGCAGTCGGGCGATCGGGCCGCGCATCAGAGCGAATCGGGCGCCGGACAGCCGCGCGGCGGTCTCGAAGTCCAGCCAGCCGTGCTGCTCGCCGAGGGCGACGTGGTCCTGGATGGGGAAGTCGAAGCTGCGCGGGGTGCCCCAGCGGCGCACTTCCAGGTTGTCTTCTTCGTCCGCGCCAACCGGCACCGACTCATGGGGCAGGTTGGGGATGGTCAGCAGCAGGGCGTCCAGCTCGGCCTGAATGCCATCCAGCTCGCGCTTGCCGGCCTCCAGCTCGTCGGCCATGCGGTTGACCTCGGCCTTGAGCGGCTCGACGTCCTCGCCACGCTTCATGGCCTGGCCGATCGCCTTGGAGCGCGCGTTGCGCTCGGCCTGCAGGGTTTCGGTGCGGGTCTGCACGGCCTTGCGCTGGTTCTCCAGCGCTTCGATGCGCGCCACGTCCAGGGTGAAGCCACGGGCGGCGAGGCGGTCGGCCACTTCCTGCGGCTGGGTGCGTACCAGTTTGGAATCGAGCATGGTCTGTTCTCGTGTCTAGTGTCGGCGGCGTGCGGGCGCCGCTCAGGATTTTCTGCGTTTTCTCGGGCTGGCCCGGTCCAGGGCCGCCAGGTGCTTGAGCTTCTCGCCGATCTTCAGTTCCAGGCCGCGGGGCACGGGCTGGTAATACTGGCGCGGTTCGAGCTGTTCGGGGAAGTAGTCTTCCCCGGCGGCATAGGCGTCGGGCTCGTCATGGGCATAACGATACTCCTCGCCGTAGCCGAGGTTCTTCATCAGTTTGGTCGGTGCGTTGCGCAGGTGCAGCGGCACTTCCAGCGAGCCGTTCTCGGCCACGTCGCGGCGCGCCGTGTTGTAGGCGTTGTAGACGGCGTTGCTCTTCGGCGCGCAGGCCAGGTAGACGATGGCCTGGGCGATGGCCAGCTCGCCTTCGGGGCTGCCCAGGCGCTCCTGCACGTCCCAGGCGTGCAGGCACAGGGTCAGCGCGCGGGGGTCGGCGTTGCCGATGTCCTCGCTGGCCATGCGCACCACGCGGCGGGCGATGTACAGCGGGTCGCAGCCGCCGTCGAGCATGCGCGCGTACCAGTAGAGCGCGCCATCGGGGCTGGAGCCGCGCACCGACTTGTGCAGCGCGCTGATCTGGTCGTAGAAGGCCTCGCCGCCCTTGTCGAAGCGCCGGCGGCTGTCGCCCAGCAGGTTCTGCAGCAGTTCGGCGCTGATCTCGCCGCCGTCCTCGGCCAGGTCGGAGGCGTTCTCCAGCAGGTTGAGCAGGCGCCGGCCGTCGCCGTCGGCGGCGGCCATGAGGATGGCGAAGCTCTCCTCCGGCAGGCTCAGGTGGCGCCTGCCCAGGCCCTTGTCCTCGCTCAGGGCGCGCTGCACCAGCTTGCGCAGGGCGGCTTCGTCCAGGCTTTTCAGCACGTAGACGCGGGCCCGCGAGAGCAGCGCGTTGTTCAGCTCGAACGAGGGGTTCTCGGTGGTGGCGCCGATGAAGATCAGGGTGCCGTCTTCGACGTAGGGCAGGAAAGCGTCCTGCTGGCTCTTGTTGAAGCGGTGCACCTCGTCGACGAAGAGGATGGTGCGGCGCCCGTACTGCGCGGCCTGCTGCTTGGCCATCTCCACCGACTGGCGGATTTCCTTCACCCCCGAGAGCACCGCGGAGATGGTCTCGAAGTGGGCGTCGGAAACCTGCGCCAGCAGCTTGGCCAGGGTGGTCTTGCCCACGCCCGGCGGGCCCCAGAAGATCATCGAGTGCAGCGCGCCCTGCTCCAGCGCCTCGCGCAGCGGCTTGCCGCGGGCGAGCAGGTGCTCCTGGCCGACGTATTCGTCCAGGCTGGTGGCGCGCAGGCGCGCGGCCAGGGGCTGGGCTACGGGTTCGGAACGGAACAGGTCCACGCTGCTACCTCATGGGCGCCGCGCCAGGCGGCGGCCCTTCACTCCTGGATGACGTCGACGCCCTTGGGCGCCTCGAACACGAACTGCTTGGCGTCCACCGGCTGGTTCATCTTCACGTCGAAGAACAGGATGTTGGTGCGCTGGCCGACGCTGTCGATCAGTTGCATGTCGTTGACCACCCCGTTGCGGAAGGAAATCCGCAGGCTGTCGAACAGGGTGTCCTTGTCCTTCGGCTTGAGGATGAAGTCGACCACGTTGCCGCCGTCCTTGCTGGTGATGTCGAAGCTCTCGTGGATCTTCGAGATGTCGCCGGAAAGCAGCAGCGCCGGGGTCTGGGTCAGGCGCTGGTCGAGCTTCTGGATGGTCACCTGCTGCAGGTCCGGGTCGTACAGCCAGATCTTCTCGCCGTTGGAGATCAGCAGTTGCTCCTGGGGCGCGTCGGTGTGCCAGCGGAACAGGCCCGGGCGCTTGAGCGCCAGGTTGCCGGCGGTTTCCTGCAGGCGGGTGCCGCTGCCGTCCAGGGTCAACTGGGAGAAGCGCGCGCTCAGGGTCTGGGCCTTGCTCAGCATGGCGCTCAGGCGCTGGGTGGCGGCGTCGTCGGCGTGGGCCTGGACGCCGGCGACGGCCAGCGCAGCAAGCACGAGCATGCGGATCAGTCGCATGGAAATCCTCGATCAGTCGCGGATGGGAGCCGGCGCGACCACTTCGCGCGAGCCGTTGGTATTCATCGGGGTGACCACACCGGCCATTTCCATCGCCTCGATCATGCGCGCGGCGCGGTTGTAGCCGATCTTCAGCTTGCGCTGCACCGCGGAGATGGAGGCGCGGCGGCTCTCGGTGACGAAGCGCACGGCCTCGTCGTACAGCGGGTCGTCCTCGCTGCCCTCGCCGCCTTCGCCACCACCACCGCCGCCACCGTCGAAGCCGCCGCCACCGCCTTCATCGGCGCCGGCGAGGATGTCCTCGATGTAGTCGGGCGCGCCGCGCAGCTTCCAGGCCTCGACCACGCGGTGCACTTCCTCGTCGGAGACGAAGGCGCCATGCACGCGGATCGGCAGGCCGGTGCCCGGCGGCAGGTAGAGCATGTCGCCGTGGCCGAGCAGCTGTTCGGCGCCGCCCTGGTCGAGGATGGTCCGCGAGTCGATCTTGCTCGACACCTGGAAGGCGATACGCGTGGGGATGTTGGCCTTGATCAGGCCGGTGATCACGTCCACCGACGGGCGCTGGGTGGCGAGGATCAGGTGGATGCCCGCAGCCCGCGCCTTCTGCGCGATACGGGCGATCAACTCTTCGACCTTCTTGCCGACGATCATCATCATGTCGGCGAATTCGTCGACCACCACGACGATGGTCGGCAGCGTCTGCAGCAGCGGCGCCTCGTCTTCCATGCTCTCGCGGCGGTACAGCGGGTCGGTCAGCGGCGTGCCGGCTTCCTCGGCATCCTTCACCTTGCGGTTGAAGCCGGCCAGGTTGCGCACGCCCATGGCGGCCATCAGCTTGTAGCGCCGCTCCATCTCGGCGACGCTCCAGCGCAGGGCGTTGGCCGCCTCCTTCATGTCGGTGACCACCGGGCAGAGCAGGTGCGGGATGCCTTCGTAGATCGACAGTTCGAGCATCTTCGGGTCGATCATGATCAGCCGCGCGTCCTGGGGCGTGGACTTGAACAGGATCGACAGGAGCATGGCGTTCACCCCCACCGACTTACCCGAGCCGGTGGTACCGGCCACCAGCAGGTGCGGCATGCGCGCCAGGTCGGTGATGACCGGGTTGCCGCCGATGTCATGGCCCAGGGCCAGCGGCACGGTGGACTTGTGCTCGTCGTATTCCGGCGACATCAGCACTTCGGAGAAGCGCACCATCTGCCGGTCTTCGTTGGGGATCTCGATGCCCACGGTGGTCTTGCCGGGGATCACCTCGACCACCCGCACGCTGATCACCGCCAGCGAGCGCGCCAGGTCCTTGGCCAGGTTGGAGATGCGGCTGACCTTGACGCCGGCCGCCGGCTGGATCTCGAAGCGGGTGATCACCGGGCCCGGATGGACCGACTCGACCACCACCTCGACGCCGAACTCCTTGAGCTTGATCTCCAGCAGGCGCGACATGGCCTCCAGGGATTCGGGGGAGTAGCTGCGCTTCTTCTCGCCGGCCGGGTCGAGGATCGACAGCGGCGGCAGGGTGCCCTCGACGGCGGTGTCGACGAACAGCGGCGCCTGTTTTTCCTTGAGCACGCGCTTGCTGGGCTCGACCGGCTTGGGCGGCGGCGGCGCGTCGATCTTCGGCGCCGTGCGCTTCTCGCGCTCCTGCACGCTCTTGACCAGGGCTTCCTCGCGCTCGATCAGGCGCTCCTTGACCTTGGCCTGCTCGCGGCGGTCCGGCACCACGGGCGCGGCCACCTCGGCGACGCGCTCGTCCACCTCGCGCAGCTGGGCGACCAGTTGCTTGCGCTCGCTGCGCGCGCTCAACCAGCGGTTGAAGGCGTTCTGGATCAGCTCGAAGAGGTCGAGGGTGATCTTCCCGGTGACGTCCATCACCTGGAACCAGGACAGGTCGGCGAACACCGTCAGGCCGAACAGGAACAGGGCGATGAACAGCAGGGTGCTGCCCTGCACGTTGAGGGCGTTCAGCGCCAGTTGGCCGAGGCTTTCGCCCACGGCGCCGCCGGCGGAGGCCGGCAGGTGGCCGCCGCCGATATGGAAATGGATGTAGGCCAGCGCCGAGCCGGAGAGGATCAGGAACACCAGGCCGATCAGCCGCCAGGAGAACAGCCAGCCGCTGAACTCCCAGGCCATGTGGCGCTTGCGGAAGATCTGCCAGGTCTTGACCCCCAGCAGCAGCGGGAACAGGTAGGCGAAGTACCCCAGCGCGACGAAGAGGATGTCGGCGCTCAGGGCCCCCAGGCGACCAGCGGCATTCTGCACCTGCTCGACGTGGCTGGAATGGCTCCAGCCCGGATCGGACGAATCGTAGGTGAGCAGCGCCATCCACAGGTAAAGGCAGAGCGCGCCGAGCGCGATCAGGGCCCCTTCCTTCAGGCGAATGTGCAATTGCTGACGCCAGGCTGCGGCGTGGCTAGCGGTGGTCGAGTCCTTCAAAACGCGTCTATTCCTGCGCACTGGGCGCGTCCGAGAGTCATCTGGCGACAAAACGGGCCTATTGTACGGCTTTGGCCGCTCGATGCCACAGGGCCCGCCGCGGCGCCTTTTGCCGCCTTTTCCAGGTTCGGTGTAGCATAGCCCACCAAGGTTTCACGGCTGCTCAATTGGAGCATGCATTCTCTTACGTGACAAAGGCTTATGGAGTCTTTTTATGAGTGAAGTCAAGCATTCGCGCCTGATCGTCCTGGGCTCCGGCCCGGCGGGTTACACCGCTGCCGTGTACGCCGCGCGGGCCAACCTCAAGCCTGTTGTCATCACCGGCATCCAGCCCGGCGGCCAGCTCACCACCACCACCGAGGTCGACAACTGGCCGGGCGACGTCGAAGGCCTGACCGGTCCGGCCCTGATGGAGCGCATGGAGCAGCACGCCAAGCGTTTCGATACCGAGATCGTCTACGACCACATCCACACCGCCGAGTTGCAGGGCAAGCCGTTCATCCTCAAGGGCGACAGCGGCACCTACAGCTGCGACGCGCTGATCATCGCCACCGGCGCCTCCGCGCAATACCTGGGCATGAGCTCGGAAGAGGCCTTCATGGGCAAGGGCGTCTCCGCCTGCGCCACCTGCGACGGCTTCTTCTACCGCAACCAGGTGGTCTGCGTGGTCGGCGGCGGCAACACCGCGGTCGAGGAAGCGCTGTACCTGGCCAACATCGCCAAGGAAGTGCACCTGATCCACCGCCGCGACAAGCTGCGCTCGGAGAAGATTCTCCAGGACAAGCTGTTCGAGAAGGCCAAAAACGGCAACGTGCGCCTGCACTGGAACACCACCCTGGACGAGGTCCTGGGCGACGAGATGGGCGTGATCGGCGTGCGCCTGAAGGACGTGAACAGCGGCGAGACCCGCCAGTTGGACCTGGCCGGCGTGTTCATCGCCATCGGCCACAAGCCCAACACCGACCTGTTCACCGGCCAGCTGGAAATGCGTGACGGCTACCTGGTGGTCAAGGGCGGCGGCGAAGGCAACGCCACCGCCACCAGCATCCCCGGCGTGTTCGCCGCCGGCGACGTGGCCGACCACGTCTACCGCCAGGCCATCACCTCGGCCGGCGCCGGCTGCATGGCCGCGCTGGACGCCGAGAAATACCTCGACGACAGCCACTGACAGGCCCGGGGAGGGCCCCGCCCTCCCCTACCCCGCCATGCTCAGTTGGCTTTCCCGCGGCAATTTCGACTTCCCCCCCCTCGAACAGGCCCTGCACGAGCCCAACGGCCTGCTCGCGGCCGGCGGCGACCTCGACTCGCGCCGCCTGGTGGCCGCCTACCGCCACGGCTGCTTCCCCTGGTACCAGGACGACCAGCCGATCCTCTGGTGGTCGCCGGACCCGCGCACCGTACTCTTCCCCGACGAACTGCACGTTTCCCGCAGCCTGGCCAAGTGCCTGCGCCAGGGCCGCTACCGGGTGACCTTCGATACCGCCTTCGACCGGGTCATCGCCGCCTGCGCCGCGCCGCGCGACTACGCAGACGGCACCTGGATCACCCAGCCGATGCAGGACGCCTACCGCCAGCTGCACCGCATGGGCATCGCCCACTCGGTGGAAAGCTGGGACGGCGACGACCTGGTCGGCGGCCTCTACGGCCTGGCCATGGGCCGGCTGTTCTTCGGCGAGTCCATGTTCAGCCGCGCCGACAACGCCTCCAAGGTGGCATTCGTCACCCTGGTGCAACATCTGCGCGCCGCCGGGTTCGTATTGATCGACTGCCAGATGCCCACCCAGCACCTGCACAGCTTCGGCGCCCGCGCCATCAGCCGTGCCGATTTCGCCAGCCACCTGCGCCGTCATCTCGACGAAACGCCGCTCTGCGACTGGCGTTCGCAAGCGGACTCGCGCGGACTGGCATAAACTTGCCAGAGGGTTATCGCGGGGGTTGACCATGACCGAACTGGCCCGACTGAAGTTCTACGCGACGCAGCCGCATCCATGCAGCTATCTGCCCGAGGAGCAGGCCACCACCTTGTTCCTCGATCCCAGCCAGCCCATGGACGCGCAGCTGTACGCTTCGTTGTCGGAAGTCGGTTTCCGCCGCAGCGGCGAGCACCTCTATCGCCCGCACTGCCAGCACTGCACCGCCTGCATCCCGGCGCGCATCCCCGCCGCGGGCTTCCAGCCCAACCGCCAGCAGAAGCGCATCATCAAGCGCAACGCCGACCTCAAGGTGCTCAAGCGCCGCCCGGCCTTCACCGAGGAGTACTACGCGCTGTACATGCGCTACATCGAGCAGCGCCACGCCGACGGCGACATGTACCCGCCCAGCCGCGACCAGTTCAGCACCTTCCTGGTGCGCGACCTGCCGTTCAGCTGCTTCTACGAGTTCCGCCTGCAGGGCCGCCTGCTCGCCGTGGCGGTCACCGACGTGCTGCCCAACGGCCTGTCGGCGGTCTACACCTTCTACGACCCCGACGAGGAACGCCGCAGCCTGGGACGCTACGCCATCCTCTGGCAGATCGCCGAGACCGAACGCCTGGGCCTGTACGCGGTGTACCTGGGCTACTGGATCAAGAACTGCCGGAAGATGAACTACAAGACCCAGTACCGGCCGATCGAACTCTTCGTCAACCAGCGCTGGGTAGCCCTCAGCTGAAGCCGGCACGCCACTTCTGGCGTATGACGCGGATTTCAGGCACAATACTCGCCTTTTTTCAGGCCACCCAGGCCATTCATAGACACCGAGGGCTCTACTGCATGTCGAAAGAAGACAGCTTCGAAATGGAAGGCACTGTCGTCGACACCCTGCCCAACACCATGTTCCGCGTGGAGTTGGAGAACGGGCACGTCGTTACCGCGCACATCTCCGGTAAGATGCGCAAGAATTACATCCGCATCCTCACCGGCGACAAGGTTCGCGTCGAACTGACGCCCTACGACCTGAGCAAGGGTCGCATCACCTACCGCGCCCGTTGAGCGCAAGGTGAATCCGGGCTCGGCCCGGACGAATAGCAAAACGCCCGGCATTGCCGGGCGTTTGCATTTGGGCCGCGAGGCCGACCGTCAGGCCGGCTCCGCGGTGACCACCTCGTACTCGAAGACCAGTTCGCCGTCCTTCAGGTCGATGTGCGCCACGCCGCCGTGCTCGGCCAGTTCGCCGAACAGGATCTGCTCGGCCAGAGGCCGCTTGATCTTGTCCTGAATCAGCCGCGCCATCGGGCGCGCGCCCATCTGCGGGTCGTAGCCCTTCTCCGCCAGCCAGTTGCGCGCCACGTCGCTGACCTCCAGCTGGACGCGCTTGTCCTCCAGCTGCGCCTGCAGCTCGGTGAGGAACTTGTCGACCACGCTCTTGATCGTCTCGTGGCTGAGCCGGCCGAACTGGATGATGGTGTCCAGGCGGTTGCGGAACTCCGGCGTGAAGCTCTTCTTGATCACTTCCATGGCATCGCTGGCGTGGTCCTGCTGGCTGAAGCCGATGGAGGCCCGCGCCGCGGTTTCCGCGCCGGCGTTGGTGGTCATGATGACGATGACGTTGCGGAAGTCCGCCTTGCGCCCGTTGTTGTCGGTCAGGGTGCCGTGGTCCATCACCTGCAGCAGCAGGTTGAAGACTTCCGGGTGGGCCTTCTCGATCTCGTCCAGCAGCAGCACGCAGTGCGGCGTCTTGGTGATGGCCTCGGTGAGCAGGCCGCCCTGGTCGAAGCCGACGTAGCCCGGAGGGGCGCCGATCAGCCGCGACACGGTATGCCGCTCCATGTACTCGGACATGTCGAAACGCACCAGCTCCACGCCCATCGCCTTGGCCAACTGGCGGGCGACCTCGGTCTTGCCCACCCCGGTGGGGCCGGCGAAGAGGAACGAGCCGACCGGCTTGTCCGGCGACTTCAGGCCCGCGCGGGACAGCTTGATGGCGGTGGACAGCGACTCGATGGCCGCATCCTGGCCGAACACCGTCAGCTTGAGGTCGCGCTCGAGGTTGCGCAGCAGCTCCTTGTCCGAGCTGGTGACGTGCTTCGGCGGAATCCGCGCGATCTTCGCCACTATGTCCTCGACCTGGGCCACCTCGATGCGCTTCACGCGCTTCTCTTCCGGCTGCAGGCGCTGGTAGGCGCCGGCTTCGTCGATGACGTCGATGGCCTTGTCCGGCATGTGCCGGTCGTTGATGTAGCGCGCGGCCAGTTCGGCGGCGGCGCGCAGGGCCTCGTCGCTGTACTCGATGTGGTGGTGCTGCTCGAAGCGCGGCTTCAGCCCCTTGAGGATGCCCACGGTGTCTTCCACCGACGGCTCGGTGACGTCCACCTTCTGGAAGCGCCGCGCCAGGGCGCGATCCTTCTCGAAGATGCCGCGGAATTCCTGGAAGGTGGTCGAGCCGATGCAGCGGATTTCCCCGGAGGACAGCAGCGGCTTGAGCAGGTTGGACGCGTCCATCACCCCGCCGGACGCCGCGCCGGCGCCGATGATGGTGTGGATTTCGTCGATGAACAGCACCGCGTGCGGGCGCTTGCGCAGCTCGTTGAGCAGCGCCTTGAAGCGCTTCTCGAAGTCGCCGCGGTACTTGGTGCCGGCCAGCAGCGCGCCCAGGTCCAGGGAGTAGACCACGCTGTCGGCCAGCAGGTCCGGCACCTGGCCGTCGACGATGCGCTTGGCCAGGCCTTCGGCGATGGCGGTCTTGCCGACGCCGGCCTCGCCCACCAGCAGCGGGTTGTTCTTGCGCCGCCGGGCGAGAATCTGCGCCACGCGCTCCACCTCGGCCTCGCGGCCGACCAGCGGGTCGATGCGGCCCTGGCGCGCCAGATCGTTGAGGTTGCTGGCGTAGGCGTCCAGCGGGTGGCTGGAGGTGGAGGACTCGCCGCCCTCCTCGTCCTGCATTTCCTGGTCGCTTTCCGGGTGCTCGGCATGGCCCGGCACCTTGGAGATGCCGTGGGCGATGTAGTTCACCACATCTATACGGGCCACGCTCTGCTGCTTGAGCAGGAACACCGCCTGGCTCTCCTGCTCGCTGAAGATCGCCACCAGCACGTTGGCGCCGGTCACTTCGCGCTTGCCCGAGCTCTGCACGTGGAACACGGCGCGCTGCAGCACGCGCTGGAAGCCCAGGGTCGGCTGGGTCTCGCGGTCCTCGTCGTGCTGCGGGATCAGCGGCGTGGTGGAATCGATGAATTCCTGCAGATCACGACGCAGCTTGTCCAGGTTCGCCCCGCAGGCGCGCAGCACCGTGGCCGCCGCCTCGTTGTCCAGGAGCGCCAGCAGCAGGTGCTCGACGGTCATGAACTCATGCCGTTTTGCCCGCGCTTCCTTGAAGGCGAGATTGAGGGTGACTTCGAGCTCTCGATTCAACATGGCTTCACCTCGCTCCAAACATCCGCATCAGCTTTCTTTCTCAATCTCACACAACAGTGGATGCTGGCTCTCCCTCGCATATTGATTGACCTGCATGGCCTTGGTCTCGGCGATGTCACGGGTGAACGTGCCGCAGACCGCCTTACCTTGAGTATGTACCGTCAACATGACCTTGGTCGCCTGCTCCCGGTTCATGTTGAAGTACAGCTCCAGTACCTCTACCACGAAATCCATCGGCGTGTAGTCATCGTTGAACATGATGACCCTGTACATCGGCGGAGGTTTCAGGGCCGGCTTGGATTCCTCGACCGCAAGCCCGGCCCCCTCTTCCTCGAGGGGATCGGGACGGTCCTGATTGAATGTTAGTCGAATCTGGCTACTTGCATGCATGCTGGAATAAATGGGTTCGCAACGTGGGAATTAAAGGCCTGAGTGGAGTTTGACCGGAATCTCAGGCACGGACGAGAGCGCCTTGACTAACCCCGAAACGGTGTTACAAACAAAGGATACCCCATAGCGGGTATCAGGCGTTCTGCGGCCCTGGAACCTCTGGGGCTGGAGCGGAATCGTAGTGGATGATACTCCAGCGATGGAGTCCTTTGCAGAGGGATATCAGCATGCTCAGCGGTAAGGTCAAGTGGTTCAACAACGCCAAGGGCTATGGATTCATCCTGGCCGACGGCCGAGATGAGGACCTGTTCGCTCATTACTCGGCAATCCAGATGGATGGCTACAAGACGCTCAAGGCCGGCCAGCCGGTCAGCTTCGAGATCCTGCAAGGTCCGAAGGGTCTGCATGCGGTGAACATCCAGCCGATCGGCGCCAGCGCGCCGGCCAGCGCCGCCCAGGCCAGCCCCAGCAGCGAGGTGCAGAGCGTCACCGCAGAAGCCTGATTCCCCCTGCCCCGCCATTTCCGGCGAAGCGATGAAGAAAGGCCGGTGAGAACCGGCCTTTTTTCGTTGTCTCACGCCCGTTACATCTTGGCGATCATGGCCTCGCCGAACTCCGAGCAGGACACCAGCTTGGCGCCGTCCATCAGCCGCTCGAAGTCGTAGGTCACGGTCTTGGCCGCGATGGCGCCGTTCATCCCCTTGATGATCAGGTCGGCCGCCTCGGTCCAGCCCATGTGGCGCAGCATCATCTCGGCGGAGAGGATCAGCGAGCCGGGGTTGACCTTGTCCTGCCCGGCGTACTTGGGCGCGGTGCCGTGGGTCGCCTCGAACATGGCCACCGAATCCGACAGGTTGGCCCCCGGCGCGATGCCGATGCCGCCCACTTCCGCCGCCAGGGCGTCGGAGAGGTAGTCGCCGTTCAGGTTCAGGGTGGCGATCACGTCGTACTCGGCCGGGCGCAGCAGGATCTGCTGCAGCATGGCGTCGGCGATCACGTCCTTGACCACGATGTTCTTGCCGGTCACCGGGTTCTTGAACTGCATCCAGGGGCCGCCGTCCAGCAGCTCGGCGCCGAACTCCTCGCGGGCCAGCTCGTAGCCCCAGTCCTTGAAGGCGCCCTCGGTGAATTTCATGATGTTGCCCTTGTGCACCAGGGTGACCGAGCTGCGGTCGTTGTCCACGGCGTACTGCAGGGCCTTGCGCACCAGGCGCCTGGTGCCGTCGCGGGAGACCGGCTTGATGCCGATGCCGCAGTCCTCGGTGAAGCGGATCTTCTTGACGCCCATCTCCTCGGTGAGGAACTTGATGACCTTCTCGGCCTCGGGCGAACCGGCCTTCCACTCGACGCCGGCGTAGATGTCCTCGGAGTTCTCGCGGAAGATCACCATGTCCACGTCGCCGGGCTTCTTCACCGGGCTGGGCACGCCCTCGAACCAGCGCACCGGGCGCAGGCAGACGTAGAGGTCGAGCTGCTGGCGCAGGGCCACGTTGAGGGAGCGGATGCCGCCGCCGACGGGGGTGGTCAGCGGGCCCTTGATGGACACCACGTAGTCGCGCACGGCTTCCAGGGTCTCTTCGGGCAGCCAGGTGTCCTGGTCGTAGACCTGGGTGGCCTTCTCGCCGGCATAGACCTCCATCCAGGCGATCTTGCGCTGTCCGCTGTAGGCCTTTTCCACTGCCGCATCGACGACGTCGATCATGACCGGACTGATGTCCACGCCTATGCCGTCGCCTTCGATGTAGGGAATGATCGGGTTGTTCGGTACCTTCAGGGAATTGTCGGCATTGACGGTGATGCGCTCACCTGCGGCCGGCACCTGGATCTTCTGGTATCCCATGCTGAACTCCGTGCTGTGGTTGAACCTCAGGGACCAGCCCCGCTTCGTCGCGGTGTGACGGGAACAGGCCCGGGTTCCTGAGGGTAGCCCAGTTGCCGGTCCCTAACCACAATCTTATGCCTTAGTCTAAAAGCCGCGGGTGCGTCACCCCGCCGCGAGAGTGGTATACTGCGCGCCGTGACTTCACAGTCATCGAGGTCCGAGCCGTCTGGGACCAGACCCCCTCCCCTCGCAACGGCCACGTCGCCACCCTGACGCGGTCGTACAACGCTCTACTGGCGCCCCTATATCCCCGCGGCAATTCTCGAATGCCGGCACCTTGCCGTGTCGGACGAAAGCGCCCACCAAGGCGTATCGAGACTCTGTGCGCGCCCAGCAAAGAAGAGAGTCATAGTAGATGTCCAACCGCTCGAAGATCACCTACACCTTCACCGACGAAGCACCCGCCCTCGCCACCTACTCGCTCCTCCCGATCGTCAAGGCGTTCGCCGCCTCCGCCGACATTGACGTCGAAACCCGCGACATCTCTCTTGCAGGACGCATCCTCGCCGCCTTCACCGACAAGCTCGGCGACAAGGCCATCGAAGACGACCTGGCCTACCTGGCCAAGCTGGCCACCGCCCCCGACGCCAACATCATCAAGCTGCCGAACATCAGCGCGTCGGTGCCCCAGCTCAAGGGCGCCATCGCCGAGCTGCAGGCCCTGGGCTACGCCGTCCCGGACTTCCCGGAAGACCCGCAGACCGACGAAGAGAAAGACACCCGCGCCCGCTACGCCAAGGTCCTGGGCAGCGCCGTGAACCCGGTCCTGCGCGAAGGCAACTCCGACCGCCGCGCCCCCGCCGCGGTCAAGGCCTATGCCCGCAAGCACCCGCACAGCATGGGCAAGTGGAGCATGGCCTCGCGCTCCCACGCCGACTACATGCGTGGCGGCGACTTCTTCTCCAGCGAGCAGTCGGTCACCATTCCCAAGGCCGGTGAAGTTCGCATCGAGTTCGTCGGCAAGGACGGCAAGGTCGAGCTGAAGAAAACCCTAAAGATGCAGGAAGGCGAAGTCCTCGACAGCATGTTCATGAGCTGCAACAAGCTGCGCGCCTTCTTCGAGAAAACCCTGCAGGACTGCAAGGAAACCGGCGTCATGTGGTCCCTGCACGTCAAGGCGACCATGATGAAGATCTCCCACCCGATCGTCTTCGGCCACGCCGTGACCGTCTACTACAAGGACGTGTTCGACAAGTGGGGCCAACTGTTCGACGAGCTGGGCGTGAACCCGAACAACGGCATCTCCAGCGTCTACGACAAGATCAAGTCACTGCCGGCCTCGCAGCAGGAAGAGATCCTCCACGACATCCACGAGGTGTACAGCCACCGTCCGGAAATGGCGATGGTCGACTCGGTCAAGGGCATCACCAACCTGCACATCCCCAGCGACGTGATCGTCGACGCCTCGATGCCGGCGATGATCCGCAACTCGGGTCAGATGTGGGGCAAGGACGGCAAGCAGAAGGACACCAAGGCGGTGATGCCGGAGAGCACCTACGCCCGCATCTACCAGGAGATGATCAACTTCTGCAAGACCAACGGCGCCTTCGACCCGACCACCATGGGCAGCGTGCCGAACGTCGGCCTGATGGCGCAGAAGGCCGAGGAATACGGCTCCCACGACAAGACCTTCGAGATGGAAGCCGACGGCACCATGCGCGTGGTCGACGAAGACGGCAAGGTGCTGATGCAGCACGAAGTCGAAGCCGGCGACATCTGGCGCGCCTGCCAGACCAAGGACGCCCCGATCCGCGACTGGGTCAAGCTGGCCGTCACCCGCGCCCGCCAGTCCAACACCCCGGCCATCTTCTGGCTGGACCCGGAGCGCGCCCACGACAACGAGCTGCGCAAGAAGGTCGAGCTGTACCTGAAGGACCACGACCTGACCGGCCTGGACATCAGCATCAAGGGCTACAACGAAGCCATCCGCACCAGCATGGAGCGCATGATCCGCGGCCAGGACACCATCTCGGTGACCGGCAACGTCCTGCGCGACTACCTGACCGACCTGTTCCCGATCATGGAGCTGGGCACCTCGGCCAAGATGCTGTCCATCGTTCCGCTGATGGCTGGCGGCGGCATGTACGAGACCGGCGCCGGCGGCTCGGCGCCCAAGCACGTGCAGCAGCTGGTGGAAGAGAACTACCTGCGCTGGGATTCCCTGGGCGAGTTCCTGGCCCTGGCCGTGTCCCTGGAAGAAGAAGGCATCAAGACCGGCAACGCCAAGGCCAAGGTCCTGGGCAAGACCCTCGACGAGGCCACCGGCAAGCTGCTGGACAACAACAAGTCCCCGGCGCGCAAGGTCGGCGAGATCGACAACCGCGGCAGCCACTTCTACCTGGCGCTGTACTGGGCCCAGGCCCTGGCCGCGCAGAACGAAGACGCCGAGCTGAAAGCCCACTTCACCCCACTGGCCAAGACCCTGACCGAGCAGGAAGCAACCATCGTCGCCGAACTGAACGGCGCCCAGGGCAAGGCCGTGGACATCGGTGGCTACTACCGCTCCAACCCGGAGAAAACCAGCCAGGTGATGCGCCCCAGCGCCACCTTCAACGCCGCCATCGACTCGCTGAACTGAATCGAAGGCTAGCGTGACCGACGAAAACCCCGGCCCGGCGCCGGGGTTTTTGCTTTTCCGGGGCTGCGCCGGGCTTTTCGTAGGAGCGAGCTTGCTCGCGAATGGTGCTATCCGGCGACTCCGTTGCCAAACCCACCCCTGATCCCCTCTCCCTAACCCTCTCCCTGAAGGGAGAGGGGACCGTTCGGCGTGCTCGGTTGTTTTCGAGTCAGCCGGCAACGCCGAAGTTGCCGACTGAAACCAGGTCCTCTCTCGGCACGGACAAGCCCCCTCTCCCTTCAGGGAGAGGGTTGGGGAGAGGGAGCGGAGTTCAGCCTGGCACCGAAGCAACCGGGAGGCACTGTTCGCGAGCAAGCTCGCTCCCCCCCCCCACACCACCCCACCTTCCAGGGTTATCATGCCCATTTCCCCCGGAGGACCACCCATGCGCTGGCAACCGCATATCACAGTCGCAACCATCGTCGAAGATCAGGGCCGCTTCCTGCTGGTGGAGGAAACCTCCCACGGCAAGACCGTGCTGAACCAGCCCGCCGGCCACCTGGAGGCCGACGAGAGCCTGCTGCAGGCCGCCGTGCGCGAGACCCTCGAGGAAACCGGCTGGGAAGTCGAGCTGACTGCGGTCACCGGCATCTACCTCTACACCGCGCCCAGCAACGGCGTGACCTACCAGCGCGTGTGCTTCGCCGCGCGGCCGCTGCGGCACCGCCCGGAACTGCCGCTGGACGACGGCATCATCGGCCCGCGCTGGCTGACCCGCGACGAGCTGGAAGCCTGCCGGGACAGCTGGCGCAGCCACCTGGTAGCGCGCTGCATCGACGACTACCTGGCCGGCGGACGCTTCCCCCTGGCGCTGATCCGCGACGCCGAACTGCCCGTGCCGAACCCGGCCTGATAGAATCCCGCTTTTGCACCGACGCCTGCGATAGCCCGCCATGTCCGATTCCAGCACCACCTCCCCCGTCCAGCCCGGCAAGGGCCGCGTCATCGTCGGCATGTCCGGCGGCGTGGACTCCTCGGTTTCCGCCCTCCTGCTCAAGGAGCAGGGCTACGAGGTGGAAGGCCTGTTCATGAAGAACTGGGAAGAGGACGACGGCACCGAATACTGCACCGCCATGACCGACCTGGCCGACGCCCAGGCCGTCTGCGACCGCATCGGCATCAAGCTGCACACCGCCAACTTCGCCGCCGAGTACTGGGACAACGTCTTCGAGTACTTCCTCGCCGAATACCAGGCCGGGCGCACGCCGAACCCGGACATCCTGTGCAACCGCGAGATCAAGTTCAAAGCCTTCCTCGACTACGCCCTGGCCCTGGGCGCCGACCTGATCGCCACCGGCCACTACGTGCGCCGCCGCGACATCGACGGCCGCACCGAGCTGCTCAAGGGCCTGGACCCGAACAAGGACCAGAGCTACTTCCTCCACGCCGTGGGCGGCGAGCAGATCGCCAGGACGCTGTTCCCGGTCGGCGAGCTGGAGAAGCCGGAAGTCCGCGCCATCGCCGAGAAATACGGCCTGGCCACGGCGAAGAAGAAGGACTCCACCGGCATCTGCTTCATCGGCGAACGGCGCTTCAGCGACTTCCTCAAGCAGTACCTGCCGGCCCAGCCGGGCGACATCGAGACCACCGACGGCCAGGTCATCGGCCGCCACGCCGGGCTCATGTACCACACCATCGGCCAGCGCCAGGGCCTGGGCATCGGCGGCATGAAGAACGCCGACGACAGCCCCTGGTACGTGCTGGAGAAGGACCTGGCGCGCAACGTGCTGATCGTCGGCCAGGGCAACGACCACCCCTGGCTGTTCTCCCGCGCCCTGCACGCCTCCAGCATCTTCTGGGTGAACCCGCTGGAGCTGCCCGAGCCGCGCGCCCTGCGCGCCAAGGTACGCTACCGCCAGGCCGACCAGGACTGCGTGCTGGAGCGCACCGTCGACGGCTACCGCGCGTTGTTCGACCAGCCGCAGCGCGCCGTCACCCCGGGCCAGTCCGTGGTGTTCTACGACGGCGAGGTGTGCCTGGGCGGTGGTGTGATCGAATCGGCCGAACCGGCCTACGCGAAGGAGCGTGCATGAGCGAGTTGCGCGACCAACTGATCGCCCTCGCCGGCGTCTTCGAAGCCGCCGCCCTGGTGGACCGCCTGGCCCGCACCGGGCAGATTCCCGAAGCCCCGCTGGGCTGCATGCTCGGCAGCCTGCTGGTGCGCGAGCCGAAGACCACCCTGGACGTGTTCGGCGGCGACATCCACAACCTGCGCGAGGGCCTGCGCGCCCTGGCCAGCGCCCTGGAGCGCGACCCCAACAGCCTGCAGCGCGAACCGCTGCGCTACGCGCTGTCGCTGATCGGCCTGGAGCGCCAACTGGCCAAGCGCGACGACATGCTCGACCTGATCGGCTCGCGCCTGGACCAGGTGCAGCAGCAGGTGCAGCATTTCGGCCTGGTCCACGAGAACGTCATCGCCTCCTGCGCCGGCCTCTACCAGGACACCCTGAGCACCTTCCGCCAGCGCATCCAGGTGCACGGCGACATGCGCTACCTGCAGATCAACGCCAACGCCGCGCGCATCCGCGCCCTGCTGCTGGCCGGCATCCGCTCGGCGCGCCTGTGGCGGCAGCTGGGCGGCAACCGCTGGCAAATGGTGTTCGGCCGGCGCAAGCTGCTGGGCGAGCTGCGCCCGATCCTGCGCGGCACCGACTGATCCGCCGAGGCGCCCGCCCGGGCGTCTTCGTGCGGCAGCGAGTACGGGCGAAAGCGCGTTCGTTCGTGTATGATGTGCGCCCTTTTCGTTGACCGACAGCCACGAGAACGCCCCATGCAGCTTTCCTCCCTCACCGCGGTTTCCCCCGTCGACGGCCGTTACGGCAGCAAGACCAGCGCCCTGCGTCCGATCTTCAGCGAGTACGGCCTGATCCGTTTCCGCGTCCTGGTAGAGGTCCGCTGGCTGCAGCGCCTCGCGGCGCACGCCGGCATCCCCGAGGTGGCGCCCTTCTCCGGCGAAGCCAACGCCCTGCTCGACAAGCTGGCCGAGGACTTCCAGCTGGAGCACGCGCAGCGCATCAAGGAAATCGAGCGCACCACCAACCACGACGTGAAAGCCGTGGAGTACCTGCTCAAGGAACAGGCGGCCAAGCTGCCGGAACTGGCCAAGGTCAGCGAGTTCATCCACTTCGCCTGCACCAGCGAGGACATCAACAACCTGTCCCACGCCCTGATGCTGCGCGAAGGCCGCGACCAGGTGCTGCTGCCGCTGATGCGCCAGATCGCCGAGGCGATCCGCGAGCTGGCGGTCCAGTTCGCCGACGTGCCCATGCTCTCGCGCACCCACGGCCAGCCGGCCTCGCCGACCACCCTGGGCAAGGAACTGGCCAACGTGGTCTACCGCCTGGAGCGGCAGATCAAGCAGGTCGCCGCGGTCGAGCTGCTGGGCAAGATCAACGGCGCCGTGGGCAACTACAACGCCCACCTGTCGGCCTACCCGCAAGTGGACTGGGAAGCCAACGCCCGCGAATTCATCGTCCATGACCTGGGCCTGGCCTGGAACCCCTACACCACCCAGATCGAGCCGCACGACTACATCGCCGAGCTGTTCGACGCCATCGCCCGCTTCAACACCATCCTCATCGACTTCGACCGCGACGTCTGGGGCTACATCTCCCTGGGCTACTTCAAGCAGAAGACCGTGGCCGGCGAGATCGGCTCCTCGACCATGCCGCACAAGGTCAACCCGATCGACTTCGAGAACTCCGAAGGCAACCTGGGCATCGCCAACGCGATCTTCCAGCACCTGGCCAGCAAGCTGCCGATCTCCCGCTGGCAGCGCGACCTGACCGACTCCACCGTGCTGCGCAACCTCGGCGTCGGTTTCGCCCACAGCGTCATCGCCTACGAGGCCAGCCTCAAGGGCATCGGCAAGCTGGAGCTGAACGCCGCGCGCATCGCCGAAGACCTGGACGCCTGCTGGGAAGTCCTGGCCGAGCCGGTGCAGACCGTGATGCGCCGCTACGGCATCGAGAACCCCTACGAGAAGCTCAAGGAGCTGACCCGCGGCAAAGGCATCAGCGCCAAGGCCCTGCAGGTGTTCATCGACGGCCTCGACATGCCCGCCGAAGCCAAGGCCGAGCTGAAGAAGCTGACCCCGGCGAACTACATCGGCAACGCCGCCGCCCAGGCCAAGCGCATCTGACATGCGCTGAACATTTGCACGCCCGGCTGTGCCGGGCGTTTTTGTTTCAAGGACTTACATATGAATCCTGCTATTCCTCTTCAGCTCCTGGGCGGCATCAGCGCCGATGAATTCCTCCGCGACTACTGGCAGAAGAAACCCCTGCTGGTGCGCCAGGCCATCCCCGGTTTCGAAAGCCCGCTGGAGGCCGACGAGCTGGCCGGCCTGTCCCTGGAAGACAGCGTCGAGTCGCGCATCGTCCTCGAACACGGCAATACCCCCTGGGAAATGCGCCGCGGCCCCTTCAGCGAGGACACCTACAAGGAACTGCCCGAGCGCGACTGGACCCTGCTGGTGCAGGCCGTCGACCAGTTCGTGCCGGAAGTCGCCGAACTGCTGGAGCACTTCAAGTTCCTGCCCAGCTGGCGCATCGACGACGTGATGATCAGCTACGCAGCTCCCGGCGGCGGTGTAGGGCCGCACTTCGACAACTACGACGTGTTCCTGCTGCAGGGCCACGGCCGCCGCCGCTGGAAGGTCGGCCAGTTGTGCGACGCCGACAGCCCGATGCTGCAGCACGCCGACCTGCGCATCCTCGCCGACTTCCAGCAGAGCGACGAGTGGGTGCTGGAACCCGGCGACATGCTCTACCTGCCGCCGCGCGTGGCCCACTACGGCATCGCCGAGGACGAGTGCATGACCTACTCGGTCGGCTTCCGCGCCCCCAGCGCCGCCGAGGTGCTGACCCACTTCACCGACTTCCTCGCCCAGTTCCTCTCCGACGAGGAACGCTACAGCGACGCCGGCATGGCCGCCGTGCAGAGCGGCGAGGACCAGCACAAGATCCAGCGCGACGCCCTCGACCGCCTGAAGAACCTGCTGCAGGAGCACATGAGCGACGAGCGCCTGCTGCTCACCTGGTTCGGCCAGTTCATGACCGAGCCGCGCTACCCGGAACTGGTGGCCGGCGAGGAGATCGACGACACGGACCTGCGGCAGGCCCTGGAAGACGGCGCCGTACTGGTACGCAACCCCAGCGCGCGCCTGGCCTGGAGCGAAGTGGACGTCGGCCTGCTGCTGTTCTCCAGCGGCCAGAGCGTGGTGCTGCCCAAGGCCATGGAGCCGCTGCTCAAGCTGGTGTGCTCGGCGGACGCCCTGCACAGCGACAACCTCGGCCAATGGCTGGGCGACGAGGATGGGCGTAAGCTGTTGGCAGAATTGGTCAAACAGGGCAGTTTGGAGTTTGCCGATGAGTAACAAGATCAGGGTTCGCCTGGCCGATTGGCAGAAGGACAATGCCGACCTGCGACGCATCCGCGAGGCGGTCTTCATCGCCGAGCAATCGGTGCCGCCGGAACTGGAGTGGGATGCCGAGGACGCGGAAGCCGTGCACTTCCTCGCCTTCGAGGGGGATTACGCAATCGGCACGGCGCGCCTGCTGCCCGACGGCCACATCGGCCGCGTCTCGGTACTCAAGGACTGGCGCGGGCTGAAGGTCGGCGACCAGTTGATGCGCGCCGCCATCGAGGAAGCCGAGCGCCGCCAGCTCAAGCGTCAGCTGCTCACCGCCCAGGTCTATGCCATCCCCTTCTACGAGCGGCTAGGCTTCAAGGTGGCCAGCGGCGAATTCCTCGAAGCCGGCCTGCCCCACGTCGACATGGTGCGCGAAAGCGCCTGAGGAAGCCGCGATGAAAGACGCCCCGGACCACGAAGGCCAACTCCCGGCCATCGACTTCCAGTCCCCGGGGCGTTTCAGCGTGCACAACCCGGCGTCCGACCTGCCGGCCTCCCAACCCTGGGAACCGGCGCCCTTCCGCCTCGGCGAGGCCAGCGGCCTGCAACGCTTCGGCGAACCGGAGGCCGCCCGCTCCCATGCCCTGGCGCTGATGCAGCAGGCCAGCCGCAGCCTGTGCCTGTACAGCCCCGACCTGGAAGCCTGGCTGTACAACCACAGCAGCATCCAGGAAGCCTGCACCCGCCTGCTGCTGCGCCATCCGCAGAACCGCCTGCGCATCCTCCTGCGCGACAGCACCCGCCCGGTCAGGGAAGGCCACCGCCTGCTCAACCTCAGCCGGCGCCTGTCGAGCAACCTGCACATCCGCCTGCTCAACCCGGACTACCCCAGCCCGGAACAGGCCTTCCTGCTCGCCGACCAGCTCGGCCTGCTGCTGCGAACCGAACCGGCGCTGCCCGCCGGTCACGCCCACTACAACGACCCTGGCCGGGTGCGCCAACTGCAGGCGCAGTTCGACCAGGCCTGGGACACCAGCCTCGCCGACCCGAACCTGCGGAGCTTCCTGCTGTGAGCCATCGCCGAACCGCCCTGCTCCTCGCCTGCGCCATCAGCCTGGCCGCCCAGGCCGCGCCGCGCACCGAGATCCTGCCGCTGAGCTACCGCAGCGCCGACGAAATCCTCCCGGTGGCACAGCAGGTCCTCGGCAACGAAGGCCGGGTGACCGCCTACGGCAACCAACTGGTGGTCAACGCCGAGCCGGCGAAGATTCGCGAACTGCAGCAGGTACTGGAGCAACTGGACACCCGCCCGCACCGCCTGCTGATCAGCGTCGACACCAGCGATTCCAGCCAGCGCAGCCGCAGCGGCTATTCGGTGAACGGCTCGGCCAGCGTCGGCAACGTCGAGATTCAGAGCGGCCGCGGCGAGGTCCACGGCCGCGACCAGGTGCGCATCATCGACAGCTCCACCGCCAGCCGCAGCGGCGGCGTGCAGCAGATCCAGACCACCGAGGGCTCGCCGGCGCTGATCCAGGTCGGCCAGAGCCAGCCGGTGTACAACGTCGGCGTCGGCCCCTACGGCCAGGTCTACAGCCAGACCGAGTACCGCGACGCCAACCGCGGCATGTACGTGACCGCCACCTTGAGCGGCAACATCGTCCACATCGACCTGGACACCCGCAACGACCGCTTCAACGGCAGCGCCCCCGGCGCCATGGACACGGCCGGCGCCAGCACCCGCCTGAGCGGCCGCCTCGGCGAGTGGATCGAGGTGGGCGGCGTCAGCGAAAACAGCCAGGGCAGCCAGGGCGGCCTGACGCGCAATTACAGCACCCAGGGGCGCAGCGACAGCAGCCTGCGGGTGAAGGTCGAAGTGCTCGACTAAGCCTTCCGAAGGTGACCGGAGAGTCCTCCTTAGACCTTCGTGTAGTAGTCCAAAAAAAACACTACAAAACGTTTGACGAACGTTTGTTCGAAAGGCATGATGGCCTCGCTCCCGCTAACCAGGGGCCCTGAACCGGGCCTCCGGATCGAGCCCGCAGCCCACTCGCTGTGCCGGTCCGTGTTGTTACAGCCCACAAGGCGAAATGACGAGGTTGCGACTGGCAAGAAGTTGTCCTGAGGGACGGGGAAGCAACCAACGTATCAGCAAGATGGTCGAATGCAGCCATTCGCCCTCGCCCAACGGCAGCCACGAGCCGGCAAGCGATCCCGGATGCCATCGCTGCGATCATCTACCTGTTCGCCCGCGCCACCCCTCCCCCTCTGTGTCAATCCTTCCAGTCGTCATTTCGCCATCCGCGGCGAGCGATCCCACGAGCCCTGCGTGGGAAGTCGGTGCTCAACCAACACATTTTTTGAAGGATTGTTGACCATGTCCGCATATCAGAACGACATCAAGGCCGTTGCCGCCCTGAAAGAGAAGTTCGGCAGCAGCTGGAGCGCTATCAACCCCGAGTCCGTCGCCCGTATGCGCGCCCAGAACCGCTTCAAGACTGGCCTGGATATCGCCAAGTACACCGCGGCCATCATGCGCAAGGACATGGCCGAATACGACGCCGACTCCTCCGTCTACACCCAGTCCCTGGGCTGCTGGCACGGCTTCATCGGTCAGCAGAAGCTGATCTCCATCAAGAAGCACCTGAAGACCACCAACAAGCGCTACCTCTACCTGTCCGGCTGGATGGTCGCCGCGCTGCGCTCCGAGTTCGGCCCGCTGCCCGACCAGTCCATGCACGAGAAGACCGCGGTCTCCAGCCTGATCGAAGAGCTGTACACCTTCCTGCGCCAGGCTGACGCCCGCGAACTGGACCTGCTGTTCACCGCCCTGGACGCCGCCCGCGAAGCCGGCGACAAGGCCAAGCAGGAAGAGATCCAGAACCAGATCGACAACTACGAAACCCACGTGGTGCCGATCATCGCCGACATCGACGCCGGCTTCGGCAACCCGGAAGCCACCTACCTGCTGGCCAAGAAGATGATCGAAGCCGGTGCCTGCTGCATCCAGATCGAGAACCAGGTTTCCGACGAGAAGCAGTGCGGCCACCAGGACGGTAAAGTGACCGTCCCGCACGAAGACTTCCTCGCCAAGATCGCCGCCGTTCGCTACGCCTTCCTCGAACTGGGCGTTGACGACGGCGTGATCGTCGCCCGTACCGACTCCCTGGGCGCCGGCCTGACCAAGCAGATCGCCGTGACCAAGCAACCGGGCGACCTGGGCGACCAGTACAACTCCTTCCTGGACTGCGACGAGATCAGCCCGGCCGAACTGCAGAACGGCGACGTGGTGATCAACCGCGGCGGCAAGCTGCTGCGTCCCAAGCGCCTGCCCTCCAACCTGTTCCAGTTCCGCAAGGGCACCGGCGAAGACCGCTGCGTCCTGGACTGCATCACCTCGCTGCAGAACGGCGCCGACCTGCTGTGGATCGAAACCGAGAAGCCGCACGTTGGCCAGATCAAGGGCATGGTTGACCGCATCCGCGAAGTCATCCCGAACGCCAAGCTGGTGTACAACAACAGCCCGTCGTTCAACTGGACCCTGAACTTCCGCCAGCAGGTGTTCGATGCGTTCGTCGCCGAAGGCAAGGACGTTTCCGCCTACGACCGCGCCAAGCTGATGAGCGTCGAGTACGACGAGACCGAACTGGCCCAGATCGCCGACGAGAAGATCCGCACCTTCCAGCGCGACGGTTCGGCCCACGCCGGCATCTTCCACCACCTGATCACCCTGCCGACCTACCACACCGCGGCCCTGTCCACCGACAACCTGGCCAAGGGCTACTTCGCCGACCAGGGCATGCTGGCCTACGTGAAGGGCGTGCAGCGTCAGGAAATCCGCCAGGGCATCGCCTGCGTCAAGCACCAGAACATGGCTGGCTCCGACATTGGCGACAACCACAAAGAGTACTTCGCCGGCGAAGCCGCGCTGAAGGCCTCGGGCAAAGACAACACCATGAACCAGTTCCACTAAGAACCGGTTCGCCCGGCCCCTCGGGGCCGGGAAGCGGCCCAGCCGCAAAGGTGTAGCACCAATGAAAACGCCGCTTCCCCAGGGAAGCGGCGTTTTTTCATGTCCGCCGCCGAGATGTGACGGATAACCGCGAACGGTTATGCGCCCTACGCACTCGCCGGCTGACGCTGAACCATCCACCCACTCCGAACGGCCCCTCTCCCGCTTGCGGGAGAAGGCGCTCTTCTGCGAGTACGCGGAGCGAACAACTGGCTTGCCGGCTACGCCGAGATGCCGGACATATCGGCGCGATTCGCGGATAAGATCCGCTCCTACGCTGCCCCACCCACGTCATTCCATGTAGGAGCGCGCCCTGCGCGCGAATCGCGGGCAGGGCCCGCTCCTACAGTTCGCCGGGAAGCACTGCGCTCCGGGCTGACACCCACCTGTAGGAGCGGATTCATCCGCGATCCGGCCGGCAGGCCGGCCCATGCCGACGATTGCCCCTACGCAGCAGCCCCCTAAACAGACCATTGGGAAATTCCCGACACCAATTGACGCCCATAAACCCTTAAAACCGCCGACAATAAAAAGTGCGACGCCTATATGTAGTAAAGTTACGGATAAACGACACCGCGAATGATAATATTTATCATTTAAGGAACGACAGAAATACTTTCTTCTTATCTGCAAAAGTGCCATTCGACCAAAGCCTGAACCGTGCCAGCCCAGGCGCGGAGCGGCCTGCAGCCGGGGCCCGGACAAAAATGCAAAAGCCTTTTGCCCGATTTGGAAGCATCTGTTTGTGTTAGAAAAATTTACTTGCCCGAGGCTTTGGGCATAAAATTGGAAAGATCACTCGAACCCTTAGCTCGCTATCTTGAGCCCGAGGTTCATGCAGCCGGGCGAAGGCCCGGAATCCAAGACCACCGCTAATTTTTGTAGGAAGGAGTATCGGCATGCCCAACCCAGCTGAACTTGCAGCTCAACACTGGGGACTCGCCGCCTTCCTTCTAGGCGTGGTCGGCCTGCTGGCCTTCATGCTAGGGGTTTCCTCGCTGCTGGGCAGCAAGGCATTTGGTCGCAGCAAGAACGAGCCTTTCGAATCCGGCATCGTTCCCACCGGCAGCGCACGCCTGCGCCTGTCGGCAAAATTCTATCTGGTCGCGATGCTCTTCGTGATCTTCGACGTCGAAGCCCTCTTCCTCTTCGCCTGGTCCGTGTCCGTCCGTGAAAGCGGTTGGGCCGGTCTGGTCGAGGCCACCATTTTCATTGCAATTCTGTTGGCAGGTCTTGTCTACCTCTGGCGGGTCGGCGCGCTCGATTGGGCGCCGGCGGCACGTCGCGAGCGGCAGGCGAAGCTAAAACAATGAGGCTTTGGCGATGCAATACAAACTTACCCGGATCGACCCCGATGCGGCCAACGATCAGTACCCGATCGGCCAGCGCGAAACGGTAGACGACCCTCTGGTAGAGGGGCAGGTCAGCAAGAACATCTTCATGGGCAAGCTCGAGGATGTTCTCAACGGCGCCGTCAACTGGGGTCGCAAGAACTCGCTGTGGCCCTATAACTTCGGCCTGTCCTGCTGCTACGTGGAGATGACCACGGCGTTCACCGCGCCGCACGACATCGCCCGCTTCGGCGCCGAAGTGATTCGTGCCTCGCCGCGCCAGGCGGACTTCATGGTCATCGCCGGCACCTGCTTCATCAAGATGGCCCCGGTCATCCAGCGCCTGTACGAGCAGATGCTGGAACCCAAGTGGGTGATCTCCATGGGCTCGTGCGCCAATTCCGGCGGCATGTACGACATCTACTCGGTGGTCCAGGGGGTCGACAAGTTCCTCCCCGTGGACGTCTACATCCCCGGCTGCCCGCCCCGCCCCGAGGCGTTCCTGCAAGGCCTGATGCTGCTGCAGGAATCCATCGGCCAGGAGCGTCGCCCGTTGTCCTGGGTGGTTGGCGATCAAGGCATCTACCGTGCCGAAATGCCTGCCCAGAAGGACCTCAAGCGCGAACAGCGCATTGCGGTCACCAACCTGCGCAGCCCCGACGAAGTGTGAAGCCGACCTCCACGAGAGGCCCTTACTTCACTCCACCGTTGACCGATAGCGACCGAGACCATGACCGCAGACTCCGCTCTGTACATCCCGCCCTATAAGGCGGACGACCAAGACATAGTCGTCGAACTGAATTCCCGCTTTGGCGCCGAGACCTTCACCGTCCAGGCCACCCGCACCGGCATGCCGGTCCTCTGGGTGAGCCGCGAGAAGCTGATCGACGTCCTCACCTTCCTGCGCAACGTACCCAAGCCCTACGTGATGCTCTACGACCTCCACGGGGTCGACGAGCGCCTGCGCACCCACCGTCGCGGCCTGCCGGGCGCCGACTTCAGCGTGTTCTACCACCTGATGTCGCTCGAGCGTAACAGCGACGTGATGATCAAGGTGGCCCTCTCAGAGAACGACCTCAACCTGCCCACCGCCACCCGTATCTGGCCCAACGCCAACTGGTACGAGCGTGAGGTCTGGGACATGTACGGCATCCACTTCAACGGCCACCCACACCTGGCCCGCATGCTGATGCCGCCGACCTGGCAGGGCCACCCGCTGCGCAAGGACTACCCGGCGCGCGCCACCGAGTTCGATCCCTACTCGCTCTCCGTGGCCAAGCAGGAGCTGGAACAGGAAGCCCTGCGCTTCAAGCCCGAAGACTGGGGCATGAAACGCCACGGCGAGAACGAGGACTTCATGTTCCTCAACCTCGGCCCGAACCACCCCTCCGCCCACGGTGCCTTCCGCATCATCCTGCAGCTCGACGGCGAAGAGATCCTCGACTGCGTGCCGGAGATCGGCTACCACCACCGCGGCGCCGAGAAGATGGCCGAGCGCCAGTCCTGGCACAGCTTCATCCCCTACACCGACCGCATCGACTACCTCGGCGGGGTGATGAACAACCTGCCGTACGTGCTCTCGGTGGAGAAGCTCGCCGGCATCAAGGTGCCGCAGCGCGTCGACGTCATCCGCATCATGATGTCGGAGTTCTTCCGCATCCTGAATCACCTGCTGTACCTGGGCACCTACATCCAGGACGTGGGCGCCATGACCCCGGTGTTCTTCACCTTCACCGACCGCCAGCGCGCCTACAAGGTGGTCGAGGCCATCACCGGCTTCCGCCTGCACCCGGCCTGGTACCGCATCGGCGGCGTCGCCCACGACCTGCCGCGCGGCTGGGACAAGCTGGTCCGCGAATTCCTCGACTGGATGCCCAAGCGCCTGGACGAGTATGAAAAGGCGGCGCTGCAGAACAGCATCCTGCGCGGCCGGACCATCGGCGTGGCGCAGTACAACACCAAGCAGGCCCTGGAGTGGGGTACCACCGGCGCCGGCCTGCGCGCCACCGGCTGCGACTTCGACCTGCGCAAGGCCCGCCCCTACTCCGGCTACGAGAACTTCGAGTTCGAAGTGCCGCTGGCCCACAACGGCGACGCCTACGACCGCTGCATGGTGAAGATGGGCGAGATGCGCCAGAGCCTGCGCATCATCGAGCAGTGCCTGAAGAACATGCCCGAAGGCCCGTACAAGGCCGACCATCCGCTGACCACGCCGCCGCCCAAAGAGCGCACGCTGCAGCACATCGAGACGCTGATCACCCACTTCCTGCAGGTTTCCTGGGGCCCGGTCATGCCGGCCAACGAAGCCTTCCAGATGGTCGAGGCGACCAAGGGTATCAACAGCTACTACCTGACGAGCGATGGCAGCACCATGAGCTACCGGACGCGCATCCGCACGCCCAGCTTCGCGCACCTGCAACAGATTCCGTCGGTCATCAACGGCAGCATGATCGCCGACCTGATCGCCTATCTGGGCAGCATCGACTTCGTTATGGCTGACGTGGACCGCTGATCATGAGCACCATCATCCAGACTGACCGTTTCGCCCTGAGCGAAACCGAGCGCTCGGCCATCGAGCACGAACTGCACCACTACGAGGACTCCCGCGCGGCGTCCATCGAAGCCCTGAAGATCGTCCAGAAGGAGCGCGGCTGGGTGCCGGACGGCGCCATCGGCGCAATTGCCGAGATCCTCGGCATCCCCGACAGCGACGTCGAGGGCGTGGCCACCTTCTATAGCCAGATCTTCCGCCAGCCGGTAGGCCGCCACATCATCCGCGTGTGCGACAGCATGGTCTGCTACATCGGCGGCCACGAGTCGGTGGTCGGCGAGATCCAGAAGCAGCTCGGCATCGGCCTCGGCCAGACCACCGCCGACGGCCGCTTCACCCTGCTGCCGGTGTGCTGCCTGGGCAACTGCGACAAGGCCCCGGCGCTGATGATCGACGACGATACCCACGGCAATCTCGAGCCGTCGGCGGTCGCCAAACTGCTGGAGGCCTACGCATGACGCTCCTCACCTCCTACGGCACCCCCAACCGCACCGCGCGCGCCGCGGAAACCCACCCGCTGACCTGGCGCCTGCGCGACGACGGCGCCCCGGTATGGCTGGAGGAATACCAGGCGAAGAACGGCTACGCCGCCGCGCGCAAGGCGCTGGCCGAAATGGCTGCCGACGACATCGTCCAGACCGTCAAGGACTCCGGCCTCAAGGGCCGCGGCGGCGCGGGCTTCCCCACCGGCGTGAAATGGGGCCTGATGCCCAAGGACGAATCCCTCGACATCCGTTACCTGCTGTGCAACGCGGACGAGATGGAGCCCAACACCTGGAAGGACCGCATGCTCATGGAGCAGCTGCCGCACCTGCTGGTGGAAGGCATGCTGATCTCCGCGCGGGCACTGAAGGCCTACCGCGGCTACATCTTCCTGCGCGGCGAATACGTCGACGCGGCGCGCAACCTCAACCGCGCCATCGACGAAGCCAAGGCCGCCGGACTGCTGGGCAAGAACATCCTCGGCAGCGGCTTCGACTTCGAGCTGTTCGTCCACACCGGCGCCGGCCGCTACATCTGCGGTGAAGAAACCGCGCTGATCAACTCGCTGGAAGGCCGCCGCGCCAACCCGCGCTCCAAGCCGCCCTTCCCCGCCGCCGTCGGCGTCTGGGGCAAGCCGACCTGCGTCAACAACGTCGAGACCCTGTGCAACGTGCCGGCGATCGTCGAGAACGGCGTCGACTGGTACAAGGGCCTGGCGCGCCCGGGCAGCGAAGACATGGGCACCAAGCTCATGGGCTTCTCCGGCAAGGTGCAGAACCCCGGCATCTGGGAACTGCCCTTCGGCATCCCGGTGCGCGAGGTCTTCGAGGACTACGCCGGCGGCATGCGCGAGGGCTACAAGCTCAAGGCCTGGCAGCCCGGCGGCGCCGGCACCGGTTTCCTGCTCCCCGAGCACATGGACGCCCTGTTCTACGCCGGCGGCATCGCCAAGGTCGGTACCCGCATGGGCACCGGCCTGGCCATGGCGGTGGACGACAGCATCAACATGGTCTCGCTGCTGCGCAACATGGAAGAGTTCTTCGCCCGCGAGTCTTGCGGCTGGTGCACTCCGTGCCGCGACGGCCTGCCGTGGAGCGTGAAGCTCCTGCGCGCGCTGGAGCGCGGCGAAGGCCAGCCCGGCGACCTCGAGACCCTCGAGCAGCTGGTCAACTTCCTCGGCCCAGGCAAGACCTTCTGCGCCCACGCACCGGGCGCCGTCGAACCGCTGGGCAGTGCCTTGAAATATTTCCGTCCCGAGTTCGAAGCGGGCGTCTCCCGCCAGGCTCAGGCCGCGCCGCAACCGCAACGCGTCGGCGCGTAAAGCTTTGGATGCCGGGCCCGCGGGCCCGGCGATGTTCCGTCGTAGCGCCGCGGCATGCCGCCGGCCCGACGGAGCCGTGATTTCCCTTAGCCAAGCCCGCTGACAACGGGCCAACGAAGAACTTGAACCATGGCCACTATCCACGTAGACGGCAAGACGTTAGAAGTCGATGGGGCGGACAACCTGTTGCAGGCCTGCCTGTCCCTCGGACTCGACATCCCCTACTTCTGCTGGCACCCGGCGCTCGGTAGCGTCGGCGCCTGCCGCCAGTGCGCGGTCAAGCAGTACACCGACGAGAACGACAAGCGTGGTCGCCTCGTCATGTCCTGCATGACCCCCGCCACCGACAACACCTGGATCTCCATCGAGGACGAAGAGGCCAAGGCCTTCCGCGAAAGCGTCGTCGAATGGCTGATGACCAACCACCCGCACGACTGCCCGGTGTGCGAGGAAGGCGGTCACTGCCACCTGCAGGACATGACGGTGATGACCGGCCACAACAAGCGCCGGTACCGCTTCACCAAGCGCACCCACCAGAACCAGGAGCTCGGCCCGTTCATTGCCCACGAGATGAACCGCTGCATCGCCTGCTACCGCTGCGTGCGCTACTACAAGGACTACGCCGGCGGCACCGACCTGGGCGTCTACGGCGCGCACGACAACGTGTACTTCGGCCGCATCGAGGACGGCGTGCTGGAGAGCGAGTTCTCCGGCAACCTGACCGAGGTCTGCCCGACCGGCGTGTTCACCGACAAGACCCACTCCGAGCGCTACAACCGCAAGTGGGACATGCAGTTCGCCCCGAGCATCTGCCATGGCTGCTCCAGCGGCTGCAACATCAGCCCCGGCGAGCGCTACGGCGAGATCCGCCGCATCGAGAACCGCTACAACGGCTCGGTGAACCACTACTTCCTCTGCGACCGCGGCCGCTTCGGCTACGGCTACGTCAACCGCGAGGACCGTCCGCGCCAGCCGATGCTGATGCTCAGCAAGCAGAAGCTGAGCCTGGATGGCGCCCTCGACCAGGCCGCCGCCCTGCTCAAGGGCCGCAAGGTGATCGGCATCGGTTCGCCGCGCGCCAGCCTGGAAAGCAACTACGCGCTGTCCGAGCTGGTCGGCGCCGGCAACTTCTACAGCGGCATCGCCGCCGACGAGCTGCAGCGCCTGCGCCTGGTGCTCAAGGTGATGCAGGAAGGCCCGCTGCCCTCCCCCACCCTCCGCGACATGGAAGACCATGACGCGGTCTTCGTGCTCGGCGAAGACCTGACCCAGACCGCCGCCCGCATCGCCCTGGCCCTGCGCCAGTCGGTGAAGGGCAAGGGCGAGGACATGGCCGCCGCGATGAAGATCCAGCCGTGGCTCGACGCCGCGGTGAAGACCATCGCCCAGCACGAGAAGAACCCACTGTTCATCGCCAGCCTGGCCGAGACGCGCCTGGACGACGTCGCCGCCGAGTGCGTGCACGCCGCCCCCGAGGACCTGGCCCGCCTGGGCTTCGCCGTGGCCCACGCGATCGACCCGAGCGCCCCGGCCGTGGCCGGTCTGGAACCGGAAGCGCAAGCCCTGGCCCAGCGCATCGCCGACGCCCTGGTGGCCGCCAAGCGCCCGCTGGTGGTTTCCGGCGTTTCGCTGCGCAGCAACGCCCTGATCGAAGCCGCGGCGAACATCGCCAGCGCGCTGAAGCAGCGCGAGAAGAACGGCTCGCTGAGCCTGGTGGTTCCCGAGGCCAACAGCCTGGGCCTCACCCTGTTCGGCGGCGAGTCCGTCGAAGCCGCGCTGGAGCAACTGACATCCGGCGCCGCCGACGCCGTGGTGGTGCTGGAGAACGACCTGTACCGCCGCGCCGAAGCCGCCCAGGTCGACGCCGCCCTGGCCGCCGCCAAGCTGGTGATCGTCGCCGACCACCAGAGCACCGCGACCAGCGCCAAGGCGCACATCGTCCTGCCGGCCGCCAGCTTCGCCGAAGGCGACGGCACCCTGGTCAGCCAGGAAGGCCGCGCCCAGCGCTTCTTCCAGGTCTTCGACCCGACCTACTACAACGCCGACAACCTGGTCCGCGAAGGCTGGCGCTGGCTGCACGCCCTGCACAGCACCCTCGAGGGCAAGCGCGTCGACTGGACGCAGCTGGACCACGTGATCGACGCCGTGGTCGCCGCCAAGCCGCAACTGGCCGGCATCCGCGACGCCGCGCCGAACGCCGCGTTCCGCATCAAGGGCCTGAAGCTGGCGCGCGAACCGCACCGCTACTCCGGCCGCACCGCCATGCGCGCCAACATCAACGTCAGCGAGCCCCGCGCCCCGCAGGACATCGACAGCGCCTTCGCCTTCTCCATGGAAGGCTATTCCGGCAGCGCCGAGCCGCGTCAGCAGATTCCCTTCGCCTGGTCCCCGGGCTGGAACTCGCCGCAGGCCTGGAACAAGTTCCAGGACGAGGTCGGCGGCCACCTGCGCGCCGGCGACCCGGGCGTGCGCCTGATCGAGGCCAAGGGCGAGGCCCTGTGGTTCAGCGACGTGCCGGCACCGTTCCACACCCCGGCCAGCCAGTTCAAGGTGGTGCCCTTCTACCACCTGTTCGGCAGCGAGGAGAACAGCGCCCGCGCCAAGCCGGTGCAGGAGCGCATCCCGGAAACCTACGTGGCCCTGGGCCGCGAGGAAGCCGAGCGCCTGGGCCTGGCCGAAGGCAAGCTGCTGCACCTGAGCGTCAAGGGCCACGAGCTGCGCCTGCCGCTGCGCATCAGCGAAGAGCTGGGCGCGGGCCTGGTCGCCCTGCCGGCCGGCCTGGCCGGCATCCCCGCCGGTGTCTTCGGCGGTGTCGCTGAAGGTCTGCAGGAGGCTGCCCAATGAGTTTGATGAGCATGAGCTGGCTGACACCCGCCATCGTCGACATCATCGTCGAGGTCATCAAGGCCATCGTCATCCTGCTCGCCGTGGTCGTCTGCGGCGCGCTGCTGAGCTGGGTCGAGCGTCGCCTGCTGGGCCTCTGGCAGGACCGCTACGGTCCCAACCGGGTCGGCCCGTTCGGCGCCTTCCAGCTCGGCGCGGACATGATCAAGATGTTCTTCAAGGAAGACTGGACGCCGCCGTTCGCCGACAAGATGATCTTCACCCTCGCCCCGGTCATCGCCATGGGCGCGCTGCTGATCGCCTTCGTCATCATCCCGATCAGCCCCAGCTGGGGCGTGGCGGACCTGAACATCGGCATCCTGTTCTTCTTCGCCATGGCCGGCCTGACCGTGTACGCGGTGCTCTTCGCCGGCTGGTCGAGCAACAACAAGTTCGCCCTGCTCGGCAGCCTGCGCGCCTCGGCCCAGACCATCTCCTACGAGGTGTTCCTGGCCCTGTCGCTGATGGGCATCGTGGCCCAGGTCGGCTCGTTCAACATGCGCGACATCGTCGACTACCAGGCCCAGCACCTGTGGTTCATCATTCCGCAGTTCTTCGGCTTCTGCACCTTCATCATCGCCGGCGTCGCCGTGACCCACCGTCACCCGTTCGACCAGCCGGAAGCGGAGCAGGAACTGGCCGACGGCTACCACATCGAGTACGCCGGGATGAAATGGGGCATGTTCTTCGTCGGCGAATACATCGGCATCGTGCTGATCTCGGCGCTGCTGGTGACGCTGTTCTTCGGTGGCTGGCACGGCCCGTTTGGCCTGCTGCCGCAGATCCCGTTCATCTGGTTCGCCCTGAAGACCAGCTTCTTCATCATGCTGTTCATCCTGATCCGCGCCTCGCTGCCGCGTCCGCGCTATGACCAGGTGATGGCCTTCAGCTGGAAGTTCTGCCTTCCGCTGACCCTGATCAACCTGCTGGTGACCGGCGCCTGCGTGCTGGCCGCGGCCCAGTAAGGAGAACCACCATGATCAAAGAAATCCTGCACATCGTGCATGGCACCTACACCCAGCTGCGCAGCCTGGTGATGATCTTCGGCCATGCCTTCCGCAAGCGCGACACCCTGCAGTACCCGGAAGAGCAGGTCTACCTGCCGCCGCGTTACCGCGGCCGCATCGTCCTCACCCGCGACCCCGACGGCGAGGAACGCTGCGTGGCCTGCAACCTGTGCGCCGTGGCCTGCCCGGTCGGCTGCATCTCGCTGCAGAAGGCCGAGACCGACGACGGCCGCTGGTACCCCGAGTTCTTCCGCATCAACTTCTCCCGCTGCATCTTCTGCGGCCTGTGCGAGGAAGCCTGCCCGACCACCGCGATCCAGCTGACCCCGGATTTCGAGATGGGCGAGTTCAAGCGCCAGGACCTGGTGTACGAGAAGGAAGACCTGCTGATCTCCGGCCCCGGCAAGAACCCGGACTACAACTTCTACCGCGTCGCCGGCATGGCCATCGCCGGCAAGCCCAAGGGCAGCGCGCAGAACGAGGCCGAACCGATCAACGTCAAAAGCCTGCTGCCGTAAGGAGACGTCGCGTGGAATTCGCTTTCTACTTCGCCGCCGGCGTCGCCGTGCTGGCAACCCTGCGGGTCATCACCAACAGCAACCCGGTGCATGCCCTGCTCTACCTCATCGTTTCGCTGCTCGCCGTGTCGATGACCTTCTTCAGCCTCGGCGCCCCGTTCGCCGGCGCCCTGGAGATCATCGTCTACGCCGGCGCGATCATGGTGCTGTTCGTCTTCGTGGTGATGATGCTCAACCTGGGCCCGGCGATCGCCGAGCAGGAGCGCAAGTGGCTCAAGCCCGGGGTCTGGATCGGCCCGGGCGTGCTTTCCGCCGTCCTGCTCGTCGAACTGCTGCTGGTGCTGTCGCGCAACCCCAGCGGCGCCGGCATCGGCCACACCACCGTGGACGCCAAGGCCGTGGGCATCGCCCTGTTCGGCCCCTACCTGCTGGTCGTCGAACTGGCCTCGATGCTGCTGCTGGCGGCACTGGTCGCCGCCTACCACCTCGGCCGCCACGACGCGAAGGAATAACACCATGAATGCAATCCCCCTGGAACACGGGCTGGCACTCTCCGGCGTGCTGTTCTGTCTCGGGCTGGCCGGCCTGATGGTCCGGCGCAACATCCTGTTCGTACTCATGAGCCTGGAAGTGATGATGAACGCCGCCGCGCTGGCCTTCGTGGTCGCCGGCAGCCGCTGGGCGCAGCCCGACGGCCAGGTGATGTTCATCCTGGTGCTCAGCCTGGCCGCGGCCGAGGCGAGCATCGGTCTGGCGATCCTGCTGCAACTGTATCGCCGCTTCCATACCCTCGATGTCGACGCTGCCAGCGAGATGCGCGGATGAACCTGCTGCCCCTCACCTTCCTGTTCCCCCTGGTCGGCTTCCTGCTGCTGTCTTTCTCCCGCGGCAAGTGGTCGGAAAATCTCTCCGCGCTGGTCGGCGTCGGCTCGGTCGGCCTGGCCGCGCTGTCCGCCTTCTGGGCGATCTGGAGCTTCCACAGCGCCCCGCCGGAAGGCGGCGCCTACACCCTGGTCCTGTGGCAGTGGATGAACGTCGACGGCTTCGCGCCGAACTTCGCCCTGTACCTGGACGGCCTGTCGGTCACCATGCTCGGCGTGGTCACCGGCGTCGGCTTCCTGATCCACCTGTTCGCCAGCTGGTACATGCGCGGTGAAGCCGGCTACTCGCGCTTCTTCGCCTACACCAACCTGTTCATCGCCAGCATGCTGTTCCTGGTGCTGGGCGACAACCTGCTGTTCCTGTACTTCGGCTGGGAAGGCGTGGGCCTGTGCTCCTACCTGCTGATCGGCTTCTACTACAGCCACGTACCGAACGGCAACGCGGCGCTCAAGGCCTTCATCGTCACCCGCGTGGGCGACGTGTTCATGGCCTTCGGCCTGTTCATCCTGTTCCAGCAGCTGGGCACCCTGAACATCCAGGAACTGCTGGTGCTGGCCCCGCAGCACTTCGCCCAAGGCGACCTGTGGGTGAGCCTGGCGGCCCTGGCGCTGCTCGGCGGCGCGGTCGGCAAGTCGGCCCAGCTGCCGCTGCAGACCTGGCTGGCGGATGCGATGGCCGGCCCGACCCCGGTTTCGGCGCTGATCCACGCGGCGACCATGGTCACCGCGGGCGTCTACCTGATCGCCCGCTGCCACGGCATCTTCACCCTGGCGCCCAACGTGCTGGAACTGGTCGGCGTGGTCGGCGCGGTCACCCTGGTCCTGGCCGGCTTCGCCGCCCTGGTGCAGACCGACATCAAGCGCATCCTCGCCTACTCGACCATGAGCCAGATCGGCTACATGTTCCTGGCCCTGGGCGTCGGCGCCTGGGACGCGGCGATCTTCCACCTGATGACCCACGCGTTCTTCAAGGCCCTGCTGTTCCTCGCCTCCGGTGCTGTGATCGTCGCCTGCCACCACGAGCAGAACATCTTCAAGATGGGCGGCCTGTGGAAGAAGCTGCCGCTGGCCTACGCCAGCTTCATCGTCGGTGGTTCGGCCCTGGCCGCCCTGCCGCTGGTCACCGCCGGCTTCTACTCCAAGGACGAGATCCTCTGGGAAGCCTTCGCCAGCGGTCACCAGAACCTGCTGATCGCTGGCCTGGTGGGTGCCTTCCTGACCTCGATCTACACCTTCCGCCTGATCTTCATCGCCTTCCACGGCGAGCAGAAGACCGAGGCCCACGCCGGCCATGGCATCAGCCACTGGCTGCCGCTGTCGGTGCTGATCGTGCTGTCGACCTTCATCGGCGCGCTGATCACCCCGCCGCTGCACGGCGTGCTGCCGGAAAGCGTCGGCCATGCCGGCGGCGAAGCCCAGCACAGCCTGGAAATCGCCTCGGGCGCCATCGCCCTGGCCGGTATCCTGCTGGCCGGCCTGCTGTTCCTCGGCAAGCGCCGCTTCGTCAGCGCCCTGGCCAAGAGCGCGCCGGGCCGCTTCTTCGGCACCTGGTGGTACCACGCCTGGGGCTTCGACTGGCTGTACGACAAGCTGTTCGTGAAACCCTACCTGCTGCTCTGCCGCCTGCTCGGCCGCGACCCCATCGACCAGACCCTGGTCCTGGTGCCGCTGTCCGCCCGCGGTGGGCACACCCTTCTGAGCCTGACCGAGAACGGCCGCCTGCGCTGGTACGCCGCTTCCCTGGTCGGCGGCGCGGTGCTGCTGCTCGCGCTGCTACTGGCCTAACGCATTCACGAAAGAGATCGAGCCCGTCATGATTCTGCCCTGGCTAATCCTGATCCCCTTCATCGGCGGCTTCCTCTGCTGGATCGCCGAGTACACCAGCAAGACCCTGCCCCGCTGGGTCGCGCTGGGTTCCATGACCCTGACCCTGGCGCTGAGCCTGTGGCTGTGGCACACCGGCGACTTCCACCTGGCGCCCGCGCCGGGTGGCGAGCCGCAGTGGACCGCCGAATTCAAGCTGCAATGGATCGAGCGCTTCGGCATCAGCGTGCACCTGGCCATCGACGGCCTGTCGCTGCTGATGGTCGCCCTCACCGGCCTGCTCGGCGTGCTGTCCGTGCTCTGCTCGTGGAACGAGATCCAGCGCCGCATCGGCTTCTTCCACCTGAACCTGCTGTGGATCCTCGGCGGCGTGATCGGCGTGTTCCTCGCCGTCGACCTGTTCCTGTTCTTCTTCTTCTGGGAAATGATGCTGGTGCCGATGTACTTCCTCATCGCGCTCTGGGGCCATAGCTCGGACGACGGCAAGAAGACGCGCATCTACGCCGCCACCAAGTTCTTCATCTTCACCCAGGCCAGCGGCCTGGTGATGCTGGTGGCGATCCTCGGCCTGGTGTTCGTGCACTACAACAGCACCGGCGTGCTGACCTTCAACTACGCCGACCTGCTGAAGACGCAGATGAGCGAGCACGTCGAGTGGCTGCTGATGCTCGGCTTCTTCGTCGCCTTCGCGGTGAAGATGCCGGTGGTGCCGGTGCACTCCTGGCTGCCGGACGCCCACGCCCAGGCGCCCACCGCCGGTTCCGTGGACCTGGCCGGCATCCTGCTGAAGACCGCCGCCTACGGCCTGATCCGCTTCGCCCTGCCGCTGTTCCCCAACGCCTCGGCGGAGTTCGCGCCCATCGCCATGACCCTGGGCCTGATCGGCATCTTCTACGGCGCCCTGCTGTCCTTCGCGCAGACAGACATCAAGCGCCTGGTGGCCTTCTCCAGCGTGTCGCACATGGGCTTCGTGATGATCGGCATCTACTCCGGCAGCCCGCAGGCGCTGCAGGGCGTGGTGATCCAGATGATCGCCCACGGCCTGTCCGCCGCCGCGCTGTTCATCCTCTGCGGCCAGCTCTACGAGCGCCTGCACACCCGCGACATGCGCAAGATGGGCGGCCTGTGGTCGCGCATCCCGTACCTGCCGGCCGTGGCCCTGTTCTTCGCGACCGCGTCCCTGGGCCTGCCGGGCACCGGCAACTTCGTCGGCGAGTTCCTGATCCTGCTGGGCGCCTTCAAGACCGTGCCGGTGGTCATCGTCATCGCCACCTTCGGCCTGGTGTTCGCCTCGATCTACTCGCTGATCATGATCCACCGCGCCTACTTCGGCCCGGCGAAGGCGGATACGCCGATCGCCGGCCTGAACGCCCGCGAGCTGAGCATGGTCCTGGGCCTGGCGGTCCTGCTGATCATCCTCGGCATCTACCCGCAGCCGGTTCTCGATACCTCCGCCGCCACCATGCACGGTGTCCAGCAGTGGTTCGATTCCGCCCTTTCCACCCTTGCCGCACGGTAGTCGCGAAATGACCTTCACGATCCAACACTTCATCGCGCTCCTGCCGCTGCTCATCACCAGCGCCACTCTGGTGGTGGTGATGCTGGCGGTCGCCTGGAAACGCAACCACCGGCTGATCGCCACCCTCTCGATGATCGGCCTCAACCTGGCGCTGCTGTCGATCCTCTGGGCGATCAAGGCGACCCCCATCGCCGTCACCCCGCTGCTGCTGATCGACAACTTCGCGTTGTTCTACTCGGCGCTGATCCTGATCGCCGCCCTCGCCTGCTCGACCCTCGCCCATGCCTACATGGAGAGCTACCCGGGCAACCGCGAGGAGCTCTACCTGCTCCTGCTGCTGGCCACCGCCGGCGGCCTGGTGCTGGTGGCGGCGCAGAACCTGGCCGGCCTGTTCATCGGCCTGGAACTGCTCTCGGTACCGGTCTACGGCATGGTGGCCTACGCCTTCTTCAACAAGCGCAGCCTGGAAGCCGGCATCAAGTACACCGTGCTGTCCGCCGCGGGCTCGGCCTTCCTGCTGTTCGGCATGGCCATGCTCTACGCCGAAGCCGGCACCCTGGACTTCGCCGGCCTGGGCAGCGCCCTGGCCGAAGGCACCGTGCACAGCCCGCTGCTGACCATCGGCGTGGGCATGATGCTGGTGGGCCTGGGCTTCAAGCTGTCGCTGGCGCCCTTCCACCTGTGGACCCCGGACGTCTACGAAGGCGCCCCGGCCCCGGTGGCGGCGTTCCTCGCCACCGCCGCCAAGGTCGCCGTGTTCGCCGTGCTGCTGCGCCTGTTCCAGATCGCCCCGGCGGCCCTGCACAGCGGCGTGCTGCATGTCGCCCTGGCGGTCATCGCGGTCATCTCGATCCTGGTCGGCAACCTGCTGGCGCTGACCCAGAGCAACCTCAAGCGCCTGCTCGGCTACTCCTCCATCGCCCACCTGGGCTACCTGCTGATCGCCGTGGTGGCCAGCAACGGCCTGGCCGTGGAGACCGTCGGCGTCTACCTGACCACCTACGTGGTCACCACCCTGGGCGCCTTCGGCGTGGTCACCCTGATGTCCACCCCCTACGGCGGCCGCGACGCCGACGCGCTGTTCGAGTACCGCGGCCTGTTCTGGCGCCGTCCGGTGCTGACCGCAGTGATGACCGTGATGATGCTGTCCCTGGCCGGCATCCCGCTGACCGCCGGCTTCATCGGCAAGTTCTACGTCATCGCCAGCGGCGTCGAGTCGCACCTGTGGTGGCTGGTCGGCGCCCTGGTGCTGGGCAGCGCCATCGGCCTGTACTACTACCTGCGCGTCATGGTCACCCTGTTCCTGGTCGAGCCGAACATGAAGCGCCACGACGCCCCCCTGGACTGGGCCCAGCGCGCCGGCGGCATCATGCTGGTGGCCATCGCCCTGCTGGCCTTCTTCCTCGGCGTCTACCCGCAGCCGCTGCTGGACATCCTCCAGCACTCCGGCCTGGCGGTAGCCATCACCGGCTGATCGCAGGCAGCAAAGAAAAACCCCGCCTCGGCGGGGTTTTTTATTGCCTGCGAAACGCCGTGCTTCCTGGAACCGTAGGAGCAAGCATGGCTTTTCGTAGGATGGTGTTGAGCGAAGCGATACCCATCAGCGCAACCGCATGGGTTTCGCAAGCTCAACCCATCCTACGAAAAGCACCTCGGCGCAGACCGTTGCTCCTACGCAATCCTCAGGCCCTCCCCTACCCCGCCAAATCCTCGGTTTCCTCGCGGCCGGTGAACAGGTCCCAGCTGGCGATGAACAGCGCGGCGATCAGCGGGCCGATGACGAAGCCGTTGAGGCCGAACAGCGACATACCGCCCAGGGTAGAGATCAGCACCACGTAGTCGGGCATTTTGGTGTCCTTGCCCACCAGGATCGGGCGCAGGATGTTGTCCACCAGGCCGATCACCAGCACGCAGAAGAGGATCAGCACCACGCCCTGCCAGATCGCCCCGGTGAGCAGGAACCAGGCCGCCACCGGCACCCACACCAGGCCCGCGCCTATCGCCGGCAGCAGCGACAGGAAGGCCATCAGAGTGCCCCACAGCAGCGAACCCTGGATGCCGAGGAACCAGAAGATCAGCCCGCCCAGCGCGCCCTGGGTGGCGGCCACGGCGATGTTGCCCTTCACCGTGGCGCGCACCACGGTGGTGAACTTGGTGAACAGGTGCTGCTTGTGCTCGTGGTCCAGCGGCACCGCCTGCTTGATCCGCCGGCCCAGGGTGCGGCCGTCGCGCAGCAGGAAGAACAGCAGGTAGAGCATCACGCCGAAGCTGACGACGAAGTCGAAGGTGTTCTGGCCGATGCTGAAGGCCTTGGTGGCGACGAACTGGCTGGCCTGCATGGCGCCGCTGGAAAGCTTCTCCTGCAGGCTCGACAGGTCGCCCAGGTCGAAGCGTTCCAGCCACTGGTGGGCCCACGGCGGCAAGGCGGCGAAGGCCTGCTGCACCAGGCCGGCGAGGTTCAGCTGGCCGGACTTCAGGCTCTGGTAGAGGTTGGCGCCTTCCTGCACCAGCGAGCCGGCGATGAAGATCACCGGCAGGATCACGATGAGGATACAGGCGCTCAATGTGATCAGCGCCGCCAGGTTCCTGCGCCCACCCAGGCGCGCCTGCAGCCGGCGGTGCACCGGGGTGAAGATGATGGCCAGGATGGTGCCCCAGAACACCGCGCCGTAGAACGGCAGCAGCAGCCAGGCGAAGGCGATGCTGACCACCGCCAGCAGTATCAGGAACGTCCGGTTTTCCAGTTTCGAATCGAGCATGTGCAATCCCATCTGCCGAGAGTGGCCTGCACATTAGTCAGCAGATGGGTGGCGAAGTGCAACCCGGCGCGAGACTGGCGCCCCAGAAGCCCAGCCGACGGACGGTAGCAATGTCTGTAAAGAAAATCGCACAGCCGCCGATATTTCCGAACATCCCCAAGGTTCCCGCAGAGGACACCCCCATGCCCTTCCGTCGCCTCTCCATCCAGTGGAAGATCACCCTGCTCGCGGGCCTGTGCCTGCTCGGCGTGGTCTCGCTGCTCGCCGGCCTCTCGATCTTCCGCATGCAGCACAGCACCGCGCTGGTGAAGGAATCCAGCACGCACATGCTGGACGATGCCGCCGAAGCCCGCCTGCGCGCCCGTGGGGAAATCCAGGCGATGCGCATCCAGCGCTACTTCAGCGACGCCTACCGCTACGCACAGAGCTTCGCCCGCCAGGCCCTGGCCATGCGCCAGCTCGCCGCCCAGCGCGGCCTGGACACCCTGGCCCTGCGTGAGGAGCTGAACCGGCAGATGCGCGACGCGGTGGCGGCCAACCCCGAACTGCTCGGCCTGTACCTCGCCTTCGAGCCCGACGCCCTCGACGGCCATGACGCGCAGGCCGAAGGCCGCACGGAGATCGGCAGCAACGAAAAGGGACGCTTCTCGCAATACTGGGCGCAGGCCACCCCCGGCAAACTGGAAGCCGAGCCGATGGACGAGAAGATGCTCGCCGACACCAGCCCCGGCCCCAGCGGCGCGGCCTACAACGCCTGGTACACCTGCCCGAAGGCCGCCGGCAAGACCTGCGTGCTGGAGCCCTACGTCGACGAAGTGGGCAACCGCAAGATCCTCATGACCAGCATCGCCCTGCCCCTGCGGGTGGACGGCAAGCTGGTCGGCGTGCTGGGCGTGGACATCGCCCTCGACCGCCTGCAGGAAATCGCCCATGAAGGCAGCCAGGAACTCTACGAAGGCCAGAGCCGCGTCGCCATCGTCAGCCCCGCCGGCCTGCTCGCCGGCTACAGCGCCGACGCCGGCAAGCTCGGCAGGAAGCTGCAGGAGGTCTACCCCGCTCAGGGCGAGCAGCTGCTGCAACTGCTCGGCGCCGACCAGCACAAGGTCCTCGAACACGACAGCGAACTGCGCGCCCTGCAACCGCTGCGCCCGATCCCCGAGGCCGACGCCTGGGGCGTGCTCATCGACGTGCCGCTGCAGGCGCTGCAGGGCCCGGCGGTGAAACTGCAGCAGGAGCTGGACCAGCAACGCACCCAGGGCACCGTCGTCGAACTCGGCCTGGGCCTGCTCGCCGCCCTGCTCGGCCTGCTGCTGGTATGGCTGACCGCCCGCGGCGTGACGCGCCCGATCCTCGGCGTGGCCGGCATGCTGCGCGACATCGCCAGCGGCGAGGGCGACCTGACCCAGCGCCTGAAGTACCAGGGCCAGGACGAACTGGGCGAGCTGGCCGGCTGGTTCAACCGCTTCCTCGACAAGCTGCAGCCGATCATCCGCGACGTGAAAGCTTCGGTGCAGGACGCCCGCGCCACCGCCGACCAGTCCGCCGCGCTGTCGACCCAGACCAGCGCCGGCATGCAGCAGCAGTTCCGCGAGATCGAGCAGGTGGCCACCGCCTCCCAGGAAATGAGCGCCACCGCCCACGACGTGGCCAACAGCGCGGCCATGGCCGCCGACGCCGCCCGCGGGGCCGACGGCGCCACCCGCGACGGCCTGGCGGTAATCGACCAGACCACCCGCGCCATCGACGAACTGGCCCGCGACATGAGCCAGGCGATGACCCAGGTCGAGGGCCTGGCGGCCAGCAGCGAGCAGATCGGCTCGGTGCTGGAGGTGATCCGCGCCATCGCCGAGCAGACCAACCTGCTGGCCCTCAACGCCGCCATCGAAGCGGCCCGCGCCGGCGAGGCCGGACGCGGCTTCGCTGTGGTAGCCGACGAAGTACGCAACCTGGCCAAGCGCACCCAGGACTCGGTGGAGGAAATCCGCCAGGTGATCGAAGGCCTGCAGAACGGCACCCGCGAAGTGGTCCATGCCATGCACAGCAGCCACCAGCAGGCCCAGGGCAGCGTCAGCCAGGTCGAGCAGGCGGTGGCCGCGCTGCAGCGCATCGGCGAGGCGGTGGGGGTGATCAACGACATGAACCTGCAGATCGCCAGCGCCGCCGAGGAACAGAGCGCGGTGGCCGAGGAGATCAACCGCAACGTGGCGGGCATCCGCGACGTGACCGAATCGCTGTCCGGCCAGGCCCAGGAGTCGGCGCAGATCAGCCAGTCGCTGAACGACCTGGCGAATCACCAGCAGGGGTTGATGGGGCAATTCCGGGTGTGATCCATACACCTGTAGGATGGCGTTGAGCGAAGCGATACCCATCACCCCGCCCGCATGGGTTTCGCAAGCTCAACCCATCCTACGAAGAGCGCCTCGGCGCAGGTCGACAAGCCCGCCCGTGTTTTCCTGGAGCCCACAAAAAACGCCGTTGCCCATGACGGGAAACGGCGTTCTTTCTCGAACCCCGGGCCATCGCCGGCCCGCCGGTATTACAGACCGAGCTGGCGGTTCGACGCCTTGAGGAACTCCTGCTTCAGGTCTTCGTAGGTGTGCACCGCCGGGAACTGCGGGAACTCGCGGATGACGTTCTCCGGCGCATGGAACAGGATGCCGGCGTGGGCTTCGCTGAGCATGGTGGTGTCGTTGTACGAGTCGCCGGCGGCGATCACGCGGTAGTACAGGCTCTTCAGGGCGATCACCGACTGGCGCTTGGGGTCCTTCTGGCGCAGCTGGTAACCGACCACGCGGTCGGTCTCGTCGGTGACCAGCTTGTGGCACAGCAGGGTCGGGAAGCCCAGCTGGCGCATCAGCGGCTGGGAGAATTCGTAGAAGGTGTCGGAGAGGATCACCACCTGGAAGCGCTCGCGCAGCCAGTCGACGAACTCCACCGCGCCTTCCAGCGGCTTCAGGGTGGCGATCACTTCCTGGATGTCGGCCAGCTTCAGGCCGTGCTCGTCGAGGATGCGCAGGCGCTGCTGCATCAGCACGTCGTAGTCGGGGATATCGCGGGTAGTCGCCTTGAGCGCTTCGATACCGGTTTTTTCAGCGAAGGCGATCCAGATTTCCGGGACCAGTACCCCTTCCAGGTCGAGACAGGCGATTTCCACGAACGATTCCCCGCAGGTTTGGACAGAAGGCGGCACTCTAGCGGCTAGCCCGGGCCGGCGCAACGCGGCGCTTATACTCAAAGCACACAGTCGACCTTCCTGATGGTTATTTAGGGGCATATCCCTGCCTTTGTTAAGATCGGCAGCCTTATAGCGCACCGCGCAAGTACAAGTGGAAAACCGCCTGATGAGCCATCCGTTCGACGTCGCCGAAATCGCCGCGACCTATGCCAGCAAGTCCCCCCAGGACATCCTCAAGTTCGCCTTCGAGCACTTCGGCGACGACCTGTGGATCTCCTTCAGCGGCGCCGAGGACGTGGTGCTGCTGGACATGGCCTGGAAGATCAACAAGAACGTCAAGGTGTTCAGCCTGGACACCGGCCGCCTGCACCCGGAGACCTACCGCTTCATCGAGCAGGTGCGCGAGCACTACGGCATCGCCATCGAGGTCATGACCCCCGATCCGCGCCTGCTGGAGCCCTTCGTCAAGGAAAAGGGCCTGTTCAGCTTCTACAAGGACGGCCACGGCGAGTGCTGCGGCATCCGCAAGATCGAGCCGCTCAAGCGCAAGCTCGCCACCGTCAGCGCCTGGGCCACCGGCCAGCGCAAGGACCAGAGCCCCGGCACCCGCAGCCAGGTGGCGGTGGTCGAACTGGACGGCGCCTTCTCCACGGCGGAAAAGCCGCTGTACAAGTTCAACCCGCTGGCCAGCATGAGCAGCGAGGAAGTCTGGGCCTACATCCGCATGCTGGAGATCCCCTACAACAGCCTGCACGAGCGCGGCTTCATCAGCATCGGCTGCGAGCCCTGCACCCGCCCGGTGCTGCCCAACCAGCACGAGCGCGAAGGCCGCTGGTGGTGGGAGGAAGCCACCCAGAAGGAATGCGGCCTGCACGCCGGCAACCTGATCAGCAAGGGCTGAGCTCGTCGCCGACGGGTTTTCCGCCGGCGCCGCAGCGCTTAAGGTAGGCCCTGCCCCTACCGCAAGAGGAAAGCCCCATGCGCATCACCATGGTCAAGAAGGTCCTGGCCGACGGCGAGGACTGCGGCAAGTGCAAGGACGTGCAGCAACGCCTGGAGAAAGGCGGCTACCTGCCGCGCATCGACCGCGTGCTGGTGGCCGACGAACGCAACCCGGGCAGCGCCGGCTGGATGGTCGCCGCCCAGTACGGCGTGGACAGCGCGCCCTTCTTCGTGGTGCGCCACGACGACGGCCGCGAGCAGGTGTTCACCGTGTTCATGAGCTTCCTCCACGAGATTCTCGAAGGCCGCGGCCCGGCGCCGCAGGACTCGCCCGAGGCACTGGCCGAGCTGGCCCTGCGCAGCGACCTCGACCGACTCTGATCGCCCTTTCGTCCCAGCTTAATGCCGTCTTCAGGCTCCGACGCCTATAGTCCTGCGTGCCCTCTTACAAGAATCGACCATGCCCACCTTGCTCCCTACTCCCGGCCCCAACCTGCTGGAGGCGCTCGACCGCCAGGCGTTCCTCGCCATCAACGCCACCGCGCAGACGCCAGCCTGGCTGATCGACGCCGCGCGCTTCATCGCCACCGTGCCGCTCTACCTGTTGCCGCTGGCGTTGCTGTACCTGTGGTGCCGGGGTGACCACGGCCTGCGCGGCCGCCTGCTGCGCGCCCTGGGCGTGACCTCGCTGGCGCTGGGGCTCAGCCTGCTGATCGGCCTGCTCTGGCCGCACCCGCGCCCCTTCGCCATCGGCCTGGGCCACGCCTGGCTGGCCCACGCCGCCAACGCCTCCTTCCCCAGCGACCACCTGACCCTCTTCGCCGGCTGCGCTCTCAGCCTGCTGTTCGACGATGCCTGGCTGCTGGGTGCGTTGATCGGCGCCGTCGGCCTGGCGGTGGGCTACGCGAGGGTCTACCTGGGCATCCACTCCCCGCTGGACATGCTCGGCGCGCTGGCCGTGGCGGCGGTGAGCAACAGCCTGGTCTGGCTGCTCTGGCAGCGCCACGGCGGCACGTTGACCGCCCAGGCCGAGACGCTATACCGACGCGTTCTGGCGCCGGCAATCAGCCGGGGGTGGTTGCGTCACTGAATGCGCCTGGCGAGCGGCATGGTTTCGGTTGTGAACCTGGCCTCTCGCGCCTTCCTTAACCTCGTCATTCCTGCGGACGAGGGAACCCAGTGACGGGCGGTTCGCGAGCAAGCTCGCTCCTACGAAAAGCCAAACGCATTCGCTCTGGCTGCTCTTGAGACTTCCAGAGAAACATCCGCGCACTCCGAAACGCCCCTTCAGGAGGCCGAGCGAAACCCGCGCTCAGGAGGTCATGCGACATGGATGTCGCGAGAGCCCCGATGGGCTACAGGGACGTACCCTCGGGGCGGGCCTCCGTGGCGGGGGAATTCGCGAGGGTAGCCCGGCTCCATCGGGCCCGTATGTCGGGGCAAGCCTTTTTGGTTCCTTTTGTGGCGACTGACAAAAGGGACTCGCCCGAGGGGGCGAAACAAGACGGTCGGGCAAACTCGGAGCGGCGCAGAAACACCCAAGCCGAGGCAACTGGGTTATTCCCCCTTCGGGCCAGCGCAAGCGCTGTTCGCGATGGAGCCGCGTCCCGCGTTCGCGGGAATGATGAAGGTGGAGGATGACGCCGGACCAACAAGCCACTCAGGACAGCCCCCTCTCCCGCTTGCGGGAGAGGGTTGGGGAGAGGGCGCTCTTGAACCCAACACCTACCCCACCTAACCCCCGCCAATCCCCACCCGTTTCACACCTGCCTCAATAAACCGGCAGTTCGATCCCCTCGAACAGCTCGTCCAGCTCAGCCTTGTTGTGGCACTGCACCGCCTTGGCCAGCAACTCGCGAGTCAGGTGCGGAGCGAACTTCTCGATGAAGTCGCACATGAAGCCGCGCAGGAAGGTGCCGCGGCGGAAGCCGATCTTGGTCACGCTGGACTCGAACAGGTGGCTGGCGTCGAGCATCACCAGGTCGCTGTCCAGTTTCGGGTCCACCGCCATGTGCGCCACGATGCCCACGCCCAGGCCCAGGCGCACGTAGGTCTTGATCACGTCGGCATCGGCCGCGGTGAACACCACCTTGGGCACCAGGCCGCGCTGGTTGAAGGCCTCGTCCAGCTTGGAGCGGCCGGTGAAGCCGAACACGTAGGTGACGATCGGCTGCTCGGCGAGCAGTTCCAGGGTCAGCTTCGGCACCTTGGTCAGCGGGTGGCCCTGGGGCACGATCACGCAGCGGTTCCAGCGGTAGCAGGGCATCATGATCAGGTCGCCGAACAGCTCCAGGGCCTCGGTGGCGATGGCGAAGTCGACGGTGCCGTCGGCGGCCATCTCGGCGATCTGCATGGGCGTGCCCTGGTGCATGTGCAGGGAGACGTCCGGGTACTGCTTGATGAAGCCGCTGATCACGCTCGGCAGCGCGTAGCGCGCCTGGGTGTGGGTGGTGGCGATGGACAGGGTGCCCTTCTTCTCGTTGGAGAATTCCTGGGCGATCTGCTTGATGCTCTCGACCTTGCGCAGGATCTCGCCGGCGGTGTTGATGATGCGCTCGCCGGCCGGGGTGACGCGGGTCAGGTGCTTGCCGCTGCGGGCGAAGACTTCCACGCCCAGTTCGTCTTCCAGCAGGCGGATCTGCTTGCTGATGCCCGGCTGCGACGTGTACAGGCTCTGCGCGGTGGCGGAAACGTTGAGGTCGTGGTGCGCGACTTCCCAGATATAGCGCAGTTGCTGAAGCTTCATGGAGATTCCTCGAAATGGATGTCGCGGCCCGCGACCCGGGCTCTGCTTTTATAACCATATTAATGGTTTGAGGAATAAAGTTAGACGTTTTTTTCGAGCTTGCCTACTACGTCCCCTCTGGCAACATCCCGGCACCCCACGGACACCGGAAAAAGTGCGCGGCAGAGCGCCGCATCCGTTCGTCGCGCAGCCGCCTTCAGCTGCGGTGCTGCAGCATGGGCACCAGGTAGACCGGCACTTCCGCCAGCTGCACCACCCGTGCGGCGGTGCGCCCCAGGGGCGTGTTCATGCCCTCGCCATGGCTGTGGCTGCCGGCAACTATCAGGTCCACGGCCAGGCGCTGCGCCTCGTCGAGGATCACCTGCGGCGGGTCGCCCTGCAGCACGCGCACCGAACGGATCATGTCCGACTCCTCGTGCAGTTCGCCGAGTTCGTCGCGGAAGCCTTCCATCACCCGCCGCTCGATGTTGCCCATCACGGTGCTCAAACCGCTGCTGCGCAGCTCGGCGAGAGTGTCGGCATCCAGATAGGTCTGCAGCACGGAGTCGGCGAACAGCCCCATCGGCTCCACGGCGTGCACCACGTGGATCTCGGCGTCGTAGGCGCGGGCGAGGGACATGGCGTGCTGGAGGACGTACGGGGCGTAGAGACCAAGGTCGGTAGCGTAGAGAATCGATCGGATCATGCGGCCTCCTACTGCCTCGGCGGCGGGCCTCTGAGCAGAGTAGCAGCAAGCGGCCGAGGCCGCGCTAGCTGGCCGTCTGCGGCTCGTTGCTGACGCCGTGGGGCACGTGGCCGGTGGCGACCACCTCCCTGGCCCGCTCGCAATGCCCGGGCTGGTCGTCGAAGAACACGTCGGCGCTGAAGGCCTCGAGGAACGCCGACTTGTCCAGGCCGCCGAGGAACAGCGATTCGTCCAGGCGGATGTCCCATTCGCGCAGGGTGCGGATGACGCGCTCGTGGGCCGGCGCCGAGCGCGCGGTGACCAGCGCCGTGCGGATCGGGCAGGACTCCTGGGGGAAGGCCTGCTGCACGCGGTTCAGCGCCGCCAGGAAGGGCTTGAACGGGCCGCCGCCCAATGGCTCGCGGGCGGACGCCTGCTCGCGCGTCTGGAAGGCCTCCAGGCCGCCCTGCTGGAACACCCGCTCGGCCTCGTCGGAGAACAGCACGGCGTCGCCGTCGAAGGCGAAGCGCAGTTCGCCGGCGGTCTCGCGGCGGGCCCCGGCGGAGAGGATGGTGGCCGCGGCGAAGCCGTTCTCCAGGGCGCTGCGCACATCCTCGACGTGGGTGGAGAGGAACAGGTGGCAACCGAACGCCGCCAGGTAGGGATAAGGGCTGCGCCCGCCGACGAAGGCCGCGCGGGAGATGCCCAGGCCGTGCTGCTGGATGGAATTGAACACCCGCAGGCCGGTGTCGGCGCTGTTGCGCGAGACCAGCACCACTTCCACCAATTGCCGGCCGAGCATCTCGTTGAGCCCCAGCAGCTTCTGCACCAGGGCGAAGGCGTCGCCGGGCTGCAGCACCTCGTCCTCGTGGGCGATCTGGTACTGCCGGTAGGCCTCCACGCCTTCGGATTCGTAGATGCGGTGGCTCTCGTCCAAGTCGAACAGCGCCCGCGAGGAGATCGCCACCACCAGCTTGTCGCCCAGCCCCTTGCCCATTGCCCGTTCCCCCGTGATGGATCAGCGCGCCTGGTTGCGCGCGTCGATGAAGCGTAGCGCCCGTTGCAGCGCCTCGATGCGCGGCATCGCCACCCCGGCGGCGGCCGCCGCGGCCAGGGGCGCGTCGTAGATCGCCTGCAGCTCCAGCGGCCGGCGCTGGGCGAAGTCGTGGTACATGCTCGGCAGGTAGTCGGGCATGCGTTCGGTCGCGCTCAGCATCGCCGCCGGGTAGCTGGCCGGCAACTCATGGCCGCAGGCGGCCGCCCCGGCCATCACCTCGTCCATGATGGCGGCGATCAGCGCGCGGCTGTCGGCGTTGGCCATCAGCGCCCGGGTGCCGCTGTCGAGCAGCACCGACAGGCCGTTGTAGGGGACGTTCCACACCAGCTTCTGCCAGCGCGCGTGCTCCAGCGCCGGCATCGCCACGGAATCCAGCCCGGCCTGGCGGAACAGCGCCGCGCCCTCCTCGGCGATGGCCTGGCCGGCGGCAGCGGCGGCCGGCCCGCTGTGGTAGCCCAGGTGCACCGCACCCAGGGCCTGGTGTTCGATCACTCCCGGCGCGGAGCGGTGCACGCAGATGTAGCAGAGCCCGCCGAGCAGGTGCAGCGCGTCCGGCAGCAGCGGGCGCAGGCCCTCCTCCACCGCCAGGCCGTTCTGCAGCAGCAGGACCTTGGCGCCCGGCGCCGCGGCGCGGGCGATCAGCGGTGCCAGCTCGGCGTTGCTGGTGGTCTTGGCGCCCACCAGCAGCCAGTCGCACGGCGGCAGGTCGGCGACGTCGTGGTAGGCCTGCACCGGCGCCAGGCTCAGCGCGCCGTGCACCTGGCTGTTCAGGCGCAGGCCGTGCTCGGCCACCGCGGCGTATTCGCTGCGCAGCAGGAAATGCACGTCGAAGCCGGCGCGGGCCAGCATCAGGCCGTAGAAACCGCCGATGGCGCCGGTGCCGATCACGCCGATGCGGACGGGGGAAACAGTCATTCAGGGCAACTCCTCGGGAATGCGCAAGGCCGCGGCGCGCAGGGCCTGGGCCAATGGGCCGGCGCGCAGGGGCGCGTCGAGGCGGCCGTGGAAGGCGCCGTCGCGCACCAGGAACAGCGCCGGCAGGTGGAAGACTTCATAACGCTCGACCAGGCCGCCATTGCGCCCGGCATCGACCCAGCACAGGCGCCGCACCGGCAGGCCCATGCCCGGCAACTGCGCGCGGGCCCAGCGGCAGGAAGCGCAGCCCTCGGCGCTGAACACCAGCAGCGAGTCGCCGGGCAATTCGAGCAACCGGTGATCGGCATCCAGGTCGGTGAGTTCCAGCGACGGCACTATACTTTGCCCAATGCCAACGCCAAAAAGATTGCAGTCGGAGCCTTCCGTCATGCGACAGTTCCTGCGTCACCCCTGTGATCTACCGGTGGAGCTGGTGGTCCGCAGGCAGCTCTTCCTGCCGCGCCAGCGCCTGTACAATATCAGCCTCGGCGGGGTGGCCTGCAACGCCCCGCGCGGTTTCCGCCGCGGCACCGCGGTCGAGCTGCGCATCCCGCTGCTGGGCGACGCCGCGCGCTACCCCGGCGTGGTGGCCTGGAGCCGCAAGCTCAGCGACGACTATCTGGTGGGCGTGGCCTTCCTCGACGAAGACACCCTGTTCCGCGCGCGCATGGTCGAACAGGTCTGCCAGATCGAGCACTTCCGCCGCCAGCGCGAGCGCGAAAGCGGGCAGGCGCAGCCGGTGGAAGACACCGCCCGGGAGTGGATCGCCTGCAACGCCGCCGACTTCCCCCTGTTCTGCGCCATCTGAAACGGCGCCAAACCCCGTCATCCGGGCATTTTCCCGCTGCCTGCCCATTGTCGAGCCGGCGTCCGACGCGTTAAGGTTCGACTTCCCCTTAGCGAGATTCATGCCTGCGCCCCATCGCATGGGGGTTCCTGGCGGCCGGCACCCGTGACCTGACTGAGTACCACGATGGCTGATTTACAGATCGACGACCTTAACGTTGCCTCCAACGAGACCCTGATCACGCCGGAGCAGCTCAAGCGCGAAATCCCCCTGACCGATGCCGCCCGGCAGACCGTCGCCCATGGCCGCCAGGTCGTCCGCGACATCCTCGATGGCAAGGACCACCGCCTGTTCGTGGTGATCGGCCCCTGCTCCATCCACGACGTCAAGGCCGCCCACGAATACGCCGAGCGCCTCAAGGTCCTGGCCGCCGAAGTCGCCGACACCCTGTTCCTGGTAATGCGCGTGTACTTCGAGAAGCCGCGCACCACCGTGGGCTGGAAAGGCCTGATCAACGACCCCTACCTGGACGACTCCTTCAAGATCCAGGACGGCCTGCACATCGGCCGCCAGTTGCTGCGCGACCTGGCCGAGATGGGCCTGCCCACCGCCACCGAGGCGCTCGACCCGATCTCCCCGCAGTACCTGCAGGACCTGATCAGCTGGTCGGCCATCGGCGCGCGCACCACCGAATCCCAGACCCACCGCGAAATGGCTTCCGGCCTGTCCTCCGCGGTCGGCTTCAAGAACGGCACCGACGGCAGCCTGACCGTGGCGATCAACGCCCTGCAGTCGGTCTCCAGCCCGCACCGTTTCCTCGGCATCAACCAGGAAGGCGGCGTCTCCATCGTCACCACCAAGGGCAACCGCTACGGCCACGTAGTGCTGCGCGGCGGCAACGGCAAGCCGAACTACGACTCGGTGAGCGTGGCCCTGTGCGAGCAGGAGCTGAACAAGGCCAAGGTGCCGCTGAACGTGATGGTCGACTGCAGCCACGCCAACTCCAACAAGGACCCGGCCCTGCAGCCGCTGGTGATGGACAACGTCGCCAACCAGATCGTCGAGGGCAACAACTCCATCGTCGGCCTGATGGTAGAAAGCCACCTGGGCTGGGGCAACCAGCCGATCCCGAAGGACCTCTGCCAGCTGCAGTACGGCGTCTCCGTCACCGACGCCTGCATCGACTGGGAAACCACCGAGAAGGCCGTGCGCAGCATGCACGCCAAGCTCAAGGACGTGCTGCCCAAGCGCCAGCGCGGCTGAATCGGACGCAACGAAAAACGCCGGGCAATGCCCGGCGTTTTCATGGGTGCTGGCGGCTCAGGCCATGCGGTCGGCGTGGCGCGGATGGCGCTCCAGGTAGCGCTCGACGTAGGAGCAGGAGGGAATCACGCTGTAGCCCTTGCGCTCGGCGTATTGCAGCGCGTGCTCGGTGAGCGCCGCGGCGATGCCGCGGCCGCGCAGGCTGTCGGGCACGAAGGTGCGGTAGATGTCCAGCGTCTGCTTGCCCAGATCCATGTAGGCCAGGTAGGCACGATGACCGTCCACCGTCGTGACGAACTGGTGGCTGGACTCATCATGATGGATGGACAACGACTCACTCACTTGCACTCTCCTCTTGCGCGTCTCACAACTCGACGCGCACCTGATTGATCTTGTTCAGGCGGAGGTTCATCTCGGCCGAGCCCGTCCCCATGAGGACCGTGATATAGACTCGTCCGTTCTCCACCTTGTGCAGTACACCCTGATAATAGGCACCATCGAAGGTGATGAACTGCAGGCGCTTGCCGGTGTACTGGGCAAGGCTGTCGATACTGACGAAGCCATATTGCTGCGTTCTCTTCTCCGACTCAACCGTTTCTTCGGCCGAAATCTTATGCGTGGCCGAATCGGCGGTGACCTTGTGCTTCAGCGGGTCGACCCAGGCGAAGCCGATCGGGTTCACCGCCTGCTGGTTCACCAGCACCACCGGGCGCAGCATGCCGACCACGTCCTTGGCCTCGAAGAACTGCAGCCCGCTCCAGGTCATGCCCTCGCTGGGGTTGAGTTCCAGGCGCAGCGACTGCGGGTCGGCCAGGTAGCGGGCGTAGGCGTCGAGCAGCGGCTGGTCCAGCGCCACGCGCTGGCTGCGCATGGCCTTGTCGAACTGCGCCAGGGCCTGCTTGAGGTACTCCTCGCGCTTGACGCCCAGGCGCGCGGCGCAGAATTCCTGGACCTTGCGCTGGTACTGGTTGTCGTTCAGCTCGACGGTCACCTGGGACACCCGCGGCGGGTTCACGCGCATGTCGCCGGGGCGTTCGGAGACGTTGCTCAGGGACATGCCGACGCGGGTGTCGAGCATGCCGCGGGCGTCCGAGCGCAGGTTGAAGGTCAGCTTCTGCGCGCCGGGCTCGAACAGGTAGGAGAACTCGATGTCCGACTCCAGGGTGCGGTAGCCCATCTGCAGCAGCTCGTCGGAGCCGATGTTGCGGATGTTGCCGCAGGCCACCTCGCTCATGGCGGTGAACACGCTGCTCTCCGCCGGCTGCTGGTACAGCGCCTGCATGAACGGGCCGTGCACCTGTAGCTCGACGCCGGTGAGTTCCATGGCCATCTGCTTGGGCAGCTTGCCCTCGGCCAGGCGTTCCTTGAAGCTCAGCAGCTCGCGCAGGCCGTTGAACCTGAGCTGGGCATGGGCCACCTTCAGGCTGTCGCGGGCGGCCGGCACGCGGATCTCCACGTTCTTCAGGCCGACGCGGCCGTCGAAGGAAGAGGAAATCCCGCCGTAGGTGATCTCCACCATCGGCGACAGGCGCGCCACGGCGTCGTCGACGATGCTGCGCACGGACAGCCACAGCGACACCTTGATGATGAGCGCGACGGCCACGATGCCGAGCAGGCCCCACTTGAGCAGTTTCGACATTCGGAAGGACTTCCCTGTAAGCGGATTGATACGGACGGCGGTGCTGGCAGCTTAACAGCACGGCCTGCGCGCCTCCACGCACACCCCGCGAAATTCACCGGCTCGCCCATCGGAGAGTGAAGTCCGTCGCAAAACCGCGGTGACCGGCCGGTCGGACACAGCGCTTTACGGTCGCCGTGGCCGCCAGTATGTTCTGCGCCACGCCCCTTTTCCGGATGTCCTGCCATGAGTGAACTGATCAGCTATCAACTCGACGACGGCGTCGCCACCCTGACCCTCGCCAACGGCAAGGTGAATGCCATCTCCCCCGCCGTGATCGAGGCCTTCAACCAGGCGCTGGACCGTGCCGAGCAGGACCGCGCGGTGGTGATCCTCACCGGCCAGCCGGGCATCCTTTCCGGCGGCTACGACCTCAAGGTGATGACCTCCGGCCCGGAGAACGCCGTGGCCCTGGTGGCCGCCGGTTCGACCCTGGCCCGGCGCATGCTGGCCCATCCCTACCCGATCATCGTCGCCTGCTCCGGCCACGCGGTGGCCAAGGGCGCCTTCCTGCTGCTCTCGGCGGACTACCGCATCGGCGTCGACGGCCCCTTCCAGATCGGCCTGAACGAAGTGGCCATCGGCATGACCATGCATCACGTGGGCATCGAACTGGCCCGCGACCGCCTGCGCAAGTCGGCCTTCAACCGTTCGGTGATCAACGCCGAGATGTTCGCCCCGCAGGAGGCCATGGCCGCCGGCTTCCTGGACAAGGTGGTGAGCGCCGAGGAACTGCTGGACACCGCCCGCGCCGCCGCCCAGCAGCTGAAGAAGCTGAACATGACCGCGCACCGCAACACCAAGCTGAAGGTGCGCCGGCAACTGCTGGAAACCCTCGACCAGGCCATCGAGAAGGACAAGCAGCACCTGGCCTGAGGTGCTCCTACGCCGCCCCACTGTTCCTACAGGTGCAGGGGAAATGCCGTGCCTCACGAAGCGCATAGAGGCACGGAATCGAGCGAGCAGGCCTGCGGCCCCCTCACCCTAACCCTCTCCCGGAGGGAGAGGGGACCGTTCGGAGTACATGGGTGTTTCGGCGTTATCCGGCTAGCACAGGGATCGCCGGCTGAAACCAGGCCTTCTCTCGGCACGGACTAGCTCCCTCTCCCTCCGGGAGAGGGCTGGGGTGAGGGGAAAGCCCGAGCACTGATGCCATTCCCCTGTAGGAGCGCGCCCTGCGCGCGATTTCGCGGGCAGGGCCCGCTTACAGGTGCGGGGGAAATGCCGTACCTCACGAAGCGCATAGAGGCACGGAATCGAGCGAGCAGGCCTGCGGCCCCCTCACCCTAACCCTCTCCCAGAGGGAGAGGGGACCGTTCGGCGTGCGTTGGTGTTTCGGCGTTAGCCGGCTAGCGCAGGGGTTGCCGGCTGAAACCAGGCCTTCTCTCGGCACGGACTGGCTCCCTCTCCCTCCGGGAGAGGGCTGGGGTGAGGGGAAAGCCCGAGCGCCGATGCCATTCCCCTGTAGGAGCGCGCCCTGCGCGCGATTTCGCGGGCAGGGCCCGCTTACAGGTGCGGGGGAAATGCCGTGCCTCACGAAGCGCATAGGGGGGACGGAATCGAGCGAGCAGGCCTGCGACCCCCTCACCCTAACCCTCTCCCAGAGGGAGAGGGGACCGTTCGGCGTGCGTTGGTGTTTCGGCGTTAGCCGGCTAGCGCAGGGGTTGCCGGCTGAAACCAGGCCTTCTCTCGGCACGGACTGGCCCCTCCGGGAGAGGGCTGGGGTGAGGGGAAAGCCCGAGCGCCGATGCCATTCCCCTGTAGGAGCGCGCCCTGCGCGCGATTTCGCGGGCAGGGCCCGCTTACAGGTGCGGGGGAAATGCCGTGCCTCACGAAGCGCATAGGGGGGACGGAATCGAGCGAGCAGGCCTGCGGCCCCCTCACCCTAACCCTCTCCCGGAGGGAGAGGGGACCGTTCGGAGTACATGGGTGTTTCGGCGTCAGCCGGCTAGCACAGGGGTTGCCGGCTGAAACCAGGCCTTCTCTCGGCGCGGACTAGCCCCCTCTCCCTCCGGGAGAGGGCTGGGGTGAGGGGAAAGCCCGAGCGCCGATGCCATTCCCCTGTAGGAGCGCGCCCTGCGCGCGAAATCGCGGGCAGGGCCCTACGGTTCCAGGAAGCACGGCTTTTCGTAGGATGGCGTTGAGCGAAGCGATACCCATCAGCGCAACCGCATGGGTTTCGCAAGCTCAACCCATCCTACGAAGAGCACCTAGGCGCAAGACAGTTGCTCCTACGGGGCGCCTCGAATAGTTACGAAAAAGGCAAAACTGATTAAGCCCGTTCAGTCTTTTTCAAAAATTATTGCGCGTTAACCTATTGATGAACCCACAGGAAAAGCAACCAACGAGGTGTTCATCATGAAACTGCAACTGATCGCCACTGCCCTCCTCGCCAGCGCCACTCTGCTCGGCGCCCAGTCCGGCTTCGCCGAAGAATCGCCGCTGATGCAGAACCGCATGGTCAACCTGAACCAGGCCGCACTGCAGCATCAGGCCGAGCGGACCGCCAGCCAGCAGCACGACGCTACCCCCGCCCACCAGGGCTGACCGGCGCTCGCCGGCACTCCGACGGCCCGCACGTCCCGCTTCCGGGACGCGCCAGGCCGCCGGCCACGCCTCAGCCGAGCTTCTCGTCGGCGGCGACTCCCTTGCGATAGACCGCATAGACCACTACGGGGATGTCCAGATGGCCGAGATACCTGTCCAGCAACGGTCGCACATCCTTCCAGTCCAGCCCGCCGACACCGGTGGCCAGGCACGGCAGCGCCAGGCTGCGGACGCCCTCCCCCTCGACGTACTTCGCCAGCTCCCGCAGGCAGTGCCCGACGTTCTCCAGACTGGCCTTGGCCGGCTTGGCGCTACGCCCGCTGCCCTGCATGTCCTGGGTGAGCAGGTTGACGATGCCGCGGGTCGAACCGTCGGCGTCCACCCCCGACCAGGCCCAGATGGAGCCCGGCGCGGGCGCCGAGGCATGGGCCGCATGACGGTAGTCGCGGACCAGCGACGGCCAGCGCTCGCGCAGGGCCAGGGCCAGGCCGCTGTCGAACGGGTCCTGGGGCGCGATGCCATGGGCGATGACCTGGGCCTTGCTCAGCAGAATGTCGCCTTCAACTTCTCGAATCATGAATCTTTCCTTGCTCGGTGGAGTACCTCGGAAGCCTTGCCTTGCGCTCCCGTCCATTTCCACGTTACGCCTGGCCGCACCGCGAACCTTGACCCGCATCAAGGCCGCATCCCCCTCGCGGCGGTCGGCAAACCATCAATTCCACCGATAGTTGAAAGCAACGAACTTCGTTATCCCATCGACCAGACTGCTGGGAAACTGGCCCCACTCCCACTTCCGGCAGCCCTCGCCATGCACCGCTCCACCGCCCGCACCCTGCGCAACGGCGCCCTCGCCAGCATCGGCCTGTACAGCATCGTGGTCCTGGTGGCGCTGGCCCTGAGCGGCGGCTTCCAGCTCACCCGCAACATCCAGCCGGACGGCGTGGACAAGAGCGCGCTGTTCCAGCGTTTCAACGAAGTGCTGCCCAACGCCCTGGCGGTGCTGCAGCAGAGCCTGCGCCCGCACTCCTGAGCCCCACGCTGGCAGCCTGCGCCAGCTTGCCCATACTTTGCAGATCGCCGCCGGCGCCCGCCGGCACCGCCCGCCTCCGCCTGCCGGGAGAACACGCCATGGGTCGAGTCGTCGCATCCGCCGTCTACTGCAAGGGCAAGAAGGTCGCCGATATCCCGCTGGAGGCGGGCTATCGCTGGGCCTGCCAGCCCGACCACTCCGTCTGGACCGGCCTGCAGGAACCCACGCCGGAAGAGCTGATGAACCTGCAGAAGCAGTTCAACCTGCACGAGCTGGCGATCGCCGACGCCCTGGAGAAGCACAGCCGGCCGAAGCTGGAGACCTTCGGCGACGCGCTGTTCATGGTGATCTACTCGCCGGTGCGCGCGGACAGCCGGCTGATGTTCGTGGAAACCCACCTGTTCGCCGGCATCGGCTACATCATCAGCGCCCGCCACGGCTTCTCGCAGTCGTACTCGCAGGTGCGCCAGCGCTGCGAGGCGCGCCCGCTGCTGCTGGCCCACGGCACCGACTTCGTGCTCTACGCCCTGCTCGACTTCGTGGTCGGCAACTACGAGCCGGTGGTGGAGGAGATCCGCGGCGAGATCGAGGTGCTGGAGCAGCGCGCCCTGCGCACCTCGCTGAGCCAGGAGGAGATCGAGCGCATCTACGGCCTGCGCCGCGAGGTGCTCAAGCTGCGCCACTACGCGGCGCCCATGGTGGAGATCTGCCAGGAGCTGCAGCGCCTGGACTTCCCCTTCATCGACAAGCAGATGCGCCCCTACTTCCGCGACGTGGCGATCCACGTCAACCGCCTGCTGGAAGACCTCAACTCGCTACGCGACATCGCCAGCCAGACCATCGAGGTCGGCCTGTTGCTGGAGTCCTCGCGGCAGAGCGTGGTGCAGCGCAAGTTCGCCGCCTGGGCGGCGATCCTCGGCTTGCCCACCGCGGTGGCCGGCATCTACGGGATGAACTTCGAGTACATCCCGGAGCTGCACTGGCACTACGGCTACTTCCTGGTGATGGGCCTGCTGGTGATCGGCTGCATCGGTCTGTACGTCAGCTTCAAGCAGGCGGATTGGCTCTGACCTGCCGGCCGCGCCAAAGCGCTTGTGTAGGATGGCATCCTGCGCGGAATGCCCTACGCCCGTGCGTCCCTGGAGCCGTAGGAGCGGACCTTGTCCGCGATAGCCGGAGGTGCCGGCGCGATTCGCGGATGAGATCCGCTCCTACAGTTCCAGGAAGCCCCGTAGGATGGGTTGAGCGATACCCATCACCATGGCCCGATGGGTTTCGCAAGCTCAACCCATCCTACGAAAAGCACCTCGACGCAGACAGTTGCTCCTACGAAAGGCGGTTTGCCTCGGCACACGAACGAAAACGCCGCTCCGGGGAGCGGCGTTGGTGGGCGCAGCGGGCTCAGGCGGCGTTCTGCTCGTCCTTTTTCCGGCCCAGCTGGACGAAGCGCATCATCCATTCGGCCACGGTGGCGCCCTGGTGCTCGCGGTCGAGGCTGTCGATGCCCTTCCGGTAGACCGGCTCGCTGAAGATTTCCCGGCGCAGGTCGAGGATCGCCTGGGAGTAGTCGGCGACGAACTCCGGGTGGCCCTGGAAGCACAGCACCTGGTCACCGATGGCGTAGGCGGCGTTCGGGCAGAAGTCGCTGCTGGCGATGCGCCGGGCGCCTTCGGGCAGCTGGGTGACCTGGTCCTGGTGGCTGACCAGCAGGGTCAGGTCGTCCAGTTGCGGCTGCATCCACTGCGGCTGCTCTTCGATGCGGTAGTCATGGATGCCCACGCCCCAGCCCTGGTCGGCGCGCTCGGTCTTGCCACCGAGCAGCAGGGCCAGCAGCTGGTGGCCGAAGCACACGCCCAGCAGCTTGTCGCCGCGCTCGTAGCGGCTCAGCAGGTACTCCTTGAGCGTGCGGATCCAGGGTTCGTCGCCGAAGGAGTCGTACTTGCTGCCGGTCACCAGGTAGGCGTCGTAGTGCTCGCTGTCGGGCGGGTAATGGCCCTCCACCACGTTGTACACCTTGAACTCGGCGGGCACCGGTTGCTTGGCGAACAGCTGCTGGAACATCCAGCCGTAGCCGGTGTACTGGTCGATCAGCTCGGGACGCAGGATGTCGGTTTCCAGAATGCAGATTTGCAGCGTCATGTAGTGGTGGGTTCCTGAGGTTGAGCGGGCACGAACGCGCGCTTTCTTAACAAACTGCACGCTCCGTGAAAACTACACACTGTTTTTTCACGACACAAGATGACAAAGCCATTCCTTGCATCGGAATTTCAGGGGAAATACCCGAAAAACCGCCGCGCATCAATGCCGGCGGGAACGATGGCGACCGGCTGCTCAGCCGTCCCGCGCCATCCCCAGCGCCTGCGCGGTCTCCAGCACCCAGGCGTACTCGCCCTGCAGGTTGCCCAGGGCCATGGCGTGGACCTCCTCGGCGCTGCGCAGGGTGCCGTGGTAGTCGCGCTGTTCGAAGGCGAAGCAGGCATCGGCCACCACGAAGGTGCGAAAGCCCAGGTTGCCGGCGCTGCGCGCGGTGCTTTCCACCGAGTGGTTGGTGCTGACGCCGGCGATTACCAGGGTGTCGATGCCGCGCACCCGCAGCCAGCGCTCCAGGCCGCTGTTGGCGAAGGCGTCGGGGACGTTCTTCTCCAGCACCTGCTCGTGCTCCAGCGGCGCCAGCGCGTCCTGGAACTCCGCCCCCGGCTGCCCCGGCCAGAACGGCGAGCCCGACGTGCGCGAGATGTGCCGGACGTGCAGCAGCGGCGCCCCGGCCGCGCGCCAGGCGGCCAGGAGTTCGGCGATGCGGGCTTCGGCGTGGGGGTTGTTGCGGGGGACCGGTGTGCTGGCCATGCCTTTTTGCATGTCGATGATGATCAGGGCGGGGGTGTTGGGCATGGTGGGTCCCGGGGGTGATGGGTTTCGCTGCGCTCAACGCCATCCTACGGGGGTCGTGGGGAAGAAAAAACCGGTGGTGGGGGCGGTTTCGGGGGGCGTCGCATTCCCTGCTTTGGCTTTTGCTTTTCGTAGGAGCGAGCTTGCTCGCGAATGGTGCTCGCCGGCGGCCATGGTGTTTCCGGTTGCTCCGTCCCCTCTCCCCAGCCCTCTCCCTGAAGGGAGAGGGGGCTTGTCCGTGCCAAGAGAAGGAATGGCCTCAACCTGAAACCGCCGGCGTGTCCGGCTAACTCAAGAGCATCCGCACACACCGAACGGTCCCCTCTCCCTTCAGGGCGGGGCGCGCAGCCGAGGGTTAGGGAGAGGGAGCGGAGTTCCCCCAGAACACCGCTGCCGCAGGTAACTCCCATTCGCGAGCAAGAACTAGGCGTCCCCCTCGCTCCTACACCAAACCCATTCAGAAGGTCTCGTTGCGCAACGCCTTGTCCAGCAACAACGCCGGCGGCTCGAAGCGTTCTCCGTACTGCTCGGCCAGGTACTGCGCGCGGGCGATGAAGTCCTGCAGGCCGTACTGGTTGATGAACTGCAGCGCGCCGCCGCTCCAGGCGGCGAAGCCGATGCCGAAGATCGAGCCGATGTTGGCGTCGGCGGTCGACAGCAGCACGCCCTCCTCCACGCAGCGCACCGTCTCGATGGCCTGGACGAAGAGGATGCGGTCGCGCACGTCCTCGGCCGGGATCATCCCGTCGGGCTTCTCGAAGCGCTGCTTCAGCTCCGGCCACAGGTGCTTCCTGCCGTTGGCGGGGTAGTCGTAGAAGCCGCCGCCGGCCGCCTTGCCCGGGCGCTTGTACTCGTTGAGCATCAGGTCGACCACGGCGAAGGCCGGGTGCTGGGGCAGGGCCTTGCCTTCGGTCTCCAGGTCCTTGCGGGTCTGCTCGCGGATGTGGCTCATCAGGCTCAGCGAGACCTCGTCGCTGATCGCCAGCGGGCCCACCGGCATGCCGGCCTGGCGCGCCTGGTTCTCGATCATCGCCGCCGGCACGCCCTCGCCGAGCATGGCCAGGCCTTCGTTGGTGAAGGTGCCGAATACCCGCGAGGTGAAGAAGCCGCGGCTGTCGTTGACCACGATCGGCGTCTTCCTGATCTGCAATACGTAGTCGAAGGCGCGGGCCAGGGTGGCGTCGTCGGTTTTCTCGCCGCGGATGATTTCCACCAGCGGCATCTTGTCCACCGGGCTGAAGAAGTGCAGGCCGATGAACTTCTGCGGCTGCGCCACGGCCTGGGCCAGGCCGGTGATCGGCAGGGTCGAGGTGTTGGAGGCGATCACCGCGTCGGGCAGCGCGGCGGCCTCGGCGGCGGCGGTGACCTTGCCCTTGAGCGCGCGGTCCTCGAACACCGCCTCGATGATCAGGTCGCAGCCCTCGAAGTCGGCTTCGCTGGCGCTCGGCTTGATGCGGGCGAGGAAGGCATCACGCTTCTCGGCGGTCATCTGGCCCTTGCCGACCGTCTTCTCCAGCAGCGCGGCCGAGTAGGCCTTGCCCTTCTCCGCCGCTTCGATGGAGACGTCCTTGAGCACCACCTCGATGCCGGCGGCGGCCGAGACGTAGGCGATGCCCGCGCCCATCATGCCGGCGCCGAGCACGCCGACCTTCTTCGTCTGCTGCTGCGGGTAGCCCTGCGGGCGCGACTTGCCGGCGTTGATCTCGTTGAGCTGGAACCAGAAGGTGCCGATCATGTTCTTCGCCACCTGGCCGGTGGTCAGCTCGGTGAAGTAGCGCGCCTCGATCAGCTGCGCGGTGTCGAAGTCCACCTGGGCGCCTTCGACCGCGGCGCACATGATCTTCTCCGGCGCCGGGAAGCAGCCCTTGGTCTTGTCGCGCAGCACGCTCGGGGCGATGGCCAGCATCTGCGCCACGTTCGGGCTGGACGGGGTGCCGCCGGGGATCTTGTAGCCGGCCGTGTCCCACGGCTGCTTGGCGTTGGGGTTGGCGGCGATCCATTCGCGGGCCTTGGCCAGCATGTCTTCGCGGCTGGAGGCCAGCTGGTGGATCAGCCCGGCCTTGAGCGCCTGTTCCGGGCGCACCTTCTTGCCTTCGGCGAGGTACGGCAGGGCCTTCTCCAGGCCGAGCAGGCGTACCATGCGCACTACCCCGCCGCCGCCGGGCAGCAGGCCCAGGGTGACTTCCGGCAGGCCCAGCTGCACGTGGCTTTCATCGAGGGAGATGCGGTGGTGGCAGGCCAGGCAGATTTCCCAGCCGCCGCCCAGGGCCGCGCCGTTGATGGCGGCCACCACCGGCTTGCCGAGGGTCTCCAGGCGGCGCAGCTGGCCCTTGAGCACCAGGATGCCGGCGTAGAAGGCCGGGGCGTCGGCCTTGGTGACCTTGATCAGTTCGTTGAGGTCGCCGCCGGCGAAGAAGGTCTTCTTCGCGGAAGTCAGGATGACGCCGGCGATGGAATCCTTCTCGGCCTCCAGGCGGGCGACGGTGGCGGCCATGGCCTCGCGGTAGGTGCCGTTCATGGTATTGGCGCTCTGGCCGGGCATGTCCATGGTCAGGACGACTATGTTGTCCTGGCCCTTTTCGTAGCGGATGGCTTCGGTCATTTTTATCTTCTTCCCAGGGTGGGGGATCGCTTCAGGGGCGTCACGAGCGAAGGTCAGGCAAGGCGGAAATTCTTCGGCAAGCGGAGTTGGCTGCAGCCAATGAGCATTCCCGGAGAATTTCCAACGCAGCATGGCCGAGCGCAGTAGCCCATGATCGATCCTTAAACGCGTTCGATGATGGTGGCTATGCCCATGCCGCCGCCCACGCAGAGGGTGGCCAGGCCGTAGCGCAGGTTGCGCCGCTCCAGTTCGTCGAGCAGGGTGCCGAGGATCATGCAGCCGGTGGCGCCCAGGGGGTGGCCCATGGCGATGGAGCCGCCGTTGACGTTGACCTTGCTCTCCGGCACGCCCATGTCCTTCATGAACTTCATCACCACCGAGGCGAAGGCCTCGTTGACCTCGAACAGGTCGATCTCGTCCACCCGCAGGCCGGCCTTGGCCAGGGCCTTGCGGGTGGCCGGCGCGGGGCCGGTGAGCATGATGGTCGGGTCGCTGCTGGTGACCGCGGTGGCGACGATCCGCGCGCGGGCCTTCAGGCCCAGCTCGCGGCCCTTGGCCTCGGAGCCGATGAGCATGGCGGCGGCGCCGTCGACGATGCCCGAGCTGTTGCCCGGGGTGTGCACGTGCTCGATGCGCTCGACGTAGCTGTACTTGCGCAGGGCGGTGGCGTCGAAGCCCATCTGCCCCATCATCTCGAAGCTCGGCTTGAGCGCGCCGAGGCCTTCCAGGCTGGAGTCGGCGCGGATGAATTCGTCGTGGTCGAGGATGACGATGCCGTTCTGGTCGGTCACCGGCACCAGGGATTTGCCGAACAGCCCCTCGGCGCGGGCCTTGGCGGCCTTTTGCTGGGAGCGCAGGGCGAAGGCGTCGACATCGCTGCGGCTGAAGCCTTCCAGGGTGGCGATCAGGTCGGCGCCGATGCCCTGGGGCACGAAGCTGGTGTGCAGGTTGGTTTGCGGGTCCAGCGCCCAGGCGCCGCCGTCCGAGCCCATGGGCACGCGCGACATGGATTCCACGCCGCCCACCAGCACCAGGTCCTCGAAGCCCGAGCGCACTTTCATGGCGCCCAGGTTGACCGCCTCCAGGCCCGAGGCGCAGAAGCGGTTGATCTGCACGCCCGCCACCTGCTCGTCCCAGTCGGCCACCAGGGCGGCGGTCTTGGCGATGTCGGCGCCCTGGTCGCCCACCGGCGTCACGCAGCCCAGGACGATGTCGTCGACCTGTGCGGTGTCCAGCTGGTTGCGCCGCTGCACTTCGCGCAGCAGGCCGGCCATCAGGTCCACCGGCTTGACGCTGTACAGCGCGCCGTCCTTCTTGCCCTTGCCGCGGGGCGTGCGCACCGCGTCGTAAATCAATGCTTCGGTCATGGCGTTCTCTCTTGGGAGTGCTCTCTTGGCGTGGAGGTCACGCAGGCAGCGTGTCGGCCTACCTTAACCGCGCGGCGGCGGCCGGCAATGACCGGATCGCTCAGGCGGATTGACCCCCGCGCTCAGCCGCGCCGACCGGCGGTCGCCTGGCGCACCGCTCTGGGCGGCGCCCCGACGGGCGGTCGGATGAGCGGTCGGGCCGCGAGCCAGAGCCGTCACCGCGTTGTCATATAGATGGAATATGCCTGGAACCATAGGATTTGCTGCCAGATCGTCTAAGCCCGCGCCAGCCGGGGCTTAGACTGAAATTTCGCAGTACCTATGGGACGTCGCTGCCGGGTCTTGCCGGAGCGGCCGGTATGCCAAGCCAAGGCCACAGCCACCCGGCGCCGGGCCGTATGAGCGCGCGGGAGCGGGCCAACAACAAGAAAGGCGGGAACATCATGATGGATCAACAACCGAAGAAATGGCGGCAGGCCAGCCTGATCGTCTTCGTTACCGCAGTGGTGCTCATCATCCCCAACCTCAGTCGCCTGGTCGGCTAGCCAACCGTCCGCCTGCCGCTGCGAAGCCGGCGTCGCCCGAGGGGCCGCGCCCTCGCAGCGCAGGTGGCAGTGCCGTTCGTCGGCATCCTCTGCTATGTTTGCGCAGCCCATCGCTGGAGCCCGCCCATGCGCTTCATCCTGTCGCTGCTGATCCTGCTTTGCCCCACCGTATTCGCCGCCGAACTGACCCTGGAGCTGCCCGCCGGCACGCGCACGCTGAGCAGCGCCGAGCTGCTGGGCAACGCCCAGGCGCGCAACATCGAGATCAAGGACGACGTGGCCTACAAGCGCACCATGCACTACCGCGCGGTGCCGCTGGCGGCGCTGCTGGAGGGCGTGGACGGCCGCGCCCACGTGCAGGCCGTGGCGCTGGACGGCTTCGCCGCCGAGCTGCCCGCCGCGCCGCTGCTGCAGAAGGACGGCGCGCGGGCCTGGCTGGCCATCGAAGACGAAAAGAAACCCTGGCCGCCGCTGGGCCAGGACAAGCCTTCGGCCGGGCCCTTCTACCTGGTCTGGACCGACCCGCAGGCCTCGGCCATCGGCCCGGAGCAATGGCCCTTCCAGGTCAGCAGCCTGCGCGTGCTGGATTCGGTGGAAATCCGCTTCCCGGCCCTGCTCCCGGCCAAGGACGCCAGCCCCGACGTGCAGGCCGGCTTCGCCCTGTTCCAGAAGCACTGCCTGGCCTGCCACCGCCTGAACGGCGCCGGCGACGCCCAGTTCGGCCCGGACCTGAACCAGCCCCACAGCCCCACCGAGTACTTCGCCAGGGACTACCTCCACGCCTACATCCGCGACCCGCAGAGCCTGCGCCGCTGGCCCCAGGCGAAGATGCCCGGCTTCGCCCCGGAAACCCTCGACGATACCGAGCTGGACCAGTTGATCGACTACCTCGCGCACATGGCGGCGCGGCGCCAGGCGCTGATGTAGAGCGCGCCGGCAAAGAAAAAGGCGGACGCGCCACAGGGGCGTCCGCCTTTTTTTCGCACCCAGGGCAGCGCAAACGCCGCCCTCCCCGCCTCACAGCTTGGCGATGGACACCTCGGTGGATTTCACGAAGGCGATCACTTCGCTGCCCACGGCCAGTTCCAGCTCCTTCACGGAGCGGGTGGTGATCACCGAGGTGACGATGCCGGCGGCGGTCTGCACGTCGATTTCCGAGAGCACCGGGCCTTCGAGGATTTCCTTCACGGTGCCCTTGAACTGGTTGCGGACGTTGATGGCTTTGATGGTCATGGCGTTTCTCCTATGGGGAATGTCGGTAGTGCACGGATGAACGGTGGATCAGAGCGCCCAGCGCAGTTGCGTGGGCAGTGGGGATACGGGTTCCGGCTCGGGCGGCAGCGGCGGCAATGCCAGCACGCGGTCGAGCACCTCAGCCTCCAGCGCGGCCAGGCGCGCCGAGCCGCGGGAGCGCGGGCGGGCCAGGTCGACGTTCAGGTCCAGGCCGATCTCGCCTTCCTCGATGAGGATCACCCGGTCGGCGACGGCCACCGCCTCGCTGACGTCGTGGGTGACCAGCAGCACGGTGAAGCCGTGGCGCTGCCAGAGGTTCTCGATCAGCCGCTGCATCTCGATGCGGGTCAGCGCATCCAGCGCGCCCAGCGGCTCGTCCAGCAGCAGCAGGCGCGGCCGGTGGATCAGCGCGCGGGCCAGGGCCACGCGCTGCTTCTGGCCGCCGGACAGGCTGGCCGGCCACTCCCGGGCGCGGTCGGCCAGGCCCACCGCTTCCAGGGCTTCCAGGGCCTGCTTGCGCCAGTCGCCGGACAGGCCCAGGCCGACGTTGTCGATCACCCGCTTCCACGGCAGCAGGCGGGCGTCCTGGAACATCAGACGGGTGCCTTCGCGGGCCTCTTCCAGGGGCGCGGAGCCGGCCAGCAGCTGGCCGTCGCTGGGGGCGTCGAGGCCGGCCAGCAGGCGCAGCAGGGTACTCTTGCCGCAGCCGCTGCGGCCGACGATGGCGACGAACTGGCCGGCCGGGATGCGCAGGTCGATGCCCTTGAGCACCTCGCGCTCGCCGAAGCGCTTGACCACGCCGTTCAGCGCCAGCGGGATGCCCTGCTTGAGGTTCTGCGGAGTGCTGAGGGCGTTCATGCCGCACCTCCCTTGGCCTGGTAGGCCGGGTGCCAGCGCAGCCAGACGCGTTCCAGGCCGCGGGCGGCGAGGTCGGCCAGCTTGCCGAGCACGGCGTAGAGCAGGATCGCCAGGACCACCACGTCGGTCTGCAGGAACTCCCGGGCGTTCATCGCCAGGTAGCCGATGCCGGAGCTGGCGGAGATGGTCTCGGCGACGATCAGCGTCAGCCACATGAAGCCCAGGGCGAAGCGCACGCCCACCAGGATCGACGGCAGCGCGCCGGGCAGGATCACCTGGCGGAACAGGGCGAAGCCGGACAGGCCGTAGCTGCGCGCCATCTCCAGCAGGCCGGAGTCGATGTTGCGGATGCCGTGGTAGGTGTTCAGGTAGATGGGGAACAGGGTGCCGAGGGCGACCAGGAAGATCTTCGCCGACTCGTCGATGCCGAACCACAGGATCACCAGCGGGATCAGCGCCAGGTGCGGCACGTTGCGGATCATCTGCACCGAGCTGTCGAGGAAGCGCTCGCCCCATTTCGACAGGCCGGTGACCAGGCCCAGGGCCAGGCCGATGGAGCCGCCGATGACGAAGCCGATGGCGGCGCGCCAGGTGCTGATCGCCAGGTGCTGCCAGAGCTCGCCGCTCTTCACCAGCTGGTAGCCGGCCTCGACCACCGCGCTGGGCGCCGGCAGGATGCGGCTGGAGAGGAAACCGCCCTCCACCGCCACCTGCCAGACCAGCACCAGGGCCACCGGCAGGGCCCAGGGCGCCAGGCGCTGGGCCACTTGGTTGAGAGTATTTGTCTTCATGTCTTGTGCTTCTCCGGGTTGCTCGCGGGGTTCGCGGGCAAGCTCGCTCCTACGGGGTCGACTTAGCTCTGCGCGGCCTGCTGCTTGGGCAGGATGTCGTTGGCCACCATCTCGCCGAAGGGGCTGACGTAACCGCGGGCTTCGGGCTGCTGCGGGCGGGCGAGGTCCAGGTGCGGGAACAGCAGTTCGGCGACGCGGTAGGACTCTTCCAGGTGCGGGTAGCCGGAGAAGATGAAGGTGTCGATGCCCAGCTCGGCGTATTCCTTCACCCGCGCGGCCACGGTCGGGCCGTCGCCGACCAGCGCGGTGCCGGCGCCGCCGCGCACCAGGCCGACGCCGGCCCAGAGGTTGGGCGAGACTTCCAGGTTGTCCTTGCTGCCGCCGTGCAGGGCGGCCATGCGCTGCTGGCCCACCGAGTCGAAGCGGGCGAGCGAGGCCTGGGCGCGGTCGATGGTGTCCTGGTCGAGGTGGCTGATCAGGTGGTCGGCGGCCTTCCAGGCTTCCTCGTTGGTTTCCCGCACGATCACGTGCAGGCGGATGCCGAAGCGCACGCTGCGGCCCTGCTTGGCGGCCTTCTCGCGGACCTGGGCGATCTTCTCGGCCACCGCGGCCGGCGGCTCGCCCCAGGTCAGGTACAGTTCGACCTGCTCGGCGGCGAGGTCCTGGGCGGCTTCCGAGGAGCCGCCGAAGTACAGCGGCGGGCGCGGCTGCTGGATCGGCGGGTAGAGCAGCTTGGCGCCCTGCACCTGGATGTGCTTGCCGTCGTAGTCGACGGTCTCGCCTTCCAGCACGCGGCGCCAGATGCGGGTGAATTCAACGGAGGCCTCGTAGCGCTCCTCGTGGTTCAGGTGCAGGCCGTCGCCGGCCAGCTCGTCCGGGTCGCCGCCGGTCACCAGATTGAACAGCGCGCGGCCGTTGGACAGACGGTCGAGGGTCGCTGCCTGGCGCGCAGCCACGGTCGGCGAGATGATCCCCGGGCGCAGCGCCACCAGGAACTTCAGGCGCTGGGTCACCGGGATCAGCGAGGCGGCGACCAGCCAGGAGTCCTCGCAGGAGCGCCCGGTGGGAATCAGCACGCCGCCGAAGTCGAGGCGGTCGGCGGCCTGGGCCACCTGCTGCAGGTAGCCGTGGTCGACCGCGCGGGCGCCCTCGGCGGTGCCAAGGTAATGGCCGTCGCCGTGGGTGGGAAGGAACCAGAAGATGTTGAGGCTCATCGCTATAACTCCAGATTGAGCGCGCCGGCGTGGCGTAGCCGCGCGATGATGGGGTGTCGGAATCGGGTGAAGTCGCTGGGTTCCCGCGAACGCGGGAACCCAATGAACGCTTACTGCGCCTGGGCCACCTTGGCCTTGCTGTCCGCCGGCGGCGTCCAGACCACGTCCTTGATGCTCAGCGCCTTGGGAATCAGCTTCAGCTGGGTGAAGGCGTCGGCGATCTTCTGCTGCTTGGCCACCACCTCGGGGGTGATGAACTGCGCACCGTAGCCCTGGCGCTTGACCGCGGTGAGGGTGATGTCGGCGGGCAGGCCGAGCAGCGGGGCGACCTGTTCGGTGACCTGCTCGGGGTTCTTCTGCGACCACTCGCCCACCGAGCGCACTTCTTCCACCAGGGTGGTCAGCACCTGCGGGTGCTCCTTGGCGTAGGTGCGGGTGGCCAGGTAGAACTGGTGGTTGTCGGCCAGGCCGCGGGCGTCGACCAGGGTGCGGGCGTGCAGCTGCTTCTCGGCGGCGGCCTGGTACGGGTCCCAGATCACCCAGGCGTCGACGGCGCCGCGCTCGAAGGCGGCGCGGGCGTCGGCCGGCGGCAGGTACACCGGCTGGATGTCGCTGTACTTCAGGCCGTTCTCCTCCAGGGCGCGCACCAGCAGGTAGTGCACGTTGGAACCCTTGTTCAGGGCGACCTTCCTGCCCTTGAGCTCGGCCACGGATTTGATCGGCGAGTCCTTCGGCAGCAGGATGGCCTCGCTGGTGGGCGCCGGCGGCTCGTTGGCCACGTACACCAGGTCGGCGCCGGCGGCCTGGGCGAACACCGGCGGCGTCTCGCCGGTGACGCCGAAGTCGATGCTGCCGACGTTCAGCCCTTCCAGCAGCTGCGGGCCGCCGGGGAATTCCGTCCACTGCACCTTGACGCCCTGCTCGGCCAGGCGCTTCTCCAGCGTGCCGCGGGCCTTGAGCAGCACCAGGGTGCCGTACTTCTGGTAGCCGATACGCAGGGTACCGGGTCGTTCTTCGGCTTGGGCGCCGTGGGCCAGGGCCGCGATCAGCAGGGCCGCCAGTCCACCACGCAAAGTGAGGTTGCGCATTGCATGCTCCTTTGTCGTTGTGTGCTCGCCGGACCTGCGCTCCCGTTGGCGGGATGCTGAGGACCTGGTGTTTTTGTCATCCAACGCTCGCACCACCTGCCGATTCGGGGCTCGGTAGCGCTCCACGCTTTTCTCCTGCCGCCTGCCGCCTGCAGCCGCCTCTCTCAAATACTCCAGCGCGCCTTGAGCAACCGCTCGCTGAGCAGGTTCGGGTCGATCGGCCGGGGCCGCCGCGCCAGGGCGCCGTGGAACTGTTCCAGGGACTCCAGCAGGCGCCGCTCCAGGGCCGGCTCCAGCTGCGCCGGCGCATCAGCCGTGGCGTAGGCGATCTGCGAATCCTCGGCGAACACGCCGTGGAGCATCTCCTGGGCCTTCAGCGCCGCCAGCACCGGCTTGAGCGCGTAGTCCACGGCGAGCATGTGGGCGTTGCTGCCGCCGGTGGCCAGGGGCAGCACCACCTTGTGGCTCAGGGCGCGCTCGGGCAGCAGGTCCAGCAGCACCTTGAGGGCGCCGGCGATGGAGGCCTTGTACACCGGGGTGGCGATCACCAGGCCGTCGGCCCGCGCCACCTGCTCCAGCAGCTCCAGCACCTGGGGGCTGTCGAAGCGGGCATGCAGCAGGTCCTCGGCGGCGAAGTCGCGCACCTGGTAGGCGCGCACCTCCACCCCACGCTCATGCAGCCACCGGCGGGCAACGTCCAGCAGGACCGCGGAACGGGAGCGCTGGCTCGGACTGCCGGCGAGGGTCACCACATACATTGCACGCTTCCTTATAACTGAAAGAGCCGACTTGAAGCCGGCTCGCTAACCAACGTGCATAGACCTTAACAGGGGTTTTGATATTCCAATAAATGTTATTTATTCATTTGCTTATAACTTGAATAAAGAGTGTAGGAGCGAGCTTGCTCGCGAACGGGAGTTACTTGTGGCAGCGGTGTTCTGGGGAGATTCCGCTCCCTCTCCCTAACCCTCTCCCTGAAGGGAGAGGGGACCGTTCGGAGTGCTTTGGTATTCCTGAGTCAGCCGGCAATCTCGGCTATCCGGCTGAATCTGACCTTCCCGCTGGCACGGACAAGCCCCCTCTCCCTTCAGGGAGAGGGCTGGGGAGAGGGCGCTCTTGAACCCAGCACCTAGGCCACCAGCAAACGCCAATTCGCGAACAAGAACCAGGCGTCCCCCTCGCTCCTACGAACAGCGCGACGTCTAGATCACGTGGGAATGCTGCAACTCCGTCAGCGCCTCTCCCCGCAGGTACGCCAGCTCCACCGCGCGGCGGTCGCGCGGGCGTTGCAGGGGCACCGGGAACTCGCGGCGCAGGCGGCTCGGGGCGCCGCCCAGGAGCAGTACGCGGTCGCCCAGGTAGAAGGCCTCGTCGAGGTCGTGGGTGACCAGCAGGATGCTGATGTCGTATTCCAGGGCCAGTTGCTGGATCAGGTCCTGCAGGCGCAGGCGGGTGAAGGCGTCCACCGCGCTGAAGGGCTCGTCCAGCAGCAGCACCTGCGGCCGGCCGTAGAGCCCGCGGGCGATGGCCGCGCGCTGGGCCATGCCGCCGGAGAGCTGCTTGGGCAGCAGGCCACCCTTGCCTTCCAGGCCGACGTCGCGCAGCAGCCGGGCGATGCGCTGGTCGTCGGCGAGCCAGCCGTCGGCGAAACCGACGTTCTGCGCCACCGTCAGCCAGGGCAGCAGGCGCGGCTCCTGGAACACCACGCCGATGCCGCCGCCGCGGCCGCTCTCGCCGTCCGGGCCGAAGCCCAGCAGCGGGTTGCGCTGCAGTTGCCCGGCGAAGTCGGCGTCCAGGCCGGCGGCGATGCGCAGGAGGGTGCTCTTGCCGCAGCCGCTGGGGCCCAGCAGGCTGACCACCTCCCCCGGCGCCAGCGCCAGGCTGACGTCGTCGAGCACGCGCAGGCCGTCGAAGCTCTTGCGGATGTTGTTGAGTTCCAGCAGCGCGCTCATGCCTTGCCCTCCAGGCCTTCGAAGCTGTCGCGCCAGGCCAGGGCGCGGCGTTCCACGGCCTTGAGCAGGCCGTCGCTGAGCTTGCCGAGCACGGCCAGGACCAGGATGGCGGCGATGACGATGTCCGGCCGCGAGGTTTCGCGGCCGTCGCTGAGCAGGTAGCCCAGGCCGCGGGTGGCGGCGATCAGCTCGGCGGCGACGAGGAACATCCAGCTCAGGCTGAGGGCGCCGCGCAGCCCGGTGAACAGGCTCGGCAGCGCCGCCGGCAGGAGGATGCGCCGCGCCAGGGTGAAGGTCGACAGGTGGTACAGCCGGCCCAGCTCCACCCACTTGCGGTCCACCCCGCGCACGCCGGCGACCAGCGCAAGGTACACCGGGAAGAAGGCGCCGAGGGCGATGAGCACCACCTTGGGCGTCTCGTCGATGCCCAGCCAGAGCAGCAGCAAGGGCACCCAGGCCAGGCTGGGAATGGCCCGCAGGGCCTGGAAGCTCGGCTCCAGGTAGGCCTCGGCGCGCTGGCTGAGGCCGACCCAGGTGCCGATCAGCAGGGCAGCGAAGGAGCCGATGGCGAAGCCGCTGGCCACCCGCGCCAGGCTGGCGCCGATGTGCTGCCACAGCTCGCCATGGGCCAGTTGCCAGAGGGTGAGCGCGACGCTGCTGGGCGCCGGCATCTGGTTCTCCGCCAGCCAGCCGGCGCGCACCGCGAGTTCCAGCGCGGCGCACAGCAGCAGCGGCAGCACCCAGGCCCGCCAGCGCAGCGGGCGCGGCCGCAGCGACAGGGCCAGGCGGCGGCTACGGCCCAGGTCGAGGGGCTGGCTCGGCACGCCCATGGTTCACTCCGCCCTGGCCAGGGGCTGCTTGCCGATGACCTCGCCGGCCAGTTGCGGGTCGATCAACTGGTCCACCACCCTGGCCACGTCGGTGCCGGGGCGCACCAGTTGCTCGTCCACCAGGATGGGCGCGGCGGCCTTGAGCGCGGCGACCTGCTCGGCGCCGGGCAGCGGCTGGCTGAAGTCGGTGCGCGAAAGCTGCAGCCTGGCCACTTCCAGCGGCAGCTTGGCCTCCTCGGCCAGCAGCCTGGCGGTCTCCTCCGGATGCTCGATGGCCCAGTGGCGGGCCCGCTCGTAGGCGCCGATGACCTGCTTGATCAGCTGCGGCTGCTCGTTGGCGAAACGCTCGGTGACGCTGAGCACGCCGTAGCTGTTGAAGTTCACGTTGCGGTACAGCAGGCGCGAGCCGGCCTGCAGCTCGCTGGCCGCCATGTGCGGGTCGAGCCCGGCCCAGGCGTCCACCTGGCCGCGCTCCAGCGCGGTGCGGCCATCGGGGTGCTGCAGGTGGACGATCTCCACGTCGCCCTTGCCCAGGCCGACGCTCTGCAGGCTGCGCAACAGGAACAGGTAGGGGTCGGTGCCCTTGGTGGCGGCCACCTTGTGGCCCTTGAGGTCGGCCAGGGATTTCAGCGGCGAGTCCTTGGGCACCACCAGCGCGGTCCATTCCGGGCGCGAGGCGATGTAGACGGTCTTCAGCGGGCTGCCATTGGCGCGGCTGAGCACCGCGGCCAGCCCCGCGGTGGAAGCGAAGTCGGTGCTGCCGGCGTTGAGGTATTCCAGCGAGCGGTTGCTGCCCTGGCTGAACACCCAGCGCACCTCGGTGCCCTGGGGTTCGAGCGCCTGCTCCAGCCAGCCGAAGTGCCTGAGCACCAGGCTGGTGGGCGCGTAGTAGGCGTAGTCCAGGCGGACTTCCCTTGGCGTTTGTGCGGAAGCGGTGGCAGTGAAGGCGCCGAACGGCAGACACGCCAGGAGAGCGGCGGTCAGGCTGCGGCGCCAGGTGGACGGACCCATGGTCGATCTCCTTGGCGGCGTGGCTGACGTCTTCTCCCCGTGTGGCGGGCAAGTCAGAGCGGGAAAACAAAGCGCGGCGCGAAGCCGGGCGGGAACGGAAAAAAAGGCGGCCGGACGAACCGGCCGAATACCCTACTCGTGGCTTGGAACAACGGCGCGGCTGCGCGGGGCAGCCGCGGGAAAATCAGCGGTTGGGCTGCGGGGTCAGGCGCAGGTACGGCTTGACTGCGCGGTAGCCTTTGGGGAAACGCCGGCGAATCTCGTCCTCGTCTTTCAGCGAGGGCACGATGACCACCTCGTCGCCGTCCTGCCAGTTGCCGGGCGTGGCGACCTTGTGGTTGTCGGTCAGTTGCAGCGAGTCCACCACCCGCAGGATCTCGTTGAAGTTGCGCCCGGTGCTGGCCGGATAGGTGATGGTCAGGCGCACCTTCTTGTTCGGATCGATGACGAACAGCGAACGCACGGTCAGGGTGTCGTTGGCGTTCGGGTGGATCAGGTCGTACAGCTCGGAGACCTTGCGGTCGGCGTCGGCGATGATCGGGAAGTTGACCACGGTGTTCTGGGTTTCGTTGATGTCGTCGATCCACTTCACGTGGGACTCCACCGGGTCAACCGACAGCGCGATCACCTTGACGCCGCGCTGTGCGAAGTCGTCCTTGAGCTTGGCGGTCAGGCCCAACTCGGTGGTGCACACCGGGGTGAAGTCCGCCGGGTGGGAGAAGAGAATGCCCCAGCTGTCGCCGAGCCATTCGTGGAAACGGATGCGGCCTTCGCTGGATTCCTGTTCGAAGTCGGGGGCGATGTCGCCAAGACGCAGACTCATGGGTTGGGCTCCTGGTTCGTGTGGGGTTCACTATGCACAAGGCCGGATTGCATTAAAAAGAATATATTTCGATTTTCTTATAACCAAAAAGATATGCAGTCACCTGGCCTCGCACCACTGGCCATTGAGCATAGCCGCCGGGGCCTGCGCCGCCGTCCATTCGTCGCCTGCGCCCCGCCGCCGCCCGGCCTGACTACACTGAAATCATTAACCCGCAAGGTGTGGGAGGTATCTTCATGTTCGGTAAACGAGTGACTGACGGCGAGCCGGGCACCCACTATCGGAGCGACCGGATCAGCGCGGTCAATGGCCAGTACTTCTTCTCGACCCGCGAAGGCACGCTGGAAGGGCCGTTCTTCACCCGCTTCGATGCAGAGCGCGAGGTGATGCAGTACATCAGCCGGATGCAGCAGGCCGCCGGGTTGTATGCGCGGGTGGCGCAGTAGGTGTTGTCTGGGTTTTAGGCGAGTCATGAACCCCGGCCAGGTGCCGGGGTTTTTCTTTGGTGGTGCCGGGGTGGGCTTTTCTGTAGGAGCGAGCTTGCTCGCGAAGGACGTTCTGCTGGCCAGGTTCGGTGTGCATCCTGAAGAACGCCCTCTCCCTAACCCTCTCCCTGAAGGGAGAGGGGACCGTTCGGTGTGCTTGGATGTTCTGGAGTCAGCCGGCCACGACGGTAGTTTCCGGCTGAAACCGTCCTTCCCCACTGGCACGGACAAGCCCCCTCTCCCTTCAGGGCGGGGCGCGCAGCCGAGGGCTGGGGAGAGGGAGCGGAGTCAATCCCAAGCGATGATGCCGCCGGGTAACTCCGTTCGCGAGCAAGCTCGCTCCTACAAAACCCCTCCCCAACGAAAAAAGCCCCGGCATCGCTGCCGGGGCTTCGCTATCGGCCCTCCTGCGTGGGGACGGCCGCCAGACTCAGCGGAGCGCTTCGAACAGGCCGGTGGCGCCCATGCCGCCGCCCACGCACATGGTCACGATGCCGTAGCGCAGGTTGCGCCGCTGCAGTTCGCGCACCAGGTGGCCGACCTGGCGCGAGCCGGTCATGCCGAAGGGGTGGCCGATGGAGATGGAGCCGCCGTTGACGTTGTACTTCTCGTTGTCGATGCCCAGGCGGTTGCGCGCGTACAGGCACTGCGAGGCGAAGGCTTCGTTGAGTTCCCACAGGTCGATGTCGTCGATCTGCAGACCGCGGGCCTTGAGCAGCTTGGGCACCGAGAACACCGGGCCGATGCCCATCTCGTCCGGCTCGCAACCGGCCACGGTGAAGCCGCGGAAGAAGGCCTTGGGCTTGAGGCCCAGTTCCAGGGCCTTGTCCAGGCTCATCACCAGGGTCATGGAGGCGCCGTCGGAAAGCTGCGAGGCGTTGCCGGCGGTCACCGAGCCGTCTTCGGCGAACACCGGCTTCAGCGAGTTGAGGCCTTCGAGGGTGGTGTCCGGGCGGTTGCAGTCATCGCGGTCGACCACGCCTTCGACCACCTTCTTCTCGCCGGTGGCCTTGTCTTCCACGGCGTAGCGCACGTTCATCGGCACGATTTCGTCGTCGAACAGGCCCTCGGCCTGGGCGCGGGCGGTGCGCTGCTGGCTCTGCAGGGCGTAGAGGTCCTGTTCCTCGCGGGTGACGTTGTAGCGACGGGCGACGATCTCGGCGGTCTGCCCCATGGGGTAGTAGATCCCCGGGAATTCCGCTTCCAGGCGCGGGTTGACGAAGTGGTCGGTGTTGCGCGACTTGGCCGTCAGGGTGATGGACTCGACGCCGCCGGCCACCAGGATGTCGCTGCAGCCGGAGGCCACCTGGTTGGCGGCGATGGCGATGGCCTGCAGGCCCGAGGAGCAGTAGCGGTTGAGGGTCATGCCGGCGACGTGGATGCCCAGCTTCGACAGCACCGCGGCGTTGCGGCCGATGTTGTGGCCCTGGGCGCCCTCGTTGGAGCCGGCGCCGACCACGCAGTCGTCCACCAGCAGCGGGTCCAGGCCGTTGCGCGCCAGCAGCGCGTCGATGCAGTGGGCCACCATGTCGTCGGGCCGGGTCATGTTGAACTTGCCGCGGAACGACTTGGCCAGGCCGGTACGGACGCTGTCGACGATCACCACTTCACGCATGGGAAACCTCGTTGCTTGTTGTTCGATTGGGGAGGTGCAGTCGGCCAAGCATAGGGCGAGCGAATGCCGGGGCGCGACGATCATTCATCCCGGATATGCGCTGCCATCCCCCAGCGGATACGCGACCGCCGCCCAAGGGCGGCGGTCGCAGGCGCCCTTGCGGCGCGCTCAGACGGTGTCCACCTTCACCGCATGGTCGGCCAGCAGGCCGTTGAGCACCGCGTGGGTGTCGCCGCTGGAGACGATGGCGCCGCCGTGGTGGTCGGTGTACTTGGCCACCAGGTCGACGTTGGCCAGGTCGATGGTCTGGGTCGTCGCGCCCCCTGTCGCGCCGGTGGGGTTCACCGATATGGTGGTGGTCGAGGTGGTGGCGTTGACCGAGAAGGTCAGGTACTGCGCCAGCGAATCGGCGGTGGCGTGCTCGCCCTGCAGCAGGTCGGCCAGGTTCAGCGAGTCGCCCTCGCCTATGTTGAAGTCCTTGATCACGTCATGCCCGGCCTCGCCCTTCTGCCAGACGAACTGGTCGGCGCCGGCGCCGCCGGTAAGGGTGTCGTCGCCCATGCCGCCGAACAGGATGTCGTTGCCGTCGCCGCCGAGCAGCGTGTCGTTGCCGCCCTGGCCGAACAGCAGATCGTCGCCCTTGCCGCCTTCAAGGGTGTCGTTGCCGCCGCGGGTGTCGCCGGCGACGTTGAGTTCATAGGCGTGGGCGACGATGTAGTTGGTCACCTGGCCCTGGGACGGCGCGGCGCCGCCGTTGGCGGCGGTCAGGTAGTCCACCAGGCCCTGGTAGCCGGCGCCGTTGTGGGTGCCGGCGGCGTGCCCGGTCCAGCTCAGGGCGTCGGTGTTGATCACGTCGCCGAAGAGGATGTCGTTGCCGTCGCCGCCGACCAGGTGGTCGTGGCCCACCGCCTGCGGCGAGGTGTTGCTGAAGCCTTCCTGCAACGCGGTCTGCAGCTGTTCGGCGGTGTTGATGATCTGCGGCTGGCCGACGTTGGCGGTGAGGTCCGGGGTGTTGCCGGTGAAATGCAGGGTGGCGGTGCCCGTGGTGCTGGTGTTGTCGAAGAACTGCAGGATGCCGCTGTTGATGCCGTCGCCGATGCCGATGGCGTTCACCGACACGTGGTCGCTGCCGCTGAACAGGCCGCCGCCGTTGAGCAGGTTGTTGGCGACGTCCAGCGCGTCCTTGATGTCGTGGTAGTTGGTGACGGTGCCGCTGTTGCTGCTGTCGCCGATGTAGGTGGTGGGGTTGCCGTCGGTGAGGAAGAACGCCAGGTTGATGTAGTCGTGGGCGGCGTTGGCGCCCCCGCCCACCGTGGCGTTGAACCAGTCGACGGTGGATTTCAGCGCCGCCTCGTAGTTGGTCCCGCCCACGGCGCCGAGGCTGTTGATGGCGCTGATCAGGGTGGCGACGTTGGTGCTGTTCAGGCCATGCACCTGGGTCAGCGTCGAGCCGTCGGCGAAGGACACCAGGGCCAGGTTGATGGTGCCGTCGTGGCCCTTGATCTGGTTCAGCAGGTTGATCAGCGCCGCCTTGGCCAGGGCCATGCGGCTGAGCCCGGTGGTCCCGGAGGGGTCGGCCATGCTGCCGGAGGTGTCGATGATCAGCGCGATGTTGTAGTTCTTGCCGGGCGTGGTGGTGACGGAAACGCCGCCCACGTCGCCGATCAGCACGTCGTTGCCGAAGCTGCCGGCGATGGTGCCGTGGTCCGGCCCGAGCGGGCTGGGCACGACGTGGGGCGTCGTCGAGCCGTCGGTGTCGCTGGCATTGCTGCCCACCACCAGGATCGGTGCGCCGTATTTCACGCAGATGTCGAGGTTGGCCGAGGAGGTGTCGCCGTCGCCATCGACGATGGTGTAGTGGAACGATTCGCTGATCTGCCCGCTTTCCGGGAAGCTCACGCTGGCCTTGACCGCGTAGGTGTAGTCGCCGGCGTGGTGGCCGCCGCCATCCTTCAGGTACAGCGTCAGGGTGCCGTTGTCGGTGCTGATGGTCAGCAGGCCGCTGCTGGCGTTGTAGCTGCCGGTGGCATGGCTGGCGCTGGGGTTGAGGTTGGTGAGGTTGCCGTTGGCGTCCACCGCGAAGGTCTCGCCGCCGATGCTCACCTGGGTGATGCGCACGGTGCCGTCGGCGCTTACCGGCAAGTCATTGGCCAATACGTTGCCGCTGACCGCGTCGAGGTGGCTGAGGTTGACCAGGGTGGCGCTGAGGTCGCTGGGGTCGGTGACGATGACCGGGGTGCCGTGGCTATCCACCCGCACCAGGTCCTGGTCGGTGATGGAGGTGCCGACGCCGACGGCGAAGGCCTCGACGTTGTTGGTGCTGCCGTTGTGCGCCGCGAGGAAGCTCTGCCAGGCGTTCAGCGCAGCGTTGGTGCTACCGGTGGTGGGCTGCCCATCGGAGATGAAGTACACCCGGTTGATCGCCGCGGGGTCGGCCCCCGGCGCGTTCAGGTCGGCGTTGATGCTGGTCTGGGCACGGTTCAGCGCGGCCTCGTAGTTGGTGTTGCCGCCGGCCTGCAGGCCGTTGATGGCGTTCACCAGGCTGGTGTAGCCGCTGTCGCCGGCGTCGTCGAAGCTGTAGTGGCTGGCGGCGCTGGCCGAGGTGGCGAAGCTGATCAGCGAGACCTGGATCAGCAGGCCCATGGAGGCGTACTCGTGCAGCATGTTGATCAGCGCGGCCTTGGCCTGGGCCAGCTTGCTGCCCTGCATGCTGCCGGAGACGTCGAGCACCAGCGTCAGGTTGACCGCCGGCGGCGGCTGCACCAGCAGGCATGCCGGGTGGTCGTCCACCGCGGTGGGGCCGTCGTCGGCGAAGCCGATCTTGTTGCCCAGGTCGAGGGTCTGGCTGCTGCTGGCCTTGTCGCCGTCGTAGTCGGTGATGCTGGCGGTGCCTTCCAGGCCGACCAGCCCGGTCTTCAGCCAGGCCACCTGGCTGTCGTAGTTGCCGGAAGCCCCCGGCCCGTCGTGCTGGATGGCCGAGTACTGGGTGAGGATCACCTTGCCGCTATTGCCGTCCAGGCGCAGGTCGAACACGGTGTTGGCCGTGGTCACGCCCTGCAGGCTGGTGGCGGTGCTGCCGACGATCTTGCCGCCGACGTCGTAAAGGTGGATGGTCGCGTTGCCGCTGCTCAGCCCGCTGTCGGCGCCCTGCCCGGCCAGCAGCTTGAGGCTGTAGCTCCAGCTCACGGCGGAGGCCGGGGCATCGGCGCCGGCGCTCTGCGAGGTGATGACGAAGGCGCCGGTGAAGTCGCCGCTGGCGGTGTCGGAGTTGGCGCCTATGGTGTCGGCGTCCTGGGTCTGCACCAGCACCGACTGGCCGCCCAGGCCGACGCTGATGGACGGGCCGTCGTCGGCGAAGGCCACCTTGTTGCCCAGGTCCAGCGAGGCCGTGGAGCTGGCCTTGTCGCCGTCGTAGTCGGTGATGGTCGCGGTGGCCTGCAGGCTCACCAGGCCGGTGGCCAGGGGGGCCTGCTGGGTGGCGTAGTTGCTGGTGGCGCCCGGCAGCGCGTGGTCGATTTCGGCGTACTGCGTCAGGGTGACACTGCCGCTGCCGTCCACCTTCAGGTTGAAGATGGTGTTGCTGGCATTCACCCCGCCTTCGGTGTTCGAGGTGCTGCCGATGATCTGACCGTTCTGCTCGTACAGGTAGATTTTCTGCCCCGCACTGTTCAGGCCCGATTGGGTGCCTTCGGCCACGTCCAGCTTCAGCGCGTAGCTCCAGTTCACCGAAGCCGGAGTGTCGGCACCAGCGCTCTGCGATGTGATGGCAAAGGCCGCGGCGAAGCTGGTGGTGGCGGTGTCGAAGTTCGAGCCGATGGTGTCCGCGTCATGGGTCAGCAGCACGATGGGCTTGCTGCCGCTGAGGTCGATGCAGATGGAAGGGCCGTCATCGTCGAACGCGACCTTGTTGCCCAGGTCGAGCGAGGCCGTGGAGCTGGCCTTGTCGCCATCGTAGTCGGTGATGGTGGCGCTGGCCTGCAGGCTCACCAGGCCAGTGCCGAGGGAGGTCTGCTGGGTCGCATAGTTGCTGGTCGCGCCCGGCAACGCGTGATCGATCTCGGCGAACTGCGTGAGGGTGACATTGCCGCTGCCGTCCACCTTCAGGTTGAAGATGGTGTTGCTGGCATTCACGCCACCTTCACTGCTGGCGGTGCTGCCGATGATCTGGCCGTTCTGCTCGTAGAGGTAAATCTTCTGCCCGGCACTGTTCAGGCCTGACTGGGTGCCCTCCGCTACATCCAGTTTCAGCGCATAGCTCCAGCTCACCGCAGCCGGCGTATCGGCGCCGGCGCTCTGCGATGTGATGGCGAAGGCTGCGGCGAAGCTGGTGGTGGCGGTGTCGAAGTTGCTGCCGATGGTGTCGGCGTCCTGGGTGTGCAGCAGCACCGGAACCTTACCGCTGAGGTCGATGCAGATGGACGGGCCATCGTCGTCGAAGGCCACCTTGCCGCCCAGATCGATGCTGGCGCTGGACGAGGCCTTGTCGCCGTCGTAGTCGGTGATGGTCGCGGTAGCGTCCAGGCTCACCAGGCCGGTGCCAAGGAAGGCCTGCTGCGCGGCATAGTTGCTGGTCGCACCCGGCAGCGCGTGATCGATCTCGGCGTATTGCGTCAGGGTGACATTGCCGCTGCCGTCGACCTTCAGGTTGAAGATGGTGTTGCTGAAATCCACGCCAGCTTCGGTGCTGGAAGTGCTACCGATGATCTGGCCATTCTGCTCGTACAGATAAATCTTCTGCCCGGCACTGTTCAGCCCCGACTCGGTGCCTTCGGCCACGTCCAGCTTCAGCGCGTAGCTCCAGTTCACCGCAGCCGGGGTATCGGCGCCGGTGCTTTGCGAGGTGATGGCAAAGGCTGCGGCGAAGCTGGTGGTGGCGGTGTCGAAGTTGCTGCCGATGGTGTCCGCATCCTGGGTCACCAGGTTGCCCAGCTGCGCGCCGCTGGCGCCGATGCCGATGCTCGGGCCGTCGTCGGCGAAACCGATCCGGCCGCCCAGGTCCAGGTTCTGGCTGGCGCTGGCCGGGTCGCCGTCACGGTCGGTGATGGTGACGCTGCCCTGCAGTTGCACCAGGTCGCTGCCGAGGGTGACGTGCTGGCTGTCGAAACCGCCGGTGTCGCCCGGCAGGGCGTGGTCGATGGCGGCGTACTGGGTCAGGGTGACCTTGCCGCTGGCGGCGTCCACCGCCAGCGAGAAGACGGTGTTGGCGCTGCTGACCGCGCCGGCGCTGGCGGCGGTGGAGCCCACCACCACGCCATCGATCAGGTAGAGGTGGATGCCCTGGCCGCCGCTGCTCAGGCCCGAGGCCTCGCCCTGGCTGGTGACGTTCAGGCTGTAGTGCCAGGCCACGCTGCCGGCGCCGTCGGCGCCATAGGCCAGGGTCGCCTTGAAGGCGCTGGCGAAGTCCGCCGAGACGCTCTCGGAAGCGCCGCCGCGGGTGCCTTCGTCATGGCTGAGCAGGCTCGGCGCCTCGCCCTCCAGGGCCAGGCCGGCGGTGGGGCTGTCGTCGTTGATGAGGATGGCCAGGTTGCCGCCGACGGGGGTGCCGTTGCCGTCGGTCAGGGTGTAGGGGACGCTGAGGGCGATGTCGTCCTCGACGCCGTGCTGCGGGTGGTCCAGCGGCTGCTGCAGGACCAGTTCATAGGCGCCGTTGGCGAGGTTGGTGAGGCTCAGGGTGAACACCGTCTGGCCATTGGCCGAGGCCGTCAGCACGTGGCCGTCGGGGCTCACGCTGTAGCTCAGGGCCACGCCGCCGGAGGTCAGCGCCGGCAGGCCGGTGGTGCTCCAGGCGAAGGTCCCGGGGCCGTCGGCGCCGAAGTCGTAGCCGAGGCTGCCGGAAGCGCTGGCGCCGACGCCGGGCAGGCCGTCGTTGCCCTGGATGCCGCCGGGCAGGCCGTCCTCATCCACCACGGCGCTGGCGTTGCCCGCGCTGGGCACGCCGTCGACGGGCGGGGTCGGCGGTTCCGGCGGGGTCGGCGGCGCCGCCTGGGCCTGCTCGGGGCTGGGTATGCCGTCGAACAGCCGCGGGAACAGCGGGCCGCTGCCCAGGGGTCCGGTGGGGAAACCAATGTCCGGATCGACGCGGCCGCCGGTCTCGGTCAGCAGCACGAAGGAGTGCCCGCCGCCGGCCTTGGCGTTGCCGCCGGCGGAGAACGACGGGCCGGCCGCGGTGGCCTCGGCGACCTGGCTCGGGTCCTGCCCGGCGGCGATGGCCGCCTGCAGCGCCTTGACGTCGGTGATGTCCTGCTGGCTGGGCGCGACCGGCGCCTGCGCCGGCGCGCTGTCCGCGTACTGGTGGTGGGCGGCGGCGACCAGTTGATTGCTCATCGGCATCGAACTGTCGCGCCCCAGGGTGAGTTCGCCGCCGCCGGCGATCGCCACGGCCACGGCACCTTCGTGCCCGGTCACCAGTTGTTCGCCGACGAACAGCTTGTCGCCCTGGTGCAGGATGCGACGCGAACCATCCGCGGCCACGGCGAAGACCTCGCCCACCGCCTTGCTGACGATACCTACCAAGCTGGCCATGACTGCATCCTCCGCGCTTACTCTGCGCTTGCCGCCCGGCGCCACCTCCGGCGGCACCCAAGACCTCCGAGTTGGCCATGCCGTCACCGGCGCGCAGTGATGCGTAGAGGGAAGCAGAAGCCTGAAGGCGCTTTGGCATCAAAAAGCCAGCGGATGAATCCGCCATTTTTTTGACCACGCTTGCTTCGGTACTTCGCGGAAACGCCCGCCCTAGCCGCCTGAAACGTACATGGCTGTATGTGCAAGCCCATTCGTCCCCATAGCCAAGAAAAATCAGGGTTTGCGAGTTTTACAATGTGCCGCTTTTCACAGGTGTCATAAGACTTTTTCTGAATATGGGATGTGAAAAATTCTTCTGAGGTTCGCGAAAAGTTGTTCTTAGCTCTGATGTTACAGGCGTGAAACGCTTGATATCAGAAAAAAGCCAAGTTTTTGGCGAATTGCAAGAGCATCGAAGTCGAGAACACCAGGAGAACGCCATGCGCAGTCGTAACGCGACGCTATGGAGCGGTGTATTTCTGGCGGCCACCTGCGCTCAAGCCAACGCGATGAGCCTGACCCAAGCCATACAGAGCACCCTGCAATATCACCCGGAGATCAGCCAGAGCATGAACAGCCGGCTGACCGCAGACCAGGAACTGAAGATCGCCCGCGGCGGCTACCTGCCCACCGTCGATCTACTGCTGGGTTACGGCCGCGAAGGCGTCGATAGCCCCTCTACCCGTCAGGAAGGCAACCACAACAAGGAGACGCTCAACCGCGGCGATGCCGAGCTCCGCCTGCAGCAGATGCTGTTCGACGGCTTCGCCACGCCCAACGAGGTGGCGCGTAACGAGGCCAACGTCAATTCCAAGGCGTTCCGCGTGCTGGGCACCTCGGAGAACGCCGCGCTGCGCACCGTCGAGGTCTACCTCAACGTGCTGCAGCACCGCGAGATGGTGAGCCTGGCGCGCAACAACCTGCAGGCCCACCAGCGCATCGGCGACCAGATCCGCATGCGCAGCCAGCAGGGCGTCGGCAGCACCGCCGACAACGACCAGGCCACCGCGCGCCTGGCCCTGGCGCAGAACAACCTGTACACCGAGGAAGTCGACCTGCGCGACGCCGAGGCCAACTTCTACAGCGCCGTGGGCAAGCAGCCCGACGAGTTGGAGACGCCCTCCACCGTCAAGGCCCTGGTGCCCAGCGACATCAACAAGGCGCGCCAGGAAGTGCTGAGCAACAACCCGCTGCTCAAATCGGCCCAGGCCGACGTGAATGCCGCCGAGAAGCAGTACGAGGCGGCCAAGTCGCCCTTCTACCCGCGCTTCGACCTGGAACTGTCGAAGGCGGCGAACAACAACGTCGACGGCGAAGTGGGCCACTACAACGACTGGGAAGCCCAGGTGGTGATGCGCTACAACCTGTTCAACGGCATGCGCGACAAGAACCGCCTCGGCGCCACCTCGCACCAGATCGACGAGGCCAAGGACGTCCGCGACAACGCCCTGCGCCTGCTCAACGAGAACCTCTCGCTGGCCTGGGACGCCATGGAGAACGCCAGCAAGCAGACCGGCCCGGCGCGCGAATACGCCGACTACACGCGCAAGGTCCGCGAGGCCTACCAGCAGCAGTTCACCCTCGGCCAGCGCACGCTGCTCGACCTGCTGGACAGCGAGAACGAACTGTTCACCGCCAACCGCCGCTACACCCAGGTGCGCTACACCGAGGAGTACTCGCGCTACCGCGTGCTGGCCGCCATGGGCGCCCTGCTGCGCTCGCAGAACGTCGTGCCGCCCCATGAGGGCGTGGCGCTGTCCGACGTGAAGACCGAGACACGCCTGCCCGACATGAAATAAGGCCCTGCCCGCCCCGCGTCCGCCGCCGGCCCGCCCGGCCGGCGGCGCCTGCGGGGCGCGGCGGCCGCACGGGGCTCGCAGAAGCCCGGGAGAAGTAGCGTGACCATGATCATCCAGGAGCGCGGCAACCCCGCAGCGGACGACCCCCGCCTGAGCCACGACGACCCCCTGCTCGACGGCCTGCTGATCCTCTGCCGCCTGCACGGCTGCTCGGTCAGCCGCACCAGCCTGAGCGCCGGCCTGCCGTTGCCGCAGCAACGCCTGAACGCCGAGCTGCTGCCCCGCGCCGCGGCCCGCGCCGGCCTGCAGGGGCGCCTGCTGCGCCGCGAGCTGAAGGCCATACCGGCGCTCAACCTGCCGGTGCTGCTGCTGCTCGACGGCGGGCGTAGCGCGGTGCTGCGCCAGTGGGGCGCGGACGGCCAGGCGCTGATCCTGCCCTGCGAGACCGAGGGTGGCGAGCAGTGGGTGGGCACCGAGGAACTGGCCGCGCAGTACAGCGGCCTGGCCCTGTTCGCCCGCCCGCGCCACGAGCTGGAGGCGGCGCGCCAGCCGCTGGTGCCGCGGGTCGAGGCCTGGTTCCGCGACACCCTCAGGCTGTCGCGCTGGCTCTATACCGACGCCCTGGTGGCGAGCCTGCTGATCAACCTGCTGAGCATGCTGGTGCCGCTGTTCGTCATGCAGACCTACGACCGCGTGGTGCCCAACCAGGCCATCTCCACCCTCTGGGTGCTGGCCAGCGGGTTGCTGCTGGGCACCCTCTTCGAGCTGCTGCTGCGGGTGCTGCGCTCGCACCTGCTGGACATGGCCGGGAAGAAGACCGACGTGGTGCTCTCGGCCACGCTGTTCGAGCGCATCACCGGCATGGCCATGAAGTTCCGCCCGGCCACGGTCGGCGGCTTCGCCCAGAGCATCCACGACTTCCAGGGCCTGCGCGAATTCCTCACCGCGCTGACCCTCACCAGCCTCATCGACCTGCCCTTCTCGCTGCTGATGATCGTGGTCATCGGCCTGCTCGGCGGCGCTCTGGTGGCGGTGCCGCTGCTGGCCTTCCCGCTGACCATCGGCTTCGCCTACCTGATCCAGGTGCGCCTGCGCGACACCGTGCAGAAGAGCCTGACCCTCGGCGCCGAGCGCCAGGCCCTGCTGATCGAGACCCTCGGCGGCCTGGAAACGCTCAAGGCCTGCGGCGCCGAAAGCGAGCGGCAGTACCGCTGGGAAGCCACCCACGGCGCCCTCACCCGCCTGGACAACCACGCCCGCTTCCTCGCCACCCTGGCCACCAACGGCACCCTGTTCGTCCAGCAGTTCGCCGGCATGGCCCTGATCATCTGCGGCGTCTACGCCATCCTCGACGGCCAGCTCAGCGTCGGCGCCCTGGTCGCCTGCTACATGCTCAACAGCCGGGTGCTGGCGCCGCTGGGGCAGATCGCCGGGCTGATCACCCGCCACCAGCAGGCGCGCCTGACCATGAAGAGCACCGACGCGCTCATGGCCCTGCCCCAGGAGCGCCAGGCCAGCCAGCGCCCGCTGGAGCGCACCCAGCTGCACGGCGCGCTGGAGATGCGCCAGGTGGAATTCCGCTACTCCGAGCAGAACGCCGCGGCGCTGAGCCAGATCGGCCTGCGCCTGGCCCCCGGCGAGAAGGTCGGGCTGATCGGCCGCAGCGGCTCGGGCAAGAGCACCCTGGCGCGCCTGCTGCTGGGCTTCTACCAGCCGGACGAGGGGCAGATCCTGCTCGACGGCCTGGACCTGCGGCAGATAGACGTGGCCGACCTGCGCCAGCAGGTGGGCTACGTGGCCCACGACCTGCCGCTGCTGGCCGGCAGCCTGCGCGACAACCTGACCCTGGGCGCGCGCTACGTCGGCGATGCGCGCATGCTGGAGGTGGCCGAGCTGACCGGCGTCAGCGAACTGGCCCGGCAGCACCCGGCCGGCTTCGACCGCCCGGTGGGCGAGCGCGGCCAGCTGCTCTCCGGCGGCCAGCGCCAGGCCGTGCTGATGGCCCGCGCGCTGCTGCTGGACCCGCCGATCCTGGTGCTCGACGAGCCCACCAGCGCCATGGACAACAGCAGCGAGGAAGCCCTGCGCCGGCGCCTGCAGGCGTGCTGCGCGGACAAGACGCTGCTGCTGGTCACCCACCGCACCTCGATGCTCGCCCTGGTCGACCGGCTGATCGTCCTCGACGCCGGGCGCATCGTCGCCGACGGGCCGAAGGACGCGGTGATCGAAGCATTGCGCAAGGGCCACGTCGGCCCGGCAGCGGGGTGAAGCCATGAGCAGCATGCAACCGACGCCGGGCTACCTCGGCGGCCGCAGCGACACCGAGTTCATGCCCGAGGTCCAGGGCACGGTGCTGGAGGACTCGCCGCTGGCGGCGCGCATCACCCTCTGGGCGGTGCTCGCGCTGCTGGTCTGCGCGCTGGCCTGGGCGCACTACGCGCACCTGGAGGAAGTCACCAAGGGCGAAGGCAAGGCCATCCCCTCCAGCAAGGTGCAGACCATCCAGAACCTGGAGGGCGGCATCGTCTCGGAAATCTTCGTCCACGAGGGCCAGGTGGTGGACAAGGGCCAGACCCTGCTGCGCCTGGACGACACCCGCTTCGCCTCCAACAAGGGCGAGACCGAGGCCGACCGCAACGCCCTGGAGGCCAGGGTGGAACGCCTGAGCGCCGAGGCCGAGGGCCGCGAGCCGGCCTTCTCCGACGCCCTGAAGCAGACCGCGCCGCAGGTGGTCGACGACCAGCTGCAGCTCTACCACAGCCGCCAGGCGCGCCAGGCCAGCGAGGTAAGCATCCTCCAGGAACAGCTGCGGCAGAAGACCCAGGAGCTGCAGGAATTCCGCGCCAAGGCCCAGCAGTACCGTTCCAGCCTCGGCCTGGTGCAGCAGGAGCTGAACATGTCCACGCCGCTGGTCAAGAGCGGCGCCATCTCCCCGGTGGAACTGCTGCGCCTGCGCCGCAGCGTGGTGGAGATCAACGGCGAGCTGAACGCCACCACCCTGGCCATCCCCCGCGCCGAGGCGGCCATGCAGGAGATCGCGCGGAAGATCGACGAGTCGCGCCAGGGCTTCCGCACCGACGCCCTGAAGGACCTCAACGAGGCCCGCACCGAGCTGAACAAACTCACCGCCACCAGCCGCGCCATCGACGACAAGGTCAGCCGCACCACCGTGGTGTCGCCGGTGCGCGGCATCGTCAAGCAGCTGAAGATCAACACCATCGGCGGCGTGGTGCAGCCGGGCAGCGACATGGTGGAAATCGTCCCGCTGGAGGACAACCTGCTGGTGGAAGCGAAGATCCGCCCGCAGGACGTCGCCTTCCTCCACCCCGGCCAGCCGGCCACAGTGAAGTTCAGCGCCTACGACTACACCATCTACGGCGGCCTGAAGGCCAAGCTGGAGATGATCAGCGCGGACACCATCACCGACGACAAGGGCAACGCCTTCTATCTGATCCAGGTGCGTACCGACAAGAACCACCTGGGGCCGGACAACAAGCCGCTGCTGATCATCCCCGGGATGGTGGCGACGGTGGACATCATCACGGGCGAGAAGAGCGTGCTGGATTATCTGCTCAAGCCGGTGCTGAAGGCGCGCTGGGAGGCGTTGCGGGAGCGGTGAGGGGTGTTGTGGGGGCGAGCTTGCTTGCGAATGGGGTTTGCCGGGGGCTGTGGTGTTGGGGGGAAGAGCGCCCTCTCCCCAGCCCTCTCCCTGAAGGGAGAGGGGGCTGTCCTGAGTAGGCGGAAAATCTGGAGTCATCCTGAAACTCCTCACTCCCCCTCGTCATTCCCGCGAACGCGGGAACCCAGCTGCCTTGGCTTGGGTGTTTTTGCGCCGCTCCGAGTCTGCCCGACCGTCTTGTTTCGTCCCCTCGGGCGAGTCCCTTTTGTCAAACGCCACAAAAGGAACCAAAAAGGCTTGCCCCGACATACGGGCCCGACAGAGTCGGGCTACCCTCACGAACTCCCCCGCCACGGAGGCCCGCCCCGAGGGTACGTCCCTGTAGCCCATCGGGGCTCTCGCGACATCCATGTCGCATGACCTCCTGAGCGCCGGTTTCGCTCGGCCTGCTGAAGGGGCGTTTCGGTGCGCTCGGAGGTTTCTCTGGAAGTCCAAGAGCAAACGCGCTTTTGCTTTTGCTTTTCGTAGGAGCGAGCTTGCTCGCGAACCTGGCCGTCACTGGGTTCCCGCGTTCGCGGGAATGACGAGGGTGGAGGATGGTGCCTGACTCCAACCCCGCTCAGGACAGCCCCCTCTCCCGCTTGCGGGAGAGGGTTGGGGAGAGGGCGCTCTTGAACCCAACACCCTCCGCTAGATGTTGTACTCCACCGGCGGCGCCGGCAGCTCCGCCAGCAGCTCATGCAACCCCGCCGACCACTGCTTGCGGATGCTCGCGTAGTACGCATCCTCCTCCGTCACCCGGTAGCCCGCCGGGACGATCAGGCTGTCGCGGTGGTACACCAGCAAATCCAGCGGCATGCCCACCGAAAGGTTGCTTCGAATCGTCGAATCGAAGGACACCAGCGCGCAACGCAGGCCCTCGGCCAGGCTGGTGGTGAACTCCAGGTTGCGGTCGAGGATCGGCTTGCCGTACTTGCTCTCGCCCAGCTGCAGGAAGGGCGTGTCTTCGGTGGCCTGGATGAAGTTGCCCTGGGGGTAGATGCTGTACAGCTCCGGCGGGCCGCCGGCGATCTGCCCGCCGATCAGGAAGGAACAGGTCAGGTCGGTGTTGCCGGCCAGGGGCGCGGCGTCGCGGGCCACCACTTCGCGCACGGTGGCGGCCACCAGCGCGGTGGCTTCGTAGAGGGTCGGCACGCTGTGCAGGTTCACCTGGCTGGCGTCGTCCAGGCGCTGCTTCAGCAGGTTCACCACCGACTGCGAGGTGGCCAGGTTGCCGGCGCTCTGCAGCACGATCAGGCGCTCGCCGGGCACGCCGAAGGTGAACAGCTTGCGGAAGGTGGCGATGTGGTCGATGCCGGCGTTGGTCCGCGAGTCCGAGGCGAACACCAGGCCCTCGTCCAGGCACATGGCTACGCAATAGGTCATGGGATGGCCTTCTTCAGGGGTTGCCCGGCAATACTAGACCACCACGGGTTTCCATCCCGTGGCAGCCTCCCCGCCGGCCTCACTGCTGGCTGCGCAGCAGCGGCGCCACCACCACCCGCGCGTGCATCTGCTCGCCCAGGCCGCTGCCGCGGCGCATGCCGCGCACCGGGCAGGCGTCCAGGTAGTCCAGGCCCACCGCCAGCTTCAGGTGGCGCTCCGGGCGCGCCAGTTCGTTGGTCACGTCGAAGCTGTACCAGGCGTCGTCCAGCCAGGCCTCGGCCCAGGCGTGGCTGGCCAGGTCCCGGTCGCTGCCGCGGTACAGGTAGCCGGAGACGAAGCGCGCCGGGATGCCCAGGCTGCGTGCGCAGGCGAGGAAGGCATGGGTGTGGTCCTGGCAGACCCCTGCGCCGCCGGCGAAGGCTTCGGCCGCGGTGCTTTCGACGCCGGTGGCGCCCGGCTGGAACGGCATCTGCGCGTGCAGGGCATGCATCAGCTTGATCAGCGCGTTGCGGTCGCGGGCCTCGCCGCACTGCGCCAGGGCGAAGGCGCGCAGGGTGTCGTCCGGGGTGGTCAGGCGGGTGAAGCGCAGGAACGGCAGCGGCGACTGGTCGTCGTGCTCGGCCTCGCGACTCTCGTCGATCTCCACCAGGCCGCGGGCGCGGATCACCACGGCCTCGTGGGGTTCGTCGATGCTCAGCACGTGCAGCACATTGCCGTAGGGGTCGCGCTGGGCGCGGGCCGGGCGCGGCAGCGTGAGCTCCCAGCTGAGCACGTGCTGGCGCTCGCTTTCCTGGGGCGTCAGGCGCAGGTACTGGATGCTGGCGCGCACCGGGTCGTCGTAGCGGTAGGTGGTGTCGTGGCTGATGGCGAGTTTCATACGGCCTCCAGATAGGAACTGTGGATTGCCCGGGCCAGCTGGCGGATCAGCAGGATGAAATCGGTGAGCCAGGCGTGCAGGCCGTCACCGAGGATTTCGTCGATCGCCGTGTAGCGCAGGCGCGCGGCCAATTCGGCGGCCAGGCGCTGCGCCGGGCGGCCGTTGTCGCCGGGCAAGGTGGATAGGATGCCGTCCAGTTCCTCCACGCAGGCTTGCAGGGAACGCGGCACCTCGGCACGCAAGAGCAGCAGTTCGGACACCTGGCGAGCATCGGGCGAGCCACGGTAGATCTCGTTGTAGGCTTCGAAGGAGGACAGCGCGCGCAACAGCGCGCTCCACTGGTAGTAGCCGCGCGCCGAGGTGTCGCTGACCTCCTCGGCCTCCTCGCCGAGCAGTTCGTAGCGGGCGTCGAGCAGGCGCAGGGTGTTGTCGGCGCGTTCGATGAAGGTGCCCAGGCGGATGAAGCTGGAGGCCTCGCCGCGCATGATGGTGCCGTAGGTGGCGCCGCGGAACAGGTACGAGCGCTCCTTGACCCATTCGCAGAAGCGGCTGATGCCGTAGCGGCCCAGGCCCTGCTGGGCGATGCTGCGCATCTCCAGCCAGGTGGCGTTGATGTTCTCCCAGATGTCCGCGGTGATCCGCCCGCGCACCGCGTGGGCGTTGCCGCGGGCGGCCTGCAGGCAGCGGTAGATGCTCGCCGGGTTGTCGGCGTCGAGGGCGAAGAAATGCAGCATGCGCTCGGGCTGCATCTTCCCGTGGCGCTCCAGGTAGTCGTCCATGGTGCCGGTGATCAACAGCGGCATGGCCAGTTCGTCGGCGCCGCCGCCGCGGTCGTCCGCCGGCATCAGCGACAGCGAATAGCTCACGTCGAGCATGCGCGCGAGGTTCTCCGCGCGCTCCAGGTAGCGGGACATCCAGTACAGGTCGGCTGCAGTACGGCTCAGCATGTCAGTCCTCCACCACCCAGGTGTCCTTGGTACCGCCACCCTGTGACGAATTGACCACCAGCGAGCCCTCGCGCAGCGCCACGCGGGTCAGCCCGCCGGGCACCAGGCGCGTCTCGCGGCCGGACAGCACGAACGGCCGCAGGTCGATGTGCCGCGGCGCGATGCCGCTGTCGACGTAGGTCGGGCAGGTCGACAGGCACAGCGTCGGCTGGGCGATGTAGGCGTGCGGGCGGGCCTTGATGCGCTCGCGGAAGGCCTCGATCTCCTGGCTGCTGGCCGCAGGCCCCACGAGCATGCCGTAGCCGCCGGAACCCTGGGTTTCCTTGACCACCAGCTGCGGCAGGTGCGCCAGCACGTGGGACAGGTCGGCCGGCTTGCGGCACTGCCAGGTGGGCACGTTCTTCAGGATGGGTTCCTCGGACAGGTAGAAGCGCACCATGTCGCCGACGTAGGGATAGATCGACTTGTCGTCGGCCACCCCGGTGCCGATGGCGTTGGCCAGCACCACGTTGCCGGCGCGGTAGGCCGCCAGCAGGCCGGGCACGCCGAGCATCGACTCGGGGTTGAAGGCCAGCGGGTCGAGGAAGGCGTCGTCCAGGCGCCGGTAGATCACGTCCACCGGGCGCGGGCCGGCGGTGGTGCGCATGTACACGCGCTCGTCGCGGACGAACAGGTCGGCGCCCTCCACCAGTTCCACGCCCATCTCGCGGGCGAGAAAGGCGTGCTCGAAGTAGGCGCTGTTGAAGCGCCCGGGGGTCAGCACCACCACGCTGGGGTTGTCCAGCGGGCTGGAGCTGCGCAGGGTCTCCAGCAGCAGGTTCGGGTAGTGGTCGATGGGCGCGATGCGCTGCGCGGCGAACAGCTCGGGGAACAGCCGCATCATCATCTTGCGGTCTTCGAGCATGTAGCTCACGCCGCTGGGGGTGCGCAGGTTGTCCTCCAGCACGTAGTAGCTGCCGTCGGCGTCGCGCACCAGGTCGACGCCGGCGATGTGGGCGTAGAGGTCGCGATGCAGGTCCAGGCCCTGCATGGCGATCTGGTAGCCCTCGTTGGTCAGCACCTGCTCCGCCGGGACCACCCCGGCCTTGATGATGCGCTGCCCGTGGTAGAGGTCGGCGAGGAACATGTTCAGCGCGCGCACCCGCTGGATGCAGCCGCGCTCCACCACGCGCCATTCGCTCATGGGAATGCTGCGCGGGATGGTGTCGAAGGGGATCAGGCGCTCGGTGCCCTGCTCGTCGCCATAGAGGGTGAAGGTGATGCCGGCGCGGTGGAACAGCAGGTCGGCCTCGCGCCGGCGCTGCTCCAGGGTTTCCGGCGCCGCCGCCGCCAGCCAGCGGGCGAATTCGCGGTAGTGCGCCCGGCACTGGCCATTCGCGTCATACATCTCGTCGTAGAAAGTGCGGGACATGCCGAACTCCTTGTCGCCACCAGTAGCCTTGCCATCGCAAGCCCCGTGCCATCGAAACAAAGCCTTGGGTTTCAATGGCTTGCAAAACACGCCCGGCACTGGCGCGCCACTTTGGTGCAACCGGCGCGGGCAGCGGGCCGGCGCCGCCCCTTTTGGCGCCAACCGCTTCAGTCTAGGCCAGTGGCGGCGACCGGCCCGGCGCGCTTGCGCCTATGCTTATGCGTGGATGGCGAGCCTGCGCTTGTAGCCCCCGCCGGGCGCGGCTAGGCTGCCAGAAATGTCGTTTCGCCATGACACATGCTGTCCGCCCAGGTGCCCCGCCCGCGGTGCGCTACGACCGCAGAGGCTCCGAACCCCCAACAGGAGTCCGACCATGCCTTCCCCGAAACTCGCCCCCCTGGCCTTCGCCGGCGCCTGCGCCCTGGCCAGCGCCGCCCCGCAGGCCGCCCAGCTCGGCGCGCCCGAGGGCGCCCTCGACATCATCGCCTGGCCCGGCTACATCGAGCGCGGCGAGAGCGACAAGAACTACGACTGGGTGACGCCCTTCGAGAAGGAGACCGGCTGCAAGGTCAACGTGAAGACCGCCGCCACCTCCGACGAAATGGTCAGCCTGATGGCCAAGGGCGGCTACGACCTGGTCACCGCCTCGGGCGATGCCTCGCTGCGCCTGGTGTACGGCAAGCGCGTGCAGCCGATCGACGTCAGCCTGATCCCCAACTGGAAGAACGTCGACCCGCGCCTGCAGGACGCGCCCTGGCACACCGTGGACGGCAAGCACTACGGCACGCCCTACCAGTGGGGCCCGAACGTGCTGATGTATAACACCAAGGTGTTCCCCAAGGCGCCGGACAGCTGGAGCGTGGTGTTCAAGGAACAGAAGCTGCCCGACGGCAAGAGCAACAAGGGCCGCGTGCAGGCCTACGACGGGCCCATCTACATCGCCGACGCCGCGCTCTACCTGAAGGCCACCGAGCCGTCCCTGGGCATCCAGGACCCGTACCAGCTCACCGAGGCGCAGTACGCCGCGGTGCTCAAGCTGCTGCGCGCCCAGCACGCGCTGATCCACCGCTACTGGCACGACGCGACCGTGCAGATGAGCGACTTCAAGAACGAAGGCGTGGCCGCCTCCGGCTCCTGGCCCTACCAGGTCAACGCCCTGCAGGGCGAGAAACAGCCGATCGCCTCGACCATCCCCGCCGAGGGCGTCACCGGCTGGGCCGACACCACCATGCTGCACGTCGACGCCAAGCACCCGAACTGCGCCTACAAGTGGCTGAACTGGTCGCTGGAGCCCAAGGTGCAGGGCGACGTCGCCGCCTGGTTCGGTTCGGTGCCGGCGGCGCCGGCCGGCTGCAAGGGCAGCCAGCTGCTCGGCGCCGAGGGCTGCGCCACCAACGGCTACGACCAGTTCGAGCGCATCGCCTTCTGGAAGACGCCGCAGGCGGAGGGCGGGAAGTACGTGCCCTATAGCCGCTGGACGCAGGATTACATCGCGATCATGGGGGGCAGGTAGCGCTCCGGCTTTTCGTAGGAGCGAGCTTGCTCGCGAACGGGGTTTGCCGGTGGCTGCGGTGCCAGGACCAAGAGCGCCCTCTCCCCAGCCCTCTCCCTGAAGGGAGAGGGGGCTTGTCCGTGCCGAGAGAAGTAATGGCTTCAGCCGGCAACTCGGCACAAGCCGGCTAACACCAGAACATCAACGTCTGCCCAACGGTCCCCTCTCCCTTCAGGGAGAGGGTTAGGGAGAGGGACCGCCCTCCCCGCCACGATCAAGCATCCAGGAGCGTAGGGCGAATAACCGTTCGCGGTTATCCGCCGCCTGACCTTGGTCTCCGGCCCACCCGGGTTCGACCTCAGGCACAACGGCATACAACCGCAAACGGTCGTACGCCCCACGTCGGCCCCTCCCCCATGCACTACCCTGTTAAAGCACACCAGCCACGCGGGTAGCGCCATGACCACAGCCGTCCAGTTCACCGAGGTGAGCCGCCACTACGGCGAGGTGAAAGCCGTCGACCGGGTGTCCATCGAAATCCGCGACGGCGAGTTCTTCTCCATGCTCGGCCCCTCCGGCTCGGGCAAGACCACCTGCCTGCGCCTGATCGCCGGGTTCGAGCAGCCCTCCTCCGGCTCCATCCGCATCCACGGCCAGGAGGCCGCCGGGCTGCCGCCCTACGAGCGCGACGTGAACACGGTGTTCCAGGACTACGCGCTGTTCCCGCACATGAACGTGCTGGACAACGTCGCCTACGGCCTCAAGGTCAAGGGCGTGGCCAAGGCCGAGCGCCTCAAGCGCGCCGAAGAGGCGTTGGACATGGTCGCCCTCGGCGGCTACGGCAGCCGCAAGCCGGCGCAGCTCTCCGGCGGCCAGCGCCAGCGCGTGGCCCTGGCCCGGGCCCTGGTCAACCGCCCGCGGGTGCTGCTGTTGGACGAGCCCCTGGGCGCGCTGGACCTGAAGCTGCGCGAGCAGATGCAGGTGGAGCTGAAGAAACTGCAGCGCCAGCTGGGCATCACCTTCATCTTCGTCACCCACGACCAGGGCGAGGCGCTGTCCATGTCCGACCGCGTGGCGGTGTTCAACAAGGGCCGCATCGAACAGGTGGACACCCCGCGCAACCTCTACATGAAGCCGGCCACGCCCTTCGTCGCCGAGTTCGTCGGCACCGCCAACGTGCTGCGCGGCGACCTCGCCCGGCGCCTGCTCGGCGCGGCCGGGGCCTGGTCGCTGCGCCCGGAGCACGTGCGCTTCGGCCAGCCGCGCGAGGGTGAGCTGCAGGTCGCCGGCACCCTGGTGGACGTGCAGTACCTGGGCGCCGCCAGCCGCTACGAGATCGCCCTGGACGCCGGCGGCCGGCTGGTGGCCGCGCTACCCAACGGCGAGCGCGAGGAGCAGCGCCCGCAGCCCGGCGAGGCGGTCAGCGCCTGCTGGGCGCGCAGCGCGCTGGTGCCGCTGCGCGAGGAACCGCTGCCATGATGCGCGCCGTCACAAGCTTCCTCTACCGGCGCAGCAACCTCTACCTGCTGATGCTGCTGATCCCGCCGCTGCTGTGGTTCGGGGTGATCTACATCGGCGCGCTGTTCGCCCTGCTCTGGCAGAGCTTCTACACCTTCGACGACTTCACCATGGCGGTGACGCCGCAGCTGACCCTGGCCAACTACGCGGCGCTGTTCAACCCGGCCAACTACGACATCGTGCTGCGCACCCTGGGCATGGCCGTGGCGGTGTCCCTGGCCAGCGCCGTGCTGGCCTTCCCCATCGCCTACTACATGGCGCGCTTCGCCGGGCCCAAGGAAAAGGCCTTCTTCTATATCGCGGTGATGCTGCCGATGTGGGCCAGCTACATCGTCAAGGCCTACGCCTGGACGGTGATCCTGGCCAAGGGCGGCATCCTCTACTGGATCATCGAGAAGCTGCACCTGCTGGGCCTGCTCGACCTGCTGCTGGACGTGCCCGGGGTGGGCGGCAACACCCTGTCCACCTCGCACCTGGGGCGCTTCTGGGTGTTCACCTACATCTGGCTGCCGTTCATGATCCTGCCGATCCAGGCCGCCCTGGAACGCCTGCCGCCGTCGCTGCTGCAAGCCAGCGCCGACCTGGGCGCGCGGCCGCGGCAGACCTTCGCCCAGGTCATCCTGCCGCTGGCCTTCCCCGGCGTGGTGGCCGGCTCCATCTTCACCTTCAGCCTGACCCTGGGCGACTTCATCATCCCGCAGCTGGTGGGCCCCAGCGGGCTGTTCATCGGCACCATGGTCTATGTGCAGCAGGGCTCCATCGGCAACATGCCGCTGGCCGCGGCCTTCACCCTGGTGCCCATCGTGCTGATCGCCGTCTACCTGTCCATCGCCAAGCGGCTGGGGGCCTTCGATGCACTCTGAGCGAGCTTCCTGGGCCTTGCGCCTGGCCGCCTGGGGCGGGCTGGTGTTCCTGCACTTCCCGATCCTGGTGATCCTGCTCTACGCCTTCAACACCGAGGAGTCGGCCTACAGCTTCCCGCTGCAGGGCTTCACCCTGCGCTGGTTCGCCGAGGTGGCCCAGCGCGGCGACGTGCTCGACGCCATCTGGCTGTCGGTGAAGATCGCCTGCGTCGCCACCCTGGTGGCCATGGTCCTCGGCACCCTGGCCGCCGGCGCGCTGTACCGCCGCGACTTCTTCGGCAAGGAGGGCATCTCGCTGATGCTGATCCTGCCCATCGCCCTGCCCGGCATCATCACCGGTATCGCCCTGCTCTCGGCGTTCAAGACCCTCGGCATCGAGCCAGGCTTCCTGACCATCGTCATCGGCCACGCCACCTTCTGCGTGGTGATCGTCTACAACAACGTGATCGCGCGCTTCCGCCGCACCTCGTTCAGCCTCATCGAGGCCTCCATGGACCTGGGCGCCGACGGCTGGCAGACCTTCCGCTACATCGTCCTGCCGAATATCGCCACCGCCCTGCTGGCCGGCGGCATGCTGGCCTTCGCGCTGTCCTTCGACGAGATCATCGTCACCACCTTCACCGCCGGCCACGAGCGCACCCTGCCGCTGTGGCTGCTGAACCAGCTGACGCGCCCGCGCGACGTGCCCATCACCAACGTGGTGGCCATGCTGGTGATGCTGGCGACCATGCTGCCGATCCTCGGCGCCTACTACCTGACCCGCGGCACCAGCGACGTGGCCGGCGGCGGCAAGTGAACCGGCGGCCCGCCGCGGCGGGCATCCAGCCACCGAAGCAGAGGAGCCCCGCAATGCAAAGCAAACTCCTGATCAACGGCCAGTTCGTCGCCGGCGAAGGCGAGAAACTGGACATCCTCAACCCCTCCACCGGCGAGGTGCTGGGCCAGATAGCCGAGGCCAGCGAGGCCCAGGTGGACGCCGCCGTGCGCGCCGCCGACGCCGCCTTCGACGGCTGGTCGCAGACCACCCCGAAGGACCGCGCGCAGCTCCTGCTGCGCCTGGCCGACAAAATCGAGGAACACGCCGCGGAGCTGGCGCGCCTGGAATCGCAGAACTGCGGCAAGCCCTACGCCGCCGCGCTGAACGACGAGATCCCGGCCATCGCCGACGTGTTCCGCTTCTTCGCCGGGGCCTGCCGCTGCCTGCCCGGCTCGGCGGCCGGCGAGTACCTGCCCGGTTTCACCTCGATGATCCGCCGCGACCCGGTGGGAGTAATCGCCTCCATCGCGCCCTGGAACTACCCGCTGATGATGGCCGCCTGGAAACTCGGCCCGGCCCTGGCCGCCGGCAACTGCGTGGTGCTCAAGCCCTCGGAGCAGACGCCGCTGACCGCCCTGCGCCTGGCCGAGTTCATCGCCGAGCTGCTCCCCGCCGGGGTGGTCAACCTGGTGTTCGGCCGCGGCCCCACGGTGGGCAGCCCGCTGGTCAGCCATGCGCTGGTGCGCATGGTCTCGCTGACCGGCTCGGTGGGCACCGGCAAGCACATCATCCGCAGCGCCGCCGACAGCGTGAAGCGCCTGCACATGGAACTGGGCGGCAAGGCCCCGGTGATCGTCTTCGACGATGCCGACCTGGCCGACGTGGTCGAGGGCATCCGCACCTTCGGCTTCTACAACGCCGGCCAGGACTGCACCGCGGCCTGCCGCATCTACGCCGGCAAGAAGATCTACGACAACTTCGTCGCCGACCTGGCCAACGCCGTGTCCAGCCTGAAGACCGGCCTGCAGGACGACCCGGCCACCGAGCTGGGCCCGCTGATCACCGCCAGCCAGCGCGAGCGCGTCTCCGGCTTCGTCGAACGGGCCAAGGCCAGCCCGCACATCCGCATCGCCACCGGCGGCGCGGCGGTGGCCGGCAACGGCTTCTTCTACCAGCCGACGGTGGTGGCCAACGCCCAGCAGGACGACGAGATAGTGCGTAACGAGGTGTTCGGCCCGGTGGTCTCGGTCACCCCGTTCAGCGACGTCGAGCAGGCCATCCGCTGGGCCAACGACTCCGAGTACGGCCTGGCCAGCTCGGTGTGGACCCGCGACGTCGGCCGCGCCAGCCGGGTGGCGGCGCGCCTGCAGTACGGCTGTACCTGGGTCAACACCCACTTCATGCTGTGCAGCGAAATGCCCCACGGCGGCTTCAAGCAGTCCGGCTACGGCAAGGACCTGTCGCTGTACGGCCTGGAGGACTACACGGTGGCGCGGCACGTGATGATCAAGCATTGAGGCGGGCCGGGCGCGAAGAGCCCCTCTCCCCAACCCTCTCCCTGAAGGGAGAGGGGGCTGTCCTGAGCGGATGGGAAGTTTGGAGTCATCCTGAAACTCCTTACTATCCTCGTCATTCCCGCGAACGCGGGACGCGGCTCCATCGCGAACAGCGCTTGCGCTGGCCCGAAGGGGAATAACCCAGTGACGGATGGTTGGGTTCGCGAGCAAGCTCGCTCCTACGAAGAGCAGCCCTGGCATAATCGTGAGGCCACCCCGTAGGAGCGGATCTCATCCGCGAATCGCGCCGATACCTCCGGCTAACCACCTGTAGGAGCGGGCCCTGCCCGCGATTCGCGCGCAGGGCGCGCTCCTACGAAGCGCATCGGTGTCAGAGATCGATCACCAACCGCGCCGTCCGGGCGCGCGATACGCACAGCATCAGGCTCTGCTGCGCGGCCTTTTCCGCGTCGCTCAGGTACTGGTCGAAGTGCTCCGCCTCGCCTTCGAGGATCGCCGTCTCGCAGGTGCCGCAGACGCCCTCGCGGCACAGGCATTCGACCTTGGCCGCCTTCACGTTCTCGATGGCCTGGAGGATGGTCATGCCCTCCTCCACCCGCAGTTCGCGGCCGGAGCGGGCCAGCACCACGGTGAAGGCGGCGCCTTCGGCCGGGGCGGCGGCGAACTGTTCCCAGTGCACGCGCTCGTCCGCGATGCCGGCTGCCTTGGCGCCTTCGATCACCGCATCGATCAGCGGCTTGGGCCCGCACACGTACACATGGGCATCCGCGGCCAGGCCGGCGAACAGCGCCGCCAGGTCGAGCTTGCGCCCCAGGCTGTCGATGTAGAAGCGCACGTGCCCGGCATGCGGGCCCTGCTCCAGCTCGGCCTGGAACGCGCCGTGCTCCGGGCTGCGGAACGCATAGTGCAGCTCGTAGGGCGTAGCGCCGCCTTCCAGGTCGTGCAGCTGGGCCAGGAACGGGGTGATGCCGATGCCGCCGGCGATCAGCACGTGGCGCCCGGCGCCGGGGTCCAGGGCGAACAGGTTGTTCGGCGTAGAGATGGTCAGCCGGGTACCGACCTCCACCTGGCCGTGCATGAAGGCCGAGCCGCCCCTGGACTGCTCTTCCAGGCGCACGCCGATCTGGTAGTGGCTGAGGTCGCGCGGGTCGCTCATCAGCGAGTAGGCGTTGCTGAAACTACCCGCCGGGTCCTGCACGATCACATGGCTGCCGCCGCTGAACGCCGGCAGCGGCTGGCCGTCCTCGCGCACCAGGGTGAAGCGCTTGATCAGCGGCGTCGCCTGTTCCACCGCGCTGACGCGGACGCTGAACATCTCGTATTTGTTGGCCATCATTCACCTCGACTGCATCGGCGAGCGGCAGGCCCTGCCGCTCGCCGCGACCTATCCCCGCTCAAACGGCGAGGCACAGGTACTTGATTTCCAGATAGTCCTCGATGCCGTACTTGGAGCCCTCGCGGCCCAGGCCGGACCGCTTCACCCCGCCGAACGGCGCCACCTCGTTGGAGATCAGCTGGGTGGCGCTAGCCAGTGCGATCACCTCGGTGGCGGCGCTGGCCATCAGCCTTCCAGGTGAGCGACGGCGATCAGGTTGTGGAAGTGGGCGATGCCGTGCTCGCTGATGCCGCTGCGCTGCTTGTCCACCATGATCCGGCCCTGGCCGCGGTAGCCGCGGGACTTCAGGCCCTTCTGCACGCTTTCCACCAGGCGCAGGTCCTCGGGGCGGAACACGTCGCGGTACCACTCCACCAGCACCTTCTGCTCCTCGGTCAGCTCCTTGTCGAGGAAGTAGATGTCGTAGTGCTGCAGGGTGGTCTCGGCGTCCACCGGGAACTCGTAGATCACGGTCATGAAGTTGGCGCCCGGCGGCACGTTGAACATGGTGCACGGCCAGGCCCAGAAGCCGGCGAAGGACGGGTCCTTGACCGACTCGTCGACCTTGAACGACTGCTCCGAGGACTTGGCGATGCCGTACTGCAGCGACCAGTTGCCGTGCAGGGTGTGGCCGTACTGGCCGACGTCCACCGAGTCGGCGAAGCTGGGGTGCGCCGGGCCGCAGTGGTAGCACTCCAGGTAGTTGTCGACGATGGACTTCCAGTTGGCCGGGGTTTCGGTGACGAAGCGCGCCGCCAGCTGCAGGTCGTCGATCACCGCGCAGGCCTGGCGCATGCGCGCCTGCAGGCCCGGCAACTGGTCTTCGACGCTGCCGGCGTCGTTGTCCATGTTGATGAAGATGAAGCCGGCGTATTCCTCCACGCGCAGCGGCACCAGGCCGTAGTCGCCCTTGTCGAAGCCCTGCACGGCGTCGCAGTTGCGCACGTGGGTCAGCTCGCCGTCGAGCTTGAAGGTCCAGGCGTGGTACGGGCAGGCGATGACGTTCTTGGCCTTGCCGCTGCCTTCCAGCAACTGGTGGCCGCGGTGCGGGCAGACGTTGTAGAAGGCGCGCAGCACGCCGTCGCGGCCGCGCACGACGATGATGCTTTCGCCGATCACTTCGCGGGTGATGTAGGCGTTGTTCTCCGCCACCTCGCTGCGGTGCCCCACGCAGATCCAGCTGCGGGCGAAGATGGCTTCCTTCTCGTGCTCGTACACCGCCTTGCTGGTGTAGAAGTGCGCGGGAATGGTGAAGGCTTCTTCGTGGTTGGCGCAGAAATCGGCTGGCAGGCGCTGGAAGTCGTTCATCGGTTGGTCTCCGGTTTCAGGCACGGGCGTCGCCGTGCTTTTTACTTATTGGTTAACGGATATCTGTTGGTTAACAAGCCGGGCAAAAAAATTTGCCGCGGGGTGCCCGCCTCCGCTCGGGAGGCAGGCCGTATTCCTTACTGCGCGGGCGCCGCGGCGGCCACCGGCTGCGGCTCGGCGTGGGGCTCCTCGCCGGCCAGGCGGGCGGCCTCTTCCTCGATCAGGTGCGCCGGCATCGAGCCGTAGTCCTGCACCATCCACTTGAGGAAGCCGTAGATCTTCACCAGCAGGATCGCCATGAACGGGATGGCGGTCAGCACCACCGCGGTCTTCATGGTCGACAGCGAGGCCTTGGCGAAGAGCATGGCCAGCGGCACCAGGGTCAGGGTCACGCACCAGAACAGCCGGTGGGTCGGCGTCGGGTCGTCGCCTTCCTGCAGGTTGCGGGTGCTGGTGGCGGCCACCGCGTAGGCCGCGGCGTCCATGTGCGAGGCGCAGAACACCGCCATGATGAACAGGTACACGGCGAGGAACGCCTTGCCCATGGGCAGGGCCGCCAGCAGCGCTTCCACCGCGCTCTCGCCGCCGTGCTCGCTGAGGATCTTCGGCACGTCGATGGCCCCAGTGATGAACTGGTGCATGCTGTAGCTTTCCAGCGCGCCGAAGAAGAACCAGCAACCGAAGCTGCCGCCCATCAACAGGGCGAACACCACTTCCCTGATCTGCCGGCCGCGCGACACGCGGGTCACGAACATGGCCACGCCGGGCGCGTAGGACACCCACCAGAGCCAGTAGAACACCGTCCAGTTGCGGGTGAAGGCGCCATCCCCGGCCGGGTCGGTGAACAGGCTCATGTGCACGTAGTTCTGGATCATCAGGCCGACGGCGTTGGCCGTGTTGTTGATGGTGAACTGCGTCGGGCCGACCAGCAGCACCACCGCGGCGAACACCAGGGCGCCGTAGCAGACCATCTTGCTCAGGTGCTGCAGGCCGCCGTCGATGCCGATGTAGGAGCTGAGCGAGAAGAGCACGGCGATCACGCCGATGACCATCAGCTGCACCATGAAGGTGTCCGGCGTGCCGACCAGGCCGGAGAGGCCGCGGGTCAGGGTCGAGGCGGTCAGCGCCAGGGACACGGTGAGCGCGCCCATCATGGTCAGCAGGAAGATCAGGTCCACCGCGCGGCCCACCGGGCCGGTGGCCTTGAAGCCGGTGACGGCCTCGACGATGGAAGCCAGGTTCAGGCCGCTCTTCTTGCGCACGTGGAAGTGGTAGGCCATGGCCAGCGAGGCCAGGGCGTAGATCGACCAGGCGCTGATGCCCCAGTGGAAGAACGAGTAGCTGACGCTGTATTCCAGCGCCTGGGCCGACTCGGGGACCATGTTCAGGCCGGGGGTCTGGTAGTAGTAGGCCCACTCCATCACGCCCCAGTACAGGGTCGAGGAACCCATGCCGGCGCAGATGAACATGAACACCCAGGTGGCGGTGGAGTATTCCGGCTTGCCGCTCCCCAGGCGGATGTGGCCGTACTTGCTGAAGGCCAGGTACAGCACCACCAGGGAGCTGGAGAACACCAGCAACTGCACGCTGGTACCGAAGGTGCGGGTGGAGAGTTCGAACAGGGTGTTGGCCAGCTGCCCGGACTGTTCCGGGAACGCGGCCAGGCCGACCACGGTGAGCAGCACGGCGACGAGGCTTACGGTAATCAGGAACACATCAATCTTTTTGTTCTTGTGCGACATCAATCGACTCCTGGAGCTATGGAAGTCTCCCCGCCCGCGGGTAGGCAAATCCCGTCTGTGGGTGGGAAGGATTGTTTCGTTCGGCTGTGCTTGCGCTTCCTTCTGTAAACCTTAAGTTAACCAAAATCCAATGGTTAACATTGTGCCCGCAACGCTTTCTCCCTGCAAGCCTGAAGCGCAGGTCTCATGGGGCCTTCCGGATCATTGGCGGCCCGCTGCGCCTTCCCGTTGCGCAGCGGGCCGGGGGAACTCAGCCGGCGACGCGCGCGGCGATGGCCTCGCCCACTTCCTGGGTGGAGCGCTGGCCGCCCATGTCGCGGGTCACCTCGCCTTCGGCGATGACCTGCTCGATGGCCGCGAGGATGTCGTCATGGGCGGCGCGGTAGCGCGCATCGCCCTGGCCGAGGAAGTCCAGCATCAGCGCGCCGGACCAGATCATGGCGATGGGGTTGGCGATGTTCTTGCCGTAGATGTCCGGCGCCGAGCCATGCACCGGCTCGAACAGCGAGGGGAACTTGCGCTCGGGGTTGAGGTTGGCCGAGGGTGCGATGCCGATGGTGCCGGCGCAGGCCGGGCCGAGGTCGGAGAGGATGTCGCCGAACAGGTTGGAGGCCACCACCACGTCGAAGCGCTCGGGCTGCAGCACGAAGCGCGCGCAGAGTATGTCGATGTGCTGCTTGTCCCAGGTGATCTGCGGGTAGTTCGCGGCCATGGCCTCGGTGCGCTCGTCCCAGTAGGGCATGCTCACGGCCATGCCGTTGGACTTGGTGGCCGAGGTCAGGCGCTTGCGCTCGCGGCTCTGGGCCAGGTCGAAGGCGTACTTGAGGATGCGGTCGACGCCGCGGCGGGTGAATACCGATTCCTGCAGCACGAACTCGTTCTCGGTACCCTCGAACATGCGCCCGCCCAGGGAGGAGTACTCGCCCTCGGTGTTCTCGCGGATCACCACGAAGTCGATGTCGCCGGGCTGTTTGTTGGCCAGCGGGCACGGCACGCCGGGGAACAGGCGCACCGGGCGGATGTTCACGTACTGGTCGAACTCGCGGCGGAACTTCAGCAGCGAGCCCCACAGGGAGATGTGGTCGGGCACCTTGTCCGGCCAGCCGACCGCGCCGAAGTACAGGGCGTCGAAGCCCTGCAGCTGCTGGAACCAGTCGTCGGGCATCATCTTGCCGTGCTGCAGGTAGTAGTCGCAGCTGGCCCACTCGAAGTGCTCGAACTCCAGCGCCAGGCCGTGTTTGGCGGCCGCCGCCTGGACGACGCGCAGGCCTTCGGGGAGGACTTCGTTGCCGATGCCGTCGCCGGCGATGGCGGCGATGCGATAGGTCTTGCTCATGCTGGGCACACTCTTGTGGCTGTAGGGCTTGTCGTGCCGACCATGCTATAAGCGCCATTCGAAAACATAATCCCGCTTTCCATGGATTCTTAAGACACGAATCGTGAACAATCTGCCGAACCTGGAAGACCTCGCCGTCTTCGTCCAGGTCGCCAAGCGCGCGAGCTTCGCCGCCGCCGCCAGCGAGCTGGGCATGTCTACCGCCTTCATCAGCAAGCGCATCCGCCTGCTGGAGCAGAACCTCGGCGTGCGCCTGCTGCACCGCACCACCCGGCGGGTGTCGGTGAGCGAGGACGGCGAGCGGGTGTACCACTGGGCGCTGCGCATCCTCGACTCGGTGCAGCGCATGGGCGACGAGGTCTCGGCGCTGCACCGCGAACCCAGCGGCCAGCTGCGCATCGCCAGCAGCCTGGGCCTGGGCCGGCGCTTCGTCGCCCCGGCGCTGTCGGAGCTGGCGGCGCGCTACCCGCAGCTGGACATCCGCCTGGACGTCCACGACCGCCTGGTGGACCTGGTGGCCGAGGGCGTGGACCTGGACATCCGCGTGGGCAACGAGATCGCCGCCAACCTCATCGCCAAGCCCCTGGCGAAGAACCGCCGGGTGCTCTGCGCGGCGCCGGCCTACCTGGAACGACGCGGCACGCCGCGCAGCCTGGCCGAGCTGACCAGCCACGACTGCCTGGTGATCAAGGAGCGCGACCACCCCTTCGGCGTCTGGCACCTGGAGGGGCCCAGCGGCGAGGAGAACGTGAAGGTCACCGGTCCGCTGTCGTCCAACCACGGCGAGGTGGTGCACCAGTGGTGCCTGGACGGCCGCGGCATCCTCCTGCGCTCCTGGTGGGACGTGCACGACAGCCTGGCCAACGGCCGCCTGGTGCAGGTGCTGCCGGAATACCAGCAACAGGCGGACATCTGGGCGGTGCACGCCTCGCCCCTGGCCAGCTCGGCCAGGGTGCGGGTGGCGGTGGAGTTCTTCCGGCAGTATTTCGCCGAGCGCTATACGCTGCCGGAGAGTTGAACGGGGAAGGCTGAAGGCTTTTCGTAGGAGCGAGCTTGCTCGCGAACGGTGTTCACCGCTGGCAGTTGCGGTGATGGGTATCGCTTCGCTCAACACCATCCTACGGGTCTTGTGCTTACCGGAGGGGGTAGGAGCGGGCTCCGTCCGCGATTGTGTTCACCGTCGGCAGTGGTGTTCGGGTTGACTCCTTACCCTCACCCCAGCCCTCTCCCAGAGGGAGAGGGGGCCGTTCGGCGCGGCCGGGTTGATCGGTTTCAACCTGACCTCAACGCAGTAGAACTTTCAGGATGAAGCCTGACTTCCACTCCACTCAGGACAGCCCCCTCTCCCTTCAGGGCGGGGCGCGCAGCCGAGGGTTGGGGAGAGGGCGCGTAGTCACACCCCGCACCGAAACACCCGGCATACACCACACCACCCCAGCCCTCAAACCTCCGGCAACGCCCAATCGATCGGCGTCTTGCCATTCTGCTCGAGGAACTTGTTGGTCCGGCTGAAATGCCCGTTGCCGAGGAAGCCACGGTAAGCCGACAACGGCGACGGATGGGCGGACTTGAGGATCAGGTGCTTGCGCGGGTCGATCAGCTTCTGCTTGCTCTGCGCGTGGGAGCCCCAGAGCAGGAAGACCACGCCGTCGCAGCGCTCGTTGACCACCTCGATCACCCGGTCGGTGAACTGCTGCCAGCCGGCCTGGGCGTGGGAGCCGGCGCGGGCCTGCTCCACCGTCAGCGAGGTGTTGAGCAGCAGCACGCCCTGCTCCGCCCAGTGCTGCAGGTAGCCGTGGTTGGGAATGGGGACGTTGAGGTCGCGCTGCAGCTCCTTGTAGATGTTCTGCAGCGACGGCGGCGCCGGCACCCCCGGCTGCACCGAGAAGCACAGGCCGTGGGCCTGGCCGGGACCGTGGTAGGGGTCCTGGCCGATGATCACCACCTTCACCTTGTCCAGCGGCGTGGAGTTGAGAGCGTTGAAGATCAGCGGGCCCGGCGGGTAGATCACCTTGCCGGCGGCCTTCTCCCTGCGCAGGAATTCGCCCAGCTCGCGCATGTACGGCTTGTCGAACTCCTCGCGCAGGGCACTCTTCCAGCTCTCTTCCAGTTTGATACGATCGTCGGTCTCGGTCATGGGACACCTGATGGAACATGGCCGCCGCACCCTAAGAAAAGCTCCCGCCCCTTGTCAATGCGGCAAAGTCCATGGATCCCTCGGAAAGCTCTCCTGCCATCCCCCCTGCCGACGCCGTGCGCTTCGCGCTGTACAACCGTTTTCTCAAGGGCGAGGCCAAGGTGCCGCAGATGCCCGAGTCGCACCTGCGCGTGCGCCGCCTGCTGGGCGATGCGCGCACTTCGCTGGAGCAACTGGCGCGGGTGATCAACGCCGACCCGCCGCTGGCCGCCTACCTCATGCAGTTCGCCGAAAGCCCGCTGCTGCGCGGCGCGCGCCCCTGCGCCTCGCTGCGCGACGTTTTGGCGCGCCTGGGCACGCGGCGCCTGGGCAACCTGGTGTTGGGCTTCTCCCTGCGCAACCTCTACATCGGCAAGGAACGCATCCTCCAGCAGATGTTCCGCGCGCGCTGGAACGCCGCCCGCGAGCGCGCCGCCTACAGCGCCCTGCTCGCCCAGCACAGCCAGGTGGCCGAGGCCGACGACGCCATCCTCGGCGGCCTGCTGCAGGACGTCGGCAGCCTGCCGCTATTGGCCGAGTTGGAGCGCTGGCCGCAGTACCCGCGCGACGCCGAGTCGCTGCAGCGCCTGTGCGAGCAACTGTCCGGCGACATCGGCGTGGTCATCATGACCGCCTGGAAGCTGCCCACCCTGACCATCGAATGCGCCCGCCAGCGCAGCCGCTGGAGCCGCGAGCACGACGGCGCGGCCGACCTCGCCGACCTGGTGCAGGTGGCCGAGCAGCTGCGCAATCCGGCCCTGGCCGGCGACGCCCTGGCCGAGCTGCCGGCCTTCCGCCGCCTGGCGCAAAGCTGCCCGGCGCTGCAACAGCCCATCCCGCAGTTGCGCACGCAATTGAACGAAGAAGTGAAGCTCTGGCAGCGCCTGCTCGCCGGCCGCTGAGCCTCAGCCCTGGTGCAGCGCCCGGTAGTGGCTGGGCGCCATCCCCACCACCCGCTTGAACAGCCGCGAGAAGTAATAGGCATCGGCATAGCCGAGCTGTTCGGCCACCTGGCGCACCTCCAGGTGGCCCTGGTCGAGCAGGCGGCAGGCGTGGGTCATCTTCAACCGGATGAAGTCCTGGATCGGCGCCCGGCCGGTCAGGGCGCGGTAGGTCTTGGCGAAGTGGAAGCGCGACAGGCGGAACTGCGCGGCCAGCTCGTCGAGGTTGAGGCTGCTGTCCAGGTGCTCGCGCATCAGCGCCTGCACCGCCTCGATGTCCAGCACCGCGCCGGACTTCAGCCGGGCGCGCACCGGGCGCAGCGCCAGGGAGGTCAGCAGGGCCTGCAGCAAATGCGCGGCGTGGATGAAGTGCGGCAGGCTCAGGCCCTGGCGGCGCAGCGCCAGCAGCGCGTCGAACTCCCCGCGCAGGCGCGGCTGCACGCCCACCCGCAGGCGCGGCGAGGAGCCCAGCGGGCGCAGCAACTCCTCGGCCAGGGCGCCGTCCAGGTGCACCCAGTAGATCGACCAGGGCCGCCCGGGCGCGGCGCCATAGGCGTGGGCCAGGCCCTTGGGCAGCACCAGCAGGTCGCCGGCCAGCACCTCGAATCGTCCATCCGCGCAGGTCAGCCAGCCCTCCCCGGCGCTGCAGTAGATCAGCAGGTGGTCGTCCGGCGCCTGGCGCTCCATGCGGTGCCCGGCGGCGGCCGGATAATAGCCCAGCGCCAGCGGGTAGCAGGCCTGGCCCAGCGGGTGCCGCGCCAGGGCGCGACGCAGCCGCGGCGGGGTGATGAAGCGGACGCCCTGCTGCGGCAGGGGCCAGGCCGAAAGAAGCGGGCTGCCGGACATGCGGATGAATACCCTGGGAAGTCGATCCAATGCCAAGATCGTCCATCCTCGAGGCAAGATCGTCAATCCACAGCGGGGCCCGCCTCGCGCTATAACCGTGGCAGGCTGTCCCACTTCACAAGAACAAACCGAGGAGGCTCCATGGAATTCGATCTCAGCGAAGAACAGCGCCTGCTGGTGGAAAGCGCCAAAGCCTTCGCCCGCCACGAACTGGCGCCGCACGCCGCGGACTGGGACCGCGAGCACCACTTCCCGGTCGACGTCATCCGCCGCGCCGCCGAGCAGGGCTACCTCGGCCTCTACATCGCCGAGGACGACGGCGGCCTGGGCCTGTCGCGGCTGTCCGCGTCGCTGATCTTCGAGCAACTGGCCGCCGGCTGCGTGGCCACCACCGCCTACATCACCATCCACAACATGGCCGCCTGGATGCTCGCCAGCTTCGGCGACGCCGCGCTCAAGGCGCAGTGGCTGCCCGGGCTGATCGGCGGCGAGTCGCTGGCCTCCTACTGCCTCACCGAGCCGGACGCCGGCTCCGACGCCGCGCACCTGCGCACCCGCGCCCGCCGCGACGGCGAGGAGTACGTGCTGGACGGCGCCAAGACCTTCATCTCCGGCGCAGGCAGCACCGACGTGCTGATCGTCATGGCGCGCACCGGCGCGGACGGCGCCAAGGGCATCTCCTGCTTCCTGGTGCCGGCCAACGCCGAGGGCATCCGCTACGGCCGCAACGAGGACAAGATGGGCTGGAAGGCCCAGCCCACTCGCACCATTACCTTCGAAGGCGTGCGCATCCCGGCGGGCAACCGCATCGGCCCGGAAGGCCAGGGCTTCGTCTACGCCATGAAGGGCCTGGACGGCGGCCGCCTGAACATCGCCAGCTGCTCCCTGGGCGCGGCCCAGGCGGCGCTGGAGCAGTCGCTGCGCTACGTCGAGGAACGCAAGCAGTTCGGCAAGGCCCTGGCCGAGTTCCAGGCCCTGCAGTTCAAGCTGGCCGACATGCTCACCGACCTCACCGCCAGCCGCCAGATGGTGCGCCTGGCCGCGCACAAGCTGGACCACAAGGACGCCGAGGCGACGCTGTACTGCGCCATGGCCAAGCGCTTCGCCACCGACCGCTGCTTCGCCCTGTGCAACGAGGCCCTGCAGCTGCACGGCGGCTACGGCTACCTCAACGACTACCCGCTGGAGCGCTGGGTGCGCGACAGCCGCGTGCACCAGATCCTCGAAGGCACCAACGAAATCATGCGGGTGATAGTCGCGCGCCGCCTGCTCGACCAGGGCGGCATGCTCGACCGCCTGCTGTAGCGCCCGCGCGGCTCTTCGTAGGAGCGAGCTTGCTCGCGAACCCGTCCCGATCGTTCGCGAGCAAGCTCGCTCCTACGAAAAGCGAAAAGCGGAAAGCACGAAGCCCCGTAGGATGGGTTGAGCGAAGCGATACCCATCACCCTGCCCAACACGCAGGCTCAATCCATCCTACGAGGAGCGAGCACCGCGCAGAAAGATGGAAAAAACGCCCGCCCGGGCGGTCCAATCCGAACGCAACGGACATGGACGCCCGGGCCCGGGCCCGGGCCCCCTAGAGTCCCCGCATACCCCGGCGCCGGCCACGGCCCGCGCCCTGCCAAGGAGAACCCCATGAGCACCGCCGTCGAACCCTACAAGCCCGGCCACTTCGACCTGACCCACAAGCTCACCGTGGAGAAGCACGGCCACACCGCGCTGGTCACCATCAACCACCCGCCGGCCAACACCTGGGACCGCGACTCGCTGATCGGCCTGCGCCAGCTCATCGAGCACCTCAACCGCGACGACGACATCTACGCCCTGGTGATCACCGGCCAGGGGCCGAAGTTCTTCTCCGCCGGCGCCGACCTGAACATGTTCGCCGACGGCGACAAGGCCCGCGCCCGGGAAATGGCCCGGCGCTTCGGCGAGGCCTTCGAGGCCCTGCGCGACTTCCGCGGCGTGTCCATCGCCGCGATCAACGGCTACGCCATGGGCGGCGGCCTGGAATGCGCCCTGGCCTGCGACATCCGCATCGCCGAGCGCCACGCGCAGATGGCCCTGCCCGAGGCCGCGGTGGGCCTGCTGCCGTGCGCCGGCGGCACCCAGGCGCTGGCCTGGCTGGTCGGCGAAGGCTGGGCCAAGCGCATGATCCTCTGCGGCGAGCGGGTGGACGCCGAGACCGCCCAGCGCATCGGCCTGGTGGAGCAGGTGGTGGACAGCGGCGAGGCCCGCGGCACCGCCCTGCTGCTGGCGGCCAAGGTGGCGCGGCAGAGCCCGGTGGCGGTGCGCACCATCAAGCCGCTGATCCAGGGCGCCCGCGAGCGCGGCCCGAACACCTGGCTGCCGGAGGAGCGCGAGCGCTTCGTCGACCTGTTCGACGCCGACGACACCCGCGAGGGCGTCAACGCCTTCCTGGAGAAACGCGAACCGAACTGGCGCAACAAGTAAGGATGACCCGATGAATGTACTTTTCGAGGAACGCCACGGCCTGCACGGCTTCCGCATCGGCATAGCGACCCTGGATGCGGAAAAGAGCCTCAACGCCCTCAGCCTGCCGATGATCGAGGCGCTGCTGCAGCGCCTGCAGATCTGGCGCGACGACCCGCACATCGCCTGCGTGCTGCTGCGCGGCGCCGGCACCAAGGCCTTCTGCGCCGGCGGCGACGTGCGCAAGCTGGTCGACGCCTGCCGCGAACACCCCGGCGAGGTGCCGGAACTGGCGCGGCGCTTCTTCGCCGACGAATACCGCCTCGACCACCTCATCCACAGCTACGGCAAGCCGCTGCTGTGCTGGGCCCACGGCTACGTGATGGGCGGCGGCATGGGCCTGATGCAGGGCGCCGGGGTGCGCATCGTCACCCCGTCCAGCCGCCTGGCCATGCCGGAGGTGAGCATCGGCCTGTACCCGGACGTCGGCGCCAGTTGGTTCCTCGCCCGCCTGCCGGGGCGCCTGGGCCTGTTCCTCGGCCTGGGCGCCACCCAGATGAACGCCCGCGACGCGCTGGACCTGGACCTGGCCGACCGCTTCCTGCTGGACAACCAGCAGGAGGATCTGATCACCGGGCTGATCCAGCTGAACTGGCGCGAACAGCCCGAGGTGCAGTTGCACAGCCTGCTCCGCGCGCTGGAGCACGAGGCCCGCGGCGAACTGCCCGAGGCCCAGCTGCTGCCGCGCCGCGAGCGCCTGGACCAGTTGCTCGACGTGGCCGACGCCAACGACGCCTGGCAGGCCCTGGCCGCCCTGCAGAACGACGCCGATCCGTTGCTGGCCAAGGCCGCGCGGACCCTGGCCAGCGGCTGCCCGCTGACCGCCCGGCTGGTCTGGGAGCAAATCCGCCGCGCGCGCCATTCGTCGCTCGCCGAGGTGTTCCGCATGGAATACGCCATGAGCCTGAACTGCTGCCGCCACCCGGAATTCCCGGAGGGCGTGCGCGCCCGGCTGATCGACAAGGACAACACGCCGCACTGGCACTGGCCACAGATCGCTGCCATACCTGAGGCAGTGGTGGACGCGCATTTCGAGGCGACCTGGGAGGGCGCGCACCCGCTGGCGGACCTGTAGCCCCGCCCCCTCCCCGTGAAAGACGTGCTTCGTGGCGTTCACCCCTGGCAACCAGAGGAGAACGCGGATGAAACAGATAGCCTTCATCGGCCTCGGCCACATGGGCGCGCCCATGGCCGCCAACCTGCTCAAGGCCGGTTACCTGCTGCGGGTCTTCGACCTGGTGCAGAGCGCCGTCGACGGCCTGGTGCCGCTGGGCGCCAGCGCCGCGCGCAGCGCGCACGACGCGGTGGACGGCGTCGACGTGGTGATCACCATGCTGCCGGCCAGCCAGCACGTCGAGGGGCTCTACCTCGGCGAGCAGGGCCTGCTGCAGCACATCGCCCCCGGCACCCTGGTGCTGGAATGCTCCACCATCGCCCCAGCCTCGGCGCGCAAGGTCCACCATGCGGCGGCGCAACGCCGGATTCCCATGCTCGACGCGCCGGTCTCCGGCGGCGTCGGCGGCGCCGTCGCCGGTACCCTCACCTTCATGGTCGGCGGCGACGCCCAGGTGCTGGAGAAGGCCAGGCCGATCTTCTCCGCCATGGGCCGCAACATCTTCCACGCCGGCAGCGACGGCGCCGGCCAGGTGGCCAAGGTGTGCAACAACCAGTTGCTGGCCATCCTCATGATCGGCACCGCCGAATCCCTGGCCCTGGGCGTGGCCAACGGCCTGGACCCGGTCGTGTTGTCCGAGATCATGCGGCGCAGCTCCGGCGGCAACTGGGCGCTGGAGGTCTACAACCCCTGGCCCGGGGTGATGGAGAACGCCCCGGCCTCGCGCGGCTACGAGGGCGGCTTCCTCAGCGCGCTGATGGCCAAGGACCTCGGCCTGGCCCAGGAGGCCGCGCAGCTCACCGGCAACGCCACGCCGCTGGGCAGCCTGGCCACCAGCCTCTACCGCCTGCTGCTCAAGCAGGGCTTCGGCGACAAGGACTTCTCGGTGGTGCAGAAGCTGTTCGACCAGGGATTGTGAAGCACGGCTTACGAGTGCATGGCGGCCCGGCCGGTTTTTCCCGCGCAGGGCGTGGCCGATCATGGGCGCCATTCCGCCGTGCTACGGCCTTTGCCCTGGAGCTTAACGATGAAAATCGCCCTGATCGGTGCCACCGGCCATGTCGGCCATTATTTCCTGGAAGAAGCGCTGCGCCGCGGCCTGCTGGTGACGGCGCTGGTCCGCGACCCGGCCAGGCTGGCCAACCGCGCCGGCCTCACCGTCGTGCGCGCCGACGTCTACGACGCCGCGCAGGTGGCCAAGGCGGTGGCCGGCCATGACGTGGTCATCAGCGCCTTCAACGCCGGCTGGGGCAACCCGGACATCCGCGCCGCCCACGCCCGCGGCAGCCAGGCCATCCTCGACGGCGCCAAGGCCGCCGGGGTGAAGCGCCTGCTGGTGCTCGGCGGCGCCGGCAGCCTGGAAATCGCCCCCGGCCAGCGCCTGGTGGACAGCCCGGAATTCCCCGAAGCCTGGAAACAGGGCGCCCTGGGCGCCGCCGACGCCCTCGAACAGCTGCGCGGCGAAAAGGCCCTGGACTGGGCCTTCCTCAGCCCGGCCATGCTCCTGGAAGGCGAACAGCGCACCGGCAGCTTCCGCATCGGCGGCGACCAGGTGCTGTTCGACGCCAAAGGCGAAAGCCGCATCTCCCTCCCCGACCTGGCCGTGGCCATGCTCGACGAAGCGGAACGCCCCGCCCACCACCGCCAGCGCTTCACCGTGGCCTATTGAACGGAACATTGTAGGAGCGGGCCCTGCCCGTGATATCGCGCGCAGGGCGCGCTCCTACAAGGGAACACCGCGGGTGGGGCGGCGTAGGAGCGGATCTTATCCGCGAATCGCGCCGGTGGTTCCGACCATCGCGGACAAGGTCCGCTCCTACGGGGAAATGCCGTGCTTGTAGGGGCGCCGAAATGCGGCGGGTAACCGCGAACGGTTATCCGCCCTGCGAACTCGCCGGCTGACGCTGAACTATCCCCCACTCCGAACGGCCCCCTCTCCCGCTTGCGGGAGAGGGCTGGGGAGAGGGCGCTCTTTCGGGAGTGAACAACTGGCCCGCCGCCTGCGCCGCGATGCTCTGCGTAGGATGGGTTGAGCTTGCGATACCCATCGGACCCTGGTGATGGGTATCGCTTCGCTCAACCCATCCTACGAGGGTACGTCTTCCCGCATCACCCCTCCCGCTTCCCCGGCGTGGCGATATCGAACCAGAACTCGAAGTCATCCAGCATCCCGAACAGCTTGGCCAGCAACAGCGGGTTGCCCGAGCTCCTCAGCTTGCCCTGGGCGATCAGCACCACCGGGTTGGCCTCCTTGAGCAGCAGGCGGTTGAGGTCGGCGCGGTCGATGGTCACCGTCTGCCCGGCGTCCTCGCTGTGCACGCCGCGGATGTTGTTCAGGTGCGAGTTCTTCAGCTCCAGCAGGTATTCCTGGCCGATGTCCGGCAGCACCAGGTTGATGGCGAAGTCCTCGCCCTCGGCCTCGCCGGCGTTCAGGCGCACGCCCAGGTAGTCGAACAGCAGGCCGGTGTCCATGGCGGCCAGGGCATCGGCGCTGGAGGTCTTCAGCGACGGCAGGTCGCGCGGCACACCGTGGCGCAGCTCGTCCGCCGCGGCCAGGTAGCTGTTGCGCCAGCCGGCGTTCTCCGCCTGGTAGCCCAACTGCTCCAGGGCGTCGGCCTGCAGGCGGCGGGCGGCCTGGTTGTCCGGCTCGGCGAAGACCAGCTTGTTGACCACCTCCACCACCCAGCGGTACTCGCCCTGGTCGAAGGACTTCTGCGCCATCTGCAGCACGTGCTCGGCGCCGCCCATGAACGCCACGTACTTCTTCGCCGAATCCTCCGGCGCCAGCGGGTTGAGGGTGGCCGGGTTGCCGTCGTAGTAGCCCAGGTACTTGTTCACCACCGCGCGCACGTTGTGGCTGACCGAGCCGTGGTAGCCGCGGTTGTACCACTCGTTGGCCAGCTCCGGCGGCAGTTGGAAGCGCTCGTGGATCTGGTTGATGGTCACGCCCTGGTTGGCCAGGTGCAGACTCTGGTCGTTGAGGTAGCCGTAGAGGTCGCGCTGCTTCTCCAGGGTGCGGACGATGTCCTCATGCCCCCAGCGCGGCCAGTTGTGCACGGCGAACATCACCTCGGCCTGGTTGCCGTAGCGGTGCAGCGCCTCGTTGATGTACTTGCTCCAGCCCAGCGCATCGCGGGTCTCGGCGCCGCGCAGGGTGTAGAGGTTGTGCAGGGTGCCGGTGACGTTCTCGGCCATCAGCAGGGCCTTCTGCTTCGGCAGCCAGACGTTCATCTCCGAGGGCGACTCGGTGCCGGGGGTGTTCTGGAAGACGAAGTCGACGCCATCGATGCGCAGCTGCTCGTCGTCCTTCTCGACCAGCCGGGTCGGCGCGATCAGGCTCATCGGCCCGTGGGCGACGGCCTTGCCGATGGCCATGTCCACCAGCCCGCGCGGGCCCTGGGGCAACTCGGTGCCGTACTGGTAGGTGGCGCGGCGCAGCATGGCGTTGCCGGCCAGCACGTTCTCCTTGATCGCCGACTCCATGAAGCCCTTGGGCGCGATGATCTGCACCTCGCCCTTGTCCACCTGTTCCTGGCTCACCAGGCCCTTCACCCCGCCGAAGTGGTCGACGTGGGCGTGGCTGTAGATGATCGCCTTGATCGGCTTCTGCCCCAGCTCCTGGCTGACCAGGGCGTAGGCCGCCCTGGAAGTGGCCGGGGTGGTCAGGGTGTCGATGATGATCCAGCCGCTGTCGCCCTGGACGAAGGTGATGTTGGCCAGGTCGAAGCCGCGCACCTGGTAGATGCCGTCGGCGACCTTGTACAGCCCGTACTTGAGGTTGAGCAGGGCCTGGCGCTGCAGGCTGGGGTTGATGCTGTCGATGTCCTGGCCTGCATCGAGGAAGCCGAAGCCGCCCAGTTGCCAGGCCACGCTGCCGTCCTCGTTACGGATCACCAACTGCTCCGGGCGCTTGATCAGGCCCTGCTCGACCCGCGCGAAGTCGGCGCGGTCGTTGAACGGCAGCGCCTCGCGCACCTTCTGCTGCAGGGCCACGGTGAAGGCGCTGGGCGGCTTGGGCGCATCGGCGGGGTCGTCGGCGGCGAGCAGCACGGGCGACAGGCCGGCCAGCAGGACGGCGGCGGAAAGGCGCAGCATGGAAAACTCCGGTTCTTGTTATGGGAATGCCTGGCACTATGCCGGCAGGCATGGCAATAATTCCAATGCATTCCTTTACCAATACTGATGCAAGCCAAGCATGACCGACCTGCGCCAGCTCCGCCATTTCGTCGCCCTCGCCGAACACGGCCACTTCGCCCGCGCCGCCGAAGCGGTGAACCTCAGCCAGCCGGCGCTCTCGCGCAGCATCCAGGCCCTGGAAAGCCAGCTCGACTGCCGCCTGCTGGACCGCAACCCGCGCGGCATCAGCCTGACAGCCCACGGCCGGCTGGTGCTGGAACACGCCCGCCGCCTGCTGGCCGGCAGCCGCGCGCTGGACAACGCGGTGAGCCAGCTGGGCAACCTGGAGGCCGGCGAACTGCGCCTGGGCGCCGGCCCCTTCCCCGCTGCGCGCCTGCTGCCGCAGACCCTCGCGGCCTTCAGCCGGGCCCACCCGCGGGTCAGCGTGGCGCTGGCCATCGAGAACTGGCAGCTGCTGCACCGGCGCCTGCTGGACGACGAGTTGGAACTGTTCGTCGCCGACTGCCGCGAACTGCAGGGCGACCCGCGCCTGGACATCCAGCCGCTGAGCGAGCACGACAGCCTGCTGTTCTGCCGCCCCGGCCACCCGCTGCTGGCGCGCGGGCGCCTGGCCATCGACGACCTGCGCGACTACCCGCTGGCAGGCCCGCGCCTGCCGCGCGACGCCCACCAGCGCCTGGCCCGCAGCCTGGGCCGCGAGCAACCGCTGGACGTGCAGTGCGACGACGTGCTGATGCTCAAGGAACTGGTGCGCGGCAGCGACGTGCTGTGCCTGGCGGTGGCCGACGTGGTGGCCGCCGACGTCGCCGCCGGGCGCCTGGCCACCCTGCCCTGGCCGCGCCAGGCCGGCGACGCCGCGCTGCGCGGCTCGGCCTACGGCCTGGTGCGCCACGCCAGCCGCAGCCTGTCGCCGGCGGCGCAGGCATTCGTCGAGCTGTTGCTGCAGGTCGACGGTCGGCCCATCGAAGGCCCGGCGCAGAACGACTGACGGCACCCGAAGGTGCCGTCAGCAGGGGCATCAGCGATGCCAGTAGTAGCCGGGGGCCGGGGCGTAGCGCACCGGCGGCGGCGGAGGCGCGTAGTAGCGATGGCCGCCGCGCCAGCCGCCGTGGTCGTGTTCGTAGACCACGCAGCCGGACAGCGGCAGGAACAACAGCAGGGCAACGAGAAGGCGACGCATGGCTAACTCCTGATCGGCATCCGCTTCGAATCAGCGGCTTGTAGGATCAGACCCGGCACCCCGTCGGCGGTGCCCAGCTACAGGGTAAAGCTTATGTAAATCACGGATTTACCCGCAGCGCGGGCAGGTGCAGCACGCCGAAGAACAGTACCTGCAGGCGTTCCAGCCAGGGTTGCCGGCGCGCCTTCAGGCGCCGGCCCAGCAGCAGCACCTCGCCGGCGTGCAGCGCCAACAGCACGACCGAGAGCAACAGCAGCGGGCGGTACAGCTCGCCGAACGGGTATAGCAGGTTGACCGCGGCGGCCAGCCAGAACATGGCCAGCGCGCCCTTGGCGAAGGACAGCAGGTGCGACATGGGCGACTCCGATGGGGTGGATGGTCCGCGCAGTCTGCCGCGGGCCGCGCGCCGGCCGACACCGACTTTCGACTGGCGCGCCCGGCCCGGCCGCGGCTGAGCGCCGCAGTGGAGAGCCGCTGCGGGAGTCGCTAGAGTGGAAAGATGACCGGCCCTACTCCACGGGATGAACGCACTCGTAGGATAGGTTGAGCCTGCGAAACCCATGCTGCCGTGATGATGGGTATCGCTTCGCTCAACCCATCCTACGAAAAGCGCTTCGGTGAAGTCGGCAAGACAGTTGCTCCTACGAGGTGCGCCATGCCCACGCTCAGCCATCACGACGCCCAGCAGCGCGTCGATGACATCCACGCCTTCACCCGCGAGCTGCAGCGCCTGGGCGAGGAAGGCGCGCTGAGCCTGGACGCGGCCCAGCGCGAGGGCCTGCAGGCGCACCACCTGCGCCTGCTGGACGAATACCGCGAGCAGTTCGACATCGACCGCGACAGCCAGGACAGCCGCCTGTCCCTGGGCATGCGCATCGCCTCCTTCCTCGGCGCGCTGGCCCTGGCCGCCAGCCTGTTCTTCCTCTTCTACCAGTTCTGGGGCCTGTTCGGCGAAGCCGTGCAGGTGGGCATCCTCGTCGGCGCCTCGGCGATCACCCTGCTGGCCACCTTCTGGCTGCAACGCCGCGACGCTTCCGGCTACTTCGCCAAGCTGGCGGCCATGCTGGCCTTCGCCGCGCTGGTGCTGAACATCAGCATGCTCGGGCAGATCTTCAACATCACCCCGTCCGAGCGCGCCCTGCTGCCCTGGGCGGCCTACGCCCTGCTGCTGGCCTACCTGTGCGACGCGCGGCTGCTGCTGGGCGCCGGGCTACTCTGCCTGATGGGCTTCGTCGCCGCGCGCTTCGGCACCTGGGGCGGCGTCTACTGGCTGGACGCGGGCGAGCGCCCGGAGAACTTCTTCCCCGCCGCCGTGCTGGTGTTCCTAGTGCCGCTGGTATTCGAGCAGCGCCGCTTCGACGGCTTCGCCGCGCTGTACCGGGTGTTCGGCCTGCTGGCGCTGTTCGTGCCCATGCTGGTGCTGGCCAACTGGGGCAACGGCAGCTACCTGCCCTTCGCCCCGCACCGCATCGAGGGGCTGTACCAGGTGCTCGGCTTCGTCTGCGCCGCCGCGGCCATCTGGCTGGGCGCGCACCGCGAGTGGCCGGAGGTGGTCAACACGGGGCTGGCGTTCTTCGTCATCTTCCTCTTCACCAAGTTCTACGACTGGTGGTGGGAGGTGCTGCCCAAGTACCTGTTCTTCCTCGCCCTGGGCGTGGCGGCGGTGCTGATCCTGCTGTTCCTGCGCTACCTGCGCAACGCCCACGGCCTGCTGGGAGGACGCCTGTGATGAACATCACCCGCAACCACGGCCTGCTGCTGGGGCTGGGCCTGATCCTGCTGAGCAACGCCGCCGCCCTTGGCGCCGCGGCCTGGAACCGCAGCGGCGAGCCGGACAGCCGCCTGAGCCTCAGCGAGCGCGAGCTGCAGCGCAACAGCGACTGGCACCGCGAGAACAGCGGCGTGAGCCTGCGCCTGCTGTGGCGCATCCCCGGCGACGAGGCCAATGCCGCCTGGGCCCCGCGCATCCCGCTGGAGACCATGCGCGCGCTGGGCTTCCGGGTGCCGGACAAGGTCGACCGCGACAGCGCCCTGGCCTTCGACCGCCAGCAGGCCCGCGACGCCCTGCTGGTGCTGGAACTGGACGGCCCGCTGTACCAGCGCGAGCTGGCCCTGGCCCGCGAGCGCCTGGCCCAGGCGGAAAAACGCCTGGCCGCAAGCCCCGACGACGTGCACCTGAAGAGCGAGCGCGACTTCCAGCGCAGCGCCCTGGACAACGAGGAACAGCGCGCCAGCCGGCTGTTCCTGGCCGACGCCGGCACCGACCTGCAGGCCCTGCGCCAGCAGTACCCGGACCGCCAGCACTACGCCATCGTCCACGGCCAGGTACGGCCCATCTCGCTGTACCGCAACCGCGCCTGGGCCCTGGGTGGCAGCGCCAGCACCGAGGGCGTGCGCGCGCTCAACGTGCCGCAGCGCTGGCACGACGAACTGGAGGGCCTGGCCCCGCGCGCCGAACAGCGCGCGGCCCAGGAGCAGCCGCAGCCCTTCGGCGCCGAGGTGGCCTTCGGCCAACGCCTGGAGCCGTGGATAGAGCAGATCCAGGCGCGCTGAGCGGCCACCGCCACGCCCCGCGAAGAGGCGTGGCCAGGTGCCATCCAGGACTTTGGGCCTAGTACCTATTGAACATTGCGCTCCACGGCCGGGTGACTAAGGTGAAAGACAGGCCCCGCCGGCATCCGCGGCCGGGCCCGTGCCAGTTGTAGCCTCTCGAGGATTGCTCCCTGCCTCCCAGCCCCGCCGTCCGGCGGGGCTTCTTTATGCCCTGGCGATCGCCTGGCGCTGTCCTTGCCCCTGGCACTGCCCTTGCTAGAGCTTCTGCGGCACGGCCCAACGGCGGGTCGTCCACCGACATCGGCGTTCCTTCGCCCGCCCGCCTGGCGCGGGGCGAAGCGGCGCCTTTTTGCCCCGAGGTAGCGATGACCGACATGACCGCCGAACTACACCCACTGGCCTGGGTCGCGGGCTCCGATGCACCAGAAAAGAGCGTGCTCGACCTGGGCTTCATGGCCCTGAGCGACGCCGCCTCGCTGATAGTCGCGGCCACCCAGGGCTTCGCCCAGCCCTACGGGCTGACGCTCAACCTGCACCGCCAGGGCTCCTGGGCCATGCTCCGCGACGGCCTGCTCGGCGGCCAGTTGGATGCCGCCCACTGCCTGTACGGGCTGGTCTACGGCGTGCAGCTGGGCATCGGCGGGGTGCCGGCCACCGACATGGCGGTGCTCATGGGCCTGTGCCGGAACGGCCAGGCGATCAACCTCTCCGCCGCCCTGCAGCGCGACGGCGTGACCAGCGCCGATGCCCTGCGCCGGCTGGTCCTGGACCAGGGCGCGCGGCTGACCCTGGCGCACACCTTCCCCACCGGCACCCACGCTCTGTGGCTCTACTACTGGCTGGCCAGCCTGGGCATCCACCCGCTGCGCGACGTCGACACCCTGGTGGTGCCGCCGGCGCAGATGGTCGAGCACCTGCGCGCCGGGCGCATCGACGGCTTCTGCGCCGGCGGGCCCTGGGGCGCCCTGGCCATCGACGAAGGCATGGGCTTCACCGTCGCCACCAGCCAGTCCATCTGGCCGGACCACCCGGAAAAGGTCCTCGGCGCCACCCGTGCCTTCGTCGAGGAATGCCCCAACGCCGCCCGTGCCCTGGTCATGGCCCTGCTCGACGCCAGCCGCTTCATCGAGGCCAGCGAGGCGAACCTGCGCGGCACCGCCCAACTGATCAGCGGCAGCGACTACCTCGACGCGCCCCTGTCGAGCATCGAGCCGCGCCTGCTCGGCCACTACCAGGACGGCCTCGGCCACGCCTGGAAGGACGCCCACCCGCTGCGCTTCCACGACGCCGGGCGGGCCAACCAGCCCTGGCTGTCCGACGGCCTGTGGTTCATCACCCAGTTCCGCCGCTGGGGCCTGCTGCGCGGTGAGCCGGACTACCTCGCCATCGCCGGGCAGGTGCAGCAGCAGGCGCTGTACCGCGAAGCCGCCCAGGCCCAGGGCATCGCCGTGGACGAGCGCGGCCTGCGCAGTTCGACGCTGCTCGACGGCAAGCCCTGGGATGGCACGGACCCCGCCGGCTACGCCCGCGGCTTCGCCCTGCACGCCCTGAACGACGCCTGAGGGAGCTGCGAAGATGCTGCGCATCCTGCTGATCAACGACACCGCCAGCAAGGTCGGGCGCCTGCGCGCCGCACTGGTCGAGGCCGGTTTCGAAGTGCTCGACGAATCCGGCCTGAGCGTCGACCTGCCGGCGCGGGTCCAGGCCCTGCACCCGGACGTGATCCTCATCGACAGCGCCTCGCCCGGCCGCGACGTGCTGGAGCAGGTGGTGCTGGTGAGCCGCGACCAGCCCCGCCCCATCGTCCTGTTCACCGACGAGCACGACCCCCAGGTGATGCGCCAGGCCATCCGCTCGGGGGTCAGCGCCTACATCGTCGAAGGCATCCAGGCCGAGCGCCTGCAGCCGATCCTCGAAGTGGCCATGGCCCGCTTCGAGAGCGACCAGGCCCTGCGCGCCCAGCTGCAGGCCCGCGAGCAGCAACTGGTGGAACGCAAGCGCATCGAACTGGCCAAGGGGCTGCTGATGAAGATGAAGGGCTGCCCCGAGGAAGAGGCCTACACCCTGATGCGCCGCCAGGCCATGAGCCGCCAGCAGAAGCTGGTGCAGGTCGCCGAGCAGATCATCGCGATGCACGAGATGCTGGGCCACTGAGCCGCGGCCAGTGGCCAGCGGCGGCACCGCGCGATCATCGCGCCAGCGCCACTGCTGGCCCAGCCCGCGAGCGAAGCGGCCTATGCTGCCGCCGCCCCGCCGCCATGGCGGGGCCAGGACCCGCTTCCGCCGCCTGCGCGGAAGCCCGCAGTGGGCGCGCCTGGCCAGGCCCCCGGACGCCCACCCGTCAGCGCCGGCACGCCGGCCCAGCAGAGGCACCCATGCTCGACATCAGTACCTGGAACCTCAGCGTTCCCACCGACCCCAGGCCCACCGAGGTCACCACCCAGCAGATCGCCCGCGGCTACCAGAGCCACTTCTTCACCCGCAACAGCGCACGGATGACCTTCTGGGTGCCGGTCACCGGCTCGCACACCTCCGACAGCGTGTTCCCGCGCAGCGAACTGCGCGAGACGCTGCCCGACGGCTCCATCTACAACTGGTACTACCGCGCCGCCGACAACGAGCTGCGCGCCACCCTGACGGTGGAACAGGTGCCGTCGAAGAACAAGGTGATCATCGGCCAGATCCACAGCAAGTCGCCCTACAGCAACGACGGCGAGCCGCTGGTCAAGCTGCAGTACCACTACATCCCCGGCCAGGAGAGCGGGCGCATCGAGGCCCTGGTGCGCAACCACCCCGACGACTCCGCGGTGGTCAACGTGCCCCTGCTCAACGGCGTGCAGCTGGGCGAGCGCGTCACCTACAGCCTGCGCGTCACCTCCTCGGGCAACCTGGGCATCCGCGCGCGCAGCGCCGACGGCGCGGAGAACTACTACAGCAAGGCGCTCAGCAGCACCTGGTCGAAACAGTTGCTGTACTTCAAGGCCGGCGCCTACATCGCCGACAACTACGGCCCCAACGACGAGGGCGCGCGGGTGACCTTCTACCACATCAACATCGCCCACCGCTGAAATCGCCCACCGGCAGGCTGCCCGGGCGGGCCGCCAGGGCCTAGAATCGGCCCCCTCATCCACCGCTTCGCGCAAGGTACCCATGGCCCGCCTCGACCTGCAGTTCCCCGAGGAACTGTTCTGCTACCAGACCCAGCTGACCGTCCGCGTCACCGACATCAACGGCGCCCGCCACCTGGGCAACGACTCCATGATCTCGATGATCTCCGAGGCCCGCGCGCGCTTCCTGTTCGACTTCGGCATCAGCGAGGGCGTCGGCGCGGACGGCGTCGGCATCATCGTCACCGACCTGGCCACCACCTACCGCGCCGAGGCCCACGCCCGCGACCGCCTGCTGTTCGAGGTGGGCGTGATGGACTTCAACAGGTACGGCGGCGACATCATCTTCCGCATCACCCGCCCGGCCGACGCCACCCTGGTGGCCATGGCCAAATCCGGCTTCGTGTTCTTCGACTACCGCCAGCGCAAGGTGGTGCCCATGCCCGAGGCCATGAAGGCGGCCTTCCCGGCGGTCAACCGGGTGGACTGAAGCGCCCCATCGGCGGGCACCGGGCCCGCCCCGGCGCCCCTTTCTGGTTCGCCCATGGGCCGGTTTCGCCGGCCAGGTAGCCGATTCCACGTCACCTGCGCGGTTGGCCCGGCCCTTGCTGTGGCACCTGCGGTGGCGATCAACGGCGATCCCCCATTCACACGACAAAGGCGTCGCATCCGCACCTGCCCCCTGGGGTAGCGCGCGGAGCGGCGCCTTTTTCGTTTCACCCCGGCGCAGGGGTGTGCGGGACCTGAACGAGACGCGCGACCGCCGCTGACGGCGGCGCCACGACCCCCTCTACCGTTGCTGACGAGGTACCCTCCATGAACACCAGCTTCTGGAAAGCCGGCCACGCGCCGACGCTGTTCGCCGCCTTCCTCTACTTCGACCTGAGCTTCATGGTCTGGTACCTGCTCGGCCCGCTGGCCGTGCAGATCGCCGCCGACCTGCAGCTGACCACCCAGCAGCGCGCCCTGATGGTCGCAACGCCGATCCTCTCCGGCGCGCTGCTGCGCTTCGTCATGGGCCTGCTGGCCGACCGCTGGTCGCCCAAGCGCGCCGGCCTGTTCGGCCAGGTGATCGTCATCGCCAGCCTCGCCGGGGCCTGGAGCCTGGGCATCCACAACCTGGAGCAGGCGCTGTTGTTCGGCGTGCTGCTGGGCATGGCCGGCGCCTCCTTCGCCGTGGCCCTGCCGCTGGCCTCGCAGTGGTACCCGCCGCAGCACCAGGGCAAGGCCATGGGCATCGCCGGCGCGGGCAATTCCGGCACCGTGTTCGCCGCCCTGTTCGCCCCGGTGCTGGCGGCGGCCTTTGGCTGGCAGAACGTCTTCGGCTTCGCCCTGATCCCGCTGCTGCTGACCCTGGCGGTATTCGCCCTGCTCGCCCGCAACGCCCCCGAGCGGCCGGCGCCGAAATCCCTGGGCGACTACCTCAAGGCCCTGGGCGACCGCGACAGCTGGTGGTTCATGTTCTTCTACAGCGTGACCTTCGGCGGCTTCCTCGGCCTGGCCGCCACCCTGCCCGGCTACTTCCACGACCAGTACGGCCTGGACCCGGTCACCGCCGGCTACTACACCGCCGCCTGCGTCTTCGCCGGCAGCCTGATGCGCCCGCTGGGCGGCGCCCTGGCCGACCGCATCGGCGGCATCCGCAGCCTGCTGGCGATGTACACGGTGGCCTCGGTGTGCATCGCCGCGGTCGGCTTCCACCTGCCCAACGCGGTGGCCGCCCTGGGCCTGTTCGTGGCCGCCATGCTCAGCCTGGGCGCCGGCAACGGCGCGGTGTTCCAGCTGGTGCCGCAGCGCTTCCGCCAGAGCATCGGGGTGATGACCGGGCTGATCGGCATGGCCGGCGGCATCGGCGGCTTCTGCCTGACCGCGGGCCTGGGCGCCATCAAGCAGGCCAGCGGCGACTACCAGTTGGGCCTGTGGCTGTTCGCCGCTCTCGGCGTGCTGGCCTGGTTCGGCCTGCATGGGGTGAAGCGGCGCTGGCGTACTACCTGGGGCAGTGCTGCGGTGACTGCGGCGCGGGTTTGACAGGGGCGGTCGACGCGGTCGCTGAATCCGATCGCGGACGGAGTCCGCTCCTACGCCCGTGCTTCCCTGGAACCTAGGAGCGACTGTCTTGCCGACTGCACCGGGGGGCTTTCGTAGGATGGGTTGAGCTTGCGATACCCATGCTGTCATGGCGATGGGTATCGCTTCGCTCAACACCATCCTACGGGACGTTGCCGGAAGGTGTAGGAGCGGACTCTGTCCACGATTATTACGGCAGATCGGGAATCAACCCCCTTCGCGAGCAAGCTCGCTCCTACGAAGAGCACGCAACCCCCATGACTTTGCAACTGACCATCGCCCAGGCCAGCGCCACCGGCCCGCGCACGGAAAACCAGGATGCCCTGCGGGTGGTCACCCCGCCCGCCGACCTGGCCGCCAGCAAGGGCCACCTGTTCGCCCTGGCCGACGGCGTCAGCCAGTGCGCCGACGGCGGCCTGGCCGCGTGCCTGACCGTGCAGGCGCTGGCCAGCGACTACTACGCCACCCCGGAGACCTGGGCCATCGCCCAGGCCCTGGACCGCCTGCTGCTCTCGCAGAACCGCTGGCTGCAGGCCAACGGCGGCGGCCAGCCGCTGCTCACCACCCTCACCGCGCTGGTCCTGCGCGGCCGGCGCTTCACCCTCGCCCACGTCGGCGACTGCCGCCTGTACCGCTGGCGCGACGGCGATCTGGAATGCCTGACCCAGGACCACGTCTGGGAACAGCCGGGCATGCAGCACGTGCTCAAGCGCGCCCTGGGCCTGGACCAGCACCTGGTGGTGGACTACCGCGACGGCGAGCTGCAGGAGGGCGAGAGCTTCCTGCTGGCCAGCGACGGCGTCTGGGCCACCCTGGGCGATGCCGGCATCCGCCGCATCCTTGCCGACGCCCGCGAACCGCGGGGCGCCGCCGAAGCCCTGGTCAAGGCCGCGCACCTGGCCGGCAGCCAGGACAACGCCAGCGCCCTGCTGGTGCGCATCGACGCCCTGCCCGCCAGCGGCCTGGGCGACACCCTGGCGCAGCTGGAGCACTGGCCGCTGCCGCCGGAACTGCGCCAAGGCCAGATGTTCGAGGGCTGGCAGGTCGAAGGCCGCCTGGCGCAGTCGCGGCAATCGCTGATCTACCGCGTGCGCGACGCCCAGCAACGCCCCTGGCTGCTGAAGACGCTGCCGCCTGCACTGCACGACGAACCACGGGCCAGCCAGGCCCTGCTGCTGGAGGAATGGTTCCTGCGCCGCGTGCAGGGCCGCCACTTCCCCGAGCTGCACGGCCTGCCGCAGCGTCAGCACCTGTACTACGTGATGCGCGAATACCCCGGGCAGACCCTGGCCGAACGCCAGCGCCAGGGGCCCCTGCCGCTGGCCCAATGGCAATCCCTGGCGCCACGCCTGTTGCATGCCCTCGGCCAGTTGCATCGGCGCAACATCCTGCACCGCGACGTCAAGCCGGAGAACCTGCACCTGGGCGAGGACGGCGAGCTGCGCCTGCTGGACTTCGGCCTGGCCTACTGCCCGGGCCTGTCCGGCGACGAAGCCCACCAGTTGCCCGGCACGCCCTCCTACCTGGCCCCGGAAAGCTTCCAGAGCGCCGCCCCGGAGCCGCGCCAGGACCTCTACGCCGCCGGCGTCACCCTCTACCGCCTGCTCTGCGAGCGCTACCCCTACGGCGAAATCGAAGCCTTCCAGCACCCGCGCTTCGGCAGCCCGACGCCGGCCAGCCGCTACCGCCCCGACCTGCCGGCCTGGCTCGACGCCTGGCTGCTGCGCGCCGTGGCCGCCGACCCGGCGCAACGCTTCGAGACCGCCGAGCAAGCCCTGCTGGCGCTGGAACAGGGCGAACGCCAGGCCGGCCTGGCCAGCCGCCCGCGGCCGCTGCTGGAACGCGAGCCGCTGCGCTTCTGGCGCGGCCTGGCGCTGGCCTCGCTGCTGCTCAACCTGGCGTTGCTGGCCTGGCTGCTGCGCCACTGAGCGCGCACCAGTTCGAACCCGCCCGCCTCATCACGGTGCAGGAAAACCCCGGCAGCACCGCGAAACCCCGCTGAATCCGCGCTCCGACGACCTGGCACGGCACCTGCAAGAGCACTGGCAACAATCTACAAAAGCGCGTCCCTCAACGAAGAGGCTCGCACTTCCCGATCGATCGGGACTTGGACAAAGGCGTCCTCGCCGGGCAACCGGCGGGACGCCTTTTTTGTTTTCCGTGATACCAGGAGCCCTTGCATGAAGAAGCTCAAGCTCGTCCTGATCGGCAACGGCATGGCCGGCATCCGCACCCTCGAGGAACTGCTGAAGATCGCCCCGGACCTCTACGAGATCACCGTGTTCGGCGCCGAGCCCCACCCCAACTACAACCGCATCCTGCTCTCGCCGGTGCTGGCCGGGGAGCAGACCTTCGAGGACATCGTCCTCAACGACCTCAACTGGTACGCCGACAACGGCATCCGCCTGCTGCTCGACCGCAAGGTGGTGAAGATCGACCGCCGCCTGCGCAAGGTCTACGCCGCCGACGGCAGCGAGGCCGAGTACGACCGCCTGGTCATCGCCACCGGCTCCAACCCCTTCATCCTGCCGGTGCCGGGCAACCGCCTGGAGGGCGTGATCGGCTACCGCGACATCGCCGACACCCAGGCCATGATCGACACCGCGAAAAGCCACAGCCACGCGGTGGTCATCGGCGGCGGCCTGCTCGGCCTGGAAGCGGCCAACGGCCTCAAGCAGCGCGGCATGGACGTCACCGTGGTGCACCTCGCCGACTGGCTGCTGGAGCGCCAGCTCGACCGCACCGCCGGCAAGCTGCTGCAATCGGCCCTGGAGGCGCGCGGCATCCGCTTCCGCCTGAACACCGTCACCGACGAGCTGGTGGACAACGGCGACGGCCGCGTCTGCGCCGTGCAGTTCAAGGACGGCGACGTGGTGGCCGCCGACCTGGTGGTGATGGCCGCCGGCATCCGCCCCAACACCGAGCTGGCGGAAAAATCCGGCATCCCCTGCAACCGCGGCATCCTGGTCAACGACACCCTGCAGACCTACGACCCGCGCATCTACGCCATCGGCGAGTGCGCCAGCCACCGCGGCATCGCCTACGGCCTGGTGGCGCCGCTGTTCGAGCAGGCCAAGGTCTGCGCCAACCACCTGGCCCAGTTCGGCTTCGCCAGCTACAAGGGCTCGGTGGTCTCGACCAAGCTCAAGGTCACCGGCATCGACCTGTTCTCCGCCGGCGACTTCATGGGCGGCGAAGGCACCGAGACCATCACCCTCTCCGACCCCATCGGCGGCGTCTACAAGAAACTGGTGATCAAGGACGACGTCCTGGTCGGCGCCTGCCTGTACGGCGACACCGCCGACGGCGGCTGGTACTTCCGGCAGATCCGCGAGAACCACAACGTGGCGCAGATTCGCGACCACCTGATGTTCGGCGAAAGCAGCCTGGGCGACGCCGGCCACCAGGGCCAGAGCAGCGCCGCGAGCATGCCCGACAGCGCCGAGGTGTGCGGCTGCAACGGCGTGTGCAAGGGCACCATAGTCAAAGCCATCCAGGAGAACGGCCTGTTCAGCGTCGACGAGGTGAAGAAGCACACCAAGGCGGCCAGCAGCTGCGGCTCCTGCGCCGGCCTAGTGGAGCAGATCCTGATCAGCACCGTGGGCGGCGCGGCGGACGTCAAGCCCAAGAGCGAGAAGGCCATCTGCGGCTGCAGCGAACTCAACCACGGCCAGGTGCGCAAGGCCATCCGCGAACACCACCTGACCTCCATGGCCGAGGCCATGCGCTTCATGGACTGGAGCACGCCCAACGGCTGCGCCACCTGCCGCCCGGCGCTGAACTACTACCTGATCTCCACCTGGCCGGGCGAGGCGAAGGACGACGCGCAGTCGCGCCTGATCAACGAACGCGCCCACGCCAACATCCAGAAGGACGGCACCTACTCGGTGGTGCCGCGCATGTGGGGCGGCGTGACCAACCCGGCCGAGCTGCGGCGCATCGCCGACGTCGCCGACAAGTACCAGGTGCCCATGGTCAAGGTCACCGGCGGCCAGCGCATCGACCTGCTGGGGGTGAAGAAGGAAGACCTGCCGGCGATCTGGAAGGACCTCGACATGCCCTCCGGGCACGCCTACGGCAAGTCCATCCGCACCGTGAAGACCTGCGTGGGCAGCGAGTTCTGCCGCTTCGGCACGCAGAACTCGACGCAGCTGGGCATCGACCTGGAGCACGACCTGTTCAACATGTGGTCGCCGCACAAGGTCAAGCTCGCCGTCTCCGGCTGCCCGCGCAACTGCGCCGAGGCCGGCATCAAGGACATCGGCATCATCGGCGTCGACTCCGGCTGGGAGCTGTATATCGGCGGCAACGGCGGCATCAAGACCGAGGTGGCGGAGTTCTTCGTCAAGCTCAAGACCTCGGACGAGGTGCGCGAGTACAGCGGCGCCTTCCTCCAGCTGTACCGCGAGGAAGCCTTCTACCTGGAGCGCACCGTGCACTACCTGCAGCGCGTGGGCATGGAGCACATCAAGAAGGCCGTGCTGGAGGATGCGGAGAACCGCAAGGCGCTCAACGCGCGCCTGCAGTACGCCCTGTCGCTGGAGCAGGACCCGTGGCAACAGCGCATCGAGCAGCCACGGCTGAAACAGGAATTCGAACGCATCCCGCTCGTGCAACTGGAAAGCGCCTGACCGGCCTGGGAGAACACACCATGAACTGGCAAGACATCTGCGCCCTGGAAGACATCCAGCCGCTGGGCTCGCGCGTGATCGCCGCGCCCCGTGGCGACATCGCCCTGTTCCGCACCGCCGACGACGAAGTCTTCGCCCTCGACGACCGCTGCCCGCACAAGGGCGGGCCGCTGTCCCAGGGCCTGATCTTCGGCAAGCGGGTGGCCTGCCCGCTGCACAACTGGCAGATCGAGCTGGACAGCGGCAACGCCGTGGCCCCGGACGTCGGCTGCGCCCACCGCCACCCGGTGAAGGTGGAGAACGGCCGCGTGCTGCTGGCCCTGAAAGACCTGGCCGCCTGCGCCTGAGGCGGCCGCGACACGGGAGAGCCCCATGAGCGAACGCCAAGTCACCGCCAGCACCTGCTGCTATTGCGGCGTGGGTTGCGGCGTCCTGATCGAGCACGACGGCGAGCGCATCCTCGGCGTGCGCGGCGACCCGGACCACCCGGCCAACCTCGGGCGCCTGTGCAGCAAGGGTTCCAGCCTGCACCTGACCGGCGACCTGGCCGCCCGCGCGCTGCATCCCGAGCTGCGCCTGGGCAAGCAGCTGGCGCGCAGCCGGGTGGACTGGGACAGCGCCCTGGAGCACGCCGCCGGGGTGTTCGCCGAGACGATCCGCGAGCACGGCCCGGACAGCGTGGCCTTCTATGTCTCCGGGCAGCTGCTGACCGAGGACTACTACGCCTTCAACAAGCTGGCCCGCGCCCTGGTCGGCAGCAACAACATCGACAGCAACTCGCGGCTGTGCATGTCCTCGGCGGTGGTCGGCTACAAGCGCAGCCTCGGCGCCGACGCCCCGCCCTGCTGCTACGAGGACCTGGAGCAGAGCGACTGCGTGCTGATCGCCGGCAGCAACATGGCCTACGCCCACCCGGTGCTGTTCCGCCGGCTGGAGGCGGCCAGGGCCGCGCGGCCGCAGATGAAGGTGATCGTCATCGACCCGCGGCGCACCGACACCTGCGAGCTGGCCGACCTGCACCTGGCGATCCAGCCCGGCACCGACGTGGCGCTGTTCCACGGCATCCTCCACCTGCTGCTCTGGGAAGGCTGGGTGGACCGCGCCTACATCGAGGCGCACACCCAGGGCTTCGACGAGCTGAAGAACCTGGTGCGCGACTACGGCCCGGTGGCGGTGGCGGAAATCTGCGGCATCGCCGTGGAGGACCTGCAACGCTGCGCGCAGTGGATCGGCCATGCGCCGAGCTTCCTCTCGCTGTGGTGCATGGGCCTGAACCAGTCCAGCGCCGGCAGCGCCAAGAACAGCGCGCTGATCAACCTGCACCTGGCCACCGGGCAGATCGGCCGTCCCGGCGCCGGGCCCTTCTCCCTCACCGGCCAGCCCAACGCCATGGGCGGCCGCGAGACCGGCAGCCTGGCCAACCTGCTGCCCGGCCACCGCGACGCCGGCGATGCCGCGCACCGCGCCGAAGTCGCGCGGTACTGGGGCGTCGAAGCGCTGCCGGAGCAGCCCGGGCTGACCGCCATCGAGCTTTTCGACGCAGTGCGCGACGGGCGCATCAAGGCCCTGTGGATCGCCTGCACCAACCCCGCGCAATCCCTGCCGGACCAGGCGCGGGTACGCGAAGCGCTCGCAGCCTGCCCCTTCGTGGTGGTGCAGGAAGCCTTCGCCACCAGCGAGACCTGCCGCTACGCCGACCTGCTGCTGCCGGCCGCCAGCTGGGGCGAGAAGGAAGGCACCGTGACCAACTCCGAGCGCCGCGTCAGCCACGTGCGCCGCGCCGTGCCGGCCCCCGGCGAGGCCCGCGCCGACTGGTCCATCGCCTGCGACTTCGCCCGCCGCCTGGAACACCGCCTGCGCCCCGGCCGGCCGAGCCTGTTCGACTTCGCCCATCCCCAGGCGCTGTTCGACGAATACCGCCCGCTCACCCAAGGCCGCGACCTCGACCTGGGCGGCATCAGCTACGCCCTGCTGGATGCGCGCGGCCCGCAGCAATGGCCGTTGCCCGAGGGCGCCAGCCAGGGGCTGAAGCGCCTCTACGCCGACGGCAACTTCGCCACCGACAACGGCCGCGCCCGCTTCATCGCCGAAGCCTACCGCGCGCCGAAGGAACGCCGCGAAGCGCGCTTCCCACTGATCCTCAACACCGGCCGGCTGCGCGACCAGTGGCACGGCATGACGCGCACCGGCACCGCTGCCAGCGCCTTCGGCCACGTCGAGGAAGCCTGCCTGAGCCTGCACCCGGCGGAACTGCGCCGGCGGCGCCTGGAAGACGGCCAGCTGGTGCGCCTGAGCAGCCGCCGCGGCAGCCTGGTGCTGCCGGTGCAGGCCGACGACGGCCTGCTGCCCGGCCAGGCCTTCCTGCCCATGCACTGGGGCGAACGCTTCCTCAAGGGCCTGGGGGTGAACGCCCTGACCCTGCCGGCCTTCGACCCGCTGTCGCGGCAGCCGGAACTCAAGCACGCCAGCGTGGAAGTCGCCGCCGTGGCGTTGCCCTGGCAGTTCTACGCGCTGGTCGAGGACGACGTGCAGCAACGTTTCGAGGCGCTGCGCCCGCTGTTCGACGGCCTGGACTACGCCAGCTTCACCCTGGCCGGCCGCGAGCGCCCCGCCCTGCAGGTGCGCGCCGCCGCCAGCGCGGCACCGGACGCCGCCTGGCTGCAGCAGGTCGATGCGCTGCTCGACCTGCTCGACGGCCCGGTGCTGGCCTACGACGACCCGCGCCGCGTCCAGGGCAAGCGGGTGCGCCTGGAAGACGGCCGCATCGCCGGCCTGCGCCTGGCCGGCAGCGGTATCGCCAGCGACTGGCTCAAGGCGCTGTGGCTGTCCGGCGAAAGCGACGCCGACCTGCGCCGCAAGCTGCTCGCCCCGCCCGGCGCGCAGGTCGCCGCGGCCAGCGACAAGACCTTGTGCAACTGCAGGAACGTGCGCCTGAGCCAGGTGCGCGAAGGCATCGTCCGCGGCCTGGACCTGGACGGCCTGAAGCGCGAACTGGGCTGCGGCAGCCAATGCGGTTCCTGTGTTCCCGAAATACGGCGGTTGCTGGCCAGCGAAGCCGGCGCCCTCGCCGCCAACGCCTGAGGAGAGAGAAGATGAGTGGAAAAGTCTGGCTGGTCGGCGCCGGTCCCGGCGACCCGGAACTGCTGACGCTGAAGGCCGTGCGCGCCCTGTCCGGCGCCCAGGTGGTGCTGCTCGACGACCTGGTCAACCCGCAACTGCTGGAGCACTGCCCGGCGGCGCGGGTGGTGCGCGTGGGCAAGCGCGGCGGCTGCCGCTCCACGCCCCAGGACTTCATCCAGCGCCTGATGCTGCGCTACGCCCGCCAGGGCCTGTGCGTGGTGCGCCTGAAAGGCGGCGATCCGTGCATCTTCGGCCGTGGCGGCGAGGAAGCGGCCTGGCTGGAGGCCCGCGGCATCGCCTGCGAGTTGGTCAACGGCATCACCGCCGGGCTGGCCGGCGCCACTTCCTGCGGCATTCCCCTGACCCTGCGCGGCATCAGCCGCGGCGTCAGCCTGGTCACCGCACACACCCAGGACGACAGCGAGCCGAACTGGCCGGCGCTGGCCCAGTCCGGCACCACCCTGGTGATCTACATGGGCGTGGCGCGCCTGGCGGAAGTCCGCGACGGCCTGCTGGCGGGCGGCATGCGCCGGGGCATGCCGGTGGCGATGATCGAAAACGCCTCGCTGCCCCGGCAGCGCGAATGCCGCAGCACTCTGGGTGCAATGCTCGACGACGCCACCGCCTTCGGCCTGCGCAGCCCGGCCATCCTGGTGATCGGCGAGGTGGCCGCCGAGGCCGCGCTGGAGCTGGCGCGTAGCGCTTGAACGACTGTTCCGAGACGTAGGGCGGATAACCGTTCGCGGTTATCCGCCGTTGGCCAGTGCGCCGATGCCATCAGGGCTGTAGGAGCGAGCTTGCTCGCGAATGGGGTTTCCCGATGGCTTAGGTGCTGGGTTCAAGAGCACCCTCACCCCAGCCCTCTCCCGGAGGGAGAGGGGGCCGTTCGGAGTGGGTGGGGAGTTTGGAGTCGTCCTGATACTCCTCACTCCCCCCGTTGCTCCTGCGCGGGAACGTAGGGCGTATAACCGTTCGCGGTTATACGCCGTTGGCCAGTACGCCGATGCCATCAGGGCTGTAGGAGCGAGCTTGCTCGCGAACGGAGTTTCCCGGTGGCGTCGGTGCCGGGTTCTAGAGCGCCCTCTCCCCAACCCTCGGCTGCGCGCCCCGCCCTGAAGGGAGAGGGGGCCGTTCGGAGTGGGTGGGGAGTTTGGAGTCATCCCGGAACACCTACCTCCTCCCGTCATTCCCGAGAACGCGAACCCTGGGTTCGCGAGCAAGCTCTCTCCTACGAAAAGCCAAAGCGCATTCGCTCTGGCTTTTGGACTTCCAGAGAAATACCCGAGCGCACCGGAACGCCCCTTCAGAAGGCCGAGCGAAACCGGCGCTCAGGAGGTCATGCGACATGGATGTCGCGAGAGCCCCGATGGGCTACAGGGACGTACCCTCGGGGCGGGCCTCCGTGGCGGGGGAATTCGCGAGGGTAGCCCGGCTCCATCGGGCCCGTATGTCGGGGCAAGCCTTTTTGGTTCCTTTTGTGGCGACTGACAAAAGGGACTCGCCCGAGGGGGCGAAACGAGAAACATCAACGCACTCGGTGCGGCGCGCTACACCCAAACAAGACGTCTCTGGGTTATTCCCCTTCGGGCCAGCGCAAGCGCTATTCGCGATGAAGCCGCGTCCCGTGTTCGAGGGAATGACAGGTTAGAGATCGGAGCACAGGACCAAGAGCCACAAACAAAGCCACAGCCCCATCCCAACCACCTAAACAAGCTTTTCCCCAGGCAAAGAAAAACCCGGCCTAGGCCGGGTTTTTCCTGGAACTCAGACCGATTACTGCTGCTTGGCCTGGGCTTCCACTTCGGCTTCTACGCGACGGTTGACGGCGCGGCCTTCAGCGGTGCTGTTGTCAGCAACCGGACGGCTCTCACCATAACCAACGGCGTTCACGCGGCCGCCTTCCACACCGTACTCGTTGACCAGCACGTCACGAACGGCGTTGGCACGACGCTCGGACAGTTTCTGGTTGTAGGCGTCGGTGCCGACGGAGTCGGTGTGGCCTTCAACGGTGGTGGAGGTGGACGGGTACTGCTTCATGAAGTCAGCCAGGTTCTTGATGTCAGCGTAGCTGTTCTCTTTGACCTTGGACTTGTCGAAGTCGAACTTGACGTCCAGCTGGACGCGGACGACTTCAGCGACGGCCGGGCAGCCGTTGGCGTCAACGGTGACGTTGGCCGGGGTGTTCGGGCACTTGTCGACGTTGTCGCAGACGCCGTCGTGGTCTTCGTCGGAGCAGACTTCAGCGACCGGCTCCGGAGCCGGGGCCGGCTTGGCGCCGCCACCGAAGTTCATGCCGACGCCGACGCCAGCCATCCACTCGCCCTGGTGACCGTTGTCACGCTTCTCCAGGCCGTACTGGCCGTCGAGGCTGGCCTTGGCGAAGAAGTTCTCGGTGAAGTAGTACTTCAGGCCGGCGCCGATGTTGGCCATGGTCAGGTTCTGACGGCCGCCGTTCTCGCTGTTGACGTTGGTCAGGCTCTGGTGACCGATGCCGGCGGAAACGTACGGACGCAGGCCGACACCCGGGGTACCGAAGTGGTAGATGGCATCCAGGGAAGCCAGGTTGCCATGGACCTTCTTGTTGCCGGACTCGTAGGTGCCACGAATGTCGTGGTATTCACCGTAGGAGAGTGCCAGCTCGACGTCGTCGGTCAGGAAGTAGCCGACGGAACCGCCGTAGAGGTCCCCGTTCTTCATGTTGCGGGTGCTGTCAGTGAAGTAGCGCTTGCCGAAGGCTTCGGCTTCGACTGCGCCTTGGCCTTGAGCGAAAGCATTCACGGCGGAAGCAGCGATCATGGAGCCGATCACGACGCCCAGGGTGTTCTTCAGTTTCATCCGTTAAATCCCCATCTTGGTGGTCAGTAAGCCGATGACCGCCGACAAAAGGCAGGCCATACAACTTGCGGGCAAGTTTATCAGAACTTGCGAATTAGAGAGACAACATTTACCCAACTATGTTTCGGATATGCCCGAAAACTTTTCGCGCAGCCGATCCAGTGCACGCTTGTATCGCATCTTAGTCGCACTCAGGCCCATGTGCATGATGTCGGCGATCTCCTGGAATTCGAGCTCTGCGACAAATCGTAGCACCAGAATTTCCCGATCGATGGGATTGACATGTACCAGCCATCGGTCCAGGCCGCCTCGCTCCTCGACCTTCGGCGCCTTCTCCTCGGAAGCCTCCTCGAGCGGGTCCAGGCTCAGCGCATCGAGCAGCCGGCGCTTTCGTCTTTCCTTGCGATATTGGGTTATGCACTCGTTGTAAGTGATGCTGTACAACCAAGTTTTGAACTTCGATTTGCCCTCGAAGTTCTTCAATCCATACAGCACCTTGAGCATCACTTCCTGGCACACGTCGTCGGCATCCCGATCGTTGCCCAGATAGCGCGCGCAGACGTTGAACAGCGTGCGCTGGTATCGGCGCATCAGCTCCTCGTACGCCCGGGTGACGTGGAACAGCTCGTCATGGGCGCGCTCCACCAGCTCCTCGTCGGTCAGCTGGCGCGGGTCGTAGCGCTGGGACAATGGTTGCGGCTTGTTCAAGTCGGGTTCGGGCCAGGTCATGTCGGCCGCCGACGCGGCTTTCGCGAAGCGGCGTCGGCGTTGCACGGGATCATCTCAGCGGCTGGTCACACGGCGCTCGAGGAGCACGCGGTTGGCAATGGACACCAACTCGCCCTCATCGGTCATCAGAATAGTCTTGATGGTGCCGATTTCTTCGATGATGCCTTCGACATCGTCCACTTTCACCTCTTGCCCGACCTGGTACAGCTCGCGCACGTAGATGCCGGCGATGATCTGCCCGGCGATCTCCCGGCTGCCCAGGCCCAGGGCCAGGGCGGCGGCGAGGCCGACGGTGATCAGCACGATGGCGATGATGTAGTTGAGCAGGTCGGTCTTGACCTCGAGCTGGCCGACGGCCACCGAGATGCTGATGATGATCACCAGCCACTGGGCCACGCGCCCCAGGCCGCCGGCGTATTCCAGGCCCACGCCCTCGGCGGCGCCGCGCACCACGCTGTTGAGCAACTGCGCCAGGAGCACGCCGACGATCAGCACCAGGGCCGCGCCGAACACCTTGGGCAGGTACAGGGCGAGCACGTCGAGGGTGGCGGAGACGCGCTGCAGGCCCAGGGATTCGGCGGCGGAGACCAGGAACACCAGCAGCACGAACCAGTAGACGATCTTGCCCACCAGGGTCGAGACCGGCACCTGGATGCCGATGCGGGCCATCAGCTTGGTCAGGCCGGTGCCGCCCATCAGGCGGTCCAGGCCGAGCTTGGCCAGCAGCTTGGACAGCAGGGCGTCGAGCAGCTTGGCCACGACGAAGCCCAGCAGCACCACCACCAGGGCGCCGAGCAGGTTCGGGATGAACCCGGCGAGCTTGCCCCACAGGGTGTTCATGGCGGTGAGCAGGCTTTGCGTCCAGATATCGAATTGCATCTTCAGTCGGCCTTGTCAGCGGAAGGGGCGGAATTCTGCGGGCGCCGGGACACCGGCGCAAGGTGGGCGGCGCCGCGGCTCACGCCCAGGCTCAGGGCTTGCAGCCAGTGGCCCATGAGGCTGAACAGGTCGCCGGCGCCGACCTGGCGGTTGGCGGTCTTCAGCACGCGACCCAGGCGCGCGTCTTCCTCCGGCTCCTGGTCCGGCATGCGCAGCAGGTTGCGCAGGGATTCTTCGAACGGATCGTGCATGCACAGCTCTCCTTCGTGTGCTGCCTTGACGCAGCCACACCCCCACAAGTCACATCAGAGCCAGCGCAGGCGGCGGAAGATCCACCACTGGGTCACGGCGATCACGGCCATCAGCAGGCAGGCCATGGCGAAGCCGTGCGGCGCGCTGGAGCCCGGAATCCCGCCTACGTTGATGCCCAGAAGCCCGGCCACGAAACTCATGGGCAGGAAAAAGCCGGTGATGATACCAAGAATGTACATGGTCTTGTTCATCCGCTCGGTGATCCGCCGGTGCTCGGCCTCCTGGATCAGCGAGATGCGCTCGCGCACCAGCTCCAGTTCCTCGAGGTTGCGCGTCAGGCGGTTGTACAGCTCGTTCCAGTAGTCGGCGTCGTCGCCCAGCGTCCAGGACAGCTTGATCCGCGTGAGCTGCGAGTAGATGTCGCGCTGCGGCGCCAGGTAGCGCCGCAGGCCCGCGGAGCGCCGGCGCAGGGCGCGCAGCTCGGCCTGGTCGGGCACGTTGCGCTCGTCTTCCTCGATGGCCTCCTCCATGGCGTCGAGTTCGTCGGCCAGGCCGCCGATCAGGGTGTCGATGCGGTCGGTGAGGTAGTGCGCCAGGCTCAGCACCAGCTCCGAGGCGTTCTTCGGGCCGCGCCCGGCGGCCAGGTCCTGGCGCAGGTCGGCCACCGCCTTGAGCGGGCGCAGGCGCAGGGAGATCACCCGCTGCTTCTCGGCGAACACCCGCAGCGAGACCATGTCCTCGGGCACCGCGCCGGGGTTGAGGTTGACGCCGCGCAGGAACAGCAGCAGGCGCTCGGCGCCCAGGTCCAGCAGGCGCGGGCGGGTCGCCTCCTCCAGCAGCAGGTCGCAGGTGAATTCGTTCAACCCGCTGGAGTCGCGCAGCCAGGACTGCGCCTCGGGGACGCCGCGGTCCCAGTGCACCCAGAGGCTTTCCTCGGGCTTGAGGTCCAGCAGCGGCAGTTCGCTGCGGGAAATCTGCCGGCCGCCGCCGTGGCCATCGAGGACGTAGCCGTAGATCAGCCCACGCTCGGTGCCGCTTTCGTATTGCTGCATCGCCTGTTCCATGAAGTGCCAGAGATGCCGGGCGCCGCCGGCAGGTGCGGTCATTGACCGGCGAAGGCGCCCGGCGTTCAGCTCACTCGGGCATTTTCAGGGCCTGGGGGGAGACGATGATGCCGTTGTTGTCGGCGTAGACGAACTCGCCCGGGCGGAAGGTGACGCCACCGAAGGTCACGGCCACGTTGAGGTCGCCGATGCCGCGCTTGTCGGTCTTCATCGGGTGGCTGGCCAGGGCCTGCACGCCCAGGTCGGTCTGCGCGATCACGTCGACGTCGCGGATGCAGCCGTAGACCACGATGCCTTCCCAGCCGTTCTTCGCCGCCTTCTCGGCCAGCATGTCGCCCAGCAGCGCGCGGCGCAGCGAGCCGCCGCCGTCGACCACCAGCACCTTGCCCTTGCCGTCCTTGTCTACCTGCTCCTTGACCAGCGAGTTGTCCTCGAAGCACTTGATGGTGACGATCTCGCCGCCGAAGGAGTCGCGACCGCCGAAGTTGCTGAACATGGGCTCGACGACCTGGACCAGGTCGGGATAGGCATCGCACAGATCAGGGGTGACGTATTGCATGGAGAGACTCCTTGGAGTGTCGGGATGAACCTGCGGCGGACCGGCGGAGCGGCGATGAAGCCCGGAATGACCGGACCCCGGCTTGGCGTCACAGTCTAGCGACTGTCACGTCATCCGCCTACGCCCACCGCCCTGCCCCGCGGCTTGGCGCCTTTCGCCGGGAGGCACGCGTAGGGCGCATAACGCCTACGGCGTTATCCGCCGCCTGGCCTTGATTGCCGGCGGCGCCAGGGTTGACCTGGGCGTTGGCCATGGCCTCGGTGCAGCGGCGGATAACCGCGAACGGTTATTCGCCCTACGCCGCCCCACTGCACCATTCCCCTGCGCGCGAAATCGCGGGCAGGGCCCGCTCCTACAGCTCGCCGGATGGCACGGTATTCCTCCCCCCGTAGGAGCGGACCTTGTCCGCGATAACCGGACGTCCCGCGCGAATCGCGGATAAGATCCGCTCCTACGCCGCCCCACCCGCGTCATTCCCCTGTAGGAGCGCGCCCTGCGCGCGAAATCGCGGGCAGGGCCCGCTACAGCTCGCCGGATGGCACGGTATCCTCCCCCCGTAGCGGACCTTGTCCGCGATAACCGGACGTCCCGGCGCGGATCGCGGATAAGATCCGCTACGCTGCCCCACCCGCGTCATTCCCCTGTAGGAGCGCGCCCTGCGCGCGAAATCGCGGGCAGGGCCCGCTCCTACGAAAAGCACCTCGGCGCAGCCTGTAATCCTACGGGTTGCCGGGAGGCAGGGCCTGGTGCTGCAGCCAGTGCAGGACCCGCGGCCAGACCTCGCGCTGGGCGCTCTTGCTCACCAGCATCTCGACGTGCCCGAAGTTTTCCGAAAAACCCTGCCGGCGCCCCAGGCAGAGGTACTCACGGACTTCCGAGCCGAACTGCTCGAACAGCTTGCGGCAGGCCCAGGGCGGGTCCTGGCGGTCGCCCTCGGCGCTGACCGCCAGCACCGGCGCCGTCACCTTGGCCAGGCCGCCCCACCAGTCGTTGTCGCGTTCGCCGAAGCGGCCGAACAGGCCATGCCAGCGCAAGGCCTCCAGGGCCAGGCCGATGGGCTCGTCCTCCGGGCCGCGGCGCAGGCGCGGGCCGGGGATCACGCCCATGCGCTTGAGCAGCAGGCGCCCGCTCCAGGCCACCGGCGGCAGCTTCAGCGCCCAGTAGTCGCGGCTGACCTGGCTGCCGAACAGGGCCACGCTGGCCAGCTGCTCCGGCGCCAGGTAGCCGCCGCCGAGGGTCGCCGCCAGGCTGATGCCGCCCAGGGAATGGCCGATCCAGTGCGGCGCCTGGCCGCTCTGCTCGACGACGAAGGCGGCGATGGCCGGCAGGTCGAAGCGCGCGTAGGCAGCGACGCTGTTGCGCGAATAGTCGAGGTTGCGCGGCGACAGGCCGTGGCCGCGCATCTCCGGTATCCATACATCGAAGCCGGCGCGCGCCAGGTACGGCCCCAGGCCGATGGCCTTGGGCGAGTACCAGAAGCGCCGGTTGGAGAAGCTGCCGTGCACCAGGATCACCGGCGCGCCGCGCTGCTCGCGGCCCGGCAGGCCCAGGCGGGTCAGCGCCAGTTCGACGCTGGGGTCGGGGCTGTTGTTGGGTTTCAGGCGGTAGACGTCCTCGGTGAGGTCGCCACGCAGTTCGGCGCTGACGAGCGCCACGGGAAAGAGTCGGCTACTGCTGTGCATGTCGTGGAATGGGTTGGCACGAAAAAAGGGCGGGTGCAAGCACCCGCCCTTCCTGAACCCGCAGGTTCGGTTGGCGTCAGGCCTGGCCTTCGGCCAGGAAGAACCAGGTGTCGAGCACCGAGTCGGGGTTCAGCGAGACGCTCTCGATGCCCTGCTCCATCAGCCACTTGGCCAGGTCCGGGTGGTCCGAGGGGCCCTGGCCGCAGATACCGATGTACTTGCCGGCCTTGTTGCACGCCTGGATAGCGTTGGCCAGCAGCTTCTTGACCGCTGGGTTACGCTCGTCGAACAGGTGCGCGACGATGCCCGAGTCGCGGTCCAGGCCGAGGGTCAGCTGGGTCAGGTCGTTGGAGCCGATGGAGAAGCCATCGAAGAACTCCAGGAACTCCTCGGCCAGCAGGGCGTTGGACGGCAGTTCGCACATCATGATGACTTTCAGGCCGTTCTCGCCGCGCTTCAGGCCGTTGGTGGCCAGTAGTTCGACCACCTGGGAAGCCTCGCCGAGGGTGCGCACGAAGGGCACCATCAGCTCGACGTTGGTCAGGCCCATCTCGTTGCGGACCTTCTTCATCGCCCGGCATTCCAGCTCGAAGCAGTCGCGGAAGGATTCGCTGATGTAGCGCGAGGCGCCGCGGAAGCCGAGCATCGGGTTCTCTTCTTCCGGCTCGTAGAGCTTGCCGCCGATCAGGTTGGCGTACTCGTTGGACTTGAAGTCCGACAGGCGCACGATGACCTTCTTCGGCCAGAAGGCCGCGGCCAGGGTGCTGACGCCCTCCACCAGCTTCTCGACGTAGAAGCCCACCGGGTCGTCGTAGCCGGCGATGCGCTTCTCGACGCTTTCCTTGATGTCGGCCGGCAGGCTGGCGAAGTTCAGCAGCGCCTTGGGGTGCACGCCGATCATGCGGTTGATGATGAATTCTAGGCGGGCCAGGCCCACGCCCTCGTTGGGCAGTTGGGCGAAGTCGAAGGCGCGGTCCGGGTTGCCGACGTTCATCATGATCTTGAACGGCAGCTCGGGCATGGCGTCCACCGAGTTCTGGCGCACGTCGAAGCCCAGCTGGCCTTCGTAGATCAGGCCGGTGTCGCCTTCGGCGCAGGACACGGTGACCTGCTGGCCGTCCTTCAGCACGGCGGTGGCGTTGCCGCAGCCGACCACGGCCGGGATGCCCAGCTCACGGGCGATGATCGCCGCGTGGCAGGTACGCCCGCCGCGGTTGGTGACGATGGCGCTGGCGCGCTTCATCACCGGCTCCCAGTCCGGGTCGGTCATGTCGGAGACCAGCACGTCGCCGGGCTGCACCTTGTCCATCTCGGAAACGTCGTGGATGACCTTCACCGGACCTGCGCCGATGCGCTGGCCGATGGCGCGGCCTTCCACCAGGACCTTGCCCTTCTCCTTGAGCAGGTAGCGCTCCATCACGGTGGCGCTGGAACGGCTCTTCACGGTTTCCGGGCGGGCCTGGACGATGTACAGCTTGCCGTCGTCGCCATCCTTCGCCCATTCGATGTCCATCGGGCGCTGGTAGTGCTTCTCGATGATCAGCGCCTGCTTGGCCAGTTCGGTGACCTCGGCGTCGGACAGGGCGAAGCGCGCGCGGTCGGCCTTCTCCACGTCGACCACCTTGACCGACTTGCCGGCCTTGGCTTCGTCGCCGTAGATCATCTTGATCGCCTTGCTGCCCAGGTTGCGGCGCAGGATCGCCGGGCGGCCGGCTTCCAGGGTGGGCTTGTGCACGTAGAACTCGTCGGGGTTCACCGCGCCCTGCACCACGGTCTCGCCGAGGCCGTAGGCGCCGGTGATGAACACCACGTCACGGAAGCCGGACTCGGTGTCCAGGGTGAACATCACCCCGGCGGTACCGGTTTCCGAGCGGACCATGCGCTGCACACCGGCGGACAGGGCGACCAGCTTGTGGTCGAAGCCCTGGTGCACGCGGTAGGCGATGGCACGGTCGTTGAACAGGGAGGCGAAGACTTCCTTGGCCGCGCGGATCACGTTGTCCACGCCGCGGATGTTCAGGAAGGTCTCCTGCTGGCCGGCGAAGGAGGCGTCCGGCAGGTCTTCGGCGGTGGCCGAGGAGCGCACGGCCACGGCCATGTTGTCGTTGCCGCCGGCCATCTCGGCGAAGGCCTTGCGGATGTCGGCGTCCAGCTGGGCGGGGAACTCGGCGTCCATCACCCACTGGCGAATCTGCGCGCCGGTCTTGGCCAGGGCGTTGACGTCGTCGACATCGAGGGCGTCCAGGGCGGCGTGAATGCGGTCGTTCAGGCCACTCTGCTCGAGGAAGTCACGGTAGGCCTGGGCGGTGGTGGCGAAACCACCGGGAACCGAAACCCCAGCACCGGCGAGGTTGCTGATCATTTCGCCCAGGGATGCGTTCTTGCCCCCCACACGTTCGACATCATGGACGCCGAGCTTATCGAGGGAAACTACGTACTCTACCAAGGTGATCTCTCCACTGAATGTTGGAAAAGCTCAAACGGGCCACCGCGACACCGCCCCTTTCTGGCCGCGGCCAGAAAAATAAGTGACAATGCCCCGGCAGGAGGCCTTGCAAAAGCGCGGCCTATCATACTCAGGATTCTTTCCTACATTAAGGCCCGCAGCGCAATGAAACGTACGGCTTTCTTCATTTCCGACGGAACCGGCATCACCGCCGAAACCCTCGGCCAGAGTCTTCTTGCGCAGTTCGAGAACATCCATTTCCACAAACTGACGCGACCGTACATCGACACCGAAGAAAAAGCGCGCGTCATGGTACAGCAAATCAACGCGGCTGCGCAGGCGGACGGCGCCCGCCCGATCATCTTCGACACCATCGTCAACCGTGAGATCCGGGCGGTCCTGGCCCAGTCGAACGGCTTCATGATCGACATCTTCTCGACCTTTTTGTCCCCTCTGGAGCAGGAATTATCCGCGGACTCGTCGTATTCCGTCGGAAAATCCCACAGCATCGGCCACAATCCGCACTACATGGAGCGGATCGACGCGGTCAACTTCGCCCTCGACAACGACGACGGCGCCCGCACCCACTACTACGACAAGGCCGACCTGATCCTGGTCGGCGTGTCGCGCTGCGGCAAGACGCCCACCTGCCTCTATATGGCAATGCAATATGGCATTCGTGCGGCGAACTATCCGCTGACCGAGGAGGACATGGAGCGCCTGCAGCTGCCCAACGCCCTCAAGCCCTACAAGGGCAAGCTGTTCGGCCTGACCATCGACCCCGACCGGCTCACCGCCATCCGCAACGAGCGCAAGCCCAACAGCCGCTACGCCAGCTTCGCCCAGTGCGAGTTCGAGGTGCGCGAGGTGGAGAACCTGTTCCGCCGCGAGAACATCGCCTACATCAACTCCACCCATTTCTCGGTGGAGGAGATCGCCGCCAAGATCATGGTGGAGAAAGGCGTCGAGCGCCGCCTGAAGTAGCCCCGCACGGCCCTGTGAACCGGCTCACGCTGCCGCCCGCCGGGGCCTGGCGGGTGTCGTCACACGGCACCTGCGTGCTAGAATCGCGCCCCGCATCCCTCCTGGGGGGCCCAGGCCCCGGCCAAGGATGACTCGCCCGCAGGCCGTGGCGTTTGCCGGATGTACCCGTTCACTGGCCTACGGCCCCCAGCGCTCAGGACTTATGAGACTCAAGCCCACAGCCCTGCTGCTCCTGATTTTCCTGGCGGCCTTCGGCGGCCCCGCCGGCGCCGCCGGCAAGACCGTCTACGGGCTCATCGAATACGCCCACATCGGCCAGCTCGACCAGGTACTGGCGGCCAAGCTCGACACCGGCGCCAAGACCGCCTCCCTGAGCGCCCGCGACATCAAGCGCTTCAAGCGCGACGGCGAAACCTGGGTGCGCTTCTACCTGGCCACCGACACCGCCGACAGCCAGCCGCTGGAGCGGCCGCTGGCGCGCATCAGCAAGATCAAGCGGCGCCACGGCGACTTCGACCCCGACGAGGGCAAGGCCTACACCGCGCGTCCGGTCATCGAGCTGGACGTCTGCCTGGGCAGGCTGCGCCGCACCATCGAAGTGAACCTTACCGACCGCAGCGCATTCCAATATCCCCTGCTGATCGGCTCCGACGCGCTCAAGCGCTTCGGCGCCCTGGTCGACCCCAGCCTGAAATACGCCGCCGGCCAGCCCGGCTGCCCCGTTGCGAAACCTGCCGAGTAAAGCCCATGCGCTCCATCAACCTGCACCTGAAGATCCTGATCGCCATCCTGGTGGTCCTGGGCGTTTCCATCACCGCCTACCAGATCTTCATCCTCGGCATCCCCATGACCGAGGCGGAAACCGACGACCTGTGGAACATCGACGCCAAGGTCGAGTTCCTCGCCACGCCGAAGACCCCGGTCAAGGTGCAGATGTTCGTGCCGCCGCTGACCCAGGGCTACGTCAGCCTCAACGAGAGCTTCGTCTCGAACAACTACGGGGTGAGCATCAACCGCGCCGACGGCAACCGCAAGGTGACCTGGTCCTCGCGCCGCGCCAACGGCAAGCAGACGCTCTACTACCGCCTGGTGCTGACCAAGCGCTTCAGCGGCGAGCAACCCAAGGAAAAAGGCCCGATCTTCCGTGACAGCCCGCCCCTGGAAGGCCCGGAGAAGATCGCCGCCGAAGCGCTGATCGCGCCCATCCGCCAGCACTCGGCGGACATCGAGACCTTCGTCAGCGAAACCATCAAGCGCGCCAACAACCTGGCCGACGACAACGTCAAGCTGCTGCTGGCCGGCGACACCAGCCTGGAGAAGCGCTCGTACATCGTCGAGACCCTGCTGGCCCAGGCCCACGTGCCCATGGAGCGCGTGCACACCCTGCGCCTGCTGGCCAACCAGGCGCAGAGCCCGGAACTGTGGCTGCGCAGCTACAACGGCAAGGACTGGCTGTACTTCAACCCGGAAACCGGCGAGCGCGGCCTGCCCGCCGACCGCCTGATCTGGTGGCTGGGCGACGAGCCGCTGCTGGCGGTGGAAGGCGGCAAGAAGGCGCTGATCAGCTTCAGCCTGAACAACAGCGAGATGAACGCCATCCGCCTGGCCAAGCTGACCAACGAGAACACCGACGCAAGCTTCCTCGACTACTCGCTGTACGGCCTGCCGCTGTCCACCCAGCAGACCTTCCAGATCATGATCATGATCCCCTTCGGCGTGCTGGTGATCCTGGTCCTGCGTAACCTGATCGGCATCCAGACCCTCGGCACCTTCACCCCGGTGCTGATCGCCCTCGCCTTCCGCGAGACCGGCCTGCAGTGGGGCATCGGCCTGTTCACCGTGATCACCGCCCTGGGCCTGTCGCTGCGCTCCTACCTCGAGCACCTGAAGCTGCAGATGCTGCCGCGGCTGTCGGTGGTGCTGACCTTCGTGGTGGTGATGATCGCCGCCATCAGCCTGCTCAGCCACCGCCTGGGCTTCGAGAGCGGCCTGTCGGTGGCGCTGTTCCCCATGGTGATCCTGACCATGAGCATCGAGCGCCTGTCGATCACCTGGGAAGAGCGCGGCGCCGCGCACGCCATGAAGGCGGCGGTGGGCACCCTGTTCGCCGCGGCCCTGGCGCACATCCTGATGCGCGTGCCGGAGCTGGTGTACTTCGTGTTCACCTTCCCGGCGGTGCTGCTGCTCCTGGTGGCCTTCATGCTGGCGATGGGTCGCTACCGCGGCTACCGCCTGACCGAGCTGTTCCGCTTCAAAGCCTTCCTGAAGGACTGAGCCATGTTCGGCCTGATCAAGCGGTGGAAAGCCCTGGAAGCCAAGGGCATCATGGGCATCAACCGGCGCAACGCGGACTTCGTGCTGAAGTACAACAAGCGCCACCTGTACCCGATCGTCGACGACAAGATCATCACCAAGGAACGCGCCATCGCCGCCGGCATCCACGTGCCGGAGATGTACGGGATCATCTCCACCGAGAAGGAGATCGAGAAGCTCGATTCCATCATCGGCGAGCGCAACGACTTCGTCATCAAGCCGGCGCAGGGCGCCGGCGGCGACGGCATCCTGGTGATCGCCGACCGTTTCGAGGGCAACTTCAAGACCGTCTCCGGGCGCATCATCAGCCGCGAGGAGATCGAGTACCAGCTCTCCAGCATCCTCACCGGCCTGTACTCCCTGGGCGGGCACCGCGACCGCGCGCTGATCGAGTACCGCGTCACCCCCGACCAGATCTTCCGCAGCATCAGCTACGAGGGCGTGCCGGACATCCGCATCATCGTCCTCATGGGCTACCCGGTGATGGCCATGCTGCGCCTGCCGACGCGCCAGTCCAACGGCAAGGCCAACCTGCACCAGGGCGCCATCGGCGTGGGCGTGGACCTGGCCACCGGCATCACCCTGCAAGGCACCTGGCTGAACCGCAAGATCGCCAAGCACCCGGACACCACCAACGCGGTGGACGGCGTGCAGCTGCCGCACTGGGACGGCTTCATGAAGCTGGCCGCCGGCTGCTACGAGCTGTGCGGCCTGGGCTACATCGGCGTGGACATGGTGCTGGACCAGGACAAGGGCCCGCTGATCCTCGAACTCAACGCCCGTCCCGGGCTGAACATCCAGATCGCCAACGACTGCGGCCTGACCGGCCGCGCCCAGGCGGTGGAGGCCCACCTGGTGGAGCTGCAGGCCAAGGGCGTGCAGGAGACACCGGAGGAGCGGGTGCGTTTCTCGCAGAAGCTGTTCGGGCATGTGCCGATGCGGGAGATCTGAGGCGGAGTCGGGGGCTTTTCGTAGGAGCGAGCTTGCTCGCGAACAGTGGTTACCGGTGAGCTAGCTGCTGGGTTCAAGAGCCCCTCTCCCCAACCCTCTCCCGCAAGCGGGAGAGGGGGCCGTTCGGAGTGGGCGGGGAGTTTGGAGTCATCCTGATACTCCTCACTCCCCCCGTCATTCCCGCGAACGCGGGACGCGGCTTCATCGCGAACAGCGCTTGCGCTGGCCCGAAGGGGAATAACCCAGCTGCCTTCGTGCTCGGTGTAGCGCGCCGCTCCGAGTTTGCCCGACCTTCTTGTTTCGCCCCCTCGGGCGAGTCCCTTTTGTCAAACGCCACAAAAGGAACCAAAAAGGCTTGCCCCGCATACGGGCCCGACACAGTCGGGCTACCCTCACGAACTCCCCCGCCACGGAGGCCCGCCCCGAGGGTACGTCCCTGTAGCCCGCGGGGCTCTCGCGACATCCATGTCGCATGACCTCCTGAGCGCCGGTTTCGCTCGGCCTTCTGAAGGGGCGTTTCGGTGCGCTCGGCTATTTCTCTGGAAGTTCGAATCGCGGACAAGGTCCGCTACACCACCCCACCCACACCATTCCCTGTAGGAGCGCGCCCTGCGCGCGAAATCGCGGGCACGGCCCGCTCCTACAATCCGCCGGGAGGCATGGTGTTTCCCCGTAGGAGCGGACCTTGTCCGCGATAGCCGGAACCTCCGGCGCGATTCGCGGATGAGATCCGCTCCTACACCACTCCACCCACACCATTCCCTGTAGGAGCGCGCCCTGCGCGCGATTTCGCGGGCAGGGCCCGCTCCTACAATCCGCCGGGAAGCATGGTGTTTCCCCGTAGGAGCGGACCTTGTCCGCGATAGCCGGAACCTCCGGCGCGATTCGCGGATGAGATCCGCCACGGTTCCAGGAAGCACGGCTTTTCGTAGGATGGTGTTGAGCGAAGCGATACCCATCACCACGGCAGCATGGGTATCGCAAGCTCAACCCATCCTACGGTTCAGGGAAGCACGGGCGTAGGAGCGGACTCCGTCCGCGATCGACCAACCGCCCGCAGCGGGCTATCCGGTGACGCTCAGCGCACCACCGCCAGCTCGAACCCACCCTGGTCGGCATGCTGGCGCACCTTCATGCCCTCCTCGTTCACCGCCAGGCTTTCCAGCGGGCGCTTGTAGGGTTTGTTGTCCAGCGTCTGCAGGGCGCGGTCCTCGTCGGTGGTCAGCAGCAGCACGTAGCGCTCGCCCTGGTTGGCGCGCACCGGCACCGTGCCTTCGATGAAGGCGTAGCGGTACCAGGTCTCCGGGTTGAGCTTGTAGACCGCGTCGCTGACCAGGCGCGTCGGGCGCTTGCGTTCGTCGAGGAACAGCAGCGAGGGGTAGACCACCTGGTGATTGGAGAAGCTGCGCACGCGCAGGCCGTAGACCTGCTGCGAGGCCGGCAGCTTCATGGCCACGTAGTAGCTCTTGCCCATGGGGAAGTCGAAGCTCGGCGAGAACTTGTTGAGCTCCTCGTAGCGCGGCTCGTCGGCGTTCAGCTCGGTGAACTCGCCCTCGGCGATCTGCTCGCAGCAGCGTCGCTGCAGGTCCTGGTAGAGGTCATCGAGGGTCTTGCCGCTGCCCTTGAGCAGGGCTTTCATGGCGTCGCTCTGCTCGCCGCTGCCGTCCAGCCCCGGCAGGGCCTGCGGGCGCTGCTTGAACTGCACCTCGCGGCCCTCGGTGAAGGCGATCTGGTTGCGGCGGATGCCGTCGGCGCGGTCCTGGGCGGTGATCGGCGAGTTGTGCATGCGGCCCTGCTCGTCGACCCAGGTGTAGTACGGGTTGCCGTTCTCGCTGCGGACGAAGCCCTTGTCCTCGTAGGCCTCGGCGTCGATGTACTCGGAGGAGTGGTCGCCGTTGGGCAGCACGTAGTCGCCGCGCCCGGCGGGCACCTGGTTGCCGGCGTAGAAACTGTTCTGCAGGTTGCCCTGGCCGTCCACCCAGGTGAAGTAGCGGCGCTTGCTCTCCCCCGCCGGCGCGCTGCCGGGCCAGAGGGTGCCGCCGTCGTCGCGCAGGCGGGCGCGGTCGCTCTGGTCGATGCGCCTGGCCGCCTGGCGCTGCTGCTGGCCGTAGCCGGCGTCGACGAAGGTGTTGTGCACCTGGCCGCTGTCGTCGATCCACGACAGGTAGCGCCCGGCGTCGGCCAGCACCGGCAGCGGCGCGGCCGCCGTGGCCAGCAGGCAGAGGAACAGGTGGCGGGAACGCTGCATCGGGCCGCTCCTCAGAAGGTGGTGTTGTAGGTCAGGGCGAAGATATAGGCCTTCACCGTGGTATGTACATCCATGCCGGCATAGGGGTTGTAGACCAGGTTGTCGATGCCGGTGCAGGTCAGGTTGCAGCTCTGCCCGGCCTTGATGCTCTGCTTGGAGACGAAGTAGTTGAAGCCCAGGTCGATGTTGGTGTCCTTGTCCCAGCGGTAGCCCAGGCCCAGGCCGTAGAGGTCGGCGTCGCCGATGGGCACCAGGGCGTCGGCCTTGCTCTTGGGGATCGCCGAGGGCCGGTACTCGTAGCCGGCGCGCAGCTGCAGGCGGTCGTTGACGTCGTACTGCACGCCCATGGCGTAGCTCCAGGTGTCGCGGTAGCCACGGTCGAGGATGATGCTGTGGTCGGTGGCGCCGTTGGGGGCGAAGTTCTTGGCGATGCGCAGCAGGTCCAGTTCCCTGTCGAACTCGATCTCCAGGTTGTTCCAGTCGCTGTAGCCGCTCCACTTGAGGTCGAAGTTGAACTGCCAGTCGTCGAACGGGCGCAGCTTGATGCCGGTGGAGAAGTTGTCCGGGTTGGTCATCTTCAGCGTCGCCACGCCGTGCTCCTCCTCGGCGTTGCCGTAGGGGAACAGCGGGCTGAGGAAGGCGCCGAACACCGAGTTCTGCAGGCCGGACCAGAAGCCCTGCCAGTCCTTGGTGTAGTCCACCCGGTACTTGCCCTTGAGCTTCATGCGCGACTCGCTCTGGTACACCGCGCCCCAGGCGAACCAGTCGGTGGGCTCCCAGAGCACGCCCAGGTTGTAGCTGGGCGAGAGGGTCTGCTGCATGTCCAGCTTGAGGTTGGCCAGGGTGTCGTAGGGCCCGATGCGCCCGCCGCAGACGTTGAACACCAGTTCGACGATCTCCTGCGCGCCGGGCACGCAGGTGGTGTCGTGGAGGGTCTGCAGCAGGCCGGTGAGCAGGCCGGGGTTGCGGAAGTCGGTGTCCAGGGCCATGGCCTGGTGCGAGAAGCCGATGGACAGGCCGAAGGACAGCGTGTCGTTCATCTGGTAGCCCACCGAGGGCGAGAAGTAGGTCAGCCGCTGCAGCGACACGCGGCGCCCGTCGTAGCGCCCCGGGTCGCCGTCCGAGTCGCGCGAGTAGCCCAGCGCCTGGGGCGTGTAGACGTTGGTGGCGAAGGTGAACTTGGAGCCCGGCGGGTTGATCGACAGGCCCGCCAGCGGCGCCACCAGCATGGGCACGTCGGTCATGCCGCCCAGGCCCGGCAGGTACATGGTCGGCGTCATGGTGCGGCTGTGGGAGTTGGCCACCGGGTCGTCGGACACGCCGAAGGTGCTCTCGCCGTAGTTCGGCGGCGCGTGGAAGCCGGCGCGGATGTCCATCACCCCGCTGACCAGCTTCACCGTGGTCTGCCGGCCCTTGAGCTTGGTCAGCGCCGCGGGGTTGTAGTGCACGGCGTCGATGCCGGTGGAATCGGCGGTGACCGCGTTGCCCAGGGCCATCGCCTTGGGGTTGCCGATGGTGATGTCGTTGGCCAGTTGGGCCTGGGCCGGCAGAATCCAGCCAAACCCCGCCCCTGCCATCGCCAGCAGAAGTGGCGAAATGCGCTTCGTCATGGGAACTCCGCTCGCCGTTTAGTCGGGCTTAAGGCCCTTGATATCCAGGGGCAGGGAAACCCCCAGCAAGATATCCGGTGAGTCTTCGGTCAGGCCGAAGCCGGCGTTCACGTTGACGATGTAGTCAGGCGAGGTGCGCAGGCCGAGCGAGAAGTTCATGACCGCGCTGGTCTGCTCGGGAGCCTCCACCGTGCGGGTGTCGAAGTGGTAGCGGCTCTTCATCTGGTAGGCCATCTGGTAGGAGGTGGCCAGGGACACGTCGTAGGACAGCGCGTAGGCCATGCCCATGGCGAAGTTCAGGGTGTCGCCCGGGGTGACCTTGTTCAGCTCCTCGCCGTACTGGTTCTGGTGGATGTTGTCGACCTTGAGGTTGTAGGTGTAGCCGAGCGAGCCGTAGAGCACGACCGGGTCGATCACGTAGGACATGTTCGCGCCCACGCCGAGGCTGTAGTAGCCGTTGCCGGTGGACACGTCCTTGTCCGGGTTCATGTCGAACGGGCTGTCGCCGGTGGGCAGGCCGAGGGTGGCGTAGAAGGTGGTGACCGGGCGGCCGCGCATCGCCGCCCAGGGCTGCCAGCGCAGGGTCGCGGAAATGTCGCCGAGGCTGTAGGCGTGGACGTCGCTCTCGGTGTCGTACTTGGCCACGAAGGGCAGGCGCAGGCTGAAGGTCAGGTTGTCCCAGATGCCGTAGTCGAAGGTGAAGGAGTTGGTGAAGGTGTGCTGCGCCTCGCTGGTCGCCAGCACGCTGTACACGCTGTCGCCGGTGCGCACCTGCTGGATGCGGGTGTCGCGCATCATCGAGTAGTCCAGGCCGTAGGTGAGGGTCCGCTCGCCCTTCTTCAGCAGGGTGTAACTCTTCTCCGCCGCCTGGAACACCTCTTCCAGAGCCTTGGCGCTGTCGGCGTCGTCGGCCTTCTTGGCCAGCGCGTCACGCGCCTGGTCGACCGAGCCTTCCTCGGCCGGCGCCGGGCCCGATGCCAGCAAGGCCAGTATGGCGGCGCACGCATACCCCCTGAATCTCATGATGCAATCCCCTGGTCTTGTTCTTATGGAAGGATGAAACGTCGATCACTTGCTGCGTATGAACTGCACGTCGCCTTTGGATGCGGCCTCGATCATCCGGTTGCTGGTGAACTTGCTCATCTCCGGGAACTCGCGGAAGGCCAGCAGGCTCACGGTACGGTCGTCCACCAGGCGCAGGTCCTGCTCCTTCAGGGCCAGGGCGTTCTTCGGCTCCTGGCCGCTCGGGTAGATGACGAAGAGCACGTTCTGGTCCCAGATCGCCTCGAAGCGGCTGCGGGTGAAACTGATGTTGCCCAGGGCAGGATCGGCAACGAAGACGTGGTCGTTGTAGACGTCGCGCACCACCACGAAATGCTTGAAGCCACCGTAGTGGATGGGCACCAGCGCCGGGTGCTCGAGCGAATCCAGGTCGGAGAATTCGGCGCGGAAGCCACCGCTCCTGTAGCCCAGCGCGGCCGCGTAGCGCTTCATGTCCAGCAGCGAGAAGCCGCGGCGCTGGACGATCTTGTCGGCCTCGCCGTACTTGAGCAGGCCTTCCATCACCTGGCGTTCCTGCAGGTCGCGGCCCAGGTAGTAGTCCAGCAGGGTGGTCAGCGCCGCCGAGCCGCAGCTGTAGTCGTAGGCCTGGCGGATGACGTTGCGGAACTGCACCTGGCTCATGGGTTCGAGTTGCACGGCCTCGCGGAAGGGGCCGTTGGGCGTGAGCTGCTGGGTGATGTTCACCGTGCCCCGGGGTTGCGGTTGGGTATCCACCGTCTGGGTGAAACCGAACAGGCCGAGCAGGCTTCCCAGCAGTATCTCGAACATCCCCTCTCCTCTCTCCTGGAAGAACCCTTGCCGGCACGGGCCGGCAAGGGGATACGCGTCACACGACCGATGGATCAGTGGCCCCAGATGCGAACCTGGGAACCGGCCATGTTCAGGTTGGAAACGGTCAGCGAACCGATGCTGGCGGCGCTGGTGTCGCCCACCTTGATGGCGCCCACCGAGACGTCGCCGGTCATGCCCGGCAGGCCCAGGGCCAGTTGCTGGGTGTCGGCGGTGCCGATCTTGGTGGTGACCACGTCGACGGTCAGCGGGTTGGCATCGTCGATCTTCAGGGCGGTGCCGCCCGGGCCGGTCAGGGTGATGTTCTCCAGGCGCAGGGAACCGGACTTGGTGTCGTCGATCTTGTCGGTGTAGACCACCGCCCCGATGCTCGCCTTGAAGTCACCGGCGATGCTGATGCCGTCCTGGCCGGTCACGCCGGCGAGCGCGCTGTCGTCCATGGATTTCAGATCGGCATGGGCCAGGAAGGGAGCGGCCAGAACAGCACTTGCAAGAACCAGTTGTTTGATTTTTTTCATTCTTGTTTCTCTCCAGTGTTCAGGTGGGTTGCCCCAGGGCACTGCAGGGGGCGTCCTGCCCCGCTGCAGGTTGGCCGGCCAAGCCGACCCTCCAGACCCGCGCCGTCTTCCCTAGGTGCCGCGGGCATGGATTCGTGAAGCACCAGGCTTCGCGTCCTGTTTCCCAAGCTACTGGGCAACCCCCCACCTGCCAGCCCATCCAAGGGATGGAGCCGGAAACGCCGTTCGCCTCAGGCTTCGCTGAGCAACCCCAGGCTCTTGCCCTTGAGTACCGCCTGGGTACGGCTGCGCACCCCCAGCTTGGCGAACAGGTTGTGCAGGTGCCACTTGATGGTGGCCTCCGACAGATGCACCGCCTGGGCGATGTCGCGGTTCGAAAGCCCGGCCGCCACCAGCCGCAGGATTTCCCGCTCGCGGTGGCTAACATCTTGATTTTCCTCGAAACCTGCTGGATCGACGGACAGCCTGCGGCACTGTTCGCGGAGCAGTTCCGCCACCCCCTGCCAGGCCGCCGCGCGCTTGGGTTCGGCCTCGCGCCAGGCGTCCCAGAACGGCAGCAGCCAGATGGCGTCGTCCTGGAACAGCCGGCGGTAGCCCTGGTTCCAGGCTTCCTCCAGGGTGGGCGCGAACAGGGCGAAGGCCTTTTCGCTGTTACCTTTCTGCCAATACGCCACAGAAAGTAACAAGGCCAGACGCAACCGCCGGTCGCGCTGATAGGGCGAAGCGTTCGCCGCCAGCGCCGATTCCAGACGCTGCTGGGCGCGCTCGGCGCGCCGCTCGGACAACGCCACCCGCGCCTCGGCCAGGGCCAGTGCGGCCTGGGCATCGGCATAGCGCTCGGCGGACAGGCCCGACAGGTGCCGGGCCAGTTGCAGGCAGACGCGCTCGGCCTCGTTCGGCCGGCGCAGCCACAGCAGCAGTTGCACCTTGCAGCCCATGGCCAGCGCGTAGACGCGCTCGTAGCCCGGCGACTGCAGGCCGGCCAGCCATTCGTCGAGCTGGGCCAGGCCCTGTTCGGCCTCGCCGGCGAAGAAGCGCGCCTTGGCCATCACCAGTTGGCCGCGGCTGATCAGCTCCATGGGCGTGGCCACGTCGCGCCAGGTGGTGGCCAACGGCAGTTCGGCGAGGATGGCCGCATGGCGGTCCTGCTCATAGAGGATGTCGGCGTAGGCCAGGGCCAGCGGCCCGCCCACCCGGCTGCGCCGGCCGAACACGCGCTCGACGCGGCTGCGCGCGCCCTCGGCGATGGTCCGGCCGCGCTCCAGCTCGCCGCTCTCCTTGCAGATCAGCGCCTCGATCATGCTCGCCACCACCTGCAGGTACTCGCTGTCGGCCATGCGCAGGCACTCGCGGGCCACGCCGATGGCGCCGGCGGCCTCGGCGTAGTCGCCCAGCAGCGCGTGGGCGGCGGCCAGGATGCAGGCCAGGCTGGCGCGGAACACCGGCTGGTTGGCCGGCACCAGCGCCAGCCACTGGCGCGACACCTTGAGGCTGGCCTCCAGCTTGTCCTGGTACAGCAGCACCAGGGCCTTGAGCACCTGGGCCACGGCCAGCAGCTCGGCCAGGCCGAAATTGCGCGCCTTGCCCTGGCCCATCAGCAGGCGGGCGCTGAGTTCCTCGATGAGCGCCTCGGCCTCGGCGAACTTCTGTTCGAAGGCCAACTGCCAGGCGTAGAAGATCTGGAACACCGGATGCTCGCGGATCACCTCGGCGGGAATGCCGCCGAGCATGCCGAGGATGCTGTACACCCGGTTGCCGGCGATCAGCCGCGCGCCCTGGCGCTCCAGCAGGTCGGCGGCGAAGGCGTAGTCGCGGGCGCGCAGGGCGTAGCGCACGGCGCGGTCGGCCATGTCGCGGCTTTCGCACCAGCGCGCGGCGGCGTTGAGCAGCGGCGTGGGGTCGGCGCTGCGGGCCAGGCGGCCCTGGAGGAAGTCGGCGAACAGGTGGTGGTAGCGGAACCACTCGCGCGTATCGTCCAGGGGAATGATGAACAGTTGCTCGTTCTGCAGGCGCATGAGCATGTCCAGGCCGTCGCGGCGCCCGGTCAGGGCGTTGCACAGCTCGGCGCAGAACTCGTCGAGCACCGAGGTCTGGTCGAGGAACTGCTGCAACGCCGGCGGCAGGCTGGCCAGCACGTCCTCGGCGAGGTAGTCGGCGATGTCCCGCTCGGTGCCCGACAGCCCGCGCAGGAAGCCCTCGCGGTCGCTGTGCCGGGCCAGCGCCAGGGCGGCCAGGTGCAGCGCGGTGATCCAGCCCTCGGTGCGCTTGTACAACAGGCCCAGCTCGGCGTCGTCCAGTTGCAGGCCCTTGAGCTCCAGCAGGTAGGTGTCGGCTTCCTCGCGGGTCAGGCGCAGGTCGGCGCCGTTGAGGCAGAAGGCCCAGGGCGCCAGCGCCGGCTCGTCCACCAGGAAGCGCGGGCGGTAGCGGGTGCTGGTGACCAGGCGCACGTTGTCCGGCAGGTGCTCGATGAGGTAGCGCGCCCCCGGCTGCAGGGCCGGGTGGCGGATCTGGTGGAAGTCGTCGAGGAACAGGTAGAGCGCCCCGTCGATGCGCTTGAGGTCGGCGAGGAAGGCATCCAGCAGCCCTTCCAGCGGCAGGGTCATGTCCGACTGCAGCAGGTTCGAGGTGTTGGCGCCGAAGCCGGGGGCGACGCTGCGGATGCTCTCCACCAGGTACTGCAGCAGGCGCTGCGGCTCGCTGTCGCCCTCGTCGCAGGACAGCCAGGCCACCAGCGCGCCGCTGGCCAGCAGGCGCTCGCGGAACAGGCTGAGCACGGTGCTCTTGCCGAAGCCGGCCGGCGCGCTGAGGATCAGCGCGCGCTGCTGGCGCGCCGCGAACAGGCGGTCGATGAGCGCCCGCCGCGGCAACAGCAGGGCGCCGTCGGTGCGCGGCGGGAACAGCTTGGTGCGCAGCAGCGGCAGGGGCGGCTGCTGGGAGTTGAGTGTGGTCATGTCAGAGCAGGCTCAGCTCGCGGGCGCGGCGAATCGCTTGGGTTCGATTGCGCACCTTGAGCTTCTCGTAGATGTTATGCAGGTGCCATTTGACGGTGCCCAGGGCCAGCGACAGCTGCTGGCCGATCTCCTCGTTGGAGAGTCCCTGGGCCGCCAGGCACACCACTTCCCGCTCGCGGTCGGTCAGCCCTTCCTCGAGCACGTCCTGTGCCTTGCGCGTTTCCTGGCCGGGCCACAGTCCCAGCAGGCTGCGGATGAACACCTGCAGCGCCGGCTGGCGCTCGGTGGCCTCCAGTTGCTGGAGCATCTGGCGGATGCCCTCGCCTTCCTCGATGAACAGGCTGCGCACGCCTTCGCGCTCGGCGCCCACCAGGCATTGCCCGAGCAGGCTGTTGGCGCGCTCCTGGTAGCCCAGGCGCTGGTAGCTGAGCGCCGCCAGCAGGTCCAGGCGCAGGCGCTGCAGGCCGTGCCAGTTGGCTTGCAGCAGGCCGCGCAGCTGGGTGATCTCGTGCAGCGCCTCGCTGAAATGGCCGCGCGCCTGCAACAGGCGCACGCGGCTCAGGCCGCGCACCCAGAGCACCGGGTTGAACGGGCCCTGGCGGTAGGAGGCGGCGAGCTTCTGCCAGTCGATGCCGTTGAGGCGCTGCTCGGCGCGCTTGCAGCGGTCGGCCGCCGGCTCCTGGAGGATCAGGTTGATCTCCTCGCCCACGGCCATGGCGAAGATGCGCCAGGAATGGTTGCGCGAGGCCAGGCTCTGCATCAGCCCGAGAGTCGCCAGGGCTTCCTTGCCGCGCCCCTGCAGGCGCTGCACCCGCGCCAGGCACTGCATGCCCTGGGCGTAGAGGTCGATGGGGTTGATCACGTCGACGCGCCCCAGCGCCCAGCGCAGGCGCTCTTCCAGGCCGTCGACGTCCATGCGGTAGTAGGCGGTCAGGCCCTCGGTGATGGCCGGCAGGGCCAGCGCCTGGGAACGCCGGTCGAACAGCGGCACGGCCTGCTGCTTGACGCGTTCCACCAGCAGTTGCGCCTGCTTCACCTGGCCCTGCTCCAGGGCCAGCATCACCTCGATGGTGGACAGCTGCATGTGCAGGTAGCGGCCATCGAGGAAATGGTTGCGCTGCTGCGCCAGGCCCATCAGGCGGCGCGCCTGCTCGGGCTGGCCGTGCATCACCTGGGCAAAGGCGGCGACCAGCAGGATGGCGCATTCGAGGAAGGCCGAGTTCTGCCCCAGTTGGCTCTCCACCCGGCGGGCCAGGGCGATGCACTGCTCCAGGTCGTCCTTCTGCAGCGCCAGCACGGCCTTGACCGCCAGCGCCGAGAGGTACTGGTCGCCCATCGGCGTCTGCGGCTTGCCGTCGCTCCAGCGCGCCAGCAGCTCGTCGAGCATGCGGTTGGCCTCGGCCAGGCTCAGTTCGCTGGCGCGGGTCCAGACGTCGCTGAGCACCAGAATCGGGTAGCGCGCGGCGATCTCGTCGGGCACCTGCCGGCGCCAGCGCGAGATCAGGTACAGCTGGCCGCGGTTGATCAGCTCCAGGCCGTAGCCGTCGACCAGGGCGGCGAGCATCTCCGGGTCCTCGGCCAGGCAGGCGTGCTCGATGGCCAGGGTCGGCATGTGGTGGTTGGTGAACCACAGGCTGGCGTTGAAGTGCAGTTGCTTGAAGCGTTCCGGCTCGCGTTCGCGCAGGTGCGCGCGGAGGAAGTCGGCGAACAGCTGGTGGAAGCGGTACCAGTGGCGCTCGCGGTCCAGCGGCATGAGGAACAGTTGCAGGCTGTCCAGGCGCTCCAGCAGGGCCTGGCCGTCCTGGCGGCCGGTCAGGGCGTTGGCCAGCTCGCCGTTGAAGCGGCTCGCCACGCTGAGCGTCAGCAGGCTGTCGCGGATGTCCCGGGGCAGGCACTCGAAGACGCTGCGCAGCAGGTAGTCGCCGACCTCGGCGGGGCCGCCGCCCAGCTCGGCCAGGTCGCGCTGGGCGCCGGCGGGCGGCTGGCGCAGCCACAGGCCGAACAGCTGCACGCCCATCACCCAGCCCTCGGTGCGGGCGTACACGGCCTTCAGGCAGGCCTCGTCGAGTTCCACGCCCTCGCCGCTGAGGTATTCGCGGGTCTGCTCCTGGGACAGGCGCAGCTCTTCCACTCCGACTTCCAGCAGCAGGCCCTTGGCCCGCCAGGTGGCTAGGCTCAGCGGCGGCTGCGAGCGGCTGCCGATGGCCAGGGTCAGGCCCGGCGGGGCGTACTGCACCAGGCGGTTGAGGCCGGCGAAGATGTCCGGCTGGGTGATCCGGTCCAGGTCGTCGAGCACCAGCAGCAGCGGCACGTCGACGCGCAACAGGTCGGAAAGCAGGCTCTCCATGACCGCCACGGCCGGCACCCGCAGGGTGTTGTGCAGGTAGGCCGCGGCGTCCCGGCCGACGTCCGGCAGGCTGGCGGCCAGGGCCTCGGTGAGCTTGCCGCAGAAGCGCCCCGGGTCGTCGTCGGAGCCTTCCAGGGAAAGCCACACCACCTTCTGCCCCTGCGCTTCGCGGCGCTCGGCGAGCATGGCCAGCGCGGCGCTCTTGCCGAAGCCGGCGGGGGCGCTGAAGAGCAGGACGCGATGATGGGCGGAACGCTCCAGGGCAGCCTGGAGCTGGGGGCGGTACTGGTATTCGGCAGGCACCCCGGGAGGTGTCGATCTGGTACGCAGAAGGCTGCCGGCTGCGGTTTTTAGCACTACGTCCACGGCCTCTATCCCTGTTTCATTATCGTTGTGGTACGGAGCATGGCTTCCGCGGGATAATCCAATTCTTATCAGAATGCTTACCTTGCGTAAACCGAAGAGAAGGGCTCTAGCATCGACTCTTCGGGCGTGCGCAGGAATGGCTCTCAGCCTAGCCCAGGGTTCCTGTTCCTACCTATGTCCCGCTATTGTGTACACCCGCTCCCCTACCGGGAAGATCCGACGGCGCGCTTCGCCCGCATCGCCCAGGCGCCCGGCGCCGTGCTGCTGGACGCCGGCAGGCCTGGCGCCGACCGTGGACGCTATGACCTTATGAGCGCCTGGCCATTGGCAGAACTGGCGCCAAGTGCCGACGAATCGGCCAAGGCGTTCTTCGCCCGCCTGCGCACGGCATTGCAGAGCCTCGGACAGGCCGACGCGGGGGAAATTCCGGACCTGCCATTCGTCGGCGGAATGATCGGTTATCTGAGCTACGACCTGGGACGGCGCATCGAACGCCTGCCGCAGCACAGCCGGGACGACCTCGGCCTGCCCGATGCGCGGGTCGGCCTGTACGCCTGGGCGCTGGTCACCGACCACCAGCGCGGCACCAGCCAGCTGGTGTTCCACCCGCGCCTGGAAGCCGCCGAGCGCCAGCGCCTGCTGGCGCTGTTCGAGGCCGACGCGGCGGCGCCGGCGCTGCCGCCCTTCCGCCTGCATGCCGGCTTCCGGCCGGACCTGAGCCGCGAGCAGTACCGCCAGGCCCTGGAGCGGGTGCAAGGCTACATCCTCGCCGGCGACTGCTACCAGGTGAACTACACCCAGCGTTTCCGCGCGCCCTGCAGCGGCTCGCCCTGGCTGGCCTACCTGGCCCTGCGCGAGGCCTGCCCGACGCCCTTCGCCGGCTACCTGGGCCTGGGCGACGGCGCCATCCTCAGCCTGTCGCCCGAGCGCTTCATCCGCATGCACCGGCGCCAGGTGGAGACGCGCCCGATCAAGGGCACCCGCCCGCGCGGCCGCACGCCCGCGGAGGACGCGGCCAACGCCGAGGAACTGCTGGCCAGCCCCAAGGACCGCGCCGAGAACCTGATGATCGTCGACCTGCTGCGCAACGACCTGGGGCGCAGCTGCACGCCCGGCACGGTGCGGGTGCCGGAGCTGTTCGCGCTGGAGAGCTACCCCAACGTGCACCATCTGGTCAGCAGCGTGACCGGCGAGCTGGCCGCCGACAAGGACGCCCTCGACCTGCTGCTGGGCAGCTTCCCCGGCGGCTCCATCACCGGCGCACCCAAGGTCCGCGCCATGCAGATCATCGACGAGCTGGAGCCGAGCCGCCGCGGCATCTACTGCGGCAGCCTGTTCTACCTGGACGTGCGCGGCGAGCTGGACAGCTCCATCACCATCCGCACCCTGCTGGTGAAGGACGGCCAGGCCAGTTGCTGGGGCGGCGGCGGGATAGTCGCCGATTCGGACTGGGAGGCGGAATACGCGGAGTCGCTGACCAAGGTGGACGTGCTGCTGCGCACCCTGGAACGCCTCGGCGACTGAACGGCGGGCGCAGCGCCGCGCAAGGCGCTACGCCGCAGCCCGCCTCGGCAGCATCACCCGCACCCGCAGCCCGCCCAGTTCGCTGCCCTCCAGCGCCAGGCTGCCGCCGCAGGCCGCGGCGATGTCGCGGGCGATGCCCAGGCCCAGGCCGTGGCCGGCCACCTGCTCGTCCAGGCGGGTGCCGCGCTCGAGCACGCTGTCGCGCAACTCCTCGGCGATGCCCGGGCCGTCGTCGTCCACCAGCAGGCGGTAGCCGTCCTCGCGCTTCTCCACTTGCAGGCGCACCTCGCCGGCCGCCCACTTGCAGGCGTTGTCCAGCAGGTTGCCGAGCAGTTCCAGCAGGTCCTCGCGGTCGAACGGCAGGCGCAGGCCGGGCTCGGCCTGGCAGGTGATGCGCAGGTGCTCGCCGTGGATCAGCTGGAGCATCTCGCGCAGGCTGGGCAGCTCGGCGTCGCAGTCGAAATGCGCGCCGGGCAGCGCCTCGCCCACCAGGCGCGCACGGCCCAGTTCGCGGGCCAGGCGCTGGTCGATCTGCTCCAGCTGCTCCTGCAGCACCCGCTTCAGCTCGGGGTGCTGCCGCAGCTCCTCGCGCTCGGCCAGGCTGATCAGCACCGCCAGCGGCGTCTTCAGCGCATGGCCGAGGTTGCCCAGGGCGTTGCGCGAGCGGCGCAGGGTTTCCTCGGTGTGCTGCAGCAGGTGGTTGACCTGTTCCACCAGCGGCTCCAGCTCTTGCGGCACCCGGGTGTCCAGCTGGCTGCGCTGGCCGTCCTGCAGCTGGGCGATCTGCTGGCGCACCTGCTCCAGCGGGCGCAGCGCGCGGCGCACCGTCAGGCGCTGGAAGAACAGGATCAGCAGCAGCGCCAGCGCCCCGGCGCCCAGGCCAATGTTGCGCAGGCGGTTGAAGCTCTTGAGGATCGGCGTGTAGTCCTGCGCCACGCTGATCCGCAGGCTGCGCCCGTAACGCTTGTAGTCGCCGCGGAAGACCAGCAGGCGCTGGCCTTCCGGGCCCTTGGCCAGGCCTTCGCGCAGGCCCGTGCGCTCCGGCACCTTCAGCTCGTGGTCCCACAGCGAGCGCGAGCGCCAGTCGGTCTGTTCGAAGTGGATCTGGAAGTAGCGCCCGGAGAACAGCCGCTCGTAGGCGCCGTCGACGCGCTGCGGGTCCAGCTGCAGGCCGGCCGGGCCGCGAATGATCGCCACCAGCAGGCTTTCCGCCTCGTCCTGCAGGCCGCTGGCCAGGTAGCGGCGCAGGCCCTGGTCGAACAGCCAGAGCCCGGCCTGGGCCAGCGCCAGGCCGATCACCAGCAGCACCGCGGCGAGGCCGAAGCCCAGGCGCCGCTGGATCGAGATCAAGCCGCGCCCCCGCTGCTGCCGGCGAAGCGGTAGCCCTGGCCGCGGCGGGTCTCGATGATCTCGCGGCCGAGCTTGCGGCGCAGGTGGTTGATGTGCACCTCGATGACGTTGGAGTCGCGCTCGGTCTCGCCGTCGTAGAGGTGCTCGGCCAGGTGCGACTTGGACAGCAGTTGGCCCGGGTGGAGCATGAAGTAGCGCAGCAGGCGGAACTCGGCGGAGGTCAGGTCGACCTCGCGGCCATCCTGCTGCACGCACTGGCGCGCCTCGTCCAGGCGCAGGCCGCCGGCCTCCAACTGGGCCTGGTTGGCCACGCCGTGGGCGCGGCGCAGCAGGGCCTGGATGCGCAGGAAGAGTTCTTCGGGGTGGAAGGGTTTGGTCAGGTAGTCGTCGGCGCCGGCCTTCAGCCCGTCGATGCGCTCGGCCCAGGAACCGCGCGCGGTGAGGATCAGCACCGGGGTGGCCAGGCCCAGGCCGCGCCATTCGCGCAGCACGTCCAGGCCGGGGCGGCCCGGCAGGCCGAGATCGAGGATGATCAGGTCGTAGGGCTCGCTGGCCCCCTGCACCGCGGCGTCGCGGCCGTCGGCCAGCCAGTCCACGGCGTAGCCCTGGCGGCTCAGCCCGGCCAGCAGTTCGTCGGCGAGGGGGACGTGGTCCTCCACCAGCAGCAGACGCATCAGTCGTCTTCCTTATCCTTGAGGATGCGCCCGTCACGGGCATCCAGTTCCAGTTCGCGGACCACGCCGCCGGCGGTGAGCAGCTCTATCTCGTAGATGTAGGCGTCGTGCTCCTTCTCCAGCTCCGCCTCGAGCAGGCGCGAGCCGGGGTAGCGCTGCAGCGCGGCCGGCAGTATCGACTCGAAGGGGCGGATCACCCCTTCGCGGGTGAGGCGCAGGGCCTCGTCCTGGCTGATGTCGTGGGCCGACGCCGCCCCGGCCAGGCAGACCGCGACGAGCAGCGCGTAACGCAGAGGATAGGTCATCAGTGGTCCTGGCGGTCCTTGAGCACTTCACCGCTCACCGCGTCCAGCTCGACATCCCACTTCACCCCCTGGGCGTCCTTGATGTCGACCTTGTACAGGTAGCGGCCGTGTTCCAGTTCGAGCTCGCTATCGTACACGGTTCCGCCGGCGTGCTTGGCCAGCGCGGCCTGGTTCAGGCGCTGGAAGTCCTGGATGGTGCCGGCGTCGCGCAGGCGCAGGGCCTCGTCGGGGCCGATGTCGTGGGCCAGCGCCAGGCTGGAGGCACCGAAAAGAGCGGTGGCGGCGATCAGACGGGTGAGGGTTTGCATGGGAAGGCTCCTGCGAATTGCCAATGCTCGCAGGCTATCGAAAGGCCATTAACTCAAGCTGAATGGATGCAGGACGGATCATTCACCGGATGAAGGATGCTGCCTAGGAAAATACAGCGTTTATAATCGGCGGCTCGCCAGAGAGTGCCCCCATGACCGCCATCCACATCAAGTCCCCCGCCCTCACCCTCAAGGCCGGCGCCCGCGCCCTGCGGCGCATCCGCGAGCGCGGCCTGAGCCCCGCCGACGTCGGCATCCTGCCCGGCGCCGCCGGCGGGCCGAAGGCGCTGGGCATCCAGGGGCTGGACCTGGCGCTGTTCGGCGAATGGCTGCCGCGCGCGCCGCGCGAGCGCTCGCTGATCGGCGCCTCGATCGGCTCCTGGCGCTTCGCCAGCGCCTGCCTGGCGGACGCCGCCGCCGGCATCCGCCGCCTGGGCGAGCTGTACACGCAGCAGCGCTTCTCGCGCAATGCGGACATAGCCGAGGTCTCGGCCAGTTGCACGCGGATGCTCGACGACCTGCTCGCCGGGCAGGACGCCAGCGTGCTGGCCAACCCGCACTACCGCCTCAACGTGGTGGTGGTGAAGAGCCACGGGCGCCTGGCCGACGACGGCAAGCGCACGCTCGGCCTGGGCCTGGGCGCGGTGATCCGCGACAACCTGCTCGGCCGCCGCCACCTGCACCGCCATTTCGAACGGGTGATCCTCCACGACGCGCGCCTGGCCCCGCCGCTGGCGCCGCTGCGGGACTTCCCCTCGCGATGCCTGCCGCTGGACGTCGGCAACCTGCGCCATGCGCTGCTCGCCTCCGGCTCCATCCCCATGGTCATGCAGGGCGTGCGCGACATCCCCGGCGCCGGCCCGGGCACCTACCGCGACGGCGGCCTGCTCGACTACCACCTGGACCTGCCCTACGAAACCGACGGCGTGGTGCTCTACCCGCACTTCACCGACAAGGTCATCCCCGGCTGGTTCGACAAGGGCCTGCCCTGGCGCCGCGGCGACGCCACCCGCCTGCAGGACGTGCTGCTGCTCGCCCCCTCCCCCGAGTACCTGGCACGCCTGCCGCACAACAAGCTGCCGGACCGCAAGGACTTCAAGCGCTACCTGGGCGACGACGCCGGCCGCGAGCGCTACTGGAACAAGGCGATGGACGAAAGCCGGCGGATGGGCGACGAGTTCCTCGAACTGGTCGACGGCGGGCGCCTGGGGGAAAGGTTGGTGCCGTTGTAGGGCGCATAACGCCTACGGCGTTATCCGCCGTTTGACCTTGGCCACAATCCCGCTCGCTGCCGGGCACGGAGCCGCTGTCAAAGCCACGCCAGGTTCAACCACGGAGTTGCCGGCAAGAAAGGTGAAGCGGCGGATAACCGCGAACGGTTATTCGCCCTACGCCCATGGTGAACTTGGCGTAGGGCGCATAACGCCTACGGCGTTATCCGCCGTTTGGTCTTGGCCATAATCCCGCTCGCTGCCAAGCACGGAGCCGCCGTCAAAGCCGCGCCAGGCTCAACCATGCAGGGGTTGGCGAGGAAGGTGTAGCGGCGGATAACCGCGAACGGTTATTCGCCCTACGTCCATGCTGGGCTTGGCGTAGGGCGCATAACACCTACGGCGTTATCCGCCGCTTGACCTTGGCCATAATCCCGCTCGTTGCCGAGCACGGAGCCGCCATCAAAGCCGCGCCAGGCTCAGCCATGCAGCGGCCGGCAAGGAAGGTGTAGCGGCGGATAACCGCGAACGGTTATTCGCCCTACGTCCATGCTGGGCTTGGCGTAGGGCGCATAACGCCTACGGCGTTATCCGCCGTTTGACCTTGGCATAATCCCGCTCGTTGCCGGGCACGGAGCCGCCGTCAAAGCCGCGCCAGGTTCAGCCATGCAGCGGCCGGCGAGGAAGGTGTAGCGGCGGATAACCGCGAACGGTTATTCGCCCTACGCCCATGGTGAACTTGGCGTAGGGCGCATAACGCCTACGGCGTTATCCGCCGCTTGACCTTGGCATAATCCCGCTCGTTGCCGGGCACGGAGCCGCCGTCAAAGCCGCGCCAGGCTCAACAGGGAAGCACATACGTAGGAGCGGACTCCGTCCGCGATGGGCCGAGCCCGCACACCACGCCCCACAGATGAATCCCCTACCCCGGCTGCCCGTCGATCCGGGCCTTCCACAACATCGGCCCGTAGTACCCGGCGAAGATCAGGAACGCCAGCGACCAGCACAGCGCCGCCAGCAGCAAGCCACCCAGCGGCAGCCACCACACCACCAGCACCCGCGCCACCACGCCCAGGTTGAGCAGAGCGAAGCCCCAGGCCATCGCCTTCGGCGGCTGCAGCGCGCGGCCGGTGTGGCCGAGGCTGACGCGGGCGATCATCGCCAGGATCAGCCCGCCGACGCCGCCCACGGTCAGCGCGTGCAACGGCAGGCTGGAGGGCAGCGCCGCGCCGGCCGCGGAAGCCGCCAGGCCGAACAGCGCCAGGGTCATCCAGGCATAGGCCAGGTGCAGCGACCACAGCAGCGGCACGCTCCACAGGTCACGGTCGTACCAGCGCACCAGACGCACCAGGTGGCCCAGGCCGAGCAGGCCGAAGAGCAGCGCCAGCACAGGCCCCGGTTGCAACGCCGGGCCGGTGGCGCTGAGCACCGCGAGCAGTGCGCCACCCAGCAGCAGCGCCCAGTCCAGCCACGGCCAGGCCGGCACCTGGGCGGTACGTCCCAGGCCGCGCTGGGTGAAGAAGGGAATCACCCGCCCGCCGATCAGGCTCATCAGCGCCACCACCAGCCACAGCGCAGCCAGAACGCCGCCACGCTGCCAGGCCTCGTTGCCCAGCGCCTGTCCAGCCATGACCAGGGCGTCGGCCAGGGTCAGCAGGACCAGCACCATCAGCACCGGGTAATTGCGCGTCTGCCGCACCTGGTAGAGGCTGCGGCCGACGAACCAGGCCAGCGCCGGCGGGAAGGCCAGCTCCAGCACCGCGGCCAGCCACCAGGGCGCGCCCAGCAGCCAGGCCAGTCGCGCCGCCAGCCAGAGCAGGGCCAGGTTGCGCAGCGGCGCACCGCTAAGACCGGGACGCCCGGTCCAGGTCTGCACCGCGGTGAGCAGGAAGCCGGCGATGATCGCCAGGGCGAAGCCGAACACCATCTCGTGGCGGTGCCAGCCCAGCCAGCCGCCCAGCGGCTGCCACGCGGGCAGCCAGCCGGCCAGCGCGGCGAGCCAGAGGAATATGGCGAGCGCCGCGAACAGCGCCCCGCCGAGGAAGAAAGGACGGAAACCCAGCCGCCACAGCGGCGGAATCGCCAATAGAACCTTGCGATCAACCAACAGCACAACAGACCTCCCAGCCCGGTTGGCGCATCTGCCGCTGGGCGATCAGGCGCAGCACGTAGCCCAGCTTGATGGCGGTCGGCCCGAGGACGGTCAGGGCGTGGGCGGCCACCAGTTGCGGCAGGTTGAGAAAGGCGTCGATGAAATAGGCGCCGAAGATGCCTCCCAGCAGCATAGCGGCCCCCGCGCTGAGCAGGGCGTTGGAATGGCTGAGATTGCGTTGCGGACAGGCGAAGAAGCCTTTCATCACACACCTCCGGTAGTTCGGGGTGGCCGGCCCGCATGGGCCGGCCGGTCTAGCCTCAGGCCTCCAGCGCGCTGGCGGGGCCGAAGAACTCGTAGTGGCACTGCTTTTCCGGCACGCCCAGCTCTCGCAGGAGGCGCTTCACCTGGGCCATGAACGGCTTGGGCCCGAGGAAGTAGGCGTCCAGGTCGCGCTGCTCCGGCAGCCAGTTGCTCAGCAGCTGCTGGCTGATGAAGCCCTCGGCATCGGCCTGGTCCTGCTCGCGCGGCTCGCTGTAGCAGAAGAAGTGCAGCAGCGTCGGGTGCTTGCGCGCCTGGTTCTCGATGAACTCGCGGAAGGCGTGCACGCCGCCGTGGCGCGCGCAGTGGATGAAGTGCACCACGCGGCCGGCGTCCAGCGCCTGCTGCAGCATGGCCAGCGACGGGGTGATGCCGACGCCCGCGGTGATCAGCGCCAGCGGCTTGTCGCTGTCGCCCAGGACGAAGTCCCCGGCCGGCGGGAACAGGTCGATCTCGTCGCCTTCCCGGACCTGGTCGTGCAGATAGTTGGAAACCCTGCCCTCGGGCTCGCGCTTGACGCTGATGCGGTACTCGCGGCCGTTGGCCGGGGCCGACAGCGAATAGTTGCGGCGCACTTCCTCGCCATCCAGGTCCAGGCGCAGGCCGATGTACTGGCCCGGCTCGAAGTCCAGCAGCGCGCCGCCGTCCACCGGTTGCAGGTAGAAGGAGGTGATTTCCTCGCTCTCGGCCACCTTGCGCGCCACGCGGAAGCGCCGCGCACCGCGCCAGCCACCCTCTTCGGCGGCATTGCGGGCGTATACCGATTCCTCGGCGCCGATCAGAATGTCGGCCAGTTGCTGGTAGGCGGCGGCCCAGGCGGCGATCACCTCGTCGGTGGCGATCTCCTCGCCCAGCACTTCGCGGATGGCGCGCAGCAGGCAGGCGCCGACGATGGGATAATGTTCCGGCAGAATCTGCAGCGACACGTGCTTGTTGACGATCTGCCCCACCAGCGGGCCGAGGCGCTCCAGCTCGTCGATGTGGCGGGCGTACATCAGCACGCCGTTGGCCAGGGCCCGTTGCTGGTCGCCGGAGGCCTGGTGGGCCTGGTTGAAGAGCGGACGCACCTGCGGGTACTCGGTCAGCATCAGCTGGTAGAAGTGCCGGGTCAGGGCTTCGCCACCGGTTTCCAGCAGCGGGACGGTCGCCTTGATCAGGGTGCGTTGTTCGTTGGACAGCATGCGGATCTCCTTGGAACGCAAGACAGGGTGGGAACTGCCTGTAATCCTTCAGAAAACGTGCCAAGGCCGGCGCCCAGTATTCGCGGGACTTCCGCGGCGTCAGAAGTCATAATGACCAGCAATCATTCGAGTCATACGGACTACATAGAGGTCAGAATGACCAGCAACCCCTTGCTTGCCACCCTGCTCCCCCTGGTCGACGACCTGTCCCGCGAACTGCCCGACGAAGAACGCTACCGCCGCCTGCTGGAAGCCCTGCGCGAACTGCTGCCCTGCGACGCCAGCGCCCTGCTGCGCCTGGAAGGCGAGCAACTGGTGCCCCTGGCGGTGGACGGGCTGAGCCCGGACACCCTCGGCCGCCGTTTCAAGATCGCCGAACACCCGCGCCTGCAGGCCCTGCTGGAACGCCCCGGCCCTACCCTGTTCGACGCCAACTGCGGCCTGCCCGACCCCTACGACGGCCTGGTGGAAGGCGTGCACCTGGAAGTGCACGACTGCATGGGCTGCCCGCTGTACCTCGACGAGCAGCCCTGGGGCCTGCTGACCCTCGACGCCCTCGAGCCCGGGCGCTTCTCCAGCGGCGACCTGGACAACCTGCAGGCCTTCGCCAGCCTGGCGGCGGCCACGGTGAAGGCCAGCCAGCGCATGCTCGACCTCACCCTGCGCGCCGAACACGAACAGCAGCGCGCCGACGCCTACCAGCGCGCCGCCGGCGAGGCCCCGCGCGAACTGGTCGGGCAGAGCCCGGCGCACCGCCAACTGGTGGACGAGATCAAGCTGGTGGCCGGCAGCGACCTCAGCGTGCTGGTCACCGGCGAGACCGGCGTGGGCAAGGAACTGGTGGCCCAGGCCATCCACCAGCGCTCGCTGCGCCACGCCCAGCCGATGATCAGCCTGAACTGCGCGGCGCTGCCGGAAACCCTGGTGGAGAGCGAACTCTTCGGCCACGTGCGCGGCGCCTTCTCCGGCGCCGTGGGCGAGCGCCGCGGCAAGTTCGAGCTGGCCGACGGCGGCACCCTGTTCCTCGACGAAGTGGGCGAGCTGCCCCTGGCGATCCAGGCCAAGCTGCTGCGCGTGCTGCAGAGCGGCCAACTGCAGCGCCTGGGCTCGGACCGCGAGCACCGCGTGGATGTGCGCCTGATCGCCGCCACCAACCGCGACCTGGCCGCGGAAGTGCGCGCCGGGCGCTTCCGCGCCGACCTCTACCACCGCCTGAGCGTCTACCCGCTGCGGGTGCCGCCGCTGCGCGAGCGCGGCAACGACATCCTGCTGCTAGCCGGCTACTTCCTCGAACAGAACCGCCCGCGCCTGGGCCTGCGCAGCCTGCGCCTGAGCGCCGAGGCCCAGGCCGCCCTGCTCGGCTACCCCTGGCCGGGCAACGTGCGCGAACTGGAACACCTGATCGGCCGCGCCTCGCTCAAGGCCCTGGCCTCAAGCCCCGAACGCCCGCGCATCCTCACCCTGGAGCTCGACGACCTCGGCCTCGAACAGGGCCTGCACCTGCCGGAAGCCGGCAAGACAGCACCCGCCCGCGAACTGCCCAAACCCGGCATCGAACTGCGCACCGCGCTGGACGACTTCCAGCGCCAGCTGATCGCCGCCAGCCTGCAGCGCCACGCCGGCAACTGGGCGGCCGTGGCCCGCGAACTGGGGGTGGACCGGGCCAACCTGAACCGCCTGGCCAGGCGCCTGGACCTCAAGTGAGCCGGGCCTGGGCTATCTTTGCAGACGCATAGCCCATGCCCCGGAGAAGCCTTCATGCGCCACCTGTTCGTCGCCCTGCTCGGCCTCGCCCTGGCCGGCTGCATCTCGCCCAACCAGGGCCGGCCGCTGAACTTCGGCGAGTTCCCCAGCGCCGAGTACCAGGCGCTGGCGGTCCACGGCAACGGCAGGATCGACGGCCGCGCCTTCCTCAAGACCCGCGCCGGCACCCTGAAGCCGGCGGCCGGCAAGGACGTGGCGCTGATCCCGGCGACGCGCTACATGGCGCCGCTGTACAAGGCCTACCAGGAGCGGCGGCCGCTAGGCGAGCCCGACGCCCGGGCGAAGATCTACACCCGCACGGTGCGCGCCGACGCCGAGGGCCGTTTCAGCTTCGCCCAGGTGCCGGCGGGGCGCTATTACCTGAGCTGCGAAGTGACCTGGGAAACCACCGGCACCAACGGCCCGACCACGGTGGGCGCCACCGTCATGGCGCCGCTGACGCTGCGCGAGGGCGAGGAAGTCCAGGTCGAGCTGACGCGCTGAGCCGCCGACGGGGTGTGCCCGGGCGGCGGGCAAAGTGGGTACAATGGGCGGTTGCAATTGCCCACTGATGATCTGAAGGCCACCTCTTGGAACTGTTCAAGGGTTCCACTTTTCCTTCCCGCCAAAAACCGGCGAGCACCACGAAACCAGCAAAAGCGCTTCTTCAGCCGGATTCGCAGTGTCACCGAGTGTCACGAAGAACCTTCCCAGCCCACTCCATTTAGTACATCCTCCAGTACACCCAACTGAACCGGACTGGAGAATGTACTAGTGGCGCTCACGGACACCGCCGTGCGGCAGGCCAAGCCAAAGGAAAAGGCTTACACGCTTGCCGACTCTCTCGGGCTCACTCTCTATGTCGCCGCCAGCGGCGTGAAAAGCTGGCACTTCCGCTTCACCTGGCTAGGCAAGCAGGCTCGCATATCGCTGGGGACATACCCCGAGATCGGATTGAAGGAGGCACGAACGCGTCGGGACGAGGCCCGCGAGGAGGTCGCAAACGGAATTGATCCGCGCGAATCAAGGAAGGAAAAGAAAACGGAGAGACTTGAGGCCAGCGGCCAGACCTTCAAGAAGGTCTATGAGGAATGGTTCAAGTTCAGGGAGGGAGATATTGCGGAGGGAACAAGGAAGGGAATTCGGATTGCGATGGACAATGACGTTCTGCCGGCCTTCGGTAAGCGCCAAATCAAGTCCATCAGTCGAGCCGAGATCATCGCGCTGATCAGAAAGATCGAGGACAGGGGCGCCATCACCTCGGCAGTTAAGACACGACAGTGGATTGGCCAGGTGTTCAAGTACGCCATCGCCACCGGCGTGGCTGAATCCAACCCGACAGCAGAGATGCATACCGTCACTGAGAAGATAGACGTCTATAAGCACCGGCCATTCGTCGACTTCGACGAGATGCCGAGGATCATGAAGGCCATCCGTGAATGCGAAACTGGCCACATGTACATCACGGCCACGCTACTGATGATCTACACCGCCTGTAGGCCTGGAGAGGTGCGCTATGCCGAGTGGGCCGAGATCGACCTTGAATCGGCAACCTGGACTATCCCGGCCACCAGGATGAAGGCGCGTCGCGACCACGCCATCCCGCTGTCGCACCAGGCTATCCAACTTCTGGAATCCATGCTGCCCTTCTCCAAGGGACTCCAGTATGTCTTCCCGAACCGGAACGACATCAGCCGGCCGATGGGCGTGAACTACGCCACCGAGACCATGAATGCCTGCGGCTACCGCGGCCAGCAGTCACCGCACGGCTTCCGGCACATGTTCTCGACGGAAATGAACCACCGCGGCTACAACCGCGACTGGATCGAAAAGCAACTGGCCCACACCGATCCCAGCATCATCCGTGAGACCTACAACCACGCGACCTACCTGGAGCAGCGGCGCGGCATGATGCAGGAGTGGGCTGACAGCATCACGCCGTGGGATTGAGCCTCCGTTCCGGGCGCCCTATTCCCCCAAGATTCGCTTCACATACCCCTGACACGCCGTCAGTTGCCGGATGGCATCGTCCCCTCGGTTGGCGATGGCGACAATTCGATCAGCAGATCCCGGGTCAAGGTCGGCTCGACCGGCTGCATGATCCACGCCTCCGGTGCCGGCGGCGGTGGACACTTCGGCGGCGGGACTGCAACCACTGACCTTGACTGACAGCCGGCGCTGAGCAGTGAGCAGGTCAGCACGAAGCTGAGCGTTCTGATGCTGGGCATCGGTGTACTCCTGGTATCGGGTAGCGGAATCCTGCTGGACAGCCTTGGCAAGCGCCTGACGCTGTTCGTTTGCTTCCTGCTGGGCCTTTGCCGTGGCGAGGTTGATCGTACTCAGATCAGCCTGGAAAGCGGCCTGCTGCTGCTCGATCTGCTGGCCCAGCCTCCATCCGTTTGAAAGCCAGCCAGAAGCGAAGGCGCAGAGCAGGGCCGCTACCAGGGCGAGTGGCTTCCAGTAGCTGAGCCAGGTCATGCCGCAGCCCCCAGGAACATCACCCGCTCAGCCGCGCGGCGCTTCACGAGCCCCTGAAGAACCTGTCCACCGGCCCTGTTCCAGCGCGGGAACTGATCGGCCGCGCCCGCATAGTCCTTCTGGTTCAGCAGCCTCAGCAGCGTCGACGACTCCAGGTTCGCCGCGCCCAGGTTGTAGACGAAGCTCATGAGGGCATCCCACTGGCTCTGGTTCAGCGGCACTTTCACCAGCCTGTCGAGATCTGGCTCGAAACGCTGTACGTCGTTCACCAGCATTCGCTCAGCCTGGTCCTTGGTGATGGCCATCCCCGCCTTCACGCCGCGAGTGGTGCCATAGCCGATGGTCCAGACGCCGACGGCATCCTGATAGGCCTGCAGCCGCAGGCCCTCGAACGACTTGATGAGGCTCAGGCCCCGTTCGGATGTACGCATTGGTCAGGCTCCAGAAACGAAAACGCCGGCTCTGGGGCCGGCGCTGGGATGCTAGGGACTATTTCACGATGAAGAGTTCTCTTCTGCCGCTGTCTGAACAGCATTTTTTCTAGATTGGATGGACTTGATGATTTTACGCCCTAGGGCTTGCCCAGGTTTCTCAATCAGTGAATATCCTATCCAGGCCACGCTGTACGCCACGATCAGGCTAATCAATAGCGTTGCCGAAAATATGCCTAGTTTCGACCAATTACCTCCGAAACGCTCAATCAGAGATGCTGATACTGGGTGAATCACGAGTAGATGGACGAGATAGACGCCATAGGAAAGCTCGCCCAGCCAAAAGAATGGCTTGGCTCCGAGGATGCGTGATGATCGTCCGATCACTATGACAGACTGGAAATGGATCAATGCAAAGAAAATCAATGTCAGCACAGCCCGTGCGGATATGTGCATGGCATCAGCAATACCGCCCACGGGAACCATTGCCAGTGCAAGGGCGACTAGGAGGTGCCCGAACCTATGCAACTGTGCCTCCGAACGCGCCGCAGCGATCAACATTCCTGCGGAAAACATATGCAGCTTGAGTGGTAGGAAGGTCGGCATCGGGAAGTAAATTCCATGCGAAGTCAATATGCGTTCCACTACAAAAGCTACTGCTGCAGCGGCAATCGCAAAGACTATCCATCCGATACGGCGGGCGATCAGTATGAGAAATGGAAATGCAAGGTAGAACTGCATCTCCAAAGCAATGCTCCAATCCGGAAGTGGTGTTCGAAAGGCGTAATCGGGCAAGAAACCGAATAGATAGCTGAAGTGCAATGCAAAATTCAGTGCACTGGGATCAAGATAACGCTCCGGTCTCTGTGGTGGATTCCCCACAAACAGGTCAATGATGACGCGATCCTGATAGATCATTGCGCCAATGCTCAGTCCAACTATGAGTACGACATAGTAGAGGGGTGATAGCCGAAAGAGTCGGCGTAGCCAGAATGCCCGCCACGTTACTGGTCGACGCCAGTCCTCATGTCCACACCTCAGCTGATACTGATAGACCATCAGGAAGCCGGAGAGCAGGATGAAAAGATCCACGCCCAGGTCTGCGTTCACGATGATCGGCAACGCAAAGCCAGTCAGGATCATCGTGTGCCCTACGAGCACCCAAAGCGCTGCAATTCCTCTAATACCATCCAGGCAATAGATCCGATCCTTCATTACTCACCCTCTTGTGCCCAGCGTAGTCTAACCTTCAATCAGGATCTGCCGAACGGTTCGCATCCAGCAGCTAATTTGGCATGTATCTTACATGGGTATCTCAGGCCACTCCGGATCTTTCTTCGTTAGATCGACCAACTGCAAGGCCCGTGCATAAGCGCACCATGCCTGAGCTGATGTCTTCTCCTCTGCCGTGGCATTCCCCAACTGAAGCGAAAGCAGCAATGGGGTCATGGCAGTAGCCGCATTACTATTCAGCGCCTCCTTGATAGCCGTATTCGCCGCAATAATGTCTTCTGGAGAGAGTGGTTCTACGGGAGGCGGAGAAAATGCACCCTTTATGTAACTCCAACCGATACCGGCATCCTCCGTTTCAACAACTTCATATCCGTCCGGAACCATCCAGTCCTCCTGGCCATTCCATACGACGGTGTTTTCGACGATACCCGTCTCGACATTGATGACTGCGTAATTGGTCATTATGCGTACTCGTAGATGATGAGGACTCCTGGCTGACCAGCTGCGCCAACCTGAGCGGATGAGCTTGGATTTGCAGAGGCTCCGCTAGCGCCAATCCCGTAACCATTGGACGGCCGACCAGGCGCAGTTCCTATTCCCAAAGACGCCGCGGCGGATCCGAACGGGCTTGTCTGTGGAATGCCGTTCTGGACAACCGTGGAAGACAGCACATAACCTGAAGTAGACAAGGCGCCGAGACAACCGATGATGTTCGCACCGACAATGACCCCAGTATTTAAAGTACCGGAGGCGCTGCCGGTGGGATTGGTATTTGTTACCGCCGTTCCGGCAGCGCCGCCGGCTCCGCCGGGCAAGCTGAATATTGAACCAAGGCTAGTGGTTCCACCAGCGCCACCTGCTGCACCAGCGCCACCTGCTGCTCCCCCTGCGCCAATCGTTACCACCAGCCCACTAAAGCCATTAGTAAAGCGCCCTCTGCCATAGGCACCATTTCCACCAGATGCGCCGGCGGCAGATTGGCTAGCATTGGTCGCAGCAGTGCCACCAGATGCACCGCCGCCGCCGGTGCCTTCGACAATGATAGATTTTGTGCCAGGCGTCGGCGTGTAGGTTCCGCTGGAGATGAAGACCTTGATTCCGAGAAGACGCCCAGCCGAGAAATCTTGCCAGTCGCCTCCCCCACTATCCGGGTTTGAGCTGTTGTTATCAGCAGTGCAAAGCCAGGTTCCGGAGCCGTCAGCCTTCTGCAGAGTGGCGCCTTTCGGATATCCGCCGATGGCTGCAGCGAACCCTGCATCGAAGGTGAATTGTCCGCCCGCGGATTGCCATTTCTGGATAGCGGTTATGGCATTGAGGATACCGTTCATATCCGTGCCGAACGGCGGAACACCGCCCGCTACAATCGGGGTTCGAGTGAGTGGAGGGAATCCATCTGTATAGGAAGCCCGGCCATCCGCAACCCCGACCTGGGAGGCGACAGGGATGCTCTGCTTATCACCGTTATCGGCGAACGGCTTCTGGATCTTGCTGGGTGCATTGCTAGCTTGCATAGATGATTCCGCCTTCTCCGAGGAAAACGCCTTGATCGAATGGTTGCCCACCGGCTTCAGCGAAGCCGAAGGTGGTGGAGGGATCTAATTGAAGAATGATGCTCAGTGACACGCCGGCTGGCCGGGCAACGGCTCCGGAGCGCAGGATGATGGCGGCATCGACTGCCGAGAGATCGAACTCGAACACGAAGCGCATGCCCATGCCGCCCGTGTCCTGGACGTAGCACCGTCCTTTGCTGCCGAAGATGAAGCGGAGTGCCCGGTTCATTGAAGAAGCAGTGCAGTCTGAGATGTTCGACATGGCCTTCAGCAGGATCAACTGCCGATAGGCCTCATCTGAGAGCGCGTAGGTCTGCGTGGGTAGCGGGCCGTCATAGAACGGTGCCTGGTCAAACGGCTGAACACCGGTTGATGCCGTTGACTCGGTGGAAGCCTCATCGAAACCGAAATAGGTGACGGCCTGATCGACTTGGAGCAGACGCGAGACATTGACGATCTTCCCCCAGATGTCGAGGCCGAAACCCTGCGCTGTGGCCACGTTCCACACGACGTCGTAGAACGCATCGATATCTGCCGATGGATCGATGCTCTCGTTGAAGTATTCGAGCAGGCCAGTGATCGTCGGACTGTTCGCATACTGCGCCAGGAAGGTATCCCGATAGTTGTTCATACCAGGAGCACCTGAATGTTGGAGCTATCGAGCGTCGGGCGCTGGTCAATCCCGAAAGCCAGGGAAACGGCTGCAGCAGCAGACGTAAAGCCCATGGTGATCGATTCGATGTTGACGTTGGCATTCACCGCGGCGACGCCTGCGTAATAGCGCCCGGCATAGATGGTCGATCCGATCCGCGCCCTACTTCCGCCATCCGCACCGTTGAACGAGTTCACAACCGCAGTACGCACCAGGTCGACGATGTTGGCTGGAAGCAACGGATCGGTGGCGATCTGGATTTTGAAGAAGGCTGGAGTCGCGTCAGGTGTTTTCCATGTGACGGTGTACTGCGGATAAGGCTTCTCGTAGCCCTCTGAATCCTCGATGACGTAACTGGTATCGCCGTTGTAGTTGCATCCGAGGGACTTCTTCCTCCAGATCGCCGCAGCGACATCAGCAGCTGCTCCACCGACCACGGCGACATAGACGGAATGGGCAGCAAGCGGGTAACTCGTGGCGCCATAGTTCACAATCGAGCCCGATGGGTTATCGACCACGAAGGCATCGAGGACATCGGTCACAGCCAGTACACGGCCCAGAATCGACTGAGTGGAGTTCATGCCATTCGCGGCGACCGACAGCTTGCGGCGGTATTCGAAATCGGCGCGCGACTCGACATCAGTGCCCAGCGTGCCGGCGGCGAGATTCTCAACTCGATCCCATCCAGGAACTGCAGAGTAGATCTTCGCCAGGTTGCCGATCGGGCAAGCGATGGGGCCTGCGGCGGAGTTCTGGAAGTCGACATCCACAGAACCACTGGCCGGGATCGTGGCATCGGCCAGGCTGAAATAGATGTAGCCGTTGGTGTCCTGAGCGGCAGAGCCTGCGGGAATCACAGTACCTACAAGACCAGTGCAGGTGCCAGTCACCACAGTTCCCGAGGCAGCAATGCGCTCAAGGAAGTAGATGCGGCCGATCGCATCCTGCCAACGCCCATCAGCCTTGTCTGGGTCGACGTTGTTGACGACCTCGGCAATCTGGTCGTTCTTGTCGCCGATAATGGCGGTCGTGGTCTGAGCAATCTGCCCTTGAGGGGTGGTCAAGCCCGGGTTTACGCCGCCACCGAAGGCCTGGTTGATGTCGGCCTGAACACCGGTGAGGATGTCCGTTTCCTGCGGCAACGTGATGCCGTTGGCATCGATTACCACGCTGGGGACGTTGCTGGTCATTAGAACGAGACTCCCGCTTCCTGTCCGTCGGTATCGATGATCTGAATTTGGCCCGTCAGTCCGCGCTCAGTGAACGAAACGGCGATCGTCTTGACCTCGGCCACCTTGGGTACGGTCAGTGCGGCCATCTCGATCTTTTTCTTGATGAGGGAAACCGGTGGATACTTGCCGAGGATCTGCTGCCAGTACGGAAGACCTTGAGTGGTGTCGTACCAGCACTCCCCGAGGAATGTTCGAACAGCGCTGGCGACGTCCTGAGCGATGGCATAGGGTTCAGTGGCCAGCGCCACGTTACCTTCCCCGTCCAACACCAAATCCCACGCGCTGCGGTCGAGTAGCAGTGTGCTTGCCATGTGAGGTTCCGATTGAATCTTCCAGTTGAGATGCCCGACCTTCCCGACCTCTCCCAGCGCTATGCACTGGTCATTGCGTTCCAGTCGTCGCGCGCAGCCGATTACCCCATCGCACTGTCATTGGCGCGGCGGGCGAGCTACTTCGTGGAGACGACTAAAGGCAGCGTCGACTACCACGTGGCTGCGTTTGAGGCCACGCCAGCGGATATCTCTCGGGCGGTGTCGATCGCCGACATGCTGGCCAGAGTGAAGGGCACGTTCTTTTCAGTCAGAGGCAGGCTGTTCAAGGACGACGGAAACGTGCTGCAGGTGCTGCATTGCCTGAACGAGTCATTCCGGGTGAAGGACTACCGGTCGCATTGTCACGTGATCTTCCCCACCCAGTTCCCGCAGGGCATTCCGCAAGTGCACGTCAAAATCCCCCACCTGGGAAAGAAGGACATGCTGGTGATCCCATGCGCCTTCGCAGCCAAGTACACCGGCTGGGCGCTGACCAAGAACCATCCTGGAACACTGCAGGATCAGTTCCGCGACGTCTGTGTGACGCATGGCTGCGACTGGTGTCTGAGATGTAATCCTGACGACCTTCAACCGCCTCAGGTGCTAGGTGGTCCCGATGTACCGCTGCCGGCCGTGACACCGGTGTGACGGTGTGTCTTGTCGATCGAAACGCCATCGTTCTTCACTGTGCCGCCGTTCACTTCCAGGTTGCCGTTGATGGTGGTGTTGGCGTCGATCACCGCGGTGGGAGCCTGAATGTGCACCTGCATCGGCGATACCACTTCGATGCCGCTCTCACTGAAGCGAACATACTGCGCCGGTGCCGCGGCGATGATGCTGCCCAAGTAGACCGCATCGGCCGGATCGCTCTGCCGGCTTGAGCCTGGAGGCGCCTCGCCCTTCGAGGACTTCACGGCGCTGATGTCGCGGTCGCAAAATACGGCGATGCCGATGTCTCCCGCCTTGGGATCAAGGATCACAGCATTCGCTCCACCTTGAATGCGCATGTAGGGAGCGTTGTAGATCGTCGCATGAGGCGTTACATCGCCCTCGCCATCGATCTGCTGCACGAGCGGGAGCAGGCTCACGTAGCCGATCGGCGAAACCCCTCCTGCATTCGTAACCGTGAGTACCTTCACCGGCCTAGCTGTCCACCGCCCGCTGAAGAACGCACGAATCATGGCCTCAAGCGCGTTGACGTCGCCGTGCTTGTCGGACGTGCCCAGGAGAGGCTGATAGCTACCATTTGGAGACATTCAGCACCAATCCTTCTTTCGCGAGTCGCATCGTGGTAAACCAGGGGCCTTGCGGGTAGACCGTGCTCAGTTCATGCCGCATGGAGTGAATCACCCACTCCCCCCGTGCCTTCTCGACCGAACTGTCCAGGTGCACTCGGCGTCCTAGAGAGGCCTCCGGGTTGAACTCGGTGACGATCTGGATGCCGGTATTGGTGAATACGGGATAACCGACGAGGCCGGTGGCGGGTGATATCTGGAGAAAGTCTTCTCCAAATGCCGCGCCGTTCGGCCAGATTGAGATAATCCCGTTCTCGATCTTGCAGAGCACCCGGGCAGCGTTGCACACCGACTTCAGCTGTTGGATCAATGTTCCGGGAAGATTCGGATTGCTCAGCTGAACGGATACTCCATGGTTCTCGAACCCATACCCCATCTGCTTGGCCAGGGCCTCGATGATCGTTGCAACATCGGTGCTGCCTTCGTAGCTGTTCGCTGCCGCCGGAGCCACTTGGAACAGGTAGCCCGGCCTGGCGTTCAGGTCGAACGCTACGTCAGGAGCCCCGGAGTAGTTCACCACCCCGGCGATCATGGTGCCGTCGAAGATTTTCTTGATGCCCTTGATGGGATCGCCTGCGCTGACGCTGATGTCCGCGCCACGCACCGCCAGGGCATGCAACTGGTTGGTACTGAACTTGTTCATGTCGGTCATCTTCATGCCGAACACGCGCAGCTGCAGTTCGCCCAGCGTCAGGATCCCACCGGACTGGGCGAGGATCAGTTCTACCCTGTGCCCGCGGAGCGAAACCTTGTCCTGCCCTTGATCGTTCAGAGCTCCGTCAGGGAGGCGAAATGTCAGTTCGATTTCCCTTGTGACGAAGCTCATGGGCGTTCCTATTTGACCAGGTATTCAGTGGGTGAGCGCAGACAGAGTTCGTAGTAAGCGGCTGCGGCGTCGTGGGGCGTCGTCAGGAACGTCCTGTCATCGGCGAAGACGTGATCGGTGACGCGATCAGCCCAGACGCGATGTGGCATGTCGTAGAGACCGGCATCGGCCAACTGCCTGCCCATACCTGCCTTGGTCTGCTCCAGAGTCCAGCCTTCTTGTCGCGCCGAGACGATCCAGGCATAACCATTGGACTGCCGCACACAGCCGAGCGTGATGCGATCTGCCATTGCTGTCGGTGCCATCAGGGCGACCGCCAATATCCATGCCTTCATGTCCATCTCCACTGAATGCCTGGATCAAGCATATCTGCGTTCAGAGGGCCTATGCAGTCACCGATATGGTTTGAGCGGAGGTCGCAGTACGGCCGAGGTTGTCCTTTGCCTTCAGCGTGAACGAGACAATGGTCAGGCCTGCGGTTGGCGTTCCGCTTACCACACCGCTCCGGGAGTCCAATGAAAGACCGGCAGGAAGAGAACCAACCACGCTCCAGGAGATCGCCGAACTGTCCATCTGACCTTGCAGAGTAATTGAGGACGAATACGGAACACCTTGGACTCCGTTGTCCAATGCGCCAGTCAGCACCAGCGGATGCGCGGAAGCCCATGCGTTGGCGGCGTTGATCCTTGTCTGGAAGTCGATGGAGGTCGAGGTAGTTTTCTCTACCAGGTCTTCTGGCGATAGGTACATCAGTACCCATCGGCTACCTAGTCCAGAGTAAACCGGATCATCCGTGCCTTCGGTATCCATGAAGGCCAGGTCGCCGATGAATCCCAGATAGGCCTGACGTACACAGCGAACGCGGTCCCGGCACAGAACCCCGGCCAGGATGGTCTCGCCCTCCAGAATCACGTCCAAATACATGCCGGTCGATTGCTGGTAGACGTTCAGCACGCAATTCTGCTGGGCGAGCACAACCTTGAGCGTCTGCGAGGCGACGGCAGCGAGCGGAATGATCTGCATGGAGTTCTCTAGGCGATTGCGCTGGCGTCGAAGGACGCCTCCTGTTGGGTGTTCGGCGTGACGGGCTGGACGGCACCGATGCTGGTCACCGGTTGGCCCTGGGGCTCTGCCGTGGCTGAGTAGATGGCTACTGCCGTCTGCCGGACCTCTTCGAGCTGGGCATCAACGGTCAACAGGGTTACGCCCTGGGTCGACGTGCGCCTGCAGTCGAAGCGCACCAGGTTGACGTTCTGGTACGTGAAGTCTGGAGTTGCCAAGTCGTAGAGCTCGGTCGTTTCCTTCAGCATTTCGAGCTGCTGGAGGAACTGATCCCTGGTCATCGCCCCTTGGCCGCCGCAGGTCATCAGCAGGCGGATGTCGTAGGGCAGCGCGACCTTGTTGTAGGACGAGAACGAACCCATTTCGACCGGGTATTTGGAGATCCTTTGTTCCCCTCGGTAGTAGAAGGCGATCACCGAATCGGGCAGGATGATCTGGGCGCCGTTCTTGTCGTACAGCCCCCATTCAGGACCAAGCACCCCATCGAGGAAGCCGAAGAAATCGGCCCCCAGAACCGTTCCAAGAACTCCGGTGACCGCGCCAATCCCCACCGCGCTCCGGCGCACATCAGGCACGCCGGGCGCAATGGGAACGTCCGGGAAGTCGATCAAGGACATCAGTTCATCCCCGTGGCGGAAGAGTTGATCAGTTGGTTCTGGCGGATGGCCTCGCTCATGTCGCGTGCAATCCCCGGAGCGTCGGTGGCCTGTGTCTGGACGGTGATCTGTCCGATGCTGACCTCGTTGTTGGTGGTCGATACCTGAGACGGGGACAGGTTCGCACCGGCACCGATGCGCATCTCGCCAGGACTAACGCCCATCTGATCGCGCTGAAGGGCTAGGCGCTCTTCTGCGGTCATCTGGAACTGGTCGCCGGCGGTGTTGCCGTAGATCGACTGCGCCAGCATTCCTCTTCGGCTAGCCTCTGCATCAGCGCGCGCGGGGCGCTCATACTGACGGGAGACGATTCCCCCGGCCTCGTAGGCAGAGCGCGCCTTGCGCAGCGCATCCCCCGCGGATTTCTCCTGGCCTTGAGTGAGCTCGTAGTGGATGAACGCCAGTTGCTCGTCCAGGGTTGAGGCGCGGATGTCCTTGCCAGCAAACGCATGGAACTGGCGCTGACGGTCTGGATGCCACTGCGCAACGCCGTAGGCCTTCCCGCCGTCCCCTACTGCGGATGGGTTGAAGCCGCTCTCGACGCTCAGATTCGAAGCAATGCCCACGGCCTGCTCACGGCTCCAGCCCTTCGACTGGAAGTAGTTCGCCACGTAGTCGGCCATGGGCCGACCACCGTTGACCTTCCCATTCGCCGCATCCATGGTGTTGACCGAATCCTGGGCGCTCTCCACGCCCAGGGCAGCAGCGCCGCGGTTCAGCCATTCGCCGATGAAGTCGCCAACGGCCGTCCCGCTGATGAAGTTGTCGTTGAGATAGGTGCCGGCCTGATAGCCTGCGTATCCAGCCACCCCTATTGCGCCCAGGCGCGACGCCATGGCCAGGGCACTCCCACCCATTCCCAGGAACATGCCGAGTCCTTTGGAGGCCACGGCAAAGGCCGCGCCGAGGGCCAGAATCTTGGTAGTCGCCCCTCCAGTGTCCTGGTCAAGGTCGCGGAGCATCTGCACCAAGTCTTTCCCGCCCTCCACCAGGTCGGTGAAGAACTTCTGAATCTCAGTGCGGTGCTCGTTCACCCAGCCGCCAAAATCCCGGAGGTTCTTGGTCAGTTCGACCAACGCAGGCCCCATGGCCTCGAAGATGGCCTGCCCCACTCCATTGGCCTGGGCGGTGAACTCGCCCCATACCAGCTGCGCCTCCTGGGCGCGCTTGACGCTCTCTTCCGTGACGCCGGACGACTTGTACATCTCACCGTACAGATCCTGCACGGCCTGCCGGCCCTGGCTGAGTGGCTCGTTGAACTGGCGCGCCGCACCGTAAAGCACAGGCTCAGCGCCTGACCTACCCCACTCCATGCCATTGCGCCACTACGGCGCGAGGACGAAGTCATGCTCGACAAATCAGCCTTCCAGCGCTCAACCGAAGCGCTGGTTGTAGATCCGCACGCCCATTACATGGCCCAGGCCGAGCAGGCGCAGTTCCGCACAGAAGCGCTTGACCTGATTCGCCGGCTGAAGAAGTACGCAGACCGAGCCGCATCTCCAATCGGACACGAACTCTGCGCCGAAGCCTGCGAGTTCATCGCCAAGTACACGAGGACGAAACCATGAGCAAGGAACAAGATAAGAGCGACGCATGCGACTGGCTGGAGAACCTGGAAGGGGATGCTTGGGCAGATGCGTGCGAAGAGATTGCCGCAGCCGTGAACCAGCAGAAGACCGAGCAGGCAGAAGGCGCGCAGGGGGAGCAGACCTCCCTGCGCCGCGCGCTTGAGCAGGCCTACATGGCGCTGATCGGCTACCTGCCCGCGCACCGCAATGCGATAACTGACGCAGCCATTGAGGCCGCCCGCGCGGCCCTGGCGCAGCCCTCTCCGATGCCGGAGCTGCAGGGCGGCCTTGACGTGGCAGATGATCGCCCGGAGTTTGAGCGGCAGTTCAATATGACTGGCTGGCATATCGACGAGTCATATCGGAGCGGCAGTTCCTACAAATACCAAGAGCAGCGCATGGCGTTTGACGCATGGAAGATCGCCCGCGCCGCCCTGGCGCAACCCTCCCAGATACGCTGCCAGTGCTGCGGCTATCTCGTGACGGATAGCGAGCACCGCAGTTGCCTGCGTGCCGCACAGCAACCTTCCCCGGCGCCGGAGCTGGCCGTGCTCGAACGCTGGGGAAGCTCCTACGAAGCGTTCTCGCCTGACTTGGTTCGCCAGGATACTGGGCGCTATGTGAAGTTCGTCGACGCCGAGCGCATCGTCGGGGCGCTGCGGGAGAAGATTGACGGGGCTGAATCGCAGGCTGAATACCAAACCCGAAGGGCCGAACACTTCGCAAAAGAACGCGACGCCGTTCTGTCTCGCCTGGCCGAGCTGGAGAAGCAAGCGCCAGTGACAGCAGTCTCGGAAGAGACGTTCAGCGCTGACGGCACGAGCGACATCATCACTCGCAACCTGCCCATCGGAACGATGCTCTACGCCGCCCCGGTTGCCCAGGCTGGGCAGGTGCCGGAGGGCTACATGCTGATTACCCAGGACCAGGTAGAGCGCCATGCGACGACTGCTTGGGAATGCCCTCCGCAGAGCCGCGTTGTCCTGGTCAGCACCCTGAAGCGACTGCACGAGAAGAACAGCGCTGTGCCTCAGCCGGCAGGAGGTGCGGATCATGAGTGAGGTGAAGCGTTTGAATTTCACCGTGTCCCAGTTCGATAACGTAGTGCCGTATGCGTCCGAACACGGCCGGTACGTGCGCTATGCAGACTACGCCAAGCTTGAAGCCGAGGCCCAGGCGCTCAGGGATCAGGTCAAAGCCTTGCAGTCCGACGCCAGCAGCTACCAGTCCGGCTATGACGAAGGGCGCCGGATGGGCACCAAACACCGGCAGAGCGAGGTAGAGCAGCTGACGCGCGAGGTTGAGGCCCTGCGCGCAAGGGTGGTTGTTGTGCCGGATGTGACTGGATATTGGGATGGGCTGTACCCGGCTCAGCTGCGCGCACCACATGGCGGCCCGGTAGGCTTCTACACGATTCCGATGGTGCGCACCGACGAACTGGCGCGCATCAACGGCAAGGTGGTGAGCGAGGGGCTGTTGCGCCGGATCACGGCAGATCCAGTCGGTGGCGCCGTGTACGACGCAATCGCAGAGCTGCGTGACCTGCTCGGCGAGGGGAAGGAGCATGACTGATCCAACTCGTTACTGCTCGTTCTTCACGAGCCAACCGGAGAACTGGCAGCCATGCTCCAGAGAGCATCACGACATGGTCAAGGCTCATCCTCACGAGTGGACTGGCTATGAGGTGCGAGCGCTGACGGCCATCCCCGCCGATCAGGTGCTGGTTAAGCGCGAATCATTGTCGATTATTCTCGACTACATCAAAGGCGATTGCGGTCATTCGCAGGAAGACATCTTCCACGCCGCATTGAGCCTTCAGATTTCTCTACGCGCCAAAGCCTAACCATCCTCCACCCATTTTCCCCTTAACCGCACACCCATATGGGAGGCAGACCTGTGCCCGACATTCAAGCGACCTACATCGAAGTGAGCGCCGAAGTGCGCTATTGGGAAGACGCCAAGATCAACGGACAGGAGGACAGCGAAGGTGATCTGGTGCCGTTTCGTCGTGGCGACCTCTGGTGTCCAGTGATCCGCCTGGAAGACGGCCTGGTGATGGATTGGCCGGCTGGAATGATCGCCGACATTCACTACAAGGTCTGCGATGCCGGCGAGTACTGGCTGCTCGATGATATCCGCCAGCGCGTTGCCAAGTGGGCTGGCTACTACGTTCCAGACGACATCCTCTGCCCGACAGAGAACGGCTACGGCGACTACATCATCTTCAAGGTCAATGCCCATGGCCTGATCAACGGATGGCGCAATCCCGAGATCGAATGGGGTGGCCGCGAGGATGATCAGAAGGGCTGGAAGCGCCTTGGAGAGCAGCCATGACCGACCTCACCAAGCTGAAGGAACTGTCGGAGCGGTACATCGCCAATCCGTCCGGAACCGGCGGCGAAGACTCGGCATTCAGAGCCGCTGCCAACCCTCAAGCCATCCTAGGGCTGATTGCCCAGATCGAAGGACTGGAGCGCCTTATCAATGGAAGATGGCGCGAGATCGAGGAAGACCGTGACCGGCTCAAGGCGGAGAACGAGGCGCTGCGCAAGGCATTCGACGAAGCCAACGAGATGCTGGCCCGCATCGGCGACTTCGCCCACGACAAGAGCGCCGGGCCGGCTGTGCCGGATGCCTTGTGGGAAATCCGCAGCATGGCCTATAGCGCAGTTCGGATTGGTTTCGACATAGCCCTGGAAGGAGGCGGGAAATGAGCGAGCCACCCTGCCCTCCAGGCCGCCACGTCTGGACCTTCACGACACCCCTGCACATCCGCTGCAGCAAGTGCGGCGCCATCGGCCAGCGCTGGCCTTCTCGGGCCGAGCGCGCCGAGTTCATCCGCGGTCGCTGGTTCTACCTGCAGCCGAAGTTCTGATCACCATTTCACCATCGCCGCACCAGCGGCGCGATGAGGTATTGCCATGAGCGCAGCAGAGAAGATCGATCGCTTCATGCGCATCGAAGAAGTACTCCACACCACCGGCCTGGGTAAGAACACCCTGTATCGTCGGATTCGCGAAGGCTCGTTCCCGAAACAGGTTAGAATAGGGCCCAACTCGGTCGCCTGGCGCCAGTCTGATGTCGAAGACTGGATGCGGCGAATCAGCCCCAGCAACGACCAATCAGTACATCAATCAGTACACCAGCTGCGCGAAATCCTCTGAGGTCAGCGCACCATCTGCATCACAGGAAATTTCGTGGAACTGTTCAAGGAATTCACTTTCGAGTCCGCCCACCGCCTGCCCCACGTCCCGGAGGGCCACAAGTGCGGCCGCTTGCACGGCCACTCCTTCCGCGTGGCGCTGTACATCGAGGGCGAGGTCGACCCGCATACCGGCTGGATCCGCGACTTCTCCGAGATCAAGCAGATCTTCAAACCGATCTACGAACAGCTCGACCACAACTACCTGAACGACATCCCCGGCCTGGAAAACCCCACCAGCGAGAACCTCTCGCGCTGGATCTGGCAGCAGGTCAAGCCGCTGCTGCCGGAATTGTCGCGGGTGCGGGTGCATGAGACTTGCACCAGTGGGTGTGAGTATCGCGGGGATTGATGCTGCGTAGCGCGCAGCTCCTCGTAAGAGCGAGCTTGCTCGCGAAGGGTGCTTCCCGGTGACGCAGATGTTGGGGGTAAGAGCGCCCTCTCCCCAGCCCTCGGCTGCGCGCCCCGCCCTGAAGGGAGAGGGGGCTGTTCTGAGCGACGTGTCGGTCAGGCGCCACCCTCCCACCTTCGTCATTCCCGCGAACGCGGGACGCGGCTCCATCGCGAACAGCGCTTGCGCTGGCCCGAAGGGGAATAACCCAGTTGCCTCGGCTTGGGTGTTTCTGCGCCGCACCGAATCTGCCCGACCTTCTTGTTTCGCCCCCTCGGGCGAGTCCCTTTTGTCAATCGCCACAAAAGGAACCAAAAAGGCTTGCCCCGACATACGGGCCCGATGGAGCCGGGCTACCCTCGCGAATTCCCCCGCCACGGAGGCCCGCCCCGAGGGTACGTCCCTGTAGCCCATCGGGGCTCTCGCGACATCCATGTCGCATGACCTCCTGAGCGCCGGTTTCGCTCGGCCTTCTGAAGGGGCGTTCCGGTGCGCTCGGGTATTTCTCTGGAAGTCCAAAAGCCAGAGCCAATGCGCTTTGGCTTTTCGTAGGAGCGAGCTTGCTCGCGAACCCAGGGTTCGCGTTCTCGGGAATGACGAGAGGAGGTAGGCGTTCCGGGATGACTCCGAACTCCCCGCACGCTCCGAACAGCCCCCTCTCCCTTTGGGAGAGGGCTGGGGTGAGGGAGCGAAGCCAGGCTGGCGCACCTTCGCTGAACCACCACCTATCGCTTAAGTGAACAGCATTACGGCACTCAGGCGGGGCTTTTCATTAGCCTAAACCTCAACGCGCCGCAGTACGCCCGCCCTTCTTCTTGCCACCAAGCAGATGCGAGAACACCGCATGCAGGTCGCCCGAGGCGCTGTCGCCTTCCAGGTTCAGCTTGTCGTCGATGTGCGCCATGTGGTGCATCATCAGGGTCACGGCCTTTTCCTTCTCGCCCTTCTCGATGGCGTCGAGGATTTCGTTGTGCTCGTCGAACGAGCAGTGCGAGCGGCCGCCCGCCTCGTACTGGGCGATGATCAGCGAGGTCTGCGACACCAGGCTGCGCTGGAAGCTGACCAGCGGGGCGTTCCTGGCCATTTCCGCCAGCTTCAGATGGAACTCGCCGGACAGGCGGATGCCCGCGCCGCGGTCGCCGCGGGCGAAGCTGGCCTGTTCCTGCACCACCATCTCGCGCAGCTCGGCCAGGGCCTCGGCGCTGGCGTTGTCCACCGCCAGCTCGGTGATGGCGCGCTCGACGGTGCGCCGGGCGAAGAGGATCTGCCGGGCCTCGTCGATGCTCGGGCTGGCCACCACCGCGCCGCGGTTGGGGCGCAGCAGCACCACCTGCTCGTGAGCCAGGCGCGACAGGGCGCGGCGGATGATGGTGCGGCTGACGCCGAAGATTTCGCCCAGGGCCTCCTCGCTCAGCTTGGTGCCCGGCGCCAGGCGCTGTTCGAGGATGGCGTCGAAGATGTGCGCGTAGACGATCTCGTCCTGCGTGCCGGTACGGCTCTTGCCGTTGCGCGCCGGCTTCTTGATCTGTTGCAGCGGGTCGGTCATGGATCCTCAACCTTGTTGGGCGGACCGGCGGCCTGGGCAATCCGCTACCAGGTACGCGGGCGCGACGAAATGATGGCCACCAGTGTACACAAAATGCCCAGCACCGCGCACCCGGCGCATCCCCCCTGCCATGCGGCATTCAGCCGTCCCCTCTGTACAAATTCCGCGCAATGCCTGAACGAATCTTCCGATGAATTGTTTGGAAGAAGGCGGGAGATAGGTACGAAACATTATTTGATTTTTTTGTATACAACCTCATAATCGCCGGCGTGACTTCCTGACTCGCAAGTCAAGAACACGCCCTCAAGCCTTCCGCCGAGCCAGGGACGCAGGTGAACCAGCCGACGGCAAGGACCAACAACAAGAGCGTTGAGGAGTACCCGCTGTGGAAAGCACCAAACAAGAACAACAAACCGCTGTCGCCTCCAGCCCACCCGCCACCGGCCTGCTCGAACGCCTGTTCAAGCTCAGCCAGCACGGCACCACGGTGAAGACCGAACTGGCCGCCGGCCTGACCACCTTCATCACCATGGCCTACATCATCTTCGTCAACCCCAACATCATGGCCGACGCCGGGGTCAACCACGGGGCGGCCTTCGTCGCCACCTGCCTGGCCGCCGCCCTGGGTTGCTTCCTGATGGGCCTGTACGCCAACTGGCCGGTGGGCCTGGCGCCGGGCATGGGCCTCAACGCCTTCTTCACCTACACCGTGGTCAAGACCATGAACTACAGCTGGGAGATCGCCCTGGGCGCGGTGTTCATCTCCGGCGTGCTGTTCATGGTGCTGACCTTCTCGCGCATCCGCGAATGGCTGCTCAACAGCATCCCGCCGAGCCTGCGCTTCGCCATGGGCGCGGGGGTCGGACTGTTCCTCGGGCTGATCGGCCTGAAGACCGCCGGCATCGTGGTCGCCAGCCCCGCCACCCTGGTGCACCTGGGCGACCTGACCAAGCCCAGCCCGCTGCTGGCGGCGATCTGCTTCCTGATGATCGCCGTGCTGGAATACCGCCGGGTGTTCGGCGGCATCCTCATCAGCATCCTCACCGTCACCGCGGCCGGCATCGCCCTGGGCCTGGTGCAGTTCGGCGGAGTGTTCTCGATGCCGCCGAGCCTGGCGCCGACCTTCCTGGCCATGGACATCGCCGGCGCCTTCAACGTGACCATGATCAGCGTGATCCTGGCCTTCCTCTTCGTGCACATGTTCGACACCGCCGGCACCCTGATGGGCGTGGCCCAGCGCGCCCATCTGGTGCGCGAGGACGGCCGCATCGAGAACCTGTCCAAGGCGATGAAGGCCGACAGCACCTCCAGCGTGGTCGGCGCCGTGCTCGGCGTGCCGCCGGTGACCAGCTACGTGGAAAGCGCCGCGGGCGTGGCCGCCGGCGGCCGCACCGGGCTGACCGCGGTGACCGTCGGCGCGCTGTTCGTCGCCGCCATGTTCTTCGCCCCGCTGGCCGGCATGATCCCCGCCTACGCCACCGCCGGCGCGCTGATCTACGTGGCCATGCTGATGATGGGCGGCCTGGCGCACATCGACTGGCAGGAACACACCGAGACCATCCCGGCCATCGTCACCGTGATCATGATGCCGCTGACCTTCTCGGTGGCGGACGGCATCGCCATGGGCTTCGTGACCTACGTGGCGATGAAGGTCTTCACCGGCCGCCACAAGGACGTGACCGTAAGTCTGTATGCACTCTGTGCAATATTTGTAGCCAAATTCATCTTCCTGTAATCTGGAGCTGCCCCGCCACGGCCCCGACGCATGCCTGCGTCGGGGCCTTTGCATTCGAGAGCCCGCGATGAACCTGGAAACCTGGCTGCTCTACAGCAGCGCCGCCCTGATCGTGATCCTGATTCCCGGCCCGTTGTCGCTGCTGATGGTCAGCAACAGCCTCAACTATGGCCTGCGCCGTTCGCTGCCGGCCTTCCTCGGCGGGGTCAGCGCCTCCATCTGCCTGCTCAGCGCCTCGGCCCTGGGCCTGGGCGCGCTGCTGCTGGCCTCGGAGAAGCTGTTCAGCGTGCTCAAGGTGCTGGGCGCGCTCTACCTGTTCTACCTGGCCTGGCAGAGCTGGCAGGAATCGCGCATCGCCGGCCAGCCGCGCGCCGCCGAGGAGATGCCGGTCAACCCGGGCTTCCGCAGCCTGTACTGGAAGGCCTTCGGCCTGGGCGCCAGCAACCCGAAGGACATCCTGTTCTTCGCCGCCTTCCTGCCGCAGTTCCTCAAGGCCGACCACCCGCTGTGGCAGCAGCTGCTGGTGATGATCCTCACCTGGGCAGTGCTCGACTTCGCCTGCAAGCTGTTCTACGGCCTCAGCGCCCGCGGCGCGGCGCGCTTCCTGCGCTCGGGCAAGGGCCAGGCCTGGTTCAACCGCGGCAGCGCCGCGCTCTTCGCCACCGCTGGCGGGGCTTCGTTGTTGAGCCGCTGAGGTCCATAGGAGCGAGCTTGCTCGCGAACGGTGTTTACCGGCAGCAATCGTGTTCAGGGCTGACTCCGCCCCTCTCCCCAACCCTCGACTGCGCGCCCCGCCCTGAAGGGAGAGGGAGCTGTCCTGCGCGAACGAGAGGTTCGGCATCAACCTGTAGGAGCGGGCCCTGCCCGCGATTTCGCGCGCAGGGCGCGCTCCTACATGGGAACGCGGTGGAGGTGAAGTGGAGCGATACCCATCCTACGAAAGCACCTCGGCGCAAAAGCACACAGGCAAAAAAAGACCCGCCAGAGGCGGGCCGATGGGACTCCACGAAGAGTCGGGTGGGAAGTCGGTGGCGGCCTAGCTGCCGCGGTAGGTCGAGTAGCTGTACGGCGAGATCAGCAGTGGCACGTGGTAGTGGTCGCTTTCCGAGGCGATGCCGAAGCGCAGCACCACCTGGTCGAGAAAGGCCGGCTGCGGCAGTTGCACGCCGCGGGCGCGGTAGTAGTCGCCGGCGTTGAACTGCAGCTGGTAGACCCCGGCGCGGAAGTCCTCGCCCTGCAGCAGCGGCTCGTCGCAGCGGCCGTCGTCGTTGGTCACGCGGGTGGCGACCAGTTCCAGCTGCTGGCCTTCCACGCGGTAGAGCTCGACCTTGATGCCATGGCCGGGGCAGCCGTGGGCGGAATCCAGTACGTGCGTCGTCAAACGTCCCATGGGCTCTGGGCATCCCCGGCGCGGCCGGCGGACGCCGTCCTCCTTCTCGGTGTGGTGTGGGTTGCACCCCGCAGGCGGCGGCCGGCCGGGTGGGTTGGATGGGACGAAAATACGCCATCGCCCAAACATTGTATACAAAAAATTTGCTCCAGCGCCCCGAAACGGCACCCACGCACCAGCACGCGGCATTTCGATCCGCAGCCGGAGCCAGGAAGGCCACAGCCCGCCGGGCTGACCGTTCGGGCAGGTAGTTTGCTTGCTTTACCGACGGATGCGGATGACGACGGATGGCGAAATCGGCACGCGGGATTGTATTTACATACGGCCACACAACTTGTATACAATGTCTCGCAACACGGTGACGCACGCCCTACCGCCCGCGCCACCCCCAACAAGAAGGAACACTGCAGTGAGCGCTGACTACCCACGCGACCTGATCGGTTACGCCGACAACCCTCCCCACCCGCACTGGCCGGGCGACGCCCGCATCGCGCTGTCCTTCGTGCTCAACTACGAGGAAGGCGGCGAGCGCTGCATCCTCCATGGCGACAAGGAATCCGAGGCCTTCCTCTCCGAGATGGTCGCCGCCCAGCCGCTGCAGGGCGCGCGCAACATGAGCATGGAATCCCTCTACGAATACGGCAGCCGCGCCGGCGTCTGGCGCCTGCTCAAGCTGTTCAGGAAATACGACCTGCCGCTGACCATCTTCGCCGTGGCCATGGCCGCCCAGCGCCACCCGGACGTGATCAGGGCGATGGTCGCCGCCGGCCACGAGATCTGTAGCCACGGCTACCGCTGGATCGACTACCAGTACATGGACGAGGCCCAGGAGCGCGAGCACCTGCTGGAAGCCATCCGCATCCTCACCGAGCTGACCGGCGAGCGCCCGCTGGGCTGGTACACCGGCCGCACCGGCCCGAACACCCGGCGCCTGGTGCGCGAGGAAGGCGGCTTCCTCTACGACTCCGACACCTACGACGACGACCTGCCCTACTGGGACCCGCAGAGCACCGCCGAGAAGCCGCACCTGGTGATCCCCTACACCCTGGACACCAACGACATGCGCTTCACCCAGGTGCAGGGCTTCAACAAGGGCGACGACTTCTTCGAATACCTCAAGGACGCCTTCGACGTGCTCTACGCCGAAGGCGCCGAGGGCGCGCCGAAGATGCTCTCCATCGGCATGCACTGCCGCCTGCTCGGCCGCCCGGCGCGCCTGGCCGCGCTGGAGCGCTTCATCCAGTACGTGAAAGGCCACGAGAAGGTGTGGATCGCCCGCCGCGTCGACATCGCCCGCCACTGGCACGAAAAGCACCCGTTCAAGGAGAGCCAGGCATGAGCCGCTTCCAGACCCTCACCCCGGCCAGCCTCGACCGCGCGGCCTTCGTCGCCGCCTTCGCCGACATCTACGAGCACTCCCCCTGGGTGGCCGAGAAGGCCTACGACCTGGGCGTGGACGAAAGCCTCAACGACATCGAGAGCCTGCAGCAGCGCATGGCCGACATCCTCCTGTCGGCCAGCCATGAAGCCCAGCTGGCACTGATCAATGCTCACCCGGACCTCGCCGGCAAGGCCGCGGTGCGCGGCGAGCTGACCGCCTCCAGCACCTCCGAGCAGGCCGGCGCCGGCATCCACGAATGCACTGCCGAGGAATTCGCCCGCTTCAACGAACTCAACGATGCGTACAAGGCGAAATTCGGCTTCCCCTTCATCAAGGCGGTGAAGGGCAGCAACCGCCACCAGATCCTCGCGGCCTTCGAGGAGCGCATCCACAACACGCCGGAGCAGGAATTCCAGACCGCCCTGGCCGAGATCAACAAGATCGCGATGTTCCGCCTGCAGCAGCTCTGAGCCGCGCAACCGGAAATTCACGTCACCAAGGAGAACAAGATGAGAACCTACAACGCTCCCTTCGAGAAATTCGTCAACCTGGCCGACGAGCGCCTGGGGAGCAAGGTGATCAGCGTCACCGACGAATGGTTCGCCGCTGCCAGCCGCATGCTGCAGCCCACCCCCGCGGTGTGGAAGGAAGGCGTATTCGACGACAACGGCAAGTGGATGGACGGCTGGGAATCCCGCCGCAAGCGCTTCGAAGGCTATGACCACGCGGTGATCCGCCTGGGCGTGCCGGGCTCGATCAAGGGCGTGGACATCGACACCAGCTTCTTCACCGGCAACTTCCCGCCGTCGGCCTCCCTCGACGGCTGCTTCGTGGCCGAGGGCGAGCCGAACGACGACACCCAGTGGACCGAAGTGCTGTCCTCCGTCGAACTGCAAGGCAACAGCCACCACTACCACGAGATCAGCGACGAGCGCCCCTACACCCACCTGCGCCTGAACATCTACCCGGACGGCGGCGTGGCGCGCCTGCGCGTGTACGGCATCCCGTTCCGCGACTGGGCCAAGCAGAACCCCGACGAGCAGGTCGACCTGGCCGCGGCACTGAACGGCGGCCGCGCCCTCGCCTGCTCCGACGAACACTTCGGCCGCATGAGCAACATCCTCAACCCCGGCCGCGGCGTGAACATGGGCGACGGCTGGGAAACCGGCCGCCGCCGCACCCCGGGCAACGACTGGGTGATTGTCGCGCTGGGCCACGCCGGCATCGTCGAGAAGATCGTCGTCGACACCCTGCACTTCAAGGGCAACTACCCGGAGAGCTGCAACATCCAGGCGGCCTTCGTGAAGGGCGGCACCGACAGCCAGATCGCCACCCAGAGCCTGTACTGGCGCGAGCTGCTGCCCAGCCAGAAGCTGCAGATGCACAACGAGCACACCTTCATCGAACAGATCAGAGAACTGGGCCCGATCACCCACGTGCGCCTGAACATCTTCCCCGACGGTGGCGTCAGCCGTCTGCGCCTGTTCGGCAAGGTGGCCAAGTAAGCGAAACACTGCCGTCGTCCCCGCTGGCGCGGGGGGCCAGAGACACTGGGCTCCCGCGTTCGCGGGAGTGACGGAAAAAGCGGTTCCCGGGCCCCGCCCGGGTTCAGTACAACAAATACAAGTGACCAGCCATGCGTACCCTGAAGATCGAACCGTTGACCAAGGAAGCCTTCGCCCCGTTCGGTGATGTCATCGAGACCGAGGGCAGCGCCCACTTCATGATCAACAACGGTTCCACCCGCCGCTATCACAAGCTCGCCACGGTCGAGACCGCGCAGCCCGAGGATAAGGCGATCATCAGCATCTTCAGCGCCGAAGCACTGGAGATGCCCTTGCGCATCCGCATGCTGGAGCGTCATCCGCTGGGCAGCCAGGCCTTCGTCCCGCTGCTCGGCAACCCCTTTCTGGTCGTGGTCGCGCCACTTGGCGACGTACCTGTACCGGGCCTTGTCCGCGCCTTCCTGACCAACGGAAGGCAGGGCATCAATTACCACCGCGGCGTCTGGCACCACCCGGTGCTGACGATCGAAAAGCGGGATGACTTCCTGGTGGTCGATCGCAGCGGTTCCGGCAACAACTGCGACGAGCATTTCTTCACCGAGGACGAGCAACTGCTCCTCGACCCCCAACTAAACTAATAAGAGAGGCCCGTCCGCCGCGACGCCGGCGCCCGGGCAAGAGGTAATGACTGTGGAAGCACATCTCATCGAATGGGCGAACCTGCTGGTTCGCTGGATTCACATGATCGTCGGCATCGCCTGGATCGGTGCCTCGTTCTACTTCGTCTGGCTGGAAAACAACCTCAACCGCGTCAACCCGCGCGAGGGGCTCTCGGGTGACCTCTGGGCGATCCACGGTGGCGGCATCTACCACCTGGAGAAATACAAGCTGGCGCCGCCGAAGATGCCGGACAACCTCCACTGGTTCAAATGGGAGGCCTACTCCACCTGGCTCTCGGGCGTGTGCCTGCTGACCATCGTCTTCTACCTGAACCCCAGCCTGTACCTGGTGGCCCCGGGCAGCGACCTGGCGCCCGCCGCGGCCATCGCCATCGGCATCGGCTCGCTGATCGCCGGCTGGTTCATCTACTCCGGCCTGTGCGACTCGCCGCTGGGCAAGACCCCCGCCCTGCTCGGCGCCATCCTGTTCGCCCTGCTGGTGCTCGCCGCCTACCTGCTCAGCCAGGTGTTCAGCGGCCGCGGCGCCTACCTGCACGTCGGCGCGATCATCGGCACCATCATGGTCGGCAACGTGTTCCGGGTGATCATGCCGGCCCAGCGCGCGCTGGTTAAGGCCATCGAGGAAGGCCGCGAGCCCGACCCGGTGCTGCCGGCCAAGGGCCTGCTGCGTTCGCGCCACAACAACTACTTCACCCTGCCGGTGCTGTTCATCATGATCAGCAACCACTTCCCGAGCACCTACGGCAGCCACTACAACTGGCTGATCCTGGCGTGCATCGCGGCGCTGGCGGTGATAGTGCGGCACTACTTCAACACCCGCCACAACGGCAACGGCATGGCCTGGGCCCTGCCCGCCGGCGCCGTGGGCATGATCGCCCTGGCCTTCGTCACCGGCCCGACGCTGCAGAGCGCCGCCCCCGCCGGCAACGCCGCGCAGGTGCAGTACCAGCCGCTGCCGGAAACCGCCATCGGCGGCAAGACCGCCGCCGAACGCGCCAAGGAAGAGGCCGACAAGCCCGCCGCCGCGCAGGCCCAGGCGCAAGCCTCGGCGCCCGCTGGCGTGGATTTCGACAAGGTTCATCACGTGATCCAGGAGCGCTGCGTGGCCTGCCACTCGGCCAAGCCGACCAGCCCGCTGTTCAGCGCGGCCCCGGCCGGCGTGATGTTCGACACCCCGCAGCAGATCCAGGCCCAGGCCGCGAAGATCCAGGCCCTGGCCGTGGCCTCGCAGGTGATGCCGCTGGGCAACATCACCCAGATGACCCAGGACGAGCGCAACCTGCTCGGCAACTGGATCGCCAAGGGCGCCCAGACCAACTGAGCCACCGCGGTTCGCCGGAACCAGAAAGACCGCACCTTCGGGTGCGGTTTTTTTATGCCCGCGGGGCTCACGGCGAGCTGGCGAGTTGTAGGAGCAACTGTCTTACCGACTGCGTCAGGGGCGCTCTTCGTAGGATGGGTTGAGCTTGCGAAACCCATGTTGCCGTGGCGATGGGTATCGCTTCGCTCAACCCATCCTACGAGGCTTTGAACCCACCTGCAGGAACATCGAACCCATGAAATAAAAATGTAGTCCCACCCGACCTACGGCTACCTCCCGCCAAGACCACGGAACACGCGGCCTAGAGCGACCCGAAACCCATCATTCACAAGCCGACCGGAGAGTTGTATACAAAAACATATTGAAGCGAATACACATCGACGCTATAAAGTCCCGCACCGCTTCACCCGCACGGCCCCGGGGGTGTGGCGAGCCAGTACTACCCGGCCGCCGAGCCTGATCGGCGTCCACCAGTGACACAACAATAAAAATCGAGGTGTTGCATGTCCGAGGTAACTGAGCGCCACGCGGCCGGCTCGTCCGCCGACCAGCGTCTGCCGTTGCTGCAACTGCTGCTGGTGGGATTCCAGCACGTGCTCCTGATGTACGGCGGCGCCGTGGCCGTCCCGCTGATCGTCGGCCAGGCCGCCGGCCTGTCCCGCGAGGAAATCGCCTTCCTGATCAACGCCGACCTGCTGGTCGCCGGCATCGCCACCGTGGTGCAGTCGCTGGGCATCGGCCCGGTCGGCATCCGCATGCCGGTGATGATGGGCGCCAGCTTCGCCGCCGTCGGCAGCATGGTGGCCATGGCCGGGATGCCCGGCGTGGGCATCAACGGCATCTTCGGCGCGACCATCGCCGCCGGCCTGTTCGGCATGCTCGTCGCGCCCTTCATGAGCCGCATCGTGCGCTTCTTCCCGCCGCTGGTGACCGGCACCGTGATCACCTCCATCGGCATGTGCCTGTTCCCGGTGGCCATCAACTGGGCCGGCGGCGGCAAGGGCGCGGCCAACTTCGGCGCCCTGGAATATCTGTTCCTGTCCAGCCTGGTGCTGGCCGCCATCCTGCTGGTCAACCGCTTCCTCAAGGGCTTCTGGACCAACGTCTCGGTGCTCATCGGCATGCTGCTGGGCTATATCGTCGCCAGCGCCATGGGCATGGTCGACCTGTCCGGCATCGGCGCCCGCCCGGCCTTCGAGGTGGTCACCCCGCTGCACTTCGGCGCGCCCAGCTTCCACCTGGCGCCGGTGCTGTCGATGTGCCTGGTGGTGCTGATCATCTTCGTCGAGTCCACCGGCATGTTCCTCGCCCTGGGCAAGATCACCGGCGACGAGATCTGCCCCAAGCGCCTGCGCCGCGGCCTGCTGTGCGATGCCACGGCGTCGTTCTTCGCCGGCTTCATGAACACCTTCACCCACTCGTCGTTCGCCCAGAACATCGGCCTGGTGCAGATGACCGGGGTGCGCAGCCGCTTCGTCACCGTGGCCGCCGGCGGCTTCCTGATCCTCCTCAGCCTGATGCCCAAGGCCGCCTACGTGGTCGCCTCGATCCCGCCGGCGGTGCTCGGCGGCGCCGGCATCGCCATGTTCGGCATGGTCGCCGCCAGCGGCATCCGCATCCTCCACGAGGTGGACATCGTCGACCGCCGCAACCAGCTGCTGGTGGCGGTGAGCATCGGCATGGGCATGGTCCCGGTGGTGCGCCCGGACTTCTTCGCCGCCCTGCCCGCCTGGATGGAACCGATCACCCACAGCGGCATCGCCATGACCGCGATCTGGGCGGTGCTGCTCAACCTGCTGTTCAACATCCTCGGCGAACGTGGCCGCGACGCCCTCTGCGGGCACCACTGAAGCCGACGCTTACGGCGGGCCCCTCCCGACGCCCGCCGCTTCCAGCCGCGCCTCACTCCTGCGCGGCTTTTTTCATTCGCGCGGTAGTGACTGGAGCATCTGCCGGCGCAGTGCCGTAGGGGTCAAGAGCGCCTACACCGCCGGGAAGCTCCATTCGCGAGCAAGCTCGCTCCCACGAACCGGGAGAACCGCCGAACCGGATCAGAACACCAGCTTGTAGCCAATGCTGAACAACATCACCGCCAGGCACGGCCGCAGGACGTTGTCCGAGATGCGCCCGGACAGATGGCTGCCCAGGTAGATCCCCGGCAGCGAACCGCACAGCAGGTACCCCAGCAACTGCCAATCCATGTTGCCCATGCTGGCATGGCCCAGGCCGGCCACCAGGGTCAGGGGCACCGCGTGGGCGATCTCGGTGCCCACCAGGCGGCGGGTGGCGAGGAAGGGATAGAGCACGAACAGCGCCACCGTGCCCAGCGCGCCGGCGCCGATGGAGGTCAGCGCGACCATGGCGCCAAGCACCACGCCGGTGAGAATGGTGAGGCCGTTGAGGCTGGCGCCGCCCAGGTGGTAATGGTCGCCGGCGTGCTTGTGGGCGAAGGCCAGCAGCTTCTGCTTGAACAGGATGGCCAGGGCGGTGAGCAGCAGGACCACGCCCAGGGCGTGCTTGATCACCGTGTTCAGCGCCTGGGTGTCGGCGCCCAGGCTGTGCAGGAACAGCAGGGTCAGGCCCGCCGCCGGCACGCTGCCGAGGGTCAGCCAGCCGGTGATGCGCCAGTCGACGTTCTTGTGCCGGGTGTGCACCAGCACGCCGCCGGACTTGGTGATGGCCGCGTACAGCAAGTCGGTGCCCACGGCGGCCGCCGGGTTGATGCCGAACCAGAGCAGGATGGGCGTCATCAGCGAACCGCCGCCGACGCCGGTCATGCCCACGATGAACCCGACCAGCAAGCCTGCGACAACGAAACCAAGGACGCCGAATTCCATCAACCCTTCCTGAAAGCCGTGAACGGCTTGCGAAAACCGGCGGGCAGGATAGCGGCTTTCCTTATAAGCGCTTATATCAATATCGACTTAATTTATAACCAAATCTTAAAGCGCCGCCCACGAAAAAGGGGCCCGCAGGCCCCTTCTCCGTCACGCGCCGGTCAGTCGCTGTCCGGCTTGCTGTCCACCACGCCGGTGGTGTTGTTCAGCAGGCTCTTGGTCGCGGTCTGGATGAAGGATTCCAGGCGCTTCTTCAGCTCGGCCTCGTCCGGCACACCCTGCACGCGCTCGGCCTTGGGATGGGCGCCGACCTGGTAGTCGTACACGCGGATGTCGCCTTCCTTGGGCTTGATCAGGATGCGGTTGCCGGAAAGGATGGCCACCACCTGTTCGCTGCCCGAGGGCTTGATCACGCCGAAGCCCTTGTCGCCGGCCGGCAGGTTCAGCAGGTCGCGGCCCCAGCACTGGTGGCGCACCTCGCCGCCCAGGCGGCCCATGATGGTCGGCACTATGTCGATCTGGGTGCCGACGGTGTCGCGGCTGGCGCCGTACTTCTCCTGGATGCCCGGGGCGATGATCAGCAGCGGCACGTTGAAGCGGAACAGGTCCATCTCGGTCAGCTGTTCCGGCGCGCCGAAGCCGTGGTCGCCCACCACCACGAACAGGGTGTCCTTGTAGTACGGCGACTTCTTCGCCTTCTCGAAGAACTGGCCCAGCGCCCAGTCGGAGTAGCGCATGGCGGTCAGGTGCTCGTCGAGGCTGCCGTTGCCGGTCACGCGTTCCACCGGCAGGTCCTTGGGCAGTGCGTAGGGCACGTGGTTGGAGAGCGTCTGCAGCAGGGCGTAGAACGGCTTGCCGCTGGCCGCCAGGCGGTCCAGTTCCTCGTTGCCGCGGGAGAACATGTCCTGGTCGGACACGCCCCAGGTCGGGTCGGAGAACACCGGGTTCACGAAGTCGTTGCGGCCGACGAAGGTGGTCATGCCCTGGTTGGCGAAGAAGCCGGACTGGTTGTCCCAGGCGAAGTCGCCGTTGTAGACGTAGACGTCGTCGAACTGGCGCGCGCTGAGCAGCTGCGGCAGGCCGGAGAACTTGTGGCCGCCCTCGGGCGTCTGCATCAGGTACTCGAAGCCCGGCAGGTTGGGGAAGCAGGCCATGGTGGCGAACATGCCCTGGTGGGTGTGGGTGCCGTTGGAGAAGAACTGGGTGAACAGCAGGCCTTCCTTCGACAGCTTGTCGAAGTACGGGGTGATGTTGCCCGGCGCGCCCAGGGCGCCGACGAAGTGGCCGGCGAAACTTTCCATGAGGATCACCACCACGTTCTTCACGCCCGGCAGCGTGCCTTCGGCCGGCGGGGTGAAGTCGCGGCGGATGGCCGCGTCGTCGGCGTCCACCAGCTTGTCGTTGGGCGTCAGCAGCATCTGCCGCACGGTGTCGCGGGCCTGGTCGTCGGGCAGGGTGGCCTTCCAGATGTTCGCGCGGTCCTCGCCGAAGCGGTCCTCGGCGGCCTTGAGCAGGGTCATGGAGCCGTTCAGGCCCAGGTGGTTGGCGAACATCGAGTCGGTGGTGAAGGCATCGCCCCAACGCAGCGGCGGGCCCTGGCGCAGGGTGCCGCGGTAGGCGACGCCGGCCACCAGCACCACAACCAGCAGGGCGGCGACGCGCAGGTACCAGGCGGCGGCCGAGGCGCCCACGGCGCTGGGCCGGGTGGCGCGGTCGACGCCGCGGAACAGCATGAACAGCAGCCAGGTGGCCACGGCCCAGGCCAGCAGGTAGCGGACCACCGGGTAGCCGTACCAGATCATGCTCATGACCGTCTTCGGGTCTTCGGACATGTACTGGAACACCAGGCTGTTCAGGCGCTGGTGGAATTCGCGGTAGAAGTCCAGCTCCAGCACGCCGAGGAACAGCGTCAGGCTGGCCAGGGCGGTCAGCCACAGGCGCCAGAACATGCGCCAGCGCATGGCGGTGACGCTGGCCAGGGCGAAGATCATCGGCGCGACTATCAAGATCACCGCGCGGATGTCGAAGCGCAGCCCGGTGACGAAGGCCTCGACGAAGGCGCTGGCCGGGGTATCGCCGATCAGCTCGCGGTTGTAGATCAGCAGCGCCAGGCGCAGCAGGGAGAACATCAGCATCAGCGCCAGGCTGCCGAGCAGGATGAACCCCAGGTGGCTGGACACCGTGGCGCGCGCCAGGTTGGCGGCGCGCTGGCGGGTATTCAGGACTTCCGATTGGCCCATGTTTCAGGTTCCGTTCTGTGCAACGTTCGGTTCGGGCGCCCTCCCCTGCGGGGAGGTGCGGAGGCTCCAAGCCCGGGAGCGGGACGTGGAGCGGGCGGCGCATTCTAGTCGGTGAAAATTAGCCAGACCTTAAGAAAATGCCGTCAAGGTGTCGGATTATGCCCAACGCAGGTGAAAAAAGAGTCGCCGCCGCCGGATGGTTCCGACAACGGCGCTTGCGGATCAGTCGTTGTGCGGCTTGCCGATGGCCTGCAGCACGTACTGCGGCAGGGCGAAGGCGCCCTGGTGGATTTCCGGGTTGTAGTAGCGGGTGGCGATGCCGCTGGCGGCGAAGCGCTGGCGCAGGGTTTCCAGCGGCACGCGGCGCAGGGCGGGCTCAAGGGCGCCCCAGGCGAAGGTCATGGCGCCGCCGATGTAGGTGGGCACCGCCGCCTGGTAGAAGTGCCAGTCGGCGAACAGGCCGTTCATCCGACCGGCGGTGTTGCGCACGGTGTCCAGTTGCATGAACGGGGTGCCGTTCTGGGTCACCAGCACGCCGCCCGGGTTCAGGCAGCGGTGGCAGGCCTGGTAGAAGTTCTCGGAGAACAGCACCTCGCCCGGGCCGATGGGGTCGGTGGAGTCGGAGATGATCACGTCGAATTTGCGCTCGGTGGTGGCGACGAAGCGCATGCCGTCGTCGATCACCAGGTCCAGGCGCGCATCGTCGAAGGCGCCGTTGGAGTGGCGCGGCAGGAACTGCTTGCACATGTCGACCACGGTGCCGTCGATCTCGACCATGGTGATGTGCTCGACGCTGGCGTGCTTGCACACCTCGCGCAACATGCCGCCGTCGCCGCCGCCGATGATCAGCACGCGCTTGGCCGCGCCGTGGGCGAGGATGGGCACGTGGGTGAGCATCTCGTGGTAGATGAACTCGTCGGCCTCGGTGGTCTGGATCACCCCATCCAGGGCCATCACCCGGCCCATGCGGGCGTTCTCGAAGATCACCAGGTGCTGGTGCTCGGTGCGCACCTCGTGGAGCAGCTGGTCGACGCTGAAACGCTGGCCGTAGCCTTCGTAGAGGGTTTCCTGGTAATCGCGCATGGGCGGTCTCCCGGTTCGACGGTGAATGAAGCGGGCCGAGGGCCGGCCGTGAAAGGCGCGCATTCTACTGTGCGAGGCATGACAGGTCGAACCCGCGCACTTCGCCCATTCACCTTGCCCACTCAGTTTGCCCGCTCACTTTGCCCATTCACTTTGAAAGCCAGCTGCGGGACGACAGCGCGGCGGCGGCGGGTTATGGTCAGCGCCATGAACGCACCCATCACGCCCCTCGTCCTGCACCTGCCCTACCAGCCGCCCTGGGACTGGGCACAGTTCCACGCCCATTTCGCCCTGCGCCGCCTGGCCGGGGTGGAAACCCTGGGCGAGGCGCATTACCGACGCAGCCTGCGCCTGGATGGCGTGCCCGGCTGGATGGACATCCGCCCGCTGGCCGACGAGCCGGCGCTGCGCCTGGAGCTGCACCTGGACGGCGCCGGCGCCGACAGCGCCCCGCTGGCCGCGCGGGTGCGCAAGATGTTCGATCTGGACAGCGACCCGCGGGCGGTGGCCGCGCACCTGGGCGCCGACCCGCTGCTGCGCCCGCTCGTCGAAGCCTGGCCAGGGCTGCGCCTGCCCTGCGCCTTCGATCCGTTCGAGCAGGCGGTGCGCGCCATCGTCGGCCAGCAGGTCACGGTAAAGGCCGCGGTGACCATCACCGGCCGCCTGGTGCAGCGCCTCGGCCAGCCCCTGGGCAACGCCGTGGCCGACGGCCCGCAGTACCTCTTCCCTACCCCGCGGGCCCTGGCCGAGGCGAACCTCGACGGCATCGGCATGCCCGGCAAGCGCGTGGCCAGCCTGCAGCGCTTCGCCGCCGCAGTGGCCGAAGGCGCCCTGGAACTGCATGTGGAGGATGGCGCGCAAGCGCTGGTGAAGCGCCTCTGCGAACTGCCCGGCATCGGCCCCTGGACCGCCGAATACGTGGCCCTGCGCGCCTTCGGCGAGGCCGACGCCTTTCCCACCGCCGACCTGGGCCTGCTCAAGTCGCCGGTCTGGGGCGAGGCCGGCACCACCGCCCGCGACCTGCAGCGCCGCGCCGAGGCCTGGCGCCCCTGGCGCGCCTACGCCGCCGTCTATCTCTGGCAAGCCTACTCGCAAGGCAGCCGCATCGGAGGATGAAGCCATGCATTACCGCTACTACGACAGTCCCCTCTGCCGCCTGCTGCTGGCCGGCGACGAACAGGGCCTGCGCATGCTCTACATGACCCCCTTCGAAGGCCACGAGCCGGGCCCGGACTGGCGCGAGGCCAGCAGCCAGCTGGATTCCGTGATGAAGCAGCTGGACGAATACTTCGCCGGCAAGCGCAAGGTCTTCGAGGTACGCCTGGCGCCCCAGGGCACCGAGTTCCAGCGCCAGGTCTGGCACGCGCTGACGCAGATTCCCTACGGCCACACCACCTGGTACGCCGACCTGGCCGAACGCATCGGCCGGCCGAAGGCGGTGCGCGCGGTGGGCGCGGCCAACGGCGCCAATCCGATCAGCATCATCATCCCCTGCCACCGGGTGATCGGCCGCGACGGCAGCCTGACCGGCTACGGCGGCGGCCTGCCGCGCAAGGAGGCGCTGCTGCGGCTGGAAGGGGTGATGGTGGGGGAATCGCGAGAGTTGGAGCTGATCTGACGGTTTCGCGGCCCAATCGCTCCTACAGCATGAGCGAGCATGGCTTTTTGTAGGATGGTGTTGAGCGAAGCGATACCCATCACCACAACCGCATGGGTTTCGCAGGCTCAACCCATCCTACGATCATGCCTCCCGGGAGCTGTAGGAGCGGACTCCGTCCGCGATTGGATTCACCGGCCGCGCCGGATCGTCCACCGATACGACCAGCCGAGGTCAAACCCGCACGTTGCCCTTCGGCCCGGCGATCGCCCAGATCACCAGCCCGAGCAGCGGCAGGATGAGGATCACCAACACCCAGATGATCTTGATGGGCACGTCCGCGCTGCTCTTGAGCACGCTGATGATCGCCCAGACGTCGAGGGCGAAGATGATCAGGCCGATCAGGCCGTTGAAGGTCGAACCCATGGCGCCGCTCCCGCTGCTGGAGGTGTGCCCTCCAGCATAGACGGCGACGGCCTCAGCAGCGGGCCGGGTCGATCAGGGCAAAGCTGGCCTGCGTCTCGTGGCCTTCCAGGGCGCCGCCTTCGCGGGCCAGGCCGATGGTTGCCAGGCCGGCTTCGCGGGCGGCGTCCAGCTCCTGCACCACGTCGGAGAGGAACAGCACCTGCTCCGCCGGCAGGCCGATGGCCTGGACGATGCGCGCATAGGAGGCGGCCTCGCGCTTGGGCCCGCTGGTGGTGTCGAAGTAGCCGGAGAACAGCGGCGCCAGGTCGCCGGCCTCGGAGCAGCCGAAGATCAGCTTCTGCGCCTGGATCGAGCCGGAGGAGTAGACGTACAGGTCATAGCCCTCGGCCTTCCAGCGGCGCAGCGCCTCCACCGCGTCCGGGTAGACGTGGCCCTTGAGCTGGCCGGCGCGGTAGCCCTGCTCCCAAACCATGCCCTGCAGCGCTTTCAGCGGCGTGGCCTTGCGGTCTTCGGCGATCCATTGCAGGAGGATGGCGATGCAGCGCTCGACGTCGGCGCCGGCTTCGCCGCTCTCGGCGCGCACCGCGTCCAGCTGCGCGGCCACTTCCGCCTCGCCGGCGTGCTCGCGGACGAAATCCGGCAGGTGCGCGGCGGCATAGGGGAAGAGCACGTCGAAGACGAAGCTGACGGCGCTGGTGGTGCCTTCGATGTCGGTGAGGATGGCTTTGATCGGCATGGTAACTCCGGTGTAACGCTATCCGTAGGAGCGGACCTTGTCCGCGATGGCCGGAGGTTCCGGCGCGATTCGCGGATGAGATCCACTCCTACGAAAGAAATAGAACGGGGGGTCAGTCTTCCAGCAGCGGGAAGCGCCTGGCGATCTCGTCGCCGGTGAACTTCGCCACCCAGCCCTCGGGATTGTTGAACAGGCGGATGGCCACGAAGTGCGGGCGCTCGCCCATGTCGAACCAGTGGCGGGTGCCGGCCGGCACCGAGATCAGGTCGTTCTTCTCGCAGAGCACGGCGTAGACGTGGTCCTCGACGTGCAGGGTGAACAGGCCGCGGCCGGCGACGAAGAAGCGCACTTCGTCCTCGCCGTGGCGGTGTTCGTCGAGGAACTTGGCGCGCAGCTCGTCCTTCTGCGGGTGGTCGGCGCTGAGGCTGACCACGTCGACGGTGACGTAGCCCTGCTCGTCCTTCAGGCGCTGGATCTCCGGCGCGTAGGCGGCGAGCACCTCGTCGGGGCTGGCGCCGGGGGCGATGGGCGCGCTGGCCTGCCAGCGCTCGAAGCGCACGCCGAGCTCGGCCAGGGTGGCGGCGATGTCCTCGGCGTGGGTGAGCAGCTTCAGCGGCTGCTCGGGGGCGGATTCGTGGTAGACGGTCAGGCTGCTCATGCTCGGGTCCTCGGGTACTGCCGGATTCGCTCAGCGCGTGCCGCCGCGAAGGCTGATCACTTTAAGTTCGCATTCGAAGAGGAATTCGAAGGCTTCCACCTGGCGCAGGGCGTCTTCCATGCGCGGCCCCCAAGTGTACAGGCCGTGGCCGCGGATCAGGTAGCCGGGGCAGTCCGGGTGGGCGTCCAGCCAGGGCTGGACCTTGGCCGCCAGGCGGGCGATGTCCTGGTCGTTGTCGAAGATCGGCACCGTCACCCGGCCCTCGTGGGTGGTGACGCCGGCAAAGGCCTTCTGCAGCTCGTAGTCTTCCAGCTCCAGGCGGTCGGCGGGGGTCAGGCGCGAGAGCACGGTGGCGTTCACCGAGTGGGTGTGCAGCACCGCGCCTATCTCGGCGCGCCAGGCGTACAGCTGGGTGTGCAGCAGCGTCTCGGCCGAGGGTTTCTTTCCCGCCTCGAGGCTGTTGCCGGCAAGATCGGTCTCCAGCACGTCGTCGACGCCCAACTGGCCCTTGTGCTTGCCCGAGACGGTGAGCAGCGCGCGGTCGGCGGCCAGGCGCGCGGAATAGTTGCTGCTGGTGGCCGGCGACCAGCCGCGGCCATACAGGAAGCGCCCGGCCTCGATGATCTGGCGGGTCAGGTGTTCACGGTTGTTGCTCATGGCCGCTCCTCTTTCAGACGGGTACGGATGATAACGGCTGCGGCCAGCGCCGCCAGGCTGGCGATGGCGAAAGTCCAGGCCGGGCCCAGGCTGGCCCAACTGTAGCCGGAGTAAAGCGCGCCCAGGGCGCCGCCGGTGCCGGCCAGGGCGGCATAGAGCGCCTGCCCTTGCCCCTGCTGGCGCGCCTGGAAGCTGCGCTGGACGAAATGGATGGCGGCGGCGTGGAAGGCGCCGAAGGTGGCCGCGTGCAGCAGCTGGGCGAACAATAGCAGGCCCAGGTGGTCGGCCAGGCTGCCCAGCAGCAGCCAGCGCAGCGCCGCCAGCAGGAAGCTCGCCGCCAGCACCTGGCGCAGGCTGAAGCGCCCCAGCAGGCGCGGCATCACCAGGAACAGCAGCACCTCGGCCACCACGCCCAGGGCCCACAGCCAGCCGATCAGCCCGCGGCTGTAGCCGAGGGCCTCCAGGTGCAGGGTGAGGAAGGTGTAGTACGGCCCGTGGGACAGCTGCATCAGGCACACGCACAGGTAGAAGGCGATCACCCCCGGCTGGCGCAGCTGGGCCAGGAAGCCGCTGGCCGGCGCGTCGCCGTGGCGCCAGGCCGGCTGGGCGTTGGGCACCCACCAGCTGGCGGCGACGATGCCCAGCATGATCGCCAGCAGCGCCCAGGGGTAGTAGTCCAGGCTGGTGGCCTCGAACAGCCGGCCCAGGCCGACCACGGTGCAGATGAAGCCGATCGAGCCCCACAGGCGGATGCGGCTGTAGCTGGCGGTGCGCTCGCCCAGGTGGGCCAGGGTGATGACTTCGAACTGCGGCAGCACCGCGTGCCAGAAGAACGCGTGCCCGGCCATCACCAGCGCCAGCCAGGCGTAGCTGTGATCGAGGAAGATCAGCGCGAAGCACGCCGCCGTGCACAGCGCGCCGAAGCGCACGATGCGCAGGCGCTGGCCGGAACGGTCGCCCAGCCAGCCCCACAGGTTCGGCGCCACGCAGCGCATCAGCATGGGAATGGCCACCAGCTCGCCGATGCGCGCGGCGGAAAAGCCCAGGTGGTGGAAGTACAGGGCGAGGAAAGGCGCGGTCCCGCCCAGCAGGCAGAAATAGAAGAAGTAGAAGCTGGACAGGCGCCAGTAGGGGAAAGAAGCAGCCATGGGCTGGAAGCTCGAAGCTGGAAGTGGCGGCTCTGGGCTTCAGGCTTCCAGCTTCTGGCTCAGAGCTGCCCCAGCACCGGCGTATTGACGCGCACGTCGGCATTCTGCGCGCGTTGGCGCAGCAGGTGGTCCATCAGCACGATGGCCATCATCGCCTCGGCGATGGGGGTGGCGCGGATGCCCACGCAGGGGTCGTGGCGGCCCTTGGTGACCACGTCCACCGGGTTGCCGTTCACGTCGATGGAGCGGCCGGGGGTGGTGATGCTGGAGGTGGGCTTGAGCGCCAGGTGCGCGACTATCGGCTGGCCGCTGGAGATGCCGCCGAGGATGCCGCCGGCATTGTTCGACAGGAAGCCCTCGGGGCGCAGCTCGTCGCGATGCTCGGTGCCGCGCTGGGCGACGCTGGCGAAACCGGCGCCGATCTCCACGCCCTTGACCGCGTTGATGCTCATCAGCGCGTGGGCCAGTTCCGCGTCGAGGCGGTCGAAGATCGGCTCGCCCAGGCCCGGCGGCACGCCTTCGGCGACCACGGTGATCTTCGCGCCCACCGAATCCTGGTCGCGGCGCAGCTGGTCCATGTAGGCCTCCAGCTCCGCCACCTTGTCCGGGTCGGGGCTGAAGAAGGCGTTCTGCTCGACGCTGTCCCAGGTCTTGAAGGGGATTTCGATCGGGCCCAGTTGGCTCATGTAGCCGCGCACCCGGATGCCCAGGCTCGCCAGGTACTTCTTGGCGATGGCCCCGGCGGCCACGCGCATGGCGGTCTCGCGGGCCGAGGAACGGCCGCCGCCGCGGTAGTCGCGCACGCCGTACTTGTGGTGGTAGCTGTAGTCGGCGTGGGCCGGGCGGAACAGGTCCTTGATCGCCGAGTAGTCCTTGGACTTCTGGTCGGTGTTGCGGATCAAGAGGCCGATCGGGGTGCCGGTGGTCTTGCCCTCGAACACGCCGGAGAGGATTTCCACCTCGTCGGCTTCCTGGCGCTGGGTGGTGTGCCGGCTGGTGCCGGGCTTGCGCCGGTCGAGGTCGCGCTGCAGGTCTTCCAGGGAGAGTTCAAGGCCGGGCGGGCAGCCGTCGACGATGGCGACCAGCGCCGGGCCGTGGCTTTCGCCAGCGGTGGTGACGGTGAACAGCTTGCCGTAGGTGTTGCCGGACATGCGAGGCTCCGCGGAAGACTTGGGTGAACGAAAAGGCCCAGCAGTATACCTGCGACATACCGCCCTGCGAACCTTCCGCGGCGCGCGCCGTCAAACCGCTATCATGCAGTCCATGAAGCCTTCCATGCCGCGCCTTATCGCCCTTCTTTCCTGCTGGTTGTTCGCCGCAATGACCTACGCCGCCTCCCCCACCATCCTGCAACGCCCCTACGACCTGGACACCGACCACGGCGTGCTGCGCGGCACCCTGCTGCTGCCGCAGACCGCCAGCCCGCCGCCGCTGGCCCTGCTGGTGGCCGGCTCCGGCCCCACCGACCGCGACGGCAACAACCCCGAGGGCGGCAACAACGCCTACCTGCGGCGCCTGGCCGAGGCCCTGGCCAGCAACGGCATCGCCAGCCTGCGCTACGACAAGCGCGGCATCGCCCGCAGCCGCGACGCCGCGCCGGACGAACGGCAGCTGAGCGTCGACGGCTACGTCGACGACCTGGTGGCCTGGAGCGACCGGCTGGCCGCGGACCCGCGCTTCGGCCCGCAGGTACTGGTGGGCCACAGCGAGGGCGCGCTGATCGCCAGCCTGGCCGCGCCACGCAGCAAGGCCGCGGCCCTGGTGCTGATCGCCGGCAGCGGCCGGCCGATCGACAAGGTGCTGCGCGAGCAGCTTTCGGTGCGCCTGCCGCCGCCCCTGCTGGCGAAGGCCGATGCCATCCTCGACCGGTTGCGCGGCGGCCACCAGGTGCCCGAGGTGCCGGCGCAGCTGAACGCGCTGTTCCGCCCCAGCGTGCAGCCCTACCTGATCTCGCTGTTCCGCCACGATCCGGCACGGGCGCTGGCCCGGGTGCGCCAGCCGACGCTGATCCTGCAGGGCACCAGCGACATCCAGGTCGACGTGGCCGACGCCCAGGCGCTGCAGCGCGCCAGGCCGGACGCCGAGCTGCAGTTGATCTCCGGCATGAACCACATCCTGCGCATCGTCCCGGCCGACGTGAAGAAGCAGCTGGCGTCCTACAACGACCCCGGGCTGCCTCTGGCCCGCGACCTGGTCCAGCGACTGGTCGGCTTCATCCTGCGAACCCGCCCGCAGACCCCATCGGCCGAAGGCATGAGCTGAAACGGGCGTCTCAAGAAATCACTGTCGGCGTCGATAATCGCTTAGCCCCTGTATGAAAGTCGTTACTTACACGCTTCCTACAGAAGTTGAGTTGATCCCTGGCCGTCGGCCAGGCCCGAGGAATCCGATGACCGACGCCGACCCGCGCAGCGACGCCGCCGCCCCCGCCGAAACACCGGCCCCGCCCCATCCCTGGGCGGAGCTGGCGCCGGAGCATTTCCGCCTGCTGCGCCTGGCGCCCCTGCCCACCGACCGCAGCACCGGCGCCCGCGCCCTGCGCTTCGTCCAGCTCGGCCGGGTGGAGCGCCACGCCCCGGAGCAGAGCCTGCTGCGCCTGAGCATCCAGCTGCCCGGCCAGGCCCTGCGCAAGGAGCAGAACCTGTTCGAGGTGTGGGCCGACCACCGCAACAAGGAAGTGCGCTTCGGCGCCGACAGCGGCTTCGCCCTGGAGCCGATCAACCGCGGCCTGGGCCGCTTCCTGCTGGCCCAGGGCATCGCCTGGGCGCGGCAGAAGTGGGCGCACTACAAGGTCGAGGGCGGCGTGCTGGGGGTGAAGGACGCGCCCAACGAGGACATCCGCCTGCGCCGCGACCACTTCCTGCGCGCCCAGGGCTTCGACGTGGAGTACGAGGACTCGCGCCTGCTCAAGGCCCGCTACGGCGCCGGGCGGGTGAGCGAGCTGTACGACGACTGGAACAAGGACAAGGTGCAACTGCTGCCGCTGCTGGACGCCGCGGCCATGCTGGAACAGGCCGACCAGAACCTGGCCAGCCAGGACAACGAAATCCGCAAGCTGCAGCAGCGCATCGAGACCTTCCGCCGCGACGACACCAGCCTGCGCTTCATCATCGCCTGCCTGACGGTGTTCGCGGTGTTCCAGGCCGGGCTGCTGATCTGGATGGCAACGCACTGAGGGCCGGCGCGGACGGACGGGCACGGCTCGCTCCTACGAAAAGCACGGACGCGGGAGACTTTTGTAGGATGGGTTGAGCGAAGCGATACCCATCGCCACGGCCGCATGGGTTTCGCAGGAGCCCCCGGTATCGCCCCCTGTAGGAGCGCGCCCTGCGCGCGAAATCGCGGGCAGGGCCCGCGGCGCCTCAGTTCACCCGCGAACGGAACAGCGCCCGGTGTTCGCGGCACTGCGCCGCCGACAGCAGGAACACCCCGTGCCCGCCGTGGCGGAATTCCAGCCAGGTGAAGTCCACCTCCGGGTACAGCGCCTCGACGTGCACCTGGCTGTTGCCCACTTCGACGATCAGGGTGCCCTGCTCGGTCAGGTGGTCGGCGGCCTCGGCGAGCATGCGCCGCACCAGGTCCAGGCCGTCGTGACCGCAGGCCAGGCCCAGTTCCGGCTCGTGCTGGTACTCGGCCGGCATGTCGGCGAAGTCCTCGGCGTCGACGTAGGGCGGGTTGGAGACGATCAGGTCGAAGCGCTGCCCCGGCAGGCCGGCGAAGCCGTCGCCCTGCACGGTGTAGACGCGCTCGCCCAGCTCGTGGCGCTCGATGTTGACGTTGGCCACTTCCAGGGCATCGAAGGACAGATCGGCCAGCACCACTTCCGCCTGGAGGAATTCGTAGGCGCAGGCGATGCCGATGCAGCCCGAGCCGGTGCACAGGTCGAGGATGCGCGCCGGCTCCGCCGCCAGCCAGGGCTCGAAGCGCTGCTGGATCAGCTCGGCGATGGGCGAACGCGGCACCAGCACGCGCTCGTCGACCACGAACGGCAGGCCGCAGAACCAGGCCTCGCCCAGCAGGTAGGCGGTGGGCACACGCTCCTCGATGCGCCGGCGCAGCAGTTCGCGCAGGTGTTCGCGCTCGTCGTCCTCGAGGCGGCAATCCAGGTACGCATCGGCCATTTCCCACGGCAGGTGCAGCGCGCCGAGCACCAGCAGGCGGGCATCGTCCCAGGCGTTGTCGGTGCCATGTCCGAAGTACAGCCCCTCGGCATGGAAGCGGCTGACCGCCCAGCGGATATGGTCTCGAAGGGTCAGCAAACGGGATTCGGTCACGGCGCAGGGTCCTCGCGGCGGGCAAAAAGGCCGGCATTCTAGCCCAAGGCGGCCTGCCGCGGGCGCACACCGGCGTCGAGGGGGTCAATACCACTTTGCGCGGGTTTCGCATAGATTCACAGCGCCCGCGGAACAGACCACAATGGTGGCATACGCATCATAGGAGTTCGTCATGTCTCAACCGCTCAGCATGCTGAAGATCAGCGGACGCGGCTATCCGCCCGCCACCCTCCGCCAGAGCACGCTGCTGATCATCGACGCCCAGGAAGAGTACCGCAGCGGCGTCCTCGCCCTGCCCGGCCTGGAACCGGCGGTCGCGCAGATCCGCCAACTGCTGGATGCCGCGCGCAGCCAGGGCACCCCGATCGTCCACGTGCGCCACCTGGGCATCCACGGCGGCCTGCTCGACCCGCAGGGTCCGCGTGGGCAGTTCCTGCCCGAACTGGCGCCGCTGCCCGGCGAGGTGGTGGTGGAGAAGCGCCTGCCCAACGCCTTCTCCGGCACCGAACTGCACGACCGCCTGCAGCACAACGGCCGGCTGGACATCATCGTCTGCGGCTTCATGACCCATTCGAGCATCAGCACCACCGTGCGCGCGGCCAAGGACTACGGCTACCGCTGCACCCTGGTCACCGCCGCCTGCGCCACCCGCGACATCCCCACCCCGGATGGCGGCGTGCTCTCGGCGCGCGACCTGCACCACGCGGAAATGGCCGCCCTGGGCGACAACTTCGCCGCCGTGGTCGGCGAGGCCCAGGCGCTGATCTGAGCGCCGTCCGTCCCGCTGCGGCGGCAAGCTGCCGCCGCAGCTATTAGGCTGTAAGGCGACACATCCAGCGGGCACGCGCCGGACGGGCGGGCCAGGCATTCCCTGCGGGGGCGGAACCCCCTCCCGCCGACACCGGTCATAGCCTCGTTCAGCAGATGAGGAAGCCGGGATGAAGATGTCCGACAGTTTCGATCCACGCACGCTACGCCCGAAGCGACCGGGCCGCTGGCGCTGGCGCTTCGTGGCCGCCGTGGCCGCGCTGATCGCCGCGTTCGGCGTGCTCGGCGCCCTGGCCGGCGGCGCGGCCTTGCTGCGCCGGCAACCGGCGGCGGGGGTCATGCACATCGAACCGGCGGCCGGCGCGGTATTGCTGGTGATCGGCCTGCTCGCCCTGTGGCTGGGCGTGCTCTTCTGGCGCCTGGCGCGGCGCCGCGCGCGGCGTGGCGACGGCCTCAGCCTGTCGCCGCGGCTGATGAAGAAGCGCGGCTGAGCGGCTTGCCGCAAAGCGCCCGCGATCCGCTAGAATGCCGCCTCTTCGCGGAGGCTCCATGCAAGACGACGATTTTTCCCTGTTCGCCAACGAGATGCGCGGCGTCAAGCGCATCCAGGTGGACCAGGCCGACACCGGCAAGCCCAAGGCCGACCGCCAGCAGGTCAAGCTGCGCCAGCAGAACGCCACGACGAAGGTGGAAAACCAGCGCGTCGACGGGCTGTCCGACCTGTTCGTCATCGACGTCGGCGCCGAGGACGAGCTGTACTGGGCCCGCGACGGCGTACAGGAAGGCCAGATGCGCAAGCTCAAGGCCGGCCAGATCGGCTTCGAGGGCAGCCTCGACCTGCACGGCATGAACATCGAGAAGGCCCGCGAGCTGCTCTGGGACTTCCTCGCCGAGGCCAGCCGCCTGGAAGTGCGCTGCGTGCGCGTCACCCACGGCAAGGCGGCGCGCACCGACGGTCGCCGGCCGCTGCTCAAGAGCCACGTCAACACCTGGCTGCGCCAGCACCCGCAGGTCCTGGGCTTCACCTCGGCCCTGCCGCGCCACGGCGGCACCGGTTCGCTCTACGTGATGCTGCGCCGCACCATGCTGGAGGGGCGCGACGAATAATCCGTCGCTCCCCTGGTGCACCGCGCCCTTGCCAGCACGCCACGCGCGCCCTACCCTGCGCCTCTGCGCTTCAACGAGTCCCAACAGGTAGAACATGTCCCTGGAACAAAACTACTCGCAGATCCTCAGCCAGCTCGGCGAGGACGTCACCCGCGAAGGCCTGCTCGACACGCCCAAGCGCGCCGCCAAGGCCATGCAGTACCTCTGCCGCGGCTACCAGCAGACGCTGGAAGAGATCGTCAACGGCGCGCTGTTCAGCTCCGACAACAGCGAAATGGTGCTGGTCAAGGACATCGAGCTGTACTCGCTGTGCGAGCACCACCTGCTGCCCTTCATCGGCAAGGCCCACGTGGCCTACATCCCCAACGGTAAGGTGCTGGGCCTGTCCAAGGTGGCGCGCATCGTCGACATGTACGCCCGCCGCCTGCAGATCCAGGAGAACATGTCGCGGCAGATCGCCGAGGCCGTGCAGCAGGTCACCGGCGCCCTGGGCGTGGCGGTGGTCATCGAGGCCAAGCACATGTGCATGATGATGCGCGGCGTGGAGAAGCAGAATTCCTCCATGGTCACCTCGGTGATGCTCGGCGAGTTCCGCGAGAACGCCGCTACCCGCAGCGAGTTTCTCAGTCTGATTCGCTGAGGTCGCTTGCAGGGATGGAAAACCGGCCTGTGGGGCCGGTTTTTTCTTGCCTGTAAGACGGAGTCCGCTCCTACGGGGGAATACCACCGTGCCTCATGTGGATTGTAGGAGCGAGCTTGCTCGCGAACGGTGGTTACCGGTGACGTAGGTGTTGGGTGTAAGAGCGCCCTCTCCCCAACCCTCTCCCTGAAGGGAGAGGGGGCTGTCCTGAGCTGCTTGTCAGTCAGGCGCCATCCTCCTACCCCCCGTCATTCCCGCGAACGCGGGCACCCAGAGACTTCCTGCTTGGGTGTGACGCGCCGCACCGAGTGTTCGGAGGTTTCTGGTTTCGCCCCCTCGGGCGAGTCCCTTTTGTCAATCGCCACAAAAGGAACCAAAAAGGCTTGCCCCGCATACGGGCCCGACAGAGTCGGGCTACCCTCGCGAATTCCCCCGCCACGGAGGCCCGCCCCGAGGGTACGTCCCTGTAGCCCATCGGGGCTCTCGCGACATCCATGTCGCATGACCTCCTGAGCGCCGGTTTCGCTCGGCCTTCTGAAGGGGCACTCCGGTGCGCTCGGATATTCCTCTGGAGATCCTGCTCTTCGTAGGAGCGAGCTTGCTCGCGAACCGCCAGTCACTGGATTCCCGCGTTCGCGGAAATGACGGGGATGGTTGGGCGTTTCAGGATGACTCAGGATTCCCCCTCACTCAGGACAAGCCCCCTCTCCCGCTTGCGGGAGAGGGTTGGGGGAGAGGGCGCTCTTGAACCCAACACCACAGCCCCCAGCAAACCCCGTTCGCGAGCTTGCTCGCTCCTACGAACAGCCCTCAGGGCTTTTCAGCCCCCCGCCGTGTAGTACCCCACCGCCACCAGGTAATGCCCGCTCTTGCGCAGCAGGGCGTGCTTGTTCTCCACCTTGCCGGTCACCGGGTTGCGCCACTGGTAGTCGAACTGCCCTTCGCCCTTGCTCTTGGCCAGCGCCAGCATGGCCTGGCCGATGGCGTTGCCGGCCGGGTCCTTGAGGCTGGCGAAGTCGGTGCCGACCATCCGCGTGTTGTAGCCGTGGGCGACGAACTTGCCGGTGTCCATGTCGACCACGAAGGCGTAGAGGTCATCCTCGATGAAGGCCTTGTCGAGGTCGTTGATGCGCTTGAAGGTCGCTTCCGGCGCGCCTTCCACCGCCTTCGCCGTCTTCTCCAGCATGGCCTCGGCCTGGCGGGCGTCGGCGCGCGGGATGTAGTAGCCCACCGCCAGGAAGCGGTCGCCTATGCGCTGGTAGTAGGTGTGCTTGCGCTCGACGCGGCCGTCGGCCCAGTTCTTCCAGCGGTACTCGGTTTCCTGCACCTTGCCGTTCTCCGGGGCCTTGAGGGCCTTGGCGAACTGCTTGCGCATGTTCGGGTCGAGCAGTTGCGAGACGTCGCGGCCGATCAGCACCACCGAGGGGCCGCCGCTGGCCAGCATCACGCCCTTGCTGTCGACGACGTAGACGTACAGCTCGTTGTCGATGAACTCGCCCTGGCGGCTGAACGCGGCGAAGGCCTTGTCGCCTTCCTGGCGGTAGTAGGCCACGGCCTTCTCCAGCAGTTGCCGGGCCCGCTGGGCCTGGGCGGCGTCGGCCGCGGTGCTGGTGGCGGCCGGCAGGTGCAGCGGGGCCAGGCAGGCGAGGCAGAACAGCAGCGCACTGAACAGGCGTTTCATGCAGGGTCCTCCATGTCGTCCCTTCTTGTTCTGGACTGAGCATAGATGGCCGCCGCGGTTTCGCCCGCCGGCGTCAGCCGAAGAAGCGCTTCATCGAGCGCGACAGCCAGCCGCCGTGGCTCTGGTCGTGGGTCAGCTCGTGCATGCTGGCCTTGACCGACTCCACGTAGTTGGCGTCGTCGTTGCGAATGTGGGTGAACAGCCAGCGCCCGAGCAGCCCCTTGAGTTCCTCGGCGACGTCCTCGCCGGCGGCGAAGCGCAGGCGGTAGTCGGATACGCGCTTGATGAAGAGTTCGTGGACCTTCTTGTGGGCGCGGGTGAACTGGTAGCCGGAGTCTTCCAGCAGGGTTTCCTCGAAGGCGAAGTGCGACTGGGTGTAGTCCACCAGTTCCTCGATCACCTCGCCGACCCGCGCCTTGTCCAGGGTGCCCTGGGCCTCGTGCAGCTGGTTGATCATCTCGACGATTCGCTTGTGCTGGTTGTCGATCACCTGGATGCCGGTGTTCAGGTCATCCTGCCAGACCAGATAGGCCATTTTTCCCTCCCCCACCGGTCGCCGGCATTCCTGCCGCCGCGGCCCGGCTACTGCTCTATTGTTGGCTGGGTCCAGGGTAGGGAGGCGAAACGGCGCGCGCCATGATGCCCGTCAATGGGGAGGCCCTTAAACTGCGAGCCAGAGCGCACGAATACGAAAAAGCCCGCGCGATGGCGGGCTTCTTCTGACACTTCAGGCCCCTCAGTCGAGCATGCCGACGTGCCGCGGGTGCGCCGCGACGCGCGCCATCCAGGCGTTGATCGCCGGGTAGCCGGAGAGGTCGAAACCGCCCTGGTGCGCCACGTGGGTGTAGGCGTACAGGGTGATGTCGGCGATGGAGTAGCTGTCGCCCACCAGGTAGGGCGTGCGCGCCAGCTGCTGCTCCATCACGTCCAGGGCCTTGTAGCCGCCCTTCAGGCAGTCCTCGTACTCGGCGCGGCGCTCGTCCGGCATCTTCAGGTAGAACTGGATGAAACGCGCCACCGCCACGTAGGGCTCGTGGCTGTACTGCTCGAAGAACTGCCACTGCAGCACCTGGGTGCGCAGGCGCGGCTCCTTCGGCAGCAGCTCGCTGCCGTCGGCGAGGAAGTTGAGGATGGCGTTGGATTCCCACAGGCAGCTGCCGTCCTCCAGTTCCAGCACCGGCACCTTGCCGTTGGGGTTCTTGGCCAGGAATCCGGGGGTCTGCGTCTCGCCCTTGAGGATGTCGACGTCCTGCCACTGGTACGGCAGGCCCAGCAGGTGCAGGACCAGCTTGACCTTGTAGCAGTTGCCGGACAACCGGTCGCCGTAGACGGTGTACATGGCGCCTCCTCAGGCAGATTGGGCCGCTTGCGCTTCGCGGATCACCGTGGCCAGGCGGCGCAGGCCCTCGCCCAGGCGCTCCGGCGCCACGTGGCTGAAGTTCAGGCGCAGGTGGCCGGGGTTGGCGTCGGGGTCGGTGAAGAAGGGTTCGCCGGGCATGAAGGCCACGTTCTGCTGCAGGGCCTTGTCCAGCAGGCCGCGGGTGTCCAGCGGCTGCTTCAGGGTCAGCCAGAAGAACAGCCCGCCCTGGGGCACGTTCCACTCGGCCAGGTCGGCGAAGTGTTCTTCCAGTTGGGCCTGCATGGCGTCGCGGCGGATGCGATAGAAGTCGCGCAGCTCGGCCAGGTGGCCACGGTAGGCCTCGGTGCCGAACCACTGCAGGGCCTGCCACTGGCCGATGCGGTTGGTGTGCAGGTCGGCCGACTGCTTCAGGCGCAGCAGGTGCGGGAACAGGTCCGGGGTGGCGATCAGGAAGCCCACGCGCAGGCCCGGCAGCAGGGTCTTGGAGACGGTGCCGGTGTAGATCCAGCTGGCCTTCTTCAGGCGGCTGACCAGCGGGGTGGCGCTGCCGGCGTCGAACACCAGCTCGCGGTAGGGTTCGTCTTCGATCAGGGTCACGCCGAACTCGTCGAGCAGCGCCGCCACTTCGTCGCGGCGTTCTTCGCTGTAGCGCACGCCGGACGGATTCTGGAAGGTCGGGATGAGGTAGGCGAAGGCCGGCTTGTGCTGCTCCAGGCGCTGGCGCAGGGCGGCCACGTCCGGGCCCTCGGCGCCCAGCGGCACGGTCACGCAGTCGGCGCCGAACAGCTGGAAGGCCTGCAGCGCGGCCAGGTAGGTCGGCGCTTCGAGCAGCACCTCGGTGCCCGGATCGATGAACAGCTTGCTGGCGAGGTCGAGGGTCTGCTGCGAGCCGCTGACGATCAGCACCTGGCTGGCCTCGCAGGGCACGCCCAGGGCCCGCGCCTCGGCGGCGATGGCTTCGCGCAGGGCCGGCTCGCCCTCGCTCATGCCGTACTGGCCCATGCTGGCCGGCATGTCCGCCCACTCCACCTTGGGCAGCATGGGCTCGGCTGGCAGGCCGCCGGCGAAGGACATCACCTCCGGACGTTGCGCCGCGGCGAGGATTTCACGGATCAGGGAGCTTTTCAGGCGGGCGATGCGTTCGGAGAAGGCCATGGGGTCACCGGTAGCGGAGGCAGGAGCAAATGGGTCAAACTGGTTGACCGAAGCTACGACGGCCGAACGGATACGTCAATATGCCTGACCTTCTGCCCTCCGATACCTGGTCGGAAGCCATGCAAGCCTTTTACTTCAGCTACCGGGCGTTCACCGCCAAGCCGGACGAAATCCTCGCCCGCCGCGGCCTGGGCCGGGTGCACCACCGCATCCTGTTCTTCGTCGCGCGCCAGAGCGGGTTGAGCGTGAAGGAACTGCTGGCCACCCTGGGCGTGAGCAAGCAGGCGCTGAACATGCCGCTGCGGCAATTGCAGGAGATGCAGCTGATCCGCAGCGAAGCCTCGCCGGCCGACAAGCGCAAGCGCCTGCTCAGCCTCACCGCCGAGGGCGCCAAGCTGGAACGGGCCCTGCGCAACGAGCAGGCGCGCCTGCTGCAGCGCGCCTTCGCCCAGGCCGGCGAAGAGGCGGTGCACGGCTGGCTGGCGGTCAACCAGGCCCTGGCGCAGCCGCTTCAGGAAACCTGAGCGCCGCCCTCCAGCTCCCGCGCGCCGCGCAGGAACATCAGCGCCAGCGGCAGCAACGCCGCGGCGGCCAGGACGGTGCCGGGGATGAACAGCAGGATGCTGGCCATGCACACGCCCGAGAGCACGTCGAGCCAGCCCAGCACCTTCACCGAGGGGTACGGCAGGCCGATCTTCAGCACCCGCACGCCATACCACAGGCCCACCAGGCCGCTGGGCAGGAACAGCACCATGAAGCCGGCCAGGGCGGCGTTGGGCGTGCCGTCGAGCTGGGCGTCGAAGATCACCGCGTAGGCCTGGATCACCAGCGCCAGGCCGATGGACAGCCACAGCGGCCAGGCCATGCCGCGGGCGCCGAAGCGCTCGACCAGGAACTGCGTGGCGCGCCAGCTGAGGTAGCAGCCGAGCAGCGTGCAGAGCACGCCCAGCCACAAGCTGTAGCTGTCCAGGGCGTCGCCGCGCCCGCTGCCGCCGAGGAACGACAGGCCGAACAGCACGCTCTGCGCCAGCAGCAGCGCCAGGCTCAGCCAGGCCAGCAGGCGCAGGTGGCCGGGGCTCCAGCGGCCGCCGGCGAGGCTGGCCGGGGTGCGCGCCTCGATCAGCTCGACCTTGGGCGCGGCATAGGGGTTGTGGTCCATGGCGGGACTCCACGACTGCGACCTGCCCACCATATCCACAGCACGCCGGGCGCGCCACTGTACGGCCCGATCCGCCCCTGGCTGTTACGCGACAGCCCGCAGGCCGGGGGTTAGGCTGCGGAAAAACCACAAGACGCGTGCCGCCATGCCCCTCGAACTCCTGGCCGCCTTCATCGGCTTCGCCTTCGTCACCTCCATCACGCCCGGGCCGAACAACATGATGCTGCTGGCCTCCGGGGTGAATTTCGGCGTGCGCCGCACCGTCCCGCACATGCTCGGCATCAGCATCGGCTTCCTGCTGCTGGTGGTCGCCGTGGGCCTGGGGCTGGACCAGCTGTTCCACGCCTTCCCCTTCACCTACCAGGCGCTGCGCTACCTGGGCGCGGCCTACCTGCTGTACCTGGCCTGGGGCATCGCCCGCGCCGGCGCGCCGCAGGCCAACGGGCGCGGCAGCGGCAAGCCGTTCAGCTTCCTGCAGGCGGCGGCCTTCCAGTGGGTCAACCCCAAGGCCTGGATCATGGCCATCGGCGCCATCACCACCTATACCCCGCAGCAGGGCTTCGCCGGCAACGTGCTGCTGATCGCGGTGCTGTTCGCCGTGGTCAACCTGCCCAGCGTCGGCGTCTGGACGGTGCTCGGCAGCTGCCTGCGGCACTGGCTGGAACAGCCGGCGCGGCGCCGCGTGTTCAATATCGGCATGGCCCTGCTGCTGGTAGCCTCCCTCTACCCCCTGTTCGTGGACATCACCCCCGCATGACCGATTCGACCAGCGCGCGCCTGCGCCCCTTCGCCGACTCCTCCCCCGCCGCCGTGGTGGCCGGCTTCGTCGCCATGCTCACCGGCTACACCAGCTCGCTGGTGCTGATGTTCCAGGCCGGCCAGGCCGCCGGGCTGAGCAACGCGCAGATTTCCTCGTGGATCTGGGCGCTGTCCATCGGCATGGCGCTGACCACCATCGGCCTGACCCTGCGCTACCGCACGCCCATCGTCATCGCCTGGTCCACTCCCGGCGCCGCGCTGCTGATCAGCAGCCTGCCGGGCGTGCCCTACTCGGAGGCCATCGGCGCCTTCATCGTCTGTGCCGCGCTGATCACCCTGTGCGGCATCACCGGCAGCTTCGACCGCCTGATGCGCCAGGTGCCCGGCTCGCTGGCCTCGGCGCTGCTGGCCGGGGTGCTGTTCCGCATCTGCATCGAGATCTGCCGCGCGGCCGAGCAGCAGACGCTGCTGGTGGCGGCGATGTTCCTCAGCTACCTGCTGGCCAAGCGCCTGTCGCCGCGCTACGCGGTGTTCGTCGCGCTGCTGGTGGGCGTGGCCCTGGCCGGCGCCCTGGGGCTGTTGAATTTCAGCCACTTCCAGCTGGAGCTGGCGAAACCGGTGTGGACCACGCCGAGCTTCTCCCTGGCCGCCACCATCAGCATCGGCATCCCGCTGTTCATCGTCGCCATGGCTTCGCAGAACATGCCGGGCCTGGCCGTGCTGCGCGCCGACGGCTACCAGGTGCCGGCCTCGCCGCTGATCTCCAGCACCGGCATCGCCTCGCTGCTGCTGGCGCCGTTCGGCTCCCACGGCATCAACCTGGCGGCCATCAGCGCGGCCATCTGCACCGGTCCGGAGGCCCACGAGAACCCGCACAAGCGCTACACCGCGGCGCTCTGGTGCGGGGTCTTCTACGGCGTGGCGGGCATCTTCGGCGCCACCCTGGCGGCGCTGTTCGCCGCCCTGCCCAAGGCGCTGGTGCTGTCCATCGCCGCCCTGGCGCTGCTCGGCTCCATCACCAACGGCCTGAGCAACGCCATGGCCGAGGCCCGCCAGCGTGAAGCAGCGATGGTTACCTTCCTGGTGACTGCTTCGGGTTTCACGCTGTTTTCCGTGGGCTCGGCTTTCTGGGGGCTGGTGGCGGGGTTGATGACGCAGTTGGTGTTGAATTGGCGTCGGGCAATTTGATGCGGAAGGTTCAGGGGTTGAGCAAGAGCCCCTCTCCCCAGCCCTCTTCCTGAAGGGAGAGGGGGCTTGTCCGTGCCGAGAGGAGGAATGGTTTCAGCCGGAAACCTTCGGTGTTGCCGGCTAACTCCAGAACACCCAACCCTGTCCAACGGTCCCCTCTCCCTTCAGGGCGGGGCGCGCAGCCGAGGGTTAGGGAGAGGGAACGGAGCCAACCCCAGACGCCGAAGTCCCTGCCGGCCAAAACAGGCTGCTGCTGTAACAGAATGCAAAACACTGGGCGGACGCCGGTCGCCTGCGCTGTTCCAGGTCAAGCCCGGCGGACGCCCGCCTGTCCATGCTGTAGCTCATCCCTGCCCCATCCGACAGGAGCCTTGCATGAGCCGACGCCGCGTTTCCCACTCCGACGCCAGCGCCACGCCCTGGCACAGCCTCGCCGGCGACGAGGTCCAGGCCCGCCTGCGCAGCGGCCCCGGCGGCCTCGACGAGGCCGAGGTGCAAAGCCGCCGCCAGCAATACGGCGAGAACCGCCTGGCGCCGCCGCGCCGGCGCGGCCCGCTGCTGCGCCTGCTGCTGCAGTTCCACAACATCCTGCTCTACGTGATGCTCGCCGCCGCGCTCGTCACCGCGCTGCTCGGCCACTGGGTGGACACCGCGGTGCTGCTGGGCGCGGTGCTGATCAACGCGGTGATCGGCTTCATCCAGGAAGGCAAGGCCGAATCGGCGCTGGACGCCATCCGCGGCATGCTCTCCTCCACCGCCACCGTGGTGCGCCAGGGCAAGCGCCAGCAGATCGACGCCGCCGCCCTGGTCCCCGGCGACCTGGTGCTGCTGGCCTCCGGCGACCGCGTGCCGGCCGACCTGCGCCTGCTCGGCGGCAAGGAACTGCGCGTCGACGAGGCGGCCTTGACCGGCGAATCCCTGCCGGTGGAGAAGAACGCCCAGGCGGTGGCCGCCGACGCGCCCCTGGGCGACCGCTACGGCATGGCCTACTCCGGCACCCTGGTGGTCTACGGCCAGGCCCGCGGCCTGGTGGTGGGCACCGGGGCGGACACCGAGCTGGGGCGCATCAACCAGATGCTCAGCAGCGTGGAGAACCTGACCACCCCGCTGCTGCGGCAGATCGACCGTTTCGGCCGCATCCTGGCCATGGTCATCCTCGGCATCGGCGCCCTGGTGTTCCTGCTCGGCACCCTGTGGCTGGGCGAGACGCCGGAGCAGATGTTCATGATGGTGGTGGCCCTGGTGGCCTCGGCCATCCCCGAGGGGCTGCCGGCGATCATGACCGTGACCCTCGCCCTGGGCGTGCAGCGCATGGCCCGCCAGCGCGCCATCGTGCGGCGCCTGCCGGCGGTGGAGACGCTGGGCTCGGTGACGGTGATCTGCTCGGACAAGACCGGCACCCTGACCTGCAACGAGATGACCGTGCAGCGCCTGGTCTGCGCCGAGCGGGTGTATGAGGTGGAAGGCGTCGGCTACGTCCCCGAGGGCGGCTTCAGCGTCGACGGCCGCGCCGTGCAGCCGGACGCGCAACCGGCGCTGCAGCAGGCGATCCGCGCCGGGGTGCTGTGCAACGACGCCCAACTGCGCGAGGACGGCGGCCAGTGGAGCATCGAGGGCGACCCCACCGAAGGCGCGCTGCTGGTGCTCGGCGCCAAGGCCGGGCTGCCCCAGGAAACCTGCGCCCGGGACTGGCCGCGGCTGGACAGCATTCCCTTCGAGTCGCAGCACCGTTTCATGGCCAGCAGCCACCAGGACGCCGAAGGCCGCCCATGGATACTGGTCAAGGGCGCGCCGGAGCGCATCCTCGAAATGTGCTCGACGCAGCTCACCGATGCCGGCACGGCGCCGCTGGACCCGGACTACTGGCGGCGCATGGCCACCGACACCGCCGCCCGCGGCCTGCGCCTGCTGGCCCTGGCCGCGCGGCAGGCGGCGCCGCAGGGCGCGCAACTGGGTTTCGACGACGTCGCCGAGGGCTTCACCCTGCTGGCCCTGGTGGGCCTGATCGACCCGCCGCGGGCCGAGGCCATCGCCGCCGTGGCGCACTGCCAGCAGGCCGGCATCCGCGTCAAGATGATCACCGGCGACCATGCCGAGACCGCCCGCGCCATCGGCGCGCGGCTGGGCATCGGCGTCGGCCGCCCGGCGGTGACCGGCGCCGAGGTGGCGCTGATGGACGACGCCGAGCTGCGCCGCGTGGCCCTGGAGGTGGACGTGTTCGCCCGCGCCAGCCCCGAGCACAAGCTGCGCCTGGTGCAGGCCCTGCAGGAAGACGGCCAGGTGGTGGCGATGACCGGCGACGGCGTCAACGACGCCCCGGCGCTCAAGCGCGCCGAGGTCGGCGTGGCCATGGGCCGCAAGGGCACCGAGGCGGCGCGCGAGGCCGCCGACGTGGTGCTGGCCGACGACAACTTCGCCAGCATCGCCAGCGCCGTGCGCGAGGGCCGCGCGGTCTACGACAACCTGAAGAAATTCATCCTGTTCATGCTGCCGACCAACGGCGGCGAAGCGCTGGTGGTGATTGCCGCGCTGTTCCTCGGCCTGGGCCTGCCGCTGACGCCGGCGCAAGTGCTGTGGATCAACATGGTCACCTCCAGCACCCTGGGCCTGGCCCTGGCCTTCGAGCCGGCCGAGCGCGACATCATGCGCCGCAGCCCGCGGCCGCCGGGCAACGCCCTGCTTTCCGGGTTCTTCGTCTGGCGCGTGCTGATGGTGGCGCTGCTGATGATGCTCGGCGCCTTCGGCCTGTTCCTCTGGGAGCTGCAGCGCGGCACCGGCATCGAGTCGGCGCGGACCATGGCGGTCAATGCGGTGGTGATCGGGGAGATGTTCTACCTGATCAACAGCCGCTCGATCTTCGGCTCGGTGCTCAACCGCGAGGGCCTGTTCGGCAACCGCTGGGTGCTGCTGGCCATCGCCGCGTGCATCCCGCTGCAGCTGGCCTTCACCTACGCGCCCTGGATGCAGGACATCTTCGGCTCCAGGGGCCTGAGCCCGGCCGAATGGCTACGGGCGCTGGGCGCCGGGCTGCTGGTGTTCCTCGGCGCCGAGCTGGAGAAGTGGGTGATCCGCCGCAGCGGCCTGGCGCAGCGCCTGGCCAGGCACTGAGCCTCAGAGCGCGGTGTGCCCGCCATCCACCGGCAGCGCGATGCCGGTGGTGAAGCCGGCGTTATCGCTGCACAGGTAGAGCACCGCCGCGGCGATCTCCTCGACCTGGCCGACGCGGCCCACCGGGTGCATGGCGGCGGCGAACTCGGCCTTCTTCGGGTCGGCCTCGTAGGCGCGGCGGAACATGTCGGTATCGATCACCGCCGGGCACACGGCGTTGATGCGCACCTTCTTCTTCGCGTATTCCACCGCCGCCGACTTGGTCAGGCCGATCACCGCGTGCTTGGAGGCGGCGTAGATGCTCATCTTCGGCGCCGCGCCCAGGCCGGCCACCGAGGCGGTGTTGACGATGGCGCCGCCGCCCTGGGCGAGCATCACCGGGATCTGGTGCTTCATGCACAGCCAGACGCCCTTGACGTTCACCCCCATGATGGCGTCGAACTCGCTTTCCTTGCCCTCGGCCAGCCGGCCCTGCTCGATCTCGATGCCGGCGTTGTTGAAGGCGTAGTCCAGGCGGCCGTAGGCCTCCACCGTGGCGGCGACCAGCGCCTGGACCTCGGCGTCGCGGGTCACGTCGCAGCGGATGAAGCGCGCATCGCCGCCGGCGGCGCGGATCAGCTCGACAGTGGCTTCGCCGCCAGCTGCGTCGACGTCGGAAACCACCACCTTGATGCCCTCGCGGGCGAAGGCCTGGGCGGTGGCGCGGCCGATGCCGGCGGCGGAGCCGGTGACCAGGGCGACCTGGCCGGAAAGCAGCTGACTCATGGACTGTCCTCGAACGGATGGAGAATCGTCCGAGTCTAGCCGGCGCCCGCCGCGGGCAAAGCATTATCAGGCCGCTGTAGCTCGTACTATCCGTGCGAGTGATGAATACCTCGCGCCTGGATCATTTACATGGATAACCGGGCATTCTCGTGGTCGGCGGCAGCTTGCCGACGCCGCCGCCGCGGACTATCCCTAGGTTTTCCCCTCCCCGAGGCCACTGCCATGACCGCCCCGCTCAACCGCCAGTTCGTGCTCGCCCAGCGCCCCCAGGGCGCCATCGACCAGGACACCTTCCGCTACCAGGAAACCCCGCTCGGCGAGCCCGGCCCGGGCCAGGTGCTGGTGCGCAACCTGTACCTGTCGCTGGACCCGGCCATGCGCGGCTGGCTCAACGACGCCAAGTCCTACATTCCGCCGGTGGGCATAGGCGAGGTGATGCGCGCCCTCGGCGTGGGCCAGGTGGTGGCCTCGAACAACCCGGCCTTCGTCGTCGGCGACCACGTCAACGGCGCCCTCGGCGTGCAGGACTACTTCCTCGGCGAGCCCAGGGGCTTCTACAAGGTCGACGCGAACCGCGCGCCGCTGCCGCTGTACCTCTCGGCCCTGGGCATGACCGGCATGACCGCCTACTTCGGCCTGCTCGACGTCGGCCTGCCCAAGGCCGGCGAGACCGTGGTGGTTTCCGCCGCGGCCGGCGCGGTGGGCAGCGTGGTCGGGCAGATCGCCAAGATCAAGGGCTGCAACGTGATCGGCATCGCCGGCGGCGAGGACAAGTGCCGCTACCTGGTGCAGGAACTGGGCTTCGACGGCGCCGTCGACTACAAGAACGAAGACCTCGCCCTGGGCCTGAAACGCTGCTGCCCCAACGGCATCGACGTGTTCTTCGATAACGTCGGCGGCGACATCCTCGACGCCTGCCTGGCGCGCCTGGCGCCCAAGGCGCGCATCGTGATCTGCGGCGCCATCAGCCAGTACAACAACAGGCAGGCGGTGAAGGGCCCGGCCAACTACCTGTCGCTGCTGGTCAACCGCGCGCGCATGGAAGGCATGGTGGTGATGGACTACGCCAGCCGCTTCCCCGAGGCCATGCGCGAGATGGCCGGCTGGCTGGCCGAGGGCAAGCTGAAATCGAAGGAAGACATAGTCGAAGGCCTGCAGACCTTCCCGCAGACGGTACTCAAGCTGTTCAGCGGGGAGAACTTCGGCAAGCTCATCCTCAAGCTCTGAAGGCTTTGCGACACCCTGCAGGAGCGCCCCCTGGGCGCGAATCGCGGGCAGGGCCCGCTCCTACAGGTGCAGGAGAGCCGCTGACGTAGGATGGGTTGAGCTTGCGATACCCATCGCCGTGACCGCATGGGTTTCGCAAGCTCAACCCATCCTACGAAGAGCATCCCGGCGCAGCCCTTCTAGCGTCCTCTCGAAATCCTTCGTCTTCCTACGCCTGTAACTGACGCCGGGCAAGCCGCGGCCCTACACTGTGGCTAAGCTTCAGCCCGACGTTTCACGGAAGACACCCCATGCCCCTCACCCGCTGGCTGCCCGGCCTGGACAACCTGCTGCACTACCGCTCCGCCTGGCTGCGCCCGGACGTCGTCGCCGGCCTGTCGGTGGCGGCCATCCAGATTCCCACCGCCATCGCCTATGCCCAGATCATCGGCTTCCCGGCCCAGGTCGGGCTCTACGCCTGCATCCTGCCGATGCTGATCTACGCCCTGGTCGGCAGCTCGAAACAGCTGATGGTCGGCCCCGACGCCGCCACCGCGGCCATGGTCGCGGCGGCCATCACCCCGCTGGCGGCGGGCGACCCGCAGCGCCTGTTGCAACTGTCGATGATTGTCGCGGTGATGGTCGGCCTGCTGTCCATCGTCGGCGGCCTGGTGCGCGCCGGCTTCATCGCCAGTTTCCTGTCGCGGCCGACCCTGGTGGGCTACCTCAACGGCATCGGCCTGAGCCTGATCGCCGGCCAGTTGGGCAAGCTGCTGGGCTACCACACCGAGACCAGCGGTTTCCTCGCCGGCCTGCTGGCCTTGCTGCGCAACCTCGGCAGCACGCACTGGCCGACCCTCGCCCTGGGCATGGCCACCCTGCTGCTGATGATCCTGCTGCCGCGGCGCTACCCGAAGATTCCCGGCGCCCTGGTCGGCGTGCTGTTCGCCACCCTGGCCAGCGTGGCGCTGGGCCTGGACCGCTACGGCGTCGCCCTGCTCGGCGCCGTGCCCCAGGGCCTGCCGGAGCTGAGCTGGCCGCGCACCAGCGTGCAGGAGATGGGCAACCTGTTCCGCGACGCACTGGGCATCACCATCGTCAGCTTCTGCAGCGCCATGCTCACCGCCCGCAGCTTCGCCGCGCGCCACGGCTACAGCATCGACGCCAGCCGCGAGATGGTCGCCCTGGGCGTGGCCAACATCGGCGCCGGGGTATCCCAGGGCTTCGTCATCAGCGGCGCCGACTCGCGCACCGCGGTCAACGACATGGTCGGCGGCCAGACGCAGATGGTCGGCATAGTCGCAGCCCTGGTCATCGGCCTGGCGCTGGTGCTGTTCAGTGCGCCGCTGGGCTGGATTCCCATGCCGGCCCTGGGCGCGGTGCTGCTGATGGCCGGCTGGGGGCTGATCGACTTCAGCGCGCTCAAGGGTTTCTGGCGCCTGTCGCGCTTCGAGTTCGGCCTGTGCCTGCTGACCACCGTCGGGGTACTCAGCGTCGGCGTGCTGCCGGGCATCTTCGTGGCCATCGTCATCGCCCTGCTGCGCCTGCTGTACCTGACCTACAAGCCGAGCGACGCGGTGCTCGGCTGGGTCCACGGCATCGACGGCCAGGTCGAGCTGAGCCGCTACCCGCAGGCGCACACCCTGCCGGGCCTGGTGATCTACCGCTTCGACGCGCCGTTGCTGTTCTTCAACGCCGACTACTTCAAGCAGCGCCTGCTGCAGGTGGTGGCGCAGACCAAGGCGCCGCGCGCCGTGCTGCTCAACGCCGAGGGCGTGCTGAACCTGGACGTCAGCGGCCTGACGGTGCTGCGCGAGGTGCAGCAGACCCTGGCGGCGCAGGACGTGCACCTGTCCCTGGCGCGGGTGCCGCGGGAAACCCTGGCGATGCTGGAGCGCTCCGGCCAGTTGGGCGAGCTGAAGCCGCCGCTGGTGTTCAGCTCGGTGCGCGCGGGGGTGAACGCCTACCGGCGCTGGTACAAGCGCCAGCAGGAGGCCGCCGCAAGCGCAACTGTTCTTGCCCTGGGCAGGCCTGCGGCCCCCTCACCCTAACCCTCTCCCGGAGGGAGAGGGGACCGTTCGGAGTACATGGGTGTTTCGGCGTTAGCCGGCTAGCACAGGGACTGCCGGCTGAAACCGGGCCGTCTCTCGGCACGGACTAGCCCCCTCTCCCTCCGGGAGAGGGCTGGGGTGAGGGAAAAGCCCGAGCGCAGATGTCATTCCCCTGCGCGCGAATCGCGAACAGAGTCTCCTACAGGGGCTCGGTGCTGCCTACAGGCGGAACTGCCCCACCATACCCTGCAGGTCGCGGCTGAGCTGGGCCAGTTCGACGCTGGAGGAGGCCGTGGACTCCATGGCCTGGGCCGATTCGTCGGCGATGCCGCGGATGCTGGTGACGCTGCGGTTGATCTCCTCGGCCACCGCGCTCTGCTGTTCGGAGGCCGCGGCGATCTGCTGGTTCATCTGGTGGATCACCGCCACCGCCGCGGCGATCTCGCCCAGCGCGGTCTCGGTCTGCTCGGCGTCGCCGACGCTCTTCTCCACCAACTGGTGGCTGTGCTGCATGTGCTGCACCGAGGCCTGGGCGCCGTTCTGCAGCGCGCCGATCAGCTTTTCGATCTCCGCCGTCGACTGCTGGGTGCGCCGTGCCAGGGCGCGCACCTCGTCGGCCACCACGGCGAAGCCCCTGCCCTGCTCGCCGGCCCGGGCCGCCTCGATGGCGGCGTTGAGCGCCAGCAGGTTGGTCTGCTCGGCCACCGCCTTGATCACGTCGAGCACGCTGCCGATGTTCTGGCTCTCGCGGCCCAGGTCGTGGATGCTGGCGGAGGCCTCGCGCACCGCCTCGGCCAGCTCGGAAATACGCCCGAGGGTGCGCCGCACCACCTGCTGGCCGCTGGCCACGGTGCCGTCGGCCTGCTCGGCGGAGTGCGCCGCGGCCTCGGCGTTGCGCGCCACCTCGTGGACGGTGGCGGCCATCTGGTTCATCGCCGTGGCCACCTGGTCGGTCTCGGCCTTCTGGCTGTTGACGCCGCTCTGGGTGCGCTCGGTGACGCCGGACAGCGCCTGCGCCGAGGAGGTGATGCGGCCGACGCCTTCATGAAGACGGCTGACGATGCCGCGCAGGCTCTGCGCCATGGCGTCCACCGCGGCCATCAGTTGGCCCACCTCGTCCTTGCGCTCGACGCGGATGGTCTGGCTCAGGTCGCCCTCGGCGATGCGGCTGGCCATGCCGATCACCTGGCGCAGCGGGCGCACGATCAGCAGGCCGATCAGCAGCGCGGCCAGGGTGCCGACCAGCAGCGCCAGCGCCGCCGAACCGAGCATGGCGCCCACGCTGCTGTGCAGCACGCCGACCATGGCCGCCTGCTGCGTGGCGTAGGAGGCGTCCACCTGCTGCATCATCTCTTCGGCGCGCTGCGACATCTCGCGGTGCGCCTGCTGTTCCTTGGCCAGGCCGGCGGAGTAGTCGCCGAGGTTGTTGCCGAAGCCGTCGATGTTGGTGGCCACGTCCTTGATCACCGAGACGTAGGCCGGGTCGGTGATTGCCGTCTGCAGTTGCTTCGACAGCTCCAGGGCCTCGTCGGCGGACTTGATGCGCGCATCGCCCGCGGCCTCGCCGTCCTTCTGCTCCAGGCGCGCGCGGGCCTCGTTCAGGCCCTGCAGCACCAGGCGGTAGAGCTGGCCGACCTGGGCCGCCTGCTTGAGCAGTTCCTCGCCGTTCTGGCCCTGGCTCTGCTTGAGTTCGTAGGCGCCGTCGTCGGCCAGGCTGGATTGCAGGATGTCCAGGCTGTTGGAGGCGCTGGACACCGACCAGTTGGCGGCCTCCAGGGCCAGGTGGCGGCTCTTGCTGGCCTGCTCGAAGCGGTCGAAGGAGGCCAGGTAGCCGGCCATGGCCTGGGCCACGCGCTCCATGGCCTCGGCCTGGTCGGGGTGCGCCTTGAGCTGCTCGACGTGCCCAGCGAGGAGCTTGGCGCGCTGGCGCAATTGCTCGGCGGCCTTGGGGCTGGCGCCCTGGACGAAGTCCTTCTCGCTCTGGCGCATCTCCAGGACTTCGCGGTTGACCGCGCTCATGGCGTCCAGCAGGGCGAAGCGCTGCTCGATGGAGCGCAGCGCCCCGACGCCGATCCCGGCCACCAGCGCCGTCAGCAGCAATACCAGGCCGAAACCCAGCGCCAGTTTCTTCGCCGTGCCCAGATTGGCCAACCGCCGTTGCACGAACGCGACCATGCCACCCCTCCCCTTGCCGAATGCCTTGCGGGAGAGTCTTCGACCGAAGCTCTCCCGTTCTTTGTCGTTGCTTTGGGACGGAACATTAGGAGCCGGCCGACCGGCGGAACAAGGGGCGGCGTCGATGATGGCAATTCGATGTTGCGCACGGGCATGCGCAGGTCGCATCCAGGACAGTCGCGCGCCAAGGTCCCGGCGCGCGGCGGCCTGCGCCCCTATTTGGGGCGGATCATGCTGAAGGTGTCGCGGGTGAAGCTGTACTGGGTGCCGCCCAGGCGGCCGACCAGGTCGAGTTTCGCCGGGTCGACGTGGCGCTCGTCGCGCAGCACGGCGTCGTCGATGTGCGCCAGCAGCACGCGGGCGAAGATCAGGTAGCAGCTGGGCTTGTCCGCCGGGTAAGGCTGGATCTGCGCCAGCTCGCACTCGAAGGCCACGGCCGCGCCGGCCACCCGCGGCGGCGCCACGCGCACGCTGGGCAGGGTGGCGATGCCGGCCTGCTCGATCTCGCTGACGCCATGGGGCAGCGTGGCGGCGGTGGCGTTCATGGTCTCGGCCTGGGCAGCGCTGACCAGGTGGATCACCAGTTGGCCGGTCTCGCGGACGTTGCGCAGGGTGTCCTTGACGCTGCCGTCGTCGCGGATGCTGGTGTTGACCATCAGCGTCGGCGGCTCGTCGCTGATGACCTGGAAGAAGCTGAACGGCGCCAGGTTGCCCTGGCCCTGCGCGGACAGGGTGGAGACCCAGGCGATGGGCCGCGGGGTGACGGTGGAGGCCAGCCAACGGTAAGCGTCGGCGGGCGCGAGAGTGCTGAAGTCGAGTTGCATGGGAGAGGGTTCCTGACTGCCGGGCGGGCCGGAGCGCCCGTCCGCCCGGCGATTATGCCCGCCTTGCCCGCGCCCGGTCAGCGGCCCGCGCGTGATTCCTTGATGTAGAAGCGCGCCTTGCTGGCCTTGTCCAGACAGCCGCCGTAGGACTCGACCTGCTGCTCGGTCTTGGCCGCGCTGATCAGCGCCAGCGCCTTGGAATAGCTGACGGTGCCGGCGAAGCCCTCGGCCTTGGCCAGGTCCAGCTCGTGCCAGGCGGCGTTCAGTTCGCTGGCGCAGCTGTCGCGGTTGACCGTCTTGCCGGAGCAGCCGGCCAGCACCAGGCTGGCGGCGAGAACTGCGAAAAGTGCCTTCATGACGACCTCCTTGGTGGTTCGGGCGACTTCCAGCTTAGACCGCCGCGGCCCAAGGTTACAGGTGGGTTTGGCGTCGGGCGCATAACGCCTACGGCGTTATGCGCCCGACGTGACGGCCTGCCTTTCCTAAGAGCGGTCTACCGGGAGGCTCGGGAACGCAGGTACTCCACCACCTCGTCGTGGTTGCCGCGGAACTCGATGCGCGAGGCTTTGCTTTCCAACTGGTAGGCGTACATGGGGTCGTAGTATTCGCCCAGCAGCCCCTCGATCCAGCCGCGGTGCAGGTCCACGTCCAGGCCTCGTCCATGATCGCCGCCAGGCCTCCGGCGCGCCCTTCACCTCGACGAACTCGGCGCACAGGTCGATCACGTAGTCCTTGAGGATGCGTTCCACCCGGCCCTCGAAGCTGTCCTCCAGCCACACCAGCGGGTAGCCCTGCATGCCCTGGTACAGCTCCAGCGGCAGCGAGCAGCTGCCGACGATGCGCCCCTCGTCCTCCAGCACGAACTGGCTCAGGCCGGCGTGGCGCTTCTTCAGGATGTCGATGGCCAGGCGGTTCTCGAAGTCGATCTGCGCCGGCTGCGGCGTGGCCCGGCGGCCGAAGCTGGAGCCGCGGTGGTTGGCGTGGCCTTCCAGGTCCAGGGCGTTGTCCAGCTGCGCCACCACCTCGGTCTTGCCGGTGCCGGTGAGGCCGCCGATCAGCACGAAGGAACATTCCTCGGTGGCCGCGCGGGTGGTGTCGAAGAGGAAGCCGCGCAGCGCCTTGTAGCCGCCGACCACGCGCGGGTATTCGATGCCGGCGTCCTTCATCCACTGCTGGACGATCTGCGAGCGCAGGCCGCCGCGGAAGCAGTACAGGTAGCCGTCCGGGTGGCGCCGGGCGAAGTCCAGCCAGGCTTCGATGCGCTCGGCCTTGAGCGGGCCGCAGACCAGCTCGTGGCCCAGGGCGATGGCCGCCTGCTGGCCATGCTGCTTGTAGCAGGTGCCCACCTTCTGCCGCTCGACGTCATTCATCAGCGGCAGGTTCTCGGTGTGGGGGAAGGCGCCCTTGGTGTATTCCACCGGGGCGCGCACGTCCATCAGCGGGACGTCATTGAGGAAGAGTTCGCGGTAGTGCCGGGTGTTGTCGCGCATCAGGCCACCTCTACCGCGTGACTCTGTCGCTCGACCAGCTCGCCGATGGGCGCCAGTCGCAGGCCCAGTTCGGCGGCAGTGGCGAGGAATTCCGCCTCGCCCTCGGGGGCCACCGCCACCAACAGGCCGCCGCTGGTCTGCGGGTCGCACAGCAGCAGCTTGTGCAGTTCCGGCAGCGGCGCGATGCGCTCGCCGTAGCTGTCGAAGTTGCGCAGGGTGCCGCCGGGCACGCAGCCCTGCTCCAGGTAGTACTGCACGTGCTCCAGGCGCGGCACCGCGTCGAAGCGGATGCGTGCGGTCAGGCCGGCGCCATCGGCCATCTCCACCAGGTGGCCGAGCAGGCCGAAGCCGGTGACGTCGGTCATGGCCGTCACCCCGGCGAGCTTGCCGAAGCGGCTGCCGGGCTTGTTCAGGGTGCACATCCAGTCGCGGGCCAGGCCCACGTCCTCGGCGCGCAGCCTGGACTTCTTCTCGGCGGTGGTGAGGATGCCGATGCCCAGCGGCTTGGTCAGGTACAGGCGGCAGCCGGCGGTGGCAGTGTCGTTGCGCTTCATGAAGCGCTTTTCCACCAGGCCGGTGACGGCCAGGCCGAAGATCGGCTCGGGGGCGTCGATGGAGTGGCCGCCCGCCAGCGGGATGCCCGCCTCGTCGCAGACCTTGCGGCCGCCGGCGATCACCTCGCGGGCGATCTCCGGGGCCAGCACGTTGACCGGCCAGCCGAGGATGGCGATGGCCATCAGCGGGTCGCCGCCCATGGCGTAGATGTCGCTGATGGCGTTGGTGGCGGCGATGCGGCCGAAGTCGAAGGGATCGTCGACGATGGGCATGAAAAAGTCGGTGGTGGACACCACGCCGCGCTCGCCGTCGATAGCATAGACCGCAGCGTCGTCGCGCGAGGCGTTGCCGACCCACAGGTTCGGGTCCAGGTTCTGCGCGCCGCTGCCGGCCAGGATCACTTCCAGCACCTTGGGGGAAATCTTGCAGCCGCAGCCGGCACCGTGGCTGTACTGGGTCAGGCGGATGGGTTCGCTCATGTTGGCTCCGGGGCGGGAAGTCGATCGGCCGATTCTAGCAAACACCCTTGGCGCCCCGCCCTACCCGGGCGTATCGTCAGTGACATCCGGCGCCGGCCCAGGCCGCCCGCCGCGCCTTGCAATGCGTTGTTTTCAGAGGAATAACCGTCCATGTCGAAACAAGTGGCGCTGGTGCTCGGCTCCGGCGGAGCCCGGGGTTATGCGCATATCGGCGTGATCGAGGAACTGGAGCGGCGCGGCTACGAGATCGCCTGCATCGCCGGCTGCTCCATGGGCTCGGTGATCGGCGGCATCTACGCCGCCGGCAAGCTGGGGGAATACCGCGACTGGGTGGAAAGCCTGGACTACCTGGACGTGCTGCGCCTGCTGGACGTCAGCTTCCGCCTCGGCGCCATCCGCGGCGAGCGGGTGTTCGGCAAGATCCACGAGATCATCGGCGACATCAACATCGAGGACCTGCCCATCCCCTACACGGCGGTGGCCACCGACCTCACCAACCAGCAGGAAATCTGGTTCCAGGAAGGCGATCTGCACCAGGCCATGCGCGCCTCGGCGGCCATTCCCAGCCTGTTCACCCCGGTGATGCAGGGCCCGCGCATGCTGGTCGATGGTGGCCTGCTCAACCCCCTGCCGATCGTGCCGGTGGTGTCCAGCCACGCCGACCTGATCATCGCGGTGAACCTCAACGCCACCAACCAGCGCCAGTACCAGTTGCCGGTGATCGAGCGGCCGGCGGCGCTCAAGGGCCGCTTCGACAGCCTGATCGGCAGCCTCGGCGACAAGCTCAGCCGGTTCCGCCGCCACGGCCCGGAGCTGGAACCGCCGGAACTGCGCGCCGAAGCCCTGCTGGAGCCGGTGCCCGACAGCGAGGAACCGGCCGAGCCGGAGATGCAGCAGCCGGCCGCGGCGCCCCTGGGCAAGGGCTCGCCGAAGTCCGCCAGCGGCAGCCAGGTGATCGACAGCAGCAGCCCGGCCTCGTTGCTGGAGCTGGTCAACCAGAGCTTCGAGGTGATGCAGACCTCCCTGGCGCAGTACAAGATCGCCGGCTACCCGCCGGACGTGCTGATCAACGTGCCCAAGCGCGTGTGCCGCTTCTTCGAGTTCTACAAGGCGCCGGAGCTGGTGGCCCTGGGAAGGCAGATCGCCAGCGATACGCTGGACCGGTACGAGGCGGAGAATCCGTAGGACGCATAACGCCAACGGCGTTATCCGCCGATTGGCCTGGATCGGTACGAGGTGGAGAATCCGCGTCCACAGGATTGCACCGACCTTTCCACCCGCGCCGAACAGCCCCCTCTCCCGCTTGCGGGAGAGGGCTGGGGGGAGGGTGCTCTTGCTGTAGGTCCAGTGCGCGGAGTCTCCTACGTTGTTTTCTGGGTTCCCGCGTTCGCGGGACGCGGCTCCATCGCGAACAGCGCTTGCGCTGGCCCGAAGGGGAATAACCCAATAGACAGCTACTCCTACAAGGTGCAGGAAAAACACCACCGTAGGATGGGTTGAGCGAAGCGATACCCATCACCATGGCCTGATGGGTTTCGCAAGCTCAACCCATCCTACGAAGAGCGCCTCGGCGCAGTCGGTAACGTAGGAGCGAGCTTGCTCGCGAACCGCATTGCACCGTGCTACCGGCGAGTTCTGTTCGCGAGCAAGCTCGCTCCTACGAAAAGCCAAAAGCGGGACTCAGCGGGGATCAGGCATCGCGCAGGCGATAGCCGACGCCGGCCTCGGTGACGATGAAGCGCGGGTTGGCCGGGTCGTCCGCCAGTTTCTGCCGCAGGTGGCCGACCACCACGCGCAGGTAATGGGTGTCCTCGACGTGGGTCGGGCCCCAGATGTCCTTGAGCAGTTGCTGCTGGGTGACCACCCGGCCCAGGTGCCGGGCCAGGGTGGCCAGCACCGCGTATTCCTTGCGGGTGAGCGCCACCTCGGCGCCGTCGAGGCTCACCCGGCGGTAGGCGAAATCGACCAGTAGCGGCCCCACCGCCACTTGCGCTTCCTGGTTCTCGCCCTGGTGGCCCTGGCGCAGCAGCGCGCGGATGCGGGCGAGGAATTCCTGGATGCCGAAGGGCTTGGTCACGTAGTCGTTGGCGCCGCCGTCCAGGGCCAGCACCTTCTCGCTCTCGGCGGCGCGCACCGAGAGCACCAGCACCGGCACCTGCGACCATTCGCGCAACTCGCGCAGCACCTCCTGGCCGTCCTTGTCCGGCAGGCCGAGGTCGAGCACCACCAGGTCCGGGCGGTTCAGCGCCGCCTGAGCCAGGCCCTCCTCGCCGCTGCCGGCCTCCACCACCCGGTAGCCGCCGGCGTTGAGGCTGATGCGCAGGAACTTGCGGATTTGCGGTTCGTCGTCGATGACCAGGATGCAGGCGGCGTTGGCGTTGCTCATCGGGCTCGGCTGGCTGGGGGCGGTGGCGCCTAGCTTGGGCCTTTCAACTACCGGCATCAAGCTGCTCCAGGTCCGGCTGGCGCTGCAGCGGCAGGTGCAGGGTCAGGGTGGTGCCGCGGCCGTCCAGGCCATCGCCGACGCTGATGCGCCCGCCATGGGCGCCGACCATGCCCTGACAGATCGCCAGGCCCAGGCCGGTGCTCGGCCCGCCGCGGTCGCCCCTGGCGGCGCTGTAGAACATGTCGAAAATCTTCTCGCGCTCGACCTCGGGAATCCCCGGGCCTTCGTCGCTGACGCTGAACTGCAGCTCGTCGCCGACCTGCGCGGCCTGCACCCGCAGGCGCCCACCCGGCGGCGAGAAGCGCGCGGCGTTCTCCAGCACGTTGACCAGCGCCTGCTCGATCAGCGCCGCGTGCACGTACAGCAGCGGCAGTTCGGCCGGCACGCGGGTTTCCACGCGATAGGGCGCGAGCAGCGCGCGCAGGCGGTGCACGGCGCTGCCGACGATGTCCTCCGGGGCCACCCAGTCGCGCGCCAGCTTCAGCCCGCCCTGGCCCAGGCGGGTCATGTCCAGCAGGTTCTGGATGTAGCGGTCCAGGCGCTCGGCCTCGTCGCGGGTGCTTTCCAGCAGTTCCTTGCGGTCGGCCGGGGGAATCGCCTCGCCCAGCGCCAGCAGGCTGTCGATGGCGCCGCGCATGGTGGTCAGCGGGGTGCGCAGGTCGTGGCTGACCGAAGCCAGCAGAGCGCTGCGCAGTTGCTCGGTCTCGCCGTGCAGGCGCGCGGCTTCCAGGTCGTCGGCCAGGCGCGCGCGGGCCAGGGCCTGGGCCAGCGGCTGGCCGAGGGCGGCGAGCAGGCGGCGGCGCTGGCCGGGCAGCGGCTCGCCGTCCTTGGGCCGCACGCCTAGCAGCGCCAGCGGCCCCTCCTCCGCCGACAGCGGCCACCACCACCAGCGCCCCGCCGGCAATGTGCCGGTGCCCAGGCCGGCCGGCTGGTCGTGCTGCCAGGCCCAGTCGGCGGCGGCGCGCTCCTGCTCGTCGAAGCCGCGGGCGTGGCCGCTTTCCACCTTCCAGTCGTCGTGCTGGCGGGCCAGCACGCAGATGTCCAGGTCATTCCACAGGGCGAACTGCTGGGCGGCGGCGGCCAGCACCGCCTGGCGGTCGGTGGCGGCGGTGAGCTTGCGCGAGAGTTCCAGCAGCGCGCCGGTCTCCTCCTGGGTGTCGCGCAGCACTTGCAGCTGGCGGCGCTGGCGCGCGGCGAGGTTGCCGGTGAGCGCGGCCATGAGCAGGAAGAACAGCAGGGTCAGCACGTCCTGCTCGCGCTGGATGGAAAGGGAGAAGTACGGCGGGATGAACAGGAAGTCATAGGCCAGGAACGACAGCACCGCGCACACCAGCGCCGGCCACAGGCTGCTGCGCACCGCCACCAGCAGCACCGCGGCGAGGAACACCAGGGAGATGTTCGGCAGCTCCAGCAGACGCGACACGCCCCAGGCCAGGGCGCTGGCCCCGGCGGCGGCCAGGGCCGCCAGCAGGTAGTCGCGCCAGTGGCCGCGCTCGCCGCGGCGCGGGGTGGCCGGGGCCAGGTCGGCCTCGCTGTCCAGCACGCTGATTTCCAGGCCTTCGCCCAGGCGCAGCAGGCGCGCCGCCAGGCCGCCGCCGAACAGCCGGCGATACCAGCGCTGCCGCGAACGGCCGACCAGGATCAGGCTGGCGCGGCGCTCGCGGGCGTGCTCGACCAGGGTGCGCGCCACTTCCCCGCCGCGCAGCTGCACCACCTCGCCGCCCAGGCGCTCGGCCAGTTGCTGGGCGTTCTGCAGGTACAGGCGCGACTGCTCGTCGCGGGCGTCGCCGGTGTCGACGTGGACCAGGCTCCAGGGCAGGTGGCGGCGCTCGGCCACCCGCGAGGCATGGCGCACCAGGCGCTCGGCGTTGCGCTCGCCGTCCACGCCCAGCAGCAGGCGGCCGCGCAGCGCCGGGGCCTCGCCGCCCTGCTGGCGGTAGCGGTGCGCCAGGTCCGCATCCACCCGCGCGGCGGCGGTCTGCATGGCCAGTTCGCGCAGGGCGGTGAGATTGGTCTGGCTGAAGAAGGCGTCGATGGCCGCCCTCGCCTGCTCCGGCACGTAGACCTTGCCTTCGCGCAGGCGCTCCAGCAACTCGCGCGGCGGCAGGTCCACCAGCAGCAGTTCGTCGGCCTCCTGCAGCACCCAGTCGGGCACCGTTTCGCGCACCTGCACGCCGGTGATGTCGCGCACCTGGTCGTTGAGGCTTTCCAGGTGCTGGACGTTGACCGTGGTGTAGACGTCGATGCCGGCGGCGAGCAGCTCCTGGATGTCCTGCCAGCGCTTGGCGTGGCGGCTGCCGGGGGCGTTGCTGTGGGCCAGCTCGTCGACCAGGGCGAGCTGCGGCGGCTCGCGCAGCAGGCCGTCGAGGTCCATCTCGGCGAGGTGGATGCCGCGGTATTCCGAGCGCAGCAGCGGCTGCTGCGGCAGGCCGGCGAGCAGCGCCTCGGTCTCGGCGCGGCCGTGGGTCTCGACGATGCCCACGCGCAGGTTCACGCCCTGGCGCAGCTGGCCCTGGGCGGCCAGCAGCATGGCGTAGGTCTTGCCCACGCCGGGGGCGGCGCCGAGGAACACCTTGAGGCGTCCGCGGCCGTTGCGCTCCAGGTCCGCGAGCAGGGCGTCGGCGCGCTTGGGATCGGTCATGCTGGCCTCCAGAGGGTTGCGCGCAAGTCTAGCGAGGCAGTTGCTCGAGGGCCATGTTCAGGGCCAGCACGTTGACCACCGCCGGGCCCACCAGCGGCCGCCGGGTGTGCGCCTCGACCAGGTTGTGCACGGCCTGCTCCGGCAGGCTGCGGGCCTGGGCGATGCGCGGCACCTGGTAGAGCGCGGCGTCCGGCGGCAGCTGCGGGTCCAGGCCGCTGCCGGAGGTGGTGACCAGCGCCAGCGGCACCGGGCGCCCGGCCACCGCCTCGGCGGCGGCGTCCTTGGCGATGCGCTCGGCCAGCGCCGGGTTGCCCGGTGCCAGGTTGGAGGCGCTGCTGGAGACGGTGGCGTAGTCGCCGGCCGAGGGCCGTTCGTGGAACCACTGCGGGCCCTCGAACTTCTGCGCCAGCAGCGCCGAGCCGCGGACTTCGCCCTTGGCGTCGCGCACCAGGCTGCCATTGGCCTGTGCGGGGAAAGCCACCTGGGCGACGCCGGTGACCAGCAGCGGATAGGCCACGCCAGTGACCAGCGAAAGCAGGGCCAGGGAGGCGATGGCGGGGCGGATGTGATTGAGCATTTCCAGTTTCCTCGATGCGAGCTCTTCGTAGGAGCGAGCTTGCTCGCGAAGCTTTCGAACCAGGGCGGTTCGCGAGCAAGCTCGCTCCTACAGTTCGGGTAGCCCGTAGGATGGGTTGAGCGAAGCGATACCCATCGCCAAGGCCGGCAGTCCCGTTCAGACCAGGCCCAGGGCCACCAGCAACAGGTCGATGGCCTTGATGCCGATGAAGGGCGCGATGATCCCGCCCACCCCGTAGATCAGCAGGTTGCGCCGCAGCAGGTGCATGGCGTCGCTGGCCGCCACGCGCACGCCGCGCAGGGCCAGGGGGATCAGCGCGACGATGATCAGCGCGTTGAACACGATGGCCGAGAGGATGGCGCTCTGCGGGCTGGCCAGGTGCATGACGTTGAGCACCTGCAGCTGCGGGTAGATGCCGGCGAACAGCGCGGGCAGGATGGCGAAGTACTTGGCCACGTCGTTGGCCACCGAGAAGGTGGTCAGCGCGCCGCGGGTCACCAGCAGTTCCTTGCCCACCTGGACCACGTCGAGCAGCTTGGTCGGGTCGCTGTCCAGGTCCACCAGGTTCGCCGCCTCGCGGGCCGCCTGGGTGCCGTCGTTCATGGCCATGCCGACGTCCGCCTGGGCCAGCGCCGGCGCATCGTTGGCGCCATCGCCGCACATGGCGACCATGCGTCCTTCGCCCTGCTCCTGGCGGATGCGCGCCAGTTTCTTCTCCGGCGTGGCCTCGGCGATCACGTCGTCCACCCCGGCCTCGGCGGCGATGGCCGCGGCGGTCAGCGGGTTGTCGCCGGTCACCATCACGGTGCGGATGCCCATGCGGCGCAGTTCGGCGAAGCGCTCGCGGATGCCCGGCTTGACCACGTCCTTGAGGTGGATGGCGCCGAGCAGCCTGCCGTCGGCCACCACCAGCAGCGGGGTGCCGCCGCTCTGGGCGATGCGCTCGACTTCCTTGGCCAGGCTTTCCGGCATGTCGTCGCGGGCGCGGCCGATGAAGGCCAGCGCGGCGTCCACCGCGCCCTTGCGGTACACGCGGCCGTCGAGGTCAACGCCGGACAGGCGCGTCTCGGCGCTGAAGGCGATGGGCGTCAGCTGCTCGCGCGGCGGCTCCGGCAGGATGATCTGCGCGCGGAGGAACTCGACGATGGACTTGCCCTCCGGGGTGTCGTCGGCCAGCGAGGCGAGGAAGGCGCCCTCGGCCAGTTCCGGCGCGCTCACCCCGGGCGCGGCGTGCAGCGCGGCGCAGCGGCGGTTGCCGAAGGTGATGGTGCCGGTCTTGTCGAGCATCAGCACGTGCACGTCGCCGGCGGCCTCCACCGCGCGGCCGGACTTGGCGATCACGTTCAGCCGCACCAGGCGGTCCATGCCGGCGATGCCGATGGCCGAGAGCAGGCCGCCGATGGTGGTGGGGATCAGCGTCACCAGCAACGCCACCAGGAACACCAGCGGCAGGCTGCCGCCGGCGAACAGGGCGAAAGGCTTGAGCGTCACCACCACCAGCAGGAAGATCAGCGTCAGGCCGATCAGCAGGATGTCCAGGGCCACCTCGTTGGGCGTCTTCTGCCGCTTGGCGCCCTCCACCAGGGCGATCATGCGGTCGAGGGTCGACTCGCCGGGGTTGACGCTGATACGCACCAGCAGCCAGTCGGAGACCAGCCGGGTATTGCCGGTCACGGCCGAGCGGTCGCCGCCGGATTCGCGGATCACCGGCGCCGATTCGCCGGTGATGGCGGCCTCGTTGACCGCCGCCACGCCCTCGATCACCTCGCCGTCGCCGGGGATCAGCTCGCCGGCTACCACGCGCACCACGTCGCCCTTGCGCAGGCTGGTGGCCGGCACGCTTTCGTAGGCGCCGTCGACGTTCAGGCGCTGCGCCATCAGGCCCTGGGTGCCGGCCTTGAGGCTGTCGGCGCGGGCCTTGCCGCGGCCCTCGGCGAGGGCCTCGGCGAAGTTGGCGAAGAGCACGGTGAACCACAGCCAGGCGGCGATCTGCGCGGCCACTGACAGCGGCACAGCATCGCCGCCGGTGAAGCACAGCACTGTGGTGAGGATGGCGGTCAGTTCCACCACCAGCATCACCGGCGAGCGCTGCAGCTGGCGCGGGTCGAGCTTGACGAAGGCCTGCAGCAGCGCCGGCCTCCACAGCGCGGCGAAGCTCAGGCTGTGGCGTTTCTCGGGGGCGGACGTGGCGCTCTTGAGCGGCATGTCCTGGGTCTTGGCGTTCATCTATCGGCTCCTCAGAAGCCCAGGGTCAGGTGATCGGCCACCGGGCCGAGAACCAGGGTCGGCAGGAAGTTCAGGCCGCCGACCAGGAGGATGGTCGCCGCCAGCAGGCCGACGAACAGCAGGCCGTGCGTGGGGAAGCTGTTCGGCCCCACCGGCACGCGCTTCTTCGCCGCCAGGCTGCCGGCGATGGCCAGCACCGGGACGATGTAGCCGAAGCGGCCGATGAGCATGGCCAGGGCGATCATCAGGTTGTGGAACGGGGTGTTGGCGCCGAAGCCGGCGAACGCCGAACCGTTGTTCGCGGTGCCCGAGGTGTAGGCATAGAGCAACTGGCTGAAGCCGTGGGCGCCGGGGTTGCTCACCGCGCTCGCCGGGCCCGGCAGGCTGGCGGCGATGGCGCCGAGCACCAGCACGCCGACCGGCATCACCAGCAGGGTGGCGACCAGCAGGCGGACTTCACGGGCCTCCAGCTTCTTGCCCAGGTATTCCGGGGTGCGGCCGATCATCAGGCCGGCCAGGAACACCGCGACCAGGACGAACAGCAGCATGCCGTAGAGGCCGGCGCCGACGCCGCCGAAGACCACCTCGCCGAGCATCATGTTGAACATCGCCACCAGGCCGCTGAGCGGGTTGAGGCTGTCGTGCATGGCGTTCACCGAGCCGTTGGAGGCGGCCGTGGTGGTCACCGCCCAGAGTACGCTGGCGGTGGTGCCGAAGCGGCTCTCCTTGCCTTCCAGGGGCGCGCCCTGGGTGATCGGCAGGTGCGCCAGCGCCGGGTTGGGCTGGTACTCGGCCCACAGGGCGACGCCCAGGCCGACGACGAACAGCAGCAGCATGCAGCCGAGGATGGCGCGGCTCTGGCGCAGGTCCTTGACGTAGTGGCCGAAGGTGAACACCAGCGCCGCCGGGATCAGGATGATCGACGCCAGCTCGAACAGGTTGGCCCAGGCCGTGGGGTTCTCGAACGGGTGCGCCGAGTTCACGCCGAAGAAGCCGCCGCCGTTGGTGCCCAGTTGCTTGATGGCGATCTGGCTGGCCGCCGGGCCCAGCGGGATGGACTGCTCGGCGCCCTGCAGGGTGGTGGCGTGGACGTAGTCGAGGAAGGTCTGCGGCACGCCCTGCCAGACCAGCAGCAGCGCCAGGACCAGGCACAGCGGCAGCAGGCCGTAGAGGGTCGCGCGGGTCAGGTCGACCCAGAAGTTGCCGAGGTGCTGCGTGGACTTGCGGGCGATGCCGCGGGCCAGCACCACCAGCACCGCCAGGCCTACCGCCGGGCTGACGAAGTTCTGCACGGTCAGGCCGAGCATCTGGCTCAGGTAGCTCAGCGCCGCCTCGCCGCTGTAGGCCTGCCAGTTGGTGTTGGTGACGAAGCTCACCGCGGTGTTGAAGGCCAGGGTCCATTCCAGGCCCGGCAGGTGCTGCGGGTTGAGCGGCAGCGCGCCCTGGCCGACGAGGATGGCGAACAGCAGCGCAAGGCCGGCCAGGTTGAAGGCGAGCATGGCCAGGGTGTAGGTCTTCCAGTCCTGCTCGGCCCGCGGGTCGATGCCGCAGATGCGGTAGACCAGGCGCTCCACCGGCGCCAGCACCGGGCTGAGGAAGGTGCGCTCGCCCTCCATCACCTTGTAGTAGAAGCGCCCGAGCAGCGGCGCGGGCAGCAGCACCAGGGCGAAGAAGGCGGCGATCAGCAGCACGTCATGGCTGTTCATGCAGCCCCCTAGGAACGGTCGGCGCGCAGCAGCGCCACCAGCAGGTAGATGAAAAGTCCCGTGGCCAGGACCAGGGACACCCCGTCGAGCACGCTCATGTCTGTCTCTCCTTACGCAGGCGAATCCTCGCGATGGGAAAAGTCTCCGCAAAGCGGGCGTAAAGAAGCGATTGGCGGGGCTTCCGGCGGGCATAAAGAAAGCGTAAAGAAGCGCTATGGCACGGCTTTGTAAGTGCACTGATACATTGACGACACTCTGTCGATATCCGTTGCCGTCAACCTTGCCTACCGTGGCCCCCTCGTGCGACGGCGGGTTAGCATTGACCCCGCGCCCCGGGCGCTCCCAGCGACAGGTACTGCATGTTTCCCTCCAGCCCCACCTCCAGCCAAGACAGCCAGCGCCGCTGGACCATCCGCGCCCTGCTGGTGGACGACGACGAGCCGATCCGCGAACTGCTCTGCGGCTACCTGGCGCGCTTCAACATCGAGGCGCGCGGCGTGGCCGACGGCGCGGGCATGCGCCAGGCGCTGGCCGAGGAGAACTTCGACGTAGTGGTGCTGGACCTGATGCTGCCCGGCGAGGACGGCCTGTCGCTGTGCCGCTACCTGCGCAGCGAGTCGGACATCCCGATCCTCATGCTCACCGCGCGCTGCGAGCCGGCCGACCGCATCATCGGCCTGGAACTGGGCGCCGACGACTACATGGCCAAGCCCTTCGAGCCGCGCGAGCTGGTGGCGCGCATCCAGACCATCCTGCGCCGCGTGCGCGGCGACGAGGGGCGCAACGAGCCGCGCGCCCAGGTGCGTTTCGACCAGTGGCGGCTGGACAGCGTGCTGCGCCAGCTGCACTCACCGGACGGCCTGGTGGTGCCGCTATCCAACGCCGAGTTCCGCCTGCTCTGGGTGTTCCTCGAGCGCCCGCGCCGGGTGCTCAACCGCGAACTGCTGCTGGACGCCGCGCGCGGCCGCGCCATCGAGGCCTTCGACCGCAGCATCGACCTGCTGGTCTCGCGCCTGCGCCAGAAGCTCGGCGACGACCCGCGCTCGCCGCGGCTGATCAAGACCGTGCGCGGCGAAGGCTATCTGTTCGACGTCCGTGACATCGCCTGATGCCGGCCCGGCCAAGGAGGCCAGATGAAGAAGCGCTCGCTGCAGTTCGCCGACAGCCTGTTCGCCCGTCTGTTCGGGGTGTTCCTGCTGGCCATCGTGGTCGCGCACCTGCTGGCCTTCGTCTGGTTCAGCCACTTCCGCCATCCCGGCCCGCCGCCACCGCCGCCACCGCCCCATGAGCAGTTCGAGGGACACATGGTCGGCCCGCCGCCGCCCCCGCCGCCGCGGCTGCCGTTCTGGAGCATGCCCTTCCTGTTCCAGTTGCTCGCCCTGGTCGGCGCCGCCTGGTTCGGCGCGCGCCTGCTCGCCAGCCCGGTGGAGCGCCTGGGCAATGCCGCGCTGCAGCTGAGCGAGGACCTGGACAGCCCGCCGCTGCCGGAAACCGGGCCGCAGGAGGCGCAGCGCGCGGCACAGGCCTTCAACCGCATGCGCGAGCGCATCCGCGAGCAGGTGCAGCAGCGCGGCCGCATGCTGGTGGCGGTGTCCCACGACCTGCGCACGCCGCTGTCGCGCCTGAAGCTGCGTGTGGAGGAGATCGACAACCCGCAGCTGCGCGCGCGCTTCGCTCAGGACCTGGGCGAAATGATCGGCATGCTCGACTCCACCCTGCACTACCTGCACCAGGAGCGTACCAGCGAGGCGCTGCAGTGGTTCGACGTCAACGCCCTGGTCGAATCGCTGGCCGAGGACGCCTGTGAGCACGGCGCCCGCGTCAGCGTCGAAGGCCAGTGCGCGCCGCTGAAGGTGCAGCCGCTGGCCCTGCGCTCGTGCCTGTCGAACCTGCTGGACAACGCCCTGCGCTATGCCGGCGAGGTGCAACTGATACTGCGCGACAGCGGCCAGCAGGTGGAAATCCTCGTCCGCGACCACGGCCCGGGCATCCCCGCGCAGATGCGCGAGCAGGTATTCGAGCCCTACTTCCGCCTGGAAGGCTCGCGCAACCGCAACTCCGGCGGCGTCGGCCTGGGCCTGGCCATCGCCCGCGAGGCGGCGCGGCGCCACGGCGGCGACCTGCACTTCGAGGAAACCCCCGGCGGCGGCGCCACCGCGGTGCTGCGCCTGCCGCGCGCCTGAGGCTTTGTCGGCCGCCGCATACAAAGCGCACATACCGCCGACAAGGCACCCATCGAACCTGCCAGGACCGGAACTCCAGTTCCGGACCTATAACCTCATGGAGGCAGTCCGATGATCAGCGGAGTCAGCAGCTACAGCAGCTATTACAGCAGCGCCGCGCTCGCCAGCACCCAGCGCAGCGCCAGCAGCTCCAGCACTACAACCAGCACCAGCGGCAGCAGCGACAAGGCGCAGAAATTCGCCGCCGACCTGTTCAAGTCCCTCGACAGCGACGGTGACGGCAGCGTCAGCTCCAGCGAGCTGGACAGCGCGCTATCCGCCTCCGGCAGCGACAGCGACAGCGGCGACATCGACATCGACTCGCTGCTGGCCCAGCTGGACAGCGACGGCAGCGGCGGCATCAGCCAGGACGAACTGAGCAGCGCCCTGCAACAGGCCCAGGGCGACATGCCGCCGCCTCCGCCGCCGCCCTCCTCCGACCAGGCCGCCAGCGACCTGCTGTCGTCCCTGGACAGCGATGGCGACGGCAGCATCAGCAGCGACGAACTCAGCGCCGCCAGCGCCTCCGGCACCGACAGCAGCGAGCTGTTCAGCGCCCTGGACAGCGACGGCAACGGCAGCATCAGCCAGGACGAACTGAGCAGCGCCCTGCAGCAGGCCCAGGGCGACATGCCGCCGCCCCCGCCGCCCGCTTCCGGGGAAACCGACAGCAGCCTGGCCAGCAGCACCAGCAGCGACGCATCCAGCACCAACAGCGGCTCGGCCGGCGCCGAAGCCGTGCAGCAGATGCTCGCCATGCTGGCCAGGCACTACCAGGACAGCAGCGCCGCCAGCTACCAGAACACCAGCGGCAGCCTGCTCAATATCGCTGCCTGAGCCTCCTGCCGGCTGCGCCGGGATGCTCTTCGCAGGATGGGTTGAGCTTGCGATACCCATCGGGCAATGGCGATGGGTATCGCTTCGCTCAACACCATCCTACGGGTGCCGGGATGCTCCCGTAGGGCGCATAACGCCTACGGCGTTATCCGCCGTTCTCATCGGGCACCGGAAGGTTCGGCGTAACCCTGTAGGAGCAGCTGTCTTGCCAACTGCGCCGAGATGCTTTTCGTAGGATGGGTTGAGCTTGCGAAACCCATCGGACCATGGCGATGGGTATCGCTTCGCTCAACACCATCCTACGGGTGCCGGGATGCTCCCGTAGGGCGCATAACGCCTACGGCGTTATCCGCCGTTTTCATCGGGCGCCGGAGGTTCGGCGTAACCCTGTAGGGGCAGTTGTCTTGCCAACCGCGCCGAGATGCTTTTCGTAGGATGGGTTGAGCTTGCGATACCCATCGGACCATGGTGATGGGTATCGCTTCGCTCAACACCATCCTACGGGGTGTTGTGCTTGCCGGACTCCGTCCGCGATTTCGCGTGCAGTGCGCGCTCCGACAGGGGGACGATCCGCGCCTTGCCAGCCCCCCCACCGCTGCAGTAGCCTGTCCGGCCTAATCATCCGATGATTGGATGTCTATATGGCCAATCCCCTCAAACGCTCCCTGGTCGACATCGCCCTGGAGCAGATCCGCCAGCGCATCGACAGCGGCGCCTGGGCCCTCGGCCAGCGCCTGCCGCCGGAACCGGAGCTGGCGGAAATTCTCGGCATGAGCCGCAACACCGTGCGCGAGGCGGTGCGCGTGCTGACCTTCTCCGGCGTGCTGGAAGTGCGCCAGGGCGACGGCACCTACGTGCGCGCCTGCGCCGACCCGCTGGACACCATGCTGGCCCTGGCCCGCGGCTCCATCGAACAGGCCCTGGAAGCGCGCGGGGTGATCGAGGTCGAGGCCGCGCGCCTGGCCGCCCTGCGCCGCAGCGACGCCGACCTGGCCGCCCTGCGCCAGGCCCTGGCGCTCAGCGCGCAGCACTTCGGCGGCGACCTTCAGGCCTACGTCGAGCACGACCTGGCCTTCCACCAGCGCGTGGTGGACAGCGCCCACAACCCGCTGCTGAGCGAGCTGTACCGCTACTTCTCCCAGGTCATCCGCGCCGGCCTGCAACACACCATCAGCGAACCCGGCCGCCCGCAGCCGGCCTTCGAGCTGCACCGGCAACTGCTGGACGCCCTGGAGCGCCAGGACGCCGAGGCGGCCGCGGCCGCCAACCGCGCGCTGCTGATCTGACTTCCCTTCCCACTGCCTTGCGATCGCCACCATGCCCCAACAACATCACGCCGACGAACTGCTGATCGACGCCGAGATCGACGAAGCCCCCGCCCCTACACCCGCACCGGTGCGGCCCTGGCTGCTGTTGCTCGGCCTGGTGCTGGTGGCGCTGAACCTGCGCCCGGCGCTGTCGAGCCTGGCGCCGCTGCTGAACACAGTGCGCGAGCACACCGGCCTGTCAGCCGCAGCCGCGGGCCTGCTGACCACCCTTCCGGTGCTCTGCCTGGGCCTGTTCGCCCCGCTGGCGCCCCGCCTGGCACGGCGCCTGGGGGCCGAGCGGGCGGTGCTGGCGATCCTCCTGCTGCTGGCCGCCGGCATCGTCCTGCGCAGCCTGTTCCCCATCGCCGGGCTGTTCCTCGGCAGCCTGGTGGCCGGCGCCAGCATCGGCATCATCGGCGTGCTGCTGCCGGGCATCGTCAAGCGCGACTTCCCGCACATCGCCGGGATCATGACCGGCGTCTACACCATGGCCCTGTGCCTGGGCGCGGCCCTGGCCGCCGGGGCCAGCGTGCCCCTGGCCGAACTGTTCGGCGACGCCTGGCAGCCGGCCCTCGCTGCCTGGGCCCTGCCGGCGGTGCTCGCCGCGCTGGTCTGGCTGCCGCAGACGCGCCAGGCCCAGCACGCCCACCGCCAGGCCTTCCAGGTCCGCGGCCTGTGGCGCGATCCGCTGGCCTGGCAGGTGACCCTGTACATGGGCCTGCAGTCGTCGCTGGCCTACATCGTGTTCGGCTGGCTGCCGTCGATCCTCATCGACCGCGGCCTGAGCCCGACGGCCGCCGGGCTGATGATGTCCGGCTCGGTGATGGTGCAGCTGCTCAGCGCCCTGGGCGCGCCCTGGTTCGGCACCCGCGGGCGCGACCAGCGCCTGGTGGTGTTCCTGGTCCTGGCGCTGACCCTCGCCGGCCTGCTCGGCCTGCTCTATGCGCCCGGCGGCAGCCTGTGGCTGTGGGCGGTGGTGCTCGGCCTGGGCCAGGGCGGCACCTTCAGCATCGGCCTGGCGCTGATCGTGCTGCGCTCGCCCGACGCCCACGTCGCCTCGCACCTGTCCGGCATGGCCCAGGGCGTGGGCTACACCCTGGCGGCCCTGGGGCCCTTCCTGGTCGGCCTGGTGCACGATCTGAGCGACGGCTGGAATGCGGTGGGCGTCATCTTCATCGCCATCAGCCTGGGCGCGCTGGTGGCCGGCCTGGGCGCCGGCCGCGACCGCCTGGTCGGCGTGCGCAGCGAGGCGCTTTCGTAGGGCTTCGCTGCATGGGCCAACGGCGCCAGGGAAGCACGGTCGTAGGAGCGGACCTTGTCCGCGATAGCCGGACATGCCGGCGCGATTCGCGGATGACCCACCCACGCCATCCCCCTGTAGGAGCGCGCCCTGCGCGCGAATCGCAGGCAGGGCCTGCTCCTACAGGTTTCTGCACAGCTGGCCTAGGGCGCCTTGTCCCCCGGGCCGCCCGGCGGCAGGGTGCCGCGCTTGGGGCTCTCGATCCAGTCGTTGACCAGGTTGTAGACCACTGCCAGCAGCACCGGGCCGAGGAACAGGCCGATGAAGCCGAAGCTGAGCAGCCCACCGAGCACGCCGAGCAACACCACCACCAGCGGCAGGTTGCCGCCGCGGCTGATCAGGTAGGGCTTGAGGATGTTGTCCACGCCGCTGATGACGAAGAAGCCCCAGATGCCCAGGAACACCCCGTAGCCGTACTCGCCCTGGAAGAACAGCCAGACGGTGGCCGGCCCCCAGACCAGCGGCGGGACCATCAGCAGGCTGCAGACGAAGGTCAGCAGGCCGAGCAGGATCGGGCCGGGCACCCCGGCGATGCTGAAGCCGATGAAGGCCAGCACTGCCTGGGCCGCCGCGGTGCCGATCACGCCGTTGACCACCCGCTGCACGGTGCCGGCGATGAGCTCCATGTAGTGCTCGGCGCGCGGGCCGATCAGGCGCTCCAGCATCTGGTAGGCGAAGGCCTCCAGGCGCTTGCCGTCGCGGTAGAAGAAGAAGATCAGCACCAGGCTCAGGACCAGCTCGAAGATGCCCCCGGCCAGCTTGGCCGAACGCGCCAGCAGCCAGTTGCCGACCTCGCCCATGTAGGGCTTGAGCGCGGAGAAGATGGCCACCCCCTGCTGGTCGATGGAGTACCACCAGCCGATCAGCCGGTCGCCGATCAGCGGGGTGCGCGCCAGCCAGCTCGGCGGCGGCGGCAGGCCGGAGACCTGCAGGTTCTTCACCAGCTCGACGCCGGCGCGCAGCTTGTCCGCCAGGCCGAAGCCCAGGCCCAGCAGCGGCAGCGCCACCACGATGATCCAGAAAGCGGTCAGCACGCCCGCCGCCAGGGCCTCGCGGCCGCCCAGCAGGCGCGTCAGCAGGCGCATCAGCGGCCAGCTGGCGAAGGCCAGCACGGCGGCCCAGAACAGCGCCGTCCAGAACGGCGCCAGCACCCACAGGGTGGCGACCAGCAGGACCACCAGGAGGATGCGCAACAGCAGGTTATCGAACATCGGGGCCGGACTCCTTCTCGGTACGGCGACGGCAGCCGGGCACAGGGCGCGCCCAGCTTCAGCGTAGGCGAATCAGCGTAGCCAGGTCAGGTGCAGCCCGTCCCCTTCGCCGCTGCCCAGCTCCAGGCGGGCATCGCGCACGCCCTGACCGGCCAGGGCGCTGCGCCAGTCGGCGGCGTGGGCGCCAGCCAGCTCGACGCGCACGCCGGTGTCCTGGCGCAGGGTGCGCACCAGCAGGTCGAGCCAGGCGCCGCCGGGCTCGGCGGGCACGTGGCTGAGGGTCAGCTCGCCGTTGGCCTTGAGCAGGCGCATCAGGGTGGCGGCGCTGGGCAGCAGTTCGCCCAGGGCGCTGCCGGCGTCCAGTTGCTCGGCGTGCAGGTAGGCGCGGCGGTTGCCGCGGGTGATGGCGTAGACCGCCAGCAGGCTGTCCTGCTGCGGCGCGGCTAGGCGCACCAGCAGGTAGGCCTGCTGGTCGTCCGGGCCGTAGAGGCTGGATTTGCCGAACACCGCGTTGGCCAGCAGGCTGCTGGAGCCGCAGTCGCGGCCCTCGCACCAGAACAGCGGGGTGGCGTCGGCCTTGAGCAGGTCCTTGCGCGCGGCGGCGAAGGCGCTGGCGCTGGAGTCCTCGTCGGGCAGGCGGTAGGTCAGCGCGGTGAGCTGGCCGAGGGCGCGCGCCTCGCCCTCCATGCGCAGGCGCCCGCTGATGCGGCTGATCGGCCCCAGCGGGTAGACGCGCTCGGTGGCGGGGGCGCTGGTGAAATCGACGATCTCCGCCCTCGGGAAACGGGGCAGCACGTCAAGGTCGTGGCTGTCGGGAACGTCGGCGGCGAAGGCACTGGCCGCGAGCAGCGTGCCCACCAGGGGCAGCAGGGAAAGGCGAGGCATGTCAGGCGTCGCACCTCCGTTGCGCACGCCGCGGGGCATGCGCGCCCGGGCCGCTGGAATCCTTGGGGCCGCCCGGCATGGCGGTGGCGAAGAGCTGAATCATGCAGAATCTCCCGACTGCGATCCATGCAGCGTCGTGGCAAGCCCCGCTTTAGTCAAGCGGGGTGCGGCAACGGGGTGTTTCCCCGCGCCTACTCTCCCAGGAACGGCTGGAAGATCGCCGCCACCGCCTGCGCCCCCGCTTCGTCGTCCAGGTGCAGGTGATGGCCGCCGGGCAGCTCGTGGACGTCGAAGGGGCGCCCGTCGATCAGCTTGCGGATGCCCGGCTCGGCAGAGAGCATGCCGCCCTGGGCCAGCACCAGGCTGACCGGGCACTGCACGGCCTGGGCGAAGCTCGCGGCGTGGGCGCGGGTGAAGCGCAGCGGCGAAGGCAGGGTCAGGCGCGCATCGCTGCGCCAGGTGAAACCGCCGGGCACCGGCATCAGGCCGCGCCGGGCCAGCAGTTCGGCGGCTTCGCGGCTGACCGCGCCGACGCCCTTCATGCGTGCCTCCACCGCGCGGTCGATGGCTTCGTACACCGGCTTGCGCTTGTTCGGCAGCGCCAGTTGCGCCTTCAGCGCCTCGCCCAGCTTGGCCGGCGCGCTGTCGGCCTCGCCGGTGTAGGGCACCAGGCCGTCGATCAGCGCCAGGCGCTCGATGCGCTCGGGCATGGCGCCGGCCAGCAGCACCGAGACGATGGCGCCCATGGAGTGCCCGAGCAGCGAGAAGCGCTCCCAGCCCAGTTGCTCGGCCACCGCCAGCACGTCGTAGGCGTAGTCCCATAGCAGGTAGCTGGCCCCGGGGGCGCGGTGCGCCGAGTGGCCGTGGCCGGCGAAGTCCAGGGCGACGATGCGCAACCCGTCCAGCTTCGGCGCCAGGCGCGCGAAGCTCATGGCGTTGTCCAGCCAGCCGTGCAGGGCCAGCACCGGCTTGCCGTCCTCCGGGCCGAACAGGTGCGCGGCCAGTTCGATGTGCGGAAGGTTCAGGCGGATCTCTTCGACCTGGGCGCTCATGGGCGGGAATTCTCCTGTTCGGCGCGGCGCTGCCAGCGCTCGACTACCTGCTTGATCAGTTCGGCGGTGTCGCGCGGGCGCTCCAGCGGGAACATGTGCCCACCGGGCAGCGACAGGGCTTCGCCCTGGGGCGCCAGGCGCACCGCGCGGGCATGGTGCGGCAGCACCACCCGGCTGTGGCGGCCGCGCACCAGCGCCAGCGGCACCGCCAGGCGCCGCGGGCTGCCCGGCGCGGCATGGGGCACGTTGCGGTAGATGCTGATCTCGGTGGCCGGGTCGAACTTCAGGCGCAGGCCCTGGCCGCTCGCGGCCAGGCCGTGGCGCACGTAGTCCGCCAGGCAGTCCGGGTCGAAACGGCGGAACAGCGACTTGCCGCCGAAGTAGCGCAGCGCCTCGTCGAAGTCGGCGAACGCCTCGCGCCGCCCCAGGGTGCGCCCGGCCGGGGTGATGCGGTCGATGAAGCCGAAGCGCTTGGCGGCGCGGATCACCCACTGGTCGGCGAAGGTCAGGGTCGGCGAGTCGAGCATCAGCACGCCGCGGTACAGCTCCGGGCGACGCAGCGCGGCATGGTAGTGCAGCAGGCCGCCGAGGGAATGGCCGACGCCCCACACCGGCGCGCCCTGGGCCTCCAGGTGGAACAGCAGTTCGTCCACCAGGTTCGCCCAGTTGGCGTTCACCGGGAAGCGCGGGTCGTGGCCGTGCATGTCCAGGTGGCGCACCTCGAATTCCGGCGCCAGGGCCTGGAACAGCTTGCCGTAGGTGGCCGAGGGGAAGCCGTTGGCGTGGGCGAAGAAGATCGCGTGGGACATGCCGGTGACCGCAGTGCTGATGACTGCGGAATTCTCCCCCAGGCCATGGCTGGCCACAATGGCCGGGCCCACCGCCGGCCAGGGCACTCCGGCCAAAAGCCAGGGCGCCTCAGAACTGCCGCGCCAGGCTGAGCGCGATGCCGCCGGCCACCAGCAGGAACACCAGGCCGCAGGCGCCGTCGATGACCGGTACCGCCCGCAGCAGGCGCTGTTGCAGCGCCGGGCGGGTGAGGGTCACGCTGAGCAGGCTGAACCAGGCGAAGCCGGTGCAGAACAGCATGGCCGCCACCGCCAGCTTGCCGGGCACGGACATGTCCAGCGGGATCAGGCTGCTGAGCAGGGCGAGGAAGAACACCAGCGCCTTGGGGTTGAACAGGTTGGTCGCCAGGCCGCGCAGCCAGGGCCCCAGCGGCGAGGCCGGCAGCTCGCCGTCCAGGCGCCCTGCCCCGCCCGCGCCACGCCGCGACCAGGCGCGCAACGCGCCGATGCCAAGCCAGCCCAGGTAGAGCGCGCCAGCTCCCTGCAGCAGGCCGAACAGCACCGGCGAATGGCGCAGCAGTAGCGACACGCCGGTCAGCACCAGGGTGCCGTGGACCAGGATGCCGCAGGCCAGGCCCAGGGCGCTGAGCACACCGGCGCGGCGCCCCTGGTGCAAAGCGGTGCGCACCACCAGGGCGACATCCGGGCCCGGGCTGACCAGGGCGACGGCGAATACGGCGGTAAGCGTCAGCAAGGCGTGGGCCTCCTGCATGGCGGGATTCTCCAGGGGAAAGGGGGATCGGAGTGGGATCAGCGTTGGCGCAGGCGCGCCGGCGGCAGTCCGTAGGTGCGGCGGAACAGGCGGCTGAAGTGCGCCTGGTCGTAGAAGCCCAGGCTCAGCGCCACCTCGCTCAGCGGCTGGCCGGCGAGCACCCGCGGCAGGGCCCGCTCCAGGCGCAGCTGGGTCAGCCACTGGTGCGGCGGCAGACCGCAGTGGTTGCGGAAGCGCCGCAGCACCTGCCAGGGGCTGAGGTCGCAGAAGGCCGCCAGTTCGTCCAGCGTCGGCGGGCTCTCCAGACGCGATTCCAGCCAGTCGCGCAGGCGTCGCCAGGTCGCGGCGTCGAAGCCCTGGCGCGGCTCGCGGATGCGCAGGCTGGAGGCATGCCCGAGCAGCGTGGCCAGGCCCTGCCAGAGCCGGCCTTCCTGTTCCAGGCGCTCGCCTGCGGCCAGCACCTGGTGCAGGCCGTGCAGTTGCTGCCGCAGCTGTTCGTCGCGCAGCTGGCTGGCCAGCAGCCGCGGCGTACCCTGGCGGCCATCGCTGAGGCTGCGCGCGGCCTGCTCCAACCACTGCGGCTCGATGGACAGCACGCGGATGCGGTAGCCGCCGTCGCCCTCGCTGGCGCCGTCGTGGATGCTTTCCGGGCTCATCAGCAGGATGTCGCCGCCACCGGCCAGGCAACGCTCGCCGGCGTGCACGTAGCGCTGGCGACCGTCGAGCATCAGCCCGATGTGGTAGTCCAGGTGAAAGTGCCGGGGAAAGGCGAAACGGTGGTACTCGGCGTCGATGTAGCGCACGCCGGGCAGCCCGCTGCGGTGGTGTTCGATGCGTTCCATGGGCCTACTCTAGCGCCCGGGCGCCGGCAGGTCTTGGATAAAATTGCGCGGCCGGAAGGCGAATCGCGGACGGAGTCCGCTCCTACGGTCCGTCGTGAGGCATGGCGCTTCCCTGTAGGAGCGGACCTTGTCCGCGATAGCCGGACGTATCGGCGCGATTCGCGGATGAGATCCGCTCCTACGCCGCCCCACACGCGCCATTTCCTTGTAGGAGCGCGCCCTGCGCGCGAAATCGCGGGCAGGGCCCGCTCCTACAGGTCTTGCGTATCGCCTAGCGCTCCAGCGGCACTATGGCCATGGTCAGCCGCGAGATGCAGCTGGGCTTGCCGTCGTCGCCATGCAGGCGGATTTCCCAGACGTGGGTGGAGCGGCCGAGGTGCACCGCCTTCGCCACCGCCGTCACCCGCCCGCTGCGCAGGCCGCGCAGGTGGTTGGCGTTCACCTCCAGGCCCACGCAGTAGTACTTGCTGGTGTCGATACACAGGTAGCTGGCGGTGGAACCGACGGTCTCCGCCAGCACCACCGAGGCGCCGCCGTGCAGCAAGCCATAGGGCTGGTGGGTGCGCGCATCCACCACCATGCTGGCGGTCAGCGAGTCGTCGTCCACCGCCTCGAAGCGGATGTCCAGGACCTCGCCTATGGTCTTCTTCAGGTTGGCGTTGAGCGCCTCCAGGTCAGGCGTAGTGCGCCACTGGCTCATGCATTCACTCCCGGCAGTCAGTCATGCCACTGCACCGCTTCGCGGCGCTCGGCCCATTCGTTGAAACGCGCGCCGTAGGTGGATTCCACCACGTTGCGCTTGATCTTCAGAGTAGGCGTGAGGAAGCCGTTGTCCACGCTCCACACGTCCCTCACCAGCACCAGCCCGGCCAGGCGCTCGTGCTTGTCCAGCTCGCCGTTGACCTCCTCCACCAGCTGCCGCAGGCTCTCCTCCAGCTGCGAGCGCGAGCCGTTGGCGGCCTCCTGGCGGCCGACCTCGGACAGCACGCACAACCCCAGCGGCGCCACCAGGCCGTCGCCGACCACGCAGATCTGCTCGATGCGCGAATGCACCGCCAGGCGGTTCTCGATGGGCGCCGGGGCGACGTACTTGCCCTTGCCGGTCTTGAAGATTTCCTTGAGCCGGCCGGTCAGGCGCAGGTTGCTGTCGGCGTCCTGCTCGCCCTTGTCGCCGGTGCGCAGGTAGCCGTCCTCGGTGAGGGTCTCGGCGGTGCGCTCGGGGTCCTTGTAGTAGCCGAGCATGGTCGCGCCGCTGCGCACCTGCACCTCGCCCTCGTCGCTGATGCGCACTTCCACCCCGGGACTGGACTGGCCGATCCAGCCTTCGCGCTGCTTGCCCGGGCGGCACACATGGGAGTAGCCGCAGTTCTCGGTCATGCCGTAGACCTCCAGCACGCTCAGGCCCAGGCGCCTATACCAGTCGAGCAATGCCGGCGGCACCGGCGCCGCGCCGCACAGGGCGTAGCGCACCGCGTCCAGGCCGAGGCCGGCGAGTACCTTGCGCCCGACCAGGCGGCCGACGATGGGCAGACGCAGCAGGCGGTCGAGCTTCTGCGCCGGCATCTGCGCGTAGACGCCCATCTGGAACTTGGTCCAGATCCGCGGCACGCCGAAGAACACCGTGGGCCGCGCCCGGCGCATGTCGGCGATGAAGGTGTCCAGGCTGTCGGCGAAGAAGATCGTCTGCCCGGCGTAGATCGAGGCCATCTCCACGAACATCCGCTCGGCCACGTGGCACAGCGGCAGGTAGGACAGCAGGCGGTCCTCCTCGCCGACGCCGAACAGTTGCATGGCGTGGCTGGCGGCGAAGTCGAAGTTGGCGTAGGAATGCATCACGCCCTTGGGCGTGCCCGTGGTGCCGGAGGTATAGATGATGGTGGCGAGGCTGGCGGGGTCCGGCAGCGGCACCTCCTGCAGCGGCTCGCAGGCCTGCAGGTCGTCCCAGCTGTGGTCGAAGCGCCCTGCCGGATGCAGCGGCAGGGACACGCTGAGCACTTCGGCCGGCAGCCCGGGCGCCATCGCCGGCCAGTCGTCGAGCTTGCCGACGAAGGCAACCGCGGCTTCGGAGTGGCTCAGCACCTGGCGCGCCGATTCGGCGGTGAGGTTCGGGTACAGCGGCACCGAGACGTGCCCGGCCATCCAGATGGCGACGTCGGCGATGATCCAGTGCGCGCAGTTCTTCGAGATGATCGCCACGCGGCTGCCCGGCGGCAGTTGCAGGCTGCGCAGCCAGGCGGCTGCACGCCGCGCCTGGTCACCGGCCTCGCCCCAGGTGAGGCTATGCACCTGGCCGCCCGGCAACGGCTGGACCAGGTAGCGCTTGTCCGGATGGCGCGCCTCGCGTTGCAGGAATTGCTCGAGCGGAGAACGAATTTCAGTGACCACATGCCCCTCCTTTTTTGTTGTTCTAGAGGTGTAGCGATAGATCAACCAAGCACTTGCTTGGTCGAATATTCCATGCGTCCTACAGACTGGCAAGAAGGGATATGTGAACTTTTGTAGGGAGATGCTTCAGCAGCGCATGGCGCGTCCGACGGCGAACTGCTAAAAGCAGCGGCAGGCCCCTGTGGAAAGCTGCCCATGCCGTTCATCACCGACAGCGCGCTGGCCGAGTTGCCGCTGCTGTTCAACCTGCTCTGCGCCACCCTGTTCGGCGGTCTGATCGGCCTCAACCGCCAGTTGCACCACCGCCCCGCCGGGCTGCGCACCCACGCCCTCACCGCCCTGGCCGCGGCGCTGGCGATCACGGTGATCCAGCAGTTGCAGCCGGGCACCGCGGATGCCGCCAGCCGCGTGGCCCAGGGCGTGCTCACCGGCATCGGTTTCATCGGCGCGGGGGTCATCGTCCACCACGAGCGCCGCTACCGCGTCGAGGGGCTGACTACCGCCGCGACCATCTGGGTCTCGTCGATGCTCGGCCTGGCCTGCGGCACCGGGCACGTGCTGACCGCCGCCGTCGGCTTGGCGCTGACCTTGCTGATCCTGGTGCTGGGCAACCGCCTGGAGCAGCGCCTGGCTGGGCGCGGGCCGAACGACGACGTCAGCCTGACGGACGACGACAAGCCGAATTGACCCGCAGAAACGCCAAGGCCCCATGCGGGGCCCTGGCGGAACCATCAACCGCGTCCGGGATGGTAGAGGGAAACCAGCGTCATCAACCCCGCCAGCGGCCCCTCGCCTTCCAGCTCGGCCAGGGAAGCGGTGGCCATCGGCAGCGCCTCGTCGCGGCTGCCGTGCACCAGCAGCCCGCCCAGGGAGCCGATCAGCGGCTGGTGGCTGACCAGCAGCAGGTTGCGCTCGCTGCGGTTGTCGAGGAAGCGCAGCACGTCGCGCGGGTCGTCGTCCGGCGTCAGCCAGGGCGCGGTGCCCACCGCGCCGTCGAAGCCCAACGCCTCGCGCACCAGTTCGGCGGTCTGCTGGGCGCGCACGTAGGGGCTGGCCAGGATGCCGTCCAGCGGGTGGCCGGCCAGGTGCCCGGCGCTCTGCAGCACTTCCTTGCGGCCATGGGCGGTTAGCTCCCGCTCGGCGTCGCGGCGGGCCTGGGGCTCGGCCTGGCCGTGGCGCAGCAGCCAGATCCTCACAACTTCGGCTCCTCGTCGCGCACCGGGTGCGGCGCCGGCGGCACGGCATGGGCGGCCTCGCCCTCGGGGGCGCGGGCGGCCGGCCAGTCGGCGAAGGGCCAGGGCTTCTCGTCGCTGTTGAAGGTGCCGAAGCGGCCGATCTGCGCCAGGTACTGGCTGAGGCTGTCGCCGAAGGCCAGCAGGCTGGCGCTGGGCGCGCCGTAGATGATGCGGTAGACCAGCTGCACCACCACCACGGCGCCGAGCAGCATCTGCGCGACGTACCACACCAGGGCGAACAGCAGCATCCAGAGGATGCGCAGGGCCAGGGATTCCTTGTTCATACGGTCGGCCAAACGATCAGCGGACATGGGTATCTCCTCAGAAGCCACTGGTGGGAATGAAGTCGGTGTCGGTCTTCGGCTCGCCGCTCATCAGCGCCTGGATCACCTGGGCCAGGGTGCGCCCGCCAAAGAGGATGGCGTAGAGCCCGGCGACCAGCGGCATGTAGACGCCCAGTTCGTCGGCCTTGGCCTTGAGCACCTTGAGGGTGTTCACCCCTTCGGCGGTCTCGCCCATGCGGGCGACGGCGTCGTCGAGGCTCAGGCCCTCGCCCAGGGCGAAGCCGACCTGATAGTTGCGGCTTTTCGGTGACGAACAGGTGACGATCAGGTCGCCCACCCCGGCCAGGCCGAGGAAGGTCATGGGGTTGGCGCCGAGCTTGACGGCGAAGCGCGTCATCTCCGCCAGGGCGCGGGTGATCAGCATGCCCTTGGTGTTCTCGCCCATGCCCAGGGCCGCGGCCATGCCGGCGATGATGGCGTAGACGTTCTTCAGCGCGCCGCCCAGCTCGACGCCGAAGCGGTCGCCGCTGGCGTAGACGCGGAAGGTGCGGCCGTGCAGCGCTTCCTGCACGCGGCTGCAGAGCGCCTCGTCCTCGCTGGCGACCACGGTGGCGGTCAGCTCATGCTCGGCGATCTCGCGGGCCAGGTTCGGCCCGGAAATGACCGCGATGCGCGCGGCCGGGGCGATCTCCTCGAGAATCTGGCTCATCAGCTTGAAGCTCTGCGCCTCGATGCCCTTGGTCAGGCTGACCAGAGACTTGCCCGCCAGTTGCCCGGCGAAGGGCTCCAGCACCTTGCGCAGCGCGCTGGAGGGCACGGCGACGAAGATGAGTTCGCAATCGCTCAGGGTCGCTGCGAGGTCGGTGACCGGCTCGACGTTCTCGTGGATGCGCACGCCCTTGAGGTAGCGCGGGTTCTCGCGCAGGGCGCGGATGCTCGCGGCCTGCTCCTCGTCGCGCATCCATTGGCGCACGCGTTGGCCGTTCTCCGCCAGCAGGTTGGCGAAGGCGGTGCCGAAACTGCCGCCGCCCAGCACAGCGATCGGTTGCTGCTCAGTCATGTCACTTCCATCACGGGCCGCACGCGGGCGGCGATTGGGGCATTATAAGGCGCCACCGCCAGGCGGCCAGTGCACATCGCACGCTGGCAAAGCGCCCCGCCTCGTTTAACATCCGTACCCGTAGAAAACCGAGAACAGGGCCGTTCCGTGCACGCCACGCACCATCGCCAGAATCGACCAGCCGCCGGAGAGGCACGATGACTCCGCGCAAGGGCTGGAACATCCAGAACCGCATGCTCGCCATCAGCCTCGGCCCCGCACTGCTGCTGACCCTGCTGCTGACCGGCTACTTCACCTATTCGCGCCTGCAGGACCTGCGCCAGGAGCTCAACCACACCGGTCAGCTCATCGCCAACCAGCTCGCTCCGGCAGCGGAGTATGGCGTGCTTTCGGGCAACCTGCCGGTGCTGCAGAGCCTGCTGCGCACCACCCTGGGCACGCCGCACGTCCGCTTCATCGAGGTGCGCAACCGCAATGACGAGATTCTCGTCTACGCCGAGCAGCCGCCCAGCGACAACGGCCAGGTCGCGCCCAAGATCGAGGTGTTCCACGCCGCCATCCAGCGCGAGCACGTCGCCCCCGAGGTACCGGGCGACGCCGCCACGCTGCGCCACACACCGGGCCGCCAGGACCAGCCGGCCAGCGACGCCGACTACCTGGGCCGCGTGGTGGTGGGCATGGCCAACGACGCCTTCAGCGAACGCCAGCAGGAAATCCTCTTCAAGGCCAGCCTGCTGGCCTTCTTCGCCCTGCTGCTGACGCTGCTGCTGGCCCGCCGCCTGGCGCAGCGCCTGGCGGCGCCGATCAGCACCATGGCCAATGCGGTGCAGGCGATCCAGACCGGCGACTACCAGACCAGCCTGCCGGTGCTGGACAACGGCGAAGTCGGCGACCTCGCACGGCACATCAACAATCTGGCGCGCGGCCTGCAGCAGGCCAGCAAGGAGCAGGAACGCACCATCGCCCAGCTGGTGGCGGCCCGCGAGGAGGCCGAGCAGGCCAACCGCAGCAAGTCGGACTTCCTGGCGATGATGAGCCATGAGCTGCGCACGCCGATGAACGGTGTGCTGGGCATGCTGCAACTGCTCGAGACCACCGAACTCAACCACGAGCAGGCCGAATACACGGCGCTGGCCACCGAGTCCACCGAGCACCTGCTCAAGGTCATCAACGACATCCTCGACTTCTCGCGCATCGAGCGCGGCGCCCTGGAGCTGGAGCGCATCCCCTTCAACGTGCTGGAGCTGATCCAGGGCTCGCTGCTGGCCTTCCAGCACAGCGCCCAGCAACGCGGCCTGACGCTGCGCATGGACGTCCAGCCCGGGCTGGAGCACCTGGAGGTGCGGGGCGACCCGACGCGCCTGCGGCAGATCCTGGTCAACCTGCTGGGCAACGCGCTGAAATTCACCGAGGAGGGCGCCATCCGTCTGGAAGTCCGCTGGCAGGCCCTGGACGACGAAGTGCTGTGGCTGACCTGCGCGGTCAACGACAGCGGCATCGGCATCTCCCCGGAACGCCTGGAGCACATGTTCGAGGCCTTCAAGCAGGCCGACTCGTCCACCTCGCGGCGCTACGGCGGCACCGGCCTGGGCCTGGCCATCGCCCGCACCCTGGCCGAACGCATGGGCGGCACCCTGCAGGCATCCAGCGAGGAAGGCCTGGGCTCGACCTTCACCCTGGAGATTCCCCTGCCCTTCCAGGCGCGCAGCCTGGGCGCGGCCGAACGCGCCCTGCGCGCTTCGGAGCAGGCCACCGGCCAGTCGGTGCTGCTGGTGGAGGACAACCCGGTGAATCAAACGGTCATAGAAGCCATGTTGCGCAGCCTCGGCTATCGCGTCACTCTGGTCGGCGATGGCGCGCAGGCAGTACGCACGGCAGAACGCAACGAATTCGATGCCATCCTCATGGATTGCCGCCTGCCGCTGCTCAACGGCTACGAGGCCACGCGACAGATTCGCGCACTTCCCGGACGCCAGCAGGTGCCGATCATCGCCCTGACGGCCAATGCCCTGCAGGGCGATCGCGAGCTGTGCCTGGAGTCGGGCATGGACGATTACCTGGCCAAGCCGTTCAAGCGCGCTGATCTACAGAAAATTCTGCAGCGCTGGTTGACTTCCGGCCGTTGATCCGCGGGGCCTGTTCGCCCAAACTCGTGGGCCTGCGAGGCTGATCGGCAAAATGCACGCCCAGCTGGAGCAACGAGGCACCGAAAGAAAGTGAACAACCGTTCGCCCGGTGCTGTGACTTTAACCATCAGGCAATAGTCTATGACTAGGCTGCCGCAGGACGCCGCTACAAGAATGAGGCGCGCGGAGCCGCAGGACGACCGATTTCGCCCTGCCGTTCAGGATTTTTGAGGAGCTCGCATGACCAAACAACACGCCTTCACCCGAGAAGACCTGCTGCGCTGCAGCCGCGGCGAGCTCTTCGGCCCGGGTAATGCGCAACTGCCCGCCCCGAACATGCTGATGATCGACCGCATCACCCACATCAGCGACGTTGGCGGCAAGTATGGCAAGGGCGAACTGGTCGCCGAGCTGGACATCAACCCCGACCTCTGGTTCTTCGCCTGCCACTTCGAAGGCGACCCGGTGATGCCGGGCTGCCTGGGCCTGGACGCCATGTGGCAGCTGGTCGGCTTCTACCTCGGCTGGCAGGGCAACCCCGGCCGCGGCCGCGCCCTGGGTTCGGGCGAGGTGAAATTCTTCGGCCAGGTCCTGCCGACCGCCAAGAAAGTCACCTACAACATCCACATCAAGCGCACCATCAACCGTTCGCTGGTCCTGGCCATCGCCGATGGCAGCGTCAGCGTCGATGGCCGCGAAATCTACAGCGCCGAAGGCCTCCGCGTCGGCCTGTTCACCTCCACTGACAGCTTCTAAGGGTAATCCGCATGCGTCGCGTCGTGATCACCGGCCTGGGCATCGTATCCTGCCTGGGCAATGACAAAGACACCGTCTCCGCCAACCTGCGCGCCGGCCGTGCCGGTATCCGCCACAACCAGTCGTACGTCGACATGGGGCTGCGCAGCCACGTCTCCGGCTCGGTGAACCTCAACCTCGAAGAGCTGATCGACCGCAAGGTGTTCCGCTTCATGGGCGACGCCGCGGCCTATGCCTACCTGGCGATGGAACAGGCGATCAAGGACTCCGGCCTGACCGAAGAGCAGATCTCCAACCCGCGCACCGGCCTGATCGCCGGCTCCGGCGGCGCTTCCACCCTGAACCAGATGGAAGCCATCGACACCCTGCGCGAAAAGGGCGTCAAGCGCATCGGCCCATACCGCGTCACCCGCACCATGGGCAGCACCGTTTCCGCCTGCCTGGCCACCCCCTTCCAGATCAAGGGCGTGAACTACTCCATCTCCTCGGCCTGCGCCACCAGCGCGCATTGCATCGGCAATGCCATGGAACAGATCATGATGGGCAAGCAGGACGTGGTCTTCGCCGGCGGCGGTGAAGAAGAGCACTGGAGCCAGAGCTGCCTGTTCGACGCCATGGGCGCCCTCTCCACCCAGTACAACGACACCCCGGAAAAGGCCTCCCGCGCCTACGACGCCAAGCGCGACGGCTTCGTCATCGCCGGCGGCGGCGGCATGGTGGTGGTCGAGGAACTGGAGCACGCGCTCAAGCGCGGCGCCAAGATCTACGCCGAGATCATCGGCTACGGCGCCACCTCCGACGGCTACGACATGGTCGCCCCGAGCGGCGAAGGCGCCATCCGCTGCATGCAGCAGGCGCTGTCCACCGTCGATACCCCGATCGACTACCTGAACACCCACGGCACCTCCACCCCGGTGGGCGACGTGGCGGAAATCCGCGGCATCCGCGAAGTCTTCGGCGACAAGGCCCCGGCCATCAGCTCCACCAAGAGCCTGTCCGGCCACTCCCTGGGCGCCGCCGGCGTGCACGAGGCGATCTACTGCCTGCTGATGATGCAGGGCAACTTCATCGCCGGCTCCGCCAACATCGACGAACTGGACCCGGAAGTCGCCGACATGCCGATCCTGCGCGAGACCCGCGAGAACGCCAAGCTCGACACCGTGATGAGCAACAGCTTCGGCTTCGGCGGCACCAACGCCACCCTGGTGCTGCGCCGCTTCAACGGCTGATCGTTAGCTCGGTACGGAAAAGGCGCCCTTCGGGGCGCTTTTTTGTTGCCTGTGTTTCTTGGCCGCCAGAGGCCCGCTCACGCAGGTCACATAGCCATCCGCCGATGGCCCTGGCGCGGGAGCTGACGGCCTGCTGGCCGGATCGCGGATGAATCCGCTCCTACGGGATGCAGCCCCGTAGGATGGCGTTGAGCGAAGCGATACCCATCAGCGCCGTGGCCTTCACGGGCCCTGCCCGCGATTCGCGCGCAGGGCGCGCTCCTACAGGGGGAATGGTGCAGGTGGGGCGGCGTAGGAGCGGATCTCATCCGCGAAACGCGCCGGAACCGCCGGCAATCGCGGACAAGGTCCGCTCCTACGGGTGCAGGACATACCCTCGTAGGATGGCGTTGAGCGAAGCGATACCCATCGCCATGACCGGCCCAGGGCAAGCCGTAGGGCGAATAACCGTTCGCGGTTATCCGCCGATACACCGAGCGCCCAGACCACCCACGGAGCCGCCGGGGGCGTTATGCGCCCTACGCCAGGCGCTCTTGTAGGATGGCGTTGAGCGAAGCGATACCCATCGCCATGGCCTCGCGGACATAGCGCGGGTGGGGCGGCGTAGGCGCGGATCTTATCCGCGAAGTGCGCCGGGACCTCCGGTGATCGCGGACAAGGTCCGCTCCTACAGGGAGATGCGCCGGCTTTTCCGCGCCCCAAAAGCAAAACCCCCGACCAGCCAGGCTGATCAGGGGTTTTGGGATAGGTGCTTGACGATGACCTACTCTCACATGGGGAAACCCCACACTACCATCGGCGATGCGTCGTTTCACTGCTGAGTTCGGGATGGGATCAGGTGGTTCCAACGCTCTATGGTCGTCAAGCAATTCTTTCGGATGCTCGTGGCTTGCGCACACGCTCACCCTGATTCGGGTATGTGACAGGTCTTCTTTGCGGTTCACACGAACTTTCGGTTCGTCGACTTCACCGTCTAACACACAAATTGTTTGGGTGTTATATGGTCAAGCCTCACGGGCAATTAGTATCGGTTAGCTCAACGCCTCACAGCGCTTACACACCCGACCTATCAACGTCGTAGTCTTCGACGGCCCTTCAGGGGAATCAAGTTCCCAGTGAGATCTCATCTTGAGGCTAGTTTCCCGCTTAGATGCTTTCAGCGGTTATCTATTCCGAACATAGCTACCCGGCAGTGCCACTGGCGTGACAACCGGAACACCAGAGGTTCGTCCACTCCGGTCCTCTCGTACTAGGAGCAGCCCCTCTCAAATCTCAAACGTCCACGGCAGATAGGGACCGAACTGTCTCACGACGTTCTAAACCCAGCTCGCGTACCACTTTAAATGGCGAACAGCCATACCCTTGGGACCGGCTTCAGCCCCAGGATGTGATGAGCCGACATCGAGGTGCCAAACACCGCCGTCGATATGAACTCTTGGGCGGTATCAGCCTGTTATCCCCGGAGTACCTTTTATCCGTTGAGCGATGGCCCTTCCATACAGAACCACCGGATCACTAAGACCTACTTTCGTACCTGCTCGACGTGTCTGTCTCGCAGTCAAGCGCGCTTTTGCCTTTATACTCTGCGACCGATTTCCGACCGGTCTGAGCGCACCTTCGTACTCCTCCGTTACTCTTTAGGAGGAGACCGCCCCAGTCAAACTGCCCACCATACACTGTCCTCGATCCGGATAACGGATCAGAGTTAGAACCTCAAGCATGCCAGGGTGGTATTTCAAGGTTGGCTCCACGCGAACTGGCGTCCACGCTTCAAAGCCTCCCACCTATCCTACACAAGCAGGCTCAAAGTCCAGTGCAAAGCTACAGTAAAGGTTCACGGGGTCTTTCCGTCTAGCCGCGGATACACTGCATCTTCACAGCGATTTCAATTTCACTGAGTCTCGGGTGGAGACAGCGCCGCCATCGTTACGCCATTCGTGCAGGTCGGAACTTACCCGACAAGGAATTTCGCTACCTTAGGACCGTTATAGTTACGGCCGCCGTTTACCGGGGCTTCGATCAAGAGCTTCGCTTTCGCTAACCCCATCAATTAACCTTCCGGCACCGGGCAGGCGTCACACCCTATACGTCCACTTTCGTGTTTGCAGAGTGCTGTGTTTTTAATAAACAGTCGCAGCGGCCTGGTATCTTCGACCGGCGTGGGCTTACGCAGTAAATACTTCACCCTCACCGGCGCACCTTCTCCCGAAGTTACGGTGCCATTTTGCCTAGTTCCTTCACCCGAGTTCTCTCAAGCGCCTTGGTATTCTCTACCCGACCACCTGTGTCGGTTTCGGGTACGGTTCCTAGTTACCTGAAGCTTAGAAGCTTTTCCTGGAAGCATGGCATCAACCACTTCGCTCTCTAAAAGAAAGCTCGTCATCAGCTCTCGGCCTTGAACACCCGGATTTGCCTAAGTGCTCAGCCTACAACCTTAAACTTGGACAACCAACGCCAAGCTGGCCTAGCCTTCTCCGTCCCTCCATCGCAGTAACTAGAAGTACAGGAATATTAACCTGTTTCCCATCGACTACGCATTTCTGCCTCGCCTTAGGGGCCGACTAACCCTGCGTCGATTAACGTTGCGCAGGAACCCTTGGTCTTTCGGCGTGGGAGTTTTTCACTCCCATTGTCGTTACTCATGTCAGCATTCGCACTTCTGATACCTCCAGCAAGCTTCTCAACTCACCTTCACAGGCTTACAGAACGCTCCTCTACCGCGCATCTTGCGATGCACCCGTAGCTTCGGTGTGTGGTTTGAGCCCCGTTACATCTTCCGCGCAGGCCGACTCGACTAGTGAGCTATTACGCTTTAAAGGGTGGCTGCTTCTAAGCCAACCTCCTAGCTGTCTAAGCCTTCCCACATCGTTTACCACTTAACCACAACTTTGGGACCTTAGCTGACGGTCTGGGTTGTTTCCCTTTTCACGACGGACGTTAGCACCCGCCGTGTGTCTCCCACGCTGACACTTCCAGGTATTCGGAGTTTGCATCGGTTTGGTAAGTCGGGATGACCCCCTAGCCGAAACAGTGCTCTACCCCTGAGTGATACGTGAGGCGCTACCTAAATAGCTTTCGAGGAGAACCAGCTATCTCCGAGCTTGATTAGCCTTTCACTCCGATCCACAAGTCATCCCCTACCTTTTCAACGGGAGTGGGTTCGGTCCTCCAGTCAGTGTTACCTAACCTTCAACCTGCTCATGGATAGATCGCCCGGTTTCGGGTCTATACCCAGCGACTAAACGCCCTATTAAGACTCGCTTTCGCTACGCCTCCCTATTCGGTTAAGCTCGCCACTGAATATAAGTCGCTGACCCATTATACAAAGGTACGCAGTCACCCAACAAGTGGGCTCCCACTGCTTGTACGCATACGGTTTCAGGTTCTATTTCACCCTCTCCGGGGTTCTTTTCGCCTTTCCCTCACGGTACTGGTTCACTATCGGTCAGTCAGTAGTATTTAGCCTTGGAGGATGGTCCCCCCATGTTCAGACAACGTTTCACGTGCGCCGTCCTACTCGATTTCACTTCCTGGAACCTTTCACATACGGGGCTATCACCCACTATGGCCGCACTTTCCAGAGCGTTCTGTTAGATTCTAAGAAGCTTAAGGGCTAGTCCCCGTTCGCTCGCCACTACTAAGGGAATCTCGGTTGATTTCTGTTCCTCAGGGTACTTAGATGTTTCAGTTCCCCTGGTTCGCCTCACACACCTATGGATTCAGTGTGTGATAACCAGCTTATGCTGGCTGGGTTTCCCCATTCAGAGATCTCCGGATCAAAGTCTGTTTGCCGACTCCCCGAAGCTTATCGCAGGCTACCACGTCTTTCATCGCCTCTGACTGCCAAGGCATCCACCGTATGCGCTTCTTCACTTGACCATATAACCCCAAGCAATCTGGTCATACGTCTCGAACGTGAAGACGACATTCGCCGAAAATTCGCGCTTGAACTCGCAAATTTTACCTTGACTTGAACAATCCCCAGTGAAAGAGATCATTCAGTCTACTTCTATCACATACCCAAATTTTAAAGAACGGTTCCGGTACAAAGACCAGACAGCAAGGTTCGTTTCTTCGAACATTCCTGTCTGAGCTTTACGACGATTTGGAGATGGTGGAGCCAAGGAGGATCGAACTCCTGACCTCCTGCGTGCAAAGCAGGCGCTCTCCCAGCTGAGCTATGGCCCCAAATCACTACGATTTGGTGGGTCTGGGCAGATTCGAACTGCCGACCTCACCCTTATCAGGGGTGCGCTCTAACCGACTGAGCTACAGACCCATAAAGGGTTGCCTAATCGTCTAACCAGTGAATCAAGCAATTCGTGTGGGAGCTTATGAGAAAGCCGGGATCTTCGATTAAGGAGGTGATCCAGCCGCAGGTTCCCCTACGGCTACCTTGTTACGACTTCACCCCAGTCATGAATCACTCCGTGGTAACCGTCCCCCTTGCGGTTAGACTAGCTACTTCTGGAGCAACCCACTCCCATGGTGTGACGGGCGGTGTGTACAAGGCCCGGGAACGTATTCACCGTGACATTCTGATTCACGATTACTAGCGATTCCGACTTCACGCAGTCGAGTTGCAGACTGCGATCCGGACTACGATCGGTTTTCTGGGATTAGCTCCACCTCGCGGCTTGGCAACCCTCTGTACCGACCATTGTAGCACGTGTGTAGCCCTGGCCGTAAGGGCCATGATGACTTGACGTCATCCCCACCTTCCTCCGGTTTGTCACCGGCAGTCTCCTTAGAGTGCCCACCTTAACGTGCTGGTAACTAAGGACAAGGGTTGCGCTCGTTACGGGACTTAACCCAACATCTCACGACACGAGCTGACGACAGCCATGCAGCACCTGTGTTCCGATTCCCGAAGGCACCCTCGCATCTCTGCAAGGTTCCGGACATGTCAAGGCCAGGTAAGGTTCTTCGCGTTGCTTCGAATTAAACCACATGCTCCACCGCTTGTGCGGGCCCCCGTCAATTCATTTGAGTTTTAACCTTGCGGCCGTACTCCCCAGGCGGTCGACTTATCGCGTTAGCTGCGCCACTAAGATCTCAAGGATCCCAACGGCTAGTCGACATCGTTTACGGCGTGGACTACCAGGGTATCTAATCCTGTTTGCTCCCCACGCTTTCGCACCTCAGTGTCAGTATCAGTCCAGGTGGTCGCCTTCGCCACTGGTGTTCCTTCCTATATCTACGCATTTCACCGCTACACAGGAAATTCCACCACCCTCTACCGTACTCTAGTCAGGCAGTTATGGATGCAGTTCCCAGGTTGAGCCCGGGGATTTCACATCCATCTTACCAAACCACCTACGCGCGCTTTACGCCCAGTAATTCCGATTAACGCTTGCACCCTTCGTATTACCGCGGCTGCTGGCACGAAGTTAGCCGGTGCTTATTCTGTTGGTAACGTCAAAACAGCAAGGTATTAACTTACTGCCCTTCCTCCCAACTTAAAGTGCTTTACAATCCGAAGACCTTCTTCACACACGCGGCATGGCTGGATCAGGCTTTCGCCCATTGTCCAATATTCCCCACTGCTGCCTCCCGTAGGAGTCTGGACCGTGTCTCAGTTCCAGTGTGACTGATCATCCTCTCAGACCAGTTACGGATCGTCGCCTAGGTGAGCCATTACCCCACCTACTAGCTAATCCGACCTAGGCTCATCTGATAGCGTGAGGTCCGAAGATCCCCCACTTTCTCCCGTAGGACGTATGCGGTATTAGCGCTCCTTTCGGAACGTTGTCCCCCACTACCAGGCAGATTCCTAGGCATTACTCACCCGTCCGCCGCTGAATCCGGGAGCAAGCTCCCTTCATCCGCTCGACTTGCATGTGTTAGGCCTGCCGCCAGCGTTCAATCTGAGCCATGATCAAACTCTTCAGTTCAATACTGATCGGGTTTTGAGAAAACCCTAAACTTGGCTCAGCAATCGCAAAAAACTCTCGAATTCACGAGTGTTACTTGTGATGCTGATAATCTTGCGATCACCAGTCTTAACTCACAAGCACCCACACGAATTGCTTGATTCAACTTGTTAAAGAGCAGTTGGTTAAGGCTTTCGTCTCAACCGAGGCCGCGCATTCTACGCCAACCTCTTATTTCGTCAAGCGTTATTTTCAGAATTTTTCGTTCCTACTCAACCGCTTGCGCTGTTGATCGGCCGGAGCTTCTCGTCAGCGGGAGGCGCATTCTACAGCGTTCAAACTCGCTGTCAAGCACCTCGGCGACCTTCCTTTTCAGCTCGCTGCCGGAGCAGTTGTCGAACCCAAAGGCGGCGAGTGAATCACCTGCCTGACCACCACCCCAACTTCTAATCTGCTTAAGCGCTTGATTTTCAAGCTCTTTCAGTGCTTCGTCGCTGGGAGTGGTGCGCATTATAGGGAGTTAAAAACCCCCGTCAACGACTTTTTGAAACTTTTATTTCAGCGGCACGCTTTCCTGCAGCAGCGAGACCAGCGAGTCGAAGTCGTTCATCTGATAGAGCGGCAGGTACAGCTTCCTGACCGCGCCCCTCACCTGCCCTGCCGAGCCCATGTCGCCGCTGACCACCTTCCTCTTATAGGCAACCTGCTCGTCCTGGTGCCGGTACACGTCTTGCGCCGACATCCAGAACACGCCCTTCACGCAGGGCAGGTCGTACCAGTAGACGTAGGCGCACTTGTGCGCTCCCGGGCCGTTGACCACGAGCTCGCGCTGGGCGTTCAACTTGCCGGCGACGTCCAGCGTCATCGAGTGGGAATAACACTCGTAGGCCGGGTTGACCTTCTTCGAGATCCGCAGGAACGGCCGGAAGATGACCTTGAACTCCATCAGCAGCAGAACTTCGCCGGTCTGCACATGCCGCACCTGGAAATCCGGCATGTGCAATTCCTGCCGGTCGGCCCGTTCGATCACGAGCCCCGGAACGAGGGTATCCAGGACTTGCTGGAAGTAGGCCTCGAACACCGCCTCCAGCTCATTGCCCAGGTCGATGTCCGGGTTCTTGTCTATCTGCTTGAGCGTGGAGAGGTGAAACTTCTCGCATTCCCGGCAAACCGCATCGCCAGGTCTTTTCAGCGCCGGCGCGCCCTGCGCCTCATCGAGATACATCGTCTGGTAGTAGTGGCGTGACTCCTGCTGCCAGGCGAGCAGCCTGGAGTGCCCCGCCGGAACGCGGGCGACCAGCCCCGGCGGCAACGACTCCAGCAGGTTCTGGTACAGGTTGCAGGCCTTCCATGGATTCGACATGCGCACAGCTACTCCCTACAATCGACGCCCTTCAGTCATGCTACACGAAGAGATCGCACGTTCTTCATGATCAAGCTGCTCAATACCTACGAAGACCGCGACGAGGCGGAAGCCGCCGCCGAGAAGCTGACCGGCCCCAAGCGCCTGGCCAGCGAGCGCGACGACACCACCACCATCTACAATCTCTTCGGCGCGCCGACCTGGGGCAACTTCCTCCGCCTGGGCATGTACAACCTGGAGGAACTCAAGAGCCTGCTGGCCAACCGGGAAGGCTGGGATGGCGCGCAGCAGGCGCGCCATGCGGAAATCGCCCGGACCCTGGCCATCGTGGCCAAGAACTACGAGATCGAAGTTCCCGCCCACTGGCTGTAGCCCCCGGCTACAGCCAGCAGCGCCCTACCCTATCCTCGCGAACATCTTCTCCAGATAGCTGCCGGCACCATCCTCCATGAAGAGGATGTGGCGGTCCTCCAGCTCCGCTTTCGGGCAATGCTCCGCGACGTTCAGCAACTCCGCATAGGGCGTCGGCGACAGCACGAAGGCGTTGAGCACGAGCGCCTGCTCGCCCGGCTTGGCCAACGTGGCCTGGATCGTCTTGACCTCCTTGTACAGGCCCAGCTTCGGGTGCCCCAGGTCCAGGTTGCGCAGGCCCTTGGGGTCCACGAAGGTCAGCCACTGCTGCCCCGTCGCCTCGTCCACCAGCCAGAGCAGGAAATCGGGATAGAAGTTGCCCGCGGTGGCGAAACCCAGGCCCTTGTCCTGTGTGGCGGCGTTGCGCAGCAGGTAAAGGCTGCGCGAGCCGATGGCCTTCCTGCCCGCGGGTGAGCCGTGGAAAGCCTCCAGGTCCCTGACGAAATCCCACTCGCTGGGCGCGTCGAACGCCAGCGGGCGCAGCTTGAAGGGAACGGCGTCCTTGTCGTCCAGCGACAGCAGCGGGTAGTACAGGTGACGATCGAAGCTGATGGCCACCATGTGCGGCGCGCTCCATTGGCCGGCCTGGTCGATCCGCCCTTCCGCCACCTGCGCCTTCAACGCCTCCAGCTTGCGGAAATACTCCAGGCCCTGCTCGCTGCCCTCGATCTCGAAGCGGTAGCCCTTGAGCATCGAGCCGTGCCCCTCGTCCAGCTGGACCACGTCGTAGAACTGGCCTTCGTAGCCGCTCTTCAGGGCCTTGTAGAAGCGCTCGGTGTAGTCGACCAGCAGGCGGACCAGTATGTCTTCCTGCTTGCGGACGTCGGCATAGCCGGTGATCGCCAGCTCGCTGGCCGGGATCAGCAGCGTGTACCAGTCGGCCGGGCCCTGGCAGAAGTCCATCAGCTTCTGCCGGTCCAGGCGCAGGTTGCTCCAGCCCCGCTGCAGCTTGCAGTCCTGCAGTTCGACATAGATGCGGTCCCAGTCGAACAGACCGAACAGCGCCGGGTTGAGCTTGGCGCGGTTGCGCGCCTGCGCCACGGAGCCCGCCGCCTTCGTGGTGCTCAGCGCCTCGATGCGCGGATACAGGTCCAGCGTCACATGGGGCAGCTTGACCTTGCCGGCGAACGCCGCGGGCACTTCGTACAGCCAGGGGAAGTGGGTGCGCTTGAAGCCCTTCTGCTGGTTGTCCTTGTAGCCGTCCTTGAGCGCCAGGGTCCTCAGCTTGCCTTGCGGCAGGTTCGCCCGGGTGGGGAGCTCCAGCTCGATCAGCTCGTCGCTGGGGGTGATCCCCTCTTCCTTCAGGTAGTCCTTGAAGGCCGCGATGTAGTTGGCGCGCACGCCGAAGATGTTCAGGGTTTCCAGCTTGTCCAGGTGCAGGCCCTTGGGGCGTTCCTGGGGACTGGTGCGCTTGAGCGAGAAGCCCTCGCCCTTCAGCCGCACGCCGCGACCGAACAGCTGGATGATCTGCGAACCCTCGCCCTGCCCCATGTTGAGCAGGCCCATGGTGGAAACCCGCCAGCTGCTCCAGCCCTCGGTGAACTTGCGCGAGCCGATCAGCACGTTCAGCCGGCTGTCCTTGTGGTTCAGGGTGCCGAAGAGCGCGCCGCTGAAATCGTCCGCCTCGCTGTCGAAGGCCGCGCAGGCCTCGGCCTGGCGGAAGAAGGCGGAGTCGTCGCCGATGTTGATCAGCGCGAAGGGCTCGCCATCGCCCACCCGCAGGGCCAGCTCGCCCTTGCTGCTGCGGATGTTGACCAGCTTCAGGCGCTGGCGGGCCGGGGCGTTGAACACCCGCTGGAGGATATCGGCGTACAGCTCGTCGATCCTGTCGCCATAGCCCAGCAGCGGCGCGAAGCGCCCCTGGAAGATGTTGTTGCCCTTGGCGTCCAGCAGCTGTGCCTTGTCGTTCACCAGGTCCGCCAGCCAGGCCTTGATCTGCGCCTCGCGGTTGAGGAACTCGGCGAGGAAGGTCACCACCTCGAGAATGTCGGAGTCTTCGTCCGCCACCTTGTTGCCGACGAACACCCAGAGCGGTTTCTCGATGTTGAAGTCCTGCAGCTGCTCGCGATGACGGCTCCACAGCCAGGTCTGCTGATAGAAGGCCAGCAGGCAGGCGGCAAAATACTTGTAGGCGTTGTCGCCCTCGGCGTAGGCCTCGCCGTTCATGTTGAGGATCAGCGAGTCCTTGCCGTAGCCATCCTCGTAGAAGAACTTGTACGAGTAGTCGAAGAGGATGCACTTGGCGTAGACCTCGCGGGTCGCGGTGATGCGCGCCTGGCGCAGCTCTTCCGCGGTCAGCGCCAACTGCGCCAACTGGTCCTCGTCCAGCTTCTTCAGGCTGGCGGTCTGGAACAGCATCTTCGCGCGCTTCTTCTTCAGCTCTTCCTCAGCCGCGTTGACGGTCAGCCCCTTGGCCACCGCCTGGCCGAAGGTGGCCGAATACTCGAAGGCGAAACCACCGCGCACCAAGGCGTCGCGCCGGCTCATCCAGGCCCCCGCGGCCGTCCCGGTGCCGCGGTGGCCTTCGTCCACCAGCACCAGGTTGTTGCCTTCGAAGGCTTCCACCGCCACGGTCTTGTCGCCCATCTCGTCGCCGAGCTTGTTGATGTCGATGATCTCGATGGTGCCGCGCGGCGGCGTCTGGCTCTTGTTGAAGAACTGGGCGAAGCCGAAGCCGGACAGGTGCAGCTCTTCCAGGTGCTGGCGCGACAGGCCCTCGTTAGGTGTCAGCAGGATGACCTTGCTCGGGTAGCGCTCGCCATTGCCGGCCTGGAAGTAGTGCAGGTACTGCAGGATGTTGACGTGCAGCAGCAGCGTCTTGCCGCTGCCGGTGGCGTTCCAGAAGGCGATCTTGTTCAGGTCGTCGGCGTCGAAGTCGCGGAACGGGTCGGCGCCGGCCTCCCCGCGGTAGGCCGCCAGGGTTTCGTTCAGGCCATCGAGCAGCGCTTCGCGGCGGTTGAAGTACCAGTCCAGGTAGATCTCGCTGAACAGCAGCGACAGGTACTGGAAGTACTTCATCTGCAGTTCGTGGCCTTCGCGCTTGTTGCGCTGGGCGGTGATGCGCTGCCAGTGCGCGACGATGTTCAGGTCGTAGCGGCGCAGCTCCGCCTCGCCGATGCGCTGCGGCTCGAAGAGGTTGCCAGCGAGCTCGTGGAAGAACAGCGTCTGGCCATCGTCGTCGATGCCTTCGTGGCGGTCGTCGCCCAGGCGCAGCTTCAGCGCCCCCAGGCTGCCGCCCTTGAAGAAGCCCAGCATCCAGCGGTTGAGCACCAGTTCCTGGTGGAAGCTGCGCTTGCCGGCCGCGCCCCGTGGTGCTCGCGCCATCAGAGCGCCTCCACGGCGAACATGCGTTCGAGGAATTCCGGCTCGATCTGGCGCAGCTTGAGCTCGCGGGTGGCGCCGCCCTGCGCCGCGGTCTGGGTGAGCACCGAGGGAATGTTGTGGTCGCCGTTGAGGTAGATGACGTCGAAGCGGCTGTTCGCCGGGTCGATCGCCAGCTCCTCGCAGAGCCGGCTGATGCCCTCGTAGTCGAGGACCTCGCAGTCACGCCAGAGCACCAGGCAGCTTTCCCCGCCCGGCAGCGTGCCGGTGACCTTGACGAAGCCGCGCTCCAGCTGCGCATCCACCTGGCCGACGCGCAGGCCGAGGAGGTAGTTGAAGGTCTCGACCAGGTCCACCGGGCGCCGCTCGAAGGCGCCGGCGGAGTCCACCGCGATGTCCATGGCGTAGTCGAACGGCTTGCGGAAATCGCCGATCGACAGCAACGAGGCGCGGCTCTCCACGTTCAGCATGTAGCGCAGCAGGTAGTCGTCCCGCGCGTGGTCCGGGAGGAAGCCGAACAGGTCGCCCACCGCCGGCGGCCGGGCCAGCTGGATGTTGTTCAGGGCGTCCTCGTAGCTCTCCAGCTTGAGCACCTTGAAGCAGCCGGACAGGCCGGTCTGCGGCGCCGTGGGCTCGCCATCCTTCCATTGCGCGGAGTAGATGGCCTTGATCGCCCGCGGCTTGGTCACGGTTTCGAAGTACTCGCCCTGCTCCACCAGGATGAAGCCGAGCTTGGGCTCCAGACCCGCGGCCTGGGCCTCGCGCCGCAGCTCGATCACCGCATGGGCGGTGGTGCCGCTGCCGCCGAAGTAGTCGAGCACCAGGGCCTGCTCGTCGGCCTGGACCGCCAGGGAGATGCACTTCTTCACCAAGTGGATCGACTTCGGGAAGTCGAAGCGTTTCTCGCCGAGCATGTCGATGAGCAGGCTGTTGCCGTACTTGCCGGCGTCGAACTCGCCGCCGCTCCAGACGGTCTTGGGCACGGTCTGCTCGTGGGTGACGAACAGGTCCCAGTCGTCGCCGACCTTGAGCGCCGCGACGCGCTCCAGGTTCTGGCGGATGGAGTCGAGGCCGAAGTTCCAGCGCCGCTCGACGCCGTCCTGGTCGATCGGCCACACCTCGATGCGCCCATCGGCCAGCAGGACGTTCCTGGCGGCCGGGTGGAAATCGTCGTCCGGCACCGTGCCGACGTCGACCACGCGGCCGTCCAGCACGTAGATCGGGTAGAACGACGGCCGCCGGTCGATGCGCCGGGAATTCTCGCCCCAGCGCCGCATCTTGCGCGGGGTGCCGTTCTCTTCCAGGGTCCTGGCGATGCTCGACAGCCCGTCGCGGGTGAGGAACAGGGCGTACTCGTGGGTACGGTTGAAGTTGCGGGTGATCGAGCCCTTGGGGTTGTGCACCACGGTGACCCGCGACAGCGTGTGCTCCGGCGCCACCTGCTCCATCACCTTGGACAGGTTGACCATCTCGGAGTCGTCGATCGCCACCGTCTTCACGCCGTCGAAGCGCAGCAGGCTCATGCCCTTGAGCAGGCGGTCCTGCATCAGGCTCATCCAGGACGAGTGCTTGTACTCGTTCTTGTAGAGGATGGGCGTGGAGTTGGTGTTGTAGGGCGGGTCTATATAGATGTACTTGACCTGCTCGCGGTAGCGCTCCTGCAGGAAGCTCAGGGCCTGGAAGTTGTCGCTGTGGACGAAGGTGCCGTTGACGCTGCCGTCCAAGTCGGCGATGGAAGCCAGCAGCCGCGCCTTGAAGGCGGCGTCGTAGAGGCTGGTGTCGAGCATCCGGAAGGGCGCATTGCGCAGGTCCTGCTCGGTGCCGTTCGCCGTGCCCGTCCAGAGCCCCAGCTGGCGCCACTGCTCCCATTGCCGGGGGTTGCCGACGATGGCCGGGTACAGCGCTTCCGGCACCCGGTCCAGGGTGATGCAGTAATGGCTGGAGACCACGAACTTCTTCTTCAGCCAGAGCTTCTTCTGGAACTCCTCCAGTTGCGCCAGGAAGTCGATCAGTTCCCGGGCGATGGCCCGCAGGCACTGCGTCATGCGCAGGCTCTTGTCGATGTCGGCGATGGCCGTGGCGTTCTGCAGGTCGTCCAGGTGCAGGACTTCGTTCTTGATGTAGAAGTCCAGCTCGCCGCGCAGGAAACGCCCGAGGTCCTTGTGGATGAAGTAGTCGGCGGTGTTCTTGCTGGCGTAGTCGCTGAGATTCTTCTCCAGCAGCGTGCGCTGCGGGTTCTTCTCGGTCGGCTCGCGCCTGGCCAGCTCGGCCCAGCGCGCCTTGACCGCCGCGTCACCCAGCACGGTCTCGACGGCCTTGCCGATCAGCGTCTCCTGCCTGGTGCCCTTGGCCACCGGCCGGTATTCGAAGCGCAGCGTCAGCAGCGGCTGGCCGTCGGCGCCGTCGCCCTCCTCGATGGGCAGCAGCGCTTCTTCGTATTCGTGACCGTGCTCGTCGGTGCGGCTCAGCGTCATCGGCTCGATCAGCGCGAAGCGGCGTTCCTTGTCGTTGTCCTTGCGGTTGTCCTTGGCGGTGTCGGCGGCCACCAGGCGGAAGTGCACGGCGCGGCCGTCTTCCAGGCGGAAGCTGTAGTTGGCGAAGTTCTCGCCGCTCTTGGTGTAGTACTGGTCCTTGTTGGCCCAGTGCAGCATGACTTCCTCGCCGGCGTAGGGGATGGCGTAGGTGTCCCCCTTGTAGCGGCGCTGGCTGACGAAATCGCCGTTGTTGTAGTAACGGCTGAAGAAGGTCAGCAGGTGGCTGAAGACGGCGTTCTCGTGCTCGGCGCCATCGCTCCCCGCCAGGTGCTCCTGGATCTTGCGCGGCAGGCGCCGCTCCAGGTAGTCGTTGATCTCGCCGGCGCGGGCATTGAGGATGCGGTAGACGCCGAAGTCCAGCTCCGGGCGGTCGATCTGGAAGATCTCGCGCAGCTTGGCGACCAGGGCCTGGTGCTTGGGATTACGGATGTCGCTCATGACTTGGCCTTTTTCAATACCGCTGTATCTGTCCGGGTTCGCCGCCGGGAAAACGCACGCCGCGCCCGCAGCCGGGTTCGCCACGACGGGCTCGGACTATGCTCGGGATGCGCGCACCGCCGGCCCGCGCCGCAGCGGCAGGGCACTTCGGCGGCAAACGACCGGGGTGGCAGGCGGAATCAGGATTCAGCTCCCTCTGCGATCCGCCAGGCAGTGAATCTCAACTGACTTGCGATTGGCAACCTGGGCCGCGCCCTGCCAATCCAAACCGTTGATCTTACAAGAGAAGCGAACCGTTCGCGACCGGCGGGGGCCGGGCTGCGCCAAGGGGCTCGACTAGACGCCGGGCGGCAGCTTCGAGCGCATCGCCTTGCGCCGGTCGAACTTCTCGCCATCCGCCACGAAGGTGCCGTCGCCAACCGCGTGCAGGGTACGGCGCTCCTCGCGCTTGGAATCGACATAAGCGGCGATGCCGTCGAGCACCACTATGTTGTGCCGCTCGACCACGTCGACCACCCGGCACTCGATGTTCGCCAGGCACTCGCCGAACAACTGGCCAACGCCTACGCCACCTTGGCCAGTGGCGGGCGGATGATCCCCTGTCGCTGGGGCACCACGAGCACGCCTCATGAACGGCTGGCTGCGGCTCCGCGCGCCGGGAACAGTCCCGGTCCGTTAAGCCACGCGGCCTCCCGTACGCTCTTGCGTCGCCTGCCAGGGCCAGCGCTAGGCTGATTGCATGACAGGCCCCTCCCGAAGGCATCGACATCGAAGAGATCCGCCACGCGTCGGGCTCGACGCCTCTCCACCCCGCCAGCTCGATCATCAGGCAAGTGTTCGACGCACGATGCGGACAACGTTGACGCGCAGCGCAAACCGAGTCCACTCACCAAGCCCCCGGCCAATACGATCCGCGCGGTTTCCTCGTAGTGATGGCGCAGCAGCTCGCAGGCCCGCTCCACGTTCCGCTGCAAAACGGCATCGAGGATGTCGCGGTGCTCGCGCGCCACATCCCGCTCGTCTCCGGAGCTGGCGCGGGCCCAGCGCCGGTACAGGTCCGTCGACTGCAACAGGTTGTTATGCCCATCGTGTCTTCTAACTATTCAGAAGAGAACCCTGAACCCCAGGTTGCCGCTGTAGCCATGGGCGTCGCCGTCGAAGGCCTGCTGGTAGCCGCCGGTGGCGAAGAAGCTGGTGCGCTTGTCGGCTTGCACGTCCACCCCGAAGGTCAGTTCGCCGCTGCTGCCGCCGATGTCGGACTTGAACGGCACGTCGCCATCGGCCGAGGAGAAGCGCGTCTTCGATTCGCCCTGGAAGTCATGCAGCACGCTGGGGCGCAGCCACAGGCTGACGCGGCGGCTGGACTGGCCCGCCGGGGCCAGCCAGTCCTTGGCCAGGCGCACGCCGGCGCGGGTCACCAGCGACTCGCTGTCGTCGAAGCGCACGCTGGCGGCGCTGTCGCGGCTGTCGCTCAGGTCGAGACGGGTGTAGGTCGCCTGCAGCTGCGGCTCGACGTACAGGTCCTGGCCAACCTCGAACGGGTAGCCGCCCTCCAGCGAGGCGGTGTAGGCCTGGCCATGGCTGTCCAGGTCGTAGGTCTGCCTGGAGTTGGCGTCGATGTCCAGGTAGGTGTATTGCAGCACGCCATCCAGGTACCAGCCGCTGGCGCCGAAGTGCGTCCAGTAGCCGCCCAGGCTGTAGCCGCGCAGGGTGTCGTCGCCGGCGTCGCGGTGGTCGTAGTGGTCGACACCGCCCTTGATGTTGCCGAAGGCCAGGGACAGGCCCGCCCGGTCGCTGCTGCCATCGTCCATCTGGCGCTGGAACAGGTCGAGGCCGACCTGGAAGGCGCTGATCTGGTAGTCGTACTTGGGCATCTCGCCGTACTGGCCGTAGCGCTCGCGATCCTGTTGGCCGTTGCGGTAGATCATCCGCCCCCAGCCCAGCGGGCCGTCGCCCGCTGGCCGTTGCTGAAGGGTGCCCTCCAGGCTGCGGTTCTCCTCGCCGACGCGCTCGTGCAGGCTGTCGACCATGGCCTGGGCATAGGTCAGGCCCAGGGACGGGATGGCCGCGTACAACGAGGTTTCAGGACGATAGTCGGGCGTGGTGGGCGTGACGGGGCCGCCCGTCGGCGGCGGTGTGGCGCTGTCGTCCTCGCGTTGCGAGCGCAGGAACCAGGAGTCCGGCGCGGAGTCGTCGCGCGAGCCGCGGTACAGGCTGTAGCGGTAGGGCCCGGCCTCCAGCGAGTTGCCCAGGGAAAACGCCGAGGCCTCGCTGGTGGCGCCGTTCACCGCGTTGACCAGGAGAATGCCGTTGCCCGGCGTGGCGGCGCCGAGGCCGCCGACGTTGGTGACCTGGAGGCTGGTCTGCCCGCTGGCGCTGCCACCGTCGATGACGAGCTGGTCCGTGGGCGAGGCGTCGCCGCCGAGCACGGTGTTCAGGTTGATCCGGCCGCTCTGGCCGGCGTAGCTCCCCACCGTCAGCCGGTTGCCCACGCCGGTACCGGCGAGCTGCACCAGCCCGGCGTTGCTCAATGCGCCGCCGATGACGAAGGCGCCCGTACCCTGCCCCGGCAAGGCCGCGTCGGCCACCGCCAGGGTCCCGGCATTGCTCACCGGGCCTTGCACGCTGCCATAGCCGCCCAGGGTCGCGCCGGCCGCCACCTGCACGGCGCCCCCGCCGCTGAGGGCCGCGGACGCATGGGCCGCATCGCCCACCAGCAAGGTGCCGCTGCTGACGGTGGTGGCGCCACTGTAGGGGTTGTCGCCGGTCAACAGGGTGGTGCCGGTGCCGATCTGGTTGACCGCGCCGGTCCCCGAGATGCTGCCGTCGAAGGTCAAGGCGTCGGCTCGGTTGAATGCCAGCGTGGCGTCGTTCAGCACGTCGCCCACGATCGACCCGGAGGTGCCGCCGTCGCCCAGCTGCAGGGTGCCGGCGGAAATCGTGGTGCCGCCGGCATAGCTGTTGTTGCCGGTGAGGGCAGTGGTGCCGGCGCCGACCTGCTCCAGCGTCCCCGTGCCGGAAATGTCGCCGGCGAGCGTCAGGCTGTCCGAGCGATTGACCACCAGCCGGGCGTCGTCCTGCACGTTACCGACGATGGAGCCCGAGGTGCCGCCGTCGCCCAGTTGCAGGGTGCCGGCGGAAATCGTGGTGCCGCCGGCATAGCTGTTGTTGCCGGTGAGGGCAGTGGTGCCGGCGCCGACCTGCTCCAGCGTCCCCGTCCCGGAAATGACGCCGGCGAGCGTCAGGCTGTCCGAGCGGTTGACCACCAGCCGGGCATCGTCCTGCACGTTGCCGACGATGGAGCCCGAGGTGCCGCCGTCGCCCAGTTGCAGGGTGCCGGCGGAAATCGTTGTGCCGCCGGTATAGGTGTTGTCGCCGGTGAGCACGAGGGTGCCCGTGCCGGCCTTGACCAGGCTTCCTCCGGTCCTGTTGGTGGGCTGCTGGCCGAGGTATTGGCGGTAGGCGTTGATGGCCGCCGAGGTGCCGTCCTGGATGACGCCTGAAATGACGTCGTCGCGGTTCAGCGCCCCCAGCGTCAGCGCCGAATTGGACAGGTAGACCGAGCCCGCGCCGCTCAGCGAGCCAATGGACAGCGCCATGCCGCTGGCCAGGTTCACCACGCCGCCGGCGTTGTTGACCAGGGTTGCGCCAGCGGCGCTGGACGAGCCGCTGAACGAAGTCACGCCGCCGGCGTTGTTGGTGATGGTTGCCGAACCGGCGCTCGACGTCTGGGTGAAGGAGGTCAGGCCGCGGTCGTCGTTGACGATGGTCGCGCTGCCGGCGCTGGAGGCGCCGGCGAAGTTGATCTGGCCCTCGCCCTCGACCGACAGGTTGGCGTTGCCTGCCGTCGAATTCTCGACGAACTGCACCAGCGAACCGCTGAACAGATCGCCCGGGGCATTGCCGACGACGGTGATGGTGGCGTTCGCCGCCGTGGACGAGCCGGCGAAATGCATGGCGTTGTAGGGGTTGCCCGGCGCGGCCGGCGTTGTCCCCTCGAGACTGTAGCTACCGCTGCCGGCCGAGGCCGTGCCATTGAGGTTCAGGCCGGCGCGGCCGGTCAGCTCCAGCGAGCCGGCGTCGATGGTGATGTCGGTGGCGGTGGCGAGCTGCGAACCGGGAATACCGAAGATATGCGCGTCGTCCGCGGCGCCCGGCACCACGCCGAGGTCCCAGTTGCCGGGGGTATTCCAGTTTCCCCCGTCATTGGCGCCCCCGGTCCAGGTGATGGTCTGCGCGGAGAGGGTTCCTGAGAATACCGCCAGAAAACACGGTAACAACATCCTCGTTGTATGCACTGTCCCGTCCTCGTGTGTCGATTTCGATACACCCATGGTAGACGCTTATTCCTGGATGAGAGGTCTGAAGAGTCGGCTATCGCGTCGAAATACGTACCTGGGGCGCCAGGAAATACCGCAGAACGAGCTCCAGCGAGCGCGGCGGAGCTTGGTCGGTAGAATTGTCCGAACGGACAGCAGCGCTATGCCTCCCGGTCGGTGGAGCGTGCGCTGTCTTTCTGCGCCTCCAGCTCCGCCAGGCGGCTGTCCAAGGCCCGCCGGATGTTCTTGTAGGCATCACTACCGAGGATCAGTCGGCGCGGCGGCCGCTCCGAGTCGGCGCAGGCGATTATCGCCGCGGCCATCTTCGCGGCGCATCCAGGGCTGGAGAACTTGCCCATGGCGAGTAGGCGCCGGTAGTTGCCTACCGTGCTGCGCTGGTAGTCCGCGATGATCCGGCGCGGGGTCACGGCATGCTCGTCGAATCGGGTAGGCACTCTGCCAGGCACCACCAGAGTGACGTCGATGCCGAGGCACTCCACTTCCTGGCGCAGCCCTTCGCAGAACCCTTCGATGCCCCATTTGCTCGCCTGGTACAGGGCCAGCGCGGGAAAGCTCATTTCTCCCGACTCACTGGAGAGCTGGAAGATGCGCCCCCGCCCCTGGGCTCGCAGGAACGGCAGGCACGCCTGGATCAGCAGGATCGAACCCAGCAGGTTGGTGCGTAATTGATGTTCGATCTGCTCCAACTCCAGCTCTTCGACAGCGCCAAACAAGCCGTACCCGGCACTGCTCAGCAACACGTCGACATTTCCGACGGACTCGAAGGCCTCCGCCACTATCCGGGGGATGACCTCGGTATCGGTGATTTCCAGGTAATAGGTGCACAGCCGCTCGCCATGGCGCTGTCGCAACGGCTCCAGACGATCCAGGCGGCGCGCGCAGGCTAGCACCCGGTCACCGCGCTCAAGCAACAGGCGAGTCGTCTCGTAGCCCAGGCCGCTACTGGCGCCGCTGATCATCCAGGTCTTCATGACGGTTTCTCCCTTTTCTCAACCCCGCAGGGTGACGCGTACAGGCTGGCCACCTTCACGTAGCATCAGGGACTTCCAGTAGAAGCGCGGCTCCTCTTCCGAGGTGAGCTCGAAGGATGCGTCGCGCAGAAACACCGCGATGAACGTGGCCAGCTCGACCAGGGCGAATTTCTTCCCACCGCAGACACGCGGGCCGAAGATGAAGGCCACGTTCGCGCCGGCACTGGCAGTGTTGCGATAGCCATCCAGATGAGGCGTCCATGGCTCGGGGTGTAGGCGGGCATCGTGCTGGATGCCGAGAATCGACACCGAGACGTTGCCACCCGGCTCGACCCGATGTTCGCCGACATGATCCGCCTCGATGGCCAGGCGCGTGACGATCGGAGTCGGTGGATACAGGCGCAGCGTTTCGGACACGAAGGCTTCCAGCAGGTCGACCTGCGCCAGTTGCTTCCAGTCCTGTTGTGGTGCCTCCCAGAACGGCACCAGGGTGTCGCGCAGGCGCCGCTGGATATCCGGATAGCGCGCCAGCAGGTAGCAGGCCCAGCCGACTCCCGCCGCGGTGGTTTCGGCGCCGGCGGCGAAGAAGGTCAGCAACTCGTGCTCCAGCAGTATGTCGTTACCGGTGTCACGATCGGCGGCAAGCATGCCCTCCAGCATCGGATTGTCGGGCAGGCGTGCTTCGCGGAACAGACGGAAGTCATCGAAAATCTTGCGCCGCAGTTCCGGCAGCAAGCCCAGGCGCTTGTGCTTCAGCACGTCGTTGCCGACGCTGGGTGCGAAGGCATATTCCGAGCCGAACTCCATCAGGGTTGCCAGGTGGTCGATATCCACCTGGGTGTCGCGAAGGGGTACACCGAAGAAGTTCTCGATCAGTACCGATACCGTCATGCGCCGCAGCAGCCGCTCGTCCAACACCGCCTCTCCGGCCGCGCTGCGCAGTGCCAACTCGCGGACGGTGTGCCCGGCGTGCTCGCAAGCCAGAGTGAAGGTACGCTCGCGATCGAACTTGGCCAGGTAGTGCTGGGTGAGATCGCGACGGATCTCCCAGGCCCAGCCGTCTTCGGAGAACCGCGAGGGACCAAGCATGTGGCGGAACCAGTGCATGTTCTTGCGATAGTTACCGGCATTGAGCCTCAGCACATGATCGGCATCCTCCAGACGCTGCACGAGCAGGACCGGGGCGCCGTTGATGTCGACCTCGAGGTTTTCGCCGTTGTGCTCGCGAGCCAGACGTTGCAGCCAGTTCGCCGCCTCGGCGTAGACGCCGTCGAAATGCGGCACGTTCATCGTGCGCCCCGCTCCAGGATGCCGGCCAGATCTCGGACCGTGCGCATTTCCAACAGGTCCATGGGGTCCACCTCGGCCTGGATGAAGTCTTCTATCTCGACGACGATGAGCGCGAAGTTGAGGCTGTCTATTTCATGTGCGGCATTGATGGTAGCGTCGTCGTCGATCTTCTCGATCGGTACGAACAGGCAGCCGGAAAGAATCTTTTTTGCTTCGTACAAGTAGTCCATGCCTTCCTCTCGCTACGTTGCGCGATAGTCACCACGCAGATAGAAATCCTTGGCCCGGCTGCGCGACAACTTGCCGGAAGTGGTCATCGGCAGGCTGCGCGGCGGCAGGAAGACCAGTTGCGCGCTGACGCCGAAATGCTGGCTGAGCACCGTGGCCAGGCGTGTCCGTAGCCCCTCGCGGTGCTCGGCGTCGCCATGCAGGCGCGACTGCACTAACACGACCAACTCCTCGTCCTCCCCCGCCTCCACCGCGAAAGCCGCCACGTCACCCTGGCCGAGCGGCTCGACACGCTCCAGGGCCCACTCGATGTCCTGTGGCCAAAGATTGCGCCCACGCAGCAGGATCAATTCCTTGGCGCGCCCGGTCACCACTACCTGGCCGTCCTCCATGTATCCCAAATCGCCGCTGTCGAAGAATCCTTCGGCGTCGAACATCGAGTCATCCAAACGGGCATCACGCAGGTATCCACTCATCAGGCCAGGACCGCGCACCCACAGGTGGCCGGCCTGGCCGGCTGGCAGCGGCCGGCCGGAAGCGTCGAGCACACGCACTTCGGTACCGGGCAGTACGGGTCCACAGGCCACGAAGTCCCGGGACCGCCCGTCTGCGCCTGGGCCCCGACTGAGCTGCGGCCCCTGGCCGGAACGGCCGATGGCCACAGCCAGGGTGGCTTCGGCCATGCCATAGCTGGGGGACCAAGCTTCGGCACGGAAGCCACAGGGTGCCAGAGCCTCGGTGAACTCCGCGAGGACAGACGGGCGGATCATATCTCCACCGATGCCGGCCACGCGCAGCGCCGATAGGTCCAGGTCGTCGATGTCCTTCAGGCGTTGCACTGCCAGGCGGTAACCGAAACCCGGCGCATAGGTGATGGTGCTGCGATTGGCGGACATCAGCTGCAGCCAGAGGCTCGGCCGCTTGGCGAAGGTGGTCGGGGCGAGGTAATCGACGCTGCATTGGGCGCACAGCGCCGCTATGGAAAAGCCCACCAAGCCCATGTCGTGATAGAACGGCAACCAGGAGCAGGCCCGGTCGCCGGCGCGCATGGCCATGCCGTGGCGAAGAATGGCATCGACGTTGGAGCACACCGCACGTTGCGAGATCAACACTCCCTTGGGTTGCGACGTGGAGCCGGAGGAATACTGCACATAGGCCATGTCTCCAGGCCCCAGCGGCTCCGGCTGCGGATGCGCCGGCAAGGCGTGCAGTTCGGCATGGGTAAGAACGCGGGTGCCGCTGCACAGCGCGGCGGCCTCCAGGCATTCGCGCACACTCTGCGGGGAGATTGCCAGGGGCGCGCGCGAAGCACCGAGCATGCCGGCCAGTTGGTCAATATAGGCGTCTTTGCCGCCAGGGTGGACGCTGAATGGCAATGGGCAAGGCACCAGCCCGGCGTACTGGCAGGCATAGAACAGGGAAAGGAACTCCACGCTGCTGTCAGCCACCAGCGCCAGGTAGGTGCCGCGCGGCAGGCCGAGGCCATGCAGATGCGAGGCGGCGTGCCGGGCCTTCTGGCTTAGTTCGGAATAGGCGAGACACTGATCGAGTTGGCCCAGGCTCGAGTAGAAGTTGATGCCGGTCTCGCCGCCAGCGGCGTAGTCGAGCGCCTCGGCAAGACAAGCGAAGCCGCCCAGCCGCGGCGCGAGCCGGGTGTTCCGGGTGGGCGTCGGGGTCATTGGCAGCACCGTCTCAAGGTGTCTTGTGCGAAGCGAAGACCAGCACGTCCAGGCGCTTGCCATCGGTGGACAGGCATTCGCGGCTGAGCTTGGCCTCGAACTTGAAACGCGTGTCGCCGCGGAAGTTGAAAAGCATGCGAGTGTTGCGAGCAAGGATGCGCGCGGTCATTTTCTCGACATCGCGGAAGGCATAGAAGTGGTCGAGTAGCGCATCGATGGTCGCCCAGAGCACGCCCTTGCCCTGGTAGTCCTTCTCGCCGACTCCGGTGGTGACATTGCCGACCTTGTGCACGGGGTTGACGTCAATGGTGTAGAAGCCGAGCAGTAGCGCGTTCGAACGGTCGAAGATACCGATGAAATAGTTGCGCAGATTGTCGAAGCTGGCGACGAACTCCCTGAGCTGCTCGAGACTGAAGTTCAGTGTCGGCAGGTTCAGGCCGGCGAGCATCTCCTGGTCGTTCAACCACTCCACGAAGCGCGGGGTCACATCCGCCGGGGTCAGGCTGCGCAGGATGTACCCGTTGGTCTCGATGTGGACAGGCGCGCCCCGTTGCGCGAAAGGGCGAACAGCTTCTACCACGAATTCCTCCTTGTGCTCGCTGTGGCAGCCGGATGCGGGCGATCCGGCCGTGGTTTCCCTCAAGCGTAGCCGCTGTGCTCGACGCTGCCGGGATTTTTCCCGGCAGCACCAGCAGGTGTCAGAAATCGATCTGGATGCCCACGTTGAACACCGAGCCCCGGCTGTCGCCACCAAAGGACTGGCGATAGCGGGCATCGCCGAACAAGGTGGAGTTCTCGCCCACCGACAACCGCCCACCGACACCCACTTCGCCGAAGGTGCGGTCGTAATCCTCGCGCAGCTTGGTTCCCTCGAAGTCAACTTTCTCCGGCTTGATGAAATCGTGCAGGAGGTTGGCCACCGCATAGACCTGGCCGGGGCGCTCGGCATCGGAGCGGTCGTCAAGCACGCGTACCCCCAGACGCCCACGCAGGCTGTCGGCGCCGTAGCTATCGATCTTGCCGACGTCGTCATGGAAGCTGTCGTACCAGGTGTGCTGGTAGCTCAGCTGCGCCTGCGGCTCGACTTTCCAGGTCTGCGCGAAACTCAGCACGGGCTTGCCGACTTCCGCCGACAGGCCGAGGCGCCAGGCCTTCTGGGTGCCATGGTCGTCGTAGATGTCGTCGTAGCCGTTGCGGATGTGCGAGAGCATGCCGACGGTGTCCAGGTAGCTGCCATCCGCCTGGGCCAGGGTGTAGTAACCGCCGGCGCTGAGGGTATTGGAATCCATGCTGCCCGTGTGCTTGCGGCCGTAACCCTCCTGAGGCCGCGCCTGGTCGCCGAAATCGGTATCGCCCTTGGCGTAGTCGATGACCACCCCTGCACGCTGGGTATTGCCCTGGCCATCGGCGGTGACCCAAAGGTCGTGGCCGAACTGCAGGGCGACGACGTGCTGGTCGTAGTTGAAGCGGTCGCCTTCGGCACGCTGGTTGTCGTTGTACAGGCGTTGCCAGCCGAGCAGTTCACCGTCCTTTAGATCGTAGGTGCCGCCGATGCGCTGGTGCAGGCTGGAAAGCAACGTCATCCCCTGCTCCATGTTGGCGGTCTGGGCGGCGACGACATTGGCCACCCCCGGGCGGTAATCCGGCTCGGGACTTGAATCGGGTCCGGGACAGGGGCCCGGTTCAGGGCTTGGACAGGGGGCCGGCAACTCGCCGGAGGAACTCAGGTACCAGTGACCGTTGTCGGGATCGCTTGGCGTGCCCTGGAACAGCCGGTACTCGTAGGCACCCGCCTGCACCGGCGCGCCCAGGGTGAACTGCCCTGCCGAGGTACCGTCGACCTGGACCACCTGGATGCCTTCGACGGTCTGGCCGCCGTCACCGCCGGCATTGCGCACCACCAGGGCGGTGGTACCCGCGGTGTCGCCGTTCACCACCAGCTTGTCGGTGGGGGAATCGTCGCCGCCCAGCTGGGTATTGAGCACCACGGTGCCGCCATTGCCGGTATAGGTATGCGCGCCGGTGACGGTGAGCGTGGTGGGACGGAACCCGCCCTCGCCGAAGGGGTTGTTCAGGACTACCAGGCCGGCGTTGTTGAGGGTATCGACGCTTTGGTCGAAGCCGTTCAGGGCCAGGGTGCCGCCACTTTGCACCGTGTAGACGGAGTTCGGGCTGAAGGCGTTCGTCGCGGCCGCGGCCAGGGTGGCGCCATTGCCGACCAGGGTCGGCCCCTGCCATGTGTTGGCGCCGCCGAGGGTTTGCGTGCCGCCCGTGAGATTCAGGCCTCCGGCCCCGGAAATGACGCCGGTGAACAGGCCACTTCCGGCACCGTTGCTGTCCGCCGCGGTGATGTCCAGGTCGTTGCCGCCGAGCACCACGCTGCCGCTGCCGGCGAGGGTGGTGATCGATGCCGCACCGCTGTGCCCGCTGATATCGAAGGTGCCGTTGGCTATCACTCCTGCAGACTCGGCGATGTCGGCTCCTCCCTGGAGGGCCAAGGTGCCTTCGCTGACGGTGGTGATGCCGGTGTAGCTGTTGTCCGCGGTTAGAGCCAGGGTGCCACTACCCACCTTCAACAGGTTGCCGGCGCCGCTGATGGCTCCGGACTGGGTGGCACTGTCGCTGCCGTCGACGCGCAAACTGAGCTTGGCGTTCTGGGCCAGTTGCATGGCGTTGCCGACGTCCAGGGCATTGCCATAGCCCAGGGTGCCGCCACCGGGGATGTCCTGCCGATAGCCGCTGCGGATGACCGAGCTGCCCAGAGCCTGGGCATCGTCGATCCAGAAGGTGCCGCCGTAGATATCGGTGAAACCGTGGAAGCCGGGTTGTGCGACATCCAGGTGCGTGGTGCCGGCGTAACTGGCCAGGGTCAAGCTGCCACTACCCTGTTGGCTGGCATCCAGCGTGGGTACCAGCGCACTGAAAAGCACATCCTGGCTATGGTTGAAGTTGATTACCGCATTGCCCGGGCCCAGCACGATGCTATCCGCCACCAGGGAGCCCGAGGTGGCACCGCCGACCTGCTGCTCCGGGTCACTGCCGAAGTTGATGATCCCGGTCGCGCCCGCCTGTGAGGCCAGGTACAGTTTGCCCCGCTGGGTGTCGATGGGGGTCTTGCCGGACTGCAGCAGGTCATACCCGTCATCATTCCGGACGAGATTGGTGGCCAGGGCGCCGATGAATACCTCACCACCATTGCGCAAGGTCAGCACACCGGTACCGGAATCACCGAGATGGAGATTGCCGATCCCCGTGTCTTCGATGGAGGTCTGGGACAGGAACCCACCCACGAGCCACCTGGCCCCCTGGCCGTCCACGGTAACTTTGCCGGTTCCGCCATCTACGCCAATCCGCGGCTCGAAAGCGGATACATTGCCGGGGTTGTAGCCGCCGATCTCCGAAGAGACCTTGCCGCCCGCCAGGATGTTGATCGTGCCCAGGCTGCCACTGCCCCGACCGACGATTACACCTGTCCCGAAGTTGACCCTGTTGGCACTCGTGCCACTGCCCGCATTCACCGTGAGGCTCCCCGTGCCCCCGGCATCCCCGATAATGGCGCCAATCTGCGTGGGCTCGTAGGGCCACTTCTCGCTGGCCACCTTGCCACCGGACAGCACGTTCAACTCGCCAATGCTCCCTGTGCCACTGCCGAGGATTAGCGGCATGCGAACAGTGCCCAAGGAGCCCCCATCGACGTTGACGATACCGTGCCCCTGCGAGCGCCCGATATATATAGGAAGGCTGTTGTCCCACTGAGTGTGGTTTAGAACCAGTGCATCGGTAAAATAGCGGCTGCTGCCCTTGCCACTCCCCAGCACGTTGAAAGTTCCAGTGCTGCCGCTACCGGAACCGATGCTCAGGCCAGAGCCGATGGACAACTGAGAGAACTGCAGCGTCGTGTCCCGCACGCTGAGGATGCCGTTGCCGCCCCCTCCCCCCAGGTTCAATGTACCTAACGAGAAGTAACTGCTGGCACTGCTGTTCTGGACGACGAGCTCACCTTGTCTACCACCGGAGGTACCGATATTCAGCGACAGTAAATCGTAGTTGCTGGCATCGTTGAGCCTGGCGGCGGGCAAGGTATTGATGTTGACCTCGTCAACGGGAGAGGAAGGTGACACTTGCGGCGGCGTATTGTTTGCCCAGTTGCCCGGATCGGAGAACACACCGTTGCCGCTTGCGCCGGTCCACTCGACCACGGCGGCATTCAGCGCTGGCGAAACTCCCGTCAGCACACCACCGATGCACAATGCCAGCATGCTGGGCGTGAATCGTACTCGCTGCTGCGTTTGCCGCGCGCCGGCGCCGGGCTTGCTCCTGGCCCGAACCAACTCCGACACCACAACCCACGACTGCGACGCTGCGCGCCACACCACTCGGTAAACCCTGTTCATCCCTATCTCTCCAGGTTTCCCCCACCCGCTCGAAGACGGGTACGACCTGGGGCGGTCCGTTAAGACAAGGCTCCTCTCGTCGAATACAACCTGCGGTGGTTACGGTGAAACTCAACGCATCAACGGAACTGCGGAACGCAAACGAACGATAGTTTCCTATCCAATTCTCGGCAATTTTGGATAAGGCATCTTCTGACAAATGGTCAACAATGGGACAACAGCCCAACGCATTCACCTTGGGCTACCAACTACGCTGGCCGCATGAGTCAAGTTGACTTTGCCCTCTCTCCATTAAGGGTAGATGGGCGTCTTTCAGAAAAGACCTCGTCGAAAACTAGCGCTCGCGCAGAGCCTCGCGAGCCTTGTTCAGGGGCTTTAGCAGGTAGTCGAGAATGGTCTTGCTGCCGGTATGGATATCCACCGTGGCGATCATTCCGGGGACGATGCCGAAACGCTTGCCGTCCTTGTTGGTCAGGTGATCGACGTCGGTGCGGATGAATACCCGGTAGTAAAAGACCTCGCGCTTGACCTCATCCTGGATGGTATCCGGCGAAATGGTCGTGACCTTGCCATGCAGACCGCCGTAGATGGAGTAGTCGTAGGCGGTGATCTTCACGGTGGCATCCAGGCCGGGACGAATGAAGGCGACGTCGCGCGGCGAGATGTGCGCCTCGACCAACAGCTTCTCGTCCACCGGGACGATCTCCATCAGCTTGCCGTCCTGCGGAATGACGCCACCGACCGTGGAAACCTCGATGTCCTTGACGATGCCGCGCACCGGCGAGGTGAAGGTGGTGCGATTGAGGGCGTCCGAGCGGCCACGGGTGACCGAGCTCTGCGCCTCGATCTCGGCGTTGGCCTTGGCCAGGTCCTCGCGCGCCTTGACCACGTACTGGGTCTGCAGCTCGGTGGCCTTGCGCTCCAGCTCGTTGGCCTGGCGCTTGAGACGCAGCACCTCCACGTCGCTGGCGGCACCGCGCGCCACCAGCGGCTGGGTCATGGCAAGTTCGCGGCGCACCAGGCCCAGGGCGTCGTTGATGCCGGCCAGGTTCTTCGCCAGGCTGTCCCTGCGCGAGTGGTAGAGCGCGGTCTCGCTGCTCACCAGTTCCGGGAAGGCCTGCAGGTCGTCGGGGAAGCTCAGCGGCGTGCCGTTGACCTCGGCGTACAGCCGCGCGGCCTCGGCCTTGGCGGCGCGCATGCGCGAGGCGCTTTCCTCCACCGCCGACTCGCTGCGGGTGCGGTCGAGCTGGGCGAGCACCTGGCCGGCCTCGACCAGATCGCCCTCATGGACGTTCAGCGAGACCAGGATGCCCCCTTCCAGGGACTGGATGACCTGCTCCCGGGATGATGGCACCACCTTGCCGCTGCCGGTGGAGACCTCGTCCAGGGAGAACAGGCTGGCCCACACGGCGAAGGCACCGAGCATGAGCGCGATCAGCCAGACCACCAGGCTCGAGCGCGGCAGCGGAGGCTCGGCCGGCGCGCCGCGCTGGTGCGCGCGGGGCGTCGAGACGGTGGTTTCGGCAACCGCCGGCGAAGCGTCGGGTTTGCTGATGGGGAGCTTGAGATCGGTCATTGGGTCAGCTCCTTGAGAACTTTGTCTTTGGGGCCGTCCAGCACGATGCGACCGTTGTCGATGAGGATGATCCGGTCGACCCATTTCAGGACCGGCATGCGGTGCGTGGCGACCACCAGGGTGCGCGGCGCCATCCACGGCCCCATCGCGTCGATCACCTGGCGCTCGGTCATCTCGTCGAAGTTGGCGGTCGGCTCGTCGAGCAGCACCACGGACGGGTTGCGGATCAGTGTGCGGGCCAGCAGCAGGGTCTGGCGCTGACCGCCGGACAGGCCCTGGCCGCCTTCGAGGATCACCTCGTCGAGGCCGTCGGGCAGCGACTGCACGAAGGACAGTGCGCCGGACAGCGCCAGTGCCTGGGTGATCATGGCGTCGCTGGCCATCGGCGCGCCGAGCAGGATGTTCTCGCGGATGGTGCCGTAGAACAGCCGTGAGCTCTGCGGCAGCATGGCCATGTCGCGACGCACGTCGGCGGTATCGATCATCGCCAGGTCCAGGCCGTCCAGCGACACCCGCCCCTCCTGCGGAGCGTGCATGCCCGAGAGCAGGTTGAGCAGGGTCGACTTGCCCGAACCGATGCGCCCGAGGATGGCGATCTTCTCCCCGGCCCGGATCTGCAACTGCGGCACCACCAGTGCCGGGCGCTTGTCGTTGTCGCCATAGCGGAAGCTCACGCCGTCGAGCTGGTAGTTGCCATTGAGCGCTGCGCGGTGCACGCGGCGCGCTCGCTCGGGCTGGTCCACCGGACGGCTCATCAGTTCGTCGAGCCCCTTGCGGGCGACCTTGGCCGATTGCCAGCGGGAGAACACCGACGCCATCTGTGCCAGCGGCGAGATCATTCGCGAGGCGAGGATCGACGAGGCCACCAGGGCGCCGGTGGTCATGTCGCCCTGCATCACCAGGTAGCTGCCCAGGGCCAGGACCAGGGCGTAGACGATGCCCTGCACTTCCTGGGTCCAGCTCATCAACAGGCTGGTGAGGAAGCGCTGGCGCATGCTGATGCCGGCGGAGACGTCGTTGACGTTGTTCCACTGATTCTGGAAGCGCGCCTCGGCGCGCAGCAGCTTGATGTCCTCGATGCCCTGCACCGCCTCCACCAGCATGGCATTGCGCAGCGCCGACTCGCGCATGCCTTCGTTGGACAGGCGCTCCAGCGGCTTCTGGATCAGCAGGCCGGGGATCACCAGCAGCGGGATGGCGCCAAGAGCGACGAACACCAGTGGCCCACCGACCATCCAGAGCACCACCAGAAACAGCAGGAAGAACGGCAGGTCGGCCAGCGCGCCAACCGTGGTCGAGGTGAACAGGTCGCGCACCTGGTCGATCTCGCGCAGTTGCGAGATGAAGGTGCCGGTGGAACGCGAGCGCGCCGAATTGCGCAGGCGCAGCGCGCGGCCGAAGACCACGTCGGAGATGCGCAGGTCGGCGCGCTTGCCGACGGTATCGGAGATATGGGTACGCGAGACGCGCAGGCAGAACTCGAAGAAGATCGCCAGCATCACGCCGCCGAACAGCACCCACAGGGTGGCTTCGGAGTTGGCCGGGACCACCCGGTCGTAGACCTGCATGGAGAAGATTACCCCGGCCAGCGCCAGGACGTTGGCCACCAGCGAGGCGAGCATGATGTCAGCGTAGCGCTTCCAGTCGCGCAGGGCGATGCTCCAGAACCAGTTGCGCCGGTACGGGCGGATGTACTGGTCGACGCGCGCATCGGCGACCGCCACCTGCGGGCGGAGGATCGCCACGCGACGCACCCGCTGGCGGAACTCTTGGACGCCGATGCGGGTTTCCAGGCCCTTGTCGCCGCTGAACAGCACGCCGAGGTTGCCCTCGCCGTCGATGGTCTGCACGACGCAGACGCTGCCGTCGTCGAACTCCGCCACCAGCGGCAGGCGCCAGGCATCGAGCAGTTCGACCGAGAGCTTGCCGAAGCGCAGCGCGAGCCCGAGGCTCTTGGCCATATGCAGCAGCATCAGGTCGGCGGAAGCGCCCTGCTCCCAGGCCAGGGCGACGCGCGCGCCCTCCTCGGAGACGCCGATCCCGTAGTGACGGGCAACGGCCAGCATGGCATCCAGCCAGCGCGCGGATTGCGGGGTCAGGCTCATGGCAGCACCTCCATGCCTTGCACCGTGGTGTAGTTCAGCCCGTAGAACTCGCGGTTGCGGCCCTGGGCGTCGACCAGCCCGACCAGGCCCAGCCAGAGGTCGTGGCGCACCATCTCCTCGTCGGAGAGCGCCTGGTAGTACTCCTGCTCGGTATTGAGCAGGTCGAGGATCGAGCGGGTGCCGAGCTTGTACTGCTCGCGGTAGAGCTCGCGGGATTCGTCGAGGTTGCGCTTGCGGCTGCCGAGCACGCCCAGGCGCGCACGGTTGCCGATGATCTGCTCGCGCATGCGGCGCATCTGGTCGCTGGCCGACAGGCGCGCGTCCTCGATGCGCTGGCGCGAGGCCTCCACCGCATTGGTGGCGGCGCGTACCTGGGCGCGCAGGCCGCCGCCCTGGTAGAGGGTCGAGGTCAGGTTGAGGCTGATGCTGTTGTCGCTGCCGTGGCGCTCGTAGGTGTTGGGGTTGTCGCCGCTCAGCGCCTTGGTACTGGAGGCGTCGATGGTCAGGGTCGGCATGCGGTCGGCCTTGGCTACCCGCAGTTGCGCCTCGGCGGCCTGGCGTTCGGCCTCGGCGGCCAGGACATCGGGGAGAATGCTGGCATCCAGGCGCCGCGCCAGGTCGACGCGGGCAGCCTGGTCGTCGGAAAGCGCGGTGATCTCGCCGGAAACCGGACCGCCGACCAGCGTGCGCAGGCGCTCCTGGGCCTGGTTGTACTGCGAGCGGATCTGCAACTGGCTGGCGCGCGCGGCATCGACCCGGGCCAGCGCCTGGATCGGGTCGGAGCGGCTGGTGACGCCGGCGCCGGCGCGGTCCTGGGTCATCGCGTAGACGCGCTCCATCGCCTTCACCTGCTCGTCGGCGATGCGCCCGAGCAGGCGGTAGCGGTGCAGGTCTATGGTCGCCTCGGCGGTCTGCCGGGAAATCAGGTCGATCTGCTTGAGCACCAGCGCCTGTTGCCGGCGCGACTGCGCTTCGGCGCCATCGACGCTACCGGCGACCTTGCCGAAGTCGTAGAGCAGTTGCGAGACCGACAGCGAAGCGGTCTGGCTGGTGCCGTTCTGGGTGGTGTCGCCGCGCCCCACGCCCAGTTTCACCTGGGGGTAGTAGCCGGAACGGGCCATGGCGATGCCGTCGCCCTGCTGCGCCAGGGTCGCGATGGCATCGGCGATGGAAGGATGGCGATTGACCGCCATGTGCACGGCCTGGTTGAGATCCAGCAGGCGACGCGCATCGGGCGCGTCGAACTCCGGCGTCAGGCGCTGGCCGCCGGTCTGCTCGATCAGTTGGCTGGGTGCCAGACTGCGCTGTTCGGGGCTGCTGGCACCGAACCAGCCATCGTCGAGGACACTGGCGAGCGTCGCGGTGGAGAAGCTGGCCAGGCAGAGCCAGGCCAGAGGAGCAAGTTTCCAGGCGTTCACCGAGAGCCTCCAGGAGTCAGTAGAGACGCGCCTGAACGGGATTCCGTGCTCGTTTCGAGGAACTCATCCTGGAGTACCGGCGCGCCATGGATACGCGACGTTCGTCTGCAGCGCCCTCGGAGGGCGGGGGGAGATGGGCCCGACTACGGCCGCCGGTAGGCTGGCCAGAGGATGCCCGCTGGAGAAGAAGGCCGTCTGGGACGGCCTGTTGCGAATCGTCGGGGCCATTATCTGAAGCCCCTTCCTACGCATGAATGAGACATTTCCTAAACGAAAGCTACCCGGCCACCGCGACGCGACGAGCGCAACGGGAGCCGGGCAGGAAGGTCGCGGCCGGTAGGGAACAAGGGGCGCCGGTGGCGTGGCACCCCTTGGACAGGGTCGTCAGACCACGTTGATGCCGTGCTGGATCAACAGGTCCGCATTGGTGTTGCTCCCCATGCTCGCGTTGTGCCAGATGTCGTAGTCGACGCCATTCACGGTCTTGCTGCCGCTGACCTCCCAGCCGCCAGAACCGACCGTCTCGGCCAGGTCCACGGTGGAAGTGCCGTCGCCCTTGATCATCAGGTTGGGCACCTCGTCGCTGGTGGTATCCACCTGCTTGAGCACGTCCGACAGCCGCAGCGAGAGGGTGTTGTTGCCACTGCCCTCCTGGCTGCTGCCCAGGTCGAAGATCTCGAAACCCTTGACCCGCGTACCGTAGCTGGTGAGGTCCAGCTGCAGGCCGGAGGCCTCGAACTTCAGGGTATCGATGCCCAGGCCGCCGTCGACGCGGGTGAAGGTCGTCCCCGCCAGGCCGATGGTGTCGTTGCCGGCGCCGCCCATGGCCACGTCATGCTGTACGCTGGTATCGGTGGTGCCGGTGGTATCGGTGCCGATGCCGTGGATGATGTCGTTGCCCTGGCCGCCGCTGATGATGTCCACGCCGTTCTCGATGGCGGATGCCCCCGGGCTGGTGGTGCCGGCCCAGATCTCGTCGTCGCCCACGGTGTAGCTGTGGGTCAGCAGGGCGATGGAGCCGCTGTAGATGTTGTAGCCGCCGGCGTTGGTCGCACCGGTGTCGCTCTGCCAGACGCCGTAGCCGTAGTCGGCGATGCCGTCGCCATTCCAATCACCAGTGGTCATGCCGGTGCCGGCGTAGTCGTTGGCGTTGACGCCGGTGTACTTCACCGCCAACCCGGCCGCCACCAGGGCGTCCAGATCGGTATTGGCATCGAAGCCGCCGCCCGCCTTGCCGTAGACCAGGTACACCGCGCCGGCGTTGGTCACGCCACTACCATCGTATCCAGGCATTCCGACCAGGAAGTCGTCGATACCATCCCCGTTGACGTCGCCCCCGGAACTGATCGACATGCCGAGCCCGCCGTTGGCTGTAGTGACGGAACCGCCTATGGCAGTGCCATTGCTACCGCTGGAGAGGATGAAGCCGTCCTTTCCATCCAGCTCACCCAGCTTGATATCGGCCCAGGCCGCCCCGCTTTGCTTGCCGTAGATCACGTAGATGCGGCCCGGCGCCAGGCCGTCGCCTGTGCCGTCCCCCCATCCCGGCGAGCCAATGGCGAAGTCCTCGATGCCATCGCCGTTGATGTCGCCGATGTTCTGGATCGACGAGAAGCTCGGATAGTATTGGCCGGCCCATTCCGTAGTCCCGCCCGGCTCGGTGGCACCGCCAAGCCATTCATTGGCCTCTGCCCCGGTCAGGCGCACCCCTTGCTCCGGGGCCAGATTCTTCAGATCGAAGGAATCCCCCAGCCCGGTTGCGCCGCCCCAGATCAGGTAGGCGGAGCCGCTGCTGGACACGGTGCTGCCGGTCACGCCGTTGCTGCGCGGTGCAGTTACGATGTAGTCGGCGAAACCATCGCCATTGACATCGCCAATGACCTTGATCACCGAGCCCAGCTCGGCCCCGGAATCCGGGGAATAGGTGGTGCGTACGTTGGTCTGGTTCGCCACCCGCTCGCCCAGGGTCGTTGAGTTTGCACCGGTGGCGTGATACAGGCCTCCCGGATCGCTGTCACTGGAATAATTGCGCAGCAGCAGGTTGCCCCACTCACCACTGCCCGCTGCACCGGCATGCCCATATAGCACCACGTACATACCGTTGTTACTGGTGTTGCCGTGAGCCGAACCTATGATGATATCGGCATATCCGTCACCGTTGATGTCACCACCGCTGATGCCAGTGGCGGTCCAGGCTCCTGTATTACTGTCCTTGATCACAAACCCATCGGTGGTTGCGCCTTTCTCAATGCTGCGCAAGTCCAAGGTACTGAGGGTGTTTCCCTCGCGTCCGAAGATCACGTAGGCGCGGTCGTTCAGCGTGCCGGCAATGGCGAAGTCATCGTAGCCGTCGCCATTGATGTCTCCCAGGTTGGTAACCACTTGGCCCTGGATGCCCAGGTCGCCGCCGCCCCCCTCGATTCCAGTTTGCTTGATGCGGAAGCCCTGCTCGGGGCTCAGGTTGTCGATGTTGCTCAGAGAAGGCAGGCCGTTGGCGCTGCCGTAGAGGACATACATGTCCGACTGGTAGGCTGCGGTGGAGCCGTAGATGGCATGTGGCGCCGAGACCACGAAGTCCTCATAGCCGTCGCCGTTGAAGTCGCCAATGGAAGACATTGCCCATCCCAGCCCATCGTTGGCCTGGATGCCAGACGACTTCGATGGCGTTCCCGCCACGTCGATGACCAGCCGCGCATCCGCGTTGTTGTCGAGCAGACCGACCTGCGAGTGGTTACCCGCCTCGTCGACCAGCACGGCCTTCAGGTTATAGGTTCCGTCGAACATCGATCTGAGGGGTGGTAACCGTTAGTAAATCCTGTACAGTCCGCGCCACCTTCTGAACCGTCTGGGACAGCCGTTTCCAGCCTTCTAGAGGAAAACTATCAGCACTGGTTAAGGCAGCGGCATGAGGCTTGTATTCGCAACAAAAGACCTAACCCTGGCAGGTAGATCCTTCGAAGGCTTTCCGTTGCTGATTGGGTCTGAGGGATGGCCAGTCGAGCCAGCGCAAACCTTTCTTTGGCAAGCACTGATCGAGTCAGGGGAGTCTTTGAGCGATCTGACTTGGGAAGCCTACGGACGCCGTCTATACGATTACTTCGCCTTCCTAGACGCCAATGACTTGGCCTGGAACGAAGAAAGCCCGGCCCACGGTCTCAGCGTTCTCTCCAGGTACAGGGATTGGTCTAGCGGAGAATTATCTCTTGATCCTGGTACGGTGAATAATCGCCTTGCTCTGGTCGTGAGGTTCTACCGATGGGCCAAACAGCGCGGTCTTATCACCATTCTTCCCTTTGGAGAGAAAAGGGTGAGAGCGGCTTCTCACCAGGGACTCCTTACGCACGTTGCGAGGCCTGGGGCCGAGAACACCAAAGTGTCGGTGATGTTGCGTGACCGTAAGCGACCGACAAAATTTTTGACCAAAGATCAGGTCAAGGTATGCCTTGCAACGGATACTGATCCTAGTCACCAAATACTGTTCCATCTCATGGTTCGTACTGGGCTTCGCTCCTGTGAGGCAAGGTCATTCCCCCTAAAGTACGTTTTCAATCCCAGATTAAAAAAGGGGCTGCGCTTTGGGCAGATGATAAGCATTGCTCTTGATCCTTCTGACATGCATATCAAGTACGACCGCCCGAGAACCATTGATGTGCCTTGGTCGCTGATGGAGAACATGTGGTCTTATTCCCTTCATCAGCGTGAGATTCGTAAATCGCAAGGTGATGGATCTGTGACGGCGCTTTTGCTTACCAACGAAGGCAGACACTACTCCAAAGATTCTGTTGTGGATGTCATGAAGTCTTATGAGCGTAAGTGCGGCTTCTATGTTCGTGCACATATGCTTCGCCACACCTATGGTACTTACACGCTGCTGGCTCTTCGGAAAAGTAAAGACTTTGAAGGGGAACCGTTGCTATACGTAAGAGATAGATTGGGCCATTCCGACGTCCAAACAACAATGATATACCTGCATCTAATCAATCAGCTTGAGGCTCAATCCGTCATTGCGCATGAGGACGAGATTGACATGATGTTTATGGCTAGTTCTACGAAGCAGATCTGAGGTAGTTAAATTGGCAAGGCAAAAAAACTACACGGCATCGTTGAAGTCTGTCACAGACGGATTCGAGGCTGTTGAAAATAATATCTGCATTGATCTTCCGAAAAACCCTAGACACCATAAAAAACTAGACCATGAAAAATACTTGGGTCTGGGTTTTGATGCTTGGGCAATTCAGAGTTTGCATGTAATAAGGATATTGCTTCACGGAGGAAATTTCTCTGTGGCGACCTTGATAGGTTATTCTTCAAATGGGCTGCGATATTTTTTAACGTTCTTGGCCGGTGGAGCGGTCGCGTCACCTCCTGCTACACCTAACAATCTAACCAAGCGGCATTTGGAGCGTTTCGTCTCTTGGCTTAAACTGAAATATCCGAACGGATCCACAGCCAAAAATTACTACACTAGCTTCAAGTCGCTCGTGATCGTCATGGCTGATTACGGTTTCGTAGAGGGCGATCTTGATAACTTGCTGCCACCAAACCCGTTTCCAAACAATGCTCACGTCACCAAAGATGCCGATCCCCTAACCATTGGGGAAATGCAAAGGCTGCTGAGTGCATTGAAGGCCGATCTTGTCGCGATTCACAAAGGAACCTTTTTAGGTAATGGCGCCGAGGCGATGACAGTGATGTTAATAATCACTGCCGCAAGATCGGGTATCAATACCACGCCACTGCTAGAAATGAAAAGGGATGCCTTACAGCCTCACCCATTTATTCCTAGTCTGCGTTTGATTACGACGATAAAGCGACGGGGCAAAGGTGCGCAGAGCAAAACGATACGCCAGACCAATCTGCTGGATGAGTACAGCGCTATACCGCTAGATGGCGTTGCTGTCCTGAATAAAGCTCTTGAGATGAGTAAGATGCTTGTGCCGCTTGCATCGAAGGATATCTCCTCATACGTGTGGTTATACCGTTCTGGCCAGCCGGGCCGCTTTGACGAAATTGCAACTCTAACTCCAAGTGCAGTCTTTTCCTCGACCAGGAGTATTTGCGAACGACATGCGCTCCAAGATGATCAAGGGAATCGATTAAATGTCACCCTCAGCCGGTTGAGAAAGACAATGGAAAGCCGTCTTTGGAAGCTCAGCGGAGGGGACATTCTCGAAGTTTCATCGGTCATGGGGCATACGCCGCAGGTTGCAGATAACCACTATTTAAGGATCAACGATGAAATCAAGGCTGAGGGAGCTATTTTTGTTGGTGAAGCCTTTCCTGACAAGCTACGTGGAACCCACGTTACGCCTACTCCTCCTGGAGGTTGCCAAGACAGCCTGTACGGCAATCGGGCACCTAAGGATGGGGTCAATCATTGCTCTGAGTTCATCCACTGCCTTGGGTGCCCTAGCTACGCCATCGTCGGGACACTTGAGGATTTGTATCGCCTATTTAGCTACCAGCAATTCCTTTATGCGGAGGTTGAATACTATCTGACGGATGAATGGGAGGCATGGCGCAAGCGCCAGTTCAACTACATACAACTAATAGATGCATTTACTCTACAAAAGTTTGATCCGGCTTTGGTGGCCCGAGCAAAGGCTAAGGCAGAAGCATCTCCGCATTTGTTTTGGTCAAAAAAAATTGAGTTCATGAAAAAAAGAATGGATGGCAGAGTTTGAACATCAGGAACTCGAATGCGGTTTTGAAGGCGTATGATGTCCTCATTGCGCAGCCAATTACAGCCAATGGCCTGAGCCCCGCAGAGCGAGACGCTATTATCGTAAGCGCTGTTGTTGACGAGCATGGTGAAATGCTAATTCTTAGCAGGCTCGGGGATTCCCAGTGGGATCTTCGCCCGTTTTTTGATCAGGCCAACGTTGCCGAATACTTTAAGTTCATAAACTGGGATACGAGCATTCCTCAAGCGCTCATTGATGATTGTAAAGCCGTGACTTATGCGTGGTTTAAAAGGGGAATGCCCAGCTCAAAACCCCCTATCGCTAGAGGTATCACAACTTTGGCGGTAGCAAGCGTTATGCCATTTTTGCGGTGGCTTAAAGATCTTGGTATCGCGAGATTCTCTGATGTCCGTCCAATCCATATCAGTAATTATATCCATTATTGTAAGCATGAACTTAAACTGAGGCCGCTTCCTTTGTATGGGCGGCTACGGATTATCGATTTCATTTGGGTTTTCGCTTCCGATATGCTATTCCCGCTTCAGAGTTATCCGTGGGGCAACTCTACACTATGGCGCATATGTGGAATTAGTAAGGTAAAAGGGCTTGATGCTGCTAACAAGAACGTAGGTCGAACGGATATAATCCCGCCTGAAGATCTGTCGAAAATATTCAATTTTTCGGAGGCTGTCGTTCGGGATATGAAATCCGAGCTTTCGATCAATGGCATTGGATACAACCCTAGCGATGATCAGCTATCAGTGCTTTGCAGAGATGCCGTACTTTTTATAGTTTCAATAACTAGCGGCATGCGTAATGATGAGGCTATTGGGATCGAGGTTGGAGCTTGGCGCCGTGTCGTTAAAGACGGCGTGTTGTTTTGCTGGGTTTCCACGATAGAGCACAAAACTGGGAAAGGGCGCGTAGAGTATCTCGTCCCTGAGTTAACTCTGAACGCGCTTGAAACCTTCGCAAAATATTCAGTAACTATCAGAAAGGAGCTAGATCAAGAGATCAGGCTTCTTGCAAAGGTTACCAATCCAGATGACCCCGCTGAACATTTGCTCCGGCTGGAAAAGGCGCGAAGGGACTCGAAAAAGCTATTTCTTGGACGGCATGCTCCGGGTGGAAGAATTCAGGATCAATATGTGGAGGCCCTTAGCGGGCAGGCATCAAATTATGCATTTGATCGGTTAGCCAAAGCTGCTGGGAGCACTTGGCCACTGAGGACGCACCAATGTAGACGAACTTATGCTCGATGCTTTGTAGAATCCCGTATGGGCCGCACCTCCCTGATCTATTTAAAATGGCAGTTCAAACATACCAGCATGAGCATGACTCAGCTCTATGCATCGAATCCGCAACAAGATCTAAGCCTTTTTGACGAAATCTTCCAGCAAATGACCGAATTCAAAATCGACCTGATCGAGTCATGGCTCGACGATCAGCCATTGGCTGGCGGGGCCGGCGAAAAGATCGTGGAGATGCGGGCTATTCCGATCAAAGATAGGGCCGCTCTACTTGCCCAAACGGCCCCACATGCCAACATTCGTGCTACTGGCCACGGCTGGTGCATTGCGACGGAGCGGGGCTGCGGTGGAGCTGGGTTATACGAAGCAACACGCTGCCCAGGATGCAAAAGCTCGGTGATTGATGAGTTTTTCGCTGGCACGTGGCAGGACATTTACAGCCAACAGCAGGAGCTGATCAAAATCGTGGATGCAGGCCCTGCTGTTAGGCAGCGAGCAGAGCGCGACATGCAGGTCGCACTGGATGTCATCACAAGCTTAGGTCTATCTCCCATCAATGACGATACCAACGAGGCTGGGAATGGCGATTAAGCCGACTGAGGGGCAGTCCCCTGGCCGTTCGCGGTCAAAAACACTAGATGCCCTTGATAAAGTCATTGATGGCCTTGTCGAAGGTAACGAGAAGATTTCCATCGCTTCGGTTGCCCGAGCAGCAGGCGTTACACCTGGCCTCATTCACAACACGTACCCAGCGGTGGCGGAGAGAATTCGCACACTCATGGGCAAGTCAGTGCGCGCCCAGCGTGATTCGAAACATCAGGCGCTGATGGTTGAGAAGGAGAAAAATCGTGCCCTTCGTGCGGAAAACGAGCAGCTTCTGGAGGAGCTCGCCCGATTGGCATCTGTAAACCAGGTTTTGATACTTGAAATGGCCCACTTCAAGGGTGTCGTTGACGGTAAAGTTGTCGTCTTTGTACCGAAGTCAGGGGCCAATAACGAAAAGGCCCCTGATTGAGAGCGTTTCCCCTCTTTTCTTTTTGCCCAGACCCATTACCAGACAAGACTAAAGACAAACGTTTCACGTCCTTGTTTGATAAGGTCTAGATTTTAAAACCATATTTGAGTTCTCGTTCCTTGAAGGCCGTAACTCCGCCTTCAAGGATCTCGCATACATGCTGGCGGATGCCCTGAGATCTCAATGGGCCGCCTATCAGCGGTGCCTCATAAGAGCACTCTAAGCTTCCACTGAAATAATCGAATCGATAGTTGTCTACAGCAGTATCCGATTGTTGGCCTGCTTGGTTCGCTACGATTATGCACTCCGCATCAGCTGCTACCACTAGGTTCGCATTGTGAGTGACCATAATTATTTGACGTTTTCTTTTTTTCTGTCTGATGAAATCCTTCAGCTGGTCGTAAATAGTTCTGTTGTCTAAGTTGTCCTCTGGTTGATCGATAAGAATTGGGTGTGATGCGTTGCTTAAGTGCAAAATCAAATTTAATAGCACCAATCCGCGCTTGCCTGGTGACATGGTCGCAATGTCATCGCTTTTATAGTGAACAACATAGTTGATATAGAAGCAGTTGCTATACAGCTTTCTAATTACTTCAATATCTTCTATGCCTTTGCGAATTGCAGGAATGTTGATTTTTTTTATATAGATCGAGTGTGTGCTTGCGATACGCTCTGCATGAGTTTCGATATTAAAATTTAGCTCGCCCGTGGGTAGTATAAGATCACCTAACAAATTGCTCATGTTGCCGCGCCGATCAAATAACAGGGAAAACTCGTTGAATTTATCCTCATTCAGCAGGACTTCTGCTGATACCGAAATGTCTTCTTCAAATTGATAGTCCGGCTTTGAGGTTTCTTTAGCATAATCGTAATAGATTTGTATAAGTTGGGTGTATAGATCGCTTAGCTCTTGCTTGCAATCTAACCCTTGTGTTTTGATTGATGTTTGTTTTTCGGCAATATCATCCAACTGTTTTAGCTTTCCTTCCTCTGCTTTTAGTTTTTTGGTTGCAAGATCAAGTGTTGCTTGGTCGGTGATTTTAATTAAAAGGGGCTGAAGTGTCCTGTCGATTTCGCTCGATTCAGTTGCTATTTTTATATTTAGTATTGGTGTGTTTTGAATGCTGCGAGATAGTTCTTGTTTGAAATTTTCAACTGCGTTCAAAAGCTTTCGCTCTAAAGAGTTAAGAGCGTTGCTCGTAAAGGTTGACTCGCTTGGTAAATCTATATCAGCAAGTATCAAGTCTTTAAGGGTTTCGATTTGAGCATTAAATCTACTTGTGATAGACGCGGCTATCTGCTGACTCCCAATCTCAATTTTTGAAATAATAGCTTCCCGCTTTTCAAGGCTTGATTTACGAGTCGAAAGACGCTTGTATTTTTGTTCCTCTAAATCGGAGAAGCCGGATTTTTCGCGCAAAGTTTTAATTTCACTCTGCAATCTTTCAATCTCAGCCGTAATAGCCGGTCGGGTTCCAATAGCTTCTGCCTCCTTGTTTAGAGAGCCGTACTTAGCTCTAAGCTCAAAAAAAGATTCGATCTTCTGATTTATATCCTTGTTGGTTGTAACTATTCTTCTTTCTTGAGTTTCAGAAAATTGTTGAAATGTTGAGTTTTGTAGAAGTATGTCTTGCACTAGCGCGTTGAGTTGGGATCTTCCATCTTCCTCGGCCAGATGATTAATATAGAGCTGAGGTATGTATGTGATAGGTTTTTTTTCTGAGATTTCTGAAAGTCGACTTATATCGCCGTTAGACCAGCACGCTTCAAAGTCGAGAGAAGGTAGTCCCGTGTAAGTCGAAGCCTTAGCTAACTGCATTTTACTATCAACTTCTTCTGCATTTACCGCTCTGGCAATATGATAGAGCAGTAAAGATTTTCCGGAAGATTTCCCTCCAATGATCGTATTCAGATCCGGATTGAGCACTTGCCATTTTTCGCTAAATAGCTTCTGCTGCCCATTGTTTAAGAAGCGTACTTTTTCAATGGTCTGGTAGGGGCTTTTTTGCTGTGGTGAGAGCTCTTGTATCGCAACCCTTGAGCTAGGATCGTAAATCACCTGTTTTAAGCCTGAAAAAGTTAAATCACCCTTGACCCATGTATGTCTATTTTTTGCGGGGTTGAATAGCTCCTCCAATTTGTGTGCGTCGGAACCCCATAAACAAGCTTTAATTGCTCCAAACTCTTTTATGAAGGAAGCTTTTTCTTTACCTCCAAGAAAAAATGCTGCCGTTTTTTGGTTTGAAGAAAATATGAAGTGCGCCTGTTTTATAAGGTTTTTGCGTAAATTGTGTCCTTGTGAGTTCCAGTTGACATCGCTAAGGTCTTCGTCGCACGGAAGAGCTGTCAGATGCCTATCCTTAAAAAAAGCATTCTGATTAAGAAGTCTTGATATTTCGTCTTCATCTACAGATGCGCACATCATCCCAACGAATAATGCGCTGCCACTTGTTGCGAATGGCGGGTGTTCCGCAATCAAACGCTGACCGAGTTCTTCAAGATTAGATCTTGTCAGTGGACGACGCTCAATTTGGCTGCCGACGGTAGCATTGAAAAAAATTTGGATTTGCGAAATGAAATCGCTTTCAATTTTTTCTACAGGTATTTCATCGGACAGTAGAACGTGGTAGTTCACCTTCCGATTCCAGGAAAGATCGGCTTCTTTACCAATAACCAATTTGTTAATTCGGAACTCTATATTGGGAAATATTTTTATTTCGTTAATTGCAAGGAGGGTTTCGGCATCAAAGAGTTCTTTCATCTTTTCAGGGTTATCTAAATAATCCCGTCTAAGAATCTTGTACCCCTCTGGCAGATAATAATCGGTAACTCCAATTGCGCTAACTCCGGCTGCAATGGCTCGCGTGAAAAGTTCAGTTACATATCTGTCCCAGTCTTGGCCAAATTCACTCCTGAGCACAGAGGCAGGAGTATGCACATGAAGATCCCACTTGCGCCATTCCGATCCTTTTGGGTAAGTCTTATTCACTTCAAATCATCCATTTAAGAGTTGCAAGCTTTTGAGTGTGACTGTTCTTTTTACTTCCAGCGCGGGTAGCATTGAGCCATCAATGCTATTGAAGCCGATTTCGAGGCGCCTGCATATGTGAACGTTGTTTGGGTGGGCATTTCTCTAGGGACGGTGAAGCATGCCTTGTCAGGAACGTGGGTTGCCAGGCGTCTGCTTACCCACCTGTAGAAACATTGCGCTAGCTTTCACTCGTTCGAGCGCATCACCTAGACGGTAATCGTCAATGCTAAAATATTGAAAACTGTTAGATGAATAATTTATTTATAAATCAATGGCTTACAGGTTACTAACCGTTAGTGTCATTCAGATACAACGACGGCAATGTCACATTGAAGGTACCGTCGTTGCCGTTCATCGTCAGCGTCAGGCCTTCGGCGTATATCACATCGCCCTCGCCGTAGATCCCATCGCCATCCTTGTCGTCGAACAGCATGACGGTGATCTTGCCCGCCGCAGCCTCGGCGGCGTCAGAAGTTGCCAAGCCGACGAGGGTCCCCGTGAAGGTCGGGGTAATCACACTGGTCCTGTTGTCGGTGCTGCTGCTGCCGTTGTCGCTGGCGGTATCCAGGTCGAGCACGAAGCTGGTGAAGGTCGGCGCCAGGGTATCGATGCTCAGGCCGTGCTGGGCGCTCTGGCCGATGTTGCCGGCGTCGTCCACCACCCGCACCACCACCGTGTAGCTGCCATCGGCGATCACCTGGCCACGGTTGTCGAAGCTCCAGTCGGTGCCATCGACCTCGGCGCGCTGCCAGGTCTGGCCGCCATCCAGGCTGATCTCCACCCCTTCGCCGGCACCGAGCGCAACGCCCAGCTTGCCGGAGAACACCAGGGTGTTGTCGTTGGTGATGAAGTCATTGCCCTGGGCGCCGTTATCTTCGCTGATGGCGTCAAGGGTGATGGTCTTGTCGGCACTCGGGCCGTCGGTGTCGACGACCACAGTGTGGCTGGCGCTGTTGCCGACGTTGCCGGCATCGTCGACCACCCGCACCTGCACGTCATACTCCGCGTCGTCCAGCACCCGACCGGTGTTGTCGAAGCGCCAATCGGTGCCGTTGACCTCGACGCGCTGCCAGGTCTGGCCACCATCGAGGCTGATTTCCACCCCTTCGTCGGCCGCCAGGGCCTGGCTCAGATGACCGCTGAACAGCAGGGTGTTGTCATTGGTGACGAAGTCGTTGCCGAGGTAGCCGTTGTCGTCGCTGATGCCATCGAAGCTGATGGTCAGGCTGGCGGACGGTCCCTGGGTGTCGATCTGTACCGCCTGACTGTCGGCCAGGCTGACGTTGCCTTCGCTGCCGACCACTCGGGCCATGAATACGTAGTCGCCGTCATCCATGAACGTGCCGCTGTTGTCGAAGACATAGGTGCCGTTGCCCTGGTCCACGGCATCGTGCCAGGTCTGGCCGCCGTCGATGGAGATCTGCACCTTGTCGCCGGCATTGAGCTGGCCGTCCACGGTGGCGCTGACCACCAGGGTGTTGTCGTTGGTGATGAAGTCGCCGGCATCCAGGCCGTTGTCTTCGGAGATGCCGCTGACGGTCGCCAGCGCATAGTGCGCGCTGCCGCTGTCGCTGCTGTTGCCGTCGGCGTCGGTGGCCACGGCGCTGACCTCGCCGCTGCCCTGGGCAGTGGCGCTGGTGACGCTGTAACTGCCCGCGGCGCTGGCGGTGACCGTCTGCGTCGTACCGTCGGGGAAGGTCACGCTGACCTGGCTGCCGGCCTCGGCGCTGCCGCTGACCACCAGGGTACCGTCGGCATTGGCATTGACCAGCACGCTGGGCGCCAGGGGCGCGGTGCTGTCGGCGTAATCCGCGGAAGCGGACGCACCGATGTTGCCGGCCTCGTCAGTGGCATGGGCGCTGACCTCGCCAGTGCTCTGCGGGACATGGGTGGTGACGCTGTAGCCGCCGTCGGAACCAGCGGTCGCGGTTCCAGTGCTGCCGTCCGGGAAGGTCACGGTAACGGTGCTGCCCGCTTCCGCATTGCCGCTCACTGTCAGACCGCCATCGGCGTTGACCGTGATGTTTACGCTCGGCGCGTCCGGTGCTGTGGTGTCAGTGAAGTCCGCAGTGGCGGCCGGACCGGCGTTACCCGCCAGGTCAGTGGCGCTGGCGCTGACTTCACCGCTGGGCTGGCCCTCCGGCGAGGTGACACTGAAGCGGCCATCGGTACCGGCGGTTGCCGATCCAGTGGTGCCATCCGGGTAAGTAACGGTAACGGTACTGCCCGCTTCGGCGCTTCCGCTGACGGTGACACTGCCATCGGCATTGTTCACCAGCGGGTCGAGCACCGGCGCCTGGGGCAGGCTGGTGTCCGTGTAAGTGGCGTTGGTGACCGATCCGTCATTGCCGGCGGCGTCGGTCGCCATCGCGCTGACTTCACCCGTGGTCTGCGGCACGTGGGTGGTGACGCTGTAGCTGCCGTCGGTACCGGCGACTCCCGTGCCGCTGGTGCCATCCGGGAAGGTCACGGTGACCGTGCTGCCCGCTTCGGCTGTACCGGTTACGGTCAGGCCGCCATCGGCGTTCGCCGTGACATTCACGCTCGGTGCATCCGGCGCAGTGGTGTCGGTGAAGGTGGCGCTGGCCGATGGACCATTGTTGCCGGCGGCATCGCTGGCGCTGGCACTGACCTCGCCGCTGGGCTGGCCGACCGGAGAGGTAACGCTGAAGTGGCCATCGGTACCAACGATCACACTCACCTCACTGCCATCCGGATAGGTGACGGTGACGGTGCTGCCCGCTTCGGCGCTGCCGCTGACGGTGACGCTGCCGTCGGCATTGTTCACCAGCGGATCGAGTACCGGCGCCAAAGGTGCGGTGCCATCGATGTAGGACTCGACCGTCGATGCGCCGGCATTGCCAGCGGCATCGGTGGCGCTGGCGCTGACCTCGCCGCTGGTTTGCGGCACGTGGGTGGTGACGCTATAGCTGCCGTCGGAACCGGCGGTTGCCGTGCCACTGGAGCCATCCGGGAAGGTCACGGTGACCGTGCTGCCCGCCTCCGCGGTACCGGTCACGGTCAGACCACCGTCGGCATTGGCGCTGACGTTCACGCTCGGCGCCAGCGGTGCGCCGCTGTCGGTGTAGTCCGCGGTGGCCGAGTCGCCAGTGTTGCCGGCGGCATCGGTAGCCGTCGCGCTGACTTCGCCGCTGGTTTGTGGAACCGTGGTGGTGACGCTGTAGCCACCGTCAGAGCCTGCAGTCGCGGTGCCGCTGCTGCCATCCGGGAAGGTCACGGTGACGGTACTGCCCGCTTCTGCCGTACCGGTCACGGTCAGGCCGCCATCGGGGTTGGCGCTGACGCTTACGCTCGGCGCCAGCGGTGCGCTGCTGTCTGTGTAGTCCACCGTGGCGGCGTCGCCAGTGTTGCCGGCGGCATCGGTAGCCGTCGCGCTGACTTCGCCACTGGTTTGCGGCACCGTGGTGGTGATGCTGTAGCTACCATCGGAACCAGCGGTCGCTGTGCCGGTGCTGCCATCCGGGAAGGTCACGGTAACGGTGCTGCCCGCCTCTGCCATACCGGTCACGGTCAGGCCGCCATCGGGGTTGGCGCTGACGTTGACGCTCGGCGATTGCGGCGCTCCGCTGTCGGTGTAATCCACGGTGGCGGCATCGCCGGTATTGCCGGCGCTGTCAGTCGCGGTCGCGCTGACTTCACCCGTGGTCTGCGGCACCGTTGTGGTGACGCTGTAGGCACCGTCGCTGCCCGCGGTCGTGGTGGTGCTGCTGCCATCCGGGAAGGTCACGGTGACGGTGCTGCCCGCCTCCGCGCTACCGCTGACGGTCAGGCCGCCATCGGCATTGGCTATGACGTTCACACTGGGTGCATCGGGTGCGGTGGTATCGGCGAACTCGCCGGTGACCGACGGACCGGTATTACCAGCGGCATCGGTGGCATTGGCCGTGACATCACCGGTAGGTTGTCCCGCCGGCGAGGTGATGCTGAAGGCGCCATCGCTGCCTGCGACCACGGTGTCGGTCGAGCCGTCCGGGAAGGTCACTGTCACGGTACTGCCCGCTTCGGCGCTGCCGGTGAGGGTGACGCTGCCATCACCGTTGGTCACCAGCGGGTCCAGTTCCGGTGCCAGTGGCGCGGTGTTGTCGGTGTAGGACTCGACCGTCGACGCGCCGGCGTTGCCAGCGGCATCAGTGGCGCTGGCGCTGACGTCACCGCTGGTTTGCGGTACGTGGGTGGTGACGCTGTAGCTGCCATCGGTGCCCGCGGTCGCTGTGCCGGTGCTGCCATCCGGGAAGGTCACCGTCACGGTGCTGCCCGCCTCCGCGCTGCCGCTGACGGTCAGGCCGCCGTCGGGATTGGCGCTGACATTCACGCTCGGCGCCAGCGGTGCGCCGCTGTCGGTGTAGTCCGCGGTGGCCGAGTCGCCAGTATTGCCGGCGGCGTCGGTCGCGCTGGCGCTGACTTCACCCGTGGTTTGCGGAGTCGTGGTGGTGACGCTGTAGCTGCCGTCGCTGCCGGCAGTGGCGGTCGCGGTGCTGCCATCGGGGAAGGTCACGGTCACGCTGCTGCCCGGTTCGGCGCTGCCGGCAACCGTCAGGCCGCCGTCGGCATTCGCCGTCACGTTTACGCTCGGTGCCAGCGGGCCCTGGGTGTCGGTGTAGCTCTCGACCGTAGGCGCGCCGGCGTTGCCAGCGGCATCGGTGGCGCTGGCGCTGACGTCGCCGCTGGTTTGCGGTACGTGGGTGGTGACTTCATAGCTGCCGTCGCTGCCGGCGGTCACCGAGGCAGTCGAACCATCCGGGAAGGTCACGGTGACGGTGCTACCCGCCTCCGCGCTGCCACTGACAGTCAGGCCGCCGTCGTCGTTGGCGCTGACCGTCAGGCTCGGCGACTGCGGAGCGGCGGTGTCGGTGTAGCCCACGGTGGTGCTGTCACCCACGTTGCCAGCCGCGTCGCTGGCGCTGGCGGTCACGTCGCCGCTGGTTTGCGGCACGTTCGTGGTGAGGCTGTAGCTGCCATCGGCGCCCGCGGTCGCTGTGCCGGTGCTGCCATCCGGGAAGGTCACCGTCACGGTGCTGCCCGCCTCCGCGCTGCCGCTGACGGTCAGGCCGCCATCGGCATTGGCCGTGACGTTGACGCTCGGAGCCTCCGGCGCGGTGGTGTCGGTGTAGTCCTCGGTCGTCGAGGCGCCGATATTGCCGGCCTCGTCGGTGGCGTTGACGCTGATCTCACCGCTGGGCTGGTTGGCCGGCGAGGTGACCGACCAGGAGCCGTCCTCCCCCGCGACCACGGAACCGGTGGTTCCGTCCGGATAAGTCACGACGACGGTGCTGCCCGGCTCGGCGCTGCCGCCGACGGTAATACTGCCGTCTTCGTTGGTGATGACCGGATCGAGGACCGGCGCTTGCGGCGCGGTGCTGTCGGTGTAGGTCTGGGTGGTGGCATCGCCCGTGTTGCCAGCGGCGTCAGTCGCGGTGGCGCTGACGTCACCGGAAGTCTGCGGCACCTGGGTGGTGATGCTGTAGCCACCATCGGAGCCGGCGATTGCCGTACCGATGCTGCCGTCCGGGAAGGTCACAGTGACGGTGCTGCCAGCCTCCGCGCTACCGCTGACGGTCAGGCCACCGTCGGCATTGGCGGTGACGGTGACGCTCGGTGCATCCGGCGCGGTGGTATCGGCGAACTCGCCGGTGGCCGATGGGCCGGTATTGCCGGCTTCGTCGGTGGCCTTGGCGGTGACATCACCACTGGGCTGGCCGGCGGGGGATGTGAGGGTGAAGCTGCCATCCTCACCGGCCACCACGCTGCCGGTGGTTCCGTCCGGATAGGTGACGGTCACGGTGCTGCCCGGCTCTGCCAAGCCGCCGATGGTGACACTGCCATCCTCGTTGGTCACCAGCGGGTCGAGGACCGGCGCCAGCGGAGCGGTGCTGTCGGTGTAGCTCTGGACAGTGGCATCGCCCGTGTTGCCGGCGGCGTCGGTGGCAGTCGCACTGACCTCACCGGTAGTCTGCGGAACCGTGGTGGTCACGCTGTAGCTGCCATCGGAGCCGGCAGTCGCCGTACCGGTGGTGCCATCCGGGAAGGTCACGGTCACCATGCTGCCGGCTTCCGCCATGCCAGTCACGGTCAGGCCGCCGTCGGCATTGGCCGTGACGTTGACGCTCGGCGCATCCGGTGCGGTGGTGTCGGTGTAGCTCTCGGTCACCGAGGCACTGGTGTTGCCCGCTTCATCGGTGGCTTCGGCGCTGACTTCGCCGGTGGGTTGGTTCTCCGGCGAAGTCAGGGTGAAGCTGCCGTCTTCTCCCACTACCACAGAACCGGTGCTGCCATCCGGATAGGTGACGGTAACGGTGCTGCCCGGTTCGGCGCTGCCGGTGAGGGTGATGCTGCCGTCTTCGTTGGTGACGATCGGGCCGAGGGCCGGCGCTTCGGGGGCAGTGCTGTCGGTATAGGTGACGGTGGTCGAGTCGCCGTTGTTGCCGGCGGCGTCGCTCGCACTGACGCTGACGTCACCGGTGGTTTGCGGCACATGGGTGGTGACGCTGTACTCGCCGTTATCGCCGGCGGTGGCGGTAGCGGTGCTGCCATCCGGGAAGGTCACGGTGACGGTCGTGCCCGGTTCGGCGCTGCCAGTCACGGTCAGGCCGCCATCGGCATTCGCCGTGACATTGACGCTCGGGGCGTCCGGTGCGGTGGTGTCGGTGTAGTTCTCGGTCACCGACGCGCCGGTGTTGCCGGCTTCATCCGTGGCATTGACGCTGATTTCGCCGGTGGGCTGGTTTTCCGGCGAGGTGATGCTGAAGCTGCCGTCCTCACCCGCCACGACACTGCCAGTGCTACCGTCGGGATAAGTGACGGTCACGGTGCTGCCCGGTTCGGCACTGCCGCCGAGGGTGATGCTGCCGTCTTCATTGGTGACGATCGGGTCGAGTACCGGCGCTTGTGGTGCGGTGTTGTCGGTGTAGGCCTGAGTGGTGGCGTCGCCGGTATTGCCGGCGGCATCGGTCGCGGTAGCACTGACGTCGCCGCTGGTTTGCGGAACCGTGGTAGTCACGCTGAAGCTGCCGTCACTGCCGGTCGTGGCGGTACCGGTGGAGCCATCCGGGAAGGTCACGGTCACCATGCTGCCGGCTTCCGCCGTGCCAGTCACGGTCAGGCCACCGTCGGCATTGGCGCTGACATTCACGCTCGGTGCATCCGGCGCGGTGGTGTCCGCGTAGTTCTCGGTCACCGAAGCGCCGGTGTTGCCGGCTTCATCCGTGGCATTGACGCTGATTTCGCCGGTGGGCTGGTTTTCCGGCGAGGTGATGCTGAAGCGGCCATCCTCACCGGCCACCACGGAGCCAGCGCTGCCATCGGGATAGGTGACGGTCACCGTGCTGCCCGGCTCTGCCGAACCACCGATGGTGATGCTGCCATCGTCGTTGGTGACGACCGGATCGAGTACCGGGGCCTCTGGAGCGGTGCTGTCGGTGTAGCTCTGAGTCGTGGCATCGCCAGTGTTGCCAGCGGCGTCAGTCGCGGTGGCGCTGACGTCACCGGAAGTCTGCGGCACGTGGGTGGTAACGCTGTAGCCGCCATCGGAGCCGGCAGTCGCCGTGCCGGTAGTGCCATCCGGGAAGGTCACGGTGACGGTCGTGCCTGGTTCGGCACTGCCAATCACGGTCAGGCCGCCATCGGCATTGGCCGTGACATTGACGCTCGGGGCGTCCGGCGCGGTGGTGTCGGTGTAGTTCTCGGTCACCGAGGCGCCGGTGTTGCCGGCTTCATCCGTGGCATTGACGCTGACTTCGCCGGCGGGCTGATCCTCAGGCGAGGTGATCGACCAGGAACCATCCTCACCCACCACCACGGAGCCAGTGCTGCCATCGGGATAGGTGACGGTCACCGTGCTGCCCGGCTCTGCCGAACCACCGATGGTGATGCTGCCATCTTCGTTGGTGACGATCGGATCGAGTACCGGTGCTTCCGGTGCGGTGCTGTCGATATAGCTCTGGGTGGTGGCATCGCCGGTATTGCCAGCGCCGTCGGTAGCGGTCGCGCTCACGTCGCCCGAGGTTTGCGGAACAGTGGTAGTCACGCTGTAGCTGCCGTCACTGCCGGCCGTAGCGGTACCGGTGGAGCCATCCGGGAAGGTCACGGTAACGGTGCTGCCGGCCTCTGCCGTACCGCTCACGGTCAGTCCGCCGTCGGTATTGGCGGTAACGTTGACGCTCGGCGCCTCCGGCGCGGTGGTGTCGGCAAACTCGCCAGTGGCCGACGGGCCAGTATTGCCGGCCTCGTCGGTGGCACTGGCGCTCACGTCGCCGCTCGGCTGGTGGGCCGGCGAGGTGATGCTGAAGCTGCCGTCCTCACCTGCCACGACAGTGCCATTACTGCCATCCGGATAAGTGACGGTGACGGTGCTGCCGGGCTCGGCGCTGCCGCCGACGGTGACGCTGCCGTCATCGTTGGTGACGATCGGGTCCAGCACCGGAGCCTCAGGCGCAGTGCTATCGATGTAGTTCTGGGTGGTGGCGTCACCGGTGTTGCCAGCCGCATCAGTCGCGGTGGCGCTGACGTCGCCGCTGGTTTGCGGGACATGGGTGGTGATTTCGTAACTACCGTCGCCGCCGGCTGTGGCCGTGGCGGTGCTGCCATCCGGGAAGGTGACGGTGACGGTCGTACCCGGCTCGGCACTGCCGGTCACGGTCAGGCCGCCATCGGTATTGGCCGTGACGTTGATGCTAGGCGCATCGGGCGCGGTGGTATCAGTGTAGCTCTCGGTCACCGAGGCGCCGGTGTTGCCGGCTTCATCCGTGGCGTTGACGCTGACTTCGCCGGTGGGCTGGTTTTCCGGCGAGGTGATCGACCAGGAGCCGTCCTCCCCCGCTACCACGGAACCGGTGGTGCCGTCCGGGTAGGTGACGGCAACGGTGCTGCCCGGCTCGGCGCTTCCGCCGATGGTGATACTGCCGTCTTCGTTGGTGACGATCGGGTCCAGAACCGGAGCCCCCGGCGCGGTGCTGTCGATGTAGGCGAGGGTGGTCGAGTCACCGATATTGCCAGCCGCATCAGTCGCGGTGGCGCTGACGTCGCCGCTGGTTTGCGGAGCGTGGGTGGTGATTTCGTAACTGCCGTCGCTGCCGGCTGTGGCCGTGGAGGTCGAGCCATCCGGGAAGGTGACGGTAACCGTGCTGCCCGCCTCTGCGCTGCCACTCACGGTCAGGCCGCCATCGGCATTGGCCGTGACGTTGACGCTCGGGGCGTCCGGGGCGGTGGTGTCGGCGTAGTTCTCGGTCACCGAGGCGCCGGTATTGCCCGCTTCGTCGGTGGCGTTGACGCTGATTTCGCCAGTGGGCTGGTTCTCCGGCGAAGTGAGAGTGAAGCTGCCGTCCTCACCGACCACCACGGAGCCGGTAGTGCCATCCGGGTAGGTCACGGTCACGGTGCTGCCCGGCTCGGCGCTGCCGCCGACGGTGACGCTGCCGTCTTCGTTGGTAACGATCGGGTCGAGTACCGGAGCCTCGGGCGCGGTGCTGTCGGTGTAACTCTGAGTCGTGGCATCGCCGGTGTTGCCGGCGGCGTCGGTCGCGCTGGCGCTGACGTCGCCCGTGGTTTGCGGAACCGTTGTAGTCACGCTGTAGCTTCCGTCGCTACCCGCCGTAGCAGTGGAGGTCGAGCCATCCGGGAAGGTGACGGTAACCGTGCTGCCCGCCTCTGCACTGCCGCTCACGGTGAGGCCGCCATCGGCGTTCGGAATGACGGAGACACTCGGCGCTCCAGGCGCGGTGGTATCGGCATAGTTCTCCGTCACCGAGGCGCCGGTATTACCCGCTTCGTCGGTGGCGTTGACGCTGATTTCGCCGGTGGGCTGGTTTTCCGGCGAGGTGATCGACCAGGAGCCGTCTTCACCGACGACTACGTTGCCGGTAGATCCATCCGGGTAGGTCACGGTGACGGTACTGCCCGGCTCGGCGCTGCCGCCGACGGTGACGCTGCCGTCTTCGTTGGTGACAACTGGATTAAGTACCGGAGCTTCGGGGGCAGTGCTGTCCGTATAGATGAAGGTAGTCGACTCACCGGTGTTGCCGGCCGCGTCGGTCGCTGCTGCTCTGACATCACCGCTGGTCTGCGGCACGCTCGTAGTGACGCTGTACTCGCCGTTATCGCCGGCGGTAACGGTACCGGTCGAGCCATCCGGGAAGGTCACGGTAACGGTCGTGCCTGGCTCGGCGCTGCCAGACACGGTCAGGCCGCCATCGGCATTGGCCGTGACGTTGATGCTCGGGGCGTCCGGAGCGGTGGTATCCGCGTAGTTCTCGGTCACCGACGCGCCGGTGTTGCCGGCTTCGTCGGTGGCGTTGACGCTGACTTCGCCGCTGGGCTGATTCTCCGGCGAGGTAATCGACCAGGAGCCGTCTTCTCCTGCCACTACGGAACCGGTCGAGCCATCCGGGTAGGTGACGGTGACGGTGCTGCCGGGCTCGGCGCTACCGCCGACGGTGACGCTGCCATCGTCGTTGGTGACGATAGGACCCAGCACCGGAGCCTCCGGCGCGGTGCTGTCGGTGTAGGCGACGGTGGTCGACTCACCGATATTGCCAGCCGCATCAGTCGCGGTGGCGCTGACGTCGCCGCTGGTTTGCGGAACATGGGTGGTGATTTCGTAACTGCCGTCGCCGCCGGCTGTGGCCGTGGCGGTGCTGCCATCCGGGAAGGTGACGGTGACGGTCGTGCCCGGCTCGGCGCTGCCGCTCACGGTCAGGCCGCCGTCGGGATTAGCCGTGACGTTGGCGCTCGGCGCATCCGGTGCAGTGGTGTCGGTGTAACTCTCGACCACCGAGGCGCCGGTATTGCCGGCTTCGTCGGTGGCGTTGACGCTGATTTCGCCGGTAGGTTGGTTCTCCGGCGAAGTGAGGGTGAAGCTACCGTCCTCACCGACCACCACGGAGCCGGTAGTGCCATCCGGGTAAGTGACGGTCACGGTACTACCCGGCTCGGCGCTGCCGCCGATGGTGATACTGCCATCGTCGTTGGTGACGATCGGGCCCAGCACCGGAGCATCGGGCGCGGTGGTGTCGGCGAAGGTATCAGTGGCGGCCGGGCCGGTGTTGCCATCCAGGTCGGTGGCCGCCGCGCTGACCTCACCGTTGGGCTGCGGACTGGCGGAGGTCACTGAGAAGGCTCCGTTCGCGTCGGCGACCGTGGTGCCGGTAGAGCCGTCCGGGAAGGTTACGATGACGGTGCATCCAGGTTCTGCGCTACCGCAAACGGTGACAGAACCATCACCCAGCGTGATCAGCGGATCGAGCAGAGGAGCATCCGGCGGGGTGCTATCGATGTATGCCAGTCTGCCGGGCTCGCCGGTATTGCCGTATACGTCGGTGGCGGTGGCACTGACTTCACCACTGGCCTGAGGCACGTGGGTGGTGATGCTGTAGTGGCCGTTGCCGTCAGCCATGACGTTACCCACCGAGCCGTCCGGGAAGGTGACGGTGACGATGCTGCCGGCTTCGGCACTGCCGCTGATGGTGAGCCCGCCATCGGAGTTCTCGGTGACGCCAATGCTCGGCGCCCCAGGTGGAGTGGTATCAACGTACGGCAACTGGGTGCCAGGGCTGGTGTTGCCGGCATTGTCGGTGGCGCTGGCGGTCAGATCGCCCGAAGGTTGGTCGGGCGGTGATGTCAGGCTGTAGCCGCCATCTTCGCCGACAACAACGCTGCCGGTACTGCCGTCGGGGTAGGTAACGGTCACGGTACTACCCGGCTCGGCGCTGCCGCTGACGGTCACGCTGCCATCGGCATTGGTGGTCACCTCGACGCTGGGTGCGCTCGGCGCAGTAGTGTCGGTGTAGTCGACGTGGGCGTCGCTGCTGTTGCCCTTACCATCTTCGACGTGAATGTCCACGCCACCGCTGGTCTGCGGTAAGGAAGAAGAGGCCTGGTAGTTACCGTTGGCGTCGGCGACCACAGTCGTGCTGGAACCATCTGGGAAGGTCACGGTAACGCTGGCACCGGGGCTGGTGGTACCACTGACGATCAGCCCGCCCGTATCGCTAGCCTGCAAGTCGACAGTAGGCGCCTGGAGCCCGCTGCCGCCATGATGACCGCCACCGCCGCCGCCACTAGAGGCAGCAACGCCCCCTGCAACCAGTGCCAGACCACCCAGTATCCAGGGCAGCGCCCCCTGATCGCCGCCCTCCGTCACCAGCAGCGATTCGACCGAGTCGACCTCGCTGTAGCTGGAGAAGACAGAGCCTTCTTCATTGGCCTCGGCGACCCAGTAGTGGCCATCACCGCTGTCGAGTACCAGATCGCTGCTCGGCTCGCCCGGAGCCCCGAAGAAACCCTGGATGACGATGGTCTCGCCGTCCAGGGTCTTGATCACCAAGGCATTGCCTTCGCGGGTCATGCTGATGACCTGCTCCTTGCTCAGTGCCAGCTTCACGACGGAGGGTGCGCGAAGGGTCAGGTCAGCCTGGTTGATCTGGGTGGCCGCGTGGGTAGCCTTGTCGATTACAACGATTGTTTTAGCCATGATGGGCCTCGGAACTCGGCAGTCATGGGAATGCAGATGGGCGTCGCCATCGTCATTCCCGATCACAAGGGGTCCGCAGACCGGCAGGTCTGCGGACCTTCTTCAACCACGGGGTTCGATGACTCGTCTCTGCGACCGGCAAGCGAAGGCCGGCTGATCGGGGGAGGCAAAATTCTTGGAATTGATCGTCGAAAGGCCGATGGCGCTTGCCGCTGCGTGCTATGCACTGGTCGCGGAGGCACCCCATGGATACGGCTCAGGAGTATCCGCAGGAAAATTCCCTACTAATATCAGATGATTCCTAATCCCTACCGTCCACGGTACAGAAGCTATGGAGCCCACCATGGGACAACCGACGGTGAGGCGCACGGACTTACTGGGTGAGGGAAATCTGGGGCACTGCCAGCGCCGCGGAAGGCTCGGCTAGCTGCGATATCTGCTTTGAACACCATTCTGCCGTTAGCGCAAGGCAGGCACCGTGCAGTAACGGTACGTTAACCGTCATGTCAGGTGCCTGGTACGGCCGCTGCGCTCAAATCCCGACCGGCATACCCCACCACGAAACTCGCTCCTTCCATTGGTCATTGCACGGAGAGAGTGGCGCTCGCGAAGAGAAAGCTTGGTGCTCGGATTACGCTGCGACTACACGCCAAGACTGCAGCTTGGTGTCCGACTGCGCCCGGGAATATCCTGAACACGCCGCGTTACCGGCCTGTACAGAAGAACCACGCTTCGGCGGCCGGCCTACACTCCTGCGCGATCAGCCTATCGATAACGCATCTACCGCTTCGAGCCTCCCTCGAGCCTCATCAGCTCACCAGCCCCGCAGCCAGCACGATCCGCGCGGTTTCCTCGTAGTGATGGCGCAGCAGCTCGCAGGCCCGCTCCACGTCCCGCTGCAAAACGGCATCGAGGATGTCGCGGTGCTCGCGCTCCACGTCCCGCTGCAACGTTTCCGGAGCCGGCGCGGCCCAGCGCCGGTACAGGTCCGTCGACTGCGACAGGTTGTTGGCGATCCGCATCATCGGCTCGCACTGGCAGCCCACGATCAGGGCCTGGTGGAACGCCCTGTGAGCTACTGACCAATCCTCGCTGATCCGTTCGGGATCGCTACTGCAGCGGCGAGGCGTGCGAGCCAGGCGGTGGTGGGCGGCGATCAGCTCCGTCTCCCACTGCAGGTCGCCACGCTCGATGGCCAGGCGCAGCGCCAGCGACTCGGTGACGCAGCGCAGTTCGGTCACATCCCGGAACTCCCGCAGGTCAAGCTTGGGCACGAAGAAGCCATGGTTAGTCCTGGCCACAACCAGGTTCTCGCCGACCAGCCGGGTGAGGGCCTCCCTCACCACCGGCGTGCTGGTGTCGAAGCGCCCTGACAAGGCTGCCGGCGCCAGCCTGTGACCGGGCGCCCAGGTACCCGCCAGGATCGCATGGCGGATTCGTTCGAAGACGGATGCATCGGGTGAAGTGCTCATTTTTTGGATTCTACTACTTATTGAAAAATATATTCTTCATTGACTAGTATTTTTTGACATGCGTAGTATTCACCCCGTCACGCAGCCGCAGTCGACCCTCAGGCCACCGCGGCAGGTGCCCTGCAAACGAACAAGAACAAGGAGACGGGATGACACTGGCCCTCTGTGCATTGTCACACTCACCACTTTTCGGGATCAACGATCCCGGCCCGGAGACACTGGCCGGGGTGGAAGCGGCGCTCGACACCATGCGTGCCTTCGTGCGTGCCTTCGACCCCGAACTCACCGTGGTCTTCGGCCCCGACCATTTCAATGGCGTCTTCTACGACCTGATGCCAGCCTTCTGCATCGGCTCCGGCGCCGTCTCCGTCGGTGACTGGGGAACCGAGCCAGGGCCCCTGCCGGTCGATCGCCAAGCGGCTCGCCGGCTGGTCCAGGCCGTGCTCGACGCGGGCGTGGACGTCGCCCAGTCGGAACGGCTGCAGGTCGACCACGGCGTCGTCCAACCGCTGGAGTTCCTGTTCGGCAAGCACTCGGCGCAGCCGCTGGTACCGGTCTTCGTCAACGCCGTCGGACTGCCGCTGGGCCCGCTGCAACGGGTACGGCTGCTGGGCGAAGCCATCGGCCGCGAGGCCGCCTCCTGGGGCCGGCGGGTGCTGGTGGTCGCCTCCGGCGGCCTGTCGCACGACCCGCCCGTTCCGCGCCTGGAAGGAGCGACGCCTGAAGTCGCCGCGCGCCTGATCGACGGCCGCGACCCCACACCCGAAGCCCGCGCGCAGCGACAGCAGCGCGTCATCGAGGCCGGCAAGGCCCATGCGCTGGGCGATAGTCCCTTCCAGCCGATCAACCCAGAGTTCGACGCCCAGGTCATGGCGACCCTGGCCTCAGGCCGCCTGACCGAAGCCGACCGCTGGAGCAACGAATGGATCGAGCGCTGCGGCGGCCACTCCGGCCACGAGATCCGCGCCTGGCTGGCGGCCTTCGCCGCGCTGTCGGCGCGCGGCCGCTACCGGGTCACGAACCAGTGGTACTGGCCTGTCGACGAATGGATGACGGGCTTCGGAATGATGACTGCCGTGGAGGAAAACTGAGATGAAGAGCAGCACGCAGGGCCGGCCGGAGCCAAGCCTGGAGCTACGCCTGGAGATTCAGGCGCTGACCGCGGAACACGCCTACCGCCTGGACCACGGCGCAGCGGACACGCTGCATCAGCTCTACACGGCGGACGGCCAGCTGCTGGGCCTGCCGCCGCGCGACCTGGTGGGCCGCGACGCCATCGCGGCCTGGGGCGCAGAACGCGTCAAGCTGCCGCGCGTATCGCGCCACGTCGAGACCAACCACCGGCTGTGGTGGAGCGACGAGGGGCTGTGCGGAACCCTGTACGCCAGCGTCTTCCGCAGCGAGACCGCCGATGCGGTCGACACCACGCCGCTGATGGTCGGCGACTACGAGGACCTGTACGCACAGGAGGACGGCCAGTGGCGGATCCGCCGCCGGGTCATCCGCCGAGCCTTCCGCGCAGCCCGCTGAAACCACCGGTACCCGACCATGACCCACACCCATAACAATATCGCCCCGAAGAATGCCGCCCGCGTGTTTCGCCTGGACCAGCTGCCGCTGACCGAAGTCCGCCCGGGCTTCGCCAGGACCGGCCTGCGCTCCGACGGCGCGGTCACCACCGTCAACTGGTTCGAGCCGGGCTACCGCTCGATCGGCCCGCACGCCCACCCCTTCGACCAGCTCAGCTACGTGCTGTGCGGCGCCATGCGCTTCTGGGTCGGCGACGAGGTCTTCGACGTACAGGCCCCCTCCGTGCTCTACATCCCCGGAGGCGTTCCCCACTGCGCCGAGCCGCTCGGCGACGAGCGCGCCCTCAATGTCGACGTCTTCGCACCACTGCGCGAGGACTACCTCCCCCTCTGTGAACACCAGGGCTTCAACGCCTGAGGAAAGCGCCGCAAGGCGTGGCTTCACGACCCTACTGGAGAATCCCATGGAAACCGACGTACTGGTGATCGGGGCAGGTCCTGTCGGCCTGACGGCAGCCAACCTGCTCGCGGACCAAGGCATCCGGGTGACGCTGGCCGAGCGCAACCCCGGCATCACCGACGAACCACGCGCCATCAGCATCACCGACGAATCGCTGCGGGTGATGGCCGAGATCGGCGTACTGCACAAACTCCTGCCGGAAATGCTGGTGGGCACAGGCGCGCGCTACTTCGGGCGCAAAGGGCAACTGCTGGCGGAAATGTCGTCCCACCATTCGCGCCTGGGCCAGCCGGTCAAGTCGCAGTTCGACCAGCCGATACTCGTCGCCCTGCTGCTGGAGGCGGCGCAGGTGCGAGGCGGCATCGACCTGTGCTTCGACACCGAAGTGCGGGCCGTCGCCAATCACCCGGAACACGCCGAGGTGGAACTGGTGGACGCCAACGGCGCACAGCGCCTGCGCGCGAAGTGGGTGCTGGCCTGCGATGGCGGCCGCAGCCCGGTGCGCACGCAGCTCGGCATCCCCCTCGAAGGCTCGACCCAGGTCGAGAAGTGGATCGTGGTGGACGTCCTCAACACCCCGGGCGAGCCAGAGCGCTTCTCGCGCTTCCACTGCAACGGCGTGCGCCCCTGCGTGGTGGTACCCGGCGTCAAGGGCCGCTGCCGCTACGAGTTCATGCTGTTGCCCGGCGATGACCCGGCCAGGGTGACCACCCCGGAATTCATCATCGAGCTGGTCGCGCCCTACCAGCGCATAGTCGCCGCGGACATCCGCCGCGCCGCTGTCTATGTGGCGCAACAGCGGATCGCCGCGAGCTTCCGCCGCGGCCGCGTGCTGCTGGCCGGCGATGCGGCCCACCTGATGCCGCCGTTCGCCGGACAGGGGCTCAACGCCGGCATCCGCGACGCGGCGAACCTCGCCTGGAAGATCGCAGCCCATGTCCGTGGCCAGGCCAGCGAAGCGCTGATCGACAGCTACCAGGCCGAGCGCCGGCCCCATGTGGAACAGATGGTTCGGCTCTCGCACCGCATCGGCAAGGTGGTGATGAGCACCCATCCGCTGCTGACCACCTTGCGCGACGTTGCTGTCGTGGCCCTGGGGATAGTCCCGCCGGCCAAGCGCTGGTTGGTCGACATGAAATTCCTGAAGCAGCCGTATTTCACGACAGGCTGCATAGTCCCGCCGGCTTCCGATCTGCCGCGGGCGGCCGCCGACCTGGTGGGCCGCGCGCTGCCGCAGCCCCGGGTACAGCGCCCGAACGGGGAACGCGTCGCACTGGACAAGGTGCTGGGGTCCGACTGGGCGATCCTGCGCTTCCCGAAGGACGCGGCGCTCGAAATCCAGCGGCCGGCCGGCCGTCGCGAGGGCGTCGTCGACCTCGACGGTGCCTTCGCCGCGCTGCTCGGCAGCGGCCTCACCCTGCTGGTGCGCCCCGATCGCTACGTGGCCGCCGCCAGCCGCGCGCCGGACGAGCAGTTGGCGCTCCAGGCATTGGCAGCGCTCATCCCGGCACTGCCCGCTTGCCTGTACGGCACCGGCCCGCAGGGCGACACACAACCCCGTGCGTCCCTGGCAATCCAGTCGCGAGCCTCGTGAGCCGCGGCCATGCAACGCCTCAACCCCGTGCAGCGAGCTGCACTCAACCAAACCGGGAACTCCCATGAAACTCATGAGCTTTGAACACGCCGGCAAGGCGAGCTTCGGTGTCGCAGTCGGCGATGGCGTATTCGATCTTCAGCGCCTGCTGGAAGGCCGCTTCGCCGACCTCAAGAGCCTGCTGGAGGGCGATGGCATCGCCCTGGCGGCAGCAGCCATCGAGGGCCGCACGCCGGACCTGAAACTGGCGGACGTACGCTTCCTGCCCGTGATCCCCAACCCCGGCAAGATCTGGTGCGCGGGCCTGAACTACGGCGAGCACGTCCGCGAGACCGGTCGCGAGATCAGCGAGAAGCCGATGTTCTTCCTGCGCGTGGCGGATTCCCAGGTCGGCCACGACGAGGCGATCCCGCGGCCGCCGGAATCGACCCGGCTGGACTACGAAGGCGAGATCGCGGTCATCATCGGCAAGGGCGGCCGGCGCATCCGCGAGGAAGACGCCTGGGAACATATCGCCGGCTACGCCTGCTACAACGACGGCTCGGTGCGCGACTGGCAGCTGCACACCGCGCAATGGGCGCCCGGCAAGAACTTCTGGCGCACCGGCGGCTTCGGCCCCTGGATGGTGACGGCCGACGAGATCGAGCCAGGCGCCCGGCTGTCGCTGGTGACGCGACTCAATGGCGAGGAGGTGCAGCGCGCAACCACGGACATGATGCTGCACAGCATCCCGCGGCAAATCGCCTATGCCTCGACGGTGGCTCCGCTGCGCCCCGGCGACGTCTTCGTGACCGGGACTCCGGGCGGCATCGGCGCCAAGCGCACACCGCCGCTGTGGATGAAGCCCGGCGACGTGGTCGAGGTGGAGGTCGAGCGCGTCGGCATCCTGCGCAACACCATCGTCGACGAATAGCTCGCTAGCCTGGCCGGCCCCGGCCGGGGCCGGCTTTACCCATTACAAGAACAAGACGGGTGAACCCAATGAGCAATCGCCTTGCGCTGCACGACGCACCTGCCCTTCCCCACCAAGGGAGGGCAGTGGCATGACAGTGGAACGAGCAACCGTTCACGGCCAGCCGAGGTTGGCCATCACCATAGCCCTGTGCTTCCTGGTCGCCTTGCTGGAGGGCGTGGACCTGCAGGCGGCCGGCATAGTCGCACCGGAGCTGGGTGGCGTCTTCGGCCTGGACAGGCTGCAGATGGGCTGGGTGTTCAGCGCCGGCATCCTCGGCCTGCTGCCCGGCGCCCTCGTCGGTGGCTGGCTGGCCGACCGCATCGGGCGCAAGCGTGTGCTGATCGGCTCGGTGGCCTTGTTCGGCATCTTCTCCCTGGCCACCGCCCATGCCTGGGGCCTGGGAAGCCTGCTGGTGGCACGCCTGTTCACCGGCGTCGGCCTGGGCGCGGCGCTGCCCAACCTGATCGCCCTGAGCTCGGAGGCCGCTGGCGCGCATCTGCGTGGCCGGGCGGTAAGCCTTATGTACTGCGGCGTGCCACTGGGTGGGGCGCTGGCGGCGGGCATCGGCATTGCCGGGTACTCCGGCGGCTGGCAACTGGTGTTCCACATCGGCGGCGTGGTGCCGTTGCTGATCCTGCCGCTGCTGGCGCTGTACCTGCCTGAGTCCAGCGAATTCCACAAACCGTCGGGGCAGGCCCGGGATAGCCGCAGCCTGCATCGCGACATGCTCGGGCAAGGCGCCACCTGGCTGTTGTGGATCAGCTATTTCTTCACCTTGATGGTGGTGTACATCCTCATCAACTGGTTGCCGAGCCTGCTGGTCGGCAAGGGTTTCAGCGCCAACCACGCCAGTTGGGTGATGTTCGCCCTGCAGATAGGCGCGGCCATCGGCACCCTGGCCCTGGGCATGCTGATGGAGCGCCTGCCGGCCTGGTGCATGGCGACGTTGGTGTACCTGGGCATCCTCGTGGCGCTGGCCGGTTTGGGCCTGGCCGACAACCTGGGCGCGATGCTGCTGGCCGGTTTCGTCGCAGGCTTCTTCGCCACCGGTGGGCAGTGCGTGCTCTACGCCCTGACGCCCTGCTTCTACCCCGCGCGAATGCGCGCCACCGGTGTCGGCGCAGCGGTCGCCGTCGGCCGCCTGGGCGCCATGAGCGGGCCGCTGGTGGCGGGCCAGATGCTCGCCCTGGGGGCTGGTTCCGCAGGCGTTCTGCTGGTTTCGGCGCCGGGCATCGTGGTCGCCGCCCTGGCGCTGTTCCGCTTGATCACCCAGCGCCCCGCCTAGCCGGATCGACGCCCCCACCCTGCGCATTCTCTGCCGCCAACACGGCAGGGCTTCGTACAACTACAAGAAAGTGAAGAGCATCATGCACAAGGCATCCCACGCCCTGCTGTGCCTGGCTGTGCCCCTGTCCTACGCCTGCAGCGCAAGCGCCGCGGGCTTCATCGACGACAGCCATGCCGACCTGGTCCTGCGCAACTACTACTTCGACCGCAACTATCTGGGCGAAACCCCGCAGGCCGTCGCCCGCGAGTGGGCCCAGGGCTTCATCCTCAACTTCAAGTCGGGCTTCACCGAAGGCCCGGTAGGTTTCGGCCTGGACGCCCAGGGCATGCTCGGGCTGAAGCTGGACTCCTCGCCGGACCGCGCCGGTACCGGCCTGCTGCCCTTCGACCCGGCTACCCGCGAGCCGGCCGACGACTATTCCGAACTGGGCCTGACGGCGAAGCTGCTCATCTCGCGGACCGAACTGCAGGCCGGCAACATCAGCACCTTCCTGCCGATCGCCTTCGGTGCCCCCCACACGCCTGCTGCCGCAGACTTTCCGCGGCGTCTATCTGCACTCGACGGATATCGACGACCTGAGCCTGCATGCCGGATGGATGGACCGCATCAACCTGCGCGACGCCACCAACTACGAGAAGATGCGCATCAGCGCGCCCAACGGCCGCTTCAACGGCGCAGCCACCTCGGACAGGTTCACCTTCCTCGGCGGCGACTACGCCTGGTCGAAGCAACTGACGCTGAAGTACTACCACGCCGAGGTAGACCAGCTATACCGCAAGGACTACTTCGGCTTAGTCGACGAGCGCGCGCTGGGCGTGGGCCGGCTCAAGAGCGACTTCCGCCTGTTCGTCACCGGCGAGGACGGTGCGGCCAGGGGCGGCAAGGTGGACAACCGCAACGCGGCCCTAATGCTGACCTACGCCTGGGGCAGCCATAGCCTGGGGCTAGGTTACTCGCACCTGGATGGCACCACCGGGATGCCATACCTGTACGGCACCGAAACCCTGGTGATCACCGAGGGCACCCTCAGTTCCGAATTCCTCAACCCCAAGGAGCGCAGTTGGCAGGTGAAGTTCGACCAGGACTTCGCCGGCGCCGGCCTGCCCGGGCTAAAGGGCATGCTGCGCTATGTGCGCGGCGGCAATATCGAGCTGGCGAAATTCGGCGGCAGCGGCCTGAGCGAGAGCGAGAAGGACCTCGAACTGTCCTACACCGTGCAGAGCGGCAGCCTCAAGGGCGTGGCCTTGCGTGTGCGCCAGGCCTGGTACCGCAACGACTTCGCGCCCGGCGCCACGCACCGCGACGACAACGAGCTGCGGGTGAATATCGACTACACCCTCGCACTCTGGTGACGGCCTTCAGCGCGCGGCATCCGCCTCGATATTGACCGTGGCGGTCATGCCGGCGCTGAGGTGGATGACGACGGCCCGCAGCCGGGTGAACAGCGCCGCGTGCCAACGCCAGTAAGTTCGCTCCTACGAGGAGCGCGGCGCGATGAAAACCGCCTCGAAGGCGGCTTTGGGTTAGAACGGCGCTCCTGGCTTCTGCTGTCGCTATTCCGAGGTCCAGCCGGCCGGGTAGGGGAACAGTAGTTGGAAAGTGTTGACGTACACGTCCTGCGAACCGCCCGCGACTGGCTTGCGGCCGGGCATCGGCTGTTGCTGGCGACAGTGGTCAGGACCTGGGGCTCCTCGCTCCGCCCCGTCGGGTCCATGATGGCTCTGCGCGAGGATGGCCGTTGTGTCGGCTCGGTGTCGGGCGGCGGCATCGAGGACGACCTGATCCACCGATACACCCGCGCCTACGGGGATGGGGAAATGGCGAATATCTCGACACCTGGTCCGTGACCGGCGTGCAAGTCACCAGGGAAATGCCCGATGACGCAGTCCGTGCCATGCGGCCCGACACGCGCACCTGCATCGTGGTCCTGAGCCACGACCCCAAGCTATACGACCTGGCCCTGCTGGAAGCCCTCGATGGTCCCGCCTTCTACGTAGGCGCCATTGGCTCGCGCCGCAACACCGAGAGCCGACGGCAGCGCCTGATAGAGCATTTCTACGCCTCCGCGGACTCGCTCTCGCTGGCACGGCTGTACGCGCCGGTAGGCATCTACATAAGCAGCAAGACCCCTGCCGAAATCGCCATGAGCGTGATGGCCGAGATCCTTGCGGCCAAGAACGGCATTGCCCTCCCCTCCACGCTCGGCGTGGCACAAGCCAAGACACGTATTGAAAAGCAGGGAATGTGACCACGCGGATTGCCCAGGGAGAGCCCCTCCCCCAGGACCTGGAGAAGCCTTGCACAAGATCTCCGGTCGGACGATTGATCGACTGATTAATTCGCCAATAAAATATTAGATATACTTATCAATTCACTGAAAGCCGGACCATGATCAAACGCAACCTCAACGACCTCCTCTACTTCGTCACGGTCGCACGCGAAGGTAGCTTCACCCGCGCCGCGGCCCTGCTGGGCGTCACCCAATCGGCGCTCAGCCAGGCGATCAGCGGCCTGGAGGCACGGCTGCAGATCCGGCTGCTCACTCGCACCACCCGCAGCGTTTCCCCCACGGCAGCCGGCGAGCGGCTCCTGCAGGCCATCGGCCACCGCTTCGATGAAATCGATGCCGAGCTGGAGGAGTTGACGGAGATGCGCGACAAGCCTGCGGGTACGGTACGCATCACCTGTGGCGATCATGTCCTGCGAACCACGCTGCTGCCCAAGCTGACGCCCCTGCTGCTCGAGTACCCCGACATCAAGATGGAGTTCGATGTGAACTACGGTTTCCGCGACATAGTGGCGGATCGTTTCGATGCCGGCGTGCGCCTGGGGGACACCATCGACAAGGACATGATCGCGATGCCCATCGGACCGCCGATCCGCATGGCCGTCGCGGCCTCTCCAGCCTACTTCGCCGAACATCCCGAACCTGCCAACCCGCGGGACTTGATGAGCCACAAGTGCATCAATATGCGCATGCAGTCCGGTGGAGGGATCTATGTCTGGGAATTCGAGCGACGCGGGCACACGCTGAATGTCCGCGTCGATGGCCAGCTCACTTTCAATACCTCGCCCAACATCGTGGATGCCGCTTTGGCAGGGTTGGGAGTGGCCTGGCTACCGGAAGAAGAATTCGCCCCCCACATTGAAGACGGCCGCCTGGTCCGGGTGCTGGAAGACTGGTGCGCCCCCTTCCCGGGGTACTACCTGTACTACCCCAGCCGGCGGCAGCCCTCGCCGGCCTTCTCGCTGGTCGTCAACGCGCTGCGCTTCACTCGCCCGCGGGGAAAGAAGGCCTAGAACCACATCGCTCCTACCAGGCGTAGGCCATTGGCGCCTCGCCACCCGGTCCCGGCCAGATCTCGTCCAGCCTGGCCAGCGTCTCGTCCGAAAGCTTCAGGGACAGCGCATCGAGACTCTGCTGCAACTGTACGACGGTGCGCGGGCCGCTGATTGCGGCAGTGACGACCGGGTTGTGCAACAACCAGGCGAGCGCCACGACCGCAGGTGGCTCACCCAGTTCGCCACATAGCGCCTCGTAGGCTTCCAGTTGCGGGCGCAGCTTGTTGATCCGCTGCTGCAGAGCCGGAGTGGCCCGGCGCCCCTCGGCGACTTTGCGCAGCACACCGCCCAGCAGGCCCATGCCGATCGGGCTCCACGGGATCAGGCCTATCCCGAAGTGGCGCAGCGCCGGAATCACTTCCAGCTCGATGGTGCGCTGGGTGAGGTTGTACAGGCTCTGTTCCGACGCCAGGCCCAGCAGGTTGCGCGAAGCGGCGGTCAATTGTGCGGTGGCGATATCCCAGCCGGCGAAGTTGCTGGAGCCGACATAGGTAATCTTGCCTTCGCGTATCAGTTGCTCCATCGCCTGCCAGATTTCCTCCCAGGGCGTTGCCCGGTCGATGTGGTGCATCTGGTACAGGTCGATATGGTCGGTCTTCAGGCGCTTCAGGCTCGCCTCGCAGGCACGACGGATATGGTAGGCCGACAGGTACTTGTCGTTGGGGCCGGTCTCCATCGGCTGATAGACCTTGGTGGCCAGCACGATCTTGTCGCGGCGCGATTTGTCCTGCGCCAGCCAGTTGCCGATGATCTCCTCGGACGTGCCGAAGCCCTTGGCCATGTCCGGCGACTGCGGCCCGCCATAGACGTCGGCTGTGTCGAAGAGGTTGATGCCGGCGCCGAGCGCCTCATCCATGATCCTGAAGCTGGTGGCTTCGTCGGCCAGCTCGCCGAAGTTCATGGTGCCCAGTGCGATGCGGCTGACTTTGAGGCCGGTACGGCCGAGGTGCGTGTAGTGCATGCGTGTCTCCCGGAGTTGCTACGATGGGATAGGTCGTATTGAGCGTTCAGGCGGCGAGCGAAGCGCAGTCGATGACGAAGCGATACTTCACGTCGCCCTTGAGCATGCGTTCGTAGGCCGCGTCGATTTCCGCGATGCGGATCATCTCGATGTCCGCGACGATGCCGTGCTCGGCGCAGAAATCCAGCATCTGCTGCGTCTCGGGAATGCCGCCGATCATCGAGCCGGCCAGGCCGCGGCGCTTCATGATCAGGTTGAATACTTCGACGGGCGGATGCGGCGTGGCCGGGGCCCCTACCAGCGTCATGCTGCCGTCGCGCTTGAGCAGCACCATGAACGCATCCAGGTCGTGCGGTGCGGCCACGGTGTTGAGGATGAAGTCGAAGCTTTTGCTGTGCGTCGCCATCTCGCCGGGGTTGCGCGAGACCACCACCTCGTCGGCCCCCAGGGCCCTGGCCGCCTCGCGCTTGGAGTCGGAGGTGGTGAACGCGACCACGTGCGCGCCCATGGCATGCGCCAGCTTGATGCCCATGTGCCCTAGCCCGCCGATACCGACCACCCCGACCTTGTGGCCAGGCCCCACCTTCCAGTGGCGCAACGGCGAATAAGTGGTGATGCCAGCGCACAGCAGAGGTGCCACGGCGGCCAGTTGCGCCTCGGGATGCCGGATGCGCAGCACATAGCGCTCATGCACCACGATCCGCTGGGAATAGCCGCCCAGGGTGTGGCCCGGCGCATCGGCTGTCGGGAAGTTATAGGTGCCGACCATGTGGTCGCAGTAGTTTTCCAGCCCTTCGCTGCAATCCTCGCAGTGCTTGCAGCTATCGACGATGCAACCCACGCCGACCAGGTCGCCCGGCTTGAAGTTCGAGACCTGGGCTCCCACGGCCGAGACGCGGCCGACGATCTCGTGGCCCGGTACGCAGGGATAGCGCGTGCCTGCCCATTCGGAGCGCACCTGGTGCAAATCCGAGTGGCATACGCCGCAATAGGCGATGTCGATCTGTACGTCGTGGGCGCCGGGAGCACGGCGGGTGATGTCGATCGGTTCGAGGGGACGATCGCTGGCATAGGCGCCGTAGGCTTTGACGGTCATGGACTTTCTCCTGTGTGCGGGCTGTCTGGCGATGGGCGGCGGGCGTGTCGCCGTCGCTATGGAGCTGGCTGATGCCGTGGTCTTCGTTGAGACATCAGAGCGTGGCTTTTTTCATGGCAGTGTCCCGTGGGATCGATCAGCCGTGTGCCGCGGACTGGCGCGCGGTCATGAGGGTCAACACCGCGCAGATCGCTAGCAGCACGGCGCTGGCGATGAAGGTGCTGCGGTAGCCGCTGTGGTCGAACAGCAGGCCGCCAACGGTGGAGCCCAGTGCGATGGACATCTGGACCACGGCGACGAACAGGCCGCCACCGGCCTCGGCATCCCTGGGAAACACCTTGGCGATCCAGGCCCACCAGCCCACGGGCGCCGAGGTGCCGGTCAGGCCCCACAGCGCGAGCAACGCGATGACGACGGTGGTCCAGCCGCCGAAGGCGACCAGTGCCAGGGCCGTCGCGGCCATCAGCAGCGGGATGACGACCAGCGTCTGGTAGAAGCCCCGCTGCAGGACGCGGCCGATGAGCGCGGTGCCGATGAAGCCGGCCGCGCCTATCACCAGCAGGATCAGGGAGATGGCGGAGCCATGCACGCCCGTGACCGTTTCCAGGAAGGGCCGCACGTAGGTGAACAACCCGAACTGCCCCATGAACAGCAGGCTGCTCGCCAGCATGCCCACGGCAACACCCGGATGCTTGAACAGGGTGAACACCTTGAACACGTTGCCGATACCGGATGCGCGTACCGCGGCCGGCATGGATGGCAAGGTCTTCCACTGCCAAGCCAGCGCGATCAGCGACACCGGCACCAGGCACAGGAACGCACCGCGCCAGCCGATGACGGTGCCCAGGTAGGCGCCCATCGGCGCGGCCACCACGGTGGCGAGCGCGTTGCCGCCGTTGACGATGGCCAGGGCGCGCGGCACATCGCGCGTCGGCACCAGGCGGATGGCCGTGGCCGCCGACATGGACCAGAAGCCGCCGACGACTACGCCGATCAGCGCACGGCCAACCATGTAAATGACGTAGTTCGGCGCCAGCGCGATGATCGCGCCGGATATGCCCATCGCCAACGTCAGGCCCAGCAGCAGCGTCTTGCGGTTGAGGCTGCCGGCCAGCGCCGAGATGAACAGGCTGGTAAGCACAGCGAAGACGCCGGAGATGGCAATGCCCTGGCCGGTCATGCCTTCGGTGACACGCAGGTCCGTCGCCATGGGCGTGAGCAGGCTGACGGGCAGGAACTCGGAGGCGATCAGCGCGAAGGCGCAGACGGCCAGGGCGAAGACGCCGCTCCAGGACGTTGGCGTCTCCTGGTGCTCGCGAAGGGTGTCGGAGCCCTTGGGGGCGTCGATGGCGGTGGTGGTCATGGAATGCCTTTCTTTTGTCGCTCGATAGGAAACACCGTGCCGTCCACTGGGACAGCGCGGTCAGGGGGTTCAGGCACGAGGGGCGTTTCGCACGCCCCGCTGGCTCTATGCCGACGCGGCCAGGTTCTTCTGGAAGAACGTGGTCAGCTTGTCGAACGGGATCTTGTCCATCCGGTCGTACAGGTCCACGTGGACGGCGTCCGGAATGATCATGAGTTCCTTCGGCTCTGCCGCCGCCGCGTAGGCGGTTTCGCTGAAGTAGCGCGAATGCGCGTTCTCACCATGAACCAGGAGGATTGGCCGCGGCGAAATCTCCTTGATGTGGGTGAGGATCGGCAGGTTCATGAACGGCAGTGGCGTGGTGATCGTCCAGGCGTTGCCGGAGTTGACCGCGCGCGGGTGATAGCCGCGCGGAGTCCGGTAGTAGTCGTGGTACTCGACCAGGAACTGTGCCTCGCCCCCCTTCAGTTCGTTGTAGGGCGGCTGGTACGCAGGGGTGCCGCTTTCCGCGTCCTTCCAGCGCTGCTGGCTCAGTTGCTCCAGCGTCTGCGTGCGCTGTTCGAGGGTGGCGCTGTCGTTGTAGCCCTTGGACATGACGCGGCTCATGTCGTACATGGTGCTGGCCACGACGGCCCTGATGCGCTTGTCCACGGCGGCGGCGCTCAAGGCCATGCCGCCCCAGCCGCAGATGCCGATGATGCCGATCCGTTCGCGGTCGACATCGGGTAGCAGGCCCAGGCAGTCCACCGCGGCGCTGAAATCCTCGACGCTGATGTCCGGCGAGGCGACGTTGCGCGGCTCGCCGCTGCTTTCGCCGGTGTAGGACGGGTCGAAGGCCAGGGCGATGAAGCCGCGCTCGGCCATGGTCTGCGCGTATAACCCCGAGGATTGCTCTTTCACGGCGCCGAACGGGCCGCCGACGGCGAGCGCCGCGAGCTTGCCGCTGGCGCTCTTCGGCTGGTACAGGTCGGCCGCCAGGGTGATGCCATAACGGTTCTTGAAGGTGACTTTCCGGTGGTCGACCTTGTCGCTCCTGGGAAACACCTTGTCCCACCTGTCGCTGAGCTTCACGGCCGACTGCGCCATGGCCGGACCACTGGCAATGGCGCCGACACCCACGGCGGCGATTCCGGTGGCGGTCATTTTGAGCAGGGTGCGACGACCCACGCCCAGGCTATCCGGCGTGGCGATGTCGCTTGTCCCGAGGGTCTTGGTCATGATGGGGATGTCTTTCACGCAGCTGGCTGTCACGGGGAAAGGGTCTAGGGCTCGACGCGCTCGATCCGCACCTTGTAGGGACCGGGCCGGGACAGGATGGACAGGCCTTCATCGACCTTGCCCAGCGGCAGCAGGCTGCGCGAATAGGCGCGCGGCTTGATGAAGATCGCCAGATTGCCCCAGGGGGCGTAGTGGGTCAGTTCGCCGGCCGCGGGTGCCATGCCCTCGGGGGCGCCCTGCGTGGAGAGCTTGCGCGGCAGATCGGAGACGCGCTCGATGGTGTCGTAGTCGGTCAACGTCAAGGACAGCGGCAGCAGCGATGCGAAATCCTTGGCGGTGGGGTTGTCATACAGGGTGGCAGTGGCGACCTGCTCACCGACGACCAGGCGAATCTTCATGGGGAACTCCTTGGAGGGCACGGACGAGGTGTCGCTCGCTGCCCAGGCCACCAAGGCACCAGGTATGCCCACCGCCAGGGCCAGGCAGGCGCTGGCGAGGAGCATCGAGGTCCGGTGGCGCGACGGATGCCAGGAGAGTGAGGGAGCGTTTTTCATGGCTGCTATGATGGCGAATCAGGGCTCGGCCGAATAGCTAATGGATCCTTAAAGAGCATATAAGCCCTGCTAATCAATTCGCGCGAGACAAGGAAATAGCGAAAGCCATCAACGACTCCCTGTGCTGAGTCAGAGAGCGCCTCTTGCGTCCTGGCAACAGCATTAATGAAAGGGCTCTCGCCCCTCGACGGTTCGCAGGATCCGTTGGACTCAGCAATACCACCGCGGCATTGGGTGGGAAACGCAGACAGCGTGATCCCCGCATCGTTAGTCAACGCCTACTTGGTACGTCTACACCCATATGCTTGCGTTTGCTCCAGATCACCAGCGAGGCTGGGAATCTCTCTGGAAACCTGGCGAGATAAGCCGTTGAGTTGCGAGAGTAAATCCAACTTGCAAGCCTACGGTGACCAGGATCCGTCCTTAGCAAGCGAACCATGGTCACCAGACCAGAAGCAGCCTGTCGAAAGGGGCAGAAATCGGCCAGAAGGAGACGTACACAGAGGTCATACCACCAGGGGCGAGGGTCGATGCCAGTGAGTAATGCCAGACTCGCAACACGCGAGCGCCGCAAGTTGGAGGCCACAGTGAGCGGGCTCCACTGGACATTGCATCAAACTTGCGCGGCTGATTCATTGGGGTTGGAAAGCGTTTCGTCATAACGCAACAGCCGCCCGGCATTGGCCAGCACGAGTAAAGTGCTGAGGTTATGCAGCAGTGCCGTCACCATGGCACCCGCCGCAGCCAGCAGGCCGAAGGCGGCAGCCAGCACAATCGCCAGTGTCCAGCCCAGGCCGATGATGACGTTGATCTGCAGCGTGCGCCGACACAGGCGACTCAGGCGAATACAAGTCCCCAGGCGCCGCAGATCGCCATTGATCAACACGATATCCGCCGCCGCCAAAGCGATGTCGGCGCCCCCTGCCCCCATGGCCACACCGACCACGCCCGCCTTGAGCGCCAGTGAGTCGTTGATGCCATCGCCAACCACCAGCGGACGAAAGCCGGTCGCCAGCTCCTCATTCACGTGGCGCAACTTGTCTTCAGGTAGCGCCTCGGCCACCACCTGAGTAACGCCGATTTGCGCAGCCACTGCCTCGGCGGAGTCACGGCGGTCCCCGGTCAGCAGCAATTGACGTCCCAGCCCCAGCTCCCGGAGCTGTTGCAAGGCTTCAGCGGACTCCGCGCGCACGCTGTCCACCAGCAGTAGCCAGGCAACAAAGCGTCCTCCTAGCGCCAGGCCGGCAATGGGACCGCCATGGGCAGGAACCGCGGGCAATTCGATACTGGGAACGCGGCTGGAGCTGGAGCAAGGCGTGCTGATCGCCTTCGTGCTGGTCATGCTGTTCGTCCGCGGCCCCATCGAACAGGTGGCCAGCGGCCTGCCCGCCGCGGTCCAGGCCCAGGTTGCCTTCCGCCGAATCGCTGCCGTGCTCGCCGACTTCACCCAGTACGAACCCGACCTGCTGAGCGAGCGGCCGACCGGTGTCTTCCCCGCTTTGCAAGCGCTCGAACTGCGCGATGTCAGCTATACGCACCTCGACTCCGCTGGCCAGCCGACCTTCCACCTCGGCCCGCTGGACTTGCACCTGGAGGCGGGCCAGCGCAAACGGCTGGCGCTGGTACATGCCTTCCTCGAACAGCGGCCGCTGATGCTCTTCGACGAATGGGCGGCGGACCAGGATCCGACCTTCCGCCGGGTGTTCTACGAGGAACTACTGCCGGACCTGAAGCGCCAGGGAAAGACCCTTATCGTGGGGTCCCATGATGATCGGTTCTTCCACCACACCGACCAGCTAGTCCAGCTGCGCAATGGGCGCGTTGTCGACTGATCCACCAGCCCCTCGCTGGCACCCGCTCTTGGTGCAAGCCGTCGACAACAGTTGGCCAGAAGACTTCGCTTGAAGGAGCAAGCGGCTCGGTGCGCCTGAGCATTCTGGCGAAACGCCACTTTTCTTGCGGTAGTCCGACCAACTCTTTTAAGATGAGATAACTTCTCACCTGCAAGTCGTTATCACGCAAGGATTCGCGTTGCCATTTCCGCCCGCCTCCGCCACCCGCCACGTCGATATCCAAGCCCTGTATCTCGATCACCATGCCTGGCTGCTGGGTTGGCTGCGCAAGCGGCTGCGCCACAGCGAGGGCGCGGCGGACCTGGCGCAGGACACCTTCCTCCACATCCTCGGCAAGCCGGCACCCTTGCAGGACATCCGACAGCCCCGCGCCTGGCTGAGTGTCGTCGCCCGGGGCCTGCTGATCGACCGGTTGCGCCGGCAACGGGTCGAGCAGGCGTACCTGGAGGCCATCGCTCACTTGCCCGAAGCGCAAGTGCCCTCCCCGGAGCATCAACTGATCCTCCTGGAAACCCTGGCGCATATTGACGCCCTGCTCGATGGGTTGGCGCCCAAGGTGCGCACGGCCTTCCTGCTGTCTCGCCTGGAAGGCCTCGGTTACAAAGAGATCGCTATCCGCCTGGGCGTCAGCCTCAGCTCAGTCGAGAAGTACATGGCGACCGCCATCCGCCACTGTTTCCTCGCCCAACGATGAACGCCAACTCCCCCGACGATCTGCCCGATGCGGTACTCGACCAAGCTATTGGCTGGCTGGTTCGTCTGCAGTCGGGCTACGCCGATGAATACACGCAAGCGGCATGCCTACAGTGGCGACACGCCCATCCGCTGCATGAAACCGCCTGGCAGGCGCTACAGACCAGCGAATCCGCGTTCCGGCGACTGGCCGAGGCTCCCGGCAGCGTCGCGCAAGACGCCCTGCAGCGCCTGCAGGGCAAACGCCATGGCCGCCGCCAGGCTCTCAAGATGCTCGGCTTTGGCGTGGCGATCACCGGCCTGGGCGGTTGGGGGCTGCGCGAGCACTCGCCGGCAGACTGGGCCTCGGATTACAGCACCGGCGTAGGCGAACGCCGGCAGTTCCTGCTGAGCGATGGCACTCGCCTGCAGCTCAATACCTCCAGCGCGGTGGATGTGCGTTTCTCCAAGCAGCGCCGAACGGTCCAGTTGCTGCGCGGCGAGATTTTCATCGACACCGGCAAGGATATCGCTGCGCCGGAGGGATATCGCAGCCTCTGGGTCGACAGCAGGCACGCACAGCTACAGGCCATCGGCACTGCCTTCGGAGTACGCGAGGAGGCCCGGGGGACACGCCTGCGGGTCGAGGGAGGCATCGTCGCCATCCATCGCGCCGGATCGCAACCCATTCGGGTGCTGGCGGGTGAGGAATACCTGATCAGCGCCGATGGCAGCCACAACGTCGTGAGCCCTGCCATGAACAGCAGCGCTTGGACTCAAGGCCTGCTCGTCGCCAAACGCATGCGTCTGGCCGAGCTGCTCGCAGAACTGGCGCGCTACCGGCACGGCTGGCTCAGCTGCGATCCAGCGATTGCCGGGCTGGAAGTCTCTGGCGTGTTTCAGCTCGACCACATCGACCAAGCCCTGGATGCTCTCGGCGATTCAATGCCTTTGCGCATTCAGCGCTTTACCCCGCTGTGGACACGAGTGACCGCTCGCTGAGAGAGATGCAAAAAATTCTCAATACTGATTACGGCTTTATCCGAGCCCTTCGGCAAACAAGAAAACATACTGCCATTGCCAAGGAGCTCGTTATCCATGCCCTCTCGTTTCTCGCCGCCACGAGTGCCGCGTCGCACCACCTTCGCACTCACCCTGCGCGCCATCCTGCTGGGTAGCGCCGCCGCCACGTCGTTGCCCAGCTTTAGCGTGCAAGCCGAGCAAGCCGATCTGCGCCGCTACGACCTGCCCGCCGGCTCGCTGGAAGATTCCCTCAACGGCTTCGCACAGGTCGCCGGCATCACCCTGCCCTTCGACCCCGCCCTGACGCAGGGCAAGCAAGCACCTGCCCTGCAAGGCGAATTCGGCATTCAGGACGGCCTGGACTACCTGCTGGGCGGCAGCGGTCTGGCCGCCGAAAGAAACGCCAGTGGCCATTGGGTCATCTTCTCCGCCCCCGCTGCCGAAGGTGCGCTGGAAATGGGCTCGGTCACCATCTCCGGCAAGGCACCGGGCTCCGTCACCGAAGGCAGCGGCGAATACACGACCGCCTCGTCGAGCAGTTCCACACGCCTCAACCTGGCGCTTCGCGATACGCCGCAGTCGATCACGGTGATGACCGACCAGCGCATCAAGGATCAGAACCTGAATGACCTCACCGAAGTCATGGAGGCGACTACGGGCATCTCCGTATCCCGCGTTGGCGTCGGCGCCGAGAACGACACTTACTGGTCGCGCGGTTTCCAGATCAACAACTTCGAAGTCGACGGCGTCCCCAGCTCCTCACGGCTGGGCAATTTTTCGCAAAGCACGGCGATGTATGACCGCATCGAGATTGTGCGCGGCGCCACCGGCCTGATCAGTGGCCTGGGCACGCCATCGGCCACTATCAACATGATTCGCAAGCGTCCGACGGCCGAAGCTCAGACCAACCTGAGTGCCGAAGCCGGAAGCTGGGACCGCTACGGGCTGGGCATGGATGTTTCCGGGCCGCTTACCGAAACCGGCAACGTGCGCGGGCGCCTGGTCCTGGACTACAAGACGCAGAACTCCTGGGTCGATCGCTACAAGCAGGACAACCAGCTCGTCTATGCCCTCACCGAGTTCGACCTGGACGATGCCACGCTGCTCACGGCGGGCTTCAGCGTGCAAAAGAACCAGGCCGACTCGCCTCTGCGTACCGGTCTGCAGACGTTCTACTCCAATGGCCAGAAGACCGATTTCTCCCGCTCTGCCAGCAGCTCGCCAGACTGGTCGTACTTCGACGTGAACAAGAGCAATGTCTTCGTCTCGCTCGAACACCAGTTCGACAATGGCTGGAGCGCCAAGGCGGAACTTGGCCACACCGAGTACGAGTTCGACGAACTGATCAACTACATGAATGGGGAAATCGATCAAGCGACCGGCGCCGGCGCCTACCTGTACCCCAACCGCTGGTCCGGAACACCGCGGGAAAACAACCTGGACGCCTACCTCACCGGCCCCTTCAGCCTGCTCGGCCGCGAGCACGAGCTGATCGCCGGCATCACCCTGTCGCGTTACCGCGAAAGCACACCGGACCGTGGCGGCTGGTATGGCCCATGGACCGGCTACGACGGCAGCATCGGCAACATCCACCAGTGGTCCGGCGCGGCACCGCGACCGGACACCAGCCCGATCGGCAAGAACCTGATCGAGGAAAACCAATACGCCGCCTACGCCACCAGCCGCTGGAACCTGCGCGATGACCTCAAGTTGCTGCTGGGCGGCCGCGTCACCGACTGGAAACGCAGCAGCGACAACACTCCTTACGAGGGCACGCCCACCAGTAACGAAGAGAATCGCCATGGCGTATTCCTGCCCTATGCCGGGCTGGTGTATGACCTGAACGACACCTGGTCGGCGCACGCCAGCTACACGAAAATCTTTAACCCGCAGGCCTATGGCATCAAGGGGCTGGACGGCAAACCGCTGGATCCGCAGGAAGGTACAGGCTACGAAGTGGGCATCAAGGCTGCGCCACTGGATGGACGTCTGAACGCCAGCCTCGCGCTGTTCCGCATCGAGCAGGACAACCTCGCGGTATACGCAGGTCAGTTCGATACCTATTACCCGGAAAAGGGCACCACCACCGAAGGCCTGGAACTGGAAATGAACGGTGAGCTGGCCGATGGCTGGAACGCCTCCGCAGGGTATGCCTACAGCGTCAGCCGTGATCAGGATGATGAGCGCATCGTCACCAACATCCCACGGCACAGCCTGAAGACCTTCACCAGCTACCGCCTGCCTGGCGCCTGGAATCGCCTGACCCTCGGTGGCGGGGTGAATTGGCAGAGCAAGATTGGCCAGGACCTGCATACCTTCGAGCAAGGTAGCTATGCCCTGGTCAATGTGATGGCTCGCTTCGCGGTCACCAACCAGTTGGACGTCGCAGTCAACGTCAACAACCTGTTCGACCGCACCTACTACAGCTACGCCGATAGCTGGAGTGTCTATGGCGCGCCGCGCAACCTCATGACGACGCTGAACTACCACTTCTGAGCAGTTGCCGCTGGAAGACCTGGCCACGCTGGCGGGCCTTGCGCGCACCATCGATGCCAGGTCGCTGGGCATCCACGTCACCCTGGTGGAGCCGGGCGCCTTCCGCACCGAGTTCGCCGGCGCCGCGGCGATGAAGGCAGCCACCAGGATCACCGACTACGCCGCCCTGGATGCGGGCCTGGACGAATACTTCGCCGGGCAAGACGGCCGGCAGATAGGCGACCCGGCCAAGGGCATGCAGGTGGTCATCGACATGGTGGAAAGCGATACCACCCCGGTACGCCTGATGCTGGGCTAAGACGCCTAGCCCTAGGACGTTCAGTTGGCCTCCTAAGGGAGACGTTATCAGACCGTCTTTGCATGCTTCTCAGGGTTGAATGCTGGCCAGCGATCACCAAGCCCACGAACTAGATATCTATTTGTGCGGTCCGCTTGAGCCTGAGCAGACTCGTAGTAGTCCGCCTGCTTGTAAGCGATTAGGTCATTCGCGTACAGCCGGTTGAGAACTGCCGGTATCAAGTGCTTTGGCACCCCAGACCTCAAAGAAATCGTCGTGTAGTTAATCGTAGCGATGTTGAAATTCTTGCGATTCCTGTAGGCGACGATGACGAGATAAACCTTAAGCGAGTGCAGGGACAATGCACTGAACTCAAACTCCCTCAGCTTGAGTAGCTTATCGGGCGCGTCATCATAGAAGACCTGCTTAGGCAGCTTGCCGAAGAAAGCATCCTCCCAGCCAGCGAGCTTGAGCTCCGTTCCTTCACGCAGAGGCTTGTCGACCTTCGAGACGAGCTTTTCGCTAATAAGCCTCTTCAGCGCTCTAGCCACTAGCGGCCTAGACATACCCGACAGAGCCATCAGCTGTGGATAGGTTGTCGACAGCGAACCTGTGTTGAAGTCCGCCCGCATACACAAGCAGATGAAGAGCTTGAGAGCCGCCAGGCTGCAGTTCTGCAGCGGACGCGACACTGGCGCGCCTTGACTCGGCCGATTACCAAATGCAACCAGATTCCCTTCCTGGATCCATCTGATGGGAAACCGCGCGAACCTCGGGAGATCTGCCGCCATCCCTATCTCCTATTCCATGCAATAACCACTACGGCAATCGTCAGTACGAAAACGCAGCAGAGGGCCAAGTTAAGAGGGTTAGCAGTAAGAGCAGTAGCTACTGCTTTGAAGAACAGATCCATAATTTTGAGCCTCGTAGAAAATTACGAAGCTATTTTTAACCGCCAAGCCGAGAGGTATCTAGATGATCCATGATCCAAAAAACCGCATGAAGCCCAGTATTTTCGGGGCCTCCACGTGATCTTGATTAGTTCATTCTAGCCTGATTCAAATGACTTCATATTGGCTAAAATGAATCAAATTAGTGATTTTGATTGAGGTAGATATGGTTGGAATTGTAGAGAGCGACCTGCCCTCTCGAATCAGAGAGGCTCACTCAGTTGCCTTCGCCCGAAAGCTCCAAGACGGTGGCTACATCTTGCAGATCGTGTCGCAATCCGAGACCTATGAGCTGCAGCGGCAACGAGGTGGTCCTCGTGTCTTCAAAACCCTTGAGCCGCTTGTTGGCCTGCTCACCAAGCTGGGAGTAGCAGAGTTCGCCATCCTGCTGGATGGCGCGTCAGTGCAGGCTCCTGCTACCGCACCGTGGACGCGCGACCCACATTCATCCAGACCGAGCTTTAGGCTCGATAGATCGCCGTTCTGAAGGTGCTACCGCGATTTAGATCAACTGGACTTGAAGACCCTGAAGTACTTCTCGTGAGCAAGATAGATATCCCCTCGCGCACGTGAACAGGCCACGTAGAGCTTGTTACGCGTCTGGGCAGGCACGCCTTGAAAGCTGCCGCGAGTATAGAGTCTCCAGTCCCTGTCACTGAGCACAACGCAGACATCCTGGAAGTGGTCCATGCCTTTACTCGCTCCCCAGTTGAACGCATGGCATCCGTACTTGTAGCTCTCCTTATAGAAGAGCTTCACCACATCCGGATTGGCATGGATAGCATCAGCATGAGCTTGTGTATACACAGGAACAATCGCCGTTTCATCGTCCCTGTGTGAGCCGATATTGATCTGAAGGTGGGTCGTGATGAAATCGCACACAGTGGTTCCACACCGCCAACTGTGGCTCAAGGTTTCCTTATCAACCTGCACGCCCGCGTCACTAAAACGACGCTCGTAGCGCTGAATGTTGTCATGCAACGTGCGGTTGGTTGGACCATCTCGGCTGGTGTCGAAAGTATGCTGGTAGAAGTCGCCAACCAACAGGATGTCTACTTGGGCAGGCATCAGGGCGAGCAAAAGATCGAAGTCGTGGCCCGCAAAATCTTGGACCTCATCGACAAAAAACTGGTCGTAGAAGCGCTCAATTCGAGCAATGAGTCGAGGGACAGTCCCCTTGACCTGCAGCAGCTTGGCCAGGCGGTTGTGGAATAGATACCCCTTGCCGTCCTTGTAGTACTCCATGCGAGTACGAGCAAATGTCCGTGTGTGAGCAGGCGGCGTTCTGAAGTTCAGCCCACGCGTACCCAAAGCCAACTCAAGCTGCGGTCTGTAGCAGAAGCCGTTAAGGAACCCAAAGTAGGTAAACAGGGAGATGTTGGGAGGCAGAAATCCGAATTTACGGATGATGCTGCGCTGCAGGTGGGCGTAGTTGTTCTCTGTGTAGGTGATGATCAATGCACGCTGGTCTAGGGTCAGGCGCTCAATAAGCGTCGTGGTTTTGCCAGAACCTGCAACTGCAAACATCACGCTCTTAGCCACGCGATTGCCTCCGCAATGTAGCCAGGAACAACCAGCTCATCCGCCTTCTTGTCCAGCAACTCAAATGCGGCTTCTGCTTTGTTCGCCAGCATGTATTGCTGAGGGGTCAGGGTCCTTCGCCCTAGAGCAAACAACTCGTCACAGATGGCCATGTTGTCGGCATACAGACCTATTTCAAAGGTACTGCGCTGGTTGTCAGCATCGGCAAAGACCCTGGCATGCTCGGTCACTAGGTCAGCGTAGTTCTCAACGCAGTTTTCCTCGTAGCTGCCATCATTATCTCTGATCGCTGCAACCTTGATGTTCAACAACGCAGCAAGCTCCAAATATCGCTTGAAGCTGGTACCACCGATAGAAATCACATGGACATCGTCTTCGGCAGGAAGGCGCCCCACCAGCTTCGTGTAAAAGGCCTCGAGGAGGATGAACTCCGCATCGCCCTCGACAAGAATCACCCTGCGGGACAGGGCGAACTCAAGAACATTATTGTCAGGGGCCTTCATAAAGAAGGCGGCTGTATCGTCGGACAGCTGTCTGAGCGTGCCACTACGCTGACCTGGCCCGAGCAGTAATGCGTTGCGCAGATCAAGGCGAGAGCAGATGTGGCTGCTATGGGTCGCGATGAAGAGTTGAGTTCCGTCTTTCTTGGAGAGCTCGTTGACCAAACGCTTCATCAAGGTATGGCTTAGATGGTTTTCAGGCTCTTCAAGCAGCATGACATCGAAGCCGGCTTGGGCTCGGCGCGTATTGAGAGCAAAGCTCGTCTTGATGAAGCACTGCCGCCCCTTACCTCGATGCTCCAGAGTAATACCGTCCTCTGAAATTACCAGGTCGGTTTCGAGGTTTGAGCGAGCGCCTGAGCGAACCTCAAACTGGAAGCCGTCTAGCCCTCCGTTGAGCTCAGCCAAGTGGTTGTCCTTGAAATTCGACTTCCCCATTCGATACGCATTTTCCAGCTGATATCGAGCCTCCACCGGGGCGTGGAAGTGGAACACAGAGCGAGTGTATTCCCGGGCAGCGTAGTCGCTGTCGATGCGAGAGCTGTCTAGCAGGAGATGGCGAACAGGTCGGTTGAAGCTCGCATAAAGATTTCGGGCGAAGGTCTGGAACTTAACGGCGTAGTACTCGAATGGAAAATTACGGCCGGGCTGAGCAAGCACTGCCCGAATCTCCGCACCATAGTCCTGCACCGGCTCGATTGCCAGCCGAATGCCATCCGTCTCCTGACCAGCCAGATTGCCAACACCGTATAGGCTTTCGTCTTGGCCTTCCGCCAGAAACACATCGATGACGAGAGTCGGCAGTTGGTCGATGCCACGCGGACCACCAAGAAAAGCCTCAATGACAGGCTTACAAAACAAGGTCTCAAACCCGAGATTCTCGACTCGATTTCGACTGCCGCTTAATGCCAGGTCCAGAGCAAGAAGCACAGAACTCTTGCCGGTCTCGTTATCACCGATCAGCACGTTATGGCGCTGATCAAAATCCAGATCCAGCTGCCTAAACTGCTTAAAGTTCTGAAGCATCAGCTTGCGAATGGTGGGCATAGCGGCTCCTTGCTAGCCAGGCAGTGGAATCTTAGAGAATAAGCATAAAGGTCAGGTGAGCAGCCTTTAGCTAGGCTGACGCCAGTTCTTATTTGTTGGCACCGTGCTCCAGCACGAGGACATCCGCATAGTGCGGCTATAGGTCAGAGCTGCCGAGCCAAGTAGTGTCGCTGTCTTCTCTTGGTTTTCTGAGGAGACCTGTCCAGGCGAGCCATCAGCTTTGCTGCGCGGCTTGGACCAATGACTCCAATATGGTTTGTCACGCTCATCGGTCAAATCCGGGCGATTCTCTAGCACATAGTCTGAGCTTGGTATAGCCGGAATCGTTGCCGTCACGGGAACATTGGCGTCAAGTTGTGCCAAGAAGTCTGCAGGATAAAGCCTATTGCCTGTCATGCCTCCCAGCGTTTTTAGAAGCTCAAGCAGTCTCGGATGAGTATCCCCATGAAAATAGTTGGGGATGGTGTACTCGTCGGATACATCAAACAGAAAGAATTCAGACTTCGGATGCTTTTCCGTTCCGCGTGATGTCAGCGACAGCTTATAAGGCCGTTCTCCCGTGGAGAAAATGCACTCAAATACAGCCGCGCCCTGCACGCTTCTGAAACGCTGCAGCTCAATTACATCTCCGTGTGCATTAGTTTGAGCGTTCATACTTTCGTGCAGAGACTTTAGGTTTTGCATGAGCATCAGAATCACCTTAATACAGGCCGGCTAGCGAGGCACCGAGGTATTTGGAGTTACTGGGTGGGGATGTGTGCTGAAGCTTTGCTACCCATCTGGCTAAGCAGAGCCTTGGCGTTACTCAACAACTGGTGCCGGACCTCTAGCGGTGGTAGGCCCCAAGCCTCGCTCAGCAGATTGACGGTAATGTCGAAATCCCAGGGCATCACCGGACGCCCTTCCAACTGCGCGAAAGGCCCATCGCTTTCAGGAAGGACCCTATCTTTCGGAAGCTTCTTGGCTAGCGCCTTCCCAGCCGCGGAATGGAAAGCTGCGGGGCCAATACTGAACCAGCAGCCTTGCCCAGCAGCGGCCTTGAGCTCTGATGCCGTACCGGTGAACCAATGCAGCACTGGGATGCCGTGGTCAGGGAACTCACTGAGTAGCGCCAACACGTCTGAAACCGCCTGCCTCGAGTGGATGCTGAGCGCACGCCCTCCCAAGTCATGGCAGCGCTTCACGGCAGTAGCGAAAGCTTGCTTCTGCTTTAGGTAGCTAGAGGCATACCTCTTAGAGCCATCCAAACCGATTTCACCGACAGCAATGGCGCCATCAATCAACTCTGTGAGGAGGTCCAATTCTTGGAAGCGCTCACCGACGATCTCAGGGTGAAGGCCCGGGCTAATCAGCATTGCTTCGTGGCGGCCAAGCACCGAGCTCGTTGCCTGGAAAGCCTTCGGGCTCGTAGTTACCAGCCACGTGAATGCATTCCGGCTCAGAGCCTCAGAATGTACTTCCCTAGCTCTGGGGTAGAGATCTACATGGCAATGGAAGTCGATCAAAGCAGTTGGTCCTGAACAAGAACAGCTTCCAACTCAGCAAGTCCCTGCTGCAGGACTCGGCGATAGTCTGGACGCTCCCCAATAGGTGCAAAAGCCAGTGTGCCGCCCAGGAATCGATCCAGCCCTCTCTGCTTGGCATCGAGCACAGCCAAAGCTACTGCCATGGGATCATCAGGACCGCTTGACTTATCGCTGCCTCGTACTGACGGAAAGCGATAGTTGGTTTGATCGGTCCCTGGTCCCCACGCCAAGAAAGCTGCTCGACGGATCAGGCAAGGCACACAACGGCCACAGTGCTGGCGATTATAAGTTCGGAAGCGCCCGCAGCTTGTGGAGTCTGAAGCCAACTCTCTCAACCTGTCCTGATCGAGGCAGCTACGCATCATCTCGCCTTTGGTTTGGAAGCGATAAGGCAGTATCAACTCAACGGAGATCCCAAGCTCATCGAGCACGCTTTGAAGCGTGCCGATGAAAAGCGGATGGGTCGTGCGCGTACTCAGGCTCGAGACTCGGCCTGGGACCAGTGGAGGGTTGATGCAGATAAACCCGTTTTCAGGGATGTAGATTTGCGGCCTGGGCAGATTGATCTTCGTCGAGGCGAGCACGGCAAACGCATAGAAAGCCAAAGATCGAGCACGAGTCGAAGCCTCACGTGCCCCTTTGAAGCTGATGCCATGACTCCATTGGTAATGCGAGCCAGCGCCCGCAAGCACCCCTGCATAGTCCCGCTGCCGTGCCGAGTCTTTATGCGCAAGCTGGGAAACGAACAGTGGACGTCTTTGTTCCGCGGCCAAATTGATGCCGCCAATCAGACTATCGAGCCCACCTGATAGCAAAGACACGCAGTCGTTCTGGAGATGGGCACCATCGCCATCAGGCGGCTCAACCCCTGCGTCGTTGAAAATGAGGGTCCAATAGTCGCCAGTTAGAACCTTGAGCATTTCCTCAAGGCGATGCTTGAGAGGAACCCACCGTAGCGGCTCACAAAGGCCCACGGTGAGCTGGATCGTACGAGTCCACCCATCTGCACTAGTGCTTCGGAGGCTAGCCAGATCAGCGCTGCAGACCGCGAGACAAAACTGAACGAAGTCCCAAACTGCTGGTGATGGACGAAATCCTGTTTTCTTCAATGACCCATGCCAGCGGTTGGCAATTGCACCGACGCCATTGCGACTCGCTCCCTTGAAGTACGAGAACACTCGCTCGTCTGCTTGTAGCTGCTGCGGGATCCTTTCCGCTTTGGAGCACAGAACCTTATTCATTCGGCAAACACCTGCAAGGCGGATTGGAGGACTGACTGAGCCAAACTCTTAGGGTCTGCATGCGAGGCTTTCTTCTCCTCCAAGACCACCCGCACCTCTGCCCAGACCCATTCCCTTATGTCTGCTCGGCGCTCTTGAATCTGGGCAGGATCATGCTTGAGTTTTTCGTAGGTCTGCCCGAGCTGCATATCGATGCGCTGGCAGATTTGGATGGCGATTGTCAGTCCAATAACTTCGGCAATTTGCGCGTCCGTCAGATCAAAAATGTCTACGTCCGGATGATTCTCGTAGAGCTTGGCCAGCGCCTCAGCGCCGGCGTCACGCAAAGAATCTTCGTCAATGCTGCCCGATCCTGAGATGACCTCTTTCAAGACCTCAAGCGCCAAGTCAGAGGCGGAAAGATTGGCCGATCGGCAACGCGCGACCCAGTCCGTCACTCGTTGGTCGGTGCCCTCGCGAGCAGCTACCAGAAACTGGCCGAGAGCCCCAGCCCCTCTGGCTGTGCCGCGCATGGTCGAAGCAGCACGGCTTGCTCCTCCCATTCCTTTTGACACCATGCTCCGGGTTGCACCACGGAGATCATCGCGGTTTCCGCTCCCAAGGTATGAGCCCAATTGCGAGCGAGCAGGACCAAAGCGGCGATCCGGGGCCATAACGTTCTCAGGTGCCTCAGGTGCATCGCTGGCAGGAGCACCACCGGCTCCATCCTGATCAGAGCCGGCTTCGGCCCCACCACCGGAGCCGCTAGGCGCGGCTCCATCTGGAGCAAGCCATTCGGGGTCAAAAGGAGAGCCTGACCGACCGCCACTACTGGATGTTGAAGTACCCATCAGCGCTTCGTCTCCAGGTTCACAATCGCATTCTTGGTTGCCTTAGTCAGTTCGTTAAGATCCTTCCAACGCTCCAAGACCTCGCGCGCCCAAGCTTGAGCGCCTAGGGTAGGGATGATGCCGGGCCCGACCTGCTTCAAAGGCGCCTGATCCAACAAGCTGGCCGCCTTTCTTCCGAGCGCGGGAAAGGCTTTGCAGCACTCGATGAGCATCAAGATTTCGTCGTTGCGCTTCCAGGAGCGTGTTGTACTGCAGCTTTGCCACGCCTTAGTCATCGCCATCTCGGTCTGATCAGGTCCAACCTTGTTCATGAGATCCGTGAGAGATTGATGCGCGCTAGTTGCTGTCTTCAGAGCATCACGAAGCTTTCTTGAGTCGGGCGTCATGTTGTCATCGCCGAAATCACGAGTGCCCGAGTCACGGCTCAGATGAAGCAGTGGGCGAAGATCCTCAGTACCGAGTGCAGGTGGCAATTGGAGCCATTGCCGAGTGAAGGGGTTGTCTTTGAAGGGCTCGGGCAATCCAGCTTGGCTGGCGGCCGCACCTTCTGCCTCAGCAAGGATCTGCACTCGACCGTCATTATCCGAGTGCACCTGACCGGCTAGCGCTTCGGCTAGTGCTTCATCGCAGCGTTCAAGAATGTGCCATTTCGCCAATGCTGCGATATCTAGCTTGATCCCCTGCGGCGCAGAAAGGGCCTCGCGCAGATAAACAGTGTTTAGAAAGCGTTTCATGAGCCGGGGGTTGGCATTGACTGCTGATGAGCCATGGAGAAGTGAAGCCAACCCCTCTGCAAGGTTCATCAAGCTACGAAGAGCTTCATTTGTTCCGACCAGCTCGTAGAGAAACTCTTGGTTAATCGTCTCGCCTTTCCAACTGTTTCGCAGCCTTTCAGGAATGAGCTGGAGGGCGCTTTCGAATTGGCCACGAGCGAGCGTACCAGCCTTGGCTTCTCGTTCGAGCAGGAGCAGCACCAGATAAGCTTTCGCCTCATTGAGACCAAGTCGCGGAACGTGAAGCGGAACCTGGATGAGCTTGTCAAAGTAGTTAGTGGCAACGTCGCTAGAAATTCCTGCTCCATCGAAATGGACTTTTACAGCTGCCTTGATGAAGTCGTTGTCGGCAGCAACAACAAATGCGCTACGGCGAATGAACAGCAGTAGGCGAATAGATTCGAGCGTTGAAATTGCGGTTTGTGGAAGGCATCGATCTAGGTCGTCGACAAAAATCACCAAGGTGATTTCGAGTTCGGCGAGAAGCTCCTCCAAGGTGTCTCGGAAGGCCTGAATGTGCGCCGGCATGGAGAATGGTTCGCTTGGCTTCAGCAAACCATTGGCCGCCGACGCGATGCCCTCAGCATCTACTGCTACCTCGCCTGACTTTTCCGGCGAAGAGAAGAAGCCAGCAATAGCGTTGAATGTTTTTCCAAGGGCGCCGATCGGAATCCCAGTCGACAGTGTCAGTGCGGCCTCACCACTCAGCTGGGCAATCCTGAGCAAGTTGATGCGACGCCATAGCTCAGCGACCTTGTCAGCGATGGTCTGGTTCTCTTTGGCAAGCCGAACAATCTGATCGCCTACGATCTGAAGCAGAGCACTGCGAGCGGACTCGAAGTCTTGGTACAGCCACGGATTGAAAGTGAGGACAACGAACGTGTTGCGTGGCTTGTCGTCTGCATCAGATTCAGCGGGGGCCTTCAGGCGAGCTGCAATCATCTTCACCAAAGACGATTTGCCAGCTCCCCATCCACCGGAAACACCAATGGAAATCGGCTCACCATCGGCTCGTGTCAACATGCTTGCGCATGCATCAGCCACTACGCCGAAATTCAGGTAATCAATTGCTGTCTCGTTGTCATGCCACATGGCTGAAAATCCATTTTCAATGGTCGAGGGATGCCGACAATCGCTACGCTAGCCGGAGTAGTTGTAAATTGCCATCCTGGATTTTAGGGCATTTCGGCCAGAGTTTGCAGTTAGTCTTTGGTCACACCAACCGAGTAAGGCTCCGCCCTCAACCCACCGTAAAGTGCTCAGGCTGAACCAACAGAGTTGACGCCATGCGTAGGGAGCGATCCGGTTTGGCCGAACTGCGCATACGCATGTGGATAGTGGCCGCAACATCAGCCGGCACCAGGATGCGGGTCATCACGCTAGCCTCACTGGTGCAGAAGAAACAGAACTGGCTACCGGGTGGGCTAAGAAGACAACAGGCAGAACACTCGACAGCCTGACCACCCCACTCTCGGGCCGCTCGAAGTGTCTGATTGACGATCAATTCCTCTCGCCGTTCGCGAGCGCCACGCTCATCCTTCGCAGGAAGCCCAGCAGCACGCTGTTCTTCAGCAGCCACCAACTGGGCCTGTCTATGTGCTGCAAGTGCAGCGGCATGCGCAGAAGCTTTTGCCTCTTGCTCAACTCGTTTCGCTTCCTCGGCAACCTGCCGGCGAACCCGTTCCTGCTCCCATTGATCGTTGTAGAGAACTACTTCGGCAGAGAGCTCATCTGTAGCGCGCTTGATCAGCATTTCGCCCCGCAGAGTACGAATCCACGACCTGTTGGTAGGGTCAGACATCACCGCTTGCTCAAAGGCGACTGGATCGTTGATCTGATCAAGGCTAAGGCCACTTAGATCGATCTCCAGCGATGAAGCCTCAATGCTAGAGAGGCGTTGGTAGCGCTCGTGTTCTGCGCGGGAGGAGACCTTGATTCGCACAAGCAGCTGGCGAGTGTTGGCGGTAAGAATGGCGTGAGCGAGCATATCGCCAAGGTCCACGAATCGCTCCACCGAGTCGCCTCGAACAGGCGTGGCCTGGAATGCCACCTCACGAAACAGCGAGTGTCCGGAGACCGTCGTAGCGCTAACTTGGCGGGAGAATGCAGGGAGGGTTAGGCCCCGCCGTGCTGCTATTAGAGCTACTGCTGCCCGGCGCACGCCTTCCTTGTAGCCACGGATGCAATCTTCAGACTGGACGTGGCGAAAGTGCGGGATGACCTTCAAGCCACCATTTGCAGCATTCAGCGGCTTGCGACACCCCGGACAGATACAGCCACAAGCTAGGCCATTCTCTACTTCTGAGGCACGAAAAAGAGTTCCGTCTCGTTCGCCGAATGGAATCTTCGCATCCTGCATATGCCCATCCCATGGTAACCACCAAGTTGATAGCCCCTCAAAAGCGAGGAGGACTCACCGCCGAGGGAGTGAATATCCTGGCATGCAGATGGACAGCAAGCCCATGGTTGGGATCTGAACTCTTCGGGAGCACAGTTCCACATTACTCACTGGACGTCTGCAATTGGCCGATTGCTGCCTGTCGCGAAGAGCAGAAAAGGAGGAAGATGCACCCGCTCCGCCAAAGAGCGGAGTGTTGCTGCCTGTCTGCGCAGCAATCCGATTACCTCCATGACCTCGCCACCTGAGCCAGTCGGCAAATGCATCGCCCCATCCAATGCTTGAAGGTGTCAACTCACCATCAAAAGAAGGGAGATAACACTCCCAAATCTCGGGTGGGGCAAAAAGTGGGGCAAAATTCGGAGACGCTACAAAAGCATCAGGCATAAAAAAATCCAGTCACCGCTAAGTGACTGGATTTTCTAGGGATTTTTGGTCGGGACGGAGTGATTCGAACACTCGACCCCTTGCACCCCATACAGCGGACATATCCAATCCAAGCCTTTGATTTGGCTTGGAAATCGTACCATTTTGGCCAGGCAAAACACACCACTTTTCAGCGTTTCGCAAACGTAGCCACGCGGGCTCCAGAGGAGGTTTTGCGCCGAGTCGACCAAGCCTTCAGCGGTACTCCGCGACGCCTTTTCCTGCCGGTCGCCACTCTTCCTGCGGGGAGTTGGATCGGAGCATGACGAATGCTTCAACTTCCTGCCCCTCTTTCGGTTCCGCCGGGGAGATGGCGGCATGGCGACCAGCTGCGTAACCGGGGAACATGTCGGAGTTCGCCGACACGTGGTATTCCCAAATCCCGAAATTGCCTGCCTTGCCAACCATGCGCTCCAGCTGAAGCCGCGAGAAAGTGCCCTGACGAATGATGAGCATGCCGACCTCCTGTTGATCGAGGCCGGCATTCTACCTCACCGGCAGGCCAGCACCGCCCCGAGCCGATGCCGCATCCCTCGATGCCCGCCATCCATCGTCAACAGGCGTCCACTCTTATTGACACCTGTTGACGCCGCCTTCGCAGCTCCGGCAGACTAATTCCGTCGCAGTAAATCCTGCGGCCTGGGATTGGCCTCCCGGTACAGAAGGCGGACACAGCCGCCATAGAGCGGTTTTTTTGTGTCCGTAGCATGGCTGCACCTGCGCTTTGGGTGGGCCGTGCGGGCACTCGCAAGAGTGGCCGGTCCTTCTGCCGGTAGGCCAACCCGCACGGTTCCGCCCTCCCTGATTGGCCTCAGGTGGCGGACTCTCAATCAGAAGGAGTCCTCGTCATGCAAACCGCCCAAGTCATTCCGTTCCGTTTCGAAACTCGTGAAGTCCGCACCCTGCTGATCGACGACCAGCCGTGGTTCGTTGCTGCTGATGTCTGCCAGGCTCTGGCCGTCCGCAACAACCGCGATGCGCTATCTCGCCTGGACGATGATGAAAAGGGTGTCGCTACTACCGACACCCTTGGAGGAACCCAGGCGGTTGGCATCATTAACGAGTCTGGCCTGTACTCGCTGATCCTCACCAGCCGCAAGGCCGAAGCCAAGCGCTTCAAGAAATGGGTGACCGCCGAGGTGCTGCCGGCGATCCGCAAGCATGGCCGCTACGAAGACGCCAACGGCCGGATGGCGACTCTCGTCGGCCAGACCATCGGCACCGACGGTTTCCACATGCTCGGCGCGCTGATCAAGGGCAAGGTGTCCTCGCTGCCGGTTCCGGTGCAGCGCCGCGCAACCGCGAAAATCTGGTCGCAGACGCATGCCGCCTTCGGCGTCCGCTCGGCTGCCGACATCCCCGCCGAGCAACTCGACGCTGCCCGGAACTTCATCGCTGCCTACAGCATTGTGGAGGGCGAGTACATCGAGGGCAGGAAAGTCGGCGGCATCCACCTCGATGACTACGAGACGCACCACCTCTACCTGCTGATGTCGAGGTTCGCGATCATGTCAGAGCATCGGGGCAGCATGCTCGCTGCTGCCCGCGCCCTGGACTCCAAGCCGCTGATGACCATCTTCGGCCAACTGGATGAGGGGAGCAGTTCGTTCGCCAAGCTCGACCAGCGCCGCGCCGAGCTCTACGCCATCTACTCCAAGGATGGCTTCCGGGGCGGGTATGCGATGCAGGCCTGAAGCGAAGACCTATTGGCAGGCCTGGACTGCGGCGCGCAACTGCGCCTCGTAGCCCAGGTGCTGCTGCCGCTCTGCCAGCAGCGCCCGGACCTTGGTCTGCAGGCTGTCTCCCCTCTGCAAGCTCGCCGTGGCCCAGGCTGGTTCCTGCACCGCCGGCGCCCGGCAGGGCACCGCCACCGGCACCTCTACGCGCACCGTGCGCGGCTCGGCTTCCTGCCGGCCAGCGCATCCCGCCAGCGCGACCAACATCCCCATCACCAGCCACTTCATAGCCCCAGCTCCTTGTCGATTATGTCGGCCGCCACCTGCGCCGGATCGCCCTCGGTGCGCTCCTGCTGCAGGCGCTGCGCGGCGGCGAAGTGCTGGCCGGCCTGCTGCTGGGCATCGGCCACCGCCTGGGCAGCCTTCGCCTGGCGCTGCTCGGCCTGGTTGGCCAGGCTGGCGATCGCCGTGTTCTGGTCGCCCACCAGCGTCTCCAGATTGCCCCTGGCGGCGCGGCAGGCGGCCAGGTCCTGGGCGGCCTGGTCGAGCTGGGGCCGGTAGTGCCCGGCGGCCAGCCACACCCAGGCTGGCGCCGACGGCGACCAGCAGCAGCGCAGCCAGCACCAGGCCGGCCGCCTTCCACGGGAAGTTCTGCATGGTTCGCTCCTACGGGACGTCGCGGAAGAACACGTGCCGGCCGATGGTGGCCGTGCGCTTCGCCTTCGCCGCCCAGGCTGGCGGCTTGGCCATGGTGGTGGCGTAGTAGTGGGTGGCCCCGCCGGTCGGATCCGGCTGGCTGCCACTGATCACCGCCAGCGCAGCTTCGCGCGCGCGGAGGTACTCACCCGCCGGGATCTGCTTCGCCCCCGACAGGTACTGATAGTTCGGATCGTTCTTGTTCCAGCAGCTGAACTGCCAGGGCGCCTGGCAGACGCTTACGATGTCCCGCCCCCACCAGCCGGGCTTCGCCGCGCGGTTACGGATCGTCCAGCCCACGGCGACCATGCCGGCCGCCCCCTCGCCGCGCGCCTCGCCCCACAGCGTCCGCGCCAGCACATCCACATCACGGTCTTGGCCCATGGTTTCCTCCGGGCATGAAAAAGCCCGCCAGGTGGCGGGCTTGGGTTGAAAGCCTGGAGCCGGTTGGCTCAGACCTCGAAGTCGTACTGCGGCAGATCCGGGGCCGGGCCGGTGACCTGGCCGTCAACCAGAAATGCGTTCTGGCCGGCAGCCACCGAGGTGCCGCGGGCGAGCACCCGGGTGCCGGTTCGCAGTTCCACCACGCTGGTGCCGGCCATGGCGTCGACGCTGATCACCTCGCCCACTGTGCGGGAGCCGCCCGGCAGCAGGCCGATGAATTTCTTCCAGGGATTCACCGTGGCCATCAGCTGCTGCTCCCGTAGTGGCGCTCGATCCGAAGCGTCTGCCAGACGCGCGAGGCGCCCACGCCTTCGGCGGTGATGTCGACGCCCAGGCACAGGCCGCGCCAGGTGGCGTCCGGGTCGCGGAACTCCACGATCATGCCCGGCTGCACCAGGCCCGGGGTGTTGTCGCCGTCCGCGAACAGCGGGATGCGCCGCGTCTCGATGGCCTGGCTGCCGCCCTTCGACAGCTCGCAGATGCCACGGGCGCGGGCCACGTCGGTGCCGGTCATCCAGTCCTCCATGACGTCCGCCGCTGGCTCGTCGCCGGCCGTGCCGGCGCGCCGCACCTGCACGCTCACGCCGTAGTTGGTGCCGCTGACGTAGACGAAATTCCACTCCGGCTGCGGCGACCACTCACTGCCCCACTCGGCGACGATCTCCGCCGGCACGATGCAGTCGGGGATAGCGCTGGACCAGTACCACGTCGCCTCCCGATACCGCGGCAGGATCGTGAAGGCGTCACCGGCCAGGGCTGGGCGCACGATGCCGCCGGCAACCTCGGCCAGGCGGTGGATCACTTCCATGGCCGTCATTTCCGTGTAGCTGAAGGCCTCGCCCGGCAGCGTCCAGTCCGGCGGCCCCATCGACACCGTGTCCCAGCTGGCGGTGAAGCCGGTGAACTGCAGCTGGTCGTCGACGATGTTGCGGGCGTTCACGGGCTGGTGTTCATGCCGCTGCGCTTGGGCGCGTAGGGCGCCGCCAGCAGTTGGTGCGGCTGCTGCCGCTGATGCTGTAGCGCTCCTCCGGGAACTTGCCGCTGCCGCTGTAGCGCTCGACGAGGAAGTGCCAGGTCCAGCCATTGATGATCAACTCGACGGTCTTCGGCCCGTCGGCGTCCTGCAGCACTAGGTTCAGCGAGGTCCGGCCGAACAGGTCGGCGCTGAACGTCCAGGCGAACGAGTCGATGTCCAGGCCGATGCGGATGTTGGTGGCGTCCAACGGCGTGCCGCTGGCCAGCTCCACCAGGGTGACCGTGTTGGCGATCATGTAGGTCTCCAGGATGGTCGGCTCCTCGGGCGGGTCGATGACGACCACGGGGCCGGGGTAGTCCGGGTATACGATGCCCGTCGGGCGCGGATCGGTCGGCGTGCCCCAACCCCAGGGCATGGTCCGCATCTGGTCGATGATGCGTGCCGGGGTGAAGCGCACCACCGCGCCGCTGTCCACCGGCTGGATGGCATGCGGCTGCGGGGTGTAGCGGAAGTCGAAGAACACCGAGGCCGTGGTGCTGGGGATGTAGCGCTGCCCGGAGAACGAGAAGTCCACAACCCCGGCCCGGGGGATATAGAGGCTGGCGGCGCGCTCGGCCGCGGCGTCGAAGCGCGGGCCGAACTCGTCGCAGCGGAACCATGCCTGCCCGCTCGCCGTGTCCTTGCGCGCGGGCTTTGGGTTGTAGAGCAGGCGCAGGCGGGTGTCCTGGGGCTTGATCGAACGGTCCCAGCCCAGGCGCTGCGCCAGGTCCTTCTGCGCCACGGTGTCCCAGCGGCTGGCTGCATCGGCCTCCAGCGCCCCACCCTGCCCCCAGCGCCCGCCTTGGCCCTGGTCGGCCTGCGCCACCGTATCCCAGCGGCCCGCCAAGGAGACGCTCCGCGCCTCGCCCTCCCCCCAGGGTGCCGCGGTGGCCACCTCCTTGGCCGCAACCGTACCCCAGGCTGAACGGCGCGCAGGGTCGAACTGGCGGCGGGCCTTGCGCCAGCCCGCCACCGCGTCATGCGTCAGCATCAGGTCAACTCCACAGGGATAGGGCCGCGCCCTTGCGGCGGGTAGTAGCGGTGCACTTCGGCCCGCGCAGTGCCGAGCGGCTGCGGCCCCAGCAGGCTGTCGTCCCACCAGGTCGGCTCGACGGCGGGCAGTTGGCCGGCCTGGGTGATGCGGTAGATCCAGCCCATGAACACCGTGGGCCGGATCAGGTCGCCCTCGGCCACGCCGAGCAGCGGCTGGAACACCGTACCCCATGAATCCATCGCCATCACATAAACCTGGCCCGGGCCGGCCACCCGCAGGTCCATGTCCAGTTCACCGTCAACCGTGGCGCCATAGCCGGCAACGCGCCACTCACCACCCACGCCGCGCTCGAAGGCGACGACGTCCCGGTCTGCAGGGAGGCCGTCTACCCGAACCGTGGCGGCCAGGTCCGCCGGCGCTCCACCCCCACTCCCCGAGCCGTCGTTCAGGTCGATATCCAGCGTCACGTCCTCGCTGATAGATGGATATCGTGCTGCCCGGGCCGGCGCCTGCTGATCCACCGCGAGCAGTAGCCGGGAGCCATCGATGGCGGACGCAAGGAAGGTCTGCGACTGCTGGTGCGCGGTGGCAAATACCGCCAGCAACGACAGCCCGATATCGAGCAACAAACCCACCTTCACAGATGACGTCTGCTCACCATCGCGTGTCAGCGCCAACGTGATGGTTCGGCGAGCCGCCGTCTGCGGCATAGAGATACGCACTTGCGGGCGAATATCCATAACCGCTTACTCCCAATCTGCCGGATCCAGGGAAATGAATGCCCCCAGGTCAAAGGTGGTGGCATAGAACGGAACCCACTGTTGGCCATTCGGCATGCTGATCGGCAACACCCGGTCCTGCATGATGGGACTGCTCTTGCCCAGTGCCGGCAGCACATTGGCAAGCAAGCAGTCCGCCAACGCAGGCTCACCAAGCAGCCCCGAAGCACACCGCAATGGGCCTGGGCGTTAGTGCTCGTGCTCCCACTAATCCCCGCCCCCGAACCCACTATCGACGCGCGAACCGGACGTAGCTGACCGGGAGCCACCCGGTTCTTGCCCGTCACCGCGCCGGCAGCTGAGTCGACGGCAAGCCCACCCGGAAGCCTGGACTGGCGCCCTGGTTGACGGTGCCGTCAAACGGATTGCGCAAGACCGTACCCGGTAGTGTCGAGGTGGAGTTGGGGTTAAACACTATGCCGATGGCGTTAGTGCTCATGCTTCCGGCGAGACAGCAAAAGCCCGTCCCACCAAAAGCCGGCTGATACTCCCCAAAGTAAATGCCAGCACCGTTGTTAGAAGGCACATCGATATCGGTGACACTGCCCGAGAATTGCACGACCACAGTTCTATCATCCGCGACCACGCACCACTGCTTATTGGCAGTGGTGCTGTAGAAGCTCGGGCAATAGACATACTGACGACCGGTTACCGATGAGCCGTCCGCCCACGGCCCCGAGCGGCGGTTATACCCCCCGGCCAAGGACGTGGTGCCATCCGTAATGGTCTCCATCAGGTAGAGGATCACCTGGCCGTTGGCTGAATGGACGAAGTTGATGATGCCGCCGGCACTGACCAAGCTGAAACCATTGGTGACATCGTGCCCAATGGTCCAGCCGGCTGCCGGCTTGCTCCCATAGCCGTTGACCAAGCAAGCCAGCAGGATCAGCCGCAGGTTGTCGAACAGCCGCTGACTGGTCGCGCTGGGCAAGCTCGGCGCTCCAGAATCAAGGCTGGAGTAATAGCGCACTGTCATCAGTCAGCATCCCCTCGAATCTGCAGACGGAACTCGTCGTCTTCGACTGTGCCCTGCCCGCTCAGTACCGTGCGCGCGAGCCACACCGGCCCCAATGCCGAGTCGGTGTTGAAGCGCACAGCATTGGCCGCCGCCCAGCCGCCACCCCAGCCTTCCTTGCGGATGGTGAAATACGGCGTCCCGGTCTGCGGGTTGATCGGCGCGCAGTCGGAAGCGGTCGTCCCAGTGGAGATAACGCCCAGCTTTTCCTCGACGACCTGGAACTGCGAGGCGCTGGTGAACACCAACGCCCACTTCCCATCGATCGCCCCCATGTTGGTGATGATCGGCGGGTAGCTGAGTTGGTCGTAGTTGGCCGTGGTGGTGTCGCCGATGGGCGCGTCCGTCCAGTTCGGCGCCCCCGTGTTCCACGCCCGCTGGGTGAACCAGTGGTGATAGCGCGCCTGCAGGTCGCCCCAGCTGAGCGCGCTGCTCACCGTCGCCTCGTTCGCCGGCATGTCCCACGGCACCGGCGAGGCCAGGCCGATCTCGCCGCTGATCTGCACCTCAGTGCACAGCGTCATGTGCTCGACGCGGTCCTGCACCACCAGGGGCAGCGTGAGCGGGTTGCCGGCCTCGTCCTGCAGCACCAGCGGGTTCGCCCAGGTCACCGTCCCCACCGCGCGGTTCGCCGTGAAGCTGGCGGCGCGCAGCGCAGTGCCGTTGGCGTCGACGACCTCGATCTCAGCCTGCTGCTGCCGCGACAGCGCCAGGGTGCCCCCGGCCACCGGCTCGGCGACCACGGTCTCCTTGACGTGGCGGATCACCAGCACGTCGGCCTCGCGGAACTGCGGCACCCGGCCATCCGCCGGCAGCCTCACCGGATCGAGGCCGATCAGGTTGGCGTCCAGCGGCAGCGTCGAGTAGACAACCGCGTTGTAGCGCAGCAGGATCGGGATCACCGGGATGTCGCTGGCCCCGGTCTGGTCGTCCAGATTCGACGTGAACCGCAGCCGGACGATGCCCGTCGCGATGTCCACCGTGCCCTTGATCACCGCCCCGTTCAGCACGCCGTTCGCGTCAGCGGTAGCCGTCACCACCTGGGCGGTGTCGACGCGCACCGCGGTGACCTGCAGGCTCGCCGGCCGCAGCGGCGCCCCGGGCGTGCGGAATGTCATGGCGTTAACCGCGAACCCGGAGTTCGTGGTCAGGCACGCCAGCAGCGTGACTGCCGCCGCGGCGCCGGCCGGGTAGGTGCTCAGCGTGGCCGCACGGCCGGCGTAGTCCACCGAGCCGACCGCTACCCCAGCATTTGTGGTGGTGCTGACACCCTTGTAGAGCACGCCGGAGCGGTCCACGTAGGTCTCGCCGGCGTAGGTGAACACCAACGAGCCCGGCAGGATCGTCTCGGCCACGCCCGGCAGCAGGTCGAGGGTGACCGGGACCACGGCCTGGGTGTCAGTCTGGTCGCCGTAGCTCTGGCTGTTCGACTGCGCGCGGATCGTCAGCGTGCCGCCGAAGCTCTCCATCTCGCTGCGGTCGGTGCTGACCAGCTCGATGGTGTCCGGGTTGAAGCCGTGCTTCTCAGTGGCGTAGGTGAACTCCTTGTAGGTGTAGGTCCGCGCAACCTGGAGCGAGCAGGCACCGGTCGAGTAGTTGATGCTCCCGGCCCGGCCGCCTCCCCAGCCGCCGGCGGTGTTGTCGCTGACGGCGTTGTTGACCAGCACCTCCGATTCGTACACTGGCAGGCTATTGCCGCTCTCCAGCACACCGTGGTCGATGGCCGGAACGGCTTGCCTCTGTTTCGTGATCCAGCTGATCTGCACCGAGCCAGGCTTCAGCGGCGAGCCCGGGATGGTGAAGGTGGCCATGCCGGTGCCGTCCGAGGTCACGGCGAGCGGGGTGTCGGTGAAGGCACCTTGCTGGTACGTGTGGGTGATCGCCGTCCCGGCATCCGGGGTGGCGGTCAGTTCCATGCTCACGGTGCCGGCGGCATAGTTGATGACGCCGCTGCCGCCGGAGCCGGACAGCGTGCCGTTGCCGGCGTCGGTGATGGTCTTGGTCACCCCACCGACCTTGAAGCTGGCGACGTAGGAGCCTGGCAGCAGGCCCTGGTGGGGCAGCGTCCGGTTGACCTTCGCCCGGGCCTGCACGCTCACGCCGGTGCGCTGGGTGAACGCGGCGCTGTTCTGCCCGACATAGGCCCAGATGACGGCGCTGCCGACGTCCGGCAGAGCGTTCAGTGTCAGCGACACCGAACCGGTGTTGAACTGGATAGTCCCGGTGCCCTCCCCGGCCAGCTCGCCGTTGCCCTGGTCGCGCAAGCTCTGCCACTTGCCCAGGGCCATGTAGCTGACCTCCAGCGTGCCGGGCATGGGCGGCGCGTCGGACAGGCTCAGCGTGTACACGTAGCCGCGGTTGGAGAGATCGATGGGAATCTCGCCGGTGACGGTCTCGCCGGTCGCGGCGGCGCCAGGTTGGTGGCTGGCGGTCGCCGCGCCCGTGTAGCCGGCGCCGGTGCGCACCAGGTTGATCTCGCCGGTCTCGTAGTCGATGGTCCCGCTAGTGATCCAGTTGCTGCCCGAGACGTAGCGGATGCCACCTTTGCTGTCGTCGGCGAAGGTGCCGCCGTTGACCACCAGGCTCAGCGTGCCCGGGGCGCAGCCGGTGCCAAGGAAGGTTCGTGACTGGCCGCCGCTGACCAGTGCGAAGGTCAGCGCGATGCTGCGCGCCGGCCCGGTGGCCAGCACGATGCGGCGCTGGTAGCCGCCCAACTGGTCAATCAGCGCGTTCTCGCGGGTGCTGCTCGGCACCAGTTGGGCATAGACCGACTTCACACGGACGCTCAGTGCGCCCTCGGCAACGGCCTGCGCCAGCGGGCTGATACCGTAGTAGTGCGCGGCATCCGCCACCTGAGTGGTGAGGATCTGGCTCTTGGTGCCGCTGGAGCCCGACGGCATCGCCGTGCCGGCCGGCGTCGGCTGGCCACCGGGGAAGGTGGTCAGCAGCGGCGAGCTGATCGACAGGTCGAGGCGGCGCCGGGTGAAGTTGACGAAATTGCCGTTCCCGTAGTCGTAGGTGAAGTTCTCCAGCCGCGCCTGCACGTCGGCGATCCGCACGTACTGCGACAGCGAGCCATTCACCAACTGGTACACCTGGCCGATTTCCGGCTGCCGCTGCTCCTCACGCTGGATGCAGGCGATGGCGCGCTGGCCCTGCAACTGGTTGCCCAGCAGGTCGAAAGCCGCGATCACGGCCGGCACCACGTAGGACTCGATGGCGTTGCGGGCGTCGGCGCGCTCGTCGGTCTGGGTGCCGCCGAACAGCAGCACCGACACGCGCGGGTCGGCCGGCGCCTGAGTGAGGATGGCGTGGGCGCCCAGGTAGCTGTCGTTGTTGGCCGACATCACCCCGGCGAAGGCTTTCCGCAGGTTGATGCGGCCGATGGTGCGGTCCAGGCGCGAGATGTCGGGGAACAGGTTGTTCACCTCGGCATCCACCACGGCCTGCCCGGTGGCGCGGCCGCCGCCGTCCGATTCGTCGGTCAGGCGCTGAGACTTGAGCAGCTTGATGTCGCTTTTGCTGATGGCCATGTGTGCTCCAGCCAGAAACGAAAAAACCCGCCGAGGCGGGTTTTGGAAAGGGAAGAGAGAGAGGCAGACGCCGGGCAGGGCCCAGCGAATTAGCTGTGGGCGGCTTCTCCCTAGCTGGGCGCCCGGGGATGGGCGGCGGCTTCGGAGGCGCCGGCATTGACCTGCTGGCCCAGATCTGCCTCGGTCAGCGGCACCGCGCTGCCCGCAGCCCACCCGGTCCCCCAGCCGTCCTGGCTGATGGTGAAATAAGGCGTCCCGGTCTGCGGATTGATGGGGACACAGCCCGCGGCAGGAGTGCCGGTGGAGATCGGTTGCATGGTGTTCTCCGGGTTAGGGTGTTTCAGGGGGTGGCGGCGCCACCGTGATCAGGCTGATCTCTACGTCGTAAATCTCGTCCGGCGCCGGGTTGACCGTGCGGAAGACCTGGGAGGCCTTCAGCGGCGGCGTGCCGCCGGCGCGATTGAAGATCACCGAGAATGTCCTGCCGTCCGGCAGCACCAGGTCCATCACCTTCAGGCTCTGGTCGCGCAGCGCCTCCAGCTGCCGCACGACCGACAGCGGCGTCCAGACGCCGCCGTTGGCCTTCAGGGTGATCGGTCTGCCATGCAGCTTGGTGCCTTCCTGCACCAGCAGGGCGCCGGTGATCGAGCGCTCCTGCTCCTGCGCCACGGCGTCCCAGTCATATTCGTCCGTCCACTCGAACTGGTCGTCCAGTTCGATGCCGTCGAGCATCATCAGCTAGTCCTCATGGCAGCCTGGCCGAGTACATCGAGCAGCTTGCTGCCGTCATCGTCGACGCCAACGTCGACGCTCCGGCCCTGGACCTCAAGGCGGATCGTCTTCATCGGCTGGGAAGGTGTTGCAGCAGGCGGCGCCGAGGCCGGCGCGGGCGCCTGGGCCTGGGCGGCGCTCTGAGCATCGACACGGGACTGCTGCTCGGCACGTTGCCGCTGGGCATCGGTCTCGGCCTGGATCTGCTGCAGGGTGTTCAAGGCCTGCATGATGTTCTGCACGGCGTTGAGATCACCGCCGGCCTTGGCATCAGCGAGCTGCTGCTGGAGGTCCTGCCGCCTGCTGTCGAACTTGCTGCGGTCGATCTTCTCCTGCTCGCCGCGCAGGCCGGCCAGTTCTTCCTGCAGGCTGCGCAGGGTGTCCTGCGAGCCCTTGCCGAGCTGCTCCATGCGTTTCTTGGCCGAGTCGATGGCGCCCTCCAGCTGCCGCAGGTCCGAGTCGTTCAGCAGGTTCATGCCGTTGCGGGCCGCCTTGGCCTGCTCCAGGAACTTGCTGGCCTGGATCTCGCCCTTCTCGTAGCCATCGAGCAGGCTGAGCAGTTGCAGCTTCTGCTCGAGGAACGACACCGCCACCCGGTCGCTGTCGGCTTTCATCGACAGCGCCCACTTGCCCAGGCCGGAGATACCCGGCATCGATGCCGCGGCGTCGAGCTTGCCCAGTTCCTCGCGCATCGTCTGCAACGACTTGGTGGTGCTCTCCACCGAGCTGGTGTCGATTTTGATGTCGGCACTGGCGATGTTCCGCAACTGGTCGAACGCGGCCAGGGCTTCCTGGCTCAGCTCGGCCAGCGGCGAGCGGGCGCTGCTGATCACGCCGGCATAGAAGCTGGCGAAGTCATCCATGCTGGCCTTCGTCTCGGCGACGCTGTCCTTGGTCGCCTGGACGCCCTTGCGCTCCTCCTCCATGCGCTCGCCGCTGATGCGCCGCAGTTCCTCGGTGGTGACGATGCCATCCTGCATGGCCTCGTTCATCATCTGCTGGGACCTGGTCAGGCCCTCGACCTGCTGCGCCTGCGACTGGGTGCTGCTGGACAGCCCATCCGTGGATGCCTTCAGCTGCTGCTGTTTCTGGCTGGTCTTGTCGACCTCCCGGTTGTACTCGGCGGCGCTGATCGCCCCCGTCTGATAGAGCTTCTGCAGGGCCGACTTGATGTTGGAAATGTCGACGTCGGTACGGGCATCACTGATCGCCTGCTGCACGTCCTGCAGGCTGGCCAGAGAGGCGCCGAGCCCGCCCACCTTCGTCGCAGCACTGCCGGCCGCGGCCTCCAGTTTGCGGATGCTGGTGGCCGCGGCGTTGTGCGCCTGCTGATACTCATCCAGGCTGAGGCGCCCACCCTTGTAGGCGTCGAACATCGCCGCCTGCAGCTTCTTCAGGTCGGCCACGGTCTTGGCCGAGCTGACGGCGTCCTGGGCTGCCTGGAAGTTGGCCACCGATACCTTCGCTTCGTCGGCGGCCTTGCCGGTGTTGCGTAGCTGCTCGGCGATGGCGTTGTGTTGCTTCTGGTACTCATCCAGGGTGATCTGGTGCTTGAGGTACTGCTCGAGCAGGCCAGCCTGTTTTTGCTTCAGCTGCTCGACAGCCCGGGCCTGCTCATCGGTGGCCCCCGCCGCGCCCTTGCTCGCGGACGCCATTGAGGCCTGCCGAGTGCTCGCCGCGTTCAGCGCATCCGAATACTGCTCCAGGGTAAGACGCCCCGCCTGGTAGGCCTCGGTGATCGACACCTTGACCACGTCCAGCTGCTTGGCAGTGTCGGCGAAGTTCACCGCCGCCATGGCGTTCTCGAAGCCGGTGATGACGCTCAGGAAGTGATCGAGCACATCCGCGGCCATGCCCTGGCTGGCCTGCTTGGCGGCCTTCGCGCCGCGCTGGACGGCCTGGACCTGGGCGTCGACGTTCTTTTCGACACCGCCGGTCACCGACGACCAAGCCGACGCGATGTCCTTGCCATCCTGGACCACACCAGCCCGCAGGCTGTCCAGCATCTGGAAAGCCGAATCGCGCGCCGATTCCAGGCCCGCCACCAGCTTGGCGCCGCCGAACATGTCCGGCACCACCTTGGCCAGCAGGGCCAGCTTCGCGAAGGTCGCCCCCATCATCTCGACCAGCCCACCCATGGCGCCCCTCAGGACGCCAGTGACCAGGTTGGCCGCGATACGGAACGGCGCCACCAGCCCGGTTACCCAGGTCTCGGCGGTGTCGATCTTGGCCTTGAAGTCCCTCAGCCAGGCCGTGCTGTCGTCTACCAGCTTCTCGAAGCTGACATCGCCCAGCTTCAGGGCGAACTCCTCGACCTTCTTCGCTCCCTCGATGAATGCCGTGGACAGGCTCTGCGCCAAGGCATCCAGGCGCCCGTCCTGGTCCATCTGCTCGATGGTGTCGGCCAGCGCCTCCAGGCGCCCCTTCACGTAGTCCAGGGCGCCGGCCTTGGCAATGCGGTTGAGGAAGTTGGTGGTCGTGTCCTGCAGGTTGCTGATCAGGCCCGACAGGCGGCTCATGTTCGCCGCCGCGGCACCGGCCGAGCTGCGGCCCATCTCTTCGATCAACGCCTTGATGGCGTCACGGCCCAGGCGCCCGTTGCTGGCCAGCGTCATCAGTTCGCCAGCATTGCGGCCGGTCACCTTGGCCAGTAGGTCCCAGGCTGGCACCCCGCGCTCGACGAGCTGCAGGATCTCTTCGGTCTCCAGCTTTTGCTTGGCCCAGGCCTGGCCCACTGCGGAGGCGATACCCTCCAGGCGCTCCATGCCCCCGCCGAGCTTCTCGGACTGGTCCTCCAAGGACTTCAGGCTGCCGTCCATGGGATCGAGGCCGTAGGCCTTGAGCAGGGCGAACGCATCGGTGACATCGCCCAGTTGCAAGGGCGTGTCCTTGGCAAACTTGGTGATCCACTCCGTCGCCTGCTCGCCGGCCTGCACCGAGCCCATCAGCGACGTCAGGCGCGTCTCCAGGCCCTCGAAGGTGTCGCCGGTGCTGAGCATCTCGCGGATGCCGGCAGCGACAGTGCGCAGCCCGGAGGCCACAAGGCCCAAGACCTTCTCGACGCCCACGAACGCCGCGGCGTAGCCGAGGAGCTTCGTGGTACCCCAGGACATCGCCTGGCTGACGGCGCCGACGCGCGAGGCGTGTTCGGCAGCCTGCCGCGCCGCCCTGGCCTGGTCGCGCTCCAGGCTGCGCAACGCCTTGGAGTTTTCGCCGATCTGCTCCTTGGTCCGAGCAACCTCGGCAGCCAGGCGCTTCTCTTCGTCGGCCAGCTTGCTGGTGTCGACGCCCGCCTCCTTGGCCGCCTTCTCCTGATCGGCCAGCTTGGCGTTGAGGGTGTCGAGGGTGCGCCGGAGAGTCGCTGCGTCCTTCTCTGCGGCCTTCAGCGAGGTCTCCAATCCCTTGCTGTCGGGGCTCTTGTCGAGCGCCTTCCGAAGATCCTCAATGGTCCGCTCGGCGCGGGCCAACGAAGTCTCGGTGATGCCCACGGCGCGTTGGGTGTTGGCCAGCCCGTTAACTAGGCCGCGCGCGCCCTTGGCGTCGTCCAGGGCCTGGTTTAGCTGGTTGGCCTTGGTGCGCAGTGACTCCAGGGCCTCAGCAGACTGTTTGGCTGCCGGCGACATTTCATCGCGGCCGCGCAGAACGAACTGGATCAGGCGCTGAAACGGACCAGCCATGGGGAATCCTCAGACATGAAAAAGCCCGCCAGGTGGCGGGCTTCGGAATGGGGTGGCCATCCCTGGCCGGGCAGGTCAGGCCGCTTCAGCCAGGTCCATCTGGCAGAACTTGGAGATGTCGTTGGCGACGACGGTCGGGTCGGCCAGCAGGTCGCAGGGGCCGGTCAGCTTCATGTAGTCCTGACCGAGAGCGGGCAACTCCTGCAGCAGGCCGAACTTCACGCGGCGCAGGCGCAGTGCATACGGTTCGCCGGACTGCGCATCGTTGAGGCCAGCCAGGAACACTTCGTACTCCTTCGCCGATCCGTTCAGCATGTGTACCGCCTTGCTCGGCCGCGGGGTGTAGCTGACCTTGACGCCGGTCTCGTCGATGTTGCTGCCGGACAGTACCTGGATGCCGTGTGGCGTCAGCAGGTAGTCGATGCCCTCGTCCAGTTCCACATCGCCGGCGGTCTTGACCGTCACGGGCTTGGTCAGGTCCGGCAGGTAGTTGAACGGGATCAGCTCATAGAGCACGCCCTTGGAGGTGTGCGGCTCATCGGGTTGCGCCGCAGTCGGAGCAACCTTGACGGTACCGCGGGTGATCATCGCCACGTTGCTGGCGAGGACGTCGTACATGCCGATGGACGCGGTGACATCGCTGGGACGACTGGTCGAGTTGTTGTTGCCGCCACCACCTTGGTAGTTGGGCAGCTTCTTCTGGTCCATCGTGAAGCCCAGGGCGAACGTATCGCAGTTGCCCAGGGGCAACAGGGGATCCTGGGTACCGAAGAGACGGGCCATCGCCTGGCCTTCTCCGATGAACGAACGATCTACGCGTTGGAGCATGATGCTCTCCTGTATCTGGTGTGAGGGGCAGCCCCGGCTTACTTGCCGGCGGCATCCTGAGCGGGTGCCTCCGCGGCGGACTTCGCCGCCTTGGCCGGCGTGGGCTTGGGCTGTTCGGCGTATCCCTTGCTCCAGGCGTGCTGAGCCACCGCCTCGGTTACCTCGACGAGCTCGGTGCTCTTGGCGTAGGGCTTCGGCTGGCCCGCTTCGCGATAGATGAAGGCCTTGTCGATCTTGATCTTGGGCATGGTGCCCTCCTGAAATGAGAAGGCCGCCCGAAGGCGGCCTGGTGGATGGGTTACAGCTGCTGCACGTAGGTGAAGGTGATGGGGATCACCCGGAACGCCCATCGGCGCCCCCTGTCGGGGTATCGCGGCGCGGAGGCGGGGAACGCCACCTTGATCAGGCCGTCAACGGTGAACCCGGCCTTGATGCCCTTCAGCGCCCGCTTGATGTCCAGCCTGGCGGTGCGCAGCGGCTGGGCATGGTCACGAAGCCGGGTCATCGCCACGATGTTGATGGTCAGCTCCTCGCGCACCGTCGCCCCGGACCGGTCCAGCTCCGAGGTGTCGCCCTCCTGCAGGACGATCAGCTGGTCGGGCAGTTCCTCGTCCTCGGCGTCGATCAGGTCCAGCACGTTGTCCTCGCGGATCTCCGCGCCGAAGCCGGGAACGCCGGCGAGCAGCGTCTGCAGCTGGCCGATGATGTCGGCCTGCACGTTGGGTACGTCGCTCATCAGGGCACCACGTAGAAGGTGATGAGATGGCCGTCATCAGAATGGATATCGTCGATGTGCCATTCCTTGCCGTTGGCGTCGCGGAACCGCCCCTGACGATCCAGGGGCGCAAGCTGATGCTTCTGGACGGCAATTGTCCGGTATCGATCGATGGCTCCGATCTCGCCGAGTCGCTCCACGCCATCGCTGACGATGACGGCCAGGCCGGAAGCTATGACGGCGCCCTGACGGTCCAGAAAGTCCATGGGACCGTCGTTGAAAGCCCGGATGGATAGGCGATCCAGGCGCTCACGCATGCTCGCCCAGCCCATGGGTTAGGTCGCTGCCGCCGGCGCGGAGACGCCGTTCAGGCGCACGCGACCGACCGCCGACGGGTTGGCCGCGGCCTCGGTGGCCGCGCCCACCAGCACCAGGCCGGTGGCCGAGGCGTTGCTCAGGCTGCCGCTGGTGGTGTTCATGTACACCAGGTCGCCGACCGCCCAGGCCTGTGCACTGGTCTTGGTCAGCTCGAAGACGCCGGTCAGCTTCAGTTCCACCGGATCGCCAGCGGCTTCGGTGGTGGCAGCCACGCCGATGAAGGCGCCGACCTTGTAGAGCTTGCCGGAGACGGTGCCGCCGGCCGGCGCCGGGACGGTGATGATGTCGCCGTTCTGGATGAAGGTCTTCATGTGGTCTCTCTCTCGAAGGTGCAGAAACACGAAGGGCGCCTTCCGGCGCCCTGGTGAGGTGAGGCTCGATCAGTTGCCCGCGTTCATGTAGGTGCCGCGGTAGTCGATCCAGGCGGCGCCGAACACCAGGCGGGCCTTGATCTCCATGCCGTCCACTTCGAAGCCCTGGCGGGTTTCGGTGAACACGCCCTGCTCGCCTTCGAGGTAGGCGTACTCGAAGGTGTCCACGACGCCCGGGGCGGCGTAGAGGAACCACTGGTTACCCTCGATGCGCGCGTCGACGATCACGGTCAGCGTGGTGTTGCGGCTGTCGTTGATGTCGGCGTTCTTGGCCGGCACGTAGTTGGAGCTGGTGAACTGGAAGGCCTCCAGCTCCTTGTCCGGGCCCACCACCAGGAACTCCGGCCCCAGGTTGAGGAAATGGCCGGCCTTGGACTTCTGCTTGCGCATCGCGGCGCGGGCCGCGGCCAGGGAGGCGGTGCTGATCGCCCCGCCGCTGGCGGCGACGTTGCCGTGCGCGGTGGAGTAGATTTCCTCGCCGTCCACGAAGGTGGGGTTGCCCAGCAGCAGGTCCCACACCACGTTGGACTCGGTCTGGCCGGCGGCCGCGCCGAGGGCCTGCGGGATGCGGGTCAGCGCCGACAGGTCATCGTTGACGATGGCCTCCCAGGTGATGGCGATGATCTTGCCGAACTTAGCCACCTTGATCGGCGCGCCCTCCTCGTCGAGAGTGCCGTACTTGTACTCGCCGGACTCGTTGACCTTCTCCAGGGCCGCGATGTCGCCCAGGGCCACGCGAGTGGCCTCACGGAAGTCCGGCAGGCTGGTCTGACGGCCCAGCGGGCGCCAGGTCTGCGGCGCGAGCTCGTAGGCCGCGCGCAGGGTGCGGTTCACGGTGCTGCCCAGCAGCAGGGGGAAGTCGCTGATGGTGTGCATGCCGGCGGCGCGCACCGACTCGGCGCTGCAGCCCAGGGCGGCGGTGGCGATCTCGCGCGGCGTCAGGCCGCGGGAGTTACCACCGGCCAGGCTGATGCACTCGCGGGCCAGGTCCAGCAGGCGCATGCCGCGGAACTCGCGGGCGGTGTCTTCCAGCTTGGTGGTCGGGCTGCAGCGGTGCTGCAGGGCGTTCTCCATGGCGGAGCGCTTGGCGCGGACCACCGACAGGTCGATGGTGCCCGACGGGGTCGGCTGCGCACTGCGGCTTTCCGGTTGCTCCGTCTGCTGACGCTCGGCCAGCTTGTCGATCATGGCGGCGCTGGCCTGTTCGGCGGTGACACCGCGCTCCACCAGGTCATCAGCGAAGGCCTCGTCCAGGCCCACCTTACGAGCCATCAGGCGGATGGCCTGGCCGCGCTTGCGCTCGGCCTCGGCAGCCTCGCGACGGGCAGTTTCCTCGGCCGCGCGAATTTCTTCTTCGGTCATCTTGGGTTCCTCTTGGGTCTTGGCCGAGACGGCCGGTTGCTCGGTCGGCGCGGCGGCCTCCCGGGTTTCGAAAACGGTGCTGAAGCGCGGTCCCTGGTAGTCGGCTTCCGTCTTGGCGCTGCGCGTCTTGGCGCCATCGTCGAAGCCGATCGGCACCAGCGAGAGCTCCATGGGCTCCCAGTCCACCGCGCGATAGGTGGGCAGCTTGTCGTCCGGCTCCTCGGTCATCTCGTAGCGATGCACCGAGTAGCCGACGCTGATGTTGCGCAGGATGCCGTCACGCACATCGCGGAAGATCGGCTCCACGTCTTCGCGCTGGCTGAAGCGGATCAGGGCCCGGCCCTCCCCTCCTTCAAGCCAGGCACGCTCGACGACGCCGATGACGTCGCCCAGCTCCCAGGTGCTGTGGGTGTTGAGGAAGGGGGCGCCGTTGTTCAGCCGCTCCAGGCGTACCGCCGATTCGCTGACCTCCAGCTCCTCCATGTAACTGCCGATGTCCCAGGACCAGCGGCGCCCCTTGGCGCCCGTGGTCCAGGTGATCTCGACGGTGCGATCTTCGATGTTCACCGAGTCGGGGCGGATGGCCGCCCGCAACTGGAGCATCGGCGTGTCAAACGTCTGTGCTTTCGCCGTCATCTGTCGGACTCTCTTCAGGTGCCTGCCCGGAGACAGGATTGATTTCGGTTGACGGGATCTGCGTCCCAACCGGGCGAGCCTGAGTCAGGCCTGCGTTGGATACCTTCCTGGGATCACCATCCAGTACCAGACCAAGCGCATCGAACAACTCGTTGGCCTTCGCGATCTCGCTCGCATGCGCGGCGGTGTCGGTGATTCCCAGCTCCCGCAGGGCATCCGGCCATGTGACCAGCCCCAAGCGAAGCCGGTCCTTGACGTTCTCGGTCTCCGACTTCGGGTCAACCATGTCTCGGCGAGGAGGAACCCAGTCAGCACGCGCCTCGCCGGATACCCCGCCAGGCGCCAGCAACTGGGCTTCCATGAACCATTGCCAGGAGCGCTCACAGAGCTGCGGAATCAGGAGCCGCCACTGCCACACGTCCACCCGCCGGGCGAAGTGCAGCCAGCCCATACGCCCGCTGGAGAAGTTCACCCCCTTCAGGTCGTGGGAGAGCAACTCGTAGGGGATGCCCAGGCCCACCGAGATGGCATGCAGTGCCTGCCACGAATAGGTGGAGTAGCCATTGAATGCCGGCGGCGAGGCGAAGCTGACATCCTCCCCGGCGCCAAGCTCCTGGATGATTCCCGGCTCGATCCGCTCGATGAGTGGCGGTTTCTTCGATCCACCCCCGGCCGCTTCGTCCCTGGTGACGAAGGCGGCGTAGCAGGCAGCGATCTTCGCCTGCTCCATCACCGCATCTTCCATCTCGTCGAAGCTGCGCACGCGCTGCATCACCGGCGCCAACCAGGTGTAGCCGCGCGCCTGCCCCGGGCGCTTCGGCAGGAAGATGTGTGCCACGTCCTCCGCCGGGATGCGCCGCGACTGCATGCTGCGCCAGGTTCCGCTGGAGCCGGGGTGCTCGTCGAACAGCCAGTAAGCGACGCGCCGGCCGATGGAATCGAACTCGACACCCTGGATGATCAGGTTGCCGCCGTTCTGCCCGTTCTTCTCCTCGTCGAGGAAGTCCGGTTCCAGGACCTGCAGCTGGAGCGGAACGGCCAGGCCGTCCGAGCTCTTCCGGCGCCGGCGGCGCACCAGGCATTCCCCGGACTCGACCACCGTTTCCATGATCTTGTGCTGCAGCCCGGAGAAGTTCTCCAGGCCGTCGGCGTCGCACTGGATGGAATCAGCCCAGGCGCGCCAGAGCGTGGCCAGCTTCTTCCCGGCACGCTCACTGCCACCGATTGGCCGCGGCACGATGCCGGCACCCACCACGTTGTCGGCGATGCCGGTGATGGCCCGCTCGACATAGGGGTTGTTGCGGCGCAGGTCCCTGGCGCGGTTACGCAACACAGCCAGGGCTGGGGCGTTCTCGGTGTTGGCATCGGTGCCGGCCGAGCGCCAGCCATCGTTCCGGCGTCCACCGGCTGCCCCCTCGAAACGGCGCTCCATGAGCTGCAGCCGGAGCTCCGCCTGCTTTTGTCGTAGGCGAGCCTCGGCGCGCTTCGCGGCGCGGCCGGGAAGCCAGGTGTCAAGGAAGCCCATGTCAGAAGCCTTTCGAGAAGGAGGCGAAGCGGCGAGTGCCGTTGCTATTGGCGTTCAGGCCCAGGTCAGACTCCATGAGCCGCAGGATGCGGATCATCTCGTCGACCGATCGATAGGTGACGCTGCGGTCGGCGAAGCGCACCGACAAGGCGCCTTCGGCGATGGCCGCCTTCAGCGCCTCGTACTGTTCCAGGGTGTAAGCCATCAGTTCCGCTTCCAGTAGTTGGATTTCGCCCGCGGGCGCTCGTCTTCAATCACAGCCTCGTCGCCGCCTGGCGTCGGCTGCTGCGCCAGCAGATCCAGGTCAGCGCCGAAGCGCTGTTGGCTGATGCGCAGCGCGGCCAGGGCCCCAATCAGGCAGTCCAGCGCCTCGTTCCGGCGCCCTCTGGCATCCCAGCGATGCACCCATACGCCGTTGACCAGCTTGCGCAGCTTCTCCTCGGCGACGAGCTGCTTAGTCTCGTTCTCGTCGCAGATGTCGTCGTTCGCTGGCAGGTGGATGACGCCTGGCTGCGAGATGCCGGCCTGCGACTTCACCGTGTCGACGGGCATCCGGTAGCGGCCGTAGACCAGCTCCTTGGCGTTGTCGGTCCCGATCTCGGTCAGGTAGACCTTGCTGACCTTGCTGCGCGTGCGCGGCATGTTGGCGATCGGCTTGCCGTACTGGCTTGCCCCCTTGGTGGGGACCACCCAGAGCACGCCATGCTTGCGGCTCTCTGCGTACACCTCGTCGGTGTAGTGGCCACCGGAGTCCCAGCCCCAGCGGTCGACCTTCATCACCAGGCCATCCGCTCGGGTGAACTGCCGCTGCAGTTCCAGGCCAACCTTGCGCCGGAGTTCCTCGCTGGCCGGGTCGCCCATGAGGATGAATCGGTGCACCAGCCAGGCCTCCTCGCCCGGCCCCCATGCCCATACGCGGCCCTCGTAGCGGTCGTCCTGGGTGTCGATGAAGCCGGTCAGCAGCACCGCCAGGGCCGGCACCTGACCGGTCCATACCTCGCGGCGGCCGTACAGCACCTCCCAGTCGACCTTCTCGCCTTCGCTCTCGTCGAACGTCTCGCCCAGGGTGGTGTTGACGAACGTCTTTAGCTTGTTGCGGTCGTCCTTGGCCTTGAGAAAGTCCAGGACGATCCGCCCCCAGGTCGTGAACGGGCTGTAGGCCGTCCAGACGTGGAAGGTGACCGACTCCGGCGTTGGCATGGCAGCGCCGTCGGCGTCGTAGAAGTCCAGAGCATCGCGAGTCCAGATGCCGGTTCGCTCACACACCCAGCGCCCCTTCGGCTGCTGGGCCTGCATCTCGTGCTGCTGCACGTCGCAGCCACTGGCCGCGCACTTGTACCAGGCATCCTGCGGCCGCTCAGGCGCCCACTTGATGCCGAACTCGCAATCCTTTCCGCCCCACAGCAGCGGCTGCTCAACCTGGCAATGCGGGCAAGGCACGTGCAGACGGAACAGGTGCGGCGACTCGCCGGCTGCCGCCTCGATCTGGCAGGTTCCTTTGATCTTCGGCGTGCTGCCCCGGATCGATTTCGGGAACGTCGAGCCCTCGATGCGCTTGTCGCCGAGGAATGTCGGCGAGCCCTCTTTCTCCACGTCAGGCTCGAAGGCCGCCAGCTCGTCGTAGATGACCGTGTCGGCCGAGAGCTCCCGGTAGTTCTTCGCCGCCGCCCCGCCGCGGCACCACAGCTGCTTGCCGTGAGTGAAGCGCTTGGTGTCCAGCGTGTTGTCGCGGTGCTTGGAGCCGTACCACGGCGCGAGTTCGCGAACGACCGGAACGTCGCGGATCATGGTTTCGATCTGCGACTTCATGAAGCCAGCAGCACTACCATCGGTTGGCACCAGGAACAGGATGTTCCGCCGCTTGTGCTCGACCTGGTAGGCGGCGGCAGCCAGCAGCATCTTGGAATAGCCAACCCGGGCCGACTTGATCACGTTGACGGTACGGATCTCGTCGTTGCCCATGGCGTTCAGGATCGCCACCTGGAAGGGCAGCGTCTCCCAGGCGCCTTCCTGGTAGGACGACTCGCTGGACAGGTAGAAGTTATCGTCCGCCCATTCCACCGGCGTCTGCGGCGCCGGCCGCTCCAGCGGCTTCAAGCCGGCCCGGATGGCCGAGGCGAGCTCAGTCAGTTGTGGTTGCGAGATATTCATCCAGTAGTCCAGGCAGGCGCTCGTCGAGCTGCGCGGCCCGGTTGCGAGCCTTCGACAGCTCGCGTTGCACCGATTCGATGTGGCGAACCTCGAGATCCGGGTGACGCCGCTTCAAGGTCAGGGGCAGGGTGTCGAGGATCGAAGCGATCTCGGCCGCCAGCTTGGAGAAAGCAAACATGGCGAAGTCCGTCGGCACAGCGCGCCGGCGGCTGATGTCGTTCTTCAGCTCCTGGCCCTCGGCCTGGGCCGCAGTCAGCCGCAAGCGCTCCTGCGTCAGCTTGTGCTCGGCAAGCGGGTCAATACCCTCGGGGTATTCAGGGTCCGTTTCCGGTTTGACCTGGTTGCTACCCAACCCCCGCAGATAGCGGATGTACGCCAGGCGGCAGGCGTCAATGTCGAAGCCGCCCTTCCCCTTCGAACCAGGCAGGACGCCGTCTGCGAGCAGATTTCGAACCTGCCGGTCGCTCAGGTCGAGGTGCTTCGCTATCTCGATCTGCGTGGCCATGAATCACCAAACCGGAACCGGAAACGGTCCCTCCTGAAAAAGCTGGTATGTAGTCCGCGGTCGGGGTTCGAATTACCCTCGACGGCCCCACCCCCGGGGAGAACCTAGACAGGGGGTGCCCCAACCAGGGATTTTTTCGCCTTGAGGGTTCCAGCTGGTTTTAGGTTTTGTGCTGGACAATAAGAATCCCGCACCAAAACCGTGCAGCCCCTCAAGGCACGGCGCTGAAGGTCACAAGCCCCGGTTTAGGCCCGCGGCCCCGACTGAGGCCGGCGCCTCCATTCGGTCGGCGTCCGTCCCTGCGCAGCCTTGGCGATGGCCTCCTCTATGTTCGCCTCCAGCCTGGCGTCGTCCTCGGCGATGCGTCGCACCACCTCGAAGAACTTGAAGCGCTCGCGGTACTGGGGCGAGCGCACGAAGGCCAGCACCATCACCAGCGTCTTGTCGCGCCGCTCACCGATGCCGATTGGCACCCTGCCCCGCTTCATCACGAAGTAGGCCTGCTGGTGCCCCTTGGCCAGTGACCTGGCGCTGTCGGTGGCGTTGTGCTTGGAGCCCTCGCGGTACTCCAGGGCACCCAGGCCGGACAGGATCTGGATCATCTGGCCGCGGCTCATGTTGCCGTACTGGTCCAGGCGAGCACCTGCGGCGGGCACGATGAACATCCCCTTGGGCAAGATGCCCTTGGCTCGCAGGTTGCGCTCCGAAGCCTTGTCCACCCTGGGCCCACCGAACACCTGGGGCGCCACCCAGTCTTCCGGCGCCTGCCCCTTCGATGCATGGTCCTTCTCGTCCTTCACCCACAGCGCAGCCTCCAAGCGGTTCGGCGTAGCGCTCAGGATGCGGATAGCGTTGCGGGTGAAGGGCGTCGGCTGATCGAACACGTCGTCAATCTCCGACCGCAGAGCCTGGTTCGCCTGGTTGGCGGTGTGGTTCAGCGCATCGGCCAGCACACGGTTGGGCAGATCGCCGCCAAGGCTGGCCAGGGAGGCGACTGCGTCGTCCAGGTCCTGGGCACTGATGCTTCCGCGCACGGTCAGCCCTCGCGCTTCGGCAGCTTCCAGTCGGCGACACGATCGGCAAGCTCGGCGATCTTCTTCACGCCGAGGAAGCCAGTGAAGACGCCGGCGGCGGTGGCCATGTTCTGGGGCAGACCGAGCCACTCCAGGACGGGGATCAGGCCCAGGGTGATCAGGGTGCACAACGTGGCCTCAAGCAGCGCCTGACGCCGGGTGCCACCGCCGTAGATGACACGGGTTATCGCGACCAGGAAGGACAGGCCACCTGCGTACAGCACGGGCGCGTGCTGGCTCAGCCAAGCAAGCACGATCGCCCACGTCTCCGGTTTGTCGGGCATGTTGGCCATCTCGATATCCCCTCTGAGGGGCGGTGAATAGAAAGGCCCGAGCGTGATCAGGCAAGGCGCAGGAGCGTGCACCATGAACATGAAGTCGCGGACAACAAAAAAACCCGGCGCGATGGCCGGGTTTCAATTTCTACGCGGTAAAACCGCACTTTGCGGTAAAAAGTACAGGTTCGGCCCGGGGAAATCAAGCAGCCGAATGCATGCCTAGTTCCAGGCCTTCACGCACCCCAGCGAGTCAACGTAGAGGTATTGGCTCTTGCCTGGCCCAAGGTCGTACACCCATTGATCCAGGCCGCTCGAACTGCGATTGATCTTGGTTGGCGCCCCCCATGATTCCTTTGCATCCTCCGCCGACATGCCTACCTGAATCTTCTGGTGCCCAATCAGATATCTGGCATCTACCTGAGTCATGTCACTGCAATGCGTATAAGCGCTGCGGGCCGACACCGAACCCTGGACGGGCGAGATGTCCGAAGGGTTAGCGATCCGCATCCCCTCGCTTGCGCTCTTCACCTGAATCTGCTGGCCGGCGCCGCCACCTGGGCAGGCTTGCTGCGTAAATGTGACGCGCCCTTGCGCATCGACGCATTTGTTCATGGATACAGCCGAAGCGGAAGTAGTGGCTAGTAACGCGAGCATGACGATGGCATTTCGCATGGATTCCCTCCCTAGACCAAGGGAGGGAATTTACCGCGCAAGGAAGCCTTTTGCCACTACCCCGCCATGCGCCAATCCAGCTCACTGGCGCAGTACTTCTTCACGTGCGCCGCCGAACCGAGCGCATCGTAGAGAAAGCTCGCAATCTCCAGGCCGGTCTTGCAGCCCAGGCTGCTGAGGTGATGGCTCAGCTGGGAGCGCTCCATGATCCGCCAGCACTGCTCGACGCAGTTAATCAGAGCCCCGACGTTCGACCACTCGCACGGGCCGACCGTCGAGACCACCTCGACCTTCGGCAACCACTCGCCCTCCAAGGCGTAGGCCGCGATGAAGTTCCGGGCAGCGTCGAGTTGCTCGGCCGGGATGTCGGCAGCCGAGCGGACGCCGAAGGCGGCATGCGTCTGCGACCAGATTTTCGCGGTTGCGCGGCGCTGGACCGGAGCCGGCAGCGATGACACCTTGCCCTTGATCAGCGCACCGAGCATGTGGAAGCCGTCGGTGCCGATGGTTTGGTCGCGAATGGTCGCAGCCTCCTGCGGGGCAACTTGCTGTAGGCGCTTCTCGCACTCGATGAAGTAGCGACGAGCCTGGCGGCCTTTCTCGTTGCGCTCCACCATGGACAGCTCTTTGGCCATGTCCAGGGTAATGTGGTACTCGCGACTTCTGCGGCCTCCAGAACTTTCGCCCAAAAATGACCGAAAGTCCTCGCCCTCCTGAAAACCGTATTCCTCGATGCGCCGCGCGACCCACTTACGGAAATCGGTGTCGATACTGAGGAAGCGATGCAGCGAACGCGCATCAACCAGTTGGGTGGATTCGTTGTGGATTGGGCCGGTGAAGACCGGGATCAGCTCTTGATCTGCGTGCATGATGGGACTCCTTACCTGTTGGAGTTCGCTCCACCATCGCCAAAAGGTGGAGGCGAACTGTACGCGGGTTGGCGAACCGGGGGTAAGGAACCCGGCAGACCTCTCGGTCTCCCACGCACAGCCCGCCATAACGCGGGCACAAAAAAACGCCTTACGGCGCTGTGCGCCTCACCAATCGGGTCGCCAAACCCGGCCGCTGAATTTGCAGCGGCAGGGACACGGTACCCAGCCAAAGACGGCATGTCAATGATGCCGCGGCTTTGACTACGCTCAGGCCGCCGCGCGCTGCCGCTTCATCTCCAGCGCCCCGTCAATCCAAGCTACACCTGCCCTTGTCATCTGCCGCGCCGACTCCTCCCCCATCCCCAGCATGCTGCCCACCTGCTTGTAGGTCTTGCCGGTGGTGTAGTACAGCACCACCACCTCCCCCATCAGCGGATGTCTCAGGCCGAGCTTGGCGACAAGGGCGTCGAGCTCCAACCCCTCATCGTCGGTCAGTCGCGCCGTTGGCAGCGACCAACTCGGTGCAGCACACGAAAGATTCCCCGTGCCCTGGCGAACCCAGATTCCCCACTGCTCCAGCAAGCTCTCGGTTGTCCTCTCGATAGCCATATTCCCCACCCCCTCAATCCCCAGTGAAATGCGAACCGCCGGGCCCGCGACGGTTGTTATCCTCTGTCCAGGCCGAGACCTTCGCCTGGTTCACCAGCCGCTGCTCGGCCTCGGTGACACGCCGCCCCAGCGCCCGGATAAGTGCAGCCGGCTCCACCGGCATTCCGTCCATCCCCAACCACCCGGTGCCGTCGCATGCCGAGCAGTCGAGCTCGAAAAACACCCCCTTGGTGAAGCCCTGGCCGCGGCACGCCCGGCAGCGCTGAATGGCCGGCACGGCCTTCTGCAGGTCAGGCCCGTGCTTGCGCATGCGCCCTCCTCTTCAGTTCGTCGGCCAGGCGCTTCCGCTCAGTGCGCAGGGCATCGATCTCTCGCCGGCAGCGCTCAACGGCAGAGCGGCGCGTCTTGGCGATCTTCCGAGGCCGGCCGACGCGGTTGCCCACCACCCGCCCCTCGCGATAGCCCAGGGCCACACGCTCCTGCTGGTAGCCGAGTCCCATCTGCTGATCCAGCGCCTTGATGCGACGCTCGATGTCCGCCCTTGGCGCCGCGGCCAGCACCTCGTCAGCGCGGCGCTGCAGCGCGCCGAGCACGGTGATGCCCGGCACGCCCCGGCCAGCGAAGCATGCACGCGCCTCCTTCCGATGCTCAGGCGTCACCGACCACGAACTGCCGATGATCCGGCAGGCGTCCTCCCAGATATCCATCACCGCACCGCCTCCGTCCTTGGCTGGGCCAGGTACTGCTCGATGACTCGCAGCGCGTCGTCGACGCCGCGGCAGACGGTGGCGTAGTAGCCCTCCCGCTCCATGCGCACCAAGAAGGCGCTCTGCTCGGGCGACACCCGGGCGTCGTTCGGCGGGGCCGCCTTGAACTCGACGAACAGGCCGAACCACCCGCCGCGCGCCATGGGCAGCACGATGTCGCTCACGCCGGCCTTCACGCCCTGGCGCTTCATCTCGGCGGCGACCTTGATGTGCCGGTGGCCGCCGTTGGGGACGTGGAAGGCCAGGCGCGCAGCCTCGGGGTGCTTCACCGCCAGGATGGCGAACAGAGTGGCCTGCTCCATGCCCTCCCAATCGACCTTCGGCCGGCGCAGCGGGCGCGGAGTACGCGCAATGGGGCGAGGCGACTTCATGCCTGCACCTCGCTGGCCTTCATGTCGGCCCGGATGATCGACACCACCTCCTCGCGACTGCCCAGGTAGGCGAACGGGGCGGCATCGCCCGGGCGGGTGACGGTGAAGCGCTTCTCCGGCAGCCGGCACTCGGAAACGGTGTAGCCGCTGTCGGTGATCCAGCAGTTCGGGATCTGCTGGCCATCGCGGTTGCGCTTGGCGCGCCACTTCAAGGGGTTCAGGTCAGACATTACGGGCTCCTTTCAGGCGTGCGCGGATGGCCTGCAGGGCGGAGTTGCCCACTTCGGGATCGGCCGCCTTCGACGGTTGAGGGAGGGCCGCCACGGGAACCGGCGGCAGGCTGTTGCCCTTCGCGATTTCGCGGCGGATCTGGGAGTACTTGCTCTCCAGCAGCTTCATGCCGTCGTCGCGGCTGAGCTGCTGCAGGTTGCTGAAGCCGGCGCGGGCGGCAGCGTGGTACACCGCGGCGTGACTCCAGGTGGCGGTTGCGGCGGCAGCGGGGTGTGTCTTCGCCAGCGCTTCGCGGTAGGCCTCCTCCAGGCTCGGCAGGCCCAGCTGATCGGCACCGAAGCACCAGTCCACGAACAGCGCCGGGGCCGGCACGAACTCGCGCTTGCTCTGGCGCAGGGCGCGCACACCGTTGTCGACCAGCTCCTGGCTGTTCACGCCGGCCCGGGCGAACTCGGCCAGCCACTCCTCCTTGGCCTTGCCCATCACCGCCGGGGTGGACCAGGCGGAGCGCCAGCCGGAGCAGATGCCGCGGATGCGGTCGAACAGGTCGTCCATCACCTGGCGGGCGAAGTCATCGACGGGCACCACGTTCGGGGTGGCCTGGACCGGGGTGGCGCGGAGGTTCGCCGCGATCAGGTCAGCGCGCTTGGCCTGGCTCATACCCGCACCCCGTTCGCGCCCCAGGCAGCGCCATCGCTCTCGCCTGCGTCCTCGACGCGCTCCCGCTTGATCCACTTCGCCAGCTCGTTCGCCCACTTGGCCTGGGTGAACACGGCATCTGGCAGAGCCAGCCAATGGGCCTTGAACTTGTTCACGACGGGCAGCGTGATCGCCGACACCGGGATGCCCATCAGGCGAGTCTGCGCTGCCAGGTCGTCAGGATCCGGTTCCCAGTCCTCGGTCATGGCGAAGCGCTGGCGAACATCGACCGGATCGCTCGCGTGTTGCAGCTGCTCTTCGGTTCCCTGATGGTTCAATGACGGATTGGGTGCAGCCGCTGCACCCCGTTCCGTCGTAATTTGCACCCCGTTCTGCTGTAGATTGCACCCCGTGGCATCTTCACGGGGTGCAGTGGTTTCACCCCGTTCATTTTGACGGGGTGCAGCAGGTTCACCCCGTTCCATGACGATGTCGTAGCAGGTCGGAACACGGTCCCGGCGGGTGATGTACGCCGCGGCGATCGCCCGGTTGCCCTCGACAATCACACCCAGGTCTTCCAGCAGGCGCAGCTTGGCCTGCACGGTGCGCTCGGACAGGCCGGTGTCATCCGCAAGGCTGGCCACCGAGGGGAAGGCGCCCCGGCCGTGCTTGTCGGCGTAGTTGGCCAGGCACAGCAGCACATGGCGGGCAGAGGAGTCGGTGACTACGCGCTGCTCCAGAGCCCAGGTCATAGCTTGAACACTCACGCCTGGCCCTCCATCTGGTGCTCAGCCCACAGGCCAGCCACCCACTGCACGCCCTTCGGGGTGAAGCGAGCCTGGGTGTAGGCATGGCTGTTGCGTTCGCTGGTGCCCGTCCGTGTCTCGAACCGGCCGGCGGCGATGTGGTTGCTGTGCGCAGTGAGGGTGCCGTTCAGGTAGTACATCACCTTCCGCTTGATCAGCATGTCGCGCAGCTGGTGCTCGTTCGCCTTCAGCAGCTTGGCCACCTGGCGGAAGCCCATGGAGCCCTGGGCGTCGACGTAGCGGTCGACGAAATCCACCTTCGGGGCGGCGATCAGCAGGGCCTGCTCGGCTGCCTGGCGCTGCTCGAACTGCTCGGCCCAGGCGCGCGCCGCATCGGCAGGGTTCGCGAAATTCGGGAGGGCCGGCGACAGCGCCTGCTGAGCCTCCAACTCTTGCCAGCGATCCACCAAGCGCGCGGTGAACTCCGGGCACAGCTGGGCGACGACGATGAAGCTGTCGCGCTTGTTGACCAGGTACACCTCGACAGGGCGCGCGCCGGCGCCGTCATGGGAGGTTTCCTCCGACGGAGTAAACCTGATGATGCCCTTCTCGCTCAGGCGCTCGATGGTGCGCTTCACGTTGTCGTGCCGAGACTCGACCAGGTCGGAGATCTCGCGGGACGACATTGTCCGCGCCACGTTTTGCGATGCGGAAAAACGTGGCGCGTGATTGCTTGCTTCGCTCTGGATATGCATACTCACTCCCGATCTCTCAGAACCCCGGCACCGAGTCCCCACTCCTGGCCGGGGTTTTGTTTTTTCAGCGCACCAGCACCAGCGGCGAGCCGCCGGCGTGGATCGCCAGTTCGTTCTCCATGCGCCGGCGCATCTCGAAGCTCTTCGACTCCACCAGCAGCAGCCGGTCGATCGCCGCGGGAAGGTCCGGCAGGTCGTTCGCGTCGATGCGGCCGTCAGCCAGCACCACGCTGCAGCGCTCCACCGCTTCGCCGATGCCGGCGACCAGCTGGCCGAAGGCGCTCACCGGGCAGCCCACCACGCCGGCAGCCCGGGCCCCGATCAGCCCGTAGCGGTCGGCGAGTTCGTTGATGCAGCGCTCCCGCCACTCCGGCTCCAGCGCCGCCACCCAGGCCTCTTCCATCCAGGCGGGCAGCTCCTGCTCACCGCCGAGCAGCCGCTGGACGCGCTTCAGCCACCGGCCGGCGGCCCTCAGGTACTCGCCGGTGTCGCCCTTCAGCTCGTCCGACTCGAAGTCGGGCACCTTCTCGGCCACCGCCTTGCGCGGGCACTTCTGGTACAGCGCCCGGTTCAGCGCCTGGGCGAAGTCGTCCTGGCTGAGGCTGGTGCGTGCGATCTGGTCGGCCGCGTAGGCCACCAGGACCTGGTCGCGAGTCATTTCGTGTCGGGGATTGGACGTGTTCACGTTGCGCTCCTGGTCCTAAGCTGCCCCCATCAAGAAAGGGAGGTCAGCGGTATGTCTTGTTGGGGCTCAGCTGGAACTGGTGATTGCGTGAGCCTCTGTTGGAAAAGGGCGCCGGGCGCAGCGTGGTATCGTTTTGCTTCCACACGAAACGGCCATGGAGGCCCGGCATGTCTATTGATCGAATCCCAACCATCACCAGAGAAGAGCTACTCCGCCGCATCGAGGCCCTGCCGAAAGGCTGCGAGATCAGCTTCTCCGGCCTTGAGTTCATTGACTTCGAAACAACGAATCGGCAGCCGTATAGAGTCCGTTTTCTGTTCCATCCAAACGTGTTCCGAAAGGCCGACGGGGAAGTGGTGGTTGAAAACCCTGCATGAGGTAAAAGGCGTTCTGGCACACCTCCTCTACGCTCCGAGGGGCGTAGAGGGCGTGCACTGCGCCGTAGATGCGGACGTCCAGCGAGAACCGATCATCCTCACCAGCGGCCTGAGTGATCACCAGTTGAAGGCGGAACTGGGAGCGGAGACGCTCAGCTTCCGCCCAGAGCTCCTGGGCCTCTTTGCACATGCGATCAGCCTCGGCCAGCGTGGCCAGGCGGTCTTTGTCAGCGGGGTTCATCGCTTGCTCCATGCTCTAGCGCTCCACAGAGGTGGCTGCCGGAATGGAAGCCAGGTAGGCCCTGATGGCGTCCACCACCGGCGCCATCTCCTGAATGCGGACGATTCCGCCTTGGCCGCCGCGAGCGATTTCCTCGGTCAGGCAGATCGCCCGGCTGAACACCCCGAGAAGACGAACCACCTCGCGGACGCTCGGCACCTCCATGCGGAGCCGGGCAACGCAGCCAGCGGCCTGCACATCGATACCCGCGCAAACCGGCGGACGGTCAGTGCTCGCGGCCGCGGCCTGGACGACCACGTCCAGGTGAACACGCGGAAGGCCGGCCCTTTCCCGCGCCCCGTTCAGGTCGGCAATGGCTTTGAGCGCCAGGGCTTCCTTGTGCTGGAGGGCGGCGAGTTCGGGACGCGGCGGCGGATCTGGGTATCTCATGGGCTCTACTCCTCGATCTCTTCGGGCGGCGGGGAACTCATGTCCTCGCGCAGTTGGTGGATCGCCTCTGCAATTTCGAGCAGGCCCTCCTCGAGGGCGCGAAGGCGGTCTTCATGGGCGGGGTTCTGGGCGGCAGCGGCAGTCACTGGCTGCCCTCCATGGCCTGTGCTTTTGGGGCTTGGTCTTCGCTGCGCTGCAAGGAGGAGCGTTCGTGGTAAATCCGCTCAATCTCCTTGCCGGTCTCGTAGCGAACGCCCGCCCCCTTAGCGGCACGGTGAATTGTTGGCTGGGTGGTTCCCGCCAGTTCTGCAAGGGCCTTCTGAGAGAGGCCCGTTGCGAGCAGAGCGGCAATCATTTTCTGCACGGTCATCACGGACTCCAATGCGCATTCGTATGAATGATAATACGCACACGTATTACTCCGAGCAATACACTCCGCCGATACGTTTTTCTATTGGCGGGCACATGAAGATTGGCGAGCGGATTGAATCCGAGATGAGCCGCAGGGGATGGAGCGAGGGGGAGCTGGCCAGGCGGTCGGGCATTCCGCAGCCGACCATTCATCGAATCATCAAGGGTGAATCCAAGAATCCACGCCAAGACAACGTCCAGGCTATTGCTCGCGCCTTCGGTAGCTCCACCGAATGGCTGTGGAACGGGGTGGGAAAGGCGCCAGATGGAAACCCGGAACCTGAACCGCCGACCGCTCAAGCGAGCAAATCATCAGCCGACATCGTGCGCCAAATGCTGGAGAAGCATGGAAAAGGCCTGAGCGAAGACGCCCGGCGCAAGATCGTCGATGCAGTTGAAGCAGAGACGCCAGCGCCGACGCCGGCCAGCAATGTCATCGTCGGCGACTTTTCCCGATCCACCGTGGTGAAGGGCGACACAATCGTCATCGCACAGTACGACGTGCGCGCCGCCATGGGCGGTGGCCAGCTCCCGGCTGAGTACCGGGAGTTCGTCCGCAACCTGGTGGTGGACAAGGTCCAACTGGACGACCTCGGGATCAAATACACCTCCCCCACGAACCTCAAGATCATCACGGGCTGGGGCCAGAGCATGACCGGCTCGATTGAGGATAAATCGCCGGTGATCGTCGATATCGGCATCACCGAGTTCGTAGAGGAAGCCGTCTACGTCTTCACCTGGCTGGGCCACCTTTTCGTGAAGCGGGTGCAGCTACTGGATGCCGAGCACTTCCAACTGGTGTCCGACAACAAAGTGTTCGAGCCGCAGAAGGCCCGCATGGACGACATGCACTTCCATGCCCGGGTGCTTGGGGCCTGGAATTTCAAGAAGCTATAGCAGCGACAGAGGCCGAGATTGGAGCTACGAAGGAGATGGAATGCCTGATCGGGTTACTGCCATAGAGGTCATCCGCCAGAGTGAGCAGGGCATCTCCGTCAGGCCGTTCTTGGTGCGTGCCGACGATGGAAATCGCTATTTTGTGAAGGGGCTCAGTCGCGCAGGTGGGCCTTCTCTGATGTCCGAGGTAATCGCTGCTGAGCTTGGTACGCTCCTAGGGTTGCCGATTCCAGAATGGCGAATCATGGACATCCCGCAGGGCCTTATTGACTTCAGTCCCATGGAAAACATTCAGGACCTATCCGGCGGCCCTGCTTTCGCCTCAAGGCAAGTCGAGAATGTCAACGAACTGATGTGGGCCAGCCTGCGAAGCGTCCCGCTGGAACTGCAGCGCAAAGTCTTGCTATTCGACTGGTGGATTCAGAACGGTGACCGATGCCTTGGGGAAAACGGAGGGAACGTTAATCTCCTGCTGGACTCACAGGGCAGCCTAGTGGTGATCGATCACAACGTGGCGTTCGATGCCAATCTGACCGCTGAAGAGTTCTGCGACGACCACGTGTTCCGCGACCAGCTCGGGCACTTCCAGGACCTGGTCACTCGTCAGGAATATGCACAGGAACTTGACGCAGCCCTTGGGCATTGGGATAGGATCGTAGCCCTTTTGCCGGTAGAGTGGATCTACCGAGATTCGGACGAGATCGACGAAACCATTCCCACCCTGCTTCAAAGGCTTGAAACGCTGCATCAGTTCAGGGACGAGCGCTTCTGGGGGCAGCTATGAACTACTTCTGCAACTATTCGATCCTGCGATTCCTCCCCTACCCCGAGACGGGGGAGTTCGTGAATATCGGAGTGGTTCTGCTGGCCAGCAATGGCGAGTTTCACTACAAAGTCGAAACCAAGCGCCAGCGTGTAACCAATTTCTTCTACAAGCTCGACGCCAAAATATACATCCGCGCGCGCACCGAGGTTGAGCAGGAGCTCGCGCGCCTGTCGAGCTTCTTCAGCAAGTACCGGGACCAGCAATCCACTCAGCTTGCAGCATTCAAGAGCCTGATCCATCCACGCGAGACCATGATGCGCTTCAGCGCGCCTGGAACCATCGCTGTGGAGAGGGTTGATGAGGCGCTCCAATCAATCTTTGACCACTACATCAACCTCAGCTTCGCGAGCAAGGAGTATGAGGAGAAAGTGTTGGAGCGTCAGCTTGGGCATCTGCTTGCAGCCGCCAACCTCAAGCAGCGCTACAAGGAACAGAAATTAGGAACTACCGACTACCCGGTGAAATTCCCCTATGTGATTCTGGACACTGATGGCGCTGCTCAGGCCATCAAACCCATTCACCTGGGGCACGATGAGCCAGCGAAGATACTCGAGCACGGCGATGCTTGGCTCGCAAAGGTACGCAGACTCCACAGAGCCAATAAGCTGGCTCGAGACACCCTGTTCATTGCTGCGCCACCGGCGAGCAAGAAGCAAAAGCTGCTCTCGGCGTATAGCGACATTGTGGATCAACTCATCGAGATCGAGTCGGTTCGAGTCGTCAGCAACGAACTGCCCGAGCAGAATCTGTTGGACGAGATTCGACAAGGTATTCCAGAAGCCATCCATTGAAACGAAAAAGCCCCGCACTGCGGGGCTTTTCATTTCTGCCCTTCCCTCCTAGAACGGCGCCGGCTCCTCGTGCAGATGCTGGACGACGAAGTCGGCCGGCTCCGCCATCTCCTCCCATGCCGGATCACTCTCGTCGGTAGCCTCCCACTCCAGCAGCACCGTCCCATCCTCGTTCGCGGTCATCGTAAGGCCGTCCGTCTCAGCTAACTCCTCCAGCACCTGGCGCCACGCCACGTCCGCGTCGCTGTCCAGCTTCCAGATCGTCGTTCGACGGTCCGCCTGGGCCTTCGGACTGTTGATCATCGCTGACACCCTCAGGCGCAGCCGGTCTACGCCGGTCATTCCTGCGCGATCCCGATCAGCTGCCCCTTTTTTCTGCTTGGCCATGTCGGCTCCCTCCTTGAGAGATACTGTATGTGCATACAGTAATTTCAGTCCTTTCCTTCCGCAAGACCTCCCTTTGATACGAAATAATGCGTTTGCGTATTGACACGCCCAATACGCATTCGTATTGTTCGTTCCACGCCAGTTCACCGGCAGCCCACCCGGGCACCGCTCTTTAACAACCAGACGAACCCAGCGACGTACCGGCTCCGGCCGGTGGCGAGAAGCTAAACCGTCGCCCACGCAGCCTCTGGATAGCTGCCGGACTCGCCATATCGCGAGGACGCCAAACCATGCGAGCCACCCGATGTGACGCCAGTAGCGGCAGCGGGCAGAGGTGGGGAAACCCGGCGACGAGCATGGAGCGGAACAAACACAGAGGAGGAACCAGCCCATGAAGCACTAAGCCCAGCCGATGTTCGGATCGGCACCTCGCGAGCAGCTGCCCACATCATCAGGCCGCCGGGCTGCAGCGAACCGCGAGATCACCCCTAGCCCCCAATGACCTGCTCCGTAAGCCGATTGAAGGCGCAGCGAGGGAAGCCCAAGGCCAAACACATCGAGTCCGAGCTGCTATCGGCAGTGGTGAGGACAGCATCACCCGCGGGTTGTAGAAGCCCAGTAGGCGCACGCGGGAGCAATACCGATTTCCTCGATGCCCTTGGAGACAGGGGCATCCGGGAAATCACCAGCAGAGGAATCACCGTGGACAACCAGCACCGGAAAATCAGCGGCTACCGCGAACTCAGCCAGAACGAGATCGACCTGATGAACGAGATCAAGGCCTTCGGCCCGCAGCTCGCCCAACTGATCGGCAAGGTCGAGGAGCACATCGGCATTCAGGTTGAGAAAGCCAACAGCATGGAGACCGATGAAGAGGTCGAGCGCCTTGATGCGGCCGGCCCGCGCCGCTGGGCCGCGATCGCAAAGAAGGACCTCCAGACCGGTCTGATGGCGCTGACGCGCGCAGTCGCTCAGCCGACTTTCTTCTGAGGCAGAAACCATGATCGAGCTTGGAAGGAAAGGCCGGGACAAGATCACCGGCTTCGAGGGAATCATTACCGGTCGTTGCCAGTACCTCACCGGCTGCGACCAGTACGGCCTGGTGCCGCCGGCGCGCGACGGGAAGATCGAAGGCGCCCAATGGTTCGATGAGGGGCGCATCGAGGTCATCGGCGGCGGCATTACCGCCGACCAGGTGCGGGCGCCGCAGCGCGGTGGCCCGAACCGCGACGCTCCCCAGGCCTGAGCATCACTTCTGCACCTGGTGCGCCGGGTGCTTCGGGATGCGACGAGCATCACCTTCCCCATCCTTCGCCCGGTTCGCCGGGCTTCTTTTTTCGCCCTCTTTCGCATGCCGACTTCGCAGCCGGCAGCCGAAAGCGCGCACGTCGCCCTCGGCCAGGGGCATCACGCACTCCCAAGGAACGCACCATGACCCGCAAGAAAAAGACCGAGGAAACCATCGTCGCCTACAAGGGCTTCAATAAGGATCTGACCTGCCGCGGCTACCAGTTCGAGATCGGCAAGACCTATGAGCACAAGGGCGAAGTTGAAGCCTGCGCTTCAGGTTTCCACGCCTGCGAATATCCCCTGGACACGTTCGGCTACTACCGCCCTGCCGGTAGCCGCTTCGCACTGGTCGAGCAGTCCGGCGACCTGAGCCGCCACGACGACGATTCGAAGGTCGCCAGCCGCAAGATCTCCATCAAGGCCGAGCTCACCATCGCCGGCCTGGTGAAGGCGGCCATCGAGTACACCACCAGCCGCTGCACGCCGGTTGATCCTGAATCGCCGGCGTCGAGCACCGGCGACTACGGCGCGGCGTCGAGCACCGGCAACCGCGGCGCGGCGTCGAGCACCGGCAACCGCGGCGCGGCGTCGAGCACCGGCTACCAGGGCGCGGCGTCGAGCACCGGCAACCGCGGCGCGGCGTCGAGCACCGGCAACCGCGGCGCGGCGTCGAGCACCGGCGACTACGGCGCGGCGTCGAGCACCGGCTACCAGGGCGCGGCGTCGAGCACCGGCGACTACGGCGCGGCGTCGAGCACCGGCTACCAGGGCGCGGCGTCGAGCACCGGCGACTACGGCGCGGCGTCGAGCACCGGCAACCGCGGCGCGGCGTCGAGCACCGGCAACCGCGGCGCGGCGTCGAGCACCGGCTACCAGGGCGCGGCGTCGAGCACCGGCGACTACGGCGCGGCGTCGAGCACCGGCTACCAGGGCGCGGCGTCGAGCACCGGCAACCGCGGCGCGGCGTCGAGCACCGGCAAGCATTCAGTGGCGATGGCCGCCGGCATCGGAGGCAAAGCCAGGGCATCCGCCGGCAGCGCCATCGTTCTCTGCTACCGCGATACCGACGCAGAAGGCGATGAGTACGCCCGAATCGTGCACATCAAGGCAGCCATCGCCGGTCAGGACGGCATAAAGCCAGGCACCTGGTACCAGCTGAACGCCGATGGCGAGTTCGTCGAAGCAGACGAATGACCAGAACAGCGAACGAGTCGAGGGGCTAGCGCAGCCAGGCCTGACGCATTCCGGGAAGCGCCGGACGTTCGCTCCGCTCCACGCGCCGGCCGGCGCCTCCGGTCGATCCCAGCAGGAGGAGTGGCAGCCATGTAGACCATCAACCCAGGTAGTTCGGCAACAACGCCGGGCGCGCCGCGAAACACTCACATACGGCGGCGTTTGTGAGACCGAAAGGCCGGCACCGCCGGCCTTTCACTCTCCAGTTTCTTTCCGACAGCACTCACCGCGGCGCCCACCGGCGCACCAGCCGCGCGACCGAGTGCTGCCGAAAGGAAACCACCCAACAGAGGAAACGCCATGCAACAGCTGATCCCCTGCCAGCAGCAGCTGGCCGACCTGCTCCGCCAGACCGCCGCTGCGCGCGACGCCTTCGCCGTCCGCCGGCGCCTGGACGTGGAGGCACCGAAGTTCCAGGTGAAGCCGGCCGGGCGCGGCTTCTTCCACATCGTCGAGACCGCCACCGGCCTGGTGCGCGGGTTCCGCCGTAGCCATAACGAGGCCTGCCAGCGCGCCGCCGAACTGGAGCAGCAGGCGCGCGACAACCTGGGGACGGAAGGCTGATGGCGAAGACTCAGCAGGAGCGCTCCGCCAAGGCTGCGGCGAAGCGCGCCGAGGTCGGCGAGGAGGAACTGCGGCACCGGGTTCGACCTGGTGTGCTGGCCAAGCTGGACGACCTGATGCGCTGGAGTGACATCGATCAGAAAGCCGAGGCCGTGCAACTGCTGATCCTCAATGTGCATGCCCTGGGGCCGGACGGCGCCGCGCGGCTGCTGGCTGTTCCGCTCCACGAAATCACGATCAGCGAAAGCGTGGCGCGAAGGCTTGAAGCGGAGGGCCGGCGCGAAGCTGCCGCCCTCGATCGGAGCGAGCAATGAGCGCCCGGCCGAATGGTCGCTTGGGCAACAACGAGCTCGCCCTGGCATACGAACTCCGCGCTGCCGGCATCGACTGGCAGCACATCGCAAGCGGCCTTGGCGTGAACCCCGACTGGCTGCGGCAGCGCATCCGCCAGGTAGAGATCGGCGGAATGAGCGCGCCTTGCCTACCTCGATAGCCAACTAGATACCCGGCGCCGCCGTAAACGGGGCCGGGTTACTCCATCTGGAGAAGACCATGACCCTACCCGTTCAAGCCTGCTCCGACGAGGAGCTGGAAGGCTACGCCGGCGTCTGCCCGGAAGCCGCCGTAGAGCTCGCCCGGCGCATCGCGGCCGGCGAGACCGATCACGAATCCGAACTGGAGGAGCTGCAGAGCCAGCTCCGCGAGGCGGAGTCCGAGCTCGACTGCCTGCATGACGAGCGCAGGGCTCTCAAGCGCCGCGTGAGGATGGATCTGGAAAATCTGCGCGCGCTCCTCGGCGAGCACGACATGACCGATGACCTGCGGACTGCGATCAGTTCGTGGGCGAAGCGGCTGGAGGATCGGATATGAGCACCTTCGCCGTATTCGGAATGACTCGCGATGTGGCGCTTGAACAGGCCAGGAAGACCGTAAAGATCACTCGAAAAACCCCGCAGGGCGAGGTTGGCATCCCCATGACCGAGTGGCTCGCGCTCTGTGAGAAGCGCGCCGACGAGATCATGGCCGGCACGAAGACCAAGCAGCTCAGTCCTCTGTTCGACTCGCCCCAGTACGCCGATGACTTCATCCACCTGGCGCGGCGGACCTTGAAGTGCCGCGACATGCACATCAAGGCGCGCGTCACCCTCACCGATGAGAAGGGCAATCCCCTGATCGACAAGAAGACCAAGGCTCCGAAAGTCGGCTGGGCGCCCTACGGAGCACAGCCGAACCGCAGTGCGGCATAGCCATGCATGTCGCCTACTACAACGAGCACGACGCCTACGCCGCCCAGTGGCTCCGCAACCTGATTGCCGCCGGGCACATCGCGCCGGGCGACGTCGACGAACGATCCATAGAGGACGTGCACCCCGATGACCTCCGCCCTTACACCCAATGCCACTTCTTCGCCGGTATCGGCGTCTGGTCTCTCGCCCTTCGCCGAGCCGGCTGGCCAGATGATCGACCTGTTTGGACGGGTTCCTGTCCTTGCCAACCTTTCAGCGAGGGAGGCGCGCAGCTTGGGTTTGCTGATGAGCGGCATCTGTGGCCGGCGTGGCACCACCTCATCCGAGAGCGAAACCCTAAGGTTGTGTTTGGCGAGCAGGTTGCGAGCAAGGCTGGCCTCGCGTGGTTCGACCTTGTTCAGGCTGACATGGAAGGAGCGGGCTACGCCTGCTGGGCGTTCGATATCTGCTCTGCGGGGGTCGGCGCACCACACCTCAGGCAACGCCTGTGGATCGTGGCCAACACCAACCGCCCAGGACGCCATCGGGAGTCGAAATGCAACGAGCAGCCGGAGGCAGGGAAGTCGGCACCACGGGGTCACCCTGACCGATGCGGCTTGTCTCCATGGTCTGCCGCGGTCCCAATGGAAGGCGCCGACGGTTCCTGGCGTCTACTTGAACCCGGCATTGAGCCGTTGGCTGATGGCGATACCGATCGAGGTGGACGCCTGCGCGCCTATGGAAACGCCATCAATGCTGAAGCGGCGACGCAGTTCATAGCGGCCTACCTCGAAGCAACTTCCTGACCTACCCCACTCCATGCCATTGCGCCACTACGGCGCGAGGACACCCCATGAAGACTTACGAGCAGCTGCGCGAAGAGCGCCGGGCTGAGGCCGCCGAGTACCTGAAGAATCACCAGTATCGACCACTGGTAGATGCCGATGACGTGAAGGTCTGGCGCTGCCAGCAGCCGGGCACCAGCGCCTATGCCTTCGACATCATGCTCACCCGCTACGGCATCGCCGTCGTGGGCGACATCGCTAACCTGACCTTCGGCGTCGGCCTGGGCTACGGCCTGGACTTCCTGGCCGGCGACGACGTCGGCTACTACATCCACTCGAAGCTGGACGAGAAGTGCAAGACGCGAGACTTCGACGAGGCCGCCTTCCGCGGCGCGCTCATCGAGGGGATCTGCCAACGCATCTCCGATGAGGCTGACTACGATGCCTACGATGAGTTACCCGCCTGGGTACGCGAAGAGAAGGAGCGCGGCCCAACTGGCAGTCGCTGGGCAGAGCTTCGCGCCTTCGTTCGGGTAGAGGCTCGGAAGGATGACGCCGACGAGAAGTGGGGCGAGTGGGTAGACCTGCTCGCTGAAGCTACCGACATCGGGGACCAGCACCAGGCAGGCGTGTTCATGAACGAGCACTGCGAGACTCTGGGCCTGGGCCCGGACTGGTGGGAGATCCGTGTCACCACGCCATCTGAATCCCTGATCCGCGAGCTCTACATGATCCGCCACGCAGCTCGCGAAATCCTGGCGCAGAAGCAATCCGCAGCCGCCTAACCCTCCTCCCATCCGAAAGCTCTTTATCGCGCCAGCCAGGCGCGGAGGACAAGTCATGCCCGAAAAAACCCTCAAGGCCTACCAGGTAGGCGACAACGACATCGTGGCCGCTTACGACCCGGCCGGCGCCATCGAAGTGATGTGCGAGGAATGCGGCTACGTAGAAGAGGATTTCGCCCTGGACGAAGTAGTCCTGGTCCGCGACGAAGTGCTGGACGTCATGCAGGCCTACGACCAAGACGAAGGCAAGGTGGTGCCGCTGGAGAAGTCCCTGCGTCAGGAACTGGCCGAGCTGACCGAGCCGGCCTACATGCTCGGGTGGGAATAGCGATGGTGCGCATCTACCTCGCCGGCCCCATGACCGGCCTGCCGGAGTTCAACTACCCGGCCTTCCACGCCGAGGCCGAGCGCCTGCGCCAGCTCGGCTACCACGTCGAGAACCCGGCCGAGAACGCGGCGCCCGCCTGCGGCACCTGGGCCGGCTACATGCGCCTGGCCCTGGCCCAACTGGTCACCTGCGAAACCATCGCCCTGCTGCCAGGCTGGCTCGCCTCCCGCGGCGCCAACATCGAGCGCGCGCTGGCCGTGGACCTGGGAATGAAGATCGTCATGGCCGACACCATCACCGAGCCCGCAAGGACCGCAGCATGACCCGCCCGACCTTCTGCCGCGGCACCGGCCGCCCCACCAACGAATGCGACTGCCTGCGCTGCACCCCGCCGGCAAGGGAGCCCGCACCATGCAACCCATCCAACTGACCGTCGAGCACCTCCACGGGCTCGACGGCAAGCCCTTCATGGTCGTCGAGGGCCTCCCCCGCCTCGGCGCCAAACTCGACCCCGAGCAGGCCCTGCAGCTCGGCCGCCAACTGATCCAGGCCGCCATCGTCGCCCAGCAGGGCGAGCGCGGCACCCGCCTCTACCCCGCCGAGGACTAAACCATGAGCAAGGAACAAGAGAAGAACGCCTGCGACTGGCTGGAGAACCTGGAAGGGGATGCCTGGGCAGATGCATGCGAAGAGATAGACGGGGCAGTGAAGCGGCAGGCAGAGGGCGCGCAGTGGGAGCGGAACTCCCTGCGCAGCGCGCTTGAGCAGGCCTACATGGCGCTGATCGGCTACCTGCCCGCGCACCGCAATGCGGTCACCGATGCGGCCATTGAGGCATCCCGCGCCGCCCTGGCGCTCCCCTCCCTGGCACCGGAACTGGAGCGGCCGGAGGAATGGCGGCCCATGGATACTGCACCGAAGAACGGTTCGATTATCCGGCTGCTGGTCAACTTCGAAGACATGAGCATCGACGATGGCGATGGTCCATTCGCCACCATTGGGCAGAACAACTTCGCAAACGACGGCGAGGACCTCTGGCAGGTCGTCGGCTGGTGCTGGGAACACGACCACTTCACGGACGGCAAGGGCACGCCAATTGGCTGGCTGCCTATGCTCTACGCCGCCCCGGTAGCTCCGGTCGCCCAGGCTGGGCAGGTGCCGAAGGAGTTGCGCGAGGCTGTCGAATGGGCAGATCACCTGCTCTTTGAGTGCGGGGCCCTGGTGCAAACCCGAGCACCTTCGGTCCACGTTTACAACAAGGCATTCGCGGCAATCGAAGCAGCCAAGACGTTGCTTGCCAGCGCATCGGCGCAGGGAGGTGAGTGATGCGCACCCTCGGAGCGATCATTGAGGCCGCAAGGGCCGGCGAGAAACCGACCGTGGACGAACTCAGGTACGCCGTGTGCGCGCTCGACATCCTGATGACGTTCGACCGCAACGCCCTGTTCAAGCTGGCGGAGGCCGAACAGGAGGGCAAGAAGCCGGTCCTGGTCTACAGCCCTACCTGGCAACGGGACGAGAGCTTCAACCGGGTGAAGCGCGCCATGGAGAAGTCACCCAAGGACTACCTCGGCCCGAACTATAACCCTGACAGCACCGAAGTTCAGCAACGCCGCCGGGCAGCTGCCCGGCTGTATGAGAAAGCGATTCAGCGCCGCGTGCCGGAAGGGGGTGGCCATGCGTAGGGCCTTGCTCATCACCTCCAGCATCGTCTTGCTCGGCCTGGCCACCATCGGCGCGGCCATTGCCGTGCCGCTGTTCCCAGCGTTCGCCGCCATGCAGTGGGGGTGCAGCCTATGACGCCGGCCAGGCAACAGGCCTTGCTCAAGGCGCAGACCGGGGTGGCGCGCAAGGTCTACGACGTGGTGCCGATCAATCGCCCTGGTCGCCCCTGCAGATCAAGGGCGCCCTGACGGCCAGCGGCCACAGCAGCGCGGAGCTGTCGGTGATCCGCGCCTGCTTGAACGACCTGAAGGACGCCGGTCTGGTCCGCGAAGTCGACCGCCAGATGTTCCTGCGCACCGAGGTCAGAACCCCACCCCAGCAGAAGGACCAACCCATGCCCCGGATCGTCACCAGCATCAAGCCAGCAGCGAAGGCCGGCAACACCAGCGCCAGCCCCATCGAACTGCTCGGCGACCTGGCCAGCCAGTTGAAGACGCTGGGCGAGGAGTTCTCGGCGAAGGTCCAGGCGCTGGCGGCGCGCGTCGAGGAAGCCGCCCTGACGATCGAGCAGGGGCTGGAGGCGAACGCCGCCAATCTGGAGAAGGTGCGCCAACTCCAGACGTTGCTGAAGAGCCTCGCCGAACCCAACACCTAACTCATGCGGCGCCGGTACGCCGGCGCATTGAGGCATTGCTATGCGAAAAGAACTCATCAAGATCAGCGAGTTCCAGCGGCGCCGCTGGGGCACCAACGGAACACCATTGTCCGGCCAGGCAATCCGCAATCAGCTCAGGGACGGCATTCTCCCGGGCGAGCGGATCGGCAAACTCTGGTTCGTCGACTGGACGGCGTTCAGCAAGTCGACCAGCAACGACCTGGTCGCCATGGTCCTTCGAGGAGCAGCGTGATGTCGCCTCGCCCACGGAACAAGGCCAACAAGGGGCTCCCCGAGAACCTCTACCTGGACTCCAGGCGCGGGACCTACCGCTACAGAAGGCCGACGGATGGAAAGTGGTTCCCCTTTGGCGCCGACCGGGCCAAGGCAATCAACGCGGCCAAGCAGTTGAACATGGAGTTCATTGGCGGGGCTGACCTAGTGTCCAAGGTGAAAGGCGGATCCACCGATCTGTTCGTCGACTTCCTCGACCACTACAAGGAGAAAATCCTCCCGCCGCGCGAACTGGCGAAGGGTACGCTCGATCTGTACGAAGTACGGTTCCGGCAATTCCGGAAGGCCTGGCCCACCCAGGCGGTCAACGAGATCACCATCCGCATGATCGCTGACCTGCTCGATAGCCTGACGCCCCGGGCAGCAAACCAGGCCCGGGCGCTTCTGGTAGACATATTCAACCACGCCGTGGCGAAAGGCCTGTGCCCGGACAACCCAGCTATCTGCACCATTCCGAAGATCGAGAAGAAGCAGCGCAAGCGGCATACCATAGAGGGGCTGCGGGCAATTCGCGAGAAGGCGCCAGCCTGGCTGCAGAACGCGATCGACCTGGCGCTGATCACCGCCCAGCGCCGGACCGACATCCTGGCCATGCGATTCGACGACGTTCGCGACGGGTTTCTGTACGTTGTCCAGCAGAAGACGGCCAAGGCCAGCGACGCGGCCTGGATTCGCTTCCGGGTGACGCCCGAGCTCCAGACCGTGCTCAGCAGGTGCCGGGACAACATCCCGTCCCCCTTCCTGATTCACCGCCGGCCAGAACGGAAAAAGCAAAAGCAGGCGGAGCAGAAGGAGCACTGGACGAAGATCGAGGAGCGCTATCTGACCAGGGCCTTCAAGGATGCCAGGGATGCGGCAGGCTGCTATGCGGGGTGGAGTGAAGAGGAAATGCCGGGCTTCCATGAGGTCAGGGCGCTGTCGCTGCACCTGTACAAGAAAGCCGGAAAGGATGGGCAGAAAATCGCCGGCCACGCCAGCGAGGAGATGACGAAAAACTATCAGCGCGACCACGAGGAAGTGGTCTGGGCAGACGCGATTCCGGACTTGGATATCAGCGAATTCGCCCGGTAGTTTTGCGCGCATTTTGCGCCAGTTTTGCGCGGGACCGGAAATGAAAACGGCCCAAGCACTGTAAGTGCTTGAGCCGTTTGGGATTTTTGGTCGGGACGGAGTGATTCGAACACTCGACCCCTTGCACCCCATGCGCTTATTTAATGGATTTACATGGATGCTAGTGGACACTGATGGATCGCCTACACCCTAGTAAATACGGGGCATACAGGCTAAATTAGCGTCCATCATGATCCACGAGCATCCACCGACAGCCAAACGATTCGGTGGGGCAAAAGTGGGGCAAAATTCCAAGGCGACCGAACCGGGCAAGGGGTAGAAGGTGGCAAAACTGACGGCGAAGCAACTGGAAGCACTCACCTCGGCCGACGACGGCAAGACACTGCGTGAAGATGGCGGCCTAGTCGCCAAAGTTCGCGCCGGAGTAAAAGGCGTCACTGTCCTGTTTCGCTACGAGTTCAAACTGGATGGAGCGAAACGCGATCATCGCTTGGGCAGTTGGCCCAAGAAATCGCTGGCGCAGATTCGTGCCGAGCGCGACGAAGTGAAAGCGACAGTCACAAAGGGGATCGATCCCACTGCCGCCCGCAAGGCCGCCAAGATCGAAGCCCAAGCCGCTATCGCGGCCACCATCGCTGAAGCCGAGCGCCAGGCAGCGGAGAACAAGACAGTCGCCGATCTCTTCGAGGAGTGGATGCGCGATGGCGTATCTCGTCAGGACGGTAACGCCGAGCTGCGCCGCAGCTTCACCAAGGACGTGCTACCGCTCATAGGCAAGAAGCCGCTGCGCACTCTGACCGAGAAAGACTTGCTCAACGTGCTGCGCTCGGTCAAAGCACGCGGCCTAAACCGCACCGTGGTGATCCGCAGCAAGGACATCGGACAGATGCTGCGCTGGGCCGAGAAACGAAAGCCGTGGCGCACCCTTATGGCCGACGGCAATCCGGCCGACCTGGTAGACGTCAACAAGCTGCTTGACCACGACTACGAGGAACAGCGGGACCGACTACTTTCCCCTGACGAAATCCGCGAGCTGCACGACATCTTCGCCCGCCTGGAACGTGACTACGATGCCCTCCCCGCCGGCCAGAAATACTCCGGCATTCGGCCAGTAAACCCGCGCGTGCAATGTGCCATCTGGATCTGCCTGAGTACCCTCTGCCGTATCGGTGAACTGCTCAAATCCGAATGGCGGCATGTGGATCTGGAGAAAGGCACCTGGTTCATCCCTGCCGAAGCCACCAAAGGACATAAGGGCAAACGCCAGGATCACCATGTGTTTCTGTCGCCATTCGCGCTGAACCAGTTCAAACGCCTAAAAGAAGAAACCGGACATACGCCCTTCTGCTTCCCCAGCAAGGATGAGAATAGCCACGTTGACACCAAGACAGTCAGCAAGCTAATTGGTGACCGGCAGTGCCGCTTCAAGAATCGCAGCAAGCCGCTTACTGGCCGCCACCATGACGACTCATTGGTGCTGAGTAAGGGTACTAAGAGGGAATGGACACCACATGACTTACGCCGTACCGGTGCGACCATGATGCAGGAGCTGGGGGTGACGCTGGAGATCATCGATCGTTGTCAGAACCACTTACTGGGCGGCTCCAAGGTGCGCAGACACTATTTGCATCATGACTACGCGAAGGAAAAAGCCGAGGCATGGAGAGTGCTCGGAGGACACATCGAAGCCATCTTGACCACCTAGGAATGTCATACCGAAGCGCCTTGAGGCTTAAGCACGCCCCACCCAGGTGTTGGATAAAGTGTAGGTTTGTAACCAATCGCCCATATTCGGGCCTACCCTCGATCATCCATAAACGAATGAGCTGCTCATGTCGATGAAAGCAGTCCTCAGGACTGACCTGCAAGCCAGCACAGGAGCGACAATCAAGCCTGCCTTACAGAATGATGCCCCGCAGTAACCGCTGACTGCATGCTGGCTCACCGCCATGTAGACGCTGCGCCACGCATACAAACGCGTTTATGATGCCGGGAAACTGTGAATCACTGCGCAAGGGAGCACGCAATGAGGCTGATCCAAAACGCCGGCCAAGACCGAGTGATCGATTTGCTCAACGAGCGAATGAAAGCAGATCACCAGCTAGCCTGTGCCTCCCCAGCGCTCTCCTTGTTTGCATTCTCTGAACTGGCCAAAGCCCTCGCTCAACTGCGCAAAGTTCAGTTGATTCTGCCGTCCGACAGCGAGAACCTAGGACTGCTTGGTGGAGAAGCAGACCGAGCTGCACGTAATCATCTCACTGCCCGCAGCCTCGCTCGGCGCTGCCACCAATGGCTGAATGCCAAGGTCGAGCTGAAACGCGCCAATTCAGTTATTCCTCAAGGTATCGGTTTACTGAGGGATGCCGCCGGCACGCCCGATCAGGTCGTCATGGGCTCCTTTGCACTGACCACCGACGGCCTCGGCATAACGCCCGGCAACCCCATGAGCCTGATTCAGGCCAGCGAGTCTCCCCAGGAGGCGGCGATGTTTGCGCCTTGGTTCGATAACCAATGGCAAACCCTGAATGCCCGCCCCAGTGACAAATCTGAACTGCTGAACGTCCTGCGCGAGATTGCCGAACAGCGCTCGCCGGCCACGCTGTACAACCTGGTCCTCCATCAGCTCTTCAAAGAGAAGGACGATGGGCTGGATGAAGAACGCGTGGTGAAATCTGCCACTGGCATACGCAACACGGTGGTTTGGAACAGGCTCTTCAAGTTCCAACGCGATGGCGTTGTGGGTGCCATCGACAAGCTCAACCGCTTTGGCGGCTGCATCATCGCTGACAGCGTTGGTCTGGGAAAAACCTTCGAAGCACTCGCCGTCATCAAGTATCACGAACTGCGCAACGACCGCGTACTGGTGCTGTGCCCGAAGCGCTTGCGTGACAACTGGACGCTCTACAAGGCAAACGACCGGCGCAACGTTTTGGCGTCAGATCGTTTCAACTACGACGTCCTCAATCACACCGACCTATCGCGGGAGGCCGGGCTATCCGGCGACCTCGACCTATCCCATATCAACTGGGGCAACTATGACCTGGTCGTGATCGACGAATCGCATAACTTCCGCAACAAGAAAGCGCCACGCCAAGGCCAGGAAACGCGCTACGACCGACTCATGCGCAGAATCATCCGCGAAGGTGTGAAAACCCGCGTCCTGATGCTCTCAGCCACCCCGGTCAACAACCGTCTGGCTGATCTGCGAAACCAGATTGCGTTCGTAACCGAGGGCGATGACAACGCACTGTTCGAGCATGGCATCAGCAGTATCGAAGCCACTACCCGTAAAGCCCAGCTGCAATTCAATCGCTGGCTGGATCTTGATGAGCGTGAGAAGACGCCAGAGCGCCTGGTCGAAATGCTCGGCTTCGACTATTTCACCCTACTCGACCTACTAACCATCGCCCGCTCACGCAGGCATATCGAGAAGTACTACGGTACCACTGAAACCGGCCGCTTCCCCACTCGCCTCCCCCCGAAAAACATCAAAGCTGACGTGGATGCTGCCGGGCAGTTCCGCGCAATTCGTGAAATCAACCAAGAGATTCGCCGGCTCAACCTCGCCAGCTATGCGCCTCTGCGTTACGTCCTACAGCATAAGCAAGCGGCATACGACGCCAAATACAGCACGGAGATTCGTGGCGGCGAGAGCTTCTTCCGCCAAGCTGACCGAGAAGAGAGCCTGATCCACCTGCTGCGGATCAACGTGCTCAAGCGTATGGAAAGTGCCGTTTCATCGTTCGCATTGACGCTTGAGCGTCAACTCCAAGATGTCGAGCGCACACTCGAACGCATCGAGCAGCACACCCACGAGATTGAAGAGATCGACATAGCCGATGTCGACATCGACGACCCGGCGTTTGAATCATTGCTGGTCGGCCGCAAGGTCAAAGTGCTGCTGAGCGACGTTGACCTGGTGCGCTGGAAGCAGGATCTACTGGAAGATCGCAACCGCCTAGCCACCCTGCTATCGGCGGCACAGCAAGTCCAGCCCCAGCGTGATGCCAAGCTGGCGGAGCTGCGCAAGATGCTCGCCGACAAGTGCACGAATCCAATCAATCCAGGCAATCGCAAGGTCATCATCTTTACCGCGTTCGCCGATACGGCCCGCTATCTGTATAACCAGCTAGCCTCATGGGCCAACGAAGCCTTGGGCGTACAGACAGCCTTGGTGACTGGCTCCGGCCGCAACCAAACTACCATCCCAGGCCTTCGTACCGATCTAGCTTCGATACTGACGACCTTTTCCCCGCGCTCTAAAGAGCGCCCAGCCGACCTGGCTGGGGAAGGCGAGCTGGATCTGCTGATTGCCACCGACTGCATTTCCGAAGGCCAAAACCTGCAGGACTGCGACTGGCTGATCAACTACGACATCCACTGGAACCCGGTGCGGATCATCCAGCGCTTTGGTCGTATCGACCGCATCGGCTCGCCCAACCAGCACATCCAGCTGGTCAACTTCTGGCCCAACATGGAGCTGGAGGAATACATCAATCTGGAGCAACGCGTCAGCGGCCGCATGGTTCTACTAGACGTGTCGGCTACCGGAGAAGAGAACCTGATCGAGGCACAGTCCGGCAATGCGATGAATGATCTGGAATACCGCCGCAAGCAGCTACTCAAGCTGCAGGATGCCGTTATTGATCTGGAAGACCTATCCAGTGGCGTTTCGATCACTGACCTCACCCTCACCGACTTCCGCATAGACCTGGCCCAGTACCTAAAGACCCATCCCGGCGTGTTGGAGAACATGCCACTGGGAGCCTGTGCCATTACTACAACTCGCGACGAGGACATACCGCCTGGCATTATTTTTTGCCTACGCGCAGAGGGGGAAGCGGCGGACAAGATCAGCGATGGCTACCCACTCGCCCCCCACTATCTCGTCCATGTGGCCGAAGATGAAACCGTGCTACTGCCCTTCACCCAGGCCAAACGCATTCTGGATCGGCTCAAGCATCTGGCTCTCGGCCGTGAACTACCTGATGCCAGCGCTGGCAGTCGATTCGACGAGGTAACCAAACAGGGCGAAGACATGCGCTATGCACAAAGCCTGCTGGCAGCAGCCGTGTCATCTGTAGCCGGCAAAAGCGAAGAGCGCGCCATTGCCAGCCTATTCAATCCGGCCGGTAGCCATGCGATGAAGGGCGAGTTCGCCGGCAGCAACGACTTCGAGGTAATCGCCTTTATGGTCATCTTGCCGCAGGAGTAAGCCGTGGTTGCCGAGGACATCATTGCAGCCCTGCAGCTACCAGAACAGGCGCGAGTCAACCAACGTGTGGCCAAGAAGCTGTTGATTGAGAATCTTGCCCCCACAACCTCGGATCGCCAGCAGATTAATGACGGCGTCGAAGAGGTTCAGTGGGTAGCCGCACTTAAGCCAGGCAATTGCGGAATCCCCGCTTACCGTGACGCTCAGCGTGAGTATGTGGAGGCAGCTGTGCTGCACCTCAACCTACGCCAATCCGCACGGCCGGCCAGGCTGATTGAACTGCTGCACCGTGCTGTACCGCACCCGACACTAGTGCTGGTCAGCACGCCGGACTCGTTACAGCTTTCCGTCTGCCACAAACGCTGGGCACAGAACGAAGCCGGTAAAATCGTGCTCGATGGAGATATCGCCACTGTCGCGTTGCAGGCTGCCCCCCACGTTAAGGCAGACTTTCTGGCTGCAGTAAGCTTGGAGCGACAACCGCGCAGCAACCTCTACGCGTTCTATCAAGGTTGGGTAGATACCTTGCTGGCACTGCAGGCAGCGTATCTTACCGGCAGCTTTCGCATGGCCAGCAGCCCGCCAGATGCCGCTGCAAGGCACCAAGCCTTGCAAGCCTGCATCGAGCTACAAGCGCAGATCGGCGCAGTACGTACCCTGGCTCAAAAGGCTCAGCAAATTGCCCGCCAGGTGGAGCTAAACCTGCAACTGAAGCAGTTGCAAAAGGCCCTCGACGAAGCCCAAGCAAAACTTTAGGCGGATGGCCTGCTGCAAACAGCAGCCCCTGGCCAATAACCGTTAAAAGGTTGGCGAAATGAAATACCATGCCAGCCAGCATGACACCGTGCCTGCAAACCACTATCTGCAGGCAGACCGTGAAGGAAAGAACGAATGACCCTGCAAAAAATCGACGCACAGTCGCCGGAAGCGCAAAGCGCCGACCTCAAAGCCGAAAACATAGCGAAGCTCAAAGCCTTGTTCCCTGAGCTGATCACCGAAGGCCCCAATGGCGTGGCCATCAATCAGGACGTGCTCAAACAGCTAGTCGGCGATGCCACCGTGACGGACGCCGATGAAAAATACGGCCTGAACTGGCACGGCAAACGCACCGCGCGCCAACTGGCGCTGACGCCCAGCACTGGCACCCTACTGCCCTGCCCTAACGAAAGCGTGGATTGGGACACCACACAAAACCTAATGATCGAGGGAGATAACCTCGAAGTACTCAAACTGCTGCAAAAAAGCTATGCGGGCAAGGTCAAGCTGATCTATATCGATCCACCCTATAACACCGGCCAAGATTTCGTATATCCAGATAACTTCCAAGACAACATAAAAAATTATCTTGAGATAACAGGTCAATCAGTAGCAGGCATCAAAACAAGCACTAACAACGAAAACTCTGGCCGATACCACACAGATTGGCTAAACATGATCTACCCCAGACTCGTGCTAGCACGAAGTCTACTGAGTCCTGACGGGGCAATTTTCATTTCAATAGATGACCATGAAATTCATCATTTGCGTTCAATGGTGAGTGAAGTTTTTGGCGAAGAAAACTTCTCAGCAACGGCAATCTGGGAGAAAGCTGACTCTCCACGAAATTCAGCACGACAGTTCTCTGAAGACCATGACTATATTCTAATCTTCTCCAAGGACCCCGGCTGGACACCTGACAGGCTTCCACGCACTGAAGCAGCTAACGCTATTTACTCCAACCCTGATAATGACCCAAGGGGTGAATGGCTCCCTGGGGATCCTTATGCCAACAAGCCTTACTCGAAAGGCAAATATACGATTTCCGGACCCACTGGCAGATCTTTCTCTCCTCCACCTGGAAGATTCTGGCGTATCTCTGAGGAAAAGCTAAGAGAGCTAGATGCGGATGGAAGAATTTGGTGGGGACCCAAAGGAGATGCTCGCCCAAGCATTAAGCGTTATTTAACAGAGGTTGCAGATCTAACGCCTCGCACGCTATGGAAGAAAGAGGATGTCGGCAGCAATAGAACATCGAAAAACGAACTAAGATCTCTTTTCCCTGAGAGCGAGTCGTTCGACACACCAAAGCCTATCCGACTCATAGAGCGAGTTCTGCAACTAGCAACATCACCCAAATCCGGTGATATTGTCCTAGATTTCTTCGCAGGATCAGGGACTACGGGGCATGCAACTCTATCTCTAAACTCCGCTGACGACGGGAATAGACGCTTTATTCTCGTTCAACTACCGGAGCCAATAGTATCAGGCGCATTTGAGAACATCGCAGAAATCACAAAAGAACGGCTACGCCGCGCAGGGACTAAGATCAAAGCCGAGAGCTCCATGTTCTCTGGTGATACGGGATTCCGCACTTTCAAGCTGGACACATCAAATATCCGGGCATGGAATCCAACCCCAGAAGACCTGACGGCCGATCTTCTGGCTCACCAAGAGCACGTTATTGAAGGCCGGAGCGAGTCCGACATTCTTTACGAACTGCTGCTTAAGCTCGGTCTAGACCTGTGCGTCCCCATCGAGCACCAGCAGATTGCAGGAAAAACGGTGTACAGCATCGGCGGTGGCGTACTGCTGGCATGCTTGGCTGAACAGATCACTCGTGATCAGGTGGAGGAGCTCGCTCAAGGCATGGTTGCCTGGCACAAAGGGCAAGCGCCTGCCAGCGACAGCACCTGCGTGTTCCGCGACAGCGCCTTTGCCGATGACATCGCCAAAACCAACCTGGCCGCAATCCTCAACCAGGCCGGTATCAAGAACGTGCGGAGCTTGTAAAATGGCCGTGCCCGCGCAGCCCAAGATTTACCACATCTGCCACGTGGACCGTCTGCCGTCCATCATCGCCAGCGCTGGCTTGCTGTCCGATGCAGTACTGTTGAATCAGGCGCTGCCGGGTACGGTCATAGGCATGAACCACATCAAGCAGCGCCGTCTTGAAGAACTAAGACTGGCCAGTCATCCCACACTGCATGTGGGTGAATGCGTGCCGTTCTACTTCTGCCCCCGCTCAGTGATGCTTTTCCTGATCTACCGGCAAAGCCAAGAGCTAGCGTACAGGGGCGGGCAAGGGCCTATCGTGCATTTGGAAGCGGACCTGCACGCCACTGTACAGTGGGCTAACTCCCAAGCCAGACGCTGGGCGTTCACGCTATCCAATGCCGGGGCCTACTACTTTGAAGACAGAGCGGATCTGACCCGGCTCAATGAGATTGACTGGAACGCCGTGCAAGCCCGCGACTGGCGTCAGTGCAAGGAAGGTAAGCAGGCCGAGTTTCTGCTCGAAAACAGCTTCCCCTGGCACCTAGTCGAGCGCATCGGTGTACAGTCCCGGCAAATTTATACGCAGGTAGCGAATGTGTTGCCTGCACAAGGGCACAGACCAACGGTCGAGCTACGCCCAGAGTGGTATTACTGAGTGAAGACCCTGTCATGATCGAATTTACTAGCGGCGACATCCTGCGGGATGACTCCGAAGCCATCATCAACACCGTGAACTGTGTCGGTGTGATGGGCCGTGGCATTGCCTTGCAGTTCAAGAACATGTGGCCGGAAAACTTCAAGGCTTACGAGGCTGCATGCAAGCGCGAAGAGGTGCAGCCTGGTCGGATGTTCGTGTTCGACACCAACCAGCTCACGTCGCCGCGTTACATCATCAACTTCCCCACCAAGCGTCACTGGCGCGGCAAGAGCCGCCTACAGGACATAGAAGCGGGGCTCAGTACCCTGGTGGCCGAGATTCATCACCGCGGTATCCGCTCCATCGCCATTCCGCCGCTGGGCTGCGGTCTGGGCGGGCTTGATTGGGCTGATGTACGACCGCGTATCGAGGCGGCCATGGCCGATCTGCCGGATGTGCGCGTACGCGTTTACGAACCCAAGGGCGCCCCCGCTGCAGACACCATGCCCCACAGCCGCGAAGTGCCAAGCATGACCGCTGGACGCGCCGCACTGGTGGAACTGATGAACCGTTATGTCCGCGGCCTGCTAGATCCAACGATCAGCCTGTTGGAGGTACATAAGCTGATGTACTTCATGCAGGCAGCAGGCGAGCCATTACGCCTCAAGTACGTGCAAGCCGCCTACGGCCCCTACGCCGAGAATCTTCGTCACGTATTGCGCGCCATTGAAGGCCATCTGGTCGCGGGTTATGCCGACGGCGGGGATGCCCCAGAAAAGCCGTTGACGCTGGTGCCTGGGGCAGTCGATGAAGCTAATGCCTTGCTGGCTGCCAATGCCGAGACACGAGCCCGATTCGACCGAGTCGGCGAGCTGGTGGAGGGCTTCGAGACGCCCTTCGGTCTGGAGCTGCTGGCGACAGTGCATTGGATCGTCAAGAACGGTGAACCTGTAACCAGCGTCGATGACGTGATCACCCGCACCTACGCCTGGAACACTCGCAAGAAGCAGTTCACTCCGCGCCAAATCGGCATAGCCGTCGATGTGCTGACGAACAAAGGCTGGATCGAGCCGATAGCACTAAGCGCCTGACTTCTCATGAACCTGACTCGACTCCCCATGCCGCTGCGAGGCATGGGGAGTCGATGAGCTAAATGACTAAATATCTCGCCCCTGCCTGATGGCGAGTTTGAAAATGGATTGAACATGAAACTGCACTTCGAGCCGGATCTCGACTACCAATTACAGGCCATCGAAGCGGTATGCGATCTATTCCGTGGCCAAGAGGCGTGTCGTACCGAGTTCACGGTTACCATGAAGGCTCCCTCGCCCACAGGCATCGATCTCTCGCAAGGAACTTCCCCTCAGCAGTATGCCCTCGGCATCGCCGAATCCGACTTGGGTGTCGGCAACCGCCTGACGCTGCTCGACGACGAACTGCACAAAAACCTCAGCGATATCCAGCTCCGTGGCGGCCTACCTCCTTCGGGTCTGCTCACCTCTGGCGACTTCACCGTTGAGATGGAAACCGGCACAGGCAAAACCTATGTCTACCTGCGCACGATCTTTGAACTGAATAAACGCTACGGTTTTACCAAGTTCGTCATCGTAGTGCCCTCGGTGGCAATCAAGGAAGGCGTCTATAAGTCGTTGCAGATCACCGAGGAGCACTTCAAGGGGCTCTATGCCGGCGTGCCTTACGACTACTTCCTATACGACTCGAACAAGCTCGGAGAGGTACGCAACTTTGCCACCAGCTCGACCATCCAGATCATGGTGGTCACCGTAGGTGCGATCAACAAGAAGGACGTCAACAACCTCTACAAGGACAGCGAAAAGACCGGCGGTGAGAAGCCCATCGACCTGATCAAGGCTACCCGCCCAATTCTGATTGTCGACGAACCGCAGAGCGTCGATGGCGGCCTAAAAGGAGCCGGCAAAAGCGCGCTGGATGCGATGAACCCGCTGTGTACCCTGCGCTATTCCGCAACCCATGTGGACAAGCATCACATGGTCTACCGCCTGGATGCGGTCGACGCCTACGAGCGCCGCCTGGTGAAGCAGATCGAGGTGGCCTCGGCAACGATTGAGGACGCCCACAACAAGCCGCGTGTTCGACTGGTGGCGGTAAGCAACAAGCGCGGCACAATTTCAGCCAAAGTCGAGCTAGATGTTGCTATAGCCGCCGGCGGTGTGGCGACTCAAGAAGCTACTGTGTACGACGGCGACGATCTGGAGCAGACCACCAAGCGCGCCATTTACAAAGACCTCCGTATTGGCGAAATCAACACCGCCAAGGGCGAAGAGTTCGTCGAGCTGCGCTACCCAGGTGGCGAGAAATATCTGCGCATTGGTGAAATCCACGGCGGCGTGGAGCCGTTAGCGATTCAGCGCGAAATGATCCGCCGCACGATCAAGGAGCACCTGGATAAGGAAAAACGCTTCCGCCCCATGGGGATAAAAGTGCTGTCGCTGTTCTTCATCGACACGGTCGAGCGCTATCGCCAGTACGATGCTGACGGCAATCCGGTAAAAGGCGTATACGCCACAATTTTCGAAGAAGAATACAAGCGACTTGCCAAGCATCCGGATTACCAAAGCCTGTTCAGCGAGGTCGACTTCAACCACAGCGCTGAAGAGGTGCATAACGGCTACTTCTCCATCGACAAAAAGGGCGGCTGGTCTGACACCGCCGAGAACAACGCCGGCAACCGAGAGAACGCTGAGCGCGCCTACAACCTGATCATGAAGGACAAGGAAAAGCTGCTCAGCTTCAGTACCCCCTTGAAGTTCATCTTTTCCCACTCAGCACTCAAGGAAGGCTGGGACAATCCCAATGTCTTCCAAATCTGCACGCTGCGTGACATTCAATCCGAGCGCGAGCGTCGGCAAACCATCGGCCGCGGCCTGCGTCTGTGCGTCAACCAGAACGGCGAGCGAGTGCGTGGCTTTGAGGTAAACACTCTTACGGTGATCGCCACAGAGAACTACGAGGCCTTTGCCGAGAACCTGCAGAAAGAGATTGAGGCAGACACCGGCATCCGCTTCGGTATCGTCGAGCAGCACCAGTTCGCAGCAGTCACAGTCACCGATGCTAACGGCGAGTCAAAGCCACTTGGTTTTGAGCAGTCCAAGGTACTGTGGGATTTCCTGAGAGCACAGCAGTACGTCGATGCCAAGGGCAAGGTGCAGGACTCACTCAAGCAGGCACTCAAAGATGGCCTGCTGCAGCTACCGCCTGAATTCGAGGCTCAGCGCTTGCAGATCATCGAACAATTGAAGAAGGTCTCCGGCCGCCTGGAGATCAAGAATGCAGATGAGCGCCGTGCTGTCCCTACCCGTCAGGCCGTGCTGCAGAGCGAAGAGTTCAAAGCCCTTTGGGATCGGATCAAACATCAGACCACCTACCGCGTTGACTTCGACAACGAAAAATTGATCGCTGATTGCATCGATAACCTACAGAAAGCCCCTGCTGTATTCCGCCCTCGCCTTCAATGGCGCAAAGCAGATCTGGCCATCGGCAAGTCAGGCGTAGAAGCCAGCGAGAAGAAAGGCGCTTATACAGTCAACCTGGACGAGAGCAATATCGAGCTGCCGGACATTCTGACCGACCTGCAAGATCGTACGCAGCTGACTCGCCGGACGCTGGTACGCATCCTCACAGAAAGCAAGCGTTTGGACGACTTCAAGCGCAACCCACAGCAGTTCATTGAGCTTTCCGGCGAAATCATCAACCGCTGCAAGCGCCTGGCGTTGGTGGACGGCATCAAGTACGTGAAACTGGGTGACGACAGTTTCTATGCTCAGGAACTGTTCGAGCAGCAGGAGCTGACCGGCTACCTGAAAAACATGCTGCTCAACACCGAAAAATCCGTCTACGAGCACGTGGTCTACGACTCAGCAGTCGAACGCGACTTCGCCCAGGCGCTGGAGCACAACGATGCCGTGAAGGTTTACGCAAAGCTGCCAGGCTGGTTCCGTATCCCCACCCCGCTCGGCAGCTATAACCCTGACTGGGCAATACTGGTAGAGCAAGACGGCGCTGAACGCCTGTACTTCGTGGTGGAAACCAAGAGCAGCCTGTTCAATTATGACCTGCGCCCGATTGAGCAAGCGAAGATCGACTGCGGCACCGCTCACTTCAAACTGCTTGCAACCGATGAAGCCAACCTGCACTTTGGCCGAGCGAGTAGCGTGGATGATGTAATTGCTGGCGTGCTGAGCTAACGAAATGGGACTAATTGGATGAAGCAAGTGATGACGGAAGATATGGCAGCACCACAGAACGGGGTGCGGTACGTTCATGTGCAAGCACAGGCCGATCACCTTGAGTCACTTGCTCGCGGAAAACCAGTTAATGCCCTAGCTGAGTTAATTTGGAATGCTCTGGATGCCGATGCAGATCAGGTGCACGTCCGCGTCACAGATAACGAGTTAGGTAACCCGTCAGAAATCGAAGTTCTGGACAATGGGAACGGCATTACAGTCCACGATGCAGAACAAGCCTTCGGCAATCTAGGCGGTTCTTGGAAACGAGAGTACAGAGCGTCTGCCGGCTCCCAAAAGAAACTACACGGCCGTAACGGCAAGGGCCGATTCAAGGCCTTTGCCCTAGGGCATGATGTCACTTGGGATTCAGCTTTTTTTGACAGCCAAGACAAGCTCTTCCTTCACTCCATCAAAGGCAGCGCGAGCAACCTTCAAGACTTCGAAATCAAAGAAGCACACCCCGCTCCTGCTGGCCGCTTTCACGGTACAAGAGTCCATATCACTAACCTTCAAGACTCCCTGGGTGTGCTTTCACAAGACGGAGCAGCAGCCAGACATCTTGCAGAAATTTTTGCACTGTATCTGCGCCATTATCCTGCGACAAATATCACCTTCCGCGACGAGCGCATTGATCCGAAATCAGTCCAGAAATCGCATGCTTCTGTCGAGCTTCCAGTATTTCAGGCAATAGACGGCTCCGAAGTGCAAGCAAAACTAGACATCGTCGAATGGAGCTTTGCTAAGAAGGAACGCCGGATCTGCCTATGCGATAATGATGGGTTTGCACTCCATGAAGTTGAAGCCGGTATTCGCCCTGGGAGTGAGTTTAACTTCACAGCGTTCCTGCGCTCCGACTTCATCGCCAAGCTGAACCATGAGAATCTGCTTGCTCTAGACGACCTGAATACTGATCTCCGTCGCCTGGTTGATAATGCTCGCTCAGCTATGCGTACTCATTTTCGCCGTAGAAAAGCAGAGACTGCATCAGAGCTGGTTCAGCAATGGAAAGACGAAGGTGTCTATCCGTTTGCGGGAGATGCTGGTGACGAGCTGGAGCAGGCCCGACGCGAGGTCTTCGACATCTGCGCCTTGAACGTGCACCAGTACCTTGACTCATTTCGCGAAGGACACACGAGAAACCGCCAGTTCACACTCCGGATGCTCAAAACCGCACTCGACGAGAACCCGGAAGCGCTGAAGCGAATTCTGACTGAAGTATTGGATCTTCCCAAAGAGAAACAATCTGAGCTTGCCGACCTGCTTCAATACACCACGCTTTCAGCCATTATTGAGGCAAGCAAGTTGGTTACAGACCGACTGCAATTTCTTGCCGGGCTGCACGAGCTTCTATTCGACCCCGAGTCAAAGCGCGAGCTTAAAGAGCGTACACAACTGCACCGGATGCTAGAAAGTGAGACTTGGATTTTCGGCGAAGAATATCTACTAACCAGCAGCGACGAGAACCTGAACACGGTATTGCGCAAGCACCTAGCCAAGTTGCGCCCTTCCGAGAAAAAAACTAGAAAGCAGAAAGCGGTGCTGCGAGATGACGGCTCCCAGGCAGTGATCGATTTGCTATTAGGCCGCGAAGTTCCCGCCTATGCGCGGACACGCCGAGAGTACCTAGTCGTAGAGCTGAAGCGCCCATCACAGAAAATTGACCTTGAGGTTAAGGCGCAGATTGAGAGCTATGCGATGGCGGTAGCTGCGGATGAGCGCTTCGATAAGCACAACACCTTCTGGACATTTCTCGCCATATCAAACGAGATGACCGAGGAAGCAGCACGCTCAGTACGTCAGCAGGGAAAGGCCTTCGGTTTCTTCCATGATGATCCAAACTTGAAAATAGGCTTGGCTACTTGGAGTGAAATACTCGGCGCGTCACGTGCCCGACTGGAGGCTTTCCGTGAAAAGCTGGATTACACAGCTACAAAGGACGAAGGCGTAGCATTACTTCATAGCAAGTACTCGCAATTTCTTCCGAAATCGCTACAACCGAAATAACCTTAAACCTCACTGACCAAGCCCGTTCAGGCCACATCAACACAACGACGGGCTGCCACCTTCCCCGGCCGAACAAAAACTCACCTCAATATCCGGGATGGGTTAACTACTATCGGCTGTGCTTCATAGCCATATTTCCATTGCAACTCAAACACCTGATCACGAATACATCTTTGAATCGTTGCCAAGAGTAATCTGACGGCAAATTCAACTCCTTCGGAAAGTTTCTTGCTCGTTTGTCGATCCTCCTCCCAACTGTCATGGAGGCCAAACGAGTAGCTCAGATTGGCTGAGCCATGCACGTACGACGACCTTAGGTCATACAAGTGACCCACGATATTCTTCGACTTACCTGACGCCCCCAGCCAGAGTTGAGACTTCTCCGAGAGTTGACGACGGAGATCACCGACCCCATCGCTGAAGAAAGCCTCCAACCCCTGCATCGCTCGGAAAAGCGTCTCCCCTGCTTGAACTGAAGGTAGCGACAGAGCATAGGTGAGAGCGGCAAAGGATCTCTGAACTCGGGTACGAGCTATAGCAGATGAGAGTGCACCCAATTCACCAGACCAAGAGCATACTTGGGTGAGACTAAGATCAACTATCTGCGGCCAAACAATCCTGCGACTGTCGCCAGAGAGTAATTCATACATGAACCATTGGCGCGTAATAGTCGACAATATTTTGTTATCTACAACAACAACGCCGCCAGCTACGCCAAGACAGCCCGGCCGTGCTATTTGATTGAGAACCGACACTACGTCAATAGCCTCCTTCAGTTGATTCGCTGCGAACGAGTCGAGGAGACTGGCCGGGGATTTCGACTTGCCGGTTTCAAACTTCACAAGGCATCTGACTCGTCTCAAGCTGAACAGTGAAATATCAAGACCACCAAGTAGCGCCTTCAGCTGCGACAGTACATCTACGCTCGGTACGCCTTCGCAGATATCCACATCGTTTAGCGTTGTATGAACCATGGCAAGTGCTACAGGGAATTCCTGGAGAGAACTCGCAACGCGCGCGTTGTTTTCAACGGCCCAGTCAAGTTCCTCAGGAAAGGCTGGCCGAATTGCAATCCATGCTTCTGCAGTGCGAGAAATCAACATGAGCTTCTTCGACGACTAATGTTTAGATTGAGAGACGGACTCTATCCCGCCCCAGTGAACGAAGCGAACGATTTGAAACTATTAGAGGCATGCCTTTCAACATTTTGGGGTATTCCACCACGCGCCACTATCCTCGTACTCTCGGCACAACTACCTCCCAGCGCTCACTCTTGTTCAAATCCCTATACTGCTCCTCGCTATCCTCAGTAAACCGCACCACCACGGCAGCTACTTCGCATTGATCGAAGCCGATCTGTGGCTGGAATGACTTGGCGGTTCGCCCTACCACGTTGCCTTGCCTGTCGAGCAGTTGATAGCGGCCAGCCTCTTCCTTCAGCGTCAGCGGATCACCCTCGCGAAGTGCCTCAACCGCCTTATGTATTCGGGCATGCGGTGATTGACGACCGGAAAAACCAATGTCGATCTCCTTCAGCGTGAGTTGCTGAAAGCGCACCTCTAGCTCAGGAAGAGGTTGTCCCTGAAACTCATGCTGCTGAACATCCTTCATCAGGCTGCGACTGAATGGGTTGCCGTCAGCAAACTCGCACAACGTCAGGGTCTGTTCGGCTCGAGTCATCCCCACGTAGTACAAACGTCGCTCATCAGCCAAGGTATCGACCTGCGTGCTCCAGCCACCATCCAGCAGAATGACATGGCGGAACTCCAGACCTTTGGCCGAATGCACGGTGCCCAGATAGAGGCCTTCCTTCGGCTGTTGACGCAATTCACGGGCGTAGTCGTAAAGCCAGTCGGTCAAGGCAGCACTGCCAAGCTGGCAGTCGCCCAACTCTCCTCGCATTTGTTCAAAGGCTATCTGGAAGAAATTCCTCCACTCGGCCTCCGCCAGTTGATTGCTATCCGAAAAACGCTGCCATGCGTCAGCCGCGCACAAAGCGCCTTCGATTGCTCGCAGAGAGTCTATTGCAGCCACGAAACTTCGCTGCCGAGTAAGGGGTAACGCCGTTTCTTTGTCTGCGGCCAGGAAATAAGGAATATCGTGCTGCTCGCACCAGGCCTGGATCGGCCACAGATAGCGATGCGTCCGAGCCAGAACCGCACAGCCGTTCCAACTCCCCTGCTCGAGCACCAGTAACCGCTCCAACTCCACCATGGCCGCCTGAGCCTGCAGATTGCCGCGCTCACGGTCGCTCGGGTCGATCAGCAATCTCAGTACCCGGCCTTTGCGCTGCTCATCCTGCTCTTCCCATAGCCCGCCGGCAGGCAGCTCCTGCCGCCCCCTGTCGATCCGGATGGGATTGGCCTCTTTCAGTCGAGCCGAATTCTGGCCAATGAGCCGGTTGGCCGCCTCAATGATGCACAGGGAAGAACGGTAGTTATCGACCAGGAAGCTGGTCGACGCCTCATAGTCGTCGCGGAAGCGCTCGATATAACGATTGTTGGTATCGCGCCAGGCATAGATGTTCTGGTCATCATCGCCTACCGCCATGATGCACAACCGGCCATCCTCTTCCGCGTGCCGCCCAGCCAGAGCACTTACCAGACGGTATTGCAGGTCGTCGATGTCCTGGTATTCGTCAACCAGGATATAACGGTATCCGCGCAGTAACTGCTCGCGGAGGTCGTCTTCTCCCTCAACATTACGCTTACCCTCCAGCAACTCGACGGCATCGCTCAATACCTGCTTGAGAGCTCGCTCGTCGACCGTAGCGCCTCGCTCAAAACGAGTACCGGTCAACCGCATGGCCATGCTGTGATAGGTCAGAACGCTGACACCGTAGGCATCGGCCCCGACCAGCACCAACAGTCGCTTGCGAATCTCGTTCGCCGCGTGGCGGTTGAAGGTCAACGCCACAATGCTGGTCGCTGGCACTCGCCGCACCCGTAGCAGGTAAGCAATGCGGTGCACAATCACACGTGTCTTGCCAGAGCCCGGCCCGGCCAATACCAGCCGGTTGATGTCATCGTCGTCAGCGACTATCAGTTTTTGAGTGGTGCTCAGCGACTCGATGATCGATTTCCATGACTCCTCGCTGGTCGCCAGCTTGAGCACATCCTCCCGCCCCGCGAAATGGCGTTTGATAAACGCCTGCTTGGAGTCGGTGAAGTAATCCAGTACCAGGCGCAACGCCTCGGCCATCTCCTTCAGCGCCACTTCGGCATACTCGCGCATTACGTGAACCTGGATGCGCTTCTCGCGGTAGTGCTCGTCGAGCCGCAGGTAGTCCTCCTTGAGGAAGGTCTTGCGCTTATCCTCCTTCTTGACCCCGATGGTCATGGCGCGGCGCATGACCGTCATGCCGTGATTGAGGACCAGAATGTCCTGCCGGTGCAGATAGAGCAGGACATGCTCGATCACCTTGCGGCGCCTGTTCGGCGGAATCAGATGCGGCAGTTCGAGGTCGCTTTCGATCACCTGAAGCAATTCGCCAAAACTCGTTTCGACCAGCAGATCCGCGCCACGCAATCCTGCCGGTAGCTTACCGACCAACAGTTCCAGGAACTTGCTAGCCAATACGCGCCGCACGTCACCAAAGCCCACGATCTTCGCCCAGGAATGACCACCCTTGATGCGCAGTTTGAGGTAGTCACGATTGAGTTGCCTGAGCTCAAAGCTACTGCGCTGCTGATCATCGGCATCATGATCCTGGGCCAAGCTGCGCAACAGCCGCAGCACATGCAGCGGGAGCAGCTCCTCCAGCCCTGTCGTTACCTTAAGTTCAGCGGTCAGTGCCGGCAGATTCAGATCCTGCCAACCGCCCTGCTCGGCGTCCGGCGCCTGCTCTGGCAAGCACTGCAGCAATGCCTTTTCCAGCTCCAGGGTGTTTTGCAGGCGCTGACTGGAAGCCCCCGTCACACCATGGCGCACATACAGCGTTATCTGCGAGTCGTTGACCAGCAGCCCCATCTCCTCCAATTGCTTGAGTGCGCTGGCAACCTCTTCCGATTCCAGACTGGTCAACTGCATCAACTGGTCGGTGTTCACCCGTTCATCAGCATCGGCGCCGTAGAGAAAGCGCAGAATAGCCCTGAACTCCTCCAATCGACGTTGCGGCAACTCGGCCTTCAGCAAACGTTTCTCGGCCTCTTCCTCGCTCACATCCAGCCGTGCCGGGAAAATCTGCGTATGGTTTTCCTCACGTTTGAGGTAATCACCACGCTCCAGCCAGGCAACCGCCGTAACGACCTTGGTTTCGGCATCACGCTCATCCGCGGAGAAGGTGGTTTCAATGTCATCGTCCAAGAGGATTTCACCCGCTGTGATGACCAGCTTGCCGCCCTTTCGCCGATTGCTCTCGTTACGCAACTTGCGCAGGATCTGCTGGATGTCACGGATGCTGAGCTTCGAGCGCTCACTCATGCCGAACTGGGTTTCAATGTCTTGCGGGTCGTACAACAGCACACAACGCGCATCTCCCTGATCACGCCCAGCCCTGCCCGCCTCCTGAAGGTAGTTCTCCAACGAGCCCGGTATGTCGGCATGAACAACGAGACGGATGTCAGCCTTGTCCACGCCCATCCCGAAAGCGTTGGTGGCAACGATGATTCTCAGTTGCCCAGCCTTGAAATCGTCCTGAATATCCGTTTTGGTGTTGGGCTCAAGACCGGCATGGAAGTGCTTGCAAGGCCACCCTTGGCCAATCAGGAAATCGGACAGTTCCTCAGCACTCTTGCGACTGGAAACGAAGACGACTGCACCACCTTCCTGAGCGTCCAGGTGCTCACGCAATAACCCATCCGTACGCGACCACTTCTCTGCCTTGGTGCAGGGCAGCACGTCAAAATGCAGATTGGTTCGCTCGTGCCCTCCAGGGAACACCTTGAATTCAATGCCCAGGCTTTCCCTGAAGTGGCTCTGGATATCCGCGAGCACATCGGGCTTGGCCGTCGCGGTAAAACAGCCGATCTGCGCCAGCGGTTGGTCATCGGTGTACTCCCGGATGAAGCGGGAGACATAAAGGTAGTCTGGCCGAAAGTCGCTACCCCATTTCGATAGGCAGTGCGCCTCATCAAAAATCCAGGCACCGACCTGACGCTGGCGGATCGCTCTCCGGAAAGCCTTGTTGCGGAACTGCTCGGGCGACACCAGCAAAATGCCGACGTCGCCCATCTGGATCTTTTCCAGTACCTCGGCACGCTCCGGCACGGTCAATAGGCCATTCAGGGCTGCTGCGCACTGAACGTTGCGCTCCAGCAACCCGTCGACCTGATCCTTCATAAGCGACTGCAACGGCGAAACGATGACGGTAAGGCTGCCGTTACGATGGAACCGATTCAACGCCGGCAATTGGTAACATAGCGACTTGCCCCCGCCAGTAGCCAGGATGGCCAGTACATGCTGGCCACGCATGCCGGCCAGCACGATATCGTGCTGAAGACTCTTCCCTGGCTGCTCATAGCGAAAATCAGGGAAGCCGAAATAGCGCTTGAGCTCGTGACGTGGGTCATGAGTCGTCTGGCAATACTGACAATCCTCTCGCTCACACGGCACGTCACGCAGTTCGGAGATCAGCCGGCCAACATCCGGAAACTGATGTCGCACCCAGGGCGCCAGTACCGAGTTGCCGCCAGATACACGGAGCCAGGCCAGTGCGTAGGCCACCGCCCAATGCAGATCCTCCCGCTGTAAATCCTCCTCAAGTAGTTGCTCAAGCCGTGCTCGGCATACCTTCAAGTCACGCTGAAGGGCTGGATCCGTCTCTTGCAGCAATTGCGCAATCAGTACGCCAAGTTCGGATACAGATTTTGGAGACTGCCCAGTCAAGGATGCGAAGAAGGCCCCCAAATCCCCCTTCATACTCGGCGCCAGCAACGCCTGATAGCAGAGAAGCTCTGTCTGGCTGGTCTCGTTCAACCGAGTGAAGGCCTGGCGTTGATCCTGGAAAAGAACCAGCGTCGAGCGGCAGTCGGACAGCGGCGAATTGAGGCTGTCGCGGATAAGCTTGTAATCCTTGACCAACCGGTGGTATGGGTTCTGCGGAAACGCCAACGGCGACAGACGCAGCGTGTCGATGACAGGCAAGGCATGCAAGGCCATGCCGGGCGAGTGTCGGCGCAAGATGGGCAGGTCATGGTCGATAACGTTGTGCCCAAGCACGAAGCTCGCCCCCTCGGCCAGCGCATCCAACTGCTGCAAGGCTGGGGACGGGTTTCCAGCGACCTTCAGTTCCAGCTCTGCCCCCGAGTCAGGCCGAAGGGCACCGACCATCATGATCCGGGCAAGCTGACCGCTCTTGGGCGGCACCACCTCAAGATCGAATATCAGGCCTCTGGGCTCAGGAAGAGACGACATCAAACGAGCATTCCCTGCTTAAGATATTGCAGCAATCATCATTCAACGAATGAGCGTTGAAAAGTTACTGACATCATCATGCCATCAAATCTACGTTAAGAGATCTACGTTACGACCACAAATAGGAACTGCGATTACCCGCTGGCCGCTGGGCGGATATCAACATCGAGAAGAGGATTTGGACAGACTCCTGCCGAGCGCATGAAGCAACACCGTACGCATATCGTCCCGCTCACGGGGCTCTCGCGCTCCTGGAAGCGATCAAGCCCTACAGTGGACACCGAGAGTACGTATTCCCCCACTGCAACAGCCAGACCGCCAACATGGCACTGAAACGCATGGGTTTCGAAGGGCGCTTGGCCAGCCACGGCATGCGCTCGATGGCCAGCACTATCCTCAACGAGCAAGGCTGGGATCCTGAATTGATTGAGGTAGCGCTTGCTCACGTCGACAAGGACGAGGTTCGCAGCGCCTACAACCGGGCGGATTACATCGAACGTAGACGTCCGATGATGGCTTGGTGGAGCGAGCATGTTCAGGCGGCAGCTACTGGAAACCTGTCGGTATCAGCTATCAGGGAAAATCGGGACAGAAAAGTCGCCTCGATACGCTAATCAAGTGGGCTACTATCATAGCCCTTATCACATGCGGTCATAACGCTTAGAATCGCAGGCCATCTCAACCCGAAAAGCCGAAGCCTTCTTTCGACTGGGGTGAATCACCCAGCGCCCCAGCCCTTACTCCGAATAAGCAACACTGACACCTCTAGAGCGCGCTCTCAGGAAGCCTAACTCCATTATCACGCAAGAACTGATTTATCTCTTTCGCAGTAACGAATTCAGTCGAATATATAGATGGGGCCCCCGTCGCAAAGCTTTCACGTCGACGGCTTATCACGCCCGCCAAACATCCGCTCTTCACTTCATACAGCGCACCACCGCTTGTCCCTTCGGGGTAATAGCCCGTCAGGTGACTTGTCCACATAGCTCCTTGAGAATAGCTCATATAGTCCGGCGAGCCATACGAGCGAGATGAGCCATTATGAAACTCAGAGACCACAAGCACTTCTTGAGCAGGCTTAATTTGTTTTTCACATATCCGCACCGAAGCCAACCCAACCACTGTCGGCTGAATATCTCTGCCATTTCGAACACGGAGAATTGCAAGATCAAGAATCGCAGGGTCGTCAATGGCCACTACCTCAGCCTCTACCCAGGCCCCTCTTTTTCCGACCCTGACTTGACTATCCTCAGGCATATTTAGAAACAGGTGGGAAGCAGTAATCACAAGATCAGATGACAGCCAAGAAGCCGAGCCCAAGCTTTTCACTTTATCAGAAGACACTTCAATTGATAGCGCTCTAGCATACCCCTCCATGCCGATATCGATTTGCTGAGCATCCGCACTCTGCTCGTTGAGCGCACACCCCGAAACCAACGCACCAATCGAAGCCAGGGACAGAGCTAAACCCCTCATAGCTATATTTTTAGCTCCAGATGACAGAGCAATCACTTAAAGAACTCCCAACAAAAAAGACACACACCACCCCTTAAGCCCGGCAATATTATCTAAACCAAGCAAGCCGTCCAGCAATGCGTCTATAATAACCACCGCGCGCCAGAACAACCAAGCCTTTGCCAATATTCTCTAGCAAGAAATATTTCCAAGATCTCACTGAGATGCACACGATACTGCCGCCACTTACATATCACCCACGCAACCAATGGCGACAATAAAAAACAAAACCAGGCTTTAGCATGGCACGACAAAAACAACACCCGCCACATGCTCCCAATAAAACTCAAATGTTTACAGTACTGACCAACTACCATATCGCCGTGACACTCTATATTTGAGCCAACACCACCGAAATCTTAAAAGCCAACCAAAATATAATTCCGCACATCTAATCCAATCCATAAACACCCTGTACTCAACAGCAATAAGCTCCCTATTATCGTCTCAGTAGAAAACGCAGACATGCTTGTGTTGGTTCAATGATTCTTCAGGTCACCCACTACCGGGCGAAGCGTCTTTCTCAGAGCCCGAAAGTCCATGATCTTGTTGCTCCGAGCAGTAGCCAACAGGCGGAGAAAGCCCTCTCCCCCGACCTGTCAGGCCGTCACCAGGCGTTTTAGGTTCTGCAGGATCACTTTGGCCGCGTGTTCCGCCGTCACCCCATGAACCTCAGCAATTTCTCCGACCGCCCGGGCCACCTGTGATGGGCGGATCGGACTGCCATCGCGCTGTACGAACGGACCATCCGTCTCAGTCAACAAGCGGTCCGGTGGCAAACTGGCGACCAGCTTCCGATGCTTGGGCGAACGCAGCATCTCCTCATTGACCGAGAAGTAGCAGCCCATCTCCACCGCACGACGCGCTTCTGCGGCCGAGCCGGTGAACCAGTGCAGGATCACCCCCCCCCGTTCGGGCGGCAGCGCCCGTTCGAGATGCCCCAGCACCTTACCAACTGCTCGCACGCTATGAATGCTCAGGATCTTGTCACCTTGCTCTGCACATGCTCGCAGGATGCGCTCGAACACTCGCTCCTGAGCCTCGAAGCTGCTGTAAAAGCGAGGTCCCGCATCCAGCCCAACTTCCCCGACATATCGAGCATCGGGCAAGTAGCGCTCGAACAGAGGCAACTCGCCCGCCCGTTCAGCGACAAGCTGCGGGTGTAACCCTAGCCCAACGCGAACGTAGGGCGAACGCTGGGTCAGCTCACGATTGCGGGACCAAGCTTTGGGCGTAGTGGTGACCGCGAGCGTCGCCACACGCTCGCGGTCGCATTCGGCGATGAGCGCCTCATGGTCGCTGTAGAGGTCAGCATGGCAATGGAAGTCGACCCACAGGGGCGATGATTTTTGCATCGGTACGATCACGTCAAAGAGGGCGCGCTTGCACACCCTGAAGCAGTCGCCCGACCTCACTCAGTCCCCGCACGTATACGGCCTCGTAATCGGACAACTTGTCGGGATGATCGATCAGCGGACCCGGCTGGTGAATATCGAATCGCGCACGGCCAGGCCTCCGCGCGAGCCGCGCCAGGGCGAGCTGAAACGAACGCACATGCTCCCCTTCCGCCTTGTTGGTATCCAGCACCTGGGCCTGCAGGTCGGCAATGCGGTACGGCGTATTGTCGCTACCAAAAGCCTCATACAAGGCGGCCCGCCGAATCAAGCATGGCACACATCGACCGCAGTGTTTGGGCGAACGCTCGGTCGGGTCTGGATCATAGCGTCGACTCAGGGGAGACGAGCAGGACATCGTACTGCTTGCAGTTCGCTGGAGAAAGGCCTGGTCTCGGCATTGCCTGGCCATTTCTCCCTTCGTCATGAGGAGTATGGGTTCTCCAGCTGGGCCCGGATGCCGAGTCCGCGAAGGAGGTCGTCGAAGCGCGCCATGTAATAGGGGTGTGTCGTCCGGGTGCTCAACGAGCCAACGCGCAGGGGGTCCAACGGCACGTTGAGCGAGATCAGGCCATTTTCCGGCACGTGGATGACCATGTCCCCGCCCACCGCGTCCGCCGCCATTGCTGCAAGGGAGAAGAAGAGAAAAGATCGGCCCCGGAGTGTGTCTTCGCCGCCGTTTTCATCAACTATGTCGTTCGGGAAACCCACCCGAGCGCGGACATGTTCAAGGGGGCTGCCGAAGTATGTGGTCAGGAGCTCCGCACAACTGGACTGGTACGAGCTAGTGAGCCCATCCCAATAGTGGCTGACCAGCAAAGGCGCCATCCCATCCGAGATCAAGTCGATGGCCCCGATGAAACTGTCCAGCCCTCCAGAAAACAGACACACAGAAGTGGGATGGACCATGCGCAACTGCGTCTGCTCCGGTGCGAGTCCACCTCCAAGGGTTGGGCGTGGACGGAAATGGACACCCCAGCGATCCCCGGTAAGGAAGTTCAGAAGCTTCACGATCAGCGGCGCAAGGCTGCTCCAGAGTTGCGGGTCAGCAACCGGGAGATGGACATCGATTTCCCGGGTCCAGGAATCCTGAGCATCTTCGTCGCGTGAAATACGGGTGTCGGCGGCGGTCACCGCAGCCGCCAACAGAGCCAGATCCACGGATTTCTCCGAGGGAGTCAGGCCCAACTCGTTGAGGGCGCTCAGTGCCTGCCATAGGCCGAAGTTAAGGTGGCCATGTCCATCCAGGAAGTTGATCGTGGTCGGTTGCGTATCGAGACGGCTCGTGGTGACCAGGCGTGTATCCGTGGCTCCGAGCCTGGCAATGATGGAGTGATGTTTCACTCGGCTTCCTCCCCAGCAGCTGCAATGAGGTCGAAGGCAGTCTCATAGATCTGGTTGACCTTCACTTCGATGTCGCGATCCGACAAGTTCGCAACCCCATCCAGGCGCCCCGCGAGTTGCCCCCGCGTCGCGCCCGATACGAAGTCATGCAACTGGTCCTGCATATGTTCCACCGCAGCCACATCATTGGGCAGCGTAATTCCACGCCCCCCCATGTCAGCCATGACCCGCCCCTCGATCGAATGGACAATGAAATCCAGGAACACGTCGTTCAGTTGCTCACGGGTCAGCGTATCGAAGCTGCCAACACCGGCATCGGCCATATCTGCGATCGTTTCAACCATGGCTTGGCGGGCGATACCTTCGTCGACTGCGCCACCCGGCGGACAGATGAACTCCATCAGCGCCACGAAAACATCCGCGGCCGGCTGTCCAGCCAGATTGCCGAGGTTGAGCTGGCGTAGCATCTGCTCGGGCCCCAACTGCTGGATATCGCGGACGATGCCGAGTATCCCCCGGGCTGCCACTTGGGACGACCCCATCCGGCGGCTAGCGCGCCGGGCACCGCCCGTACCGCTGCGTATATAGCTCGCCATGGCCCTACCCAGCGAACTGCTGCTCCCTGTATTGGCGAACCGCGAGAAATTGCCGCGCGCCCCTCTGAAGGAGGTACCCGCCCCACCGATATCTGGCGGTCGTGGAGCCACCGGCTGCTGCCCTGGTGCGCCCGGCGCCACAGGAGTGCCAGGCGCACCTGGCTGCGCCGGTTGAGACGGTGCGGATGCCGGTGCTACCGGCGGGCGAGGAACGGTAGGAGGTGGCGGATTGTCCACAAATGACGGAACCAGGCCACTCGCGGGCCCTCCGTAGGCTTTGGAAGTACCCATTGTCTCAACCCTGTCCCTGTAGCTTGAGAATGCCCTGCGCCGCGGTTTGCAGGGTTGTGTTTTCGGTCTGCTCCGCCCAGCCCCTCAATACGACCTGGAATTCTGTGTCGAATGCGTCCTTGAAACAGGTAGTCCAGCTCGATGCCGCCCAGGCCCGGATCTTGTTGGTGGGCAACTCACGCACAAAGTCCAGCAGCCTGCGCTGGAGCTGCGGGTGTGCTTCGACCAGACGAGCCAGGCCATCGATACCCTTCGGCTTCCTGGTAAAACTGTCCTCCTGGAAGATTCGGCTACGGATAGCCTCGAAGACCTCCTCTGGTTCCGCGCCGGTGAGCTTGCCCAGCTCACCGCTCGCTGCGCGTACCATAATCAGGGGACCCATCAGCTTTTCGACGATCTCTTCCAGGTGGCTGACGGCCACCGATCCCCCCAGGGAGCTGCGCTTGTCACGGGTCACGAAGACATACGGACGCAGATCGACGCCGGCGAGCACGGGCTCAATGGCAGCCCAGTCTTTCGCCCATTGGTGCTTCTCCCACTCGGTAACCTCTGGAGCTATTGCCTGCATGACCTTGCGCGTCTTCTTGGTCGTGGCCTCTTCGCCGTCTGCCTGCTCTACCTTGGCCTCGGTGCGAATCTGCGCCTCGAACTGGCGGATCGCCTCGGGCTTGCCATCCGGATGTCCCGCGGCCAACCGGGCGATCTGCTCGTAGAAGTCAGGATAAAAACGTTCGGCCAGCATGATCTTCGCCAGAATGGGGCGCTGGATGTCAGCCCCAAAGCCCCGCTCGTCCGCGATGGCATGGCGAAGCATCAGGGAGTTGAGAAAGCGCTTAATCTGCCGCGGATTGCCGCGCGTGCCTTCGCTGAGAATCTTGGTCACATGCGCGCTGATCACCAGCGCCTGGTCGATTTCCGACGGTACCGTCCCTCCCATGCTCTCCTCGACCGTCCTCCGATCCAGACCGCGACTCTTCCAGGGTCGCTGCATGTCTTTACGCGCTTCGGCCAACAGGTTCTCAAAGCGTTCATCAGTCGCCCCCAAGGCGTTCTCGGCGAGTAGCAGGGTTACGTACACGCGGGTTTCGGCCACGCCCAATGCAGGAATGCGGAACGGGACCTGGATCAGTTTCTCAAGATAGTTGCGGGCGTAAGACACAGGTCCGACGCTCTGGGGAAGATCGGGGAAGTGCTCTCGCACGGCATACTCAATCATCATCTCGTCGGCGCCGATGACAAACGCCGTCCGCTCGACAAATAGGAACAGCCGGATGGCCTCCAGAGTGGCAATCGCCGTCTTCGGCAGACAGCGGTCCAGGTCATCGACGATGACCACCAGCTTGTCCACATCCGCTGCGTCGAGCAGTACCTTGAACTCCGCACGGAAAGCGTGAATATGCTCGGGAAGATGGTCAGCGGAGTCGTCTGCGTCCCTGAGAAAATCGCCTGCTTTTTCGGCGAAAGACTTGATGTCCTCGGCCGAGACACTCTCCTGCGGCTTGGCCAGGAACCCGGACGCAAACTCATAGGCACCCTTGAGCTGATCCAAGGTGGGAATCCCAGTAAAGGCCGTGAGCGCGAACCCTCCGGTTTTTCGGGCAAGCTTGAGCCAGTCGACGCGTTTGAGGACCTTCTTCGCCGCATCGGCCACCTTTTTGGATGTGGGCCTGGCACGGCGCAGCTCATCGACAATTGTCTCGATGACAACGGTCTTGGCGTCCTCGAATCCTTCGAAAGTCCAGCCGTTAAACCACAGACACAGCGTCCGGTCGTTGCCTTCGAACGAGGCCTCCAGCATTTTCAGCACACTGGATTTTCCCGCCCCCCAATCCCCGTGTACGCCAATGGTGATCGGAGTTTCCGGTGTTTTCCCGATTAGCTTCACCACCGTCTTGGCGATCGCTTCGTAGTACAGCAGATCGGTCGCCGTTTCCTGATCGTTCAAAAACATGCGGTTCCCTCCCCAGGCCAGCGTGCACTGTACCCATTTTTCTCAACAGGTTGGAATCAAGCAGACAAAGCTCTTTCGATTCGAAAAATATTCAGCCCTACATCACTGCCATGACATACCCACCATGGAGGCCTTCCAGCCATGTCATTGCAGTGCCCTCGCTGTAACTCTCCCAAGATCGCATCCCTGCATCCCGCCATGAAGATCGGCGCCCTGGTTGGCACCGTCGGTGGCGCAGCGCGTGGTGCATCCGCAGCTCTTGCTGGCGGCCAGGCCGGTGCGGCAGTCGGAGCCATTGCCGGTCCGTTGGGCATCACCCTCGGCTCGTTGTCCGGCGCCATTCTCGGCGGCCTGGCAGGGGGCGTAGGTGGCTGTGCGCTCGGTGCCCAGCTAGGCGATCAGTTAGATCGCCATGTGCTCGCCAACAACCTCTGCCTGATCTGCGGTCATCGCTTCAACCTGCCGACCTGATCGGCTTCGTTCTTCGCTCCCCTTCCCTTTCATTCCTTCCGCCGGTGCTGCGCTTCGCGCAGCGCTTTATGCCGGCTATTGCTCACAGGAAACTCATCATGGCTCATCTCATCGAACGTATGGCCTATGTCGGCGAAGCCCCCTGGCATGGCCTGGGTAGCCGCCTGTCCCCAAAACAACCGCTGGAAGTCTGGCAGCGTGAAGCCGGCATGGACTGGCAGATCCAGGAAAGCCCGGTTCACTTCAAAGCGGACGCGGTCGGCCACCTGGGCAGCATCCACTCCTTTCCCGAACAGAAGGTGCTCTACCGCTCCGACAACAAGGCACCGCTCTCGGTAGTCTCCCAGCGCTACCAGGTGGTGCAGCCACGGGAAGTGCTGGAGTTCTACCGCGACCTCACCCAGGTCTCCGGCTACGAGTTGGAAACCGCTGGCGTACTCAAGGGTGGTCGTAAGTTCTGGGCGCTGGCACGCACCGGGCAGAACACCTCGCTGAAGGGTAACGACCTGGTCAATGGCTACCTGCTGCTGGCCACCTCCTGCGACGGCACCCTGGCCACCACGGCGACGCCGACCACCGTGCGGGTGGTGTGCAACAACACCCTGACCATCGCCGTCGATGGTGCTACCCGGGCGATCAAGGTGCCGCACAGCACGCGCTTCGATGCCCAGGCGGTGAAGAAGCAACTGGGGATCGCCGTCTCGCAATGGGACGAGTTCATGTACCGCATGCGCCACCTGGCCGAACGCAAGGTGCAGTGGCACGAGGCAATGGGCTACTTCATGCAGGTGCTCTGTGATGCCCAGCCCAACAACCCATTGCCGGATGCCTTGCCGAACGAACGCGCGCTGCGTCGGGTGCAAAGCCTGTACGAAGGCCGCGGTCGTGGCTCGCAGTTGGAAGCCGCCAACGGTACTGCCTGGGGCCTGCTCAATGCCGTCACCGAGTACGTCGACCACGAGCGCCGGGCGCGCAGCAACGAGTACCGCATGGACTCGGCCTGGTTTGGCCAGGGAGCAGTGATCAAGCAACGCGCCCTGGAGGCGGCCCTGCAATTGGTAGCCTGACGACAGCTCCCTCTTCTCGTTATTCATCTTCGCCCAAGCAGTTCTGCGGCTACAGCGATTGCTCGTAGGTACCACAGCTGTGGGCGCTCCCTTCCACCCGCCGGGGTTCCACTCCCGTGGAGTGGGCTCCGGTGTTTCATTGGAGGCCTCTCTCATGGGCTGGCTCTTCTCATCCCGTACCCGGTCAGAACTCATCCAAGATCTGATCCGCCCCGAAGACACGGCACGAGCCAGTGTTCGTGTGCTTGTGCACACCTTGCGCGGAAATGTGCTGTGGTCCGTCAGCGAAATGACGGCGAAAGCTACTGGTGTCTACCCAGACCTCGCGCCTGGCGAGTCGATGCGCTACATCCGCTGCGACCTGCTGCAACGCAGCGGCGGCGAGTGGGGCTACAAAGCCATGGATGAGTCCATGGCGCCGTACTACTACAGCTGCCCGCTGCGCTATCTCGACATGGCCAAGGAACTCTCGCCCGGCTGGCGCGAGAAAGTGCGTGCCCATCACGCACGGCAACGGCAGCCGGCGGCCTCCACAGCCGTTGCTGTAGCCCGGTAAGTGGGAGTGATCGCAGCACCACCTGGATGTGGTCCTCCCATTGATGGCCTGACGGCCGCCCATTCCCCGATGCCCGACCGGCTCTGCCGGCCGGGCATTTTTATATCCGGAGAAAAACCCTCATGACTCATGCCCATTCCACGTCCAACAGGACACGACAGCGCCCTGCCCTGCGCCTGGTCGGTACCAAGGACCTGTCCCGCAACGACTGGCTGGCCGTGCGCAAGCACGGTATCGGCAGCTCGGATGCTGCGGCTGCGGTCGGCCTCAACCCCTACAAGTCGCAGCTGGAGCTGTGGCTGGAGAAGACCGGCCGCGATGCCGGGCTGCCCAAGAGCGATCCCAACGACGAGGAAAGCCCAACCTACTGGGGCAACATCCTCGAGCCCATTGTCGCCAACCACTATGCCCGCCGCACTGGCAACCGGGTACGGCGGATCAATGCGGTGTTGCAGCATCCGGATCCGAAACTGGACTGGATGCTGGCCAACATCGACCGCGAGGTGATCGGCGCCAGCGACGTACAAATCCTCGAATGCAAGACCGCCGGTATCGACGGCGCCCGTCTGTGGAAGGAAGGTGTACCGGTCTATGTGCAACTGCAGGTGATGCACCAGTTGGCGGTCACCGGCAAGCAGGCGGCCGACGTGGCCGTGTTGCTCGGCGGCCAGCACCTGGAGATCCATCGCATCGAGCGCGACGAGGAGCTCATTGCTCGGTTGATCGAGCTGGAGCGCGACTTCTGGGGCTACGTGCAACGCGATACGCCACCACCGGCGGACGGCTCCGACTCGGCGGAGCAGGCCCTGCGCTGCCTGTACCCGGAGGACCAGGGTCACACCCTGGACTTCACCCAGGATCCGCGGTTGTCGGCCGCCTTCGATGAACTGCAGGTAGTACGCGCCAACCTGGAACTGCAGGGCAAGCGCGAGGCCGAGCTGAAGCAACAACTACAGCAGGCCATGGGCGATGCCAGTCGGGCGCTGTTCGCCAACGGCACGGTGTCCTGGCGCAAGGCCAAGGACAGCGTGGTGCTCGATGTGCCGCGGCTGCTCAAGGAAAAGCCCTACCTGCTGGCGCGCTACCCCACCACCAAGGTCGGCAGCCGGCGCTTCCTGATCACCTGAATTCGATTCCCCCCTTGACCACCCCCGACGTTTCCCCTGCGCCGGGGTGGTCCTTTTATTCATCCACTGGAGAACCACCATGCTCAAAGGCTTGGCCATTACCCCGCCGGTGCTCGGGCGGATTTCCATCGGCAAGGTCGTCGAGAAGAACGGCAAGCGCCTGCCGGAGAAGGACGATCAATTCACCCTCACCTCGCAGGTCCAGCTCCGCGATGGCTGGCTGGCGCATCCCCTGGACGAGGAGCTGCGCAAGGTCCAGGGCGGCAAGATCCGCAGCATTCCGATCCGCCTGCTGTTCAACGCGCCGGAGCTGAACTTCCGCGCGGAGTACTGCCTGTTCGATCGGCAGTCCGGACGGCCGCTGTGTGTCGGCAACGGCGAAACCTGCAAGCGCCGCAGCCAGGACGGTATCGCCTCGCTGCCCTGCCCTTCGCCGGATGGCTGTCCGTTGGCAAAGGGCGGTGCCTGCAAGCCCTATGGTCGCCTCAACGTCGCCATCGGCGATGAGGATCCGCTAGGGTGCTTCGTGTTCCGCACCACCGGCTTCAACAGCATCCGCACCCTGGCAGCCCGGCTGCAGTACCTGCAGGCGATTTCCGGCAACCGCCTGGCGTGCCTGCCGCTGGAGCTACGCCTGCGTGGGAAGTCCACCCGACAAAGCCACGGCTCGCCGATCTTCTACGTCGACATCACGGTACGCAGTGGGCTGTCGATGGAGGAAGCGCTGCAGCAGGCGCGGGAACTCGATGAAGCGCGCCAGGCCTCCGGCTTCGACCAGGTGGCGCTGGATGCCACCGCACGGCTGGGCTTTGCCAATGGTGCCTTCGAGGACAGCGATGAGGAGACCGGAGCCATCGCCGAGGAGTTTTTCCCGGAGCCGACTCCTGAATCGCCCCCTTCAACTGTTCCTGCAGCAGAGCCACACACTGCACCGAAAACCACCCTGTCGACGCTGCTGAAAGCCCGCGCCGAAGCTCGTGCTCAACACACCGCGGAGTGACATGCGCGGCATCCCCCATCGCTCAACCTACAAGGAGGATCGCGCCATGAACCTGGTGCGCTTCATTGGTTTGCTGTTCGTGTTCATTGGGGTGCTGGCCAGCTGTGCAGTGGCCGTCGTGCTGCTGGTGCTCATGCTGCGTCTCTGGCCACTGCTGCTGATTATCGTGCTGGCATGCGCAGTGTTTGGACGACTGCTAAGCAAACAGGACTAAAGCCCAGCATCAATCAGCAGGTCAGATGGCTTGCACCGGATAGCTGCCGCTATCCGACAAATGTTCAGGAAGGTGACGTTCCTTTCACCCCTCTCGATTTTCCCCATATGGGAACGATCTATCGACGCCGCGTCAGCTAGCGCCTCTTGGGACAGATCAAGAGCTAGGCGACGAGCACGTACGGCCGCCCCCAGCTTCACGAGGTCACGGTCTTTATCTTGGATAGCGGAGATTCTTGCCATGGCAAAAATCGTCAAGCTATGATGGCAAAACGACCACGGCATTTACGACCCATCTGATAACGGACCGGCACTCCCAGAGTGCATTCGCCTACTACATCCCCATCAGGAAAAGGAAAAAATCAAATGCTCAGAAAGATTCTCTTGGTCTCATTACTAGGATGGGGCGCCAACCTCTACTCCATAAATGCCGCTGCCTGGCAGGCGGCAGATGTACAGGAATGCCCTGTAAGCAAACAAAACGCAAAGTGGTTGGACTGCTCTCCAGAAGATATACCAGCCAAACTCCCCTACAAGATGGATGATGGCAGCGTCAAAGTTCTTGAGACTCGGCTGACTGCGTTCTGCAAGCAAGGCACTTGTGCGTACTATTATCAATTACCTAATGGCTTCTGGGACTCCAACGGTGATTATGCTGGGCAAATCCAACAACAGGATCTGAACATCATTTCCCTTCCAAGGGGCTACTATCTGGGTAATGCCAAAGACGGGCGGATCGTAGCTTACCTAAGAGGAACCGGCCCCGAAAATGGCGGAGACATGGCTTCTGCCTTACAAATGCCGAAAGAAGAAGGTAGCAACAACCCTGATATTGATGCATGTGTCGATCAGTGGGCGGCCGACTTCCGGAAAAAGAATGGCAACGAAGCTCCAATAATGTTCGATTTCTTTGATGAGTGGGAAAACATGTGCAAGGAAGGGAAACGCCCCTAACAAAACTTCGGTAGCGGGGCGTATCACCCTGCTACCGAAACTTCTTTATTTTGCCTTTAAATTTAAATAAGCCGAATCACAGAATCATAAGGGTGCCCTATGTACGTCAACGTTTACAAGTGCGACGAAATCCCCAATGAACAAATCGTAGAAAGACAAAGAAAAAAGAAAGCTTTACCCTGGAGGAAGTCAGCACAATGAAATTTAGCGCAACAGTCGAAAACCTTGAACGGCTCATTGAAAAGCAAGGACTCAAGTGCCGAATATACACATCCGGTCGGATTGCAGCTGCAGGCGACTCGGTGGCAGGGGGAATAACCGGGGGTTTCGCGACAAGAATTGTCGCCCCTTGGCTGCAGCATGGCGCCGCCAGATAGCCATGAGATGCAACCATGCCGTTCCCATCACGCCCATTTACCCTTATCTGTCAATACTGCTCCTGGAAAAAAACGATACTCCCCAGCAGCGACGTGCTAGTGCTACATCGTGATTGGTTCCTCAACTGCCCTAACTGCCACACCCCCACGCCTCAACGTCGCAATGCAGCCCACAAGGAAGTGCTAAAAGTACGCCTAGAGCAATTCCTGAAATTTGGTGAGTAATCCTTAATACACGCGACATAAGCTGTCGCACCCATCAGAGAAAATTTCAGCATGTTTAGGAGGCCACCTGTATGAAAAACCTACTTGCCGCTATCGGATTTGTTGTGGTGTTGAAGAAAGTTTATGAGTTGTACCTTGAATACAGCGAGCTGAAGCGTGAGAAGGAAGCACGGGCTCCTTCTTCTTCCTGATGAACACGCGGAGCCGCAGCCGGTGCTCAAGTTTCATGCAAACCAGCGAATGGCTTTGTCGTAGGGACTGCACAACAGGTGGCACAAAGCCATTAAGCCTAGTAGAATCGACGTCAACTTGACGCCAAGTCACTGGCGACCGGTTGAGACACAGAGGTAGTTACCATGTCCCAAGCGAAGGATACGCTGCTCAGGCTATTTGCATTACTCCGCCTGATTCCAACCGAGCCTCAGCGCATCGCAACTCCAACCCTTCTCGAGAAGCTTCGCGATAGAGGCTTTTCGGTGACCTTGCGCTCGATTCAGCGCGACCTGAATCGATTGTCGGTTCCCTTCTCCTTGCAGTGCGACGACAGCGAAATGCCATTCCGCTGGAGCTTCACGCGCGAGGCACCGCTCAAGCTTGAGGACATGGACGCGCCGACCGCCCTGGCGCTTTTCTTATCTGAAAGCCACCTCAGCCCGATTCTACCGCAGAGCGTTCTGGATCAATTGGCCCCTCAGTTTCGCCGAGCCCGCAACTACCTCAGCGGCTTGGGCGGTAACGGCCTGGCCGATTGGGCAAAACGCGTTCGTACACTGCCGTATGGGAAAACTCTGCTACCAGCGCAGGTCAGAGCACATACCTGGGCGCAAGTATCCGCGGGCCTGCTCGAGCGCAAGCAACTCGAGGTGGCTTATCTGAGTCGCAGCAAAGGCGAACTCAAGCACTTTCGTCTACACCCGGCCGGCCTGGTCTCACGCCACGCCGTGAGCTACCTGCTTGCCTCTGTTGACGGTTTCAGCGATCTGCGTCAGTTCGCCTTGCACCGGATTACCGAAGTGACCGTACTCGAGCAGGCCGCTCAAGAACATGAGAGCTTCGATGTCGATGCTTACATCGCCAGTGGCGTATTCAGCCAGCGGGAAGCAGAGGCACAAGTCGAGCTAGTTGCCGATGTCCGCCCACAGATCGCGGCCTTGCTCAGTGAAACACCATTGAGCCATCGGCAAACCTTGAGCGATACCGCCAGTCATGGCTGGCACCGCCTTCACGCAACAGTGCCATTGGACCGCGAAACGCTCTGGTGGATCTTTGCCCTGAACGAAAACATTCGCCTGCATGCACCCGCGGTGTGGGTGGAGGAGATTCGTGAGCGATTGAACTCGATGCAAGCGCTCTATCGAGAAACCGGCGCAATCCAGCAACCTGCCTGAACATCCCAATACTTCAAAAGGATATTGTCATGCCACTTCCCCTCATTCTCGGCGCCGCGGCGCTGGCCAGTGCAGCCTACGGTGCCAAGAAAGGCTACGACGGTTACCAGAAGCATTCCGAAGCCGACGACATCGTCAACGCCGCAAAAAAGCGTTACGCCGGGAAGAAGGAAGCGTTCGACGTACAGGAAAAGGCCACCACTGACGCCCTCGAATCACTGGGCCAGGAAGAACTAAACATCGGCCAGCAGTTCAACGAGTTCAAAACTCTCGCCGAAGACTTGCTGCAAAAACTCAACAACGGCCGCCAAGACAAGCTGGAAATCAATATTCCCAAGCACAAACTGCAGCGTGTCGAGAACTACAGCTACACCGCCATCGGCGTGTTGGGCGCTGCCGCCGGAGCGGGTGTAGCCGGCGCTGCGGCTGGATTTGCCGTATATGGCGGCGTGATGGCATTGGGTGCAGCCTCTACTGGCACCGCCATCTCCTCGTTAGCTGGCGTTGCTGCGACCAACGCTACGCTGGCGGCTATTGGAGGCGGCTCGCTGGCCACCGGCGGCTTGGGCATGGCCGGCGGCACGGCGATTCTCGGCGCCGCCGTGGCCGGACCGGTGCTGGCCATCGCGGGTTGGGCATACGACAGCCATGGCGAAGAGGCGTTGAAGAACGCGCGCAAGGCCGACCGTGAAGTCGATAACGCCGTGGCGAAGCTGGAAAAAGCCCAGCAACAACTCAGCAAGACGGAAGATTACGTGTTCGACATCAGCGACGTGCTGAAGTCGGTTTACGCGCAATTCGATCAATACTTCGAACACCTCAAGTTCATCGCCCACCACATCGAAGACATCAGGTCTCGCCAACTCGACCCGCAGAGAGAACTGGCCAAGCTGGGCGACTCCATTCTGCGCCTGATCAACAACGGCTTCGCACTGGCAACTATCCTCGTAGACCTGATCACCACGCCGCTGTTCAAGGTCAAGATCGCCAACGGCGAAGTCATCAAAGACGAAAATGGCGTACCGGTGATGGACACGGACGAAGACGGATCGATGATCCTCAACACGGATCAGTTGGATAAGCAACTTGGTGATACCAAGGCCAGCGCAGCTCGCATAGAGCCGGCTTGACCCGGGTACGGGGCCAAACGGCCCCGCCTCCGCCCTGCACCTTACTCACTTGTCACGGACGCCACTATGCACGCCGCAGCGCAAGACTTCCCCTGGGCTGAAGAGCTCGAGAAAACTGTCGTTAACAGCCTTGTAACCAGTTTCGGACTGGACTTTCTGCTGTTCAAAGACCAGAAAGGAGGCAACGTAGACACAGTCCACAATGTGCGCAACGGTGTGTGGGCCACCGCCGCCGAACAGCAGCATTATGAGCAACGCGGCGAATACGACAGTACCCCCTACCATCAGCACGACAATTACATCGCCACCGGCCAGCAGGATAAAACCCTGCACGCCGCTGGCGCCCTGCGCGACCCCTATCGCAATGCCGTGATGGGCGCACACGAACAGCGCAACCTCGACCATGTGATCAGCGCCAAGGAAATTCATGACGATGCCGGTCGGGTACTAGCGGGGCTCAGCGGCGTAGAACTGGCCAATCAGAGCAGCAATCTGCAATCCACCCACGAAACCGTAAACAAATCGAAAAAGCAGGCGCCCATCAATGAGTACCTGCAAAGGCTGCCTGGCCTGATTTCTGACAACGAAGTAACACTGGCCAAAGACCGCGCTCGCCTGGCCACTCTGCCGCGTGAAACACCGCAGCAGCAACACATGGCCCGCGAACTGGAAGACAAGATCCGTAAAACCGAAAACAAAATCATCGAACTCAAAGCGGTAGATCCCGACGCCATGCGCAAGCGCGATGCTGAAGCGCGGGCACCATACGAGCAGCAGATCAACCACACCTACTACACCAGCAGCAAGTTTTTCCATCAGACCGCTAGCGCTGCCGGCACCGCCGGACTGGCTATGGGCACTCGGCAGATGCTCGGCATGGTCATGGCTGAAGTGTGGTTCGAACTACGCGAGCAACTGCCCGCCCTGCTGGACAAGCTCAAGCATCAGTTCAGCTTCGAAACATTCGTAGACAGCATCACCGCCTCACTCAAAGGTATCTGGGAGCGAGTGCAAAGACGCTTCAGTGACTTCTTGGTGTCTTTCAAAGACGGCCTATTCGCAGGCATCCTCGGCAGCCTCACCACGACAGTGTTCAACATCCTCGCCACCACGCAGGTGATGGCGATCAAGATCATTCGCGAAGTCTGGGGCCAACTGGTCAAGGCCATCAAACTGATGATCTTCAACCCCGACCAACTCAGCTTCGTTGAATTGTGCCAAGCAGTCACCTCGCTGTTGTCCGTAAGTGCCGCTACCGTCGTCGGCTCCATGACCTACGCCCAACTTCTGCCGGTGTGCAGCTTCCCGTTCGGTGCCGAGCTAGCCGCCTTCGCCAGCGCCTTGGTTACCGGTGTGATCACCCTTGGGCTCAACTACTTTCTGCTGCACAGCGGCGTGGCGCTCAAGCTGTGGGCATTTATCGAATCACTGCCCCCGCACACAGGCACAATCAAACAGTTTCAGGCGATAAATGCCGAATTAGATCGATACCTGGCCGAACTGAGCCGACTGGAATTCAACCTAGACGTGGACGAACTGCAAGCTTTCAGCCTCGAACTACAAAGTTGCAACGATGAACTGCAGCGCAGTGTGGTGTTGCAGCAAGAAGTACAGGCCCGCGGTATCGAACTGCCGTTCGAGATAGGGAATGCAGCTAGTACCCGTAACTGGCTGACCTCGCTGGTATGACGTTACCAGCGTTTCCGTGTACGCAATGCGGGCTGTGCTGCCGCAATGTAAATATGGCTGAGCAAACTCGCTATCTGGATCGGGGAGACGGCACATGTCGGCACTACAGTGATGCTGAACGGCACTGTCTGATTTATCAGACCCGACCAGATATCTGCCGGGTGGATCGGCAGTACCGGATGCACTATGCAGAGCTATACAGTTGGGCGGAGTTTGTTGACGCAAATCTCGAGGTTTGTCGGGTGCTGCAGAGCCAACATTAGCCTCATATAGACGAGCTTGTGAGGTCTCGTTGGGCAATCTCGGAGACTTACCAGTTGGTGAAGCAGCAACTGGCTGTTCAATTGGACCGGGCTTCGCATCACTTCGCAGCGCTGATCCAGAGCGCCCGGCACTCACTCCAGCATGTCGAAATAAGCCAGCATGAGCAGCCTGTAACTGCTCACGCTGTGACCCATTTTTTTCTTTGCTCCTGTGGCTTTACTGAGCGCTGAGTCAGGCACCCGACTCGTACGAGTCTTTCAGACGCTGCAACAGGTCTTTGTGACGTGCCTCCAGATCAGTCAGAGCAAAGCTTCCCATCGCCAACAAGCGCTGCGAGTTTGGCAGACTTTCCACCCGATCCTCGAAATAGCGAACTCGTTTGCTCGCGAAATCCAGATTGCCCAAGGAGGTGTTCTTGCGCCGCGAGAGCAGCATCAAGTTGCCCAGTCGATGCAGCCATGTCTCGTGCTGCTCCTCATTGAAGTCCTTGACCCACTGGCTCGCATCGTCCGGATTCTGCGGCAGGATATGCTCCACACTAATATCATCCGGCAGGTTCAACGGCGCAGCATGGCTGGCCAGCAGGTACTCCAGGCGCAGCAGAATATATCGAGCGAAGCGCCGACCGTAGATGGCGCCGTCCAGTAAGTCCTGCAACTGTTTGCGGTCGAAGTCGAAGGCTTTGCTGGCGAGCACTTCAGCCGGGATCTTGGCCGCCTCGATCACCTTGAGCACTTCATTCATGTTGCTGATGCGCTGGGTGGGTGTGAGCTGCACAATCCAGTCGGCAGAGAACTTGAGCCTTAGATTCCAGGCCAGAGCCTAAACCATCGACCGGCCAGGACTCCACCAGCACCGTGCTAGCACCCGGCACGCTGGCATCCCATCGGATCACCAGCGCGAGCCTGAGCTACCAGCCCTACCTACGTGATGAATTACGCTTGTCGGGGAATGGACGATTAGCCGTCGTGGAAACCCTCCTTGCCTGTCCCTTACGCAAGCAACGAGCGCCTACTGGCTTCAGCCGCAGGTGTTGATCATTCTTAACCAGGTAACGCATGGTGTAATGCACGTCACCCCGCGCACTCATGTCCCGCCGGTGAATCAGGCCAAGCCCCAGCCTGTCGTGGTATTTATCTTTTTCGATGTTGCAGTTGTTGAAGCAACCCTGACCACGGGTGATGCGCTCCCACAATTCACCGATCCGCTGAGCCCTGTAGATGTCGGCACTCACTGCAGCACCGTTGAAGAAGAACGCCGCATGGATGTGATAGCCACGATCTTCGCCTTGTTCAACGCTGCAGATGTAGCCGGTTTCATGGTCGAAAATCAGGTTACGTTCACGCTCAACAATTAACCGATTCAGGTCGTCGAATACGCGCTCCACACGCAACCTCGCTTGGGCTTCAGTACGGTAATACAGATCAACCCTGATCACACAGGTGCGAGCGTAGCGATCAAGCACTGCATCAACGTAGCGGCCGATTTCAATCTCTTGCTGGAGCGCCTGATAGCGCTGGTCGTACCCTCGGCGGGTATACCGCTTTTTGAAGAGGAGAGTACGGATGCCCTTGGTTAGCTCGTTCAGCGTCTCACTGGTGCTCAGATAGCGCGTTTCACTCTCACTCAAGCAGGTAATGCCACCAAAGGGGCTGAGTTCAACCCCAATGGCCTGGCAGGCCTCCTGAAAAAGGCTCAAGTGCCAGCTGAGCTGATACTCCGCATCACACTTGAACAGCGCGACCATTTGCACGATCCCGTCGAAGTATTTTGACAGCCGGGTTTCACTGACTCGCTCATCGCCATGCTTTGAGTATGTGATTTGGAAGGCTTGGCTATCTGTACGCTGGACGGCGTTGATGAGGCGCTCAATTCGGATGGCAATATCGGACTGTGAGCGAAAGGTGTTGGTCTTCATGGGAGGTACCTGGTTGGTTGTTCGTATACCAGGTAGGTGCTGTGTACTTTTTGACTGGGTAGCCGCCGCTAGCCTAGGGACTAGGCTATGCGTAGATAGTGCGAGAGGGCAGTCTATTATTGGTGACTAATAGATAGTTAATGACTATATAACTAGATCCCCCTCCCACTCTCAGCAAGCAATCCCGGCAAGGCAAGGCATATGGGGAGCGACATTGCCTGCCTGCCGAGAGATTTGCCTAACCACAACATGGGGGAGTTAGCTGAGAACGTAGCCTTTCCCCAAGCAGCATAAACGCCATGACCAGCCTTAGCCGGTCATGGCACAGGTTAGTTCTAGCTAGCCACAGTCAGGTGGCCGGTGGAGCGCACCACGGTACCCTCTGCCAAGTCACGTTCCTCAATCCTCGCCAGGATCCAGTCGTGCACCTCGCTATCGACCCAGCCGACGCAGCGGTCGCCGAGTGAAACGGGTTTCGGGAAGGTGCTTTCCGCGATGTATTTGTAGATGGTCGACCGAGCCAGGCCAGTCGAGTCGATGACTTCTTTCAGCCGGATAATTCTCATGAGCAGGCTCCTCTGTTAGCTCAGAGGATTTGGGGAGGTTGTAAAAAAATACACGGAGCCTACCTGTAGTAGATGAGGCCGCGATCAACCCACGGGGTAGGCAACCACAGGACGGCGATAGATTGCTGCATAAGCTGAATCACCAATGCCTCCGCCAACCACTGCCAATCTGCGTCTCGACGTGGCCGCTGCTGACTCGCCGCGCTATCCCCTAAGGCGCCTAGGCGGCCTTCATCGCCATGTTGTTTATATCTATCAGAAATCGTATAGAGAAAATTTTCCGTTATTCTGCTACTGTCGCTAGAAAATAGCGGAAATAGCTACAAAAAATGAAAAAATCAGATCATATTAAGTCTGCATCCTCTGGCAGTGAAATGCTTACCGTTCAGCAAGGCTGGCCCTGCTTTCGCGAGCACAGCTTGTTCGAGTCCGCTGTGACAGAGGCTGCTCGAGAGCTACAGGTCTCTCGAGAGATGGCAATGATGTGCGCGTTCGGTGCCATGGCTACTGCCTGTCAAGGGCAAGTCAATTTGCAGATGCCTACTGGCCACCCGGCACCTACCTCATTAATGCTCCTAACCATCGCCGAATCGGGGGAAAGGAAGACCACAACGCAGAACTACTTCTTTGACGCAATCAATGTACTAAATGATGAGGAGTACCAGGCTAACGAAGTTTCTTTTAGAAAGCACCGGATCAACTATGAACTATGGGAAACTAAGAAACGACATCTGCAGCGCATGTATAGCAAATGCGCAGCGCAGGAAGATGAAGATGCGACGCACGCAGCTTTAGAAAAACTCACCGAGCATCTCAAGACCGAACCCCAACCTAACCGGTCAGGGAAGTTCCTGTATGAAGACACCACCCCACAAGCTCTGGTACAAATGCTTTACGAAAACAGGCCTAACGGCTGCTTACTGACCAGCGAGGCTAGTAGTATTTTCAGCGGTAAAGCATTAGGTGAACTCGACAAGCTTAATACACTCTGGGACGGTGGCAGCGTAATTGTCGATCGCGTATCCAGAGAGGGGTTTATTCTTCGAGATGCACGACTAACCCTATCGCTAATGGCTCAACCAAGCGTTATCGCATCGTTCATGGGAAAACGCGGCAATGAAGCTCGTGGTACCGGCTTCCTTGCTCGCTTCTTAGTCGTTAAACCGCGCACCATGGCCGGCGAACGAACTCACGAAAAGCTATCATCATTACCACGCAAGCAGAATTTCAATGCCCGTGTTCGCGAGAAATTGACGTTCGCGACCTCGTCTAGTCGTCAGGTGTTGAGATTTTCGGAGCCAGCTGCGAGTCTCTGGTACGAATACAGTCAATACTTAGAACAAGAAATGAGGAGCAATGGACTATACCACTACCTCCGAGATCACGCATCTAAATTACTTGAAAATGCCAGTCGGCTAGCAGCCATCCTGCATACATTTGAGCGAACCTCAGACAACGATACCGAGATTGATTTATTTACTTTAAAATTTTGCTGGGAGTTTGCTAGAGCTTGTTCAGGGCACTTCATAGCGCACCTAGCTAACGAACCACAAGTAGTTACAGACGCTAACAATCTGGCGCACTTCTTACTAAGCCTTGCCAATAAAGATTCCCGCATAGATCACACGCGAGCCGCTCAAGACACAAGAAGATATCGAAATCAAGTAACGCCACCCGAAACACAGACTGACAACCTCATTAGCGGGGTAAGAACAACATTTACTCTGACCAAAGTAAAACAGTATGGCCCCAGCAGCCTGAGAGGCCGAGCAAATTCTGAAAGACTAGACGCCGCTATCGACTTACTTACTAAGCTTGGACACATTAGGAAAGAGGGAAGCAACTATCGCTTCCAAGAGACAATTCTACTCACGCCAGAACAACTTACACTGAAAAATGGCGAAACAATTACAGTCAAAGAACTCCCTCTATTTAGCGAGCAGCAGTATTGCAAGCCTCAGACCATGGATGCATATAGAGTTAAAGGCGATTATTTCATAAAAGTCTGTCAATAGCACAATTCCAGAGCAACCTATTGAAGCTAGACATAACCTAGCCTGTCCCGGAACCGGTGGGCAGGTAGTTAAGAGCTACTGCTCGTATTTCTCCGCTCAAACTCCATCGGACTGAGATACCCCAGCGTCGAGTGGCGACGGTGGTGATTGTAGAAGCAGATGTAGTCGAACAGGTCGGCTTTCGCCTCCTGATAGCAGGCATAGTACGCCAGGTACACCCGTTCGGACTTCAGCGAACAGAAGAAACTCTCCATCACCGCATGATCCCAACAGCTTCCCCACCGCGAGTGGCTTGGCACGATGCGATGCCACCGAAGCAGGGCTTGGTAGTCGCAGGCGCAGTACTGACTGCCGCGATCCTAGTTCAGCAGCACCTCCAATTATAGCTGTCGGCGAGCAACAGGCATCTCTAGCGCGGCATGCATCAAAGCCTGATACATACGGTGGTGCATCGTAAGCGTCCGGCCAACACACCTCCCCGATTCTTCCAGCTAGCGGGATGGTGTCCACCTGTTTTTGGTGGACACCATTTCAAGCCCCTAGTGGAGGATCTCCCGTGCCAGGTCAACGCCGCTCCTATCCAAAATCTTTCAAGGCCCAGGTCGTCGATGAGTGTATCCAGCCCGGCGCCTCGGTTGCCGGTGTGGCCTTGAGTCATGGCCTCAACGCCAATCTCGTGCACAAGTGGATTCGCCGCCAGCAGGCGCAGTTGCCCGCTGCACCTTCAAGTTTTATTCCGATTCCTCTCGTCCCGAGCCTGCCGGTTACTCCGAATGCGGCCGACATGGCCATCCAGATCGCCATTCCCCATCGGGCCGGCAAGCTGTCGGTGCAGTGGCCGGGCAACGACCCTGAAGGCTGCGCCCGCTTCCTGCGCGAGCTGCTGAGGTGATCCGCATCGAGCGCATCTGGCTCGCCACCGAGCCGCTGGACATGCGCGCCGGCACCGAAACAGCGTTGGCCCGGGTGGTGCAGGTGTTCGGTGCGGCGCAGCCGCACTGTGCCTACCTCTTCACCAACAAGCGCGCCAACCGGGTGAAGGTGCTGGTGCACGATGGCTTCGGCATCTGGCTGGCCGCTCGAAGGCTGAATAGGGGGCGCTTCGTCTGGTCGGGGAATTGGCAGGGACAGCAGTTGGAGCTCAGCCCCGAGCAGTTGCAGGCCCTGGTGGTCGGCCTGCCTTGGCAGCGTCTTGGGCCTGATGCCGAGATCAGGCTCCTGTAGCCGGGGTGCAATTAGGCCAATGGCCTATCGCCGAGGGGGGCCAGAAATCCTCACACTCGACGCCATGGATTCTGCCGCTTTCGATCATCTGACGCCTGAGCAACTGCGCCAACTGGCCGCGCAGTTGAGTCAGCGCGTCGATCATCTGGAAACGCTCAACCAGCGCTTGAACCACGAACTCGCCGTGCTGCGACGCCACCGCTTCGCCCGTCGTAGCGAGCAGCTCAATGCCGACCAGCTCAACCTGCTGGAAGAGATGATCGATGCCGACATCGCCGCCATCAAGGCAGAGCTTGAAGCGGCACGCCCGGCCCCTGCCAAGCGCGAGCTACGGCAGCAGCCCAAGCGGGCGCCTCTGCCGGCCGAGTTGCCGCGCACGCTGATACTTCACGAGCCGGACAGCACCCAATGTACCTGCGGCTGCCAACTCGAGCGCATCGGCGAAGACGTCAGCGAGAAGCTCGACTACACCCCAGGCTCCTTCACCGTCGAGCGGCATATCCGTGGCAAGTGGGTCTGCGCCAAGTGTGAAATATTGATCCAGGCCCCAGTGCCTGCGCAGGTGATCGACAAGGGCATCCCGACTGCCGGGCTACTGGCTCAGGTCATGGTGGCCAAGTTCGCCGATCACCTGCCGCTGTACCGCCAGGAAAAGATCTTCGCCCGCGCCGGGCTGGCCATCGCGCGCTCCACGTTGGCGCAATGGGTCGGCGCTTGCGGTGTCCAGCTGCAACCCCTGGCGATGCCCTGCGCGACTGCCTGCTTCGGCAGGACGTCATCCTCGCCGACGAAACCCCAGTACAGATGCTTGCCCCAGGCACGAAGAAGACCCAGCGGGCTTACGTCTGGGCCTATGCACCCAGCCCCTTCGCCGACCTCAAGGCCGTGGTCTATGACTTCAGGCCGAGCCGGGCCGGTGAGCACGTGCGCAGCTTCCTGGGCGACTGGCAAGGCAAACTGGTCTGCGACGACTTCGCCGGCTACAAGGCCAGCTTCGAGCAAGGCGTGACCGAGATCGGCTGCATGGCCTATGCACGGCGCAAGTTCTTCGACCTGCATGCCGCCAACCAGAGCCAACTGGCCGAGCAGGCCCTCCAGTATATCGGCCAGCTGTACGAGGTGGAGCGCGAAGGGCGCGAGCTGCTCGCCGAACATCGACGGCAACTACGCCAGGACAAAGCCAGGCCGATCATCGATGGCCTGCATAGCTGGATGCTTGGGCAGCGGCAGAAGGTGCCGGAAGGTAGCGCGATCGCCAAGGCACTCGACTACAGCCTCAAGCGCTGGGCAGCGTTGGTGCGTTACCTGGATGACGACAACCTGCCCATCGACAACAACTGGATCGAGAACCAGATCCGTCCCTGGGCCTTGGGGCGCCCTTATGGCCGGGTGCAAGCTTTCCGGCTCGCTTACAGTTACTGGACGGACACCAACTCATGCAGCAGGAGCGAGCTGCAACCAAGGCCGCCAAAGAGGCATTGTCGGAGAAAACCAAGGATCTGGAAGCGACCAGAAAGCTACTGAAGAACTGCGTGGCACGGCTGTCCGACTGCACTGTCATGATGAAAGATGCAGGGCTCTCCATAGATGCGCTTACCGAGGAGCAACGACAGCAGAGGGCCGATCTTCAACGAGAGATGCTTAGAAAGCTGGGAGGGAACGATATCGCGCTGATCCTGAACGCATTCCTCGCCCTGTTGAAATTGATGCCAGGTATTGGCCATTGTGATGATGCTTGAGATCGGTGATATCGAACGCTTTGCCGATACCGGCGAGTTCACCTCCCATGCTCTCAACGCGGCCAACGTCCATTATTCGAACGGCAAGAAAAAGCGTGACTGCCCAACTGGAAGCCAGGAAGGCGAAGCTTTCATCTCAGCCAAGCAACACAACCGCGGAGAGCAGACCTCAAAACGAGAGCTGAGGGCATGGCAGATAGCCATCAATGAAGACGGCTGGCATCATCCCGTTCCGACGTTATCTTAGCCTGTGGTCATCAATATCCCCGGGCAGCCGATAACGCAGACAGGCGATCAACAAGTAAAGGATGATCTCGATGCGACTCCGTACAGCAGCTCCCGCACTGCTGCTGGCCCTCTTGGCCGGCCAATCAATGGCAGCAAGCTTTGACTGCACCAAGGCCAACAGCTTTGCCGAGAAAGAAATCTGCCGGGATGGTTACCTGTCAGGCTTGGACGAATGGGTTGTCCGCTCCTACAAGACAGCATTGGAAGTGAATCCAGGTCAGGCCGACGCGGTTCGACAATCGCAACGGGAATGGCTGCAAACCAGAGATGCTTGTAGGGATCAGAAGTGCCTCGACACATCCATCAGTTCTCGAATCAACTCTCTTGACCGGTACGTGAGCAAAGAGAGAGCCAATGCCTCCTCGGCACTTGCTGAGGCTCAGTTGGCGCGTCATCAAGAGGCCGAGGCAGAGAGACAGCGGCAAATTGCTGAGCGTGCCGCGGCCCAGGAAGTGGCACGGCAATCGCAGATCGAAGCCCAACGTGAGCAAGAAGCCGCCGAGTTACAGCAGCGTGCTCGAGAAGCGCAGGCCGAGGAAGCGCGGCGCATTGCGGAGCGCCAACAGGCGGCTCAGATGCCGCAATACCAGCCTCAGCAGCAAGCGATACAACCCACGTCCGCCGCTTACACGTCACCGACATCTTCAACAAGGCAGCCTGACTACCACGTGGCGGAGAAATCTCTTTGGCAACAGTTCAAAGCAAGCCCTGCATGGAAGTACCTGATGCTCGTTGGTGCACTTCTTACTGCTTGGGCTATGTGGCGTCACCACCAGGGCGAGGCAACCATCTATAACGACTACACGGATGCCGCAATTACCAATCTCTTGCCAGCAGCAGGTGTGTTTGTGGCATTCCTGATGAACTGGCTTGAGCTGCCTCGGCAATTGGCGGTAGCCGCCGGGGCAACGGGCTTCCTTCTCTCATTGATGTTCTCCGTGTATGCGTCTGTGCGATCCAACGCAGGGTGGCTGAACGTAACCTTGTCGCTGATCGCCAAGATCATGCTGGTATCGATCTTCTATGCAGTGATAGCTGTACTGGTGACTTCGCTATTCTTGAACACCAAGTACAAGGGCGAATCGCAGGCAAGGGCTAATGCAAGGAATCGACGGCAGAAGAAAGAAACGATGGCCATGATCGCCACGCTTACTACAGCCTACACCTTCCTTACGGCCTGGCTGTGTCGTCGGCAAGAATTCACCTCAGTGTCGGAGTGCTTGACCTTTGACCCAACCGCAAGCGCGGCATAAAGACATCAGCATGAGGCGCAAGGGCCGCACCTCATGCTGACTCAGCCTCGACCTTTTCAATATCTTCGGCTAAGTCAAGATCATCCGCTGTGGCTGCAAGGATCTCCAACTCAGAACAGATGCGAATCTCATCTCCGAGCTTCAGTCCGATACATGGCGCTCTGTTCAAATATACCTCCTGGGAGGCACTTCGAAAGGACGCCTCCAAACGGGAGAGCACCTTTGGGCACATTGATCGAGTACTTGAAAAGGGATACTCGACCATGGACTTCGACGTAGCCTCATAAAACTGGATCAATACGGAAGGCGCCCTACAAGCTTGGAACCGTCGTTGCCACCACACTGAGGTCGACGCGGTGATGCTTTTCCCGGAGCCTCTGGATAGTACCGGCTCCGATCGCCTTGATGCTGCCCCCGGCCTCTGCAGCGATCCACACAAGCGGTGTCCGCACCCGCTTGAGCTACTTGTGCCTGAACATCTGCAACGCTGCGGCCAAGGCGGCGCGCTACAGTCGCACAACCGCAGCCTCACTGAACCGCCAGAAGACCCGTGCTTAGCTGGAGAGAACTGGTACTCTGACTCGGGTCGATTTTCAGACCGATTGGAGGGCAACCCATTGTTGACTTGGACCTTATCAGTACGTGGCACCCTTATCGGTCCTATGGACACAGAGAAGGCGAAGCTGGTCGCCCGGGAGTCGCCTGGTTCATGGTGCTGGCGGCCTGGAATGAGTGACTGGCAGTTGGCCCACCTTGTCCCGGAAATCCGGCCCATGAAGAAGGACGGGGTCACTCCTCTTCCTGAACCATCCCCAGACATGATCTCGCCGAAACCTGGCGTCGTCCCAGGGGGTCAATCCTTGGAGGTTCCACCCCGCTCCTCTAGCCTGGCGCAAACCACAAGTGACGGTATGCAAAACGCATCGGAAGGGTTCGGATCGAGCCAGCGCAGCGAGGGCATTGACTTCAAGGTCTTCGGCTCCGAAACGCAATTCGTGGAACTTGAGCTTGATCAAGGTGAGAGTGCGATTGCGGAAGCCGGCGCCATGATGTTCAAGAGTGCCGGCGTGGAGATGCACACCATTTTCGGAGATGGGTCCAACGGTACAGCTGGACTCATGGGAAAGCTGTTTAGTGCCGGTAAAAGACTGCTCACCGGTGAGAGCCTGTTCACCACTGTTTTCACTCAACAGACCGCGGGCAAAGGGCGTGTAGCCTTTGCGGCCCCTTTCCCTGGCACCATCCTTGTGCTCGACCTGAAACAGTACGGCGATCGACTGATCTGCCAGAAAGACAGCTTCCTTGCTGGTTCGAAAGGAGTCACCCTGGGACTTCATTTCCAGAAGAAGATCCTCACGGGCTTGTTTGGAGGCGAGGGGTTCATCCTCCAGAAACTGGAGGGAGATGGCCTAGTTTTCGTTCACATGGGGGGCACGATTAGGAAGATCGACCTCGCACCTGGCGAGCGTCTAGATGTTGATACTGGGTGCTTGGCAGCTATGACCAATGAAGTGGACTTTGACATCCGGACCGCCGGCGGCATCAAGAGCATGCTCTTCGGGGGCGAAGGAATGTTCTTCGGGACGCTTACAGGACCAGGGACCGTTTGGCTTCAGTCACTTCCGTTCTCACGGCTTGCCGGCCGCATGCTTGCTGCCGCACCCGCTGGTGGTGGTCAACGTCAAGGAGAGGGATCGATCTTAGGTGGTCTTGGCGAAATTATCGGCGGCCGGTAGCCGGGGCTTCATCTTATTCAGAGAGAAGACAACCAAGCCATGTACTTGGGTTGTCGGGCTGTGCGGTGCAGCTCTTCCGAGAGAGCAACTGAAGCGTAGAGCACCCGCGCCAGTCCTGTACCAGCGATCGCTGAGAACCCAACTGTGGCAGCGAGGTATTTCTTTCCATCGAGGATGGAGAACCTGGCCTGCGTATGGGCCACTTTCAGTGGTGATGCTGCACTGGCCGCCTATGTGATAGCTCTGCCCCCTCGGTCCTCAGTAGCTCCTGATGGCTGGAGGATTTCCTCAAGCCCCCCCGACTCTGGCAACCCTCCACAGTTGCAGCAAGTCCGATGCCCTATGCCGGAGAAGAGCTGCGGCGTCGGAGCATGCTGATTCAAGCGTCATGGGGCCAGAGGTGATGGAGAAGGCTGCAACGATTCCAATGTCGCGCAACCGCTGATATCCGACTCCCAGCGTGCCGGCTATTGCTATGGTAGGCACTCCCGCTGCAGAAGCGATAGCCGCCACCCCCGCAGGGGTCTTCCCGTACAAAGTCTGTTCGTCCAACTTCCCCTCGCCCGTGATCACTAGATCTGCCCCTTGAACTGCCCGGCCCAGTTCAGACAGATCCGCGATCAGTTGAACACCAGGCCGGAATTCCGCATGGAGAAATGCTTTGGCGGCGAACCCGATTCCTCCCGCAGCGCCAGCTCCTGGGAAATCACGAACGTCTTTCTGAAGCAGCGCAGCCACAACATCAGCATACGCATTCAGAGCCTCATCCAAAGCCAAGACCTGATCAGGAGTTGCACCTTTCTGTGGGCCGAAAACGTGAGAAGCTCCTTGTGGCCCGATCAATGGATTGTCGACATCACAGGCAACATCAATCCGAACTTTATGCAGCTTTTCATCCAACCCGTTCAGATCGATCTGCCGAAGAGCTTTGAGCGCCAAGCCACCCTCCTCAATCTCATCGCCGGCAGAGTCGAGGAACTTGGCACCAAGCGCTCGCAGCATTCCGGTACCGCCATCATTGGTCGCACTCCCTCCGAACCCTATGATGATTCGTTGCGCGCCGGCGCTCAGAGCTTGCAGGAGCAGTTGGCCGGTCCCGAAGGTGGAAGCGCGCGTAGCGTCGCGCTCCCCGGCTGGAACCAAGTGGATGCCACTAGCTGCCGCCATTTCGATCACCGCGGTGCGGGACTCGTTTAGCCAGCCCCAAGCTGCCTGGACTTCAGCCCCAAGTGGTCCTCGGACGGTGCTGACCCTCCGTTCACCTCCGGTAGCAGCCAGGACGGCGTCGACGGTGCCCTCCCCACCATCTGCCATGGGCATGCACACAATTTCAGCGTCTGGAACCGAATCTCGCACTCCTTGGGCAATCGCTTCTGCCACGAGCTCTGCAGACAGGCTTTCTTTGAACGAGTCCGGCGCGATCACGACTTTCATGCAGTTCCCTCGTCAGGCTTTGCGATGTGATTGAGAGGAATTGTTCCTGCACAAGGTGTGGTGCGGGTAGGTTGAAATCACAGACTTTTCTTTGTCCTTTTGTGCAAATTCACAAGAACCACGAATCCTTTACTCTACCGCCAGGATCATCGCCAGGTAGAGTTCAGTCGTGCCTTTCGGTGAAGCCATGTCGATCCCGGTAATATCGGCAATCCGCTCCAGTCTGTAGCGAAGGCTGTTCCGGTGGATATTCAGGGCCTCGACGCAGGCTTGACCGTCACCTCCATGCTCGAACCAGCACTTCAATGTCCTACGCAGCTGGCCATTGCTGTCCTCTTGCTGCAGAGCGATGTAGGGCTCTGCCAGTTGCTGAAAACCGTGCTCAGAACGATAGCGCCACACTGCAACCGGAATTCTGTGAGCGGCCAGATCCAGCCATTGAGCATCTGGCATTTTGGCTTGGGCATAGGCCATCAAGTCAGATAACTGCTCAACTTCAGAATGCAGAGCCCCCGTTTCGGTGTTAGAGGTGCCGATCGCTACCCGGGTAAGCGGAATTCCAGCGCGGGCTACCCGCTCACGAAAATCCAGTGGAACTGTGCGGGATGGGCACCAGACCAGGCCTGAAGCATGCCACGGAATACACCAGGCGTCCGCGGCCTGGTGCCGAGCCCATTGGGCGGCCAGTTCAAGATCTTCTGGATTGGCCATCTCGAGAAGGACTGCTGTGCGGCGAAGATCAGGTTTCAGCCCCAATCGTTGGGCTTCAACAATAGCCCGTTGAGAAAACTCTCCAGACAGGAGGATGGCGGTCAGAACATCTTCGGTCCGCTTCTGGAGCCAAATTCGGGGCTGCTGATCATTTCGTTGGGCGACCAGCATTTCAGCTGTCATTCGTACCATCTCAGCGAACGTGCGTACCTCATCAGGCGCACCAGATACGCCAATTACGCCGATCACCTGGCCATCTAGGCGAAGTGGCAAGTTCACCCCTTCTTGCACCCCCCTGAGAGCGCTAGCGGCTGCGATGTCGATCTCAACAGCCCTGTTGTTGGCGAGGACTAGTTGGGCCCCTTCGTGGCGTGTATAGAGACGTTCAGTCTCGCCTGTCCCAATAATCAAGCCTTGACTATCCATCACGTTCACATTGCGAGGAAGGATGGCCGTAAGCGTCTAGCTAACTCACCTTGCGTATCTGTATCACAGGCTGCACGGGTAGCTGTATCACACGCTGAACGCTTACCGTGTATCACATCGTGAACGCCCAAAAAATCAGTGCGAGACTATTACGGGTAGGCTGTTTGGGGTGATACACCGCTGTGGTTACATGCCTGCTTCAGGCTGTATCCACTGATGCGGCAGCAGTTGACTGATTTCGCTTGCCCGCTGCGTTGGTAGCCGCATGAGCACGTCCTTCAGGTAGGCGTACGGATCGTGACCGTTGAGGCGTGCTGACTGGATCAGGCTCATGATCGCAGCCGCCCGTTTGCCGCTGCGTAGTGAACCGGCAAACAGCCAGTTCGAGCGCCCCAATGCCCAAGGCCGAATCTGGTTCTCGACCTGATTGTTGTCGATGGGCACGGCTCCATCTTCCAGATAGCGCGTCAGCGCTAGCCAGCGTTTTAGGCTGTAATCCAGGGCTTTTGCCGTGGCTGATCCATTGGGCACCCGATCACGCTGGGCCAGCATCCAGTCATGCAGCGCATCGAGGATCGGTGAAGACTTTTCCTGGCGTATTCGCCAGCGTTCTTCATCGCTCATGTGCCGTGCTTGCCGCTCGATTTCATACAGCCCGGCAATGGAGTGCAGCGCCTGTTCGGCTAACTGGCTTTTGTTCGCTGAGTGCAGATCGAAAAATTTGCGGCGGGCGTGGGCCATGCAGCCAATTTCGGTGATGCCCTGCTCGAAGCTGGCCTTGTAGCCGGCGAAGTCGTCGCAGACCAGTTTGCCATTCCACTGACCCATAAAATTGCGCGCATGCTCACCTGCACGGCTTGGGCTGAAGTCATAGACCACGGCCTTCAGGTCGGCGAAGGGTGTGGTGCAGTATGCCCAGACGTAAGCCCGGTGGGTTTTCTCGCCAGGGGCCAGCATTTGCACGGGGGTTTCGTCGGCATGGATCACGCCTTGCGCCAGTACCGCCTCGCGCAGGGCATCGACCAATGGTTGGAGCTGTACGCCGGTTTGTCCGACCCACTGCGCCAATGTCGAACGCGCGATAGCCAGACCCGCACGGCCAAAGATCTTCTCTTGCCGGTACAGCGGCAGATGATCGGCGTATTTGGCCACCATGACATGAGCCAGCAAGCCGGCAGTCGGGATGCCCTTGTCGATCACCTGGGCTGGTACCGGCGCCTGGATCAATGTTTCGCACTGGCGGCAGGCCCACTTGCCACGCACATGCTGTTCGACGGTGAACACGCCAGGCGTGTAATCCAGCTTTCGCTGATGTCTTCGCCGATGCGTTGCAGCGGGCAGCCGCAGGCGCATTGAGTGTTCTGCGGCTCGTGACGGATCACAGTACGCGGAAACTGGGCTGGCAGCGGCGCGCGCTTGGGCTGTTGGCGGGGTTCAGCCGGAGCCGCCGGAGGATTGAGGGTTTTCAGTTCCGCCTCGATGGCGGCGATGTCCGTGTCGAGCAAATCATCCAGCAGGCTGCCCTGTTCAGGGCTTAGTTGCTCGCTACGCTTGGCGAACTTGTGGCGCTTGAACCAGGCGATTTCGTGGGTGAGCTGCTCGATGATGGTTTGATCACGGTGGATCTTTTTGCCCATCGCATCGACCTGCGTGAGCAACTGGGCGGCCAGTGCGCGCAGTTGCTCAGGTGTTAGTTGGTCGAGATTGGGCAAGGAAGTCATGCCGCTGATTGTGCCAGAGCAGGCGATCCGCGCAGATAAAGCGATAGGCTAATGGCCGGCGCTACAGCATTGTGATCGCACCGGCTGCACCAACCCGCTGCCAGGGTAAACCGAGCACCAAAGCCTGAAGCTGCTCGGTGTCGAGTTCAACTTCCAAGCCGCGGTGGATGCCTGGCCAGTGAAACTTGCCTTGGTTCAATCGCCGCGCGGCCAGCCAGATCCCTACACCGTCATGCACCAACACTTTCATGCGGTTGGCGCGGCGGTTGGCGAACAGATAAGCACAGTGCGGCTTCGCCGCACCGAATACCGCCACTACACGGGCCAATGCGGTTTCGGTGCCGGCGCGCATGTCCATCGGCTCGGTGGCCAGCCAGATGCGATCGATGCGAATCATGCGAGCAGCCCGCGCAGCAAGCGTGTACAGCCTTCGCCGTCCTGCACCGGCCAGTGCACCGACAGACTGCCGGCGTGGTAGGGGATTTCGATTCGTATCGTCAGCTCTTCAGAGCTGGCCTGCTCTGAAGGCAGGATGCCGAGCGGCACCGGGATAAAGCGTGCAGATACGACCGGTAGCGGCTCGCGCTGCTTACGAATCCATTTATGCACCAGGTTGGCATTGAGCCCGTGGCTGAGCGCCACGCCGGCGACGGAAGCACCGGACTGGGCGCACTCTTCGATGACCTGGGCCTTGAAAGCCTTGGGGAATGTACGGCGCTGTCGAGACACGAAACCCTCCAGAAAGTGGCTTGAAATGGTGTCCACCAAAAATAGGTGCACACCATGCCGCTATCTGGAAGAAGCGGGGAGATGGGTTCGGCGGACGGTTACGGATGGCCATCGCCCGGTCAGCGATTTCCTGGGCGAGGGAGTGGTCTAGGTCAAACATGCCGACGGCCTGTGTTTTGTTTCAGGCCAGTGTAGCGAGGTCGGTGGTTGCCACCAGTCTTTCGGAAAATGATTGCGCGGGCAGGAGGGGCAGCAAGCGGTGCTGGTCCACAATACGCAAGTAACCCTACATGCTTGGGGAGCTCTGTAGCAGCATCTCTGGACTCAGGGTACAGCAGTAACGTCTGAGCGCTCAGTTGGTAGGCTTCTGGTTGGAACACCCGGTATCCAGGCCCAAGAAACAACCAGCAGCAACAAAGGCAAAGCCATATAAGCAGAGAGGTGATCGTCAACGATGACAGACTCACCTAGCTTCCTTTTGCTAGGCGGTCCGGAGGCCGCGCTCATGAAATTCCGGTTCGCTTGAGCCGCCGGTGGTCCCATCTCGCTCTCTCCTCTGCACATCCCTGACCACTCAATAGAAGAAGCGAGTTAGCCGGAGATCGCCAACAGTCATCTAATACGCGGGGGCATCCCCCTGGGAAGTCGCCATTTGTCGCGCCTGACGCGGGGTCACGGCATTATCGAGGTCAACATGCTCAATCCCAGTTTCCACCTTGATCTGGCGGTAGAAGGCTCTCTTGGATACCGTTTCGCCAGGCCCTTACCTATCTCATGAAGACTTGTTCCGAGAGGTCGTCGGAGGTATAGCATCTAAGCGCTCCGCTCCATTGCTCATGTACACAAGACAGGCACAGTCCTGTCCAGTTTGAGTGGAGGCATGAAGTTGCTTGCCTACCGAGATGAGGGGAGTCCTGTACTCTGATTTTCCGTCGTCATGGAATCGATCATTTGGTGAATTGCAGGGGGACAGCATAACAGCACCTTGACATATCCCCACTTTAGACAGATCGCGAGGACTGAAAGGGTTATGAGCTATGCCACTAGCAATGCGCTGATGATGACGGAGAAGCATTCGTGCCGTAAGCACGCCGAGAGAAAAGAGCGCAGCCCGGCTTCCCGGGCTGCTTGCAAAGGATATGGTGGTCAGTTGGTTTCGAACTCGTAGGATCGGCCCAAGAAGAGAGATGCGTAGAGGGTCTTCCCTTCGCTGAATTTGTAGTACTCCTCGAATTTTCCATTCTCGACCAGTTTGCGTGCAATCGCACATTCACTGTCGCTGTGCTCCCTCGCCTTAGCTCCGAAGTCGCTTTGCCAGGTCGAGAGGCCAACTGCCTGGCAAAAAGCATTGAACTGCTCTTTGCCGGCATTGGCCTGGAAGGAATCGAAGGCGACCTTCATCGAAGGGAAGCCCTTGTAAGTTACCGAGTAGTCTTCCGCCTTGGCTTGGAGAGCAAATTTGCTGACTGCATCTACCAGAACGGACTGACCGGTGAGAGAGCTATAAGCCCCAATGATGAAGCTGCTGAGGGAGTTCCTAAGCAAGTTCTGCACCTCATCGAGCTCAGGAAGGGAGGTAAACTCAGCCTGGCGAACAATCTGACCTATCTCGCTGCCATCGTTGCGGTGAGTCACAACAAACCTCATGGAGCCCTCCCCGTCGTCGCTACGCTTGAGGGTGAAGTCAAGGTCGACTTTGGTGCCAAACTCTCCCGTTGCGCCAACGATAAATGCACCAGTGATCGGGCTGCGCACGCCCATGTTGGTACCCCAGGCATAGGGAAGCTTGATCTCACTGCTGGCTTTATCAGCTGCCGTCCACTCGTTCTCGGCAGCCAGATCGCCCACCAGAACGACGTCGGACCCTTTGTGCGAAATGAAGGGGTTGGCCATCTCCATTCCCAGCAATTGGACGTGGATCTCTCCATCTTTGCTGTCGCCAGAATGGCTGATTTTCAGCGCATCGGCCTTCAAGTAGAGCCCCCCGGCGTTACGGCCGGTAGTGGAAAGCATCAGGTACTTGGTCCAACCGACCAGGCCTTCATCGCTCGAACGGCCAAGTGATGATTCGAAAAGGCCGCGTAACCCTTGGAGGAATTGCTCGGCACCGTTGGTTTGTGCAGCCACAAGGCGGATTTCGGGATTCTTTATAGTCAGATCGCCGGAAAAGACCGAGTAGGAAACCTCACCCTCGGAGAGGACTTCCTGCAGGAAGTAGCGCTCTTTGAAACTGTCGTAGTAACTTAGAGCCGATTTCTTCCCCGAGCTGGAAAGCATTGCTGTCACAAACCCAACAGCCACCACCGCAGCGGCGATGGAAGCCATCAGAATGTGCTTCTTGTTCATCGTTTTCGTCATGATGATGCCTTATTGGATCTGGGCGGAAGCGTTCTTCCAGGCGTTCACATACTGCTGGGATACGTCCGGAGTCCAGTTGAAGTCGATCCCAGAGTCCGGGCCAAACTCACGAGCGAGGACCGCCCCGAAGGAGACCTTATCGCCACAGTGATCCTGCTTACAGGCTTCGGGAGCGTCTGGTAGGTTGCCCCGGAAGGTTGGAATAGCGCGACCATCAACCAGTGGCATGAAGGGGGTCATGTTGGCTACCGGCACCACATACCACTCATCCTCAAACTTTTGGTTCGACATCAGCCGCCCCTTGGCTGGGAAGTCGATGTCGTAGATGCCGTCGGTATTGCCAACGACATGGATCATCATCAGGCGCACACTCTTGGATGAATTCGGGTTCTGTAGCTCCAGCGGTGAGTCATAGCGGACCTGGATGCCCGCCATCTGAGCAAGCGCCTCTACCTCCCTACCTTCGAAGTCCTTCATGCCGGCCTTCAACTGCTCATAGCGTGCAAGCACGCGAGAGTGGAGTTCGGCCATCTGCTGTTGCTGCCTCCGCTCATCTCGTAGGCGTTGTTGCTCGCGCTGAAAGGCCCAGTTGGAACCGTCCTGAACGTCGAAGTAGAACTGGCCGCGGTTTTCCCCAATTCGATTGCGGATGATCTTCAGCTTGTCATCACCCCATCCTGACTCGGGATATAGAGCCTCAAGACTTTTCGCAACGTAGAGGTTCTGCACAGAGACGGTCGAGGGGGATGTGCTCTTGACCAGCTGGAATATCTCCTCACCCGTCTTCTTGTAATCGATGGGATTGAGGGCGAACGATTCATCTGGTGTGATCGCAACATAGTACGGATCGTTATTGAATGGCCCCAGCACGCGGTAATTGCCTCGTTGGAAGGCCAGATAGACCTTCATCTGCCGGCTAGGAATCTCGCCCAGAAGGAAAAGTGCCTGATCGGCATTCGGGCTCAGGTAGGAGATCTGCTTGTCTTGAACAGCACCTTCCAGATCCTTGCTAAACATCAAGCTGCTGGCGTGTACATAGACGCGATTCCAATTGTCCCCTCGGTACGTGTTAGGAACCTTCCAAGACAGCTTCTCGAAGAAGCCTTCTGCAAACCCTGTGGCGGGACAAGGCATAGCTGGTGTCGAACCGAAAGCAAGACTTCCATCGCCATCCTCAAGGGTAGATTTGCTCAGCACCCATTTGCAGCCGCTCCCATCGGTGATCTGCACGAGCTTGCGGTTCTCTAGCACCACTGATCGGCCGAAGTCTGAAGCCGGCACAGGTGTTCTAGCTGCAGGCACTGACGAGCCCGGCTGGTCGGGCTCGTCGACCTTGGCCATGCTCGAGGACTCTGCGTCACGCTGTGTTTGGTCTGGGACTTCCGGAGCCGATTGCTGCAGCACGGGCGGCTGGACAGCTTCTGGTATCGGGTTCGTAACAGAGCGCACAGCGTTGGTTGGGCTCACCGTCTGGTCGACAGTGGACGGTGTTTCCACAGTTGAAGTGTCAGGCTGGGTAATTGCCGGAGATACGGTCTTGCCAGAGGCCAGCGCGACAACACCTAGATTGGCCGCTGTACCAGAACCGCTAGCATAGAGGTTGCCGGTAGCATCGACAGCTTTCCAGGTAACCTTTGCAGCTGGGCAATCCTTACCGAGCACGATGGGTAGTTTCCCAACCAAACCAGTCAGTAGTGCCTGGTTGTCCCAAACAGGCCGGCGAATAGTCAACTCGATTTCCGGCTTGCACCAAGTCGAGGCTTCACCTGGAACCTCAACCTTGATGTGGTCCTTCTTTGAAACAGCCAGCTCGTGTGCGAATGCTTGCGGCACAAGGCCGCAAGCTCCCACTACAGCCAGCGCAAGCGCTCGCTTCTTCATGGTCATCCTCAGATCAGTTCCCATGTACCGTTGGCCTGTTTGCAGAAGGTGTTCTGCTGCTGCTCGGCCTGCCCGCTCGCAGACTTGAGGCTCACGGTCACCGGGCGGCAGGCAGTTTCGGCCACCACTTGCTCGGAAGGCAGGGACGGGATCGAGTCGAGATCGAATGCTTGAGTCTCTTTGCTGGCAGAAACATTCATGTCATCGAGGTTCACCGCCGGCGCAGCGCTCTTGGCAACCGCCTGTGCCTTCGGCTCGACGTAGTCTTTGTGAACATAGCCAACGGTGACGCCTTTACGCCCTACCAGAATCCAGTCGCCTGTTGAGCCAACGGCGGTGAATTCGGTGTTGGAAGGCAGGCCTCCAACCTTGTCAGCCTTAAGGTTCGGCGCTGCACGGACATTGAGGCTCGACTTAGTGACATAGGCCTCGTTGATCAGCTTCATCGATGGGACAGCCTGGATCTTCGGAGCCCGCTTGACCTCTACGGTTTTGGTCTTGTTGTATTCCTGGCCTTGGGTGATTTGGGCGGTTGCCCCGGAATGGTCCGAGGTCCAGGTGACAGGCTGAGCTACACCAGTAGCCGGCTGATTTAGGACATCTTGGGTACGAAGAGCCAGAGCTTGTTGGTCCTTCTCATCCAGCATCTGCCCCAGGCGGTTGCCAATGTATCCTCCGATCCCCGCGGCGATGAGAGTTGCGGCAATCTTGCCGTTCCCTTTACCCATGGTCGCCCCGATTGCTGCACCAGCGAGGCTGCCGAGGACGGTGCCGGCTTGTTCTTTACTGATACCCATTTCAGCGCAACCGGAGGTTGCTGTAATCGCTACAGCCAGGATCGATGCGACGAACTTCTTACGCACGGTATTTCTCTCCCTTTCGTTTATGCTCACTCTGCTTTCAACAGAGGTTTGGTTAGGTCGTAGAGCATTGCTTCCGCGGACATAGCCCAGTGGAATACGCCAGCCATGATGGTTGGGCCCCTCTCGATGCTCCGAAATGCAGTTCGGTATCCTTCTGATCGGATGATGGAGTTCCCTGAGATCAATGGGACGAAGATGATCACCGCGACTGCCCCTAACCGAACAAGGCGTCGTCGGCCCTGGATCAATCCGCGCGGCTCAACGGCCGAAAGCACAAGGCCGCTGAGATTGAGGGCACCCATGAACAGGCCGCTGAGCAGCGACCAAGGGACGAACCACATGTTCTTCAGGACGTTCAGGCCCTGCTCACCGTGGATGTCGGTGTGGGCCACGTCGAATGCCATGTTGCTGGCGATTCCCGGTAGGTACTGGTCGAACTGCTTCCGGGTGGCCAGAACATCCATGCCGTTCACGTAGAGCGGACCCAATGCTTCCTTAGCGAAATGCCTAACCTCGGGGGTGTTCACGATTGCCTGGCGGGTTCGCAGGCCTGGCTTGATTGCCCGCGCATAATCCTCAGCGGTTGGGATGTAGTCGAGATATTCCCCAGGCTTCGGCCAGGCTATGGGCTTCCACTCATTGCCAGGGATTCTTGTCGCGCGAAAAGCTTCGAGCTTTGCATAGGCCCTGATGATGTCTTCGATCTGAGGAACGACCTCTTCCTGAAGACGCTCATACAGCCGATCCCCATTGCGTCTCGTGAACCCCTTGAATACGGCGGTCGCAAAACCATAAAAATTCTGATCGATCTTTTGTACATATGAGCCTTGGACGCTCATCAGAACCCCGAGATTTGCGATGAACGCCTTGCCATCACCGGTATCTCGATGCTCCTGGTATGGAACACCCGGGATCTGTAGGGAGTCATACAGCAGCCCTTTCTTCGTGACATACGCATAGAGGCTGTAGACGCGCAAGCTGGCGGGAAACTTCTCGGCGATCAGATCGGGGGCCTCGCCTTGAATCCACCAAGTGGCTGGAGCCGCAACGGCAGTGCTGAGTGCAATACTGAGACCAATGTAATGCGCCCCACCCCATCGACGGTGACCCCAGATGCACATCCGCCAGGTGAACAAGCACACGCTTGCCGATGCCAGGATTTGACTGTAGATCTCAAGTGACTGCAGCTCTTTGAGAGGGATATCTGCACCTGCCATGTTCAACAACTCAGCGTTGAACAGGAGGCCGCAAATCAGGCAGATGGCATTAAGCACAACGAGGGCGACTAGAAGCATCCAACGGTCCTTGTCAGCAAACGGAACCAGCAACAACAGAGCCTTCGATCCAAGAGGCAGCTATTGAGGTCGATGGCATTCTGCCAGCCGGCTCGGAAGCAGGCTACCTATTTGACGCCAGAAACACGTTCCCCATCGGAACGGCGTCGGCTTGGGTTGAATCTAACGGCAGAGCTACTCGGTTCAAGCCAAAGCACTGAGCAGAAAGAAAGGATGTAACTCGAGACGTAGTTGCCGGCTTGGTTGTTTCATCTCAGCCGTTATGGTCTGACAGGTGCAGTACCTCTGGGCTGCACATTCGAGCCACCAGGGAACCCTGGGCACGGTACTATTCAAACCAGTACCTGGTGCACGATACAACTCTCAAGGAAGCACTCAATGCAGATCAGCCAAGGGCAACGCATCCCGTTATCGAACCTCATTCAGGGTCAGTCCCTGTCCCTTTCCATCCAGATCAACTCTCCTCACACAATCGACCTCGCCTGTTTCGGTCTGGATACTGCTGGGAAGCTGTCGGACGATCGATACATGATCTTCTTCAACCAGCCTACCTCACCTTGCGGCAGCTTGAAGCAAGCTGGAGCCGAGTTCAGCCTGAACCTGGCGGAGCTCCCCTCTTCCATTGATCGGCTGGTGTTCACCGCTGCAATCGATGGTGCAGGCGCCATGCGCGACATCCAATCGTCATCCTTCACTATCAAGGACACCGCCGGCCAGATCGTTGCCACGTGCCCCTTTGCTGGAAGCACCTTCACCGCAGAAAAAGCCATCATGGTGGCGGACGTCTACCGTAAAGATGGCCAATGGCGTCTGGCGTCGAATCTCCAAGGTTTCAACGAAGGACTCAGCGCCCTGGTGAAGCATTTCGGTGGCGAGGTTGCTGATGACGCTCCTCCCGCAGCTCCCCCTGCACCAGCCCCCGTTCAAGCCACCATCTCGTTGGAAAAGAAAGTGGCCGCCGCGGCTCCACAACTGATCAGCCTGGCAAAGAAAGCCCAGGTAAGCCTCGAGAAAGCGAAACTGACGCATGTGAAGGCGCGCGTCGCGCTGGTACTCGATGCCTCGGGCTCCATGAATTCCCAGTATTCCAAGGGCCGTGTGCAAGAGGTGGTTAACCGACTGCTGCCCCTGGCCGTCCACTTCGATGATGATGGCTCGATTGACTGCTGGGCTTTTGCAGCAAAGCCGCAAAAGCTCTCCGAGATCACCCTGAGCAACTTCCAAGATTTCATCAACACCGACAACTACGGTTGGCGTGACTGGAATGTAGGTAGCCGGATCAACGACGAACCCAAGGTAATGGAAGAGGTGATCAACCATTACCTCAGCGACGGCGACCGGTCGCCGGTCTATGTGCTCTTCATAAGCGACGGTGGTGTACACGAGAACAAGAAGATCACCAAGCTCATGACCGAGGCTGCGAAGTTGCCCTTGTACTGGATGTTCGTAGGCCTCGGTGGAAGGGGCTACGGCATCCTGGAAAAGCTTGATGACATGAAAGGTCGAGTGGTCGACAACTGCGGCTTCTTCGCGCTGGATGACCTGCATCAGGTAACCGAGGAAAAGCTCTACGACCAGCTCATGGAGGAGTTCCCGAGCTGGATCAAAGAAGCTTCGGCGAAAGGGATCATCGGCTAGCACGCCCCAGAATCCCCTGGGTGTCTTTGCTGGAACGCCCCTTCAAAACAGAAAACCCGCCATCAAGGCGGGCTTTCTGTTTTAGGGACCGTGAGATCGATTCCCTGGTTCAACCAAGGGTGGCTAAATCCATTGGGGTGATTTCACGGAACCGTGATGCTCTGTCGAGGCTCACCACGGCCCCGAATGCCTTCAACGTCGCACCTGGGTCGATTGCCTCCAGCCGGGTGAAGTCCAAAGTCTCCCATTGATCACGAGAGATCAGTGCCGAGATTACGTACTGATCCTCAATACGCCCCGTTGCTGAATTTGTGCGCTGAATGTACCCGGAAGCAAGGCACTGTTGGATGCCCGGGAGCAGGGCAAAAACCTCTCCAACCACGCGGAAAACGGTACCGTAGCAAAGTGAGACGAAGTCCTTACGAGTCTGCGCTTCGGATCTGGTTTTGAAAGTGAGCTTGCCATTGCCCCTGGCTTCAGCCGTTCGGTTTGGCACATCCCCTTCATCAGGCAAATCGATGTCCAGAGCGATTCCCGTGACGTCATGCGAGAACTCGTACTCGAGGAGCGTTTCTTTCGGCCAGGCGATGCCGGATAGCACATAATCAAGGGCGCGCTCCATCTGAGCGCTGTATCCCTTTGCGGCAAGCCGAATGGCCTTCTCGATTTCGGCTCGTGCCTTCTCGTGAGCCTCGCGTGCAGCGTTCCACTCGGCCAGATCCTGCTGGTACTGGGTTTCTCGAACCTGGGCCTCCTTTTCCATCTTGGAGCTCCGTAGGAGCATCTTATCGAGCAGTCCTGGAGCGTCTTTCGAGGGGGGCCGCGGTTCGTCCACATCGAATGCCGGTGGTAGCACTAGGTGAGAACCCGGTCGAGGCGTTGTCATGTGCACCGAAAGGCACTCATCGAGCGCCTCGTTGATCTTGGCTGCAGCTTTTTCCAGAAGCGCCTGAATCTCCTCACTCTTCTCCACCTTCACCCGCTTCACGATTGCCGGCGCAAGGGGGTGGTCTTCCAAATCGGTGATGACCAGCGAACCGTCATCGTCAACTTTGACTTTGATCGGCCCTGAGTAGCCGGTCGAGTCCTCAGTTGGGCTTGGCGCACTCCTTTGCCCGGATCGGTCCAGCCGTTCACGATAAGAGAGACCGGTCCCGGGCAGCCCGGCGTTGAGGTAGGTACCACGTTTGCCCATCGTTAGGCTTAGGCCTCGTGGCCCAACAGAGGTACTGATCCCCGAACCGCTGATGTTGAGTCGAACGCCGGGCACGATAGTGATTCGTTTGCTGAAGCGGAATCCCATTTCTTCCTCCGAGATTCTCTGGAAGCGTCGGCCTGCTCACCGGCAGGCCAAGGTGTTGGCCAATCTATGTCCGGCCGGCGAGATAGTCATCAATGTGTGAGAACTGTCGATTCCGGCAAATCCAGGCGGTAAAGAAGGCGAACATTACACTCGCAGCGATTGCCCACCCTCGCCTCCGGCGACGTTCCGTCTTGGTGGTCCCGCCGAGCAGTAGAAGGATCATCAGGAATAGGTAGAGGGTGAACAAGACAACCTTCGCGTACAGAGAAAGCAGGAAATACAGTGATGGGCCATTACTGCGGTAGGTCTGAACGAGGATCTGCAAGCCCATCAGCACCAGGACGGCCAGGGCTATCCAAGCAGCAATCTCATCGGAGAACTCCAGCCACTTCACGAGAAAAAATGCCCCTACAGAGAGGATGGGGGTCACGGTTGTCCAGAGAGCGTCCGTATAGTCTTGGTAGATGGTCATTGAGCCTCTGGAATGCAGCCAGATGCAGATGAGCAGTACCAGGATCATGGCCACCAGGGCGATCTTGAATGGTTGCGAATTCGCAGTGCTCTCCGCGGCATTGGTGCTAGCGGCTGGGGATACCACTTTTGGATGCACTACGCTGGTTTCCCGATCCCCGGCCTTCTGTTGGATTGCCGGTTGATGATCGCCGCCGGCTTCGCTCTTCTGTGGTTGATACGTGGACTCTGGAGACTGCTTCGGTACACCTTGCTCTATCCCCCAGAATGCCAGTGCACGGATCTGGTCTGTAATAGCCACTGAAACACAGCTAGGTGTTTTGCAAGCATCCCTGCGCTTCAGCCACTCTCGTTGTGCCTGGCGAACCTGACCTTTTGCCTGATCCGGCATACGCCCGAGAGTCTTCACATACTCAGAGTTCAATTCCTCATCCAAGCGCTGAAGAGGAGCGGATGCGCAGATGGTCTTTTCTGCGTACGAATTGGCTTTTTCACAGTCAAAGCTGGTTGCCTGAGTTGAGCCTAGCCCGGCTATTGTCAGGATGGTGCACAAGATCAAGCCCTTCAGGATGCTTTGCATTGCCTACTTCCATGAATCCACGGGGACGATGAAAGGGACCAGGTCTTGTCCAGACTGGCCCCCGATGAAGGCTTAGCCAGCGTTCTGGCCAGCGCTGGTCAACTCAGAAAAATTGGTTCCGGTCCACCTGTACTTCACGATGCTTTCAATGCTCGGGCAGCACATCGGGTCATCATCACCGTGGGTTAGCACCTTCAGGCCGAAGACGTTCTGGCCCAGTGCCTGAATCTCTGTAGCACCGCCTACGACAACCTTTTGCTTGAGTACCCAGCCGTCAGGCTCCTTATACAGAGCTGCCAAGGTTTGGTAGGAGCCGTTGCCACCGCCCTGCCCTTCGATAGTGAACAGGACCACGGCATCCTCAGCTCCGTCTCCATTGAGGTCCACTTGTATAACCTTGCGCCCTTCCTTGTATTCACTCCCACCGTCTTTCGAAGTCTCTTCAGCAACCAGGCTTTCGATGGCAGCAGGAAGAGTCAACGCATGAACACCAGCTGTGAGAGGCTGGGGTTGCGTCTGACGCTGTGTATCAACTGTTGGCTGTACTGGGTGTGTTATTGAATCGTGCTGGTTCGAAACTTGCGTACCTTGAAGTGCCTGCTTCACATCGATGTATTTAGCCGCCTCCTCTGCGTTAGGCTTCAGACCTGCAGCTTTGATCTTGGTGATGAATACAACTTTCGCCCGTTCCTGGAATCGATTCATCTCCATTGAGGAGATCTCCGATACCCCTTTTTCACTGAATGGCTGGGCATCACCGAGGAACCAACGGGAGAAAAAGCCAGGGCGTATCTTTTCAAGTGCCTCAATCACTTGGTCTTTCACCTCTTGCTCTGACTCTTCCCAAAGGTCCCACCCCTTGTCACCAAACATCGCAATGATGTCTTTTTTGTCGTTCGGTCCGGAAAGAGGTAAGGACTCAAGCACCTTGATGTTGAAGTCGATAGTCTTACTGACACAGGTGTTGGTAAAATTACCGAAACACTCCTGACGCAACTCTTGCCGCGCCATCGATAGTTTGAAGTCAGTAACTGCATCACAGCCCACTAACCCCAGTAGGCTGACTACTGCCAAAACCAACCTGAGTTTCATCTCACGATGACTCCTTGACCAGAGACACAACTTGCACGGCGTAGCAGCGGTTTAGCTTGCCGACCATGCCATTCCCTTCTTGTAGATGTGAAAAAGCCCCGGCTAGGACCGGGGCTTTTTCCTACCTTCGGCTTAACCGATGCTCACACCGTGAGACTCAGCCAGAGGCTTCAGCCCGCCGGCAAAGCCTTGGCCGATCGCCTTGAACTTGAACTCGTCATTGTGACGGTACAGCTCACCGAAGATCATGGCGGTCTCGGTGGAGGCGTCTTCCGACAGGTCGTAGCGAGCGATTTCTTTGCCGTCAGCCTTGTTCACAACGCGGATATAGGCGTTGGAAACCTGGCCGAAAGACTGCTTGCGACCTTCGGCTTCGTGGATGGTCACGGCGAAGACCAGCTTTTTCACGTCGGCAGCCAGACCGGCCAGCTTGACGTTGACTTGCTCGTCATCGCCATCACCCTGACCGGAGCGGTTGTCGCCCAGGTGCTCGATGGAACCGTCAGCGCTCTTCTTGTTGTTGTAGAAGATGAAGCTGGCGTCGTTGAGTACTTTACCGTTTTCGCCAGTGACGAATACGGAGGCATCGAGGTCGAACTCGGTTCCGTCAGTCACGCGCGGGTCCCAGCCCAGGCCAACGACGACCTCGGTCAGGCCCGGCGCTTCTTTGGACAGGCTGACGTTGCCGCCCTTTTGGAGAGAAACTGCCATGGTTCGATTCCTTGTTCAGTTGAAAGGGCGGTTTAGTTGACTACCAGTCCGTAGCCATTGGCCAGGGCCTTCAGGCCACCAGCGTAACCTTGGCCGACAGCGCGGAACTTCCATTCGCTGTTGTGACGGTACAGCTCGGCGAAGATCATCGCGGTCTCGGTCGAGGCGTCTTCGGCCAGATCGTAGCGTACGATCTCGGCGCCGTTGGCCTCGTTGACGATGCGGATGAAGGAGTTGCTGACCTGGCCGAAGTTCTGGCGGCGGTTTTCAGCGTCGTGGATGGTCACGGTGAAGGCGATCTTGTCGACGTCGGCCGGAACGCGGCTCAGGTCGACCTTGATGGCTTCATCATCACCCTCGCCGGCGCCGTCGCGGTTGTCACCTGTGTGCTCGACGGAGCCATCCGGGCTCTTCAGCTGGTTGTAGAAGATGAAGTCGGCATCGCCGCGGACTTTACCGGAGGTGTTCAGCAGGAATGCGCTGGCATCCAGGTCGAACTGGGCGCCATCAGTGGAACGCGGGTCCCAGCCCAGACCTACCAGAATTTTGGTCAGGCCAGGTGCTTCTTTGGACAGGGAGAGGTTGCCGCCTTTTTGAAGAGACAGTGCCATGTATACAGCTCCTTGTGGTTGCTACTGATTACTGATTTTCGGTTTGCGCTTCTTCCTTTTCCGGGAAGATCACGCTGGCCAGGATGCCGACAGCCAGAACTGCCAGAACGATAAGCAGACTGGTATTCGGATCAATGCTGATGCCGTGGTGGAACAAGTGGTCGGTGGCGTTCAGGCCGAGTTTGGCCGCGATGAAGAACAGCAGCACGATGACCGCCTTCTCGAGGTGCACCAGGTACCGCTTCAGTGCTTCGAGGACGAAGTAGAGGGTACGCAGGCCCAGAATGGCAAACAACATTGCCGAGTAGACGATCAGGGGCTCACGGCTCACTGCGATCACCGCCGGAACCGAATCGAAGGCGAACAGGACGTCCGAAACCTCTACCACTACCAGGCAGAGAAACAGCGGGGTGGCGAACAGGGCGCCCTTCGCCGCCAGGCTCATGCCCTTGTTCTCGGTTTTCTGCACTTCGATTTCGAGCTTCTTGCGGCTCACGAAGAAATTGTGACCGTACAGCTTCGGCCATACCGGGAACAGCTTTTGGGCGAAACGGTAGGCGAGATGTTGGGAGTAGTCCTCCTCTTCATCATCATCGTCACTGCCTTTGAGCATCATCACAGCAGTCCAGGCCACGATCAGCGCGAAGACAATTTCGACCCAGGGGCCGAATGCCAGCAAACCGGTACCGATGGCCACGAACACGCCTCGGAAAACAATGGCGCCGATGATGCCCCAGTACAGAACACGGTGACGCAGGCCATCCGGTACCTTGAACCAGGCAAAGATGGCCATGAAGACGAACAGGTTGTCGACCGACAGCACTTTCTCCAAGGCATAACCAGTAACGAACAGGCTGGCGACTTCAGCGCCGTGCTGTACGTAGAGGAAGCCTGCGAACGCCATGGAAATCGCCACCCAGAACACGGACCAGATTGCAGCGCGCGCCAGGGTGATCGGCTTGTCATCGCGGTGGGTGACCATGTCCAGCAGCAGGGCAGCAAGCGCCAGGCCGACGAATACCGCCATGGTCAGCGGTGGGAAGCCAATGTGAGTCGTTTCCACGTTTCAGATCCTTACAGTTCGAAGTCGGCCGGGTTCAGGCCCAGCTCCAGGCAGATCAGACGGCAGGCAGCTTTCTCTTTGTCGTCGAAGTTGCCGTCGGAAGCTCCGATGGCGCAGGCCACCCGCACCAGCAGGCGAGCTTCGCCGTCCTTGCCTTTGATCTTGCTGATCGCCTTCAGAGCTTCGGCTTGGCCAATCTGGAAGTCGAACTCGAACTTCCCACAGGCATCGCTGAAGACCTTGATCACGTCACTCAGGTTGAAGACCTTCAGTTCCGGGGAGTTGTTGATGAAGCCAGTCATCTTCATCTTCTCCTCGGACTTGATTTCACCATCTGCCGCGGAAATCAGAGCGCAGGCATTAGCTACCGCCTCCATGAAGGTCCGGTTCTTGAATTTGGCGACCTCAGTGGTCAGCGTTTCGCGAGCTTTCGCCGCGTTGGTTTTCAACCATTCGAGCATGTGCTCTCCCTCATTGAGTGGGGCCCATTGGCCCCGCCGGATCAGTTTTACTTGGAGCCCGCTTTCCAGCGCATCCCCCAACCGTAGGCTCGGTCCATCTCTTCGTGCCCACGGTGGAAGTCGACCCTGCGGGAGACCTTAACGGCCCCGCTCACGTTTTCAAGCATGGCAATTGCGCACATCCCGTAACGGCCACCCTCCTCGTTCAAGCGCACTTCAATTTCGGGTTGCCCCGGAATGAAGATCGTCACAACACCGTCAGTAGCCTTCCAGTTCGGAGCACCTTCGTAGATGAACGCGAAGACCAAGATTCGTTTGATCTCGCTCCACTTCCGACCGTTGATATGCATCCACTCGCCGCCTGCAACCGAGCCGGTTCGGTCATCGCCCATCAGCTGGATGAAAGGCTCATCGTCCAGGTCACCGAAGCAGTTGCCCAAAGCCTGGACAACGCCTTTGTAACCGTCCTGCAACTCGAAGAGACAACCGACATCGAGGTCGACGGATTTGCTCTTGCCGAAGATGCCGCCGAGCACCCCGCTGCTGCCTCCCTGGTTCCAGTTCAAGTTGACCTTGATCTCGCCGAAGCCTGCAGCAGGCTTGTCCAAGCTGATGCTGGAACGAGTCTTGTCGAGGGAAATCTTACTCAGGCTAATGGTGGACTTCGGCGGTGCCGGAGTCGGCTCAGGTGCTGCTGCGGGAGGCGCTGGAGTAGGTACTGGAGCAGGAGCAGCTATCTCAACACCAAAGTGCTTTGCAAGTGGCTCAAGGCCTCCTGCGAAGCCTTGTGCCACACAACGGAACTTCCACAAGCCCTGGCGAAGGTAGAACTCGCCAAGAATGAGGGCTGTTTCGTTCATCCCGCGTGTTGGGATCTGAGCTTCGATCCCACCGGTAACGGCCAGCGCCAACGTCGAGACACGATCGAAGGTTGCTTTGTTCTCGTAGATGGTCGCGGTCAGGGCAACTCTCTCAACGAAAGGATCTATCCGGCTGAGGTCAACTGTGAACTCAGCACGGCCAGCCGAACTCGCGGTCAGTTGAACGGCCCCGCCGAGAATGTTGGTTTGGCCGTAGAAGCACATGTCGCCATCACCGCGAACCTTACCCGAGGCGGTCAAGGCGAATGCAGAGATATCGAGGTCTGCACCTGGAATCGGCGTATAACTGATGTCCACGCGCAGTTGGCCGGTGGCAACCGGCGCATTACCGCCAGGTACCAGTGTTGTCATGCGCGCACCGCCTGAATGGCCAGGTTAACGAGGTCGTCGGCGGTGCGGCCGTTGGTGGATTGCCCGATCGCTTTGAAGTCCCAGTCGTTGCCCTTGCGGCTGAGGCTGGCCATCACCACACCGGTGTGCTTGCCTTTCTCTGCGAGGTTGAAGCGAGCCAACTCTTGGATCTTGGAGTTGTTGACGATGCGGCAGTAGGCATTTTCCACCTGGTCGAACGTCTGCCCCCGGAAACTATTGACGGTGAATACCAGATGCTGAACGGAGGAAGGCAGGCGCTGCAGGTCGACGTTGATAGTTTCATCGTCACCCTCCCCCTCACCAGTTAGGTTGTCCCCGGAGTGTTTGATGGAGCCGTCCTTTGAACTGAGTTGACGGAACCACACCAGATCCACTGGCTCCATGTTCCCGTCCAGCAGAATACAGGAGGCATCGAGGTCGATCGAGTCATTGCCGCCGCCGAGGAGCTTGGAGAAGAAACCACCAGACTTAACTGGGTCCCAACCCAATCCCAGGCTGACCGAAGTCAGGCCGCTGCCGGCAGTTTTCTCCAGAGAGATGCTCTGATTTTTGCTCAGGGTGAGTGCCATGCTTACGCTCCTTGTTGATCTTCAGAGTTCGAGTGGGAGGCACGCGGAGTCACACTCCCCGGGCTCCCAGTTTTGCTAAACCGCGAGCGGGAACGCCGCCAAGCGGGGTGAAAATGACGCCAATGCGCATCTTGTGCAGCTGCCAGTAATTCATGATCGCCACGGGTGTCGCCCCAGGCCCTCAGCCGGTACTGCTCTAGGGGGCCATAGATGGCTTCCAGTCGAAGCACCTTGTTCTCGCACCGGCAGTTGCTTCCGCTAATCTTTCCAGTGAGGCGCCCATCGACCACTTCCAACTCAGTTCCAATCAGCTTGATGCCAAGGCGCTCGGCGAAAGGACGCAACACCAGTGCCGGAGAAGCCGAGCAGAGAGTTACCTCCGCTCCAGAGGCCAATTCGGCCGCAACCGATCGTAACCCTGTCGGACGCATGAGCTTGGGCCAAGCCATCTGGCAGAATTCTTCCGCCTTCTGGACCACCCATTTGGCTTCTACGCCGGTGAGAAATGTGCATATCAGATGGGCCTTTAGCTCATCTCTGGACATGCCTTTAGCGAGGTACCTCAGGCTTGGCAGCGCCAGCCTGAGGATGCGACGGGTGAACTCGCTCGTACCGAAGGCGAATCGAAGAAACGGCACGAAGCTGTCGTGCCGGGTGAGAGTGCCATCGAAGTCAAACACCGACAGCACCTTCGCTCCTTTCGGGCCCGCTTCCAGCATTTCAAAACTCATCAGTTTGCCTCTGCCAGGCGGACACTGTGCTCGCCATTACTCAGATCGGCAGGCTTTACCCCTTGCCACTTGGCGCGCTCAAGGATGTTCATTGCCCACTTGTAATGGGTTGCCGGCTCGCACATTGCATCGTTGTGCTTGAAAACAGCGGGGGCCACATCGTTGACGATCAGCTTGGCGCAGTTGAGATCCTCAAGGCTCACGCGGAGCTTGTCCTGAATGATGCTGATCTGACTTGGATGAATTGCCGTCTTGCCCACCAGTCCATGCGCGATATCGAGCTTCAGTTCTTCACGAAGCAAATGGGGAGTGGCCAACTGCTCGAAGACAGGGGCTGTCAGAGCAAAGCCCTGCGCCCCCATCACGCCGGCGAGCATGGGGATCACATAGCTCATAGGCGTGTTGTAGAGCGTGGTGGTAGGATTGCGACGCAGGCCGAGACAACCCATCAGGTCATTGCCACCAATCCGCAGCGCGATGATGCGTTGGTTCAGATTGGCCTTCAGCGCCTCGCCGAGCTCGACCATTGCACCCGGATCGTAAACATCGCTCGTTTCCAGGGTTGGCATGAGATAAAGGTCTGGATTGCTGACCGCGCATTCCCAAGCTGGGAGCGACTTCAGCGTCAGCTTTGGAACCACAAACCCGTCGACGCGCTTCATCAGCGGCCATCCATTCAGCACCGCTGCCATCTCCGCATCCCGAGGGCGGACAAAGAGCAACGGGCCTTTTTCGGGGCGACCACCTCTTGCGTCGATTCCCATGAGGAGCGCCTGCAGGTTTGCGAGTGCGCTTTCGATGTCGATCGCTGCAACGGCGTCTTCCAGGCACACCACCAGAGAACGGAGATCAGGGATTTTCATCCCGAACACCACATCCAGGATGTCATCGCGGGTGGCCGGCATATACAGAGTCGCCCCGAGGGCGAATGGAGATATCGCCTTCATCAGTTCGCACTCCGGATGATAGTGACTGCGCGATACGGCCCCAGGACCTCACCGACCTCTTCGACCGTTACTCCCGCGCGCTCGGTGAGATGCAGCAGAAGTTGAACGTCACCGTCATTACGATCACGCACCAACACATGATCAGGTACACGGCGCAGGACCGCCCGGGTAGCTTCAGCAATGCCCGGCTTCACGCGGTTCAGGTTGCTGATACCGAATCGGGCTGCCAGGGAGGAAACCACTCCTTCGGCACCGGTCTGAAGCTTCAGACGCTCATCATGAGTCCACGGTACCGCGAGTTGGACGGTGCCCAAGGCCTGCCGTTCGACCTCGATCTTGTCGATGAATTCTCGGGTAACGTCGTGCTCATGCAAGTGGTTGTAGACCACACAACCATGTAGCCCACCTTGCGCCGGCCAGATAGATCGAGAAACCAGGCCCGAAACGGTTGCGCCCAGGATTCCGGAGGGGATTACCCAGTCTTCTGCGGAGGCGGCGAGCCACGCACGGCCGCAGGGGTCGGCCAGTACCACGAGACGGGGCTCTTCCGGAAAACGCTGATCTGAACCCAACGTCCGCTTGAGCTCGCCAGAGATTGCACCCTTGCCGGTCCAGCCATCCACGAAGACGATATTTTCAGCCCCGTGCAACTGGATGATCGCTTCGAGGGCCACAGTATCGATGCCCCGATCACGGATAATGCTGACGCCATAGTGGTGGGCGTCACGGCCCATCTCGACCAGAGCCCGGCGCAGCAGGACTCCGAGAGGAAGGCCGGCACGGACGAAGGAAACCAGCGCAATGCTCGAGCCCTTACAGGCAGCATTCAGCGCCAAAGCAAGAGACTGGACATCTTCAGCCATGCGAGTCCCGTTCTGCATCAGCGCACGGGCATACAGGGACTTGTGCACCTCGGTAGGCGCGTACTCCTGACTGATCATCTCCGAGTAGTGCTTCTGATTGCTCTGAATCAGACGCTCCTTCTCCTCGACATCGGTGACACTCATTTGCACCGGTTGCAGAAGAAAATGGACGTCTTCCGGTGCGTAGCTGCCGCAGCCGATGGTATTCAGGGTAGCAAGGAGATTACTCATTGATTTTCTCCTCTACGGCTTTGGCCAATTGGCTCCGAGCGGGAGTTGCCCACATGTGGCACAGGTCCATAAATCCCAGGTCAGTGATGCTGTCACCGAAGCCCAAGACCGGACGATCGCCGTGAATCTCCGCGTCACTCCGCAGCCATTCTTGAACTGCCAGGCGCTTGGCCAGCCCCTTGGGAAGGAAGGCAAGGTTGTTGCCGTTGGCGTGGATGTGCATATCCTCCAGCATGCCTCGGGCTTGAACTTCGGTCAGGACCTTGGCGAGGACCGCGTCGTCGGTTTCGTTATGCTTGGTCACCACGTAGTGGCGCAGCCCTTCTTCTTCCACAACCCAGCCGCGGAGCGAATACCCCAGATCCTTCCCGATCTGCAGGGTGGCTTCGCTCAACACTGGCAGTCGGTCCTGGAAGGCCCAAAGGGCTTCAGCCATCTGGCCATGCCAGTCCTGATTCAGCGAGCCATCGGGGCGGAGCATCACTCCACCATGCGAGCAAATAGCCCCCTCGGTAAAGGGAAGCTTGACGCGGCTGTACGCCTCAACGCTGCGCGCGGTCACTGGTACTACATCGGCCGAAGACAGCAACCAATTGATGAAGGAGAGCTGGACCGGGCTCATGTAACCGTTGGGTTGACCATGGACGTCCAGAGTCGCGGTAGTACGTGGAGTGCCTTCGACCATCTTCCGAGCGGTCTGGAACAGAGTGTCGTCGAGATCGACGAACACCAGGGGACGATTACTGCTCATCGAAAATCACCTCCGCATTCAGGGCCTCAACCAGCTCTGCAGGGAGCGCCTGCGCAGGTGTCTCGGTACAGATCAGAACCCGATCAAACTGGCCGGGCTTCACGTTGTAGAGGAAGTTCGGAATGCCCAGACCGTAGTTGTCGGAGAACGACAGGGCATGCTCGATAGAGTGGCCAAGGGCGATTGGAGAACGGGTGGTAGAACTGAAGTGAACATCCGCACCAGCACGTTCCAGGCGCTCAGCCAGCAGGAAGGGGCGCCACACGAACTCACTGGTGCCCACCACGATAACCTTCTCGCCAGGTTGGACCTGGATGTTGGGCACGAGAGTATCGTCCACATGACGAACGCCCAAACGTCCCCAGTCCTTGTCGGCAAAAAGAGGCCACTCGCCGATGGAAACGGCCCCTACGTCAGGCATGTCGGGCAGCGGCGCTGCCAGATCTTCATGGAATTGATAGGAGCCCTGAATCAGAGAAACCGCGGTGGCCGACTCCCCGATGGCTTTGCGCACAGCGCCAGCAGACCAATCCGTGAGCACGCACGTGACAACACGTTCGATATTGCTCAGGCCTGCATCTACCAGGGCGCGATGCAAGTTGACGAAGGTCTTCCCGGTGGAAGCCTCGTCGTCCACCAGTACCAGCGACCGAGCCTGGAGCATCATGTCCCGAGCCTCAGGGTCTACGGGCATATGGATCAGGTGGGCGCTGGCATGGCTGTGTTCTTCCTCGAAACGAGCGAAGAGCTCGGTACCGAGGGGGTGGCGAGTGCTGATGAGGTACACACTGTCAGGACGGGTTGTGCTGAGTGCGCGATGCACGCCGGCCCCGAGACCTACGGCCGTTTCGGCCATGCCAATGACCAGCACCGGCCCAGGGAGATCAGTCGGGATTTCGGCAGCCAAGCTCTCGAAGCTGGCTGCCATGACGGAGGGGCGCACCGGTATATGGCGGCCCAGCACCTTCGATACGAAGAGGAATGCCCGCTTGGGATTCCGGCGCTCTGCGAAGCCGAACAGGTTAGCCGGAGGGAGGACGGCGTCGTCGACTTTGACCTCGAGAAGCCCCCGCTTGAGTTGGGCGCGCAGTGACGTTGGTACTACATTGCTTTCCATGAGCTGCTTCCTAGTTTGGCGCGAGGTCGAGAACCTAACGCCTCTTCCCTGGGTTTCAAGCCAAAGTGGCTCTATGGATTGCGCGCCTCGATTTTCCAAAGCGATTGTTGGGCTTCACGGGCCATTTGAGATGTCGTGAAGGTCTTTCCTGTTGGGGTTCGAGTTGGTTCGACACCACAGGCGTCGAGAAACGCCAGGGCAAGCCCGGCCTTGACCGCGAAGTTCATGTTCTGTGCGTCTGGGATCGTGGAGGTCACCATCCCTACTACTGATCCAGCTGCGTCAAAGAGCGGGCTACCGCTTGATCCAGGCTGAATTGGTGCAGTGAACTGGAGCAGGCTTGCGTCATTGTGCAGGCCAAATAGTGCAGACACGCCACCTTGGGTGACATGCACTCCACCACCCGCCAGGCCGGCGAGCGGGAACCCAAGGGCCACCACAGACTCGCCAAGGTCGCACCCAACCCCATCCCGGAAAGCCACTGGCTTAAATGCAGGAGCGCCTTGCACTCTGAGGAGAGCCAAATCATTGCGTTCATCTACAACCACCGCTTCGGCACGATGCCGACCCTCGAACGAGGCGATGTGGATCTCTTGCATGTCTTCGATGACATGCGCGCAGGTGAGGATATGGGTGGTAGTCACGGCAAAGCCGGTGCCTGTTGCTCCCGATGCCGACCGATTCCGATCTGTGGAGCTGGAGCGGTGGTGAGGATGGGCATCGTCGATCATGAGCCCGACCCGACGCCCAAGCGCTGCGAGGCCATATGCCGAACCCTCGGCGAGGGCGCGGAATTTCCACTGCTGATTGCGACAATAGAACTCGCCGACAATGATTGCCGATTCGCCATTGTCAGACAGGTTCAAACTGCATTCGATCTGAGAGTCAACCTGCAGGCGAAGGGACCGCAGTTCGCTGACTGGGCCCATGGCCGAGAAGGTGTACACGACCAGGAGCACTCTGTCCGCGCCGGCCGGGAGTTGCCCAAGATTCAAGCTGCAGCAGACTTTCTCTTGACTGCCGCTCCACTGCATCCAGGCCTGGGGAACCTGGAACAGTGCTGGCTCCCCTTTAGGGTTACGTTTGTCGTCAAGTGGAAGCAGAGCAACGGCCGCGTATTCACCGAATGCAGAGGAATTTCCACACTCCAGCATCCAGGAGCATTGCGCTGCCCCCAAAGCGGTGTTTGCGCCAGGCGCCAGCACCATCATCCCTGCCTCGCTCCTTGAATCCCGAATCTTACAAAAAGAGGCAAAATAGTATCAAACTTGATGTGTGATTACATATCAGGTCGCTACGGGCACCGCAATGGTTATGGCTTTTACCCTGACATTCGGCACCCAAGCTCCCTCGGGCTCCGGAAGGCCAAGCCTCCTGGTGGCGAAGATTCCTGGAAGGTTGATCCCCGTGTGCCGGGTATAGCCAATGCCACCTGAATACCTCGGGTTGATCTCGAGAAGATGAGGGACGCCTTCTGCGTCATCCCGAGTCTGGACGTTGACCAGGCCATCGCACTGAAAATGAGCCGCGGCTTTCAGAGCGAGCTCTACAGCTGGCGTGTCGTTCTCGAAGGTCTGGTGCAGTCCCTGTTTTCGGCGGCCGACGTATGCTACTGGGCGGCCGGACTCGCAAACCATGTCGATCGAGCAATCGCTTCCTGCCATGTACGGCATCACCAGCATGGCGGGACGATCCCCCCCGGCACGATAGGCATGAAGATAGGTTTCAAACTGAACCTCTCGAGAGTCGGGGTTGGCGAAGCAACGGAACGGGTCCGCTTCAGACTTGAAGCGCCAGAACCCCTGACCGTAGATGCCAACTGCCGGCTTAATACAGACATCTCCGTGAACGCGGAGAACCTCGTAGGCTTCGATGAGTTCCTTGGCATTGCTTGCTGTGATCGCGGGAACGCAGGCAAGGCCGGCGCGCTCTGCTTCAGCAGTGAATTTGCTCTTGTCGTCCACCAACTCAAACGTGCTCATGCTCATGCCGCCGGTAACCAGAATCAGGCCAGCGGCTTCGAAGCGGTGGCGTTGGGCCTCGAAGACGCTCCCTACGCGGCCGACCAGGATGACTTTTATCTGTTGGCTTACAGCTGTCTCGATCACCCAGTCGATGCGTTCCTGATTGTCCTTCGGCTCAAGAAAGCTTACGTCGGCGTTGCCGGTGATTTCAGGCCTGTCCTGGCGATGTGAGGCATAAATCTTCACCTCCGACGGGACCGCCTCACGCGCTCCCAGAATGATGTCGCGCTGGCTGGACTGTCCCTCAAGAAACCAAATCAAAATGTGTGTCCTCGTTTAGAGTGCGCCCCGGCAAGAAGAGAGATCAGCCGTGTTTGTGGTGAAAGGGACGATAACGGAGCTCGGCTCATATCAACCAGCCTTGAGCATTCTACTGAAGGCTATACAGTAACGGCAGGATCATCAGCCCGAGATGATAGGCGTGCTCCGCCAGACCATGGAGTACCCGTTTAGCCCCTCAAGCACTGGATGGGCGCGAAGCACTTCCTGACCAAAACACTGCCTCGAGGGAGCGAACGAGCCCCCCTTAACATCTGCCGCCCCATCCATAGCAGAGGCCTACCATGCTGCATGCCATCACCCAAAATAAGAGCCGCCTCCACCTGCGCTATCTCGGCCATCGAGAAGAAGGCGAGCACCGCGTAGCTGAGGAAGATGAAATCACTGCTCTACTAATGGGGCCATTATCGTTTCTTCCGTCAACTGACATCGCCGCATTCTGGCAGGCGATAGTGGAAGGCGATTGGCCGGCAGATCAGGCCCACAAAGCGGACATGCATTTCTGGAAAAAACGGAACGGACTTGAGCCGGATCTATTTGTCGAGCTGGAGTGGCCGAACGGCACTCGCCGAGTGCTTTTGGTGGAATTCAAATGGCGCTCAGGCCTAAGTGGCGCCCGGCAACTACATGAACAATGGGAAAACTGCTTGGATGAGACGGAAAAGACGCAAGCTTTCCATCTCTTCATCGCCCCTGAGGTCAGTGCAGGCCAGGAAGCGCTCACTCGGGAGGACATCTGGAAGGGCAGACTCCTACTGCGTTCGTGGACAGAAGTGTTGGCCAGATGCCCAAATACGAGTGTCAGCCTGATTAAATGGAGAGAGCAAATGGAAATTGCACTGAAAAAACTCCGAATCCAGCCTTTCCTAGGTTTTCCGAAACTGCCTGCTAGCGCTTCGCTGCAGCAATATCTAATGCACCTCCCTGCACTTTATGAGCAGTGCTATGCGCTTCGGGACAGCCTCAAGCAGGTTTTCCATGAATTGCCACGGAATCTTAGTCTCGCAAAGCTCGTCAGCCTTGCAGATGACAATCTGCGACGAGAAAGCCAGCGCGAGAGTTGGCAGGAGGACTCTCTAGGTTGCTTCTATCAGAGCCTCGCCTATTCCATGCCAATCCGACTGGGGCGGCGTAAAACTCCTTCGCACCTGTTTTTCCAGATCAGTCTGGCAGGTGATGGCATGCAAGCCTCCGGTAATGCAGAGCCTTTGCTACACATCGGCCTCTGGAACTGCCCCATCAATTTCCATGAGAACCAGTACATGGGCTTTCCTGTTGGCGGCTATGCACCTACCTCGATCGACCATGACGTGCTAATGCGCTGGGGAAAACAAGAATGGCTCTACACCCTGAAATTGCTTGACCTTGACCCACAGGATATTCAGACGAGCATAGCCGAGCCGGTAAAGTCACTGCTACTGCACTCCTCAGCTGAACAGGCATTGCCCACCACCCTGGAAGGGCTGGTTCGCTATGGGCCCGACGCAACAGAAGGCCAATACCGGCTCACCTTCCAGTCGATGTCCACGTATGAATAGAGCTCTAGAAGAAAGCCTTTACGCTGACTTCCCGCGGCTACTCCGGGGTCTTAACGAAACGCCTCAGGAAAGCGCTCTGGGCTGGGGCTCGAATGCGGTGATGGCTGGCATCTTCTGCTTCGCAGCCTCTGTGAGCAACTGGCGGCGCACCAGCATCAGCATCCCCCCCTGACCTGGATCTGGAATTAACCCAGGCCAAAAGCAAGCTCGGCACACCGCACATCCATTCGCGCGGCGGAGATTCTGTGAGCGAAGAATTGATCGCAGCAAGCAGCATGCGCGCAAGCTGTCTCGCTTCCCGAGCACTCCTGACAGGCCCTGCAACCCACTCCCCCTGAGATCGAGAGAGCGCTCTAGCTCCGGATTGAAGCTCGCTAGCCCCACCCGGGAAATCCATCAGCTCTACATGCCCTGCTCACACCATTGCCCCCAAAGCGATGCAGCGATGTTGCCAAAGGCTACACCCAGGCAACCAATGTACAAAATCACCGGTGGGGCAAAAAGTGGGGCAAAATTTGGAGACGCCACAAAATCATCAGGCATAAAAAAATCCAGTCACCGCTAAGTGACTGGATTTTCTAGGGATTTTTGGTCGGGACGGAGTGATTCGAACACTCGACCCCTTGCACCCCATACAGCGGACATATCCAATCCAAGCCTTTGATTTGGCTTGGAAATCGTACCATTTTGGCCAGGCAAAACACACCACTTTTCAGCGTTTCGCAAACGTAGCCACGCGGGCTCCAGAGGAGGTTTTGCGCCGAGTCGACCAAGCCTTCAGCGGTACTCCGCGACGCCTTTTCCTGCCGGTCGCCACTCTTCCTGCGGGGAGTTGGATCGGAGCATGACGAATGCTTCAACTTCCTGCCCCTCTTTCGGTTCCGCCGGGGAGATGGCGGCATGGCGACCAGCTGCGTAACCGGGGAACATGTCGGAGTTCGCCGACACGTGGTATTCCCAAATCCCGAAATTGCCTGCCTTGCCAACCATGCGCTCCAGCTGAAGCCGCGAGAAAGTGCCCTGACGAATGATGAGCATGCCGACCTCCTGTTGATCGAGGCCGGCATTCTACCTCACCGGCAGGCCAGCACCGCCCCGAGCCGATGCCGCATCCCTCGATGCCCGCCATCCATCGTCAACAGGCGTCCACTCTTATTGACACCTGTTGACGCCGCCTTCGCAGCTCCGGCAGACTAATTCCGTCGCAGTAAATCCTGCGGCCTGGGATTGGCCTCCCGGTACAGAAGGCGGACACAGCCGCCATAGAGCGGTTTTTTTGTGTCCGTAGCATGGCTGCACCTGCGCTTTGGGTGGGCCGTGCGGGCACTCGCAAGAGTGGCCGGTCCTTCTGCCGGTAGGCCAACCCGCACGGTTCCGCCCTCCCTGATTGGCCTCAGGTGGCGGACTCTCAATCAGAAGGAGTCCTCGTCATGCAAACCGCCCAAGTCATTCCGTTCCGTTTCGAAACTCGTGAAGTCCGCACCCTGCTGATCGACGACCAGCCGTGGTTCGTTGCTGCTGATGTCTGCCAGGCTCTGGCCGTCCGCAACAACCGCGATGCGCTATCTCGCCTGGACGATGATGAAAAGGGTGTCGCTACTACCGACACCCTTGGAGGAACCCAGGCGGTTGGCATCATTAACGAGTCTGGCCTGTACTCGCTGATCCTCACCAGCCGCAAGGCCGAAGCCAAGCGCTTCAAGAAATGGGTGACCGCCGAGGTGCTGCCGGCGATCCGCAAGCATGGCCGCTACGAAGACGCCAACGGCCGGATGGCGACTCTCGTCGGCCAGACCATCGGCACCGACGGTTTCCACATGCTCGGCGCGCTGATCAAGGGCAAGGTGTCCTCGCTGCCGGTTCCGGTGCAGCGCCGCGCAACCGCGAAAATCTGGTCGCAGACGCATGCCGCCTTCGGCGTCCGCTCGGCTGCCGACATCCCCGCCGAGCAACTCGACGCTGCCCGGAACTTCATCGCTGCCTACAGCATTGTGGAGGGCGAGTACATCGAGGGCAGGAAAGTCGGCGGCATCCACCTCGATGACTACGAGACGCACCACCTCTACCTGCTGATGTCGAGGTTCGCGATCATGTCAGAGCATCGGGGCAGCATGCTCGCTGCTGCCCGCGCCCTGGACTCCAAGCCGCTGATGACCATCTTCGGCCAACTGGATGAGGGGAGCAGTTCGTTCGCCAAGCTCGACCAGCGCCGCGCCGAGCTCTACGCCATCTACTCCAAGGATGGCTTCCGGGGCGGGTATGCGATGCAGGCCTGAAGCGAAGACCTATTGGCAGGCCTGGACTGCGGCGCGCAACTGCGCCTCGTAGCCCAGGTGCTGCTGCCGCTCTGCCAGCAGCGCCCGGACCTTGGTCTGCAGGCTGTCTCCCCTCTGCAAGCTCGCCGTGGCCCAGGCTGGTTCCTGCACCGCCGGCGCCCGGCAGGGCACCGCCACCGGCACCTCTACGCGCACCGTGCGCGGCTCGGCTTCCTGCCGGCCAGCGCATCCCGCCAGCGCGACCAACATCCCCATCACCAGCCACTTCATAGCCCCAGCTCCTTGTCGATTATGTCGGCCGCCACCTGCGCCGGATCGCCCTCGGTGCGCTCCTGCTGCAGGCGCTGCGCGGCGGCGAAGTGCTGGCCGGCCTGCTGCTGGGCATCGGCCACCGCCTGGGCAGCCTTCGCCTGGCGCTGCTCGGCCTGGTTGGCCAGGCTGGCGATCGCCGTGTTCTGGTCGCCCACCAGCGTCTCCAGATTGCCCCTGGCGGCGCGGCAGGCGGCCAGGTCCTGGGCGGCCTGGTCGAGCTGGGGCCGGTAGTGCCCGGCGGCCAGCCACACACCCAGGCTGGCGCCGACGGCGACCAGCAGCAGCGCAGCCAGCACCAGGCCGGCCGCCTTCCACGGGAAGTTCTGCATGGTTCGCTCCTACGGGACGTCGCGGAAGAACACGTGCCGGCCGATGGTGGCCGTGCGCTTCGCCTTCGCCGCCCAGGCTGGCGGCTTGGCCATGGTGGTGGCGTAGTAGTGGGTGGCCCCGCCGGTCGGATCCGGCTGGCTGCCACTGATCACCGCCAGCGCAGCTTCGCGCGCGCGGAGGTACTCACCCGCCGGGATCTGCTTCGCCCCCGACAGGTACTGATAGTTCGGATCGTTCTTGTTCCAGCAGCTGAACTGCCAGGGCGCCTGGCAGACGCTTACGATGTCCCGCCCCCACCAGCCGGGCTTCGCCGCGCGGTTACGGATCGTCCAGCCCACGGCGACCATGCCGGCCGCCCCCTCGCCGCGCGCCTCGCCCCACAGCGTCCGCGCCAGCACATCCACATCACGGTCTTGGCCCATGGTTTCCTCCGGGCATGAAAAAGCCCGCCAGGTGGCGGGCTTGGGTTGAAAGCCTGGAGCCGGTTGGCTCAGACCTCGAAGTCGTACTGCGGCAGATCCGGGGCCGGGCCGGTGACCTGGCCGTCAACCAGAAATGCGTTCTGGCCGGCAGCCACCGAGGTGCCGCGGGCGAGCACCGGGTGCCGGTTCGCAGTTCCACCACGCTGGTGCCGGCCATGGCGTCGACGCTGATCACCTCGCCCACTGTGCGGGAGCCGCCCGGCAGCAGGCCGATGAATTTCTTCCAGGGATTCACCGTGGCCATCAGCTGCTGCTCCCGTAGTGGCGCTCGATCCGAAGCGTCTGCCAGACGCGCGAGGCGCCCACGCCTTCGGCGGTGATGTCGACGCCCAGGCACAGGCCGCGCCAGGTGGCGTCCGGGTCGCGGAACTCCACGATCATGCCCGGCTGCACCAGGCCCGGGGTGTTGTCGCCGTCCGCGAACAGCGGGATGCGCCGCGTCTCGATGGCCTGGCTGCCGCCCTTCGACAGCTCGCAGATGCCACGGGCGCGGGCCACGTCGGTGCCGGTCATCCAGTCCTCCATGACGTCCGCCGCTGGCTCGTCGCCGGCCGTGCCGGCGCGCCGCACCTGCACGCTCACGCCGTAGTTGGTGCCGCTGACGTAGACGAAATTCCACTCCGGCTGCGGCGACCACTCACTGCCCCACTCGGCGACGATCTCCGCCGGCACGATGCAGTCGGGGATAGCGCTGGACCAGTACCACGTCGCCTCCCGATACCGCGGCAGGATCGTGAAGGCGTCACCGGCCAGGGCTGGGCGCACGATGCCGCCGGCAACCTCGGCCAGGCGGTGGATCACTTCCATGGCCGTCATTTCCGTGTAGCTGAAGGCCTCGCCCGGCAGCGTCCAGTCCGGCGGCCCCATCGACACCGTGTCCCAGCTGGCGGTGAAGCCGGTGAACTGCAGCTGGTCGTCGACGATGTTGCGGGCGTTCACGGGGCTGGTGTTCATGCCGCTGCGCTTGGGCGCGTAGGGCGCCGCCAGCAGTTGGGTGCGGCTGCTGCCGCTGATGCTGTAGCGCTCCTCCGGGAACTTGCCGCTGCCGCTGTAGCGCTCGACGAGGAAGTGCCAGGTCCAGCCATTGATGATCAACTCGACGGTCTTCGGCCCGTCGGCGTCCTGCAGCACTAGGTTCAGCGAGGTCCGGCCGAACAGGTCGGCGCTGAACGTCCAGGCGAACGAGTCGATGTCCAGGCCGATGCGGATGTTGGTGGCGTCCAACGGCGTGCCGCTGGCCAGCTCCACCAGGGTGACCGTGTTGGCGATCATGTAGGTCTCCAGGATGGTCGGCTCCTCGGGCGGGTCGATGACGACCACGGGGCCGGGGTAGTCCGGGTATACGATGCCCGTCGGGCGCGGATCGGTCGGCGTGCCCCAACCCCAGGGCATGGTCCGCATCTGGTCGATGATGCGTGCCGGGGTGAAGCGCACCACCGCGCCGCTGTCCACCGGCTGGATGGCATGCGGCTGCGGGGTGTAGCGGAAGTCGAAGAACACCGAGGCCGTGGTGCTGGGGATGTAGCGCTGCCCGGAGAACGAGAAGTCCACAACCCCGGCCCGGGGGATATAGAGGCTGGCGGCGCGCTCGGCCGCGGCGTCGAAGCGCGGGCCGAACTCGTCGCAGCGGAACCATGCCTGCCCGCTCGCCGTGTCCTTGCGCGCGGGCTTTGGGTTGTAGAGCAGGCGCAGGCGGGTGTCCTGGGGCTTGATCGAACGGTCCCAGCCCAGGCGCTGCGCCAGGTCCTTCTGCGCCACGGTGTCCCAGCGGCTGGCTGCATCGGCCTCCAGCGCCCCACCCTGCCCCCAGCGCCCGCCTTGGCCCTGGTCGGCCTGCGCCACCGTATCCCAGCGGCCCGCCAAGGAGACGCTCCGCGCCTCGCCCTCCCCAGGGTGCCGCGGTGGCCACCTCCTTGGCCGCAACCGTACCCCAGGCTGAACGGCGCGCAGGGTCGAACTGGCGGCGGGCCTTGCGCCAGCCCGCCACCGCGTCATGCGTCAGCATCAGGTCAACTCCACAGGGATAGGGCCGCGCCCTTGCGGCGGGTAGTAGCGGTGCACTTCGGCCCGCGCAGTGCCGAGCGGCTGCGGCCCCAGCAGGCTGTCGTCCCACCAGGTCGGCTCGACGGCGGGCAGTTGGCCGGCCTGGGTGATGCGGTAGATCCAGCCCATGAACACCGTGGGCCGGATCAGGTCGCCCTCGGCCACGCCGAGCAGCGGCTGGAACACCGTACCCCATGAATCCATCGCCATCACATAAACCTGGCCCGGGCCGGCCACCCGCAGGTCCATGTCCAGTTCACCGTCAACCGTGGCGCCATAGCCGGCAACGCGCCACTCACCACCCACGCCGCGCTCGAAGGCGACGACGTCCCGGTCTGCAGGGAGGCCGTCTACCCGAACCGTGGCGGCCAGGTCCGCCGGCGCTCCACCCCCACTCCCCGAGCCGTCGTTCAGGTCGATATCCAGCGTCACGTCCTCGCTGATAGATGGATATCGTGCTGCGGCCCGGGCCGGCGCCTGCTGATCCACCGCGAGCAGTAGCCGGGAGCCATCGATGGCGGACGCAAGGAAGGTCTGCGACTGCTGGTGCGCGGTGGCAAATACCGCCAGCAACGACAGCCCGATATCGAGCAACAAACCCACCTTCACAGATGACGTCTGCTCACCATCGCGTGTCAGCGCCAACGTGATGGTTCGGCGAGCCGCCGTCTGCGGCATAGAGATACGCACTTGCGGGCGAATATCCATAACCGCTTACTCCCAATCTGCCGGATCCAGGGAAATGAATGCCCCCAGGTCAAAGGTGGTGGCATAGAACGGAACCCACTGTTGGCCATTCGGCATGCTGATCGGCAACACCCGGTCCTGCATGATGGGACTGCTCTTGCCCAGTGCCGGCAGCACATTGGCAAGCAAGCAGTCCGCCAACGCAGGCTCACCAAGCAGCCCCCGAAGCACACCGCAATGGGCCTGGGCGTTAGTGCTCGTGCTCCCACTAATCCCCGCCCCCGAACCCACTATCGACGCGCGAACCGGACGTAGCTGACCGGGAGCCACCCGGTTCTTGCCCGTCACCGCGCCGGCAGCTGAGTCGACGGCAAGCCCACCCCGGAAGCCTGGACTGGCGCCCTGGTTGACGGTGCCGTCAAACGGATTGCGCAAGACCGTACCCGGTAGTGTCGAGGTGGAGTTGGGGTTAAACACTATGCCGGTGGCGTTAGTGCTCATGCTTCCGGCGAGACAGCAAAAGCCCGTCCCACCAAAAGCCGGCTGATACTCCCCAAAGTAAATGCCAGCACCGTTGTTAGAAGGCACATCGATATCGGTGACACTGCCCGAGAATTGCACGACCACAGTTCTATCATCCGCGACCACGCACCACTGCTTATTGGCAGTGGTGCTGTAGAAGCTCGGGCAATAGACATACTGACGACCGGTTACCGATGAGCCGTCCGCCCACGGCCCCGAGCGGCGGTTATACCCCCCGGCCAAGGACGTGGTGCCATCCGTAATGGTCTCCATCAGGTAGAGGATCACCTGGCCGTTGGCTGAATGGACGAAGTTGATGATGCCGCCGGCACTGACCAAGCTGAAACCATTGGTGACATCGTGCCCAATGGTCCAGCCGGCTGCCGGCTTGCTCCCATAGCCGTTGACCAAGCAAGCCAGCAGGATCAGCCGCAGGTTGTCGAACAGCCGCTGACTGGTCGCGCTGGGCAAGCTCGGCGCTCCAGAATCAAGGCTGGAGTAATAGCGCACTGTCATCAGTCAGCATCCCCTCGAATCTGCAGACGGAACTCGTCGTCTTCGACTGTGCCCTGCCCGCTCAGTACCGTGCGCGCGAGCCACACCGGCCCCAATGCCGAGTCGGTGTTGAAGCGCACAGCATTGGCCGCCGCCCAGCCGCCACCCCAGCCTTCCTTGCGGATGGTGAAATACGGCGTCCCGGTCTGCGGGTTGATCGGCGCGCAGTCGGAAGCGGTCGTCCCAGTGGAGATAACGCCCAGCTTTTCCTCGACGACCTGGAACTGCGAGGCGCTGGTGAACACCAACGCCCACTTCCCATCGATCGCCCCCATGTTGGTGATGATCGGCGGGTAGCTGAGTTGGTCGTAGTTGGCCGTGGTGGTGTCGCCGATGGGCGCGTCCGTCCAGTTCGGCGCCCCCGTGTTCCACGCCCGCTGGGTGAACCAGTGGTGATAGCGCGCCTGCAGGTCGCCCCAGCTGAGCGCGCTGCTCACCGTCGCCTCGTTCGCCGGCATGTCCCACGGCACCGGCGAGGCCAGGCCGATCTCGCCGCTGATCTGCACCTCAGTGCACAGCGTCATGTGCTCGACGCGGTCCTGCACCACCAGGGGCAGCGTGAGCGGGTTGCCGGCCTCGTCCTGCAGCACCAGCGGGTTCGCCCAGGTCACCGTCCCCACCGCGCGGTTCGCCGTGAAGCTGGCGGCGCGCAGCGCAGTGCCGTTGGCGTCGACGACCTCGATCTCAGCCTGCTGCTGCCGCGACAGCGCCAGGGTGCCCCCGGCCACCGGCTCGGCGACCACGGTCTCCTTGACGTGGCGGATCACCAGCACGTCGGCCTCGCGGAACTGCGGCACCCGGCCATCCGCCGGCAGCCTCACCGGATCGAGGCCGATCAGGTTGGCGTCCAGCGGCAGCGTCGAGTAGACAACCGCGTTGTAGCGCAGCAGGATCGGGATCACCGGGATGTCGCTGGCCCCGGTCTGGTCGTCCAGATTCGACGTGAACCGCAGCCGGACGATGCCCGTCGCGATGTCCACCGTGCCCTTGATCACCGCCCCGTTCAGCACGCCGTTCGCGTCAGCGGTAGCCGTCACCACCTGGGCGGTGTCGACGCGCACCGCGGTGACCTGCAGGCTCGCCGGCCGCAGCGGCGCCCCGGGCGTGCGGAATGTCATGGCGTTAACCGCGAACCCGGAGTTCGTGGTCAGGCACGCCAGCAGCGTGACTGCCGCCGCGGCGCCGGCCGGGTAGGTGCTCAGCGTGGCCGCACGGCCGGCGTAGTCCACCGAGCCGACCGCTACCCCAGCATTTGTGGTGGTGCTGACACCCTTGTAGAGCACGCCGGAGCGGTCCACGTAGGTCTCGCCGGCGTAGGTGAACACCAACGAGCCCGGCAGGATCGTCTCGGCCACGCCCGGCAGCAGGTCGAGGGTGACCGGGACCACGGCCTGGGTGTCGGTCTGGTCGCCGTAGCTCTGGCTGTTCGACTGCGCGCGGATCGTCAGCGTGCCGCCGAAGCTCTCCATCTCGCTGCGGTCGGTGCTGACCAGCTCGATGGTGTCCGGGTTGAAGCCGTGCTTCTCGGTGGCGTAGGTGAACTCCTTGTAGGTGTAGGTCCGCGCCACCTGCAGGCTGCAGGCGCCGGTCGAGTAGTTGATGCTCCCGGCCCGTCCGCCACCCCAGCCGCCGGCCGTGTTGTCGCTGACGGCGTTGTTGACCAGCACCTCCGATTCGTACACCGGCAGGCTATTGCCGCTCTCCAGCACACCGTGGTCGATGGCCGGAACGGCTTGCCTCTGTTTCGTGATCCAGCTGATCTGCACCGAGCCCGGCTTCAGCGGCGCGCCCGGGATGGTGAAGGTGGCCATGCCGGTGCCGTCCGAGGTCACTGCCAGCGGGGTGTCGGTGAAAGCGCCCTGCTGGTACGTGTGCGTGATCGCCGTCCCGGCATCCGGGGTGGCGGCCAGTTCCATGCTCACGGTGCCGGCGGCGTAGTTGATGACGCCGCTGCCGCCGGAGCCGGACAGCGTGCCGTTGCCGGCGTCGCTGATGGTCTTGGTCACCCCGCCGACCTTGAAGCTCGCGCTGTAGCTGCCCGGCAGCAGGCCTTGGTGGGGCAGCGTCCGGTTGACCTTCGCCCGGGCCTGCACACTCACGCCGGTGCGCTGAGTGAACGCGGCGCTGTTCTGGCCGACGTAAGCCCAGATCACCGAGCTGCCGACATCCGGCAGGGCGTTCAGCGTCAGCGACACCGAGCCCGTGCCGAACTGGATGGTCCCGGTGCCCTCCCCGGCCAGCTCGCCGTTGCCCTGGTCCCTCAGCGCCTGCCACTTGCCCAGGGCCATGTAGGAGATTTCGAGCGTGCCCGGCATCGGCGGGGCGTCGGACAGACTCAGCGTGTACACGTAGCCGCGGTTGGAGAGATCGATGGGGATCTCGCCGGTGACGGTCTCGCCAGTCGCCGCGGCGCCAGGCTGGTGGCTGGCGGTAGCCGCGCCGGTGTAGCCGGCCCCGGTGCGCACCAGGTTGATCTCGCCGGTCTCGTAGTCGATGGTCCCGCTGGTGATCCAGTTGCTGCCCGAGACGAAGCGGATGCCGCCCTTGCTGTCGTCGGCGAAGGTGCCGCCGTTGACGACCAGCGACAGCGTGCCCGGGGCGCAGCCGGTGCCGAGGAAGGTCCGCGACTGGCCGCCGCTGACCAGCGCGAAGGTCAGCGCAATGCTGCGCGCCGGCCCGGTGGCCAGCACGATGCGGCGCTGGTAGCCGCCCAGCTGGTCGATCAGCGCGTTCTCGCGGGTACTCGACGGGACCAACTGGGCATAGACCGACTTCACCCGGACGCTCAGTGCGCCCTCGGCCACGGCCTGCGCCAGCGGGCTGATACCGTAGTAGTGCGCGGCATCCGCCACCTGGGTGGTGAGGATCTGGCTCTTGGTGCCGCTGGAGCCCGACGGCATCGCCGTGCCGGCCGGCGTCGGCTGGCCGCCGGGGAAGGTGGTCAGCAGCGGCGAGCTGATCGACAGGTCGAGGCGGCGCCGGGTGAAGTTGACGAAGTTGCCGTTCCCGTAGTCGTAGGTGAACGACTCCAGCCGGGCGTCCACGCTGGTGATCCGCACGTACTGCGACAGCGAACCGTTGACCAGCTGGTAGACCTGGCCGATCTCCGGCAGGCGCTGCTCTTCACGCTGAATGCAAGCGATAGCGCGCTGGCCCTGCAGCTGGTTGCCCAGCAGGTCGAACGCCGCGATCACCGCCGGCACAACGTAGGACTCGATGGCGTTGCGGGCGTCGGCGCGCTCGTCGGTCTGGGTGCCGCCGAACAGCAGCACCGACACGCGCGGGTCGGCCGGCGCCTGGGTGAGGATGGAATGGGCGCCCAGGTAGCTGTCGTTGTTGGACGACATCACCCCCGCGAACGCTTTCCGCAGGTTGATGCGGCCGATGGTGCGGTCCAGGCGAGAGATGTCGGGGAACAGGTTGTTCACCTCGGCATCCACCACGGCCTGCCCGGTGGCGCGGCCGCCGCCGTCCGATTCGTCGGTCAGCCGCTGGGACTTGAGCAGCTTGATGTCGCTTTTGCTGATGGCCATGTGCGCTCCAGCCAGAAATGAAAAACCCGCCGGAGCGGGGTTGGTGGTCAAGGGGTTTCAGGGGGTGGCGGCGCCACGGTGATCAGGCGCAGGGTGATTTCGTAGTCCTCGGCTGGCCCCGGGTTCACCGTGCGGTGTACCTGGGAGGCCTCGAGCGGCGCCTGGCCATTGGCCCGGTTCCATGTCACCGAGAACTCCCGGCCGTCGGGCAGCACCAGGTCCATCACCTTCAGCCGCTGGTCGCGCAGGGCCTCCAGCTGCCGCACGACCGACAGCGGCGTCCAGGCGCCGCCGTTGGCCTGCAGGGTGATGGGCCGGCCGTGCAGCTTGACGCCCTCCTGCACCAGAAGGGCGCCGGTGATGGAGCGCTCCTGCTCCTGCGCCACCGAGTCCCAGGTGAACTCATCGGTCCATTCGAGCTGGTCATCCAGTTCGATGCTGTCGAGCATCATCAGCTAGTCCTCAAGGCAGCCTTGCCGAGCAGGTCGAGCAGTTGGCTACCGTCATCGGTGACGCCGACGTCCACGCTCCGCCCCTGGACCTCGAGGCGGATGGTCTTCATCGGCTGGGAAGGTGCTGCAGTTGCAGGAGCCGCCGCGGCCGGCGCGGGAGCCTGTGCCTGCGCAGCGTTCTGGGCGTCGACGCGCGCCTGCTGCTCCGCCAGTTGGCGCTTGGCATCGGTCTCGGCCTGGATCTGCTGCAGCGTGGCCAGCGCCTCCATGATGTTCTGCACGGCGTTCAGGTTGCCGCCGGCCTGGGCTTCAGCCAGTTGCTGCTGCAGATCCTGCCGGCGGCTGTTGAACTTGCTGCGGTCCACCGCTTCCGTCTCGCCGCGCAGGCCGGCCAGCTCCTCCTTGAGGCCGGTCAGGGTGTCGCGGGTGCCGTTTTCCAGCTGGTCCATTCGCTGCTTGGCCGAGTCGATCGCGCTTTCCAACTGCCGCAGGTCCGAGTCGTTCAGCAGGTTCATGCTGTTGCGCGCGGCCTTGGCCTTGTCCACGAAGTCGCTGAGCGGGATCGTCTTCTTCTCGTAGCCATCCATCAGGCTGAGCAGTTGCTGCTTCTGCTCGAGGAAGGACACGGCAACCCGCTTGCTCTCCTCCTGCATCGACAGCGCCCACCTGCCCAGGCCGGAAAGGCCCGGCATCGAGGCGGCGCCCTGCACCCGGTCGAGCTCCGAGCGCATCTGCTGCAGCGCCTTGGTGGTCGACTCCAGCGAGCTGGTATCGATCGAGATGTCGGTGGTGCTGATACCGCGCAGCTGATCGAAGGCGGCAAGCGCTTCCTTGCCCAGTTCCGCCAGGGGCTGGCGGGCCTGGTTGATGACGCCCTCGTAGAACCCGGCGAAGTCCGACATGTCGGCCGAGGTCTCGGCGATGTTGTCCTTGGTCGCCTGGACGCCCTTGCGCTCCTCCTCCATGCGCTCGCCGGAGATCCGGCGCAGCTCCTCGGTGGTGACGATGCCGTCCTCCATGGCCTCGCTCATCATCTGCTGGGACTTGGTCAGCCCCTTCGTGCTTTCGGCCTGGGTGTCCATCGTGGACGACAAGCCGTCGGTGGACCTCTTCAGCCGCTCCTGCTGCGACTCCAGATCCTTCATGGCCTGGTTGTATTCCGAGGAGCTGATGACGCCGGTCTGGTACAGCTTGGTGATCGACTTGCGGATGTTGTCGATATCCACATCCGTGCGCGCGTTGGCAATCGCGTTCTGCACGTCGGTCAGCGACTTCAGGCTGTCGGAAACACCCTTCAGTTGCGTGCCAGTGGTTGCCGATGTTCCGCCAAGTTTCCTGAGCCGCTCATTCAATACCGCCGTGCCCTGGCTGTACTGTTCCTGGCTCAGGTCGCCGCGCTTATAGGCGTCGTACATCTCCTTGGAGAGCTGGCGAAGTTGTTCAACACCTTCCGCCGCGCTGATCTGCGCCAGGGCGTTGTTGATACCGGTGACGCGCTGTACCGTGTGCTCGAAGGTTTCGTCAAGTTCTTTCTTGACGCTACCAGTTGTTGATTTAGCGCCATCACTTATCCCTTCTCCAGCTGTATCCCAAGCAGCAGCAATATCTTTTGCGTCCTGCTCTATTTGAGACTTGAAGCTAGAGCTTAGGGCTTTGAGTGTTCCCTGAACCCCTGCAACAGATGCCCGAATTTTCTCACCACCAAGGGCATCAGGTATTTTTTTAGCCATCCACTCGATAGCTGAAGCCATAAGCCCCATGGTATTGGTAAATCCCAACCCAATCAGGCTTAACCCAGAAGTAATACCGTTAAATAAAGTTCGGAACGGTGCAACGAACAGCTTAACTTTCGTAGCCATCTCATCGAGATTGGCGCTAAAGTTATGAAGCCAGCCTGAAACATCACCTATTACAGACTCGAAATCAACGGTCCCAAGCCTATCGACAAACTTTCCGATCCAATCAATACCCTGAATAAATGCATCTGATATACCGCTCGCGAGCCGATCCAGACGGCCATCATCCGCCATAGCCTTGATGCTACTGCTCAGGTCTGTCAGACGCCGCTTCACATAGTCAAAAGCGCCGCTATCGGCGACCTTTCCGGCGAAGTCACCGAATTGGTCGCCCAGGGTTTTCATCAGGCCCCTGAAGGTGTTCAGCCGCGCCGAGGCAGCGGCACCGCCATAGGCTTCGGTCATCATGTTGATGATGATGGCCTGGGCCTCGGCCTTCTTCCCGGTCGCCTCCAACTGCTTCAGCAGTTGCTTTTGCCCATCCTCCAGCTTGAAGCCCTGACGGCTCAGGGTGGCCATAGCATCAGAAGGCGACTGCAGCGCCTTCCCTACCGTTTCGGCGGACTGCTCGACGCTGATGCCCAGTCGCTGGGCCTGGTCAATGGTGATCTGCAGCGCCTGGGGAAACTGCTTGGCTGCGATGTCGGTATACGACAGCAGGCGCGTCTCGGCGGAAAGGATCTGCTCAGTGGTGAGCATTGAGGCCGAGCGCATGCTGTCGGCCATGTCGAGCAGTTGCTGGCTGGTCAATCCGGCCGCATTTCCGGTAGACGTCAGGGCTGCTTCGAGCTGGGCCAGGGCTTGTTCGTTGTCACTGCCGGAACCAATGAAGGCACCGATTCCGTCCTTAAGGAAACCGACACCAGCGCCAAGCCCCTGCAGGGCCTTGTCTACCAGGTAGATGCTGACGAGCCACTTACCGAAGTTGACCGTCGCATCCGTCACGCCGGTCTTGATGTTCCTGACTGCATCACTCATCCGGCTTGAGCTATCGGCAGTTTGTCGCTGCTGACGTTCGAGCTTGCGCAGCTCCTCATTCGCGGCGGCAAGCTGGGCCTTGGCGCGCTCAACTTCAGCGGCCAGGCGTTTCTCTTCTTCGGACAACTTGCTGGTGTCGATGCCAGCGGCGACGGCGGCCTTCTCCTGCTCGGCCAACTTGGTGTTCAGGGTGTCGAGGGTGCGCTGCAGGGTAGAAACATTACGCTCTGCAGCCTTCAGTGAGGTCTCGTAGCCCTTGCTGTCAGGATTCTTGTCCAGCGCCTCACGAAGCGCCTGCACGGTGTTCTGCGCCCGCAGCAAGGAGGCTTCCGTCGAGCCAATTACGCGCCGGGTGTTCTCCAGCCCGGTGACTAGGCCGCGTGCGCCCTTGGCATCGTCCAACGCCTGGTTGAGTTGGCCGACCTTGCCTCGCATCGCCTCCAGCGCTTCGGTGGACTGTTTGGCGGCGGGAGACATCTCGTCCTTGCCGCGCAAGATGAACTGAATCAGGCGCTGAACAGAGTTTGCCATAAATAGCTCCAGACAATAAAAAACCCGCCTGCTGGCGGGTTCTTTCGTTGCAACTAGCTTGTTATTTTGGAAGCCCCAGCATACCGCCGATCAATGATCCAAAAATGGCACCAAGCATCCCAACTATTCCAACAAACACAATGAAAGCCGGAATTGCGGCAAGCATCCACTTGACCATGAAGACCATCATCGACCAAAAGCGCATTTGGATATCAACCACAACTACGGGTTGAACACCATCCAGTCCTCGCGTAGCGACCTGGACATGATCAGCCGCCATACGGAAAGACTTCTGCTTTTGGGGCGAATTTTGAACTTGAGCCGGTTCAGCCTTTAAGTCGGCCGCCAGCTTCATCTTGAGAGCCTTTTCGTAATAAGCGCCACATGCTGGGCACCGAAGGGGATCACCGAAAGCGGATTGCGGGGCTTCATGGTCACAACTTGGGCATTGCATGGTTTCCCTCCCATTCGAAATTCATGCTGGAGCGGACTCTACTCCAGCAGCAAGGCAGAAGGCCATCCATGGCCATGCCGCCTTAGGCCGCCAGGTCCATCTGCAGGAACTTCGAGATGTCGTCGGCGACAACGGTCGGATCAGCGAGCAGCTCGATGGGGCCGGTCAGTTTGAGGTAGTCCTGGCCCAGGATCGGCATCTCCTGCAGCAGGCCGAACTTGGCGCGGCGGATGCGCAGCGCGTAGGGCTCGCCCGACTGCGCGTCGTTCAGGCCGGCGATGAAGATCTCGAACTCCTTCTCCGAGCTGTTGAGCATCTGCACAGCCGAGCTCTTGCGCGGGGTGTAGTCGATCAGCACGCCGGTCTCGTCGATGGTGGTGCCGGACAGCACCTGGATGCCGTGAGGCGTCAGCAGGTAGTCGGTGCCGGCAACCAGGGGATAGCCGCCGGCACTCTTGACGGCGACAGTCTTCGTCAGGTCCGGCAGGTACTTGAACGGGATCAGTTCGAAGGCCACGCCAGCGGAGGTGTGGGCCTCGCCGGTGATCGCCGCAGTGGGCGCCACGGTGATGGTGCCGCGGCTAACCGCTGCCACGTTCTCCGGGGTGAGGTCGTAGAGACCGATGGAGCCGGTCACGTCGGTGGGCCGGGTACGCACGTTGCGGTTGCCGCCGCCGCCCATGTAGTTCGGCAGGGCCTTGCGATCGGCGGCATAGCTGACGCTGAAGATGTCGCAGTTGCCGAAGGGCAACAGCGCGTCCTGCGAGCCATACAGGCGGGCGAAGGGCTGGCCCTCGCCGATGAAAGAACGATCAATGGGCTGGAGCATGTAGGTCTCCTCGAGGGATGCCGGCGCTTACTTGGCGCCGCTGGGTTCGGTGGACGGCGCCGGGGCGGGCGCGGCGGTCTGGGCGGCGACCTTCTCGACCTTGGGCTTGGGGGCAAAGTCGTTGGCCCAGGCGTGTTCGGCGACGGCCTGGGAAACCTCGACGGGCTTGTCCGATTTCGGGTAGTGCTTAACATCGGAGCCTTCGCGGAAGTTGAAGGCCCTGGCGATCTTGATCTCGGGCATGGCGCCCTCCTGAAATGAGAAGGCCGCCCGGAGGCGGCCTAGCGGGGTCAGAGTTTCTGGTGGTAGGTGAATGTGATGGGGATGACGCGATATCCCCAGCGCCGGCCGGGCTCCGGCAGGCGCACGGAGGAGGCGGGGAAGCCGACGGTGATCAGCCCATCTACCTGGATGCCGGCCTTGAGCCCCTTCAACGCCTGCTTGATAGCCAGGCGACCGGCGCGAAGCGCGGCAGCAGATCCACTGCCACGGCCGAGGGCCACGACATTGACGGTCCACTCTTCTTTCACGCCAGACGGCATGCGTTCGCGCTCCACCGTGTCGCCTTCCTGCAACACGATCAGGCGCGAGGGCAGTGAGGGATCATCGGCGTCCATCACCCCGGCAACCGAGTCCTCACGGACGTCGGCGCCAAAGTCCGGTACGCCGGCAAGCATGGCCTGCAGACGGCCGATGATCTCGGCCTGCACATCGGTCACGTCGCTCATTCGGGCACCACGTAGAAGGTGATCAGGTGTCCATCGTCGGAGTGGATTCCGTCGATGGCCCAGAGGTTGCCGTCGGTGTCGCGGAAGGCGCCCTGGCGATCGAACGGAACCAGCAGGCCCCGGCGCACCTCCATGGTCCGCACGCGGTCGAGCGCTCCCTGGACAAGGCGCTCCACACTCTCCTCGACAGCGGCGTGGATCACCTCGACCAGGGTGTGGCCGTTCCGATCGACATAGGCGAACTCACCGTCCCCGAGAACCTCGAGGACGATGTCATCCATGTCGTCGACTAGGTCGCCGAAGCCGGCCATCACTTCACCAGTTGGATGACCGCGCGCGGGCGGGTGCAGATGTGCAGCGGGTTCGACTGTGCCTCACCGGCAATGCCCTTGTTGAACGGCATGGCCTCCTGCTTGGCGTAGTACGGCAGGCCCAGGGTGTTGACGGTCTCCATGTAGTTGGCCGGCGCGAAGATGCTCAGGAACAGCTCCGGCACACCCATGGGCACCAGGCGCGCCTCGTCGTCCGGGATGAAGGAGCGGCCACCTACCTTGCCGCGGTAGCGCTCCCAGACGATTCCGCCGAACTCGAACTCCTCGCGCGCATCACCCCGCAGTTGCGCGGCCTGCTGGGTGTTGAGGTAGGTCTCTTCCACGGACTTGTGGGTGATCAGCGAGTTCCAGAAGTTCTTGCCGCAGAGCGCGCGCGAGCCGCTGCTGGGAATGTTGCCCAGAGCGTCTTCCTGGGCATCCAGCGCCTCCCCGGCCTTCAGCCGCACCTTGGTGGCGGTGTTGCTGAGTTCCATCTGGACGACCTGCGGGCTGATGTCGAAGCGGTCGTAGAGATCGAGCAGCACGGTGGTGCCATCGGCATCCAGGATGGTGCCGAGCACCGCCCCCATGCGCTGGTGCTCGTGGGTGGCGTCGAGCTGACGGCGCATCTTGCCCAGGCGCTTGTTCACCACGTCCTGCACGGCCTGCAGCTCGGTCTGCTCACCGAAGGCACGGATGCCCTGGATCTCGTCGGCCATGATGGAGAAGGTCTGCGGCAGGTGCACGTTGTTGAACGGGATCAGCAGACGCTTGCTACCGGTGACCACCAGCCCCGCGGCGCCGCGGTCGGCAGCTGGCACCAGGTGCAGGGTTTCGCCGTCCTTCTCGATCTGCTGGGTGATGGTGGTGCTGCCCTCTTCTTCGAAGAGACCGAGAGCAGCCAGACGGCCGGGAACCTCGGGGGCTTCGTTGATGGCAGCAGTGAGGGACGAGACGCTGAACGCCTCGTCTTCGAAGACGTTGATATCAGCCATTGCTTGCTCCAGAAAATGAAAAGCCCCGCAGATGCGGGGCTTCGAGAGGCTTCAGGTGGGTTCGATCAGTACGGCGTGCCGGTGCGGATGATGATGTTGCGAGCTTTGAGGTCAGCGCGGGCGGCAGAGTCCAGGCCGGTCAGTGCGACATCGATCACCTCGGCCAGCCGGGCAACCACGGTGGCGGCCTGGGGTCCGGTGGAAGCAGGCTTTGGCGCGTAGAGGATGGCCGCCGCCACTTCACTGCCATCGGTCGCGGCGTTGTCGTAGGGGGCGTATTCGCCCGAGGCGGTAACGATGCCCAGGACCTGCCCGGCGGGCAGCGCCACGTCGGTGGCAGCCAGCGTCACCTGCTCGCGGGAAATGCTGCCGGTTCCCTCCGAGAGGAGGAACTCACCGGCGTGGAAGCCTTCGGTTTTGATCATCATGCTTCTCCTTTCGAAGCCTTGGATTTAGTGGTTCGGGCGGCCTTGCGCTCCGCATACACCTTCGACGGCGTGGCGGCCTTGGGCTTGGTGGGTGCCGGCGGTTCATCTTCCAGCGGCGGGGTATTGATGATTTCGCCGAAGCCGTTGCCGGCCAGCTTGTCGAACAGGCGGGCGCGCACGGCGTCCGGTTCGAGGCCGGCTTTCACGTAGTCGGCGGCGAGTTCCGGCAGGCGCGCGCTGACACACAGATCGCGGACCGCCTTGGCCCGGGCGATTGCTGCATCGACGCTCGCCTCGTCTTTCAGGTCTCCAGACATGGTCAGGACCTCCACGAGGTTGCTGATGCCGGCCTCCGAGCAGCTGCGGATGATCCGCGCGGCCAGAGCGCCAGCGTTGGGTTGGGTGATCGGGAGCGGCTCGGGATCATCCGCCGGCACCGGCGCGGGCTGGTCTTCCGCCGGCGGTGCGTCGAGCTGGGCGAGCAGTTCCTGGGGAGCGTTGCGGTATTTCCGCAGCGCACCGCCGTCGCCCACCATCGCCTTCACCGCTACGCCCTCCAGCACCTCGTCGCAAAGACCAAGAGCCTTGGCCTCCGCAGCCGTCAGCCAGGTCTCGTCCTTGATCATCTGCCGCAGCTCGGCGTCATCGACTTCAGGCGCCTTGCGCTTGTAGGAGGCGACGATGGCCTCCAGTGTCTGGTCGAGGACGTCGGCCACCTTGCGAAAGTCCTCGGCGTCACCGCTGGCCCAGGTCCAGGGGTTATGGATCATGAGCATGGCGTTGGAGGCCATCACCAGGCGGTGAGCCCCGCAGGCCGCCACACTGCCGGCGCTGGCGGCCAGCGCGTCGACGCGCGCCGTGCAACGCTCGCCCAGGCGGTTGAGCACGTTGTGGATCGCCAGGCCGTCGAACAGGTCGCCGCCGACGGTATTGAACGCCACCAGCACCGGCGAGACGCCGTCGTCCAGGGCCTTCAGGTCCTGGATGAACTGGTTGGCCGTGATGCCCCAGGTGCCGATCTCGCCGTAGATGTAGACCTCGATCGCCCGCTCGGACTCGCCCTCGGCGGCAGCCTTGATGCTGTACCAGGTCTCGTCCTTGGGCGCCGGCACCGCCGGGGCCTTGTTGAAAATTCGCAGGCCGAGCTGGAGCGCCAGCGCGCGAAGCGTCGAATGTCCGATCATGGGGTTTCCTCGTCGGCGGCAACCGGCAAGTCCGGGGCCGTGGTGTAGGTGATGCCGAGTTCGCGGGCGCGGGCCTGGTCTGCGGCGTTTTCTTCGTCGATGGTTTCGGCGTCGTACCCCTGGCGCAGCACGACCTCGCTGCGGGAGGTGATGCCCGCGTTGATTTCCATGACCTTGCCCTGAACGTCCTGCACCGGGTGGATATAGGCCCAACCCTGGGGAACCCAGCGAGTCCGCAGGTACTCGCGCCGGCGGCGCGCGAAATCAGGCAGGTCCAGCGCGCCGGAGAGGTAGGCCATGTCCATCCAGGCCGCGCGGATTGGCCGGCAGAACTGGTGGATGTAGAGGCTGAACTGGATCTGCTCCAGGCGGCGGCGGAACTCGTTGAGCACCACGCGGATCACGCGGTCGTTCACCTGGCGAAGATCCCCGGTGAACAGCTCATAAGGCACCCCGGCCCCCATGGCGGAAGCCTGCAGTTGCTGCCGCATGAAGTCCGGGTAGTTGTTGCCGGCCTCCGGCGGCTTGGAAAACTCCACCTGCTCGCCCGGCAGCAACTCCTGCATGGTGCCGGGCTCCAGCCCCACCATCGGGGTGAAGCCGTCGCCATCCATGCGCGCCGGACCTCCGTTGATGGGGTCGATCTGCGGCAGGTCGGCCGCGTTAGGCCGGGTGATGAACCCGGCAAACAGGTTGGCCACCTCCTGGCGAAACAGAACCGCATCATCGAAGTTATCCAGCGAACGCAGGCGAAGCAGAACCCGCGAAAGCCTCGGGATGCCGCGCAGTTGCCCAGCCTCCTGCAACTCGTAGATGTGCAGCACCTCGCTGGCCGGAACGCGCACCAACTGGTTGTAGCCTGCGGCGATCACAGAGCTGTCGCCGGGGTGGCGGCGATACATCCAGTACGCCACCCGCTTGCCCAGCGCGTTGAACTCAATGCCAGCCCGGATCAGGTTGCCGTTGCGCGTCACCTCGTTCTTCTCGACAGGGACGAACTCTGCCGGAAGCAACTGCACCTGCAGGGGAACGGCCAGGCCGTCCTCCGGGCGCCGCGGGCGCATTCGGACAAAGCACTCGCCGCTCTCCTCGACCATCCGGGCCACCAGGGCCTGCTGGCCGTAGAAGTCGGTACGCTCATCGGCGTCCGATTCGTCAGTCCAGTCTGCCCACAGCTCCAGCATCAGGCGGCGCAGCTTCTTATCCTGCGTCGTCGGCATAGGGACGATGCCCGTACCGATGAGGTTGCTCACCCTGGTGTCGATCGCGCCGCCGGCATAGGGGTCGTTGCGCGTCGCCGCGCGTGAGCGCTTGCGCAGCAGCGGCAATGCCGGGAGCGACAGAGTGTTGATGGAGCCCGGCGGCGCGTCCCAGTTCTGGGCCCGGCGGCCGGTGCCGGCACCGTCGTAGCTGTTCTTGATGCGATCCGGGAGCATGAAGCCCGCTCGGGTCAGGTGGGGGTACTTGGCCATCAAACCCCCTTCCCGGCGTGGTACAGCCGGGCGACTCGGGAGCGGCGGCCGCTGAGTGCAGACTCCGCACCGACATCCGCCACGTACTGGCTTTCCAGCATCCGCAGGCTCGCCAATTGCGCCCGCTCGAGCTTGCGGCCGTCCTTGGTGATGGCCTGGCCCTGGGTGAGGATGTCATGGATGGCCGCGCGCACATCCGCCAGCCGTTGCTGCGCATCGGTCATATCCGCCTCGCGTGGTTATCGACGTTGCTTCAGGTAGCCGCTGCCGGAGCTGCGGCGCTTGGGGGTTCCCGCCGCCGGGGGTGGCGCGGAGGTTGTGGGTGGTGCTTCGAGCACCAGACCGAAGCGCTGCTGCGCCACACGCAGCATGGCGAGCGCACCGACTGCGCAGTCGAGCGCCTCGTTGCGCCGGCCCTTGGCGTCCCAGCGATACACCCGCTGGCCCTTCTCGATCTTCATCACCTTGGTTTCGGCGGTGAGCTGCTTCAGTTCGTTCTCGTCGCAGATGTCGTCGTTGGCCGGCAGGTGCATTACACCGGGCACAATGGCGCCGGGCTGCGGTTGCAACTTCAGGCGGCTGTAGATCAGCTCCTTGGCGTTGTCGGTGCCAAGCATGGTCAGGTAGACGCCGGCCTTGTTCTTCTTCATCGGGAACTCGGCGATGGGCTTGCCGTAGACGTTGTGCCCCTTGGTGGGGATAACCCACATCAGGCCGTGCTTCTTGCTCTCCGCGTACACCTCGTCGGTGTAGTGGCCGCCAGAGTCCCAGCCCCACAGAGCCACCCGCATGCTCACGCCATCTTCTCGCTGGTACTGCTGCTGGAGCTTCAGCCCTACCTTGCGCCGCAGTTCCTGGCTGGCGGGATCGCCCTGGAGAATCCAGCGATCCACCAGCCAGCCCTCCTCGCCTGCGGCCCAGGCCCAGATGCGCGCTTCGTAGCGGTCGTCCTGGGTATCGATGAAGCCGGTCAGCGCCGCCACCCGCGCCGGCAGGTGCGCCCACACCTCCCGGCGACCGTAGAGGTTTTCCCACTCCAGCTTCTCGCCCTGGTCACCCTCCCAGGTCTCGCCCAGGGTGGTGTTGACGAAGGTGATCAGCTTTTCGCGGTCGCCCTTCACGTTCAGCCAGTCACCCACCATGTCCAGCCAGGTGGTGAAGATGCTGTAGGCAGTCCAGATGTGGAAGGTGACCGAGCGCGGCGTCCGGGCCGGCTCGCCGTCGGCCTTGAACCACTCCATGGAGTCGCGCGTCCACAGCCCGGTGCGATCGCAGATCCACCGGCCATCATTGGCCGCCTCGACCGCCTCGTGGTACTCGATCACGCAGCCGGTGCGCTCGCAGCAGTACCAGGCTTTTTCAGCCTCGCCGAGCTCATTCCTCTCGTACTTGATCCCGAAGGCGCAGTCCTTCCCGCCCCACTTCAGGTACTGCTCGGCGCCGCAGTGCGGGCAACCGATGTGGAAGCGCATGAAGTGCGGCGATTCCTCGCCGGCCTTGGTGACCTGGCACTCGCCGGCCGTCCCCGGCGTGGAGCCGCGGATCGACTTCTTGAAGGTCGCGCCCTCCAGGCGCTTGTCGCCGAGGAAGGTCGGAGAGCCCTCGCCCTCGATGTCGGCGTCGAACTTCGACAGCTCGTCGTAGATGACTTCGTCGGGCGACTTCTCGCGGTAGTTCCGCGCAGCCTTGCCACCCAGGCACCAGAGCATCTTCTGGTGGCTGAACTTCTTCGCGGCGAGGGTGTTGTCCCGGTGCTTCTTCCCGTACCAGGGTGCCAGCGCCAGCAGGACGGGGACGTCGCGGATGAAGGACTCGACGTGCCGCTTCATCAGCTCTTCGGCGTCCGGGTCCGTCGGACAGTAGCTCAGCACGTTGCGCTTCTTGTGCTGGAGCTTGTAGCCGATGTTGGCCATCAGCATCTTGGTGTAGCCAACCCGGGCGGACTTGATCACGTTGACTACGCGAATCAGGTCGTTGCCCATGGCGTTCAGGATCGCCACCTGGAACGCCGCCGTCACCCACTTGCCCTCCTGGTAGGAGGACTCGGACGACAGATAGAAATGTTTGTCCGCCCACTCCACCGCAGTCAGTGGTGGCTCACGATACAGGGACTGGAGGCCGAGCCGGATCTGCTTCTGCAGGTCATTCAGCCAAGGACTCGACATATTCATCCAGCATTCCCGGTAGGAGGTCGCCCAGTTCGGCGGCGCTGTTGCGCGCCAGGGCGATCTCTCGCTGCAGCGACTCGACGTGTCGCACGTCGAGGTCCGGGTGCTTGCGGCGCAACTTCAAGGGCACCGTGTCGAGGATTGAGCTGATCTGCGCGGCGATCCGGCCCAGGGCAAAGACAGCGAATCCGGTTGGCACAAGTTGCTTGTCGGCCACCAGGTTCTTCTTCTCTTGGGCTTCGGCCTGGGCCGCGGTGAGACGCACGCGCTCCTGCGTCAGCTTGTGCTCGGCCAGTGGGTCGATCCCCTCGGGGAAATCCCCCTCTGGTTGGTGTTTCCGCTCCGCCTGGGCCAGGCGGTTCTCCAGCACCGAGCGGACGTCATAGAAGGCCTCTCGGCCAATCCGAGCCACGGGCTCGACGCCCCATTTATCAAAGGCTTGGGTGCTGATTCCGAGGCTCGCCGCCATCCGGCTTTTGTTGAGCCAATGGGGCTGCCGAGTGATGTTCGAGTTGCTCATGACAACACAACAACCAACCCCCGAAATTCGGTCATATGTAGTTCGCGGGCGGGGTTCGAATTACCCTCAGGCCCCGGTTTTCCCTAGGGGCCCCCACGCATTCGCCTGTAGCACGTCAGTTCCCCTCGCCAAACCCGGCAGCTCGCCCGCGTGTAGCACGCCACTGGCCCTACCTATCTTCGAGGGGCCGACTGAGGACGCTTGCGGAAGTTGCTGGGGACGTTCCCCTGAGCCGCCTTGGCGATGGCCTCCTCGATGTTCGCCTCCAGCCTGGCGTCGTCCTCGGCGATGCGCCGAACGATGTCGAAGAAGCGGAAGCGCTCGCGGTACTGGGGCTGGCGCACGAAGGCCAGCACCATCACCAGCGTCTTGTCGCGGCGCTCGCCGATGCCGATCGGCACCCTGCCCCGCTTCATCACGAAGTAGGCTTGCTGGTGCCCCTTGGCCAGAGACCTGGCACTATCGGTCGCATTACCCTTGAAGCCGGCGGTGTACTCCAGCGCACCAAGGCCGGAGAGGATCTGGATCATCTGGCCGCGGCTCATGTTGCCGTACCGATCCAGACGGGCGCCGGCGGCCGGGACGATGAACATGCCTCTGGGCAAGATGCCCTTGGCTCGCAGGTTGCGTTCCGAAGCCTTGTCCACGCGCGGGCCGCCGAACACTTCCGGTGCCACCCAGTCCTCGGGCGCCTGGCCCTTGGAGTTGTTGTCCTTGTCGTCCTTCACCCACAGCGAGGCCTCTAGACGACTCGGCGTGGCGTTCAGGATGCGGATCGCATTGAGGGTGAACGGCGTGGGCCGGTCGAAGACGTCGTTCTGCGCGTCGACCAAAGCGCCCTCGGCCTGGTTGGCCGTGTGGTTGAGCGCGTCGGCCAACACACGGTTGGGCAGATCGCCGCCGAGGCCGGCCAAGGATGCCACCGCATCGTCCAAGTCGGTGGCAGTGATGCTTCCGCGCATGGTCCCGCCCTCAGAGACCGGTGCCTTCGCGAAACTCCTTCACCATCTCGGGCAGCGCCTTGTCCTTGCGCGACTCGCTCCAGGCGAACCAGGCCCGGACGATCACCCATGCCGGCAGACCGCAAACGAAGATCACGCCGCACAGAGCGATCATGCCGATGTCGTCCTGCACCCAACTGCCGATGTCGAGCCAGCGGACCAGGAACGCACCACCGCAGACACTGGAGACCACGGTGCAGATCATGGCCACCACGAACTCGCGCGGAGACTTGGGCAGAGTCATCACCATCACCAGGATGGCGGCCAAGAAGGCGAAGCCTCCGAAGGCGCCGAGCTTGTAGAGCGCGATCCCGCCAACTGCTGTCGAGGCCGGCTCGGTCATTGTGGAAGTCCTCATAAGGGTGTCCCCAGGCTTCGCCAGCCCTGGCACTGCGTGGATAGAAAGGCCCGGCCATGACCGGGCAAGGCGCGGAGCGCGCACCATGAAATCGCGGACAACAAAAAACCCGGCGCGATGGCCGGGTTTATTGGAGCGTCTTGCTGCGTTCACAGCAGTTCACGCTGGCATGAAAACACCCCCTATTCCGCGCGTAAAGCGCTTTATGCTGCCGCCCTCAACCGCTCCAACCAACAGTCGATCCAGGCGGCCCCGGCCTTCACCAGTTCCCTGACCTTCGCCTCGCCCAGGCCGTATTCGCGAGAGATTCGCAGCGCCGGCCATTTCGATCCGTAGTAGAGCCAGACGAAGTCCCCCATCTGCTGATCGCGCGCCACCAGCTTCGCCAGCGCGCCATCGACGGCCAGCGCCGCCTCATCGGTGATGCGGTAGGCCTTCACCGCCCCAGCCGGATTGGCCCGGCTCATGATGACGGCCATCTGCGACACGTGGTGCGGGATGCCCCTACCATCCATGCGCCACCACCCCCATTGCTCCAGCAGATACTCGGTATCGCCCAGCGCCTTGTCCGTGTAGGTGCGAGTACGCGCCATCTTCAATCCCCCGTGAAATGTGATCCGCCGGCCCCGCGGCGGTTGTTGTCCTCTGCCCAGGCCGACGCCTTCGCCCGGTCCACCAACTGCTGCTCGGCCTTGTCCAGGCGCCGGCCCAGCGCCCGGATCAGCGCGGCAGGCTCTACCGGCGCGCCATCCGCTCCGAGCCAACCGGTTCCGTCGCAGGCGGCGCAGTCCAGTTCGAAGAACACCCCCTTCGTGAAGCCCTGCCCGCGGCATTGCCGGCAGCGCTGGATGGCCGGCACGGCCTTCTGCAGGTCAGGCCCGTGCTTGCGCATGCGCCCTCCTCTTCAGCTCGTCCGCCAGGCGCTGCCGCTCCTTGCGCATGCCATCGATCTCTCGCCGGCAGCGCTCAACGGCAGAGCGGCGCGCCGCAGCGACTTTCCGAGGCCGGCCGACGCGGTTGCCCACCACTCGCCCCTCGCGATAGCCGAGGGCCACGCGCTCTTGCTGGTAGCCGAGCACCATCTGCTGGTCCAGCACCTCGATGCGCCGCTCGACGTCCGCCCTAGGCGCTGCAGCCAGCACCTCGTCAGCGCGACGCTGCAGCGCGCCCAGCAGGGTGATGCCCGGCACGCCCCGGCCGGCGAAGCATGCACGCGCCTCCTTCCGATGCTCAGGCGTCACCGACCACGAACTGCCGATGATCCTGCAGACGTCAGCCCAGATATCCATCACCGCACCACCTCCGTCCTGGGCTGGGCCAGGTACTGCTCAATGACGCGCAGGGCGTCATCGACGCCGCGGCACACGGTGGCGTAGTAGCCCTGCTGCTCCAGGCGCTGCAGGAATGCGGTCTGCTCGGGCGACACCCTGGCGTCATTCGGCGGCGCCGCCTTGAACTCAATGAACAGGCCGAACCAGCCGCCTCGCGCCTGGGCGACGAAGATGTCAGGGACTCCCGCCTTCACGCCCTGGCGCTTCATTTCGGCGGCAACCTTGATGTGCCGATGGCCGCCGTTCGGGGTGTGCCAGGTGACGCGGCTGGCCTCGGGGTACTTCACTGCGAGGATGGAGAACAGGGTGGCCTGCTCCATGCCCTCCCAGTCGACCTTCGGACGCCGCAGCGGGCGCGGGGTATGCGCGATGGGACGGGGCGACTTCATGCCATCACCTCGTCGCCATCCAGCCAGGCGAGGAAGCCGGCCGGGATATCGTGGCCGGCCTCTGCGACGATGCGAGCACACTGCCCCACCAGGTCAGCCTGGCGGCCATAGCGTGCCTCGAACTGCGCCTTGTACGGATGCACGGCCACGCCCGGGAAGCTCTCCGGCCCCGTGCCGGCCTGGTGATGCCCGGCGCACAGCGGGAGCACGTACCAATGCGCATGTGGCTTCGCGCGGCCGTCTACGTGGTGGATGCTGCAGAAGTCATTCACGACGCCGTGCTCAATGCGGCAAGCGATGCAGCCGACCACGCTGACGAGCAGGTCGTGCCAACGCTTCTGCTCGGCGGTGGGGTTGCGGCCCTTCATGCCGACACCCCGCTGGCCCTCATGTCGGCCCGGATGATCGACACCACCTCCTCGCGACTGCCCAGGTAGGCGAACGGGGCGGCATCGCCCGGGCGGGTGACGGTGAAGCGCTTCTCCGGCAACCGGCACTCGGCCACGGTGTAGCCGCTGTCGGTGATCCAGCAGTTCGGGATCTGCTGGCCGTCGCGGTTGCTCTTGGCGCGCCACTTCAGGGGGTTCAGGTCAGACATTGCGGGCTCCTTTCAGGCGTGCGCGGATGGCCTGCAGGGCGGAGTTGCCCACTTCGGGATCGGCCGCCTTCGACGGTTGCGGGAGGGCCGCCACGGGGACCGGCGGCAGGCTGTTGCCCTTCGCGATCTCGCGGCGGATCTGGGAGTACTTGCTCTCCAGCAGCTTCATGCCGTCGTCGCGACTGAGCTGCTGCAGGTTGCTGAAGCCGGCGCGGGCGGCAGCGTGGTACACCGCGGCGTGACTCCAGGTGGCGGTTGCGGCTGCAGCGGGGTGCGTCTTCGCCAGCGCTTCGCGATAGGCCTCCTCCAGGCTCGGCAGGCCCAGCTGATCGGCACCGAAGCACCAGTCCACGAACAGCGCCGGCGCCGGCACGAACTCGCGCTTGCTCTGGCGCAGGGCGCGCACGCCGTTGTCGACCAGTTCCTGGCTGTTCACGCCGGCCCGGGCGAACTCGGCCAGCCACTCCTCCTTGGCCTTGCCCATCACCGCCGGGGTGGACCAGGCGGAGCGCCAGCCGGAGCAGATGCCGCGGATGCGGTCGAATAGGTCGTCCATCACCTGGCGAGCGAAGTCATCGACGGGCATCACGTTCGGGGCGGCCTGGACCGGGGCCGGGGCGGCGCGGAGGTTCGCCGCGATCAGGTCAGCGCGCTTGGCCTGGCTCATACCCGCACCCCGTTCGCGCCCCAGGCCGCAGCGTCGGGCAGCTCGCCGGCATCGGCCTCGACGCGCTCCCGCTTGATCCACTTCGCCAGTTCGTTCGCCCACTTGGCCTGGGTGAACACGGCATCCGGCAGGGCCAGCCAGTGGGCCTTGAACTTGTTCACGACGGGCAGCGTGATCGCCGACACCGGAATGCCCATCAGGCGAGTCTGCGCTGCCAGGTCGTCAGGATCCGGCTCCCAGTCCTCGGTCATGGCGAAGCGCTGGCGAACATCGACCGGATCGCTCGCGTGTTGCAGCTGCTCTTCGGTTCCTTGATGGTTCAATGACGGATTGGGTGCAGCCGCTGCACCCCGTTCCGTCGTAATTTGCACCCCGTTCTGCTGTAGATTGCACCCCGTGGCATCTTCACGGGGTGCAGTGGTTTCACCCCGTTCATTTTGACGGGGTGCAGCAGCTTCACCCCGTTCCATGACGATGTCGTAGCAGGTCGGAACACGGTCCCGACGGGTGATGTACGCCGCGGCGATCGCCCGGTTGCCCTCGACAATCACACCCAAGTCTTCCAGTAGGCGCAGCTTGGCCTGCACGGTGCGCTCGGACAGGCCGGTGTCATCCGCGAGGCTGGCCACCGAGGGGAAGGCGCCCCGGCCGTGCTTGTCGGCGTAGTTGGCCAGGCACAGCAACACATGGCGGGCAGAGGAGTCGGTGACTACGCGCTGCTCCAGGGCCCAGGTCATGGCTTGAACACTCACAGCGAACCCTCCGCGACCTTCTGGGCCAGCTTGGCCAGCCCCTTCGGCGTGACGCGCACCTGGGAGGCCAGGCACTGGTCGCCGATGGAGTCGGTGCCGATCACGGTTACCCGGTGCTCCAGCAGGCCGGCCGCCATGCGCGGCTGGTAGGCCAACCAGTGGGCCGAACCCTCCCGGCGGTAGATCCAGCGGTTCTCGTGCATCCAGTCGAGCAGGACGTGACGCGGGATGTTCAGGTGCTTGGCAGTGTCGGTCAGACAGAGCGTGCCGCGCGCCTCGGCGATCCGCCCCAGGGCCTCGACCTTGGGCGCCTGCTCGTTCACCACCATGCGCAGCTGGGTGTTCTGCTCGTGGAGGTCAGCTGCGACTCGCAGCGCCTCGGAGTAGGTCTGCGGGATGGCCGGAGCCGCGGCGCGCTCCTCCAACTCATGCAGGCGCCGGATCACCCGGTGCCGCAGCGGGATGCTGTAGCCGGTGATCAGCGTCTCGGTCAGCTCGCGGTCCAGGTGGAAGTTCGTCGTGTAGCCCCTGGCGTCCCGGTCCTCGCGGACATGGTCCAGAACTGGACCATCCTCCGACAGGGCGTCGAGCATCTCGCGGATGTCCCGGATCACGTGCTTGTGCTGCTTGCCGGTGAGCTCGGCGATCTCGCGCGAGGTCATCATCGGGCGCGCCACGTTTTGCGATGCCGGAAAACGTGGCGCGGCATTGTCAGTTCCATTCGTCGTGTGCATACTCACTCCTGTTGATCTGAACCCCGGCGCCGAGTCCCCACTCCAGCCGGGGTTTGTTTTTTCAGCCGACCAGCGACAGCGGCTTGCCGCCCGCGTGGATCGCCAGTTCGTTCTCCATGCGCCGGCGCATCTCGAAGCTCTTCGACTCCACCAGCAGCAGCCGGTCGATCGCCGCGGGAAGGTCCGGCAGGTCGTTCTCGTCGATGCGGCCGTCAGCCAGCACCACGCTGCAGCGCTCCACCGCTTCGCCGATACCGGCGACCAACTGGCCGAACGCGCTCACCGGGCACCCAACCACGCCAGCGGCGCGGGCCCCGATCAGGCCGTAGCGGTCGGCGAGTTCGTTGATGCAGCGCTCCCGCCACTCCGGCTCCAGCGCCGCCACCCAGGCCTCTTCCATCCAGGCGGGCAGCTCCTGCTCACCGCCGAGCAGCCGCTGGACGCGCTTCAGCCACCGGCCGGCGGCCCTCAGGTACTCGCCGGTGTCGCCCTTCAGCTCGTCCGACTCGAAGTCGGGCACCTTCTCGGCCACCGCCTTGCGCGGGCACTTCTGGTACAGCGCCCGGTTCAGCGCCTGGGCGAAGTCGTCCTGGCTGAGGCTGGTGCGTGCGATCTGGTCGGCCGCGTAGGCCACCAGGACCTGGTCGCGAGTCATTTCGTGTCGGGGATTGGACGTGTTCACGTTGCGCTCCTGGTCCTAAGCTGCCCCCATCAAGAAAGGGAGGTCAGCGGTATGTCTTGTTGGGGCTCAGCTGGAACTGGTGATTGCGTGAGCCTCTGTTGGAAAAGGGCGCCGGGCGCAGCGTGGTATCGTTTTGCTTCCACACGAAACGGCCATGGAGGCCCGGCATGTCTATTGATCGAATCCCAACCATCACCAGAGAAGAGCTACTCCGCCGCATCGAGGCCCTGCCGAAAGGCTGCGAGATCAGCTTCTCCGGCCTTGAGTTCATTGACTTCGAAACAACGAATCGGCAGCCGTATAGAGTCCGTTTTCTGTTCCATCCAAACGTGTTCCGAAAGGCCGACGGGGAAGTGGTGGTTGAAAACCCTGCATGAGGTAAAAGGCGTTCTGGCACACCTCCTCTACGCTCCGAGGGGCGTAGAGGGCGTGCACTGCGCCGTAGATGCGGACGTCCAGCGAGAACCGATCATCCTCACCAGCGGCCTGAGTGATCACCAGTTGAAGGCGGAACTGGGAGCGGAGACGCTCCGCTTCCGCCCAGAGCGCCTGGGCCTCTTTGCACATGCGATCAGCCTCGGCCAGCGTGGCCAGGCGGTCCTTGTCGATGGGGTTCATCTCTTGCTTCATGCTCTAGAGTTCCACAGAGGTGGCCGTCGGCAGCGCGGCCAGGTAGGTGTTGATGGCGTCCACCACGGGCGCCATCTCCTGAATGCGGACGATTCCGCCTTGGCCGCCGCGAGCGATTTCCTCGGTCAGGCAGATCGCCCGGCTGAACACCCCGAGAAGACGAACCACCTCGCGGACGCTCGGCACCTCCAGGTGGAGCCGAGCAGCACAGCCGGCAGCCTGCACATCAATACCGGCGCACACCGGCGGATGCTCAGTGCTCGCGGCTGCCGCCTGGACGACCACGTCCAGGTGAACAGGCGGAAGGCCGGCCCTTTCCCGCGCCTTGTTCAGGTCGGCAATGGCATTGAGCGCCAGGGCCTCCTTGTGCTGAAGGGCGGCGAGTTCGGGCGGCGGCGGAGGGTTCGGGTGCCTCATTTGGCTCTGCTCCTATGCAGCGAAGGACGCCCAGGGAAAGCTCGGGCAAAGATCCCGGCGAGATACCTCGCCCTTGGTGAGGCTTTCGATCTCAATGGCACGAGGTGCCGGGATCGGCCGCTCTCCCGAGCACCACTGGCTTACCGTTGGCGCTCGAACACTGAGAAGGCGAGCCAGTTCGGCCTGGCTCCCCAGAATCTTTGCGGCTTTGAGTACGGCTTCGGGCGGGGTCATTTCGTGTCTCCGGTGTAATGCGGAGAAAATAAGGCATTGGCTAATCAAAGGCAAGCCATTGCCTAACCACCTAATGGGTAGAGTTAAATTAGGCAATGCTTACCGGACCTGAATTGGGCGCAGCCATTGAGGCTGCCCGTATCGCCAAAAACATCTCGAAAAAGGCTCTTGCCGGGCAGTTCGGGGTGCAGCCTCCGTCTGTTCAGACGTGGGTCAAATACGGCCGAATCGACAAATCGAAGCTCATCGAGTTGATTTCCTTCTTTGCCGACACGGTTCCAGCCAGCCATTGGGGGCTGACGGAAAAGGAGGCCGACCTGGTGGCTGTGGCGTCAGTGGAAAAAGCCAGCAGCCCAAGCCCGCATGAGGGCGATGATGAGTACGTCCATGTCCCGCTGAAGAGTGCCAAGGGTGCGATGGGGCGGGGCTACGAGAACCCCTACATAGAGGTGAAGGGGCATCTGGCGTTCAAGCGCTCCTGGATCAGGGCTAGGGGCTTGAATGCGAAGCATCTGGAAGCCTTCTATGCCGATGGGCAGAGCATGCACTCCACCATCAACCATGGCGATGTGGTGCTGCTGAACAAGGCCCAGAAAGAGCCCATCCACAACAAGATCTTCGCTCTCAATGGCGCCGACGGCGTGATCATCAAGCGCCTTTCGCATGCCAGCGCTGTGAACCAGTGGGGGCTGATCAGCGACAACCTCGACAAGCGCGAATTCCCTGACCAATGGCTGGACGAGGATGACGAGCCAATGTCGCTGATGGGGCAGATCGTTTGGCGTGGCGGAGACCTGTAGTCGCACTGCTCGATTAGGCAGCGGCTGCATGATCGGAATTGGAACTGCAAAGGAAATGGAATGCCTGATCGGGTCACAGCCATAGAGGTCATCCGCCAGAGTGAGCAGGGCATCTCTGTCAGGCCGTTTCTGGTGCGCGCCGACGATGGAAATCGCTATTTTGTGAAGGGGCTCAATCGCGCAGGCGGCCCTTCTCTGATGTCTGAAGTTATCGCTGCCGAGCTTGGCGTGCTCATGGGGCTGCCGATTCCAGAATGGCGCATCATAGACATCCCGCAGGGCCTTATCGACTTCAGCCCCATGGAGAACATTCGGGACCTATCCGGGGGGCCTGCTTTCGCCTCAAGGCAGGTCGAGAATGTCAACGAGCTGATGTGGGCCGGCCTGCGAAGCGTCCCACTGGAACTGCAGCGCAAAGTCTTGCTTTTCGACTGGTGGATTCAGAATGGTGACCGATGCCTTGGCGAAAACGGAGGGAACGTTAATCTCCTCCTGGACTCACAGGGCAACCTAGTGGTGATCGATCACAACGTGGCGTTCGATGCCAGCCTGACCGCTGAAGAGTTTTGCGACAACCACGTGTTCCGCGATCAGCTCCGTCACTTCCAGGACCTGGTCACTCGTCAGGAATATGCACGGGAACTTGACGCAGCCCTTGGGCATTGGGATAGGATCGTAGCCCTTTTGCCGGTAGAGTGGATCTACCGAGATTCGGACGAGATCGACGAAACCATTCCCACCCTGCTTCAAAGGCTTGAAACGCTGCATCAGTTCAGGGACGAGCGCTTCTGGGGGCAGCTATGAACTACTTCTGCAACTATTCGATCCTGCGATTCCTCCCCTACCCCGAGACGGGGGAGTTCGTGAATATCGGAGTGGTTCTGCTGGCCAGCAATGGCGAGTTTCACTACAAAGTCGAAACCAAGCGCCAGCGTGTGACCAACTTCTTCCACAAGCTCGACGCCAAGATATACATCCGCGCGCGCGCCGAGGTTGAGCAGGAACTCGCGCGCCTGTCGATCTTCTTCAGCAAGTACCGGGACCAGCAATCCACTCAGCTTGCAGCATTCAAGAGCCTGATCCATCCACGCGAGACCATGATGCGCTTCAGCGCGCCTGGAACCATCGCTGTGGAGAGGGTTGATGAGGCGCTCCAATCAATCTTCGACCACTACATCAACCTCAGCTTCGCGAGCAAGGAGTATGAGGAGAAAGTGTTGGAGCGTCAGCTTGGGCATCTGCTTGCAGCCGCCAACCTCAAGCAGCGCTACAAGGAGCAGAAGCTAGGAACCACCGACTACCCGGTAAAATTCCCCTATGTGATTCTGGACACCGATGGCGCCGTTCAAGCCATCAAGCCTATTCACTTGGGGCACGATGAGCCAGCGAAGATACTCGAGCACGGCGATGCCTGGCTCGCAAAGGTACGTAGACTCCATAGGGCCAATAAACTGGCTCGAGACACCCTGTTTATTGCTGCGCCGCCAGCAAGCAAGAAACAAAAACTGCTCTCGGCGTATAGCGACATTGTGGATCAGCTCATCGAGATCGATTCGGTCCGAGTAGTCAGCAACGAACTTCCCGATCAAAGTCTGCTGGACGAGATTCGGCAAGGCATCCCAGAAGCCATTCATTGAAACGACAAAGCCCCGCACTGCGGGGCTTTTCGTTTCTCAGCAGCCTAAACCAGAACCTGTCGCGTACTGGCGATCAGTTGGTGGACCTGCCGCACCACCGATTCATCCGTAGGCGTCTCGGGCCCTCTCCCCTCCGGACACGGCATGCTGGGCGTGGTCCCGAACAGCCGGCAGATGAGTGGGCGCTGCTCATACGCCTCGCACCCATTGGGGCCAAGATGGGCACAGCTCCACTCCGCCAAGGCAGCATCGTGCTCGGCCTGACTCTTGGCTGGCAGCCGGGCCATCTCTTCCGAAGACGCAGTGACCGGTCCGCAGCAGTCGTGGCAGCCAGACTTGCACTCGAAGCCAGGGATTTTCCGGCGCAACTGATCGATCCTGCGGCTAACGCTGTTCATTTTCGCTTCCTGGTTTGGGCGCGCGGATTGTACATCCATGGCTACGCGGCTCATCACCACATCAGCGCGGGGCGCCCAGCCTTCCCTACCAGGCGCTCTCGTCCACCTGCCACCGAATGGTGACAGCGCCCTCCTCTCCCTCCTCGATGTCCACCCCGTCAGCCAGGGTCATCTCGTCCAGCAGCCGGTCCCAGTCAACCTGGCTCTCACCCTCCTCCTTCCTGATGGTCAGCGACCGCGCCAGCTGCGCGGCCGGCATGCCCATCAGTCGCTGAATTCTTCTCCCCAGCACCTCGTAGCTGCTCGGTGCGCGGGGTTCCTGCCTCTTTGCTTGCTTCGCCATTACAACTCTCCTTTTGCAATAACTGTATGCACATACAGTATCGACATTCCTGTACGCCCGCAAGGCATCGCCTAATCGCCGGCAGATAAGGCTATACAAAATAATTAGCCATTGCCTATTGCAATGAGATTAGGCATTGGCTTATCTTGATTCCACGCCAGTTCACCGGCAGCCCACCCGGGCACCGCTCTTTAACAACCAGGAACAACCACGCCGGCTCTGGTCACCGGCCTGCTCGAAGCTGCGACGCCCTTCTGGAGGCGCCGCGCCAAGGGTTGCTTCGCTAACGCTCCCTGCCAGGGCCCCTCAGACCGGGGTTCTGTACCTGGCACAGCGGACAGGCGCCAGAAGCGCTTGCGTTGATTGTTCGTGCCCTGCCGGTGGTGGCCTCGTAACCCCGGCCGCAACACGACTGCAGCGCCCGGCATGCCGGCGACGCGGTTCCCCTGACAGCCAGAAGAATGACCCGCGGGTAGGAGAAGCCCAGTAGGCGAACGCGGGAGCGACACCGAGAGCATCACTGAAGCGCCCTCACCCGAGGGCGCTTTGGGATGCCACCAACAGAGGAATCACCATGATCGAGCTTGGAAAGAAGGGCCGGGACAAGATCACCGGCTTCGAGGGAATCATCACCGGCCGCTGCCAGTACCTTACCGGCTGCGACCAGTACAGCCTGGTGCCGCCGGCGCGCGACGGGAAGATCGAAGGCGCCCAATGGTTCGATGAGGGGCGCATCGAGGTCATCGGCGGCGGCATTACCGCCGACCAGGTGCGGGCGCCGCAGCGCGGTGGCCCGAACCGCGACGCTCCCCAGGCCTGAGCATCACTTCTGCACCTGGTGCGCCGGGTGCTTCGGGATGCGACGAGCATCACCTTCCCCATCCTTCGCCCGGTTCGCCGGGCTTCTTTTTTCGCCCTCTTTCGCATGCCGACTTCGCAGCCGGCAGCCGAAAGCGCGCACGTCGCCCTCGGCCAGGGGCATCACGCACTCCCAAGGAACGCACCATGACCCGCAAGAAAAAGACCGAGGAAACCATCGTCGCCTACAAGGGCTTCAATAAGGATCTGACCTGCCGCGGCTACCAGTTCGAGATCGGCAAGACCTATGAGCACAAGGGCGAAGTTGAAGCCTGCGCTTCAGGTTTCCACGCCTGCGAATATCCCCTGGACACGTTCGGCTACTACCGCCCTGCCGGTAGCCGCTTCGCACTGGTCGAGCAGTCCGGCGACCTGAGCCGCCACGACGACGATTCGAAGGTCGCCAGCCGCAAGATCTCCATCAAGGCCGAGCTCACCATCGCCGGCCTGGTGAAGGCGGCCATCGAGTACACCACCAGCCGCTGCACGCCGGTTGATCCTGAATCGCCGGCGTCGAGCACCGGCGACTACGGCGCGGCGTCGAGCACCGGCAACCGCGGCGCGGCGTCGAGCACCGGCAACCGCGGCGCGGCGTCGAGCACCGGCTACCAGGGCGCGGCGTCGAGCACCGGCAACCGCGGCGCGGCGTCGAGCACCGGCAACCGCGGCGCGGCGTCGAGCACCGGCGACTACGGCGCGGCGTCGAGCACCGGCGACTACGGCGCGGCGTCGAGCACCGGCGACTACGGCGCGGCGTCGAGCACCGGCTACCAGGGCGCGGCGTCGAGCACCGGCGACTACGGCGCGGCGTCGAGCACCGGCAACCGCGGCGCGGCGTCGAGCACCGGCAACCGCGGCGCGGCGTCGAGCACCGGCTACCAGGGCGCGGCGTCGAGCACCGGCGACTACGGCGCGGCGTCGAGCACCGGCTACCAGGGCGCGGCGTCGAGCACCGGCAACCGCGGCGCGGCGTCGAGCACCGGCTACCAGGGCGCGGCGTCGAGCACCGGCAACCGCGGCGCGGCGTCGAGCACCGGCTACCAGGGCGCGGCGTCGAGCACCGGCGACTACGGCGCGGCGTCGAGCACCGGCTACCAGGGCGCGGCGTCGAGCACCGGCGACTACGGCGCGGCGTCGAGCACCGGCAAGCATTCAGTGGCGATGGCCGCCGGCATCGGAGGCAAAGCCAGGGCATCCGCCGGCAGCGCCATCGTTCTCTGCTACCGCGATACCGACGCAGAAGGCGATGAGTACGCCCGAATCGTTCACATCAAGGCAGCCATCGCCGGTCAGGACGGCATAAAGCCAGGCACCTGGTACCAGCTGAACGCCGATGGCGAGTTCGTCGAAGCAGACGAATGACCAGAACAGCGAACGAGTCGAGGGGCTAGCGCAGCCAGGCCTGACGCATTCCGGGAAGCGCCGGACGTTCGCTCCGCTCCACGCGCCGGCCGGCGCCTCCGGTCGATCCCAGCAGGAGGAGTGGCAGCCATGTAGACCATCAACCCAGGTAGTTCGGCAACAACGCCGGGCGCGCCGCGAAACACTCACATACGGCGGCGTTTGTGAGACCGAAAGGCCGGCACCGCCGGCCTTTCCCCTTCACTCTCCAGTTTCTTTCCGACAGCACTCACCGCGGCGCCCACCGGCGCACCAGCCGCGCGACCGAGTGCTGCCGAAAGGAAACCACCCAACAGAGGAAACGCCATGCAACAGCTGATCCCCTGCCAGCAGCAGCTGGCCGACCTGCTCCGCCAGACCGCCGCTGCGCGCGACGCCTTCGCCGTCCGCCGGCGCCTGGACGTGGAGGCACCGAAGTTCCAGGTGAAGCCGGCCGGGCGCGGCTTCTTCCACATCGTCGAGACCGCCACCGGCCTGGTGCGCGGGTTCCGCCGTAGCCATAACGAGGCCTGCCAGCGCGCCGCCGAACTGGAGCAGCAGGCGCGCGACAACCTGGGGACGGAAGGCTGATGGCGAAGACTCAGCAGGAGCGCTCCGCCAAGGCTGCGGCGAAGCGCGCCGAGGTCGGCGAGGAGGAACTGCGGCACCGGGTTCGACCTGGTGTGCTGGCCAAGCTGGACGACCTGATGCGCTGGAGTGACATCGATCAGAAAGCCGAGGCCGTGCAACTGCTGATCCTCAATGTGCATGCCCTGGGGCCGGACGGCGCCGCGCGGCTGCTGGCTGTTCCGCTCCACGAAATCACGATCAGCGAAAGCGTGGCGCGAAGGCTTGAAGCGGAGGGCCGGCGCGAAGCTGCCGCCCTCGATCGGAGCGAGCAATGAGCGCCCGGCCGAATGGTCGCTTGGGCAACAACGAGCTCGCCCTGGCATACGAACTCCGCGCTGCCGGCATCGACTGGCAGCACATCGCAAGCGGCCTTGGCGTGAACCCCGACTGGCTGCGGCAGCGCATCCGCCAGGTAGAGATCGGCGGAATGAGCGCGCCTTGCCTACCTCGATAGCCAACTAGATACCCGGCGCCGCCGTAAACGGGGCCGGGTTACTCCATCTGGAGAAGACCATGACCCTACCCGTTCAAGCCTGCTCCGACGAGGAGCTGGAAGGCTACGCCGGCGTCTGCCCCAGGCTGTGTAAAAACGTTTCTGAGAATCGGGTCTGCTAAAAAAGCGAGCGAATTGCGCACTTCCTCGCGAATTCCAGCCGGTTCAGCCTAGAAAACCTCCGCAAATTTTACGTAGCGACGTGAACCTCGATTATGAGCGAGCGTTTTTACACAGCCTCGCCCGGAAGCCGCCGTAGAGCTCGCCCGGCGCATCGCGGCCTGCGAGACCGATCACGAATCCGAACTGGAGGAGCTGCAGAGCCAGCTCCGCGAGGCGGAGTCCGAGCTCGACTGCCTGCATGACGAGCGCAGGGCTCTCAAGCGCCGCGTGAGGATGGATCTGGAAAATCTGCGCGCGCTCCTCGGCGAGCACGACATGACCGATGACCTGCGGACTGCGATCAGTTCGTGGGCGAAGCGGCTGGAGGATCGGATATGAGCACCTTCGCCGTATTCGGAATGACTCGCGATGTGGCGCTTGAACAGGCCAGGAAGACCGTAAAGATCACTCGAAAAACCCCGCAGGGCGAGGTTGGCATCCCCATGACCGAGTGGCTCGCGCTCTGTGAGAAGCGCGCCGACGAGATCATGGCCGGCACGAAGACCAAGCAGCTCAGTCCTCTGTTCGACTCGCCCCAGTACGCCGATGACTTCATCCACCTGGCGCGGCGGACCTTGAAGTGCCGCGACATGCACATCAAGGCGCGCGTCACCCTCACCGATGAGAAGGGCAATCCCCTGATCGACAAGAAGACCAAGGCTCCGAAAGTCGGCTGGGCGCCCTACGGAGCACAGCCGAACCGCAGTGCGGCATAGCCATGCATGTCGCCTACTACAACGAGCACGACGCCTACGCCGCCCAGTGGCTCCGCAACCTGATTGCCGCCGGGCACATCGCGCCGGGCGACGTCGACGAACGATCCATAGAGGACGTGCACCCCGATGACCTCCGCCCTTACACCCAATGCCACTTCTTCGCCGGTATCGGCGTCTGGTCTCTCGCCCTTCGCCGAGCCGGCTGGCCAGATGATCGACCTGTTTGGACGGGTTCCTGTCCTTGCCAACCTTTCAGCGAGGGAGGCGCGCAGCTTGGGTTTGCTGATGAGCGGCATCTGTGGCCGGCGTGGCACCACCTCATCCGAGAGCGAAACCCTAAGGTTGTGTTTGGCGAGCAGGTTGCGAGCAAGGCTGGCCTCGCGTGGTTCGACCTTGTTCAGGCTGACATGGAAGGAGCGGGCTACGCCTGCTGGGCGTTCGATATCTGCTCTGCGGGGGTCGGCGCACCACACCTCAGGCAACGCCTGTGGATCGTGGCCAACACCAACCGCCCAGGACGCCATCGGGAGTCGAAATGCAACGAGCAGCCGGAGGCAGGGAAGTCGGCACCACGGGGGGTCACCCTGACCGATGCGGCTTGTCTCCATGGTCTGCCGCGGTCCCAATGGAAGGCGCCGACGGTTCCTGGCGTCTACTTGAACCCGGCATTGAGCCGTTGGCTGATGGCGATACCGATCGAGGTGGACGCCTGCGCGCCTATGGAAACGCCATCAATGCTGAAGCGGCGACGCAGTTCATAGCGGCCTACCTCGAAGCAACTTCCTGACCTACCCCACTCCATGCCATTGCGCCACTACGGCGCGAGGACACCCCATGAAGACTTACGAGCAGCTGCGCGAAGAGCGCCGGGCTGAGGCCGCCGAGTACCTGAAGAATCACCAGTATCGACCACTGGTAGATGCCGATGACGTGAAGGTCTGGCGCTGCCAGCAGCCGGGCACCAGCGCCTATGCCTTCGACATCATGCTCACCCGCTACGGCATCGCCGTCGTGGGCGACATCGCTAACCTGACCTTCGGCGTCGGCCTGGGCTACGGCCTGGACTTCCTGGCCGGCGACGACGTCGGCTACTACATCCACTCGAAGCTGGACGAGAAGTGCAAGACGCGAGACTTCGACGAGGCCGCCTTCCGCGGCGCGCTCATCGAGGGGATCTGCCAACGCATCTCCGATGAGGCTGACTACGATGCCTACGATGAGTTACCCGCCTGGGTACGCGAAGAGAAGGAGCGCGGCCCAACTGGCAGTCGCTGGGCAGAGCTTCGCGCCTTCGTTCGGGTAGAGGCTCGGAAGGATGACGCCGACGAGAAGTGGGGCGAGTGGGTAGACCTGCTCGCTGAAGCTACCGACATCGGGGACCAGCACCAGGCAGGCGTGTTCATGAACGAGCACTGCGAGACTCTGGGCCTGGGCCCGGACTGGTGGGAGATCCGTGTCACCACGCCATCTGAATCCCTGATCCGCGAGCTCTACATGATCCGCCACGCAGCTCGCGAAATCCTGGCGCAGAAGCAATCCGCAGCCGCCTAACCCTCCTCCCATCCGAAAGCTCTTTATCGCGCCAGCCAGGCGCGGAGGACAAGTCATGCCCGAAAAAACCCTCAAGGCCTACCAGGTAGGCGACAACGACATCGTGGCCGCTTACGACCCGGCCGGCGCCATCGAAGTGATGTGCGAGGAATGCGGCTACGTAGAAGAGGATTTCGCCCTGGACGAAGTAGTCCTGGTCCGCGACGAAGTGCTGGACGTCATGCAGGCCTACGACCAAGACGAAGGCAAGGTGGTGCCGCTGGAGAAGTCCCTGCGTCAGGAACTGGCCGAGCTGACCGAGCCGGCCTACATGCTCGGGTGGGAATAGCGATGGTGCGCATCTACCTCGCCGGCCCCATGACCGGCCTGCCGGAGTTCAACTACCCGGCCTTCCACGCCGAGGCCGAGCGCCTGCGCCAGCTCGGCTACCACGTCGAGAACCCGGCCGAGAACGCGGCGCCCGCCTGCGGCACCTGGGCCGGCTACATGCGCCTGGCCCTGGCCCAACTGGTCACCTGCGAAACCATCGCCCTGCTGCCAGGCTGGCTCGCCTCCCGCGGCGCCAACATCGAGCGCGCGCTGGCCGTGGACCTGGGAATGAAGATCGTCATGGCCGACACCATCACCGAGCCCGCAAGGACCGCAGCATGACCCGCCCGACCTTCTGCCGCGGCACCGGCCGCCCCACCAACGAATGCGACTGCCTGCGCTGCACCCGCCGGCAAGGGAGCCCGCACCATGCAACCCATCCAACTGACCGTCGAGCACCTCCACGGGCTCGACGGCAAGCCCTTCATGGTCGTCGAGGGCCTCCCCCGCCTCGGCGCCAAACTCGACCCCGAGCAGGCCCTGCAGCTCGGCCGCCAACTGATCCAGGCCGCCATCGTCGCCCAGCAGGGCGAGCGCGGCACCCGCCTCTACCCCGCCGAGGACTAAACCATGAGCAAGGAACAAGAGAAGAACGCCTGCGACTGGCTGGAGAACCTGGAAGGGGATGCCTGGGCAGATGCATGCGAAGAGATAGACGGGGCAGTGAAGCGGCAGGCAGAGGGCGCGCAGTGGGAGCGGAACTCCCTGCGCAGCGCGCTTGAGCAGGCCTACATGGCGCTGATCGGCTACCTGCCCGCGCACCGCAATGCGGTCACCGATGCGGCCATTGAGGCATCCCGCGCCGCCCTGGCGCTCCCCTCCCTGGCACCGGAACTGGAGCGGCCGGAGGAATGGCGGCCCATGGATACTGCACCGAAGAACGGTTCGATTATCCGGCTGCTGGTCAACTTCGAAGACATGAGCATCGACGATGGCGATGGTCCATTCGCCACCATTGGGCAGAACAACTTCGCAAACGACGGCGAGGACCTCTGGCAGGTCGTCGGCTGGTGCTGGGAACACGACCACTTCACGGACGGCAAGGGCACGCCAATTGGCTGGCTGCCTATGCTCTACGCCGCCCCGGTAGCTCCGGTCGCCCAGGCTGGGCAGGTGCCGAAGGAGTTGCGCGAGGCTGTCGAATGGGCAGATCACCTGCTCTTTGAGTGCGGGGCCCTGGTGCAAACCCGAGCACCTTCGGTCCACGTTTACAACAAGGCATTCGCGGCAATCGAAGCAGCCAAGACGTTGCTTGCCAGCGCATCGGCGCAGGGAGGTGAGTGATGCGCACCCTCGGAGCGATCATTGAGGCCGCAAGGGCCGGCGAGAAACCGACCGTGGACGAACTCAGGTACGCCGTGTGCGCGCTCGACATCCTGATGACGTTCGACCGCAACGCCCTGTTCAAGCTGGCGGAGGCCGAACAGGAGGGCAAGAAGCCGGTCCTGGTCTACAGCCCTACCTGGCAACGGGACGAGAGCTTCAACCGGGTGAAGCGCGCCATGGAGAAGTCACCCAAGGACTACCTCGGCCCGAACTATAACCCTGACAGCACCGAAGTTCAGCAACGCCGCCGGGCAGCTGCCCGGCTGTATGAGAAAGCGATTCAGCGCCGCGTGCCGGAAGGGGGTGGCCATGCGTAGGGCCTTGCTCATCACCTCCAGCATCGTCTTGCTCGGCCTGGCCACCATCGGCGCGGCCATTGCCGTGCCGCTGTTCCCAGCGTTCGCCGCCATGCAGTGGGGGTGCAGCCTATGACGCCGGCCAGGCAACAGGCCTTGCTCAAGGCGCAGACCGGGGTGGCGCGCAAGGTCTACGACGTGGTGCCGATCCAATCGCCCTGGTCGCCCCTGCAGATCAAGGGCGCCCTGACGGCCAGCGGCCACAGCAGCGCGGAGCTGTCGGTGATCCGCGCCTGCTTGAACGACCTGAAGGACGCCGGTCTGGTCCGCGAAGTCGACCGCCAGATGTTCCTGCGCACCGAGGTCAGAACCCCACCCCAGCAGAAGGACCAACCCATGCCCCGGATCGTCACCAGCATCAAGCCAGCAGCGAAGGCCGGCAACACCAGCGCCAGCCCCATCGAACTGCTCGGCGACCTGGCCAGCCAGTTGAAGACGCTGGGCGAGGAGTTCTCGGCGAAGGTCCAGGCGCTGGCGGCGCGCGTCGAGGAAGCCGCCCTGACGATCGAGCAGGGGCTGGAGGCGAACGCCGCCAATCTGGAGAAGGTGCGCCAACTCCAGACGTTGCTGAAGAGCCTCGCCGAACCCAACACCTAACTCATGCGGCGCCGGTACGCCGGCGCATTGAGGCATTGCTATGCGAAAAGAACTCATCAAGATCAGCGAGTTCCAGCGGCGCCGCTGGGGCACCAACGGAACACCATTGTCCGGCCAGGCAATCCGCAATCAGCTCAGGGACGGCATTCTCCCGGGCGAGCGGATCGGCAAACTCTGGTTCGTCGACTGGACGGCGTTCAGCAAGTCGACCAGCAACGACCTGGTCGCCATGGTCCTTCGAGGAGCAGCGTGATGTCGCCTCGCCCACGGAACAAGGCCAACAAGGGGCTCCCCGAGAACCTCTACCTGGACTCCAGGCGCGGGACCTACCGCTACAGAAGGCCGACGGATGGAAAGTGGTTCCCCTTTGGCGCCGACCGGGCCAAGGCAATCAACGCGGCCAAGCAGTTGAACATGGAGTTCATTGGCGGGGCTGACCTAGTGTCCAAGGTGAAAGGCGGATCCACCGATCTGTTCGTCGACTTCCTCGACCACTACAAGGAGAAAATCCTCCCGCCGCGCGAACTGGCGAAGGGTACGCTCGATCTGTACGAAGTACGGTTCCGGCAATTCCGGAAGGCCTGGCCCACCCAGGCGGTCAACGAGATCACCATCCGCATGATCGCTGACCTGCTCGATAGCCTGACGCCCCGGGCAGCAAACCAGGCCCGGGCGCTTCTGGTAGACATATTCAACCACGCCGTGGCGAAAGGCCTGTGCCCGGACAACCCAGCTATCTGCACCATTCCGAAGATCGAGAAGAAGCAGCGCAAGCGGCATACCATAGAGGGGCTGCGGGCAATTCGCGAGAAGGCGCCAGCCTGGCTGCAGAACGCGATCGACCTGGCGCTGATCACCGCCCAGCGCCGGACCGACATCCTGGCCATGCGATTCGACGACGTTCGCGACGGGTTTCTGTACGTTGTCCAGCAGAAGACGGCCAAGGCCAGCGACGCGGCCTGGATTCGCTTCCGGGTGACGCCCGAGCTCCAGACCGTGCTCAGCAGGTGCCGGGACAACATCCCGTCCCCCTTCCTGATTCACCGCCGGCCAGAACGGAAAAAGCAAAAGCAGGCGGAGCAGAAGGAGCACTGGACGAAGATCGAGGAGCGCTATCTGACCAGGGCCTTCAAGGATGCCAGGGATGCGGCAGGCTGCTATGCGGGGTGGAGTGAAGAGGAAATGCCGGGCTTCCATGAGGTCAGGGCGCTGTCGCTGCACCTGTACAAGAAAGCCGGAAAGGATGGGCAGAAAATCGCCGGCCACGCCAGCGAGGAGATGACGAAAAACTATCAGCGCGACCACGAGGAAGTGGTCTGGGCAGACGCGATTCCGGACTTGGATATCAGCGAATTCGCCCGGTAGTTTTGCGCGCATTTTGCGCCAGTTTTGCGCGGGACCGGAAATGAAAACGGCCCAAGCACTGTAAGTGCTTGAGCCGTTTGGGATTTTTGGTCGGGACGGAGTGATTCGAACACTCGACCCCTTGCACCCCATGCAAGTGCGCTACCAGGCTGCGCTACGCCCCGACGTTGCCTTCCGGTTACCCGGTTGGCGGATCGCACTATACCGTAAGGTTTTCTTTCGGCAAAGCACTTTTTTCATTTTTTTCAGCTACTTGCGCAGCACGTGAAGAACGTCTTCCAGTTCCGCGATCATCTGGCGGATGAGTTGCTTGTACTGGGTGATGTCTTCGCGGGCTTCGTCGCCGGAGAGGCGCTGGCGCGCCCCGCCGATGGTGAAGCCCTGGTCGTACAGGAGCGCGCGGATCTGGCGGATCATCAGCACGTCCTGGCGCTGATAGTACCGGCGGTTGCCGCGGCGCTTGACCGGGTTGAGCTGCGGGAACTCCTGTTCCCAATACCGCAGCACGTGCGGTTTCACTGCGCACAAATCACTCACTTCACCGATGGTGAAGTAGCGCTTGCCCGGAATGGGGGGCAGTTCGTCGTTATGACTTGGTTCCAGCATAAGCCTCAACCCTGGCTTTCAGTTTCTGGCCTGGACGAAAGGTGACGACGCGGCGAGCCGTGATCGGGATTTCCTCTCCCGTCTTCGGGTTGCGACCCGGGCGCTGGCGTTTGTCGCGCAGGTCGAAATTGCCGAAACCGGACAGTTTCACCTGTTCGTTGTGCTCCAGCGCCTGGCGGATCTCTTCGAAGAAGAGTTCCACCAGTTCCTTGGCTTCCCGTTTGTTCAGGCCCAGCTCTTCATACAGACGTTCGGCAATCTCAGCTTTCGTCAGAGCCCCCATACGCTACTTCCTTAACGTGGCGTTGAACCTTTGCTCCAGCGAGGCGACGATTTTCTGCGTAGTCGCGTTCACCTCGTCATCGTTAAGAGTGCGTGATGGATGCTGCCAGGTCAAGCCGACGGCCAAGCTTTTTCCAAGCGGATCAATACCTTTACCCTGATAGACATCAAACAGCCTGAGGTCGGTCAGGAATTCGCCGGCCTCTTCGCGGATGGTCGACAGGACGGATTCGGCTGGAATATCGCGGTTGACCACCAGCGCCAGGTCGCGGCGCACCTCGGGGAAACGCGACAGTTCGCTGAACTTCGGCAGGCGGCCGCGGACCAGTTCGCCCAGCACCAGCTCGAACAGGTAGACCGGGCGATCGAGGTCCAAGGCCTTGGCCAGTTCCGGGTGCAGGGCGCCGACGTAGCCGACCAGCTCGCCGTCGCGCTCGACACGGGCGGTCTGGCCCGGGTGCAGCGCCGGGTGTTCGCCGGGGACGAAGGCGAAGGCATCGGCGGCGCTGGCGCTGGCCAGCAGCGCTTCGACGTCGGCCTTGATGTCGAAGAAGTCGACGCCTTCGCGCACGTTGCTCCAGCCTTCCGGCTCGCGGCTGCCGCAGATGACGCCGGCCAGCATGTTTTCCTGCTGCAGGCCCTCGAGCTGGCCGACGAAGCGCAGGCCGCTCTCGAACAGGCGCACGCGGGTCTGCTGGCGGTTCAGGTTGTGCTGCAGCGCCTTGACCAGGCCCGGCCACAGCGAGGCGCGCATGGCGGCCATGTCGGCGGAGATCGGGTTGGCCAGCATCAGCGGCTGCACGCCCGGGCTGAACAGTTCGAACAGCTTGGGATCGATGAAGCTGTAGGTGATAGCTTCCTGGTAGTCGCGAGCGACCAGCAGGCGGCGCAGCGCCGGCAGCTCGGCCTGGGTTTCCGACTTGGTGTTGGGCGCCAGGCGCGCCTGCGGGTAGCGCACCGGCAGGCGGTTGTAGCCGTACAGGCGGCCCAGCTCCTCGATCAGGTCGACTTCCAGGGAAACGTCGAAGCGGTGGCTCGGCACGCCGACCTTCCAGCGCCCTTCCCCATCGGCTTGCACCTGGAACTCCAGCGCGGTGAGCAGGCGCTCGATTTCCGCAGCGTCCATTTCCATGCCGAGCATCTGGGTGACGCGCTCGATGCGCAGCACCACCGGCTCGACCTTGGGCAGGTGTGCCTGGCTGACCTGCTCGACCACCGGACCGGCTTCGCCGCCGACGATCTGCAGCAGCAGTTCGGTGGCGCGCTCCATGGCGCGGCGGGCCAGTTGGAAGTCCACGCCACGCTCGTAGCGGTGCGAGGCGTCGGTGTGCAGGCCGTAGGAACGAGCCTTGCCGGCAACAGCGATGTTGTCGAAGAAGGCACTTTCCAGGAACAGGTCACGGGTCTTGGCGCTGACGCCGCTGTGCTCGCCGCCCATCACGCCGGCCATGGCCAGGGCGCGTTCGTGGTCGGCGATGACCAGGGTGTCGGTACGCAGGGCGACTTCCTGGCCGTCCAGCAGCACCAGCTTCTCGCCCTCTTCGGCCATGCGCACGCGGATGCCGCCCTTGATCTCGTCGAGGTCGAAGGCATGCATCGGCTGGCCCAGCTCCAGCATCACGTAGTTGGTGATGTCCACTGCGGCGTCGATGCTGCGGATGTCGGAACGGCGCAGGCGCTCGACCATCCATAGCGGCGTCGGCTTGCTCAGGTCGACGTTGCGGATAACGCGGCCCAGGTAGCGCGGGCAGGCGCTGGGCGCCAGCAGCTCGATGGGACGGACGTCATCGATGCCGGGGGCGACCGGCTTCACATCGACGAAAGTGACCGGCGCCGAGTACAGCGCGCCCACTTCGCGAGCCAGGCCGGTCAGCGACAGGCAGTCGCCGCGGTTGGGGGTCAGGCCGATTTCGATGGAGGCGTCGTCCAGCTCCAGGTAGTCGCGGATGCTCGCGCCCACCGGGGCGTCGGCAGCCAGTTCCATCAGGCCGGCGTTGTCGTCGCTGATTTCCAGCTCTTTGGCCGAGCACAGCATGCCGTTGGACTCGACGCCGCGCAGCTTGGCCTTCTTGATCTTGAAGTCGCCCGGCAGTTCGGCGCCGATCATGGCGAAGGGGATCTTCAGGCCCGGGCGCACGTTGGGCGCGCCGCAGACGACCTGGAAGGTCTCGCTGCCGTTGCTGACCTGGCAGACGCGCAGCTTGTCGGCGTCCGGGTGTTGTTCGGTGCTCAGCACCTCGCCCACCACCACGCCGCTGAAGGCGCCGGCGACGGGGATCACGGCATCGACCTCGAGGCCGGCCATGGACAGACGAGCCACCAGCTCGTCGCGGGAAACCTGCGGATTCACCCAGCTCCGCAGCCATTGTTCACTGAATTTCATCCTGTTCTCCTAAGAATTCGTTGACGTCGCACGCGGCCTAGCGGAATTGCCCGAGGAAGCGCAGGTCGTTGTCGAAGAACAGGCGCAAGTCGTTGACGCCGTAGCGCAGCATGGCCAGGCGTTCGATGCCCATGCCAAAGGCGAAGCCCTGGTATTTCTCCGGGTCGATGCCGGACATGCGCAGCACGTTGGGGTGCACCATGCCGCAGCCCATGACTTCCAGCCAGCCGGTCTGCTTGCACACGCGGCAGCCCTTGCCGCTGCACAGCACGCACTGGATGTCGACTTCCGCCGAAGGCTCGGTGAAGGGGAAGAACGACGGGCGGAAGCGCACCGAGAACTCCTTCTCGAAGAAGGCGCGCAGGAACTCCTCGATGGTGCCCTTGAGGTCGGCGAAGCTGACGTCTTCGTCGATCAGCAGGCCTTCGACCTGGTGGAACATCGGCGAGTGGGTCAGGTCGGAGTCGCAGCGGTACACGCGGCCGGGGCAGACGATGCGGATCGGCGGGCGCTGGCTCTCCATGGTGCGCACCTGTACCGGCGAGGTGTGGGTGCGCAGCAGCATGTTCGCGTTGAAGTAGAAGGTGTCGTGCATCGCCCGCGCCGGGTGGTGGCCGGGGATGTTGAGCGCTTCGAAGTTGTGGTAGTCGTCTTCGACTTCCGGGCCCTCGGCCACTTCATAGCCGATGCGGGTGAAGCATTGCTCGATGCGTTCCTTGGTACGGGTCACCGGATGCAGGCCACCGGAGGTCTGGCCGCGGCCCGGCAGGGTCACGTCGACGCGTTCGGCCGCCAGCTTCGCCGCCAGCGCGGCGCCTTCCAGGTCGGTCTTGCGGGCGTTGAGCGCCTCCTGGACCTTTTCCTTGGCAACGTTGATCAGCGCACCCACCTTGGGGCGCTCCTCGGCCGGCAGGTCGCCCAGGGTCTTCATCACCTGGGTCAGCTCGCCTTTCTTGCCAAGATAGTGAACCCGGATCTGTTCCAGGGCATTGACGTCTTCGGTATGTCGCACAGCCTCCAGGGCTTGGGAGACCAGCGCGTCCAGGTTTTCCATGTACCAACTCCAGATACGAAATAGGGGAAGAGCGGTTAGGCTCTTCCCCTATCGGTGACGTTACGTCCCGGATAAAAATCCGGTGATTGTCTTAGGGCTTAAGCCAAGCTTGCCTTCGCTTTTTCGACAATCGCGGTAAACGCCGCTTTTTCGTTCACAGCCAGATCGGCCAGGACCTTACGGTCGATCTCGATGGCCGCCTTTTTCAGGCCGGCGATCAGACGGCTGTAGGACAGACCGTTCTGACGAGCACCAGCGTTGATACGGGCGATCCACAGGGCGCGGAACTGACGCTTGCGCTGACGACGGTCACGGTAGGCGTATTGGCCGGCCTTGATCACCGCCTGCTTGGCAACGCGGAACACGCGGGAACGCGCACCGTAGTAGCCTTTGGCGAGTTTCAGAATCTTCTTGTGACGACGACGGGCAATCACGCCACGCTTAACACGAGCCATTTATCTATCCTCTACCAGAAATCAACGCAGACGCAGGGAGCGTTCTACACGGCGAACGTCGGAAGCAGCGAGCATCGAGGTGCCGCGCAGCTGACGCTTACGCTTGGTGGTCATTTTGGTCAGGATGTGGCTCTTGAAAGCGTGCTTGTGCTTGATGCCACCAGCAGTCACTTTGAAGCGCTTCTTGGCGCCACTCTTGGTTTTCATCTTTGGCATGTTTAGTACTCCGCATTCGTTAACAACTGATAACCATCAGGCCTGCCAGTGCCCGGGAGGTTATTTACGCTTCTTGGGAGCGATGACCATCATCAGCTGGCGTCCTTCCAGCTTAGGATGCTGTTCCACGGTGCCGTATTCGGCGAGGTCGGTCTCGACCCGCTTCAACAGCTCCATGCCCAGCTCCTGGTGGGCCATCTCACGACCACGGAATCGCAGGGATACCTTGGCCTTGTCCCCTTCACTAAGGAAACGTACCAGGTTGCGTAGTTTTACCTGGTAATCCCCTTCTTCCGTCCCTGGACGAAACTTGATTTCTTTGATCTGTTGCTGGTGCTGGTTTTTCTTCGCCGCAGCCGCCTGCTTCTTCTTCTCGAACAGGTGCTTGCCGTAATCCATGATGCGGCAGACAGGAGGCGCCGCATCGGCAGAGATTTCAACCAGGTCCAGCTTGGCCTCGTCGGCGTGGCGCAGCGCCTCATCAAGGGTCACTACGCCGATCTGCTGACCGTCGGCACCGATCAGACGCACTTCGCGTGCGGTGATGTTCTCGTTGATCGGTGGTTTCGGGAGAGCCCGCTTATCCTGTCTCATTTCACGCTTAATAATGATTACTCCGAGTCTTGGCGACCACGCCGGGAAACCGCCCGAGTCAACAGCTCGACGAACTGGGAAAGCGGCATCGAGCCGAGGTCTTCCCCTTCGCGCGTACGTACGGCGACGGCCTTCGATTCAACCTCCCTGTCTCCAATAACCAGGAGATAGGGAACCTTGAGCAAAGTATGCTCGCGGATTTTAAAGCCGATTTTCTCGTTTCTCAAGTCGGACTTGGCACGGAATCCGCTTTCCTCGAGCGTACGGACCACTTCCTCGGCGAAATCGGCCTGCTTGTCGGTGATGTTCATGACCACCGCCTGGGTCGGCGCCAGCCAGGCCGGGAACAGGCCGGCGTAGTGCTCGATCAGCATGCCGATGAAGCGCTCGAAGGAACCGAGGATGGCGCGGTGCAGCATGACCGGGCGCTTGCGGTTGTTGTCCTCGGCGATGTAGCTGGCGTCCAGGCGCTCCGGCAGGTTCGGGTCGTACTGCAGGGTGCCGCACTGCCAGTTACGGCCCAGGCAGTCCTTCAGGGTGAACTCGATCTTCGGGCCGTAGAAGGCGCCCTCGCCCGGCTGGTATTCCCACTCCAGGCCGGATTCGTTGAGCGCATCGGCCAGCGCGCCTTCGGCGCGATCCCACAGCTCTTCGGAGCCCACGCGCTTGGCCGGACGGGTGGACAGCTTCATGGAGATGTCGGAGAAGCCGAAGTCGGCGTAGACCTGCAGGGTCAGCTTGATGAAGTCGGCCGCTTCCTTCTTCACCTGGTCCTCGGTGCAGAAGATGTGCGCATCGTCCTGGGTGAAGCCGCGCACGCGCATGATGCCGTGCAGCGCGCCCGAGGGCTCGTTGCGGTGGCAGGCGCCGAACTCGGCCAGGCGCAGCGGCAGGTCGCGGTAGGACTTCAGGCCCTGGTTGAAGATCTGCACGTGGCACGGGCAGTTCATCGGCTTGACCGCGAAGTCGCGACTTTCCGACGAAGTGGTGAACATGTTCTCGGCGTAGTTCGACCAGTGGCCCGAACGCTCCCAGAGGATGCGGTCGACCACCTGCGGGGTGCGCACCTCGACGTAGCCGTGCTCGCGCTGCACCTTGCGCATGTACTGCTCGAGCACCTGGTAGACGGTCCAGCCGTTGGGGTGCCAGAACACCATGCCCGGCGCTTCTTCCTGCAGGTGGAACAGGTCCAACTGCTTGCCGATGCGGCGGTGGTCGCGCTTCTCGGCCTCTTCGATGCGCTGGACGTAGGCGGCCAGCTGCTTCTTGTCGGCCCAGGCGGTGCCGTAGATGCGCTGCAGCTGCTCGTTCTTCGAGTCGCCGCGCCAGTAGGCGCCGGAAATCTTGGTCAGCTTGAAGGCCTTGAGGAAGCGGGTGTTGGGCACGTGCGGGCCGCGGCACATGTCCACGTACTCTTCGTGGTAGTACAGGCCCATCGCCTTCTCGTCGGGCATATCCTCGACCAGGCGCAGCTTGTAGTCCTCGCCGCGGGACTTGAACACCTCGATGACTTCGGCACGCGGGGTCATCTTCTTGATGACGTCGTAGTCCTTATCGATCAGCTCGGCCATGCGCTTCTCGATCGCCGCCATGTCTTCAGGGGTGAAGGGGCGCTCGAAGGAGATGTCGTAATAGAAGCCTTCGTCGATTACCGGGCCGATGACCATCTTCGCGCTCGGGTACAGCTGCTTGACCGCATGGCCGACCAGGTGCGCGCAGGAGTGGCGGATGATTTCCAGCCCTTCCTCGTCCTTCGGGGTGATGATCTGCAGGGTCGCGTCGTGTTCGATCTTGTCGCAAGCATCGACCAGCTTGCCGTTGACCTTGCCGGCCACGGTGGCCTTGGCCAGGCCCGCACCAATGGATTGCGCCACCTCGGCCACGCTGACCGGGTGATCGAAGGACCGCTGACTACCGTCGGGAAGAGTAATGATGGGCATGGCGCCTCCTCTCCTAGTGGTGACCCCTACGAAAGGCCACATGGGTTGGGATGTGCCAGTAAGCGTCGCCCGCCGGGCAGGCCTGCCTCACAGTGGCAGGCGCCTTTTCGGCACCCTGCGCTTGCGCGCGCGGACGGAGATCACTGGAAGAAAAACGAACGAAGCCCCGACGAGCGGGGCAGGTCGCCATGGTACTGCATGTGGAGGCAACTGACGAGCGGCATCAGTGCGCGTCGATGAACTCCAGCACGGCGCGATTGAAAGCGGCCGGGCGCGTGGCGTTCATGCCGTGGGAAGCGCCGGCGATGACTTGGCTGCGCACGTCCGGCAGCGTCTGCGCCAGGGCCTGGACCACCTGCGGGAAGGGCTCGGGGCTGAGTTCGCCGCGCAGCAGCAGGGTCGGCGCTGCCAACGTGGCCAGGCGCGCGCGCCCGAGCGGCTCCGGCCGATCGGCGACCTGGCCGATCAGCGTCATGGCGTTATCGGTGGCCATGTCGCGGAAGTGCCGCGAGGAACGCCGCCAGACCCCCGGCCCGCTGACGGTGTCGACGAACAGCTCCAGGCCCGCCTCGACCTCGCCCTGGCGGATCAGTTGCAGCGCCTGCTCGCGGAAACGGTTGCGCTCGGCCGGCGCCGCCGGCACGGGCACGCCGGCCGCCTGGAACAGGTCGGCGGCGAAATCCCCGCCGGGGTCGCACAGCACCAGCGAACGCAGGCGCCCGGGCGCCTCCAGCGCCAGCCGCAGGCAGATATTGCCGCCGCGCGAATGCCCCAGCAGGTGTACCGGCTCGCCCTGCATGTCGATCAGCGCGAGCAGGTCCTCGACATGTTGCGCGGTAGTGAAGTCCGCGCCCTCGCCATTCCAGCGCTGCGGATAATAATGTCGAAGACTGGGCGCCAGCAGACGATAGCGCTCGCCCAAACCGCGCAATTGCCATTGCCAGTAGCGGTAATCGCAAAGCGAGCCGTGCACCAATACCAGCGGCACCCCCTCCCCTTCCACCAGGCAGGCCAGTTCATGTCCATTGAGTGAATACGACTGGACATTCGAAAGCATCTACATCCCCTATCCCATGGCGCACGCAAGATATCGGCGATCCCCATGGCGAACCGCCATCTAGTTGATGGGAGACGATTATCCGCGATTCGCGGCATGGCGATAAAGCCACACATTCGGAAGGACCTTTGCAATGCCGTGAAAAACACCTTATCGAAGATTAATTATTGCATCGCCCGCTTATTTAAATTAATAATTCGCCGCCCACATAACTTTCCGAACACAATGGTCGCCGAATAGCTGCGCACCGATATCCGTTTCGGAATGACCTGCCCTGGAGTGCAAACATGTCCAAACTCGCGGAATTCCGTGAAGCCGAACGCCTGCTCAAAGAACAACTGGCCCTGCTGGAAAAGCTGAAGAACGACAGCTCCCTGAAGAAGGAACTGGAATTCAAGGATCAGCTGCAGGCCCTGATGGACGAATACGGCATGAACCTGCGCAACGTCATCGACATCCTCGACCCGCAGGGCACCGCCAACAACGCCGCCGCCGCGCCGGCCGCCAGCGCCCCGCGCCGCAGCCGCCAGTTGAAGGTGTACAAGAACCCGAACAACGGCGAAGTGGTGGAAACCAAGGGTGGCAACCACAAGACCCTGAAGGCCTGGAAACAGCAGTACAGCGCCGAGACCGTGGAGTCCTGGCTGCAGAAGTGATGCCCGCCCCGCGGCGGCCGACGCCGCCGCGGGAAGCTCCTCGGAAACATCCTCTGACGATCCGCACTTGAAAGACCCGCCCAGCATCCGGATAATGCTGCCCGCGAGTCATGAACTTCAGGTCGCCCCTCCCGTCGCCGCCCACCCCAACCAGAGCGCAGCAGCCGGGACACACAGGGCCACGGCCAGCAGCCAGTCACTGGCAGGCGCATCCAGCGCGCCCCTCAAGGCGCAGCAAATCGTCCTTACATATTTGGCAAGCCCGAACTTCGGGGGTTGGCGTATTCTCCCGCCATGGCGCCCTCGAAAGACCTCTTCGAGTTTTCATTCGCTGCCACATTCCGGTCATGGATATCACGCATTCTGCGTTCGACCGGAGTTTTTTACGTTTCACGCGGTCATAAGACCGTGACTATTTGGAAGAAAGACAATATGAAAAAAAGCACTCAGATCCAGGAGGCGATCGGCACCCTCAAGGCAGCTTTCGCCCCGCTCAACTGCATCATCCTGGCACCGCGCAAAGACAGCTTCAGTTTCGCCCTGGTGGACGAATACGGCGTCGCCTGCCATAGCGAACGTCTCTATCCGCAGCAGTACCAGGCCGCAGAGCCGCTGCAGGCCGTCATCGCCCGCGTGCAGAGCACCCTGGCCGCCTGACCGGCACCCGACGAAAAGCCCCGCGAATGCGGGGCTTTTTCATTTCCGGCCCGCTCACTCCAGGCGCAGGCCAGCCTTGAGCGCCGCCACCTCGGCAAGTCGCTGCGGGTAATCCGCCGCCGGCGCGGCATAGGTCAGCGAATAGGCCGCCTCCTTGCCCAGCGCCACCTGCACACCCTGCTTCATGGCCTCGTTGCCGTTCTGGCTGATCGAGCAGACCAGCTCCAGGCCGTCCAAGCCCCCAAGGGAAGCTTGCCGCGGCTTGCTGCAGGCCGCCTGGAAGCCCTGGCGCAGGAAGTCGACCTGCAGCGACTTGCGCATCTGCAGGATCACCCGCTGCAGATCCACATCCTTCACCTCGGCCAGGCGGCTGCGGGTGATTTCCACCACCAGCGCCTGGGAGCCATCCGCCGCCAGCTTGACGCCGCGCTCGCGGCGCAGCGCCGCAGCGTCGTCCGGCGCCTCGGGCGAACGCGTCACCTGCCAGCCCTCCGGCCATTCCGCCAGCCCGGCGGCCGTTGCCAACCCACTCGCCGCGCACAGCAGAAACACCCCGAGCCCCCAGCCCCACCCACCACTCATGCCACGCCTCCCGCACTTCCCGACCAGCAGTAGCCACGAAACGCCACCGCACTTTTGCCGGACAAACTACACCGATTGCCGTCGATTGGCTGCTGAACCCCGGCCGGCAATTCGTCGCTCGATGCGCCCGCAACGCCAGGGACCGACAACGCCCACGAGGGAATACGTGATGCGCAGCGAAAAATCCAAGGACACCAGCGGCCGCGCCCTGGGCGTGCTCTGCGTGGTGGACACCCAGCCGCGCGCTGCAATTCGGCGAACTGCCCCTGACCTACCAGTCACCACCCCGGAGCGGCACCCGGCCGCCACCTGGCGCAGGGCTACTTCACCGGCCGTCCACTGCCCTGCCATGCACTGCGCGCCCTGATCCCCGGCCTCAGGCACAGCGCCAGCGCCGCCTGAGCCGCCGGACGAACGCATCGGCGCCGATACAAACCTTACCCTGCCGATACCAGGTTTCTCGGGACACCCGCGCCGCGGGCGTGTCTACTTTGCGCCCATTTTTCCAACCCTGGTGTCGCCATGCTTTCCAGATTGACCAAAGTCGCCCTGCTGCTCGCCCTCGTCTCGCTCTCCGGCTGCTGGCCGTTCTTCCCGCCCTTCGGCGGGCCGGGAGGTGGCGGACACGGCGGTGGCGGCCATGGCGGCGGGCCCGGCTTCGAGCGCCGCTGAGCACGCAGGGGCGCCCGGCGCGGCCGGTGAATCCAATCGCGGACGGAGTCCGCTCCTACGCCCGCGCTTCCCTGCGGGCCGCGCCGAGGTGCTTTTCGTAGGATGGGTTGAGCTTGCGAAACCCATGCGGTTGCGCTGATGGGTATCGCTCCGCTCAACACCATCCTACGAAAAGCCATGCTCGCTCATGCGGCAGGAGCGGACTCCGTCCGCGATCAGCCCAAATCGCGCGCAAACAAAAAAGGCGACCCTCTCGGATCGCCCTTTCTGCTACCGCCGAAGCGGTGAATTGGTAGGCACAATTGGACTCGAACCAACGACCCCCACCATGTCAAGGTGGTGCTCTAACCAGCTGAGCTATGTGCCTAAAGAAAAGGGCGACCGCTTAAGATCGCCCTCTCGCTACCGCCGAAGCGGGAATTTGGTAGGCACAATTGGACTCGAACCAACGACCCCCACCATGTCAAGGTGGTGCTCTAACCAACTGAGCTATGTGCCTAGCGATGGGGGCGCATTCTACGCGAAGGCGTTGAACCGTCAAGCATTTTTTCGCTAACCCCCTGAAAAAGGGAATTTTTTTATGTTCGTCCTTGCGTAAAAAATTTTGCACGGCCACTAGCCGAGTGATTTCGACTCGGGTAGCATCAGCCCATCTCGTAAAAAATAACAAACACAGGTGCAATATGCCGCACACTTCTTATCCCACTTCCTACTATGCAGCCTCGGCCAATCCGGTCCCTGCGCGCCCCGAACTCAAGGGCGAGACCGAAACCGACGTGTGCATCATCGGCGCGGGCTACACCGGCCTGTCCACCGCCCTCTTCCTGCTGGAGAACGGCTTCAAGGTGACCGTGCTGGAAGCCGCCAAGGTCGGCTTCGGCGCATCCGGCCGCAACGGTGGCCAGATCGTCAACAGCTACAGCCGCGACATCGACGTCATCGAACGCACCGTCGGCCCGAAACAGGCGCAACTGCTCGGCCAGATGGCCTTCGAGGGCGGCCGCATCATCCGTGAGCGCATCGCCAAGTACGACATCCAGTGCGACCTGAAGGACGGTGGCGTGTTCGCCGCCCTCAGCGCCAAGCAGATGGGCCACCTGGAGTCGCAGAAGAAGCTCTGGGAGCGCTTCGGCCACACCCAGCTGGAGCTGATGGACGCCAAGCGCATCCGCGAAGTCGTGGCCACCGACAGCTACGTCGGCGGCATGCTCGACATGAGCGGCGGCCACATCCACCCGCTGAACCTCGCCCTGGGCGAAGCCGCGGCGGTGGAATCCCTCGGCGGCGTGATCCACGAGCAGTCCCCGGCGGTGAAGATCGAGCGTGGCGCCAACCCGGTGGTGCACACCCCGCAAGGCCGGGTGAAGGCCAAGTTCGTGGTGGTCGCCGGCAACGCCTACCTCGGCGGCCTGGTCCCTGAGCTGGCCTCCAAGTCCATGCCCTGCGGCACCCAGGTGATCACCACCGAGCCGCTGGGCGACGAGCTGGCCAAGGCCCTGCTGCCCCAGGACTACTGCGTCGAGGACTGCAACTACCTGCTCGACTACTACCGCCTGACCAGCGACAAGCGCCTGATCTTCGGTGGCGGCGTGGTCTACGGTGCCCGCGATCCGTCGAACATCGAGGCGATCATCCGTCCGAAGATGCTCAAGGTGTTCCCGCAGCTGAAGAACGTGAAGATCGACTTCGCCTGGACCGGCAACTTCCTGCTGACCCTCTCGCGCCTGCCGCAGGTCGGCCGGATCGGCGACAACATCTACTACTCCCAGGGTTGCAGCGGCCACGGCGTCACCTACACGCACCTGGCCGGCAAGGTGCTGGCCGAGGCCCTGCGCGGCCAGGCCGAGCGTTTCGACGCCTTCGCCGACCTGCCGCACTACCCCTTCCCGGGCGGGCGCATGTTCCAGGTGCCGTTCTCCGCGATCGGCGCCTGGTACTACAACCTGCGCGACAAGCTGGGCGTGTAACCCGCCCTGCGAACGACGAAAACGGCGCCCTAGGGCGCCGTTTTCGTTGGCGCGCCGCTGTCGCTGCGGATCTGCGCGTGGCTGATCAGGGCGAAGATCAGGCTGCCGCCGACGATGTTGCCGGCCAGCGTCGGCAGCGCGAAGTCCAGCAGGAAGGCCTTCCAGCCCAGCTCGCCGGCCCACATCAGGTAGCCGACCTCGCAGGTGCCGACCACGATGTGGCTGAAGCTGCCCAGCGACATCAGGTAGGTGACCAGGATGATGATCCACACCTTGGCGCCCTCCGCCGCCGGTACCAGCCAGACCATGGTGGCGATCATCCAGCCGGAGACGATGCCGCGGGAGAACATCTGCCAGCCGTCGTTCTCCATGACTTCGCGGCCGATCTCGAGGAAGGCCTGGTCGGTCTTCGCATCGAAGATCGGCAGGTGCAGCATGGCGTAGGCGAACAGCAACGCGCCGGCGACGTTGCCCAGCAGCACCACGCCCCACAGGCGCAGCAGTTGCCCCGCCTTGCGCAGGGTCGGCTCGCTCATCAGCGGCAGCACCGCGGTGAGGGTGTTCTCGGTGAACAGCTGCTGGCGGGCGAGGATGATGGCGAGGAAGCCCACCGGGTAGCCCAGGCTGGTGACGATGGCCGCGCTGTCGTGCTCCGGCAGCCTGGCGCGGAACAGCCCCATGGCCATCAGCGACAGGCCGATGGTCAGCCCGGCGGCCAGGGCCGACCACCAGAGCGCCGCCAGGGTGCGCTCCAACTCGTGGTTGCCCTGCAGGCGGATCACCTCATGCAGCACCAGCGCCCGGGGCGGCTGGGCCTTCTCGACCTTGCGGCGCTCCTCGGCGGAAAGATCGTCCGCGGTATCGCCCTTGCCGGCGGCATCGCGTACCGGCTGCTGCTTGTCGCTGGCCATGGGTTGCACCTCATCAAGGGATGCAACTTAGGCCGGCGGCCAAGCGCAGCGGTTCAAAGAAAATGCCCCGCTACGCCTCAGCGCACGGGGCAGGTCGGCGCGGCGCTGCATTGCCCGGCAGCCACCGGTGCCGCCTGGGGCGCCTGGAGGAAACGCGCATCCGTCGGCGCCAGCTGGTGCGCGCAACTCGCCGGGGCGCGGGCCTGCTCGGCGCAGCCGCGTTCGGCCATGACGTTGGCCAGGTTGTACCAGGCGGCGGCGAAGTCCGGCCGCGCGGCCACGCTGTGGCGCAGCGCCGCTTCGGCCTCGCCCAGGTCGCCGGCGGCGTAGCGGGCGTTGGCCAGGGCGAACCAGCCCAGCGGCTCCTGCGGCCAGGCCCGGGTGGCGGTGCGGTAGGCCTGGTCGGCCAGGGCCTGTTGCCCGGTTTCCTCCAGGTCGTGGGCCGCGCGCAGCCAGCGTGTCGGTTCGACGCTGGCCGGCAGCCGGTCGGCCGGCAGCGTCAGCACCGCCCAGCGCCCGCTGCGCCGCCAGGTGACGTCGAACGCGGTGAAGTCGATCACCAGGCGCTGGGTGATGCCGGAGCGCAGCACCAGTTCGTGGCGGTCGCGGTCGTAGCCGACCACCACGGCGTAATGCCACATCGGCAACCAGTCCAGGCCGTTGTTCTGCAGCACCAGCACCGGGTTGCCGGCGGCCACTTCCTTGAGCACGTCCTCCAGGCGCGGGCGCAGCGGGTAGACCAGCAGGCCCCGCTCGCGCGCCGCGGCCACCAGCTCGACCTGCAGGCTGCCCTGGCGCTGCGGCAGGAACACCCGTTCCTTCAACTGGTTCGGCGTCACCCGCACGCCGCGCTGGTTGAGCACGGTGGCGAGCGCCGCCGGGCCGCACTGGTATTGCTGCTGCGGGAAGAACTGCACCGCGGAAAGCTCGACGCGCCGTGGCAGCGCGTCGACCTCCGCCGGCAGCCGCGGCGCCGTGGCGCAGCCGCCGAGCAGCAGCGCGGCCAGGGCCACGGCAGCGGCGGCGTGCCTCAACGCTGGCACCGCACGAAGGTGAAGATATGCGTGATGCAGAGCATGTCGGTGATGATGAAGATCAGCAGGAACAGGATGATGATGCCGATGATGCCACCGGCCGGCGCCTGGTCCAGTTGCTGGTTGAACTGCGCCAGCTCCTCGTTGGACAGGCTCTTGATGCGCTGCTCGACCTGGCTGCGCTCCACGCCCATGGATTGCAGCTTCTTCTGCACACCCTGGTCATCGAGCATGCGCAGCAGCTGTTCGCGGTCGACGTGCTGCTGTTGCGCCTGCAGCACCTCGCCGGTGCCCACCATCGCCGCCTGCGCCAAAGGCACCTCGGCCACCACGCCCAACTGCGCCAGCACCAGCACGGCCGCCAGGCGCCTTACCCGTTTTGTGATTGTCATTCTGGGTCTCCTCCACTTTGACGCGCTAGCAGACCGCCGGGGAAAGCCGGAGGTTCCGCGCCGCCAAGCACGGTTGCACAAGCAAAGCCCGGGCGCCGTCGCCGAACGAGGCACCTTCTGTTCAGATCACGGCGTCAGGCGTTTGGTTCGAAGCGCAAGCGTCGCCAGTCCAGGGCCAGGTGGCCGAGGTACACGCAAGGGTAGGCATGGGGCAGCAGGAAATGCTCGTGGCCGGCCACGGCCAGCCCGGCGCGCCGGCAGTCCAGGCGCAGCAGGCGGCCCCAGGCATAGGCCTGGGCATCGAGCGCCTGCGCGCCGCAGTCCGCCCCCGGCCAGCGCGCCCGGCACAAGTCGAGCAGCGCCCGGGCATCGCACACCTCGGGCAGGCAGGCGATCCGCACCTCGTCGTCGCGCCAGTCCAGCGCCCGCTGCGCATCGAAGGCGGCCTGGCGCTCCAGGGGCAGCGGGCGGACCCGGGCACCGTCGGCCAGCGGTTCCAGCGTCACCGCCAGCGGCTGCCAGCTGCTGTGCTCCAGGGCCCAGAGCAGATCGCCGTCGACTTCCAGCGACGGCCGCCCCGCCACCCGCTGGCGGAAACCCTCGCAAACCAGGCAGCAATCGCCCAGTGGAATTCGCAGTCGACTCTCGCTCACATCAGCCTCGCAGCACATCGGCCGCGTGATTCTAGGGAAAGCCTGCGGCTGACGGAAAGCCCCGTCAGTTACCAAGCAGGAACTGCCGCCTTCCGTTCAGCCGCCGGTCATGCTCATGAAGCGCAGCACCTGGACCTGCCCGGCGGCGTCGAAGTGATGGCGCTGCGGCTTGAGCTGCAGCGCCTCGACCAGCGCCGCGCGCAGCCGGGCACCGTCGCCGGGGTGGCTGCGCAGCAGTTGGCGCAAGTCCAGCGCGCCTTCGTGGCCGAGGCAAAGCACCAGCCTGCCCTCGGCGGTGACGCGCACGCGGTTGCAGTCGCCGCAGAAGTTGTGGCTGTGCGGCGAGATGAAGCCGATGCGGCTGGGCAGCCCGTCGACGCGGTAGTAGCGCGAGGGGCCGCCGCTGCGCTCCAGGCTGGGCGTCAGTTGCCAGTGTTCGGCCAGGCGGGCGCGCACCTCGTCGCTGCTGCACAGCGTCTGCGCGCGGTCGTGGCTGCTGATGCTGCCCAGCGGCATCTCCTCGATGAAGCTGATGTCCAGCCCGCGGGCCAGCGCGTATTCGACCAGCTCGCAGACCTCGTCGTCGTTGCGCCCCTTCTGCACCACGCAGTTGAGCTTGATCCGTTCGAAACCCGCCGCCCGCGCAGCCTCTATCCCCGCCAGCACCTGGGGCAGGCGGTCGCTGCGGGTGAAGGCGGCGAAACGTTCGCGGCGCAGCGAATCCAGGCTGATGTTCAGCCGGCGCACGCCGGCGGCGCGCAGCTCGGCCGCGCGGCCGGCCAGTTGCGAGCCGTTGCTGGTGATCGCCAGGTCTTCCAGTTCGGGGCGCGCGCCGAGCCGCGCCAGCAGCGAGGTCAGGCCCTTGCGCACCAGCGGCTCGCCGCCGGTGATGCGGATGCGCCGCACGCCCAGGGCGATGAAGGCGTCGGCCACCGCGTAGAGTTCTTCCAGGCTCAGCACCTGGTCGCGCGGCAGGAACTGCATGTCTTCGCTCATGCAGTAGGTGCAGCGGAAGTCGCAACGGTCGGTCACCGACAGGCGCAGGTAGGTGATGCGGCGGCCGAAGGGGTCGACCAGTTGGCTGTCGGACATGGCGGCGAGCTCTTGGAAGGCCGGGCGCCGTGGCGGCGCCGGGGTCCGGCAGACTCTACAGAAAACCTGAACATCGGGTCAACTTCAGCCGCCGGGCCCTTGCTTGAGAGGCCCGCGGAGCCGGTGCTACCATCGCCGGCCCAGCCATGGGCTACCCGCGCACAAGAAGACCCAGCAGACCATGACCAGCATTCGCGAACGCAACCGACGCCTGATCCTCCGCGCCGCCAGCGAAGAGTTCGCCGAAAAGGGCTTCGCCGCCACCAAGACCAGCGACATCGCGGCGCGCGCCGGGCTGCCCAAGCCCAACGTCTACTACTACTTCCAGTCCAAGGAAAACCTCTACCGCTGCGTGCTGGAAAGCGTGGTGGAGCCGCTGCTGCAGGCTTCCGCACCGTTCCGCGAGGACGACGAGCCGGCCGAGGCGCTCAAGGCCTACATCCGCTCCAAGGTGCGCATCTCCCAGGAGCTGCCGCACGCCTCCAAGGTGTTCGCCAGCGAGCTGATGCACGGCGCGCCGCACCTGCCCAGGGAATACCTGGACGAGCTGAACGCCCAGGCCCAGCGCAACATCGCCTGCCTGCAGAGCTGGATCGACCGCGGCCTGCTGGCCCCGGTGGACCCGCACCACCTGCTGTTCACCATCTGGGCGGCGACCCAGACCTACGCCGACTTCGACTGGCAGATCTCCATGGTCACCGGCAAGGACAGCCTCAGCGACGCCGACTTCGAAGCCGCCGCCGAGACCATCACCCGCCTGGTGCTGCGCGGCACCGCGCCGGACGCCGGCGAGCCGGCCAAGGCCAGCGGCCGCATGCGGCCGTTGCCGCTGTAGGGCGCATAACGCCTACGGCGTTATCCGCCGTTCGGCCCCCGCATCCGGCCGCTCCGGGTTCAGCCTCGGCGCGAATCATGGCTTGGGTGTATCGGCGGATAACCGCGAACGGTTATTCGCCCTACGCTCGACCCGACCTTGGCGTAGGGCGCATAACGCCTAAGGCGTTATCCGCCGTTTGGCCCTCGCATCCGGCCGCTCCGGTTTCAGCCCTTTTCACCCTACCCCGCGTCGGCCACCAGGCCGGCGGCCTGGATGCCGCGGATGGCGCATTGCTCGTCGATGTCCGAGGCGTCGCCGCTGATGCCGATGGCGCCGATTACCCGACTGCTCTTGTCGCGAATCAGCACGCCGCCCGGCGCCGGCACCACGTTGCCCTGGGCCAGGGTGTTCACCGCGGCGATGAACGACGGGCGCTGCTGGGCGTCGGCGGCCAGGGCGCGCGAGGACTTGCCCAGGGCCACCGCACCCCAGGCCTTGCCGATGGCCACCTGCGGGCGCAGCAGGCTGGCGCCGTCCTCGCGCTGCAGGGCCACCAGGTGGCCGCCGGCGTCGAGCACCGCTACGGTCAGCGGCGCGGTGGACAGTTCGCGGCCGGCGGCCAGGGCGCTGCGGGTGATGGCCAGGGCGGTATCCAGGTTGATTTCGCTCATGAGGGGTTCCTCGCAAAGGGATAAGACGTTCGCCCGCGCCTTTTCCGAAAAACGGCGCGGCGTTGCAAAGCCCTTGATGGAATAGCCGAAGGCAACCCCGGACGCAACGACTAAATACAATCCTGCGACATTTTGTACACAACAACAAAAACAAAAAAATACAACGCCAGTATCGAATCAGCCGCTCAAGGATGCCGGGTTTCCCAGTACCCCGGGGTGTTGTAGAGGGCCTTCAGGTAGTCGATGAAAAAGCGCACCTTGGCCGGCAGGTAGCGCTGCTGCGGGTACACCGCCTGGATGTCGTAGGCCGGAATCTCGTACTCGTCGAGCACCGTCACCAGTTCGCCGGCCTTGAGCTCGGCCTGGATTTCCCAGGTGGAGCGCCAGCCGATGCCCAGGCCCTGCTTGACCCAGTCGTAGAGCAACTCGCCGTCGTTGCAGTCGAGGTTGCCGGACACCCGCACCGCCACCTGCCGGCCGTCGCGCAGGAAGGTCCAGCCGCGCTGCTGGCCGCCCTGCAGGTTGAAGGCCAGGCAGTTGTGCCGCGCCAGGTCTTCCAGAGTGCGCGGCACGCCGTGCAGCTCGAAGTACGAGGGCGCGCCGCAGACCACCCGGCGGTTGGGGAACAGCTTCACCGCCACGTAGTTGGGGTCGGTGACCTCGCCGATGCGGATGCCCATGTCGTAGCCCTGGCGCACCAGATCCACCAGGCTGTCGGTGAAGTTGAACGACAGCTTCAGGTCCGGGAAGCGCTCCAGGAAGGCCGGCGCGTGGGGCGCGATGTGGCGCCGGCCGAAGGCCGCCGGGGCCGACACCACCAGGTGCCCGCGCACCGAGGTGCCGCCGCGGGCGACGCTGGCGTCGGCCTCGTCGAAGTCCTTGAGCAGGCTGCGCGCGCGCTCCAGGTATTGCTCGCCGAGGTCGGTCAGCTGCAGGCCGCGGGTCGAGCGGTGCATCAGCTTCACGCCCAGGTGCTGCTCCAGCGCATCGAGGCGCCGGCCCATGACCACCGGCGTCACGCCTTCGCTGAGCGCCGCCGAGGCGAAGCTGCCGTTGTCCGCTACCAGGACGAAACTGCGGATGAGGGTATAGCGGTCCATTCGATACTCCAGATATCGACAGAACTGAAGTATCCATCAATTCCGTCGCTTTGGCACAGCCGGCATCCTTGGCCCCAACAAGAAAACCACCGACTCAAGAGGAAAGGTCATGGCCAAAATGAGAGCGATCGAGGCGGCCGTCCTGGTCATGCGCCGCGAAGGCGTGGACACCGCCTTCGGCGTGCCGGGCGCTGCCATCAACCCCATGTACGCGGCGATGAAAAAGCTCGGCGGCATCGACCACGTGCTGGCCCGCCACGTCGAGGGCGCCTCGCACATGGCCGAAGGCTACACCCGCACCACGGCCGGCAACATCGGCGTGTGCATCGGCACCTCCGGCCCGGCCGGCACCGACATGGTCACCGGCCTCTACTCGGCCTCCGCCGACTCCATCCCGATCCTCTGCATCACCGGCCAGGCGCCGCGTGCGCGGATGCACAAGGAAGACTTCCAGGCCGTGGACATCACCAGCATCGTCAAGCCGGTGACCAAATGGGCCACCACCGTGCTGGAGCCGGGCCAGGTGCCCTACGCCTTCCAGAAGGCCTTCTTCGAGATGCGCAGCGGCCGCCCCGGCCCGGTGCTGATCGACCTGCCGTTCGACGTGCAGATGGCCGAGATCGAGTTCGACATCGACGCCTACGAGCCGCTGCCGGTGCACCGCCCGAGCGCCACCCGCGCCCAGGCCGAGAAGGCCCTGGCCCTGCTCAACGACGCCGAGCGCCCGCTGCTGGTCGCCGGCGGCGGCATCATCAACGCCGACGCCTCGGCCAGGCTGGTGGAGTTCGCCGAACTGCTCGGCGTGCCGGTGATCCCGACCCTGATGGGCTGGGGCACCATCCCCGACGACCACCCGCTGATGGCCGGCATGTGCGGCCTGCAGACCTCGCACCGCTACGGCAACGCCACCCTGCTGGAGTCCGACCTGGTGTTCGGCATCGGCAACCGCTGGGCCAACCGCCACACCGGCTCCGTGGACGTCTACACCGCCGGCCGCAAGTTCATCCACGTGGACATCGAGCCCACGCAGATCGGCCGCGTGTTCACCCCGGACCTGGGCATCGTCTCCGACGCCGGCGCCGCGCTGGACGCCTTCCTCGAAGTGGCCCGCGAGTGGAAAGCCGCCGGCAAGCTCAAGGACCGCAGCGCCTGGGCCGAAGCCTGCCGCGAGCGCAAGCGCACCCTGCAGCGCAAGACCCACTTCGACAACGTGCCGGTCAAGCCGCAGCGCGTGTACGAGGAGATGAACGAGTTCTTCGGCAAGGACACCTGCTACGTCAGCACCATCGGCCTGTCGCAGATCGCCGGCGCGCAGTTCCTCCACGTCTACAAGCCGCGCCACTGGATCAACTGCGGCCAGGCCGGCCCGCTGGGCTGGACCATTCCCGCGGCCCTGGGCGTGGTCAAGGCCGACCCCAGCCGCCAGGTGGTGGCGCTGTCCGGCGACTACGACTTCCAGTTCATGATCGAGGAGCTGGCCGCCGGCGCGCAGTTCAACCTGCCGTACATCCACGTGCTGGTGAACAACTCCTACCTGGGGCTGATCCGCCAGGCCCAGCGCGGCTTCGAGATCGACTACTGCGTGCAGCTGGCGTTCGACAACGTCAACGCGCCGGAACTCAACGGCTATGGCGTGGACCACGTCGCCGTGGTGGAAGGCCTCGGCTGCAAGGCGATCCGCGTGTTCGACCCGAACCAGATCGGCGCGGCCTTCGCCCAGGCCCGCGAGCTGATGCAGCAGCACCGCGTGCCGGTGGTGGTGGAAGTGATCCTGGAGCGCGTGACCAACATCGCCATGGGCACCGAGATCAACGCCATCAACGAGTTCGAGGAGCTGGCCCAGAGCCGCGACGACGCGCCCACGGCCATCTCCCTGCTCGACTGACGAAGTACCGGGCCCCGCGTGCGCGGGAGCCGTGGCAGGGAAAACCACAACCTGCGCGCGGCGGGGCCCACCCTTACGGAAATACGTGTTTCACCACCAGGAGGCCCCGACATGCCCCGTTTCTGCGCCAACCTGTCCATGCTCTTCACCGAGGTGGACTTCCTCGACCGCTTCGAAGCCGCCGCCAAGGCCGGTTTCAGCGGCGTCGAATACCTCTTCCCCTATGACTTCGAGGCCGAGGTCATCAAGGCCAAGCTCGACGCCAACGGCCTGGAGCAGGTGCTGTTCAACCTTCCTTCGGGCGATTGGTCGAAAGGAGAGCGCGGCATCGCCTGCCACCCCGACCGCGTCGAGGAATTCCGCGCCGGCGTCGACAAGGCCATCGCCTACGCCAAGGTGCTGGGCAACAAGCAGATCAACTGCCTGGCCGGCATCCGCCCGCAGGGCTACGACTGCGCCACCATCGAGAACACCTTCCTGAACAACCTGGAGTACGCCGCCGAGAAGCTCGAGGCCGCAGGCATCAAGCTGGTCATGGAGATGATCAACACGATCGACATCCCCGGCTTCTACCTGCAGACCACCCAGCAGGCGCTGGACGTGCGCGAGAAGGTCGGCAGCCCCAACCTGTTCCTGCAGTACGACATCTACCACATGCAGATCATGGAAGGTGACCTGGCCCGGACCATGGAGAAGAACCTGGCGGCCATCAACCACATCCAACTGGCCGACAACCCCGGCCGCCACGAACCGGGCACCGGCGAGATCAACTACCGCTTCCTGTTCGGCCACCTGGACCGCATCGGCTACCAGGGCTGGATCGGCTGCGAGTACAAGCCGGCCACCACCACCGAGGCGGGGCTGGGCTGGCTGAAGAGCCATAACGCCGTGTGAACGCAAGCGCACGAATTCCGCTGCCCGGCCGCACCGGGTAGCCAACAGACAAACAGAACCAGGAGACACCCTCATGGCCAAGATCGGATTCATCGGCACCGGCATCATGGGCCTGCCCATGGCGCAGAACCTGCAGAAAGCCGGGCACCAGCTGTTCCTCTCCAGCCACCACGACAAGGCCCCGGCCGCGCTGGTCGAAGCCGGCGCCGTGGCCCTGGCCAACCCCAAGGAAGTGGCCCAGGAAGCCGAGTTCATCATCGTCATGGTGCCGGACACCCCGCAGGTCGAGGACGTGCTGTTCCGCCAGGACGGCATCGCCGAGGGCGTCGGCCCGAACAAGGTGGTGATCGACATGAGCTCCATCTCGCCCACCGCCACCAAGGCCTTCGCCGAGAAGATCAAGGCCACCGGCGCGCAGTACCTGGACGCCCCGGTCTCCGGCGGCGAGGTCGGCGCCAAGGCCGGTAGCCTGAGCATCATGGTCGGCGGCTGCCCGAACACCTTCGAGCGCGCCCTGCCGCTGTTCCAGGCCATGGGCAAGAACATCACCCGCGTCGGCGGCAACGGCGACGGCCAGACCGCCAAGGTGGCCAACCAGATCATAGTCGCGCTGAACATCCAGGCAGTGGCCGAGGCCCTGCTGTTCGCCGCGCGCAACGGCGCCGACCCGGCCAAGGTGCGCGAGGCACTGATGGGCGGCTTCGCCTCCTCGCGCATCCTCGAAGTGCACGGCGAGCGCATGGTCAAGGGCACCTTCGACCCGGGCTTCCGCATCAGCCTGCACCAGAAGGACCTCAACCTGGCCCTGGCCGGCGCCCGCGAACTGGGCCTGAACCTGCCCAACACCGCCAACGCCCAACAGGTGTTCAGCACCTGCGCGGCCCTGGGCGGCAGCAACTGGGACCACTCCGGACTGATCAAGGGCCTGGAGCACATGGCCAACTTCTCGATCCGCAAGGACTGAGAAAGCGGATCGTAGGATGGCGTTGAGCGCAGCAATACCCATCAGCCGATGCAGCATGGGTTTCGCAAGCTCAACCCATCCTACGAAAAGCCCCGCTGCGTTATGGGAGTGACGCGGCGAGGCAAGGCTTCGAACCCCGGCCGGCGTGAACACGGCTTCGCCGGCCGGGCGTATCGAAGGCATTGCCCAGGCGCTTGCCCCCAGGCGCCTGCGCAATGCCGAAATAAAGAACAACGACAAGAACCTGAGGAGCCCCAGATGAGCCTCGACCCACGCGCCCTGCTGCGCGAGCTGTTCGACACCGCCATCGCCGCCGCCCACCCGGCGCAGACGCTGGCCCGCCACCTGCCGCGGGTGCATGGCGGGCGCACCATCGTCATCGGTGCCGGCAAGGCCGCCGGGGCCATGGCCGAAGTGGTCGAGGCGCACTGGAAGGACGAGCAGGTGGACGGCCTGGTGGTCGCCCCCTACGGCTACGGCGCCAATTGCCAACGCATCGAAGTGGTGGAAGCCGCGCACCCGGTGCCGGACGACGCCGGCGAGCGCGTGGCCCGCCGCGTGCTGGAGCTGGTCAGCGACCTGAGCGAGGACGACCGGGTGATCTTCCTGCTCTCCGGCGGCGGCTCGGCGCTGCTCGCCCTGCCCGCCGAAGGCATCAGCCTCGACGACAAGCGCGCGCTGAACAAGGCGCTGCTCAAGTCCGGCGCCGCCATCGACGAAATGAACTGCGTGCGCAAGCACCTCTCGGCCATCAAGGGCGGCCGCCTGGCCCGCGCCTGCTGGCCGGCCAGCGTGTACACCTACGCGATTTCCGACGTGCCCGGCGACGAGGCCACGGTGATCGCCTCCGGCCCCACCGTGGGCGACCCGACCACCTCCGCCGATGCCCTGGCCATTCTCAAGCGCTACGGCATCGACACCCCGGCGCACATCCGCGCCTGGCTGGAAGACCCGCGCTCGGAGACCGTCAAGCCCGGCGCCGACTGCCTGTCGCGCAGCTACTTCACCCTCATCGCCACGCCGCAGCAGGCCCTCGACGCGGCCGCCGCCAAGGCCCGCGCCGCCGGCCTGGAGGTGCTGATCCTCGGCGACCTGGAGGGCGAATCCCGCGACGTGGCCAAGGTCCACGCCGGCATCGCCCGCCAGGTGCGCAAGCACGGCCAGCCGCTGGCCGCGCCCTGCCTGCTGCTCTCCGGCGGCGAGACCACCGTCACCGTGCGCGGCAAGGGCCGCGGCGGGCGCAACGCCGAGTTCCTGCTCAGCCTCACCGCCGCGCTCAAGGGCGAGCCGGGCATCTGGGCGCTGGCCGGCGACACCGACGGCATCGACGGCATGGAGAACAACGCCGGCGCCCTGATGAGCCCGTGCAGCTACCAACGCGCCCTGGCCGCCGGGCTGAACCCGCTGCACGAACTGGACGACAACAACGGCTACGGCTTCTTCGCCGAGCTGGACGACCTGGTGGTCACCGGGCCGACCCGCACCAACGTCAACGACTTCCGCGCCATCCTGATCCTCGAGAGTGACGAGCAATGAACAGCGACAAGAAGGTCAAGATCCTCGCCACCCTCGGCCCGGCCATCAAGGGCCGCGAGGACATCCGCGCCCTGGTGGACGCCGGCGCCAACCTGTTCCGCCTGAACTTCAGCCACGGCGAATACGCCGACCATTCGCAGCGCTACCAGTGGGTGCGCGAGGTGGAGGCCGAGCTGGGCACGCCCATCGGCATCCTCATGGACCTGCAGGGGCCGAAGCTGCGCGTCGGCCGCTTCGAGAACGGCGCGGTGATGCTGCACAAGGGCCAGAGCTTCACCCTCGACCTGATGGACGCCCCCGGCGACGAACGCCGCGTGACCCTGCCGCACCCGGAGATCATCCAGGCCCTGGAGCCGGGCATGAGCCTGCTGCTGGACGACGGCCGCATCCGCCTGCAGGTGCTGAACAACCACGGCGACGCCATCGAGACCCGCGTGCTCAACAGCGGCGAGCTGTCCGACCGCAAGGGCGTCAACGTGCCCGAGGCGGTGCTCAAGCTCAGCCCGCTGACCGCCAAGGACCGCCGCGACCTGGCATTCGGCCTGGAGCTGGGCGTGGACTGGGTGGCGCTGTCCTTCGTGCAGCGCCCCGAGGATATAGAGGAAGCCCGCGCGCTGATCGGCGACAAGGCCTTCATCATGGCCAAGATCGAGAAGCCCTCGGCGGTGCAGTGCATCGAAGAGATCGCCCGCCTGGCCGACGCCATCATGGTGGCCCGCGGCGACCTCGGCGTGGAAGTGCCGGCGCAGAACGTGCCGGGCATCCAGAAGCGCATCATCCAGGTCTGCCGCCAGCTCGGCCGGCCGGTGGCGGTGGCCACGCAGATGCTCGAATCCATGCGCTTCTCCCCGGCGCCGACGCGCGCCGAGGTCACCGACGTGGCCACCGCGGTCAGCGAGGGCGCCGACTGCGTGATGCTCAGCGCCGAGACCGCCTCCGGCCAGTACCCGGTGGAAGCGGTGGAAATGATGGCCAAGATCATCCGCCAGGTGGAAGCCGAGCCGGACTACCAGGGCCAGCTGGAACTGAACCGCCCGGAGCCGGACGCCACCGTGTCCGACGCCATCAGCTGCGCCATCCGCCGCATCAGCCGCATCCTGCCGGTGGCGGTGCTGGTCAACTACACCGAGTCCGGCAGCTCCACCCTGCGCGCCTCGCGGGAACGGCCGAAGGCGCCGATCCTCAGCCTGACGCCCAACCTCAAGGCGGCGCGGCGGCTGAGCGTGGCCTGGGGCGTGTACTCGGTGGTCAACGAGCAGCTTGCTCACGTCGACGAGATCTGCGCCACCGCCCTGGAGATCGCCCTGGCCCAGCGCATGGCCCAGCGTGGCGATACCGTGGTGGTGACGGCGGGGCTGCCGTTCGGGCAGCCGGGGAGTACCAATATGTTGAGGATCGAGACGGTGGCGCCGGCGTTGTCGGCCTGAAGAGCCCCTCACCCCAGCCCTCTCCCGGAGGGAGAGGGGGCAGTTCGGCGCCGCCGGTAATGCCGGTGTTCCGCCTTCTGCCACACAAGTCCCCTCTCCCCCTGGGAGAGGGTTAGGGTGAGGGAACCAGGCCACCGGTAACTCCGGCGCCCCGCCTTCTGCCACACAAGTCCCCTCTCCCTCTGGGAGAGGGTTAGGGTGAGGGAACCAGGCCCACCGCCAACACCGGAGCCAGGCCTGGCCCCTCCCCCTCTTCAGGAAAAAGCCTGGAGAGAAAAAACAGAGTTCCGGAACCCTGCCGAAGCCGGGTTCCACACCGCGTCACTCCCGGACGGACGGGGCCGGGAAAACGGGGCCGCGACCCCGTCCGTCCGGGATTGGCCTTGAACGGCCAGCAGTTCTGTCGGCCATAGCCACCCTCGCACCCTCCCACGCAGGCTATGGACATTCGAGGCCACCCTCCGGCGATCCCGGGGACAGGCCTCTTTTTTATTCACGCCCCAAAATGGTGCCATGGCAGAATGCGCCCGCTGACACAGCCCACGGAGCTTCCCGCGATGCCCTCCCCCGATGGAAGGCACGGCCGCCGACGCGGAACCGGAGAAGCCCCGGACATCCCCTTCAACTGCCCAGACCCTCGATGCGCCCACTACCGTTACTGACCCTCTGGCTGCGCGGCTTCAGCCAGGTGTTCCTGCAACCCTCGCCGCTGTTCGGCCTGCTCTGCCTGGCCCTGATCGGCGCCTGCGCCCCCGGCCTGCTCCCCGGCGCCCTGCTCGGCGCCACTGCCGGCCCGGCCTTCGCCCACCTGCTGCGCTGCCGCCAGGGCGACACAAACGCCGGCCTGTACGGCTACAACGCCGTGCTGATCGGCCTGCTGCTGCCGCTGAAGTTCGCCTGGTCGCCCATGCTGGTGGCGCTCGTGCTGTTCGCCAGCCTCGCCAGCGTGTTGCTGCAGCGCCTACTGCTGCGCGCCTCGCGCCAGCGCCACGGCCTGCCGCCCTACACCCTGGCCTTCGTCCTGCTCGGCTGGACGCTGCCGGCGCTGGGCACGCTGCTGTCGCTGCCGGCCGCCACGCCCCTGGCCGGGCTGGTCGAGCTGCCGCTGCCGGCGCTGCTCGAAGCCACCTCCCGGGCCTTCGGCCAGGTGATCTTCCTCGACACCCCGCTGGCCGGCGCGCTGATCTTCCTCGGCTTGCTGCTGGGCGCGCCGCGCGCCGCCACCTGGGCGCTGTTCGGCGCGGTGATGGTGCTGCCGGTGGCGGTATTCGCCGGCATCCCCCAGGGCGACGTACAGAGCGGCCTACCCGGCATTAACAGCGCCCTGGCCGCCCTCGCCCTGGCCCTGCGCGGCCCCGGCCCCTTCGCCCCGCTGGCCGGCGCCGTGCTGGCGCTCATCCTGCAACAGGCCATGGTCGCCCTGGGCATCCCCTTCATGACCGCGCCCTTCATCTTCGCCTGCCTGCTGGTACTGCTGGGCGAACGCCTGCTGCGCCCGGCCTCGCGCCGCGCACCGCTGGCCGGTAGCTGAGGCGGATTGGCCAGGCGCGCGCGGGGCTGGCTATAGTGCAAGGCCCCCGCCGTCTGGAACCCGACCTGCGATGCGCTTCCACAAGTACCACGCCCTAGGCAACGACTACCTGGTCTACGCCGACACCACGCCCTTCCCCTTCGACGACGCGGCCGTGGTGCGCATCTGCGACCGCCATCGTGGACTCGGCTCCGATGGCATCCTGGTGCCCGACGGGCACGGCGACGATGGCTTCGGCCTGCGCATCCTCAACCCCGACGGCTCCCTGGCCGAACGCAGCGGCAACGGCCTGCGCATCTTCTCGCGCTACCTGTGGGACCAGGCCCTGGTGGGCGACGTCCCCTTCCGCATCGTCACAGTCGCAGGGCCAGTAGTCAGCCAGGTATTCGACCAGGGCCGCGAAGTCGAAGTGGACATGGGGCACGCCGAGTTCGCCAGCGCCCGCATTCCCGTGCAGGTCGCCACGCCAGAGGCCCTGGACCTGCCCGTCGAGCTGGAAGGCCAGGCCTTCCGGCTCAACGCGGTCTCCATGGGTAATCCGCACTGCGTGGTGTTCGTCGAACACACCTCGGCGGAACTGGCGAAGACCTTCGGCCCGTTGCTGGAACGCCACCCCCTGTTCCCCAACCGCAGCAACGTGCAATTCGTCGAGGTGCTCGGGCGCAACGACCTGCGCGTGGAAATCTGGGAGCGCGGCGCCGGCTACACCCTGGCCTCGGGCACCAGCAGCTGCGCGGCCGCCGCCATGGCACGGCGCAAGGGCTACTGCGACGGCGAGGTTCGCGTGCACCTGGCCGGCGGCCAGCTGCGCATCCGTGTCGAGGACGACTTCCGCGTGCACATGCGCGGCGCCGTGCAACGCATCGGCGAGATGCGCCTGCACGCGGAATGCCTGCGCTGACCGCCAACCGTGACGCCATGTCACATGGCAATCCCATCCAGGCCGGCACAGGTCAAGGCCGGCCCGGCTCCACGCCGCCATGCTGGCGAGGCGTGGGCGTGGTTTCCGACGACCGCCGCGCATTTTCCCGCCCGTGACGGCATAATCCGCGCCCTTCCGCGGCCCGCCGGGTTCGCGTTTCCATTTGCAAGCAGCGGTAAGGTCATGACACTTCCCTCCCCCACCCTGTTCCAACGCATCCAGCGCAGCAGCCTGGTGATGCGCATCTTCGTCGGCATGCTGGCCGGCATCGCCCTGGCGCTGGTCGCCCCCGACGCCGCCCTGGCCGTCGGCCTGCTCGGCAAACTGTTCATCGCGGCGCTCAAGGCCGTGGCGCCGGTGCTGGTCCTGGTGCTGGTCTGCGCCTCCATCGCCAACCACAAGGCCGGGCAGCGCACCCACATCCGCCCGATCCTGGCGCTGTACCTGCTGGGCACCTTCGCCGCCGCGGTGGTGGCGGTGGCGGCCAGCTTCGCCTTCCCCTCGACCCTGGTGCTCGACGCCCCGGCCAGCGGCAACGCTCCGCCCGGCGGCATCGGCGACGTGCTCAATGGCCTGCTGTTCAGCGTCGCCAGCAACCCGGTGAAGGCGCTGCTGGAGGCCAACTTCATCGGCATCCTGGCCTGGGCCGTGGGCCTCGGCCTGGCCCTGCGCCATGCCCGGCAGAGCACCCGCGACCTGCTCGACGACCTGGCCGGCGGGGTGACGCTGATCGTCCGCGTGGTGATCGCCTTCGCCCCGCTGGGCATCTTCGGCCTGGTGGCCAGCACCTTCGCCGAATCCGGCCTCGATGCCCTGCTCGGCTACCTGCAGCTGCTCGCCGTGTTGCTGGGCTGCATGCTCTTCGTGGCGCTGGTGGTGAACCCGGCGATCGTGTTCTGGAAGCTGCGCCGCAACCCCTACCCGCTGGTCTTCACCTGCCTGCGCGAGAGCGGCGTGACCGCCTTCTTCACCCGCAGCTCGGCGGCCAACATCCCGGTCAACCTGCAGCTGTGCGAACGCCTGGGCCTGCACGAGGACACCTACTCGGTGTCGATCCCGCTGGGCGCCACCATCAACATGGCCGGCGCCGCCGTGACCATCAGCGTGTTGAGCCTGGCCGCGGCCCACACCCTGGGCATCGCCATCGACCTGCCCAGCGCCCTGCTGCTGTGCGTGGTCTCGGCGGTGTGCGCCTGCGGCGCCTCCGGCGTGGCCGGCGGCTCGCTGCTGATGATCCCGCTGGCCTGCGGGCTGTTCGGCATTTCCGGCGAGGTGGCCATGCAGGTGGTGGCGGTGGGCTTCGTCATCAGCATCCTGCAGGACTCGGCGGAAACCGCGCTGAACTCCTCCACCGACGTGATCTTCACCGCCGCGGCCTGCCTGGCCGAGGAACCGGCAGCCGCCGAGGCGGGCCTGGGCGGGAAGCGCTGAACCAGGCGACGCGCCCCGCGGGGCGCGTCCCTGCATAAGCAAATAGCCTTTGGGTATTTAAGCGACATATAACCCATGGGCATAATCGGGCGATCCAACACTGCCGAGAAGGAACCGCCCGTGAAACGACTCTTCGCCGCCTCCCTGCTGGCCGCCGGAATGGCCCTGGCCGGCGCCGCCCAGGCCGCGCCGCCGCTGCTCAACGTCTCCTACGACGTGATGCGCGACTTCTACAAGGAGTACAACCCCGCCTTCCAGAAGCACTGGGAAGCGGAGAAAGGCGAGAAGATCACCATCCAGATGTCCCACGGCGGCTCCAGCAAGCAGGCGCGCTCGGTGATCGACGGCCTGCCAGCCGACGTCATCACCATGAACCAGGCCACCGACATCGACGCCCTGGCCGACAACGGCGGCCTGGTGCCGAAGGACTGGGCCACCCGCCTGCCGAACAACAGCGCGCCCTTCACCTCGGCCACCGTGTTCATCGTGCGCAAGGGCAACCCCAAGGGCCTGCACGACTGGCCGGACCTGCTCAAGGACGGCGTGCAGGTGGTGGTGCCCAACCCGAAGACCTCGGGCAACGGCCGCTATACCTACCTTTCCGCCTGGGGCTACTCGCTCAAGCACGGCGGCGATGAAGCCAAGGCCAAGGAATTCGTCGGCCAGCTGTTCAAGCACGTACCGGTGCTGGACACCGGCGGCCGCGCGGCGACCACCACCTTCATGCAGAACCAGATCGGCGACGTGCTGGTGACCTTCGAGAACGAGGCCGAGATGATCGCCCGCGAATTCGGCCGCGGCGGCTTCGAGGTGGTCTACCCGAGCGTTTCCGCCGAGGCCGAGCCGCCGGTGGCGGTGGTCGACAAGGTGGTCGAGAAGAAAGGCACCCGCGCCCAGGCCGAGGCCTACCTGAAGTACCTGTGGTCCGACGAGGGCCAGACCATCGCCGCCGACAACTACCTGCGCCCGCGCAACCCGGCGATCCTGGCCAAGTACGCCGACCGCTTCCCGAAAGTGGACTTCTTCTCGGTGGAGAAGACCTTCGGCGACTGGCGCACGGTGCAGAAGACCCACTTCGCCGATGGCGGGGTGTTCGACCAGATCTATAGCGGTAACTGACAGCGCCAACTGCGCCGAGGCGCTCTTCGTAGGATGGGTTGAGCTTGCGATACCCATGCTGCCGTGGTGATGGGTATCGCTTCGCTCAACACCATCCTACGAAAAGCCGTGCTTCCTGGAACCGTAGGACCTTGTCCGCGATGGCCGGACGTCCCGGCGCGATTCGCGGATGAGATCCGCTCCTACGCTGCCCCACCCACGCCATTCCCCTGTAGGAGCGCGCCCTGCGCGCGATTCGCGGGCAGGGGAAATGCCGTGCCTCTCGGCCTGGGCAGGCCTGCGGCTCCCTCACCCTAACCCTCTCCCAGAGGGAGAGGGGACCGTTCGGAGTGCGTTGGTATTTCGGCGTTAGCCGGCTAGCCCAGGGATTGCCGGCTGAAACCAGGCTGTGGTGGTCAAAGGCCGCCTCTCGGCACGGACAAGCCCCCTCTCCCTCCGGGAGAGGGCTGGGGTGAGGGGAAAGCCCGAACGCCAATGTCATTCCCATTGTAGGAGCGCGCCCTGCGCGCGAATTCGCGGGCAGGGGAAATGCCGTGCCTCTCGGCCTGGGCAGGCCTGCGGCCCCCTCACCCTAACCCTCTCCCAGAGGGAGAGGGGACCGTTCGGAGTGCGTTGGTATTTCGGCGTTAACCGGCCAGCACAGGGATTGCCGGCTGGAACCAGGCCGCCTCTCGGCACAGACAAGCCCCCTCTCCCTCCGGGAGAGGGCTGGGGTGAGGGGAAAGCCCGAACGCCAATGTCATTCCCATTGTAGGAGCGCGCCCTGCGCGCGATTCGCGGGCAGGGGAAATGCCGTGCCTCTCGGCCTGGGCAGGCCTGCGGCCCCTCACCCTAACCCTCTCCGTTCGGAGTGCGTTGGTATTTCGACGTTAGCCGGCCAGCACAGGGATTGCCGGCTGAAACCAGGCCGCCTCTCGGCACGGACCAGCCCCCTCTCCCTCCGGGAGAGGGCTGGGGTGAGGGGAAAGCCCGTGCGCCGATGTCATCGCGCCCTGCGCATGAATCGCGGACGGAGCCCCGCCTCCTCAACGCGGCCGCCACCCCACCTCGCGCAACGCCTCCAGCAGGCGCTCCCCGCCCAATGCCGGCACCCGCGTGCCGTCCGCCGTGCGCATCTCGCGGCCGGCCAGGATGGCGTTGACGATGGCTTCCTCCACCGCCTCCGCCGCCGCGGCGAACAGCGGCGAGATGTGCTCGTTGTTGAGCATCTGCAGCGGCGTGCTCTGCGGCAGGCCCTTGCGACCGTAGTCGGCAGGCGGCAGGTCCCGGTTGCCGGTGGCGAAGGCCAGGAAGATGTCGCCGCTGCTGTCCTCGGTGCCGCCGCCGGTGCGGGCGATGCCGATGGAGGCACGCTGCGCCAGGCGCTGGCACTGGTGCGGCAGCAGCGGCGCGTCGGTGGCGATGATCACCACTATCGAGCCCATCCCCGGCTCGCCCTTTTCCGCGAACGGCGAAGGGATATCACCCAGCACCCGGCCCACCGGGTAGCCGTCGACGCGCAGTTCGCGGCGCTGGCCGTGGTTGGCCTGCACCAGCACACCGACAGCCCAGCCGCCCTGCTCCGCCGGCAGCTTGCGCGAGGCGCTGCCGATGCCGCCCTTGAACTCGTGGCAGATCATCCCGGTGCCGCCGCCCACCGGGCCTTCGGCCACCGGCCCGGACTCGGCGCCGGCCAGGGCCTGGCGCACCTGCTCGGGGCCGACGTGCTGGCCCCAGATGTCGTTGAGCAGGCCGTCGTAGGTCTCCATCACCACCGGCATGCACCAATACACTGCCGGGTCGCCCAGGGCGTCGCGCTCGGCGGCCACCAGGGCGTCGCGCACCACGCCGACGCTGTGGGTGTTGGTGATGGCGATGGGCGTGGTCAGCAGGCCGGCCTCGCGGATCCACTCCAGGCCCGTGGCATCGCCGTTGCCGTTGAGCACATGGACGCCGGCGAAACAGGGCTGCAGGCGGGCCTCGCCGGCGCGAGGCTGGACAATGGTGACGCCGGTGCACACCTGCTTGCCATCGCGCTCGGCGATCAGCGTGCTGTGGCCGACGCGGACGCCGGGGACATCGGTGATGGCATTGAATGCGCCGGGCGTGCCCAGGCCCAGGGTGATGCCGAGTTGACGAGCGCGCATGGGGACTCCTGTGGTCTTCAGAGTTTCTGGAAAGCCGGGCTCAACTTGCCGTAGGTGCCGTAGAGAATCACCGACACGGCCAGTATCCCGATAATGGTCATCACATCCCGCGCCGAGGCTTCCAGCAACAGGTTGAGCAGCAGGTAGCCGGCGCCGACCACCGCCAGCAGCGCCGGCAGCGGCCACAGCGGCATGCGGTAGGGGTGCTCGCGGTCGCGGCGCAGCACGCGGCTGAACAGCGCGCACAGGGCCACCACCAGGTAGATCAGCACCAGCAGCAGCACGGTGAAGGAGGTCAGTTCCTCCAGGTTGGAGCTGAAGCTCAGCGCCGCCGAGGGCACGCCGAGGAACAGCGTGGCCAGCCAGGGCGACTCCCAGCGCGGGTGGATGCGGGTGAAGGCGCGGTTCAGCGTCGGTGTCCAGAGGGCGTCGCGGCCGCTGCTGAAGATCACCCGGCCGACCTGGATGACGATGGCGACTATGGCGTTGAACACCGAGAGGAAGATGCCGGCGCTGACCAGCCGCGACAGCGTGGCGTTGCCGTGGGCGGTGAGCAGGTAGCCGATAGGGTCGGGGCTGGCGAGCATGTCCTTGAGCGAGGGCGCGCCGATCAGCAGCGCGGTCAGCGGCACCAGCTCGATCACCACCACCAGCACCAGCGACCAGAGCACCGCGCGGTGTACGCTGCGGCCGCCGTCTTTCATGTCCTCGGCCAGCAGCACGGCGCCGCCGAAGCCGTTGTAGGAGAACACCGCTGTGCCCACCGCGCCTATCACCAGCGCCCAGGGCGCCGCCGCCAGCACGCCGCCGTTCAGCGTCTGCGGCTGCAGCAGCACGCTCAGCGGCTGGCTGGCGTGGCCGAAACCGAGCACCACTATCACCAGCAGCGCGGCCACTTCGCAGAGCAGGAACACCCCGGTGACCCAGGCGTTGACGCGGATGTTGAGGATGCCCAGCACGTAGCTGGCGGCGACTATGACCAGGGCCACGGTCTGGGTGTCGAACTGCGTGCCCAGCGCGCCGTTGAGGTAGGTGGCCGCCCCCGTGGCCAGCACCGGCGGGATGAACAGCAGCGAGACCAGCACGGCGAGGAAGGTGGCGTAGCCGGCCATGCCGCCGAACACCCGCTTGGCGTAGACGTACTCGCCGCCGGCCGAGCTGTGCGCGCGGCCCAGCTCGGCGTAGCACCAGGCGAACATCAGCGCCAGCGCCGCGGCCATGACGAAGGCCAGGAAGGCGCCGCTGCCGGCCTGCTGGATGGCGAAGGGCGCGATGACGAATACGCTGCTGGCGGGGGTGACCGCCGAGACGGTGATGGCGACCACGTCGAACACGCCCAGGCTGGGCTTGAGCGCGCCGTCCGGCGCTGCGGGAGAGCTCATGTCGTTTTCCTCGAATTGTTATTGGCGGTTGAGGCAGGAACGAAAACCCTTGTGGCGCCCTCTGCGCGGGACGCTGCATGGCCCGCAGTCTGGGCGGCCGGGCCCTGGCGGCCAATCACCATTTGGGGTTACGCCCCTTGACGGCGGGGCCTGAAAAAGAGGAAACCGGGTGACCTTTCGCGCCGGAGCCCCGGGGATGCACAACCTGTTTCGCGAAGTCGGCATGCACGCCAACCTCGGCCGCGCCATCGAGCAGATCGGCCAGCCGCGCTTCTGGAAGCAGCTGATCCTGCTGCTGCACCAGTGGCTGCCGTTCGACAACGCCCTGGCGGCCTTCTACCCCGCCAACGCCACCCCGGTGGCGCTGGAGGAATACGACGCCGATCCACAGGCCGTCTCGGCGGCCATGCCCGCCTACCTCAGCGGCCTGTACCAGCTCGACCCCTTCTACCAGGCCTGCCGCGAAGGCCTGCCCAGCGGCCTGTACCGCCTGGAGGAAGTCGCCCCGGACCAGTTCCGCCAGAGCGAATACTTCCTCAACTACTTCCACGACAACGTGCTGGAAGACGAGGTGCAGTTCATCCTGCAGTTGCCCGGCCAGGGCGCGCTGTCGCTGTCCCTGGGCATGCGCAAGCCGTTCGACGCCGCACAGTGCGGCCTGCTGGCGATGCTCTGCCCCTGGGTGCTGGCGCTGATGCAGCAGCACTGGCAGCAGCGCAGCCAGCGCCTGCTGCCGGCGAACCCGGAGGGCGTGGCCACCCAGGTGCGCGACGCCCTCAGCCACTTCGGCGCCGGGGTGCTCTCCGAGCGCGAGCTGGAGATCGCCCGGCTGATCCTGCGCGGCTACTCCTCCAAGGCCATGGCCGAGCGCCTGGCCATCTCCCCGGAGACCATCAAGGTGCACCGCCGGCACCTCTACGCCAAGCTGGACATCTCCTCGCAGCCGGAGCTGTTCTCGCTGTTCCTGCAGTCCCTCGGGCACGACCCGGAGAACCCCTGAGGCAGGCTCCATCGACCCGGCGAATGCGCCCGGGCGGGGAGCTTCGCGGCCTGAATGGGCGTGTCCGGAGAGACAGCAGCCTGTCCGCCGCGGCCACTGGCCGGCTACGGCCGGGCCCCTAGACTGAAGGCCGTCCAAACGACAATCACAAGAGGACAGCCCGATGAATGCCCGCGCCAAGTTCACCCACATGGAAGACGGCAGCGTCGAGGACTGGTCGATCATCGCCCAGGACTTCGCCGCCTATGCCACCCAGTTGCCCGACCGCATCCTCGCCCACCTGCGCCTGCTCGACGGCGACTTCGGCGGCTTCCCGGTGGACCGCCTGAGCCACTCGCTGCAGACCGCCACCCTGGCCCACCGCGACGGCCGCGACGAGGAATACGTGGTCTGCGCCCTGCTCCACGACATCGGCGACACCCTCGGTTCCTACAACCACGCCGACATCGCCGCCGCCATCCTCAAGCCCTTCGTCAGCCCGGAGAACCTCTGGATGATCGAGAAGCACGCGATCTTCCAGGGCTACTACTTCTTCCACCACCTGGGCCTGGACCGCCACCTGCGCGAGCAGTTCAAGGACCACCCGCAGTTCGAGCAGACCATCGAGTTCTGCGCGCGCTACGACGCCGCGGCCTTCGACCCCGAGGGCGAGACGCTGCCGCTGGCGTTCTTCGAGCCGATGCTGCGGCGCGTCTTCGCCAAGCCGCGGCAGTCCATCTACATGGCGCGGGACGCCGACTGAAACCGGCCGCCGGCCGGGGCGATGAATCGTCACTGGCCGGCGGATGGGCGCTTGGTTAAGATCCCCAGGTCGTACTTGTGGAAGGCGCACGTCAGAATGCGCCATCACCGATCAGGGATAATCCGAGCGCATGAAGCCCAACCGTTCCGAAACGCCGTCCCGACCTGGCGCCGCTCCTCTGCGCGAGTACCATTCGCGCGTCCTGGCCTACCTCGCCGTGGCCGCCACCGTCAGCGCCGGCACCTTCAGCCAGTACTTCGGCTACGACGCGCTCTGGATGGTCCCCTACGCCCTGCTCTACCCGCACCTGGCGCAGAACCTGAGCCGCCGCTACAAGCACAGCCACCCGCAGCAGACACGCCTGGTCCTGCAGGCCCTGGACGCCCTGCACACCGGCGCCGGCGCCGCGCTGCTGGGCTTCTCGGCGGTGCCGGCGCTGATGCTGGTGCTGATCCTGGCCTTCTCCTCGCTGGTCGTCGGCGGCCTGCGCACCCTCGGCCTGGCCCTGCTGATGGCGCTGAGCGCCGCGGTGCTCACCGGCGCGCTGGCCGGCCCGGGCTTCAAGGGCAATGCGCCGCTGCTGGTGAACCTGGTCAGCGTGCTGTTCTGCGCCTTCTACATCTGCGTCACCGCCTACTTCACCCACCAGCAGGGCCTGCGCCTGGCCCAGGTGCGCGGCGAGATCGCCCGCGAGCAGGAAAAGGCCGCGCGGCTGGCGCACAACCTGGCCAAGTACCTGTCGCCGCAGGTCTGGGAATCCATCTTCAGCGGCAAGCGCAGCGTGCGCCTGGAAACCCAGCGCAAGAAGCTCACGGTGTTCTTCTCCGACATCAAGGGCTTCACCGAGCTGTCCGAGGAGCTGGAGGCCGAAACCCTGACCGACATGCTCAACAACTACCTCAACGAAATGTCGAAGATCGCCCTCAAGTACGGCGGCACCATCGACAAGTTCGTCGGCGACTGCGTGATGGTGTTCTTCGGCGACCCCGCCACCCAGGGCGCGAAGAAGGACGCCGTGGCCGCGGTGTCCATGGCCGTGGCTATGCGCAAGCACATGAAGGTGATGCGCCAGCAGTGGCGCGCCCAGGGCATCACCAAGCCGCTGGAGGTGCGCATGGGCATCAACACCGGCTACTGCACGGTGGGCAACTTCGGCGCCGAAACGCGCATGGACTACACCATCATCGGCCGCGAGGTGAACCTCGCCAGCCGCCTGGAAAGCGCCGCCGAGGCCGGCGAGATCCTCCTCAGCCACGAGACCTACTCGCTGGTGAAGGACGTGATCATGTGCCGCGACAAGGGCCAGATCAGCGTCAAGGGCTTCAGCAAGCCGGTGCAGATCTACCAGGCGGTGGACTTCCGTCGCGACCTGGGCGCCAACCCCAGCTTCATCGAGCACGAGCTGCCGGGGTTCTCCATGTACCTGGACACCAACAACGTGCAGAACTTCGACAAGGACCGGGTGATCCAGGCGCTGCAGCAGGCGGTGGAGAAGCTCAAGGACAAGATCATTCTTTGAGCTTGTGCCGCTGGCTGCCTTTGTAGGAGCGAGCTTGCTCGCGAACGGGGTTTGCCGGTGGCTGCGGTGCTGGGTAATTAGAGCACCCTCTCCCCAACCCTCTCCCTGAAGGGAGAGGGGGCTGTCCTGAGCGGGCTGCAAGTCAGGCACCATCCTTCCACCCCGTCATTCCCGCGAACGCGGGAGCCCAGAGACTTTGGGGTGACTCCTTTCCCTCTCCCTGAAGGAAGAGGGGCCGTTCGGAGCAGTTGGGCTTTCCAGAGTCAGCCGGCAGCTCCAGAGTTGCCGGCCGACACCAAATCCTTTCTCGGCACGGACAGCTCCCTCTCCCTTCAGGGAGAGGGTTGGGGAGAGGGGACGGAGTCAACCTGAAACACGACAGCCACCGGTAAACCTCGTTCGCGAGCAAGAACTAGGCGTCCCCCTCGCTCCTACAATCCCCCCCGCCCATAAAAAAGCCCGCTGCGGGGCGGGCTTGAAGGAGGCGCGGCGCTTCACGTCGCCGCGCCCAACCGGAGAACCGGGAGGTATCAGGCGGCCTGGGCCTCCTTGGCTTCCAGCGCCGACGGGCCGGCGGCCAGTTCGCGGTCCAGTTGCGCGGAGTCCAGCTGCTTGCACCACTTGGCGACCACCACGGTGGCCACGCCGTTGCCCACCAGGTTGGTCAGCGCACGGGCCTCGGACATGAAGCGGTCGATGCCGAGGATCAGCGCCAGGCCGGCGACCGGCAGGTGGCCCACGGCGGACAGGGTGGCGGCCAGGACGATGAAGCCCGAACCGGTGACGCCCGCCGCGCCCTTGGAGGCGATCAGCAGCACCAGCAGCAGGGTCAGTTGGTGGGTGATGTCCATCGGGGTGTCGGTGGCCTGGGCGATGAATACCGCGGCCATGGTCAGGTAGATCGAGGTGCCGTCGAGGTTGAACGAGTAGCCGGTGGGGATCACCAGGCCGACCACGCTCTTGTCGCAGCCCAGCTTCTCCATCTTGGCGATCATGCGCGGCAGCGCCGATTCCGAGGACGAGGTGCCGAGGACGATCAGCAGCTCTTCGCGGATGTACTTGATGAACTTCAGGATGTTGAAGCCGTGGGCGCGGGCGATGCCGCCCAGGACGATGAGCACGAACAGCAGGCAGGTGATGTAGAAGCAGGCCATCAGCTGGCCCAGCTGCACCAGCGAGCCCACGCCGTAGGCGCCGATGGTGAAGGCCATGGCGCCGAAGGCACCGATGGGAGCGACCTTCATGATCACGTTGATGATGTTGAACATCACCTGGGTGAAGCGCTCGATGAACTGGAAGATCGGCTGGCCGTAGCTGCCCAGGCGGTGCAGCGCGTAGCCGAACAGCACGGAGAAGAACAGCACCTGCAGGATGTCACCGTTGGCGAAGGCGCCGACCACGGTGTTGGGGATGATGTTCATCAGGAAGTCGACGGTGCTCTGCTTCGCGCCGGCGGCCGCGTAGGCGGCGATCTTGCTGGTGTCCAGGCTGGCCGGGTCGACGTGCATGCCGGCGCCGGGCTGGACCACGTTGACCACCACCAGGCCGATGATCAGCGCGATGGTCGAGACGATCTCGAAGTACAGCAGGGCCATGCCGCCGGTCTTGCCTACAGCCTTCATGCTCTGCATGCCGGCGATGCCGGTGACCACGGTGCAGAAGATGATCGGCGCGATGGCCATCTTGATCAGTTTGACGAAGCCGTCGCCCAGGGGCTTCATCAGCACGGCGGTCTGCGGATAGTAGTGGCCCAGGGCGATGCCGATGGCGATGGCGATCAGCACCTGCACGTACAGGCTCTTGTAGAAGGGTTGCTTGGTCATTGCGGCAGGGTCCTCTTGAGCTGGCGGCCCGCCTTCCTGGCGGCGGCGCGTTGCCCGAAGCGTTATCTCCCTTCAGTGGGAGAATTTGTTTTCGTCCTGCCCGTCGGCAGGCCTTGAACCCTATTGGCAAGCCCTGTGCCAAATCGCCATCTTTATGTTTTTACTTTATTTTCAACAACTTACAAAAATACCAAAGCGACATGCGAGCCGATCGATGGCGGAAACCCGCCAAGCCCGCGGCGGGTTTCCCGCCACTTGGCGGGTATCCGCCAGGGCCCCGGGTGCCTTAGATTTGCCCCACGGCCGCCGCGAACCGGCGCCCGGCACACACGCAGCAGAACAAGGAAAACCCATGCGTGAACGCACCATCGCCAGCCATTTCGTCCGCGCCGCCCTGCGCGGCGCCCGCCAGCAGGGCCACGACCCCCTGCCCCTGCTGCGCGCCGCCGGCATCCAGCCGGCCTTGCTCGAAGAGCCGCGGGCGCGGGTCTCGCCGGAGCAGTTCGGCCGGCTGATCCAGTTGGTCTGGGAAGACCTCGACGACGAGTACATGGGCTTCGGCGAGGTGCGCAGCAAGCGCGGCACCTTCGCCATGATGTGCCACGCCATCATCCAGTGCCGCACCCTGGAGAAGGCCCTGGGCCGCGGCGCGCTCTTCTACGACCTGTTCCCCGCCGCGCCGCGCATCGAGCTGCGCCGCGACGGCGAGCGCGCCGAGCTGGTCATCGACCACAGCGCGCTGCAGGACCCGGAACACTTCCTCACCGAGAGCCTGCTGGTGATCTGGCACCGCCTGGGCAGTTGGCTGATCGGCCAGCGCATCCGCCTGGACGAAGCCCGCTTCGCCTATCCCGAGCCAGCCCACGCCGCCGAGTACGACCTGCTGTTCCCCTGCCCGCGGCGCTTCGCCGCCGACAGCACCGGGCTGAGCTTCCACGCGCGCTACCTGGACATGCCGCTGCTGCAGGACGAGCGCAGCCTCAAGCACTTCCTCAAGGACTCCCCGGCCGACCTGCTGGCCCGCCCGGACGGCGGCGACAGTCTGACCAGCCAGATCCGCCGCCTGCTCGGCCGCGACTGCCGGCGCTGGCCGGACCTGGAAAGCGTGGCGCAGCAGTTGCACATGAGCCCGCAGACGCTGCGCCGCCACCTGCGCGAGGAAGGCCCGAACTTCCAGGAACTCAAGGACCAGCTGCGCCGCGACCTGGCCATCTACCACCTGGGCCGCGACGAACTGTCGATCCAGGACATCGCCGACCAGCTCGGCTTCTCCGAGCCCTCGGCGTTCCACCGCGCGTTCAAGAAATGGACCGGGCTGACGCCGGGGGCGTACCGGGCGCGGCAGGGGGAGTGATGTCGCTAGTGAAATGGCGGGAGAGGCGCTAGCATTGCGCGACTACTCACCAAGGAAGGTACGCAAGCGATGGAAGAAAATCCCTACGTCCAGCCGAAGGCCACGGTGCACGAACAGGAATCCGCCAACAAGGCTCTGCGCATGGCCGAGCTGCACATCTCCCAGGCCTGGATCGGCGCTTGCATCGGCAGCGCATTGGCCGCCATGGTGGTGGTCCACGGGTTGAGCCGGGGTGGATTGCCCCACCTGCTCATCCAGGCCACCGGCATCAGCGCAGCCGTGCTGCTAGCGCTCGCACTCGGCGTCTATCGCAAGAGCCGTGTCTGCGCGGCGCTGCTGCTGATGTACCAACTCTGCACCCTGTTCCTGGTGGCCTTTCTGGGGCGGATGACACTGACGGCGCTGATCGCCGCACTCTTCACCTACCTGTTCGCCCAGGGTTTGCTCGGCTGTATCCGCTATCACCGCTTGAAGCACCTGGCGCAGACCTGATTCGTAAGTGCGCATGACGCCTACGGTTCCTGGCAAGCACCGATGCAGAAGCGCGCCCTGCGTGCCTTTCGCCGCCTCTACCCCGGCAAACGGATGCGGAAGCAGGCGCCGCCCAGCTCGGAGTCGTCCAGCGCCAGGCTGCCGCCGTAGCTGTCGAGGATGTCCATCACCACCGCCGTGCCTATGCCCTGCCCGGGGTGCTGGGTGTCCAGCCGCTCGCCGCGCTGGAGGATGCGCTGGCGCTGGTCCGGGGGGATGCCCGGGCCGTCGTCTTCCACCCGCAGTTCGTAGCCGCCGTCCTGCTGGCGGGCGCTGATGCGCACGCGGGCCAGGCACAGGCGGTAGGCGTTCTCCAGCAGGTTGCCGAGCAGTTCCAGCAGCGCGCCCTGCTCCAGCGGCAGGCTCAGGTGCTCGGGGAAGTCGCGTTCGAGGATCACCCGCTTGTCGCGGTAGACCTTGTCCAGCGCGCCGGCCAGGGTGTCCAGCAGCGGGCCGAGCTGCACGCGGTGGCGCACCAGGCCGCTCTTGCGCAGGCTGGCGCGCTGCAGCTGGTAGCCGATCTGCTGGCTCATGCGCTCGATCTGGCTCTGCAGCACCTGCACCTGCTCGCGGTTGCGCGGCTCGTCGGCGAGGTTTTCGCTCACCCCCTGCAGCACTGCCAACGGCGTCTTCAGGCTGTGCGCGAGGTCCGCCAGGGAGTTGCGGTAGCGCTCGCGCTGGCTGCGCTCGCCGTCCAGCAGGCGGTTCAGCGAGTCGGTCAGGCGCAGCATCTCGCTGGGGTGTTCGTCGCTCAGGCGTTCGCGCTCGCCAGCCTCGATCTGGTCCAGCTCCTCGCGTATTCCGCGCATGGAGCGGAAGCCCCAGCCCAGGCCCAGCCAGAGCAGCCCGAGCAACAGCAGCAGCGCGCCGCCGAGCCAGATGTACAACTGCTCGCGGAAGCCGTGCACCAGCTCGCGAAAGGCGCTCACCGGCTGCATGGTGACGATGCTGTAGGCGGCCTGCTTGCCGCCCACCAGGTCGATCTCCACGTCGTAGACGAAGAATTCGTTGCCGTGGTCGTCGCGGGCGCGGGTGAACACGTCGGGCTCGCCGTCGTAGAGCGGCACGTACTGCACGCTCTCGTCCTGGGTCGAGGTGGAGCGCCAGACCATCCGCCCGTCGCGGTCGTAGATGTAGCCCAGCAGCTTGGACTCCGGCAGGTTGAAGTCCTCCACCGCCAGGTGCTCGGGCATGCTCAGGCGGTCGCCGTCGATGCGCGCGGACGACACCAGGGTGGCGACGTCCGAGGCCAGGCGCTGCTGGATGGCGTTCACCAGGGCGATGCTGAACGCCCGCTGCAACGCCGGCAGCAGGGCCAGCATGAAGAGGATAGCCAGGGCCGCGGCCCCCAGCATCAGGCGCAGGCGCAGCGAGCGCATCAGCGGCAACGCTCGGTGAACAGGTAGCCCTGGCCGCGCACGGTGTCGATCGGGCGGAAGCCCTCGTGGCTCTCCAGCTTGCGCCGCAGGCGGCCGACCAGCACCTCGATGACGTTGGGGTCGCGCTCGTCGTCGTCCGGGTAGAGCTGCTCGATCAGCCGCTCCTTGCTCACCACCTGCTGGTGGTGGCGCATGAGGTATTCGAGGATGCGGTACTCGAAGGCGGTCAGGCCCAGGGTCTCGCCGGCCACCGTGGCCTGCTTGCGGTTCAGGTCGAGCAGCAGCGGGCCGGCCTCGATGGTGGCCTGGACGAAGCCGCTGGAGCGACGCAGCAGGGCGTTCAGGCGCGCCTCCAGCTCCTCGAACTGGAACGGCTTGACCACGTAGTCGTCGGCGCCGGCGGCCAGGCCCTCGACCTTGTCCTGCCAGTTGCCGCGGGCGGTGAGGATGAGGATCGGGAAGGCCTTGCCCTGGCTGCGGAACTCGCGGATCAGGTCCAGGCCGCTCATGCCCGGCAGGCCGAGGTCGATGATCGCCAGGTCGTGATGGTATTCGTGGGCCCGGTACAGGGCCTCTTCGGCGTTGCCCACGGCGTCGACCACGTGGCCCTGTTCGCCGAGGCGGGTGTACAGGTGATGACGCAACAGCGCCTCGTCCTCCACCACCAGTAGTTTCATGGGACTTCCTCCTTATGCGGGGCCGGGCCGCGAGCCCGGCCCCCTGCCAGTCAGAACCGGTAGTTGGCGCCCAGGTAGAGCTGCGCGCTGCTGTGCAGGTCCAGCGAGCCGACCTTGTCGCCGCCGTGCGGGCTCATTTCCGTGCTGGCGTTGGTACGCAGGTAACGATAGCCGCCTTCCAGCGAGGCGTTCCGGCCGATGTCCTGGAGGATACCGGCCTGGGCGCCGATGGCGTAGCCGATGTCGCTGTCACGGCTGTAGCCGCGGGAGTCCTGTTCCAGCTTGGTCAGGCCCAGGGTGCCGCCGCCGAACAGCTTGGTGCCCTGGTCGTTGAGCGGCAGGAAGGCGTCGTAGCTGCCGAGCAGGTTCTGCTGGCGCAGCTTCAGGCCGCGGTGGGTGTCGGAGGTGTTCTCGTAGGTGGCGTAGTAGCGGCCGGTGTCGTTCTGCTGGCCGGCGCGCACGCCCCAGGTGCTGCTGTTGTCGATCACGCTGTCGAGTTTCGGGTCGTTGAGATTGCGGTTCAGCGCGTGGGATTTCTGGATGTTGTTGCTGGTTTCGCCCCAGGTCAGGCCGGCGAAGTTTTCCGAGGCCTGGGCGACGCCGACCGAGGCGCCGAGGATGGCGGTGGCGAGGGTGAGCTTCTGCAGCAGGTTCATGGCGTTTCTCCGTCAAGGATGTGGGTAAGGGGTTGACGGAGTGCAGGTTAAGGGGCGGCCACTGAACGCTACCTGACGCGCCGCTGAACCTGGCCTGAACGGAAGGCTCGCGGTGCCTTGGCCCCGTGGGATGGGTTGAGCCTTGCGAACCCCTATGGCCGCGATGATGGGTATCGCTTCGCTCAACACCATCCTACGGCGACACGGGGCAACCCGTAGGGCGCATAACGCCTACGGCGTTATCCGCCGTTTGACCTTGATTCCCGGCGGCTCCGGGGTTGACCTGGGCGTTGGCCATGGCCTCGGTGTATCGGCGGATAACCGCGAAGGGTTATTCGCCCTACGGTTCAATGCGCGGCCTGCAGGGCCTTGAGGATCTTCTGCCCGGCGCGGCCATCGGCCGGTTGCAGGCCCAGGCGCTGCTGCTCGGCCTGGATGGCGCGGCGGGTGTTGTCGCCGATCAGCCCGTCCGGCTCGCCGATGGCGTGGCCGCGGGCCAGTAGCAGTCGCTGCAGCTCCTTGCGCTGGGCGCGGCTCAGGCCGGGGTCGTCGGTGGGCCAGGGGGTGCGCAGGCCCGGCTCGCCGCGCAGGCGGTCGGACAGCAGGGCGATGGCCAGGGCGTAGCTTTCCGCCGCGTTGTACGAATAGATGGCGTCGTAGTTGCGCAGCACCAGGAAGGCCGGGCCGGCCTTGCCGGTGGGCAGCAGGATGGCGGCGCGGGCGTCGCCGGCCGGCAGCGGCCCGCCGTCGATGCGCTTCACGCCCAGGGCCTGCCAGTCCGCCACCGTGCGCCGCTTGGTGCGCCCGGCCTGGGACTCGGCGAAGTTCGCCGGCAGCTTCACCTCGTAGCCCCAGGCCGCGCCCGGCACCCAGCCGGCCTTGCGCAGGTAGTTGGCGGTGGAGGCCAGGGCATCGGGCACGCTGCCCACCAGGTCGCGGTGGCCGTCGCCGTCGAAGTCCTCGGCGATGCGCGCGTAGGTGCTGGGCATGAACTGCGTCTGGCCGAAGGCGCCGGCCCAGGAGCCGGTGATGGCCGGATCGCGCAGGTCGCCCTGCTGCAACAGCTTGAGGGTGGCGAAGAACTCGCCCTGGAAGAACGCCTGGCGCCGCCCGTAGCACGACAGCGTGCCCAGCGAGACCAGCAGCGGGCGCTTGCCGGTGATGCGGCCGAAGTCGCTCTCCACGCCCCACACCGCCGCCACCGTGTACTTGTCCACCCGGTACTGGCGGGCGACGCGCTCGAACAGCTCGGCATGCTGCGCCAGCATGGCCTTGCCGTCGGCGACGCGCTGCTCGTCCACCAGCCCGGCCAGGTAGTCCCACAGCGGGGTGACGAATTCCGGCTGGGCGTTGAGCAGGTCGAGCACGCTGAGGTCGGCCGCAAGGCCGCCGGTGTAGCGCTGGTAGGCCGCGGCGCTCACGCCCTTGGCGGCGGCCTGCGGTTGCAGGCGCGCGAGGCAGGCGGAGAACTCGTCGGCCACGGCACCCGGGGCCTGGGACAGGCCGGCGGCGAGCAGCAGGGCCGGGAGGATTCGGGAAGGCAGCATGGGGCAGTTCCTCAACGGTGCATGATCGACAGGGCGCTGAAGGTCGCCCGCCCGCCTTCGCTGGCGGGGCCGCGATTATCCTGCAGGTACAGCCCCGCCTTGAAGTACAGGCCCTGGCGCGCCCACTGCGGGTCGAGCTGGCGGACCAGGCGCTGGTCGTTGACCTCGATGCTCAGCACGCCCGTGCGCGACACGCCGATGCGGTAGTCGAAGCTGTGCCCCAGGGGGATGCCGTCCAGCACCGTGTAGGTGATGGCGGTGGCGTCGCCCGGGCGCTCGCGGATCTGCGCCAGAACCCGGCCCTGGTCCAGGCGCAGCTGGTAGACCAGCTTCAGCAGCGGCGCGGCATCGCCGCTGCCGGCGCCGTCGCTGTGGATCTGGCCGATCACCATGCGCCGCATGGAGGGCACCGCGTCCACGTGCAGGGTGGCGCGCAGCAGGCTGTCGACGTTGGGATAGCGCCAGGTGTAGGGCGAGCCGTCGCTGCGCGTCTCGCGCAGTTCGGTGCGCGGGAACTCGCTGTTGCGCGTGTGGCTGCCGTTCACCGGCACCCAGAACTCCACGCCGTCGGCGCTGCGGTGGAAATACGGGCTCTGGTAGTCGCGCTGCAGCGCCGGGGTGGAAATGGTCCTGGCCGGGCGGCCTTCGGGAAGGGTGAGGTTCCAGGTACTGAGGTCGAACATCCGTTGTGGGTCCCGCACGGCTGACTGGCCCGGCAAGGGTAGCCGATGGCGCCGCGGCTTTCACGCCATGCCGCGGGCTTGAGCGGTTGCGCCGGCAAAATCCGACCTCCGCCGCACAACCGGCTATCTTTTTCAGTCCACCCTCTGGAGAAAACGCCCATGCGCCTGCTCGCCACCCTGCTGCTGCTCGGCCTGGGCTTCGCCGCCCAGGCGGAGGTCAAGACCCAGGAAATCCCCTACCAGGCCACCGACGGCACCAAGCTGGTCGGCTACTTCGCCTACGACGACGCCCAGGCCGGCATCCGCCCGGGGATCATCGTGGTCCACGAATGGTGGGGCCTGAACGACTACGCCAAGCGCCGCGCCCGCGACCTCGCTGCGCTGGGCTACGCGGCGCTGTCCATCGACATGTACGGCGAGGGCAAGGTGGCCGAGCACCCCGAGCAGGCCCAGGCCTTCATGCAGGAAGCATTGAAGAATGCCGACGCCGCCAAGGCGCGCTTCCAGGCCGGCCTGGACCTGCTGAAGAAACAGCCGCAGACCGACCCGGCGAAGATCGCCGCCATCGGCTACTGCTTCGGCGGCAAGGTGGTGCTGGACATGGCCCGCCAGGGCCTGCCGCTGCTGGGCGTGGCCAGCTTCCACGGGGTGCTGGCCACCGCCACCCCGGCGCAGCCGGGCGCGGTCACCGCCAAGGTGCTGGTGGAGCACGGCGGCGCCGACACCCTGGTGCCGGCCGACAGCGTGGCCGCCTTCAAGCAGGAGATGGACGCCGCCAAGGTGGACTACAGGTTCGTCGTCCAGCCCAACGCCAAGCACAGCTTCACCAACCCCGACGCCGACAAGCACAAGGGCCACGGCCTGGACGTGGGCTACGACAAGACCGCCGACCAGAAGTCCTGGGCCGACCTGCAGGCCTTCCTCAAGGACATCTTCCAGCAGAAGGCCGACTGAAGGGCGATGGGTATCGCTTCGCTCAACCCATCCTACGGGGGTGTTGGCGTTTGGCCGGGCAAAAAAAAACGGAAGCCCGAAAAGGGGCTCCCGCCACGATCTGTGAAAAAGCCGGAGCACGCGGCTCCGACAACAACCTCACCTGCGTTCCGGCAAAGGAACGCGAGGCGCAGTGTGGCAAATTCCCCGGCCGCCGATCCGTAGCGCTTCGGTAAGCCTTTGCAAGCGAATGTAAACGCCGCGTGACCGCCCGGACGCGACTGGGCGGTCACTCGCCACGCGAATCCACTGGCACCGCGTCCGGCGGCCGGGCAGAATCCCCGCCATGCCCGACACCGACGACTTCCTCACCCCGCCCCAGGCGCACTGGCCGCTGCCCCAGGCGCTGCCCGGCGCCCTGCTCCACAGCTGCCGCTTCCAGCCGCAGAAGCTCGACGCCCAGGCCTTCGGCCGCCACGGCGTGGACCTGCCGCCGAACATCGGCCGCGCGGTGGCCAAGCGCCGCGCCGAGTTCCTCGCCGGGCGCCTGTGCGCCCGCGCCGGCATCCAGCGCCTGACCGGCCTGCCGCAGGCGCCGGGCCTGGCGCCGGACCGCGCGCCGATCTGGCCGGGCGGGCTGGTCGGCTCTATCACCCATGGCAACGACTGGGCCGCCGCCGTGGTGGCCCGCCGCGACGCCTGGCGCAGCCTCGGCCTGGACGTCGAGACGCTGCTGGACGATGCCCGCGCCAGCCGCCTGCTGGAGGAAATCCTCACCCCCGCCGAGCGCGAACGCCTGGCGCCGGAGCAGGTCGGCCTGGGCGTGACCCTGACCTTCTCGCTCAAGGAAAGCCTGTTCAAGGCCCTCTACCCCCTGGTGGGCCGGCGCTTCTACTTCGAGGATGCCGAACTGCTGGCCTGGGACGCCGAAGGCCGCGCGCGCCTGCGCCTGCTCTGCGACCTGTCCGCGGAATGGCACCACGGCCGCGAGCTGGAGGCGCAGTACGCGCTGTTCGACGGACGCCTGCTGAGCCTGGTGGCGGTCGCCTAGCGCTCCGCCGCCAAGGTGCGGCATCGCGGCCATTGACTGGAAAGTCAGAATTTGGCCTCATGCACCGCGTCCAGCGACCGACCCTAGCCTTTGCCCGACCGCGTCATCGTCACGGCAATCACGTCTTGCGCCTATCGCTATATACAAAAACATATAGCGATGGACGCCAGCCGCGGCTACCCTGGCCGGCGCGGATGGCGCCATCCCGGCCACATACATAGAAAAAGAACGGACCAAGGAGCATGACAATGAAGCGATCCACCCTCGCCCTGGCGATCGCCACGGGCATCCTCGCCCAGCAGGCCAGCGCCGGCGGGTTCATCGAGGACAGCAAGGCCAGCCTCGGCCTGCGCAACTTCTACATCAACACCGACAACCGCAACGGCCCCACCTCGCCGAGCAAGCAGGAGGAATGGGGCCAGGGCTTCATGCTCAACTACGCCTCCGGCTTCACCGAGGGCACCGTCGGCTTCGGCGTCGACGCCCTGGGCCTGCTCGGCCTGCGCCTGGACGGCGGCGGCAAGTCCGGCAAGAGCGGCATCGACCGCCAGCCCGGCACCATCTTCCCGCTGGAGAGCGACGGCAGCGCGGTGGACGAGTTCAGCAGCCTGGGCCTGACCGCCAAGGCAAGGGTGTCGAAGACCGAGTTCCGCTACGGCACCCTGCAGCCCAAGCTGCCGGTGGTGGTCTACAACGACGCGCGCCTGCTGCCGATGACCTACGAGGGCGGCCAGGTCACCTCCAACGAGTTCAAGGACCTGACGCTGATCGGCGGCCAGCTGACCCACACCAAGGGCCGCAACTCCACCGACTGGCGCAGCATGTCCATCGCCGGCGCCAACGGCAGCAGCGCCAGCTCCGGCGACAGCAACAAGTTCTACTTCGCCGGCGGCGACTACAAGGCCACCAAGGACCTGACGCTGCAGTACTACTACGGCCAGCTGACCGACTTCTACCAGCAGCACTTCCTCGGGCTGACGCACAACTGGGCGGTCGGCCCGGGCACCCTGAAGACCGACCTGCGGGTGTTCATCAGCGATTCCGACGGCAAGAACGGCAGCGCCTCCGGCCGCAAGGACGGCTACGTCAGCAGCGGCTATTACGGCAACAACGTGGTCAAGGGCGAGGTGGACAACAACGTCTACAGCGGCCTGCTCACCTACAGCCTCGCCGGCCACAGCATCGGCGCCGGCTATCAGGTGCTCACCGGCGACAGCGACTTCCCCTACCTGAACCGCGGCGACGGCGAAGGCACCAGCACCTACCTGCACACCGACGCCCAGCTGTTGAAGTTCAACCACGCCGGCGAGCGCACCTGGATCGGCCGCTACGCCTACGACTTCGCCAAGCTCGGCGTGCCGGGCCTGACCTTCAGCGTGCTCTACCTCAACGCCGACGACATCAAGACCGGCCGCGGCGACCAGGGCGAGTGGGAGCGCGACATCGCTCTGGGCTACGTGGTCCCCGAAGGCACCTTCAAGGGCCTGGGCCTGGCCTGGAAGAACGCCACCATGCGCAGCGGCCTGCCGGTCAGCGGCTCGGGCACGGCGACGCAGCGGGACCAGGATGAGAACCGGTTGATCGTGAGTTATACGTTGCCGTTGTTCTAGGTCTTGGGTCTGGAGGGAGGTGTTGGTTGAGGGTCAAGAGCCCAGAGCCAAGAGCCCCTCTCCCTAACCCTCTCCCTGAAGGGAGAGGGGACTGTCCTCTGCCAAGAGGTAGTCCGCAGTAGTCCTGATGCATCCGGCTGAAGGCTGACTCCCAATTCGCACCGAACGGCCCCCTCTCCCTTCAGGGAGAGGGCTGGGGAGAGGGGGCGGAGCCAACCCAAGGCACGAAAGCCACCGGGCCGCGCCAGGATGCTCTTCGTAGGAGCGAGCTTGCTCGCGAACAAGCACGGTGCCATGCGGTTCGCGAGCAAGCTCGCTCCTATGTATGGACTCACCCCCACCGTCAACCCGCTTTTGAACATGAAAACCCGACTGCATCTATGTATTAGGCCTGTTCGAGGAAGCCACGTCGGGCTTCTGGCCAACATTGGGTAAGCCCGCGGAATGCCGATTACAAAGAGGCCTCGAAGGCCGGTAGGAGCGTAGGCATCGATCCGCGACGGTCTGACCAGGGGTCAATGTTCTTCAGCAAGGGTTGGAGCGACTTGGCGCCCCGTTGGCGGGAACTCGTTGATCAGTGGCTCATTTCCATCTCCCGGCAAGCATTCGGCTTGCGCTGGTAGGTTTGTTCGCTGCACAGCAGCACCCAGGCGATACGCAGGTTGCGGTTGGCCAGTCGTACTGCCGCGCCCTTGCGCCCCAGACGTTGTAGCCAGCGCTGCAGGCGCCGATCGTCCGGGTGTTCGGAATCGGGCCGCAGTTGCTTCAACACCGCATGCGAGCCCACGACCATCAGGCTGCGCACATAGGCGTCGCCACGTTTGGTCATCTTGCCCAGCCGTACCTTCTGCCCGCTGCTGTGCTGGTCGGGCACGATGCCGAAGTAGGCAGCGAACTGACGCGCATTGGCGAAACGTTCCGGCTCGACCTGTTTGGCCAGCAAGGCCGTGGCCGTGATCGGACCGATACCACGTACCGTCATCAGCCGTTTGGCTGTCGGGTCGGCGGCGGCACAGGCTTCCAGACGCCCGGTCAGCGCGGCGATACGCTCGCCCAGCCGTTGCCATTCGTTCAGCATCTCGTCGATCAGCTCGCGCAGCAGCGCCGGCAACGGCTGGCGGGCGTCTTCCAGCACCCGGGTGACACCTTGCTTCAAGCCCACATCCCCCTGCGCCAGGGCGATACCCTGCTCCAGCAGCAGCCCGCGGATCTGATTACCCATGGCGGTGCGCCGCCGCACATAGCCCCGCCGGACACGGTGCCAGGCCTGCATCGCCAGTGCCGCGACGCTCTTCACCGGTACCGACGCAATACTGCTATCCCGGCCCGCCCGCAGAATGGCGTGGGCATCATTGCGATCATTCTTCGCTCCGCTCCGGTGCTCGGCCACCCGCTGGGCCGGCAGGATCCGCACCGGGTTGCCCTGCGCCTGCAGCAGCCGGGCCCAGGCTTGTGCTCCAGGACCGGTCTCCATCAGCACCGTCACGCCCTCCGGCAGCTTCTGCAGAAACACCTGGAACGCTTCACGCGACTTGATTCGCTGTTCGTACGCCAGTTGGCCCAGGGCGTCTTCCCCCGCCACCTGGAAGACCTTTTTCGCCAGATCCACGGCGACTGTCGTGCACACCGATACATCGGTTGCAGACACCGGCTTATTCATCGTCGTATGCTTTTTCATGGACTCACCCTCACTGTCGGTGGCTTCTTAGACCGCCACCGTGGCGCCTCGACGCCTCGGTGAGGGTGAGTCCATCCAATTACGAAAAGCCATAAAGCCATCCGCCCTCAGGCCAACACCGCCACCGACTTCACCTGCGCCCACACCCCCTCCCCCACCCGCAACCCCAGTTGCTCGCAGGAATACCGGGTAATCCGCGCCAACAACGGATTCCCCCCCACATCCAGCCGCACCAGCAAATGCGCCGGCGTATCCGTGGGGGCCAGCTCGGTCACCGTGGCCGGCAGCAGGTTGAGGATGCTGCTGCGCTGCGGGCGCTGCAGAGTCAGGCTGACGTCGCGGGCCTGCACCTTGATGCGCAGCGCCTTGCCCACCGGCAGCGGGCCGTGGGCCAGGCGGATGCGTTCGCCGCAGTTGGGCAGGCCGAGGTCGAGCAGGCCGTATTCGGCGTCGTGGCCCAGCACCTGGCCGTCGATCACCACGCCGGCGTCCTCCAGCAGCGAGGTGGGCAGGTCGGTGCGCGCCAGGGTCTCGCCCACCGCGCCGCTGGCCAGGGCGCGGCCGGCTTCCAGCAGCACCAGGTGGTCGGCCAGGCGCGCCACTTCGTCCGGCGAGTGGCTGACGTAGAGGATGGGAATGTCCAGCTCGTCGTGCAGGCGCTCCAGGTAGGGCAGGATTTCCGCCTTGCGCTTGAGGTCCAGGGCCGCCAGCGGCTCGTCCATCAGCAGCAGGCGCGGGCTGGTCAGCAGCGCGCGGGCGATGCCCACCCGCTGGCGCTCGCCGCCGGACAGGTGGCGCGGCATGCGTTCGAGCAGGTGGCCGATGCCCAGCAGCTCGCAGGCCTGGTCCATGGCCACGCGGTGCTCGCGCGCCGGCACGCGTTTCATGCCGTAGCGCAGGTTGCGCCTCACCGACAGGTGCTCGAACAGGTTGGCATCCTGGAACACGTAGCCGATGGCGCGCTTGTGCGGCGCCAGGAACAGGCCTTGGGCGCTGTCCTGCCAGGTTTCGCCATTGACCACCAGGCGCGCCTCGCGCGGCCTTTCCAGGCCGGCCACGCAGCGCAGCACTGTGGTCTTGCCGGAGCCGGAATGGCCGAACAGCGCGGTCACCCCGCGGCCCGGCAGGCGCAGGTCGACGTCCAGGGTGAAGCTGCGGTATTCGAGCAGGAAGCGTGCTTGGATGTCTGCCGGCATCTCAGTTCCAGGCCGAGTGGCTGCGGCGCGTGGAGTACAGCGCCAGCAGCACGAAGAAGGAGAACACCACCATGCCGCCGGCCAGCCAGTGCGCCTGGGCGTACTCCATGGCCTCGACGTGGTCGAAGATCTGCACCGAGACCACGCGGGTCTGGCCGGGGATGTTGCCGCCGATCATCAGCACCACGCCGAACTCGCCCACGGTATGGGCGAAGCCGAGGATGGCGGCGGTGACGAAGCCCGGCCGCGCCAGCGGCAGGACCACGCTGAAGAAGGTGTCCAGGGGCCCGGCGCGCAAGGTCGCCGCGGCCTCCAGCGGGCGCGTGCCGATGGCCTCGAAGGCGTTCTGCAGCGGCTGCACCACGAAGGGCAGCGAGTAGATCACCGAGCCCACCACCAGCCCGGCGAAGCTGAACGGCAGGCGTTGCCAGCCGAGGGCGTCGGTGAGCTGGCCCACCGGGCCGTTGGGGCCCAGCGTGACCAGCAGGTAGAAGCCGATGACCGTCGGCGGCAGCACCAGTGGCAGGGCCACCAGCGCGCCCAGCGGGCCCTTGAGCCACGAACGGGTGCGCGCCAGCCACCAGGCGATGGGGGTGCCCAGCAGCAACAGGATCAGGGTGCTGACGGTGGCCAGCTCGAGGGTGAGCCGGATCGCCGTGAGGTCCGCCGCGGTCAGGTGCATCGTTTTCCCTGTTTACAGCTCGTAGCCGTAGGCCTTGATCACCGCCGCCGCCTTCGGCCCCTTCAGGTAGTCCACCAGGGCCCTGGCCGCGGCGTTGTCCTTGCCTTTTTCGAGGATGACCGCGTCCTGGCGGATCGGCTCATAGAGGTCGGCCGGGACTATCCAGGCCGAACCGGCCGTCACCTTGCCATCCTTGTAGATCTGCGACAACGCCACGAAGCCCAGTTCGGCATTGCCGCTGGAGACGAACTGGTAGGCCTGGCCGATGTTCTGGCCCTCGACGATCTTGCCGGTCAGCTTGTCCTTCAGGCCGAGCTTGTCCAGCACCTGGGTGGCGGCCAGGCCGTAGGGCGCGGTCTTCGGGTTGGCGATGGACAGGTGCTGGAAGCCGCCTTTCTTCAGGACCTCGCCCTTGGCGTCGACGTAGCCGTCCTTCGGCGACCACAGCGCCAGCTTGCCGATGGCGTAGGTGAAGCGCGAGCCGGGGACCACCGCCTTCTCCTGCTCCAGCTTGGCCGGGGTGCTGTCGTCGGCGGCGAGGAATACCTCGAAGGGCGCGCCGTTCTTGATCTGCGCGTAGAACTGCCCGGTGGCGCCGAACGAGGCCACCAGCTTGTGCCCGGTGTCCTTCTCGAAGTCCTTGGCGATGGCCTGGATGGGCGCGGTGAAGTTGGCCGCGACCGCGACCTGCACCTCGTCGGCCAGCGCCGCGTGGGTGGCCAGGCAGGCCGCCAGGGCCAGGGAAAGGCGGGCGAATGTGTGTTTCATCGATGTGCTCCAGTGGTTGGCTGTCGTTCTGCTTCGAAGGGCCCGCCGGCTCTGCTATACCTTCCTGACCTCACTGGACCCAAGGAGAGAAAGACATGAAAGTCAGCGCGCGCAATGTGTTCCGCGGCACGGTCAAGCAACTGCGCAACGGCGCGGTGAATGCCGAGGTGGTGGTGCAACTGCCCGGCGGCAACGACCTGGTGGCCATCGTCACCGAGGAAAGCGTGAAGAGCCTGGGCCTGGCCCAGGGCAAGGACGTGGTGGCGCTGGTCAAGGCGCCCTGGGTGATGCTGATGACCGATGCCGAGGGCATTCGCCTGTCGGCGCGCAACTGCCTGGCCGGCACGGTGAAGTCGGTGGCCGACGGCGCGGTGAACGCCGAGGTGGTGCTGGACCTTGGCGGTGGCAGCGAAGTGGTGGCGGTGGTCACCCGCGATGCCGTCGCCGAGCTGGGGCTGGCGGCCGGCGTCAAGGCCACGGCGGTGATCAAGGCTTCCCATGTGATTCTCGGTGTTCCTTCCTGACGGATGCCACGGCGCGACGCTGGAGGGCCCCGGTCTGTCCGGGGCCCGCTGCCGGAGAATCGTTATATCAAAAATTACATAACGATACCCGTGCCGCAGCAATACCCATTAAGGGCAACGCCATGGGCTTTGCCGCGGGCGTCGGTGCCGGAGGGCACGCCAGCATTCTGCATTTATTGACCTGAAGGTCAATTTTTCCGCAAGGCTACAACGCCAGGTACAGCGTCAGCAGCAGGCCCAGGCCGGCCACCGTCAGGTTGAGCCAGGGCCCGGCGTTGACCCGGTAGCCCTCGGGAATCTCCACCGGCTTCAGCCCGCGCACCACGTTGCGGTACTGCAGCGCCGAGCTGCAGGCGGCCACGCAGCCGAGCAGGATGAAGCCCAGCCCCACCCAGAACGACATGCGCAGCGCCGCCGCGGTCTCCAGGCCCGCGTGCATCAGGCGCAGCAGCAGGCCGGTGCGCTCCACCACGAAGCCGAAGGCGATCAGCGCCAGGGCGGTACGGTTCCAGGCCAGCAGGGTGCGCTCGGCGGCGAAGAAGACGCGGGGGTCGTTCAGGTCGGACATGTGGCCTCGGTTCGCAGGGGAATCTCCGGGTAGCGTAGGCGGCGGGCGGCGCTGCGTCTAAGGCACGGCTTCATGCCCCCGCGCCCTTGCGCCGCTGCTGCCATTCGAACGCCGCCATGCCGGCCAGCATCCCCAGCACGAACAGCGCCGCCTGCCAGTGGCCGGCGCCCAGGCCGACCAGCGCCGGCCCCGGGCAGATGCCGGCGATGCCCCAGCCGACGCCGAACACCAGGCTGCCCAGCACCAGGCGGCGGTCCAGGTCGCGCCGCGTCGGCAGCTGCATGGCGCCGCCGAGCAGGCCGTGCGCCTTGCCGCGGGCCAGGCCGAAGAACGGCGAGGCGGTGAGGATGGCGCCGACCATCACCAGCGCCAGGGACGGGTCCCAGGCCCCGGCCAGGTCGAGGAAGGCCAGCACCTTGGCCGGGTCGGCCATGCCGGCCAGCAGCAGGCCGAGGCCGAACAGCAGGCCGCAGAGGAAAGCGCTCAGGCGGGCCATGCTCAGGCTCCCAGCAGGTGGCGGATGCAGAAGACGGTGGCGAAGCCGCTGGCCATGAAGCACAGCGTGGCCAGCAGCGACCGCGGCGACAGCCGCGCCAGGCCGCACACGCCATGGCCGCTGGTGCAGCCGGCGCCATAGCGGCTGCCCAGCCCCACCAGCAGCCCGGCCAGCAGCAGCGCCGGCCAGGCGCTGTCGAAGTGCAGCGCCGGCAGCGGACCGAAGGCCAGCCACAGCAGCGGCGCCAGCAGTAGCCCGAGGAGGAACGCCAGGCGCTCGCCGCCGACGCCGCCCCTGGCCAGCAGGCCGCCGAGCAACCCGCTGATGCCGGCCACGCGGCCGTTGAGCAGGGCGAACAGGCCGGCGGAAAGGCCGATCAGCGCGCCGCCGGCCAGGGCGCTCCAGGGGGTGAAGGCAGTCCAGTCGATGTTCATTCGGCATCCTCTGCGCAGAACAGCTGGTAGAGCGTCTGGATCACCGCCAGCGCCTGAGGGCTGCTGATGCGGTAGTACACCTGCTTGCCCTCCTTGCGCGTCGCCACCAGCCCCTCGCGACGCAGCACGCCCAGTTGCTGCGACAGCGTCGGCTGGCCGACGCCCACCCGCTCCTCCAGGGCGCCGACGTGCAGCTCCTCCTGGGAGAGCATGCACAGCAGCAACAGGCGGTCGGGGTTGCCCAGGGCCTTGAGCAGGCGCCCGGCCTGGTCGGCGGAGCGGCGCAGGCGTTGCAGGTCGATGGCTGGGGTGGCGGGCATGGGAACGCTCTACGAAATTACAATATATAAAAACATATAATATAAACACGCAAAACGTCTACCCTCGCCCGCCACGGGCTATTCCTTGGGCGCCTGGCGCCGCGGCCAGGCCAGGGTGAAGCAGGCGCCGCCCAGGGCCTGGCTGCGGGCGATGGACACCCGGCCGCCGTGCCAGCGGATGATCCGCCGCACGATGGACAGCCCCAGGCCGTGCCCGCCGGTGACCCGTGTGCGGCTGTCGTCGACGCGGAAGAACGGCGTGAACAGGCGCTCCCAGCGGTCCTCCGGCACGCCCGGGCCGTCGTCCTCGACGTCCACCTGGCAGCGGTCCAGGCTGACCCGGTAGCTCACCCGCACCCGCGTCTCGGCGTAGCGGATGGCGTTGCTCAGCAGGTTCTGCAGGGCGCGGTGCAGATAGCGTGGTTCAGCCTCGATCCAGCTACCCTGGTCGAAGGGCACCAGCGCGCCGGCCTCGCAGGTCACCTGCACCTCGCCGCGCAGCGGGGCGATCTCCGCCACCACCTGGCGCACCAGCTCGCCCAGCTCCACGCTCTGGTAGGTCAGTGCCGGCGAGCCCTGCTCCAGGCGCGCGTAGGTGAGCATCTCGTCCACCAGTTGGTCGAGGTCCTGGATGTCGCCGTCCATGCCCTCCAGGTACTTGTGCCGGGTCTTGTCGTCCTCGGCGGACTCGATCATCTCCAGGCCGAAGCGCAGCCGCGCCACCGGCGTGCGCAGCTCGTGGGACACCGCGCGGACCAGCTCGCGCTGCACGCTGATCAGGCGCTGGATCTGCTCGGCCATGTGGTTGAAGGTGCCGGCCAGGCGCCCCACCGAGTCGCTGCCGCGTTCCTCCACCCGGGTGTCCAGGCTGCCGCGGGCGATGCGCGAGGCAGCCGACTCCAGGCCGCGCAGGCGCTGCTCCAGGCGGCTGATCAGCAGGTACAGGGTGAGGCCGATCAGCGACAGGCCGACGGCGGCGATCAGCAACAGCAGTTGCGGCGGATAGGGGTTCATCTGGTAGATCGGCCCCAGCTCCAGCACCCAGGGCGTGTCGACGATGCCGGCCACCACGCGGATGGAGTCACCGTTCTTGCCCAGCGCCAGCACGGTGTCGCCCTCCTCCACCCGGCGGCTCTGGTCGTCGTCCAGGTCGATCTCCTTCAGGCGCAGCAGGTGCACGTCGAAGCCGAAGCGCTTGTCGCGCACGATGCGCGCCAGGTGGTAGGGCTGCTCGCTGGCGGGGAAGCGGCGCAGCTCGTCCATCAGCATATAGATGGTGGCCCGCGCCAGTTGCTCGCTGACCTGCTCCACCTCGCCGGTGAGCACCAGGCCCTCCTGCAGGCTGACCTGGGTATGGATGCGCACCTGGTGCGGCCCGTCGGCCTCCACCAGCACCTGGTTATTCATCAGCCGCGCGCGGTCGCGGCCATCCATGCCCAGGGCGTCGAGCTTCTGCAGGCTCAGCGGGATGCCCATCAGGCGGCTCCACTGCAGCAGCGCGCGCTTGCGGTCCACCTCCTCCATGCCCGCCATCTCGTCGGCCATCAGGCGGAAGGTGCCGCGCGCCAGCTCCTCGCGGTAGCGGTCGCCGCGCACCTCGTTGACCAGGTGCAGGGTCAGCACGCCGAGGGCGGCGACCAGCACCAGGGTCAGCAGCATGCCGCCGTAGATGCGCAGGAAGATGGATTTCATCGGCGAAGCCCTGTGCCGGGTTCAGCGGCCGGCGTGGAGGCGCGGGGATGGCGCCGGGAAGTATGGATGCAACACGCAGGATGGGAGAGTGAAGCGATACCCATCGATGGGTATCGCCGCGCTCCACGCCATCCTACGTGAACACGGACGCGGGCGAGAGCGTTGGCCCTACTGCTCGCCAACGAACAGGTAGCCCTTGCTGCGCACCGTCTTGATCAGCCGCGGGTGCATGGGGTCGTCGCCGATCTTCGGGCGGATGCGCGAGATGCGCACGTCGATGGAGCGGTCCTGGCCGTCGTACTCGATGCCGCGCAGGGAATTGAAGATTTCCTCGCGGGAAAGGATGCGCCCGCTGTTGGCCGCCAGCAGCCACAGCAGGTCGAACTCGGCGCTGGTCAGCTCGATGGTCTGGCCGTCCAGCCAGGCCTCGCGCATGGCGTTGTCGATCACCAGCCTGCCAAAGGTCAGGCGCTTGCTGCCCGCCGCGGGCGCCTCGTCCGGCCCCTCGCTGCGCCGCAGCAGGGCGCGGATGCGCGCCAGCAGCAGGCGCGGGCGCACCGGCTTGCACACGTAGTCGTCGGCGCCCATCTCCAGGCCCTGGATCTGGTCCATGTCGTCGGTGCGCGCGGTGAGCATCAGGATCGGGCCGTCGTAGTCCGGGCGCAGGCGCCGGCAGATCGACAGGCCGTCCTCGCCGGGCAGCATCAGGTCCAGCACCACCAGGTCCGGCCGCTCCGCCAGCACGCGGTCCACCGCGCGGGCGCCGTCGGCCTCGACGCCCACCTTCAGGCCGTTGCTTTCCAGATAGTCCTGGGTCAGCTCGGCCAACCGCTGGTCGTCCTCGACAATGAGGATTCGCGCCTCTTGCTCCACACCGCCTCCCAATGCACCTGAACGGGTCCGCCGCGCACCGCCGCGAGGCAGGCGGGACGTGCCGCATTGTAGCCAGGAAGCCGCGCCATGGCACGGGCGGAACGCGATGGGGCAGGACCACAAGATATTGTGGTAGGGTTCACACCCTGACAGCCTCAGGCCAACTCCTGAATCTGTCAGTCGCTCATGACGAACGGTGAAAATCAGCAGCGGTGCGGCCTGGCGCGATCCCTACGCGATCACGCACACGCCACCCACAATTTATCCACAGGTTTCCCCCAGCCTGCCGCCTTGCAAAGCCTCCCATAGCGCATTATCTTGTATCCCCGTTGCGGATAACCCCTACATGTTGGGTCCGCAACCTGGAACCGGACACAAGAAGAAGCATGAGGTCGCGAGCCTTTTCCATGGCTCCTCCGGTTCCCCCAGCAGCTGCATCCAGGCGTACGGAAGTCCGACGCGGCGTAGGCCGCAAAGGAGTGATCGATGTCGATGGCCATGCGGTACGGGTGTTGCAACCGATCGGTCAACACCACTAGGTATTGTGGTTCCGGCCCGTAAAGCCGGACACCCGACTTGGGCCAGGGAGGCGCTTGAGTCCCCTTCCCCTGTTACGCAAGTTTTCATGCGGCCGGCCCCGCCGGACGCACACGCTCTTTATTGCTGTTTTTCCGGAGCGGCGCCCCCGGCGCCAGTGACAGAACCCACTAAGAGAATGTGGAGACAACCACCCATGCAGATCGACACCACTCGCGAGAACCCGCAGGCCGCAGCGCCGCAGGCAGCCGAATCCGCCCAGGATCTGGCCGCCACCGCGCCCGGCCAGCTGCGCGTGATCAAGCGCAACGGCACCGTAGTTCCCTACACCGATGACAAGATCACCGTAGCCATCACCAAGGCGTTCCTCGCCGTGGAAGGCGGCACCGCTGCCGCCTCGTCGCGCATCCATGAAACCGTCGCGCGCCTGACCGAGCAGGTCACCGCGACCTTCAAGCGCCGCATGCCCTCCGGTGGCACCATCCACATCGAAGAAATCCAGGACCAGGTCGAACTGGCCCTGATGCGCGCCGGCGAGCAGAAAGTCGCCCGCGACTACGTGATCTACCGCGAAGCCCGCGCCAACGAGCGCAAGACCGCCAGCGCCGCCGGCGAAGTCGCCCAGCCGCACCCGAGCATCCGCATCACCAAGGCCGACGGCAGCACCCAGCCGCTGGACATGGGCCGCCTGCAGACCATCATCCGCGAAGCCTGCGAAGGCCTGGCCGAAGTCGATGGCGGGCTGATCGAACGCGAAACCCTGAAGAACCTCTACGACGGCGTGGCCGAGAAGGACGTCAACACCGCCCTGGTGATGACAGCCCGCACCCTGGTGGAACGCGAGCCGAACTACTCCTACGTCACCGCCCGCCTGCTGATGGACACCCTGCGCGCCGAAGCCCTGGGCTTCCTCGGCGTGGTCGAGAGCGCCACCCACCACGAAATGGCCGAGCTCTACGCCCGCGCCCTGCCGGCGTACATCGAGAAGGGCGTGGAATTCGAGCTGGTCGATCCCAAGCTGAAGACCTTCGACCTGGCCAAGCTGGGCGCCGCGCTGAACCACGAGCGCGACCAGCAGTTCACCTACCTGGGCCTGCAGACCCTGTACGATCGCTACTTCATCCACAAGGACGGCATCCGCTTCGAACTGCCGCAGGTGTTCTTCATGCGCGTGGCCATGGGCCTGGCCATCGAAGAGCCGCAGAAGGAAGAACGCGCCATCGAGTTCTACAACCTGCTGTCGTCCTTCGACTACATGTCGTCCACCCCCACCCTGTTCAACGCCGGCACCCTGCGCCCGCAGCTGTCCAGCTGCTACCTGACCACCGTGCCGGACGACCTGTCGGGCATCTACAGCGCCATCCACGACAACGCCATGCTGTCGAAATTCGCCGGCGGCCTGGGCAACGACTGGACCCCGGTGCGCGCGCTGGGCTCCTACATCAAGGGCACCAACGGCAAGTCCCAGGGCGTGGTCCCGTTCCTGAAAGTGGTCAACGACACCGCCGTGGCCGTGAACCAGGGCGGCAAGCGCAAGGGCGCAGTCTGCGCCTACCTGGAAACCTGGCACCTGGACATCGAAGAATTCCTGGAGCTGCGCAAGAACACCGGTGACGACCGCCGCCGCACCCACGACATGAACACCGCGAACTGGATTCCCGACCTGTTCATGAAGCGCGTGTTCGAAGACGGCACCTGGACCCTCTTCTCCCCGTCCGACGTCCCCGACCTGCACGACCTCTACGGCAAGGCCTTCGAAGAGCGCTACGAGTACTACGAAGCCCTGACCCAGTACGGCAAGCTGAAGCTGCACAAGGTCGTCCAGGCCAAGGACCTGTGGCGCAAGATGCTCTCCATGCTGTTCGAGACCGGCCACCCGTGGCTGACCTTCAAGGACCCGTGCAACCTGCGCAGCCCGCAGCAGCACGTGGGCGTGGTGCACAGCTCGAACCTGTGCACCGAGATCACCCTGAACACCAACAAGGACGAGATCGCCGTCTGCAACCTGGGCTCGGTGAACCTGGTCAACCACATCGTCGACGGCAAGCTCGACGTCGAGAAGCTCGGCCGCACCGTGAAGACCGCGGTCCGCATGCTCGACAACGTCATCGACATCAACTACTACTCGGTGCCCCAGGCGGAGAACTCCAACCTCAAGCACCGCCCGGCGGGCCTGGGCATCATGGGCTTCCAGGACGCCCTGTACCTGCAGCACATCGCCTACGGCTCCGACGCCGCCATCGACTTCGCCGACAAGTCCATGGAAGCCATCAGCTACTTCGCCATCCAGGCCTCCTGCGACCTGGCCGAAGAGCGCGGCGCCTACGAGACCTTCGACGGCTCGCTGTGGTCGCAAGGCATCCTGCCGATCGACTCGCAGAAGCTGCTGATCGAAGCCCGCGGCGCCAAGTACATCGAAGTCGACCAGAGCGAGAGCCTGGACTGGGCCCCGGTGCGCGAGCGCGTGCGCAAAGGCATCCGCAACTCGAACATCATGGCCATCGCGCCGACCGCGACCATCGCCAACATCACCGGCGTGTCGCAGTCCATCGAGCCGACCTACCAGAACCTCTACGTGAAGTCGAACCTCTCCGGCGAGTTCACCGTGATCAACCCCTACCTGGTGCGCGACCTCAAGGCCCGCGGCCTGTGGGACCCGGTCATGGTCAACGACCTGAAGTACTACGACGGCTCCGTGCAGCAGATCGAGCGCATCCCGCAGGACCTGAAAGACCTGTACGCCACCGCCTTCGAAGTGGAGACCAAGTGGATCGTCGACGCCGCCAGCCGCCGCCAGAAGTGGATCGACCAGGCCCAGTCGCTGAACCTCTACATCGCCGGCGCCTCGGGCAAGAAGCTGGACGTGACCTACCGCATGGCCTGGTACCGTGGCCTGAAAACCACCTACTACCTCCGTGCCCTGGCCGCCACCAGCACCGAGAAGTCCACCATCAACACCGGCAAGCTGAACGCCGTGAGCTCGGTGATCGACGAAGGCCTGCAAGCCGCCCCGGCCCCGGCGCCGGTACCCAAGGCCTGCAGCATCGATAACCCCGACTGCGAAGCCTGCCAGTAAGGAAGCAGCGGCCCTCGCCCGAGGGCCGCGTTTCCACGCAGCACGGATATCCCCTCGCCCTTCAGGGAGAGGGTTAGGGAGAGGGGCTCTTGTCCCCGCCTCCCCCAGACATAACAGCTTCCCCTCGTCATTCCCGCGAACGCGGGAACCCGGAGAAGGGAAGCCAAGCAAGCTTTAGCGTGCCCCCCATCACGCAACCAGACCAGGAGAGGAACCAATGCTGAGCTGGGACGAATTCGACAAAGAAGACCCCACCGAAGCCAAGGCCGCCCCGGCCGTGGCCAAAGCCGCCGCCCAGGCCGCCGACAAACTGGACGACGAAGCCGCCGGCTCCGTGGAAGAAGCCCGCGCCGTCTCCGCCAGCGACTCCGACGCGGTCGCCCGCGCCAAGAAGGCCCTGGACGCCCTGGACATCCAGGAAGGCCTGGACGACCTGGAAGGCTCCGCCGCCCGCGTACAGGTCGGCGACAAGCAGATGATCAACGCCCGCGCCGACCTCAACCAGCTCGTACCCTTCAAGTACGACTGGGCCTGGCAGAAGTATCTGGATGGTTGCGCCAACCACTGGATGCCGCAGGAAGTGAACATGAACGCCGACATTGCCCTGTGGAAGAGCAAGGACGGCCTGTCCGAAGACGAGCGCCGCATCGTCATGCGCAACCTCGGCTTCTTCTCCACCGCCGACTCCCTGGTGGCGAACAACCTGGTGCTGGCCGTGTACCGCCTGATCACCAACCCCGAATGCCGCCAGTACATCCTGCGCCAGGCGTTCGAAGAGGCGATCCACACCCACGCCTACCAGTACTGCATCGAGTCGCTGGGCATGGACGAGGGCGAAATCTTCAACATGTACCACGAGATCCCGAGCGTCGCGAAAAAGGCGTCCTGGGGCCTGAAGTACACCCGCTCGATCTCCGACCCGCAGTTCCAGACCGGCACCCCGGAAACCGACCGCCAGTTCCTGCGCAACCTGATCGCCTACTACTGCGTGCTCGAAGGCATCTTCTTCTACTGCGGCTTCACCCAGATCCTCTCCATGGGCCGCCGCAACAAGATGACCGGCACCGCCGAGCAGTTCCAGTACATCCTGCGCGACGAATCCATGCACCTGAACTTCGGCATCGACGTGATCAACCAGATCAAGATCGAAAACCCGCACCTGTGGGATGCCCAGATGAAGGACGAAGCCACGCAGATGATCCTGCAGGGCACCCAGCTGGAAATCGAATACGCCCGCGACACCATGCCGCGCGGCGTCCTGGGCATGAACGCAGCGATGATGGAGGACTACCTCAAGTTCATCGCCAACCGCCGCCTGACCCAGATCGGCCTGAAGGAAGAATACCCGGGCACCAGCAACCCCTTCCCGTGGATGAGCGAAATCATGGACCTGAAGAAGGAAAAGAACTTCTTCGAAACCCGCGTGATCGAGTACCAGACCGGCGGCGCGCTGAGCTGGGACTGACGGAAGTAGTCGTCATTTTTCACTAAGAATTGGAATTTATTCACTTCAAAGTGGAATAAACGCACCAAATGAGTGCGGAGTGTAACAAGCAAGAACCTTGGAGCCGTTAAGGATGGCGGTGAAGAGGAGCAGTCGAAAGGGCCGGAGTGCTGCTATGCACACCGGCCTTTTTTTGATGATGCCCGCCAAACGCAAGCGTCCGCCACACACCGAAAAATCTAAGCGGGCGTGGCCTATGTGTATAAAGCCACTCCCGGCACATCGCAGACAGGCTGCGTACGAGACTGAACGCTAGACTCAGACTGCCGCAGGAAAGGAGTCACCAGATGGATGCCAAGAACCTCGAAGTTCGCCGGCATGGCGCGCGGGGCCGTGTTTCGCCGCCTGGATCGCTGGGGGCACCTGAACAACAAGGCGCTGCACCCCGGCAGCCTGATCAGCCTGCTACGCCAGATATTGTTGCGCGCCGGTGTCCCGGCTGAGCTGTACACCAGTCATTCGCTGAGCCGCGGCTTCGCCACCTGGGCCACGGCCAATGGCTGGGATCTCAAAGCGCTGATGACCTACGTGGGCTGGAAGGACATTAAATCAGCGATGCGCTACACCGACCCGGCGATCTCCTTCGGTAGCCTCGCGGCGAGGCCAGCATTGGAGTCCTCTGTGGGCACTTCGACGCATTTGCTCGCTCACATCGACAGGTGACAGGAGTGAAGGCACAGGGATATCGCTCAATGACTCACTTCGATGAGCCGACACTACGAACCATTTACCCGACGTCGTTTGCAAGCGACGGCTTCCGGTGGCACGTCCGAGCATTCTGTTTCAGGTCGCTCATTTTCAAGGACTTTGTACTGGGGCGAATTACAGAGGTCATCAACTCCTCCCCCCCCCCTCACCTATCCCACGAGATGCAGAGTGGGAAACATTGATCGACGTAGTCATCGGACCCAATCCGACTTACCCCCCTAATAAGCGCCGAGCGATTGAGCACGACTACCAAATGGTAAATGGAGAAACCAAGCTTCGTGCCCGCAAAGCCCAGCTCTACTACCTCAATCGCCGCCTGAACTTGAATCTCAAGGCGGGCGACCCCGTGAATGACTCCCAGCAAATCGTCATGCTTCGCATCGAGGAACATATTCCTATAGGGGAGGCACAGCAAAATGAGTGATAACGGCGTAACAGGGGACGCTCCAGCCAAGCACATATGGATGATCCTAGGGATCCTGTTCTATCTATTGGGCTGGCTCATCTTCGCAACCTACTCGATAGGTGCCATGGCATTAGGTTGGTTACCAGTCCCGTACGCGCCATTGCGCGTGCCGCTCATGTGTGGCGCTATCGCTTATGTGGGCGGGGCGCTGTATTGCTTCCGGGCGATATACCTAAACAAATGCGTTCATAAGCGTTGGGACCCAGACTGGCACATCTGGTATTTCATTCGCCCCATCACCAGCACTATTGCCGGGGCAGTCAGTTTTCTATTCCTCAAAGCTGGCCTCCTTGTGCTGGAGTCGAGCTCAAAGGCCGACGCAAGCGAGATTGGTTTCTTCGCCCTTGCATTCATCGCCGGTTTCAACGTCGACAAGTTCGTTGCAAAAATTGAAGAGGTAGCGAAGGCCGTTTGGGGGATTGACAAATCAAGAAGCGCCAAAACCCTTGCCGGAGAACCAACGCCGCCGCCCAGCGGAACATCCACGCCTTCCAAGACACCCTGATCGTTAGTATGTGCAAAATCACAGATACTTTGGTGATCTAGAGTGAAAAATATGTATATCTGACTACTTCGAGATCGACTTTCTTTATGTCGAAACCGCGAAAGTGAAGATGTAACCACGTTGCTCTATTTGCGTCATTTGTCACTATGAGCTGGAATTTTTCACTTCAAGGGGGCATGTTAGGGACAGCACCGGAATCGCTCTGACAAAGCCCATCGACACCGCTTCCCGTCGTTGCCCATGGGACTTCATTAGAAAACTTTCCCCTCCTCTGCCAGAGCCTCATCGAGGATCGAAAGGATCTGGTCGGCCTGTTCGCGGTCGATGGTCAGCGCCGGGCTCAGGCACATGGTGTTGTTGAAGTCGGCGAAGGAACGGTTGGTACGGCTGTACCTACGACTACTTAGCCTTGGTCCCGGCAAATTCGCATCCTGCACAGCCCCTCGCAACCAGAGGCTTGCCGGGACAATACGGAGGTGGAGCGTTTCTTCCGCTCGCCGAAAGCAGAACGGCTGTACCTGACGCACTACACCAGCAACCAGAATGCGAAAAGTGACTTGCTCGACTGCATCTACCTTTACAATCACCTCCGTCGCCACTCGATATTGGGCAATCTCCGTCCGATGGAGTTTGAGCGGCGAAATGCAAGTAATAGCCTTAACTAACTGCACATCAGTTGCGGATCAGGCCACAAAGCAGATCAAAGCGGAGACTCACGTGACCAACAGTCATTCCTCATCAAGATCAGACGGCGCTGCCACTCGCGAGCACATTATTGAGGAGGCCGGTCGACTTATTGCTAAGTACGGTCTGGCAGGAGTGAAAAGCGCATTAATTGCAGAGAAATCTGGCACCAGCTCTGCCTCAATAAATTACCATTTTGGCAGTCGCGCAAAGCTTTACGAGGAGGTTATTTCCGAAGCTAAAAGGCGAATAGATCGCCTTCCAGAACTGAGCCCTACCTCTGACCTAGAGCTCCCGGCATCGATACAATTGCGTCGCACCTTAGAGCGTCTGATCGACATAAGTACAACAAAAGACATATGGTATGTCCAGATACTTATAAGAGAACTATTCCAGCCATCTTCGAGACTTCAGAAGCTCTTTGAAAAAGAGGGTGATGCTCAAATATCGAGACTACTGGAGATTTCTAGCCAGATTAGCGGCATTCCTAGAACCGCTCCCGACCTGCCGTACTTCGTACTCTGCATTGTCGGACCTTGTATTGCTCTACTCATGGAAAACACTTACAAAAATCCCACCATCGACATGAAGAAAACTACAGCCGCCGCGCTCTTAGACTTCTTCCATAGTTTCTTCCTGGCAGGTCTATTGGCGGCAGGCCAGAATTACTCTAGCGACACTCAAAAACTTGACATAGCCACAATCACCCCAAGTACTCGCACCTAGAGGCAAAACCAAGTGTCATGACCATTCTTTTCAACCGCTGAAAACAGGCCATTCCAAAGTCACAGCAAAAGCTCGTGGAAAAAACCGGCCCGTCAGCCTATGCCTGAACCATTACCAGTTTGTCGAACCGCTGCATTAAATAAAGTCGCAGCACCTTCAACAGCGACTCCATTGAACCTGACAACCTAGCACTTCGGGCTTACCAGTGCCCCCCCCGCTCCAGAACTTCGGTGACGCCATCGACACAGAGCAGCCGCCCCAACACCAGGCTATTTGCCGGACTAGCCAGGCAGAAGCGCTCAACCGGGCATCCGCCAGAATTTGCGACACCTCGACTGACGTCGGCACATGGATGCACTCTACGTCTGCCCGACTCATTCGAGGTTCAGACAAGTGGCAACGATCTTGTGGCCATCCAGATCACGTACATACGCGGAATATACGTGAGGGCCGTAGTTCCGCGGACCGGGGGCCCCCGCATCGACGCCTCCAGCCTGCAGAGCCACCTTGTGAAATTCATCCACCGCAGCCCGGGTGGGGGCGGTGAAACCTATCGTTACGCCGTTACCTACTGTTGCGACATTGCCATCAGTTGGCTTCAGGACCACGAAGCGAGAATCTGCTCCTCCCCAGACTGCGGAATTTTCCATGGATGCCAAACAGACGTAGCCCAGTGTGGGAAGAACAAGATTGTAGAAGGCGTGCGCCTTTACCAGGTCATTGGTGCCCACAGTCAAATGCGTAAACATCATTACAGTCCTCCGGTAGGGTAATTTCTGGTTTCTAAGAGACCAAGCAACTACACGCGCGAATTATCTGGACCTAGTCCCCAAGCGCCGTACTTCATCATCAAGGGCGGTCATCGCTTTCATCAGGTACAGCGCTACCGCATTCGGCGCCCAGTGCCTTGACGGCTCCAGAAGGCGCGGACGCACGAAATGGTAGTCACGCTGTGGAGCGTTCAGAGTCGTGGACAGATCGTGGCCGCGCGCGGATAGCTCAGCAAAGTGCCGTTCGATACTGCTATCCAGCGAGGCGAGTGCTTGATCGTCGAGAATCCAGAGGTCGCCGCCGAAGTTCGGAAAGGACGCCAGTTGGTACGAGATCAACATCTGCCCGATATTCTGACTTAGCTCGTGCAGTTCGTCTTGCATCTTCCCCGGATCAGGAGCAGCGTCGTAGTGCTCGGTCAGTAACCTTTCTAGGTTGGAATACCCCTCAACGACAGCGGGCAACCAACGTGTATAAGCTGCCTGAACCTGGCGAGCGTCAGCGATGCTTTGTGGCAGGTGCTTGAGTTCGACAACCGCATTGTCGAACCGGCGGACCTGCTCAATCAGAGACGCATCCCCCACTTGCGTGGCCATTTCGTGCAAGCGCTCCAGTTCACGGGTGGAGACTTCGATGTTCTCTGCCTCATAGGGGGTGCCGTTGAGGTTGTAGTAGAGCAGCGCATTGACGGCCGCCCGGGTCGCCAGAGTGCGCATCCCGTGCAACGCCTGTCGGTCCTGTGCCCCCAAAGCCTCTCCCCTGGAACAAGCCAGCAGCATCAATATCAGCAGGTAACTCCGAAACCGATTGTCTTTCTTGTTATCGCGATTCAAGTAGAAGTTCCTTCACAAATCCTGTGATGCCTTCGACCCAATGGCAATGTCCGGCTCCAGGCAGAGCCGAACCCACCCTCAACGATCTCCCTGGCCTCAGCTGAAATTCCCGTCGGTGAGTGCCGACCAATCGCGCCACTGCTCCACTTCGCGAGTCAACGCCACCAGTTTTCCTGTCATTACTTGCAGGGCATCGGAACCGGCCAGGTAGCGCAGCGGCGGATGCTCTTCACCGGCCAGCCTCACAAGCATCACACCCAGCTTGGCGGGATCGCCCTTCTGTTGGTGATTGTTAGCCGCCGACGACGCCTTGATACGACGACTGAGCTCGGCATAGTCCTCCAGGCTGTTGCTACCCAAAGCGGCCGAACTGCCATCGAGAAAGTCGGTACGAAAGGCGCCAGGCTCGATCAGAGTTACGCGTATGCCGAATTGCGCGACCTCTTGGGCAAGGGATTCGGAAAACCCCTCCACAGCGAACTTCGCCGAACAATACAGCGCCGCACCAGCCATACCGGTCAGACCAGCAATGGAGGAAACATTGAAGATGTGTCCACTGCGCTGTCGGCGCAACGTTGGCAGCACTGCACGGCAGACATGGAACAGGCCGAAGACATTGGTTGCAAACTGCCGCTCTGCTGCTCCGGCGTCGTTCTCCTCGAAGGGACCCAGTTGGCCATATCCCGCATTATTCACGACAACGTCAATACGCCCGAAACGTTGTACTGCTGCCTCAACCACGGCGGCCGCCTGGCCAGCCTCGGTGACATCCAATTGCAGAGCCAGTACACGCTCAGCAAAGGGCTCGAACACCCGTTCGAGACGAGTCAGATGGCGACCTGTCGCAACAACATTGTCACCTGCTTCCAGCGCTGCTCTGGCAATGGCCTCGCCGAGACCACGGGTGGCCCCCGTGACGAACCAAGTCTTATTCATTGTTGATCTCCGGGCTCGGTGGATTCCTGGGCCAGCCAATGTCGAAGGCCGGCTTGATGATTGCCTGGAAAGCATATGAACAAATTTTTAATTTATGTTCAAATAAGATTTTATAAATCCGTGCCACTGCCTTGCAACCCACCCTGAGGACTACACCGTGCTGATCGATATCCATGCCCACCTCGTGACAAAGGGAATGCTGAACCGCCATGAGTTCTGGGGCCCCTTCATGAAGACCACAGGCTTTACAGTCGGTCACTTTTCCTTGGGCACCAAGCAGCCGTCCAAGGCGCGAAGCGACGAGGAAGCCGAAGCCAACCTACTGGGTCGCATGACCCATGAAAGCCGCCGACGCCTGATGGCCGAGCGCGGCGTAGACAAACTGGTAGTTTCAGTACCCTCTCATGCATTCATGTACTGGGCAGGTGAGTTCGGGACCGAATACGCACGCATATGCAATGACGAAATGGCCGCCTATTGCCGTCAGGATCCGCAGCATTTCGACTTCTGGTGCCATGCAAACCTGGCCGAGCCGGAAGCAGCAACAAGGGAGATCGAGCGCGCTGTCCAGCAGTTGGGCGCCAAGGGAGTCTGTGTCGGCGGTACCAATTTCAATGGTATCGAAACCCATGACGAACGCCTGTTTCCGGTCTGGGAGAAAATCGAGCAGTTGGATGTGCCTATCATGGTGCACGGCTTCAACCAGTCCATCTACTGGGGCGAGAAGCACACCGACGACAAGTTCGAGACCACCTCGATCGTTGGTGACTGCGTCGATGAAACGCTGTTCTTCTGGTACCTGATCTGCGGTGGTGCGCTGGATGCGTATCCTAAACTCAAGGCCTACATCACCCATGCTGGCGGTATGGCGGTGTTTCAGCTCGGCCGCCTCAGCGAACTGAACCAGGCCATGGCACCGGATGCCCGCAACCGCAGGCCGTTGATGGACTACCTGGACAACTTCTACTTCGACCTCGACGTACATGCGCTAGGCCTGCGCCGTGGCGTGGTGGAGGTCGTCGGCGTGGATCGGCTGGTCTACGGCACTAACTTCGGGGGAGCCTATGCCCATGGCGACCTCACCGAGAACCTGGGCCTGAGCGGAGATGACCGGGAGAAGATTCGCAGTGGCAACGCGATCCGCCTGCTCAAACTGGAGCCCCAGGTCAGCCGCTGATCATCCCCAAGCGGGCTCAGGTGTCGGAGCACCTGGGTCCCGTCCCTCCCGTACCGGTCCTGGTCCCCCTGCGCGGCATCGGTACGAGTCCCTGTACCACAGCGATGCCAAACAGAATCAGGCCACCACCAATAGCGTGATAGCCATGCAGTTCCTCACCCAGTAGCACCACTGCCAGCAAGCCGGTGAACAATGGCGTAAGGTTCATAAACACCGCAATCCTCTCCGCTCCGATCTCCCCAAGCGCATGGTTCCAGAGCCCGGGCGCCAGCGCCGACGCGAACAGACCGGCATAGACCACCAGCGGCAAGTTGTGCGCTGTCAGTTGCACCGAAGGGGCCAGCAGGAACGCTGGTAGCAACACGATCAAGCCACAGAACACCTGCACATAGAGTGACTCCCAGGTCGCTATCGGTAATTGCCAGCGCTTGAGCAGCAGGCAGTAGACCGCATAGGACAGCGACGCCATGAGCATGAGGAACTCGCCCAAGCCCATTCCTTCCCGCCACAGCCGACTCGGCTGTCCGGCACTGATAAGCAGGGCGAGCCCGCAGAATAAGACCAGACAACCGAGCCAGACAGAAGGCGTCGGCCGCACCCCCATCAACGGTAATGCCAGCAGCGTGGTCAGCAGCGGCATGGTACCGAGAATCAGGCCCATCGAGGTGGCAGAAACCGTATGCGCGGCGAAGTAGGCTAGCGACTGATACAGGGCCATGCCCAACACTCCGAGGGCAAACAGCTGCCAGAAGTGCCGGCGGATCAACCGCCGTTGCTTCCAGGCCCTGGGCAGCAACCAGGGGCTGAGCAAGATGAACGCCAGGAGCCAGCGATAGAAGGAAATGGCCGCCGGCTCGATAGCACCGACGGCCAGTCGATTGACTACCGTGCTACCGGCCCAGATCAGCGAAGCTAGAATGGGGAACAGATAGATCATGAGTCATCCGTCCTAACGAACCCAGGAGTCACTGGAAACCAGCGCACATCCAGACAAGCTCCACAGGCTCCCCGCTTCGCGTACCACAACGCCCTTCAGGTCCCAGGGCGTATGTAGTAACCGACCGCCACAGCGTATCGCCCTACTTGGCGAAGCAGGGTGCTCTTCTGCTCAAGGCGATTGCTCGCAGGGTTGCGCCACAGATAGCTCACCTCTGCATATCCACCACCCTTCTTCAGCGCATCGAGCATCTGTATACCGATCCGCTTTTGGTCGGCGGACTGCAAAGCACGGAATTCAGTACCAACCAAGCGCAGGTTGTAACCGTGGGCGCTGAACTTCAGAGTATCCAGGTCGACGATGAAGACATACAGATCATCACGGATAAACTCCATGTCCAGGCTGTTGACCTGCTCGATCACCTTCGCGGGGTTGACTGCTATCGCGGCACTCGCGCGCTCCAACAGTTGGATAGCCTCCTGCTTGCTGGAGCGAGGCATGTAATAGCCGACCGCGAAGATCCGCTCACCAACACGCCTGAAAAACACTCGCTTGCGCTCGGTCTTGCCATCAACCCAGTTCACCCAGTGGTAATCGGCGCTATGGGTTTCACCATCCTCTGGCAACGCCAACGCCGCCTTGAAGGACTTGTTCAATTCAGCGTCAAGCACGCCACCGATATTGCGCCCCACCAGGTTCGCCGACGGCCCTCCGCTGGCCAACATCACGCCGCTAGTGTCGACGACATAAACATAGAATTCGCCATCGACGAACTCTCCCTGACGACTGAAGGCAGCAAAAGCAGCCTCCCCCTTTTCCCGGTAGTAGGCAACAGCTCGGTCCAACAGACGATTAGCCTGCATAGCCTCCGCCGCATAATTTCCTTCGTCTTGGGCCTGGGCGCTGGACAGGCAAAGCACACCGAGCAGCAGTAGCAATACATGGCGAAAAATAGACAACTTGGAGGCCTCGGTGTCAGCAATAGTCATTGGCTCGAAGCCTTCCGATTACAGGGTACGTCCAATGATTTCTTTCATGATTTCAGAGGTGCCGCCATAGATGCGTGCAACTCGTGCATCCACCCAGGCGCGACTGACCTTGTATTCGCTCATGAAGCCGTAGCCACCGTGCAGTTGAAGGAATTCGTCGAGCAACTTGCCCTGCATCTCCGAACCGAGCAACTTGGCCATGGCGGCGACATCCGCCGGTAGTTCACCACGCATAACCTTGGCTAGGCAGTCGTCGACGAAAACCCGCAACATGGTCGCCTGCGCCTTGGCCTCGGCTAGCTTGAAACGGGTGTTCTGGAAATCCAGTACCGGCTTACCAAATACCTTACGATCGCGGGTGTATTCGATGGTTTCTTCCAGTAGGGTATGGATTGACTGCGCCGCACGGATGGCGATGATCAGACGCTCCCAGGCCAACTGGTGGGTCAGATACTTGAAGCCCTGCCCCTCCTCACCCAGGCGGTTGCTAGCCGGTACCCGCACCTCGTCGAAGAACAGCTCGGCGGTATCCTGGCCCTTGAGGCCTATCTTCTCCAGCAAGCGCCCCTTGGAGAAGCCCTTGCGCTCTTCCTCGATACAGATCAGCGTCAGTTCCTTGGCCGCCGGGTCGAGCTTGGTGGCGGTGACTACCAGTCCGGCATTACCGCCATTGGTGATGAAGGTCTTCTGTCCGGAAACGATGTAGTCGCCACCGTCGCGGCGTGCCAGAGTGCGCATCGAGCGCAGGTCGCTGCCGATGCCAGGTTCGCTCATGGCTATCACGCCAATCAGCTCGCCACTGACCATCCGTGGCAGCCACTTCTGCTTCTGCTCTTCGCTGCCATAGGCGACGATGTAGGGTGCGACTATCTCCGAGTGAGTGGTGAAGCCCACGGCAGTCGCATTGGCCCTGGCCAACTCTTCGATCATCACAGCGGAGTGGCCGAAATCGCCACCGGAGCCGCCATATTCTTCCGGCACGGTGGAGCACAGCAGCCCGGTCTCGCCCGCCTTCAGCCAGATCTCCTTGGGCACGATGCCGTTCTTTTCCCACTCATGCAGGTGAGGCACGATCTCGCGATCGACGAAACGTCGCGCCTGCTCGCGGAACAAGTTGTGGTCTTCACGGAAAACACCACGCATAACTATCACTCCAGTTCAGTCGGTCTTCTCAACGGTCCAGATAATCCGGCTTGCGCTTGTCCAAGAAGGCGGAGACCGCTTCCTGATGGTCTTCCGTGTGGTGGGCCAGCGACTGGTAAGCGGCGGACAACTCCAGCAGCGAATCGAGGCGCATGTGCTGGCCCTCTCGCAGCAATCGCTTGCACAGGCGCAGGGCATGCCCCGGATTCACAGAGATGCGCTGTGCCAGCGACCGGGCCTCGGCCTGGAGCGTCTCGTGGGTGCAGACTTGCTCCACCAACCCCCACTCCAGAGCCTTGGCGGCATTGACGGTGTCACCGGTGAAAGCCATCAGACTTGCCTTGGGGATGCCGATGATGCGTGGCAGCAACCAAGCCCCCCCATCGCCCGGTACAATCCCCAGTCGGACAAAACTTTCCGCGAACAGTGCCGAAGTCGACGCCAGGCGAATATCACACATGCAAGCCAGGTCCAGTCCGGCGCCAATCGCCGGGCCGTTGATAGCGGCAATCACCGGAATATCCAGCTCGTACAACGCCAGCGGGATGCGCTGGATACCATCACGATAGGTATTACGCAGTTCGTAAGGGGACCCGGCGAATATCCCCTCGCGACTGCGCATGTCCTTGACGTTGCCGCCGGCGCAGAAGGCGCTGCCGTTGCCGGTCAGTACCATAACCCGCGCCGAGTGATCCCGACGCAGTTCGGCGCAAAGGTCGACGAACTCCTGGATTTGCTCCGGCGAGGTCAGCGCGTTGCGGGTTTCCGGGTGGTTCATGCGCACGGTGACGATGGCGCCGTCCCGCTCGATCTGCAGAAAGGGATTCATGCTGTATGTCCCCCGAGTCCAGGTAGAGATTGGGTTGCGTGCCCTGTAAGCAACGGCCAGTAGCCTTGGCCACCAGCGGCGCAGGCCAGTTGGCCGATACGCTGGCTCCACAGGCTGGCCGAACCAAACTCGCTACGCCAGGCCCACAGGCGACGCGACAGCAGGTGCAGCGAATACTCCTGGGTAAAGCCGATGGCGCCGTGCACAGAATGGGCGATACTGGCGCCGACGCTGGCTGCCTCGGCGGTACTGACCTTTGCAACAGCAATACTGAGGGCGGCCAGGTCAGTGTCCGATTCGACGAAGGCAGCCTCCGCAGCGACACCAGCGGCCGCCGCCTGCTCGGCGAATACCGCGAGCTGTTGCTGGATAGCCTGGAAGGCGCCGATCGGGCGGCCAAACTGGTTGCGCTCGCAGGCGTAGTCAGAGGTCATGTCCAGCAGCGCTCGCAAGGCCCCGGCGATCTGTGCGGAACGCAGCAACGCCCCCCCCAACAAAAGAACATCACCCGGCATCCCCGCCGGCAGGGGTGCACTGGCGAGCACCGGAGCCGAGCTGAAGCGCAGGCCATCGCGTGGCTCTCCAGCCACGTTCAGGGCCAGGATCTGTTCAGCCGCCGCGGCACGGTCCAACAGGACTACACGTGGACCATCAGCGGTATCGGCAACGGCCACCACCGCATCGACATACCGCCCCCAAGGCACGTCATGCACGGAGCCATCCACCTTGTCGCGCCGCAGGCTGAGTTGAACGCTGGCGCCAAAGCTGAGGACGCCACTATGTCCTTCGAGCCCGGCCTTGCCAAGCAACCAGTTGGCCAGCAGCGCTTCACCCAGGGGCACTGGCGCAGCAAAACGGCCGGCGGCGCGAGCCAGCACATAGAGATCAGCCCACCCCGCCTCGCCCCCACCCAGGGCTTCAGGTACGGCAGCCAGTGTGAAACCAGAGTCCTCCAGGACGCTCCAGAGTTCTGCTGGCCACGCACCACCTTCGCAGCCGAGCACGTATTCCGACGTGGCCAGATTGCCGAGCAGGCGCTCAATGGTCGATTCAAATAGTTCTCGCATGATTATCGCAACCCCAGGCCACGCGCGATGATGCCGCGCAGGATTTCGCGAGTACCACCGCGCAGAGAGAAGGAAGGTGCCATCTGCATCAGATAGGCCAGGACCCGGGCGTGTTCGCTGCCACCAACTAGGCGAGGCTCGGCCTCGACCAGCAGTTGGGCGACCTCGGGCAGTTCCTGCTCGAACAGATTGCCCAGATCCTTGACGCAGGAAGCAGCCCAGGTCGGATGCTCGCCGGCAGCCAGTTGCGCGGTGACTGCCAATGACATATTGCGCAAGGTCAGCAGCTTCGCCGTGAGGCGGCCAACCTCGCGGCACTGTAGGGCATCCGGACTGTGGCCGAGTGCATCGATCAGTGTCCTGAACAAGGCCATGCAGCTGAGGAAGCGTTCCGGACCGCTACGCTCGAAAGCCAGCTCGGCGGTGACCTGCTCCCAGCCCTTGCCTTCGGTACCGATCAGCGCATCCGCATCGAGCTGAACGTTGTCGAAGAACACCTCGTTGAAATGCTCGCCACCGGCCAGGTCTCGGATGGGACGGATGATGATCCCCGGCAGGCTGAGGTCGACGATGAACTGCGACATACCCTCATGGCGCGCCGCCTGCTTCTCGCCGGTACGCACCAGGGCGATCATGAAATGCGAGTGCTGGGCGTTTGTGGTCCACACCTTCTGTCCGTTGAGCAACCAACCACCGTCATTGCGACGAGCGGAGGTCTTGATCGAAGCTAGGTCGGAACCTGAGTTCGGCTCGCTCATACCAATGCAGAAATAGCTTTCGCCGCGGCAGATCGACGGAAGGTAACGGTCTTTCTGCGCCTCGCTGCCGAAACGGTTTATCAGCGGGCCGCTCTGCCGGTCAGCAATCCAGTGCGCCGACACCGGTGCACCGGAGGCCAGCAACTCCTCAATGATTACGTAGCGAGAGAAAGGACCGGCTTCAATGCCGCCATAGCGCTTCGGCAACGCCATGCCGACCCAGCCCCGGGCGCCGAGCTGGCGACTGAACCCCGCATCGAACCCCATCCAGGATTGCGCCCGGGCGGTCGCCGGATACTCGGCAAGATAGTCCTGGAGAAATGTCCGCACCTCGTGGCGGAGCAACTCCGCTTCGTGGGGAATCCTGCTGTAAGTGAATTGAGCGATAGACATGCGAACTCTCGAAATGGGGCACAAGGCCAATCACTGACAGGTGAGCCGAAACCCGCCAGCCCTCCCCGACATTAAGGGAGAGGGCTGGTAGGCGCCTTATCAGAGAGCAGTGCCGGCGTCTGCCTTCGCAAACATCGCATTGATGTCGCCAGAAGTGACCGGCTTGCCATCGGCACGCCCGTGGTCGGCGCCACCAAGGCCCAGCGCCGGCTCGGTTTTCACGTGCGCAGCTTGGGCGCGCAAGGCGCCGACCGTGCAGTTCTCGCGACCGAGAATCGCGAACGGGTCGTAGGAGAACTCGCGCATGGCGTTGAGGTGGGTGACCTTGTCGATGGTCTCCTTGGGCAAGTGCCTCAGGCCTTCCCAGGCCGTTTCCGGCGAGTTCGGCCAGGTGCAGTCGGAGTGCGGGTAGTCGCTTTCCCAGGTCACCATCTCTTCGTTCATGAACTTCAGGTTCTGCAGCCCGAAGTTATCCTCGATGAAGCAGGTGATGAAATGCTTCTTGAAGATGTCGCTAGGCATCTGTCCACCGAAGTTGGAATTGGTCCAAGCGTTGTGATGGCGATGGGTGAAGTCGGCGCGTTCCAGCAAGTAGGGAATCCAGCCGATGCTGCCTTCGGACAGGGCCATACGTAGGCTCGGGAATTTCTTCCACATCGGCGCCCAAATCCAGTCGGCCGCCGAGTTGGCGATGGAGATCGGCATAGAGGTGATCCAGGCGTCGATCGGAGACAGGTCGGAGGCGTGCTCGGCCTTGACGCCGGTACCGATGTGGCAGCAGATCACCACGTTGTGGTCGGCGCAGGCTTTCCATAGCGGGTCCCAGTAGTCACTGTGGATCGACGGGAAGCCGTGAATCGCCGGGTTGTCGGATAGCGAGAGGGCATGCACGCCTTGCTTGGCCAAGCGCGCAACCTCCGCGGCTGCGGCCTGCATGTCCCACCAGGGCACCAGCATCAGCGGGATGAAACGTCCCGGCGCGGCATTGCACCAATCGTGCAGGTGCCAGTCGTTGTAGGCCTGGATGGCCGCCAGGGACACGGCGCGGTCCGAGTGGTTCTGGAAGCGCTGGCCGGCGAAGCCAGGAAAGGTCGGGAAGCAGAGTGAGCCGAGTACGCCATTGGCGTTCATGTCGTCCACACGATCACTGATGTTCCAGGTGCCGCGGCGCATCTGCTCATAGCCCAGCGGCTCCATGCCGTACTCCTCCTTGGGCCGCCCGACCACCGAGTTGAGGCCCATATAACCGGTGGCCTGCTCCTCGAAGACCCACACATCGCGCTCTCCGCGCTTGACAACGTGGGGCTCGCGCCCCTTGAAGCGGGCCGGCATGTGACGTGCAAAGGCATTCGGCGGCTCGATCGCGTGGTCATCAACGCTGACGAGAATCAGATCTTCAATCTTCATTGTTGTTTTCCCCTTGGCTTACGGGTTCCTGATGTGTTTCCGATCATAGAGCACGACCGAGATAAATTAAACACTTTTTTTAAATATGTTCAACTACATGTTCTATCAGGAACACATCGAGCACGCCCCGCAAAGGCCAGGGCCACGTGGCTCAATCCCAGATCACATGTAGGTGATGGGGGCCACGCAGTTGCGCTCCGATAATTTGTGGGGCCGGTTTGCCGACATCGAGGCGAATATTGGGCATCAGGTCGAGGACGGCATTAAGCGCGCAGTTGATTTCTGTTTTGGCGACGAACTGACCAATGCACATATGCGGACCGAAACCGAAACCGAACGACGGCCTGGACTTGCGGTCGATGTTGAAGCTGTCGGCCTGCTCGAACGCGTCCTCGTCACGGTTGGCCGAGCTGACAATGCACGAGACCATGGCCCCCTTGGGAATGGCCACGCCACGAATCTCGACGTCCTTGGCCGCCTGGCGCACCTTGAAAGTGGCCACCGGCTCGTAGCGCACCGTTTCGTCGATGACTCTGGGCACTAGGCTGCGGTCCTCACGGATACGCGCCAGTAGCTCCGGCCGCTCCAGCAGCAGTGCCATCAAGGTGCCAAAGGTACGAGTGGTAGTCTCGCTCGCCGCCGGGAGCAGCGAACGGACAAAGGTGGTGATCTCATGATCATCAAGTGAGCGCCCCTCGTACTCGGCCCGAATCAGACGGCTGATCAGGTCATCGCCCGCAGCGCCTTCGGCACGACGTTGCGCTACTACCACCTTGACCACGTCATAGAGAGCCTGGGCGGCCTCCATCGCCGCGCCACGTGCGGCGGCAGCCCTCTCGGGATCAACCTGCGGACCAGCCAGGATAGCCAGCGCCCAGGCGGCATACTGCTCTATCTCCTCGGGACGGTCCTCGGGGAAGCCGATCAGCGAGTAGATCACGCGAATGGGGAAGTACAGGGCGAATTCCATGAGATCCGCACGCTTGCTAGCAACCATGGGCTTCAGATACTCATCGCGGATAACCCGATCGATCTTGGATTCCTTCCAGCGATTGACTGTCTCGGGCATGAACACCGGCTGCAGCAGGCTGCGGATGTTCTTGTGCGCGAGTCCATCCATGGCGGTGAGGATCAGGCCATCGAAGAACGACCCCAGCCCCTCGGCGATGAAGCCACTGGTGAAATTCGTGGCATCGCGCATCACCGCCATGACATCGTCGTACTTGAACAGCGTGAAAACCGGACGGTCAGGATCAAGTCCGGCAATCGACGGCACACCCAGGCGCGCCATGAAGTTCTCCGGGAGAACCGGGGATTTCTCGCGCATCTCACGATATACCGCGTGCAGATCGATATCGGCACCTCGGTAGTTGCTCGCGACATTGGCGAAGACTTGCTCCAAGTTGCTTTGGGCCGGGGCGGACATGGACATCTCCTTTCTTGTTGTACGTAGCCGGTATGCGTGGCCCCGTGAGGGACACGCCCTATCGGGCATATTAGGCACGCTATGCATAAATCTGAACGATTTTTTACATTTTGCCCAAAATCAAGAAAAGAAATGCCCAGCCAAGGCGTATGAACAATGCGTTCAATAAGCTTGCTGGACGTAAGTCATACGACCACCGGCTAGCATCAGGGCACAATAGAGGTTGATTTCCGTCACCTGAGCCGGACTGAAGAATTCGGCCATTCGTGCGTAGTGCTCGTCGTCGATGGCCATGTAGTCACCCGCGAACAGTTCGGCAAAACGCAGAGCAGCCCGCTCGGCAGGAGTGAAGCGCTCACTGTCGGTCGCCAAGCAGGCAATATCGTCCTCGCTGACCTCATCGGACTTGCGCGCCAACTGGCATGCCTGGCAGGTGGTGATACTGGCGATCTTCAGCCGCAACAGCTCGCGCAAGCGCTCGTCCAGCAAGCTGTCCCGATAGAAGCCGGCCATCAGCTCCAGCCAGGCCAGGGCCAGGCCAGGGCGATGCGCCCAGACCTGGATCGGCCTTGTCGAACTGAGCATGCGGGTTTCCTGCCCCCACACGATGGCCTCGCGCAGCTCGGCCGGCATATCCTCCAGCGGTACCATGGAAATTCGCGCTATGCCTGCAGCCCTCTCCATCTGTTCAACCAAGGCGCTCGATGATGGTTGCGGTCCCCATGCCTCCGGCACAGCAAATCGCCTGCAGCCCATAACGGGCACCGCGCCGCTCCAACTCGTTCAGCAGCGTGGTCATCAGCCGTGCGCCACTAGCGCCAAGCGGGTGGCCCAGGGCGATGGCACCACCGTTGACATTGAGTCGCTCGTGCGAGACACCGGTTTCATGCATCCAGGCTAGCGGTACCGAAGCGAAGGCCTCGTTGACCTCGAACAAATCGATATCACTGATGCCCAGGCCAGCTTTCTGCAGCACCTTGTAGGTGGCAGCGATCGGGCCAGTAAGCATCAGCGTCGGGTCAGCCCCCACCGTGGTGAACGCACGAATCCGAGCCCGAGGCTTCAATCCCAGACGCTGAGCAGTTTCCACCGACATCAACAGCAGTGCTGCCGCACCATCGGAAATCTGTGAAGAGTTTCCGGCGGTGATGCGGCCGCCCTCAGGGCGGAAACTGGTCTTCAAGGTCGACAACTTACCCCGGGACGTGTCACGACGAATGGTCTCGTCCGCCCGCAGCGGTGCTACAGGTTCGCTAAACCCATGCTCGCGCAAACCCTCGACCGGTACTTCGACGATTTCATTAGCGAAATACCCGGAATCAGCCGCAGCGGCCGCCCGGCTATGGCTGACGAAGGCGTAGTCGTCCAGTTCGTCACGGCTGAGCGACCACTTGTCGGCAATACGCTCGGCGGCCTCACCCTGACTGGTCAGCTCATAACGCTCGGCAGCCATCCAACCAAAAGCTTCGCCGTGGATCTCGCGGTTGCTCCCCATCGGTACACGGCTCATGTTCTCCGCCCCGCCGGCAACCACGATGTCAACGCCCCCGGCGGCAATGGCGCCAGCGGCGACATGCACCGCCACCTCTCCCGACCCGCACTTGCGGTCGATGGTCAGCCCAGGGATATCCACCGGCCAGCCGGCACCAAGTAACGCGGTTCGGGCAATGTTGGCCGACTGTTCGCCGATCTGGGTGACGCAGCCGAGTATCACGTCATCAACCTGCGCTGGCGACAGGCCTACGCGCTCCAGCAGCTTGCCAATCACCAGTGCTCCCAGGTGATCGGCACGCACACCGGCCAAACCACCGCGGAAACGGCCAATCGGCGTACGTACTGCATCGACGATCACTATGTCTTTCATAGTGCACTCGCCTTGAGGCCGGAGCCCGGCACCCGCGTGCCCTCTTCATAGCGATAGACGCCATGCCCGGTCTTGCGGCCGAAGCGCCCGGCGGCGACCATCTTGATAATCAGAGGGCACGGCCGGAACTTCTCGCCCAAGGTCTGATGCAGGTAGCGCAAGACAGACAATCGGGTATCCCAGCCGGTCAGGTCACCCAGCTCCAAAGGCCCCATGGGGTGATTGAAACCCAGACGCAGAGCCGTGTCGATATCCTCAGCACTGGCCGTACCCTCCTGGAGCATGTACATCGCCTCGTTGCCGAGCAATGCGGACATCCGGCTGGTGGTCAGGCCAGGCGACTCGTTGACAACGATCGAGGTCTTACCCATTGCACCGCACAGCTCACGAGTACGCACCAGCGCCTCGTCACTGGTCGCCAGACCGCGAACCAGCTCCACCAGCTTCATCTTGTGCACCGGATTGAAGAAATGCATGCCGATGACCCGCTCGGGGCTGGCTAGGGCGGCGGCGATCTCGGTCACACTCAGCGCCGAGGTATTGGTGGCGATGATTGCGCCGGGGGCGAGCAGCGGCTCGGCCTGGGCAACCACCGCCCTCTTCACATCCAGTCGCTCGGAAACCGTTTCCACCAGCCAATCGGCCCCCTGCGCGGCCTCGGCCAGGTCGCCGCTGGTGGACAGGCGCGCCAAGGATGCCTGCGCCGACTCAGCGGAGACTTTGCCAAGCGATACACCATCCTCGAGGATCTTGCCGATATTGCCCCTGGCGCGGGACAACGACTCAGGGTTGGTATCCACCAGCACGGTGGGATAGCCGGAACTGGCGAACCCGTGCGCAATACCGGTCCCCATCAGACCAGCCCCCACTACCACGATCTTTTCTTGTTTATCAGTGCTCATGCTTCGCTCTCGATTCAGTCGCGGGACTTCTTGCCCACTACGTTGCACAATGTGCCTATGCCCTCGATGGTTGCCTCGACGACATCCCCGGGATTGAGGAATCGGCCAGTTCCCATGCCGACACCGGCCGGCGAACCGGTGAACAGCACGTCACCACAGGCAAAGCTGGATCGCTGCTGGACGAAACGAATCAGCTGGCCGACATCCCAGGTCATCTCCGCGGTCGAGCCGTCTTGTCGAATCTCGCCGTTGACCTTAAGGATTAGGCGCAGCTCAGGTGAGCCGACTGGAAACTCGTCCTTGGTGACGATCCAGGGCCCAAGCCCGGTGGTACAGTCCTGACTCTTGGCCGCAAACAGGTCCATGCCGATACCCGCCGGACCACTGCGCTGCAGGTCCCGTGCGCTGACGTCGTTGCCAACGGTGTAGCCCAGAACGCTGGCCAGCGGGTCATCCAGGTCTATCTCGGAATTACCGATCACCGCCACCAATTCGACCTCGTGGTCTAGCTCCTCGGTCAGGGGTGGATAGCGAATCGGGTCTTTCGCGCCGATCAGCGCACCGTAGGCTTTGAGGAAGGCCACCGGCTGTGGAGGGCTGGCGAGGCCGAAGTCATCAGCCAGGTGCTTGGCATAGTTTGCACCCGCCACCACCACCCGGTTGACCGGTTCGATCGGAGGTAGGAGGCACATCTTAGACAGCGGTAGCGACGGTCCAGAAAGGCGCAGGGCACTGATACCTGCCCCCCTGGCCAATGCGGGGGCCCACTGGGAAAATTCCCCATCGATGGCATGGACCTCGTCGCGCTCAGGGTCAACGACAGCCCAGAAGGGCCCCGTTTGGAAATAGGAACAGCGCGCCAGCTTCATCAGGCACCCACCTTGCCCAATTTGGTCGGATCCAGGTGCAGGAGATCACAGGCGTTTTTCCAGCGGATCTTCTGCAGATCCTCGTCGGATAGGCGCAGCCCTTCCGTCAGGTCATGGCGCACCGCATCACTGCCGCCGAAGTTGGAGCCGTACACCACTCGATCAGCACCAATGACGTCCAGCATGGCCTGACGCATGGGGAGCTCGTGCAACTCCACGTCGAAATAGAAGTTGGACAGATAATCCAGGAATGGCTTCTTGTTGTGATAGACGTCGAGATTGGGGTTGGTCTGCGCCATGCGCCCCAACTGATAGGGCACGAAGCCACCACCATGAGTGATGTAGACCTTCAGGTTCGGGAAGCGATCCAGCACACCGCCATTGATCAGGTACCAGAAGCACTTGGTTTCGTCATAGTTCATACCCACGATCGCGGTCGTCTCATAGCGATCGGTATTGGCGTCCTTACCCCAGGTTACGGACTGGTTGTAGCCATGCACGAAAATCGGCAGGTCGAGGTCGCACAGTGTCTCCCACACGGGATCCAGCTCGGGTGAGTCGTATTCCAGCCCGCCAAAGTTGGAACCACCGGCAACCAGGCCCTTGGCGCCCAGTACGGTGCAGGCACGACGGATTTCCTTGGCCGCCTCGTGCGGTACATTCAGTGGCGCGTGTGCCCAGAACATCAAGCGATTGGGCGCTGCAGAGCAGTAGCTCGCCAGCGCATCATTGACCCGGCGAGCAAAGGGCACGGCGAACTCGGCTTCCGTCCAGTACATGTAGCAATGGCTCGGCACCGAGAGCACCTGGGCAGCCTGACCCGCCGCATCCATCGCAGCGAGGCGATGGCTCGGGTCACGCCATTTCGCCATGTATTCCGCCACGTTCAGCGTTTCGCCACGAGCATGCGCCTCGCGCAGCGCCTTCTTACGCTCCGGAGCACCCAGGGTCAGTATCCAGTCTCCCACTCGCAGCTTGATGTCGCCATCGGGTTGCAGCTCGAAGGCCGGTCCCCAGTAGGGATGCTGGTCGTAGTAGTCGGGATGGGGCGCGTGGGCGTGAAGATCGATGAGCATAGTCTGGATACCTCAGAGTGGCATTTTTTGTGTTTATGTAGCGCAACGCTCGTGGCGTACCCGGCCTAGCCGGGTACACATCACTCAACATGCGCGTCAGGCCCGCTTTCATGGTGAAGCATAATTTTAAATTGATCATAAATCAAAAAACTGTTCAATTTATTTTTAAGATCACAAGACACAACCCCGACTCCAACCTCTCGAGACGAGCGGTAGCAGAACAGCCCCAGGAGGAATGGGTAAGGAAAAAAAAGGGGGGAGACGAGATCGGATGGGAAGGGTGCGACTGAGTGAGGGCGGGGCTAAAGCAGAGAGGACGGGAGAGAGGAAGGAGCCAGCCACCCCCTAGCAGAGGGTGGCGGCAAGGTCGATCAGCGGCGAGAGCGCGAGGTGGAGCCGACAGTCAAGGCAACGACGAGTTTCCGTACACGTACCGGCAAGAGACGACGACTAACCCCCTCGGGCACGAGCACTTCGCTCAGGACATAGCGAATGATCATTTCGCAGACCAGCTCCCGGTCGATCTTGATGCCTAGCCGGGCATCCCACTCATCGAACACGATCCCCAGCAGATCCTGAAAGCGCACGATGGAATCATGGAATATCCGTCGGAAGAAACCCAGGGCATAGTCAGGCGCCACCACGAGCAAGCGTCGGGCGCGGCTCTGCTCAAGGTAATTATCGAGGTAGGTAATCAGCGCATTCAAACGCGCGTCGGGGTCGGCAATATCCCCCAGCGCCAAGGCCAGCGACTCATGGAAGCTGTCCCGTTTGTGGCGGGAGAAGGTATCCAGCAAGTCCTCCTGGGAGGAGAAGTAGCGATAGAACGTCCCCCGGGACACCCCAGCCACCTGGCAAACATCCAGGATCGATATCCGATCTGCGCCGGAGCGCAGCACCACCTCCTCGGTGGCAGACAGGATATTCGTAACGGTCTCCTCGGAGCGCTTATTGGGCCTTACCTTGCCATTCACCGACGAGGCAACACCATTTTTCTGAACAGGCCTTTTCGTGACGGTAGCAGGCTTCTCCGCAGGACTGGCATTCTTTCTGGCGAGCTTGTCACTCGCGCCCTTGCTCGATCTGGTGGCTTTCGAAGTCATTGACAAGGATTCTCAGCGGCTAAATAAGAGCAACACTACCACAAGATATGGGCAGTATCAGCAAAACCTGTTCAAATTTTAACTGAAGACATCTGTAAAATTTGAATCTAGAATGGCATTCTCTCTTCAAAATAAAATCGCTTGCCCGCACCAGGGCAGGCCCTAAGGAGATCGAGACATGAGCGGCACTGGCCATCCGGACACCTGGTCCATGGGGGAACGAGACACTGTTATCGCAGCGCTTGAACGAGCGGTAGCAAAGCATCCAGACCGAGTCCTATTGGATTTCAGCGGAAAGTTATACACATATTCTGAAGTCGACTCGATTTCCACCCGCATGGCCCATGCGCTCTCGAACCTCGGCGTGCTACCAGGCGAGACCGTGCTGACAATGCTGGACAACAACATCGACGCTGTCGTGTGCTGGCTGGCGATCAACAAGCTGCGTGCAGTTAGCGTTCCGATCAACACCGCGCTCAAAGGCGAGTTCCTCCGTCACCAGATCGCTGACACCGGAACCCATCTGGTCATCTGCGAAGCGGACTACCTGACACGCATCACTCCGCTGGCCGAGCAGCTCACTAACGTCACCCGGATTCTCTGTCGCGGTGACTTCATTGCTCCCAAGAACTGCCGCATTCCTATCGCCGCCTTGGACGAACACCGTGGCAACGACGACACCCCTCTGAGCGTCAAACCGGAAGCTTCCGACCTGGCTTGTCTGATCTATACCTCTGGCACCACCGGCCCCTCAAAGGGCTGCATGATCAGTTACAACTTCATGTGCAATCTGGCGCGCCTACAGCTGCGAGCCGGTCCGGCCAACGAAAACGACGTAACCATCACGCCCCTGCCGCTGTTCCACATGAACGCCCTGTGTGTCAGCATCATCGCCAGCATCCTCGTTGGTGCACGGGCAGCGATCCTACCGCGCTTCTCGGTCTCCAACTTTTGGCAGGAAGTCGAGCGTTCCGGCGCTACTATTGCCTCCATCCTCGGCGGAATGGGTGGCCTGCTAGCTCAGGCCCCTGACAACGAGGCGATGAAACGCTGCTATGGTCAGATCCATACTGCTCGCGGCAACCCCTATACCGAGGAAACCAAGAAAATCTGGCGCGAACGCTTCGGCAGCAAACTGGTCGGCGGAAATGGCTATGGCCTCACCGAGGCTTGCGTAGTCACTTCTCTGGCCGCCGGCGAATACGCAGCGCCCGGCTCGTCCGGCAAACGCATCCCAGACTTCGACGTGCGGATCGTCGATGACAACGACCAAGAACTGCCCGCCAACACTCCCGGCGAAATCGTCGTCCGCCCATTACGTCCGGACATCATGTTCCAGGGCTACTGGAATCGCCCCGCAGATACCCTGAAGCTGATGCGCAACATGTGGTTCCACACCGGCGACGTCGGCAAGTTCGACGACGAAGGCTTCTTCTATTTCGTCGATCGCAAGAAGGATTACCTGCGCCGCCGTGGCGAAAATATCTCCAGCTTCGAGATGGAAGCCGCCTTCGCTGTGCACCCGGCCCTGGCCGAGGTTGCCGTGCATGCCGTGCCGTCCGACAAGGGCGAGGACGACGTCAAGGTGACCGCAGTGCTACATGAAGGGGCCTGCCTGACTCCGGAAGAGCTGTTCCACTGGGCTGTCGAGTCAGTCCCTTATTACGCCCTGCCCCGCTACATCGAGTTCCGCACCAACCTGCCGAAGAACCCCCAGGGCCGCGTGCTGAAGTATGAGCTGCGCGACGAAGGCAAGACAGCCGACACCTGGGACCTGGAAGACACTGATATCAAGATCGCCAAGCGCTGACCCGCCATGCAGCCCCGGCCTCACTTTCTGACTGGCCGGGGCTCGCTATCCTTCCTCGCGATGGAACTAGTGTGCACCTCACCCTGATCTTGCGACCTCGCCCCGTGTTACAGAAGAAAGCGCGGTGGCAATAGCCGCGCTCGATGCCTCCCGTCAGTATTCGCGCACAGGTACGGTGGCCGGTCGGGAATTGTAGCCAGGGAGGTGCAGCCCGCCATCGACATGGAGAGTCTCGCCGGTGACGAAGCGCGACATCTCAGAAGCCAGAAATACCACTACTGGCCCAATATCTTCCTCCGGCTCCCCGCAACGCCCCAACGGGCGTAGAGCGGCGGAACGCTCGGCAAACCCCGGGCTCTCCGCCGCCAGCTTATGGAAGGTTGCCCCCATGGCGGTAGGCGCAATGGCGTTCACGCGGATGTTGAAACGCCCCCACTCCGAGGCCGCACTGCGGGTCAAACCGACGACACCAGCCTTCGCTGCGTTGTAGTCGCCATGCAGCCAAGCACCGACCTCGGTGTCGATGGAGTAGAAGTTGATGATCTTGCCGCCGCCGCGCACGCGCATGTGCGGCAGTGCAGCCTTCATCGACCACCAAGCGGCCCACAAGGTGGAGTCGAGGGTCCGAGCCAGCATCTCGTCGGTCTTCTCCTCCAGTAGCACATTGGGCGTGGGGGCGAACGCATTGTTGACCAGAATATCCAGCCCTCCGAAACGCTCCACTGCCACCTGGATAGCCGCCTCAATATCCACCTTGCTGGTCACGTCGGTTCTGATGAAAACCGCGCGCGCGCCAAGCGCCAGCAACTCGCCCTCCACAGCCTTGCCAGAGGCCTCGTCCAGCTCGGCTATCACTACCGCGGCGCCGGCCTTGGCAAAGCTCAACGCCACGCCGCGACCAATACCGCCACCAGCGCCAGTTACCAGCGCTATCTGCTCTTGCAATAGCTTCATAACGAATTCCTTCTTGTTTTTAGATGAACACTTTTGCGTATACTGTTCAAATATACTTCAATCCGCAAGATCAGGCACCTGCGGAAACCAGCGCAAGGAAAAAACGATGACCAGCATGTTCCGCCGCCGAGTGGAAATCGTCTCTACGCCACAGGATGCCATGCGAGAGATACGGGCTACTCTTGAGGACGATTTCCATCACTTCCGCGTCTGGCTACACCATAGTGACGGCATCGTACGGGAGATTGGCGGGGAGGCCTTGCGCTACCCCTACTCCGCCTGCCCACAAGCAACCGATCAGTTGGAGCAACTGATCGGCATGCCACTCAGCCATATCGCCCATACAGTGACCCGGCAGACCGATGCCCAGCATCAATGCACACACCTGCTAGACCTTGCCGGCCTGGCCATCGCCAATGCGGCCCGCGGAACGCTCCGCCGATGCTACGATGTCCAAGTACCGGACCGCGTCAACGAACGCACGACACCGGTACTGCTTCGTGATGGGAGGCTCCTGCTGAGCTGGGAGGTACGAGGCTCGATCATCGAAGGGCCAGCGCCCTACTGCGGGGTAAATCTGCGCGAAGGAATGGCTCGCTGGGCCCTTAGCCATCTTCCCGAAGAAGATGCGGAAGCTGCGCTATTGCTACGCAGGTGCACCCAGATTTCACTGGGCCGCCAGCATCCACTGGACTCCCAGGTCCATGCATCCAGCACCAGTCTCTGCTATAGCCAGCAACCGGCACGGGCTGCGCAAGCCCTACGGATCAAGGGTTCAACTTGGGATTTCAGCGACACGGCAGCACATCTATGCTCGGGCGACCAAGACTGGCTGGCCGGAGAATAACCAGCCAGCCACTGATGCCAACTCACCAGCCCCCTTCCCCTTAGGGGAAGGGGGTGAGCCAAACCGGATGAAACAAAACTCCGACACAACATGACGCTGGCTTCGGCAGATAACGTGCGCTCCGAAAACGTCAGCACGCCCACCAAGAGAGGGCCAACATGAAAAAAACCTGTACCGGTATAACTCGCCCCGGCACCGAGGCCCACAACGGAATTAGGCCTCCCTTCAAAGAAGGGAGCGCCATGGTAGGGTCGTCAGAGGAACACGGCGAGGTTCGGCGTGCCCAACACGGCCTGATCAAGAATGACCTCGCGGCACGCCAGCTTGAAGCCCTCATCAGTCAAACGCAACACATCCCGGCGCTCACCACTTATGATGTCGACATGGTGGTCCTTGAAGCGATTGCGGGTCAACAGCAAGTAACTGGTCACCACGAACTCGTTGGACTTTTCGGTCTCCTCGACGAAGACGTTGGTCACCAGGCGCCGGGTGCGCGAGGGCGGATCCTCCGCCCACGCGCTCTTGCCGGACAGCCGCAGAATTCGCCCCATGATCGAACGGTAGTCGTCATGGTAATGCTGCACGGTACGCACGATGGTGGTGGACAATTCCGACTGCAGGCGGGTGTGGCGAAGCGGTACGGTATAGACGAGGTCTGGAGCCAAGCGTGCACCCCATTCCTGCAGACGGATCTGATCCAACAGGGTCGCCTCCTCATAGAGGAAGGTCACCACCTGGTTGTAGATATCCGAACCTACCGGGACGCGCTTGATACCGACGGGCGACCCCGGCTGGATCTGATCGACGCCGCGCTCTTGTACTTGGGCCATGTGTAACTCCTGAAATGTGTGGTTTTGCCTGGAACGACGCGACGATCAGCTCTCCGCCGTCATCAGTTCATGCCAGTACAACCACCAATGCCACTGGGTGTCGTCCTTGGTGAAGCCCTCGTTGACGATGCCCGGCCCTGGCCAGCCCGCAGGCGCGCCGGTCTCATAGCAGGCTTGGTACTTGAGGGTCATCTGGCGGCCCATCGCCCCCTTGGCAGCCAGGGTCATGTGCGGCCAGGTATCGGAGTCATCCTGCTCGACCATCCCGGAGGTACCGAATAGCTGGATAGTCTGCCTGAGCATCTTCTCGCGCAGTTCTGCTGGTGCGTCCTTCTCGGCGAAGATCCAGTTGACGAACTCGAGCTTGTCGGGCCCCTGAGGCACGTATGCGTGCATGGTCATGGAGCCAACCACCGATCCATCCGGCTGCGGGATATAGACGAACCCGAACAGTATGTTCGGGAACATCCCACCAACCTGCGGTGGCATGCTAGTCAGTACCTCAAGCTGCTCCTCACTGAGATTGCGCGCCAACTGCTCAACCATTTCACGCGTCATCCCGGCCGGCGGCAAGGCGTTCAGCTTCTCCTGCACCGACAGTTCCGCAGGGTCGAGACCGGTAAGGCGTTTGATTTTGCGGGCTAGGTCAATGCAGCGAAGAGCATGGCCGTGCGGCGAACTGACCTCCACACCGATCATCTCCGGACTGAGGTCGGCGCCTTCACCTTCACCGTCGCCTTTCTTCGCATAGTTACCGACCTCGCCCAGCCAGCGGTGCAGTGTCAAGGTATGGAAGCCATCGGCGGCGGACTGCTCACCAGCAGTCTTCCAGTTGGCATTGACAATGAAACGCTGCGGCGGACCGAGCACTTCCATGCCCTTGTCAGAACGGCAGAACAGCATGTCATAGTACCACTTGGCATCGCCGAGGAACTCATCGAAGGAGGGACCATCGACGTTCCAGGTGGCGAAGATCAACCCGCCATAGAGCGTGACCCGAGCCTTCTTCAGGCCAAGCGCCTCCTTGGGTAACATCTTGCCATGCATACATTCGCGCTCCACCGGCGAGCCGATGAAGTCACCGTTGGGACGGAACGCCCAGCCGTGGTAGATGCACTTGTGGATTTGCGTATTGCCGCAGTCGGCGGTGCTGATGCGCATGCCGCGGTGGGGGCAGACGTTGAGGTTTACATAAACCTCGCCATCCTTTCCACGGGCGACGATCACTGAGTCGGAGCCCATGTCGCGCACAACGAAGTCGCCGGAGTTGGGAATCTCGGACTCATGGCCGAGGAACACCCAGATCTTGCCGAAGATCTTCTCCATCTCCAGCTCGTAGATCTCGCGGTCCGACAGCACGCGCATCTGTACTTCGCGGGTATCGGGGAAGATAAGGTCGGAAACCTTGGTTCCGTCGGACAATACAGGGCTTGTTCTTGTTAGCATGATTGCCTCCTGATCAGGGCACTACGGCGAATGAAAGCCTCGGCAGAATATAAGACACTTTTAACAAAAATGTACACATAAAGCGCAAAGCAACGCTCTGGGATATCACGTGCCAACAGAGCTGCGGCTTGAGACATATCAGCCCCCCCCTTGCTCCGCGCGCCCCACCCGGGTGCGCAGCACACCAATACCCTCCACCGCCAGTTCGACCAAATCGCCAGACTTCAGATAGCGCAACTGCTCCAGGCCACAGCCGTTGCCGACCGTGCCGGAGCCGAGGAACTCCCCGGGATAGAGCGTTTCCGAACGCGACACATGGGCGATGACGTCCTCGAAGGACCAGCGCATCTCACGAGTGTTGCCACGCCCCCACTCCTCGCCGTTCACCTTCGCGACCATCTCCAGATCGTAGGGGTCGCCCAACTCATCAGCCGTCACCAGGCATGGCCCCATGATGTTCGCCGTGTCGAAGTCCTTGCTCTTGGCAGGGCCGAGCATGCCGGGCATCTCCGCAGCCTGGGCGTCGCGGGCGCTCATGTCGTTGAAGATGGTGTAACCGACGATGTGCGAGCGGGCCGCATCGCGACTGATGTCCTTACCACGCTTGCCGATGTAGCAACCGAACTCCAGCTCGAAGTCCAGCGCCTTGCTGAAGCTCGGCCACTGGAATTCGTCGTCAATACCGATGACCGCGAAGCGGTTGCATTTGTAGTAGATGGGTTGGCGGTTGAAGGTTTCGATGACGCGCTCGTCGGCACGCGTATTCATCGCCTTGAGCGTAGCCTCCGGGTCTGGCGTTCGCAGTGCACGGGCCCGGCGTGCTGCGGCAAAGCTCTGCCGCAGGTGTAGCTCGAAACAGGAGCAATCGCGCATCTGCGGCGGTGGCTGAATCGGTGCGTGCAGCTTCACCGCCGCCCGGGCACGCACGGCTCTTGCAGGAACCTGCTCCACCATCGAACGGGCAAGAGCCAAGCCCTCCTCCCCGGCCTCGACCAGCGCCAGCACGCTGACCAACTCGGGACGCTCGCTTCCGTATCGGGCCTGGCAGGCGGCCTGTAGGTCCAGGACGATCTGGTCGTTCTCCAGCAAGGCCCCGGCACGCGCAAACCCGTTGCCGTCGGTAAAGGTTACCAATCTCATGACTTTTGTACTCCAGTCGAAGAGCAGCAGAAGGCCACGGGCGTCATACCCGACCAGCCACGGGCAGGCAGGCTCCCGTAATGGGTGTGGCATCGTCCGAGAGCAGGAATGCAATTACTCTGGCCAAAGCCTCCGGCGTTACCCAGCGACTGGCATCGGAGTCCGGCATGTCTGCGCGATTCGCTGGAGTGTCGATGATGCTTGGCAGTACCGCATTGACGGTGACCCCACGATCTTTGAGCTCTTCAGCCAGTGTTTCAGTGAGGCGTGCCACCCCGGATTTGGAGGCGGCATACGCGCCCATGCCCAGGCCCGCCTTCAGGGACGCCAGAGCGCCAATGTTCACGATGCGTCCGGACTCGGCAGCAAGCAAATAGGGCAGCGCAGCCTGGCTGCTCACCAGAGCCGTACGAAGGTTGATCTGATACAGGCGATCCCACGTATCCAGAGCGCCATCCTCGAAGGATTCCCAGGCGAACCCACCAGCGACGTTGATTAGGCCGTCGAGGTGTCCGAAGCGCTCCACCACCCGGGCCACGGCAAGCCGCGCCGACTCGGTAGAGGTCAGGTCGACGCCGCCCAAGGGCAGAACCCCAGAAACATCGCCCAGACTAGCTGGAATTTCGGCGCGATCGAGCAGAGCAACCTGCGCACCGCGCTCCAGCAGCAGGCGACCAACGGCCCCGCCGAGAGCACCGAACCCGCCGGTGACGATGATTGTCTTGTCTTGCAAAGGCCGGGACATGGCAAAAGGATCCTCTTGTTGTTAGATAGCGAGCTATGTGGTTAGCGTATAACCCGGCATAAATATATGACACTTCTAGAAAATATGTGCAATTATTAGAGCACATACATCCAAGCCAGTGCTCGCAGGTTCCGCGAATGACCAGAAAACTGCCCGCCCTCAACGCCGACAACCGCGCCTTCTGGCAGGGTGGCGAGCACGACCAGCTGTTGATCCACCATTGTCAGGGCTGCGCACACTATTTCCACCCGCCCGGGCCAATCTGCCCCCGCTGCGCGAGCCGGGAGGTCGCACCTCGCGCGGTGTCAGGAAGAGGCAAGGTGCTGAGCTACACCCTCAACTACCAGCCTTGGGTCGCCGACCTGGAAGTACCCTACGTCGTCGCCATTATCGAGCTGGTCGAGCAGCAGGGCCTGCGTTTCGTCAGCAATGTAATTGGGATGGACCCGCTCCAAGTGCGGATCGACATGCTGGTACGGGTCAGCTTCCTCCACATCGAGGATGTCTGGCTCCCTCTGTTTGAGAAGGATCAATGATGCCCCCTCATCGCTACGAAAAAGAGGTCGCCATCACCGGCATCGGCCAGTCCGAGGTGGCCCGGCCGTCTAGCAAGTCAGCTATGCACCTGACCCTCGATGCCTGCCTGGAAGCAATTGCCGATGCAGGCCTTGAGCGCCATGACATCGATGGCGTCGCCTGCTGGCCGGGCGACAACAACAATGGCGATCCCTTCTCGCCAGTCGGCCCCAGCGCCCTGAAAAGCGCCCTAGGGTTGAACGTCAACTGGTTTGGCGCCGGCTACGAGGGGCCTGGCCCTCTGGCCGGGGTGATCAACGGGGCAATGGCCATCGCCGCCGGTCTTTGCCGCCACGTCCTGGTATTCCGAACCATCACCGAGGCCACGGCGCGCCTGCACAACAGGCAGGCAGGAGCGCTGACCAACAAGACCCAAGGGCGCGATAGTAGCTACGCTTGGCAATGGCTGACGCCCTTCAATGTCATGTCCGGCATCAACCTGATGGCACTTTATGCGCAGCGCCATTTCCACGAATACGGCACCCGCCCCGAACAACTCGCGCAGATCGCATTGACCTGCCGACGCAATGCTGCACGTAATCCCAAGGCCATCTACCGCACGCCGATGACGATGGACGATTACCTGCACTCGCGGATGATTTCCACCCCCCTGCGCATGTACGACTGTGATGTGCACTGCGATGCATCCACCGCCATCGTCCTATCGCGCCGCGATGCTGCGCGGGACACGCGCAATGCTCCTATTCGTATAGAGGCCATCGGGGCCGCGCTGAACCAACCGTGGTCCTGGGATCAGATCTCGCTGACTGAGATGGCAGCCTTCGACGTTGCCCGGATGATGTGGGCGCGCACCGACTACACGCCAGCTGATGTCGGCTCGGCTCAACTCTACGACGGCTTTTCGATCCTCACCATGATCTGGCTGGAAGCCCTGGGTCTGTGCCCGGTGGGACAAAGCGGCGCCTTTGTTGAAGGCGGTGCGAGGATCGCCCTGGACGGCGGGCTGCCACTCAATACCAACGGTGGCCAACTGTCCGGTGGACGCACCCACGGCCTGGGCTATGTCCACGAAGCCTGTCTGCAGTTATGGGGACGCGCGGAAGGACGCCAGACTGCACCACATTCCCTCTCTGTGGTGGCCGCCGGCGGCGGCCCATTGGGCGGCAGCCTGCTGCTGGCCTGCGACTGACGCGGTCACCAGCCAAGAGATCAGAACAGAATACCCGCCAGTGAGGTACAGAACTCGATGAGCTCGGCGGCCAGTTCACCAACCCCCTCGTCGTCTCGCTGGCCGCGGAACATCACGGCGGAGACAGTGAAATCGATTGCGCCCTCAGGGGAATACACCGGCGCAGCGACCGCCTGGATGCCAACCGAGAAATACCCATCGTCCACCGCCCAACCCCGTTCCGCGGCTAGGTGAACTTCCTCGCGATAGGTCTCGATTGGCAAGTGGCGCGCCCAGCGTATCCGATGGTAGATATCCTCGAATGCCGGCGTGTCCAGGTCCAGCTGGGTCGAGAACAGCCGACCGCTGGCCCCCATCAGCATCGGAAAGCGCTGCCCCTCGGCCATGTCAATGCGCACATCGGCAGGACTGGCCGCCGAGCTAACGATGACGATGCGATCCTCCCCCATGCGCCGCCAAAGGGTGATAGTTACCTGCATGCGCGCGGCGAACTCCTGCAGCAGCGGCTTAACCAATTGCACACGCTGCCCTTGGGTAACCAGTTGCCCAACTAGGCGGGCCAATCCCAGGCCGGCCGAATAGCGCTTGGACATCGGGTTGAAATCGATCACATCCTCCATGGCCAAGGTACGCAGGATGTTGAAGCAGGTGCTGGGGTTGATCGACAGGCGCCGAGCGATGTCCACCGAACGCTCCGGCGCCCCGCTCTGGCTCAAATGACGGAGTATGCGAATCGCGTTGGCGACCGGTTTCACCGTGACGCTGGAGCCCTTGCGACTATTGCCAACCTCCGTGAGCTCTGGGCTTTCCATAGGCGTGCTCTCTATTATTTTCTATCGATCAATTCTATAACGAGAACACTATTGACTAGCAAATTTAATATAGAGATTTCTAGAAGCCCTCTACCGGTGCTTGATTGACATAGCGTCGGGTCGATCGGCCCTCGCGAAAAGGCGAAAGTGGTACTGCCTGCGCTTCGTCCCCCTGGGTCATGCGTCCGCACTGGCGCAGGTAATCCAGCCACGACTCGACGATGAAGCGCTCGACGTAGCGGTTGGACTCCTCCAGATCACGGTACAGGCACCAATTCCGCGCACCATTACGCCGTCGCGTCTGGCCGACGGCATAGACCACACGCAGAAACGCCTCACGCCCGGCAGCATCCACCCGGTAGCCGACTTCGATGCACACCGGCCCGTCGCCGTGGGCGACGCCCTCAGTGACCAGCATCGGCTTGTCCGTTTGCTGGGCATCGGCGAAGTCAGCTTCGCGGCCCATCTCGATCGCCCCACCACGAGTCAGGAACAAGCCCAGGAAGATGCTCGATGCCGATAGCAGCAGACTTTGCTGCAACCCCAGATATTGCGCGAGAGCCCCCCACAGGGCGCCACCAAGGGCCATTGAGCCCATCAGCACCAGGAGGTAAACCGAGGCGACACGGGCTCGCACCCAGTTCGCAGCATAAGTCTGTACCACGGTGGAAATGGTCGCGTTCACCGCCATCCAGCCCATGCCGGCCAGCAGGAGCGTGGCACAGATCACCACCTGGCTGCGCGACAGCGCCGCCGCCAGGGTCGCCACAGCAAAGGCGAGCGCCCCGGCGTCGATCAACCGCCGCAGGGCAAAACGGCGATAGATGCTGGTCAGGCCGAGCGCAGCGAGGACCGCCCCAGCCCCCATAAACGCCATCAGCAGCCCATAGCCACCGGCGTCCATGCGCAGCTCCTCCTTGGCTACCAGCGGCATCAGTGCCCATAACGCGCTGGCGCAACTGGTGAACACGAATACCCGCTTGAGCGCGCTAGACAGAACCGTCGAGTGGCGGATGTAGCGCAGGCCGCTGCGCATGCCGCCGACTAAGGTTTCAGGTGGCAAGCCGTCGGCATGGACGCGAGCCGGCAGACGGAAGATGAATACGAGCACTGCAGCCATGCATAGTGCGATGACCAGGAATACTGCGGCGCTGGTCCACCAGACGATCAGTGCGCCGGCCAGAGCCGGCCCCAGGGCCCGAGTGGCATTAACGGAAATACCATTGAGAGAGACCGCCGCCGGCACCTGCTCACGTGGAATGACTCCGACCACCGTCACCATCCAGGCCGCCATACCCAAGGCGCTACCGACCCCCAGCAGGAACGTGAACAGCAGCAGCGACCAGGCCTCCAGCAGTTCCCCCCAATCCAGCAGGCAGAGCGCTGCGGCCGCCACCAAGATGACCGCCTGGGTGAGAAGCAACAAACGGCGTGGATCCATGCGGTCAGCGAGCACCCCGCCCGGCAAAGCGAACAGGAAGACAGGCAGGGTAATGGCCGTCTGTACCAGGGAAACCATCAGGGGTGATGCTGATAGCTGGGTCATGATCCAGGCTGCCCCCACGGTCTGCATCCAGATCGCCAGGTTGACGACCGCACAGGCCAGCCAAAGGCCGACGAACAGGCCATGACGCAACGGCGCCCAAAACGAGGAGTGTTCCGCCACTGCCAAAGCAGAGTTGGCCTGCCTGTCCATACTCATTCGCCGTCAGGCCTGCCCAGCCGCCCGGCACTTCGCGCAGCAGACAGTATACGCCGGGGACCAACACGGTTGCGCAGCTCGCCGATCCCGTCGATGCGCGCCTCGACCAAATCACCCGGCGCAAGGAAGCGACCATCCTCCATGCCCACACCGTGAGTCGAGCCGGTGAACACCAGGTCGCCCGGCCGCAAGCTAATACGCGCATCAAGATAATCGAGCAATTCGTCCACCGGGAAGATCATCTGCCGAGTATTGTCCCGCTGACGCGGTTCACCGTTGACCTCTAGGCCCATCTCCAACTCAGGCTGTCCGGTGCCGCCCAATTCGTCGAGAGTGACGATCCAGGGACCGATCGGTGTAGTGCGATCCATGGCTTTCTGAGTTAGCAGGTCGAGGCGACCGATACGCCTCCCCGCGTCCCGCGCACTGACGTCATTGCCGACCGTGTAGCCGAGTAGACAAGCACTGGCCAGCGCTTCCTCGCCTAGCGGCCGGGCAACCACAGCGACCAACTCGACCTCATAGTCGAGCTGTCCGGTCAGGGCCGGATAGGCTATTTCGTCGTACGCGCCAACCAGCGCGGAATCCGGCTTCAAGTAGGCCAGCGGATGAGCCGGAGGCGAACTGCCAAGACGCTCAAGATGGCTGCGATAGTTCAAGCCCACGCCAAAAACACGCGCCCCCGGCTCCAAGGGCGGCAGCAAGCGGCACGCCGACAGCGCAAGGCAGTCATCATCGAGTCCCAGGTTGATCATCCCCCCCTGCCCGATCACCTGCGCCCAGGCAGCGAATGGCTCGCGAATGCGGCGAAGGCGCTGCAGATCCGAATCGAGCAATGCCCAGAATACCTCACCGGCTACCTCAACCCTCGCCAGGCGCATGCTCAGCGCTTCTTGCCGGCTAGGTACTCGGCGTCCAGCACTTCCTCGGGGGTACGCACGCTCGGTCCAAGGATCGGACCAACCATCTCATGGCCCCATAAACTCAGGGTCTCGGGGTTGAGCTCATAGGGATCGCCCTGCCACGGCTCAATCTCAGCTATGGTCTCGAAGGCAAAGCCGGACGGTGTGAAGTGGTAGAAGGACAGATGCGGATCCTGGCTGTGCTGGCCAAGGGTCATCATCATCGGCAGTTCGCGCTTGCGCACGATATCGTAGGTTTCACCCACATCACGCACATTGCGCACGAACAGGCCGACATGCTGCACCCCCATGCGCCCTGGACCGTGGCCGTAGGCGATGTCGTGGCTGGTATGGTTGTTCAGCTTGGCGCGGAAGAAGCCGGTTCGGCCCTTGCCGGCGCCGGCTCCGTACCAGTGGAAACCCATCACATCGAGCAGGAAATGCTCCAACTCCGGAGTGTATTCCGGAGTGATCACCACTACGTGCCCAGCACCACGTTCATCGGCCAGGAAGCCGGTATGCGGACGACCGGGAATGAAAGAGCGTGGCGTCCACTTCTGTCCGTAGAACAGTTCGTACTGGTAGCCCACCGGGTCGCGGAAACGTACTACTTCACGCACCCCACGTAGCTCGCAGAACGCCGTATCGCCTCTCACGAACTCCACTCCCGCAGCCTCGAGCTTCCTCAGACCAGCCTCGAAAGCCATACGTCCGACCGCCTCCCAACCGATATAGGCAAGGCGATCCACCTTGCCAGGGTGAAAGGCAAAGCGGTGCCGCCGGTCGTCGATCCTGAAATACAACGACGCCAGATCGCTGTCCGGCGACTTGCCAATGCCGAAACCCATGACCTGCGGGCCATATTCGCGCCAGGCGTCAAGGCTCGCGGTCTCGAACCCCATGTAGCCGATGCCGATGATATCCATGCCTTCACCTTCTTGTTCGAATGTCTTGGGAGGAACGGCTATGCCTAGCTAGATAGCCAGCAGACCGCCATCGATGACGAAATCAGATCCGGTCACGAAGGAGGCCTCGCCGGATGCCAGGAATAGGGCCAGGGCGACCACTTCCTCGGGTTCGCCAGGGCGGTCCATCAGGACACCATCGAGAAGCGCCGCTCGCGCCACCGGATTTTCCAGAAACTCCAAGGTCCCTGGGGTAGCGACGAAGCCAGGGCTGAGACTAACGGCGCGAATCCCCAGGGGAGCCCCTTCGACAGCCAGTTGCCGAGTAAAGGACACAACCGCCCCCTTCGCTGCGGCATGTGCGGAAATTCCCGCGACCTTGGAGCCACCCCAGGCTGCCGTGGAAGAAACATTGATAATGACTCCACGCCGCGCAGCCAGATGGCCCCAGGCGTACTTAGTGGTATAAAACAGCAGGTCGATCTCGTTGCGAATGGTGTAATGCCAATCCTCGACAGACAGTTCATTGACCTTGCCGAAGCGTGCCGCCGATGCGTTGTTGTACAGGATATCAATGCCACCATGCTCAACCACAGCCGCCTCGACCCAGGCCCTGGCCTGCTCATAGTCACCGAGGTCGACGGGCGCTCGACCATGCAGACGAAGTCCCTGGGCGCTCAGCAGAGCGGCGGTTTCCTCGTGTGCTGCACCATTGAGGTCGCAGCCCACGACGATAGCGCCCTCACGGGCGAAGCGCAGCGCCGCCGCCCTACCCTGGCCACCGCCAGTTCCGGTGATCAGCGCGACCTTACCTTCAAGACGCCCAGTCATTGCATTCTCCATTTCTTGTTCTGATTTTCTCAGATCGGATACCGCTATTGCCCCTCAGGCTTGATCTCTTCGAGCCAGATGGCTTCGGCCGGGCAAGCTTCGGCGCCCTCTCGTGCCTCGTCTTCCAGTTCGACGGGAACAGCCTTGTTATCGACGTAAACCAAACCATCGGCATCCAGCTTGTAGATGCTGGGACAGATCGCAGCACAAAGACCGTAGCCACAGCAGCGGCTGCGCTCGACCACAACCTCGAATCGGGCCTTGTCGGAACTCATCTTATTCTCCTTATCCAAGCAGGCGCAAAAATAATGAACACTTTTCTTAAATTTGTAAACAAAAGCCCAGTACGCTTCCAAAAACCAAAGTCATCTCGCCTCGAATAGCTGCGACCTATCCCCCCAGACCGCTCAAAACCGGCTAACTACCGCCGATCCGCCGGTAACAGAAAGGCAAACGCAATCGATGCTCCCGCACAGGATCAGACCAAGGTGCAGTCGGCCGCCTCCGACTCTCCCTGAAAGCGGAAGCGACCTACCGCCAGGGTCAACTCCTCGGAGAGCCCTCGCAACGAAATAACGGCACTGGAGACACTATGAGCAATCGCATCCCCCTCTCCAGCCATGCGCGCAATGCGCTCGACATTCAGAGCCACGTCCCGTCCACCGACATTCTGCACGCGGACCGCATCGGCAATCTGTTCCACGCCACGAGTGGAATCCCCCACCAATTCCGCCGCCTGCTGTAACGTGGACTCCAGGTCAGCCAGCAGCCTGCTGCTGTCCTCCAGCGCCACAGTGCCAGCACGCAAGGCTTCGTCCACCACCTCAGACTGCCCTTCCAACTTCGAGGTCAGCTCGTTGATCGAGTTGGCCGCTAGGGCGGAACGCTGCGCCAGACTGCGCACCTCGTCCGCCACCACGCTGAATCCACGCCCACTTTCGCCGGCGCGCGCGGCTTCGATAGCCGCATTGAGGGCCAGCAGGTTTGTTTGGGCCGACAGGTCCTTGACCTGAGTAATGCTCGCAGTGATGGCCGTGGTGCTTTCCACGAAGTCGCTTACCGATCCCCGTATTTCTGAGAACGCGTGACGCACGCTGTCGATATTCTCGAGCAAGCGTGACAGCGCCAGATGACCATTCTCCGCCCCGTGCAGGCTCGCCTCCGCCGAACTGCGCAAGCTTTCCGCATGACTGGAAATAGTCGCTATACCGTCGCTCATCTGCCCGATAATGAGCGATACCGAGGCCACAGCATCGACCTGCGCAGTGGAGCTCTCAGCCACCTGTGCGGAGGCCTCCACCAACTGTTCCGCTGAAGTGCCAACCGAAATTGCCACATTGGTGACCTGCCACATTGCCTGCTGGAAACTGTCAATCAGCTCGTTGAAAGCCTGCGCAGTATGGGCTATCTCGTCACGCCCCATTACCCGCACACGGAGGGTCAGGTCGCCATCGCGCAACCTAACGGAAGCTTGCTCAATTTCCCGAATGGCTCGAACAATCTGTCGACGCAGCAGCAGACTGACAAACAGAGCTAGAGCGCTAGCCGCAACGAGGACAACAATCAGCATCCTGGACAACTGCCGCTGCAGATCGCCAGCCTCGATGAAGGCATTGGAGGTCAACTCCGCCTGCAACCCCAGCAACCGGTTGAACTGCCCCTGCAAACCGTTGTATTCGGCACGCATTCGCCCCAGCAACGCCGCCGCCTGCAACTGATCGTCAACGGCCGTGCGTTTGAAGTCAGACAAGCCTTCACCGACCACCCCAGCCTGCTCTTCCACGGCTCGATAGAGGGTTTTCTCCTCGCCGCCCAGGCGGGTCTCCTGAGCCAGCTTGCCCATCCCTGTATGCATGTCATCGATACTGTCCTGCATATCCTCGAGATAGGACTCGAGCTCCTCCCTGGAGGCCGAGCCATTCGACTCGAGGATTCGCACTACCACAGCATAGGCGCCCACCATCGCCGCTTGCGAAGCCGAGGAGGTTTCGAGCACCTGGCGATACTGATGGAAACGCAGGTGGTCGATTTCCTCAATCACTGCCTGCTGCTTGAGCAGCCCCCTATAGGCCATCCCCGACACGATCAGTAGTGACAGCACGAACAACCCTGGCAGCACGAGAAGCTTGGCGCCGATCGAAAGCCCTCTCAGAAACATCATGGCACTCACCGTTCTTGTTGTTATGGAAGATAGCTGGACAGGCACGCTGCCCCGCCATACTATTTGCACAGTATTCACGTTTATGTACATAACATCAAATAAGACGCCTTGCCTGCTCGAGACCCCGGCCCTACAAAACCAATAAAGGACGCCAAACCATGCCTACCGCCCGAAACGAAGCGGCTATTGACTTCACCGAGTTCAAACGGGGATGGCGCATCCTGCTACTGTCCGTGGTTGGGGTTGCTGTCAGCATCAATGCTGCCCTGCTCTACGGGTTCGGTACCCTGGTAGTGCCGCTGGAAGCGGCATTCGGGTGGAACAAGAGCGAACTTCAGGCGGCGATCACTTTCCTCTTCGGTGGCGCAGTAATCTCGCTGCAGCTGGTTGGCTGGTTCAACTTGCGCTACGGCATGAAGCAGGTGACAGTCATCTCGCTGATCCTGCTGTCTCTGGGCTACCTAGGCACCACTCAGCTGAACGGGTCGATCTGGTCGCTATACCTAGCTTTCGCTGTCCTGCCTTTGATCGGCATGGGAGCGCTGGCGGTAACCTGGACCCAGTTACTCAGCCTCTGGTACGACCGCAATCGCGGGCTGGCCCTGGCTATCGGCCTGTCCGGTACCGGCTTGACCGCGGCGGTCGTCCCGCGCCTGATGTCCTGGAGCATCGAGCAATGGGACTGGCGCGCAGCCTTCGTTCTTCTCGCCCTGCTCAACTTGCTGCTGCTATTACCGCTGACCCTGCTTTGGTTCAAGCTTTCCGACAGAGCCGGCCAACGCGCGCAGGGCGACACCAGTACCCTGCTAGAACTGCCCGGCCTGAGCTTCCGTGAAGGCATGTACTCGACCAAGTTCTGGACCTGCAACCTGGCCCTGGCGCTTGTGATTTCCTCTATCGTCGGCATGGTCACCAGCACCGTCCCCATGTTGCAGACCAAAGGCCTGCCAGCCGCAGAGGCAAACCTGATCTTCAGTGGCTTCGGCATTGCCCTGATCTTTGGCCGCATGCTCATCGGCTACCTGCTCGACCGCCTCTGGCCACCAATGGTGGCCGCCATCAGCCTGGCGTTGCCGGCCATCGGCTGCCTGGTCTACCTCGGCGGCACCACAGAGTTCGCTCCGCTACTGCTGGCCGCCGTGCTGGTGGGTTTCGGCGCCGGTGCCGAGTTCGACATCGCCGCCTTCCTGGTCGCACGCTACTTCGGCCTGCGCGAGTACGGCCGCCTGTTCGGTGTACACCAGGGTCTGAATACCGTGGCATCAGCCCTCGCGCCACTGTTGTTCGCCTTCCTTCTCAGCCGCACCGGAGGCTATTCGGCAATGCTGGTCTATTCCCTTGCCTGCAGCTTGATCGGCCCCCTGTTGCTACTGACTCTGGGCAGCGCTCCCCGCTTCGTCTCGACGCCGATCGCGTCCCACCCCTGACCCGACACCCAAGGAGAAGACCATGCCCACACTGACCTTCATTGAGCACAACGGCACCGAGCACAAGGTGATCGGGGATATCGGCCAATCGGTAATGCAGGCCGCCACCTTCGCTTCGATACCCGGCATCCCGGCAGATTGCGGTGGTGCCTGTGCCTGCGCCACCTGCCATGCCTATGTCGACGAAGCCTGGCTGGCACGTTTGCCTGCGCCGGAGAGCACCGAAAACGACATGCTCGACTGCGCCTTCGAGCGCCGCGACAACAGCCGCCTGACCTGCCAGGTATTCATCAGCGAAGAACTCGACGGCCTAGTGCTGCACCTGCCTGCATCGCAATTCTGAAGAAGAGGTCCTTATGTCACTTGCCTCAGTAGTCATCGTCGGCGCCGGACAGGCCGGTTTTCAGATCGCGGCCTCGCTGCGCCAAGAAGGATATGACGGCACTATCACTCTGATCGGTGACGAGCCGGGCCTCCCGTACCAGCGGCCACCGCTGTCTAAGGCCTACCTGCTTGGCAAGATCAACGAGAACGCTCTTCTATTCCGTCCAGCCGAGTTTTTCACCACCCAGCGCATCGACCTTCGCCACGACCAAGCTACCGCCATCGACAGGCAGAACCGTCGGGTTCTGCTAGCCTCCGGCGAGGCGGTCTCCTACGATCATCTGGTCCTCGCCACCGGAGCCCATAACCGCCCACTGCCGGTCCCCGGTGCCGAACTGCAGGGCGTATTCGGCGTCAAGACCAAACAGGATGCCGACGCCCTAGCCCCGCTGGTGAAGGAAATCCGCAACGTTGTGGTAGTCGGTGCCGGCTTCATCGGCCTGGAGTTCGCCGCAGTGGCCGCCGAACAGGGTGCCAGCGTGCACGTCTTGGAGCTCGGCGACCGCCCGATGGCACGCGCCGTCTCAGCGGAGATGTCCCAGTTGTTCCGCCAAGCACATGAGGCCTGGGGGGTAAAGTTCGATTTCCGCCAGGGCCTGACCCGGATCGAAGGCAATGCCGGCCGAGTCAGTGGTGTGCAGACTTCGGATGGACGCCTGCTGCCGGCCGACCTGGTGGTCTTCGGTATTGGCGTGATCCCCAACACCCAACTGGCCAGCGAGGCTGGCCTAACCATCGAAAACGGCATCCGCGTTGACGCCAACCTGCTGACCTCCGATCCGCACATCTCCGCCATCGGTGACGTCGCCTGCTTCCCTTGCCTGCAGAACGGCGAACAACCGACCCGCCTGGAATCCGTACAGAACGCCGTCGACCAGGCGCGCAACGTGGCAACGCGACTGCTTGGCAAATCGGCACCCTACGCCGCACTGCCCTGGTTCTGGACCGATCAGGGCAACCTCAAGCTGCAGATCGCCGGGCTTTCCACCGGCTACGACAGCACAGTGACCCTCGGCTCGACGGAAACCCAGCAGCTCTCTGTGCTGTGTTTCCGCGACGACCAATTGATCGCGGTGGAATCCTGCAACCGACCGGGCGACCACATGGCCGCGCGCAAGATTCTCTCCCGCCCGCCGCAGCTGAGCGCCGCCGAGGCCGCCGCCGAAGGCTTCGAGCTCAAGGCCTGGGAAGCCGCCAACCGCGACTGAACGACCGCCGCCGCGCCCACCGCAGGGCGCGGCTTCGGCCAGCGCCACGGCCAATCCCGCTCCCTGCCGAACGAGCCTGCACCGACTGCCGTCCGCTCAAGGCGACACCTGATGAACGCCCGTAGCCAATCGCTTTCCACCGGCCTGTCGATCGTCTCGATCGTCTGCTTCAACTTCGCCTCCTACATCGCCAACGGACTCCCCCTTGCCGTGTTGCCCGGCCATGTCCTGAATACCCTCGGATTCAGCAGCGCCATGGTTGGCCTGGTGATCGGCATGCAGTACCTGACGACCCTGCTGTCGCGCCCACTGGCCGGCCTGCTTGCCGACACCCATGGCGCCAAACGCACGGTGATGACCGGACTAGCCGTGCTGACCGGCAGCGGCCTGCTGACGGCTCTGGCGATCATCCTGCCGCTGCCCCCGGGGGCCGGCCTGGCGCTGCTGCTCACCGGGCGCATCCTCCAGGGCATCTCTTCGGCTCTGATCTCGACACCCTGCTGCACCTGGGCCATTGGCCTGCATGGCACGACACGTACCGCACAGGTGATGTCCTGGAATGGCATCGCCGCCTATGGCGGAACCGCCCTCGGCGCGCCGCTCGGCGTTCTAGTACGGGACCAGCTGGGGCTTGCCGGCATCGGTATCGGCATCACCCTGCTCGGCTTGCTGCCCCTGCTGTTCGCCCGGAGCCGACCGCCGGCCCCGTTGCTGCCGGGCATACGCCTGCCATTCCACTGCGTGTTCCTCGCCGTGCTGCCCAACGGCCTGGCCATCGCCTGCAGCTCGGTGGGCTTCGGCAGCCTGACCGCCTTCGTCGCCCTGTACTTCGACAGCCGGGGCTGGAACAACGCGGCCTATTGCCTGAGCGCCTTCGGCATCGCCTTCATCTGCGCCCGGCTGGCATCGCCCAACGCGCTGCCACGCTTCGGCGGCTACCGGGTGGTCGCGCTCTGCCTGACGGTACAAACCCTTGGGCTGCTGCTCGTTTGGCTGGCACCTACGCCCCTGGTGGCGATCCTCGGCTCGGCGCTGACCGGCCTGGGGGTGTCCTGGGTCTATCCGGGGCTGGGGGTGGAAACCCTGGCGCGCACGCCGGAGAGCAACCGTAATTCGGCCCTGAGCACACTGTCGCTGTTCTTCGACCTGGCCGTAGGGCTGGCCGGCCCACTGATGGGCCTGGTGGCCGCGCATTTCGGTCTGCCATGGATTTTCTTCTGCTCAGCCCTGCTCTCGACCCTCGGCCTTACCCTGGTGCTGTACCTGCGCCAGCGCCCCGGCCAGTGAAGAGTGGGGCGCTGGCGGTCGAAGCATAACTGAACAATTTCAATAATATTGCCCATACAAATCGATACCTGCATTCTGCAACCAGCGCCCCGGCCGCCGGCAAACCCGCCACACCCTACTCCACAAGCCCCATTCCATAGATCTGAAAGGCTGCCCAACGGGAGCAGCAACGTGCCTGACCGGTGGTTTCCGGCCCTGAGCAGCCGTTGACTCAGATCAATTAAAAAGCCCTCCACGGGGCAGATAATCGGCTCGCAAATGAACAAAAAACTATTTTTTGTTCATATTAAACAACAAGAGCGAAGACCGACTATGACCAGCACTACCAACCCGGCGCTGAGCGACGGCACGAGGATTTCGGACCTGATCGACCTGGAAAAACATGAAGTGAAGATGCGGACGCTGTCCGACCCCGAGCTTTATACCCTTGAAATGAAGAAAATCTTCGCCAGGACCTGGGTCTTCCTTGGCCACGAAACCGAGATTCCGAACAAGGGCGACTTCGTCGTCCGCGACATGGGCTCTGACTCGGTGATCGTCGCCCGCTCCAGCGACGAGCAGATCCATGTCTCGCTGAACGTCTGCCCGCACCGAGGCATGAAGATCTCCACCGTCGATGGCGGCAACGCCGCCGCCCATGTGTGCATCTACCATGGCTGGACCTTCCGCCCCAACGGCGACTTCATCGCCGCGCCGGTGGAAAAGGAGTGCATGCACGGCAAGATGCGCACGAAGGCCGAACTCGGCCTGCACAAGGCCCGCGTGTCCGTCTATGGCGGCCTAATCTTCGCCACCTGGAACATCGACGGCCAGTCCTTCGAGGACTTCCTCGGCGATGCCAAATGGTATTTCGACACGCTCTGGTGCCGCACCACCGCCGGCATGGAAGTGCTCGGCCCACCACAGCGCTTCATCATCCGCGCCAACTGGAAGACCGCCTGCGAGCAATCCGCCTCGGACGGTTTCCACACCCTGACCCTGCACCGCTGGCTGGGCGAGGTCGGCCCCTATGCGAAGAAGCCGGATGCCGAAGGCAAGGGCGGCGACCTCAGCCCGGAAATGTACGGCGTCGAAGTCTGGACCGAACACGGCCATACCATGCGCTGCATCGAACTGGACCGCAAGATCCAGCGCCTCACCGGACGCGACCCGTCCACCATGAGCGCCGAGGAAAAACTCACCCTACTGCCACCACCGGGCATCACCCGGGAAATGGTCCCGGAGCTGCTCAAGCGCTTCAGCCCCGAGCAGTTGCACGTCATGAGCTGGCGCCCGCCGCAGGTGGGCAACTTCTTCCCCAATGGCCTGTTCGAGTTCATCTACCTGCCTCAGCCGGACGGCACCGTGCTCGGCGCCATGGCCCTGCACGCCTATATCCCCAAGGGGCCGGACAAGCTGGAATTCGTCAACTGGATCCTCGCCGAGAAGGACACCCCGCCGGAAATCAAGGCGCGCATGCTGCGCCAGTCGATCCAACTGCTCGGCACCTCCGGCATGGTCGAACAGGACGACTCCGACACCTGGCCACACATGACCCTGGCGGCCAAGGGAGCGATGAGCGAGGACATCACCCTCAAGTATCAGGCCTTGTACGAAGACGACACCAAGCCTGCCGACTGGCCCGGCCCCGGTTATGTCGGCGAGGGCTTCACCAAGGACGATACCCAGTGGCAGTGGTGGAAATACTGGCACGCGCTGATGACGGCCTGACCCCCAATCCTCGTACACCCTGCCCGGCTGCGCAGCGCAGCCGATGGCACGCACAGCCTCACGGAGATCGCCATGAACGACCTACAGACCCTGCTCGCCCCCACGCCCCTGCCGCCGACCGATCGCAGCAAGCGCATCTCCAGCGGCAGCCCGCTGCATAGCGAAATCGTCGACTTCCTCTACGACGAAGCGGAGTTGCTGGACACCCTGCAACTCAAACAGTGGAGCGAAACCCTGACCCTGGATATCGAGTACAACGCCCCGGCGCGCCTCACCCGTCCCAACCGCCAGCAACAGCAGACCGTGGTGCGCAACGTCCAGCACCTGCATGAGAGCCATGGCTCGCTGATGGTGCGCATCATGCGCATCACCGACACCCGCAGCGCCTGGGGCGAGGACCCGCCCTCGCGCACCCGGCGCCTGGTCAGCAACGTCCGCGTGTTCGGCACCGACAAGGCCGACGAATACAAGGTACTGAGCTACCTGCTGGTGACCCGCAGCCGCTTCGACTTCGACGACTTCGACCTGATCCCCTGCGAACGCCACGACATCCTGCGCCGCGAGAACGGCCAACTGAAACTGGCGCGGCGCGAAATCCTGCTGGACCAGGCGGTGATCGGCACCCCGAACCTCGGCATTTTCCTTTGATCGACCCGACAGAAGTATAGGCCGCAGCCGCTGCGGCCAACCACGGAGAACGACAATGCAACTCGAAGACATGATCCTCGTCAGCGTGGACGACCACGCCATCGAACCGGCCGGCGCCTTCGACCGCCACATGCCGGCACGCTTCAAGGGCCGCCAGCCGCGCGTCGAGCAGCACGGCGGCCGTGATGTCTGGGTATTCGAAGGCCAGGCCACGGGCTACATGGGCCTCAACTCGGTGGTCGGCCGGCCCAAGGAGGAATACGGTATGGAGCCGCTGGGCTACGAGCACATGCGCCGCGGCACCTGGGACATCAAGGCCCGCGTCGATGACATGAGCGCCAACGGCATCCTCGGCTCGATCTGCTTCCCCACCTTCCCCGGCTTCGCCGGCCAGCGCTTCCAGAACCACCCGGACCGCGCCGTGTCCCTGGCGGCCATCCAGGCCTACAACGACTGGCACCTGCACGACTGGTGCAACGTCGCGCCGGGACGTTTCATCCCGCTGATGCTGGTGCCCTGGTGGGACATGCAGGCCGCCGCCGCCGAAGTCGAGCGTCTGGCCAAACTCGGCGTGCATGCCCTGTCGCTGTCCGACAACCCAGCGCTGCACGGCTTCCCGTCGATCCACAGCGACTACTGGGACCCACTGTGGAAAGCCTGCTCCGACAACAACGTGGTGATCTGCTGCCACATCGGCACCGGCATCAAGGCCGAGCACGCATCCGAGCTGTCGCCGATCGATGCCTGGATCACCTCCATGCCGATCTCCATCGCCAACTCGGCCGCCGACTGGATCTGGGCGCCGATGTGGAAGAAGTTCCCCAACCTGCGCATGGCCCTGTCCGAAGGCGGCATCGGCTGGATCCCCTACCTGCTGGAACGCGCCGACTTCACCCATCGCCACCACCACGCCTGGACCAACGCCGACTTCGGCGGCAAGAAGCCCAGCGACATCTTCCGCAAGCACATAATCACCTGCTTCATCGAGGACGATTTCGGCCTGCGCAACCTGCCGGACGTGGGTGAGAACATGGTCACCTGGGAATGCGACTACCCGCACTCCGACTGCACCTGGCCGAATTCGCCGGAAGTGGCCTGGGAAAGCCTGCGCAAGCTGCCCGAGGCGACCATCCACAAGGTCACCCACCTCAACGCCATGCGTGAGTTCTCCTACGACCCGTTCCCCCTGCTCGGTCGGGAGAATTGCACCGTCGGCGCGCTGCGCGCCCAGGCCACGCACGTCAATATCGAGCCGGCACTGGGCATGGGCGGAGCCGCGCCCAAGCGCGAGAAAGGCCAGCCGGTGACCTCCGGCGACATCAACGCGATGTTCGCCCAGGCGGACGCCCAGACCGCGTTGTAGGAAAGGCCATGGCGCCCCTCCCGGGCAAAGGCCGGGAGGGGACGGTTCAAGACCACGACACGAGGCCAGCATGGACATCATCGGCATTGGCTACCTGGGCTTCGAAAGCCCGAACCTGGACGCCTGGCGCGAGTACGCACCGCAGGTGCTCGGCCTGGGGCTGGGCAACGCCCCGGCGGGCGACCCCGACTCACTGTACCTGCGCAGCGACGACCGCCGTCACCGCATCGCCTTTCACCCCGGCCCCATCGACCACATCGCCTATATCGGCTGGGAAGCCCGCGGACGGCAGGCCTTCGACGCCGCAGTGGCGCGCTTTCGCGCAACCGGGGTGGCCCTGGAAATCGGCGATGACGCCTTGCGCGAGATACGCGGAGTGCGCGAACTGGTGCGCTTCCGCTGCCCGGCGGGCTACCAGCACGAACTCTTCTACGGACAGAAGTGGACGCCGCGCTCGTTCGTTCCCGGTCGCCCCCACGGCGGTTTCGTCGCCGACGAGCGCGGCGTCGGCCATATCGTCCTGATGACGCCGGACTACGGTCCCGAACTGGAAGCCTTCTTCATCGAGCTGATGGGCTTCCACTGGTACGGCGCGGGCGCCGGCAAGGGCCGTACCGGCTTCTTCCGGGCCAAGCTGAACGACAAGACCAGCCACGACATCGCCTTCGGCCATGCCCCCGGCATGAAGGGGGTGCAGCACATCGGCCTGTTCGTCAAGAGCCTGAGCGATCTCGGCAAGACCTACGACATCGTGCGCCAGCGCGAGCTGCCGATGCAGATGACCCTCGGCCAGCACTGTCAGGACCCGCACGTTTCCTTCTACCACTTCAGCCCGTCCGGGTTCGCGGTTGAGTGCATCCATGAATTGGAGCCCTGGCACCACGACGGCTTCGAGCTGAACCCCGAGCATCTGAGCGTTTGGGGCCATGAGCGGGCCGGACCGATCCTTGGCCCCAGCGTCATGCCCGTGGAGCGCTACCCCGACGACTGAGCGCGTGAATCCAACACCAACATCGACAGAAAAAGGACAAGAAGATGAGCAAGACCTACGACATCGTCATCGCCGGCGGCGGCCACAACGGTCTGGTCGCCGCCTGCTACCTGGCCAAGGCCGGGCGCAGCGTGTGCGTGGTGGAGAAGAACGACAAGGTCGGCGGCGGGGTCATGACCCGCGAGCTGACCATTCCCGGCTTCAAGCACGACGTCTGCTCGGTGGCGCACACCCTGCTGCAGGCCAACCCGCTGCTACGCAACGACGAGCTGGAGCTGAAAGCGAAGTTCGGCCTGAAATACATCAACCCCGACAAGATGACCGCGATCTTCTACGACGACGGCAGCACCCTGGAGTTCTACACCGACCTAGAGCGCACCTGCCAGGCCATCGCCAAGTTTTCCGAGCGTGACGCCGACGCCTACCGCCGCTTCAACTACCAGGTGTTCCAGAACCTCGACATGCTGGTCATGGGCATGTTCAACACGCCGCCTAGCGCTTCGCACCAAGCGCTGATGATGGAACAGAGCCAGGTCGGCCAGGAACTGATGCGCACCCAGGCGATGAGCGCCTGGGACTACATCAGCGAATGGTTCGAGAACGACAAGGTCAAGATCGCCCTGGCCCGCTACGCTTCCGAGGCGATGATGAACCCGTTCGACAACGGCACCGGCTTCGGCTTCTACATCATCCTGCCGCTGATGCACCGCTACGGCGTGGGCATCCCGGTCGGCGGTTCCGGAGCCTTCGCCGACGCCCTGCGCGCCTGCCTGGAACACCATGGCGGCGAGGTGCGCACTGAGGCGCCGATCAAACAGTTCAAGATTGACGGCGGCAAGACGACCGGCGTGATCCTCGACAGCGGCGAGGAAATCCTCGCTCGCCAGGGCGTGATCTCCACCCTGCATGCCAAGCAGGTATTCCCCGCCATGGTCCCCGGCTGCGAGTTGCCCGAAGGCTTCGAGCAGCGCATCCGCACCCTCAAGCACAGCAGCTTCCAGCCGTTCAACATGCACGTCGCCCTGCGCGAGGCACCGCGCTATAAGGTCGGCCCGGCGGTGGACGACTTCTTCTGGGTGGAACGCTCGCATTCCGACCCCGAGGAATTCGCCCGCGCCTTCCGCGACCTGGAGTACGGCATCCCGCGCCGCGACTTCATCGCCTACGTGACCCAGGACACCTACGATAAGACCCGCGCCCCTGAAGGCAGTCGCGTGCTCAACATGTACGCCTTCTGCCCCTACCACCTCAAGGGCGGCGCCCAGCGCTGGGACGAGATCGGCAAAGAGGTGGCCCACGCTTTTCTCGATGATCTGCGCAAGCTCACCACCAACATGGACGACGACAACATCCTCGGCTTCTCGTGGATGACCCCGCTGGACATCGAACGCCACAACAACGCCATGATCGGCGCCGACATCCTGCATTTCGGCTCCTACTCCTGGCAGATCGCCGGCAACCGCCCTGCTCCCGGCTACGCCCAGTACAAGTCGCCGGTGGCGGGCCTGTACCTGGCCGGCGCCAGCACCCACCCCGGCGGCGGTGTCACCGCCGCCTCCGGGCGCAACGTGGCGCGGGTGCTGCTGGAGGAATCCGGCCTGGACTTCGACGAACTGGTCGGGGCCTGAGCCCCAGGCAGGAGCAAGCGCAGCATGAAGATGTTCAGCAAGGAAGGCGTGGAGATGGTGGACGTCAAATCCATCACTCGCGAGGGTCAACGACTGGTGATCAAGGGCAAGGTCATGGGTGCCATGAGCACCACCATCCTGGTCCACCCGCAAGACTGCTGGCAGGCCGCCCAGCTGCTCGGCATCGGCGTGATCCTACGCCTGCCGCTGCTCCTGTTCCAGGGCTGGCGGGCAGCGCGCAGGCAGGAGCGGGCCGCTCGCGGCTGAGCGTCAGGGGCGCGCGCCTGCGTGCCCCGTGGCTTCCTTCACGCCTTGATGAAATATCGCACCCACAACCTGCCGTCCTGGAAACGGTACAGCTCGATGGTCTCGATACCGCCATTGCCGTCACGCAACGCATTGCGATGATGGCAGGCGGCTTCCTCGCCGTTGATGATGGTTTCCTTGACCTCCACGCGAAAACGCGGCTGCTGGTTTTCCCACATGCCTTCGAGGATCTGCCATGGGTCGGTCGGCAGAGCACGGCCAACGTACTCGATGTTCAGGCCAGCGGGCGACATCCGCCGGTAATGCTCGAAGAACCCCTCCTTGTCGCCGTTGTTCCAGCAATCGATCTGGCCATGCAGGAAATGCTCGATGGTTTCTTGCGCACTCATTGCTTACTCCTAGTATCCGCAGACGGGCAGGCCCGCCGGACGTTCGCACACCGCTTCAGGCATGCCGTTGCTTGGACCGCGACCACCGCTGCCGGCCGCAGCCAGAGCAGGATCGACGGCCCGATGAGGGAACAGGCCAGGCAGCACAGCAGCACCGCCGAATAGCCCTGGTACGCCTCGTAGAGATAACCGAAGAACACCGGCATCAAGCCGGACATGACTGTGACCAAGGCCAGGTGCAGGCCGAAGATACGCGCGTAGTCGCGCAGCCCGAAATAACGCGCTATGAGGAATGCCGCCAGGTCGAATTCAGCACCGGCGCTGACACCGACGCACAGGGTGGCGAACACCAGCAGCGCGGTACTCTGCACACCAGCGAACAGAAAGACCGCGCAACCGATGGCCGGTAGCGCCAGGCTCGTCACTGCGACCAGGACCGGAGGGTAGCGGTCCAGCAGATAGCCTACCAATAGACGCCCGGCGATGATGGAAATGCCGAAGCTGCTGAAGATCTGGCTCGCTACTTGGGCGGAAAGCCCCTTGCTCTGCAACATGGGCACTATATTGGTGACCATACCGACGGTAAGGCACACCGATAGGATCAGCGCGACATTGAAACTCCAATATACCGGCGAGCGCAGTGCCTGGCGGAAGCTGAAACCGTTCAGTTGTGTAGCCAACGCACGCTCCGTCGAGGACATGGACTCGACCTCCGTTGGCAAACGCATCCATGCCAAGGCCATAGGCAAGGTAAACAGCAAGGGCAGCGCCGCTAGGGCGAAAAAGCCAGCCTGCCAGCCGAACCGGGCGATCAGGCCGGCCAGTAATGGCGGCAGCAGCAGCGCCATCATCCCAGTGCCGCAGAGGATAGCCGCCAAGGCCAAACCACGGTTGCGCTCGAACCACAGGTTGACCAGTTGCGTCCAGGTAATGGCAATAGTGCCTGCACAGACCAACGGCATGGAGAAGAACGCCAGGTACAGCCAACCGATGGAATGCTCGATCCGCGTGATTGCCACATAGCCGACCACCTGCAGCAGGATCGATACGATCGCCACCCGCCGCAGGCCGAAACGGTGATACAGCGGGCCGACCAGTTGGGTGGAAACGGCCACACCGGCAAACAGGAAGGTGATAGACGCTTGTAGCTCGCCCCGGCTCCAACCAAAGGCCTGCTCAAGGGGAATGACCAGGGTGCCGAAGCCATAAAGCAAACCGGCGCTGATACTGGTGCAGATCCCCACGAGACCGAGTAGCAGGATGCGCCAGCCACGCCTGAACTCAGCAATGTCGAAAGCTGAGCGCCAGTATGAATTGGAGGTATCGGACATACAGGGACTCCTGACGCAATCGCCCGTTGGCAGCCTGCGCAATCCGGGCTCAATGCCCCTTGAGGATTTCTTCGACCTTGGGCATGGCCACCATAGTGGCGCCGCCGTCGACCAGCAGGGAGGTACCAGTGATATAGGAAGCGTCGTCGGAGGTCAGGAACAACGCAGCGGCGGCGATATCCGCCGACTGCCCCAAACGGGGCACAGGGAAGCGCTCGGCCAGGCGGTGCGGTAGCTCTTCCCCCAGGGACTCGAACATGTGATCGGTGCCTATCAGCCCCGGCTCGATCACGTTGACCAGAATGTTCAGTGCGCCGAACTCCACCGCCAGCCCACGGGCAAAGGCGTTCATGAACGCCTTGCTGGAACTGTACGGGATCAGCGTTGGCGTGTACTTGCGATTGGCCTCGCCAGAGGAGATGAATACGATCCGGCCCTTGTCCTGCGCCTTAGAAAGATGGGGTGCCGCATCCTTGGCCAGCCAGAACAGCGACTGGATATTGCTGCGCACCAAATGATCGAACGTCTCGTCCGTCATCTCGACGACCAACCCGGATGATGTATCCGCGGCACAATGGACAAGGATGTCCAGTGCGCCAAAATGCTCCACACCACCCTCGATCATGGTCTTGACCGACGAGCGGTCGGCAATGTCACCACCGACCAGGTGAGCCTCGCTGCCCAGTGCCGCGATCTGCGCGACGGTTTCCTCGCCATGGCGTGGCGTACGAGCAGACACTATCACCTTTGCCCCTTCGCTCGCGTACGCCAGCGCGATGGCTCGCCCCATGCCTCGCCCGGCACCGGTGACCAGCACCACCTTGTTCTTGAACCTCATCGGCTGTTTCCCCTGTTCTTGTACGGAACACTCCCGCGGAGCTTGGGCCGCACGGAGCCCGAGCGGCCAGATCAGATATCCCGGCCCGGCATGTTGCGCGCCGAACCGTTGCGCCGGTCGGACTCTCCCCAGCCTAGCCAGTGCGAAGGCTCTCGGGTGTCTCCGACACGGCGCCAGCGCCCCTCCTGCTGTGCGGTGATCGGGAAGCCACCGACAAAGTCGATCATTTCACCCCTGGTGTCGGGAAGAAACTCCCACTCCTCCTCACCTTCGAGCACAATTCGAGCCGACTCAAGGAAGTAGCTACCTTCCTTGTGCCGGGTTTGTCCTTCGATATCGGTGGTCACACGCACCTCACCTTTATCGTTGGTGAAGATCGCATAGCCCAGGTGATCGTGGCCAACCATGAAGGAACCGGCGTCCCAACTGCCGTCCTTGTAGACAGTGACAAACGACCACCAGAGCACGTGCTTGTTGTTATTGACTACAAGGTCCTTCTTGAAGTGGATTGCACCGCCCTCTGCCATGTAGAACTGGTCCAGCGCCATCGCCCCCTTCACCGGCCGTCCTTCGCAGATGCCGGCCAGTTCCCAGAGTTGGGACACATAGAAGGTGCCCCATTCCACTCCCGGCAGATACCACTGCAGGCCCGGGCCGAGCAGCCGTCCTTCCAGTTGGAACAGGCCGTCCTCGCGCCAGCTCAGGCGTTCACTGTTGGCCGTGATTTCCCAACCATTACCGGCCTCGCCGGGTTGGCTGGTCCAGCGCACGGTGTCGCCCTCCAGGGTCTGCACCGGCATCGGCGTCGACGCCTGGCGAGCCATCTTCTCGTGATCCATGCGCAGGTTGATACCGTCGACATGGTTGTTCAGGTAGAAGAACTTGGTCGGGTTCGGCGTACCGCCCGGCGCCATCAGCGAACGCACGAATGAATAGATGTTGCCCTCCTCGTCACGCACCGAGCCGAACGGCGAGGATTTGCTCAACTGCAAGCCGAAATAACCCCGGATACCACCCATCGAGGCACCGCTGACTTGATGCGGGCCGACCAGTTGCTGGAAACCAAAGTCACCACGCACGGGAATCGTCTTGAAAGTTCTCATGGGGATTCTCTCTTGTCGTAATTGTCGAGGGCACGCAAGGCAAAGGGGCAGCGAGGCTCAGTCCCAGATCACCGGGAGCGACGAGGCACCGCGTAACTGTGCACCCTCGATGACCGGCACCGACTTCGACGGATCCAGACGGATATTGGGGAACAGGTCGAGGATGGCGTTGATCGAGCAGTTGATCTCGACCTTGGCAATGAACTGACCAATGCACATATGCGGGCCAAAACCGAAGCCGAAGGAAGGCTTGAGCTTGCGGTCGATGTCAAACACGTCAGGGTTCTCGAAAGCGTCCTCGTCGCGGTTGGCGGAAACCACCATGCATTGAACGAAGGAGCCCTTGGGAATTTTCACCCCATGGAACTCCACGTCCTTTGCTGTCTCACGAACCTTGAAGGTCGCCACCGGCTCAAAGCGCGCGGTTTCGTCCATCAACTTGGGAACGAGTGAGCGATCTGCCTTCACCCGCTCCAGCAAGCCCGGAGTGGTGAGCAACAGGGCCATCACCGAGCTGAACATGCGCGTGGTGGTTTCACCAGCAGCGGGCAATAGCGAACGGGTGAAGGTGACTACCTCATGATCGTCCAGAGTGCGTCCTTCGAATTCGGCACGCAGCAGGCGGCCGACCACATCGTCGCCGTGGCTGCCCTCGGCACGCCGCTGCACCACGACGGCGTGGATAGCGTCGTAAAGTCCCTTTACTGCGATGCCGGCACGCTTACGCGCTTCGTCCATCTTCGCTGGGTCGATCTGATTGCCACCAACCATGGCCAGTGCCCAGGCAGCGTATTGCTTGTATTTCGACGGATCGTCTGTGGGGAACCCCATCAGCGCGTACATGATGCGAATCGGCAGCTCCAGGCCGAACTCCATCAGGTCGGCGCTCTTCTTCGATACCAGCGGCTCAAGAAACTCCCTGCGAATCACCTCGTCGATCTGTCCACGCCACTTGTTCACATTCTCCGGCATGAATGCCGGTTGCAGCAGGGCACGCACCTTTCGGTGCGGCTCGCCGTCCATGGCCAGGATCACCAGGCCGTCGAAGAAGGCGCCCAGGCCTTCGGCGATGAAGCCGTTGGTGAAGGTGCTCCCGTCGCGCAGCACCGCCAGCACGTCCTGATACTTAAACAGCGCGAAAGTTGGCCGGGTACCTTGCTGGATACCCGCATTGGTCGGCACCCCGAACTGAGTGATGAAGTCACCTTCGTAGATCGGTGACTTCAACCGCTGCTCTCGGCAAACGGCATGGATGTCCAGGTCGGTACCACGATAGGTTTCGGAGACTGCGGAGTAGTTTTCCTTGAGATCAAGGGCAGAAGCGCTATTAGTGCTCATGAGATTAAACACTCTAAATTGTTGTTGTCGAAGTCGACCGACGCCGGCACGGTGGCAGGCCATCAGCATCACGGGGTAAGGGTCCCGCTGCGATATTTCATTTGGAAACACCCCGGCTTGCTCGCCAGGCCGCAAGTAGCGGTATCCTTTCGGAATCACCAACTTGGGATACTAACGAGCTGCCTCTTTTCTGCGACTCGATTCGTTTTACCCAAGGTCAAACGAAGTACGTCAGCCCATCGCTGCCATAAGGAGCCCAGGGTGAAAACCGCGGTGCAGAATGAACCCGGAAAACGCAACACGATCCGCCGCCTGATCGAGGTAGCCCGCTTGGAATTCGCGAAGAAGGGTCTCACCGGCGTGCGCATGGAGGAGCTCGCCCGCGAAGCGGGGATCACCAAACAGTTGGTCTACCACTACTACGGCTCCAAGGAAGGTCTGTTCATCGCCGTGCTGGACGAATGCTCCGAGCGCGTCATGTCCGAGCTGGTGGAGTTGGATGTCGACTTACTACCACCGATGCAAGCCATGCAGGGAATGCTCAACCACTTTTTCGACCAGTATCGTCACGATCCGCTGCTCGGCGCACTAGCCCTGGAGGGCATCCACTACCACAACACCCACGAGACACCGCGCAACCGCTTCCTGGAGCTGACGCCAAGGCTGATAGACAAGCTCGACGGCATCCTGCGACGCGGCGCCGAGGCTGGGGACTTCAAGGCCGGGATCAACCCCCGGCTGTTTCTCGCCACCGCCGCGCTGGTTACTACCGGCTGGTTCACCAACCGCTATTCGATGTCGGCGCTGGCCGGCCTGGACACCACCTCAGAGGAAGGCATGACCACCTGGCGCCAACATTCTGCGGACTTCATCCTCGCCAGCATCGCCCTGCACTAGAACGACCGTGCCAGAGGACACCTACACGGCCATCGGCTACTTTCTTCCGACTTGCGCCAAGTAGCGCTTCACCCGGCCGGCCGCCAGCCGCCCGGCCATGCCGTTGACGCCACCGCCTGGGTGGATACCGGCGCTCCCCAAGTACAACCCTTCGACCGGGAGAGTCTCTCCACCGAGGCCATAGGCTGGCCGCATGGCACTGGAGCGCATGGACGTGGTGTCGATATGCACCACGCAACCGTTCACTGTATTCAAGCGTGCAGTGAAATCCGGCGCCGCCTCGATCCAGCGCCCAATTACATGCCCCTGAATACCCTCGACGTATTCGGACAGTTGTTCGACCACTTGGTCAGCCACTCGCTCCCTGAGCGCATCCCACCCTTCAAGAGGAGCGACCGGCATTACCGGCGGGTAGATATAGAGCACGTCCTGTCCCTCCGGCGACTGCGAAGGATCCACCGAGTTGGGAGCTACCATGGTGATGTAGGGCAGGCGCGGCACTTCTCCCCGGGCGCTAGAGGCGAAGTTCTCCAGTACCGCCTCTTCGGTACCTATCATCAGGCAGGCCTTGCGCAGGTCGACACCATCGCCTCTGGCAGCCTCGAAACGAGGTACTGCGATCTGTCCATCAAGTGCCAGGTCCACCTTAAGCGGCCCAGAGCCCCTGGCGTTGGCCGGTGCCATGGCGATACGGGTCAGCAGGTTGCGTGGCATTTCTCCGGCGCTGACCATTTCCAGCGCGACCTTGGGATGGCAGCCGGCAACAACCGCACGGGCCGTGAACTCACGTCCATCAGCTAACCGTACACCCCGAACCTTGCCCCGGCTGGCGAGGATTTCCTCGACACGGGCCAGGGTCAGGACCTGGCCACCAAGCTCCTCCAGGCGCGCGCGCATGGCGTTACTGAGCTGCTGCATGCCACCGATCACCCGACCAACACCGAAGCGATGGAGGAAACCCAGCAGGGCGTAATAGATGCCACCACCATCGGCACTGATGTCGCCGGCCAGGCCAGTGAGCGCACACATGGCAGAGATGGTCACCGGGTGCTCGAAGCGCTCCCGCGCGGCCTGGTGTGCCGAACCGGTCATCAGCGCCATCAGCTCGGGCTTGAGCTTGCGGTGTTTGAGTGCAGTACCTACGACCTTCAGCTTGGTCATGATGTTGGTCCGAGCCGGGTCGATCCGCATCATCGGCAAAGCGATGTCGAGGAACAGGTCGATGACCGCCATGAACTCAAGGAATGCCTCAGCGTCCCTGGTGCTGTAACGGCGGATTTCCGCGGCCGTCTTTTGACGATCACGCCAGAACACCAGCGAGGTGCCATCCGGGTGCAAGTACACGTAGCCCGGCGACAGCTCGATCGACTTGAACCCATGCCGTTCGAGCTGCAGCTCGTGGGGTACGTGGGCATGAACGCGCATGGACATCATATCCATCGCGCAAGGGTGTACGAGGTGTTGCGGCGCCTCGGGAATCAGGTAGCCCGATGAGGCCATTCCGCCAACCTTGTCCAGCGCCTCAAGCACCAACACCTTCTTGCCATCCATCCCTAGGTAGCAACCCGCCGACAGGCCGTTGGTACCACCACCCACGATAATTACATCGAAATCCGTGTTGTCATTTTTCATGGCTTGATTGTTCTTGTTCATCGCTGTTTTGAGTAAGTGCCTGGTGGCTCTGGCAATCTCTCACCAGACCACTACTACCTGCTTGGCAGAAGGCTAGGGTCCTGCCTTTCACCGGGAAGGCAACGCTAGCAACAACCAACCGGCAGTGGTTGGGCATCGTTTTACCGGCGGTCAAACAATTCTCCAGCGACTCTTGCGGCGCAAGGCACAGCCCTCGCCGATATCGACATCGGTGACCACGAATAAAAGTTTTCTAAAGGGAACGGTCGATGCGGGCGCAAGGGCATGACTATCGGCAGCTACAAGGGCTGCTCATCCAGGTGGCCAGCAAATTGCCAAGCTACAGCAGGTAGTGGCCAGTCGGGGGAATGCTTGGCGTCTCCGGGCACTGACGACCACACTTCTCGCCCGGGTCCATTCGGATTGGTGCGGATTGAGCTTCAGCACGCAGGCGTGAGGCCTGACCGCCCCTACCGGCCCGCTTCGCTCACATGCTATTGCGCCCCATCTGGTCGAACAGCTTGCGCACCGCTACCAGTGACGGAGTGTGGCTACTGAAGCCGCCATCGGCCACCACGGTACTGCCGGTGATGAACGAGGACTCGTCGGAGGCCAGGAAAGCCACCACGTCGGCGATCTGCCGAGGGGTGCCCAGCTCCGGCGTGCAGTGGTTGTCACGCATGATGTCCAGCAGGGCGTCAGGCAATGGGTGCTGCGGCGCAAGACCGATCTGTACAGCGTTGCCGCGAACCCCCTGCTTGCCGTACTGCGCAGCAACCAGCTTAGGCAGCATCAGCAGCGCCGCCTTGGAGGTGGCGTAGCCTGTCAGCGACATATCCCCCTGCACACCCAGACCGGAGGTGGCGAAAATAATCGAGCCGCCACCTTGCTCCAGCATCACCGGAACGACGTGTTTGGTGCATAGCACCGCTCCACGTAGGTTGACAGCGATGGCCCGGTCGAAAGCGTCCATGTCGAGATTAGCCAGGTCGCGATCGCGCTGTCGCTGCCCGGCATTGAGCACTGCAGCATTGTTATGCAGCACGTCAATGCGACCGAAATGCTCCTTGACCTGGCCAACCATGGCGTGGACGTCCTCTTCCGACGAGACATCGGTGCGGATGCCCAGCGCGTCGTGACCAGAAGATATCAAGGAGGCCGCCACTTCCGCGGCAGCCTCTCCATTGATGTCGACTACGGCAATGGAGGCCCCATGGGAGGCCAAAACCCGCGCGCATTCGGCCCCCAGTCCGCCACCGGAGCCAGTGACGATCGCAACGCGTCCAGATAGTTTTCCCATACTGGTCATAACCTTGTTCTCCACACTACTTTCAACTCATTCCCGTCATTCACCGGTGAAGCGCGGTACACGCCGCTCGGCAAACGCTAGCGCGGCCTCTCGGCGGTCCTTGGTTGGTGCCAGGAGCGCAAACAGATCTAATTCAAGATCCAGTCCGCGCTTGATGTCCAGCTCCAACGCAGCCCGCGCGGCCTGCTTGACGTAAGCAGAAGCGGCAGGCGGCTTGGTGGCTATCAACCGGGCGAGTGCCGCAACCTCATCAAGCCAGTTGGTCTCGTCGCTCGCCAGGCGGGTGATCAGACCAACCCGGCGGGCTTCATCCGCTCTAATCCGCTCACCAGTCAACAGGAGGTCCATGGCTAGCCCCGGAGCAACGACTCGCGCCAAGCGCTGGGTTCCGCCGCCACCGGGAATGAGGCCGAGCCCGGTTTCCGGTAGGGCAAATACCGCACTTGGCGCGGCGAAGCGGATATCGCAAGCCAGAGCCAGCTCCAGACCTCCCCCCATGCAGTAGCCATGGATGGCGGCTATCACTGGCTTGGAGATGCGGTCCAGGGACTCTATCCAGCGGGAATGCTCCATACGCTGACGAACCTGTATGGCCGACTCATCACCACGTTTTTCCTTGATGTCCGCACCGGCGCAAAAACCTCGGTCACCCTCGCCGCGAATTAGGATGACCCGCACCTGCGGGTCGGTCTCCAGCTGCGCCAAAGCCTTCGGCACGCCGATGCGGATATCGTCATTAATAGCGTTGATCTGTCCGGGCCGGGTCAGCACGATCCAACCCAGGGTGGAATCGCGCTCGATGCGAACAGCTCCATTGATCACCAGCGGATCCAATACCTCCGAACTGGAAGTCATACAAGCACCTCCTCGAACTCGAACACCTGGCCGTCCAGTTCCTTCGGGTCGACCTTGATCAGTGGCCGACCACCAACAGCTTCGCTCGACTCGATCCACTGGAAGGCAGTCCCCCGCGCGCGCAACTCCTCAGCCTTCGCAGCCAAGTCGTTGACACCAATGCGGATGTAGTACGGGCCCGGGCCCCAGTTGTTCAAATAGTGACCGGCATCGGTGTTCCAGTGGGTCGCTTCGAGCACATCGAGAGTCGCGCTGTTGGCCACAGTAAAGCCCATGCGCGCTCGGCGATAACCTTCCTCACGCAGTTGCTCCACCGGACCGCTGGGCTCCCAGTCAAGATTGGCGGACACCTTGCGCAAGGTCTCGTCCAGATCACGCACCAGGAAGCCGCGGGCAGTCACCCGCACCATACCGCCGGGCGCCAGGTCACGGGGCTGCACCGGCGGCAGCGCGTAGGTTTCCGCCGGCATCTGCAGCGGCTCGGTCTCCATGATCTCGATGCATAGGCCTCCGTCGACCGAAGGCTGGTAATACGGCTGCTCCGGCGTGGCACCGAGCCATAGGCGATCAAACGGCATCTCCGGCGTGCGCTGCGCCATGCGGAACGGCAGGCGGCGGCGCATCAACTTATCTACCAGCACAGAGAACTTCTCGCGGTGCAGGGCCAGGACAATGGAGTGGGTCATCATCGGCCGATGATGCCCCTGATAGTCCTTGAGGCTTTCTAGGAAATCGTGGAACAACGGGTCTCCGGGGTTCGGCTTGTCGAGGTGCCACTGCGGCTCGATGCGCGTAGGCGCCACCGCCAAGGATTTGTGCACCCGCAGGAAATGCGCGATGTAGGGGTGGTTATCGAACGCCTGCCGCCAGCGCTCATGCTTATAGACACCGAGCTTGTCCACTAGCTTCTCGGTCATCCCGTCGGGGTCCGGCACCATCATGTCGGCGCTCATCAACAATTCGAACATGCAACTTTCCTCTAGTCGTCGGCCAGGCGCGGAGACATACCACCGAGCATCCGCCCCTGTAGGCCGGGTTGATCAATGGGCGGTAGCAACGTGGACGTTTACGTCCGTGCCTTTCCCGAGAGGGCCGGGCACAGTGTTGCCAGCCATCAAGGGTTCTGCGGGACGAGCTTTCGGGTTGAGCAGGAAATGGGACAGGGCCGGTATGAGCACAAGAGCGCCGAGCATGTTCCAGAGGAACATGAAGGTCAGCAGGATGCCCATGTCGGCCTGGAACTTGATGGGTGACCAGGCCCAGGTAACGACGCCCGCCGCCATAGTCAAACCGATCAGGGCTACCACTCTGCCAGTGAAGTCTAGGGAGCGCCGATAAGCCACAGTCAGGCTGCCACCACGCTCCTGCACCGCCAACTGCACGCTGAGCAGGTACAGGGCATAGTCGACGCCGACGCCGACGCCGACGGCGATGACCGGCAAGGTCGCCACCTTCAAGCCAATACCCAGCCACACCATCAGGGCCTTGCAGATGATGGTTGTCATCAGCAACGGAATCAGCGCTACCAGCGTGGCACGCCAGCTACGGAAAGTGAGCAGGCAAAGTAATGCTGTGGCGCCATACACCGCCAGGTACATGGTGACGATACCCCGCTCCACCTCGATGTTTGTAGCAGCCTCGATACCGGCGTTACCGGCGGCAAGGAGGAACTCGACCGGTTGCTCTCCGGTACTGATGTTGTTCTGCCTGGCGAACTCCTCAGCAACCCGCAGCACGCGGTTGAGCGTGTCGGCCTTGTGATCGGCCAGATAGGCAATCAGCGGTGTGATCGAGCACTTCTGGTTGGTGATCCCCGGCGAGGAGATCATCGCCGAGTCTACCGAGGAATTAGTGATCGCCTGGTCACGACTGATGGTCAGCCACTTGCCGCTGCCTTCGGCCATGCCCGCAGTGAAGAAACGCACAGTCTCGGCCAGCGAACTGGTGGTCTGCACGCCCTCGGTCTGACGCAATTGCCAGGCCAGCCGGTCCATAGTCTGCAACGGCTGATAGAGGCGGCAGTTGTCCTCGTTGGTCTTCATGATCACCACGAACTGGTCGCTGGACAGGCCATAGTTGGCGGTGATGAACGCGTTGTCCTGATTGTAGCGCGAGTCAGCGCGCAACTCCGGCGCCCCAGGGTCAAGGTCACCGACCTTGAGATGAAGCATTACCACACTGCATGCAGCGGTAACGATAACGGACAGGGCGATCACCCCTATCGACCAGGGACGTTCGGTGAAGCGGTCAAGACCGTGCCAGATATGGCCGAGGAAACCGCGGTTGGCTTCCCCGGCGCGATCCTTCTCGATGGCGATCCGCGCGGCCTTCTGACTGACCCCGAGATAGGACAGCGCTACGGGGATCAGCAGCAGTTTGGTGAAGATCAGCACAGCCACACCGATACTGGTGGTCAAGGCCAAGTCGCGGATCACCGGGATATCGATGATCACCAGGACGGCGAAGCCGACGATATTACACAGCAACGCTGTCAACCCGGTCAGGAACAAACGGCGGAAGGTGTAGCGGGCAGCAATGTACTTGTGTGTACCACGCCCGATGTCCTGGAGAATGCCGTTCATCTTCTGCGTGCCATGGGAAATCCCGATGGCGAAGATCAGAAACGGCACCAGGATCGAGTAGGGATCCAGTTCGTAGCCGAGTAGCTCCATCAGGCCGAGCAGCCAGATTACGCCAGCCACGGCGATGCCAACCAACAGCAAAGTGCTGCGCAGGCAGCGGGTATAGAAGTAGACGAAGACTGCGGCGATGATCACCGACGCGCCGAAGAACAGCATTACCGCGTAGAGACCATCGATCAGATCACCGACCAGCTTGCTGAAACCAACGATATGGATACCAACCGAGTCGTTCTCCATCGACCGTAGTTGGGTCTCCAACTGGCGGGAGAACTCGCGGTAGTTCAGCGGCTGGCCAGTCTGGGGATTGGTCTCCAAGAGGGGGGCGACGATCATGCTGGAGCGACTGTCGTTGGCCACCAAACTTCCCAGAATGCCTGCGCGCGCGATATTGCGCCGAAGCTTGTTAATGGACGCCTGGCTACCGTTGTAATCGGCGGGCATCACCGCACCACCGTCGATGCCTTCCTCGGTAACCTCCTTCCAGCGCACGATCGGCATCCACAGAGACTTCATCCAAGAACGATCGACCCCGGGAATCAGGTACAGGGTGTCATTCACCTTCTGCAGCGCGGTCAAGTAGTCATGGTCATAGATGTCTCCCTTCTTGTTCTCCACCACGATCCGCACGCTGTTACCGAGCCCAGGCAACTCGCTCTTGTAGGCAAGATAATTCTTGATATACGGGCTGGCGCTAGGAATCATCTTTTCGAAGCTGGCGTTAACCTGCAATCGAGTCGCATGGAAGCCCAGTACCAGGGTGGCAACAAGGCATGCCAGCAACACCAAGATGCGATTGTTGAAGATCACTCGCTCGAGAAACCCGCCGGAGGTCATGTCGAAGTCCCGAAGGTCAGGGATCACCGGCATTCCACTGTTGTATTTCTGCTCGACCATTTCTACGTTCTCTCTGGAGGGGAGCCGCAGGCTCATTCCGCTGTGGCGATCTGCACGACCCGTGCGCCGGCGTAGGTAGCCACAAGCAAGCGGCCATCTCGGCCAGTTCGGCTCGCCGCATAAACTTCGCTGGAGCGTACCGGCTCAAGGGCCCGTACCAGCAATGAACTCGGGGCCAGTACCGCCAGTTGCCCGCTCTGGCTGACCAGCACCAGCGAACCAGCCTCATCAACCAACCCCACCACACTACTGTCCAACCCGGTTTCGACCTTGCGCCAGTCCCGGCCATCATCCTGGCTCGCATACAAGTTGCCGCGCAGGCCATAGGCAAGCAGAAGACCGTCACGAGCGGCGATACCAAAGAAGGTACCGCCATAGGGCGTCTCAACCTTGACGAAATGCTGCGACTCGGGGTTCAGGCGCAGCAGCAGTCCCTGCTCGCCACAGGCGTAGAACTGACCATGGTCCTGGGCGAGTCCATAGAGGTGCATACGCCGCTCGTTATCCGAGCGCTCAATCCAGGGCTCCCAAGTGGCGCCGGCATCCGTGCTGTGCAGCATCAGGCCGAAAGCGCCCACTACAAAGCCATTACCCTTGTCATCGAAGGCAACATCGAGCAACGGCGTGGGCAAGACATCCGACGTTGCCGAGGTTTTCATTGCCAGGTCGATTTCACGCAACAGGTCGCCAGCCTGCTGATCTCCAGCTTTCTCTGCTCGCGAGTAGTGCTCGCGCAGGAGCACCAGTACCTGCCTTCCATCCAGGCGTATCTGCCAACTCCGGCCGCCATCGCCACTGTGCAATAGCAAAGCGTCGTGGCCGACGATCCAGCCATTCTTCGTATCGGTGAAGCGTACTTGCACCAGATCGCTGGAAACCGGACTGGGAACCTGGCTCCAATTCTGGCCATTGTCTTCCGAGCGTAGGATCACACCATGTGGACCGACACCGAGCAGTGCCTCGCCAGAGTGGGTCACAGCAACAATTGGAGGGCGTATATGAGGACTTACCTTCGGAGCAGGCTTGCTCAGGACGTCATTCCCGACAATCGTCGCCGCGCCAGCGAACAACGGGGCGAACAGCAACAGAGGAGTCGAAGCCACAGCCAACAACACCTGCCGGCGAACTTGCCATCTGCCAGTCAGCAGGCAGTGCATCGAATGGATCAGGTCACGGCAAGGGCTTGTCATTGTTATTTTCCTCAACCACCGGGCGCGTCCGGCCAAAGCAAGCACACCGACGCGCCCATTTCTTGTCATCTGCCCACGCAAGCAATGTCGCGCGGGCTCACAGTCAACGCTGGGTGACGCGGGAGACGATCGCCTCCGGGTTCATCTGACGCTCCGAATAGGGCTCGTCAGTGAAGCGATAACCACCTTTCAGCGCATCGTTCAACAGTGCCCACATCCCCTTGTTGAAGTCGTACACGACGTTCTTCACGTTGTAAGGGATGTTCTTGTCGTAAATCTGCACGCCGCTGAGGAAGATCGCCCGGTACAGCGCACCGCTCTTGTCCCAGGCGTCGTACAGGCCGATGCCGAAGGTGTCTTCATCGAGGTAGTAGGTCCGTTTGCTGTAGACGTGGCGCATGCCAGGCTTGAGAGTTGCCTCGACCACCCAGACACGGTGCAGTTCCCAACGCTCGCAGGCAGGATTGGCGTGGTTCTTGAGGAATTGCTCGTCCTGCTTGCAATCGAAGTAGAACTTGTACGCGTTATAGGGAATGTACATTTCCTTGCGGCCTACCAGCTTGTAGTCGAAGCGGTCCTGGCTGCCGGAAAACATCTGCAGTTCGTCGAACAGAGTTACCCCGCCCTGGCTGGCAACGGGGGTGTCGAAGTTGAACTCAGGAGCCAGCTTGACCCGGCGCTGCCCTGGGGTGTAGCTGAAGGAACGACGTGGCTTGGCTTCCGGGTCGAGGTAATCGTTGAGGACGATCACCTCCCCCGCCCGCCGCGCCGGGAAGTTGTTCAGCGAGAACACCCTGGCGTACATCATCGGATCACGATCGGTCTGGCTGGTCTGGTAGAACGGCGTTTCCTCGAAGGTCGCCTGCTCGGCAGTCTTGGTCACCTGGCCATTGGTATCGATCACCCAACTGTTGGAAGAACTGGTAGTGGAATAGCCCGGACCGATCTTGTAGCGCAGCTGCTGGTTCCACATCACCTCGTTGCCGTTTTTCGGGATAGGGAACGGCAGGCCGCCACGACAGGCGGGGTCGACCGCTAGGCCATCCTTTTGCACCTGGCAACCGGTGGCATTGCGTAGCGTCGCGTTGACCACGGCGTCGGGATAGGCGGTTGTCCGATGACTCGGGTAGACGTCCATGTACCAGGTCTCGGGATTGCGCTTGAGGAGGGCCTTTTGCCCCTCGCTGAGCTTGTCTGCGTATTTGTCGGCATTCGCAGCGGTGATGCGGAACAGGGGCTTCTCATCCTTGAAGGGATCGACCCAGAATCCGCTGTCCGGCTGGAACCCTGGCGGGGCCTTCTTCAGGCCACCCTCATAGGCAGGGATGGTACCATCGGCATTACCAGCTTTGATCGCCCCCCAGGGCGTCAGGTCCTTGCCGAGTTCGGCGGCCTCCTGCTGGCTCACGGCAGCCAGTACCGGCAAAGAGAGTCCACCCAAGGCAAGGGCTAAGGCGAGTCGAAGTTTCATGACCAGTCTCCGTTCTTGGAATTATTAAAAGGAGGTTTTGTAGGTGAAGACCAACCAACCACGGTCGGTACCGCCAACGTTACCGTTGCCATTGACCATCCGCTCTCCATTGGCATTCAGGGAATTCTTCTCCTGCGCGGATACGTCGGCGTAGCGCAGGCTGAATTCGTGTTCCTGACGGTAGGTCATCTTCGCACCGACCGACCAGGAAAGCGCGCCCTCGCTACCACCACCGGCGCTGGCAGCATTACCGTGCAGGCCATAGTTAATGGTCAGCGGCACATCAAGAGTCCATGACGGCAGGATCTCGACATATTGCGGGGTGTAGTTCACCGCCACGGCGTAGTAGTCACGGGTAGAGCAGCCATCGGATTTGTCACCCTTGCCGCCGGTTTGGACATCCACGCAGTTGTAGCCTTCGCCTTTGTAAAGCTCCTTGTGCTCCGTCACCTTGTCCAGATGGCTGTAGGCGAACTCAGTGACCAGCGTTGCGTTATCGGCGATGAAGTTGCGCGGTACGCCGTACACGGCGTTGGCCACGAAGTGGATGGTGTCACCACGTGGCCCCTCATCGTCCAGCAAGCTGACGCCAGTAGCATTGAGCGCCCCATCCTTGCGATAGGACAGTTCTGCACCTACTGCGGCGCTGCCAATGGCCCGGGAAGCGCTGACGCCCACCAGCTTGACGTCACGCGGATAAACCAGTCGGTATTGGCGATGGGCAGCATCAATCTGTGGCGATAGCCAGGGTTGGTAGTCGTCGAATTGGCGATAATAAGCACCAAAGGTAGTTTCGATAGCCTCGACATTTAGCTTGGCCATCACTCCCCAGTTCTCACCATCGCGCCCACGCTTAGAAGACGCATGATTGAGGTTGAAGCCTGGAGCCGCAGGCAACCTATCAGGGCCTTCGAAGAAGGGATCTGCTGCGCCGAAGTAAGTTCCACCATAAGGGAAGCGGGTATTGTCCCACTCGTAGAAGTACTGACCGGCAATGGAAAGGTTGTCGGTGACCTGGGCTTTCGCGGAAATCTGCCCGATCGGCAGGAAGACTTCCTTGGTCTCGATACCGGGGCTAACTACTGCCTTCATACCATCGGTTGGTGCCTGGGAGTAGGACACAGCATGGGCACCGAACAGCAGCCCCTCCCCCCAGTAATTGGTGTGCCGGCCGACCTTTACGTTGATGGGCGTCTGCCCCAGCTGGAAGTTGCTCCACACAAAGGCATCGAGGATTTCACCGGAGGGTCCGAGCGCATAGCGCTTGGTTTCGGAACTGTAGCGATCCCGGTTGTAACTGGTCGAATAGCCCGGGACGTTACTCTTCACATCAGTATCGTGGTAGGCATCGTCGTACCAGGCCGCGGCGCTCAGGCGTGCGCCGTACTGATCGCGGAAGGAGAGGTCAAGTTCACTGAGCAAATCCAGGCGATTGGTGACGACATCGCCCTTGTCGAATTTGCCGTCGGACTCGTCGTAGTTCGGGTTGTTCATGATCTTGTGGTCCTGACCCTCGGTCCGAACCCCGAGGTTGTACCGCACAGTGTTGTCCCATCGCAGCCGTAGGTCGGGATTGCCGACATCGATGTCCATCGCCATCACACCACCGACCTGCCCCATGACAGCCAGGGCCAGACCACTGAGAACGAGGGACTTGCGCCCAGACCTCTTCATTGCCATCGCGTTCATCTCAGATCCTTTTATTTTTATTTTCAAACACTTAGGAGAAGAATCGTACTAATACTCCCATCGGCCTCGCCTGGGGCCCCTTGGCAATTTATGCACACCAATCGCAGAAACGTTCCATCAAACCTATCAGCACCCTAGCCGATCAGCGCAAATAATTCCATATGCAGATTTCAATTCTATATTCAGAATCATGTGCACAGACTGAGGTCCCTGCTTAGAGGCGCCCCACGCTCCCGGAATGCGCGCAGTTTGGCCCCATACGGGACCTTCACAGACACCGGGTCAGGCAGAATGCGAGAGGCGAATCCAAAATAAACACAAACATATTTTTTGTTCAATATTTTCTTTAAAAAACCCGCTCTCTGGGATTTAATGCGGCGCAACAGGCCGGCATCCATCGGATACCCCCGGCCATCGGCCACAGCAGGAGGCTCCATGCACATCGATCTCAGAGGTAAACGAGTCATCATAACCGGCGCGTCACGAGGCATTGGCAAGGCAATCGCCCAGGCATTTGCCAACGAAGGCGCGAAAGTGGCTATTTGCGCCCGTACCCTGGAAGCTGTGACGACCGCTGGCCAGGAACTGGAAAGCACCGCGCAGGCAGTCATTGCTCGTGCCGTCGATGTCACCAATACAACAGGGGTCAAAGCATTTGTCACCGAGGTCGCCGAGACCTGGGGTGGCGTGGACGTCCTGGTCAACAATGCAGGTCAGGGCAAGGGCGGCAACCTGGACACCCTGACACCAGAGGCCATTCTCGAACACGCCAATATCCTGCAGCTGGGTCACTATCGTTTCGTCCAGGCAGTGGTTCCATACATGCGTGCTCAACGCTGGGGACGGATCATAGAAATCAACGCTCTCGCGGGGAGCGTGCCCACCCCGGACGGCATCCCCTCGGTGATCAACCGAGCCTCCTGCATCGCCCTCTCGCGCTCATTAGGCATGTCCCTGGCGCAAGACAACATCCTCGTCAACAGTCTGAACATGGGCTGGATCGACACCGGGCAGTGGGAGCGCCATTACAAAGAGATGCCGCCCGGCGTAAGCCGCGAGGAGTTCAACGAGATGGTGCTCAAGGTGGTTCCACTCGGTCGCTTCGGCAAGCCCGAGGACGTCGCCGGCATGGCTCTGTTCCTGGCCAGCGAGTACGCTTCGTTCATCAGCGCCGCGTCCATTGACATCAGCGGTGGCATGGGTGGGCAGATAGCCTATTTCCCTACCCTCAAACGCGATTTCGTCGAAACAGCCCGGAAGCGCAACGAACAAGCCTGAAAGAGTCGACTCCCCGTCCCAAACGAAAGGAGCAGAACAACATGACCCAGACGATCTACGACATCCCACTCAAGAGCATCGAAGGCGATGCCCTGACGCTCGAGCGCTTCAAGGGCAAGGTACTTCTGGTGGTGAACGTTGCTTCGAAGTGCGGGCTCACCCCCCAGTATGCCGGTCTGGAAAAGCTCTACGAGGACAAGGGGCCGGCCGGGCTCGAGATCCTGGGCTTCCCAGCCAATGACTTCAGGGAACAAGAGCCCGGCAGCGACGAGGAAATCAAGGCATTCTGCGAACTGAACTACGCCGTCCGGTTCCCCCTGTTCTCCAAGATCGCGGTGACCGGCGAATACCGCCATCCCCTGTACCGACTGCTGACGGAGGCGCAACCACACACCGTAGGCGAAGGTCCGATGCGCGAACGCCTCAAAGGCTATGGCATAGAAGCGGGACCGATTCCCGCGGTACTGTGGAACTTCGAGAAGTTCCTGGTCAGCCGTGACGGACAGGTGGTTGGCCGCTTCGCCCCGGATGTGGCGACGGACGATTCGCGTCTACTTCAGGCCATCGAAATCGAACTGGACAAGCACTAGAAACCGCCCCTGATCTCATCGAGCCGGGGTGGGCTGTGCATTCCCTCTCGGCCGATGCCTATCAGCGCGTTTAGGAAGCACATGCCATGATCAGGAACTGCCGGAATGCCTGGGCGGGCTCCGGTAGGTCGGCGTCGGGACGCCAAACCAATCCGAGTTCCATGGGCGGAATGGCATCGGCCAATGGACGTGCCTCGATTTTCTTGCCCTCCAGGGACCAGGCGCGATAAAGCATGTCGGACAGGATGGCGACGCCAAAACCGTGCGCCACCAGACCACGCAGAGCTTCCATCGAAGAGGTACGGAACGCCACCTGTGGCGCTAGCCCCTGCGCCTCCCAGTAACGGTTAGTGGAGACGTCACCCTCGTCCACTGTTGCCAGAATATAGGCGTGCCCGGCGACATCCTCGAGAGTGACCGAGCTCGCCGTCATTAGAGGATGCTGACTAGCAAGCCAGAGCTGGCGCCGAGAACGGATCAGTACATGATGCTCGAAGCGAGACAGGTCCTGACTATTGGAGGTGATCACCAAACCCAGGTCAAGGCAACCGTCGGCCACTGCAGCCTCGATGCTCGAACGGTCCATGTCAATGAGGTCGATTTCCACCTGAGGGTAACTGCGTTTGAAACGCGCCAGAAGCGCCGGTAGGAAGTAGCCGAGCACCGTGTAAGACGCACCGACCCTCACGACTCCCTGCATCGAATGACCGAGTAACAGCGGCTCACTAAGGGCGTCCTGCAGGGTATCCAGAATATGTCGGGCATGCAGGGCAAACTTGTGCCCCTCGGCAGTCAGTGCCACTCCATAAGGTAAGCGCTCGAACAGACTAGCCCCCAACGTTTCCTCAAGCTGCAGGACGGCCGCAGTGATTGCCGATTGCGACACATGCACCTTGAGTGCGGCCTGGGAGAACTGGCCGGCGTCAGCTGCCGCTACAAAGTAACGGAGTTGCCGCATGGAAATGTCCTTACCTCTCGCCATCTGCTTTTCCGATACCTGCCTCTTATTTTTATGAATCGCCTTCGTGATCTCCCTGGGTAGACTCGGGCTTAGACGAAAGCACCACCGAGCGAGCCTGCGCTCGGTGCTCCTGCGACCGTTCGCATTTCAGCGCCAATAACAAGAATTGCTGAAGGTTGAAGATGAACGCGATCAATTACTGCGAGTACGAATCCGAGCAATCGGGGGCTTTCGTGACAGAAGCATCGCTTTGCAAGAAAGGCTTTGACGTGCGCCAGGAACATGCCTTCTGGCCTAGCGCCGGAACTGCACTGATCGAGACCCGCAAGGGCTGTCTGATACGCATGCACTCACCCCTTCGGGCTTCGGGTGCAACGAAAAAGCGCACAACCTCGGTAGCTTCCGCGGCCACATTCAGCACGAATTCAAACCACTCGGCCAACTTCTATTCATTCCCCATGGTACCGAGTTCCATCTCAAACATGACGCCTGCCAGCAAAAAGCCGTGATCTGCCTATTCGATCCGGCAGACCTCGGTGACCTGGCAGCCTACCGTTGGGATTGGGCAGGCCGCACCGACGAGAACATGCTCGACCTACAGAGTCACTACCTGCAAAGCACACTGCAACGCCTGGCCGAAGAAGTTGTCGCACCGGGCTTCGCCAGTGAGCTGCATACCGAATGCTTGCTAACCAGCATCGCCTTGGATCTGCGCCGGGAGTTCCTAGGCAGCCATCGCGACGATGAGGCATGCGGCAAACTAACGCCCCGTCAGCTGAAACTACTACGTGAAATGCTAGAGTATGGATCTGCCGAGGACGCTTCCTTGCATCGCCTAGCAGATGCCTGCTCACTGCCAGTGAGAAAGCTATCGGCGTATTTCAAGCACACCACCGGCAAGACTCTACGCTGTTACGCGGCGGAAATCCGTATCCGCAAAGCCATGGTGCTGCTAGCCGACAGGCATCTGCTGATCAAGCAGGTCGCCCATGGTGCCGGTTTCCAGAATGCTGCTGCTTTCACCGCAGCCTTTCGCAAGGAGGTTGGAATGACACCAGAGGAATTCCGTCATCAGCGCAGCAATTACAGTCCCTCTTAGCGGACCAGCAGTACATTCCGCTCCGCACCCCGGCAAGCATTAGGCTTCTTAACCGCCGGGATGCAGGCCGCGGGCTCCCAAGCGACTCAGCGTTTGATGCTTGCAGTGATCTTCGCGTGCGGGCCGGCCACTTGTGCAGCCCAGGCCTCGGTGGCCTGGTCCAGGGTGTAGTCCATATAGTCGATCCAAATATTCTGTTCCTTGGCGATCTTCAGAAGACGCCGCCAGATCTGCTCGCGCTCAGCCGGTGGACGCTGACCGGTGCCGATACAAGACAACGAGCGGAACAGCAGGTCGGCAATGTCCAGGTTGACTTGCCGCCCCGCCCCGGTACCGATAGTCATGATCCGCGCTCCCCAGTTGGTGGCCTTCAGGGCGGTGAGCATCGGTTGGCCACAGACCAGATCGAGGACCACGTCGAACCCACCGTCGGCGGCGTCCTTTAGGGCGGCCACGTCGTCCGCTCCCCCCAAAGTCACCACCTCATCAGCGATACCACGCGTTTTCAGGCCCAACAGGGCTTGCTCCGAGCGTGCGGCACCCACCACCTTACCCGCCCCCATACCACGAGCCAGTTGTAGAGCTATTTGGCCGAGGGTACCAGTGGCACCAAGGATGAGCACCTTCTCGCCCTTCTGGATCTCGGCTTTCTCCAACGGCACTATGGCCCCGGTAGCGGCGATGCCCATACTGATGGCGGTCTTGTCGTCGACGTCATCCGGTACCTCCCACACCTCGGGAGCAGGTACCAGGGTACGCTCGGCCCAGGCACCAAACGGCGCTACCGAGCGCTCACCAAAATACACGCGGCGGCCATCGGTGGTGTGCCCCACACCCTCTCCACGGATCACGCAGGGGTACTCCACCCCTAGGCGATAGGCACCGAGCACATCCCAGCCGCCGAGACCGGCAGTGTCGACGTCGATCAGGACCGCACCGTCCTGCAGCTCGGGTTCACAGAAATCGCCCACCAGCGGCGGAACATTGCGTTCGGAAATCACAGCAGCGCGCATACAGCCTCCTTCTTATTTTTTCTACACGATTTCAGAAGCCAATTAATTGAACACATTTTAATAATTTGTCCAGAAAATTATCCATGCACTACCGCCGACTCCTGCCTGAAGCGCGGATACACCCCCAGCGTCAGCAGCAATAACGGGCCGACCAGAAAGCAGACGAAGCAGAAGCCAAACCGATTGCGGCAAGACCGGAGCCGCTGAGGATGATTGCCAGGGCAAGCCCGCGATTTTCTTCGAACCATAGATTGACCAGATGCGACCAAGTGATCTGCAAGGTACCCAGCCCGGCTAGCGGCACTAGGAAGAACCCCAAGTAGAGCGTCCAGATAAAACCACCGATGCGCGCTAGCGTGCAGACACTCAGGGCTAGCGCGACCAGCGAAACCAGCGTGACGGCGCGCAGGTCATAGCGCAGGTTGAGCCAGCCGGCCAGTTGCACGCCGACGATGGTGCCCAGTGACAGGGCAGTGATCGCCGCCTGCAGGTCAGTGCGCGCCCACCCCATGGCCCGTTCCAGCGGTATAACCATGGCGCCAAAGCTGTACAGCAGCAGCGAACTAGAGCTTGTCGCCACTCCGACGACTACCAGAATTATCACGTGCCAGCCCCGCTTGAATTCCGCGTTGTTGAAACCTTTCATGAGCAGGCCTCGTTCACTCTCGTGGTAAGTGTGTCAGTCGTTGCCGATGAAAACCGCGGCCTCGGCACTCTTGGCGATCACGTGCTCGCGTCGCACCCGGCCCGGCGCCTGCCCGGAGCCAGTAATGTCGACGTATTGGGGATGGACCAGGGTCGGACCGTTAGGCAGCTCCTGCAGAGCCAAGGCGACAATGTCTTCGGCCTGGGGCAAGGGCATGTCCAGTGCATTGGGGATGTTCAGGTGTCACCACGGCCTCCCGCGTTGTCGGCCATACTGAAGTTGCTCGATACCAGCGGGGCGTTTTGCCGATAGGAAAGGTCGACACCAACCGACCCGCCACCTTATACCGGTCCCACCGACCACCCCAGGCCGTAAAGTCGAACGTCCCTGGCGTAGACGTAGCGTGCGAAGTCACTGCCGACCTGCAGCCCCCACGGGTTGTAGTCGTCGAACCGGCGGTAGAACAGACTGAGGTCCGAGTGCAGGAAATCCAGGCTATAGGTGCCCATCCCCCCCCAGTTGCTGCGGTTTCGCGGCGTCACCGGATCGTTGATCGGTCGGGCGACGCCGGTGAACAACGGCATCCGGTCAGGGCCCTCAAGAGCGACGCCGGCAGAAGCGAGATAGGTGCCACTCTCCGGCGCGCGGGTCGACTCCCACTCGAGGAAATACTGGGCGGCGACGGACAGGTTCTCGGTGAGCTGGGCCTGGGCGGATAACTGCCCCAGGGGCAGAAATATCTCGCGTGTCTCGGTCCCCGGGCTGCTAACCGCCTTGCGTCCATCCAACGGGGCCTGCGAATAGGACACTGCATGGCCGGCGATCAGCACCCCATTGCCCCAATACACCGTATGACGACCTGCACGTACGCTGATCGGTACGTCGCCGAGGTTGAAGCGGGTGAAGGCAAAAGCATCAAGCAGCTCGCCGCTCAAGCCTCGGTGATAGCGCTTTGTGAATCCGGAGCAGTGCCTGCCGCTGTAACTGGAGGTACTCGAGCCAGCCCCCGCGCCGGCGTAGTAGACGTTACCGGAGGCCGTCTCGACATCCGTATCGGCATAGGCCTGGTCATACCAGGCTGCACCGCTGACGCGGAAGCCATGGTACTCCCGGCAGGTCAGTTCGAATTCGCTCATCAGGTCAACGCGGTTGGTCACCACGCCCCCACGATCAAACTTCGAATCGGACTCATCGTAGGTGGCGTTATTGGCCAGGGCACTATCACGCCCTTCAGTCCGGACCCCAAGGTTGTAGCGCAGAGTATTGTCCCTGCGCAGCTTCAGGTCCGGGTTGGCAGTTTCGAACTCCTGCGCCTGGACCATGCCCCCACACGCCAGAGCCGCCAGCATACCCAGCAGCAAATGGCCCCAGATCAGGTTGGCACTCGACATCAGCAGTCTCCGTCTTGCTCGTTGTTATTTTCAGCCGGTGCTGACGGTCTCTCGGCACGACCGCAGTACTAGTAGACGGGAAGGGCGGGGCCGGAAACAACGAATCGGGGTATCGCCGAAACACAGAAATCTATTGCCGAAAAGCACAGGCGAAAACCAAGGCATTAGATTTTCAGATACCTATAAGTAATTTTTATCACTCAACAAAAAATGAACACTAACCAATAATTCGTTCAACAAAATGCGAGACGTCCTGGCGCGGTCGCAACGACAAGAACAATTGGAGGTTAGCCGTGAGCACACCACTCTCCTTGGAAGACAAGTACGTCCAGCAGACCGGAAAGGCCCTGATGACAGGGATCCAGGCACTGGTCCGGCTACCATTGATGCAACGCCAGCGCGACCTCGACAGCGGCCTCGACACCGCAGGCTTTATCTCCGGCTATCGCGGCTCCCCCCTCGGCGGCTTCGACCAGGCGCTGTGGAAAGCCCGCGACCACCTCAAGCAGCACCAGGTGTTGTTCCAGCCGGGGGTCAATGAAGACCTCGCGGCCACCTCGTTGTGGGGTACCCAGCAGGTCAACCTGTTCCCCGGCGCCAAGCACGACGGCGTGTTTGGTATCTGGTACGGCAAGGGCCCCGGCGTGGACCGCTGCGGCGATGTATTCCGTCACGCCAATGCCGCCGGTACCTCACGCTTCGGCGGCGTGCTGGCCATTGCCGGCGATGACCACGGTGCTCGCTCCTCCTCGCTTCCGCACCAGACCGAACACATCTTCAAGGCCGTGATGATGCCGGTGCTGGCACCATCCGGCGTGCAGGAGTACCTTGACTATGGTCTGCACGGATTCGCCATGTCGCGTTACTCCGGGTGCTGGGTAGCGCTCAAGGCGGTAGCCGATACCGTAGAAAGCGCGGCCATCGTCGACCTTGACATCAATCGCGTGCAGCCGGTCACTCCCGATTTCGCTCTGCCCGAAGGCGGACTCAACATCCGCTGGCCGGACCCACCGCTGGCCCAGGAACAGCGATTGCTGGAGCACAAACTCTACGCAGCCGCCGCCTATGCCCGGGCCAACGGCCTCAACCGAGTGACTCTGGACTCGAGTCGGGCACGCATCGGCATCATCACCTCCGGCAAGTCCTATCTGGATGTGTGCCAGGCGCTGGAGATTCTCGGAATCGACCAGGAGCAGGCCGAGCGGATAGGCCTGCGAGTCTACAAGGTCGGCATGGTCTGGCCGCTAGAGGCCGAGGGAGTGCGCCAGTTCGCCGAAGGGCTGGAAGAGATCGTGGTGGTCGAGGAAAAGCGCCACATGATCGAGTACCAGCTCAAGGAGGAGCTGTACAACTGGCGCGAGGATGTGCGCCCGCGCATCGTCGGCAAGTTCGACGACAAGGGCGAGTGGAGCCTGCCGCACACCGATTGGCTGCTGCCGGCAATCAACGACTTGACGCCGGCGCAGATCGCCCGAGCCCTGGCCAAGCGCATCTTGCGCATGCACCCGCACGGTCCGTTACAGATGCACCTGGCGGTGCTAGACGCCCAGTTCGGTTGCAAGCAGCAATTCAGCAACCTGATGGAGCGGGTACCGCACTACTGCTCCGGATGTCCTCACAACTCCTCAACCAAAGTACCGGAGGGCAGCCGAGCTCTGGCAGGCATCGGCTGCCACTACATGGCGGCCTGGATCTATCCGCGCACCGAGACCTTCAGCCAGATGGGCGGCGAAGGCGTGGCCTGGGTCGGCCAGGCGCCATTCACAGAAACCCGCCACGTGTTCGCCAATCTCGGCGATGGCACCTATTTCCACTCTGGCCTGCTAGCCATCCGCGCGGCCGTGGCGGCCAAGGTGCCGATCACCTACAAGATCCTCTACAACGATGCTGTGGCGATGACCGGAGGGCAACCGGTGGACGGCAGCCTGAGCGTGGCGCAGATCTCCCGACAACTCGCCGCCGAAGGCGTTCAGCGTATCGTGGTAGTCAGCGACGATCCGGACAGATACCAGGAGGTACACGACCTGGCAGCCGGGGTACCGGTCCGGCATCGCGACCTGATGGAAGAAGTGCAGAAGCAGCTGCGTGAATTTCCCGGTGTATCCGCGATCATCTATGACCAAACCTGTGCTGCCGAGAAACGCCGCCGTCGCAAGCGCGGCAAATTTCCCGATCCAGCGCGACGGGTAGTGATCAACGAGGCGGTTTGCGAAGGCTGCGGCGATTGCAGTAATAAGTCCAACTGCATGTCGGTAGTCGCAGTGGAGACCGAGTTCGGTAGCAAGCGAGAGATTGACCAGTCGTCCTGCAACAAGGACTTCACCTGCCTCTCTGGATTCTGCCCAAGCTTTGTCACCGTCGAAGGCGGCCGGCTGCGCAAGCCCAAAGCGCTGGTGCAGAGCGCCGGGGATGTCTGGGAGCTTCCCGAGCCGTTGCTGCCCGACCTCGGGCAGCCCTACAGCATCCTAGTCACCGGCGTCGGTGGCACCGGAGTGGTCACCATCGGCGCCCTCCTGGGTATGGCAGCTTTCCTTGAGGGCAAGGGCGTGCTGAACCTGGACATGGCCGGGATGGCGCAGAAAGGTGGCGCGGTTTGGTCACACATCCGCATCGCCGCTCGCCAGGAACAACTGTTCGCCCCCCGCATCGCAGAGGGCGAGGCCAGCCTGTTGCTGGGCTGCGACCTGGTGGTGAGTGCCAACACAGAGACCCTGGCCAAGCTGCGCCAGGGCGTCAGTCAAGCCCTGATCAACAGCGAAGAAAGCATCACCAGCGCCTTCGTCCGCACCTTCGCCCGCCAGGCGGAAACCGGTGACCTGCTGGAAAACCCCGACCCTCGCTTCCGCAGTCACGAAATGGCCGCACAAATCAACGAAGCAGTCGGCGCGGAGCGGGCGGAATTTGTCGATGCCAGCGCGATCGCTACCGCTCTGATGGGCGACTCCATCGCCACTAATACCCTCATGCTCGGCTATGCCTACCAGAAAGGTTGGTTGCCGATAGGCGAGACGGCCCTGCTGGAGGCCATCGAACTTAACGGCACGGCGGTTGAGTTCAATCGCACTGCCTTCGTCTGGGGCCGCCGCTACGCAGTTGACTCGCAACGAGTACGCCAGTTGCTCGCAGCGGGCAGGGTCGAGAGCCGCGACCGGCAGTTGTCGCAGAACCTGGACGAGATCGTTGCCCGGCGCACCAAGTTCCTGACCGACTATCAGGACGCTGCCTACGCCGAGCGCTATCGTAAGCGCGTCGAACGCTTCAGCGTCGCGGAAAGCACCCTCAATGGCCAGCCCGGCGCCCTCACCGAGGCAGTGGCGCGCTATTACTTCAAGGCACTGGCGATCAAGGACGAGTATGAAGTAGCCCGTCTTTTCGCCAACGACGAGTTCATTCGTAAGATCGAGGCAACCTTCGAGGGCAATTACCACCTGAACTTCCATCTGGCCCCACCACTGCTCAACAAGACCGCACCGGGTGTAGAACCGGCCAAGCGCAGCTTCGGTCCATGGATGCTCAAGGGCTTCCGCCTGCTCGCCCGTTTCCGGCGCCTGCGTAACACCTGGCTCGACCCCTTCGCTCGCACCCATGAGCGCAAGGTCGAGCGCGCATGGCTGGAAAGCTACGAGGCGATCCTCGACGAAGTGCTGGCCCGCTTCACTACCGACAACTTTGCCGCTGCGGTGGAGCTAGCTCGATTGCCGGATGCCGTACGCGGCTATGGCCAGGTCAAGGAGCGCTATCTAGCCCACGCCGAAGAGCGCAAGACACGATTGCTAGCCCGGTTGCGTGGTGAAGCACAGTTCCACGACGCCACTCAGACAACTGGCATGAGTGCACACATCCAGGTCACCCAGTTGTGACCACGACGAGAGCTCGGGCCGAAGACAGTTTTATTCGGAGAGGTAGCATGCAAGACGTCGTCGCCGCCGACCGTACCGCCATCGGTGTCTTCCAGGACAGCCTGGCCGACTTCAGTGCCGTCGAATTAGGCAGCGCCGTAATCCGCACCCTGCTAGACAAAACAGGCTTGGCTACAACCTACGTAGATGAAGTGATTCTCTGCCAGGTGCTTATCGAGGGCTGCGGACAGAATCCGGCACGCCGGGCGGCAATCACTGCCGGGCTGCCTTATGTCGTGCCCGCCCATGAGCAAGCTGTGCGGGTCGGGTCTGAGACAGTCGCCATGGCGGCCCAGACGATCCGCTGCCGCGATGGGAATCATGGGTGTTGGCCGGTCCCAGCCAGCCGCAAATACCTGGAAAAGGCCGGCTGGGCACTGGCCGATCTCGACCTGATAGAAGCCAACGAAACCTTCGCCGCGCAGGCTCTGTCAGTTGGCGGGGAGCAGGGTTGGGACATCGACAAAGTCAATGGTGGTGCCATCGCTCTTGACCACCCGATCGACCCTTCCGGCTGCCAGGTACTGGTTCCCCTCCTGTACGAAATGATCCGCCGCGATGCCAGGAAGGGCCTTGTCACGCTGTGCATCGGCGGAGGCCAGGGGCTTGCCTTGACGCTGCATCGAGATTAATCGTGAAACAAACCATATCGACTGCCGAGTCCGACTGCCCAGCCGCCGAATCGATGCTATATCGGCACGAGGAATACACAAAGCCGCAATTGGTCAAACAGCCTTGCGCTCACGAAAGACTTCGTCGGGTGGCACTCCAGCTGTTCGTCGAGCAAGGCTTCCAGAGCGTCAGCCTGCGCCAGCTCGCCAATGCTCTCGGCATGCAGGCCGGATCGCTATACAACCACATGGACAGCAAGCAGGCATTGCTGTTCGAGCTAATCGAAGAGCATGAGTCAGATCTGCTGGACACACTCCGGGCAGAAGATCCGAGTAATGCCAGCGGCTTGCAGCGCCTACGGCAATATATCCATTCACATGTGCACTTCAGTCTTGCTAATCACGGCAGGCAGGTATTATCTCGCCTAGAACTCCGCCAGCTCACCAACGAGCAAAAGAACGCGATAATGGTAATTCGACTGGCTCAGATTGAGCATATGCGGGGAATCATCAAGCAAATATCGAGCAAGTATGTTAGGGATGAGGGAAAACTGACGTTGGTCGTTCGTAGTGTAATGGCTATCCTTGACGATTATCCGGAATGGCGCCTACCAAGCCGCCGGCTCGACGCGTTGGTCGAATTTCTGACACAACTTGCAGTAGTGGGTATTACATATCAGAAATTTCAAAAATGAGTACTGCCGGCGCATGGTGAACCTAGCCCCCAAGACGGATGTACCACGTGCAGTCTACATAGGAGGCTAAGCAAAGAAAATTGGCCGATTCAGCTTCATCCTGGCAAACCACCTCGCTTGAAAGAAGCCCACGAATTCGCATTCACATCTGCATCGTAAGCACACAGCCTATTTCTCTAATGATCAGTCAGATAGAAACATCTGAAGAAAGCGGAAAAATTCGGAGAACTCTTCCTCACTGAACCTCGATAGCCGAGAATTCAGCAAAGGGACTATGAACTCAGTCCCCCTGTCAGCTATTCGCTCCCCCTCCGGAGTCAGGCGCAGGACGATCACTCGACGGTCCTCGGTACTCCGGATGCGACGAATGAGTCCTTTGCTCTCAAGCCGGTCAAGCATGCGTGAGACCGAACCAGTGTCGATACAGAAGAGTTTGGATAGCGCCACCGAGGTAATCGCCTCACCTCGGCGTAGAGTTAACAGCACGCCCATTTGCTGCCCAGTAACCCCCAGTTCCTTCAGGGCAGCATCCGCCTCACACGAGACAATGTTCCGCGCCTTGACCAACATGAAACCTATATTCTGGCCAGGCACGAAGTTTTTATTTGAATAATGCACCATCAGTTTGCCACCCTATCTAACAAATCCATCTGATCGAAAAGACTGGAAGCTGTCATTTCTCGCTATGGGTCATTGCTGGCAGACAGCATTAGGAGCCCCAAAATCATGAACGAAATACAAAATACTGTTCAAGTGTATCGTAATAAACAATCGATGACATCATGCGTAACGCTGCCCATATAGGTATCTTCTGGACTCTCGCCGGCCGCTTCGAAACCTTCTGCTCGCTGGTAGCGATGTGCCAGCCAAGGGTCCTCCCCCCCCGATCAGCGCATGGCAGGTGGTAGGAAACACCATGGCCAACGGGCACGCACAGATACTACTGCACCCCGAACAGCTTCACTCGAGCCACAGAGCGATGCTCCCGAAAAGCACGGATGACAGCTGCGGGAGTGATGGTTGGCGGTGACTTTGGTGGGGCTAAATGCACGGCGAGGGCTAAGCTCGAAGCAACTGTCTGCAGCAGTTGCCACCTCAGGCGATTTGACGACTCCTAACAGGGTGCCAGCAATGGACTGCCCCCGACATAGGAGCAAGTGTTCACATCTTTTTTCAGCGGAGCTGCTCACCTCTTCTTAGCTGGCATACTGGCATAACGATCAGCCTACTCTGACCACCACCATACATATGCTTGAAACCATTGAGGCTGGCTTCGCGGTTTGACTGTGTTTGGTGGCGCGACTCAAGGGGATCAGCGAAAACCAGGTTGCCATGCCAATACAAAAGAGTAACAAGCAAGTCATTAGGATGCAGCGGAAGATGAAGTACAGCTCCGGAGTCAATACTGCGACAGGAGTGGTCGTTTCTATACTGCCTCCTCAACTTCCTGTCGCAGCCCCTCACGCTGCAAAAGCGTAGCGAGCCAGCGGATCAGCTTTGTAACCAGGACTCAACGACATCGTTGCCATACTCCGCTTTCCAGGCTTTCAATACCTTGTGGTTACCACCTTTGGTTTCTACCATCTCACTAGTATGCGGATTCCTATACACCTTGACAGCACGCGCACGTCGCGTCGATTGAGATATGCGAGCGCCACGCACACCGGCTTCACGTACCGTCTCCGGATCGAGAATCGAAACTATATCTCGTAGCGATTTTCCATAGGCCGCCATCAGTTCCTTGATTTTCGTTTCGAACTCGATTTCTGCCTTGAGCGCGGCATCGTTTTTCAGTGACTCCAAGTGTGCCAGCTGTTCAGCCAGCGCCTTCTCTGCGGCTCGGAACTCGACAAGCTTTGACATTTAACTATCCCTACCCAAGGGATTAACTCAGCGTTCAGACTATACCGTAGAAGTAATCTACGCACCAAAGGTAGATCATCGCCAAGTATTTCTCTTCTCTGTCCAGTGCGCTGCCAACCAACGTCTCTACAAAAAGACACGCCACAACAAGCGCCAACTTCACAAGCAGTACGACCGCACAGCCACACCAGCATATGGGATGACCTCTACGGTAGTCGAATCGAGTATTGGTGCTACGATTCGTAGCAGTGATGCAAAAGTTACCCTCACAGTTAGCTCTCTTCGGAAACAAACACAACGAATGTCTAATCCCTAGCAGGGTAGCGGAGGCTTGCATTCCTCCGCAAAACACAGGAGTGTATTCAGTAGAGATACAGTCATAGCAAGGAGATCCTGTGGGGAGCAAGATACCTCGAGCACTCATCCAAGGGTTGGGCGGCATCACTGCGCTACAGTATGAAGCGCTCAGCACAAGCCCCCAACCCTACTGCGACTCCCATGTGTGCAATGCAGAAATAAGCTTTGTCAAACGACACCTTCGAAAATGCGCTGACCAGACGATAGAGGTTCTCCCTTGCTATCGCCTGAAGAAGAGCTCAGAGCATCACCAGAACTGTAAATACAACTTGAAAGGTGCGCTTTCGGTTGTTGCAAGAGAATCTGATTCCGACTTATTTGGCGCGATCGAAAACGCACGCTACGAATTGCGTCTCCACATTCTGCAAAATGCATATTGGGAGTCTACAAAGGCGGCTTTCGAACGAAAAGCTAGACCACCGCGCCCAGACACCCCAGAGAAGAGCTACTCCAGTCATGGGAAGCTCAGCACCTATTTAAAAACACTCAAACAGATACTTGAGCTTCGCAATCTTTGCGCAAACAATGAAGAACTAAAGGAACTCATCACCCTAGATCACAAAGGAATGAAAGTCCCGTGGTCAAGATTTTTCTTTGACCATGAGAATCTCCATACTTTTCTCAAGTACTACCCCAAAGACCAATACACCATTCCCCTAGCTATTAACGGCCACATTGACAGAATCGAGCAGCCTTCGACCCAACGGAAATATCATACACTCAAGCTCGTCCCCCCATTTGTCAGCCCAAACGCCCAGAACGTCATCAAGAAACCTCAACCCCAGATCGTTGTCACCACTCCCGATCTCGCCACACATTTCAACCCAGGGGAGGAGTACATCTTTTTCGGTATCTGGAAACCATCCATTTCATACAAGAAAACAGAAAAATATCATTGGGAAAACCAACGAATAGAAATGTACATCAAGAACAGCGAGCACTTTATACGCTGCGAAGAGAACTAAAAACAGCGAGAACAGACAACTATGGCCCAATATAAATATTCGCAAATCTTGCAGCAGAACAATCATCCCGCCTTTGATGAAACACACGCGCCCGGCGCAACGGCAACCAATCCGGGAATTTACCGATGCACCGCCTGCGGAGATGAAATCGCAATTGCCAAGGGGCACACACTGCCGCCACAAAACCATCACCAACACGCACCAGGGGCCGGTAAGATTCAATGGCAGTTGGTCGTCTTCGCCCAACAGCGGTCATAACCTCACCTCGGGAAAGACTAAGCGCACTCTCCTCGCCACATGCAAGTATGGCGCGCTCCCATGCCCGAGTCATCGAACAACGAGACGGTTGCAGCCTTCAAGACGGCGCAACCGCTTCCTCCAGGAGATTCAACAGACCACGCCCCCAAGACTGGTAGACGTTAATCAGCGCCTGTAGAACTAACGCTCACTATTCGGTTCGGCCCCAGCAGTCCCATGGCCCCATAGAGTAGCCAAGTTGCCATGCGCTCCAGATAATCAAGGGCCTCATCTTGGACAAACTCCCGGTAACAGCATCGTCTTGCCGGTGGCAGCCGGCCATGATTCGCGAGGCATAGCAGCACCATGTCATGCAGTAGATAGCCACGAACGTCATAACGGCGATCCACTGCCCTGAGGAGTGTTCGATAACACGCCACATAGACATAGGCAGAGGGGCCAAGGGAAGCCTTGCGACTCATCCTTGAGCCCCTGCTAGCCAAGACTCGATGAACTGGAGTACGTGGTCGGTCTTGCCCGCACTGACCAACTCTTCTGCCGTTCGATAATCGAAGGCCGGCAGCGGCTCGTTACGGAAACAGAAAATCACGCGGTCGAGCGAGGAACCACTCTCCGCTAACATCAGTACCACCCGCAGCGCATCCCGGATAAACGCCTGCACTGGCGCCGACTCCGGCGTATGCGAGAGCTCCCTGCACGTCACGCCCGCCCGAGCCGCCAAGGTTTCCGGGTGCATGGCGAACACCTGAAGGTAGCGCTCCAGCGAAACGCTTACTCCATCCGCAGCGCGCAGGTACTCCATCAGCGCTGGTACCGACATCCTCGGTAAATCCACGGCGTCCATAACACCCCTCGTTGTCCGCCCCTTTGAATGCAGCATGCGCGCAAATGGCCAACCTGAGTAGTACGACTCCTCGCGCAATGCTTGTCGGCAGTCCTCTTGCCGCAAGGAAATCTTCACGGCCGCCGCCCGCCTGAAAGTTTTCCTCACTCCCCGCAGAAAATCTTCACTTCGGGGGTTCTGGTCGATTTTTTCTTCAGCCACCTTCCCCCTGGCGCGTCACGACCGGGAGGGCTGGCGCAGCAATTCGCCGAAGGGCATCTCCGGCTCGATATAGCGCAAGGCCGAACGCCCATCACGCCAGCCGACATACTCCATCAGGGCCTTCTGACTCCAGCGATTGTCGCTGGCCCAGGTCGCAAAACCACGACGCAGCGAGTGGCTGCTATAACGCTCAGCCGCCAAACCACTGTGCAGCAGCGCCTGGCGCAAGATGCGAGACACGCTGTTCGGGTGCAGCGCCTCCTCGGCCAGATGCCCCCAGCGATCCAGCGCCCGAAACACCGGCCCCTGCTGCAGGCCAGAAACGGCCAGCCAGGTCTCATAGGCCTGCACCGGGCACAAACGCTGCAAGGCCGGTACGCTGAAGTGTTGCCCGCGGTTCTCGCGATCCCCCTTGCTGCGCGGGACGAAGACCACGAGCTTTCGCGACGGCTGCACGTGGATGTGTTCCACCTGCAGTCGGCACAGCTCGTCGCTGCGAAAGGCCCGCCAGAAGCCCAATAGGATCAGCGCGCGATCACGGTGAGCGCGCAGTCGTTCAGCGGCATCCTCCGACTGCTCGCACTGCTCCAACCATTCCACACATTGGTTCAACGCCTGCAGTTGCAACGGTTCTGCCTGCCGCTCCACCTGCGGATGTTCGGCTCGGATACCACGAAACACCTCGCGCACCCGCAACGATTTGGTGGGATCGACAAAGCCATTGCGCGTATGCCATTTCGCCAACGCCGCCAAACGCCCGCGCAGCGTGCTGCTCGACAACTCACCGGCGTAGTCCGCCAGGTAGGCCGCAACAGACTCGGCAGTCGCCGGCAGGAAACCACCCCAGACCACCTCGAAATGCTCCAGGGCCTGGCGATAGCGGCGCAGCGTACTGTCACGCGTGCCGGCCTGGATATAGTGCGTCACCCGGTCAGTCGCCATGAGCCACCTCCCGCGTACCGAATAACCGCCTATAACGGTGCTTTTCACGCCTCACGTTAGAGAAATCCCAATTCTCTAACGTCAGTTCGTCAGCTGTTGATGCCAAAATTCGGCGGCAGTACACCTGTAATTCCATACTCCATGACACGCTACGAAATTGTCGGAGGTCGCCATGGCCAATGCCGGAGTCAACAAAGCCTTGGTCAAACAGGCTCGCGATGCGCTGCTTGCGCGAGGCTTGCGCCCTACCATCGACAACGTCCGTATCGAGCTAGGTAACACCGGATCCAAAAGCACCATTCAACGCTATCTGAAGGAACTCATTAATCAGCCTAGACCTGATCCAACGCCCTCGTTGATTCGGGAGCTCGAGTATCTCTTGCTACCCGTGGCGGAACGTCTGCAGGCCGCGGCCGAGGACGCGATCATCACGCAACGCGAAGCCCTGGCGAGAGAGAAGGAGGAGTTTCGCCATCAACGACAACTTCAGGTCGAGCGGATCCAGCAGTTGCAGGAGCAAGTCAGCCAGCTGAAGCAACTGGCGCAAGAGCAACGTGAGCGTGAACACCTGTTGCTGAATCAACAGCAACACGGGGAAGTCGAGATTCGCCGCCTACTGCAAGCCGACACCAATGCTCAACTGTTGCTGGAGGAGCGTGCGGCACAGCTGCGATCGCTAGAAGAGAAGCTTCGACATGCGCGCGACTCCCTCGAACATTATCGGCAACACCAACAGGAGCTAAGAACCCAAGAACTGAGCCGCCATGAAGCGCAACTCCAACAGTTAAAGAAGGAGCTTCGCATCGTGCGAGACCAGTTGATGAGCCAGCAAAACGATGTCGTCGCCCTCAATCGCGCCAATGAACGACTCATCGCCGAAGCTCAAATGCTGACTCAGCGGGAGTTTGAGAAGGAGCGGGAACTGCGCGAACTGCACGCGCAAATCGAACAGAGCCAAGCGGCATGGAACACCGAACAGGCACATCTGCAACGCGCGCGGTTGGATGCAGAGGAAGAAGCATCATCGCTGAAAAAGCGCCTCCGTCCGCACCTAACAGCGCTACGCGTGCAACAACACCAGTTGCGTGACCAGCGCCGTCAAATCGAACAGTTGCAGACGGTACTGCAACACACGCTTCCTGAACGAATTGCTCAGGCCAGTACCCTCGCCAGACAAGAGACCCGGTAAGAGTGACGCCTTGGTGTGCACCCTACGCGACAAACTGCAGTTGAGTTCGCCGCTGGTAGTCTAGTGCCCGTCTCGCACTTTGCAGCAACGCAGTGGAACAGGGCCTTCTACTCCCCTGCGTACTGTCAATCAGCAGCACCTTGAGTTCGCAAGCCCAATGACGATCCATTAGCTTCCAGAGTAGTTCATAGCCTCGATCATCCGCGTCTTTTGCCCACTGCATTTCACGCATCAGGCAAAACAAATAATTCCTGAATTTGATGGATTGATGAAGTGCTTCGGCGGTTTCTGGCCAATTATTTATGACGATATCCTGACGCTTAGCGAGCAGAGAACTCAGCACTTCATACAGTTCCGTCGAAACGAAGCAAAGTGGTTCGCGCAAACAAGCTATCTCAAAGTAATTCGAAAAATTCTTCTGCAACCATAGACTGTGCAGCTGCCACTTCAAAGAGAATGAGAAAAGCATCGCCAATAGCAATCCAAAGCGCTGCCAGCTCGGCACGCCGCAAAGGCGTTCCATGTCTGGATTGGAGAAGCCGGCAATATCATGACCGTTCAGTTTAAAGTGTTCCACAAGGCTATCGGTAGGTTGTTGAGTGGCCAGCACCCTTAGAACATCCCAGAGTGGATTATTATAGACCTCGGACAACATCGGAAACTCCGCGCACAAGCGAATACGCACTTCATCTCGGATTTTTCCGCCCCGAAAACAGACCCGCCAGTCTTGATAAGGATTGTCCATCAGTCCGTTCAGTACTTGACGATCAGCCCACATATTCCCTGCGGTCATTAGGGCATAGGGTTTATGCGCACAACCAAACACCTGAGGCAACGAGTGCCCCATGAAGAGCGAACGCAAACGCGTGACATGCCGCGTTGGCTGCCTGCCTAGCTCCATCGACCCATACCGTACCAAGCAGAACACCCCCTCACCATACGCCTAGCAAATGCTAAAGCAACACCCCTATCTAAGCCCCGGTTTAGACGCATTTAGCCTCAAGAAAAAATTCGAAATTCCGTATTACACCGGGCCGTAAAGAGGAGGACTCTCGACCTTGAGTGTCGACACATGGCGAGGATGCGAATTGCTCTCGTCGCGTACTGAGTACGGCACCTGGTTAGGCCCATCCAGCCCAGGGGACTCATCATGGCTGCAGCTAATGAAACAGCACGAAACGTGACTCGCTGTCACTATGGAAAAAATGTTGTTTTTTTCCCGTCCCGTAAGAATAACTGTCAAGTAATCTGCGAAAGCGTGCTGGAAGCAGATTACTGCCTCCTACTTGAGTTCGATAAGCAAGTCTTGGACTATCGGAGCCAACCTGAAACCTTGACGCTTCTCGATGACGGCGAAACTTTTATCTACACACCGGACTTCTGCGTAAACAGTAGTGAAGAGCTATTTTATGTAGAGGTAAAACCAGATCGAAATCGATTACCCTCAAAATATCTTCGAAAATTAACGGCTGCAAAAAAATTACTCAACGAGCGCGGTAGCGAACTTCAACTTTTAGACACCAGTGATATCCGCCCACACCATCTATTGAGAAATCTAAAACTGCTGTACTCACGCTCGTTCAATACCCGCCCCGAAGAATACGCCTACCTCATTAGCCAAATACCTCTTTTGCCGAGACATCTGACACTCGACGCCTTGCTACGAGAACTACCAGCCATCAGCTGTTCGGCCAAATACTTGGCCATTTTCAACGAGGTCTTCGGCGTTGATCTGGACCGTTTATTAACAACAAGCACGACGCTGGAGGTATTATCATGAGCCATTCAAGCCCCCCAATGGTCGGTGCCCAGTACGATCTGGAACACGACACCTATGTCGTCACCTGCGTCTTGGATGACCAGATCTCTCTGTGCTCACTTACTGGATTCCAGCGACGCTACCTCTCACGCGCGGAGTTTGCCGTGTTGGAACATCAGGGCAGCATCACTAAAAAGGTGGCCGCCCCTGGCGAGCTCAGCGACGCTTCTCGGTTGCTCCGCTCGGCAGCCGACCGGCAGAAATATGACTATCGCCGTGCCTATGTAGAAGCCTATCTGGAACAGAAAGAACTTACGGGCTGCACGAGAAGCCGTCTGCGCAAACTGATTGACGTGACCGCCGCCTCTCTCGGCGATCAGCGCAAACCCTCCCCCGTCACAGTGTACTGCTGGACCATGCGCTATCTGCGCAACAATCGTAATCCGTTGGCATTGCTACCCAACTATCCCACACATCGGTCACGCGCGATCAAACTAGCCGTAATCGAAATGATGAAACATTACATCAACACGGTCTATTTGACTCGCGAACGCCCGACCATTCAATACACCTACCGTTTGCTGAAAGGACATATTCAGGCGGAAAACGTTAAGCGTGCGAAGGCGGACATGCCGCTACTAAAACCGCCCTCCTATGCCACGTTCTGGCGGCAAGTGGTGAGCACCGACCGCTACCTCGCCGTACGTATGCGCGAAGGAAACAAGGCGGCACAAAGGACCTTTAAACACGGCCGAGCTCTCTATGTGGAGGACGACCTGTACGCCACAGTGCAATTTGATACAAAAACCATGGATGTGGTGGTTGTCGACGAAACCGGCCAACCCTTGGGACGGCCAGTCCTGGTCGCAGGACTCAACCCTAGCACGCGAGAATGCACGGGCTGGCACATGTCGCTTGGCGCCGTCTGCGCAGAACACGTGGTTTTAGCTCTCATTAATGCCATTCAAGGAGACGAGGATGATCCTGACAGCGGGGGAAAGATGCGTAACGCTGATCTGGATAATGGTTCAGAAAACGCCAACGACTGGCTTCAGAACATTGCCAATACCCTGGGCATCTCGCTGCGCTACGTCCCTCCAGGACAACCGGACGCGAAAGCCTTTATTGAGCGCTTCTTCCGAACCGTTGATCAGGGGTTGGTGCATATGCTGCCCGGTACGACCAAGGAGTCGCCCGCCAAGCTGGGTGATTACAAGTCAAAAGAGCATGCCTGCCTCACACTCCAGGAACTTCGCACCGCATTTATCAAGTGGCTGAAGATTTACCATAACAGTTACCACGATGAACTGTACATGTCGCCTCACCAAAAGCGCCTGGAACTCCTTCAGAAATCACCACCGCCAGAACGCTACAGTTCATCCGACCTCAAGCAACTGACACGTAGCATCTGTTATCGCAGACTGTCCAATGGCCGTGTGAGAATGTTCAATCTCTTATGGACCGGGCCTGGAATTGCAGAAACTGCCGCACGCTTGGGAAAAAAACAAACCGCTATCGTCTATTACGACCCATGTGACCTCTCTGAGGTCTGGGTTGCTCATCGCAATTCGCCTAAAGAGATGATTCCGGCATTTGCAACCCGACCAGCATATCAGCATGAATTGACCTTAAGCGAACACCTCAACGTCATGCGAGAGATCAATGAGAGCCGGACAAACTTCAATGAGAGCTTGGCATTGAAAGTGCGCAAGGAACTCTTCGAGGACATCCAAGAGATCAAAAGGAAGGCTGCTCAACGCTCTGCCAAGCAACGAGGCAAAAAGAGTTGTCCCTCCGGGAAAAACAAATCGCTGGAACGCCCTTACGTACACTCTGAGGAGGCCAATTTCCGCCCAATTTCAGTTTCCTTGAGCATCATCGAGACCGAGAAGTTCGAAACATTTAACGTCGAGGATATTCAGCATGAAGAGTCCTGACACAACAGACATTCTTACCAGATTTTCCTCATTTACCGTGGTCCACCCGTATTTCAAGAATGCGATGGACACCATCAATGAGGCAATCGAAATGACCCGTGACCGCCACGAGCCAAGTTCGGTGCTATTGCTCGGCGATGCCGGCACCGGCAAAACGCGAATTTGTCAAATCCTCACCGCCCGGGTCGGTGACTCCCGAGTTACCCGCAGCAAGGACGGCGTCACGATCCTGCGGCCGGTTATCAGCTGTGTAGTCCCACCTCATGCAACGATCAAAGGCCTCGTCGATCGTATTCTTAAGGAGCTGGGCTCACACAAGAACAATCAATCTCTCAGTAACCTGGAGAGTCGATTGTTTACCTTGCTAGCTACTTGCTGCACGAAAATCATCATTTTGGATGAGTGGCAACATCTAATATCACGAGGAGCCGAGCCCACACGCAACGGAGTATGCGACTGGGTTAAGGTATTGATCAATACGTTCAAAGGCACTGTCATTCTCTCCGGCACTCGAAAAAGTGAGGAGATCGTGGATGAAGATGAGCAACTGGCGGGCAGATTTCCGTTCAGGGCTTACCTGTACAACTTCTCGCTGGGCACACCAGAGGAACAGGACGTTTACGCCACACTCGTGGCGGCCTTTGCTCGAGAAATCAGCAATGCCATGCCGTTTGATGAAGTGTTGGTTCTTTGCGACGAAAAACTTCTGTTGGCACTTTTTATTTTCACTGCTGGAAACCTGCGCATCCTCAGGCTATTGCTACACTCCGCCTTGAAACAGGCACTGGAAAGAAACGACCGAAAGTTTATCCGTGAAGACCTGGCTTATGCCGCGACACGAATTCATTATGCGCGACGCCTGACGAAGAAGAACCCCTTTGAACTTTCGCTAGCAGAGCTGCAGGGAATTCTTTTTGGTAAGCGATAATGATGAGAATCCCTTATGTCGCCCTTCCACTGGATGAGGAAAGCTTTGCAAGCACCATCCTGCGAATGGCTCAAAGAAATGGTTATCTCTGCGTGGACCAATTCCTTAAGTCTTTTGGCCTGGGGAATAGTGGGATCCCCGCTAATCAATGGGTAGGATCGAATCTATATAGATTGATATTGGGGCAACCCACACTGAGAAACGAAGATCGAGAACTACTTAAATCTATATTTAACACCAAGTCCATGCGCTATCGCACCGACGTATTCACGATTAACGGGATACGGTTACCGACTCACATGCTGCGCCAAGATCTGGCCATATGTCCAGACTGCCTGAGAGAGGGCTACTTACACCACATGCATGCTTATGAGTTCTGTGATATCTGCCCCAAACACAGCCAATATTACTATCTGACGTGCCCTAGCTGTAACGTCCCTATTAGCTGGCGCAACCTAAAAGGCTGGATTTGCGCCTGCGGCCAAGACTTACGCCAACTCACGACTCAACCCGCCAATAGTTACTCCACGATGCTAGTTGCGCAGGCACTCCAAGAGGCTGACCATATTTATATGAAAAACCTCTGCACAGCGATAAAATGCACACGCTATCTAGAAAGCCCAATACGCAGCCATGACTTGCTAGCCGATTGCCAAAACGTCGCCACCGGTGATAAAGACTACTTCTTCAGCCATATCAGAAAGCAACAATCTCTTTACCCTTGCCTACATCGGCGGGCAATTCTGGCACCATGGCTACTGACAGACAACACCCAATTGCGCACTTATGCCATCGAGTACTTTTTTGCCGCATCGCAGCAGAAACCCTCATCCCGAGCTCACGCCTGTGAGTGTAGCCAACTATTATTCAATCCAGCAGAGCTCAGATTTACCTTCAAGATTGAAAGATCCCAGAAGAGCAAGATCCCAAATCAGAGCAGGCCTACCGGAACCACTATCAAACTATTCCAAGTACAGGATCTCTGCCGCTTACTGATGGAGTGTCCCAAAATCAGTTGGGATGACTTCGATCATCAGCCCTATCCGTGCAACGCCAATAGGCTTATGAATGCAACGGAAGCAGCATACGCATTGACCACGAGTAAGCAGACGATAAAGCGTCTTCACTACTTTGGCTTACTTAAGGGAGAGCGGTTTCAGAGGAAAGTTGGGGTGCTATTCCCTTGCAGTGAGGTCGAAAGGTTCCACCAGACCTATGTACTCAACCGTGAAATCTCCAAGAATCTAGGAATCAAACCCAAGACTGTACAGAAACTATTGACTTCGGCGGGTATCCAGGAGGTACGTAACAGGGCTTTCGGCTCATCACTCGTCGCCTATCGAAAGGACAAAATCTCCGCAGAGCTTCTCTCATTTCTTACCACTCCTAGGCCTCCTACAGCCCCCAGACTCCAGACCTCCTCCTGCTCAGGAATATTATTTAGCGAAGCAGCCAGCAAACTACGATTGGGCGTCAAGGATATCCCGACCCTCATCAAGATGGGCATTTTGGAGACTGCTCCGGCCATTCGGAGCACAGGACTTCCTGGCAGGGATCTATGTACCCGCAAAAGCCTGTATCAGGCCCTACGCTGGAGAAGTCGGCTTCTCACGTTTTTGGAGGTTGAGAAGCTCTCAGGCTGCTCAACAATCATGATCCATGCCCGATTTGTTTCTGCAAGCTTCATTAAAGAAATCAAGCTAACAACTACATCACTGATGAGTTCTCTAGACGCCGAGAAGGTGAAAAATCACTTCAAAACCTACACTACTGAAAAGACGGCGAGAACTGAGTACCGACTAAGTCCAAAAAGAATTCAGCAGCAAATAGCGAAAAATAGAATTCATCCTCTTCCTCCCTCCCACAAGGACTTTCTCAAAGGTCAAAATACAATTTTAAGAGCAGAGCTTGACGCTATCTATAGAGCATCCCCTGAGTATTAATCCACTTCCCTCTTAGTTTCTCCTCTCCGTCACACGCTCTTCCCCTACCAGCACGCAGCGTGCCCCAATGATCCGCCACAACCGTCATTCACCCTCGTGGCCAATTCCGACTCCCTATCAGTCCAGTACTTAGCGCAAAAGAAAGCACATATTCCAGGAATTGGTGAAACGGAGCAAATCCAGCCGGTTGGTAACCTATTGATAATATTCGGCACCTGGGATAAATCCATCTGAAAAGGTACGGTAGTAGCAAAGCAGCAAGTCAAGACCATTAGAAACGCTGATACTCGAAATGGAATTTTGGGGCAGTGATTAGAAAGACAAAAGCCCCGCCTAGTGCGGGGCTTTTTTATTTTGAAGAACAGGTATAACAATGCAGGAAAGCGACAGCCTACTCAGCACATTAAACTTTGCGATAGAACATATAAGTGGAATCAGCGCAGCACTTTCACTAATTCTTGCAGCAAGCTGCCTTGGCTACTTCTCATACAGGGCAAAATCTTTTCTATTTATAAGAGATAGACTCTGGAAATTAATCGGAGGAAAAACTGAGTTCCATACTAAAGCCTTCGAAGCACTGAGAAAAGAATCTCGAGAGCTTGAGCACTTCAGAATGGAATTTCGCGTCCCAGTAGAGACAGTAGAAGACGCAGAGAATTTTGTATCTTGGCAAAGCACTAGCAAAATCCCAACAAACAAAATTGCGTTAGCCCACCGACACTTCGACTGGAGCGACTTTTCCAAACCAAGAATAAAAACCAAAAACATAAAATCCAAAGCAGCCTTCTTCATAGCCCTAGAAATTTTACAAGTAATAATACTTGGATTCTCTCTAGTAACAGCCACATCAAAATACGCGATAGTCAACTTTCCAAACTCACCAGCTTTTTATCTTTCTCACAATGAATTCAAGCTTGGCCTATTCTCAACCCCAATAACGGCTGAAACCTGCACGAACTCTGGAAAAATAAAAGAAATAGCTTTATCGGCCAATTTCCCTCAAAACCAAGCCCTCGCCATCTGCACATCCATCACAACGTCCGAAGACGCAGAAAAAATAAGTAAGGTATTTAGAATACAAAGATCAGGAAACATCATACTATTCTCAATAGCAGTATTTTATTTCACCCTACTATTCTACGAACTGGCGAAGCTTTTCGCGGCTCAAGAAATAAAGAAGAAGATGGAGAAAAGGATATCTATATTAGAATCCGAAATTAATCTTCAAGATATTGAGAAGAAATATCCAGAAAAATCCATACAGAGTTAGAAAACTAGTACTCTACCTGCGTGAATTTAGTTGACCCGATACTTTCGGACCATTAACCTCTTACTCGGCGCCTAAGAAACGCCTAAACCAGAGCGGTCCACCGCACCCGATAGCCTATGCGGCTTTTTTGCGCCTGCGGCCCTGTCGCGTCCGCAAGAAAGAACCCGTGCTGTCGGGAGTGGGCTAATACAAGACCCGCAAGGGGAATACGTCCGGCCCGTCTCTGGTGGGTTTCTTAGCTCCCGACTCCAATCACGCCCTAAGAAGCGACCAGAGGTAATGGATATGCCTATCACCCCCAGCCTTCAGCCCGAAGGCGCTCCGCCGTACCTGCTCTCTTCCCCCTCCACCCCGGAGGTGCGCCATGTCTGAAGAGATCCTGATCCCCACCCTGTTCACCCGCCACAAGCGCCAACTGCGTGCCCTGCTGCTGGAAGACCAATGCTGGTTCAGCACCCGCGACCTCGGCCGGCTGATGGGCGTGCCGATGCTGGAAGAGCGCGTGCAGCGCAACCTGGACGACGACCAGCACCGCCGCGCCTGGCTGCGCGGCGGCAATGGCGACTACGAGGACGAACTGCTGCTCAGCGAATCCGCCGTGTACGCCACGCTGATCCACTACTTCCACCCGGAAAACCGCTGCATCCGCCAATGGATCACCCAAGAGGTGGTCCCGGCCCTGCGCGACAGCTACCGCCACGACACCCGCCAACCCCGCCGCGAAACCCTCCACGGCCCCACCCAGGCCCTGACGGTGCTGCACTGGCAAGGCATGCTCTGGGTGCCCTACCGGCAATGGCCACAGGTGGACACCACACCCAACCGCTAAGCACCGGACCTGTTCGTAGGATGGCGTTGAGCGCAGCGATACCCATCGATGGCGCGGCAGCATGGGTATCGCTTCGCTCCACCCATCCTACGGGGCTGGCGCTTCGGGTTCGGCCATGGTGTTGGCGGCAACGGTGATCACCGCGTACAACCGCGAACGGTTATTCGCCCTACGGGTGGGCCTGGCGTAGGGCGAATAACGCTCCGCGTTATCCGCCGTTTGACCTCGGCCCAATCCCGCTCGCCGCCGAGCACGGAGCCGCCCTCGAAACCGCGCCAGGCTCAACCACGGCGTTGCCGGCAAGGAAGGTGTAGCGGCGGATAACCGCGAACGGTTATTCGCCCTACGGGTGGGCCTGGCGTAGGGCGAATAACGCTCCGCGTTATCCGCCGTTTGACCTCGGCCCAACCCCGCTCGCTGCCGAGCACGGAGCCGCCCTCGAAACCGCGCCAGGCTCAACTACGGCGTTGCCGACAAGGAAGGTGTAGCGGCGGATAACCGCGAACGGTTATTCGCCCTACGGGGCGGTGTGGATGTCCCTTTGGAAATCCGTAGGGCGCATAACGCCCACGGCGTTATCCGCCTGATCGCGGACGGAGTCCGCTCCTACGGGGAAGCTTCGTGCCTCATTGCAGACTGTAGGAGCGGGCCCTGCCCGCGAATCGCGCGCAGGGCGCGCTCCTACAGGTGAATGGTGCGGGTGGCACTCACGTCACGACCGAGCCCCATGCTCAGGACTGTCATCCAGGCTGATGCCTTGCACCCCGATTTCCTTCTCCAGCGCCAGCAGGTATTGGCGCAGGGCCTGGCGGGTGGATTCTTCGCGCAGGCTGTGGCGGACACGGGTGCTGACTTGTTCGTAGGGCAACGGGCGGCTTTCCTGGCGCTGGTCGATGCTGACCAGGTGCCAGCCGTAGCGCGAGGCCAGGGGGCGGTCGTGCAGGCCTATCGGCAGGCGGTGCAGGGCCTGGTCGAGTTCGGCGACGGTTTGCCCGGCGCGCAGCCAGCCCAGGTCGCCGCCTTCTTCTTTCGACGGGCAGGCCGAGTGGCGTTGGGCGAGTTCGGTGAAGCGCTGCGGGTCGCGGTGCAGTTCGCGCAGCAGTTTTTCGCCCAGGTGGTAATGGGCATCGCGGGCGCTGGCGTCGTCCGGGGCGGCGGGCAGGAGGATGTGGCGGACCTTGATCCTGGCCGGCTCGGCGAAGCGTTCGCGGTGGGCTTCGAAGTAGCGCCGGCAGGCGTCCTCGTCGGGCTCGGGGACTTGCAGTTCGCGCTCCAGCAGCGCCGCCACGGCCTGGTCGGCGCCCTCCTCCGCCAGTTCGCCCGCGGGCAGCAGGCCGAGGCTGGCGGCCCTTTGTCCGAGCAGTTCGCGCACCACCAGGGCGCGGGCGGCCTGCAGTTGCGCCTCGGCCAGGGAGGCGGCCGGGTGGAAGGGGGTTTCCCGGGCGATGTCGGCTTCGCTGAGCTGGGCGCTGCCGACGCGGATGACCGCGACGGGTTCGTCCGGCAGGTTCTCGACGGCGATCATTTGGGCCATGGCTTCGCTCCTCAGCCGCGCCGGCGGACGATCTGGTAGTTACGCCCGAAGTAGCCCAGGGGGATGCTCCAGACGTGCACCAGGCGGGTGAAGGGGAACAGCAGGATGATGGTCAGGCCGATGAAGATGTGGATCTTGAAGATCAGCGGCGTGCCGATCAGGAAGCTGGCCGCGTCGCCGCGGAAGAACACGATGGACTGCGCCCAGCCGGCCAGGGCCAGCATCATTTCGCCGTCCAGGTGGTGCAGCGAGAAGAAGATGGTGATCAGCCCCAGGCACGCCTGCAACAGCAGCAGGGCGATGATCAGGTTGTCCATGAAGCTGGACGAGGCGCGCACCCTGGGGTTGAACAGCCGGCGCCAGAGCAGCATGCCGCCGCCGATCACGCAGAGCACCCCGGCCGCGCCGCCGAAGAGGATGGCCATGAGTTGCTTGTGGCCGGCGGAGAGGAACGGCTCGTAGACCCAGTGCGGCGTCAGCAGGCCGACCAGGTGGCCGAAGAAGATCGCCAGGATGCCGATGTGGAACAGGTTGCTGGCCAGGCGCATGTGGCGGCTGGAGAGCAGCTGGCTGGAGCCGGTCTTCCAGGTGTACTGGCCGTAGTCGTAGCGCAGCAGGCTGCCGAGCAGGAACACGGTGCCGGCCAGGTAGGGGTAGTAACCGTAGAGCAGGTGCAGAACGTAGTCTTCTAACATGGTGAGCCTCCGTTCATTGGCCGTCCGCCAGGGGCGACGGGGTGGCGGGCAGGACCTGGACGACCTGGGGCAGCGCCTGGTACTTGCGCTCGGCCAGGCGCCGGCCCTCGGCGGACTGCAGGCTGCAGTCCTGGTCGGTCTCGGCGTTGAAGCGGACGATTTCCTCTTCCCACACCGCGTCCAGGGCCTGCGGGGTGTGGTCCGGCGCCTCCCCCTCGACCGCCGGGCGCTGCTGCTGGATCAGCTCGCTGCGGCCGATCAGCGCCAGCAGCGCGTGGGGCACCAGGGCGTGGTCGGCGCCGCGCTCTTCCAGGCGCGCGGCGAGCAGCGCGAGGATGTGCTGGATGTCGCCCAGCCACTGGCCGATCTCGGCGTGGCTGCGGGTGGAGAGGTATTCGAGGAACAGCGGCAGGTGGTCGGGCAACTCGCGGGCGTCGAGCTGGAAGCCGGCGGCCTCGTACTCGGCCAGCAGGTCGACCATGGCCTGGCCGCGGTCGCGGGACTCGCCGTGGACGTGCTCGAACAGCAGCAGCGAGACCGAGCGGCCGCGGTCGAAGAGTTCGACGTAGGCTTCCTGCAAGTCCAGCAGGTCGCTCTGCGCCAGGCGTTGGCACCACTGGCCCAGGCGCTTGCGCAGGGGCTCGGGCAGACGCGTCTCGTCGTCGAGGATGGCGGCCAGCTCGCCGGCCGCCGCCTGCAGCTCGGCGCAGGGGTAGTCGAGCAGCCGGGCCAGCACGCGCAGGCTCAGCAGGCCCTGGGGCTGGCGCTCATCCATGGCGGCTGTCCTCCACCGGGTCGAAGGTCTGCACCGGCTTGACCAGGGTGGTGGTCTGCTTGCTGCCGCCGAACAGGCTGACCTCGCTGTTGCCGCCGTGGCAGCCGTTGCCGAAGGTGAAGCCGCAACCGCTGCGCTCGGCGTAGGCGTCGGGCAGGGCCTCGCGGTGGCCGGTGGGGATGACGAAGCGGTCCTCGTAGTTGGCGATGGCCAGGTAGCGGTACATCTCTTCCACCTGGCGCTGGCTCAGGCCGACCTGTTGCAGCACTTCGCTGTTGAGGGTGCCGTCCACGTGCTTGGCGCGCATGTACACGCGCATGGCCATCAGCCGCTTGAGGGCCAGCACCACCGGCGCCTCTTCGCCGGCGGTGAGCATGTTGGCCAGGTAGCGCACGGGGATGCGCAGCGATTCGATCTTCGGCAGCACGCCGTCGAATTCCACGTGGCCGGCCTCGGCGGCGGACTGGATGGGCGACAGCGGCGGCACGTACCAGACCATCGGCAGGGTGCGGTATTCCGGGTGCAGCGGCAGCGCCAGCTGCCAGTCGATGGCCAGCTTGTACACCGGCGAGGCCTGGGCCGCGGCGATGACGCTGTCGGGCACGCCATCCTTGCGCGCCTGCTCGATCACTTGCGGGTCGTGGGGGTCGAGGAAGATTTCGCACTGGCGGTGGTAGAGGTCGCGGTCGTCCGCCGAGGCGGCCACTTCCTCGATGCGGTCGGCGTCGTAGAGCAGCACGCCGAGGTAGCGGATGCGCCCCACGCAGGTCTCGGAGCAGACCGTCGGCTGGCCGGTCTCGATGCGCGGGTAGCAGAAGATGCACTTCTCGGATTTGCCGCTCTTCCAGTTGTAGTAGATCTTCTTGTACGGGCAGCCGCTGATGCACATGCGCCAGCCGCGGCACTTGTCCTGGTCGATCAGGACGATGCCGTCTTCCTCGCGCTTGTAGATGGCGCCGCTGGGGCACGAGGCCACGCACGCCGGGTTCAGGCAGTGCTCGCACAGGCGCGGCAGGTACATCATGAAGGTGTTCTCGAACTGCCCGTAGATGTCGGCCTGGACCTGCTCGAAGTTGATGTCCTTGCGCCGCTTGGCGAACTCGGTGCCCAGCAGTTCTTCCCAGTTCGGCCCCCATTCCACCTTGTCCATGCGCAGCCCGCTGATCAGCGAGCGCGGCCGCGCCACCGGCTGGTGCTCGCCCTGGGCGGCGCTGTGCAGGTGCTGGTAGTCGAAGGTGAAGGGTTCGTAGTAGTCGTCGATCTGCGGCAGGTCGGGGTTGGCGAAGATGTTCGCCAGCACCCGCCACTTGCCGCCGATGCGCGGGTTGATGGAGCCGTCGGCGTTGCGCACCCAGCCGCCGTTCCATTTCTTCTGGTTCTCCCATTCCTTGGGGTAGCCGATGCCGGGCTTGGTCTCGACGTTGTTGTACCAGGCGTACTCGATGCCTTCGCGGCTGGTCCAGACGTTCTTGCAGGTGACCGAGCAGGTGTGGCAGCCGATGCACTTGTCGAGGTTGAGGACCATGCCGACCTGGGAACGGATCTTCATTTCACCGCCTCCTGCTGGTAGTCGTTGCCTTCGCCGTCGAGCCAGTCGATGCGCTTCATCTTGCGCACGATGACGAACTCGTCGCGGTTGGAGCCAACGGTGCCGTAGTAGTTGAAGCCGTAGGACAGCTGCGCGTAGCCGCCGATCATGTGGGTCGGCTTGGGGCACACCCGCGTCACCGAGTTGTGGATGCCGCCGCGCGTACCCGTCACTTCCGAGCCGGGGATATTCAGGATGCGTTCCTGGGCGTGGTACATCATCGCCATGCCCGGGCGCACCCGCTGGCTGACCACCGCCCGCGCGGCGATGGCGCCGTTGGCGTTGTAGAGCTCGATCCAGTCGTTGTCGACCACGCCGATGGCGCGCGCGTCGTCCTCGCTGATCCAGACGATGGGCCCGCCGCGCGACAGCGTCTGCATCAGCAGGTTGTCGCTGTAGGTGGAGTGGATGCCCCACTTCTGGTGCGGCGTCAGCCAGTTCAGGGCGATTTCCGGGTTGCCGTTGCTGCGCGGCTCGGCGACGCTGGCGGCGGCCTTGGTGTCGATGGGCGGGCGGTAGACCATCAGGCTCTCGCCGAAGGCGCGCATCCAGGGGTGGTCCTGGTAGAACTGCTGGCGGCCGGTCAACGTGCGCCAGGGGATCAGTTCGTGGACGTTGGTGTAGCAGGCGTTGTAGCTCACGTGCTCGTCCTCCAGGCCCGACCAGGTGGGGCTGGAGATGATCTTGCGCGGCTGCGCCACCAGGTCGCGGAAGCGGATTTTCTCTTCCTGCTTGGGCCGCGCCAGGTGGGTGTGGTCGCGCCCGGTGATCTTCGACAGCGCGGCCCAGGCCTTGACCGCCACCTGGCCGTTGGTTTCCGGGGCCAGGGTGAGGATCATCTCCGCCGCGTCCACCGCCGAGGCCAGCCGTGGCCGCCCTTCGGCGGAGCCGTCGAGCTTGCGGTAGTTGAGCTTGCCGAGCAGGTCGACCTCTTCCTGGGTCTGCCAGGCGATGCCCTTGCCGCCGTTGCCCAGGGTGTCCAGCAACGGGCCCACGGAGCTGAAGCGCTCATAGGTTTCCGGGTAGTTGCGCTTGACCTCGATCAGCGAGGGCATGGTCTTGCCGGGGATGGGCTCGCACTCGCCCTTCTTCCAGTCGCGCACTTCGGGCTGGGCCAGCTCGCCGGGGCTGTCGTGCTGCAGCGGCAGGGTCACCAGGTCCGTCTCCTCGCCCAGGTGGCCGACGCACAGGCGCGAGAAGGCGCGGGCGATGCCGTCGTAGATCTGCCAGTCGCTGCGCGCTTCCCAGGCCGGGTCGGTGGCGGCGGTGAGCGGGTGGATGAAGGGGTGCATGTCCGAGGTGTTGAGGTCGTCCTTCTCGTACCAGGTGGCGGTCGGCAGCACCACGTCGGAGTACAGGCAGGTGGTGGACATGCGGAAGTCGAGGGTCACCAGCAGGTCGAGCTTGCCCTCGATGGGCTCGTCCTTCCAGACCACTTCCTCGGGCTTCTGCTTGCCGGCCTCGCCCAGGTCCTTGCCGAGCACGCCGTTCTTCGTGCCGAGCAAGTACTTGAGCATGTATTCGTGGCCCTTGCCCGAGCTGCCCAGCAGGTTGGAGCGCCAGACGAACAGGTTGCGCGGGTGGTTCTGCGGGTTGTCCGGGTCTTCGCTGGCGAAGCGCAGCTGGCCGCTCTTGAGCTGCTCCACCACGTAGTCGGCGGTGCTCTTGCCGGCGGCCTGGGCCGCGGCGGCCAGGCGCAGCGGGTTGGTGCCCAGTTGCGGCGCCGAGGGCAGCCAGCCCATGCGCTCGGCGCGCACGTTGAAGTCCACCAGGCTGCCGCTGAAGTCCTGCGGCCGGGCCAGGGGCGAGAGCAGTTCCTTCACTTCCAGCTTCTCGTAGCGCCACTGGCTGGAGTGGTTGTAGAAGAACGAGGTGCCGTTCATGTGCCGCGGCGGGCGGTGCCAGTCCAGGGCGAAGGCCAGGGGCGTCCAGCCGGTCTGCGGGCGCAGCTTCTCCTGGCCGACGTAGTGCGACCAGCCGCCGCCGCTCTGGCCGATGCAGCCGCAGAGGATCAGCATGTTGATCAGCCCGCGGTAGTTCATGTCCATGTGGTACCAGTGGTTCATCCCGGCGCCGACGATGATCATGGAGCGGCCGTGGGTCTTGTCGGCGTTCTCGGCGAACTCGCGGGCGATGCGGATCATCTGCGCCGCCGGCACCCCGGTGATGGCCTGCTGCCAGGCCGGGGTGTAGGGCTTGAGCTGGCCGTAGTCGCTGGCGCCGTCGTCCTCGCCGGCGCCGCCCACGGTGGGCTGCAGGCCGCGGTCGATGCCGTAGTTGGCGGCCATCAGGTCGAACACGCTGGCCACCAGCGCCTCGCGGCCGTCGGCCAGTTGCAGGCGCTTGGCCGGCACGTGGTGGTAGAGCACGTCGCGCACCGGCACGTTGGGGAAGTGCTTGCGCTCGATGCCGCCGAAGTACGGGAAGGCCACCCGCGCCACTTCGTCGTGGCGGCCCAGCAGCGACAGCGCCAGGCGCACCTCGCGGCCCTCGGCGTCCACCGGCTCCAGGTTCCAGTGGCCGGACTCGCCCCAGCGGAAGCCGATGGAGCCGCGCGGCACCACCAGGCGCTCGCCCGCCTCGTCCCAGGCCACGGTCTTCCATTCGGGGTTGTTGGCCTGCGCCAGGTTGCCGGCGAAGTCCGCGGCGCGCAGTTGCTTGCCGGGGACCAGGCCGCCTTCGGCGCGCGGCTCCAGCTCCACCAGGATCGGCAGGTCGGTGTAGCGGCGCGCGTAGTCGGTGAAATAGCTCCGCGGGTTCTCCAGGTGGAATTCCTTGAAGATCACATGGCCCATGGCGATGGCCAGGGCCGAGTCGGTGCCCTGCTTGGCGCTCATCCACTCATCGCAGAGCTTGGAGATTTCCGCGTAGTCCGGGGTGATGGCTACGGTCTTGGTGCCCTTGTAGCGCACCTCGGTGAAGAAGTGCGCATCGGGGGTGCGCGTCTGCGGCACGTTGCTGCCCCAGGCGATGAGGTAGCCGGAGTTGTACCAGTCGGCGGACTCGGGCACGTCGGTCTGCTCGCCCCACACTTGTGGGGATGCGGGCGGCAGGTCGCAGTACCAGTCGTAGAAGCTCAGGCACACCCCGCCGATCAGCGACAGGTAGCGGGTGCCCGAGGCGTAGCTGACCATGGACATGGCCGGGATCGGCGAGAAGCCGGCGACGCGGTCCGGGCCGTAGGTCTTGATGGTGTAGACGTTGGCCGCGGCGACCAGCGTCTGCAGCTCGTCCCAGTCGCTACGCACGAAGCCGCCGCGGCCGCGGATGGATTTGTACTGCTTCGCCTTCTGCGGGTCTTCGACGATGCTCGCCCAGGCCTGCACCGGGTCCTTGTGCGCGGCCAGCGCCTCGCGCCACAGCTGGATCAGCGCCTTGCGCACCAGCGGGTATTTCAGCCGGTTGGCGCTGTACAGGTACCAGGAGTAGCTGGCCCCGCGCGGGCAACCGCGCGGCTCGTGGTTGGGCAGGTCCGGGCGGGTGCGCGGGTAGTCGGTCTGCTGGGTTTCCCAGGTGACCAGGCCGTTCTTCACGTAGATCTTCCAGCTGCACGAGCCGGTGCAGTTCACCCCGTGGGTGGAGCGGGCGATCTTGTCGAACTGCCAGCGCTGGCGGTAGCCGTCTTCCCAGGCGCGGCTCTCGTCGCGGGTCTCGCCGTGGCCGCCGGCGAATTCCGGCGGGCGTTTGACCAGGTAGCGCAGGCGGTCGATGAAGTAACTCATTTCTCTCCTCCTCGGCGCGGGCCGGATGGCTAGCAGCTCACCTCGGCGTTACGGCGGGTGTAGTAGAACCAGGTCACGACGATGCACAGGGCGTAGAAGACGATGAAGCCGTAGAGCGCCCACTCCGGCCCACCGGTCAGGTCGAACGAGCTGCCGAACGACTTCGGGATGAAGAAGCCGCCATAGGCCGCCACCGCCGAAATGAAGCCCACCGCGGCGGCGGACTCCTTCTCGCTCTGCAGCGCCTGCTGCTCGGCGGGCAGGCCGGGGAACAGGCGCGGCGTCTGGATGCGGAAGATCGCCGGGATCATCTGTGTGGTGCTGGCGTTGCCGACCCCGGAGAAGAAGAACAACAGCAGGAACATGGCCAGGAAGCCCCAGTAGGCCCCCGGCTGGTCCTTGATGCCGATGAAGAACAGCACGCCGCCGACGCACACGGCCATGGCGACGAACACCCAGAGGCTGATGCGGGCGCCGCCGAAACGGTCGGCCAGGCCGCCGGAGAAGGCGCGGCTCAGGGCGCCGATCAGCGGGCCGAGGAAGGCGAAGCGCAGCACGTCGACCTGCGGGAACAGGTGCCCGGCCAGCAGCGGGAAGCCGGCCGAGAAGCCGATGAAGCTGCCGAAGGTGCCGGTGTAGAGCACGCTCATCAGCCAGGTGTGCTTGCGCTTGAAGATCGCCATCTGGTCGCTGAACGAGGACTTGGCGCTGGCGATGTCGTTCATCCCGAACCAGGCGGCGAGGGTCGCGGCGATGATGAACGGCACCCAGATGAAGCCGGCGTTCTGCAGCCACAGCGGGGTGCCGGCGGCGGTCGTCTGCGGCTCGCCGCCCAGGCTGCCGAACACCGCCAGGGTGATCGCCAGCGGCACCAGGAACTGCATGACGCTCACGCCCAGGTTACCCAGCCCGGCGTTCAGGCCCATGGCCGCGCCCTTGGCCTGTTTGGGGAAGAAGAACGAGATGTTGGCCATGCTCGAGGAGAAGTTGCCGCCGCCCAGGCCGCACAGCAGGGCGAGGATCAGCATGATCAGGTAGGGCGTGTTGGGGTTCTGCACGGCGAAGCCGATCCACAGCGCCGGCAGCAGCAGCGAGGCGGTGGACAGCGCGGTCCAGCGCCGGCCGCCGAAGATCGGCACCATGAAGCTGTAGAAGATGCGCAGGGTGGCGCCCGACAACCCGGGCAGCGCCGCCAGCCAGAACAGCTGGTTGGGCGTGTAGCTGAAGCCGGCCAGCGGCAGCTTGGCCACCACCACCGACCAGACCATCCAGATGGCGAAGGCCAGCAGCAGGTTGGGGATGGAGATCCACAGGTTGCGCGTGGCGATGCGCTTGCCCTTGGCCTCCCAGAACGCGGCGTCCTCCGGGTGCCAGTCCAGCAGCACGAAGCTGCTGGGGGTGGACAGTTCCGGCAGGTCGCGGCCCTCGCGCTGCTCGGCCCATTCCACGCGCTCGGCCATGCGGATCGCGTAGTGCATCCAGGCCAGGGCGCCTGCGGCGATCAGGAACAGCAGCATGAAGCAGCTCTGCCAGACGCCGATGACGTCGTTGAGCATGCCGAAGGTCAGCGGCAGCAGGAAGCCGCCCAGCCCGCCGACCATGCCCACCAGGCCGCCGACCACGCCGACGTGCTGCGGGTAGTAGCTGGGGATGTGCTTGAACACCGCCGCCTTGCCCAGCGACATGAAGAAGCCCAGCACCACGATGACCGGGATGAAGCCGGCCAGGCCCAGGTGCAGGGAGAACTCCAGGTCCCCGCGCACGCCGCTGACGATGTAGCGCGTCGGCGGGTAGCTGAGCAGGAAGGTGCACAGCACCGACACGCCGAGGGTCCAATACATCACCCGGCGCGCGCCGTAGCGGTCGGACAGCCAGCCGCCGAGGATGCGGAACAGCGACGCCGGCACCGTGTACAGCGCGGCGATCACCCCGGCGCTGGCCAGGCTGACGCCGAACACCTGCATCAAGTAGTGCGGCAGCCACAGGGCCAGGGCGACGAAGGCGCCGAAGACGAAGAAGTAGTACAGCGAGAAGCGCCAGACGCGCAGCTCCGCCAGCGGCGCCAGTTGCTCCGCCAGGGGAATGGGCTGCTGCTTGCGCGCCTGGCTCTGCGGGTCGGACTTGGCCAGCAGCATGAAGGCCACGCCCATGGCCGCCAGCACCGCGGCATACACCAGCGCGGCGCCGCGCCAGCCCAGGGCCAGCAGCAGGAAGGGCGCGGCGAAGTTGGTGATGCCGGCGCCGACGTTGCCGGCGCCGAAGATGCCCAGCGCGGTGCCCTGGCGCCCCGGCTCGAACCAGGCCGAGGTGTAGGCGGTGCCGACGATGAAGCCGCCGCCGGCCAGGCCCACGCCCAGGGCCGCCAACAGCAGGCTGTAGAAGTCCGTGGCGAAGGTCAGCAGGTAGACGCACAGCGCCGAGGCCAGCATTACCAGGCCGAACACCCAGCGCCCGCCGTAGCGGTCGGTCCACAGGCCGAGGAAGATCCGCGAGATGGAGCCGGTCAGCACCGGCGTGGCCATCAGCAGGCCGAGCTGGGTGTCGGTCAACCCGAACTCGTCCTTGATCTGCAGACCGAGGATGGAGAACAGCGTCCACACGGCGAAGCAAAGGGTGAACGCCAACGTCGACAAGCCGAGGGCCCGGTATTGGTCCCGGGCGGGAACGGTCGTAACCATGCGCACGCAGTCCCTGGCGAGCGCCTCGAACGGCGCTTGCTCTACAGGCCCGGGGGCGAGTCCCGATACCGGCGGCTACCGGTCCACAGCGAATAACGTCGCACTCAGGCCAATCACGGTTGATGTTGCTGCTTTCGTTATCGTGGCACCGCTTTGGTGCAAGAACTGAGCGTAGACAGGTTCCGCGAGAATTCCAGAACGCCCGTGCAAGAGCGCTGCGAAGGCTGCGGCGCAAGTTGTCCCCTTGCGGGGACATCGCGGTCGCGCGTGGGGGGTAGAGTCGGGGCGATCCGACCGGCATCCGCCCACAAGCACAATAATCCCGGAGACGCACCGCGATGCACTGCCCTTCCACCGAGCCCCGGCGCTCGCTGTATTTCGACTACCAGGTCCACCCCGCCTTCACCGCCGCCGTGGGCGCCGCGCAGGCCGAGCGGCATGCGGTGGTCATCGTCGGCGCCGGGCCCATCGGCCTGACAACCGCGCTGGACCTGGCCCGCTACGGCATCCCTTCGGTGCTGCTCGAAGCCGAGCAGCAGGTCAGCGAGGGCAGCCGCGCCATCGTCTTCACCCGCCGTTCGCTGGAAATCCTCCAGCAGGTCGGCGTGGCCGACCGGGTGACCGCGGCCGGGCTGGGCTGGCGCTTCGGCAACTCCTTCTACCGCAACCAGCGGGTGTTCCGCATGGAAGCGCCGCAGGACGCCGACGACCGCTTCGCGCCCATGACCAACCTGCAGCAGCCGTGCCTGGAGCAGTACCTGGTGGAGGCCGCCCGGGCCAACCCGCTGATCGAGCTGCGCTGGGGCAACAAGGTGACCGCCGTGGCCCAGGCCGCTGACCATGCGCGCCTGGAAGTGGACACGCCCGCCGGCCCCTACGCCCTGGAAGCCCAGTGGGTGATCGCCGCCGACGGCGCGCGTTCGGCCCTGCGCTCCCTGCTCGGGCTGAAGCTGGAAGGCGCGGCCTACGAGGGCCGCTTCGTGATCGCCGACATCCGCATCCGCCTCGACCTGCCCACCGAACGCCTGGCCTTCTTCGACCCGCCGTGGAACCCCGGCAACACCGTGCTGATGCACCGCGAGCCCGGCGACATCTGGCGCATCGACTACCAGCTGCCGGCCGACGAGACGCCGGAGCAGGCCCTGGCGCCCGAGTCCCTGCGCGCACGCATCGACGCGCAGCTGGCCCTGGTGGGCGTGCAGGACCCGCAGTGGGAGCTGGACTGGTGCTCGGTGTACTCCGCCCGCGCGCTGACCCTGCCGGACTACATCCACCGGCGGGTGATCTTCACCGGCGATGCCGCGCACCTGCTGCCGATCTTCGGCGTGCGCGGGGCCAACACCGGCTTCCAGGACTGCAACGGCCTGGCCTGGAAACTGGCCCTGGCGCTCAAGGGCCTGGCCGGCCCGGCGCTGCTGCCCTCCTACAGCCACGAGCGCGTCGGCGCGGCGCGGGAAATCATCGCCGAGGCCGGCAAGAGCACCCGCTTCATGACCCCGCCCACGCCCGGCCAGCGCCTGGTGCGCGATGCCGTGCTGTCGCTGTCGCTGAGCCAGGCCTTCGTCCGCCCGCTGTACCACTGGCGCACCTCGCGGCCCCACGACTACACCGACTCGCCGCTGAACTGCCGCGACGACGACGATGCGGCGTTCCCCGCCGGCCCGCGCCAGGGCGCGCCGCTGCCGAACGTCCGCCTGGGCGAGGACGACTACCTGTTCGACCACCTGGGCGCCGCCTTCCACCTGCTGTACTTCAGCGAAGCCGGCGAACTGCCCGCAGACCTCCGGACCGAGGTCGCGGCCCTGCGCGAGCGGGGCATCCCGCTGCGCATCCTGGCCATAGGCGCGGCCGAAGCGGTGGACGGCGCCGACCTCAGCCTCGCCGACGCCGACGGCCACCTGCGCCGCAAGTACGCCGCGCAGCCGGGCGGCGCCTACCTGGCGCGCCCCGACCAGCACGTCTGCGCACGCTGGCGGCAACTGGACGGCGCCGCGCTGGGCCGGGCCATCCATACCGCACTGGGCAACGCCTGAGGGAACCGCCATGCAAACACTGACCATCGCCGGGCTGGAAAGCGTCTACGAACAACTGGCCGAAGCCCTGGACCGCGCGCCCCAGGCGCAGCGCGAGCTGTTCCTGGTCAAGCTGGCGCTGCTCGCCGCCGAGGCCCTGGGCGAGCCCGAACGCTTCGCCGAACTGACCGAGGCCGCCCTGCTGGACCTCTGAGCCCGGCCGATCCCCGGTCCGCCATGGCGGCGGCCGGGGTGCTACAGTGGCCGGCGCCCGCAACCCGCAGAACCCCGGAGGGACGTCGCGATGCAGTACTGGCCCCTGCGCGCCGGCAGCGTCGAGCACAGCCTGAACCTCGGCCACGCCGCCAACCTGTTCGCCCGCGTCGGCGGCAACCGCAGCCGCACCCTGGCCGCCGACCTGCTGCAGCTGATCGGCCCCGGCGTGCCCCTGGCGCAGTGCACCATCTTCGCCTACGCGCCGCGGCGCAACCCGCAGGTGTTCTCCTTCGCCGACCGCGCCCGCGACGTGGCGCTGCCGCGCATCTCGCACAACTACGCCGAACGCTTCTACAGCCAGGACGGCAACCAGCAGGCCATGGCCCGCCGCGGCCCGGCCGAGCGCATCCTGGTGCAGCGCCAGGGCATCGACGACATCGCCCACCCCGAGTACCGCCGCGTGTGCTACGAGCAGCCGCGCATCAGCGAGCGCGTGGCCCTGCTGGCCCACGGCGAGAACGAGCGCTGGCTGTCGCTGAACCTCTACCGCGGCCACGAGCACGGGCACTTCTGCGCCCGCGAGATGGACTACCTGGAAACCCTCGCGCCGCTGCTGATCCAGGCCGTGCGCCTGCACTACCGGGCCTGGCTGCAGGCCAACGAGCTGCCGCTGCTGCTGGCCGAACGCGTGGCCGCCCGCCAGCCGGGCCTGACCCTGCGCGAGCAGACGCTGCTGCGCCTGATGCTGACCGGCGCCGATAACCACGCCATCGCCGAGCAGTTGGGCGTGCGCCCCTCCAGCGCGGCCACCTACGTCAAGCGCCTGTACCGCAAGCTGGGCATCGGCGGGCTGCGCGAGCTGATCGGTTTGGCGACGCAGGCGCAGTGGGCCTAGCGCAGACGCCAGGCGGGCGCCGCGGAAAACCCCGGAAACGCTTTTGCCCGGCGGCGATCCGCAATTCCACGAACTGGCCTGACTTGGGACAAGGACTCCGGGGAATGGCGCGACCGAGCCTAGGTGTCGGCCGAAAAATTGTCGGACAATTCGCACGCCAATCTCTGCCCTCGACGGGAAGAAACTACACGCATGCCCACCCGGATCTTCGCCTTCATGATGTCGCTGGCCATCGGCCTGTCCCTGCTCGCCGGCTGGCAGATGCTGGCCATGAAGCGCGATGCGCTGGCCTACGCCCGGGCCAGCGGGCACAACATCCTGCTGCTGGTGGAACGCGAGCTGCACCGCGACCTGGTGGTGCATACCCAGACTCTGCAGACACTCAACAACGTGGTCGTCTCGCCGGACGCCCGCGAAGTCGCCGGGCCGGCGCTGGGCGCCCTGCTGCGGGGGCACGAGGACAGCGCCGGGGAACTGGGCACCATCGTCCTCACCGATGCCCGGGGCCAGCTGCTGCGCGAACTGCACCACCAGACCGAGGTACAGCGGGACCTGTCCGGGCGGGAATACGTCAGCGCGGTGCTGGCCGAACCGCAGCGTCTGCACCTGAGCCATCCCTTCCTGCCGTCCTATCCGGGCGCGGGGCCGAGCACGGCGCTCAGCCGCAGCCTGCTCGACGCGGACGGCAAGCTGATCGGCGTGGTGGCGGTGATCAAGGAGCTGCGGCGCCTGCGCAGCCTCATCGAGGACGTGAAGATCGACAGCAGCGGCCTGGTGTCGATCCGCCTGCTCGACGGCACGCCGCTGGCCCGGTGGCCGGTCGCGGGGCGCAGCAACAGCGAGGCGGAAAAGCGCGCCTTCGAGCACTTCGTCGCCAGCGGGCAGCAGGAATACGTGCACGACAACCTGGACGCCCCGCAACCGGCCTGGCACGGCTACAAGCGCGTCGGCGACTACCCCATGGCGGTCAGCGTGGAACTGGGGAGCGAGTGCGTGCTGCGCACCTGGAACGGCCGCACGGTGGTCACCAGCGGCCTGCTGGTGAGCTTCAACATCGCCACCGTGGCCATGGCCTTCCGCCTCAGTCGCTATCTGCGCGAACGCGCCGCCGCCGAGAACCGCCTGCGCAACCAGGCCTGCACCGACGCCCTGACCGGCCTGCACAACCGCCGCTGGTTCGACGACAAGGCCCGCCAGGAATGGCACCGCCACCTGCGTAACGGCGGCGACCTGGCGGTGCTGATGCTGGATATCGACCAGTTTAAGGCCTACAACGACCACTACGGCCACCCCATGGGCGACGTGGCCCTGGCGAAGGTGGCCGAACAGGTGCGCCAAGGCTGCCGCCGCGAGGAAGACGGCGCCGCGCGCTACGGCGGCGAGGAGTTCGTGGTCATCCTGCCCAACGCCGACCTGGCCGGTGCGCGCAAGGTGGCCGAGGACATCCGCCAGCGGGTGGAAGCCACCGCCCTGCCCCACGCCAAGGTCCAGCGCGGCGTGGTGACGGTGAGCATAGGCGTGGCCAGCACCTCGGCGAGCAAGGTGGAGAGCGTCGAGGCGCTGCTGAAGGTGGCCGACGAGAACCTGTACCGGGCCAAGGCGGGTGGGCGTAATCGGGTGGTGGGGTGACCGCCCATGGCGGGCTTGGCGTAGGGCGCATAACGCCTCCGGCGTTATCCGCCGCTTGACCTTGGCCACACACCGCTCGCTGCCGAGCCCGGAGCCGCCGTTGAAGAGCGCGCCGAGTTCAACCACGGAGTCGGTGATAGGTGAGGTGAGGGCTTGCTCGGGGACAGTGCTTGCCGGGGACTTTGGAGAGCCTTCAGAGCGCCCTCTCCCCAGCCCTCGGCTGCGCGCCCCGCCCTGAAGGGAGAGGGGGCTTGTCCGTGCCGAGAAAGGATCTGGTGTCAGCCGGGTAATCGGTACAAGCCGGCTAACGCCGAAACATCCGCGCACACCGAACGGTCCCCTCTCCCTTAAGGGAGAGGGTTAGGGAGAGGGAACAGAGGTGGGCTTGGCAGAGGAGTCACCGGGGAGCCTGTTCGCAAGCAAGCTCGCTCCTACCAACCCTGCAAACAAAAACGCCCGCGGATCACTCCGCGGGCGTTCTTTCATTCCAGCGCCGCCCCCCTCAATCCGGCAGCGCGAAGGCCATCACGTAATCCCCCTGGCGGGTGCCCAGGGAGCCATGCCCGCCCGCCATGACCAGCACGTACTGCTTGCCGTCCTTGCCGGTGTAGGTCATCGGCGTGGTCTGGGCGCCGGCCGGCAGGCGGCCTTCCCAGAGGACCTTGCCGTCGCGCATGTCGTAGGCGCGCAGGTACTGGTCCAGGGTGCCGCTGAGGAAGCCCAGGCCGCTGGCGGTGGTGATCGGCCCGCCCATGCTGGGCACGCCCATGGTCAACGGCAGCGGGAGGGGCGAGTTGTCGCGCACGGTGCCGTTCTTGTGCTTCCAGATCACTTTGTGGGTGGTCAGGTCCACCGCCGCCACGTAGCCCCAGGCCGGGGCCTGGCAAGGCAGGCCGATGGGCGACAGGAAGGGCGCCATGATCACGCCGTAGGGCGCGCCGGCGTTGGGTTGCACGCCTTCGGTCTCGCTCTTGCGGGCCGGGCCGCCGGCGACTTCCTCGCGGGGCACCAGCTTGGACTTGAAGGCCATGTAGTCGGGGTTGACGAACATGATCTGGCGCACCGGGTCGACCGACACGCCACCCCAGTCGAACACCCCGAAGTTGCCCGGGAACACCAGCGAGCCCTGCAGCGACGGCGGGGTGTAGATGCCCTCGTAGCGCAGCGACCTGAAGTCCAGGCGGCAGAGCATCTGGTCGAACGGCGTCACGCCCCACATGTCCTTCTCGCGCAGGGTGGTGGGCATGAAGTTCAGCTCGGACATCGGCTGTGTCGGCGAGGTGTGGTCGCCTTCCACCGCGCCTTGCGGCACCGGGGTTTCGTTGATCGGCACGATGGCCTCGCCGTTGCGCCGGTCGAGCACGTAGATGCTGCCCTGCTTGGTCGAGGCCAGCAGCGCCGGCTTGATGCCGTCGGCGGTCTTCAGGTCGACCAGGGTCGGCTGGCCGCCCACGTCCATGTCCCACAGGTCGTGGTGGGTGAACTGGTGGGTCCAGCGCACCTTGCCGGTGGTCAGGTCCAGCGCGGTGACGCCGGCGCTGAACTTCTCCGCCTCGGGGGTGCGGTTGCCGCCCCACTGGTCGGGCATCTGGTTGCCCATGGGCAGGTAGACCAGGCCGAGCTTCTCGTCGACGCTGGCCACCGACCACATGTTCGGCGAATTGCGGGTGTAGGTTTTATCGGCGGCGATGGGCGCGGTGGCGTCCGGATTGCCGCTGTCCCAGTTCCACACCAGGTGGCCGTCGCGCACGTCGTAGGCGCGGATCACCCCGGAAGGCTCGTCGGTGGAGACGTTGTCGGTGACGTGGCCGCCGATGATCACCAGGTCGCGGGTCACGGCCGGCGGCGAGGTGGAGTAGTAGCCGCCGGCGGTGAAGCTGCCGATGTTGGCGCGCAGGTCGATCTCGCCCTTGTTGCCGAAGCCTTCGCAGACCTTGCCGGTGTCGGCGTCGAGGGCGATCAGGCGGGTGTCGGCGGTGGGCACGAACAGGCGTTTCGGGCAGCTGCCGGCGGCCGGCGCCGGGCTGGCGACGGTAGTGCCGTCGGCGGCCTTGACGGCGTAGGCGGCCTCGTCATGGTAGGCCACGCCGCGGCAGGTCATGTGCGCCCAGCCCTTGAAGTTGGCCGCGTTCTGCGTGCTCAGCTTGGGATCGAAACGCCAGAGTTCCTTGCCGGTGTCCGGGTCCAGGGCGATCACCTGGCTGTGCGGGGTGCACACGTAGAGCTTGCCGTTGACCTTCAGCGGGGTGTTCTCCGCGGTGGTCTCGCCCGGATCGTTCGGGCCGGGCAGGTCGCCGGTGCGGAAGGTCCAGGCCAGCTTCAGCTGGTGGACGTTGTCCGGGTTGATCTGTGTGAGCGGCGAATAGCGGTCGCCGAAGGCGGTGCGCCCGTAGGCCTGCCAGTCCCCCTCGGGCTGCGCCGGGGCGGCGTTGGGCACGCCGGCGCTGGCGCGGTCGATGCGCCCTTCGATGCGCCCCGGGTTGGTGAACTGCGAGGCGATGGCGGTGGCGCCGGCCAGCACCACGGCCAGGCCCAGCAGCGCGGTGGCCTTGGGCGCCGGGCCCGCGCTCAGCAGCGGGCGGCGCAGCCAGGGCAGCAGCAGGACGATGCCGAGCGCGAACCACAGCGCCAGGCGCGGCACCAGTTGCCACCAGTCCAGGCCCACTTCGTACCATGCCCACAGGGTGCTGCCCAGCAGGAACAGCGCGTACAGGCCGATGGCGGCGGCGCGGCCGAGCACCAGCAGCACGCCGGTGACGACCAGCACCACGCCGGCCACCAGGTAGTAGAGCGAGCCGCCCAGGCTCATCAGCTTGACGCCGCCGGCCAGCAGGGCCAGGCCCATCAGCAGCAGCAATAGTCCGAGCAGGCTCGGCAGCAGGCGTGACCTGCCAAACGCACCGTCAGTGCTCATGCGTGTTCTCCTTCGGTCTTTCAGTGAGCGGGTACTGCTTGGGTTCAGAACTGGTATTGGAGGCCGGCGCCGGCGTACCAGGAGCGCCCCGGAGCGGCCTCGTAGTAGCGGCCGTTGCTGTCGCCGACGATGACCGAGCCGACGTACTGGCGGTCCAGCAGGTTGTCCAGGCGCAGCAACTGGTGGAAGGTCCAGGGGCCGTAGCGCTGTTCGAAGCGGGTGCGCCAGTTGAACACCACGTAGCTGGGCGCCGGCTTGTCCTCGTTGCTGTCTTCAACATAGACCTTGCTGCGGTACTGCCCTTCGAAGCCCATGCTGATGTCCTGGCGCGGCTTCCACACCAGCTCGCCGTAGAGGCTGCTGCCGGGCACGCCGGGCAGGTGGTTGCCCTTCTCGATGAGGTTGCCGCCCTCGACGAAGTCTTCATCGTAGGTGGCCTCCAGGCGGGTATAGGCGAGGGTCGCGCCCCACTGCTCGTTGAGCTGGCTCTGCACGCCCAGTTCGAAACCGCGGCGCAGGGTCTTGCCGGCGTTCTGGTAGCTGGTGCGGCCGCCGGTGGAGCTGGCAACGACGATCTCGTCGTCGGTGCGGATTTCGAAGACCGCCGCGTTGACCCGCGTGTTGCCGCCGACCTTGGCCTTCAGGCCCAGTTCGTACTGGGTGCTGGTGGCCGGGTCGAGGCCGAAGTTGAAGCTTTCCACCAGGCCCGGGGCGTAGGCCATCTCGGCCTGGGTCGGCGTCTCGAAGCCCTTGCCGGCGCTGACGTAGCCGTGCAGTTCGGGGGTGAAGGCGTACATCACCGACAGCGATGGGGTGTTCTGCTGGTACTTCTTCGAGCCGCTGGAGTCGCCGTTGGCCAGGTAGTGGTCGTCCACCTCCATCTTCATGGTGCTGTGGCGCAGGCCGGCGTCGAAGGTCCAGTCGCCCAGCTCCCAGCGCGCCTGCACGTAGGGGTCGAGGCTGGTGGCGATGTCGTCCTCGTCGCGGCGCAGCTCGCCCTTCACGCCCAGCAGGTCGCCGCTGTAGTTCTGGTAGCCGTGGCGGTCGTCGCGGCTGCGGTCGTAGTCCACCCCCGTGGTGACGGTCAGCTCGCCGGGCACCCCATGCACCGGCTGGATCCAGCGCAGGGTGCCGCCGTGGAATTCGCGGTCGAAGTCCACCACGCCGCCGCCGCGCTGGGTGTTGGAGACCACGCCCCTGGGGATCGACAGGTACTGGATGACGCTGCGCTGCCCGGCGTAGAGGTTGAACTGCAGGGTGGCGTCGCCGAAGTAGCGCTCGTAGTTCATGCCCACCTGCTGATGGTCGATGCTTTTGCGCGTGTCGTAGGTCTCGGCCGCCGATGCCACCGAGCGCGGGTCGTGCTTGTAGGCGTCCCAGGTCTGGCCCAGCGGGTCCTGCGTGTTGTTCTGCTCCAGGCTGCTGTAGATCAGCGCCAGGCGGCTGTCGTCGTCGGGCCTGAAGTTGAGCTTGGCGAAGGTCTGGTCGCGGCGCGCGGCGCTGTGGTCGCGGTAGCCGTCGGTGTCCATGCGTGAGGCGTCGAGGAGGAAGCCGGCCTTGTCGTTGCCGCCCTCGGCGTAGAGGTGGTTCTTGTTGAAGCCGTCGCTGCCGAAGGTGGTTTCGGCGCCCACCTTCGGCGGGCCGGAGCCATCGCGGCTGAACATCTGGATCACCCCGCCGGCGTTGCTGCCGTAGATAGTCGAGGCCGGGCCACGCAGCACCTCGATGCGGTCGGCCACATCGAGGTTCAGCGTCGCTGCCTGGCCCTGGCCATCCGGCGTGCTGGCCGGGATGCCGTCGCTGAGCAGCTTCAGCCCACGGATGCCAAAGGCCGAGCGGGCGCCGTAGCCGCGCGAGGAAATCTGCAGGTCCTGGGCGTAGTTCTGGCGGTTCTGCACCACCAGGCCGGGCACCCGCGGCAGCACCTCGGAAAGGTTGACGCCGAGCTGGCCATCGCCGATCTGCGGCTGCTGCACAGTGTCGATGGAGAACGGCAGGTCGAAGCTGGAAACCGGCGCGTAGGCGCCGGTGACAACCATCGGGGCGAACACCTCGTCGGCGGGCACGGCGCTGTCCGTGGCAAGGGCGAAGGTGCCTGTGCTCAGGCCCCAGAGCAGCAGCGGCGGCTGCAGGGTCATGGCGAGGCTGAGCGGGCGAAAACGCAAGGTCATGCTGGGGTTCCTGCTCCCTGCCCCGGCGCTGGCCGGGGCCTTGGTGATGACTGGGCGGCTCAGAAGCTGGACTGGATCTTCAGGCCGGCGACCAGGGCGTTGTCCACCTCGTAGACGCCGCCGGGATGCTTGATGTACTGCAGGTTCGGCCGCACCGTCAGCCAGTTGGTGACGTGCACCCCGTAGTACAGCTCGGCGTCGTATTCGCTGTGCTGCACCGGCTGGAACAGCGGGTTGTCGTAGTCGTCGAGGCCGGCGATTTCGTTGACCTGCTTCTGGTGCCTGGTCACGTCGTCGTTGATATGGATTCGCGCCACCGCCAGGCCGATGTCGTCCTTCGGCCGGGCATCGAACAGGCCTTTGTAGACCGCGCCGACCTGCTGGTAGTTGTCGATGCTATTGGTCGCCTGGTCATGCACGGTGAAGTTGGCGAACAGGCTCAGGCCACGCGAGGCGTCGCCGTCGTGCGCGGTGACCTGCTGCTGCGCCACCACCCACCAGCCGTGCTTGCTGCCGTGGGACTTGAAGGCGTTGCCGGTCAGCGCCTGGGGCTGGCCGTTCACATCCTCGTAGACGTCGTCGGCCTTGGCGGTGCTGTAGTAGTAGCCCAGGCGGTATTCGCCCGGCAGCCCACCCACCTTCGGCGACCACACCAGCTCCACCGGCAGGATCGCGCCCTTGGTGCCGCTGCCGCTGAGCTTGAAGCCGTTGCCGGTCTCCAGGTTCGAGGGGTTCTGCTCGTAGGCGCCGACCTGCACGAAGAACTCCGGGCTCAAGTTGTACTTCACCCGCAACGCCCACTGCGCCACCGGCCAGTTGTACCAGATGCCGCCCACCCAGTTGCCCACCTGGGAGCCGCAGAAGGCCAGGTTCTGGAAGTCGCAGGGGAAACTGTTGAAGTCCTCGCCCTCGCCGAACTGGCCGACCTTGATGTCCAGGGCGTCGTCGAGGAAGGTCTGCTTGTACCACATCTGCGTCAGCCGCCAGGTCTGGCCGCGTCCCCAGACCTCCTGCACCGAGCTGAGCTGGCCGGCGCGCGGGTCGCTGAGGCGGTCGTTGGAGAGGTTGTTGCCATTGCGCTCGGTCACCGTCAGCTGGAACTCCGCGCCGTGCCAACCGAGGATCTTCTGCAGGTCCAGGTGGGTGCCCAGCGCCCACTGGTCGGTGTAGCGCGCGGTCTTGTCGTCGTTGTAGCCGCCGTGCAGGTTGCCCGCGGCCTCGCCGACGTAGTCCAGCTTGAAGTCGTAGCCCTTCTCCAGCAGCTCGCTGCGGGTGCCGCCCCAGTCCCCCAGGCCCCACTTCGAATCGGCGGAAAAAGCCTCGTCGCCATGGGCGCCGCCGGCCAGCAGGGCGAGCAGCCCCAGCCCCGGGGCGAGATTGCGGGCGGTGATCATGGGGGCTATTCCTCCTGGCAGCCTGAAGCGAAAAAGCGCCACCCGGCCCGCTCCCCAACGGGGCGCGAGCCGCATGGCCAAACGAAAACTGTAGAACAGGGGCCGACGCAGCGCTCTGGCGCAGCCATTCCCCCTGCCCCGGAAAACCTGCGCAGCCTTGAGACAGCGCTATCTTTTGCAGGTGAAAAAAACGCCCGGTCAAAGGCGATGCGCACGTTACTGCCCGCGCGGGCTAATCGCCAGACGCAGGGCTGGCAATATTATTTTTCATATCCCGTAATAATCCAGCCCACTGGCGAAATACTTTCCTCAATAACCGCACGAAAATCAGGGCAATGGCGACCCACAGGTTTGCGCCTGCAAGGCCCTGCGACGACATGCAGTCTCCCGCGCGCAAAAGACAGCGCTGTCCAAACACATCCCCAAACCACCACCGGCACGGCGCTGGCAGCCCGCGCCCGGCTCCGCTACCTTGGCCGGGCCATCGACGAAGCGAGAATCCCCATGCCCCTTCCGCACGCCGCCCGAGGCCCCCATGGCCCGCGCTGACACGGCCAGCGCGCCCACGCCGCGCATCGACGAAGAGCTGACGCTGAAGAAACTGGAAGTCTTCCTGGCCTTCATGCGCACCGGCAACCTGGCCCGCGCCGCCGCCGAGCTGGGCACCAGCAACGTCAGCGTGCACCGCGCCATCCACTCCCTGGAAAGCGCCCTGCGCTGCCCGCTGTTCAAGCACGAGGGGCGCACGCTGACGCCGCTGGAAAGCGCCTTCGTGCTGGAGGAACGCGCGCAGAAGCTGGTGCAGGACGTGAACGAGACGGTGCGCCTCACCCGCGAGGCCGCCGGCTTCTCCGCCGAGCGCTTCAAGCTCGGCGCGCTCTATTCGCTGACGGTGAAGACCGTGCCGCAGCTGATCATGGGCCTGAAGCTGCGGCGCAGCGAGCTGAACATCGATCTCATCCTCGGCTCCAACGTCGACCTGTTCTACCAGTTGAAGAACATGGAGCTGGACGCCATCCTGGTGTCGCTCAACGAGAGCGTGGCCGACCCCGACTGCGAGCAGCTGCCGCTGTTCTCCGACGACATCTTCCTCGCCGTGCCGGTGGATTCGCCCTATGCCGAGCAGGCCGAGATCGACCTGGCCAGCCTGAAGGACGCGCCCTTCGTCACCCTCGCCCAGGGCTTCGCCACCCACCAGGACGGCGTGCGGGTGTTCCGCCAGGCCGGCTTCGAGCCGCACATCGCCATGCAGGTGAACGACATCTTCACCCTGCTCAGCATGGTCAGTTCCGGGGTGGGCTACGCGCTGCTGCCCAAGCGCATCGAGGCGGTGTACGAGAACCGCGTGAAGCTGATTCCGCTGCAGGCGCGCTACCGCCTGCAGCAGCGCATCGGCGTGGTGTTCCTGCGCGCCAAGGAGCGCGACCCGAACCTGCTGGCGCTGCTCGCCGAATGCCGCATGTACAGCATGCGCCACGAGCAGGAAGCGGCGCGGGCGGGGGCCTGAGGCGCCCCGCCCGCTTTTCTCAGCCGGCCACTAGCTCAACCCACCAGGCCGCGCACGCAGAAGTACAGCAGCGACGGGCCGAGCAGACAGCCCAGGCCGGTGTGGAAGGTGGCGGTCAGCGCGCCGTAGGGCACCAGGCGCCGGTCGGTGGCGGCGAGCCCGGCGGTGACGCCGCTGACGGTGCCGGCCAGGCCGCCGAAGACCATCGCCGAGCGCGGGTTGTCCAGGCCCAGCAGGCGCGCCGAAACCGGAGTGAAGACCATCACCAGGATGGCCTTGATCAGCCCGGTGGCGATCGACAGCGCCATCACGTCGGAACTGGCGCCCAGCGCCGCGCCGGTGACCGGGCCGACGATGTAGGTGACCGCGCCCGCGCCTATGGTGGTCATGCTCACCGCGTCGCGGTAGCCGAACGACCAGGCCACTATCACCCCGACGATGAACGGCAGGATGGTGCCCAGCAGCAGCGACACCGCGCCGATCAGCCCGGCCTTGCGCGCCTCCGTGGCCTGCACCTCGAAGGCCGTGGCGACGATGGCGAAGTCGCGCAGCATGGCCCCGCCCATCAGGCCGATGCCGGAGAACAGCGAGAGGTCGGCCAGGCCCTTCTGCCCGCCGCTGAGGGTGCCGCCGACCCAGGCCAGCACCAGGCCGATGAGGATGGCGATGGCCGAGCCGTGGACGCGGCCGAAGGTCAGGTGGCGGGAAATCAGCACCGACACCCACATGATCACGCCCACCACCGCGAAAGCGGTGACCAGGCCGTTATGGATGAGCGCGTTCTCGACGATCTGCCACATCTCAGCGCCCTCCCACCGGGGCGGCGCCCAGGTCTTCGGCGCGGTCCTCGCGCGGCAGCGGCTCGCCGCGGTGGGTACGGCTGATCAGCGCGATGGTCGCGCCGCACACCAGCACCGAGCCGATCGCCGCGAGCAGCGCCACCGGGCCGCCGTGCAGGGCGGTGACCACGTTCTGCTGGGCGGCCATGGCGACTACCACGGGAATGTACATGGCGCCCCAGAAGCCCACGCCGAACTCGCATTCCTTGCTCAGCCCGCCGCGCTTGTGCATCGCCAGGCGGGCGAAGATCAGCAGCAGCATGGCGATGCCGACGCCGCCGACGTTGGATTGCACGCCGAGCAGCACGCCCAGCAGATCGCCCAGGATCACGCCCGCGAGCGTGCAGGCAGACAGTAAAGCGACACCGTAGATGATCATTGTTGTTGTCCTCGGTTGGTCGTTGGGGTTGGGGGTGTTGGGACCGGCTCAGGGGTCGCGGCGTTCCTCCTCGCGCAGCAGCGCGTCCAGGGTGTCCGCGTTGGCACCGTCGAAGGCGATGGCGGCGGCGCCGAAGCAGGGCTTGGCCAGGCCGCTGAGTATGCGCCCGGGCGGCAGCTCCAGGTGCAGGCGGGCGCCGCGCTCGTAGGCGCTGCGCAGGGTCGCGCGCCACTCCACGCGGCGCGCCATGTTCCAGGCCAGGTCGGCGGCCAGGGCCGCCGGCTCCATGACCAGGCGCGCCGTGCTGCTGCTCAGGTAGCGCAGCCGCGGGCGCTTCAGTTGCACGCCGGCGAAGGCTTCGGCCAGGCGCGCGGCGGGTTCGGCCAGCAGTTCGCAGTGCGAGGGCACGCTGACCGCCAGGCGCTTCGCCGCGCTGGCGCCATGGGCGCGGGCCAGTTCGGCGATGGCTTGCAGGGCCTCGTCGCTGCCGGCCACCACCAGTTGCCGTTCGGCGTTGATATTGGCCAGGTAGACCGGGCGTTCGGCGCTGTGCACCTGGGCCAGCAGCGGTTCCAGCTGCGCCTGCTCCAGGCCGAGGATGGCGCTCATGCCGTAGCCGCTGGGCCAGGCCCGCTGCATCAGCTCGCCGCGCAGGGCGACCAGGCGCAGGGCGTCGGCATAGGCCAGGGCACCCGCGACCACGGCGGCCGGATAGGCGCCGATGGACAGCCCGGCCACCATCGCCGGCCGATGCCCGCGTGCGCCGAGCAGGCGTGCCGCGGCGACACCGGCGATCAACAGGCACAGCTGCACGGCGCGGGTAGAGGCCAGGGCCTCGGCGCTTTCCAGGCTGGCCATGGACTGGCCGAGCACGTCCGCCGCCTCTTCCAGGCAGGTGCGCACTTCCGGCTCGCCGGGCAGCGCCGAGAGCATGCCGGGATACTGCGCGCCCTGGCCGGGGAAGGCGAAGAAGCTGCTCATGCGGCCACCTCGGCACGCGCCCAGGGATCGGCCAGCAGAACCGGCGCCTGGTCGCCCTTGACCATGACGCGGGCGCCCTCCCCGGCCCATTCGGCCAGGGCCAGGCCACCGGCGGGGGTCTGCAGTTGCAGGTCGATGCGGCAGGCGGCCTGGTTCAGTTCGGCGAGCAGCGCGCGGGCCGCATCGCGGGAAAACGGCTGCGGAGTGCGCAGCAGCAGGTCGAGGTCGCTGGCGTCGTGCAGCACCGGCACGCCGGTGGCCAGTTCGAAGCCGGCGCCGCCGGTGATGCCCCAGGCCAGGCCGCTGGCGTCCAGCACTTCGCGCACTTGGCGCAGGGCCTGCCAGGTGGGCAGCTCGCGTTGCGGCACGACCTGGCGCAACGCTTCGGGCATGGAGCAACGCTGCACCGCGGCTACCGGCAACCAGCCCGCCCAGCGCTGCTCGCGGCTCCGCCCGCGCAGGCCGACGGCCACCCAGCCATCCCGTGCCGGCGCGCGGCGCACGACAACCGGCCAGCCGGTTGCCAGCACTTCGCCCGCCCAGGCCGGAGCGTCCTCCGGCAGATGCTCGGCGCCCATGCCCCAGAGCAGGTCATGGGCGCGGAAAAGGTCAGGAGCGGGCCGGTCCCGGCGCGAGCCCCGCTGTGAGCTATCGACGATGGCCATGGCCCGCTCCTGAGTTCTCACCACTGCTCGCGCAGCAGTTCGCGCACGCGGCTGGAGGCCGCGCGGTTGGCTGCGCCGAGGCGGCCGCGCAGGTCGCGCGGGTCGCCGGCGATATCGTCCAGGGCGCGGCACAGGCTGGCTTGCACCTGGGCCACGTCCGCTTCGCCGGGCGCGTCTATGGACGGCACTTCGAGGCTGTCCCACAGCAGGCCGAGCGAGGCGTAGCTGTCGATGTCGTAGGCCATCGGCGGCACCGTGGCGGCCAGGCGTTCCAGTTCCTCGACGCTGCGCAGGGTGATGCGCGCGGCGGCGGCCTTGCCCATGGCGTGGACCATCACCCCCGCATCACGCAACGCGATCAGCCGGTTGGCCTGGTAGCCATGGGCGAGGAAGGCGCCGGACATGGCCTTGCCCACCAGCAGGCCGATCACCGGGTGGCCGGCGAGGCGCGCGCGGGCATAGGCGTCCACCGCAGCGGCCAGAGCCTGGTGGATGCCCAGGGCTTCCTCGCGGCGGCCGTAGGCCTGGCTGGGCACGTCGACGATGGCGACCAGGGCGCGCTTACGCGGCGCATCGCGGTCGGCCTCGATGGCCTCGTCCACCGCCGCTGCCAGGCGCCAGCCTTCGAGCAGGCCGACCTCGCCGTTGCGGGCGCGGGGGAAGGGATTCTGCGCATCGGCAATCACCGCCAGGTAGCGCAGCGGCTGGCCGTCCAGCTCGGCGTCGGCCACCCGCAGCGAGGCGCCGTCCTGCGCCCGCGCGGGCTGTTCGCCGGCCAGCGCCTGGAACCAGGCCAGGCCGCGGGAAGAAGGTGCTTGGCTCATTGCGCGTCTCCTTGGTTCAGGCCGGCGTAGAGGTGGCGCACGCCGGCGGCATCGATCTGCTCGCTCGTATCGAGGCTTTCCAGGCGCGCCAGGAAGTCCCGCGCGCGGCGGCTGCGCGGGTGCGCCGGCAGGCCCTTGGCGAAGTAGTCGCGCACCGCCTGATGCAGGGTCCCCAGGTCATCGGCCAGGCAGGCATCGGCCAGGCCGCTGGCGGTGCGTTGCTCGCCGCCGGTGAGGCTCCAGATGAACGGACGGTCGCGGGAGTCGTATTCCTCGATGCCGGCTTCCTGCTCGATCACCTGCGGGCCGTTGAGCCCCAGGCGCGCCTCGCGGGTGACCAGCACGTAGCTGCACAGCCCGGCGGCGATGGACATGCCGCCAAAGCAGCCGACCGGGCCTGCGACCAGCGCCACCACCGGCTGGTACTGCTGCAGGTCGACGATGGCCGCCTGGATTTCGGCGATGGCCGCCAGCCCCAGGTTGGCCTCCTGCAAGCGCACGCCGCCGGTTTCCAGCAACAGCAGCGCGCGGGTGGGGATGCCCTGGCGGTTGTCCTCGGCGGCCAGTTCCAGGGCGCCGGCGATCTTCGCGCCGCTGACCTCGCCCATGCTGCCGCCCTGGAAGGCGCCTTCGATGGCGGCCACCACCGCCGGCTGGCCATCCAGGGTGCCGCGGGCGATGACCACGCCGTCGTCGGCCTGGGGCACGATGCCCTGCCCTTCCAGCCAGGGCGACTGCACGCGGGCGAAGGGGTCGATGAGTTCGCGGAAGCTGCCGGCGTCCAGCAGTTCGCGGGCGCGCTGGCGGGCGGAGAGTTCGGTGAAGCTGCGCAGGGCCAGCAGCTGGGCGACGTCACTCATGGCCGGCCTCCTCCAGCGCCTGTTCCAGGCGCAGGCGCACCACCCCGGGGGTGGCGCCGAAGTCGTGGATGCAGATCTGCGCGGCCGGCGCCGGCACGGCGGCGAACAGCCGCTCGAAGAGTTGCTGCCAGCGCGGCGCGCTGCCGTTCACCGAGGTCACCACCTCGATCTTCAGGGCGCCGGCCGGGGCCGGTTGCAGCAGCACCTCCAGGTCGCCGGAACCGACGCAGCCCACCAGGGCACGGCCACGCACCGACGAAGTGGCGGGGTATTCGAAGGACAGGGTTTCCATGGTCAGAGGCTCCCGGCCCACCCGCCGAGCGCGGCGGGCAGGCGATCCAGAAAGAGACAGGCGGCGAGCAGGTCGGCGGCGCCGCCGGGGGATGCGTTGAGCGCCAACAGCGCACGGTCCAGCTCGCGCAGCGCGCGGCGCCCGGCCAGGCTGGCGCTGCCGCCGGCATCGAGCACCACCCGCGCGCCACCCTGCATGGCTTGCAGGCCGGCGCTGCCGGCGCGGTGCAGCACGCAGGTGTCGTCGAGCACGGCCATGATCGCCAGCAGCGCGTCGAGCCGAGCGTTCTGCTCGCCGCTGCCGGCCGCGCGACTGCGCCGCAGTTGCGGCAGGCCGTGCAGCACCACGCGGGGGAAGCCCAGCTGGGCTTCCTCGCGGGCGCCGCCGACGCCGTAGCGCTGGCGCACCCTGGCGCCATGGCTGGGCAATTGCGGCTGGGCGCGGTCGGCGAGCACGGCGATGCGCCCGGCGCGGGCGGCCACCGCTTCGGCCGCCAGCCGCGAAGTGTCGAGCGCGGCGGCGGCGCTCAGCAGGCCCAGGGCCCAGATGGCGCCGCGATGGGTATTCACCCCCGCCGTGGTGCGCAGCATGTCCGCCTCGCCTTCGCGGCCAAGGCGACCGAGGGTTTCGCGCAGCGGCAGGCCGATTTCGCCATGGGCTTGCGCGGCCTCGGCCATGGCCTGGAAGCACGGCCACAGGCTCAGCGCCGAGGCCTGCATCAGGCCCAGGTGCAGGTCGCTGTGGGCGCCGCTGCCGCGACGGTCCACCAGCGCCGGCTTGGGCGACAGCTCGGCTTCGTCGATCAGCGCGTCCACCGCCAGGTCGGCCAGACGCTCGCCCAGGCCGACGCGGGGTTCGAGTTCGTAGGCTTGGGCCATCACCAGCTCCTGAAGCGCGCCGGCGGCTCGTACAGGCCCCCGGACCAGTCGACCAGTTCGGCGATGCTCTTGGCCGCAAGCAGTTCGCGGCTGGCGTCGGCGCGGCGGATGCCCAGATCCTCGGGCAGCGCGATCAGCCCTTCGCGGCGCATGCGCTCGGTGTCCTGCGGGTCGTGGCGCAGGCCGATGGGGCTGATGCCGGCCACCGCGGCGATCATCGCCCGGCGCTCCTCCAGCGAGCGCGCCTTGTACAGGTAGGCGATGCCTTCCTCGGTGAGCACGTGGGTGACGTCGTCGCCGTAGATCATCACCGGCGCCAGCGGCATGTTCGCCTTGCGCGCCACGTCCACCGCGTCCAGCTGCTCGACGAAGGTGGGTTTGCCGCCGTCCTGGAAGGTCTCGACCATCTGCACCACCAGCTTCTTGCCGCGTTCCAGCAGGGCCTCGGGCTCGGGCCGCATGTCCAGCCAGGCCGGGGTGGAATGCCGCCGGCCGCGCGGGTCGTGGCCCATGTTCGGGGCGCCGCCGAAGCCGGCCAGGCGGCCGCGGGTGACGGTGGAGGAATGGCCGTCGCCGTCCACCTGCAGGGTGGCGCCGATGAACAGGTCCACCGCGTACTGCCCGGCCAGCTGGCAGAACATGCGGTTGGAGCGCAGCGAGCCGTCGCGGCCGGTGAAGAACACGTCCGGGCGCTGGGCGATGTAGCGCTCCATGCCCAGCTCGGTGCCGAAGCAGTGCACGCTTTCCACCCAGCCGCTCTCGATGGCCGGAATCAGCGTCGGGTGCGGGTTGAGCGTCCAGTGCCGGCAGATCCTGCCCTTCAGCCCCAGGGACTCGCCGTAGGTCGGCAGGATCAGCTCGATGGCCGCGGTGTTGAAGCCGATGCCGTGGTTCAGCGACTGCACGTTGTGCCGCTCGTAGATGCCGCGGATCGCCATCATCGCCATCAGCACGTGCACCGGCTTGATGTGGCGCGGGTCGCGGGTGAACAGCGGCTCGATGTAGAACGGCCGGTCGGCCTCGACCACGAAGTCGATCCAGCTGGCCGGGATGTCCACCCGCGGCAGGTCGCGCGGATCGTCGACGATGCGGTTGACCTGGGCGATGACGATGCCGTCGCTGAAGGCGGTGGGCTCCACCAGCGCCGGGGTGTCCTCGGTGCTGGGGCCGGTGTAGAGGTTGCCTTCGCGGTCGGCGATGAAGCCGGCCACCAGGGCGACGTTGGGAATCAGGTCCACCACCAGGCGCGAGTACAACTCGATGTAGGTGTGGATGGCGCCGATCTCCAGCAACCCGTCCTCCAGCAGCTGGCCGATGCGCAGGCTCTGCGGGCCGGAGAAGGAGAAGTCGAGCTTGCGCGCGATGCCCAGCTCGAACAGGTCCAGGTGCTCGGGGCGGCCGACGCTGGGCATGATCATGTGCAGGTCGTGGACCTTGCCCGGGTCCACCCGGGCCAGGCTGCGCGAGAGGAAGTCGGCCTGCTTCTGGTTGTTGCCCTCCAGCACCACACGGTCGCCCGGGGCGATCAGCGCCTCCAGGGCGCGCACCAGGTGCTCGCGCGGCAGCACCGCGCCGTCGGCCAGGTGGCGCACCCGTTCGAGGCGTCGCGCTTTCTCGGCGCGCCGCCGCGACCACTGGGGCGGGGGGGATGTCTGGATCATCGGAACCTCCACGAACGCTGCTGTCGTGGACGCACCTTAGGGACCCGCCGCCCGCTGCATCAATCAAGCGCGGCGCACGATCGTTAACCTGAGCGTAACGTTTGACCCAGCCTGCCAGCGGTTCCGCGCCATGGAACCGCTGTGCATTGCCGCGCCGGCCCCGTCCGGATTCTGCTGGAAAGGCGACGGCGGCCCCGCAGCCGCCCCGGTACCTGCCTACAACAACCACAACCAGGAATCCGCGCCGTGCACACCCAAGCTCACCACCGCAAACCTTCCCCGTTCCTCCTCGCCGTCCTGCTGGCCGCCCCCTTCGCGGCCCAGGCCGAGGGCTTCCCCGGCATCGGCCGCATCGCCTCGGGCTTCGGCTACTACAACATCGACAAGGGTTTCGACGACAAGGCCAGGGTCTACGGGACCCTCGACGTCTTCAGCGACTACCACGACTCCGACCACCACTCCGGCTGGCGCCTGGAAGGCGGCGGCGCCTGGACCAACAAGCTGGGCCTGTACCTGCGCAAGGCGCTGGACGAGGACACCGTGCTGGAGGCCGACGTCGAGGAAGGCTTCAACCTCAACGGCCAGGCCCTGGACCAGCACTGGAAGCAGGTCGGCGCGCTGCGCCTGGCGCTGGTGGCGCTGCGCACGCGCAACTACGGCAAGCTGGAGTTCGGCAAGACCTACAACATGAGCACGCCGACCTATGCCGACCCCTTCCTCGCCGTGTATGGCTCGCCCTACACCTTCCTCACCCTGCCGCCGCGCGGCAAGGGCGCCTACTACCTGGACGTGCGGCCCAAGCACACCCTCGCCTACACCACGCCGAGCTACCACGGCTTCAGCCTCGGCAGCGCCATGAGCTTCGGCTTCGACGACGCCGCCAGTTCCGGGCGCACGGTGCGCGGCAAGGGCGTGAGCCTGCAGTACCGCGACAGCCGGCTGATCCTGCTCGGCTCCTACAATGACTACCTGAGCGACCCGTGGGACGACGGCGGGCGCAGCCGGCAGACGCACAACGTGTTCAAGAGCGCCTCGGCCTTCTACGACTTCGGCCCCTTCTCCTCCAACCTCACCTGGCAGCGCCAGGACGTGGACTACCACGGCACTCCGAGCATGACCGCCTGGACCCTCGGCTTCATGCTGCCGGTGGGCGAGCGCGACCTGGCGCGGCTGGTGGCCACCCGGCGCAACGTCGACAGCGGCGAGCAGGACGCCACCGGGGTGATGCTCGGCTACGACCACTTCCTGCGCCCGAACCTGGCGCTGTATGGCCGCGTGGCGCTGATCGACAACCAGCGCCAGGCCGCCGTGAGCTATGCCGGCATCCCCGTGGAGCAGGCCGGCGACGACCCGTCCAGCGTGGCCATCGGCATCTACTACCACTTCTGAGCGCGCGCGGTTCCACAGGGTGGAACCAACGCGCATTGCCCCGTCACGGCGCCCGCGCTTTGCTGGTAGCCATCCGAGCCGGCGACCCCGCCGCCGGCAACCGCCAACAAGACCGGACTCCAGTCCGGCTACCCCGGGAGAGCCCCACATGCCCCGCCACGCTCACATCCTCGCCTGGCTGAACGACAGCGCCGACGAACTCAAGGCCCTGCGCCAGGACATCCACGCCCACCCCGAACTGGGCTTCGAAGAACGCCGCACCGCTGACCTGGTGGCCGACCTGCTCGGCCAGTGGGGCTACGAGGTGCACCGCGACGTCGGCCGCACCGGCGTGGTCGGCGTGCTGCGCAACGGCGACTCGCCGCGGCGCCTGGGCCTGCGCGCCGACATGGACGCGCTGCCCATCGAGGAGGCCACCGGCCTGCCCTACAGCAGTTGCCACCACGGGCGCATGCACGCCTGCGGCCACGATGGCCATACCACGATGCTGCTCGGCGCGGCGCGCTACCTGGCCGCCACGCGCAACTTCCAGGGCAGCCTGACGCTGATCTTCCAGCCCGCCGAGGAAGGCCAGGGCGGCGCCCTGGCCATGCTGGAGGACGACCTGCTGCAGCGTTTCCCCTGCGACGCGCTGTTCGGCATGCACAACATGCCGGGGCTGGAAGCCGGCCACCTGTGCTTCCGCAGCGGGCCGATGATGGCCTCCCAGGACCTGCTGGAAGTGCGCATCGAAGGCGTCGGCGGCCACGGCTCGATGCCGCACCTGAGCGTCGACCCGCTGGTGGCGGCGGCGAGCGTGGTGATGGCATTGCAGACAGTGGTGGGGCGCAACGTCGACCCGCAGCAGGCCGCGGTGGTCACCGTGGGCGCGCTGCAGGCCGGCGAGGCGGCCAACGTCATCCCGCAGCAGGCATTGCTGCGCCTGAGCCTGCGCGCGCTCGACGCCAAGGTGCGCGAGCAGGTGCTGGAGCGGGTGCAGGCGATCATCCACAGCCAGGCGCAGAGCTACGGTTGCACGGCGCAGGTCGAGCACCGCCCAGCCTACCCGGTGCTGGTCAACACGGCGGCGGAAACCGCCTTCGCCCGCGAGGTCGGCATCGAACTGGTGGGCGCCGACGAAGTGCGCGAGGCGCCCACGGTGATGGGCAGCGAGGACTTCGGCTGGATGCTCCAGCGCTGCCCCGGCAGCTACCTGTTCATCGGCAACGGCGCCGGGGCGATGGTGCACAACCCGGCCTACGACTTCAACGACGCCATCCTGGTGCGCGGCGCCGCCTACTGGGCGGCGCTGGCCGAGCGCTGGCTGCGCTCCTGAGCGCCTTACCGAGCTGCCCTCCCCCTTTCTGGAGCACCCCGTGATGCAGACCTCCTCCCGCGCCGTGTCGCGCAACCACCAGGTGGCGGCCGCCGTGATCGGCAACGCCCTCGAGTGGTACGACTTCATCGTCTATGGCTTCCTCTCCAGCCTGATCGCCCGGCTGTTCTTCCCCGCCGAGAGCGCCTACGCCTCGCTGCTGATGGCCCTGGCCACCTTCGGCGTGGGCTTCTTCATGCGCCCGGTGGGCGGCGTGCTGCTGGGCATGTACGCCGACCGCAAGGGCCGCAAGGCGGCCATGCAGCTGATCATCGCGCTGATGACCCTGGCCATCGCGCTGATCGCCTTCGCCCCCGACTACGCCGCCATCGGCGTCGGCGCGCCGGCACTGATCGTCATCGCGCGCATGCTCCAGGGCTTCGCCACCGGCGGCGAATACGCCAGCGCCACGGCCTTCCTGGTGGAATCGGCGCCGGCCAACCGCCGCGGCCTGTACGGCGCCTGGCAGCTGTTCGGCCAGTGCCTGGCGGTGTTCGCCGGCGCCGGCATGGGCGCGCTGGTCACCCACAACCTGTCGCCCGAGGCGCTGGACGCCTGGGGCTGGCGCGTGCCCTTCCTGCTCGGCCTGCTGATCGGCCCGGTGGGCCTGTGGATGCGCCGGCACATGGAAGAGACCGAGGACTTCGTCCGCGCCAGCAGCCAGGAAAAACCCGTGGGCCTGCGCCAGGTGCTGCGCGAGCACCGCCGCGCGGTGCTGGTGACCATGGGCTCGACCATCAACGGCACCGTGGCCTTCTACGTGGTGCTGGTGAACATGCCGACCTTCGCCCACACCCAACTGGGCCTGCCGCTGGACCAGGTGTTCATGGTGCAGATGCTGGCGGTGGCGCTGATGACCGTGATCATCCCCGTCGCCGGCGCCCTCTCCGACCGCTACGGCCGGCGCCCGGTGCTGTTCGCCGGCATGCTCGGCTTCACCCTGCTGATCTACCCGCTGTTCGCCTGGGTGGCCGGCGCGCCGAGCATCGGCAACCTGCTGGCGATGCAGCTGGTGCTGTGCAGCCTGATCGGCATCAGCTACGGCCCGGCGCCCACCGCCGTGGCCGAGCAGTTCCCCACCCGCGTGCGCTCCACCGGCCTGGCCCTGGCCTACAACGTGGCGGTGATGCTGTTCGGCGGCTTCGCCCCGTTCATCGTCGCCTGGCTGACAAAGGTCGGCGGCACCCCGGTGGCGCCGGCCTGGTACGTGCTGGCGGCCTCGCTGATCGGCCTGTTCGCCCTGGCCTTCCTCCGCGAAGGCGCGCCCGAGGCCCTGGCCCGGCGCCGCGCCCGCGCCACCCTTTCCGCCACTGCCCGGAGCCTGTGAATGACCGCCATGACCGCGCCCCACGCCACCCCGCTGCAGCAGGACATCGTCGCCCTCGACGCGCTGCCGCTGTCGGAGGCGATCCGCAACCGCCAGCTCAGTTGCCGCGAGGTGATGCGGGCCTACCTGGAACAGATCGAACGCTACAACCCGCGGGTCAATGCGCTGGTCTCGCTGCGCCCTGAAGACGAACTGCTGCGCGAGGCCGACGAACACGACCGCCTGCTCGCCCAGGGCCGCTGGCTCGGCTGGCTGCACGGCATGCCCCAGGCGCCGAAGGACCTGGCGGCCTGCGCCGGGCTGGTCACCAGCATGGGCTCGCCGCTGTTCGCCAGGCAGGTGACCGGGCACGACGCCTACGTGGTGGAGCGCGCGCGCAAGGCCGGGGCGATCTTCATCGGGCGCAGCAACGTGCCCGAGTTCGGCCTGGGCTCGCACACCTACAACGCCGTGTTCGGCATCACCGGCAACGCCTACGAGCCGCGCCTGACGGCCGGCGGCAGCAGCGGCGGCGCTGCGGTGGCCCTGGCCCTGCGCATGCTGCCGGTGGCCGACGGCAGCGACATGATGGGCTCGCTGCGCAACCCGGCGGCGTTCAACAACGTCTACGGCCTGCGCCCGTCCCAGGGCCGCGTGCCCTTCGGCCCGTCCAATGAACTGTTCGTCCAGCAACTGGCCAGCGAAGGGCCCATGGGCCGCAGCGTGGCCGACGTCGCCGCGCTGCTGCGCACCCAGGCCGGCCATGCGCCCGGCGCGCCGCTTTCGCTGCGCGGCAGCGACGACCTCGCCGGACCGCTGGAACGCGACTTCCGCGGCGCGCGCATCGGCTGGCTGGGCGACTTCGACGGCTACCTGCCCACCGAGCCGGGCCTGCTCGCGCTGTGCGAGGCGGGCCTGGCGGAGTTCCGCGCCCTGGGCGCCGAGGTCGAGCCGTGCCGCCCGGACTACGACCTGGCGCGCCTGTGGCGCTGCTGGCTGGTGCACCGCCAGTGGCTGGTGGCCGGCAGCCTGGCCCAGGCCTATGCCGAGCCGGCGTTGCGCCGGCAACTCAAGCCGGAGGCGATCTGGGAAGTGGAGTCGGGCCTGGGCCTGGGCGCCGCCGACGTCTACCAGGCCTCGCTGGACCGCAGCGACTGGTACCGCGCCCTGCAGAAGCTGTTCGAGCGTTACGACTACCTGCTCCTGCCCAGTGCCCAGGTGTTCCCTTTCGATGCACAACTGGCATGGCCGGATGCCATCGCCGGCCGCCCGATGGACACCTACCACCGCTGGATGGAAGTGGTGATCGGCGCCACCCTCGCCGGGCTGCCGGCGATGAACGTGCCGGTGGGCTTCAACCCCGCCGGGCTGCCCATGGGCGTGCAGATCCTCGGCCCGGCGCAGGCGGACCTGGCCGTGCTGCAACTGGCCCACGCCCATGAACAACGGACGCGCTGGGTCGCCCGGCGGCCGCCGGCGCTGCTCGATGAACGCTGAGGCGCGGGGCCCGCTCGGGCATGGCACGCATCCTGCCTCCCCATTGCCGACGGCATTGGGTACATGGGGAACGGCGATGCAGGGGAAAGAGGAAGGCAGCACGGTGCGCTCGGTGGAGCGCGCCCTGGCGATCGTCGAACTGCTCGGCGAGCACGGCTCCCTGGGGCTGGAGGAACTGCACTACCTCACCGCCCTGCCCAAGGCCACCGTCTCGCGCCTGCTGCACACCCTGCAGGAGCAGGGCTGGCTGTACCGCGGCCTGTGCGACCGGCGCTACCGCCTGAGCTCGCGGCGGCTGTTCGGCGACGCCAGCGAGCGCCAGAGCCGGCGCCTGGTGGAGGAAGCCGCGCCGCTGCTCAAGGCGCTGAGCGAGCGCACCGGGCTGGTGGCCGACCTGTCGTTCTTCGACGGCGCCGACCTGCGGGTGATGGAAAGCTCGGTGCCCGAGCGCCTGCGCAAGCGCTACCCGAGCAATCGCATGATCGTCGGGCTCAAGGCCAGCCTGTTCCACTCGGCCATGGGCCAGGCCTGCCTGGCGGCGCTGGACGAGCAGCACGTGCGCACCCTGGCCGAACGCCACGCGCTGCAAGGCGAGGAACTGCTGCAGTTGCACGAGCGCGCGCACCATCGCGGCTTCGGCGAACGCACCGAGGGCCACTGGGAATACTCGGTGCGCCTGCCCTTCCTGATCCGCGCCATCGCCCTGCCGGTGCGCGCCGGCGAACGCCTGCTGGGCAGCGTCGCGCTGCACTGGCCGCAGGACCAGGGCAGCGTCGAGCAGGTGCGCCGCCAGTACCTGGGCAGCCTCGGCGACACCATCGAGCAGCTGCAGCGCAGCCTCGCCTGAGGCGCGCTCAGGGCGCGCCGAACATCGCCGTCCAGTAGATGCCGGCGTCGCTCTTCGGGTCCACCGCGTAGGCCGCGCCCAGCTCGCGGTACTGCGGGCTCATCAGGTTGGCGCAGTGCCCGGGGCTGGCCAGCCAGGCCTGCACCACGGCGTTCGCGGTGCCCTGCCCAGCGGCGATATTCTCGCCCACGGCGCCGGCGCTGTAGCCGCCCAGCTCGGCGCGGTCGCCGGGGGTGCGGCCGTCGCGGTCCAGGTGGGAGAAGTAGTTGCCGTTGGCCATGGAGCGGCTGTGCTCCTCGGCCACGCTGCCCAGCACGGCATTCCAGCCCAGCGGCGCGGCCTTGGCGAAGGCCTGCCCGCCGCACTGGCGCGCCTGGCCCCGCGCGGCATTGACCGCCTGCAACAGCTTCTGCCCCTCGGCCTGCCAGTCGCCCAGCTTGCCCTGCAACAGCGGCCGCGCCAGCACCACGCGCCAGTCGTTGCCCTGGCGGCTGACGCCGACCTCGATGAACTGCGGGTCGAGCAGCACCTGGCAGAAACTCTCCTGCAACGCCGCCATGGCCGCCTGCTCGTCCTTCGGCCCGCTGAGGCTGAGCATGCGCGCGCTGCTCATCGGGTAGCCGGTGGCCTTGAGCGCCGACTGCCAGTCGGGAACCCCCGGCGCCAGCACCAGGCGCGCATCCTGCCCCAGCGGCGGCAGCGCCTCGCTGGCCCGGCCGGCGCAGGCCTGCGGCTGGCTGCGGTAGAGGTTGATGGCTTCGAGCAGCGGCTCGGCCGCCACGGCATGGCTGGCGCCGGCCAGCAGCGCCAGGGACGGCAGGAGGCATCGCAGAACGGACGGCAAGACGCGCATGAAAGGCTCCCTTGGTGGACTGCCGGACATGATGCGCGATCCGGCGGGATTTCGCTGCCCCCTGGTGCGGGGTCGAAGTTGACAGTGCGCGCCGGGTTATCTGCCGATTGCATAACCTGGAGCAACTCCCGGCGCCGATTCGTGAGCTAGAAACACAAATCAATTGCCGCGGGGCCGGTTTTTCCGCTTCCGCAGCCTGGCTATCCTGCCGGCCACTCACAGCTTTCGGAGCCTTTCCATGCAAAACATCCTCCTGCTCAATGGCGGCAAGCAGTTCGCCCATTCCAACGGCCAATACAACGCCACCCTGCACGAAGCGGCCCTGGCCCACCTCGACCACGCCGGCTTCGACGTGAAGCAAACCTTCATCGACGGCGGCTACGACATCGACGAAGAGGTGCAGAAATTCCTCTGGGCCGACGTGGTGATCTACCAGATGCCCGGCTGGTGGATGGGCGCGCCCTGGACCGTGAAGAAGTACGTCGACGAGGTGTTCACCGCCGGCCACGGCAGCCTCTACGCCAACGACGGCCGCACCCGCTCCGACGCCTCGCAGAAGTACGGCAGCGGCGGCCTGATCCATGGCAAGCGCTACATGCTCTCGCTGACCTGGAACGCCCCGCAGCAGGCCTTCGACGACCCCAGCGACTTCTTCGAGGGCAAGGGCGTGGATGCGGTCTACTTCCCCTTCCACAAGGCCAACCAGTTCCTCGGCATGCAGGCGCTGCCGACCTTCCTGTGTGTGGATGTGATGAAGCGGCCGAACATCGAGGCGGATGTGGAACGCTATCGCAAGCATCTGGACGAGGTGTTCGGCAGGCAGTGAGGTTCGGCGTCGCCCCGTAGGAGCGGACTCCGTCCGCGATAGCCGGAACCACCGGCGCGATTCGCGGATGAGATCCGCTCCTACGCTGCCCCACCCACGCCATTCCCCCTGTAGGAGCGCGCCCTGCGCGCGAATCGCGGGCAGGGCCCGCTCCTACAGTTCCGGGGAAGCACGGGCGTAGGAGCGGACCTTGTCCGCGATGGCGGGATGAGCGCCGGCACTGCCAGCGGAATCGCGGATAAATCCGCTACGCCACCGGCACCAAGGCCCCGTAGGATGGTGTTGAGCGAAGCGATACCCATCGCCAGGGTCCGATGGGTATCGCAGGCTCAACCCATCCTACGAAAAGCGCCCCGGTGCGCTGGGCAAGACAGTTGCTCCTACAGCTCCAGGGAAGCACGGACGTAGGCGGACTTTGTCCGCGATTGGATCCACCGGCCACGCCGGACGCCCCGGGGGGCACGGACAGCCCCCTCTCCCTCAGGGAGAGGGTTGGGGTGAGGGCGCCCCGACGGAAACCCTCCGCACCGTACCGGCAAATGCGCTAGTCTCTGCCTCCCTCCCCTCTGCCTTTCAGGAGCATCACCATGGCCCGCGCTTCCGCCCGTCACATCCTGGTTTCCAGCGAAGCCAAGTGCAATGAACTCAAGGCCGCCATCGAAGGTGGCGCCGACTTCGCCGCCCTGGCCCGCGAGCATTCCACCTGCCCGTCCGGCCGCAGCGGCGGCGACCTGGGTTCCTTCCGCCCGGGCCAGATGGTCCGCGAGTTCGACCAGGTGGTGTTCAGCGCGCCGCTGAATCAGGTCCAGGGCCCGGTGAAGACCCAGTTCGGCTACCACCTGGTGGAAGTCACCAGCCGCGAAGACTGATCCCTCCACGCCGGGCGCGCCTCAGGGCAACAGCGCCCGGCTGCCTTGCCGGGCCACGCCCGGCTTCCGCACTCCGCGGCGCGCGGCGATGGCGCGCAGCAGCAGATAGCAGCCAGCCGCCAGCAGCAGCGAATCCAGCGCCGGCACCCAGGTCAGGGTGAACGGCCAGAGCACCTGCAATGCCGCCGCCCCTACCCCGCAGGCCCAGGCGCCGAAGGCTTCCGGCCGCCAGCGGCGAGGGCTGCGCACGGCGCCCCGCAGGTTCAGGTAGTAGTTGCACAGGTAGACCCCGCCCACCGGCGGCAGGGCCACGGCCAGCAGCGCCAGGTAATGCTGCAGGGCGTCGCCCAGGCCGGCCAGCCCCAATGTCGCGCCGACCAGCCCGGTGAACAGCGCCAGGCGCCGGCGCTGCACCTGCGGCGCCACGCTGGCGCACACCAGGGTCGCCGCGTAGAGGTTGTAGGCGTTGGTCGACCAGGCCGAGAGCAGGATGATCAGCATCGCCGGCAGGCCCAGGCCGAGGGCGAGCATGATCGCCACCAGTTGCCGCTCCCCGGTGGCCAGGCTGGGCAGCCCGGCCAGCGCCAGCACCAGCGGGAAGCCCAGGCCGAAGGCGCAGAACACCGCCGCCAGCGCGCGGCCGGGCGACAGGGCGTGGCGGCAGATGTCCGGCAGCAGGATGCAGCCGATGACCACGCCGCCCACCACCAGCGACATGCCCTGCAGCACCGAGTAATCCCCGGCGCCACCGCCCGCGGGCGGCATGCCGTGGCCTTTCAGCGCCACCCAGCAGGCCCACAGCACCAGGCCCAGCTTCAGCGGCGTGGCCAGTTGCGACAGCCGGTCCAGGGCGCGGAAGCCGACCAGGTTGGTGAGCAGCATCAGCAGGCAGCCGACCAGGCTCCAGCCCTGCGCCGGCACCCCTGCCAGGAAAGCCGGCGCGGCCGCCGCCATGGCCTGGCCGAACAGGCCGGCGACCACGCCGAACCAGCCCAGCAGCGCCAGCGACAGCACCAGGTTGACGCAGCGCCCGCCCACGGCGCCGAAGGCGTCGAGGATCAGCATGTAGGTGCTCAGCCGCGAGCGCGCCCCGGCGTAGGCGGCGGGCAGCGCCAGCAGCAGGAGCACCGCGCCGCCGCCCAGGCAGGCCAGCAGCGCCTGCTGCCGGCCCAGGGCGTGGGCCAGTTCGGCGCCGGTGACGAAGCACGGCAGGGCGATCAGCGCGCCCATCAGGATCAGGCCGAGGCGCCAGGCGCCCAGGCCTTCGCCGTGTGGCAAAGCGCAGGTGGCAGGGTCGCCGTCGGGTTGCGCGCCAGGTAGGTCGTTCATGCCGGCGCCCTCCCCTGGTCATCGGCCAGGAAGGAACGCCACGGCGAGTCCAGGCCGAAGCGCGCCGGGCCCACCACCGCCAGCGCCGCCTCGCTGAGCAGGCACGGCGGCGCGGCGTAGGCCAGCAGGCGCACGCGCATGCCGTAGCGCAGGTTCTCGGCGGTCAGCGGTTCGGCGCTCTCGCTGTCCAGCAGGCACAGCAGGTCGGGCACCACCGCCAGCACGCGCTCGCCCTGGCGGGCGCGGAGGAACTCGTTCTGGATGTCGATGACCACCGCTTCGCCGCTGCCGCTGGCCGGCTCCAGCAGCACCTGGCCCCAGTGGAAGCCGTCGCGGGTCTCGTGGCGCACGTCGGCGACCTTGCCGTCGAACAGCTCGCGGGCACGGCGCCCCGGCTCCAGGCCGTCGAGGAAGCGCACCAGCCCGGCCACCGGGTCGGCGCTGCCGGCGCGCGCCTCGCGGATGTGGCGGCCGATGCGCAGGGCCTGGGTGATGCTGCCCGCTACCGCGAAGCGCTTCGCCTGGGCCCCGCTCAGCGGATAGAGCACGCCGTACAGGCTGCCGCCCAGGCTCGCGGCCAGGGCCCGGACCATGTGTTCCAGGCTCGGGTTGTCGACCGCGCTCAGGCGCGCCAGGTTGCCCAGGTCGTCGCTGAACAGGGCCGGCGAAGCGCTGCAGCCGTGGATGCCGAAGGTGGTCATGTCGATGTGCGGGAAGGCCCGGCCGATGCCGTCGGCGTCCACCAGCGGCAGGCCGCTGAGGGCCGCGGCGGCCAGCGGCAGCATGGCGTTGGCGCCACCAACCTCGGCGCAGATCAGCGCGTCTATCGGCCGCGCGTAAAACGCCTCGGCCTGCTGCAGCAGGTGCCGCAGGGCGGCCTCGCTGAGCAGGTGTTCGACCAGCACGGTGGGCGCGCCTATCCCGGCGACGCTGACCACGAAGGCCTCGTCGGCGAGCTCGGCCAGCGGCAGCAGGCGCGGCTGCAGGCCACGCTGCAGTTGGCGACGCAGGAACAGCTCGCCGACATGGGGGTCGCCCCCGCCGCCGGTGCCCAGCAGCACGGCGCCGCGCGCCAGGTCCTGGCTGGAAATGGTATCGAAGCAAGGCATGCTCGGGTCCTCTTGGGGGTTCAGTGGACGGCGGCCAGGGCCAGGTCGCCGACGGCGCGGACCTGCACGCGGGTGGCGCCGGCGCGCAGGTGCGTCATGGGCAGTTCGTTCAGTTCCACGACGCCGACGCTGGCGGGCTCGGCGCCAGCCTGAACGGCGGCGTCGATGGCCTCCTGGCGGGCCTGGCGCAGCACGCTTTCGCGGTTGCCCGGGTGCATCTGGAACAAGCGGTCGACACGCCCGCTGACCTGGGCGATGGCCGCGCCGATGGCGTTGGCCACCTCCGCGCGGGCCGGGCGCAGCACCTGCGCGGCGCCCTGCAGGTGCATGGGCAGGAGGATGCTGCCGCCACCCACCAGCACCACCGGCAAGGGCGCGCTGCTGGTGCGCATGCGTTCCAGGGCGTGCTCCAGTGTCCCGCGGATGGCGGCCATGGCCTGCTCCACCTGGGCCGGTTCGAGATCGGCGAGGCGCCGCGGGTCGCCGATGCCCTGCAGGCCGTGGGCGGCCACGGCGATGTCGGTCGCGCACAGCGCGTCGCCGCCGAACACCCTGGCCCGCTGGCGCAAGCGCAGGCCCAGGGACTCGGGGCCGAGCACCGGCCGGCCACCTTCCAGACGCACCAGGGTGCCGCCGCCGAGGGCGACGGACAGGGTGTCGGGCATGCGCAGGTTGCAACGCACCCCGCCCAGTTCCAGGGGGCCGGCGGTCTGCCGTGGGAAGCCCTGGACCAGCGCGCCGATGTCGCTGGTGGTGCCGCCGATGTCCAGCACCAGGGCGTCCTCCACACCGGTGAGAAAGGCCGCGCCGCGCAGGCTGTTGGTCGGCCCCGCGGCGCAGGTGAGGATCGGGAAGCGCGTGGCCATCGATGGGGTGATCAGTGTGCCGTCGTTCTGGCTGATGAACAGCGGCGCGTTCAGTTGCAGGCGGCGGAAGGCCCGCATCAGGTCGCCGACCACCCGCTGCGCCAGCGGCTGCAGGCTGGCGTTGACGATGGCCGCGTTCTCCCGTTCCAGCAGGCCGATGCCGCCGACATCCGAGGACAGCGTCAGATGCACCGCGTCACCCAGGACCTTCCGCAGCACCGCCGCCGCTTCCTGCTCGATGTCCGGGCGCAGCGGGGCGAAGGTGGTGGACAGCACCAGCGCCTCGGCGCCGCGCTGGCGGATCGATGCGCCGATCCGTTCGAGCTGGCGCACATCCAGCGCGCTGTAGGTGCGGCCGTTGAACAGCGCGCCGCCGTCGGCCAGGAAGACCTGCCCATCGATCGCCTCGCACAGCTCCGCCGGCCAGCCCAGCAGCGGCGGCACGCCGTCGCCGCGCGGCAGGGCCAGGCGTACCACCGCGACCCGCGCCAGGTGCCGGCGTTCGAGGAAGGCGTTGAGCAGCTGGGTGGTGCCCAGCATCACCGCGGCCACCGCCGCCGGTTCCACCGCCGCCTCGCGCAGCAGTTCGTCGACCGCCGCCGCCACGCCGTCGCCGACCGCCGCGGTGGTGGGGCGCTTCAGGGCGCAGAGCACTTCGCGGCCGCGCATCAGCACGGCGTCGGTATTGGTGCCGCCGACATCGATGCCGATGCGCAGCGCAGGGGTGTCCTTGCGGACCATGGGCTCTCTCCTCAAAGCGAACGTGACCAGACGACGTAGGCGGTATTGGCCGCCAGCGAATTGCGCGTGCTCAGCGGCGCCAGCGCCTTGAACTTCAGCGAGCCGGCGGCGCGCGGCAGGTCGTAGGCCAGCACCGGCCCCAGCGCGGTGGCGCGGTAGCGCCGGCCGTCCGGCTCGACGCGCGCGCCGTGCTGGCGGTCGTCGTCGAGCTGGCGCGCGTGGTAGCCGGCCAGGCCCAGCTGCCAGCGGCCGATGCGCTGGCCGACGGCGAAGTTGAGGTTGGCCACGGTGCCGCTTTCGTAGTCGGTGGCGCGGTTCCGGGAGGCGACGTTGACGAAGGCGTGCAGGCTCAGCTCCAGGCCCTCGCCCAGGGCGTTCGGCCCGCCGAGGTAGGTGAGCGCGGCGTTGGGCACGAAGAAGTAGACGTTGCGCCCGGAGGTGTAGAGGTCCGAGGTGTTGTAGCGGCCGCTGGGGAACACCATCGAGTACGCCAGCTTGAGCGTCGCCCCGGTGGGCCGCTGGCCGGGGGCGGCGTCGCCCAGGTAGCGGCTCCACATCAGCAGGTCCGCGTAGAGGTCGCCGAAGCCCTGGTAGTGCTGGGCCTCGCCGTTCAGCTCCATGCGCCCGCCGTTGACGCTGCCCTGCAGGCTGGAGGCCAGGGTGCCGCCGAAGACCTGCCCGGGGTAGACGTAGAGCAGGCCCAGGGCGGCCACCTGGGACGCCATGCGGCCTTCCAGCGCCGGGTCGCGCCCGCCGTCGTTGCCATGGAAGCGGTCGCCGCTGGCGTAGCCGAGCACCAGCCCGCCGTACAGACCGGAGGTGGCCGGCAGCAGCGCCGCCCCCAGGTCGGTGCCGCCCACCGGCCCGCCGTAGCTGGCCCCCTCGGCGGCGAATGCGCAGGCCAGGGGCAGCGCCGCCTGGCCGAGGAGTACCGCGGTCGTTCTTCGAAGATTCATTGCACGCCTCCTGCGCCCTGCCGGCTGAGCCGTCGCGGCTCACGGCCTGGCGAAGCCTGCGGCCTCGTGGGCCGCGGATTGTTGTTGTCATGGGCTGGCCGCGCGGCGCAGTGCCGCCGCTGCCTGCCGGGCGCAGTATGCGAAGACTCGGACGGCGCGAGCCGTCCCGGGATGAGGGAAGGTGGCGGGTAAATCGGGGGAGCGCTGCCCCCCGTCGCTACGGCGCTGGCGGGAGTGGCCTGGATGGCGTCCTGGCGTTCGGCCGCGCGGGATATGCGGACGCAGCCCACGGAGAAACCTGGGGGAAGCAGCCGATCCCCCGGCGAAGAATCGAGGCCGCGCCCCGGTTTCCGTTCCGGCAGGCCGGAACGGCGCCCTGGCTCAGGGCAGGATGGCCCGGCGCCGCGCCACGGCCAGCGCCTCCCGGCGCCGGTGCACGCCCAGCTTGGCGTAGACCGATTTCAGGTGCTGCTTGACCGTCTCCGGGGAAATCCCCAGTTCGCGGGCGATGACCTTGGTGGTGCGGCCGCCGGCCAGGCCCATCAGCGCATCCAGTTCGCGCCGGGTGAACAGGGCCTGGGCATCCAGGCGCGCGCGGAAGTGCCTTTCCCAGAGTTCGATGCAGCGCGCGATCAACTGCGCCTGGGCGTGGCCCTGGCGCCTCGACATCTCGCGCAGGTGGGTGATCACCTCGGCGCCCGCCTCGATGAAGCTCTGCACCGCGCCGCCCTGGCCGAGCAATTCCAGCGCCTCGTCGAGCACCGCCGTGGGCTGGCCGGGCAGTTCGCCGGCCAGCAGCGCGTGGGCCTTGAGCGCCAGGGCGCGGCCGACGCAGGAGCGGTTGCGCCGCTCGCGGGCCAGGCGCTCGAAGGCCTCCGCCGTCAGCAGCGCCGCCGCCATCTGCCCCTGGGCGGCCTGCAGCCAGTAGTGGGCCTGGGCGATGGCGACCAGCTCGGCCCAGAACAGCGGGCGCCCGTCCAGGATCTCCTGCCAGAGCTTCGCCAGGTTGATCTCCAGCGCCAGTTCCAGGCCGGCCTCCACCTCGCCCTGGCGCAGGCGCAGCTCCACGAGGGTCGCGGCCACCGCGCGGCGCAGCGGGTACTCCAGGGCCCGCCCGGCCCAGGCCGCCTCCAGGCTGGCCATGGCCTGGGCGCTGTCGCCGAGGAAGTAGGCCGCCCGCGCCGCGCCGATCAGGCCGCGCTCCCAGGCCTCGGCCATGGCGTTGCCCAGGCGCGAGGCGCAGTGCGCGAACGCCTGCCGCGCCTGCTCCAGCTCGCCACGCACGTAGTGGACATGGCCGAGCAGCGCATGCACCAGATGGAAGAGCACCCGCGCCTGCGGCGAGGCCAGCGGCCCGTCCTTGGCCAGCAGGAAGGTCACCGTCTGCAGCACCTCGTCGAAGCGCGCCTGGGCGCTGTCGCTCAGGGCCCGGTAGACCAGCGACCAGGGCTGGTTCTCGCGGAAGCCCTCGCTGCGGTTGACCTCGATGAACTCCTCCAGGCGCAGGCGCGCCTCGTCGATGTTGCCGTAGCGCAGCAGCAGCATGGTTTCGCTCGGCAGCACCAGGCACAGGTAGCGCGGGTCCTCGAAGAAGCGCGCGCGGGCATCGGCCACGGCCCGCACCACCACCTCGCGGGAGGCGCCGTCGCCGGCCCGCTGCACGCAGCCGATGAGCATCATCGCGCGCACGTAGAGCAGGTCGGTGCGCGTCTCCGCGTCTTCCGCCGATGAGGTCACGCCGCCGTAGGCGGCCTCCAGCCGCGACAGGTCGAGGCTGTCCTGCAGCGTCTCGCCGCTGAGCATGTGCAGGCAGATGAGCATCAGGCGCAGACGCGGCTCGCGGCGCACCAGGGTCAGCGGCAACAGTTCGAGCAGCGCCCGCGTGCGCGCCGCCCCCTCGCTGACCAGCAGGCGCACCGCGCCGGCTTCCAGGATGATCGACACGGCCTGGTAGTAGAGCCCTCCTTGCGAGGCGTGCTCGACGGCGCGGAACACCTGCTGGCGGTGGGCGTGGAAGTCGGCCGCGCGCCCCTGCAGCAGGGCGAAGCGGTCCGGCTCGCGGCTTTCCAGGCGGCCGAGGAGGAATTCGCGCAGCAGCGGATGCAGGCGCACCCGCAGCGGTTGCTCGGGCACCACGATGGGCGCCAGGCGCGCGGCCTCGCGCAGCCAGCGCTCGGCGTCATCGCGCCCGCGCAGGGCATTGGCGCTGGGCACGTCCACGCTGTCCAGGATGCTGCAGTCGAGCAGGAACCCGCTCAGCTCCACAGGCAGGCTGGCGAACACCTCCTCGGCGAGGTAATCGAAGATGCCGCCCAGCGAGGCGTACGGGTCGGTCTCCGGCGGCGCCTGGCCGTCGAGGTTGCCGTTGCAGCGCAGGCGCAGCAGTTGCAGGGCGAAGGGCCAGCCCTCGGTGTAGTTCGCCCAGTAGCGGGCGCGCGTCTCGCCCAGCTGCGCGCCGAGCAGTTGCTGCGTCTCCTCTTCGGTGAACCGCAGGTTGTCGGCCTCGACGACGCGCAGCAGCCCGGCCAGTTGCAGTTGCGTGAGCGGCAGCGCCGGTTGCCGCCGGCTGCCCAGCAGCAGGCGGCACCCCGAAGGCAGGCGCCGGGCCAGGTCCTCCAGCAGCCGCTCGACTTCGAGGTCCAGGGCCAGGTCCAACTGGTCGACGAACAGGTTGCAATTGCGCGGGCAGGCTTCGAGCAGGCCGAGCAGCGCGCCGAGGCCGGCATCCGGCGCCGGGCCCAGCCCACCCTGGTGCAGGCACTGCAGCAGGCTTTCGAGGAACAGTTCCGGCCGGCAGTCGCTCTCGCCGCAGTTCACCCAGAAGGTGTACTCGCCCCGCTCGGCCAGCAGCCGCTCGACCTGCGCCAGCAGGGTCGTCTTGCCGAAGCCCGCCGGGGCGCAGACCAGCACCAGGCGGGCGTCCCTCGGGGCGGCGCCGAGCAGCGCGTCGAACAGGCGCTGGCGGAGGAGTGAATCACTGATATCGACGATCGGGGCGAAACGGCCATCGGCCAACGTACTCATGCTTGCAGTTCCCATACGTTCTCCAGGTGGCGCCGGCGCCCCGGGCATGGCGCGGATCGCCGGCGGTGGTGCGGGCGGCCGGAAAAGGGTTGTCTCCGTTGGTCGAGTGGGTATTGCGTATCTTTCGCATCCAGGCCCGGACCAGGATGCGCTACGCACAGGTGGACCCGGCCGGCCGCCGGGGGATCGAGCCCTGTCGCGTGTCTGCACGAACCTGGCGGCCTTCCTGCCGCCTTCCGGCACGGCAGTATGGGAAGCTGCCGGCTACGGACAGCGGTAAAAACGGGGGAGTGCCTAACCGCAAATGGGGGATGGCGACGGTCATTGGCAGCACCAAGACGAAGCATTGAGAAATGCCCGCGCAAGTCAGCCATCCACGTCCGCAAGCAACGAAGGATTTGGCTTTGTATTGCGTAGGAAATCGGCCAATCTGGCGCAGCCCCATCGACATCGCCGGGACGACCCAGGTCAAGAAATCGGCGCCGCCGGCACGCTAGGCTGCGCGCCACCCAACAGGCCACCGTCCGCCAGGCCGGCTAGGCTGAGAACATGCGCCCGTCCCACCCCGGGCGCCCGCCCTTGCGAGGATTCCCCATGAGCGATGCCAGCGACAGCGCCCTGCCCGACGTCTTCAGCCTGCTGCACCAGCTGGCGCAGCACGCTGGTTCCGACATGTTCTTCAGCGTCGGCGCGGCGCCGCACATCAAGGTCGAGGGCGTCAGCCGCCCGGCCGGCGAGCGCCGCCTGCGCAGCGGCGAGGTCAAGCAGCTGGCCTACCAGTTGATGTCGCAGCAGCAGATCGCCGACTTCGAGCGCGACCTGGAGATGAACCTGGCGGCGGCGGTGCCCGGCAGCGGGCGCTTCCGCGCCAACGTCTACCTGCAGCGCGGCGAGGTGGCCATGGTGGTGCGGCTGATCAGGCAGGTCATCCCCGACGCCGCCAGCCTCGGCCTGCCGTCGATCCTGGAGAAGCTGGCGGTGCAGGACCGCGGCCTGATCCTGGTGGTGGGCGCGGCCGGCGCCGGCAAGTCCACCACCCTGGCGGCGATGCTCGACTTCCGCAACCGCCACCGCTCGGGGCACATCGTCTGCATCGAGGACCCCATCGAGTTCCTCCACAGCCACCAGCGCTCGATCATCGACCAGCGCGAAGTCGGCCTGGACACCCACAGCTTCGAGGACGCCCTGCGCAACGTGCTGCGCGAGGCGCCGGACGTGATCATGCTCGGCGAAATCCGCGACGCCGCGACCATGCAGCACGCCCTGCACTACGCCGAGACCGGCCACCTGTGCATGGCCACCCTGCACGGCACCAGCGCCCGCCACGCCATCGAGCGCATCGCCCGCTTCTTCCCCGACGAGGCCCGCCCGCAGGTGCTGGCCGACCTGTCGCAGAACCTCCTGGCGCTGGTCGGCCAGCGCCTGGTGCCGGGCACCACCCAGCGCCGCGTGGCGGCGGTGGAACTGGTGCTGGGCACGCCGCACATCCGCGGGCTGATCCAGCGCGACGAATTGCCGGAACTGCGCGGCGCCATCGAACGCGCCCTGGAGCAGGGCATGCAGAGCTTCGACCAGAGCCTGTACCAGTTGCTGGAAGCCGGCCGCATCAGCGTCGCCGACGCCCTGAAGTTCGCCGACTCGCGCACCGACCTGAGCCTGAAGATCAAGTTGGAGCGCGGCTTCGACGGCGACGAGGGCGGGAGTGCCTTCGGCATCTGAGCCCTGCCCCGCTGCATGCGCAATCGCGGATGAGATCCGCCCTACGCCAAGCCCGCCATGGGCGTAGGGCGTATAACCGTTCGCGGTTATCCGCCGCTTCACCTTTCTTGCCGGCAACTCCGTGGTTGAACCTGGCGCCGCTTCAACAGCGGCTCCGTGCTCGGCAGCGAGCGGGGGCATGGCCCAGGTCAAACGGCGGATAACGCCGGAGGCGTTATCCGCCCTACGCCAAGCCCGCCATGGGCGTAGGGCGTATAACCGTTCGCGGTTATCCGCCGCTTCACCTTTCTCGCCAGCAACTCTGTGGTTGAACCTGGCGCGGCTTCAACAGCGGCTCCGTGCTCGGCAGCGAGCGGGGGCATGGCCCAGGTCAAACGGCGGATAACGCCGTAGGCGTTATGCGCCCTACGCCAAGCCCACCATGGGCGTAGGGCGTATAACCGTTCGCGGTTATCCGCCGCTTCACCTTTCTCGCCGGCAACTCCGTGGCTGAACCTGGCGTGGCTTCGACAGCGGCTCCGTGCTCGGCAGCGAGCGGGGGCATGGCCCAGGTCAAACGGCGGATAACGCCGGAGGCGTTATGCGCCCTACGCCAAGCCCACCATGGACGTAGGGCGTATAACCGTTCGCGGTTATCCGCCGCCTCACCTTTCTTGCCAGCAACTCTGTGGTTGAACCTGGCGCGGCTTTGACGGCGGCTCCCTGTCCAGCAGCGAGTCACGTAGGATGGGTTGAGCTTGCGATACCCATCACCATGGCCCGATGGGTATCGCTTCGCTCAACCCATCCTACGAAGGGCACCTCGGCACGAGAGCGCGCGCCCGGTTCCTGAACGGCACGCCGGCCGTCTATGCTTGCCCACGCGGAGACGGCAAAATCGTCGGCTCCGCGCCCGTTCGCCATCGAGGGACCTTCATGGGCATGCGCCACCCGTTCTCCCGCCTCGCCGTCATCGGCCTGCCGCTGTGCCTGGCCGGCTGCGCCAGCCACGACGCCGAGCAGCAGCACCTGCTGTACCGCAACGACATGCTCGAGGCGAAGCTGCTGATCGCCTCCGCCGACCCGGGCAACTATGCCCGCGCCAACGACCTGCTCGAACGCGCCCGCGAGGCCGACCAGCGCGGCGAGGTGGCCTTCTACGAGGCGCTGCTGAAGATTCGCCAGCAGGCCCCGGCGGACCAGGCCCTGCCCCTGCTGGAGCGCGCCGCCAAGGCCGGCCAGCCCTACGCCATCGCCCTGCTCTACCGCGTCTACAGCCAGCCCCTGCTCGGCCAGGATGCCGACGCGCTGAAGGCCGAGGAATACCGCAAGGCCTATGCCGAGCTGGACGTGGCCAAGAGCGGCTACCCGAACTTCGAGCGCGCCGGGCAGATCGTCGACCAGCTGCTCAGCCAGCAGCCGGCGCAGTGAGCCTCAGCCCTCCTCGGGGCTGCGCGTCTCGGCCTGTTCGAAGGTGCGCTCGCCGGGGTTCTTGCCGTGGGGCAAGTGGTGTTCGATCACCGCGTTGAGCTCGGCGCCCAGCAGCAGCACCGCGGCGGAGATGTAGAAGTACAGCAACAGCACGATGATGGCGCCGACGCTGCCGTACATGGCGTTGTAGTCGGCGAAGTTCTTCACGTAGAAGCCGAAGGCCAGGGACGCCGCCACCCAGGCCACCACCGCCAGCACCGAGCCGGGGGTGATGAAGCGGAACTTCTGCTTGACGTTGGGGGTGGCGTAGTAGATCACCGCCACCGCCATCATCATCAGCAGGACCATCACCGGCCAGCGCAGCAGCGACCAGAGCACCACCACGTAATCCTGCAGGCCGATGCGCTCGGCGATCCAGCCCATCACCTGCGGCCCGAGGATCATCAGCGCGGTCACCAGCATCAGCATCACCGCCAGGCCCAGGGTGTAGAGCAGCGACAGCGGCACGCGCTTCCACACCGGGCGCGCCTCGCGCACGTCGTAGGCGGCGTTGAGCGCGTTCATCAGCGAGCGCACCGCCGCCGAGGACGACCAGAGCGCGACCACGATCCCCACCGAGAGCAGCCCGCCCTGGCGCTGCTGCAGCTGGTCGATGATCGGGTTGACCTGCTCCAGGGCCTGGCCCGGCAGCACGTAGGCGGCCTGCTCGCGCAGCCAGTCGAAGAATTCCGGCAGGTGCAGGAAGCCCAGCAGGGCGATGAGGAACAGCAGGAACGGGAACAGCGAGAACAGCCCCTGGTAGGCCAGCGCCGCCGCGTAGGTGGGCATCTCGTCGTCGAGGAATTCCTTGACGGTCAGTTTCAGCAGTTGCCAGGGGCCCAGGCGCAGGCCCCGAAAATCCATGAATCGCATGCCTGGTTTCCTTCCTCCGCAGTCCGGCCGCGGCGCGGCCCCGTGTCGACGGTTGACCCGCCGGCGCGGCTCAAGTTCGGTCCTTGCGGGCAAGCCTAGCCACTCGTCGCGGCCAGGGGAAGTTGCGCAGGCGGCGGGCAGGTGTGGGAAATGGCCTATACACTTCAGCGCAACCACAGCCGGAGGAACCCCGCATGCCCATCCCGATGCTCCGCCCCGCCCGCCGCCTCGGCGCCACCCTGCTGCTCGCCGGCGCGGCCTTCGCCAGCCTGCAACCCCAGGCCCGGGCGGAGGACGAAGCCACTTTCCTCAAGGAGTCGGCCGCCTTCTTCGAGCAGCAGAGCAAGCAGCTGCCGCTGCAGGTGGACCAGGTGACGCGCCTGGAAAACGTGCGCCTGGACACCGACAGCAAGGTGCTGCACTACCGCTACGGCATTTCCAGCATGAAGGCCGAGGGCATGCAGGCCGATGCCCTGGACAAGTTCAAGGGCGAGCAGCGCGCCCGCCTGGAGCGCGCCACCTGCCAGCAGCCGGCGCTGTTGCAGCGCATCCGCGAGCACGGCATCCGCGTCGCCCACGACTACGATGGCAGCGACGGCAAGCCGCTGACGAGCATCGAGATCGACCCGCAGAAACTCCAGTGCCAAGGATGAGTCGCGCCGACTATCACCGCGAACACGCCGCCCGGGCCGAAGCCGAGGCCCGCCGGCTACTGGCCGAGCGCCAGGCCCTGGGCGGGCGCTGGCTGGCCTGGGTGGCCGGCGAACTCTACCGCCTGGGCCCGCCGCAGTACGCGGCCATGGTCCGCCGCGAGCTGGAGCGGCTCAGCGGCCAAGCCTGAAGCGCCCGGCAGGTCTATGCTGAAGAGGCACCGGCCCGCGCCTGCGGGCCGACGGAGCGCCGACCGCAGGGATGCCAGTCCTTCCCAGTCCACGAGGTAACGGTCATGAGCAAAGGTCTGAACGCCCACAAGGAAGGCAAGAAGAAGCCCCTGAAGACGGCCCACGAGAAACGCATGGCGAAGAAGCAGAAGAAATCCGGCAATGCGCTGCTCGGCAGTCACGGGCAAACGTCCTGAGAGTGCAGCTGCGGACGGCCGCTTGGGGGCGGTTGTCCGCGAATTATTCAGGGGGTCGGTGGATGGGTTGAGCGTGTGAAACCCATGCGGTTGCGCCGATGGGTATCGCTTCGCTCAACGCCATCCTACGAAAAGCCGTGCTCGCTCATGCGGTAGGACCTTGTCCGCGATTGGATTCACCGGCCACGCCAATGCCCAGGAGGCGGCCCCTCAATCATCCGCCTTCGGATCCAACCCCGGGAACAGCACCTCGGTAAAACCGAACTTGCCGAAATCCGTGATCCGCGACGGATACAGCCGGCCAATCAGGTGGTCGCACTCATGCTGCACCACCCTGGCATGGAAGCCCTCCACCGTGCGATCGATGGGTTGCCCCTGCGGGTCCAGGCCCTGGTAGCGGATGCGCTTGTAGCGGTTCACCGCCCCACGCAGGCCGGGCACCGACAGGCAGCCCTCCCAGCCCTCCTCCATTTCCTCGCCCAAGGGCGTGATCACCGGATTGAGCAGAATGGTCGGCGGCATCGCCGGCGCATCCGGATATCGCTCGCTGCGCTCGAAGCCGAAGATCACCAGTTGCAGGTCCACGCCTATCTGCGGCGCGGCCAGGCCTACGCCGCCGGCGTGGTGCATGGTGTCGAACATGTCGTCGATCAGTCGTTGCAGTTCGGCGCTGCCGATCATCTGCGCCGGCACCGGCGGGGCGACGCGCAGCAAGCGTTCGTCGCCCATCTTGAGAATCTCGCGGATCATGCCCCTGGGCCCCTGGCTGGCGGTTGTGCGTGAGCTGGCATCCTCGCCCCTTACCCGGCGCCTGGCAAGGCCCGCTACGCCCGTCGCCCCGGGGGGCCGGGAGCGTCCAGGGAGGTAAAATTCAAAAAGTGACACCTGGCGATCCGCGTGGAACTGCCGCGAACGCCGGAGCGTTCGCCGAGGGGGGAGCCGGGGGACTGACCTGGAGGTGCTCCATGAACAGGCACTACTACATCAGCAACGACCTGGACGAGCTGGAGAACGTCGAGAGCGAGCTGAAGGCCAACGGCATCGCCGAGGAGCAGATGCACGTGCTCAGCGAGCAGGACGCGCAGCTCGACCAGCGCCACCTGCACGAAGTGCCGGACGTGATGCGCAAGGACCTGGTGCGCGGCGGCAAGTACGGGCTGGGCATCGGCGTCGCCCTGGCGGTCCTGGTGCTGGCGCTGGGCTACTTCGCCGGCTGGAGCGAAAGCGCCGCCGGCTGGATTCCGGTGCTGTTCCTGGCGGCCGTGCTGCTGGGCTTCAGCCTGTGGGAAGGCAGCTTCTTCGGCCTGCAACGGCCCAGCGGCGATGTACAGCGCTTCGCGCCTTCGCTACACGCCGGCCGGCATGTGTTCTTCGTCGACGTGCGGGCCGACCAGGAGCCGCTGCTGGACATGGTCGTCGGCCACCACCCGCGCCTGGAAGTGGCCGGTTTCGGCGCGCCCATGCCGCGCTGGGTGCTGGCCTGGGAACAGGCCTGGCACCGCTTCAAACGCATGATGTAGCGACCGTGGCGGCCGGACCTGCCGCTGGATGATCGCGCCGAGGGCGGCCGCGGGGCTGCCGGGGGCAGTTGCGGCCCGGTGGAATCAGCGCAGCTCGATGCGGTCGTCGAGGATGGTGATCAGGCCCTGCTTGAACAGCCCGCCGATGGCTTTCTTGAAATTGCCCTTGCTCACGCCGAACTCGCGGCTGATCGCCTCCGGCGGGCTCTTGTCGGACAGCGCCAGGCTGCCGCCGGCCTCGCGCAGGGCGGCGAGGATGCGCTCGCCGAGGTCGTCGCGGGCGGCCTGGCCGACCGGCTGCAGGCTCAGGCTGATCTTGCCGTCGGCGCGCACTTCCTTGATGTAGCCCTTCTCGCGCATGCCGCCGCGGACGAACTTGAACAGCTCGTTCTTGTGGATGAGCCCCCAGTGCCTGCCGTCGATGATGGCCTTGAAACCAAGGTCGGTGCGCTCCACCACCAGCAGGTCCACTTCCTGGCCCGCCTGGTAGTGCGCCGCGGTGTCGTCCAGGTAGCGGTCCAGGCGCGCGGTGGCGGTGATGCGGCGGGTGCGCTCGTCGATGTAGCAGTACACCACGCAGTAGTCGCCGACCTGCAGCGGGCGCTTCTCTTCCGAGTGCGGCAGCAGCAGGTCCTTGGGCAGGCCCCAGTCGAGGAACAGGCCGACGCGGCTGACTTCCACCACCTTCAGGCTGGCGAAGCCGCCGACCTGCACCTTGGGCTTCAGGGTGGTGGCGATGATGCGGTCTTCGCTGTCGAGGTAGATGAAGACGTTCAGCCACTCGCCCGGCTCGGTGGGCTCGTCCTTGGGGATGTAGCGCTTGGGCAGGAGGATTTCGCCGTGGGGGCCGCCGTCGAGGAACAGGCCGATCTCGGTGTGCTTGACCACCTGCAGGGAATTGAAACGGCCGATGGCTGCCATGTGCGGGACTCCGGGGAAAAGGCGCGCATTCTACACGCTCTGCGCCTGGCCGAACTGCAATTCCGCCAGGCGTGCGTACAGCGGGTTGCCGGCCACCAGCTCGGCGTGGGTGCCCAGGGCCAGCAGGCGGCCCTGGTCGATCACGGCGATGCGGTCGGCGTTCAGCACCGTGGCCAGGCGGTGGGCGATGACCAGGGTGGTGCGCCCGCTCATCAGCTGCGGCAGGGCCTGCTGGATCAGGTGCTCGCTCTCGGCGTCCAGGGCGCTGGTGGCTTCGTCGAGCAGCAGGATGGGCGCGTCCACCAGCAGCGCGCGGGCGATCGCCAGGCGCTGGCGCTGGCCGCCGGACAGCCCCACGCCACCCTCGCCCAGGTGGGTGCGGTAGCCCTCGGGCAGGCGCTGGATGAAGTCGTCGGCATGGGCCGCGCGGGCCGCGGCGCGCAGCGCTTCGTCGCTGGCGTCGGGGCGGCCGTAGCGCAGGTTGTCGTCCACCGTGCCGTAGAACAGCGCCGGGTTCTGCGACACCAGGGCGAAGCAGCGGCGCAGGTCGGCGGGGTCGAGGCGGGTGATGGGCGTGCCGTCGATGCGGATCTCGCCCTGCTGCGGGTCGAAAAAGCGCAGCAGCAGGTCGAACAGGGTGGACTTGCCGGCGCCGGAAGGGCCGACCAGGGCGAGGGTCTCGCCGGGGCACACGTCCAGGTCGATGCCGTCGATGGCCCAGTGCTCCGGGCGCGACGGGTAGGCGAAGCGCAGGCCGCGCAGCTCGATGCGCCCCTCCACGCGTTCGGGCAGGCGCAGCAGCCCCTCCTGCGGCGCGACTATCTGGTTGCGCGCGCGCAGCAGCTCGGCGATGCGCTCGGCCGCCCCGGCGGCGCGCTGCAGCTCGCCCAGCACCTCGCTGAGGGTGCCGAAGGCCATGCCGACGATCAGGCTGTAGAACACGAAGGCCGCCAGCTCGCCGGGGCTGATGCGCCCGGCGATCACGTCCATGCCGCCGACCCACAGCATCACCCCCACCGCGCCCAGCACCAGCAGGATGACCACGCTGACCAGCCAGGAACGCTGCAGGATGCGCTTGCGCGCGGTGCCGAAGGCGGCCTCCACCGTGCGGCCGAAGCGCGCGCGGTCCTGGGCCTGGTGGTTGTAGGCCTGCACCGTCTTGATCTGCCCGAGGGTCTCGCCGACGTAGCTGCCGACGTCGGCCACGCGGTCCTGGCTCTGCCGCGACAGCTCGCGCACGCGGCGGCCGAACAGGAGGATGGGCGCGATCACCAGGGGCAGCGAGGCCACCACTATGCTGGTCAGCTTGGCGTTGGTGACGAACATCAGGATCACCCCGCCGGCCAGGGTCAGGGCGTTGCGCAGGGCCATGGACAGCGAGGAGCCGATCACCGTCTGCAGCAGCGTGGTGTCGGCGGTCAGCCGCGACTGGATTTCCAGGGCGCGGTTGCTTTCGTAGAAGCCCGGGTGCAGTTCGATCAGGTGGTCGAAGACGCGCTGGCGGATGTCGGCGACGAAGCGCTCGCCGATCCACGACACCAGGTAGAAACGCACGAAGGTGCCCAGCGCCAGGCCCAGCACCAGCAGGAAGAAAATGCCGATGGAGCGGTTGAGCAGGTGCTCGGACTGGGTGACGAAGCCCTGGTCCACCAGCAGGCGGATGCCCTGTCCCAGGGACAGGGTGATGGCCGCGGTGAACAGCAGCGCCAGCAGGGCGCCGAGGGCGCGCCAGCGGTAGGGGCCGAGGAAGGCCCGGGCCAGGCGCAGGGCATTGCGCTGGCGGGACGACAGCAGGGGCATGGAAGGCTCGCGGCGACCGGGAATCGACCGAGGTTAACACCCTGCCGCGGGCCCGGCGATGGCGCTGCAATGGCCCTTCGGTCGATTTTCACCCCGAAGGACGGTCATTTCCTGTACAATGGGCGGCCATTTCGCGAATGAACAGGTAATGGCAAGCATGTCCAGCAAAACCATCTCCCGCCAGAAGTCCGCCCCGAAACCCGCTGCGGCCGTGACCAGCCGCGAGGCCCTGGAAGCCCAGGTGGCCGCCTTCCTCAAGTCCGGCGGCGAGATCCAGCAAGTCGCCAAGGGCGTGACCGGCCAGCCCAACGGCGCCGCCAGCCGCCACATCAGCCTCGGCAAGAAGTAATCCCCCCGCTCCTCCCGTAGGCGCGAGCTTGCTCGCGGACCCCGCCATCCCTGGCCCGGCGTTCGCGAGCAAGAGCCCTACCCTCCTCCTCCTTTCATACGACATCCGGCGATTTCTCCCGCCCGACTTGCATTCCGCCGCGCACGGCCAATGCTCTGAGGAACCCCACGAGGCTTTCCAAGGAGAGATGCCATGCTGCCATCGGCGGACCGGGTGCTGTCGCGCAACCTGCTGGACGTGTTGATACGCGCCGGGCTCATCCTGTTCCTGGCGGTGTTCTGCTTCCGCATTTTCCACCCCTTTCTCGACCTGATGCTCTGGGCGCTGATCCTCGCCGTCACCCTCTACCCGCTGCAGGGCATGTTGCAGCGCGCCCTGGGCCAGCGGCCGGCCCTGGCGGCGACGCTGCTGGCGCTGGTGGGCCTGGCCCTGCTGCTGGTGCCGGTGGTGCTGATCGGCTTCTCCATCGCCGACTCGGTGGCCGACCTTGCGCACCGCTTCCAGGCCGGCGGCCTGCGCATCCCGGCGCCGTCCGAGGCGGTGGCCGGCTGGCCGCTGGTGGGGCCCTACATCTACAACGCCTGGCAGCGGCTGGCCGAGGACTTCCTCGGCGCCGCCCAGCAGGCCGCGCCGCACCTGCAGGGCGTGGCCCGCACGGTGCTGGCCAAGGCCGCCGGCGTGGGCATGGAGCTGCTGCAGTTCCTCGGCGCCTTCCTGGTGGCCTGCGTGATCATGGCCTACGGCCCGCTGGGCGCGCGCACCGCCGAGGACATCGCGGTGCGCATCTCCGGCCCCGAGCGCGGCCCGGAACTGGCGCGGCTGAGCACCGCGACCATCCGCGCGGTGGCCCAGGGCGTGGTCGGCGTGGCCTTCATCCAGACCCTGCTGCTGGGCCTGGGCTTCATCGTCATGGGCATCCCCGCCGCCGGCCTGCTGTCCCTCGGCGTGCTGCTGCTGGGCATCGTCCAGTTGCCGGTGGCGGTGATCTCGCTGCCGGCCATCGTCTACGTGTTCTGGAGCGGCGACTACGGCACCGTCAGCGCAGTGGTGTTCACCGTCTGGACGGTGCTGGCCGGGCTTTCCGACAACGTGCTCAAGCCGCTGATGCTCGGCCGCGGCGTCGCCGTGCCGATGCCGGTGATCCTCCTCGGCGCCCTGGGCGGGATGCTCACCGGCGGCATCATCGGCCTGTTCATCGGCCCGGTGGTGCTGGCCCTGGGCTTCCAGCTGTTCATGACCTGGGTGCGCGAGGGCGCCCGGCCGCCGGAAGCCGAGGACGTCTCGCCCTGAACGCCCGGCCGGGGAGTACAATGGCGGCCTTTCCCGCCGCCGACTCCCTGCCATGACCGAAACCACCCGCCTGTCCAAGCGCCTCGCCGAACTGCTGCCCTGCTCCCGCCGCGAGGCCGAACTGTACATCGAGGGAGGCTGGGTCACGGTGGATGGCCAACCCGTCGACGAGCCGCATTTCCGCGTCGCCGAGCAGCGCGTCGAGCTGCTGCCCGGGGCCATCCCGGCGCCGATCCCGCCGGCCACCCTGCTGCTGTACAAGCCGGCCGGCCACTCCGCCGAGCAGGCCCTGGGCCTGCTGGTGGCGGCCAATCGCTGGGAAGCCGACAGCGCCGAGCAACGCCCGCTGAGCAAGCACTTCGCCCGCCAGCAGAGCACCACGCCGCTGGACGACCAGGCCAGCGGGCTGCTGGTGTTCACCCAGAACTACGGCGTGCTGCACCGCCTGCAGGACGACGCGGCGACCATCGAGCACGAGTACCTGGTGGAAGTCGCCGGCAGCCTCGATGACGCCGGCCTGGCGCGCCTGCGCCACGGCCTGCTGTACCAGGGCCGGCCGCTGCCGGCGCTGAAGGTCAGCTGGCAGAACGAGACGCGCCTGCGCTTCGCCGGCAAGGGCTTCCGCCCCGGGCAGATCGCCGACATGTGCCGCCAGGTCGGCCTGAAGGTCGTGGGCATCCGCCGCCTGCGCCTGGGCGGCGTGTCCATGGGCAAGATGGAACCGGGGCAGTGGCGCTACCTGCTGCCCAACGAGCGCTTCTGACAGCTTCTACAGCGGCTGGGCCAGGCCCCTGAGCACGGTCTTGAAGGTCTCTACCTGCTCGCTGCTGAAGCGCGAGAAGACCTTGGCCTGCTGTTCCTCGGCGATGCTCCACAGCGTCTCGGCCTGGTCGATGCCGGCGGCGGTCAGCGCGCAGCCGTCCTCGCCCACCTGCAGCAGGCCCTTGCGTTCGAGGTTGGCGCGGGCCTCCTCGATCTCCCGCAGCGGCATCGCCACCAGTTGCTGCAGCGCCGTGGTGTCCAGGGCGGCGTCCTTCTCCATCACCATCAACATGCGCGCCTCGCTGGTGCGCAGGCCGCTGGCCAGCTGCCGCGGCTGGTAGTCGGCCTGGTAGCAGCGCAGCGCCTGGGTCATCAGGTAGTAGAGGTTGTGGTTCAGGCGGCCCTGGAAGGCGGTGCGCGGCACCCCGGCCTGGGCCTCGCGCAGGCGCGGGTGCGGCAGCACGCTGGAGTACACGCCCTGGTGGTAGAGCAGCGGCGCGCGGCCCAGGTCGTCGAAGGCCAGCACGCGGCCGATGAGGATCCAGTGGTCGCCGCCGTCGAGCTTCTGCTGCAGTTCGCACTGGAAGCGCGCCGCGCAGTCCGGCAGCAGCGGTGCGCCGCCGGCGCCCTGCTCGCAGGCCACGCCGGCGAACTTGTCGGCGCTGGGCCGGGCGAACTGGTTGGACAGGTCGATCTGGTCGGCGGCCAGCACGTTCACCGCGTAGTGGCTGGCCTTGTCGAACACCGCCAGGCTGGTGGCGCGCTTGTCGATGCTCCAGAGCACCAGCGGCGGGTCGAGGGATACCGAGTTGAAGCTGTTGGCGGTCATGCCGACGCGCTCGCCGTCGGCGGCCGCGGTCATCACGGTGACGCCGGTGGCGAAGTTGCCCAGGGCACGGCGGAAGGCACGCGGGTCCAGGCCCGCTTCATTGTTCTGGTTCATGGCGGTTCCTCCGCGCCGGCGCGGGGCCGGCGGGATTGAAGAAAGTCGTTGCGATACTTTGTAGGAGCGAGGGGGACGCCTAGTTCTTGCTCGCGAACGGATTCCGCAGCGGGGTCGGTTCGCGAGCAAGCTCGCTCCTACGAAGAGCAGGCTGGGCGTGGTGGCTCAGACCATGCTCGGGTCCGGCTCCAGGCCCATCAGCTCGCGGCCGAGAATCTGCGCGCAGACGTCGTAGTCGGTGTAGGCGTGGGCGCCGGTCATGTGCGAGTCGCGGAACAGCCGCTGCATCTCGTTGCTCTCGAACCAGGCGGTGCCGCCGGCGGCCTCGAACAGGCGGTCCACGGCCTGGATGCACATCTTCACCGCGTAGGCCTGGTTGGTGCGCCAGAAGGCCAGGGTCTCGCGGCTGGGGTATTCGTGGCGCTCGCCGTGCTCGGCGTGGTCCTGCCAGGTCTTCTCGAGGAAGGCGCGGGCGGCGGCCACCTGGTGGGTGGACTCGGCCAGGCGCATCAGCGCCGGGGTGGCGGTGCCGACGCTGGCGCCGGTGTAGGCGCGCACGCGGTTGCGCGTCTTCTCCTTGAAGGCTTCCAGCATGCGCTCGGCGATGCCCAGGCCGATGGAGGCGAAGCCGCTGGCGAAGTACGGGCGGTACGGGGTGTAGAAGATCTTGCTGTAGGGGTACAGGCCGAAGCCGGCGGAGCGGCCTTCCATCATGTCCTTGGCCGCCTGGATGCGGTGGTTGGGCACGAAGGCGTCCTTCACCACCAGGGTCTTGGTGCCGCTGCCCTTCATGCCGGCGGCGTACCAGTCGTCGCGAATCTCGTAGTCGCTGCGCGGCAGCACGGCGAAGCAGTACACCTGCTCGCCCTCGGCGTTCTGCCGGCGGCAGCCGAGGATGGCCCATTCGGCGTGGTCGCTGCCGCTGCTCCAGCCCATCTCGCCGTTGAACAGGATGCCGCCCTCGACCTCCTGGATGCGCCCGAACGGCGCGATGCTGCTGCTGGCGGTGGCATCGGGGTTCTCGCCCCAGACCTCGTCCTGCAGTTGCTTGGAGAACATCGCCAGCTGGTGGCTGTGGGTGCACAGCAGGCTGAAGGCCCAGGCGGTGCTGGCGCAGGCGCCGGCCAGGGCGACCACGCAGTCGGCGAACTCGGGCAGGGAGATTTCCATGCCGCCGTAGCACTTGGGCTGGAAGGCGCGGTGCATGCCGATGCCCTTGAGCAGGGCGATGTTCTCGGCGGGCGCGGTGCGCGCCTGTTCGGCCTTGGCGGCGTTGGCGGCAATGGCGGGCAGGACGGATTTCAGGTCTTCGAGCAGGGGGTTTGGCTTTTTCATCTTGGCGGCCCTTGATTGTTATTGGAGGCGCGCCGCCGTCGCGAAGTGCTTGGCGACGGGCGGCAGGGCTCTCGTGGCGAGAGTGGCAGGGCCGATTATGGGAGCCGCCCGGCAACGCCTTGAATGCAACTTCCGCGGACTCGATTGCACTTTTCATGGGATTTAGCGGCCCCTGGAAGCGGCGAAATCGGCGCCGGGCCAGGCGCCGCGCGGCTTTCGTTAACATCTGAACGTTCTGACGGAATTTTTCCGTTATCATGACGCCCTTCCCTCATTCGCCCTCCGCCCGAGCGAGCCGCCGATGTCCGCTTCCCGTTCCTGGCCGAACAGCCTGCGCGCGCTGCGCCACCGCAACTTCCGCCTGTACTTCGCCGGCCATGCGGTCTCCACCCTGGGCACCTGGGTCCAGCAGGTGGCGCTGGCCTGGCTGGTCTACCGGCTGACCGGCTCGGCGGCGCTGCTGGGCATCACCAGTTGCGTGGCGCTGCTGCCGCAGCTGTTCATCGGCCCCCTGGCCGGAGCCTGGATCGACCGCCACGACAAGCGCCGCCTGCTGCTCGCCAGCCAGAGCCTGATGGCCCTGCAGGCCGCGGCCCTGGCCGGGCTGACCGCCAGCGGGCTGATCACCCCGGCGCTGATCGTCGGCATGTCGGCGCTGCTCGGCGTGCTCAGCGCCTTCGACACGCCGCTGCGGCAGTCGCTGCTCAGCCGCTTCGTCGACGACCGCGCCGACCTGCCCAACGCCCTGGCGCTGAACGCCTCGCTGTTCACCTGCTCGCGCTTCGTCGGCCCGCCGCTGGCCGGGCTGCTGCTGGGGCTGACCAGCGAAAGCCTGTGCTTTGCCCTCAACGCCCTGTCCTACCTGGCGCTGGTGGCCGGCCTGCTGCGGGTGCGCCTGGCGCCGGGGGTGCGCGCCAGCGGCAGCATGGGCAGCGTGTTCCGCGAGGGCCTGGACTACGCCCTGCGCACCCCGAGCGTGCGCCGGCTGATGCTCGGCGTGCTGCTGGTCAACCTCACCGCCTCCAGCTACGCGGCGCTGCTGCCGGTGTTCGCCCGCGACGTCTTCGCCGGCGATGCGCGCACCCTCGGCTGGCTGTGGGGCGCGGCCGGCTTCGGCTCGCTGCTGTCGAGCCTGTTCCTGGCCCAGCACCAGGACCCGGCGCGGCTGCCGCGGATCATCCTGCTCTCCGCCCTGGCCAGCGCCGGCGCGCTGCTGGCGTTCGCCCTCAGCCGCGATCTGCCGCTGTCGCTGGCGGCCATGGCGGTGCTGGGTTTCGGCGTCACGGTGAACAACGTCGGCACCAACATCGTCATCCAGAGCAGCGCGCCGGAAGCGCTGCGCGGCCGCGTGGTGTCGATCTACACCGCCACCCGCTTCGGCTTCGACGCCATCGGCGGCCTGATCGCCGGGCTGCTGGCGGCGCGCTACGGCGGCCCCTGGGCGATGGCCGCGGCCGGCGCCCTGCTGCTGGCCTACTGCGCCTGGCAGGGCCTGCGCCGCCCGGCGCGGACGGAACAGCAGCCGGCCTAGCTCAGGCCGCTTCCGCCAGGGGCTGCGGGGCGTGCCGGCGGGCCAGGAGGAAGGCCAGCAGGCAGCCGATGCCGGCGCCGCCGACCACCAGGCACATCGGCCATGGGCTGCCATCGGAAAGCGCGCCGACCAGCGCGCTGCACGCCGTGCCCAGGGCGAACTGCCCGGTCACCGCCAGCCCGGCGGCGGCCCCGGCCTCGCGCGGGAACAGCGCCAGCAGGCTGGCCACGCAGTTGGCGCCGAGCAGGCCGGTGACGCTGACGTAGAGCAGCACGCCCAGCACCAGCGCCGGCAACCCGCCCCAGCCGGTGAAGCCGCAGACCAACAGCAGCAGCCCCGACAGCGCAGCCACGGCAGCGCCGCAGGCGAGCATCCGCTGCGGCCCGAACCGCCCCACCAGGCGCGCATTGAGGCTGGTGGCCAGGATGATGCCGGCGATGTTCAGGCTGAACAGCCAGGCATAGGCCTGCGAGGACACGCCGAAATGCTCGATGTAGACGAAGGGCGAGGCGGTGATGAAGGCGAACATGCCGCCGAACGAAAGGCCCATGCACAGCATGTAGCCCAGCGCCCTGGGCTGCAGGAGGATGCGCCCGTAGGCGCGGAACACCTGCGCCACCGACTGCCCACGCTGCGCCGCCGGCAGGCTCTCGGGAATCCGCCACAGCGCCGTGAGCAGGCACAGCGCGGCAAAGGCGAAGAGCACGGCGAACACCGCGCGCCAACCGGCGGCCTGGGCCAGCAGGCTGCCCAGCAGCGGCGCCACCAGGGTGGCGAGCATGGTCACCAGGTGCATCAGCGAAAGCACCCGCGCCGACTGCTGCAGGGGGAACAGGTCGCGCACTATGGCCCGCGCCAGCACCGAGGCCGCTGCCCCGCCCAGGGCCTGGAAGAAACGCCAGGCGACCAGCGCCGAAGCCGTGCCGGCGAACAGGCAGCCGAGGGTGGCCAGCAGGTACAAGCAGATGCCGCCCAGCAGCAGGCGCCGACGGCCGAAGCGGTCCGACAGCGGCCCGTAGAACAGCATGCCCAGGCACAGGCCGGCGAGGAACAGGCTGATGGTCAGTTGCACCTCGCTGGCACCGGCAGCCAGGTCGGCGGCGATCAGCGGCAGGCTGGGGAGGTAGGTGTCGATGGACAGGGGCGCGAAGGCAACCAGCGCGGCCAGGGGCAGGATCAGGCGCTGGGGGTGGGCTGGGGTGGGCATGGGAGGGTCCGGGTGAGAGCGGAGTATAAAGTTAACAAGTTAACCAAAAGACCGGAAGCCACGGGTTTTCTGTCGGGGCAACGGAATGCCTTTCGTAGGAGCGAGCTTGCTCGCGAACGGGGTTCGTCGGTGGCTATGGGGGGCTGGGTTTGAGAGCGCCCTCTCCCTAACCCTCTCCCTGAAGGGAGAGGGGACCGTTGGGCAGACGCTGCTGCTCTGGAGTCAGCCGGCTAGCACTGGGATCGCCGGCTGACTCCAGGCCTCCTCTCGGCACGGACAAGCCCCCTCTCCCTTCAGGGAGAGGGCTGGGGAGAGGGTTACGGACTTCGATTACGCTCCGTTGCCGAACCTGACACCGCTGTTCGCGAGCAAGCTCGCTCCTACGAAAAGCCAGCAGCAGCAGCACCCACCTACCGCCAGGCTTCTTCCTTGTCACCCGCCCTACGCTGCCGGTACTCCCCCGGCGCCATCCCGGCGTTGCGGGCGAAGAAGCGGCTGAAGTAGGCCGGGTCCTTGAACCCCAGCTGGTAGCAGATCTCGTTCACCGAGCTGCCGCTGAACAGCAGCAGGCGCCGCGCCTCCTGCATCAGCCGTTCGTGGACCAGGCGCTTGGACGGCAGCCCGGCGACGCGCCGGCAGATGTCGTTCAGCCGCGCCTCGGTCACGCCGATGCGCTCGGCGTAGGCCGTCAGCGGCCAGTGCTCGGGGTAGTGCTGCTCGATCAGCTGGTTGAAGCGCTGGAACAGGCGCAGGTCCTCGCGGCGCATCGGCTGCGCCTTGAGCGAACGCGCCGACAGGCGCAGCAGGCTGACGAAGATCAGCCGCACCAGGTCGGCCAGGGCCAGCTCGCGGCCGGGGCGTTCGCCGCGGAATTCCTCGCGCAGCAACTCGAACAGGCCGTCCACCCGCGCCACCTCGCCGGCGAAGGTCTCGTCCAGTTGATCGAAGGCCACGCACACCGGGCCGATGTCCGGCCCGGCGGCCAGGCCCTGTTCCGGCGCCAGCAGCGGCCAGAGCAGTTGCTGGCGCACGGTCAGCACGTGGCCGTCGGCGTCGTTCTCGGTGACGAAGGCGTGGGGGATGGTCGGCGGGGTGAGGAAGAACAGCGGGCCCTGGCGGTGGTAGAGCTGCTCGTCGAGGTACACGCGCACCGAGCCGCTTTTGACGTAGTGCACCTGGAAGAAGCGGTCGTGGCGGTGCACCGGCATGTTGCGGCCGAAGAAGTCGGCCAGCTTGCCCAACTCCTCGTAGTGCACCTCGGAATCGCTGTAGCGCAGGTCGTAGACCTGGCCGATGTCGATGTTGGGGATGGGCGCGCGGGCCATGGGGTTACCTGCCTGTGGGACTGTAGGAGCGAGCTAGAACCAGGCGTCCCCCTCGCTCCTACACGAAGAGCCTCAGGGCTTGATCTTCTTCAGCTCGTCCAGCAGCCCCAGCAATTGCTGCAGCTTGTCCTCGCCGAACTGTTCGAGGATACGCCGGTAGTTGTTCTCCATGTCGCCGCTCATGGCCACGAAGCACTGCTGGCCCTTCTCGCTCAGGCACACCAGCACGCGGCGCTGGTCGTGCTCGGACTTCCAGCGGCGCACCAGGCCGTCGCGCTCCATGCGCGCCAGCACGCCGGTCATGCTCGGCTTGAGGATGCAGGCCTGCTGCGCCAGCTGGTAGATCTCCATCTCGCCCTGCTGGCGGAGGATGCGCACGATGCGCCATTGCTGCTCGGTCAGGTCGTGCTGGTTGAGCGAGGGGCGGAAGAAAGCCATGGCGGCCTCGCGGGCCTGCAGCAGGGTGAGGGTCAGGGACGGACGCGGCGTGGACATGTAGATGGGCTACTCGACTGAAAATAGGAAAGATTTTAACCAGCATAGCCCCTGCATAGGCAAACCCTGCGACGACCCGCGCGGCGCCCTGGCAGCGTCGGTCAAGGCCATGGCAGCGCCGGACAATCCCCACGCCGGCACGCCTGCTCCAATGCCCGTAGCGAAACCAGGCCCGATGGACGAGGCTTGACCATAGTTAACATATTAACTATAACGCTAAGATGTTAACGATACCTGGGTATCCACGGCCCGGGTGAAGCAGGAGAACGAAGCCATGCGTCGCGCTATCAGCGAAGCCGCAACGGGCACCCTGTTCGGCGTCGCGCTGAACTACCAGGGCCTGTTGCACAGCCGGCTGGAGGAATTCCAGCAGCCGCCCTACCAGAAGCCGCCGGTCAAGCCGGTGCTGTTCATCAAGACGCCGAACACCCGCAACGGCGACGGCCAGGCGGTGGTCTTCCCCGCCGGCGTCGAGCGCCTGCAGCCGGGCCCGGCCCTGGGCGTGGTGCTCGGCCGCGACGCCAGCCGCGTCAGCGAGGACGAGGCCATGGCCTATGTGGCCGGCTACGTCATCGTCAACGAGTTCAGCCTGCCGGAAGACAGCTACTACCGCCCGGCGGTCAAGGCCAAGTGCCGCGACGGCTTCTGCCCGCTGGGCAGCGAAGTGGTCGGCCGCGACGAGATCGCCGACCCGCACGCCCTGCCGCTGCGCCTGCTGGTCAACGGCGAAGTGCGCCAGCAGAACAGCACCGCCAACCTGGTGCGCAGCATTCCCAAACTGATCGCCGAGATCAGCGAGTTCATGACCCTGCACGCCGGCGACGTGCTCATCACCGGCACCCCCGAGGGCCGCGTCGACGTGCAGCCGGGCGACGAGGTGGTGGTGGAGATCGAAGGTCTCGGCCGCCTGGTCAATCACGTCGTGGCGGAGGAAGCCTGAGATGAAACACGCACGCATCCGCTACCAGGGCGAAATCCACGCAGTGACCGTGGAAGCCGACAACGCCGTGCGCCTGGCCGATGGCCGCCTGCTCGGCGAGCACGAGGTGCAGTGGCTGCCGCCGGCCGAAGGGAGCATGTTCGCCCTCGGCCTGAACTACGCCGACCACGCCGCCGAACTGGCCTTCAAGGCGCCCACCGAGCCGCTGGCGTTCATCAAGTCCAGGGGCACCTACACCGGCCACAACCAGGTCACCTGGCGCCCGGACAACGTCGCCTACATGCACTATGAGTGCGAGCTGGTGGCGGTGATCGGCAAGCCGGCGCGCAACGTCAGGCGCGAGGACGCCCTCGCCTACCTGGCCGGCTACACCGTGTGCAACGACTACGCCATCCGCGACTACCTGGAAAACTACTACCGCCCCAACCTGCGGGTGAAGAACCGCGACGCCACCACCCCGGTCGGCCCCTGGATAGTCGACGCCACCGACGTGGCCGACCCGTCGAAGCTGAAGCTGCGCACCTGGGTCAACGGCGAGCTGAAGCAGGAAGGCACCACCGCGGACATGATCTTCGACATCCCCTACCTGATCGAATACTTCTCCAGCTTCATGACCCTGCAGCCGGGCGACATGATCGCCACCGGCACGCCGGAAGGCCTGGCCGACGTGGTGCCGGGCGATGAAGTGGTGGTGGAAGTGGAAGGCGTCGGCCGCCTGGTCAACCGCATCGTCAGCGAGGCCGAGTTCTTCGCGAACCGCGCCCGTTCCTAATCGAGACAGAGATACAAGCATGATCAAGCACTGGATCAACGGCCGCGAGGTCGAGAGCAAAGAAGTCTTCCAGACCATCAACCCGGCCACCACCGAAGTGATCGCCGAGGTCGCCAGCGGCGGCGCCGAGGAAATCGCCATGGCCGTTGCCGCGGCCAGGGAAGCCTTCCCGAAATGGGCCAACACCCCGGCCAGGGAACGCGCCAAGCTGATGCGCAAGCTGGGCGAGCTGATCGATGCGAACGTGCCCAACCTCGCCGAGCTGGAAACCCTCGACACCGGCCTGCCGATCCACCAGACGCGCAACGTGCTGATCCCGCGCGCCTCGCACAACTTCGAGTTCTTCGCCGAGGTCTGCACGCGCATGGACGGCCACAGCTACCCGGTGGACGACCAGATGCTCAACTACACCCTGTACCAGCCGGTGGGGGTGTGCGGCCTGGTCTCGCCGTGGAACGTGCCGTTCATGACCGCCACCTGGAAGACCGCGCCCTGCCTAGCCCTGGGCAACACCGCGGTGCTGAAGATGAGCGAACTGTCGCCCTTGACCGCCAACGAGCTGGGCCGCCTGGCCCTGGAAGCCGGCATCCCGCCGGGCGTGCTCAACGTGGTGCAGGGCTATGGCGCCACCGCCGGCGACGCCCTGGTGCGCCACCCCGACGTGCGCGCCATCTCCTTCACCGGCGGCACCGCCACCGGCCGGAAGATCATGCAGACCGCCGGCCTGAAGAAGTACTCCATGGAGCTGGGCGGCAAGTCGCCGGTGCTGATCTTCGACGACGCCGACCTGGACCGCGCCCTGGACGCCGCGCTCTTCACCATCTTCTCGCTGAACGGTGAGCGCTGCACCGCCGGCAGCCGTATCTTCATCCAGGAGAGCGTGTACGAGCGTTTCGTCGAAGAGTTCGCCGCCCGCGCCAAGCGCCTGATCGTCGGCGACCCGCAGGATGCGAAGACCCAGGTCGGCTCGATGATCACCCAGCAGCACTACGACAAGGTCACCGGCTACATCCGCATCGGCATGGAAGAAGGCGCGCGCCTGGTCGCCGGCGGCCTGGAGCGCCCGGCCAACCTGCCGGCGCACCTGGCCCGCGGGCAGTTCGTGCAGCCCACGGTGTTCGCCGACGTGGACAACCGCATGCGCATCGCCCAGGAAGAAATCTTCGGCCCGGTGGTCTGCCTGCTGAAGTTCAAGGACGAGGCCGAGGCCCTGCGCCTGGCCAACGACACCGAATACGGCCTGGCCTCCTACATCTGGACCCAGGACATCGGCAAGGCCCACCGCCTGGCGCGCGGCATCGAGGCCGGCATGGTATTCATCAACAGCCAGAACGTGCGCGACCTGCGCCAGCCGTTCGGCGGGGTGAAGGGCTCGGGCACCGGCCGCGAGGGCGGCGAGTACAGCTTCGAGGTCTTCGCCGAGATCAAGAACGTGTGCATTTCCATGGGCAGCCACCACATCCCCCGCTGGGGCGTGTAAAAAGGCGGCCCGATGAGAGCGGCCGCCCAGGCCGCCTGCATCGCCGGCGTGCAGCCACAATCACAAGAATCCGGGCGCCCCAGCGCAGGCGCCCCGCACCAGGAGAACCACCATGGGCAAACTCGCTCTGGCTGCCAAGATCACCCACGTTCCCTCGCTGTACCTCTCCGAACTGCCCGGCCCGCGCCAGGGTTGCCGCCAGGCGGCGATCGACGGCCACAAGGAAATCGGCCGCCGCTGCCGTGAGCTGGGGGTGGACACCATCGTGGTGTTCGACACCCACTGGCTGGTCAACGCCGGCTACCACATCAACTGCGCGCCGCACTTCCAGGGGCTGTACACCAGCAACGAGCTGCCGCACTTCATCGCCAACATGGAGTACGAGTTCCCCGGCAACCCGGAGCTGGGGCGCATCCTCGCCGAGGGCTGCAACGCCATGGACGTGGACGTGCTGGCCCACGACGCCACCACCCTCGGCCCGGAGTACGGCACCCTGGTGCCGATGCGCTACATGAACGCCGACCGGCACTTCAAGGTGGTCTCGGTCTCGGCGCTGTGCACCGTGCACTACCTCAACGACAGCGCGCGCCTGGGCTGGGCCATGCGCAAGGCGGTGGAAGAGCACTACGACGGCACCGTGGCCTTCCTCGCCAGCGGCTCGCTGACCCACCGCTTCGCCCAGAACGGCCAGGCTCCGGAATTCGCCGACAAGGTCTGGAGCCCCTTCCTGGAAACCCTCGACCACGAGGTGGTGCGGATGTGGCAGCGCGGCGACTGGCAGGCCTTCTGCGGCATGCTCCCGGAGTACGCGGCCAAGGGCCACGGCGAAGGCTTCATGCACGACACCGCCATGCTCCTCGGCGCGCTGGGCTGGTCGGACTATGACGGCAAGGCCGAGGTGGTCACGCCCTACTTCGGCTCCTCCGGCACCGGGCAGATCAACGCCCTGTTCCCGGTCACCCCGCAGGACGGTTCGGCGATCCCCGCCGCCCAGGCCTCCAACCCCGCCGGCAACCCGTCCGCCAGCCGCCTCTGAGGAGCCCGCCATGCCGCACTTCATCGCCGAGTACACGCACAACATCGAAGCCGAGGCCGACCTGCCCGGCCTGTTCGAGAAGGTCCACGCCTGCCTCGGCGCGAGCGGGGTGTTCCCGCTCGGCGGCATCCGCAGCCGCGCCGTGCGCCTGGACACCTGGCGCATGGCCGACGGCGCGCACGACTACGCCTTCGTCCACATGAGCCTGAAGGTGGGCGCCGGGCGCGACCTGGCCACCCGCAGGCAGGTCGCCGACGCGCTGTTCGAGGTGATCAAGGCGCACTTCGCCGACCTCCAGGCGCGCCGGCTGCTGGCGTTGTCCTTCGAGATGAGCGAGCTGAACGCCGAGCTCAACTACAAGCAGAACAACGTCCACGCCTTCCTCAACGGCCAGGCGGGCTGAAGCCCGCCGCGCCCCCGGCCACTCGCAGAACAAAGACAAGACCATGAGCACCGCCACCCTATCCTCCGCCACCCTGCCCGCCGGCAGCGACGCCACCCACGCCCGCGTGGTCTGGCGCCTGATGCCGCTGCTGCTGATCTGCTACGTCTTCGCCCACCTGGACCGCATCAACATCGGCTTCGCCAAGCTGCAGATGAGCGCCGACCTGCACTTCAGCGACACCGTCTACGGCCTGGGCGCCGGGCTGTTCTTCGTCGCCTACGCGCTGTTCGGCGTGCCCAGCAACCTGATGCTGGAGCGCGTCGGCCCGCGCCGCTGGATCGCCTTCCTGATGGTCACCTGGGGCCTGCTGTCCACCGCCATGCTACTGGTGCAGAGCGCGGCCGGCTTCTACAGCCTGCGCCTGCTGCTGGGGGTGGCCGAGGCCGGCTTCTTCCCCGGCATCCTGGTCTACATCAACCGCTGGTTCCCGGCGCGCCGCCGCGCCGGCGTCACCGCGCTGTTCGCCATCGCCGTGCCCATGGCCGGGGTGATCGGCGGGCCGCTGTCCGGCGGCATCCTCGAGGGCTTCCACGACTTCCTCGGGCTGCGCGGCTGGCAGTGGATGTTCCTCGCCGAGGGCCTGCCAGTGGTGCTGCTCGGCCTGCTGGTCTGGCGCCGCCTGCCGGAGAGCTTCGAACGCGTGACCTGGCTCAGCGACGAGCAGAAGGCCGGCCTGCGCGAAGAGATGCAGGGCGAGGAACAGCGCAAGCAGATCACCTCCCTCGCCGGCATCTTCCGCGACCGTCAGGTCTGGCTGCTGGTGGCCATCTACTTCGCGGTGATGCTGGCGGTGAACACCCTGGCGTTCTGGATGCCCAGCCTGATCCACGGCGCCGGCATCGGCTCCGACGGCCGCGTCGGCCTGCTCAGCGCCCTGCCGTACCTCGCCGGCTGCGTGTTCATGATCGCCCTGGGGCGCTCCTCCGACCGCCGCCGCGAGCGCCGCTGGCACCTCGCCGTGCCGCTGCTGCTGGCCGCCGCCGGCCTGGCCCTGACGGGCCTCGCGCCAGGCAGCGCGTGGCTGGTGCTGGCCGGGCTGGTGCTCGCCGGCATGGGCGCCAGCGCCGCGCTGCCGATGTTCTGGCAACTGCCGCCGGCCTTCCTCGCCGACCGCGCCCAGGCCGCCGGCATCGCCCTGATCAGCTCCTTCGGCAGCATCGCCGCCTTCGCCGCGCCCTACTTCATCGGCTGGATGCGCGACACCACCCACAGCTCCAGCCTGGCCCTGTACCTGCTGGCCATCCTCATCGCCCTCGGCGCCGCCCTGGTCCTGCGCACCCCGGCCGCCGTGGTCAACCCCCGCTAAAGAGATATCGCCATGCTCGACTCCAGCCTCATCCAGGAAGCCGCCGCCCGCCTCGACGCCGCCGAGCGTTCGCGCCAGCAGGTGCGGCAGTTCTCCCTCGACTACCCGGACATCGCCATCGAGGACGCCTACGCCATCCAGCGCGCCTGGGTGGCTCAGAAGATAGCCAATGGCCGCGTGCTCAAGGGCCACAAGATCGGCCTGACCTCGCGGGCCATGCAGGTCTCGTCGAACATCACCGAGCCGGACTACGGCGCCCTGCTGGACGACATGTTCTTCGACGAAGGCAGCGACATCCCCTTCGAGCGCTTCATCGTGCCGCGGGTGGAAGTAGAGCTGGCGTTCATCCTCGGCAAGCCGCTGAAGGGGCCGAACGTCACCCTGTTCGACGTGCTGGAGGCCACCGAGTGGGTGATCCCGGCGCTGGAGATCATCGACGCGCGCATCCAGCAGGTGGACCCGCAGACCAAGGTCACCCGCAAGGTCTTCGACACCATCTCCGACAACGCCGCCAACGCCGGCGTGGTCATGGGCGGCCGCGCGGTGCGCCCGACCGAGATCGACCTGCGCCGCGTGCCGGCGATCCTCTACCGCAACGGCGTGATCGAGGAATCCGGCGTCTCCGCCGCGGTGCTCAACCACCCGGCCAAGGGCGTGGCCTGGCTGGCCAACAAGCTGGCCCCCTACGACGTCACCCTGGAACCCGGCCAGGTGATCCTCGGCGGCTCCTTCACCCGCCCGGTGGCGGCGGCGCCCGGCGATACCTTCCACGTCGATTACGATCAGCTCGGCAGTATTTCTTGCCGGTTTGGATGAGTTTGAGCTGGAAGTTGGAAGCTGGAAGCCTGAAGCTGGAAGTCAGAGCGGCTCCGGCTTCTAGCTTCTAGCTTCTAGCTTCCAGCTTCAGCCTTCCACCAAGGACCTCCCATGCCCCCCCCCTTCAATACCTTCAAACAACGCCTGCAATCCGGCGAAGCCCAGATCGGCCTCTGGCTCGGCCTGGCCGATCCCTACTGCGCCGAGCTGGCGGCCAACGCCGGCTTCGACTGGCTGCTGATCGACGGCGAGCACGCGCCCAACGACCTGCGCAGCCTGCTCGGCCAGTTGCAGGCGGTGGCGCCCTACCCGGTGCAGCCGATCATCCGTCCGGTGGTCGGCGACACGGCGCTGATCAAGCAACTGCTCGACATAGGCGCGCAGACGCTGCTGGTGCCCATGGTGGATTCCGCCGAGCAGGCCCGTGAGCTGGTGCGCGCCATGCGCTACCCGCCGTTCGGCGTGCGCGGCGTGGGCAGCGCCCTGGCCCGGGCCTCGCGCTGGAACAGCATCCCCGGCTACCTCGACGAGGCCGACGCGCAGATGTGCCTGCTGGTGCAGGTGGAGAACCTCGAAGGCCTGGCCAACCTCGACGCCATCGCCGCGGTGGACGGCGTCGACGGCGTGTTCATCGGCCCAGCCGACCTCAGCGCGGCCATGGGCCAGCGCGGCAACCCCGGGCACCCGGAAGTGCAGGCCGCCATCGAAGACGCCATCGCCCGTATCCAGCGCGCCGGCAAGGCCGCCGGCATCCTCAGCGCCGACGAGAAGCTGGCGCGGCGCTACCTGGAGCTGGGCGCGAAGTTCGTCGCCGTGGGCGTGGACACCAGCCTGCTGATGCGCTCGCTGCGCGAACTGGCCGGCAAGTTCAAGGGCGGCGCCCAGCCCCAGGCCCCGTCCGCCCCCTCGGTGTACTGAGGCCCCCGCCGCCCGCCAGGCCCGCGCGGGAAGGCGCGGCTGGCGGGCGGCGCCCAGGCAAGGATTTTCCTGGCCCTTGCAAAGCCCCGCCCCCTTTCGGTCATGATCCGCCCCGCCACCTTCCCACTCGGAGTCCCCTCGATGACCGCACTCGTCCGCCAGCAGGCACACCTCACCCTCAACCTCGCCCAGCAGGCGCTGCAGGCCGCGCTCGCGCGCGCCGAGGAACTGGGCCTGCGGCTCAGCATCGCGCTGGTCGACGCCAGCGGCCTGCCGGTGCTCACCGCGCACATGGACGGCGCCGCGCAGCCGTGCCGCGAAATCGCCCTGAAGAAAGCCGGCACCGCCGCCGCCTTCGACAAACCCACCGGCGACTGGCAGGCCTACCTGGAACAGAGCGCGCCCACCGTGCGCCAGGGCCTGCCGCTGCAGACCGGGCTGGTGCTGTTCGGCGGCGGCGAGCCGCTGCGCCTGGGCGAGGTGGTCATCGGCGCGGTCGGCGTCTCCGGCGCCTCCGAAGCGCAGGACATGCTCTGCGCCCGCGCCGCCGTCGAGCGCGTGCGCCAACTGCTGGCCGACTGAGCCGCCGCTGTCAGTCCCGGACAAGTGGCCGGGCAGCCAGGGTCAAGACAGGAATGGGCGCCGCGGCCCCTAATAGGGCCATCCGCGCGGCAGCGGCCGCGCCCTTTTCCCTCCGGTTCCAGGCTGCAGTCATGATCAACATCGAGACCCCCACCTACTACACCGCGACCAAGAAATACGACCTGTCCTTCCCCTCCCTGGAGGCGGACCTGGAGGCCGACGTCGTCGTGATCGGCGGCGGCTTCTCCGGCATCAACACCGCCCTGGAGCTGGCCGAGAAGGGCATCGCCAACATCGTCGTGCTGGAGGCGCGCTACCTCGGCTTCGGCGGCACCGGGCGCAACGGCGGGCAGATCATGGCCGGCATCGGCCACGACCTGGAGAAGATCAGGAAAGACGTCGGCGAGGACGGCCTGCGGCAGATCTTCGAGATCAGCGACCTGGGCGCCGACATCATCAAGGGCCGCATCCAGAAGTACGGCATCGACGCCGACTTCTGCCACGGCTACGGCTACATGGGCTTCAACGCCCGCCAGGCGAAGACCCTGCGGGCCTGGGAGAAGGAGTTCAAGTCGCTGAACTCCACCCACGAGATCCGCTACCTGGACGGCTCCGAAGTGCGCCAGATCATCGGCTCCGACGCCTACTCCAGCGCCCTGCTGCACATGGGCGGCGGCCACGTGCACTCGCTCAACCTGCTGCTCGGCGAGGCCAAGGCCCTGGCCAGCCACGGGGTGAAGATCTTCGAGTACAGCCCGGCGCTGGACGTGACCTACGGCGAGCGCATCAGCGTGCGCACCGCCAAGGGCTCGGTGAAGGCCGGCAAGCTGCTCTGGGCCTGCGACAGCTTCCTCAACAAGCTGGAGCCGGAGCTGCACAAGAGCACCATCAACACCTACGCCTTCCAGATGATGACCGAGCCGCTGTCGGACGAACTCATCCAGCGCATCAGCCCGATCCGCGGCGCCTACAGCGACATCCGCCCGGTCATCGACTACTACCGCGTGACCCGCGAGAACCGCCTGCTGTTCGGCGCCGCCACGCCCTTCATCGAGCACATCCCGCGCGACCTCAAGGCCTGGAACCGGGCGCTGATGCTGAAGATCTTCCCCTACCTGGAAAACGTGAAGATCGACCTGGCCTGGGGCGGCCCCATGGCCTGCAGCCCCAACCTGTTCCCGCAGATCGGCGCCCTGCCCGGCCGCCCCAACGCCTTCTTCGTGCAGGGCTACTCCGGCTTCGGCGTCACCCCCAGCCACATCATCTGCAAGGTGCTGGCCGAGGGCATGAGCGAAGGCTCGGCGCGCTACGACCTGATCAGCTCGGTGCGGCGCATCCGCGTCCACGGCAAGGACCAGTTCCGCCCGCTGCTGCTCAGCGCCGGCAAGACCTGGCACCAGGTGTCCGGCTACTGGTCCGGGCGCCGCTGAACCCGCTTTCCACTCACTTGCACAGGAGCAAGCACATGGCACTCACCCCCATCAGGCAAGGCATCACCCTCGACCAACTGGACGCCTGGGGCACCGTGGCCGACCTCGGCTCGGAAATCCTCGAAGGCGAGGTCCGCGCCTTCGGCAAGATGACCGCCGGCGCCCCCACCGACCCGGTCAGCGCCGCCTACTTCGGCACCACCGGCGGCAAGTTCCGCATGACCTATCCCTTCAACGAACAGGCCACGGTGGTCAGCGGCGAGGTACGGCTGACCGACGAGGCCACCGGGCAGAGCCAGTTGTACAAGACCGGGGACAGCTGGTTCGTGACCAAGGGCACGCAGGTGCTTTGGGAGGTGTTGGGGGAGGGGTTCGTGAAGCATTACTACGCGGTGGTTTGAGGGCTGGTTCGGAAGCCTGAAGAGCACCCTCTCCCCAACCCTCGGCTGCGCGCCCCGCCCTGAAGGGAGAGGGAGCTAGCCCGTGCCGAGAGGAGGCCTGGTTTCAGCCGGAAACATTTGGCGTTGCCGGCTGACGCCAGAACATCCAACCCTGCCCAACGGTCCCCTCTCCCTTCAGGGAGAGGGTTAGGGAGAGGGAAAACAAGCTACCCTCAGGTACCTCCCCCCACCCCCACGCAGGACCCAGCCCATGCCCACCCCCGAACAAATCGGCCAACGCTGCCTGCAAGCCTTCCACCAACTGGTCCCCGCCACCCGCGCCGCCTTCTACCGCATCGACGCCGACCTGCAGGCCTGCGACTTCCAGTTGCTCGGCATGGGCCGGCAGATGCACGCCGACTACCTCGACCACTACCACCGCCTCGACCCGCTGCGCCCCGGCGCCTGCCTGGCCACCGGCCTGCCGGTGGTGCCGCTGGCGGTGGGCATGGCGCAGCAGCCCGGCGACCAGCGCGAGCGCTACCACGGCTTCCTGCGCCGGCACGGGGTGATCGACGTGGTGGAAGTCATCGCCGCCGACCGCGGCCGCCCGCTGGCCGGGCTTTCGCTGCTACGGCGCGTTGGCGAAGCGCCCTTCTCCAGCGATGAACTCGACCGCCTGCGGGCCTTGCAGGGGCTGCTGGAGCTGGCCGCCCAGGCCCTGCCCCGCAGCCACGACGCCCTCGCCCAACTCACCCCGCGCGAACGCGAGATCGCCCTGCTGCTGCGCGACGGCGCCAGCAACAAGGACCTGGCGCGCCAGCTCGGCCTGGGCCTGGCCACGGTGAAGACGCACCTCATCCACCTGTTCCGCAAGGCCGGCGTGGCCAGCCGCACCGAGCTGCTGGCGCGGCTGTTCCTGGGTCAACCATCCGGTTGATGTTCCCCGTGCGCCCCGCCGCGCAGCATGGGGGCTCCACCAACACAGGAGTCCCCCCATGACCGCTTCTTCCGACTGGATCACCGTCGGCGCCCTCGCCGAGGGTTTCGCCCCCGAGGCCTTCATCCTGCCGCGCCTGGCCGACCTCGCCGGGCAGCGCCTGGAGCTGCACTTCGCCAACGGCTGGCGCATCGAGCACCAGTTCGACGCCGAGACCACCCGCTGGCGCGCCGCCGACGGCCACTCCGCGGGCGAGGCGGCCTACCGCGCCACCTCGGTGCGCCCCGGCATCGTGCTGGTCGACTTCATCAAGCGCGAGGACGGCCAGGCCTGGTCGGTCAGCCTGGTGCTGGACCGCCACAGCCAGTCCTTCACCGCCGTGCTCGGCCAGCTGCCCGGCGCAGCCGAGACCGGCGAAGGCCTCTACGCCCGCGCCCTGGCCGGCAAGGAACTGACCGGCGTGCAGGTGCAGATCCTCCACGGCAGCCTCGACCGCCCCTGGCAGCAAGGCGCCTGCCCGCACGCGCCGAGCAGCGAACTGGTGGGCCTGCGCAACCGCTACCGCTACAGCCCCACCGAGGTCTACGAACACATCTACCTGAACGACGGCTTCTACACCTGGCAGTGCCTGGCCGGCGTCGAGGCCGGGCTGTGCGACACCGACCGCTGCCACTACTACAAGGTCGCCGAGCAGCTGTACCTGTTCGTCTGGCGCGAGAAGATCGTCCCCACCCTCGGCCTGGTGATGATCGACCTGCAGCAGCATCGCAGCGACGGCAAGATCTTCGGCTACGCCGGCAGCGGCTTCGACGAGCTGTCCAACTTCCCGGTCGCCTCCTACTGCGACGAACTCAACCGCACGGTGTACCCGTGAGCGGCCGCGTCGTCGTCATCACCGGCGCCGGCACCGGCATAGGCGCGGCCTGCGCGCGGCGCTTCGCCGAAGCCGGCGACAAGGTGGTGCTGATCGGCCGCCGCCGCGAGGCCCTGGAACAGGTCGCCGCCCGGTGCGGCGGCCTGGTGCTGGCCGGCGACGCCGCCGACGGCGAAACCTGGCAGGGCTTCGTGCAGCGCATCGAGGCGGCCTTCGGCGGCATCGACGTGCTGGTCGCCTGCGCCGGCGGCCACGGCCTGGGCGCGGCCGGCGAGACCAGCGACCAGGCCTGGCGCGACGCCCTGCGCGGCAACCTCGACAGCGCCTTCGCCAGCGCCCGCGCCTGCCTGCCATCGCTGCTGGAACGGCGCGGCAACATGGTGCTGGTGGGCTCCATCGCTTCCCTGGTGGCCGGGCCCGGCGTGTGCGGCTACACCGTCGCCAAGCACGCGCTGCTCGGGCTGATGCGCTCCCTGGCGCGGGACTATGGCCCGCGCGGTGTGCGCGTCAACGCCCTGTGCCCCGGCTGGGTGCGCACGCCCATGGCCGACGCCGAGATGCAGCCATTGATGCAGCACCATGGCGAAAGCCTGGACGCCGCCTACGCGCGGGCCACCGCCGAGGTGCCGCTGCGCCGCCCAGCCACGGCAGACGAGATCGCCGGGCTGTGCCAGTTCCTCACCAGCGAGGCGGCGGCCATCGTCACCGGCGCCTGCCTGGTGGCCGACGGCGGTGCCAGCGTGGTGGACCTGCCCACCCTCGCCTTCGAACGCATGGAGAACCAGCCATGACGCGCTTCGACTTCAGCGGCCGGCGCGTGCTGGTCACCGGCGCGGCCCAGGGCATCGGCCGCCGCATCGCCGAGGGCTTCGCCACAGCCGGCGCCTCGCTGCTGCTGCTCGACCGCCAGGAGCAGGCCGTCGCAGCCCTGGCCAGCGAACTGCGCAACCAGGGCCGCGAGGTACGGGCGCTGGCCGTGGACCTGGCCGATCCACCGGCCATCGCCACCGCCCTCGCCGGGCTCGATGGCCTGGACGTGCTGGTGCACAACGCCGCCTACTTCCCGCTGACCGATTTCGCCGCCATCACCCCACAGCTGCTGCAACGCACCCTGGCGGTGAACCTGGGCGCGCTGTTCTGGCTGACCCAGGCCGCCCTGCCGCTATTCGCCGCGCGCGGCGGCGGCTGCGTGCTGGCCACCTCCTCGGTCACAGGCAACCGGGTGGCCTACCCGGGGCTGAACCACTACGCGGCGTCCAAGGCCGGGGTCAACGGCTTCATCCGCAACGCCGCGCTGGAACTGGCGCCACGCAACATCCGCGTCAACGGCGTGGAGCCGGGGATGATCCATACCCCGGCCATGGCCAACCTGGGCGACGCAGCACTGGAAGCGCGCATCGCCGCCGGCATCCCCCTGGGCCGCCTCGGCCAGCCGGCGGACATCGCCAACGCCATGCTCTTCCTCGCCTCCGACGCCGCCGCCTACATCACCGGCCAGACGCTGGTGGTGGACGGCGGCGCCACCCTCCCGGAAAGCAGTGCCGCGCTGGCCTGAACCACCCGCCCATCCTGCATCTGCAGGATGGTGCGCGCGCGCCGCGATGCGGATACTCAGCCCCAGGCCCTGCCCTGTCGTCCCGACACCCGGCCGCTCACTGATGACTGACAACAACAACTAAAGTCGCAGCAGGGGAACCCCATGAGCAGCACCCTCGACCTGTCCTTCGGCGCCCAGCGCTTCAGCGAATTCAACGCCCTGGTCCTGGACCTCCAGCGCCTGGCCCAGGAATGCGCGCTGCCCGGCTTCCACGCCGCCGCCATGGGCCGCCTGCAGCAGTTGCTGGACTTTGACATGGCCTGGTGGGGCCGCGCGGCCCTGGTCGACGGCCTGCCGCTGGAACATAGCAGCCACCTCTACCGGCTGCCGGACAGCTACCTGGAGGACTGGCAGGCAATCCGCCACCAGGACATCACCGTCAAGCGCGTCTACGCCACGCCCGGCCACTCGGTGCGCATCGACACCCACGCCGCCGACTGCACCCCCGGCCTGCGCTGGCTGGCCGAGCGCCACGGCTTCGGCGAATTCCTCTGCATCATCCACATCGACCCGCGCACCCAGCTCAGCCTGCACCTGAGCCTGTACCGCCGCGCCGGCGCGCGCCCCTTCGACGCCAGCGAGCGCTTCCTGGTGGACCAGATGATGCCGCACCTGGTGGCCGCCGAAGGGGCCAACCAGATCCGCGCCCTGGTGGCCCTGCGCGAGCGCCTGGACGCGCCCAACCCGCTGGCCCTGGCGGTGTGCGACCGGCATGGCCTGCTGCACTATGCCGAGCGCGGCTTCGTCGAGCTGCTGCTGCGCGAATGGCCGCGCTGGACCGGCCCGCGCCTGCCGGCAGAGGTCGACCCGGCCGCCGGCTACAGCGGCCAGCACCTGCAACTGCAGGCCACCGCCGTGCACGACCTGCTGCTGCTCAGCGCCCGCCTGTGCCCGGCCATGGCCCGCCTGAGCACCCGCGAGGCCGAGGTGGCGCAGCGCTTCGGCCTGGGCAGCACCTATAAGGAAATCGCCCGCGACCTGGGCCTGGCGCCGAACACCGTGCGCCACCACATCCGCAGCATCTACAGCAAGCTCGGCGTCAACGGCAAGGCCGGCATCGCCCAGCTGCTGCACCACCCGCCCGGCTGATAGCCGGCCGCATTTCCCCCAACGCCTCCACATCCCGACGCCGCGTCCGCGCGCGGCGCCAGGGGAGGCTTTCGCCCGCCTCACCGACAGAAGAAGAAAACCACCATGAAGCTGCACCGAAGCCTTTCGCTCTGCGCCCTTGGCGCGCTGTACCTCAGCCCGGCCCAGGCCGCCGACCTCAACGCCCGCGACTTCTTTTCCGCCCCCGTGGGCACCAGCCTGGGGGTGACCTACCTGCCGCTGACGCGCTCCGACGACTACCACGGCGCGGCGGACAGCAGCGGCAAGGCCGACCTCAAGGTGAATGCCCTGGCCTATCGCCAGCTGTGGTTCAGCGACATCTGCGGGCGCCTGTGCACGCCGCAGTTCATCGTGCCCTACGCCGACATCGAGGCGCGCGGCCCCGGCGCCGCCGAACGCAGCCGCGAACGCGGGGTGGGCGACCCGCAGGTGGGCGGCACGCTGTTCTTCATCGACGAGCCGCAGACGCGCACCTACAGCGGCCTGCTGGCCCTGGTCAGCCTGCCGCTGGGCGAATACCACGCCAAGGACCCGGGCGTGTCGCCCGGCGCCAACCGCTGGGCCCTGCACCTGAACTACAACTACACCCGCGGCGTGGGCGAGAACTGGGTGCTGGAGGCCAACCTCGAAGCCCAGCTCTACGGCAACAACGACGACTACCTCGGCGCCACCCTCGAACAGAAGCCGCTGTACCGCCTGCAGGCCTTCGCCTCCTACGACTTCACCCCCGCCACCTATGCCGCGCTGCGCCTGATCGCCGCCGACGGCGGCGCCCTGCGCCTGGGCGGCCACGACATCGACGACAGCCACCAGCGCTACACCCAGGCCGGTTTCGAGGTCGGCCACTGGCTGGACAAGCGCAACCAGGTGCTGCTCGGCCTCACCCGCAATGTCTCCACCGCCAACGCGTATGCCCAGGACAACCTGCTGCTGCGCTTCGTCCACGCCTTCTGAGGTCGCCGCCATGACTGTTCCGCGCATTCCCTCGCCGGCCCTGCTGGCGGCCGTGGTGCTGTTCGCCGCCATCACCCCCGCGGTGCTGCTCACCGCTCCGGCCATCGCCAGCCAGTTGGCCGCCCAGATGCACCTGGAGCCGGCGCGCATCGGCGACCTGTTCGCCGTCGAGCTGGGCGCCATGAGCCTGGCCACCCTGCCCTCGCTGTTCTGGCTCAGGCGCGTGGACTGGCGCCTGGCCGGGCTGCTGGCGGCGCTGGGCTTCATCCTCGCCAACCTGGCCTCGGCGAACGCCGGCGGCTACCAGGCGCTGCTCGTGCTGCGCGCCCTCAGCGCCTTCTGCGGCGGCTCGCTGATGATCCTCTGCCTGTCCTGCGCCGCCGGCATGCCCAACCCCAGCCGCGCCTATGGCATCTGGGTGCTGGGCCAACTGGTGCTCGGCGCCGTCGGCCTGGCCGTGTTGCCGCGCCTGTACCAGGCCTACGGCCTGGGCGCCGGCTACCTGGCCCTGGCCGCGCTGATGCTGCTGGCGCTGCCGCTGGTGCGCGCCCTGCCGAGCGGCGCCATGGCCGCCGCCGGCCCGCGCAGGACCGTCGAGGCGCCGCGCTGGAAGATCGCCGCCGCCATCCTCGGCCTGCTCGGTTTCTACATCGCCCTGAGCGCGGTCTGGACCTTCGTCGGCGCCATCGGCGAACGCGCCGGGCTGGCCGCCACCCTCGGCGGCGAGGTGCTGGCCGTGGCCACCCTGGCCGGCATCGCCGGCGCCACCTGCGCCAGCCTGGCGGGCGAGCGCTGGCGCCGCGAGGGCCAGTTGGCCGCCGGCTTCGCGCTGATGGCCCTGGCCATCCTCCTGCTGCTCGGCGCCCCGGGCCTGGCGCGCTTCGCCCTGGCCGCCCTGCTTTTCAAGTTCACCTGGACCTACGCCCTGCCCTTCATCCTCGCCTGCCTCGCCGAGCTGGACGCCAGCGGCCGGCTGATGAGCCTGAGCAACCTGGTGATAGGCGCCGGCCTGGCTCTGGGCCCGGCCCTCGGCGGGCGGTTGATCGGCGCCGACGGCGGCTTCCACGGCCTGCTGCTGGGCGCCGCCGCGCTCACCGCGCTGTCCCTGCCGCTGATCCTCGGCAGCCGCCCGCGCGCGGCGGCCGCCACTGCGCAACCCCTATGAACACCTATGAATGGAGCCTTCCATGACCCGACGCACCGCATTCTTCTTCGATGAGCTGAGCCTCTGGCACAGCGCCAGCCAGCACGCCCTGTTCCTGCCCGTGGGCGGCTGGGTGCAGCCGCCGGCCGGCGGCGGCCATGCCGAGTCGCCGGAAAGCAAACGGCGCCTGAAGAACCTGATGGACGTTTCCGGCCTCACCCGCCAGCTGGACCTGCGCAGCGCCGAGCCGGCCAGCGAGCAGGACCTGCTGCGCGTCCACCCGGAGCACTACCTGCAGCGCTTCAAGGCCCTGAGCGACGCCGGCGGCGGCGAGCTGGGCGACCACGCGCCCATCGGCCCGGGCAGCTACGAGATCGCCCGGCTCTCCGCCGGCATGGCCATGGTCGCGGTGGACTGCGTGCTGCGCGGCGAGGCGGACAACGCCTACTCGCTGTCGCGCCCGCCGGGCCACCACTGCCTGGCCGACCAGGCCATGGGCTTCTGCATGCTGGCGAACATCCCCATTGCCATCGAGGCGGCCAGGGCGCGGCACGGCATCGAGCGGGTGGCGGTGGTGGACTGGGACGTGCACCACGGCAACGGCACCCAGGCCATCTACGAGGAGCGCGGCGACGTGCTGAGCGTCTCGCTGCACCAGGAGAACTGCTTCCCGCCCGGCTACGGCGGCGTCGCCGATCGCGGCCGCGGCGCCGGCCTGGGCGCCAACCTGAACGTCCCGCTGCCCGCCGGCAGCGGCCACGACGCCTACCTGCAGGCGCTGGACGAAATCGTCCTGCCGGCCCTGCGGCGCTTCCGCCCGCAACTGATCATCGTCGCCTGCGGCTACGACGCCAACGCCGTAGACCCGCTGGCGCGCATGCTGCTGCACAGCGGCTCGTTCCGCGCCATGACCGCGCGCCTGCGCGAGGCCGCCGAGCAGCTCTGCGACGGGCGCCTGGTGCTGGTCCACGAGGGCGGCTACGCCGAAGCCTACGTGCCCTTCTGCGGCCTGGCGGTGCTGGAGGAACTGAGCGGTATCCGCACCGCGGTGGAAGACCCGCTGCTGGAATTCCTCGGCCTGCAGCAACCGGGCAGCGAGGTGGCGGCCTTCCTCCGCCAGCGCGTGCGGGACCTGGCGCGGCAACTGGCGCCCTGAGCCATCGGCGGCCGGCGCACCCGCGGCGGCCGCCGATCCGTTTGTCCAGGCGTGGAAGAAAGCCCGGCGAACCCGTGGTCCAATCCAGGAGAAGGCCGGGCATCCGTGCCGGCCGACGAAGAACTGGAGGCCACGCCATGAGCACCCTGACCATCGAAGGTTGGTACAAGCCCGACCCCGACGCCAAGTCCATGCCCATCGAGGACATCCACTTCTACCTCAGCGGCACCGACCGCCGGCACCTGGAAGACGCCGAGGAAGAACTGCAGCGCACCCACGAGCGCGAGGCCTGGGTGGACGTCGACATGAGCACCCTGGAACTGGACCTGCCCGAGGGCTACGGCCCGCTGTCCGACTGCCGGATGCGCGTCTACCTGGACCAGGAGGAACGCGGCCACTTCCACCTGGTGGGCCACCGCGCCAGCGACGGCAGCCTGATCTACAGCAACGCCGTGCTCATCGACCAGCTGCTCTGACTCAGGCCACGCTCAGGGCGCTGGCCCGGTAGTCCTTGGGCGAGCGCTCGAAGTGCTTCTTGAAGGCGCGGCTGAAGTGCGCCGAGTCGGTGAAGCCCCATTTGTAGGCGATGGTGGTGATCGACTCGCCGCGCAGGATGGGGTTGGCCAGGTCGTCGGCGCTGCGCTGCAGGCGCGCGCGCTGGATGTAGCGGCAGACGCTGTCGCCCTGCTCCTCGAACAGGCGGTACAGGTGGCGCACCGAGATGTTCAGGCGCTGCGCCAGGCCCTGGGGGTTCAGGCCCGGCTGGGTGAGGGATTCGTCGATGACCTTCTGCACGTAGCTGCGCAGGTTGCCGCCCTGCAGCGCCTCGCTGCCGGGCGCCTCGCCGTGGCTGCCGAGGGCCGTGGGCAGGAGCGCGATGAAGGCGTTCTCCAGGGCCTCGCTTTCGGCGCCGGCGGGGTTCGAGCCGGACTCGCGGCACAGCTGGTCCACCAGCAGGTGCAACATGCGCCCGCTGGCGCAGGCGGCGGAGACCTTGCCGAACTTGCTGTGCCCGGGCAGCACCTTGTCCAGCGCCGCGCGCGGCAGGTGCAGGGAGGCGTGCTCGATGAGGCCGAAGGGGGTGATCTCGCAGCTGCCCACCGAATCCATCAGCAGCAGCTCGCCGGGGGCCAGTTGGATGTCCACGCCGTTCTGGCTGACCTGGGAGAAGCCGCTGCGCTGGCTGATCAGGAAGCAGTGGCGGTCGTCGTCCTGGTCCGCATTGAGGCGCTTGCGGGCGATCAGCCCGGCATTGGTGCGCAGGTGCGCCATGGTCAGGCCGGAGTGCGATTGCGCGTGGATCTCGCCGATGAACAGCGAACGGCTGAAGGCCAGCTGCGTCTCGAACTGACCGCAGATGGAGCGCAGCGCCGCGCTCCAGCCTTCCAGCCCGACCTGGGCGGCATGATGGGCTTGCATACGCACCTCCGTGGGGTGGCGTTGTTGTTGTCGCGAAACAGTTAACATGTTATCGAAATGCTCGCAACGAATTTCTGACAGCCGTTTCCTATGCAGCTGGCATGCCAGTGGGCGTGGATAACCTGTAAACGAACGCTGCGCTCAGAGCTCGCCGAGCAGGCGCCCCAGGTGGAACAGCGCACGCAGCAGGTGGTCGCGCTGTTCGCGCTCCAGGCGCAGGTAGCGGCGGAAGCTGGGCAGGCGGTTGACCACCTCGCTGGCGGCCATATGCTCCAGGCGGATGCGCCAGCGCCCGGCGCCGAATTCCAGTTCCAGGCGCTTGAAGTCCAGCGGCGGCAGCGCCCGTTGCAGGTGCTCGTCGGCCGCCAGGCGCTCGGCCAGGCGCGCGCCCAGGGCCGGGTCGCCGGCACGCTGGCGGCATTCCACGCCCTGGCGCCGCAGCACACCCTGGTGGCGCAGCTCGAAGCGCGCCTCGCCGGCGTGCGCCGCCGGCCCTTCGACGACGAACTCGGTGAGCACCAGGTGCATGAGGAACTGCGCCTGGGGCCGCTCGCGCAGCTCGAAGACCAACCCGCCGTCCACCGTGCTGAAGCGCCCGGCGCCGGGCTCCAGCGCTTCGAAGGCCAGGCCGCCGAGGTTGCGCCGGGCCTGCGCCAGGGTCACCCCCGGGCGGTAGCCCGAGGGCGGCCGGCGCAGCCAGTCAGACAGCCTTGGAAGCATGGCCGTAGAACTCGCTGGAATGGATGCCGGGCTCGGCGCGGAACTCCTTCTCCAGCACCTCTTCCACCGGCACCGGGCGGAACGGGTTGACCTTCTGCACCAGCAGGGTCCAGACCAGCGCGTAGGCGGCGGTGAGGCCGAGCATCACGGCGAAGGGCACGTAGATGTCGGCGGGGTTCATGCCCGGCGGGGTGATGTACCACATGCCGATGAGGATGCCGACGCTGGAGACGATCTGCGGCAGCGGGAACAGCGGCGAGCGGTAAGCCCGCGGCAGGTCCGGGCGGCGGATGCGCAGCAGCACCACGGAGAGGGTCACCAGCAGGTAGGCGGTGCTCCAGGCGCAGACCGCGGCCAGCACCAGGTTCATGATGTGGTCGGTGTTGCCGCGCAGCCACAGGGCGTGCAGGCAGGGGATCAGCACCGCCACCAAGATGCACAGCACCGGCGTCTTGAAGCGCGGCTGCAGGTAGGCGAAGCACTTGGGCAGCGCGCCGTCCACGGCCATGCCGTACATGATGCGCGGCACCCCGGCCATCAGGGTGTTGATGGTGGCGGCGCCGGCGAACAGGAAACCCACGCCCAGCCACAGCGGGCCGACCTGGCCCATCACCTGCTCGGCGAAGCGCGGGATGGCCATGGGCGTGTCCAGCAGGTGCACGCCGGCGGCCGGGTCGAGCAGCACGTTCTCCACCTGGCGCTTCATCGCCGCGCCGTAGATGAACATGCACGAGGCCACGCCGAACAGGCCCAGGGCCATGGCCCGCGGCATCACCTTGGCCGAGTTGCGCAAATCCGGCGCCAGCGGGGTGACGAACTCGCAACCGACGAACATGAACATGGCCATGCCCACCAGCGAGAGGATGGTCTGCAGGTCGGTGCCCACCAGCGAGGCGCCGAACCAGCCGTCCAGCTGCACCGCCGGGGCGGCCAGCAGGCCGAGCACGCCGAACACCATCAGGGTGCTCCACATGCCGAAGGTCAGCACCACCTCGGCGCGGCCGAAGGCGTTGACGCCGAACACGTTGAGGATGCCGAACACCACCACGAAGCCCACGCCCAGCAGCCAGGAGCCGCCGGCGGACTCGGCCAGGGTGTTGAGGTGCTCGAAGTTCACCAGCGCCATCACCCCGGAAAGGATGGTCTCGGCGGTGCCGGCGAAGACGTGGACGATCAGGTAGGCGGCGATGGTCCCGGTGATGGCGAAGAAGCGCCCCATGCCGCAGGAGATGTAGTCGTACACCGAGCCGCTGGTGGGCAGGATCGAGGCCGCCTCGGCGAAGGTGGTGGACTGCGCCAGCATCATCAGCACGGCGATCACCATGGCCGCGGCGAAGGCGCTGCCGCCGATGCCGAAGCCCATGGTGGCGGTGAGGATGACCGGGCTGGCCATGATCAGGCCGATGGTGCTGGCCAGGGCGGTGGGAAAACCGACAGTGCCGCGCTTGAGGTGCGCGTCGAGCTGCTGCTGGATGGACATGGTGGTGGGCCTCTAAGCAAATGTTCTGGTTTGTTGTGGCTTAGGCAGGGGCGGCACGATGGGGCCTGGCCGACACTCTGCGCCCGGCGCCTGCTGGCGTCTTGCCCAGGCTTGCCGGCGGACTTGTCCATGGCTGCCAGGGCGGCAGTGAGGGTCATGCCCGCCTGGCAGGCTCGGACAAGCCGCCGGCGCGCGCCGCGGCTAGCCTGGGCCATCGACCATCGCAGCCCAGGAGTTGCCCATGTCCAGCCCGCTGATCCCGATCCTCCCGGAGGTGCAGGCCTACCTCGCCCGCGCCCACGCCTCCTTCATCGACGGCGAACAGCGCACGCCGCGCGGCGACGCCCGCCGCACCCTGCGCAACCCCGCCGACGACAGCCCCCTGGCCGAAGTGCGCCTGGCCGACCTGGAGCAGGTCGACGCCTGCGTGCAGTCGGCCCACCGCGCCTTCCGTTCCGGCATCTGGAGCGGCCTGGCGCCGAGCGAGCGCGAGCGCCTGCTGCTGCGCTTCGCCGAGCTGGTGGAGCGCCACACCGAGGAACTGGCGCAACTGGAAAGCCTGGAACAGGGCAAGTCGATCCACATCGCCCGGGCCATCGAGGTCGGCGCCTCCCTCGGCTACGTGCGCTACATGGCCGGCTGGGCCACCAAGATCGAGGGGCAGACGCTGGACGTGTCCATCCCGATGCCGGCCGGCGCGCGCTTTTCCGCCTACACCCGGCGCGAACCGGTGGGCGTGGTGGCCGGCATAGTGCCGTGGAACTTCCCGCTGATGATCGCCCTGTGGAAGGTCATGCCGGCCCTGGCCTGCGGCTGCGCCATCGTCATCAAGCCGGCCGACGAGACGCCGCTGACCGCCCTGCGCGTGGCCGAGCTGGCCATCGAGGCGGGCATCCCCGCCGGCGTCTTCAACGTCCTGCTCGGCGGCGCCGAAGCCGGCGCGGCGCTGGTGGCGCACCCGCTGCTGAACAAGGTGTCCTTCACCGGCTCCACCGCGGTGGGCAAGCTGGTGGGCGGCGCGGCCCTGCAGAACATGACGCGCTTCACCCTCGAACTGGGCGGCAAGAACCCCATGCTGGTGCTGCCCGACGCCGACCTGGACAAGGCCATCGCCGGCGCCATCGGCGGCGGCCTGCTGAACCAGGGCCAGGTCTGCGCGGCGGCCTCGCGGCTGTTCGTCCACGCCAGCCGCCACGCCGAGTTCGTCGAGCGCCTGGGCGAACAGCTGGGCAAGCTGAGCATCGGCCCGGGCCTGGACCCGCAGGCCCAGATCAACCCGCTGGTCTCGCGCCGCCAGCAGGACAGCGTGCTGCGCCACCTGGCCCTGGCCCGGGAACAGGGCGCGCAGTTCATCTGCGGCGGCAACCGCCCGGACCTGCCCGGCTACTACGTCGAACCGACGGTGCTGGCCGGGGTGAACGCCGGCATGGCCTGCGCCCGCGAGGAAATCTTCGGCCCGGTGCTCTCGGTGCTGAGCTACGACGACCTCGACGCCGCCGTGGCGCAGATCAACGACAACCCCTACGGCCTGGCGGCAAGCATCTGGAGCAACGACCTGGGCCGGGTGATGGACCTGATCCCGCGGATCGAGGCGGGCACGGTGTGGGTCAACAACCACGTGCCGGTGGACCCCAACCTGCCGTTCGGCGGCTACAAGCAGTCGGGGCTGGGACGGGAGTTCGGACGGGCGGCGATCGAGGGGTTCACGGAGGGGAAGTCGGTTTGTATTGCGTATTGAGATGAGGGGGAGTTTGCCGGGGATATTAGTGTCTTGGGTTGACTCCGCTCCCTCTCCCTAACCCTCTCCCTGAAGGGAGAGGGGACCGTTCGGCGTGCGTTGGTATTCCACAGTTAGCCGGCAAGCACGAGGTATCCGGCATAGGCCATTCTCCCCTCTGGCACGGACAAGCCCCCTCTCCCTTCAGGGAGAGGGCTGGGGAGAGGGCGCTCTTGAACCCAACACCGATACCCCCGGCAAACCCCATTCGCGAGCAAGCTCGCTCCAATGGAATGCCACACCACCCCACATAGGAGCGCGCCCTGCGCGCGAATCGCGGGCAGGGCCCGCTCCTACAGGTGCGGGAACGCCCGGCTCAGAAACTCAACAACCACAGCGACAACCCCGGCACCAGCACCAGCAGCACGATGCGCAGCAGGTCCGAGGCGAGAAACGGCAGCACGCCCCTGGCGGTTTCCATGTAGGGCACGTCCTTGGCCAGCTTGTTGACGATGAACAGGTTCATCCCCAATGGCGGGTGGATCAGGCCGATCTCCACCACCATCAACGCCAGGATGCCGAACCAGATGGACTTCTCCCCCGCCGTCAGGTCGAAGAACTCCAGGCCCATGATCATCGGGTAGAAGATCGGGATGGTCAGCAGGATCATCGCCAGCGAGTCCATCACGCAGCCCAGCAGCAGGTAGATCAGCAGGATCACCGCCAGCACCAGCAGCGGCGCCAGGCCGCTGTCGCGGACCCAGGTGGCCAGTTCCACCGGCATCTGCGTCAGCGCCAGGCCGGAGTTGAGCAGGTCGGCGCCCAGCAGCACCAGGAAGATCATGGCGCTGGCCTCGGCGGTGCCGGTCAGGCTCTTGCCCAGGCCGTCCCAGCGCATGCCGCCGCGCAGCGCCGCCAGCAGGCCGCAGGCCGCGGCGCCGATGGAGGCCGCCTCGGTGGGGTTGGCCCAGCCGCCGTAGATGCCGACGATCACCACCAGGAAGATCGCCAGGATCGGCAGGATCTGCACGAAGGCCGCCAGCCTTTCACGGCCGCTGGCCTTGGGCGCCGGCTGGCAGGCATTGGGGTCGCGGGCGACCTGGATGCGGATCACCAGCATGTAGCCGATCACCGCGACCAGCGCCGGCAGCATGGCGGCGACGAACAGCTTGGCGATGGATTCCTGGGTCAGCACCGCGTAGATGATCAGCGGCACCGACGGCGGTATGAGGATGCCCAGGGTGCCGCCGGCGGCCACCGAGGCCGTGGCCAGGCGCCCGGAGTACTTGTGCCGCGCCAGCTCCGGCAGGGCCACCTGGCCCATGGTCGCCGCGGTGGCCAGGGACGAGCCGCAGATCGCCCCGAAGCCGGCGCAGGCGCCCACCGCCGACAGCGCCAGGCCCCCGCGCCAGTGGCCGATGAAGGCCGAGGCGCAGCGGAACAGCGCCTTCGACAGGCCGCCGTGGGTGGCGAACTGGCCCATCAGCACGAACAGCGGGATCACCGCCAGGTCGTAGTTGGACAGGCGCGCGTAGGCGAGGTTGTTGAGGGTATAGAGCAAGGCGCTGAGGTCGCCCTGGTTGATCACCAGGAAACACAGCGCGCCGGCCAGGAACATCGCCACGCCGACCTGCACGCGCAGCACCAGCATCGCCAGCAGGCCGGCGAACATCCACAGGCCCAGGGCCATTGCGCTCATCGTCCGGCTCCTTCTTCCAGCAGCGCCAGCAGGCTGCGGCACAGGGCGCACAGGCAGAGCAGCGCCAGGCTCGGCACCACCAGCGCCAGGGGGATCCAGTGCGGCACCGCCAGCAGGGTGCTGCTGTCCTCGTGGGCGTGGGCCTCCAGCACCTGCAGGCCGGTGCGCCAGGCCAGCACCGCGGCGACCGCGGCGAACAGCAGGTGCGCCACGGCATCGAGCCCGCGGCGCACAGCCGGGGGCATCCAGTTGGAGAACATCTCCACGCGGATGTGGCTGTTGCGCATCTCGCACAGCGGCAGGAAGGCGGCGATGGCCACCGCCGCGCCCATTTCCAGCAGTTCCATGTCGCCGGTGACCGGCGTCGACCACAGCTTGCGGCCGACGATGGACACCAGGGACATGCCCACCAGGGCCAGCAGCAGGGCGCCGCCGGCATAGGCGAAGCCCTGCGCCACGGATTCCAGCAGGCGCACCGGCAGGCCCTTGCCGCGAGCCGGCACGGCGCCTTCGAGGGACAGCATCTCGCTCATCGCGGCCACCCCTTACAGCTCGACGCCGGCGGCCCGGGACAGCTCGCGCAGCCGGTCGGCCAGTTGCCCGCCCGCCAGGCCCTTGCCCTCGGCGTCGGCCACCCACTCGGCGGTGACCTTGTCGCCGGCCTCGCGCAGGGTCTGGTAGGCCGCCGGCTCGAAGCTGGCGACGCTGTCCCTGGCGACCATGTCGCGGGCCCGCGCCAGTTCGTTCTCCCAGGCTTCGCCGAAGCGCTGCACCAGGGCGTCGCCGCTGTTGCGGTCGAGGATCGCCTTGAGGTCGTCGGGCATGCGCTCGTAGCTGCGCGGGTTCATCAGCATGCCCAGCAGGGTGATGGAGAAGGTCGGGCGGCCTTCCGGCACGTCGGTATGGTGCTGCGTCACCTCGTCGAGCTTCAGCGCCGGGATCAGCTCCCAACTGGCCAGGGCGCCGTCGATCACGCCCTTGGACAGCGACTCGGTGAGCTGCGCCGCCGGCATGCTCACCGGGGCGGCGCCCAGGCCGGTGGCCAGGCGGGCGCTCATGCGCGAGGAGGCGCGCAGCTTCAGGCCCTTGAAGTCTTCCAGGCTGCGCACGGCCTTGCCGGTGGTGTGCAGCTGCATGCCGCCGTCGCTGTGCAGGGCCAGCACGCGGTAGCCCTTGTAATCCTCCTGCAGGGCCTGCTGGTAGAACTGCCAGATGATCTTCGAGGCCTGCACGCCGTTGGCCGGCAGCATGAACGGCAGCTCCACCGCCTCGCTGCGCGGGAAGCGCCCGGGCGAGTAGCCGGGGGCGGTCCAGACGATGTCCACCACGCCGTTGCGCACCTGGTCCGGCAGTTGCCCCGGGGTGCCGCCGAGCTGCATGGAGGGGTAGATCTGGCACTGGATGCGCTGCTCCGACTCGCGGGCCAGGGTGTCGCACCAGGGCTGGATGACGTGCTGCTGGGCATTGGAGCTGGCCGGGAGGAAGTGCGCGATCTTCAGCGTCACGCGCTCGGCCGCCACGGCCGGGGCCAGGCTGCCACAGGCGAGCAGCAGGGCCAGGAAAGAGGATTTCTTCATGCCGTTACCTCGGTGTTGTTCTTATCGTCGGGTGGACACCTGGCGGCGCCCGGGGGCTAGATTCAGGCATATAGTTAATATTTTAACAATACGCCAAGCGAATCAGGCGGCGGATTGCCATCCGGGCAAATGTGACAAAATGTTATGAGACGCCCCTGAAAGGCCTATGAACACCGGGATTAAGGCTTTCTCAAGCAGGCAACGGCGCGCATTCCGCGGAAAACGGCCGATCCGCAGGAGGAAAGTTCCGGGTTGCTCCGGCATATCGTTAACAAATTAATTATGTGGTACAACCTCTCCCCGCTCGCTCCCGCCGAGGAGCGAAGAACAAGAACAAAACAAGAACAACAAGGGGAAGAGCATGTCCGCCACACACATTCAGAAGCGCATTCCGTTCCGCCTCGGCCTGTTGGCCACCGGCCTGCTGCCGCTGGCCGCCCAGGCCGATTTCATCGACGACAGCAGCGGCCGCCTGGACCTGCGCAACTTCTACCAGCTGCGCGACTACCGCCAGGACAACGCCGCGCAATCCCAGGCCGGCAACTGGTCCCAGGCCTTCGTCCTGCGCCTGCAGTCGGGCTTCACCGAAGGCCCCATCGGCTTCGGCCTGGACGCCACCGGGCTGCTCGGCGTCAAACTCGATTCCGGGCGCGGGCGCAGCGGCGACGGCACCCTGCCCTTCGGGCCCAACTCCCGCGAGCCGGTGGACGACTACAGCCACGCCGGGCTGACCGCCAAGCTGCGCTACTCGAAGACGCAGCTGAACATCGGCCTGCTGGAGCCGCAGCTGCCGGTGGTATTCCGCGACGACGTGCGCCTGATGCCGCAGACCTTCGACGGCGCCCTGCTGACCTCCAACGAGATCGACAAGCTGACACTCACCGCCGGCCAGCTGTGGAAGTCGCGCACCCGCGAGTCGGCGGGCAACGACGACATGTACATCATGGGCCGCAGCAAGGCCTTCGCCAGCGACGAGTTCAACCTCGCCGGCGCCAGCTACGCCTTCACCCCGAACCTGACCGCCAGCTACTTCTACGGCCAGCTCAAGGACATCTACCAGCAGCACTACTACGGCCTGGTGCACACCCTGCCGCTGGCCGAGGGCCTGTCGCTGCGCAGCGACCTGCGCTACTTCGACAGCGACGACGACGGCAAGGCCATCTCCGGCCCGGTGGACAACCGCAACCTGAGCATGATGTTCACCCTGCGCGCCGGCGCCCACGCCATCGGCGTGGCCTACCAGAAGATGATCGGCGACGACGGCTTCCCCACCCTCAACGGCTACACCCCGCCCTACTCGCACAACCTGATGACCATCCAGACCTTCACCCAGCCGGGGGAGAAGTCCTGGCAGCTGCGCTACGACTACGACTTCGCCTCCCTCGGCGTTCCCGGCCTGAGCTTCATGACCCGCTACACCCGCGGCGACGACATCCGCCGCGGCGCGGGCCTGGAGGACGGCCACGAGTACGAGCGCGACAGCGACCTGGCCTACACCCTGCAGGACGGGCCGCTCAAGGGGCTGTCGCTGCGCTGGCGCAACGTGACCGCGCGCAGCAGCCATGGCGCGGACATGGACGAGAACCGCCTGATCGCCAACTACAGCATCCCCATCTGGTGAGTCTCAGGCGGCCGCCCGCCGCCGCGCGCGCGGATCGCCCGGCAGGTAGGCGCCGGTGACCAGGCGCCAGGCCTCGGAAGTGCGCTTGCCGGGCACCCCGTCGATCTTGACGAAGACGCCCGGGAAGCTGTTCAGCCAGGTCTGCAGTTCCTCCACCCGGCGCACCTCGGCGGCGTCCTCGGAGAGGCTCATGGAGTAGTTCACCAGCAACGGCTGGGCAGCGCTCGGCTTGGGCTGGTCGACGAACTCCAGCAGGCCGCGCTCGGCCATGCGCCGCAGCAGCACCGCGGCGCCGCACTGCTTGGACTGGGCGCTGTCGGACCAGGTGCCGTCCTGCACGTACTTGCCGCTCTGGTAGTGGTTGCAATAGCTCCACAGGTAGGGCGAGAGCACGTGGGGGTGGTACAGCCGGTAGCCGAAGCCGTTGTAGGCCTCCAGCTGGTAGAGGGTGCCGGCCAGGCTCCAGTCGGTGGCGGCGCCCAGGCGCTTCAGGCGCAGGGCGTCCTCGGCGCTTTCCTCCCAGGTGAACGGTGGCTTGCCCTCCTTCGGCCGTCCCGCCGGCACCTGCACGGTGCGCGCCGTCAGCGGGTCGCCGTTGTGCAGGTGGCGGTCGAAGCGCAGGCCGCTTTCCATGCAGTGCACCACGCCGATGAAGCCCCAGGGGATGCCCAGGGCCTTGCCGACCTCGGCGTAGCGCGGCTGGTTGTCCTCGATGCGTTCGACCAGCGCCTCCACCTGGGCGGCGCGCGCCGGGCGGATCTGGCAGCTGTTGAAGAGTTGTTCGTATTCGCCGCGCAGCGCGGCGGTCAGCAATACCTTGGCCATGGCAGCAATCCCGTGTTGTGGTCCGACTCCGTTCAGGTCGTACCACGGCACGCGCCACCGGCCCTCAAGTGAAAGTGAAGGCCGCCAGCGGCAGCCGTCAATGGCGGGCGACGAACGCGGTGCCTCACTCGTCGCGGCGCAGGTCCGGTGGGATGGGCACGTCGGGCATCGGCCCGGGGCGCTTGCCCTTGCCGGCGCGGAACTGCCTGAGCTGGTAGACGTAGGCCAGCACCTGGGCCACCGCCAGGTAGAGGCCGGCGGGAATCTCCTGGTCCAGTTCGGTGGAGTAGTAGACCGCACGGGCCAGGGCCGGCGACTCCAGCACCGTGACCTTGTGCTCCTGGGCCACCTCGCGGATCTTCAGGGCGAGGAAGTCGTTGCCCTTGGCCAGCAGGCGCGGCGCGCCGCCGGCCGCCGCGTCGTACTTCAGGGCCACGGCGAAGTGCGTCGGGTTGGTGATCACCACGTCGGCATCGGGCACCGCCTGCATCATGCGCCGCTGCGCCATCTCGCGCTGCAGGCGGCGGACCTTGGCCTTGACCTCGGGCTTGCCCTCGGAGTCCTTGTACTCGTCGCGCACTTCCTGCTTGGTCATCAGCAGCTTCTGGCGGTTGTCCCAGAGCTGGTAGGGCACGTCCACCGCGGCGATCAGCAGCAGGCTGCAGGCCATCCAGAAGGCGCTCCAGCCCACCACCTTGACGCTTTCCACGATGGCCATCTGCAGCGGCTGGTGCAGCAGCGCCAGCAGCGCCTCCTTGTCCGAGCGCAGCACCAGCACCGCCACCGCCAGCACCACGACGAACTTGATCAGCGCCTTGAACAGTTCCAGCACCGACTTGGCGGAGAACATCCGCTTGATCCCTTCCAGCGGGTTCATGCGGCTGAACTTGGGCGCCAGGGCCTCGCCGGAGAACAGCCAGCCGCCCAGGGAGATGGGCCCGATCAGGGCGGCGCAGAGCAGCACCAGCAGGATCGGCCAGAGCCCCTCGGCGGCCCCGCGCGCGGCGGTGCCCAGCAGTTGCAGCATGCTCTCGCTGCGCATCGCCGTCTCGCGGGACATCTCGAAGCTGTTGCGCATCACCCCCATCAGCACCTCGGCCAGGTGCGCGCCGTAGACCAGCAGCGCGCCGGCCCCGGCCATCAGCACGGAGAGGGTGTTCAGCTCGCGGGAACGCGGCAGCTGGCCTTTCTTGCGGGCCTCGCGGCGACGTTTCTCTGTGGGTTCCTCTGTCTTGTCCTGGCCGCTCTCGCTTTCCGCCATCAGCGCGCTCCCACCAGTTCACGGAGCAGCGCCAGGGCCTCGCGGACGAGGTCCTGGTACTGCGAGAGGATTTCGGCGGTGCCGATCCAGACGATGATGAAGCCCATCACCAGGGTCAGCGGGAAGCCGATGGAGAAGATGTTCAGTTGCGGCGCGGCGCGGGTCATGGCGCCGAAGGCTAGGTTCACCACCAGCAGCGCGGTGACCGCCGGCAGGGCGATCAGCAGGCCGCCGCCGAGCACCCAGCCGAGCTTGCCGGCCACGGTGTACAGGTGCTCGGCCGACAGGCCCTGGCCCACCGGCAGGGTGACGAAGCTCTCGGCGATCACCTCCAGCACCACCAGGTGGCCGTTCATGGCCAGGAACAGCAGGGTCACCAGCAGGCTGAAGAACTGCCCCATCACCGGCACCGAGATGCCGTTGGCCGGGTCCACGGTGGAGGCGAAGCCCAGGCCCATCTGCATCGACAGCAGCTGCCCGGCGACCACGAAGACATGGAAGAACAGCTGCAGGGTGAAGCCGAGCATGGCGCCGATCAGCACCTGCTCGCCCACCAGCAGCATGGCGCGCAGGTTCAGGGCGTCGACCTGGGGCATCGGCGGCAGCGTCGGCACCAGCACCACGGCGATGGCCAGCGACAGGTACAGGCGCACCCGCGCCGGGACCATCTGGTTGCTGAAGATCGGCATGGTCATCAGCAGCGCGGCGATGCGGAACAGCGGCAGCACGAAGCTGCCGACCCAGGCGCCGATCTGCGCGTTGGTGAGTTCCAGCATCAGCCGATCAGCGTGGGGATGCTGGTGATCAGGCCCTGGGTGTACTCCATCAGCTCGCGCACCAGCCAGGGGCCGAGGACGATCAGGGTGCCGAGGGTCACCAGCAGGCGCGGCAGGAAGCTCAGGGTCTGCTCGTTGATCTGCGTGGCGGCCTGGAACATGGCCACCACCAGGCCCACCAGCAGGCTCGGCAGCACCAGGATGGCGACCATCATGGCGGTCAGCCAGAGTGCCTGGCGGAACAGGTCGACGGCGACTTCCGGGGTCATGGCGCGCCCTCCTCTCTAGTCAAACGGTGCCGAAGCTGCCGGCCAGGGTGCCGATGATCAGCGCCCAGCCGTCCACCAGGACGAACAGCATGATCTTGAACGGCAGCGAGATGATCAGCGGCGACAGCATCATCATGCCCATCGCCATGAGCACGCTGGCCACCACCAGGTCGATGATCAGGAACGGGATGAAGATCATGAAGCCGATCTGGAACGCGGTCTTCAGCTCCGAGGTGACGAAGGCCGGGACCAGGATGGTCAGCGGCGTGGCGTCGGCGTTGGCGATGTCGGTGCGCTTGGACAGGCGCACGAACAGGTCCAGGTCCGACTGCCGCGTCTGCGCCAGCATGAACGACTTCAGCGGCACCTCGGCGCGGCTCAGCGCCTCCGGGGCCTGGATCTGCTCGTTCAGGTAGGGCTGCAGCGCGGTGCTGTTGACCTTGTCGAACACCGGCGCCATGACGAACAGGGTGAGGAACAGCGCAAGGCCCACGAGGATCTGGTTCGACGGCGTGGTCTGCAGGCCCAGCGCCTGGCGCAGGATGGCGAAGACGATGATGATCCGGGTGAAGCTGGTCATCAGCATGACGAACGCCGGGATGAAGCTCAGCGCCGTCATGATCAGCAGGATCTGCAGGCTGACCGAGTATTCCTGCTGGCCCTGCGGGTTGGTGGTCACGGTGATCGCCGGGACCTGCAGCGGGTCGGCGGCGAAGGCCTGGGGCGCGAGCAGCGCCAGCAGCACGGCCAGCAGCGGCAGGCAGCGGCGCAGTGCCCGGGCGAAGGCGGGGAAGCTCATTGCGGGCGGCCCTTGTCCTTGTTCAGCAGCTCCAGCAGGCGCTGGGCAAATTCCGGCGGCGCCGGCTGCTCGCCGACCTCGACGCCGCGCACCGGCTCCTTGAGCACGTGCAGCGGGGTGATGCGCCCGGGGGTCAGGCCGAGGAGGATCTGCTCCTCGCCCACCTGCACCAGCAGCAGGCGGTCGCGCGGGCTCAGGGCCTGGCTGGCCACCAGCTTGATCGCCTGGTTGCCGCGCGGGCCGATCTGCTGCACCCGGCGCACCAGCCAGGCGAGCAGGAAGATCAGCGCCACCACCAGCACCAGGCCGAACAGCAGCTGCAGCAGCTGGGCCCCGGCGCTGCCGGTGATCAGGCTCGGCGAGGCGCTTGCATGGACGATGGCCGGCGCCGGCGCGGCGGCCGGCTCCTCGGCGGCCTGGGCCAGGGGCAGCAGCCCGGCCAGCGGCAGGGCGCAGAACAGCGCGAGCAGGCGGGCCATCATCAGCGCAGCTTCTTGATGCGTTCGCTGGGGCTGATCACGTCGGTCAGGCGGATGCCGAACTTCTCGTTCACCACCACCACCTCGCCGTGGGCGATCAGGGTGCCGTTGACCAGCACGTCCAGCGGCTCGCCGGCCAGGCGGTCGAGCTCGATCACCGAGCCCTGGTTGAGCTGCAGCAGGTTGCGGATGGTGATGTCGGTGTGGCCGACCTCCATGGAGATGGTCACCGGGATGTCAAGGATGACGTCCAGGTTCGGCCCTTCCAGGCCGGCGATGGTCGGCGCCCGCGGCGCCATGCCGAACTCCTCCATGGGCGCGCGCGGCGCCACCGGGGCGGCCGGCGCGGCGTTGCCGGCCATCATCGCGTCGATGTCGTCCTGGCTGGCGTCGCCCGCCTCGGACAGGGCCGCGGCCCATTCGTCCGCCAGGGCCTGCTCCTCGGGGGTCACTTTGTCTTCATCTGCCATTGTCGGGTCCTCTGGGGGGATGCGCTCAGCGCGGGCGCTCGAGCGGATCGAGAATCTGGAAGGCCAGGTTGCCCTTGTGCGAACCCAGCTTGACCTTGAAGGAAGGCACGCCGTTGGCGCGCATCACCATGAATTCGGGCATCTCCACCGGGATCACGTCGCCCGGCTGCATGTGCAGGATGTCGCGCAGGCGCAGCTGGCGGCGCACCACGGTGGCGTCCACCGGCACGTTGACGTCGAGGATGTCCTCGCGCAGGGCGTTCTGCCAGCGCTCGTCCTGGTCGTCGACGTCGGACTGGAAGCCGGCGTCGAGCATCTCGCGGATCGGCTCGATCATCGCGTAGGGCACGGTGATGTGCAGGTCGCCGCCGCCGCCGTCCAGCTCGATATGGAAGGTGGAGACCACCACCACCTCGCTGGGGCTGACGATGTTGGCCATGGCCGGGTTCACTTCCGAGTTGACGTACTCGAAGGTGATCGGCAGCACCGCGCTCCAGGCCTCGGCCAGGTCGACGAAGGCCTGCTCGATGACCATGCGCACCACCCGCAGCTCGGTGGGGGTGAATTCGCGGCCCTCGATCTTGGCGTGGCGGCCGTCGCCACCGAAGAAGTTGTCCACCAGCTTGAACACCAGCTTGGCGTCGAGGATGAACAGCGCGGTGCCGCGCAGCGGCTTCATCTTCACCAGGTTGAGGCTGGTGGGCACGTAGAGCGAATGCACGTACTCGCCGAACTTCATCACCTGCACGCCGCCCACGGCGACGTCGGCCGAGCGCCGCAGCAGGTTGAACATGCTGATGCGGGTGTAGCGGGCGAAGCGCTCGTTGATCATCTCCAGGGTCGGCATGCGACCGCGGACGATGCGGTCCTGGCTGGTCAGGTCGTAGGACTTGACCGCCGTGGGGTCGGAATCGACTTCGGTTTCCACCAGGCCGTCGTCGACGCCGTGCAGCAGCGCGTCGATTTCGTCCTGGGAGAGCAGATCTTGCACAGCCATGGCGGCTTACCTACTGGAGTACGAAATTGGTGAAAAGCACCTGTTCCACGGTCAACTGACCGGTGGCCTTCTTGGCCAGTTCCTGGATGCTGGCGGTCGCCTGCTGTCGCAGCATCTCCTTGCCCACCGGGGTGGTCAAGGCGTCGAAATTCTGGCTGGAGAACAGCATCACCAGCTGGTTGCGCACCAGCGGCATCTGTTCGCGCAGGGCGTCCAGCTGGGCCTGGTCGCGGCCCATCAGGGCCACGGCGACCTGCAGGTAGCGCTGCCGCCCGCCCTGGTTGAAGTTGACCACGAAGGACGGCGCCAGCACCTCGTAGAGCGCCGGTTTCTTGCCGCTGCCGGCCTCCGCGGCCGGCGCCTCGGCCGGCTTGGCGCCGCGGCTGAGGAAGAACCAGGTGCCGCCCACCGACGCCCCGACCGCCAGCAGGAAGGCCAGGCCCAGGATGATGATGAGCTTGAGCCGGCCCTTGCCGGCGCCGCCCTCGGCGGGTGGAGTGGTCTGCTGATCGTTCTTAGCCATGCCAGAAATCCGTCACTTGCGCGGTCCGTTGCCTGTCCATAAGGATAGGAGCAAGGGCTGTGCCAGGTCATGCCCGGCCGCCGCGGCGGATATTACAGGCTGCCGATGAGCGGAGCGAGGGGCGGCGTGCGGGAGGGCGGAAGTGCGGGGCTTTGCGTTTGCAATGCCCATGCGACCGTGGCGATGGGTATCGCTTCGCTCAACGCCATCCTACGAGGGTGCTCCGCCGGCTCGCTCCTACGAAAGCGCTGCCAACCGGTGGTGTGGGAACGGCAGGGCCGGCGTCAGGCGTAATAATCCACCATCCCCAACCCACCCAACTGCGGCCGCGCGCGGATTTCGCTGACGCCGCTGAGCACCGGCTCGTCGTCGCCTTCCGCGCCCGCCGTGGCCGCGCCGCCGCGGGCGTTGCCCTGCTGCTGGCCCTGGCCTTGCCAACCACGGGCCAGGGACTGGTCGGAGACGTTGACGTTGACCTGGTTCATGCCCTGCTGGCCGAGCATCTCGCGCAGGCGGTGCTGCTGGCTGTCCAGGGCCTCGCGCACGCCGGCGCTGGCGCTGGCGAAGGTCACCTGGGTCTGGTCGCTGGTCATGTGGATGCGCACTTCCAGGCGCCCGAGGTCGGCCGGCTCCATCTGGATGTCGGCGGACTTCAGGTTCTGGCTGGACATCCACATCACCCGGTCCACCACCTGGTCGGTCCAGCCGTTCTGCTGCATGGCCACCGGCTGGCCGGGCGCCTGCGGGTTGACCGGGCGGCTGGTGAGCGCCTGCTGGGTGCCGTTGAGCGCCTGGGTCATGGCCTCCAGGCGATGGGCGAAGCTCTCGTTGCGCGTCTCGGTCTTGGGCTGTGCCACGTCGTCGGCCAGCTGCCCGGCCAGTTCGCCGGCGGCATCGGTGGCCTTGGCCTCGGTCGAACCCTGGGCATCCTTGAGGCCGGCCAGCAGGCTGGTCATGTCCAGCTTGGCGTCGCCCTTGCCCTGGTCGTCGGTCAGCTTGAGGTTGATTTCACCCTTGCCGGCGGTGGGCAACTGCAGGGCCTGGGTCACCTCCTCGGCGCCCGCTTCCGGCAACAGGGCCACGCCCTGGGCCTGGTTGAGCTTCTGCAGGTCGCCATCGCTGTTGGCGGCATTGAGCTGGGCCTGGCCGAGCTGCGCGACGCTGTCCTGCACCGGCGGCTGCGCGCCCATGGCCAGCGCCAGCAGTGGGTCGAGGCTGGGGTCGGGCGGCTGCTGGCCGTCGTCGTCGGTCGACGCCTGTTCCTGGGCCGGCAAGGGCTTGCCACCATCGGCAACCTTTGGCTGCTCGCTGCCGGCTTCCGGCGCCTTGGCGCTGTCCTTGGCCGGCGCGTCGTCCTGCCCGCGCGGCTTGTCGCGGCTGGCCTTGGTTTGGGCCTGCGGGCGCTCCTTGGCGGCCGGCCGGCTCTCCTGGGCGTACACGTCGGCGAAGCTGGAACCCTTGTCGTTGCTGGTGTTGGCCGAATCCTGCGCGGCCCTGGACGGGGATGTCCGGGGGCTCGCTGGCGCGGTCGGCGAAAGTAGGATGTCCGGGGCGACAGCCATCGGCGATCTCCGTTCTCGTTTGCGTCGATGACACGGAGATAGCAAGGGCCGGGCCAGTTTCCCGGATCGCTCGTCAGGAACGTTGCAGGCGCTGCTGGCGCAACAGGATGCGGACGATGGCGAACTCGCGTTCGACCTGCTCGATCAGCCCGGCGGCCTTGGCCATGTCGCCCTGCCGGGCGGCGTCTTCCAGGCGCTTGCACAGCGCGGCCAGGGCCGGCGCGCCCATGTTCCCGCAGCTGCCCTTGAAGCTGTGCGCGGCGTGGCGCAGGGCCTGGCCGTCGAGTTCCGCCAGGGCCTCGTGGAGGTTGCGCAGGCGCTCCTCGGAGTCCGCGACGAAGGTGTCCAGCAACAGCGGAAACTCTTCCGCCATCACCTCCCGCAAAGCCTTCAGTACGGCATCGTCGAGATGCACATCGGACATTCGCTCGCTCCCTGGCTACCCGTGGCCAGGGCCGGCGCACGGGAAGTGCCGGATTATGCCTGAGCGGACCAGAAAAACTCCACGGACACCGACTTGCCGTCCGCCGACCACTGGCAGCGGTCGGGCAGGCTGCGCACCAGGGTCAGGCCGCGGCCGCTGAAGGAACCCGGCGCGCACTGCGTCTGGGCCTGCAGCACGGCATTGACGTCGAAGCCGTTGCCGCTGTCCTCCACCCGCACCAGCAGGCGGCCGCCATCGCCATGGGGGGAGAGGTCGATGTGGAAGCGCACGAAGCCGTGGTCGAGGCTTTCCAGGCGCCTGCGGCGTTCCTCGTAGTAGCGGGCGAAGCCCTGGGCGTCGCACTTCAGGCGCGACTCCAGGCCCATCACGCCGTGCTCCAGGGCATTGGAATAGAGCTCGGCGAGCACCGTGTACAGCGCCCCGCCGCGGGGGCGCAGGTCATGCACCTCCATCAGCAGCTGCAGCAGGAACGGCAGAGGGTTGAAGTGGCGCAGCGTGGGCGCGCGGAACTCGAAACTGCAGGACCAGTCCTGGGTGCCGCCCAGCCCGCTCTCGGAAAACGCCAGCGGCGGCCGCTGCAGGCTGGCGTCGGGCACCAGGGCCACTTCCAGCATGCTCAGGTCGTCCTGGGCCTCGCCGCGGAAGCGCACCAGCGCCGCCTTCACCCCGTCGAACAGCCGCGAGGCGTCGCGCTGCTCCTCGAACACCTGGCGCAGGCGCTGCTCGCCGAACATCTCGCCCTGCGGGTTGCTCGCCTCCAGCACGCCGTCGGAGAACAGCAGCACGCGGTCGCCGTCCTCCATGGGGAAGACTTCGCAGCGCTCGTCGAAGGCCGCCGGCTCCAGGATGCCCAGCGGCAAGTGGCGCGACACCAGGGGCTGGAGCTCTCGGCCCTGGCGGAACAGGTAGCCGTCGGGCAGGCCGCCGTTCCACACCTCCAGCAGGCCGCGCTGGAAGCTCAGGTTAAGCATGCTGGCGCAGCAGAACACCCCCACCGGCAGGATGCGCTTCAGCTTGGCGTTCATCTCGCGGAGGATGTCGGCGATCGGGTAGCCCTTGGCGGTCATGCCGTAGAACACCTCGGCCAACGGCATGGCGCCGATGGCCGCCGGCAGGCCGTGGCCGGTGAAGTCGCCGAGCAGCACGTGCATGCCGCCGGAGGGCTTGTAGGCGGCCAGCAGCAGGTCGCCGTTGAACAGCGCGAAGGGCGACTGCAGGTAGCGGATGTTCGGCGCGTTCAGGCAGCCGGAATGCGCCACCTTGTCGAACACCGCCTTGGCCACCCGCTGCTCATTGAGCAGGTGCTCGTTGTGCCGGGCGATCAGGTCGCGCTGCGCCAGCACCTCGCGCTGCAGGTGATGCAGGCGGCCCATGGCGCGGATCTTGGCTTCGAGGATCACCCGGTTGTAGGGCTTGGAGAGGAAGTCGTCGCCGCCGGCCTCCAGGCTCTGCACCAGGGCCTCGGTCTCGCTCAGCGAGGTGAGGAAGATGATCGGCACCAGCTCCTCGCCGGCCTGGCGGCGGATCCGCCGGGCCGCCTCGAAGCCGTCCATCACCGGCATCAGGGCGTCCATCAGCACCAGCTGCGGGCGCTCCTGCTCGAACAGCGCCAGGGCCTCCAGGCCGTTGGCGGCGGTCAGCACGCGGTGGCCCTGGCGGCTGACGATGGTGGACAGCAGCAGGCGGTCGGCGGCGTTGTCGTCGGCGATCAGGACCGTGAGGAAGTTGGCCATGACCGCCACGGCTCAGGAGATGCGGAACAGTTGTTCGAAATTGGAGATGGAGAGGATCTTGCGCACGTCCGGGCTGCAGTGCACCAGGCTGATCTGCGCATGTTCGCCGCCGGCGTGGTCGCGCAGCAGCAGGAGCATGCCCAGCGCCGAGCTGTCCAGGTAGGTGGCGCCCTTGAGGTCGACGACGTAGCGCCGCGGGGTGGTCTCGACGCGCTCGTAGGCGTCGCGGAATTCCTGGTGCGCACCGAAGTCGAAGCGGCCCTGGACGACGATGGTCAGTTCCTGGCCGTCGGCCGAAGGTACGGATGTGATGGCCATGGAGGCCTCCCTGCTGAATGGACTGCGCATGCTGGGGAAGATTTAGCAGCTAGTCCGCGGCCCGGCAACCTCGGCGAACGCCGGTACGCAAAGGTTCGCTCCGGCCGACAAATGGACCGCCGGTCATTGCCCGGTCAAGGAATGGCTTTACCCTGTAAAGGTGCGGAGGGGACCGCACCTGCCAAGGAGCATTTCGAAGATCTAGGGGGGAGCCATGATCATCCACCGTCTGCTGCTGGGCGCCACGCTGTGCGCCAGCCTGGCCGCCAATGCCCAGGTCATGCAGCGCCAACTCGGCGACTTCGACCTCAAGTTCGCCACCTCGCCGGCCCGCAGCATGGCCCAGGGCCTGATCCAGCCCGGCGGCCTGGACAGCCTGCACGGCGGGCTCGACGCCAGCCACGACTCGGGCTGGTACTTCGGCGGCTGGGCCGCCAACCTGGAACCGGACAAGCCCACCGAAGTCGACTCCTACGCCGGCTTCAAGCGCCCGCTGGGCAATGGCCGCCTCGGCTACGAGCTGGGCAGCATCCGCTACGTGCACCCGCAGCGGCCGGACCTGGACACCCAGGACGTCTACGGCGGCCTGTCGATCTTCGGCAGCCGCCTGGGCGCCGCCTACAGCAACAGCGCCGGGCGCAGCAGCGCCACCCTGTTCGCCGACCTGGGCCTGACGCCGCCGCTGGGCTTCGACCTGACGCTGAAGTACGCCAGCTACAGCCTGGAGAACCCGGTGAGCGTGACCAATGGCTACGTCAGCGGCTTCAACGACTGGTCGGTGAACCTCAGCCGCCCCTGGCTGGGCCTGGACCTGAACTTCTCCTACAGCGGCAGCAGCCTGAGCGGGACGGACTGCACCGCCTATTCCGGCCACAACGCCTATTGCGACAGCGCCGTGACCTTCAAGGCGTCGCGGTCGTTCTTCTGAGCCTGCGCGGATAATCGCGGACGGAGTCCGCTCCTACGGTTCCAGGAGACACGGGCGTAGGAGCAACCGTCTTGCCGGCTGCACCGAGATGCGCCTCAACGGATGGGTTGAGCCTTGGCGAAACCCATGCGGTTGCGGTGATGGGTATCGCTTCGCTCAACACCATCCTACGAAAAGCCATGCTCGCTCATGCAGTAGGACCTTGTCCGCGATAGCCGGACGTATCGGCGCGATTCGCGGATAAGATCCGCTTGCTCCTACGGGTTGTCCCAACACCGTGCCCATGCAGGAGCGCGCCCTGCGCGCGATTCGCGGGCAGGGCCCGCTACAATCACCGCCCTCGACCGCCTACAACCGCTCCCGATACTCCCCCGGCGTCACCCCGAACCAGCGGCGGAAGGCGCGGAAGAAGTTGCTCGGCTCGGAGAACCCCAGCAGGTAGGCGATCTCCAGCAGCGTCATGTGCGGCGTCGCCAGGTACTGCTGGGCCAGCTCGCGGCGGGTGTCGTCGAGCAGTTGCTGATAGCTGCTGCCCTCCTCCTGCAAGCGCCGCTGCAGGGTGCGCTCGGACAGGTGGAGGATTTCCGCCACCGCCTCGCGCCGCGGCTCGCCCTGGGGCAGCAGGCGGCACAGCACCTGGCGCGTCTGGTGGCTGAAACGGCTGCTGCCGAAGCGCGCCAGGTACTCGCCGGCGAAACGGTCGTGCAGGCGCGCCAGTTCGGCGTTGGCCGTGGGCAGCGGCGCATTCATGTCCTCGTGGGAAAACAGCATGGCGCACTGCCCGTGGCCATGGCTGAGCGGCGCCTGGAACAGCGCCTGGTAGGGCGCCAGGTCGACCGGCGGTTCGCCCGCCAGGCGGACCTCCAGCGGGCGGATGTCGCGCCCGGTGATCCAGCGCACCAGGGCGATCATGCTGGCCAGCGAACTTTCCGCGCTCTGCCGTGGCGGCAACAGGCGGTCGCCATGCACCTGCACGCTGAACAGGCAGCCCTCGGGCAGGCGGCGGAAACTCACGTCCGCCCCCTCGGCGATGATCCGCTGGTAACGCTCCAGGCGCTCGAAGGCCTCGGCCAGGGTGCGGCTGGACATCATCGAATACCCCAGCACCGGGAACGCCGGGGTGTGCACGCGGGCGAAGTTGAGGGCGATGGCCGGATTGCCGCTGCGCTGCACGGCCAACTGCCACAGGCGCGTCATGTCGTCCTGGGGGAAGCGCGCGTCCGGGTCGGCGAGGACGGCAAGGTCCAGGCCCAGCTCGGCGAACAGCTCGCGGCCGTCCAGCCCCTCCAGCTCGATGGCAAGGAGGATCCCACGAACCCAACTGGACAGGGTGGTACGCTCAGGCATCTCGGTTCTTCTTGTTGTCAGCGCGCGCAAGGAATGGCGGGGTTGGATACTAAACTGGCTGCAGGGGTCATCTGCAAGTCATCGGCCGCCTTCGTAGACTGCGGCCATCACAACAACAGGAGGTGCGCCATGACCACCCACACCGCCGAGCGTTTCCACAGCTTCGCCGAGTTCTACCCCTTCTACCTGCAGGAACACAGCAACCCCACCTGCCGCCGCCTGCACTACGTGGGCAGCCTGCTGGTGCTGGCGATCCTCGCCTACGCCATCGCCAGCGGCAACCTGCTGTGGCTCATCGCCCTGCCCTTCGCCGGCTACGGCTTCGCCTGGGTCGGCCACTTCGTCTTCGAAAAGAACCGCCCGGCCACCTTCAAATACCCGCTGTGGTCGTTCATGGGCGACTGGGTGATGCTCAGGGATGCCTTTACGGGGCGGATTCGGTTCTGAGGTTGCAGCAGCTTGCTCGCGAACGACAGGGGTTCGCGAGCAAGCTCGCTCCTACGAAAAGCATGAAGCGTGATCTAGCGCCGGATCAGTAGCTCCCGCGCCTTCGCCATTTCCTCCGCCGGCAGTTCCGCCCAGAGCACCGGCTTGCCGGCGATGAGTGCGCCCAGGGCGGCGCCGTCGCGGTAGAGCACGCGGTTGCCGGCTACTGCGGGTACCTTGCTGCCCGGCAGCAGGGTGCCGGCTAGGTTGAGTGGGTCCACCGCCGAGAGCACCAGGTATTCGCCGTCCTTTTCGCGCCGGCGCACCTCGCGCAGCAGGCCGACGGCCTCGGGCAGGGCGAACTGTTCGCCGGTGAGGCCGGCGACGAAGCGTCCGCCGCGGATTTCCCCGCGGGCTTCCAGACGGTGGTAGACGCGCAGCAGGTCGCGCCAGGGCGGCAGCCAGTCGGCCTCGCGCTCCAGCACGCGCCAGCAGACCACGCCGTAGCGGCGCAGCAGGGTCATGGCCACGTGCTCCAGCACTTCCGCCTGCAGGCGCGGCGGCTGGCCTTCGATCAGCTCGTTACGCGGGCGGCGCAGCAGCGCCCAACGGCCGGCGTCGGCCATGCCGAACAGTGGGGTGCGGGCCCGGCGCTCCTGGCGGCTGCGCTTGGCCGCTGGCAATAGCAGCGCGCGCAGGCCGGCGAAGCTGTCGGCGTTCACCCGGCCCACCGCCACCAGTTCGCCCAGGGCCATTTCCAGTTCGCTACGCAGCAGGTGCGCCTCGCTGGTGAGTTCGTCGAAGAAGAGTGCGCCCTGCTCCTGCAACGCTTGCAACACCTTCTGCGCCTTCGAGGACAGCTCGGGCTCCGGCGCATCGGCGCAGAGCGCGCCCCACAGCGGCAACTGGCGGCGCGGCAGCAGGACGATGGGCGTGCTGCGCAGCGGCCCGGCGCCGCTGCGCCCGCGCGCCGTGCCGCGGCTGGGCAGGCGCGCCCAGACCAGGCGGCCGGCGCGGCACAGGTCGTCCAGCCAGTTGATGCCGTAGTCGGCCACCCGCGCCGGCAGCAGGTCGCTTTCCCAGGCCCCGGCGGCGGCCTGGAAGCCTTCCAGCTGGCTGAGCACGCCGGCCAGGGCCTCGGCGCCGCGCGCCCGGGTGGTTCTGGAGACGCGCTGCCAGTCGAACAGGAAGCGCATGAAGTCGGCGCGTTCCACCGGTTCGATCTCGCGGCGCAAGCGGCGCACCGTGTAGCGGTGGATGCGTGCCAGCAGGTGGCGCTCGCACCACTCCTCCTCGTCGGCGCCTGGGCTGAAGCGGCCGCGCAGCACGTAGCCCTCGCGCTCCAGGCCAGCCAGGGCGAAGGCGATGTCGGCGGGCGGCAGGTCGAGGTCCATGGCCAGTTGCGCCTGGGTGCGCGGGCCGAAGCCGGTCAGGCGCGCGCGCAGCAGTTCCAGGCGCGCATCCTCGGCGGACCAGCCTTCCTGCAACGCCAACGGCAGGTCCAGCTCGGGCGCCAGCCGTGCCTGTGGATAGACCGCCCGCAACTGGCTGAGGCGTTCGGCGGCCACCCAGAGGTCGGCCGCGCCGCTGCGCAGGCGCGTCGCCCGCCCGGCCTTGGCCAGGCGCCCGAGCAGCAGTTCCCAGCCCAGGTTGGCGCGGGCTTCCTCGGCGAGGATGCAGCCCAGGCCGGTCAGCGCCTCGTGCATCTCGTCGGCGTCGCGGGCCTCGGGCCAGGCTTCGGCGCGCACCGCGGCGATGGCCTCGGGATCGAGGGCGCCGAGGTCGTCGGCCGATTCCGGGTCGCTCCAGCGCCGGCTCAGCACGGCCTGGGTGCGGCGTTCTTCCAGCGGGGCGTCGTCGAGGTAGGCATAGGGGCTGGCGCTGAGCACTTCCGCCGCCAGCGGCGAAGGCGCCGGCAGGTCGCGGGCGTGCAGCGCCACCTCGCCGGCCTCCATGCGCCGCAGCAGGGCCAGCCAGCCCTCGCAGTCCATGGCTTCGTGCAGGCAGTCGTCGAGGGTCTGGGCCACCAGCGGGTGGTCGGGAATCTCGCGCTCGCCGACGATGTTCTCCAGGCACGCCACCTGGTCGGGGAACACCGCCGCCAGCAGGTCCTCGCTGCGCATGCGTTGCAGTTGCGGCGCCACCTTGCGCCCGCCGCGGAAGCGCGGCAGGGCCAGCGAGGTGGTGGCGTTCCAGCGCCAGCGCACGCCGAACAGCGGCGCGTCGAGCAGGGCCTGGATCAGCACGTGCTCGGCGCTCTTCGAGTTCAGGTAGCGCCACACCTCGTCCAGCGGGAAGCTGTGGCTGGTGGACAGCGAGAGGATGATGGCGTCTTCGGTGGCCGCCGCCTGCAGCTCGAAGTTGAAGGTGCGGCAGAAGCGCTTGCGCAGGGCCAGGCCCCAGGCGCGGTTGATGCGGCTGCCGTAGGGCGAGTGCAGCACCAGTTGCATGCCGCCGGATTCGTCGAAGAAGCGCTCCAGCACCAGCGCCGACTGGCTCGGCAGCACGCCGAGGGCGGCGCGGGCGCGGGCCAGGTATTCCACCAGTTGCCGGGCCGCGGCTTCCTGCAGGCCCAGCTCGTCCTCCAGCCAGCGCAGCGCCGGGGCCAGGGGCGCGTCGCTGCCCTGCCCTTCGGCGAGCAAGGCGTCCAGACGCTCGCGCAGGCGCGACACGCTCACCGACAGCTCGTCGCTGCGCCCGGGCGCCTCGCCCAGCCAGAACGGAATGTTCGGCGGCAGGCCCTGGGCGTCCTCGACGCGCACCTTGCCCGGCTCCACGCGGAGGATGCGATAGGAGACGTTGCCCAGCTGGAACACGTCGCCGGCCAGGCTTTCCACGGCGAAGTCCTCGTTCACCGTGCCCACGGTCAGGCCCTGGGGCTCCAGCAGCACCTGGTAGTCGCCGGCGTCGGGAATGGTGCCGCCGGAGGTCACCGCGGTCAGCCGCGCGCCGCGCCGGCCACGCAGCAGGCCGTGCACGCCGTCACGGTGCAGGTAGGCGCCGCGCTGGCCGTTGCGGCTGGCGTAGCCCTCGGCGAGCATGCGCAGCACGGCGTCGAAACGCTCGCGCGGCAGGCCGGCGTAGGGCTGGGCGTGGCTCAGCAGCTGGAACAGCTCGTCCTCGTTCCATTCGCGGCAGGCCACTTCCGCGACTATCTGCTGGGCCAGCACGTCCAGCGGCGCGTGGGGGATCGCCAGGGCATCCAGTTCGTCGCGGCGCACGCTGTCGAGCAGCGCCACGCATTCGATCAGCTCGTCGCGGGAGGTGGAGAACAGCCGCCCTTTCGGCGTGCCGCCGACGCTGTGCCCGGAACGCCCGACACGCTGCAGGAAGGCGGCGATGGAGCGCGGCGAGGCGACCTGGCAGACCAGCTCGACGTCGCCGATGTCGATGCCCAGCTCCAGCGAGGCGGTGGCCACCAGCACCTTCAGGCGCCCGGCCTTGAGCCGCTGCTCGGCGCCCAGGCGCTGTTCCTTGGACAGGCTGCCGTGGTGCGCGGCGACCTTGTCTATCCCCAGGCGTTCGCCCAGGTGGCGGGTGATGCGCTCGGCCAGGCGGCGGGTGTTGACGAACACCAGGGTGGTGCGGTGTTCCTCGGCCAGCGCGGCGAGGCGGTCGTAGACGCTGTCCCAGACCTCGTGGGACATCACCGCCTCCAGCGGCGCCGGCGGCACTTCGATGCCCAGGTCGCGGGCGCGGCTGTAGCCGATGTCGACGATGCGGCAGTCGGCGTTGCCGCAGAGGAACCGCGCCACCGCCTCGACGGGCTTCTGCGTGGCCGACAGGCCGATACGCACCAGCGGCTCGGCGCACAGGGCCTGCAGGCGTTCCAGCGACAGCGCCAGGTGGCTGCCGCGCTTGCTGCCGGCCAGGGCGTGGATCTCGTCGACGATGACGCTGCGCGCGCCGGCCAGCATCTGCCGCCCGGAGTCGGAGCCGAGCAGCACGTAGAGCGATTCCGGGGTAGTCACCAGGATGTGCGGCGGCCGCCGGCGCATGGCCTCGCGCTCGCCCTGGCTGGTGTCGCCGGTGCGCACCGCGCTGCGGATGTCCACGGCCGGCAGGCCCTGGCGCTCAAGCTCGGCGCGGATGCCGGCCAGGGGCTCTTCCAGGTTGATGCGGATGTCGTTGGACAGCGCCTTGAGCGGCGAGACGTAGACCACGCAAGTGCGGTCCGGCAGCTCGCCGCCGTTGGCCAGGCCCTCGCGCACCAGTTGGTCGATGGCCGAGAGGAAGGCGGTGAGGGTCTTGCCCGAGCCGGTGGGCGCGGCCACCAGGGTCGAGCGCCCGGCGCGGATCGACGGCCAGGCCTGCACCTGGGCCGGGGTGGGCGCGGCGAAGTGGCGGGCGAACCAGGCGGCGACGGCGGGGTGGAAACCCTGCAGGACGTCGGCGGGCGTGGCGCTGCTGGCGAGTCGGTTCATGGGCACCAATATGGTGGCGGCGGGCCAGGCCCTCAAGCACCGCCGATCGTGGCTGGCCTGGCGCGGCGCAGGCATCGCGCGGCCAGGTCACGAGGGACCGAAGGAAACAGCCTCAGCACTCTACACAAACGACAGCGCCCCTCGGAGATCACCTACAAGCAGTACGGGCATGTCATAACAACGCCTCCCCTTATCATCTCGGCGCATCACGAATCGCGCACTGACTTCCTACCAGGACAGGGCGCCCAGCCCGCCCTGGAGGACACTTCGTTTGGCAATTTTCGGCAAGCTCTCCGACTTCCCGCTCGCGGAAGTCCTCTCGGTCATCGGCAAGCGCGCAGGCCAGCTGACGCTTGAAGAAGCGGACGGCAGGCGGCTCCGCCTGCGGCTGCAGAACGAACGGCTGCTCGGCCTGAGCCTCGAGCAGCCGATCGGCGAGCCGGGCGAGATCAAGCGCGCCCTGCAATCGATCGGCGACGCAAGCTTTCACTTCGAACCCACGCCGCCCATGGAGGCGAAACCCGGCCAGCACCTACCCATCGACCAGGTGCTCGCCAGCCTGGCGCCCTCGTCCCGGGCGGAGCCGTCGGTGCACCCGGACACGCGCTTCGTGCTGATCCGCGGGCGCACGGTGACGCTGCCGGCCGAGCTCGACGCCTTCCTGGCCAGGGCCATGCCCCTGCTGGCCGAGGGTTGCAGCGCGCGGCAACTGGCCCAGGCGCTGAAGCTGGAAGTCCGCGAGACCTGCGCATCCCTGCAGCACCTGCGGGAGATCAAGAAAATCTGGCCGGTGCGCGCCCACGAGAGCGCCGGTGCATCGACGAAACATGCCAACCCCACCCTCGCCAGCCGTCTGAAGAGGCTCTTCCGCCCATGAACCAGGACAGCGCACCGCCGATCAAGGTCGTCGTCTCCGGGCCCGTGGGCTCGGGCAAGACCACCCTGATCCGCAACCTCTCGCAAATCCCCGTCGTCGACACCGAGGTGCCCAGCAGCGAAGCCATCGGCAAGGCGAACACCACTGTGGCGCTGGACTTCGGCCGGATCACCCTGGGCGCCACCGACATCCATCTGTTCGGCACGCCCGGCCAGGAGCGCTTCAGCTTCATGTGGGAACTGCTCAGCGAAGGCGCCGACGGCCTGGTGCTGATGCTGGCCGCCGATCACCCGGAGCAGTTCGGCCAGGCCCGCAGCATCCTCGAGGCGATCACCAGCGTGCAGCCGGTGCCCTTCATCGTCGCCCTCACCCACTGCGACGCCGACGACCAGGCCTGGGTGCCGGCCGAGGTCGCCGCCTACTTCGACCTGCCACCGCAGCACGTCATCGCCACGGACGCCCGCGACCGGCAGAGCGCCTGCGATGTCCTGGTACAGCTGCTGGCCAACGACGCCCCATCACCCGCCCCCCACCACGGAGAAACCCCATGACCCGACAAGAACGCCTGCAAGCCGAACTCGACCGCCTCCGGCAGTCGGTCCCCAGCATCCGCGGGGTGCTGCTCGGCAGCCTGGACGGCATGCCCATCGTCGACGCCATCAGCGACCATGGCATCGAACCGGCGCGCATCGCAGCCATGGCCGCCGCTGCCCTGGGCGTGGGCCGGCGCATCGGCGAAACCCTCAAGAGCGGCGCGATGAAGGAACTGAGCCTGCTGGCGGAAGACGGCCGGGTGTTCATCCACCTGGCCGGCGACAAGGCCTGCCTGGCGATCGTCGCCGCGCGCGACAGCAACGTGGGCCTGATCAACCTCGAAGTGGCGGACAGCCTCGCCACCCTCGACAGCATTCTCTGAGGAGCCCCCCATGCATGCAGACCGACTGTCCTGGGCCACCAAGGACGCCGCCATCGTTCACGAACTGATCGCCCTGCTGGACCTGTCCGACAAGGAATGCGCACTGCTCGCAGGCCTCGCCGAACAGGCCAAGGCCATCAGCCCGGCGCTGATCGAAGACTTCTACCAACGCCTGCTGAGCCAGGAGGCCACCCGCGAATTCATCACCGACCAGAAGCGCCTGGGGGAATCCCTGGCCACCTGGTTCTGCGAGCTGTTCGGCGGCGTCTACGACGACACCTACGCGCTCAAGCGCCTGAACATCGGCCTGATCCACGTGCGCATCGGCCTGCCGGTGCGCTACCCGCTGGTCATGCTCGACCTGATCGCCCGCTACGGCGAAGAGGTGGCCGGCCAGGCCGGCGCCGAGGCGCTGACGGCCTTCCGCAAGGTCCTGGCGCTGGACGTGGCGACCTTCAACCAGGCCTACGAGAACAACCAGCTGCAGCACCTGGCCGACCTCACCGGCAACGAACGGCTGGCCCGCCGCCTGCTGTCCGGCGGCTGAGCCGGGCGCTACCCTTCGCGGATTCCCCCGACGGACCGCGAGACATGGCCGAGAAAGACCGCGACTGGTACTGGCAGAACCTGAAGAACCCCGGCCAGCCCGGCGAACCACCGCCGCGCCGGCGGCAGTGGCACCTGCGCCGGGCGTTCAGGCACCTGCTGCAACTGGCCCTGCTGGTGGCGCTGGCGATAGGCGCCGGTGCCCTCTGGCAGAACCCTGCCAGCCACCAGTGGGGCGAGGCGCGCTGGCACGCCCTGCTCGGCCGCCTGGGCCTGGAGCGCCCGGCCGACAAGGTCACGGCCCAGCCCATGAAGTACACCGACAGTTCCCGGAGCCTGGCCGAGTGCATCAAGCCGGGGAACCTGATCGACGACGAGGTGCGCGCCTGCGTGAAGGGGCAGCGGGTAAAGACCTGGTGACATCCGCCAGCGGAGTCTATCGCGGACGGAGTCCGCTCCTACGCGATCCCCATCCACACCATTCCCATGTAGGAGCGCGCCCTGCGCGCGATTCGCGGGCAGGGCCCGCTCCTACAGGGAGGCACGGTGCAAAGAGGCAAACCGAGCGGATCTTATTCGCGATCCGGCTGGCGTGTGTCGGTGATCACGGACGGAGTCCGCTCCTGCCATACCGGCGGGCACGGCTTCTCGTAGGATGGCGTTGAGCTTGCGAAACCCATGCGGTTGCGCTGATGGGTATCGCTTCGCTCAACGCCATCCTACGAAAAGCCGTGCTTCCTGGAACCGTAGGAGCGGACTCATCCGCGATCGCCCTCTCCCCAGCCCTCTCCCGCAAGCGGGAGAGGGCTGTCCGGTGTGGGCGGATAGTCTGGAGTCGGCCGGGAATCCGGGTTCGCGAGCAAGCTCGCTTCTACAGGAGCCGAACCCCGATGTCAGGACTCCCCGCCCTGCCCCAGCCCATGCTGGCGCAGCTTGTTGGCGATGGTGGTGTGCGACACCCCCAGGCGCTTGCCCAGCAGCCGGCTGCTGGGGTGTTCGCGGTACAGGCGTTCCAGCACCGCGCGTTCGAAGCGGCCGACGATGGCGTCGAGGCCGCCTTCCAGGGAGAAGTCGCCCAGCGGGTGCGGCGCGCCGTAGTCCGGCAGGCGGATGTGCTCGACCTTGATGGTGCCGCCCTCGCACAGCGACACCGCCTGGAACAGCACGTTCTCCAGCTGGCGCACGTTGCCCGGCCAGTGGTAGCGGCCCAGGCGGTCCATGGCCTGGGGCGCCAGCTGCGGCAGCGGGCAGCCGATCTGCCGGCTGGCCTGGTCGAGGAAGTGCTCCACCAGCGGCGTCAGGCCGTCGAGGCATTCGCGCAGCGGCGGGATGTGCAGCGACAGCACATTGAGGCGGTGGTACAGGTCCTGGCGGAACTCACCCTTGGCGCACAGCTCGGACAGGTCGACCTGGGTGGCGCAAATCACCCGCACGTCCAGGTACACCTCCTCGTCGCTGCCCACCCGGCGGAAGCAGCCGTCCTGCAGGAAGCGCAGCAGCTTGGCCTGCAGGCGCGGGCTCATCTCGCCGACGCCGTCGAGGAACAGGGTGCCGCCGGCGGTCAGCTCCAGCAGGCCGAGCTTGCCTTCCGGGCGCGCGCCCTCGAAGGCGCCGGGGCCGTAGCCGAACAGCTCGGTCTCGGCCATGGATTCCGGCAGCCCGGCGCAGTTCAGCGCCATGAATGGCGCCTGGCCGCGCGGGCTGGCCAGGTGGCAGGCGCGGGCCAGCAGTTCCTTGCCGGTGCCGGTCTCGCCCTCGATCAGCAGCGGCGCGTCCAGCGGCGCCATGCGCCTGGCCTCGCGCACCACCGCGGCCATCACCCGCGAGCTCTGGAAGATGCTGTCGAAGCCGCGCAACTCATGCTTGCGCACGTTGTAGATGCGCTCACCCACGCGGTCGGCGCGGTGCAGGGTGAGCACGGCGCCGGCCAGGGCCTCGCTTTCGTCGTGTTCGGATTGCAGCGGGGCGATGTCGGCGAGGAACACGTCGCCCTTGATCTTCACCCGCAGGCCGTTGATCCGCGCCTTGTTGGCGCGCACCAGTTCCGGCAGGTCGAGGTCCTCGGCGTAGCGCGCCAGGGGAATGCCCGGCACCTCGTCGACGCGCACCCCGAGCAGCTGCGCGGCGGCGCGGTTGCCGGCGACTATCTGCCCGGCCATGTCGATGGACAGCACCGGGAAGTCCAGCGCCGCCAGCAATGCGTTGAGCTCCAGGTGGCGGCGCTCGCTAGGCATCAGGCCGACACGCTTGACGCCGAACACCCCGGGAATGACCTCCAGCTTGGGCTTGAGCGACTGGAACTGCAGGTTGATCAGGTTCGGGCAGAGCAGGTAGATGGCGTTGCCCTGCTCGCCGCCGACCTCGCCGCGGTTGACGTTGATGCCGTAGTCGACCAGCAGGTTGAGGATGTCGCGCAGGATGCCGACGCGGTTCTGGCAGTGGACTTTGATACGCATGGCGAGCCCGGAGATTGTCGTTGTGCGGGGCGGCGCCCGGCCGGGTTTCGCCGGCAAGGCGGAAATTTCCGTCAAGAATATGTGACAGTTGACGCCAGCAGCAAGCCGATGACTCGCGATTCGGCGCGATTCGTAATCTTTTCTTTACGGGCGAAGGGGATTTGCAGCGCTTGCCCAAGGTCCACGGGGGCTGCATGGGCACGCCGACGCGGCTATTGATGAGGCATCAAAACAACAAAGGCCTCGAAGCCGGAGGACCCATGAAGACAACGCAGTACGTGGCCCGCCAACCTGACGAAGACGGTTTCATCCACTACCCCGAAGCCGAGCACCAGGTCTGGAATACCCTGATCACCCGCCAGCTCAAGGTGATCGAAGGCCGCGCCTGCCAGGAATACCTGGACGGCATCGAGCAGCTCGCCCTGCCCCACGAGCGCATCCCGCAACTGGGCGAGATCAACAAGGTGCTCCAGGCCGCCACCGGCTGGCGCGTGGCCCGCGTCCCGGCGCTGATTCCCTTCCAGACCTTCTTCGAGCTGCTGGCCAGCCAGCAGTTCCCGGTGGCCACCTTCATCCGCACTCCGGAAGAGCTGGACTACCTGCAGGAGCCGGACATCTTCCACGAAATCTTCGGCCACTGCCCGCTGCTGACCAACCCCTGGTTCGCCGAATTCACCCACACCTACGGCAAGCTCGGCCTGGCCGCCAGCAAGGAAGAACGCGTGTACCTGGCGCGGCTGTACTGGATGACCATCGAGTTCGGCCTGCTCGACACCCCGCAGGGCCGGCGCATCTACGGCGGCGGCATCCTCTCCTCGCCGAAGGAGACCGTCTACAGCCTTTCCGGCGAGCCCGAGCACCAGGCCTTCGACCCCGTGGAAGCCATGCGCACACCCTACCGCATCGACATCCTGCAGCCGCTGTACTTCGTGCTGCCGGAGCTCAAGCGCCTGTTCGAGCTGGCCCACCAGGACATCATGGCGCTGGTCCGCCAGGCCATGCAGCTGGGCCTGCACGCGCCCAAGTTCCCGCCGAAGCAGGCAGCCTGAACCCCGAGGCCTGCCCGACATCTTTTCGTAGGAGCGAGCTTGCTCGCGAACAAACGCAGTGCCATGCGGTTCGCAAGCAAGCTCGCCTCTACAGTCCTAAGATCAATATCTTGCGTGACGCCCCCTACAAGGAGAACCCCATGACCGCCCTCAACCAAGCCCATTGCGAAGCCTGCCGCGCCGACGCGCCCCACGTCTCCGACGAGGAACTGGCGACCCTGATCAAGCAGATCCCGGACTGGAACATCGAGGTCCGCGACGGCCACATGGAGCTGGAGCGCGTGTACCTGTTCAAGAACTTCCGCCACGCCCTGGCTTTCACCAATGCCGTTGGCGCCATCGCCGAGGAGGAAGGCCACCACCCGGACCTGCTCACCCAGTGGGGCAAGGTCACCGTCACCTGGTGGAGCCACGAGCTCAAGGGCCTGCATCGCAACGACTTCATCATGGCCGCGCGCACCGACGAGCTGGCCAAGCTCGCCGAAGGCCGCAAATGAACCACTTCGCCCCCATCCCGCGCGTGCCGGGCGACCCCATCCTCGGCCTGCTCGATGCCTACCGCGCCGACCCCAACCCGGCCAAGCTGGACCTGGGCGTGGGTGTCTACAAGGACGCCCAGGGCCTGACGCCGATCCCCCGCGCAGTGAAGCTGGCCGAGCAGCGCCTGGTGGAGCACGAGACCACCAAGAGCTACGTCGGCGGCCACGGCGACGCGCTGTTCGCCGCGCGCCTGTGCGAACTGGTGCTGGGCAGCGACTCGCCGCTGCTGGCCAGCCAGCGCGCCGACGCCAGCCAGACGCCCGGCGGCACCGGCGCCCTGCGCCTGGCGGCGGACTTCATCGCCCGCTGCCTGCCCGGGCGCGGCATCTGGGTCAGCGACCCGACCTGGCCGATCCACGAGACGCTGTTCGCCGCCGCCGGCCTGAAGGTGCACCACTACCCCTACGTCGGCGCCGACAACCACCTCGACGTGGAAGGCATGCTCGCCACCCTGGAGCAGGTGCCCCACGGCGACGTGGTGCTGCTGCACGCCTGCTGCCACAACCCCAGCGGCTTCGACCTGGCCTACAACGACTGGCAGAAGGTGCTGGAGGTGGTGCGCCGCCGCGAACTACTGCCGCTGATCGACTTCGCCTACCAGGGCTTCGGCGACGGCCTGGAGGAGGATGCGCGCGCCGTGCGGCTGTTCGCCGAGAGCCTGCCGGAACTGCTGGTGACCAGCTCCTGCTCGAAGAACTTCGGCCTCTACCGCGACCGCGTCGGCGCGCTGATCGTCTGCGCCGCCAATGCCGAGCAACTGGGCAACGTGCGCAGCCAGCTGGCCAGCCTGGCGCGCAACCTCTGGTCCACGCCGCCGGCCCATGGCGCCGAGGTGGTGGCGACCATCCTCGGCGATCCCGAGCTGAAGCAGGTCTGGCTGGAGGAAGTCACCGCCATGCGCACGCGCATCGCCGGGCTGCGCCTGGGCCTGGTCGAGGCGCTGCAGCCCCACGGCCTGGCCGAGCGCTTCGCGCACATCGCCATCCAGCGCGGCATGTTCTCCTACACCGGCCTGAGCCCGGACCAGGTGCGCCGCCTGCGCGAGGAACACAGCGTGTACCTGGTCGGCAGCGGCCGCGCCAACGTCGCCGGGCTGGACGCCAGCCGCCTGGACGACCTGGCCAGGGCCATCGCCGCGGTCTGCGCCTGAAAACTATTTCCACCCTCGCTCGACCGGCCGCTGGCCGGTCTTTTTTTGCCCGCGTTCAGCGCGGCGACAGCGGCCCGGCCTGGCGCTTCCAGCGCCCCGGGGTGGTCCCGGTCCAGCGCTGGAAGGCCCGGCAGAAGCTGGCCGCCTCGGCATAACCCAGGCACTGGGCGACGCCGTTCAGGTCCATGCGCGACTCCAGCAGCAGGCGCTCGGCCAGGCGCAGGCGGATGCCGTCGCTCAGCGGCTGGAAGCGCTGCCCTTCGGCGGCCAGGCGGCGCTGCAGGGTGCGTTCGGAAAGCCCCAGGCGCTGCGCCACCTCACGGCAGCCCGGCAGGCTCGCGGCATCGCGCACCAGCAGGCGCTGCACCGCCCGCGCGGTAGGCGTGGCGGCCAGGGGCAGCGCCAGTTCTTCGCAGAGCTTCTCGCACAGTTGCTCGCCGCTGCTGCGGCTGTCCGGGTTGGCCTGCGGCAGGCTGGCCTCCAGGTCGGCGCGGGCGAACAGCAGGGCATTGCGCGGGGCGCCGAAGCGCACCGGGTACGGCCAGGCGCGGGCGTAGGCGTCGAGGTCGGCCGGCGCCTCGGCGCGCAGCTCCAGCGCCAGCGGCTGCACCGGGCGCTGCAGCAGTTCGCCGGCCAGTTGCAGGCAACCGGCGATGCCGCGCTCGACCACGAAGGCGCGGGCGTCCGGCGGCAGCACCTGGTCGTCGAAGATCATCCAGTGCCCGCGCGGCTCGGCCTCGCGGCTCACCGGGCACAGCGTCAGGGCCAGGCTCTGGTAGCGGCCGAAGGTCTCGAAGGCTTCCCGCAGGCTGCGGCAGGCGAGCATGGTGAAGCCCAGCAGCCCCAGCGAGGTGAGGTGGTAGCGGCGTCCGGCGGCGAAGCCCAGGCCGGGGCGGGCGCCCTGCTGCAACAGGTTGCGGATCACCGCCAGCTCCTGCCAGGCCTGGATCTGCGCGTGGCGCCCGGCCAGCTCGCGCGGCTCGATGGCGCTGCCCACCAGGCAGGCCTCCGCGGCCAGGCCCTCGCTGCGGGCGCAGTCGAGCAGGTGGCGCACGCCGGTGATGTCACGGGTCTGTCGCCAGTCCATGGGGCCTCCTGCAGGTGGCGGGAATCATCAATTTCTGGCGCCGATCATCATGGCGCAAGTGCGCCGCGGCGACCATCCTCAACAGGCCGACAACACCAACAAGAGGGCACCCCATGTTCGAGTTCTTCTACGCCTTGCCGAGCCAGAACCGCGCCGCCAGCTACCGTCACTTCCAGATCGTCCCGGCCACCGGCGCCATAGGCGCGGACGTCAGCGGCGTCGACCTGCGCAGCCTGGGCGAGGAAGGCTTCGCCGAGCTGCGCCAGGCGCTGCTGGCGCACAAGGTGCTGTTCATCCGCGGGCAGTCGCTGGGCGTCGAGGACCTGGAGGCGGTCACCCTGCGCTTCGGCGAATTCGGCCGCGAACCCTACGTGCAGGGCCTGCCCGAGCATCCCCACGTGGTGCGGGTGGTCAAGGAAGCCGACGAGAAGACGCCGGTGGTGTTCGGCGGCGCCTGGCACAGCGACTGGTCGTTCCAGGAGCGCCCGCCGGCCTTCACCCTGCTCTACGGCCACGACATCCCGCCGTTCGGCGGCGACACCCTCTACGCCAACCTGGCGCTGGCCTACGAATGGCTGTCGCCCAAGCTGCGCGCGCAGCTGGAGAGCCTGGACGCCATCCACAGCCCGGAACGCGCCTACGGCGCCGAGGCCAAGCACAACGAGCTGATGGAGAACATGGCGGTGCGCTACGGCAACGCCGATGGCGAGACCCGCTCGCACCCGCTGGTAACGCGCCACCCGGAGACCGGCAAGAAGATACTCTTCGTCAACCCGGCCTACACCAGCGGCATCAAGGGCATGCGCCCGGCCGAGGCGCAGCCGCTGCTGGACTACCTCTATAGCATTGCCACCCAACCGGCCTTCACCTGCCGCATGCGCTGGAGCCAGGGCACCCTGGCGATCTGGGACAACCGCAGCACCTGGCACTACCCGGTGTCGGACTACCATGGGATGCGGCGTGAGATGTATCGGACTACGGTGGTGGGTGAGGTGCCAAGCCGGTGAGAGGCGCTGCTTCGCTGCTTCACTGCTTTTCGTAGGAGCGAGCTTGCTCGCGAACAGCGTTTACTGGCGGCAACTGTGTTTCAGATTGACTCCGCTCCCTCTCCCCAGCCCTCGGCTGCGCGCCCCGCCCTGAAGGGAGAGGGGGCTTGTCCGTGCCGAGAGTAGGAATGGTTTCAGCCGAAAACCTTCGGTGCTGCCGGCTGACTCAGGAATACCCACGTACTCCGAACGGTCCCCTCTCCCTTCAGGGAGAGGGTTAGGGAGAGGGAACAGAGGTGGGCCCGGCAGCGGAGTCACCGGGGAGCCTGTTCGCGAGCAAGCTCGCTCCTACGAAAAGCCCAGCTCACTCCCCCGCAAACCTCTGCGCATGCTCCCGCAACATCCCCCGCAACAACTGCGCCGCCGGCGACAGATAGGCCCCCTCCCGCACCGCCAGGCCCATGGTCCGCGTCAAGGTGGTTTCCGCCAGCCTCACCTCGCGCAACTGGCTCATCCCATGCAGCCCGCCGTCCAGCGTTTCACGGGCGACGAAGCTGAGCAGCCGGGTGCGGGCGATCAGGTTGGGCAGCATGGGAATGGCGTTGGTCTCGATCTGCACCCGCGGCGGCGGCAGGCCGTGGGCCTGGAAGGTGGCGTCCATCCAGCGCCGCGACGACACGCTGGGCGCCGGCAGCACCCAGCGGTAGCGGCACAGGTCGGCGATGGCCACCGGGCCGTCGAACAACGGATGCTCGCGGCTGGCCACTACTACCACCTGGTCCTGCAGCAGCGGCTCGCTGACCAGATGCGCGTCGTCGAGGATGCGCGAGCAGATCGCCATGTCCAGGCGTCCGCCGCGCAGGGCCTCGCGCAATACGTCGTCCTGGCCCAGGGACAGGCTGATGGTCACCTCCGGGGCACGCCGCAATAGTTCCTCCACCAGCGGCGGCAGCAGGTACTCGGCCATGGTCGCGGCGCAGCCCAGGCGGATGTTGCCCACCAGGCCGCTGGCGAAGTCGCGCACCTCGCGGCGCGTCTCCTCGATGTCCTGGCGCAGCTGGCGGGCGCGCAGCAGCATCAGCTCGCCGGCCGGGGTCAGGCGGATGCGCCGGCCCTCGCGCTGGAACAGGCTGGTGCCCAGGGACTGCTCCAGGCGCTGGATGCTCTTGGTCAGCGCCGGCTGGCTGCGCCCCAGGCGGTCCGCCGCGCGGCCCAGGTGGCCGAGCTCGGCGATGGTTTCGAAATAGGCGAGATCGCGCAGGTCCATGGCGGCCAACGATAGATTTCAGGAATGAATTCATGACTATTAGAAAATAGACTTGATGGATTGCGCTATCGATAATTTTCCCCGTTGTCCGCAGTCGGGAGCCTTCGCGTGTCCAGCCCTCCAGCCCAGAGCCTCAGCCGTATCCCCGCCAGCCTGCAGTGGCCGGCCCTGATCCTGGCGGCCGGCGGCGCCGGGCAGCTGCTCGCCTGGCTGGGCATCCCCGCCGCGCTGTTCCTCGGCCCCATGCTGGTAGCCATCGCCTTCGGCGTCGGCGGCGCCGGCATCCGCCTGCCGCGCCAGGCCTTCCGCCTCAGCCAGGGCTGCATCGGCCTGCTGGTGGCCCACGCCATCAATTGGTCGGTGCTGCAGGCCATGGCCGCATCCTGGCCGCTGATGCTCTGCGCCACCCTGCTCACCCTGCTGCTCAGCGCCCTGGTCAGCTACGCCATGGTGCGCTTCGGCGGCATCCCCGGCAGCACCGCCGCCTGGGGCACCGCGCCCGGCGGCGCGGCGGCCATGGTGGCGATGGCCGAGTCCCACGGCGCCGATCCGCGGGTGGTGGCGACCATGCAGTACGTGCGGGTGGTCTGCGTGGTCATGGCCGGCGCCCTGGTCGGCCGCCTGCTGGGCCTGGAAGGCGGCGGCTCGGCGGCCCACAGCACGCCGCTGAACGAAGCCGGCCACCTGCCCGACCTGGTCAACTGCCTGCTGCTGATCTTCGTCGGCGTCAGCCTGGGCGCGCGCCTGCCGGCCGGCCCGCTGCTGGTGCCGCTGGTGGCCGGCGCCGCGCTGCAACTGGGCGGGCTGTTGCAGATCGCCCTGCCGCACTGGCTGCTGGTGCTGGCCTACGGGGTGATCGGCTGCTACATCGGCCTGCGCTTCGACCGCGCCAGCCTGGCCTACGTCGGCCGCCACCTGCCGGCCATGCTGGTCAGCGCCCTCGGCCTGATCCTCAGCTGCGCGCTCTTCGCCTGGGCCCTGGCGGCCGTCACCGGCATGGACTTCCTGTCCCTCTACCTGGCCACCAGCCCCGGCGGCCTGGACGCCATGGCGATCATCGCGGTGGACACCCACTCCGACATCGGCCTGGTGCTGGCCATGCAGACCCTGCGGCTGTTCGTGGTGCTGTTCAGCGGCGTGTCCATCGCCCGCCTGGTGATCCGCCTGAGCCACGCCTGAAGCGCGGCGCCTTGTGCGCGCGGCCGGGGGCGTCCAAGATCGGAAGCCCTTCGACTCGGCCAAGGACAGCCCCCATGCACCGCCCCACCGCCTGGCATGTCACCCACTGGAGCGACGACCCCTTCAGCCTCGGCGCCTACAGCGCACTGCTGCCCGGCGGCAGGCCCGCACACCGCGCCAACCTCGGCGCCTGTCTGGACGGCCGCCTGGTGCTCGCCGGCGAAGCCTGCAACCCGCGGGCGCCGGCCATGACCCACGGCGCCTGGGACGACGGCCTGCGCGCCGCCGAACTGGCCCTGCGCGCGGGCGCCCGCCGGGTGATCGTCATCGGCGCCGGGTGCGCCGGCCTGGCCGCCGCGCGGCGCCTGCGCGAACAAGGCGTCGACTGCGTGGTGCTGGAGGCCCGCGAACGCGTCGGCGGGCGCACCCACAGCATCCGCCTGGGTGATGCCAGCGTGGACGTCGGCGCCGCCTGGCTGCAGCAGTTCGCCGATAATGCCCTGGCCCGCGAGGCACAGGCGCTGGGCCTGGCGCTGGTGGAAACCGACTTCGGCCAACCGCTGGCCGCCGCCAGCGACGGCCCGCTGCCGGACATAGACGCGGCCTGGCAGGCCCTGCGCAACGGGCTGGACCGGCAGTTGCCGCTAGCCGAGGCGGTCGAGCGCTACCTGGCCGACCTGGACGCCGCGCAGGCCCGCGCCACAGGTTTCGCCATCGACGCCAACCTCGTCCTCGAAGCCTGCCTGCCGCTGGCGCAGCTCTCGTCGGACGCCCTGGACGAGGAAGGCGTCGGCAACGGCGACCGTTTCCTCCCCGGCGGCTACGGCCAGTTGATCGCGCACCTGGCGCAGGGCCTGGACATCCGCCCGGGCCAACCGGTGACGCACATCGACTGGTCGGGCGAGCAGGTGCGGGTGAACGACGAGCGCGGCGACTTCTGCATCTGCAGCGTGCCGCTGGGCGTGCTCAAGACGCTGCGCTTCACCCCGGCGCTGCCGGCGGCGCAGCAGGATGCCCTGGCCCACCTGGGCATGGGCCGCCTGGAGAAGGTGGTGCTGCAGTTCGAGCAACGCTGGTGGCCGCGCTCGCCCTCGGGCTACCTGCGCTGGTACGACAGCCCGGCCAGTTGGGGCGAATGGCTGGACCTCACCGATGCGGTGGGCGTGCCGACGGTGGCCGGGCTGATCGCCGCCGACGCCGTGGAACGCCAGTTCGCCGGGCGCAGCGACGAGCAGATCGCCCTCGCCGCCCGCGATGCCCTGCAGGCCTGGGCCGCCGCGGTGGAAGGTTCACGCCAGATATCCCAGGCTCCGTAGGATGGCGTTGAGCGCAGCGATACCCATCGAGAGGAGTCGCTTCGCTCGTCCCCTCCTACGCAGAGCCGGCGGAGCCTCTCAGTAATCCACCTTGCCGCGCCCGGCCTTGATCGCCCCGCGCTTGCTCTTGCCCTCCAGGCGGCGGGTCTTGGAGCCGAGGGTCGGCCGCGTCGGCTTGCGCTTCTTCTGCACCTTGGCCACCGAGCGGATCAGCTCGGCCAGGCGCTGCAGCGCGTCCTCGCGGTTCTGTTCCTGGGTGCGGTACTGCTGGGCCTTGATCACCACCACGCCGTCGCCGCTGATGCGCTGGTCGCTCAGCGCCAGCAGGCGCTCCTTGTAGAAATCCGGCAGCGACGAGGCGCGGATGTCGAAGCGCAGGTGCACCGCGCTGGACACCTTGTTGACGTTCTGCCCGCCGGCGCCCTGGGCGCGGATGGCGCTCAGCTCGATTTCGGCGTCGGGGATCTGCACGGCGTTGGAGATGACGAGCATGGCGGGGAATTCGGACGGAGGGAAAGCACAGCATAACGCGCAATCGCCAGCAGGCACAGAACGCAGCCCGGCGCGGCGCAAGGCCGATTCCTGACTCGCGGATCAATTTTTGAATACACTTATGTATACAAAAATCTCTTGCAATGAATCCAACAGACCTTTAGAACCGTCCCTGTCCGGTCGCGGGCAGTCACGCGGCAACCGGCCCCATAACAACAACAAGATCGAGGTGCAGCATGTTCCGCCCGGTATCATCCGTGCCGGCGCCCAGCGCCGTCCGCCAACACCCGCATACGTCCCGCCGCCTGAGCACCGGCAGCCGTATCGCCCTGAGCGCCGCCCTGTTGGCCGGCCTCCCCCTGGACGCGGCCTTCGCCGACGACGACCGCTTCTTCGAGTGGACCAGCAACACGCTGGGCTTCCGCTACGGCCAGCAGTTCACCAACCCGAACAACCCGGACAAGTTCGCCAAGCGCATCTACAGCTTCAGCCACGCCGACGGCTACCGCTACGGCAGCAACTTCTTCCACCTGGACGTGTTCCTCTCCGACAGCCGCGACCCGCGCAAGGGCACCGATCACGGCGGCAGCGAGGTCTACGCGGTGTACCGCCACCAGTTGTATGCCTCGCGGGTGTTCGACGTGCCGCTGGGCAAGGGCCTGGTGAAGGATCACGCGCTGACCTTCGGCTTCGACGCCAGCCGCAACAACAACCTGGCCTCGGCGAAGAAGCGCGCCCTGGTGATAGGCCCCACGATGAAGTTCAACGGCGCCGGCGTGCTCGACCTGAGCCTGCTGTACTACCGCGAGAAGAACCACTTCGGCGTGCCCGGCGCAAAGCACCCGGACCACACCTTCGACGGCACCTACATGCTCAACCTGACCTGGCTGAAGCCCTTCCAGCTCGGCGAGCGCATGGCCAAGTTCCAGGGTTTCCTCAACCACGTCGGCGAGAAGGGCGAGGACTACAACGACAAGGACACCGCCGCCGAGACGCTGGTGCGCACCTCGCTGATGGTGGCGGCCCTGCCCGGCGCCAAGCGCCAGCCGAACCTCTGGCTCGGCGTGGGCTACGAGTACTGGCACAACAAGTTCGGCGTGGACGGCGGCACCGGCAGCCGCACCTCGACGCCGACGGTGAACCTGGAGTTCAGTTTCTGAGGTTCGGGCCTCGGTACGGGTACGGCTTCTCGTAGGAGCGAGCCCCGTAGGATGGGTTGAGCGAAGCGATACCCATCACCAATGCCCGCATGGGTTTCGCAGGCTCAACCCATCCTACGAAAGCACCTCGGCGCAGCTCTCACCAATGAAAAAGCCCGGCGCAGACCGGGCTTTCTTCATCGCGACGAACTCAGCGCTCCTTGCAGGAAACCCCGTCGGCGGGCTCGCCGCCCTTCCAGTCCTTGTACAGGGTGGCTTCCTCGCCCTTGGTCCACCAGATGTACTGGCCGGCGGCGTACTTGGCGCCTGAGGCCGAGATGACGTTGGCGAACACCAGGCTGGCGCTATCGCTCACCGGCACCACCGCCAGGTGGTTGTCGCCCTTGTTCAGGTACTGGACGCTGAACTTGCGGCCGTCGTCGCACTTGTAGTCGACGCTGCGCGAATCCAGCTTGGCGTCGCCGGGCAGGACCAGCGCGTCCACCGGCGGCGCCTTCTTCTCCTCGCCGCCACAGGCGACCAGCAGCACGGGAACGGCGGCGGCCAGCAGCCAGAATGCTTTTTTCATGGGTGTCCCTCTGACGAAAAATGGCCAGGACACTCTAGCCAAGGTTCGCTGCCGGCGGCAACGCCGCGCGCCCCGGCGAAAAGTCGGGCGCGCGGCTCGCCCTCATTCGGCCAGGGCCAGCGCCGGCTGCGCGGCGCGCGAGCGCTTGAGGCGGTAGCAGGCGAACATCACCAGCAGCCACAGCGGGATCACGTACACCGAGACCTGGATGCCCGGGATCATCGCCATCACCCCGAGGATGAACACCACGAAGGCCAGGCACAGCCAGTTGCCGTAGGGATAGAAGATGGCGCGGAAGGCGGTACGCACGCTGTCGCGGTCCATGCGCTGGCGGAACTTCAGGTGCGCGTAGCTGATCATCGCCCAGTTGATCACCAGCGCCGCCACCACCAGCGACATCAGCAGCTCCAGCGCCTGGTGCGGGATCACATAGTTGACCACCACCGCGAGGAAGGTCACCAGCGCCGACACCAGCAGCGCGCGCACCGGCACGCCGCGCTTGTCCACCTTCGCCAGGGCGCGGGGCGCGTCGCCCTGCTCGGCCAGGCCGACCAGCATGCGACCGTTGCAGTAGGTGCCGCTGTTGTAGACCGACAGCGCCGCGGTGAGCACCACGAAGTTGAGGATGTGCGCGGCGGTGTCGCTGCCCAGCAGCGAGAACACTTTCACGAAGGGGCTGCCGCTGTAGTCGTCGCCGGCCGCGCTGATGCTCTGCAGCAGGCTGTCCCAGGGCGTCAGCGCGAGCAGCACGGCCAGGGCGCCGACGTAGAAGATCAGGATGCGCCAGAGCACCTGGTTGATCGCCTTGGGGATCACCGTCTTCGGCTGGTCGGCCTCGGCGGCGGTGAAGCCGAGCATCTCCAGGCCGCCGAAGGAGAACATGATGAAGGCCATGGCCATCACCAGCCCGCTGGCGCCGTTGGGGAAGAAGCCGCCGTGGCTCCACAGGTTGCTCACCGAGGCCTGCGGGCCGCCGTGGCCGGAGAACAGCAGCCAGCAGCCGAGCAGGATCATGCCGACCACGGCGCTGACCTTGATCATCGCGAACCAGAACTCGGCCTCGCCGAACAGCTTGACGTTGGCCAGGTTGATGAGGTTGACCAGCACGAAGAACACCGCGGCGCTGGCCCAGGTGGGCACGTCCGGCCACCAGTAGTGCACGTACTTGCCCACCGCGGTGAGTTCGGACATGCCGACCAGGATGTACAGCACCCAGCAGTTCCAGCCGGAGAGGAAGCCGGCGAAACCGCTCCAGTACTTGTGGGCGAAGTGGCTGAAGGAGCCGGCCACCGGCTCTTCGACGATCATCTCGCCGAGCTGGCGCATGATCAGGAAGGCGATCACTCCGGCGATGGCGTAGCCGAGCAGCATGGATGGCCCGGCCGACTTGAGCACCCCGGCCGAGCCGAGGAACAGGCCGGTGCCGATGGCACCGCCGAGGGCGATCAGCTGGATGTGGCGATTCTTCAGGCCGCGCTGCAACTGGCCTGCGTGCTGGGTATCACGCGTCATTGCGTCACCTTTTGTTGTTATCTGTGACGGATCGGGCCCCGCGGTTCGTGGCCGCGCGGCATGCAAGGCGCATCGCGCCGCGACGAATTGCCGCCGGGCGCGGGGCAGGCGCCATATCAGCGGCTGCGGTCGCTGCGAACAAGTCCGCAACCCTTGTGGGAAAGCGCCCGGCCAGCGTCGCGGGCGGCAGCTTTTCGTTACAGCCATGGCGGGCTGCGCAGTGCGTCGGCGGCCGCGTAAAGCCTTCGTTACACAGCGGTTCGTCAGGTTTCCAGGGTAGATGCACGGCGCTACACCGCTGTGGGGTGGTGGCGTAGGGCGGATAACCGTTTGCGGTTATCCGCCGCGCCATGTTCTTGCTTGCGAAGGAGCCCCACAGTGGAGAGTGTTCGCGAGCAAGCTCGCTCCTACGAGAAGCCATGCTCGCCTGCAACGGAGCGGACCTTGTCCGCGATAGCCGGGGGTATCGGCGCGATTCGCGGATAAGATCCGCTCCTACGCTGCCCCACCCGCACCATTCCCATGTAGGAGCGCGCCCTGCGCGCGAATCGCGGGCAGGGCCCGCTTACAGGTCACCGTGAGGCGTGGCACTCTCCCCCGTAGGACCTTGTCCGCGATAGCCGGGGGTATCGGCGCGATTCGCGGATGAGATCCTACGCTGCCCCACCCACGCCATTTCCATGTAGGAGCGCGCCCTGCGCGCGAAATCGCGGGCAGGGCCCGCTACAGGTTGCCGGGGCACGGTATTCCTCCCCCGTAGGAGTGGACCTTGTCCGCGATTAGCCGGAGCCTCCGGCGCGATTCGCGGATGAGATCCTACGCCGCCCCACCCGCACCATTCCCATGGGCGGCGCAATCCGCCTGCCTCTACGCCTGCCTCTACCCCGCCAAACGCCCCCGAGGCGGGGCTTCAGCCGGCCACGCGCACCTGAGGGCGGCGCGTGGTGCCGGCCAGTTCCCGGGCCAGGCAGTGGTCGAGGAACAGTTCCATATAGCGGAAGCTCTTGCAGATGGCCGCGCGCAGTTCGTCCCAGCGCCCGGGGGCGATTTCCTGGCCGCACAGGGTGCAGATGATCTCCAGGGCTTCCCAGGGGTGGTCGTCGTCGTAATGGGCGTGCAGGCGCAGCCACTTCATCGCGCTCTTGCGCAGTTCCGCCGGCAGCGTCTGCTCGTAGGCGTCGCTGGAGCAGACCAGCGCCGACCAGTCGCCGGTCACGCCCTCCACCGCGTAGTTGGTGGCCGCCATGGCCACCGCCAGGTCGTCCGAGGCGCTGCTGTGCCAGCACCAGTGGCCGAGGGCGTGCAGCGCCTCGGGCACCTCCTGCGCACGCAGCGCCGCCAGGCCCACGCCATAGGCCTCGGCCCAGCGCAGCCAGTGGTCGGCGTGGTTCAGTTCGACGCGGATGTTGCGCATCAGCCAGCGCCGCGCCATGTCCTCGCCGGGGGAACGGCCGAAGCGCGTCTTCAGCAGGTTCTGCGACATATAGAGGGGGAACTGCTCGACCACCGGCCAACCGCCGATGAGGTAGGTGCGCATGGTCGCGGCGCCAATCTGGCCGTCGCGCAGGCGGCGGTAGAACTCATGCCCGGAGACCGCGCGGCGGGCGCCTTCGCAGGCGGCCACCAGGTCCTGTGCCCACTGCGGGTAACTGGTCAGGTCCTTCAGCGACCCGACGCGGAGAAATGCTTCGTTCATGCTGGCCCATCCTTGTGCGTCGACGAAATCGACCGCCAGACTAGATGACGGGCCGCCGGCTGTCACCGTCCGGAGGTGGTGTCCGGCTCCACCAGGGCCGGCTCCGCCTGCCCGGAATAGTGACGGTTGAACGGCAGCGGGCGGCCCACGGCGTAACCCTGGGCATAATCGATACCGATTTCCCGCAGCGCCTCGAGGATTTCCTCCGACTCGACGAACTCCGCCACCGTGCGCTTGCCCATGACGTGGCCGATCTGGTTGATCACCTGGACCATGGCGCGGTCGATGGGGTCGTCGAGCATGTCCTTGATGAAGCTGCCATCGATCTTCAGGTAGTCCACCGGCAGGTGCTTGAGGTAGACGAAGGACGACATGCCGGCGCAGAAGTCGTCGAGGGAGAAGCGGTAGCCCATGGCCTTGAGTTCATGGATGAACTGGGTGGCGCTGACCAGGTTGGCGATGGCGCTGGTCTCGGTGACCTCGAAGCAGATGTTCTCCGGCGCCAGGCCGTAGGCCGGCTGCAGTTCGCGGAGCATCTGGATGAAGCTGGCGTCGCCGATGGTCGCCCCGGACAGGTTGATGGCGCAGGTGGCGATCGGCTCGCAGCCGGCCTCGCGGCGTTCGGCGAGGATCTCGAAGGCGCGGTTGGCCACCCAGCGGTCGATCAGCGGCATCAGGCCGTAGCGCTCGGCGGCCGGGATGAAGTCGTTGGGCGGCACCAGGCGGCCGTTCTCGTCCAGCACGCGCAGCAGCAGCTCGACGTGCAGGCCCTCCTCGGCCTGCGGGTCGACGGCGCGGATGCGCTGGGCGAACAGGCGGAAGCGGTCCTCGTCCAGGGCCTGGCGGATGCGCTGGACCCAGGCCATCTCGCCGAAGCGCATGGACAGCTCGCTGTCGTCCGGGCTGAACACCTGGGCGCGGTTGCGGCCCTTCTCCTTGGCCAGGTAGCAGGCCATGTCGGCGCAGCGCAGGGCCTCCTCCACCGACACCAGCATGGCCGTGACGTGCACCACGCCGATGCTGACGGTGATGTTGAAGGGCCGCCGGTCCCAGACGAAGTGCAGGTTCTCGACGCCCTGGCGGAGGTTCTCGGCGATCTGCTCGGCGACCTCCGGCGGGCAGTTCTCCAGCAGCACGCCGAACTCGTCGCCGCCCAGGCGCGCCAGGGTGTCGCCCTCGCGCAGGCAGCTTTCGAGGACGCTGCAGGCCTGGCGCAGCAACTCGTCGCCGGCGGCGTGCCCGCAGGTGTCGTTGACCAGCTTGAACTGGTCAAGGTCGAGGTACATCAGGCTGTGGCGGTCGTTGCGCTGCGCCGAGCGCTCCAGCGCCTGCTCCAGGCGGTACTCGAACTCGCGGCGGTTGCTCAGGCCGGTCAGGGAATCGTGGGTGGCCTGCCAGGACAGGCTTTCCATGTACTGCCGCTCGCGGGTCATGTCGTGCAGCACCAGCGCCGCGCCGACGATGCGCCCGCCGACGCGGATCGGCGTGCCCACCAGGGTCACCACCACGCCGCTGCCGTCCAGGCGCTGCAGCAGCTTGCTGATCTCGCTGCCGGCCTCCACCTCGCCGCGCAGTACCTGCCCGACCAGGGCCAGGTCCTCTTCCTCGGAGGTCTCGTCGAGCATGCGCAGCAGCGACTTCAGCGGCAGCCCCACGGCCATCTCGCTGTCCCAGCCAATCATGCGTTCGGCGGCCGGGTTGAGGTAGGCGATGTGGGCGTTCTCGTCGATGGTGATGACCGCGTCGCCGATCGCCGCCAGGGTCGTCTGGGCCTTCTCGCGCTCGCTGTCCAGCGCGCTCTGGAAGGCGCGCTGGGCCAGCAGCAGGTTGCGCGTGCGCCAGGCCGCCAGGAGGATCAGGGCCAGGCCGCTGACGATGTTGGCCGCCAGCAGCAGGCGCATCACCGAGCGCGAACCCTGGGCGAGCGCAGCGCTGAAGGCCATGGAGGCGGGGGTCACGCCTTCGTTGATGGCCTGGATGCGCTGGTCCCAGTAGCTGATGTCGCCGGGGCCGACCTGGCCGGTCTGGATGCGCTGGTGCATCTCTTCGGCGATGGCCTGGAGCTGGTCGAGGTAGCGGTCGCCCTCCTTCCAGTAGCGCACCGCCTCGTTGAAGTAGCTGAAGTCGTGGAAATAGCGGTAGAGGGTGATGATGGCGCCGACGTCGTCGGGATGGTTGCCGCCGGCGAGGATGCCTTTGCGCGCCAGTTCGTAGTCCGGCTGCGGGCTGTCCAGGGCGGTGCGCAGCAGGCGGTCGCCGAGGGGGATGGCGATGGCTTCCTGGTAGCGCCGGTAGTCGTCGGCGTCGCGCGTCTCGCCGTAGCGCTGCAGGTAGTGGATGGCGTCCTTCTGGCCCTTGGACCAGAGGCTCTCGCCGCCGACGTAGGCGCGCACTCCCGAAATCAGGTAAAGGCTGCCTACGCCAAGCAATCCCTGCAGCAGGACCACGGCGATGAACGGCCATACCAGCTTCCACAGCCGGGAGTCATGGCGAATACGGCTCTGCCCAATAGCACCCATGGATATTGTCGGATTCCTTTCGTGTCCTTACCGCTGCGGCAGCCCGCCGTAGCCGGACTGGAGCGCAACGGCCCCTCCTTACTCTTAGCGCATGGTAGCCATTCCACAAGGCGGGGGTACAGGGCCTGGGCCGAGGAAAATCTCAAAATTGTCCGACAATATGCCGCCGGCCGTCGCCTGCGCCGCTGCCAACCCCTGCGCCAGGGCCTCCGGTCAGCCGATGGGCGACAGTGGCGCACTTCGTCGGTGGTGGACGTGTCGGTGCCGCAGGGCAATTCCGTTCGCGAACGCGAAGCGCAGCGATGCGGATTCAGGGTGACGTCGAGCGATCAGGCCACGCCGGCCGCCGGGGAGCGCCGTTCGCGAGCAAGCTCGCTCCTACATCCGCCGGCAAACACCATGCCCGTAGGGTGGGTTGACACGAAGCGATACCCATCGCCATGGCGATGGGTTTCGCAAGCTCAACCCATCCTACGAAAAGCGCCTCGGCGCGGGCGGCAAGACAGTGGCGTCGGCATGACAGGAGGAACACCGACGTAGGATGGTGTTGAGCGAAGCGATGCCCATCACCACCAACAGCGAAACAGGAATCAGCCCTGGCGGCCGCGCTCCAGCCAGCGTTCGAGCATCGGCGCCAGCTCTTCCAGCGGCTGGTAGCCATTGGTCAGCAGGGCCAGCTGGCCGTTGCGCTCGGCCAGCAGGGTGGGGAAGCCGGCGATGCCCAGGTCGCGGGCCCAGGAGAAGTCGGCCTGGGTCGCCAGGTGGTTTTCCTGGCTGTCGAACAGCTCGGCGAACTCGATGCGCGGCAGGCCGACGCTTTCGGCCAGCTGCGCCAGGGTCGCGGCCTCGGTGACGTCGCGCCCCTCGACGTAGAAGGCCTGCTGGATGGCCTTGACCAGCGCCCAGGCGGCCTCCTTGTCCAGGCGCCGGGCGGCGACCACCGCGCGGCAGGCCGGCTCGGTGTCGTAGACGAAGCCTTCGGGCAGCGCGCCCTCGAAGCGGAACGGCTGACCGGTGGCCTGCTGCACCGCCTGCCAGTGCTCGAGGATGTAGCGCCGGGTGGTCGGCTCCAGCGCCGCGCCGTGGCCGGTGCGCAGCCCGCCCATGACCAGCGCCAGCGGTACGCCGGCGGCGCCCGCCTGCTCGATCAGCGCCTGGGCCACCGGGGCGAAACCCCAGCACCAGGAGCACATGGGATCCATCACGTAGAGCAGGCGGGCGTTGGCCAAGGATCAGTCCTCCAGGACGGCCTGCCGCGGGTCGCGGCCGATGGGGTGGGGCTGGTTGCGCAGCTTCGCCAGTTCGATCTGCTTCTGCCGCTCGCGGGCGCTGGCGCGGGTCTTCTCGCTCAGCGTGTCCCAGCAGTGCGGGCAGCTGATGCCCGGGGCGTAGTGCTCGCTGGCGCGGTCCAGGGCCGAGATCGGGTTGCGGCAGGCGTGGCACTGGTCGTAGTCGCCCTCGGTGAGGTCGTGGCGCACGGTCACCCGGTTGTCGAACACGAAGCAGTCGCCGCGCCACAGGCTCTGTTCCTCGGGCACTTCCTCCAGGTACTTGAGGATGCCGCCCTTGAGGTGGAAGACCTCTTCGAAGCCCTCGCCGAGCATGTAGCTGGAGGCCTTCTCGCAGCGGATGCCGCCGGTGCAGAACATGGCGACCTTCTTGTGTTTGGCCGGGTCGTAGTGGGCCTTGACGTATTCGGGGAACTCGCGGAACGACTTGGTCCTGGGATCGACGGCGCCTTCGAAGGTGCCGATGGCCACTTCGTAATCGTTGCGGGTGTCGATCAGCAGCACCTCGGGGTCGCTGATCAGCGCGTTCCAGTCCTGCGGCTCGACGTAGGTGCCGACGCGGCGGTTGGGATCGACGCCGGGCACGCCCAGGGTGACGATCTCTTTCTTCAGCTTGACCTTGGTGCGGTAGAACGGCTGCTCGTCGCAGTAGGATTCCTTGTGGTCGACGTCGGCCAGGCGCGGGTCCCGGCGCAGCCAGGCGAGCAACGCGTCGATGCTCTCGCGGGTGCCGGACACGGTGCCGTTGATGCCTTCCTCGGCAAGCAGCAGGGTGCCCTTGATGCCGTTGTCCAGCAGGGTCTGCAGCAGGGGTTCGCGCAGCGCGACGTAGTCCGGCAGGGAAACGAACTTGTACAGCGCCGCCACGACGATGGAGCGGGTCATGGGGTACATCCTCCAGTGGTCGCCCGCGTAAAGGGCGGACCGGGTCAGAAAAGACAACGCCGGCATCGGTTGCCGGCGTTGGCGCATTCTACCGCAACGACCGGGCAGCGTCAGTGGTCGTGCTTGCTGCCGCCGCGGCAGGTCGGCGAGTCGGGCGCGGCGCCCTGCCCGGCCCATTCCTCGGGGGTGTAGGTGTGCAGCGCGAGGGCGTGGAACTGGCCCATCAGCTCGCCGAGGGTGGCGTAGACCTTCTGGTGCCGCTTGACCGAATTCAGCCCGGCGAACACCGGGCTGACGATCACGGCCTTGTAGTGCGTTTCCTGGCCGCGGCTGTGCATGTGGCTCTCGTCCAGCACCTGCAGGTGCTGCGGTTCGAGGCCGGCTGCCAGGGCGGACTGGATACGTTCCTGCATGCTCATGTCGCTGTTTCCGTCACTTCTTCGCCGGGGCCTTCACGCCCAGTTCCTTGTCCATGTCGGCCAGCAGCTTGTTCACCGGGTCGACCGCGGTCTGCAGCTTGGCCTGGGTCAGCTGGGCGGACTGCGCGGTCAGGCGCGGCATCTTCTGCAGCACTTTCTGGCCCAGGGGCGAGGCGTAGAAGTCGTTCAGCTGCTTGAGCTCGGACTCGGTGAAGTTGTCCGAATAGAGCTTGACCAGCTCCGGCTTGATCTTCTCCCAGCCCACCGCGCGGTCCAGCTCGGCGTTGGCCTTGGCCTGGTAGCGGTCGAGCACCGCCTTCTTGCTGTCCGGCGCCTTCGCCTGGGCGAAGTGCTGGGCGAACATCTGCTGCACCTGGGCGTAGACCGGCACCGTGAGCTTGTCGGCGTGGACCTGCTTGAGGAATTTCTCGGCCTCGGCGGACGAATCGGCCAGGGCCATGGAGCTGAAACCAACGAGGAGTGCAGCGGTGCAAATCTTGCGAAGGGCGGTCATGGGCAGTCCTTGAGTCTGTCTGGTGTGTCCCTTGGGACCCGCCATTCTGCGCCTAAGTTCTGAAAGCCCTCAAGCGGGAGCCGAGCAACGGCGTTTATGCCAGCCCAGTGGCAGAAATGACTGAAAGTTGCTGCCTACCCTTGTTCTGCCAGCGGCGAATCGGCATGCTGGGTCAGATTGTCACATGGATGTGCTCGATGACCTCCCAGGCCCGCCTCACGCTGCCTCCTGCCCTACCGATGTTGTGCGATGCGCGAGGCCACCTGGACCCGGGCGCCATCGGCTGGTCGTCGCGGCCGCTGCTGGATTGCGCCCTGCCCGGCCAGCGCGGCCGGCGCAAGCGCTGGAACCACTGGTGCCTGATCAGCCCGGGCTGGATGCTCTCGCTGACCATCGCCGACCTCGACTACCTCGGCTACGGCGCCCTCTACTTCCTCGACCTGAACACCGGCAAGGCCTATTCCCGCACCCAGATCAGCCCGCTGGGCCTGTGCTGCGAGCTGCCCGACCACCCCAACCAGAGCCACGCCTTCCGCCACGAACGCCTCAACCTGGGCTTCGACGACCAGGGCGCGCGCCTGCGCATCCATGCCGACGCCGGCGACCTAGGCGGCCTGCCGCTGTCCCTGGCGCTGGACGTGCAGCGCCCGGCGCACCTGGACTCGGTCAACCTGGTGGTGCCCATGGGCGGCAACCACTTCCACGCCTGCAGCCGGCAGATGGGCCTGCCCTTCACCGGCGCCCTGCAACTGGGCGAGGAAACCTACCAGGCCCAGGCCGGGCAGAGCTTCGCCGCGCTGGACTTCGGCCGTGGCGTGTGGCCCTTCCGCAGCTTCTGGACGCGCGCCGCCTTCGCCGCGCCCGGCGGCATCGCCGGCAACTTCGGCTCGGGCTGGACCGACCGCAGCGAACACAAGGAAAACGCCCTGTGGTTCGGCGGCGAGCTGCAGCGCCTGCGCGGCGAGGTGGACATCCGCCAGGCGCCCAACGACCCGCTCGCCCCCTGGCGCCTGAGCACCGCCGACCAGCGCGTGGACCTCGCCTTCACCCCGCTCAAGCTGCACGAGGCCTCGCCGCGCCTGGGCCTGCTCTACGCCCACACCAGCCAGTGGTTCGGCCACTACGACGGCTTCCTGCGCAGCGCCGCCGGCGAGCAGGTGCCGGTCAAGCGCGCCCTGGGCTGGATAGGCGCCACCCACGCCCGCTGGTAGGCCCGCCGACAAGCCATAGGCGCCATTGACGCAGCGCGGAACCCGAAAGCCGGCACAAGGCCTAAACTCCCTCAGATCATTCCGGGAGGACGCCTTCATGAAACGGACCGAAACCGACAGCCTGGGCCCCATCGAGGTCGACGAGCAGGCCTACTGGGGCGCGCAGACGCAGCGCTCGCTGGAGAACTTCGCCATCGGCGGGCAGCGCATGCCGCTGGCCGTGGTCTACGGCCTGACGCTGGTCAAGAAGGCCGCCGCGCGCATCAACGTGCGCCTGGGCGAGCTACCGGCGGAGATCGGCCAGCTGATCGAGCAGGCCGCCGACGAAATCCTCGCCGGCCAGCACGACGACCAGTTCCCCCTGGTGGTCTGGCAGACCGGCAGCGGCACCCAGAGCAACATGAACGTCAACGAGGTGATCGCCGGCCGCGCCAACGAGCTGGCCGGCAACGCCCGCGGCGGCAAGGCGCCGGTGCACCCCAACGACCACGTCAACCGCGCGCAGAGTTCCAACGACAGCTTCCCCACCGCCATGCACCTGGCCGCCGCCCGGGCCGTGCACCAGGAGCTGCTGCCGGCCATCGCCGAGCTGGTCGGCGGCATAGCCGCGCAGTCGGCGCGCCACGCCGACCTGGTGAAGACCGGGCGCACCCACCTGATGGACGCCACGCCCATCACCTTCGGCCAGGAACTGTCGGCCTTCGTCGCCCAGCTCGACTACGCCGAGCGCGCCATCCGCGCCGCGCTGCCGGCGGTCTACGAGCTGGCCCAGGGCGGCACCGCGGTGGGCACCGGGCTGAACGCCCCGGCGGGCTTCGCCGAGGACATCGCCGCCGAGCTGGCCGGCCTCACCGGCCTGCCCTTCGTCTCGGCGCCGAACAAGTTCGCCGCCCTCGCCGGCCACGAGCCGCTGGTGACGCTCTCCGGCGCCCTGAAGACCCTCGCCGTGGCGCTGATGAAGATCGCCAACGACCTGCGCCTGCTCGGCTCCGGCCCGCGCGCCGGCATCGCCGAGGTGCGCCTGCCGGCCAACGAGCCGGGCAGCTCGATCATGCCCGGCAAGGTCAACCCGACGCAGTGCGAGGCGCTGTCGATGCTGGCCTGCCAGGTCATGGGCAACGACGCCGCCCTGACCTTCGCCGCAAGCCAGGGCCACCTGCAGTTGAACGTGTTCAAGCCGGTGATCATCCACAACCTGCTGGAGTCCATCCGCCTGCTGGCCGACGGTTGCCGCAACTTCAACAGCCACTGCATCGCCGGCCTGCAGCCGGACGCCGAGCGCATGGCCGAGCACCTGGAGCGCGGCCTGATGCTGGTCACCGCGCTGAACACCCACATCGGCTACGACAAGGCCGCGGAGATCGCCAAGAAGGCCTACAAGGAAGGCACCTCGCTGCGCGAGGCGGCGCTGGAGCTGGGCTACCTGACCGATGCGCAGTTCGACGAATGGGTCCGCCCGCAGGACATGCTGGAGGCCGGGCAGCATGGTTGAATCCGGCAAATCCGGCGCCACGCCCCTGGAGGGCGACGGCAAGCGCATCCTGGTGATCCTCGGCACGCCCAAGGCTGACGGCTTCTGCCACGCCCTGGCCGACGCCTACCAGCACGGCGCGCGCAGCCGGGACCACGTGGTGCGCCCCCTGAAACTCGGCGAACTGCGCTTCGACCCGGTGCTGCGCGGCGGCTACGAACGCAGCCAGGACCTGGAGCCGGACCTGCTCGAAGCCCAACGCCAGGTGCACTGGGCGCAGCACCTGGCGTTCGTCTACCCGATCTGGTGGGGCGGCCTGCCGGCGCTGCTGCAGGGCTTCTTCGACCGGGTGTTCCTGCCCGGCTTCGCCTTCCGCTACCGCACCCCGCAGGACCGCGAGTGGGAACCGCTGCTGGGCGGGCGCAGCGCCGACCTGCTGGTGACCCACGACCAGACGCACTGGCGCTACCGCCTGCGCCAGGGCGCCCCGGCGCACCGCCAGATGGTGCGCTGCATCCTCGGCCCGTGCGGCATCGCCACGCGCCACCTGGAAGAGTTCAGCCCCATGCGCGGCGCCAGCGAGGAACAGCGCCAGGCCTGGCTCAAGCGCGCCGACCAGTTGGGCACGCAGGTGTGAGCACCGGGCGGGCCGACGGCCCGCCCAGCATCCCATCTCCGGGAGCCGGGGCTTTTCCAGACGTTCCCTAAAGCCCCCTCCCGCCCTCCTCGCCTAGCATCCCGGCCCTTGCCGCCATTCCGGCGGCGCATTGCCTGTCTAGGGAGGAAACATGTTCCGCAAACTGGGAGCCGAACTCGTCGGCACGTTCTGGCTGGTCTTCGGCGGCTGCGGCAGCGCCGTGCTGGCCGCGCAATTCGGCAATGTCGGCATCGGCCTGCTCGGCGTGTCGCTGGCCTTCGGCCTGACCGTGGTGACCATGGCCTACGCCGTGGGGCCGATCTCCGGCGGCCACTTCAACCCGGCGGTGAGCCTGGGGCTGTGCGTCGGCGGACGCTTCCCCGCCCAGCACTTGCTGCCCTACGTGCTGGCCCAGGTGGCCGGCGGCCTGCTGGCCGGCGCCGCGCTCTACTGCATCGCCAGCGGCGCCGCCGGCTTCGACCCGCTGAAAGGCTTCGCCGCCAACGGCTACGCCGAGCACTCGCCGGGCGGCTACAGCCTGCAGGCAGTGCTGCTGTGCGAAGTGCTGATGAGCGCGGTCTTCCTGTTCATCATCATGGGCGCCACCGACCGCGACGCCCCCGCCGGCTTCGCGCCGCTGGCCATCGGCTTGGCCCTGGCGCTGATCCACCTGGTCAGCATCCCGGTCAGCAACACCTCGGTGAACCCGGCGCGCAGCCTGGGCGTAGCGCCCTTCACCGATCCCTGGGCGCTGCAGCAGCTGTGGGCATTCTGGGTCGCGCCGCTGGCCGGCGGGGTGCTCGGCGCCCTGGCCTGGCGGGTGATTCGCGGGCGTTGAGTGATTCGCGGATGGGGTCCGCTCGTTCAGGGGAATGACGTCGGCGCGCGGGCTTTCCCCTCACCCCAGCCCTCTCCCGGAGGGAGAGGGAGCTAGTCCGTGCCGAGAGGAGGCCTGGTTTCAGCCGGCAATCCCTGTGCCAGCCGGCTAACGCCGAAACACCAACGCACTCCGAACGGTCCCCTCTCCCGGAGGGAGAGGGTTAGGGTGAGGGGGCCTGCTCGCTCGATTCCGTTCCCCCACACGCTCCATGAAGCCATGCACTTGTAGAAGCGGGCCCTGCCCGCGATTCGCGCGCAGGGCGCGCTCCTACAGGGAATGACATCGGCGCTCGGGCTTTCCCCTCACCCCAGCCCTCTCCCGGAGGGAGAGGGGGCTGGCCCGTGCCGAGAGAAGGCCTGGCTTCAGCCGGCAATCCCTGTGCCAGCCGGCTAACGCCGAAGCACCAACGCACTCCGAACGGTCCCCTCTCCCTCCGGGAGAGGGTTAGGGTGAGGGGGCCGCAGGCCTGCTCGCTCGATTCCGTTCCCCCACACGCTCCATGAAGCCATGCACTTGTAGAAGCGGGCCCTGCCCGCGATTCGCGCGCAGGGCGCGCTCCTACAGGGAATGACATCGGCGCTCGGGCTTTCCCCTCACCCCAGCCCTCTCCCGGAGGGAGAGGGGGCTGGCCCGTGCCGAGAGAAGGCCTGGCTTCAGCCGGCAATCCCTGTGCCAGCCGGCTAACGCCGAAACACCCGCGCACGCCGAACGGTCCCCTCTCCCTTCAGGGAGAGGAGGGTGCCCTGATCCACGGCCCCGCCGATCGCCCTTCCCGCATTCACGATAACGTCCCCGCACCGGCTTCATCCGCGCCTATCATTCGCGAAATTAAAGGGATGGCTCAGGACGACAGTGCCGCCCTCGCCCGCCGCGCCCGGTAGCTGCGCAGCAGCGAAGGCGCCAGCGCGGTCAGCGCCGAACCGCACACCACCAGTAGCGCCCCCAGGTAGGCCAGGCCGTCGAGGCTTTCCGGCTGCAGGTGCCCGGGCCACAGGCTGGCCGCCACGGCCACGCTGGCGATGGTCACCAGGGGCGTCAGCGCCAGGGTCGCGCTGACCCGCGAGGCTTCCCAGTGGGCCAGGGCCTCGGCGAAGGCGCCGTAGGCCACCAGGGTGTTCAGGCAGCAGGCCAGCAGCAGCCAGGCCTGCACGCCATCGAGCAGCAGCGCCTGCTGCGGATGCGCCCAGGGGCTGAGCAGCAGCGCGCAGCCCAGGTAGATCACCATCATCACCTGCAGCGAGTTCCACTGCGTGAGCAACTGCTTCTGCGCCAGGCCGTAGAAGGTCCAGACGAAGGCCGCCAGCAGGACGATGAGCACGCCCAGGGTGTAATCGCCCAGCGAGCCGAACAGCTCCCCGAGACGCTGGTTGAAGAACAGCGCGAAGCCGCCCAGCAGCACCAGCAGGCCCAGCCCCTGGCCGAGGCTGAAGCTCTCCTTGAAGACGAACAGGCTGCCGAGCAGCAGCAGGATGGGCGCGATCTGGATCACCAGTTGGGTGGTGCCCGGGGTGAGCATGCGCAGGCCGACCAGGTAGAACACGTAGTTGCCGGTCAGCCCCAGCACCGCCAGCAGCACCAGGCCGCCGCCGCGCCGGCCCAGCGGGCGGAAGCGCGGCAGCTGGCCGCGCAGCGCCAGCCAGACGAACAGCACGCCACCGGCCACCACCAGGCGGTACCAGGTGACGGTGACCGGGTCCATCACCTTCAGGACTTCCTTCAGCTTGATCGGCAGGATGCCCCAGAGCACGGCGGTGACCAGGGAGAGGAACAGGCCGAATTGCCAGCGGCCGGAGGAAACGTGCATGGAGGACAGCCCTTCGCGTGTGCGGTCAGCCATGCTAAGCCAGCGCCGGTGGCGCTCGACAGGAACAGTTCGGCGATACAACTGTACCGGTCCGGCGGCACACCCGGGCGCAGGCGCTCGGAAGCGCTACTGGCGACCTGCGAAAATCCTCTTCCCAGCTGTACCTGTCGCATTCCCGGCGCAGCGTCCTAGACTGCCCGTTCCCCATAGGAGAACCTCCATGCCGCTCAGCCTGCCCGCCCTCGAAGCCGCTGCCGCCATCGTCCACCGCAGCCTGCCGCCCACCCCGCAGATCCGCTGGCCCCTGCTGGTGGAAGCCCTGGGCTGCGAAACCTGGGTCAAGCACGAGAACCACTCGCCGGTGGGCGCCTTCAAGCTGCGCGGCGGGCTGGTCTACTTCCACCACCTGGCGGCCCAGGCGCCCTGCCCGGCCGGGGTGATCAGCGCCACCCGCGGCAACCACGGCCAGTCCATCGCCTTCGCCGCGGCGCGCCTGGGCATGCCGGCGACCATAGTCGTGCCCCACGGCAACAGCCGTGAGAAGAACGCCGCCATGCGCGCCCTGGGCGCCAACCTGATCGAGCACGGCGAAGACTTCCAGGCCTCCCGCGAATACGCCACCGCACTGGCCGAGCGCGACGGCCTGCACCTGATTCCCTCCTTCCACCCCTGGCTGGTGGCCGGCGTGGCCAGCTACAGCCTGGAGCTGCTGCGCGCCCTGCCCGGCCTGGACGTGTGCTACGTGCCGGTGGGCATGGGCTCGGGCATCTGCGGGATGATCGCCGCGCGCGACGCCCTGGGCCTGAAGACGCGTATCGTCGGCGTGGTCTCCAGCCATGCGCCGGCCTATGCGCTGTCCTTCGCCGCCGGCGAGCCGGTGTTCCATGCCACCAGCACGCAACTGGCCGACGGCATGGCCTGCACCACCCCGGAGCCGAATGCGGTGGCGATGATCCGCGCCGGCGCCGACCATTTCGTCCAGGTCAGCGATGCGGAAATCGGCGCGGCCATGCGCCTGCTGTTCACCGCCACCCACAACGTCGCCGAGGGCGCCGGCGCCGCGGCGCTGGCCGCCGCCCTGCAGGAGCGCGAGGCGCTGCGCGGGCTGAAGGTGGGCCTGGTGCTCAGCGGCGGCAACGTCGACCGCGAGGTCTACGCCCGCGAGCTGTCCGTCGGCTGACCGTCCCAGTGCGCGCCCGGCCCCTGCTCCGCCAGCCTGTCGCCGGGGTTGCGCAGCGGGCAGGTCTCCAGCGACAGGCAGCCGCAGCCGATGCAGCCGTTGAGCTGGTCGCGCAGCAGCACCAGCTTGGCGATGCGCTCGTCCAGATCGTCACGCCAGCGCGCCGACAGCCGCGCCCAGTCGGCGGCCATGGGCGAGCGCCCGCTGGGCAGGCTGGCCAGGGCCTCGGCGATCTCGTTCAGCGGGATGCCGACACGCTGCGCGACTTTGACCACCGCCACCCGGCGCAGCACGTCGCGCGGGTAACGGCGCTGGTTGCCGGCATTGCGGGTGCTGTGGATCAGCCCCTTGGCCTCGTAGAAATGCAGCGCGGACACGGCCACGCCGGCGCGCCTGGCGAGTTCGCCGACGCTCAGTTCATGGGGTACGTGCAGGGCCTGGTGTTTTTTCGGCATGGCGGGCTTGACCTCAAGTTAAGTTGAGGTTTTACCCTCGCCAGCGTCTGCCTTCAAGCCCAGGAGCCCACCCATGATCATTCCCAGCGCCTACTGCAGCACCGACGCCGACCAGCCCGAGACCCCGACGCATTTCGCCCTGCTGATCGACATCGAGGTGGCGCCGGCGCAACAGCCCGACATCGCCGAGCGCCTGGGCCGCTACCTGGAACAACTGCGCGAACTGTTCCACCAGGCCCCGGGCTACCTGGGCGCGGAACTGCGCGCCAGCGAAGACGGCCGCCACCTGCTCGGCTGCGTGCACTGGCGCAGCCGCGAGGACTGGGAAACCACCTGGGACTGCGGCGCCACGCGCAGCGAACTGTTCAGCGACAGCCTGCTGCGGCTGGGGGCCAGGAGCATTCATTTCGACAGTTTCCTGGTGGCGGAGCGGTTGGCCTGAGGGCCGTCGTCGAGGTGCTCTTCGTAGGATGGGTTGAGCCTTGGCGAAACCCATGCGGTCGTGGCGATGGGTATCGCTTCGCTCAACACCATCCTACGCTGGAATTTCCGCGGCCCATGGTCGCGAATCGCGCGCAGGGCGCGCTCCTACAGGTGGGAGCGGAGGTGGACTCCGTCCGCGATCCGGCCGCCAGGCTGGCTTCTCTCTACAGGCTCATGTGCAGCAGCGGGAACAGCCGGCCTTGTTCGTCAGTCTCGGTGCGGCCGTTCCTCGTCATCGATGACAAGAGCTCTACATCATGACTGAGACTTGAGAGGGGAATTCCTTCATCCATTGAGGAAGCGGCCGATATTTCTCCACGCTCCTTGGTTGTTCTGATGCGTGGCTCGCAAAGAATTGGAGCCACGTCATGTTCGCCCCAGCCAACCAAACGCAGTTCAGCCTGAATATCGACGGCCTCGACAGCGACCTGCAGGTGCTCGAATTCCATGGCCGCGAAGCCCTGAACCAGCCCTACCGCTTCGACATCGAGCTGGTCAGCGAACGTCCCGACCTGGACCTGGAAAGCCTGCTGCACAAGGGCGCCTACCTGGACCTGGGGCAGGGCCACGGCATCCATGGCCAGTTGCACCGGGTGGCCCAGGGCGAATCCGGCAAGCGCCTGACCCGCTACCAGGTGAGCCTGGTGCCGCGCCTGGCCTACCTCGCGCATCGGCATAACCAGCGCATTTTCCAGCAGCTGACGGTGCCGCAGATCATCGCCCGGGTGCTGGAGGAGCACGGCATCCTCGCCGACGCCTACCGCTTCCAGCTCGGCCCCACCGTCTACCCGCCGCGCGACTACTGCACCCAGTACGACGAGAGCGACCTGCACTTCGTCCAGCGCCTGTGCGAAGAGGAAGGTCTCCACTACCACTTCGAGCACAGCCCCGACGGGCACCTGCTGGTGTTCGGCGACGACCAGACGGCCTTCCCCAAGCTGGCGCCGGTGGCCTACCAGCAGGACTCCGGCCTGGTCGCCGACCTACCGGTGATCAAGCGCTTCGGCCAGCGTCTGGATACCCGTACCGCCCGCGTCAGCCGCCGCGACTACGACTTCGAGAAGCCCAGGCTGCAACTGGAAAGCACGGCGCGCAGCGACAGTCGCCCGGACCTCGAGGACTACGATTACCCCGGTCGCTTCACCGACCGCGAGCGCGGCAAGCTGCTGAGCCAGCGCAGCCTGGAAAGGCACCGCGCCGACTACCGCCAGGCCGAAGGCCGCAGCGACCAGCCGAGCCTGCGCAGCGGCCATTTCCTGCCCCTGCGCGAGCACCCGCGCGGCGAGTGGAACGACCTCTGGCTGCTCACCGAAGTGCGGCACGAAGGCAAGCAGCCGCAGGTGCTGGAAGAGTCGGTCACCAGCGACGCCCGCGACGGCAAGGACGACTTCCAGCAGGGCTACCGCAACCGCTTCCTCGCCACGCCCTGGGACGTGCCCTACCGCCCGCCGCTGGCGCATCCCAAGCCGCGCGTGCTGGGCAGCCAGACCGCCGTGGTAACGGGGCCCAAGGGCGAGGAAATCCACTGCGACCGCTACGGCAGGGTCAAGGTGCAGTTCCACTGGGACCGCGAGGGCCAGGCCGACGACAAGACCAGCTGCTGGCTGCGCGTGGCCTCCAGCTGGGCCGGCAAGCAGTACGGCGCCATCGCCATCCCGCGCATCGGCATGGAAGTGCTGGTGACCTTCCTCGAGGGCGACCCGGACCAGCCGCTGATCAGCGGCTGCCTGTACCACGCCGAGCACCTGCCGGCCTACGAGCTGCCGGCGAACAAGACCCGCAGCCTGTTCAAGACGCTCTCCAGCCCCGGCGGCGGTGGCTACAACGAACTGCGCATCGAGGACCGCAAGGGCCAGGAACAGATCTACCTGCATGCCCAGCGCGACTGGGACGAGAACATCGAGCACGACCAGAAGATCCGCGTCGGCCACGAACGCCACGACACGGTGGAGGCCAACGCCTACAGCGAGTTCAAAGCCGAGGAACACCGCACCACCCATGGCGACCGCAAGGTCGAGGTGCGCGCCGACGACCACCTGACGGTGGGCAACGACCAGCACCTGAAGCTCGGCAGTGGCCAGTTCATCGAGGCCGGCAACGAAATCCACTACTACGCCGGCGAGAAGGTGACGATCGACGCGGGCCAGGAACTGACGCTCAAGGCCGGCGGCAGCTTCGTCAAGCTCGACCCCGGCGGCGTCACCCTCAGCGGTGCCGACGTCAAGCTCAACAGTGGCGGCAGCCCCGGTGTCGGCACGGCGGCCGCTCCCCTGCTGCCCGGGCCGTTGCAACAGGCGGACCAGGACAAGCCCGGAGCCTTGCTGATCGCCGCGCAGCGCCAGGCCCTGCTGCGCAAGTTGCCGGTGTGCGCCATCTGCGCCCAGGCAGCGGGAGCGCAAGCATGAACGCCGAGGTTCGCTACCTGCCGCCGCTGCCAGCCGGCTTGCCATGGGCCGAAGGGGCCAGCTTGCTGCTGGATGGCGCCAGCCTCGCAGAGCTCCCCCAATGGCTGCGGCAATGGAGCGGGACTGCGACCTTCCAGCCCCTCTACGCCCAGACGCGATGGGACGAGCTGGTCGATATCTCCCCCTGCCTCGTCCAACTGAACGGGCCGGACGATGCATTGCTCGACGCCTTTCTGGCTCAGGGCCAGGGGGATTGGGGCTACCTGCTGTTCGGCCAGGCCCCCTGGCATGAACGGCTCGCCCATCTGCGCTGGCTGCTCAACGCACGCCATCCCCGGGGCGAGGAAATGCTCCTGCGCCTGGCCGATCCGGCGGTAGCCAATGCGCTGCTGGGGCGGGCCGTGGCCAATGGCGATACCTGCCTGTTCGGCCCATTCGAAAGCATCCTCGCCTTCGATGGCGAAACCCGCTCCTGGCTATGTCACCGTCGCCCCGCGGGGCCTGTGCCGGCTCGACAGGACGGCCCGTATCGACTTGACGACGAAGAACTGGAACGCCTGGGCGAAGTGCGCTGGCAGCGTGTCGTGGAACAACTGGATGCGCACCTGCGGCAGGCCTTCCCGCACTACGCCGCGGACTGCGACAGGTCGGCGCGCCGCGCCCATTTGCGCGGATTGGCCGAGCAGGCCCACGCCAGAGGCCTATGCAGCGAAATCGACATTGCCCGCTACGCCAATCTCTTCGGTCTGCTGGGCGAGCAAGCGCTGCAGGACTACCCGGAGATAGCCGCACTGCTCGACACGACATCCAGCCAAACGCCATCCCGGCGCCTGGAGGCTGCCGCGGACCTCGCTTACGCCATAGCCCTGCAAGCAAGGAGCGCTTCATGATCAGCAACCCCAACCGCCTGCACGGCATGAGCCATGACGACGCCCGCAACCCGATCGCCAGTTGCCCGGCGCGCCAGAACGAGCTGTACGTCGTCCCGGCGCGCTACGCCCTGGCCGAGCACCCCGCCCGCCACGCCAGCCTGCAACCGGCCGTGCGCGCCAGCAGCCACCCCATGGCCCTGCGCCGCCTGCGCGGTGGCTTCCTCTACCTCTGGCATGCGCAGGGGCCGCTGCAACGCTATGCCGTGGCCGCCGACGGGTTGCTGCAGTCACAACCGCTGACGGCCGACGAGAGCGTCCTGCTGCGCGGCAGCCAGGCCGGCTTCGCCCTGGACAAGCGCCACGATGCCTGGCTCCTGTACAGCGAAATCCCCCTCGGCGCAGATGCCTGCGCCCAACTGGCGGAGGCCGGCATCCGCCAGCGGCGCATGCGCCACGTCGCCCTGGGCGAGGTCGCCCTGCGCCTGCAGGCACCGCACTGCCCTCCGCTCGACGCAAGTGAAACGCTGCTGGCCGAACTGATGCCGGAGGTTCGTGAACGTGTTCTGGCCAAGGAGCATGCGCAGAACCACGAGGCGGACAAACGACGGACCCGGGAACTGGCCGAGCGGATGAACGCTGCCCCCACCCAGGAGAACGTGCGCGCCTATATCCACGCCATGGAGTGGTACAACGCCGGCTCGCAAGCCGCCATGCGCCACCCCCAGGCCGAGCAGGAGGACGCGCCGGGCGCCTGGAGCGCCCAGGTGTGGGAAGTGCCCGCCACCTCGGCGTGGCTGGACAGCGCACGCAGCGAGGCCGGGGAACTGCATGCGGTGCTCGCCGTACTCGACGACGACCTGGGCGTGCTGCGCGACCTCAACCACGAGCAGGAACAGCTGGAAGCCCGCCACGAAGCCTGGATGGCCGACAACAACCTGCGCCAGAACGTCGGCGGCTTCATCCGCAGCCTGGTCCGCGAGGACGGTGGCGAGTTGGCCAGCCTGCTCAATTACCGTTACCGCGAACACGATATCCAGCTCACCCCCGAACAGGGCGAGCAGTTGCTCGCCGCCCAGGCGCCCCTCAAGGCCCTGCTGGACGAAGAGACCCAGGTCAACGTCCACGAACGCCAGCGCATCGGTCACGCCGCCGCCGACGAGCGCATCGCGGATATCGCCCACCGTCGCGAACACCGCCTGGCGCCGCTGCGCGCCTTCATCCCCGCCGAACTGCAGCAGCAGGTACAGGACATCGTACGCGACTACCGCCAGGACAAGGCCAGCCAGCTCGCCGGTGGCCGGGCCAGCGCCAAGGTCGCCGAATACATCGACCTGGAACGCATGGACCGCTGGCTGGACGAGCAGGCCCCGGCGCATTTCCGCCAGGTCGAGGCCCGCCATGCCAGCCTCTATGCCGACCGCCAGGCCTTCCTGCCGCGCCACGACCTGGGCAGTTGGTTCGTCGAGCACGACAATCCGCAGCACCAGTGCTGGCTGGACGAACTGGCCGACGCCTGCCTCAGCGCCCAGTGCCATCGCCGCCAGGGCGTCGAGCAGTTCAGCGACTTCCTGCGCGCCAAGGACGGCGGCGTCTTCCGCTTGCTGTTCCTGGGCTGGAGCCCATCGCTGGAAGCGGCGGTGAACAACACCGCGCGCCTGGGCGAGCTGCAGGCGGCGCTCGCCCAGGACAACCTGAGCGCCACCCACGAGGCCCTGACCCACCTGCTCGGCGCCGCGACCGTGCAGGCGCTGCAGCGCCTGGCCAGCGACGTCGACGGCTACTGGAGCCTCACCGTGGCCCGCCTGGGCGCCGTGCTGCTGGCGCTGCAGCAGAAGGGCACCCTGCCGGGGCAATGGCTGGGCACCCTGCTGGTCACCCGCCTGGGCGCCGGCGCCCCGCTGGTCCGCACCCTGAACAACGGCGTGGCCACCTGGCGCCTGCTCGGCCAGCAGGCGCAACAGCTCGGCCAGTGGGTCAACAACACCGCCCAGGCCATCGGCCAGGGCCGCGCCGCCGGCATCCTGCAAAGCCCCGCGGTACAGAACAGCGGCGGCTTGCTGCCGCTGGCGGCGCTGCTGGTCAACGCGCTCAATGCCGAGAGCTACCTGGCGCAGGCCCATGCCCTGGAGCGGATGGATACCCAGCGCCGGGCCGAGACCATTTCGGCCACGCTCTATGCGGGAGCAGCATTGGTGGCGGTGGTGCAGAATTGGGTGATTGTTGGCTGGGGAGTACAGGAGTTCAACTTGCGGGGCGCTATTGCGCCAGCTCTGACGCTGTTTGGCGGATTTGTAGGGGGACTGTCATTCACTGCTGCTCTCGCAGAGTTCATAGCCATGCAGGAGCAATTCGAAACCGCTCAAAGCAAAATTGATCCTTGGATGGAAATCCGTCGTTTGGCAGTAACAGGCCAGATCGCCGCTTTTGGCACCCAGGCTGCCCTAGGCCTGGGATTGACCAGCATGCGCCTGCTCAACCGGATCGATACCCCAACAGCCATCCGCCGCTTCCGCCTGGGCATGGGGCCGATCAATCTGTTGCTGCTCGCATTGGGCGGAGTCTACCTTTTTGCATGGTGGCGGCAATCCACACCGCTGCAGCAGTACCTGGCCAACTGTTGCTGGTCCAAGGCTCGCGCCGGTAATACCGATCCCATTCCCGCCGAGCAGCAGCAACGGGAGTTCGACCAGTTGCTGACATTGCTCTACCAACCGCGCGTCAGCGTCGATAGCAAGCCCCAGCGAGTGCCCGGCTCCCTGGGCGACACCGTCAGCCTGGAAGCCATCCAGCGCCTGACCATCGACTTGCCGGGTGCCGAGCCGTCCAGTGTCGAACTGGAGTTGGGCCTGATCGGCAGTCCCGTACCCGACCACTTCCGCATGTTCCGCAGCAACGACCAGCCCAACCTGGATATCGGCGATCTCTGGCTGGAGCGCAGCCAATGCACCTGGATACCAGCGGACCAAGGCCAGGGCCTGCGCCTGAGCGGCACCTTCCGCCAGGCCCAGATGCGCCTCTCGCTGCGCCTGCGCTACCACAGCCCGCTGGCGGATCTGGCTGGCATCACGACCATTGGAGGAGAACAGGGCCTGGCCTATGTCCTGACGGCGGAAAATGCACCTGTCACATTGCGTCCCGGCGAGCCCACCCCGGAACTGGACCGTGCGCAAACCTACCGCCTGACTGGCGAGAACTACCTGCATCCCAAGGAAACTCGATGACACTTCCCCCCGCCGGCAGCCAGAAGAAGGGCCTGTTCTCCCGCGAGGACTACCTGGCGCCACCGGCCATTCCCACCGGCCAGCCTCCAAGGGATGTGCTTAATACCATCTGGCGTAAGAACGAGGTGTTTCTTGATATCGGCCAGTACAGCATTGGCTCGTTCGTGATGATGGCCTGGCCGATGTTCTTACTCTTTCTCTGGGGGGCACTGGCATTTAGAGAAACACTGCCTGCTTTCTCCCTCGGCATGACGATTGGTGGCTTGATTATCGTTGGGGTTCCCTCGTCTTTCGTGCTTTATAGCTTGACGCAACCTGTCCCTCCACCTACCCGCTTTAACCGCCAACGCCGCGAAGTCTGTGTACCGCAGAAAGACGGCAGCTACTGGATAGTGCCCTGGGAAACCGTGGTGGCGCAGGCCATTGCCATGGACTCGGTGGGGCGCCATGGCAAGACGACTCAAGGCATGCTGGTGGTGGGCTTCAAGAACCCGGACCCGAATGCGAAGGAAGGCGAACGGGACTGCAGCATGGGGTTCAGTTGTGGTGGTGGTACTACGGCGATGCGCCTTTGGGAATGCATGCGCAGTTATATGGAAGTCGGGCCGGAAGCTGTCCCCGACAACCTTTGGCGCCTGAACAGGAAGAAAGGAATCCTGGCCAGCTATATCGATGATGTTATCGAGGCGGGGAAAACCAAGGGCTGGCTGCGAGCGTTGCTATGGGAAGGTTTCTGCGGGTTGATTGTGTTCAACACCTTGCTGATCGACCTGATCGAGCGAAAGAAACTCTCACCCCCTCCCGACCTGACCGATCCCAATATCGTCGAATGGTCTAAACCCCTGCCACCCGAACAATGGGCCAAGCGCTCCCCCGAGTGGGACGAAGCCATTCGCCAACGTGAGGCAGAACTGGCACGAGAGGCTGCGACATGACGCCTCCCCCCGCCGGCAGCCAGAAGAAGGGCCTGTTCTCCCGCGAAGACTACCTGGCGCCACCGGCCATTCCCACTGGGCAGCCTCCAAAAGATGTGCTCAATACCATCTGGCGCAAGAACGAAGTTTTTCTCGATATCGGTCAGTACAGCATTGGCTCGTTTGTGATGATTCTATGGCCACTAGTACTGATATCCGTCTTATATCTCTATTTCTCCTGGACAGAGGGTGCAATAGATTATTTTTGGGGCTCGGCACTATTAATCTTCTTGGTAGTGGGAGTTCCCCTATTGATGCTGCTCTACAGCCTAACTAAGCCGGTCCCACCGCCCGCCCGCTTCAACCGCCAACGCCGCGAAGTCTGTGTATCGCAGAAAGACGGTAGCTACTGGATAGTGCCTTGGGAAACCGTAGTGGCGCAGGCCATTGCCATGGACTCGGTGGGGCGCCATGGCAAGACCACCCAAGGCATGCTGGTGGTGGGCTTCAAGAACCCGGACCCGAATGCGAAGGAAGGCGAACGGGATTGCAGTATGGGGTTCAGTTGTGGTGGCGGTACTACGGCGATGTGTCTGTGGGAGTGCATTCGCAGTTATATGGAGATCGGTCCCGAGGCGGTGCCTAAATGCCATTTCGAAGGAGAGAAAACCGGTAGAAGTCTACTGGGTTGGTTCTTGAGCATCATGGGCGATGCCATTCGTTCCCTATTGAAGGGAAACGTCAAGTCCGCGCTCAAGGATGTTTTCTTCACCTTCTTTCTAGGTGCTCCGCTAGGTTTTTATCTACAAGAGCGAAAGCTGATCCCCCCTCCCGACCTGACCGACCCCGCCATAGTCGAATGGTCCAAACCCCTGCCATCCGAACAATGGGCCAAACGCTCCCCTGAGTGGGACGAAGCCATTCGACAACGTGAGGCGGAGTTGGCAGGGAAGGCTGCGACGTGACCTTGCCCCCCGCCGGCAGCCAGAAGAAGGGCCTGTTCTCCCGCGAGGACTACCTGGCGCCACCGGCCATTCCCTCCGGGCAGCCTCCAAAAGATGTGCTCAATACCATCTGGCGCAAGAACGAGGTGTTTCTCGATATCGGCCAGTACAGCATTGGTTCGTTTGTGATGATAGTTTGGCCTTTAATATTGTTATTTTTCCTGATCAACGACATGCCATCTCTGGATGAGTCACAGGAAATACAAGTGCTCTATTGGTTTGGTTTCTTCTGCTTTGTTGCTTTCCCTATTCTCATATTGCTTTATGCATTGATTCAATCACCTCCTCCTCCCACCCGCTTCAACCGCCAACGCCGCGAAGTCTGTGTGCCGCAGAAAGATGGTAGCTACTGGATAGTGCCCTGGGAGACCGTAGTGGCGCAGGCCATTGCCATGGACTCGGTGGGGCGCCATGGCAAGACCACCCAAGGCATGCTGGTGGTGGGTTTCAAGAACCCGGACCCGAATGCGAAGGAAGGCGAACGGGACTGCAGCATGGGGTTCAGTTGTGGTGGCGGTACTACGGCGATGCGCCTTTGGGAATGCATGCGCAGTTATATGGAAGTCGGGCCGGAAGCTGTCTCCGACAACCTTTGGCGCCTGAACAGGAAGAAAGGAATCCTGGCCAGCTATATCGATGATGTTATCGAAGCGGGGAAAACCAAGGGCTGGCTACGGGCGTTGCTATGGGAAGGCTTCTGCGGGTTGATTGTGTTCAACACCTTGCTGATCGACCTGATCGAGCGAAAGAAACTCTCACCCCCTCCTGACCTGACTGATCCCAATATCGTCGAATGGTCCAAGCCTCTACCACCCGAACAATGGGCCAAGCGTTCCCCTGAGTGGGACGAAGCCATTCGCCACCGTGAGGTGGAGCTGGCGGGAGAGGCTGCGACCTGATCTTGTCGCTTACCTCCGATGGTTCCGCACGAAGACATCCTCCCCCATCGCTGCGATCTGCCCGTCGATCAGCGCTTCGAACGGGCGCAGCAGCGCGTCGAAGGACTGCGGTGCATCCAGCGCGTTCAACGCATGCACCACCGCCTCGATGGTCGACAGCGCGCCCTCGGCCGGTGCCTTGCGCAGGCGGTAGCGCGAGGTCAGGCCTTCGGGCAGCACCACCCGCGGCAGGGCCGCCAGGTTGGGGTTGAGGTGCAGCAGCTTGCGCGCCTTGCGCCAGGTGCCGTCGGGCACCACCAGCAGGCGTGGCCGGGAGGCCGGGCGGGCGGCCAGTTCGGCGAGGGGGATGGCGTTTTCGCCGGGGAACAGCAGCCAGGCGTCCTCACCGCTCAGGTCGAGGTCGCGGAAGTCCTCGCCCACCCGCAGTTCGGCCTTGGCCAGGCCGAGGGCCGCCAGGCGCGCGGTGTTCAGGGCGTGGCCGGTTTCGCTGGGGTGTTGCAGCAGGAGCACGCGGGTACGGTTGTCCAGGCGCGGGATCAGCACGCACAGGCAATGGCCGGCCGGGCGCAGGCAGCGTTCGCAGCGGGCGCGGCTCATGGCTTGCCCGGCTGCGTGCGCAGCAGGTCGCGGAAGTTCTGGATCAGCGGCTCGCGGGAGCGGCCGCGGCGCAGGATCAGCGAGAACGGCGCCTGGTAACCGAAGGTGGCCGGCGACAGCGCGCGCAGCCTGCCCTGCTCCACCCAGGAATGCGCGTAGTGCTCGGGCAGGTAGCCGATGTAGCCGCCGGAGAGGATCAGGATCAGCTGCGCCTCCATGCTTTCCACCGTCGCCGCGCTGTGCTTGAAGCCGTGGCGCGCCAGTTCCGCCTGGCTCCAGTAGCCGCGGCCGACCATGCGCTGCTGGGTGATCAGCTCGGCGGGGATGCGCCGGCCGTCGAACAGCGGGTGGCGGTCGCTGCAGTACAGCCAGTGCTGCTCGCGGTACAGCGGCTGGTAGACCAGGCCGTTCATGCGGCTGAAGAAGGAGCCGATGGCCAGGTCCAGGCGGTTGTCCAGCACCGCCAGTTGCAGTTCGTAGGGGCTCTGTACCTGCAGGTGCAGGTGCACCGCCGGGTGCAGGCTGCTGAACGAGCCGATGACGTCGGCCAGCGGCAGCGCCGGGTCGCTCACCGTGGAGTCGAGCACGCCGAGGTTGAGGGTGCCTCGCAGTTCGCCCTTCAAGGTCGCCGCGTAGCGCTCGAAGCCTTCCAGTTCGCCGAGGATGCGCAGGGTTTCCTGGTGGAACAGCTCGCCCTTGCTGGTCAGGCCGAAGCCGCCGCGGCCGCGGTGGCAGAGCACGATGCCCAACTGGTTCTCCAGCTGGCTCATGTAGGTGCTGATGGCCGAGGTCGACAGGTTCAGCTCCTGCTGCGCCGAGGCGAAGCCCTGGTTGCGCACCACGCAGGCGAAAATCCGCAGAAGCTTGACGTCGGGCAGGGCGCTGGCGCTCATGAAGGGCTCCGCAATTCGGGGTGAAGGGGCTCTAGTTCAGCCCTCCCTGGACTGGCAATCGGCCAGACCGTCCGTCGCCGCCCGGCCTGCAAGGCACATACGGCGGGCCCGGCGCCGCGGGGGCTGCGACAGGGCAACGCAGTCTAGCCGTGGAAATAAGTTTAGAAAACTCTGAACTGATTATTTGTAGCCAGCGATTCTTCCCACTACCGGGCATGACCAGAATCCGGCCTCAGTATCAACAAGCCTGTTTCCACGAAAACAGCGAATCCCGTGAGGCCTACCCATGGACAAGAAACTCCACCAGCCCCTGGGCGGAAACGAAATGCCGCGCTTCGGCGGCATCGCCACCATGATGCGCCTGCCGCATATCCAGGCCCCCGAACAGCTCGACGAGCTCGATGCCGCCTTCGTCGGCGTGCCCCTGGACATCGGCACCTCGCTGCGCTCCGGCACCCGTTTCGGGCCGCGCGAGATCCGCGCCGAGTCGGTGATGATCCGTCCGTACAACATGGCCACCGGCGCCGCCCCGTTCGACTCGCTGAACATCGCCGACATCGGTGACGTGGCGATCAACACCTTCAACCTGCTGGAAGCCGTGCGCATCATCGAGGAGGCCTACGACAAGATCCTCGACCACGGCATCGTCCCGCTGACCCTCGGCGGCGACCACACCATCACCCTGCCGATCCTGCGCGCCATCCACAAGAAGCACGGCAAGGTCGGCCTGGTGCACATCGACGCCCACGCCGACGTCAACGACCACATGTTCGGCGAGAAGATCGCCCACGGCACCACCTTCCGCCGCGCCGTGGAAGAAGGCCTGCTGGATTGCGACCGGGTGGTGCAGATCGGCCTGCGCGCCCAGGGCTACACCGCCGAGGACTTCAACTGGAGCCGTAAGCAGGGCTTCCGCGTGGTCCAGGCCGAGGAGTGCTGGCACCAGTCGCTGGCGCCGCTGATGGCCGAAGTGCGCGAGAAGGTCGGCGGCGGCCCGGTGTACCTGTCGTTCGACATCGATGGCATCGACCCGGCCTGGGCGCCCGGCACCGGCACCCCGGAAATCGGCGGCCTGACCACCATCCAGGCGATGGAGATCGTGCGCGGCTGCCAGGGCCTGGACATCATCGGCTGCGACCTGGTCGAGGTCTCCCCGCCCTACGACACCACCGGCAACACCTCGTTGCTCGGCGCCAACCTGCTGTACGAAATGCTCTGCATCCTCCCGGGCGTACAGCGCCGCTGAGTGACCCCAAATGCATAACGACGCCTGCGTAGCACAGGTGCTGGAGGCTGCCCGCGCGCTCGTGGCAGCCTTCGCGCGCACCGACACCGAGGCCTACTTCGCGGCCTTCAGCGAAGACGCCAGCTTCATCTTCCACAACTGGCCGCAGCCGCTGCGCACCCGCGCGGCCTACCGCGAGGTGTGGGAGAGCTGGTTGCGCGACGACGGCTTCGAGGTCCTCGACTGCCAGTCCAGCAATACCTTCGTCAGCCTGCAGGGCGAGGACGTGGCGATCTTCAGCCACGACGTCGCCACGCGGCTGCGCATCCAGGGAACGGAGAGCCTGAACCACGAACGGGAGACCATCGTCTTCCGCCGTGAACAACAACAAGGCCGCTGGCTGGCCGTCCACGAGCACCTGTCGCCTGCGCCATGAGGCGGGACTTTCCCGGGAGGAAGTCATGGATAACAAGAACAACCAACATGCAATCACCACCATCGAGACATTCGGCGTCGAGCAGATTCCGGACGCCGAGCGCAACGCCACGCCCACCGACCTGTTCCGCATGATCTTCGGCGGCGCCAACACCTTCGCCACCGCCGTGCTGGGCAGCTTCCCGGTGCTCTTCGGGCTGTCGTTCCAGGCCGGCGCCTGGGCCATCGTCCTCGGCGTGCTGGTCGGCGCGCTGATCCTCGCGCCCATGGGCCTGTTCGGCCCGATCAACGGCACCAACAACGCGGTCTCCTCCGGCGCGCACTTCGGCGTGCATGGGCGGATCGTCGGCTCCTTCCTGTCGCTGCTGACCGCCATCGCCTTCTTCTCGCTGTCGGTGTGGAGCTCGGGCGACGCCCTGGTCGGCGGCGCCAAGCGCCTGTTCGGCCTGCCGGAAACCGACCTCACCCTGGGCCTGGCCTACGGCCTGTTCGCGGTGCTGGTGCTGGTGGTGTGCATCTATGGCTTCCGCTTCATGCTGCTGGTCAACAAGATCGCCGTGTGGGCCGCCAGCCTGCTGTTCCTGCTGGGCGTGTTCGCCTTCGCCGGCCCCTTCGACGCCGGCTACGCCGGCAGCGTGCAGCTGGGCGGCGCGGGCTTCTGGGCCGCCTTCATCGGCGCCACCCTGCTGGCCATGAGCAACCCGGTGTCGTTCGGCGCCTTCCTCGGCGACTGGGCCCGCTACATCCCGCGCGAGACCTCGAAGCCGCGCATCATGCTGGCGGTGCTGCTGTCGCAGCTGGCTACGCTGATCCCGTTCTTCTTCGGCCTGGCCACCGCCACCATCGTCGCCGTGAAAGCGCCGGACTACATCGCCGCGAACAACTACGTCGGCGGCCTGCTGGCCATCTCGCCGAGCTGGTTCTTCCTGCCGGTATGCCTGATCGCCACCATCGGCGGCATGTCCACCGGCACCACCTCGCTGTACGGCACCGGCCTGGACATGTCCAGCGTGTTCCCGCGCCTGCTCAACCGCGTGCAGGCCACCCTGTTCATCGGCCTGCTGTCGATCGCCTTCATCTTCATCGGCCGCTTCGCCGCCAACCTGGTGCAGAGCGTGTCTACCTTCGCCGTGCTGATCATCACCTGCACCAGCCCCTGGATGGTGATCATGATCCTCGGCCTGATCGTGCGCCGCGGCTTCTACCACGCCGACGACCTGCAGGTGTTCACCCGTGGCCAGCAAGGCGGCGCCTACTGGTTCCACCACGGCTGGAACTGGCGCGGCATGGGCGCCTGGATTCCCAGCGCGCTGGCCGGCCTGTGCTTCGTCAACCTGCCGGGGCAGTTCGTCGGCCCGCTGGGCGAGCTGGCCGGCGGCATCGACATCAGCCTGCCGGTGACCCTGGGCCTGGCCGCCCTGCTCTACCTGACGCTGCTGCGCACCTTCCCGGAATCCGCCGGGGTGTACGGCCCGCAAGGCCCGCGCTGGGTCGGCAGCCACGACCGCCCGGTGCTCGGCATCAACGAGCCGGCGGCCTGACCCCGCGACACCCATAGTACCCGTGAGACGCCGACGGGCCGGTCGCCACCGGTCCGCCGGCCTACCGCCCGCCAGCCGCGGGCGGCAACAATGACAATTCGAGTGTGAGGAGCCGATCATGGCCTTGGATATAATCGTCGTTCTGATCTATGCCGCCGGCATGCTGGTACTGGGCTGGTACGGCATGCGCCGGGCGAAGACCCACGAGGACTTCCTGGTAGCGGGACGCAACCTGGGCCCGTCGTTCTACATGGGCACCATGGCCGCCACCGTGCTCGGCGGCGCCTCCACCGTCGGCACCGTGCGCCTGGGCTACGTCCACGGCATCTCCGGCTTCTGGCTGTGCGCCGCGCTGGGCGCCGGCATCATCGCGCTGAACCTGTTCCTGGCCAAGCCGCTGCTGAAGCTGCGCATCTTCACCGTCACCCAGGTCCTGGAGCGCCGCTACAACCCCATGGCGCGCCAGGCCAGCGCGGTGATCATGTTCGCCTACGCGCTGATGATCGGCACCGTCTCCACCCTGGCCATCGGCACCGTGATGCAGGTGCTGTTCGGCCTGCCGTTCTGGGTCTCGATCCTGCTCGGCGGTGGCGTGGTGGTGGTCTACTCGACCATCGGCGGCATGTGGTCGCTGACCCTCACCGACATCGTCCAGTTCATCATCAAGACCGTCGGCCTGATGTTCCTGCTGCTGCCGATCTGCCTGTACCGCGTGGGCGGCTGGGACGAGCTGGTGGCCAAGCTGCCGGCCAGCGCCTTCAGCTTCCACGCCATCGGCTACGACACCATCATCACCTACTTCCTGATCTACTTCTTCGGCATCCTCATCGGCCAGGACATCTGGCAGCGCGTGTTCACCGCGCGCAGCGAGGGCGTGGCCAGGTACGCCGGCACCGCCGCCGGCGTGTACTGCGTGATCTACGGCCTGGTCGGCGCGCTGATCGGCATGTGCGCCAAGGTCCTGCTGCCCGACCTGGACAACGTCAACAACGCCTTCGCCGCCATCGTCCAGGCCTCGCTGCCGGACGGTATCCGCGGCCTGGTGATCGCCGCCGCCCTGGCCGCGATGATGTCCACCGCCAGCGCCGGCCTGCTGGCCGCCTCCACCACCCTGACCGAGGACCTGCTGCCGAAGCTGCGCGGCGGCAAGACTTCCAGCCTGGGCATCAACCGCCTGTTCACCGCCCTCACCGGCGTCGTGGTGCTGGCCATCGCCCTGGTGGTGAACGACGTGATCAGCGCCCTGACCCTGGCCTACAACCTGCTGGTGGGCGGCATGCTGATCCCGCTGATCGGCGCCATCTACTGGAAGCGCGCCACCACCGCCGGCGCCATCACCAGCATGACCCTGGGCTTCGTCACCGCCCTGGCGTTCATGCTCAAGGATGGCTTCGACGCCAACACGCCGATCTACTACAGCCTGGCCGTCGGCCTGGTCAGCTTCGTCGTGGTCAGCCTGCTGTCGCGCCGCCCGCAGGCGGCCGCCAGCGTCGCCTGACGCGCACGCAGCGATGAACAAGGGCGCGGCGAGTCGATCTCCGCGCCCTCTTCGTTTGAGAATCCCCTCACCCACGAACAGAGAAGGAACTGCCATGACCACCTGCGGCGAATTCCTCGTCAAGCAACTCGAAGCCTGGGGCGTGGACACCGTCTTCGGCATCCCCGGCGTGCACACCGTCGAGCTCTACCGCGGCCTGCCAGGCAGCGCCATCCGCCACGTCACCCCGCGCCACGAGCAAGGCGCCGGCTTCATGGCCGACGGCTACGCGCGCGTCACCGGCAAGCCGGGCGTGTGCTTCATCATCACCGGCCCGGGCATGACCAACATCCTCACCGCCATGGGCCAGGCCTACGCCGACTCCATCCCGATGCTGGTGATCAGCAGCGTCAACGAGCGCTCGCGCCTGGCCCACGGCAACGGCTACCTGCACGAGCTGCCCGACCAGCGCGCCATGACCGCCGGGGTGAGCGCCTTCAGCCACACCCTGATGAGCGTCGAGGAGCTGCCGGCGGTGCTGGCCCGCGCCTTCGCCGTGTTCGACAGCGAGCGCCCGCGCCCGGTGCACATCGAGCTGCCGCTGGACATCATCACCGCCCCCGCCGAGCACATGCAGGTGCGCCCGCGCGTGCAACTGGCGCGCCCGGCCCCGGCGCGCTCGCCGCTGCACGAAGCGGCGGCCAAGCTGGCCAAGGCGCAGAAGCCGCTGCTGCTGCTCGGCGGCGGTTGCGTGGCCGCCCAGGCCGAAGCCCGCGCCCTGGCCACCGCGCTGGACGCCCCCACCGCGCTGACCGTCAACGCCAAGGGCCTGCTGCAGCCGGAGCACCCGCTGCTGGTCGGCAGCAACCAGTCGCTGGTGCCGGTGCGTGAACTGGCGCTGGAGGCCGACGTGGTCCTGGCCATCGGCACCGAGCTGGGCGAGACCGACTACGACGTGGTGTTCGACGGCAACTTCCGCATCGGCGGCGAGCTGATCCGCATCGACATCGACCCGCAGCAGCTGATGCGCAACCAGGTCCCGGGCATCGCCATCCAGGCCGACGCCCGCACCGCCATGCGCGCCCTGCTGGAACTGCTGCCGGCCCGCCAGGCCAGCGCCGACAGCCCCGGGGCCCAGCGCGCGGCCAAGGTGCGCGCGCAGCTGGCCGAGGACTTCAGCGGCTGGGCGCACTACCGCACGCTGTTCGGCAAGATTCTCGAAGCGCTGCCGGACGCCCGCTTCGTCGGCGACTCCACCCAGACCGTGTACAGCGGCAACCACCTGGTGGAACTGGACGGCGGCCGCCGCTGGTTCAACTCCGCCAGCGGCTACGGCACCCTCGGCTACGGCCTGCCGGCGGCCATCGGCGCCAAGCTCGGCGAACCGGGCCGCCCGGTGATCAGCCTGATGGGCGACGGCGGCCTGCAGTTCACCCTGCCGGAGCTGGCCAGCGCCGTGGAGGCCAGGGTGGGCATCATCGTGCTGCTGTGGAACAACCACGGCTACGGCGAGATCAAGCGCTACATGGAGCGCCGCGACATCACTCCGCTGGGTGTGGATATCTACACGCCGGACTTCCTCGCCATCGCCCGCGGCTTCGGCTGCGAAGCGGAGCGGGCGCGGGATTACGAGCACCTGCAGGCGTTGCTGCGTAACGCGCCGAGCGATCGGCCGTTGATCGTGGAAGTAATGGAGGCGGCGCCGTTCGCGCCTTGAGGCGATGGAGTGAGGTGCGGCAGCCCTCTCCCTTCAGGGAGAGGGAAAGGCCTCCCACCCGGCACCGCCCTCACAGGCATGCCACCCTGTAGGAGCGGGCCCTGCCCGCGAAATCGCGCGCAGGGCGCGCTCCTACACAAAACACAAAGACACCAGGCCCCACCATGAAAATCGTCACCCGCGACCGCTGGTTCGAAGTCCGCCACTGCTACGACGGCGTCAGCCTGATCCACGAGCCCTGGGTGCGGCCCTTCTACCGCTGCAACATGTGGCACATCCAGGGCCGCGAGCGCGACCTGCTGGTGGACAGCGGCTCCGGCCTGGTCAGCCTGCGCGAGCAGTTGCCCTGGCTCACCGAGCGGCCGCTGCTGGCGGTGGCCAGCCATACCCACTTCGACCACATCGCCGGCCACCACGAATTCCCCGAGCGCCTGTGCCACCCGGCCGAGGCCGACATCCTCGCCAGCCCCGACGGCGAGCGCACCCTGGCCACGGCCTTCGTCGGCGACGAGATGTTCGAAGCGCACCCGGACTGCCCGCTGTGCTACGCCGAGTACCGGGTGAAGGCCGCGCCGGCCACGCGCACCATCGACGAAGGCGACATGCTCGACCTGGGCGACCGCGTGCTGGAGGTGCTGCATACCCCCGGCCATTCACCGGGCGGCATCAGCCTGTGGGAAGCACGGACGCAGACGCTGTTCTCCGGCGACATCGTCTACGACGGCCCGCTGATCGAGGATGCCTACCACTCCAACCTGGACGACTACGCGCGCAGCCTGGAGCGTCTGCGCCAGCTACCAGTGCGCACCGTGCACGGCGGGCACTTCCCGAGCTTTTCCGGGGAACGCCTGCGGCAGATCATCGACGAGTGGTTCGCGGCCCACGGCTGAAATACCGCGGCCCAACGCAATCTGCCCGCATGAGCGGGCAGAAGGTGTGTCCAGCAGATGCTTCAGGAGTCAGCGTCGGCGTTGCTGTGCGTAGCGCCGTTGCTCATCGCTTGGAATGGGAATGGGTTGCAGGCGCGGAGGCTCGATGAGGCCGAGCGTGACACCCAGTTTCCATGCCAGGGTTTGCAGCCAGAGTTTCATGGGATGCCTCCTTTGCGGCGGAAGGGTCGGGCGGCCCGCTTCCGGGCCGCCCTAAGAGTAGAGTAGCCCGGCGTCCCACTCTCCGCCCGTGCCACTCACTCCTTGCAACAAAGACTACGCGTCGGCCGGCCGCGATCCGCTGACCTGGATCAAGTTCAGGCACGCTTGCCACGCAATGCCCGGCGCACCCACGCCTCGCAACTGACCAGGGAAATCCCCGCCAGCACCAGCGCCGCCCCGGCGATGAAGTTCCAGGCCAGCGGCTCGTGCAACAGCAGCACGCCGAAGGCGATGCCGAACAGCGGCGTCATGAAGGAGAACACCGCCAGGTTCGACGCCAGGTAGCGGCGCAGCAGCCAGAACCAGGCGAAATAGCTGAAGAAGGACACCACCACGCCCTGGAACAGCACGCTGCCCACGCCCAGCGCGGTGAAGCGCACGTTGCCGAACTCGCCCAGGGCCAGGGCGATGAAGGGCAGCAGCAGCGCGGCGGCGAACAGCTGGTAGAACAGCGTCAGGCTGGTCGGCGCCTCCGACAGCCGCGTACTGCGCACCACCACCGTGGTGGCGCCCCAGGAGGCCCCGGCGAGCACGCCGAAGAAATCCCCCAGCAGCATGCGGCTGTCCATGTGCCGCAGGTCGAAACCGCCGCCGAAGCACAGGGCGATGCCGCCGAAGCACACCGCGATGCCCAGCCACTGCAGCGGCCGCAGGCGCTCGCTGGGCAGCAGGAAGTGCAGGCCCAGGGCGGAGAAGATCGGCGCCGTGTAGATGAACACCGCCATGTGCGAGGCGCTGGTGTACACCAGGCCCTGGGCGATGAACAGGAACTCCATGGCGAACAGCAGCCCGGCCAGCGCGCCGCCGGCCAGGGTGCCGCCCGCGGCCTTCCAGTCGCCGCGCCAGAGCACCAGCAGGCCCACCAGCGTGGCGGCCAGCAGGTTGCGGGCGAAGGCCTGCATGATCGGCGCTATGTCGCCGGCGGCGAGCTTCACCGCCACCTGCTGCACGCCCCAGATCAGGCACAGCAGCAGCATCGCTTGCAGGGCGAAGGCGTCGGCGCCTTTGCGCGGGGGTAGCGGCGTCATATGCACCTCCGCAGTCCGGGCGAAGGAAGGGAGCAACGGCAGCAAGGCAGTTTCATGGCAAGGCTCGGCAGTGAGCGGGCACCAAGACGAGGAAACGGCGGTACCCCAAGGGTATACCGCCGATTATTCCAGTTAAGCGACGAACGGCACCAGCGCAAATCCGACACCGCCGGCCGCCAGGGCGTCAACTTACTGCCCGGTCTTGACCTTGCTCCAGGTGCGGGTGCGGATGCGCTCCAGCTTCGGCGGCAGCATCTCCACCGAGTACAGCTTGGCCTGCACCTCGGCCGGCGGGTAGACGTTGGGGTTGTCGCGCAGGTCGGCGGAAATCAGCTTGTCCGCCGCCTGGTTGGGGTTGGCGTAGGCCACGTAGTCGGAGATCGGCGCCACCACCTCCGGGCGCAGCAGGTAGTTGAGGAAGGCGTGGGCCTGCTCGACGTTCTGCGCGTCCCTGGGGATGGTCAGCACATCGAACCAGGCCGCGGTGCCCTCCTTGGGAATGCGGTATTCGATGTGGATGCCGTTGTTCGCCTCCTTGGCGCGGTTGGCCGCCTGCATGGCACCGCCGGACCAGGCCATGGCCACGCAGACGTCACCATTGGCGAGGTCGGTGACGAACTTCGAGGAGCTGAAGTAGGTGATGTACGGGCGCAGGCTGCTCAGCAGCGCCTCGGCCTTGGCATAGTCCGCGGGGTCGTGGCTGTTGGGCGACAGCCCCAGGTAATGCAGGGCCTCGGGGATCACCTCGGTAGGCGAGTCGAGGAAGGCCACGCCGCACTGCTTGAGCTTGGCGAGGTTCTCCGGCTTGAAGATCAGGTCCCAGGAATCCACCGGCGCGTCGGCGCCGAGGATGGCCTTCACCTTGTCGACGTTGTAGGCGACGCCGTTGGTGCCCCACATGTACGGCATGGCGTACTGGTTGCCCGGGTCCTTGCTCTCCAGCACCTTGAGCAGCGCCGGGTTGAGGTTCTTCCAGTTCGGCAGCTTGCTCTTGTCCAGCTTCTGGAACACGCCGGCCTTGAGGTAGTTGGGCAGGAAGCTGTCGCTGGGCACCACCAGGTCGTAGCCCGAATGCCCGGAGAGCAGCTTGGCCTCCAGCACCTCGTTGCTGTCGTAGACGTCGTACTTGGGCGCGATGCCGCTGTCCTTCTGGAAGCCCTTGAGGGTGTCCGGGCCGATGTAGTCGAACCAGTTGTAGATGCGCACCACCGGCTCGGCGCTGGCGATGCCGGCGGCGGCCAGCAGCGCGGCGCCGAGCAGGCCGCGGATGATCTTGTTGTTCTCGCGCATGAGTCGCTCCTCGAAACGGCGCGCCCTTAGAGCCTGTTTACGATCTCGCGAGCTAGAGCAGAACAAGGCGCAACGACCAACGGGAGTAACAGCCGAAGGCTGGCCCGAAGGGCGAGCGCAGCGAGTCAAAACAGGCGAGGGAGCGGAGTTTAGGCCGCTAAATGAGCATCGCTCGCCTGTTTTTAACGCAGTTATGCCGACGCGCAGCAGATCGTAGACAGGCTCTTAGCGGGCGGCGCCCTCGTAACCTTGCAGGACGTTGACTGCGTTGACGCCGATGGCCTCGACCGCGTAGCCGCCTTCCATGATGAACAGCGTCGGCAGGCCGAGGGCGGCAATGCGTTCGCCCATGCGCAGGTAGTCCGGGGAGTCCAGCTTGAACTGGGAAATGGGGTCGTCCTTGTAGGTGTCCACGCCCAGGGACACCACCACCGCGTCCGGCGCGTAGGCGGCGATCTTCCGGCAGGCGTCCTCCAGGGCGGCGGACCAGCCGTCCCAGCCGGTGCCGTGGGCCAGCGGGTAGTTGTGGTTGAAGCCCTCGCCCGCCCCTTCGCCGCGCTCGTCGGCATGGCCGAGGAAGTACGGGTACTCCACCAGCGGGTCGCCGTGGATCGAGGCGAAGAGTACGTCGCCACGGTCGTAGAACAGCTCCTGGGTGCCGTTGCCGTGGTGGTAGTCGACGTCGAGGATGGCCACGCGCTTGGCGCCCTGGTCGAGGAAGGCCTGGGCGACGACGGAGGCGTTGTTGATGAAGCAGTAGCCGCCCATGAAGTCGCTGCCGGCGTGATGGCCCGGCGGGCGGCACAGGCCGAAGGCGGTGCGCGCGCCCTGGCGCATGTGGTCCTGGGCGGTCAGCGCGACCTGGGCCGAGCTGTACACGGCCTGCCAGGTACCGGCAGTGATCGGCGCCTCGGTGTCGAAGCTGTAGTGACCCAGCTCGCCCATCAGGGCGGTGGGGATGGGGCCGTCGCGGCGCAGGCGGCGGCCCGGGAAGGTGGTGGAGACCAGGTCGCCGCTGTGGCCCTCGGCGGCCCAGCGGGCCCAGGCGCCCTTGAGGAAGGCGACGTACTTCGGATCGTGCACGCGGTGGATGGCATCCAGGCCGAAATCCTTCGGCGCGATGATCTCGCCGAGCTGCTGCGACTTCACCCGGGCCAACACGGTGTCGGCGCGGCTGGGCATTTCGAAGCAGGGCTGGAGCTTGCCATCGACCAGTTCGGACTGGCCGAAATGCAGGCGGTGATCGTCGCTGTAGACGGTCAGCATGAGTAAAACCTCTCGGCTTTGTTGTTCTTGGTGGGGGGATTCTGCCCATTCGGGCGGCCTCGGCTGAACGGTGGCGGCGGCCAAAAGGGGATAGATATGGCCAACATTTATGGCCCTTTACTACAGCGAACCTGCGTATCCCCGCCGGCTCGCTATGCTCTGGGGAATGGCTGCCGGCCCCATCGGTCGAACGGCATGCACCTGGCGAGGGAAGGAAGAAGAGATGTCGGGGGACCGCAAGATTCTGCTCCGTTGCCTATTGATCCTGAACCTGTTCTGCGCCGGCTGGGCCCTGGCCGCGCCGGCCCCGGGCCTGCCCGCCGACGAGCTGCCGACGCTGGCCGACGACGCCGGCCTGCCGACCCTGACCGAGCGCCTGGAAAGCATCCGCCAGGGCGTCTCCGAGCAGGTCGGCGACGACGAGCTGGCGCGCCTGCGCCTGGCCACCCTGGAGGTGCAGAGGATGGCGGGTGAGCGCGGCGACGAGCTGCAGGCCCGCCTCGACCGCCTGTCCGACCAGCTCAACGTGCTCGGCCCGCCGGTCGCGGGCGAGGCCGCCGCCCTGGCACTGCAGCGCACCGAGCTGAACCAGCAGAAGGCCGAACTGCAGGCCCAGGCCACCCAGGCGGCGCAGATCCTGCGTTCGGCCCAGGACCTGGCCGCGCAGATCGTCAACCTGCGCCGCAGCCTGTTCAACTCGCAGATCGCCACCCGCTCCGCGCCGCCCTTCAGCCCCGTCTTCTGGTCCACCCTGACGCGCCCCACCGACGACGACCTGGCGCGCCTGCACAACCTGGGCGACAAGCTCACCGCCGCCCTGGACGACACCTGGCATAACGCGCGCCTGCCGCTGCTGGTCTGCCTGGCCGCCGCCGCGCTGCTGTGGATACCGGGCCGGCGCCTGCTGGAAAAGTTCGCCGGCTACCTGGCCAGCCACTTCATCCCCGAGGGCCGCCTGCGCCGCAGCAGCCTGGCCCTGGCCATCGCCCTGGCCAGCGTGGTCACCTTCGGCGGCGCCGCCGCGCTGGTCCACCAGGGCCTGGACTGGAACGAGGGCCTCGACAACGGCCTGGCCAGCCTGGCCGGGCAGATGGTCACCCTGGCGGTGTTCAGCGCCTTCATCACCGGCCTGGGCCGCGCCCTGCTGATGGTCAGCCGGCCCTCCTGGCGCCTGCTGCCGATCCCGGACACTGCCGCCAGGGCGGTGGCCCACTTCCCCGGGCTGCTGGCGCTAGTGGCCATGCTGCTCGGCGCCCAGGACCGCATCAACAGCGCCATCGGCGCCAGCCTGGCGCTGACCGTAGCGGTCAACGGCCTCACCGCGCTGCTGATCGCCGTGCTCTTCGGCATCGCCCTGCTGCGCCTGCGCCGCAGCGACGAGGAGGACGAGGAACACCCGCGCCCGGCGCTGGCCGGGGTGATCCACCTCATCGCCCTGCTGGTGGTGCTGCTGATCGTCCTGGCGCTGCTCAGCGGCTACCTGTCGCTGGCCTTCTACCTGGCCACCAAGCTGCTGTGGATCAGCGCCGTGGCGGCGACCGGCTACCTGATCACGGCCTTCTTCGGCGACCTCTGCGACACCCTGCTGTCACCGCGCCAGGCCAGCGGCAAGACCCTTGCCCGCGCCCTCGGCCTGTCGTCGCAGCACCAGGCCCAGGCCGCCACCCTGCTGTCCGGGGTGGGCCGCACCCTGCTGGTGCTGATGACGCTGATGGTGATGCTCTCGCCCACCGCCAGCACCCCCGACGAACTGCTCGCCGGCGTCGAGCGCCTGGCCCAGGGCGGCCAGGCCCTGGGCAACCTGAACATCGTCCCGCAGGACATCCTGCTGGCCCTGCTCACCCTGCTCGGCGGGCTGTTCGCCCTGCGCCTGCTCAAGCGCTGGCTGGCCGAGCGGCTGCTGCCGGAAACCAGCATGGACGCCGGCATGCGCGCCTCGCTGGTGACCCTGGTCGGCTACCTCGGCTTCGTCCTGCTCGGCCTGCTGACACTCTCGGCCCTGCGCATCAACCTGACCAGCCTGACCTGGGTGGTCAGCGCCCTGTCGGTGGGCATTGGCTTCGGCCTGCAGGCCATCGTGCAGAACTTCATCAGCGGCCTGATCCTGCTCACCGAGCGCCCGGTGAAGGTCGGCGACTGGGTCAGCCTCGGCGGGGTGGAGGGCGACATCCGCCGGATCAACGTGCGCGCCACGGAAATCCAGCAGTCGGACAACTCCACGGTGATAGTGCCCAACTCGCAACTGATCACCCAGAACGTGCGCAACGTGACCATGGGCGGCGCGCTGGGCAGCGTAGGCATCAGCCTCACGCTGCCGCTGGACACCGACGTGCACAAGGTCCGCGAACTGCTGCTGGCGGCCTACGCCGAACACCCGGCCATCCTGGAAACCCCCAGGCCCTCGGTGAGCTTCACCCAGCTCACCGACCAGGGCCTGACGCTGGCGGCCAGCGGCAGCGTCAGCAGCCCGCGGGGGGTCTCCGGCGCCCGGAGCGATCTGCTGTTCACCATCTTCGGCAGGTTGCGCGAGGAAGGCATCAGCCTGGTGGCGCCAAGGAGTTTGCGGTTGGTGGGGGGTGATGGGCGGTTGGTGGAGGATTCTGCTTCGGGTGAAAAGCCAAAGCCTGAGAGCCCCTCTCCCCAGCCCTCTCCCTGAAGGGAGAGGGGGCTTGTCCGTGCCGGCAGACAGGAATGGTTTCAACCTGAACCTTCATTTCCGGCTGACGCCGAAATATCCACACTCACCGAACGGTCCCCTCTCCCTTCAGGGAGAGGGTTAGGGAGAGGGAACGGACTCAAACGACGCGGCGGAATCTCCGACGAACATCCGTTCGCGAGCAAGCTCGCTCCTACGAAAAGCCAGAGAACCCTCTCCCCAGCCCTCGGCTGCGCGCCCCGCCCTGAAGGGAGAGGGGGCCGTTCGGTGTGAAGCGAAGCGATGGCGCTCGCCAGCAACACCTGGCTATCAGGATGACGCGGGACATATAGCCGCTCAGAACCAGTCCCCTCTCCCTTCAGGGAGAGGGTTAGGGAGAGGGAACGGACTCAAACGACGTAGCGGAATCTCCGGCGAACATCCGTTCGCGAGCAAGCTCGCTCCTACGAAAAGCCAGAGAACCCTCTCCCCAGCCCTCGGCTGCGCGCCCCGCCCTGAAGGGAGAGGGGGCTTGTCCGTGCCGGCGGCTAGGACAGAGTCATCCTGCAACTCCGCTGTCTCAGGCGTGCATCGAGGTGCCGCTTCACTCCGAACGGTCCCCTCTCCCTTCAGGGAGAGGGTTAGGGAGAGGGAACGGACTCAAACGACGCCGCGGAATCTCCGGCAAACATCCGTTCGCGAGCAAGCTCGCTCCTACGAAAAGCCAGAGCGCCCTCAGCCCTTCCTCGCCAACACCGCCGCTGCCCCCTGCGCCTTGCGCGAGTACCAGAACACCCGGCTCACCCCGCGCGTCACGGCCACATAGGCCAATCGCAAACTCTCATCCTGCATCGCCTGGTCATAGCTGTTGCGGAAGAACCCGCTGTGCGCATACAGCACGTTGCGCAACGGATGGCGCTCCGGCGGCGCGCAGTCGTCGATGATGATCGCCACCTCCGCCTGCAGGCCCTTGGCGCGGTGGATGCTCATGGCCTTCACCGGCAGCTTGGCGTCGAGTTGCGCCTGGATCTGCTGCAGCGGCTCGTTGCGCCGGCTCAGCAGCATCACTGCGGTGCTCTCGCGGCTGCCGCGCTGGGCCACGTGTTCGCACTGGGCGCGGATGTCGGCCACCAGCCTGGGCAGGTCGCGGGCCAGGTCGAAGCGGGTTTCCACGCGCACGCCGTGGTCGCCCGGCTGCATCGGCTTGAAGGCGCGGCAGGTCTTGGCCTGCTTGAAGTTCACCTCGGCCAGCACCGACTCGGCATCGCGGATCACCGGCTCGATGCTGCGGTAGTTGGTCTCCAGCAGCAGCACCGTGCTCTGGCGGCTGCGGCCCTTGCTGGGGAAGTGCTTGTCGAAGTCCATGAACAGCTCCGGCGAGCTGCCGCGCCAGCCGTAGATCGACTGCCAGTCGTCGCCGATGGCCATCAGGCTCGGCGCCTTGCCGCTGCGCGCCAGGAAACGGTGCAGGGCCTGCAGCCAGAGGACGATCTGCGGCGAGATGTCCTGGAACTCGTCGATCAGCAGGTGCGTCATCGGCTCGGCCGCTTCCAGCTTCGCCTCGCCCTCGGCAAAGCGCTTGGTGAGCTGCTGGAAGGCGGCGTTGAAGGTGGTCAGGCGCTGGCGCTTGAGCAGGGCCAGGAAGAAGCTCCAGTAGATGGCCAGGGCCTCGAGGAAGATCTTCTCGCGGGTCGAGCAATCCAGCTCGGCCACCTTCAGGTCCTGGGGGCGCAGGCCGAGGCTTTCCATGAAACCGGCCTGGGTGTGGAAGACTTCCACCAGCGGCGCCTCGACGAACTCGCCGGGCAGGCGGAACGGCTGGACCGGCGCCGGGCCCGGCACTTCCTCCGGCTTCTCCAGGCCCAGCAGGCGGTGCACCTTGGCGCGGAAGGCGCCGTTGACCGCGTAGCACTCCTCGTAGGCCTCCAGCAGCAGGCGCTGCTGCGCCGGGCGCAGGCGGCCGCCGGTGAGGGGGTTGTCCGGCTCGTCGGGGTTGCGCTCCTCCAGTTGCTCGAACCAGCGCTGCTTGCCCAGCAGCTCGCGGGCCTGCACGCCCATGGCCGAGTGGAAGGTGCGCACGCATTCGCGGGCGCGGGCCATGTCGAAGGGGTACTGCCAGAAGGCGAGCACGCGCACCAGCTGTTCGCGCAGCTGCGCGCAGGAGGCGTTGGTGAAGGAGATCACCGTGACCTTGTCGGCCTCGATCCCCAGGTGGCAGAGCATGAACACCAGGCGCAGCACCAGGGTGGTGGATTTGCCCGAGCCTGCGCCGGCGAAGATGCGCGCCAGCGGCTGGCGGCAGAGGATCATCGCCCACTGCTCGTCCGACGGCGGGCTGACCACGCCGGCGCTGACCGCCTGGCGCACCCGCTCGCGCATCGCCTCGACCTGTTCCGGGCGCACCGCCAGGGCGCGCGCCGGGTAGATGCCGGCGGGGCCTTCCGCCGCAGGCTTCGCCGAAGCTTTCTCGCCCGCCTCGGCCTTGGGTTTGCGCGGCGCGCGGGGCTTGGCCGCGGCGCCGTCCTGCTTCCGCGCCGTGGCGCGCGGCTTCTTCGCCGTTGGCGCCTGGGCGGCCTCGTTCTGCTCGCGCAGGTAGGCGGTGGTGCGCGGGAAATACCGCGCCAGGGATTCGGACAACAGCAGTTTGTAGCGCCTTACGGCAGACAGCATCGGAAGGCTCCGGCCCTGGAGGATGTCGCTGAATGATAAGGGGTTTCAGTGACGATCCGACAGCGCCGGGCGCCTTGCGTTCGCCTCAGGCGCCGGTCCAGCGGCGCAACAGCACGCTGGCGTTGACGCCGCCGAAGCCGAAGCCGTTGGACAGCGCGTATTCCGTCTGCAGCGCGCGCGGCGCGCCACGCACCAGGTCGATGCCGGCGGCGGCTTCGTCCGGCTCGTCGAGGTTGAGGGTCGCCGGGGCCAACTGGTCGCGCAGGGCCAGCAGGGTGAAGATCGCCTCCAGCCCGCCGGCCGCGCCCAGCAGGTGGCCGGTGGCGGACTTGGTGGCGCTCACCGCCACCGAGCCGGTGTCGCCGAACACCGCGCGGATGGCCGCCAGCTCGCCCTTGTCGCCCACCGGCGTGGAGGTGGCGTGGGCGTTCAGGTGGCCGATCGACGCCGGGTCGATGCCGGCCTGGGCGATGGCCAGCTGCATGGCCCGGCGCGCGCCGCTGCCGTCTTCCGGGCCGGCGGTCAGGTGGTAGGCGTCGGCGCTGGTGCCGTAGCCGACCACTTCGGCCAGGGGCTGCGCGCCGCGGGCCAGGGCGTGCTCCAGCGACTCGATCACCAGCAGCCCGGCGCCCTCGCCCATGACGAAGCCGTCGCGCTGGCGGTCGAAGGGCCGCGAGGCCTGCTGCGGCCGGTCGTTGAAGCCGCTGGACAGTGCCCGCGCCGCGGCGAAGCCGCCCAGGGCAACGCGGTCGATGGAAGCCTCGGCGCCGCCGCACAGGGCGATGTCCGCCTCGCCGGCGCGGATCATCCGCGCGGCATCTCCGATGGCCTGGACGCTGGCGGCGCAGGCGGTCACCGGCGCGCCGATCGGCCCCTTGAAGCCATGGCGGATGGACACGTGGCCGGCCGCCAGGTTGACCAGGAACGACGGGATGGTGAACGGCGACAGGCGCCGCGGCCCGCGCCCGTCCGTGGTGCGCACGGCGTCGGCGATGGCGCTGAAGCCGCCGATGCCCGAGCCGATCACCGTGGCCGTGCGTGTCTGCCCGCGCTCGTCCCGTGGCGCCCAGCCGGCCTGGGCCAGGGCCTCCTCGGCGGCGGCCAGGGCGAAGAGGATGAAGCGGTGCATCTTTTTCTGCTCCTTGGCCGGCGCGGCGCGCTCGGCATCGAAGCCGGCCTCGGCGTCCACGGCGATGTCCGGCACCGGGCCGCCCACCTCGCAGGGCAGGTCGCGGACGAATTCGTCGGCCAGCCGGACGATGCCGGAGCGCCCCTGCAGCAGGCGCTGCCAGGCCTTCTCGGTGCCACATCCGAGGGGGCTGACCACCCCGGTCCCGGTTACCACGATGCGTTGTACGGCCATGATTTCACCTGCATGGGGATGGCTTTGCCATCATTGAATTACGACCAACATATAACATCCCGGGCGAGCCGACCATCCGTCGTCGCGCCCGGCGCGGCGGGGCGCGATCGACCACCCTTGCCCGGGTCCCGTATCCCTACAGAGGAGATCAGCCATGCGACTGGAAGGTTCCTGCCATTGCGGCGCCGTGACCTTCAGCCTGGAGAGCGCCCACCCCTATCCCTACCAGCGCTGCTACTGCTCGATCTGCCGCAAGACCCAGGGTGGCGGGGGCTACGCCATCAACCTCGGCGGCGACGCCGCCAGCCTCAAGGTGCGCGGGCGCAAGCACCTGCGCGTCTATCACGCCAAGCTGCGCGAGCCCGGCCAGCGCACCCGCACCAGCACCGCCGAGCGCAACTTCTGCGGCGAATGCGGCAGCGCCCTGTGGCTGTTCAGCCCGGAATGGCCGGAACTCATCCACCCCTTCGCCTCGGCCATCGACACCCCATTGCCGGTGCCGCCGGAACACACCCACCTGCTGCTGGACTCCAAGGCCCCCTGGGTGGAGGTGGAAAAGCACCCGCGCGACCTGTACTTCGACGGCTACCCGGAGGAGTCCATCGCCGACTGGCACCGGCGCCTGGGGCTGGAGCGCTAGGCCTGCAGGCGGAACACCGCGAAGGCCGGCTCGGCGCTGGTCCAGTGCTCGCGCACCAGCCAGCCGCCGCGCTCGGCCAGCGCGCGAAAGTCGTCGATGGCGTACTTGTAGGAGTTCTCCGTGTGCAGGCGCTCGCCGGCGCGGAACAGGTACTCCATGCCGGCTATGCGCACGCGCTGCTCGACGCGGCTGACCAGGTGCATCTCGATGCGGCTGTGCTCGGGATTCCAGAAGGCCAGGTGGTCGAAGCGGTCGAGCTGGAAATCGGCGTCCAGCTCACGGTTGATGCGCTGCAGCAGGTTGAGGTTGAAGCGCGCGGTCACGCCCTCGGCATCGTTGTAGGCGGCCTCCAGCACTTTCACGTCCTTGCGCAGGTCCACCCCGACGATGAAGCTCGCCCCCGGCCCCAGCAGTTCGTGGGCGCCCTGGAGGAAGGCCAGGGCCTGCTCCGGGGCGAAGTTGCCGATGGTGGAGCCGGGGAAGAAGCCCAGCCGCGGGCCGTCGGCCAGCGCCGGGGGCAGCACCTCCAGGCGGGTGAAGTCGGCGCACAGGGGCTCGACGCACAGCGCCGGGTAGTCGCGCTGCAGGCGCGCGGCGGCCTTGTCCAGGGCCGCCGGGCTGATGTCGATGGGCACGTAGCGGCGGATCTGCGGCGCCGCGTCCAGCAGCAGGCAGGTCTTCTCGCTGGCGCCGCTGCCAAACTCCACCAGGGTGCAGTCGGCCGGGATGCGCTCGGCGAGGGCCGGGGCGATGCGCTTGAGCAACGCGGTCTCGCTGCGCGTGGGGTAGTACTCGCGGGTGCGGCAGATGGCCTCGAACAGCTCGGAACCGGCGGCATCGTAGAAGTACTTGGGCGATAGTTGCCGCGGCTGCAGCGAGAAGCCCGCCTCCAGGTCCTCGGCCAGCTCGCGGGCGCGCGGGTCCAGCGCGGCCTGTTCGGGCAGGTCGCGGGCCAGGCGCAGGCCGGCGAACATCCAACGCTTCTCGGGGTGGAAGAAGTTGCGGTAGCTGGGCCGCGAATGCCCGGCCGGGGTGATGCAGGCACCGCCGCGCAGGACCATCTGGCTGACCATGAACTTGCCGTTGTACTCGCCCACCGCCCCGGCGCCGGGGCGGAAGCCGGGATACGCCGCATAGGCGCTCTGCGTCCACTGCCAGGCGGCGTCGTAGAGCTGGCGCAGGCGGCCGTCGCGGGCGGCCACTTCCCATTCCATCTCGGTGGGCAGGCGCGCGCCGGCCCAGTTGGCGTAGGCGCTGGCCTCGTAGTAGCTGACGTGCAGCACCGGCGCGTCCACGTCCAGCGGGCGCAGGCCGGCCAGGCCGAACTCGTGCCAGCCGTCGTCCTGCCGTCGCCAGTACAGCGGCGCTTCCCAGCCCTCCTCCTGCACTTTGGCCCAGCCGTCGGACAACCAGAACTCCGCGCGCCGGTAACCGCCATCCTCGATGAACGCCAGCCACTGGCCGTTGCTCACCAGCGACTCGGCGATCTCGAAGGGCGCCAGGAAGCAGCGGTGCGCCGGCGCCTCGTTGTCGAAGGCGAAACCCTGGCCGTCATGGCCAATGCCCAGCAGCCCGCCCTGGATCGCCAGGAAGCGCTGCGGCCCGCAGGCCGGGGGCGCATGTCCCTCGCCATAGGCCGGCGCCAGCGGCGACAGGCTGAACAGGTGGAGGATGTCCATCAGCAGCAGTTCCTGGTGCTGCTCCTCGTGGGCCAGGCCCAGGCGCACCAGGGCTTCCAGCTCGGCGTCGGGTTCCCCGTCCAGCAGCGCCTGCATGTGCTCGTCGACGTGCAGCCGGTAGTCGAGCACCCGGTGCAGCGGCGGCCGCGTCAGCATCCCCCGCTGCGGCCGCGGCTGACGAGCGCCCAGGGCCTCGTAGTAGGAATTGAACAGGTAGCCGAAGCTGGCGTCGAACTCGGCGTAGCCGGCCAGCCGCGGCTTGAGCAGGAAGGTCTCGAAGAACCAGGTAGTGTGGGCGATGTGCCACTTGGCCGGGCTGGCGTCGGGCATCGACTGGGCGACCGCGTCCTCGGCGCCGAGGGGGGCGATCAGTTCCTCGCTGTGCCGCCGCGCCTGGCGGTAGGCATCGAGCAGGGATGGGGCCTTGCTGGACATGGGGTGGTCCCCTTTTCCGTGGGCGGGTTCGGAACGCGGGCGGTCATTCGTTCTCGGGGCTGACCTTCTCCGGGTGGAAGGCGCCGCTGCGGCGCACTCATCGGGTTCGAGCCGCGGCCCTGGACAAAGGTTGCAACGAATTGTCGCCGGGGCCGCACCTTTTCAGGGTAGAAGCGCTCGCCGCGCCGGCCGGGAAAAACCGATGGGCGTGCCCGCTTGCCCCACCCCGCCCGGCTGGCCGATAGTCGCGCTTCGACAAGGAGGCAGCATGTTCAGCAGAAGACAGATCAACCGCGCCATGCTCCTGGCGCCCCTGGCCGGCCTGCTCGCCGGCACCGCGCGGGCGGACGGGCAATCCACGCTGGAGCGCCTGCAGCAACTGGAACGCGACAGCGGCGGGCGCCTGGGCGTGGCCGTGCTCGACACCGGCGACGGCCGCCGCTTCGGCCTGCGCGAGGACGAGCGCTTCCCGCTGTGCAGCACCTTCAAGCTGCTGCTCGCCGCCTGCGTCCTGGCCCGCGTGGACCGCGGCGAGGAGCAGTTGGCGCGGCGCATCGTCTACGGCCAGGCGGACTTGGTGGAATATTCGCCGGTCAGCGAGCGCCACGTCGGCCAGCCGGGCATGAGCGTCGCCGAACTCTGCGAGGCGGCGATCACCCTGAGCGACAACGGCGCCGCCAACCTGTTGCTGACCAGCCTGGGCGGCCCCACCGGGCTGACCGACTGGCTGCGCAGCACCGGCGACGACGTCAGCCGCCTGGACCGCAACGAGCCCACCCTCAACCAGGCCCTCCCGGGCGACCCGCGCGACACCAGCACCCCGCGGGCGATGGTCGCCACCCTGCAGCGCCTGCTGCTGGGCGACGTCCTGCAACCCGCCTCGCGCGACCAGTTGAACGCCTGGCTGGCGGCCAACAAGACCGGCGACAAACGCATCCGCGCCGGCCTGCCAACGGGTTGGAAAGTCGGCGACAAGACCGGCACCGGCGAACGCGGCACCAGCAACGACGTGGCCATCCTCCGGCCGCCGGGCCGCGCGCCGATCCTGGTGGCGGCCTACCTCACCGGCAGCCCGGCTCCGGCGGAAAAGCGCGATGCGCTGCTGGCGGAGGTTGGACGGCTGGCGGCGGGGTTGGTGTCGGACCCGGGCTGATATCGCGCTTGAATGGCCGGCGCTATCATTGCCGGCCATTCGTCAGGAGGAAATGAACATGTCCCAGGGAAGGATCCGCGCGGTAGCCCTCTGCGTCTTTCACCACCAGGGGCGAATCCTGGTCAATCAGGCCTACGATCCGGTGAAGGAACAGCATTACTACCGCCCGCTGGGCGGCGGCATCGAGTTCGGCGAAAGCAGCGTCCAGGCCGTGGCGCGGGAGATTCGCGAGGAACTGGGCCTGGAAGTGCTCGAACCGCGCCTGCTGGGCGCACTGGAAAACATCTTCACCTACGCCGGCAGGCCGGGCCACGAGATCGTCATGGTCTACGACGGCCGCTTCGCTGATGCCGAAACCTACCTGCGCACCGAACTGCCGGGCAACGAAAGCGACGGCCAGCCCTTCACCGCCGTCTGGCGCGGCATCGCCGACTTCGATGAAGGCACGCCGCTGTATCCCAATGGACTGGGGGAACTATTGCGCGCCCAGGGACTGTTCGGCGCCTGACAGCCTCGTCAAGCGCGCGTCTGGAACATCCGCTCGTCATACATGAAGTCGTAACTGTCCTCGACCCGCACCCGGCTCATCGCCGGGTGCCGCGGGTTGAGCAGGAGGTTCCACTCCAGCGGCAGTACCGCCGAGGGCACTATCAGGCCGAGCTGTTCGCCGGCCCGCAGCCAGCGGGTGCCGTAGTCCATGCTCGGGCGGTCCGCCGGCAGGCTGTTCCAGCCCTCGGGCAGGTCCCGGGGATCGGGCTTGAGGTAGAGGTCGTCGCCTTCCGGGAGCCGGAAGGCGGTGATCTTCATCGGGAAGGTCGGCCGGCCGCTGGCGTGCACGAAGGTTTCCAGGCAGCAGATGGCCGGCGTCAGGCCCAGGTAGACGACCGGTACGTCACGATGATTCCAGCGCCCGCCGAGGATGGCCGCGCCCTGGCCGCTCAGGTCGCCGGCCCGGGCCGCCTTGGCGACGCGCCAGGCCCGCATCAGGCGGCCCCGCCCCACTCCAGCGCGTGCAGCACGCGGCGTACCTGGTTGGCGCCTATCTCGGTGTCGCAGAGGCTCAGCGGCGTCTGGCCGCCAAGGGCCTGGTTGGCGCGCGCCAGCCACTGGGCCGCGGCGTCCTTGTCCTCGAACACCTGCTCTGCCAGCACGGCCACCGAGGCCAGGCGGTCGAGGCGCTCCGAGGTGACCAGGTCCAGCGCCTGGTCGGCCTTCTTCTTGCGCTCGTAGGTGGACAGGGAGATGTTGAACAGCTCGACGAAGCCGGGGCCGCTGATGCGGAAGGTATCGCGCACCGATTCGACCCAGCGCCAGCTCAAGCCGTGGCGGATGTGCTGCAGCCGCTGGGCCTCGGTGAGGCTGGCATGGTCGTGCACCAGATGCCAGAACACCGGGGACGGCGAGTCGCTGCGACGACGATCTTCCGTCTTGATGGCCAACATGCGCCCCTCAAATGATGAAAAATAAAACGTCAAATGAAGGCTACTCTCTTCTGGCGGTTTTGCCCAGCCAGAATGTCGGGAGCAGGTGGGCGCACAGCACGATGAATAAAATATTGCACACCCATCTTGAACAGAAGACTTCCTGCCTGGGCCTCATCACAAGAAAATAACGAATTCCTGCGCCATCGACTCATTGCTTGAGTCTATCGATTTGCCAATCCTCCTAAGTTCAGGCAATATAGTGTTCATTATGTTGAACATAACGATTCAAACCCTCTTCACTTCCCGCCTGGTCTCCCGCGAGCGCCACTGGACCGGCGATCTCTAGCGCCCTCCCTCGAAGTCACGTCTTTGGTGACGATGTACCCGAGCCTATCGCTCGCCCTGCGTCACCTCCCCCGTTCCGACTTTCCGCCTGGCCGCACGTGCAAACGTGGGGGTAGCGGCTTGCCCAAGGGAGGGCTCGCTCATGCGTTCCTGGATCTATCTGTTCGCCGCCATCGGTTTCGAAGTGGTCGGCACCACTTCGATGAAACTCACCACCACCCTGGCCCCGTTCTATGGCCACCTGCTGATGTACGCCATGGTCGGCCTGTCGTACTACTTCCTGTCGCTGGCCATCAAGCGCGTGCCGGTGGGCGTGGCCTACGCCCTCTGGGAGGGCATCGGCATCGTCCTCATCACCCTGGTCAGCGTCGCCTGGCTGGGCGAGAACCTGGCCCCGGAGAAGGTCCTGGGCCTGGCCGTGATGATCGCCGGCATCCTGCTGGTGAAGTCCGGCACCCGCAGCAAGCGCGAGCCGTCCGCAGAGGAGGCCGTCGCATGCTGAGCCTCGATTGGGTTCCGTTCGCCTGGCTGGGCCTGGCGATCGTGCTGGAAGTGATCGCCAACCTGCTGCTGAAGTATTCCGACGGCTTCCGCAGGCGCGCCCTGGGCGTCACCTCTATCCTCTGCGTGCTGGGCGCCTTCTCGGCCCTGGCGCAGGCGGTGAAGGACATAGAACTGTCGGTGGCCTATGCGGTGTGGGGCGGCTTCGGCATCCTCGCCACCGTGGCCATGGGCTGGGCCCTGTTCGGCCAGCGCCTGGTGTGGCGTGGCTGGCTCGGGTTGGGCTTGCTGGTGGCGGGGATGGCGCTGCTGAAGCTGGCCTGAGGAAACGAAAACGGGGCGCCGCATTGGCGCCCCGTTTTCGTTTGGGAGTGACGGATACCTGTGGGAGCGGGCCCTGCCCGCGATTTCGCGCGCAGGGCGCGCTCCTACAAGGGCACGGCGTATGGGCGACCTGTAGCGGATCTCATCCGCGAATCGCGCCGGGATGGCCGGCTATCGCGGACAAAGTCCGCGGTTGAACTACGTGCCTCACGGAAACCTGTAGGAGCAGGCCCTGCCTGCGAAATCGCGCGCAGGGCGCGCTCCTACAGGGGCACGGCGTATGGGCAACCTGTAGCGGATCTCATCCGCGAATCGCGCCGATATGTCCGGCTATCGCGGACAAGGTCCGCTCCTACGCCGCCCCACCCGCGCCATTCCCCTGTAGGAGCGCGCCCTGCGCGCGAAATCGCGGGCAGGGCCCGCTCTACACGGGAGGCATGGTATTTCACCGTAGGATGGGTTGAGCGAAGCGATACCCATCACCGTGGCAGCATGGGTTTCGCAAGCTCAACCCATCCTACGAAGAGCACCTCGGCGCGACCCGCAAGACAGGTTGACGCCGAACCACCCAGCCGTGCCGGGCGGTCACGGCTCAGGCCGGCAGCCTCTCCAGGCGCCGGCGGATCACGTCCACCAGCAGGTCCGGCTGGAACTTGGAGAGGAAGTCGTCGCAGCCCACCTTGCGCACCATGGCATCGTTGAAGCTGCCCGACAGCGAGGTGTGCAGCACCACGTAGAGCCCGGCCAGGCGCGGGTCGTTGCGGATCTCGGTGGTCAGGCGGTAGCCGTCCATCTCCGGCATCTCGGCGTCGGTGAAGACCATCAGCAGCTTCTCGTCCATGTCCTCGCCGGCGTTGGCCCAGGCCTGCAGCTGGCGCAGCGCGCGCAGGCCGTCGGTGGCCACGTGCAGCTTCAGGCCGAGCTGGCCGAGGGTGTCGCGCAGTTGGTTAACGGCGACGCTGGAGTCGTCCACCACCAGCACCTCGCGGCCGCTGGTCTGCGCCAGCAGGTCGTCGTCCAGGCGCTCGGCGGAGACGCGGGTGTTCATCGGCACGATCTCGGCCAGCACCTTCTCCACGTCGATGATTTCCACCAGGCGCTCGTCGATGCGGGTGATGGCGGTCAGGTAGTGCTGGCGCCCGGCCCCGCCGGGCGGCGGCTGCACCGCCTCCCAGTTGAGGTTGAGGATGCGCTCCACGCCACCGACCAGGAAGGCCTGCACCGAGCGGTTGTACTCGGTGACGATGATGGTGCTGCGCTCCTCGGGGCGCAGCGGGCGCATGCCGATGGCATGGGACAGGTCGATCACCGGCAGGGTCTGGCCGCGCAGGTTGATCACCCCGCAGATCATCGGGTGGCGCTGCGGGATCAGCGTCAGGCGCGGCAGTTGCAGCACCTCCTGGACCTTGAACACGTTGATCGCGAACTGCTGCCGGCCGGCCAGGCGGAACACCAGGATTTCCAGGCGGTTCTGCCCCACCAGTCGGGTGCGTTGATCGACGCTGTCGAGAATGCCGGCCATGGGGGCTCCTGAAATCGGGATGAATAGCGTGTCGCTGTATCGGCCAGAATTCCGGCGACGAAATACTGGCGCAACGCCATCATGCCTCAGAAGCCCGTTCCGGGCCAGCCCCGGTGATCAGCCGCCGAGCAGCGGCGAATCCGCCGGCAAATGCAGGCGCAGCGCTGCCGGACGCACCTCGAAACGCGCCCGGCTGGCCTGAAGGGGCTCGCCATCGAGATTGATCGCCAGGCCCTCACCCGCCTCCAGTTCGAGCCACGGCAGGCGCGCGCGGACGAACAGCTCCTGCAGCCCGCCACCGCTGCCGAGCAGGCTGCCCAGGGCGGACAGCATGTCGCCCGGCGCCGGCAATATGCTGACGTCGAGCAGGCCGTCGTCGGCCAGCGCCTGGGCGCACAGCGGATGCCCGCCGCCGGCCTGGCGGCCGTTGCCGATGCCCAGGGCGAGGAATTCGCCCTGCCAGTCGAAGCCCGGGCCGCGGAAGTGGCCTTCGGCCGAGTGCACCTCGGAGAAGCGGCTGATCCCGGTCAGCAGGTAGGCCGCGCTGCCCAGGGCTTTCTTCAGGTCTTCGGAGGTGTTGGCCGTGACCGTGGAACCGAAGCCGCCTGTGGCCATGTTGAGGAAGATGCGCCCCTCCACCTCGCCCAGGTCGATGGGCCGCGCCGCCTCCTCCAGCAGGCCCAGCGCCGCGGCCTGCTCCAGCGGGATGCCGGCGGCGCGGGCGAAGTCGTTGGCCGTGCCCAGCGGCAGCAGCGCCAGGCTGGCCTCGGCATCGGCCCGGTACAGCGCCTCGGCCACGGCCCGCGCGGTGCCGTCGCCGCCGCCGGCGACCAGCGTCGGGTAGCCGGCCGCCAGGGCCTCGCCGACCAGGCGCTCGGCATCGCCCTCCTCCCAGGTGACGCGCACGTCCAGCCGCCAGCCGGCCTCGCGGCGCGCCAGCACCGCCGCGCGCACCTCGTCGTTGGCCGCCTGCTTGCCGTGCAGGATGAGCATCGCTTCGGGTTTCGCCATGGTCCCTCTCCCCTCCTTGAAGTCCATTCACTATGGACCATCGAACCGGGGCGCGAAGTTCAGGCCGGGTAGCCGGTGATCTCGCGGATGCTCCGGTACAGCGGCTTCAGTTGCCGGTACATGCGCTGGTAGACCTCGCGGTACAGCCGCTCGTAGGTGCGCTGCGCCTGCGGGCGCGGCTGGAACACCTCACCGACGCGGGTCATGGCGGCGATGGCGGCGGCGAAGTCCGGGAACAGCCCCAGCCCCACCGCGCAGTCGATGGCCGCGCCCAGGCCGGAGGCCTCGTAGACATGCGGGCGCTCCGCCGGCAGGCCGAAGATGTCGGCGGTCAGTTGCATGGCCGCGTCGCTCTGGGAGCCGCCGCCGGCCACGCGCAGGCGCTCGATGCGGGTGCCGGAGCGCTTCTCGATGCGCTCCTTGCCCTGGCGCAGCGCATAGGCCAGGCCTTCGAGGATGGCGCGGTAGATGTGCGCGCGGGTATGCACGTCACCGAAACCGATGATCGCACCCTTGGCTTCCAGGCCGGGTTCGCGGATGCCCGGCGTCCAGTAGGGCTGCAGCATCAGGCCCATGGAGCCGGGGGGCACCTGCTCGACCAGTTCGTCGAACAGCTTCTCCGGCTCCACGCCCAGCTCGGCGGCGCGCTGCATCTCGCGCAGGCCGAACTCGCGCTTGAACCAGCTGACCATCCAGAAGCCGCGGTAGATCATGACTTCGGTGTTGAAATGGTCGGGAATCGCCGCCGGGTACGGCGGGATCAGCGGGATGGTTTCCAGGTAGCGCGCACGGGTGGTGTTGATGGTCGCGGTGGTGCCGTAGGACAGGCAGGCCACGCTGGGTTCGATGGCCCCGGCGCCGAGCACCTCGCAGGCCTTGTCGGCGCCGGCGGCGATCAGCGGCAGGCCCTCGGGGATGCCGGTGTGGCGGCTGGCCTCGGCGCTGATCGTGCCGAGCCTGGCGCCGGGCTTGAACAGCTCCGGCAATTGTTCCTGGCGCACCTTCACCGCCTGCCATTTCCAGTCCCGCGGGGCGGCCCACTTCAGGCGTTTGTAGTCGAACGGCAGGTAGGCCACGCTGCACGCCAGGGAATCGACGAAGCGCCCGCACAGGCGATGGGTGAGGAAGCCGGACAACAGCAGCACCTTGTGCGTGGCCGCGTGCAACTCCGGCTGCTGCTGAGCGACCCAGTTGACCTCGGCCTGGCTGCGGAAGTAATCCACCGCGCCCTCGGCGCCGGCCAGCTTGAACAGCCAGCCCCAGGGCCCCTTGATGCGGCCCTCGACCTCGGCGCGGCGCTGGTCCAGCCAGAGGATCGCCGGACGCAGCGGCTTGCCCTGCCCATCGACGTGGATCACGGTGCCACGCTGGGTGGTCAGCGACACGCCGCGGATCAGGCTGCGGTCGATGCCGCTCTGCGCCCAGAGCAACTGGCAGGCCTCGCCGAGCTTGGCCCAGTAATACTCCGGGTCCTGCTCGGCCCAGCCGGGCTGGCTGGAATAGTAGGCCTCCAGCTCGACCTTGCCCTTGCCCACCAGGTTGCCGGCGAGGTCGAAGAGCAGCGCGCGCACGCTCTGGGTGCCGTTGTCGATGGCCAGCAGGTAGCTCTGTTCGCTCAAGGTGCGATCCTTCTCGTCAGGGGATCTTGCCGGTGATGGGTATCGCCGCGCCGATGGCACGGGCTCCACGTAGGATGGGTTGAGCCTGCGATACCCATCACGCTTCACCCGGCAAGCTATAACAGCGCCGCCAAAGCTCCAGATAGGCGCGCTCTTCTTCATGCCAGCGCTCGTCGTCCCAGCCCAGGCGCGCCTGGCACAGCGCGCGGATGGCCGGCAGTTCGCCGGCGCCGCCGTTCTCCAGCAGCAGGCCCAGGCGCGTGCGGCGCAGCAGCAGGTCGTCCAGGTGCAGCACCAGCTCGCCTTCGGCGGCCCAGGCCAGTTCGGCCCACAGGCAGTCGCTGTCGCCCACCCGCCCGTTGCCGACTTCCGCCAGCAACCTCGCCAGTTGCGGCAGGTTGCGGCCGTGGCGGCCGGCCAGGCGCCGCCGCTGCTGCGGGCCCAGGCCGGGCAGGTCGACCTCGGGCACTGCGGCAAAAATTGCTGAGCCGCTATCCTCCAGCGTCTTGCCGAGCATGGGCGCGCAGGCCTGCAGCACTTCCAGGGCCAGCAGGCGGAAGGTGGTCAGCTTGCCGCCGGCCAGGGTCACGCAGCCGGGCTCCTGCCACAGGGCGTGCTCGCGCTTCTCGTCCGAGGGTTTCTTCCGCGCCGCGCCGCTGCTGACCACCGGGCGCACGCCGGCCCAGGTCGAACGGATGTCGGCCCGGCCGATGCACGCGGCGGGGAACTGCTGCGCGCAGGCGGCCAGCAGGTAGTCGACTTCCTCCTCGCTGATGCGGGCATCGCTGTCCAGGCCGTCGCCATGGTCCAGGTCGGTGGTGCCGACCACGCTGGCGCCCTCCCAGGGGAAGACGAACACCGGGCGCCGGTCCGCCGCGTGCATGAAGCTGAAGGCGTGGGCCACCGGCAGGCGCCAGGCCGGCAGCAGCAGGTGGCTGCCGCGCAGGGGGCGGATGTGCTCGTCGCCTTCCCTGCGGCGCAGGTCGTCGGCCCAGGCGCCGGCGGCCAGGGCCACCGCGCCGGCGCGCAAGACGAAGCGCTCGCCGCTCTCCCGGTCCTCGGCCAGCAGGCCGCTCACCCGGCCGCCTTCCCGTCTCAGTTCCAGCACGCGCAGGCCGTTGAGCGCCTCGCCGCCGTCGGCGCGGGCCTCGTCCAGCACGCGCATGACCAGGCGGGCGTCGTCCACCACCGCATCGGCGAAGCGCGTGCCGCCCAGCAGGCCGTCCTCCTTCAGCCCCGGCGCCAGGTAGCGCAGTTGCTGCAGCGGGTAATAGAGGTGGTTGCGCTTGCCGGCCAGGGCGTCGTACACGGCCAGCAGGCCGCCGAACACCTTCGGCCCGGGGAAGCCGCCGCGGTAGTGCGGCATGATGAAGCTCAACGGCTCCACCAGCCCCGACGCCTCGCCGAGCAGGCGCTGGCGCTCGCGCACCGAGTCGCGGGTCAGGCCGAACTGGCCCTTGGCGATGTAGCGCAGGCCGCCGTGGACCATCTTCGAGGAACGGCTGGAGGTGCCCCAGGCGAAGTCGCGCTGCTCCAGCAGCAGGCAGCGCCAGCCGCGCCGCGCGGCCTCACGGAGGATGCCGGCGCCGGTGATGCCGCCGCCGACCACGATCAGGTCCCAGTCGCGCCCGGCCAGTTCGGCCAGCGCCTGCCGACGCCAGGCGGCGTTCCACATGGCGTCAGTCCTGCAGCAGGGTGCCGGGGTTGAGCCGGCCCGCGGGGTCGAAATGGCCGGCCAGGGCGCGCAGGGTGGCCATGCCCAGTTCGCCCTTCTCCAGCGCCAGGTAGGGCGCGTGGTCGCGGCCCACGCCGTGCTGGTGGCTGATGGTGCCGCGGTTCTCTACGATCGTCCGGCTGGCGGCCTGCTTGAGCCGGCGCCAGCGCTCATGGGTGGCGGCATAGCTGGACGCCGGGCGGAACACGTAGGTGGTGTAGATGCTGGAGCCTTCGCCATAGACGTGGGACAGGTGGCTGAACACGTGCACCCGCTCGCCCTCCGCCGCCAGGCCGTCGCGCAGGCTGGCCTCGATGCGCTGCATCAGGTTGTCGACGTTGCTCCAGTCGGTGGCGGTCTCCAGGGTGTCCACCACGTAGCCGGCCTGCCAGAGCGTCTCGCGCAGGTAGGGCGAGCGGAAGCGGCTGGCTTCCCACTTGTGCCCCAGCAGGGTGCCGGTGAACACCCCGCCGAAGCCCTTCAGCAGGCGCCGCGCGAGCTTCAGCGAAGCGGCGTTCTGCGCGCGGCTGCCGGTGACGCCGAAGGTCAGCATGCACTTGCCCTCGCCCGCCCCGCGCCATTTCAGGTAGCGCTCCAGCCAGGCGATCTGCCCGGGATGGCCGGCCAGGGTCAGCTGGGTGCGGGTTTCCACCGCGTTGGACAGGCGCAGCATGGACAGCTGCACCCGCGCCTGGGCCAGGCTGCGGATGGCCGCCAGGCCCTGCTCCCAGGACGGCAGGAAGACCACGTAGAAGCGCTCCTGCTCGGCCAGTCGCGAGACGCGCACCTTGACCGAGGAGATGACGCCGAAGCGGCCCTCCGAGCCCAGCACCAGCTCGCGCAGGTCGGGGCCGGCGGAGGATGCCGGGAAGGTGGGGATTTCCAGCGGCCCGGCGAAGGTCTCCAGGGTGCCGCCGGCGAACAGCTGCTCGATGCGCCCGTAGCGCAGCGACTGCTGGCCGCTGGAGCGGCTGGCCACCCAGCCGCCGAGGGTCGACAGCTCCCAGGACTGCGGGAAGTGGCCGAGGGTGTAGCCACGGGCGCGCAATTGGCTTTCCACCTGCGGGCCGTTGGCGCCGGGGCCGAAGGTGGCCACCAGGCTTTCCTCGTCCAGCTCCAGCAGGCGGTTCATGTGCGCCAGGGAAACGGTCAACACCGGCTTGTCGGAGGCCGGCGGGTTGATGTGCCCGGCCACCGAGGTGCCGCCGCCGTAGGGGATCAGCAGGCAATCGGTGCGTTCGGCATAGCGCAGCAGTTCGCGGATCTGCTCGGCGCTCTGCGGGTAGGCCACGCCGTCGGGGAAGCGGCCGAACTCGCCCTCGCGCATGGCCAGCCAGTCCGGCAGGCTCTGGCCGCGGGCGTGCAACAGGCGGTCCATGGGTTCGCGCAGCAGCAGCGGGTGCTCGGCCAGGCGCGAGGCCGGCACCTTGGCCAGCACGGCGTCGAGGCTGGCATCGGGCAGCACGAGGCCGGGGCCGATCTGCTCGGCGAGAAAGGTCCGGCCCGAGCCGGGCAGTTCCATCGAAGTGCTTTCCTCACCCCAGCCATTCCAGCGTCGCATGCCTGCCGTGCTCCTGTTCCGGTCGCTCGCAATGGCTGCCTATACTAGTCGGCCACCCGGGCCTGTCACTGTCGGATCGGGCCAGCGCCAGTCGCCAATAGAGCCACCAGAACAAGAGCGCACCATGCACGCCCTCGGCTATACCTCCGTACCCGCCCTGCTCAAGTACCTGCGCCAGGCCGAGCACCTCGGCCTGGACGTCGACGCCGCCCTGCGGGCCGCCGACCTCACCCGCGCGCAGCTGGCCGACAACAGCCAGCGCCTGCCCAGCGAAGCCCACGAACGCCTGCTCGGCTATTTCTGCGAGCACGCCAATGATCCGCTGTTCGGCCTGCACGCCGCGCGTTTCGTGCAGCCGGGCTCCTGGAGCGTGCTCGGCTACATCACCATGAACTGCGCCACCCTGGGCGAGGCGATGAACCGCATCATCCCCTACGAGAAGCTGGTGGGGGACATGGGCGTGAGCCGCGTCGAACCGGGCGACGGCCACGTGCGCCTGGTCTGGAACTGCCGCCACCAGGCCGCCGACATCCGCCGCCACATGGTGGAGAACGTGCTGGCCTCCTGGCTGCTCTACGCGCGCTGGATCGCCGATTTCGAGGGCTCGCCCGAGGAAGTCTGGTTCGAGCACCCGCAGCCGGCCGGCACCGAGCTGGCCGAGTACGAGCGGCTGTTCGGCTGCCCGGTGCGCTTCGAGAAACCCTGCAGCGCCCTGTTGGTGCCGCTGCCCCTGCTGGCTTTTCCGCTACGCCAGGCCGACGCCAACCTGCTGCGCACCCTGGAAGAACACGCCCTGGCCATGATGGCCGAACTGGACGACGACGAACCGCTGCCGCTACGGGTGAAGAACGCCCTGCGCCTGCTGATGAAGGACGGCCTGCCGCGCAAGGAACGCGTCGCCGAGCGCTTCGACATGACCGTGCGCACCCTGCAGCGCCACCTGCAGCAGGCCGGCACCAGCTACCAGCAGATCCTCGACACGCTGCGCCAGGAGCTGGCCGAGCACTACCTGCTGCACAGCGACCTGCAGATCCAGGACATCGCTCAGTACCTGGGTTTCACCGAATCGCGCTCCTTCCACCGCAGCTTCAAGGGCTGGACCGGGGAGACGCCGGGGGAATACCGCCAGCGCCATCGGCCGGCGGCGGGGTGAGTAGATTCGCGGGCAAATGCCGGGAGGCACGGCATGCCCCCTGTAGGAGCAACTGTCTTGCCGGCCGCGCCGGGGTGCTCTTCGTAGGATGGGTCGAGCTTGCGAAACCCATGCGGTGGCGGTGATGGGTATCGCTTCGCTCAACCCATCCTACGGGGCCTTGTGTTTACCGGAGGTGTAGCGGGCCCTGCCCGCGATTCGCGCGCAGGGCGCGCTCCTACATGGAATGGTGCGGGTGGGGCGGCGTAGGAGCGGATCTTATCCGCGAATCGCGCCGGGGGTTCCGGCTATCGCGGACAAGGTCCGCTCCTACATTACCGGCGAGCACGGCGCAGCCGGCAAGACAGTTGCACCTACAACAGCACTTCGCTCAGGGGAATGAAGGGCACCATCTCGCCCTCTTCCAGCGTCCGCCCTTCGCGCACTTCCACTAGGCCGTCGGCCCAGGCGGCGCTGCGCAGCACGCCGGAGCTCTGGTTCGGGTAGATCAGCGCACGGCCGTTCTCCAGGCGCGCGCGCAGGTATTCGCGGCGGTTGCCGGCGTGCTTCCAGGCGAAGCCGGCGGGCACCTCGAAGCGCAGCGGCGTCACCGCGTCCACGCCCAGGCGGCGCAGCAGGTAGGGACGCGCCAGCAGGGCGAAGGTGACCAGGGTGGAGGCCGGGTTGCCCGGCAGGCCGATCACCGGCGTCCCCTGGTAGTGGCCCACGGTCAGCGGCTTGCCCGGCTTGATCGCCAGCTTCCACAGCGCCAGTTCGCCGGCCTCGCGCAGGGCCGCGCCGAGGAAATCGGCCTCGCCCACGGAGACGCCGCCGGTGGTCAGGATCAGATCGGCGCCGCCCAGCGAGCAGAGCACTTCGCGGGTCTTCGCCAGGTCGTCGGGGAGGATGCCGGCATCCCGCACCTCGCAGCCGGAACGCAGCAGCCAGGCCTTCAGCACGGCGCGGTTGCTGTTATAGATCTGCCCGGTGCGCAGCGGCTGGTCCGGCTCCACCAGCTCGTCGCCGGTGGACAGCAGCGCCACCCGCGGCTTGCGCCGCACGTTCAGCACGGCCTGGCCGAGCGAGGCGGCCAGGCCAAGCTCGATGGCGCCCAGGCGCGTGCCGGCCGGCAGCACCTGGTCGCCCTGGCGGGTCTCCTGGCCCTGCGGGCGGATGTGCTGGCCGAAGCGCAGCGCTTCGCGGAAGCGCACGCGGCCGTCCGCCAGCACCTCGACGTTTTCCTGCATCTCCACGCAATCCGCGCCATGGGGCACCGGCGCGCCGGTGAAGATGCGTGCGCAGGTGCCGGGTTGCAGCGGCTCGGGGGCGATGCCGGCGAAAATCTTCTGGCTCACCAGCAGCGGCTCGCCCTGCCAGTCGGCCAGGCGCAGCGCGTAGCCGTCCATGGCGCTGTTGTCCCAGGGCGGCAGGTCCAGGCCGGCCAGCAACGGCGCGGCCAGCACGCGGCCCTCGGCCTCGCTCAGGGGGACCTGTTCGACTTCCGAAATCGGCGCCTGCGCCGCCAGCGCCATCAGCCGCGCCAGGGCCTCCTCGACCGGCAGCAGGCCGGGCTTGTCGCAGCCGCTCATCCGCGGCTCTCGCAGGGCGCGGCCTGCTTCAGGTGCGGCACGAAGTTGCACGGGCGGTGGCGGGCGTCCAGTTGCTCGGCGAGGATGCCGTCCCAGGCGGTGCGGCAGGCGTTGGTGGAACCCGGCAGGCAGCACACCAGGGTGCCGTTGGCCAGCCCGGCCAGGGCGCGGGACTGCACGGTGGAGGTGCCGATGTCGGCCACCGAGATCTGCCGGAACAGCTCGCCGAAGCCGTCCACCAGCTTGTCCAGCAGGCAGGTGACCGCCTCCGGGGTGCTGTCGCGGCCGGTGAAGCCGGTGCCGCCGGTGACCAGCACCACCTGCACCTGCTCCTCGGCGATCCAGGCGGCGACCTGGGCGCGGATGCGATAGAGGTCGTCCTTCAGCAGCACCCGCGCGGCCAGGTTGTGCCCGGCGGCGGTGAGGCGGTCGACGAACAGCTGGCCGGAGGTGTCGGTCTCCAGCGTGCGGGTGTCGCTGACGGTGAGCACGGCGATGTTCAGCGGCACGAATTCGGGCGTGGCCAAATGGCTCATGGACGGTGTCCTTGCTTGAGAGACGGGGATGCCGGTGTTATATCACAGGCCCGTTCCGGAGACCTCGCCATGCCTGACGCCACCCTGCCGCCCTGTTCCGTCCTGCTGCTCGCCGGGGGGCGCGGCCAACGCATGGGGGGACGCGACAAGGGCCTGCTGGAATGGCGCGGGCGGCCCTTGATCAGCTACCTGCACGAACGCGTGCGCCCGCTGAGCGACGACCTGATCATCTCCTGCAACCGCAACGCCGACATCTACCGGGCCTACGCCGACCAACTGGTGCACGACGACACCCCGGACTACCCCGGCCCGCTCGCCGGCATCCGCGCCGGCCTGCAGGCCGCCCGCCACCCCTGGCTGCTGGTGCTGCCCTGCGACGCCCCGCTGTTCGACGAAGAGCTCATCGAACGCCTGCGCCAGGCCGCCGCGGCGCAACCACAGGCGCCGCACATGCTGCACGACGGCGACCATTGGGAACCGCTGTTCTGCATCCTGCCCAAGGCCCTGGCGCCGCAGCTGGAAGCCGCCTGGCAACGCGGCGAGCGCAGCCCGCGCCAGGTCCTGCTGCCCCTGGGCGCGCGTCCCGTGGCCTGCGCAAAGGGGGACCCCCGCCTGGCCAACCTGAACTCCCCCGAACTGCTGAACGGCCCGGGCTAGACAGCCGATACACTGTCTTTCGAGAATTTACCGGGAACTTTGCCACTACTCTCCCAGTCGGAAACTCCGAACAAACTTCGATTCGTACAGGAGATATACGAATGATCAATCGCGCGCTCCCAGCTTTCCTGCTCGTCCTGGGCCTTGGCGCACTCGCTGGCTGCTCCAGCCCCAGCGTCATCACCCTGAACGACGGCCGCGAGATCCAGTCCGTCGACACGCCCAAGTACGACGACGACACCGGTTTCTATGAATTCGAACAACTGGACGGCAAACGCGTACGCGTGAACAAGGACCAGGTGCGTACCGTCAAGGATCTCTGATCCCCGACCGCCAGCACCCGGGCGCCCCGCCGGACTCAGAGTCCCGCGGGGCGTCGGCTTTTTCGGGGGGCGGAAAATATTTCTGAAAAAATTTTCGCTAACCCCTTGTGCATCAAAAGTTTTTCGGTAGAATGCGCGCCATCAAACGGAGCGTAGCGCAGCTTGGTAGCGCGTCTCGTTCGGGACGAGAAGGTCGCTGGTTCGAATCCAGTCGCTCCGACCAAATCCCGAAAAACCCGCCTTAACCGGCGGGTTTTTTATTGCCTGCGATTTTTCCCGGCAGGCATTTCCCCACCCGCGAATCACGCACTGGGCGCGCGCCTACATGCTGTCCGGGAGAGCGTAGGAGCGGATTTATCCGCGATTCCGCCGGCAAGGCCGGCGTTCATGCCATCGCGGACAGAGTCCGCTCCTACACGTGCCTGGCTTCAGGCCTGCCCCGAACGGCGCATCGCCACCTGCGCCAGCGCCGCCCAATCCCGTTCGCCGTCGCCCTGGGCCACCGCCTCCAGCAGGTTGTCGCGCAGCACGCTGGCGAACGGCAGCGGCACGTGGCGGCTCTGCCCTGCCGCCAGGGCCAGGCCCACGTCCTTCAGGCCGAGCACCAGGCGGAACGCCGCCGGCTCGTAGCGCTGCTCGGCGATCAGCGCGCCGTAGTTGCGGTACACCGGCGCGTTGAACAGGGTGCTGCCCATGATCTCCAGCAACTGCGCGGGCACCACCCCGAAGCCCTTGGCCAGGGCCGAGGCCTCGCCCATGGCTTCGATGGCGCTGGCGATCATGAAGTTGCCGGCGATCTTCACCGCCGCCGCACTCAGGGGATCGTCGCCCAGCGGCCAGGTCTTCTGCCCCATCAGGTCCAGCAGCGGCTGCACTTCGGCGATGGCCTCGGCGGGCCCGGCGGCGAGGATGTTGAGCTTGCCGGCCGCGGCCACGTCGGTGCGGCCGAACACCGGCGCGGCGATGAAGGCGACGTCGCGCTGGCGATGGCGCTCGGCCAGCTCGCCCACCAGGGCCACCGACAGCGTGGCCATGCTCAGGTGGATCAGCCCCGGCCGCGCCGAGTCCAGGGCGCCGCTGTCGAGGAGCACCGCGCGGGTCGCAGTGTCGTCGGCGAGCATGGAAATCACCACGTCGGCATCGAAGGCCGCGAGCGGATCGGCCGCAGCCAGGCCGCCCAGGGCCAGCAATGGCTCCAGCGCCGCCGGCGAACGGTTCCACAGGTGCACCTGGTGGCCGCCGCGGATGAGGTTCGCGGCCATGCCGGCGCCCATGCCGCCAAGGCCGAGGAATCCGATTTTCATAGTGCTGTCTCCAACGAAAGGGTACGACAGCGCAAGACTGACACAGGGCAGCGCCAGGCGCAGAAACGTCGGAGGAAAAATCAGCAGCGCAAGAAAGCAGCTACCTGTTCGGCGTCGAACGGCCAGTTCAGCTCCGCCCCCGTGTCGCAACGACGCAGCACCGGGATGCTGAGGCCGTAGCGCTCGACCCAGTCCTCGCGGTCGGCGATGTCGACCAGTTCCACCAGCAGGCCGTGCTCGACGAAAGGCATCAGCACCGCCTCCGCCACCTCGCACAGGTGGCAGCCCAGGGTTCCGAACAGTTGGCATTCAGGGCCCATCGTCTCCTCCCCCGTCAATGGCCGGCCTGGCGCAGCAAGGTTTCCGCCACCTCGCGCGCTTCCAGGGCCTGGTCGGCCGGACCGTGCATGTGCGCCATGACCAGCACCCCTTCCAGCAAATATTGCAGCTGCCGCGCCAGCTTGCCCGGTTCGTGCACGCCGAGGTCCTCCAGTTGGCGACGGAAGAACGCTTCGACGAAGCCCTTGTGCTCGGCGGCCTGGCGGTGGATCGGGTGGCCGCGGTCATGGAACTCGGCGGCCGCGTGGATGAAGGCGCAACCGCTGAAGCCGTCCTCGTGCAGGTAGCCGTGCAGGTTATCGAAGACCGCCAGGATGGCCTCGCGCGGCGTCCGCCGCGGCGCATCGCCGAAACGCCGCAAGGTGCGCGCATGGCGTTCCTCCAGGGCGGCCATGATCAGCTCGTCCTTGGACTTGAAGTGCTTGTACAGGGTCATCTTGGCCACCCCGGACTCGGCCAGGATGCGGTCGATGCCCGTGGCGTGGTAGCCCTCGCGGTAGAACAGCTCGAGGGCGGTATTGAGCAACTGCTCGCGCTTGCTGGAAGCCTTGCTGGACGTCATGGGCACCTCCTGGGCGGTCATTATGCGCGAGGCGTCGGCGCTCTTGAACCGGCGGGCACGGGATGGCCGTATTTCGAGCTTGAACTATACAGACTTGTCTGTCTAATATTTGCCGGAGCCGTTCCCGACAACAACACCCAGCAGGAACACCGCCATGAAACTGCACGACATCCCGCTCTCCGGAAATGCCTACAAGGTCCGCCTGTTCCTCAGCCTGATCGGCCAGAACGCCGAGCTGGTCAACGTCGACCTGCGCAGCGGCGTGCACAAGCGCCCCGCCTTCCTCGCCATCAACCCGCGCGGCCAGGTGCCGGCCCTGGAGGACGGCGATTTCGGCCTGGGCGACTCCCAGGCCATCCTGGTCTACCTGGCGCGCCGCTATGCCGAGCCCTCCTGGTACCCGCTGGACGCCGAGCCCCAGGGGCGCATCGCCCATTGGCTGAGCTTCGCCGCCAACGAGATCCAGCACGGGCCGGCGCAGGCGCGGGTCATCCAACTGTTCAAGCGCCCCGGCGACCTCGGCGCAGCCCAGGCCAAGGCGCGCCAGGCCCTGGAACTGCTCGACGGGGAACTGTCGCGGCAGCCCTGGCTGGCCCGTACGGCCGGGCCGAGCATCGCCGACATCGCGGTCTACCCCTACGTCGCCCTGGCCCCCGAAGGCGGCCTGGACACCGCCGTCTACCCCCACGTGCAGGCCTGGCAGGAAAGCATCCGCGCCCTCCCCGGCTACCTCCCCCTGCCCACGCTCTGAGCCGTCGAAAAGGATGCCGACCATGCGCCTCGCCAGATGCTTCCTCGCCCTGCTGCTGGGGTTGGCCAGCCTGCCCGGCCACGCCGACGGACTGCGCTTCGCCCTGGTGCGCACCTCCGGGCTCACCACCCTCGACGCCCTGACCCTCGCCGACGGCGACTGGACGCGAAAGGTGCGCGTCAACCACACAGCGCTGCTCATCCAGCACCACGCGGCCACGCTGCTGTTCGACACCGGCCTGGGCAGCCAGGCGCAGGCGCAGTTCGCCCGGGACATGCCCTGGTGGGACAAGCCGCTGTTCCGTTTCGGCGAGGTGCATCCGGTGCGCGAGCAACTGGCCGGCAGCGGCATCCGCATCGACCGCATCTACCTGTCCCATGCCCACTGGGACCATGCCTCGGCGCTGGTGGACTTCCCCGAGGTGCCGGTATGGGCGCCCTATGCGGAGATCGACTATGCCCACATCGCCACGCCGCCGGCGGTGTTCCCCAGCCAGTTCAGCGCGGCGACGCCCTGGCGGCCCTACGTGTTCTCGCCCACGCCCTTCCTGGCCTTCGACGAGAGCCTGGACCTGTTCGGCGACGGCAGCCTGGTGCTGGTGCCCATGCCCGGCCACACGCCCGGCTCGGTCGGCCTGTTCCTGACGCTGGAGGATGGCCGCCGCTTCTTCTTCAGCGGCGACACCAGTTGGCGCCTGGAAGGCTTCAGCGGTCCGCGGCAGAAGTTCTGGGTCAGCAGCCGCCTGGTGGACCGCGACCGCAGGCAGACCCTGGCGCAGTTGGCGAAGGTCCACGAAATGCTCCTGGCACACCCGGAAATCACCGTGGTCCCGGCCCACGACGCGCAGGTACAGGACCGCCTCGGCTACTACCCGCACTGGGTGCAATGAAAGGCCCTCCTTTGGTGCAGAGCGCAGGGGGTAGGCCAATTCCAGGCAAATCAGCGGGATAACTCGGAGAACAGCGACTAAGGTCTAAGAGTCGGAAAAAGCCTGTAATGATTTAGTAGGCAGGCTGTAACAGATCGACATGCCGGCGTAGTCCAGGCATCACCGAACTGCTCAAAGCGCTCGAGGAGACAATAACAATGAGCAAGACTCCGATCGCCCGCGCCGTGGCCATGGCCACGCTGGGTTCCACCTGCATCATCCCCGCCCTGGCTCACGCCGACTTCATCTCGGACAGCAAGGCCAGCGTCGAACTGCGCAACTTCTACTTCAACCGCGATTTCCGCACCTCCACTCCGGCCCAGCAGAGCAAGGCCGAAGAGTGGGCGCAGGGCTTCATCCTGCGTTACGAGTCCGGCTACACCGAGGGCACCATTGGCGTGGGGGTAGACGCCATCGGCATGCTCGGCCTGAAGCTGGATTCCAGCGCGGACCGCACCGGCACCGGCCTGCTGCCCAAGACCGCCAGCGGCGACGCCGCCGACGACTACAGCAAGCTGGGCATGACCGCCAAGCTGCGCTACGAGAAGAACACCCTGAAGGTCGGCACCCTGATCCCGAAACTGCCGGTCATCATGCCCAACGACAGCCGCCTGCTGCCGCAGGTGTTCCTGGGTGGCGCCTTCAACTCTACCCAGCTCGACGGCCTGACCTTCGACGCCGGCCGCCTGAACCAAACCAACCTGCGTGACTCCTCCGACTACCAGGAGATGACCATCACCGGCGGCGGCAAGAAGAACATCAGCTTCCGCACCGGCACCACCACCAACGAATTCGACTTCGCCGGCGGCACCTACGCCTGGACCAAGAACTTCAGCACCGGTTACCACTACGGCCAGTTGGAGGACTTCTACAAGCAGCACTTCCTGACCGCGACCTACGTCCTGCCGATCACCGAGGGCCAGTCGCTGAAGACCGACCTGCGCTGGGCCAAGTCCAACGACGACGGCACCAGCAACGTCGACAACAAGGCGCTCAACGCCATGTTCACCTACAGCCTGGGCTACCACGCCTTCGGCCTCGGCTACCAGAAGATGAGCGGCGACACCGGCTTCGCCTACATCAACGGCACCGATCCCTACCTGGTGAACTTCGTACAGATCAACGACTTCGCCAACAAGGACGAGAAGTCCTGGCAGGCCCGCTACGACTACAACTTCGCCGGCATCGGCATCCCCGGCCTGACCTTCATGACCCGCTACGTCAAGGGCGACAACATCGACCTGATGACCACCAGCGGTGAAGGCAAGGAATGGGAACGCGATACCGACATCGCCTACGTGTTCCAGGACGGTGCGCTCAAGGGCTTCGGCGTGAAATGGCGTAACGCGACCACTCGCAGCAACTTCAGCCGGAACTCTGCTGCCGGCAATGCCGCGGACGAGAACCGTCTGATCCTCAGCTATACCATGCCACTCTGGTAGCGGACTGCCGGCGGGGGCCATGCGTAGTGGCCTTCCGGCCTGGTGCCAGTGGCCTTGGTGGTAATTTGGGCCACTCATGAAAATGCCGTTTCTCTCCCTGGGGGAAACGGCATTTTCATGTGGGCTATACGAGTTTTCTCTGTGGCGCCCAACTCATCCCCGCCATTCCCGCGAACGCGGGACGCGGCTCCATCGCGAACAGCGCTTGCGCTGGCCCGAAGGGGAATAACCCAGAGACTTCCTGCTTGGGTGTGACGCGCCGCTCCGAGTGCGCTGATGTCTCTCGTTTCGCCCCCTCGGGCGAGTCCCTTTTGTCAGTCGGTGGAAGGCCACCCCCGCAAAAAGGAACCAAAAAGGCTTGCCCCGCCATACGGGCCCGACACAGTCGGGCTACCCTCACGAATTCCCCCGCAACGGAGGCCCGCCCCGAGGGTACGTCCCTGTAGCCCGCGGGGCTCTCGCGACATCCATGTCGCATGACCTCCTGAGCGCGGGTTTCGCTCGGCCTTCTGAAGGGGCGTTTCGGAGTGCGCGGAGGTTTCTCTGGAAGTCCAAAAGCAAGAGCGAATGCGCATTTGTTTTTTCGTAGGAGCGAGCTTGCTCGCGAACTGGCTGGTGGCATCTGCGCGCCGGTTCAACTCCGCCCCTCTCCCTAACCCTCGGCTGCGCGCCCCGCCCTGAAGGGAGAGGGAACCGTTGGGCAGGGCTTGATGTTATGGCGTTAGCCGGCAGCCTCGGTGATGTCCGGCTGGAGCCAATTCTTTTCTCGGCACGGACTGCCCCCTCTCCCGCTTGCGGGAGAGGGTTGGGGAGAGGGCGCTCTTGAACCCCGACACCTGCACCAAGGCGCGCCTCAACGGATGGGTTGAGCTTGCGATACCCATCGGGCCAGGGTGATGGGTATCGCTTCGCTCAACCCATCCTACGCGGCTACGTTGAGCACGGTCGCAGGAGCGCATTCACCAGCCACTCCGGATGCCCCAGATGGCACGGACAGCATTCAATCGTGATTGATCGCTCCGATCTTGTGGATCGACAGGTCGGCGCCGTAGTACTCCTCCTCCTGGCTCAGACGAATACCCACCACCGCCTTGATCCCGCCATAGACCAACAGCCCACCGACGAAGGCGATGACCACGCCCAGCAGAGTGCCCAACACCTGGCTGACCAGGCTCACCCCTCCCAAACCGCCCAGCGCCTGCTGACCGAAGATGCCACAGGCAATACCGCCCCAGGCGCCGCACAGGCCGTGCAGCGGCCACACGCCGAGCACGTCGTCGAGCTTCCAGCGCGTCTGCGCCGCAGTGAACACCCAGACGAACAGCGCGCCGGCCACAAGGCCAGTGGCCAGGGCGCCCACCGGGTGCATCAGATCGGAACCGGCGCACACTGCTACCAGCCCGGCCAGCGGGCCGTTGTGCAGGAAGCCGGGGTCGTTGCGCCCCACCAGCAACGAGGCAATGGTGCCGCCGACCATGGCCAGCAACGAGTTCACCGCCACCAGGCCGCTGGCGTGGTCCAGGGTCTGCGCGCTCATCACGTTGAAGCCGAACCAGCCGACCACCAGGATCCAGGCGCCCAGGGCCAGGAACGGGATGTTCGAGGGCGCGAAGGCCACCAGCCGGCCCTCGCGATAGCGGCCGTTGCGCGGGCCCAGCAGCAGCACCGCGGCCAGCGCCAGCCAGCCGCCGAAGGCATGCACCACGACGGAGCCGGCGAAGTCATGGAAAGGCGCGCTGAACTTCAGCGCCAGCCAGGCCTGCAGGCCATGGTTGCCGTTCCACGCCATGCCCTCGAAAAAGGGGTAGACGAAGGCCACGATCAGCGCCGTGGCGCACAGCTGCGGGGCGAATCTGGCGCGCTCGGCGATGCCCCCGGAAATGATCGCGGGGATGGCGGCGGCGAAGGTCAGCAGGAAGAAGAACTTGACCAGCGCGTAGCCGTTCTCCGCGCTCAGCTCGCTGGCCGGCTTGAGGAAATCCACGCCGTAGGCGATCCAGTAGCCGATGAAGAAATACGCCAGGCTGGACACGGCGAAGTCCGAAAGAATCTTCGACAGCGCGTTGACCTGGTTCTTCAGGCGCACCGTGCCGACCTCGAGGAAGGCGAAGCCGGCATGCATGGCCAGCACCATCACGGCGCCCAGCAGGATGAACAGGGTATTGGAACCGTGGATCAGGGTTTCCACGGCACTGTTGAGGTTTTCCATGAATCAGGCAGCCCCGGCTCAGACCGAAAAAGCACCAAAACAGCTCATCGCCCCGGCGCTCCGCACCAGCATGAAGCGCAGGCGCACCGATAAGGTCCATCCCACTGCTCCACACAGCACACGAGGATGCGCGGGGGCACCTCTGTTTTTTTGATTTTTCTTTTGTCTTTCATATGGTTAATGGACTTTCCGGCGGTCTTCGGACGTCCCTGAACGCCCCTCTCTGGGGCACTCGCACCGGATGACGCACCATGGCGTTGCAAGCGGCATACCATGCGTGAAACGGGCGAAGCGGCGCGGACTGGTCTTCAATGAACGGGCCTGGGCCCTGCTCTGCATCGCCGCTTCGCCGGCGATTTATGGGAAACTTCCCAACGCCACGGGGCTCAGAAACCAGTGAACCCCTCGCAAACACAAGGAGCCTCACAATGCCCCGCAAGAGCACCGCGAATACCACCAAGGACGAACTGCTGGCCGAGTTCCAGGCCCTGGTGGCCGATACCGAGAAACTCCTGCAGACCTCCGCGGAACTGGCCGGCGAGGAAGCCGACGCCCTGCGCGAGCAGCTGCGCTCCGGCCTTGGCCGGGCCCGCGAACGCATCGATGCGGCGCAGAGCGCCGTGCGCGACCAGGGCCGCGCCGCGGTGGACGCCACCGAGGACTACGTCGGCGAACACCCCTGGCAGGCCGTGGGCGTGGCTGCCGGCGTCGGCTTCCTGCTCGGCCTGCTGGTCGGACGGCGCTGACCGATGAGCGACGCCACGGACGCCCCGCAACACCATGGCCCTTCCGTGCGGCGCTTCGGCGCCGCACTGCTGGGCCTGCTGCATGGCCATGTCGAACTCTTCGGCCTGGAACTGCAGGAACAGAAGAGCCGTACCCTGGCGCTGCTGCTGTTCGCCGGGCTGGCGTTGCTGTTCGCCCTGCTGCTGATACTGGGCCTGTCGCTGCTGGTGCTGGTGCTGTTCTGGGACAGCGACCGGCTAGCCGCGGTGCTCGGCCTGTGCGCCTTCTATGCACTGGGCGGCGGGCTGTGCGCCTGGCGCCTGTACCAGTTGGTGGATGACGACAGCTCGCCGTTCAGCGCCACCCTGGAAGAACTGGCCCGCGACCGGGAGCAACTGCTGCCATGAGTGAACTGCCGCAACTCTCCCCCCGCCCCTCGCGGCGGGAACTGCGCAAGGCGGTGCTGCGCCTGCGCCTGGAAGTCCAGCGCCAGCAACTGCGCCAGGAAAGCGAGAAGCTCCTGCAGCCGCTGCGCCAGGCCCGCGACCTGGGCCAGGGCGTGCGCCAGCAGTTTAGCGGCGGCGCCTCCCTGTGGGCCGCCGGCGGCGCAGCAGCCGCGGCCGCCCTGATGCTGCGTCGCAAACGCGGCCTGGTGCGTCTGCTGCGCCTGGCCGTGGTACTGGCGCCCCTGCTGCTCAAGCTGCGCCAGACGGCGGGCAAACCGGCGAAACCGACTGCGGACCAGGGCGGCTGAGCGCCCTGGCTGCATTCTTGCTAGGAGGCAATCCCGGGCCGGCGGCAACGCCTTCCTTTTCCTCCCACTAAGGATGTGTCCCTTGATCGACGGGCAACCGATCGCCTGCTTCCAGCCCTTCATCGATACCGCCACCGGCCTCATCGCCGGGGTCGAAGCCCTCGGCCGCATGCGCCAGGCCGACGGCCAGTTGCTCTCGGTGGGCCCGCTGTTCGTCGATCCGAAGATTCCCCCGGCCACCTTGCGCCGCCTCGACCGGCAGATCCGCGACGACGCCCTGGCGCGCCTGCCGGAAGCGCCGGCGGACTGGTTCCTCAGCCTGAACATCTCGCCGCGCTGGATCAGCCGGCTGCGCCCCAACCAGCCGCTGCCCAGCCTCAAGCAACTGCAACAGCACGGCGTCGACCCGCACCGGGTGGTCTTCGAGATCACCGAGCTGGGCGGCGGCAACCAGCGCCTGCCCGAGGTGGTGGCGCGCTACCGCGAGGCCGGCGCGCGCATCGCCATCGACGATTTCGGCGCCGGTTACTCCCAGCTCGACCGCGTGCTGGCGCTGCAACCGGACATCCTCAAGCTGGACATGCGCCTGTTCCAGCAGGCCGCCCGCGGCGGCCCCAGCGGCGAGGTGGTCAAGGCGCTGGCGCAGATGGCCGAGAAGACCGGCTGCTGGATCATCGCCGAAGGCGTGGAGACCGAGGCGGAACTGGACTTCGCCCTGGAATGCGGCGCGCGCTTCGTCCAGGGCTACCTGTTCGCCCGCCCGGCGCTGGACTTCCCCGCCAGCGACGCCTATCTCGACGCCTTCGGCCAGTGGCGCGACCGCTACGTGCAGCGCAAGCTGAGCGAACGCGCCCGACTGGTGCAACTGCGCCAGCAACTGGCCGAGCTGGTCGCCAACCTGCGCCCCTGGGCCGAGGGCGGCGCGCGCCTGGCCAGCCTGCCCACGCCCGACGGCTTCCCGCGCCTGCTGCGCGTCTACCAGTGCGACCGCCACGGCACGCAGATCTCGCCCAACCTGGAATGGAACGGCCTGTTCTGGAAGGAAGACCGGCGCTACGTCGGCCACAACTGGTCCTGGCGCCCCTACTTCTACCAACTGCTCGCCGAGGGCTGGGAAGAGCGCCGGCTGACGCTGTCCAACACCTACCGCGACGCCACCTCCAACCAGTACTGCATGACCGCCGGGCAGTTCATCGACCAGGGCCGCCGCCTGCTGCTGATCGACATCGACGCCGAAGGCCTGTAGGCCGCGATTGAGATTGCCGCGGGCAAGGGGTAGCGTTGGCTGCACCACGAGCAATCGGACGAGCGAATGGACTGGCATACCCTGCTCCCCCGCGAGCGCCTCGGCAAACCCGTGCACAGCAGCGCGGAACTCGGCCGCAGCGCTTTCCACAAGGACCACGACCGCATCATCTTCTCCGGCGCCTTCCGCCGCCTGGGGCGCAAGACCCAGGTCCACCCGGTGTCGAGCAACGATCACATCCACACGCGCCTGACCCACTCCCTGGAGGTCGGCTGCGTCGGCCGTTCGCTGGGCATGCGCGTCGGCGAGATGCTGCGCGGCGAACTGCCGGAATGGTGCGACCCCAGCGACCTCGGGGTGATCGTGCAGTCGGCCTGCCTGGCCCACGACATCGGCAACCCGCCCTTCGGCCATTCCGGCGAGGACGCCATCCGCCACTGGTTCCAACAGGCCGCCGCGCGGGGCTGGCTGGACGCCATGGACGCCGACGAGCGCGCCGACTTCCTCAATTTCGAGGGCAACGCCCAGGGCTTCCGGGTGCTCACCCAGTTGGAGTACCACCAGTTCGACGGCGGCATGCGCCTGACCTTCGCCACCCTGGGCAGCTACCTGAAGTACCCCTGGACCGCGCGCCACGCCGACTCCCTCGGCTACAAGAAGCACAAGTTCGGCTGCTACCAGAGCGAGCTGCCGCTGCTGGAACAGATCACCGAGAAGCTGGGCATGCCCAAGCTCGACGACGAGCGCTGGGCGCGCCACCCGCTGGTCTACCTGATGGAGGCGGCGGACGACATCTGCTACGGCCTGATCGACCTGGAAGACGGCCTGGAAATGGAATTGCTCGACTACCCCGAGGTGGAAGCCCTGCTGCTCGACCTGGTCGGCGACGACATCCCCGAGACCTACCGCCAGCTCGGCCCCAGCGATTCCCGCCGGCGGCGCCTGGCGATCCTCCGCGGCAAGGCCATCGAGCACCTGAGCAATGCCGCCGCACGAGCCTTCGTCGAGCAGAAGCAGGCCCTGCTGGACGGACGCCTGGGCGGCGACCTGGTCGAACACATGAGCGGCCCGGCCAAGCGCTGCGTGCAGCAGGCCAAGGCCCTGGCGCGGCAGAAAATCTTCCAGGACAAGCGCAAGACGCTGCACGAAATCGGCGCCTACACCACCCTGGAAATCCTCCTCAACTCCTTCTGCGGCGCGGCCCTGGAACAGCATGGCGGGCGCAGCCCGTCGTTCAAGAACCAGCGCATCCTCGACCTGCTCGGGCACAACGCACCGGATCCCGACTGGCCGCTGCACAAGGCCTTCCTGCGCGTCATCGACTTCATCGCCGGGATGACCGACAGCTACGCCACCGAAATGGCGCGGGAGATGACCGGGCGCTCCAGCCCGGTGTGAGGCCCAATGCCGTTCATTTAAGCGATGCTTTGAGTTGGCGAAGGCAGGAGCGTAGGGCGCATGACCTCCACCGCCATCCGTGCCGCCGGGATTTCCGGCGTGGCCGGTGAGCCCAATCGCGGACGGAGTCCTACGTCCGTGCCTTCCTGGAACTGTAGGAGCGGGCCCTGCCCGCGATTTCGCGCGCAGGGCGCGCTCCTACATGAGAATGGTGCGGGTGGGCGGCGTAGCGGCTCTCATCCGCGAATCGCGCCGATATGTCCGGCTATCGCGGACAGGGTCCGCTCCTACGAAGAACCCCACGGCATGGCCGGCAAGGCAGCCCCGTAGAATGGGTTGAGCCTGCGAAACCCATGCGGTGGTGGCACGGGGTGTGGTGTTTACCGGGGGTAGGAGCGGACTCCGTCCGCGATTCGGCCGGGCTCCCGGACCACGCCATGAGCCCAAATGAAAAATGCCGTTTCTCCCAGACGGAGAAACGGCATCCTTACGGCGCTAGGCCGGATCGTCCTGGGTGGCCGACTGCGCCGGGCGGATCTGGCCTTCCTCGTCCAGTCGCTTCAAGTGGCCATGCAGGCTGGCCTGCAGCGCATCCAGCGCCCTGCGCAGTTGCTCCACGGCACTGCGCAAGGTCGAGAACTCGGCGCGCTCGGTGCAGACCTTCTCCAGCTCCGCGCAACGATCATGCAGGGCCATGGCGCCCACCAGCCGCGCCGCGCCCTTGATGCGGTGGGCCAGCTCAGCCAGGCGCCGCCGGTCCTGGGCGTGCAGCAAGGGTTCGAGCTGTTCGGCGTCCGCCTCGTTGCTCGACACCAGCTCGGCCATCAGGTTGCGCGTCAGCTGGGCGTTGCCGCCGGTCATCTCCAGCAGGGCGCCGATGTCCAGGTCGCCCTCCTCCTGCGGGTGTTTTTCAGGAACCGGCTCCGGCGGCATGATCTCGCCGCGCTGAAGTTGCTCCAGCTGCTCACGCAGTTGCTCGATGCTGATTGGCTTGAACAGGCAGTCGTCCATGCCGGCCTCCTTGCAACGAACGATTTCGTCGGGCTGGGCATTGGCCGTGAAACCGAGGATGGGGGAACGCGCCGCGCCGCTCTCCCGCTCGATCTCGCGGATTCGCCGGGCCAGGCTGTAGCCGCTGAGCACCGGCATGTTGCAGTCGGTGATGATCAGGTCGAATTCGCCGGGCCGCCACATCTGCAGCGCCTCGCCGCCGTCCGTAGCCATGGCCACGGTGTGCCCGAGGTGTTCCAGCTGCTGCGCCAGCAGCAGGCGGTTGACCGGGTGATCGTCCACCACCAGTACGCGCAGCGTCCTCTGCACCACCGCACTGCGCAGGATGATCGAATCGTCTTCCGGCGCCAGGGGCTCCAGCACCTGCAGCACCAACCTGACGTGCACCTTGGTGCCCATGCCGGCCACGCTCTCCAGGCGCACCGAGCCGCCCATCATTTCCGCCAGCTTGCGGCAGATGGTCAGCCCCAGCCCCGTGCCGCCATGGTTGGTGCGCCCTTCGCGCTGCACCTGGCTGAAGGGTTCGAAGAGCTGCTTCTGGTCTTCCTCGGCGATGCCGATGCCGCTGTCCTCGACACACACCTCCAGCGCCAGCCGCTCGTTCGGCAGCGGCTCGCCCGACACCCGCACCCAGACGCTGCCCGCATCGGTGAACTTGATGGCGTTGCTCACCAGGTTGGAGAGAATCTGCTTGAAGCGCAGCGGGTCGATGAGTACGTCGCAGGCGGCCTCGGTTTCGATCTCCAGCTTCAGCAGCAGGCCCTTCTGCCGGGCCAGGCCGTCGAAGACGCGGGCCACCGATTCGATCAGTTCGCGCAGGCGCGCCCGTTCGGGCAGCAGCGTCAGGCGGCCGGACTCGATCTTGGCGACGTCGAGGATGTCGCCGATCAACAGCAGCAGCGACTTGGCCGACTCGTAGGCCACCTCGATCGGCCCCTGTTCGCCGCAACCGCCGCAGCGATTGCGCGTCAACGCCAGTTCGAGCATGCCGATCACCGCATTCATCGGCGTGCGGATTTCGTGGCTCATGGTCGCCAGGAAGGTGCTCTTCGCCCGGCTGGCTTCCTCGGCCTGCTCCTTGGCGATCTCCAGTTGCTGGAGCAGGCGCTCGCGTTCGGTAACGTCGACCCAGCCGGAAACCACGCCGCGGAGCTTGCCGGACGCGCTGTGGTAGGGCGTGAGCCAATGGTGCACCTGGCGCGTCTCGCCGTTGATCTCCAACATGCGGTCGACGGCGACCGGCTCCCCGCTGGCCATCACCTGGAGGTATTCCCGGTGCAGGCCCTCGGCCTGTTCCGCCGAGAGCCAGGTGCAGTCCGTCAGCTGCGAGCCCACCGCCAGGTCCTCCGGCAGCCCGGTGGCCTCGCGGAACGCCCTGTTGCAGGTGATCAGGCGCCCATCGGCGTCGCGCACCGAGACCGGCTGGGGAATGCCGTCGATCAGTGCGCGCTTGAACGCCAGGCGGTCCTGCAGCTCCAGCTCGGCGCGGCGGCGCGCGCGCATCCGCAGGAGCAGGTACCAGTTCCACAGCAGGATCAGCCCGAGCAGCGCCAGCCCGCCCCACAGCAGCCAGAAGAACTGCGAGCGGTAGCCTTCCCAGACGCTGTCCGGCGACGCGCCGCTGGTGGACCAGCGGCTGATGATACTGGCCATGTCTTCCGGCGAGATCGCCAGCAGGGCCTTGTTGAGGATGCTCAGCAGCTCCGGGTCGGCCCGCGAGACGCCCAGGGATATCTGCGCCGGCTCCAGGTCCAGGGTCGCGGCGATGCGCAGGTCGCGGTAGTAGCGGTTGACCAGGAAGGTGGCGGTGAGCATCGGCTGCAGCGCGGCGTCCGCCTTCCCCTCCTGCAGCAACGGCAGGGCATCGCTGTAGTTGTCCACCTCGACCAGCTTCACCCGCGGGAACTGCTCGCGCACGTAGGACACCAGCGAGCTGCCATGGGCCACCGCCACGCGCTTGCCGTTGAGGTCGGCGAGGTTGTTCAGCCGGGTGTTGTCCTTGTGCGTGAGCAGCACGAAGGAGGTACTCAGGTAAGGCCGGGTGAAGTCTACGTGCGCCTCGCGCTCGACGGTGGGCGACATGGTGGCCAGGGCATCGACCTGGCCCCGGCGCACCTGGGTGAACATGCCGGAGATCGACGAGGTCGGCACCACCTCGAACTGCAGGCCGGTACGGGTGCGGATCAGATCCAGCAGGTCCGCGACTATGCCGCGGAAATTGCCCTGGGAGTCGAAGAAGGTCAGCGGGGCCAGCGACTGGTCGATGCCCAGGCGCGGCCGCCGGTTGTGCTCCAGCCAGCGAAGCTCCTGGGGCGTGAGGTTCAGCCGGTGGTTGGAGATGGAGAACACGCCGCCCACGCTCCAGCGCCGCTGGATGGACAGGTGTTGCTGGGCGCTGATGTTCTGCAGCACTTCGTTGACGCTGTAGAGCAGCGGGCTGCCGTCCTTGCGCGCGGCGAAGGAAAAGCCGACGCCGTTGAAGTTGGCGAAGTTCAGCAGCTTGAGGTTGACCAGGTAGCCCTGGCTGATCAGGTACTGCGCGCTCAGGGCGTCGCCGACGTAGGCGTCCACCTGCCCGAGGGCGACGGATTCCAGGGCGCGGCGCAGCGAGTCGAAATGCACCACCTCGGCATCGGGGAAATGGTCGGCCAGCTCCTTCGGCGAGAAGTAGTCGCCCACCACGGCGAGCCGCCGGCCGGCCAGTTGCAGGTCGCCTTCCAGGCGCATGTCCTGCTGCCCGACGATCACCGGCTGGTTCAGGGAATACGGGCGCGACAGCAGCAGGTCCGGGATCTCGGCCTCGAAGCCGGTGGCGCGGCCGATCAGGTCGATCTCGCCATCCTGCAGCGCCTGGATGGTCTGGCGCCGGGACGGGTAGCGGCGCATCTCGATGCGGACGTTGAGCGCTTCGCTGACCAGCCCGAGGTAGTCGGCGGTGACCCCCTCCAGCTCGCTGCCGCTGACGGTGACGATCAGTGGCGCATAGTCCGGCGCGGCCACCCCCACCACCAGCGTGCGCTTCTCGCGCAGCCACTGCCAGTCCGACTCAGGCAGCTCGACCCGCGGCCTCTCGGGAAGCGCCGCGGTACGGGCCAGCAAGGCGAGTTGCGTCCAGGGCGCGGGGGCCTGGACCTCTGCGGCCCAGGCCCCCATCGCCAGCATCGCACCGAGAACGGCACCCAGCAGCGCCCTGCACTTCGAGCCCATGGCGACTGTCTCAGACCAGTGCGTTGCGCTTGGCGAACTCGATCAGGTCGACCAGCGAATGGGCATTGAGCTTCAGCAGCAGGCGCGTCTTGTAGGTACTGACGGTCTTGTTGCTGATGAACATCTGCTCGGAGATGTCCTTGTTCGAATAACCATTGGCCAGGTATTGCAATACCGACATTTCCCGGTCGGAGAGGCGCTGGATGAGTTCATGGTCATCCATGCTGCCGTTGTTCTTGCGCGCCGGGCGCACGGCCGTGCTGGGGAAATAGTTGTACCCGGCGATCACCGCATTGACCGCGCTGATCAACTCGGCCAGCCCGCCCTGCTTGCAGACGAACCCGGAGGCCCCGGCCTGCATGCAGCGCATGGCGTAGAGCGAGGCGCTCTGGCCGGTCAGCACGAGGATCTTCAGGGGCAGGTTGAACGCGGTCAGACGGCTGATGACTTCGAGCCCGTCCAGCTTGGGGATGCCGATGTCCAGCACCACCAGCTCCGGCAGCAGATCCTTCACCAGGGACAGGGCGTCCACGCCGTTGTCGGTTTCCCCGATGATGGTATGACCTTCCTTTTCCAGCAGAACGCGCATTGCCATCCGTATCACCGGATGATCATCGACGATAAGAACCTTGCTCAATTTTCAATCTCCGACAGACTTCCCAAGAGTGCGCCGTAAGATATCGTCTAGGAAATCAGTGTCGAGATTAACTGGTGCCACTTTTAACATCTTAAGTAAATTCCCATACATCAAAGTATAAATTCCTACACAAACTTGATCGACCAACTTCCGTTAACTTTCAAGCCGGACTTTTTCAACACCTCCTAATGCAATTTCCTACAACGGAAATGGAAGTTTTTTAAATAAATGGCACCCGCCAGCCGGCACACTGCGGCCGTTATCCAATTCGGTACGCGCGACCATGAACATATCGATCCCATCCAGCCTGCTGGTGCTGGAGGACCATGCATTTCTGCGCGAGGCCACCGTGCACGGCTTGCGGGTCCTCGGCTACGAGCAGGTCCTGGCCGCCGGCGACGGGGACAGCGCCATCGAACTGCTGAGGCAGAAGGGCGGAGTCGACATCTGCATCTGCGACGTGCTGCCGCCGGGCATGGACCTGCTCGGGTTCCTGCGCCTGGCGGCCCAGGAGAAGCTGCTGCGGGCGATCATCGTGGTCAGCGAGGTCCCCGCCGACCTGCGCCGGGCCATCGCCCACATCGCCACGCTGTACGGCCTGTCGGTGCTCGGCGAGCTGACCAAGCCGCTGCAGATGTCCAGCCTGCAGGCACGCCTGCGCCACTACAGCCCTGCGCCCGCCGCCGCCCCGCCGCTGCCGCGGCCGACGCCATCGGCGCTGGAGGTCTGGCAGGCCATGCGCAACCGGGAGCTCAGGGCCTACTACCAGCCCAAGGTCGACCTCGACACCCTGCAGGAGATCGGCGCCGAGGTGCTGGTGCGCTGGGACCACCCGGTCCACGGGCTGTTGCGCCCGGCCTACTTCCTCGCCGCGATCCGCCGGATGAAGCTGCTGCCCGACCTCTTCGACCTGGTCCTGGACCAGGCCCTGGATTTCGCCCGGCGCGAGCTGCGCCACGGCACCCAGCGGGCGCTGTCGATCAACATCGACCTCGAGGTGCTGCAGCAGCGCGACCTGGCCGGCCACCTGAAGGAAAAACTGCGGCAGACCGGCGTCGACCCCGCCAGCCTGACCATCGAGATCATCGAAGGGGGGCTGGCGACCACGCCCCTGGCCAGCCTGGAGAACCTCACCCGCCTGCGCCTGCTCGGCTGCAACGTCGCCATCGACGACTTCGGCACCGGCTACTCCTCGCTGCAGCGCCTTTGCGACCTGCCCTGCAACGAAATCAAGCTGGACGCCTCCTTCATCCGCGACATGCAGCACAACCCGCGCACCCACGAGTCGGTCGCCAGCACCCTGGTGCTGGCGCGCCACCTGCAGTTGCGGGTGATCGCCGAGGGCATCGAGACCTACCAGCAACTGCAGCGCATGCGCGAACTGGGCTGCCGGTTCGGCCAGGGCTTCCTGTTCGCCCGGCCGATGTCGGAGGACGCCTATCGCCACTGGACGGGCGTCGACCTGCAACCGCCGGAGGCGGAAGCCGGCTCCGCGCTGGAGTTGGAGGGCGCGCAGAACCCACCGGGCTGAACCCGGGGCGGGCGCCCACCCTCAGCCCGTTCTCAGCCAGGCTGGTGAATGGGCTGCTCCGGATACCAGGCATCCTGCAGGGGGCTGACCGAACTGCCGCTCAGCTCGCCCTGCTGCTTCAGCCAGTCCTCCACGGCCTTGCGCTGCTCCTCGGTGACCGAGCCGCGGCGCGCCAGGCACACGAAGCCGAAATCGTCGCAACCGGTATAGGCCAGGCCGTTGGCGCCGATGGCCTGCTCCACGAAGCGCTTCAGGAAGGCCTGCAGCTCCTGTTCGGGGAGCCCTTCGCGATAGTCGAGCGACAACTCGAACCCCAGTTCCTGGAATTCATCGACGCAGAGTTTCTTGCGCAGACGACGGGAACGGTTGCTGGCCATGTGGCGGATCTCCTCGATTGATGACGGCATGCGGGGCTGGGCGGGAGCCGCCCCGCACAGACTCTAGCAGCTCCGGCGCGGCGCTCCCACGCGCATCGGCTCACAAACCCCAGCGCATCCCGCAACGGCTTGCGGCATAATGCGCCGGCGCGTTGCCGCGTCACTGGCGCAATCGTCTATCGTCAGTGTCTTCTTTCGTCACCTTCGTCATGTCAATGCCCTGAACCGGGATTTCACTTCAAATATGTTCAAGTCACTGCGTGTTCTCGCCTTCGCCACCCTGCTGCCCTTCGCCCTGCCCGCCCTGGCCGCCCCGATCAAGTCCGCCCTGCCCGAACGGGTGGAGAAGGCGCTCAAGGCCAGCAAGCTAACCAACGACGCCCTGTCGCTGGTGATGATCCCCCTGGATGGCCCGGGTACGCCCACCTATTTCAACGCCGACGTCTCGGTGAACCCGGCCTCGACCATGAAGCTGTTCACCACCTATGCCGCCCTGGAGTTGCTGGGCCCCACCTACCAGTGGAAAACCGAGTTCTACACCGACGGCAAGCTGCAGGACGGCGTGCTCAACGGCAACCTCTACCTCAAGGGCGGCGGCGACCCCAAGCTGAACCTGGAAAAGCTCTGGCTGATGATGCGCGACCTGCGCGCCAACGGCGTGCTCAAGGTCAACGGCGACCTGGTGCTGGACCGCAGCTATTTCAACCAGCCGCAGCTGCCGGTGTTCAACGATGACGGCGGCGACGACAACAAGCCGTTCCTGGTCGGCCCCGACGCCGCCATGGTCAACCTCAAGAGCGTGCGCCTGGTGGTGCGCAGCGAAGGCAACCAAGCCTCGGTGATGATGGACCCGCCACTGGCCAACGTGCGCCTGGAGAACCAGATCAAGGTCAGCGGCCCGGCCAACTGCCCGGCCTGGCCGAAGCTGCGCTTCGTCCCGGAAACCCGCGCCGAGGGCACCGTGCTGGTGGCCGCCGGCGAGATTCCGCGCGGCTGCAGCGCGCAGACCTACATGTCGCTGCTCGACCATCCGGGCTACACCGCCGGCGCCATCCGCGGCATCTGGCAGGAACTGGGCGGCAGCATCAGCGGCGCCGACCGCCAGGGCACAGTGCCGAAGAACGCCACCCTGCTGGCCCGCGCGCTGTCGCCGGACACCGTGGACATCATCCGCGACATCAACAAGTACAGTAACAACACCATGGCCCGCCAGGTGTTCCTCAGCATCGGCGCGCAGAACCGCACCAGCGCGGACGCCAACGATGGCCTGGCGGCACAGCGGGTGATCCGCCAGTGGCTGGCGCGCAAGGGCATCACCGCTTCGCACCTGGTGATGGAGAACGGCTCCGGCCTGTCCCGCGACGAGCGCGTCAGCGCCCGCGAGATGGCCGCCATGCTGCAGGCCGCCTGGCACAGCCCCTACGCCGCGGAGTACATCTCCTCGCTGCCGATCGTCGGCGTCGACGGCACCATGCGCAAACGCCTGCGCCACACGCCCATGACCGGCGAGGCCCACGTCAAGACCGGCACCCTCAACACCGTCCGCGCCCTGGCCGGGTTCAGCCGCGACGCCCGCGGCAACAATTGGGTGGTGGTGGCCATCCTCAACAGCAACCGGCCGTGGGGCGCTTCGTCCATCCTCGACCAGGTGCTGCTGGACCTCTACGCCTCCACCCGCGGCCAGTGAAACCAGCCGCGGGGCCCTGGCGAATCAGCGAGCGCTGATGCGCCAGGCCCGGTGGATCTTCGGGTTGCGGGCGAAGTCCGGGTCGAGGGTCTGGGCGCTGATGTCCTCGACCTGGTAGCGCGCCGCCAGGCTCGGCTCCAGTTCGAACTTGCGGAAGTTGTTGGAGAAATACAGCACGCCGCCCTTGGCCAGACGGGTCATGGCCAGGTCGATCAGCTCGACCTGGTCGCGCTGCACGTCGAACACGCCCTCCATGCGCTTGGAGTTGGAGAAGGTCGGCGGGTCGATGAAGATCAGGTCGTACTCGCCGCGGTCCGCCCGCAGCCATTCCATGACATCGCTCTGCACCAGCTTCTGCTTGTCGGAGAAACCGTTGAGCGACAGGTTGCGCCGCGCCCAATCCAGGTAGGTCTTCGACAGGTCGACGCTGGTGGTGCTGCGCGCGCCGCCCTTGGCCGCATGCACGGTGGCTGTGGCGGTGTAGCAGAACAGGTTGAGGAAGCGCTTGCCGGCGGCCTCGCGCTGCAGGCGCAGGCGCATCGGCCGGTGGTCGAGGAATAGCCCGGTGTCCAGGTAGTCGGTGAGGTTGACCAGCAGGCGCACGCCGCCCTCCTCCACTTCCATGAAGCGGCCTTCGCTGTTCTGCCGTTCGTACTGCTTCCTGCCGGCCTGGCGCTCGCGGCGCTTGATGACGATGCGCTCGCTGGGGATGCCGAGGGCCTGCGGCAGCGCCGCCAGGGCGTCGAGCAGGCGGGCCTGGGCCTTGGCCGGGTCGATGGACTTGGGCGCGGCGTATTCCTGCACGTGCACCCAGTCGCGGTACAGGTCCACGGCCAGGGCGTACTCGGGCATGTCCGCGTCATACACGCGGTAGCATTCGATTTTCTCGCGCCTGGCCCATTTGCCCAGTTGCTTGAGATTCTTCTGCAGGCGGTTGGCGAACATCTGCCCGCCCTCGCTCAGGCGCGCCGGCTCCGCCGGAGCTTGCACGGCGCCATCCTGGCGCGCCTCGGCACCGCGCTCGCCGGTGACGAACTGGCGCGGCTCCACCTCGAACATCAGCAGCTTGCACGGCAACGCGCCGTTCCAGAAGGCGTACTGCTTGTGGCTACGGATGCCCATGCGCTTGCCCAGTTCCGGCGCCCCGGTGAAGACCGCGGCGTTCCAGCCCAGGCAGGCCTGGCGCAGGCGCTCGCCCAGGTGCTGGTAGAGGTACAGCAGGCTGGCCTCGTCGCCCAGGCGCTCGCCGTAGGGCGGGTTGCAGATCACCAGGCCGCGCTGGCCCTTGTCCGGGCGCGGTTCGAAGGTGGCCAGCTCGCCCTGGTAGACCTTCACCCACTCGCCCAGACCGGCGCGCTCGATGTTGTTGCGCGCCGGCTGGATCAGCCGCGGGTCCGCCTCGTAGCCGCGGATCCACAGCGGCGGCCGCGCCAGGCCGACGGCGGCGCGTTGCTCGGCCTCGGCCAGCAGCTTGCGCCAGAGGACCGGGACGTGGCCCAGCCACTTGTCGAAGCCCCAGTGCTCGCGCTTGAGGTTGGGGGCGATGTCGGCGGCCATCAGGCCGGCCTCGATCAGGAAGGTGCCGACGCCGCACATGGGGTCGGACAGCGCCCCGCCCTCGGCGGCCAACTGCGGCCAGCCGGCGCGGATGAGGATGGCCGCGGCGAGGTTTTCCTTCAGCGGCGCGGCGCCCTGCTGCAGGCGGTAGCCGCGCTGGTGCAGGCTGTGCCCGGAGAGGTCCAGGGACAGCACCGCCTGGCCGCGGTCCAGGTGCAGGTGGACGCGGATGTCAGGGTTGACCTTGTCCACCGTCGGCCGCCGGCCGAACTCGGCGCGCAGGTTGTCGACGATGGCGTCCTTGACCTTGAGCGCGCCGAAGTGGGTGTTGTCGATGCCCGAGCCCTTGCCGCTGAACTCCACCGCCAGGCTGCCGCCGGGGTCCAGGTGATCGCTCCAGTTGACCGCGTTCACGCCCAGGTACAGTTCCTCGGCGTTGGCCACCGGGAAGCGCGCCAGCACCAGCAGCACGCGGTTGGCCAGGCGCGACCAGAGGCACAGCCGGTAGGCCGTCTCCAGGTCGCCGCGGCCGCGCACGGCGGACACCTGCGCGCGGGCATCGCTCAGGCCCAGCGCCTGCGCCTCGTCCAGCAGCAGACCATCGAGGCCCTTGGGGCAGGTGAGGAAGAGTTCGTAGTGTTCCGACATCGCCATTCCCGGGCCGCAGCCCTTTCCAGAGGGGCCTCGGCCCCTGTTGAGCGGATGCCGCGTGAAAACGCTGGCACCCGGCCATGGTTCATTTCAAAAGGTTTCACAAAACCTGCGACCCGAGGTCGCAGGTACTTGCCCGCTCGTCGGGATGAGAGAACCTCTCAATTTCCTGGCAGTTCGCCAGGCTGCCTCGCACAAGCCCCTGAACATGCGGTTTCGGGCAATTTGCCCGACCCGCCCGGGGGAAAAACTTATGGCTTGAACCCATAAGAGTTAAGTCTTTATGACAAATTGGTTGTTCACAGGCTCGAAGCCCATGGTTTAGAACTCAGCTTAACCCGTCGCCGCAAAGGTGTCGGGCGGGGTCTGTCACGCCGGCAACAGGCCCCTTTTTGGCGGAACTGTCCGCCAGGCCTCCCCAGGGGGCCAACGGGACATAACAGTCAACAAGTGAGGGCAACACCCTATGAGAAGACTCAAGCGTGATCCGTTGGAAAGAGCCTTTATGCGCGGTTACCAGTACGGCATCAGTGGCAAGTCTCGCGATCTCTGTCCTTTCACCCATCCCACCACCCGGCAGTCCTGGCTCAATGGCTGGCGCGAGGGTCGCGGCGACAACTGGGATGGCCTCACCGGCACCGCCGGTCTTCAACGTCTGAATCAGATGCAACACGCCACCAGTTGACCAAAGGATCACACCGATTTCCCCAAGGCACGCCCCATCCGGGCGGCAGGGCGTAAGCCCAAGGGCTCCGAAAGGAGCCCTTTTTATTTGCCCGCGCGCTGCGCCTGGGCGATGGCGTCCACCGCCTCGCGGATCAGCGCCGGCCCCTTGTAGATGAAGCCCGAGTAGATCTGCACCAGGCTCGCGCCGGCGGCGATCTTCTCCGCCGCATGGGCGCCCTCGGTGATGCCGCCGGCGGCGATGATCGGCAGGCGGCCGCCCAGTTCGCCAGCCAGCACCTTGACCGTGTGAGTGCTCTTCTCGCGCACCGGCGCGCCCGACAGGCCGCCGGCCTCGTCACCGAACGGCAGCCCCTCGACGCCTTCGCGGCCCAGGGTGGTGTTGGTGGCGATCACCGCATCCATCCCCGCCTCCACCAGCGCCGCGGCGACCAGGGCGGTTTCCTCGTCGGTCATGTCCGGGGCGATCTTGATCGCCAGCGGCACGCGGCGGCCATGCTGTTCGGCCAGGTCTTCCTGGCGCTGGCGCAGGGCCTCCAGCAGTTGCTTGAGCGAGTCGCCGAACTGCAGGCTACGCAGGCCCGGGGTGTTCGGCGAACTGACGTTGACCGTGACGTAGCTGGCGTGGGCGTAGACCTTGTCCAGACAGATCAGGTAGTCGTCCACCGCGCGCTCGACCGGGGTATCGAAATTCTTGCCGATGTTGATGCCCAGCACGCCGCGGTACTTCGCGGCCTTGACCCGCTCCACCAGGTGGTCGACGCCCAGGTTGTTGAAACCCATGCGGTTGATGATCGCGGTGGCCTGCGGCAGGCGGAACAGCCGCGGCTTGGGGTTGCCCGGCTGCGGGCGCGGGGTGACGGTGCCGATCTCGACGAAGCCGAAGCCCAGCTGGGCGAAGCCGTCGATGGCGTCGCCGTTCTTGTCCAGGCCGGCGGCCAGGCCCACCGGGTTGGGGAAGTCGATGCCCATGACCTGCACCGGCAGGCTGGCCGGCTTCGGGCAGAACAGACCGTTGAGCCCCAGGCGGCCGCCGGCGCCGATCAGGTCGATGGACAGCTCATGGGAGGTTTCCGGGGACAGTTTGAACAGCAGCTCGCGGGCCAGGCTATACATGGTCGGGCATCGGTCGGCAAAATGGGGCGCTAGTATAGCCGGCCGGCCTGCCCCTAGGCGAGGCGCGGCCGCGGCGGGCCCGGCATGGCGCCCGCCCTTGAAAGGAAGGAAGCAACATTTGTCACTGCCCGGAAGCACAACCGCGACTGGCTTACCTATGCTTAGGGCTGTCGGCCGGGCATCGGGAGTTTGCCTTCGATCATGAATCCACCCCGCAACATGGCCCAGCGCCTCGCGGCCATCGCCCAGCGCCTGGGGCTCGGCAACGCCGACCTGCACAAGGTCTCGCAGCGCACCCGGTCTCTGGCCCTGAGCTTCAGCGCCCCGGCGAGCCCGCCCAGCGGCATCGGCTGGCAGTCCGGCGCGCCGCTGTACCGCCTGATCGACCTGCCGCGCGGCGCCCTGTCCGGGCCGGTGCAGGAAGACAAGGCGCGCGCCCATGCCGCACTGAAGAAACTGGTCGGCTCCCGTCTGCTGGAGCTGCACGATGTCGACCTGCGCGAGGTGGACGGCCTGTGCACCCGCGGCCCCCTGGCGAATTCGGCGCTACCCGACTTCGAAGCCGTGGCGGCCGGCGACGCCGGGCGCAAGGTGCGGATTATCAGCTACCGGGATTTCGGCAAGGCGCTCGGGCAGGCCCTGCCGGGCTTCGAGCGCGGCGTGGAGCTGCAATTGCGCCGGGCCGACTGGCATGGCCAGCGGCTGTTCCTGGAGCTGGACAACCACACCGAGGCGTTCGCCTGCGCGGTGGCCTATGCGCGCCGCCGCGGCCTGGAACTGCGCCTGCCCGGCAGGGTGCGCCAGTTCAGCCTGCAGGGCAGCGCCCTGGACGACCTGGAGCGGCGCTACCACATGCTGGCGATGCCGACCCAGGCCTGGAGCGATGCCGGGTTCATGGGCCTGCTGCTGGACACCGGCCTGCCCTATGCGCGCTTCGGCCTGTTCAACAGCGAAACGCCGGAATCCCTGCTGCTGCCCAAGGACCACCCGCAAGCCGACGAATTCGGCGCCGGCCTGCGCAGCATCGGCGCCCCGGACCTGCTGGGCTACCTGCGCGGCTGCGTCGCCTAGTCCCGCGTCTCTTCTTCGGACTCGTCGTCATCGTCGTCGGTCTCTGCGACGAGTTCGCGCCCCGGCTCATGGCGCAGGCGCTCGAGCACGTCGTGGTGGCGGTTGCGCCACTCCTCCAGGCTGAGGCTGCTGCTCTCCAGCAATGCGGGGTTCTGCTCCACCAGGTAGACCGCGGCGGACTGCGCCGAATCGGCGATCTCCCAGGCCACCGACGCCGAGTCGATGGGCCCTTCGTAGGTGATCCAGCGGGCGAAATCCGGATAGACGCTGCAGACCTTCTCGAAATCCTCGTCGCGCATGCGCTGGCGACCGAACTCGATGTTCTCCACCGTCTTGGCCTTCATGCCGACGATCTTGGCGAATTCCGGGCGTTTGAGCCCGGTCAGCTCACGCAGGCCACGTAGTCTTTCCCCAGCGGTAAAAAGGAAACGTTTCTTCACGATCTGTAATCCATTTCCGGACATTCGAAGCACCATACAAAAACACTAATATTTAGTGTATTGTCTCGAGAGAGTCATTTAGTCTCTCTCCCCTAATAGCGCAGGCCATGGTGCAGGACACCACATGAAAGTGGAAGAACCCTTCTCCCCCGCTCCCGAGGACGAAACCTATTACCTGAGCCTCGAGCGTTTCGCCGAATTGCTCGGGATGTCCGATCAGCCGGAGGTTCTGGAGGAATGGATCGCCAACGGCAAGCTGCCGACGCGGGTAATTGCAGGACATCGCCTGGTTGACCTCAGAGCATTCCTACGCTCGGACGGGAAGCCAAAGCCCTGAACACGCCGGAACTCCCACATTTATAAGCAGCCCACCGGGAACAGGTGCGCGGTCATCCGCCATGCCTGGAGAATAGCCAGGGCGTTTTTCCCTGGCAGGGGCCGCCGGAAGGACGGCGGCCGAGGGGGCATCACTCTTCCCGGCTGGCCTCGACCAGGCGTTCGTAGGCCGGCGCCGCCGGAATGCCGATTTCCAGGCACAGGGCCATGACCCTTTCCAGGTCGCAGCGGTACACCAGCACCGCCTGCAGTTCGTCGTCCAGCGGTTCGCTGAAGTCCAGCAGCACGTAGCCGCCCTTTTCCGGATAGAGCGCGCCGAGCTGCACCTGGATGCGCTTCAGCGCGGCGAGCGGCTCGGCCTTGTGCAGCTGCTTGGCCTGCAGCACGAAGTTCACGCTGGCGTCGAACGAGGCGCGGATGCCTTCGAACAGTTCCTTGTAGTCGTCGCCCTGGAACAGCACGATGTCCGGCAGGCTGCCGACCACCACCCACTCGCCCAGCGGGATGGGGAAGCTGTCGTCGTAGTTGATGTCCGGGTTGGCGGCGAGGAAGGCCTCGGGGTCGGCGTAGGCCGCGGCGGCATCCTCGGCGATCTGGCGGATTTCCTCCGCGCCCATGCAGCCGGAGCTGATCAGGGTGAGGAGTTCGACGAGCTGTTCTTTCATGGCGCGGTCCCGGGAAGTGGCGAAGGCCGCGAAGGATAGCCGGATTCGGCCCGGCTTGCTGGGCCGCCGGAACCTATTGGCGCTCCCGGGTGTCGGAAGCCGGCTCGGACGATAGCGACTATCGACCGGGATGATTTCCCAGGCCGGCGAGCCATCGCTAGCCTTTGCCCATCCCCACTCTCCATGCCCCGGGTGAACCCGCCATGTTCCGATCCCTTTCCAGCCTGGTGCTGGCCGTCCCCGTGCTGGTGGGCTGCGCCGCGCAACCGGCCGCCACCGAGCCCCAGCGGGCGTACAGCGACGCCGAGGTCAAGGCCTTCGCCCTGAAGATCCTCAGCGCCAGCAACATGGACAGCGACCTCTACGCGCGCTACCGCCGCGCCCTGACCGAGCCGCACCACGGCAACAGCGGCAGCTGAGGCCGCTCAGGGCGTCTCGACTTCCATCTCCGCCGGGTTCTCCACCCACACCAGGTTGCCATGCTCGTCGTTGTGCAGGGTCACCACCTGGGCCCCATGCAGGCGGGCCAGGGTATCGCCACTGATGTTGAAGCTGCGCGACAGCGCCTGCCGGGACAGGTCGGGCATGCGTGAGCGGCGCTCGTAGCGCGCCGCGCGAATCTGGTTGTAGCGGGCCCAGGACACCAGCAGCGCGGCGATCAAGGCGCTGCACAGCACATAGACCATCAGCGTATCGAGCGTCTGCAGGAACTGCCCGCCCCAGTCCAGGCGCGGCCCTCGCCAGCCGCTGGCGAGCAGGCTGGCGATGCCGCGCTCCATCAGCCAGACGAAGATCGCCCAGGCGCACAGGGTCAGCAGAACGTCCAGGCTCCGGGGCAGCCAGTGCTGCGGTGTCTTGATCAGGTTCATCACGAACTCCTCTTGATGCCACGGTCGGGGCTGGTCCAGCGCGCCCGGGCCTGGCGCGTCTTGAGCATGACCTTGGGGAAACTCACCAGGGTGGTCAGCAAGGTGACCAGCCAGAAGGCGAAGGGGTACCAGATCACCCAGAACAGCGAACTCGCCAGGTGGCGCTCGTAGCGCCGCTCGATCAGCAGGCTCAGGGCGAACTGCAACAGGCACACGCAGGCCAGCAGCAGCCCGGTGAAGGCCGGCGGCACTATGTTGGCGACGCGCAGGCTGGGCGGCATCTCGACCACCAGGCCGAGCGCCCAGAGCAAAATCGACAGCAGGAAGGTGAAGGCCCAGGCCGCCGACAGGCTGAACTCGATGAGCAGCGGCCACATGTAGCGGTAGCGCCAGGTCCAGATGCTGCGGATGTTCTTCAGCAGCACTTCGGCCCCGCCCTGCGCCCAGCGCAGGCGCTGCTTCCACAGACCGCGCAAGGTCTCGGGCATGAGGATCCAGCACAGCGCGCGCGGCTCGTAGAAGATCGACCAGTGATCCAGCTGCAGCTTCCAGCTGATGTCGATGTCCTCGGTGATCATGTCCGTGCTCCAGTAGTCGACCCGCGCCAGGGCCGTGCGGCGGAACGCGGCGACCACGCCGGAGACGGTGAAGACCCGCCCGTAGACGCGCTGGGTGCGCTTGATCAGGCCGATGATGGAGGAGAACTCGCCGACCTGGACGCGGCCGATCAGCGTCGAGCGCGTGCGGATGCGCGGGTTGCCGGTCACCGCGCCGACCCGCGGGTTGTCGATCAGCGGGGCCACCAGGTAGGCCGCGGCGTTGGCGTCGAGCAGCGCGTCGCCGTCGATGCACACCAGGTACTCGCTGCGCGCGGCCAGCGCGCCCATGCGCAGGGCCACGGCCTTGCCCTGGTTCTGCGCCAGGTGCAGCACGCGCAGCCGCGGCTCGCCTTCGGCCAGGGCATCGAGCACCTGCGCGGTGTTGTCGGAGGAACCGTCGTTGATGGCGATGACTTCGATGTTCGGATAGTGCTGCGCGAGGGCCGCGCCTATGGTGTCGGCGGCGTTGTCGCCCTCGTTGAAGCAGGGGATCAGGATCGACACCAGCGGCTCGCCCTCCAGTTGCGGGACGTCCTCCGGCCAGGCCCAGTGGCGCTCCCAGTGCGCCCAGAAGTAGATGCCGCCGGCCATCCACAGGGCCGACATGAACAGTGGATAGAAGAACACGAAGTTCAGCAGGATCTCGCCGGTGAGGACGATGGCTACGCCGATCGGGCCGCCGAGCAACAGCAGCAGGACCAGCAAGGCAACGATGCGATCGATCATGGCTCGGGGTACCAGGCGTTGGAGATGGCCGGACGCAGCGCCTTGAGTTCGGGCTGGTCGTTGACGAAATCGTCCGGGTAGTAACCGAAGCTGCGCACGCCCTCCCACTGCAGGCGGTGCATCCAGCGCCGCAACTGCGCGGCGTCGATGGGCGCCTCGCGCCCCTCGCGCCAGTCGCGCGCCTGCAGTTCGAAGACGCTGCGCTGCAAGGCGCCTGGGCGCTTGGCCACTTCGCGCACCAGGCGCTGCAGCCAGGCCTCGGACTGCTCCAGGGGCACGCCCTCCATCAGCGGCATGGCCATGGGCGCGGTCCAGTCGTAGGCGGCCAGGAAGTCGTCCAGGTTCTGCGCGAACCAGGCTTCGCTCTGCGGTTCGAGGATCGGCAGCGCATAGATGTTGCGCGCCGTCTGTACCTGCGGGCCACGGATGGCGCGCACGCGCTCGGCGAGCTGGCGGGTGAAGTCGATGAGGTAGCGGCTCTTGAAGCGCGTCCAGCGCTGCAGCGTCTGCGCATCGCCGCGCAGGCTGGCGATGTCGCCCGGCAGGCCGGCCGCGCGATAGGCCGCCAGCGCCTGGGGCCCGGCATCCTCGAAGTCGGAGAACAGCGCGTCGTCGTGGAACAGCAAGCCGGCGAAGGCGGCGTGCCCGGCCAGGTCCTCGTAGATCTCGCTGATCTGCCGGCGTACTTCGGGGTCGAACGGCGACAGCCGCCGGTACTGCTGCGGGTCGATCTCCAGGCGCCCGCTGTGCGGGTCCCAGCGCTGCACCCGCGGCAGCTGCGGCGACAGGTCGAAGGCCAGCACCGGCATCCAGGCGAACACTTCCACGCCGGCGCGGGTGCGCAGCTGCCAGGCGGCGCGGTTGAACAGGTCGGCGCGCATCGGCAGGTGCCGGTTGGGGAAGTACAGCGCCTTCACCGTGCCGTCGCCCAGCGGGTCGGCATAGGCCTGGAGGAACACGGTGTTGATGCGCAGGTCGGCGATGCGCTGCACCAGTTGCCCGAGGTTGGCCTCCATCTGCTGCGGGTCGGGATCGTAGACGTAGTCCAGGTCGACGTGGGCGACGCGCAGGTTGTCCTGCGCCTGGACGCGGCTGATGGCCGAGGTGAAGTGATGCAGGTCGGGGTCGCCGTTGAGCAGGAAGCGCGGCAGGTTGTCCAGGTGGTCGATGCTGCCCAGGCCATCCTCGAGGGTCAGGGCCAGGGCGTAGCCGTCGTCGCCGACCACCTGCAAGGCGGTGCCGCTGGCCGCGCCGTAGGGCCACACCCACACCCGCGGCGCCTTGCCGGTGATGCTTTGCAGGGTGCGGCTGATGCGCTTGACGTCGATGCCCACGCGGTTGCGGTATTCGGCCTCGGTTTCGTAGCGCCCGGCATTGGCCAGGTACAGGCGGTTGGCCGCTGCCGGCAGCTGACTGCCCTGCGGGTTGCCGGGGCCGCCGAAGTGCAGGGCCTCGGTGTGCGCGCCTATTTCCACCAGGCCGGACCGGGCGATTTCCGCGAGCTGCTGGCGGGTGAGGAAGCGCCGGCGCTCCACCGCCAGGCCGCCGAAGTCCACGCGCTGCTGGTCCGGGGTATCCAGCCAGACGCCCACCGGCGCCATGATCGCCGGCCAGTCGTAGGCCTTCAGGATCGGCAGCACGCGCTGGTAGAAGCTGCTGTAGCCGTCGTCGAAGCTCAGCAGCAGCGGTTTCTCCGGCAGGCTGCCGCGGCCGGCGCGGGCGGCCAGCAGCTGGTCCACGGAAATCGCCTGGAAGCCCTGCTCGTGCAGCCAGGCCAGTTGGTCCACCAGGTTGGCGGTGCGCACGGTCATGAAGGCCTGGTTGGCGTCGCGGTCGGCGATCTCGTGGTAGGCCAGGGTCAGGATGCGCCCCGACGGCCAGGGCTTCTCGTTGGCGGCAAGGGTGCGCTGCGCCGGCTCGACGAAGGGGGGCGCCTCGCTGGCGCAAGCCCCGATCAGCAGCGCCAGCCCCAACAGCAGGAAACGGTAGGTGGCTCTCATGTTCGGGTCCTAGAAGCGGTAGCTGAGGTCGAAGACCAGGCGGTAGTCCAGTTCGCGGTCGCCGTCGTAGGGGCGGCTGACGGCGGACAGGTTGAAGCCTGCGTCGAAGCGGTCGTCCAGGCTCAGGCGCTGGCCGTAGCCGAGCAGGCCGACGGCGCCGGTGCCGTGGTGCTGCTGGCTGTAGCTGCCGGCGCCGAGCTGGCCCTGCTGGGTCCAGCGCGTCTGGTAGCGGCGGTAGAGGGTGTGCTCCAGGTTCAGGCTGGGCAGCAGCAGCAGGTCCGACTTCGGGTTGAAATAGGGGACGTCCTCCGACTTGCTGTTGCGGCTGCCGGAAACCTCCAGGCCGAGGTCCGCCACCAGGTAGGGCGAGCTGTAGACACGCTGGCTGCCGGTCAGGGCGAGTTCGTGGCGCATGTTGCCGTCGCTGAAGTGCGAGGGCGAATAGGCCAGGCGCCATTCGCGCTGCTCGTTCTGGCGCCAGCGCAGGTAGCCGTCCAGGCGGTCGGAGCGGATGCCGCTGTTGAGCGCCCGCAGCGGTGTCTCGCGGGACAGGCGCGCGGCGCTCCAGCCGTACTGCCATTGGTCATCGATGTCGTGGACGCCGGACAGCCGCAGGCCCAGCTTGTCGCCGTCGCCGTAATCGTTGTGCGACACCTCCGCCTCCAGCGTGGTGTTGCGCCCGGTCCATTCGGTGCCGACGCGCTGCCAGCGGTAATGCCCGGTGCCTTCCTCGAAATCGCCGGTGGCGTAGCCGGCGCCGCCGAACAGGCGCCAGTGGTCGGCGATGGGCGGGCTGTAGAGCACGCTGTCGAAGCCCAGGTCGCGGCTGCCGTTGACCTCGCCGCCGTTGGCATGGCCGCCGTAGGCGCTGATGCGCAGCTCGGCCATGTGGTGGACCTGGCGCAGGTAGTCCAGGCGCTGGGCCTGCAACTGTTCGGGGAAGCGCTGGATGACGTCGTCGGCCAGCAGGTCCAGTTGCCGCCATTCCTGTAGCTCGCGCGCCACCATGCCCTGCTCGGTTTCCAGGGCCACGCCGCGCGGGTCGGTGCTTTCGGCGATCTTCAGCTGGTCTTCGGCGCGCCGCGGCCAACCGCGGGACAGGTAGGTGCTGGCCAGGCCGGTGCGCAGCCGCGAGTTGTCCGGCGCGCTTTCCACCAGGCTTTCATAGTCCTGCTGCGCCGCCGGCAGGTCGTTGCGGTACAGCCGGCCGTTGGCCTGCAGCAGGCGGGCCTCCAGCCAGTCGTCGTTGGGCAGGGCCACGCCCATGCCCGGCGGATGCAGCCGCATCGGTTGCTGCGCCACCAGGCCATCGCTCAGGGAGGGCACCTCGTCGAGTCGTTCGCTTTCCACCAGGGCGTAGAACAGCCCCTGGTGGTCGTCCATCCAGTCGCTGTCCTTGTCGTTCTCGCTGGCGATCACCTGGCGGTAGAGTTCCGCGGCCCGCTCCGGCTGGCGCTGGTACAGGCTGGCGCCGGCGACCCAGCGCAGGGCGTAGGGCGGCAGTTGCACGCCCTCGGCATGCAGCCGCTCGTATTCCTCGACCACCTCGGCCATGCGCGCCCGGGCATAGAGGCCGCCCAGGCGGTCGATGCGCACCCGGCGCACCTCCTGTGCCGCGGCCGGGTCGCCGGCCCATTGCGCGAGGGACTGGTCGGCCAGGGCGATGGCCCGGTCGGCGACCACGAAGCGCTCGCTGTCGCGCAGGGGCGACACTTCCGCCAGGCGCACCAGCTCGGCGACGCGGTCGGCCTGCAGGCTGCGCCGCTGCGCCGCCGACAGCACGCCGGGGTGGCGCTCGCCGAAGGCCAGCGCCTGGCGCGGCAGGCCGGCGGCCTGCAAGGCATCGACGTATTCGCTGAGCACACGGCTTTGCTGCGGGGCCAGTTGGCGGGCCTGGTCCACCTGGAACAGCGCCGCATAGGGCTCGCCCATCTGCTGGTGGACATAGGCCAGGGCCAGGCGCCGCTCGGCATCGCGCGGCGCGGCGGCGACCAGGGCCGCGGCCTTCTGCAGCGCCTCAGGACCACGCCCGGCATCCACCAGGGTCATCGCCTGGCCTTGCAGCAGGACCTGGTCGCCGGGGTAGGCGGCCAGGCCGCGACGGTAGGCCTCCAATGCCTGGGGCCAGCGCTTGAGGTTGCGATAGGCCCGCGCCACCGAGGCCCAGGCGCCGCTGGACAACCGCGCCTGGGAATGGCGCTGGTAGGTCTGCAGCACCTCCTCATCCAGCCCCGCCCAGCCGGCGATGATCAGGTGATCGTCGAGGCGCGCGGGGTCGTCGGGGGTCTGCCGCAGGCGCTGCAAGGCCGGCTGGTAATTGCCGGCGCGGGCCTCGCGCACCAGTTGGTCGTAATCCTCGGCGGCCTGGGCCCAGGCGCTGCCGAGCAGCAGCACGGCCAGGCAACCGCCCATGGGGAGCCGTCGCTGGAGAAGCTGCGAAGCGAGAAAGGACAAGGAGGTCTTGGACAGCACGAAGCAATCATCCCTAACTGCATGGAAGCCGCGCGAAAGCCGACACTCTGTCGATAACTGACGCAGCCGCCGCATGCCGGTTTATTGACATTGAGGCGAGAAGAAAAGCTTTCCGTCAGAATTTAGTCAACTGCCGTTCGCGAAAAAACGCTGACGTCCTACGACGAACCACTCATCTCGGCCAAGAAGAAGACAATAAATTGACGAATACAGCTAAAACCTGGCAGCGCGATTTTTTGACGGAGGTGCGCTACGACTTCACAGGAGAAGCCATTCGGGGGCCTTAATACCGATAAATATCGACATTTATTCTTGTTTATCGGGAAACCCGTCGATGGATGGCCAATAGCCATTGGCCATAGTCGGTTCTTCTGAAGGATCGAAAATAAAAGTAACAAGATATTTCAGAACTACCTCCTGTCCGGAAAAGGATCCTGTGGGTGGAAGGAGGAAGGCAGGGTGATGGGAAAGTGTCGGTATCAGGCTCCCTCGACGTCGCGCCATTCTTCTGAACGTTGTCGATGGGGACAGTGAGAATAACGGCGTTATTTTCTCGGCATATTCATGATTATGTTGCCGTATTAAATATACGGCCCTTCTTTTGAACTCCAGCCACTTCCTCCGAATAGTTTTCAAGTCTTGCCCAGAAAAATATCCACGCACCCATTACCCCATATATTTCGCAGGTGCCCCCATCAGAACAAGAAAGTTCTTGGTTGATCCCTGGCGAGTGTCTGGTATTTGAGGAGCATGGCCCCCGATATTCTTTGCCGCGGCTCAAGATGAGCCGTACTTGAAGCATTCAAGCTCTTATCTAAGGGATATCGGTCCAATGAAACCTTTCAAACTCCTGCTGCTGACTTCCGCCACCTGCCTGATGGCGAACCATGTGCTGGCCGCCGACGGCGTCATCAATTTCACCGGTGAAATCACTGCCGCTTCCTGCGTCGCTTCGGGGGGCGCCGGCGCTTCCGTCAGCGGTAGCAAAGGCAATCAGGTCATCGACGTGAACCTCGGCAAGGTCAGCATGGACGCCCTGGGCGGTTCCGCCGAAGCGGGCCTGGCCGCCGGCACCTCGATCAACCTGAACCTGGACTGCGGCAACACCGCCGCAGGCCTGACCACCGTCAAGTTCGGCTTCGACCCGCTGTCCGGCTCGGGCGTCGACCCGAAGAACAACAGCCTGCTGAAGACCACCGGCACCGCCAGCGGCGTGGGCATCGGCATGTTCGATGCGGACAGCCACCTGATCAATCTGTCCGCCAACGAATTCTATGCTGCCCCGCTGAACAAGACCGGAGAAGGCCAGGATGCCCAGTACAGCGCAACGCTGAACATGCGCGCCTCTTACGTGGCCAATGGCGACGAGCTCCAGCCCGGCACCGCCAACGGCACCCTGCCCTTCACCCTGACCTACGAGTGAGCCGCCGAACGGGAGCGCACAACGCTCCCGTCACCTTGCGAGTCGAACGATGAAAACCGGGTTCCTGTTTCGCACCAGCCTGCTGCTGGCGCTTTGCTCCCTTTCCGGCCTGTGCCTGGCCGGCATTCAGGTCGGCGGCACGCGGGTCGTATTCCCCGCAACCGACCATGAAGCCTCCATCCAGGTGCGCAACGAAGGCACCGAGGACATCATGATCCAATCCTGGATCGAGGCTGCGCCGGGCCAGTCGGAAAGCGACCTGCCCTTCGCCATTACCCCGTCGCTGGCGCGCCTGGGCCACAAGAAGCAGCAGATGCTGCGCATCTTCTACCAGGGCAAGGGCCTGCCGGAGGACCGCGAATCGGTGGTCTGGCTCAGCGTCCAGGAGATTCCCCAGGTCTCCAAGACCGAGAACAGCCTGCAGGTTGCCTTCCGCCAGCGCCTGAAAATCTTCTACCGGCCGAAGGGGCTGCCGGGCGCGGCCGACGAGGCCGCGAACAAGCTGAGCTGGAAAGTCCTGGAAACTGCCGACGGGCGGGTACTGCAGGCCACCAATGATTCGGCCTTCCATGTTTCATTCGGCCAGGTGAAGGTCATTGCCGGGCAGAAGGAATATCCGGTCGAGGCCGCGATGATAAGTCCGCGCAGTAGCGAAAAGATAAAGATCAAAGATCTTCCGAAAACGCTCCGAGATACCGCGGAAGTTCACTGGGAGTCCATCAACGATTATGGCGCCTTGATAAAACACAAGGCCGCGATTCAACTCTGACGCGTTTTTAAATCCTCTTCACCCCACTCCTCATGTACTTCATGGGATATCGCGCCCATGGGGCTTTCTGCGCAGAAAAATACTGTTTCGACAGGGCGCCCACTCCTTTCCAGAAAGATGAAAAACATCAGGAAGAAACCGAGCAGAAAGGACGCCAGGATGCGTTTCAACAAAGGATTCCCTTACTTGGCCGCCGTCAGCCTGCTAGGTGCGACCTCGGTATCCGCCACGCAATTCAACCCAATGTTCCTCAAGGACAAGGGTGCCCAGGTGGATCTGCGTTTCTTCGAGAAAAGCAACGGCATGCTGCCGGGGACCTACAGCGTCGACCTCTACCTGAACCAGCGCCTGGAGCGCCGCCAGGACATCGCCTTCAAGGCCGACGGGAAGGCCGAAAAAGACGATGCGCAGCCGATCCTGAGCCTCGGCCTGCTGCGCGAGATCGGTGTGGACGTGGAGCGCCTGAAGAAGGAAGGCATCGTTCCCATTGATAGCGGCGATGCCGAACCGGTCGCCCTGCCGCGCATCGAGGGGGCGTCCGTCGAGATGGACGTCTCGAAACTGGCGCTTTACCTCAGCGTGCCCCAGGCCTATATCAAGCGCCGCTCGCGCGGTTACGTCGACCCGTCACTGTGGGACGATGGCGTGACCGCGTTCTTCAGCAACTACCAGTTGAGCCTCAGCCGCAACAGCGGCTACGGCACGCGCAGCGACTATGGCTACCTGGGGCTGCGCAACGGCTTCAACCTCGGCCAGTGGCGCCTGCGTAACGAGTCGTCGATCAGCCAGAGCACCGGCGTCTCACGCAACTTCTCCAGCAATCGCACCTACCTGGAGCACGACGTCACCGCCCTCAAGGGCCGCTTCGCCATCGGCCAGCTGTACACCAGTGGCGACATCTTCGACAGCAGCCGCTTCCGCGGCGTCCAGCTCGGCTCGGACGTCGGCATGCTGCCCGACAACGAGGCCGGCTATGCGCCGGTGGTGCGTGGCATCGCCGAAAGCCACGCGACCGTGGAAGTGCGCCAGAACGGCTACGTGATCTATTCCACCAGCGTGTCCCCGGGCGCCTTCGAGATCCGCGACATCTACCCCGGCGGCTCCAACGGCGACCTGGAAATCACCGTCATCGAATCCGACGGGCGCAAGCGCAAATTCACCCAGGCCTATTCCTACCTGCCGGTGATGGTCCGCCGCGGCACCTTCCAGTACAGCCTGTCGCTGGGCAAGTACGACAACGACAGCTCGGAATCGCCGCACCTGCTGCAGGGCACGGCGGTCTATGGCGCGACCGACAACCTGACCACCTACGGCGGCATGCTCGGCGCCGACGGCTACACGGCATTCAACCTCGGCCTAGGGCTCAACACCCCCCTGGGCGGGACCTCGCTGGACGTGACTAACAGCCACTCGCGGCCCGACCACGGCAAGGCCACCAGTGGCCAGAGCGCACGCTTCCTCTACTCCAAGACACTCAACAGCACCAACACCACCTTCACCATGGTCGGCTACCGCTATTCGACAGCGGGCTACCGCACCCTGAGCGATCACATCCAGGAAATGGGTGAGGTCGACCACCAGAGCTTCGCCAGGGGCCGTCCGAAAAACCGCCTCGACCTCAACATCAACCAGACGCTGGGCAACTATGGCTCGCTCTTCCTCAGCGCCGGCGAAACCAACTACTGGGACCGCAGCGGCAACATGCAGCGCCTGCAACTGGGCTACAGCGGTAACCTCGGGGAAGTCAGCTACAGCATTTCCGCCTCGCATACCCGGAGCGCGGGAGGCTCGGCCGACACGGACAACCAGTTGTCCTTCTCGGTGAGCATCCCCTTCGGTTCGCGCCCGCACTCGCAACGCCTCTACAGCAGCTACACGAGCAGCAGCCGCGGCGACGACAGCCTGCAGGCTGGCGTCTCCGGCTACCTCGACAACGCCAGCACCCTGTCCTACTCGGCTCAGACCGGGCAGTACGGCAGCGAACACTCGAGCAGCGTCGGCCTAGCCTGGGACGCACCCTCGGCCAAGCTCGCCGGCAACTATTCGAAGTCCGGCGACTCGCGCCACCTGGACCTCACCGCCTCCGGCTCCATGGTGGCCCATAGCGGTGGCGTGACCTTCAGCCAGCCCGTGGGCGAAACCTTCGCGCTGGTGGAAGTGCCCGGGGTGAAAGGCGTGGGCATCGGCGGCTCGACCGCGCGCACGGATGGCGCCGGCTACACCGTGGAAGGCTACGTGCAGCCCTACCGCTACAACTACCTGAACCTCGACACCCAGACCCTGGGCGTCGACGTGGACGTCGACGAGACCTCGCAACGCGTGGTGCCGCGCCGCGGCGCGGTGGTCAAGGCGCGTTTCGCCGCGGCCTCCGGCCGCCGCGTGCAACTCGACCTGAGCCTGGCCGACGGCCGCAAGCTGCCCTTCGGCGCCCAGGTGTCCGACGCCAGCGGCAAGCTGCTGGCCGTGGTCGACAACCAGTCCCGCGCCCTGGTGTTCGGTCTCGAGGACCAGGGCCGGCTGACCGTCAGCTGGGCCGATGGCACCTGCTCAGCGCCCTACACGCTGCCCCGCAGGGACGCATCCCTGACCTACGACCAGGTGAAGCTCGTCTGCGGCGTTCAATCCAGCGACGGAGCAAATCCATGAAGAAAGCCGTTCTCCTTTTCTTGATCATCCTGGGCGCGCTAGGCATCGATACGGCCCACGCCGCCGGCCTCTGTTACTGGTACCCCAACAAGAATGACCAGCAGATTCGTATCAAGAACACTATGCAGCAGGACTCAGTGCATCTGAGAAGAAACGCAGCTATCGGCGAGCTGTTGTCGCCGGCTATCACTGTGTCCCTCATCCCCTATACCGGTTTAGAGGAAGTCCAATGTGCCATGAGCGTTCCTCGTGTCTATTGGCAGTATTCGGACATCGGGGAAGGGACCAAAGTGGGAGTCTTCGACGATGTGTATGAGACCAACTTGCCCGGAGTGGGTATTAAGTTCCTTTGGTACGGGCTGGGCAGAGGCGGTGAACTCGAGAACTCACCGACTTCAACAGTCGAGCTCATTAGGAGGCAGAGGCTCCTGTTGGTCCGTACAGCTCGTGAAGTGGCAGGAGGCACCCTCCAGCTGAACCACACGGTAACGTTCACAGTGAACGGCTGGACTGCCGCGGAAATCAGGCTCACCGGCCAGATCAACCTGATCAACGATGACTACTTTTCCGGCTGCACGGGCGTCAAGATGCTCAATATCCCCATGGGGCGGGTAATGGCCAGCGGGCTGGGTCAGCAGGAGGCGGCCCAGAACTTCAACTTCGACGTACTGTGCAGTGGCTTGCCTGCCGGCTCGAAGCTACCGGTCAAGGTCTATTTCGAAGGCAGCTCGGATGGCCCTGGCCGCCTGAACCTGACGCCGGGCGGCGCCCAGGGCGTGGAAATTGCGCTGACCACCGACAACCCTAGCGTAAAACTGCCTTTCACCAGTGCTGGCGCGTTGGACATGAAGTGGATCCGCAGCGAACCCAAGGGCGAGCTCTTCCGCCTGCCGATCAGGGCGCAATACGTGCGCAAGGGAAAGGAGCCGGTCGGAGGAGGCAAGGCCAACGCCGTGCTCAATTACATTCTCGAATACAACTGACCCCGTCGCGCAGGGCCAAGTCCCTGCGCCGGTTCATCGATCTCAGGCGGCGAAGCCCGAGCCCTGCAACTTCAGCCAGCTTTCCAGAAGATCCGCCCTCAAGGGTTTGGCACGCAGGTAGCCCTGGCCGGTGCGCACGCCCATTTCCACCAGGCAATGACGCTGCGACTCGGTCTCGATGCCCTCCACCACCAGTTGCATGCCCAGCTCGCCGGCCAGCGCCAGCACGTGACGGGCCACGCTGCGGTAGCGTTCGCTGTCGGCGATCTGCCGGGTGAACTCGGCGGCCAGCTTGATCTCGTCGAAGGGCAACTGGCACAGGCGCAGCAGCGAGGAATGCTGGGTGCCGAAGTCGTCGATGGACAGCCGCACGCCCAGCAGGCTGAGCTGGATGAGGTTTTCCACGCAGGTCGCACCAGCGCTGGCCAGGCCGTCTTCGGTGATCTCTAAGGTCAATTGCGACAACGGCAGGGGATGCTGCCGCAGGCGCTCGACCAGGCGCTCGATCAGGGCGGTATCGCTCGCCTGGCCCAGGCTGAGGTTGAAGGCGAACGCCAGGTCGTGGCCCTGGCGATGCAGCTCGAGCTGGCAGGCCAGGCCCTGTTCCAGCAGGTCGAACAGCAGATCGTCGAGCAACCCCTCGCGGCTCATCAGGGGGATGAAGCTGGCCGGCGCGAGCAGGCCACGGAAAGGATGCTGCCAGCGCGCCAGGACTTCCACCGCCCGCACCGCGCCGCTGCGCAGGTCGAACTTCGGCTGCACGTAGGCCTGGAACTCCCGATGCCAGAGCCCCAGGCGCAGGTCCTCGGCGCTGGGCGGTTCGGCAACGACATCGGCATCCAGCATGCCCAGCGCCGGCGAATAGTCGGCCAGCCGATCGATCAGCGGAATCCCCCGCAGTTGCGCCCAGTGGCGCATGCCACGCTCGATGGCCGGGTTGCCGGCGAGCAGCAGCAGCAGCAAGCGGAACTTGCGCCCGCGCCGCGCCTGCTGGAGGAAGGCCAGTCGCTCCGGATTCGGCTGCGCCTCGCACAGGGCGACGTCGACCGGGCCGAACTGCTGCAGCAATGCCCGGGCGTGCTGGCAGTCCCTGGCGCTGAGGATGAGCGCGTTGGGGCATTCCCGGCGCAATTGCGAGGCGTAGGCGCGGCGGCTGGTTTCGCTGCTCAGCAGCAGGGCGCTCAGTGAATGCTGGGGCATGACGGCTGGAACCTCGCTTCGAATCACCCGGAAAGCTTATGCGAGCGGTCTTCCGCACCCTCACAGACGCATCGGGGGTTCGACCGGGGCTCTTCCCGAGTCGGAACGAGACTTTTCCCGCCCGCGGGATTCAGCTCGTGCGCAACGCGCGATCGATCTCGCCCAGGGTTTCCAGCAGCGCGGTTATCGCCTCGCGCAGGTCGTCGGACAGCACGTTGGCGGCGCACAGGTCCTCGACCTCCACGCACTGTTCCAGCAGCTTCTGATGGTTCAGCAGGTAGGCAGTGCCCTTGAGCTTGTGGGCGATGCGCCTGATGGCCGGCAGGTCGCCGCCATCCAGCGCGTGGCCCATGGCCGCGCGCTCGCTTTCGTTGCTGCGCACCACCTGTTCGGCCATGGCCGCACGGATGCCGTCCATGCGCGACGGCATGCCCGCGGGTTGCGGCTGGCCTGCGCCGAACTTGGGAATCAGGCGGTTGAGCCCGGCCAGGTTGATCGGCTTGGCCAGCGCATGGTCCATGCCCGAGGCGCGGCAACGCTCCAGTTCCTCGCGCTGGGCGTCGGCGGTGAGGCCGATGATCAGGCAGGGACGAATCCCCTGCCCCTCTTCCAGGCGGCGGATGGCGCGGGTCATCTCGTGGCCGTCCATCTCCGGCATGTTGCAGTCGGTGATGACGATGTCGACCTCATGCTCGCGCCACGCGGCCAGCCCTTCCAGGCCGTTGCTGGCGGTCAGCGCCCGGTGGCCGAGGTAGCTGACCTGCTGGTACAGCAGGTACTGGCTGGGCAGGTGGTCCTCGACGATCAGCACCGTCAACGGCCCCTCGGCGGCGCCCTGCCCCTCCTCTTCGCCCGCGGCGGCCCTGGGCTGGGCAGGCTCGGCGATCACCCGGTCCAGGCTGACGCTGAAGGTCATCCGCGTGCCGACGCCCACTTCGCTGCGCACGTCCAGGGTGCCGCCCATCAGCAGGCTCAGCGACTGGCTGATCGCCAGGCCGAGGCCGGCGCCGGCGTTGGGGTCGTTCACCGCGCCATCGGCCACGAAGAACGGCCTGAACACCTGGTCCAGCTGAGCCGCCGGAATTCCCGCACCGCTATCGACGACCTCGATCACGAAGCGCAGCGCCGCCCCTGCCGGGGCCACCGCGCAACGGACGTCGACGCCGCCTCGTTCGGTGAACTTGATGGCGTTGCTCACCAGGTTGGAAAGGATCTGCTTGACCTTCAGCCCGTCGACCCACACCAGTTCGGCGGCCAGCGGGTCGATGTCCAGGCTCAGGCGCAGCTGTTTCTGCCGCGCCAGGGCCGAGAACACGTTGCCCACCGACTCCAGCAGGTCCTTCATCCGCGCAGGCTCCGGCACCAGCGCCAGCTTGCCCGACTCGATGCGCGAGATGTCCAGGATGTCGCCGATCAACGCCAGCAGACCGATGGCCGACTCGTAGGCGATGTGCACCGACTGCGCATTCAGTTCGGCGTCGTCCCTGCGCGTCAGCACCAGCTCCAGCATGCCGATGATGGCGTTGAGCGGTGTGCGGATTTCATGGCTCATGGTGGCGAGGAACACTGACTTGGCGCGGCTGGCCTTTTCCGCCGACTCCTTGGCCCGCCGCAGTTCGTCCAGCAGCAACTGGCGTTGCTCCAGGTCACGGCGCTTGCGGCGGATGCGCCCGCGCTGGACGAGGATCAGCAGAGCCGCCACCAGCAGCAGCACGCCGAGCACCTCGAAGGAGCGCTGGATGTACGAGGCCACGCCTTCCCAGTACTTGTCGTCGGTGGCCGAGTTGGCGCGCCAGCGGCCGACGATCTGCAGGTACTGGCGGGGCGTGATTTCCAGCATCGCCTTGTCGAGGATCGAGATCAGCTGTGGCTGCCCATTGGGCGCGGCGAACACGATCTGCGCCCCGGGGCCGTCGAAGATGCCGCCGATCTTCAGGCTGGTCTCGTATTTGTAGGACAGGTAGTAGCGCGCCACGTTGGCCGGCGCCAGCACGATGTCGGCGCTGCCGTCGCGCACCAGCTTGAAGGCCTCGCCCATGGTCTCGGTCTGCTTGAACGCCAGGTGCGGATAGTGGCTGGCAAGCATTTCCGGCAGCAGGTAGCCCCTGGCGATGGCCACCGTCGCCCGGCTGCCGGCATCCAGCGCGCCCTGGCCGGCATCCTGGCGCATCACGAACAGGTAGGCGCGGTGGCGACGGGCTGGGTATGCAGGTACGGCGGCTGGCGCGGGGTGATTTCCGGCAGGATGCTCAGGCTCGCTTCGCCACGGTCCAGCAAGGCGTCGGCCTCGCTCAGCGAGCTGACGCGGACGATCTTGAAGCGCATGCCGGTCTTGCGCCGGATGATGTCCAGCACATCCGAGGCGATGCCGTTGAAACGCCCGCGGCTGTTGAAGAAGGCGTAGGGCGCCAGGTCCTCGCTGACGGCCAGTTGCACGGTGTCGGCGCGCTCCAGCCAGGCCCGCTCCGACTCGCTCAGGCGGCTGCGGAAATCGTTGAGTTCGCAACCCTCGAGGTCGCCCCAGAGGTACTGCGCGTTGACGGTCTGGCAGCGCGTGAGGCCGCCGAGGGCGCGCTGGAAGATCCCCTGCAGCAGCGTATTCCCCGGCTCCAGGGCAAAGCCCACCGCCAGCTCGGGCAGCTGCGCGCTCTGGTTGATCGTCAACTGGTTGCTGAACAGCTGGCTGGACAGGTAGTGGGTGGACAGCGTGTCGCCCAGGAAGACGTCGGCATCGCCGGTGAGCACCGCGGCCATGGCCACCAGCGCCGAGGGATAGCGCTGGATGATGCCGCGCCCGCCGGCGGCGCGGTACATGTCCAGCATGACGTCGTTGGCCACGGCGATGCGCGTCTTGCCATCGGTGGTGCTGTATTCGCGCAGGTCGCCGCCCTCGGCGAACAGCGCCAGTTCGGTCAGCGCGTAGGGCGGCGTCAGCACCAGCCCACGGTGCTGCGCCATCAGCGGGGTGACGTTGCTGACCAGGTCGATGCTTCCGGCCTGCAGCGCGTCGTACATCGCGTCGCGGCTGTGAAACGGGCGCACCCGGATCGGCACGCCCAGCTCGCGCTGCAGGGCCACCAGGTAGTCGGCCATGATCCCTTCCAGTCCCTGCCGCTCGACGAAGATGCGCAGCGGCGGCAAGGGGTCGTGGAGCACGCCGACCACCAGCGTCTTCCTCTGCACGAGCCAGCCGCGCTCCTGCTCGGTGAGCCGCACCTTCAGCTCATCCAGCGACTGCCGCGCAATGGGCGTGAGGTCCTGCGCCCAGGCCCCGCCCGTGACGCCGCAGAGCACGAGCGATAGCCACACGAGGCAGCGCAGAAGGATCGGCAACGGCTTCACCGACGGCCGGTCAGATGAGGTTGTGCTGGCGGGCGATATCGGCCAGCTCCACGATCGAGGTGACGCTGAGCTTGGTCAGGATGTTGACCTTGTGGCCGCTGACGGTCTTGTTGCTCAGGCTGAGCTTGTCGGCGATCTCCCGGTTGGAGAATCCCTCCGCCAGCAGCTTGAATACCTGCAACTCGCGGTCGGTCAGGTCCTCCAGGTCGCCCACCGCGCCGTCGCCGCCGCCGGGCAGCGGCATCGCGTCCCTGGGGAAGAATACGTAGCCTTCGGCGATGGTCTCGATCGCCTTCATCAGCTTACCGATCGGCTCGCTCTTGCTGACGAACCCGCTGGCGCCCGCCTGCAGGCAGCGCGTGGCGTAGGTCTCCTTCGTCTGCGAGCTGTACACCAGCACGCGGGTGTCGAGGCGCTCCCGGGTGATGCGCTTGAGCACCGTCAGCCCATCCAGCTTCTCCAGGCCGATGTCGAGGATCACGATGTCCGGCTTCAGGGTTTCGATCATCCGCAGCGCGTCCACGCCGTCGGCCGTCTCGCCCAGCGTCTCGAAACCGACGGAGGCCAGCGCCTGGCGTATGGCCTGGCAGATCAGGGGATGGTCATCGACGATCAGTACAGTCTTGCTCATGAGTCTCGGGCAACCTGGGTGGGAGGAATGCAAGAAGCGCGAGCCATGCGGCCTGCGACGCCATGTGACGTCGTATGAGCCAGCCTGGGCACGACCGAAATTTCTCGTTTTCCGCAGCGCATTTCCTGCTATTTCGCAAGAAAGTTTGCAGGCAAGGCATCACGAAGACATCAAGCCGCTTGCCAGGAATTTTCCTGATTTTTCTCACTATGGTAGGAGACTTTTCTTGGTCGTACCTCGCCCTCCCCCGCCGAGCCCCATTCCAGACGATCCCCGGAGGAAATCGGGAAGCCTCCCGTGTTGCCCCACGCCTTCCCGCACTACGGTACTTCCCATTTACCGGGAGCCCAGGGGTGCACGAGAAAGGAAAAATCGCGGTGCTCGGAATACACCCCGGCTCGCTGCTGAACTACTGGAGCGCCCTCAACGAACTGGGGCATTACAGCGTCGTCCTCAGTGGCTCGGTGGAAGAGCTGGTGGAGCTTCTGGAGCGAGGCGAACGATTCGAACTGCTGCTCGTCGACGACCTCGGCAAGAGCCTCCATACCCGCTCGCTGGAGCTACTGGCCTGGTATGAGGCCATAGGCTCGATCATCGCGGTGGCAGACGCCAACTCGCAGGAGCGCCAGGCGCTGTTCCGCTGGGCGAGAGCGCAACGCATCCCGTTGCTGGGCGTGCTCCAGGCGCCTTTTCGGCCCAAGGAGCTGGCCAGGCTCATGAGCCTGGGCGGCGATGGCGAAACCGAGCCAAGGGAAATCTTCGGCGGAACCGGCCAATAGACCCCACCCGCCCCGTAGGAGCGGGCCCTGCCCGCGATTTCGCGCCCAGGGGGCGCTCCTACAGGAGGGTTCGGAGGTGGGCGTGGCGTGTCCGCGAACCGCGCCGATATACCCGGCTATCGCGGACAAGGTCCGCTCCTACGACGGTGCTTCTCCTGTTCCATAGGCCGCGCCGCGGGGCTCTGCCCGCGATTCGCGCGCAGGGCGCGCTCCTACATGGAAATGGCGTGGATGGGGCCGTCGTAGGATGGCGTTGAGCGAAGCGATACCCATCGCCATGGCCGCATGGGTTTCGCCAAGGCTCAACCCATGCTACGAAAAGCGGCAAGGCAGCTCCACGCCTGACGTCCGGGCAAAAAAAGCCCCGCACAAGGCGGGGCTCGGGAACAACGACCGGCTCAGCCGGCGGGCGTCAGGCAGCGACGCTCGCGCCGTGCTGGCTGCTCTGCGCCAGGTCCAGCAGTTCGCGGTTGGCCACCGCGTACATGGCGTAGTCGGTGCTGGTGGAGGCACGCAGTTCCACCAGCATGGCGCGCCAGCGCTCGGCCATTTCGCGGTGCTGGTCGATCCACAGCGCCACACGCTCGCCCATGTCCTGCGGGCCGTCCTGCATCTGCAGCACCGAGACGGTGATCGCCCGTTGCTGCCAGTCGAGGTCGTCGCGGAAGGCTTCGCGGGCCAGCGCCTGCCAGTTGTTCTCCACCGGCAGGTTGCTGATCTGCTGCAGGTACCAGGTCAGCTCCAGCTCGCTGCCGATGGCGAAGTAGGCGCGCGCCACTTCGGCCGGGTCGCGGCCGGTGACGTCCGCCGCCTCGATGATCGGCAACAGGGTGTAGAGGTGGCTGGTGCCAGCGACCATGCGCGCCAGCAGTTCCGGCACGCCGGCGTCGACGTAGGCCTGGTAGCGCGCCTGCCACAGCTCGCGGGTCGGGCCTTCGAGCAGTTCGTTGAGCTTCAGGCCCAGCGCCGCGATGCGCGGGCCGAAGTGGGCCACGTCGCGGGCGGCGTCCTGCTCGTTGCGGCGGCTGCGCAGGAACCAGCGGGTGGCGCGGCGGCCCAGGCGCATCAGTTCGTCCATCAGGGTCAGCTGGACTTCCGCCGGAACCTGGTAGTCGAGCTGCTCGATCTGGCGGAACCAGTGCGGCAGGTGGAACACGTCGCGGACGATCACGTAGGCGCCGGCGACGTTGGCCGGGGTCATGCCGGTGGACTCCTTCAGGCGCTGCACGAAGGTGATGCCCATGTGGTTGACCAGGTCGTTGGCGATCTGCGTGCTGACGATCTCGCGCTTCAGCCGGTGCCGGCGCATGGCCGTGCCGAACTTGGCCACCAGGGTCTGCGGGAAGGCCGTTTCCATGTCGCGGGTGAGGTAGTCGTCGTCCGGCACCAGCGACTTGAGCAGCGATTCCTTGAGGTCGATCTTGCTGTAGGAGATCAGCACCGACAGCTCGGCGCGGGTCAGCCCCTGGCCGGCGGCGATGCGTTCGGCCAGGGCCTCGTCGGTGGGCAGGAACTCCAGGGCGCGGTCGAGCTTGCCGCGCGCCTCCAGGTCGTTCATCAGCCGCTTGTACTCGGCGATGCGCTCGCGGGCGCGGCGTTCGGCCAGGCTCAGCGCCTGGGTCTGCTTGTAGTTGTTGCCCAGCACCAGGTCGCCGACCTGCTCGGTCATCTCGGCGAGCAGGGCGTTGCGCTGCTTGCCGGTCATATCGCCGGCGGCCACCACCTCGTTGAGCAGGATCTTGATGTTGACCTCGTGGTCGGAGCAGTCCACGCCACCGGCGTTGTCGATGAAGTCGGTGTTGCAGGCGCCGCCATTGAGGCCGAACTCGACGCGGCCCAGCTGGGTCACGCCCAGGTTGCCGCCCTCGCCCACCACCTTCACGCGCAGCTCGCGGCCGTCCACGCGCAGGGCGTCGTTGGCCTTGTCGCCGACGTCGGCGTGGCTTTCCTTGCTGGACTTGACGTAGGTGCCGATGCCGCCGTTCCACAGCAGGTCCACCGGCGCCTTGAGCAGCGCATTGATCAGCTCGGTGGGGGTCAGGCGCTCGGCCTGGATGTCGAAGCGCGCGCGCACCTCGGGGCTCAGGGTGATGCTCTTGGCGCTGCGCGGGAACACGCCGCCGCCGGCGGAGATCAGCGAGGCGTCGTAGTCCGACCAGGCCGAGCGCGGCAGGTTGAACAGGCGCTGGCGCTCGGCGAAGCTCACCGCCGGGTCCGGGTTGGGGTCGAGGAAGATGTGCAGGTGGTTGAAGGCGGCCACCAGCTGCAGCTTGTCGGACATCAGCAGGCCGTTGCCGAACACGTCGCCGGCCATGTCGCCGATGCCGATGACGGTGACGCTGTCCTTCTGCACGTCGATGCCGCGCTCGCGGAAGTGCCGCTGCACCGAGACCCAGGCGCCGCGGGCGGTGATGCCCATGCCCTTGTGGTCGTAGCCGGCCGAGCCGCCGGAGGCGAAGGCGTCGCCCAGCCAGAAGCCGTACTCGGCGGCAATGCCGTTGGCGATGTCGGAGAAGGTCGCGGTGCCCTTGTCGGCGGCCACCACCAGGTAGGGGTCGTCCTCGTCGTGGCGGACCACGTTGGCCGGCGGCACCACCTCGCCTTCCTTGAGGTTGTCGGTGATGTCCAGCAGGCCGGAGATGAAGATGCGGTAGCAGGCGATGGCCTCGGCCTGGATTTCGTCACGGCTGCCGCCCACCGGCAGGCGCCGCGGGATGAAGCCGCCCTTGGCGCCCACCGGGACGATCACCGCGTTCTTCACCTGCTGGGCCTTGACCAGGCCGAGCACTTCGGTGCGGTAGTCCTCCTCGCGGTCGGACCAGCGCAGGCCGCCGCGGGCGACCTTGCCGCCGCGCAGGTGCACGCCTTCCACCCGCGGGCAGTAGACGAAGATTTCGTACTTGGGCACCGGCTTGGGCAGCTCGGGGATCGCCCTGGGGTTGAACTTGAAGCTGAAGTAGCTCTTGTTCTGGCCGGCGGCGTCGGGCTGGTAGAAGTTGGTGCGCAGGGTGGCCTTGATCAGGTCCAGGTAGCGCCGCAGGATGCGGTCCTCGTTGAGCACCTGGACGTCGTCCAGGGCACTGAGGATCGCCTGTTCGAGCTTCTGCTGCTTGTCTTCCAGGTCCTCGGCGGTGAGCTTGCGGGCCAGGTAGAAGCGCGTCTTGAACAGCCGCACCAGTTCGCGGGCGATGTCCACGTGGGCGTTCAGCGCGCTGGCGATGTAGCCCAGGTCGAAGCCCAGGCGGATCTGCTTGAGGTAGCGGGCGTAGGCGCGCAGCAGGGCGACGTCGCGCCACGGCAGGCCGGCGGTCAGCACCAGGCGGTTGAAGGCGTCGTTCTCGGCGTCGCCGTTGACGATGTGGACGAAGGCGTCCTGGAGGGTCTCGTTGAGCTGCTGGATGTCCACGTCCAGGCCTTCGGCGTAGGTGAAGGCGAAGTCGTGGATCCAGTACTCGCGGCCGTTGGCGTGGCGCAGGCGGTAGGGGAACTCGCCGAGCACGCGCAGGCCGAGGTTCTCCAGGATCGGCAGCACGTCGGACAGCGCCAGCGGCGCGTCGGCGTGGTACAGCTTGCAGTGCAGCTGCTGTTCGCTCTGCGCCAGCGGCTGGTAGAAGCTCATCACCAGCGGGCGGGCGTCGGACAGGCTGAGCAGGTGCTGCAGGTCGACCACCGCGAAGTGCGGGGCGAAGCGCTCGCGGTAGCCGGCCGGGAAGCCCTTGGGGAAGTCCTCGAGGATGTTGGTGCCCTGCCCTTCGCCAAAGTTCTCCACCACCAGCGCGGCGTAGTCGTCCTGCCAGGAACGGCAGGCCTGGATGGCCTCTTCCTCGAGCAGCTTGGTGTCGATGTCGATGCGCGTCTTCGGGTCCACCCGCAGGATGAACTGCACGCGGGCCAGGGTCGATTCGGAGAAGAAGGTCCAGAACTCGCAGTCGCTGGCCTTCAGGCGCTCGCGCAGGACCTGCTCGATCTTGATCCGCGTCTCGGTGGAATAGATGTCGCGCGGCACGTAGGCCAGGCAGTAGGCGAAGCGGCCGTATGGGTCCTTGCGCAGGAACAGGCGGATCTTGTTGCGCTCCTGGATCTGCACGATGGCCATGGCGGTGGCGAACAGCTCGTCCACCGGAGTCTGGAACAGGTCGTCGCGCGGCAGCACTTCCAGCACCTGGGCCAGTTCCTTGCCCAGGTGGCCGTTGGCGTCGAAGCCGGAGCGGCGCTCGACCTCGGCGACCTTGCCGCGGATCGACGGGATCTGGCTGACGCTCTCGTTGTATACCGAGGAGGTGAACAGGCCCATGAAGCGGAATTCGCGCAGCACCTTGCCCTTGGCGTCGATCTCGCGGATGGACACGTAGTCCGGGTAGGCCGGGCGGTGCACGCGGCTGGGGTGCGAGGCCTTGGCGAAGGACAGCAGCAGCGGCTCGCGCAGGTAGGCCACCGCGTAGTCCTCGATGTGCAGCTCTTCCTTGCTCAGGCCGGTGCGCAGCAGCTTGGTCACGCCGAGGAAGGATTTCTCGTCGTAGTTCACCCGGCCGCCGTCGGCCTCGTCGACCACGGTGAACTCTTCGTAGCCGAGGAAGGTGAAGTGGTTGTCCAGCAGCCATTCGAGGAAGGCGCGCACCTCGGCGGTCTCCTCGGCGCGGGCCTTGGCCTTGGACTTGCCGAGCCAGGCCAGCAGTTCCTCGGCCTTGGCGCGCATGGCCGGGAAGTCGGCCACCGCCAGGCGCACCTCGCCCAGCACTTCCAGCAGGGTCTTCTCCAGGGTGCGCAGCTCGCCGACGTGGGAGGCGCGGTCGATCTCCAGGTACATCAGCGACTCATGGCGCACGTCCTTGCCCTGGCTGTTCTTCGGCAGCACTTCCAGCAGCTCGCCCTTGGCGTTGCGGCGCACGCTGACCACGGTGGTCTGCAGGGTGTGGATGCTGTAGCCGCGGCGGTTCAGCTCCATGCGCACCGAGTCGACCAGGAACGGCTGGTCCGGGTGCAGCACCTGCACGGCGGTGTGCGTGGACTGCCAGCCGTGCTTCTCGTAGTCGGGGTTGTACACGCGCACTTCCGGCTCGGCCGGGTCGAAGCGCTCCAGCAGGCGCCAGGAGGACAGGGTGCAGCCGACCAGGTCGGACAGGCGGCGCTGGGTCAATTCGTCGAGGGAGATGAGGCTGAAGAACTGTTCGGCGAACAGGGCTACTTGTGGCAGCACCTTTTCGCCGACGTGCTGCGCCAGGGCCGATTGCAGTTGCTGCTGGAAATCGGCTTTGCTGGCCGCGGTGAAGAACGCCATGGTCAATGCTCCGCTTGGCTTGTCATTGGGTGAAGCAAGGGCTTTCTCGAGCTGCGAATCGCTCCGGGAGTGGCGCCGGGCCACTGTCTTCCGATGAAGTTCAGCAGATGCTGGGCATTAATCCAGGCAGGGGAGGCATCCAGGATGGCGGCCGGACCGCCCGGTCACGATTCACTTGCGGAGCTTAACGAGACGGCGCGGCAATGGGATTACCAAGCCGCGACATATTCGTTCATGCAGGGGTAACGGGGTGTGCCGGCCGCCGGCCGGCACGCCCGTCGCGGCGGGCTCAGCGCTCCCAGTCGGGCTTCTGCAGGCGCAGGCCGTGGAGGCCGTCGTAGGCCGCGCGCTGCGGCGGCTGCCAGCCTTCGAGCAGGGCCGGCTCGACGCGGTAGATCTCCACGCCCAGCGGGCGGCAGACGCTCAACGGGTCCTGCGCCTCGGGGCCCCACATGGGCAGCGACAGGTCGCCGCCCGGGCAGGTGGACAGCGCGCAGAGCACGTCGATCTCGGCGAAGAACTCCAGGTAGTCGCCCTGCTTCGCCGGGCAGGCCTTCATGAAGTACATGTCGTCGTGGTTCAGGCCGGTGCACTGGAAGATGTTCAGCACGTCGTGCACGTCGAACTCGGTGAGGCCGTGAGGCAGCACCGCGCGGGTCAGGTTCGAGTGGCAGTGGTGGTGGAAGTCCTCGCCGGTGAGCATCTTGTTGACGTAGGGGTCGCAGCGCGTGCCCAGCAGGTCGTGCACCCGCCCGCCGTGCTCGTCGATGCCGTAGGCGGCCAGGCTATCGTCGGTGATGGTCAGCAGCGGGCGGAGGAACGGCAGGTTCGACCACAGGCGGTCGTAGGTGCTGACGTGGGCGCCCTGCAGCTGGCGGGTGCGCGCGGCCCACATGCGCTCGCGCGGGTCGTTGGCGTTCCACACGTTGAAGTCGCCGACCTGTGGGCCGACCGGGGTGGTGACGCGGAACAGGTGCCCGGCCGGCACCTTCCAGGCGCGGCCGGTGCGGATCGGCACCTCGAACTGCTCGATCAGGGTGCGCGCGCCCTTGTCCTCGCGCAGGCGGTCGTAGAACGCCTTGTCCACCTGCAGGGCGGAACCCTTGTTGGCCTGGTAGGCGGCGGGATAGTCCTTGTACATGTTCGGTGTCTCCTGGTTCAGAGGGAGTGGGGCGTGCCGAGCAGGTCCAGCAGCGCGTTTTCGGAATCCTCGAGGTAGCTGGCCATGGCCTCCGCCGCCTCGTGCTTGCGGCCGGCGCCGAGCAGGTCGTGGATGTGCCGGTCGCGGTCGATCCAGGGGCGCTGGAAGTTCTCCTCGTTGGGCGCGAGGGAGAACACCAGGCGCATCTGCGCCGCGACGTTGGCGAAGAACTCGTCGAACAGCGGGCTGCGCATCAGCCCAACGATGTGCTGGTGGAAGTGCAGGCTGTGGGTGCCGAAGGCCTGCCAGTCCTCGCGGTCCTGGGCCAGCTCGGCGGCCTCTATGGCCTCCAGCATGCGGTCGGACTGGTACTCGCGCAGCGGCTTGCTGGCGAGGATCGCCTGCAGCTCCAGGGTGCGCCGCACCAGGAAGATGTCGCGCACCTCGGCCAGGCCCAGGCGGCGCACCATCACGCCCTTGTTGCGCACGTAGGTGGCCAGGCCCTCGCGGCCGAGCTGGTGCAGGGCCTCGCGGATGGTGTTGCGCGAGGCGTTGTAGCCCTTCACCAGCTCGCTCTCGATGAGCGCCATGCCCGGCAGCAGGCGCCCGCCGATGATGTCCTCGCGCAGTTCGTTGGCGACCTGGGCCGACAGCGACAGGCCGCCGGCGTCTTTGTTTTTCATCTGCGGCCCTCCTCAGGCCAGTTGGACGTCCTTGAGGAACCGCCCCATGCGCTCGCTGCGCTGCTCCAGCAGCTCGCGCGGCGGCCCGGCCTGGACGATGCGCCCGGCCTCCATGAACACCACGCGGTCGGACAGGCGGAAGGCGAAGTTCATTTCGTGGGTGACGATGACCATGGTCATGCCCTCCTTGGCCAGTTCCTCGATCACCGCCAGCACGTCGCCGACCAGCTCCGGGTCCAGCGCCGAGGTCGGCTCGTCGAACAGCATCACCGCCGGGCACATGGCCAGCGCGCGGGCGATGGCCACGCGCTGCTGCTGGCCGCCGGAGAGCTGGTGCGGGTACTTGCCGGCGTGTTCGAGCATGCCCACCTTGTTCAGCAGCGCCAGGCTCAGCTGGCGCAGCTCGGCGCTATCGGCGTGGCCATGGTGGTGTGGGGCGAGCATGACGTTCTCCAGCACGGTCTTGTGCGGGAACAGGTTGAAGCCCTGGAACACCATGCCGACCTGGACGATGCCCTGCATGTGCACCTTGTTGCCCAGCGGCCCGCCCGGCTCGCGCGCGCCGCGCAGGAACGGCTTGCCGCAGAGAGTCACCTCGCCCTGGTCGAGCGCTTCCAGGCCGTTGAGGGTGCGGATCAGGGTGGTCTTGCCCGAACCCGAGGGGCCGATGATCGACACCACCTCGCCCCAGCGCACGTCGAGGTCGATGCCCTTGAGCACCTCCAGTTGGCCGTAGTGCTTGCGCGCCCCGCGCACCTGCAGGGCGAAGGCGCCCTGCCCGGCGCTGGCCTCGCTGCGCCGCGAAACCACCGCCGGCAGCTCGCCGACCGGCACCGGGCGCGGCTGCCGGCGGGTGACGTCGAGGTGGTTCTCCAGGCGCCGCAGCAGGTAGCTGAACACGGTGACGATGAACACGTAGTAGAAGGCCACCGCCAGCATGGTCTCCATCACCAGGAAGTTCTGCGTGTAGAGCTGCTGGCCGACCAGCAGGATCTCGCTCAGGGAGATCACCGAGACCAGCGAGGTCAGCTTGACGATGGTGATGTACTCGTTGGCCAGGGTCGGCAACGCCACGCGCAGCGCCTGGGGAATCACGATCAGCCACTGCACGCCGCGGTAGCCGATGCCCAGCGCCTTGCCGGCCTCCAGCTGGCCCTTGGCGATCGCCAGCAGGCCGCCGCGATGGATTTCCGCGATATAGGCCGTCTCGCTCAGGACCATGGCGATCAGCCCGGCGCCGTAGGGGTTGGAGAGCAGCGCGCTGGTGCCGGGGAAGACCTGCGGCAGGTTGTAGACGAAGATCAGCAGCACCAGCAGCGGCAGGCTGCGGAAGAACCAGATGTACAGCGCCGCCGCGTCGCGCAGGTAGCGCCGCGAGGATTGCCGGGCCAGGGCCACCAGGAAGCCGAGGACGATGCCCAGCAGCCAGGTTTCCAGGCTCAGCTCCACCACGGTGCCCACCGCGCGCCAGAAATCGGCGTTCCACAGCAGGCCCAGGGCATAGTGCCAATCGAAATGCATGTTCTTGCTCCGTATTGCTCGGCCGGTCGTCGGTTCAGTTGCCCAGCGCCTGGGCGACGTCCGCCGCGCTCGGTTCGGCGAGGTTGTAGCGCGCCAGCAGGGCCTGGTATTCGCCGTCCTGCTTCATGGCCTCGAAGCCCTGGCGCAGGCCGTCGAGCAGTTCGCCGTTGCCCTTGCGCACGGCCAGGCCGATGACCACCGGGTAGATCAGCTCGCGGGAGGCGATCTGCAGGCGGCCCTGCAGCTTCTCGGCGGTGATCTTGGCCACCGCGGCGTTCTCGAACTGCACGTCCACCGCCTTGGCCAGCAGGGCCTGGGCCGCTTCCGGCGAGGTGGGGAATTCCCGCGACTGGATCGCCGGCTTGCCCTGGGCCACGCAGTAGTCGCGCGAGACCTCCAGCAGCCTGGGAATCCACGAGCCGCCCTTGATCGAGGCCACGCGCTTGCCGCACAGGTCCTCGGCGCGCTGCGGGCGGAAGTCGTCGTCGCTGCGCACCATCAGCGAGGCGCCGCTCTTCAGGTAGGGCAGGAAGTCCACCTGGCGGGCGCGCTCGGGGGTGACGTAGAGCGCCGAGGCGACCACGTCGAAGCGCCGCGCGTTGACGCCCATCACCAGGTTGGCGAAGCGGGTGTCGCGGAACTCCGGCTGCAGCTTCAACTGCTTGCCCAGCGCCCTCATGAACTCCGGGTCGAAGCCGGCGGGCCGGCTCTGCTCGAGGTAGGCGTAGGGTGGGTAGGTGAGGTCCGAGCCGATGCTCAAGCGGCCCTCCTCCAGGGTGCCGGTTACCGCCGCCATGGCCGGTGCGGCCAGCGCCAGTACGCCGGGCAACGCCAGTGCCGCCAGCCAGCCCGCCTTGCCTGCAAATCGCTGTTTCATGGTGAAGCCCTCGCACGGTGATTGTTCAACAATCTTTCCGTTACGAGTAATCAAACTTGATGCCAATTAATAAGAAGGCCGACTGAAAATGGCGTTGGGAAGGAAAAAATCCGCTCTTTCGGGGGAAGTGCCGGCGCCCACATGCCCCACTACGGGGCGGGCGTTACCAAATGGAGCAGCGTGCTAGCGAAAGGCTACCCAGCGTCCCGGCGGTAACAGCGACAAACCAGGCAACGAGCAGGCTGCACGGCCTAAGGTGGCCGGTAACACGCCGGGAAACGCTCCGTTATCCGTGCCGCCTGCGGGCTGGGCCAGGCGTGGATGGCCTGGCCCAGCGCCTGCGCGGTAGCGGGCATGCAAGGGCAGCGAGGGCGCCCAGGCGGCCGAGTTTCCCCCGCAACAGGCGCCCTGGGCGCGGGACTCAGAGCTGGCCGTAGAGCAGGTCGCTGACCAGCATGCAGCCCGGCGCATGGGTGATGAACAGCTCCGGCTCGGCCTCGGCCAGCACCGCCTGCGGGGTGACGCCGCAGGCCCAGAACACCGGCAGTTCGTCGGCGGCCAGGGCCACCGGCTCGCCGTAGTCCGGCGCCTGCAGGTCGGCGATGCCGATCAGCGCCGGGTCGCCGATGTGCACCGGGGCGCCGTGGGTCAGCGGGAAACGCCCGGTGATCTGGCTGGCGCGCACCGCGTCGGCGGCCTTCAGCGGGCGCATCGACACCACCATGTGGCCGGCCAGGCGCCCGGAGGGGGTGTTGGCGATATGGGTGCGGTACATGGCCACGTTGCGCCCCTGCTCGATGTGGCGCAGGGCGATGCCTTCGTCCTGCAGCGCCTGCTCGAAGGAGAAGGAGCAGCCGATGGCGAAGGCGACGAAGTCGGCCTCCCACAGCTCGCCGATGTCGCTCGTTTCGCGGTGGGGCTGGCCGCGGCGGTACACGCGGTACAGCGGCACGTCGCTGCGCACGTCGATGTCGACGCCGAGCTTGTGCAAGCGCGGCGAGCCGGGCTCGGTGACGTCCAGCAGCGGGCAGGCGCGCGGGTTGAGCACGCAGAAGCGCAGGAACTCGTCGGCCCAGGAACGCTGCAGGATCACGATGTTGGCCTGCAGGTGGCGCTGGCCGAGGCTGCTGGTGTGCCCGGCGTAGTCGCCGCGGCGGATCAGCCGGCGCAGTTCGAGCGGGCTCAGGGAGGCGAGATCGTGGGGCTGGGCCGGGGTCATCGGCGGTCTCCTGATGGTGGGCAAGGCCCCCGTTCTAGTCGGCCGGCGCCGACGCCGTCCAACAAATAGTTTCCGCCCCCGGGCATCGGAAAAATTGATTCAGCGGCCCGCAGGCAGCAGCACGATGCGCGACTCGCCGGCGCCGGCCGCGTAGTCGGCGAGCACCGTCCGGCTCATTTCCACCACCTGCTCCACCAGCTCCAGGCCGCTGCCGCCGCGCCAGGAGGCCACCAATGGCAGCTCCGGCGGCGACGGCTCCACGTCCAGCGCCCGCAGTTCGCCGCGCTCCAGCTCCTGGACCACCAGGGCCGGCGGCAGCGCGCCTATGCCGAAGCCATCGCGCACCAGGCGCGTCATCGCCGCCACCGAGTTCACGCAGTTCAGCCGCGGCAGGCTGACGTCGCGGGCCTGAAGCATGGTGAGCAGGTCCAGGTGCGGCCGCGAATGCTTGGAGAAGGTCAGCACGCGCTCGCGGAACAGGTCCTCCAGCCCCGTGTAGTCGCGGTCGTAGGGCGAGCCCCGGGGCACCACCCAGCGCAGCGGGTAGCTGCCCAGCTCCAGATTGAGCACCGATTCGTGGCGGATGGCGTCGGTCTGGAAGATCAGGTCCAGGTAGCCCTTGCGCAACTGCTCGGCGAGGTTGATCGCGGTGTCCGCCATCAGCTCGATCTCGAGGTCCGGGAAGCGCTCCATGCCACGTGCCACCAGGGGGCTGAGCCAGGTGTGGATGACCGTGTCCATGGCGCCGATGCGGATACGCCCCTGGCCGACGCGGCCGGCGTCTATGGCCTGGCGCAGCGACTGCGCGGTGTCGAGCATGCGCTCGGCGTACTCCAGCACCTGGTGGCCCTCGGGGGTCAGGGTCACGCCGCGGGAATCGCGGACGAACAGCTTCACGCCCAGATCGCCTTCGAGCACGGCGATACGGCTGGAAATGGCGGCCTGGGTGCTGAAGAGCTTCTCGGCGGTGAGGCGGAAGCTCTTCAGGCGGGCGACCCAGACGAAGGTCTCGAGGAATTTCAGGTTCATGGCCAGTACCGGACGGGGACGCGCAAGCATAACCCCGCCCCGCCGGCGCCGCGAATTCCGCGCCAGGGGCGGGTATCGGAAATTCTTGTCACCGGCGACCGCATAAATTAGTTGGACGCATGCCCCCGCGCCTCGAAGAATCCGGGCCCAGGCGACGGCAAGATGTGGTACCGGCCGCTAGAACAATTCCAAGAACGCAAGAGCGGAGATCCCCCATGGAAAAGCAGGCGAGCCCGGCCGTCCCCCTCGACGTGAGCAGCGGCAGCTATTTCGGCTGGTACCGTGACCTGGACAAGCAGGAACGACGGACCTTCTGGAGCTGCAAGATCGGCTACGGCCTGGACGGCATGGATACCCAGATGCTCAGCTTCGTCATTCCCACGCTGATCGCCCTGTGGGGCATCGGCACCGGCGAGGCGGGCCTGATCCACACCCTCACCCTGCTGGCCTCCGCCGCCGGCGGCTGGGTTGCCGGCATTCTCTCCGACCGCATCGGCCGCGTCCTCACCCTGCAGTTGACGGTGCTGTGGTTCGCCTTCTTCACCTTCCTTTGCGGGCTGGCGCAGAACTACGAGCAGTTGCTGATCGCGCGCACCCTGATGGGCTTCGGCTTTGGCGGCGAGTGGACCGCCGGCGCGGTGCTGATCGGCGAGGTGATCCGCGCCCGCGACCGCGGTAAGGCGGTGGGCCTGGTGCAGTCCGGCTGGGCGCTGGGCTGGGGCATCACCGCCCTGCTCTACGCCCTGCTGTTCAGCGTGCTGCCGCCCGAGTACGCCTGGCGCGCGCTGTTCCTCCTCGGCCTGCTGCCGGCGCTGTTCGTGCTGTTCGTCCGGCGCCTGGTCAAGGAGCCGGAGGTCTACCAGCGCGCCAAGGCCCTGGAAAGCAACGAAAAGACCAGCTTCCACGAAATCTTCGCCCCCGGCATGCTCAGCATCACCCTGCGCGCCTCGCTGCTCACCACCGGCGCCCTGGGCGGCTACTACGCCATCACCTCCTGGCTGCCGACCTACCTGAAGACCGAACGCCATCTCAGCGTGCTCGGCACCGGCGGCTACCTGGCCATGGTCATCCTCGGCTCCTACGTCGGCTATGTGATCAGCGCCTTCCTCACCGACCTGCTGGGGCGCAAGAAGAACTTCATCCTGTTCGCGGTCGGCTCCTTCATCGTGGTGCTGCTCTACACCCAGTTGCCAATCCCCAACGCGGCCATGCTCTGGCTGGGCTTCCCCCTGGGCTTCTTCGCCTCGGGCATCTTCAGCGGCATGGGCGCCTTCCTCACCGAACTCTTCCCCACCCGCATCCGCGGCTCGGGCCAGGGCTTCTGCTACAACGCCGGGCGCGCCATCGCCGCGCTCTTCCCCATGCTCATCGGCATGATCAGCCAGCACGTGCCGCTGGGCCTGGGCATCGGCGGCTTCGCCGCGGTGTCCTACGGCGTGGTCATCCTCGCCGCCCTGAGCCTGCCGGAAACCCGCGGCAAGCAGCTGGAACCCTGAGCCGCAGCGACCTTCGAGGACGACCATGCACCTCCCCCTGCTCAACTGCGACATCGGCGAAAGCTTCGGCGCCTGGAAAATGGGCCTGGACGCCGAGGTCATGCCGTACATCGACTGCGCCAACATAGCCTGCGGCTACCACGCCGGCGACCCCGGCAGCATGCGCCGCACCGTGGCCCTGGCGCTGGAGCACGGCGTGCGCATCGGCGCCCATCCCGGCTACCCCGACCTGCTCGGCTTCGGCCGCCGCTCGCTGGAATGCAGCGCGCAGGAGATCGAGGACATGCTGCACTACCAGATCGGCGCCCTCGACGGCATCTGCCGCGCCCAGGGCGCCCGGGTGAGCTACGTCAAGCCGCACGGCGCGCTGTACAACGACATGATGCGCAAGCCCGAGCAACTGCGCGCGGTGATGCGCGCGGTGGCGGCCTACGACCGCGGGCTGCCGCTGATGCTGCTGTCCACCCGCGACAACCACGGCGCCCTGGCCATGGCCGCCGAGTTCGGCCTGCGCCTGTGGTTCGAGACCTTCGCCGACCGCGCCTACACCGCCGAAGGCCACCTGGTCTCGCGCCAGTTGCCCGGCGCGGTACACCACGACAGCCGCCAGGTGATCGCCCAGGCGCTGACCCTGGCCCGCGGCGAGGCGCTCGGCGCCAGCGACGGCAGCGCGCTGCGCCTGCGCGCCGACAGCATCTGCGTGCACGGCGACAACCCCGGCTCGGTGGAAGCCGTGCGCCAGCTGCGCGCCGCCCTCGGCGCCCTGGTGCCGGCATGAGGCCGCGCCTGGAAGTGGTCGCCCTGGACAGCTACATGCTGCGCCTGTTCGACACCATCGACGAAGCCAACATGCCCTGGCTGCTGGCCGCCGCGCAGCGCCTGCGCGCGGTCTTCGGCGACGAGCTGCTGGAGCTGGTGCCTTCCTATACCACCCTGATGCTGCGCTTCGACCCACTGCGGCTGGAGCCGCTGGCGATCCGCGAGCGCCTGTTCGCCGCCCTCGACGGCCTGCGGCCGCTGGCCGGGGAGAACAGCCGCGAGCAGGTCCTGCCGGTGTGGTACGACCCCAGCGTCGGCCCCGACCTGGCGCGCCTGGCGCGGCACACCGGGTTGGGCGTGGCCGAGGTGATCCGCCGCCACAGCGGCCGCGCCTACCAGGTGTTCGCCCTCGGCTTCGCCCCGGGCTTCGCCTTCATGGGCCTGGTCGAGCCGGCCCTGGCCACCCCGCGCCTGGCCACCCCGCGGCAGCGCGTCGCCGCAGGCAGCGTCGGCATCGCCGAGCGCCAGACCGCCACCTACCCGCTGGCCTCCCCTGGCGGTTGGAACCTGCTGGGGCGCACCCCCGCGCGCCTGTTCGACCGCGGGCGCGACGGCTACAGCCTGCTGCAACCCGGCGACCGGGTGCGCTTCGAGGCCATCGACCATGCCGAATTCATCCGCCTGGGCGGCGACGACACGCCCATGCCCGCCGAGGAGGGCCAGGCATGAAAATCCTCCACGTGGAAAAGAGCACCCCGCTGGCCCAGTTGCAGGACGGCGGCCGCTTCGGCGTGCGCCACCTGGGCGTGACCCAGGGCGGCGCCCTGGACTGGGAAGCCCAGGCCTGGGCCAACTGGCTGCTGGGCAACCGCCTGGACGCGGCGGTGCTGGAGATTCCCCTGGGCGGCGTGACCCTGCGCGCCCATGCCGACGTGCGCCTGGCCCTGGCCGGCGCCGACCTGGCGGCGGAAATCGACGGCCAGCCGCTGGCGCCCTGGCAGGCCTTCGAACTGCGCAGCGGCCAACGCCTGGCCTTCCACCAGCCGCGCAGCGGCGTGCGCGCCTACCTGGCGGCGCCCGGCGGTTTCCTCGGCGAGACGGTGCTGGGCAGTTGCGCCACCGTCGTCCGCGAAGGGCTCGGCGGCCTCGACGGCCAGGGCAAGCCGCTGATGGCCGGCGACGAACTGCGCGCCGCCGGCGGAACGCCCCCGCAGCGCCATATGCAGGCCCACCAGCAACCGCGCTACGACGGCCCGGCGGAGCTGGAACTGGTGCTCGGCGCCCAGGCCGGCGACTTCGCCGGGCAGAGCCTGTTCGACGCCTTCGACGCCACCTGGACCCTCGACCAGCGCGCCGACCGCATGGGCATGCGCCTGCTCGGCCCGGCGTTGCAGTACCTGGGCCGGCCGATGATCTCCGAGGGCATTCCCCTGGGCGCCGTGCAGGTGCCGCCGGACGGCCAGCCGATAGTGCTGCTCAACGACCGCCAGACCATCGGCGGCTACCCGCGCCTGGGCGCCCTCAGCCCCAGGGCCCTGGCGCGCCTGGCGCAATGCCTGCCGGGCGCCGAGCTGCGCCTGCGGCCCAGCGTGCAACCCGCGGCACTGGCGGCGCACCGGCAACTGCTGGCGCAATGGCGACAGGTCGACTGAAGCCGGCCAACGATAATGGCACAATGGCATCCTCGACATCACGGAGGATGCCATGCAAGCCGTTCCCCCGTTGCAGCGCCCGCTGCTGCGCCACCTCGCCAACCTGCTGGTCACCCTGCTCGGCCTGCTCCTGCTGGGCCTGGCCTGGCTGCTGCAGCCGCTGTTGCTGCAGTACCTGCTGGCCGGCGCCCTGCCGGTGTACCTGGGCGTGCTGCTGCCGCAACTGGTCGGCCGCCGCGAGCGCCTGCGGCGTGTCCGTGCCGCACGGGCAGCCTCGGTGGAGCGCTGGGGCTTCTGCAGCCGCGACAGGCCCGGCCCCTGGGTCAACTACATCGACTTCCCGCTGACGGTGTTCTGCGAAGAGGCCCGCGGCCGCTTCTTCTATAGCGAATGGCTGGTGATCCACGACGGGCGCATCATCGTCAACCCCGGGCACAGCGAGGTCGACCTGGCCCGCGGCGAGGTGCGTTACCACTTCGACCGACCGCGCACCTACGCCTGGGATGGTTGTTCGCCCTTCTACTGGCTGGCGATCTTCGGCACCCCGGACTGGTGGGAGCACCTGGAAGACGTGGCCTGCATCCGCGACGGCGAAATCCGCCGCAGGCAGGTGTTCTGGCCGGTGGCGCACCATGCCAGCCTGGTGCACGACGCGCTCTACCAGTTCCTCAACGTCTCGCCGCTGGACAAGGCCAGCGCCGACCGCCTGTTCCTGCGGATGCTGCGCAATGCCGGCATGCCCCGCCCGCTGGCCTGGGTCTATTACCTGGCGGTGGTGCTCGGCGGCGCGCCGAAGATGCGCCAGGTGCGCAACGGCAACAGCCCGCTGCGCTGCCTGACGCCGATCCCCGGCGCAGCCGCCGGGCCAATGGGGGAAACCCGGCTCGGGGTGCCTGATGCGGTTCATTCGGGCAAGGGCTAAGCGTCCCTTTCCGGGGGGCCTCACCCCAACCCTCTCCCACAGCGGGAGAGGGGGCCGTTCGTGCCACCGGGGTGTCCGGTGTAGCCGGTGAATCCAATCGCGGACGGAGTCCGCTCCTACGCCCGTGCTTCCCTGCAGCTGTCTTGCAGGCCGCGCCGAGGTGCTTTTCGTAGGATGGGTTGAGCTTGCGATACCCATCGGGCCAGGGTGATGGGTATCGCTTCGCTCAACCCATCCTACGGGGCCGCTTCTCCCGGGCAGAGAAACGGCATCAGGCTCGGAGCCCCGATCTAGAGCGTCCAGCTCCAGGGAATATGCGACTCCACATCGCCATTGCTGAACATGTTCCCTTCATCCTCCAGGCTACCCACGTCCAGGTACAACTCGGAACCACTGCCCAGCACCCCGTAGTTGACCAACCGCCCGGCATTCAGCCAGATCTCGTCATAGGCCAGGAGCGTGCCGTGGTTGACGAGCGCGTTGCGGATATCGAGCTGGGCATACATCCCGCTGATCAGGCTGCCACCACGCTCCAGTTCCAGGGAATCGGCACTGATCCTCAAGCCATCCTGGCTGAGCAGCCGGCCGCTGCCGCTGTAGCGCCCGCTCAGCTCCAGCGACAGCCCGGACTCGCTGGCGATCAACCCGGCATTGCGCCAGTCGTGGCCGCTACCGCGCACGCCGAGGGTGCCGTTCAGGCGCCCGCTGGCGCCCTGCTCCAGCTCGCCCACCTCCAGGATCAGCTCGCGGGCCTGCAGGCTGCTGTTGTTCAGCCAGTGGTCGCGCTTGATGTGCAGCACGGAACGGGTGACGAAGCGGCCGCCGGCCAGGCCCAGCTGCGCCAGGTCGATGCCGAAGCGGCCGTTGCCGCCGTGCCAGACCCAGCCGTTGTCGTTGAGCAGGCTGCCGCTGCGCAGGTCGAGGTCGCGGGCGTAGGTCTCCAGGCTGCCGTTGCGGTTGTCCAGCACGCCGCCGATGCCGATGTCGGTGCCGCCCTCCCAGCCACGGGCGCGGATGCGTCCCTGGCCGTTGCTCAGGGACGCGGCGTGCAGGCGCAGGCCGCCGCGGCTTTCGATCAGCCCCCGGCTGTTGTCCAGCGCCCCGGCCAGGCTCAGGTCCATGCTCTGGGCGCGCAGCTCGCCGCCCCGGTTGACCAGGCCGCCGCCCAGGCGCATGAACAGGCCGCCGGCGCTCTCCAGCCGGCCCTGGTTGGTCAGGCTCCCGGAAGCCCACAGCTCGGCGTCGCCCCCTGCGCCGACCGGCCCGCTCAGGTGCATGTCCCCGGCCTTCAGGCGCACGCCGCCGGCGCTCTGCAGGCGCGCCAGCTCCAGGCGGCCGTTGGCGTCGATGCGGATGTCGCCGGCGCTGGCGGCCAGTTCCCCGGCCAGCTTCACGCCCACGCCCTGCTCGGTGCCGACCAGGCGGATGGCGTTGGCGTACATGCCGCCCAGCGCCGAGCTGTCGATGGCCAGGCGCGGCCGCGGGCGGCCATCGTCGGCCTTGGCGCTGGCCGCCAGGCTTTCGCCGTCCACGCGGTTGCGTCCGGCCACCACGTCGAGCTGCTGCGCATGCAGCGCGGCGTTGAGCGTGGCGCTGCGGGTGATCAGCTCGAAACGCCCCACCTCGCGGGCGTCGAGCCCGGCGCCTTCGATGCCGATGTGCCCGCCGTCGACGTCGTAGCCCGCCAGGCGGTCGCCGTCGAATATCGGCTTGCCGGTGGTCAGGGTGGCCCGCGGCATGTTGATGAAGCCGCAGCCGTTGCAGGTCACCCCGTGGGGGTTGGCGAGGATGAAGTGCGCGCCCGGCCCGGCGATCTCGATAGCGCCCCGCAGCTGCGAGGGGCTGCCGCCGGTGACCTCGCCGAGGATCTTGCGCGCCGCGCCCTTGCCCAGGTTGGGGTTGCCGGCGATGGCGCCGCCCAGCTGCGACTGCGCCCCGCCCGGCGAGTTGTTGAGGATCAGGCCTTCGCGGCCGACGTTGAACTGGCCGAACTTGTTGTGCGACAGGCCATTGGCGTTGGGGGTGGCGATGTTGACCACGGGCACGCCGTTGCCGGCGGAACCCAGGCCGGCGTTGCCGGAACCGGGGGCCAGGCTCAGCGGCGCGGCCGCGGCGTGCGGGTGAGCGAAGAACAGCAGGCCGGCCAGGACGGCCGGGAAATGCAGAGCATTGCGTTCCATGTCCATCTACTCCACGTTGTCCATGAGGAGCTTCCCAAATTAGTGGCAGTGCGCTTCGGAAACGCGTCCTTGTCCCGTGGGAAGCCTCCTCGTCGGCCCGTGGAAGCGGGGAGCCGCGCGGCGGCGCCACGCCACCCTGCACGCGCCTGCGCCGATGCAGTAAAGTAATGCCCCCGGCGGCTCCGGCACGCCGCCTTCCCCATTCCAGGAACCCGCATTCGATGGAACACCGTGAGTCGCTCCTCGCGTTGCGACATTTCCTCTCCAGCCAGATCCTCGGCCAGGAAAAGCTCGTCGAGCGCCTGCTCATCGCCCTGCTCGCCGACGGCCACCTGCTGGTGGAAGGCGCGCCCGGGCTGGCCAAGACCAAGGCCATCAAGGACCTCGCCGAAGGCCTGGAGGCCGAGTTCCATCGCATCCAGTTCACCCCCGACCTGCTCCCGGCGGACATCACCGGCACCGAGATCTACCGCCCGGAAAACGGCACCTTCTGCTTCCAGCAGGGGCCGATCTTCCACCACCTGGTGCTGGCCGACGAGATCAATCGCGCCCCGGCCAAGGTACAGTCGGCGCTGCTGGAAGCCATGGCCGAGCGCCAGGTCAGCATCGGCCGCAGCACCTACGACCTGCCGCCGCTGTTCCTGGTGATGGCCACCCAGAACCCCATCGAGCAGGAAGGCACCTACCCGCTGCCCGAGGCCCAGCTCGACCGCTTCCTGATGCACGTGAAGATCGGCTACCCGGAAGCCTCGGTGGAGCGCCGCATCCTCCAGCAGGCCCGTGGCGAGGCGCTTAACGGCGAGACGCGGCCGGAACGCCAGGTGACCCAGGAATCGATCTTCGCCGCGCGCAAGGAAATCCTCGGCCTGTACATGGCCGACGCGGTGGAGGAATACCTGGTGCAGCTGGTCATGGCCACCCGCACCGCGGCCAAGTTCGACGCCGAGCTGGCCGAGTGGATCGCCTACGGCGCCAGCCCGCGCGGCTCCATCGCCCTGGACCGCTGCGCGCGGGCCCACGCCTGGCTGGCCGGGCGCGATTTCGTCAGCCCCGAGGACATCCAGGCGGTGCTGTTCGACGTGCTGCGCCACCGCCTGATCCTCTCCTTCGAGGCGGAAGCCGCGGGGATCGACCAGGACCGCGTGGTCCAGCGCATCCTCGACGTGGTCGCCGTGGCCTGATGCCGGACACCGCCAGCAACGGCGTGACGGTCAGCCTGCAAGAGCTGATCGACATGCGCCATCGCCTGCGCGAGGTGCAGCTGTTCTCCACCCCGGCCCGGCGCAGCCCGCTGATCGGCCTGCACCACTCGCGCCTGCGCGGGCGCGGCGTGGACTTCGACCAGGTGCGCGTGTACCAGCCCGGCGACGACGTGCGCACCATCGACTGGCGCGTCACCGCGCGCTCCCAGGAGCCGCACACCAAGCTGTTCCACGAGGAGCGCGAGCGCCCGGTGTTCGTCCTCGTCGAGCAGAGCCGGCGGACCTTCTTCGGCTCCGGCCTGTGCCTGAAGTCGGTGCTGGCCGCGCGCGCCGCGGCCCTGCTCGGCTGGGCCGCGCTGGCCCACAACGACCGCATCGGCGGCCTGGTGCTGAGCGACCACGACACCCACGAGATCAAGCCGCGGCGCAGCAAGCAGAGCCAGCTGCAGTTGCTCAACCTGATCGTCCGCGCCAACCACGCGCTGCTCACCGACGGCGCCGCGGCGTCCGCCGGCGACGGCTTCGGCCTGGCCCTGCGCCGCGCCCGCGAGGTGCTGCGGCCGGGCAGCCTGGTGATGATCGTCTGCGACGAACGCGCCCTCGCCCACTCGCCCCAGGGCGACCTGGCCGAGCAGCAGCTGGGCCTGCTGGCGCGGCACACCGACCTGGTCCTGCTGCCGGTGTCCGACCCGCTCGACCACGCCCTGCCGGCCGCCGGGCTGATGCGCTTCGCCGAAGGCCAGGCCCTGCTCGAAGTGGACACCCACGTCGACGAACAGCGCCTGGCCTACCGCGCCCTGGGCGAGGCGCGCCGCGAGCGCTGGGCGCGGGTCAGCCAGCGCCTGGGCGTGCCGCTACTGCCGCTGAGCACCCAGCTGGACCTGGTCGAGCAACTGCTCGACCAACTCGAACAGCCCGCCGCGGGGAAACGCCCGTGAATCCCCTCGACGCTCTGGAACCGCTGATCCAGCCGGCCGCCGTGCCCTGGTGGCCGCCGGCGCCGGGCTGGTGGCTGCTGGCCGCGCTGCTGCCGCCGCTGGCCTGGGCGTTGTGGCGCTGGCGCCACCGCCTGCTGCCGCGCCGCCGCGCGCCAGTTCCGGCGGAAGCGCCGCTGGAGCCTATCCGCGTCGCCGCCCTGGAAGAACTGGCGCGCCTGCCGCGGCCCTACGGCGGCGCCCCCGCCGGCCCCTGGCTGCAGGCGCAGAACGCCCTGCTCAAGCGCCTGTCGCGGGCGCGCTGGCCGGACGACAGCTGCCACACCCTGAGCGGCCGCGCCTGGCTGGCGTTCCTCGACAACCGCTGCCCGGCCGCCGGCCTGACGCGCTGGATGATCCTGGTGGAAGGCGGCTACCGCGCCGAATGCAAGCTCGACGACAAGGCCATCGACGGCCTCGCCGCCGCCGTGGAAACCTGGGTGCGCAAGCATGTTTGAGTTCGCCTGGCCCTGGGTCTTCCTGCTCGCCCCGCTGCCCTGGCTGCTGCGCGTACTGCTGCCGCCGGCCGACAGCGGCGAGGCGGCGCTGAAGGTCAGCTTCCTCGCCGAACTCGAAGGCCTGGCCGGCCGCCGCGCCCGCGCGCAACTGCCGGCCTGGCGCCTGCAGGCGCCCTTCGTGCTGCTCTGGCTGCTGTTGCTGCTGGCGGCGGCGCGCCCGCAATGGGTCGGCGAGCCGCTGCCGATCCCCGCCAGCGGCCGCGACCTGCTGCTGGCGGTGGACGTCTCCGGCTCCATGGACACCGCCGACCTCACCTGGCAGGGCAGCGAGATCAGCCGCCTGAACCTGGTGCAGAAGCTCTTCGGCGACTTCATCGAGGCGCGCCGCGGCGACCGCGTCGGCCTCATCCTGTTCGGCAGCAAGGCCTACCTGCAGGCGCCGCTGACCTTCGACCGCCACACCGTGCGCGTCTGGCTGGACGAGGCGCTGATCGGCATCGCCGGCAAGGACACCGCCCTGGGCGACGCCATCGGCCTTGCCGTCAAGCGCCTGCGCCAGCGCCCGGCGCAGAGCCGCGTGCTGGTGCTGATCACCGACGGCGCCAACACCGCCGGCGAGATCCCGCCGCTGACCGCCGCGCGCCTGGCCGCCGAGGAGAGCGTGAAGATCTACACCATCGGCATCGGCGCCGACCCGCAGCCCGGCGGCGTGCTCGGCATGCTCGGCCTCAACCCCGGCCTGGACCTGGACGAAGCCACCCTGAAGGCGATCGCCGGCCTCACCGGCGGCGAATACTTCCGCGCCCGCGACGGCGCCGAGCTGGAGGCCGTCTCCAGCACCCTGGACAGCCTCGAACCGGTGACGCAGAAGCCCACCCAGGCGCGCCCGGCCCTGGCCCTCTACCACTGGCCGCTGGCCGCCGCGCTGCTGCTGAGCCTGCTGCTGGTGGCCGCGGAACTCTGGCCGGCGCAGCACTGGCGCTGGCCGTGGAGGCGCCCATGAGCCTCTGGCCGCACCTGCTCTACCCCGGCTGGCTGCTGCTGTTGCCGCTGCTCGCCTGGCTGCTGTGGAAGCTGCTGCACCGCCAGCGCCGCGCCGGCCGCTGGCAACTGCTGCTGCCGGCGGCCTTCCACCCCTGGCTGCTCCAGGGCGGCAGCGGCCGCCCCGACCGCCGCCCCTGGCTGTACCTGGGCCTGGCCTGGCTGCTGGCGGTGCTGGCGCTGCTCGGGCCGAGCTGGGAGCGCGTCGAGCAACCGGCCATGCAGCGCAGCGACCCGCTGGTGGTGATCCTCGAACTGACGCCGCGGATGCTCGCCGGCGACCTGCCGCCCAGCCGCCTGGAACAGGCCCGGCGCAAGCTCCTCGACCTGCTGCGCGCGCGCCCCGACGCGCAGACCGCCATCGTCGTCTACGCCGGCAGCGCCCACACCCTGGTGCCGCTGTCCAACGACCTGTTCACCGCGCGCAACCTGCTCGATGCGCTCAAGCCGTCGATCATGCCCGAGCCGGGGCAGCGCGCCGACCTCGCCGTACAGCAGGCGCGCCGCCTGCTCGACCAGGGCGCCCAGGGCAACGGCCGCCTGCTGCTGCTCACCGGCGGGCTGGAGGAAAGCGAACGGCAGGGCATCCGCCAGGCCCTGCACGGCCACGGCCGGGACTTCGCCATCCTCGCCGTGGGCACTGCCGGCGGCGCGCCCATCCCCCAGGAAGACGGCACCTACCTGAAGGACGACCAGGGCGGCATCCTCCTGCCGCGCCTCGACGAGGCCGGGCTGCGCCAGTTCGCCGCCAGCCTCGACGCCGGCTACCAGCGCCTGGGCGCCAGCGACCGCGACCTCAGGGCCCTCGGCCTGCTGGACGCCAACCGCGGCCTGGAAGCCGCCGGCAACGACGCCGTGCTGCGCCTGCAGCGCTGGGCCGACCAGGGTTACTGGCTGCTCCTGCCGCTGCTGTTGCTGGCCGCCTGCGCCGGCCGCCGCGGCTGGCTGTTCAGCCTGCCATTGTTGCTGCCGCTGTGGCTGGGCGCGCCGCAACCGGCCATGGCCTTCGAGTTCGTCGACCTCTGGCTGCGCCCCGACCAGCAGGGCCAGCGCCTGCTCGCCGAGCAGCGCCCGGCCGACGCCGCCCGGCGCTTCGCCGACTTCCGCTGGCGCGGCCTGGCCCTCTACCAGGCCGGCGACTACGACGGCGCGGCCCACGCCTTCGCCCTGGGCGACAGCGCCGCCGACCACTACAACCGTGGCAACGCCCTGGCCCGCGCCGAGCAGTACGAGGCCGCCATCGACGCCTACGAGCGGGCGCTGGAACTGCAGCCCGGCCTGCAACAGGCCCAGCGCAACAAGGCGCTGCTGGAGGACCTGCTGCGCCAGCGCGAGCAGGACGCCGCCCAGCAGCGCCCCAATGCCTCCCAGGCCAGCCGCAGCGGCGAAACCGAGCCGGCGCCGACGGCAGCGGCCAAGCCTTCGCAGCAGCAGAACCTGGAAGAACGGCCCACGCGCCCCTCCGCGGCCCTGCAGAACCGCCAGCAGGCCAGCGCCGAGCGCCTGCAGGCCGCCGGCCCGGACGACGAGCCGCCCGCCGATTCGACGGAACTCCCCGCCCCCACAGCGGACGAAGGGAAGCTCAGCGACGAAAGCCGCCAGGCCCTGGAACAATGGCTGCGGCAGATTCCCGACGAACCCTCCGAACTGCTGCGCCGCAAATTCTGGTACCAACAGCAGCAGCGCCAGGAAAACCTGCCATGAAACGGATGATCTGCCTGATCCTGCTCAGCCTGCTCGCATTCCAGGCGCAGGCCAGCTTCACCGCCAGCGTCGACCGCGCGCGCCTGACCGAGGGCGAGAGCCTGGACCTGACGCTGGAGTCCGACGACCCCACGCAGTTCGGCAAGCCGGACCTCACGCCCCTGGGCGACGCCTTCGAAATCCTCGGCACCCGCCAGGTCAACCGCCTGACCACCCTCGACGGCCAGGCCCAGGCCACCACGCGCTGGATCATCACCCTGCGCCCCACCCGCAGCGGCGCCCTGCAGATACCGGCGCTGCGCATGGGCAACGGGCAGACCCAGCCGATCGCCCTGCAGGTGCTCAAGGCCGAGGACGCGGACGAGCAGCAGAAGCTCTCGCCGGTGTTCATCGACGCCAGCCTCGACCACGAGTCGGTCTACGTGCAGGCCCAGGCCATCCTCACCCTGCGCATCTACCACTCGGTGTCGCTGTACGACGACAGCAGCCTCAGCCCGCTGCAGATCGACGACGCCAAGGTCGAGCAACTCGGCCAGCCGCGCACCTACGAGAAGGAAATCAACGGCGTGCGCCACGGCGTCATCGAGGTGCGCTTCGCGATCTTCCCGCAGCACAGCGGCGAGCTGACCATCCCGGCGCTGAACTTCAGCGCCACCCGGGTGGCGCGCAACAGCCCCGGCGACACCTTCGGCGTGCTGCCCGGCAAGCGCCTGCGGGTGAGCTCGCCGGAAATTCCCCTGGAAGTGAAGCCCAAGCCCGCCGACTACCCGGCCGACGCGCCCTGGCTGCCGGCCCGCGCCGTCAGCCTCAGCGAAAGCTGGGCGCCGCAGCCGGAGCAGGCGAAGGCCGGCGAAGCCCTGACGCGCAACCTGATGCTGCGCGTGGAAGGCCTCTCCAGCGCCCAGCTGCCGCCGCTGCCCCAGGCCCTGCCGGCCGGGCTGCGGCACTATCCCGACCAGCCGCAGCTGGCCGAGGAACAGGGCGACCAGGGAGTGATCGGCAGCCGCGAGGAACGCCAGGCCCTGATCCCGGAGCAGGCCGGCCAGCTGAGCCTGCCGGACATCGAGATCACCTGGTGGAACACCCAGGAAGACCGCCTGGAGCACACCACCCTGCCCGGCCGCAGCCTGGACGTCGGCGCCAACCCGCAGCTGGCGGCACCGCCCCCGGCGCCGCTGGAAGGCGCCGTGAGCCCCGACGGCCAGCGCCTCTGGCCGTGGCAACTGGCGACCCTGCTGCTGGCCCTGACCAGCCTGCTCGGCTTCGGTCTCTGGTGGCGCGCCCGGCGCCAGCCGGCCATCGTCCGCGCCGCGGCCAACGCGCCCAGCGCCCGCACCCTGCTCGACGAACTGCGCCGCTGCTGCCAGGCCAACGACCCCCACGCCACCCGCCAGGCCCTCGACGCCTGGGCGCGCCAGCAGCCGGAAACCCTGGCCGACATGGCGGCGCGCTTCGTGCCGCTGTCCGACGCCATGGACGGCCTCAACGGCGCGCTCTACAGCGACAGCGAGGGCGGCCACAACTGGGAAGGCGAGGACCTCTGGCGGGCGATCCGCACCCTGCCCGCCGCGGAAGGCGGCAGCGCGGCGACGGCCGAGGGCAACAGCCTGCCACCGCTCTACCCGCGCTGAGCCATGCAGGCCAGGCTGAGGAAAACTCCCTGGCAAGAGGCAGCCCCATGGCCGAACGCCCATGGCGGCTCGCCACCCTGCTGCTCTGCGGCCTGCTGGCTCGCGGCGCCCAGGCCGGCCCCGCGGCCCCGCCGCCGCTGGACGGCCCCGGCGGCTCGCGCCTGGCCCACGCCGACCTGCGCTCGCCCGGCGAGTCCATCCGCATCGACGAACCGCCGCGCCGCCGCGTGCGCGGCTGAAGCGCGGCCGGTCCATCCGTAGCGCCCAGCCCGCTCAGGGCTTGCCCACGCCGCGGTCTTCCAACTGGTCGGCCTCGAACAGCGTCTCCAGTTCCTGGCGCGCCTCGCGGGCGGTCTGGATCACCGCCGCGGCGTCGTCGTAGACCTTGTACTGGGCCATCAGCACTTCCTCGTCGTGGCGGCGGAAGCGGCGGATGCGCGCCAGCGCCTGCTCCTCGGAAAGGCCCATTTCCACCAGCACCCGCCGGCTCATCTCCAGGCTGGAGTGGAACAGCTCGCGCACCGGGCTGGCCCCGGCGTCGAGCAGGTGGTAGACGTGCTGGCGGTTGCGCGCCCGGGCGATGATCTTCACGTGCGGGTAGAGCTTGCGCACCAGGCGCGCGGTGTCGATGTTGGTCTGCGGGTCGTCGGTGGCGACGACGAAGAACTCGGCCTTGTCCACCTGGGCTGCGCGGAGGATTTCCGGGCGCAGCGGGTCGCCGTAGAAGATCGGGATGCTGCCATAGCTGCGGCTCAGCTCGATGGTGTCCACCGAGGTGTCCAGGGCGATGAAGGGCACGCGCTGGGCGCGCATGATCCGCGCGACCACCTGGCCCATGCGGCCCATGCCGGCGATCACCACCCGCGGCGCGTCGCCCTCAATGCGCTTGTACTCCTCCGGCGCCTCGCGCACCGGCACGGGCTCGGGCTTCATCAGGCGCGCGGCCAGCAGCACCAGCAGCGGCGTCACCGCCATCGACAGGGTGATGCACAGCACCAGCAGGCTGTGCAGGTTGGCGTCCAGCAGCCCTTCGGCGCGGGCCAGCTTGAACACCACGAAGGCGAATTCGCCGCCGGCCGCCAGGACGATGCCCAGGCGCAGCGCCGAATGGCCGTCGAGGCCGCCGGTGAGGCGCCCGAGCAGGTACAGCAGCGGCAGCTTCAGGCCGATCAGCAGCAGCGTCAGGCCCAGCACCAGCAGCGGCGAATGCAACAGCAGGCCGAGGTCGGCGCTCATCCCCACGCTGATGAAGAACAGCCCCAGCAGCAGGCCCTTGAACGGCTCGATCTGCGATTCCAGCTCGTGGCGGTATTCCGAGTCGGCCAGCAGCAGGCCGGCGAGGAAGGCGCCCAGGCCCATGGACACCCCGGCCAGCTCCATCAGCCAGGCGGTGCCCACCACCACCAGCAGCGCGGTGGCGGTGGACAGGTCGGCCATGCCGGTGCGCGCCACCGTGCGGAACACCGGGCGCAGCAGGTAGCGTCCGCCGACCACCACCACGGCGATGCTCCCCACCACTTCGAGGAAGTGGCGCCAGTCGCCGCCCGGCGCGGCCTCGTCGGCCCGCGCGCCGAGCAGCGACACCGCGGCGATCAGCGGGATGGCGGCGATGTCCTGGAACAGCAGGATGGCGAAGGCCAGGCGGCCGTGGGGGCTGGCCAGCTCCTTGCGCTCGGCGAGGATCTGCAGGCCGAAGGCGGTGGACGACAGCGCCAGGCCGCCGCCGAGCACCACCGAGGTGTTCAGCGGCAACTCGAAGGCCAGGTGCGCCAGCACGCCGATCACCAGCGCGGTGAGCAGCACCTGGGCCAGGCCGATGCCGAACACCGCCTTGCGCATCACCCACAGGCGCTTGGGCGACAGTTCCAGGCCGATGATGAACAGCAGCAGCACCACGCCCAGCTCGGACAGGCTGGCGACGCTTTCCGGGTCGTCGATCAGGCGCAGCACCGAAGGCCCGATCAGCACCCCGGCCAGCAGGTAGCCGAGCACCGCGCCCAGTTGCAGGCGCTTGGCCAGCGGCACCATGAAGACGGTGGCGATGAGGAAGACCACCGCCGATTGCAGATAGTTGGAACCATGCTCCATGCCGGAACGCTCCTTGGCAGGATGAGGCCCGGCGCGCGGCCGGGCGGGTGGAACGGAAAGGGTGTCGATCAGACCGGCGGCAGGCCCTGGTCGATCAGGTGGCGCTGGAACTGCCCGGCGAGCGCTTCGACCTGCTGCCAGGGCTGCGCGTACCGTTCGTCCAGCGCGACGTGGCTGGTGCCACGGATGTCGGCCGGCAACTCGACGGCGCGGTAGAAGACGTTGACCACCTCGGCCATGGCCTCGCGCTGGTTCTCCATGAGGATGGCGCCGTGGGCCAGCACCACGTAGCGCCCGTCGCTCTGCCGGCGGCGCCAGCGCTGGGCGGTGCCGACCAGCTTGCGGCCGCCGATGTTGACGTTGTAGCGGCCGTCGCAGAAGGCGCCGTCGACCTCGCCCACGCCGGCGTCCAGGCCCATGGCCGCGAGCCAGTCGCAGAGCGGCTGGCACAGGCGCAGGTAGGCGGTGTCGATGCGCGTCTGCTCGTTGTCGCCATCGGGCACCGCGTAGCACAGGGCGACGTTGAGCACCGCCGGCGACTGCGGCACCGGCTCGCCGCCGGTGTCGCGCAGGGCGATCGGCCAACCGAGTTCGGCGCAGCGCGCCTCGGCCTCGGCGAAGCCGGCCAGGCGGCTGAGCCGGCGCGGCATCACCAGCGCCTGCTGCAACGGGCGCCAGAACAGCAGGCGGCTGTCGGCCTGGCCGCTGAACACCTGGTCCAGGGCGGCGCGTTCGGCATCCAGGCCGTCCTGTGCGGAAAACCGCAGTACCCGTTCGCCCATGTCCTACTCCTTTCGCCGTGCTGCCTGACAGGTAGCGGACTATGCCCAGCCGCCAGGCCAGGCTGCAAGCGAAAAGCCGCGCTCCCCCGGCAGGCGGCGGGACAGCCTGGCGGCATATGGCTATGCTCATAGCCGGATGCCATCGCGCACAGGACGAGCCCCGTGTCCCAGCCGTTCCCGCAACGCCTTCGCCAGCAATTCCAGCTCGCCCGCTCCCTGGCGCGACCGGTGGCCACGGAGAACCTCAGGCGCCTGGCCTGGCTGGCGCTGCTGGCCGTGCCCTTCGGCCTGGTGCACATCCTGGTGTTCTGGCTCAACCTGCAGGGCAGCCTCCCGGAATTCGACGGCTGGCGCCAGCACATCATCCTCACCCACGCGGTGGTGGCCGCGCTGCTGCTCAGCCTCGGCCTGCTCGCCTGGCAGGCCCGCCAGCGCCCGCAGGCGCCGCCGCCATGGTACTGCGAGCTGCTGGCGCTGCTGGGCGCCGGCGTGCTGCTGGGCTTCGGCCTGGTCATCACCTGCTTCGACCAGGAGGTGACCAGCAGCATCACGCCCTTCCTCATGGGCGCGGTGGCCACGGCGCTGATCCTGCTGCTGCGCCCGGTGTTCGCCACGCTGCTCTACGTCGTGCTGTTCGTCGCCTTCGAGCTGGCGATGGAAGTGGCCCAGCCGGACCCGCAGCTGCGCCTGTCCAACCAGATGGGCGGCCTGACCATCTGCGGCATCGGCCTGCTGCTGTCGCAGATCCTCTGGTTCGGCCATCTGCGCAACCTGCGCCAGCGCCAGCACCTGCGCCGGCAGCGCAAGGAGCTGGAAGAGAAGAACCTGCAGCTGGAATACCTGGCCGGCCACGACCCGCTGACCGGGCTGTTCAACCGCCGCCAGTTCGACCAGTTGGTGAAGCAGGAACTGGCGCGCTGCGACCGCCAGCCGATGCCGGTGAGCCTGCTGATGATCGACCTGGACCACTTCAAGTTCATCAACGACCGCTACGGCCACCCGCTGGGCGACGAGGTGATCCGCCACACCGCCACCCTGCTGCGCAAGCACACCCGCAGCAGCGACAGCGTGGCGCGCCTGGGCGGCGAGGAGTTCCTCCTGCTGCTACCGGACACCGCCGCGCCCCAGGCCCGGGTGATAGCCGAGAAGCTGCGCAAGCTGCTGGAAGACACCCCGCTGCCGATGAAGGACGGCCTGCTCTACCTCACCGCCAGCTTCGGCATCGCCGGCCTGGCCAGCGGCGTGTCGAGCACCTACGAAAGGCTCTACAGCACGGCCGACCAGGCCCTGTACCGGGCCAAGGCGAGCGGGCGCAACCGGGTGGAAGTGATGGATGCCGCGCCCCATGGGACGTTGGAGTGAGCTTTTGTTGTGTAGGAGCGAGCTTGCTCGCGAACAGTGTTTCCCGGCGGCTGCAGTGTTTGGGGTGAACTCCGCCCCCTCACCCCAGCCCTCTCCCAGAGGGAGAGGGGGCCGTTCGGAGCGAGTGGTAAATCCGGAGTCATCCTGAAGCTCCCATCTATTCCCGCCATTCCCGCGTCCGCGGTTATGCGCCCTACGGGCTGGCAGTCCCAAAGCAAGAACTGGCACGGCTCTTCGTAGGAGCGAGCTTGCTCGCGAATGGTGCCTCCCGGTAGCTGTGGGGTTTGGGTTGACACCGTTCCCTCACCCCAACCCTCTCCCAGAGGGAGAGGGGGCCGTTCGGAGCGAGCGGTAAATCCGGAGTTATCCTGACACTCCTAATCTCCATTTCCGCGTTCACGGAAATGACGAGGGAGAAGGATCGCGCCTGACTTCCAGACCGCTCAGGACAGCCCCCTCTCCCTTCAGGGAGAGGGTTGGGGAGAGGGCGCTCTTGAACCCAACATCCATGCCACCGGGAAACGCTGTTCGCGAGCAAGCTCGCTCCTACGAAAATCACCGGCCTCAGGGCTGCGCGTAGCGCCGGCTCAACCCCGGCGGCACGCCGTTGGCGTCGGTGGCGGTCCAGGGGCCCTGCGGGCTCACGCCCCAGTACCAGGCGCCGTCCCAGTGGTAGTAGGTGCGCTGGCGGTAGTACAGGTCCTTCTGCCCCTGGATCACGTAGACGCCCAGGTTCGGGTCCCAGCGGCCCTTGCCGCCCGGCGGCGGGGCGAACTGGGTGTGGGTGCTGCGGGGCTTGTTCGAGGGGTTCTGCGGGTTCGGCGTGATGGCCGTGCGCGGCGCCGGCTTGTTCGACGGCAGGGCCGCCGGCGGCTGGCCGCTGGCGCCGGGTTGCGGGGCCGGCGCCGGGGCTTGCGTGTGGGGCTGCTGGCCGGCGCAACCGGCCAGGGCGAGCAGGGCCGCGAGGGCGAGGATTCGGCCTTTCACGGGCGCACCTCCAGGAAGGGTTCGGTCAATGCTGGTCCGGGCTGTCGATGGTCACCGCCTGATCGCCCGCGCCGGCAGTAGACAACGGCTGGCTGCGTCCGATCCATTCGCCGCTGATGGCATTGCCGGCGCGCGACACCCGCGCCACCAGCTCCACCTGCGGGAAGGCCGACAGCTTCAGCTGCGGCATCATGGCGTCGGCATCGCTGAGCGACACCTCGTCCGGCAGGTCGGCCACCTTCAGGCGCTTGACCGCCAGCGGCATCGGCGGGCCGTTCACCGCGCGGGCGAAGACGAACACGCTGTCGTCCGGCTTGACCTGGCCCTTCACCGCGTCGCTGAGGTCGACCCGCACCTTCAGCGTCACGCCGGCAGTGGCTGCCGCGGCCGGCGCTTCCGGCAGCTTCTCGCCGCGCTCGGCCAGGTGCTGGCGGGCGCGCTCGATGCCGCTCTGGATGGCCGCGCGCGACGGATCGTCGGCCGGCAGCGCGGCGACCAGGCGTTGCCAGTAGTCGGCGGCATCGGCGTAGCGCTGGTCCTCGAAGGCGGAAATGCCCATCAGGCCGAGGGTGGTGACTTCCTCCGGGTTCTGCTTGAGCGCCTCGTCGGCCAGGGCCTGGGCGGTGCCGGCCATCTTCTTGCCGTTGGCGAAGTACAGCGCCTGGGCCCACTGGCCGAGCACCTCGGACTGGCGCCCGGAGAGGTTGGCGGCGCGCTCGAAGGCCTTGGCGGCATCCTCGAAGCGCTCCTGGGTCATGTAGGTGCGGCCGAGGAAGTACCAGCCCTCGGCGGAATCCGGCTGGGCCTGCACGGCCTTCTCCAGGCGCTCGGTCATCTCCGCCATGGAGTGCGGCGGCTCGGCTAACTCGCGGGACAGCGCCAGCTTCTCGCTGGCGCCCCAGTGCAGGTACAGGCCCAGGCCCAGCAGCGGCAGCAGCACGGCCGCCAGCAGCGGCGCGGCGCGGCCCAGGCGCGAGCGGCGCTCGCCCTCGCCTTCGGTGTCGGCCAGCAGTTCGCGGGCGGCCTCGGCGCGCCCGGCCTGCAGCTGGGCGTCGTCGAGGGTGCCGGCGGCGTGCTGGGCGTCCAGCTCGGCGAGGCGTTCCTGGTACAGGGCGACGTTGAGGGCGGTGCGGTCTTCCTCGGCCTGGGCGCGGCGGCCACGCAGCAGCGGAATCAGCAGGAAAGCCATGGCCACCAGCGCAAGCAGGCCGGCGGCGAGCCAGAAATCGATCATTTGTCTTGGTTATCCAGCAATTGATTCAGGCGGGCCTGTTCCTCGGCGGACAGGCTGGCGGACGGACCGGCGGCGCTGCGGCGGCGGCGCGCCACCAGCACGCCCACCACCAGCACGCCCAGGCCCAGCAGGGCTGCCGGGCCGAACCAGAGCAGCCAGGTGCGGGCGTTGACCGGCGGTTTGTAGCGCACGAAGTCGCCGTAGCGGTCGACCATGTAGTCGACGATCTGCTCATCGCTCTTGCCCTGCTGCAGCTGCTCGTAGATCTGCTTGCGCAGGTCGGCGGCGATGGGCGCGTTGGAGTCGGCGATGTCCTGGTTCTGGCACTTCGGGCAGCGCAGCTCGGTGGTCAGGCTGCGGAAGCGCTGGCGCTCGGCCTCGTTGGGGAATTCGTAGGTGTCGATGGCGGCGTGGGCCACGCCGGCGAGGCTCAGGCCCAGCAGGGCCGCGGCGAGGAGTCGTTTCATTTGCCCCCCGCCTCGTCCACCAGGCGCTGGTAGATCGGCGCCAGCTGCTCGCGCCAGACCTTCTCGTCGACGGCGCCGACCAGCTTGTGGCGGATGATGCCGTCCTTGTCGATCACGTAGGTCTCCGGCGCGCCGTACACGCCCAGGTCCAGGCCCAGGGTGCCCTGGGCATCGGCGATGTTCAGCACGTAGGGGTCGTGCAGGTCCTGCAGCCACTTCTGCGCGGCGGCGTTGTCGTCCTTGTAGTTGATGCCGACGATCACCACGCCCTGCTCGGCCAGCTTGGCCAGCACCGGGTGCTCGAAGCGGCAGGTCGGGCACCAGGTGCCCCAGACGTTGACCAGCGCTGGGCGGCCCTTGAGGTCGGCCTGGGTATAGGTCTTGCCCGGCTCCAGCACGCCGGGCAGGGCGAAGGCCGGGAACGGCTTGTCGATCAGCGCCGAGGGCAGCTCGCTGGGGTCGAGCCACAGGCCGCGGAACAGGAATACCGCGACGACCAGGAAGATCGCCAGCGGCAACAGCAGGATCGCACGCTTCACACTCAGGCTCCCTGTCCGGCGGCGAGGCCCAGCGCCTCGCGCACCTTGGTTTTCACTTTCAGCCGGTAGCGCCGGTCGCAGGCCGCCAGCACGCCGCCCAGGGCGGTGAGCAGGCCGCCCAGCCAGATGAAGCGGACGAACGGCTTGATGTGCAGGCGCACGGCCCAGGCGCCGTTATCCAGCGGCTCGCCCAGGGCGACGTAGAGGTCGCGGGTCAGGCTGCCGTGGATGCCGGCCTCGGTCATCATCGAGCGCTGCACGCTGTACAGGCGCTTCTCCGGGTGCAGCACGGCCACTTCGCTACCCTTGCGGGTGACGCGGATGGTGCCCTTGTCGGAGGTGAAGTTGGGGCCTTCGAAGTGCTTGGTGCCTTCGAAGGCGAACTGGTAGCCGCCCAGCTCCACGCTCTCGCCCGGGGCCATGCGCAGGTCGCGCTGGGCGCTGAACTGGCTGGTGAGGACGATGCCGATGGCGCACACGGCGATGCCCAGGTGCGCCACCTGCATGCCCCAGTAGCTGCGGTTGAGGCTTGCGGCGCCGGCTACCAGGCCCTTGTGGCGGACCTTGTCGAGGAAGTCGCGCACGCCGCCGAGGATCACCCAGAAGGCCAGCAGGAACACCGCCAGCACCGGCCAGTGCAGGTCGCCGTAGAGGAAGGTGGCGACGCCGCCGAGCACCACGGCGCCGATCAGCACCGGCGTCAGCATGCGCAGCAGCCACTGCGTCGGGGTGTCCTTCCAGCGCACCAGCACGCCCACGGTCAGGGCCAGCATCATCCCGGTCATCAGCGGCACGAACAGCGCGTTGAAGTACGGCGGGCCGACCGACAGCTTGGCGCCGCTGATGGCGTCGAGCACCAGCGGGTAGAGGGTGCCGAGCAGGATCATCGCGGCGGTCACCACCAGCACCACGTTGTTCAGCAGCAGCAGGGTCTCGCGCGACCACAGGGCGAAGCCGACCTGGCTCTTGACCACCGGCGCGCGCAGGGCGAACAGCGTCAGCGAGCCGCCGACCACCACCAGCAGGAAGGCCAGGATGAACACCCCGCGCTCCGGGTCGGAGGCGAAGGCGTGCACCGAGGTCAGCACCCCGGAACGGACCAGGAAGGTGCCCAGCAGGCTGAGGGAGAAGGCGGCGATGGCCAGCAGCACCGTCCAGCTCTTGAACACCCCGCGCTTCTCGGTCACCGCCAGCGAGTGGATCAGCGCGGTGCCCACCAGCCAGGGCATGAAGGAGGCGTTCTCCACCGGGTCCCAGAACCACCAGCCGCCCCAGCCCAGTTCGTAGTAGGCCCACCAGGAGCCGAGCACGATGCCGATGCCGAGGAAGGTCCAGGCCACCAGGGTCCAGGGCCGCGACCAGCGCGCCCAGGCCGCGTCGAGGCGGCCGCCGAGCAGCGCGGCGATGGCGAAGGCGAAGGCCACCGAGAAGCCGACGTAGCCCATGTAGAGCATCGGCGGGTGGATGATCAGGCCCGGGTCCTGCAGCAGCGGGTTGAGGTCGTTGCCGTCGGCCGGCACCTGCGGCAGCAGGCGGCTGAAGGGGTTGGAGGTGATGATCAGGAACAGCAGGAAGCCGGTGCTGATCATCCCCATCACCGCCAGCACCCGCGCCAGCATCGGCTCGGGCAGCTCGCGGGAGAAGATCGACACGGCGAAGGTCCAGCCGCCGAGGATCAGCGCCCAGAGCAGCAGCGAGCCCTCGTGGGCGCCCCACACGGCGCTGAACTTGTAGTACCAGGGCAGCGCGCTGTTGGAGTTGCTGGCCACGTAGGCCACGGAGAAGTCGTCATGCAGAAAGGCCCAGGCCAGGCAGGCGAAGGCGAACACCAGGAAGGCGAACTGCCCCCAGGCCGCCGGGCGCGCCAGGCTCATCCACTGGCGGTCGCCGCGCCAGGCGCCGACCAGCGGGAAGAAGGACATCACCAGCGCCATGCACAGCGCCAGGATCAACGACAGGTGGCCGAGTTCCGGGATCATCGTCAGTTGCTCCCCTGGGCCGCGGCGCCGGGCTGGCCGCCCTGCTGGTATTCACCGAGCTTGCCGCTGTCCTTCAGCGCCTTGGTGACTTCCGGCGGCATGTATTTCTCGTCGTGCTTGGCCAGCACCTCGTCGGCGGTCAGCACGCCGTTCTGGTCGAGCTTGCCGAGGGCGACGATGCCCTGCCCTTCGCGGAACAGGTCCGGGAGGATGCCGCGGTATTTCACCGTGACTTCCTTGGCGAAGTCGGTGACCACGAATTCCACGTCCAGGGAGTCGGCCGAGCGTTTCAGCGAGCCCTTCTCCACCATGCCGCCGGCGCGGATGCGCGTGTCGTGCGGCGCTTCGCCGTTGGCGATCTGCGTCGGCGTGTAGAACAGGTTGATGTTCTGCTGCAGCGCCGACAGCGCCAGGGCCACGGCGACGCCGACGCCGGCGACGATGGCGAGGACGATGTACAGACGCTTCTTGCGGACCGGATTCACTTGCTGGCCTCCCGGCGCAGACGGCGCGCCTCTTCTTGCAGGTAACGCTTGCGCGCCAGGATGGGCACGGCCACGTTGATCGCCAGCACCACCAGGCTGATGGCGTAGGCCGACCACACGTAGGGGCCGTGGTGGCCCATGGCGAGGAATTCGCCGAAGGAATGGAAACTCATAGCGCGCGCTCCACCTCAGCCTTGACCCAGGACGCGCGGGCTTCGCGCTTGAGCACTTCCAGGCGCATGCGCATCAGCAGCACGGCGGCGAAGAAGCAGTAGAAGCCGAGCACCATCAGCAGCAGCGGGATCCACATCTCCGGCGGCATCGGCGGCTTCTCGGTGAGGGTGAAGGTGGCCGGCTGGTGCAGGGTGTTCCACCACTCCACAGAGAACTTGATGATCGGGATGTTGACCACCCCGACGATGGCCAGCACCGCGCTGGCCTTGGCCGCGCTGTCGCGGTTGCCGATGGCCTGGCCGAGGGCGATGACGCCGAAATAGAGGAACAGCAGGATCAGCATCGAGGTCAGGCGCGCGTCCCACACCCACCAGGCGCCCCAGGTCGGCTTGCCCCAGATGGCCCCGGTGACCAGGGCGACGAAGGTCATCCAGGCGCCGATGGGCGCGGCGCACTGCACGGCGACGTCGGCGATCTTCATCTTCCAGATCAGGCCGATGGCGCCGGCCACCGCCAGCATCACGTAGCAGGACTGCGCCAGGAAGGCCGCCGGCACGTGGATGTAGATGATGCGGAAGCTGTCGCCCTGCTGGTAGTCCGGCGGCGCGAAGGCCAGGCCCCAGACGAGGCCGACGGCCATCAGCAACGCCGCGGCGACGGCGAACCAGGGCAGCCAGCGTCCGCTGATCTCGTAGAACCACTTGGGCGACCCAAGCTTGTGAAACCAAGTCCAGTTCATCATCAGGCTCTGTGTGTCAGGGCACTTTTTTCTAGTGCCGGCGCCGCTCCAGCGGCACCGGCAGGCGTCATTCGCCCACGCTGATCTTCAGGCCGGCAGCGATGGCGAAGGGCGTCAGCGTCAATGCTAACGCCGTCAGGCTGGCCAACCAGAGCAGGTGCCCGGCGGTCGGCAGCCCCTGCAGCGAGGCCTGGAGGGCACCGCTGCCGAGAATCAGTACGGGGATGTACAGCGGCAGGATCAGCAGCGCCAGCAGCAGCCCTCCGCGCTTGAGCCCCACGGTCAGCGCCGCGCCGACCGCGCCGAGCAGGCTCAGCACCGGGGTGCCGAGCAACAGCGACAGCAGCAGCACCGGCAGGCAGCGTACCGGCAAACCCAGCATCAGGGCCAGCAGCGGCGACAGCAGGACCAGGGCCAGCCCCGAAACCAGCCAGTGTGCCAGCACCTTGGCCAGGACCAGAAGAGGCAGGGGGTGCGGCGAAAGGACCCACTGCTCCAGGGAGCCGTCCTCGAAATCGCTGCGGAACAGGCCGTCCAGCGACAGCAGCACCGCCAGCAGCGCCGCCACCCACACCAGGCCGGGCGAGAGGTCCTGCAGCATCCGGGTTTCCGGGCCGACGGCCAGGGGGAACAGGGCGATGACGATGGCGAAGAACACCAGCGGGTTGGCCAGCTCCGCCGGGCGGCGGAACTGCAGGCGCGCCTCGCGCGCCAGGAGCAGGCCGAAGACGTTGCTCATGCGCCCGCCCCGGCCGTTTCGCGGGCGTGCTGGCCGAGGTCCAGGTCGCGATAGCCGCTGGGCATGCGGCTCAGCGTGTGGTGGGTGGTGAGCACCACCAGGCCGCCGTCCTCGCAGTGCCGCGCCAGGTGCTCTTCGAGCTGGGCGACGCCCTGCTTGTCGAGGGCGGTGAAGGGTTCGTCGAGGATCCACAGCGGCGGCGCGTCCAGGTACAGGCGCGCCAGGGCGACGCGGCGCTGCTGGCCGGCGGACAGGGTGTGGCAGGGCACGTCCTCGAAACCGCGCAGGCCGACCGCCTCCAGGGCGCGCCAGATCGCCGTCTTGTCCGCCGGCTGGTGCAGGGCGCAGAGCCAGGCGAGGTTCTCCTCGGCGCTGAGCAGGCCCTTGATGCCGGCGGCGTGGCCGATCCACAGCAGGTTGCGCGCCAGTTCGCCGCGCTGTTCCTCCAGCGGCCGGCCGTTCAGGCGCACCTGCCCGGCGGTGGGCTGCATCAGCCCGCAGAGCAGGCGCAGCAGGCTGGTCTTGCCGCTGCCGTTGGGGCCGACCACCTGCAGCATCTCGCCGGCGCCCAGGCGCAGGTCCAGGCGCTCGAAGAGCATGCGCCAGTCCCGCTCGCAGGCGAGCGCCACGGTTTCGAGAAGCGGGCTGGTCAAGGCATCGGCACCCATCGGGAAAATCGAAATCAGGCTAAAGTCGGTGCAGCGCAGGCCGCTATAGTGGCCACGGGCGGCGCATTATACACGCCTGTTTCCGGCCCCGGCGCCGGCAATTTCGACAGCTTGTTAAGGCTTTTCAGGCATTCGCCGCCCCCGCGACGATGCGCCGCAAGCCCTGAAGGACGCAGATGCCGAGCGAGATTGGCGCTTCCCGCCCGCTCCCCATGGCCACGGCCAGCCGCTCCGTGCAGAACGCCGCGCAGCTGTCGCTCACGTTCGCCCGCAGCCTGGGCGACCTGCTGCCGCCCGGGCAGAGCGCCCAGGCCGAGGTGCTGGGCGTGAAGCAGGCGGCCTACAACTTCCAGCTGCTGCTGCGCCTGACCCTGGCCGGCGGCCAGCAGACGCTGGTCACCGCCGAGAGCCCGCAGGCCCTGCCCCAGGGCAGCACCCTGAACATTTCCGCCCTGAGCGCCACCAGCCTGGCCGCCACCCTGCTCTCCAGCGCCCAGCAGGCGCTGGGCGACCTGCCGCCGCTGGACAGCCTCGACCTGGAACAACTGCCGGTGGGCAGCCTGCTGCAGGGCAAGGTGCTGTCCAGCACGCCCCAGGGCGGCACCCCGGCGCAGCCGGCCAGCTACCGGGTACTGCTCAGCCTGCTCGGCGGCCCCCTGGCCGGCCGCCTGCTGGACATCGACTCGGCGCGCCCGCTGAAGGCCGGCAGCCTGCTCAGCGCCCAGGTCCAGGACAGCCGCGCCCTGCTCTTCCTGCCCTTGGCCGGGCGCCTCGACCGCCTCGAACTGACCAGCCAGCTGGGCACCCAGCAGGCCCGCCAGGCCTCGACCGAGGGCCTGCTCGACAACCTGCTGGCGCTGAAGGCCGGCAACCGGTTGCCCGAGACCTTGCGCGGCGCCGTCGAGCGCCTGCTCGCCGGCCTGCCCGACGTGCGCCAGCTGAGCGACGCCAAGGGCCTGGCCCAGGCCCTGCAACAGAGCGGCGGCTTCCTCGAAGCGCGCCTGCTGCAGGGCCTGCCGCCGTTGCCGGGCGACTTCAAGGCCAACCTGCTGCGCCTGCTCGGCCAGCTGCTGCCCGCCGAACAGGGCAGCGCCACGCCGGGCCTGCTGGCGAACCTCGCCAACAACGCCGCCGCCAACCTGGCCAGCAGCCTGCCGGCGTTCGTGCGCAACGCCCTGGGCGCGCTCAACCAGAACGGCAGCCCGCGCCTGCAGCAGGCGGATTTCCCGCTGCCCTCGCGCATGCTGCAAAAGCTGGAAGACGAAAACGACCTGGAGTCCCTGCTGAAACTGGCCGCGGCCGCCGTGGCGCGGCTGCAGACGCACCAGTTGAGCAGCCTGGTGCAGAGCGAGCCGCTGCGCGGCGGCGGCCAACTGCACAGCTGGCAGATGGAGGTGCCCATGCGCACCGAGGATTCGCTGGTGCCGCTGCAGGTGCGCATCCAGCACGAGGACCGGCGCGAATCCAACGACCCGGAACAGCCGCGGGAAAGCCTGTGGCGCATCGACCTGGCCTTCGACCTCGACCCGCTGGGGCCGCTGCAGGTCCAGGCCACCCTGGCGCCGCTGGGCCTGAGCAGCCAGTTCTGGGCCGAACGCGAAAGCACCGCGAGCCTGATGGAAAGCGAACTCGGCTACCTGCGCCAGCGCCTGCAGGACGCCGGCTTCACCGTGCGCGAACTGTGCTGCAACAAAGGCCGCGCGCCACAAGGCGCGCGCACCGCGCTGGAACAACGCTGGGTGGACGAAAAGGCATGAAGAAACAGACTGCGCCGCGCCAGGCCATCGCCCTCAACTACGACGGGCAGAACACCCCGACGCTGAGCGCCAAGGGCGACGCCGAACTGGCCGAAGCCATCCTCGCCATCGCCCGCGAACACGAGGTGCCGATCTACGAGAACGGCGAACTGGTGCGCCTGCTGGCCCGCCTGGAACTGGGCGACGCCATCCCCGAGCCGCTGTACCGCACCCTGGCGGAGATCATCGCCTTCGCCTGGTACCTCAAGGGCAAGAGCCCGCCGCCGCGAGCGCCGCAGGACGCCGCGAAGGCCTTGATGTTGCGGCCCTAGAGAAACAACGAAGGCACTTCGGGGTGAAGTGCCTTCGCTATCGATGGCATGGCTTGGCGAACGCCAGCCCTATCCGCGCGCCGGCCACTCCGGCATGCCGTGGACCGGCTTCAGCGACGGGGCTTCGCTGGGAACCAGCGGATGGGCACCCGGGAAGCTTCCCTGGTCGGCTTCGGAATAGTCGACGAGGCTGGCGACCACCGCGCGCAGCTGGCCGAGGCTGAAGGGCCGTTCCAGCACCTGCAGCAGCGGCACGTGCTGGTTCCAGGCCCAGTCCAGCAGTTCGCGGCGCTGTGTGTCGCTGAAGCTGCCGACCAGCAGGAACTGCTGGATCTGCGGGTTGCGGCTCAGGTGCAGCAGGGTCGCGAGGTCGTCCTCGCAAAGGCTGAACTTGTCATAGATGAACAGGTTGTAGTGCTGCCCGCCGGACAGCGCCTGGTCCACCTCGGCCAGGCTCACGCACAGGCTCAGGTGGAAGACTTCCAGGCGGTTCAGCAGGATGCCGTACTGCTGCAGACAGCCGGGATGCGGGCAGAACACCAGGGTGCGGCGCGACAGCGGCAACATGGCGATTTCCTCGAAGATGGCGACAGCAGCCACTGTAAAGACAGCTTCTGAGGAAAGAGATCGGACAAATCCGAAAAGCACCTAAGGGTATACCGAGCGGCCGCCCGGCATCATTCCTCGGGCTTGTGGCCGCTGTGCAGGCGGGTGATCAGCTCCGCCTCGGCCTGGGACAGCCCGCAGGCCTGGGCCAGGTCGGCGGCCGAGGCACCCATCCCGGCCAGGCGCGCGGCCTGGCTGAAGGACAGGCTGGTGGGGTCGCGCTGCTCCAGGCGCGCCAGGCGCTCGGGCAGGTTGGCCAGTTGCTTGCGCAGCTCGCCCAGCTCCTCGCCCATGCGCACGTTGACGCGCTGGTAGGCCTCGCTGCGCTTGGCCAGCTCCTTCAGGCGCTGTTCCAGGGCGGCCTGGCGCGTGGCCTGCTCGGCCAGTTGCGCGGCCTGGCGGCGCTGCCCCTGCAGCAGCCAGGCGCAGAAGCCGCCCAGCCCAAGGCAGGCGACGGCGAGCAGGATGACGAGTTCGAGCACCTCAGATGCTCTCCAGCTCCGACCACTCTTCCTCGGTCATCATCTTGTCCAGCTCGACCAGGATCAGCAGCTCGCCGTTCTTGTTGCACACGCCCTGGATGAACTTGGCCGACTCGTCGTTGCCGACGTTGGGCGCGGTCTCGATCTCCGACTGGCGCAGGTAGACCACCTCGGCGACGCTGTCGACCAGGATGCCCACCACCTGCTTGTCCGCCTCGATGATGACGATGCGGGTGTTGTCCGAGACCGGCGCCGGGGCCAGGCCGAAGCGCTGGCGGGTGTCGATGACGGTGACCACGTTGCCGCGCAGGTTGATGATCCCCAGCACGTAGCTGGGCGCGCCCGGCACCGGGGCGATCTCGGTGTAGCGCAGCACTTCCTGGACCTGCATCACGTTGATGCCGTAGGTCTCGTTGTCCAGACGGAAGGTGACCCACTGCAGGATCGGATCCTCAGCACCTTGCGCAGACGTCTTGTTCATATCCCTAGCCTCTCGTGTTCGGCCACGCTTGAAGGGTAGCGCGGCGGTTGTCGTTCAATTGCGTTGCCGGCCCGTCAGTGACGGGCCTGGCTGCGGAGCGCGCCGCTGTCGATCAGCCCGGCCAGGGCCGAGACGTCGAGCAGCGCGCACATCTGTTCGATCACCGTGCCGGCCAGCCACGGGCGTTGCTGGCGCTGGCTGCGCCATTTCACCTCGGACGGGTCCAGGCGCACCGAGCGGCTGACCTGGTGCACCGCCAGGCCCCACTCGTAGCCCTGCACGGAGATCACGTACTGCAGGCCCTCGCGGTAGTCGTCGCGGTAGCGCTCGGGCATCACCCAGCGCGCGGTGTCCAGCACCTTCAGGTTGCCCGACTGGCTGGGCAGGATGCCGAGGAACCAGTCCGGCTGGCCGAACAGCGGCGTCAGCTCCTTGCCGGCCAGCGGGTAGATCGAGCCCAGGCACACCAGCGGCACCGCCAGGGTCAGCCCGGCGACGTCGAACAGCAGGCACTCGAAGGGCTCGGCGGCCCACTCCGGGCGGCCGTCGTCGAGCAGCGCCAGCGGCGCCGGGGGCATCTGCGCGCTGCCCGGGCGGTGCAGGTCGATCACCTCGTCGGCAGCCTCCACCGGCGGCGCGGCTTCGACCACCGGCGCGACGGGCAGCGGCGCCTCGGCCAGCGGCAGCGGGACAGCGGCGCGGGTGACGCGGTGGGCATCGCGCACCTGTTCCTCGAGCACCGCGGCCTCGAACTCGTCGAGGCTGACGCTGCTGACGGGCTCGGCGACCGGCTCCGATGCAGGCGCCGGCACGGCGGCCAGGGCCGGGGCGACCGGCGCGGGGGCCGGCGCCTCGACCTCGAAATCGTCGAATGTGGCCTCCTGCAGCAGCGCGTCCAGGTAGGACTGCAGCGCGAGCTGGGGGCGTGTGGCGGTAGCGGAGCGGCTCATGCAGAAAATCCGCGCAAAGGGTTCACCCAGTCTATCGGCTGGACCGGGCCCGGACTTGAAGGCAGCCGTCGGAAAAACATCGCTCAGGCCACCTGGCTCGCCGGCACCTGGCCGAGCAGGTGCTTGAGCAGCGCGCGGTAGGCGATCACCCCGCGGCTGTTGGCGTCGTGGCGCGACGGCACCACGCCGTGGCGGCTGGCGTCGCGCAGGCGGGTGTCGATCGGGATGAACGCCGGCCAGAGGGTCTCCGGGTAGGTGTCGCGCAGCATGCGCAGGGCGCCGATGGAGGCCTGGGTGCGGCGGTCGAACAGCGTCGGCACTATGCTGAAGGGCAGCGCCTGGCGCCGCGAGCGGTTGACCATGTTGAGGGTGTTGACCATGCGTTCCAGGCCCTTCAGGGCGAGGAACTCGGTCTGCACCGGGATCACCAGGTGCTGGCTGGCGGCCATGGCGTTGACCATCAGCACGCCCAGCAGCGGCGGGCTGTCGATGATGGCGTGGTCGAAGTCCTGCCACAGCTGCGCCAGGGCCTTGGAGATCACCAGGCCCAGGCCGTTCTGCCCGGGCGACTGGCGCTCCAGGGTGGCCAGGGCAGTGCTCGACGGCAGCAGGGCGATCTTCTCGTGGCTGGTGGGCAGCAGCAGTTGCCGCGGCAGGCCCTCGGGCACCGCGCCCTGGTGCTGGAACAGGTCGAAGACGCTGTGCTCCAGGGTGTCCGGATCGTGCCCGAAGTAGCTGGTCATGGAGCCGTGGGGGTCGAGATCGACCACCACCACGCGCTTACCGGCGTCGGCCAGCAGGCCGGCCAGGGCGATGGACGAGGTGGTCTTGCCGACGCCGCCCTTCTGGTTGGCTACCGCCCAGACTTTCATGCTGCTCTCCCCGGTCCGTATGCTCGGTTCATGTACTTCATCTTTCTCAGCTTCCAGGAGTCGGCGCCGGCGGCGGGGAATTGACGCCTCCGGCCGCGGGCGCACCACTGGCAGCCACCGGTGCAGGTTGCGTGCCAGCCTGCCGCAGGGCGCCGTCGGGCTGCGCCTTGGCGCTGCCCACGCCGCTCACGCTGCGGCGCACTTCCAGGTTGCGGGAGATCACCAGCACCACCCGGCGGTTGCGCGCGCGGCCCTCGGCGCTGGCGTTGTCCGCCACCGGCTGGAACTCGCCGTAGCCCACCGCGGCCAGGCGCGAGGGGGCGACGCCGTCCTGGGCCAGCAGGCGGACTATGCTCGCTGCCCGCGCCGTGGACAACTCCCAGTTGGTGGGATACTGGGCGTTGTGAATGGGCACGTTGTCGGTGAAGCCCTCGACGTGGATGGGGTTCTGGTAGGGCGCCAGAATCCTGGCGACCTTCTCGACGATGCCGAAGGCGGCGTCCGCCGGCATGGCGTCGCCGCTGGGGAACAGCAGGCTGGAGTTGAGGGTGATCTCGATCCACAGCTCGTTGCCGCGCACGCTCAGCTGGTCGCTGCCGATCAGGTCGCCGAACTGCTCGCGCACGGCGTCGGCGATCTGCGTCAGCGGGTCGCCGTCGACATTGTCGTCGCCGCCCTGCTGCATGGCGTCGTTGGGCTGCTGGGTGGTGCGCGGGCGGTCGTCGCCCACCGGGATCGGCTTGATCGAACGGTCCGGCTGGTTGAACACGCCGGTCAGCGTCTCGGAGAGGATCTTGTACTTGCCCTCGTTGATCGAGGAGATGGAGTACATGACCACGAAGAAGGCGAACAGCAGGGTGATGAAGTCCGCGTAGGACACCAGCCAGCGCTCGTGATTCTCATGCTCCTCGCGGGGCGGTCGACGGGCCATGGCGCGGCGCCCCTCAGCCGACGAAGCCTTGCAGCTTCAGTTCGATGGAGCGCGGGTTCTCGCCTTCGGCGATGGACAGCAGGCCTTCCATCAGCATCTCGCGGTAGCTGGACTGGCGCAGCACCAGGCTCTTGAGCTTGTTGCCCACCGGCAGCAGCAGCAGGTTGGCCATGCCCACGCCGTAGATGGTGGCGACGAAGGCCACGGCGATGCCGTTGCCCAGCTGGCTGGGGTCGGCCAGGTTGCCCATCACGTGGATCAGGCCCATGACCGCGCCGATGATGCCGATGGTCGGCGCATAGCCGCCCATGGCCTCGAACACCTTGGCGGCCTGCAGGTCGCGGCCTTCCTGGTTGAACAGGTCGACTTCGAGGATGCTGCGGATGGCCTCCGGCTCCACGCCGTCCACCAGCAGCTGCAGGCCCTTGCGGGCGTAGGGGTCGGGCTCGGCGTCGGCGATGGTCTCCAGGCCCAGCAGGCCTTCCTTGCGCGCGGTCATGCTCCAGCCCACCACGCGGTTGATGCCGCCGGCCAGGTCGACCTTCGGTGGCAGCACTATCCAGCGCAGCAGGCTCAGGGCACGCTTGAGCACCAGCACCGGGGTCTGCACCAGGGCCGCGGCCAGGGTGCCGCCGACCACGATGAGCGCCGCCGGGCCGTTGGCCAGGGCGCCGATGTGCCCACCCTCGAGGAAGTTGCCGCCGATGATGGCGACCAGCGCGAGGATCAGGCCGACCAGGCTCAGCACATCCATCAGCCACAGGCCTCGGAGAGGTGCCGGCCGATGTCGTCGAGGCTGTACACGGCGTCGGCCAGGCCGGCCTTGGCGATGGCCATGGGCATGCCGTAGATCACGCAGCTAGCCTCGTCCTGGGCCCACACCTGGCTGCCGCTCTGCTTGAGCATGCGCGCGCCCTCGCGGCCGTCGGCGCCCATGCCGGTGAGCACCACCGCCAGGACCTTGTCGCCGTAGGCCTTGGACGCCGAGCCGAAGGTGACGTCGACGCAGGGCTTGTAGTTCAGGCGCTCGTCGCCGGGGAGGATGCGCACCACCCCGCGCGAGTCGATCATCATCTGCTTGCCGCCGGGCGCCAGCAGGGCCAGGCCGGGGCGCAGGTGGTCGCCGTCCTCGGCTTCCTTGACGCTGATCTTGCAGAGCTTGTCCAGGCGCTCGGCGAAGGCCTTGGTGAAGGCCGCCGGCATGTGCTGGATGAGCACCAGCGGCGCGGGGAAGTTGGCCGGCAGCTGGGTCAGCACCCGCTGCAAGGCTACCGGCCCACCGGTGGAAGTACCGATGGCGACCAGCCGGTAGGGCTTACGCTTTGGCGCGGCGGAGGCCGCCGGGGCCGAGGCAGGCGCCGGCTGTGTGGAGGCGCGCGGCGCGCTGCTGGCCGGCGCCGGGGCGCTGGCGCTGCTGTTCGGCGTGCTCAGGACCGAGGCATAGCGGCGGTTGGCGCGGGCGATGCTGTGGACCTTCTCGCAGAGCAGCTGGCGCACCTTCTCGGGGGTGCGCGAGATGTCCTCGAAGTTCTTCGGCAGGTAGTCCACCGCGCCGGCGTCCAGGGCGTCGAGGGTGACGCGGGCGCCTTCGTGGGTCAGCGAGGAGAACATCAGGACCGGCGTCGGGCAGCGCTGCATGATGTTGCGCACCGCGGTGATGCCGTCCATCAGCGGCATCTCGTAGTCCATGGTGATGACGTCGGGCTTGAGCGCCAGCGCCTGCTCGATCGCCTCGCGGCCGTTGGTGGCCGTGCCGACCACCTGGATCTGCGGGTCGGCGGAAAGAATCTCCGAGACGCGGCGGCGGAAGAATCCCGAATCGTCCACTACCAGGACTTTGACAGCCATAAACACTCCTGATTAAAGCCTTGCGGGCGCGCGGGCGTCCCCGCGCGCCGGATCAGATACGCCGCGCGTAGCGCTTGAGCATGCTCGGCACATCGAGGATCAACGCGATGCGCCCGTCGCCGGTGATGGTCGCCCCGGCCATGCCGGGGGTGCCCTGGAGCATCTTGCCCAGGGGCTTGATCACCACTTCTTCCTGGCCCACCAACTGATCGACCACGAAGCCGATGCGCTGGGTGCCCACCGAGATGATCACCACGTGGCCCTCGCTGGATTCGTCGCACTCGGCGCCCGGCACCAGCCAGCGCTTGAGGTAGAACAGCGGCAGGGCCTTGTCGCGGACGATCACCACCTCCTGGCCGTCGACCACGTTGGTGCGCGACAGGTCGAGGTGGAAGATCTCGTTGACGTTGACCAGCGGGAAGGCGAAGGCCTGGTCGCCCAGCATCACCATCAGCGTCGGCATGATCGCCAGGGTCAGCGGCACCTTGATGACGATCTTCGAGCCCTGGCCCTTGGCCGAGTAGATGTTGATGATGCCATTGAGCTGGGAAATCTTGGTCTTCACCACGTCCATACCGACGCCGCGGCCGGATACGTCGGAAATCTCGGTCTTGGTCGAGAAGCCCGGGGCGAAGATCAGGTTGTAGCAGTCGGACTCGCTCAGGCGCTCGGCGGCGTCCTTGTCCAGCAGGCCCTTCTCCACCGCCTTGGCGCGGAGGATGTCCGGGTCCATGCCCTTGCCGTCGTCGGAGATCGACAGCAGGATGTGGTCGCCCTCCTGCTCGGCGGACAGCACCACCCGGCCGCCACGCGCCTTGCCGGCGGCCTCGCGCTCCTCGGGCGACTCGATGCCGTGGTCCACGGCGTTGCGCACCAGGTGCACCAGCGGGTCGGCCAGGGCCTCGACCAGGTTCTTGTCCAGGTCGGTCTCCTCGCCCACCAGCTCGAGGTTGATCTCTTTCTTCAGGTTGCGCGCCAGGTCGCGCACCAGCCGCGGGAAGCGTCCGAAGACCTTCTTGATCGGCTGCATGCGCGTCTTCATCACCGACATCTGCAGGTCGGCGGTGACCACGTCGAGGTTGGCCACGGCCTTGGCCATGGCTTCGTCGCCGCTGTTGCTGCCCAGGCGCACCAGGCGGTTACGCACCAGCACCAGCTCGCCGACCATGTTCATGATCTCGTCCAGCCGCGCGGTGTCCACGCGCACCGTGGTTTCCGCCTCGCTGGCGCTCTTTTCGTGGGCCGGGGCGGGAGCCGCGGCCGGGCGCGGGCTGTCCGCGGGCTTGGCGGCCGGCTTGGGCGCGGGCTTGGGCTTGGCCACGGCGGCCGGCTCGACGGCCTTGGCCGGCGCGGGGGCGGCTTGCGGGGCCGGCGTGGAAGCGGCGTCGGCACTGAACTTGCCCTTGCCGTGCAGTTGGTCCAGCAGCGCCTCGAATTCGTCGTCGGTGATGTTGTCGCCGCCAGCGGCGGGCGCCTCGGCTTCGGCCGGCGCAGCGGAGGCGACCGGCGCGGCGGGTTCTTCCGCCGCACCGCCGAACTTGCCCTTGCCGTGCAGCTGGTCGAGCAGCGCTTCGAACTCGTCGTCGGTGATCTCGTCGCCAGCGGCCGGCGCTTCGGCCGGAGCGGGCGCGGCGGCGGCCGGCTCTTCCGGCTGGCTGCTGGCGCCGCTGAACTGGCCCTTGCCATGCAACTGGTCGAGCAGGGCCTCGAATTCGTCGTCGGTGATCTCGTCGCCGGCGCCGGCAGCCTCGGCCTGTGGCGCTTCAGCCTGCGGCGGCTGTTCGGCCTGGCTGCCCGGCTGCAGGGCGTCGAGCAGCTGCTCGAACTCGGCGTCGGTGATGTCGCCATAGCCGGCCGGCTCGGCGGCGGGCTCCGGCGCGGCGGCTTCCTCCTGGGGCGCGGCTTCGACGGCGTCGTCGTCGCCCGGCTCGGCCAGGCGTGCCAGCGCGGCGAGCAGCTCCGGGGTGGCCGGGGTCGGCTCTTCCTGGTCGCGGACCTGGGCGAACATGACGTTGACCGTGTCCAGCGCCTGCAGGACCACGTCCATCAGCTCGGAAGTGACGCGGCGTTCGCCCTTGCGCAGGATGTCGAAGACGTTCTCCGCGATGTGGCAGCACTCCACCAGGGCGTTCAGCTGGAGGAAGCCGGCGCCGCCCTTGACGGTGTGGAAACCACGGAAGATGGCATTGAGCAGGTCCATGTCGTCGGGCCGGCTTTCCAGCTCGACGAGTTGCTCGGACAGTTGCTCGAGAATCTCGCCGGCCTCCACCAGAAAGTCCTGGAGGATCTCATCATCGGCGTCGAAGCTCATTCGGTGCTCCCCACGGTGTGTTCACACACCTCAAAAACCAAGGCTGGACAACAGGTCATCGACATCGTCCTGACCGGATACGACGTCCACTCTCTTATCGGCAGCAACCTGCGGACCTTCACCCTTGGACGATCTTTCTTTTTCCACCGCCGTGCGCAGGCCCTCGTGGTCGTGCTCGATGCCGGCGTAGCGATCCACCTGCCCGGCCATCCAGACCAGCTTGACCAGGTTGCTCTCCACCTCGGTGACCAGCCTGGTGACGCGCTTGATCACCTGCCCGGTGAGGTCCTGGAAGTCCTGCGCCAGCAGGATGTCGTTCAGGTGCGCGGAGAGCTTGCGGCTGTCCTGGGCGCTGCTGTAGAGGAAGGCCTCGACGCGCTTGGCCAGCTCGCGGAAGGCCTCCGGCCCCAGCTCGCGGCGCATGAAGCGCGACCACTGTTCCTGCAGCTCCTTGGCCTCGCCCTCGATGTGGCCGACCAGCGGCGTGCACTCTTCCACCAGGTCCATGGTGCGGTTGGCCGCTTTCTCGGTCATCTGCACCACGTACGACAGGCGGTCGGTGGCGTCGGCGATCTGCGACATTTCCTCGGCGTGGCGCGAGCGCGGGTCGATCTGGAAATTGACGATGGCGTTGTGCAGCTCGCGGGTGAGCTTGCCGACCTCCTGGTAGAGGCCGCGGTCGCGGGCTTCGTTGAGCTCCTGGATGAGCTGCACGGCCTGCTGCACTTCGCCGCGCTCCAGGCTCTCGACCAATTCGCGCGCGTGTTTCTTCAGGGTCGACTCGAAGTCGCCCCCCTTGGATTCGTTGACGAGATCCATGACGCCCTCTTGGTCGGCTTCAGCCGCCGACCCGCTCGAATATCTTCTCGATCTTCTCTTTCAGCACCTGGGCGGTGAAAGGCTTGACCACGTAGCCGTTGACCCCGGCCTGGGCCGCTTCGATGATCTGGTCGCGCTTGGCCTCGGCGGTGACCATCAGTACCGGCAGGTGCTTCAGGCGCTCGTCGGCGCGCACCGCGCGCAACAGGTCGATGCCGGTCATGCCGGGCATGTTCCAGTCGGTGACGAGGAAGTCGAAGTTGCCGCTGTGCAGCATGGGCAGCGCGGTGGTGCCGTCATCGGCTTCCGCGGTGTTGGTGAACCCCAGGTCACGCAGGAGGTTCTTGATGATGCGCCTCATCGTGGAAAAGTCGTCCACGATGAGAATTTTCATGTTCTTGTCCAAACCTGCCTCCGTCCAGTCCCGGCGCGCCGTGGCGGGCGCGCCTTGAATACCCTTGGGCGGGCGCCCTTGGCGGCGCCTGCCGTGTTGCTTGTCGGTGGCGGGGTGCCCCGCCTTTTTCGCCGCCCTCATAGCAAAGGGCCAGCAGTGTCGAACCGACGGAATTCTATACGCCCCGCCGGAAAAATCCGTTACTTCCTTGCGCCCACCGGTCGCTCAGTGCGCCCGCCACTCCGAAAGCCGGGCCCGCAAGCGCGCGGCGCACTGGCTGTGCAGCTGGCTGACGCGCGACTCGCTGACCCCCAGCACCTCGCCGATCTCCTTGAGGTTGAGCTCCTCGTCGTAGTACAGCGCCAGCACCAGGCGCTCGCGCTCCGGCAGCTTGGTGATGGCGTCGGCCAGCGCCTGCTGGAAACGCTCGTCCTCCAGGCCGTGGGAGGGCTCGTTGTCCAGGTGCGTGGTGTCTTCCGCCGGGCCCTGGGCGCCTTCCTGCAGCAGGTCGTCGAAGCTGTACAGGCGGCTGCCCTGGGTGTCGCTCAGGATCGCGTAGTAATCGTCGAGACTCATATTGAGTTCGGCAGCGACCTCCTGATCTTTAGCATCGCGTCCGGTCCGCGCCTCGATGGTGCGAATGGCGTCACTCACCATGCGGGTGTTGCGGTGCACCGAACGCGGCGCCCAGTCGCCCTTGCGCACCTCGTCGAGCATGGCCCCGCGGATGCGGATGCCGGCATACGTCTCGAAGCTGGCGCCCTTGCCCTGGTCGTACTTCTTCGCCGCTTCGAGCAGGCCGATCATTCCGGCCTGCATCAGGTCTTCCACCTGCACGCTGGCCGGCAGCCGGCCCAGCAGGTGGTAGGCGATCCGCTTGACCAGCGGCGCATAGCGCTGGATCAGTTCTTCCTGGGCATTGCGCGCCTGCGTCTTGCTGTACATAAGCGCTCCGGAGCCGCTCATCATACGGTCGAACCCGTGGTGGGATGCTGCACCAGGCGCTCGACGAAGAACTCCAGGTGCCCGCGCGGGTTGGCCGGCAGCGGCCAGCTGTCGACTTTCTGGGCGATGGCGCGGAAGGCCAGCGAGGCCTTGCTGCGCGGGAAGGCTTCATAGACCGAGCGCTGCTTCTGCACGGCCTTGCGCACCGACTCGTCGTAGGGGATGGCGCCGACGTACTGCAGCGCCACGTCGAGGAAGCGGTCGGTGACCTTGGTCAGCTTGGCGAACAGGTTGCGCCCTTCCTGCGGGCTGTGCGCCATGTTCGCCAGCACGCGGAAGCGCGTCATGCCGTAGTCGCGGTTGAGCAGCTTGATCAGCGCATAGGCATCGGTGATCGAGGTCGGTTCGTCGCAGACGACCAGCAGCACTTCCTGGGCCGCGCGGACGAAGCTGACCACCGAATCGCCGATGCCGGCGGCAGTGTCCACCAGCAGCACGTCGATGTTCTCGCTGATGTCGCTGAAGGCCTGGATCAGCCCGGCGTGCTGCATGGGCGAGAGCTGCACCATGCTCTGCGTGCCCGAGGCCGCCGGGACGATGCGGATGCCGCCGGGGCCCTGGAGGATGACGTCACGCAGGTCGCATTCGCCTTCGATGACGTCGGCCAGGGTGCGCTTGGGCGAAAGCCCCAGCAGCACGTCGACGTTGGCCAGGCCGAGGTCGGCGTCCAGCAGCATGACGCGGCGGCCGAGGTCGGCCAGCGCCATCGCCAGGTTCACCGAGACGTTGGTCTTGCCGACGCCACCCTTGCCACCGGTGACCGCGATTACCTGAACGGGATGCATACCCATAGTCTTACCTTGTCTCTTCATCGTCCCCGGCGCGGCTGGCGCCTGGGTCTGCCGGTCGCGGTGCTCTCCCGCCACCAGCGCTTACGGATCTGCTCGAGCATCCGTATCCGCCTGGCGCCCCCGCGTGCGGGGGCGCCCCTGGAATCCGTCAGCCGACGTGTCGCGCCGGCTGCTGATAGAGGCCGGCGAACATGCCGGCCATGGTGTCTTCGCACGGCTCCTCCGGAGCCTGCAGGCTGACCGCGCGGCTGACCAGCTGGTGCGCGCGCGCCACCTGCAGATCATCCGGAATTCGCGGCCCGTCCGCCAGATAGGCAACCGGCAAGCGTTGTGCTATCGCCAGCGCCAGGGCCTCGCCCAGACTGCCCGCCTCGTCCAGCTTGGTCAGTATGCAGCCGGCCAGGCCGCAGCTGCGATAGGCGTGCAAGGCGGCCTTGAGCACCTGGCTCTGGCTGGTCGCGGCCAGCACCAGGTAATTCTTCACGTTCAGGCTCTGCGCCGCCAGGGCTTCCAGCTGCATGCGCAGCGCCGGGTCGCTGGCCGGCAGGCCGGCGGTGTCGATCAGCACCAGGCGCTTGCCCGCCAGCGGCGCCATGGCCTGCAGCAGCGACTGGCCGGGGTCGACCAGGCTCACCGGCACGTTGAGGATGCGGCCCAGGGACTTGATCTGCTCCTGGGCGCCCAGGCGGAAGCTGTCCATGCTGACCAGCGCCAGGTTGTGCGCACCGTACTTGAGGACGTAGCGCGCCGCCAGCTTGGCCAGGGTGGTGGTCTTGCCCATGCCGGCCGGGCCGACCAGAGCGATCACCCCGCCCTGCTCCAGCAGGTCTTCGTCGGGGGTGCGGATGGCGCGCGCCAGGTGGGCCAGAAGCATGCGCCAGGCCTGCTTGGGCTCGGCGATGGAGGCCACGCGTTCGAGCAGCTGGCGGCTCAGGTCCGCCGGCAGGCCCATGCGCTGCAGGCGGCGCCACAGGCCGGCCTGCTTCGGACGCTGGTGCTGCAACTGGCTCCAGGCGATGGAGCCCAGCTGCACTTCGAGCAGCTCGCGCAGGCCGTTGAGTTCGAAGCGCATGGCATCCAGCGCCTGCTGGCTGACGGCGGCCGGCGCGGCGGCGGGCGCCGGGGCGGCCATGGCCTCGGCCAGGCTCGGGCGCTTGGCCGGCTCGGCGCCGTACAATTGACGGTCCTTGCGCGCGGTGGCGGCGGCGCGCACCGGGCTGTCCAGCTCGGCGCGGGCCTGGGCGATGCGCGCCTGGGTCTGGCGCAGCTCGGCCTCCAGCGCCGGGTTCGGCTTGCTGGCCGCTGCCGGCGGTTGATAGTCCAGCGCCGCGGTCAGCTCGACACCGCCGGCGACCCGGCGGTTGCCGATGATGGCGGCATCCGCGCCCAGCTCGTCACGGACCAGTTTCATGGCCTGACGCATATCGGCGGCGAAGAAGCGTTTAACCTGCATGGCGCTGTCCTTCAGTTCTGTCCAACGGTGGCGACGATGGTGACTTGCTTGTTATCCGGAATTTCCTGGTAGGCCAGCACGCTCATGCTCGGCACCGCCATCCGCGCGAAACGCGACATCATCGCGCGGATCGGCCCGGCCACCAGCAGGATCGCCGGCTTGCCGAGCATTTCCTGGCGCTGCGCGGTCTCGACCAGCGAGCGTTGCAGTTTTTCCGCCATGCCCGGCTCCAGCAGAATGCCGTCTTCCGAACCTTGTCCGGCCTTCTGCATACTGTTCAGCAAAATCTGTTCCAACCTGGGTTCCAGGGTGATCACAGGCAGCTCCGGCTCTAGTCCCACAATGCCTTGGACGATTGCGCGGCTCAGCGCCACGCGTACCGCTGCCACCATGGCGGCGGGATCTTGACTCTTGGCGGCAACGTTGGCGATGGCCTCGGCAATGGTGCGGATGTCGCGCACCGGCACCTGCTCCTGCAGCAGGTTCTGCAGGACCTTGAGCAGGGTGGACAGGGAAATCAGCCCCGGAACCAGTTCTTCCGCCAGCTTCGGCGAGGTCTTGGCCAGCAGCTGCAGCAGTTGCTGGACTTCCTCGTGGCCGAGCAGCTCGTGGGCGTGCTTGTGCAGCACCTGGTTGAGGTGGGTGGCGACCACGGTGCTGGCATCCACCACGGTGTAGCCCAGGGACTGCGCCTGGTCGCGCTGGCCGGGCTCGATCCACACCGCTTCCAGGCCGAAGGCCGGGTCCTTGCCGGCGATGCCGTTGAGGGTGCCGAACACCTGGCCGGGGTTGATCGCCAGCTCGCGGTCCGGGTAGATCTCCGCTTCCGCCACGCTGACGCCCATGAGCGTCAAACGATAGGCGTTGGGCAGCAGGTCGAGGTTGTCGCGGATGTGCACCGAGGGCATCAGGAAGCCCATGTCCTGGGACAGCTTCTTGCGCACGCCCTTGATCCGCGCCAGCAGCTGGCCGCCCTGGTTGCGGTCCACCAGCGGGATCAGCCGGTAGCCGACCTCCAGGCCGACCATGTCCACCGGGGTGACGTCGTCCCAGCCCAGCTCCTTGGTTTCCTGGCTGCGCTGGGCCGGCAGCAGTTCCTGCTGGCGCTGGGCTTCCTGGACCTCGGCCTGGGCCGCCTTGCGCTGGCGCTGGACGATCATCCAGGCGCCGCCGGCGGCCACGGCGCCGAGGCCGATGAAGGACACGTGCGGCATGCCCGGGACCAGGCCCATGGCGATGAGGATGGCGGCGGAGATGGCCAGCGCCTTGGGCGAGGCGAACATCTGCCGGTTGACCTGCTGGCCCATGTCCTCGGAGGAAGACACGCGGGTCACCATGATCGCCGCGGCGGTGGACAGCAGCAGCGACGGCAGCTGCGCCACCAGGCCGTCGCCGATGGTCAGCAGGGCGTAGACCTTGCCGGCGTCGCCGAACGACATGGAGTGCTGGATCACGCCGATGGCGACGCCGCCGATCAGGTTGATGAAGAGGATCAGCAGGCCGGCGACGGCGTCGCCGCGGACGAATTTCGAGGCACCGTCCATGGAGCCGTAGAAGTCGGCTTCCTGGGCCACCTCGGCGCGGCGCTTCTTGGCCTCGGCCTGCTCGATGAGGCCGGCGTTGAGGTCGGCGTCGATGGCCATCTGCTTGCCGGGCATGGCGTCGAGGGTGAAGCGTGCGCTCACCTCGGAGATCCGCCCGGCGCCCTTGGTGACCACCACGAAGTTGATGATCATGAGGATGGCGAAGACCACGATGCCGACCACGTAGTTGCCGCCGATCACCACCTCACCAAAGGCCTGGATCACCTTGCCGGCGGCGGCGTGGCCGTCGTGGCCGTGGAGCAGCACCACGCGGGTGGAGGCGACGTTCAGCGCCAGGCGCAGCAGGGTGGCGACCAGCAGGATGGTCGGGAACACGGCGAAGTCCAGCGGGCGCAGGGCGTACACGCAGACCAGCAGGACGACGATGGACAGGGCGATGTTGAAGGTGAAGAGCACGTCCAGCAGGAACGGCGGGATCGGCAGGGTCATCATGCCCAGCATCGCCAGCAGCAGCAGCGGCACGCCCAGGTTGCCACGGCCCAGGCCGGCCAGGTTGCTGCGCACTGTTCCGATCAATTGCGTACGATCCACCCCGAACTCCCCTACCCTGGTACAACAAACTTTTGACGCCGAGAGTGGCGCCGACAGGGTATTTGCAGGAAGTGTTCCAACTTTGCCGGAGCCAGGTGTGGCGCGGATTTCCGACGAAATCCCGGAGGGCGGCCGAGGCCAACGGCGGATAACCGCGAACGGTTATTCGCCCTACGGCGGGAGTGGCGACGTTGCCAGGAGTATCAGGATGGCAACAAATTTTCCGGCCGCTCAGGACAGCCCCCTCTCCCGCTTGCGGGAGAGGGTTGGGGAGAGGGCGCTCTAAAGCCCAGCACCTAAAGTCCCCTGCAAACCCCGTTCGCGAGCAAGCTCGCGCCTACGAAAAGCACCTCGGCAGCGCTTCCTTGTAGGAGCGCGCCCTGCGCGCGATTCGCGGGCAGGGCCCGCTACACGTCCGGATATTTCCCGTCTGTGGACCCGCCCTCGCCCCGACGGGCAAAAAAAACCGCGGCCGGAGCCGCGGTTTTCCGGGTCACGCCAGGATCAGTGGACCAGGATCGAGGCTTTCTTCGCCCGGACCTTCTCCGGGTTGATCAGGAAGCGGGCCAGGGCCGGCAGCAGCCAGAGCGCGCCGAACATGTTCCACAGCAGCATGAAGGTCAGCATCAGGCCCATGTCGGCCTGGAACTTGATCGCCGAGAAGATCCAGGTGGCCACGCCGATGGCCAGGCACAGGCCGGTGAACAGCACGGCCTTGCCGGTGGACTTCAGCGTCTCGTAGTAGGCCTCCTGCAGCGACAGGCCCTGGCGCAGGAAGGTCTCCAGGCGGGTGTAGATGTAGATCCCGTAGTCCACGCCGATGCCCACGCCCAGCGCGATCACCGGCAGCGTCGCCACCTTCACGCCGATACCGAGGGTGGCCATCAGCGCGTTGCCCAGCACCGAGGTGAGGATCAGCGGCAGGACGATGCAGAGGGTCGCGGTGAAGGAGCGGAAGGTGATCATGCACATGACCGCCACGCAGATGTACACCAGCACCAGGATGATCAGCTCGGACTGCTTGATCACCTCGTTGGTGGCCGCCTCGATGCCGGCGTTGCCCGCGGCGAGCTTGAACTTCAGGTCATCCTTCTCGTGGTCCTTGGCGAACTCCTGCACGGCGTGCACGGCGCGGTCGAGGGTCTCGGCCTTGTGGTCGTTGAGGAACACCAGCAGCGGCGCCAGCGAGCAGGCGCTGTTGTACAGGCCGTCGGCGCGGCTGATGGAGTTGTTCAGCACGTCCTTGTTGCGCGACAGGGTTTCCCACTTCAGGTTGCCCTCGTTCATGCCCTTGATCACCTGCTTGGACACGGTGACCAGGGAGATGGCCGACTGCACGCCCTCGGTGTTCTCCAGCTTCCACGACAGCTCGTCGATGGCCTGCAGCGTCTGGTGGCTGGAGCAGCCCTCGGCCGCCGACTCGACCATCACCACCAGCACGTCGGAGCTGGTGGAGTAGTTGCGGATGATGAAGTCGTTGTCCTGGTTGTAGCGCGAGTCCGGGCGCAGTTCCGGGGCGCCCTGGTCGAGGTCGCCGATCTTCAGGTGGTGGCCCTGCCAGAGGCCGCCGGCGAACATCACCAGGGCGATCAGGATGGAGATGGGCGCCACCTTGGCGCTGGCGAAGTTGGACAGCAGGCGCCAGAACGGGTGCTCGCGCACGGCGTCCTTCTTGCTGCGCTCCACGGCGCGCTTGCTGATGCCGATGTAGGAGATCGCCACCGGCAGCAGGATCAGGTTGGTGAAGACGATCACCGCCACGCCGATGGAGGCGCCGATGGCCAGTTCGCGGATCACCCCGATATCGATCACCAGCAGGGTGATGAAGCCCACGGCGTCGGCGAGGATGGCGATCATGCCCGGCAGGAACAGCTGGCGGAAGGTGCGCCGCGCGGCCAGCAGCGGGGTTTCCGCGTCACTGGACTGCAGGGCGATGCCGTTGATCTTCTGCACCCCGTGGGAAATGCCGATGGCGAAGATCAGGAACGGCACCAGCATCGAGTACGGGTCCAGCCCGAAGCCGATGGTGTGCAACAGGCCGAGCTGCCAGATCACCGCCACCAGGGTGGTGGAGAGCACGGCGATGGTCGAGCGCACGCACTTGGTGAACCACAGCAGCAGCACCAGGGTGATGACGAAGCAGATGCCGAAGAAGCCCACCACCATGACCAGGCCGTCGATCAGGTCGCCGACCTTCTTGGCGAAGCCGACGATGTGGATCTTCACGTTGGGGTTCTGCGCCTGGTACTTGTCGCGGATCTTCTCTTCCAGCTCATGGGAGAACTGGCGGTAGTCCAGCTTCAGCAGCTTGCTCTGGTCCTGGGCGTCGGGGTAGACCTCCAGCAGCGGCACGTCGACGATGCTGGACTTGAAGTTGTTCGCCACCAGGCGACCGATCTGGCCGGACTTGAGGACGTTGTCGCGCAGCTTGTCCAGGGCCTTGGCCGAGCCGTCGTAGGTCTGCGGGATGACCTCGCCGCCGGCGAAGCCCTCTTCCGTCACCTCGGTCCAGCGCACGCTGGGGCTCCACAGCGACTTCAGGCCGGAGCGGTCGACGCCGGGGATGTAGAACACCTCGTCATGGATCTGCCGCAGGGTGTCCATGTATTCCTTGGTGAAGATGTCGCCGTTCACCGCTTCCACCGAGATACGCACGGTGTTGCCGAGGTTGGAGAGGTCGTTGATGTGGCTCAGCATGTTCTGGATGAACGGGTGCTTGAGCGGGATCATCTTCTCGAAGCTGGTGGACGGCCGCACCTGGGTCGCCTGGAAGGCGAGGAACAGGGTCGCCAGCAGGCAGAGGATGATAACGATCGGACGGTTGTTGAAGATCAGGCGTTCGAGCAGGGTCGCCTTGTCCTGGTGATGCGAGTTGACTGCGTTCATAGGGCTTCCCCGGCTCATTGTTGTTCTGTCAGCTCGGCGCCGGTCGCCGAAGCCAGGTGGATGCCGCCCTGGCCGACCAGGACCAGGTTGCCGTCGCCAGCCGCGCCGACCCCGGCCAGCGCCAGGCGGTCGGGCCGGTTGAAGATGTTGAAGGTGCGCCCGTCGTCCTTGCTCACCAGCACGCTGCCGCTGTTGCCGACCACGGCGATGCTGCCGTCGGGCAGCAGCGAGCCTTCGGCCAGGCCGAACTCCAGGGTGCCGTCACCGGCGATGGGCAGCGCCACCTGTTGCCAGGTGTCGCCGAAGTCGGTGGAGCGGAACAGGTGCCCGCGCAGGCCGTAGATCAGCACGGTGCCGGGCTGGGCGGTGCCGACGGCGCCGAACAGCGAACCCTCGTAGGGGCCCTGCAGTTTTTCCCAGGTGGCGCCCCAGTCCTTCGAGCGGAACAGGCTGCCGGATTCGCCCACCACCAGCAGGCCGGAATCCTTCACCGCGGCGATGCCGTTGAGGTGGAACTGGTCCTCGTTGTCCAGGCGCTCGCTGACGTCTTCCCAGCTCTTGCCGCCGTCGTGGGTTTCCAGCATGGCGCCGTAGGCGCCCACGGCCAGGCCGTGGCTCTCGTCCTGGAACCATACGTCCAGCAGCGGCGCTTCGCGCTTGAGGTCTTCGAACTGCCGCGTCCAGGTGGCGCCGCCGTCCTCGCTGGCGAGGATCTGCGCGTCGTGGCCGACCGCCCAGCCCTTCTTGTCGTTGACGAAGAACACCGCGGTCAGCAGCTGGCGGGTGGGCACCTTGGCCTGGGCCCAGGTCTTGCCGTTGTCGTCGGAATAGAGGATATGCCCACGGTCGCCGACCGCCACCAGGCGCTTGCCGGCGTGGCTGACGCTCAGCAGCAGGCTGCTCGGGGCCTTGGCCGAAGCGATGGCGTAGCCATCGGTGTCGCTGGCCGGGGCTTCGCTCGCGCCGGCATGCAGCGGCGCGGCCGCCAGCCACAGCAGCGAGAACGCGCCGAGCAGCGAAAGCGATTTGCGCAGGGGGGACGGGGTGGCGGAAACCGAGAGCCCGGACGAACGCACGGACAGCTCGCCGGTGGCGTGCCGCAGATGCTCACGCATATAGCCTTACCTCTTTGTTTTTATTGCAGGCGGATAGGGAGTGGTCGTTATATGCCAGCCTTTGCCCAGCCTGACAATTAAAGGCACGTTATCTTTTGTTAAGCGCAGCGGGAGTCATCCAAAAGGACTAGGGAAAGCTGCAGCCCAGTAGCCACGCGGCCTCCAGCGCACAGGAAAAAAGATACCGACGGTAACACTCCGGGTATTTCCGGGTACCTGGAAGCGCCCGTGGGAACACTTGGGAGCTTGGCTCGGTCGGCGGGCGGATGCTTTCCTGGGAGCGAGCTTGCTCGCGAACGGGAGTTGCCGGCGGCTGTGTGCGTTGAGGTTAAGAGCGCCCTCTCCCCAACCCTCTCCCGCAAGCGGGAGAGGGGGCTGTCCGGAGAACCGTAGGATGGCGTTGAGCGAAGCGATACCCATCGCCATGGTCCGATGGGTATCGCAAGCTCAACCCATCCTACGAAAAGCGTCCCGGCTCTGCGGCGAGGCAGTTGCTTCTGCATGGCAAAAGGAGCACCGCCGTAGGATGGCGTTGAGCGAAGCGATACCCATCACCATGGTCCGATGGGTATCGCAAGCTCAACCCATCCTACGAAAAGCGTCCCGGCGCTGCGGCGAGGCAGTTGCTTCTGCATGGCAAAAGGAGCACCGCCGTAGGATGGCGTTGAGCGAAGCGATACCCATCACCACCACCGCATGGGTTTCGCAGGCTCAACCCATCCTACGAAGAACGCCTCGGCGCGATTGGCGAGACAGCAAATCCACAGGCGAAAAAAAGGTGTTACCGGCAGGGCCGATAACACCTTTTTTCGTCAGCCAAGAGCAGCGTCAGGCGAGGCTCTTGCTGACCACCTCGTAGACGTCGCTGGACAGCTCGCCCGAGGCCAGGATGCGCTCCAGCTCGGCGCGCATCAGGGCCTGGCGCGCCGGGGCGTATTTGCGCCAGCGGGTCAGCGGCGCCAGCAGGCGCGAGGCGATCTGCGGGTTGAGCGCGTTGAGGGTGATCACCTGGTCGGCCAGGAAGCGGTAGCCCGCGCCGTCTGCGCGGTGGAAGTTGACCAGGTTCTGGTTGGCGAAGGCGCCGATCAGGGCGCGGATCTTGTTCGGGTTCTTCAGGGTGAAGGCCGGGTGGCCCATCAGCGCCTGCACGCGCTCCAGGCCGCCGGGCAGGGTGCAGCCGGCCTGCACGCTGAACCACTGGTCCATCACCAGCGGGTTGTCCTTGAAGTAGTCGGCGAACATTTCCAGGCCCTTGGCCTTCTCGTCGTCGTATGGCGAGTTGACCAGCACCGCCAGGGCGGTCAGGCGTTCGGTCATGTTGTCGCAGGCCTCGTACTGCTCGAGGCAGGCCGCCAGCACTTCGTCGCCGCCCACCAGCATCAGGTAGGACAGCGCGATGTTCTGCAGGCTGCGCCGAGCGATGTGCTCGGCCTCGGCCAGGTACGGCGTCTTGCGCGAGGCCTCGCGGTTGGCCTGGTAACGCTGCCACAGCGGCTCGCGCAGGGCCTCGGCGATGCGCTTGCGGGCGAACTCGCGGGCGGCGTGGATGGCCTCGACGTCGGCCACTTCGCTCAGCTCCGTGAGGTAGGCCTCGCTGGGCAGCGAGAGCATCTCGGCGACCATCGCCTGGTCCAGGGCGTTGTCCTGCAGCAGGGTGTGGAAGGCAGCGATCAGGCGCTCGTCGAGCACCAGCTGCTCGCCGCGCTGGTGCTGGCCGATCAGTTCCTGGAGCACCTGCACCGACAGCTGCTGGCCGGCTTCCCAGCGGTTGAAGCCGTCCTCGTCGTACTGCATGAGGAACATCAGCTGGTCGCGGTCGTAGGGGAAGCTCAGCTTCACCGGCGCGGAGAAGCCGCGCAGCAGCGACGGCAGCGGCTTCTCGGCCAGGCCGACGAAGGTGAAGGATTGCTCGGCCTCGGTCACCTGCAGCACGCGGTTGCTGCCGTGGGCGTGTTCCTCGCCGGCCAGGCGCAGCGGCAGCGGGTTGCCCAGGTGGTCGAGCAGGCCCATTTCCACCGGGATGACGAAGGGCTGCTTGTCCTTCTGGCCCGGGGTCGGCGGGCAGCTCTGGCGGAAGGTCAGGGTGTAACGCTGCGCCGCGGCGTCGTAGCTTTCCTCCACCGCCAGGCGCGGGGTGCCGGACTGGCTGTACCAGCGCTTGAACTGCGTCAGGTCGACGCCGTTGGCGTCTTCCATGGCCTTGACGAAGTCGTCGCAGGTCACCGCCTGGCCGTCATGGCGCTCGAAGTACAGGTCGGTGCCCTTGCGGAAGCCCTCGGCGCCGAGCAGGGTGTGGATCATGCGCACCACTTCCGAACCCTTCTCGTAGACGGTCAGGGTGTAGAAGTTGGAGATTTCGATGAAGGAGTCCGGGCGTACCGGGTGGGCCATGGGGCCGGCGTCCTCGGCGAACTGGTTGGTGCGCAGGAAGGCCACGTCCTCCACGCGCTTGACGGTGCGCGAGTTCATGTCGGCGGAGAACTCGCTGTCGCGGAACACGGTGAAGCCTTCCTTGAGCGACAGCTGGAACCAGTCGCGGCAGGTCACGCGGTTGCCCGACCAGTTGTGGAAGTATTCGTGGGCCACCACGCCCTCGACGCGCTGGTGCGCGGCGTCGGTGGCGGTCTCGGCCTTGGCCAGCACGCAGCTGGAGTTGAAGATGTTGAGCCCCTTGTTCTCCATGGCGCCCATGTTGAAGTCGTTGACCGCAACGATCATGAAGATGTCCAGGTCGTACTCGCGGCCGTAGACCTTCTCGTCCCAGCGCATGGCCTTCTTCAGGCTGTCCATGGCGTGCTGGCACTTGTCGATGTTCTCCGGTTCGACGTAGATGCGCAGGGCGACTTCGCGCTCGCTCAGGGTGGTGTAGGTGTCTTCCACCGCCCAGAGGTCGCCGGCGACCAGGGCGAACAGGTAGGCCGGCTTCCTGAACGGGTCCTGCCAGGTGGCCCAGTGCCGCCCATCCTCTTCCGAACCGCTGGCCACCGGGTTGCCGTTGGACAGCAGCACCGGGTACCGATGCTGCTCGGCAGAGACGGTGGTGGTGAAGCTGCTCATCACGTCCGGGCGGTCGAGGTAGTAGGTGATCTTGCGGAAGCCCTCGGCCTCGCACTGGGTGCAGAACATCTTGCCGGACTTGTACAGGCCTTCCAGGGCGGTGTTCTTCTCCGGGTGGATGCGCACGGTGCTGTCGACGGTGAACTGTTTCGCGGTCGGCTGCAGGGTCAGGTGGTTCTCGTCCAGTTGGTAGTCGCCCTCTTCCAGCACGCGGTCGTCCAGGGCCACCCATTGCAGCTCCAGCTGCTGGCCGTCGAGCACCAGCGGCGGCAGGCCCTCACCGCGCTCGGGGTTGCGCCGCATGACCAGTTGCGCGTGGACCAGGGTGTGGTCCTCGTACAGCTCGAAGGTCAGGTTGGTCTCGTCGATCAGGTACTCGGGCGCCTGGTAGTCCTTGAGGTAGATGACTTTCGGTTGATCGGTGCGCATGTGGCCCTCCGGGCAGCTTCAAGCTTCGAGCTTCAAGCCGCAAGTTCGTGGTTCGCCGGCTCAGCTTGCCGCTTGAGGCTTATAGCTGATGGCTAGCTGATAAGCTGTGTACTTACGGATATTGATGACGCCGGTGTCGAAGATCAGGTACTGGCCCTTGATGCCTTGCAGGGTACCCTCCACCACCGGCGTCTTGTCCAGATCGAAGCTGGTGATCTTGGCCAGGTAGGCCTGCACCGGGTAGCGGATCTCGATCGGCTCGATGTCGCTCACCGGCTGGATGGCCTGCAGGCCGAAGCGCTGCTGCAGCTCGCGCAGGCCCTCGGCGCAGTGGTCGAACAACTGCTCGCGGATGGCCGCCAGGTCCAGCGGCTCGGCCTCGCCCTTGAGCAGGGCGCGCCAGTTGGTGCGGTCGGCCACCTGGCTGCGCAGCAGGTCTTCCACCAGCCCGGACTGCTGGCGCGTGGCCACCCGCAGGATCGGCAGCGCCTGGCGCGCGCCCTGGTCGATCCAGCGCGTCGGCACCTGGGTGGCGCGGGTGATGCCCACCTTCACACCCGAGGAGTTGGCCAGGTAGACCACGTGGTCGGTCATGCAGAAGCGCTCGCCCCACGCCGGCTCGCGGCAGGTGCCTTCGTCGTAGTGGCACTTCTCCGGGCTGACGATGCAGCTGTCGCACTGCGCCAGCTTGGTGAAGCAGGGGTAGCAGTAGCCCTGGCTGAAGCTCTTCTTCGTCTTGCGCCCGCAATGGCAGCAGTGGATGGCGCCCAGGTATTCCAGGCGCAGGGTCCTGCCGATCAGCGGGTTGACCGCGATTTCCGCCTCGCCGAGGCGGAAGGCGTACTGCACGGGGCTTTCAAGGCGCGCCGACATCTTGCTCAGGGCGCCGCGTCCTAGCTCTTCCATCAAAGCCCGGCCATCAGTGCAGCGAATTGGACGAGAAGAGGATGTTGGGGATCGGCTCGGCGTGGGACTCGCACTCCTGCGGGCCCATGTAGCCGGTGCGCTGGTCCTCGGGCAGGTTCTGCAGCTCCCAGGCGATCATCGCCTGCAGGCACAGCTCCTTCTGCTCCAGGCTCAGCTTGCGGCCATCCGGCCATTTGCCGATCTCCACGGCGAGCTTGAGGCTCTCGTAGATTTCCGGGGTGATGTTCTCGATGGTTTCGGCGAAGGACGACATGGGGCCGGCTCCTGCTGGGGGCAAAACCGGCATTCTACCGGGCCGGGCGGCCTGGCGCACGAACAGAGGTCAAACGGTGGCATGGACGTAGGGCGTATGACGTTCCGCGTTATACGCCGGTTGGCCGTGGCCGCCGGCCTGCTCGCGGTCATGCGGGAAACCGATAACCCTGGTGCCGGTGATGAATTGGATGTTGCGGCGATGGGTATCGCTTCGCTCAACGCCATCCTACGGCGCCAAGGATCAGGCCTGGCGCCCGCGCGCCAGCATGCCGCCCAGCGCGCCGGTCAGGCAGCCGATCGCCAGCCCGCCGACGTGGGCGCCGTTGGCGATGGAGCCGAAGCCCAGCAGGTCGATGACGCCGGACAGGCACACCAGCAGCCAGAGCAGCATCATCGCCACCACGCCCTTCGGCAGGCGGTAGGCCGGGGTCGGCGCCAGCAGCTGGAATATCCAGCAGTGCCCGAGCAGGCCGTAGAGCACGCCCGACAGGCCGCCGAACAGGCTCGGCCCGGAAGCCAGGTACTGCACGACGTTGGACACCAGGCCGAAGCCCAGGCTCAGGCCCAGCAGCATGACGCCGCCCTGGCGGTATTCGATGCGCCGGCCCAGTTCCCAGTACCACATGGCGTTCATCGCCAGGTGCAGCCAGCCGAAGTGGATCAGCATGGGCGTGAACAGGCGCCACCACTGCCCCGCCGCCAGGCCCTCGGCCAGCGGCTGGAACAGCACCCGGTCGCTGCCGACCAGTTGGAAGTCCTGGAAGGTGAACCAACGCAGGGTGTCCGGGTTGCCGCCGAGCAGGGTCAGGGCGGCGACCACGAAGGTCACCAGCAGCACCGCGGCGGTCACCTTGCTGGCCCGCACCTGGGCCAGGAAGCCCGGGCCGCGGCGCTGCGGCAAGGTATTGGAAGCCAGCTCGGGGTCGCCCTGCGGGTAGCGCCGGTAGAGGTCGCGCACCTGCTCGGCCAGGCTTTCGTCCGGCACCCAGAGCACCTGTTCGCCGGCCTCCTCGCTGACCCGGAAGGGCAGGTTCAGGCGTTGCAGCAGGCCGACGAAACCGGCGAGGTCCGCCGCCAGGGGCAGGCGCATGGCCACTACCGCGCTCACTCATCCTCTCCCGGACGCTTCACGTCCACCCAGACGAACTTGTCGCGCTGCAGGCGCGTTTCCTGGTCCAGCCGGTAGGCCACCAGCTTGCCGTACATGACCGCGCTGTAGTCCAGGCAGGCCAGGTTCGGGCGGATCGGCGCCGGCGTGCCGCGGCGCCAGTAGTGGCCGACGAACAGCAAAGGCTCGTCGGCGCCGTAGCTCAGCAGGCTGGACTTCTGCTCGGCGCTCAGGCGCTCGGCGGCCACCTCGTCGGGCAGCGCGTCGGGCTGGAAGACGATGTCGCCGTAGGTCTCCGGCTCGCGGTCCTCTTCCCAGAACTTGGTGCGGAAGAACGCGCGGGTGAAGCCGTCGCTGCCGGTCAGGGTCATGCCGTTGGGCAGGCGCATGTCGGTGCCGCGCAGCAGGCGGTTGCACACCTGATAGGCGAAGCTGCCGTGCTCGGCGGAGGACTGCAGGAAGGCCTCGTCGATGCGCCCGTCGGGGAACTGCCGGCGCAGCGAATCGATCAGCTCGTTGTCCCAGCAGGCGTGGACCATGCGGAAGCGCCCGGCGTCGAGGAACAGCGGCAGGCGCCGGAACCAGCCGAGGAAGTCGCGCCAGTCGCCGGGGTGGCCCTCGAACTGGTCGAGGGTTTCCTGGATCAGCCGCGCGTGCCGCGGGGTGTGCTCGCGCAGGTACTGGCGGCCGCTGCCCGGCGCCGCCGGGGTGGACCAGCCGAGCAGGTTGTACTCGTGGTTGCCCATGATGCACAGGGCCTCGCCGGCGGCGACCATGTCGTGCACCCGGTGCAGGGCCTCGCGGATGCGCGGGCCGCGGTCGACGATATCGCCGAGGAACAGCGCCTGGCGCCGCGGGTGGCGCCAGACGCCGCCGTGCAACTGGTAGCCCAGCCGCTCCAGCAGGCGGTCGAGGGTGTGTGCGCAGCCGTGGACATCGCCGATCAGGTCGTAGCCACGGCCCGGGTCGAGTTCGCTCACTCGCTGCTCCCCAGCCGGCTGCCCCAGCCGAGCTTGGTCCGGCAGACCTCGTAGTAGTTGTGGTCGATCGGGTGGATCAGGCGCAGCTTCTGCGGCTTCTTGCTCACCGTGACCATGTCGCCCGGCGCGCAGGTGAAGTGGTTCTGCCCGTCGCAGGAGACCTGCGGGTAGATCTGCATGTTCGGCGACACCACTATCTTCAGCTCGCTGTTGCCATCGACCACGATCGGCCGGCTGGACAAGGTGTGCGGGTACATCGGCACTATGACGATGGCGTCCAGCTTCGGATGCATGATCGGCCCGCCGGCGGACAGCGAGTAGGCGGTGGAGCCGGTGGGCGTGGCGACGATCAGGCCGTCGGCCTTCTGGCTGCAGACGAACTGGCCGTCGATGTGCAGCTCGAACTCGATCATCCGCGTCGACTTGCCGGGGTGCAGCACCACGTCGTTGAGCGCGTCGCCCTGGCCGATGGATTCGCCGTGGCGGCGCACCTGGGCGTCGAGCAGGAAGCGGCTTTCGACGATGTACTGGCCGCCGAGCACCTCGTCCACCTTGGTTTCCAGCTCGTCCGGGCGGATGTCGGTGAGGAAGCCCAGGCTGCCGCGGTTGATGCCCAGCACCGGCACCTTGTGCCGGGCCAGCGCGCGCGCCGCGCCGAGCATGCTGCCGTCGCCGCCGACGACGACGACCAGGTCGCAGATCTCGCCCATGATCTTCCGCGAGCAGGTCTGCAGGCCGTGGCCGGGCAGCACTTCGGCGATGGTGTCCTCGAGGATCACGTGCAGGTGCCGCTCGGTCAGGAAGCGCTTCAGCCGGCGGATGGTTTCCAGCACCTGGGTGCTGCCGAGGCGGCCGATGATGCCGATGTTGCGAAAGGATTCCATGAGACTCCAGGCGGCGGGTGCGAGCGGGTAGTGCCCGGAATTATGGGGGAAACCCCCGAACAGCGGCAAACCCGCGCACCAGCGCGGGCGTTCGGCTAGGCTGCACGGATGAAGTCGACCGCCTACCTGCTCGCTGAGCTGCTAGCCGAACTGCGCCAACCCGCGGTACGCGACCTCGCCTGGACCCTGCTCGGCGAACCTCTGCTGGATGCCGGCGCCCTGCCCCTGCGCCATCCGCTGGCGGCGAGCCGCTGGCTGGCCGAGCCGCGGCTTCTGGGCGACTGGCTGCGCGAACAGGAAAGGCACAGCGAAGCGCTGCAGGCCTGGCTGCAGAGCTCGCCGCAGCAGCGCCTGGGCCGCTACTACGAACGCCTCTGGCAGTTCGCCCTGCAGCAGGCCCCCGACCTGCGCCTGCTCGGCGCCAACCTGGCGGTGCGCGACAACGGCCACACCCTGGGCGAGCTGGACCTGCTGCTGGAGGACGACGACGGCCTGCACCACCTGGAGCTGGCCATCAAGCTCTACCTGGGCCCCAGCCGCGAAGGCCCGGACGACTGGCTCGGCCCCGGCGCCGAGGACCGCCTGGCGAACAAGCTGCGCCACCTGCGCGAGCACCAGTTGCCGCTCTCCTCCACTGCGCACGGCCGCGCCCTGATCGCCGGTTTCAGCAGCGCCCCGGTGCAAGCCGCGCTCTGGCTGGGCGGCTACCTGTTCTACCCCTGGCCCGGCGAGTGCCCGGCGCCGGAGGGCGCCAACCCCGAGCACCTGAGCGGCTCGTGGCTGCACCGCAGTCACTGGCCCCTGTACCGCGCCCAGGGCACGGGGCGCTGGCAGCCGCTGCCGCGCAGCGAATGGCTGGCTCCGGCGCGCAAGACCGCCGACGAGAGCTGGACGCCGGAACGCTTCGATGCCTGGTTGGCGCAACTGCCGGCGGATGCTTTCCCGCAGTTGCTGGTGCGTCTGGAGGAACAGCAGGGGGAATGGTACGAGGCCGAACGGCTGTTCCTGGTCGGTGACCAGTGGCCAAGGGTGCATAACGGCTATTCCCACTGATGGCTGCCCGGAGCGGCGGGGTGGTTCCGTAGGATGGGTTGAGCGAAGCGATACCCATCGCCATGGCAGCATGGGTTTCGCAAGCTCAACCCATCCTACGAAGAGCATCTCGGCGCAGTCGGCAAGACAGTCGCGCCTACAACCGTGCCCTACGTGTTCGCCGTGGAGTACGGCCTACACCTGTAGGAGCGGGCCCTGCCCGCGATTCCGCGCGCAGGGCGCGCGAATGACGTGGGTGGGTCGTAGGAGCGGATCTTATCCGCGATCCGCGCCGATCTATCCGTCTGGCGCGAACGAACGCCCTACGGCAATCGCCGCAAACGCTCTTCCATCGCCCTCCGCCCCTGCAGGCCGCCGCTGTGCACGGCGACCAGGCGGCTGCCGCGGGGTACCCGCCCGGCGCTTACCTCGTCATGCAGGGCCAGCAGCAGCTTGCCGGTGTACAGCGGCTCCAGCGGCACGCCAGTGGCCGCCTCGAAATCGGCCATGAAGCGCACCAGCCCGGCATCCACCTTGCCGAAGCCGCCGCGGCTAGCGTCCAGCAGGCGATAACCGCCATCTTCATGCCCCGCCTCGGCCAGCAGGCGCGGCAGCATGGCTTCCACGCCATGGCCAGGCGGCACCGCCAGGGCGCCGATCAGCGGGTGCATACCCTGCTCGCCCAGCACCAGCCCGGCCAAAGTGGTGCCGGTGCCACAGGCGGCCCAGAGCTGGTCGTAGCCGCTCCAGCCGATGCCCGCCAACTGTTCGCGCAGCTGTTCCACCAACGGCGCGCACCCCAGCGCGCCGGGCAAACCGCCGCCACCCTCGTCAACCGCCAGCAGGCGCGGGTAGCGTTCGCGCCAGGGCGCCCAGAAACCTTCGGCATGGCGCTCGCGGTAGCCGGCGTAGCCGAGCCAGTGCAGTTGCATGCCCCAGGCGCGCAGGTCGCGCACCGTGGGCGTGTCCTGCTCGTTTCCGCGCAGCAGGCCGACGGTGGCGAAGCCGAAGCGCTGGCCGGCGGCGGCCAGGGCGTGCAGGTGGTTGGAATGGGCGCCGCCCAGGCTGATCAGGCCTTCCAGGCCCTGTTCGGCGGCCTGGCGCAGGTAGGGCGCCAGCTTGAACCACTTGTTGCCGGACACCCGCTCGTCGACCTGGTCCAGACGCAACAGCGCCAGCTCGACGCCAGCTTGTTCCAGCCAGTCGAGGCGCAGCTGTTGCAAGGGAGGTAGCGGGCGCCACTCGGGGAATCGCAGGGCAGCCACCTAGCCCGCGGTCACGCCACGCAGGCCGCCGCTGGTCTTGTGCCGGGCGCAGCAGTTGCTGTCGCCGTCGACGAAGCGGCCCGGAGTATCCACCCGGTCGACCGGCAGCGCGCAACGTTCGCCGTTGGACAGGCGGCCGTCGCAGGTCGGCTGCTGGTAGTGGGCCAGCCACTGGCAATACTGGGCTTCGGAGACGAAGCATTTGGCGGCGGCGTAGGCCATGGGGTTTTCCTGGTAGCGCGGGATGTCCTGCAGCGGAATGGTCAGGTGCCCGGCGCCGGGATGATAGACGACGAAGATCACCCCGAGCGAGGTCAGCTTCTCCAGCAGCGCATCGCTCTGCGCCCGCGCCGCCTGGGCAGCCAGCTCGCGGCGCAGGGCCTCGTTGTCCTGCTGCAGCTGGCGATCCAGTTCGTTGCGGTAGCTCAGTTCGGCATCGCGCAGCGCCAGCTGTTCCTTGTACTGGGCGATCACCGCCGCGACCTTCGCATCGGCCTCGCCCTCGAACTGCGTGCGCAGTTCCTCCAGCTCCGCGCGCCCCTGCTGCTCGATGCTGCGCAGCTGCGCGGTCAGTTCCTCGCGGCCGCGCTGGAAGCCGTCCACCCGCTCATCCAGCTCGCGGCGCAGGCCGGCATTGATTTCTTCCTCGCGCTTGAGCCCCTCGCGCAGCGCGGCCAGTTCGGCCTGCAGCACCTTGACCTGTTCCTCGGCGCCCAGGCGCAGGCGCTGCAGCTCCTGCTCGTGCTGCTGGCTCAGGCTGGACAGGCGCGAGGCCTGCTGGCCGAGCAGCTCGGCGGTCTTCTGCCGGTGTTCTTCCAGCATCGCCTGGGCCAGCTTCTCGGCCTGCTCCTGCGGGTCCTGCGCCGGCGTCGCGTACCACTGGTGCTCGGCGGCGACCTTCAGGCGCTGCGGCTCGACGGCGACGGGCTCCTCCTCCACCAGCAGGCCGAGGTGGTTGCGCCGGATCGCGTCGCGCAGCATCACCAGGTGGTTGTTGCCCGTCACCAGGCTCGGGTCCCACAGGTGCATCTGGTGCCAGGACACCGGGCATTGGCTGCGGCAGGCCAGGCGGATCGGCCCGGCGCCCATGTCCGGGCCGCGCCCGGCGCGGTCGGCGAGCTGGCGCAGCGGCAGGTTCCAGCCGCGGTCGGCCTCGCCGTTCTCGTCGAAATCCAGGTAGAAGAACACCGCCGCCTTGACCTGCAGGCGCCCGTTGATCAGCACATAGGCCAGGCGCATCTGCCGGTCGGCGAACTCGTGCATCTGCACGACGTTGTCGAGCAGGGCCTCGAATTCGGGATAGAGCATCTGCTTGCAGATGCCTCGCTCATCGAAGAAGGCCACGGCCTCGACCATCTGAGGCTTTTTCTGCAGGCTCATGACGGGACCTCTGGACTGTCGCGAACAGGGTTGGGCCCGCACAGGGGCCGGCAGCCGGGCTTCGAACGCACCGCTGCCGGGGCAAGTCTAGGGGAAATAGTGACGCAGGCGATGTGACTGGGTTGGCAGTCACTCGGCTGGCTGTAAGAAGGCGACGTACGACAGACAGAAAACTGTGACGGGCTCCGCCCTTTGCCGCCCGGACGGCGCATCCGGGCGGCAAAGGCCAGGGATCAGAGTTCGGCGGCCAGGCGCGAGCCCTGGTTGATGGCGCGCTTGGCATCCAGCTCGGCGGCCACGTCGGCGCCGCCGATCAGGTGCACCTTCTGCCCGGCGGCGACCAGGCCGTCGTGCAGCTCGCGCAGCGGCTCCTGGCCGGCGCAGACGATCACGGTATCCACCGGCAGCACCTGCGGCTCGCCCTCGGCGATGCGGATGTGCAGCCCGGCGTCGTCGACCTTGAGGTACTCCACGCTGTTGAGCATCTGCACCCGCTTGTTCTTCAGCCCGGTGCGGTGGATCCAGCCGGTGGTCTTGCCCAGGCCGTCGCCGACCTTGGACTTCTTGCGCTGCAACAGGAACACCTGGCGCGCCGCGGCATGCGGGTGCGGCTGGATGCCGGCGACGCCGCCGCGGGCTTCCAGGTTCTCGTCGATGCCCCACTCCTTCCAGAAGGCGTGGCGATCGAGGCTGGTGGATTCGCCGTCATGGGTGACGTACTCGGAGACGTCGAAGCCGATGCCGCCGGCGCCGATCACCGCCACCTTCTGCCCCACCGGCTTGCGCTCGAGGATGGCGTCCAGGTAGCTGATCACCTTCGGGCTGTCGATGCCGGGGATGGCCGGGGTGCGCGGGACGATGCCGGTGGCCAGGAGGATTTCGTCGAAGCCGCCCTTGGCCAGGTCGTCGACCGACACGCGGGTGTTCAGGCGCAGGTCGACGCCGGTGGTCTCCAGCTTGCGCTTGAAGTAGCGCAGGGTCTCGTAGAACTCTTCCTTGCCCGGCACGCGTTTGGCCACGTTGAACTGCCCGCCGATCTCGCCGCCGGCGTCGAACAGCGTCACCTGGTGGCCACGCTCGGCGGCCACGGTGGCGGCGGCCAGGCCGGCCGGGCCGGCGCCGACCACAGCGATCTTCTTCACGTGGGTGGTGGGGATGTAGTTCAGCTCGGTCTCGTGGCAGGCGCGCGGGTTGACCAGGCAACTGGTCAGCTTGCCGCCGAAGGTGTGGTCCAGGCAGGCCTGGTTGCAGCCGATGCAGGTGTTGATCTCGTCCGCGCGGCCTTCGGCGGCCTTGTTGACGAAGTCCGGGTCGGCGAGGAACGGCCGGGCCATGGAGACCATGTCGGCGTCGCCCTCGGCCAGCACCTGCTCGGCCACTTCCGGGGTGTTGATGCGGTTGGTGGTGACCAGCGGGATGCCCACCTCGCCGCGCAGCTTGGCGGTGACCTTGGTGAAGGCCGCGCGCGGCACCTTGGTGGCGATGGTCGGGATGCGCGCCTCGTGCCAGCCGATGCCGGTGTTGATCAGGGTGGCGCCGGCCTGCTCGATGGCCTTGGCCAGCAGGACGATCTCGTCCCAGGTGCTGCCGCCTTCCACCAGGTCGAGCATCGACAGGCGGTAGATGATAATGAAGTTCGGCCCCACCGCCTCGCGCACGCGGCGGACGATCTCCACCGGCAGGCGCATGCGGTTCTCGTAGCTGCCGCCCCAGCGGTCGGTGCGCTGGTTGGTGTGGGCGACCAGGAACTGGTTGATGAAGTAGCCTTCCGAACCCATGATCTCGACGCCGTCGTAGCCGGCCTGCTGGGCCAGGGCCGAGCAGGTGACGAAGTCCTGGATCTGCTTCTGGATGCCCTCCTCGTCCAGCTCGCGCGGCTTGAACGGGTTGATCGGCGCCTGGATGGCGCTGGGCGCCACGGATTTCGGGCTGTAGGCATAGCGCCCGGCGTGGAGGATCTGCATGCAGATCTTGCCGCCGGCCTCGTGCACCGCCTGGGTGACGACCTTGTGCTTCTCGGCCTCCTCGGCGGTGGTCAGCTTGGCCGCGCCGGCGTACACGCCGCCTTCCTCATTCGGGCCGATGCCGCCGGTGACCATCAGGCCGACGCCGCCGCGGGCGCGCTCGGCGAAGTAGGCGGCCATGCGTTCGAAGCCGTTGGGCTTCTCTTCCAGGCCGGTGTGCATCGAGCCCATCAGGGTGCGGTTGCGCAGGGTGGTGAAGCCCAGGTCCAGGGGCGCGAGCAGGTGCGGGTAGCGGGCGGCGGTCATGATTCCTCCACATCGGGCATGGTGCCGGGGCCTCGGACGGGCCACGGTCGGTATGGGGCAGACTCTAAGCAGCGCCCCGGGCGTGCTCAATGACCGGAAATGACAACTTACTGATCGAAGATGACAGCACCGCTTGGCAAGCCGGCGCCGCTCCCCTACCCTGACGGCCAGTCCCGGAGCCCCGCATGCGCAAGCTGACATTCCTCATCCTGGTCACCCTCTTCGCCGCCTACGCCGGCTGGGCCGAACGCCGCCCGGTGGGCCACTACCTGTCCGACCTGCGCAGCCAGGTGGTGCTCAACCAGGGCGCGCCTTCCGCACGCGGCAACCTGCTGGGCGTGCAGCCCGAGCTCTACGCCCCCGACTACCAGAACGTCGAGCGCCTGCGCCTGAAGCTTGCGGCCTACCTGGAGAAGGCCCGCAGCGAGGGCCTGCTCGGCCCGCGCACGGTAGTGGTGTTCCCCGAGCACATCGGCACCTGGCTGGTGGCCGCCGGCGAGAAGCCCGAGGTCTACCAGGCCCGGCACCTGGCCGAGGCCATGCAGTGGATGGCCGTCAGCAACCCGGTGAAGCTGGCCCGCGGCTGGCTCATCGCCAAGGGCCGCGACCGTTTCACCGACGCCCTGTTCCGCATGAAGGCGGTGGACATGGCCCACGACTACCAGACGCTGTTCGGCGGCCTGGCCCGGCAGTTCGGCGTCACCCTGGTGGCCGGCTCCATCGTCCTGCCCAACCCCAAGGTGGAGGACGGCGTGCTGGTGACCGGCAACGGCAGCCTGTACAACGCCAGCCTGGTGTTCGGCAGCGACGGCAGGCCGCTGGGCCAGCCGCAGCGCAAGGTCTTCCCCATCGACGACGAGAAGCCCTTCATCCGCGCCGGCCACAGCGACAACCTGCAGGTGCTGGACACACCGGCCGGGCGCCTGGGCGTGCTGATCTGCGCCGACAGCTGGTACCCGATCAACTACGCCGTGCTGGCCTCGGAAAAGGTCGAGCTGCTGGCGGTGCCCGCCTTCCTCACCGGCAACGGCCAGTGGCAGCAGCCCTGGCGCGGCTACAACGGCGCGCGCACGCCTTCCGACGTGCAGCTCAAGCCCGGCGAGCTGAGCGAAGGCCAGGCCTGGCAACGGCTGGCCCTCGGCGGGCGCCTGGCCGCCAGCGGCGCCCAGGCCGGCATCGCGGTGTTCCTCCGCGGGCAACTGTGGGACCTGGGCAGCTCCGGCCCCGGCCTGGTGGTCGACCGAGGCGGCCAGCAGCTCGCCGAGGACGTCCCCGGCGCGCGCCTGATCAACCTCTGGCTGTGACCATGAAGCAACCGGGCATGCGGCTGGGCGACCTCTCCATAGGCTTCGTCCACGGCCTGGCCGATGCCCTGGAAGATCGCGGCGTGCCGGCGCAGCCGCTGCTGCTGCAGTACGGGCTGGACGCAGCGCGCTTCGCCGAACCCGGCGGGCGCCTGTCGATCCCGCGCTACATGCGCCTGGGCCACGCGGCCATCCAACTCAGCGGCGACCCCGCCCTGGGCCTGCGCATGGGCCAGTTCAGCCGCATCCAGCAACTCGGCCTGCCCGGCGTCACAGCCGCCCTGGCCCCCGACCTGCGCGCCGCCAGCCGCGCGCTGATCCGCTTCGAACCGCTCTACGCGCAGAATTACCGCGGCCGCTCCAGCCTGGCCGAGGATGCCGGCGGCGCCTGGCTGAGCTTCTATTCCATCAGCCCGTACAACGCCTACAACCGCTTCGTGGTGGATTCGGTGCTGGCCGGCTGGCTCAGCTACCTGGCGCGCATCGCCGGGCAGCCGCTGCGCCCGCTCCGGGTGGAGATCGAGTACCCGGCGCCGGACTATGCGGCCCGCTACGAGGAATTCTTCGGCTGCCCGGTGGAATTCGCCGCCGGCGCCAACCGCCTGCGCCTGGACCAGGCCAGCCTGGCCCTGGGCAACCGCGAGCACTGCCCCAGCACCTGGCGGCAGATGCAGGAAATCTGCGAGAAGGAACTGGAGCTGCGCACCCGCACGCGCACCCTGCGCGAGCGCGTGGTGCAACTGCTGGGGCCGCTGCTCAACGGCCGCGAGCCGGACCTGGAAGAGGTCGCCGCGCGCCTCAAGCTGCCGACCTGGACGCTGCGCCGCAAGCTGGCCGAGGAAGGCACGCAGTTCCGCAGCATCCTCAACGAGACGCGCCGCGACCTGGCGATGATCTACATCCGCGACACCGACCTGGCCTTCGGCGAGATCGCCTACCTGCTCGGCTTCGCCTCGGCCGAGGCCTTCCAGCGCGCCTTCAAGCGCTGGAGCGGCCAGCCGCCGGGGGAATACCGCCGCGCGCAGCGGCAGGCCGGCTGATCACATCTCGGTGGCGTCGTCCGCCGGCTCCGGCGGATCGCACTCGGCGAGGTGCTCTTCGAGCAGTTCTTCCTGGTAGTCGTCCATGGCTGCCTCCCATCGCGTTCGACAAGGTCATGGATGCAGCCTAGACGGCGTGGATGAAGCGCACATGACCGAGGACTTTTCCCGGCGCAATGAAAAAGCCCCCAGGCATGGCTGCCTGAGGGCTTGGAATATGGCGCAGCGGACGGGACTCGAACCCGCGACCCCCGGCGTGACAGGCCGGTATTCTAACCGACTGAACTACCGCTGCGCGTCGGCTGGACTTGCGTCCAAGGGTGTTACGGCCTTCCATCCTGCCTGTCGCTACGGAGCTTTGACTCTACGTGGCGGCGAGTTCGGGGTGGTGAACTCCAGGAGGGGGAAGATGGCGCAGCGGACGGGACTCGAACCCGCGCCCCCCGGCGTGACAGGCCGGTATTCTAACCGACTGAACTACCGCTGCGCGTAACTTGCGAGATGGTGGGTGATGACGGGATCGAACCGCCGACCCTCTGCTTGTAAGGCAGATGCTCTCCCAGCTGAGCTAATCACCCTTCGTCTCGAAGTGGGGCGCATTCTACCGGCGGCATTTCCTAAGTCAATGCCCTGGTTGGATTTTTTTTGAAATTTCGTGCTTTGGGGGAACGCGGGAAGCCAGCTGCCTTTGGGGTTGGGTGTAGCGCGCCGCTGCGAGCATCCGCTTTCCGGGTGCGTCGAGCTCAACCGCGACGCCGGGCATGAGTCTGGTGTAACGGCGGATAACCGCGAACGGTTATTCGCCCTACGCCAGACTCGACCTTGGCGTAGGGCGCACAACGCCTACGGCGTTATCCGCCGTTTGACCTCGATCCCAGGCGCGCTTCGGAGACGGTCACGGAGCACTGCTTTCCGGGCGCTTCGAGCCCGACCGCGACGCCGGGCATGAGTCTGGTGTAACGGCGGATAACCGCGAACGGTTATTCGCCCTACGCCAGTCTCGACCTTGGCGTAGGGCGCATAACGCCTACGGCGTTATCCGCCGTTTGACCTCGATCCCAGGCGCGCTTCGGGGACGGTCACGGAGCCCCTCCCTACCTCAGTCGAGATAGATCATCTTGCGCGTCATGCCGCCATCGACGACGAACTCCTGGCCGGTAACGAAGCCGGCGTTGTCGCCCAGCAGCCAGGCCACCAGCGCGGCGACGTCTTCCACCGTGCCGACGCGGCCGACCGGGTGCTGGTCGTGGTCCAGCTCGGTGAGCGGCGCCGCCTGGCGCTCGTGGAGGTCGCGGGCGTCGATCCAGCCGGGGCTGACCGCGTTGACGCGGATTTCCGGGCCCAGGCTCATGGCCAGCGCGTGGGTCAGGGCGAGGATGCCGCCCTTGCTCGCCGCGTAGGCTTCGGAACTGCGCTCGGACTGGTGCGCGCGGGTCGAGGCGATGTTGACGATGCTGCCCTGGTGCGCCCGCAGGTAGGGCGCGCAGTGCTTGGCCAGCAGCATCGGGCCGCTGAGGTTCACCGCCAGGGTGCGGTTCCACTCGTTGAGCGTCAGGCTCTCCAGCGACGTGACGCCCGGGCGGGCGATGGCCGCGTTGCACACCAGGGCGTCGAGGCGGCCGAACTGCCCGAGCACCTCAGCCACGGTCTGCGCCACCTGGCTTTCCTGGGATACGTCCAGGGCGATGAACCAGGCCTTGTCGCCCAGCGCCTCGGCGACCTTGGCGCCGCGCTCGCGGTCCTGGTCGACCAGCACCACCTGCCAGCCCTCGGCGATCAGCCAGGCGCTGATCCCCAGGCCGATGCCCCGCGCCGCGCCGGTGACCAGCGCGACCTTGCCGTTGCCGATGATCGCTGCCAGGTCGCTCACAGTGCCGCCAGGCCTCGTGCCAGGTCCTTCTTGATGTCGTCGACGTCTTCCAGGCCCACCGCGACGCGGATCAGGTTGTCGCGGATGCCGGCGTTCTCGCGCTCCTGCGGCGACAGGCGGCCGTGGGAGGTGGTCGCCGGGTGGGCGATGGTGGTCTTGGTGTCACCCAGGTTGGTGGTGATGGAGATCATCCGGGTGGCGTCGATGAAGCGCCAGGCCGCGGCCTTGTCGCCCTTCACCTCGAAGCTGACCACCGCGCCGAAGCCCTTCTGCTGCCGCTTGGCCAGCTCGTGCTGCGGGTGGCTGGGCAGGCCGGCGTAGTAGACGCGCTCGATGCCCGGCTGCTGTTCCAGCCACTCGGCCACGTCCTGGGCCGCGGCACAATGCGCCTGCATGCGCACGCGCAGGGTTTCCAGGCCCTTGAGGAAGATCCAGGCGTTGAACGGGCTCAGTGTCGGGCCGGCGGTGCGCAGGAAACCGACCACGCCTTCCATCAGCTTGCGGCTGCCGGCGACCACGCCGCCCATGCTGCGGCCCTGGCCGTCGATGTACTTGGTCGCCGAGTGGATCACCACGTCCGCGCCGAGTTTCAGCGGTTGCTGCAGCGCCGGGGTGCAGAAGCAGTTGTCCACCGCCAGCAGCGCGCCATGGGCGTGGGCGATCTCGGCCAGGGCGGCGATGTCCACCAGCTCGGCCAGGGGGTTGGACGGCGACTCGACGAACAGCAGTTTGGTGTTCGGCTTGATCGCCGCTTCCCAGGCCTTGAGGTCGCTCAGCGGCGGGTAGTCCACCTGCACGCCGAAGCGCTTGAAGTACTTCTCGAACAGGCTGATGGTCGAGCCGAACACGCTGCGCGAGACCAGCACATGGTCGCCGGCGCTGCAGTGGGTCATCACCAGCGAGAGGATGGCCGACATGCCGGTGGAGGTGGCCACCGCCTGCTCGGCGCCTTCCAGGGCGGCGATGCGCTCTTCGAAGGTGCGCACCGTCGGGTTGGTGTAGCGCGAGTAGACGTTGCCCGGCACCTCGCCGGCGAAGCGCGCGGCGGCGTCGGCGGCGCTGCGGAACACGTAGCTGGAGGTGGGGAACAGCGCTTCGCCGTGCTCCGCCTCCGGGGTGCGTTGCTGCCCGGCGCGTACCGCCAGGGTATCGAAGGCGGCGCCTTCCAGGTCACTGTCCAGGCGACCGGCTTCCCATTCCTGTGCCATCCCCTGCTCTCCTTCAGTCGTTGTACAGATCGATGATGGCGCTGACCGCGTTGGCCTTGGCCTTGGTCGCGTCGTTGCGCGCCTGCTCGATCCGGTTCAGATAGGCTTCGTTGACGTCGCCGGTCACGTACTGGCCGTCGAAGACCGCGCAGTCGAAGTGCTCGATCTTGATCTTGCCGCCGCCGACCGCGTCGATCAGGTCCGACAGGTCCTGGTAGACCAGCCAGTCGGCGCCGAGCAGTTCGCACACCTCTTCGGTGCTGCGGTCATGGGCGATCAGTTCGTGGGCGCTCGGCATGTCGATGCCGTAGACGTTGGGGTAGCGCACGGCCGGCGCCGCGGAGCAGAAGTAGACCTTCTTCGCCCCGGCCTCGCGGGCCATCTGGATGATCTGCTTGCTGGTGGTGCCGCGGACGATGGAATCGTCCACCAGCATCACGTTCTTGCCGCGGAATTCCAGCTCGATGGCGTTGAGCTTCTGGCGCACCGACTTCTTGCGCGCGGCCTGGCCGGGCATGATGAAGGTACGGCCGATGTAGCGGTTCTTCACGAAGCCTTCGCGGAACTTCACGCCCAGGCGGTTGGCCAGCTCCAGGGCGGAGGTGCGGCTGGTGTCGGGGATAGGGATGACCACGTCGATGTCGTGCTCCGGGCGCTCGCGGAGGATCTTCTCGGCCAGCTTCTCGCCCATGCGCAGGCGCGCCTTGTACACCGAGATGCCGTCCATCAGCGAGTCCGGGCGAGCCAGGTAGACGTGCTCGAAGATGCACGGCGAGTATTTCGGGTTGGCCGCGCACTGGCGGGTGAACAGCTTGCCTTCCTCGGTGATGTACACCGCTTCGCCCGGCGCCAGGTCGCGGATCAGGGTGAAGCCGAGGACGTCCAGGGCCACGCTTTCCGAGGCGATCATGTATTCCACGCCGTTCTCGGTGTGGCGCTGGCCGAAGACGATCGGGCGGATCGCGTTGGGGTCGCGGAAGCCGACGATGCCGTAGCCGGTGATCATCGCCACCACGGCGTAGCCGCCGACGCAGCGGGCGTGCACGCCGGCCACCGCGGCGAAGACGTCTTCCTCGGTGGGCTGCAGTTTGTTGCGCACCGCCAGCTCATGGGCGAAGACGTTGAGCAGCACTTCCGAGTCGGAGTTGGTGTTGACGTGGCGCAGGTCGGATTCGTAGATCTCCTTGGCCAACTGCTCGACGTTGGTCAGGTTGCCGTTGTGCGCCAGGGTGATGCCGTAGGGCGAGTTGACGTAGAACGGCTGGGCCTCGGCGGAGCTGGAGCTGCCGGCGGTCGGATAGCGCACGTGGCCGATGCCGACCTTGCCCACCAGGCGCTGCATGTGGCGCTGCTGGAAGACGTCACGGACCAGGCCGTTGTCCTTGCGCAGGTAGAGCCTGTCGTCCTGACAGGTGACGATGCCGGCAGCGTCCTGGCCGCGATGCTGGAGAACGGTGAGCGCGTCATACAACGCCTGATTGACGTTCGACTTGCCCACGATACCGACGATGCCACACATGCGACGCAACCCCTAGTTGGTTTACAGGCTAAAAAATTCCGTTCCCGCCGCCCCACCCGGGCCGGCGTCGGGCGGCGCACTGCGCCACCCTGGCCCAGCCGTCACTGGCTGGGCAGCATACTCCCCATCCCGACCGGCGGTGCCAGCTGGCCACTGGCGAACCAGTGCCCGGCCAGGTTGAGGACGATGTTCTTCGACCAGTCGGCGACCAGCAGGAAGTGCGGCAGCAGCACCGACTGCTGCCACCACGGGTCCTGTTGCACCGGCGCCAGGCTCAGCAAGCCGACCAGCAGCACCACCAGCAGCACGCCGCGGGCGCCGCCGAAGGCCATGCCGAGCACGCGGTCGGTGCCGGACATGCCGGTCACCCGGACCAGTTCGCCGATGAGGAAATTGACCAGCGCCCCCAGCAGCAGGGTAACCACGAAAAGCAGCGCGCAGGCGGCGATGACGCGGCCGGAGGGCAGTTGGATGTAAGGCGCGAGACGTTCGGCCAGCGCGCCGCCGAACATCCAGGCGACCGCACCCGCGACAATCCAGGTGAGCAGGGACAGGGCTTCCTTGACGAAGCCGCGGCTCAGACTGATCAGGCTGGAAATGACGATGATGCCGATCATCGTCCAATCGACCCAGGTAAATGCCACGTTGCGGCCCAGAAACGAAAAAGGCCCCGCATTTTAGCAGAGCCCCGGGGTTTAGCGGAGCCCCCGATGCATCGGGAGCCGCTCATCGGTGTCAGCCGCGTTCGGGCTGGAAGCGCACCACGAAGCCGTTGAGCTTCTGCTGCTTGCTCAGCTGCGCCTTCAGGCGGTCGGCCTCGGCGCGCTCGATCACCGGCCCGACGAACACCCGGTTCATGCCGTCGAAGCTGCGCACGTAGGCGTTGTAGCCCTGGCTGCGGAGGCTCTTCTGCAGTTCCTCGGCACGGGCGCGGTTGGACAGGCTGGCCAGTTGCACCGACCAGCTCACCGCCAGCTTGTCGGCGTCCAGGCGCTGGGCCGGCGCGGCGGGCGCGCTGGCCTGGGCCGGCGGCGTGGCCGGTTGCTGGGCAGGGCGCGGCGCCGAGGCGGCGGGCTGCTGGGCCGGCGTTTGCGGCAGGCTGGCGATGGGCGTGGAAGGCGCGGTGGTCGGCGCGGGACTGGGCGCCGGCGCCTGGACCTGGGGCTGAGCGTCGGGGGCCTGCGGCGCTTCGGCCACCGGAGCCTGGGGTTCGGGCACCGGCGTCGGCTGCACTTCCACCGCAGGCATGGCCGGCGTCTTCGGCATCGCCGGGGCGTCGACCGTCACCTGGCGCACCTCGTCCTGGCGGCTGAACAGCATCGGCAGGAAGATCACCGCCAGCGCCAGCAACACCAGCGCACCGACGATCCGCTGCTTGAGCCCCTTATCCAGCAAAGCCATTGCCACTCCCCCGTTTCTTGACCGCTTGTCAGTCCTGGTTGCCGTCCAGCCAGCTCAGGGCATCCGCCACGCTGTAGAAGGAGCCGAACACCAGGATCTCGTCGTCCGCCGTCGCCTGCGCGCACTGTGCTTCGAGCGCCGCGGCGATGTCGTCATGCACGCTGGCCTGCGCGCCGCGCGCAAGCAAGGCTGCCGCCAGCTCGCCGGCCGGGCGCGAGCGCGGCGTGGGCAAGGGGGCGACCGCCCAATCCTGCACCAAGCCGAGCAAGGGTTCCAGCACCCCGTCCAGATCCTTGTCCGAAAGCAGGCCGAAAACCGCCAGGCGCCGGCCCTGCGGCGGCCGCGCGGCAAGGCGGCGGGCCAGGTAGTCGGCGGCATGGGGGTTGTGCCCGACGTCCAGCAGCAGGTGGCGCGACTGCCCCTGCCAGGTCGCCACGCGGCGGTCCAGGCGGCCGCTCACGCGGGTCCGCAGCAGGGCCGCGAGCAGGCGCTCGGGCTGCCACGGCAGGCCCAGCAGCGCATAGACCTGCAGCGCCAGGGCGGCATTCTCCATGGGCAGGTCGAGCAGGCTCAGGTGGTGCAGGCGCAGCGGGGTGCCGTCGGCGCCACGGCCGTGCCAGTGCCAGTCGTGCTCACCGATGGCCAGGTCGAAGTCGCGGCCGCGCAGCAGCAGCGGCGCGCCCAGGGCGCGGGCCTGGTCCAGCAGCGGCTGCGGCGGTTCCAGGTCGCCGCACACGGCCGGCTTGCCGGCGCGGAAGATGCCGGCCTTCTCGAAGGCCACGCTGTCGCGGTTGTCGCCCAGCCATTCGGCATGGTCGAGGCCGATGCTGGTGACCACGGCGACGTCGGCGTCCACCAGATTGACCGCGTCGAGCCGGCCACCGAGGCCGACTTCCAGCACAACCGCATCGAGACCGGCGCGCTCGAACAGCCAGAAGGCCGCCAGGGTGCCCATCTCGAAATAGGTCAGGGAGATTTCGCCGCGCGCCGCCTCGACCGCAGCGAAGGCCTCGCAGAGCGCTTCATCGCTGGCCTCGCGGCCCTGAATGAGCACGCGCTCGTTGTAGCGCAGCAGGTGCGGCGAGGCGTACACGCCGACCTTCAGGCCCTGCTCGCCGAGCAGCTCGGCGAGGAAGGCGCAGGTGGAGCCCTTGCCGTTGGTGCCGGTGACGGTCACCACGCGCGGCGCCGGGCGCCCCAGGCCGAGGCGGACGGCCACCTCGCGGGAGCGCTCCAGGCCCATGTCGATGGCCGAGGGATGCAGCTGTTCGAGGTAGCCGAGCCAGTCGGCCAGGGAACGCTGGCTCATCCTGCGAGGGCGGTGCTGGGGGTGTTGGTGAACTTGGCCAGCAGCTTGGCCAGGCGGTCGCGCATTTCCGCGCGGTGCACGATCATGTCGATGGCGCCGTGTTCGAGGAGGAACTCGCTGCGCTGGAAGCCTTCGGGCAGCTTCTCGCGCACGGTCTGCTCGATCACCCGCGGGCCGGCGAAGCCGACCAGGGCCTTGGGCTCGCCGACGATCACGTCGCCGAGCATGGCCAGGCTTGCGGAAACGCCGCCGTAGACCGGGTCGGTCAGCACGGAGATGAACGGGATGCCTTCCTCGCGCAGGCGCGCCAGGGCGGCGGAGGTCTTGGCCATCTGCATCAGCGAGATCAGCGCTTCCTGCATGCGCGCGCCGCCGGAGGCAGAGAAGCAGATCATCGGGCAGCGGTGCTCCAGGGCATAGTTGGCGGCGCGCACGAAGCGCTCACCGACGATGGAGCCCATGGAGCCGCCCATGAACGAGAACTCGAAGGCCGCGGCCACGACGGGCAGGCCCTGCAGCTTGCCGCTCATGGCGATCAACGCGTCCTTCTCGCCGGTGTCCTTCTGCGCGGCGGCCAGGCGGTCCTTGTACTTCTTGGTGTCGCGGAACTTCAGGCGATCCACCGGCTCCAGCTCGGCGCCCAGCTCCTCGCGGCCTTCCTCGTCGAGGAAGATGTCCAGGCGGGTGCGCGCGCCAATGCGCATGTGGTGGTCGCACTTGGGGCAGACGTCCAGGGTCTTTTCCAGCTCCGGCCGATACAGCACGGCGTCGCAGGACGGGCACTTGTGCCACAGGCCTTCCGGTACCGAGCTCTTCTTCGCCTCGGAACGCATGATGGAAGGGATCAGCTTGTCTACCAGCCAGTTGCTCATGCTCTGTTCTCCAATGCGGGGACAGTGCGCTCAGCGGCCCGAAGCCTTGCGCCTGCCCGTGAGCAGAAAAAATCACCATCGGCGCCGTGGCTCGGCCACGGCCCCTCGAAATCGCGGCGCGCCCTGGGCGGCGCCTTCGCCAGGCCGACACGGGGCCGGCGCTGGCATGACAAAACGTCAACAGCTCCTAATGACGGTGGCAGACCGCCTGCCGTCACATGCACCTCACCGGGAATCCGCCTCGCGGCAGCGGCGGATGAAGGCGCGGATCTTCTCGGCGTCCTTGATTCCCTTGCTCGCCTCCACCCCGCCGCTGACGTCCACGGCATAGGGGCGCACCTGGCGGATCGCCGCGGCGACATTGTCGGCGTTCAGGCCGCCGGCCAGCACCAGCGGGCGCGGCAGGGCTTCGGGAATCAGGGACCAGTCGAAGGCCGCGCCGGTTCCACCGGGAACGCCCTCGACGTAGGTGTCCAGCAGGATGCCGGCGGCGCCGGGATAAAGCGCGGCCTGGGCGGCGATGTCGTCGCCGGCCTTCACCCGCAGCGCCTTCAGGTACGGCTTGTGGTAGCCCTCGCAGTCCGCGGCGCGCTCGTCGCCATGGAACTGCAGCATGTCCAGCGGCACCGCATCGAGGATTTCCCCCAGCTCGCAGCGGCTGGCATTGACGAACAGGCCCACGCTGGTGACGAAGGGCGGCAGCGCCGCGACTATGGCGCGCGCCTGCTGCACGCTGACCGCGCGCGGGCTCCTGGCGTAGAACACCATGCCGATGGCGTCGGCGCCCGCCTCGGCGGCGGCCAGGGCGTCCTCGACACGGGTAATGCCACAGATTTTGATGCGAACGGCGGACAAGATGCGGCGACCTTCCTTCAAAGCAATCCGTCGATGGTAGCAAATGACCCGGACAGCGTCAGCCGAGCGTATCGGGCAAAGATGAAAGGAAATGTGGCCCCAGGTAGCGCTGCGGCAGCTCGAAGGCTTCCGGGTATTCCACCCGCACCAGGTAGAGCCCGAAGGGGTGCGCGGTCACGCCGCCGGCGCGGCGGTCGCGCGCCGCCAGCACCTCGTCGACCCACTCCGGCTCCCGCTCGCCCGCCCCGACCGTCATAAGCACCCCGGCGAAGTTGCGCACCATGTGGTGGAGGAAGGCGTTGGCGCGCACGTCCAGCACGATGAAGCGGCCATGCTCCAGCACCTGCAGGTGGTGCACCGTCTTGATCGGCGACTTGGCCTGGCACTGCACGGCGCGGAACGAGGTGAAGTCATGGGTGCCGACCAGCTTCTGCGCCGCCGCGCGCATGCGCTCGACGTCCAGCGGCCGGTGGTTCCAGGTGACTTCCTCGGCCATGTGCGCGGGGCGGATCGGGTCGTTGTAGATGACGTAGCGGTAACGCCGCGCCACGGCCGAGAAACGCGCATGGAAGTCCGCCGGCATGACCTTGGCCCAGGTCACGCTGATATCCGCCGGCAGGTTGGCGTTGCTGCCCATCACCCAGGCCTTCAGCGGCCGCTCGACGCGGGTGTCGAAGTGCACCACCTGGCCACTGCCGTGCACCGAGGCGTCGGTGCGGCCGGCGCACATGACGCTCACCGGCTCGGCGGCCACCTTGGACAGGGCGCGCTCCAGCGCTCCCTGCACCGACGGCACGCCGTCCTCCTGGCGCTGCCAGCCGCGGTAGCGCGCGCCCTTGTATTCGACGCCCAGGGCGATCCTGGTGACGTCAGCGGTGGCGACCTCGCCCACCGCGCTCTCGAACTCGTTCAACTGCTCAGGCCATCCGAAAAGGCAATTCAGCGGGCTATTCTGCCTGGATTGCCGCGCCCGGGCGATGCGCCGCGATCGGCGCGCCGCCGCCAGGCGCGCAATGTCCGCGCCCTGAAACGACGATGGCAGCCCGAAGGCTGCCATCGCTTTACCTGCGACCTGCTCAGGACAGGCGTTCGAGCAGCTCGCGGGCTTCCTGCTGTTGCTGGTCGCTGCCTTCGCTGATGACCTCGTCGAGGATGTCGCGCGCGCCCTCGGCGTCGCCCATGTCGATGTAGGCACGGGCCAGGTCGAGCTTGGTCGCGGCCTCGTCGGCGCCGGAGAGGAAGTCGAACTCGTCGTCCATGTCGCCCTCGTCCAGCGCGGAGTCCAGCGACGGCTCGGTCTCGGGCTCCAGCGGCGCCGCCGGACTGGCCGGCTGCTCGAGGTCGCTGGCGAGCTTGTCCAGCTCGGCGCTGACCTGGTCCAGCTGGGCCGCGAAGCTGTCGTCGGCCGGCAGCTCCTGGGGAGCCTCTTCGGGCAGCGACAGGTCGAAGTCGTCCGCCAGGCCCTCGACCGGCTTGGCCGCGGGCTCGCTCTCGGCGCCCAGGTCGAAGCTGAAGTCGTCGTCGGCGCTCGCGGCGAGCCCGGCGCCCTCCTCGCCCAGGTCGAAGAGGAAGTCCTCGTCCTTGGCCGCGGGGGCCGCCGGCTCGTCCGGCAGGTCCAGGGTGAAATCGTCCAGCGCATCGCTGGCCGTGGGCGCCGCGGGGGCGGCCTTGGCCAGGTCGTCTTCCAGGTCGAGGTCGAAGGCGAAGTCGTCGTCCGTCTTCGCCGATTGGGCCGGCTGGGCCACCGCGGCGGGCTCGTCCAGGCGCAGGTCGTCTTCGAGGTCGAAGTCTTCCAGCGACAGTTCGTCGGCCTTGGCTTGCGGCTCGGCTGCGGCGTGCGGCACCTCGTCGTCGAGCTGCAGGTCGTCCAGGCCCAGGTCGAAGGCGTCGTCCAGGTCGCCGGCGGCCTGCGCGACCGGTTCGCCGGCGGGCGCAGCGCCGTCGTGGGTCAGGTCGAGGTCATCGAGGCTGAAGTGATCCAGCTCGTCGCTGCTGGCTGCGGCCGCGGCCAGGCCGCCGGCCACGGCAGCCGCCGCGACCATGCCCGGGTAGCGCGACTTCAGCTGCTCCACCTGCGGTTCGGCGCCGCCCAGTTCGCGCAGTTCGTTTTCCTGGCGGGCGAAGCCTTCGCGGTCGCCGATCTCGGCCAGGACCTCCATCAGCTTCAGGCGCAGGTCGGCGCGCTGCGGTTCGTCGTAGATGGCGCCCTGCAGCAGCTCGGCGGCCTGGTTGAAGCGGCCGTAGGCGATGTAGATGTCGGCCTCGCCCAGCGGATCGCTGGTCTGCGCGGCGACCTTTTCACCGGCGGCCGGCGCGCTTGCCGGGGCTGCGTCCTCGTCTTCCAGGCTCAGGCTGTCGAATTCGCCGGCAGCCAGTTCCAGCGGCTCGTCCGTTCCGCTCGGGCCGGCCGCGGCGGGCTCGACCTTGGCGGCCTCAGCCTGGGCCGCGCGGCGGCGCAGCAGGAGCAGCACCAGCAGCAGGACCAGCACCAGGCTGCCGCCGATGGCGGCCAGCAGCGTCGGGTTGGCCAGCAGCTCCTCGATCAGCCCCGGCTCGTTTTCGGCGGCCGGTGCAGGTGCAGCGGGCTTGGGCGCCGCCGGTTTGGGTTCGGCCGGCTTGGCGGCTGCCGGCGCGGCCGGTTGAGCGGGGGCGGCAGGCGTGGCATTGGGCTGCTGAGCCGCTGCCGGGGCGGCCGGAGCTTCGGCGCCAGGCGCCGGCGGCTGTCCCGCGGGCGCGGAGCCCGGCGCGGCGGGCTGCGGCGTAGTCGCCAGCTCGCCCTGCAACTTGGCCAGTTGCGCGTCCTTCAGCTCGATCAGCTTCTGCAGCTTGTCCAGTTGGCTCTGCAGGTCGGTCATGCGGCTCTGCAGTTCGTCGTTCTCGCGGCGGGTGCTGTCCAGGCTTTCCTGGGTGACGGCCAGCTTGTCGGAAAGCGCCTTGCCGTTCTTCGCGCCCTTGTCGGAGCCCTTGGCCTTGCCGGCTTCGCCGGAGACCAGGCGCAGGTTGTCCTTGCTCTCGGCCTGCTCGGGCGCCGCGCCGGCATTGGCGCGGCGGGTGGCGTCCAACTGGCGGGAGGAACCGGCCAGGCTGCGGCCTTCGCGCCAGGCGCTGCGCTGCTCGCGCACCTGCACGTCGGCCTCGCCCGCGGAGCGGCTGCGGATCTGCTCGGCATCGGGCAGGCGCAGCACCTGGCCGCTCTTCAGGCGGTTGATGTTGCCGTCGATGAAGGCGTCGGGGTTGAGGTCCTGGATCGCCAGCATGGTCTGGTTGACGGTCACGCTGCCATCGGGCCGCGCGCGCGAGGCGATTTCCCACAGGGTGTCGCGGGAACCGGTGCGGTATTCGTTACCGTCCAGGCGGGCCTGGCGCGGCGCGCTGGCCGCGGGGGCCGGCTCCACGGCGCGGGGCGCGGCCGGGGCCACGGGCTGGCGCGCGATGGGCGCGGGCGCGGCGACCGGCGCACGCGGCGCGGCGGCGGCAGCCACCTGCGGCGAGTACAGCGGCGGGTCGAGCAGCACGGTGTATTCGCGCAGCACCCGGCCGCTGGGCCAGAGCACTTCCACGAGGAAGTTCAGGTAGGGCTCCTGCACCGGCTTGTCGGAGGTCACATGGATGACGCTCTTGCCGTTGGGCTGGACCACCGCGGTGAACTTGAGCCCGGTGAGGAAGAAGTTGCGATCGACGCCGGACTTGCTGAAGTCCTCCGGCGAAGCCAGCTTGGGAATGATCTCGCCGGCCGTCAGGTCGCGGACGTCCGTCACGTCGATATCGGCATTCAGCGGCTGGTTCAGCGCCGAGTGCAGGTGGATGTCTCCCAACCCCAGCGCATGCGCCATGCCGGTGGTCAACGCCGAAGCAGCCGCAATTGCCTGCACCAGTTTACGAAGCCGGACCATAATCTAATCCCTTGTTTTAACAGCTTTCTTCTGGATTCGAGCGTTTCGGAACAACACCTGGCGCCCGCTATGCCCGGCGTCGAAAACGCCGGGATATCCCCCCGCCAGGGCCGTCCAAGCCAGTATTGCCAAGCTAGAATGCTTCTTCAAATATTCGATAAGTATCTTTTACAGATAGTGTTTTATCAATAATGCAGCCAGGTTCGCAGCATTCAGTCCCAGGCCTTTTCGCACATTATCAGACGCAATCCACAAATTGAGGTTGCAAGGGCCGGCGGCACCCTGACGCACCCGGCCGACGTGAATGGCATCCTGGCCCAGGGCATCGCCGATCACCGTCGGGTAATCGTCCTCGACCAGCTCGATGCCCTCGGCCGCCTCCAGAGCGGCCCGGACTTCCGACAAGGCTATCGGCACGGCGCTGCGCAAGTTGAGGTTCAGGGCGTCGCCGAAGAACACCGGGGCCAGCAGGCAATCCGCCTGCACCCTGCCCTGCAGCTGCGGCAGCAGTTCGTTCAGCTCGGCGTTCAGGCGCCGCTCGATGGCGCTGTAGCCCGAGGCGTCGGCCGCACCGACCAGGCCCAGCAGGTTGAAGGCGTACTGGCGATCGACGAGGCGCGGCTCCACCGGGCGCGCGTTGAGCAGCTCGGCGGTCTGCCGGGCCAACTCCTGCACGCCTTCGCGGCCCAGTTGCGAGGCGGACAGGCAGGCGGTCAGCGACAGTTCCTGCAGTTCGACGCAATCGCCCAGGGCGGCGACCACTTCGGCCACCTCGGCAGCCGGGGCGCAGGGTACGCGCAGCAGCGCCGGGAAGCTGAGCTCGTCCAGGCGCGCCGGGTTCAGCGCCGACAGCACCAGGGCGCCTTCCACGCTGCCGCTCAGGTCGATCACCGTGCAACCCTGGGCCAGGGCGCGCGCGGCGTGCTCGCCGGCGACCTCGGCCGAGGTGGCGAACAGCGCCAGCTTCACCTGGGCGAAGGAGAAACCGTCCAGCTCGCGCACCCGCAGGTTGCGGCCGCGGAAGGGCACGCTCTTGCCGGCGGACTCGCCGCTGGCCAGCAGGTGCAGCTCGGCCACTGGGCAATCCAGCTCTTCCAGCAATTCGACCAGCGCTTCGCCAACCAGACCGGTGGCCCCTACTACAGCAACGTCGACGGACATCGAAAATCCCATGGGCTAGAAGGAAACAAGACGCAGCACTTTACTGCCCCCTTCCCTGCCCAGGCAATCGTGCCCGTGCCCGTCGATCGCCGTTCGCCTTCCCCCTATCGGGCGACTTCCTGCGCGGCGGCCGGCGCCGCCTGCGGCGTTGGGCTGCCCGCCACGGCGACCGGCGGCTCAGCCGGAGCACCCGCGGCCTGTTGCCGCGACTGCGCCGCCAGGCGCGCCACCAGGGTGGCGATCTGCGCATCCTTGAGTTCGATGAGCTTGTTCAGCTTGTCCAACTGGCTCTGCAGGTCGCCGATCCGGCTGGTCAGCTCCTCGCCCTGGCGGCGCGCGCTGTCCAGGTCTTCCTGCAGCAGCGCCAGGCGTTCCGCGGCGGCCTTCGCCTGGGGTTGCTTCGAGGCCTGCCCGGACTGCAGGCGCAGTTGGTCACGCACCTCCGCTACGGCAGGCGCGGCGCCGGGTGCCGCCTTGCGGGTGGCGTCCAGTGCGCGGGGGCGTTCGCGCCAGCGGGCTTCCTGGGCCTGGAAGTGGCTCACCGCCTCGGCATGCCCCTGGGCACGGACCTGGCTGGCGTCGGGCAGGCGCAGCACGGCGCCGACCCGCGGCAGGTTGGCGTTGCCGTCGATGAAGGCCTGCGGGTTCAGCGCCTGGATCGCCCGCATGGTCTGCATCACCGAGGCATCCCCGGCCGGGCGGTGGCGGGAGGCGATGGCCCACAGGGTGTCGCCGGCGGCGATGCGGTGGCTGCCCGAGGGCGCCGATGCGGCGACGCCCGGCGCCTTCACTGGCGCCGCGATGGCCGCCGACGGCGCGGCGGAAACGACCGGTGCGCTGGGCGCCTGGGCGACGGCCTGGTAGTTCGGCGGGTCGAGCAGCAGGGTGTATTCGCGCATGGCCCGCCCTTGCGGCCAGGCCACCTGCAGGACGAAATTGACGTAGGGCTCGCGCACCGGCGCGCTGGACTGTACGCGGATCACCCCGCGACCGTTGCGCCCGACTTCAGGAGTGAAGCGCAGCCCGGAAAGGAAGACGTAGTTGGGCTCCATGCCCAGCCGCTCGGCCTCCTGCTGCGGCACCAGGCTGACCTTGAGGTCCTCGGCGCCGAGATCGCCCATGCCGCGCAGCTCGATCCGCGCATCCAGCGTCTGGCCCAGCGCGGCCTGCGAAGCGATATCCCCCAGTTCCAGCGCGCTGGCGCGTGCCGGCAGGAAAGCGGCCGCGACGGCGGCGGCCAGAAATACGTGCGCGAAGCGGAACATCCCCATCCCCTGCTGTCGATGACTCCCCCGGCGGCCCCAACCCGCCGGCCGGCCCGAACGGGCCGGGCAGCGAGGATAATCACAGGGCGCCGGATGCCAGCCCGCGCTCCGTCACAGAAAACGACGCCGGTGCCGGCGACTTCGCCGTTCTGTCGAGTGATCGACTTTTTCCGCCTGTACAAAGCAAGACGCCGGCACAGGGCCGGCGTCTTCGGGGAGGCTGCGATCAGCGCTCCAGCAGGATGCGCAGCATGCGCCGCAGCGGCTCGGCCGCGCCCCACAGCAGTTGGTCGCCGACGGTGAAGGCGCCGAGGTACTGCGAGCCCATGTTGAGCTTGCGCAGACGGCCGACCGGCACGCTCAGGGTGCCGGTGACGGCGGCGGGGGTCAGCTCGCGCATGCTGGCTTCGCGCTGGTTGGGGATCAGCTTGACCCAGGGGTTGTGCTGGCTGATCAGGCCTTCGATGTCGGTCAGCGGCACGTCCTTGTTCAGCTTGATGGTCAGCGCCTGGCTGTGGCAGCGCATGGCGCCGATGCGCACGCAGATGCCGTCCACCGGGATCGGGTTCTTGAAGCGGCCGAGGATCTTGTTGGTCTCGGCCTGGCCCTTCCACTCCTCGCGGCTCTGGCCGTTGGGCAGTTCCTTGTCGATCCAGGGGATCAGGCTGCCGGCCAGGGGCGCGCCGAAGTGCTCGGTGGGCAGGGCTTCGCTTCGGATGGCCTCAGCGACCTTGCGGTCGATGTCGAGGATGGCGCTGGCCGGGTTGGCCAGGTCGTCGGCCACGGCGGCGTTGATCGCGCCCATCTGCTTGATCAGCTCGCGCATGTTCTGCGCGCCGGCGCCGGAGGCGGCCTGGTAGGTCATGGCGCTCATCCACTCCACCAGGCCGGCTTCGAACAGGCCGCCCAGGGCCATCAGCATCAGGCTGACGGTGCAGTTGCCGCCGATGTAGTTCTTGGCGCCAGCGTCCAGCGACTGGTCGATCACGCGGCGGTTCACCGGGTCGAGGACGATCACCGCGTCGTCCTGCATGCGCAGGCTGGAGGCGGCGTCGATCCAGTAGCCCTGCCAGCCGGCTTCACGCAGCTTGGGGAAGACTTCGTTGGTGTAGTCGCCGCCCTGGCAGGTCAGGATGACGTCGAGGGTTTTGAGTTCCTCGATGCTGTAGGCGTCCTTGAGGGTGGCGATGTCCTTGCCGATGGACGGACCTTCGCCACCGACGTTGGAGGTGGTGAAGAACACCGGCTCGATCAGGTCGAAGTCCCGCTCTTCCAGCATCCGCTGCATGAGCACCGAACCCACCATGCCACGCCAACCGATCAGACCTACACGCTTCATCGCTACTACACCTTCGAATAAGTAGTGGACCGCCACCCCTGCCCGTTCTGTGCGGGTGCCCAGGGGCGGGCGAACCGGAGAGATTACAGATTCCGCAGCGCGGCGACTACCGCATCGCCCATTTCGCGGGTTCCGACCTTCTTGCAGCCTTCGGACCAGATGTCGCCGGTGCGCAGGCCCTGGTCGAGGACCTGGCTCACCGCCTTCTCGATGGCGTCCGCCGCGGCGCCCTGGTTGAAGCTGTAGCGCAGCATCATGGACACCGAGAGGATGGTCGCCAGCGGGTTGGCGATGCCTTTGCCGGCGATGTCCGGCGCCGAGCCGTGGCACGGCTCGTACATGCCCTTGTTGTTCGCATCCAGGGACGCTGAAGGCAGCATGCCGATGGAGCCGGTGAGCATGGAAGCCTCATCCGACAGGATGTCGCCGAACATGTTGTCGGTGACCATCACGTCGAACTGCTTGGGCGCGCGCACCAGCTGCATGGCGGCGTTGTCGACGTACATGTGGCTCAGCTCGACGTCCGGGTAGTCCTTGGCCACTTCCTCGACGATCTCGCGCCACAGCTGGCTGGAGGCCAGGACGTTGGCCTTGTCCACCGAGCACAGCTTGTTGCCGCGCACGCGGGCCATGTCGAAGCCGACGCGGGCGATGCGGCGGATCTCGCTCTCGCTGTACGGCAGGGTGTCGTAGGACTGGCGCTCGCCGTTCTCCAGCTCGCGGGTGCCGCGCGGCGCGCCGAAGTAGATGCCGCCGGTCAGCTCGCGGACGATGAGGATGTCCAGGCCGGCGACGATTTCCGGCTTCAGGCTGGAGGCGTCGGCCAGTTGCGGGTAGAGGATGGCCGGGCGCAGGTTGGCGAACAGGCCCAGTTGCGAACGGATCTTCAGCAGGCCGCGCTCGGGGCGGATGTCGCGCTCGATCCTGTCCCACTTCGGCCCGCCCACGGCGCCCAGCAGCACGGCGTCGGCCTTGCGCGCGCGCTCCAGGGTCTCGTCGGCCAGCGGCACGCCGTGCTTGTCGATGGCGGCGCCGCCGATGACGTCCTCGGCCAGCTCGAAGCCCAGCTGGAATTTATCGTTGGCCAGCTGCAGGACCTTGACCGCCTCGGCCATGATTTCCGGGCCGATACCGTCGCCGGGGAGAACCAGAATCTGTTTGCTCATCAATTTTTCCTTCGGAATAGGTAAAAGGCTGCAGGCTCTTGCTTGCCGCCTGCAGCCTGTCGCTTGCAGCCGTTACTTGTTCGCCCAGAGCACCAGCACGTCGGTGCTGAAGGAACCCTCGGCGTCGATCTCGAAATACTCGCGCACCTCAATGCCCACGGAAAGCTGCAGGGCACGGATGGCCTGGCGCATCACTTCCGGGGTGCGCATGCGCTCGACCCAGGAGCCGAACTCCAGGCGCAGGCGCTGGCGGCTGCTTGCGGTGACGGCCAGGCCGGCCTCGCCGACCAGGCGCGCCCACTCGGACGGCGAGTAGTCGCGCACGTGGCTGGTGTCGCGCAGCACTTCCACCGCTTGCAGGTGGGTGTCCAGCAGCGGCAGCCCGGGGGCCGCCACGTCGATGAAGCAGGCCACGCCGCCCGGCTTCAGCACGCGGCGCACTTCGCGCAGGGCCTGGCCGACGTCGCGCCAGTGGTGCGCCGAGTAGCGGCTGAAGACGAAGTCGAACTCGCCGTCCTCGAACGGCAGCCGCTCGGCCACGCCCTGGCGCGTACGGATGTTGCCCAGGCCGCGCTCGGCAGCGGCCGAGGCCACCACGGCGAGCATCTGCCCGGAGAGGTCGTAGGCCACCACTTCGCCGGCCAGCGGCGCAACCTGGAAGCTGACGTGCCCTGCCCCACACCCCAGGTCCAGCACACGGGCCCCGGAGGTCGCCGACAGTCGCTCGCGCAGCTGGGCGAACTCCTCGCCCTGGGCATGCACGGCGCTGTTCAGGTAAGCGTTGGCCTGGGCGCCGAACTGGCGCTCGACCACGGCTTCGTGGCGACTCTGGGTCATGACTTTCTCCTCGCGGGGTGGTGCGACGCCATTCAGGCGTCGCGGAACAACCAGGGCTGGCGCTGCCTGTAGCCGGCCTCGAAGTCGCGGATGGCGTCCGCGTCCTGCAGGGTCAGGCCGATGTCGTCCAGGCCGTTGAGCAGGCAGTGCTTGCGGAAGGCGTCCACTTCGAAGCGGTACTGCTTGCCGTCCGGGCGGGTCACGGTCTGCGCGGCGAGGTCGACGGTCAGTTGGTAGCCCTCGGTGGCCTCGCACTGCTGGAAGAGTTCGTCGACTTCCTCGTCCTTCAGGATGATCGGCAGCAGGCCGTTCTTGAAGCTGTTGTTGAAGAAGATGTCGGCGAAGCTCGGTGCGATCACCGTGCGGAAGCCGTACTCGTCCAGCGCCCAGGGCGCGTGCTCGCGAGACGAACCGCAACCGAAGTTCTCGCGGGCCAGGAGCACGCTGGCGCCCTGGTAGCGCGGGAAGTTCAGCACGAAGTCCTTGTTCACCGGGCGCTTGGAGTTGTCCTGGTTCGGCTGGCCGACGTCCAGGTAGCGCCACTCGTCGAACAGGTTGGGGCCGAAGCCGGTGCGCTTGATCGACTTGAGGAATTGCTTGGGAATGATCTGGTCGGTGTCGACGTTGGCGCGATCGAGCGGCGCGACGAGACCGGTGTGCTGGGTAAAGGCTTTCATGTTCGGTCTCCTCAGGCCTGCATCAATTCACGGACGTCGATGAAGCGGCCGGTCACCGCGGCGGCGGCGGCCATGGCCGGGCTCACCAGGTGGGTGCGGCCACCGGCGCCCTGGCGGCCTTCGAAGTTGCGGTTGGAGGTGGACGCGCAGTGCTCGCCGCTCTCCAGGCGGTCCGGGTTCATCGCCAGGCACATGGAGCAGCCCGGTTCACGCCACTCGAAGCCGGCTTCGATGAAAATCTTGTCCAGCCCTTCCTGCTCGGCCTGCGCCTTGACCAGGCCCGAGCCCGGCACCACCAGCGCCTGCTTGACGCTGGAGGCGACCTTGCGGCCCTTGGCCACGGCGGCGGCGGCGCGCAGGTCTTCGATCCGCGAGTTGGTGCAGGAGCCGATGAACACGCGGTCCAGCTGGATGTCGGTGATCGCCTGGTTGGCGTTCAGGCCCATGTACTTGAGGGCGCGGACGATGGAGTCGCGCTTGACCGGGTCGGCCTCGACGGCCGGGTCCGGCACGTTCTGGTCGACGGCCAGGACCATTTCCGGCGAGGTGCCCCAGCTGACCTGCGGCTTGATGTCCTCGGCGCGCAGCTCGACGATGGTGTCGAAGTGGGCGTCTTCATCGGACACGAGGTCCGACCAAGCTTCCACGGCCTTGTCCCAGTCGCTGCCCTGGGGCGCGAACGGGCGGCCCTTGACGTACTCGATGGTCTTCTCGTCCACCGCCACCATGCCCACGCGGGCGCCGGCCTCGATGGACATGTTGCAGATGGTCATGCGGCCTTCCATGGACAGGTCGCGGATGGCGCTGCCGGCGAACTCCAGGGCATGGCCGTTGCCGCCGGCGGTGCCGATCCTGCCGATCACCGCGAGGACGATGTCCTTGGCGGTCACGCCGAAGGGCAGCTTGCCCTCCACGCGCACCTGCATGTTCTTCATCTTCTTGGCCACCAGGCACTGGGTGGCGAGAACGTGCTCGACCTCGGAGGTGCCGATGCCGTGGGCCAGCGCGCCGAAGGCGCCGTGGGTGGAGGTGTGCGAGTCGCCGCAGACCACGGTCATGCCCGGCAGGGTCGCGCCCTGCTCCGGGCCGACCACGTGGACGATGCCCTGGCGCACGTCGTTCATCTTGAATTCGAGGATGCCGAAGTCGTCGCAGTTCTCGTCCAGGGTCTTGACCTGGATGCGCGAGACTTCGTCGGCGATGGCTTCGAGGCCGCCCTGGCGTTCGGCGCGGGTGGTCGGCACGTTGTGGTCCGGGGTGGCGATGTTGGCGTCGATGCGCCACGGCTTGCGGCCGGCCAGGCGCAGGCCTTCGAAGGCCTGCGGCGAGGTCACTTCGTGGAGGATGTGGCGGTCGATGTAGATCAGCGACGAGCCATCATCGCGGCGCTTCACCTCGTGCAATTCCCAGAGTTTGTCGTAGAGCGTCTTGCCGGCCATCAGAGAGTCCTCATCAGCGTCTTTCTATGCCCCTTGGGCTTGTGGGGATGATGCTATGGTCTGTCGACGAATAACTCAAATTCATATTTTTTATTCAAAGGATTCCCAAATGGAATCCACCAGCTATAAGCTTCAAGCCACAAGCTGCAAGCGAACGCCGCAGCTTTTTTCTTGAAGCTTGCGGCTTGCCGCTTGGAGCTCCAAAAAATGGACCTGACCAGCCTCAATACCTTCCTCGCCATCGCCGAGTCCGGCAGCTTTTCCGAAGCCGGCGAGCGCCTGCACCTGACCCAGCCGGCGGTGAGCAAGCGCATCGCCGCCCTGGAGAGCCAGCTCGGCGTGCGCCTGTTCGACCGCGTCGGCCGCGAGGTGAGCCTGACCGAAGCCGGGCGCGCCCTGCTGCCGCGCGCCTACCAGATCCTCAATGTGCTGGACGATACGCGCCGCGCGCTGACCAACCTCAGCGGCGAGGTCAGCGGCCGCCTGGTGCTCGCCACCAGCCACCACATCGGTCTGCACCGCCTGCCGCCGCTGCTGCGCGCCTTCACCCGGGCGCACCCGCAGGTGGCGCTGGACATCCAGTTCCTCGATTCGGAAGTGGCTTACGAGGAGATTCTCCACGGTCGCGCCGAGCTGGCGGTGATCACCCTGGCCCCGGAAACCGCCGAGCCGGTGCGCGCGGTGCCGGTGTGGGACGACCCGCTGGACTTCGTCGCCGCCCCCGAGCACCCGCTGGCCATGCAGGGCCCGGTGTTCCTCGCCGACGTGGCGCGGCACCCGGCGGTGTTCCCCGGCGGCAACACCTTCACCCATCACATCGTGCGGCGCATGTTCGAGGCCGAGGGGCTGACGCCGAACATCGGCATGAGCACCAACTATATGGAGACGATCAAGATGATGGTCTCCATCGGCCTGGCCTGGAGCGTGCTGCCGCGCACCATGCTCGACGAGACGGTGGTGCGCCTGCCGCTGCAGGACATCCAGCTCAGCCGCCAGTTGGGCTACATCCTGCACACCGAGCGCACCCTGTCCAACGCCGCGCGGGCCTTCATGGCCCTGCTCGACGCCCAGGCGGTGGCGCCCATGGCCTGCGTGGTCTGAACCGAGGCGCCCTCTTACGGGCGCTGTCTTACAGGCCGCGCCGGGATGCTCTTCGTAGGATGGGTTGAGCCTGCGATACCCATGCAGTTGCGGCGATGGGTATCGCTTCGCTCCACGCCATCCTACGAAAAGCGACGCTCCTCAACGGATGGGGCGAGCCTGTAAAACCCGTGCGATTGCGGTGATGGGTATCGCTTCGCTCAACGCCATCCTACGAAAAGCCATGCTCTTCGTAGGATGGCGTTGAGCCTGCGATACCCATGCGGTTGCGGCAAAGCCATGCTCGCTCATGCAGGGGAATGGCGTGGTGGGGCGGCGTCAGCGCTCGGACATCACCACCATCACCTGCGCCTCGTCGTCCTCGCCGTCGTTCAGGTACAGGTGGCCGACGCTGCTGTCGAAGTAAGCCGTCTCGCGCGGGCCGATGCTCACCGACTCGCCATTCTCGAACTGGATGCGCACGCGCCCGGCGATGACCAGGGCGAATTCCTGGCCCGGGTGGCGCACATAGTCGTCGAACTCGACCAGGTCGCGGGCGAAGATGCGCGCGTAGAGCGGGGTCATGGCGCGCTGCGGGAAATCGCCGGCGATCGGGTAGTACTCGTAGCCGCCGGTGTCGTAGCCGGCCACTTCGTCGACACGGGTCTTCACCACCACCGCCTGCGCCGGCGGCACCGCGCGCGGCTGCAGCGGGCGGAACAGCTGGGCGATGTCGACCTGCAGCGCGCGGGCGGCGGCGGCCAGCTTGTCGTAGCTCACCGCGACCTGCGCCAGCTCCATCTTCGACAGTGTCGAAACCGCCACGCCAGAGCGCTCGGAGAGCTGCTTCAGGGTCAGCTTCTGCTGCTTGCGCACGGCCCGCAGGCGCGCGCCGACCTCATGCCGGTCCAGTGACGAAGAAGCGCCCTCGATGGGCAGGGGCTGGGTATCGCTGGCACTCATGGGAGGTCTCGAAAGTGGATGGACGGAGTTTACCGGCCCTTGCCTTGGACGTAAAAATTCTCATATCTTAGATTTCTCACATACGAGAAATATCCATAAGGCCCTGCCGTGAGCCCTACCCCACCCTACGATTTCGTCATCATCGGCGCCGGCATCGCCGGCGCGTCGCTGGCCTACCGGCTGAGCGAAAGCCACCGCGTACTGGTCCTGGAGCGCGAGGAGCAGCCCGGCTATCACTCCACCGGGCGCTCCGCCGCGATGTTCATGGAGGCCTACGGCACCCCGCAGATCCAGGCGCTGACCCGCGCCAGCCGGGCCTTCTACGAGAGCCCGCCGGAAGGCTTCAGCGAGCACCCGATCCTTTCCCCGCGCGGCTGCCTGTACGTCGGCGGCCCCGGGCACGACGCACTGCTGCGCGATGCCGCCGGCACCCCGGGCGTGCACCCGATCAGCGTCGCCGAGGCCCTGGAGCGCCTGCCCTGCCTGCGCGAGGACGCCATCATCGGCGCGCTCTACGAGCCCGATGCCCGCGACCTCGACGTGCACGCCCTGCACCAGGGCTACCTGCGCGGCCTGCGCCAGCGCGGCGGCGAGCTGCGCTGCAACGCCGAGCTGCTGGCGGCGAGCTTCGCCGACGGCGCCTGGACCCTGCAGCTGAGCGATGGCGAAAGCCTGTCCGCCGCGCAACTGGTCGACGCCGCCGGGGCCTGGGCCGACCAGGTCGCGCGCCGCTGCGGCATCCCTCCGGTGGGCCTGCAGCCCAAGCGCCGCACTGCCTTCACCTTCGCCGCGCCCGAAGGCATGGACAGCAGCGCCTGGCCCGCGGTGATCGGCATCGACGAAAGTTTCTACTTCAAGCCCGATGCCGGCCAGCTGCTCGGCTCGCCGGCCAACGCCGACCCGGTGGAGGCGCAGGACGTGCAGCCCGAAGAGCTGGACATCGCCCTGGGCGTGCACCACATCGAAGAACACACCACGCTGAACATCCGCCGCCCCAGCCACAGCTGGGCGGGGCTGCGCTCGTTCGTCGCCGACGGCGACCTGGTGATCGGCCGCGACCCGGACTGCCCGGCGTTCTTCTGGCTGGCCGCCCAGGGCGGCTACGGCATCCAGTCGGCCGACGGCGTCTCGCGCCTGGCCCAGGCGCTGCTGCTGGAGCAGCCGCTGCCCGAATCCCTGCGCCAGGAAGGCGTCGATCCCCAGCGCCTGAGCCCGGCGCGCTTCCGTTGAGCATTTCCCTGGAGACCAGAACATGAGCGACATCCAGCGTTACCCCAGCAGCCTGCCCTTCCCCTTCTCCCGCGCGGTCAAGGCCGGCGGTTTCCTGTTCCTCTCCGGGCAGATCCCGATGAGCGCGGACGGCCAGGTGGTCAAGGGCGACATCCAGACCCAGACCGAGGCGGTGATGCAGCGCATCGGCGAAAGCCTGCAGGCCTGCGGCGCGAACTTCGGCCAGGTGGTCAAGGCCACCGTGTGGCTGAGCGACATGGCCCACTTCGCCGGCTTCAACGAAGTCTACAAGCGCTACTTCGAGCAGGGCCTGCCGGTGCGCTCCTGCGTCACCGCCGGCCTGGCGCTGGGCGTGGACGTCGAGGTGGAAGTCCAGGCCTACGTCGGCGAAGCCTGATCCTGCACGCCCGCGGCGCCGGCGAGGGGCCGGTGGCGCGGGCCTCCCAACGAAAAGAACAACAGGGATTCACTTCATGAAGACCAGTCTCAAGCTCGGCGGCGCGTTCATCGGCCTGGTGGTGGGCGTCGGCTTCGCCTCCGGTCAGGAAATCCTCCAGTTCTTCGGCAGCTTCGGCGTCATGGGCCTGATCGGCGCCCTGCTGGCGCTGGCGCTGTTCGCCTTCCTGGTCATGAACCTCTACCAGATCGGCAGCCGCCTGCAGACCCAGTCGCACAAGGAGGCCATGGAGTACATCTGCGGCCGCCACCTGGGCCGGGTCGTCGACCTGATGCTCACCTTCTTCCTGTTCGGCACCGTGGTGGTGATGCTCGCCGGCGCCAGCTCGTCGTTCGAGCAGCAACTGGGCATCGGCCATTCCATCGGCGGCGTGGTCCTCGGCATGCTGACGATCATCACCGTGTGCCTGGGGCTGAAGCGGGTGATCACCCTGATGAGCCTGATCACCCCGGTGCTGATGCTGATCGTGGCGATCATCGCCGTCTACGCGCTGAGCCACGTCGAGAAGCCGCTGGCGGAGCTGGAGCAGATCGCCCTCGCCATGCCGCACCCGGCGCCCAACTGGCTGCTCAGCGCCTTCCTCTACGTCTCCTACAACATCGCCGCCACCGCGGCGGTGCTGGTGGTGATGGGCGGCAGCGTGGCGAACCTGCGCCAGGCCGGCCTCGGCGGCCTGCTCGGCGGCGCCGGCGTGGGCCTGCTGATCCTGGTCATGGCCCTGGTGATGCTGGTGCAGATCGACGTCATCGCCGGCAGCGCCATCCCCACCCTGCTGCTGAGCAACAACATCGCGCCCTGGTTCGGCGACGTGATGCTGGCGCTGCTGCTGGTCAAGCTGTACTGCACCACCACCGGCCTGACCTACGCCCTGGTCGCGCGCTGCGCGGCCTACGGCCTGCCGTTCCGCCTGTGCACCGTGGCCGCCGTGATCCTGGCCTTCGTCGGCAGCCAGTTCGGCTTCGTCAAGCTGGTGGGCATGGTCTATCCGGCCATGGGCTACCTGGGCTTCGTGCTGATGCTGGCCATCGTCGTCACCTGGTGGCGCGACCGCGGCGCCGCGCTGGGCGAAACGCAACGCGGCTGAGTTTCTCCGCGCAAAGAAAACGCCCGCCTGGATCAGGCGGGCGTTTTTCATTCAGCGACCGCTGGAGCCGCTCAGCCCTCGATGGCCGGGCGCTGGCCGTTGATGGCGATCCGCTTGGGCTTGGCCTCTTCCGGGACGATGCGCACCAGCTCGACGCTCAGCAGGCCGTTCTTCAGCGATGCGCCGCGGACCTCGATGTGGTCGGCGAGGCGGAAGGACAGCTTGAAGGCGCGCTGGGCGATGCCCTGGTGCAGGTAGGTGACGTCGCTGGCAGCCTTCTCGCGCTTGCCGCCACTGACGGTCAGCACATCGCGCTCCACTTGCAGCTCCAGGTCTTCCTCCTGCAGGCCGGCGGCGGCGACGACGATGCGGTACTGGTCGTCACCGTGCTTCTCGACGTTGTAGGGCGGGTAGGAACTGCCGTTCTCGCTGCGCAACGCCGATTCGAAGAGGTCGTTGAAACGATCGAAGCCGATCGACTGGCGGAACAGCGGGGCAAGAGAAAGTACGTTGCTCATGGCGAATCTCCTGAATAATCAGCAAGGTCATTGGTGGAGCCTGTCTGCAGGACTCCGGAAGCGGGACCCGGTTTCGGCCTCCCGCACGGATACAGATAGGGTCGCCTCGCAGCCTTTCAAGACCACTCGTCGAAGGAACAGCCACATGCGCAAAGTCATGCTGATCACCGGCGCCAGCCGCGGCATAGGGGCCGCCACCGCGCTGCTCGCCGCCGAACGCGGCTATGCCGTCGCCATCAACTACCGCCACCAGCGCGAAGCCGCCGACGGGCTGGTACGGCGCATCCGCGACGCCGGTGGCCAGGCCGAGGCCTTCGCCGCGGACGTCGCCTGCGAAGAGGAAGTGGTGAAGCTGTTCCGGGAACTGGACCGGGCCTTCGGCCGCCTCGACGTGCTGGTGAACAATGCCGGCATGCTGGAACGCCAGATGCGCCTGGAAGACATGGACGCGGCGCGCCTGCAGCGGGTGTTCGCGGTCAACGTCACCGGCAGCTTCCTCTGCGCCCGCGAGGCGGTGCGGCGCATGGCGAAATCCCATGGCGGCGCGGGCGGCAGCATCGTCAATGTGTCGTCCATGGCCTCGCGGCTGGGCTCGCCCAACGAGTACATCGACTACGCCGCGGCCAAGGGCGCCATCGACAGCATGACCATTGGCCTGGCCAAGGAGGTCGCCGCCGAGGGCATCCGCGTGAACGCCGTGCGACCGGGGCTGATCGACACGGAAATCCATGCCAGCGGCGGCGAGCCGGGGCGCGTGGAGCGGCTGAAGAGCGCCATTCCGCTGGGCCGTGGCGGGGAACCGGAGGAAGTGGCGCGGGCGATCCTGTTCCTGGCCGGGGAGGAGTCGAGCTACAGCACTGGGACATTCGTCGATGTCAGTGGCGGGCGGTAGGGCGGGGAAACGTCATGCCTCACGGCGAACTGTAGGAGCGGGCCCTGCCCGCGATTCGCGCGCAGGGCGCGCTCCTACAGGGGGGATGACATCGGCGCTCGGGCTTTCCCCTCACCCCAGCCCTCTCCCGGAGGGAGAGGGAGCTAGTCCGTGCCGAGAGGAGGCCTGGTTTCAGCCGGCGGTCCCTGTGCTAGCCGGCTAACGCCGAAACACCAATGCACTCCGAACGGTCCCCTCTCCCTCCAGAGGGAGCTAGTCCGTGCCGAGAAGAGGCCTGGTTTCAGCCGGCGATCCCTGTGCTAGCCGGCTAACGCCGAAACACCAATGCACTCCGAACGGTCCCCTCTCCCTCCAGAGGGAGCTAGTCCGTGCCGAGAAGAGGCCTGGTTTCAGCCGGCGCCCCTGTGCTAGCCGGCTAACGCTGAAACACCAACGTACTCCGAACGGCCCCCTCTCCCTCCGGGAGAGGGCTGGGGTGAGGGGGCCACAGGCCTGCTCGCTCGATTCCGTGCCCCTACACGCTCCGTGAGGCACCGCATTTCCCCCGCACCTACATGGGAATGACGTGGGCGGGGCGGCATAGCGGACCTTGTCCGCGATAGCCGGAACCACCGGCACGATTCGCGGATAGGATCCGCTCCTACGCCGCCCCACCCGCACCATTCCATGTAGGAGCGCGCCCTGCGCGCGAAATCGCGGGCAGGGCCCGCTCCTACGAAGAGCACCGGCGCAACCCTCCCTACGCGGCTTCTTCCACCTCGACCTGCAGCAACCGGTCGATCAGCTCGCAGTCGCTCTCGCGGCGGATCTGCGCGAACAGCTCCAACGCCTCGGGGTAGCTGCGGGTGAGCATGCCCAGCCACTGCTTCAGGCGCCCCGGCGCGTAGCGCGGCGCCAGCTTGCGCCGGGCCTGGCGCCAGAAGTCGTCGAGCAGCACGCGCACTTCGTGCCAGGGCATCGGCTGCACTTCCCTGCCCTCGCGCCAGGCGGCTATCTGCCGGGCCAGGTCGGGGCGCGAGACCAGGCCGCGGCCGAGCATGATGTCGTCGACGCCGCTGATGGAACGGCAGCGCAGGTAGTCGTCGAGGGTCCAGACCTCGCCGTTGGCGAATACCGGCACCTTCACCGCGTCCGCCACCTTCGCCACCCACTCCCAGTGCGCCGGCGGCTTGTAGCCGTCGACTTTGGTCCGCGCGTGGACCACCACGTGGGCGGAACCGCCGTCGGCCAGGGCGCGGGCGCAATCCAGCGCGCCATCGGGAGTCTCGTAGCCCAGGCGCATCTTCGAGGTCACCGGGATCTGCGCCGGCACCGCACGACGCACGGCTTCGACGATGGCGAACATCAGCTCCGGCTCCTTGAGCAGGACGGCGCCGCCGCGGGACTTGTTCACCGTCTTCGCCGGGCAGCCGAAGTTCAGGTCGATCACCGGGGCGCCCAGCTCGCAGGCGTAGGCGGCATTCTCCGCCAGGCACTGCGGGTCGGAACCGAGGAACTGCACACGCATCGGCGTGCCGGCGCGGGTGCGGCTGCCGTGCAGCAGCTCCGGCGCCAGCTTCTCGTAGGTGGCCAGCGGATGCAGGCGGTCGGTGACGCGGATGAACTCGGTGACGCACCAGTCGATGCCGCCGACGCGGGTCAGCACATCGCGGAGAATTTCGTCGACCAGCCCCTCCATCGGGGCCAGGGCAATTTGCACGGCGGGGAAACCTTTATTGTCGCAGGCGGCGGATTATAGGGCCGGCGCAGCGCCGAGCAACGCGCGGCCGTAGCCTTCGATGAACTCCACCGGCATGCGCTTGGGCCGGCCGCTGGACAGTTCGATGCAGACGAAGGTGGTGCGGGCGCGCAGCAGGGTCACGCCGTCGGCCGGGCGCACCAGTTGGAAGCGGCGGTCCATGCGCAGCTTCTGGTCGGACTCGACGATCCAGGTGGCCATCTGCAGTTCCTCACCTTCGTAGGCGGCGGCGAGGTAGTCGATTTCGTGACGCACCACCGCCATGGCGCGGTCGAGCCGGCGGTATTCGGCCAGGTCCAGGCCCAGGCGCTGCGAGTGGCGCCAGGCGCAGCGCTCCAGCCAGCTCACGTAGACGGCGTTGTTGGCGTGGCCGAGGCCGTCGATGTCCTCGGCGTTCACGCTGATGTCGATGACGAAGGGGTCGGGCAGGTCCCAGGCCATGCACTTGCTCCAGTCCGGGGCCGGGTCCGGGACCCGGCCGCATGATCGAAGCCGGCAGTTTACAGGGCTCGGCGGCGTCCCGCCCCTCCCCTGTCGTCAGGAGGCCAACGCCATGGGCAGCAGATACTGTTCTTCCTGGCCTTCCAGCAGCGCCAGCACGGCGTCGCTCAGGCGCGGGTCGGCCAGCACGCGCTGGTGGCCGCCGCCTTCCAGGCGCAACAGGCGGCTGCGCGGCCAGGCCGCATGGATGTCCAGCGCATCCGCCACGGGCACTTGCGGGTCATCCTCGGCGTGCACCACCAGCCCGGGCATATTCAGCGTGTAGCGGCTGACGTCCAGTTGCGCCGCCGGCATGCCGGTGTAGGCCTCGACCTGACGGATGAAGCGGTGCCTCGCCTCGGCCGGCAGCCCCATGAAGCCGGCGAAGCGACGCAGCACGGAGATGACCCGGCTCGGCGCGGCAATGCTGACCAGTGCCTCGGTGCGCAGCCCCATCTGCGTCGCCAGCAGGGCGCTGGCGCCGCCCATGGAATGGCCGATCACCGCGCGCAGCGGCGGCAACTCGCTGGCCGCTTCCAGCAAGGCACGGGCGAACAGCAACGGATGGGCCTCACGCCCCGGCGAACGGCCATGGGCCGGGCCATCCAGCGCCACCACGGCGTAGCCGGCGCCGACCAGTTCGCGGATCAGGTGGGCGAACTGCGTCGGCCGCCCTTCCCAACCGTGCATCAGCAGTACCGCCGGCCCCTCGCCCCAGCGCAGCGCGGAGAGACCGAAGCGCAGGGTGATGCGCTCGGAACTGGCCAGCAGCGGCAACTCCCAGTCGCGCGGCTGCAGCGCCCGCGGCGTCATGAAGACTTCACGCATGCGTCGCGCCGCCCATTCCGGCGCCACACGCCCCAGGGTGGCGTTGACGCCACGGATCCAGGTCAAGCTGCTCATTGCCAGGCCCTCCTTCGAGGTCTCAATCCACCGCTTTCTTGGCGGCACGCAGGACACGGTCGGACAGGTCGCTCGGGCCCAGGGCCCGCGCCAATGCCAGTCCGCCCACCATCAGGGCGATGTCGGCGAGCACGGTGTCGGCGTCCTCGGGACGCTCGGCCAGCTCGGCGACCATGAGTTCGAGGTGTTCGGCCAGGGCTTCGTGGAAGCTCTCCGGCAGTTGCGCCATGTCGCCCAGGGAACTGGGGATGGGGCAGCCCGGCTCCTCGCTGTCGCGGTGCTTGCGCGACAGGTAGAAGGCCGCGACCAGTTGCCGGCGCTCGCTGAACGGCATGTCCGGGTCGAAGTGCTTGAGCTTGGCCCGGCGCGAAGACAGCAGGTGGCGGAAGGCCTCCAGCATCAGCGCATCCTTGCTCTGGAAGTGCGCGTAGAAGCCGCCGACGGTCAGCCCGGCGGCGCCCATCACCTCGGCCACGCTCGGCTCCAGCGGCCCGCGGCGGACCAGGGCATCGGCGGCCGCGCAAAGAATGCGCTCACGGGTCTGGGCCTTCTTCTCGCCCAGGCCTTTTTCGTTGCTGCCGGTCTTCGGGCTCATGACGCACTCCAAAAATATTATGAGTGAAATATTATGCTCATAATAAAAATCGGCAAGCGACGATGGCGACCGCTGGTCGGGCGAGAAGATTTTCGAAAGGGGAAAAAACAAAAGGCCACTCGAAAATTGAGTGGCCCTATAGGCCCCGCAGAGCGGGAAAATTGGCGTCCCCTAGGGGACTCGAACCCCTGTTACCGCCGTGAAAGGGCGGTGTCCTAGGCCACTAGACGAAGGGGACGTATCCTTCGAGGAAATCCGCGCCTGGCGGACTCTGGCGATTTGGTGGAGCTAGACGGGATCGAACCGTCGACCTCTTGCATGCCATGCAAGCGCTCTCCCAGCTGAGCTATAGCCCCAGATGACTCTGGCGGACGACGCGAACGCATCGTCGCTGGAATAAGTGGCGTCCCCTAGGGGACTCGAACCCCTGTTACCGCCGTGAAAGGGCGGTGTCCTAGGCCACTAGACGAAGGGGACGCAAACCTTCGATTTTCGGCTCCGCCCCGAAGCGGCGAAACCTACTGGTAATTTGGTGGAGCTAGACGGGATCGAACCGTCGACCTCTTGCATGCCATGCAAGCGCTCTCCCAGCTGAGCTATAGCCCCAAAGTACCGCTACATCTACCGTTCCGCTTCGCCCTGTCGTTCAGTTCGTCGCTGGAACGGGGCGCATCTTAGGGGCGGGAGGTAACCCTGTCAACAAGAATTTTCGACTTTTTTAAATTTTTTCTCCCAAAGAACAATCACTTAGCAAAGGAGCCCAGCTTCCCCTCCCCTGCGCCGCACCTTCGGCCCCTTAAGCCGCGGCCCGGCCCCAGGGATTATGGACATGAAAAAGGCCGGGCGCCCGGAGGCGGCCGGCCTTTTGTCAGGCGGGCTCCGTCAGCCGGCGATGGCGTCGCGGATCTTCTCCCACTCCTTGGCTTCCTTCTTCGACGCCCCGCCCAGCAGTTCCAGGGCCTGGCGCAGGCGATAGCGCGACAGGTCGGCGCCGAGGATTTCCATGGCGTCGAGCACCGACACCGAGCTGGCGTGGCCGGTGATGGCCGGGAACATCAGCGGCATGACGTCGCGCAGCTTCAGGCCCAGGTGTTCGGCGACGGCCTGGATGGTCGCGGTGATGCGCTCCTTCTCCCACTGGCGCAGCGCTTCGAGCTTCCACAGCACCAGTTGCAGGACCTGGCGCACCTGGGTGGCGTCGAGCTTCTTGTGCTCGAACAGCTTGGCGTCCAGCGGCACGCCGCCGCTGAAGAAGAAGCCAGCCAGCGGGGCGATCTGGCTGAAGTTCTCCACCCGGCCCTGGACGTGGGGGGCGATCTTCATCAGGTACTCGGGGTTGAGCGCCCACTTCTGCACTTCGCGGGCGAACTCCTCCACCGACTGCTCGCGGATCCACTGGCCGTTCAGCCAGGACAGCTTCTCCATGTCGAAGATCGGCCCGCCGAGGGACACGCGGGACAGATCGAAGTTGTCGATCATCTCCTGCAGGCTGAACTTCTCGCGCTCGTCGGGCATCGACCAGCCCATGCGGCCCAGGTAGTTCAGCAGCGCCTGGGGCAGGAAGCCCATGCGCTCGTAGAAGGTGATGGAGGTGGGGTTCTTGCGCTTGGACAGCTTGCTCTTGTCCGGGTTGCGCAGCAGCGGCATGTAGCAGAGCACCGGCTGCTCCCAGCCGAAGTACTCGTACAGCTTGATCAGCTTGGGCGCCGAGGGCAGCCACTCTTCGCCGCGCAGCACATGGGTGATGCCCATCAGGTGGTCGTCGACCACGTTGGCCAGGAAGTAGGTGGGCAGGCCGTCGGCCTTCATCAGCACCTGCATGTCCATGCGGTCCCACGGAATCTCGACGTCGCCGCGAAGCATGTCCGGGACCACGCAGACGCCTTCGGTCGGCACCTTCATGCGCACCACGTGGGATTCGCCGGCGGCGATGCGACGCTGCGACTCTTCTTTGGGCAGGTGCATGCAGTGGCCGTCGTAGCGCGGGGTTTCCTTGCGCGCCTGCTGTTCGGCGCGGATGGCGTCCAGGCGCTCGGCGGAGCAGAAGCAGGGGAAGGCATGGCCCTTCTCCACCAGCTCGTCGCTGTACCGCTTGTAGATGGCGCCGCGCTCGCTCTGCCGGTACGGGCCGTGCGGGCCGCCGACGTCCGGGCCTTCGTCCCACTCGATGCCCAGCCAGCGCAGGGCGTCGAAGATCTGCTGTTCCGACTCGCGGGTGGACCGCACCTGGTCGGTGTCCTCGATGCGCAGGATGAACTTGCCGCCGTGCTGGCGGGCGAAGCACAGGTTGAACAGCGCGATGTAGGCGGTGCCGACGTGCGGGTCGCCGGTAGGGGACGGCGCGATGCGGGTGCGGACAGTGGTCATGAAAGCTCTCGTGAAAACCGGAATGAAAGATGCGGACCGCGGCCCGCATTCATGGGTGCGATGTTATCAGGCGCGCCGCCCCCGGCTCCAGCCGATGGGCTTCGTCGATGGGCAGGCGGTGGATCAGGTAGTCGAGGAAGGTCTTCACCTTCATGGCCTGGAAGCGCCGCGAGGGATAGACCGCATAGAGTTCGCCGATGGGCAGCTGCACCTCCGGCAACAGGCGCTCCAGGCGGCCGCTTTCCAGCGCCACATCGACGATCAGCTCCGGCAGCGAGGCGATGCCCGCCCCGGCCAGCACCGCCTCGCGGGCGAAGGAGATGTTGTTGCAGGACAGCACGCGCTGGCAGGGCACGCTCTCGTTCAGCAGCGGCCAGTAGCGTTGCGAGTCCTGCGCCAGCAGCACCGCGCGGTGCCGCGCCAGGTCCTCGACGTGCAGCGGCCGCCCGTGTTGCTGCAGGTAGCCGGGGCTGGCGCACAGGCAGCGGCTGGTCACCAGCAGGCGGCGGGCGATCAGCGTCGAGTCCTCCGGCTGGCCGACGGTGATGGCGATGTCCACGCCCTCCTCCAGCGGATCGACGGTGCGCGAGCTGAGCTCCACTTCCGCGGTGATCTGCGGATAAAGACGCATGAAATCGCCGAGCACTTCAGCCAGGTACAACTGGCCGAACTCGATGGGCGCGGTGATCCGCAGCAGGCCCGAAGGCTCCTGCTGCAATTGCATCACCGCCTGCTCGGCCTCGGCGAAGTCGAGCATGATCTGCCGGCAGCGGTCGTAGTAGGCCTGCCCCACCTCGGTCAGCCGCAGCTTGCGCGTGGTGCGGTTGAGCAGGCGCACGCCCAGGCGCTCTTCCAGCAGCGCGATGCGCCGGCTGACCGTGGACTTCTGCATGCCCAGGCTGTGGGCGGCCTGGGTGAAACTGTGGAATTCCACGACGCGGGTGAAGATCAGCGCATCATCCAGCCCCATTATTGTTCCTTATAAACAACAAAGTTTCCGAATTGTAGCGACTGCGCCCCGGCCGGGAACACTGTTACATTGCCGGGAAAAATTCTGCCAAACAAACGCTCGTTTATCATGCCCGCACAATTGAAACGCCGCCTGAGCATCTTCTTCGTCATTTTCTGCCTGGTCGCCCTGGCGTTCCTGGGCCGCTGGTACTTCATCGGCCGCTTCCAGGAAACCACCGACAACGCCTACGTCCAGGGCGAGATCACCCGCATCGCCAGCCAGTTGGGCGCGCGCATCGACCAGGTGCTGGTCACCGACAACCAGCACGTGGAAAAAGGCCAACTGCTGGTCAAGCTGGAGGATGCCGACTTCCGCCTGGCCCTGGACCGCGCCAAAGCAGCCCTCGCCACCCACGAGGCGGAGTTGGCCCAGGCGCGCAGCAAGCTCAAGGGCCAGGGCAGCATGATCGCCGCCAGCGAGGCCGACCTGAACGCCACCCAGGCCACCTTCGGCCGTACCCAGATCGACCTCAACCGCGCCCAGACCCTGCGCAAGCCCGGCTACGTTTCCGAGGAGCGCGTCACCACCCTGACCGCCGACTCCCACGTGGCCCGCTCGCAGGTGGCCAAGGCCCAGGCCGACCTGCAGGCCCAGCGCATCCAGATCGACGCCCTGAACGCCGACATCAAGCGCCTGCAGGCGCAGATCGACGCCTCCCGGGCGGAAATCGCCCAGGCCGAGATCAACCTGGCGCGCACCGAACTGCGCGCCCCCGTCGCCGGCCTGGTCGGCCAGCGCAGCGCGCGGGTGGGCCAGTACGTGCAGGTCGGCAGCCAGCTGCTGGCGCTGGTGCCCGACGAAGGCATCTGGGTGCAGGCCAACTTCAAGGAAACCCAGGTCGGCCACATGCGCCCCGGGCAGAAGGCCCGGCTGGTCCTCGACAGCTTCCCCGACACCCCCATCGAAGGCTGCGTGGACAGCCTCTTCGCCGCCTCCGGCGCCCAGTTCAGCCTGCTGCCGCCGGACAACGCCACCGGCAACTTCACCAAGGTGGTGCAACGCATCCCGGTGAAGATCACCTTCGCCGCCGACAACCCACTCAAGGGCCTGATCCGCCCGGGCATGTCGGTCGAGGCCGAGGTGCAGCTCGGTGAGCGCTGACGTCCTCGTCCGCCCCGCCGGGGAGCCCACCCGGCGCGACTGGATCGCCGTGCTCTCGGCGATGCTCGGCGCCTTCATGGCGGTGCTGGACATCCAGATCACCAACTCCTCGCTGAAGGACATCCAGGGCGCGCTGGCCGCGACCCTGGAGGAAGGCTCGTGGATCTCCACCTCCTACCTGGTGGCCGAGATCATCATGATCCCGCTCACCGCCTGGCTGGTGCAGCTGCTGTCGGCGCGGCGCCTGGCGGTGATGGTGTCGATCGGTTTCCTGTTCTCCTCGCTGCTGTGTTCCTTCGCCTGGAACCTGGAGAGCATGATCGTGTTCCGCGCCGTGCAGGGTTTCACCGGCGGCGCGCTCATCCCCCTGGCCTTCACCCTGAGCCTGCTCAAGCTGCCGGAGCACCACCGGCCCAAGGGCATGGCGCTGTTCGCCATCACCGCCACCTTCGCGCCGTCCATCGGCCCCACCCTGGGCGGCTGGCTGACCGAGAACTTCGGCTGGGAATACATCTTCTACATCAACATCCCGCCGGGGCTGCTGATGATCGCCGGGCTGCTCTACGGCCTGGAGAAGAAGGCGCCGCACTGGGAACTGCTCAAGAGCACCGACTACGCCGGCATCGTCACCATGGCCATCGGCCTGGGCTGCCTGCAGGTGTTCCTCGAGGAAGGCCACCGCAAGGATTGGCTGGAGTCGAACCTGATCGTCGCCCTGGGCAGCATCGCCCTGGTCAGCCTGATCCTCTTCGTCATCCTGCAGACCTCGCGGCCCAACCCACTGATCAACCTGGGCATCCTGCGCAACCGCAACTTCGGCCTGGCGAGCATCTCCAGCATCGGCCTGGGCATGGGGCTGTACGGCTCGATCTACGTGCTGCCGCTGTACCTGGCGCAGATCCAGGGCTACAACGCCATGCAGATCGGCGAGGTGATCATGTGGATGGGCGTGCCGCAGCTGTTCCTCATCCCGCTGATCCCCAAGCTGATGAAAATCATCGAGCCGCGCCTGCTGTGCGCCCTGGGCTTCGGCCTGTTCGGCCTGGCCAGCTTCAGCTCCGGGGTGCTCAACCCGGACTTCGCCGGCCCGCAGTTCAACCAGATCCAGCTGCTGCGCGCCCTCGGCCAGCCGATGGTGATGGTGACCATCTCGCTGATCGCCACCGCCTACCTGCAGCCGCAGGACGCCGGCTCCGCCTCCAGCCTGTTCAACATCCTGCGCAACCTCGGCGGCGCCATTGGCATAGCCCTGCTGGCGACGCTGCTGGATAGCCGCGCCAAGGTCTATTACGACTACCTGCGCGAAGCGGTGGTGCCGATGAATGGCGCGGTGGAAGAGCGCCTGGCGCAACTGGCCGCGCAACTGGGCAGCCAGCAGGCGGCGCTGGGCGAAGTGAGCGTGATCGTCCACCAGCAGGCGGCGATCATGGCCTACAACGACGCCTTCCACGCCATCGGCATCGTCCTTGCCGTGAGCATGCTCGCCGCCTTGCTGACCCGCCCCCTGCCCGCGGGCCTGGGCGCCCAGGCTGGAGCCGGAGCCGGCGCGCACTGAGCCCCGCGGTGGAGGTCAGCCGACCTCCACCAGGCGTTCGCGCAGCTTGTGGATTTCGTCGCGCACCGCGGCGGCGGCTTCGAACTCCAGGTCCCGGGCCAGCTGGTACATCTTCTCTTCGAGCTGGCGGATGCGCTTGCCGATCTCGTTCGGCGAGCGCAGTTCGCCCTCGTAGCGCCCGCTCTCCTCCGCCACCTTGGCCACGCCGCGGCGCTTGCCCTTGGCGCCCGGCACGCTGGCGCCTTCGAGGATGTCCTTGATGTCCTTCTTCACGCCCTTGGGCACGATGCCGTGCTGCTCGTTGAAGGCGATCTGCTTGTTGCGCCGCCGCTCGGTCTCGTCCATGGCGCGCTGCATCGAGCCGGTGACGTTGTCGGCGTAGAGGATCGCCTTGCCGTTGAGGTTGCGCGCGGCGCGGCCGATGGTCTGGATCAGCGAGCGCTCGGAGCGCAGGAAGCCTTCCTTGTCGGCGTCGAGGATGGCTACCAGGGACACCTCGGGCATGTCCAGGCCCTCGCGCAGCAGGTTGATGCCCACCAGCACGTCGAAGGCGCCGGTGCGCAGGTCGCGGATGATCTCCATGCGCTCGACGGTGTCGATGTCCGAGTGCAGGTAGCGCACGCGCACGTCGTGGTCGCCCAGGTAGTCGGTGAGGTCCTCGGCCATGCGCTTGGTCAGGGTGGTGACCAGCACGCGCTCCTCGCTGGCCACGCGCAGGCGGATTTCCGAGAGCAGGTCGTCGACCTGGGTGGAGGCCGGGCGCACTTCGATCTGCGGGTCGACCAGGCCGGTGGGCCGCACCACCTGCTCGATCACCCGCCCGGCGTGCTGCTCTTCATAGGGGCCGGGCGTTGCCGAGACGAAGATGGTCTGCGGGCTGATCGCCTCCCACTCCTCGAAGCGCAGCGGCCGGTTGTCCAGCGCCGAGGGCAGGCGGAAGCCGTATTCCACCAGGGTTTCCTTGCGCGAACGGTCGCCCTTGTACATGGCGCCGACCTGGGGAACGCTGACGTGGGATTCGTCGATCACCAGCAGCGAGTTGGCCGGCAGGTAGTCGTAGAGGGTCGGCGGCGGCTCGCCGGGGCCGCGCCCGGAGAGGTAGCGCGAGTAGTTCTCGATGCCGTTGCAGTAGCCCAGTTCGAGGATCATCTCCAGGTCGAAGCGGGTGCGCTGCTCCAGGCGCTGGGCCTCCACCAGCTTGTTGTTGGTGCGCAGGTAGTCCAGGCGCACCTTGAGCTCTTCCTTGATCTGCTCCACCGCCTGCATCAGGGTTTCCCGCGGCGTCACGTAGTGGCTCTTGGGGTAGAAGGTGAAGCGCGGCAGCTTGCGGATCACCTCGCCGGTCAGCGGGTCGAAGGCGGATATGCTCTCCACCTCGTCGTCGAACAGTTCGACACGGATGGCCTCCAGCTCGGATTCCGCCGGGAAGATGTCGATCACGTCGCCGCGCACGCGGAAGCTGGCGCGGGCGAAATCCATGTCGTTGCGGGTGTACTGCAGGCTGGTCAGGCGGCGCAGCAGCTCGCGCTGGTCCATGCGGTCGCCGCGGTCCAGGTGCAGGACCATCTTCAGGTAGGACGCCGGGTCGCCCAGGCCGTAGATGGAAGACACGGTGCAGACGATGATCGCGTCCTCGCGCTCCAGCAGGGCCTTGGTCGCCGACAGGCGCATCTGCTCGATGTGGTCGTTGATCGACGAGTCCTTCTCGATATAGGTATCGGAGGACGGCACGTAGGCTTCGGGCTGGTAGTAGTCGTAGTAGGAAACGAAGTATTCCACCGCGTTGTGCGGGAAGAAGGTCTTGAACTCGCCATAAAGCTGCGCGGCCAGGGTCTTGTTCGGCGCCAGGACCATGGTCGGGCGCTGCACCTGGGCGATGACGTTGGCGATGCTGAAGGTCTTGCCGGAGCCGGTCACCCCCAGCAGCGTCTGGTGCGAAAGGCCCGCTTCCAGGCCCTCGACCATCTGTCGGATCGCCTCGGGCTGGTCGCCCGCCGGCTTGAAGCGCGAATCCAGTTGGAATGTCGACATGGGAACCTCGCTGTGGGGTGTGACGCGGGCACGGCTGCGGCGTCAAACCAGGCGAAAGCATGCGCGATCAACTCGCCGCCTGCCATAGAGGCCTATATAATACCGGCCCGTCGACGCATCCCCCAGCGCCGTGCGCGGGGGGTTGCAATTGCATCTTCACTCCCGCCTTAGAGCTGCTGCCAAAATGAGTCTGTTCTCCGCTGTCGAAATGGCCCCCCGCGACCCCATCCTGGGCCTGAACGAAGCTTTCAACGCCGATACCCGCCCGGGCAAGATCAACCTGGGCGTTGGCGTGTACTACAACGAAGAGGGTCGCCTCCCGTTGCTGCGCGCGGTACAGGCCGCGGAGAAAGCCCGCATCGAAGCACACGCTCCGCGCGGCTACCTGCCGATCGAAGGCATCGCCGCCTATGACCAGGGCGTACAGAAGCTGCTGTTCGGCGCCGACTCCGAGCTGCTGGCCGAAGGCCGCGTGGTCACCACCCAGGCCGTGGGCGGCACCGGCGCGCTGAAGACCGGCGCCGATTTCCTCAAGCGCCTGCTGCCCAACGCCACCGTGGCCATCAGCGACCCGAGCTGGGAAAACCACCGCGCGCTGTTCGAGGCCGCCGGCTTCCCGGTGCAGAACTACCGCTACTACGACGCCGCCAGCCACGGCGTGAACCGCGCCGGCCTGCTGGAAGACCTCAACGCCCTGCCTTCGCAGTCCATCGTGGTGCTGCACGCCTGCTGCCACAACCCGACCGGCGTCGACCTGAGCCTGGACGACTGGAAACAGGTGCTGGACGTGCTCAAGGCCAAGGGCCACGTGCCCTTCCTCGACATCGCCTACCAGGGCTTCGGCGACGGCATCGACGAAGACGCCGCCGCGGTGCGCCTGTTCGCCCAGTCCGGCCTGAACTTCTTCGTTTCCAGCTCCTTCTCCAAGTCGTTCTCGCTGTACGGCGAGCGCGTCGGCGCGCTGTCGGTGGTCACCAACAGCCGCGAGGAATCCGCCCGCGTCCTGTCCCAGGTCAAGCGCGTGATCCGCACCAACTACTCCAACCCGCCGACCCACGGCGCCAGCGTCGTCTCCACCGTGCTCAACAGCCCGGAACTGCGCGCCCTGTGGGAAGAGGAACTGGGCGAAATGCGCAGCCGCATCCGCAACATGCGCGTCGCCATGGTCGAGCAACTGGCTGCCCTGGGCGCCAAGCGCGACTTCGGCTTCGTCGCCCAGCAGCGCGGCATGTTCTCCTACTCCGGCCTGACCGCCGAGCAGGTGGAACGCCTGAAGAACGAGTTCGGCATCTACGCCGTCGGCACCGGCCGCATCTGCGTCGCCGCGCTGAACAACGGCAACCTGGAAACCGTCACCCGCGCCATCGTCCAGGTGCTCTGAAAAAAATCGGGGAAGTCATCGGCAGAATGTTGACTTCCCCTTTTTAATCAGTAAGATACGCTCCGTTGTTCCGCGATAGCTCAGTCGGTAGAGCAAATGACTGTTAATCATTGGGTCCCTGGTTCGAGTCCAGGTCGCGGAGCCAAATTCAAAAGCCCTCGGTATATGCCGGGGGCTTTTTCTTTGCGGGGGGCTCCCTGGACTCTCGCCAGGGACTACGTCCCAGGTGATACCCCCTTCGGGGCCGCGCTGAAGCGCGTTCGGCTCACGCCGTCGAGTCCAGGTCGCGGAGCCAAATTCAAAAGCCCTCGGCATATGCCGGGGGCTTTTTCTTTGTGGCTCCGCCAGACTCTCGCCAGGGAGTGCGTCCGTCCTCCCTTCACTGCCTCCGCCCCGCAGCAGCCCTCGACAGAGCCGATGACGGAACGCCGGGACCGGCCTAGGCCGCCCCGGCCAGCAGACTCTCATAGGGGATATTCAAGCCATCATGCAGGCGCTTGATCATCGCCAGGCTGAGGCCACGCTTGCGATTCAGCACCTCCGAGACACGGCCGCTGCTGCCGATGAAAGGTTCCAGGTCGCGCGGCGTCAGCCCTCGCTGCTCCATGCTGAACTTGATGGCCTCGACGGGATCGGCCGGGCCTATCGGGTAGTGCTTGTTCTCATACGCCTCGATCAGCGTCACCAGCACTTCCATTTCGTCGGCCTCAGCCGTGCCCTCCTCCGCCTGGAAGATGGATTCCAGGCGCTGGAAAGCCGCGCGCAGGTCCTCGTCGTTTCGGATGGGCCTAATATTCATTCACCGTCTCCACGTCTATCTGGTCGTACCGAGCATGAGTGCCGATGAACTTCACCCAGGCGATGCCGCAGCGGTACTGCATCTCCACAACCAGGCGATACTTGTTGCCGCCGATGTTGAACACCACGCGGTTGTTGCCGCAGATGCTCGCGCTGCCGAATTGATTCTTCACGTCCTGCGGAGTCTTCCATTCAGCATTGATCGCCGCGTCGTACCAACTCTCCAAAGGGGCCTTGGTATCTTCCTGGCCAGGAATCCCCCAGAACTTCACCAGCGTGCTCTTTGCAATAACTCGCATCTGCCTCACTTCTCCCATATCGGGAGATTCTAGATCGAGAGCCGGCCATCTGCCAAGAGCGGCCTCTCCCGTCCCATCTCTCCCGCAGACATCAACCCCGAGCCCGCTGGTGCAGGCTCTCTGCTTGCCCTGAGAACAGCACTGGTTCGTCGCCTGGACGCCTCCAGCGCCAGACACCCTCGGCCTGTCCTCCCAGGGTGATCGCCCCATGCCCACTGCTGGCCAGGGTCAAGCGTCATCCCGCCTGCGCAACGAAAAAAGGCCGGTCCCCCCGGACCGGCCTTTCCATCGCGGAGTGCCTCAGTCGAGGCTGATCGCCTCCCGGTTGCTCTCCAGGATCGCCTTGCCGATGCCCTTCACTTCCAGCAACTGATCCAGGCTGGTGAAGGGGCCATTGGCCTGCCGATAGGCCACTATGGCTTCGGCCTTGGCCTTGCCGATCCCCTTGAGCCGCTTTTGCAGCGTATCTGCGTCCGCCGTGTTGAGGCTGACCAGCCCTTCCTGCTCGTCGTGCACGGTGACCGTCGCCGGCGTCAGCTTCTCCGGCGCGGGAGCGGCGGCAGCCATGCCCGACAGGGAAAGGGAGGAAAGCACGACCAGCAGTAGCGCGAATGCCTTATGCATGAACAACTCCTTTTAGTCACTGGGTATGGCGAGCCAGAACGGGCTCGCCATTCACCTTTAGCGACAGGAGCGGGGCAAGGGGAAGAAGGGAAAATCACACTTTGAATGAATCAGGAGCTTCCTCGCCGATTGGACGAAGAGCCCCTCCTGCAACAAGGCAGTGTCCGACCGAGCACCGGTATCGGTCTGTCAGGGCTCCATACGACGCTGCTGGTGGACCAGGTCGACGATGTCGCCATCCGGGCAGTAGCCGTTGACCGTCTCGCGCAGCAGCATGCGCACCTGGGCGTAGTCACCCCGCTCCACCGCCTTCAGCAGCGAGACCAGCACCGTCTTGAACGCCTCCCAGGGCAGCATTTCCTCGTTCGCCTTCATGATCATCGGGTGCTCGGTGGCGCCTACCTCATCGCCGATCAGCAGCTCCTCGTAGAGTTTCTCGCCGGGACGCAAGCCACTGAACTCGATGGCGATGTCGCCGTGGGGCGAACTCTCCGAGCGCACGCTGAGCCCGGAAAGGTGGATCATCCGCTGGGCCAGCTCGAGGATTTTCACCGGCTGGCCCATGTCGAGCACGAAGACGTCGCCGCCGCGCCCCATGGAGCCCGCCTGGATCACCAACTGCGCGGCCTCGGGAATGGTCATGAAGTAGCGGGTGATCGCCGGATGGGTGACGGTCACCGGGCCGCCACGCTTGATCTGCTCGCGGAACAGCGGGATGACCGAGCCGGACGAGCCCAGCACGTTGCCGAAACGCACCATGGTGAAGCGAGTCTTGTTCACATGGTGAACCCCGGTCTTGTCGCCGAAGAGCACCGGCGCGGGCTCCTGGCTGAGCGCCTGGAGGATCATCTCGGCCAGGCGCTTGGTCCCGCCCATGACGTTGGTCGGTCGCACGGCCTTGTCGGTGGAGATCAGCACGAAGTTCTGCACGCCGGCCTGGATCGAGGCCTGGGCCGCATACAGCGTCCCCAGGACGTTGTTCAGCACCCCTTCGGAAATATTGTGCTCGACGATGGGCACATGCTTGTAGGCAGCCGCGTGGTAGACGGTGTTGATCTTCCAGCTACCCAGCACCTCCAGCAGCCGCTCGGCGCTGCGTACCGAGCCCAGGATGGGCACGAGCTGCACCGGCAGGGATTGCCGCCGGACGCGCTGCTCCAGTTCCTGGTGGATGCGGTAGAGATTGAACTCGCAGTGTTCGAACAGCACCATCACCGTGGGCCCGCATGGCAGGATCTGGCGGCACAGTTCCGAACCGATGGAGCCGCCCGCCCCGGTGACCATCACCGCCTGGCCGCGGATGCAGTGCTCCAGCAGCTCCTTGCGCGGCGCCACCGGGTCGCGCCCCAGCAGGTCGGCGATGTCCACTTCCTGGATGTCGTCCACCTTCACCCGACCGTTGGCCAGGTCGATGATGCCGGGCACGCTGCGCACGTGCAGCGGATAGGGTTCGAGCAGACCGAGGATCTCACGACGGCGCGCCCGCGAGGCGGAAGGAATCGCCAGGAGGATTTCCTGGGCCCCGGTCTCTTCGATCATCTGCTGGATATGCTTGGGCTTGAACACCCGCAGACCGGCGATCACCCGGTTGGCGATCTCGTCGTCGTCGTCGATGAAGGCCACCGGCCGCATCACCCGCCCCATGCGCAGCGCGGCGACCAGTTGGTTACCCGCGGTGCCGGCGCCGTACACCGCGACCTTGATCAGGCCGTCATCCTGCTTGAGGAAGGGCACGACCTGGATCGCGCTGTACCAGTCGCCCATGAAGTACTGGCGCATGGCCAGGCGCAGGCCGCCGACCATCAGCAGGCTCAGCCACCAATAGTTGAGCACCAGGGAACGCGGCACCGCCTCGACGACCGAGCGGTTCCAGTAGACCACCAGCGAAAGCACCAGGGCCGAAATGGTCACCGCCTTCCAGATGGCGATCAACGCATCGTTGCCCAGGTAACGCATGACCGCCCGGTACATGCCGAAGCGGATGAACAGCGGTATCGCGATCAAGGGCGCGGCGATGAACAGCCAGGCATGCACACGGAAGGGATAGGTCAGGTCATCCGTGCCCAGGCGCACCACGAAAGAAAGCCACAGGGCCAGCCAGACCAGGAACACGTCCGTGACGACCTGCAGCATTCGCTTGTAACGTCGGGGCAACCTCAGCAGGCGCTCTCGCAACATATCCATTCATCCTTCCCAGTCCGGGAGCGCAGTCTCCCGTTACATTGACCACCATTTCCCATGGAGTTCACTTCGACTTGCCGTTTTCAGGCCCACCGGCGCCCAGCGATGCCACGACCAGCACCAATGGAGCATAGGCAAGAAACAGACCGGCGACGCCGTCGATTCGGCCCAGCGCCACGAAAACGGCGATCGGCGACAGCCAGATCAGATTGATCGCAGCCACCGACAAACTGATGGCGCGATGCTGGCCAAGACGCCGCGAAGCCCGCTGATAGGCATGGCTGCGGTGCGCTTCGTGAACCCGCTCGCCGCGCAGCAAGCGCCGCGCCAGGGTCCAGGTGGCATCGACCACGAAGGCGCCCAGCAGGATCAGCCACGACCAGAACAGCTGCGGCGCCTGCCAGGCCGCCTGCAGCGAAAGCCCGCCCAGCATGATGCCGAGGAAGCCGCTGCCGGCATCGCCCATGAATATCCGCGCGGGCGGGTAGTTCCAGGCCAGGAACCCAGCAGTGGCCGCGGCGAGCAACAGCGGCAGCCAGGCGGCCGACCCCGCCCCCGCCAACCAGCAGCAGAGCGCCGCGCCGCCGCAGACGGTAATCGCCTCCAGGCTGGCGATGCCGTCGATGCCGTCCATGAAGTTGTAGAGGTTCAGCAGCCACACCAGGTAGAACAACGCCAACAGCGAGCCGAATAGCCCCAGGTCCCAACGAGCGCCGGCGAACGACAGGGCCGGCAGCCCTCCTAGCATGTAGAGCAGGAAGGCCGCGCCGAGGAAATGGCCGAGCAGGCGCCAGCGCGCCGGTACGTGACGGTGGTCGTCGATGAAGCCCACCAGGGCTATCCAACCCCCCGACAGCAGCAGAGCAAGCATGGCGCGCGTATCGGTCAGCCCCATCCCCCAGGACAGCAGCAGCGCCAGCAGGAAGCTCAGGACTATCGCCACCCCGCCGCCCCTCGGCGTCGGCACACTGTGGGAGCTGCGCTCGTTGGGCACGTCCATCACGCTGCGCGCCAGAGCGTAGTGGCGAACCCCGGCGGTACCGGCCCAGGCCAGCATCAGTGCAAGAAACAGCAGCAGGAAGGTCATGCGCGGGTCTCCCGGTACCAGCGCGCCGTCGTCGCGAGCGCCTGGTCGATGCTCACCGGCGGCTGCCAGCCCAGCAGCTCGCGGGTCTTGCCAATATCGACCTGCAACGAACCCAGCACGCGCTGCGCCTGGGCTCCTCGCCCGAACAGCACGGCCAGCCCCCGCAGCAAGGCCACCGGCACCGGCAACAGCCGTGGGGGTACGCCGAGCGCCACGGCCAGGCGACGGCACAGCTCGGCGCTCGAAAGATCGTGATCGTCGCTCACCAGGAAGACCTGGTTGGCGGCACGCTCGTGCTCCAGGCAGACGCGCAGCAGATCGACCAGGTTGTCCCTGGCCACCAGGCTCCGCCGGCTGCGCACCCGAGCGAACGGCAGGGGCAACTGCCGCTGCACCACGCGCATCAGGCTGGCGAAGTTGGCCCCCACGCCCGGGCCGTAGATGAGCGGAGGGCGGATGACCACCCACTCCATCGCGCACTCTTCGGCCAGGCGCGACAACGCCCTTTCCGCCTCCAGCTTCGACTGGCCGTAGGGATCGGCCGGCGCCGGCCGATCCTCGGCACGGAACGGCCGGCCGGGCGGCGTCGACTCGCCGTTGACCTTGATCGAACTGATGAAGATGAAACGCCGCACCCCTGCGGCTGCGGCCTGGCGCGCCAGGTTGAGGGTGCCCTCGACGTTGACCGCGCGGAACTCGGCCAGGGGATCGCCCGCGGTTTCGCGCATGACATGCACCCGGGCCGCGGCATGGACCACGACGTCCACGCCAGCCAGTGCAGAAGTCCAGTCCTGGGTTGCGTTCAGGCCATCGATGGAATGGACCTCCACACCGGGAAATTCGCCAGGCAGACGGGAACGCACCGCCACCGCCAGGCGCAGTCCCGGTATCGCGGCAAAGGTTTCGAGAATGCCCCGCCCGACAAAACCGGTCGCACCGGTCAGAAGTACTTTCAACACCACTCCTAGAGATTCAAGGCGCCAGGGCACCATCCATGATTCCGGGCATCGGCATCACTGCTGGGGAGCAGCGATCGGCCTGAGCGTATTCCACCCGTGGCAGCCCGGACATTGCCAGTGCAGTTCACGCCCGGCGAAACCGCAATTGCCGCAGCGATAGTGCGGCATCGATCGATACAGGCCGAGGATGATCGGCTGCATGTGGGTGAACAGCTCCTGGTCCGCCCGTCCACCGCCCAGAGTGCCGAGCATGTCCAGCAAGCCTCGCCAGGAAGGTTGCTGCTGGACCTTAGCCAGCAAGCGGCCTCGCCAGCCCTGCCCATCCGCATCGAGCTGGGCCAGGATCGCCAGCAGCGCCGGCGATGCATCCGGCGCCTCGGCAAGACGGCGCAGGCAGGCGAGGATTTCCGGCTCGGCACAACACTCGCGGCGCCGCAGCATGGGCAGCAGCTCGCCGAGAAAGCCGGCATCGGCCGCGCAGAGCTCGGTGATGGAGGCGTCGGCAGCCTGGAAGTTGCGCTGCCACAGCTCACAATCCAGGCGCATCAGCAAGGCGCGCACGCATTGGGGGTCGACCCGCCGGGCTTCCTTGAGAAGCTCGCGGGCACCGTCGCGGTCACCCGCGCGAATGCGCTCCTGAGCCTGCTCGCAATAATAGTTGGCCAACACCGTCTTCAGCTGAGGGCGCCGCCCCACCAGGCGCGCAGCGAGTTCCACGGCACGCGCCCAATCCTTCTCGCGCTCGGCGATGCGACGCAACTCGTCCAGCGCTTCCAGCGAGATGGCCTGGCCATCGCGCTGCATCAGTTCATCCAGCAGTTGCTCGGCGCTGCCAAGCAACCCGCCGGCGATGTAATCACGGGCGAGTTCGAGACTGATCTGCGCGGACAACTCGGGGTTGGCCGATGCCTTGTCCAGCAGTTCCTGGTGGATCTGGATGGCCTTCTCGATATCCCCGCGGCGGCGGAACAGGTTGCCGACATGAACGTGGCTTTCGAGTGTTTCCTCGTTCAGCGAAAGCCCCTGGGAAAGGCGCTCCAGCGCGTCGTCGGAATGCCGGTCGAGCAGGTTGTGCATGTTGCGCACCCGCTCGCGCAACGCCTCGTCAGCCGAAGCCGGCCAAGAGCCCGGGCGCAACGAGCGTCGCCCCAGCCACCAACCGACGGCCAGGGCCAAAACGAACAGCAGCATTGCTACAACGCTGGACATCCCGGTGTCACTGGGTCTTCAGCGACTGGTCGCGCAGGGCCTGGTTTTCCTTGCGGAAGCGCGACACTTCGGAACGCAGCCCCGAGAGATGCAGGCGCGTGCGCGCCCGGAACGGAATGCTCAGCAGCAGGCCGATGACACCACCCAGGACGAAGGACAGGGTAATGAAGACCACCAGCGGCCACTCCGGCGTCTGCCAGCCCAGGAAGGCCAGTTGAACCCGCTGAAGGTTCTCCAGGACGAAGACGACGACCACTGCGCAGAGCAGGATGGCAGCCAGGAAGGCCAGAAAGCGTTTGAGCCGAAGCATGAAAAATCCTCGATCGTTCTCTAGCCGGCTACACGGGCTCGTTCACCCGATCGCGCAATTCCTTGCCCGGCTTGAAGTGCGGAACGAATTTACCATCCAGACGCACCGATTCGCCGGTCTTCGGATTCCGGCCGACGCGCGGTGCGCGGTAATGCAGAGAGAAACTGCCGAACCCACGGATCTCGATGCGATCGCCGGTAGCCAGAGCCTGGGACATCTGCTCAAGCATCGTCTTGATCGCCAGCTCCACATCCTTTGCGGAAAGCTGCCCCTGATGGGTGACGATTCTCTCGATCAACTCCGACTTGGTCATGGTTTTCCCTTCTTTTTCAAGCGGCTAGATCAGCTCTAGGTTCTTTTAGCACGCAGCTCAAGCTTTGAACAGCCTAAAGGAGGTGCAAAAAACAAAAGCCCCGGGCATCGCTGCCCGGGGCTTTTTCGTCGCTCAGCGCATCACTTCACCAGGAACGGCGAAGCCCCTTCCACCACGCCGGTCTCGTTGACGTACTGCTTCCAATGCTCGATCAACTCCGCCAGCTTGCCCGGCTGGGCCTCGGCCAGGTCGTGGATCTCGCCCGGGTCCTTGCCCAGGTCGTACAGTTGCCAACTGGCCGGCCCCACCGGCGCGGGGATGTATACCGCCTTCCAGTCGCCCTGGCGGATGGCGCGCATGCCGAACAGCTCCCAGCCGGTCACGGTCTTCTCGTCGTGGGCGCGTTCGGTCTCGCCGGAGAGCCAGCCCAGCCAGGACTTGCCACGCGGCTCGGCGACCTCGCGGCCGCGCCAGCGCTTGCCCGGGTGGCGCACGCCGGCCAGGTCGAGGAGGGTCGGGGTGATGTCCATGACGGTGGCGAACTGCTCGCTGATCACGCCCTGGCGCGCCAGCTGCGGATAGCGCACGAAAGCCGGCACGCGGATGCCGCCCTCGGTGGTGAAGGCCTTGAACAGCCGCGACGGCGCGGTGGCCGCCTGGGCCCAGCGCGGGCCGTACCAGACGTAGGAGTTGGCGCGGCCGATGTTCTCCAGGCTGTTGTCGTAGTGCTGGTCGAGGAAGCCCAGCAGGTCCGGGCCGAACTTCGGGAAGGCCTCCAGCAGCGCGCCCTCGGCGCCGTTGTCGGACATGAACAGGACGAAGGTGTTGTCCAGCTCGCCCTGCCGGCGCAGGTAGTCGACCACCCGGCCGATGTTCCAGTCCATGCGCTCGACCATCGCCGCATAGACCTCCATGGCCCGTGCCGACTTGGCCCGCTCCTCGTCGCTCAGCGCTTCCCACTCGCGGCTGATGGCGACCACCGGGTGCGCCTCGACGTCGTGCGCCACCAGGCCCAGCGCCTTGAGCCGCGCCAGGCGCTCCTGACGCAATGCCTCGGGGCCGGCGTCGTAGCGGCCGCGGTACTTGTCCACCACCTCCTTGGGCGCCTGCAGCGGCCAGTGCGGCGCGGAGAACGGCAGGTAGGCGAAGAACGGTCGCGCCTGGTCGCGCTCCTTCAGGTACTGCAGCAGCTTGTCGCCGAAGGCGTCGGAGGAATAGAAGCCAGCGGGCAGTTGCTCGATGAACCGGTCGTCCTCGATGTAGAGCGCCGGCGTGCCCTTGAGGATGCGCGGCGTGCTTTCGTCGTAGGGCGGCTCGTAGCCGTAGTGGTTGGCGGCGCCGGGCAGCAGCGAGAAGGAACGCTCGAAGCCGCGCGCGTGGGGCGCCTGCTCGGCCTTCAGGCCCAGGTGCCACTTGCCGGCCATCAGCGTCTGGTAGCCGGCCTCGCGCAGCAGTTCGGGCAGCGCCACCACGCGGTCGTTGAGGTAGCCCTCGTAGCCGGGCTTGCCTTCCAGCTCCGGGGTCAACGCCTCGGCCATGGTGCCGATGCCGGCGATGTGATGGTCGGTGCCGGTGAGCAGCATCGAGCGCGTCGGCGAGCAGGTCGGCGCGGTGTGGAAGTCGGTCAGGCGCAGGCCGGCGTGGGCCAGGGCGTCGAGGTTGGGCGTGGCGATCTCGCCGCCGAAGGCGCCGATGTCGGAGAAGCCGAGGTCGTCGGCGACTATCACCAGGAAGTTGGGGCGTTTGCTCATGTCGGGACTCGGTCGGTGGCGGGGATAGGCCTTGTAGGAGCGAGCTTGCTCCTACAAAAAAAGAAGAGGCGCCTCAGCAGGCGATGAACTCGAACGGCAGGTTCTCCACCCGCCTGGGCTGCGGCGCGAGGTAGTCGCCATCGCCGGTCAGCTCGTGCAGCAGTTCCTCGCGCAGGCGCAGGAAGTCGAAGCCGCCGCGCTCGCGCGGGTGCGCCAGGGGCACCTCGACGATACGCTTGATGCGCCCCGGGCGCGGCGCCATGACCACCACGCGGTCGGCCAGGAACAGCGCCTCCTCCACGTCGTGGGTCACCAGCAAGGTGGTGATGCGCTCGCGCTCGCGGATGCGCAGCAGTTCTTCCTGCAACTGCTGGCGGGTCAGCGCGTCGAGGGCGCCGAAGGGTTCGTCCAGCAGCAGGATGCGCGGGCTGGCCACCAGGCCGCGGGCGATGGCCACGCGCTGGGCCATGCCGCCGGAAAGCTGGTGCGGGTAGGCGCGGTTGAACGCGGACAGGCCGACCAGTTCGAGGTACTCGGCGACCTTGCGCGCCCTGCCCGCCTCGCTCAGCGGCTCGTTGACCAGGCCCAGGGCGACGTTCTGCTCCACCGTCAGCCAGGGGAACAGGCGGTGTTCCTGGAACACGATGCCACGCTCGCCGCCGATGCCGTCGATGGCCTTGTCGCCGATGCGGATCTCGCCGCGGTACTCGCGGTCCAGGCCCACCAGCAGGCGCAGCAGGGTGGACTTGCCGCAGCCGCTGGCGCCGACGATGGCGATGAACTCGCCCGTGGCGATGTCCAGGTCGAAGCGCTGGATGGCCTCCAGTTGCCGGCCGTCCACCGGGAAGCTCTTGCCGACCTGGCGGAAGCTCACCAGCGGCACGGAAGTGAAAGCGTTCATGTGTGTCTCCAGCGCGTGGCGCGCGCTTCGATGCGTTGTCCGAGGGCGCCGAGCAGGGCGCCGGTGAGGCCGACCAGGAGCATCCCGGCGCTGACCAGGTCCATGCGGAACAGCTGCTGGGCGCCAATCATCAGGCTGCCGATGCCGCCGTCCGAGGGCATGAAGTACTCGGCGCCGATGGTGCCCAGCCAGGCGTAGATCAGGCCCAGGCGCAGGCCGGCGAAGATCGACGGCGCCGCGCCCGGCAGGACCAGGCGGCGCAGGCGCTGCCAGGGCGACAGGCGCAGCACGCGGGCGGCCTCGCCCAGTTGCGCCGGCAGGCTGGCGATGCCGCGCTGGGTGGCCAGCAGCAGCGGGAAGAAACTGGCCAGGGCGACGAACACCACCTTGGCCGCCTCGCCCAGGCCGAACCAGGCGGTGAGCAGCGGCACCCAGGCGAAGATTGCCACCTGGCGCAGGGCCGAGAACGACGGGCCGAGCAGGCGCTCCGCCGGGCGCCACAGCCCCAGGGCCAGGCCCAGCAGGAAGCCGGCGCCGCCGCCCAGCAGCAGGCCCAGCAGGGAACGCTGCAGGCTGGCCAGCAGGGCCGTCGGCAGGCTGCCGTCGAGCAAGCCGTGCCAGGTAGCCTCGACCACCGCGGCGGGGCTGGCGAGGATCGCCGGGTCGACCCACTGGCCGACGCTCACCGCCTGCCACAGGCCGACCAGCGCCAGCGGCAACAACCACGGCTGCAGGCGCTGCCAGCCCTGGCCACGGACGCCACGGCGGAACTCGCCGACGGCCTGCTGCGGCCAGTGCACCAGGCGCCGCTCCAGGGCCTGGATGCCCTGGTCCATGGCCGCGCCCACCAGGCCGATGACGAGGATGCAGACGAACACCACGTCGAGCATGAACAGTTGGCGGCTCTGCACCATCAGGTAGCCGATGCCTTCGCTGGAGGCCAGCAGCTCCACCGCCAGCAGCGAGGTCCAACCCTGGGCCAGGGCCAGGCGCACGCCGGTGAGGAAGGCCGGCAGCGCCGCCGGCAACAGCAACCGGCGCACCAGCAGCGGCGGCGGCAGGCGCAGCACGGCGGCGGCCTCGCGCAGCCTGGGCTGGGCATCGCGCACGCCGACCAGGGTATGCAGCGCCACCGGGACTATCACCGCCTTGACCAGCACCACCAGCTTGAGCAGTTCGCCGATGCCGAAGAACAGCATGAACAGCGGAATCCAGGCCAGCGTGGGGACCTGCGCCAGGGCCAGGAAGGTCGGCAGCACGAAGCGCTCGGCGCGGCGGCTGAAGCCCAGCCAGGCGCCCAGCGCCGCGCCGCTGGCGATGCCGGCGAGCAGGCCCCAGAACAGCCGCTGCAGGCTGATCCACAGCTGCTGCCAGAGTTCGCCGGCGAACAGCTCGCGAGCGCTCTGCCAGACCAGCGACGGCGCCGGCAGTATCTGCGCCGACATCCAGTGCTGGTCGGCAGCCAGCCACCAGAGGACGAACAGGGCCACCGGAAACAGCCAGGGCAGCAAGCGCGGAGCGATCAGCGCCAGCCGCTGCGAGGCGGCGGCGCTTGCGGTGGGGTACACAGGCAAGGCGAGTGCCTTAGAAATATTCTTCATTGGAATATGAAAAAATCTATCAATGCATTTATGAGCTAAGAGTCCCCATTTAAGGGAAGCCTCCCCAGCGCAGCCAATGCATTCGACGAATATTTTTTATGCCTTGCATGCATTCGCCCGGCAGCACGGATGCGGGCTGACTTATCTCTATAAATTATTAAAAAATAAATTTTTATTATTTTATTAATCAGCCATGACCTGCCTTAGTGCCTTTTCCATTCCCCCGCAGGAGGCAGGCGCCATGAAGGCCCTCACCCACCAGTTGCTGTCGCTCTTCGCCGCCCCGGTGCTCGCCGGGCTGCTCGGCGCTTATGCTCCGTTCACCAGCGCCGCCGAAGCGCCGAAGGAAATCCGCATCGCCGTGCCCGACGTGGGCGCCGGGCAGAACCATTCCGGCGGCGGCCTCGTCGACGTGCTCTACACCCGCAAGCTGCTGGAGAAGGAGTTCGCCAACGACGGCATCCAGATCAAGTGGACCTACTTCAAGGGCGCCGGCCCGGTGATCAACGAGGCCTTCGCCAACGGCCAGGTGGACTTCGCCTACCTCGGCGACCTGGCGGCCATCATCGGCAAGGCCAGCGGCCTGGACACCCGCCTGCTGGCCGCCACCGGGCGCGGCGTCAACCACTACCTGGGCGTGCAGCCGGGCTCGGGGATCAAGACCCTGGCCGACCTCAAGGGCAAGCGCGTGGGCATCTTCCGCGGCACCGCCAGCCAACTGTCGTTCGACAACGCCCTGGCCAGCGTGGGCCTGAACGAGAAGGACCTGAAAGTCATCAGCCTGGACTTCAACGCCGCCCTGGCGGCTCTGGCAGCCAAGCAGATCGACGCCACCTGGGGCCTGGCCGGCCTCTTCGCCCTGCGCGAGAAGGGCCTGGCGGAAATCCCCCTGAGCACCCGCGACCTCGGCGGCGCCGGCACCCTGCAAGCCGTGCTGGTAGGCAACGGCGCCTTCGTCGACGCCCACCCGGAAATCACCCAGCGCCTGCTCAAGGTGGAACTGCAGGCCCTGGCCTGGGCCGGCGCCGAGGAAAACCACGCGGCCTTCATCGACCTGGTGTCGAACCAGGCCGGCTACCCGCCGATCATCCTGCAGACCGAATACAAGGACCGCCCGCTGGCCGAGGCCCTGTCGCCGCAACTGGACGCCGGCTTCCTCGGCAAGCTCGACGCCTCGATCCAGGCGGCCAGGCAGTACGGCCTGATCCGCCGCGACTTCAAGGCCGCCGACTGGGCCAAGCCGGACTACCTGGCGGCCGCCGCCAAGCTGGCTGCGGCGCAGCCGGTGGCGCAGGTGCAGTGATTGAGCCCGTAGCAGCCTGCGAACTCGATCGCGGATAACGCCCAGGTCAACCCCGGCGCCGCCTGGAACCAAGGCCAAACGGCGGATAACGCGGAGCGTTATTCGCCCTACGCCAAGCCCACCGTAGGGCGTATAACCGTTCGCGGTTATCCGCCGCCTCACCCAACCCCCTCCCCGCAAACCTTCACGCCACCGCACTCCGCTCTTCCTCATCCAACTCCACCAACATCTCGATCAACGCCCGCGCCGCCGCCGAAAGGCGATAGCCGGTACGGCTGACGATCCCACAGCGCGCCTGCAGACTGTCGATGTTATGCGGCAGGTTACGCAGATGCAGGCGCGCCACCTCGCCATTGGCCAGCGCATGGCGCAAACCATCCTCGCTGCCCACGCCAATGGCATCGGTCTGGCTGACGATGCGCACCAGCGAGCCCAGGTGCTCGCACTGGATGTTCGCCTGCAGGTCGCTCTTGCCGCTGAGGTTGGCCAGCAACTTGCGGATGCCCGGCGGCATCCGCGCCGAGGCCAGCGGGTAGGCGAACAGGTCGTTGGTGGACAGGCTCTCCTTGGCCAGCAACGGGTGCCCGCTGCGGCAGAAGAAGAAGCCCCGGCGCGGGCTCAGCGGCCGCGTCTGGAAGCCGGGGTCGGCCTCGAAGTGGCGGATGTCGGCGATGAAGAATTCGATCTCGTCGCGCAGCAGGCTGCGCGACAGGCGCTCCCAGTTGTCCACCTGGAAATCGATCTGCAGCCGCGGGTGGCGCCGGATCAGCCGCGCCACCGCATCGGGCACCAGTTTCTGCGCCGGCGCCGGCCCGCAGCCGAAGTGCAGCTCGCCGGCATCCAGCTTGTTCAGTTGGGTGATTTCCTGGGTCAGGTTGGCCGCGCCCTGCACCAGGCGCAGCGCGTGCTGCAGCACCACCTGGCCTTCCGGCGTGGGGCGCAGCTCCTTGCTGCCGCGGTCCACCAGCTGGCAGCCCAGCTCCTGCTCCAGGCCCTGGATGCTGCGGCTGAAGGCCGGCTGGGTGATGCCCATGGCATCGGCCGCGCGGACGAAACTGCGGTGTTCGGTGAGGGCGATGAAGTAACGCAGTTGGCGCAGATCCATGATGCTTTACCGGCATTGAAAATATTGGACAAAGGCATTTGCCCTCGGGGATGCGCTGGTTTTAAATGCAAGCTCTTATTCCGTCAACGAAGAATAAAACTTAAATTTATTCTTTTAAGAAATAAGAATATGCCCCTCGACCAGGAGCCCCCAATGGCCTTGCACCCTTTCGCCCCACGCCTGTTGCCGGCACGAATGCTTCCCTCTCGCGGCTGTAGCCGCTGAGCCCCGGCGTCGCCGGACGACGCCCACCGATTAGAAGAGAGCCGTTTTCGCCATGCCCCGCATGGCGCGGCCCCCTGTTGCCCGCGATCCGCCGGGCAGTGCCTGATGCAAGGAAAAGACGATGAGCCAGAGTGCTTCGCTGCAAACCCCGTTCACGCTGCGCCCCAGCCGATCCCGGCCCGGAGCCCCCGATTATGCCCTGGCCCTGCTGCTCGCCCTGGGCGGCGCGCTGCCGCTGCAGGCCGCCGAGCAGGACGAGGCCAGCGCCACGCCCGAGGCCGCCAGCGCCGCCGACAAGGGCACCAGCACCCAGGCCACCGCCCTGGGCAAGGTCACGGTCACCGCCCGGCGCCGCGAGGAAGACTCGCAGAAGGTGCCCACGCCGATCACCGTGCTCGACGGCGCCACCCTGGAGAACCAACGCATCACCAAGGTGCAGGACCTGCAGCAGGTGCTGCCCAGCGTCAACGTCGCCTACATCCACGCCCGCCAGTCGAGCATCGCCGTGCGCGGCATCGGCAACAACCCGGCCAGCGACGGCCTGGAGGGCTCCGCCGGGGTCTACCTGGACAACGTCTACCTGGGCCGCCCGGGCATGGCGGTGTTCGACCTGCTGGACATCGAGCAGCTGGAGCTGCTGCGCGGCCCGCAGGGCACGCTGTTCGGCAAGAACACCACCGCCGGCGTGCTGAACATCAGCACCCGCGCGCCGACCTTCACCCCCGAGCGCACGGTGGAGGTCTCCGGCGGCCAGGAAGGCTACTTCCAGGGCCGCGGCACGGTCTCCGGGCCACTCACCGACGAACTGGCCGGGCGCGTTTCCGCCTACCGCACGCGCAGCGACGGCTACATCACCAACATCCACGACGACAACAAGCTCAACGGCGGCGAGCGCCAGGGCATCCGCGGCCAGCTGCTGTACAAGCCCGGCGAGGACTTCAGCCTGCGCTGGATCAGCGAGTACAACGAGGAGGACTCCAGCAACGGCAGCATGGTGGTCTACGGCGCCGCCCCGCGCTTCTGGCAGCGTGCCGCGCTGGTCGGCGCCTCGCCGATCGCCGATCCGGACCGGCACAAGGTCAACATCGACAGCCGCCAGCACGTCAGCGTGCACCAGGGCGGCAGCTCGGTGGAGGCCAACTGGAAGCTGGCCAACGACTTCACCCTGACCTCCATCAGCGCCTACCGCTTCTGGAACTTCACCCCGGCCAACGACGAGCAGCTGAACGTCTCGGCGATCCGCAATACCGGGGTGGCGGTGCGCGACCGCCAGTTCTCCCAGGAAATCCGCCTGGCCTCGCCCACCGGCGGCGCCTTCGACTACGTGGTCGGCGCCTACGCGTTCACCCAGAACCTGGGCAACAAGACCTTCACCGACTATGGCCCGCTGGCCGACAGCTACCTGCTGGGGAACAACCTCAACGCCCTGAACGACACCTCCAGCAAGGCCAACGGCAAGATCGAGACGGACAGCTTCGCGCTTTTCTCCCAGGGCACCTGGCACCTCACCGACAAGCTCGACTTCACCGCCGGCCTGCGCGGCACCTATGAGGAAAAGGACGCCAAGGTGAAGCGCTACGCGCCGGTGGGCGGCGCGCCCGTGAGCGGCGCTGGCGCGGTGGTACGCAACGGGCAGCTGGGCGCCTACGATTCCGGCGACCTCAGCGTCTACAGCTTCGCCCCCTCGGCGCTGCTCAGCCTGAGCTACCAGTTCAGCGACGAGCTGCTGGGCTATGCCTCGCTGTCCCACGGCGAGAAGTCCGGCGGGGTGAACCTGGCGGTGGCCAGCGCGCCGAGCGCCGGCGCCGACTCGCTGCTGGTCGGCCCGGAACGCGCCAACGATGCCGAACTGGGGATCAAGTCGACGCTGCTCGACCGCCGCCTGCAACTCAATGCCAACATTTTCTGGACCGGCATCCACGGCTACCAGGCCACCACCCTGTACCAGCCGGCCGGCTCCACCCAACTGGTGCAGGTGCTGTCCAACGCCGGCAGCGTGCGCTCCCGCGGCCTGGAGCTGGAGGCCACCGCCCTGCCGCTGCGCGGCCTGACGCTGAACTTCAACGGCTCCTACAACGACGTCAGCTACCTGTCGTTCAAGGACGCCCCGTGCCCGGCCGAGATCAGCACCCAGCCCGGCGCCCCGGCCAGCTGCGACCTCACCGGCAAGCGCGTGGTCGGCGCCTCGAAATGGATCGCCAACCTCAACGGCGAATACAAGTGGCAGTTGGCCAACCGCTTCGAGCCCTACGTCAACGCCAGCTATTCGTACCGCTCCGAGGCCGAGGGCACCCTGGACGATTCCGATCTCTCGAAGATCCCCGGCTACGGCCTGGCGAACTTCTCCGTGGGCGTGCGCCACGACCTGGGCGACGGCCAGCTGGACGCCTCGGTCTGGCTGAAGAACGCCTTCGACAAGGACTACTACCTGGCCGCCTTCGCCAGCATCAACGGCTCCTACACCGCCTCGGTGGGCCAGCCGCGCACCCTGGGCGCCTCGGTCCGCTACGACTTCTGATCCCACTCGCCGCGCGGCGCAGTCCCGCGCGGCCCCTTGCAGTACCACCTACAGCAATGAGGAACACGAGATGAGCAACGCAGCACAAGCCATTCGACCCGCCGTACAACTCGACATCCACCCGGTGGCCGGGCGCATCGGCGCCGAGATCCGCGGGGTGACGCTTTCCGGCCAGCTGGACGCGGCCCCGGTCGAGGCCATCCAGGCCGCCCTGGTGAAGCACAAGGTGATCTTCTTCCGCGGCCAGAGCCAGCTCGACGACCAGGGCCAGGAAGCCTTCGCCAAGCTGCTCGGCGAGCCGGTGGCGCACCCGACGGTGCCGGTGCGCGACGGCACCGAATACCTGCTCGAACTGGACGGCGCCGAAGGCCGCCGGGCCAACTCCTGGCACACCGACGTGACCTTCGTCGAGGCCTACCCGAAGGCCTCGATCCTGCGCAACGTGGTGGCCCCGGAGGCCGGCGGCGACACCGTCTGGGCCAACACCGCGACCGCCTACGACGACCTCAGCGACGAACTCAAGGCCCTGGCCGACAAGCTCTGGGCGGTGCACAGCAACGAATACGACTACGCCGCCATCAAACCCAACGCCGACCCGGCGCGCCTGGAGCAGTACCGCAAGGTGTTCACCTCCACCGTCTACGAGACCGAGCACCCGGTGGTGCGCGTGCACCCCGTCAGCGGCGAACGCAACCTGCTGCTGGGGCACTTCGTGAAGCGCCTGAAAGGCCTGTCGCAACACGACTCCCAGCATCTCTTCGCGGTGCTGCAGAGCCACGTCACCCGCCTGGAAAACACCGTGCGCTGGCGCTGGCAGGCCGGCGACGTGGCCATCTGGGACAACCGCGCCACCCAGCACTACGCGGTGGACGACTACGGCACCCAGCCGCGCATCGTGCGGCGCGTGACGCTGGCCGGTGAGGTACCGGTGGGGGTGGATGGGCAGCGGAGTCGGACTGTCAGGAAAGCCTGAAAGCACAGCAAGAGCCCCTCTCCCTAACCCTCTCCCTGAAGGGAGAGGGGACTGGATCGGCATCAAGCGGAACAACCTCTCTCGCCTGCAAGCATGCAGCAGGAAGACAGCAAGGTCCGCTTCACACGGATACCCCCTCTCCCTTCAGGGAGAGGGCTGGGGAGAAGGCAACCCAAACCCGATACGGAGCACCCAAGCATGAGCCAATCCACCGCCCTGAAGATCGCCCCCGAACCCTTCGCCATCATCCCCCTCGACGCCCCGCTGGGCGCCGAGGTGCGCGGCCTGGACGCCCGCCAGCCGCTGACGCCCGAGCAGATCCTGGCGATCAAGCAGGCCCACCGCGACCACCACATCCTCATCTTCAGGAACCAGCAACTGGACGATCGGCAGTACCTGAATTTCGCCACCCTGTTCGGCGCGGTGTTCCAGCCGCCGGCGGACGTGCCGGTGCTGTCTTCCGGCGTCGACGGCAGGGCTCCGGACATCGTCAAGGTGGCCAATACCGGCGATGGCGAACTGGGCAACTTCGCCCTGCCCGCGCACATCGACCACCAGTGGACGCCGCTGCCCTCCTCCGGCTCCTTCCTCTACGCGCTGGAAGTGCCGAGCCAGGGCGGCGAAACCCTGTTCACCAACCTGGCGCTCGCCTACCAGAGCCTGGACGCAGCCACGCGCAAGGAAATCGACGACCTGCGGCTGATCAGCTACAACCCCTTCGCGCGCCTGAAGAACGGCTATTCGGGCGGCTTCGTCACCTACCGCACCCCCGACATCGAGCCGATCCAGGGCACCGAGCACCCGCTGGTGCGCACCCATCCGGAAAGCGGCAAGCGCGTGCTCTACCTCAGCGTCCACACCGAAGTGGAAATCCCCGGCCATGAGCCGCAGCAGGGCAAGGCCCTGGTCGAGCGCCTGCGCGCCCACCTGCAGAAGCCGGAGCTGATCTACAGCCACAAATGGCAGGTCGGCGACATCGTCTGGTGGGACAACCAGGCCACCCTGCACGGCCGCAACGCCTTCCCGGCCAGCGAGCGGCGCCGCCTGAAGCGCATCAGCCTGGGCGGCAGCCGGCCGTTCTGAGTTTCCCGCGGGCAAAGAAAAAGCCCCTGGCCGATGGCCAGGGGCTTTGCGAAGTGGTGGGTCGTGTAGGATTCGAACCTACGACCAATTGGTTAAAAGCCAACTGCTCTACCGACTGAGCTAACGACCCAACGCGAGGCGTATAATACTGATTTCTAACGCAAAAACAACACCTTTACGAAAAATTTTTCAGAAATATCGCGTAGGGTCTGAAATTCCCGCCGCGGCGAAGCCTTCGGCGCGCAGGCGGCAACTGTCGCACTTGCCGCAGGCGCGGCCTGCGTCGTCCGCCTGGTAGCAGCTCACGGTGAGCGCGTAGTCCACGCCGCGGGCCACGCCGGCCTGGATGATCTGCGCCTTGGAGAGGAACTGCAGCGGCGCCTGGATGCGGAAACCATCACCTTCCACCCCGGCCTTGGTGGCCAGGTTGGCCATGCGCTCGAAGGCCTCGACGAAGTCGGGGCGGCAGTCCGGGTAGCCGGAATAGTCCACGGCGTTGACGCCGATGAAGATGTCCCGCGCACCGAGCACCTCGGCCCAGCCCAGGGCCAGGGAAAGGAATACGGTGTTGCGCGCTGGCACATAGGTCACCGGGATGCCCTCACTGGGCGCCTCGGGCACGGCGATGCTGCTGTCGGTCAGCGCCGAGCCGCCGATGCCGTCGAGGTTCAGGCCGATGACCTTGTGCTCGACCACGCCCAGCTGGCGGGCCACGCGTTCGGCGGCCTGGAGTTCGGCGCGGTGGCGCTGGCCATAGTCGAAGCTCATGCTGTAGCAGGCGTAGCCCTCGGCCTTGGCCATGGCTACCACGGTGGCGGAGTCGAGCCCGCCGGAGAGCAGGATGACGGCTTTCTTCTGAGTCATGTGGTTACCCTTCCCGTCCGCGTCTCAGCGGCCCGGTTCGTCGTTCCAGAGGATCTTGTGCAGTTGCATCTGGAAGCGCACCGGCAGGTTGTCGGCGACTATCCAGTCGGCCAGCTCGCGCGGCGCCAGCTGGTGATGGCTCGGCGAGAACAGCACTTCGCCGGCGCGCTCGTCGAGGCGGTATTCGATCAGCTTGGACACCGCCCAGTCGTAGTCCTCGCGGGAGCAGAGGACGAACTTGACCTGGTCGTTGCCGGTGAGCTCGGCGATGTTCTCGTAGCGGTTGCGGCGCACCTCGCCGGAGCCCGGGGTCTTCAGGTCGAGCACCCGGCTGACGCGGCGGTCGGTGGCGGAGATGTCCAGCGCGCCGCTGGTCTCCAGGGATACCGAGTAACCGGCGTCGCACAGGCGCTGCAGCAGCGGCAGGCAGTTGGGCTGCGCCAGCGGCTCGCCGCCGGTGACGCAGACGTAGCGCGGCCGGTAGCCGGCGACGGTTTCGAGGATGCTGTCCAGGCTGCGGATCTCGCCGCCACTGAAGGCGTAGGCGGAGTCGCAGTACTGGCAACGCAGGGGGCAGCCGGTCAGGCGCACGAACACGGTCGGCAATCCGACGGTGCGCGCTTCCCCCTGCAACGAGTAGAAGATCTCGGTGATTCGCAGGGTCTGTTGCATATCAGCCACGGGCGTGACGGCTACACAGGCCATCCGCCTCCGTTGCGGTGTAATCGAACGAACGCCAGGCGTTCGGGAATTCCCGGGCGGGCAGACATCAGCCGAGCTGAAACCGCTCCGCGGCTCCGGGTGGCGGCGATTCTAACGGAAAACCAGGTGTTCGGCGCGTGGTGTCGTTCGTTCGGGCGGTAGCTGGGTGGGCGCGGCTTTTCGTAGGAGCGAGCTTGCTCGCGAACAGTAGTTACCGGTGACGTAGGTGTTGGGTTCAAGAGCGCCCTCTCCCCAGCCCTCTCCCTGAAGGGAGAGGGGGCTGTTCTGAGCTGCTGGAGAGTTCGGAGTCATCCTGATACTCCTAATCCCACCCTGTCATTCCCGCGAACGCGCACTACTGTCCGGAATATTTTCGAGGGGGCGTCTGGAGGGCTTGCGGGGGCTGAAGGCACGGGTTAAACCGTTGAGCGCCAACTCAACCTCACAGCCCCCGCAAGATGTTCAGGATAAGCCGTTTTCACGATGTACTAAAAGCGCTGCCTCGCGGCGTCTTCGATCGACTGGTCGCCGAACACGGCGCCGACAAGCACAGCAAGCGCTTTGGCAGTTGGGATCACCTGGTCGCCATGGTGTATGCCCAACTGGCCGGCGTGAGCAGCCTGCGGGCGCTTGAAACCAGCTTCAACAGCCATCCCCATCAGCACTATCACCTGGGTACGGGCCCGATCCGGCGTTCCACCCTGGCCGACGCCAACGAACGCCGTAATACCGAGGTCTTCGCCCAGGTTGCGCACTACCTGATGGCGGGCGTCTGCCGGCAGTTACGCCGTGACGGGAAGGAACTGCTGTACCTGCTGGACTCCACCACGATCACCCTCAAGGGCCCTGGCTTCGACGAATGGACGCTGTCCAATCGAACCCGCTCCCAGGGGCTGAAAGTCCATGTGCTGTATGCCGAGCAGGCGGCAGCACCGGTGCATTGCAGCTTCAGCGCAGCCAACGTCAACGACATCGACGAAGGCCGGACGCTGGGTATCGAGCCACAGGCCACCTACGTATTCGACAAGGGCTATTACGACTTCAACTGGTGGGCGAGCCTGGATGCCCAGAAGGCCCGCTTCGTCACACGATTCAAGTCCAATGTGCGGCTCAAGGTCCTGGCCCAGCGCGAGGTTCCCCAGCAAGACCGGGAAACGATCCTGCGAGACGAAGAGGTGAACTTCTCCAACCGCAACCCAGGTGGCCGACGGCGTAATCACTACACCCAGCCCCTGCGGCGGATCCTGGTGAACCGCCCAGGCGATGAGCCGCCTCTAAGCCTGGCGACCAACGACCTGAGCAGCCCGGCGGCAGAAATCGCCGAGCGCTATCGGGATCGCTGGCGGATCGAGCTGTTTTTCAAATGGATCAAACAACACCTGAAGGTCAGGCGTTTCCTGGGCCGTAGCGAGAATGCCGTGCGCATCCAGATTCTCTGTGCGCTGATCAGCTACTTGCTGCTGAACCTTTACTAACGCAGGACGGGAACGCGGCAAAGCCTATGGATGCTGATGGTGGAGGTACAGGCGACGCTGTTTCAGCGTCCTGGCCTGGAGGCCGAACGTTACCGACGACGGCAGGAGCGAATACGCGAGATCAGCCTGCGTCAGGGGCAGCTGTTAATAGCATAAGGCGTGCCGGACAGTAGTGCGCGAACGCGGAAACCCAGTGACTGCGGGGTTCGCGAGCAAGCTCGCTCCTACGAAAAGCAAAAGCGCGTTTGCTCTTGGGATTTCCAGAGAAATATCCGAGCGCACCGGAACGCCCCTTCAGAAGGCCGAGCGAAACCCGCGCTCAGGAGGTCATGCGACATGGATGTCGCGAGAGCCCCGATGGGCTACAGGGACGTACCCTCGGGGCGGGCCTCCGTGGCGGGGGAATTCGCGAGGGTAGCCCGGCTCCATCGGGCCCGTATGTCGGGGCAAGCCTTTTTGGTTCCTTTTGTGGCGATTGACAAAAGGGACTCGCCCGAGGGGGCGAAACAAAAAATCTCCGCAGACTCGGTGCGGCGCGCTACACCGAGCAAGAAGGCAGCTGGGTTCCCGCGTTCGCGGGAATGACGAGGGTGAGGATTGGAGCGCGGGATAAAGGTTCGCGAGCAAGCTCGCGCCTACAGGAAGGACATGCCCGGCAGGAATGAAAAACGCCGTTTCCCCCTGCTGGAAGAAACGGCGTTTTCAGATGAACGACAAGAGGCTTACTTGAGGCTCTTCAGATCCCGCTGGGCCAGTTGGGCGGCGGAGCTGCCCGGGTACTGGGCGACCACCTGCTGGAGGATGCCACGGGCCTTGTCGTTGTTACCCAGGCGACGCTCCACGTCGGCCAGCTTGTACAGCGAGTCCGGCACCTTGGGGCTGCTCGGGTAGGCCTGGCTGACCTTGGCGAAGGCCTGGCCAGCGCCCTGCAGGTCGCCCTTGGCCAGGTTCACCTCGCCCAGCCAGTACTGCGCGTTGCCGGCGTACTGGCTGCTGGGGTATTTGCGCAGGAAGGCGCCGAAGGCCTGGCTGGCCTTGTCGAAGTCCTTGGCCTTGATCAGGTCGAAAGCCGCATCGTAGTAGAGCTTCTCTTTCGCCGGATCGCCCGGCTCGCTGCTCGCGGGCTGGGCCTGTTGCTGCTGGGCGGCAGCGGCGCCGGCCGCTGCGCCCGCACCGGCGGCGCTGCCGTCGGTGGAGGGGTTCTGGGCTGCCGGAGCGGAGGAAAGGCGGCGGTCGAGGTCCTGATAACGCTCGAGGCTTTCCTGCTTCAGCTGCTGGATCTGGTTCTGCTGCTCTTCGAGGGTGCCGCGCAGGCGGGCGATCTCGTCCTGCATCTGCTGCAGTTGCAGGAACAGCTGGGCTTGCCCGGAGACGGGAGCGGCCGAAGCCGCCCCGCCACCGGCATAAGCACCATCAGCACCTGCGGTGCCGTACCCCGCGGGCGGCGCGCTGGCGTAACCGCCATCGTTACCATCCACCACCGGAACCGCGGCCGCCGCCATCAGCGGCAGGCCGCAGACCATCAAGGTCAGGAGTCGCAGGCGCATAGGGTCTTACTTCTTCAGCTCAACGCGACGGTTCTGAGCCCAGGACTGTTCGTCGTGGCCGGTGGCAACCGGACGCTCTTTACCGTAGGAAACCAGTTCCAGCTGAGCCGGGGACACGCCCTGCAGCACCAGATAGCGCTGAACGGCCTTGGCGCGACGCTCACCCAGAGCCATGTTGTACTCGCGGGTGCCGCGTTCGTCGGTGTGGCCTTCCAGGACGACGTGCTGGCCGCTGCCTTTCAGGTCTTTGGCGTGTACGTCCAGAGCGCGCATGGCTTCCGGCTTCAGGTCGGAGCTGTCGTACTCGAAGTAGAAGGTGGTGATCGCACGCAGAGCGGCTTCGTCGCTCAGGCTGCCGTCAACGGCACCGCTGTTGGCGCCGTAGCCAGCGTTCGGGTCAACGCCGCCATTGGCGCCTTCACCAGTAGCATCGCCTTTCTTGGACGAGCAACCTACGGCTACGGCCATGGCGAGGGCGATAACGGCAAATTTGCCGAATTTCAGCATTTCCATCATGTAACTCCTAATGAACCCCAGTGTATAAGTTTGGAACAGTTGGCAACCGTCAGTTCAGGTAAGGGGACCAGGATGGCTCGCGCACGTCGCCCTGAGCGGTGGGTAGCGGTAACCGAACACGTCCGTTGATGCTGGCGAGCATCAACACGCCCCGGTCCTGCTGGCGGGTGGCGTATATTAGCATCGTGCCATTTGGCGCAACAGTGGGCGAATCGTTCAGCGTGGTGTTCGAAAGCACCCGCAGATTGCCGCGTTGCAGGTCCTGGGCGGCGATCTGGAAGTTGGTGAAACCTTCCTGGCGGTGGACCATCACCAGGGTCTTCTCGTCGGCCGAGAGTTTCGGGTTGGCGTTGTAGTTGCCGGTGAAGGTCACGCGGTCGGTGGCGCCGCTGTTGACGTTCATCTTGTAGATCTGCGGCTTGCCGCCACGGTCCGAGGTGAAGTACAGGGTCGAGCCGTCCTTGCCCCAGAAGGGTTCGGTGTCGATGGCCGCGTTGTTGGTCAGGCGGCGCAGCTGGCGCGAGCCCAGGTCCATCAGGTAGATCTCCGGGTTGCCGTCGCGCGACAGCACCAGGGCCAGGCGGTTGCCGTCCGGGGAGAACGCCGGGGCGCCGTTGAGGCCTTCGAAGTTGGTCAGCTGCTCGCGGCGGCCGGTATCCACGTACTGCATGAAGATGCGCGGGCGCTTCTGCTCGAAGGACACGTAGGCGATGCGCCGGCCGTCCGGCGAGAAGCGCGGCGAGAGGATCGGCTCGCGCGACTGCAGCAGGGTCACCGGGCGGGCGCCGTCGTAGTCGGCGCGCTGCAGGGTGAAGCGGGTGTTGTCGGCGGAGAAGCGCTCGGCGGTCACGTAGAGCAGCTTGGTGGAGAAGGCGCCCTTGATGCCGGTGAGCTTCTCGAACGACTGGTCGGCGATGAAGTGCGACATGTCGCGCAGTTGCTCGACGCTGCCGCCGACGCTGCCGGTGACGATCTGCTGCTGGGTGGCGACGTTGAACAGGCCGTACTGCACCTGCAGGCGGCCGCCGGCCGGGGTGATGTTGCCGATCAGCACGTATTGCGCGCCCAAGGCCTGCCAGTCGCGGTAGATCACCTCGCTGGCCTGGGCCGGCAGGCTGATCATGTTCTGCCGCGGGATCGGCTCGAAGTAGCCGGAGTTGCGCAGGTCGTTGCCGATGATGTTGGCCATGTCGTCGGGCAGGACGTTGCCGCCCTGCCAGCCGAAGGGCACCACGGCGATCGGCACGGCGCGATCAGCGCCGCTGGTCACCAGAATGTTCTTCTCATCTGCCATCGCCACGCCTGCCACGCAGAGCAGGGCGACGAGCAATCCTCTGAAAATCTTGATCACAGCGTGAGGTCCTCAGGCGTGAAGGTCATCTTGAAGGAACGGTAGGGATTGAAGTCCTTGGGACTCAGGCCCTGCATTTCAGTAATGCGACCGACGTTCCTCACGGCGTTCACCGCGGAACTGTCGAACGCCTTGTCGCCGCTGGAGCGGACGACGGTCGCATTGGTGATGGTGCCATCGGGCAGCATGTTGATCTGCACGGTAACACTCATGCCGTTACGGGCCGATGGCGGACGCGACCAGCCCTCGGATACCCGGGAGCGGATCAGGTCGTCGAAGTTGCCTGCCACCTCGTTGCCCTGTTCGTCGGCCAGGGCCTGCTGCCGCTGCGTGTCGTCGGACAGCAGTTCGGCCAGGGCCTGGGCCTTCTTGTCTTCCTGAGCCTTCTTCGCTGCAGCTTGGGCCGCGGCCTTCTTCTTCGCGGCGTCGGCGGCCGCCTTCTTCTTGGCGTCCTCCGGCGGCTTGGCCTTCTTCTTCTTCCTTCCGGCCTTCTTCTTCTTCCTCGGCTTGTTTCTTGGCTTCTTCCTCGGCTTCTTCGGCCGGTTGCTGTTTCTTCTCGGCCGCCTTCTTGGCGGCGTCCGCGGCCTTCTTCGCCTCGGCGGCCTTGGCTGCTTCCGCAGCTTTCTCGGCCTCCGAAGCCTTTCGAGCCTCATCGGCTTTCTTTTGTTCCGCAGCTTTCGCTTCGGCTATGGCTTGCTGCTCGACCTTCTTTTGCTCCAGCTGTTCCTGCTCGTACTGCTTGGCAGAGGTCTTCTTCGCCTCCCCGGCGATCTTCTGGTTGGTCTGCTGCGTGGCCTGGCTCTTGGACTTGAGCTGGTAGAGCGTGGCCTGGACGATCGGACGCGCAGGCGGCAGCTCGGGCGTCATGGCCCAGCTGACGAAGAGCATCGCGAAAATCAGGACGTGCAGCGCTACCGCCAGTACGACCGGCCAGAAGTAGCTTTCCGATGGAGAGCGTTCGAGTTGGTGCATATCAGCTTCCGGGCGCCTCGGTGATCAGCCCGACGTTACCCACACCGGCCTTCTGCAACCCGCCCATGACGGCCATGACGGAGCCGTAGTCGACAGCCTTGTCGCCACGCACGAAGACCTGCACTTTCTTACCCTGACGGCTGTTCTCGGCCATGATGCCGGTGGCTGCGCTCACCAACTGGTCGAGATTGATCGCGGTCTGACTGCCCTTGCCCTGGTCGGGATCGACTTCCGAACCCATGTTCCAGTAGTAGGTCTTGTCGGCCTTGATCGAAATGGTCAGCACCCGCGAATCGTTGTCCTGCGGGAGCACTTCGCTGGAAACCTTGGGCAGGTCGACCTTGACCCCCTGGTTCAGCATCGGTGCGGTCACCATGAAAATGACCAGCAGTACCAGCATCACGTCGATGTATGGCACCACGTTCATTTCCGCGACCGGCTTGCGTTTATGACGGACCCTTGCCATGTCGGCTTACCTCTCTGGTCAATCGTCGCTGGCGTGGACTTTGCGGTGCAGGATGGCCTGGAACTCGTCGGCGAAGGTGTAGTAGCGGCCGATCAGCATTTCCGAACGCGCGGCGAAGCGGTTGTAGGCGATGACCGCGGGGATCGCGGCGAACAGGCCGATGGCGGTGGCGACCAGGGCCTCGGCGATGCCGGGGGCGACGGTGGCCAGGGTGGCCTGCTGCACGGCGGCCAGGCCGCGGAAGGAGTTCATGATGCCCCAGACGGTGCCGAACAGACCGATGTACGGGCTGGTGGAACCGACGGTGGCGAGGAACGGCAGGCTGGTTTCCAGCTTCTCTTCCTCACGGGAGATGGCCACGCGCATGGAACGGGCCACGCCTTCCATCACCGCGTCCGGGTCGACGCCGGGCTGCTGGCGCAGGCGCGAGAATTCCTTGAAGCCGGCGCGGAAGATCTGCTCCACGCCCGAATCCGGGTCGGGGTTGCTGCCGGCCTGGCGGTACAGCTTGGACAGGTCGATGCCCGACCAGAAGCGTTCTTCGAAGCCATCCAGGGCTTTCTTGGCCGAGCGCATCATGTTGCTGCGCTGGAAGATCATGATCCAAGAAGTGACCGAGGCGGCCACCAGGGTGAGCATGACCAGCTGCACCACGATACTGGCGTTGCTGATCAGGCTCCACATGGAGGTATGGTCGACGACGTTCGGTTCCACGTTATTCTCCTGCTGAAAGGGTGTCCGGAGTGCCGGCAAATGCCGCACGCAACGCTTCGGGGATGGCGCGGGGCTTCAGGTTGTCGGCCCGCACGCACGCCACCAGGAAGCGGCCCTCGCATAACAGGGCCGAATCCGACGCTCGACGAACCTGTTGACGGAACCGCAGGCTCGCACGGTTCAACTCCTCGACCTCGGCGCTGACGACCAGTTCGTCGTCCAGGCGAGCCGGCGCGTGGTAGCGCGCTTCGGCCGAATGAACGACGAAAAGCAGGTTCTCACCTGCCAGCTGGGATTGGGCGAAGCCCAAAGCCCGCAGCCGCTCGGTGCGAGCCCGCTCCATGAACTTGAGGTAGTTGACGTAGTAGACGATGCCGCCTGCATCGGTGTCCTCGTAATAGACCCGGAATCGATGCTCGAACGGCTGACCCCCGTGTTGCGCGCGCATACTCTAGAACCAAGTTGGGGCTTTGCCAATCGGCAATCAGCCACAAATGCAATTAATTACCATCTTCAGGGGAGAAAAGATCCGGCATCGCCCCCTCGCCCATCCGCTTCGGCAGTTTCAGGCCGAAATGCAGGTATGCATGCCGGGTGACCACCCGTCCCCGCGGCGTGCGCATGATATAGCCTTGCTGGATCAAATAGGGCTCCAGCACGTCCTCGATCGTATGTTTTTCTTCGCCGATGGCCGCGGCGATGTTGTCCAGCCCCACCGGCCCGCCGTCGAACTTGTCGATCATGGTCAGCAGTAGACGCCGGTCCTGGTGGTCGAAGCCACGTTCGTCGACGTCCAGCAGGTTCAGCGCCTTGTCCGCCACCTCGCTGCTGATCGCCCCGCTGGCGCGCACCTCGGCGAAATCGCGCACGCGGCGCAGCAGGCGGTTGGCGATGCGCGGCGTGCCACGGGCGCGGCGGGCGATCTCGAAGGCGCCGGCCGGGTCCATGTCCAGGCCGAGGATGCCGGCCGAACGGGCGACGATGGTCGCCAGGTCGTCGACGCTGTAGAACTCCAGGCGCTGGACGATGCCGAAGCGGTCGCGCAGCGGGTTGGTCAGCATGCCGGCGCGAGTGGTCGCGCCGACCAGGGTGAAGGGCGGCAGGTCGAGCTTGATGGAGCGCGCCGCCGGCCCTTCGCCGATCATGATGTCGAGCTGGAAGTCTTCCATCGCCGGGTACAGCACTTCTTCGACGATGGGCGAGAGGCGATGGATCTCGTCGACGAAGAGCACGTCGCCCGGCTCGAGATTCGTCAGCAGCGCGGCGAGATCGCCCGGGCGCTCCAGCACCGGGCCGGAGGTACTCTTGATGGCCACGCCCATCTCCTGGGCGATGATGTTCGCCAGGGTGGTCTTGCCCAGGCCCGGCGGGCCGAAGATCAGCGTGTGGTCCAGGGCCTCCTTGCGGCCGCGGGCGGCGCTGATGAACAGCTCCATCTGCTCGCGCACGCTGGGCTGGCCGATGTAGTCGGACAGGCTCAGCGGGCGGATGGCGCGGTCCAGCTGCTCCTCGCGCTCGCGAGGGCCGGCGGTGGCGGCCGAGATCAGGCGATCGGTCTCGATCATGCGCGGCTACCTAGACCATGCCCTTGAGCGAGCGGCGGATGAGTTCTTCGCTGGACAAATCTTTTTCCTCCACGGCGGCCACGGCGCGGCTCGCCTCCTGGGGCTTGAAGCCTAGCGCGATCAGCGCGCTGACGGCATCGGCCTCGGCGCTTGAGACTGTTGCGGCCAGTTTCGGTTCCGCCACCAGGGGGGCGATGGTCGGCATGTTCTCCCAGGCCTTGAAGCGGTCCTTGAGCTCCACCAGCAGGCGCTCGGCGGTCTTCTTGCCGACCCCGGGGATCTTCACCAGAGTGGAAGTATCCTGCGCCTGCACGCAACGCACCAGCTCATCCACTTCCAGGCCCGACATCAGGGCCAGGGCCAGCTTGGGGCCGACGCCGTTGAGGCGGATCAGCTCGCGGAACAGCTCGCGCTCGCGCTTTTCGGCGAAGCCGTAGAGCAGGTGGGCATCTTCGCGCACCACCAGGTGCGTGTGCAGGGTCACCGGTTCGCCGAGGGCGGGCAGGCGATAAAGGGTGGTCATCGGCACTTCCAGCTCGTAGCCGATGCCATTGACGTCGAGGATCAGGTGCGGCGGCTGCTTTTCCGCCAGGGTGCCACGCAGGCGTCCAATCACGGCTCAGGGTCCTTGCAGGTTGTCGGTCAAAGGCGCAGGCGCCCGCCGCGGCGGCGCGCGGTGGACAGGCCATGGGGCACCAGGCTCTGCCGGGTGTGGGCGTGGCACAGGGCGATGGCCAGGGCGTCGGAGGCGTCGATCTGCGGTTTCTGCGTCAGTTTCAGCAGGTGCATGACCATCATCTGGACCTGCAGCTTGTCGGCCCCGCCGGTGCCGGCGATGGCCTGCTTGACCTGGCTGGCGGTGTATTCGGCGATCTCCAGCCCCTCCTCCGCCGCCGCGACTATGGCCGCGCCGCGGGCCTGGCCGAGCTTGAGCGCGGAGTCGGCGTTGCGCGCCATGAACACCTGCTCGATGCCCATCATGCTCGGGTGGTAGGTCTGGATGACCTCGCGCACGCCGCGGAAGACGATCTGCAGGCGTTCGTGCAGGGCGCCGCTGCCGGTGCGGATGCAGCCGGAGGCGACGTATTCGCAGCCGCGGCCGGTGTCCCTCACCACGCCGAAGCCGGTGATGCGCGAGCCGGGGTCGATGCCTAGGATCAGGGTCATGTGCCGGAAACCAAAAGCCGGAAGCCGGAGCGGTCGAATCCGACGGCTCCGGCTTCCGGCGCGAGGCCCATGTCGGGGATGGCGTCAGCCAAGCTGGGCCATCACCTCTTCGGGGATGTCCGCGTTGGAGTAGACGTTCTGTACGTCGTCCAGGTCCTCGAGCATGTCGATCAGCTTGAGCACCTTCTGCGCGGTCTCCAGGTCCAGGGTCGCGGTGGTCGAGGGGATCATCGAGATCTCCGCTTCCTCGCCCTTGAAGCCGGCGGCGGTCAGCGCCTCGTTCACCGCGATGAAGTCGGCGAAGCTGGTGAAGACGTCGATGGAACCGTCGTCATTGGTCACCACGTCGTCGGCGCCGGCCTCCAGGGCCGCTTCCATCAGGGCATCCTCGTCGACGCCGGGGGCGAAGCTGATCTGCCCCTTGCGGTCGAACATGTAGGCCACCGAGCCATCAGTGCCGAGGTTGCCGCCGCACTTGCTGAAGGCATGGCGCACTTCCGCCGCGGTGCGGTTGCGGTTGTCGGTCATGGCCTCGACGATGATCGCCACGCCGCTGGGCGCGTAACCTTCGTAGGTCAGTTCTTCCATGTTGTCCGCGTCGTTCGAGCCGGCGCCACGGGCGATGGCGCGATCGATGGTGTCGCGGGTCATGTTGGCGGTCAGCGCCTTGTCCACGGCCAGGCGCAGACGTGGGTTGTCAGCCGGGTTGCCGCCGCCCTGCTTGGCGGCGACCGTCAGTTCGCGGATCAGCTTGGTGAAGATCTTCCCGCGCTTGGCGTCCTGACGCTCCTTGCGGTGCTTGATGTTGGCCCATTTGGAATGACCAGCCATAACTCACTCCGTCTAGCTTGTTGCGGCGGCGGCGCAGGCTGTGCGCCGCCGCGGTTCATCTGGAATTACTCGGCGGCCTTCTGCTGCTCGCGCAGGCGGATGTGCAGCTCGCGCAGGGCCTTGCCGTCCACGGTGCCCGGAGCCTGGGTCATGACGTCGCCGGCGCTCTGGGTTTTCGGGAAGGCGATCACTTCGCGGATCGACGCGGCGCCGGTCATCAGCATCACCAGGCGGTCCAGGCCGAAGGCCAGGCCACCGTGCGGCGGGGCACCGTACTTGAGGGCGTCGAGGAGGAAGCCGAACTTCTCTTCCTGCTCCGCATCGTCGATGCCCAGCACGCGGAACACCGCCTGCTGCATGGCCTTGTCGTGGATACGGATGGAACCGCCGCCCAGCTCGGTGCCGTTGAGCACCATGTCGTAGGCGCGGGACAGCGCAGCGGCCGGGTTGGCCTCCAGCTCTTGCGGGCTGCACTTGGGCGAGGTGAACGGGTGGTGCAGCGAAGTCAGGCTGCCGTCGTCGTTCTCTTCGAACATCGGGAAGTCCACGACCCACATCGGCGCCCACTCCTTGGTGAGCAGCTTGAGGTCATGGCCCACCTTGATGCGCAGCGCGCCCAGGGCGTCGCAGACGACCTTGGCCTTGTCGGCGCCGAAGAACACGATGTCGCCATCGACCGCACCGACGCGATCGAGGATCACGTTCAGGTTCGGCTCGGCGATGTTCTTGACGATCGGCGACTGCAGGCCTTCCACGCCCTTGGCGCGTTCGTTGACCTTGATGTAGGCCAGGCCCTTGGCGCCGTAGATGCCGACGAACTTGGTGTAGTCGTCGATCTGCTTGCGCGGCATGCTCGCCCCGCCCGGAACGCGCAGGGCGGCGACGCGGCCCTTGGGATCGTTGGCCGGGCCGGAGAAGACCTTGAACTCGACATCCTTCAGCTGGTCGGCGACGTCGACCAGTTCCAGCGGGATGCGCAGGTCCGGCTTGTCCGAACCGTAGCGGCGCATGGCTTCTTCGAAGGGCATGTGCGGGAATTCGTCGAACTCCACGTCCAGCACTTCCTTGAACAGCTGGCGCACCATCTTCTCGGTGATGGCGATGATGTCGCTCTCGTCGAGGAAGCTGGTCTCGATGTCGATCTGGGTGAATTCCGGCTGGCGGTCGGCGCGCAGGTCCTCGTCGCGGAAGCACTTGGCGATCTGGTAGTAGCGGTCGAAGCCGGCGACCATCAGCAGTTGCTTGAACAGCTGCGGCGACTGCGGCAGGGCGAAGAAGTGGCCCGGGTAGGTGCGGCTGGGCACCAGGTAGTCGCGCGCGCCCTCGGGGGTCGGGCGGCCGAGGATCGGCGTCTCGACATCGAGGAAGCCGTTGTCGTCCAGGTAGCGGCGGATGCTGCTGGTGATGCGCGCGCGCAGCTTCAGCTTGGCGGCCATTTCCGGACGGCGCAGGTCGATGAAGCGGTAGCGCAGGCGGGTTTCCTCGCCCACATCGGAATATTCGTCCAGCGGGAACGGCGGAGTCTCAGCCTGGTTCAGCACGTCCAACTCGTAGCCCAGCACCTCGATGGCGCCGGAGGCCATGTTGGCGTTGCGCGCGCCTTCCGGACGCATGCGCACCTTGCCGGTGACCTTGACCACGTACTCGCTGCGCACGCGGTCGGCCTTGGCGAAGGTCTCGGCGCGATCCGGGTCGAACACCACCTGAGCCAGGCCTTCGCGGTCACGGATGTCGAGGAAGATCACCCCGCCGTGGTCGCGGCGGCGGTGCACCCAACCGCAAAGCGTGACTTCCTGGCCGTCCAGGCTCTCGTTCAATTGGCCGCAATAGTGGCTGCGCATCATGGTGTGTTTCGCTTCTCGCAAGTCTTGGATTCGAGGGAACCGCTCATTCGCCGGCGGCACAGGCGCCCGAGCCGCAGCCCGTGGCGGGGCAGGCGGACTCGGCGGACGCCAGGTTCTTCTTCGCGCCGGTCTTGAAGTCGGTTTCGTACCAGCCGCCGCCGCTCAGGCGGAAGCCGGGGGCGGAGACCATCTTCTTCAATTCCGGGGCCTGGCAGGCCGGGCAATCGACCAGCGGCGCATCGCTGAGCTTCCGCATGGCTTCCAGCTGATGGCCGCAGGAACGGCATTGGTATTCGTAAATCGGCATCGGGACACCTTGGCTGCTACATGGCCGCGGGCCCGCATCCCGCGGCAAAGGCGCGGATTATAGCCTGAAAAAACCATGACTTGCAGCCGCCCTCCAGCGGCCCCCGCGGCGGGCAGTCGATAGAAATCCACTATCGGAAGCTTTGATTCAAACCAAAAGGCTCCCGTCAAAGCCCGTGCTAGCCTGACCGGGAATTTTCATCAAGAGGAAGACGCCATGGAAATCGACATCGGCATCGCCGAACAGGACCGCGCCGCCATCGCCGAAGGGCTCTCGCGCCTGCTGGCCGATACCTACACCCTCTACCTGAAGACCCACAACTTCCACTGGAACGTCACCGGGCCGATGTTCAACACCCTGCACCTGATGTTCGAGGGGCAGTACACCGAGCTGGCCCTGGCGGTGGACAGCATCGCCGAGCGCATCCGCGCCCTCGGCTTCCCGGCGCCGGGCACCTACGCCGCCTACGCCCGCCTCTCCTCTATAAAGGAAGAGCAGGACGTGCCGGACGCCCAGGAAATGATCCGCCTGCTGGTCCAGGGCCAGGAAGCCGTGGTGCGCACCGCGCGCAGCATCTTCCCGCTGGCCGACAAGGCAGCCGACGAGCCCACCGCCGACCTGCTGACGCAGCGTATGCAGGTCCACGAGAAGACCGCGTGGATGCTGCGCAGCCTGCTCGCCCACTGACACCTCCCCGCCGGGCCCGGCATCATGCCGGGTCCCCCTCTGCTCGCCCAGGCGCTAAGCGGTTGATTTGAGAAGGCTATCGGTTTGCTGTTAAATACCGCCCGTGCGCCTCGCGCATAGGCCGCCGGCTTCTTTCAGGTCATTTTCATCGCTGCGAACCAGACCGCACGACCGGCTGCTTCTCTTTACGCTTATCGCTCAAGGTGAATCCATAACCATGCTGAAAATCGTCCACCTGCTGACGGGCGTTGCCGCCCTCGTGCTGTCATTCGCACCCTCGCTGCGCACCGATGCCATCCCCTACCTGCAGAACCCCGACGCCGTCTACCTGGCCCTGCTCGGCCTGACCGCCCTGCTGCTCACCCCCGCCAGCCAGCGGGTGCAACAGCTGCAGAGCCTGGTATCGGCGCTGATCGCCCTGGCCGTGGTCCTGCAGATTCTCATCCTGCTGGCGCCGCTGCCGTCCATCGGCGACCAGCCGGCCATCGTCCTGCCCCTGCTGATCCTGGCCGTCGCCGTGGTCCTGCAACTCGCCAGCGGCCTGCAGAAGCGCCCCAGCGCCGGCGCAGCCCCCGAAGCCCCGATCAGCGACGAGAACCGCGAGACCGGCACCGTGAAGTGGTTCAACACTTCCAAGGGCTTCGGCTTCATCTCCCGCGATACCGGCGAGGACATCTTCGTGCACTTCCGGGCCATCCGTGGCGAAGGCCACCGCATCCTCATCGAAGGCCAGCGCGTGGAGTTCTCCGTGGTGCAACGCGACAAGGGCCTGCAGGCGGAGGATGTGATCGCCGCCCTGCCCGGCCGCCGCTGAGGAACGAGCCGAAGCGCCGATCGGCGCAATGCCGGTTGCTTGAGACAGATGCCGTTTCCCTCCATGGGGAAACGGCATTTTTCATTTTTGGCTCAAGAGCGCCCTCTCCCAACCCCCGGCTGCGCGCCCTGCCTGGAAGGGAGAGCGGGCTGTTCGTGCCACCGGAGTGTCCGGCGTGGCCGGGGAGTCCAATCGCGGACAAGTCCTACGCCCGCGCTTCCCTGTAACCGTAGGAGCAACTGCCTTGCAAGCCGCGCCGGGGTGCTCTTCGTAGGATGGGTTGAGCTTGCGAACCCCATGCGGTCATGGCGATGGGTATCGCTTCGCTCAACACCATCCTACGGGTCTTGTGCTTGCCGGAGGGTGTAGGAGCGGACTCTGTCCGCGATTCGGCGGATAACGCCGTAGGCGTTATGCGCCCTACGGATTTCCAGAGAAACCTCCGCGCACGCCGAAACGCCCCTTCAGAAGGCCGAGCGAAACCCGCGCTCGCGGAAATGACGAGGGCAGGAGGATGGCGCCAAACCAAGAAGCCGCTCAGAACACCCCCCCTCTCCCTTCGGGAGAGGGGCCTCTTAAACGCCACCGGCAGACACCAGCCCCGTAAACGACGCTGCCTCTACCACCACCACTCAATAATGCGGCGGCGGCACATCATCCTCAGCAATACCGACCTGCCCCTGCAGGTCTTCCAGGCGCTTGAGCAGCACCTGCATCTGCAGGCGCAGGCGCTCGATCAACCGCTCCTGCTCATAGACCACGTCGCTCAGCGTCTGCAGAGCGTCATCCTGGAACGCCAGACGGCTCTCCAGATCGGTTACCCGTTCCTCCAGGCTCATGGCATTCACTCCTCGAAACGAAAGGCGTCGCCCAGGGCCATGCGCAGCTTGCCGCGCACCGCCAGCAACTCCTCGGGCGTGTAGGGGCGCGCCGGATGCCGGCCCCAGACGGGGCCCGGCCAGGCCGCGTCGTCGCGGCGCCGCACGATGACGTGCATGTGCAATTGGCTGACCACGTTGCCCAGGTTGGCGACGTTCATCTTGTCGGCCTTGAAGGTGTCCTTGAGCACTTCCGCCAGATGGGTCGCCTCGCGCCACAGCTCCTGCTGCTCGTCCGGCGCCAGTTGGAAGATCTCGCTGACATCGTCGCGGCGCGGCACGAGGATGAGCCAGGGATATTGCGCATCGTTCATCAGCAGCAGGCGGCTCAGGGGAAAGTCGCCCAGCGCGATGGTGTCCTGCTGCAGGCGGGAATCCAAGACGAACATCTGACTTCTCCTGTTCGACCAGTCTTGAAATAGAAGCTTAGCCCCCTCGGGGGAGCGCTGGGCGCGGAGGATACTAGAGGCAGGCGGGGAACGGCAGCCGTCCCGCGGCGGCGCGGCACCCTATTCGTGCACTGCGCCAAATCGGGGCACTTTCCGACAACAGGGAAGCAGGGGCATCTGCTGCCTACGGAAAGGAACCTGGCAGGAAAACCCCGGCTTCTCGAACGAACCTGCAACCCCGGGCGAGCACCAAGGGAGTAAGGCAAGCCGCAAATATTCTCGCAACATCTTGAAATCTGCGCGCCAACGGCATACACCGTGCAGCATCCGGGACGATGGCGAAACCTTCGAGGGGACGAATCGGGTTTTGAGCACGGATGTTGCTAGATGCTCGCCACCGGGAAGAACAAACAAAAGCGCGGATCGCAACTGAGCAAAAAACAACCAGAAGATACGCGACATCACCAAGGGGAAATAAAAGAAACGAGTGTCAAGTGGTCGCGTAACCAGATTCTCAAGATGAGACCTACTTGGAAGCGACACTTGTCATACATGTTTGCGACAGTGCCATAAAGAAACCGTTTGAAGTTTCCGGCAACTATCGCCAAGACAACACGCGTGCTATAAGTTAGCGCCGACAAGAAGAACGAGCCGTCACCGCGGCACATAGTGATGGCAAATAATTTCAAAACCAAAGGAGCAATCACGATGAAAGTGATGAAGTGGAGCGCCATTGCCCTGGCGATTTCTGCAGCCACCTCGCAACTGGCCATGGCCGAAGCCTTCGTCAGCGACCAAGCGGAATCCAAAGGCTTTGTCGAAGACAGCAGCCTGAACTTCCTGGTTCGCAACTACTACTTCAACCGCAACAAGAAAGATGGCGCCGCTGACGCCCGTGACTGGACCCAAGGTTTCTGGGCCAACTACAACTCCGGCTTCACTCAGGGTACTGTCGGTTTCGGCGTTGACGCCTTCGGCTACCTGGGCCTGAAACTGGATGGCGGCAGCGGTTATGGCGCCACCGGCAACCTGCCGGTCCACGACGACGGCGACAAGGCCGACGACTACGGCAAAGCCGGTGCAGCCGTCAAAGTCCGCGTATCCAAGACCGAGCTGAAATTCGGCGACATGCAGCCCACCGCACCGGTATTCGCCGTTGGCGGTACCCGCCTGCTGCCGCAGACCGCTACTGGCTTCAGCCTGATGAGCAGCGAGATCGCAGGTCTGGACGTCGAGGCAGGTCACTACTATTCCGGCACTGGCCAGACCACCACCAACCGCGATGGTGACATCTGGGCCACCTATGCCGGCATCGACGCCAGCTCCGCCGATTTCGTCGGCGGCAAGTACGCCTTCAACGACAACTTCAGCGCATCGCTGTACGGCGCCAAGCTGGAAGACATCTGGAAGCAGTACTACGTCAACCTGAACTACACCCTGCCGATCGCCGACTCCCAGTCCCTGGGCTTCGACTTCAACTACTACAACACCAAGGATGAAGGCAGCGCGAAAGCTGGCGACATCAGCAACAACACCTTCTCCCTGGCCGCCGCCTACACCCTGAGTGCCCACACCTTCACCCTGGCCTTCCAGAAGGTGAACGGCAACACTCCGTTCGACTACATCGGTATCGGTGACAACAACGAAGCGGCGGACTCGATCTTCCTCGCCAACTCCGTCCAATACTCCGACTTCAACGGCCCGGGCGAAAAATCCTGGCAGGCTCGTTACGACCTGAACATGGCCGAGTACGGCGTACCTGGCCTGACCTTCATGGCTCGCTACATCAACGGTAAGGACATCGACGGCACCAAGATCGATCCGACCAGCGCCTACGCTGCCTACGGCTACGGCGAAGATGGCAAGCACCACGAAACCAACGTGGAAGCCAAGTACGTCGTCCAGAGCGGCCCGGCGAAGGACCTGTCCTTCCGCATCCGCCAAGCCTGGCACCGCGCCAACTCCGACCAGGCCGAAGGCGATATCGACGAGTTCCGCCTGATCGTCGACTACCCGCTGTCCGTTCTGTAACCGGAACGACCGCAGGTCAAGGAAAGCCCGGCCCCGCGCCGGGCTTTTCCTTTTCCGCGTTCCGCGGCATCCGGCTCCCCCGGCCGCGCCCTGTACGGCGCCAGGCACGCACCGTACAATGCCCGCCTACCTCTGTCTCGCAATCGAATAACGGCCAACCATGCGTACCAGTCAGTACCTGCTGTCCACCCTGAAAGAAACCCCTGCCGATGCCGTGGTGATCAGCCACCAGTTGCTGCTGCGCGCCGGCATGATCCGCAAGCTGGCCTCGGGTCTCTACACCTGGCTGCCGATGGGCCTGCGGGTGCTGCGCAAGGCCGAGACCATCGTCCGCGAAGAAATGAACGCCGCCGGCGCCCTGGAAGTGCTGATGCCGGCCGTGCAGCCCGCCGAGCTGTGGCAGGAATCCGGCCGCTGGCAGCAGTACGGCCCCGAGCTGCTGCGCCTGAAGGACCGCCACGACCGCGAGTTCTGCGTCGGCCCGACCCATGAAGAGGTCATCACCGACCTGGCGCGCAACGAGCTGTCCAGCTACAAGCAGCTGCCGATCAACTTCTACCAGATCCAGACCAAGTTCCGTGACGAGATCCGTCCGCGCTTCGGCCTGATGCGCGGCCGCGAGTTCATCATGAAGGACGCCTACTCCTTCCACATGAACCAGGAGTCGCTGCAGCAGACCTACGACGGCATGTACACGGCCTATTGCAAGATCTTCACCCGCCTGGGCCTGGATTTCCGTCCCGTGCAGGCCGACAACGGCTCCATCGGCGGCAGCGGCTCCCACGAATTCCACGTGCTGGCCAACTCCGGCGAGGACGACATCGTCTTCAGCGACAGCTCCGACTACGCCGCCAACATCGAGAAGGCCGAGGCCGTACCGCGTGAAACCGCGCGCGGCGCCGCCACCGAGGAACTGCGCCTGGTCGATACCCCGGACACCAAGACCATCGCCGACCTGGTGGAGAAGTTCGGCCTGCCCATCGAGAAGACCATCAAGACCCTGGTGGTGCGCGGCGCCGAGGAAGGCAAGCTGGTCGCCCTGGTGGTCCGCGGCGACCACGAGCTGAACGAGATCAAGGCCGCCAACCAGCCCCTGGTCGCCAGCCCCCTGCAGATGGCCAGCGAAGCCGAGATCAAGGCCGCCATCGGCGCTGCCCCCGGCTCCCTCGGCCCGCTGAACCTGCCGCTGCCCTGCATCGTCGACCGCTCGGTGGCCCTGATGAGCGACTTCGCCATCGGCGCCAACCTCGACGACAAGCACTACTTCGGCGTGAACTGGGAACGCGACCTGCCGCTGCCGGAAGTCGCCGACCTGCGCAACGTCGTCGCCGGCGACCCCAGCCCCGACGGCAAGGGCACCCTGGTGATCCGCCGCGGCATCGAGGTCGGCCACATCTTCCAGCTCGGCACCAAGTACAGCGAGGCGATGGGCCTTTCCGTGCTCAGCGAACAGGGCAAGCCGGTCACCCTGATCATGGGCTGCTACGGCATCGGCGTATCCCGCGTGGTCGCCGCCGCCATCGAGCAGAACAACGACGAGCGCGGCATCCTCTGGCCGGCCGCCCTGGCGCCTTTCCAGGTCGCCATCGTGCCGCTGAAGTACGAGACCGAAAGCGTGCGCGAGGCCACCGACAAGCTCTACGCCGAGCTGACCGCCGCCGGCTACGAAGTGCTGCTGGACGACCGCGACAAGAAGACCAGCCCCGGCGTGAAGTTCGCCGACATGGAGCTGATCGGCATCCCGCACCGCATCGTGGTCAGCGACCGCGGCCTGGGCGAAGGCACCCTGGAGTACAAGGGCCGTCGCGACAGCGAGTCGCAGAACATCGCCGTGGCCGACGTGATGAGCTTCCTCAAGGCGAAGATCGGCAACTGAGCAGCGCGATGTCCCGAAGCACTACCCGCCTCAAGGTTGCCGCCCTGTGCGGCAGCCTTGTCTTGAGCGGCTGCGCCAACCAGATGTCGCAGCGCAGCGAACACGAGGAGCGCGTCGAGCGCAAGCTGCTCGACCACAGCCTGCAGATCGACGTCGGCGAGCCCGGCGTCCTGCAGCTGCCGCAGCGCCGCGTCCGCGTGCAGGAGCAGAAGACCTTCGAAGTCACCACCTTCGAGGTCACCCGCCGCTACGACCGCTACACGCCCTACCAGGGCTGGCGCGAGTTCTACGAAGTGCCGCTGGGTGCGCTGACCTTCGTCGCCGGCATCGGCGCCAACGTGGTCAACGTGTTCGCCCTGGGCAACCTGCCGGAAAGCGTCACCCGCGGCTGGATCAGCTACGGCATCGACGGCATGAACCCGTTCATGAACGTGCAATCCAACGGCCGCGCCGAGCAGAACCTGGCCAACATCGACGAACAGCGGCGCAACAGGCACACCGAGTACTCCAGCCTGCCCTGGGCCGAGCGCCCGGTGCAGGTGAGCGTCGGCAAGGAGACCCAGGAACTGCTGACCGACCGTCACGGCATCCTGCGCCTGAACCTGCTGGACAGCCCCTTCAGCGACGACGCCGTGTACCGCGCCGGCCGCCTGCAGCTGAGCGTGCGCGATGCCCAGGACAGCGCCCACGCCGAGGCCAGCCTGCTGGTCAGCCCGACGCTGCGGGGCAAGCTGCACGAAGCTCATGCGCTGATCTACGACGACCTCGAAGGCGAGGACGTGCAGCACTGGGTGCACCGCGTCAAGCGCCTGTCCGACCTCGGCCTGGAAGAGGAAGCCAGCGAGCTGGAACAGAGCCTGATCGAACTGACGCGCAACGATCCGGAGCTGCAGAAGGAATTCCTCCAGCGCCTGCTGAGCGACGCCGGCCGCCTGGCCGCGGACCCCGGCGCCAGCAACTGAGCCCGGGCCGACACCGCCGGGGCTCAGCGCCGCACGATGAAGCCGGTGATGCCCTGGGCCGGCATGTCCTGCAACGCCACGTCCGTCACCAGGGCCTTCTCCGGGCCCTGGTGCAGCCACTCGCGCAGCGCGTGGACGGCGCTCTCCTCCCCTTCCATCAGCACCTCGACCCGCCCATCGGGCAGGTTGCGCACCCAGCCGTCGACGCCCAGCCGGTCGGCCTGCTCCTGGGTACCCTGGCGGTAGTAGACGCCCTGCACGCGCCCACTGACGAAGCCGTGCATGCAGATTCTCGCCATCAGCGTTTCTCCCCTTGCAGGGCCAGCAGGCGCGCCTGTACGCCGCTGGCCGTCTGTTCGCCCAGCATGCGCTCGCGCACCTGGCCCTTGGCGTCGACGATGTAGGTCACCGGCAACGCCTCGCTGCGCGGCAGCTTGAAGCGCGGCGCCGGGTCGTCGGCCAGCACCGTGTAGCGGATCCCCAGGTCTTGCGCGGCCTTGCTCAGCTCGGCGTCACGCAGGCCATCGTAGTTGACCCCCAGCACCCGCACGCCCTTGTCCCGGCTGTCCTCCGCCAGGCGGTTGAACTCGGGCACTTCCTTGCGGCAAGGCACGCACCAGTCGGCCCAGTAATTGATGACTAGCCACTGGCCATCTAGGCTTGCTGTAGGTACCTTCTTTCCATGCTGATCGACGCCGTAATCCGCCGAGCAGCCGGCCAGGATCAGGCCGGCCAATAGTCCACTGACAAAACGGAGCCGTACTCCCATGCCTTCAGTCCTCGTGTATGCGGGGTGGTCATGATGCTCTCTGCCCTGCGCCTGGAAGTGCCGGACATTCTCGAAGACAACGGCGACGCGGCGAGCAACCTGTCGGCAGGACTGCTGCAGGCCCGGCGGCTGCCCCTGCACGAAGGCCTGCAGCACTGCCTGGGCGTCCTCTTCAGGCTCAACCGTTGCGCACTGACCTTACTGGAAAGGCAGCGCGCGCTGCAAAGCCTCGCCGAAGAATATCGCCATTACACCCGGCTGATCCGCGCCGAGAAAACGCCGCCGGCTCTCTTCGTGCACCTGTGCGGCGAACTGGCCGCCGGCTTCAAGCGCCTGCTGCTGCAGATACTCAACGGCCACAAGCCCTCGCGCCCGCACCTGGCGTGGTGCCTGTACATGGCCGAGCACTTCCTCGCCCAGGCCCTGCTGCGCCATTACCAGCAGTACCAGCAGCCGCCGGGCTCGCTGTGGCGCGACAGCCACCTGCTGTACTGGATAGGCGAATACCAGCAGTGCCTGGACGAACCCATCGCCGCTGCCTTCGAACCCACCCCGGCCGGAACCCTGCGGGGCCTGTACCAGCAATCCCTGCTGCTGGCGCTGAGCAACCCCTTCCACCTCACCGAAGGCGAGGCGCCGCACCTGTTCAGCGCCCTCGCACCGCTGGCCGGCCTGGCCCGGCTGCAGGACTGGGACGACGAGGAAGAGGAGCAGGAAGGCTACCTGGTCGACCTCGGCGACGACCGCCCCTGCCTGGGCTTCGACCAGAAGCCCGAGGCACCGCCCGAACGCCTGCGCCGCCTGGAACTGGGCGCGCTGCTGATCGCCCTGCACGACCCGGCACCGCTGCGCCCGGCGGCCGAGAGCCTGCTGCTGGAGCGTGTCCGCCCGCACTGGCTGGGCCACCAGCCGCGCCGTCATACGCGCGCCGAGAAGCATGCGAGCTGCCAGCTGGTGATCGGCCTGACGGCCATCCAGGCCCACCTGCTGGCCAGCGCCGCCGGCAGCTGCGAGGCGCAGATGGCCGACGCCAGCCCCGGCGGGGCGCGCATCGTCTGCCAGGGCAGCCAGGCACAGCGCCTGCCGGTCGGGCAACTGCTGCTGATCCTCGACAAGCCGGGCTCGCCGATCCTGGCGATGGTGCGCTGGCGTCACCTCAACGGCGACGGCCTGCACCTGGGCCTGCGCTTCCTCAAGGGCCTGCCGCGGCCGGCCTGGCTGCGCCGCACGCCTGACGCACAGCGGCACCCGGCGGTCCTGCAGAGCACCCCGGAACCGGGCAACGGCTGGTACCACGGCATCTGGCTGCCCCAGGGGCAATTCGTCGAGGGCGAGAATCTCTGGCTGCAACTGGCCAGCTTCGACAACCAGACCATCCTCCCGCTGCCCACGGCCAACCTGGCCACGCCCCTGGTCAGCCGGCATCCGCTGCGGCTGGGCTGATGATGTCATTTGGGAAACAGGTCACAGCCAGGATCGCTAACACGCACGTTTTGTGGGCCTGTTGCTCCCTATAATGCGGGGCTTGCGGAAGTTTTCCTTCCGCCAGGCCCTACATCCTGTCAGAACACGCAGGCGCCAAGTACGCCGGCCGAACCCATTCACGGAAGCGACAGACATATGCAGCCCACGGATCAGATCGTCAGCCGGGTGCCCGAACACATAGTGGCCAATGCCAGGCCCCTCGGTACCAGCAACGGTGGGCGGGCTTGCGACTACAACGTCGCCGCCTGGCTGCTGGTGCCGGGCATGGCCCAGTTGCCGGTGACGCTGCTGGCCAGCTACGGCGACGGCGAGCGGCAGCACGAGGTGGTGATCGATCACGGCACCCTCAACGCCAGCGGACGCATACTGCTGTCCGGCATCGCGCGGCTGCCGTATCGCTACAGGATCGACAATCTGCAGATCAGATTGCGTTCGGCGGTGGGACTTTCGCGCCTGACGGTGGAAGAACTCTTCGTCCAGGCGGTGGAACAGATCGCCAGCGACCAGCGGATCAACGCCGGCCAGCTGTCGTAGCGCTCAACCCAGCTGGCGGGCGGGTTCGCCGACGGGCTCGGCGGTGCTGGCAGCCCGCTCGTCGAGCGCGGCATGCACGCTGGGCAGCAGCGACTCCGGCCAGCTGCTGAACTGCAGACCGGTGATTCTATTCAGCCGCTCCAGGGCGCTCTGCGGGTCGCGCTGGTGCAGGTGTACGACTTTGTTCAGGTCTTTGTTCATGAAGATGCGGGCCTTCTCGGAACTTCTGGGGAACACCACTGTCCTGAACCGGCTATAGCCAGAAGCGTGCCAAACTTTCGAGGCCCGCGATTCCACGCATTTTCATCTTCGCCCGGCCGCTTCCAGCATTCCGTTTCGCCGCAAACTGACCTTTTACGTCACCTGGAATGTGACGGACTCAACCATTCTGCGAGACTGCCGCCGAACAGCACCTCCCGCTCCGCCTGGTAGCGCTGCAGGGCCTCGCGCAGGGGCGGGTACCAGTCCTCCGCCAGGCTGTCCGGCAGCGTCTCCAGGCACGGCAGCGGCCAGGGGCAGCGGTTCAGCAGGCGATGCAGGCTGTAGCTGCCCAGGTCGCGGCAGAGCACCCAGGTATCGTCGCTGCCGCCCGAACGGCAGACCATCTGCTCGCGTTCGAGGAAGGCCAGCAGCTCCTCCCATTCGTCCTCCGGCAGCATCCAGCCGGCGCGGTGCAGATGCGCCAGGCGCGTCGCCTCGCCCTGGCGCTGGCGCTCGTAGAACACCCGCAGCACGCCCAGCAGCACCAGCAGCCGCGGCAACGCCCTGCGCCGCCACAGGCGCGTCGAGGACAGGTTGCAGACCAGTTCGGCGCCGAACAGCACGATCAGCCAGGACAGGTAGATCCACAGCAGGAACAGCGGCACCGTGGCGAAGGCGCCGTAGATCAGCTTGTAGCCGGGGAACAGGCCGACGTAGAGGCCGAACAGCGACTTGGCCGCCTCGAACAGGAAGGCCGTCAGCGCGCCGCCGGCCAGGGCGTGCAGCGGCGGCACGCGGGCGTTGGGCACCGCGGCGTAGATGAGGGTGAAGGCCGCCACGCTGAACAGCAGCGGCATGAACTTCAGCAACATGCCGGCGCCGGGCAGCGCATGGGGCCCGGACAGCAGCGACAGCGAAGTGACGTAGGTCGACACCGCGAAGCCGGCGCCCAGCAGCAGCGGCCCCAGGCTGAGGATCGCCCAGTACAGCAGGAAGCGCGTCACCCCGCGGCGCGGCTTGCGCACCCGCCAGATCTCGTTGAACACCCGCTCGATGGTCACCAGCATGCTGAACGCGGTGACCGCCAGGAAGGCCACCCCCAGCCAGGTCAGGTGGCGCGCCTGGACGATGAAGGCGCGCAGGTAGGTTTCCACCGCCTCGCCGGTGGACGGCACGAAGTTGTGGAAGATGAACAGCTGGATGCGCTCGCCCATGCCTTCGAAGGTGGGAATGGCCGAGACGATGGCGAAGGTCACGGTCATCATCGGCACTACGGCGAACAGCGTGGTGTAGGTCAGCGCGGCGGCGTGGCTGCTGACGCGGTCGGCATGGAAACGCTGGAGCAGATAACGCCAGAACTCGATCAGGTTCCGCAAGCGCGGGTGCATGCTGTGTCCTTAAGTCGCAGGGCCGCCGGCCCGGCCGAACGCCGATGGTTCAGCCAACCCTCGGGAGGCGGTTAGAATAGCCGCCACTTTAACGGCCCAGCGAGCCCATGGATATGAGCCAACTGACACTTTTCCACAACCCGCGCTGCTCCAAGTCCCGCGGTGCCCTCGAACTGCTCGAGGCGCGCGGCCTGGCCCCGACCATCGTGCGCTACCTGGAAACGCCGCCCAGCGCCGCCGAACTGCAGGCGCTGCTCGGCAAGCTGGGCATCAGCGCGCGCCAGCTGCTGCGCACCGGCGAGGAGGAATACAAGGCCCTCGGCCTGGCTGACCCGCAGCTCAGCGACGCCCAGCTGATCGAGGCCATGGCCACCCATCCGAAGCTGATCGAACGGCCCATCCTGGTGGCCGGCGACAAGGCGGTGATCGGCCGGCCGCCGGAGAAGGTGCTGGAGATCCTGCCTTGAGCGCGCCCTACATCCTGGTGCTCTACTACAGCCGTCATGGTGCCACCGCCGAGATGGCCCGGCAGATCGCCCGCGGCATCGAGCAGGGCGGCCTGGAGGCGCGCCTGCGCACGGTGCCGGCGGTGTCCACCGAGTGCGAGGCGGTGGCCCCGGACCTGCCCGAGGAAGGCGCGCTCTACGCCACCCTCGACGACCTCAAGGACTGCGCCGGCCTGGCCATGGGCAGCCCGACGCGCTTCGGCAACATGGCCGCGCCGCTGAAGTACTTCCTCGACGGCACCAGCAGCCTGTGGCTGACCGGCGCCCTGGTCGGCAAGCCGGCGGCGGTGTTCACCTCCACCGCCAGCCTGCACGGCGGCCAGGAGACCACCCAGCTGTCCATGCTGCTGCCGCTGCTGCACCACGGCATGCTGGTCACCGGCATCCCCTACAGCGAACCGGCCCTGCTGGAGACCCGCGGCGGCGGCACGCCCTATGGCGCCAGCCACTTCGCCGGCGCCGACGGCAAGCGCGCCCTGGACGAACACGAGATCACCCTGTGCCGCGCGCTGGGCAAGCGCCTGGCCGAGATCGCCGGCAAACTGGAGCGCTGAATGGCCCGCAAGAAGAAACCCCTGCCCACCCTCGAGCACCTGCGCCCGCGCCTGGCCGCGAGCCGCGCGGTGAGCCTGGGCAGCCTGCTGGGCCTGGTCCTGCTGATCCTCACCTGGGGCCTGCTGTTCACCGACGCCCGCGGCGCCCCGGACTGGGTGCCGAAGGTGTGGACCGCGCTCAAGCTGCTGCCGCTGCTGATCATCGCCCCGGGCATGCTGATCGGCAGCGCCCGCGGCCACGCCTGGGCCTGCTACGTGGTCAACCTGTACTTCATCACCGGCGTGCTCAACACCTTCGAGCCGGGCCAGCGCATCTACGGCTGGGCCGAGGTGCTGCTCAGCGTGAGTCTGTTCTGCGCGGCGCTGCTGTACACCCGCTGGCGCTTCCAGTACGAGCGCAAGCTGGCGGGGGAGGATTAGACCCTGCGCGCGAATCGCGGGCAGGGCCCGCTCCTACAGGTTGCACGGTATTCCTCTCCCCGTAGGAGCGGACCTTGTCCGCGATAGCCGGAACCCCCGGCGCGATTCGCGGATGAGATCTCCTACGCTGCCCCACCCGCACCATTCCCTGTAGGAGCGCGCCCTGCGCGCGAATCGCGGGCAGGGCCCGCTACAGGTTGCACGGTATTCCTCCCCCGTAGGAGCAGACCTTGTCCGCGATAGCCGGAACCCCCGGCGCGATTCGCGGATAAGATCCGCTACGCCGCCCCACCCGCACCATTCCATGTAGGAGCGCGCCCTGCGCGCGAAATCGCGGGCAGGGCCCGCTCCTACAGGTTGCACGGTATTCCTCCCCCGTAGGAGCGGACCTTGTCCGCGATAGCCGGAACCTCCGGCGCGATTCGCGGATGAGATCCGCTGCCCCACCCGCACCATTCCATGTAATTGGATGGACTCACCCTCACCGAGGCGTCGAGGCGCCACGGTGGCGGTCTAAGAAGCCACCGACAGTGAGGGTGAGTCCATGAAAAAGCATACGACGATGAATAAGCCGGTGTCTGCAACCGATGTATCGGTGTGCACGACAGTCGCCGTGGATCTGGCGAAAAAGGTCTTCCAGGTGGCGGGGGAAGACGCCCTGGGTCAACTGGCGTACGAACAGCGAATCAAGTCGCGTGAAGCGTTTCAGGTGTTTCTGCAGAAGCTGCCGGAGGGCGTGACGGTGCTGATGGAGACCGGCCCTGGAGCACAAGCCTGGGCCCGGCTGCTGCAGGCGCAGGGCAACCTGGTGCGTATCCTGCCGGCTCAGCGGGTGGCCGAGCACCGGAGCGGAGCGAAGAATGATCGCAATGATGCCCACGCCATTCTGCGGGCGGGCCGGGATAGCAGTATCGCGTCGGTGCCGGTGAAGAGCGTCGCGGCACTGGCGATGCAGGCCTGGCACCGTGTCCGGCGGGGCTATGTGCGGCGGCGCACCGCCATGGGTAATCAGATCCGCGGGCTGCTGCTGGAGCAGGGTATCGCCCTGGCGCAGGGGGATGTGGGCTTGAAGCAAGGTGTCACCCGGGTGCTGGAAGACGCTAGACAGCCGTTGCCGGCGCTGCTGCGCGAGCTGATCGACGAGATGCTGAACGAATGGCAACGGCTGGGCGAGCGTATCGCCGCGCTGACCGGGCGTCTGGAAGCCTGTGCCGCCGCCGACCCGACAGCCAAACGGCTGATGACGGTACGTGGTATCGGTCCGATCACGGCTACGGCCTTACTGGCCAAACAGGTCGAGCCGGAACGTTTCGCCAATGCACGTCAGTTCGCTGCCTACTTCGGCATCGTACCCGACCAGCACAGCAGCGGGCAGAAGGTACGGCTGGGCAAGATGACCAAACGTGGCGACGCCTATGTGCGCAGCCTGATGGTCGTGGGCTCGCATGCGGTGTTGAAGCAACTGCGGCCCGATTCCGAACACCCGGACGATCGGCGCCTGCAGCGCTGGCTACAACGTCTGGGGCGCAAGGGCGCGGCAGTGCGACTGGCCAACCGTAACCTGCGTATTGCCTGGGTGCTGCTGTGCAGCGAACAGACCTACCAGCGCAAGCCGAATGCTTGCCGGGAGATGGAAATGAGCCACTGATCAACGAGTTCCCGCCAACGGGGCGCCAAGTCGCTCCAACCCTTGCTGAAGAACATTGACCCCTGGTCAGACCGTCGCGGATCGATGCCTACGCTCCTACCGGCCTTCGAGGCCTCTTTGTAATCGGCATTCCGCGGGCTTACCCAATGTTGGCCAGAAGCCCGACGTGGCTTCCTCGAACAGGCCTAATACATAGATGCAGTCGGGTTTTCATGTTCAAAAGCGGGTTGACGGTGGGGGTGAGTCCATACATAGGAGCGCGCCCTGCGCGCGAATCGCGGGCAGGGCCCGCTCCTACAGGTTGCCGGGTGGCAGGCCGGAGCGTCCGCAAGCCTGGCGGTATTCCCCCGGCGCCACGCCGTAGGCCTGCTTGAACTGGCGGCTCAGGTGACTCTGGTCGGCGTAGCCCAGTTGCGCCGCCACCGAGGCCGGCGCGCAGCCGCCCTTGAGCAGGGCGCGGGCCTGTTCCAGGCGGCGTTGCTTGATCCAGGCGTGGGGCGGCAGGCCGGTGGCCTTGCGGAACACCCGGGCGAAGTGGAAGGGCGACAGGTTCACCGCCGCCGCCAGTTCTTCCAGCGATGGCGGCTCGACCAGCCGGGCGGCCAGCAGCTCGCGGGCGCGGGCCACCGCCTGGGGTTCCTGTCCGGCCGGGCGCGCTTCGGGCACCCGCGCGTGGCGCTGGAACAGCAACAGCAATGCCTCGCGCCAGCAGGTCTGGCGCTCCAGGCTGCTGGCATTGGATTCCAGCAGGCGGTGCACGTGCAGGAAGGCACGGCTCAGCTCGGGATCGTGCAACACGCTGGCGTCGAAGGTCGGCAGGCCGCGGCCGCCCAGCTCCAGCTCGTCGAGCACGCTGCCGACCTGCCCGATCTCCGGATAGAACCCCCGGTACAACCAGCCCGCCTCATGGGCCTTGGAGCCGGTGTGCACCTCATCGGGATTGATCAGCACCAGGCTGCCGCTGGGCGCCAGGTGCTCGGCGCCGCGGTGGCGGAAGCGCTGGGCGCCCTGCTCGATCAGCACCAGGGCGAAGCCCTCGTGGACGTGGGGGGCGAAGCGCTGCTCGATGAAGCGCGCGTGCAGCAACTCCAGCCCGCCCAGTTCCTGGGCCCGCCAGAAGCGCGTGCGCTCGCCATGGGCGCTGTCGAGGGGCATACCGCGGCCTCAGCCGATGAAGCCGGCTTCCAGGGCGGCCTTCACCTGCGGCCACTCCAGGTCGGTGATGCTGTAGAGAACGCTGTCGTCCAGGCGCCCGCCGGCCAGGCGCCGGTGGTTGCGCAGCACGCCCTCGCGCACCGCGCCGAGCTTCTCGATGGCGCGCTGCGAGCGCAGGTTGCTGGCGGCGGTCTTCAGCTGCACGCGGACCATCTTCCAGTTGTCGAAGGCCTGGCGCAGCATCAGGTACTTGATGCTGGCGTTCAGCCCGGTGCCGTGCTGCGCCGCATCCAGCCAGGTGCCGCCGATCTCGCAGGCCGGCAGCGCCGGGAGGAAGTCCATGAAGCGGGTGGTGCCCACCAGCTGGTTGCCCAGGCGCACCACCAGCGGCAGGGCGCGGCCCTCGCGCTGCTCGGCGAGGCTGTTGCGGTACCAGTCCGGGCGCTGCGGCGCGCTCATGAACTTCAGCGCCTCGCGATTGGCCTCGGCCAGCGCCACCAGGTCCGGCACGTCGGCCTCGACCATGGGCTCCAGGCGCAGCGCACCGCGCTGCAGGGTGATGGGTGACGGTCTGAACATGGCCCCTCCTCGTACCTCGACTTTCCGCCGGCTCCTATCGGAACCCGGCGCCCGGCAATAGTGCCACAGCCGCGCCAGGGCGCGACGGGCGGGGGCCGGGCGAAAGGCCGGCAAAGCTACCAGCGCTTTCCCAGTGCGGCAAGCGGCCTCTGAGACCTTGGTCGCAGGGGTTCTGACAGCATCGGACTTTGGTGCGAAACTGCATCCCAGCAGCTCCTGCGGGGGAGCGAGTCGATTTGTCGGAGTTCGCATGTCGTTGTCCAGTGGGCTGATCGCCACGGTCGCCCTTCTCTACATGGCCATCCTGTTCGCCATCGCCTTCTATGGCGACCGCCGCCGCGCGCCCCTGTCGCCGCGCCTGCGCGCCTGGGTCTACAGCCTGTCGCTGGCGGTGTACTGCACCAGCTGGACCTTCTTCGGCGCCGTCGGCCAGGCCGCCGGCCAGCTCTGGTCATTCCTGCCGATCTACCTCGGCCCGGTGTTGCTGATGCTCTTCGCGCCCTGGGTGCTGCAGAAGATGATCATGATCAGCAAGCAGGAGAACATCACCTCCATCGCCGACTTCATCGCCGCGCGCTACGGCAAGTCCCAGGCCCTGGCGGTGGTGGTGGCGCTGATCTGCGTGGTCTGCGTGCTGCCCTACATCGCCCTGCAGCTCAAGGGCATCGTCCTGGGCGTGAACCTCCTGATCGGCGCCGGCGCCGACTCCGGCGGCAGCCGCGCCCAGGACACGGCGCTGATCGTCTCGCTGGTGCTGGCGCTGTTCACCATCGTCTTCGGCACCCGCAGCCTGGACGTCACCGAGCACCACCGCGGCATGGTGCTGGCCATCGCCTTCGAGTCGCTGGTCAAGCTCACCGCCTTCCTCGCCGTGGGCATCTTCGTCACCTTCGGCCTCTACGACGGCTTCGGCGACCTGTTCGACAGGGCCCGCGACGCCCCGCAACTGGCCGAGTACTGGCAGGAGACCGTGCACTGGCCGGCCATGCTGCTGCAGACCGGCGTGGCCATGACCGCCATCATGTGCCTGCCGCGGCAGTTCCACGTGCTGGTGGTGGAGAACATCGAGCCGCGCGACCTCAACCTGGCGCGCTGGGTGTTCCCCGCCTACCTGGTGCTGGCCGCGCTCTTCGTGGTGCCCATCGCCCTGGCCGGGCAGATGCAGCTGCCGGCGGGGGTCATCCCCGACTCCTTCGTGATCAGCCTGCCGCTGGCCGAGGCGCACCCGGCGCTGGCGCTGCTGGCCTTCATCGGCGGCGCCTCGGCGGCCACCGGCATGGTTATCGTGGCCAGCGTGGCGCTGTCCACCATGGTCTCCAACGACATGCTGCTGCCCTGGCTGCTGCGCCGCAAGGGCACGGACGCCGAGCAGCCGTTCGAGGTGTTCCGCCACTGGCTGCTGACCGTGCGCCGGGTGAGCATCGCGCTGATCCTCCTGCTGGCCTACGTCAGCTACCGCCTGCTGGGCTCCACCGCGAGCCTGGCGACCATCGGCCAGATCGCCTTCGCCGCCATCGCCCAGCTGGGCCCGGCGATGATCGGCGCGCTGTACTGGAAACAGGCCAACCGCCGCGGCGTGTTCGCCGGCCTGGCCGCCGGCGCCGCGCTCTGGGCCTACACCCTGGTGCTGCCGGTGATCGCCCGCAGCCTGGGCTGGCCGCTGGAGCACTTCCCCGGGCTGACCTGGCTGGCCACCCACCCCTTCGGCATCAACATCGAGCCGCTGACCCTCGGCGTGCTGCTCTCGCTGATCGGCAACTTCGCCCTGTTCGGCCTGGTCTCGGTGTTCTCCCGCACCCGCGTCTCCGAGCACTGGCAGGCCAGCCGCTTCATCGGCCAGGAAATCTCCCAGCGGCTCAGCTCGCGCTCGATGCTGGCGGTGCAGCTGGAAGACCTGCTGATGCTCGCCGCGCGCTTCGTCGGCGAGGAGCGCGCGCGGCAGAGCTTCATCCGCTTCGCCTACCGCCAGGGCAAGGGCTTCGTGCCCAGCCAGAACGCCAACGACGAGTGGATCGCCCACACCGAGCGCCTGCTCGCCGGCGTGCTCGGCGCCTCCTCGGCGCGCGCGGTGGTGAAGGCCGCCATCGAGGGCCGCGAGATGCAGGTGGAGGACGTGGTGAAGATCGCCGACGAAGCCTCCGAGGTGCTGCAGTTCAACCGCGCGCTGCTGCAGGGCGCCATCGAGAACATCACCCAGGGCATCAGCGTGGTCGACCAGTCGCTGCGCCTGGTGGCCTGGAACCACCGCTACATCGAGCTGTTCGACTACCCCGAGGGGCTGATCCACGTCGGCCGGCCGATCGCCGACATCATCCGCTACAACGCCGAGCGCGGCCTGTGCGGGCCCGGCGACCCCGACCTGCACGTGGCCAAGCGCCTGTACTGGATGCGCCAGGGCACCCCGCACACCTCCGAGCGGCTGTTCCCCAACGGCCGCGTCATCGAGCTGATCGGCAACCCCATGCCCGGCGGCGGCTTCGTCATGAGCTTCACCGACATCACCGCGTTCCGCGACGCCGAGCACGGCCTCAAGGAGGCCAACGAGAGCCTGGAGCAGCGCGTCGAGGAACGCACCCAGGAACTCTCCCAACTGAACCAGGCGCTGACCGAGGCCAAGGGCACCGCCGAGGCCGCCAACCAGTCGAAGACGCGCTTCCTCGCCGCGGTCAGCCACGACCTGATGCAGCCGCTGAACGCCGCGCGGCTGTTCTCCGCGGCGCTGGCGCAGAGCGAACTGCCCGGCGAGTCCAGCGACCTGGTGCGCCACCTGGACTCCTCGCTGCGTTCGGCCGAGGACCTGATCACCGACCTGCTGGACATCTCGCGCCTGGAAAGCGGCCGCGTCAGCGCCGAGCGCGCGGCCTTCCCGCTCAGCGCCCTGCTCGACCCGCTGGGCGCCGAGTTCCGCGCCCTGGCCCAGGAACAGGGCATCGACTTCCACCTGCGCGGCAGCAAGCTGCGGGTGGACAGCGACATCAAGCTGCTGCGCCGGGTGCTGCAGAACTTCCTGACCAACGCCTTCCGCTATGCCAAGGGCCGCGTGCTGCTGGGCGTGCGCCGCGAGGACGGGCACCTGCGCCTGGAAGTGTGGGACCGCGGCCCGGGCATCCCCGAGGACAAGCTCAGCGTGATCTTCGAGGAATTCAAGCGCCTGGACAGCCACCAGACCCGCGCCGAGAAGGGCCTGGGCCTGGGCCTGGCGATCGCCGACCGGCTGTGCAAGGTGCTCGGCCACCGCCTGCAGGTGCGCTCCTGGCCGGGCAAGGGCAGCGTGTTCAGCGTCAGCGTGCCGCTGGCGCGGCAGCCGGCGCCGGCCGAGCTCAACGGCCACAAGGCCGAGGTACCCACCGAGCTGAACGGCGCCCAGGTGCTGTGCGTGGACAACGAGGACAGCATCCTGGTGGGCATGAACAGCCTGCTCAGCCGCTGGGGCTGCCGCGTGCTCACCGCGCGCAGCAAGGCCGAGTGCGAGCGACTGCTGGACAGCGACGCGCGCCCGGAACTGGCGCTGATCGACTACCACCTGGACAACGGCGAGACCGGCGCCGAGCTGATGGCCTGGCTGCGCACCCGCCTGGGCGAGCCGGTGCCCGGCGTGGTGATCAGCGCCGACGCCCGCCCCGAACTGGTGGCGCAGATCCACGCAGCCGGCCTGGAATTCCTCGCCAAGCCGGTGAAACCGGCGGCGCTGCGGGCGCTGCTGAGCCGGCACCTGAGCCTGCGCTGAGGCGACGTCGTAGGGCGCATAACGCCTACGGCGTTATCCGCCGCCTGGCCTTGCTTGCCGGCGGCCCCGGGGTTGGCCTTGGCGTTGGCTGTGGCCCCGGTGTATCGGCGGATAACCGCGAACGGTTATCCGCCCTACGGTTCCGGGAGGCACGGTATTCCTCCCCCGTAGGAGCAACTGTCTTGCAAGCCGCACCAGAGTGCTTTGCGTAGGATGGGTTGAGCTTGCGAAACCCATGCGGTTGCGCTGATGGGTATCGCTTCGCTCAACACCATCCTACGGGTCTTGTGCCTGTCGGAGGGGTAGGACCTTGTCCGCGATAGCCGGAACCACCGGCGCGATTCGCGGATAAGATCCGCTACGCCACCCCAGCCGCGCCATTCCCTTGTAACGAATGGCATCCCCGCCTTGACCTGGAACACCCCCTCCACGCCGGCAGCTTCTAGACTCCCAGCATCCCCGCACGGAGCCGCCCCGCGATGCTGGACCACATGGAACTCGTCCTCGACCTCACCACCGCCCTGGCCATCGGCCTGCTGGTCGGCACCGAGCGCGGCTGGCGCGAGCGCGACTTCGAGGACATCCGCCAGGTCGCCGGCATCCGCACCTTCACCCTGGCCGGCCTGCTGGGCGGCTTGAGCGCCCTGCTGGCCGGGCACTTCGGCGTCTGGGCCTGGGCGGTGATGGCGCTGCTGGTGGGCCTGCTGGCGGTGGCCGGCTATCTGGCCGACGTGGGCCGCAGCGGCGACCAGGGCATGACCAGCGAGGTCGCCCTGCTCGCCACCTTCCTGCTGGGCAGCCTGGCGGTGGCCGACAGCCGCCTGCTGGCCGCCGGCGGCGGCGTGGTGGTGGCGCTGCTGCTGAGCCTGAAGGAATCCCTGCATGCCGCGCTGAAGCACCTGGACGCCCGCGAACTCTCGGCGGCCTTCAAGCTGCTGTTCATCTCGGTGGTGATGCTGCCGGTGCTGCCCAACCAGGGCTACGGTCCCTGGCAGGTGTTCAACCCCTACGCCAGCTGGTGGATGGTGGTGCTGATCGCCGGCCTGGGCTTCGCCGCCTACGTCGCCGTGCGCCTCACCGGCACCCGCCACGGCCTGCTGATCACCGCGCTGCTCGGCGGCCTGGTGTCGTCCACGGCGATGACCCTCACCCTCGCCGGCATGCATGGGCAACGCCGCCTGCAACCGCTGCTGGCCGCCGGCCTGCTGGCCACCTCGGCGCTGATGTTCCCGCGGGTGGCCCTGGAGGTCGGCCTGGTCAACGTCGAGCTGCTGCCGGACCTGCTGCCGCCGCTGATCGTCGCCACCCTGGTCTATGCCGGCGGCGCGCTGCTGTATTGGCAGCGCGCCAGCCGGGACGAGACGCCCGCCACCAGCGAACCGCCGCTGAAGAACCCCTTCGAACTGGGCCCGGCCCTGCGCTTCGCCGCCCTGCTGGCGCTGATCCTGTTCCTGGTCGAGGCCGGGCACCGCTACCTGGGCGACGTCGGCGTGTACCTGGTGGCGCTGCTCTCGGGCCTGGCCGACGTCGACGCCATCACCCTATCCCTGGCCAGCAACGCCCTGGGCGGGCTGGACGCCGAAGTGGCCGGGCACGGCATCGTCCTCGCCGTGGTCAGCAACAGCCTGGTCAAGGCCGCCCTGATCGCCCTGGTCGGCGGCGCCCGGCTGGCCCTGCGCTGCGTACCGGTGATGGTCGCCGGCCTCGCCGCGGGGGCGCTGACGCTGCTCTTCGTGTAGATCAGACGAGCCAATGCAACGCCCGTAGGATGGGTGGAGCGAAGCGATACCCATCGCCATGACCGCATGGGTTTCGCAAGCTCAACCCATCCTACGAAAAGCACCTTGCAGAAGCGGCGTCAGCGCGGCTGCTCGAACTGGCGGAGGATCTCCCCCACCCGCTCGCCGAGCATTTCGTTGGCCGACCGCTTCAGGCCCCGCGCCAGCTCCACCAGCACCACCTGCTCGGCCAGCGGACGCAGGCGCATGAACACCTCGGCCAGTTGCTTCAGGTCGGCCGCGCCGGGCAGCAGCTCGGTGCCGCGCTTGTCCACCAGGTGGGTGACCACCAGGCGCACGATGCCGGCGGCCAGGTGCTCGGTGTCGCCGCGTAGCACCGCCAGGTGCTCCAGCAGCGCGGCCAGGGGAATGCCCGAGCGGTACAGCTCGACGCCGGCGTTGAACAGCCGCGGGCTGGGAATGCTGATGCGCTCGCCGTCGAATTGCAGCAGGCCCTGCTGCAGGGCGCGGTCGATGACCTCGTCGTCGAGTTCGTCGCCGAAGATCGCCTGCAGTTCGTCGAAGCCGATCTGCCCCGGCGTCTCCAGGTTCCAGGCGCCGAGGATGGCCTGGTCCAGGCCCAGCACGTGGTCGAGGTCGTGGCCGCGCTCCCAGCTTTCCAGCAGCTCCTTGATGTTCGACAGGCCGTAGCCGCGCTCCAGCAGGCCGCCGATCAGGCGCAGGCGGCGCAGGTGGCTGGCGAAGTACACGCCACTGCGGCCGCGCCGCTCCGGCGACGGCAGCAGGCCGCGGTCCTGGTAGGCGCGGATGTTGCGCACCGTGCTGCCGGCCTCGCGGGCCAGCTCGTCGACGCTGAATTCGCGCTCGTCCTCCATCTCCGCCGGGCTTTGCTCGGGGCGCTGGAGCAGGCGCTGCAGAAGGCTCAGGGGCGTGCTCATGGCGGCGATCATAGCCAGCGCCCGGCGCCGGCCACAACCGCAAGGCATCGATACCCAAGCGCTTGCGAAGCCCATCACAACGCCCAACCAAAGGCGGGACTTCATCGCCCCGCGTACCCTGCCCTTTCTGCCAAACCCGCATGACAACTGGGCTGCGCGCCGCTGCCCGCATTGGTAACAGCGCCGCCGGGCATGGCGCGGGCGGGGCGAATGGGTCAGCATCCACTGTGACATCGACCAATGTCATGGTCGCTCCGTACAACAACAATGGCCTGGAGAACGTCATGCCCCGAGGCACCCCGTCCGTCCATCCGCTCCCGCCACTGCCACGGGAGGCCGCATGAACGCCATGCTCGAGAACCCCGGCCTGCCGCCGGCCGAACGCCTCGACGTGCAATCCGGCGCGGTGCGCCTGGCGGTGTACCGCTGGGGCGATGCGAACAAGCCGATGCTGCTGTTCGTCCACGGCTACCCGGACAACCACGAGGTCTGGCTGCCGCTGATCGCCCGCCTGCTCGGCCGCTACCAGGTGGTGGCCTACGACGTGCGCGGCGCCGGCGCCTCGGACAAACCACGGCGCACCCGCGACTACCGCCTGGAGCTGCTCAGCCAGGACCTGAAAGCCGTGCTCGACGCCGTCAGCCCCGAACGCGCGGTGCACCTGGTGGCCCACGACTGGGGCTCGATCCAGACCTGGGAGAGCGTCACCGACCCGGCGCTGCGCCAGCGCATCGCCTCCTACACCAGCATTTCCGGGCCCTGCCTGGACCACGTCGGCCACTGGATGCGCGACCGATTGCGGCGCAGGCGCCCGGCCGCGCTGCTGCAGATGCTCAGCCAGCTGCTGCACTCCTGGTACATCTACTACTTCCACCTGCCGCTGCTCCCGGCGCTGTCCTGGCGCTTGGGCGCCGCGCGCCTGTGGCCGCAGTACCTGCGCAAGGTCGAGGGCATCCGCAACCCCGGGCGCAACCCGCACCAGGCCAGCGACGGCGAGCACGGCGTGAAGCTGTACCGGGCCAACTTCATCGGTTCGATCTTCAAGCCGCGCAAGCGCCATACCGAGGTGCCGGTGCAACTGGTGGTGCCGACCCGCGACCGCTACGTCGGCCAGCAGCTGTTCCAGCAGCTTTCGCTATGGGCGCCGCGACTGTGGCGCCGCGAGGTGGCCGCCGGGCACTGGCAACTGCTCGCCAAGCCGGAGCAGCTGGCCGGCTGGATCGACGAATTCGCCCGCCACATCGACGGCGGCGAGGCCAGCCAACCGCTGCAACGCGCCCAGCAGAAACCCGGCGCCGGGCCCTTCGCCGGCAAGCTGGTGGTGGTCACCGGCGCCGGCGGCGGCATCGGCCGTTCCACGCTGCTGCGCTTCGCCGAACAGGGTGCCAGCGTGCTCGCCGCGGACATCGACCCGGCCGCCGCCGAAGCCAGCGCCGCCCAGGCCCGCAGCCTTGGCGCCACGGCCTTCAGCTATTGCGTGGACGTCGGCGACAGCATCGCCATGGAACGCTTCGCCACCTGGGTGAAGGGCAGCCTGGGCGTGCCCGACGTGGTAGTCAGCAACGCCGGCATCGGCCTGGCCGGAGCCATGCTCGACACCAGCGCCCAGGACTGGGAGCGCCTGCTGCGCGTCAACCTGTGGAGCGTCATCGACGGCTGCCGCCTGTTCGGCCGGCAGATGGTCGAGGCCGGCAAGCCCGGGCACCTGGTCAACGTCGCCTCCGGCGTGGCCTTCGCGCCCTCGCGCAACTACCCGGCCTACGCCACCAGCAAGGCGGCGGTGCTGATGCTCAGCGAATGCCTGCGCGCCGAACTGGCCGGGCACGGCATCGGCGTCAGCGCGGCCTGCCCCGGCTTCGTCGACACCGGCATCGTCCAGGCCACCCGCTTCGCCGGCCTCAGCGAGGAGCAGCAGGCCCGCCGCCGCGCCAAGGTGCAGCGCTTCTACCGCCGGCGCCGGCTGAGCCCGGACAGGGTGGGCGAGAAGATCGTCCAGGCCGTGCAGCGCAACCAGCCGGTGGTCGCCGCCGGCGCCGAGGTGCACCTGGCGCGCTGGCAGTGGCGCCTGCTGCCCGGCCTGTCGCGCCTGTTCGCCCGTTTCGACCTGACTTCCCGAGGCCAACCATGACCGACCATCATCACCGCCTGGTGCAGCGCAAGGTGCAGTTCGACTACAGCGCCTCGCCACTGCACTGGATCCCCGGGCAGGCCGAGGCCTCCCACGTCATCAATGTCATCCACATGATGCTGCCGGCCGGCGAGCTGTGGTTCTGCCGCCTGTACAACAAGGCCCTGCCCTTCGTGAAGGACGCGCGCATGCGCGACGACGTGCAGGGCTTCATCCGCCAGGAAGCGATGCACGCCCGCGCCCACTCCGGCGCCGTGGAGCGCTACCTGACGGTGCACGGCATCGACTCCAGCCGCTACCTGAAGGCCATGGACTACCTGTTCGAGCAGTTGCTCAGCGACACCCCGCTGGGGCTGCAGTTGTTCAACAGAACGCCCTGGCTGCGCCGCTGGTGGATCGGCCAGCGCTGCGCCATAGTCGCAGCGGTCGAGCACTTCACCTGTGTGCTGGGCAAATGGGTGCTGGAAGCCGAGGCGCTGGACCGCGCCGGCTCCGATCCGGTGCTGCTGGACCTGTTCCGCTGGCACGGCGCCGAGGAAGTGGAGCACCGCAACGTCGCCCACGACCTGCACGTGCACCTGGGCGGCAGCTTCGTCAGCCGCCAGTTGTGGATGTTCGTGGTCTGGCCGCTGATCATCTGGCTGTTCGCCTTCGGCACCCGCACCCTAGCCCGCCAGGACCCGAGCCTGGGCAGGCCGCGGCCCTTCTGGCGCATCTGGCGCGACAGCGAAAAACGCGGCCTGCTGCCGCGGCGAGCCTCGCTGGCCGGAAGCTTCCTGCGCTACTTCAAGCCCTGGTACCACCCGGACCACGAGGCCAACACCCAGGAGGCCCTGGACTACCTGGCGCGCTCGCCGGCGGCGAGTCGGGCGGCGCGGGGTTGAGGGGAATTTCGGGTAAGAGCAAGAGCATCCTCTCCCTAACCCTCTCCCTGAAGGGAGAGGGGACCGTTCGGAGTGCTCAGGTATTTCGGCGTTGGCCGGCTAGCACAGAGGCTACCGGCTGAAACCAAGTCTTCTCTCGGCACGGACAAGCCCCCTCTCCCTTCAGGGAGAGGGCTGGGGAGAGGGAACGGGGTCCACCTCAAGCACAACAGCCGCCGGGAAACACGGTTCGCGAGCAAGCTCGCTCCTACGAAAAGCGCAGCATCGTACGGCGGATAACCGCGAACGGTTATGTGCCCTACAGCGCGGTAGGACTATTTGTCCTCTTCCAGAACCTGCGGCTCATCACCCAACGCCCGCTCCAACCAGTCGCCCGGCAGGCTCTTGCTGGCCCGCGCCCCGAGCAGCTTGACCTGTTCCGCACGGCTGATCAGGTTGCCGCGCCCCTCGCAGAGCTTGTTGCGCGCCGCCGCGTAGGCCTTGTCCAACTGCTGCAGGCGCGAGCCCATCTCGTCCAGGTCCTGGACGAAGAGCACGAACTTGTCGTACAGCGCGCCGGCGCGCTCGGCGATTTCGCGGGCGTTCTGCGTCTGCCGCTCCTGGCGCCAGAGGCTGTCGATCACCCGCAGGGTGGCCAGCAGGGTGGTCGGGCTGACGATCACGATATTGCGCTCGAAGGCCTCCTGGAACAGGTTCGGCTCGGCCTGCAGGGCCACCGAGAAGGCCGCCTCCACCGGCATGAACAGCAGCACGAAGTCCAGGCTGTGCAGGCCTTCCAGGCGCCGGTAGTCCTTGCCGGAAAGACCCTTCACGTGGCTGCGCAGGGACAGCACGTGCTGTTTCAGCGCCTGCTGGCGGATCACCTCGTCGTCACTGGCGACGAACTGCTGGTAAGCGGTGAGGCTGACCTTCGCGTCCACCACCACCTGCTTGTCGCCGGGCAGGCGGATCAGCACATCGGGCTGGAAGCGCTCGCCGTCGGCGGCGCGCAGGCTCACCTGGGTCTCGTACTCGCGGCCCTTCTCCAGGCCGGCGTGTTCCAGCACCCGCTCCAGCACCAGCTCACCCCAGTTGCCCTGGGTCTTCTGGCCCTTGAGCGCGCGGGTCAGGTTGGTCGCCTCCTCGCCCAGGCGCAGGTTGAGCTGCTGCAGGCGCTCCAGTTCCTTGCCCAGGGAGAAGCGCTCGCGGGCTTCCTGTTGATAACTCTCTTCCACGCGCTTCTCGAAGGCCTGGATGCGCTCCTTCAGCGGGTCGAGCAACTGCCCCAGGCGCTGCTGGCTGGCCTCGGCGAAGCGTTGCTCGCGCTCCTCGAAGATCTTCCCGGCCAGCTCGGCGAACTGCGCGCGCAGCTCGTCCCGCGCCGCCTGCAGGTCGCCCAGGCGCTGCTGGTGGCCTTCCTGCTGCTCGCGCAGTTCGGCGGCCAGCGCGGCGCGTTCGGCGGACAGCCGGCGCAGTTCCTCCTCGCGGCTCTCGCGCTCGGCCTGCCAGCTACGCTCGGCCTGCTGCTGGCGCTCGCGCTCGGCGCGGCCCAGGTCCACCTCGCGGCGCAGAGCCGCGGCCTCGCCGGCCAGCTCGCCGTGTCGGCCGCTCAGGCGCTGGAAGGCTTCACGCTCGGCCTCCAGTTGCGCGCCCAGGCCATCCTGGGCCAGTTGCGCGGTGGTCAGGCGTTCGCGCAACAGCGCCAGTTCGCTCTCCTGCCGCGCCGCGCGCTCGCGCAGGTGCCAGGCCAACCAGCCCAGCGGCAGCGTGGCGGCCAGCAGTCCGATCAGCAGGTTGGGCAAGTCGACGGGCATGGGCGCTCCAGGGCGGGTGGTCGCAGGAAAATTCGCGCCATGGTAGCAGCCGCGAATAGGAATTCAGTGCGGCTTTTGCCGTCAGGGCTCTTGACAATGCGGAAGGAAAGCAAGCGCTTGGGACAATCCACAGAAGCTGTGGATAACTGCGTGGATAAGGTGATGAAAACGTCTTATACGCCTTGCCCGCTGGGGCTGCCGCTTAGATTGGTGCTTTTTTCACCAATAAATAAAGCCATTAAAAATCAATAATTTACAAACGCTCAACGAAAAATCAAGCGCTTACGGAGGAATGTTTCCAGCGCTTGACAACAGCCACCAACATTGTGCACAAGTCCGCGCCGGACAGGGGCGGACCGCCTCATTTCAGGGCAATCCGAAGGGATTTTCAGGCAAGCTTCAGCAGCGAATCAGACGCATTCGCGGGCTCTGCGCCGACGTTCCTGGCTAGGAATACTGCCCGCCCCGGCAACAGGCGCGGCCTGGCCCAACGACTCCAGCACGCGCTCGTACATGCGTTGCGCGGTGGGCTTGTCGGGGTACTGGAAGAAGTACTGGTTGAGGTAGACGCGCCACTGTCGGCGGTCATGGGGATGGGCTTCCAGGCGAATGTCCATGGCGCACTCCATTGCTTGGCCAGCGCAATAAGCTAGCGCGTTCGCCCCACCCCGCGCGGGCAGGACGACGGACGGTCACGCCGGGTGCGGCAGGTCGCCCTCGACCAGGAATCCCGCGCGCGGGAACAGCCGCGGCGCCCCCGGCACCTGGGCATGCTTGAAGGCCACGTAGTCGGCGGTGGTCTCGCACAGCCAGGGCATGAGGTTGCGCGGGCGCTTGTCGACAAAGGCCGAAGGCACGAAGAGCGCGGCATTCAGCCCACCTTCCGGGCAGCGCGCCGAGCGGTATTCGAAGGCCTCCACCGCGGCAGCGCGCATCGCGCTGCCCAGCGCCTGGGTCAGGCGGTAGTCCTGCGGGTCCTGCAGGCGCTCGGCATAGCTGTCGAAGGGCGGCGCCTGCAGGCGTATGCCCCGTTGCACCTGGAAACGCGCCTCGAAGGAAGCGTGCTCGGAAAGGATGCGCCCGCTGGGCGGCGGGCTGGCCATGCCCTCCCAGAGCACGAAGCGGTAATAGGCCGCCTCGGCCATGGCCGTCTCCAGGCGCAACGCGGCGTAGAACAGGCTGGGTTCGTGGCGGCGGCCGAAGCGCGAGCCCCAACGCAGCGGCGGGTAGCGGAACGGCGTCTTGAGCAGGTAGTGCAGGGTTTCGGTGGACGGCGGCAGGTGCGGCTTGCTGGTCTCGATCAGCTCTTCCAGCAGGGCCTGCTCCTCCAGGGTATCCACCAGTTGCAGGGTCGCGACCTGCTCCTGGCTCTCCACCAGGCGCACCAGCTTGCCCCGCAGCGGGGCGATGGCCTGCTCGCCCCGGCATTCGCGCCACAGTTCGGCGCCGGCGTCGAGGGCCATTCAGATCTTGCCCCGGATGGCGTCGAGGTACTCGACCACCTGCACCAGGCCCTGCACCTGCTCCATCCGCTGCAGCGGCACACCGCTCAGGTGGCGGTTGGGGGTGCGCAGGAAGTGGCGCATGTCCTCCAGGTTGCCGCCGAACAGGGCGAAGAGCGCGCGGTATACCCGCACCAGCAGCAGCGCCAGCTCGCCGGTCTTGCTGCCCACCCGCAGGCCGCCGCTCTTCCAGCGGCTCACCGCGCTGCGATCGACGCCGACGATGGCGGCCAGCTCCTGCTGCGTCATGCCCAGTTGCTCACGGGCAGCCAGTACCGCCTTGGCCAGGACCAGATCGGCCGACGGAGTTTCCCGGATCAGTGCGCTCATGCCGTACCTCTTTCGTGCATTTGATGCAAACATACCATCAAATGTGAAAACCGCACAAAGCACTTCCCCTTTTCCGGCAGAGTGCCGGACGCTGTTCGGGCGGCCATGTATCAGCGCCCTGACGAAAGCGACGAATTCTTTACCGGACCTTTACCCCACATTGGCGTTTCTTGACCTGGACGCACGGTCTCATGAAGTACCCGAACCGGCTGCGCCCGGTGGCGGGATCGACCGATAGCAGCGCGCGCCGCAACCGCCGGCCGCGCCAGGAGAACACCATGAAGAAGACCGTCGCCCTGCTCTGTGCCGCCCTGATGCTCGGCAGCCCGCTGGCGAGTTTCGCCCAGCAGGGCCCCGGCCCGGACCACGGCCCGAACCGCCCGGACAATCGCCCGCAGCAGCACCAGCAATACCAACAGCAGAAAGGCTCCCAGGGCGGCCACTACCAGGGTCGCCAGGGCCACGCCGACCCGCGCTACTACCGCGACCCGCACTTCCGCCCACAGGCCGGCATGCCGGTGCCGCACCGCGAATGGCGCCGCGGCGTGGTGGTGCAGCCGGTCTACCGCAGCGACCGCTACTGGGTCACCGACTGGCGCGCCCGTCACCTCTATGCGCCGCCGCGCGACCATCGCTGGCTGTACGTCAACGGCGACTACGTGCTGGTGGCCATCGCCACCGGGGTGATCGTCAACATCCTGGCCGGCTATTGAGGCGCCTCAGGCGCTGGTGCTGAGCAAGGCACCGGCGCCACCGCCGCCATTGCGGATCGCCTCGGCCAGCGCCGCCGCCGTGGCCTGCATGGCGGCGCTGGTGCTGGCGATGCGGCTCTGCAGAGCCATGATGATCGCAGTGCGCTCGTTTTCCGAGGAATATTGCCGCTCCTGCGCGGCCGCCAGTTCCTGCTGTTCCTGCTGCAACTGCTTCTGCAGCTGCTGCAGGCGCTTCTGCAACTGCTCGACGGCGACGCTGGAGCTGCCGCCGCTTTCGGCGCCGGCGCCAGCCGCGCCCTGGCTTCCGGCCTTCGCGCCACGACTGGCCACGGCGCCGTCGTCCTGGGTGGCATCGGCCGCCGTGCCGCCATCGCCATTGGCAACTATCCGCAATTGACCGGCGAAGGCCTGGCTGGAAGGCGTCAGGGAAAGGTTCATGCCCGAGGTTCCTTTTTCCGGGTGTTCTGCCGCTCTATCGACTGCCGTAGGAAAAACTTGAAAGACCATTCGCCGATGCCAGGCAAAGGCCCTAGGATAGGCCCCTTCATGCCCAGGCAGCCGTCACCATGGACAAGCAACGCGCCCACCAGTTGATCCTCCAGCGCCTCGACGCCGACCTCGATGTCGCCGTCCGCGCCGCGCGCACCGCCCACGAGGCCGCCACCCACGAGGAAAACATCGCCGAGAACAAGTACGACACCCTCGGCCTGGAAGCGGCCTACCTGGCCGCCGGGCAATCGCGCCGGGTGGAGGAGATCCGCCAGGCGCTCGCCTCGTTCCAGGGCCTGGTGCTGCGCGACTTCGACGCCGACCTGGGCATCCAGACCAGCGCCCTGGTCGAACTGGCAGACCATGAGGACCGCCGCCGCTGGCTGTTCCTGGGTCCGGACGCCGCCGGCCTGAAGATCGAACTGGACGGCCACGAGGTCCTGGTCATCACCCCGCGCTCGCCGCTGGGCGGCGCCCTGCTCGGCCACCACCCCGGCGACGAGATCGAGGTCGGCCTGGGCTCGGCGCGCCAGGCCTACGAGATCGTCGCGACGCTCTGAGCACCCCGCCCGCAGACCGGCGAATCCCGGACTAAGCTGCATGGCCGTCAACCCGAAAAGGAGATGCCGCCATGCTGTTCAACTGGTCCGAATACGTTCCCGCGGTGAAGAAGGCCTTCGGCTCATTGGGTAAGAAACATCCGAAGATGATCGCCGCCTACCAGGCGCTGGATGCCGCCGCCGCGGATGGCGATGCGCTGGACGCCAAGACCCGCGAGCTGATCTCCCTGGCGGTGGCCATCACCACCCGCTGCGACGGCTGCATCGGCGTGCACGCCGAGGCCGCGCGCAAGGCCGGCGCCAGCGAGGCCGAAGTAGCCCAGGCGCTGGCCACGGCGATCGCCATGAACGCCGGCGCCGCCTACGTCTACTCGCTGCGCGCGCTGGAGGCCTTCGAACAGCCGCAGGGCTGAGGTTCAGGCGCGGCGCCGGGCGCCGCGCCCAGGCTTTCTCCGGCGGCAGAATTGGGTTATCCATTGCGTTTTCGCCCGACGATGAGCCGCCATGTCCTCGCCCAGCATCAGTTTCTGCAAACTCGCCCTCGGCATCGCCGCCGGCATCTGGCTGGGCTTCGTCGCCGTTGCCCTGAGCTGCGTCCTGCTCCTGCGCTTGTGGCCCGGCGCGCCCCTGCCATTGCCCGCCGGCCTGTCGCCGGCGCCGGCCAGCGCTCCGGCGCCCACCCCGGATGCCAACGCGGCGATGTTCCAGCAGTACCTGGAGAACCAGCGCAAGGCCCAGGCCGAGCAGAGCCGGCAGGTCGAGCAGAGCGAGCGGGAGCGGCGCTTCAACAGCGCGCCCTGCCAGTTCTGGCGCCAGCAGTACCAGGCCGACCCCAGCGAGAAGAACCGGCTGAAGATGGACGGCTACTGCGGCTGAGGCCCGGCGCCCACCACCTGGTTGCGGCCCTGGTGCTTGGCCCGGTACAGCGCCTTGTCCGCGTCGCTCAGCCAGGCGCTGGCATCCACCTGGTAGGGGCTGTAGGACGCCACGCCGATGCTCAGGCCGACGGACAGGTCCGTCGCCAGCTGGTAGTGCTTTTCCGCGAAGCTCTGGCGCAGGCGCTCCATGATCTCCACCGCCAGCGTCTGGGTGGTGCCGGGCAGGATCACGCAGAATTCGTCGCCGCCATAGCGTCCCGGGGTGTCGGTTTCACGCAGCGAATGGGTGAGCAGGTGGCTGAGCTCGGTGATGACCATGTCGCCCAGCACATGGCCGAAGCGATCGTTGATGCCCTTGAAGTGGTCGATGTCGATCAGCACCACGCTGGCCCGGGTGTGCTGCTGGCGGCACTTCTGGAATTCGTTCTCCAGCTGGTCCATCCAGGAACCATGGTTGAGCAGCCCGGTGAGGCTGTCGGTGCGGCTGACCGCGCGCAGCGCCTGCTTGTGCTCGGACAGGCGCCTGGCCAGGCTGTAGCTCACGCCGCCCACCGCCAGCGGGTAGACCACCAGCATCGGCAGGCAGGCATACACCTGCAGCGGCGTGGCCATGGCGGTGAAGGCGATGCCGAAGCACAGCCAGGCCAGCAGCACGCCCAGCAGCTGCGCCACGCTGCCCAGCAGGAAGAAGCGCAGGCCACCGGCGGCGATGTTGTCCATCGCCATCATCGACAGGATGGTCACGCTCGGCAGCGGGTTGAGCTGCATGGCGCCGGCCCAGAAGCCGCCGAACAGCGAATCCAGCAACAGGTTGCGCCGCTCCGCCTGGTACGGCGCCCGCGACAGGCGCGCCAATTGGTAGGCTAGGTGCGGCCAGAGAAAGCCGTTGGCCACCAGCAGAGCCCAGGCCCAACCCGGCCGCTGCAACGGCTCCAGCGCCGCCGCCACGCAGAAGAAGCCGATGCCCAACCCGACCATGCGCGGCACGTAGATGCGCCTGGCGAAAGACAACCCCTTACCGACCACAGCCCCCATACATCATCCTGATCCAGGCATCCGATAGAGCAAGCTAGCAGATCGGCAGGAAAGCGCCTACGCGGATTGGCGGCAATTTGACATTACCTCCCGCCCACGCCATCGCCCGGCTACAGCGCCAATCCCATGGCGGAACGAGTCTGTAGGCCATCCCCCGCGACCGGGTCCGATCCTTCCGCAAGCACGCCAACTCCTTACGGATATGCGTCGCCCCGATTGAGGCCCGCCCCCGCCTGGGGTATGAGAACTCCACCCCCGCCGCCATGGCACACAAGCCACAAGGATCGTCACCCATGCCCAATCCAGGAACGACAATCGCTGCCGCCCTGCTCGTCCTCGCCGCGCCCTTCCAACTGGCACTGGCTGACACTGCGAAAACCGACACCGCCTCGCCCAACCTGCTGACCGCCGCCGTCGCCTGGCGGCAGACGGCCGCCGAATACCGCGCCCTCTACTACCAGGGCTTCAACCTGGCCAAGCTGCGCCTGGACCAGGCCCTGGCCGAACGCAAGCCCGGCGCCAGGCCACCGGCGATCATCAGCGACCTCGACGACACCATCCTCAGCAGCAACAGCTATTGGGGCGCCCTGCTCAGCCAGGGCAAGGACTTCTTCGACGATGCCCTCTGGGACCGCTGGGTAGCCGCCAACGGCCCCACCCTGACGCCCGGCGCGCTGGACTTCCTCGACTACGCCAAGTCCCGGGGCGTGGAAATCTTCTACGTCTCCAGCCGCGACCAGGGCGACAGGACCGACGAATACGCCCTGAACAACCTGCGCAGCCTGAAAGTGCCTTTCGCCGACAAGGAACACGTCACCATCCTGCGCGAAAGCTCCAACAAGGAACCCGCGCAGAAAGCCATCGCCGAACGCTACGACGTGCTGCTGATGCTGGGCGACAACCTCAACGACTTCAAACGCCGCTACTACGTCGACGACGCCAGGCAACGCGCCGCCCTGCTCGACGAGGACCGCGCCCAGTTCGGCGAGCGCTTCATCCTCTTCCCCAACCCCACCGACGGCCACTGGATGAAAGCGATCTTCGGCGAGTCGGAACCGGCCGACACCCCGGCCAACCGCGCCAAGTTCCGCGCCGCGGCGACTTCGGGGGCGTGGAAGGGGCAGGATTGAGGGCTGCCTGAGAGCGAGCTCCTGAGTACGCGAGCGCGCCTCAGTGCTCACGCCTTCCGCATACCGATCGAAGCCATGCCTTTCCTACAAATCAACAGGAAGGAACCTGCATACCGCCCATGCGCTGAAGGGAACCCTCCATGAGTTGATTCATGGAGGAGGCGCAGGAATGTCATCGTTCTACAGCTATTTCAAGGAAAACATGGAAGCACTGGGCCTGCCGGCGCCCGAATCGCTTTACGGCACAGCCGCTACCGCGCTCGCCACACTCTCGACCCTGAATACCTTGCTCGAGAAGTTCGGCCGAAACGTAACGGTGACTGAGCTGGCTAGGGCCGGACTCAAGGGTGAGCGCCTGCTGACCATGGGCTCGATGCTGGCGAGCTTCTACATTGGCGCCGTCATCGGCAGCCTGGCCGTGGCATTGGGCAGGACGCTATCTGGAGGAACGCGCCTGGCCGATGCGCTTGCCCTGGCGAGCCGAAACGAGGTGTACAGTTTCGACGTGCACCTGGTACTCAGGAACAACCCCGGCCTGTACGATCGAGCCATGCCTGCGAACGTCCGCCGAGCCATGACGTGGAGAGCCTGCGTGTGAAGGACCGCATCCTGTTGATTCTTGCGAGCCTGCTGGCGGCCGGGCTTGCCTGGGCATTCTTCCATTACCTCGGACAGGACGCGTGGTCCCTCCTTTCGGGCGCACTCATCGTAGCCCTGGGTTGCCAGAACGTTCGGCTGCAGCGGAAGCTCAAGGCGTTAAGATCCGATATGGATTCGCAGTCACACAACATCTAAATCGCTTTGTCGTGCTCGCAGCTATGCCATGGGGCGATAGGATTTCGCAGGTAATGGGATTCAGGGGAGAAGCCGCCCTAATTCACAGGACCAGAAAAGACAAAACCCCTGAAACGCTAGGCATTTCAGGGGCTTTGGCTATCTGTAATGGCGGAGAGATAGGGATTTGAACCCTAGGAGCCATTGCTGACTCAACGGATTTCGAATCCGTCCCGTTCGACCACTCCGGCATCTCTCCGTGCGGCGCGCATCATATCAGCTTGATCGGCGAACGCGAAGCCTTCTTTTGAGAAATTTTCGCGTGCTATCAGATGCTTGCGCGCCTGGAACAGGTCAGAGCGGTACGCCCAGGCGCTGCGCCACTTCCTCGTAGGCCTCGATCACGCCGCCCAGGCCCTGGCGGAAGCGGTCCTTGTCCATCTTCTTGCGGGTTTCCTTGTCCCACAGGCGGCAGCCGTCCGGGCTGAATTCGTCGCCGAGGACGATCTGGCCGTGGAACACGCCGAATTCCAGCTTGAAGTCCACCAGCAGCAGGCCGGCGTCGTCGAACAGCTTGCTCAGCACTTCGTTGACCTTGAAGGAGTAAGCCTTCATCTGCGCCAGCTGTTCCAGGGTCGCCCAGCCGAAGGCCTGGACGTGGGATTCGTTGATGAAGGGGTCGCCCAGGGCGTCGTTCTTCAGGAACAGCTCGAAGGTCGGCGGGTTGAGCTGCAGGCCCTCTTCCACGCCCAGGCGGCGCACCAGGCTGCCGGCGGCGTAGTTGCGCACCACGCACTCGACCGGGATCATCGCCAGCTTCTTCACCAGCACTTCGTTGTCGGCCAGCAGCTTGTCGAACTGGGTCGGGATGCCCGCCGCTTCCAGCTTCTGCATGATGAAGGCGTTGAACTTGTTGTTCACCATGCCCTTGCGGTCCAGCTGTTCGATGCGCTTGCCGTCGAACGCCGAGGTGTCGTTGCGGAACAGCAGGACGAGGCGGTCGGGGTCGTCGGTGGTGTAAACCGATTTGGCCTTGCCGCGATAGAGTTCTTCGCGTTTTTCCATGATGGGCTCCGCTTGCTAGGTTGGTAGGGGGTCAGGCGATTTCGCGCCAGTCCAGCCCCGAATGCTGATCGGCTACCTGCAGCCAGTCCGGGTCGCACCCGAGGGTGTCGACGAAACATTGCCGGGCCAGCTGCGGCGTGTTGTTCTTTTCGCTGAGGTGGGCCAGCACCAGGTGCTGCAGCCCTTCCCAGCCCAGTTCCGCGACGAATTGCGCGGACTGGCGGTTGTTCAGGTGTCCCCACTGGCCGCCCACGCGGACCTTCAGCGGGTAGGGATAGGGGCCGCGCGCCAGCATGTCGCTGTCGTGGTTGGCCTCCACTACCAGGGCATCCAGGCCACGATAGCATTCCAGCACCTCGGCGGTGACGCTGCCCAGGTCGGTGAGCTGGCCGAAACGCCGCCGGCCATCGGAAATCACGTATTGCAGGGGCTCGCGGGCATCGTGGGCCACGCCCACCGCGGTCACTTCCAGGCCCTTCAGCTCCAGGCGCTCGCCGGCCTTGAGCAGGCCCGCCGGCTGCAGCGGCTTGCGCAGCCCGCGCAGGGTGCCGTCGCTGAGGTACACGGGAATGCCGTAGTGCCGGGCCAGCAGCTCGACGCCGTGGACATGATCGGAATGCTCGTGGGTCACCAGGATGGCGTCCAGCTCGCCGGGGTGCATACCCAGGCGAGCCAGACGCTTGATGGTTTCACGCAGCGCAAAGCCGCAATCGATCAGTACCCGGGTGTCAGAACTGCTCACCAAGGCCGAATTGCCCCGGCTTCCGCTCCCCAGTACCGCGAAACGCATTGCGCATGCTCTCTTGAAGTTTTTCCAGGACGCTCTGCGCGACGTCGGTCGGCGCGGAAGTGTTGATGTCCTTGTCGAGGGTGACCTGCACCGTGTTGCTCACGGTGGTCAGGCGCACCTGGTAGCGCTGCGCCTTGGCGTCTTCCTCGGCCTTGGCCTTCTCTTCGCTGGCGCCGAACAGGCGGCTGAAGAAGCCGGGCTTCTTCGCTTCCTCGAGCTTCTTCGCGCCCTCGGCGACGTTCACGTAGTAAACGCCCAGGCTGCGGTTGAGGTCGTCGACGCGGATGTCGGCGCGCTCCAGGGCGCGGCCGACACTGACCCAGGCGCGGTCGAAGTCGGAGTCGAGGGTCAGCATCGGGTTGCCGTTGCCGTCTTTCTCCAGGGTCACGCTGCCGGGGGTGTCGTAGGTGGAGTGCGCGGCCAGCAGGGACACCGAACCGCCCTTCTCGGCGCTGGTGGACATGTTGGCGAGCATTTCGTCGAGCAGCGCGGCGTCCAGCGCCGGGACCACCGGCTTGCCCGGCCAGTCGGCGCTGGCGCTGCTGCCGGCCGGACGGGTTTCGCTGAGGACGTAGACTTCGCTGGTGTTGGTCTGCACGCCCGGCTCGATGCGCACGCGCACGCGCGCCTCGCTGCTGGGGTCGACGCCGGCGACGCGGCTGCCCAGGCGGCGGGCCAGGGGCGCGGAGAGCTGCGTCAGCGGCTGCCAGTTGGTGGAGAACTCACCGGTCTGCGGACGCTCGTCGGCGAAGGAGAAGCCGTTGTCCTGGAAGAACTGGTGGGCCACCGGCCAGACTTCCGCCGGCGGGCGCTGGGCGATCAGCCAGCGCGAATCGCCGCTCTTCTGCAGGCTGTAGTCGCTGGAGCTGCCGGCGTTGGCCAGGGGCAGCGGGCGCGGCACTTCGAACTCGCCGGCCTTCTCGTGGCTGTCGGCGATGTTCATGGGAATCGGCAGCAGCGGGTCGAGCTGCTTGCTCTGCAGCCCCTCGGGCACCTTCATCGGCCCGGTCTGCCGGGAATCCAAGTAGTCGGTGCCGCGGTCACGGAAGTAGCCGTCCTTGCCCCACAGCCAGCCGCAGCCAGAGGTGTTGCCGATGACCAGGGCGAGCGCGGTCAGTCCTGCCAGTCGCTTCATGCGATGCTCCTCAGGCCAGCACGCCGGTCTGGCGCATGGCCTGACGCAGCGGCTCGTGGCAACGCGGGCTGAGCCAGGTCAGGGGCAGGCGGATGCCCTCGGGGATCAGGCCCATCTCGTGCAGGGCCCATTTCACCGGAATGGGGTTGGATTCGATGAACAGCGCCTTGTGCAGCGGCATCAGGCGGTCATTGATGGCGCGCGCGGCGGCGGCGTCACCGCGCATGGCGGCGGCGCACAGCTCGCTCATGGCGCGCGGGGCGACGTTGGCGGTCACCGAGATGTTGCCCTTGCCGCCCATCAGCATCAGCTCGACGGCGGTGGCGTCGTCGCCGGAGTAGACCAGGAAGTCCTTGCCGACGCGCTCGAGCACTTCCTTGCCGCGCTGCAGGTCGCCGGTGGCTTCCTTGATGCCGATGATGTTCGGCACCTTGGACAGGCGCTCGATGGTCTCCGGCAGCATGTCGCAGGCGGTGCGGCCGGGGACGTTGTAGAGGATCTGCGGGATGGCCACGGCTTCGGCGATGTGGCGGAAGTGCTGGTACAGGCCTTCCTGGGTCGGCTTGTTGTAGTACGGGGTGACCAGCAGGCAGGCATCGGCGCCGCCGCTCTTGGCCGCCTCGGTCAGCTCGACTGCTTCGCGGGTGGAGTTGGCGCCGGTACCGGCGATCACCGGGATGCGGCCCTTGACCTGGTCGACCACGCGGCGGATGACTTCCAGGTGCTCGGCGACGTCGAGGGTCGCCGATTCACCGGTGGTGCCGACGGCGACTATGGCGTTGGTGCCTTCCTGCAGGTGGAAGTCCACCAGCTTGGCGAGGCTGTCCCAGTCCAGTCGACCCTGAGCATCGAAGGGGGTGACCAGCGCCACCATACTGCCCGCAATCATGCAACCGCTCCTGCCGGAAAAAGAAAGCCGTAATGGTACTGGTGCCACCTGCCTTGCACAAGCTGAGCGCGGCGCCCGACGCACGCCGGACATTCCCCTGGCGGCCGCTTTTCGCTACCCTTCCCCCTTTGTCGACGCGGCCCTCTTGGCCGCCCATCCCAGGAAAGCTGCATGTCCGCCTCACACCCCCGTGAACAATTCCTGCTGATCAGTGCCCTGGGGCCCAACCCCATGGAGCTGACCAGCGTGCTCTGCCGCACCTGCGTGGACAACCGCTGCTCGGTCGTCAGCAGCCGCCTGACCCGCCACGGCGAGTTCAGCGCGCTGGTGCTCCAGGTGTCCGGCAGCTGGGACGCCCTGGCCCGCCTCGAGGGCGGCCTGCCGGCGCTGGCCAAGCGCCATGCCTTCACCCTCAGCCTGACCCGCAGCAACGCCCATGTCACCCGAGCCCAGGCCCTGCCTTACGTGGCGTACGTCAGCGCGGTGTACCGCCCGGACATCCTCAACGAGCTGTGCCAGTTCTTCATCGACCACAACATCGAGCTGGAGAACCTGACCTGCGACACCTACCAGGCGCCGCACACCAACACCAGCATGCTCAACGCCACCATCACCGTGACGCTGCCGGCCGGCACCCAGATCAGTTGGCTGCGCGACCAGTTCCTCGACTTCGCCGACGCCCTGAACCTGGACGCGCTGATCGAACCCTGGCGCCCGCAGCACCCGTAAGTCGCCAGTATTTCCAAGGCCGATATTTCCAAGGAGAGCTCCATGGCCGTCGAACTCGACAAACCCGTCGCCGATTTCCAGGCCCCGGCCACCAGCGGCCAGCAGGTGCAACTCTCGGCCCTGAAAGGCCAGCAGGTGGTGCTGTACTTCTACCCCAAGGACAGCACCCCGGGCTGCACCACCGAAGGCCAGGGCTTCCGCGACAAGATCGAGGCCTTCGCCAAGGCCAACACCGTGATCTTCGGCGTCTCCCGCGACGGCCTGAAGTCCCATGAGAACTTCAAGGCCAAGCAGTGCTTCCCCTTCGAGCTGATCAGCGACAAGGACGAGGCGCTGTGCCAGCTGTTCGACGTGATCAAGCTGAAGAAGCTCTACGGCAAGGAATACATGGGCGTGGACCGCAGCACCTTCCTGATCGACGCCAAGGGCGTGCTGCGTCGTGAGTGGCGCGGGGTCAAGGTGCCTGGCCATGTCGACGAGGTTCTTGCCGCTGCGCAGGAACTGGCCAAGGCCTGAGCCCGCTGCCAGGAAATCCCTCTCACCCCAGGAGAGGGAGCTGTTCGTGCCACCGGGACGGCCGGCACGGCCGGAGAATCCAATCGCGGACAGAGTCCGCTCCTACGCCCGCGCTTCCCTGTAACCGTAGGAGCGGACTCCGTCCGCGATGTGGGAGGGAGCGGCCTGGGCTCCCCCGCTCAGCCAAACGCTCACATCATCGGACTGACCTGAGGCTGCGCCTCCGGCTGCCGCGGCCAGGCATCGAGCACCGCCTTGACCAGGGTAGCCAGGGGAATGGCGAAGAACACCCCCCAGAATCCCCACAGCCCGCCGAACAGCAGCACCGCGCAAATGATCGCTACCGGATGCAGGTTCACCGCCTCGGAGAACAGCAGCGGCACCAGCACGTTGCCATCCAGCGCCTGGATGATCGCGTGGGCGGCCATCAGGTAGATGAACTGGTCGCTCCAGCCCCACTGGAACAGCGCGATCAGCGCTACCGGCACGGTCACCACCACCGCGCCTATGTAGGGCACCACCACCGACAGGCCGACCAGCAGGGCCAGCAGCGCCGCGTAGTTCAGGCCCAGGGCGACGAAGGCCACGTAGGTGACGCCGCCGGTGATGATGATCTCGATCACCTTGCCGCGGATGTAGTTGGCGATCTGCTTGTCCATCTCCGCCCACACCTGCTTCATCAGCCCGCGCTCGCGCGGCAGGTAGCTGCGGAACCAGTTGTAGAAGCGCCGGCGGTCCTTGAGGAAGAAGAACACCAGGATCGGCACCAGCACCAGGTAGATCATCACGTTGACCAGCACCGGCAGGCCCGACAGGGAGAAGGTCAGCGCCCACTGGCCGAGCTGGCCGAGTTCGTTGCGCGCGGTCTCGATCAGGCGCAGCACCTGCTCCTCGGTGACCATCGCCGGGTAGCGCTCGGGCAGCATCAGCAGCACCGACTGCCATTCGCCGAACATCCGCGGCAACTCGTTGAGCAGGGTGAACAGCTGCTTCCAGATCAGCGGCACCAGCACCAGCAGGAACAGCGCGAGCATGCCCAGGAACAGCGCGTAGACCAGCCACAGGGCGAACAGGCGCGGCACCCGCAGGCGCTCCAGGTGGCCCTGCAGGCCCTTGATCAGGAAGGCGATGACCATGGCCGCGAGCACCGGCGCGAGCATGCTGCCGAAGGCCAGGATGACGGTGAAGCCAAGGGCCAGGATGACCGCCAGCACCACTGCTTCCTCGTCGGAAAAGTAGCGCTGCATCCAGCCTTGCAGAACTTTGAGCATCGGGGTTCCTGCGATCGATGAGGACGCCGTCCCGGGCGTCCGGGGGCGGGTTACTTCTTGCGCAACCAGTAGCGGTACAGGCCGTCTTCGACCTCTTCATGCAGCAACTGGTGCCCGGCCAGCTGGGCGAAGGCGCGGAAATCGCGCTGCGAGCCGGCATCGGTGGCCGTCACCTTGAGCACCTGGCCACTGGCCAGGCGGTTGAGCTCCAGCTTGGCCTTGAGCAGGGGCAAGGGGCAATTGAGACCGCTGGCGTCCAGTTCCGCGTCACAAGGAATTTCGGCGGACGAGACAGGTGGCATGGCGAAGCACTCCGAGATGGGCGCCCAAGAATACCGAATCCGTTGGAAAAGCCGCCAGGGGCCGGCGCGCACGCGGCCTTAAGCGATCCTTCAGGCGCGCGGCCTACAAGGGTTGGACGGCCTTCGCACAGACGGCCGCCGGGCGCCGCCCCGACCTAGGCATGGGCGACGACCTGCGGCTAAAGTAGAGCCTTTCCCGGAACGAGCTCCCTGTACATGAAAGTACTGCGCCCCGCCCTGCTGTCGCTTGCCTGCCTGTTGGCCATGCCCACCCTGGCCGACGACCTGCCCGCCCTGGGCGACGCCAGCTCGTCCATCGTCTCGCCGGAACAGGAGTTCCAGCTCGGCCGCGCCTGGCTGAGCATGCTGCGCAACCAGGTCGACTCGATCAACGACACCCAGCTCAAGGACTTCGTCGAAAGCAGCGTCTACCGCCTGGCGGAAACCAGCGACCTGCAGGACCATCGCCTGGCCTTCATCCTGATCAAGGACCCGCAGATCAACGCCTTCGCCGCCCCCGGCGGCGTCATCGGCGTCAACGGCGGCCTGTTCCTCTACGCCCAGACCGAAGGCGAGTACGCCGCGGTGCTGGCCCACGAACTCGGCCACCTGATCCAGCGCCACTTCGCCCGCGGCCTGGAAGCGCAGAAGCAGATGCAGCTGCCGGTGATGGCGGCGATGCTCGCCGGCATCGTGGCCGCGGCGGCGGGCGCCGGGGATGCCGGCATCGCCGCCATCGCCTCGACCCAGGCGGCGGCGATCCAGAACCAGCTGCGCTTCTCCCGGCAGAACGAGCAGGAGGCCGACCGCGTCGGGGTGACCAACATGGTCCGCGCCGGCTACGACCCGCGCTCCATGCCGACCATGTTCGAGCGCCTGGCGCGGCAGTACCGCTACGACGCCAGGCCGCCGGAGTTCCTGCTCACCCACCCGGTGACCGACTCGCGTATCGCCGACACCCGCAACCGCGCCGAGCAGTACCCGCAGGGCGGCAAGGAAGACTCGCTGCGCTACCAGCAGATGCGCGCCCGCGTACAGCTGCTCTTCGAGGAAACCCCGGGCATCGCCGGCAAGCGCTTCCGCGCCATGCTCGACGACAATCCCAAGCTCGACGCCGCGCGCTACGGCCTGGCGCTGTCGCAGATCCGCGTCGGCCAGCTCAACGACGCCCGCGCCACCCTCCAGCCGCTGCTGGCCAAGGCGCCCAACGACGTGGCCTACAACCTGGCCCAGGTCGACCTGGACATCACCTCGAACAAGCTCGGCGACGCTCTCGCCCGGGTACAGCGCCTGCTCGGCCAGTACCCCGGCAACTACCCGCTGGTCCAGGCCCAGGCCGACATCCTGCTCAAGCAGAACAAGGCCGCCGACGCCGAGAAGATCCTGATCAAGCTGACCCAGGACCGCCCGCTGGACCCGGACGTCTGGAGCCGCCTGGCCGACGCCCGCACCATCGACGGCAACGCCATCGGCGTGCACCAGGCCCGCGCCGAGTACCTGGCGCTGACCGGCGACTACCCCTCGGCCATCGAGCAGTTGGACTTCGCCAAGCGCCGCGCCGGCGGCAACTTCACCCTGGCGGCCAAGCTGGACGCGCGCCAACAGGCGTTCCGCGAGCAGGAGAAGATCCTCAAGGAGATGATGCGCGGTTAACCGGATCGCGGTCGTAGAAGCGATTGCGGGCTCTTCGTAGGAGCGGACCTTGTCCGCGATAGCCGGACGTTCCGGCGCGATTCGCGGATAAGATCCGCTCCTACGCCGCCCCACCCGCGCCATTCCCCTGTAGGAGCGCGCCCTGCGCGCGAATCGCGGGCAGGGCCCGCTCCTACAACTCACCATGAGGCATGGCGTCCCCCGTAGGAGCGGACCTTGTCCGCGATAACCGGACGTCCCGGCGCGATTCGCGGATGAGATCCGCTCCTACGCCGCCCCACCCGCGCCATTCCCCTGTAGGAGCGCGCCCTGCGCGCGAATCGCGGGCAGGGCCCGCTCCAGTAAAAGAAAAGCCCGGCATCGCCGGGCTTTTTCATCTCCGCTGGAAGGCTCAGGCGTTGCCCGCCACCTTCAGCCTCGCCGCCTGGGTGAACTCCAGCATGCGCTTGAGCGGGCGGATGGCCCGCGGGATCAGCGCCGGGTCGACGAAGATCTCGCCGCTGCCTTCCTTCAGGCAGGCCAGGGTGCGTTCCAGGGTGTTCATGGCCATCCACGGGCAGTGCGCGCAGCTGCGGCAGGCCGCGCCGTTGCCGGCGGTGGGGGCCTCGATGAATTCCTTGTCCGGGCACAGCTGCTGCATCTTGTAGAAGATGCCGCGGTCGGTGGCGACGATGAAGCGCTTGTTCGGCAGGGTCTGCGCGGCCTTAATCAACTGGCTGGTGGAACCCACCGCGTCGGCCAGCTCTACCACCGCCTCGGGCGATTCCGGGTGGACCAGGATGGCCGCGTCCGGGTACAGCGCCTTGAGGTCTTCCAGCTGCTTGGCCTTGAACTCCTCGTGGACGATGCAGGCGCCGTCCCAGAGCAGCATGTCGGCGCCGGTCTCGCGCTGGATGTAGCGGCCCAGGTGCTGGTCGGGGGCCCAGAGGATCGGCTCGCCGTTGTCCATCAGGTGCTCGACGATCTCCACCGCGCAGCTGGAGGTCACCACCCAGTCGGCGCGCGCCTTCACTGCCGCCGAGGTGTTCGCGTACACCACCACGGTGCGTTCCGGGTGCTGGTCGCAGAAGGCCGAGAACTCCTCCACCGGGCAGCCCAGGTCCAGCGAGCAGGTGGCCTCGAGGGTCGGCATCAGCACGCGCTTCTCGGGGTTGAGGATCTTCGCCGTCTCGCCCATGAAGCGCACCCCGGCCACCACCACGGTCTGCGCCGGGTGCTGGTTGCCGAAGCGGGCCATCTCCAGGGAGTCGGAGACGCAACCGCCGGTCTCCTCGGCCAGGGCCTGGATCACCGGGTCGCAATAGTAGTGCGCCACCAGCACGGCGTTCTGCGCCTTCAGCTCGGCGGCGATGGCCGCGCGGTACTCGGCCTCTTCCTGCGCGCTCAGCACACGGGGCTGCTTGGCGGCGAGGTGGGCCTGGACCAGGAGGCGTTCGGATATCTGCGTCATGTCTTCACTGCACCTGCGGGGTACGACCAGCTGTGGGGGCGATTTTACATCGCCGCGAAAGCGAGCGCGCGATCTTGCGGGGAAAGCCGCCGGGAGGCAAGCGCCAGGCGGCCGCGGGCTGGCGCGGGCCTGGGTGTGGGACTCGGCAACGGCGATGGTTTCGGGGCACCTGGCGACGCCCTGTCGCGAAGGCTCTGGAACGGGCTCCGGCGCCCAGCCCTGCGGGCATATTTTTCATGCCGCAAAGGCATGAAGGCTTCCAGCGGATCGGCCAAACCCTAGTGCCACGCCGCCTGCAGCGATCCGCACGAATCACTTATTCCTTAAGGAAATTTAAATAAGGCAAACAATTACTTTAATAGCTAAGGCGCTCCCTCAATCATCCAGCCCGTACCCGGCACCTCCACGGTGCCGCGCTTTCGCTAGAAACCCGAGGAGATCGTCCATGGCCAACCCCCAGCCCGCCGTCGCGCAGGACCCGCTCCTGCGCCACGCGCCCGGTGGCGATATGGTCGAGCTGGGCCGGCCGCTGCGCCCGCCCCTGCAGCTGGTGCGCCACGTGCCGGCGAAACACAGTGTGCTGGGCCGCCGCGAAGCGCTGCTGCTCGGCCTGCTGGTCCTGACCCTGCATGGCTCCGTGGCCTACTGGCTGAGCCAGCAGCCCACGCCCAGGCTGCCCGAGGTGCCGCCGCAGGTACCGCCCATGACCATCGAATTCAGCGCCCCCACCCCGCCGGTGGTGGAACCGCCGCCACCCGAGCAGACGCCGCCGGTGGTGGAGGAACCGCCGCCGCCCGTGGTGGACGAGAACGCGGTGAAACCGCCGCCGTCCAAGCCGATCCCCAAGCCCAAGCCGAAACCGGTGGCCAAGCCCAAACCCAAGCCGGTGGAACAGCCGCCCGCGCCGCCCAAAGCGGAAACCCCGCCGGCGCCGCCCGCGCCCCCGGCTCCACCGGCGCCGGCCCCGGTCACGCCACCCTCGGCCCACGCCGGCTACCTGCACAACCCGGCGCCGGAATACCCGGCCCTGGCGCAGCGCCGCGGCTGGGAAGGCACGGTGCTGCTGCGCGTCCACGTGCTGGCCAGCGGCGGCCCGAGCGAAATCCAGGTGCAGACCTCCAGCGGCCGCGAGGCCCTCGACCAGGCGGCGATCAAGGCCGTGCAACGCTGGAAGTTCGTACCCGCCAAACGCGGCGACGTGGCCCAGGACGGCTGGGTCAGCGTGCCCATCGACTTCAAACTGAATTGATCTGCGATCCGTTCGCACAGGAGAGAACCCCATGAGTCTGCCCCTCAACCCCGTGGAATCCGTCGAAGGCGCGGTGATCTGGCTGCTGGCCGGCTTCTCCGTCCTCACCTGGAGCCTGGCCCTGGTCAAGGGCATCCAGTTCGGCCGGCAGAAATCCCAGGACCGCCGCTTCCAGAAGCAGTTCTGGGGTGCCACCAGCCTCGAATCGGCCGGCGAGCAGTCCGCCGGCCAGCCCGGCGCCGGCGCCCGCGTGGCCCAGGCCGGTTTCGCCGCCATCCAGGTGCCGGACGGCAACCAGCATGACCTGGCCCAGTCGATCAACCACCAGGACCGCCTGGAGCGCGCCCTGCGCCAGCAGATCCAGCGCGAGCGCCGCTCCCTGGAATCGGGCCTGGCGGTGCTCGCCTCGATCGGCTCCACCTCGCCCTTTATCGGCCTGTTCGGCACCGTGTGGGGCATCATGGAAGCGCTCAAGGGCATCAGCGCCGCGGGCTCGGCGAGCCTGGAAACCGTGGCCGGCCCGATCGGCTCGGCACTGATCGCCACCGGCGTGGGCATCGCCGTCGCCGTGCCCGCGGTGCTGGTCTACAACTACTTCCTGCGCCGCCTGAAGCTCACCGCGGCCGACCTCGACGACTTCGCCCACGACTTCTACAGCCTCGCCCAGAAGAGCGCCTTCCGCGTCATCGTGCACCCCGCCACGGCCCGCAAGCCGGTGGCCGGCGGCAAAAGCGTGAAGGAGGCGAGCTGACATGGCCTTCTCGACCCAGGACAGCGATGAGGTTCTTTCCGAGATCAACGTCACCCCGCTGGTGGACGTGATGCTGGTGCTGCTGGTGGTGTTCATCGTCACCGCGCCGCTGCTGACCAACGCCATCCCGATCAACCTGCCCAAGACCGAATCGGTGGCCCCGCCGGAACAGAAGGATCCGCTGGTGGTGAGCATCGACGGCGCCGGCAAGTGGTTCATCAACAAGGACGAAATCCAGCCCGAGCTGCTGCAGGGCAGCCTGGAGGCGGCCAAGGCCAAGGAACCTGAACTGCGCGTGCAGCTGCAGGCCGACGAGGGTGTGAACTACGGCCAGGTGGCCAAGGCCATGGCCTCGATCGAAAAGGCCGGGATCACCAAGCTGTCGGTGATCACGGCACGCTGAGAGGTTCCGCGCGGTTCTTCGTGTAATACCCCATCGAAACATCCGTTCTTCCAGGTCGCTTTCTTCAACTCAGGCAGGGGAAAGCGGCCTTTTTTTATCTTCGCGAAAGAGCCTTGAGGTCGGACACATCGACCGTAGGGCGCATAACGCCTGCGGCGTTATCCGCCGTTCGGACGCTTCATTTCGCACCCGCATGACCATGGCGCTCGGAACTACGGCGTATAACCGCGAACGGTCATACGCCCTACCCCGCTTTTCGTAGGAGCGGACTCCGTCCGCGATGCTCTTCAGCCGCGGTAATACCGCTGCGGCACGAACGGCGTGCGCGCCACCTTCATCGGCACGCGCTTGCCGCGCACCATGGCGAAGACTTCGCTGTCCAGCGTCGCATGGGCGCTGGCCACGTAGCCCATGGCCACCGGCGCGCCCAGGCTCGGGCCGAAGCCGCCGCTGCTGACCTTGCCGATCACCGCGCCATCCGCGTCGACGATCTCCGCCCCTTCACGCACCGGCACGCGCTCCTGCGGCAGCAGGCCGACGCGCTTGCTGGCCACGCCTTCGCGCTGCTGGGCGAAGATGCGCTCGGCGCCGGGGAAGCCGCCGGCACGCTCGCCATCGGCGCGGCGCACCTTGGAGATGGCCCAGCCCAGGCTCGCTTCCACCGGGGTGGTGGCGCTGTCCATGTCATGGCCGTACAGGCACAGGCCGGCTTCCAGGCGCAGCGAGTCGCGCGCGCCGAGGCCGATCGGCTGCACTTCTTCCTCGGCCAGCAGCGCGCGGGCCAGGGCTTCGGCGTGGGCCGCGGGCACGGAAATCTCGTAGCCGTCCTCGCCGGTGTAGCCGGAGCGGCTGACGTTGCATTGCGCGCCCAGCAGCTCGACGCTCGCTACCTGCATGAAGGTCAGGTCCTTCACCGCTGGGGCGAAGCGCGCCAGCACCTCGGCCGCGGCCGGGCCTTGCAGGGCCAGCAGGGCGTGGCTGTCGAACAGCGACTCGATCTCGCAGCGCGCGCCGATGTGCTGGCGCAGGTGCGCCAGGTCCTGGTCCTTGCAGGCGGCGTTGACCACCAGGAACAGGTGGTCGCCGGCGTTGGCCACCATCAGGTCGTCGAGGATGCCGCCCTCGGCGTTGGTGAACAGCGCGTAGCGCTGCTGGCCGACCGGCAGGTCGAGGATGTCCACCGGCACCAGGCTTTCCAGCGCAGCAGCGGCGTCGGCGCCGCGCAGGCGCAGCTGGCCCATGTGCGACACGTCGAACAGGCCGGCCCGGGCGCGGGTGTGCAGGTGCTCCTTGAGCACGCCCAGCGGATATTGCACCGGCATCTCGTAGCCGGCGAAGGGAACCATCTTCGCACCCAGTTCCAGGTGCAGGTCGTACAGCGGCGTCTTGGCGAGGCTCATGGCGTCTCCTTGGCGAAAAAAAGGCCGCGCCGGCGCATCCGGCGCCCACCGCGGCCACGGCGCCCGCAGGAGCGGGCACAGGGACTTAAGGGTTCACGCGTCCTGGTAGTCGGCGATCGACGGGCAGGAGCAGGCCAGGTTGCGGTCGCCGTAGACGTTGTCCACGCGGCCCACCGGCGGCCAGTACTTGCCGTCCACCAGGCTCGCCAGCGGGTACACCGCCTGCTCGCGGCTGTAGGGGTGCGACCACTCGCCAACCAGCTCCGCCGCGGTGTGCGGAGCGTTCTTCAGCGGGTTGTCGTCCTTGTCCAGCTCGCCGCGTTCCACCGCGCGGATTTCCTCGCGGATGCGGATCATGGCGTCGCAGAAGCGGTCCAGCTCCTCTTTCGACTCGCTCTCGGTGGGCTCCACCATCAGCGTGCCGGCCACCGGGAAGGACATGGTCGGGGCGTGGAAGCCGAAGTCGATCAGGCGCTTGGCCACGTCGTCGACGTTGATCCCGCTGGTTTCCTTGAGCGGGCGCAGGTCGAGGATGCACTCGTGGGCCACCAGGCCGTTCTCACCGGTATAGAGCACCGGGTAGTGCTCTTCCAGGCGGCGGGCGATGTAGTTGGCGCCGAGGATGGCCGCCTGGGACGCGCGCTTGAGGCCCTGCCCGCCCATCATGCGGATGTACATCCAGGTGATCGGCAGGATGCTGGCGCTGCCGAAGGGCGCCGCGCTCACCGCGCCCTGCTTGCGCTCCAGCTGCTCGCCGTGGCCGGGCAGGAAGGGCGCCAGGTGCGCCTTCACGCCGATCGGGCCGACGCCCGGGCCGCCGCCGCCGTGGGGGATGCAGAAGGTCTTGTGCAGGTTCAGGTGCGAGACGTCGCCGCCGAACCTGCCCGGCGCGCACAGGCCGACCATGGCGTTCATGTTGGCGCCGTCGATGTACACCTGGCCGCCGTTGTCGTGGACGATGGCGCAGATGTCGCGCACCGCTTCCTCGAACACGCCGTGGGTCGACGGGTAGGTGATCATGATCGCCGCCAGGCGCTCGCGGTGTTCCTCGGCCTTGGCCTTGAGGTCGGCCAGGTCGACGTTGCCGCGCGCGTCGCAGGCGGTGACCACCACGCGCAGGCCGGCCATCTGGGCGGTGGCCGGGTTGGTGCCGTGGGCCGAGGACGGGATCAGGCAGATGTCGCGGTGACCTTCGCCACGGCTGGCGTGGTAGGCGCGGATGGCCAGCAGGCCGGCGTACTCGCCCTGGGAACCGGCGTTGGGCTGCAGCGACACGGCGTCGTAGCCGGTGGCGGCGCAGAGCATGGCCTCCAGTTCCGCGGTCATGGCCCGGTAGCCGGCGGCCTGCTCGGCCGGGGCGAAGGGGTGCAGGTTGCCGAACTCGGCCCAGGTGATCGGGATCATCTCGCTGGCGGCGTTCAGCTTCATGGTGCAGGAGCCCAGCGGGATCATGCTGCGGTCCAGCGCCAGGTCCTTGTCGGCCAGCCTGCGCAGGTAGCGCATCAGCTCGGTTTCCGAGTGGTAGCGGTTGAACACCTCGTGGCGCAGGAAGGCCGAGGTGCGCAGCAACGCTTGCGGCAACTGGTCGCCGACACTGGCGGCCAGGGCGGCGAAGTCCGGCAGCGTCTGGCCGGCGGCGAACACCGCCCACAGGGCTTCGACGGCGGCCTGCTCGCAGGTCTCGTCGAGGGAGACGCCGACGCGGCCGTCGTCGATCACCCGCAGGTTGATGCCGGCGGCCTGGGCGGCGGCATGGACTTCGGCGGCCGGGCGCGCGGTGGCGACGCTCAGGGTGTCGAAGAAGTATTCCTGCTCGACCTTGTGGCCCAGCTGCGCCAGGCCGGCGGCGAGGATGGCGGTCAGCCGGTGCACGCGCCGGGCGATGTCGCTCAGGCCCTGCGGGCCGTGGTAGACGGCGTACATGCTGGCGATGTTGGCCAGCAGCACCTGGGCGGTGCAGATGTTGCTGGTGGCCTTCTCGCGGCGGATGTGCTGCTCGCGGGTCTGCATGGCCAGGCGCAGCGCCGGGTTGCCGAAGCGGTCGATGGAGATGCCCACCAGGCGGCCGGGCATGTCGCGCTTGAAGGCGTCGCGGGTGGCGAAGTAGGCCGCGTGCGGGCCGCCGAAGCCCAGCGGCACGCCGAAGCGCTGGGCGCTGCCGAGGACCACGTCGGCGCCGAATTCGCCCGGCGGGGTGAGCAGGGTCAGCGCCAGCAGGTCGGCGGCCACGCCCACCAGGGTGCCGGCGGCGTGGGCGCGCTCGATCAGCTCGCGGTAGTCGATGACCGCGCCGGTGCTGGCCGGGTATTGCAGCAGCACGCCGAAGTAGGCGGAAAAGTCCTGCAGCGCGGCTTCGTCGCCGACCACCACTTCGATGCCCAGCGGCTCGGCGCGGGTGCGCAGCACGTCGAGGGTCTGCGGGTGGCAATGCATGGAGGCGAAGAACGCCTGGGCGGCCTTGTTCTTCGACAGGCGCTTGCAGAAGGTCATGGCCTCGGCGGCGGCGGTGGCTTCGTCCAGCAGCGAGGCGTTGGCGATCTGCATGCCGGTGAGGTCGCCGATCAACGTCTGGAAGTTCAGCAGCGCTTCCAGGCGGCCCTGGGAGATTTCCGGCTGGTAGGGCGTGTAGGCGGTGTACCAGGCCGGGTTTTCCAGGAGGTTGCGCAGGATCGGCGCCGGGGTGTGGCAGGGGTAGTAGCCCTGGCCGATGTGGTTGCGCAGCAGCTGGTTCTGCGCGGCGATGGCGCGCAGGTCGGCCAGGGCCTGGGCCTCGCCCTGCCCCGCGCTGCCGTCGAGCACGCTGGTGCCCTTGATGCTGTTGGGGATGACGCTGTCGGTCAGGGCGTCGAGGCTGGCGTAGCCGACCAGTTCGAGCATGGCCTGGGTGTCGGCCTCGCGCGGGCCGATGTGGCGGGCGATGAATTCGTTGCTGGTGCTCAGTTGGACCTTGCTCATGCGGGCTCCCCGGTTCAGGCGCGGGCGGACAGGTAGGCTTCGTAGCCGGCCTGGTCCATCAGGGTGTCGAGGGCGGCGGCGTCATCCAGGCGGATGCGGAAGAACCAGCCGTCGGCCAGCGGCGCCTGGTTGACCAGCTCCGGGCCGTCGATCAGCGCGGGGTTGACCTCGGTGACCTCGCCGGCCAGCGGCATGACGATGTTGCTGGCGGCCTTCACCGACTCCAGCACCGCCACTTCGGCGCCCTGCTCATGGCGGCCGAGCTCCGGCAGCTGGACGTAGACCACGTCGCCCAGGGCCTCCTGGGCATAGTCGGTGACGCCGACGGTCACTTCGCCGGAAGCTTCGAGGCGCAGCCATTCATGGTCGGGTGTGAAGCGCAGGGTGGTCATGGGTCGTCCTCTTGGTCTCGAATCGAGCCGTCGGGTGGCTCGCGATTTTTCCCGGCACGAGAGCAAGGGCGATGCCAAAACCAATAAAACACTTACAAATCAATTAGTTGATCAATATAACCGCCAGGTGCGATCCAGCCTTTGGAACGAAATCATTCCACAAAAACCAACCAGTCTCCTGGCCTTTAGCGCATCAGGGCCCCGGCTGGCGCGGCCGCCGCCAAATGGAACGAAAACGCTCCACCGGAGCGAAATCGTTCCACTCTCAGCGCTCGCCGATCCCGTACTTGCGCAGGCGCTGGCCGATGGCGGTGTGCGAGGTGCGCAGCCGCGCGGCCAACTGGCGCGTCGAGGGGTAGGCCGCGTAGAGCCGTTGCAGCAGCGACTTCTCGAACTGCTGTACGGCCTCCTCCAGGCTGGTGACCTCCTCGTCGGCGGCCTGGCGGGTGTCCAGTTCGGTGCCGGCCACTTCCAGGTCCTCGACGCCGATCACCTCGCCCTCGCCGATGGCCGCGGCGCGGAAGATCTTGTTCTGCAACTGGCGCACGTTGCCGGCCCAGCGGTTGCCCAGCAGCAGCGGATGGGTTTCCGGCGCCAGCCGGCACGGCGGGCGCTGGATCTGCGTGCAGGCCAGGCGCAGGAAGTGCTCGGCCAGCAGCAGGATGTCCTGGCCGCGCTCGCGCAGCGGCGGCACCTGCAGGTTGAGCACGTTGAGGCGGTAGTAGAGGTCTTCGCGGAAGCTGCCTTCGCCGACCATCTTCGCCAGGTTGCGGTGGGTGGCGCAGAGCACCCGCACGTTCACCCGCACCTCGCGCTCGCCGCCGATGCGGCGGAAGCAGCCGTCGCTGAGGAAGCGCAGCAGCTTGGCCTGCAGGTAGGGCGACATCTCGCCCACTTCATCGAGGAACACCGTGCCGCGGTCGGCCAGTTCCAGCAGGCCCGGCTTGCCGCCGCGCTGGGCGCCGGTGAAGGCGCCGGAGGCGTAGCCGAACAGCTCGCTCTCGGCCAGGCTTTCCGGCAGCGCCGCGCAGTTCAGCGCCAGGAAGGGTTCCTCGCGGCGTGCGCTCAGGGCATGGCAGGCGCGCGCCACCAGTTCCTTGCCGGTGCCGGTTTCGCCCTGGATCAGCAGCGGCGCGTCCAGCCCGGCAACCTTGCGCACCCGCGCCTTGAGTTGCATCAGCGGCGCGGAACGACCGATCAGGCCCTGCAGGCCCTCGGCATGGTCGTGGTGCAGCAGCGACAGACGTTCGCCGATGCGGCTCGGCGGGTAGAGGGTGAGCAAGCCGCCGTCCAGCGCGTCACCGGTGCCGCGGATCGGCGTGGCGTCCAGCAGCAGCGGCTGGCCACCCAGGCTGACCTCGTGCATCGGCAGGCGGAAGCCCTTCTCCATCAGGTGCTCGGCCAGGCCCGGCTCGTCGAACAGGGTGGACAGCGACTCGCCGGCCGGCTGGCGGCCGCACAGGTCGATCAGCCGCGGATTGGCGAGGAGCACCCGGGCCTGGGCGTCCACCGCCAGCACCGGGTCGCCCATGGCCGCCAGCAGCGCATCCAGGTGCAGGCTGCGGCGCTGGCCGGGGAGCATGTCGACGATCTGCACCGAGAGCACGCCGCGCACCCGCAGCAACGCGCCGTGCAGTTCGTGGAGCACTTCCTGGCGCAGCTCGGGGGCATCTATATAGACGTTCGGCGGCACCATCTCCACCGCGTCCAGGTTCAGGTTGCGCGCGCCCAGCAGCGCCAGGACTTCCTGGGTGATGCCGACGCGGTCGGTGAAGGTGACGTGGATTCGCATGCTCGGGGCCCTGGCTACGCGCTGCGCATGATCGGACTTTTACCCAACGCCGGCAACGCTCAGAACAGGCTGAGTTGCTCGGCCCTGCCACGCAGGTCGACCAGGCGCACGCCCACGCCAATCAGCCGCACCGGCCGCTCGCCGCGCTGGAAGGCCTGGGCCAGCAGCAGCCGGTAGCTGTCCAGGTCGCGGCTGGCGTTGGCCTGCTCCAGGGTGGTCTGGGTGAAGTCGTGGAACTTCAGCTTGACGAAGGGCTTGCCCGGCCGGTAGCTGGCGTCCAGGCGCTGCATGCGCCGCTGCAGTTCGTCGAGCAGGCCGGGCAGCTCGGCCAGGCAGGCGTCGACGTCGGGCAGGTCGCGGTCGAAGGTGTTCTCCACGCTGATCGACTGGCGCCGGCTGTCCACCTGCACCGGGCGCTCGTCGATGCCGCGCGCGAGGTTCCACAGGCGCTCGCCGAAGCCGCCGAACTCGCGCACCAGCGCCAGGCGCGACCAGTCGCGCAGTTGCCGGCAGTCCTGCACGCCCAGGCGCGCCAGCTTCTCGGCGGTGACCTTGCCCACGCCGTGGAGCTTCTTCACCGGCAGTTCGGCGACGAAGTCCTCGACCTGCTCCGGGGTGACCACGAACAGGCCGTTGGGCTTGCGCCAGTCACTGGCGATCTTGGCCAGGAACTTGTTCGGCGCCACCCCGGCGGACACCGTGATGCCCAGCGACGACCAGACGCGCCGGCGGATGTCCTGGGCGATCAGCGTGGCGCTGCCGGAAAACTGCTGGCAGTCGCTGACGTCGAGGTAGGCCTCGTCCAGGGACAGCGGCTCGATGAGGTCGGTGTAGTCGCGGAAAATCCCGTGGATTTCCCGCGACACGCCTTTATAGACGTCCATGCGCGGGCGCACGATGGTCAGGTCCGGGCACAGCTTGACCGCGGTGCGCATGGCCATGGCCGAGTGCAGGCCGTAGACGCGCGCCTCGTAGTTGCAGGTGGCGACCACCCCGCGCTTGTCCGGCGAGCCGCCCACGGCCAGCGGCTTGCCCGCAAGGCTCGGGTCGTCGCGCATCTCGATGGCGGCGTAGAAGCAGTCGCAATCGATGTGGATGATCTTTCGCTGCCGGGAACTCAACGCGGAACCTGCTCGGAGGGGATAGCGCCGGAACTCGGAGGAGATACCCCGTCCGTTCCTGCGCATTAGCTGAAGGCTTCCATGGTAATGCAAAACGGCGCGAACGCCTGCGCCGCCCGCCCGCTGCGGCCCCGCTTCGCTAAGCATCTGAAGAAAAACCAGTTTTTCTGAAAAAACGGTTGACAGGGTGGCCGTCCTGAGTAGAATGGCCGCCGCGGGATGGAGCAGTCTGGTAGCTCGTCGGGCTCATAACCCGAAGGTCGTTGGTTCAAATCCAGCTCCCGCAACCAACATAGAAAAAGGCCACTCTTCGGAGTGGCCTTTTTCGTTTGCGCTCAATTTAAATAATTGATCGGAAAGCAGAAATCGATTGACAGGGTGTTCATCCCGAGTAGAATGGCCGGCGCGGGATGGAGCAGTCTGGTAGCTCGTCGGGCTCATAACCCGAAGGTCGTTGGTTCAAATCCAGCTCCCGCAACCAACATAGAAAAAAGCCACTCTGCGGAGTGGCTTTTTTCGTTACAGCGGAAAAAGACCGAGCCTGATCCAGGCCGCGGCCCCCATAATTGCAGTCATTTGTTCCCATGGACTTGGGAATTCGCGCGGGTGCCCCCACCTGTCGCGCAACAGCCATTGAGGTGCCCGATGCGCGTCGACTCCACCGCGCCTGAGACTCCGGAAACTGCCAGCGCTCCTTCCCGCCCGCGCCTGATCGAACGGCTCGGCGCCCACCGCCAGGCCATCGGCGTCGGCGTCACCCTGCTGCTGTTCGCCCTGGCGCTGGTGGCCTGCTACCACCTGCTGCGCGACATCGACCCCTATTCCCTGCACGACGCCCTGCTGGACATCCCCGGCAACGCCCTGCTCGGCGCCCTGGCCGCCACCGTGGCCGGCTTCGTCTGCCTGCTCGGCTACGAATGGTCGGCCACCCGCTTCGCCGGGGTGAAGCTGCCGCTGCCGACGCTGCTCACCGGCGGCTTCAGCGCCTTCGCCATCGGCAACGCGGTGGGCCTGTCGATGCTCTCCGGCGGCTCGGTGCGCTACCGCCTGTACGCCCGCGCCGGGCTGAACGCCATGGAAGTGGCGCGCATGACGCTGTTCGCCAGCCTGTCCCTGGGTTGCGCGCTGCCGGTGCTGGCGGCCATGGCGGCGCTCAGCGACCTGCCCGACGCGGCCCTGGCGCTACGCCTGCCGCAGTGGCTGGTAGCGGTCCTGGCAGTAGCGATCCTGGCCTTCTGCGTGCTGCTGGTGATCGGCATGGAGCGGCGCCGCGAGGCGGAACAGCCGTCGCCGGACAGCCAGCTGATCCGCATCGGCCGACGCTCGGTGCGCCTGCCGGGCCTGCGCCTGTCGCTGCTGCAGCTGCTGATCACCGCGCTGGACGTGGCCGCCGCCGCCACCGTGCTCTACCTGCTGCTGCCCGAGGCGCCGCCGTTCGGCGCCTTCCTGCTGGTCTACATGATCGCCCTGGCCGCCGGCGTGCTCAGCCACGTGCCCGGTGGCGTCGGGGTGTTCGAGGCGATCCTGCTGGCGGCCTTCTCCGGGCAGATCGGCGCCGCGCCCCTGGCCGCCGCGCTGCTGATGTACCGCCTCATCTATGTGGTGCTGCCGCTGCTGCTGGCCTGCCTGCTGCTGCTGGTGGTCGAGGCGCGGCGCATGCTCCTGGCGCGCCAGGCCATGCGCGTGGCCTCCGGCCTGGCCGCGCCGGTGCTGGCGGTGCTGGTGTTCATTTCCGGCATCGTCCTGCTGTTCTCCGGCGCCACCCCGTCCATCGACACCCGCCTGGAGGAGCTGGACTTCCTGGTCCCGCACCGCCTGGTGGACGCCTCGCACTTCGCCGCCAGCCTGATCGGCGTGCTCTGCCTGCTGCTGGCCCAGGGCCTGCGCCGGCGCCTGTCGGCGGCCTGGGCGATCACCCTGGTGCTGCTGCTCAGCGGCGCGGTGCTGTCGCTGCTCAAGGGCGTGGACTGGGAGGAAGCGTCGATTCTCGGCGTCACCGCCCTGCTCCTGGCGATATTCCGCCGCTCCTTCTACCGCCGCAGCCGGCTGATGGAAGTGCCCTTCTCGCCGCTGTACCTGGCCGCCGCCGGCTGCGTGCTGGCCAGCTCCATCTGGCTGTTCCTCTTCGCCTACCAGGACGTGCCCTACAGCCACGAGCTGTGGTGGCAGTTCGCCCTCGACGCCGACGCCCCGCGCGGCCTGCGCGCCCTGCTGGGCAGCTGCCTGCTGCTGGCCGCGGTGGGCCTGACCTGGCTGCTGCGCACCTCGCCGCCAGCGATCCACGAGCCAACGCCCGAGGAACTGGACCGCGCCGCCGCCATCCTCGCCCGCTCCGAGCAGCCCGACGGCGGCCTGGCGCTGTCCGGCGACAAGGCCCTGCTGTTCCACCCGAGCCAGGACGCCTTCCTCATGTACGCCCGCCGCGGCCGCAGCCTGGTGGCGCTGTACGACCCGATCGGCCCGACCCAGGCCCGCGCCGAGCTGATCTGGCAGTTCCGCGACTTGTGCGACCTGCACCACGCGCGCCCGGTGTTCTACCAGGTGCGCGCGGAGAACCTGCCGTTCTACATGGACATCGGCCTGACCGCCCTCAAGCTCGGCGAGGAAGCGCGCGTGGACCTGCAGCGCTTCGACCTGGAAGCCAAGGGCAAGGACATGAAGGACCTGCGCTACACCTGGAACCGCGGCCAGCGCGACGGCCTGGCCATCGAGTTCCACGAGGCCGGGCAGGCGCCGCTGGACGAGCTGCGGGCGATTTCCGACGCCTGGCTGGGCGGCAAGGCCACCCGCGAGAAGGGCTTCTCCCTGGGCCGCTTCACCCCCGAGTACCTGCGCTACTTCCGCGTCGCCGTGGTGCGCCACCAGGGCCGCGCGGTGGCCTTCGTCAACCTGCTGGAAACCGCCAGCCACGGGCTGGCCAGCCTGGACCTGATGCGCGTGGTGCCGGACGCGCCGAAGATGACCATGGAATTCCTCATGCTCGGCCTGATCCTGCACTACAAGGAGCACGGCTACGCCCGCTTCAGCCTCGGCATGGTGCCGCTCTCGGGCCTGCAGCCGCGCCGCGGCGCGCCGTTGGCCCAGCGCCTGGGCGCGCTGGTGTTCCACCGCGGCGAACAGTTCTACAACTTCCAGGGGCTGCGTCGCTTCAAGGACAAGTTCCAGCCCGACTGGGAACCCCGCTACCTGGCCGTGCCCGCCGGACTGGATCCGCTGGTGGCGCTGGCCGATACCGCCGCCCTGATCGCGGGCGGCCTGTCCGGACTGGTGAAACGCTGATATGTCGAAACGTCGCTGGCGCCTGTTGGCCATCGTCCTGCTGCTGATAGTCGCCGCTGCCGCCGTAGCCGTGGCGCTGTGGTTCCACCCGCTGTCCCAGGCGCGCCTGGAGCACGGCAAGCTGCCCGACGGCAGCCCGGTGAGCCTGGCCATTCCCGCCCGCCATCCGACCGCCACCGTGCTGCTGGCGGTGCCCCAGGACAACAAGCTGGACGACGCCCAGCTGCTGGCCCTGGCCCACGACAATGGCGCCCGGGTGGTGCAGTTCCTCTTCCCGGACAATGATTGCGTGGCCCAGCAGCACCGCGTGCAGGCCGCGCTGAACCTGCTCGACGCCCAGCCCACCCTGGTCGCCGGCGTGCACCAGGGCGGCGCCTGGGCCTGGCGCTGGCTGGCCGGGCAGAACAGCGACAAGGCCAAGGCCCTGTCGGTCGGCTTCGCCCTCGACAAGCCCGACTGCGCCGCGCCTAAGCTGCCGCAGAGCGCCCCCCACGGCCACTGGACCGCGGCCTGGAACGACAACCCGGACGACGGGACCGCGCGCTTCGCCCGCAGCCAGCAGAACGCGGAGACCGTCATCGCCAACTACTACGACAGCCTGCCGGTGGTCCTCGACGACCAGCTCAAGCGCCTGATCCAGGGCAGCGGCGACGACTTCCCGGTGGTCGAGGTGCCGGCCGCCAAGCCCTCGCCCACCGTCACCCTGTTCTATTCCGGCGACGGCGGCTGGCGCGACCTGGACCGCGACGTCGCCGGGCAGATGGCCGAGCTGGGCTACCCGGTGGTGGGCATCGACGCGCTGCGCTACTTCTGGGAGCACAAGAGCCCCGAGCAGAGCGCCGCCGACCTCGCCCTGCTGATGCAGCACTACCGCGAGAAATGGGGCGCCACCCACTTCGTGCTGGCCGGCTACTCCTTCGGCGCCGACGTGCTGCCGGCCATCTACAACCGCCTGCCCGAGGCCGACAAGCAGCAGGTCAGCGCCGTGCTGCTGCTGGCCCTGGCGCGCAGCGGCAGCTTCGAGATCGAAGTGCAGGGCTGGCTGGGCAAGGCCGGCCAGGAAGCCGCCACCGGCCCGGAACTGGCGCGCATGCCCGGGCCCAAGGTGCTCTGCGTGTACGGCATCGACGAGAAGGACGAGAGCGGCTGCACCCAGCCCCAGGCCATCGGCGAGAACCTCGAACTGCCCGGCGGCCATCACTTCGACGAGAACTACCCGGCCCTGGCCAAGCGCCTGGTGAACGCCATCCGCGCGCGCCAGGTGCCGCCGAACGAGTCCTGAGCCGAAGGCTGGCTTACACTTCAGGCATTGGCTGCGTCTTCAGCCCAGCTTCAGGCTGCGGACGCAAGCTGCCCCGACCCGCCGCCACGAGCGGGACAGCCTGAAGAGAAGGAGTTTCCATGAGCCAGCCCCCCTACCCGCGCCGCTACGGCAGCCTGTCCATCGCCCTGCACTGGCTGATGCTGGTGCTGATCGCCGGCGTCTACGCCTGTATCGAACTCAAGGGCAACTACCCCAAGGGCAGCGACACCCGCGCCCTGCTAAGCCAGTGGCACTTCATGCTCGGCCTGAGCGTGTTCTGCCTGGTCTGGCTGCGCCTGATCGGCCGTTTCATCTACCCCACCCCACCGATCGTGCCCGCCCCGCCGGCCTGGCAGATGCTGCTGGCCAAGACCGTGCACGTGGCGCTCTACGCGATGATGATCGGCCTGCCGCTGGCCGGCTGGACCATCCTCAGCGCCGCCGGCAAGCCGATCCCCTTCTGGGGCCTGCAACTGCCGCCTCTGGTGGCGGAGAACCCGGACCTGGCCAAGCAGGTCAAGGCCGTGCACGAGACCGTCGGCAACATCGGCTACTTCCTGATCGGCCTGCACGCCGTCGCCGCGCTGTTCCATCACTTCATCAGCCGCGACAACACCCTGGTGCGCATGCTCCCCGGCGCCGGCGAGGCGCGGCCGGAGTAACCGCGCCATCCCACACCTGCGCGCGAATCGCGGACGGAGCCCCGTAGGATGGGTTGAGCCTGCGAAACCCATGCGGTTGCGCTGATGGGTATCGCTTCGCTCAACACCATCCTACGAAAAGCCGTGCATCCTGGAACCGTAGGAGCGGACTCCGTCCGCGATCGGCCGATCCCACGCACGGTCGATTGGCGAGGCCCCAAAACGAAAAAGCGCGCCCGAAGGCGCGCTTTGTCTTCCCGATAAAGCCGGTCAGATCTCCACCTGCGTCCCCAGCTCGATCACCCGGTTCAACGGCAGGTTGAAGTAGCGCAGGTTGCCGTTGGCGTTCTTCAGCAGGAAGGCGAACAGCCCCTCGCGCCAGCGCGCCATGCCGATGCGCCGGGACGGGATGACCGTCTCGCGGCTGAGGAAGTAGGTGGTGCGCATGGGGCTGAAGTCCAGCTCGTTGAGGTGGCAGTACTTCAGCGCCGCCGGGATGTCCGGGTCCTCCATGAAGCCGAAGTGCAGCAGCACGCGGAAGAAGCCCTCACCGTAGGCATCCACCTCGAAGCGACGGTCGGTGGCAACCCGCGGGCTGTCTTCGTTGACCACGGTGAGCAGCACCACCTGCTCGTGCAGCACCTGGTTGTGCAGCAGGTTGTGCAACAGCGCGTGGGGCACGGCGTCGGAGCGCGCGGTGAGGAACACGGCGGTGCCCTGCACGCGGTGCGGCGGCTGCGAGCGGATGCTGGCGATGAACAGCGGCAGCGGCAGCGAGCCCTCGTCCAGGCGCTCCACCAGCAGCTGGCGGCCGCGCTTCCAGGTGGTCATCAGGATGAACAGGGCGATACCGGCCACCACCGGGAAGGCGCCGCCCTGCACCACCTTCGGCAGGTTGGCCGAGAAGAACAGCACGTCCACCAGCAGCATCAGGCAGAAGAACGGAATGGCCAGCCACAGCGGCCACTTCCAGTGCAACCAGAGCACCACGCCCATCAGCAGGGTGGTCACCAGCATGGTCCCGGTCACCGCCACGCCGTAGGCCGAGGCCAGCGCCGCGGAGGACTCGAAGCCCAGCACCAGCAGCACCACGCCGACCATCAGCGCCCAGTTCACCCCGGCGATGTAGATCTGCCCCTGCTCCTGGCTGGAGGTGTGCTGCACGAACATGCGCGGCACGAAGCCCAGCTGGATGGCCTGGCGGGTCAGCGAGAAGGCCCCAGAAATCACCGCCTGGGAGGCGATCACCGTGGCCACGGTGGACAGCGCCACCATCGGCAGCAGCGCCCAGGACGGCGCCAGCAGGTAGAAGGGGTTGCGCGCGGCCTCCGGGTTGTAGAGGATCATCGCGCCCTGGCCGAAGTAGTTCAGCACCAGGCCCGGCAGCACCAGAGCGAACCAGGCGCGGGAAATCGGCTTGCGGCCGAAGTGGCCCATGTCCGCGTACAACGCCTCGGCGCCGGTCAGCGCCAGCACGGTGGCGCCGAGGATGGCCACGCCGATGCCCGGGTGGACGATGAAGAAGTTCGCCGCCCAGTACGGGTTCATCGCGTTCAGCACCACCGGGTGCTGGTAGATGCCGTACAGGCCGAGCGCGCCCAGCACCACGAACCAGATCACCATCACCGGGCCGAACAGGATGCCGATGCGCGCCGTGCCATGGCGCTGGATGAGGAACAGGCCGACCAGCACGATCAGCGCCAGCGGCACCACCCAGTGCTCCAGGCCGTCGAAGGCGATCTCCAGGCCCTCGATCGCCGAGAGCACCGAGATCGCCGGGGTGATCATGCTGTCGCCATAGAACAGCGAGGCGCCGAACAGGCCCAGCACCACCAGCACCGAACTGAGCTTCGGGTAGCCGTGGGCAGCGCGGCGCGCCAGCGCGGTCAGCGCCATCACCCCGCCCTCGCCCTGGTTGTCGGCGCGCAGGACGAAGATCACGTACTTGATCGAGACCACCCAGACCAGCGACCAGAAGATCAGCGAGAGGATGCCGAGGATGGCGTCGTGCCCCACCTGCACGCCGTAGCCGCCGACGAAGACTTCCTTGAGCGTGTACAGCGGGCTGGTGCCGATGTCGCCGTAGCAGACGCCCACCGCGGCCACCATCATGCCCAGGGCGGAGCTTGAATGGTTTTCCTGCTGCTCCGCGGTTCCAGCGCTGGCGTTGGACATGTAACAAAATTCCTCTAGGAAAAATTCGGCGCATCCTGCGCCGACGGGCCACGCGATGCAAGAGCCACGAAAACCTGATCTGAGTGACTATAGAAGGTGTTTGGCGGCCTTACCCTGTGTCTGCCGGCGCTTTCGCCGGCCACTGCGGCAGCTTGTCTCACGGAGGCTGGTCAAGCGCGCGGGCGGCCGCTAGAATTGCGCACTTTTTGATCAGAGGCGCCGCCAGCGCGCCCTTAGAGGTTAGCCGCCCATGTCCACCGCAACGCCCAAAGTCGGTTTCGTCAGCCTCGGTTGCCCCAAGGCAACGGTCGACTCCGAACGCATCCTCACCCAGCTGCGCATGGAGGGCTACGAGATCGTGCCCACCTACGAGGACGCCGACGTCGTTGTGGTGAACACCTGCGGCTTCATCGACAGCGCCAAGGCCGAATCTCTGGACGCCATCGGCGAGGCCATCGCCGAGAACGGCAAGGTCATCGTCACCGGCTGCATGGGCGTGGCCGAGGACAGCATCCGTGACGTGCACCCCAGCGTGCTGGCCGTGACCGGCCCGCAGCAGTACGAGCAGGTGGTCAGCGCCGTGCACGAGGTGGTGCCGCCCAAGGCCGAGCACAACCCGCTGATCGACCTGGTGCCGCCGCAGGGCATCAAGCTCACCCCGCGCCACTACGCCTACCTGAAGATTTCCGAGGGCTGCAACCACAGCTGCAGCTTCTGCATCATCCCGTCGATGCGCGGCAAGCTGGTCAGCCGCCCGGTGGGCGACGTGCTCAGCGAGGCCCAGCGCCTGGTCAAGGCCGGCGTCAAGGAACTGCTGGTGATCTCCCAGGACACCAGCGCCTACGGCGTGGACCTGAAGTACAAGCTGGACTTCTGGGACGGCCAGCCGGTGAAGACGCGCATGCTGGAGCTGTGCGAAGCGCTGTCGAGCATGGGCGTGTGGGTGCGCCTGCACTACGTCTACCCCTACCCCAACGTCGACGACGTCATCCCGCTGATGGCCCAGGGCAAACTGCTGCCCTACCTGGACATCCCCTTCCAGCACGCCAGCCCGAAAGTGCTCAGGTCCATGAAGCGCCCGGCCTTCGAGGACAAGACCCTGGCGCGCATCAAGAAGTGGCGCGAGCTCTGCCCCGAGCTGACCATCCGCTCGACCTTCATCGTCGGCTTCCCCGGCGAGACCGAGGAAGACTTCCAGTACCTGCTCGACTGGCTGACCGAGGCCCAGCTCGACCGTGTCGGCTGCTTCCAGTACTCCCCGGTGGAAGGCGCCCCGGCCAACGACCTGGGCCTGGAGCCGGTGCCCGATGACGTCAAGCAGGAGCGCTGGGAGCGCTTCATGGCGCACCAGCAGGCGATTTCCGCCGCGCGCCTGCAACTGAAGGTGGGCAAGGAAATCGACGTGCTGATCGACGAAGTGGACGCCGAAGGCGCGGTGGGCCGTTCCTGGGCCGACGCCCCGGAGATCGACGGGGCCGTCTACATCGATACCTTCGACGTGAAGCCGGGCGACAAGGTGCGCGTGCGCATCACCGATGCCGACGAGTACGATCTCTGGGCCGAGCTGGCCTGAGTCGCCGAAAGCCCCGCCTTGCGGGGCTTTTTCTTTCAACCGGGACACTACCGATGCTCAACAACGACATCCTGCGCAGCCTGCGCTACAGCCTCGACATCGCCGACCGCGAGGTCGCCGCCATCGCCGGCCTGGCCGGATTGACGCTGGACGAGGCCGAAGTCGCCGCGCTGCTGGCCCGCGAGGACGAACCCGGTTACCGCGAGTGCCCGGACGAAGTGCTGGCGCGCTTTCTCGACGGCCTGATCATCCACCGCCGCGGCCGCGACGACAGCCGGCCGCTGCCACCGCTGGAACTGCCGCTGACCAACAATCTGGTGTTGAAGAAGTTGCGGGTGGCCTTCGAACTGCGCGACCACGACCTGCTGGCGATCCTCGACGACGCCGGGCTGGTGATGACCAAGGGGGAACTCAACGCGCTGTTCCGCGCCCCCGGCCACAGTAACTACCGTCCCTGTGGCGACCAGTTGCTGCGCAATTTCCTCAAGGGCCTGGTCCGGCGCGACAGGCGCTGAGCCGCGGGCGGCCATGCCCTGGGTCTGGCTGCCCACGCACTTGTCTTGCGCCGAGGTGCTCTTCGTAGGATGGGTTGAGCTTGCGAAACCCATGCGGTTGCGCTGATGGGTATCGCTTCGCTCAACACCATCCTACGAAAAGCCGTGCTTCCTGGAACGTAGGACTTTGTCCGCGATTGGATTCATCGGCCACGCCGGAGGCCCCGGTGGCACGAACGGCTCCCTCTCCCTCCGGGAGAGGACTGGGGTGAGGAGCGAAACCAGGCCTGGACACCTTCTACGGCTGGCTGTTGCTGCGCAGGCGCCAGCGATGACGCAAGCGGCGGGGTTTGCAGTGCCGATCGGGTAACATGACGGCCCCCTGCTCCATGCGCGTGCCGCCATGTCCTACTCCGTCTCCCCCATCGGCCATATCCGTTCCTGCTTCAAGGAGAAGTTCGCCATCCCGCGCCAGCCGCAGCTGGCCCCGGCGGCGCGGGGCGTGCTGGAGCTGCTGCCGCCGTTCGACGGCGGCGAGGCGGTGGAAGGCCTGGAGCAGGTCAGCCACGTCTGGCTGCTGTTCCTCTTCCACCAGGCCCTGGAAGACAAGCCGCGGCTCAAGGTGCGCCCGCCGCGCCTGGGCGGCAACCGCTCCCTGGGCGTATTCGCCACCCGCGCCACGCACCGGCCCAACGGCATCGGCCAGTCGGTGGTGCGCCTGGAGAAGGTCGAGCCCGGGCGCCTGTGGCTGTCGGGCATCGACCTGCTGGACGGCACCCCGGTGCTCGACATCAAGCCCTACGTGCCCTATGCCGACGCCGTGGCCGACGCGCGCAACGGCATAGCCGAGGCGCCGCCGGCGCCGATCCCGGTGCAGTGGAGCGACACCGCCCTGGCCCAGGCCCGCGAGCAGGCCCTGCGTCTGGGCGAGCCGGTGGTCGAGCTGGTCGAACAGTGCCTGGCCCAGGACCCGCGCCCGGCCTACCAGCAACCCACCCCGGAACGCCGCTACGGCGCGCGGCTGTGGGACCTGGACGTGCATTGGCATTACCCCGAGGCAGGGGTGATCCGGGTACTGGATGTGCAACCCGCCCCCTCTAATCGCGGATAAATTTGTACGGCGCGCCGAGGCGCTTTTCGTAGGATGGGTTGAGCTTGCGATACCCATCGGACCGTGGTGATGGGTATCGCTTCGCTCAACCCATCCTACGCCAGCGTTTCGCCACCTCACCTTGTAGGAGCGCGCCCTGCGCGCGATTCGCGGGCAGGGCCCGCTCCTACGCACGGCATTTCCCCATGTCCGCCATGAACGAAAAAGCCCGCCGGGTGGCGGGCTCCTTCAATTGCGGGCAGCTTACTTCTCGACGAAGGCGCGCTCGATCAGGTAGTCGCCCGGCTCGCCCATGCGCGGGGAGATCTGCAGGCCGAAGCCGTTCAGCACTTCGCTGGTCTCGTCCAGCATGCTCGGGCTGCCGCAGATCATGGCGCGGTCGTCCTGCGGGTTCATCGGCGGCAGGCCGATGTCGGCAAACAGCTTGCCGCTGCGCATCAGGTCGGTCTGGCGGCCCATGTTGCGGAACTCTTCACGGGTGACCAGGGGGTAGTAGATCAGCTTCTCTTTCACCATGTCGCCGAAGTACTCGTGCTCCGGCAGGACCTTGGTAATGAAGTCGGCGTAGGCCAGCTCGCTGACCCAGCGCACGCCGTGGACCAGGATGACCTTGTCGAACTTCTCGTAGACTTCCGGGTCCTGGATCACGCTCAGGAACGGCGCCATGCCGGTGCCGGTGCTCAGCAGGTACAGGTGCTTGCCGGGCTTGAGGTCGTCCAGCACCAGGGTGCCGGTGGGCTTGCGGCTGACCATCAGCTCGTCGCCTTCCTTCAGGTGCTGCAGGCGCGAGGTCAGCGGGCCGTCCGGGACCTTGATGCTGAAGAACTCCAGGTGCTCCTCGTAGTTCGGGCTGGCGATGGAGTAGGCGCGCATCAGCGGGCGACCGTTGACTTCCAGGCCGATCATCACGAACTGGCCGGTCTTGAAGCGCAGGCCCGGGTTACGGGTGGTCTTGAAGCTGAAGAGAGTGTCGTTCCAGTGGTGCACGCTGAGAACGCGCTCGGTGTACAGGTTGCTCATCAAGGACTCCTAGAGATTCGTGGCGCACCCCAGCAGATCCCGGACGTAGCGCGATTGCGCGACATTTTATAGGGGGCGAGAATATCCGCAAAATAAATTATCTGGATATTGCTAATCCAAAACGCAGATAAGGGACGCCTGGCGGCCAGCGCGCGCCAGCTTACGCCCCCTGCCGCCCCGCCTGGGGCGACCGAATGTCGCGCCCCTCGCCCGCCACGGAGCCAGCCGAACCGATGAAATTCACCCTGCGCCAGATGGAAGTCTTCGTCGCCGTGGCCCAGCAGGAAAGCGTGTCGCGCGCCGCCGAAGCGCTGTCGCTGTCGCAGTCGGCCACCAGCACGGCCCTGGGCGAACTGGAGCGGCAGTTCGACTGCAAGCTGTTCGACCGCGCCGGCAAGCGCCTGACGCTGAACGCCCTGGGCCGCCAGCTGCTGCCCCAGGCGGTGGCGCTGCTGGACCGCGGCAGCGAGATCGAGACGCTGCTCAACGGCAAGAGCGCCTTCGGCTCCCTGGACCTGGGCGCCACCCTGACCATCGGCAACTACCTGGCCACCCTGCTGATCGGCACCTTCATGCAGCGCCAGCCGGACTGCCGGGTGCGCCTGCACGTGCACAACACCGCCCACGTGGTGCAGCGCATCGCCCACTACGAGCTGGACCTGGGCCTGATCGAGGGCGACTGCCAGCACCCGGACATCGAGGTGCAGCCGTGGATGGAGGACGAGCTGGTGGTGTTCTGCGCGCCGCAGCACCCGCTGGCCAACGCCGGGCCCGTGGACCTGCATCGGCTCAGCAGCGAGGCCTGGATCCTCCGCGAGCAGGGCTCGGGCACCCGCCTGACCTTCGACCAGGCCATGCGCCATCACATCGAGCCGCTGAACATCCGCCTGGAGCTGGAGCACACCGAGGCGATCAAGCGCGCCGTGGAGTCGGGCCTGGGCATCGGCTGCATCTCGCGCCTGGCCCTGCGCGACGCCTTCCGCCGCGGCAGCCTGGTGCCGGTGGACACCCCGCAGCTGGACCTGCGCCGGCAGTTCTACTTCATCTGGCACCGGCAGAAGTACCAGACCGCGACCATGCGCGAATTCCTCGACCTGTGCCGCAGCGAGACGGCGGGCATCAGCCGCAGCGACGAGATCGTGCTGCCGATGATTCCCTGAGGCGGTCTTGTCGACCACGCCGGGACGCTCTTCGTAGGATGGGTTGAGCCTGCGAAACCCATGCTGCCGTGGTGATGGGTATCGCTTCGCTCAACCCATCCTACGACGGCATTTCTCCGCACCTTGTAGAGCGTAGGGCGAATAACGTTCGACGTTATCCGCCGTTTGGCCTTGGCTTCAGGCGCGCTCCGGGTTTGGCCACGAAGTGCCTGTTTCAGGGCACTCCGGGCTCGACCAAGGAGCCGGGCACGAGGCCGGTGTAGCGGCGTATGACCGCGAACGGTCATACGCCCTACGCGCCTGCTCCCATGGGCTCAGCCCAGCAGGATCACCGCCCAGGTCACGGTGATGATGCTCAGCGCGACGAACTGCGCGGCGCTGCCCATGTCCTTGGCGTTCTTCGACAGCGGGTGGCGCTCCAGGGAGACGCGGTCGACCACCGCTTCCACCGCCGAGTTGAGCAGTTCGACGATCAGCGCCAGCAGGCACACGGCGATCATCAGTGCGCGCTCGCCGCGGGTGACGTCGCAGAAGAACGCCAGCGGGACGAGGATGACGTTGATCAGCACCAGTTGGCGGAAGGCCGCCTCGCCACGGAAGGCGGCGACGAAACCGGCCATGGAGTAGCCGGCGGCGTTGAGGATGCGCTTCAGGCCGGTCTGGCCCTTGAAGGGGGAAGAAGTCACGAAGGGCTCTCTGCGAAAAAAGACGCGGCACTCTAAACCAGGTGCCATAGGAAAGTGTGAAACCAAGGTCACGGGCGGCCGATCAGGCGCCCGGAACCGTTTCCATCTGTTGCAGCAACAGCGCCGCCTGGGTGCGGGTGCGCACGTTGAGCTTGCGGAAGATCGCCGTGACGTGGGCTTTGACGGTGGCCTCGGAAACGCTCAGTTCGAAGGCGATCTGCTTGTTCAGCAGGCCTTCGCAGACCATGGTCAGCACGCGGAACTGCTGCGGCGTCAGGCTCGCCAGGCCGGCGCTGGCGGCGCGCACTTCCTCGCTCAGCTCGGTCACCGCGTCGGCCTGCGGCGGCCACCAGACGTCGCCGTCGAGCACCGCGCGCACCGCCTGCTGCAGGGTGGCCATCTCGCTGGACTTGGGGATGAAGCCGCTGGCGCCGAACTCGCGGGAGCGCTGCACCACGGCGGCGTCCTCCTGGGCCGAGATCATCACCACCGGGATCTGCGGGTACTGCCCGCGCAGCAGCACCAGGCCGGAAAAGCCGTATGCGCCGGGCATGTTCAGGTCCAGCAGGACCAGGTCCCAGTCGGCCTTCTCGTTGAGCCTGGCTTCCAGCTCGGCGATGCTCGCCGCCTCCACCAGTTTCGCTTCGGGGCCCAGGCCCAAGGTGAGGGCCTGGTGCAGGGCACTGCGGAACAGCGGATGATCGTCAGCGATCAGGATTTCATAGGAAGCCATGTAAGTTCCTTGATGGCCAGGCTCGATCCCGGCCGCGGATAACGGCGGGGCCAGCATGGGAAAGGTCGTGACCTGATTGGCGCATTGTACGCAAATGCATCGGCCGATGCCTGCCGAGAATGCAGATGCGGGCGACTCCCGGCGCACCCGCTGACGGAATGGACAGCTTTTCAAAGTCCCCGGCTTGCGGCAGAGTTGCGCTCTTTTTTTGCCTGCCGAGAACACCATGAAGAGCCACGCCCTGCGCGCCGATATCCTGATGCTGGTCACCGCCATGATCTGGGGCGTGTCCTTCGTCGCGCAGCGCCTGGGGATGGATGCCATCGGGCCCTTCCTCTATACCGGCCTGCGCTTCGCCCTCGGCGCGCTGATGCTGCTGCCGCTGCTGGCCTGGTCGGCCAGGCGCGGGGCCCAGCCGTTCAACCGCGGCCTGCTGCTGGCGGGCCTGGCCATCGGCACCGCGCTGACCCTGGGCATCAACCTGCAGCAGGTCGGCCTGCTGTTCACCAGCGTGACCAACTCCGGCTTCATCACCGGCCTGTACGTGATCATCGTGCCGCTGCTCGGCCTGCTGCTGGGCCACCGCACCGGCACGGGCACCTGGCTCGGCGCGGCGCTGGCGGTGATCGGCATGGCCATGCTGAGCATCGGCCCGGGCTTCAAGGTGGCCTCCGGCGACTGGCTGCAACTGACCGGCGCGCTGGTGTGGGGCTGCCACGTGTTGCTGGTGGGCCTGTTCGCCAGCCGCTACGACGCTATCCGCCTGGCCTTCCTGCAGTTCGTCACCTGCTCGGTGGTGAGCATGGCGCTGGCGCTGGTGTTCGAGGAAATCCACTGGGACGCCATCGTCCAGGCCGGCCCGGCACTGCTCTACGGCGGCCTGCTCGGCGTCGGCACCGGTTTCACCCTGCAGGTGATCGCGCAGAAGCACGCCATCGCCTCCCACGCGGCGATCATCCTGTCGCTGGAAGCGGTGTTCGCCGCCATCGCCGGGGCGATCTTCCTCGACGAGAGCCTGCACGCGCGCGGTTACTTCGGCTGCGCGCTGATGCTCGCCGGCATGCTGGTGGCCCAGCTGTGGCCGCAGAAGAAGGCCGCGGCGGCCTGAACCCTAGAGCGCGGTGTAGGGCCGCAGGGCCTGGTGCGCCGGGCTCTGCTCGTCCAGGCCGCGCTGGTGCTTGGCGCCCAGGTAGCGCTCGCTGAACACGTCCAGGTAGGCATCCAGCGCATCCCCCGCGCGCTGGTCGCCGGCCAGGCCCAGGCACAGCGCCGCCACTTCCGCGGTGCACAGGTGCTCGTCGAACTTGGAGCGGCGCAGGCGGTAGCGCGATAACGCGTCCGGGGTGATGCTCAGCACCGGGAAGCGGTCCAGGTAGGGGCTCTTGCGGAACATCTTGCGCGCCTCGTTCCAGGTGGCGTCCAGCAGGATGAACAGCGGGCGCTTGCCGGGTTGCGGCGCGACCTTCTCCACCACCCGCTCGGCGGCGACGAACTCCCCCGGAAACACCACGTAGGGCTGCCACTGCGGATCGTCCAGCAGCGCCAGCAGGGCCGGGTCGACCTCGATCCGCGACCAGCCGAAGGCCCAGGTGTCCGGCACCGTCTCGGCGATCAGCCAGCCGGTATTGCTCGGCTTCAGCGGCTCGGTATCGAACATCACCAGGCACATGCCGGCGTTGGCCTGCACCTGCGGCTGCCAGGCGCACATGCAGTAGTCCGGGCGCAGGCGGCAGCCGGCGCAGCGCGGCGAACGCGAGCCGCGGGCCACGAAGGGCTTCACGCAACGGGCCAGGCGCTCGGCGCGGAGGCGGGCGACGGCATGGTTCTTGGTGGCGGGATGGGCAGGCGACATCGGTGGCTCGGGCGGGCAGTCTCGGCGGGCGGCGATTGTAACAGAGCCCCTGCGCGCCAAGGCCGCTCGGCAGCCGGGCGGTTTTCAGGGACAATGGGGATTTGCGGCGCCGGCGAACCGTGCCGGCGTCGCGCGGTCGAATACGCACCCGTTTCAGGAGAAGCCCATGCTGCGCCTAACCGCCCTCGCCCTCTGCCTCGTCCTGCCCGCGGCCCACGCCGCGTCGCTCAAGGACTTCGAACTGGCCAAGACACTGGAGAAAGTCGCCAAGGAAAGCAGCGAAGGCACTCCGCGCGCGATCAACGAGGACATCCTCGACCAGGGCTATACCGTCGAAGGCAACCAGTTGATCAACCACCTCAGCGTGCGCGCCAGCCACGCCGCGAAGATGCGCGCCAACCCCGAGAGCGTGCGCAGCCAGCTGGGCGACAGCGTGTGCAGCAACACCGGCTACCGCCAGTTGCTGGCCCAGGGCGCGGTGCTCACCTACGACTTCACCGAGTACCACAGCAACGCCCCGGTGGCCGTCGAGCGCTTCGATGCCGGCAGCTGCCGCATCAAGCTGCAGAAGTGAAGCCGGCGCCATGCTGGAGTCGGAAAAGCTCAACCTGCTGAAGATCGCCCGCACGCCGATGCCCTTCGGCAAGTACCAGGGACGCATGCTGGTGGACCTGCCGGAGGAGTACCTGCTGTGGTTCCAGCGCAATGACAGCTTTCCCAAGGGCGAGCTGGGCCGCCTGATGCAGATTGTGCTGGAGCTGAAGGTCGAGAGCCTGGATTCCCTCGTCAAGCCGCTGAAGCGCTGAGGCGCCTCAGCGCAGGGCCCGCGGATCCCCCTTGCCGGCAAGCGCCGCGACCTCCTCGGCGGTCAGCAGCGCGCTGCGCGGTACTTCCAGCAGGCGCGCGCAGGCCGCCAGCACATCGCCCCAGCAGGCCCGGTTGGCGAACAGCATGCCGGGCTCGTCGAGGGTCCCGCCGCGGTTGCGGTAGCCCAGCACCGAGCTGCGCAGCGCATCCGGCAGGATCGGCCAGAGATGCCCGCGCGCCACTTCCGGGCGCATGTGGGTGAGCAGCACGCGGCGCCCGTAGGCGTCCGGGAACAGTTGCTCGATCAACGCCTCGTCGGCCACCGCCGCCAGTTCCCAATTGTCCCTCGGCGCGCGGAAGCGCCCGGGCTCCTGCAGGTAGACCAGGCGGTACGGGTAGCCGGCCTCGGCCAGGCGCTCCACGGCGCGGCGCATCTCGCCGAGCTGGTAGCTGCCGTTGGCGATCAGCAGCAACGGATCGCTGCCGGGATGTTCTTCCACCACGATGGCGCCATCGCGCGCCAGTTGTTCGGCCTGGGCCCGGTCGAACAGGTTCGGCCGCTCGCGCTTGGGCGCCACCACGCAGGCGAGCTGGCCACGGCTGCGGTAGATCTGCGGCAGCAGCGCCAGCAGGCTGTTGTGGTCGGCGGGGAACAGCACCCGCACCATGTCGCTCATCTCGCCCAGCAGGCTTTCGCAGAAGGTGGTGTCCTGGTGCGATTGCTGGTTCTTGCCGTTCTCCCAGGTGTGCGAGGTGGCCACCAGCGGCCAGCCGAGCCAGCCAGCCGGGCGCCCCGCCTCTTTCTGCAGGCGGGCGAAGATCAGCGTCTGGCGCACCGCGCCGAGCATCTTCACGCAGAACGCCTCGTAGCTGGCCACCAGGTTGAGCCCGCCCTGGTTGGCCAGGCAGGCGGAGACCACGGCCTCCTCGTTGAGCGCGGTGATGACCCGCCCGTCGATGGCCTCCAGCGCGCTCTCCGGCTGGCAGACGCGGTGCTTCAGCGCCTTGAGCACGCCACCCAGGCGGTTGCTGGCCAGCTCGTCGGGGTTGCCGACGCGGGCCCGCAGGTCCGGGTTCGCCGCGCACAGTTCGCTGAAGAAGCGGTCCAGCGCCAGCATCGGCGAGCACTGGTCGTTGCGGTAGTGCAGTTCCGGCAGGCTGGGCTCGATGGGCCGCCGCACCGCCAGCGGGTTGTCGCGCTCCAGCAGGCGCCCCTGGCGGCTCGCGGTGAACAGCGCGCAGGCGGCGTCCAGCTCCGCTTCCGGCACCCACAGCCGCGCCGCATGCTGGTTGAACAGCTCACGGGCGTTCTCGTCTTCGCGGGGGTTGCCCGGCAGCGGCAGGTTGTGCGCGGCGTTACTGCCGGCGCCGTAGAAGCCGAAGCCCTTGACCGTCTCGGCGATGCCGTAGGGAATCGGCAGCGGGTACTGCAGGATGCCGCTGTTCTTCTCGTGAATGCGATGGGCCAGGCGCTGCTCCATCTCCCAGAGGGCGCAGACGAAGGCGGCCGGGTCGCGGCCATCGAAACTCAGCGGGTCGAAGCCGCAACCGCTCAGGTGGTGCTTGAAGCCCTCCAGACCCTCGCGGGTGCCCAGTTGGGTACGCTGCTCGATGCGCCGGCCATTGGCGATCATCACCGGCAGGGCCACGCCGCAGTCCTCGGCGCGCCACCAGCGCGGCATCCAGTCGCTGCCGCGCTGCTCCTCGGCGGCGCCGTCGGAGAGGAAGGCCACCAGGGTCTCGCCGGGCAGCGGCAGGTGCGCGTACTGCAGTTCGGCGAAGCCCAGGTAGCCGCCTTCGGCGATGCCGCCGGCGGTATGCGGGTTGACGTGGCTGCCCAGGGGCGCGGCAACGCTGCCGTCCGGCGCCTGGGCGTAGCTGTAGAAGTCCTGCACCAGGCGCTCCAGGCCGGCGGCGTCGATGCTGTAGCGCCGCGCCTGCTCGGGGTGCAGGTTGGCGGTCAGCACGTTGAGCGCCTCGATGGCCGCCACGCAGTGCCCCTGCCCCATCAGCCAGCCGCGGGTGGTGCCGGTCAGGGCATTGAGCGCCAGGTAGCCGGCGTAGGCCGGCACCATGTTCAGGGCGCCGCCGGTGTGGCCCTCGGGGCTGGCCTTGAAGTCCTCGGCCTGCAGCGGCGTGCCATCCAGGTGCACACGGCGCGTGTAGGTCATGTGCACCACCAGCCAGAGCCCGGCGCAGGTCAGCCGGTCCAGCGCGCGGAACATCCGGTAGACGCTCGCCAGGTCCGGCTGCAGGCCGGCCTGGACCAATTGATGAGCCACGCGGAAGACCGCAGCCTGGGTCAGCGCGCTATGCTCAAGCGGACCGTATCCGCTCAGCCATTCGGCGAATGCCGGCTGCTCCGCCGCGTGCGCGGCCAGTTCGTCCGGACTGGGCAGTATCTGCGACATGCTCGACGTTCTCCCTGGGGCTATGGGGGAAGTCTAGGTCGCCGGATGGGAGGGGCGCTGACCTGTATCAACGCCATTTCGTTCCAGCTACGCGAGTCTGAAATACCGAATCCTGCTAAGGAGGCCCCATGGCCCTACTCACCTTCATCGGCGCAGCCCAGGAAGTCACCGGCTCCTGCTACCTGCTGGAAACCCGGGACGGCGCGCGCGTGCTGCTCGAGTGCGGCATGCGCCAGGGCCGCAGCAACGGCAAGAGCACCCGCGACAACGAGGCCGGCAACCGCACGCCCTTCCCCTTCGACCCGAAGAGCCTGAACGCGGTGGTCATCTCCCACGCCCACATCGACCACAGCGGGCTGCTGCCGCGCCTGGCGAAGGAAGGCTACAAGGGGCCGATCTATGCCACCGAGTCCTGCTGCGAGCTGCTGGAACTGATGCTGATGGATTCGGCCAACATCCAGGAAAAGGACGCCGAGTGGGAGAGCAAGTGGCGCGCCCGCCTGAACAAGCCGCCGGTCACCCCGATCTACACCGTGGAAGACACCGAGAAGGCCCTGAAGCTGCGCCGCAGCGTCAGCTACGGCAGCACCGTGGAAGTGGCGCCCGGCATCCGCGTGACCTTCCACAACGCAGGGCACATCCTCGGCTCGGCCATCGTCGAGATCGAGATCCACGAGCAGGGCTTGACGCGCCGCCTGGTGTTCTCCGGCGACCTGGGCAACACCTGCTCGCCGCTGATGCGCACGCCGACGCCGCTGAGCCGCGCCGACGTGGTGCTGCTGGAATCCACCTACGGCGACCGCGACCACCGCGACAACAACGAGACGCTGCTGGAACTGGCGGACATCCTCGAACAGGCGCAGAAGGACGGCGGCAACGTGCTGATCCCCGCCTTCGCCGTCGGCCGCACCCAGGACCTGCTGTTCTACCTCGGGCGCTTCTACCAGGAAGGCCGCCTGCCGCAGCAGATGGTCTTTCTCGACAGCCCCATGGCCGCGCGGGCCAACGATATCTACCTGCGCCACTCCGGCGAGTTCTCCGACAGCGACCGCGAATACATCCGCGGCACCGGCACCGTGAAGCTGTCCGAATGGCTGCCGCTGCTGCGCACCACGCAGACGCCGGAAGACTCCATGGCGATCAACCGCATCAAGAGCGGCGCCATCATCATCGCCGGCAGCGGCATGTGCACCGGCGGGCGCATCGTCCACCACTTCAAGCACAACCTCTGGCGCCAGGAGTGCCACATCGTCTTCCCCGGCTTCCAGGCCAAGGGCACCCTGGGCCGCGCCATCGTCGACGGCGCCGAGAGCGTGCGCGTGCTGCGCCAGCGCATCGCCGTGCGGGCGAAGGTCCACACCCTCGGCGGCTTCTCCGCCCATGCCGGACAATCGCAATTGATTCAGTGGGTTGGCCACTTCGAGAACAAACCCGAGCTATACCTGATACATGGCGAGCGGGAAAAGATGGATGCCCTGCAGGCGGCACTGCTCGAACGCCTCGACTGGAAAGCCAACATTCCCGAACAGGGGGACCGTATCGCAATCTGAAACAGGGTCATCGCCGACTGTCATCGGCGGCATGTCAGACTGGCGCACGCCTACGACAAGGGGTTGAAGAACAAGGAGTATCCCCATGCCCTATGAACCCGAGGACTACCTTTCCCGGCACTTCCAGACCAGCGGCACCGACCTGACGCAAAAGGTCGAGGAGCTGGCCGCCCTCGCCGCGCCGGGCAACAGCCCGAACCTGCCGCTGTACCGCGAGATGCTCTTCACCGTGGCGCGCATGGCCCAGGCCGACCGCAACCGCTGGGACGCCAAGATCATGCTGCAGACGCTGCGCGAGATGGAGCACGCCTTCGCCACCCTCGAGCAGTTCAAGCGCCGGCGCAAGGTCACGGTGTTCGGCTCGGCGCGCACGCCCCCGGACCACCCGCTGTACGCCCTGGCCCGGGACCTGGGGCGCACCCTGGCGCGCTACGACCTGATGGTCGTCACCGGCGCCGGCGGCGGCATCATGGCCGCCGCCCACGAAGGCGCGGGGCTGGAGAACAGCCTGGGCTTCAACATCACCCTGCCCTTCGAGCAACAGGCCAACCACACGGTGGCCGGCACCAACAACCTGCTGTCGTTCCACTTCTTCTTCCTGCGCAAGCTGTTCTTCGTCAAGGAAGCCGACGCCCTGGTGCTCTGCCCCGGCGGCTTCGGCACCCTGGACGAGGCGCTGGAAGTGCTGACGCTGATCCAGACCGGCAAGAGCCCGCTGGTGCCGGTGGTGCTGCTCGACCAACCCGGCGGGCATTACTGGGAGCAGGCGCTGCAGTTCATGCAGGAGCAACTGCTGGACAACCGCTACATCCTGGCCAGCGACATGCACCTGATGAAACTGGCCCGCTCGGTGGAGGACGCGGTGGGGGAGATCGCCCACTTCTACAGCAACTTCCACTCCAGCCGCTGGCTCAAGGACAACTTCGTCATCCGCCTCAACCACCGCCTCAGCGACCAGGCCATGCAGCGCCTGCACGAGGAGTTCGGCAACCTCTGCCTGCACGACGGCTTCCACCAACAGGCCTGCGGCGAACTGGAAAAGGACGAGCCGGAATTCACCCAGCTCACCCGCCTGGCCTTCGCCTTCAACGGCCGCGACCACGGCCGCCTGCGCGAGCTGGTGAACTTCATCAACGACAAGCAGAACTGGACCGAAGCCTGCCCCGTTCCGGCATAGGCCACTGCACCTGTAAGCGGGCCCTGCCCGCGATTCGCGCGCAGGGCGCGCTCCTACATGGGATGGCGCGGGTGGGTGGCGCGCGGATCTCATCCGCGATCCGCGCCGGTGGTTCCGGCTATCGCGGACGGAGTCCGCTCCTACGCTCTCCGGCCCCCGTGGGATGGGTTGAACGAAGCGATACCCATCACCATGGCCCGATGGGTATCGCAAGCTCAACCCATCCTACGAAAAGCGCCTCGGTGCGGTGGACAAGGCCCCCATGTCCAGCAGGTAAAGAAACAGCCGCTTTCTCGAATATGGCGTATTACGTCATTATCTTGAGAAACTCCTAAACGCCGAACTAATTAATCCGACCACTATCCCCCAAGTTACAGTCTCGCACGGCCTTCTTGAAGAGAAGTAAAAAAGTCCTTGGCTATGCAACTCTTGACTCGGTAATAGGGGATTATAAAACCTCTCGTCGTGGCAGTTACCGTGTCGACTCATGCTGCTGACGAGATTGTTGGCCTTGAGGAAACCCCGCCAGTCCGATCGGCAACTTTCGCAGCACGCAGGCCACGCCAATCACTTTCCCGACCGCTTCGAACTTGAATTCTTCGGGATAATGCCGGTTGCTCATGGCACCTCCTGATGGGCCTCATTATGAGGCTCGGAGGTGTCTAAGAAACCAGGGGCGATTCACCTTCAAAAAGCCATTGGAACAGACACGATCAAATCAAACATCTCTCTCGAACTTGTCAGGTATACGATTAATTAGCTTCTATCTAGCATTCTCGAGCCGCTAATGTCGCGACCACCACCGAGCAGCAAATACCCAGCCCAGCCTTCCAAAGAAATCCCAAGAATGTGTCAGGGACACCCCGATGGCATAGCGTTTACGGTGAGCGCTCAGTTGATTGGGTGATAGAAGGCTACTGGCTCCTGGTGTCGTCTACTGCGCAAACCCTGTAATTATTTGGCTACCTGACCCCCATGAAGAATTTCTTTGATAGCCCCCTCTATTTCTCGGTCATCACCGAGGATTCACTGATGCAGACTGTGGTCTTGGATGCCGTTCAGCAACACGCCATTCAGAAGCTGGTCTCTAGCGCAGACGTACTCAATGTGCTGCAACATCCGGAAGCAGGCTCCCTCGACGAATGCCTGGCAGCCTCTCGCTCTGGCGAGGACCTGCTACTGTCCTTCCGCACTCACGAAGAACACCCGGCGCTGATCCTCGAAAACTTCTTCACCAGCAGCAGCCGATTGCACGTCCTGCGCCAGGACGGCGAGCTCCTGCGCGGCATCGTGGCTCAGGATAATCCTTCCCAAGGCCCTTTGAGTTTCAGCAGCGAGTCGGTCGGCGACGTCGCGCAACAAGCCGAAGCCCCAGCTTTGGCGGCGCTCCATCAAGCCATTCTTCCCATCGAGCCAGCCGCGGATGTGTCGCCGGCAGCGGATCTTGAGCTCAAGATCACCAACGCCCTGGATCAGGTGGGGGCCCGTCAAGGCACGCTTGAATCAGGGGCGGTGACTGATGATCGCTCGTCCATCCTGGAAGGTACGGGAGTTGCCGACTCCATCCTCGAAATCTTCGATGGCGCAGAGCTCATCGGCGAAGTACGAGTTGGCAAAGACGGGCACTGGCGCTTCGAGCCCGAAGAGTCGCTTCAAGAGGGTGGTCACCTCTTTACCGCTCGAGTCAAAGGTGGCAGCGACACTTCCAATGCCTTCGTGTTGATCCTCGACTCCATTGCTCCCTCTCGAGCGATCATCGAACAGATCAGTGACGACCTGACTGGTTCGCCGATCAAAATTGCCAAGAATGGCCATACCGCAGACAACACGCCGCTCATCGAAGGTAAAGCCGAAGCCTACAGCATGGTTGCCATCTACAACGGCAAGACGCTGATTGGCACTTCTTTCGCCGACGCCAATGGTAAATGGTCGCTTTCGTCTTTCTTCACCTGGCCCGACGGCCAATACAGCATCACCGCTCAGGCAATCGATCACTCCGGTAATGCTGGTCTTTCCTCGACTCCGTACCAGTTCACCATCAACGCCGCGCCCATCCCTGCGCCGGTAATCCTGCAAGTGTTCGACGATGTCGGCGACCAGCAAGGCGCGATCGGCAACAACGCGCAAACTGACGACCAGCAGCCCACCCTCACCGGCTCTGCCGAACCTAACGCTCGTGTCGAGATCCTCGACAAAGGTACGAGGCTCGGGGAAGCCCTTGCCGACGCCAGTGGCAAGTGGTCCTTCACCCCGACTCAACCCCTGGGCGAAGGCACGCATAGCTTCACCGCACGCGCCATCAGCCAGACCGGCAAGGTCTCCGAGTCCTCTGCGGCCTGGAACATCACCATCGACGTCACTGCGCCCAGCAAGCCGGGCACTGATGGCGAAGGCCCTGGCCTGCACGAAATTGGCGGCAGCGACGGTCCGATCGAGAACGGCGGCACCACCAACGACAATACCCCCAGCTTCAAGGGCAAAGGCGAGCCGGGCGACACCATCATTATCATCGACGAAAAGAGTGGTGAAGTGATTGGTGAAACCAAGGTCGATGAAAACGGCAACTGGGAACTGATCCCGAACCCGCCTCTCGAAGATGGCGAGCACGAGATCGTGGTCATCATCCAGGATCCGGCAGGTAACCAGTCCGAGAAATCCGATCCGGTCATCATCATCGTTGACACCGTGATCGCCAAGCCCTCCATCACTGACGTCATTGATGATGTGGGCTCGGTAAAAGGCAGTATCGCCAACAACGGCACCACCGACGATTCCACCCCGACTCTGTCCGGTAAAGCCGAGGCCGGCGCCCTTGTTGTCATCACCGCCACTGGCAAGGTCAATAACGAGGATATCTTCACCATTCTTGGCGGCGTGTACGCGGATGCCGACGGCAACTGGAGCTTTACCCCCGGCGCGCTGGATGATGGCCAGTACGTATTCACCGTCTATGCCGAGGATGCCGCTGGCAACATGAGCAGCAACTCGAATAGCTATGCCATCACTATCCAGACTTCGACGGCCAAACCGACCATTTCAGACGCATTCGACGACGTGGGGCCGGTGACGGGCAGCATCGCCAACAACGGCGTCACCGATGACACTCAGCCCACCCTCACCGGCAAGGCTATGGCTGGCGCCACCGTCACCATCAAGAATGGCAGTACCCTGCTCGGCTCCGTCGTGGCTGACGCCAGCGGTAACTGGAGCTTCACGCCGTCCAGCGCCCTGGCTGAAGGCAAGTACGTCTTCACCGTCACCGCCACCGATAGCACCGGCAAAAGTGCGACCTCGGACACCTACACCCTCACCGTCGACACCTCGATCGCCAAGCCGGCGATCGCGAACGTAACCGATGACGAGGGTTCGGTGACAGGCAACGTCGCCAACAACGGCACCACCGACGATCCCACCCCGACCCTGTCCGGTAAAGCCGAGGCCGGCGCCCTTGTTGTCATCACCGCCACTGGCAAGGTCAATAACAAGGATATCTTCACCATTCTTGGTGGCGCATTCGCGGATGCCGACGGCAACTGGAGCTTTACCCCCGGCGCGCTGGATGATGGCCAGTACGTATTCACCGTCTATGCCGAGGATGCCGCTGGCAACATGAGCAGCGACTCGAATAGCTATGCCATCACTATCCAGACTTCGACGGCCAAACCGACCATTTCAGACGCATTCGACGACGTGGGGCCGGTGACGGGCAGCATCGCCAACAACGGCGTCACCGATGACACTCAGCCCACCCTCACCGGCAAGGCTATGGCTGGCGCCACCGTCACCATCAAGAATGGCAGTACCCTGCTCGGCTCCGTCGTGGCTGACGCCAGCGGCAACTGGAGCTTCACGCCGTCCAGCGCCCTGGCGGAAGGCAAGTACGTCTTCACCGTCACCGCCACCGATAGCACCGGCAAAAGTGCGACCTCGGACACCTACACCCTCACCGTCGACACCTCGATCGCCAAGCCGACGATCGCGAACGTAACCGATGACGAGGGTTCGGTGACAGGCAACGTCGCCAACAACGGCACCACCGACGATCCCACCCCGACCCTGTCCGGTAAAGCCGAGGCCGGCGCCCTTGTTGTCATCACCGCCACTGGCAAGGTCAATAACAAGGATATCTTCACCATTCTTGGCGGCGCATTCGCGGATGCCGACGGCAACTGGAGCTTTACCCCCGGCGCGCTGGATGATGGCCAGTACGTATTCACCGTCTATGCCGAGGATGCCGCTGGCAACATGAGCAGCAACTCGAATAGCTATGCCATCACTATCCAGGCCTCGATGGCCAAACCGACCATTTCAGACGCATTCGACGACGTGGGGCCGGTGACGGGCAGCATCGCCAACAACGGCGTCACCGATGACACTCAGCCCACCCTATCCGGTAAAGCCGAGGTCGGCGCCCTTGTTCTCATCACCGCCACTGGCAAGGTCAATAATGTGGATATCTCCACCACTCTTGGCGGCGTGTACGCGGATGCCGACGGCAACTGGAGCTTTACACCCCAAAGCCCTCTGCCTCTTGGGACGTATTCATTAACTGCTACTGCAATCAACGTAGCGGGCACCGCCAGCGCTTCGTCGGAGCCTTATAACATCACTGTAGCCATGCAGCCGGTCATTTATGCTGAGGATACAGTCGATGCGCTCACCGGCAACGTGCCCAACGGTACAACTCAGCCAATAACCACTTTTGCCTTGCTGAATGACAGCATGGAAACTCAGGTTGTCTTTGACTCCGATACTTTGAAAACCACAAACGAGCGTTCTCTTAGTGGCAATGCTGCTCAAAGCGCGGAGGAGCCTTTCAGCCTGCAGGCAGGCGACACCCTGTTACTGGATGGCAAGCACATGGCGCTAGACCTTGACGCTCTGGTGGATCGCATCACCGGAATCGAAAAGATCGACCTCGGCGCGGGGGGATCCAACAGCCTCAGCGCCGACGCCCTGGAAGGCATGGGACAGGCGGACATACTGTTGGCCGACGGCAAGAACCAACCTGTCATCAGCGGCGACGGCTCCAATAGCCTCCAGTTACTGGACAGCCTGTCCGAACACTGGATGCAGCCCAGCCAGGCGGAGGTCGGCGGAGTGGTCGACCAGACCTACATTTCCGGCGCCAATGAGTTGCTGATCGAGCAGAGCATCCTGGTTACCCTAGCGTAACCCGCTCCGGCACCTGCCGCCCCCAAGGACGGGAGCGGCAGTGCATCGAAGAACCGACGCCCCGGCAGCGCAGGAGGTTCCCGAGCCCTTCCCGCCCGCTGCTCTTCCCACCGCGTCTTCAGCCTGGAGCAAGTTCAGTCTGAAGTCAGAATATATGTACTCCAATACCGTCAGATTTCTGCGCAATACCGCCTTCCCTTCTATTGATTTGCGCAAGTTGTAATTCTTCTATCGGCACCCCCGAACTGAACCGAGCGGACAACGTCGCAACTTGCCCTAGAAGGAAGCGAGGGCGTCGCCACGCCTGTACGCTTAAGACAAATAGCGTTTCAGTTGTTATTGGTCTGTACTTCCGTTCGAAACTGGAGAGCACTGTCCTGCCGCTAGTCGTAATCCCTATTCCCATGAATAGTCTGATTGATAATTCCCTCTGCTGCTCAGTCATCACCGAGGGCTCGCTGATGCAAACCCACCGCCTGTCACTTCCCTGGCAAACGCCAGCCAGACACTGTTGAGCGTGCCGGGATTGCCGCTCACCACTGAGCTTCAACGCCGAGCCCCGGGCGCCATCACGCAGCAGATCGAGGCGCACGTGCTAACCGCCCAGCACCAGGCCATGCTCGTCACTTGGGAATATGCAGGCCGCGCCGAGGCGCTCTTCGTAGGATCGGGGGGGCGCCTAGTTCTTGCTCGCGAATGAGCCTCGCAGCGGAGTGCGTTCGCGAGCAAGCTCGCTCCTACGAAAAGCCGAGCCCCCGTGTACAACGAAGCGCGGTATGTGGATGGCGTAGGGGCAACTGTCTTGCCGGCCGCGCCAAGGTGCGCCTCAACGGATGGGTATCGCTTCGCTCAACGCCATCCTACGGGTCTTGTGTTTGCCGGAGGGCGTAGGAGCGGACTCCGTCCGCGATCCGGCCGACAGGCCGGTCAACCAGCGCCGGGCCCGGGCTCAGTCGTCCCCGCCCCGCCCACTGAACAGGCGGTTGATGGCTTCCATGGAAAAGCCCCGGTAGGCGAGGAAACGCCCCTGCTGGGCACGCTCGCGGGCGTCCTGGGGCAGGCGGGGGAACTTGCGGCGCCACACATCCTGCAATTGCGCTCGCCAATCGACATCCGCCTCGCCCAGGGCCTTTTCGATCTCGCCCCGTGGCAGGCCGCGCTGGCTCAGTTCCTCGCGGATGCGCAAGGGGCCATAGCCGCTGCGCGCCTTGCTGGCGATGAAGGCTTCCAGGTAACGGGATTCGTTGAGCAGCCCTTCCTCGGCCAGGCGGTCGAGGGCGGGCTCGATAAGTTCCGCAGGCGCGCCGCGCTGGCGCAGCTTGCGGACGAGCTCGGCGCGACCGTGCTCGCGTCGCGCCAGGAGGTCCATGGCGGCCCGCCGCACGGCGACGGGCGTATCGAGCACGGTCGGCATCGGCGGGATCAGTAGTCGAGGTCGGCTTCAGCGGCCTCGGCAGCTTCGGCTGCAGCCAGCTCGGCCTTGGTCGGCGCCGGCTGGTTGTTCAGCAGTTGCTCGCGGATGGCCTTGTCCAGCACCGCGCAGATTTCCCCGTTCTCTTCCAGGTACTTGGCGGCGTTGGCCTTGCCCTGGCCGATCTTGCTGCCCTGGTAGCTGTACCAGGCGCCGGATTTCTCCACCAGGCCCAGTTGCACGCCCAGGTCGATGATCTCGCCGGTGCGGTAGATGCCCTTGCCGTAGAGGATCTGGAACTCGGCCTGGCGGAACGGCGGGGCGACCTTGTTCTTCACCACCTTGACGCGGGTTTCGCTGCCGACCACCTCGTCGCCTTCCTTCACCGCGCCGGTACGGCGGATGTCCAGGCGCACGGAGGCGTAGAACTTCAGGGCGTTACCGCCGGTGGTGGTTTCCGGGTTGCCGAACATCACACCGATCTTCATGCGGATCTGGTTGATGAAGATGACCAGGCAGTTGGCGTTCTTGATGTTGCCGGTGATCTTGCGCAGCGCCTGGGACATCAGGCGGGCCTGCAGGCCGACGTGGGCATCGCCCATCTCGCCTTCGATCTCGGCCTTGGGCACCAGCGCCGCCACGGAGTCGACGATGATCACGTCCACCGCATTGGAGCGCACCAGCATGTCGGTGATTTCCAGGGCCTGCTCGCCGGTGTCCGGCTGCGAGACCAGCAGGTCGTCGACGTTGACGCCCAGCTTGCCGGCGTAGTCCGGGTCCAGCGCGTGCTCGGCGTCGACGAAGGCGCAGGTGGCGCCCTGGCGCTGGGCTTCGGCGATGACCGAGAGGGTCAGGGTGGTCTTGCCCGAGGATTCCGGGCCGTAGATCTCGACGATACGGCCTTTCGGCAGGCCGCCGATGCCCAGAGCGATGTCCAGGCCGAGGGAGCCGGTGGAGATGGCCGGGATGGCCTGGCGCTCGTGGTCGCCCATGCGCATTACCGCGCCCTTGCCGAATTGGCGTTCGATCTGTCCCAGGGCCGCGGCCAGGGCGCGCTTCTTGTTGTCGTCCATTGAAGTCCTCGCGAAGTCAGGCGGCCGGGATGGGCCACGAACAACTGTATAAGTAGACAGTATTATTTCACAGGGCAAGGCGCGCGCCTACCCCCGAACGGGATTTTCCCCGACGGCCAGTCGCAACACCCCGTCCAGAGCGGCCGCCACCGCCTGCCGGCGCACCGCGAGGCGGTCACCGGGAAAATGGAAGCACTGCGGATAGCATTGTTCGCCATCAGCCCAGCACAACCAGACGGTTCCTACAGGCTTCTCTGGCGAACCACCGTCCGGACCGGCGATGCCGCTGACCGCAACAGTGAAACGCGCGCCACTGCGCGCCTGTGCGCCGCGGGCCATGGCCTCGACCACTTCCCGGCTGACCGCGCCGACCTGTGGGAAAAGTTCGTCAGGCACACCCAGCTGCGCGCTCTTCTGCGCGTTGGAATAGGTGACGTAGCCGGCGTCGAACCAGGCCGAACTGCCGGCGATCCGCGTGATCGCCTCGGCGATGCCGCCGCCGGTGCAGGACTCGGCGGTGCTGACCCGCGCGCCCAGCCGCTGCAACTGCGCGCCCAGGCGCGCGGCCAGATCGGTGATGCCTTCGTCGCTGATGCTCATTGCGTACTCCGATGCTTAAGCCGTCAGGCCGGATACCGTACACTAGGCGCTTTTGCATATAGAAGACGGACCGCCCAAAGTCATGAGCCAAAGCGACCTTTCTGCTCACACCCCGATGATGCAGCAATACTGGAAGCTGAAGAGACAGCATCCGGAACAACTGCTGTTCTACCGCATGGGCGACTTCTACGAGCTGTTCTACGAGGACGCCAAGAAGGCCGCCAAGCTGCTCGACATCACCCTCACCACCCGCGGCCAGTCCGCCGGCACGCCGATTCCCATGGCCGGCATCCCCTTCCACGCCGTGGAGGGCTACCTGGCCAAGCTGGTCAAGCTGGGCGAGTCGGTGGCCATCTGCGAACAGATCGGCGACCCGGCCACCAGCAAGGGCCCGGTGGAGCGCCAGGTGGTGCGCATCATCACCCCCGGCACGGTCAGCGACGAGGCGCTGCTCGACGAGCGCCGCGACAACCTGCTGGCCGCCCTGCTCGGCGACGAGCGGTTGTTCGGCCTGGCGGTGCTGGACATCACCAGCGGCCGCTTCAGCGTCCAGGAAATCCGCGGCTGGGAAACCCTGCTGGCCGAGCTGGAGCGCCTGAACCCCGCGGAACTGCTGATCCCCGACGACTGGCCCGCCGGCCTGCCGGCAGAGAAGCGCCGTGGTGTGCGGCGTCGCGCGCCCTGGGACTTCGACCGCGACTCGGCGTTCAAGAGCCTCTGCCAGCAATTCGCCACCCAGGACCTGAAGGACTTCGGCTGCCAGGACCTGACCCTGGCCATCGGCGCCGCCGGCTGCCTGCTGGCCTACGCCAAGGAAACCCAGCGCACCGCCCTGCCGCACCTGCGCAGCCTGCGCCACGAGCGCCTGGACGACACCGTCATCCTCGACGGCGCCAGCCGCCGCAACCTGGAGCTGGACACCAACCTCTCCGGCGGCCGCGACAACACCCTGCAATCGGTGGTGGACCGCTGCCAGACCGCCATGGGCAGCCGCCTGCTGACGCGCTGGCTGAACCGCCCGCTACGCGACCGCGCCGTACTGGAGGCCCGCCAGGAATCCATTGCCTGCCTGCTGGAACGCTACCGTTTCGAGAACCTTCAGCCACAGCTGAAGGAAATCGGTGACGTCGAGCGCATCCTCGCCCGTATCGGTCTGCGCAACGCCCGCCCGCGCGACCTGGCGCGCCTGCGCGACGCCCTGGCCGCTCTGCCGGAGCTGCAACGCGGCATGACCGAGCTGGAAGCCCCGCACCTGGGCGAACTGGCCGCCAGCATCCGCACCTACCCGGAACTGGCCGACCTGCTGGCGCGCGCGATCATCGACAACCCGCCGGCGGTGATCCGCGATGGCGGCGTCATCAAGCGCGGCTACGACGCCGAGCTGGACGAACTGCAGACGCTCAGCGAGAACGCCGGCCAGTACCTGATGGACCTGGAGATCCGCGAGAAGGAACGCACCGGGCTGTCGGGTCTGAAGGTCGGCTACAACCGCATCCATGGCTACTACATCGAGCTGCCGCGCATGCAGGCCGAGCAGGCGCCGGCCGATTACCAGCGGCGCCAGACGCTGAAGGGCGCCGAACGCTTCATCACCCCCGAGCTGAAGGCCTTCGAGGACAAGGCGCTGTCCGCCCAGAGCCGCGCCCTGGCCCGCGAGAAGCAGCTCTACGAGGAGCTGGTGGAGCTGCTGATCGCCCAGTTGGCGCCGCTGCAGGACACCGCCGCCGCCCTGGCCGAGCTGGACGTGCTGGCCAACCTGGCCGAGCGCGCGCTGAATCTCGACCTGAACCGCCCGCGCTTCGTCGAGGAGTCGGGCATCCTCATCGAGCAGGGCCGCCACCCGGTGGTGGAGCAGGTGCTGGACACGCCCTTCGTGGCCAACGACCTGAAGCTCGACGAAGACACCCGCATGCTGGTGATTACCGGCCCGAACATGGGCGGTAAATCCACCTACATGCGGCAAACGGCGCTGATCGTGCTGCTGGCGCACATCGGAAGCTTCGTCCCGGCGGCGCGCTGCGAGTTGTCGCTGGTGGACCGCATCTTTACCCGTATCGGCTCGTCCGACGACCTCGCCGGCGGCCGTTCCACCTTCATGGTGGAGATGAGCGAAACCGCCAACATCCTGCACAACGCCACCGACCGCAGCCTGGTACTGATGGACGAAGTGGGCCGCGGCACCAGCACCTTCGACGGCCTGTCGCTGGCCTGGTCCGCCGCCGAGCACCTGGCGCACCTGCGCGCCTTCACCCTGTTCGCCACCCACTACTTCGAGCTGACCGTGCTGCCGGAAAGCGAACCGGTGGTGGCCAACGTGCACCTGAACGCCACCGAGCACAACGAGCGCATCGTCTTCCTGCACCACGTGCTGCCCGGCCCGGCGAGCCAGAGCTACGGCTTGGCGGTGGCGCAACTGGCCGGCGTGCCCGGCCCGGTGATCCTGCGCGCCCGCGAGCACCTGGCGCGCCTGGAAACCACCAGCCTGCCCCACGAGGCGCCGCGCCAGGAGGCCGGCCAGCCCGCCGCGCCGATGCAGAGCGACCTGTTCGCCAGCCTGCCGCACCCGCTGATCGACGAGCTTGCACGCCTCAAACCCGATGACCTGACACCGCGCCAGGCGCTCGATTTGTTATATGCATGGAAGACGCGAATCTGACGGACAGCGGAACAAGCTGCTAGAATCGCGCGCGCTTAGCCGCCCGCCTGAGGAGAGAATTAGAAAATGACCTTCGTCGTCACCGACAACTGCATCAAGTGCAAATACACCGACTGCGTGGAAGTCTGCCCGGTGGACTGCTTCTACGAAGGCCCGAACTTCCTGGTGATTCACCCGGATGAGTGCATCGACTGCGCCCTGTGCGAACCGGAATGCCCGGCACAGGCGATCTTCTCCGAGGACGAGGTCCCGGAGAACATGCAGGAGTTCATCGAGCTGAACAAGGATCTGGCCGAGGTCTGGCCGAACATCACCGAGAAGAAGGACCCGTTGCCGGATGCGGAAGAGTGGGACGGCGTCGCCGACAAGCTCAAGCACCTGGAGCGCTGATCGCTTCCTCCAAGCTCCAAGGCCCGCCTCGCGCGGGCCTTGTGCCATCTGTGACGGCACTTTTTCGCGGGCAAAAAAAGGGGCGGGATGGCCCGCCCTTTTTTCCCTACCCCATCATCCTGATGAATCGCATCCCGCGACATCCTGACCGGCATCCCTGTCGGCCTGCGTCATTCCCTGTACGCAAGAGTGATATTAGCTTTCCGTACAAAAGCGGCAAGCGGCTGCGGGTCGCACCCCGGTAGGGCCAGGATTAGCGCAGTCGAAAATAAAGCCCTTTAAATTCAATTGGTTATTTATAAAGACTGAAGAAAAGGGCCCCTTGCCGGCAAGCCGAATCGTCAAAGGCTCACAGCACGTGTAAGCGATGGCTTACAAAACCAAACTCAAAAACTGCTGTCTCGCCTGGTTCGAGCGGCCGGGGAGTCCGCTCCTACCGCACGAGCGAGCATGGCTTTTCGTAGTGCGTAGGATGGGCTGAGCTTGCGAAACCCATCGGGCCATGGTGATGGGTATCGCTTCGCTCAACCCATCCTACGGGGCTTTCCTGGAACTGTAGGAGCGGATCTCATCCGCGAATCGCGCCGATACGTCCGGCCATCGCGGACAAGGTCCGCTCCTACGGGGGAGGAATGCCGTGCTTCCCGGCTACCTGTATGTCCGCGATTGGATACACCGGCCACGCTGGACGCACCGGTGGCACGAACGGCCCCCTCTCCCTCTTGCGGGAGAGGGTTGGGGAGAGGGCGCTCTTGGAACCCGGCACAACAACCATCGGCAAACCCCATTCGCGGCAAGACCCGCTCCCACAATTGGCACAGGCGAAAAAAAGCCCGGCAACCAACGCTCCGGGCTCTTTCGTTGCGGGCGGCGCCTTACTGGAACAGCGCGTCGCTCGACAGGCCGTTCTTCTCGAGGATCTCCCGCAGACGCTTGAGCGCCTCGACCTGGATCTGCCGCACCCGCTCGCGGGTCAGGCCGATTTCCTGGCCGACCTCTTCCAGGGTGCTGCTTTCGTGGCCGCGCAGGCCGAAGCGGCGGATCACCACCTCGCGCTGCTTGTCGGTCAACTCGGACAGCCACTGGTCGATGCTCTGGCTCAGATCGTCATCCTGCAGCAGTTCGCAGGGGTCGGTGGGACGATCGTCGGTCAGGGTGTCGAGCAGCGTCTTGTCCGAATCCGGGCCGAGGGACACGTCCACCGAAGTCACCCGCTCGTTGAGGCCGAGCATGCGCTTGACCTCGTCGACCGGCTTCTCCAGCAGGTTGGCGATTTCCTCGGGGGACGGCTCGTGGTCCAGCTTGTGCGTCAGCTCGCGGGCCGCGCGCAGGTAGACGTTGAGTTCCTTGACCACGTGGATCGGCAGGCGGATGGTGCGGGTCTGGTTCATGATGGCCCGTTCGATGGTCTGGCGAATCCACCACGTCGCGTAGGTGGAGAAGCGGAAACCCCGTTCCGGATCGAACTTCTCCACCGCCCGGATCAACCCCAGGTTGCCTTCCTCGATCAAATCGAGCAGGGACAGGCCGCGGTTGACGTAGCGCCGGGCGATCTTCACCACCAGGCGCAGGTTGCTTTCGATCATGCGCCGACGCCCGGCGGGATCGCCCCTTTGCGCGAGCCGCGCGAAGTGGACCTCCTCCTCGGGAGTCAGCAGTGGGGAAAAACCGATTTCGTTGAGGTAGAGCTGCGTGGCATCCAGCGCCCGGCTGTAATCGATGTGCTTGTGCTGCTTCGATGACAGCGAACTGGCCTTGCCGGTGACCTGAAGTGAGACCTGCTCTTCGGCAAGTGACTCGTCGAATGTGATGGCGGGCTCCAGCAACAGCAGCTCGTCATCCACGTCAAACTCCGGCCCTTCTTTTTTGAGTGCCATGTCGTTATCCCTTGCTGAGTTCGACAACAAGCCCGGACGAATCCATATCCTTGGGACGTCCAAGCCCGCTCACCCACGCGGGATGCGGCGGTCGATCAACGAGGAGGCAGGTATTGCAAGGGGTCCACGGGTTTGCCCTGACGGCGAATCTCGAAGTGCAGCTTCACCCGGTCCGTGCCCGTGGAGCCCATCTCGGCAATGCTCTGCCCGACCTTGACCTGTTGCCCTTCCCGAACGAGCAGCCTGCGGTTGTGGCCGTAGGCACTCACGTAGGTATCGCTGTGCTTGATGATCACGAGTTCGCCGTAGCCCCGCAAACCACTACCGGCGTACACAACCGTGCCATTCGACGCAGCCAGGACAGGCTGGCCCAATTGCCCGGCTATATCAATCCCTTTATTCAAACTCCCGTTTGATGCAAAGCGGCCTATCAAAGTGCCACTGGTCGGCCACATCCAGCCCTCCACGCCCTTGCCGGAAGCCTGCGAAGGGGCAGTGCTGGCGGGGGGTGTCGAATTGCTGACGGTAGCCGCGGGAGCGGGCTTGGCCGGTGCCGGAGAACCGGCGGCGGGCTTGCCGACCACCACCGGCGCGACGGACGGTGTGATTTTGGCGACGACGGGCTGTGCCGACGCGCTGGAGCCGGCGCCGCCGAAACGAATGGCCTGCCCCGGGCGGATGGTGTAGGGCGGCGGGATGTTGTTGTGCGCGGCCAGGGCCTTCCAGTCCCAGCCGTAGCGGAAGGCGATCGAGTACAGGGTGTCGCCGCGGCGCACCACGTACTGCCCGCTGGTGGTCGCCGGCGTGCGATCGGCCTGGTTGCGGTCGACCACCTTGACCTTGCCCCCGGAGGAGGATGCGCAGGCCGCGAGCAGGGAACAGAATGCTGCCGCCAGCAGCATGCGCACGCCGCTCCGAATCCAGATCCATTGTTTCTGGGCCGCGATAGGGCTCACCCCTTCCCCCTTATCCATCGAATATGTGCCCGGCATCTCGCCGTTATGCTCCCCCTGGCTGCGCGACGGCGCTCCCGCCGCCGCTCAGCCCAGGGGGCCGTTGAGCAGGGGAACGAAGCGCACCGAATCCAGCACGCGCCGGTCGAATCCGTCGCCGGTGCGCTCGATCAGCATCAGTTGCTGCACTTCGCCGCTGCCCACCGGGATCACCAGGCGCCCGCCCGGCGCCAGCTGGTCGAGCAGCGCCTGCGGGACCTCGGCGGCTGCCGCGGTGACGATGATACCGTTGTACGGTGCCAGCGCCGACCAGCCTTCCCAGCCATCCCCCCAGCGAAAGACAACATTTCTCAGGTTTAGCTCCGCAAGGCGCTCCTTGGCGCGGTCCTGCAGGGCCTGAATCCGCTCGACGGAGAACACCCGCTCGACCAGTTGCGCCAGCACCGCGGTCTGGTAGCCGGAGCCGGTGCCGATCTCCAGCACCTTGTCCAGGGGGCCGGCGGCCAGCAGCAGCTCGGTCATCCGCGCCACCATGAAGGGTTGCGAGATGGTCTGATTGTGGCCGATGGGCAGCGCGGTGTCCTCGTAGGCGCGGTGCGACAGCGCCTCGTCGACGAACAGGTGGCGCGGCGTGCGGCGGATCACCTCGAGCACCCGGGCGTTGGACAGGCCTTCCTCGTACAGGCGCTGGATCAGCCGTTCGCGGGTGCGCTGGGAGGTCATGCCGATACCGCGGCGACTCAGTTCATCGGCCATGGTCCAGCCCTCCGATCCAGTCCTGCAGTCCATTGAACGCCTCGCGGAAGGTTCGGTCCAGTTGCAGCGGCGTGACCGAGACATAGCCCTGCATCACCGCATGGAAGTCAGTGCCCTCGCCGCCATCCTCGACATCGCCCGCCGCCGCGATCCAGTAGCCTTCGCGCCCGCGCGGGTTGACCACCTTGACCGGCGCCGCGGCGCGCTTGCGGTGGCCCAGGCGGGTCAGCTGCACGCCGCGGATGCGCTCCAGCGGCAGGTTCGGGATGTTGACGTTGAGCACCGTGCGCGGCGGCAGGTCGAGCTGCTCGTGCGCCAGCACCAGCAGGCGCGCGAAGTGCATCGCGGTATAGAGGTTGTCCGGCTGCCGCGAGAGCAGCGAGAAGGCGAACGCCGGCCGCTCCAGGAAGCGGCCCTCGATGGCGGCGGCCACGGTGCCGGAATAGAGCACGTCGTCGCCCAGGTTGGCGCCCAGGTTGATACCCGAGACGACCATGTCCGGCAAGGTGTCCAGCAGGCCGTTGAGGCCCAGGTGCACGCAGTCGGTCGGCGTACCGTCGACGCCGATGAATCCATTGCTCAGGCGCTGCGCGTGCAGCGGCCGGTCCAGGGTCAGCGAGCTGCTGGCGCCGCTGCGGTCCTGTTCGGGAGCGATCACCACGCATTCGGCATGTTCGCTCAGCGCGTCGTAAAGCGCGGCGATACCGGGTGCGTTCACCCCGTCGTCGTTGGCAATCAGTATGCGCATGGGTTTTCCGTCTGCCCTGCCGGTACCAGCTCGACCAGCTCGCGCACGACGACGGTGGCGAAGCAGCCTGCCGGCAGGACGAATTCCAGTTGCAGAATGTCAGGGGCCGGATAATGCCATGCCAGGGCCTGGATGGGGAGGCGCAGGATGCGCCGTTCGTGCGCCAGGTCAGCATTGCCCAGCCACTGGCAAAGCGCCACTTCGGCGTCGCCCACGGCATTTTCCAGCTCGCCGCTGGCGCCGCCGGCCGGCGAGGCGCCCTTGCCCCAGAGCGGCCCGGTGGGGTGCAGGTCGAGTTCGGCCAGGCGCGGATCGGCGCATTCCGCCTCGCCTGCCGGGAAGAAACTGCGGCTGTCGGTGAAGGCCAGCAGGTCGCCGACCTGGGCGCGGTTCCAGCTACCGTCCGTCACCCGCCGCGCCAGCACCTGGTTGAACAGGTAGCTGCGCCCGGCCGAGAGCAGGCGCGAGCGCAGGTTGCGCTGCTCCGGCAGGATGCCACGCTCGGCACAGCTGCGGGCGTCCACGACGTTACCGCCGTCGAAGCCGAAGCGCTGGCTGCCGAAATAGTTGGGCACGCCCGCGGCGGCGATACGTCGCAGCCGCTCGTCGAGCGTCTGGTGCTCGCCTTGCAGTTGCGTCAGGCGCAGGGTGAAGCCGTTGGCCGCATGGGCGCCACGCTGCAGCTTGCGCTGGTGGCGGGTGCGCTTGAGGATGCGCAGGCTGTCGTCCTCGGCCGCGGCCAGGTCGGGGTCGGCCTTGCCCGGCAGGTGCAGACTGAACCACTGGCGCGTCAGGGCCTGGCGATCCTTGAGCCCGGCATAGCTGATCAGCCGTTGCGACACCCCGGCCGCGCGGGCCAGGCGGCGCGCGGCCTCCTCGGTGTTCAGCCCGCGCTTCTCCACCCACAGCCAGAGGTGTTCGCCTTCGCCGGACAGCGGGATGTCCAGCACCTCGTCGACCTGGAAGTCCTCGGCCACCGCCTTGAGCACCGCCTGCCCGCAGGGTTCGCCATGGGCGCGCGGGCCCAGCAGTTCCAGCTCGGTCATGGGCGGGCCAGCAGGGCGACGGCGTGCACCGCAATGCCTTCCTCGCGCCCGGTGAAGCCGAGCTTCTCGGTGGTGGTGGCCTTGACGTTGACCTGGTCGAGGTCGACCTGCAGGTCCTCGGCGATGCTGCCGCGCATGGCCTCGATGTGCGGCGCCATCTTCGGCGCCTGGGCGATGATGGTGGCGTCGACGTTGCCGATCACGTAGCCCTTCCCGTGCACCAGGGCCACCACGTGGCGCAGCAGCGCGCGGCTGTCGGCGCCCTTGAAACGCGGATCGGTATCGGGGAAGTGCTTGCCGATGTCCCCCAGGGCGCAGGCGCCGAGCAGCGCGTCGCTCAGCGCGTGCAGCAGCACGTCGCCGTCGGAGTGGGCGATGAGCCCGAACTTGTGGGGGATGCGCACGCCGCCGAGGGTGATGAAGTCGCCCTCGCCGAAGCGGTGTACGTCGTAGCCATGGCCGATACGCATAGAAAAACGCCCTGAGTCAGTCAGGGCGTCGATTCTACCGGAAAGCCGCGACGCCTTCAGGACAGCGCCCGCGCGTGGTGGCGCAGGTGGTCGTCGATGAAGCTGGCGATGAAGTAGTAGCTGTGGTCGTAGCCCGGGTGCAGGCGCAGCTCCAGCGGGTGCCCCGCCGCTTCCGCCGCCTGGCGCAGGGCCTCGGGCTTGAGCTGGGTGGCGAGGAAGTCGTCGCGCTCGCCCTGGTCGACCAGGATCGGCAGGCGCTCGCTCGCGCCGGCCAGCAGTTCGCAGGCATCCCACTCGGCCCAGGCGCTGCGGTCTTCGCCCAGGTAGCGGCCGAAGGCCTTCTGCCCCCAGGGGCAGTCGCTGGGATGAGCGATGGGCGCGAAGGCCGACAGCGACTGGTAGCGCCCCGGATTGCGCAGCGCGCAGACCAGCGCGCCGTGGCCGCCCATGGAGTGCCCGGCGATGCCGCGGCGGCTGGAGACCGGGAAGTTGTCCTCGATCAGCGCCGGCAGCTCATGCACCACGTAGTCATGCATGCGGTAGTTGCGCGCCCAGGGCTCCTGGGTGGCGTTGAGGTAGAAGCCGGCGCCCAGGCCGAAATCCCAGGCGCCTTGCGGGTCGCCCGGCACGTCCGGGCCGCGCGGGCTGGTGTCCGGCGCCACTATCACCAGGCCCAGTTCGGCGGCCAGGCGCTGGGCGCCGGCCTTCTGCATGAAGTTCTCGTCGGTGCAGGTCAGCCCCGACAGCCAGTAGAGCACCGGCAGGCCGGCCTCGGGCTCGGCCTGGGGCGGCAGGTAGATGGCGAACACCATGTCGCAGCCGAGCGCCTGGGAACGGTGGCGGTAGCGCTGGTGCCAGCCGCCGAAGCTCTTGGTGCTGGAGACGATTTCCATAAAAAGCTCCGTGTAAAGACGAGGAAAGCGCTGGAGGCTGGACGAAAAAGCGCTGCGTATAGCCTTCAGCCTCCAGCGCTCCCATCGGATTTTCAGTAATGGATGACCAAGTGGATGCTCTTGCCTTCGTGCATCAGGTCGAAGGCCTCGACGATTTCCATAAAAAGCTCCGTGTAAGGACGAGGAAAGCGCTGGAGGCTGGACGAAAAAGCGCTACGTCTAGCCTTCAGCCTCCAGCGCTCTCGTCGGCTTTTCAGTAATGGATGACCGAGCGGATGCTCTTGCCTTCGTGCATCAGGTCGAAGGCCTCGTTGATCTTGTCCAGGCCCATGGTGTGGGTGATGAAGGTGTCCAGCGGGATCTCGCCCTTCTGCGCCTTCTCCACGTAGCTGGGCAGCTCGGTGCGGCCGCGCACGCCGCCGAACGCCGAACCGCGCCAGACGCGCCCGGTGACCAGCTGGAACGGCCGGGTGCTGATCTCCTGGCCGGCGCCGGCGACGCCGATGATGGTCGACTCGCCCCAGCCCTTGTGGCAGCACTCCAGCGCCGCGCGCATCAGTTGCACGTTGCCGACGCACTCGAAGGAGTAGTCCACGCCGCCGTCGGTCATCTCGACGATGACGTCCTGGATCGGCTTCTGGTGGTCCTTCGGATTGACGAAGTCGGTGGCGCCCAGCTCCTTGGCGATGTCGAACTTGGCCGGGTTGATGTCGACGGCGATGATCCGCGAGGCCTTGGCCATCTTGGCGCCGATGATCGCCGCAAGGCCAATGCCGCCCAGGCCGAAGATCGCCACGGTGGCGCCCTCTTCCACCTTGGCGGTGTTGAGCACGGCGCCGATGCCGGTGGTGACGCCGCAGCCGAGCAGGCAGACCTTCTCCAGCGGGGCGTCCTTGGGAATCTTGGCCAGGGAGATTTCCGGCAGCACGGTGTACTCGGAGAAGGTCGAGCAGCCCATGTAGTGGTAGATCGGCTGGCCGTTGTAGGAGAAGCGGCTGGTGCCGTCGGGCATCAGGCCCTTGCCCTGGGTGGCGCGCACGGCCTGGCAGAGATTGGTCTTGCCGGATTTGCAGAACTTGCACTCGCGGCATTCGGCGGTGTACAGCGGGATCACGTGGTCGCCGACCTGCAGCGAGGTCACGCCCTCGCCCACCGCTTCGACGATGCCGCCACCCTCGTGGCCGAGGATGCACGGGAAGACGCCTTCGGAATCCTCGCCGGACAGGGTGTAGGCGTCGGTGTGGCAGACCCCGGTGGCGACGATGCGTACCAGCACCTCGCCCTTCTTCGGCGGCGCCACGTCCACCTCGACCACCTGCAGCGGCTGGTTGGGGGCGAAGGCGACGGCGGCACGGGACTTGATCATCTCGGAACTCCTGGCGGGTTGATGCATGGGCCTCCGCCTTCTGGGCGAAAGCGGCCGGCGATGGATGCCGGCGGAAACCGGGTGGCCCGGCGAAAAACGCAGGGCACAGCCTTGGAAGTGTAGAAAAGTGCCTGGAAAGAAATAATCAGGCAATAATCAAAACTTTATTGCCATACAGGGACAATCCAGATGAATCGCTGGGAAGGCCTCGACGAATTCGTCGCGGTGGCGGAAACCGGGCAGTTCACCGCCGCCGCCGAACGCCTGGGCGTGTCCTCCTCCCACGTCAGCCGGCAGATCGCCCGCCTGGAGGAACGCCTGCAGACCCGTCTGCTCTACCGCAGCACCCGCCGCGTGTCGCTGAGCGAAGCCGGGCAGACCTTCCTGCAGCACTGCCAGCGCCTGCAGGACGCCCGCGACGAGGCGCTGCGCGCGGTCAGCGACCTCTCCGCCGAGCCCAAGGGCCTGCTGCGCATGACCTGCGCGGTGGCCTACGGCGAGCGCTTCGTGGTGCCGCTGGTGAACGCCTTCATGGCCGACTACCCGCAGCTGCGGGTGGACATCGAGCTGTCCAACCGCCAGCTCGACCTGCTCCACGAGGGTTTCGACCTGGCCATCCGCCTCGGCCGCCTGAGCGACTCGCGCCTGGTGGCCACGCGCCTGGCGCCGCGGCTGATGTACCTGTGCGCCACGCCCGGCTACCTGGAGCGCCGCGGCGCGCCGCGCTCGCCGGCGGAACTGGCGCAGCACAACTGCCTGGTGGGCAGCAGCGACATCTGGACCTTCCTCGAGGACAGCCGCGAGACGCAGCACCGCGTGCAGGGCAACTGGCGCTGCAACAGCGGCCAGGCGGTGCTCGACGCCGCGCTGCGCGGCTTCGGCCTGTGCCAGTTGCCGGACTACTACGTGCTGGAGCACCTGCGCAGCGGGCGGCTGGTTTCCCTGCTGGAGGAACACCAGCCGCCGAACACCGCGGTCTGGGCGCTGTACCCGCAGCAGCGGCACCTGTCGCCGAAGGTGCGGCAACTGGTGGACTTCCTCAAGGACGGCCTGCAGCGGACGCATCCGGGGTTGTCCTGAAACAGGGTGGTTTCCGGCAATTCGGTTAGAATTACCGGTTTACCACGCTACCCTGCCAAGGATGCCGCCATGTCCGCTCTTTCTGCCTTCCGCGAGCGCTACCTGCTGCGCTTCTGGTCACCGCTGCCGACCCTGGTCGCGCTCGGCGTCGCCTCTGCCTACTACTTCGCCCTGACCGGGACCTTCTGGGCCGTCACCGGGGAGTTCACCCGCTGGGGCGGCCACGTGCTGTCCTGGTTCGGCGTGCCGGTGCGGGACTGGAGCTACTTCAAGATCATCGGCCTGCAGGGCACGCCGCTGGACCGCATCGACGGCGTGATGATCATCGGCATGTTCCTCGGCGCGCTGTGCTGCGCGCTCTGGGCCGGCAACGTCAGCCTGCGCTGGCCGACCAGCCGGCGGCGCCTGCTGCAGGGCCTGGTGGGCGGCATCATCGCCGGCTTCGGCGCGCGCCTGGCCATGGGCTGCAACCTGGCGGCGTTCTTCACCGGCATCCCGATGTTCTCGGTGCATGCCTGGGCCTTCATGCTTTCCACCGTGATCGGCGCCTGGTTCGGCGTGAAGCTGAGCCTGCTGCCGTTCCTGCGCACGCCGCTGAAGGTCACCGGCAAGGCCGCCAGCCTGCCCGACGCGGCCAGCCTCGCCCGCCGCGCCAAGGTGCAGTGGCGCCTGGGCCTGGCGGTGCTGGTCGTGGCCGCGCTGTTCGCCGCCTGGCGCTTCGAGGTGTCGCTGGTGCTGGGCCTGGCCACCCTGTTCGGCCTGCTGTTCGGCGGCCTGATCGAACGCGCGCAGATCTGCTTCACCAGCGCCGCCCGCGACCTCTGGACCACCGGCCGGACCAAGGCCGCCTTCGGCATCCTGCTGGGCATGGCCGCGGCCTGCGTCGGCACCTTCGCGGCGATCCACCTGGGCGTGGCGCCGAAGACCTTCTGGATGGGCCCCAACGCGGTGATCGGCGGCGTGCTGTTCGGCATCGGCATCGTCCTCGCCGGCGGCTGCGAGACCGGCTGGATGTACCGCTCGATGGAAGGCCAGGTGCATTTCTGGGTGGTCGGCGTCGGCAACGTCATCGGCGGCACCCTGGTGGCGGTGTACTGGGATGCGCTGGGCAGTTCCCTGGCCCTGCCCTATCCCAAGCTCAACCTGCTGCAGATGTTCGGCCCCGGCGGCGGCCTGCTGCTGACCTTCGCCGGCCTTGCGCTGTGCATGCTGCTGGTGCAGCTGAACGCCAACCGTTTCACCCGTTCGAGGAAAACCGCCAATGAGCGCGAACAAGACGCCGACGCTGTCGCTTGACCTGCGCGGCGAGCACTGCCCGTACAACGCCATCGCCACCCTGGAAACCCTGGAGACGCTGAAGCCGGGCGACCTGCTGGAGGTGGTCACCGACTGCTCGCAGTCGGTGCACGGCATCCCCGAGGATACCAAGCGCCACGGCTACAACTGCCTGGCGGTGGAGCAGCATGGGGCGCTGTTCCGCTTCCTCATCGAGGTGCCGTTGCTGGGGTGAGCCCTGGCGATACCCATGCGGGCGGGGTTTCTCGTAGGAGCGAGCTTGCTCGCGAATGAGCCCGCAGCGGAGTCCGTTCGCGAGCAAGCTCGCTCCTACGAAAAGCGCCCACACCGCTCCTACGTTGTTTATTGGGTTCCCGCGTTCGCGGGAACCCAATAAACAATTGCTCCTACGCACAACCCCACCTTGTAGGAGCGCGCCCTGCGCGCGAAATCGCGGGCAAGGCCCGCCTAGGCCGAATCGCCACGGCCGGTATTGCGGCCGTGGCGGTGCAGGAAATCGTGGATGTGCCCGGGGAAGCGCGAACCGACCCAGGCGAACGCCAGGTACTTGAGCAGTTTGCCGGTGAAGATCGCCAGCAGCACGCCGGGATAGTGCAGCGGCACGTTGGACAGCACCACCAACGCCGGCGTCTGCGGCAGCGGCGAGATGGACACCAGGAACAGCGCCAGCAGGCCGTAGCGGCGGGTCCAGTCCATCACCTGCGCCCAGCTTGGGTCCTGCAGCAATTGCGGGAAATGGGCGTACAGGCTGGCCCAGCCCATGTGGTGCAGGACGATCACCAGCAGCAGCGCCCCCAGCGCGCTGCCCAGGGCGGCGCTCAGTGCTATGCCGCCCCAGCGCCGTGGCGCCACCAGGACCGCCGGCACCACCACGGAGGTGATCGGGTAGGCGGCGGTGCAGGTACCCAGCAGCGCCAGGCCCAGGCACAGCCAGGGCATGCGCCAGCCGTCGCCGGCCCAGCGCAGGATTCGGTGCAAATCGCCTTCGAGCCTGGGCAGGAACCTCGCAAGGCGCTTCATGGTTTCAGCGTTTTCCGAAAGTCCGTTGCAACCGCTGCAGGTCTTCCGGGGTGGTGACCTTGATGTTGTCGGCACGGCCCTCGACCATCTTCGGGGCGTTGCCGGCCCATTCCATCGCCGAGGCCTCGTCGGTGATCGCCGCGCCCGCCACCAGGGCATCGGCCAGGGCGCGGTGCAGGGCGCCCAGGTGGAACATCTGCGGCGTGTAGGCCTGCCAGACCACGCTGCGGTCGACGGTTTCCAGCACCCGGCCATCGGCGCCGACGCGCTTGAGCGTGTCCCGCGCCGGCACGCCGAGCAGACCGCCCACCGGGTCGTTGTCCAGTTCTCCGAGCAGCCGGTCGAGGTCGCCGCGGCTCAGGTTCGGTCGCGCCGCGTCGTGCACCAGCACCCAGTCGTCGCTGCCAGCGCCCTGTTCGTTGAGCAGCAGCAGGCCGTTGAGTACGGAGTCCGCGCGCTCGCGGCCGCCTTCGGCACGCAGGATGCGCGGGTCGGCGGCACAGGGCAGGTTCGGCCACCAGGGATCGTCAGGCGCCAGGCAGACCACCAGGCCCTTGAGCATGGGGTGGCCGAGGAAGCAGTCGAGGGTGTGTTCGAGAATGCTGCGGCCGGCGAGGTCGAGGTATTGCTTGGGGCGGTCGGCGCGCATCCGCGAACCGATGCCCGCGGCGGGGATCACGGCCCAGAAGGCCGGCAGGGAGATGTCGCGGAATTTCATTGCGCCAGCTGATAGAGGGTTTCCTTGTCCTTGACCATGCCGAGTTCGTGGCGGGCACGCTCCTCGACCGTCTCGGTGCCTTTCTTCAGTTCCGCCACCTCGGCCTCGAGGATGCGGTTGCGCTCGAGCAGACGCTGGTTCTCGCCCTGCTGGTCGGCGATCTGCTTCTCCAGCTCGCGCACTTGCGCCAGGCTGCCGTCCCCTACCCACAGGCGATACTGCAGGCCGGCGAGGCCCAGGAGCAGGACGAGGAACAGCCAGTAGGGGCTGCGCAGCTTACTCAGACGCAATTGTGGACTCCATGTGCGAAGGGGTGGCTCGCGCCACCCCTTCACCGTACCAGACTAGCCTCAGCCGCGGAATTCCGCGCGGCCACGGTACGGCGCCTTGGCGCCCAGCTGCTCTTCGATGCGCAGCAGCTGGTTGTACTTGGACACGCGGTCGGAGCGGCACAGCGAACCGGTCTTGATCTGGCCGGCGGCGGTGCCCACGGCCAGGTCGGCGATGGTGCTGTCCTCGGTTTCGCCGCTGCGGTGCGAGATCACCGCAGTGTAGCCGGCGGCCTTGGCCATCTGGATGGCTTCGAGGGTCTCGGTCAGCGAGCCGATCTGGTTGAACTTGATCAGGATGGAGTTGCCGATGCCCTTCTCGATGCCTTCCTTGAGGATCCTGGTGTTGGTCACGAACAGGTCGTCGCCGACCAGTTGCACCTTGCCGCCGATCTTGTCGGTGAGGACTTTCCAGCCGGCCCAGTCGGACTCGTCCATGCCGTCTTCGATGGAGATGATCGGGAAGCGCTCGGCCAGGCCGGCCAGGTAATCGGCGAAGCCGGCGGCGTCGAACACCTTGCCTTCGCCTTCGAGGTCGTACTTGCCGTCCTTGAAGAATTCGCTGGAAGCGCAGTCCAGGGCCAGGGTCACGTCGTCACCCAGCTTGTAGCCGGCGTTGGCCACAGCTTCGGCGATGGCGGCCAGGGCGTCTTCGTTGGAAGCCAGGTTCGGTGCGAAACCGCCTTCGTCGCCCACCGAGGTGCTCAGGCCACGGGCCTTCAGCACGGCCTTGAGGTGGTGGAAGATCTCGGCGCCCATGCGCAGCGCGTCGGCGAAGGTCTTGGCGCCTACCGGCTGGACCATGAACTCCTGGATGTCGACGTTGTTGTCGGCATGCTCGCCGCCGTTGATGATGTTCATCATCGGCACCGGCATGGAGTACACGCCCGGGGTGCCGTTCAGGTCGGCGATGTGCGCGTACAGCGGCACGCCCTTGGCCTGCGCGGCGGCCTTGGCGGCGGCCAGGGACACGGCCAGGATGGCGTTGGCGCCCAGCTTGGCCTTGTTGTCGGTGCCGTCGAGTTCGATCATCGCCTGGTCCAGCGCCCGCTGCTCGACCGGGTCCTTGCCCAGCAGCAGGTCGCGGATCGGGCCGTTGATGTTGGCCACGGCCTTCAGCACGCCCTTGCCCAGGTAACGGCTCTTGTCGCCATCGCGCAGTTCGAGTGCCTCGCGGGAACCGGTGGAAGCACCGGACGGGGCGCAGGCGCTGCCGACGATGCCGTTGTCCAGGATCACGTCCGCTTCAACGGTCGGGTTGCCGCGGGAGTCCAGGACCTCACGGCCCTTGATGTCGACGATCTTTGCCATTCTTGATAACACTCCGAAGATAGATAAACGGGGCGGCTGGTGAGACTTTAGAACCTGTTCAAGGTCTCGCCGAGCGCAGCTCAGGCAAGGCGGAAGCAAGCGAAAAAGCGCAGTTTACATAGAGTAAATGAGCATCTTTTCGATTGTTTCCAACGCAGCATGGGCAAGCGCAGGCAGACATTGTCAGGTTCTCAGGCGGTCTCGATGGTGGGGAAACTTTTCACCAGGTCGTCCAGCTGCTTGAGCTGGGACAGGAAAGGCTCGAGCTTGTTCAAGCGCAGGGCGCACGGGCCGTCGCACTTGGCATGCTCGGGGTCCGGGTGGGCCTCCAGGAACAGGCCGGCCAGGCCCTGGCTCATGCCGGCCTTGGCCAGGTCGGTGACCTGGGCGCGGCGGCCGCCGGCGGAATCGGCGCGGCCGCCCGGCATCTGCAGGGCGTGGGTCACGTCGAAGAACACCGGGTACTGGAACTGCTTCATGATGCCGAAGCCGAGCATGTCCACCACCAGGTTGTTGTAACCGAAGGAGGAGCCACGCTCGCAGAGGATCAGTTGGTCGTTACCGGCTTCCTCGCACTTGGTCAGGATGTGTTTCATCTCCTGGGGCGCGAGGAACTGGGCCTTCTTGATGTTGATCACCGCGCCGGTCCTGGCCATGGCCACGACCAGGTCGGTCTGCCGGGAGAGGAACGCCGGCAGTTGGATGATGTCGCAGACCTCGGCCACCGGGGCGGCCTGGAAGGGCTCGTGGACGTCGGTGATGACCGGCACCTTGAAGGTCTTCTTGATCTCTTCGAAGATCTTCAGCCCCTCTTCCATGCCCGGACCGCGGTACGAGTGCATGGACGAGCGGTTGGCCTTGTCGAAGCTGGCCTTGAACACGTAGGGGATGCCGAGCTTCTCGGTGACCCGCACGTATTCCTCGCAGACCTGCATGGCCAGGTCGCGCGACTCCAGCACGTTCATGCCGCCGAACAGCACGAAGGGCAGGTCGTTGCCGATCTGGATGTCGCCGACGCGGATGATCTTCTGGCTCATGCTCAGGCCTTCCCGGCTTGCTTCAGGGCGGCGTTGACGAAGCCGCTGAACAGCGGGTGTCCATCACGCGGGGTGGAGGTGAACTCCGGGTGGAACTGGCAGGCGACGAACCACGGATGGTCCGGGGACTCGACCACTTCCACCAGCGCGCCGTCGCCGGAGCGGCCGGAAATCTTCAGGCCGGCTTCCTGCAGTTGCGGCAGCAGGTTGTTGTTCACTTCGTAGCGGTGGCGGTGACGCTCGACGATCACGTCCTTGCCGTAGCAGTCGTGCACCAGGGTGCCGGCTTCGAGCTGGCATTCCTGGGCACCCAGGCGCATGGTGCCGCCCAGGTCGGAGGCCTCGGTGCGCACTTCGGTGGCGCCGGTGGAGTCCTGCCATTCGGTGATCAGGCCGACCACCGGGTGGCCGCTGGACTTGTCGAACTCGGTGGAGTTGGCGTCCTTCCAGCCCAGCACGTTGCGGGCGTATTCGATGACCGCCACCTGCATGCCCAGGCAGATGCCCAGGTAGGGGACCTTGTTCTCGCGGGCGTACTGCACGGCGGTGATCTTGCCTTCCACGCCGCGCAGGCCGAAGCCGCCCGGGACCAGGATGGCGTCGGCGCCGTCGAGCAGGCCGGTGCCCTGCTGCTCGATGTCCTCGGAGTCGATGTAGCGCAGGTTGACCTTGGTGCGGCTCTGGATGCCGGCGTGGGTCATGGCCTCGATCAGCGACTTGTAGGCGTCGAGCAGTTCCATGTACTTGCCGACCATGGCGATGGTGACTTCACGCTCGGGGTTGAGCTTGGCGTCGACCACGCGGTCCCACTCGGACAGGTCGGCCGGGCCGCACTCCAGGCCGAAGCGCTCGACGACGATGTCGTCCAGACCCTGGGCGTGCAGCACCGACGGGATGCGGTAGATGGTGTCGACGTCTTCCAGGGAGATGACCGCGCGCTCTTCGACGTTGGTGAACAGGGCGATCTTGCGGCGCGAGGAGACGTCCACCGGATGGTCGGAGCGGCAGACCAGCACGTCCGGCTGCAGGCCGATGGAGCGCAGCTCCTTGACCGAGTGCTGGGTCGGCTTGGTCTTGGTCTCGCCGGCGGTGGCGATGTACGGAACCAGGGTCAGGTGCATCAGCATGGCGCGGCGCGAGCCGATTTCCACGCGCAGCTGGCGGATCGCCTCGAGGAACGGCTGCGACTCGATGTCGCCGACGGTGCCGCCGACTTCCACCAGGGCCACGTCGGCATCGCCGGCGCCCTTGATGATGCGCCGCTTGATCTCGTCGGTGATGTGCGGGATCACCTGCACGGTGGCGCCCAGGTAGTCGCCGCGGCGCTCCTTGCGCAGCACGTCCATGTAGACGCGGCCGGTGGTGAAGTTGTTGTTCTGGGTCATGGTGGTGCGCACGAAGCGCTCGTAATGGCCCAGGTCGAGATCGGTCTCGGCGCCATCGTGGGTGACGAACACCTCACCGTGCTGGAACGGGCTCATGGTGCCCGGATCGACGTTGATGTAGGGGTCCAGCTTGAGCATCGTGATCTTCAAGCCACGCGCTTCCAGAATGGCAGCCAAGGAAGCCGAGGCGATGCCTTTCCCCAATGAAGAAACAACACCACCCGTGACGAAGATGTAGCGCGTCATGAAAAGCCCTGAATGTCAGCGTTTAGGCGGCTGGGCCGCCGGGGAAGCGAATGAATGGGCCGCGGCCCAAACCGCGGCGCATGCCGCGCTCAATAGCGAACTCCCGCCGATTCCGTGGGAATCGACGGGAGCGGTATAAGACGGGAGCGTAGTCTACCGGAAAGGCCCTTTCAGCTCAAACCCGGGTCATTCGTCGGGGCTGTCCAGCGCAGGCGCCAGCCCGTCTCGCCGGCCTGGCGCAGTGCCGGCAGGTTGGCCACGCCGAGCAGTTGCCCGCCGCGCCAGAGCAGCGGCAGCCGCGGCCGGACGAAGGCCGGCACGGCGCTTTCGTTGAGCAGCCGCTTGAGGTCGCGGTGGCCGCGCCGGGCCAGTTCCAGCTGCTCGCCGCCGCGCCGGCAGGTCACCCGCAGCGGCCCGACGGGCGGTGCACCTTCCAGGTGCAGAAGGCCATTGCCGGGCAGCGCCAGGGGCTGCGACGGGTCGTCCCAGGGCAGCTCGCACGCCGGCGCCTGCAACCAGGCGCCCGACAGCCACCAGAGCCGCCCGCCGCTGCGCTGCAGCTCGCCGCCGCCCAGGCGCCAGACCGGCGCGGCATCCCCGGCGGCATCGCGCAGGGCCTGCCAGCCGGCCCAGTGGGCGCTGTCCGGCATCGGCGTGAAGGGCGCCAGCCAGTGACGCAGGGCGTTGCGCTGGCGGCTTTCGCCAAGCGCCAGCAGCGGCGCCAGGGCCAGCGAGGGTACGTGCAGCCAGTCGAAGTCATTGCCGGGCCGCGCCGCCGCCAGGTCCTGCTGCGCCAGCTCGGCCAGCAGCGCCTCGGCCTCGGCCAGGTGCGCGGCGCTGCGGGCGATGTTATCCACAGCCCGCGGCCAGCGCTCGGCGAGCAGCGGCAGCACGCGCTGGCGCAGGTAGTTGCGGGCGAAAGCGGTGTCGGTGTTGGACGGGTCTTCGATCCAGCGCAGGCCATGCTCGCGGGCGTAGCTTTCGAGTTCGGCGCGGGGCACGTCCAGCAGCGGCCGCAGCAGCATGCCGGCCCCCAGCGGCCGGGCGGCGGGAATGCCAGCCAGGCCACGCACGCCGGCGCCGCGCAGCAGGCGGAACAGCAGGGTCTCGGCCTGGTCGTCGCGGTGCTGGGCGGCCAGCAGGCAGTCGTCCGTTTTCAGGTGTTTCGCAAAAGCCTCATAGCGTGCGCGGCGCGCGGCCTGCTCCAGGCTCGCGCCCGTCGGTACCGTTACCCGTTCGACCAGCAGAGGGACGCCCAACTCGCGGCAGAACGCCTCACAGTGCGCCGGCCAAGCGTCGGCCGCGGCCTGCAGGCCATGGTGGACATGGATGGCGGACAGAGGCGGCAGGGATTCGGTCCTGGCCAGCTGCGCCAGCAGGTGCAACAGCACGGAGGAATCCAACCCACCGGAGAAGCCTACCCGCCACGCCGGTGCCTGGCGCCAGGGGGCCAGGGCGGAGAGCAGGCGGGATGGTAGGGGCATAGAGGGGGCTGGAAGCTGGAAGCTGGAAGCTGGAAGCCGAAGAGCGTGAGGGAGGCGGGCTTTTCGCTCTTGCCTTCAGCTTCCAGCTTCCAGCCTCCCGCCGCCCTCAAGCGATCCCGTAGCTCATCAGCCGCTCGTAGCGGCGCGCCAGCAGTTCCTGGGTGCTCAGGCCCTTGAGCATGGCCAGTTGCGACTTCAGCGCGTTGCGGATGCTTTCCGCGGCAGCGGCCGGGTCGCGGTGGGCGCTGCCCAGCGGTTCGGGGATCACGGTGTCGACGATGCCCAGGTCCTTCAGGCGCGCCGCGGTGATGCCCATGGCTTCGGCGGCTTCCGGGGCCTTTTCGGCGGTGCGCCAGAGGATCGAGGCGCAGCCTTCCGGGGAGATCACCGCGTAGGTGGAGTACTGCAGCATGTTCAGGTTGTCGCAGACGCCGATGGCCAGGGCGCCGCCGGAGCCGCCCTCGCCGATGACGGTGGCGATGATCGGCGTCTTCAGGCGCGCCATCACGCGCAGGTTCCAGGCGATGGCCTCGCTCTGGCCACGCTCTTCGGCGTCGATGCCCGGGTAGGCGCCGGGGGTGTCGATGAAGGTCAGGATCGGCATCTTGAAGCGTTCGGCCATTTCCATCAGGCGGCAGGCCTTGCGGTAGCCTTCCGGACGCGGCATGCCGAAGTTGCGGCGCACCTTCTCGCGCACTTCGCGGCCCTTCTGGTGGCCGATGACCATCACCGGCTGCTCGTCCAGGCGGGCGACGCCGCCAACGATGGCGGCGTCGTCGGCGAAGTGGCGGTCGCCGTGCAGTTCTTCGAACTCGGTGAAGATGTGCTCGATGTAGTCCAGGGTGTAGGGCCGGCGCGGGTGGCGCGCGAGCTGGGCGATCTGCCAGCTGCTCAGGTTGCCGAAGATGTTCTCGGTCAGCGCGCGGCTCTTGTCTTCCAGGCGGGCGATTTCATCGCTGATGTTGATGGAGTTGTCGTTGCCGACCAGACGCAGCTCTTCGATCTTGGCTTGCATGTCGGCGATCGGCTGTTCGAAATCGAGGAAGTTCGGGTTCATGGGCTATCCGTCGTGCTGAATGGCGGCAGGGCCTGGTCCGTATGGCGCCCTACCTTACGGTATCGGGCGCCCAGGGTCGAGACTGGCGGGCGGGCGGCGTTCGGCCACCGGCCACGCTAGCGGTAGTTGAGGAAGACGTTGTCGCGTCCGAACTGGTCACGCAATGCCTGAATCAGCGCATCGGCCGGGTCGATGCGCCAGTCGTCGCCGAACTGCAGCAGGGCGCGGGCGTCGCTGGAACTGTAGTCGACGGTGACCGGGCAGTTGCCGCGATGGCGGCCGCACAGCTCGGCCAGCCAGCGCAGGCGGTCGCCCTTGAGCGCATCCGCGGCGACCTTCAGCCGCAGGCTCTCGGCCAGCGCGGTGCGCGCCTCCTCCAGGCCCATGACGCGCTTGGCGCGCAGGCGCAGGCCGCCGGAGAAGTCGTCCTGGCTGACCTCGCCCTCGATCACCACCATGGCGTCGGTCTGCAGCAGGCCCTGGTTGGCGGCGAAGGCCTCGGCGAACAGCGAGGCCTCGATGCGCCCGGAGCGGTCGTCGAGGGTGACGAAGCCCATCTTGTCGCCGCGCTTGTTCTTCATCACCCGCAGGTTGACGATTAGCCCGGCCACGGTCTGGGTATCGCGCGCCGGCTTGAGCTCGACGATGCGCTGGCGGGCGAAGCGGCGCACCTCGCCTTCGTACTCGTCGATCGGGTGGCCGGTGAGGTACAGGCCAAGGGTATCCTTCTCGCCTTTCAGGCGTTCCTTGAGGGTCAGCTCCTTGGCCTTGCGGTGGTTGGCGTAGACGTCGGCTTCCGGCTCGGCGAACAGCCCGCCGAACAGGTCCATGTGGCCGCTGTCGTGGCTGCGCGAGGTCTGCTCGGCGGCCTTGATGGCTTCCTCCATGGACGCCAGCAGCACCGCGCGGTTGCGGTCGATATCGGCCAGGTAGGCCTTGGGCTCTTCGTGGAAATACGGGCCCAGGCGGTCCAGCGCGCCGGCGCGGATCAGCGCATCGAGGGTGCGCTTGTTGATGCGCTTGAGGTCGATGCGGTCGCAGAAATCGAACAGGTCCTTGAACGGCCCGCCCTCGGCGCGGCATTCGGTGATGGCTTCCACCGGGCCTTCGCCGACACCCTTGATCGCGCCCAGGCCGTAGACGATCTGGTTGTCGTCGTCGACGGTGAAGCGGAACTCGGAGTTGTTCACGTCCGGGGCGACGATGCGCAGCTTCATGTGCCGGCATTCTTCGATCAGCGTCACCACCTTGTCGGTGTTCTGCATATCCGCGGTGAGTACCGCGGCCATGAAGGGCGCGGCCCAGTGCGTCTTCAGCCAGGCGGTCTGGTAGGACACCAGGCCGTAGGCGGCCGAGTGCGACTTGTTGAAGCCGTAGCCGGCGAACTTTTCCACCAGGTCGAAGATGTTGCCCGCCAGGTCCTTGTCGATGCCGTTGTTGGCGCAGCCTTCGATGAAGCCGCCGCGCTGCTTGGCCATCTCCTCGGGCTTCTTCTTGCCCATGGCGCGGCGCAGCATGTCCGCGCCGCCGAGGGTGTAGCCGGCCATCACCTGGGCGATCTGCATCACCTGTTCCTGGTACAGGATGATGCCGTAGGTGGGCTTGAGCACCGGCTCCAGGCCCGCATACTGGTAGTCCGGGTGCGGGTAGGAGATTTCCTCGCGGCCGTGCTTACGGTTGATGAAGTCGTCCACCATGCCCGACTGCAGCGGGCCGGGGCGGAACAGCGCCACCAGTGCGATCAGGTCTTCCAGACAGTCCGGCTTGAGCTTCTTGATCAGCTCCTTCATGCCGCGCGATTCCAGCTGGAACACCGCGGTGGTCTCGGCCTTCTGCAGCAGGTCGTAGGTCTTTTTGTCGTCCAGCGGGATGCGGTCGATGTCGACCAGGTTCTCGTCGCCGGCCTTGCGCTGGATGCGATGGATGATTTCCATCGCCCACTTGATGATGGTCAGGGTGCGCAGGCCGAGGAAGTCGAACTTCACCAGGCCGGCGGCTTCCACGTCGTCCTTGTCGAACTGGGTCACCAGGCCGCCGCCTTCTTCGTCGCAGGCGATGGGCGAGAAGTCGGTGAGCTTGGTCGGCGCGATCACCACGCCGCCGGCGTGCTTGCCGGTGCCGCGGGTGACGCCTTCCAGCTTCAGGGCCATGTCCCAGATTTCCTGGGCTTCCTCGTCGGACTTGAGGAAGTCGCGGAGCATTTCCTCCTGCTCGAAGGCCTTGTCCAGGGTCATGCCGACTTCGAAGGGGATCATCTTCGACAGCTTGTCGGCCAGGCCGTAGGACTTGCCCTGCACCCGCGCCACGTCGCGCACCACCGCCTTGGCGGCCATGGAGCCGAAGGTGATGATCTGGCTCACCGCGTTGCGCCCGTAGGCGTCGGCCACGTAGTCGATCACCCGGTCGCGGCCTTCCATGCAGAAGTCCACGTCGAAGTCGGGCATGGAGATACGTTCGGGGTTGAGGAAGCGTTCGAACAGCAGGTCGTAGGCCAGCGGGTCGAGGTCGGTGATCTTCAGCACGTAGGCAACCAGGCTGCCTGCGCCCGAGCCCCGGCCTGGCCCCACCGGCACGCCGTTGTTCTTGGCCCACTTGATGAAGTCCATCACGATCAGGAAGTAGCCGGGGAAGCCCATCTGGATGATGGTGCCCAACTCGAACTCCAGGCGGTCGACGTAGACCTGGCGCTTTTCCTCGTAGTTCGGCGTGTCCTTGGGCAGCAGCACCGCCAGGCGCTCCTCCAGCCCTTCGTAGGAGACATGGCGCAGGTAGTCGTTGATGTCCATGCCTTCGATGGGAATCGGGAAGTTGGGCAGGAAGTACTTGCCCAGCTGCACTTCGATGTTGCAGCGCTTGGCGATCTCGACGGTGTTTTCCAGGGCCTCGGGCAGGTCGCTGAACAGCTCGGCCATTTCCGCCGGCGATTTCAGGTACTGCTGGTCGGAGTAGTTGCGCGAGCGGCGCGGGTCGTCCAGGGCGCGGCCTTCGCCGATGCACACGCGGGTCTCGTGGGCCTCGAAGTCTTCCTGCTTGATGAAGCGCACGTCATTGGTGGCCACCAGCGGCGCGCCGCTGCGCTCGGCCAGCGCCACGGCGGCGTGCAGGTGCTCCTCGTCGTTGACCCGCGCGGTGCGCTGCACTTCCAGGTAGAAACGGTCGGGAAAGACTTCCATCCACTCGGCCAGCAGCGAATCGGCCAGCGCGTCCTCGCCGTCGAGCAGGGCATGGCCGATCTCCCCTTCCTTGGCCGCGGATAGCGCGATCAGGCCCTCGGCGGCCTCTTTCACCCAGTCGCGCTCGATGATGATCTCGCCGTTGCGCTGGCCTTCCTGCCAGCCGCGGGAGATCAGCTCGGTGAGGTTGCGGTAGCCCTTGGCGTTCATCACCAGCAGGCTCAGGCGGCTGAGCGGGCCGTCCTCGTCGCGGCTGGCCAGCCAGATGTCGGCGCCGCAGATCGGCTTGATGCCGGCGCCCATGGCGGTCTTGTAGAACTTCACCAGCGAGCACATGTTGCTCTGGTCGGTGATCGCCACCGCCGGCATGCCGGCGCCGGCCACTGCCTTGCACAACGGCTTGACCCTGACCAGGCCGTCGACCAGGGAGTACTCGGAGTGCAGACGCAGGTGGACGAAGGAGGCGGTCATGGTGGTCCTATGCAACGCGGAAACGATAAGCGGCCGATTGTACCGGCCCGCTCCGCAAAGCTACAGGCTTCAGATCGCCACTGCCGCCCTGCGGCGCTCAGAGGATGCCGGACGGGCTTTCCAGCAGCGCGCGCACCGGGGCGAAGGAGCGCCGGTGGATGGGCGTCGGGCCCAGGCGCTTGAGGGCGTCCAGGTGCACCGGGGTCGGGTAGCCCTTGTGCCCGCCGATGCCGTAGCCCGGGTAGAGGGCTTCCATTTCCTGCATCTCGCGGTCGCGGGAGACCTTGGCCAGGATGGAGGCGGCGGCGATGGCCGGCACCTTGGCATCGCCCTGCACCACCGGGGCCGCCGGCACCCCGAGTTTCGGGCAGCGGTTGCCGTCGATCAGCGCCAGTTTCGGGGTGACGCTCAGGCCCTCCACCGCGCGCTGCATAGCCAGCATGGTGGCGTGGAGGATGTTCAACTGGTCGATCTCCTCGACCTCGGCGCGGGCGATGAACCAGGCCAGGGCCTTCTCGCGGATCTCGTCGAACAGCGCCTCGCGGCGCGCCTCGCTGAGCTTCTTCGAGTCGTTCAGGCCGATGATCGGCCGCGCCGGGTCGAGGATCACCGCGGCGGTGACCACCGGGCCGCAGAGCGGGCCGCGGCCCACTTCGTCGACCCCGGCCACCAGTTCCTCGACCAAGTCGAAATCCAGGCCCATCTGCATCAGCGTTTCTCCACCAGGGCGAGCACCGCCTCGGCGGCCTGCGCGGACGCATCCTGGCGCAGGGCGCGGTGGATGGCGTCGAAGGATTCGGTCTGCGCGCTGCCGTCGTCCAGCAGCGGCAACAGGTGTTGCGCCAGGGCCTCGGGGGTCGCCGCGTCCTGGATCAGCTCGGGGGCCAGCAGGCGTCCGGCGAGCAGGTTCGGCAGCGAGATGTAGGGGCTCTTCACCAGGCGCTTGAGGATGGCATAGGTCAGCGGCGCGACCTTGTAGGCCACGACCATTGGCCGCTTGTACAGCAGCGCTTCGAGGGTCGCGGTGCCGGAGGCGATCAGTACCGCGTCACAGGCGGCCAGGGCCTCGTGGGACTGGCCGTCGAGCAGTTGCAGCGGCAGTTGGCGGCCCTGCAGCATCTGCTCCAGCTGCGCGCGCCGCTCGGGGCTGGCGCAGGGCAGCACGAAGCGCAGGCCCGGGCGCTGCTGCAGCAGGCGTTCGGCGGTATCCAGGAACAGCGCGCCGAGCTTGCCCACCTCGCCGCCGCGGCTGCCCGGCAGCAGCGCCACCACCTGGGCGTCGGCCGGCAGGCCGAGCTGCTCGCGCGCGGCGGCGCGGTCGGCTTCCAGGGGGATGGTGTTGGCCAGCGGATGGCCGACGAAGCGCACCGGCACGCCGTGCTCTTCGTAGAACTTCGCCTCGAAGGGGAACAGCGCCAGCATCAGGTCGCAGGCCTGCTTGATCTTCAGCACGCGCTTCTGCCGCCAGGCCCAGACCGAGGGGCTGACGTAGTGCACGGTGCGGATGCCGGCGCGGCGCAGTTGCAGCTCCAGCCCGAGGTTGAAGTCCGGCGCGTCGATGCCGATGAAGACGTCGGGGCGCGCGAGTATCAGGTTGCGGACCAGGTCCTTGCGCCGGCGCAGCAGCTCGCGCAGGCGGCCGAGGACCTCGACCAGGCCCATGACCGCCAGGCGCTCCATGGGGAATTCGGAAACCAGGCCCTGGGCCTGCATGCGCGCACCGCCCACGCCGATGAACTCGACCTCGGGGTGGCGTTCGCGCAGCGCCTGCATCAGGCCGGCGCCAAGGATGTCCCCCGAGGCCTCGCCCGCCACCAGGGCGACGCGCAGCTTGCCGGTGCCCGCAGCCATGGTCAGCGGGTGATGCCGCGGGTGGCGCTCTGGATGGAGTCGCAGAACACCGCGACTTCCGGGAACTGCGCGGCGGATTCGGCCAGCTCGGCGAGCGCCTCTTCCACTGTCAGGCCCTGGCGGTACACCACCTTGTAGGCCCGGCGCAGGGCGTGGATGGCCTCGGCGCTGAAGCCGCGGCGGCGCATGCCCTCGAAGTTCATGCTGCGCGCCTCGGCTGGGTTGCCGAAGACGGTCACGTAGGCCGGCACGTCCTTGCCGATGGCGGTGCCCATGCCGGAGAAGCTGTGGGCGCCGATGCGGCAGAACTGGTGCACCAGGGTGTAGCCGGAGAGGATCGCCCAGTCGTCCACGTGCACGTGGCCAGCCAGCGCGGTGTTGTTGACCAGGATGCAGTGGTTGCCGATCACGCTGTCATGGCCGACGTGGACGTAGGCCATGAACAGGTTGTGGTCGCCGATGGTGGTTTCCGAGCGGTCCTGGATGGTGCCGCGGTGGATGGTCACACCCTCGCGGATCACGTTGTGGTCGCCGATCACCAGGCGAGTCGGCTCGCCCTTGTACTTCAGGTCGGGAGTGTCCTCACCGACGCTGGAGAACTGGAAAATCCGGTTGTGTCTGCCGATCTTCGTGGGGCCCTTGAGCACCACGTGCGGACCGATCACCGTACCTTCGCCGATTTCCACATCCGGCCCGACGATGGACCAGGGGCCCACCTCTACGTCGTCGGCCAGCTTTGCCCGCGGATCGATGATGGCGCGAGGATCGATCAAACTCATAGTTTGCGTTCCGCACAGATGATTTCGGCCGAGCACACCGGCTTGTCATCGACGGTGGCGTGGCAGTCGAACTTCCAGATGCCGCGCTTCACGCTGATGAACTGGGCATGCAGGTTCAGCTGGTCGCCCGGCAGCACCGGCTGGCGGAAGCGCAGCTTGTCGGAGCCGACGAAGTAGTACAGGGTGCCGTCGGCCGGCTTCACATCGAGCATCTTGAAGCCGAGGATGCCGGCCGCCTGGGCCATGGCCTCGATGATCAGCACGCCGGGCATGATCGGGTGCTGCGGGAAGTGGCCATTGAAGAACGGCTCGTTGATGCTGACATTCTTGTAGGCGCGAATGCGCTTGCCTTCGATGTCCAGCTCTACCACCCGGTCCACCAGCAGGAAGGGGTAGCGATGAGGCAGGTATTCGCGAATCTCGTTGATGTCCATCATGTTCAGGGGAGCCTGTTCAGAAAAGGGAAACGCCAAAAAATGCGTGACTCACGCATCAGATGGAGTGTCTCCGCTCGGGGTCACGGCGGCCAGGCGCTTTTCCAGCTGTTGCAGACGACGGGCCATGTCGTCCAACTGGCGAATACGGGCAGCGCTCTTCTTCCATTCAGCGGCGGGCTGCATGGCCGTGCCGGATGAGTAGGCGCCCGGCTCGGTGATCGAGCGGGTGACCATGGTCATGCCGGTGACGAAGACGTTGTCGCAGATCTCGATGTGCCCGACCAGGCCGACGCCGCCGGCGAGCATGCAATGCCTGCCGATCTTGGCGCTGCCGGAAATCCCGCAGCAGCCGGCCATGGCGGTGTGATCGCCGATCTGCACGTTGTGCGCGATCATGATCTGGTTGTCCAGCTTGACGCCGTTGCCAACCAGGGTATCGGACAGCGCACCACGGTCGATGGTGGTGTTGGCGCCGATTTCGACGTCGTCGCCGATGGTGACGCCGCCGATCTGCGCGATCTTCTGCCAGGCGCCCTGCTGCTTGGCGAAGCCGAAGCCTTCGCCGCCGAGCACGGCGCCGGACTGGATGACCACGCGCTTGCCGATGCGCACGTCGTGGTAGAGGGTCACGCGCGGGGCCAGCCAGCCGCCGTCACCGATCACGCTGCGCGCACCGACGAAGCAGTGGGCGCCGAGGGTGACGCCGGCGCCGATCTGCGCGCCGGCCTCGATCACCACGTAGGGGCCGATGCTGGCCGTGGGATCGACGCTGGCGCTGGCATCGACCACCGCGGTGGGATGGATGCCGGCGGGCGCCCTGGGCTTGGGATCGAACTGGTGCGACAGCCCGGCGTAGGCCAGGTAGGGGTCGGGCACCACCAGCGCGTTGCCGGTGAAGCCTTCGGCGTCGGCGGCGGTGAGCAGCACCGCGCCGGCCCGGCTGTCGGCCAGGAACTTGCGGTACTGCGGGTTGGCCAGGAAGCTCAGTTGCTCCGGGCCGGCATCCTGCAGGGTAGCCAGGCCGTGGATGACCACGGCCGGGTCGCCACGCAGCTCCGCCTGGAGCTGAGCGGCCAGTTCGGCGAGGGTATGGGACCGCGGGCTCATCATCAGCGCAGCTGGTTCATCCGCTCGATGACCTGGCGGGTGATGTCGTACTGGGGTTTGACGTCGACCACCGCGCCGCGCTCGACCACCAGGTCGTAGCCGCCCTTCTTGATGGTTTCCTCGACGGCCTGGTCCAGCTTCGGCTTGAGCTTCTTGAGCATTTCGCGGTCGGCGGAGGCCTTGGCTTCGTTCAGCTCCTTGGACTGGAACTGGAAGTCGCGGGCCTTCTGCTTGAAGTCGTCCTCGGCCTTGTCGCGCTCGGACTTGGACAACTTGCTGCCGCCATTGACCAGCTTGTCCTGCAGGGCCTTGGCGTCGCTTTCCAGGGCGCGCAGCTTGCTCAGCTGCGGGCCGAATTTCTTCTCGGCATCGACGGCGTACTGCTTGGCCGCATCGGACTCGAGGAGCGCCATCTGGTAGTTGAGCACCGCGATCTTCATGTCGGCGAACGCGGGGCTCGCCATCAGGGCGGCGGTGATCAGGACGAACTGGGTCAACTTACGCACATTGCACTCCTGCACAAAGCTAGGTTGTCTATACAACAAGATGGCGAATCAGAAGGTCTGCCCCAGGGAGAACTGGAAGATCTGGGTTTCCGCGTTGTCCGGCTTCTTGATCGGGGTACCGAGGCTGAAGCTCAGCGGGCCAAGCGCGGTGATCCAGGTCAGACCGACACCCACGGACATGGCCATGTCGTTCAGCTTGATACCGTCGCAGCCCTGGGTGGTGGACAGCGGGCAGTCGGAATCGAACACGTTGCCCACGTCCCAGAACAGCACGGTACGCAGCTGGCTCTGGTCCTTGACGAAGGGCAGCGGGAACAGCAGTTCGGCGCCGCCGGTGATCATCACGTTACCACCGAAGGCCTGCGGATCCTGGTCCGGGTCGGTGTAGCGGCCCTTGGCATCCGGCCCAGCCGTCTCCTGCCCAGTGGAGGGGTCGATGACGCGGCTCGGAGTACTGCGCGGGCCGAGGGAGCTGTCCTTGAAGCCGCGCACCGAGTTGAAGCCGCCGGCGTAGTAGTTCTCGTAGAACGGCAGGCGCTCGGTGGAGCCGTAGCCGTCGCCGTAGCCCAGCTCGGTGTGGAAGCGCATGGTGTAGGTGTCGGACAGCGGCGCGAAGATCTGGCCGCGATAGTCCAGCTTGTAGAACGACAGGTCGCTGCCGGGGATGGTCGATTCCAGCACCAGGCTTTGCGAGTGGCCGCGGGTGGCCAGCACGCCCTTGTTCAGGGTGGACTCGGACCAGCCGATGGAGGCCTTGAAGTTGGTGAAGTTGTCGCCTTCCTTCTCGAGGAAGTCGAAGATCTCGTCGACGGTGTAGGCACCGGTGTCGATGGTGTCGCGCTGCACGGTCAGGCCGTAGGTCAGGCGCGAGGTCTCGCTGATCGGGTAGCCGATGCTGACGCCGGCGCCGAGGCTGTTCACCGAGTAGTCGGAGACGTCGACGTCGAGCTTGTCGTAGTCGGTCTTGCGGTAGAAGGCGTTGTAGCCCAGGCTCACGCCGTCGACGGTCCAGTAGGGGTCGACGAAGCCGAAGTTGTAGCGGGTCTGGTAGTCGGACTTGGTCAGGCCGATGCTGACCTTGTTGCCGGTACCCAGGAAGTTGTTCTGGCTGATCGAGCCGCCGAGGATCAGGCCGGCATCCTGGGCGAAGCCGATGCTGGCGGTAATGGAGCCGGAGGGCTGCTCTTCCACGCTGTAGTTGACGTCCACCTGGTCGTCGGTGCCCGGAACGGCCGGGGTCTCGACGTTGACCGTCTTGAAGTAGCCCAGGCGCTCCAGGCGCTGCTTGGACTGGTCGATCAGGTAGGTGCTGGCCCAGCCGCCTTCCATCTGGCGCATCTCGCGGCGCAGCACCTGGTCTTCGGTCTTGGTGTTGCCGCGGAAGTTGATGCGGTTGACGTAGGCGCGCTTGCCCGGGTCGACCACGTAGGTGATGGACACGGTCTTGTCGTCGTCATGGGCTTCCGGCACGCCGTTGACGTTGGCGAAGGTGTAGCCCTCGTTACCCAGGCGGCGGGTGATCAGGTCGGAGGTGGAGGTCATCACCTTGCGCGAGAACACCTGGCCCGGCTCGACCAGCATCAGCTTCTTGATTTCCTCTTCCGGCACCTTGAGGTCGCCGGTCAGCTTCACGTCGCGGACCTTGTACTTCTCGCCCTCGTTGATGTTGACGGTGATGTAGACGTGTTTCTTGTCCGGCGTGATGGACACCTGGGTGGAGGCGATGTCCATGTGGATGTAGCCGCGGTCCAGGTAGTAGGAGCGCAGGCGTTCCAGGTCGCCGGAGAGCTTCTCGCGGGAATACTTGTCGTCGTTCTTGAAGAAGGACAGCCAGTTGGTTTCCTTCAGCTCGAAGAGGCCGGTCAGGTCCTCGTCGGAGAACACGGTGTTGCCGACCACGTTGACGTGGGCGATGGCTGCGACCGTGCCTTCGTTGACGGTGATCTTCAGCGCCACGCGGTTGCGCGGCTGCGGAGTGACCTGGGTCTCGATGTTGGCCGAGTAGCGGCCCTGGGCCACGTACTGGCGCTGCAGCTCGTTGCGCACGCCTTCGAGAGTGGCGCGCTGGAAGATTTCGCCTTCGGCCAGGCCGGACTGCTTGAGGCCCTTCATCAGGTCTTCGGTGCTGATGGCCTTGTTGCCTTCGATCTCGATGCTGGAGATGGACGGGCGCTCGACCACGTCGATGACCAGTACGTTGCCATCGCGGCCGAGGTGGATATCCTGGAAGAAGCCGGTCTTGAACAGCGAGCGGGTCGCCTCGACCAGACGGCGGTCATCGATCTGGTCACCGACGTTCAGCGGCAGGGCGGCGAACACGCTACCCGCGGATACGCGCTGCAGGCCGTTGACGCGGATGTCGGAAACTGTGAAGGACTCTGCGTGAACCTGGGCGATCATCAACGCGGAAAGAGCCGCGGGTAACAGAAAGCGTTTCATGGAGTCCTTTTTTTTCCAACTGACAAATAAAGAATCTGCCGCGTGAGGCGGCAGATCCGAAACCCAATGGCAGCTACAGTCGACTCAGATCGTTGACCAGGGCCAGCAACATGACCCCAACGACCAGGCTGATGCCGATCTGCATCCCCCAAGCCTGGACCCGCTCTGACAATGGGCGGCCACGCACCCACTCGACCAGGTAGAACAACAGATGCCCGCCATCGAGGACGGGTATCGGCAACAGGTTGAGAACCCCCAAACTTATGCTCAGATAGGCGAGGAAATGCAGAAAATCCCCTACGCCGGACTGGGCCGAAGCGCCCGCCACTTTAGCAATGGTTATCGGCCCGCTCAAGTTTTTTACCGAGAGCTGGCCCAGCACCATTTTCTTTAGAGAATCCAGGGTTAGCAGACTCATCGACCAGGTTCGGGAGAGCGCTTCGCCCACCGCGGCGACCGGGCCGAAGCTGACTTCGCGGAGCATTTCCGCCGGCCACTGGCCACCGGCCACACCGGCCCCCAGGTAACCGGCACGGGCCTTGCCCTCACCTTTCGCCGCCAGTTTCAGGGTCAGCTCGCGCTCCTGGCCGTCGCGCAGCAGGGCGATGCTCACGGACTGCTCCGGACGGGCGCGCACCTTGTCGACCACCTGCTGCCAGTCGTCCACCGCCTGGCCGTCCACCCGCAGCAGCCGGTCGCCGATGGCCAGGCCCGCGGCCTTGCCGGGGCCCTGCGGGTCCAGTTCGGCGATCACCGGCGGCATGGCCGGGCGCCACGGCTGGATGCCCAGGCCGCCGATGGGATCGGGGTTGTCCGCGCTCTTCAGCCAGGCCTTGATCGGCAACTGGTGCAGGCTCTGCGCCGAGGAGCCCGGCTCGCGCACGCTGACGCTCAGCTCGCCGGTCTCGCCCAGGCGCCGCACCAGGCGCAGGTTGACCGCCGCCCAGCCGTCCACCGGCTCGCCATCCACCGCCAGCACTTCCTGGCCGGCGGCCAGGCCGCCCAGCGCCGCCGGGCTGTCGGGCACGATGGAGCCGATGACCGGGCGCACCTGCTGGGTGCCCAGCATGGCGAGGATCCAGAAGAACAGGATGGCCAGCAGGAAGTTGGCCACAGGGCCCGCCGCGACTATGGCGATGCGCTGGAATACCGTCTTGCGGTTGAAGGCCTGGTCGAGCTGGTCGAGGGGCACCTCGCCCTCGCGCTCGTCGAGCATCTTCACGTAGCCGCCCAGGGGAATGGCGGCCACCACGAATTCGGTGCCGTGGCGGTCGTGCCAGCGCACCAGGGGCGTGCCGAAGCCCACCGAGAAGCGCAGCACCCTGACCCCACAGCGGCGCGCCACCCAGAAGTGACCGAACTCGTGGAATGTCACCAGGACGCCAAGGGCGATGATCAGCCCGACGACCATGTAAAGTGCGCTCATCTCTACCTCCAGGGCTCAGGGCCTAGCGACCACGCCCATGCAACCAGGCCTGCGCGGCCTCGCGCGCACGGCGGTCGGCCTCCAGCACCACGTCGAGGCTTTCGACCGGCGTGGCGGCCTCGCGGTTCAGCACCTCGTCGATGATAACCGCGATCTCGGTGAAACGGATGCGCCGTTCGAGGAATACGGCCACCGCCACCTCGTTGGCGGCATTGAGCATCGCCGGCGCGCTGCCGCCCGCCTCGGCCGCCTGGCGCGCCAGGCGCAGGCAGGGGAAGCGCTGCTCGTCGGGGGCCTGGAAGTCCAGGCGGGCGATGCCGAACAGGTCCAGCGGCGACACCCCGGAGTCGATGCGCTCGGGCCAGGCCAGGGCGTGGGCGATGGGTGTGCGCATGTCGGGGTTGCCCAACTGGGCCAGCACCGAGCCATCCACGTAGTCGACCAGGGAATGGATCACGCTCTGCGGGTGGATCACCACCTCCACCTTCGACGGCGGGGCATCGAACAGCCAGCAGGCCTCGATCAGCTCCAGGCCCTTGTTCATCATGCTCGCCGAGTCGACGGAAATCTTCCGCCCCATGGACCAGTTAGGGTGGGCACAGGCCTGCTCCGGGGAAACTGCCGACAGTTGATCCAGCGGCGTCTCGCGGAACGGGCCGCCGGAGGCGGTCAGCAGGATGCGTCGCACGCCGACCTGGCCCAGGCCCCGGGCGTAGTCGCCAGGCATGCACTGGAAGATCGCATTGTGCTCGCTGTCGATCGGCAGCAGCACCGCGCCATGGGCCTGCACTTCGTGCATGAACAGGGCGCCGGACATCACCAGCGCCTCCTTGTTGGCCAGCAGCACGCGCTTGCCGGCCTGCACCGCCGCCAGGGTCGGCTTGAGGCCGGCGGCGCCGACGATGGCCGCCATGACCACATCCACGTCCGGATGGCCGGCGACTTCGCACAGCCCCGGCTCGCCCACCAGTACGCGAGTGGCCAGGCCTTCGGCCCGCAGGGCGCCCTGCAGATGGCGGGCCTGCTCGTCGCTGGCGACCACCGCGAAACGCGGCCGATGAACCAGGCACAGGGCCTCCAGCTCGGCGAGACGGGAATGCCCGGTGATGGCGAAGACGCTGTAGCGCTGCGGATGCCGCGCGAGGACGTCCAGGGTGCTCAGGCCGATGGAGCCGGTGGCCCCCAGCACGCAGACCTGCTGCGGCGCGCTCATGGCGTGCCCCAGCCGGTGGCCCAGAGCAGCACGGTGAAGACCGGGATGGCCGCGGTCAGGCTGTCGATGCGGTCGAGGACGCCGCCGTGGCCCGGCAGCAGGTTGCTGCTGTCCTTCAGGCCCGATTCGCGTTTGAACATGCTCTCGGTCAGGTCGCCGACCACCGACAGCGCCACCACCACGGCCGCGCAGGGCAGCGCCAGCAGCAGTTCGCGCACCGACCAGTCACGGTAGATGGCCACCGCGAAGGTGATCGCCAGGCTCAGCGCCAGGCCGCCGTAGAAGCCTTCCCAGCTCTTGCCGGGGCTGACCCGCGGCGCCAGCTTGCGCTTGCCGAAGGCCTTGCCGGAGAAATAGGCGCCGATGTCGGCGGCCCAGACCAGCACCATGACCGCGACTATCAGCCAGTTGGCCAGCGGCCACTGCTTGAGCATCACCAACCCCTGCCAGGCCGGCAGCAGGATCAGCAGGCCGATCAGCAGGCGGCGCCAGCGGCCGCCCCAGCTGGAGGCACTGTCCGGGTAGGTGAGCACCATCACGGTAGCCAGCAGCCACCAGAGCACCGCCAGCAACAGCACGGCCCCGGCCAGCTGCGGCAGCCAGTACAGCAGCAGCATCAGCAGCGCGACCACACCGGCATAGCCGACGCGGGCCGGCTGCTCGTTGTAGCCGGCCAGGCGCGCCCATTCCCAGGCGCCGAGGGTCACCACCAGGCCGATGAACAGCGCGAAGGCGAGGCCATCGAGGAGGAAGAAACCACCCAGCGCGATGGGCAGCAGCACCAGCGCCGTGATGATCCGTTGTTTCAGCATGACGGGGGGGCCTCGGCCTGCACCTGCTCGCTGGTCTTGCCGAAGCGACGCTGGCGGGTGGCATAGTCGGCCAGCGCTTCGCGCATCGCCGCGCTCTTGAAGTCCGGCCAGTAGAGATCGGAGAAGTACAGCTCGGCGTAGGCCAGCTGCCACAACAGGAAGTTGCTGATGCGGTGCTCGCCGCCGGTGCGGATGCACAGGTCCGGCAAGGGCTGGTCGCCGGTGGTCAGGCAACCCTGGATCAGCTCGGGGGTGATGTCGTCCGGCGCCAGGTGCCCGGCCTGCACTTCGCGGGCCAGGCGCTGGGCGGCCTGGGTGATGTCCCACTGGCCGCCGTAGTTGGCCGCCACCTGCAGCAGCAGCCCCTTGTTGCCGGCGGTGAGGTTCTCCGCTTCGCGCATGGCGGCCTGCAGCTCCGCGTGGAAGCGGCTGCGATCACCGATGATGCGCAGGCGGATGCCGTTCTCGTCGAGCTTGCGCACCTCGCGGCGCAGGGCCATGAGGAACAGCTCCATGAGCGCACCGACCTCGTCGACCGGGCGCTGCCAGTTCTCGCTGGAGAAGGCGAACAGCGTCAGGACCTCGACACCGGCCTCGGCGCAGGTCTTGACCACTGCACGCACCGCGCTGACGCCGGCCTTGTGCCCGGCAACGCCGGGCAGCAGGCGCTTCTTCGCCCAGCGGTTGTTGCCGTCCATGATGATGGCCACGTGACGTGGCACCGCGGCCACCTGCTTGGTCTTGTCCATGACTGCAACCTGGCCGTCAGACGGCCATCAGATCCGCTTCCTTGGCCTCGAGGGCCTTGTCGATCTCGGCGACGAACCTGTCGGTGAGCTTCTGCACCTCGTCCCCGGCGCGACGCTCTTCGTCCTCGCTGATTTCCTTTTCCTTCTGCAGGTCCTTGAGCTGGGCCAGGGCGTCGCGGCGGATGTTGCGCACGGAGACGCGGGCCTGCTCGGCCTCGGCGCGGGCCTGCTTGGTGAAGCCCTTGCGGGTTTCCTCGGTCAGGGCCGGCATGGGGACGCGGATGGTGGTGCCGGCGGTGGCCGGGTTCAGGCCCAGGTCGGAGGTCATGATGGCCTTCTCGACCGCCTGGATCATGCTCTTGTCGAACACGTTCAGGGCCAGGGTGCGGGAATCCTCGACGGTGACGTTGGCGACCTGGCGCAACGGGGTGTCGGAGCCGTAGTAGGACACCATGACGCTGTCCAGGATGCTCGGGTGCGCACGGCCGGTGCGGATCTTGGCGAAGGCGTGCCCCAGGGCCTCCAGGGTCTTGCCCATGCGCTCCTGCGCTTCCTTCTTGATCTCGTTGATCATGTCAATCCTCCTCGATCAGGGTGCCCTCGGCACCACCAACAACAATATTCAGCAGCGCGCCCGGCTTGTTCATGTTGAACACCCGCAGCGGCATTTTCTGGTCGCGGCACAGGCAGATGGCAGTCAGGTCCATCACGCCCAGCTTGCGGTCGAGCACTTCATCGTAGGTCAGGCGCTCGAACTTCTCGGCGTTCGGGTCCTTGAACGGATCGGCAGTGTACACACCATCGACCTTGGTCGCCTTCAGCACCACGTCGGCATCGATTTCGATGGCGCGCAGGCAGGCGGCCGAGTCGGTGGTGAAGAAGGGGTTGCCGGTACCGGCGGAGAAGATCACCACTTCGCCGCTGGCGAGGTGGCGCATGGCCTTGCGGCGGTCGTAGTGGTCGGTGACGCCGACCATGCTGATGGCCGACATGACGATGGCGGTGATGTTCGAGCGCTCCAGGGCGTCGCGCATGGCCAGGCCGTTCATCACGGTGGCCAGCATGCCCATGTGGTCGCCGGTGACGCGGTCCATGCCGGCCGCCGACAGGGCCGCGCCACGGAACAGGTTGCCGCCGCCGATGACCAGGCCGACCTGCACGCCGATGCCGACCAGTTGGCCGATCTCCAGGGCCATGCGGTCCAGGACCTTGGGGTCGATACCGAACTCTTCGCTGCCCATCAGGGCTTCGCCGCTCAGTTTTAGAAGAATGCGTTTATAGCGAGGTTGACGTGCGCTCAGCTGCTGAGCCATGACCTTTTTCTCCTGCGGCGATGTGGAATGCGTAGCGCCTGACCGGGCGCCTGTCGGGGAAGCCTGGCCCTACCAGGCTAGCAGCGCCGCGAACCGACGAACGGTGCGAAGCCGCGGAGACCGCCCCGAATGGTCTCCCCACTTTGACGAAGAGGCCGCACGCGCGAGCGGGCAGCCTCTTCCGGGGCGACGGTGGAAACCGTCTTATTGCTTGGATGCAGCTACTTGAGCAGCAACCTCGGCAGCGAAGTCGGCCTCGGCCTTCTCGATGCCCTCGCCCACTTCGAAGCGAACGAAGGAGACGATCTCGGCGCCGGCTTTCTTGGCCAGTTCACCGACCTTGACTTCCGGATCCTTGACGAACGGCTGCTCGACCAGGCTGGCTTCGGCGAGGAACTTGTTGATGCGGCCCTTGACCATGTTCTCGACGATGTTTTCCGGCTTGCCGGCGATCTTGTCGGCGTTCAGCGCCAGGAAGATTTCCTTTTCCTTGGCCACGGCTTCTTCGGAAACCTGCGACGGATCCAGGAACTGCGGGTTGCTGGCGGCGACGTGCATGGCGATGTCACGGGCCAGTTCGGCGTTGCCGCCTTTCAGGGTGACCAGTACGCCGATGCGGTGACCGTGCAGGTAGGCGCCGACCACGTCGCCTTCGGCGCGGGCCAGACGACGGATGTTGACGTTCTCGCCGCACTTGGCGACCAGAGCCTCACGGGCGGACTCCTGCTCGGCGATCAGCGGAGCGGCATCGCTCAGTTTCTGGGCGAAAGCCTTGTCCAGGCTGGCAGCGACGAAGTTCTTGAAGTCGTCCTGCAGGGCCAGGAAGTCGGTCTGCGAGTTGACTTCGATGATGGTGGCGGCCTTGGCGTCGTCGGCCACTTTCACCGCGATGGAGCCTTCGGCGGCGATGTTGCCGGCCTTCTTGGCAGCCTTGATGGCGCCCGAAGCGCGCATGTCGTCGATGGCCTTCTCGATGTCGCCTTCGGCGGCAACCAGGGCCTTCTTGCACTCCATCATGCCCTGGCCGGTGCGCTCGCGCAGTTCTTTAACCAGTGCTGCAGTGATCTCTGCCATTTGCAAATCCTCTTGAGTTGGTTCTCAAAACCAGATCGCCCGGCGGGCCGGGCGGAATTCGGGAGTGGCAAAAAGGGGGCCAGGCCCCCTTTTTGCGCACCGCTGGACGTCTGGACGTCCCGGAATCAGCCTTCGGCGGATTCGGCCGGCGCTTCTTCGACGAACTCGTCAGCACCGCCCTGGGCGTTCTGACGGCCGCGCAGTACGGCTTCGGCCATCGAACCCAGGTACAGCTGAACGGCGCGGATGGCGTCGTCGTTACCGGGGATGACGTAGTCGACGCCGTCCGGGCTGCTGTTGGTATCGACGATGCCGATGACCGGGATGCCCAGCTTGTTGGCTTCGGTGATGGCGATGCGCTCGTGGTCGACGTCGATCACGAACAGCGCGTCCGGCAGGCCGCCCATGTCCTTGATGCCGCCCAGGCTGCGATCCAGTTTTTCCAGATCACGGGTGCGCATCAGGGCTTCTTTCTTGGTCAGCTTGTCGAAGGTGCCGTCCTGCTGCTGGGTTTCCAGCTCGCGCAGGCGCTTGATCGACTGACGGATGGTCTTGTAGTTGGTGAGCATGCCGCCCAGCCAACGGTGGTCGACGTAAGGCATGCCGCAACGGGCGGCTTCTTCGCGAACGATCTTGCCGGCGGAACGCTTGGTGCCAACGAACAGGATCTTGTTCTTGCCCTGGGCCAGGCGCTCAACGAAGGTCAGGGCCTCGTTGAACAGCGGCAGGGTCTTTTCCAGGTTGATGATGTGGATCTTGTTGCGCGCGCCGAAAATGAACTTGCCCATTTTCGGGTTCCAGTAACGGGTCTGGTGGCCGAAGTGCACACCGGCCTTCAGCATATCGCGCATGTTGACTTGGGACATGATAGTTCCTCGATAAGTCGGGTTGGGCCTCCATGCATCCCAATGACCAACCCCCGAACGCGTCGCAGGGCACCCAGGTCATCGTGTCGATGCATGTGTGGGTTAGGCTTGAACAGGCCATAGCCTGCAAAAGCGGGGCGCTTTATATCACACAAAGCCGCTGGAGGCTAGAAGCTGGAAGCCGGACGACAGGCGATCGACGCACCGCCGCTCCAGCCTCCAGCCTCCAGCCTCCAGCCTCCAGCCTCCAGCCTCCAGCCTCCAGCCTCCAGCCTCCAGCCTCCATGGCAGCCTGCCGCCTGCGAAACTGTTACCATTACCTTTTTCCGCCCGCGTCCGAGAATTCTATGACCGTCACCATCAAGACGCCCGAAGACATCGAGAAAATGCGCATCGCCGGCCGCCTGGCCGCCGAGGTGCTGGAAATGATCGGCGAGCACGTCAAGCCCGGGGTCACCACCGACGAACTGGACCGCATCTGCCACGACTATATAGTCAACGTCCAGCAGGCCATCCCCGCGCCCCTGAACTACAAGGGCTTCCCCAAGTCCATCTGCACCTCGATCAACCACGTCGTCTGCCACGGCATCCCCAACGAGAAGCCGCTCAAGGAAGGCGACATCGTCAACATCGACATCACCGTCATCAAGGACGGCTACCACGGCGACACCAGCAAGATGTTCCTGGTGGGCAAGACCCCGGAGTGGGCCGACCGTCTGTGCCAGATCACCCAGGAATGCATGTACAAGGGCATTTCCGTGGTCAAGCCCGGCGCGCGCCTGGGCGATATCGGCGAGGTGATCCAGAAGTACGCCGAGAAGAACGGCTTCTCGGTGGTCCGCGAGTACTGCGGCCACGGCATCGGCAAGGTGTTCCACGAAGAGCCCCAGGTGCTGCACTACGGCCGCGCCGGCACCGGCCTGGAACTCAAGGAAGGGATGATCTTCACCATCGAGCCGATGATCAACCAGGGCCGCCCGGAAACCCGCCTGCTGGGCGACGGCTGGACCGCCATCACCAAGGACCGCAAGCTCTCCGCCCAGTGGGAGCACACCGTGCTGGTGACCGCCGACGGCTACGAGATCCTCACCCTGCGCAACGACGAGAGCTTCCCGCGCACCGGCGCGTAAGCGGCGTTTGCAATCTCGCCGACGGCTGGGTAGAACATGGAAATCCCGGCCCGGCACCCTCGCCGGGCCTGGCGCCACGTGCCCCAGGCCCGGACGATGACTTGCCCCTGCCCTCCCCCATCCCAGAATCAGGAAGGCCGCCATGCCGCAGGTGGATCCCGAGTTGTTCGACCCTGGGCAGTTCCAGGCGGAACTGGCCCTCAAATCCAGCCCCATCCCCGCCTTCAAGAAGGCCATCCGCCAGGCCAACGAGGTGCTGGACGCGCGCTTCAACGGCGGCCGTGACATCCGCCGGCTGATCGAGGACCGCGCCTGGTTCGTCGACCAGATCCTGCAGCAGGCCTGGCAGCGCTTCGCCTGGTGCGAGGACGCCGACATCGCCCTGGTGGCGGTGGGCGGCTACGGCCGCGGCGAGCTGCACCCGCACTCGGACATCGACATCCTGGTGCTGCTCGACAGCGAGGACCAGGAAGTCTTCCGCGAGCCCATCGAGGGCTTCCTCACCCTGCTCTGGGACATCGGCCTGGAAGTCGGCCAGAGCGTGCGCTCGGTGGCCGAATGCGCCGAGGAAGCGCGCGCCGACCTGACGGTGGTGACCAACCTGATGGAGTGCCGGACCATCTCCGGCCCCGACCACCTGCGCCAGCGCATGCTCGAAGCCACGGCCAGCAGCCAGATGTGGCCCAGCGGCCAGTTCTTCCTGGCCAAGCGCAAGGAACAGATTCACCGCCACACCAAATACAACGACACCGAATACAACCTGGAGCCCAACGTGAAGGGCTCGCCCGGCGGGCTGCGCGACATCCAGACCATCCTCTGGGTCGCCCGCCGCCACTTCGGCAGCCTCAACCTGCACGCGCTGGTCAAGGAAGGCTTTCTGGTGGAAAGCGAGTCCAGCGTGCTGGCCTCCTGCCAGGAATTCCTCTGGAAGGTCCGCTACGCCCTGCACATGCTCGCCGGGCGCGCCGAGGACCGCCTGCTGTTCGACCACCAGCGGCGCATCGCCGGGATGCTCGGCTACCAGGACAACGACGCCAAGCTGGCCGTCGAGCGCTTCATGCAGAAGTACTACCGGGTGGTGATGGCGGTCTCCGAGCTGAACGACCTGATCATGCAGCACTTCGAGGAAGTCATCCTGCGCGCCGGCGAAGGCGGCCAGGTGACGCCGCTGAACAGCCGCTTCCAGGTCCGCGACGGCTACCTGGAAGTGACCAACGCCAACGTCTTCAGGCGCACCCCCTTCGCCCTCCTGGAAATCTTCGTGCTGATGGCCCAGCATCCGGAGATCAAGGGCGTGCGCGCCGACACTATCCGCCTGCTGCGCGACAGCCGGCACCTGATCGACGACGACTTCCGCCACGACATCCGCAACACCAGCCTGTTCATCGAGCTGTTCAAGTGCCGCGAAGGCATCCATCGCAACCTGCGGCGGATGAACCGCTACGGCATCCTCGGCCGCTACCTGCCGGAGTTCGGCCTGATCATCGGGCAGATGCAGCACGACCTGTTCCACATCTATACGGTGGACGCCCACACCCTCAACCTGATCAAGCACCTGCGCAAGCTGCAGCGCCCGGACATGGCCGAGAAGTACCCGCTGGCCAGCAAGATCATGGAGCGCCTGCCCAAGCCCGAGCTGATCTACCTCGCCGGGCTCTACCACGACATCGCCAAGGGCCGTGGCGGCGACCATTCCGAGCTGGGCGCGGTGGACGCCGAGCTGTTCTGCCAGCGCCACCAGTTGCCGCAGTGGGACACCCAACTGGTCAGCTGGCTGGTGCAGAACCACCTGGTGATGTCTACCACCGCGCAGCGCAAGGACCTCTCCGACCCGCAGGTGATCTTCGACTTCGCCCAGTTGATGGGCGACCAGACGCGCCTGGACTACCTCTACGTACTCACCGTGGCCGACATCAACGCCACCAACCCGAGCCTGTGGAACTCCTGGCGCGCCAGCCTGCTGCGCCAGCTCTACACCGAGACCAAGCGCGCCCTGCGCCGTGGCCTGGAGAACCCGCTGGACCGCGAGGAGCAGATCCGCCAGACGCAGAGCGCGGCCATCGACATCCTGGTGCGCGACGGCATCGACCAGGACGACGCCGAGCAGCTCTGGAGCCAGCTGGGCGACGACTACTTCCTGCGCCACAGCGCCGCCGACGTGGCCTGGCATACCGAGGCCATCCTCCAGCACCCGGACGACGGCACGCCGCTGGTGCTGATCAAGGAAACCACCCAGCGCGAGTTCGAGGGCGGCACGCAGATCTTCATCTACGCCGCCGACCAGCACGACTTCTTCGCCGTGACCGTGGCGGCGATGGACCAGCTCAACCTGAACATCCAGGATGCGCGGATCATCACCTCCACCAGCCTGTTCACCCTCGACACCTACATAGTGCTCGACGCCGATGGCGGCTCGATCGGCGACAATCCCCAGCGCATCGCCGAAATCCGCCAGGGCCTGGTGGACGCGCTGAAGAACCCCGACGACTACCCGAACATCATCCAGCGCCGCGTGCCCCGGCAGCTCAAGCACTTCGCCTTCGCGCCGCTGGTGACCATTTCCACCGACGCCTCGCGCCAGGTCAGCGTGCTCGAGGTCATCGCCCCCGACCGCCCGGGCCTGCTGGCGCGCATCGGCGGGCTGTTCCTGGACTTCGACCTGTCGGTGCGCAACGCCAAGATCGCCACCCTCGGCGAGCGCGTGGAGGACGTGTTCTACGTCACCGACGCGCACAACCAGCCACTCTCTGACCCGGACCTGTGCAAGCGACTGCAGGCGGCCCTGGTCGAGCAGCTTTCACAGGCCAACGGCCAGGAAACCGTTCCGGTCCGCATCAGCATCTGACGAGCGATTCACATGAACCCAGACCTCGACCTGCTCCAGCCCTACCCCTTCGAGAAGCTCCGCGCCCTGCTCGCCGGCGCCCAGCCGCCGGCCGGGCTTGCGCACATCGCGCTGTCCATCGGCGAGCCCAAGCACCGCTCGCCGGAATTCGTCGCCAAGGCCCTGGCCGACAGCCTCGACCAACTGGCGGTGTACCCGACCACCCTGGGCCTGCCGGCGCTGCGCGAAACCATCGCCGCCTGGTGCGAGCGCCGCTTCGGCGTCCCCGCAGGCTGGCTGGACGCCGCCCGCCACGTGCTGCCGGTGAACGGCACTCGCGAGGCGCTGTTCGCCTTCACCCAGGCGGTGGTCGACCGCAGCAAGAACGGCCTGGTGATCAGCCCCAACCCCTTCTACCAGATCTACGAAGGCGCGGCCCTGCTGGCCGGCGCGCAGCCGCACTACCTGGCCTGCCGCGCCGGGAACGGCTTCAATCCGGACTTCGACGCGGTGCCGGCGGACGTCTGGCAGCGCTGCCAGATTCTTTTCCTCTGCTCCCCGGGCAACCCCACCGGCGCGCTTGTCCCCCTCGCCGAATTGAAGAAGCTGATCGCCCTGGCCGACGAGCACGACTTCCTGATCGCCGCCGACGAGTGCTACAGCGAGCTGTACTTCGACGAGCAGAACCCGCCGCCCGGCCTGCTCAGCGCCTGCGCCGAACTGGGCCGCTCGGACTTCAGGCGTTGCGTGGTGTTCCACAGCCTGTCCAAGCGCTCCAACCTGCCGGGCCTGCGCTCGGGCTTCGTCGCCGGCGACGCCGAGGTGCTGAAGAAATTCCTCCTGTACCGCACCTACCACGGCTGCGCCATGCCGGTGCAGACCCAACTGGCCAGCATCGCCGCCTGGCAGGACGAGGACCACGTGCGCGCCAACCGCGACCTGTACCGCGAGAAGTTCGCCGCGGTGCTGGACATCCTCGCCGGCGTGCTCGACGTGCAGCGCCCGGACGGCAGCTTCTACCTGTGGGCGAAGACGCCCATCGCCGACACCGAGTTCTGCCGCGGCCTGTTCGACCAGCAGCACGTCACCGTGGTGCCGGGCTCCTACCTGTCCCGCGAAGTGAACGGCGAGAACCCCGGCGCCAACCGCGTGCGCATGGCCCTGGTCGCCCCGCTGGCCGAATGCGTGGAAGCGGCCGAACGCATCAAGCGCTTCGTCCAGGCCAGCCCAGATCAAACCCGGAGCCGCCCGTAGCCAAGGCCAAACGGCGGATAACGCCGTAGGCGTTATCCGCCCTACGCCAAGCCCGCCGGCGACGTAGGGCGAATAACCGTTCGCGGTTATCCGCCGCTTCACCCAGACCAAAGCCCGCGCCCAGATCAACCTCGGAGCCGCCTGCAGCCAAGGCCAAACGGCGGATAACGCCGAACGTTATCCGCCCTACACCAGCCCCACCCACGACGTAGGGCGAATAACCGTTCGCGGTTATCCGCCGTTTCACCTGGGCCTCAGCCCGCGCCGCGGCCAACCTCGAAGCCGCCTGCAACCTGCCGCCGCCCTACACCCACCGCCCCGCCTTGCTGGTCAGCCAGGCCTCCTGGGAATCCAGGTCGCCGAGCACCTTGCGCATGGTCTCGTCGTCCACCAGGTTCTCCCGGCGCAGCTGGTACAGCTCCAGGCGCTGGGTGCGCAGCGCCTTGATGCGCAGGGCCTGGTCGGCCAGCTCCAGGCTGCGCGCCCGCTCCCGCGCCTCGGCGCTGTCCGGCGCCGGGTCGAGCTGCTGGCGGTACTCGGCCATCAGCCGCGCCTTCACCTCCGCCAGCCGCGCGGCCTCCTCGGCATCCACCTTCTCGCCGGCCGGCATCTCCTCCTTCTCCAGCATGCGGATGGCCGCCACCGCGGTGCGCCGCCATACCGAGCGGTACTCCAGTTCGGACTGGTCGTTGCTGGCCACCGGCAGGCCCCTGAGCAGGGCTGGCAGGCCCAGGGTGGCCGCCAGCAGCGACACCAGGATCACCCCGGCGGCGATGAAGATGATCAGGTCGCGCTGCGGGAAGGCCTCGCCGCTGCCCAGCAGCAGCGGCACCGACAGCACGCCGGCCAGGGTCACCGCCCCGCGCACCCCGCCCAGCGCCGAGATCGCCGACAGCCGCAGCACCGGCTCGCCGGGCTTGCCGCCCAGCTCGATGCCCCACCAGCGCTCGAAGCGCAGCGACAGCTTCCAGTAGCACCAGACCCAGGCGAAGCGCAGCAGGATCAGCACGGCATACACCGCCAGCACGTAGAACAGCAGCTGCGAGGAACGCCACAGGCTGTCGCCGGCGTGGTGCGTCACCGACTTGAGGATGTCCGGCAGTTGCAGGCCCAGCAGCAGGAACACCACGCCGTTGAAGGCGAACTCCAGCATCGACCAGACGCTGCGGTTGAGCACGCGGGTATGGGTCTGTCGCGGCAGCAGGTCGGTCCAGCTCTGCATCATGCCCGCCGCCACCGCCGCGAGAATGCCGGAGACGCCCAGCTCCTCGGCGACCATGTAGACGGCGAAGGGCAGCAACAGCATGAGCACCACGTGGGTGGCCGGGTCGTCCCAGCCGCGGCGGATCATCCAGGCGCGGATGCGCCCCAGCAGCCAGCTCAGCACCACGCCGCAGGCCAGGCCGCCAATCGCCACCAGGAGGAAGCTCAGGCTGGCGTCGAGCAGCGAGAAAGCGCCGGTCATGGCCGCGGCCACGGCGAACTTGAAGGCCACCAGGCCCGAGGCGTCGTTCATCAGCGCCTCGCCCTGCAGCACGTGCATCAGCCGCCGCGGCAGGCGGTTCTGGGCGATCGCCGATACCGCCAGGGCGTCGGTGGGCGACAGCACCGCGGCCAGGGCGAAGGCGGCGGCCCAGGGAATCTCGGGAATCAGCAGGTGGATGAAGGCGCCGCCACCGGCCACGGTGAACAGCACCAGGGCGAAGGCCATGGTCAGGATCGGCCAGCGCATCTGCCAGAACTCGCCCTTGGGCATGCGCCAGCCATCGGCGAACAACAGCGGCGGAATGAACAGGAACATGAACAGCTCCGGGTCCAGCGCCACGTGCAACCCCAGGCTGGGCCAGGCCAGGACCGCCCCCGAGGCGATCTGGATCAGCGGCAGCGGCAAGGGCAGCAGTTGCGCCAGCAGGCGCGTGCCCCCGACCACCAGCAGCAGGATGAGCACGGTATACACGGTTTGCATCGACGATCTCCCAGTCGCCAGTTCGCGGCGCCCCATTGGAACATCCAGAGACGCTCTCCATCAGCCCCCGGGCGAGCAATAGACTATTGCAATCGCAAAAGAATCGTCCCGCCCTCCCCGCCCCCGCAAGTTCACGGGAAAATGGCATAATCCCGCGCTTGCCAAAGGAACGACGAGGAGCGCCGCCCATGACCCAGCGGACCATCTACGGAATCAAGGCCTGCGACACCATGAAGAAAGCCCGCACCTGGCTTGAGGAACACGGCGTCGACTATGCCTTCCACGACTACAAGACTAGCGGAATAGACCGCGCGCACCTTGAGCAATGGTGTGCCGAGCATGGCTGGCAGACGGTCCTGAACCGCGCCGGCACCACCTTCCGCAAGCTCGACGAGGCGCAGAAAGCCGACCTCGACGAGTCCCGCGCGATCGAGCTGATGCTCGCCCAGCCGTCGATGATCAAGCGTCCGGTGCTGGACCTTGGCGACCGCACCCTGGTCGGCTTCAAGCCCGACGCCTACGCCGCCGCGCTGGCCTGACACTTTTTCACCGTTTTTTCGAGGAACCGCACATGTCCCAATCCCTGTTCAGCCTGGCCTTCGGCGTCGGCACCCAGAACCGCCAGGACGCCTGGCTGGAAGTCTTCTACGCGCAACCGCTGCTGAACCCGGCCGCCGAGCTGGTCGCCGCCGTCGCACCGATCCTCGGCTACGAGAACGGCAACCAGGCCATCGCCTTCAGCAACCAGCAGGCCTACCAGTTGGCCGACGCGCTGAAGACCATCGCCCCGGCCCAGGCCGCCCTGCTCAACCGCCTGGCCGAAAGCCAGAAGCCGCTGGTCGCCACCCTGCTGGCCGAAGACGCCGCCCCCGCCTCCACCCCCGAGGCCTACCTGAAGCTGCACCTGCTCTCGCACCGCCTGGTCAAGCCCCATGGCGTCAACCTGTCGGGCATCTTCCCGCTGCTGCCGAACGTGGCCTGGACCAACATCGGCGCCGTCGACCTGGCCGAGCTGGCCGAGCTGCAACTCGAAGCGCGCCTGAAGGGCAAGCTGCTGGAAGTCTTCTCGGTGGACAAGTTCCCGAAAATGACCGACTACGTGGTCCCGGCCGGCGTGCGCATCGCCGACACCGCCCGCGTGCGCCTGGGCGCCTACATCGGCGAAGGCACCACCGTGATGCACGAAGGCTTCGTCAACTTCAACGCCGGCACCGCCGGCCCGGGCATGATCGAAGGCCGCGTCTCCGCCGGCGTGTTCGTCGGCAAGGGTTCGGACCTGGGCGGCGGCTGCTCGACCATGGGCACCCTGTCCGGCGGCGGCAACATCGTCATCAGCGTCGGCGAAGGCTGCCTGATCGGCGCCAACGCCGGCATCGGCATCCCGCTGGGCGACCGCAACATCGTCGAAGCCGGCCTGTACGTCACCGCCGGCACCAAGGTGGCGCTGCTGGACGACCAGAACAACCTGGTCAAGGTGGTCAAGGGCCGCGACCTGGCCGGCCAGCCGGACCTGCTGTTCCGTCGCAACTCGCAGACCGGCGCGGTGGAATGCAAGACCAACAAGACCGCCATCGAGCTGAACGAAGCGCTGCACGCGCATAACTAAGTCAGAGCTGGAAGCTGGAAGCCAAAAGCCGGAAGCGGGCTGCACAAGGCACTTCCAGCTTCCAGCTTCCAGCTTCAGGCTTACAGCCATGCTTCTTTCCCCCTGGCGCTCCGCGTTCCCCGCCCTCGCCGCGCTGGCAGCCGAGGAGCAGACCTACCTCGACAGCGCCGCCACCGCGCAGAAGCCCCAGGCCATGCTCGACGCCCTGGCCGGCTACTACGCCAGCGGAGCGGCCAACGTCCATCGCGCCCAGCACCTGCCCGGCGAGCGCGCCACCCGCGCCTTCGAGGCGACGCGCACACGCCTGGCGCAATGGCTGGACGCCGGCAGCCCGGAACAGCTGGTGTTCACCCATGGCGCCACCGAGGCCCTGAACCTGCTGGCCTACGGCCTGGAGCCGCTGTTCGGCGAAGGCGACGAGATCGCCGTCAGCGCCCTGGAGCACCACGCCAACCTGCTGCCCTGGCAGCAACTGGCGCTGCGCCGCGGAGCGAAGCTGGTGGTGCTGCCGCTGGACGACCGCGGGGTCATCGACCTGGAGGCCGCCAGGCAGCTGATCGGCCCGCGCACCCGCCTGCTCGCCGTGAGCCAGTTGTCCAACGTGCTCGGCACCTGGCAGCCACTGCCGGAGCTGCTGGCCCTGGCCCGCGCGCAAGGCGCGCTGAGCGTGGTGGACGGCGCCCAGGGCGTGGTCCATGGCCGGCACAGCCTGTCCGCCCTGGGCTGCGACTTCTACGTGTTCTCCAGCCACAAGCTCTACGGCCCCGAGGGCCTGGGCCTGCTCTGGGGCCGCGCGGACGCGCTGGCGCGCCTGCGCCACTGGCAGTTCGGCGGCGAGATGGTGCAGAACGCCGATTACCAGAGCGCGCACTTCCGCCCGGCGCCGCTGGGCTTCGAAGCCGGCACCCCGGCCATAGGCGCGGTGATCGGCCTGGGCGCCAGCCTCGACTGGCTGGCTCGCCAGGACGCCGCGGAAATGGCCGCCCACGAGGCCCTGCTGCACGCACAGTTGCTGGCCGGGCTGCGCGCCCGCGACGGCGTGCGCCTGCTGGGCGAACCCCAGGCGGCGCTGGCCAGCTTCGTGGTGCGGGACGTGCACAGCGCCGACCTCGCCCACCTGCTCACCGAACAGGGCGTGGCGGTGCGCGCCGGACACCATTGCGCCATGCCGCTGCTCAAGCGCCTGGGCCTGCCCGGCGCCATCCGCGTATCCCTCGCCCTGTATAACGACGGCGCCGATCTGGAGCGCTTCTTCCGAGCCCTCGACGGCGCCCTGGAACTGCTACGATGAGCCTGCCCGAAGCCGCCCGCCAGGCACTGGAAGCCTTCGCCGGGCAAGCCTCCTGGGAACAGCGCGCGCGCCTGCTGATGCAATGGGGCGACAGGCTGGAGCCGCTGGACGAGTCGGAACGCAGCGAGGCCAACCGCATCCATGGCTGCGAAAGCCTGGTCTGGCTGGTGGCCGAACAGCGCGATGGCGCCTGGCACTTCCGCGCCACCAGCGACGCACGCCTGCTGCGCGGGCTGATCGCGCTGCTGCTGGTGCGAGTGCAGGGGTTGCCGGGGGAGGAACTGGCGCAACTGGACCTGAGGCAGTGGTTCAACGAACTGGGCCTGGGTCGTCAACTGTCCCCGTCACGCAGCAATGGCCTGAATGCGGTGCTCCAACGCATGCGCGAACTCATTTCGTAGGAGCGAGCTTGCTCGCGAACAACCGAGTCAAGCTCAACTCCGGAGCGATATCGAAGTCCGCCCCCCTCTCCCCAGCCCTCTCCCTGAAGGGAGAGGGAGCCGTATGGTGTGAAGCGCACTAACGGCGCTCACTGCTACTCCAATGTTGCCGGCAAACGCCGAGATATCCGCTGGCACGGACAGTCCCCTCTCCCTTCAGGGAGAGGGTTAGGGAGAGGGAGCGGAGTAACAGCAAACACCTCGATAACAGGTGAGCGCCGTTCGCGTTAAGAGGGATTTCCAGCCGCGCTACGCTCCGAAGGCCGCCGCGCCCCCGCCACCAACTTATCCACAGCCCTCGCCGCCGCAGCCATGCCAAAGGTGGCCGTAACCATCATCACCGCCCCGAATCCACCCGCGCAGTCCAGCTTCACCCCTTCCCCGACGAAGCCCTTGGCCTGGCACACGCTGCCGTCCGGCTTGGGGTAGCGCAGTTGCTCGGTGGAGAACACACAGGGCACGCTGTAATGCCGCCCCGGCGTGCGCGAGAAGTTGTAGTCGCGGCGCAGCAGCGAGCGCACCTTGGCCGCCAGCGGGTCGTTGAAGGTCTTGTTCAGGTCGGCCACCTGCACCTGCGTCGGGTCGACCTGGCCACCGGCGCCGCCGGTGGTGACGATCTGGATCTTGCGCCGCTTGCACCAGGCGATCAGCGCCGCCTTGGCCGGCACGCTGTCGATGCAGTCGATGACGAAGTCCATCTCCGTGGTGATGCAGTCGGCCATGCTCTCGCGGGTGACGAAGTCCGCCACCGCGTGGACCTTGCACGCCGGGTTGATGGCGCGGATGCGCTCGGCCATCACCGCCACCTTGGGCTTGCCCACGGCGCCTTCCAGGGCGTGGACCTGGCGGTTGGTGTTGGTCACGCAGACGTCGTCCAGGTCGAACAGGGAAATCTCGCCGACGCCGCTGCGCGCCAGCGCCTCGGCCGCCCAGGAGCCGACGCCGCCGATGCCGACCACCGCCACGTGGGCCGCGGCCAGGCGCTCCAGGCCCTGGGTGCCGTACAGGCGGGCGATGCCACCGAAACGCTGATCGTCCACTACCATCACAGTGTCTCCGCAAAAAACGCCCGGCATTCTATAGGAAGGCGGGCGCCAGGGCCGGCCGAATTGACGCCCGGCAAGGCCATAACCGGCCACCAGGGACATTCTATGCCGCCCCCGCGGCGCCGGACGGGAGCTATACACCCAAGGGGGTGCGGGGTAGGATGCGCGCCGACCCGTTCCCGGCCCCGAAACACCGACAGGAACCCGATCGCTCCATGCCATCACGCAAATTCGGCCTCAACCTGGTCGTGCTGGTCGCCCTGGCCGCCCTGCTCACCGGCGTCTGGGCCCTGTACAACCGCCCGGTGAGCGCGCCGGACTGGCCGGAAAGCATCTCCGGCTTCTCCTTCTCGCCCTTCCGCCTGGACCAGAGCCCGCAGAGCGGCCGCTTCCCCAGCGACGAGCAGATCCGCTCGGACCTGGAACTGGTCTCGCGGATGACCGAGAACATCCGCACCTACTCGACCAAGGGCAGCCTTTCCGACATCCCCTTCCTCGCCGAGGAGTACGGGATGCGCGTCAGCCTGGGCATCTGGATCAGCGCCGACGAGGCCGAGAACGAGGCGGAGATCGCCCGCGGCATCGAGATCGCCAACCGCTCGCGCAGCGTGGTGCGGGTGATAGTCGGCAACGAGGCGCTGTTCCGCCGCGAGGTCACCAAGGACCAGTTGATCGGCTACCTCGACCGCGTCCGCGCCGCGGTGAAGGTGCCGGTGACCACCGCCGAGCAGTGGCACATCTACGAGAAATACCCGGAGCTGGCCAAGCACGTCGACCTGATCGCCGCCCACGTGCTGCCCTACTGGGAGTTCGTGCCCATGCAGGACTCGGTGCAGTTCGTCCTCGACCGCGCCCGCGACCTGCGCCTGAAGTTTCCGAAAAAGCCGCTGTTGCTGGCCGAGGTCGGCTGGCCCAGCAACGGCCGCATGCGCGGCGGCGCCACCGCCACCCAGGCGGACCAGGCCATCTACCTGCGCGAACTGACCAACGCGCTGAACAAGAAGGGCTACAACTACTTCGTGGTCGAGGCCTTCGACCAGCCGTGGAAGTACACCGACGAAGGTTCGGTGGGCGCCTACTGGGGCGTGTTCAACGCCGCGCGCCAGCCCAAGTTCAACTTCCAGGGCCCGGTGGTGGCCATTCCCAAGTGGCGCGTGCTGGCCATCGCCTCGGTGGTGCTGGCGCTGCTCACCTTCACCCTGCTGCTGATCGACAGCAGCGCCCTGCGCCAGCGCGGGCGGACCTTCCTCGCCGTGGTCTCGTTCGTCTGCGCGTCCATCCTGGTGTGGATCGGCTACGACTACAGCCAGCAGTACAGCACCTGGTTCAGCATCACCGTCGGCGTGCTGCTGGGCATAGGCGCGCTGGGCGTGGTGATAGTGCTGTTCACCGAGGCCCACGAGCTGGCCGAGGCGGTATGGACGCGCAAGCGCCGCCGCCTGTTCCTGCCGGTCACCGAGGCCGACGCCTACCGGCCCAAGGTCTCCATCCACGTGCCCTGCTACAACGAGCCGCCGGAGATGCTCAAGGAGACGCTGAACGCCCTGGCCAGGCTCGACTACCCGGACTTCGAGGTCCTGGTGATCGACAACAACACCAAGGACCCGGCCGTGTGGGAGCCGGTGCAGGCCCACTGCGAACTGCTCGGCCCGCGCTTCCGCTTCTTCCACGTGGCGCCCCTGGCCGGCTTCAAGGGCGGCGCGCTGAACTACGCGCTGCAGTTCGTCGCGCCCGACGCCGAAGTCATCGCGGTGATCGACTCCGACTACTGCGTCGAGCCGGACTGGCTCAAGCACATGGTGCCGCATTTCGCCGACGCGCAGATCGCCGTGGTGCAGTCGCCGCAGGACTACCGCGACCAGCACGAGAGCGCCTTCAAGCGCCTGTGCTACGCCGAGTACAAGGGCTTCTTCCACATCGGCATGGTCACCCGCAACGACCGCGACGCGATCATCGAGCACGGCACCATGACCATGGTCCGTCGCCAGGTGCTGGACGAGCTGAAGTGGGCCGAATGGTGCATCACCGAAGACGCCGAGCTGGGCCTGCGGGTGTTCGAGCGCGGCCTCTCGGCGGCCTACTTCGAGCGCAGCTACGGCAAGGGCCTGATGCCCGACACCTTCATCGACTTCAAGAAGCAGCGCTTCCGCTGGGCCTACGGCGCCATCCAGATCATGAAGCGCCACACCGACGCCCTGCTGCGCGGCCGCGGCCCGGACGGCAGCAAGCTGACCGGCGGCCAGCGCTACCACTTCGTCGCCGGCTGGCTGCCGTGGATCGCCGACGGCATGAACATCTTCTTCACCCTCGGCGCGCTGCTCTGGTCGGCGGCGATGATCATCGTGCCCAAGCGCGTCGACCCGCCGCTGCTGATCTTCGCGATCCTGCCGCTGACGCTGTTCGCCTTCAAGGTCGGCAAGATCCTCTTCCTCTACCGGCGCACCGTGGGCGTGAACCTGCGCGACGCGCTGTTCGCCGCGCTGGCCGGGCTGTCGCTGTCGCACACCATCGCCAAGGCGGTGCTGTACGGCTTCGTCACCCGCTCCATCCCGTTCTTCCGCACGCCGAAGATGCGCTCCAGCCACGGCCTGCTGGTGGCCCTGGCGGAGGCCCGCGAGGAAGTCTTCATCATGCTCCTGCTGTGGGGCGCCGCCCTGGGCATCGTGCTGGTGCAGGGCGTGCCCAGCCCGGACCTGATGTTCTGGGTGGTGATGCTGCTGGTGCAGTCGCTGCCGTACCTGGCGGCGCTGATCATGGCCCTGCTCTCCTCGCTGCCGCGCCCGCGTGAGGAAGAAGCGCTGAGCGGGTCCGAGCAGGTGGGCTGAACGGCCAGGCTTTCGTAGGATGGGTTGAGCCTTGGCGATACCCATGCGGTCATGGCGATGGGTATCGCTTCGCTCAACGCCATCCTACGAAAAGCCATGCTCGCTCCTACGCCATCCCACGCACCGTGCTCCTTGTAGGAGCGCGCCCTGCGCGCGATATCGCGGGCAGGGCCCGCTCCTACAGTTGAGCTCGGAATGGCCCTGCTCTCCTCGCTGCCGCGCCCGCGCGAGGAAGACGCGCTGAGCGGGTCCGAGCAGGTGGGCTGAACGGCCAGGCGCTTTTCGTAGGATGGGTTGAGCCTTGGCGATACCCATGCGGTCATAGCGATGGGTATCGCTTCGCTCAACACCATCCTACGAAAAGCCATGCTCGCTCCTACGCCATCCCACGCACCGCGCGCCTTGTAGGAGCGCGCCCTGCGCGCGAAATCGCGGGCAGGGCCCGCTACAGTTGAGCTCGGAATGGCCCTGCTCTCCTCGCTGCCGCGCCCGCGCGAGGAAGAAGCGCTGAGCGGTTCCGAGCAGGTGGGCTGAACGGCCAGACGCTTTTCGTAGGATGGGTTGAGCCTTGGCGATACCCATGCGGTCATGGCGATGGGTATCGCTTCGCTCAACGCCATCCTACGAAAAGCCATGCTCGCTCCTATGCCATCCCACGCACCGCGCTCCTTGTAGGAGCGCGCCCTGCGCGCGAAATCGCGGGCAGGGCCCGCTACAGTTGAGCTCGGAATGGCCCTGCTCTCTTCGCTGCCGCGCCCGCGCGAGGAAGAGGCGCTGAGCGGCTCCGAGCAGGTGGGTTGAACGGCCAGGCTTTCGTAGGATGGGTTGAGCCTTGGCGATACCCATGCGGTCATGGCGATGGGTATCGCTTCGCTCAACGCCATCCTACGAAAAGCCATGCTCGCTCCTACGCCATCCCACGCACCGTGCTCCTTGTAGGAGCGCGCCCTGCGCGCGATATCGCGGGCAGGGCCCGCTCCTACAGTTGAGCTCGGAATGGCCCTGCTCTCCTCGCTGCCGCGCCCGCGCGAGGAAGACGCGCTGAGCGGGTCCGAGCAGGTGGGTTGAACGGCCAGGCTTTCGTAGGATGGGTTGAGCCTTGGCGATACCCATGCGGTCATGGCGATGGGTATCGCTTCGCTCAACACCATCCTACGAAAAGCCATGCTCGCTCCTACGCCATCCCACGCACCGCGCGCCTTGTAGGAGCGCGCCCTGCGCGCGAAATCGCGGGCAGGGCCCGCTACAGTTGAGCTCGGAATGGCCCTGCTCTCCTCGCTGCCGCGCCCGCGCGAGGAAGAAGCGCTGAGCGGTTCCGAGCAGGTGGGCTGAACGGCCAGACGCTTTTCGTAGGATGGGTTGAGCCTTGGCGATACCCATGCGGTCATGGCGATGGGTATCGCTTCGCTCAACGCCATCCTACGAAAAGCCATGCTCGCTCCTATGCCATCCCACGCACCGCGCTCCTTGTAGGAGCGCGCCCTGCGCGCGAAATCGCGGGCAGGGCCCGCTACAGTTGAGCTCGGAATGGCCCTGCTCTCTTCGCTGCCGCGCCCGCGCGAGGAAGAGGCGCTGAGCGGCTCCGAGCAGGTGGGTTGAACGGCCAGGCTTTCGTAGGATGGGTTGAGCCTTGGCGATACCCATGCGGTCATGGCGATGGGTATCGCTTCGCTCAACGCCATCCTACGAAAAGCCATGCTCGCTCCTACGCCATCCCACGCACCGCGCTCCTTGTAGGAGCGCGCCCTGCGCGCGAAATCGCGGGCAGGGCCCGCTCCTACAGTTGAGCTCGGAATGGCCCTGCTCTCTTCGCTGCCGCGCCCGCGTGAGGACGAAGCGCTGAGCGGGTCCGAGCAGGTGGGCTGAACGGCCAGGCGCTTTTCGTAGGATGGGTTGAGCCTTGGCGATACCCATGCGGTCATAGCGATGGGTATCGCTTCGCTCAACGCCATCCTACGAAAAGCCATGCTCACTCCTACGCCATCCCACGCACCGCGCTCCTTGTAGGAGCGCGCCCTGCGCGCGAAATCGCGGGCAGGGCCCGCTCCTACAGTTGAGCTCGGAGTCGGAGAGATCGTAGGAGCGAGCTTGCTCGCGAACGGACTCTTCGCCCCTACGCGCATCCTGCCAGGGAAACCGCTGCGACCAGACGACGCGCTGTCCCCGCGCTTTTGCTTTAAGATGTGCGCCTTTTCCGTTTCACCCTGGATGCCTTGCCCATGTCCCTGTCGCCGACCCTGGCCCTCGCCTGCGAGCTGATCCGCCGGCCCTCCGTCACCCCCGTCGATGCCGACTGCCAGCAGCTGATGATGCAGCGCCTGGCCGCCTGCGGCTTCGACCTGGAGCCGATGCGCATCGAAGAAGTGGACAACTTCTGGGCCCGCCGCGCCGGCCGTGATGGCGGCGCAGGCCCGGTGCTGTGCTTCGCTGGGCACACCGACGTGGTCCCCACCGGCCCCGCGCAGGCCTGGCAGCACCAGCCGTTCGACGCCCTGATCGACGCCAACGGCATGCTCTGCGGGCGCGGCGCGGCGGACATGAAGGGCAGCCTGGCGGCCATGATCATCGCCACCGAGCGCTTCGTCGCCGAGCACCCGGACCACCGCGGCAGCATCGCCTATCTGATCACCAGCGACGAGGAAGGCCCGGCGCAGCACGGCACCAAGGCCGTGGTCGAGCGCCTGCGCGCGCGCAACGAGCGCCTGGACTGGTGCATCGTCGGCGAGCCGTCGAGCACCGCCCTGGTCGGCGACGTGGTCAAGAACGGCCGCCGCGGCTCCCTCGGCGCCACCCTCAAGGTACGCGGCGTGCAGGGCCACGTGGCCTACCCGCACCTGGCGAAGAACCCCATCCACCTGGCCGCCCCGGCCCTGGCCGAGCTGGCCGCCGAGCACTGGGACGACGGCAACGCCTTCTTCCCGCCGACCAGCTTCCAGATCTCCAACATCAACGGCGGCACCGGCGCCACCAACGTCATCCCCGGCGAGCTGGTGGTGGTGTTCAACTTCCGCTTCTCCACCGAATCCACCCCGGAGGGGCTGCAGCAGCGCGTCGCCGCCATCCTCGACAAGCACGGCCTGGACTGGCACATCGACTGGGCGCTGTCCGGCCTGCCGTTCCTCACCGAGCCGGGCGAACTGCTCGACGCCGTGGCCGCCAGCATCCAGGCGGTGACCGGCCGGCAGACCACCCCCTCGACCTCCGGCGGCACCTCGGACGGGCGCTTCATCGCCACCCTGGGCACCCAGGTGGTCGAGCTGGGCCCGGTCAACGCCACCATCCACCAGGTCAACGAGCGGGTGCTGGCCAGCGACCTCGACCTGCTGAGCGAAATCTACTACCAGACCCTGGTGCGGCTGCTGGCATGAAAGACGTGAAGAAAGGCTTCTGCCTGGCCGCCACCCAACCCGACATCCCACCGCCGGCCCCCGCCGCCGAGCGGCGCTACGCCCTGCGCAGCTACCAGCTCAACCTGCGCCAGCGCAGCCTGCCGCTGCTCACCGTGCTGAGCCCGCTGCGCACGGAGCGCAAGGACTGATGCTCACCTGCCCGATCTGCCAGGCGCCGCTGGAACACCTCGACAACAGCGTGAAGTGCCCCGCCGGACACAGCTTCGACCGCGCGCGCCAGGGCTACCTGAACCTGCTGCCGGTGCAGCACAAGAAAAGCCGTGACCCGGGCGACAACGCCGCCATGGTCGAGGCTCGCCGCCAGTTCCTCGGCGCCGGCCACTATGCCCCGCTGGCCCGGCGCCTGGCGGAGCTTGCCGCCGAACGCGCACCGGCGCGCTGGCTCGACATCGGCTGCGGCGAGGGCTACTACACCGCCCAGCTCGCCGAGGCCCTGCCCGCCAGCGACGGCTACGCCCTGGACATCTCCCGCGAGGCGGTGAAAGCCGCCTGCCGCCGCGCCCCGCAGCTGACCTGGATGGTCGCCAGCATGGCCCGGGTGCCGCTGGCCGACGCCAGCTGCCAGTTGCTGGCCAGCGTGTTCAGCCCCATCGACTGGAACGAGGCGGCGCGCCTGCTGGCCCCCGGCGGCGGCGTGCTGCGCCTGGGCCCGGGCCGCGACCACCTGCTGGAACTGCGCCAGCGCCTGTACGACGAGGTGCGCGAGTACGTCGACGACAAGCACCTGGCCGACCTGCCGCCGAGCCTGGCCCTGGCCCATACGGAAAGCCTGAATTTCCGCCTGGCTTTGGACAGCCGCGAAGCCCGCGAAACCCTGCTGGCGATGACGCCCCACGGCTGGCGGGTCAACCCGCAGCGCCGCGAGCGCATCCTCGCCGAGCCCTTCGAGGTCACTGTGGCGGTGCGCTACGATTGGCTGGAACGCCAAAAACCCTGACGAGGACGCCCATGCGCCAACCGGATATCGAGATCTACCTGAAGGACGCCGACCAGGCCGCCGTCGGCGCCTGGCTGGCCGAGGCGCTGGGCCCCTGCAGCGAATGGCGGCGCCAGGGCGAGACCTTCAAGTGCCTGGCCGACAGCCCCAGCGGGATGATCCCGCTGACCTGGCTGCCGCAGGCGGTGGGCAAGTGGCACAGCCTGTTCATCGACAGCGACGCCACGCCCTGGGACGACGACCTGGCCTGCGCCAGGGCGGCCAATGCCGCGCTGGGCGTGGAGGTGCGCTGCGCACCGGGCAGCTGGAGCGAAGAACAGGGCGAGGAAGACGCCGACCGCTGGCTGAAGGTGACCGCCGAGGGCGTCGCCGAGATCACCTGGCGAACCGCCTGAAGCACGAAAACGACGCTGGCGCGATGCGCGGCGTCGTTGCTGAAGAGCCGGGCGCCAGGCGCCGGCTGGAAAACGAAGGCCCGTCTCGCGACGGGCCTTTGTCTTCGGGGGCTCAGAGCCTGTTTACGATCTCGCGAGCTAGAGCAGAACAAGGCGCAACGACCAACGGGAGTAACAGCCGAAGGCTGGCCCGAAGGGCGAGCGCAGCGAGTCAAACAGGCGAGGAAGCGCAGTTTAGCTAGCTAAATGAGCATTACTCGCCTGTTTTCAACGCAGTTATGCCGACGCGCAGCAGATCGTAAACGGGTTCTCAGACCTTGGAGACGTCTTCCGCCTGCAGGCCTTTCTGACCCTGGATCACCGAGAACTCCACTTTCTGGCCTTCGACCAGGGAGCGGTGACCTTCGCCACGAATGGCGCGGTAGTGGACGAAAACGTCCGGACCGCTGTCGCGTTGAATGAATCCATAACCCTTGGCGTCATTGAACCACTTGACGGTTCCGACCTCACGATCAGCCATTACCACACTCTCCAACTCGCTATTATTTTTGGGTGGCCCCCGGGAATGAGGACTGCAACGGCTCGACAGGCGGAGGGTTGTCCGCATTGACCGTCCAGGGCCTTAGCCGCTGGATGGGCAATTCGAATAACGCCCCAATGACGACCGCGCTCCCGAGTATATAAATCAAAAGTTACAGCTGGAAAGCACTTTTTCGCCTCAGTGCCAGCACCGTGGCCGATGCGGCCAAAGTGCCATTTTACGGGGCTTCCAGGGCCATTCTGGTGCACTTGGACGATGTAACGGAGTTGTAAGTTTTGTCATTGTCGGCGTGCTGTAGCGCACATTTCCGAACGCCCGTGGCGAAAGTTGCCGACCGGAACTTCGCCCGGCCGGCCTTTGAAATACCTCAAGGTTTCTTCGCGGTGAAATCCGCCAGGTACCTGGCCAGCGCCTCGTACTGGTTGGCTTCGATGCGGTAGGCCCAGCCCTGGCGCGCCTGGATCTGCCCGTCGGCGAACCCCTCGACGCGGTCCAGCAGCAGCCAGTTCTGCCCGCCCTGCTCCAGCACGCGCCCGCTCAGGCTGGCGCCATCGAGGGTCTTGAGCGCCAGGTCCAGCCGCGCCGGCCCCTTGAACTGCACCTGGTCCAGCGGCGCCGTTTCGCTGAAGGTCAGGGCGCCGAAGGGCGTGGCCATGCCGTTGGCGATGGACTCGTAGGCCAGCTTGGCGTCCCTGGGCAGCTGGCGTACCCGCAGGTTGGGCTCGCCGGCCTTGTCGCGGAACACCGTCAGGGTTTCCCCGCCGGGGTAGCTCACCGACACCTCGGCGATCTTCTCGAAAGGAATGCTGGTGATGCGCCGGTCCAGCCAGTCCAGTTCGTCGGGCGGCAGGCGCAGGTCCTTGTCGATCAGCCAGACCTGCTCGTCGCCGGGCTGGCGCACCAGGCGCCCGCCCTGCTGCGCGGCCTTGCCCACCAGCAGCTCCAGCGGCGCTCCGCCGCTGCGCTCCAGGCTCAGGCGCACGCCGGCGCCCTCGCCCTGGTCGGCGACGCCGAGCTGGGCGAAGTTGCCCGGCTCGCGGGTCTTGGCCTCGACCTTGCGCGCCTGCGCCAGGTCGTGCAGCAGGTCGCCGACCAGGCGCCCGGCCGCCGGGTAGCCGGCCTTGGCCGGCATCACCCAGCGACCGTCCTGGCGCGCCACGCGGATGTCCGGCTGGCCGGGGCGGCGCACTGTCACCGCGCTCACCTGCTGCGCGTCCAGGCCCGGGAAATAGCGCACCTCCGCCGGCGGCGCCAGGCGGGCCGGCTCGCGCTGCAGCCAGGCGAAGAGGCCGCCGAGCGCCACCACCAGGACCACCAGCAGGATCAGACTCTTGCGTTGCATGGCCGCCTCCTCAGGCCTGGCGCCGGCGGCGCCACCACCACAGGGCGAGCACGCCCAGGGTCAGCAGCAGCGGCACGGCGGCGATGTTGACGATCTTCAGGGTGCGGCCGAGGGACTCGATATCCGCGTTGAGCTGGAACTGCACGTCGCGCAGCTCCTTGCGGATGCGCACGCGCTCCTGGATGAACTGCTGCATCGCGCTCTGCTGCTCCGGCGTCAGCTCCAGGGCCTTGCCCGGGTCGGGATTCTGCAGCGCGGCGAGCTTCTGCTCGGTGTCGGCCAGGCGCTGCTTGAGCGCGTCGGCCTTCTCGCGGAAGCGCGTCTCGGCCTGGCGCTGCAGCTCGTCCACCACGGTGAACGGGCGGCTGAAGCGGCCGCGCGAGCGCACGCTGATCAGCGCGTCGGAGCCGGCCAGGTTGTCCAGCGCGTTGATCACGAAGCTGGCATTGTCGGCCCAGGGCTGCGGCACGCGCTGGCCGAAGAAGTCCTGCACCTGCACCCACATGCGGTCGGTGAGCAGGTCGGTGTCGGCCACGGCGATGACGTTGATGCTGTCAGCGCTCTTCAGGCCGTCCTTGCGGCCCTCGATGCCATTGGGGAAGGCGCTCTGCGCCGGGCCCTGGATGCGCGCGGCCATGACGTAGCGCTGGCCGGTGGGCTTGAGCTGGGCCATCAGCTCGCCTGGGTCGCGCAGGGTGGCGAAGCGCTGGGCGTCGAAGGGCATCGCCTGCGCCGAACTCTGGATCAGCGGGGTGAAGCGGGTCTTCGCGTCCTTGAGCGGTTCGAGGATGCCAGCGGTGGCCAGGGTCAGGTTCTCCAGCCCGGCGGTGGCCACGTCGTTGGCGTCCAGCGCCTTGGCGTCGAGGTTCAGCCAGGCCGGGTGGTGCGCCGCGCGCTGGCCCTGGCCCATGCTCACCGACATGGCGTAGCTGGCGTCGCCGAGCACCTTGCCCGGCAGCAGTTGCACGCCCCAGGCCTTGAACAGCGGTTCGAGGTCGGAGGCCTGGTCGCCGGGGCCATCCAGCGCGGCCATGGGCGAGGATTTGTCGGCCTCGCTGAAGGGATCGACGAAGGCCAGCAGCTTGCCGCCGCGCAGCACGAACTGGTCGATGGCGTAGAGCGTCTGCTGCGGCAGGTGCTTGGGGTGCACCAGCAGCAGCACGCTGACGTCGTCCGGGATGGCGTCGACGTCGGGCTTGAGGCTCTTCAGGTCGAACTGCTGGCGCACCTCGTCGAGCAGCATCCAGGGCGAGCTGGGTTGCTGCGTCTGCATGTCGAAGCCGCCGGTCATCTGCAGGGTGCTGAGCACGCCCACCACCGGCCGCTTGGGGTGCGCCAGGGCGTTGACCAGGCGGCTGAGGTCGTACTCCAGGAATTCCTCGTGGTCCGGCTGGAAGAACGGGATCACCTGGATGTTGTCCAGGGCGTCGGTGCCGGCCAGGCCGAAGTACAGGGTGTCGCCGCCCTGGTTCAGCGGCACCGCCTGCAGGCCGAACTCGGCGGCCTTGTCCTCCTCCTCGGAGAACGGCTGCGGGTCGATGATGTGCAGGCGGATCTTGCCGTCGGCCTCGCGCTCGTAGGCCTTGAGCAGTTCCTCCACGCGCTTGGCGTAGTTGCGCAGCGGGACCAGGTCCTTGCTGCCCTTGTCGGAGAAGAAGAAGTACAGGTTGATCGGCTCGCCGATGGAGCCCAGCACCTTCTTCGTGCCGTCGGAGATGGTGTAGAGCTTCTGCTGCGTCAGGTCCAGGCGCGCGCCGGTGAAGGCCAGCCCGGACACCAGGTTGAAAGCCAGGAACAGCAAGGCGATGACCAGCAGCCCGGCGGCGGAATACATCAATTTCTTCATGCGGGCTTCCTCAATCGGCTTTCTTCAGGTCGACCACCACCGCCGTGGCGGCGAGCCAGGCGACGATCAGGCTGGCGAAGAACAGCAGGTCGCGCAGGTCGATGACGCCCTTGCTAATCGCATCGAAGCGCGTCAGGAAGCTCATCGAGGCCACCGCATCCAGCAGCCACTGCGGCGCCCAGGCGTTGAAGGCGTCGAGCACCAGGGGGAAGCCGCTGACGATGAACACGAAGCACATCACCACGGCGAGGATGAAGGCGATCACCTGGTTCTTCGCCAGCGCCGACATGCACGAGCCGATGGCCAGGTAGCCGCCGGCCAGCAGCCAGCTGCCGAGGTAGCCGGCGAGGATGGCGCCGTTGTCCGGCTCGCCCAGGTAGTTGACCGTGAGCACCATGGGGAAAGTCAGCAGCAGCGCGATGCCGGCGAACACCCAGGCGGCGAGGAACTTGCCGGTAACCGCCTCGAAGCGGGTGATCGGCAGGGTCATCAGCAGCTCGATGGAGCCGGACTTGCGCTCCTCGGCCCACAGGCGCATGGCCAGCGCCGGAATGAGGAACAGGTAGAGCCAGGGATGGAAGTTGAAGAAGGCCGTCAGATCCGCCTGGTTACGCTCGTAGAAATTGCCCAGGTAGAAGGTGAAGACCCCGGACAGCACCAGGAAGATGACGATGAACACGTAGGCCAGCGGGGTGGCGAAGTAGCTCGCCAGCTCGCGCTTGAAGACCACCGGCAACTGCTTCATGCCGCCTCCCCCCTGGTCAGGCTGCGGAACACCTCGTCGAGGCGGCCGCGCTCCACGTCCAGCTCGCGGATGCGCCAGCCGCGCTCGGCGATCAGCGCATTCACCTGCGGGAAGATCACCTCGCCGGGCTTGGCCAGCAGTGTCAGGCTGTGCTCCAGCGGGTTCTCTTCCAGCGCCGCCACGCCCGGCAATGCGGCCAGGGCCGCGCGGTCCAGCTCGCCGTCGGCGACCAGGGTCACCGCCTGGTGGTAGCGCGAGCGGCTTTCCAGCTCGAAGGGCGTGCCGTCGGCCAGCAGGCGGCCGTTGGCGATCACCACGGCGCGGGTGCAGACCGCGGTGACCTCTTCGAGGATGTGGGTGGAGATGATGACGATGCGCTCGCGGGCCAGGCCGCGGATCAGCTCGCGGACCTGATGCTTCTGGTTCGGGTCCAAGCCGTCGGTGGGCTCGTCGAGGATCAGCACCCGCGGGTCGTGGAGGATCGCCTGGGCCACGCCGACGCGGCGCTTGAAGCCCTTGGAGAGGGTCTCGATGGACTGCTCGCGGACACTCTCCAGCTCCAGTTGCTCGACCACCCGCGCCACCCGCTCGCGCTTCTGCGCGCCGCGGTAGCCGCGGACCTCGGCGATGAACTCGAGGAAGCCGCGCACGCGCATGTCGCCGTAGCAGGGCGCGCCCTCGGGCAGGTAGCCGATCAGGCGCTGGGCCTGGAGGGTCTGCGTCTGGATGTCGAAGCCGTGGATGCTCGCGGTGCCCGAGGTGGGCGCGAGGAACCCGGTGAGCATCTTCATGGTGGTGGACTTGCCGGCGCCGTTGGGGCCGAGAAAGCCCAGGACTTCCCCCGGTTGCACACTGAACGACAGGTCGTCCACCGCGGTGTGCTGCGCGAATCGCTTCGTGAGTCTGCTTATTTCGATCATTTCTCTCACCGTTGCGCCAAGAGCCCGCCGCGAACTCGGAACACACGGGGCAGACGAGCTCCCACAAAATGCCGCCGGGAATATATGAACCGACGGACGGCAGTGCAAGGTGGAGACTGTGACGAAAAAGTACACTGCCGTGCATGAAAATTTATTTAGGAATGCGGTCCTATTCCTACATCGAAAGCAGCCGAGCGGAGGTCATAGCATGCTTCCAGGCTGCCGTCCCACCCTTTTGCCTGCCGTAGCGTTGCGGCACACTAGCGTCCGCTTGGTCGCCGCCGAGCCCCGTTCAACTGCCTGCGAGCCCGTATGCCCCGTTACCCGTTCCGCCGCTTCGGCTTTGGCGTCCTGCGCCGCCTGCTCTACCTCTGGGTGCGCTCGGAAACCATCAACCAGTCGTCCCTGAGCCTGAAGATCGACCGCAGCAAACCGGTGCTCTACGTGCTGCAGCAGCCTTCGGTGAGCGACCTGGCGGTAGTCGACACGGAGTGCCGCAAGGCCGGCTTGCCGCGCCCGGTGATGCCGGTGGCGGTGGGCAGCAGCGTCGAGCCGGCGGCCTTCTTCTACCTGACGCCGGAGCCCGACTGGCTCGGCCGCCAGGACAAGCGCGGCGCGCCGCCGGCGCTGATGCGCATGCTCGCGGCCATCGGCCAGAACGGCGTGGACGATGCGCAGATCGTCCCGGTCAGCGTGTTCTGGGGCCAGTCGCCGGACAGCGAGAAAAGCGCCTGGAAGCTGCTGTTCGCCGACAACTGGGCGGTGACCGGGCGCCTGCGCAAGCTGGCGCGCATCCTCATCCTCGGGCGCAAGACGCGGGTGCAGTTCTCCGCGCCCATCCACCTGCGCGAGCTGGTCGACCAGGGCAAGGGCCAGGAGCGCACCCAGCGCATGGTCCAGCGCATCCTGCGGGTGCACTTCCGCAACCAGAAGACCGCGGTCATCGGCCCGGACCTCTCGCACCGCCGCACCCTGGTCAAGGGCCTGTTGCGCGCGCCCCTGGTGCGTCAGGCCATCCAGGAAGAGGTCGAAACGCAGCACCTCTCCACGGAAAAGGCCGAGGCCCTGGCCCTGCGCTACGCCAACGAGATCGCCGCGGACGTGTCCTACCCGGTGATCCGCTTCCTCGAAGTCACCCTCACCTGGTTCTGGAACAAGCTCTACGAAGGCGTGCGGGTCAACCACATCGAGCGCGTGCAGGACGTCGCCCAGGGCCACGAGATCGTCTACGTGCCCTGCCACCGCAGCCACATAGACTACCTGCTGCTGTCCTACCTGCTGTTCCGCAACGGCCTGACGCCGCCGCACATCGCCGCCGGCATCAACCTCAACATGCCGGTGGTCGGCTCCATCCTGCGCCGCGGCGGGGCCTTCTTCATGCGCCGCAGCTTCAAGGGCAACCAGCTGTACACCGCAGTGTTCAACGAATACCTGCACACCCTGTTCAGCCGCGGCTTCTCCACCGAATACTTCGTTGAGGGCGGGCGCTCGCGCACCGGGCGCATGCTCCACCCGCGCACCGGCATGCTCGCCATCACCCTGCGCAGCTTCCTGCGCGACTCGCGCCGGCCGATCGTCTTCGTGCCGGTGTACATCGGCTACGAACGCGTTCTGGAAGGCCGCACCTACCTGGGCGAGCTGCGCGGCGCGGCGAAGAAGAAGGAATCCATCTTCGACCTGTTCAAGGTGGTGGGCGCGCTGCGCCAGCGCTTCGGCCAGGTGTGGGTGAACTTCGGCGAGCCGATCCACCTGGACAGCTTCCTCGAACAGCACGAGCCCGGCTGGCGCAAGCAGGAACTCGGCCCGGAATACCGCCCGGCCTGGCTGCCGGAAGCCACCAACCAACTGGCCCGCGAAGTGGCCCGTCACCTCAACGACGCGGCGGCGATCAACCCGGTCAACCTGGTGGCCCTGGCGCTGCTCTCCACCAGCCGCCTGGCCCTGGACGAACGCGCCCTGGAACGCGTGCTGGACCTGTACCTGGCGCTGCTGCGCAAGGTGCCCTACTCGCCCAGCGCCACCCTGCCCGACGGCGACGGCAAGGCGCTGATCGAATACGTGAAGAGCATGAACCTGCTCGCCGAACAGAAGGACGCCCTGGGCCGCATCCTCTACCTGGACGAGCAGAACGCCGTCCTCATGACCTACTACCGCAACAACGTCCTGCATGTATTCGCCCTGCCGGCGCTGATCGCCAGCTTCTTCCAGAGCAACGCGCGGATCAGCCGCGAACAGCTGCTCAACTACACCCGCGCGCTCTACCCCTTCCTGCAACAGGAACTGTTCATCCGCTGGGACCTGGAGCAGCTCGACGCCGTGGTCGACCAATGGCTGGCCGCGCTGGTGGAACAAAACCTGCTGAAACAGGACGGCGACGCCTACGTGCGCCCGGCGCCCAGCTCGCGCGAATACGTGCTGCTGACCCTGCTCGCCCGCGCCATCACCCAGACCCTGCAGCGCTTCTACATGGCCATCGCCCTGCTGCTCAACGCCGGGCAACGCCAGCTCAGCGCCGAGGAGCTGGAGAACCTGTGCACCGTCATGGCCCAGCGCCTGTCCATCCTCCACGGCCTGAACGCCCCGGAATTCTTCGACAAGACACTGTTCCGCAACTTCATCCAGGCCCTGCTCGACCAGCGCGTGCTGCGCAAGGATGAAGAAGGCAAGCTGAGCTACCACGAGAAACTGGGCGAAGTGGTCGAAGGCGCGGCCAAGCGTGTGCTGCCGGCGGAGATCCGGTTGTCGATTCGGCAGGTGGCGCTCGAACGCCCGTCCCAGGAAGAAACCCCAGCCTCCGCCCCCTGATCCCGCACGTATCCCTGGGGCCGGCAGACGACAAGCGGTCGGCCCCGTCAAACCCGCGTACTCATGGCAATTCGCCATTTTCAAAAGTTCGAAGCCCGTCACAGAAGGGCTGTGAGCCTTGACTCAGGGTGCCGTGGCTCTTACATTTCCCAGCTTTCATACATACACATCTGTAGGATCAAGGAACGTCCCCGTGTTCAAAAGGATATTGGTCGTCTGCGTCGGTAACATTTGCCGTAGTCCTACCGCAGAACATCTGCTGCGCCAGCGCCTGGCCGGCAGCGATATCCAGGTGAGCTCCGCCGGCCTCGGCGCCCTGGTCGACAAGCCCATCGAAAGCCACGCTCTCGCCATCCTCCAGCAACACGGCGAGCAGCCGCACGAACACCGTGCCCGCCAACTGACCTCCAGCCTGCTGCGCGAATCCGACCTCGTCCTGGTCATGGAAAAGCGCCACCTGCAAGGCGTCAGTCAGATCGCCCCGGAATCCCGCGGCAAGACCTTCCTGCTCGGCAAGTGGCAGGACGATCGAGAAATCCCCGACCCCTACCGCCAGAGCACAGCCGTGTTCGAACACGCCTACGCGCTGATCGAACAAGGCGTCGACGCCTGGGCCAAACGCATTCGCCCGACCCGCTAAGCCTCACTGACAAAGAAGTAAAAGAAGCCCCCATGCAACAGCAACCTGCGGTAGCCATTCACGACAAAGACGATGACGAGATCGACCTGCTCGGTCTGCTCGGCACCCTGATCGACCACAAATGGCTGATCGCCGGCATCACCGCGGGCTTCATGGCCGTGGGCGTTGCCTATGCGCTGCTGGCTACGCCGATCTACCGGTCGGATGCGATCGTGCAGGTGGAGCCGAAGAAGCCCAGCATTCCAGGTCTGTCGGATATGGGGGACTTGCTGGGGGCACAGTCGGAGGCTATTACCGAGATTCAACTGCTGACTTCGCGTTCGGTCATCGGCAAGGCAGTGGATAACCTCAAGCTGAATATCGTGGTGGAGCCGTCGCGCTTCCCGCTGATTGGTGGCTTCCTGGCTCGACATTTCCGGCCGGAAACTCCTGATGAAGTCGCGGCGCCTGTGTTCGGCCTGAGCCGTTTTGGTTGGGGCGGCGAAGAACTGAAGGTCTTCCAGCTCGATGTACCGACTGCTCTGCTGGAAAAGAATCTCACGCTGATCGCAGGAGAGAACGGTTCCTACACCCTGCTGGACGATGATGACAATGTTCTGGTCGAAGGCAAGGTGGGTGAAGCCTATGACCAGCACGGCGTGAAAATCCAGGTCGAATCCCTGCACGCCAATCCGGGCACCCATTTCGACGTAGTGCGTGAGCGCCGGCTGACCACCATCCTGCGCTACCAGGACAACCTGAACGTAGCCGAGACCGGCAAGGAATCCGGCATCATCAGCCTGTCGCTGGAAAACGATGAGCCGGCGCGCGCCCTGCAGGTACTGGACGAGATCAGCAAGCTCTATGTCCGCCAGAACGTTGAGCGCGCTTCTGCCGAGGCAGCTTCCAGCCTGGAATTCCTGCGTGGCCAATTGCCCGACGTACGTCGCGAACTGGAAAAGGCCGAAGACGCCCTGAGCGCGTACCAGACCAAGTCCAAATCTGCAGATATCAGCCTGGAAACCAAGGCCCTGCTCGACCAGATCGTGGCACTGGACACCAACATCTCCGAACTAAAGCTGCAGCAAGCGGAGATGGATCGCAAATTCACCCGCCAGCATCCGGCCTACCAAGCCCTGCAGACGCAGATCGGTGAATTGACTTCGAAGCAGAACGGCCTTACCCACAAGGTGGAAGGCCTGCCGGAAACCCAGCAGGAGCTGCTACGTCTGACTCGCGACGTTGAAGTCAGCACCGCCATTTACACCCAGTTGCTGAACAAGGCCCAAGAACTGGACGTGATGCGTGCAGGTGCAGTGGGTAACGTGCGCATCATTGACTCCGCGGATGTGGATATCACCAAACCGGTCAAGCCCAAGAAGGCCATGATTGTCCTGGTAGCCACGCTGCTAGGCCTGTTCTTTGCCGTTGGGCTGGTCCTGCTGCGCAAAGCACTGAACCGCGGCATCGAAACACCGGACGCCATTGAGCAACTCGGCCTGCCGGTATACGCCTCGATTCCCTATAGCGTTCTGCAGAAAGCAGAGGAAGATAAACGAGACAAGGGGCGTGGTCGCTCTGCCAAAGCTGCACCGCTGCTTGCCATCAGTCATCCCACAGACCTGGCCATCGAGTCCCTGCGCAGCCTGCGCACCAGCCTGCATTTCGCCATGCTGGAAGCCGGCAACAATCGCCTGATGATTTCCGGTCCCAGCCCGGCAGTGGGCAAGACCTTCGTTTCCTCCAACCTGGCAGCCGTCATCGCGCAAACCGGCCAGCGTGTACTGCTGGTAGACGTGGACATGCGCAAGGGCTATCTGCACAAGGTGCTCAATAGCGGGGAAGAGAATGGCCTGTCCGACATTCTGGTCAAGCGTTGCGACTTCAACACAGCCGTACGCGCCACCGAGATCGAGGGTTTCCACTTCATTCCGCGTGGCCAGATCCCGCCGAACCCTTCCGAACTGCTGATGCACCCCAACTTCACGGCCTTCCTAGAGGAAGCTAGCCGGCAGTTCGACCTGATAATCCTGGATACCCCACCGTTGCTGGCAGTGACCGACGCCGCCATCGTTGGCCGCCAATCCGGCACCAATCTGATCGTCACCCGCTTCGGCCTGAACCCGGCGCGGGAGATCGAATTGACCATCCGCCGCTTCGCGCAGAACGGCATCGAGCTGAAAGGCGCGATCTTCAACGGTGTGGAAAAACGCGCCTCGGCCTACTACGGCTATGGCGGCTACGGCTACTACCACTACGAATACAAATCGGACAAAGCCTGATCGAGGAGAGGCCAGAGAAGGCCTTATCCACATACCCGTCCGCATAAAGGACATTGGAACGCCGCAGGAGCAGTCAGTCCTGCAACGAGGGAATCATGCCGGACGCAACCGGAAAACGCTGGTATTTAATCCAATGTAAACCGCGCCAAGCTTCGCGTGCTCTAGAACATCTAGAGCGACAGGGATATGAATGCCTACTCCCATTATACTTCGTCGAGCGTCCACAAAAGGGAAAGCTTTGTCGTATTGAAGAGCCGTTATTTCCTGGATATTTATTTATTTTCCTAGATAAAGTTGAAGACAACTGGCTCCCTATTCGTTCAACTCGAGGAGTAAACCAGATTGTTTCTTTTGGTGGGATTCCAGCCCCTATACCAGAATATATCATTGAAGAACTTATTGCACTCCCACGCCCGACACTACCAGCATTAATAGAAGGCGACAGAGTCAAAATAGATATCCCTAATTTTAGAAGTTTAGATGCTATATTTATTTCAAAAGATGGCAATGAGAGAGCCCTCCTTCTATTGAGCATCTTAAATAGAGAGTTAGTAATTAGCATTTCAAGCAATTCACTTAAAAAATTAGACTCATAGCACTCAAGAAAATAAACTTCTCGCAACGACTAAGCTCTTTATTCAAAAAGGCAACTCTTCCGATACACAAGAGCCCCTGAAAGACCAAGCATAATCTACCTATTACACATTATTTTTCTGCCTGCGTCCTCAGGAGTTTGACCATAAATTCTGGGGCGGTAGCATTCTTTCAGAGCTGAGATTCTGATCATGATTGAAAATTTTTGGCAACTAATCTTGGCCAGTCTTTTTCCTGGGGCATGTCTTCTACTCCTCATACTCATAACCATTAGAATAAAAGATACATCGCTAAAAATAATTGCCCTTATATATACATACCCTGCAATTCATCTACTTTATCTAATGAATGGAGGGGAAGGAGTACGAATAGAAACAACAGGACTGAACTACTATTCCGACTATGTAGAAGAAGCCTTCTGGACATATATAGCCTCGAACGTTGTCTTTCTCTTCCCCCTTAGAACTTGCTTCAACAAAATCTACTATCCACGTTATAGAATAAAAGTAAGAGAATCCAGCTTCTGGATAATATTTTCTCTATATGCCATTTCAGCAGCAATAGCACACCCTTGGGTGATCCAAGCATCCGCAAGAAGAGAGCAATTTCTTTTAAGCAATGCCTTTGTAGCGCTTTACATTGCAACCTTTATAATACTTTGCATTAGCAGCTCAACCAAGAACAGCCCAACAAAAAAAACTCTCGTTGCTATCATCCCTCTTGTTCTAATACTTGCTGGCGAGCGCGTGAACAATATATTGATGCTAGCTGCTCTCTTTCTGATGCAAGGCCACATGCCTAAAGCAGCCATGTCCAATAAGCAAAAACTCGCCGCAACCATGGCTATTTTAGTAGCTATATCAGGGAGCATTATTGCAGGAGAGATTCGAGATGGAGCAGCCTCAGAATCGTATATCCTGAGTGCAGCCAAACTTTTAAACTATACCACCAGCATTGAATCCCTCCATGTTTATCTTTCAGGCTTTTGGTATATCAAGAACGAAGGAACAACACCCCTACCAATACTTAACATATTGTATTCCTTGATTCCTCTTCATCCCTTGGGGGGGGGCTGGCTCTCCTTATTTTTACGACAAGATAATCTCTGGAAAAATCAGTACTGTCGGTGGCGGGATGTTTATCACTGAAGGTCTATTAATCTTAGGACCTCTAGGCTGCATCATATGGGCCTTTATTCTTGGCAGTTTATTGAAAGCACTGTTTGAAGCAAAAAACAAAACACTCAACACTTTCTACCCGTTATTCTTCATACTTTCTTTCAGAATATTATGGTATGGCTGGATATATATTATACCTCCAGCATATATTCTGGCAGCACTAATTGGACTTATAAAACTCTCGAGCACATTAAAAAATTCCAAAAATGAAAATATTACATATAACTGAAGCATGGAAGGGTGGCATTTCAACCTACGTAAAAATGCTAATTGAACATCAAGTTCAATCCGGCCATAATGTTTATCTTGCTGTAAGCAGGGATGCTGAAGAACTTCCGAACTGCAATGTAATAAAATATACATCATCTAGAAGCGTTATAGGTGTTATTCGAGCCTCGCATGAAATATCTAGGATTTACAACTCATTAACTCCCGACATAATTCATGCGCATAGTACATTTTCCGGCATCTACGCAAGATTTAAAAAGAGTTCATTCAAGTTAATCTACACACCGCATGCTTGGAGTTTTTTAAAGAAAGACTCACCTTATATTAGCAGAAAAATCTACTCCTTAATCGAAAGAACATTAAGCCGTAGAACCTCAATAATAACTTGCATGTCCTTAGAGGAAATTGAGGAAGCTATAATCAGGGGTATACCTAAAGAAAAGTTAAGGCTGATATACACAGGAGTCCCTAAACTAGATATCACCTTAAATCCAGTCAGAACATCAGGAGCTATAAAAATTGGATTCTTTGGGAGGTTAGACTATCAAAAAGGATTTGATATACTTCTTTCTGCAGCAAAAAATCTAGCTCCACATATTCAGATTCATATATTTGGAGAAGCCGTTAGAGGAGGGGTGCCTTCTTCCCCTCATGACCGGTTTCAATATCATGGCTGGATTGAGCAAAAACAAGTATCTTCTGCCATGCAAGAGATGGATATAATTTTAATACCATCTAGATGGGAAGGATTTGCCCTCACGCCTCTTGAAGCAATGCGTGCAGGTCGTGGAGTAATAATATCAAAGAGCTCATCGTTACCCGAGACGGTAATCAGCGGTTTTAATGGAATCATTTTAGAGGACTTATCTCCACACACACTATCAAGCGTTTTAAACTCCTTAACGCGAGAAACCTGCCATAAGCTTTCTATAAATGCTAAAAAAGTCTTTGACGAAACGTTCACGGCCACTAAATTTCTTGAACAACTAGATGAAGCCTACAAATTCTAAAGTATATTTATTACATGCTTACAGCTCCAAAAACTCGGGAGATGGGCTTCTCGTTAAGCTCAGCTTAAAACAAATTAGAAATCTGGGGGTTACTGAGAAAATAAATATTGTATGCTTAGATCCAGAAAGCTTTAAAGGCTATATCAATACTCCAGGAGTAAGAATTCTCTCTCTTTTCCAATACATATCTGAGTCTATAGTCGACATTATAACTCGAAAAAACTCTATATCTTTCGGCGTAGGTGGTGGCTATTTGCGCTCTAGTGATGCCAAAGAGGGACTCAAAAGCCTTATAGCACACGGCACTCAAATATTCTTAGCTAATTTAAAGAATGGGAAGAGTTATTATCTACCACAAAGCGTAGGCCCCCTTAAAGGGATCCCGGGAAAACTAATAAGTCATCTAACAAAAAAAATAGACTTAATATTCTCACGCGATGACAAAACCATCACTGAACTATCTAGCCATAGGAATATAATTCGCTGCCCTGACTTGGTCGCCATAGAAATACTAGAAAACATAAATACAATTAAACCAAGACATCCAAATTGCACAGGGCTCATATTTAGAGACCTGCCCAGTTACAAGAAAAGTAAAACATACGAGAAGAGCCTAAAGGAAATTCTAAATAGAACAATCTCGCCGATTCTGCTTCTACAGTCTCATAGCCGAGGGAATAACGATGACAAATACTATAAAAGGACATTACCTGATTACACCGCTATCCCAGTCGTAAAACTAGCGGAAGACTTTTCTCCTTCAGTGATATCCGTAAGATTGCATGGCAGTTTAGAGTCAATACTTAGAGGAAGCCCCAGCATTCATCTTTCTTATGAACGCAAAGGCTTTTCTGCATATAAGGATCTAGGATTGGAAGAATATGTATTTGATTCAAAAAGCTTTTCAGCTCTAGAAGTTATCAAACTAAATAATTCCATACATGACAATAGTGAATTTTTTTGGCAGAAGATTAAATACAAAGCAACCTCATTTGAGAGCCCACTTAGGGTAATTAAGGTTAACTAGAATGGAAATTAGAAACCGTCAACTTACTATGATCATGGATGGAAATTTTTGTGAATACGACGGAAATATATTTTCTCCACATATGCACTATGATGCATTTGCAAAACGTTTTAGCGGTCATTTTGAGAAAGTTACCATTGTTGCTAGAGCGTTTCCTCATTCACAGCAGAATGGGCAGCTTGTAGCAAAGAAGAATGTCCAGTTTGAGAAACTACCTACTTTCCGCGGAGTTATCAAACTCCTGACTAAGCTACCAGTATTAGCCTTTAGCATTTGGAATGCAGCGAAGAATTCAGATATATTACTTTTAAGACTACCAGGCAATACGTCTATAATCGCGCTAATCTTTTGCATAATAATGGGAAAGAGATTTTCTATCGAAATTGTAGCTGAGCCACGTGATATCTATCTTCCTTCTCCCATTAGACAACCAATCAGATTCATCGCTAAATTTGTACATACCTATTTTACTAGATTAGCAGTTAAAAAAGCACAAACCGTAAGATATGTAACTTCTACGTTTTTACAGACATGCTATCCTGCGGATATTACAAAGTCCTTTGGCTTTAGTGATGTATATCTTCCAAGCCGCCCAGTTGTTAGCCTAGAACACAAGAATTGCGACGAATTAATCATCATTAATGTCGCAATGATGCACAATATTAGTAAGGGGCATCACACGCTTTTAGATGCACTTGAAATTATAAAAAATCGGAATATAAAATTCACATGCCATTTAGTCGGCGATGGGGTTCTTCGTACTAAGCTTAAAGCAGATGCGGAGGAACGTGGTATATCTGAAAATATACAATTCCATGGTTTTTCTACCTCTGTCTGGAAAATTCTCTCCACTGGAAACGTATTTGTTTTACCATCATATCAGGAAGGTCTTCCGCGCTCGATATTAGAAGCAATGCAATTGGGGCTCCCTTGCCTATCTACATATGTCGGCGGAATCCCTGAGATATTACCAAAAGAAGCACTTTTCAAAGCGGGTGACTCTTACCAGTTAGCTGACAAGCTGACTCGTATCTTTCAAGACAAGGACTTCTATTTAAAATTATCTAGTTTTTCGCTAGAAAAATCTCTCGAGTTCACTCCCTCCAGTATACAAAAAAAATATGATAGTTATCTCTATATTCTAAAAGAAACATCATGAGAAAAGTACAATTCTTATGGGCTATATTAGGAACCTTCATTCCGGCTGTTCTTAATTTTTCAAGTATCCTTATAGCGGCCGGAACGCCAGATAAGAACTTCGTTGGCATGGCGTTCACACTACTTGCCGGACTCTATATAGCAATTGATATAGGTAATTTTGGTACAACCCGCATGGTACTAATACCTGGGGTGAGGGAGAACATACCAATAATCAGGCGTTTAGATTTACTAAGCGCACTCATATCAGCCATAGCGTTTTCTTTGATATATATATTATTGAATATCACAAAAATAATTGATATGGAGATAAATTTAATATTAATTCTTCTTCCCCCTATATTTTATTCTTTGTCTCATTCATCAATTGGTATATTGCGAGTCACTGAGAAAAACCTAATAACCGCTACTATTCAGGTTACCTGCGCTTTATTACGTATTACCATCTCAATTCTACTTTTTTTACATGAAATTTCTTCAAAGAATTTCATAATAGGCCTTCTAATAATAGAGGGAATTTATGGAATTCTATTTTACTTTGCCTCATATAGAAAGCTACCTAAAGTCAATGAACCTCCGTCTTTAGAATTTTTACCACTAATAACAAGCTCTTGGGGGTCAAATATCCTCCAAACAATTACAAAACACATAGATCTAGTATTAATTTCGGCGATCGCGGGGCCTGCTACTTCCGCTCTTTACCGGCCACTCAAAAGTGTGGCTAACATAGCCCATAATTTATCTTACACACTTTCTTTAGTATTCTTCTCTAGCGAGAAAAAGGCTGCCGATAAACTCCTGACCAAGAAGAATATTTTTCTAACGCTTACTGCAGTCCCTTTAATATCTATAACTAGCTACCTGATAGCTACTTACGCTACAAAAATACTCCCTAGATTATTGAACAGCGAAACGCTAACAGGATTGGTCTTCTTTGGCACCTTAACCTGTTCACTAACATTTATAAACAGATTCCTACAAACCTATCTTTTTAGAAGACAAAAACTTCGATTTTTCACAACAACATCAGCGCTTGAATCAGGACTAACACTCTCTCTGCTAGCCATTTTAACTGGAAAATATCTTATTTATGGTGCAGCTATTTCACTTTCCCTCGCATCTCTCATGACGTCTATATTTTTATTTATCTTAGTGAAAAATATTGAAAAGGAAGGAGGTCTCTGATGCCAACAGTACTAGTTACAGGTGGTTCGGGGTACATTGGGAGCCATACGATAGTTGAGCTTTTAAATAACAACTATAATGTCATCACAATAGATAATCTGTGTAACAGCTCCTACCAATCCATTGAAAGAATAGAGAAAATATGTGGAAAGAAACCATATTTTGTCAAGGGTGACATTCTAGACGAGATGCTTCTAGATAATATTTTTAAAAGCCATGAAATATCGGCCGTAATTCATTTTGCTGGATTAAAATCAGTTAGCGAAAGCACAGAAAAACCATCTAATTACTACTTAAACAACGTATCAGGAACCATAGCACTTTGTCGTTCGATGGCTAAAGCAAATATCTACAGCCTTGTTTTCAGTTCCTCAGCAACCGTATATGGCCACCCAAAAATAGTTCCTGTGACAGAGAGCCACAGCGCAGACTCGCCAATTAATCCATACGGGCGAACTAAACTTATAGCCGAACTTTATCTAAAGGATCTAGCAAGCTCAGATGCAAGATGGCGTATTGCTAATCTTCGCTATTTCAACCCCGTTGGAGCCCACACAAGCGGACTAATAGGTGAAGATCCTTGTGGAGTTCCTAACAACCTTGTTCCATACATAAGTCAAGTTTGCATTGGAAAACTAGAAAAGCTTTCAATCTATGGGAATGATTATCCTACTCCTGATGGGACTGGCATACGAGACTATATTCATATAATGGACTTGGCAGACGGCCATCTGAAAGCATTAAACTTCATAGGCAACACCAATGGCTTTCATGTTTGGAATTTAGGAACAGGGAATGGATACTCTGTCCTTGATGTAGTAAAAGCATTTGAAATAGTGTCTGGATATAGAATTCCATTCACTATAAAGGATCGACGCCCCGGGGATATTGCTGAATGCTGGGCCGACACTTCAAAAGCTGCTAACGAATTAAAATGGAAAGCAAAGTATGATATTGAATGCATGATGCGTGACACTTGGAATTGGCAGCTAAAAAATCCTAAAGGCTATAGGCCATAGGCCGATTCTTAATAAAGAGCAGATTGTTATCAATGGAGCATGATAGCAAGGAAAACAAATGAACAATATTGATCGCGGAATTCTTCGTCCACATCAAGCTAGTATTTCCATACTACAAAGACTACTGGATATTTTTGTTATCCTTTCGGGCATGAGCTTTATTTCCGGCCGACATGGAGAAAAACTCAACAACGAGCAGATCATAACGTCACTATTGGTCATAATAATTTTCTACTTACTGAGTGATCTGGGACAGCTTTATGCTTCTTGGAGGGGAGAAAGAGTACATGAAGAAATTCGAAAAGTTAGCGGAACATGGACGATAAGTTTTTTATTTTATTTCCTATGCGAATATTTTTTCAAAGGAATTTCGTCATTAGATGATGAAGCACTGCTTAAATGGTTTGCTCTGGTTTTAGCTAGCCTTTGCGGATACCGATTAATTCTCCGAGCCATTCTTCATGCCCTACGTCGCAAAGGCTTTAATACAAGATCAGTTGCTATTGCGGGAGCCGGCTATCTTGGCCAGAGGCTAGCTGAAAATATAGCTGGTTCATCATGGATGGGATTGGACTTGCTAGGTTTTTTTGATGATAAACTTCGCGACCCAGTTCGATTGGTAAATAGCAAAGTCCGCGTATCAATTTCCGGCACTCTTGAGCAACTAGTTGAGCAAGCCCGCGCAGGCCAAATTGATCGTATATATATAACTCTACCAATGCGCAGTGAAGCACGAATCAAGTGGCTTGTAAACCAACTAAGCGATACTACTGTCTCCGTTTATATCGTACCAGACGTCTTCGTATTTGAGCTTTTGCATGCTCGCAGTCAAAATATAAACGGCATACCTACCATAAGCATATTCGACAGCCCAATGATAGGAGTTAATAGTATTATCAAGCGAGTGGAAGATATTCTACTATCCACCATAATTCTTAGCTTGATAGCAGCCCCAATGCTATTAATCTCTATAGCAGTAAAGTTCACATCACCAGGACCTATTTTCTTTCGACAAAAAAGATACGGTATTGATGGTCGCCCGATTGAAGTATGGAAGTTCCGTAGTATGCGGGTAATGGAAAATGGCACAGAGGTGATACAAGCAACTCGTGATGATTGCCGAATTACCTCCATTGGTGCATTTTTACGTCGCACCTCTCTTGATGAACTCCCCCAGTTTATTAATGTACTACTTGGCGATATGTCCATCGTGGGTCCCCGTCCTCATGCCGTGGCTCACAATGAACAATACCGCGGCCAGATCAACAGCTACATGCTGCGCCACAAGGTCAAGCCGGGGATCACCGGCTGGGCGCAGATCAATGGCTGGCGTGGCGAGACAGATACGCTGGACAAGATGCAGAAGCGCGTCGAGCACGACCTTGCCTATATCCACAATTGGTCCCTCTGGTGGGACCTGAAAATCGTTTTTCTCACGGTGTTTAAGGGATTCATCCACAAGAACGCCTATTGAGAGAACAGAAGGCTGAAGAGCTCTGGAGCTCGCCATCAACCAAACCGTGATTCTGACAAGCCAAAGGCTTGGCTGGATTTAACGTCTGCAATGGCACCGGGGCTTTTCTGCTTGCACTGGCCTCGTGCCAGCCTTAACCTTCCTTCTTTCTGAAGGAACGACCCCACAAGGAGTCTTAACGTGAAAAAACTGCTGACGTTCGCCGCGCTGGCGACCCTGAGCACGTCGCTGCTGGCGGCGGAAGCACCGGCCGACGCGCCGGCTTCTTCCGAGCCGCTGACCCTGTCCACCCCGGTTGCCGGTGGTGTCACCGTAGGTGGCGCCATCGGTATCGGTGCTGCCGTAGTGGCAGCTGGCGTCGCTGCTTCCAACAGCGGTGGCGGCGGTGGCCATGACGGCACTCCGGGTACTACCGGTACCACTGGCACCACTGGTACCACCGGCACTAACTGATATCAGTCTGTAGCCGCTGAACCCTGCCTCCACGTCATAGTGGCGGCAGGGTTCACCTCATTCCGTTTCCTATCAATTCCGTTCACGGCTCCCGGTCTTCAGGGTGTTGCCGTATCGGCTTGCTGCGTAGTTCCTTCCCATGATTCGCTCTTTATCCGTTGCCGTTGTCGCCGCTCTTTCGCTCCAGGGCTGCATGTTCGCCCCTGGCCAGAATATGGACACCAGCCGCATCGTTCGCGATGACTCCGCCGAGAGCAGCCGCGTCGAGCTGGTGCAGATCACCCCCAAGCTGCTGGCGGTGAACGCCGCGACGGAAACTGGGAGTCAGGTGCCGGCCGAGTTGTTGGCCTACCATCCACAGGACTACCGCATCGGGCCGACCGATGTCCTCTACATCACCGTCTGGGACCATCCGGAACTGACTGCGCCCTCCGGCCAGCAGCAGCAGATCGATGCCAACGGCCGTCTGGTTCGTCCTGACGGCACCCTGTTCTATCCCTATATCGGCACCGTCAAGGTCGCAGGCCGGACCATCGAGGAGGTGCGCTCGGAGATATCCAGCCGCCTGTCCCTGTATGTGGAAAGCCCACAAGTCGACCTGGCGATCATGCGTTTCTCCAGCCAGAAGGTGATCCTCAGCGGCGCCTTCGGCAAAGCCGGCCCGCAGGCCATTACCGCTACCCCGCTCAGCCTGATGGAAGCGGTCAGCACCGCAGGCGTGAACACCGGCTCCGCCGACCTCTCCAACATGGTCCTCAAGCGCGATGGCCGCGAGTACAAACTCAACCTGGACGCACTCAACGACCAGCAGCAGAGCCAGCTCTACAGCCTCTACCTGAAGGATGGCGACCAGATCTACTTGCCCTACAACGACCGCAAGAAGGTCTACCTGATGGGCGAGGTGAACAGCCCGCGCGCTATTACCTACAAGACCAAGTACCTGAACCTGGCCGATGCACTGGGCAGCGTCGGCGGCTTGAACCAGGCCAGTTCCAACGGCAAGGCCGTCTACGTGATTCGCGGCGTTGAAGACCTGGAGCGCGAACCTGCCAAGGTATTCCAACTGGACGCACAATCGCCCACAGCCTTCATCCTCGCCCAGCGCTTCAACCTTGAGCCGCAGGACGTGGTCTATGTCGGCCCTGCAGGCGTGACTCGTTGGAACCGCTTCATCAGTCAGTTGGTGCCGTCCACCACCATCCTTGGTACGGGTGCCAATATCAAAAGCGACCTGAACGACGACAACTAATCCGAGCTCAGGTCAACCGACGTGAAACTCCTCCAATTCGCCGCCCTGGCCGGGGCGGCCTTGTCGCTATCCGCCTGCAACCCTCTGATGCAGGCGTCGTGGGACACCTTGCGCGCCGCCACCCAGGGCCCGAAGCCGCTTGAGCTGACCCAGGCCCAGGTGGATGCGGTGCCCTATTACCAGATCAAGCTGCAAACCCAAGGTGGCGAAGCCGTAATGGCGCTGGTACGCCAGCAGGGCGACCTGCAGTTCTGGCTCGCCTCTACCCGTCAGGTACTGATGATGCGGGATGGCCTGGTGGTGCGCACCACCGGCTTCGGTGACAACCTCGCCGGCACGCGCCTTGGGGCCGACTCGCCCTTCCACACCGGCCTGCACAAGTTGGCGGATGGGCAGCGCAGCGAGCGCTGGATCGACCTGGCGAGCGGCTATCGCCTGGCGATTCCCGTACAGAGCAGTTTCCACAAGGTCGGCCTGGAGCGCGTGAGCATCCTCGAGCGCGACTACGACCTGCTTCGCGTCGATGAAGACATCCGCGCTCCCCTGCTGGGCTTCAGCGCCACGAACAAATACTGGGTCGACCCCAAGGACGGCTTCGTGATGCAGAGCCTGCAACAGGTCACGCCCGACCTGCAGGTTGCGATCACCCAGTTGCGTCCGTATCGGGGGGCAGGCAAATGAGCATTCGCCTTCTCGTCCTGGCCGCTCTGCTGCTGACCGGTCCGGCCATGGCCGGCGATTCCGTCGAAGTTCGCGGCGACGCTGCCAAGCCCGGCCCCGTGGGCATCACCGCGACGACTCGCCTTGGCGAGGTTTTCCGTACCGCCCAGGTCGATGCCGAGGGTTATTGGCTGGGCGCCGCGTGGCTGCAATCGAAGCTTGTGCCGGAGCAGAAACGCCTGAAGGCCGGCATCCTGTTCGATCTGTCCATGCTGCAACAGAAAGCCCTGCTGGACGACCAGCCAGCGCTTTCCACCCTCGCCAAGCGCCTCTATGACCAGGTGGCCAGCCTGCCGGTCAGCGGCCGACGCCAGCACCTGCTGGACCCTGTCGAGGTTGAAGTCACCCCGGCGCAGAACAGCCTGGTGTCGCCTGGCGACATTTTCATTTTCCCGGCCCGGCCGAGCGCGGTACGCGTGCTGGGCGCCGTGGCAGCCGACTGCTATTTCGCCCACGTGCCGATGCAGCAGGCACGCGACTATTCCGCGGCGTGTCCGTCGCTGCCGGAAGCCGATCCCGACTATGTCTATCTGATCCAGCCGGACGGCCAGGTCACTCGCCTCGGCATCGCCCTGTGGAATCTCCAGGAGGGCCTGCCCGCCGCCCCGGGTGCAACCATCCTGGTGCCGATCAAGGCGGCCGGGCCGGATAGCCCCGTCCCGCAGTTGAATGAAGAAATGGCCAGGTTCATCGCCACCCAACCGTTGTCCGAGGTGGCGCAATGAAGCTCCGCTATTCCCTCTGCCTGCTGCTGCCATGGACTATGGCCCATGCGGAGCCTTACCACAGCCGCAACGACTTCGGCGTGATGGGCTTGTTGCAGACACCGACCGCACGCATGGCCAAAGCTGGAGAGGTCGCCATCACGGCCAACCGCGTCGATCCCTATTCGCGCTACAGCTTCTCGCTGCAGCCCTTCGACTGGCTGGAAACCTCGTTCCGCTATACCTCCATCAGCAACCGCGACTACGGCCCGGAAAGCCTCAGCGGCGACCAGAGCTACAAGGACAAGGCGGTCGACGCCAAGCTCCGCCTGCTCCAGGAAAGCCGCTGGTTGCCGGAAGTGGCCCTGGGTGCGCAGGACATCGGTGGTACCGGCCTGTTCTCCAGCGAATACTTCGTTGGCAACAAACGCTTCGGCAACTTCGACCTCAGCCTGGGCGTAGCCTGGGGCTACCTGGGCAACCGGGGCGACTTCGACAACCCGCTGGGCTGGATCGACGACAAGTACGACACCCGCCCGGAAGCCACCGGCACCGGTGACTTCAGTACCAGCTCCTACTTCCGCGGTTCTCCGTCGCTGTTCGGTGGCGTGCTCTGGCAAACGCCCTGGGATCGCCTGTCGGTGAAACTGGAATACGACGGCAACGACTACAAGAGCGAGCCCCAGGACAACAACCAGGACCAAAGCTCCCCGATCAACCTCGGCTTCGTCTTCAAAGCCAGCGACTCGGTAGACCTGACCGCCGGCTGGGAACGTGGCAACACAGCCATGTTCGGCATCACCCTGCACACCAACTTCGCCACCCGCTCGGCGCCGGCCAAGACTTTCGACCCGCCGGCCGAACCACTGCCGGCCAAGGCGCCGGACCTGCATCCGGACCAGGTGGATTGGGCGAACGTGTCCAGGCGCCTGCAGAACAACGCCGGCTACAAAGTCGAGCGCATCGCCCAGCGCGACAAGGAAATCGTCGTCTACGGCGAGCAGACCCGCTACCTCTACCCGCCCAAGGCGGTGGGGCGCGCGGCGCGCATCCTCGACAACAGCGTGGATGACGACATCAAGTACTTCACCGTGGTGGACAAGCGCTACGACATGCCGGTCACCGAGACCAGCGTGCCGCGTGAGACCTTCCGCGAGGTGGTGAACAACGACCGCCCGCTGGACGACCTGCGCCGTGGCACCGAAAGCAACTGGCCGCTGCCGCACCAGGAGAAGGTGCTTTACACACAGAAGCCGGATCCGTTCAGCTACGGCCTCGGCCTGGGCTACAAGCAGAACGTCGGCGGCCCCGACGGCTTCCTGCTCTACCAGTTCACCGCGGATCTGAACGGCGAGTACCGCTTCACCCCGGACACCTGGTGGAGCGGTTCGCTCAGCGCCAACCTGCTGAACAACTTCGACAAGTTCAAGTACGACGCGCCGTCCAACCTGCCGCGCGTGCGCACCTACCTGCGCGAGTACTGGACCACCTCGGACGTGACCATGCCGACCTTCCAGTTGAACAAGGTCAAGCGCCTGGACGAGGACATGTACGGCATGGTCTACGGCGGCTACCTGGAGTCGATGTTCGCCGGCGTCGGTGGCGAGCTGCTGTATCGCCCGCTGGGCGAGCGCTGGGCCATCGGTGGCGACCTCAACTACGTACGCCAGCGCGATTTCGAGCAGGACTTCGGCCTGCGCGACTACAAGGTGCTCACCGGCCACGTCACCGGCTACCTGAAGACCGACTTCCAGGACGTACTGGCCGCGGTCAGCGTGGGCCGCTACCTGGCCCGCGACTGGGGCACCACCATCGACCTGTCGCGCGAGTTCAGCAACGGCGTGCGCTTCGGCGGCTGGGTGACGCTCACCACCGCCTCCAAGGAAGAGTACGGCGAAGGTAGCTTCGACAAGGGCATCTACGTGTCCATCCCCTTCGACGAGATCATGAGCAGCTCGACCATGCGCCGCGCCAACCTGGCCTGGGCCCCGCTGACCCGTGACGGTGGCGCCCGCCTGGGCCGCAGCTACTCGCTGTACACCCTCACCGACGGACGCAACGTCGATATGTTCGACGGCAGCTTCAGCAAGATCACCGAGTAAGCCCCCAGCCCCGCCGCAACGGCGGGGCTGCTTGCTGCAGATCAGCGAAACCTCCGCTTACAACCCCTCTCGCAACCTTTGCGCCTAAGCTGTGTCGGATGACGCCCGTTCTATCCGGAAGGAATCCGTCGATGAAGCTCACCGCCCTCCCCCTCCTGTTCATGACCGGCGTGCTTGCCGCCTGCGCTTCGAATTCGCCTTCGCAGAGCGCTTCGCTCAGTGGCGAGGTGTTCTACCTGCAGCGCATTGCGTTGCCGCCGGGAGCGCAGGTTTCGGTGAGCCTGCAGGATGTTTCCCTGGCCGATGCGCCGGCCGTGGAGCTGGCTTCGCAGACGCTGTCCGGCGGGCAGTAGGTGCCGGTGGCCTTCAAGCTCGATTACGACCCGCAGCGGGTCCAGCCCGGCCACAGCTATGCGGTCAGCGCGCGTATCGAGAATGCCGGCAAGCTACTGTTCATCAGCACCGAGCGCCACAGCGTCAAGCTCGACGGCAGCGATCCGCAGCCGCTGCGCATCCGCGTCGACGCGGTGCGCTGATCCGTCCTCCTGCGACCGGGTTCCGTTGCCGGCGCGGCCTCGCTAAGCTTGCCCCTTCTTCCTTCGCCGAAGCCCTCGGCGAAGGTTTCGCCCTGCCCCACAAGGAATCCCGATGCTGCGTTTCACCGCCCTGCTGGCCGGCGCCCTGCTGTCCGCCAATGCCTTCGCCCTGTCCCTCGCCAACCTCAGCCAGACCGACGCCAGTGGCGGCCTCAAGGATGCCCTGAGCCAGGGCGCGCAGATCGCGGTCAAGCAACTGGGCAAGCCTGGAGGCTTCACTAACGATCCGGCCGTGCGCATCGAGCTGCCGGGCAAGCTAGGCAAGGCCGCCAAGGTGATGAAGCAATTCGGCATGGGCGCCCAGGTCGACCAGTTGGAAGCCAGCATGAACCAGGCCGCCGAGGCCGCCGTGCCGCAGGCCCAGACGCTGCTGGTGGATGCGGTGAAGAAGATGACCGTGCAGGACGCCAAGGGCATCCTCGCCGGCGGCGACGATTCCGCCACCCAGTACCTGGAACGCAGCAGCCGCGAGCAGTTGCGCCAGCGCTTCCTGCCGATCGTCAAGCAGGCCACCGACAAGGTCGGCCTGGCTAAGCAGTACAACGCCTTCGCCAGCCAGGCCGCGGCTTTTGGCGTGGTCGATGCCAAGGATGCGAATGTCGAGGGCTATGTTACCGAGCAGGCGCTGGATGGGCTGTTCAAGGTGATCGCCCAGCAGGAGAAGGGGATTCGGGAGAATCCGGCGGGGGCGGCTACCAGTTTGGCCAAGAAGGTTTTTGGGGCGCTTTGAGGCCCACGGAACTCGTAGGAGCGAGCTTGCTCGCGAAGGGTGTTTTTCCGGTTACATCGTCGTATCAGGTGACTCCGCTCCCTCTCCCCAACCCTCTCCCTGAAGGGAGAGGGAGCTGTCCTGAGTAGCCTGGAAGGTAGGCGCCATCCTGCGGTGTTGTGGCTGCAAGTACCGTTCGCGAGCAAGCTCGCTCCTACAGGGTGGTCCCGGACCCTAGGGCGTATGACCGCGAACGGTCATACGCCCTACGCAGGTTCCTTCTTCACCCTGAACCAGGCCGCATACAGCGCCGGCAGGAACAGCAGCGTCAGCGCCGTGGCGACGATCAGCCCGCCCATGATGGCCACTGCCATGGGCCCGAAGAACGCGCTGCGCGACAGCGGGATCATCGCCAGCACCGCCGCCAGCGCGGTCAGCACTATGGGGCGGAAGCGCCGCACCGTGGCCTCGATGATGGCGTGCCAGCGGTCCAGGCCGTGGGCGATGTCCTGCTCGATCTGGTCCACCAGGATCACCGAGTTGCGCATGATCATCCCGGCCAGGGCGATGGTGCCGAGCATGGCGACGAAGCCGAAGGGCTTGTGGAACACCAGCAGGAACAGGGTCACGCCGATCAGCCCCAGGGGCGCGGTGAGGAACACCATGGCCATGCGCGAGAAGCTGCGCAGCTGGATCATCAGCAGCGTCATCACCACCACCAGGAACAGCGGGATGCCGGCGTTCACCGAGTTCTGCCCCTTGGCCGAATCCTCCACCGTGCCGCCCACTTCCAGCAGGTAGCCGTCCGGCAGCTCGGCGCGGATCGGCTCGAGGGTCGGGGAAATCTGCTTGACCAGGGTGGCCGGCAGCGAGTCGTCGTAGATGTCCGCGCGCACGGTCACCGTCGGCAGGCGGTTGCGCCGCCAGATGATGCCTTCCTCGAAGCCGTACTCCAGGGTCGCCACCTGCGACAGCGCCACGCTGCGGCCGTTGTTGGTGGGGATGGCCAGGCTCGGCAGCTGCGACAGGTCCTGGCGCTCGCGGGCGTCGCCGCGCAGGAGGATCTCGATCAGCTCGTTGTCCTCGCGGTAGTAGCTGACGGTGGAGCCGGTCAGCGAACTCTGCAGGAACTGCGAGACGTCCTGGGTGCTCACGCCCAGGGCGCGGGCGCGGTCCTGGTCGAGGTTGAGGCGGATGACCTTGCTCGGCTCCTCCCAGTCCAGGTGCACGTTCACCACATGGGGGTTCTCGCGCATCTTCGCCGCGACCTTGCGCGCCAGCTCACGCACTTGCTGGATGTGCTCGCCGGACACCCGGAACTGCACCGGGTAGCCCACCGGCGGACCGTTCTCCAGGCGGCTGATGCGGCTGCGCAGCGTGGGGAAGTCCTCGGCCATGCGCTGGATCAGCCACTGGCGCACCTCCTCGCGGCCCTTCAGGTCCTTGGCCAGCACCACGAACTGGGCGAAGCTCGCCGCCGGCAGCTGCTGGTCCAGCGGCAGGTAGAAGCGCGGCGAGCCGGTGCCGACGTAGGCCACGTAGTTCTCGATGCCCGGATGCTCGGCGAGCAGCTTCTCCAGGCGCTTGACCTGCTCGGCGGTGGCGGCCAGCGAGTCGCCCTCGGCCAGCTTCAGGTCCACCAGCAGCTCCAGGCGCACCGACGGCGGGAAGAACTGCTGCGGTATCAGGCGGAAGGCGGCGATGGAGCCGACGAAGGCCAGCAGGGTCAGGACGATCACCGTCTTGTTGTGGCGCACACACCACTCCACCAGGCGCCGGAAGTGCTGGTAGAAGCCCGTCGAGTAAGGGTCGTGGCCCTTGTCGCTGCCGCCGTGCTTCTCCGCATGGCGCTTGGCCAGGTCCGGCAGCAGCTTGGCGCCCAGGTAGGGCACGAACATCACCGCGGCCACCCAGGACACCAGCAGCGCGATGGTCACCACCTGGAACAGCGAGCGGGTGTATTCGCCGGTGCCCGACTGCGCGGTGGCGATCGGCAGGAAGCCGGCGGCGGTCACCAGGGTGCCGGTGAGCATCGGGAAGGCGGTGCTGGTCCAGGCGAAGCTGGCCGCCTTGAGGCGGTCGTAGCCCTGCTCCATCTTCACCGCCATCATCTCCACGGCGATGATGGCGTCGTCCACCAGCAAGCCCAGCGCCAGCACCAGCGCGCCGAGGGAAATCTTGTGCAGGCCGATGTCGAAGTAGCGCATGCAGACGAAGGTCATCGCCAGCACCAGCGGGATCGACAGCGCCACCACCAGGCCGGTGCGCAGGCCCAGGGAGAAGAAGCTCACCAGCAGCACGATGACCAGCGCCTCGGCCAGCACCCGGACGAACTCGCCCACGCCCTCACGCACGGCGGCCGGCTGGTCCGACACCTTGCGCAGCTCCATGCCCGCCGGCAGGTTCTGCTGCAGGCGGTGGAACTCGTTTTCCAGCGCCTTGCCCAGCACCAGGATGTCGCCGCCGTCCTTCATCGCCACGGCGATGCCGATGGCGTCCTCGCCCATGAAGCGCATGCGCGGCGCCGGCGGGTCGTTGAAGCCGCGGTGCACTTCGGCCACGTCGCCGATGCGGAAGGTGCGGTCGCCCACGCGGATGGGGAACTGGCGGATGTCTTCCACCGAATCGAAGCGCCCGGACACGCGCAGCTGCACACGGTCGGTGGCGGTCTCGAAGAAGCCGGTGGCGCTCACCGCGTTCTGCTCCTCCAGGGCCTTCTGCACCGCCGCCAGGGGCAGGCCGAGGGTGGCCAGCTTGGTGTTCGACAGGTCGATCCAGATCTTCTCGTCCTGCAGGCCGACCAGCTCGACCTTGCCGACGTCCTTGATGCGCTGCAGCTGCAGCTGGATGCGGTCGGCGTAGTCCTTCAGCACCGCGTAGTCGAAGCCCTTGCCGGACAGCGCGTAGATGTTGCCGAAGGTGGTGCCGAACTCATCGTTGAAGAACGGCCCCTGGATGCCCTGCGGCAGGGTGTAGCGGATGTCGCCGACCTTCTTGCGGATCTGGTACCACAGCTCGGGGATGTCCCTGGACTTGAAGTCCTCGCGGGCGACGAAGGTCACCTGCGACTCGCCCGGCCGCGAGAAGGAGATGATGCGGTCGTAGTCGCCGGTCTCCATCAGCTTCTTCTCGATGCGCTCGGTGACCTGGCGCGAAACCTCCTCGGCGGTGGCGCCGGGCCAGTTGGTCTTGACCACCATGGCCTTGAAGGTGAAGGGCGGGTCCTCGCTCTGGCCGAGCTTGGTGTAGGACAGCGCCCCGGCGATGCCCAGCAGCAGCATCAGGAAGAGTACGACCGCTCGGTTCTGCAGGGCCCAGGCAGAAAGGTTGAAGCGCATCCCGCGTCACTCCTTCGCCAGCAGTTTGACCGAACGGTTCTCGCGATCGACCGGGCGCACCTGCTGGCCTTCGCGCAAGACCTGGACGCCCGCGGCGACCACCCAGTCGTCGGGCTTCAGCCCTTCGAGCACCGGCACCCGGTCCTCGGTGTAGGGCCCGATGCGCACCGGCCGGCGGTGCAGGCTGGCATCCTTCGGGTCGACCACCCAGACGAACGGCTGGCCACCCTCGGCGCTCACCGCCGCCAGCGGCACGGCCAGGGGCACGGCGCCCTCGCTGTGGATGTACACGCGGGCGCTCTGGCCCAGTTCGGCCGGCACCTTGTCGTCGTCGAAGGCGACCCGCGCGGCGAAGGTGCGCGACTGCGGGTCGGCGGCCGGCGACAGCTCGCGGATATGCCCGCTGAAGCGCTTGTCCGGCTGCGACCAGAGCTCGACGCTGACGCCCTCGCCGATGCGGAAGCGCTCGATGGCGTGCTCGGGGAAGCTGATCAGCACTTCGCGGTCACCATCGGCAGCCAGGGTGAAGACCGTCTGCCCGGCGGCCACCACCTGCCCCACTTCGACGCGCCGCGCCGAGATCACCCCGTCCTGCGGAGCGCGCAACACGGCGTAGTCGGCCTGGTTGCGCGCCACGTCGTACTCGGCGCGCACCTGCTTCATGCGCGCCTCGCCGGCGCGGTAGGTGTTCTCGATGTTGTCGAACTGCGACTGGCTGACCAGCTTGCGCTCCAGCAGCACCTTGTAGCGCTGGTATTCCGAACGCACGGTCTGCAGGTTGGCCTCGGCGGCGGCGACCTGGGCGCGGTTGGCCTCCAGCTGCAGGCGCACGTCCTCGGGGTCCAGTTCGGCCAGCGGCTGGTCGCGGCGCACGCGCTCGCCGGTCTCCACCAGGCGCCTGGCCACCTTGCCGCCGATGCGGAACGCCAGCTCCGGCTCGTGGCGGGCGCGCACCTCGCCCGGATAGGCCTCGGTGACCGAACGCGCCAGCTGCGGCTGCACGACCATGGCCGGGCGCAGCGCCGGCTTGGCCGGCTCGCCGTTGCCGCAGGCGGCAAGGCTCAGGGAGAAGGCGAGAGGGACAGCGACGGACAAGGCATGGCGGAACATGATGTATGACCTTTCGCAAAACGCAGTTGAATTCTTATACTCGGCGGTATAGTAAGAATACAAAACCGACCAGTCCAGTATTTGAAGCGAAAATAAAATGTCCCAGCCTCCCATCCCCAACGGCCCCGGCCGCCCCAAGGACCCGGCCAAGCGCCAGGCGATCCTCGAAGCCGCCAAGGAGCTGTTCGTCCGCAACGGCTACGACGGCAGCAGCATGGAAGCCATCGCCGCCGAGGCCGGGGTTTCCAAGCTCACCGTGTACAGCCATTTCACCGACAAGGAGACGCTGTTCTGCGAGGCGGTGCAGGCCAAGTGCGCCGAGCAGGTGCCGGAGCTGTTCCACGAACCGCCGGCCGACGCGCCCACGCGCGAGCTGCTGCTGAACATCGCGCGCGGCTTCAACCGCCTGATCAACAGCCCCGAGGCCATCGCCCTGAGCCGCCTGATGATCGCCCAGGGCGGGCAGAACCCGGCGCTGTCGCAGATGTTCTTCGACGCTGGCCCGCAACGGGTGCTGGACCAGATGCAACGGCTGATCGCCCAGGCCCAGCGCAAGGGCGAACTGCGCGAGGGCGACGCGCGCAACGCCGCCGAGCACTTCCTGATGCTGGTGCAGGGCTGCCTGCACTTCCGCCTGCTGATCGGCTGCGTCGAGCGGCCGCCGGTGGAGGAGAGCGAAAGGCATGTGCAGGAGGTGGTGGAGTTGTTTTTGCGGGCTTATCGGCCGTGAGGCGTATGCCGTAGGCGCTTCTCCTGTAGGAGCGAGCTTGCTCGCGAAGGGGGTTCCCCGGTGGCTACGGTGTCTTGGCTCGGCTCCGCCCCTCTCCCTAACCCTCTCCCTGAAGGGAGAGGGGACCGTTCGGCATGCGCTGATGTTTCCGCGTTAGCCGGCTTGCAGTGAGTGGCCGGCTGACACCAAATCCTTTCTCGGCACGGACAAGCCCCCTCTCCCTTCAGGGCGGGGCGCGCAGCCGAGGGCTGGGGAGAGGGGACGGCGTTCATCTCGAACACTGCTGCTACCGGCTGGCACCGTTCGCGAGCAAGAGCTAGGCGCCCCCCTCGCTCCTACGAAAAGCCCTCCGCTCAGGGCTTGAGGGACTTCAACGGATAGATGTCATACCGGCTCGACTTCCCTTCCAGGCTGTAGCTCGGCTTGGCGCCCTCGATGATCGGCGCCTTGCGCGGGCGCTTGACCACCACGCGGTGGCTGGCCAGGGCCAGGGCCGCCTGGAGCAGCGCCGGGGCGTCCATGTCGTCGCCCACCAGGGGGCGGAACAGGCGCATTTCCTTTTTCACCAGGGCGCTCTTGTCGCGGTGCGGGAACATGGGGTCGAGGTAGATCACCTGGGGCGCCTCGCCCTGCCAGGCGCCCATCAGGTCGATGGCGTTGCCCTGGTGCAGTTGCATGCGCGCCACTATCGGCGCCACTTCCAGGTCGCGCACCGCGCGGGCCAGGCCGTCTTCCAGCAGGGCCGCGATCAGCGGTTGGCGCTCGATCAGTTGCATCTCGCAGCCCAGGGTGGCGAGGACGAAGGCGTCGCGGCCCAGGCCGGCGGTGGCGTCTAGCACATGTGGCCGCACACCCGGCTGCACACCCACCGCCTTGGCGATCATCTGTCCGCTGCCGCCGCCGAACTGGCGGCGGTGGGCGGCGGCGCCTTCGAGGAAGTCCACGCGCACCGGGCCCGGCGAATCCGGCCCCAACTGCAGCAGTTGCAGGCCCTGCTCACCCAGTTGCAGGGCGAAGTCCGCCGCGCCCTCCTCCGCCAGTTCCAGGCCCAGGCGCCGGGCCCATTGTCCGGCGGCTTCACGGTAGTGGGACTCCAGGGCCTGGACGATGATGCGGGGAGTGTCTGCGCTGGCGCTCATGCGGGTCGATCCGGTGCAAAAGCACCGATTCTACCGCAGGCCCCGGCTCAGCGCCGGAACAGCGCGTTGAGGCGGGCGAAGGGCATGCCTTCCTGGGTCGCCTCCAGGCGCCCGCCGGCCAGTTCGCTGGCGGCGTGGAAGAAGGCGCCGTAGGCTACCCGCGCCAGCGACGAGCCCAGGCTGACGCGCTTCACGCCCAGCCCGGCCAGGTCGCTCAGCGACAGTTGCAGGGCCGGCGAGCCGACCAGCACGTTCACCGGCCGCGGCGCCACCGCGCGAACCACCGCGTCGATCTGCTCGCGGGTGGTCAGGCCCGGCGCGTAGAGCACGTCGGCGCCGGCCTCGGCGAAGGCCACCAGGCGGCGGATGGTGTCGTCCAGGTCATCGCGGCCGTGCAGCAGGTTCTCCGCGCGGGCCGCCAGGGTGAAGGGGAATTCCAGCGAGTGCGCGGCCTGCACTGCCGCGCGCACGCGTTCCACCGCCAGTTCGAAGGGGTAGATGGGATCGTCCGGGCGGCCGGTCGCGTCCTCGATGGAGCCGCCGACCAGGCCGATGCTGGCGGCCAGGCGGATGGTCGCCACGCAGTCCTCGGGCGCGTCGCCGTAGCCGTTCTCCAGGTCGGCGGCCACCGGCAGCGGCGTCGCCTCGACGATGGCGCGGGCGTTGGCCAGGGCTTCCTCGCGGCTCACCTCGCCTTCGGCGTCGCAGCGGCCGAGGGCGAAGGCCAGGCCGGCGCTGGTGGTGGCCAGGGCCTCGAAGCCCAGGCCAGCGAGCATTTTCGCCGAGCCGGCGTCCCAGGGGTTGGGCAGGACGAACAGGCCGTCGCGCCGGTGCAGGGCCTGGAAGGCCAGGCCGCGTTCGTGTTGGGTGGTCATGGGGGCGCTCTCCGTGCGAATGGGAGCTTGCAGGTTAGCGCAACCGCGGCCTCAGAGCAGGCCCAGTTGCTCCACTTCCGGCTGCGGCAGCTGCAGCGCCGGCAGGCCCGGCAGACGCTCGGCCAGCAGGGCGTGGAAGCGCTGTGCCTGCTCGGCGGCGCGGTGGTTGTCCGGGGTGTGGAGGAACACGTGAGGCGTCAGGCCGTCCTCGATCCAGCCGGCCACCTTGTCCACCCAGGGCGTCAGGTAGGTCTGGTTGACGTCCAGGTCCGGCCCGCCGATGAAGCGCACCTGCGGGCTGTCGCTGAAGGCCGCCGGGCGCACCGGAATCCTCGGTTTCTTCGACTGCGCATGGCGCACCGCCGGGTCGTCGGACCGGCAGGCGAACAGCGCCCGCGAATCCAGGCAGATGCGCTCCACGCCGCGCTCGTGGAGCAGACGGTTGAGCAGCCGCTCCTCCTCGCCTTTGTCGAAGAACGCCGGGTGGCGCACTTCCACGGCGATGCGCCGGGCGCCGAACTCGTCCAGCCAGGCGGCCAGCTCGCCCAGGCGCTGCGGGCCGAAGCCGGCGGAAAGCTGCAGCCACAGCGGGCTCACCCGGCTGCCCAGCGGCGCCAGCAGGTCGAGGAAGTCGCGTGTGGCGCCGAACTGCTCGCGCAAATCGCCCTCGTGGCTGATGTCGCGGGGCAGCTTGGCGCAGAAGTGGAAGTCCGCCGGCATGGTCTGCGCCCAGCGCTGCAACGTGTCAGCGCTGGGCCGGGCGTAGAAGGTGGTGTTGCCCTCCACCGCGTTGAACACCTGGCTGTAGAAGCCCAGGGTGTCGGCCGGGCGCAGGTCGGCGGGGTAGAAGCTGCCGCGCCAGGCGGGCTCGTTCCACGACGGGCAGCCCAGGTAGTACGGCAGGCCCATCAGGCGTAGAGGTCGATGCCCAGCACTTCCGGGGCGTCGTAGCCGCCCAGCGGCAGGTTGGCCGTGCTGCTGTAGCTGGCCAGGGCCTGGGCCGCGCGGTTGCTGACCGGACGCTGGTAGGCCAAGACATCGCTGAGGACGATGGGCAGGCTGCCGCTGCCAGCGTTGCCTGGCTCCACGTAGCGCGTCTGCGCCTGCTGCTCCAGGCCCTGGCTGGCGGCCACCGAGGCCGGCTGCTCGCGACGCGCCTCGGCCTCGCGCATGACCTCGCGATAGGGCGTGACCGCGGTGCCGGGGCGGCTGCCGGAGTCGGGCGTGATGGAGTAGCTGGACAGGCCGTCGATGCGCATGTTCAGGGCTCAGCGGGTAAGGATTTCACTCTAGCGAGCGTCCAGGGGCTTGGCAATCGCCGGTCAGCCGGCCTTGGGCGTGGCCACGTTGTCGCGCAGGTAGACCGGCTGCGCCTGGTCCGCCGGCACGGCATCGCCGCGCTCCCAGGCGAACAGCGCCAGGTCCAGCAGGTCTCCGGCGTTAGGCAGCAGGCTGGCGTCCTCGGCCTGCACCTTCACCGCCAGGCGCTCGCGGTAGCCCCAGCCGGTGCCGGCGCCGAACCAGTCGCCCTCGGCATCGCGCGGCAGCGCCACCTTTTCCGGCGGCAGCACCGCCTCGGCGCCGGCCAGGCGCATCTCGCCCTGCTCCAGGCGGTAGCAACCCCAATAGACCTCGTCCATGCGCGCGTCGATGGCGGCCGCTACCTGGCTGGCGCCATGCTCGCGGTGGGCGCGCTGGGCCAGCACGGCGAGGTCGGAGATCGGCAGCACCGGCTTGTCCAGGGCGAAGGCCAGGCCCTGCACCACGCCGATGGCGATGCGCACGCCGGTGAAGGCGCCGGGGCCGCGGCCGAAGGCAATGGCGTCCACCGCGGCCAGGGCGATGCCGGCCTCGTCGAGCAGCTCCTGCACCATGGGCAGCAGGCGCTTGGCATGCAGCCGCGGGATCACCTCGTGGCGGCTGAAACGCCGGCCGTCGTGCAGCAGGGCGACGGAGCAGGCTTCGGTGGAGGTGTCCAGGGCCAGCAGGGTGGGCATCGGGGTTTTCCGGCAAGCTGAAAAAGGGCGGGCATTATAAACGCCAAAGGCCCGCAAGCGGGCCTCTGGTGCAGGTCGGGCGGCGACTCAGCTGAGCGCGGCCAGGACCTTGGCGGTAATCTGGTCCACCGAGCCGACGCCTTCGACGCGGCTGTACTTCGGGGTGCCTTCGACGGCGGCCAGCTTCTGGTAGAAGTCGACCAGCGGCTTGGTCTGGGTGTGGTAGACCGACAGGCGGTGGCGCACGGTCTCTTCGCGGTCGTCTTCACGCTGGATCAGGTCTTCGCCGGTGACGTCGTCCTTGCCGGCGACCTTCGGCGGGTTGTGCTCGACGTGGTACACGCGGCCGGAGGCCGGGTGCACGCGGCGGCCGGCCATGCGGCTGACGATCTCTTCGTCGTCAACGGCGATCTCGATCACGTGGTCGATGCTCACGCCGGCTTCCTTCATGGCCTCGGCCTGGGGAATGGTGCGCGGGAAACCGTCGAACAGGAAGCCGTTGGCGCAATCGGGCTGGGCGATGCGCTCCTTGACCAGGTTGATGATCAGGTCATCCGAAACCAGGCCGCCGGCATCCATCACGCTCTTGGCCTGCAGGCCCAGCTCGGTGCCGGCCTTGACCGCTGCGCGCAGCATGTCCCCGGTGGAGATCTGCGGAATGCTGAACTTCTCGGTGATGAAGCGGGCCTGAGTACCTTTGCCGGCACCGGGCGCCCCGAGCAGAATCACACGCATCGATATGCTCCTTAGTCTTGTTGAAAGCGAAATCCCGGATCTGCCTTATGGGGCCTATCTGAACATGCTTGAAATGGCGCAGGAATACGCCGAAAGGCTGATCAAGATACACAGCGCACCCTGAGCGCACAAGCCACCGGAAAGTCGTGGCCGGGGCCGCTCAACCGGTGTTGCGCAGCCCCGCGGCGATGCCCGCCACCGTCACCAGCAGGGCCTGTTCCAGACCGCCGCAGGCGTCGCCTTCGCAGCGTCTGGAACGGGCCAGCAGCTCCGCCTGGAGCAGGTGCAGCGGGTCCAGGTAGATGTTGCGCACGGCGATCGATTCGCGGGTTTCGGTGGCCTGCGCCAGCAGGCGCTGCTGGCCGGTCAGGCCGAGCACCACGCGCAGCGCCTGCGACAATAGGTCGCGTAAATGCACACCTAATGGTCGCAGTTCCGATTGCACCAGACGTTCGTCGTAGAGTTGGGCGATTTCGCCGTCGGCCTTGGCCAGGACCATCTCCAGCATGTCGATGCGCGCGCGGAAGAACGGCCACTGCTCGCGCATGCGCTGCAGCAGGGCGCCCTCGCCGCGGTCGATGGCGTTGAACAGCGCGGTCTCCCAGCCCAGCCAGGCCGGCAGCATCAGCCGCGTCTGCGTCCAGGCGAAGATCCACGGGATCGCCCGCAGGCTCTCGATGCCGCCCTGGCGGCGCTTGGCCGGGCGGCTGCCCAGGGGCAGGCGGCCGAGTTCCTGTTCCGGGGTGGCCTCGCGGAAGTAGTCGACGAACTGCGGCGTCTCGCGCACCACCTGGCGGTAGGCGGCCAGGGAATCGGCGGCCAGGCGCTGCATTTCCTCGCGCCAGGCCGGCTCCGGCGCCGGTGGCGGCAGCAGCGTGGCCTCCAGCACCGCGGCCAGGTAGAGGTCGAGGTTCTGCCGGGCGATGCCGGGCAGGCCGAACTTGAAGCGGATCATCTCGCCCTGTTCGGTGGTGCGGAAGCGCCCCGCCACCGAGCCCGGCGGCTGCGAGAGGATGGCCGCGTGGGCCGGGCCGCCGCCGCGCCCGACGGTGCCGCCGCGGCCGTGGAACAGCAGCAGCTCGACGCCGTGGGCGCGGCAGATGTCCACCAGCGCTTCCTGGGCGCGGTACTGCGCCCAGGCCGCGGCCAGGGTGCCGGCGTCCTTGGCCGAGTCGGAGTAGCCGATCATCACTTCCTGCGGCCCGGCCAGGGCTTCGCGGTAGGCGTCCAGGCCGAGCAGGCGGTCGATGCAGGGGCCGGCGTTGTCGAGGTCGTCGAGGGTTTCGAAGAGTGGCACCACGCGCAGCGGCCGGCGCAACCCGCATTCCTTGAGCAGCAGTTGCACCGCCAGCACGTCGGACGGCTGGCCGGCCATGGAGATGACGTAGGAACCCAGCGAGGCCGCCGGCGCGGCAGCCGCCACGCGGCAGGTGGCCAGGACTTCGGCGGTGTCGGCGCTGGCCTGGTAGTCCGCCGGCAGCAGCGGGCGATGGTTGCCCAGTTCCTCCAGGAGGAATTCCTGGCGCACCGCCTCGTCCCACTCCTGGTAGCGGCCCAGGCCCAGGTACTCGGTGATTTCGCTCAGGGCGGCGGCGTGGCGGCCGGAGTCCTGGCGGATGTCCAGGCGCGTCAGGAACAGGCCGAAGGTGGCGGCGCGGCGCAGGCTGTCGAGTAGCGCGCCGTCGGCGATCACGCCCATGCCGCAGGCGTGCAGCGAGCGGTGGCACAGCTCCAGCGGCGCCAGCAGCTCGCGGTTGTCCTGCAGCACCGCCTCGGGTGCAACCTCGTCTTCGCTCAGCGCGCGTTCGGCCCAGGCCCGCGTGGCGCGCAGGCGTTCGCGCAACTGCTTGAGCAGGGCGCGATAGGGTTCGGCCACCTCGCCGGTTTCCGCCAGCAGTTCCTCGCTGGCCTGCTGCATGGAGAGGTCGGCGGCCAGGCTGTCGACGTCGCGCAGGTAGAGGTCGGCGGCCATCCAGCGCGCCAGCAGCAGCACCTCGCGGGTGATGACGGCGGTGACGTTGGGGTTGCCGTCGCGGTCGCCGCCCATCCAGGAGGCGAAGCGGATGGGCGCGGCCTGCAGCGGCAGGCGCTGGCCGGTGCAGCTTTGCAGGGTCTCGTCGACGTGGCGGAGGAAGTCGGGCACGGCGTGCCAGAGGGAATGCTCGATCACCGCGAAGCCCCACTTGGCCTCGTCCACCGGCGTTGGCCGGGTGCGGCGGATCTCGTCGGTGTGCCAGGCCTCGGCCACCAGCCGGCGCAGGCGCGTGTCCACCTGCTCGCGCTCTTCGGGGAGCAGGTCGGTGTGGTCCTTGGCCGCCAGTTGCGCGGCCATGGCGTCGTATTTCTGGATCAGGGTGCGCCGCGCCACTTCGGTAGGGTGCGCGGTGAGCACCAGTTCGATGTCCAGCTGCGCCACCTGGCGCGCCAGCTCCGCCGGCTCCACGCCGGCCTTGCGCAGGCGCCCCAGCAGCTCGCCGAGCACGCGCTGCTCGAAGGGCTGCGGCTCCTTCGGCCCGCGGCGGCGGATGCGGTGGTACTGCTCGGCGATGTTGGCCAGGTTGAGGAACTGGTTGAAGGCCCGCGCCACCGGCAGCAGCTCGTCCTCGCCCAGGCCGTCGAGGGCCGCCGCCAGCTGCCGCGCGCCTTCGGCCGAACCACGCCGCGCCGCCTTGGCGCCCTGGCGGATCAGCTCGATCTTGTCGAGGAAGGCCTGGCCGTACTGGCTGCGGATGGTCTGCCCGAGCAGTTCGCCCAGCAGGTGCACGTCCTCGCGCAGGCGCGCGTCGATATCCGCCATGGGGGTTCTCCGTGTCTGGATTCTCTTACAGTGCCGCCTGGCGACACTCACTGACAAGCGTGCGACGAACGCCCGCGATCCTGCTCCGACAGCGTCTAGGCTAGATGTGATCCCGAAGGATTCGGGAAATTCTTCCCGGCGGCTCCAAAAGGGCCGTCTTCCCCGCCGGCCACGAGCCGGCCCATGAGGTGAACATGAAGATCCGCGATCTGGTACGCCATTGGGAACAGAACGCCAGGGGGCGCATGACCAGCCACAGCTACAGCATCCCGCTGGACGTGGAAACCGCCGCGCGCCTGGCCGCGCTGCACGACATGTACCCCAAGCGCAGCGTCGAAGAACTGCTCGGCGAACTGGTCGGCTCGGCCCTGGAAGAACTGGAGGCGAGCTTCCCCTACGTGAAGGGGCAGAAGGTGGTGGCGCTGGACGAACAGGGCGACCCGCTCTACGAGGACGTCGGCCCTACCCCGCGCTTCCTGCAGCTGTCGCGCAAGTACCTGCATGAGCTGACGGGGCACAAGGAAGAGCCGAGCCACAGCTGAGCGTAGGGCGCATAACGCCTATGGCGTTATCCGCCGTTTGGCCTTGGTCCCCGGCGCGCTTCGGGTTCGGTCACGGAGCGCCTGTTTCCGGGCACTCCGAGCCCCGTAGGATGGGTTGAGCGAAGCGATACCCACCACCGCATGGGTTTCGCAAGCTCAACCCATCCTACGAAACTACAGGGGAACGGTGTGGTTGGCACAGCGTAAGCGGATCTCATCCGCGAATCGCGCCGGGACGTCCGGTTATCGCGGACAAGGTCCGCTCCTACGCCCTCCGGCAAACACAAGACCCGTAGAATGGCGTTGAGCGAAGCGATACCCATCACCACGACCGCATGGGTTTCGCAAGCTCGACCCATCCTACGAAAAGCCTCGGCGCAACGTCGTAGGGCGAAGAGCATACGGCTCCGGATAACTTGCAGCTTATGGCTTGCGGCTTGCAGCTCCCCCGAAGGGGCCTACCAGCCCAGGGTTTCCTTGAGGAAGGGGATGGTCAGTTTGCGCTGGGCCTGCAGCGAGGCCTTGTCCAGTTCGTCCAGCAGGTCGAAGAGGAATTCCATGCTGCGCGCGCCGCGGGTGAGGATGAAGCGCCCGACTTCGTCGGTGAGGTGCAGGCCGCGGCGCGAGGCGCGCAGTTGCAGGGCGCGGAGTTTTTCCTCGTCGGTCAGCGGGTGCAGCTGGAAGATCAGCGAGAGGGTCAGCCGCGACTTCAGGTCGGGCAGCTTGACCGGCAATTCGCGCGGCGGCATTGAGGCCGCCAGCAGCAGACGCCGGCCAGCGTCGCGCAGGCGGTTGAACAGGTGGAACAGCGCCTCTTCCCACTCCGGCAGGCCGGCCAGGGCCTCGATGTCGTCGAGGCAGACCAGTTCCAGCTGTTCCAGATCGTCGAAGATCGCCGGGCCGTATTGCACCAGCTCGGCCATCGGCAGGTACACCGAGGTCTCGCCGTACTGCTCGAAGCGCAGGCAGGCCGCCTGCAGCAGGTGGCTGCGCCCCACGCCCTCGACGCCCCACAGGTAGATGAGGCTCTCCGCCCAGCCGGCGTCGCAGTCGCACAGCCGCTCGACATACCCCAGCGCCGCGGCGTTGGTGCCGGGGTAGAAGTTGGCGAAGGTGGCATCGTCGCGCAGACGGATGCCCAGGGGTAGCTGCATAGGTTGTTTCATGCCGGGCGGGGCTTTTCTTCGAAAACGCTTACAGTGAAGCCGTACGGATCAAAAGTGTAACCAAATCATCATTTTGGCGCATCCGAAAAGGCGCCGGAGGCGCAGCATACTGCGAATCCGGCGCCAGGCCCACCCGCGGCGTGACTACCAGCGGAAGCGCATGACGTTGCTCGGCGCCGCGGGCTGCGCCGGCAGCGGCTGGCCGTTGGCGTCCAGCGCCGGCTGGGCCGGCTCGGCCGGGGCCTCCTGCAGGTGCGCCAGGCCCAGCTGGGCGCGCAGTTGGTCGGGGCTGGCGTTGAGGCGGTATTGCAGGTTGTCGCCCTGGGCCAGGACCAGCTTCGCGCCCATCGGGTCGAGCAGCTTCTGCAGCTGGGCATAGCGTTCGAGGTTGGCGCCCTGCACCTGCAGGGTCAGGGCGCTGGCCGCGCCCGGCGCGCCGACGAAGCGCGGCGCCAGGCGCTGGCTGACCGCCAGCATCACGGCGTCGGCCAGGGCGTCCGGGCTGTCGCCCTGGGCCTGGCCCTGTTCGCGCGAGTCGCCCAGCCACAGGCGCCATTGCGCCTGCCACTTGCCGCCGTCTTCCTTGGCGTCGACCGCCAGCAGGCCGTCGGCGGAATAGCGCTCGGAGGCGGAGCGCAGCGCGTCGGGCTGCGCGGCGGTGATGTTCTGCGCGGTGCCCACGCCCTGCTCGGAGAGGTCGGCCATCGGCAGCAACAGCGGCAGGCCGCGGCGCTGGGCGGCGCGGTTGAGCGGTGCGGCGCCTTCCTGGCTGTCGCCCACCAGGCTGCTGCCGGCGGCGCTTTCGTTCAGCCACCAGGCCAGCAGGCTCGGACGGTTGGCGCCCCAGACCGGCAGGCCGGCCTGGCGCAGGGCGTTGTTCACCGAGGCGGGGTCGAAGTCCACCACCAGTGCCAGCGGCGGGCCGTTCTCGTAGCCGTACTGGCTGATCAGTTGCTGCGGGTCCTTGAAGTAGCCGGCCAGCGCGCCGCTCTGGGCGGCGCGGGCATCGCCGGTCAGGCGCAGCACCAGGGTCTGCAGCGCGCGGGACAGGCCGGCGCTGCGCTCGTCCGGCTGCTGCGAGGCCACCGGCTCGTGCACCTGGTAGAGGTTGCCCAGCGCGGCGGCGAAGGACGGCAGGCTGAGCAACGACAGGCAGAGGATCAACAGGCGGGCGGTAAATCGCATGACAGGCTCTCGACGAACGGAATAAGGAAGGGAACGGCACCTGGCAAGCCCTTCCGGAAGGCCTATACCTTAAACAGCCCTCCGGTCAGCGGCAACAGCGCGAGATGGCCGCTGCCGGGCAAGCCTGATAAAATCCCGCGCCTCCCGCGAGGTCGCCGCGAATCCTTCGCGCCGCGGCCGGCAGACGAATCACTCCTTTCTACAGGCCTGGATACATGAGCAGCAAGCAACCCTCGTTGAGCTACAAGGACGCCGGTGTGGACATCGACGCCGGCGAAGCCCTCGTCGAACGCATCAAAGGCGTCGCCAAGCGCACCGCGCGTCCTGAAGTCATGGGCGGCCTGGGCGGCTTCGGCGCGCTCTGCGAGATCCCGGCCGGCTACAAGCAGCCGGTGCTGGTTTCCGGCACCGACGGCGTCGGCACCAAGCTGCGCCTGGCGCTGAACCTGAACAAGCACGACAGCATCGGCCAGGACCTGGTCGCCATGTGCGTCAACGACCTGGTGGTCTGCGGCGCCGAGCCGCTGTTCTTCCTCGACTACTACGCCACCGGCAAGCTCAACGTCGACGTCGCCGCCACCGTGGTGACCGGCATCGGCGCCGGCTGCGAACTGGCCGGCTGCTCGCTGGTCGGCGGTGAAACCGCCGAGATGCCCGGCATGTACGAGGGCGAGGACTACGACCTGGCCGGCTTCTGCGTCGGCGTGGTGGAAAAGGCCGAGATCATCGACGGCTCGAAGGTGGTCGCCGGCGACGCCCTGGTCGCCCTGCCTTCCTCCGGCCCGCACTCCAACGGCTACTCGCTGATCCGCAAGATCATCGAAGTCTCCGGCGCCGACATCGAGGCCACCCAGCTCGACGGCAAGCCCCTGGCCGATCTGCTGATGGCGCCGACGCGCATCTACGTCAAGCCGCTGCTGCAGCTGATCGAGCAGACCGGCGCGGTCAAGGCCATGGCCCACATCACCGGCGGCGGCCTGCTGGACAACATCCCGCGCGTACTGCCGGACAACGCCCAGGCCGTGATCGACGTGGCCAGCTGGCAGCGCCCGGCGGTATTCGACTGGCTGCAGGAGAAGGGCAATGTCGACGAGCACGAGATGCACCGTGTGCTGAACTGCGGCGTGGGCATGGTCATCTGCGTCGCCCAGGACCAGGTCGAGGCCACCCTCGCCTCCCTGCGCGCCTCCGGCGAGCAGCCCTGGGTCATCGGCCGCATCGACGCCTGCGCAGCGGACGCCGAACGCGTGGTGCTGAACAACCTGAAAGGCCACTGATGTCCCGTCCTTGCAATGTCGTGGTGCTGATTTCCGGCTCCGGCAGCAATCTGCAAGCACTGATCGACAGCCTGGCCGACGGCGCCACGCCGGCAACCATCCGCGCGGTGATTTCCAACCGCGCGGACGCCTACGGCCTGCAGCGCGCCGCCGCCGCGGGCATCGCCACTGAGGTCCTGGACCACAAGGGCTTCGCCGACCGCGAAGCCTTCGACGCCGAGCTGATCCGCCGCATCGACGCCCACGCCCCGGACCTGGTGGTCCTGGCCGGCTTCATGCGCATCCTCAGCTCGGCCTTCGTGCGCCACTACCACGGCCGCCTGCTGAACATCCACCCCTCGCTGCTGCCCAAGTACAAGGGCCTGCACACCCACCAGCGGGCGCTGGAGGCCGGTGACGCCGAGCATGGCTGCTCGGTGCATTTCGTCACCGAGGAACTCGACGGTGGCCCTCTGGTCGTACAGGCGGCAATCCCGGTAGAGTCGCAAGACACGCCGGAGACGCTCGCCGCGCGGGTGCACGTGCAGGAGCACCTGATCTACCCGCTGGCCATGCGCTGGTTCGCCGAAGGCCGTTTGCGCCTGGGCGAGCGAGGCGCCATGCTGGATGGCCAGGCGTTGCCGGCCACCGGCTACCCGTTCCGAACCTAGGAGATTCGCGATGCGTAGAGTCCTGCTGTTCCTGATGGCCCTGCTGACGTTGCCGGCGTATGCCGCCTCGTTCCAGATCAAGCCGTTCGAGGCCAGCTACACCGCGGACTGGAAGCAGATGCCGCTGAGCGGGACCGCTTCCCGCAGCCTCAAGCAAGGCGACGGCGGCAACTGGGAACTCGACTTCCAGGCCTCCATGCTGCTCGCCAGCCTGAAGGAGAGCAGTTCCTTCAAGGTCGAAGGCGATACCTACCTGCCGCAGACCTACCACTGGGCCCGCGAGGGCCTGGGCAAGAACAAGTCCACCGATCTGCAGTTCGACTGGGCGCAGAAACAGGTCACCGGCAGCGACCGCGGCGACGCCGTGCGCCTGCCGCTGAACCGCGGCCAGCTCGACAAGTCCACCTACCAGCTGGTGCTGCAGCACGACGTCGCCGTCGGCAAGAAAAGCATGAGCTACCAGGTGATCGAGGGTACCGACACCGATACCTACGACTTCCGCGTGCTCGGCGAGGAGAAGGTCGCCACCCAGGCCGGCCAGATCGACGCCATCAAGGTCGAGCGCGTGCGCGACCCGACCAAGAGCAACCGCAAGACCGTCCTCTGGTTCGCCAAGGACTGGGACTACCTGCTGGTGCGCCTGTACCAGCAGGAGACCGACGGCAAGGAGTACCAGATCATGCTCAAGGACGGCACCGTCGACGGCAGGCAGGTCAAGGGCTCGTAACCTCGGGCAGCATGAAAAAAGCCGGGCATCCGCCCGGCTTTTTCGTTTCCGCAGTTGTCACCACATGAGGTCGTCGGGCACCACGTAGTCCTTGTACGGATCGTCCTCGTCCGGCTCGCCGCTGGGCTCGTTGAGCAGCACCACGCGGCGCTCGTCGCGCTCCTGGATGCGCAGCGCGGCATCGCGCGGGACTATCTCGTAGCGCCCGTCGTAGCTGACGATGGCCAGACTGCCACGGCTGAGCTTATCGCGGATCAGGGCGTTCACCGCGATGCGCTTGACCTTCTTGGCGTCGACGAAGTTGTAGTAGTCGTCGCCCTCCATCCTGGGCAGGCGGGTGCCTTCGATCAGTTGCTTGACCTGCGCGGCGCGAGCCTTCTTCTCGGCCTTCTCCTGCTGCTGGCGGTTCAGCTCCTGGTCGCGGGCCAGCTTTTCGGCCTGGGCCTGCAACGCGGCCTGGCGCTGGCTGTCGTCCTTCTCGGCCTGGCCCTTGTGCTCCAGGCGCTGCTGTTTCTGCTTCTGCTTGCTGGCCTGCTTGGCCTGCTTTTCGTTGACCAGCCCGGCTTTCAGCAACTGGTCACGCAATGACATGCTCATTGGCTAACGACTCTCCGACAGCCTGCGAATATGACGCAGGACAATTCTGACGTGGCGGAAAATTCAGCGGCGACGCGCGCTGAGGGTATAATCCTCGGGCCTGTGTCGGCGTTGCGCAAGTGGCCGGCCGTTTTTCAGCCAAACAGGGCGGACTCGCCATCCCATGATCAAGCTCCTCGTCCTCGCGATCCTCGCCATCTTCCTCATCGCCATTCTCTACGTGCACCTGCGCGGCAAGGTACGCCTGCCGTTCCTGCGCCAGGTGGTCAACCACTCGGCCTGGTTCGCCCCGTACAACTCGCTGATGTACCTGAACTCCAGCGTACCCTCCAAGCCCTACCTGGACCGTGAGCGCTTCCCGGAACTCGACAAGCTGCGCGACAACTGGCAGATGATCCGCGAAGAAGCCGAGCAGCTGTTCGACGAGGGCTACATCCGCGATGCCCTGAACAACAACGAGGCGGGCTTCGGCTCCTTCTTCAAGAAGGGCTGGACGCGCTTCTACCTGACCTGGTACGACGGCCCCCTGCCCTCCGCGCAGCGCCTGTGCCCGAAGACCGTGGAGCTGGTCAGCAGCATCCCCAACGTCAAGGGCGCGATGTTCACCCGCCTGCCGCCGAACAGCCACCTGAACAAGCACCGCGACCCCTACGCCGGCTCCCTGCGCTACCACCTGGGCCTGGCCACGCCGAACTCGGACAGTTGCCGCATCTTCGTCGACGGCCAACCCTACGCCTGGCGCGACGGCGAGGACGTGATGTTCGACGAGACCTTCGTGCACTGGGTGAAGAACGAGACGGACGAATCGCGCCTGATCCTCTTCTGCGACGTCGAGCGTCCGCTCAAGTCGCCGCTGCTGACGCGCATCAACCGCCGCGTCAGCGCCTTCCTCGGCCGCGCCACCGCGCCGCAGAACGTCGAGGGCGAGCGCGTCGGCGGGATCAACCAGGCCTACTCGGTGCTGATTCGTATCGGCAACGGCGTGGGTGGGCAGGTGAAGAAGTTCAAGCGCCGGTATCCCAAGGCCTACCGCATCGGTCGGCCGATTCTGGCGGTGCTGTTGCTGGTATTACTGATTCGCTGGATGTTCACGTAGGGCGCATAACGCCTATGGCGTTATCCGCCGTTTGACCTTGGTTACCAGCCCGCTCGGTGTCGAGCCTGGCGCGGGTCACGCATTCCCCCAGATCGACCGAGGCAGGGTCGATGAGGAAGGTGAGGCGGCGGATAACCGCGAACGGTTATTCGCCCTACGCTACTGGAAGCACCGGCGTAGGAGCGGACCTTGTCCGCGATTGGACTCCCCGGCCACGCCGGACGCCCCTGTGGCACGAACAGCCCCATTCGCGAGCAAGCTCGCTCCTACGAAAAGCAAAAAGCCCCGGCGAACTAACCACACCCCAGCGGATTCTTCTCCTCCCGCTTGGCCTCGCCCCAGAGCGCATCCAGCTCTTCCAGGCTGCATTCCTCGGCCTTGCGGCCCTGGTCGCGCAGGGTGGTCTCGATGTAGCGGAAGCGCCTTTCGAACTTGCCATTCGCCGCGCGCAGGGCGGTTTCCGGGTCGACTTTCAGGTGCCGGGCCAGGTTGACCACCACGAACAGCAGGTCGCCGATCTCCTCTGCCTGGGCTTCGGCGTCGCCGTCGGCCATGGCTTCCAGCACTTCGTCCAGCTCTTCGCGCAGCTTGTCCACCACCGGCAGGGCTTCCGGCCAGTCGAAGCCGACCTGGGCCGCGCGCTTCTGCAGCTTGGCCGCGCGGCTGAGGGCCGGCAGCGCCACCGGCACGTCGTCCAGCAGCGACAGTTGCACCGGCTCGGCGGCCTTGGCCGCGCGTTCCTCGGCCTTGAGTTCTTCCCAGCGCTGCTTCACCGCCGCTTCCGCCAGCTTCGCCGCGTCGGGCACGCCGTACAGGTCGCCGTCGGGGAACACATGGGGATGGCGGCGGACCAGCTTGGCGGTGATGCCGTGGACCACCGCGTCGAAGTCGAAGCGCTGCTCCTCGCGGGCCAGTTGGGCGTAGTAGACCACCTGGAACAACAGGTCGCCGGCCTCCTCGCGCAGGTGCTCGAAGTCGCCGCGCTCGATGGCGTCGGCGACCTCGTAGGCTTCCTCGATGGTGTAGGGGGCGATGCTCGCGTAGTCCTGCTTGAGGTCCCAGGGGCAGCCGTGCTGCGGGTCGCGCAGGCGCGCCATGAGGTACAGCAGGTCGTCGAGCTTATACATCCTTGCCACCCGCGCGGTCGCGCCGCGCCTCGATGATGTTGGGCAGTTGCGAGATGCGCGCCAGCAGGCGGCCCAGGGAATCCAGGCCGGGGATCTCGATGGTCAGGCGCATGGTCGCGGTGTTGTCGTCCTTGTCCGAGCGGGTGTTCACCGCCAGCACGTTGATGCGCTCGTTGAGCAGCACCTGGGACACGTCGCGCAGCAGGCCGGAACGGTCGTAGGCGCGGATGACGATGTCCACCGGGTAGGTCTGCACCGGCACCGGGCCCCAGCTCACCTGGATCATCCGCTCCGGCTCGCGGCCGGCCAGTTGCAGCACGGTGGCGCAATCCTGGCGGTGGATGGTGACGCCGCGGCCGAGGGTGATGTAGCCGACGATCGGGTCGCCCGGCAGTGGCTGGCAGCAACCGGCCATCTGCGTCAGCAGGTTGCCCACGCCCTGGATCTGGATGTCGCCGCGCTTGCCGTGGCCGACGCGGCTGGGCTTGCGCGGGATGAGTTCGAGCTGCTCGTTGCCACGCTCCGGTTCCACCAGGGCCTGGGCGTAGTTGACCACGTGGGCCAGGCGCAGGTCGCCGGCGCCGAGGGCCGCGAACAGGTCCTCGCCGGTCTTGTAGTTGGCCTTCTCGGCCAGCTTCTCGAAGTCCACCGGCGGCAGTGCCAGGCGCCCCAGTTCGCGTTCGAGCATGGCCTTGCCGGCGGCGACGTTCTGGTCGCGGGCCTGCAGCTTGAACCAGTGGACGATCTTCGCCCGCGCCCGCGAGGTGGTGACGTAGCCGAGGTTCTGGTTCAGCCAGTCGCGGCTCGGGCCGCTGTGCTTGCCGGTGATGATCTCCACCTGCTCGCCGGTCTGCAGGCTGTAGTTCAGCGGCACGATGCGCCCGTTGATCTTGGCGCCGCGGCAGTTGTGGCCCACCTCGGTGTGCACGCGGTAGGCGAAGTCCAGCGGCGTGGAGCCTTTGGGCAGGTCGATGGCGTGGCCGTCGGGGGTGAACACGTACACCCGGTCCGGCTCGATGTCCACGCGCAGCTGCTCGGCCAGGCCGCCGATGTCGCCCAGCTCCTCGTGCCACTCCAGGACCTGGCGCAGCCAGGAGATCTTCTCCTCGTAGTGGTTGGAGCCGGACTTGACGTCGGTGCCCTTGTAGCGCCAGTGCGCGCACACGCCCAGCTCGGCTTCCTCGTGCATGGCGTGGGTGCGGATCTGCACTTCCAGCACCTTGCCCTCGGGGCCGATCACCGCGGTGTGCAGCGAGCGGTAGCCGTTTTCCTTGGGGTTGGCGATGTAGTCGTCGAATTCCTTGGGAATGTGCCGCCACAGGGTGTGCACGATGCCCAGCGCGGTGTAGCAGTCGCGCATCTCCGGGACCAGCACGCGCACCGCGCGCACGTCGTAGATCTGGCTGAAGTCCAGGCCCTTGCGCTGCATCTTCCGCCAGATCGAGTAGATGTGCTTGGCGCGGCCGGACAGGTCGGCCTTGATGCCGGTGGCGGCCAGGGCGTCCTTGAGCTGCTGCATCACGGTGGCGATGTACTGCTCGCGGTCCAGGCGGCGCTCGTGCAGCAGCTTGGCGATCTGCTTGTACTGGTCGGGCTCCAGGTAGCGGAAGGACAGGTCCTCCAGCTCCCACTTGATGTGGCCGATGCCCAGGCGGTGCGCCAGCGGCGCATAGATGTCGAACACCTCGCGGGCGACGCGCATGCGCTTCTCCTCGTCGGCGTTCTTCACCGCGCGGATGGCGCAGGTGCGCTCGGCCAGCTTGATCAGCGCGACGCGCACGTCGTCGACCATGGCCACCAGCATCTTGCGCAGGTTCTCGATCTGCGCCTGGGTGCCGAGCACCATGGACTGCCGCGGGTTGAGGCTGGCGCTGATCGCCGCCATGCGCAGCACGCCCTCGATCAGCTTGGCCACCACCGGGCCGAAGCGCTGCTGCACTTCCTCCAGCTTGACCTTGCCCTCGCGGACGCCACGGTAGATCACCGCGGCCACCAGCGACTCCTGGTCCAGCTTGAGGTCGGCGAGGATCTCGGCGATCTCAAGGCCGGTCTGGAAGCTCGAAGTGCCATCGGCCCAGGCGGCTTCCACCTGGCTGACCGCCTTGTTCTCGGCCTCGCGGGCGAACTCGCAGGCCTCCAGCAGGACCTTGCGATCCAGCACCGGGACCAGGGTCTGGACGTGGTCCAGCCAGGCCTCGAGGTTGATGCTGCCGTCGGTGTTGACCGGCTGGTGCGCTCTCACCTGTACCATCTTGTCTACCCTTCCCCACGGTGTGCCGTGGCACACCGCTCGACTGCGCCGGCCTTTCTGGCGTGGGCCGGTCGGATTGCGCAGGTCGTCCTAACCTGCCTCGAACAGAGCCATCGCCTCCACATGCGCCGTCTGCGGGAACATGTCGAGGATTCCGGCACGCTTCAGGCGATAGCCCTGACGGGCCAGTTCGCCGGCGTCGCGCGCCAGGGTCGCCGGGTTGCAGGACACATAGAGTACCCGCTCGGCGCCCAGTTCACGCATGCCCCGTGCCATCTCGAGCGCGCCGTCACGCGGCGGGTCGAGCAGCACGGCGGAAAATCCCTTGGCCGCGTCCCCGGCGAACCAGCGCGCCGCGGACAGCGGCTGCGCCAGGTCGGCCTGGTGGAACACGGCGTTGTCCAGGCCATTGGCCCGGGCGTTGGCCGCGGCGCGCGCAACCATGCTTTGCACGCCTTCCACGCCCACCACGCAGGCGGCGCTTCGGGCCAGCGGCAGGGCGAAATTGCCCAGGCCACAGAACAGGTCTAGCACCCGTTCCGCCGGTGCGGGGGCCAACCAGTCCAGCGCCTGCGCGACCATGGCCACGTTGACCGGCTCGTTGACCTGGACGAAGTCCCCCGGCCGGTAGGCCAGGGTCAGGTCCCAGGCGTCCAGGCGGTAGCCCAGGCGCCCTTCGCCGTCGGCCGGCGTCGGTTCGCCGTCGCCCTGCAGCCACAGCTGCACATCCCGTGCCGAACAGAAGGCCCGGAGGCGTTCGAGGTCGGCGGCGGGCAGAGGTTCGGTGTGGCGCAGCAGCAAGGCGCAGGCGGTGCCGTGGAACAGCTCGACGTGGCCGATGGCCCGCGGCCGCTGGAACCCCTGCAGCAGCGCCGGCAACGCGCGGGCCAGCGCCTGCAGTTCGGGCACCAGCACCAGGCAGTCGTCGAAGGCGACGATGGCCTGGCTGGCGGCGGCGCGGAACCCCACCTCCAGGCGCTGGGCCTTGGCATCCCAGCGCACGGCGATGCGGGCCCGGCGGCGGTAGCCGAATTCGGGGCCGGCCAGGGGCGCTGCCCACGCTTCCGGGACGATGTCGCCGAAGCGCTGCAGCTGTTCGGCCAGGGTGCGCTGCTTGAGCGCCAATTGTCCGGCGTGGGGCAGGTGCTGCAGGGTGCAGCCACCGCACTTGCCGGCCACCGGGCAGGGCTCGGCGCGGCGCTCCGGCGCGGCGGCCAGGATGCGTTCGCCGCGGGCGTCCACCACCTGGCTGCGCGCGGCCAGCACGCGGGCCTCGACCTCTTCCCCGGGCAGCGCGCCGGCGACGAACCAGGTGCGCCCTTCCAGGTGCGCGATGCCGCGGCCGTCATGGGCCAGGCGCTCGATGCGCAGGCGCTGCTTCTTGCCCACCGGCACGCCGGCGTTGCGGGCGCCGCCGCTGGGCTGGAAGCGCAGGCCGCTTCTGTGCTTGGCCATGTCAGCTGGGGTCGTAGATTCCGGAGGACAGGTAGCGGTCGCCGCGGTCGCAGATGATCGCCACCAGCACCGCGTTCTCCAGTTCGCGGGACAGGCGCAGCATGGCCGCCACCGCACCGCCGGAGGACACACCGCAGAAAATGCCTTCCTCGCGGGCCAGGCGGCGCATCACGTCCTCGGCCTCGCTCTGGTGCATGTCCACCACGCGGTCGACGCGGCTGGCGTCGAAGATCTTCGGCAGGTATTCCTGCGGCCAGCGGCGGATGCCGGGGATGGACGAGCCTTCCATCGGCTGCAGGCCGACGATCTGCACCGCCGGGTTCTGCTCCTTGAGGTAGCGCGACACGCCCATGATGGTGCCGGTGGTGCCCATGGAGCTGACGAAGTGGGTTATCTCGCCGTTGGTCTGGCGCCAGATCTCCGGGCCGGTGCCCTGGTAGTGGGCCACCGGGTTGTCGCCGTTGGCGAACTGGTCCAGCACCTTGCCCTTGCCTTCGCGCTGCATCTGGTCGGCCAGGTCGCGGGCGCCTTCCATGCCCTGCTCCTTGCTCACCAGGATCAGCTCGGCGCCGTAGGCGGTCATGGCCGCCTTGCGTTCGGCGGTGGAGTTGTCCGGCATGATCAGGATCATGCGGTAGCCCTTGATCGCCGCGGCCATGGCCAGGGCGATGCCGGTGTTGCCGGAAGTGGCCTCGATTAGGGTGTCGCCGGGGTGGATGTCGCCACGCAGCTCCGCGCGGGTGATCATCGACAGCGCCGGGCGGTCCTTCACGGAGCCGGCCGGGTTGTTGCCTTCGAGTTTCACCAGCAGGGTGTTGGAGGTTTCCCCGGGCAGGCGCTGCAGGCGCACCAGCGGAGTATTGCCGATGCACTCGGCGATGGTGGGGTACTGCACGGTCATGGAGTCGCTCGTCGTCAGCAAGGCCAATCTGGATAGCGGCCTATGATACCGGTAAACCGCCGCCGGCCATATCGGCAAGCGCAGCGAGTGGCATCGGCGGCGGCATCCGCGCCTGCCTCGCCGCCCCGGATTCCTTGCTCGGAGACCGGAACATCCGCGTAGGAAATCTCCGCAATTAACATGCTGCCACAATGCGTTCCAGCCCCCATGAGCCGGGCGCTGCAGTGCGATTTCAGGCCTCTGCGGACATATGCAGTAACTTTCATGAAGATGAAAATGATTTGCGTTACCGACAGGCTCCGCCGCCATCACGAGCAGTCAGGAGTCTACCGATGTCCATTCCTCTTTCCCGCACTTCCCTGGCCGGCGCCATCGCCCTGGCCATGGCCGGCCAGGCCCAGGGCAACGACACCCTGAGCCTGGGCGACACCGTGGTCACCGCCGCCGGCTACGAACAGAAAGTCACCGAGGCGCCGGCCAGCATCAGCGTGCTGACCCGCGAGGAACTGCAAGAGAAGCGCTACAGCAACCTGGCCGAGGCCCTGGAAGACGTCGAAGGCGTCGACATCGGCCAGAGCACCGGCAAGACCGGCGGCCTGAACATCAGCATCCGCGGCCTGCCCAGCGACTACACCCTGGTGCTGATCGACGGCCGCCGGCAGAACAGCGCCGGCAACATCACCCCCAACGGCTTCGGCGAGACCTCCACCAGCTTCATGCCGCCGCTCTCGGCCATCGAGCGCATCGAGGTGATCCGCGGCCCCATGTCCACCCTCTACGGCTCCGACGCCATGGGCGGGGTGGTCAACATCATCACCCGCAAGGTGGCCCGCGAATGGGGCGCCAGCCTCAGCCTCGACCACACCGTCCAGGAACACCGCGACTACGGCGACAGCAGCGGCACCAGCCTCTACGCCAGCGGCCCGCTGGTGGCCGACCGGCTCGGCCTGAACCTGCGCGGCAGCTTCTTCGACCGCAGCGCCTCGGACCTGAGCTTCGACGACGGCGCCACCGTCAGCCGCCGCGGCGCCTCCCCGGTGGAAGGCCAGAACTACAACATCGGCAGCCGCCTGACCTTCACCCCCAACGCCGAGCACGACATCTCCCTGGACTTCGAGCGTGGCCGCCAGGCGTACAACAACGACGACTGCCAGTTGGGCACCCTCGACGGCAAGGCCGGCGGCAGCGCCACCGACGGTTGCAACCGCGACGCACCGACGCGCGCCAACGGCTACAAGGACGAACTGCGCTTCGAGCGCGACCAGTTCGCCCTCTCCCACACCGGCCGCCTGGGCTTCGGCACCCTGGACAGCAGCCTGACGCACAGCACCACCGAGACCATCGGGCGCACCATCCCCGGCACCGTCGGGCGGCCCTACAGCGGCTACCCGTCGATCGTCGGCGGCGACGACCGCACCCTCAAGTCCACCGACCTGGTGCTGGACAGCAAGCTGGTGATGCCCCTGGGCGAGGCGCACATGTTCACCCTCGGCGGCCAGTACTGGGACGCGAAGGTCGAGGACGGCATCGCCACCGAGGAATTCCAGCAGAGTTCCTGGGCGCTGTTCGCCGAGGACGAGTGGCGCCTGCGCCAGGACCTGGCGCTGACCCTCGGCGGCCGCTACGAGGACCACGAGGCCTTCGGCGGGCACTTCAGCCCGCGCGCCTACCTGGTGTGGAACACCACCGACAGCTGGACGCTCAAGGGCGGCGTCAGCCAGGGCTACAAGACGCCCACGCTGAACCAGCTGCACGACGGCATCAACGGTGTCAGCGGCCAGGGCCAGATCCTCACCATCGGCAGCCCCGACCTGGACCCGGAAACCAGCACCAACACCGAATTCGGCGTCTACTACGACAACCTCGCCGACTTCAACGCCAACCTCACGCTGTTCCACACCCGCTTCAAGGACAAGATCGACAGCGGCACCCCGATCCCCAACTGCAACTGGCCGGACGCGCCGAACCAGGCCGGCTGCATCGACATGGGCAGCAGCTTCCTGCAGGAGAACTTCGCCCAGCAGGTGAACATCGGCAAGGCCCGCACCCAGGGCGTGGAACTGGCTGGGCGCTGGGCTTTCGCCCCGGCCTTGAGCGCCTCGCTGAACTACACCTACACCGACAGCGAGCAGCTCAGCGGCGACGACAAGGGCGCCCCGCTGACCAACACCCCGCGACACATGGCCAACCTGCGCCTGGACTGGCAGGCCAGCGAGCGCCTGAAGCTCTGGCTGAAGGGCGAATACCACGGCGAGCGGGCGCGCTTCACCGCGCGCTACGCCAACCTCAACGCGACCAACCAGGCCATCGCCGACCAGTTGGGCGACCTCGACGCCTACCAGGTGTTCCACCTCGGCGGCTCGTTCAAGGCCACGCGCAACCTGACGCTGAACGCCACCCTGTACAACCTGTTCGACAAGGACTTCCTCGGCGGCGACTCCTACACCGCCGCCAACGGCACCACGGGCTGGGCCTCGCACTACATCCAGGGCAGCGCGGGGACCAGCGGCACCCTGGAGGAAGGGCGCCGGCTGTGGCTGTCGGCGGTGATGGAGTTCTGACGGCCGCTGGTCGCCTGGCGCCGCACGGCGTCAGGCGGCCGGCAGGCGCAGGTGCATGCGCAGGCCGGGGTTGCCGCGCTCGGCCCAGAGTTCGCCGCCCTGCAGGCGGATGGCGCTGCGGGCGATGCTCAGGCCCAGGCCGAAGCCCTCGCCGGAACGCGCCGCGGAAAGGCGGGTGAAGGGCAGGAAGATGCGTTCCAGGTCGGCGGCCTCCACCCCCGGCCCCCGGTCGGCCAGGCACAGGTGCCAGTAGTCGCCTTCGCGCTGGCCGAGCAGGCGGACGCAACCGCCCTCCGGGGAATGCCGGATGGCATTGCGCAGCAGGTTCTCCAAAGCCTGCGCCAGGCCATTGAGGTGGCCGCGGACGACGCAGTCCGCCGGCACCTCACAGTGGAAGCGCGAAGGCGCCCAGCCGGACTCGAAGCCGGCGTCCTCCACCAGCAGTTCCCACAACGGCAGGATGGCGACGTCCTCCAGCGGCAGGCGCGGCCGCTCGGTGTCCATCCAGGCCAGCTCCAGGGTGTTGGCCACCAGCCGCTGCATGACTTCCACCTCGCGCTCCAGGCGCAGGCGCAGCGGGTCCTCGGCCGCCGCGCTCTCGGCAGCGACGCGCAGGCGGCTGAGCGGCGTGCGCAGCTCGTGGGACAGGTCGCGCAGCAACTGGCGCTGGAACTCCACGTGGCCGCTCAGGCGCTGGGCCATGTGGTCGAAGGCGCGGCCCAGCTCGCCCAGCTCGTCGCGGCGGACGCTGACCTCGCGGGCGGCACCCGAGCCCAGGTCGTCGGCGCGCAGCGCGTTGGCGTGCTCGCGCAGGCGCGCCAGCGGGTGGATCAACTGGCGGTAGAGCAGCCCGCACAGCAGCAGCGCCAGCGCGGCGGGCACCACCCCATGGGTGAAGATGCGCGCCAGCGTGGAGTAGCCGGCGGGCTTGAAGCGTTGCGGCAGTTGCAGCACCAGGCGGCCGTCGGCGGGGTGCTCGGGGAAGGGAATGCCGATGTAGGGCAGGCTCCGGCTGCGGTTGCTAACCGGCCAGTCCAGGCCGCGCTGGAAGGTCAGGCGCGTGGCCTCCTCGATGCTCAGCGGCTGGCTGCCCAGGGGCTGCAGGCGGCCGTCCAGCGCCACCATCCAGGTCTGCTCGCTGGCCCGCATGCGTGCCAGCCAGTCGTCCACCGCGGCCTCGCCGCCGGCGTTCCAGGCCCGTTCCAGGTCGGCCGCGTAACCGCGGAGCACGGCCTGGGCCTGGGTATCGAGGAAATAGCCGCGGCGCTCGACCTGGCGGCCCCAGGTCCAGGACAGCCAGATCAGCACCAGGCAGAGCAGCACCACCGGCACCGCCAGGCGCCAGAACAGCGAATGGCGGCTGGGCAGTACCTGGCGGGCGCGCCGCTCACTCGGCACTAGCGAAAACATAGCCCTTGCCCCAGACCGCGCGCAGTTGATGGCGCGCATAACCGATGGACTGCAGCTTGCGGCGCAGGTGGCTGACGTGCATGTCCAGGCCGCGGTCGTGGGCGGTGTAGCCACGGTTCAGCACGTGCTGGTAGAGGAACGGCTTGCTCAGGGTTTCGTCGACGTTGCCGAGGAAGGTTTCCAGCAGGCGCTGCTCGGTGGCGGTGAGCGCCGCGGACTGACCTTCCCAGGCCACCTCGCAGGGTTCCTCGCTCAGCCGCAGCCCGGCGTCCGCGGGGCCGGCCGGCAGCAGGCTGCCGCGCTCCAGGGCGACGCGGCGGAGGATGGCGTCGATGCGCACGTTCAGCTCCGCCAGGCTGAAGGGCTTGGGCAGGTAGTCGTCGGCGCCCTGGGAGAAACCGGCGATGCGGTCCTGCTCGGCGCCCAGGGCGGACATCAGGATCACCGGCACGCGCTGCTCGCGGCGCAGCTGGCGCAGGGCCTCCAGGCCGCTGCAGCCGGGCAGCATGACGTCCAGCAGGACCAGGTCGAAGGCCTCGCTCAGCGCCTGGTCGAGCCCCTCGCGGCCGTCGCGGCACCAGGTCACGGCGAAGCCGCGCTGGCTCAGGTGGCTGTGCAGGTGGGCGCCCAGGGTAGGGTCGTCCTCGATGGTCAGCAGGCGGGGTTGGCTGGTGGCGGTCGGCGTCATGACAAACAAGACTTATTCGCGAACGACAAGTATTCATGACAGCGCCTGCCCAGGGCAAGCGCAGCCGTCCGGCGGTCAATGTTCGGGATTCCCGCCCGGCGACCCGCTAAACTGCCCCGAAACCGTTTGGGAGGACGCGCGTGTTCAAGGATCTCGGCATCAAGGGGCGGGTGCTGCTGCTCACCCTGCTGCCCACCAGCCTGCTGACGCTGGTGCTGGGCGGCTACTTCACCTGGGTGCAGCTGTCGGACATGCGCGTGCAACTGATCGAGCGCGGCCAGCTGATCGCCGAACAGCTCGCCCCGCTGTCGGCCTCCGCCCTGGACCACGGCGACCTGCCGCTGCTGGAGCGGATCGCCAACGAGGCCCTGGACCAGCCCGACGTGCGCGCGGTGACCTTCCTCAACCCCGAGCGCGTGCGCCTGGTGCATGCCGGGCCGAGCATCCTCACCCCCATGCCCAGCGGCGACGGCAGCCACCTGAGCCTGGTCAGCAGCCTGGATACCACGCACTTCCTGCTGCCGGTGCTGGGCCGCCACCGCAGCCTGTCCAGCACCCCGGAAGAGGACGCCAACCGCCTGCTCGGCTGGGTCGAGCTGGAACTCTCGCACCACGGCACCCTGCTGCGCGGCTACCGCAGCCTGTTCACCAGCCTGCTGCTGATCGTCACCGGCCTGGTGGTCACCGCCCTGCTCTCCCTGCGCATGAGCCGCGCCATCAGCGCGCCCCTGGGGCAGATCGCCCAGGGCGTCGCGCAGCTCAAGGAAGGCCGCCTGGAAACCCGCCTGCCGGCCCTGGGCAGCCACGAGCTGGACGAGCTGGCCGCGGGCATCAACCGCATGGCCGAGGCGCTGCAGAGCGCCCAGGAAGAGATGCAGCACAACATCGACCAGGCCACCGAGGACGTGCGGCAGAACCTGGAGACCATCGAGATCCAGAACATCGAACTGGACCTGGCGCGCAAGGAGGCCCTGGAGGCCAGCCGCATCAAGTCCGAGTTCCTGGCCAACATGAGCCACGAGATCCGCACCCCGCTCAACGGCATCATCGGCTTCACCAACCTGCTGCAGAAAAGCGACCTGACCGTGCGCCAGCAGGACTACCTGGGAACCATCCAGAAGTCCGCCGAGAGCCTGCTGGGGATCATCAGCGAGATTCTCGACTTCTCCAAGATCGAGGCCGGCAAGCTGATCCTCGAGAACATCCCGTTCAACCTCCGCGAGCTGGTCCAGGACACCCTCACCATCCTCGCCCCGGCCGCCCACGAGAAGCGCCTGGAGCTGGTCAGCCTGATCTACCGCGACACCCCGCTGAACCTGGTGGGCGACCCGCTGCGCCTGAAGCAGGTGCTGACCAACCTGGTGAGCAACGCCATCAAGTTCACCCACGAAGGCACCATCGCCGTGCGCGCCATGCTCGAGGACGAGAACGACGAGCGCGCGCAGCTGCGCATCAGCGTGCGCGACACCGGCATCGGCCTGACCAACGCCGACCTGCGCGCGCTGTTCCAGGCCTTCAGCCAGGCCGACAACTCGCTGTCGCGGCAGGCCGGCGGCACCGGCCTGGGGCTGGTGATCTCCAAGCGCCTGATCGAGCAGATGGGCGGCGAGATAGGCGTGGACAGCAGCTCCGGCGAGGGCTCGGAATTCTGGATCAGCCTGAGCCTGCCCAAGGCCCGCGAGGACAGCGACGACAACCTGCCGGCGCCGCCCAGCGGCCACCACGTGGCGCTCTGCGAACCCCATGAGCTGACCCGCGCCGCGCTGCACCACCAGCTGGAGGACTGCGGCCTGGAAGTGCACGAGTTCGAGGACCTCGACGCCCTGCGCGCGGCCCTGGACAAGCCCGCCGACGCCGGCAGCGCGCCGATCGGGCTGGCGATGCTCGGCGTCAACCTCGCCGACAGCCAGCCGGACGTGCTGCGCCAGACCATCCGCGACTTCGAGTTCAAGGGCTGCAAGACCCTGGTGCTCTGCCCCACCGTCGACCAGTCGCAGTACAACGCCGTGCTGCCCGAGGGCCAGGTGCAGAGCAAACCGGCCTGCACGCGCAAGCTGCAGCACGCTCTCGACCAGCTCCTGCACCTGCGCCCGGCGCGCCAGGACAAGCCCTCGCCGCGGGCCGAGCGCCAGGTGCCGCACCTGCTGTGCGTCGACGACAACCCGGCCAACCTGCTGCTGGTGCAGACGCTGCTTTGCGACCTGGGCGCGGAAGTCACCGCGGTGGACAACGGCCTGGCCGCGGTGGAAGCAGTGCAGCGCGAGCGCTTCGACCTGGTCTTCATGGACGTGCAGATGCCCGGCATGGACGGCCGCCAGGCCACCGAGGCGATCCGCCACTGGGAAGCCCAGCGCGAGGTCAGCCCGGTGCCCATCGTCGCCCTCACCGCCCACGCCCTGGCCAACGAGAAGCGCGCCCTGCTGCAGGGCGGCATGGACGACTACCTGACCAAGCCCATCGACGAGCGCCAACTGGCCCAGGTGGTGCTCAAGTGGACCGGCCTGGCCCTGGCCGGCCGCGGCGTGGCGGCCCAGGGCGCGCGCTTCGCCGCCGACGGCCTGGCCGTGCTCGACCCCGAGGAAGGCCTGCGCCTGGCCGCCGGCAAGGCCGACCTGGCCGCCGACATGCTGGCCATGCTGCTCGCCTCCCTGGCCGCCGATCGCCAGGCCATCCGCCTGGCCCGCGAGCGCAACGACCGCGCCACCCTGATCGAGCGCGTGCACCGCCTGCACGGCGCCACCCGCTACTGCGGCGTGCCGCAACTGCGCGGCGCCTGCCAGCGCGCGGAAACCCTGCTCAAGCAGAACGACCCGCAGTCCGGCGCCGCGCTGGAGGACCTGGACCACGCCATCGGCGAACTGACCCGCGCCACCGAAAGCCACACCGGGCAGCGCACGCCCCACGACACCCATTGAGGCCGGCCATGCGCATCATCCTGTTCAGCAGCCAGAACTACGACCGCGAGAGCTTCCTCGCCGCCAACCCCGGGCACGGCTTCGAACTGCACTTCCAGCAGAGCCCGCTGCGCCCGGACACCGCCGCCCTGGCCATGGGCTTCGAGGTGGTCTGCCCGTTCGTCAACGACGACCTCTCGCGGCCGGTGCTGGAGCAACTGGCGGCCGGCGGCACGCGGCTGATCGCCCTGCGCTCGGCCGGCTACAACCACGTCGACCTGGCCGCCGCCCACGCCCTGGGCCTGACCGTGGTGCGGGTGCCGGCCTACTCGCCGCACGCGGTGGCCGAGCACGCCGTGGGGCTGGTCCTGGCCCTGTGCCGGCACCTGCACCGCGCCTACAACCGCACCCGCGAAGGCGACTTCTCGCTGCACGGCCTGACCGGCTTCGACCTGCACGGCAAGACCGTCGGCGTGGTCGGCAGCGGCCAGATCGGCCAGGTGTTCGCGCAGATCATGCGTGGCTTCGGCTGCCAGGTGCTGGCCTACGATCCCTACCCCAACCCGGCCATCGAGGCCCTCGGCGGGCGTTTCGTCGGCCTTGACCAACTGCTGGCCGAGTCCGACATCATCAGCCTGCACTGCCCGCTCAACGACGCCACCCGCCACCTGGTCAACGCCGACAGCCTGCAGCGCATGAAGCGCGGCGCCATGCTGATCAACACCGGCCGCGGCGCGCTGGTGGACACCCCGGCGCTGATCGAGGCGCTCAAGAGCGGCCAACTGGGCTACCTGGGGCTGGACGTCTACGAGGAGGAAGCGGAAATCTTTTTCGCCGACCGCTCCGACCTGCCGCTGCAGGACGACGTGCTGGCGCGCCTGCTGACCTTTCCCAACGTGATCATTACTGCGCACCAGGCCTTCCTCACCCGCGAGGCGCTGGCGGCCATCGCCGGGACCACGCTGGACAACATCGGCGCCTGGCGCCAAGGTGCCCCTGTCAACCTCGTCGAACCCTGAGCCCCGGGGCCGTGGCCACGCCGCCACGGTCGCGAGTCCGGGCCACTTCCCCTACTATGGGCGGACTTTCGGAGGACCCATGGCTCAACACGATTTCCGCTACAACCTGCTCAACCCGCAACACACGCTGAACGAATGCCGCGCGCTCGGTCCGGGCCTCTACCAGGTCACCGGCAACGGTGGCTCGATCCAGAACGGCGACACCCTGCTGGTCAGCCTCAAGGGCAGCCGCGACCTGAGCATGACGCTGACGGTGGACAAGGTACGCCACCTGATCAACCCGCCGGGGCAATGGACCGCGGTGGCCAAGGGCCCGGTGTTCAAGGAACTGTCGATCCTCAACTGGCAGGTCAAGTGCGACGGCTGCGGGACCATGCTGGACTTCGAGTTCGCCGTCGACGCCAGCCTCGGCAAGCCCGCCCACACCCCCGCCGCCACCGCGCGCATCGCCGAACTGGGCTGGACGGTGGACGGCGACCGCCACCTCTGCCCCGCCTGCCAGGCCCGGGGGAACCCATGAACAAGACACTGACGACCCTGCTCGGCGCCCTGCTGCTAGCCGGCTGCGCTCAGCACCCGACGGAACCGGAAAGCGACCAGGCCTACCGCGTGGAATGGATCGGCAAGCGCCCGCTGGTGGGCCGCAGCCACGTCAGCCTGACCTTCGACGGCCAGGGCCGCGCCTTCGGCAACGCCGGCTGCAACCACTGGTTCGCCAGCTACCAGCTGGACGGCGAAACCCTGAGCTTCGGCCAGCCCGGCAGCACCCGGCGGATGTGCGCGCCGGCGCTGATGGAGCAGGAGCAGCGGTTCTTCCAGGCGCTGGGCGAAGTGCAGCGCTGGGAAATCACCGACAAGGGCGAACTGCGCCTGCTCTCGGCCGACAGCCGCGTGCTGCGGATGTGGCCGGAAGATTGAGGCGCCCAGCGGCTCTTCGTAGGATCGAGAGGGACGCCTAGTTCTTGCTCGCGAACGAGGCGTCCGGGGACTCTGTCGCCAGGCCTGAGAGCGCCCTTGCCGGCGCAATCGCGGATGAATCCGCTACGAGGGGAATGCCTACGCTGTTTTTTCTCAATGCCGGCCATGCACCCCGGGCACGTGCAGGTGCCCGGCCTCGGCGCAGGCTTCCGGCACCGCAGAGGGCTCGGCGGGCAGCTGCAGTTCGCGGAGGATGCCGCAGTCCTCGCTGTTGCCGCTGCCGCTGCAGCGAGCACGCAGATCCTGCAGTTGCTGGCGCAGCGACTGCAACTCGGCGATACGCACTTCCACGTGGTGCAGGTGCTCGTCGATCAGCCGGTTGGCGGTGCCGCAGTCGGACTCGGGGCGGTCGCGCAGGCCGAGGAGGATGCGGATTTCCTCCTGGGTCATGTCCAGCGAGCGGCAGTGGCGGATGAACGACAGCCGCTCGACGTGGGCGTTGTCGTATTGCCGGTAGTTGCCGCCGGTGCGCACCGGCTCCGGCAGCAGGCCCTCGCGCTCGTAGTAGCGGATGGTCTCCACCGGGCAGCCGGTCAGTTTCGCCAGTTCACCGATCTTCATCGCCCTTCCCTCCCGGAACCGCTTGACTCTGTAGTTGCTACAGGGTGTGCAATCGCAAGCATACCGTCAAATGGGAAACGACCTGATGACCGACGCCAACAGCCGCCAGCCTGGATGCGGGCCCTGCTGCCACGACCACGCCCCCGCCGCCGTCCATCGCCATGAACACGAGCATGGGCATGACCACCACCACGAGCGCCCGCGCCACGCCGAACCGGCGCTGGGCGCTACTGCGGCCGCCACCGGCGAGCTGCGCTGGAGCAGCCTGCGCATCGAGGCCATGGACTGCCCCACCGAGGAGCGCCTGCTGCGCGATGCCCTGGGCAAGCTGCCGGCGGTGGAGCAACTGGAGTTCAACCTGATGCAGCGCCTGCTCAAGGTGCAGCACCGCTTCGACAGCCTGGAGCCGCTGCAGAAGCTGGTCGCTTCCCTGGGCATGCAGGCCGAGGCCGTGGAAGACGGCCAACTGCTCACCAGCGCCCCAGGCAAGCACAAGCCCTGGTGGCCGCTGGCCCTGGCCGGGGTGCTGGCGCTGGCCGCGGAAGTCTGCGAATGGTTCGCCCTCGGCCCGCAGTGGCTGGTGGCCGGCCTGGCGCTGGCGGCCATCCTCGGCGCCGGCCTGCCGACCTACCGCAAGGGCTGGATCGCCCTGAAGAACCGCGACTTGAACATCAATGCGTTGATGAGCATCGCCGTGACCGGCGCCATGCTCATCGGCCAGTGGCCGGAAGCGGCCATGGTCGCGGTGCTGTTCGCCATCGCCGAGCTGATCGAGGCGCGCTCCCTGGAACGCGCGCGCAGCGCCATCCGCGGCCTGCTGCAACTGGCCCCGGAACAGGCCACGGTGCTGCGCGACGGGCAGTGGCGGGACGTGCCGGCCAAGTCGGTGGCCGTGGGCGAGCGCGTGCGTGTGCGCCCCGGAGAACGCATCGCCCTCGACGGCGAGGTGGTCGAGGGCCGCTCCAGCGTCAACCAGGCGCCCATCACCGGCGAGAGCCTGCCGGTGGAGAAACAGGCCGGCGAAGCCCTGTTCGCCGGCAGCATCAACGGCGAGGGCGCGCTGGAGTATGCGGTGAGCCGCGGCGCCGACGACAGCACCCTGGCGCGGATCATCCACGCCGTGGAAGAAGCCCAGGGCTCGCGGGCGCCGACGCAGCGCTTCGTCGACCAGTTCGCGCGCATCTATACGCCGGTGGTGATCCTCATCGCCATCGCCACCGCGCTCATCCCGCCGCTGGCCTTCGGCGGCGCCTGGCTCGACTGGGTGTACCGCGCCCTGGTGCTGCTGGTGATCGCCTGCCCCTGCGCGCTGGTGATCTCCACCCCGGTGACCATCGTCAGCGGCCTGTCGGCGGCGGCGCGCGCCGGCATCCTGATCAAGGGCGGGGTGTTCCTCGAACTGGGCCGCCAACTGCAATGGCTGGCCCTGGACAAGACTGGCACCCTCACCGAGGGCCGCCCGACGCAGACCGATTTCCACGGCCTGCGCGGCGACGAGGCGCGCGCCCGGGTCCTGGCCGCGAGCCTGGCGGCACGTTCCGACCACCCGGTATCCCAGGCCGTGGCCCGCGCCGCCGAGGCCGACGGCCTGGCGCTCTATGGCGTCGACGCGCTGGAGGCCATCCCCGGCCGCGGCGTGAAGGGCGTGGTCGACGGCCGCCTGCACCACCTGGGCAACCATCGCCTGGTGGAGGAACTGGGGCTGTGCTCGGCGGCGCTGGAAGCACGCCTCGACGCCCTGGAGCAACAGGGCAAGACCGTCATCGTGCTGCTCGACGACGAAGGCCCGCTGGCGCTGTTCGCCGTGGCCGACGCGGTCAAGCAGACCAGCCGCGAGGCCCTCGCCGAGCTGCACGGCCTGGGTGTGAAAACGCTGATGCTGACCGGCGACAACCCGCACACCGCGGCCGCCATCGCCGCCCAGGTGGGTATCGACCAGGCCCGCGGCAACCTGCTGCCCGAGGACAAGCTGCGCGAGGTCGAGCAGCACCAGGCCGGCGGCGCGCGGGTGGGCATGGTCGGCGACGGCATCAACGACGCCCCGGCCCTGGCCCGCGCTGACATCGGCTTCGCCATGGGCGCGGCGGGCACCGACACGGCCATCGAGACCGCCGGCGTGGCGCTGATGGACGACGACCTGCGCAAGCTGCCGCAGTTCATCCGCCTGTCGCACCGCACCCACGCCGTGCTGGTGCAGAACATCAGCCTGGCGCTGGGCATCAAGGCTGTGTTCCTGGCCCTCACCCTGGCTGGCCTGGGCACCCTGTGGATGGCGGTGTTCGCCGACATGGGCGCCAGCCTGCTGGTGGTGTTCAACGGCCTGCGCCTGCTCCGCCTGCGCTTCTGAAAGCCGCGCCGCAGACATGGCCGCCCCGCCGGGCGGCCATTTTTTTTGAACCCTCGGACAAGTCCTCAAGTCCCCAGTAGTACCTGGCCATCACGGGACAACGCCGCAGCGCAGGGCTGCGAACGGCCGGGCCGGGCACCGCCCGCTGAGAATCCGCGTTCCCCAGACGAGAGGACTCGAACAATGGAACTGAAAACACCCCAATCCCGCCTCGCCTTCCTGCGCACGGGCCTGCTGGCCGGCCTCGGCGCCCTGGCCCTGGCCGGCTGCGCCGGCAACCCGCCGAGCGAACAGATGGCGGTCACCGAATCGGCGGTGAACGCCGCGGTCAGCGCCGGCGGCCCGCAGTACGCGCCGCTGGAGATGAAGACCGCCCAGGACAAGCTCGCCCAGGCGCGCATCGCCCTCAACGACAAGGAATACGAGCAGGCCAGGCGCCTGGCCCAGCAGGCCGAATGGGACGCCCGCGTGGCCGAGCGCAAGTCGCAGGCGGTCAAGGCGCAGAACGCCGTCAAGGACGCCCAGCAGGGCGTGATGGAAATCCGCGAGGAAGGGCTGCAGAAGCTCCAGCAGCCACAGCAATAGGCGCCCTTCCCCATTCCCCCCTCCGGATCATTAAGGACGACAGCCATGCGTAAACTCATCGCCCTCCCCGCCCTCTCCAGCCTGGCGCTGCTGCTGGCCGCCTGCGCCCACGAGCCCAACGCCAACCTGGAGAAGGCCCGCAGCGACTACTCCGCCCTGCAGGCGCAACCCCAGGCCACCCAGCTCGCGGCCCTGGAAACCAAGGACGCCGGCGACTGGCTGGCCAAGGCCGACAAGGCCTACCGCGACGGCGAGAAGCAGCAGGACGTGGACCAATTGGCCTACCTGACGCAGCAGCGCATCAACCTGGCCAACCAGACCATCGCCCTGAAGAGCGCCGAAGGGCAGCTGCAGAACGCCTCGGCGCAGCGCACCCAGGCCCGCCTGGACGTGCGCACCCAGCAGCTCAAGGAGCTGCAGGCGAAGCAGACCCAGCGCGGCACCCTGGTGACCTTCGGCGACGTGCTCTTCGACCTCGACCGTGCCGACCTCAAGCCCGAGGCCAGCCACAACATCCAGCAACTGGCCAGCTACCTGCAGCAGAACCCCGAGCGCAAGGTGCTGGTCGAGGGCTACACCGACAGCAGCGGCTCGGCCGGCTACAACCAGGGCCTGTCCGAACGCCGCGCCGACTCGGTGCGCATGGCCCTGCTGGCCCAGGGCGTGGACCCGGCGCGGGTGACCACCCGCGGCTACGGCAAGGACTACCCGGTGGCGAGCAACGCCACATCCTCCGGCCGCGCGCAGAACCGCCGGGTGGAAGTGACCATCTCCAACGACGCCAAGCCGGTGGTGCCGCGGTCGTCGGTGAATAGCAATTACTGATGCGGCTATCCATGTAGGAGCGCGCCCTGCGCGCGATTTCGCGGGCAGGGCCCGCTCCTACAGGTTACTGTGCGACACCTATCCCACCGTAGGAGCGGACCTTGTCCGCGATAGCCGGGACCACCGGCGCGATTCGCGGATGAGATCCGCTCCTACGCCGCCCCACCCGCACCCTTCCCATGTAGGACGATTTCGCGGGCAGGGCCCGCTCCTACGAAGAGCACCTCGGCGCAGTCGGCGCCTAGGCGCCACCCCGCAGCAGGCGCCGGTAGAGTTCGGCCATGTCTTCGGCGAAAGGCACCAGCAACAGACGTTGCAGGCTGCTGCCGGCGGGGCGCTGGCGGCGCAGTTCGGTGATGGCGATGCTGGCCGCCGCTTCCAGGGGATAGCCGTAGATGCCGCAGCTGATCGCCGGGAAGGCTATGCCCTCCAACTCATACTGTTCGGCCAACGCCAGGCTGTTGCGGTAGCAGGCGGCGAGCAGGTCCGGCTCGCCGTGGCCGCCGCCGCGCCAGACCGGGCCTACCGTGTGGATGACGTGGGCGGCGGGCAGGCGGAAGCCAGGGGTGATCTTGGCCTCGCCGGTCCTGCAGCCGCCCAGGTTGCGGCAGTGGTTCGCCAGTTCCGGGCCGGCGGCGCGGTGGATGGCGCCGTCCACACCCCCGCCGCCGAGCAGCGAGCTGTTGGCGGCGTTGACGATGGCGTCGATGCGCAGGGTGGTGATGTCGCCCTGCCAGACGTGGATTTCGGGGTTGCTCATGGTCGCACCCTCCAGGTTGCTCCCAGACTGGCCCCGAAGCATGCCGTCAGCGGACTTCCTGCGGGGTTTCCTCGCCGGCGCAGCGCACGGCGTGCTTCTTGTTGTCCACCAGCACGCCGGAGAGGCCTTTCTGGGTGGTGTCGAACAGCACCAGCACGCCGTCGATGCATTGGGCGATCTGGTTGGCCGGCTCCAGCGAGAGTTTCACGTCCTGCCCGGGAATGCTCTTGAGCATGGTGAACTCGGCCAGCAGCAGGGCGTCCTGCTCCTTGGCGAAGTGCAGGTAGCCGTAGTACCAGAGCGTGCCCACGCTGACGATGATGCTGCCGATGGCGGTGAGGATGTACGGGATCATGTTGCGGTCGGTGCTGGTGGTCATGGCTTGCCCTGGGACTGGCTGGCCGGCTCGGCCGGCGGATCGGTGTTGGGGACTTCGGCCAGGCGGCGCAGGCCGCTGAAGTGCTGCGGGTCGTCGAGGAAGCGCAGCATCACTTCGCGCCAGGTCGGTTCGCCGAAGGTTTCCACGTGCCCGCCGCGGGTCAGCTGGAAGACTTTCGGCGGCCGCGCCGCCTTGTACAGGCTCAGGCCGTTGTCCAGGGGCACGATGGTATCGTCGATGCTGTGAAAGAACAGCACGGGTGCGCCAGAAAGTCGCGGCATGGCGCGTATCGCGCTGTCGCCATCGGGCACGAACCAGGACAGCGGAATCTGCAGCGGCCAGGTCAGCCAGGCAGTGCCCAGGGTGTAGCGGGCCACTTCGCGGTAGCTGGCGGGCACGCCGTCGAGCACCACGGCCTTGAGCTGCTTCACCCGCTCGGGATGCTGCGCCAGGTAGTGCACGCCCATGGCGCCGCCCAGGCTCTGGCCGAGCAGGATCAGCGGCTTGCCCTGGGCCTCGGGGGCCTTGTCCAGCCAGGCGAAGGCGGCGTCCATGTCCTGGTACACCGCCGGCAGGCTGGGCTCGCCCTGGGAATGGCCGTAGCCGCGGTAGTCGAGCATCAGCACCTGGTAGCCCTGTTCCGGCAGCCAGAAGGTGGCCCCCAGGTGCCAGGCCATGTTGCCGCCGTTGCCGTGCAGGTGCAGCACCGTGCCCTTGACCGGCACCCCGGGCTTGGCCGGCAGCCACCAGCCGGCGAGCTTGACGCCGTCGGCGGTGGTGAGGGTGACGTCGCGGTAGTCCAGCTTGGCCCGCGCCGGGGTGATGGCCACGTCGGGGCTGGGGTAGAACAGCAGCGAGCTGCAGCCGCCGAGCAGAAGCAGCAGGGACAGCGCGGCGGCCTTGAAGCGGTGGGTCATGGTCGGGTCATCCTTGGGGCCGGGATCGCTCCCACACCGGTAGCACGGAAGCGCTTTCGTAGGATGGGACGAGCGGAGCTATTCCCATCGATGGGTATCGCTTCGCTCAACGCCATCCTACGGGGCCTGAACGGGTCGGCATGGCGTCAGAGGATATTCGCGTAGTCCGCCTCGATGCGGTCCAGGCTCAGGTGGTTGAGGAAGTTGGAGAAGCACATCCAGGCCGACAGCGCGTTGAGGTCGCGGAACTGCGGCGGCAGGTACTTCGGCGGCACCACCAGGCCCTCGTCCACCAGTTGGCGCAGGGTGCGCATGTCTTCCAGGGTGGCCTTGCCGCAGAACAGCAGCGGGATCTGCTCCAGCTTGCCCTTGCGCACGGCGAGCTGGATGTAGTTGTAGATGAGGATGAAGCCCTTGAGGTACGACAGGTCCTTGGTGAACGGCAGCCCGCCGGGCGTGGAGCCGCGGAACACCCGGCTGGCGTTCTGGTAGCTGCTTTCCTGGCTGTAGCCCTGCTCGCGGTAGAAGTGGAACACCTCGAGGAAGTCGGCGCCCTCCTCCGCCATGTGGATGGCGCGGGTGCGATTGGTCAGCTTGCGCAGGCGCGTGGGGTAGGAGGCGAAGGCGATCACTTCCATGAGGATGGCCAGGCCCTCCTGGGTCACGGTGGAGGACGGCGGGCCCTTGGCCAGGAAGGTGCAGATCGGCTGGTTCTGCCCGTTCAGGGTGGTGCCCACGTGCACCAGGCCCTCGTGGACCTCCAGGGCGCGCACGTCGCGCTCGTTGAACATGGCGTCGGCGCGCACCTTGATGTAGTCGGCGCCGGCCGCGGCGTCGGCGACTATGCCGTCGGACTCGAACACGCGGATGGTGTCCTCGGCCTCGCCGAAGGTCTTGTTCAGGCGCTCCTGCAGCATGGCCACCGCTTCCTTGGCGGTGAGCGTCTTGGGTTCGTCCTTGAGGTCGCCGCGGTCGGCGATGTTGTTCAGGTAGTCCGAGAGCATCAGGCCGAGGTCGGCCAGGGTCGGGTCACCGGCGTGGAAGGCGTCGGAGGCCGAGCCGTAGAGTTCCTGGGAGATCAGCCCGAAGTCCTGGGTGCCGCGCGCCTCCAGCATGCGGATGACCATGCGGTACTCGCGGCACATGCGCCGCATGATCTGCCCCACCGGGTTGAACTGGCCGAGCTGGCGGGTGATGTCGCGCTCCAGGTTCTGGAATTCCTGCTTCTTGGCGTTGCCGTCGAAGGCCAGCGGGCGGCCGTCGTAGTAGCCGCGGTCGACCTTGGGCGCATGCTTGCCGCGGCCCTTGAGGAAGTCCGCGCGCACGCTGTCGTCCCACTTGATGGCGTCGAGCACGCGGATCGGCGTCTGCGCCTCCACCAGGCGGTCGGACAGGCCGCGGATGATCTGCTGGTACTCGCTGGGCGTGCTTTTCTTGCGCCGCGGGTTCATGGGCGTTCTCCCGGAGTCACTCGCTGGAAGCGTAGCGCTTCGTTGAAGACTTCGGCGTTGGCGGGCTCGTCCAGGTAGGCCAGGACGTCGCCCAGGGGGCTGGCCACCAGGGCGCCGGCGCCCTGCTCGCTGTCCACCTTCTGGCCCTGCAGGGTGCCCTTGGCCATGGCCTGGAGGATCTGCTCGACGTCCAGCGAGTAGACCACCAGCTCGTCCTTGTCGGTGATCTCGAAGCCGGCCAGCACGTAGTTGCCGCCCTGGCTCTTGGGCAGTTCGACGGACAGGTACCAGCGCTGGCCGTGGTGGACCACGGTGAAGGGCAGGTCCTCGGCGCTGTCGGTGTTGCCGCTGTCGTCGTAGTAGCTGAAGGCGCGGTACAGGCCCTCGCCGGTGCGGCTGATCTCGAGGAACTGTTCCTCGCCGTATTCGTCGATCCGCGACCACTGGCCGAGCAACTGCTTGGGCGCGGCCTCCTTCGCCGGGATCGGCTCCTTGAAGGTCACCAGGCAGCCGCCGAGCAGGAAGATGCTCAACAGCAGCAAGGCGCGCCAGGCTTTCATCGAAGTCTCCTCAGGGGCCGCGGGCGGCACGCCATATGGGGTCGTCGGCGGGCTTCAGAGGCCCAGCACCAGGTACAGGTAGCGGGTCAGGATGGCGCGCATTTCCACGGTGTCCAGGTGCTCCACGCCATCCAGCAGGCCCTGATACTCCATCTGCAGGATGATGGCCGTCAACACCTTGGCGTCCTGTTCCGGCTGCTGCGAGCCGAGCACCTCGAAGAAGTGCACCACGCCCAGGGAGAGGATGCGCCTGTGGCTCTGCGCCAGCTGTTCCAGGCGCGGGTTGAGCAGCGCCTCCTGGCGGAAGGCCTGCTCGGCCAGCAGGTGCTCGCGGCGCTCGGTGAGCTGCACGCGCACGTACTGGATGGCCAGCTCGGTGATGCGGTCGGCCAGCTCGCGGCGCGCCTCGGGGCTGCCGGTGAGGCCGGCGGCCAGGGCCTGCAGGTCACCCTCGACGCTGGCCCAGAAGGCCGACAGGGCTTCGGCGCTGCGTTCGACGAAGAGCGCGAAGGTGTCGGTGATGAGGTCGTCGATGTCCTTGAAGTAGTAGGTGGTGGCCGACAGCGGCACGTCCGCCTCGGCCGCCACCGCCCGATGCCGCACGGCCCGCACGCCCTCGCGGACGATGATGCGCATGGCCGCGTCGAGGATCGCCTGGCGGCGCTGCTCGCTGCCCTGGCGGGCGGCCTTGCGGCCCTGGTACTGGACACTCTCGGCCACCGCACTGGCGGCCTGGGCGGCGCTGTCTCTGGAAACTGCTCGGGGCACGGTCTTTCCTCCGCTCGCGGGCGATGGCGCATTGTTCGGGCTTTTGCTTGGGGAATCAATTGGTGGCCCGCTGGCGGATGGAAGGGCGGGCTTTGTAGGAGCGCTCGCGAATGCGTTACCCGGCAACTCCATTGTTGCGCCAACCTCCGTTCCCTCTCCCTAACCCTCTCCCTGAAGGGAGAGGGGACCGTTCGGTGTGCTTGGATGTTTTGGAGTCAGCCGGCAACACGGAGGGTTTCCAGCTGAAACCATTCCTTCTCTCGGCACGGACAAGCCCCCTCTCCCTTCAGGGCGGGGCGCGCAGCCGAGGGCTGGGGAGAGGGCGCTCCCAAACCCAGTGCCCAAATCCCCGGCAAGCACCGTTCGCGAGCAAGCTCGCTCCTACGAAGAGCCTTGCCCTCAGGCACGAAAAAGCCGCCCGAAGGCGGCTTCTCCATAGCTCCAGCGCTTACGCCTGCGGGCGCATGTGCGGGAACAGGATCACGTCGCGGATCGACGGCGAGTCGGTCAGCAGCATCACCAGGCGGTCGATGCCGATGCCTTCGCCGGCGGTGGGCGGCATGCCGTATTCCAGGGCGTTGATGAAGTCGGCGTCGTAGTGCATCGCCTCGTCGTCGCCGGCGTCCTTCTCCTTGACCTGCAGCATGAAGCGCTCGGCCTGGTCTTCGGCGTCGTTCAGCTCGGAGTAGGCGTTGGCGATCTCGCGGCCGCCGATGAACAGCTCGAAGCGGTCGGTGACGCTCGGGTCCCGGTCGTTGCGGCGGGCCAGCGGGGAGACTTCGAAGGGATACTGGGTGATGAAGTGCGGCTGTTCCAGCTTGTGCTCCACCAACTCCTCGAAAATCATCACCTGCAACTTGCCCAGGCCTTCGTGGCCGAGGACCTTGGCGCCGGCCTTCTTGGCGATCTCACGGGCCTTGTCGACATCCTGCAGGTCGGCCGCGGTGATGTCCGGGTTGTACTTGAGGATGGCGTCGAACACCGACAGGCGGGCGAACGGCTCGCCGAAGTGGAAGACCTTGTCGCCGTAGGGCACGTCGGTGGTGCCGAGCACCGCCTGGGCCAGCTCGCGGAACAGTTCCTCGGTCAGGTCCATGTTGTCTTCGTAGTCGGCGTAGGCCTGGTAGAACTCGAGCATGGTGAACTCGGGGTTGTGCCGGGTCGAGACGCCTTCGTTGCGGAAGTTGCGGTTGATCTCGAAGACCTTCTCGAAACCGCCGACCACCAGGCGCTTGAGGTACAGCTCCGGGGCGATGCGCAGGAACATGGCCATGTCCAGCGCGTTGTGGTGGGTGGCGAAGGGCTTGGCCGCGGCGCCGCCGGGGATGGTCTGCAGCATCGGGGTTTCCACTTCGAGGAAACCGCGCTCGGACAGGAAGCGGCGGATGTGGGCGATCACTTGGGAACGCACGCGGAAGGTGTGGCGGGTTTCCTCGTTGACGATCAGGTCGACGTAGCGCTGGCGGTAGCGCTGCTCGGTGTCGGTCAGGCCGTGGTGCTTGTCCGGCAGCGGGCGCAGCGACTTGGTCAGCAGGCGCACGCTGCTCATGTCGACGTACAGGTCGCCCTTGCCGGAGCGGGCCAGGGTGCCTTCGGCGCCGATGATGTCGCCCAGGTCCCAGGTCTTGATCTCGGCCAGGGTCTCTTCGGGCAGGGTCTTGCGGTTGACGTAGACCTGCAGGCGGTCGCTGCTGTCCTGCAGGACGATGAAGGCGCCACGGTTGAGCATGATGCGACCGGCGACCTTGACCGGGATGGCTGCGGCTTCCAGCTCTTCCTTGGTCTTGTCGGCGTACTGCTTCTGCAGGTCCGCGAAGTAGGCGTCGCGGCGGAAGTCGTTGGGGAAGGCGATGGCCTTGGCCTCGCGCACGGCGGCAAGCTTTTCCTTGCGCTGGGCGATCAGCTTGTTTTCTTCCTGTTGCAGCTCGTGCTGGTCGAGTTGTTGGTCGCTCATGGTCGTTCTATCTGCCTGGCGTCGATTCATTCAATTAGGGATAACAACTGTAGGAGCGAGCTTGCTCGCGAAGCTCTTCAGCGGGTTCGCGAGCAAGCTCGCTCCTACGGGGTGCGGTCTACAGGCCCTGTTTAAGGCTGGCTTCCAGGTATTCGTTGAGGTCGCCGTCGAGCACCTTGTCGCAATCGCTGCGTTCCACGCCGGTACGCAGGTCCTTGATGCGCGACTGGTCGAGCACGTAGGAACGGATCTGGTGGCCCCAGCCGATATCGGACTTGGTGTCTTCCAGAGCCTGCGAGGCGGCGGTGCGCTTCTGCATCTCCTGCTCGTACAACTTGGCCCGCAGCATTTTCATGGCGGTGTCCTTGTTGGCGTGCTGGGAGCGTTCGTTCTGGCACGCCACCACGGTGTTGGTCGGCACGTGGGTGATACGCACCGCGGAGTCGGTGGTGTTCACGTGCTGGCCGCCGGCGCCGGAGGAGCGGTAGGTGTCGATGCGCAGGTCCGCCGGGTTGATCTCGATCTCGATGTTGTCGTCGATCTCCGGCGAGACGAACACCGCGGTGAACGAGGTGTGGCGGCGGTTGCCGGAATCGAACGGGCTCTTGCGCACCAGGCGGTGCACGCCGATCTCGGTGCGCAGCCAGCCGAAGGCGTACTCGCCCTTGATGTGCACGGTGGCGCCCTTGATGCCGGCGACCTCGCCCTCGGACAGCTCGACGATCTCGGCGTCGAAGCCGTTCTTGTCGGCCCAGCGCAGGTACATGCGCAGCAGCATGTTGGCCCAGTCCTGGGCCTCGGTGCCGCCGGAGCCGGCCTGGATGTCCAGGTAGGCGTTGTTCGGGTCCATCTCGCCGCTGAACATGCGGCGGAATTCCAGCTTCTCGAGGATTTCGCGCAGGCGCTGGACTTCCGCTTCGACGTCGCCGACGGCGCCTTCGTCGTTCTCCTCGACCGCCATGTCGAGCAGGTCGCGGGAGTCGGCCAGGCCGCCGGTCAGCTCGTCGAGGGTCTCGACGATCTGCGCCAGCATGGCGCGCTCGCGGCCCAGGTTCTGGGCGTATTCGGGCTTGTTCCAGACCGCCGGGTCTTCCAGCTCGCGGTTTACTTCGATCAGACGATCATGTTTCAGATCGTAGTCAAAGATACCCCCGAATGGACTGGGTACGGTCGGAGAGGTCCTTGATGCTGTTGAGGATCGGTTGGATTTCCATGGCGGTCAGCACTCACGGGTAATGGCGTGGAAAAACCCGGAAGTATACCCGAGAAAGCCGCCCGTGGGCGGCTGTGCGTCAGCCGGTTGCGCCGCCGTCCACCCCCACCTGGTTGCGTCCGCCGTGCTTGGCGTTGTAGAGCGCGCGGTCGGCGTGTTCGATCAGCCGCAGGCAGCTTTCGCCTTGCCCCGGGGTGAGGGTCGCCACGCCGACGCTGACCGTCAGCACCGCGCCGGAATCCGGCTGCTCGTGGGCGATGCCCAGGGCCTGCACGGTCAGCCGCAGCTTTTCCGCCAGCAGCCGCGCGCCGCCCGGCGAGGTGCCCGGGAGGATGATGGCGAACTCCTCGCCGCCGTAGCGCGCCGGCAGGTCGGAGGAGCGCGCGCAGCTTTCGCGGATGGTCCCGGCCACGCGGCGCAGCGCCTCGTCGCCGGCGACGTGGCCGAAGGTGTCGTTGTAGGCCTTGAAGTGGTCGACGTCGATCAGCAGCAGCGACAGCTGGCTCTGCTCGCGCAGGGCGCGGCGCCATTCCATTTCCAGGTACTCGTCGAAGTGGCGGCGGTTGGACAGCCCGGTGAGGCCGTCGGAGTTCATCAGCCGCTGCAGCACCAGGTTGGTCTCCAGCAGCTTCTGCTGGCTCTCGCGCAGCGCACGGTAGGCCTCGTCGCGCTGCTGCAGGGCGAGGTAGGAGCGCGAGTGGTAGCGCACCCGTGCCACCAGCTCGATGGCGTCGGGCAGCTTGACCAGGTAGTCGTTGGCCCCGGCGGCGAAGGCGGCGCTCTTGACCTGCGGCTCCTCCTTGGTCGACAGGACGATGATCGGGATGTCGCGCGTCTGCGGGTGGCGGCGGTACTGGCGCACCAGCTCCAGGCCGTCGCTGTCGGGCATCACCAGGTCCTGCAGGATCACCGTCGGGCGGATCTGCAGGGCCTGCTCGATGGCCTGGGTGGCGTCGGAGCAGAAGTGGAAGTCGATGCCGCCGTCCTCGGCCAGGGCGCGGCGCACGGCCTCGCCGATCATGGCCTGGTCGTCGACCAGCAGGACCATGACCGCGGTGTCGTCCGGAGTGATCAAGGGGTTCTCGCTATGCTTGGGGTTCATCGTCGTCGTGGCGCCGCTGGCGCTGCCTCCGGAATGTCAGCCGTACAGTTCGCCCAGGCGCCGGGCGATGTCGCCCAGGGCTCGGATCTCGGTGGCGGCGCCGATCGCCGCGGCGGCCTTGGGCATGCCGTACACGGCGCTGCTGGCCTGGTCCTGGGCCAGGGTCAGGAAGCCGCGCTCGCGCATGTGCTTCAGGCCCTGGGCGCCGTCACGGCCCATGCCGGTGAGCAGCACGCCGGTGGCCTGGCCCACCCAGTTGTCGGCCACGCTGTCGAAGAACACGTCGATCGAGGGCCGGTAGATGTGCCCGCAGGGCTCGGCGGTGTAGGCCAGCTCGCCGTTGCGTTGCAGGCGGATGTGGTCGTTGGTGCCGGCCAGCAGCACGCAGCCGGGCTGCGGCACCTCGCCGTTGCGCGCCAGGCGCACCGGGATGCGCGCCTGGCTGGCCAGCCATTCGGCCATGCCGGCGGCGAACACTTCGTCCACGTGCTGCACCACCACCATGGCCGCGGAAAAGCTCGCCGGCAGCAGGCCCAGCAACTCGGCCAGGGCCGCCGGGCCACCGGCCGAGGCGCCCACGGCCACCAGGCGGCGGGCCTTGGCCGGGTTTTCGCGCACGGCGACCTCGCTGCGCGGCCGGCTGTTGCCCGGGGCCGACAGCCAGGCCAGGTTCTGCAGCTTGCGCAGCAGCGGGCGGGCCGCCTCCAGGGAGTCGCCGACGCCCAGCGCCGGGGTGTTCACCGCGTCCACCGCGCCGCAGCCCATGGCCTCGAACACCCGCGAGAGGTTCTGCTCCAGGTCCACGGTGACCACGATGATGGCGCAGGGCGAGGCGGCCATGATCCGCCGCGTGGCCTCCACACCGTCCATCACCGGCATCAACAGGTCCATCAGCACCACGTCGGGGGTCTGCGCGGCGCACATTTCCACTGCCTCGGCGCCGTTGCTGGCGACCCAGAGCACGCGGTGCGTAGGTTCGAAGGCCAAGGCCCGGCGCAGCGCTTCCACGGCCAGCGGCATGTCATTGACGATGCCAATCCTCATCTTAGGGTCGGCTCCCGTTTCGGCGCGAGCCGCGTTGCCGCGCAACCCGAAGGGACGGGCCGCATTTTGCGCAGCGCCGCGTTACTCGTCGTTCATTTGGAATAACCAAACCTCTCTCCTCGCGCCTTGCTCTGCGCAAAATGCGGCTCCGTCGCGGCCGCGCCGAAACGGGAGCCGACCCTACGCACCTCCAATTAGATCAACCACCGCATCCAGCAGGGCCTCGTCGTGGAAACTGGCCTTGGCCAAGTAGTAGTCGGCGCCGGCATCGAGCCCGCGGCGGCGGTCCTCCTCGCGGTCCTTGTAGGACACGACCATGACCGGCAGGGCTTGCAGGCGGGCGTCGCGGCGGATCAGCCCGACCAGTTCTATACCGTCCATGCGCGGCATGTCGATATCCGTGATGACCAGGTCGAAGCGCTCCGAACGCAGGGCGTTCCAACCGTCCATGCCATCCACCGCCACCGCCACGTCGTAGCCGCGGCCGGCCAGCAGCTTGCGCTCCAGTTCGCGCACGGTGAGCGAGTCGTCCACCACCAGCACGCGCTTGCGCAGCGCCGCGCCCTGGCGGTTGCCGGCGTCGATGCGTTCCAGGCGGCCGCTGGCCAGCAGCTTGTCCACCGAACGCAGCATGTCCTCGACGTCGAGGATCAGCACCGGCGTGCCGTCGTCCAGCACGGCGCCGGCGGAAACGTCCTGGACCTTGCCCAGGCGCGCGTCCAGCGGCATCACCACCAGGGTGCGTTCGCCGATGAAGCGCTCCACCGCCACGCCGTACAGGGTGTCGCGCTCGCGGATCAGCACCAGCGGGATGTCGCCCTCCGGCGCGCGGCCTTCCGGGCGCTGCAGCAACTGGTGCGCGGCCACCAGGCCGACGTGCCGGCCCTCGTGCCAGAACTGCTGGCGGCCCTCGATCTGCACGATCTCTTCCGGTGCCAGGCTGCGCATGCGCTCGATGTGCGCCAGGGGGAAGGCGTAGGCCTCGCCGCCGATTTCCACCACCAGGCTGCGCACCACCGAGAGGGTCAGCGGCACCTCGATGTGGAAGTGGCTGCCCTGCCCCGCCACCTGCTCCATGCGGATGCCGCCGCGCAGCTGGCGCACCATGTGCAGCACGGCGTCCAGGCCGACGCCGCGCCCGGACACCTCGGTGACCTGCTCGCGCAGGCTGAAGCCGGGCAGGAAGAGGAAGGCCAGCAGTTCCTCCTCGGACAGCCGCGCGACCGTCTCCCCGGTGGACAGGCCGCGACGCACTATGCCTTCGCGCAGGCGTTGCAGGTCGACGCCGGCGCCGTCGTCGCGCAGGTCGAGCACCAGCATGCCGGCGTGGTGCCGCGCCAGCAGGCGGATCAGTCCCTGCTCCGGCTTGCCGGCCCGGCGCCGCGCGTCCGGCGTCTCGATGCCGTGATCGACGGCGTTGCGCAGCAGGTGCGTCAGCGGCGCTTCGAGTTTTTCCAGGACCTCGCGGTCGACCTGGGTGGACACCCCGTCCACTTCCAGGCGCACCGACTTGCCCAGCTCGCGACCGAGGTCGCGGACCATGCGCGCCTGGCCGCCGAGCACGTCGGCGAAGGGCCGCATGCGGCAGGCCAGGGCGCTGTCGTAGAGAGTCTGGGCGCGCTGCGAGGTGGTCCAGGCGAACTCGTCCAGCTCGGCCATCTGCTCGCCCAGCAGTTGCTGGCACTCTCCGACCAGACGCCGGGCATCGGCGAGGAAGGCCTGGACCTGCGGGTCGAGGCTGGCGCCGGCGGCGTCGCGGGCGCCGTCGAGCAGGCGGCTGGCGGTGGCCTGCAGGCGCTTGAGGCGCTGCATGGAGGCCAGTTGCGGTTGCAGGCGCTGGGAGTCGACCAGGGCCTTGCTGGAAAGGTCGAGCAACTGGTTCAGGCGCTCGGCGGTGACGCGCAGCACCCGGCCGGTGCCCTCCTCGCCCTTTTTCTCGACTGCGGCGGGCGCCGGCTCGGCGGTTTCGGCCGGTGGCTCTGGCGGCGCAGCCGGCGGCGCTTCAGCGGCGACAGGTGCGGCGGGCTGCGCAGGCTCCGCGCCCAGCAGTGTCTCCAGGCGCTGCACCAGGCCGGGCACCGCCGCACGCGCCGCGGCGGCCTGTTCGGCCTGGACATCGGCGATGTGCAGCAGGATATCGGTGCCGGCCAGCAGAGCGTCTATGTGCTCCGCGCCCAGCAGCAGGCGGCCGTCCTGGGCGGCCACCAGGCACTCCTCCATGACATGGGCGACCTGCACGCCCTCGTCCAGGCCGACGATGCGCGCGGCGCCCTTGAGCGAATGCGCGGCGCGCATGCAGGCCTCCAGCTGCGCGGCCTGGCGCGGCTCGCGCTCCAGCGCCAGCAGGCCCTGGCCGAGCGCCTGGGCCTGGGCCTCGGCCTCCAGGCGGAAGAGTTCCAGCAGCGAGGCGTCCTTCATCTGCTCGGGGGTCATGCCAGACTCCGGGCGGCGGCGGCAAGCAAGGCCTGGTGGTCGAGCAGGCGCACGCTGCGCTCGCGCCACTTCAGCACGTCGTGGGTGAAACGGCTGCCGGCCGCCGCGGCGACGCGCGCCTGGCCCGGCGCCAGCGGGTGGATGCCGTCCACCTCGTCCACCGGCGCCAGGACCGGCCCGCTGTCGGTGGCCAGCACCAGCATGCGCGGCAGGCGGCGGCCCTCGTCCTCGCGCGGGGCGGAAGGCGGCAGGCCGAGCAGTTCGGCCAGCGACAGGCAGGCGACCAGCGCGCCGTGCACGTTGGCCACGCCCAGCACGACCGGCGAGCGCTGGTGCGGCAGCGAATGCACCGGGCAGTTCGGCGCCACCTCCGCCAGCGCCAGGGTGCGCAGGGCCAGCCATTCCTCGCCGAGGCGGAACAGCAGGTAGGCGTCGCCCGGCGGCGCCTGGTCCTCGACGCTGGCGGCCTGCTCGCCTTCGGCGCCCAGGGCGTAGCGGTCCAGCAGGCGCACGGCGACGGCGGCGTGGACCGGGCAGTTGCGGCAGTGGATGTGTTCGGCCAGCCGCGGGCAGGACTTGTCGCCGCGGATGCCGATGCGGTTCCAGCAGTCGTCCACCGCCTGTTCGGCGGCCTCCGGATGCAAGTGGTAGCGCTGCTCAGGCATCGCGCTTCACTCCTCGCGCGGCGCGCTCCTGCAGGCGCCGCGCGCCTTCCCGGTCGCCGCGGGCGGCCAGCAGGGCGGCCAGGTGCAGCAGGCTTTCCTGGTGGTCGGGCTGCAGGTACAGCGCCTTGCGGTAGTAGCCCTGGGCCTGTTCGTTGCGGCCCTCGGCATCGGCCAGCAGGCCGAGCCAGTAATAGGCCTGGGCCGACGGGCCGTGCTGGGCCAGGTAGGCCTCGCAGGCGGCGCGGGCCTGGGCCGTCTGGCCCAGGTTGGCCAGCCGGGCGATTTCCGCCAGGCCCTGTTCGGCACCGCTCGGCGGCGCTACCGCCGGCCTGGCGGGTGGCGGCGGAGGCGCGCGGCGCGGTGCCGGACGCGGCGCCACGGCGGGCGGCGGCGTGGTTTGCATGGTGGGGCGCGGCCTGGCCGCCGGCGCCTCGGGCTGCGCCGCCACGCGCAGGAAGGCGAAGGACTGCGGCACGCCCAGCGCGCGCAGCCCCGGGCGCGACGTCAGGCTGGCCTCGGCCGGGCCGATGAACAGCGCGCCGTCCTCGCGCACCAGGCGCAGCAGCACCTGCACGGCGCGTTCCTGGGTGTCGCGGTCGAAATAGATCAGCAGGTTGCGGCAGAACAGGAAGTCGTAGGGCGCCTCCTCGGCCAGCAGGCCGGGCGCCAGCAGGTTGCCGCGGCGCAGGCGCACGCGGCGGCGCACCCGTTCGTCGAGGCGGTAGTCGGGGCCCTCGGCGTGGAAGTAGCGGTCGCGGAAACCCAGTTCGCTGCCGCGGAACGAGTTGCGCCCGTACACGCCATGGGCCGCGCGCTCCAGCGAGGCCGGGCTGACGTCCAGGGCGTCGATCTGGAAGGCCGCTTCCGGCAGCCCCGCATCGAGCAGGGCCATGGCGATGGAGTACGGCTCCTCGCCGGTGGAACAGGGCAGGCTGAGCAGGCGCAGGGGTCGCGCGCCGGCCAGTTCCAGTTGCCGGCGCAGGGCCAGGCGGCCGAGGGCGGCGAAGGATTCGGGGTAGCGGAAGAACCAGGTCTCCGGGACTATCACCGCCTCGATCAGCGCCTGCTGCTCCTCGGCGGAGCCCTGCAGGCGCAGCCAGTAGGCCTCCAGGTCACCGCCGCTGCTACGGTTGGCGCACTGGCGCACGGCGCGGGCGATGACCGCCTCGCCCACCGACTCCGCGTCCAGGCCGATGCGCGCCTTGAGCAGTTGGCTGAAACGCGCGTCGCTCATGGCCGCTCACCCTGGGCCAGGAGCAGTTCGCGCACGTGCTCGGGCAGCAGTTCGTCCACCTGCACGCGCTGCAGCAGGCCCTCGGCGTCTTCCAGCACCGGCCCCAGGTAGCGCGCCTCGCCCGGCTCCAGGCCGTAGTCGCGGAAGGCCGCCGGGTCGCGGCGCAGGGTCTGGCTGGCCTGTTCCAGGATCAGCCCCAGACGCCGCTGCGGGCCGCTGCCGGCGAAACGGTAGTCCACCAGCACCAGGCGCGTGCTGGTGTGCCGCGGCGCCGGGCGGCCGCAGGCGATCTGGCTGAGGTCGAGCACCGGCAGCAGCTCGCCGCGGTGGACGAACAGCCCGGCCACCCAGGCCGGCGCCTCGGGCACCTGCTTGAAGCGCCGCAGCGGCAGGACCTCGACGATCTCGTGCACGTCCAGCGCGTAGCGGTCGGCGCCCAGGCGGAACTGCAGGTACAGCCGCCCGCCGGCCTCAGACCTTGAAGCGCGAGACGCCATTGCGCAGTCCATTGGCCACAAGGTTCAGCTCGTCGATGGCGAAACCGGCCTGGCGCAGCGACTCCACGGTCTGTCCGGTGGCCTCGCCCAGTTGCACCAGGGCCTGGTTGATCTGCTCGGCGCCAGTGGCCTGCGCCTGCATGCCTTCGTTGACCATCTGCACCCGCGGCGCCAGGGCCTGCACCTGGTGGATAATCTGCGACAGCTGCTCGCCGACCTGGCCGACCTCGGCGATGCCGCGGCGCACCTCCTCGGAGAACTTGTCCATGCCCATCACCCCGGCGGACACCGCCGACTGGATCTCGCGGACCATCTGCTCGATGTCGTAGGTGGCCACCGCGGTCTGGTCGGCCAGGCGGCGTACCTCGGTGGCCACCACGGCGAAGCCGCGGCCGTACTCGCCGGCCTTCTCCGCCTCGATGGCGGCGTTGAGCGAAAGCAGGTTGGTCTGGTCGGCGACCTTGACGATGGTGGTGACCACCTGGTTGATGTTGCCGGCGCGCTCGTTGAGGATCGCAAGCTTCGCGTTGACCAGCTCGGCGGCGCCCATCACCTGGTGCATGGTCTCTTCCATGCGGGCCAGGCCCAGCTGGCCGGAGCCGGCCAGGGTGGAAGTCTGTTCGGCGGCGCTGGAGACCTCGGTCATGGTGCGCACCAGGTCGCGCGAAGTGGCGGCTATCTCCCGCGAGGTGGCGCCGATCTCGGTGGTGGTGGCGGCGGTCTCGGTGGCGGTGGCCTGCTGCTGCTTGGAAGTAGCGGCGATCTCGGTGACCGAGGTGGTGACCTGGATGGCCGAGCGCTGCGCCTGCGCCACCAGGGCCTTGAGCTCCTCGGCCATGCCGTTGAAGCCGCTCTCGATCACCCCGAACTCGTCGTTGCGCTCCAGCGCCAGCCGCGCGGTGAGGTCGCCGCCGCTCATGGTCTCGAGGGTCTTCACCACCTTCTCCACCGGGCCGGTGATGGCGCGCATCAGCAGCAGGCCGAGGACGCCGGCGGCGACGATGGCCAGCAGCAGCGAGACCAGCATGGCGGCCTCGGCCAGCTCCACCTGGTGGACGATGGCGATGACCGCCGCATCGGCGATCTGCCGGTTCAGCGCGATCAGCTCGTTGAGCGTCTGCCGGCCCTTCTCCCAGGCCGGCAGCAGGTCGTGCAGCAGCGACTGGCGGGCGGCCTGGTGGTCCTTGTCGTAGAGGTCGAGCAGTTGCTCCAGTTGCGCCTGGAAGTCCAGCGCCTGCTGCTTGTAGCGGGCCAGCAGCTCGCGGTCGGCCGACGCGTGCACGGTGGCCTCGTAGGTGGCGATGCGCTGCAGCAGGGTCTCGTGCAGTTCGCGGAAGCCCTGGCGGCCGGCGGCGTCCAGCGGCTTGCCGTCGCCCAGGCCGACCAGGGCCTGGGTGCGCAGCATGGTGTCGGTCCAGGTGGTACGCACCGTGGTCAGCGCATAGGTGCCCGGCATGGCGTCGGTACTGACGCTGCGCGAGTCGCGCTCGACGGCGAGCAGGGCGATGTAGGAAACCACCACCATCAGCGACATGATCGCGATCACGACCGCGAAGCTGGCCAGGATACGTCGGCGGAGCGTCCAATTCTTCACAGTATTCCCCTGGTGATGATCGGCTGTCTGACAGGTAAAACCTGCAGACGAAGGCAGATTGGCGTCAGCCTTCTTTTCAGTTCTAGCGGAAAATGCCGCATATATTATCCGCACCGGCGAATTTTCGGCGTCATTATTCCGAAGGACTACTACCCGGCCATCCCCTCCCCCATCAGGCCGCGCGCAGGGGAATGAAGGCGCAGTCGTCGCTCAGCAGGGCGGCGATCATCGCCCCGGTTTCCTCCAGTTGGCGGGCCAGGTCGTCGCTGGAGACATGCAGCTGCCAATCCGCCGCGGAGCTGGCCGGCGTCTGCGCGCGCACCGCGTCCAGGGCCGCCAGGAAGGCCTTGCGCTGCGGCAGGTAGGCGGTGAAGCCGTCGCCCTTGAGCGCCGAGACGCTGATGCCCAGGCGCTCGCAGATGGCCGCCTTGGCGGCGATCTCCTCGCGGTCGGCCTGGCGCGAGCGCTCGACCAGCGCCGCCAGTTCGGTGTCCACCAGGCGTCCGCCGACGATCAGCTCCGGGCCCTCGTCCCAGACCTGCGGCGGGCAGTCCTTGGCCTCCGCGCGCAGCGGGATGTGCGGGTTGATCTCCATGGGGTAGATGCGGCACACCAGCGGCCGCCGCTCGTAGATGCCGCAGCGCATGTCGCTGCCCAGGTGGCGGCAGGCGCCCTGGTTGAAGGCGGCGAAGGTGATCGCCAGGTGCGCCTGGGTGCTGCCGCAGCGCACCGGCAGCGAGCGGCGCAGCACGTGCTCGCGCTGCCCCTCCGGCAGCCCGGCGCCGTCGTCCAGCACCGCCTCCAGCAGGACGATCAGGCTGCCGCCGTCGGCCACCCAGTCGCGGGATTCGTCGAGGGTCAGGGGTACGTGGTGGTCATGGCAGCACTTGCCGCAACCGTTGCAGGAAAAGCGCATGGGATTCGCTCCGTGGCCAGGGGATGACGGAAAACCGGCGTTTTCCGTGCCATGGCCGATGCGGAGCAGATTGTGTGCCAGGTGTTACATCCAGGTGCGGACTTAGCCCGGGTAGGCGAACACCAGCGCCTTGAGCGCCGCATTCTCATCGACGTCGGCGAATTCCGGCGGGTTGTCCAGGCGCTCGACGAAGGCCAATTCCGGCGCCTCGGCCGCCATGCCCTGGATGAGGAAGGCCGGGCTCACGGACGGATCGTTGACGCAGGCCAGCACCCGGCCGCCGGGCGCCAGCAGCTCGGGCAGGCGGCGCAGGATGCGCGGGTAGTCCTTGCCGAGGGCGAAGCTGCCCTTCTGGAACGACGGCGGGTCGATGATCACCAGGTCGTAGGGCCCGGACTTCTTCACCTTGCCCCAGGACTTGAACAGCTCGTGGCCGAGGAATTCCACCCGCGACAGGTCGTGGCCGTTCAGCCGGTGGTTGTCGCGCCCGCGGCTGAGCGCGGCGCGCGCCATGTCCAGGTTGACCACGTGCTCGGCGCCGCCGGCGATGGCCGCCACCGAGAAGCCGCAGGTGTAGGCGAACAGGTTGAGCACCCGCTGCCCGGCGGCCCGGGCCTGCACCCACTGGCGGCCCAGGCGCATGTCGAGGAACAGCCCGTTGTTCTGCTTGCGCCCCAGGTCCAGCAGGTAGCGCAGGCCGTTCTCGCTGACCACGCGCTCCTCCGGCACCTCGCCGAACAGGGCCTGCATGGCGCTGTCCGGGCGGTAGCGGTGCTGCAGCAGCAAGGCCTCGGCGCCGCTGGCGCGCCATTGCGGCGACTCGCACAGGCCCAGCAGCAGGCGCTCCAGCGCCGCCAGTTCATCTTCGCCCGGCTCGCGGAACAGCGACACCAGCAGCACGCTCTGCAGCCAGTCCGCGGTCACATGCTCCAGCCCCGGCCAGCGCCGGCCGCGGCCGTGGAACAGGCGGCGAACCTCGGCGGGCGGCGCCTCCAGAGCGGCCAGCAGCTGTTGCAGGAGTACGTCGAGGGCTTGTGCGTTCATGGCGTCGGGGCTGGAAAAAGGGGCGGCCATTCTGGACAGGATCGGCGCAAAAGAGAACCGCTGGGGGTGCATTGGCGATAGTGTTTCCCTGGTAGCTGTATCTCACAGAAACGCCCGGCAATCGCGGACGGAATCTCCTACGCAGCGCTAACCGTCGCGCCCCATGTAGGAGCGCGCCCTGCGCGCGATTCGCCGGCAGGGCACCGTCGTAGAAGCAACCGTCTTGCAGGCTGCGCCGAAGCGCCCTTCGTAGGATGGGTTGAGCTTGCGAAACCCATGCGGTCACGGTGATGGGTATCGCTTCGCTCAACACCATCCTACGAAAGCAACATCGGCGTAAGGGGTATAACCGTTCGCGGTTATACGCCGCCGTCGTGCCATCGGGGCGTCCGGCGTGGCGGGTGAATCCAATCGCGGACGGAGTCCGCTCCTACGCCCGTGCTTCCCTGCCACCGTAGGAGCGGCGGTCTTGCAGGCCGCGCCGAAGCGCTCTTCGTAGGATGGGTTGAGCTTGCGAAACCCATGCGGTGGCGCTGATGGGTATCGCTTCGCTCAACACCATCCTACGAAAGCAACATCGGCGTAGGGCGTATAACCGTTCACGGTTATACGCCGCCGTCGTGCCACCGGGACGTCCGGCGTGGCGGGTGAATCCAATCGCGGACGGAGTCCGCTCCTACACCCGTGCTTCCCTGCCACCGTAGGAGCGGCGGTCTTGCAGGCCGCGCCGAAGCGCTCTTCGTAGGATGGGTTGAGCTTGCGAAACCCATGCGGTTGCGGTGATGGGTATCGCTTTGCTCAACACCATCCTACGACGGTGTCTCTCCTGCACCTTGTAGCGGATTTATCCGCGATAATGAACGCCTGAAAGATTCTTCCCAGGGGTTACCGGTGGCAGCACAACACGGCTTCGTCCTCACCCGGCACTGGCGCGACACGCCCGCCGGCACCGAGGTGGAGTTCTGGCTGGCCACCGACGCCGGCCCGCGCCGGGTACGCCTGCCGCCGCAGACTTCGGTGGCCTTCCTCCCCGCCGCCCAGCGCGAGGCGGCGCAGCGCCTGCTGCAAGGCGAAACCGGCGTGGAGCTGCGCCCGCTGCAGCTGCGCGACTTCGAGCAACGCCCGGTGCTGGGCCTGTACTGCCGCCAGTACCGCCAGCTGATGGACCTGGACAAGCGCCTACGCGCGGCCGGCATCGAGGTGCTGGAAGCCGACATCCGCCCGCCGGAGCGCTACCTGATGGAGCGCTTCATCACCGCCCCGGTGAGCTTCGATGGCGAGGCCGATGCCGAGGGCGTGCTGTGCGAAGCCGTGCTCAAGCCGGCGCCGGACTACCGGCCGCAGCTGAAGCTGGTGTCCCTGGACATCGAGACCGACATCCACGGCAACCTCTATTCCATCGCCCTGGAAGGCTGCGGCCAGCGCCAGGTGTACATGCTCGGCCCAGCCAATGGCGACGCCAGCTGGCTGGACTTCGACCTGGCCTACCGCGACAGCCACGGCGAACTGCTGGAAAGCCTCAACCAGTGGCTGGCCGAGCACGATCCCGACGCCATCATCGGCTGGAACCTGGTGCAGTTCGACCTGCGCGTGCTGCGCGAGCACGCCCAGCGCCTGAAGATCCCCCTGCGCCTGGGCCGCGACGGAGACGAGATGCACTGGCGCCAGCACGGCAGCGGCAGCAACCACTACTTCGCCGCGGCCGCCGGGCGGCTGATCATCGACGGCATCGAGGCATTGCGTTCGGCCACCTGGAGCTTCCCCTCCTTCAGCCTGGAAAGCGTGGCGCAGACGCTGCTGGGCGAAGGCAAGGCGATCGACAACCCCTACGACCGCATGGCCGAGATCGACCGCAAGTTCGCCGAGGACAAGCCGGCCCTGGCACACTACAACCTCAAGGACTGCGAGCTGGTCACGCGCATCTTCGCCAAGACCGAACTGCTGCACTTCCTGCTCGAACGCGCCAGCGTCACCGGCCTGCCCGCCGACCGCAGCGGCGGCTCGGTGGCGGCCTTCACCCACCTGTACCTGCCGGCCATGCACCGCCTCGGCTTCGTCGCCCCCAACCTCGGCGGCAAGCCGCCGGAGGCCAGCCCCGGCGGCTTCGTCATGGACTCGCGCCCTGGGCTGTACGAATCGGTGCTGGTGCTGGACTACAAGAGCCTGTACCCGTCGATCATCCGCAGCTTCCTGATCGACCCGGTGGGCCTGGTGGAAGGCCTACGCCAGCCGGACGACGAGCACTCGGTGGAAGGCTTCCGCGGCGCCCGCTTCTCGCGCAGCCGGCACTGCCTGCCGGCCATCGTCGAACGTGTGTGGCAGGGCCGCGAGGCGGCCAAGCGCGAGGGCAACAAGCCGCTGTCCCAGGCGCTGAAGATCATCATGAACGCCTTCTACGGCGTGCTCGGCTCCAGCGGCTGCCGTTTCTTCGACCCGCGCCTGGCGTCGTCCATCACCATGCGCGGGCACCAGATCATGCGCCGCACCCGCGAGCTGATCGAGGCGCAGGGCCACCAGGTGATCTACGGCGACACCGACTCCACCTTCGTCTGGCTCGGCGGTGCCCACGCCGAGGCGGACGCCGAGCACATCGGCCGCGCCCTGGTGCAACGCATCAACCAATGGTGGAAGGAGCACCTGCGCGAAACCTACGACCTGGAAAGCGCCCTGGAGCTGCAGTACGAAACCCACTACCAGCGCTTCCTGATGCCCACGGTGCGCGGCGCCGAGGAAGGCAGCAAGAAGCGCTACGCCGGCCTGGTGCGGCGCGCCGACGGCAGCGAGGAAATGGTCTTCAAGGGCCTGGAAACGGTGCGCACCGACTGGTCGCCGCTGGCCCAGCGCTTCCAGCAGGAGCTGTACGAACGCATCTTCCGCCGCCAGCCCTACCAGGACTACGTGCGCGACTACGTGCGCCGCACCCTGGCCGGCGAGCTGGACGCCCTGCTGGTCTACCGCAAGCGCCTGCGCCGGCGCCTGGACGACTACGAACGCAACGTCCCGCCCCACGTGCGCGCAGCCCGTGCCGCCGACGACTACAACCAGAGCCAGGGCCGCCCGCGGCAATACCAGCACGGCGGCTGGATCAGCTACCTGATCACCACCGCCGGCCCCGAGCCCCTGGAAAACCGTAGCGCCCCCATCGACTACGAGCACTACCTGACGCGCCAGCTGCAACCGGTGGCCGACGCCATCCTGCCCTTCGTCGGCGACGACTTCGCACGACTGGTCGATCGGCAGATGGCGTTGTTCTGAACACGCCTGCCGGCGATGGCCCCGGCTGGACGTAGGGCGCATAACGCCTACGGCGTTATCCGCCGAATCGCGGACAGAGTCCGCTCCTACAGGTTGACACCAAACTTCCCACGCACGCCGAACAGCCCCCTCTCCCTTCAGGGAGAGGGTTGGGGAGAGGGGGCGGCGCCACCCCGAAACACAGTCGCCGCCGGAAGGCCCCGTTCGCGAGCAAGCTCGCTCCTACGAAGAGCCCCCGGCGGCGCCGTGATCAATCGGCATGGATGTCGTTGTGCCGCGTCTCGCGCAGGAACAGCAGCGAGCACACCAGGCTCACGCCGGTGATCAGCACCGGGTACCAGAGGCCGTAGAAGATGTTGCCGGTGTACACCACCAGGGCGAAGGAGATGGTCGGCAGCAGGCCGCCGAACCAGCCGTTGCCGATGTGGTACGGCAGCGACAGCGAGGTGTAGCGGATGCGCGTCGGGAACAGCTCGACCATCAGCGCCGCCAGCGGGCCGTAGCAGCAGGTGGCGATGAAGATCAGCGCCACGATGATGGCGATCACCATCGGCCGGTTCACCAGCGAGGCGTCGGCCTGGGTCGGGTAGCCGGCTTCCTTCACCGCGGCGCCCAGGGCGGCGGCGTCGAAGCCTTCGATGCGCTTCTCGCCCACGCTTACCACCAGCTCGCTGCCGGACGGCGCGGCCTGGGTGCTGTAGGGCACGCCGCCTTTCACCAGCAGGGTCTTGGCCTTGTCGCAGGGGCTGTCGAATTTGGCCTTGCCCACCGGGTCGAACTGGAAGGTGCAGGTGGCCGGGTCGGCCATCACCACCACCGGGGCCTGGCGCGAGGCCTGGTCGATCTGCGGGTTGGCGTAGTGGGTCAGGGCCTTGAACAGCGGGAAGTAGAACACCGTCGCCAGCAGCAGGCCGACCACCAGCACCGGCTTGCGCCCGACCTTGTCGGACACCCAGCCGGCCAGCACGAACAGCGGCGCGCCTATCACCAGGGAGATGATCAGCAGCACGTTGGACAGCCCCGGGTCGACCTTGAGCACCTGGGTGAGGAAGAACATCACGTAGAACTGCGCGGCGTAGAAGGTCACCGCCTGGCCGGCGTTGATGCTGAACAGGGCGATCAGCACGATCTTCAGGTTGCTCCAGCGGGTGAAGGACTCCTTCAGCGGCGACTTGCTGATCTTGCCCTCGGCCTTCATCTTCAGGAACGCTGGCGACTCCTGCATGGACAGGCGGATCCAGGTGGAAATGCCCAGCAGCACGATGGAAATCAGGAACGGCAGGCGCCAGCCCCAGGCCTCGAAGGCTTCGCCTGTGGCCTGGCGGCAGCCCCAGATCACCAGCAGCGACAACAGCAGGCCGGCGGTGGCGGTGCACTGGATCCAGCTGGTGTAGGCGCCGCGCTTGTTGGCCGGGGCGTGCTCGGCGACGTAGATGGCCGCGCCGCCGTATTCGCCGCCCAGGGCCAGGCCCTGCAGCAGGCGCAAGGCGATGAGGATGATGGGCGCGGCCACGCCGATGCTGGCGTAGGACGGCAGCAGGCCGACGCAGAAGGTCGACAGGCCCATCAGCAGGATGGTGGCGAGGAAGGTGTACTTGCGCCCGATCATGTCGCCCAGGCGGCCGAACACCAGGGCGCCGAAGGGCCGCACCAGGAAGCCGGCGGCGAAGGCCAGCAGGGCGAAGATGAAGGCGGTGGTGTCGTTGACGCCGGCGAAGAACTGCTTGCTGATGACCGCGGCCAGCGATCCGTAGAGGAAGAAGTCGTACCACTCGAACACGGTGCCGAGCGAGGAAGCGAAAATCACCTTGCGCTCTTCGCGGCTGCTGGAGCGCCCCCGCTCGAACGACTGGGGCTGTGCTAGATCGGTCATTACGGCTCTCCTGCCCCTCGTGGGGGCTCTTATTGTTGTTTCAGCCTCGACCGCCACGGCCCGGGGCCGCGCGACGCTGTCTGGTGTCGAACCTCGTGTCGTCCCGCCGGGGTGGCCGTCAGGACAGGGCCTTCTCCTCCCGGCCGCTGATAGGGATGACCTCCGCCTGCCGCGAGGGTTCGGCCAGGATCATCCGCGCCGCCTTCTCGGCGATCACCAGCACCGGCGAGCAGCTGTTGCCGGAAGTCAGGCTGGGCATGATCGAGGCGTCGGCGATGCGCAGGCCGGGGATGCCGTGCACGCGCAGCTGGCTGTCGACCACGGCATTCGGCCCGCTGCCCATGCGGCAGGTGCCGGCAGGGTGGAAGATGGTGGTGCCGATGTCCGCCGCGGCGCGGTGCAGGTCTTCCTCGCTGCGGAAGTCCGGGCCGGGCTTGTATTCCTCCGGGCGAAAGCGCGCCAGGGCAGGCGCGGCGGCGATGCGGCGGGTCAGGCGGATGGCGTCGGCGGCCACCTTGAGGTCTTCCGGGTGGCTCAGGTAGTTGGGCTGGATCAGCGGCTTGGCGCGCGGGTCGGTACTGCGGATGCGCACGCTGCCGCGGCTTTGCGGGCGCAGGTCGCATACCGAGGCGGTGAAGGCCGGGAAGGCGTGCAGCGGCTCGCCGAAGCGCTCCAGGGACAGCGGCTGCACGTGGTATTCGAGGTTGGCCGAGGCCTGGCCGGGGTCGGACTTGGCGAAGGCGCCCAGCTGGCTCGGCGCCATGGACAGCGGGCCGCTGCGCTTGAACAGGTACTCCAGGCCCATGCCGACCTTGCCCCAGGGCGTGGCGGCGATGCGGTTCAGCGTGCGGGTGCCCTGGATGCGGTAGATCAGCCGCAGCTGCAGGTGGTCCTGCAGGTTCTCGCCGACACCGGACAACTCGTGGCGCACGCCGATGCCCAGTTGCTCCAGCAAGGGCCGCGGGCCGATGCCCGAGCGCTGCAGCAGGGTTGGCGAGCCGATGGCGCCGGCGCACAGGATCACCTCGCGGCGCGCCCGCAGTTCGCGGCGGGCGCCCTGCCAGTCCACCACCAGGCCTTTGGCGCGGCCGTCTTCGAGGATCAGTTGCTGCGCCTCGACATTCGTCAGCACCAGCAGGTTCGGGCGCTGCTCGACCGGGCGCAGGAAGGCCTTGGAAGCATTCCAGCGCACGCCGCCACGCTGGTTCACCTGGAAGTAGCCGCAGCCTTCGTTGTCGCCGCCATTGAAGTCGTCCACCGAAGCGATGCCGGTCTGCGCCGCCGCCTCGCGGAAGGCATCGAGGATTTCCCAGGATAGCCGCTGCTGCTCCACACGCCATTCGCCGCCGCCATGGTGGATGGCGCTGTCGCCGGCGAAGTGGTCCTCCATGCCGAGGAACAGCGGCAGCAGGTCGTTCCAGCCCCAGCCGGGGTTGCCCTCGGCGGCCCAGCCGTCGTAGTCGCGGGCCTGGCCGCGCATGTAGATCATGCCGTTGATCGACGAGCAGCCGCCGAGCACGCGGCCGCGGGGGTACTTGATGGCGCGGCCGTTGAGGCCGGGCACCGCTTCGGTGTCGAAGCACCAGTCGGTGCGCGGGTTGCCGATGCAGTAGAGGTAGCCGACGGGGATGTGGATCCAGGGGTAGTTGTCCGGGCCGCCGGCTTCGATCAGCAGCACGCGGTTGGCCGGGTCGGCGGACAGGCGGTTGGCCAGCAGGCACCCGGCGGGGCCGGCCCCCACGATCAGGTAGTCGAAAGCGTCCAGTGCCTGGGGCATGGGCTGACCTCCAGTTGTTCTTATAGTTAGTCGTTCTTATCGATGCGTCGCTTGAGGCTAGCCGCTCATTCGCGATAAAAAAACGAACATTTCGAGTCAGCTGCTGATCGTTTTCTAACAACGGAGCCCGCCATGTTCGACTGGAACGACCTGCGCTACTTCCTCGAACTGCACCGCAGCGGCCGCCTGCTGGCCACCGCGCGCAAGCTGGGCACCACCCACGCCACCGTGGCCCGGCACATCGAGAACATCGAACGCGACCTGGGCACCCAGCTGTTCGCCCAGCACACCGGCGGCTACCAGCTGACCCCGGCGGGCCTGGCGCTGCTCAAGCACGCCGAGGCCATGGAGAACACCGCCCTGCTCGCCCAGGAGGAAATGAGCCAGAGCATCAGCCCGCTGGGCCAGGTGCGCCTGGGCGTGACCGAGGGCCTGGGCACCATGTTCCTCGCCCCGCGCCTGGGCGAGCTGATGCGCCAGTACCCGGGCCTTGAGCTGGAACTGGTGTCGGTGCCGCGCTTCGTCAGCATCACCAACCGCGAGGCAGACATCGCCATCACCTTGGAAAGGCCCAACGCCGACCTGGTGATCAGCCGTCGCCTGACGCGCTACCGCCTGAGCCTATTCGCCAGCCCCGCCTACCTGGAAAAGGCCCCGCCCCTGCGCGACCGCGACGACCTGTGCAAGCACCAGTGGATCGGCTACGTGGACGACCTGCTGTTCAGCCAGGAACTGATGTTCCACCACAGCTTCTGCCGCCACCCCCAGGTGGTGTTCCGCAGCACCAGCGTGGTGGCCCAGCAACAAGCCGCCCAGGCCGGCGTCGGCCTGGCCATCCTCCCGCAGTTCATGGGCCTGCACGACCCGCTGCTGGTACCGGTGCTGCCGGAGGAATTCATCGAGCGGGAGTACTGGATGTGTACGCGACGGGAGTTGCACCGGTCGGTGCGGCTGAGGTTGGTTTGGGATTTTCTGGTGGGGTTGTGTGAGCGGGAGCAAGAGGTGTTAATGGGGAGCAAGAACTTGGGAGCCTCTCGGCTATAGCACAACCCAAATCCCCATACATAAATCTCTAAAAACCGTTCTCAATGCACTCCCGAGATACACCTACCGATATCCATTGCGCCGTTGTACTCTATCGTTCGTCACAGCTTGCTCTGCCTTTAGCTTACTTACATCATCACGCAAAAAATTCAAGTTCCCCTTCACATCCCTGACATCTTCCTTAATAGAGTCTACATCCTTAGAAATAGAGACATTAGAAATCTTGATATCTACAAGCCTATCATCTTGAACAGAGACCCTCTGCTTTATCTCAACGATATCCTTACCCGCCATATCCAAGTCATACCTAAAAATAAAATAAGCTGACACTCCACCTGCGACCATCACTAAAAAACCTGCAATCAAACCGTACACCTCAAAGATATCCCTTAGCCTCTGAGCAATACTTTTTTCGGCAGGAACTCTCGCTGACGCCCTAACCTGAACAGTTCCACCACTCCCAACATCAACTTCAGTACTCTGGGGTGGTCGCTCCTCCCCCATACCATCTGTAGGAGCAGTTTCTGCAGAGTTAACAGGTAAGACCGCGCGCGAAACGCCACTTGGAATGAAACGTTTTCTACTCATTCACCAGCCCCAAGGTTTCTAGCCGTTCCTTCAACAGGCGTCGCTTTCCAGAAAACTCTTCATGAACACTCTTCAACTCACGAAGCGGGTTTAATTTCGCCGGATTATAGTACTTCTGAACATCTATATTTGCATTTGCCCGCCCTGAAAGCTTGAAATCCATATCTCTTTCAGAGTTATATATACTATAAATACAATTCCAAAAATCTGCAGTTTCAGGATTAAAATCCCCATGACTTGAGAGCACCCGCCTCTCTTCGAAGTGCAAATTAAATCTTGAACTATGGGAGCCACTAGCCACCGGAAGCTTAACTAGACCAGACATCAGCTTATCGCTAGAATTCTCTCCCTCGCCAAAAAGCAAAAACTCACCAACCACCCCAATTCGCCTTACAGCAGGAAACTTCATTACCTTATCCAAAATCTTCCAGAGAGCGCCAAACTCCTCTATTACCTTCCCCACTCCCAACGAACTAACCCCTGGACTCGAAGAGCTACGAGTATAGACAACCTGCGCCGTATCAATATGGAGAACATTCTTCATATCCTCCGTAAAAAATCCAACCTGATAGTTAGTTACATCACTACTACCGCCAACCCTTGTAAATAAGGGAAACTCTTTTCCCTGACCAGAATTTGCAGCAGAAACAACCGCATCAGTCAAAATACCAGAATTCGAAGATAAGCGAAAAACTCGCTCATTAAGCACCACCCCAACAACCACCTTGTTTAATATCATTAGTCCCTTCCAAATCAGAATTTTCCCCACACGGCACGATACTAACTCGTCACCTTCCTTCCGAGAAGAGCCTAACTTTAATTTCCGAACGACAACGCCGCACTTAACAAGAGGCCTATAGTTGACCTTATCAGCCTAAGCGTCTAAATTTCCGCTCGGTGCTGAACACACCTCTCGTAGCGGTTACATATCCATGCCCGAAAGCATGCGACCCAAGGTTATAGCCCTGCTATGGCCGGGTAGCGCGCAGCTATACAACACCCGAAAGGGGAAATCTGCGGGCCGTCTACGAGCGGTGTTCAAGTACCCGGCCACCCTCTCTGAACAAGGGGGTTTTGAACAAATCTCGTAGGAAATCACTATGTCCATGGACGCTTTCACTGCCTCTGTGCAGCCTTTCCCACCACCCCCCCTTCCCCTCATCCCCACCCACTTCTACCGCCATAAACGCCGCCTCCGTGCCCTGCTGATCGAAGGCCAGCCCTGGTTCGTCGTGCGCGACCTGAGCAAGTTGATGAATGCCTTTCTGCAGGATCGCCTGGCGCGCAATCTCGATCCGGATCAGTTACGCCACGCCATGCTGCGCAATGACAACGGCTTGGCCGAAGAGGTGGAATTGCTGAGCGAGTCCGCAGTGTATGCCGTGCTGATTCTTTTCCACCATCCGGAGAACCGTGGCATTCGCCAGTGGATCAGCAATTCGGTGGTGCCGAGCCTGCGAGATGCGGCTGCGCCGGCGCTGGGTGAGGTGCCGCAGCGGCGGTTGCTGCGTTGGGAGCAACAGCAGTTGAGCGTGCTGGATTGGCAGGGGCAGGTTTGGGTGCCGTTGCCGGAGTTGGCGCAGACGATGCGCTTGGGTTGAGGTCGGCGCCCCGTGGCTTGGGCTGCGGGGTGCTTTTGTAGGAGCGAGCTTGCTCGCGAAGGGAGTTTCCCGGTCATGTCGGTGCCAGGCATGAGAGCGCCCTCTCCCTAACCCTCTCCCTGAAGGGAGAGGGGACCGTTGGGCAGAGTTGGATGTCATGGTGTTAGCCGGCCACGATGGTGGTTCCGGCTGAAACCATCCTTCCCCACTGGCACGAACAAGCTCCCTCTCCCTTCAGGGAGAGGGCTGGGGAGAGGGGACGGACTCAACCGAACACACCAGAATCGACGGCGAGCTCGCTCCTACCAGCGCGGTATTGACGACTCAGGTCTCTGCACTCAGAGGTTGTGTTCCGCTGTCGCAGACGGATTCCAGTCCAACTCCCGGAGAAACTGCCTGACCTCACGCCGCGAGCGCAGGCGGATGATCCGCCGCCCCTGCCGGTGCGCATCCAGCAATTCCATCACCTTGGGGCGGCTGCGCTTGGGGTAGTTCCAGATCCAGTTCAGGAATGCCGGATCGGGCAATTGCTCAGGGCAGCCTTCGGCCATGTCCGGGCGGACTCGGCCGCGGTAGCGGAAGCCGCGCCAGAGGGCGCGCCACAGGCAGAGCAAGGGTGGCAGGTCGAGGAGGATCACGGTGTCGCAGGCGGCAAGGCGCTGCGCCAGGGTGCCAGAGTAGTTGCCGTCCATCACCCAGCGCTCGCCCAGGCAGAGCGCCTGTACGCGGGCCTGCCAGTCCGGTTTTTCCGGCTCTTGCCAGCCGGGCTGCCAGTACAGGGCGTCCATGTGGATGACCGGTAGCGCCAGGCGCTGGCCAAGGGTGGCGGACAAGGTGCTCTTGCCGCTGCCACCGGAGCCGATGATCAGGATTCTTTGCACAGAACTCTCCCTGTTGACCTGCTGTAGGGCGCGTATTGTGCTGCAACCCTGCCGTTGACGTTAAGTGAGTCCAGGCGAACTGCATCGCAGGCCGAACCGTGGCGCTCTTCGTAGGATGGGTGGAGCGAAGCGATACCCATCGCCGTGCCCGGCCGGGCGCCAGCACTGCTGGCGGGATCGCGGACGGAGTCCGCTCCTACAGGTCGCCGGGAAATACGGCATTCCTCTCCCCGTAGGAGCGGACCTTGTCCGCGATTGCCGGAGGTTTCGGCGCGGATCGCGGATAAGATCCGCTTACGCTACCCCACCCGCGCCATTCCCATGTAGGAGCGCGCCCTGCGCGCGAATCGCGGGCAGGGCCCGCTCCTACAGGATGCATGGGTTTGGTCGGGGGGGTTATTCGGCGCGGGCGTGTTCGACTTTGTCGGAGGCGGACCAGATGCGGTAGCGGACTTCGATGTCTTTCGGGGCGTAGATCACGATCGGCAGCTTGCTGTTGTAACGCAGCAGGAAGCCGTCGCCGACCACCGGTACGAAGTCCTTCTTGCTGGCACCTTGCGGGCAGGCCATCAGGGTGCTGGCCGGGCCGCCGACCTTGTCCAGGCGGTAGTAGGGGTAGCCCCAGCCTTCCAGGGTCTTTTCTTCCAGGCTGCCGCCCAGGCGTTGGCGGTTGCAGTCGACGGTGAGGGTCTTGCCGGCCAGGACTTCGACCTTGAAGTTTTCCTCATGGGCTTGCTGCGGCAGGTGGATGACCTGGCGCACAAAGCCGTCTTCGGCCTTGGGATAGGGCGCCACGTCTTCGAGTTTGGCAGCGTTGGCCAGGGTGGCGGTGGCGCTGAGCAGCAGCGCGGTGGAGAGGGTGAAACGGGTGAAGGGCATGACGCCTCCTTGCCGGTTGAAGGGCGAACGCATCGCGCAGGATGCGTTCGTCCGGATTGATTGCATCCCTTCGACCATGCGCCTGTGCGAATGCGCGGCCCGGGGCCGCGCGAAGTTGTTTCAGGCTACTTCACCGCCGGTCTTGGCCTGCTGTTCCAGGTGCGCCTGCAGCTCCGGGTCGAGCTGCAGCTGGTAGGCCAGTTCGTCCAGGTAGTTGCGTTCGCTTTCCTGCTGGTCGTCCACCAGCATCACGCTGGCCAGGTACATTTCCGCGGCCTTGCCCGGATCGCCTTGCGCGGCCTGGGCCACGTCGGCGGCTTCGAGGGGTTTCTGCACTTCGTTGTCGAGCCAGGCCTGCAGTTCCGGCTCGCCGGCGTGGCGGGAGATTTCCGCGTAGATCGCCTGCTTTTCCTTGTCGTCGATGCGGCCGTCGGCCTTGGCCGCGGCGATCAGGGCGATGAGGATGGCGTGGCTGTGGGCTTCGGCTTCGTCGCCGGAGAGCTGGTCGACGGTGGTCGGCGGCTGTTGCTGCGCGGCGGCCGCCTGTTGCTGCTGCCAGTTCTGGTAGGCCTGGAAGGCCATCATGCCCAGGGAGGCGAGCATGGCGTAGTTGACCCCGCCGCCGCTGGAGCGGCCCTGGCTGGCCGGGGCGCCGCCGCCGAGCATGCTGCCCAGCACGCCGCCGAGGCCGCCCAGGCCTCCGGCCGCTGCGCCGCCGGTGGCTCCGCCGAGCAGGCCGCCGAGCAACCCGCCAAGGCCTCCCAGGCCGCCTGCGCCGCCCTGTTGCGCCTGCGCGCCCTGGCCGGCCCGCAGCAGTTGTTCCAGCAGATCCGTGGTGTTCATGGCAGCGCCCTCGGCGTGGTTGCAGTCAGGCAACGATAGTCCCGGTGGCGGATTCCGCCAATGCCGTCCGGGACTATTCAGGGGCGCGCTGAGAATCAGGCCGGAAGTGCCTGCAGGGCCTTCTGCGCCTGGGCTTCCAGCTCGGCCTTGAGGCCCGGGTCGAGGCTCAGCTGGCGGGCCAGTTCGTCGAGGTAGGCGCGTTCCATGTAGTTCTCCTCGTCGACCATCAGCAGGCTGGCCAGGTACATCTCGGCGGCCATTTCCTCGCTCTGCGCGGCCCCCGCCACTTCCCGCGGGTCCAGCGGCTTGGCCAGTTCGCGGTCGAGCCAGCCCTGCAGCTCTAGGTCGCCGGTAAGCTTGGCGATCTCGCCGTCGATCAACTGGCGTTCGCGGGCGTCGATATGGCCATCGGCCTTGGCTGCCGCCACCAGGGCGCGGAGGATGGCGTGGCTGTGGGCCTCGGCTTCCACCGGCGGCAGACGGTCGACGGTCTGCGGTTCGCCGCGCGGCGCGCTGGCCTGCTGGCGCTGCCAGTTGCCGTAGGCCTTGTAGGCGATCACCCCGAGGGCGGCCAGGCCGCCGTAGGTGACGACCTTGCCGCCCATCTTCCGCGCCTTCTTGCTGCCCAGCAGCAGGCCCAGCGCGCCGGCGGCCAGGGCGCCGCCACCGGCGCCGGAGAGCAGGCTGCCGAGGTCTAGGCCGCCCTTGCCGGCGCCCTGCCCGGCCTGGGCTTGGCCGCCGGTCTGGGCGAGCCCCTTGTTCTGCAGGAGTTCCTGGCCGGATTTGAGCAGTTGGTCGAGCAGGCCACGGGTGTTCATGGCGGTCTCCTGGGTCGGTTGAGGGAAACCTCGACTCTAGCGCCCGCCCCCGTATGTGCGCAGGCGCAGAGTGCTTCGGGATATTGCTGGGCCGGGCGAATCGCGGGCAGGGCCCGCTCCTACAGGTGCAGGAGAACGTCGTCGTAGGATGGGTTGAGCGAAGCGATACCCATCACCGCGGCCCGATGGGTTTCGCAGGCTCAACCCATCCTACGAAAAGCACCTCGGCGCAGATGGCAAGACAGTTGCTCCTACAGGTGCAAGAGAATGCCGCCGTAGGATGGGTTGAGCGAAGCGATACCCGTTACCGCGGCCCGATGGGTTTCGCAAGCTCAACCCATCCTACGAAAAGCACCTCGGCGCAGACGGCAAGACAGTTGCTCCTACAGGTGCAAGAGAATGCCACCGTAGGATGGGTTGAGCGAAGCGATACCCATCACCGTGGCCCGATGGGTTTCGCAGGCTCAACCCATCCTACGAAGAGCGCCCAGCAGAGTGCGCGGCGAGCTTTCATTCGATTTAAAAGAATGCTCCTATAGATTTTCGATAAAGCACAAAAGCCATGGCCCGCCACCCATGATGACCCTGCGCCAGATCCGCCATTTCATCGCCGTCGCCGAGACCGGTTCGATCTCCGCCGCCGCCCAGGCGGTGTTCATTTCCCAGTCCACCCTGACCCTGGCCATCCAGCAACTGGAGGAGGAAATCGGCGTGCGCCTGTTCGAGCGCCACGCCAAGGGCATGACGCTCACCCACCAGGGCCACCAGTTCCTGCGCCAGGCGCACCTGATCCTGGCCACGGTGGAAAACGCCAAGCGCAGCCTGCAGCAGAGCACCGACAAGGTCGCCGGAAGCCTGACCATCGGCGTGACCAGCCTGGTCGCCGGCTACTACCTGGCCGACCTGATCACCCGCTTCCAGCGCGCCTACCCCAACGTGCAGACGCGCGTGGTGGAGGACGAGCGGCCTTATATAGAGCACCTGCTGGTGAGCGGCGAGATCGACGTCGGCGTGCTGATCCTCTCCAACCTGGAGGACCGCCACGCCCTGCAGACCGAGGTGCTCACCCACTCGCCGCACCGTCTCTGGCTGCCGGCCCAGCATCCGCTGCTGGAGCGCGACAGCATCGGCCTGGCGGACGTCGCCGGGGAGCCGCTGATCCAGCTCAACGCCGACGAGATGGGCCTGCACACCCAGCGCATCTGGTCGCGCGCCGGGCTGGTGCCGCAGGTGACGCTGCGCACCGCCTCGGTGGAGGCCGTGCGGAGCCTGGTGGCCGCCGGCCTCGGCCTGTCGATCCAGCCGGACATGACCTACCGCCCCTGGTCGCTCGAAGGCGACATCATCGAGGCGCGCCCGCTGGTGGACCTGGGCGAGCCGCTGGACGTCGGCCTGGCCTGGCGCCGCGGCACGGCGCGGCCGGCGCTGGTGGACCCGTTCCTCACCGTGGCCCGCGAGCAGCCCAACGCCAAGCGGCCTTCCATCTAGCAGCATTCGATTTAATCGAATGCCACTTTCAGTATTTAGAATTTGTCGACCTCAGGCCCGGAATCTAGTCTCTGGCTTCATACAGAAGGGCCGGGCAACCCACCGGAGCAGCCCATGGCCCCCGAAAACAAGACCGAGAAGAAAAGAGCCGCGAAGATGAACGCCCTGGCGAGCACCCCGACCCTGTACACCGAGCTGCTGATCGACGGTCAGCTGACGCCCGGCCAGGGCCTTGCCGAGGCGATCCTCAACCCCGCCAGCGGCGAAACCCTGGTCTCGGTCGCCGATGCTTCCCCCGAGCAGATCGAACAGGCCATCGACGCCGCCCAGCGCGCCTTCCCGGCCTGGTCGCGGACCACCCCGGCGCAGCGCTCCGCCGCGCTGCTGGCCATCGCCGACGCCATCGACAAGCGCGCCGACGCCCTCGCCCGCCTGGAGTCCCTGAACTGCGGCAAGCCGCTGCACCTGGCGCGGCAGGACGACATCCCCGCCACCGCCGACGTGTTCCGCTTCTTCGCCGGCGCCGTGCGCTGCCAGCAGGGCCAGCTGGCCGGCGAGTACGTGCCCGGGCACACCAGCATGGTGCGCCGCGACCCGGTGGGCGTGGTGGCCTCCATCGCGCCCTGGAACTACCCGCTGATGATGGCGGCGTGGAAGATCGCCCCGGCCCTGGCCGCCGGCAACACCCTGGTGTTCAAGCCTTCCGAGCACACCCCGCTGTCGATCCTGGCGCTGGCCCCGGCGCTGGCGGACATCCTCCCGCCGGGCGTGCTCAACATCGTCTGCGGCGGCGGCGAGAACGTCGGCAGCCACCTGGTCGGCCACCCGCGGGTGCGCATGGTCTCGCTGACCGGCGATATCGTCACCGGGCAGAAGATTCTCCAGGCCGCCGCGCGCACCCTGAAGCGCACCCACCTGGAGCTGGGCGGCAAGGCGCCGGTCATCGTCTGCAACGACGCCGATATCGAGGCGGTCGTCCAGGGCGTGCGCACCCACGGCTACTACAACGCCGGGCAGGACTGCACCGCCGCCTGCCGCATCTACGCCCAGGCCGGCATCCACGACCGCCTGGTGGCCGAGCTGGGCGAGGCGGTGGCGAGCATCCGCTTCGCCCGCAAGCGCGATCAGGACAACGAGATCGGCCCGCTGATCAGCGCCCGCCAGCGCGACCGCGTGGCCAGCTTCGTCGAACGCGCCCTGGGCCAGCCGCACATCGAGCGCGTGACCGGCGCCGCCGTGCACTCCGGCCCTGGCTTCTACTACCAGCCCACGCTGCTGGCCGGCTGCAAGCAGCAGGACGAGATCGTCCAGCGCGAGGTGTTCGGCCCGGTGGTCACGGTCACCCGCTTCGACCAGTTGGAGCAGGCGGTGGACTGGGCCAACGACTCCGAGTACGGCCTGGCCTCCTCGGTGTGGACGCAGAACCTGGACAAGGCCTTCCAGATCGCCAACCGCCTGCAATATGGCTGCACCTGGATCAACACCCATTTCATGCTCGCCAGCGAGATGCCCCACGGCGGCCTCAAGCGCTCGGGCTACGGCAAGGACCTATCCAGCGACTCGCTGCAGGACTACAGCGTGGTGCGCCACATCATGGCCCGCCACGGCGACCGCCTGGATTGAACGCCCCGGCGGGCCCGCCCGCCGGCACATAAGAAATGCCCCGGCGGTACGCCGCGCGAGGGCCGTTGCTCGATTGACACTGCCCCACCAATAGAGACAACAAACGAGGGAGACATCGCATGCGCAAGACAGCACTGTTCAGCGCCATCACCACCGCCCTGCTGGCCAGCGCCGGCGTACAGGCCGCCGACGCCATCAAGGCGGTCGGCGCCGGTGAAGGCCGCCTGGACATCATCGCCTGGCCGGGCTACATCGAACGCGGCCAATCCGACAAGGCCTACGACTGGGTCACCCAGTTCGAGAAGGACACCGGCTGCCAGGTCAACGTGAAGACCGCCGCCACCTCCGACGAGATGGTCAGCCTGATGGCCAAGGGCGGCTACGACCTGGTCACCGCCTCCGGCGACGCCTCGCTGCGGCTGATCTACGGCAAGCGCGTGCAGCCGATCGACCCCGGGCTGATCCCCAACTGGAAGAACGTCGACGCGCGCCTGAAGGACGCGCCCTGGTACACCGTCAACGGCAAGACCTACGGCACCCCGTACCAGTGGGGCCCGAACGTGCTGATGTACAACACCAAGGTCTTCCCCAAGGCGCCGGACAGCTGGAGCGTGGTGTTCCAGGCGCAGGACCTGCCCGACGGCAAGCCGAACAAGGGCCGCGTGCAGGCCTACGACGGCCCGATCTACATCGCCGACGCCGCGCTGTACCTGAAGAGCACCCAGCCGGAACTGGGCATCCAGGACCCGTACCAGCTGACCGAGGCGCAGTACGGCGCCGTGCTCGACCTGCTGCGCAAGCAGCATTCGCTGATCCACCGCTACTGGCACGACGCGACCGTGCAGATGAGCGACTTCAAGAACGAGGGCGTGGCCGCCTCCAGCTCCTGGCCGTACCAGGCCAACGCGCTGAAGGGCGAGAAGCAGCCGATCGCCACCGTGTTCCCGAAGGAAGGCGTCACCGGCTGGGCCGACACCACCATGTTGCACGCCGAGGCCGCGCACCCGAACTGCGCCTACAAGTGGATGAACTGGTCGCTGGAGCCCAAGGTGCAGGGCGACGTCGCCGCCTGGTTCGGCTCGGTGCCGGCCGCGCCGGAAGGCTGCAAGGCCAGCGAGCTGCTCGGCGCCGAAGGCTGCGCCACCAACGGCTTCGACCAGTTCGCCAGGATCGCCTTCTGGAAGACCCCGCAGGCCGAGGGCGGCAAGTTCGTCCCGTATAGCCGCTGGACCCAGGACTACATCGCGATCATGGGCGGCCGCTAAGCCAGCGCCACAGGGACATTCGTAGGATGGGTTGAGCTCCGCGAAACCCATCACCGCGGAGCGATGCCCCATCGATGGGTATCGCTTCGCTCAACCCATCCTACGTCCCGCTATCCCGACATCCGTTTCTGATTCACCCGATTTTTCCGGGCAGGGCCTTCGCACGCCGAATTCCTGCCCCTGGAGCGTGCCCCATGACCACCCCCGCTGTTCAATTCACCCAGGTCTCCCGCCAGTTCGGCGAGGTGAAAGCCGTCGACCGGGTATCCATCGACATCAAGGACGGCGAGTTCTTCTCCATGCTCGGCCCCTCGGGCTCGGGCAAGACCACCTGCCTGCGCCTGATCGCCGGTTTCGAACAGCCCTCCGCCGGCTCCATCCGCATCCATGGCGAGGAGGCCGCCGGCCTGCCGCCATACCAGCGCGACGTCAACACCGTGTTCCAGGACTACGCGCTGTTCCCGCACATGAACGTGCTGGAGAACGTCGCCTACGGCCTGAAGGTGAAAGGCGTGGGCAAGGCCGAACGCCTCAAGCGCGCCGAGGAAGCCCTGGGCATGGTCGCCCTCGGCGGCTACGGCAGCCGCAAGCCGGTGCAGCTCTCCGGCGGTCAGCGCCAGCGCGTAGCCCTGGCCCGCGCCCTGGTCAACCGCCCGCGGGTGCTGCTGCTGGACGAACCCCTGGGCGCGCTGGACCTGAAGCTGCGCGAGCAGATGCAGAGCGAGCTGAAGAAGCTGCAGCGCCAGCTGGGCATCACCTTCATCTTCGTCACCCACGACCAGAGCGAAGCGCTGTCGATGTCCGACCGCGTGGCGGTGTTCAACAAGGGCCGCATCGAGCAGGTCGACACCCCGCGCAACCTGTACATGCAACCGGCCACGCCCTTCGTCGCCGAGTTCGTCGGCACCTCCAACGTGCTGCGCGGCGACCTGGCCCAGAGCCTCACCGGCAACACCCAGCCGTTCTCCATCCGCCCCGAGCACATTCGCTTCGCCAACGGCGAACGCGGCGCCGGCGACCTGGAGATCAGCGGCCTGCTGCACGACATCCAGTACCAGGGCGCCGCCACCCGCTACGAAATCCGCCTGGACAACGGCCAGAACCTCTGCCTGAGCCAGGCCAACAGCCAGTGGGACGCCGCCGCCGTGGCCCACCAGCCGGGGCAGCGCGTCACTGCGCGCTGGGCGCGCGAGGCCATGGTGGCGCTGAACGAGGGCGCCTGAGATGGAACTGACGATGAACGCGCAGGCGCCCATGGCCGGCAACGGCCCGCTGCGCCGGCTGTCCAACCTGCTGTACCGCAAGCCGACGCTGTACCTTTCGCTGCTGCTGGTGCCGCCGCTGCTGTGGTTCGGCGCCATCTACCTGGGCTCGCTGCTGACCCTGATGTGGCAGGGCTTCTATACCTTCGACGACTTCACCATGACGGTGACGCCGGACCTGACCTGGGCCAACTTCGCCGCCCTGTTCACCCCGGCCAACTTCGACATCATCCAGCGCACCCTGACGATGGCGGTCGCGGTGTCCATCGCCAGCGGCGTGGTGGCCTTCCCCATCGCCTACTACATGGCGCGCTACACCAGCGGCAAGACCAAGGCCTTCTTCTACATCGCGGTGATGATGCCGATGTGGGCCAGCTACATCGTCAAGGCCTACGCCTGGACCCTGCTGCTGGCCAAGGGCGGCGTGGCCATGTGGTTCGTACACCACCTCGGCCTGCAATGGCTGCTGGACCTGCTGATGGACGTGCCCGGCGTGGGCGGCAACACCCTGTCCACCTCGAACCTGGGGCGCTTCCTGGTGTTCGTGTACATCTGGCTGCCGTTCATGATCCTGCCGATCCAGGCTTCCCTGGAGCGCCTGCCGCCGTCGCTGCTGCAAGCCAGCGCGGACCTGGGCGCGCACCCGCGGCAGACCTTCGCGCAGGTCATCCTGCCGTTGTCGATCCCGGGCATCGCCGCCGGCTCGATCTTCACCTTCAGCCTGACCCTCGGCGACTTCATCGTGCCGCAACTGGTGGGCCCGCCGGGCTACTTCATCGGCAGCATGGTCTATGCCCAGCAGGGCGCGATCGGCAACATGCCGATGGCCGCCGCCTTCACCCTGGTGCCGATCGTGCTGATCGCCGTGTACCTGTCCATCGTCAAACGCCTGGGGGCCTTCGATGCACTCTGACTCCTCATCTCAAGAGAAGGCTTCCTGGGGTCTGAAAGCCGCCGCCTGGGGCGGGCTGGTGTTCCTGCACTTCCCGATCCTGATCATCTTCATGTACGCCTTCAACACCGAAGACGCCGCGTTCAGCTTCCCGCCGCAGGGCTTCACCCTGCACTGGTTCAGCGTCGCCTTCGGCCGCCAGGACGTGCTGGAGTCGATCAGCCTGTCGCTGAAGATCGCCTGCATCGCCACCCTGATCGCCATGCTCCTGGGCACCCTGGCCGCGGCCGCGCTGTACCGCCGCGACTTCTTCGGCAAGGAAGGCATCTCGCTGATGCTGATCCTGCCCATCGCCCTGCCCGGCATCATCACCGGCATCGCGCTGCTCTCGGCGTTCAAGACGCTGGGCATCGAGCCGGGCTTCCTGACCATCGTCATCGGCCACGCGACCTTCTGCGTGGTGATCGTCTACAACAACGTGATCGCCCGTTTCCGCCGCACCTCCCACAGCCTGATCGAAGCCTCGATGGACCTGGGCGCCGACGGCTGGCAGACCTTCCGCTACGTGATCCTGCCGAACCTCGGCTCGGCCCTGCTGGCCGGCGGCATGCTGGCCTTCGCGCTGTCCTTCGACGAGATCATCGTCACCACCTTCACCGCCGGCCACGAGCGCACCCTGCCGATCTGGCTGCTCAACCAGCTGACGCGCCCGCGCGACGTGCCGGTGACCAACGTGGTGGCCATGCTGGTGATGCTGGTGACCATGCTGCCGATCCTCGGCGCCTACTACCTGACCAAGGGTGGCGAGGGCGTGGCGGGGAGTGGCAAGTGACTACGGTGCCGTGCGGCCCTCTCCCTAACCCTCTCCCTGAAGGGAGAGGGGACTTGATCGGAGCAGGAGGAAACCAAGGCCTCAGCCGGCACGTACGGCTCCCTCTCCCTTCGGAGCGGGGCGCGCAGCCAGGGCGGGGGGAGAGGGAAAAGCCCCCGCTCCGACATAACAGACCCCCTCAGGACTGCCGAAACCGGCGGCCCCACAAGAAAGACCAACGATTACGCCACAAGCTCCTGACCAAGAGGACTTCAAGAATGCAAACCAAACTGCTGATCAACGGCCAACTGGTCGCTGGCGAAGGCGAGAAGCTCGCCGTGCTCAACCCCTCCCAGGGCACCACCCTGGTGGAGATCGCCGAGGCCACCCCGGCCCAGGTCGACGCCGCCGTGCAGGCCGCCGACGCCGCCTTCGACGCCTGGTCGCAGACCGCGCCGAAGGACCGCTCGCTGCTGCTGCTGAAACTGGCCGACACCATCGACGCCCACGCCGAGGAACTGGCGCGCCTGGAATCCAACAACTGCGGCAAGCCCTACAGCGCCGCGCTGAACGACGAACTGCCGGCCATCGCCGACGTGTTCCGCTTCTTCGCCGGCGCCAGCCGCTGCCTGCAGGGTTCCGCCGCCGGCGAATACCTGCCCGGGCACACCTCGATGATCCGCCGCGACCCGATCGGCGTGGTGGCCTCCATCGCGCCCTGGAACTACCCGCTGATGATGGTCGCGTGGAAACTCGGCCCGGCCCTGGCCGCCGGCAACACCGTGGTGCTCAAGCCCTCCGAGCAGACGCCGCTGACCGCCCTGCGCCTGGCCGAGCTGATGGCCGACATCTTCCCCGCCGGCGTGGTCAACCTGGTCTTCGGCCGCGGCCCGAGCGTCGGCGAGCCGCTGACCACCCACCCGAAGGTGCGCATGGTCTCGCTGACCGGCTCGGTCGCCACCGGCAGCCGCATCATCGCCGGCACCGCCGACACCGTGAAGCGCATGCACATGGAACTGGGCGGCAAGGCCCCGGTGATCATCTTCGACGACGCCGACATCGACGCCGCCGTGGAAGGCATCCGCACCTTCGGCTTCTACAACGCCGGCCAGGACTGCACCGCCGCCTGCCGCATCTACGCGCAGAAGGGCATCTACGCCAAATTCGTGGAGAAACTGGGCGAAGCCGTCGCCAGCATCCGCTACGGCGAGCAGGACGACCCGGACACCGAACTGGGCCCGGTCATCACCGAGCAGCACCTGGAGCGCGTCATCGGCTTCGTCGAGCGTGCCCGCCAGCGGCCGCACATCGAGGTGGTCACCGGCGGCAAGCGCGCCGACCGCCCCGGCTTCTTCTTCGAGCCGACCGTGCTGGCCGGCGCCCGCCAGGACGACGAAGTGGTGCGCCGCGAGATCTTCGGCCCGGTGGTCTCGGTCACCGAGTTCGACGACGAGGCGCAGGCGCTGGCCTGGGCCAACGACTCCGACTACGGCCTGGCCAGCTCGGTGTGGACCAGCGACATCGGCCGCGCCCACCGCCTGGCGGCCCGCCTGCAGTACGGTTGCACCTGGGTCAACACTCACTTCATGCTGACCACCGAGATGCCCCATGGCGGCATGAAGCTTTCCGGCTACGGCAAGGACATGTCCATGTACGGGCTGGAGGACTACACCGCCGTTCGTCATGTGATGTTCAAGCACTGAGGCAAGTCGCCGGGCTCCCGCCTTCGCGGGGGCCCAGCGCCTTCCCCGCACCCAGGGCCACCCGGCCCACAACCCGCGGGCGCGCCCGCAACGGAGGCAAGCATGCGTCACCTCGTCAGAGCGTTCTACCTGCTGTCGCTGTTCACCCTCGCCGGCCTGGCCCAGGCTGGCAGCTCTTCATCCCAGGAAACACCAAAACAGATAATCGACGCCTACATGGCCGCGTGGAACGCCCACGACGCCGAGAAGGCCGCCGGCTACCTGGCCAAGGACGCGGAGTACTTCGACGTCACCGTCGGCACCCCGCAGAAGGGCCGCGAGGCCGCGCGGGACAACGTGATCAAGGTCTTCGTCGGCGCCGTGCCGGACCTGAAGTGGAAGATGAACGGCAAGCCCATCGTCGACAAGGACGGCATCGCCTTCCAGTGGACCTTCAGCGGCACCAACACCGGCGCCTGGGACGCGCAGACGCCGGCGACCAACAAGCCGCTGTCGTTCGACGGTGTGAGTTATGTGAAGGTCAAGGACGGCAAGATCGTCTACCAGGGGGATTACTACGACGCCCTTGGGTTGCATAAGCAGTTGGGGTGGTGAGGTTGGCCTGGGGCTGGAAGGTTTGCGCTAGCCCCACCAACCCTCTCCCCCCGCCCTGGCTGCGCGCCCCGCTCCGAAGGGAGAGGGAGCTATCCGTGCCTGCGGAAACGTGTGGTGCTAACCGGCGAGCATCGATGTTGCGCTTCAAACCATAAGGCCCCCTCTCCCTTCAGGGAGAGGGTTGGGGAGAGGGAGCGGAGTCAATCCATCACGCCAACATCGCAGGAATGCACGGTTCGCGAGCAAGCTCGCTCCTACGAAAATACGAAAAGCCCCCCGCCATCAAACCTCGATAATCACCTTCAACGCCTTGTTCTGCGCCGCCTTGCCGAAGGTCTCGTAGGCCTGGAGGATGTCGTCCAGGGCGAAGCGGTGGGTGATCAGCTGTTCGGGCTGCAGCTTGCCGGCCTGCACGCTCTTGAGCAGCATCGGCGTGGTCACCGCGTCCACCAGGCGGGTGCGCAGGGTGATGTTGTGCGACCACAGGCGCTCCAGGTGCAACTCCACCGGCACCCCGTGCACGCCCAGCACGGCAATGTCGCCGCCAGGTGCGATCAGCTCCTCGCACAGGCTGAAGGTGCTCGGCACGCCCACCGCTTCCACCGCGCTGTCCACGCCCAGGCCGTCGGTCAGCGCCTTCACCTTCTCCAGCAGTTGCGGGTCGCCGGCATTGAAGCAGTCGGTGGCGCCGAAGCCCTTCGCCACTTCCAGACGGTTGTCGTCCAGGTCGATCATGATGATCCGCGCCGGCGAGTAGAACTGCGCGGTGAGCAGCGCGGCCAGGCCCACCGGGCCGGCGCCGACGATGGCGATGTTGCCGCCAGGCTGCACGCGGCCGTTGAGCACGCCGCATTCGAAGCCCGTGGGGAGGATGTCGCTGAGCATCACCATGGCCTCCTCGTCCGCCTCGGCGGGCAGGTGGTAGAGGCTGGTGTCGGCGTGGGGGATGCGCACCTTCTCGGCCTGGGTGCCGTCGATCAGGTGGCCGAGGATCCAGCCGCCGGTGCGGCAGTGCGAGGTCATGCCCTTGCGGCAGAAGTCGCACTTGCCGCAGGCGCTGATGCAGGAGATCAGCACGCGGTCGCCGGGCTTGAACTGGCTGACCGCCGCGCCGACCTGCTCGACCACCCCGACGCCCTCGTGGCCGAGAATGCGGCCGGGTTTGCAGGCCGGCACGTCGCCCTTGATGATGTGCAGGTCGGTGCCGCAGAGCGTGGTGCGGACCAGGCGTACCACGGCGTCGCCGGGCGCCTGCAGTTCGGGGTCGGGGCGCTCTTCCAGGGCGATGTCGCCGACACCGCGGTAGACCAGGGCTTTCATGGCCGGGCTCCTTTCGGGGAATGGTCAGGACAGGCTAGTCCCGCCCCAGCGGCCAGGGCCTGATCCCGATCAAAGGCTCATTCGGCGCTGGGCAGCTCGGTGATGTGGATTTCCGTCAGCAGCGGCTCGGGCTTGAGCTGGCTGCGCTTGAGCAGCGGGCAGAAGCGCGCCAGGCTGCCGATCAGCTCCCACTGGGTTTCCAGGTCGCCGGCCAGTTGGGCGATGTCGTTCAGGGCGCGCTGGCCGACCTGCTGCAGGTGCGGGTCGGCGCTGCGGCCCAGCTCCAGGGAAAGCTGGCCGATCAGGGTGCTGAGGGCGGACATGTTGCGCGTCGCCAGGGCCAGGATGTTCGCCAGCAGGGCGATCTCCGATTCCGGCACGGCGGCGGGTGGGGTGCGTGCGTCCATGCGTGTACCAGTGGGAAGTGCGTCGTCCTGACGCGTTGCGGCGGAGCATAGCAGCAAAATGCCTGCATGCGATCCATTTCACATTCTGTTGTACGAAAGTGCTGGCGCGCCGCCCGACGGACGGCGCGCCATGGCCTCAGGCTTCGCCCAGGGGTTTGCGCATCGGCGTGCCGCGCTGGGCCGCGCGCAGGTACTGCGCCGGCCAGGGCACCTGTTGGCCGCCCAGCTCGTCGGCGGCGTTGAGCGGCCAGTAGGGCTCGCGCAGCAGCTCGCGGGCCAGCAGGATCAGGTCGGCCTGGCCGGTGCGCAGGATGTGCTCGGCCTGCACCGGCTCGGTGATCATGCCGACGGTGCTGCTGGCTATCTCGGCCTCCTTGCGCACGCGCTCGGCGAACTGCGTCTGGTAGCCCGGGCCCACCGGAATCTCGGCGTTCACCGCGGTGCCGCCGGAAGACACGTCGATCAGGTCGACGCCCAGGTCCTTCAGGCGCCGGGCCAGCGCCACCGTCTCGTCGGGGTTCCAGCCGTCCTCCACCCAGTCGGTGGCCGACAGGCGCACCAGCAGCGGTAGTTCTTCAGGCCACACCTCGCGCACCGCCTGGGTCACTTCCAGCAGGTAGCGGATGCGGTTCTCGAAACAGCCGCCGTACTGATCGCGGCGCTGGTTGGACAGCGGCGAGAGGAACTGGTGCAGCAGGTAGCCGTGGGCCGCGTGCACCTCCACCACCTTGAAGCCCGCCGCCAGGGCGCGCTCGGCGGAACGGACGAAGGCCTGAGTGACTTCGGCCATCTGCGCCTCGGTCAGCGCCGTGGGCGTGGTGTGCTTGGGGTCGAAGGCAATGGCCGACGGCGCAAACGGCACCCAGCCGCCCTCGGCCACCGGCATGCTCCCCGGCTTGCCCAGCCAGGGCGCGTAGGTGCTGGCCTTGCGCCCGGCGTGGGCCAGCTGGATGCCGGCCACAGCGCCCTGGGATTCGATGAAACGGGTGATGCGCCGCAGGGGCTCGACCTGCTCGTCCTTCCACAGGCCCAGGTCGCGGTCGGTGATGCGCCCCTCCGGAACCACCGCGGTGGCCTCCACCAGGACCAGGCCGGCGCCACCCACGGCGCGGCTGCCCAGGTGCACCAGGTGCCAGTCGTTGGCCAGGCCGTCCTCGGCCGAGTACTGGCACATGGGGGAAACGCCGATGCGGTTAGGCAAGGTCAGTTGGCGCAGGGTCAGGGGCTCGAACAGCTGGCTCATGGCTACACTCCCTCAGGTTCTTTCAACGAATGATCGACACTTCAACTGTAGACCGGGTTGGCCGGCCGACACGTCAATCGTTCGTCCACGAACCCCTGGGCCCTAAGCCAACAGCTCTGTCTCCAGGCCGTAGCGGCGCTGCGCATCGCGACGCAGCACGCCGCTGGCATGCAGCCGGCGCAAGGTCTGGCGCACGCAGTTGGGCGAGATGGGCGCGGCTTCGTCCAGCAGGCGCTGGTGCAGCGCCGACACGCTGTAGAAGCCGCCGGAACAGAGCACGTCCAGTACCTTCAGGCGCGGCAGGCTGCAACGCAGGCCGGCGCGTTCGAGCAGCTTGCGCGCCGGGCGCAGTTCGCGGCGCAGCGCCAGCGGCAGGACCTCGGGCCGGTCGTCGGCGGCCGCGTCGGGGAAGCGAGGGTGGAGGGTCACGAAAGAGTCCTTTTCCGGGCCGCCATTGCGGCTTTCTCTAATGAAGACGAACGAGCGGGGCAAAACCGGCAACCGGAGCGATGAAATAATTTATTGCAAACCCACTGGCCGATTTCTCCGTCTCATCCGTCCTTATCCATAGAATCCCCGGCCAATGGCGGGGCCCCGGCGGCATCGCCGCCTCCTCCACTGCGTGAAGCCTGAAGCCCCCATGTCCAAGAAATCCCGTGCCAGGAACTGGTTCCTGATCCACAGCTGGCTGGCCTTGCCCATCTGGTTCTTCGTCTTCCTGGTGTGCATCACCGGCACCCTGGCCACCGTCAGCCAGGAGATCGTCTGGCTGGCCAACCCGGCCATCCGCGCCAACGCGCCGCCCGGCGACGCCCAGCGCCTGGGCTACGACGCCCTGCTGGCCGCGGTCCGGCGCCAGCAGCCGCAGGCCCATGTGCAAGGCCTGCACGTGCCGAGCGAAAGGCACTTCGCCATAGAAGCCCAGGTCAGCTACCCGGACGCGCGCAACGCCACCCTCTACGTCAACCCGTACAGCGGCGCCATCCAGGGCGAGGCGCCGCTGTTCGACTTCCGCAACTTCACCCGCGCCCTGCACGGCTGGTGGCTGGTGCCCTTCAGCCACGGCTACAGCTGGGGCTGGTACCTGGTGACGCTGCTGGGCCTGCCGATGCTGGCCTCGCTGGTCACCGGGCTGGTGGTCTACAAGCGCTTCTGGCGCGGCTTCCTCGCCCCGCGCCTGCGCCTGAACCAGGGCGCGCGCATCTTCTGGGGCGACTTCCACCGCCTGACCGGCATCTGGTCGATCTGGTTCATCGCGGTGATCGCCGTCAGCGGCACCTGGTTCCTGGTCCAGGCGGTGCTCTACGACAACGCCATTTCCATCTCCAGCGAGGGCGTGCCGGCCATCATCCAGCCCGAGCAGGTGCCGCCGGGCGTCGACGGCGGGCCGCCGCCGCGCATCGGCCTGGACCAGGCGCTGGCCGTCGCGCAGCGCGAGATTCCCGGCTTCGAGCCGCGCTACCTGACGCTGCCGGGCGACGCCTTCGCGCCCATCGGCCTGCTCGGCCACGGCTGGTTCCCGCTGCTGTTCGAGCGCGCCAAGGTCAACCCCTACGACGGCAGCCTGGCCGCCACCCGGCGCCTGGGCGACCGCAGCGGCCTGGAGTTCTTCAGCGAATCCATGCGCCCGCTGCACGTGGGCGATTTCGGCGGGCTCTGGGTGAAACTGATCTGGTTCGCCTTCGGCCTGCTGCTCAGCCTGATGGTGCTCAGCGGCCTGCAGATCTGGAGCAAGCGCACCCTGCTGGCCACCGCCAAGCAGTTGAAGAAGCAACGCGCCCCGCAACGCACCGCGGCCCTCACGGAGTGAACGCCATGCCCGCCCGTCAATCTTCGCGCCAGCGCCGCCAGTGGCTGCGCTGGCGCTTCCACCTCAGCGCCCTGCTGGTGCTGATCCCCCTCGGCTACCTGCCGGCGTTCCTCCACGACGCCCGCGTCGACCGCGGCCTCACCGGCCTGGGCGAACGCGAGGTCGGCGAACTGCAGGTCGGCCCCTGGCACGCGCGCCTGGCCGAATGGGAAGTCGGCGACCCCGAGGACGAAGGCCGCGCCGGCCACCTCAAGGCCTTCACCCTGGCCTGGTGCCAGGGCTGCGAGCAGCGCATCCGCGCGGCCTACCTGCGCATCGGCCGGCCCTACAGCCTGAGCGCCCCCGGCGCGCTGCTCAGCGGCAGCCCGTACCAGCAGTTCACCGAGGTGGCGGTGCCGCCACGCGCCCGCGCCGACGACCAGCTGTGGCTGACCGTCGAAGCCTGGGACGGCAGCGTGCACCAGGCCAGCCTGCCCCTCGCCGAGGCCTCCCCGTCGCTGGTGGCCTGGCTCGACCGCCAAGGAGCATCCCAATGAAAGCCCTGCTTCCCCTCCTCCTGCTGGGCCTCACCCCAGTGGCCCTGGCCCACGCGCCCTTCCTCGAATGCAAGGCCCTGGACGCCGAGCGCATCCGCTGCCTGGGCGGCTTCAGCGACGGCAGCCAGGCGCAGGGCGTGAAGCTGCGGGTCCTCGGCCATGACGGCCAGACGCTGCTGGAAGAACGCCTGGGCGCCGACTCCAGCCTGACCTTCCAGCGCCCGGCGGTGCCCTACTTCGTGCTCTTCGACGTCGGCCCCGGCTACCGCGCCGAGGTCGACTCCCGCGACATCGCCGGTCCCTGAGGCGGCCGGCTCAGCCGCGGCGCAGCGCCCCTGGCGTGAGCCCCAGGTAGCGGCGCATCGCCGTGGTCAGGGCGCTCTGGCTGGAGAAACCGCACTCTTCCGCCACCCGCACCAGCGGCAGGTCGGTCTCGCGCAGCAGGCGCGCGGCGGCGTCCAGGCGCTGCTTGAGCAGGTACTGGTGCGGCGTCAGGCCGACGCTGTCCTTGAACTGGGCGTGGAAATGGCTGGGGCTCAGGCAGGCCACCTGGGCCAGTTCGGCCACCGTGATGCGCCGCGCCAGGTGGCTGCGGATGTGCCCGTCCAGGCGCTGCATGTCCAGCGGGCCGGTGGCCGGCCGGGGCGTCTCGCCGAACAGGCGCAGGTGTAGGGCGCGCAGCAGCACGCCGCCCAGCGCCCTGGCCAGCAGCGGGTCGCTGCCGTAGCGCGCCAGTTCCGCGCCGGCGTAGCTGAGCAGGTTCTGGAAGTCGGCATCCAGCGTCGGGTAGCGCGGTGCCTCGAACAGCCTTGCCAGCAGCTCGCGGTCCTCGTCCGCCACCCCTGGCGCCTGCAGGTCGAGGATCAGCATGCGGTTGTCGCCCGTGCCGGCGAAGGCGTGCCGGGCATCGCCCGGCACCAGGCAGGCGCGCATGCGGCAGACCTCGCCGCCGCGCCCGTCGACCTCGAACTCGGCGCGGCCGGCCAGGGCCATCACCAGTTGGTGATGTTCGTGGTCGTGGGCATGGGACTGCTCGGGCAGGCGAGCGAGACGTGCGTGCAACATCGGCAGGAGGCGTGCGTGGCTTTCCCGCACTCTAGCGAAGTTGCGCGGCCCTGCCCAGCCGCGCCGGTCAGCCGGCGTGGCGCCCGGCGTAGTCGCGGGCGAACTGCGCGGCGATGCGCCCGGAGCGCGAGCCACGGTGGGTGGCCCAACGGATCGCCTCGGCACGGCTGGCCTCGATGGCCTCCTCGCCCAGGCCGTGGGACTGCAGCCAGCGCGCCACCGCCTCCAGGTATTCGTCCTGGCTGAAGGCATAGAAGGAAATCCACAGGCCGAAACGCTCGGACAACGAGACCTTCTCTTCCACCGCCTCGCCCGGGTGCAGCTCGCCGTTCTCGCCGCGGGAGAAGGCCAGATTGTCGGCGGCGCGCTCGGCCAGCAGGTGGCGGCGGTTGGAGGTGGCGTAGATCAGCACGTTGCCGGCCTGCCCCGCCACCGAGCCGTCGAGCACCGTCTTCAGGCCCTTGTAGCCGGTCTCGCCGTCCTCGAAGGAGAGGTCGTCGCAGAACAGGATGAAGCGCTCCGGGCGCTGGCGGACCAGCTCGATGATCTGCGGCAGGTCGCCCAGGTGCTCCTTGTCCACCTCGATCAGGCGCAGGCCCTCGGCGTGGAAGGCGTGCAGGCAGGCCTTCACCAGCGAACTCTTGCCGGTGCCGCGGGCGCCGGTGAGCAGCACGTTGTTGGCCGGGCGGCCCTGCACGAACTGGCGGGTGTTGCGCTCGATCAGCGCCTTCTGCCGCTCGACGTTGCGCAGGTCGTCGAAGGCGATCAGCGCCGGCTCGCGCACCGGCGTCAGTTGCGCCTGGGCCACCCCGGCGTGGGGGCGGTATTCCCAGAGGTAGGCGATCACTTCCGGCTGCAGCGCCTGGGCCGGCTGCGGCGGCAGGTTGCGCTGCAGCAGGTCGGCGATGCGAGTGAGCTGTTCGGTGAGCGGTTGCAGGGCAGTGGCGAAATCGGACATGGGAAAAACCGGGCGCGAGGGGATTGGCGAGCATGCTAGTAACGGGCGAGACTGGCCGTCTAACGCAAAATGGGCGATGAAATGCGAGAAGCGGACATTCCTTCCATTCACGGCGACCAGCACGCCACCGGCCCGGTGACCGCCGTCGCCCTGGACTACGCCGACGGCCACCAGGTGCCCAGCCACAGCCACCAGCGCGCGCAACTGCTCTATGCGGTGCGCGGGGTGCTGGTGGTGGGCACTGCCGGCGGCCTCTGGGTGGTGCCGGACAACCGTGGCCTGTGGGTTCCCGCCGGCGTCGAGCACTGGACGCGGATGGTCGGCGAGGTGCGCGTGCGTACCCTCTACATCGAGCCGGACAGCGCGCCGCACCTGCCCACCGCGTGCACGGTGCTGGCCATCTCGCCGCTGCTGCGCGAGCTGATCCTGGCCGCCGTCGGCATCGCCGGCGAGGTTCCGGCGGACAGCCGCGACGGCCGCGTGCTGCGCCTGCTGCTCGACGAGCTGACCAGCGAGCCAGCGCTGCCCCTGCACCTGCCGCTGCCCAACGAGCCGCGCCTGCGCCGGCTGTGCCGGGACATGGGCCTGGACGCCGGGCTGGAGGACTGGGCCGCGCGGGCCAAGGTCGACGCCAAGACGGTGCGCCGCTGGTTCCTGCGCGACACCGGGCTGACCTTCGGCCAGTGGCGCCAGCAGGCCCGGCTGCTGCGCGCCCTGGAACTGCTGGGCAGCGGCGCCAGCGTGCTGGAGGCGGCGCTGGAGGTCGGCTACTCCACGCCCAGCGCCTTCAGCGCCATGTTCAGCCGCCAGTTCGGCCGCCCGCCCAGCGACTTCCTGCGCCCGCCGCGGGAAACCTCCGGCAACAGGCCGCGCTCGTCGGGGAATTGAAAGTCGCGGGCCGATTCCCCATCTAGACTGTCATGTTCAATCAGTCAGGTGCCTCATGAGCGACCAAGACGAGATTCACGATATCCACAGCGCCGAGGAGGTCACCGGGACCGGCCTGGTGCTGCCCGGCCAGAAGCTGCCGACCACCGTCTACGTCATCCCGATCCACAACCGCCCGTTCTTCCCCGCGCAGGTGCTGCCGGTGATCGTCAACGAGGAGCCCTGGGCGGAAACCCTGGAGCTGGTGGCCAAGACCGACCACCACAGCCTGGCGCTGTTCTTCATGGACAACCCGCCGGACGACCCGCGCCACTTCGACCCCGACAGCCTGCCCGAGCACGGCACCCTGGTGCGCGTGCACCACGCCAGCCGCGAAGGCGGCAAGCTGCAGTTCGTCGCCCAGGGCCTGTCGCGGGTGCGCATCCGCGGCTGGATCAAGCGCCACCGCCCGCCGTTCCTGGTCGAGGTGGACTACCCGCACACGCCCAGCGACTCCAGCGACGAGGTCAAGGCCTACGGCATGGCGCTGATCAACGCGATCAAGGAGCTGCTGCCGCTCAACCCGCTGTACAGCGAGGAGCTGAAGAACTACCTGAACCGCTTCAACCCCAACGACCCCTCGCCGCTGACCGATTTCGCCGCGGCCCTGACCACCGCGCCCGGCAACGAGCTGCAGGAGGTGCTGGACACGGTGCCGATGCTCAAGCGCATGGAGAAGGTCCTGCCGCTGCTGCGCAAGGAGGTGGAAGTCGCGCGCCTGCAGAAGGAGCTGTCGGCCGAGGTCAACCGCAAGATCGGCGAGCGCCAGCGCGAGTTCTTCCTCAAGGAGCAGCTCAAGACTATCCAGCAGGAGCTGGGCATCACCAAGGACGACAAGAGCGCCGACGCCGACGAGTTCCGCGCCCGCCTGGAAGGCAAGATCCTCCCCGAGCAGGCGAAGAAGCGCATCGACGAAGAGCTGAACAAACTGTCGATCCTGGAGACCGGCTCGCCGGAATACGCGGTCACCCGCAACTACCTGGACTGGGCCACCGCGGTGCCCTGGGGCGTGCTGGGCAAGGACAAGCTCAGCCTGCCCCACGCGCGCAAGGTGCTGGACAAGCACCACGCCGGCCTCGAAGACGTCAAGGACCGTATCCTCGAGTTCCTCGCCGTGGGCGCCTTCAAGGGCGAGATCGCCGGCTCCATCGTGCTGCTGGTGGGCCCGCCCGGGGTGGGCAAGACCAGCATCGGCAAGTCCATCGCCGAGAGCCTCGGCCGGCCGTTCTACCGCTTCAGCGTCGGCGGCATGCGCGACGAGGCGGAGATCAAGGGCCACCGCCGCACCTACATCGGCGCCCTGCCGGGCAAGCTGGTGCAGGCGCTGAAGGACGTCGAGGTGATGAACCCGGTGATCATGCTCGACGAGATCGACAAGCTCGGCGCCAGCTACCAGGGCGACCCGGCCTCGGCGCTGCTGGAGACGCTGGACCCGGAACAGAACGTGGAATTCCTCGACCACTACCTGGACCTGCGCCTGGACCTGTCCAAGGTACTGTTCGTCTGCACGGCCAACACCCTGGACTCCATCCCCGGGCCGCTGCTCGACCGCATGGAGGTCATCCGCCTGTCCGGCTACATCGCCGAGGAGAAGCTGGCCATCGCCAAGCGCCACCTGTGGCCCAAGCAGCTGGAAAAGGCCGGGGTGCCGAAGGAGCGGCTGTCGATCAACGACGCCGCCCTGCGCGCGGTGATCGAAGGCTACGCCCGCGAGGCCGGGGTGCGGCAGCTGGAGAAACAGCTCGGCAAGCTGGTGCGCAAGGCCGTGGTCAAGCTGCTGGAAGACCCCGAGGCCAAGCTGAAGATCGGCGCCAAGGACCTGGAGAGCTACCTCGGCATGCCGGTGTTCCGCACCGAGCAGCTGCTCTCCGGCATCGGCGTCATCACCGGCCTGGCCTGGACCAGCATGGGCGGCGCCACCCTGCCCATCGAGGCGACGCGCATCCATACGCTGAACCGCGGCTTCAAGCTGACCGGGCAACTGGGTGACGTGATGAAGGAGTCGGCGGAAATCGCCTACAGCTACATCACCGCCAACCTGAAGAAGTACGGCGGCGACGCCAACTTCTTCGACCAGGCCTTCGTCCACCTGCACGTGCCCGAGGGCGCCACGCCCAAGGACGGCCCCAGCGCCGGCGTCACCATGGCCAGCGCCCTGCTGTCCCTGGCGCGCAACCAGGCGCCGAAGAAGGGCGTGGCCATGACCGGCGAGCTGACCCTCACCGGCCAGGTGCTGCCCATCGGCGGGGTGCGCGAGAAGGTGATCGCGGCGCGCCGGCAGAAGATCCACGAACTGATCCTGCCCGAAGCCAACCGCGGCGACTTCGAGGAACTGCCGGACTACCTCAAGGAAGGCCTGACGGTGCACTTCGCCAAGCGCTACAGCGACGTGGCCAAGGTGCTGTTCCCGGCCTGAGGGCCAGCGCTGCGCCGGAACGCTCTTCGTAGGATGGGTTGAGCGAAGCGATACCCATCGGACACTGGTGATGGGTATCGCTTCGCTCAACACCATCCTACGGGGTGTTGTGTTTGCCGGAGGGTGTAGGACCTTGTCCGCGATCGCCGGAACTATCGGCGCGATTCGCGGATGAGATCCGCTCCTACGCCGCCCCACCTACACCATTCCCATGTAGGAGCGCGCCCTGCGCGCGAAATCGCGGGCAGGGCCCGCTACAGGTTGCCCCGAGGCACGGCATTCCCCCGTAGGAGCGGACCTTGTCCGCGATAGCCGGACGTCCCGGCGCGATTCGCGGATGAGATCCGCTCCTACGCCGCCCCACCTACACCATTCCCATGTAGGAGCGCGCCCTGCGCGCGAAATCGCGGGCAGGGCCCGCTCCTACAGGTTGCCCGAAGGTATGGCATTCCCCCGTAGCGGACCTTGTCCGCGATAGCCGGAGGTCCCGGCGCGATTCGCGGATGAGATCCGCTCCTACGCCGCCCCACCTACACCATTCCCATGTAGGAGCGCGCCCTGCGCGCGAATCGCGGGCAGGGCCCGCTCCTACAGGTTGCCCGAAGGCACGGCATTCCCCCGTAGGAGCGGACCTTGTCCGCGATAGCCGGAACTATCGGCGCAATTCGCGGATGAGATCCGCTCCTACGCCGCCCCACCTACACCATTCCCATGTAGGAGCGCGCCCTGCGCGCGAAATCGCGGGCAGGGCCCGCTCCTACAGGTTGCCCGAAGGCACGGCATTCCCCCGTAGGAGCGGACCTTGTCCGCGATAGCCGGAACTATCGGCGCAATTCGCGGATGAGATCCGCTCCTACGCCGCCCCACCTACACCATTCCCATGTAGGAGCGCGCCCTGCGCGCGAAATCGCGGGCAGGGCCCGCTACAGGTTGCCCCGAGGCACGGCATCCCCCCGTAGGAGCGGACCTTGTCCGCGATAGCCGGACATCCCGGCGCGATTCGCGGATGGGATCCGCTCCTACGCCGCCCCACCTACACCATTCCCATGTAGGAGCGCGCCCTGCGCGCGAAATCGCGGGCAGGGCCCGCAGGTTGCCCCGAGGCACGGCATTCCCCCGTAGGAGCGGACCTTGTCCGCGATCGCCGGCCATCCCGGCGCGAGCTGCAGGCTGACACGGCTCGCGCCTACGAAGAGCCTCTCACCCATGCCGTTCCTTGGGGACGTATGGCCCCACCGCGTCGGACCTTTGCGATATCCTCCCGCCTGTCCGGACCCAGCCCGAGGAGTCGTCATGCCGTCGCCCCGCCCCCTGCTCGCCCTGCCCCTGCTGTTGCTCGCCGCCTGCGCCAGCCAACCCAAGCCCGTGGTCAGCCTGGAAGACGACAAGCCCTGCAAGCCCCTGGAACTGCACCAGGGCCAGGAACTGGTGCTGATGCTGCCGAGCAACCCCACCACCGGTTTCCGCTGGGAAGTGCGCAACCCCGCCAGCCACGTGCTGGCCAGCCTGGGCCCGGAGGTCTACAACAATCCCGAGGACAGCGGCCTGGTCGGCAGCGCCGGCGAGTCCACCTGGCGCTTCCGCGTCACCGCCAGCGGCGAGGACCACCTGCAACTGGCCTACCGCCGCCCCTGGGAGGCCGACGTCGCCCCCGAGCGCACCTTCGACTGCGCGCTCAAGGCGTACTGAACGCGGCGCCAAATACCACCCGATCTGACGCCCGCGGCCTGGGGCGGCGGCGACGGCTGCGGCACAGTCGACGCACCCTGCTGCGGAGAATCGACAGATGCGCTGGCTGCTCCCCCTGGCCGTCCTCGCCGGCCTCGCCTACCTGCTCGGCATCGCCCTCGACCTGCCCTGGCTGCGCATGCTCTGCAAGCCGCTGCCGATCATCGCCCTGCTGGGCTGGGTGAGCCGCGAACCCGCCACCGCCTACCGCCGCTGGATAGCCCTGGGCCTGGCGCTGTCGCTGCTCGGCGACGTGCTGCTGGAGTGGCCGCTCAACGCCTTCGTACCCGGCCTGTGTGCCTTTCTCCTCGCCCACCTGGCCTACCTCGCCGCCTACCTGGGCGAGACACGGCGCCCCGCGCCATTGGCCCTGGCTTGCGCCGTGGTGCTGGGCGGCGGCCTGTTCCTGCTGCTCGACCGCCAGGGCCTGGGCCCGCTGCGCCTGCCCATCGCGGCGTACAGCCTGGTGATCGCCTGCATGCTCTGGCGCGCCCTGGCCCGGCTGCCGCAGGCCTCGCCCAGCGCTCGCCTGGCCGCCGCCGGCGCCCTGCTGTTCGTGATCTCCGACGGCATGATCGGCATCAACCGCTTCGTCTCGCCCTTCGCCGGTTCCGGCTACGCCATCATGCTCAGCTACTGGCTCGGCCAACTGGGCATCGCCGCCTCGGTTAGTGCGCGCCATACGCCTCTGCCATACTCGCAGGCGAACCCCCTCGCCTGAGGACGCCATGCTGCGCGCCACCCTCACCGCCCTGTGCTGCGCGGCAGCCCTGGGCGCCACCGCCGAGCCGCTGCGCCTGGGCGGCGACGACTGGTGCCCCTACCTGTGTCCGCAGACGCCGGAGAAACCCGGCTACCTGCTCGAAGGCCTGGGCCAGGCCCTGCCCGAGCCGCCGCAGTTCGAGAACCTGCCCTGGTCGCGGGCCCTGCAGATGGCCCGCGAAGGCCTGATCGACGGGGTGATCGGCGCCTACGCGGAGGAAAGCCAGGGGCTGCTGATCGGCCGCGAGCCCATCGCCTGGGCCGACATGCATTTCTACACCCGCGCCGACAGCGACTGGCGCTACCGCGACCCGGCCTCCCTCGACGGGCTCGCCGTCGGCCTGGCCCAGGGCTATTCCTACGGCGAGCAACTGGACGCCTGGCGCGACCGCAACCTGGACGACCACGAGCGGGTGCAGGTCCTCAGCGGCGAGCGCGTGCTCGAACGCAACCTGCAGAAGCTGCTGCTCGGCCGCGTCGACGTGGTGGTCGAGGACCGCCGCATCGTCGACCGCTACCTCCAGCGCCAGGGCCTCGGCGGGCAGGTCCGCAGCGCCGGCGAGCTGCCCAGCCCGCGGCCGATGTACGTGGCCCTGAGCCCACACCTGAAGAACGCCGACGCACGCCTGGCGCAGCTCGACGAGGGCCTGCGCAGGCTGCGCGAAGGCGACGCCTGGGCACCGCTGATGCGCGAGTACCTGGTCTCTGTCGACTGACACATTCGCCCTGTAGAAAAGTCCAGCAGGCGCTGCCGTCATCGTCTATAGATCAAATACCAGGGAGTATCGAATGGAGAGGTTTCATGCGTGCTGAAGTCCGTTTGCTGGGGATGCTTGGAACCTGTCTGATGCTTGGCGCGTGCGGCAGCCTGCTGCCCAGCGAACGCGCCGAGGTGCAGTCCCCCTTCATCGACTACCAGGACGCCGAGCACCGCTACGAACAGGTGGTGCCGGGCCGGACCACGCGCTCGCAACTGCTCAGCCTGGGCTTCGACCCGCTGACCCAGGGCAACGCCAAGATGCTCTCGTTCATCGACGTGCGCCTGCTCTTCGTGCAGCCGAACATCCCCATCGACTACCTGCCCGACGGCCTGGTGACCTGCCTGCAGGCCAAGGACCGCTGCATCGGCTATTCCTTCGACTTCAACAAGACCGACAGCCAGCGCATCGGCAGCTTCTGGGCCGACATGTTCAACTTCCGCAAGCGCCGCCAGGTCCAGGGCTGGTCGTTCCGCCCGGTGTTCGTGCTGATCGACGACGTGGTGGTGCACAAGGTCAGCAACGGCGAACCGAACATCCGCCGCGTGGAAGACAAGAAGAACCCCCTGGGCCCGCTGCAGGGCGCCGGCGAGTACTTCTCCGACAAGCTCAAGTGAGGCGCCGGGCTCGTCGCCCGGAGGTTGGGGCGCCCCGCCCGCTCGGCTACAATGCGCACCCCGGCGTCCGAGACTGGCGCCGGCCGTCCGCACCACCGTACCGAGGCCCCACCGCGTGAGCGAGTCTGACCGCATCTTCGCCCAACCCCAGGAACACGTCGCCGACTTCACCTTCAACGAGGACGTGGCGCGCGTCTTCCCGGACATGATCAAGCGCTCGGTGCCGGGCTACCCGACCATCGTCGAGAACATCGGCGTGCTCGGCGCGCGCTTCGCCCAGCCGCACAGCCTGATCTACGACCTGGGCTGCTCGCTGGGCGCGGTGACCCAGGCGCTGCGCCGCCACGTCAGGGCCGACGGCTGCCGGGTGCTGGGCGTGGACAACTCCGCCGCCATGCTGGCGCGCTGCCGCGAGTACCTCAGCGCCCAGGACGCCATGTACCAGGAACTGCTGCCGGCGGACCTGCTGGAGGCGGACATCCTGGCCATGGACTTCCAGAGCTGCTCGCTGGTGGCCATGAACTTCACCCTGCAGTTCATCGAGCCCGGCAAGCGCCTGGAGTTGCTGCAGCGCATCCGCCAGGCCCTGCGGCCCGGCGGCGCGCTCATCCTCTCGGAGAAGCTGCGCTTCAGCGACGACGCCGAGCAGGAGCTGCTGAACGAGCTGCACCTGGACTTCAAGCGAGCCAACGGCTACAGCGAGCTGGAGATCGCCCAGAAGCGCACCGCCATCGAGAACGTGATGCGCCCGGACACCCTGGACGAGCACCGCGAGCGCCTGGCCCGGGCCGGTTTCTCCAAGGTGGTGCCCTGGTTCCAGTGCCTGAACTTCGCCTCGCTGGTCGCCCTGCCATGATCGAACGCTTCGCCCTCGACGGCCTGCGCCGGGAACTGGCCGGCACGCCCCTGCAAGCCTGGAGCGAATCCCTCGCCGCGCAGCTCGCGGCCAAGGTGGCGGACGGCCACGGCGACCTGGAACGCTGGCTGGCCGCCGTCGACCAGTTGCCCGGACTGCGCGCCGAAAGCGTCGAGCTGGCCCGCTGCTTCGCTCTGGAAGGCGCCTGCGACGAGGCCACCCGAGCCGAACTGAAGACGGCCCTGCAAGGGCTGATCCCCTGGCGCAAGGGGCCCTTCGACGTGTTCGGCGTGCACATCGATACCGAGTGGCGTTCGGACTGGAAATGGGAGCGCGTCTCGCCGCACCTGGACCTGGCCGGCAAGCGCATCCTCGACGTCGGCTGCGGCAACGGCTACTACCAGTGGCGCATGCTCGGCGCCGGCGCCCGCAGCGTGGTGGGGGTGGACCCGAACTGGCTGTTCTTCTGCCAGTTCCTGGCCATGAAGCGCTACCTGCCGGAGCTGCCCGCCTGGCACCTGCCGCTCACCCTGGAGGAGCTGCCTTCGAGCCTGGAAGGCTTCGACACCCTGTTCTCCATGGGCGTGCTCTACCACCGCCGCTCGCCCATCGACCATCTCTACGCGCTCAAGGACTGCCTGCGCCGCGGCGGCGAACTGGTGCTGGAAACCCTGGTGGTGGAAGGCGACGTCACCACCGTGCTGGTGCCGGAGGACCGCTACGCGCAGATGCGCAACGTCTGGTTCCTGCCCTCGGTGGCGGCCCTGGAACTGTGGCTGCGCCGCGCCGGCTTCACGGATGTGCGCTGCGTCGACCAGAGCCGCACCACGGTGGAGGAACAGCGTTCCACCCAGTGGATGCGCTACCAGTCGCTGCCGGAATTCCTCGACCCGCACGACCCCAGCAGCACCCTCGAAGGCCTGCCGGCGCCGCTGCGCGCCACCCTGGTGGCGCGTAAGCCCTAGGCCTGCGCACGCGCCCTGCGCGCGAATCGCGGGCAGGGCCCGCTCCTACGGTTCCAGGAAGCACGGCTTTTCGTAGGATGGGTTGAGCTTGCGATACCCATGCGGTTGCGCTGATGGGTATCGCTTCGCTCAATGCCATCCTACGAAAAGCAGCCTCAGCGTAGGGCGTATAACCGTTCGCGGTTATACGCCGATACACCGCCGCCTCCGCCAACGCCGGAGGTTGCGCTGATGGGTATCGCTTCGCTCAACGCCATCCTACGAAAAGCAGCCTCGGCGTAGGGCGTATAACCGTTCGCGGTTATACGCCGATACATCGCCGCCTCCGCCAACGCCGGAGGTTGTGGTGATGGATATCGCTTCGCTCAACGCCATCCTACGAAAAGCAGCCTCGGCGTAGGGCGTATAACCGTTCGCGGTTATACGCCGATACACCGCGGCCTCCACCAACGCCGAGGCCGCGCCCGGCCCCCTAGGGCTCAGCGCTTGGCCGCCGCCACGATCAGCGCTTTCATCTCCGCCACCGCCTGCTTGAAGCCGACGAACAGCGCGTGGGCCACCAAAGCGTGGCCGATGTTCAGTTCGTTGATCCCGGCGATCGCCGCCACCGCCTCTACGTTGTGGTAGTGCAGCCCGTGGCCGGCGTTGACTATCAGCCCGTGGGACAGGCCGGCCTCCACGCCGTCGCGGATGCGCGCCAGCTCCAGCGCGGTTTCCGCCGCGCCGTGGGCGTCGGCGTAGCGTCCGGTGTGCAGTTCGATGGCCGGCGCGCCGACGCGGGCGGAGGCCTCGATCTGCCGCGGGTCGGCGTCGATGAACAGCGACACCTCGCAGCCGGCGGCGGCCAGGCGCTGCACCGCGGCGTGGATGCGCGCCTCCTGGCCGGCCACGTCCAGGCCGCCCTCGGTGGTCAGTTCCTGGCGGGTTTCCGGGACCAGGCAGACGTGGGCCGGGCGGATCGCCTCGGCGAAGGCCAGCATCTCCTCGGTCACGCCCATCTCGAAGTTCATGCGCGTCTGCAGCACCTCGGCGAGCACGCGCACGTCGCGGTCCTGGATGTGCCGGCGGTCCTCGCGCAGGTGCACGGTGATGCCGTCGGCGCCGGCTTCCTCGGCGTCCAGCGCCGCTTTCACCGGGTCCGGGTAGCGGGTGCCGCGGGCCTGGCGCAGGGTCGCGACATGATCGATGTTGACGCCGAGGAGGATGCGGTTGGCTTCAGTCACGGGGAGGTTCCTTGCGATTCATGAAGAGTTCGCGGCTGACCAGCGGTCGGCCGCCGAGGTGCGGCGCCAGGGCCTGGCGCATCAGGCGCTTGGCCGCGGCCAGGGCGCCGGGGGCGCTCCAGTCGGCCTCGGCCATGGCCAGCAGGTCGGCGCCGTGGAACAGGCCCGGCTGGAAGCCGCCCACCGGCTCCAGGCCGGCGTCGGGCAGCAGGCGGTAGAGGCCGCCGGGGACGATATCTTGTCCGACAATATCGCGATCGAGGGCGAAACCATAGCCCAGCTCGTCCAGCAGCCGCCATTCGAAGGCACGCAGCAAGGGCTCCAGCGGGCGCCCGGCGGCCAGCGCCGGCAGGGTCGCGCGGTAGTGCTCGAACAGCCCGGGATGGGCGACCTCGGCCGGCAGCACGCGAATCAGCAGTTCGTTGAGGTAGAGGCCGCTGAACAGCGCCTCGCCCACCAGCAGGTTGGGGATGCCGGCGGCTTCCAGGCGGCTGACGTTCTTCAGCTCGCCGCGGCCGCGAAACTCCGCCTCCAGCGGCACGAACGGCCGCGCCAGCGCCCCGGACTTGCCGCGCGCGCCGCGCAACACCGCGCGCAGGCGGCCTTCGGGGGTGAAGAAGTCCACCAGCGCGCTGGTTTCCTTGTACGGGCGGCTGTGCAGGATGAAGGTCGGCAGGGGAACGCTGACGAGGCTCATGCGCGGGTGCGGCCTTCAGGCGGCCCGTTGGAGCGGGCCGCGCGGGTGGGTGTCAGAGGTCGCCGTAGCCGAGCGAGCGCAGGGCGCGTTCGTCGTCGGACCAGCCGCCCTTCACCTTGACCCAGAGGTTGAGCATGACCTTGGAGTCGAACAGCACTTCCATGTCCTTGCGCGCGCTCTGGCCGATGCTTTTGATGCGCTCGCCCTTGTCGCCGATGATGATCTTCTTCTGCCCTTCGCGTTCCACCAGGATCAGCGCGTGGATGTGCAGCACGCGGCCTTCCTGCTTGAACTCCTCGATCTCCACGGTGATCTGGTAGGGCAGCTCGGCGCCGAGCTGGCGCATGATCTTCTCGCGCACCAGCTCGGCGGCGAGGAAGCGGCTGCTGCGGTCGGTGATCTGGTCTTCGGGGAAGAAGTGCTCGCTTTCCGGCAGGCGCTCGGCCACCAGTTTTTCCAGCAGGTCTAGGTTCTGCCCGTGCTGGGCGGAGATCGGCACCACTTCGGCCTTGGGCAGTTGCTCGGTGAGCCATTGCAGGTGCGGCAGCAGTTCGGCCTTGTCTTCCAGGCGGTCGACCTTGTTCACCGCGATCAGCACCGGGCAACTGACGTGCTGCACGCGGTCCAGGACCATCTGGTCCTCGTCGGTCCAGCGCAGGCGGTCGACGACGAAGATCACCACGTCGACGTCCTTCAGCGCGGCGCTGGCGGAGCGGTTCATGTAGCGATTCAGCGCCTTGTCGTTGTCCTTGTGCAGGCCGGGGGTGTCGACGTACACCGCCTGCACCGCGCCTTCGGTCTTGATGCCGAGCAGGGTGTGGCGGGTGGTCTGCGGCTTGCGCGAGGTGATGGCCAGCTTCTGCCCGAGGATGTGGTTGAGCAGCGTCGACTTGCCCACGTTGGGGCGGCCGACGATGGCGACGTAGCCGCAGCGGCTGATGTCGTCGTGTTGTTCAGTCATGGCCATTCTCCACGCCCAGGGCCACCAGCGCGGCGGCGGCGGCCACCTGCTCGGCGATGCGGCGGCTGCCGCCGTGCCCGTGGGTCTTGTCGTTCAGCAGGGCCACTTCGCACTCGACGAAGAAGGTCCGGCAATGCGGTTCGCCCTGGATGTCCACCACGTCGTAGCGCGGCAGCTCGCAGGCGCGCGACTGCAGGAACTCCTGCAGGCGCGTCTTGGGGTCCTTGTTGGTGTCCACCGGGGTCAGCTCGCGCAGTTGCGGGCCGAGCCAGGCGAGGATGCGCTCGCGCGCGGAATCCATGCCGGTGTCCAGGTAGATGGCGCCGATCAGCGCTTCCATGGCGTCGGCGAGGATCGACTCGCGGCGGAAACCGCCGCTCTTGAGCTCGCCCGAGCCCAGGCGCAGGTAGTCGCCCAGTTCGAAGCCACGGGCCAGCAGGGCCAGGGTCTCGCCCTTGACCAGCCGCGCGCGCAGGCGCGACAGCTGGCCCTCGCGGGCCTGCGGGAAGTGGCTGAACAGGGCTTCGCCGATGACGAAGTTGAGGATGGCGTCACCGAGGAACTCCAGGCGCTCGTTGTTGCGCCCGGCGAAGCTGCGATGGGTCAGGGCCAGGACCATCAGGTCCTGGTCCTTGAAGGTGTAGCCGAGCTTGCGCTCGAGTCGATCCAGGGTATTGCTCACGGCGTTCTTACACGGAATTCTTTGTCGAAGTGGACCACCAGGTCGAGGTTCTCGATCAGCGGCTCGCGTTTTTCATACTTCAGGTGCGCGCGGAACTCGTTGTTGTCCTGTTCCACGGTCAGCGCGTCCTCGAGCTTGAGGTCGCGGATGTTGTTGATGGTCAGCGCCTTGTCCACGTAAGAGTAGAACTCCGGGACGCTGCGCACATCCGCCGCCTTGTCGGTTTCCACCGATTTGATGGCCTTCTCGATGGCGTAGTAGTCGAGGTAGTGCGGAATGATCTTGAATGCGGTACTGGCCAGGAAGGCCACAATGGCCAGCACCACCAGCCAACCCAGCAACGACATCCCCTTCTGCGAACCTGCGTACTTCATGCTGACCTCATGTCGGTATGGTTCTCATCCCCCGCCACCGGCGGTTCCAAGTGCAAGCGGGGCAGACCCGCTCCCCGCGTGCCGCCCCGCCCTTCGTTCTAGCACCGACCGGCGGCCGGCGCTCGACGCATCTCACATTCAGTGAATCACGCCGACCCGCGAGAAGTTCGGCAGGTTGCGCAGTTTCGGGTCCGGCCAGCTCATCCACACGGCGAAGGCCTTGCCGACGATGTTGCGGTCCGGAACCATGCCCAGCAGCTCCTTCGGGATCTTCGGATCGTTCCAGTAGCGGCTGTCGTTGGAGTTGTCGCGGTTGTCGCCCATCATGAAGTAGTGCCCGGCGGGTACCGTCCACTCCTTGCCGGGCTCCACGCGGTAGCGCGTCATTTCCTTGCGGATCAGGTGCTCGGCCTCGCCCAGCTTCTCCTGGTAGAGGGTCACGCTGCCCAGGCTGCCCGGCTCCTCGCCGATCAGTTGCTCGGCCACCAGCTGGTCGTTGACGTACAGGCGCTTGTCGCTGGTGTAGCGGATGCGGTCGCCCGGCACGCCGACCACGCGCTTGATGTAGTTGATGTTCGGGTCGCTGGGGTAGCGGAACACCATGACGTCACCGCGCTGCGGGTCGCCGACCGGGATCACCTTGGCATCCAGCACCGGCAGGCGGATGCCGTAGGCGAACTTGTTGACCAGGATGAAGTCGCCGACCTCGAGGGTGGGCTTCATCGAGCCGGAGGGGATCTGGAACGGCTCGACCAGGAAGGACCGCAGCACCAGCACGATGAACAGCACCGGGAAGAAGGACTTGCCGTACTCGATCAGCACGGGTTCCTTGTTCAGCTTGTCCAGCACTTCCGGATCGGGCTCGGTGACCGAGCCCTGGTAGGCGGAGATGGCGGCCCGGCGGCGCGGTGCGAAAAGCACCAGGTCGACCAGGGCCAGGGCGCCGCACAGGGCGACGGCGATCACCAGCAACAGCGGGAAATTCAGCGTCATAGAATCTAACTGTCCACTTTGAGCACGGCGAGGAAGGCTTCCTGGGGAATCTCCACGCTACCGACCTGCTTCATCCTTTTCTTACCGGCCTTTTGCTTCTCCAGCAGCTTGCGCTTACGGCTCACGTCACCACCGTAGCACTTGGCCAGCACGTTCTTCCTGAGCGCCTTGACCGTCGAGCGGGCGATGATCTGCCCGCCGATGGCCGCCTGAATCGCGACGTCGAACATCTGACGCGGGATCAGTTCCTTCATCTTCTCCACCAGCTGGCGCCCCTTGTAGGGGGCGTTGTCGCGGTGGACGATCAGGGCGAGGGCGTCCACCTTCTCGCCGTTGATCAGCACGTCGAGACGGACCAGGTTGGCCGGCTCGAAGCGGTCGAAGCTGTAGTCCAGCGAGGCGTAGCCGCGGCTGGTCGACTTCAGACGGTCGAAGAAGTCCAGCACCACTTCGTTCATCGGCAGGTCGTAGATCACCTGGACCTGGCCGCTGAGGAAGTGCATGTCACGCTGCACACCGCGTTTCTCGATGCACAGGGTGATGACGTTGCCCAGGTGCTCCTGAGGCACAAGGATGGTGGCCCGGCAGATGGGCTCGCGCATCTCGTCGATGGACGAAAGGTCGGGCAGCTTGGACGGGTTGTCGACATAGAGGATGTCGCCGTTCTTCTGCACGATCTCGAAGATTACGGTGGGCGCCGTGGTGATCAGGTCCAGGTCGTATTCGCGCTCCAGGCGCTCCTGGATGATCTCCATGTGCAGCATGCCGAGGAAGCCGATGCGGAAGCCGAAGCCCAGGGCCTCGGAGCTTTCCGGCTCGTACTGCAGGGCGGCGTCGTTCAGCGTCAGCTTCTGCAGGGCTTCGCGGAAGTCCTCGAAGTCGTCGGAGCTGACCGGGAACAGGCCGGCGTAGACCTGCGGCTTGATGCGCTTGAAGCCGGGCAGCACGGCCACGTCGGGGGTGGTGCTGAGGGTCAGGGTGTCGCCCACGGGCGCGCCGTGGATGTCCTTGATGCCGGCGATGATGAAGCCCACTTCGCCGGCCTTGAGGTCCGGCGTCTCGGTGTGCTTGGGCGAGAACACGCCGACGCTGTCCACCTGGTGCAGCTTGCCGGTGGACTTCACCAGGATCTTGTCGCCCTTCTTGACGCGGCCGTGCTTGACGCGCACCAGCGAGACCACGCCCAGGTAGTTGTCGAACCAGGAGTCGATGATCAGCGCCTGCAGCGGCGCCTCGATCTCGCCCTCGGGCGCCGGGATGGTCTGCACCAGGCGTTCGAGCACCTCGTCCACGCCCATGCCGCTCTTCGCCGAGCAGGCCACGGCGTCGGTGGCGTCGATGCCGATGATGCTTTCGATCTCGTCCTTCACGCGGTCCGGGTCGGCCTGCGGCAGGTCCATCTTGTTCAGCACGGGCATGACTTCCAGGCCCTGCTCGATGGCGGTGTAGCAGTTGGCCACCGACTGCGCCTCGACGCCCTGGCCGGCGTCCACTACCAGCAGCGCGCCCTCGCAGGCGGCCAGGGAGCGGCTGACTTCGTAGGTGAAGTCGACGTGGCCGGGGGTGTCGATGAAGTTCAGCTGGTAGGTCTTACCGTCCTTGGCCTTGTAGTACAGGGTGACGCTGTGGGCCTTGATGGTGATGCCCCGCTCGCGCTCCAGGTCCATGGAGTCGAGGACCTGCGCTTCCATCTCGCGGTCGGACAGACCACCGCACATCTGGATGAAGCGGTCGGCCAGGGTCGACTTGCCATGGTCGATGTGGGCGATGATGGAGAAGTTGCGGATATGACTCAGGTCACTCACGGCTTGACACACTCGGAAGGCTGAAGGCGGCGATCCGCCGAAAAATAGCCGGGGAGTTTACCTGAATCCGCAGCCAGGCGTCACCCTGCGCCGCAGCGCTGCCGACGCCCAGCGGCCGCCATCCAGTACGTTCGTACGATGCGCCCGCATCCAACGTAGGATTTTCCCACCCCACCCAGGGCCCTAGTGTCCTCCGTGCAGCCGCACGCCGGCCAAGGCCCCCCCTCCCCACCGAGCACCTGCGCGCCTGGCCCTGGCGCGGCGGAGCGATTCGGCCGCGCCGCTCCATAACGCCAACAAGAACCAGGAAGCACTGCCATGCCCAGACGCCACCTCTTCGGCCCGAGTGCCCTCGTCCTGCTCGTGGCCCACGCCGCCGGCCTCGCCCTGCCCGCCCGCGCCGCGGACGGCGAGCAGCCCCTGTCGCTCGGGCAGAGCGAGGTGATCAGCAGCCTGCCGCTGCCCTCGCTGGGCGTTTCCCGCGACCGGATCGCCGCGCCGGTGCAGACCTTCAGCGGCGAGGACATGCAGAAAAGCCAGGCGCTCGACCTGGCCGACTACCTCAAGCGGCGCAGCGCCGGGGTCTACGTCAACGAGATCCAGAACAACCCGCTGCAGCCGGACATCAATTACCGCGGCTTCACCGCCTCGCCGCTGCTCGGCACGCCCCAGGGGCTGTCGCTGTACCTCGACGGCGTGCGCATGAACCAGCCGTTCGGCGACGTCGTCAGCTGGGACCTGATCCCCGACAACGCCATCGCCGGCGCACAACTGATGCCCGGCAGCAACCCGCTGTTCGGCCTCAACACCCTGGGCGGCGCGCTTTCGGTGCAGACAAAGAATGGCCGCGACAACCCCGGCGGCGCCGTCCAGGCCACCCTGGGCTCCTATGGGCGCAGGATCGGCGAGGCCGAATACGGCGGCAGCGAGGGGCAATGGGACTGGTTCTTCGCCGGCACCCATTTCGAGGAAGACGGCTGGCGCGACCACTCCGACTCCGACGCGCAGCAGCTGTTCGGCAAGCTCGGCTGGCAGGGCGAAGCCACCGACCTGAAGCTGACCTACAGCTTCGCCGACAGCGACCTCAACGGTAACGGCATGGTCCCCGAGAGCTTCCTGCGCCGCGACCGCGACAGCGTGTACACCTACCCGGACAACACGCAGAACACCGCCAACTTCCTCAACCTGCAGTGGAACCACGACTACAGCGACGACCTGAGCGCTTCCGGCAACCTCTACTACCGCCACATCAAGACCGACACCTTCAACGGCGACATCAACGACGAGTCCCTGCCCGAGGGCATCGGCGAAGCCGGGCAGAACATCCTCCCGACGGCCGGCAGCTACACCACCGCGGCGAACCTGGCGGCCTGCATCGCGCAGTTCGAGGCGGGCGGCGAGCCCGGCGAGAAATGCACCGGGATGATCAACCGCACCAGTACCACGCAGAGCAACATCGGCCTGTTCGAGCAGTTCTCGCTGCGCAACCGCCTGTTCGGCAAGGAAAACCTGCTGTCCCTGGGCGGCGGCTTCGACTACAGCCAGGTACGCTTCCGCCAGTCGGCCGAATACGGCGCGCTCACCGCCGACCGCGGCATCGTCGGTACCGGCGTGTACGCCGAAGCCGGCAACGCCTTCAACCTCGACGGCGAACTGGACGACCGCGCCGCGCGGCTGAAGGGCAACACCCGCACCTGGAGCCTCTACGGCAGCGACACCCTGAGCCTGGCCCCGACGCTGGATCTCACGCTGTCCGGGCGCTACAACGCCATCTCGGTGCGTAACCACGACCAACTGTCCCACTACGAACTCGACGGCGACGCCCTGGGCGATACCGTCGACGAGAACGCCTCGCTCAGCGGCAAGCACAGCTTCAACCGCTTCAACCCGGCCATCGGCCTGACCTTCCGCCCGACGCCCAGCCTGACCACCTACGTCGGCTACAGCGAAGGCAGCCGTGCCCCGACCACCATCGAACTGGGCTGCGCCAACCCCGAGTCGCCCTGCCGCCTGCCCAACTCCATGGCCGGCGATCCGCCGCTGGAACAGGTGGTGACGCGCACCTGGGAAGCCGGCCTGCGCGGCCTGATCGGCGACAACATGCAGTGGAACGCCGGGCTGTTCAGCGCGCGCAACAGCAACGACATCATGTTCGTGTCGTCCAGCACCAGCGGCAGCGGCTACTTCGCGAACTTCGGCGAAACCCGCCGGCGCGGCATCGAAACCGGCATTTCCGGGAACTGGGGCGACTGGGCGCTGGCCGCCGACTACACCTTCATCGACGCCACCTACCGCTCGGGCGAAACTTTCCTGGGCGAGGCCAACAGCAGCGCGGAGGACGGCAACATCAGCGTGAAGTCCGGCGACCGCATTCCGCTGATCCCGCGCAACATCCTCAAGCTGTCGGCCGACTACGCGGTGACCGAGCGCCTGAGCCTCGGCGCCGATGCCATCAGCGTCTCCGGCTCCTACGTGCGCGGCAACGAGAACAACGACCACCAGAGCGGCGGCCTGTACCAGGGCGGCGGCGAGATCGGCGGCTACACCGTGTTCAACCTCAACGGCGCCTACCAGCTCACCCCGGCCTGGCGCGTCTTCGCCCAGGTCAACAACCTGTTCGACCGTGAGTACGCCACGGCCGGCATGCTTGGCGCCAATCCGTTCGACGACAATGGCGTGATGCGTACCGATGGCGCTGCCGGCAATGGCACGGTCAATGGCAGGCGCAGCAATTCTGTGGGGGAGACATTCGTTGCTCCGGGGGCGCCGCGTACCGCCTGGCTGGGGGTGCGCTGGGCGTTCCGCTGAGCCGCGCTGAATGCGCCTAAGAAAAAACGCCGTTTCCTGAGGGGGAAACGGCGTTTTTCATTTGGCCTTCAGAGGTATTCCGGTGCGCCCGGAGGTTTCTGCGTGCGGCGTTATCCGCCGAATCGCGGACAGAGCCCGCTCCTACGCTTCCAGGAAGCACGGCTTTTCGTAGGATGGCGTTGAGCGAAGCGATACCCATCAGCGCAACCGCATGGGTTTCGCAAGCTCAACCCATCCTACGAAAAGCACCTCGACGCAGACAGTTGCTCCTACGGTTCAGGGAAGCACGCCGTAGGAGCGGGCTCCGTCCGCGGTTGGATTCATCGGCCACACCGGATGCCCCTGTGGCACGACCCTTTTCCGGCCTACCTATCCGCCAGTCATTCCCCCAGCTTGAAGGTGATGAAGCTGGCACGCCCCTGGCGCAGAACGCGCATGGACACCGACTTGCCCTTCGGCAGCGCCTTGGCGATGTCGGAGAAGGCCTTGGCGGAATCCACCGTGCGGTTGTTCAGGTGGGTGATGACGTCGCCCGGACGCAGGCCGATCATCGCCGCCGGGCCGTCCTGGACGTCCTTGATCACCACGCCGCCCTTGATGTCCAGCGACTTGCGCTGTTCGGCGGTGAGGTCGGCGACGGTCACGCCCATGCGGTTGCTGCTGCGCTCGGCGCCCTGCCCTTCGACGGCGGCGACTTCGTCGTCCTCGTCCGGCAGGTTGCCGATGGTCATGTTCAGGGTCTTGCGCGAACCATCGCGGAACACGTCCAGGGCCGCCTTGTCGCCCGGCTTCATGCCGCCGACCAGGTGCGGCAGGTCGGCCGACTCGTTGATGGTCTGGCCGTTCAGGCTGAGGATCACGTCGCCGACCTGCAGGCCGCCCTTGGCCGCCGGGCCGTCCTGCACCAGTTGGGCCACCAGGGCGCCGGCCGGCTTGTCCAGGCCGAGGGATTCGGCGAGGTCCTTGCTGACTTCCTGGATCACCACGCCCAGCCAGCCGCGGCTGACCTTGCCGCCTTTCTTCAACTGGTCGGCCACGTTCATGGCGACGTCGATCGGGATGGCGAAGGACAGGCCCATGAAGCCGCCGGAGCGGGTGAAGATCTGCGAGTTGATGCCGACCACCTCGCCCTGCAGGTTCAGCAGCGGGCCGCCGGAGTTGCCCGGGTTGATGGCCACGTCGGTCTGGATGAAGGGCACGTAGTTCTCGTTCGGCAGGCTGCGGCCCTTGGCGCTGACGATGCCGGCGGTCACCGAGTGGTCGAAGCCGAACGGCGAGCCGATGGCCAGCACCCACTCACCGACCTTGAGCTTGTCGGAATCGCCCAGCTTGAGGGTCGGCAGGCCCTTGGCCTCGATCTTCAGCAGGGCCACGTCGCTGCGCGGATCGGCGCCGATCAGCTTGGCCTTGTGCTCGCTGCGGTCGGACAGGCGCACGACGATCTCGTCGGCGTCGGCGACCACGTGGTTGTTGGTCAGGACGTAGCCATCATCGGAAATGATGAACCCCGAACCCAGGGATTGCGCCTCGCGCTGCGCCCCACGCGGCGGGCGTTGGCCACGCGGCATGCTGCGCTCGATGAAGTCGCGGAACATCGGCGGCAGGCCTTCCAGGTCGGGCATCTGAGCGCTGGCGACCTGGTCCGGCACCTTCTGGGTGGTACTGATGTTCACTACGGCCGGCGAAGCCTTCTCCACCAGCGGGGTGAAATCCGGCAATTCGGCGCGGGCGACCACCGACAGGCTCAAGGCCAGCAGGGCGACCATCGCGGCCATACTGCGTTTCAGGGTTTGCATGGACTACTGCTCCCGTATTCAAAGGGAAGTGGACTTAGGCGGGGCCCTCGGCCCCTGTGACCAGCGTGCGCAGCACAACCGGCTGCAACGCCGGGTCATCCGAATGGCGCCGGGCATGGCGCCGTACCCACAGCCAGGTCACGAGGAAACCCGCGAGGCCGGCCAGGATCAACCAGGGCTCGGCGAGGCCGGCGCACCACGCGAGCAGCGTAGCGGCGAACAGGCCGAGCAGGGGGAATAGATAGAACATCAGGGCGCATTTCAACAAGAGGTCCTCGCGTATGCCGAGCACCACCTCGTCACCCACCCCGAGCTGGAAAGCAGAAAGGGCGCGGACTTCGCCGCGCCCCGCAGAGGAGCCCAATTGCTGCAACAATCCCTGGCCGCATCCGGCCTTGGCGCTGCAGGCTGAGCAGGTGCCCTGGCGCAGCGTCTGGACCCGCACCGCTGCGGATTCGACGCCGATCACCCGCCCCCGCTCTTCGATCACTGCGCGGCGGCTCCCTGGGCGGGCGCCTGCGGACGCACCGACATGGCGATGCGTTCGGCGGTCCCGGTGGGAATCTCGCCGACAACGGTGACCATCATGCCGCCATCTTCGGTGTTGAGGCGTTTGGACACCACCGAGGTCGGGCCCAGCTGGGTGCGCGCGTCGTCGATCCTGGCGCCGTGCAGCGGCTCGATGAAGATCGAAAAACGCGCCAGGCCATCGCCGTAGTCCATGCTGACGACGCGGTCGTCCGATACCGGACTGCGGCGCTCATAGGTGTTGTTCAGGGTGAAACCCGGCGGCACCCATTCCGAGCGCCAGTTGCTGGCGACCGGGGCGTCCGGCTTGCCCGCGGGAACCGCCTGGCAGGCCTCGGAGGGCTGCAGGCCGCTGTCGTCCGGCGCCGCGGTGCTGAACTGGGTGAACTGCAGGCGTTCCAGCGGCTGACCCTTGTCGTTGAGCAGCAGCGACTTCAGCGGCAAGCCGGTTTCCTGGTCCAGGTGCAGCTCGAAGCCGTAGCGGTACTGGTCGCGGGGGATCAGCCCGATCACCGTGGCCGCGCGCCCGGCGATGCGGGACTGGCCGACCATGCGGATGTCGTACCAGGAAGCCAGGTCGTCCGAGACCAGCTTGCGCACCGGCCATAGCTGCCCGGCGCCCAGCTGCCCGGCCATGCCGCCGGCGATGCACTGGGTCACGCCATCGCGCTTGACCACTTCCTGGCGCGGGCCGTCCAGCTGCAGCCAGTGCTCGCGCACCGAGCCGTCGGGCTCGACCAGACGCCAGACCTCATGGGTGGAGAAGATGCCGTTGCGCTCGTAGACGAAGGTGCCCTGGAAGCTTTGTCGCTGCTGGCCCTCGGTCAGCCGCTTGACCCACGCCTGAACGTCGGCGGCCTGTACCGGCATTGCCAGCAGACCGCCCAGGAAGAACAACAGGAAGGTGGCGCGCATGACGCTCCTTAAAGGGGTTTCAGCGACTTTCCAGGCTGGCGGCTCGCGCGTAAGGCAGGGCGCTGTCGGCACCGTTCACCGCCGACTGCTGGGCATGCTGGCGGAGATATCCCGGAAGACGCTGTTCATGCCAGGTGGTGGGGCTGCCCGCGCCACCAGTGATGACCTGCGGTGCGTCCTCGTCCTGGCTGTAGCCGGCCAGTACCGCCGGGCCCTGCACCTGCGGCAGGGTGATCTGCGGCGTGGCGCCTTGCTGGGCCAGGCTCGGAGCAACGCTATCATTCTGATGGTATAGACGAACACCCGCCAGCACGGCCAGTGTCACCGATGCGGCGACCGCCACGCGCCCGACGTTGCGCCACGGATTGCGCCGCGGCTGTGCCGGGGCGGCCTCCTCGGCCAGCGCAGCCGATACCGCGGCGGCGATGTCCAGCTTGGGCAGCACCGGCTCGCGGTGCATCACCGACCGGGCCAGTTGATAGCGCGACCAGGCGGCACGCATTTCCGCGTCTTCACCGCAGGCTGCGAGTACCCGGCGCAGTTCGAGTTCGTCCGCTTCGTTATCCATCAGTGCGGACAGCGACTCCTGCAGGGCTTCACGACTCATGGCGTACCTCTCTTGGCTGTTCCGCCGTATTCAGGGCTGTTCATCATGCAGCAACGGCTGCAAGGCTTTGTCTATCGCTTCCCGCGCACGGAAGATCCGTGAGCGGACCGTACCCACCGGGCATTGCATCACGGTGGCGATATCCTCGTAGCTCAATCCCTCGAATTCGCGCAGGGTCAATGCCGTGCGCAGGTCCTCTGGCAGTTGCTGGATGGTGCGATGGACCGTTTCCTCGATCTCGTCCCGCAACATTGCCCGTTCCGGCGATTCGATGTCCTTCAGGGCGTGGTCGCCATCGAAGAACTCCGCATCCTCGGCTGTCACATCGCTGTCCGGTGGTCGCCGACCGCGCGCCACCAGGTGGTTCTTCGCGGTATTGATGGCGATCCGGTACAACCAGGTATAGAAGGCACTGTCACCGCGGAAGTTGCCCAAGGCGCGATACGCCTTGATGAAAGCCTCCTGCGCAACGTCCTGGGCTTCCTGGGCGTCGTGCACGAACCGCACGATCAACCCGAGGATCTTGTGCTGGTATTTCAGCACCAGCAGATCGAAAGCCCGTTTGTCTCCGCGCTGTACCCGTTCAACCAGTTGCTGATCCTGTTCCTGGGTTAGCATGCATGCTCCTCAACAAGCCCGGAGGAGCTGCGAGCACCCTGCAGAATCGCTCTGCCAAGATAGACTCGGATGTCTTGCAAAAGTTCTCCCCTCCAAGCGTACGCCGCACAGTTTTTTTGTCGCTTCACCGCGACCCGGCCGGACCCATTGTCCAAGCCCTTGAAAATCCACTGCAATCGGCGAACAACCACAGCCTTCTCGCGCGTCGGGAACCCCGTTGCAAGAAGGTTTCGGACATTCACCGTTAGAACCAGAAAGACTGAAATAGTTCCACCTGCCGCCCCTGGCGCATGAACGCGGGGCTTGCGCCAGAAATACGGCGGCAGGCACAAGGCCGCTATTGTGCCGATCCCCCCTTCTATATACTAGGCCGCCACCAATCGGAATCCGGGCATGAGCGAGCACTTTCATCACGACGTCCTTGTGATCGGCAGCGGGGCCGCGGGCCTCAGCCTGGCCCTGACATTGCCGCAGCACCTGCGCATCGCCGTGCTGAGCAAGGGGGAACTGTCCCAGGGCTCGACCTTCTGGGCCCAGGGCGGGGTCGCCGCGGTGCTGGACGACACCGACACCGTCGAGTCCCACGTGCAGGACACCCTGGACGCCGGCGCCGGCCTGTGCCGGGAAGACGCCGTGCGCTTCACCGTCGAGCACAGCCGCGAGGCCATCCAGTGGCTGATCGACCAGGGCGTGCCCTTCACCCGCGACAGCGAGGCGGGCCGCGAGGACAACGGCTTCGAATTCCACCTCACCCGCGAGGGCGGCCACAGCCACCGGCGCATCATCCATGCCGCCGACGCCACCGGCGCGGCCATCTTCAACACCCTGCTGGAACAGGCCCGGCAGCGCCCGAACATCGAGTTGCTGGCGCAGCGCGTGGCGGTCGACCTGATCACCGAACGCAAGCTCGGCCTGCCCGGCCAGCGCTGCCTCGGCGCCTACGTGCTGAACCGCGACAGCGGCGAGGTGGACACCTTCTCGGCGCGCTTCACCGTGCTCGCCTGCGGCGGCGCCAGCAAGGTCTACCTCTATACCAGCAACCCGGACGGCAACTCCGGCGACGGCATCGCCATGGCCTGGCGCGCCGGCTGCCGCGTCGGCAACCTGGAATTCAACCAGTTCCACCCCACCTGCCTGTACCACCCGCAGGCCAAGAGCTTCCTCATCACCGAGGCGCTGCGCGGCGAAGGCGCCTACCTGCGCCTGCCCAACGGCGAGCGCTTCATGAAGCGCTTCGACCCGCGGGCCGAACTGGCCCCGCGGGACATAGTCGCGCGCGCCATCGACCACGAGATGAAGCGCCTGGGCGTGGACTGCGTGTACCTGGACATCAGCCACAAGCCGGCCGAGTTCATCAAGGAACACTTCCCCACGGTGTACGAGCGCTGCCTGACCTTCGGCATCGACATTACCCGCGAGCCCATCCCGGTGGTGCCGGCCGCCCACTACACCTGCGGCGGCGTGCTGGTGGACGAGCACGGCCACACCGACGTGCCGCACCTCTACGCCATCGGCGAGACCAGCTTCACCGGCCTGCACGGCGCCAACCGCATGGCCAGCAACTCGCTGCTGGAGTGCTTCGTCTACGCCCGCTCCGCCGCCGCCGACATCCAGGCGCGCCTGGAAAGCACCCCGGCCACCCCGGCCCTGCCGAGCTGGGACGCAAGCCAGGTCACCGACTCGGACGAGGACGTGATCATCGCGCACAACTGGGACGAACTGCGGCGCTTCATGTGGGACTACGTCGGCATCGTGCGCACCACCAAGCGCCTGCAGCGCGCCCAACACCGCGTGCAGATGCTGCTCAGCGAGATCGACGAGTTCTACAGCAACTACAAGGTCAGCCGCGACCTGATCGAATTGCGCAACCTCGCCGTGGTCGCCGACCTGATCATCCGCTCGGCCATGCAGCGCCACGAAAGCCGCGGCCTGCACTACACCCTGGACTACCCGGGGCTACTGCCCGAGGCGCGCGACACCATCCTCAGCCCCCGCTAGCCCGCCCCGCCCGCCACCGCGGGCGGCCTGCGCAACGGCCAACCGGCAGCCCCGACAGCAAAGCGAGACCGCCATGAAACCGACCGACCGCCAGCGCGCCATCCTCGACCTCGTTCGCCACCGCGACACCAGCGTGGAAGAACTGGGCGCCGCCCTGGGCGTTTCGGAGGCCACTGTGCGCCGCGACCTCAGCCTGCTGGCCCAACAGCGGCGGCTGGTGCGGACCCACGGCGGCGCCACCGCGCTGATCGGCACCCACGAGCCGGAAGCCAGCCTGGAGGAGCGCAACGCCAGCCACCGCGAGGAAAAGGTGGCCATCGCCCGGGCCGCGGCCGCGCACATCCGCGAGGGCGACAGCATCTTCCTCGACAGCGGCACCACCTGCGCGGCGCTGGCGGCGCATCTGCGCACGTTGCAGAACCTGCACGTCATCACCAACAACCTGCTGGCGCTCACCGCGCTGGCCAATGCCCCGGGCGTGCGGATCACCCTGATCGGCGGCGATCTGCGCAGCACCGGCATGAGCACCTTCGGCCCGCTGGCGGAACTGTCGCTGAGCCGGCTGAGCTTCGACCGCGCCTTCCTCGGCGCCGACGGCGTCGTCGCCGGGTTCGGCCTCTGCGAAGCCAGCGCCCAGCAGGCCTACCTCAAGGAATGCGTGATCAGGCGGGCGGCCGAGGTGTACATACTGGCCGACGCCGAGAAGCTGGGCCGCGCGCGCCAGCAGCACTGGACGCCGCTGGAGCGGGAATGGCGCCTGATCACCTCGACGCCGGACGAAAGAACGCTCGAACCCTTCCGCCAGTTGCCCATGGCCACCGTCGAACTGGCGCCGGCCAGCCCCTCCGCCCGCTGAAGCCCGCCCCTTCTCGCACCCCGCCCAGCCCTCCAGCCGCCACCCTCCGCGACCTGCCAGCCATCCTCTACTGATCGAAATGCGCAAGCTCATGATTGACTTGCGCAGGACTTGTCCTTTAAATCGCATCCTTATGATCGAATCAATCATAAAAATGAGCGATTCGATCAAATTCCCCTACAACAAGTCGAACAAGAACGAACAGGTACCTGCCCATGATCCAGATCCCGATCAAGCGCACGATCGAGCGTATTCCCGGCGGCATGATGATCGTCCCGCTGCTGCTCGGTTCGCTGGTGGCCACCTTCGCGCCGGACACGCCGAAATTCTTCGGCTCCTTCACCAATGCCCTGTTCACCGGCGCGCTGCCCATACTCGCGGTGTTCTACGTCTGCATGGGCGCGAGCATCAACGTCCGCACCACGCCCTACCTGCTGAAGAAAGGCGGCGCGCTGTTCGCGACCAAGGTCGGCACGGCGATGCTCCTCGGCATCCTGCTCGGCCAGTTCCTGGGGGAACAACCCATCTCGGCCGGGTTCTTCGCCGGCCTGTCCACGCTGGCCGTGGTGGCGGCGATGAACGACACCAACGGCGGCCTGTACATGGCACTGATGGGCCAATACGGCCGCCCCGAGGACGTCGGCGCCTATTCGGTGATGTCCCTGGAGTCCGGCCCCTTCCTGACCATGCTCACCCTGGGCGTCGCCGGGCTCTCGGCCTTCCCCTGGCCGACCTTGCTGGGGGCGATACTGCCGCTGCTGCTGGGCATCCTCATCGGCAACCTGGACCGTGAAATGCGCGAATTCCTCGGCAAGGCGGTGCCGGTGCTGATCCCCTTCTTCGCCCTCGCCCTGGGCGCCAGCCTGGACCTGCACAAGGTCTGGCAGGCCGGCGTGCTCGGCCTTCTGATGGGCGTGGCGGTGGTGGTGCTGACCGGCATCCCGCTGTACTTCGCCGACCGCCTGACCGGCGGCACTGGCGTCGCCGGCGCCGCGGCGGCTACCACGGCGGGCAATGCCGCGGCCGTGCCGGCCCTGGTCGCCGCCGCCAACCCGGTCTACGCCCCGGCCGCCGCCAGCGCCACCATGCTGGTCGCCTCCTGCGTGGTGGTCACCGCCATCCTCACGCCCGTGCTGGTCTCCACCCTGGCCAAGCGCGTCAGACAGCGGGCCGAAAGCGCCGGGCAGCGCGACTCGATGGCGCCGGAGTCGCCTCGATGAACATGCTGATCATCGCCGACGACCTGTCCGGCGCGGCGGACTGTGCCGTGGGCTTCGCCAGCCGCGGCTGGCGAAGCCTGGTGATGCTCGACGCCCGGCCGACGCAGGCGCAGGTCGAGGTCATCGCCGTGGACACCGACAGCCGCCGCCTTGATGCGGCACAGGCCGCGCAGCGCAGCGTCGCGGCCTTCCATGCCCTGGCCAGGCCGGGCCAGCGGCTGTACAAGAAGATCGACTCGACCCTGCGCGGCAACTGGGCCGCGGAAGTCGCCGCGCTGCATCCCTTGGCGGGCCTGGCGCTGGTCGCCCCCGCCTTTCCGGAAATGGGCCGCACGGTGCGCGACGGCCAGGTGCTGGTGCACGGCGCGCCGCTGGAAAGCACCGACACCTGGCGCCTGGAACATGCCGATGCGCCGGCCGACATGGCCAGGATGCTCGGCGCCGCCGGGCTGCGCGTCGAACACTGCGCGCTGGAACAGCTGCGCCAGTCGGCGGCGCAAGTGGCCCGGATCATCCAGTCGGCCATGGAGCGCGGCGTCCAGGCCCTGATCTTCGACGCCGAGACGGCCGAGGACCTGCGCCTGCTGGCACGGGAAACGGCGGAGGCGGAACTCCGGGCGTTCTGGGTCGGCTCCGGGGGCCTGGCAAGGCAGATAACCGAAGCGCCTGCGCCCTCCTCTTCGCAGGCAATCCCCGCCGAGGCCGGGCATCCCCCATCGCAGCTGTCGACCGTAGTGCTGGCCGGCAGCCTTTCCGCCATCGCCGACCGGCAATGCGAGGAACTCCAGCGGCGCAGCGACATCCGCCAGCTCAGCCTGCCGCCGGCCGTGCTGCGCCAGGGCAGCGAGCATGCCGACTGGCCGGACTGGCAGGCGCAGGTGGGCGCGCTGCTCGAACAAGGCCGCGACCTGCTGCTGCGCATCGGCCGCGACGAACGCCCCGATCCCGCCGAGGGCGCCCTGCTTTCGGCCAATCTCGCCGCCCTGCTCAAGCCGCATTTCCATCGGGTCGGCGGCCTGGTCGCCACCGGCGGCGAAACCGCGCGGGCGATGCTCGGCGCGGTCGGCATCGACGGCCTGCAACTGGTCGGCGAGATCGAGGCCGGCAGCGTCCTCAGCCATCCCCTGGCCCCGGCGGGCGGCCACCGGCCCGGCATCGTCACCAAGGCCGGCGCCTTCGGCAGCCCCGAAGCCCTCTATCGCGCGTGGCGCCACCTGCGCGACGCGCAACAGTCCCCCTCCTGAATTCAGAGTGCCCCACCCATGAACGACTATCTTCCCGTAATCGGCATCACCATGGGCGACGCCGCCGGCGTCGGACCGGAGATCATCGTCAAGAGCCTGGCCAGCGTCGGGCTCCACCGATTCTGCCGCCCCCTGGTGATCGGCGATGCGCAGCGCCTGGAGAAGGCCGACCGGCTGCTCGGCGGGCTGGCCCGGGTACGGCGCATCGAGGATGCCGACGACGCCCGCTTCGAGCCGGGCGTGATCGACTGCATCGACCTCGGGCTCATCCCCGACGACCTGCCCTTCGGCGTGCTCTCCCCCGTGGCGGGGGATGCGGCCTACCAGTACGTCGCCCGCGCGGTGGACCTGGCCAAGGCCGGGAAGATCGACGCCATCTGCACCGCCCCGCTGAACAAGGAGGCCCTGCACGCCGGCGGCCACAAGTTTCCCGGCCACACCGAGCTGCTCGCCCACCTGACCAACGTCGACGAGGTCTCGATGATGCTGGTGGCCCCCAAGCTGCGCGTCATCCACGTCACCACCCACATCGGCATCATCGACGCCATACGCCGCATCGAGCCCGGCCTGGTGCAGCGCACCATCGAACGCGGCCACGAGACCCTGGTGCGCTCCGGCATCCCGCAGCCGCGCATCGGCGTCTGCGGCATCAACCCGCACGCCGGGGAAAACGGTCTGTTCGGCTACGGCGAAGAGGAAGAAAAGATCATCCCCGCCGTCAGCCTGCTGCAGGCGCGGGGCCTGGACGTCACCGGCCCGCTGCCGGCCGACACCCTGTTCTACCGCGCCGGCCGCGGCGACTTCGACCTGGTGGTGGCCATGTACCACGACCAGGGGCACGGCCCGGTGAAGGTCCTCGGGCTGGAAGCCGGGGTGAACGTCACGGTCGGCCTGGACGTGGTGCGCACCTCGGTGGACCACGGGACCGCCTTCGACATCGCCGGCAAGGGCATCGCCGACGAACGCAGCCTGCTGGAGGCGCTACGCCAGGGCGCGGAGCTGGCGAACAGGCCGCGCTGAAGCTACTGCGGCGCCGCCCATCTTCCCCGACTGAAGCGCAGCCGCACGCGCAGACGGCGGTGGGCCTGCGCCGCCAGGCTGTCGGCCGGCAGGCACAGGCCGCGGCTCAGGCGCTGGCCCGGCAGGCGGAAGCGCAGCACGATCAGCGCCGGCAGCGCGAGGCTGTCGGCGCGCAGTTGCACCGCCTGCCAGCCGTCGGCCGGGCTCCACAGCTGCCAGCCGTCGGCGTCGTGGCGTAAAGCGCGGTAGGCGTGGCGGCTGCGCAGCAGGACCTGGCGCGGCAGCACCCACAGGGCATGGATCAGGCAGAGCAGCAGGCCGGCGACCTGCCAGAAGGCGGGAATGGCGGCCAGATACAGCGCCGCCACGGCGAGCGCCTGGCTCGCCAGGTAGGCCGCCAGCAGCCGCTCGGACGGCCGCCAGTGGCACTCGAAAGGCTCACTTCGGTTGGACACGGTCCAGGATCATGCGCACGATGTGGCGCAGGTCGGCGTCTTCCGGCTCGCCGCGCTGCATGAACCAGCCGAACATGTCCTGGTCCTCGCATTCCAGCAGCATACGGAAGCGCGCCTGGTTCTCGGCGTCCAGGCCCGGGTAGACCTCCTGCACGAAGGGCACCAGCAGCACGTCCAGCTCCAGCATGCCGCGGCGGCTGTGCCAGAAGAGTCGTTTCAGTTCGGTTTCGTCGGTCATCTGCGGGTCCTCGGCGCTACATCGGAAACCCCACGGTGCGGCGCCTGCCGGATTCCGTGAAGCGAGCGGCATTATACGCATGCCCTCGCCTGGCGGCACCCGCTGACAAGCGCAGGCCCCGGCTCTATGATGGAAAGCCTAACTTTCTTCCAGCGACCCGCAATGGCCGATTCCGCGTTCTACACCGCCCTGACCCACGAAGGAGTCCTCGCCGTCCGTGGCGCGGACGCCGCCAAGTTCCTGCAGGGGCAGTTGACCTGCAACCTCAACTACCTCGATGCCACGACTTCCAGCCTGGGCGGCCGCTGCACGCCCAAGGGGCGCATGACCTCCAGCTTCCGCATCGTCGCCGAGGGCGACGGCTACCTGCTGGCGCTGGCCGCCGAGCTGCTGGAAGGGCAACTGGCCGACCTGAAGAAGTACGCCGTGTTCTCCAAGGCCAGCCTGAGCGACGACAGCGCCGCCTGGCTCCGCTTCGGCCTGAGCGGCGGCGACGCCGTGCTCGCCGGTCTCGGCCTGGAACCGCCCGCCGAGGCCGACCGCGTGGCGCGCAACGGTGATTTGCTGGCCATCGGCCTGGGCCATGGCCGCGCCGAACTCTGGGTGCCGGCGGCCCGCGCCGGCGAAGTGCGCGAGGCGCTCGACGCCGGCCTGGACGAAGGCACCCTCAACGACTGGCTGCTGGGCCAGGTGCGCGCCGGCGTCGGCCAGGTCTTCGGCGCCACCCGCGAGCTGTTCATCCCGCAGATGATCAACCTGCAGGCGGTCGGCGGCGTGAGCTTCAAGAAGGGCTGCTACACCGGCCAGGAAATCGTCGCGCGCATGCAGTACCTCGGCCGCCTCAAGCGCCGCCTGCACCGCCTGGCGCTGGACGCCGCCGAGCTGCCCGAGCCGGGCGCCGCGCTGTTCTCGCCGGTGCACGGCAGCAGCGTCGGCGAAGTGGTGCTGGCCGCCCGCGCCGCCGAAGGCATCGAGCTGCTGGCGGTGCTGCAGGACGACGCCGTGGCCGACGGCCGCGTGCGCCTCGGCCAGGCCGAGGACGGCCCGGCCCTGCGCCTGCTGACGCTGCCCTACGTTCTCGACAGCGACCGCGAAATCCAGCGCTGACCGAATCGCCTGCCGGGTGGGGAGCCCGGCGTCCCTCAAGGAACTGCCATGAGCAAGCTTGCCGAAAAAGTACAACAGGAACTGCTGCGGGCCATCGACAACGACGAACTGGTGCTGCCCACCCTGCCCGAGGTGGCGCTGCGGGTCCGCGAGGCGGCGGAGGACCCGGACGTCAGCATCCATGACCTGGCCCGGGTGATCGGCAACGACGCCGCGCTCACCGCGCGCATCATCAAGGTGGTGAACAGCCCGCTGCTGCGCACCAACAAGGAAATCACCGACCTGCAGATGGCCATCGGCCGCCTGGGCATCAACTACACCAGCAACCTGGCCACGGGCCTGGCCATGGAGCAGATGTTCCAGGCCACCTCCGACGTGGTCGACCGCAAGATGCGCGAGGTGTGGAACAAGAGCGTCGAGGTCGCCGGCATCTGCCACGCGCTGTGCCGCCACTACACCCGGCTGATGCCCGACCAGGCGACCCTCGCCGGCCTGGTGCACCAGATCGGCGTGCTGCCGATCCTCACCTACGCCGAGGAGAACAGCGAACTGCTGGCCGACTCCATCAGCCTCAACCACGTGATCGAGCGCATCCACCCGGTCATCGGCGACCGCATCCTCAAGGCCTGGGAATTCCCCGCGCCCATCGCCGAAGTGCCCGGCCACTACCTGGACTTCACCCGCGACTCCGCCAAGGCCGACTACGTGGACATCGTCCAGGTCGCCACCCTGCAGAGCTACCTGGGCAGCCAGCATCCCTTCACCGAAATGGACTGGAGCGACATCCCGTCCTTCGCCAAGCTGGGCATCGACCCGCAGGCCAACCTCAACGAGGACGAGGACCTGTCGGCCGCCATGGAGGCGGCGATGGGGATGTTGCAGTAGGCTGCCGGTCCGGCATTGGCGCGGGCTCTTCGGAGGAGCGAGCTTGCTCGCGAATAGCGTTCTACCGGAAAGGTTTGGTGTCGCTCCGAAGAGCGCCCTCTCCCTAACCCTCTCCCTGAAGGGAGAGGGGACCGTTCGGAGTGGGCTGGTTTTACCGAGTTAGCCGGCAATCACGGTGGTTTCCGGCTGAAGCCATGCCTGTTCTCGGCACGGACAAGCCCCCTCTCCCTTCAGGGAGAGGGCTGGGGAGAGGGAGCGGAGTCAATCCAAACACCGAAGCCCGCCGGCAAGCGCTGTTCGCGAGCAAGAACCAGGCGTCCCCCTCGCTCCTACGAAAAGCGCCTAGCCGCCCCTCGCCTCTTCCAGCGGAAAACTCACCCGCACCAACAACCCACCCAACTCACCATGGGCCAGCTCGATACGAGCCCGGTGCGCAGCACAGATCTCCCCGACGATCGCCAACCCCAGCCCGGTGCCCTCCTGGCGCTTGCGGTAGAAGCGGCCGAAGACCTTGTCGCGCTCCTCCGCCGGGATGCCCGGGCCGTCGTCCTCGATCTCCAGCACGGCCGGCGACTCGACGCGGATCACCACGTTGCCGGCGGCATGGGCCAGGGCGTTGGCCACCAGGTTGTCGAGCAGTTCGTGGAGCAGCGTCGGGTCGCCCTTGATCCACACCGGCCGCTCGGCCTCCAGGGCCAGGGCCACGCCGCGCGCGTGGGCCAGCGGCGCCAGCACCATGCCCTGCTCGCGGGCCAGGGCGCCCAGTTCGATGGCCTCGCCGCCGCCCTCGGCGATGGCCCGGGCGCCGCTTTCCACCCGTGCCAGGGACAGCAACTGGTTGGCCAGCCCGGTGACGCGGTCGGTGTACTGCACCGCTTCCTCCAGCGTCTCGCGCCAGCGTTGCGGATCCTGCTCGCGCAGGCCCAGCTCCAGCCGCGCCTTGAGCGCCGCCAACGGCGTGCGCAGTTCGTGGGAGGCTTCGGCGATGAACTGCGACTGGCGCTCGAACAGGCTGCGCAGGCGCACGGTGAAATGGTTCAGCGCCGCCACCAGCGGGCGCAGTTCGCGCTGTACCGCCACCGGCGGCAGGGGCCGCAGGTCGTCCGCCTGGCGCTCCTCCACCGCCGCGCGCAGGCGGTCGAGCGGGCGCAGGCCGGCGCTCACCGCGTACCAGACCATGACCAGCGCGGCCAGCGCCGACAGCGCCAGGTTGAGCAGGGTGTCGGTGAGCAACTCGCGGGCCAGGCGCTCGCGGGCGCCGAGGGTCTCGGCCACGCGGATTTCCGCCATGCCGTTGACCGTCGGCTGGCTGACCGGCTGCAGCAGGCTGACCACGCGCACGCCCTGGCCCTGGTATTCGCTGTCGTAGAAGCGCGCCAGCGCCGGGTAGTCGTCGGTGCGCGGCGTTCCCGGCGGCGGCGCCGGCAGGTTCTCGTAGCCGGAGATGGACTGCCCGCGGGTGTCGATCACTTGGTAGAAGATGCGCCCGGCGCTGTCGTAGGCGAAGCTGTCCAGGGCCACGTAGGGCACGTTGGCGCGCAGGCTGCCGTCGCTGTCGTAGAGGCCGTCGGCGATGTCCCGCGCCGAGGCCAGCAGGGTGCGGTCGTAGGCGATGTCCGAGGCGTGGCGGGCACGCTGGTAGGTGGCCAGGCTGCCCAGCAGGAGCAGCACCAGCAGCAACCCGCCCAGGCGCCACAGCAGGCGCCAGCGCAGGCTGCCGGAACCGGGCAGGGCCAGGCGCCGGAGCACCTCAGGCATCCACGGCCTCGAGCAGGTAGCCCAGGCCGCGGAAGGTGACGATGCGCACCGCGTCGCCTTCCAGCTTCTTGCGCAGGCGATGCACGTAGATTTCGATGGCGTCGGCGCTGGCATCCTGGTCCAGGCCGAACACCTGGGCGGCCAGCTGTTCCTTGCTCAGCACCCGCCCGGGGCGGGCGATCAGCGCTTCCAGCACGGCCTGCTCGCGGGAGGTCAGGGTCAGCGCCTCGCCGGCCAGGCTGAAGCGCCGCGCGCCCAGGTCGTAGACCAGCTCGCCGCAACGCTGCTGCTGTTCGCCGCCGAGCACGCTGCGCCGCAGCAGGGCCTTCACCCGCGCTTCCAGTTCGCTCAGCTCGAAGGGCTTGGCCAGGTAATCGTCGGCGCCGAGGTTGAGGCCATGGACGCGGTCCTTGACCTCGCCGCGGGCGGTCAGCATCAGTACCGGCAGGGTCTTGCCGCGGCCGCGCAGGCGCGCCAGCACTTCGAAGCCGTCCAGGCGCGGCAGGCCGACGTCGAGAATGGCCAGGGCGTATTCCTCGCTGGCCAGGGCCAGGTCGGCGGCCACCCCGTCGCGCAGCAGGTCGACCGTCCAGCCCGCGCCCTTGAGCGCCTGCTGCACGCTGTCGCCCAGTTGCGGATGGTCTTCGACCAGAAGGATGCGCACGGCGGTATTCCTCGCTCGGATGTGGACAGGTGCACGCAGTTTACCCGCCCACGGGCGCCTGTGAACGGCTGAAAGCCTGGTGAAAGGCAGCGGCGCTAGGATCGCCCGTCAGACGACGCAGATCGTCCCAAAATCGGCTGGCGGCGTGGCGCCATCCACACAAGAACAAGAAATGGAGTCCACCGATGCTGACTGTCCAGCACCCGGCCCGTGGGGCCAATCCCGTCCTGTTCCGTGTTCTCCCCGCCGGTTTCGGCGCGGCCCTGGCCCTCGGCGGCCTGGCCGGGGAAGCCGAGGCTTCCGGCTTCATCGAAGACAGCAGCCTGAAGCTGCAGACGCAGAACATCTACTTCAACCGCGACTTCCGCGACGGCGCCGGCCAGTCCAAGCGCGAGGAGTGGGCGCAAGGTTTCATCCTCGACTTCCAGTCCGGCTACACCGACGGCACCGTCGGCGTCGGCCTCGACGCCCTGGGCATGCTCGGCCTCAAGCTCGACTCCAGCCCCGACCGCACCGGCAGCGGCCTGCTGCCCACCCACGACGACGGCCGCGCCGCGGACGAGTACAGCAAGCTCGGGCTGACCGCCAAGTTCAAGGTCTCGCAGACCGAACTCAAGCTCGGCAGCCTGATCCCCGACCTGCCCACCCTGCAGCCCAACGACAGCCGCCTGTTTCCGCAGATATTCGAGGGCGGCCTGCTGGAGTCCCGCGACCTGCCCGGCCTGACCTTCACCGGCGGGCGCCTGGAAAAGGCCATCGACCGCGACTCCACCGATGCCCAGGACCTGGCACTGAACAACAAGAACAAGCGCTTCACCGGCAGCGTCGCCGGCGAGCACTACGACCTGGCCGGCGGCGACTACAAGTTCGACGAGCACTTCACCGGCCGCTACCACTATGCCGAGCTGGACGAGGTGTACCGCCAGCACTTCGTCGGCCTGCTCAGCAGCCACAAGCTGGGCGACGGCAAGCTGACCACCGACTGGCGCCTGGCGATCAGCGACGACGACGGCGCCGCCCGCGGCGGCAGGATCGACAACCGCGCCTTCAACGCCATGCTCGGCTACGCCATCGGCGCCAACAAGTTCAGTGTCGGCTGGCAGCAGATGGACGGCGACAGCGCCTTCCCCTACATCGACGGCAGCAACCCCTACCTGGTGAACTTCGTCCAGGTCGGCGACTTCGCCGAGACCAGGGAACGCTCCTGGCAGCTGCGCCACGACTTCGACTTCGCCGTGTTCGGCCTGCCCGGCCTGACCCTGATGAACCGCTACCTCAAGGGCGACAACGCCGAGATCAACGGGCGCGCCGGCGAAGGCCGCGAGTGGGAACGCGACACCGACCTCAAGTACGTGGTGCAGAGCGGCCCGCTGAAGGACTTCGGCGTGCGCCTGCGCAACGCCACCTACCGTTCCAACTTCGCCCGCAACGCCGACGAAACCCGCGTCTACCTCACCTATTCCCTGGCGATCTGGTAAACAACAACAAGAAGAGGCCCCGATGATGACCAAGCTCCGCACCCTCCCCCTGCTTCTCGCCGCCGGCGCGCTGTTCACCGCCGCCGTCGCCCACGCCGAGCCCAAGCGCCCGGAATGCATCGCCCCGGCCGCCCCCGGCGGCGGTTTCGACCTGACCTGCAAGCTGGCGCAGAGCGCCCTGCTGGACGAGAAGCTGCTGAGCAGCCCGATGCGCGTCACCTACATGCCCGGCGGCGTCGGCGCGGTGGCCTACAACGCCGTGGTCGCCCAGCGCCCGGCCGACGGCAACAGCATCACCGCCTTCTCCAGCGGCTCGCTGCTGAACCTGGCCCAGGGCAAGTTCGGCCGCTACGACGAGAACGCGGTGAAGTGGCTGGCGGCCATCGGCACCAGCTACGGCGCCATCGCCGTGCGCGACGACTCGCCCTACAAGAACCTCGCCGACCTGGTGGCCGCGCTCAAGGCCGACCCGGGCAAGGTGGTGATCGGCTCCGGCGGCACCGTCGGCAGCCAGGACTGGATGCAGACCGCGCTGATCGCCAAGGCCGCCGGCATCGATCCGAAGCGGCTGCGCTACGTCGCCCTGGAAGGCGGCGGCGAGATCGCCACGGCGCTGCTGGGCGGGCACATCCAGGTGGGCAGCACCGACATCTCCGACTCCATGCCGCACATCCGCGCCGGCAAGATGCGCCTGCTCGCGGTGTTCGCCGAGGAGCGCCTGCAGGACGAGGGCATGGCCGACATTCCCACCGCCAGGGAGCAGGGCTTCGACATCGTCTGGCCGGTGGTGCGCGGCTTCTACGTCGGGCCCAAGGTCAGCGACGAGGACTACCAGTTCTGGAAGGCCTCGTTCGACAAGCTGCTGGCCTCGGAGGACTTCGCCAAGCTGCGCGACCAGCGCGAGCTGTTCCCCTTCGCCATGACCGGGCCCGAGCTGGACAGCTACGTCAAGCAGCAGGTCGCCCGCTATCGGCAGATGGCCCATGACTTCGGCCTGATCCAGTAAGCCGCGAGGTTCCCGACATGCACGCCCCCCACTCGCTGCCGCAGCGGCTGTTCGCCGGTGCCTGGCTGCTGGCCTGCCTCGGCCTGGCCACCGTGGCCTGGAACTACCAGGCGCCCTTTTCCTACGAACCGGTGGGCCCGCGCGCCTACCCGCTGCTGTGCCTGGCGCTGATGGCGATCGGCCTGGCCTGGCTGATCCTGCGCCCCGCCCCGGCCCGCCACGACGACGAGCAGCCGCTGGAAGGCGCGCTGCTGCGCAAGGTGGTGGCGTGCATCGGCCTGCTGCTGGTCTACGCCGGGCTCTTCGAGCCGCTGGGCTTCATCCTCGCCAGCGCCCTGGTGGGCAGCTTCATCGCCCTGCTCTATGGCGGCAAGCCGGCCGTCAGCGTGCTCACCTGCACGCTGCTGAGCATCGGCCTGTACCTGCTCTTCGACCGCACCCTGGACGTCCCGCTGCCGCGCGGCGTGCTCGATTTCCTGCCCTTCTGAGGACACCGTCATGGATACCCTGAGCTATCTCGGGCAGGGCTTCGGCGTCGCCCTGAGCCCCTACAACCTCGTCACCGCGCTGATCGGCACGCTGATCGGCACCGTGGTCGGCCTGCTCCCGGGCCTGGGCCCGATCAACGGCGTGGCCCTGCTGATCCCGGTGGCCTTCGCCCTCGGCCTGCCGCCGGAGTCGGCGCTGATCCTGCTGGCCGCGGTGTACCTGGGCTGCGAATACGGCGGGCGGATTTCCTCGATCCTGCTGAACATCCCCGGCGAGGCCTCCACCGTGATGACCACCCTGGACGGCTACCCCATGGCGCGCAACGGCCTGGCCGGCGTGGCCTTGTCGCTGTCGGCCTGGAGCTCGTTCATCGGCGCCTTCATCGCCACCTGCGGCATGGTGCTGTTCGCCCCGCTGCTGGCGAAATGGGCGATCGCCTTCGGCCCGGCGGAATACTTCGTGCTGATGGTCTTCGCCATAGTCGCGCTCGGCGGCCTGGCCGGCGACCGCCCGCTGAAGACGCTGCTGGCGGCGCTGCTCGGGCTGTTCCTGTCCAGCGTGGGCATCGACGCCAACAGCGGCGTGTACCGCTTCACCTTCGAGAGCATCCACGTCGCCGACGGCATCCAGTTCGTGGTGCTGGTGCTGGGCCTGTTCTCGGTCAGCGAGATCCTCCTGCTGCTGGAGAAGACCCACCACGGGCACAAGGCCGTGGAAGCCAGCGGGCGCATGCTGTTCAACCTCAAGGAGGCGGCCTCGGTGTTCGTCGTCAACCTGCGCTGCGGCCTGCTCGGCTTCGTCATGGGCGTGCTGCCCGGCGCCGGCGCCACCCTGGCCAGCGCCGTGGCCTACATGACCGAGAAGCGCTACGCCGGCGCCAGCGGCAAGTTCGGCCAGGGCGACATGCGCGGCCTGGCCGCCCCGGAAACCGCCATCGGCGCTTCCGCCTGCGGCGCCCTGGTGCCGATGCTGACCCTCGGCGTGCCCGGCTCGGGCACCACCGCGGTGATGATCGGCGCGCTCAGCCTGTACAACATCACCCCCGGCCCGCTGCTGTTCCAGGAGCAGCCGACCATCGTCTGGGGCCTGATCGCCTCGCTGTTCATCGCCAACCTGATGCTGATCATCCTCAACGTGCCGATGGTGCGGGTGTTCACCCGCATCCTCTCGGTGCCGAACTGGGCGCTGGTGCCGGGCATCGCGATCATCACTGCCATCGGCGTGTACGCCGTGCATGCCACCACCTTCGACCTGTTCCTGATGGTCGGCATCGGCATCCTCGGCTACATCCTGCGCAAGCTCGACTTCCCACTCTCGCCGCTGCTGCTGGGCTTCATCCTCGGCGGGCTGATGGAGCAGAACCTGCGCCGCGCGCTGTCGATCTCCAACGGCGAGCTGGGCATCCTCTGGTCCAGCCCCATCGCCATCGGCACCTGGGCCCTGGTGGCGGCGATGCTCGGCCTGCCGCTGTACCGCGCCTGGCGCCGCCGCCTGGCCCGGCGCAACGCGGCGCTGGCCGGCGCCTGAGAAAGACCAACCACGCTCGCCGCGTTCTCTCCTGCGGCGATTTCAGACCCGCCTTGCGCGGGTCTCTTTTTGCCTGAAGTGGGCGCTCGTAAAACCCTGCGAAGCGATACCCATCGGCCGGCGAGCTCAGCGTGGCGCCAGGTGCACCACCATCAACTGCACGCTCTCGTTGCCGCGGTATTCGTTGACGTCCAGCTTGTAGGCCACTTCCGCCCAGCGCACCGTCGGGTTCGGCCAGACCTCGCGGTCGACGTTGAAGGCGATGCCGTCCAGCTGCAGCGAACCGCACTCGGTCTTGAGCACCAGCTTCAGGTGGCGCTCGCCGACGATGCGCTGCTGGACGATCTGGAACACCCCGTGGAACAGCGGCTCGGGGAAGTGCTGGCCCCAGGGGCCGGCCTGGCGCAGGGCGCGGGCCAGTTCCAGGTGGAACTCGGTCAGGCTCAGCTGGCCGTCGGAGAGGATGCGCCCGGTGAGGTCGTCCTCGCTGAGCTGGCGGCGCACCTCGGCGTCGAAGGCCGCGGCGAAGGCGCCGAAGTGCCCTTGCGGCAGCGACAGGCCGGCGGCCATGGCATGCCCGCCGAACTTGCTGATCAGCCCCGGGTGGCGCGCGGCCACGGCGTCCAGCGCATCGCGGATGTGCAGGCCCGGCACCGAGCGCGCCGAACCCTTGAGGCTGCCGTCGCCGGCGTCGGCGAAGGCGATGGTCGGGCGGTGGTAGCGCTCCTTCAGGCGCGAGGCGAGGATGCCGATCACGCCCTGGTGCCAGTCCGGGTCGAACAGGCACAGGCCGAAGGGCATTTCCTCCACCGGCAGCTCCTTGAGCTGGGCCAGGGCCTCGCGCTGCATGCCCTGCTCGATGGCCTTGCGGTCCTGGTTGAGCTGGTCGAGCTGCACCGCCATGTCGCGGGCCAGGGCCTCGTCCTCGCAGAGCAGGCATTCGATGCCCAGGGACATGTCGTCCAGGCGCCCGGCGGCGTTCAGCCGCGGGCCGAGAATGAAACCCAGGTCGGTGGAAGTGATGCGCCGGGCATCACGCCCGGCCACTTCCAGCAACGCGCGCAGGCCCGGGCGGGCGCGGCCGGCGCGGATGCGCGCCAGGCCCTGGTGCACCAGGATGCGGTTGTTGGCGTCCAGCGGCACCACGTCGGCGACGCTGCCCAGGGCCACCAGGTCGAGCAGCTCGGCCAGGTTAGGCTCCGGCGTGCCGCTGCGGGCGAACCAGTCCAGCTCGCGCAGGCGCGCGCGCAGGGCGAGCATCACGTAGAAGATCACGCCGACCCCGGCCATGGCCTTGCTGGGGAATTCGCAGCCCGGCTGGTTGGGGTTGACGATGGCGTCCGCCGCCGGCAGCTCAGGGCCCGGCAGGTGGTGGTCGGTGACCAGCACGCGCAGCCCGGCGGCCTTGGCCGCGGCCACGCCGTCGATGCTGGAGATGCCGTTGTCCACGGTGACCAACAGCTCCGGGCGTTTCTCCAGGGCGACCGCGACTATCTCCGGGGTCAGGCCGTAGCCGTATTCGAAGCGGTTCGGCACCAGGTAGTCGACCCAGGCCGCGCCGAGCAGGCGCAGGGCCAGCACGCCGACGCTGCTGGCGGTGGCGCCGTCGGCATCGAAGTCACCGACGTAGAGGATGCGCTGGCGCTTCTCCAGGGCATCTACAAGTAACTCGACAGCGGCGTCGATGCCCTTGAGCTGGCGGTACGGGATCAGCCGCGCCAGGCCCTTGTCCAGCTCCTCGGCGGACTTCACGCCACGGGCGGCGTAGAGGCGGGTCAGCAGTGGCGGCAGGTCGCCGAGGTCGGGCAGGGTTTCCGGCAACGGGCGGGGGTCGATGCGCATCAGAGCTTTCCAATCCTTCCATTTCAGCCTGACCTTGCGCCTTGCGAGCTAGAGCACGGCTAGGCGAAAACAGGCACGGGCGCGGAGTTTACCGAGTGTAAATGAGCAAGCCCGGGCCTGTTTTCAACGCAGCCGGGCCGACGCGCAGCTAGCGCAACTCAGCGTTCGCCCATCAGCCATTCGAGTTGCAGTTCATGCTGGCCGTTCTCATCGGTGACGAAGATCGTCCCCTCGCTGATCATCACGGTCCAGTTGATCGAGCGCGGCAGGTCGCGGGCCAGCTCCTCCAGCGGTTCCTGGGGCACGGCGGCGACATTCAGGTTCTTCAGGTGGCGCACGCCGTCGAGGACCTTGGTGGTCCATACGCGCAGGTTGCCGTAGGCCAGCAGCGAGAGCTTCTCGCAGCGCCGCGAGCACCACACCAGGCGCTCGCTGTCCGGCTGGCCGACCTCGATCCAGTGCAGGATACGGTCGTCCAGGCTCTTCTCCCACAGCGACGGTTCCTCGACGTCCGACAGGCCGCGGCCGAAGGCCAGTTGCTCGTTGTACCAAAGCACGAAGGCGATCAGGCGGACCGCCAGGCGCTCCTCGGTTTCCGAGGGGTGGCGGGCGACGGTGAAGCGCAGCGTCTCGTAGACGCCGCGGTCCAGGTCGGTGAGGCTGATGTCGGCCTTGTAGGGGGTGGCGGAGAGGGCCATGGTCTATCCCAGCGATGCGAAGGCGGCAAGTCTACCCCGATTGCGCCGGCCCTGCCGCCCCCGTCGCGCTCAGCGGTGGCCGCGGCCCTCGCGCCCCGGCCTGGGGGCCGACAGCTCGATACGGTTGCGGCCCTTGGCCTTGGCCAGGTACAGCGCCTGGTCGGCCAGCGACAGCAGTCGCGCCAGCTCGTAGCCGCCCTCCTCGCTGGTGGCCACGCCGATGCTGACGCTGAGCAGGCCATCCGCGACGAACGGCACCTCGGCGAACTCCCGGCGGATGCGTTCGGCCACCTGGCAGGCGGCTTCGGTGCCGGCGCCGATCAGCAGGCAGGCGAACTCCTCGCCGCCGATGCGCCCGAACACGTCCTGGCGGCGCATGCGCGAGGCGGTGATGCGGCTGAATTCCTGCAGGGCGCGGTCGCCCACCGGGTGGCCGTAGGCGTCGTTGAGGCGCTTGAAGTTGTCCAGGTCGCAGACCAGCAGCGCCACCGGCTCGCCACGCTCGGCGCACAGGCGCAGCAGGCGCTCGCCGGAATCCATGAAGGCGCGGCGGTTGCCGATGCCGGTCAGGGGGTCGCTCAGGGCCGCCGAACGGAACTTCAGCTCGGCGCGGTCCTTGACCATGGTCAGGGTGGTGAAGGCCAGGCCGACGGCGACCATCATGGTCTCGAACACCAGCAGGGTGAACAGGGTGGTGTAGGTGCCGGCGGGCACCACCGGCACCTCGCCGCGGTCGACGAAGATGCGCAGGGTGTAGAAGCCGGCGTGGAACAGCAACAGGGCCAGGGTCGGCCGCAGCGGCACTTCCAGGCGCTGGCGGCTGCGCCACAGCTCGGCGGCGGCGAGCAGGCAGTAGACCACGGTCAGCGCCGAGTGGACCTGGATGCGCAAGACCATCGACTGCAGGAAGACCGGCCACAGACACAGCAGCAGCCAGAGCACGGCCCCCGCGGCCACGCCGGGCCAGTAGGGCGCGCGCCCGGCGAACACCCGCATGCTGGTCCACAGCAGCGCGCAGGAAAGCGCCACCACCATGTTGCCGGCGACGATGGCCAGCGTCTCCAGGCCGAAGCTGCGCAGGGCGATGAGGAAGGTGGACAGCGCCCCGAGCAGGAGCATGGCGGCCATGTAGCCGAGGGTCGGCTCGCGGCGCCCGCCGTACCAGGCGAAGAACATCAGCACGCCGACCAGGGCGAGGATGTACAGGTCCACCAGCAGCAGGGTGGGCAGGCTCAGCGACATGCGCCCTCCTTCGGCATCCCGTGCGCAGGCGACGTAGGGTCGACGGAAGGAGGAAGATCAACGGCGCCCATGAGCGGATACCCGGCCGGCCTGAAAAGGGTGTGGGAATGCTCCCTACTCTACGCGTCCGGCGTCGATCGCGGAACGCCTTCACAACCGATCGGTCAGCTTTGCCCGCGCCGCCGCCCCGGCCATGGCTTGCGGCGGGCCGGCGACGGCCCTAGAGTCGCCCCACTGCCCGACTGACGGAAACCTTCGATGAACGCCACCGCCAAACCCCTCGCCGGCCTCAAGGTCGTGGAACTCGGCACCCTGATCGCCGGCCCCTTCGCCGCGCGCCTGTGCGCGGAGTTCGGCGCCGAAGTGACCAAAATCGAGTCGCCCGACGGCGGCGACCCGCTGCGCAAGTGGCGCAAGCTCTACGAGGGCACCTCGCTGTGGTGGTTCGTGCAGGCGCGCAACAAGCGCTCGCTGACCCTCAACCTCAAGCAGGAAGCCGGCCGCGAGGTGCTGAAGAAGCTGCTGGCCGAGGCCGACATCCTCATCGAGAACTTCCGCCCCGGCGTGCTGGAGAAGCTCGGCCTGGGCTGGGACGTGCTCCACGCGCTGAACCCCAGGCTGGTGATGGTGCGCCTGTCCGGCTTCGGCCAGAGCGGCCCCTACAAGGACCAGCCGGGCTTCGGCGCGGTGGGCGAATCCATGGGCGGGCTGCGCTACATCACCGGCTTCGAGGACCGTCCGCCGGTGCGCACCGGCATCTCCATCGGCGACTCCATCGCCGCCCTGTGGGGCGTCATAGGCGCGCTCATGGCGCTGCGCCACCGCGAGGTCAACGGCGGCCAGGGCCAGGTGGTGGACGTGGCGCTGTACGAAGCGGTGTTCGCCATGATGGAGTCCATGGTCCCGGAGTTCGACGTGTTCGGCTTCATCCGCGAGCGCAGCGGCAACATCATGCCCGGCATCACCCCGTCCTCGGTGCACACCACTGCCGACGGCAAGCACGTGCAGATCGCCGCCAACGGCGACGCCATCTTCCGCCGCTTCATGCTCGCCATCGGCCGCCAGGACCTGGCCGACGACCCGCAACTGGCCGGCAACGACGGCCGCGATGCGCGGCGCGACGAACTGTACGGGGTGATCGACCGCTGGGCCCGCTCGCTGCCGCAGGAAGAGGTGCTGAAGGTGCTGAACGAGGCCGAGGTGCCGGCCAGCCGCATCTATTCCGCCGAGGACATGTTCGCCGATCCGCAATTCCTCGCCCGCGAGATGTTCCTCTCGGCGAAGCTGCCGGACGGCAAGCCCTTCAAGATGCCCGGCATAGTGCCCAAGCTCTCGGAAACCCCCGGCTCGGCCGAATGGATAGGCCCGAAGCTGGGCGAGCACAACGATGCGATCCTGGCGGAGCTGGGCTACGACGCAGAACAGATCGCCGCGTTGCGGCGGGATGGGGCTGTTTGATAGCGGTGAGCACGCTCTTGTAGGAGCGAGCTTGCTCGCAAACTGGAGTCACCTGCGACTTCGACGCCATGGCTTGGCTCCGTCCCCTCTCCCTAACCCTCGGCTGCGCGCCCCGCCCTGAAGGGAGAGGGGACCGTTGGGCAGAAACGGCTGTTCTGGAGTTAGCCGGCAGCACCGAAGGTTTCCGGCTGAAACCATTCCTCCTCTCGGCACGGACCAGCCCCCTCTCCCTTCAGGGAGAGGGTTGGGGAGAGGGCGCTCTTCAGGTCAAGCGCCGAGATTGCCGGCGAAGCCCCATTCGCGAGCAAGCTCGCTCCTACGAAAAGAACGGAATCACCCGGCTGATCCACGCGGGAAAATCCACTACCTGATCCTTTCGGCGCCCATTCCGGGCGCTCCGCAGAGGAGAAGGCTCCATGGAGATGAACCAGCACTGCCTGGACACGCTGCGCAAGCTGGCCCAGGGCATCGACCCGCGCAGCGGCCTGCCGCTTCCCGAGCAGAATGCCTGCCAGGCGCCGGAGGTGATCCGCGCCCTGTTCCAGGCCATCCAGGCCCTCGAAGCCCAGGGCAAGGTGCGCCCGCCGCCGGAGCAGGCCGGCAAGCCCTGGAGCGAGGAAGAGGAACAGGCCCTGCTGCGGCGCTTCGACGAGGGCGAGCCGATCACCGCCATCGCCCGCGCTCACAGTCGCACCACCGGGGCCATCCGCGCCCGCCTGGCGCAGTGCGGGCGCCTGTAGAAACGCGAATGCTGCCGCCCCGCACCGGGGCGGCGGCATTCGCGATGGAACCGGCGGGCTCAGGTGTCGTAGCTGAGCACCTGGGCGGCGCGCTGGCGCAGTGCCAGGATGACGTCGTTGCAGATCCGCCCCTCCTGGACCGCCAGGTCGCGGCTGATGGCTTCCAGCGCCTCCTGGCAATTGCGCTCGTCGGCCAGTTGTTCGCCACTGAGGACGCGACGCAGGACGACCTCGCCTTCGGAAGTGCTCAGGCTCAGCACCCGGCCACCGTCCGGACGCGCGGGTCCGAGATCGTGGGCGTACTGGCTGAAGATGGCTGCGAGCAGGGGCTCGAGTCGGTCCATGGGGTTCTCCTGGGATACAACGGATACGTCAGCAAAAGACCTCTATCTGAAGGAAAAAGTTCAATAACCTCAGATATTTGCCCCGCAAACGAAAAAGCCCGCCAAGGTGGCGGGCTCTTCCTGCGGCCGGTTTAGAGCGGCTTGCCGCGGTTGCCGTGGGCGCTGACGAAAGCCTGGACCTTGGCCAGTTCGTTGGGCAGCACGGTGCAGCGTTCCTCGCGCTGGAACAGGTCGGCCAGGTGCGCCGGCAGCGCCGGGGCCGCCTCGATGCCGGCCTTCTCCACCGCTTCCGGGAACTTCACCGGGTGTGCGGTGCCCAGGGTGACCATGGGGATGGCCAGGCTGCGGCGGCATTCGCGGGCGGCGTGCACGCCGATGGCGGTGTGCGGGTCGAGCAGTTCGCCGCACTCGGCGTAGACCTCGGCGATGGTCTGGCAGGTCTGCTCGTCGTCCACTGCCAGCGAATCGAACAGGCGGCGCGCCTCGGTCCAGCGGTCATCCTCGACGGACAGCTTGCCGGTGGCCTTGAAGCCGTCCATCAGCTCGGCGATGGCCTTGCCGTTGCGGCCGTGCAGGTCGAACAGCAGGCGCTCGAAGTTGGACGAGACCATGATGTCCATGGACGGCGACAGCGATGCGTGCAGGGTGTCCTTGTCGTAACGGTTGCCGGACATGAAGCGGTGCAGGATGTCGTTGCGGTTGGTCGCCACGATCAGTTGGCTGACCGGCAGGCCCATGTTGCGCGCCAGGTAGCCGGCGAAGATGTCGCCGAAGTTGCCGGTGGGCACCGAGAAGGCCACCGAACGGGCCGGCGCGCCGAGCTGGATGGCGGCATGGAAGTAGTAGACGATCTGGGCCATGATCCGCGCCCAGTTGATCGAGTTGACCGCCACCAGGCGGGTGCCTTTCAGGAAGCCCTGGTCGGCGAAGCTGGCCTTGACCATCTCCTGGCAGTCGTCGAAGTTGCCTTCGATGGCGATGTTGTGGATGTTTTCGCCGAGGATGGTCGTCATCTGCCGGCGCTGCACCTCGGACACGCGGTTGTGCGGGTGCATGATGAAGATGTCGACGTTCTCGCAGGCCTTGCAGCCTTCGATGGCCGCCGAGCCGGTGTCGCCGGAGGTGGCGCCCATGATCACCACGCGCTCGCCGCGCTTGGTCAGCACGTGGTCGAGCAGGCGGCCGAGCAGTTGCAGGGCGAAGTCCTTGAAGGCCAGGGTCGGGCCGTGGAACAGCTCCAGCACCCACTCGTTGCCGTTCAGCTGGCGCAGCGGCGCCACGGCGTTGTGGGCGAAGACGCCGTAGGTCTCCTCGAGGATCTTCTTGAAGTCGGCGTCCGAGATGCTGCCGGCGACGAACGGGCGCATCACCCGGAAGGCCAGTTCGTGGTACGGCAGGCCGGCCCAGGAGGCGATCTCCTCGACGGTGAAGCGCGGCAGGTTTTCCGGCACGTACAGGCCGCCGTCGCTGGCCAGGCCGGCCAGCAGCACGTCTTCGAAGTTCAGCGCGGGCGCCTGGCCGCGGGTACTGATGTAGCGCATGTTAGAAACCTTTCTTGAAAACCGATAAAAGCGCTGGAGGCTTGAGGCTGGACGTAGAAGCCTTCTCGTCCAGCCTTCAGCCTATAGCCTTACGCGAGCTGCTCTACACGAATGCGTACGACATTGCCGACCACGTCATCCAGCGCTTCCAGCGCGGCGATGGCTTCGATGATGCGGGACTCGAGCACGCGGTGGGTAACCAGAATCATCGGCACCAGACCGTCATGCTCTTCGACTTCCATCTGCATGATCGATTCGATGTTGATGCCGCGCTCGGAGAGGATGGTCGCCACCTGGGCCAGTACGCCCGGGTGGTCCTTGGCCTGGATGCGCAGGTAGTAGGCGCTTTCGCAGGCTTCGATCGGCAGGATCGGGTGGTCGGAGAGCGAGTCCGGCTGGAAGGCCAGGTGCGGCACGCGGTTCTCCGGGTCGGTGGTGAGCACGCGGACCACGTCGACCAGATCGGCGACCACCGAGGATGCTGTGGGCTCCATGCCGGCGCCGGCGCCGTAGAACAGCGTGGAACCGGCGGCGTCGCCGTTGACCATGACCGCGTTCATCACGCCGTTCACATTGGCGATCAGGCGGTCGGCCGGGATCAGCGTCGGGTGCACGCGCAGCTCGATGCCGGCGTCGGTGCGGCGGGCCACGCCCAGGTGCTTGATGCGGTAGCCCAGGGCCTCGGCGTAGTTCACGTCGGCGGTGGTCAGCTTGGTGATGCCCTCGGTGTAGGCCTTGTCGAACTGCAGCGGGATGCCGAAGGCGATGGACGCCAGGATGGTCAGCTTGTGCGCGGCGTCGATGCCCTCGACGTCGAAGGTCGGGTCCGCTTCGGCGTAGCCCAGCGCCTGGGCTTCCTTGAGCACGTCGGCGAAGGCGCGGCCTTTCTCGCGCATCTCGGTGAGGATGAAGTTGCCGGTGCCGTTGATGATGCCGGCCAGCCAGTTGATGCGGTTGGCCGCCAGGCCCTCGCGGATCGCCTTGATCACCGGGATGCCGCCGGCCACCGCGGCCTCGAAGGCGACGATCACGCCCTTCTCGCGGGCCTTGGCGAAGATCTCGTTGCCGTGCACGGCGATCAGCGCCTTGTTCGCGGTGACCACGTGCTTGCCGTTCTCGATGGCCTTGAGCACCAGCTCGTGGGCCAGGGTGTAGCCACCGATCAGCTCGATGACCACGTCGATTTCCGGGTTGTTCGCCACGTCGAAAATGTCGGCAGTGATGGGGGTGCTGCCGGTTTCGCATTTCGGATTGGGACGACGGGCGGCAATCTGCGCAACCTCGATACCACGCCCGGCGCGGCGGGCAATCTCCTCGGCGTTGCGTTTGAGTACATTGAAGGTACCGCCACCGACGGTCCCCAACCCACAGATTCCCACTTTCACCGGTTTCACGCTGAAACTCCCCATCATCGCGGCAAACGGGGTACGTCCCGGCCCTCGGCGCATGTGCGGCGAGGGCGGGGACGTACCGTACGAAGGCCGGGCGAACGCCCGGCCTCATGGTTAAAGGAACCGCACATTACGAAGCGGCTCCCTATTAGTCAAATCAGGCGCAGGGCCCGATTCACTTGGTGTCCAGCACCAGCTTGGCGATTTCGCCGGCGCTCTGGTAACCCGGCAGCATCTGGCCGCTTTCGAGGATGATCGCCGGGGTGCCCTGCACGCCGACCATCTGGCCCAGCTGGAACTGCTTGTCCACCGGGTTGGGGCACTGCGCGGCCTTGATTTCCTTGCCGTGGAACATCTCGGTCATGGCCGCCGCGCGGTCCTTGGAGCACCACACCGCCTGCAGTTGCTGGTCACCCGGGGACTTCGGCCCCTGGCGCGGGAAGGCCAGGTAGCGCACCTCGATGCCGCGCTTGTTCAGCTCCGGCACCTCGGCGTGCAGCTTCTGGCAGTAGGGGCAGGTGGTGTCGGTGAACACGGTGATGTGCGCCTTGGCCTTGCCCTGGGCGGGGAACACCACCATGTCGCTGGCCGGCAGCGCATTGATGGTCTTGGCCACGCCGGCCGCCTCGGCGACCTCGGTGATGTTGGTGGCCGCGCCGTCCTTCACCTGGTAGATGTTGCCCTGCACCACGAAGTTGCCGTCGACGCTGGCGTAGAGCACCCGGCCGCCCTTGAGCTGGACCTGGTACAGGCCCTGCACGGGGCTGGCGCTGATGGTTTCGATGGGCAGGTCGGGCTGCAGCGACTGCAGGGTCTTGCGGATGGTCTGGTCGGGCTCGGCGGCCAGGACGAGGGTGCTGGCGAGGCCCAGGGCCGCGGCAGCCAGGAAACGGGACAGACGCATGGAAAACTCCTGTGGATGAACCTCGCAGCCTACCACAGCAGAGCCTGCGGACCGAACCGCGAGCTTGTAGCACGAGGCTTCAGGGCGCGCCGTTGGTCGATCAGGTCAAGCGGCGGATAACGCGAACGGTTATTCGCCCTACACCAGACAGGCCTATCTTGCCGGCTGCGCCGAGGCGCGCCTCAACGGATGGGTTGAGCCTTGGCGAAACCCATGCGGTCGTGGTGATGGGTATCGCTTCGCTCAACCCATCCTACGGGGTGTCCGGCCCATCGCGGACGGAGTCCGCTCCTACGCTCAGCCACGCGGGTGGTGCTGGGCGTGCAGCTCCTGCAGGCGCGCGCGGGCGATGTGGGTGTAGATCTGCGTGGTCGACAGGTCGCTGTGGCCCAGCAGCATCTGCACCACACGCAGGTCGGCGCCATGGTTGAGCAGGTGGGTGGCGAAGGCGTGGCGCAGGGTGTGCGGCGACAGCGACTTGCCGATGCCGGCGACCTTGGCGTGGTGCTTGATGCGGTGCCAGAAGGTCTGGCGGGTCATCTGTTCGCCGCGCAGGCTGGGGAAGAGCACGTCGCTGGGGCGGCCGCCGAGCAGGTCGTCGCGGGCGTTGCGCAGGTAGCGTTCGAGCCAGACGATGGCTTCCTCGCCCAGTGGCACCAGGCGCTCCTTGCTGCCCTTGCCGAACACCCGCACCACACCCTGGCGCAGGTTGAGCTGCTCCAGTGTCAGGCCGACCAGCTCGCTGACGCGCAGGCCGCAGGCGTAGAGCACCTCCAGCATGGCGCGGTCGCGCAGGCCCAGCGGGTCCTCGGTCTCCGGCGCGGCCAGCAGCGCTTCCACGTCGGCCTCGGACAGCGACTTGGGCAGCGGCTTGCCCAGCTGCGGCAGTTCCACCTGCAGGGTCGGGTCCTCGGCGATGAGCCCCTCGCGCAGGCAGTAACGGTAGAAACCGCGCACGCCGGAGAGGAAGCGCGCGGTGGAGCGGGCCTTGTAGCCCTGGGCCAGGCGCCAGGCCAGGTGGTCGAGGATCGCCTCGCGGCCGGCGCGCTCCAGGCTCACGCCCTGCTCCCCCAGCCAGCCGTTGAACAGCGCCAGGTCGCTGCCGTAGGCCAGGCGGGTGTTGTCGGCAAGGCCCTTTTCCAGCCAGAGGGCGTCGAGGAAGCGGTCGATCAGCGGGTGCGCAACGGGATTCACGGCGGTTTTCGGATTCTAAAGCGGACGGGGCGCGGCTAGTCTTCCACAGGCGGGCCGTCCGCGGCCAGCCATCCCCTCGTCAAGGAACCCTCTGCATGGATGAAACCCGAGTTCTGCTTTCCCTCGGCGGCATCGGCGCCGGCGCCCTGCTCTGCCAGTGGCTGGCCTGGCGCCTGCGCCTGCCGGCGATCCTCTTCCTGCTGCTGTCCGGCATCCTCGCCGGGCCCCTGCTCGGCCTGCTCGACCCGCAGGCGCTGTTCGGCCCGCTGCTGTTCCCCCTGGTCTCGCTGTCGGTGGCGCTGATCCTCTTCGAGGGCAGCCTCACCCTGCACTTCAGCGAGTGGCGCGAGATCGGCAAGGTGGTGCAGCGCATGGTCACCTGGGGCGCGCTGCTGACCTGGGGCGTGATCGCCCTGGCGGTGCACTGGCTGCTGGACTTCAGCTGGGAGATGGCACTGCTGTTCGGCACCCTCACCCTGGTCACCGGCCCCACGGTGATAGTGCCGATGCTGCGGGTGGTGCGGCCGAAGGCGGCCATCGCCAACATCCTGCGCTGGGAGGGCATCGTCATCGACCCCATAGGCGCGCTGCTGGCGGTGGTGGTCTACAGCTTCATCGCCGCCAGCGACACCGGCAGCGGCTGGCGCCACAGCCTTGGCGCCTTCGCCGGGGTGATCGCCTGCGGCAGCGCCTTCGGCATCCTCGGCGGCCTGGCCCTGGGCCAGGTGCTGCGCCGCCAGTGGCTGCCGGACTACCTGCACAACCTGGCCGCGCTGTCGGCGGTGCTGGGCATCTTCATCGGCGCCAACCTCACGGTGCACGAGTCCGGCCTGCTGGCGGTGACGCTGATGGGCATGTGCCTGGCCAACATGAAGGGCGTGGACGTGCGGCAGATCCTGCACTTCAAGGAGAACCTCAGCGTGCTGCTGATCTCCGGCCTGTTCATCGTCCTCGCCGCGCGCCTGGACCTGTCCGCCCTGCTCGGCCTGGGCCCGGCGGCGCTGCTGGTGCTGGCGCTGATCCAGTTCGTCGCCCGCCCGCTGAACGTGCTGGTGAGCAGCGCCGGCTCGTCGCTGAACTGGCGCGAACGGGCGCTGCTGGCCTGGATAGCACCGCGCGGGATAGTCGCGGCGGCGGTCTCGGCGATCTTCGCCATCCGCCTGCAGGAGGCCGGCCACGAGCAGGCCCAGTTGCTGGTGCCGCTGACCTTCCTGGTGATCATCGGCACCGTGGTCCTGCAAAGCGCCACCGCGCGGCCCCTGGCGCGCCTGCTGAAAGTGGCGGAGCCGGCGCCCAGCGGCTTCCTCATCGTCGGCGCCAACCCGGTGGCGCGGGCCATAGGCGCGGCGCTGAAGAACGCCGGCAGCCGCGTGCTGCTCACCGACTCCAGCTGGGAGAACATCCGCGCCGCGCGCATGGACAACCTGCCCACCTACTTCGGCAACCCCACCTCACAGCATGCCGAGGCGCACCTGGACCTGGTCGGCCTCGGCCACCTGCTGGCCCTGTCGCCCTCCGGCGAGCTGAACACCCTGGCCTGCATGCGCTTCCGCCACGAGTTCGGCGCGCGCCTCTTCAGCCTGACCAGCGGCCAGGAGAGCCGGCGCACCGACAAGCACCGCGCCAGCGACCAGCACCGCGGGCACAACCTGAGCCCGCGCGAGCTGAGCTACCCGCAGTTCGCCGGCCTGCTGTCCCGCGGCGCCGAGGTGCGCAGCACCCTGCTCAGCGAGAGCTTCGGCTGGGAGCAGTACCAGGCGCTGTACGGCAACGCCGCCACACTGCTGTTCGCCCGCGATCCGTCGGGCTGGATGCACGTGGCCAGCAGCACCCGGCCGCTGAACCCCGCGGAAGGCTGGCTGGTGATAGCGCTGATCGAGGAAGGCGCCCACGCGGCCGGCAAGGAGGACGACCGGCAGTCGGAATGAGCCGGGATCGGCTGGCGAATCGTCCGTCAGCCTATCCTAAGATGGGTGACAGGGCGGGGTGCCGGAGACAATGATTGCACCACGCCATCATTCTTTCAGCTCCACGGTCCACAACCATGCCCAACACCCAGAATTCCCGCCTCGGCCAGATTCTCGTCAGCAAGGGCCTGATCAGCGCCGCCCAACTGGACCAGGCGATCCAGCTGCAATTGCGCAACGGCCTGCGCCTGGGGGAAACCCTGATCGCCCAGGGCTGGGTCAGCGAACGCCAGGTCAAGCGGGCGCTGAAGAAGCAGAACAACCTGCGCCTGGCCGCCACCCTGGTGGCGGCCCTGCTCGGGCCCTTCCAGCTGGCCAGCGCGGACATCCAGCGCCAACAGGCCCCGGCGATCAGCCAGAGCCACCAGCAGCGCGGGCTGAAGCCGCTGAGCGACAGCGAAATGAGCGGCATCAATGCCCAGGGCTTCGACGAAACCCTGCAGAGCCTGTTCGTCAGCGCCGAGGCCGGCGACGGCGTGGGCACCATGAAGCAACTGGCGCGCCTGGTGCTGCCGGTGGTGGACAGCCTGCAGGCCGAAACCTCGATGAAGGACGTGGTCTACGACACCGAGCACATGGCCTCCAGCCTCAACCCCGACGGCTCGATCAGCCTGCGCCTGCCCAGCTCCATCGGCGAGATGCGCTTCGACAACATCCGCGTCGCCGGCGCCCCGCAGAGCCAGAGCATGGGCAGCCTGAGCCTGCAGGACATCGACCTGTCCCAGGCTTCGCTGCACGTCAGCATGCGGCCCTGAGGAAGCCGGGAAGCAGGGAGTCATCCTGCTGGTCTGATCGCGGACGGAGTCCGCTCCTACGTTGCAGGCGAACATGGCTTTTCATAGGAGCGAGCTTGCTCGCGAACCGCATGGCACCGCGTTTGTTCGCGAGCAAGAACTAGGCGTCCCCCTCGATCCTACGAAGAGCACCTACGCCGTCGTTCTCGGCAGCGGCATTTCGGGCCAACGGCGGATAACCGCGAACGGTTATGCGCCCTACGGTTCCGGAGGCACAGTTGTAGGAGCGCGCCCTGCGCGCGAAATCGCGGGCAGGGCCCGCTACAGGCGTCCCCGGCAAATCGCAGGCATGAAAAAAGCAGCCCGAGGGCTGCTTTTTTCCGGATCGACTGGGAGTCGTGGACTCAGACCAGTTTTTCCTTGATGCGCGCTGCCTTGCCGGACAGTTCGCGGAGGTAGTACAGCTTGGCCTTGCGCACGTCGCCGCGACGCTTGACGCTGACGCTGTCGACCAGCGGGCTGTAGGTCTGGAAGGTACGCTCTACGCCTACGCCGTTGGAGATCTTGCGAACGGTGAACGCGCTGTTCAGGCCGCGGTTACGCTTGCCGATCACGACGCCTTCGAAGGCCTGCAGACGCTGACGGTCGCCTTCCTTCACTTTCACCTGGACGATTACGGTGTCGCCGGGGGCGAACGCCGGAATCTCTTTGTTCATCTGTTCAGCTTCGATCTGCTGAATGATCTTGTTGGTCATCTCAGTGCTCCTAAGACAAGCGCTTGGCGCTCGCCATCGATACGTTAACTATCGTCCCGCTGGCGGATGTATTCCTCCAGCAGCTTCTTCTCTTCTCCAGAAAGCGAGCGGCAATCCAGAAGATCGGCACGTCGTTCCCAGGTCCTTCCAAGGGACTGCTGCAAACGCCAGCGCCGGATGTGTTCGTGGTTGCCGCTTAGCAGCACCTCGGGAACACGTTTGTCTGCGTACACCTCGGGTCGGGTGTAGTGCGGACAGTCGAGCAGGCCGTCGGTGAACGAGTCCTCCTCGGCGGAGTCCACGTGGCCCAATGCACCGGGCAACAACCGTGTGACCGCGTCGATCAGCACCATGGCCGGAAGCTCACCCCCGGACAGGACATAATCGCCAATCGACCATTCCTCATCCACGTGCTCTTCGATGAAGCGCTCGTCGATGCCTTCGTAACGCCCGGCTATGAGGATCAACCGCTCCTCGTTCGCCAGTTCCTTCACGGCCGCCTGCGTCAGTTTGCGGCCCTGCGGCGACAGGTAGATCACCTTCGCCGGTCCGCCTGCGGCTTGCCGGGCATCGCCCAGTGCGCCTTCCAGCGGCTTGATCTTCATCACCATGCCCGGACCACCGCCGAAGGGCCGGTCGTCCACCGTCTGGTGACGGTCATCAGTGTTGTTGCGTGGGTTGAAACACTCGAGCCGGATCAGCTCCTGTTTCACCGCACGGCTGGTGATGCCGTAGTCACTGATGGCGCGGAACATCTCCGGAAAGATGCTGATGACTCCGATCCACATGGGTTGAAACTCCTACCCTGCGGGTCAGAAATCCGCGTCCCAGTCCACCCTGATCTCGCCAGCCGCCAGGTCCACCGATTGCACGCATTGCTCCGTATAGGGCAACAGGCGCTCGCGGTCATCCAGGCTGCCCGCACAGGGCTTGACCACCATCACGTCGTTGGCGCCGGTCTCCAGCATGTGGTCGAGTATCCCGAACAGTTGCCCGTTCGTGTCGATCACCTTGAGACCTTCCAACTGGCTCCAGTAGAACTCGCCGTCGTCCAGCTCCGGGAGCTCGCTGCGCGGTACCAGGATCTCGAAATCCGCATAGGTGCGGGCGACTTCGCGATCGTCCAGTCCCTTCAGCTTCGCCACCAGGACATTGCCCTGCACGCGGCCACTGACCAGTTCAGCCTGTCGAACCTCGGTGCCACGCTTGAGCGTCCAGCGCCGGTAGTCCAGCAGGTTGTCCAACGGGTCGGTAAAGGAATACACCTTCACCTCGCCACGAATGCCATGCACGGAAACTATCTTGCCGAGTACGATCATTTCCTCGGCGGCAGGCATCGTGTTCATCGACTTCAGGCAGCCTTGGCGGCGTCCTTGAGCAGTTGAGCGACGCGCTCGGACGGTTGAGCGCCTTGGCTCAGCCAGTAGTTGACGCGCTCCTGGTTGACCGAGAGCTTGACTTCGGCGCCAGTGGCGACGGGGTTGAAGAAGCCGACGCGCTCGACGAAACGGCCGTCACGAGCGTTGCGGCTGTTGGTCACGGTCAGGTGATAGAACGGGCGCTTCTTGGAGCCGCCACGAGCCAGACGAATGGTTACCATGCGTACGTTGTTCCTATGGTTTGCTTGCAAAAAAGAAATGCAGCCCTCGGGCAAGGAGCCCGAAAGGCCGCATATTCTATGAGCTAAAGCCCCGCGCCGCAAGCCGCAGCACGTCGGCCCGCCAGCCAGGCGGGCCTGCGGGTCACATCTTCGGCATGCCGCCGGGGAACATGCTCCCCATGCCGCGCATCATCTTGGCCATGCCGCCCTTGGCGGTGACCTTCTTCATCATCTTCTGCATCTGCTTGTGCTGCTTGATGAGGCGGCCGACGTCCTGCACCTGGGTGCCCGAACCCATGGCGATGCGGCGCTTGCGCGAGCCGCTGATCACTTCCGGGTCGCGGCGCTCGGCGGGGGTCATGGAGTTGATGATCGCCTCCATCTGCTTGAACTGCTTCTCCGCCGCGCCCTGGGCGTTGCCCATCTGCGCCAGGTTGACGCCGCCGAGCATCGGCAGCTTGTCCATCAGGCTGCCCAGGCCGCCCATGTTCTTCATCTGCTGCAGCTGGTCGCGGAAGTCTTCGAGGTCGAAGCCCTTGCCCTTCTTGATCTTCTTCGCGAGCTTCTCGGCCTTCTCGCGGTCCATGTTCTGCTCGGCCTGCTCGATCAGGCTGAGCACGTCGCCCATGCCGAGGATGCGCGAGGCCACGCGGTCCGGGTGGAAGGGGTCGAGGGCTTCGCTCTTCTCGCCCATGCCGAGGAACTTGATCGGCTTGCCGGTGATGGCGCGCACCGACAGCGCGGCGCCGCCGCGGGCGTCGCCGTCGACCTTGGTCAGCACCACGCCGGTCAGCGGCAGGGCGTCGTTGAAGGCCTTGGCGGTGTTGGCGGCGTCCTGGCCGGTCATGGCGTCGACCACGAACAGGGTTTCCACCGGCTGGATCGCCGCGTGGACCTGCTTGATCTCGTCCATCATCTGGCTGTCGACGTGCAGGCGACCGGCGGTATCCACGATCACCACGTCGATGAACTTCAGCTTCGCCTCGCGGATCGCCGCCTCGGCGATGGCCACCGGCTTCTGGCTGGTGTCCGAGGGGAAGAAGGTCACGCCGATGTCGTTGGCCAGGGTTTCCAGCTGCTTGATCGCCGCCGGGCGGTAGACGTCCGCCGAAACCACCAGCACCGACTTCTTCTTGCGCTCCTTGAGGAAGCGCGCCAGCTTGCCGGCGGTGGTGGTCTTGCCCGCGCCCTGCAGGCCGGCCATGAGGATGACCGCCGGCGGCGCGGCGTTGAGCGCCAGGTCCTCGTTGGCCGCGCCCATCAGCTCGACCAGTTCGGCCTGCACGATCTTCACGAAGGCCTGGCCCGGGGTCAGGCTCTTGGACACCTCGGTGCCGACCGCGCGCTCCTTGATGCGGTTGACGAAGTCCTTGACCACCGGCAGGGCCACGTCGGCCTCGAGCAGGGCCATCCGCACTTCGCGGAGCGTATCCTTGATGTTGTCCTCGGTCAGCTTGGCTTTGCCGGTGACCTGGCGCAGCGTTTGCGAGAGGCGGTCTGTAAGGTTTTCGAACATGCGCGTTCCTATCGGGCCGGGAGCGGCCGGGGTGGGCGTGGCAGCAAGCGCGGGATTATAACCAACTGCGAAGGCCACAGACACCGCCGATGATCCCGCCGCAGCGAGAAAGCGAAGCGTTCCCGGCTGCTTTCTAGGCATGGCCGTTCTGTGCCAAACTCGGCACCTTTCGAAGGATTCGCCCAAGACGCTATGCACCCTCTGCTGCCCAGCCTGCTCGCCGCCCTCCTCTACCTGGGCGCCACGGCCTACCACGGTGTCTGCCTGGCGCGCCGCGCCGCGCCGAACAAACCCCTGCTGCTGGTGCTCGGCCTGGCCGCGCTGGTCGCCCAGTGCCTGGGCCTGACCCCGCAACTGCTGACCGACGCCGGGCTGGTGCTGGACTTCTTCAACGCCGCCAACCTGATCGCCGCGGCGGTGATCGCCCTGACCCTGCTGGCCTGCCTGCGCATCCCGGTGGAGAACCTGCTGCTGTTCCTCTTCCCGCTGGGCATGCTGACCGCCGCGCTGTCGGTGCTGGTGCCCCACGGCACCCTGGAGCCGATCAACGAGCAGCCGGGCATCCTCGCGCACATCCTGCTCTCGGTGCTGGCCTACGGCCTGCTCACCATCGCGGTGTTCCAGGCCCTGCTGCTGCTGGTGCAGGACCATCGCCTGAAGCACAAGCACCCGGCCGGGCTGATCCGCAACTTCCCGCCGCTGCAGACCATGGAAAGCCTGCTGTTCGGCTTCCTCTGGGGCGGCTGGGTGCTGCTCTCGCTGTCGCTGGTGTCCGGCTGGCTGTTCCTCGACAACCTGTTCACCCAGCACCTGGCGCACAAGACCATCCTCTCCTGTTTCGCCTGGGTGGTCTTCGCCGTGCTGCTGTGGGGCCGCCACCAGCTCGGCTGGCGCGGGCACAAGGCGATCCGCTGGACCCTGGCCGGCTTCTGCCTGTTGATGCTGGCCTACTTCGGCAGCAAGCTGGTCAAGGAATTCATCCTGCACATCTGAGCCCGGCGGCGCCTGGGCGCCACGGAACGCTGAGGGCACCCGACGCATGGGCGACATCCATCCCGGCTACCTGATCGGCCTGCTGGTCTTCCTGCTGCTGTGCTCGGCGTTCTTCTCCAGCGTCGAGACCGGCGTGCTCAGCCTGGACCGCTACCGCCTGCGCCACCAGGCCAAGCAGGGCAACCGCGCGGCGCGGCGCACCAGCTGGCTGCTGCTGCGCACCGACCGCCTGCTGGGCACCATCCTCATCGGCAACAACCTGGTCAACGTCATCGCCTCGTCCCTGGCCACCCTGCTGGCCCTGCGCCTGTGGGGCGACTTCGCGGTGGCGCCCACGGCCCTGGCGCTGACTCTGGTGCTGCTGATCTTCGGCGAGATCACCCCCAAGACCTACGCCACCCTGCGCCCGGAACGCGTGGCCTTCCCCGCCAGCCTGCCGCTGCTGTGGCTGCAGCGCCTGTTCAGCCCGCTGCTGTGGCTGATGAACGGGGTGAGCAACGGCATCCTCCGGCTATGCGGCCTGGACCCGGCGCAGCGCCGCAGCCGGCCGCTGAACAACGACGAGCTGCGCAGCGTGGTCAGCGAATCCAGCGAGAAGCTCAGCGCCAACCGCCAGGACATGCTGCTGAGCATCCTCGACCTGGAAAAGATCACCGTGAACGACCTCATGGTGCCGCGCAACGAGGTGCAGGGCATCGACCTGGACGACGACGTGGAAAGCATCATCGGCCAGCTGCGCAACACCACCCACACGCGCCTGCCGGTGTTCCGCAACGACATCAACCAGGTCGAGGGCATCGTCCACATGCGTCAGATCGCCCGCCTGCTGACGCACAACCAACTGACCAAGGACAGCCTGCGCGCCGCCTGCCTGGAGCCCTACTTCATTCCCGAGAGCACGCCGCTGTCGACCCAGCTGATCAACTTCCAGAAGCAGAAGCGGCGCATCGGCATCGTCGTCGACGAGTATGGCGAGGTGATCGGCATCATCACCCTGGAAGACATCCTCGAGGAGATCGTCGGCGAGTTCAGCAACGCCGACGCCCTGCGCAACCCGGACATCCACCCCCAGGCCGACGGCACCTACGTGATCGACGGCTCGGCGAATATCCGCGAGCTCAACCGCGCCCTCGGCTGGCAGTTGCCCAGCGAGGGCCCGAAGACCCTCAACGGCCTGGTCACCGAGGCCCTGGAGCAGATCCCCGACTGCCCGGTGTGCCTGCGCATCGGCCCCTACCGCCTGGAAATCCTGCAGTCCGGCGAGAACCGCGTGAAGAGCGTGCGCGTCTGGCTCACCGGGCGCGCCGCCGCGCCGGCGCCGGGCAGCGCCGACGGGCTTGCCTGAGCGGCCGGCCCGCGCCCTATAATCGCCCCCTGCTTACCCAGCATCCCGCGCCAGGGCCCGCGCTACCCGCGCAACGCCCGGCGCCAGTCGCCCGCCCGAGCCCGGCCCCGTGCCTGCGCCCGGCGAAGCACCCGGCCTCGCCCCGACCCGCCGCGAGGTTCCCGTTCCTGCCCCTACCCGGGTGGCGCTTCCCGCCTCGCGCACGGGCATTGCCTCCATCGCCGCCGGACACGCCCGCAGAGCTGTGCCGGCCATGACTGACAGGGATATCCCATGACCACCGCCAGCCTTGCCGCTGCCGCCGAACAGCAACCCGCCAACTCCACCGCGCGGGTCGCGGTCGCCAGCTTCATCGGCACCGCCATCGAGTTCTACGACTTCTACGTCTACGCCACCGCCGCCGCCCTGGTGATCGGCCCGGTGTTCTTCCCGCAGACCTCGGGCACCGCGCAGATGCTCAGCGCCTTCATCACCTTCGGCATCGCCTTCCTCGCCCGGCCGCTGGGCTCGGCGCTGTTCGGCCACTTCGGCGACCGCGTCGGGCGCAAGTCGACGCTGGTCGCCTCGCTGTTGCTGATGGGCCTGTCCACCACCCTGATCGGCCTGCTGCCGGGCTATGACAGCATCGGCGCCTGGGCCCCGGCGCTGCTCTGCCTGCTGCGCTTCGGCCAGGGCCTGGGGCTGGGCGGGGAATGGGGCGGCGCCGCGCTGCTGGCCACGGAGAACGCGCCCAGGCACCGCCGCGCCTGGTTCGGCATGTTCCCGCAGATGGGCCCGTCGATCGGCTTCCTCGCCGCCAACGGCCTGTTCCTCGGCCTGGCCATGACCCTCAGCGAGGAGCAGTTCCGCGCCTGGGGCTGGCGCATTCCCTTCATCCTCAGCGCGCTGCTGGTGATCGTCGGCCTCTACGTGCGCCTGAAACTGTCGGAAACCCCGGTGTTCGCCAAGGCCATGGAACGCCAGGAGCGCTCCAGCCTGCCGATCGCCGAGCTGTTCGCCCAGCACTGGCGCCCGGTGCTGCTGGGCGCGCTGGCCATGGTGGTGTGCTATGCGCTCTTCTATATCTCCACGGTGTTCTCGCTGAGCTACGGGGTGACCAGCCTGGGCTACAGCCGCGAACAGTTCCTCGGCCTGCTGTGCTTCGCCGTGCTGTTCATGGCCGCGGCCACGCCCATCTCCGCCTGGCTGAGCGACCGCTACGGGCGCCGCCCGGTGCTGATCGTCGGCTGCATCGCCGCCATCCTCTCCGGCTTCACCATGCAGCCGCTGCTGAGCCAGGGCTCGTCGGTGGAAGTGGCAGCCTTCCTGGCCCTGGAGCTGTTCCTCATGGGCGTGACCTTCGCCCCCATGGGCGCCCTGCTGCCGGAACTCTTCCCCACCCGCGTGCGCTACACCGGCGCCTCGGCGGCCTACAACCTGGGCGGCATCCTCGGCGCCTCGGTAGCGCCCTACATCGCCCAGAAGCTGGTGGGCATGGGCGGGCTGAGCTGGGTCGGCGGCTACGTGTCGGTGGCGGCGGCGCTGAGCCTGATCGCGGTGCTGTGCCTGCATGAGACGCGGGAGCGGGAGCTCTGAGCGGCGCCGATCTCCTGTAGGAGCGCGCCCTGCGCGCGAATCGCGGGCAGGGCCCGCTCCTACAAGAGCAGGGGAAGCGCCGTGTTTCCTGGATACGTAGCGGATCTCATCCGCGAATCGCGCCGATACGTCCGGCCATCGCGGACAAGGTCCGCTCCTACGGGGCATGGTGTGGCGGGGCGCAGGGGCAACTGTCTTGCGCCGAGGTGTTCTTCGTAGGATGGGTTGAGCTTGCGAAACCCATGCGGTTGCGGCGATGGGTATCGCTTCGCTCAACGCCATCCTACGAAAAGCCGTGCTTCCTGGAACCGCATCCGCGATCCGGCCTCAGCCGCGCTCCACGGCCACCAGCCACTGGGCCAGGTGCTCGCCCCACACCTGGTAGCCCAGCGCCGACGGGTGATAGCCATCGATGGCGAGATACTGCGGCTGCATCTCCAGCCCCACCGCGCAGTATCCAGCGCCTAGCGCCGTAGCCAATTCCCGCAACTGGCCATCCAGCAACGCAGCGCGCCAGCCCAGCAACTGCCGCAGCAGCCAGGGCAAGGCGCGGAAATGCCGTAGCGGCGGCACCGCCGTGCACACCACTCGCGCGCCATCGGCCTGGAAATGCCCGATCAGCCGGGCGATGGCCGCCCGCCAGCGCTCGCCGGAACTGAAATGGGTGGTGTCGTTGACGCCGAAGACCAGGGTCACCAGGTCATATCGCCCCTCGGCCAGCGGCAGCAGGCGCTCGCAGGCCTCGGACGCGGTAATGCCGTTCTCCCCCAGCGCCCGCCAGGCCACCGGCCGTTGCAGGCGCGCCGCCAGGGCCGTGGCCAGGCGCCCGGCCAGGGCGAAGTCCAGGCAGGAGGCACCGACGCCGGCGACGGTCGACTCGCCCAGCAACAGCAGCCTCAACGGCTCGCCGGGAAATGTGGCGCCGGCCAGTCCCTCGCTGGAACCGGCCGCCGGCGCCAGGCGCAAAGCCGTGCGCCGGGTGCGCACGGCCATCGGCAGGGCCAGCGGCAACAGCGGCAGCGCCGCCGCCCACCAGGCCAGCCCCGCCAGGCGGTTCACAGCTCGATGACCACCGCCTCGGCCGAACGGGTGGCCTTGGCCCGCGCTTCCTCGATGGATTCGGCGCGCGCCAGGGCCACGCCCATGCGCCGCTGGCCGGAGACTTCCGGCTTGCCGAACAGGCGCAGGGCGCTGTCCGCCTCGGTCAGCGCGGCGCCCAGGTTGCCGAAGCTGACCTGCTGCGACTCGCCGTCCACCAGGATCACCGCCGAGGCCGAGGGCCCGAACTGGCGGATCGCCGGAATCGGCAGGCCGAGGATGGCCCGCGCGTGCAGGGCGAACTCGGAGAGGTCCTGGGAGATCAGGGTGACCAGGCCGGTGTCGTGGGGGCGCGGCGAGACTTCGCTGAACCACACCTGGTCGCCCTTGACGAACAACTCCACGCCGAACAGGCCGCGGCCGCCCAATGCCTCGGTGACCGCCTTGGCCACGCGCTCGGACTCGGCCAGGGCCTTCGGGCTCATGGCCTGGGGCTGCCAGGATTCGTGGTAGTCGCCCTTGACCTGGCGGTGGCCGATGGGCGCGCAGAAGGTGGTGCCGCCGACGTGGCGCACGGTGAGCAGGGTGATTTCGTAGTCGAAGTCGATGAAGCCTTCGACGATCACCCGGCCCTTGCCGGCGCGGCCACCTTCCTGGGCGTAGTCCCAGGCGGCCTTGAGCTCGGCGTCGGACTTGAGCACGCTCTGGCCCTTGCCCGAGGAACTCATGATCGGCTTGACCACGCAGGGGTAGCCCACCGCTGCGGCACCGGCGACGTAGTCCTCGTATGTGTCGGCGAAGTGGTACGGCGAGGTGGGCAGGCCCAGTTCCTCGGCGGCCAGGCGGCGGATGCCCTCGCGGTTCATGGTCAGCTGCGCGGCGCGGGCGGTGGGCACCACGGTGTAGCCCTCGGCCTCCAGCTCCACCAGGGTGGCGGTGGCGATGGCCTCGATTTCCGGGACTATGTAGTGCGGCTTCTCCTGCTCGATCACCGCGCGCAGGGCGGCGCCATCGAGCATGCTCAGCACGTGGCTGCGGTGCGCCACCTGCATGGCCGGGGCGTTGGCGTAGCGGTCGCAGGCGATCACTTCGCAGCCCAGGCGTTGCAGTTCGATCACCACTTCCTTGCCCAGCTCGCCGGAGCCACAGAGCAGTACGCGGGTCGCCGTGGGCGACAGGGGGGTTCCAATACGGGGCATTGCGTGCAACCTCGGGAAGGGGATGTTCTGTCGGCGCGCTAGAGCAGCACGCCCTGTTCGCGGGCGCGCTCATGGCACAGGCGCAGCACCTCGCGGCGCTCGTCGTTGTCCATGCGGCCCCAGCGGGTGATTTCGTCGGCCGTGCGCTGGCAGCCTATGCACAGGTCCTGATCGTCCAGGGTGCAGACGTAGACGCAGGGCGAGGCCACCGGGCGTTCCTGGCTCATTCTTCCTGCCCGGCCAGGTCGCGGGCGTAGCGCTGGGCGTTGTGCACGTAGTGGGCGGCGCTGGCTTCGAGCATCTTCTTCTGCTGCTCGCTCAGCTCGCGCACCACCTTGCCGGGCGAGCCCATGACCAGGGAGCCGTCGGGAATCACCTTGCCCTCGGGGATCAGCGAATTGGCGCCGATGATGCAGTACTTGCCGATCTTCGCGCCGTTGAGCACCACGGCGTTGATGCCGATCAGGCTGTAGTCGTCCACCGTGCAGCCGTGCAGCATGACGTTGTGGCCGATGGTCACGCCCTTGCCGATGTTCAGCGGGAAGCCCATGTCGGTGTGCATCACGGTGCCGTCCTGGACGTTGCTGTTCTCGCCGATGTGGATCAGCTCGTTGTCGCCACGCAGCACGGCGTTGAACCAGACGCTGGCGCCGGCGTCCAGGCGCACCTTGCCGATCACCGCGGCGTTCGGGGCGATCCAGCTGTCGGGGTGGGTTTCGACTCGGGCGTCGCCCAGGCGGTATTTCATCGGTGGCTCCTCAGGCATCTCGTTGTTGTACGCGCCGCTCAGCTGAGCTTGATGAATTGTGGCGGCGCTTGGTGCAGGTCGATGCGGTCATCGAACAGCAGGTTGACCAGTTCGACGACCATGATCGCCGACAGGCCCCAGATCTTGTATTCGCCGAAGCGGTAGCTGGGCACGTACCAGCTGCGCCCGAAGTAGTCGATGCGGTGGGTCATTTCCCGCGGGTCGCCGCGGAAGAACTCCAGCGGCACCTTGAACACCGCGGCGATCTCGCCGTCGTTGGGGGTGTACTCGACGAAGTCGGGAACGAAACCGACGAACGGCGTCACCTTGATGCCATGGCGCGAGACCAGGGTGCTCAGCGGCCCGACCACCTCCACCAGGCTCGGCGGCAGGGCGATCTCCTCCTCGGCCTCGCGCAGGGCGGTGTGGATCAGGTCGACGTCCTCGGGGTCGCGGCGCCCGCCGGGGAAGGCCACCTCGCCGCTGTGGGTGGACAACCCGGTGGCGCGCAGGGTCAGCACCAGCTCCTCGCTGGGGGTGATGGGCAGCAGCACCGCCGCTTCGGGGAAGCGCTGCTCGCTGTTCAGGTCCTGGGGGGTGTGCGCCGTGATGCGCCGGCGCAGCTCGTCCAGCATGCGGACATCCTGCGTGTAAGCCATTCTCTCAATTGTGGAATCATGGCATGAAAGGCTGCCTCGCCCAAGCCCCACCCCCTTGCTGCGCGGGCCTTCCGGCGAGCAAGATGGCTGTATCGATTCCCAGGGAAAGTGCATGAAATTCTGCAGTCAGTGCGGCGCCAGCGTGAGCCTGCGCATCCCCAGCGGCGACAACCGGCCGCGCTACATCTGCGACCAGTGCCATACGGTGCATTACCAGAACCCGCGCATCGTCGCCGGCTGCCTGCCGGTGTGGGAGGGGCGCATCCTCCTGTGCCGCCGCGCCATCGCCCCGCGCCAGGGCTTCTGGACGCTGCCGGCGGGCTTCATGGAGAACGGCGAGACCCTCGAGCAGGCCGCCGCCCGCGAGACGCTGGAGGAGGCCTGCGCCCGCGTGCGCCAGTTGCAGCTCTATACCCTGTTCGACCTGCCGCACATCAGCCAGGTGTACATGTTCTTCCGCGCCGAGCTAGCCGACCTGGATTTCGCCGCCGGCGAGGAAAGCCTGGAGGTGGGCCTGTTCGAGGAATCGGCGATTCCCTGGTCGGAGCTGGCTTTCCCCACCGTGGGCCGTACCTTAGAATGCTACTTCAGCGACCGGCAGAGGCAGGACTTCCCGGTGCGCAACGAGGCCATTGCACCCATGCCGGGCCACTACAAGAAGACCTGAACACTTTGCAGGGCCGTGCATCGCGGCGCTTTATCGAACATCCGGGGGATAGTCTTTCCATGCGCTGGCTGCTTGCCTTTCTGTGCCTGACCTTTGCCGCTCTATCGCAGGCCAATGCGACGCCGACCCTGGAAGGCCGCATCGACAAGGTGCTGGTGCTCAAGTCCGAGCACAAGCTGCACCTCTTGAGCAACGGCAAGATTCTCAAGAGCTACCGCATCTCCCTGGGCAAGAGCCCGCGCGGCACCAAGCTGGCCGAGGGCGACAACCGCACGCCGGAGGGCTTCTACTGGATCGACTGGCGCAAGACCAGCGACAAGTTCAACCTCTCCATGCACATCTCCTACCCCAACGCCCGCGACGTGGTGCGCGCCCGCGAGAAGGGCCTGTCGCCCGGCGGCATGATCATGATCCACGGCACCCCGCTGAGCGACGAGTACCCGGAGTGGTACTTCTCCACCCTGGACTGGACCAACGGCTGCATCGCCATGACCAACCCGGACATGCAGGAGGTCTGGAGCCTGGTCAAGGACGGCACGCTGATCGAGATCCGCCCCTGACGGTGGAACGAAAAAGGCGCCCTCGGGCGCCTTTTTCATTTTGCGGTGGCTAGAAGACCATGTCCGACAATCGCCACACCTCGAAGGCCGGCGTCTCGTAGGGGTGCGCGGCCTTCAGCGCCTTGACCGAGTCGTGGATCAACTCGTCGGCCACCACCATCTCCACCTTCCATTCGGCCACCTGCTCGACGAGGCCGGCCGAGCCGAGGAAGGGGTTGCTGCCCTGCAGCGGGCGGAACTGGCCCTGGCCGAGCACCTGCCAGCAGCAGCTGTCGTAGGCACCGATGCGTCCTGCACCTGCGGCGAACACCGCTTTCTTCACCGTCTCCAGGTGAGTCTCGGGAACATAGAAGCAGAGTTTGTACATCGGACGCTCCGTGGCGGAAAACGGGACCGGGTGGGGAGTCGAGGAGCGAATGCTGCCATAGGTGATGGCATTTTGCCTTCAATGACTCAGCGGTCATGCTCGGCAAATATCGACAGCGCGATTGCCTTCACGTTCTGAGGGGAAATTCCCAAGATTCGTAAAACGTGATGGAGTCCAGATTCAGTCGGCATCACTTTCCGATAAAGCGCCGCCAGCGCCCAGCCCAACCTTTGGCGGGGCCCCGATTCGCCACATTTGAATGCTCGTAGGAGCAACTGTCTTGCCGGCAGCGCCGAGGCGCTCTTCGTAGGATGGGTTGAGCTTGCGATACCCATGCGGTTGCGCTGATGGGTATCGCTTCGCTCAACACCATCCTACGAAAAGCCATGCTCGCTCATACGGAGCCACCTGTAGGAGCAGGCCCTGCCTGCGATTCGCGCGCAGGGCGCGCTCCTACAGGAGGTCGGGTTCGCGAGCCCGCAACGAAAAAGGGGAAGGCCGAAGCCTTCCCCTTTTCCTGCTGCGTCAGATGCGGCCTCAGCCCACCCAGACGCGGGCGTTGCGGAACATGCGCATCCAGCCGCCGTCTTCCTGCCACTCGTCCGGGCGCCAGGAGTTCTGCACCGCGCGGAACACCCGCTCCGGGTGCGGCATCATGATGGTCACGCGGCCGTCGCGGCTGGTCAGGCCGGTGATCCCGCGGGGCGAGCCGTTGGGGTTGGCCGGGTAGGTCTCGGTGACCTTGCCGTGGTTGTCGACGAAGCGCAGCGCCACACAGCCGGACAGGTCCGACTCGAGCAGGGCTTCCTCGCTCTCGAACTCCGCATGGCCTTCGCCGTGGGCGATGGCGATGGGCAGGCGCGAACCGGCCATGCCCTGCAGGAAGATCGACTGCGACTCCTGCACCTGGACCATGGCCACACGCGCTTCGAACTGCTCGGAGCGGTTGCGCACGAAGTGCGGCCAGAATTCGGTGCCGGGGATCAGCTCGTGCAGGTTGGACATCATCTGGCAACCGTTGCACACGCCCAGGGCGAAGCTGTCCTTGCGCTCGAAGAAGGCCTGGAAGCCGTCGCGGGCGCGGGCGTTGAACAGGATCGACTTGGCCCAGCCCTCACCGGCGCCGAGCACGTCGCCGTAGGAGAAGCCACCGCAGGCCACCAGGCCCTTGAAGTCTTCCAGGCTGACGCGGCCGGCGAGGATGTCGCTCATGTGCACGTCCACCGCAGCGAAGCCGGCGCGGTCGAAGGCCGCGGCCATTTCCACCTGGCCGTTGACGCCCTGCTCGCGGAGGATCGCCACTTGCGGACGCACGCCCTTCTTGATGTAGGGCGCGGCGATGTCGTCGTTGACGTCGAAGCTGAGCTTGGCGGACAGGCCGGGATTGTCCTCGGCCAGCAGGCCGTCGAACTCCTGGTCGGCGCACTCGGCGTTGTCGCGCAGGCGCTGGATCTGGTAGCTGGTTTCGCTCCAGATACGCTGCAGCAGGCGGCGCTCGGCGCTGTACACCGGCTCGCCGTTGAAGCCCAGCTCGATGGCGTCGCCGTTGACCGGCTGGCCGATCACCGCCACGCAGTCGCCCAGGCCAGCGGCGCTGAACTGCGCCAGCACTTCCGGGGTGGCCGCTTCGCGGACCTGGATGACCGCGCCCAGCTCCTCGCTGAACAGCGCGGCGCCGAGTTCCTCGCGGCTGGAGGCCAGGTCGTCGAGGCGCAGGGACAGGCCGCAGTGGCCGGCGAAGGCCATTTCCAGCACGCAGGCCAGCAGGCCGCCGTCGGAACGGTCGTGGTAGGCCAGCAGGTGGCCGTCGGCGTTGAGGCCCTGGATCACCGCGAAGAAGGCCTTGAGGTCCTCGGCGTCGTCGACATCCGGGGCTTGCTGGCCGATCTTGCCGTAGGTCTGCGCCAGGATCGAGCCGCCCAGGCGGTTCTTGCCGCGGCCGAGGTCGATCAGGATCAGGTCGGTCTCGCCCTTGTCCAGGCGCAGTTGCGGGGTGAGCGTCTTGCGCACGTCGCCGACCGGGGCGAAGCCGGAGATGATCAGCGACATGGGCGCGGTGACGCTCTTCTCCACGCCCGCGTCCTGCCAGCGGGTCTTCATGGACATGGAGTCCTTGCCCACCGGGATGGTGATGCCCAGCGCCGGGCACAGCTCCATGCCCACCGCCTTGACGGTGTCGTACAGGCGCGCGTCCTCGCCCGGGTGGCCGGCGGCGGCCATCCAGTTGGCCGACAGCTTGATGTCGGAGATCGCGCCGATGCGGGCGGCGGCCAGGTTGGTGATGGTCTCGCCGATGGCCATGCGGCCCGAAGCCGGGGCGTCGAGCAGGGCCAGCGGGGTGCGCTCGCCCATGGCCATGGCTTCGCCGGTGTAGACGTCGAAGCTGGTGGCGGTGACGGCGCAGTCGGCCACCGGCACCTGCCAGGGGCCGACGAACTGGTCGCGGGCCACCAGGCCGGTGATGGTGCGGTCGCCGATGGTGATCAGGAAGCTCTTGCTGGCCACGGCCGGGTGGCGCAGCACGCGCTCGGTGGCCTCGCCCAGGTCCAGGGCGGCGGCGCTGAAGTCATCGCCGATCTCGGCTTCGCGGGCGACCGAGCGGTGCATGCGCGGCGGCTTGCCGAGCAGCACGTCGAGCGGCATGTCCACCGGCTTGTTGCCGAAATGGCTGTCGGCGACGGTCAGGTGCTTCTCCTCGGTGGCTTCGCCGACCACGGCGAACGGGCAGCGCTCGCGCTCGCAGATGGCCTTGAAGGTCTCGAAGTCGGCTGCGTCGACGGACAGGACGTAGCGCTCCTGGGACTCGTTGCACCAGATTTCCAGCGGGCTCATGCCCGGCTCGTCGTTGGGCACCGCGCGCAGTTCGAAGCGGCCGCCGCGGCCGCCGTCGTTGATCAGTTCCGGCAGGGCGTTGGAGATGCCGCCGGCGCCGACGTCGTGGATGAACTTGATCGGGTTGTTGGCGCCCAGCTGCCAGCAGCGGTCGATGACCTCCTGGCAGCGGCGTTCCATTTCCGGGTTCTCGCGCTGCACCGAGGCGAAGTCCAGGTCGGCGGCGGAAGCGCCGGTGGCCATGGAGGAAGCCGCGCCGCCGCCCAGGCCGATGAGCATGGCCGGGCCGCCGAGCACGATGAGCTTGGCGCCGACGCTGATCTCGCCCTTCTGCACGTGGTCTTCGCGGATGTTGCCCAGGCCGCCGGCGATCATGATCGGCTTGTGGTAGCCGCGCACTTCCTCGCCGCGCGGGGTCGCCACGGCCTGCTCGAAGGTGCGGAAGTAGCCGGTCAGGTTGGGGCGGCCGAATTCGTTGTTGAACGCGGCGCCGCCCAGCGGGCCTTCGATCATGATGTCCAGCGCGGTGACGATGCGCTCGGGCTTGCCGTAGGGCACTTCCCAAGGCTGCTCGAAACCGGGGATGTTCAGGTTGGAGACGGTGAAGCCGACCAGGCCGGCCTTGGGCTTGGCGCCGCGGCCGGTGGCGCCCTCGTCGCGGATCTCGCCGCCGGAGCCGGTGGAGGCGCCGGGGAACGGGGCGATGGCGGTCGGGTGGTTGTGCGTCTCGACCTTCATCAGGATGTGCACCGGCTCTTCGCTGGCGCCGTACTGGCGGGTCTCGGGGTTGGGGTAGAAGCGCCCGGCGACCGAGCCCACCATCACCGCGGCGTTGTCCTTGTACGCGGACAGCACGCCTTCGCGGTGCATTTCATAGGTGTTCTTGATCATGCCGAACAGGCTCTTGTCCTGGGCCTGGCCGTCGATGTCCCAACTGGCGTTGAAGATCTTGTGGCGGCAGTGCTCGGAGTTGGCCTGGGCGAACATCATCAGCTCGACGTCGTGCGGGTTGCGGCCCAGCTCGACGAAGCTCTTCACCAGGTAGTCGATCTCGTCTTCGGCCAGGGCCAGGCCCAGCTCCAGGTTGGCCTTCTCCAGCGCGGCGCGGCCGCCGCCGAGGATGTCGACCACGGTCAGCGGCTTGGGCTGGGCGTGGCTGAACAGGCCGGCGGCCTCTTCCATCTGGTTCAGCACCAGTTGCGTCATGCGGTCGTGCAGGCGCGCGGCGACTTGCGCGGCGTCGGCCTCGGACAGCTCGCCGGCGACGTAGTAGGCGATGCCGCGCTCGATGCGCTCGAGCTTCGCCAGGCCGCAGTTGTGGGCGATGTCGGTGGCCTTGCTGGACCACGGCGAGATGGTGCCGAAGCGCGGCACCACCAGGAACAGGCGGCCCTTGGGCTCCTGCACCGGCACGCTCGGGCCGTACTTGAGCAGCCGTCCGAGCACCTGTTCCTCATCGGCGGTCAGCACGCCACTGACCTCGGCGAAATGCGCAAACTCGGCGTACAGCCCGGTGACAGCGGGTACCTGCCGGGTCAGCAGGTCGAGCAGTTTGCCGTGGCGGAAGGCGGAAAGGGCGGGAGCGCCGCGCAGGATCAGCATTGTCGGAACAGCCTCTGGAGACAGGGGAATTCGCAGGGCCGGGAGGGCCGGCCCGCAGAGGCCGTGCATTCTACCGTAAAGCATGCCCCGGCGGCACCTGCAGCTCGGCCGACGGCAAGGGCTTTCTGCCATTGGGCGGGGGAGCGCCGCCATTCATCTTCGAACGCTTTCGAGCGGGCTCGCCGCACGCCCGCTCCAGGCGCGCCCCGGGCCCCCGGCCGGCGTCTGGCACGGCCCCTGAAACGAAGCCGCTAGCAGAGATGCCCCGAGCTGTCCAGATATTGGGCTCCGCGACCTTGGCGTATACTGCGCCGATGTTTGCCCTGAACCCGTCCCGCGTGCGCTCCGCCGTATGGATCCTGGCGACCTGTATCTTTCTGCTGCTCTCCGGCTGTAGCGAGGCGAAAGCCCCCACGGCCCTGGAGCGGGTACAGAAGGACGGAGTGCTGCGGGTGATAACCCGCAACAGCCCGGCCACCTACTTCCAGGATCGCAACGGCGAGACCGGCTTCGAATACGAGCTGGCCAAGCGCTTCGCCGATCACCTGGGGGTGAAGCTGCAGATGGAGACCGCCGACAACCTCGACGACCTCTACAGCAAGCTCGGCCAATCCGGCGGCCCCGACCTGGCCGCCGCCGGCCTCACCCCCGGCGGCGAGCGGGAGACCTCCGTACGCTTCTCGCACTCCTACCTGGACGTCACTCCCCAGGTCGTCTACCGCAATGGCGACCCGCGCCCTACCCGCCCTGACGACCTGGTCGGCAAGCGCATCGTGGTGCTCAAGGGCAGCAGCCACGCCACGCAGTTGGCCGAGCTGAAGAAGAAATACCCGAAGCTGGAGTACAAGGAATCCGATGCCGACGAGATGGTCGACCTGCTGCGCATGGTGGACGTCGGCGACATCGACCTGACGCTGATCGACTCCAACGAGCTGGCGATGAACCAGGTCTACTTCCCCAACGTGCGCGTGGCCTTCGACTTCGGCGACGCCCGCGGCCTGGCCTGGGCCTTGCCCGGCGGGACGGACGACAGCCTGTACGCCGAGGTCAACAAGTTCCTCGACAAGGTCAAGCAGGACGGCACCCTGCAGCACCTGAAGGACCGCTACTACGGCCACGTCGACGTGCTCGGCTACGTCGGCGCCTACACCTTCGCCCAGCACCTGCAGCAGCGCCTGCCGCGCTACGAAACGCACTTCAAGCAGATCGCCCAGACGCTGAAGATGGACTGGCGCCTGCTCGCCGCCATCGGCTACCAGGAATCCATGTGGCAGCCCGACGCCACCTCCAAGACCGGCGTGCGCGGCCTGATGATGCTGACCAACCGCACCGCCCAGGCCATGGGCGTATCCAACCGCCTCGACGCCAAGCAGAGCATCCAGGGCGGCGGCAAGTACTTCGACCAGATCCGCGACGAGCTGCCGGACAGCATCAAGGAGCCGGACCGCAGCTGGTTCGCCCTGGCCTCCTACAACATCGGCAGCGCCCACCTCGACGACGCCCGCAAGCTGGCCCAGCAGGAAGGCCTGAACCCGGACAAGTGGCTGGACGTGAAGAAGATGCTGCCGCGCCTGTCGCAGAAGCAGTGGTTCCGCAAGACCCGCTACGGCTACGCCCGCGGCGGCGAGACCGTGCATTTCGTGCAGAACGTGCGGCGCTACTACGACATCCTCACCTGGGTGACCCAGCCGCAACTCGAGGGCGGCCAACTGGCCGAAAGCGGCCTGCACCTGCCCGGGGTGAACAAGACCCGCCCCAGCGAAGAGCCCGACGAGAAGCTCTGAAGCGCAGAGCATCTGCGGACGGAGTCCGCCACGAGGAAACTCCATGCCCCACGACAACTGTAGGAGCGGGCCCTGCCCGCGATTTCGCGCGCAGGGCGCGCTCCTACATGGGAATGGCGCGAGTGGGGGCAGCGCGTAGGAGCGGCTCTCATCCGCGAATCGCGCCGGAGCCTCCGGCAAACACAACACCCGTAGGATGGTGTTGAGCGAAGCGATACCCATCACCATGATCCGATGGGTATCGCAAGCTCAACCCACCCTACGAAAAGCGCCTCGGCGCGCCGCCGGCAAGACGGTCTTCAGGAATGCACTATCGCAGGAGCGGACTCCGTCCGCGATTCGCGTAGGACGCCGCGCCCTATCCCTTGCGCCGCGCCTTAAAGAAGGCCGACAACATCGCACTGCACTCCTCCGCCAGCACCCCGCCCTCCACCAGCACCTTGTGGTTGAGGAAATCCTGGGCAAAGAACTCCCCCCGGCTGACCACCACCCCCGACTTGGGCTCGGTGGCGGCATAGACCAGGCGCTGGATGCGCGCGTGCACCAGCAGGCCGGCGCACATGCTGCAGGGCTCCAGGGTGACATAGAGGGTGCTGCCGGGCAGGCGGTAGTTGCCGGCCGCCGCCGCGGCTTCGCGGATGGCGACCATCTCGGCGTGAGCGCTGGGGTCGTGGGCGGTGATCGGCTGGTTGAAGCCACGGCCGACGACCTGGCCCTCCAGCACCAGCACCGCGCCCACCGGCACCTCGCCCAGGGCCGCGCCCTGCTCGGCCAGGGCCATGGCCTCGCGCATGAATTCGCGGTCGCGGCTGCGGTCGATCACCGGGGCCAGCCCCTTCACCGTCGGGTGGCCCTTGCTGTTGGTCAGCCGCACCAGGCGTCACCCACGGCGATGGTGCCCATCAGGCCGGTCTCCATATGGTCGATGACGTGGCAGTGGAACATCCACAGGCCGGGGTTGTCCGCCACCAGCGCCACCTTCGCACTCTCGTTCTTGCCCAGCAGGTAGGTATCACTGTAGTACGGGATGATATTGCGGCGGTTGGACGCCAGCACCTTGAAGGTCATGCCGTGCAGGTGGATCGGGTGCTGGTACTGCGTCAGGTTGCGCAGGGTGAAGATGTAGCTCTTGCCCAGCTCCAGCTTGGCCAGCGGCGGCGCGTTGTGCTTGTGCTCCTCGCCGCCCTGCCAGGCCACGCCGTTGATCTGCCACAGCGACGGGGTCGCCTGGCCCTTGGAGTAGTCGGTCATGGCGCCCACCCACTCGAACTTGAAGTCGATGGTCTCGGCCTTGTCCAGGTCCGGCTCGCTCACCGGGTTGTGCGGCAGCGCCGGCGGCCATTCGGCGGAACCACCCTGCAGCGGCGCCACGCCGCGCACCGTGCCCAGGCGCACCACGCCGTCGCGCAGGGACAGCTCCTGGCCCTCGGCCGGGCCGCGGATGGCCAGCTCCAGGCGCATGCCCGGGCCGATCCAGTACTGCTCGTCGAGGTCCCGCGGCTCCACCGGGTGGCCGTCGATGGCGTAGATCTTCGCCTCGCTGCCCGGCAGGTTGAGCCGGTAGGTCACGGTGTTGTCGATGTTGAGGATGCGCACGCGGGTCACCTGGCCGGCGGGCAGCTCGATCACCGGCACGTGCTCGCCGTTGATGGTCGACAGGCTGCCGCGGGTGCCCTCGCGGGCGGCCTCGCGCGGCACGCTGAAGGCAGTGAAGGCGCCCTGCTCGTCCACGTGCCAGGTCTTCAGGCAGAGGATTTTCTCGTGGCTGAAGCCGCTGGGCTCGCGCTCGTCGATGATCAGCGGGCCGACCAGGCCGCGGCCCAACTGCTCGCTGCTCATCAGGTGCGGGTGGTACCAGTAGCTGCCGGCGTCGGGGGTCTTGAACAGGTAGACGAAGCTCTGCCCCGGCTGCACCGGCGGCTGCGAGATGTAGGGCACGCCGTCCATCTCGATGGGCAGGCGGATGCCGTGCCAGTGGATGGTGGTCGGCTGGTCCAGTTTGTTGGTGAAGCGCACGCGCAGCCAGTCGCCCTGGCGGGCGCGGATCTCGAAGCCGGGGAAGCGGTTGCCGTAGAGCAGCGCCGGGGTCTTGTGCCCGGGCACCAGCTCCAGGTCCATGGGCGCGGCGATCAGTTCGTAGTCGTGCTCCGCGGTCACCTGCGGGCGTGCCAGCCAAAGGCGCGCGCCGCCGACGCCGAGGCCGACCACGGCGAGGCCGGCGATGCCACCCAGTACCTGTCTGCGGGTAAAGCTCATGTCTCCCCCAACCCCTGCGGGTATCTCGCAAATGCAAGATTTTCTCATTTTCCCGGTGGCAAGGCGAGCGCGAAGGCGCTGCGCGATGTCGCATCCCGGGCAACCGCAGCAAATGCCTGACAGACATGGACAGCGGCGCCACGGAAGGCTATCTGGATAACTTCGCTTCCACGGCGGCACACCGCCATTGATGACAAGAGAGACGAGGCATGAGCCAGAAACTGAAGGTGGAACGCAAGGGCCATGTGCTCTGCATCGGGCTGAACCGCCCGGAAAAGTACAACGCCATGGACGTGGAGCTGTATCTGGCGCTGGCCGACGCCTACGGTGAACTGCAAGGCGACGACGAACTGCGCTGCGGCCTGCTCTACGGCGAGGGCCAGCACTTCTGCGCCGGCCTGGAGCTGGACAAGTGGGGCCCGCAGTTCGCCAGCGGCCGCTTCCCCGAACTGCCTCCAGGCGCCTGCGACCCCTTCGGCCTGGACCCGGCGCGGCGGGTGGCCAAGCCGATCGTGGTCGCCGCCCGCGGCGTCTGCTTCACCGCCGCCCTGGAACTGATGCTGGCCGCCGACGTGCGCGTCGCCGCGGAAGATGCCCGCTTCGGCCAGATCGAAGTCAAGCGCGGCATCTATGCCGTGGGCGGCGCGACCATCCGCTTCGTGCAGAACATCGGCTGGGGCAACACCATGCGCTACCTGCTCACCGGCGACGAATTCGACGCCCGGGAAGCCCAGCGCATGGGCCTGGTGCAGGAAGTGACGGCCCCCGGCGAGGAATTCGCCGCAGCCCTGGCCATCGCCGAACGCATCGCCCGCCAGGCCCCGCTGGGCGTGCGCGCCACCCTGGCCAGCGCCCGCCTGGCCCTGGCCGAAGGCGAGACGGAAGCTGCCCGCCGCCTGCTGCCGGACCTGCAACCGCTGATGAACAGCGAGGACGTCAAGGAAGGCGTCGCCTCCTTCCTCGAACGCCGCGAAGCGAATTTCGTCGGCCGCTGAAACGACGACGGGGCGGCGTGGATGACCACGACCGCCCCGTCTTCCGGCTACCGGCGCCGCTCAGCTGCGCCGGGTCGCTGGGATCACTCCCACTCGATGGTCGCCGGCGGCTTGCTCGACACGTCGTAGGTGACGCGGGAGATGCCTTCGATCTCGTTGATGATGCGGTTGCTGACCTTCTCCAGCAGCTCGTAGGGCAGGTGCGCCCAGCGTGCGGTCATGAAGTCGATGGTTTCCACCGCGCGCAGGGCCACGACCCAGGCGTAGCGGCGGCCGTCGCCGACCACGCCGACGGATTTCACCGGCTGGAACACCACGAAGGCCTGGCTGGTCTTGTGGTACCAGTCGAAGTTGCGCAGCTCTTCGATGAAGATGTGGTCGGCGTGGCGCAGCAGGTCGGCGTATTCCTTCTTCACTTCGCCTAGGATGCGCACGCCCAGGCCCGGGCCGGGGAACGGGTGGCGGTAGACCATGTCGTAGGGCAGGCCCAGTTCCAGGCCGATCTTGCGCACTTCGTCCTTGAACAGTTCGCGCAGCGGCTCGACCAGTTCGAACTGCATGTCTTCGGGCAGGCCGCCGACGTTGTGGTGCGACTTGATCACGTGGGCCTTGCCGGTCTTAGCGCCGGCCGACTCGATCACGTCGGGGTAGATGGTGCCCTGGGCGAGGAACTTCACGTCCTGCAGCTTGGTGGCTTCCTCATCGAAGACCTCGATGAAGGTGCGGCCGATGATCTTGCGCTTCTCTTCCGGGTCGGCGACGCCGGCCAGGCGGCCGAGGAACTTGTCTTCGGCGTTGGCGCGGATCACCTTGACGCCCATGTTCTCGGCGAACATGGCCATCACCTGGTCGCCCTCGTGCAGGCGCAGCAGGCCGTTGTCGACGAACACGCAGGTCAGCTGGTCGCCGATGGCCTTGTGCAGCAGGGCCGCGACCACCGAGGAGTCGACGCCGCCGGACAGGCCCAGCAGCACCTTGGCGTTGCCTACCTGGGCGCGCACGGTGGCGATGGCGTCGTTGACGATGTTCGACGGCGTCCACAGGGCTTCGCAGCCGCAGATATCCAGCACGAAGCGCGAGAGGATGCGGCCGCCCTGCTTGGTGTGAGTCACTTCCGGGTGGAACTGCACGCCGTAGTAGCCGCGGGCGTCGTCGGCCATGGCGGCGATCGGGCAGCTCGGGGTGCTGGCGAGGATGTGGAAGCCCTCGGGGATGTCGGTGACCTTGTCGCCGTGGCTCATCCACACGTCGAGGCCGAGCACGCCGTCTTCATCGACGTGGTCCTCGATGCCGTCCAGCAGGCGCGCCTTGCCGACCACGTCGACGCGGGCGTAGCCGAACTCGCGCAGGTCCGAACCCTGCACCTTGCCGCCCAGCTGCTCGGCCATGGTCTGCATGCCGTAGCAGATGCCGAACAGCGGTACGTTGAGGTCGAACACCGCCTTGGGCGCGCGCGGGCTGTCCAGCTCGTGCACCGACTCCGGGCCGCCGGCCAGGATGATGCCGCGCGGGGCGAAGGCGCGGATGTCGTCGTCGCTCATGTCGAACGGGTGGATTTCGCAGTACACGCCGATCTCGCGCACGCGGCGGGCGATCAGCTGGGTGTACTGGGAACCGAAGTCGAGGATCAGGATCCGGTGAGCGTGAATGTCTTGGGACATGGGCTTTCCTTCGGAATAGCTGGAAGCTGAAAGCCAGAAGCTGGAAGCAGAGACCGGAATTCAACTTCCAGCTTCTGGCTTCCAGCTTCCAGCGCCAATTCGATTGCGACCCGATCAACCTACACGGTAGTTCGGGGCCTCTTTGGTGATCTGCACGTCATGCACGTGGGATTCGGCCATGCCGGCGCCGGTGATGCGCACGAACTGCGGCCGGGTGCGCATGTCCTGGATGTCGGCGCTGCCGGTGTAGCCCATGGCGGCGCGCAGGCCACCCATCAGCTGGTGGACGATGGCGGTCAGTTGGCCCTTGTACGGGACGCGGCCTTCGATGCCCTCGGGGACCAGCTTCTCGGCGCCGGCGGAGGCGTCCTGGAAGTAGCGGTCGGAGGAACCGGTGGCGCCGGCCATCGCACCCAGGGAGCCCATGCCGCGGTAGGACTTGTAGGAACGGCCCTGGAACAGCTCGATCTCGCCCGGGGCCTCTTCGGTGCCGGCGAACATGGAGCCCATCATCACGCAGTAGGCGCCAGCCACCATGGCCTTGGCCAGGTCGCCGGAGAAGCGGATGCCGCCGTCGGCGATCAGCGGGACGCCGGTGCCTTCGAGGGCGGCGGCGACGTTGGCGATGGCCGAGATCTGCGGCACGCCGACGCCGGCGACGATGCGGGTGGTGCAGATGGAGCCCGGGCCGATGCCGACCTTGACCGCGTCGGCGCCGGCGTCGGCCAGGGCCTTGGCGGCTTCGCCGGTGGCGATGTTGCCGCCGATCACCTGGACCTGCGGGAAGGTTTCCTTCACCCAGCGCACGCGGTCGATCACGCCCTTGGAGTGGCCGTGGGCGGTGTCCACCACCACTACGTCCACGCCGGCGGCGACCAGCGCGGCGACGCGCTCGGCGGTATCGGCGCCGGTGCCGACGGCGGCGCCGACGCGCAGGCGGCCCTGCTCGTCCTTGGAGGCCAGCGGGTAGGTCTTGGCCTTCTCGATGTCACGGAAGGTGACCAGGCCGGTGAGGCGGAACTGTTCGTCGACCACCAGCATCTTCTCGATGCGGTTCTCGTACAGCTTGGCCTTGATCTCTTCCAGGGCGGTGCCTTCGCGGGCGGTGATCAGCTTGTCCTTGGGCGTCATGATCGCCGCCACGCTGTCGCCGACGTTCGGCTTCACGCGCAGGTCGCGGCCGGTGACGATGCCCACCAGCTCACCCTCTTCCACCACCGGGAAGCCGGAGAAGCCGTACTCGCGGGCGATCTGCAGCAGCTCGATGATCTTGGTCGAGGGGGTCACGGTGACCGGGTCGCGAACGATGGCGGTCTCGTGCTTCTTGACCTTGCGCACCTCAGCAGCCTGCTGCTCGATGCCCATGTTCTTGTGGATGATGCCGATACCGCCTTCCTGCGCCATGGCAATCGCCAGGCGGGATTCGGTCACGGTATCCATGGCGGCGGACACCAGCGGGATGTTCAGTTCGATGCCCCGGGTCAGGCGAGTCTTCAGACTCACGTCCTTGGGCAGGACCTCGGAGTAACCGGGGATGAGGAGGACGTCGTCGAACGTCAGGGCTTCTTGGCTGATGCGCAGCATGGCGAGGGCTCCCACACGGGAAAATGGAAGCGCGGCATTATACCCCAGCTTCACGCTCGGGCTCAACGCGCCCGACCGCTGGATTCGCGGGTTTCGCGCTGGCCCTCGGCAAGGCCCCGGGCTTATCATCCAGCGCCATGTTCAATGACCCTTTCCAACGGCTGGGCCTCGACCGCGAGGTGCTGACCGTCAGCCAGCTCAACCAGCGCGCCCGCCAGCTCCTGGAGGACGTGTTCCCGCAGGTGTGGGTGGAAGGCGAGATCTCCAACCTCGCCCGCCCCGCCTCCGGGCACATCTATTTCACTCTGAAGGACGGCAACGCCCAGGTGCGCTGCGCGCTGTTCCGCCAGCACGCCCTGCGCGTGCGCCAGGCCCTGCGCGACGGCCTGGCGGTCAAGGTGCGCGGCAAGGTCTCGCTGTTCGAGGGCCGCGGCGACTACCAGCTGATCGCCGACGCCGTCGAACCGGCCGGCGACGGCGCCCTGCGCCTGGCCTTCGAGGCGCTGAAGCAGAAACTCGCCGCCGAGGGCCTGTTCGCCGCCGAGCGCAAGCGGCCGCTGCCGGCCCATCCGCGGCGCATCGGCATCGTCAGCTCGCCCACCGGCGCGGTGATCCGCGACATCATCAGCGTGTTCCGCCGCCGCGCGCCCCAGGTCGAGCTGACCCTGGTGCCCACCGCGGTGCAGGGCCGCGAGGCCACCGCGCAGATCGTCCGCGCCCTGAAGCTGGCCGATGCGCGCGGCTTCGACGCCATCATCCTGGCCCGCGGCGGCGGCTCGCTGGAAGACCTCTGGTGCTTCAACGAGGAAGTCGTGGCCCGCGCCATCGCCGCCTGCGCCACGCCGGTGGTCAGCGCCGTGGGACACGAGACCGACGTTTCCATCAGCGATTTCGTCGCCGACGTCCGCGCGCCCACGCCCTCGGCCGCCGCCGAGCTGCTGGCGCCGCACGCCGGCGACCTGCAGCAGCGCCTGGACGGCCTGCGCCGCCGGTTGATCCTGCGCATCCAGGACCGCCTGACCCGCGAGCGCCTGCGCCTGGAAGGCACCGCCCGGCGCCTGCGCCACCCCGGCGAGCGCCTGCGCCAGCAGGCCCAGCGCCTGGACGACCTGGACATGCGCCTGCGCCGCGCCTTCGAGCGCCAGCTGCAGGTACGCCAGGAACGCATCGGCCGCCTGCAGACGCGCCTGCAGGCACAGCACCCGGGCCGCGCCCTGGCGCTGCTGCGGCAGAAGCTCGACAGCCTGGCCGCGCGCCTGCCCCACGCCACCCGGGCGATCCTCCGCGAACGCCGCCAGCGCCTCGACGGCCTGGCCCAGAGCCTGCACATCGTCAGCCCGCTGGCGACCCTCGGGCGCGGCTACAGCATCCTCCTCGACGAACGCGGCCAGGCCATCCGCCGCGCCGCCCAGGCCCAGCCCGGCCAGCGCCTGACCGCGAAACTGGGTGAAGGCCAACTGGAAGTGCGGGTGGAAGACAACCACCAGGCCCCGGTCACCCTCTCGCTGCTGGACTGACCTGGGCCTTGGCTGTGACATGCGCCGGAAGCACGGCTCTTTGTAGGATGGTGTTGAGCGAAGCGATACCCATCACCCCGACCGCATGGGTTTCGCAGGCTCAACCCATCCTACGAAGAGCCCCCCAGCGCAAGACAGCCCGTAGGATGGCGTTGAGCGGAGCGATACCCATCACCCCGGCGCAGCCGGCAAGACAGTTGCTCCTACAGGGACTGACGAATAACCGCCAACGGTTACACCGCCGGGGTTCGCGCCATGTAGACTGCCGGCTTTACCGGATTTACGGAAAGCCCATGTTCCGCGTCTTCTGCCTGCTGTTCGCCACCCTTCTCGCCCTGCCCTCCCATGCCGAGGGTTTCATCAGCCGTACCCTGAACAAGCCGGTGCCCGGCGGCGTCGCCGTGGTCCAGCTGGGCAGCGCGGGGCCGGCGCCGAGCGCCAGCTACCAGGGCAAGCCGGTGCTGGTGGTGCGCGAGGAAGGCCGCGACTGGATCGCCGTGGTCGGCATCCCGCTCAGCGTCAAGCCGGGCCAGCAACAACTGCAGGTGAAGCAGGCCGGCGCCAGCCGCAGGCTGCCGTTCCAGGTCGGCAGCAAACACTATCGCGAGCAGCGCATCACCCTGAAGAACACCCGCCAGGTCAACCCGCTGCCCGAGGACCTCAAGCGCATCAACCGCGAGCTGGCCGAGCAGACCGCCGCCTACCGCAGCTTCAGCCCCGGTACGCCGAGCAACCTGGTGCTGGACAAGCCGGTGAACGGCCCGCTCTCCAGCCCCTTCGGCCTGCGCCGTTTCTTCAATGGCGAGGAACGCAACCCGCACTCCGGGCTGGACTTCGCGGTGCCCGCCGGCACGCCGATCAAGGCCCCGGCGGCGGGAAAGGTGATCCTGATCGGCAACTACTTCTTCAACGGCAACACCGTGTTCGTCGACCATGGCCAGGGCTTCATCAGCATGTTCTGCCATATGTCGAAGATCGACGTGAAGCTCGGCGACCAGGTACCGCGCGGCGGCGTGGTCGGCCGCGTCGGCGCCACCGGCCGGGCCACCGGGCCGCACATGCACTGGAACGTCAGCCTCAACGATACCCGCGTCGACCCGGCGATCTTCATCGGCGCCTTCAAGCCCTGAGGTTCATTCTGCGCGGCTGGGCAAGCGCTCCAGGCGGTAGAGCTCGCCGATCAGGCAGGGCTCGGGGATGCCGCTCGAGTCATACGAGAGGATGCGGTCGAGCCTGGTCACCGCTCCCACCGTGCTGCCGATGTTCAGGCGGTTGCTGAACGACAGGTTGTCGCACGGCGAGGAGAAGGCCACCAGGTAGCGCCGGCCGGGCGCGTGGCCGAGGACGATGTGGCCCTTGTCGAGGTATTCCCAGCCCTGGGTTTCCCACACCGGGATCGACTTGACCATCTCGCCCTGGCGGTAGCCGAGGCGTTCCAGGTGCTGGTCGAGGGGCAACGGGTCGTTGCGCAGCCCGGACTGGCTGCAGGCGGCCAGCAGAACGGCAGCCGCCAGCATGGCGGCGCTGCGGACATTGCGCATGCTCACCTCCCGGCCACGACGGGTGGCCACTCTCGAGCCGAAACCGGCCCGGCTCCATTTTCCCACCCAGGGGAAAGGCCGGCGCGCGGCCGGCCGGACGGTCAGTTCATCTTCATCCCGGGCATGTCGTGACCCGACATATCGTGGCCAGACATGCCGTGCTCACCGGCCTCGGGTGCCTGTTTCTGCACCTGCACCTCGACCTTGAGGTCGCCGGCCTGCTGGAAGTGCAGCGTCAGCGGGAAGCGCTCGCCGTCGGCCAGCGGCTTCTTCAGGCCGAGCAGCATCAGGTGGTAATGGCCCGGGGCGAAGGTGACGGTGCCGCCGGCGGGGATGTCCACGCCGTCGACCTTCTGCATCTTCATCATGCCGTCCTTCATCTGGTGCTCGTGGACCTCGGCGCTGGCCGCGCGCTCGGTGTCGGCGCCGAGCAGGCGGTCGGCCGCCTTGCCGTGGTTGTGCACGACGAAATAGGCCGCGCCGTTCTCCGAGTTGGCCGGCAGCAGCAGCGACCAGGGGTGTTCGACGTCGAGGTCGCCGACCTTGTATTCGTGGGCCAGCAGCGGGGTGGAGAAGGACAGCATGGCCGCCAGGGCCAGGAGGGTCTTGCGCATGTTGGAAACTCCTAACGATCTCATGGGCCGCCCGTCGAGCGGGCGGCTTCGCCGGGGGCACGGCCAGCATAGCCGCTTCGCGCCCCCACTCAAGCCGGCGACCGCGGTCGCCGGGGCTCAGAAGCTGAAGTCCACCTTGGTCCAGAGCGTGCGGCCCGGTTCGCGGATCGCCTGGGGATCGTTCGCCGGGTAGCCGAAGCCGGCGTTGCCGGCGAGGTTCAGGTGCTCGGCGTAGTCCTTGTCGAACAGGTTGTCGACGCCGGTGCTGACCTTGAAGTGCTTGTTCACGCGGTACGCGGCGTTGAGCGAGAAGACGCCGAAGCCGGCGCTTTCGTCGAAGTCCTTGCCGACCACGTTGCCCTGCCCCTCGGCCACCCGCCCCTGCTTCGCCACCAGGCGCCAGAGGGCGCCGGCGCTCCAGTCGCCCTGCTCGTAGGTCAGGCCCAGGCGGGTTTCCAGCGGCGGCATCTGCGGCAGCGCGCGGTCGTCGCTGGTGTTCTTGCCCCAGGCGTAGGCCAGGGTGGCGTCGGTCTTCCAGTTCGGCGCCAGTTGGTAGGCCGCGCCCAGTTCACCGCCCATGATGCGTGCGTCGACGTTGGTCGCCTGGGACGTTGCCCCCATCATGCCGCCGCTGGTGTAGGTGAACAGGATGTAGTCGCGGATCTCGCCGACGTAGCCCGAAGCCCAGGCCTTGAGCTTCTCGCCCTCGTACTGAGCGCCGAAGTCGAGCTGGGTGGTCTTCTCCGGCTTGATGGCGTCGAAGGCGTTGGCCGAACCGGCCGGCCCCATGTTCGGAGAAAACAGCTCCCAATAGTCGGGGAAGCGCTGCACGTGGCCGAGGCCGGCGTAGAGCGTGGTGGGCGAGTCGGCCAGGTCGTGCTCGTAGCGCAGGAAGCCGCTGGGCAGGGTGTCGGCGCGGGTATCGTCGGCCGTGGGGTTGGGCCGCGTCATCATTCCCGAGCCGGTGGTCTGCCGGTAGTCCTTGGCCGAGGCGCGGTCCAGCCGCGCACCGCCGATCACCCGGTCGCGCTCGGCAGCGTACCAGGTCAGCTCGGCGAAGGCGCCGTAGTTGTGGAAGGTCGCATCCTTGTTCCACGGCACCTCGTCGTAGGCGCCGATGCCCATGGCGCTGCGCTGGCGGTGCTCGCTGCTCTGGGCGTCGACGCCGGAGATCAGCTTGAAGTCGTCCCAGCGCCAGGTGGCCGCCAGGCGCCCGCCGAGGGTGCGGCGGTCGACGTTGGAGGCCATGGGCCCGGCCATCATGCCGGTGCCCGAGGGCGTGCGCAGGCTGTAGTTGTCCATCACGTGGTCGGCGTAGTTGTAGTAGACCTGCGCCTCCAGCTTGTCGAGCACGCCGCCGAGGTTGGACTTCTCGAAGCGCAGGCCCAGGCTCTCGCGCTTGAACTGCGAGCCATCCATGCCGCGCCCGGCGTAGCGCGCCTCGCCGTCGCCCTTGCCGGCGGTCAGCTCGACCAGGGTGTCGGCGTCCGGCGTCCAGCCCAGGGCGACGTCGCCGTTCCACTTGTTCCAGCGCGAGGGCACGGTGTTGCCGCCGCCGTCCTCGTAGTCGTCGGACTGCGAGCGGTTGCCGGTGAAGCGCAGGTAGCCCTCGGGACCGCCGGCGGCAGCATCCAGCACGCGGTCGAAGCGGCCGTTGGAGCCGGCCACCAGGCTGCCGTTTATCCGCGTGCCCAGCTCGCCGAAGCGCTCCGGATCGCGGTCGAAGCGGATGGTCCCGGCCGAGGCGCCAGGGCCCCAGATCACGGTTTCCGGGCCCTTGACCACGGTGAGCCGATCGTAGGTCTCCGGCGATATATAGGAAGTGGGCGCGTCCATCCGCGCCGGGCAGGCGCCGAGCATCACGCCGCCGTTGGTGAGGATGTTCAGCCGCGAGCCGAACATGCCGCGCAGCACCGGGTCGCCGTTGCTGCCGCCGTTGCGGATGGCGGAGAAGCCGGGGATGGTCTTCAGGTAGTCGGCGCCGTCGCTGGCCGGGATCGGCTGGCGCGCCTGCTTCGGGTCGGTGACCACGGTCAGCGGCGAGCTCTGCGCCACCGCGGTGATGACGCTGGGTTGCAGTTCGATGGCGTGGTGGCCGGCGTGCGGGTCGTCGGCCTCGTCGGCGCGAACGGAAGGGCTCAGGCCGACGATGCCGCCGAGGGCGGTGAGTGCGCAAAGGGTGCGTAGGCGTGCCGGGCGAACGCGCCCGCGCAGGAAGAGTCTGGACATGCGAAATTCCATGATCATGACGATGTTCTTCTGGCCAGGCACGGCGGACGCGCGTGGAGGAAGACTCCTCTGCGCGATGGCGCTTGCGCTGGCTACGGCGAAAGAAAGGTCAGGCGCTCATGGACGGCGGCGCGCGCGAACGGGCGCCGGGGAAGATCGGCGAAGGCGGGATGGATTGTTCGATGACGACCTGGGGCGCCGGGGCGGCCCCGGGCAGGTCGGCGGAGAGCGCCAGGCGCGGGGTTTCCAGCGCCGGGCTGTGGAGCAGCAGGCCGCAGTAGCCGCACTTCTCCATGAAGTGGTCGGCGGAGAAGCCCTGCTGCGCGGCATCGGAGCCGTGGTGGCCGCCGCGCATCTGTTCGGAGCAGGCCATGTCTTCCATGCCGGCCATGGCCGGCATGGGGTGGTCCATGGGCATGGACTGCGACAGCAGCGGGCCGAGGTGGATCATCAGCATGGCGAAGAGCGCCAGCCAGATGCCCGTGCCTTGTCCTGTGCCTCGCCGTCTGCGACCTGTCACTGGAAGTCCCCGAATCGATTGGCGGCGTTTTACCCTGCCGGGCCGATGGGCGCAATTCGCCGATGGCTCAATGCCGTGCGGCATGGAGACGCATCAGGGAGTAAAGCAGAAAAAGCGCTTCGCAATTCCTTGCGCAATAAAGCGAATACAGAAGCAGAAAATCTCGTTTATTTTTATAACCCGATGATGGCTACCAATTTTTCCACAATGCTTGCCATCCACCCCCAAAGCGCACTAGGGTGGTCGTCATGAAAACCGCACACACCCTCATCCTGCTTCGCCAACACGCCTGCCTGCGCCTGGTCAGCCCGCGACTGCGTGGCTGAATCCGTTTCCCGGCTTCACCTCTTCATCTTTCTACCGCGCAGGGCCGCCGCTGGCCCGGAAGAACAAGGATTCCGCCCATGACCATGCTCAAAGACCCGTCGAAGAAATACCGTCCCTTCACCCCGATCACCCTGCCCGACCGCACCTGGCCGGACAAGATCATCGACAAGGCGCCGATCTGGCTGAGCACCGACCTGCGCGACGGCAACCAGTCGCTGATCGAGCCGATGGACGCCGAGAAGAAGATGCGCTTCTTCAAGTGCCTGGTGCAGGTGGGCCTGAAGGAAATCGAAGTGGGCTTCCCGTCCGCCTCGCAGACCGACTTCGACTTCGTCCGCGAGCTGATCGAGGGCGGCCACATTCCCGATGACGTCACCATCCAGGTGCTGACCCAGGCCCGCGACGACCTCATCGAGCGTACCTTCGAATCCCTGAAGGGCGCCAAGCGCGCCATCGTGCACTACTACAACGCCTGCGCGCCGAGCTTCCGCAAGATCGTCTTCAACCAGGACAAGGAAGGCGTCAAGCAGATCGCCATCGCCGCCGGCAAGACCATCAAGCGCCTGGCCGCCGCCGCGCCGGAAACCCAGTGGGGCTTCGAGTATTCCCCCGAGGTGTTCAGCTCCACCGAGACCGACTTCGCCGTCGAGGTGTGCAACGCGGTGATCGACGTGTTCCAGCCGACCCCGGCCAACCGCCTGATCCTCAACCTGCCGGCCACCGTCGAGTGCGCCACGCCGAACAACTACGCCGACCAGATCGAGTGGTTCGGCCGCCACATCGATAAGCGCGACAGCGTGATCATCAGCCTGCACACCCACAACGACCGAGGCACCGGCGTGGCCGCCTCGGAGCTGGCGCTGATGGCCGGCGCCGACCGCGTGGAAGGCTGCCTGTTCGGCAACGGCGAGCGCACCGGCAACCTCTGCCTGGTGACCATGGCGCTGAACATGTACACCCAGGGCGTCAACCCGGGGCTGGACTTCTCCGACATCGACGCCGTGCGCAAGGTGGTGGAAGAGTGCAACCAGATTCCGGTGCACCCGCGCCACCCCTACGTCGGCGACCTGGTCCACACCGCCTTCTCCGGCTCCCACCAGGACGCCATCCGCAAGGGCTTCGCCCAGCAGAAGGACGACGCCGTGTGGGAAGTGCCCTACCTGCCGATCGACCCGGCCGACATCGGCCGCAGCTACGAGGCGGTCATCCGCGTCAACAGCCAGTCGGGCAAGGGCGGCATCACCTTCCTGCTCGAACAGGAATACGGCATCAGCCTGCCGCGCCGCATGCAGATCGAGTTCAGCCAGGTGGTGCAGAACGAGACCGACCGTCTCGGCCTGGAAATGACCGCCGAGCAGATCTACAACCTGCTGCAGAGCGAGTACCTGCAAGCCGTCTCGCCGTTCGGCCTGAAGAACTACCGCCTGCAGGAAGAGAACGGCATCTGCGCCATCGACATCGACGTGACCCACAAGGGCGAGCAGCACCGCTGGCACGGCAAGGGCAAGGGCACCCTGGAAGCCCTGGTCGCCGCGCTGCCGGTGGAAGTCGAGATCATGGACTACAACGAGCACGCCATCGGCGCCGGCACCAACGCCCGCGCAGCAGCCTACATCGAGCTGCGCGTCGAAGGCGGCCGCTCGCTGCACGGCATCGGCATCGACGAGAACATCACCACCGCCAGCTTCCGCGCCCTGTTCAGCGCGCTGAACCGCGCCGTGACCCTGGGCCAGGCGAAAGCCGCCTGAACCCGCCGGTGATGTGAAAAAGGGGCCTTCGGGCCCCTTTCTCATCTTCTCGGTCAGGCATCGATTCGTAGGATGGGTTGAGCTTGCGATAGCCATCGGACCCTGGTGATGGGTATCGCTTCGCTCAACCCATCCTACGGGGTGTGGTGTTTGCCGGAGGCGTAGGCGGACCTTGTCCGCGATGACCGGACGTCCCGGCGCGGATCGCGGATGAGATCCGCTCCTGCGCTGCCCCACCCGCGCCATTCCCCTGTAGGAGCGCGCCCTGCGCGCGATTCGCGGGCAGGCCCGCTACAACCCGCCGGGAGGCACGGCGCTTTCCGTAGGATGGGTTGAGCTTGCGATACCCACCGGACCCTGGTGATGGGTATCGCTTCGCTCAACCCATCCTACGGGGTGTGGTGTTTGCCGGAGGCGTAGGCGGACCTTGTCCGCGATGACCGGACGTCCCGGCGCGGATCGCGGATGAGATCCGCTCCTGCGCTGCCCCACCCGCGCCATTCCCCTGTAGGAGCGCGCCCTGCGCGCGATTCGCGGGCAGGGCCCGCTACAACCCGCCAGGAGACATGGCGCTTCCCGTAGGATGGGTTGAGCTTGCGATACCCACCGGCCCCTGGTGATGGGTATCGCTTCGCTCAACCCATCCTACGGGGTGTGGTGTTTGCCGGAGGCGTAGGAGCGGACCTTGTCCGCGATGACCGGACGTCCCGGCGCGGATCGCGGATGTGCCTCAGGCGTTCTCCAGCGTTTTCGCTTGTAACTTTCTCCGCAGCACGCTTGCCGGGCTACCACCGCTCGGGAGGCAGGCGCCGGGTGTGGAAGATGCGCAGGATCTGCAGCTTCCCGTCACGAACGCGATAGGGGATCAGGTAAGGGTGGCCAGGCATGGGCCATTCGCGGGTGCCGGGTACGCGTCCCTCGCGCCCCATCGCGGGGTGGAGGGCCAGTTGTGCGATGTCGTCGAACACCGCAGCGACGAAGTCGCGTGCGGCGGCCGGATTGTGCTGGGCGAGATAGGCGGCTTCGTCGTCGAGGTTCTGCAGCGCTTTGCGCAGCCACTCAACCTGCATTGCGCGTCCACTTGTGCAGTACCGCATCGACTTCCGCCTCGCTGGCGAAATCACCGGCATCGGCCTCTACGATGGCCTGCTGGATTTCGCCGATCTGCCAGGCTTCCCGGGCGAGGTATTCGTCCAGTGCCTGGGCGGCGAGGAAGTTCTTGCTGCGGCCGGTCGCCTGGGCAAGCCTCGCGAGGGTATCGGACTGATCGTCCGACAGACGCAGGGACATCACGGGCATGGGGCACCTCGGTTGTAATATGTATCGCTACAACATACTACAACACACTACAGGCCACTCGAACTACCGATCGCCCGGAAGCGCCCACCGGCCAGCCAGGGGAATGCTATTCGTCGTCGCCGCTGGCGCTCACCGCGCCCAGGCAACGCAGGCGGTGCTCGCTGCCGTCGGATTGCAGCGTCCAGCTGTCGTCGCTGGCCTCGTACTGGGCTTCCATCACCTCGTTGTAGGTGAACTGCCAGCGCCGCTTGTCGCGGCCGTCGACCACCTCCACGCGCAGCACCACGTCTTCGCTGGCGAAGGGCTGGCCGGCTTCGGCGGCGATCTCGGCGCGGTCCAGCAGGTCTTCGTCGAGGCTGAACTCCCAGGCGTGCAGGCCGTCCAGTTCGAGCATGTCGGTCAGTTCGAGCTGGTCCAGCAGGTAGAGGGTTTCTTCGGACATTTTTCGTATTCCCGGTGAGACAGGCCGCCATCATAGAGCAAAGCCCCGCCGGCGGCCCTCCCCGCCTAGTCGGCCAGCGCCGCCAGCACGCCGCGCAGGCGCTCGACGGTGGCCGCCGAGCAGGGCTGCATGGGCTCGCGCAGCTCGTCGGCGATCAGCCCCTGCAAGGCCAGGGCGGCCTTCAGCGGCGCCGGGTTGGGCTCGGCGAAGGCGGCCTGCATCCACGGCAGCAGGCGCAGGAAGGTGCCCCGCGCACCGGCCAGGTCGCCCGCCTCCGCCTGGCGCTGCATGCGCACGTAGAGGTCGGCGCGCACGTGGGCGGACGCGGAGATGGCCCCGGCGCCGCCCAGGCACAGGTTGGCGAAGATCTGCAGGTCCTCGCCGGCCAGCACTTCGACGTCGCCGTCGGCGATCAGCGCCAGGGTGGTCTCGAAGTCGCCGCTGCAGTCCTTGACCGCAGCGATGCGCGGGTGGCGGACGATGCGCCGCAGGGGCTCGCGCTCGATGCGCACGCCGGTGCGATAGGGGATGTCGTAGAGCACCACGGGCACGCTGGCGGCGTCGGCCACTGCCTGGAAGAACGCCTCCAGGCCTTGCTGCGACGGGCGGATGTAGTAAGGCGCCGGCACCAGCAGACCAGCCACGGGGCGGCGCTGGATTTCCTGCTGGAAGGCCAGCAGCTCGCGCAGGTTGTTGCCGGCCAGGCCCATGATCACCTGCTGCGGCGGCACCCACTGCAGCACGGCGTCGAGCACCGCCAGCTGCTCCTCATGGCTGAGCGCGGCTGCCTCGCCGGTGGTGCCGCAGACCACGAAGCCGGCGACGCCGTCCTCCAGCAACCTGCCCACCAGGCCGCGCAGGGCGGCGAAGTCGATTTCCCCGGCACGCAAGGGCGTGGCCAGGGCCACCCAGATCCCACGAAACGTAGACATGCGAAAACTCCTTGTGGCTGACCGTGTGGTCGCCGTCAGGGAGGGTGCGGGATGCAAGCGGGGGAAGATCGACCTGGCGCCTGGTTGTCCTGTCAGCCCATCTGACGGGACAGCGCGCCCCGGTCAAATGAGCGACTGTTTCTTCGATTTCTTGGCAACGGCGACGCACGCGCAGGCCGGGGCGAAGGAGCCCGGGAGCGGCAGCGAGTGGTCGGAGTTGGCGAACATGGGAAGTCCGTTGCGCGAATCAGGCACCGAATATGCTCAACGTCGGACTTGGCTGTCAACCTTCTCCTAGGGTCTATGCTGGTTCAACCACACCGCAGTATGGAGAAGTGACAGGTGAACTCTCGCGAACTGGGCCACTCCGGGCTGGCCATTCCGCCGCTGGTGTTCGGCGGCAACGTCTTCGGCTGGAGCGCCGACGAGGCGACTTCCTTCCGCCTGCTCGACGCCCTGCTGGACGCCGGGCTGAACTGCATCGACACCGCCGACGTTTACTCGCGCTGGGTGCCCGGGCACAAGGGCGGCGAGTCCGAGGCCATCATCGGCAAGTGGATGAAGCAGCGCGGCAACCGCGACAGGGTGATCATCGCCACCAAGGTCGGCATGGACATGGGCAACGGCCACAAGGGCCTCTCCGCGGCCTACATCGAACAGGCCGTGGAGCACTCGCTGCAGCGCCTGCAGACCGACTACATTGACCTCTACCAATCCCACTGCGACGACACCCACACTTCCCTGGAGGAAACCCTCGGCGCCTACGCCGAGCTGGTGAAGAAGGGCAAGGTGCGCGTCATCGGCGCCTCCAACTACGACGGCCGGCGCCTGCGCGAGGCACGCGAGGTGGCCGAGCACCTGCACCTGCCCAGCTACCAGAGCCTGCAGCCGAACTACAACCTCTACGACCGCGCCGACTACGAGACGCGCCTGGAACCGACGGTGCGCGAACTGGGCATCGGCGTCATCCCCTACTACGGCCTGGCCGGCGGCTTCCTCAGCGGCAAGTACCGCAGCGAAGCCGACCTGGACAAGAGCCCGGCGCGGGCGGACAAGGTCAAGGGCTACCTGAACGAGCGCGGCGTGACCATCCTCGTGGCCCTGGACGAAGTGGCCGAGGAATACGACGCCACCCCGGCCCAGGTGGCCCTGGCCTGGCTGATCGCCCGCCCGGGCATCACCGCGCCCATCGCCAGCGCCTCCAACCTGGAGCAGTTGCCGGACCTGGTCGCGGCGACGCGGCTGCAACTGAGCCAGGAGGATATCCACCGGCTGGATGCGGCGAGCGCCTATTGAGGCGCCCGCCGGGTGGCCGCGGAGACTTGCCGCGGCCTCCCATGGCCCCGTACTCTCTGCTGCGCGTCTCCCCCGACAAGAAGAAAAACGGAGCAGAGAATGCTGTCCACGCCGCAACGCCTCTGGCAGGTTCTGAAGTCCAACCCGCAACGCGAAGAATCGCTCCTGACGGAAACCGCCGACATCGCGGTGCCAGACGACCGCGGCCTGTTCGTCATCGGCGCGGCGCGCAGCGGCACCACCGTCTTCCAGAACGCCCTGAACAGCTCGCCGGAGATATTCCTCCTCGGCGAACCGGCGTTGCAGGACGACCCGGGCACCCCGGACTTCGCCGCGCGCTACAACGCCATGCACAGGTCCTGGGGCAACCAGGAGAACAAGAGCAGCTTCTGCCCGCCGCTGTTCGACCAGGACGCCCCCTGGCACCGCTACCTGGCCCGGCTAGCCCGGCACTACCGCTACGTCGGCAGCAAGATCGTGGTCAATCCCCACGAGGCCGCGCGCACCTGCCAGCAACTGTTCGAATTCCATTGCCGGCATTTCTACCGTTCGCACTACGTCTTCACCTTCCGCAACCCCATCGACGTGCTCATGTCGACCCGCGGCCTGGCCGAGCTGAACGGCGACGAGGCAGCCGGCTACGACACGGTGCTCAAGAGCTTCCTGCAGGTGATGGCGCTGTACATCCGCTTCCTGCGCAACCTGCCTTCGGTCAGGGCGGTGTTCCACGAGGACCTCGGCGAGGCGGTGCTGCGCGACACCGGCGCATGGCTGGGCGTCGACCTGGGCGAGGCCGCCGGCTACTACGACAACGCCCGGGTCAGGCGCTACAGCCTGGAGCAGGTGCCGGAGCACGCCCGCGCCCTGGCGGAAGAGGTCATCGCCGCCTACGAGGAACTGCGCGGGCAGGTCGCCGGCGGCATGCGCCTGGTGCAATTGGAGCAGAATTCCAACCACATCGATCCGGCGCACTTCACGCCGCTGGGCAACCTGCATCGGCGTATCGAGGGGGTGCTGGCGGCGTCCTGACGGTTCGAATCGCGGACGGAGCCCGCTCCTACAGGGGCGCAAGGCATGGCATTTCGCCTGTAGGAGCAACTGTCTTGCGGGCCGCACCGGGACGCTCTTCGTAGGATGGGTTGAGCTTGCGAAACCCATGCGGTTGCGCTGATGGGTATCGCTTCGCTCAACACCATCCTACGAAAAGCCATGCTCGCTCATGCGCTAGGAGCGAGCTTGCTCGCGAATGGTGATTACCGGCGACAACCGTGTTGTGGGTTACGCCGCACCCTCTCCCGCAAGCGGGAGAGAGGGCTGTCCGGCATGGGCACAAGGTTCGGCATCAACCTGTAGGAGCGCGCCCTGCGCGCGATTCGCGGGCAGGGCCCGCTCCTACAGGGAGGCACGGAGCAGGCCCCGCGATTGCGTCGACAGGGACGGCGTGCAGTCGAGCGGGGCGATGGGTATCGCTTCGCTCAACACCATCCTACGAAAAGCGTGCCCACAGCCGTCAGGGCTCGATGACGAAGTGGTCGGCGTCGAGGTAGGCCGGGAAGCGTTCGCGGTAGGCGGCCAGCGCCTGGGCCGAGAGGCTGGCGTGGAACACGCCGTCGCCGTTAGCCGCTTCCAGCAGCGCTTCGCCCTGGAAGTCCAGCACCTGGCTGTCGCCGGCATAGGCGTGGCCCTTGCCGTCCTCGCCGACGCGGTTCACCGCCGCCACGTAGCACAGGTTCTCGATGGCCCGCGCCGGCAGCAGACGGTTCCAGTGCAACCGGCGGGCGGCCGGCCAGTTGGCGGTGTAGAGCAGCAAGTCGGTGTCCTGGGCGTCGCGGCTCCAGGCCGGGAAGCGCAGGTCGTAGCAGACCAGCGGGCGCACCCGCCAGCCCTTCCACTCCAGCAGCACCTGGCGCTCGCCCGGCGTGTAGTGCTTGTGCTCGCCGGCCATGCGGAACAGGTGGCGCTTGTCGTAGTGGAGGATCTCGCCGTCCGGGCGGGCCCAGAGCAGGCGGTTGCGGTGGCTGCCGTCGGCGGCGCGGACGATCACGCTGCCGGTCACCACGGCGTCCATGCGCGCGGCCTGGTGGCGCAGCCAGGCGTAGGTCTCGCCCTCCTCCGCCTCGGCCAGGGCCTCGGAGTCCATGGAGAAGCCGGTGGTGAACATCTCCGGGAGGATGACGATGTCGGTGCCGCGGGCCTGTTCCAGCAGCGCGTCGAAGTGCGCGCGGTTGGCCGGCGCGTCGTGCCAGGCCAGGGTGGTCTGCACCAGGGCCAGGTTGAGGTCGGGCAGTTGGCTCAGATCGCGCATAGCTTGTCCGCCGCCTGGCGCAGCGTCTCCTCTTTCTTGGCGAAGCAGAAGCGCACCAGGCGCATGTCCGCCGGGGCCTGCTGGTAGAACACCGAGACCGGGATGGCCGCCACGCCGTGTTCGCGGGTCAGCCACTCAGCCATGGCGACGTCGTCCAGGTCCGGGCGGATCGCCGAGTAGTCGACCACCTGGAAGTAGGTGCCGGCGGCGCGCTGGAAGCTGAAGCGCGAACCGCTCAGCAGGTCGCAGAACAGGTCGCGCTTGGCCTGGTAGAAGCCCGGCAGCTCGCGCAGGTGCTCGGGGTGCGCGGCCATGAAGTCGGCCAGCGCCCACTGCAGCGGGGTGACGCCGCAGAAGTTCACGTACTGGTGGATCTTGCGCATCTCCGCCGACAAAGCCTGCGGCGCCACCACGTAGCCGGTCTTCCAGCCGGTGACGTGGTAGGTCTTGCCGAAGGAGCTGACAACGAAGGCGCGGGCATAGAGTTCGTCATGGGCCAGCACGCTGGCGTGCTGCACGCCGTCGTAGATCAGGTGCTCGTAGACTTCGTCGCTGATGACGTAGATCTCGCGCTCGCGGATCAGCGCCGCCAGGCGGTCCAGGTCGGCGCGGTCGATCAGCGCGCCGCTGGGGTTGTGCGGGCTGTTGAGGAAGATCAGGCGGGTGCGCGGGGTGATGGCGTCGGCCAGGCGCTGCCAGTCGATGCGGAAGGCCGGCAGGTTCAGCGGCACGTGCACGCAGCGGCCGCCGGCCAGTTCCACCGAGGGTTCGTAGCTGTCGTAGCAGGGGTCGAGGACGATGGCCTCGTCGCCGGGGCGGATCAGCGCCTGCACGGCGCAGAAGATCGCCTCGGTGGCGCCGGGGGTGATGGTCACTTCGGCGTCGGCGCTGACGTTGCGCCCGTAGAAGGCGGCGACCTTGGCCGCCACCTGCTCGCGCAGCGCCGGCAGGCCGGTCATCGGGCAGTACTGGTTGTGCCCGGCCATGACGTGGCGGGCCACCGCCTCGCGCAAGGCGGCGGGGCCGTCGAAGTCGGGGAAACCCTGGGACAGGTTGAGCGCGCCACACTCGGCGGCGAGCTGCGACATGCGGGTGAAGATGGTGGTGCCGACGTTGGGCAGTTTGCTGGTGAGCATGGCGAAGGACTGCAGGCGAAGGGGGTTGCCTAGCTTAAAGCTGGAAGCTGGAAGCTGGAAGCTGGAAGCGCCCTACTTCCGGCTTCCAGCTTCAGGCTTGCGGCTAGCGCTTCTTGTCTTTCTTTTTCTTTTCGGCCTTCTTGTGGTGCGACATCAGCCGGCGCTTCTTGTTGACCTGGCGCTCGGTGAGCTGGGTCTTCTTGCCTTCGAAGGGGTTCTCGCCGCCTTTGTACTCGATGCGGATCGGCGTGCCGACCAGCTTGAGCACGCGCCGGTAGGTCTTCTCCAGGTAGCGGGTGTAGGCCTTGGGCACCGCTTCGGTCTGGTTGCCGTGGACCACGATCAGCGGCGGGTTGGCACCGCCCAGGTGGGCGTAGCGCAGCTTGATGCGGCGGCCGTTGACCATCGGCGGCTGGTGCGTCTGCACCGCATCCTCGAGGATCTGCGTCAGCTTGCTGGTGGGCCAGCGGGTGACGGCGGAGCGGAACGACTCCTGCACCGACTTGTACAGGTGGCCCACGCCGGTGCCGTGCAGCGCCGAGATGAAGTGGATGTCGGCGAAGTCGACGAACAGCAGGCGGCGCTCCAGTTCGGTCTTGACGTAGTCACGCTCGCCCGACTCCATGCCGTCCCACTTGTTCAGCGCGATGACCAGCGCGCGGCCGGTCTCCAGCACGAAGCCGAGCAGGTTGAGGTCGTGCTCGACCACGCCCTCGCGGGCGTCCATCACGAAGATCACCACGTTGGCGTCCTGGATGGCCTGGAGGGTCTTCACCACCGAGAACTTCTCCACCGCCTCGAAGATCTTGCCGCGGCGGCGCACGCCGGCGGTGTCGATCAGGGTGTACTTCTCTTCGTTGCGCTCGAACGGGATGTAGATGCTGTCGCGGGTGGTGCCGGCCTGGTCGTAGACGATCACCCGCTCCTCGCCGAGCATGCGGTTGACCAGGGTCGACTTGCCGACGTTGGGGCGGCCGATGATGGCGATCTTGATGCCGTCCTTCTCGCTCGGGCCGGGAATGCGCTTGGCTTCCTCGCCCTCGGCAACTTCTTCCAGCTCGTCCGGCAGGTCGTTGTCTTCCGGCGCCTCGGGCTCGGGCTGGAACATCTCGCCCAGGGCCGTCTGCAGCATGTGGGTGATGCCGCGGCCGTGGGCGGCGGCGATGGTCAGGGCGTCGCCCAGGCCCAGCGGGCTGAATTCGGCGCGGGCGATGTCCGGATCGACGGTGTCGATCTTGTTGGCCACCAGGTAACTGCGCTTGTTCCGCTTGCGCAGGTGCTCGGCGATCATCTCGTCGGCGGCGGTCAGGCCCGCGCGCGCGTCGACCATGAACAGCACCGCATCGGCTTCCTCGATCGCCTGCATCGACTGCTCGGCCATCTTGGCGTCGATGCCTTCCTCGTCACCGGTGATGCCGCCGGTATCGATGACGATGAATTTCTTGCCCTGCCACTTGGCCTCGCCGTACTGGCGGTCGCGGGTCAGGCCGGCGTACTCGGCGACGATGGCGTCGCGAGTCTTGGTCAGGCGGTTGAACAGGGTGGACTTGCCGACGTTGGGGCGGCCCACCAGGGCGATTACGGGAACCATGCGGCTCTCCAGGAAATTTCAGGAATTCGTAAAAAACACGCCGGCCGCTGTCGTCATCCAACAGCGGCCGGCAGGTAGAACATAGCTTAGCGAATGGTGAAGGCGACCAGCTTTCCGCTGTTGCCATACACGTACATCCACCGGTCGACCACCAGCGGGCGCACGCGCACGCCGTCGCCGTCGACCTTCTCGCGGCCGACGAAGCGGCCGTCCACCTGGCTCAGCAGGTGCACGTAGCCCTCCAGGTCGCCCACCACCACGTTGCTGGAGAACACCGCCGGGGCCGACAGCTGGCGGCGCGCCAGGGCGTCGTTGCTCCACAGCGAGGACGAGCTGCGGCCGTCCAGGGCTTCCACGGTGCCGCTGGCATCGCTGACGTAGACGCTGCCGATGCCCTCGGCGACGCCGGCGTAGCTGGAGGCCTCGCGCTGCCAGATCACCCGGCCGCTGGCCAGGTCGAGGGCGGCGGCGCGGCCCTGGTAGCTGGCCACGTAGATCACGTTGTCGACCAGGGTCAGGCCGCCGTCGATGTCCACCACGCGGTCCAGCTCGGAACGGCCCTGGGGCACGGCGACGCGGGTTTCCCAGATCGGCAGGCCACGCTGCACGTCCACCGCCACCACCTTGCCGCTGGCCAGGCCGGCGATGGCCATGCGCCCGGCGATGATGGGGGCGCCGGTGCCGCGCAGGGTCAGCACGGGCACGGTGTTCTCGTACACCCAGCGCTGGTTGCCGGTGCTGGCGTCGAGGGCGATCAGCTTGTCGTCCTGGGTCTGCACGATCACCACGTCGCCGTCGGTGGCCGGCGCCGCCAGCACTTCGCTGGGCACGCGGGTACGCCACTTCTGCTCACCGTTGGCGGCGTTCAGGGCGATGACGTCGCCCTTCAGGGTGCCGACCAGCACCAGGCCGCCACCGACGCCGACACCACCGGAGATCGGCAGGTCGAGGTCCTGTTTCCAGAGCACATCGCCGTTCTCGCGCTGCATGGCCATGACGCGGCCTTCGGCGGATGCGGCATAGATGCTGGAGCCGTCCACGGCCGGCTGCAGCAGTTCGTAGAGGTCGCCCTGGCCGTCACCGACCGAGCGGCTCCACTGCTTGTCCAGGCGCACCTCTTCCTTGAAGTCGGTGAGTTCCGCAGGCGGCAGTTCCTTCTTGCTGTTGCTGCTGCAACCGACCGCGAGCAGGGTCAGCGCCAGCAGCGCCGCATGTTTCCAGCGCAGCATCTCAGGCACCTCCCTTGGCGAGGTCGTCGAGTTTCACCTGCAGGGCGCCGGCGGCGGCCTCTTCGGGCAGGGCGGCCTTGGCCTTCTCGTAGGCGCTGCGGGCGTCGTCGGTGCGCTTGAGCTGCACCAGCAGGTCGCCCTTGAGTTCTTCACGGCTGGAGACGTAGGCCTTGTCGGCGTCGCCTTCGAGCAGCTTCAGGCCGTCCTCGGCCTTGCCCTGGGCGGCCAGGACACGGGCCAGGCGCTGGCGGGCCAATTCGCCGAGGGTGGCGTCAACCGGCTTGTCGACCACGGCCTTCAGCTCGCTGGCGGCATCGTCCAGCTTGCCGGCGTCCACCGCCACCTTGGCGACGAACAGGCGGCCGTACTGGGCGTAGTGGGTACCGCCGTACTCGCTGGTCAGCTTGTTGGCCAGCTCGGCGACGCGCGCGGTGTCCGGCTGGCCGGAGGGCGTCAGCGAGGCTTCGACCAGTTGCTGGTAGAGGATGGAGGCGTTCTGCGCCTGGTTGGCCTGGTACTTCTTCCAGGCCTGCCAGCCGAACACCACCACCAGCGCCAGGGCGGCCCCGGTGAGCAGGGGCATGCCGTTGCGCTGCCACCAGTCCTTGAGATCCGCCAGTTGTTCTTCTTCGGTACGCGTGGTCACCCCAATACTCCTAATCCGCTCGATTCTCAGGCCCGCTGGATGCAGGCTGCCAGGTGCTCGGGCAGAGCCTCCCAGGCTATGTTCTGTTGCTCACCCTCGCTACGCAGGGGCTTGAAACCTACCACGCGCGCAGCCAGTTCGTCGTCACCCAGGATCAGGGCGAATTGGGCGCCGCTCTTGTCGGCCTTCTTGAACTGGCTCTTGAAGCTGCCGGCGCCGGCGTTGAGCAGCAGGCGGATGCCGGGGACGGCATCGCGCAGCTTCTCGGCCAGGCCCAGGGCGGCCAGTTCGGCCGGCTCGCCGAAGGCGCAGACGTAGACGTCGGCCGGGCGCTTCAGCTCGGCGGGCACCACGCCCAGGGTCTCCAGCAGCAGCACCAGGCGTTCCACGCCCATGGCGAAACCCACGCCCGGCGTCGGCTTGCCGCCGAACTGGCTGACCAGGCCGTCGTAGCGGCCCCCGCCGCAGACGGTGCCCTGGGCGCCGAGCTTGTCGGTGACCCATTCGAAGGCGGTGCGGCAGTAGTAGTCCAGGCCGCGCACCAGCTTCTGGTTGATCTCGTAGCGCAGGCCGACCGCGTCCAGGCGGGCCTTCAGGCCCTCGAAGTGGGCGATCGACTCTTCGTCCAGGTAGTCGTGCAGGGTCGGCGCGCCGACCAGCAGCGCCTGGGTGCTTTCCACCTTGCTGTCGAGGATGCGCAGCGGGTTGGTGGTCATGCGCCGCTGGCTGTCTTCGTCGAGCTGCTCGAAGCGTTCCTGCAGGTAGGCCACCAGCGCTTCGCGGTAGCGCGCGCGGGCCTCGCTGGAGCCCAGGGTGTTGAGCTGCAGGGTCACGGCGTCGGCCATGCCCAGCTTCTGCCACAGGCGCCAGGTGAGGATGATCAGCTCGGCGTCGATGTCCGGCCCCGGCAGGTTGAAGACTTCCACGCCGATCTGGTGGAACTGGCGGTAGCGGCCCTTCTGCGGCTTCTCGTAGCGGAACATGGGCCCGGTGTACCAGAGCTTCTGCACCTGGCCGCCGCCGGTCAGGCCGTGCTCGAGCATGGCCCGCACGGTGCCCGCGGTGCCTTCGGGGCGCAGCGTCAGCGACTCCTCGTTGCGGTCGAGGAAGGTGTACATCTCCTTGTCGACCACGTCGGTGCCTTCGCCGATGCCGCGGGCGAAGAGCTCGGTGAACTCCATGATCGGCAGGCGGATCTCGCTGTAGCCGTATTCTTCCAGCAGGCCGGCGAAGGTGTTTTCCAGGTAGCGCCATACCGGGGTCTGGTCCGGCAGGATGTCGTTCATGCCACGAATGGCTTGCAGGGACTTGCTCACATGTTGTCCTTGTTGCGGTCAGCCGCGCACGATCAGGGCGGCGTCGGCTTCGGCCTTGGCGGCCGCTTTTTCGCGGATCAGCCGTTCCAGCTCATCCACCAGGTTTTCGTTCTGCAGCTTCTGCGCCGGCTTGCCGTCGATGTAGACGAGGTTGTTCGGCGTGCCGCCGGTGAGGCCGATGTGGGCCTCCTTGGCCTCGCCCGGGCCGTTGACCACGCAGCCGATCACGGCCACGTCCATCGGCACCAGCAGGTCTTCGAGGCGGCCTTCCAGCTCGTTCATGGTCTTGACCACGTCGAAGTTCTGCCGCGAGCAGCTCGGGCAGGCGATGAAGTTGATGCCGCGCGAGCGCAGGTGCAGGGATTTGAGGATGTCGAAACCGACCTTGATCTCTTCCACCGGGTCGGCGGCCAGGGAGATGCGGATGGTGTCGCCGATGCCCTCGGCCAGCAGCATGCCCAGGCCCACCGCGGACTTCACGGTGCCCGAGCGCAGGCCGCCGGCCTCGGTGATGCCCAGGTGCAGCGGCTGCTCGATTTCCTTGGCCAGCAGGCGGTAGGCCGCCACGGCCATGAACACGTCGGAGGCCTTCACGCTGACCTTGAAGTTCTGGAAATCCAGGCGCTGGAGATGCTCGACGTGGCGCATGGCCGATTCCAGCAGGGCCTCGGGGGTCGGCTCGCCGTATTTCTTCTGCAGGTCCTTCTCCAGCGAACCGGCGTTGACGCCGATGCGGATCGGGATGTTCTTGTCGCGGGCCGCGTCCACCACCGCCTTGACGCGGTCCTCGCGGCCGATGTTGCCGGGGTTGATGCGCAGGCAGTCGACGCCCAGCTCGGCCACGCGCAGGGCGATCTTGTAGTCGAAGTGGATGTCGGCCACCAGCGGCACGCGGACCTGCTGCTTGATCTTGCCGAAGGCCTCGGCCGCGTCCATGTCCGGCACCGAGACGCGCACGATGTCCGCGCCGGCGTCTTCCAGGCGGCGGATCTGCGCGACTGTGGCGGCCACGTCCAGCGTATCGGTGTTGGTCATGCTCTGTACGGCGATGGGCGCGTCACCGCCCACCGGCACCGAGCCGACCCAGATCTTGCGGGACTGGCGGCGTTTGATCGGAGAAGCGCAATGCATCTTTAGTTACCACCCAACTTCATGCGTGCCGTCTCGCCGCGGGAATAGGGCGAAACGTCGACCGGCTGGCCGTTGTAGCTGACCTGGGCGCCGCGGGCGAAGCCCAGGCGCAGCTCCAGGGGAACCTTGGCGGCGACTTCCATGGAGTCGCCCTTGCGCTTGAGCGCGCTGACCAGGACCTTGCCGTCGGCGTCGGTGACCTGGGTCCAGCAGTCGGCGATGAACTGCACCTTGACCACGCCCTGGCCGGCCGAAGCCACCACCGGAGCGGCAGCCGGGGCAGCAGGTTCGGCTGCGGGCGCGGCCGGAACCGCCGGGGCGGCAGGAGCGGCCGGAGTCGCAGGCACGGCGGCGGTGTTGGCGGCCGGCGCGGCGGGAGCAGCCGGCGCTGCGGGGGCGGCCACCTGGGGCGCGGTCTCGGCCGGGTTGGCCGGGGCCTCGGCGTTCTGTTCGGGCTCGGCGGCGCCGCTGTCGCCAGCCGGTTCGCTCGGCGCGCTGGCCTTGTCCTCGGCGACGGCCTGGTCTTCGGGCTCGTCGAGGCTGTGCACTTCGGTGGTGCCGTCGGCGCTCTCGACCTCGACGTGCTCCAGGTTCAGGCCGCTGTTCTCGGCGAGGTTGCGCCCGGCGCGCTCCTGCCACCAGAAGTAGCCGAAGCCCACCAGCAGGGCCAGCAGCAGCAGGCTGAACAGGCGCAGCAGGTTGCGCGACAGGCGCATCGGCTCGGCCACCCGGCCGAGGCTCTGCACGTTGCTACCGGTGGCGTCGGTGCCGGTGTACTGGTCGAAGGCGCTGACCATCTGCGCCTGGTCCATGCCCAGCAGCTTGGCGTAGGCGCGCACGTAGCCGCGGGCGAAGGTGTGGCCCGGCAGCTTGTCGAAATTGCCCAGTTCCAGCTGGCGCAGGGAGTTCTCGGTGAGGTTCAGTTGACCGGCCACCTGCGAGGTCGACCAGCCCCGGCTCTCGCGCGCCTGGCGCAAGGCCTCACCCGGATTGGCGCGGCTCGTGCTGGCGACTTCTGGCTGCGACGTCTTCATCATTTCTCTGCCTGGTATGCCTGGTATTCGGGGGATGCGGGATACAGGCGCTTGAGCTGCAGGCCGTAGCTGGCGGCGGTGTCCTTGTCGTCAAAGACCCTGGCCAGCCGCACGCCCAGCAGCAGGCTCTTGGCGTTCTGCTGTCCCTGCTTCAGGTATTCGTTGTAGTAGTCGCGCGCCGGCACGTACTGGCGATCGTCGTAGGACAGCTGCGACATTTCCAGCAAGGCGCTGGGTTGCCGGCGGTTCAGGCGCAGGGCCTTTTCGAAGTACTGCTTGGCCTGCTCGCGCTGCTTCAGCTGGAGGCTGACCAGGCCGAGGTTCTCGAAGACCCGCGAGCGCTCCGGGTAGAGGCTGTCCTCGGCGGCCTTCTGGAAGGCATTGGTGGCCTCGTCGTAGCGCTTCTGTTCGTACAGGAAGCTGCCATAGTTGTTCCAGATGCGCGCATCCGAGCGCGAGGACAACGCCTTGCGGTATTCCTGCTCGGCCAGCTTGGGCTCCATCTCCTGCTGGTAGACCAGGGCCAGCGCGGCGTGGGCGTCGGCGCTCGAGGAGTCCAGCTCCAGGGCCTGGCGCAGCGGCACCTTGGCCTGCTCGGTATTGCCGTTCTGCAGGTAGCCGATGGCCAGCTGGATGTAGGCGTCGCGGGCCTCTTCACGGCCCTTGGCGGTGCTCAGGGGATCCTGCTTCCCAGACGTCACGCAACCCGCCAGCAGGCTGGCCAGGAACACGAACAGCGCGGCGCGCAAGGTCATCGGAATCCTCCCTCGAGATCAGTTTCGATTGGCGGGCGCCTTCTCGGCGTCGGCCGCCAGCTGGCGTACGGCGATGTAGCGTTCGCTGCGGCGGGTACGGTCCATCACCTGGCCGACCAGTTGGCCGCAGGCGGCGTCGATGTCGTCGCCGCGGGTGGTGCGCACGGTGACGTTGAAGCCGCCCTTGTGCAGCATGTCCTGGAAACGGCGGATCGAGTTGTTGCTCGGCCGCTCGTAACCGGAATGGGGGAACGGATTAAACGGAATCAGGTTGATCTTGCAAGGAATTTCCTTGAGCAATGCGATCATCTGCTCAGCGTGCTCGGGCTGGTCGTTGACGTCCTTGAGCAGGGTGTACTCGACGGTCAGCACGCGTTCCTTGCCCAGGCGGCCGATGTAGCGCTGGCAGGCATCCAGCAGCACCGCCAGGGGATACTTCTTGTTGATCGGCACCAGCTGGTTGCGCAGCTCGTCGTTGGGCGCGTGCAGCGACAGCGCCAGGGACACGTCGGTGACTTCGCCGAGCTTGTCGATCATCGGCACCACGCCGGAGGTGGACAGCGTCACCTTGCGCTTGGAGATGCCGTAGCCGAAGTCCTCCATCATGATGCTCATGGCGGTGACGACGTTGTCGAAGTTCAGCAGCGGCTCGCCCATGCCCATCATCACCACGTTGGTGATGGCGCGGTCGATCTTGCCGGGCACGGTGCCGAAGGATTTGTTGGCGAGCCACACCTGGCCGATGATCTCGGCGGAGGTCAGGTCGCTGTTGAAGCCCTGCTTGCCGGTGGAGCAGAAGCTGCAATCCAGGGCGCAGCCGGCCTGGGACGACACGCACAGGGTGCCGCGGCCGTTCTGCGGGATGTACACGGTCTCGACGCAGCTGCCGGACGCCACGCGCACCACCCACTTGCGGGTGCCGTCGCTGGAGATGTCCTGGCTGACCACTTCGGGGCCGCGGATCTCGGCACAGGCCTTGAGCTTTTCGCGCAAGGCCTTGCCGACATTGGTCATGGCGTCGAAGTCCTCGGCGCCAAAGTGGTGAATCCATTGCATCACCTGGCCGGCGCGGAAGCGCTTTTCACCGATGGACTCGAAGAATTCCTCGAGCTGGGGCTTGGTCATGCCCAGCAGGTTGGCCTTTGCAGCGGTATCAGTCATGGATTCACCCTCGCCCATTCGCCTGGATCAGCGAATGCGCTCGCACACCTCGGTGCTGGAGAAGAAGTAGGCGATCTCGCGGGCAGCCGAAGCTTCCGAGTCGGAACCGTGAACGGCGTTCTCGTCGATGGAAACGGCGAAATCGGCGCGGATGGTGCCGGCGTCGGCTTTCTTCGGATCGGTGGCGCCCATCAGCTCACGGTTCTTGGCGATGGCGTCTTCGCCTTCCAGAACCTGCAGGACGACCGGGCCGGAGGTCATGAAGGCGACCAGGTCCTTGAAGAAGGGGCGCTCTTTGTGCTCGGCGTAGAAGCCGCCGGCTTCGCGCTCGGACAGCTGGACCATCTTGGAAGCGACGACGCGCAGACCGGCCTTCTCGAAGCGGGTCAGGATTTCGCCGATGACGTTCTTGGCGACGGCGTCGGGCTTGATGATGGAGAAGGTACGTTGCAGGGCCATTTGGGATAACTCCGAAAAGCAAGGTTGGTAATGCCGAGAAGCCCCTGGGACGAGCCCAGGAGCTTCTGTGATTCAGGGTGAGCCGCGCGACAGCGGCAGCCTCTGGCTGGCACGCGCGGGGCCGGTACGCACGCAGCGCTCCGGCGGTATCGACAGGCACCGCGGGGAACCTGAGCGAACACCTAAAGATAAAACCCGCGAATTATACGCGGGTTCGGGGAAAAGCATAAGGGCGGCTGGAAGCTGGAAGCTAGAAGCTAGAAGCTAGAAGCTAGAAGCTAGAAGCTAGAAGCTAGAAGCTAGAAGCTAGAAGCTAGAAGCTAGAAGCTAGAAGCTAGAAGCTAGAAGCTAGAAGCTAGAAGCTAGAAGCTAGAAGCTAGAAGCTAGAAGCTAGAAGCTAGAAGCTAGAAGCTAGAAAGCGTGGCGCCTTTCACTTCCGGCTTCAAGCTTCCGGCTTCCAGCTTCCAGCTTCCAGCCCACCTATTCCGCCTCTTCGATCCAGGCGCCCTGGATGGCTTCCAGGACCTTCTCGCCGCCGCGCGACGGGTCGTCGCTGAATTCCGGCAGGCCGACCACCCAGTTGTGCAGGTCGACGAAGTTGACGTAGCGCGGGTCCACGTCGGGATGGCTATCGGCCAGCTGGATGGCAATTTCCAGCACATCGGTCCATTTCAGGCTCATGTCCGCTCCCTCAATGACCTTCGGAAACCTGGTTGATGGTGTATTTCGGAATCTCCACCACCAGGTCCTCATCCGCCACCACCGCCTGGCACGACAGGCGCGAATCCGGCTCCAGGCCCCAGGCCTTGTCCAGCATGTCGTCTTCCAGCTCGTCGGACGGTTCCATGGAGTTGAAGCCCTCGCGCACGATCACGTGACAGGTGGTGCAGGCGCAGGACATCTCGCAGGCGTGCTCGATATCGATGCCGTTGCGCAGCGCAGCCTTGAGGATGGTCTCGCCCGGCTGGGCCTCGACCACCGCGCCCTCCGGGCAATGCTCGGGGTGGGGCAGAAATACGATCTGCGGCATCTTCGCTTATTCCTCGATTTCGTTGAGCCGGCGACCGGCCAGGGCGGCCTTGACGGAAGCGTCCATCCGTCGCGCGGCGAAGGCGTCGGTCACCTGGGACAGACGCTTGATCTGTTGCTCGATGGCGGCGGTATCGCTACCGGCGGCCAGTTCGCGCAGGGTATCCATGCTGGCCTCGATGGCCAGCCGCTCGTCGGCGTCCAGCAGGCGCTCGCCATCGGCGTCCAGCGCCGAGCGCACGGCTTCGAGCAGGCGCTGGGCCTCGACCTGCTGCTCGCGCAGCGCGCGGGCGTTCATGTCGTCGCCGGCATACTGGAAGGAGTCCTGCAGCATGCGGGCGATCTCGCCGTCGGTCAGGCCGTAGGACGGCTTGACCTGGATGCTCGCCTCGACGCCGGAACTCATCTCGCGGGCGGACACCGCCAGCAGGCCGTCGGCGTCCACCTGGAAGCTGACGCGAATCTTCGCCGCGCCGGCCACCATCGGCGGGATGCCGCGCAGCTCGAAGCGCGCCAGGGAGCGGCAGTCCTTGACCAACTCGCGCTCGCCCTGCAGCACGTGGATCATCATGGCCGTCTGGCCATCCTTGTAGGTGGTGAATTCCTGGGCGCGGGCCACCGGGATGGTGGTGTTGCGCGGAATCACCTTCTCCATCAGCCCGCCCATGGTCTCGAGGCCCAGGGACAGCGGGATGACGTCCAGCAACAGCAGCTCTTCGCCGCGCTTGTTGCCGGCCAGGGCGTCGGCCTGGATGGCGGCGCCGATGGCCACCACCTGGTCGGGGTCGATGTCCACCAGCGGTTCGCGGCCGAACAGCTCGCCCACCGCCTGGCGCACACGCGGCACGCGGGTGGAGCCGCCGACCATGACCACGGCGCCGATGTCCTCCAGCTCGATGCCGGAGTCGCGCACGGCGCGGCGGCAGGCCTTGAGGCTGCGGGCGACGAAGGGTTCGATCAGGGCGTCCAGCTGGCTGCGGTCCAGCTTGCCGCGCCAGTCGCCATAGGCGACCTCGACGCTTTCGTTGAGGGTCAGGGCTTCCTTCGCCGCGCAGGCGGCCTGCAGCAACTGGCGCTGGCTGCCCGGGTCGAGGTCGTCGGAAACGCCGGCCTGCTGGATGATCCAACCGGCGATGGCATGGTCGAAGTCGTCGCCGCCCAGGGCGCTGTCGCCACCGGTGGCCAGGACCTCGAAGACGCCGCGGGTCAGGCGCAGGATGGAAATGTCGAAGGTGCCGCCGCCCAGGTCATAGATGGCCACCACGCCCTCGGCGTTCTTGTCCAGGCCGTAGGCGACCGCCGCGGCGGTGGGCTCGTTGAGCAGGCGCAGCACGTGCAGGCCGGCCAGGCGCGCGGCGTCCTTGGTGGCCTGGCGCTGGGCGTCGTCGAAATACGCCGGCACCGTGATCACCGCGCCGACCAGTTCGCCACCCAGGGTGGCTTCGGCGCGCTGGCGCAGGCTGCGGAGGATTTCCGCGGAGACCTCGACCGGGCTCTTCGGGCCCTGCACGGTCTCGATGAAGGGCATGTGCGACTCGCCCTGGGTGAAGCGGTAGGGCAACTGGCCACCGAGCTGCTTCACATCCTCCAGGCCACGGCCCATCAGGCGCTTGACCGAGATGATGGAGTTCAGCGGGTCGGCGGAGGCGCCGCGCCTGACCGACTCGCCGACCTCGACGCGGTCGGCCAGGTAGCGCACCGCCGAGGGCAGGATCAGGCGCCCCTCGGCATCGGCCAGGGGTGCGGCGACGCCGCTGCGCACGGCGGCGACCAGGGAATTGGTGGTGCCCAGGTCGATGCCCACGGCCAGCCGGCGCTGGTGCGGCTGAGGGGTTTGTCCGGGCTCGGCGATCTGCAATAGGACCATGCGGCTTCTAATCAGGCGTAACGGGCGCGGCACGGGCCGCGCGGATTAATCGTCGAGTCGCTCTTCGAGCTGGCGCACTTCCTGCGCCAGCTTGTCGAGAAACTGCATGCGGCGCACCAGGCGCTCGGCTTGCTCGCGGCGCGCGGCGTCGTCCCAGCAATCGGCGAAGCTGTCCTCCAGCTGCTGCTGGGCGGCCTTCAGGCGGCGCTTGAAGGCGGCTACGCCATCCAGGTCGGCGCTGTCCTGCAGGTCTTCCAGCTCCTCGCGCAACTGCATCTGCTGCAGGAGGAACTCCGGGTCCTGCACCGTCGCTTCCAGCGGCAGCGCCTGGCCACGCAGGGACAGCAGGTACAGCGCCCGGCGCGGCGCGCTTTTCAGCGTCTGGTAGGCGTCGTTCAGCTCGGCGGCGCGTTCCAGCGCCACGCGCTGCTCGCGCTCGGAAGCATCGGCGAAACGGTCCGGGTGGACGCTACGGACCAGCTCACGGTAACGCTGGCCGAGGGCATCCAGATCGAGGCGGAAAGCCGGCTGCAGGTCGAAGAGCGCGAAGTGGCAAGGACTACCCACGCCGGCCTCAGACGTTGAAGCTTTCGCCGCAGCCACACTCGCCACGAACGTTCGGGTTGTTGAACTTGAAGCCCTCGTTGAGGCCTTCCTTGGTGAAGTCCAACTCGGTGCCGTCGAGGTAGACCAGGCTCTTCGGGTCGATGATGACCTTCACGCCGTGGCTCTCGTAGACCAGGTCCTCGGGCGCCAGCTCATCGACGAACTCGAGCACGTAGGCCAGCCCGGAACACCCGGTGGTGCGCACGCCAAGACGAATGCCCTCGCCCTTGCCGCGCCCCTCGAGGGAGCGCTGGACATGCTTGGCGGCGGCTTCGGTCATGCTGATGGCCATGGGAACTCCTTACTCAACTGAGCGGTTAGAGCAGACCCTTCTTCTGCTTGTAGTCGCGCACGGCCGCCTTGATGGCGTCCTCGGCGAGCACCGAGCAGTGGATCTTCACCGGCGGCAGGGCCAGCTCTTCGGCGATGGTGGTGTTCTTGATGGATTCGGCCTCGTCCAGGGTCTTGCCCTTCATCCACTCGGTGGCGAGGGAGCTGGAGGCGATGGCCGAACCGCAGCCGTAGGTCTTGAACTTGGCGTCTTCGATCACGCCCTGCTCGTTGACCTTGATCTGCAGGCGCATCACGTCGCCGCAGGCCGGCGCGCCGACCATGCCGGTGCCGACATCGGGATCCTCGGCGTCGAGCTTGCCGACGTTGCGCGGGTTTTCGTAGTGGTCGATGACCTTGTCACTGTATGCCATGGCTAATCCTCACTCTCTATGGGGCGGGTCAGTGGGCCTGCCATTCGACCTTGGACAGGTCGACGCCCTCTTTGAACATGTCCCACAGCGGCGAGAGCTCGCGCAGCTTGGAAACGGCTTGCCCCACGATACCGGCGGCGTAATCGACCTCTTCCTCGGTGGTGAAGCGGCCGAAGGTGAAACGGATGGAACTGTGCGCCAGCTCGTCGTTGCGGCCCAGGGCGCGCAGCACGTAGGACGGCTCCAGGGAGGCGGAGGTGCAGGCCGAACCGGAAGAGACCGCGAGGTCCTTCAGGGCCATGATCAGCGACTCGCCTTCCACGTAGTTGAAGCTCAGGTTCAGGTTGTGCGGCACGCGCTGGGTCAGGCTGCCGTTGACGTAGAGCTCTTCCAGGCCTTCGAGCTTGGCGAAGAAGCGGTCGCGCAGGGCGCGGATGCGCTCGTTCTCGGCGTGCATTTCTTCCTTGGCGATGCGGAAGGCCTCGCCCATGCCGACGATCTGGTGGGTGGCCAGGGTGCCCGAGCGCATGCCGCGCTCGTGGCCGCCGCCGTGCATCTGGGCTTCCAGGCGCACGCGCGGCTTGCGGCGCACGTACAGGGCGCCGATGCCCTTGGGACCGTAGGTCTTGTGGGCGGAGAAGGACATCAGGTCGACCTTGAGCTTGTCCAGGTCGATGTCGACCTTGCCGGTGGACTGCGCGGCGTCGACATGGAACAGGATGCCGCGCGAGCGGGTCAGCTCGCCGATGGCGGCGATGTCGTTGATGGTGCCGATCTCGTTGTTCACGTGCATGATCGAGACCAGGATGGTGTCGTCACGCAGCGCCGCCTCGACCATGGCCGGGGTGATCAGGCCTTCCTCGGTGGGGTCGAGGTAGGTCACTTCGAAGCCTTCGCGCTCCAGCTGGCGGGTGGTGTCCAGCACCGCCTTGTGCTCGATCTTCGAGGTGACGATGTGCTTGCCCTTGCTGCCGTAGAAGTGCGCCACGCCCTTGATGGCGAGGTTGTCGGACTCGGTCGCGCCGGAGGTCCAGACGATCTCGCGGGGGTCGGCATTGACCAGCTCGGCGACCTGGCGGCGGGCGTTCTCCACGGCTTCCTCGGCCTTCCAGCCGAACACGTGGGAGCGCGAGGCGGGGTTGCCGAAGTTGCCGTCCACCAGCAGGCAGTCAGCCATCTTCTGAGCGACGCGCGGATCCACCGGGGTGGTGGCGGAGTAGTCGAGGTAGATCGGCAATTTCATCAGGTAACTCCTACAGGCTGGCGCGCGCTCAATCGATGGCGGACGCTTCAATCTTATCGAGGCTCGGCCGTTTGCCGGTGCCTCCGCAACGACGCTCATCCTGCCGCTGCGCGACTTCCTGGACTTCACGGCGCTCGACCAGGTCGGCGAGGCTGATGCCGCTGAGGAATTCGTGGATCTGCTGGCTGAGGTCGCACCAAAGGTGGTGGGTCAGGCAGGTGTCGCCGGAGTGGCAATCCCCCTGCCCCTGGCAGCGCGTGGCGTCGACCGATTCGTTGACCGCATCGATCACCTGGGCGACGTGGATGCCGGCCATGTCGCGGGACAGCTGGTAGCCGCCGCCGGGACCGCGCACGCTGGTCACCAGGTTGCCACGGCGCAACTTGGCGAACAGCTGTTCGAGATAGGACAGGGATATGCCCTGGCGCTCGGAAATGTCCGCCAGGGAAACCGGACCACGCTGGGCATGCAACGCCAGGTCGAGCATGGCGGTTACGGCATAGCGGCCTTTGGTGGTCAGACGCATGGGACATTCCCGAATGGATCACTGGACTGGCGAAAGGATGCCATTTCCGAGTATTTGAGTCAACTATAAGACCTATCAAATTACTCGGGATTAGCCAGCGAAGGGCGGCATAATGTAGCAGGAAATCGTTAGCGACGCATCAATGCGCCGCCTTGCCCTCTTCATCCTTGACGCCGGCGAAGTCCTCTTCACGCAGCTCTGGCAGTTTTTTCGCACAGTAGTCGCTACCCAGGGCCGTCAGCGCCTGGCACATGCCCTCCAGCCGGCCGTCGACCGCCTGCAGGTGGTCGAGCAGCTGACCGATGGCGCGGGCCACCGGGTCGGGCATGTCCTGGCTGACGCCGTAGGCGTCGAAACCGAGCTTCTCGGCCATGGCCTGGCGCTTGGCCTGCTGCTCGGCATCGTCCTTCATGATGATGCGCCCGGGAATGCCGACCACGGTGGCGCCCGGCGGCACTTCCTTGGTGACCACGGCGTTGGAGCCCACTTTCGCCCCGGCGCCGACCGTGAACGGGCCGAGCACCTTGGCGCCGGCGCCGACCACCACGCCGTCGGCCAGGGTCGGGTGGCGCTTGCCCTTGTTCCAGCTGGTGCCGCCGAGGGTCACGCCCTGGTAGAGGGTGACGTCGTCACCGATCTCGGCGGTCTCGCCGATGACGATGCCCATGCCGTGGTCGATGAAGAAGCGCCGACCGATCCTAGCGCCGGGGTGGATCTCGATGCCGGTCATCCAGCGGCCGAAGTTGGACACCAGGCGCGCCAGCCACTTCCAGCCGGAAGTCCACAGCAGGTGCGCCAGGCGGTGCAGCCACACGGCGTGCAGGCCCGGGTAGCAGGTGAGTACCTCGAAGGCATTGCGCGCTGCCGGGTCGCGATGGAATACGCTCTGGATATCTTCGCGCACACGCTCAAACATCATCTTCACTCCGCTTGCAGGCCGCGCCCTGCGCGGCCTTCTGTGTTTCGGTGAGGATACCCCGGAGGATATTCATCTCCAGCTTGCTGACCCCGGCGCGGCCGTACAGGCGGCGCAGGCGCGACATCAGGTGCCGCGGCTTCTGCGGGTCGAGGAAGCCGATGTCGACCAGGGTGGACTCCAGGTGCGAATAGAAGCGCTCCAGCTCGTCGGCGGTCACCGGCAGGCTGTTGAGCATGGCGGTGGTCTCCAGCTTCTCCTGCTTGGTCGGCTGGCCTTCGGCGGCCAGCCAGGCCATGCGCACCTCGTAGGCGAGCACCTGGACCGCCGTCGCCAGGTTCAGCGAGCTGAACTCGGGGTTGGCGGGAATGTGCACGTGGAACTGACATCGCTGCAATTCTTCGTTGGTCAAACCCGCGTACTCGCGGCCGAACACCAGGGCCACCTCGCCGCCCTGCTGGGCGTGCTGCAGGCTGGTGGTCGCGCACTCGCGGGGGTCGAGCAGCGGCCAGGGGATGCGCCGGTCACGGGCGCTGGTGCCGAGCACCAGGCTGCAGCCCACCAGGGCGTCTTCCAGGCTCGACACCACCTGGGCGGCGTCGAGGATGTCGGTCGCCCCGGAGGCGCGGGCCACCGCCTCGCCGCTGGGGAAGTCCATGGGGTCGACCAGCACCAGGCGCGACAGGCCCATGTTCTTCATGGCCCGGGCGGTACCGCCGATATTGCCGGGATGACTGGTGTTCACCAGCACCACGCGAATTCTGTCGAGCAACCGAAGCTCTCCACACAAGCAGATACGAAAAGGAACGGAATCCTACCGCAGCGCTCGGTCTTGCGCCACGCAAGCGACAGGCCGCCCTATGAGCGCCACGGTTTTCTGGTACAATGTTCGGCTTTCTTTAACATCATCCAGGTGACCTCTCCATGCAGCCCATGCTGAACATCGCCCTGCGCGCGGCCCGCAGCGCCGGTGAACTGATCTTCCGCTCCATCGAACGCCTGGACACCCTCTCGGTCAACGAAAAAGACGCCAAGGACTACGTCACCGAAGTCGATCGCGCCGCCGAACTCAGCATCGTCACCGCCCTGCGCAAGGCCTACCCGAACCACGGCATCATGGGCGAGGAAGGCGGCTACCTCGAGGGCAGCGGCGAAGGCGCCGACTACCTGTGGATCATCGACCCGCTGGACGGCACCACCAACTTCATCCATGGCGTCCCGCACTTCGCCGTCAGCATCGCCTGCAAGTACAAGGGCCGCCTGGAGCACGCCGTGGTCCTCGACCCGGTGCGCCAGGAAGAGTTCACCGCCAGCCGCGGCCGCGGCGCCGCGCTGAACGGCCGCCGCCTGCGGGTGAGCAACCGCAAGAGCCTGGAAGGCGCCCTGCTGGGCACCGGCTTCCCGTTCCGCGACAGCCAGCTGGACCACCTGGACGCCTACCTGGGCATGTTCCGTAGCCTGGTCGGCCAGACCGCCGGCATCCGCCGCGCCGGCGCCGCCAGCCTGGACCTGGCCTACGTCGCGGCCGGTCGCTTCGACGCCTTCTGGGAATTCGGCCTGTCCGAATGGGACATGGCCGCGGGCGCGCTGCTGGTGCAGGAAGCCGGCGGCCTGGTGAGCGACTTCACCGGCAGCCACGAATTCCTCGAGAAGGGTCACATCGTCGCCGGCAACACCAAGTGCTTCAAGGCGCTGCTGACCAGCATCCAGCCGCACCTGCCGCCGTCGTTCAAGCGCTGAGCATCAGCGGAATGAAAGAGCCCGGCCATGTGCCGGGCTTTTTTGTTCGGCAAGCTCAACTCCCCTCCGAAAGCACCTCGGCGCAGCCCCCTGCAGGAGCGGACCTTGTCCGCGATAGCCGGAGGCATCGGCGCGATTCGCGGATAAGATCCGCTACGCCGCCCCACCCACGCCATTCCCATGTAGGAGCGCGCCCTGCGCGCGAAATCGCGGGCAGGGCCCGCTCCTACAGGTTACCGGGAAGCATGGTATTCCTCCTCTCCCGTAGGAGCGGAGCTTGTCCGCGATAGCCGGAGGCATCGGCGCGATTCGCGGATAAGATCCGCTACGCCGCCCCACCCACGCCATTCCCATGTAGGAGCGCGCCCTGCGCGCGAAATCGCGGGCAGGGCCCGCTCCTACAGGTTTCCGGGGAGCATGGTATTCCTCCTCTCCCGTAGGAGCGGACCTTGTCCGCGATAGCCGGACGTCCCGGCGCGGATCGCGGATGAGATCCTACGAAGAGCTTCTGCCGGAAACGAAGAAGGCGCCCCGCGGGGCGCCTTCTCGTGCTTCGATGCTTACTGCTGGCTAAGGATCAGCCGGCCGCTCTTGTCCACCGGGATCTGGCTGCCCGGGTCGCGGTCCATGCGCACCTGGCCGGCCTTGCCGTCGAGCATGTACTTGACGTCGTAGCCCACCACTTTCTCGCTGGTGTCGTTCACGGTGCTGCAGCGGGTTTCGGTGGTGGTGTAGGTGTCACGCTCCTGCATGCCTTCCTGCACCTTGTTGCCGGCGTAGCCGCCGCCGACCGCACCGGCCACGGTGGCGATCTTCTTGCCATTGCCGCCGCCGATCTGGTTGCCCAGCAGGCCGCCGGCGATGGCGCCGATGGCGGTGCCGACGATCTGGTGCTGGTCCTTGACCGGGCGCTGGTGGGTGACCGCCACGTCCTTGCAGACCTGGCGCGGTGTCTTGATGGTCTCCTTGACCGGCTGGACGGCGACCACCTCGGCATACTCGGGGCCGCGGTCCACCAGGCTGTACGTGGCCACCGCTCCACCTGCCGTAACGCCGACTGCGCCCAACACGGTACCGATGAGCAACGACTTGTTCACATAGACCTCCTGGCTTTCCTTTCATATGGGCACTTGCCCTTGTCCTTGCCTTGGAGCAGGGAATCCTTAGGAAAGTTCCGACATTCCTTCGCGATGCGCCATTGCATGCCGACACACGGCCGGATCGCGCACAAAGAAAAACTCCCGCCGGAGCGGGAGTTTCGAGGAGCGGCGGGACAGCCTCAGGGGCGGTCGTCGACTTCCTTGGCCTGCGGCGGGATCAGGTCCTCGGCCGAGAGCTTCAGCCAGATCAGCACCACGTCGGCGATGTAGATCGACGAGTAGGTGCCGGCCAGCACGCCGACGAACAGCGCGATGGAGAAGCCGAACAGGTTGTCGCCGGCGAAGAACAGCAGCGCGGCGATGGCCAGCAGGGTGGAGATCGAGGTGGCCAGGGTCCGCAGCAGGGTCTGGCTGGTCGAGATGTTGATGTTCTCGATCAGGCTCGCCTTGCGCAGCACGCGGAAGTTCTCGCGCACCCGGTCGAAGATCACGATGGTGTCGTTCAGCGAGTAGCCCACCACCGCCAGCACCGCGGCGAGCACGGTGAGGTCGAAGGTGATCTGGAAGAACGACAGCACGCCCATCACGATGATGGCGTCGTGGATCAGCGAGAGAATGGCGCCCACGGCGAACTTCCACTGGAAGCGGAAGCCGACGTAGATGAGGATGCCGCCCAGGGCCAGGAGCATGCCCAGGCCGCCCTGGTCGCGCAGTTCCTCGCCGACCTGCGGGCCGACGTATTCCACGCGCTTGAGGCTCGCCGGGTTCTGGGTATCGGCCTGCTGCAGCGCCGCGGCGACCTTCTTGCCCAGCTCCGGGTCTTCGCTGGGCATGCGCACCAGCACGTCCCTGGTGTCGCCGAAGCTCTGCACCACGGCCTCGGCGTAGCCGGCCTTGACCAGCTCGTCGCGGACCTTGCCCAGGTCGGCCGGCTGCTGGTAGTTCAGCTCGATGAGGGTGCCACCGGTGAAGTCCAGGCCGAAGTTGATGCCCTTGGTGATCCAGCTGCCGAGGGCGATCAGGGTGAGGACCAGGGTGGCGGCGAACGCGATGTTGCGCACGCCCATGAAGTTGATGGTACCGATCTTGATATTCATCTCATGATCCCCCTTAGATCCACAGCTTCTTGAAGTCACGCCCGCCGAAGATCAGGTTGACCATTGCGCGGGTGACCATGATGGCCGTGAACATCGAGGTGAGAATGCCCAGCGACATGGTCACGGCGAAGCCCTTCACCGGGCCGGTGCCCATGGCGTAGAGGATGCCGCCGACCAGCAGCGAGGTCAGGTTGGCGTCGACGATGGCGGTGAAGGCGCGGTTGAAGCCTTCGTGGATGGCGCGCTGCACCGACATGCCGCCGGCCAGCTCCTCGCGTATCCGCGAGAAGATCAGCACGTTGGCGTCCACCGCCATGCCCATGGTCAGCACGATACCGGCGATGCCCGGCAGCGTCAGGGTCGCGCCGAGGATCGACATCAGCGCCACCAGCAGGACCATGTTGAAGGCCAGGGCGACGGTGGCGATCACGCCGAAGAAGCGGTAGATGACGATGATGAACAGCGACACGAACACCATGCCCCACAGCGAGGCGTCGATACCCTTGGCGATGTTGTCCGCACCCAGGCTCGGGCCGATGGTGCGTTCCTCGGCGAAGTACATCGGCGCGGCCAGGCCGCCGGCGCGCAGCAGCAGGGCCAGTTCCGAGGACTCGCCCGGGCCGTCGAGGCCGGTGATGCGGAACTGGTTGCCCAGGGCCGACTGGATGGTCGCCAGGCTGATGATCTTCTTCTCTTCCTTGAAGGCCGGGACGGCGACTTCCTGCTCGACGCCGTCGACCACCTGTTTGGCATAGCGGGTGATCGGCTTCTGCTCGATGAACACCACCGCCATGCTGCGGCCGACGTTGTTGCGGGTGGCGCGGTTCATCAGCTCGCCGCCGTGGCCGTCGAGGCGGATGTTCACCTGCGGGCGGCCGTTCTCGTCGAAGCTGGCGCTGGCGTCGGTGACCTGGTCGCCGGTGATGATCACGCTGCGCTCCAGGGCCACCGGCGGACGGCGCGGCTCGCGGAATTCGAAGGTCTCGGTGGCCGACTTGATGGCGTCGGGCTCGGCGGCCAGGCGGAACTCCAGGTTGGCGGTCTTGCCGAGGATGCGCTTGGCTTCGGCGGTGTCCTGCACGCCCGGCAGCTCGACCACGATGCGGTTGGCGCCCTGGCGCTGCACCAGCGGCTCGGACACGCCCAGCTCGTTGACGCGGTTGCGCACGGTGGTGAGGTTCTGCTTGATCGAGTATTCGCGGATCTCGGCGAGCTTGGCCGCGGTCATGGCCAGGCGCAGCACCTGCATGCCGTTGCGCGAATCCTGGGTCACCTCGAAGTCGCGATAGTCCTTGGCGATCAGCGCCTTGGCCTTGTCCAGCGATTCGTCGTCGGTGAAGCCCAGCTGGATGGCGCGGTCCTGCACCGGCAGGCTGCGGTAGCGCAGGCGCTCCTTGCGCAGGGCGCTCTTGATCTCGCTCTCGTAGACGTTCAGGCGGGCGTCGACGGCCTTGTCCATGTCCACTTCGAGGAGGAAGTGCACGCCGCCGGAAAGGTCGAGGCCCAGCTTCATCGGGTGGGCGGCGATGCTGCGCAGCCAGTTCGGGGTGGTCTGCGCCAGGTTCAGGGCGACCACGTAGTCGTCGCCCAGGGCGCGACGCACGATGTCCTTGGCGGGAAGCTGGTCTTCCTGCTTGACCAGGCGGATCAGGCCGCTGTTCTTGCCGAGGCTGCCCGCCTTGACGGCGATGCCCGCGTCGGTCAGCGCCTTGCTGGCCTTGTCGATGTCGGCCTGGGTGATCTGCAGCGCGCTGCTGGCGCCGCTGACCTGCACGGCCGGATCGTCCGGGTAGAGGTTGGGTGCGGAATAGATGAAGCCGACGGCAAGCACCGCCAGGATCAGCAGGTATTTCCACAGGGGATATTTGTTGAGCATTGATACCGCCCGTTATGACGCGGGGCGCTTCATGCGCCCCGTCTATTGGTTTTCTTTGCCTGGAACTCAGATGGCCTTGAGCGTGCCTTTCGGCAGGGTCGCGGCGATGGCGCCCTTCTGGAACTTCAGCTCGACGTTGTCGGCGACCTCGACGACCACGAAGTCCTCGGCGACTTTCAGTACCTTGCCGGCGATACCCGCGGAAGTGACGACTTCGTCACCCTTCTGCAGGCTGGACAGGAGGTTCTTGTGCTCCTTGTTACGCTTGGCCTGCGGACGCCAGATCATCAGGTAGAAGATGACCAGGAAGCCGACCAGGAAGACCCACTCAAAACCAGTGCCCATCGGGCCTGCGGCGGCCGCGGGAGCAGCGGCGTCGGCGTAGGCGGCGGGAATCAGAAAGCTCATCGGATACTCCTGTCTCTATATTCTTTTGGAAAATCGGGATCAATCGCCCAACGGCGGCGTCGGAAGGCCGCGTTTGGCATAGAAGGCGTCGACAAAGGCGGCCAATGTACCCTGTTGGATTGCCTCGCGCAAACCAGCCATAAGCCGCTGATAATGCCGCAAGTTATGGATGGTATTGAGCATGCTGCCGAGCATTTCCCCGCACTTGTCCAGGTGATAGAGGTAGGCGCGGGAGAAGTGCTTGCAGGTGTAGCAATCGCAGGTCGCATCCAGCGGCGACTCGTCGTGCTTGTGCACGGCGTTGCGGATCTTGATCACCCCGGTATCGACGAACAGATGGCCGTTGCGCGCGTTGCGCGTGGGCATCACGCAGTCGAACATGTCAACGCCGCGGCGCACACCTTCCACGAGGTCTTCGGGTTTGCCCACCCCCATCAGGTAACGGGGTTTGTCGGCCGGCATGCGCGGCGGCAGGAAGTCCAGCACGCGGATCATCTCTTCCTTGGGCTCGCCCACCGACAGGCCGCCGATGGCCAGGCCGTCGAAGCCGATCTCCTGCAGGCCCTCCAGCGAGCGCATGCGCAGTTCCTCGTGCATGCCGCCCTGGACGATGCCGAACAGCGCCGAGGGGCTGTCGCCATGGGCGATCTTCGAGCGCTTGGCCCAGCGCAGCGACAGCTCCATGGAACGCTTGGCCACGTCGAACTCGGCCGGGTACGGGGTGCACTCGTCGAAGATCATCACGATGTCCGAACCCAGCGCGCGCTGCACCGCCATGGACTCCTCGGGGCCCATGAAGACCTTGGCGCCGTCCACCGGCGAGGCGAAGTACACGCCCTCTTCCTTGATCTTGCGCAGCGCACCCAGGCTGAACACCTGGAAGCCGCCGGAATCAGTGAGGATCGGCCCCTGCCACTGCATGAAGTCGTGCAGGTCGCCGTGCTTGCGGATCACCTCGGTGCCCGGGCGCAGCCACAGGTGGAAGGTGTTGCCGAGGATGATCTGCGCGCCTATGCCCTCGATGTCGCGCGGCAACATGCCCTTGACCGTGCCATAGGTGCCCACCGGCATGAACGCCGGGGTCTCGACCACTCCGCGGGGGAAGCTCAGGCGGCCGCGCCGGGCCTTGCCGTCGGTGGCCAGCAGTTCGAACTTCATGAAACTCATGGATCAGTCCTCGGGCCCGCGCGGCGCGGGGTTGCGGGTGATGAACATGGCATCGCCGTAGCTGAAGAAACGGTATTCGTGCTCCACCGCCGCGGCGTAGGCGGCCATGGTCTGCGGGTAGCCGGCGAAGGCCGAGACCAGCATCAGCAAGGTCGACTCGGGCAGGTGGAAGTTGGTCACCAGGGCATCGACCACATGGAAGGGCCGGCCCGGGTAGAGAAAGATGTCGGTGTCGCCGCTGAAGGGCTTGAGCTGGCCGTCGCGGGCCGCGCTCTCCAGCGAACGCACGCTGGTGGTGCCGACGGCGATCACCCGGCCGCCACGGGCGCGGCAGGCGGCCACGGCGTCGACCACGTCCTGGCCGACCTCCAGCCACTCGCTGTGCATGTGGTGGTCTTCGATCTTCTCCACGCGCACCGGCTGGAAGGTGCCGGCGCCGACGTGCAGGGTGACGAAGGCGGTGTCCACGCCCTTCTCGCGGATGGCCGCCAGCAGCCCTTCATCGAAGTGCAGCCCGGCGGTGGGCGCGGCCACGGCGCCGGCGCGCTCGGCGTAGACGGTCTGGTAGCGCTCGCGGTCGGCGGCTTCGTCGGGCCTGTCTATATAGGGCGGCAGCGGCATGTGCCCGACGCGCTCCAGCAGCGGCAGCACGTCTTCGGCGAAGCCCAGTTCGAACAGCGCGTCGTGGCGCTGCAGCATCTGCGCCTCGGCGCCACCGTCGATGAGGATCTTCGAACCCGGCTTGGGCGACTTGCTCGAACGCACGTGAGCCAGCACGCGGCGGCTGTCCAGCACGCGCTCGACGAGGATCTCCAGCTTGCCGCCGGACTCCTTCTGGCCGAACAGCCGCGCCGGGATCACCCGGGTGTTGTTGAACACCATCAGGTCGCCCGGCCGCAGGTATTCCAGCAGGTCGGCGAAGTGACGGTGGCTGAGGGCGCCGCTCGGCCCGTCCAGCACCAGCAGGCGGCTGGCGCGACGTTCGGCGAGCGGATGGCGGGCGATCAGGGCCTCGGGCAGATCGAAATGGAAGTCGGCGACGCGCATGGGGTATATCTCGAAGGGCCGGACATATTACTGGAATTGCGATGGCATCGCCACGCGGGTGGATTGACCGGTACCGAGGGCCTCCCTATACTGCCGCGCCATTGCCTCGGTGGCGGAATGGTAGACGCGGCGGATTCAAAATCCGTTTCTGGCGACAGAGTGAGAGTTCGAGTCTCTCCCGGGGCACCAAATAGAGCCTGCAAGATATTGATCTTGTAGGCTTTTTTGTTTCTTGTGGCGTAATTTTGGCGTAATAAGACTAGCACTCAACAGAATGCATTGCGCCGAGGATGGCTCTCGGCCGCGCCCAAGCAGGAGGCGTTGATGGGTTCCGAGGTTACTCGCGTTCGTGAGCGAAAGAAGAGTCGCCAGCTTATAGAAGAGCTGTACAGTGACTCGATGAACGTATACATCGTTCATTATTCGTGTGAGTCCTTTTACGAGAACTCCACCGGCGGATCCACCCGCGTTACCTCCATCGCCATCAGAAATCTCAAGACCGCTCAGACCAAGTCATGGTCAATCCACAAGGCGGCCGAACTTGAGAAATGCCTAGACTCCATCCCCGAAAACTTTCCGCGCCTTGAGCGAATGATGCTAGACGGATATTTCGAGTTCCTTCGCTCTCATAGCAACTGCTACTTCATCCACTGGAACATGCGGGATGAAAACTATGGGTTCTATGCCCTGGAGCATCGCTATAGAGTTCTCGGCGGAACCCCCTTTGAGCTGCAGGACAATCGCAAAGTCGATCTCGCGCGCGAGCTCGTGACCCTCTACGGGCGCCAATACGCTCCGCACACATCTGAGTCTGGCCGGAAAGGCCGTATTTTCAGCATCGTTGAAATCAACCGGATGACCGACAACGACGCGCTGACTGGGAAGCAAGAAGCCGACGCTTTCGTCGATGGGGAGTATCTAAAACTCCATCAGTCCACACTACGGAAACTAGACATTTTCTCAAACATCTTCGAGCGCACCCACGACAAAACGCTCAAGACCACAGCCAGTTGGATGGACATCTACGGCATCTCGCCGGCCTACCTCGTCGAACAGATCAAAAGCCATTGGCTTGTGACTTCCTTTCTTCTTGGCGCAGGGGTCCTCTATGCTGTCGTTAAGTACTGGGAATCGATAGCCGCAATCTGGAAGGCCCTACACTCCAATTGACCGGGCTCGCGGACGGCTGAGTCAGCCAGACCGACTTCGATGCTTATCGGGTCAGCACGGACGTCGGCAATACCCGGAACCAGGGCGCAGAGCTGATCACCCCCTGGGGCGCGAAGTGCAGAACGGCTAGGATCGGTAAACCGCCACACCCTTGCCTATGGGCTTCCATTCCTATTGCGGCGAGCTTGGTCGGAGCATGATGAACGCCTCGACCTGCTGGCCACCCTTCGGCTCTGCCGGCACCAACGTACATGCCGGCCAACCTGGTGGCCCGGGAACATCGATGAGCACGCCGAGGAGTGGTATTCCCAAACTCCGTGCGCGCCGGCCTTGTTGATCACGCGATCCAACTGCAGGATGGAAAAGCCGTCCTCTTTGCGGATGATAAGCATGGCGAAATCCTAATGAATGGGGTCGGCGTTTTAGCTACGATAGAGGATCACGCGCCGCTCGCCATGCGCAACTTCTCACTCATGGACAGAGAAAAAGATGAAGCTTCCAATTGCTATCGCCTGCACCGCCTATGTGGCGACCTTCGCAGTAAGCGCCGCGCCTGCTAACTGTGGCGGACTCAGGACATCCTCGCTCTCGATACTAACCTCAGCCTGTAAGTACGAGATGGCTAAAACAAGGCCATTGTCTCGCTCTGGCAATTGCGCCCAATTGCAAGATGAGGCCTACCGGGTTGCCGCCGAGATCCAGGAGAAAGGCCTCAACTGCAGCGGGCAAGATTTGCGTGATACGCAGACTAACTTGCGCCAAGCATCAGATGCTGTGGACGCAGCCATCAGCCATGGCTTCGAGCCATAACTCACGCTGCAAAGAAACATCGACGGCATGCTACTGGCAGGCTTGCACCGCAGCCCGGAGCTGCGCCTCGTAGCCAAGGTGCTGCTGCCGCTCTGCCAGCAACGCCCTCACCTTCACCTGCAGGCTGTCCCCCTTCTGCAAGCTTGCCGTGGCCCAGGCCGGCTCCTACACCGCAGGCGCCCGGCACGGAACAGCCACAGGCACCTCCACGCGCATCGTGCGCGGCTCGGCATCCTGCCGGCCAGCGCATCCCGCCAGCGCAAACACCGCCCCCAACACCATCACGCACTTCATAGCCACAGCTCCTTGTCGATGAGCTCGACGGCCACCTGCGCCGGATCGCCGGCGATGTGCTCCTGCTGCAGGCGCTGCGCGGCGGCGAAGTGCTGGCCGGCCTGCTGCTGGGCATCTGCCACCGCCTGAGCGGCCTTCGCCTGCCGCTGCTGAGCTTGGTTGGTCAGGTCGCCGAGCTTGGCGCCCTGCTCCTGGGCCAGTGCCTCGAGGTTACCCCGGGCGGCGCAGCAGGCAACCAGGTACTGGCTGGCCCGGTCGATCTGCGGCCGGTAGTGTCCGGCGGCCAGCCACACGCCCAGGCCGGCACCGCCGGCGACCAGCAGCAGCGAGGCCAGCACTAGGGCTGCAGGCTTCGCGAGTAGGCCGGTCATGCCACCACCCCGCCCGCTGCACGGTATTGCTGCACTAGGTCCTCGATGCAGTGCTCGCGCTAGCCGTACCCTGCGCCCGGCAGGCTGGCCCAAATGTTCGAGCACTTCGCGATAGCCTCGCGCACGCGCCCAGCCTGGATGTTACCCAGCGCCCCGCGCTCGCGGATCTGCTGGATAGCTACACGGTACTGACTCTCCGGACTGAAATCCTTGAGCTGCAGCAGGTCGCGGTACGGCTTCCATCAGCGGAATAGCAGTTGGTAGCGGCCGACGGCCGTAGACTTCAGGCCCAGGTCGTTCACGGTCACCAGGAGTTCGGGTGGCCGGCGTAGTTGTTGAAGGTATTCGGCGAGTCGACGCTGCCCACCACCACGTCGTAGCCGCCGTCCTTGGTGTAGCGGCTGGTCCGGGTGCCTTCGCTCCAGGCCAGCATGTCGAGGAAGGCACAGACGTTCTTGCCGCCGGCATTACCGGCACTGATTCGGGACATGGTTTTCCTCCGGACATGAAAAAGCCCGCTCAAGGCGGACTGTTTTAGCGATGTTTGTCTCGTACTTCTAACAAGAACCAGTAGCAATAAATTCAAACTCAACAATCTCAAATTGATATCGAAAATAAAAAATCAGAAGACGAAAAAGCTCTATAACTCAGCAGGCAGTTCCCAAAAAATCGAGTTGAAGGAGCACGTCATGACAGACGAAGAAATGATGGACAAGGAAATTGCAGATTACTTCAACGCACCAGCCGGAGGGATTCGCCCGCAGTTAGCACCAGTTGTCTGCGCTAATCGCGATTTGATTATTGGCTTCCTCACCGCAATCATAGATGTTCTGCCGAACCCGCTTGCTCGGGCTGGCGCACGCTATATCTTGAAGTTTGCGAAAGGCTGGATGGATTTGGAGTGCGGTAAAAAATAAGCATGCCGCCGCCCGCCAACGCATTATCCGGCGGGCGGCACTTCTGCGTCTCACACCTCCAAGTCGTACTGCGGCAAATCAGGGGCTGGACCAGTGACCTGGCCGTCGACCAGGAAGGCGTTCTGGCCCGCGGCCACCGAGGTGCCCCGGGCGAGCACACGGGCTCCGGTGCGCAACTCCACCACGCTGGTACCGGCGGCGGTGTCGACACTGACCACCTCGTCCACCGTGCGGGAGCCGCCCGGCAGCAGGTCGATGAATTTCTTCCAGGGATTCACCGTGGCCATCAGCTGCTGCTCCCGTAGTGTCGCTCGATCCGCAGCATCTGCCACACCCTGCTGGCCCCAGCGCCGTCAGCGGTGATGTCGACGCCGAGGCACAGGCCGCGCCAGGTGGCATCCGAGTCGCGGAACTCGACGATCATGCCCGGCTGAACTAGCCCGGGGGTGTTGCCGCCGCCTGCGAATAGCGGGATTCGCCGCGTCTCGATGGCCTGGCTGCCGCCCTTCGACAGTTCGCAGATGCCGCGAGCGCGCGCCACGTCGGTGTCGATCATCCAGTCCTCCATGACGTCCGCCGCCGGCTCGTCGCCAGCCGTGCCAGCCCGACGCACCTGCACGTTCCCCCCGTAGTTGGTCCCGTTGACGTAGACGAAATTCCACTCCGGCTGCGGGCTCCACCCGCTACCCCACTCGGCGACGATCTCCGCCGGCACGATGCAGTCGGGAATGGCGCTCCCCCAGTACCAGGTCGCCTCGCGGTAGCGCGGCAGGATGGTGAAGGCGTCACCGGCCAGGGCCGGGCGCACGATGCCGCCGGCCACCTCGGCCAGGCGGTGGATCACCTCCATGGCCGTCATTTCCGTGTAGCTGAAGGCCTCGGCCGGCAGCGTCCAGTCCGGCGGCCCCATCGACATCGTGTCCCAACTGGCGGTGAAGCCGGTGAATTGCAGTTGGTCGTCGACGATGTTGCAGGCGTTCCCGGGGCACCATCCAGATTCCCAGCGAATCTCGGAACACCAGAAGAACCGGCCATCGAGCCGGTTTTTTGTTGCCTGCCCTTCCCCGCCCTTCCCTCTGCAAGCCCCTTCGGGCTCCGCCATGCCGCGTCGCGCCCCGCGAACGGGGCGGCGGCTCCAGCCCATGCCCCGCCTCTTCGCCAATCGCCGGTTTTTTTACTACTCTGCTCGGCAACCCGAGGTGTCCGCATGGCGAACATACTGCTTGCATGCATTGAACCCCTGTTCAGCGCCGGTGCCAGCTCCGCCCTGAAAGACCAGGCGCATGAGGTTCCCACCTGTGTGTTCAACGGGGCCGCCGCGATAGCCGCGCTGCGGAGCACTGCGCCGGACCTGCTGGTGCTCGACTTCATGCTTCCGGATACCAACGGCACCGAAGTCCTGCAGTGGCTGCGGCAAAGCAGACGCAACCTCCCCGTGCTGGTCCTGGGAAACGACTACCAGCCCCATTTCATCGATCTCGCCCGCCAATACGGGGCAGCCGGGTACCTGTCCAGGTCCGAGCCGCCCGAGCAGTTGCTTCTCGCGGTTCGGACGCTGCTCAGTGGCCGGACCTTCTTTCCGCGCCATGCCTTCGAGGATGTGTCGCGGCGCCCGGGCGACCGCCAGGAGAGCCGGCTGCTGGCCACCCTGTCACCCCGCGAGCTGACCGTGATGAAGCAACTGGCGCAGGGCAACCCGATCAAGTCCATCGCCGCCACGATGAAGCTGAGCCCCAGCGCCGTCAGCACCTACAAGACGCGCCTGTTCCAGAAGCTGGACCTGCACTCGAACGCGGACCTGCTGGCGTTCGCCTGGCGGCATGGCGTCGCCCCCGCCGCGGGCCTGGGGAAAATGCATTTCGCCAGCGGGCAAGGCTCGCGCCTGCAGGAATTCATCGAAATGCTGCCTTTCCCGACGGCACTGCGCGCGCGGGACGGGGCCCTGCTGCTGTGCAACCAGGGCTTCGCCGACCTGCATGGTCTTTCCCGGCAGGCGTGTCTGGGCATGGAGATCGCCCCCAACGGCATCGTAGGGGAACAACTCACCGAGCAGGTGCGTCGTGGCTATCTCAAGGCCGTGGCCGACGCCAGATCCTTCGTGTCGGATTTCGTGGCCCACTTCCCCCAGGGCCCCCGCACCGTGCGGGTCTGGGGCGTGCCCCACCGGGACGAAAGCGGCCAGGTGCTCGGCATGCTGTGCGCGATCGTGGATGTCAGCGACTTCGACAGCGAAGTGGCACAACTGACGCAAGCGCAGCAGCGAATGCTCTCCCTGCGGCAGCTGCGCACCCATTTTTTCATCGCCGAATGCAAGCGCTTCGAAGAGCAGCTATCGATCCTGGAAGAGCAACTGGCCGACCTGGCGAAAAGCACCCCGGAGGCGGCTTCGCTGCGAAACCCCGTCGGCATGCTCAAGCGACATACCGAGCTGCTGCTGGAACTGGCCGAACTGGACCAGGGCAACAGGGTTCCGCTACCGGAGACCTGCGACCTGAGCGCGCTCACCAACCAGGCGCTCGAGACCTTCGCCAGGCGCTACGCCGCCAGCGTGACGCTCTCGCTGCCGCAAACGGCGACATGTGCCTGGATGGACGCCGAACTGTACGGCGAACTGTTGGCGACGGCCCTGGCCTTCGTCAGCGCGGAGTCCTCGGCGAACCTGCATGTGGAAGCACGGCAGGAATACCGCGGCCACGGCGAATCCGTCTGGCGGATCGACGTGAACACGCCGGATGCCGGCCTCCCCTTCGACAGGTTCGACGCCCATCTCGGCCTGGCCAGGCGCCTGGCCCCCCTGATACGGGCCTCGCTGACGTTTTCCGGCTTGCCCTTGCGGCTGCCCTGCGTCATCGAACTGCAGTTGCTCTCCGGCCCTGAACCGCCTTTCGGTCCGCCGCCCTCGCCGTCGACGTAGCGCAATCGCTACAACGATCCCGGCGCATCACGACAGCCACACGAAGCCTTCGGCCATAGCCTGCCCCCATCGTTTTCTTGGGAGCAGACATCATGTTCGGATTCAGCGCTCATAGCCTTCGAACGAACGCCAGAGGCCGCGGCCGGCGTGGCCGCCCCTCGCAAGCCACCTGGCTGCTCATCGCCCTGGCCTGCTGGCTGTTCGCCGCAATGGTCAACGCCAGCGAAAGCCAGCAGCTTCTGGGCACCGCCCATGCGGCCTATCTCGCCGGCGATTTCCAGGGCGCCGACCGCCTCCTCGACAAACTCCTGGCCAAGGGCACCAGCAGCGGACGGCTCGAAATGGAACTGGCCCTGGTCGACGACGCCCTGGGCAGGCCGCAGCAGGCACGGCGCCACTACGACCGGCTGGGCCGCTCCGTCTGGAGCGACCTGGTCGCCCTGCCTTCTGCCGCCAACCTGGCCGCCCTGGGGCGCTACCGCGACGCCGACCGCGCCTTCGCGCAAATCGCCTCGAAGGGCGCGAACGCCGATGAGAAGGCCTATGCGCAGCTCTGGCGGCTATGGCTGGTCACGCGCGACAACGCCTCCTCCAGGCGCGCCCGCGACACGGCGTTCAAGCGCCTGCTCGCCGCAGTGCGGCCCGACGACGCGGCGCAGCACGCGCTGGTCGAGCTGTATCGCGGCAAGGCCGACTCCGCCAGTGTTTTCGCGGCGATCGACCGGATGCCGCTGACGCTGCCGCAACGCCGGGCCCTGATCGCCGAAGCCACCCTCTTCGCCGGCGGCTACCTGCAAGGCATGCGTAACGACGCTGCCGCTGCCCGATGGCTCTACCAGGTGGAGCTGGGGCTACCGCCGGTGGCCTGTCCGGAGCGCCCGCTGATTGCCCAGGCGGCACGCGCCCTTCCCCCTCTCCCCACCTCGAACGCCCGCTGATCCCGGATCAGGGGCCTCTCACCATTTGCGGGGAGCTCCCCGCAAGGAGTTTCTCATGAACAAGTCATTCCGACTGGTCTGGAGTGCGGCGCGCCGCGCCTGGGTAGTCGCCAGCGAATTCGCCAGAAACCACGGCAAGCACCGCAACCGCGGCCTGGCCGGCGCAGTGGGCCTGCTTTCCTCCGCCTGCCTGGCGCTGTTCGGCATTCCTGCCGGGGCGGTCACCGAAGCCGAGATCGAGGGCGACGACAAGGCCAGCGCCAGCCAGGTGGTCCAGCCGCGCGCCGAGGTGCGCCTGGGCGCCATGCTCACCAGCGTGCAGGAAGGCACCGGCGCCAGTGCGTCAGGTGTAAACAGCACGGCCCTGGGCGACTACGCCACGGCATCGGCAAGCCACGCCACCGCCGTCGGCCCGTGGGCGGCCGCCTATGGCGACAACAGCGTGGCGCTTGGACGAAATACCGAGGCCAAGGGCGACAGCAGCCTGGCCATCGGCCGCAACGCCGCCACCAGCCAGGCCAGCAGCACCGCCCTGGGCGCGTACTCCTCGGCATCGGGCCTGGCCAGCACGGCGATCGGCAAGGGAGCCAGCGCCCAGGGCGAGCACAGCACCGCGCTGGGCCTGGATTCGCAGGCGGCCGGCGCCAATGGCCTGGCCCTGGGGGCCTGGGCTGGCGCCAACCATGCCAACTCGGTAGCCCTGGGTGCCGGCTCGGCGACCGACAGGAACGATAGCGTCTCCATCGGCAACGCCAACCTCGACCGCCAGTTGACCCATGTAGCCGACGGCACCCAGGCCAACGACGCCATCAACCTTTCCCAGCTGGAGACGCTGCGCCAGCAAGGCGAAGCAGCGCTGCAGTCGGTTTCCGACTGGCTCAGCGACGTCTATGAAAGCGGGACGAAGTATTTCCAGGCGAACTCCGACAAGGCGATGGCCCAGGCCAACGGCCAGGACAGCGTAGCCATCGGCCCCGAGGCCGTGGCTTCGGGCAGCGACAGCATCGCCATGGGCAGCGCCGCCCAAGCCAGCGGCGCGAACGCCACTGCGGTGGGTGTCTCCGCCGACGCGGCGGGCGAACACGCCCTCGCCCTCGGGGCCTGGAGCCAGGCCACGCAACTGCGCAGCACCGCCGTGGGCGGTAGCGCCGAAGCCACCGCACAGGACAGCACCGCGCTCGGCGCCGAAGCCGAAGCCGCCGCCTTGGCCAGCACTGCCGTGGGCACCTGGTCCAAGGCCAGCGGCGTCGGCAGCGTGGCCATCGGCAAGGAAGCCCTGGCCTCCCAGGGCGATGCCAGCGCCCTGGGCATCGCGGCCCAGGCCACCGGCGACGGGGCGACCGCAGTTGGCGCAAGAACCGCAGCCAGCGGCGAAAACGCCACTGCGCTGGGCAAGCTGGCCAGCGCCACCGCCGGCGGCTCGACCGCGCTCGGCACGCAAAGCTCCGCCAGCGGCGCGAACGCCACTGCGGTGGGTGTCTCCGCCGACGCGGCGGGCGAACGCGCCCTCGCCCTCGGGGCCTGGAGCCAAGCCACGCAACTGCGCAGCACCGCCGTGGGCGGTAGCGCCGAAGCCACCGCACAGGACAGCACCGCGCTCGGCGCCGAAGCCGAAGCCGCCGCCTTGGCCAGCACTGCCGTGGGCACCTGGTCCAAGGCCAGCGGTATCGGCAGCGTGGCTCTCGGCAAGGAAGCCGTGGCGTCGCATCAGGGCAGCGTCGCACTGGGCCTGAACTCCGCCACAGGAGCGGACAACGAGGTCTCGGTCGGCAACGCCGACCTGCAGCGCCGCATCGCCAACGTGGCCGAGGGCACCCAGGCCACCGACGCGGTCAACCTCTCGCAACTCCAGCACCTGGGCGAAGAAGCGGCCGACGCCATTGGCGACGTAGCGGACTGGCTGGGCGACGTTTACCAGCGCGGTACACGCTACTTCCGCGCCAACTCCGAGCTCCCGGACGCCAACGCCAGCGGCGAGAACGCCATTGCCATAGGCCCGCAGTCCGAATCCAGCGGCAGCAACGCCATCGCCATGGGCACGGCGGCGCTGGCCAGCGGCGAGAACGCGCTGGCAGCCGGCAACCAGGCCCACGCATCCGGCCAGCACGCGACGGCCGTTGGCGTCAGGGCGGATGCCCTCGGCGATCGCGCCACCGCGCTGGGCGGCTGGAGCCAGGCCACCGGTGAGCGCAGCACCGCGCTGGGCAGCAGTGCCGAAGCCACCGCCAGCGACGCGCTGGCAGTGGGTGTCGATGCCGAAGCGAGCGCGAACTCCGCCACCGCCGTCGGCAACTGGGCGATGGCCCATGGCGTTGGCGCCACCGCGCTCGGCAAGGAGGCCCGGGCCAGCACCCATGGCAGCACGGCGATAGGCCTGCAGGCCCAGGCGACGGGCAGCAGCGCCACCTCCGTCGGCGGCTGGTCCAGCGCCAGCGGCGCCGGCGCCAGCGCCCTGGGTGTGCAGGCGCAGGCCAGCGGTGAAAAGAGCTCCGCACTGGGTACCAGCGCGCAGGCCAGCGGTCAGCAAAGCACCGCCGTCGGCGCCTGGAGCCAGGCCACCGGCGGGCACAGCGTGGCCTTGGGCAACAGCGCCGAAGCCACGGCGCAAAGCGCCACCGCCCTGGGCGCCGAAGCCGAGGCGGCGGCCCTCGCCAGCACGGCGGCCGGCGCCTGGTCCCGCGCTCTGGGCGTGGGCAGCACGGCCCTCGGCAAGGAAGCCCTGGCCTCCACCGACGGCAGCACCGCCCTGGGCATCGCCTCGGCGGCGACAGGCCAGGCCGCCAACGCCATCGGCGGCTGGTCCGTGGCCAGCGGCGAGCACTCCATGGCGCTGGGCACCGCCAGCCGCGCCGAACACGCCCGCAGCGTGGCCCTGGGCCATGGCTCGGTAACCGATGCCGACGACAGCGTTTCGGTGGGCAACCAGGATCTCAAGCGGCGGATCACCAACGTCGCCGCGGGTAGCGACGACACCGACGCCGTGAACGTCTCCCAACTCAACGCCACCCGCGACGAAGTGAGCGAACTGCGCGGTGACGCCCTGCTCTGGGACGACTCCCTGGGCGCCTTCAGCGCCATGCATGGCAGCGCCGGCGCAACCAGCCGCTCGCGCATCACCAATGTCGAGGAAGGCCGGATCGCCGCGGACTCCAGCGACGTGGTGGTCGGCTCGCAGCTGTACCGCACCGACACCCGCGTCAGCGCCCTGGAGGACGGGATCAACCAGACCGGCGTGTCACGCTACTTCCGCGCCAATTCGGAAAAGGCCGATGCCTCTGCGGCCGGCGCGGACTCCATCGCAGTCGGACCGGCCGCCTCGGCCACCGGCACCTCGTCCATGGCTCTGGGCGACGCCGCCCAGGCGAGCGGCGAGCGCAGCATGGCCGCCGGCGCCGGCGCCTCCGCCAGCGCGGCGGACGCCACGGCAGTGGGCAGCGCCGCACAAGCCAGCGGCGAGCGCAGTACCGCCATCGGCAGCGGCGCCAATGCCACCGCCAGCAACGCCGTGGCCCTGGGCGCGGACTCCCTGGCCGATCGCGACAACAGCGTTTCCGTGGGCAGCCAGGGCAACGAGCGGCAGATCACCAATGTCGCCCGCGGCACCGCCGGCACCGACGCGGTCAACGTCGACCAGCTCACGGACGCCGTCAACACCTCGGCCGGCGCCCTGAACGACAGCGTGGCGCAGGTGGACCAGCGGGTCAGCGATGTCCATAACCATGTGACCAACCTGCAGAACGGCACCGACGGCATGTTCCAGAGCAACAACAGCTCTGCGCTGAGCAAGCCGCAGGCTGTCGGCCAGGATGCGATCGCCGGCGGCGCCGGCGCCCAGGCCAGCGGCAGGAACAGCGCGGCGATCGGCACCAGGGCCCAGGCGAGCGCCGAGCACAGCACCGCGCTGGGCGAAAGCGCCCACGCCAAGGCCTCCAACTCGGTGGCCCTGGGCGCCAACTCGGTGGCCGACAGGGCGAACACGGTATCCGTCGGCAGCGCGACCAACGCCCGGCAGATCACCAATGTGGCCGCCGGCACCCAGGCCACCGACGCCGTCAACCTCGGTCAGTTGAACAGCGGCATCAGCGGCGCCAAGGCCTACACCGACGCCAGCTACCACGCCCTGCGCAAGGACATGAACGAACTGGACGACGAACTCAGTGCCGGCATCGCCGGGGCCATGGCCATGGCCAGCCTGCCCCAGCCCCATGCGCCGGGGGCGAGCATGACCTCCGCCGGCCTGGGCAACTTCCGTGGCGAGCAGGCGCTGGCGGTCGGCGTGTCGCACATCACCAAGGACGGCAAGTGGGTCACCAAGCTCCAGGGAAGCGCGGACAGCGATGGCGACGTCGGCGTCTCGGTAGGCGTTGGCTACCAGTGGGATTGACTCAGTGTGACGGGGGCGCGTCCGCGCGCCCCCGCAGGTGGAAGCCATGTTTCTCGATCCGAAGAATATCCACAGCTCTCTGATGACGACCGCCTACAACAACGACATGGCGGCCGAGCTTCTCGCCGACTACCTGAAGGGGCTGCCTGTCGCCAACCCACTCTCGCAACACCTGATCGAAGGTGTGGTGGAGGCGTTGAAGGAGACATCCCTGCACATGGAGGAAATCGCCGCACTCATAGCCACCGGCAAGCTGGCCATTTCCAGCAGCCGCTGAACAGGCCATACATTCGCCGCTCGCAACAGCGGCGCCTTTCAAGGGTTCGCTGCCACCTGTGGGCAGCGAACCCTTCGCCATGAGGGAAGCACCGGGATGGGGCTCGGACAAAACGGCATGCGCCGCGACTGGTTCGAGCATGCGGCATTGCGTACCATGCGCGCCCTCTATCCGCACCACCCGCGGCCGGCACCACCGGCCCTGACCTCAGGAACGCCATGAAACCCGCCCGTCTGCGCGCCGACATCCTGGCCGGCCTCACCACGTCCTTCGCCCTGGTGCCCGAGTGCATCGCCTTCGCCCTGGTGGCGCATCTCAACCCGCTTATGGGCCTGTACGGCGCCTTCTTCATCTGCACCCTCACCGCCCTGTTCGGCGGCCGGCCGGGCATGGTTTCCGGGGCCGCCGGCTCCATGGCCGTGGTGATAGTGGCGCTGGTGGTGCAGCACGGCGTGCAGTACCTGCTGGCCACCGTGCTGCTGGGCGGCCTGGTGATGATCGCCTTCGGCCTGCTGCGCCTGGGCAAGCTGGTGCGCATGGTGCCGCACCCGGTGATGCTGGGCTTCGTCAACGGCCTGGCGATCGTCATCGCCCTGGCCCAGCTGGAGCACTTCAAGACCGGCGGGGCCTGGCTCGGCGGCGCGCCGCTGTACCTGATGCTGGGCCTGGTGGCGCTGACCATGGCCATCGTCTACCTGCTGCCGAAGCTGACCCGCGCGGTGCCGCCGGCGCTGGTGGCGATCCTCGGCGTCGGCCTGCTGGTGTTCCTGCTCGGCCTGCCCACGCGCACCCTCGGCGACATGGCGCACATCGCCGGCGGCCTGCCCGCCTTCGCCCTGCCGCAGGTGCCGTGGAACCTGGAGACGCTGCGGATCATTGCGCCCTACGCCATCCTCATGGCGCTGGTCGGCCTGCTGGAAACCCTGCTGACCTTCAACCTCACCGACGAAATCACCCGGAGCCGCGGCTACCCGGACCGCGAGTGCGTGGCCCTGGGCGCGGCCAACATGGTCTCCGGGGCGTTCGGCGGCATGGGCGGCTGCGCCATGATCGGCCAGACCATGATCAACCTCGGCTCCGGCGGCCGCGGGCGGGTTTCCGGGGTGGTCGCCGGGGTGATGATCCTGCTCTTCGTGCTGTTCCTCTCCCCGCTGATCGAGCGCATCCCGCTGGCGGCGCTGGTCGGGGTGATGTTCGTGGTGGCCCAGCAGACCTTCGCCTGGGCCTCGCTGCGGGTGCTGAACAAGGTGCCGGCGAGCGACGTGCTGGTGATCGTCGTGGTGACCGTCATCACCGTGTTCACCGACCTGGCCACCGCCGTGCTCTGCGGCATCGTCGCCGCCGCCCTGGACTTCGCCTGGAAGCACGCCCGCGAACTCTACGCCGACAGCCACCTGGAGGCCGACGGCAGCAAGCTCTACCGCCTCCACGGCACGCTGTTCTTCGCCTCCACCACGCCCTTCCTGGAGCAGTTCGACCCGGCCGGCGACCCGCCGCAGGTCACCCTGGACTGCCGCCACCTGAGCTTCGTCGACTACTCGGCCATCGCCGCGCTGAAGACTCTGCGCGAGCGCTACGCCAGGGCCGGCAAGCACCTGCGCGTGGTGCACCTGTCCGAGCGCTGCAAGCAGTTGCTCAAACGCGCCGGGGTGCAGCACGGCTGATTCGGACGTTCATCCGAAAATGACCGGCAGCGCTGGCGCGCCGGGAACCCTGTGGAATAATGCCGCCCCTTTTTTGACTAGGAGGTCCACATGGTCACTCACTTCCTGATTGGCACCAGCCAGGCCGCCTGCGGCCGCAGCGACCCGAACGTGGCGGGCTCGCAGGACGTCGCGCAGGTCAGCTGCAAGACCTGCCGCCGCACCAACGCCTTCACCCAGGCGCAGGAAGCCGCGGGCAGCGCGCCCGCCGTCCCGAAGCCTGCGCCGGCTGCGGCGCCGAAGAGCAAGCAGCCCGCCCGCGCCCCGGCACCGGCGCAATCCGGCCGCGACGCCGCCCGGCAAGCCTGGCAGGCGCGCCTGAGCGCCCTGTCCGGCAAGACCCGCCTGCCCCGCGGCAACCGCCGCGCCCAAGCTTACGTCTGATCGCCGCTGCGCTGCCGACGGTGCCCGCTGGGCGCCGTCGGTATGGGCTCGGCATACGCAGTTCAGTCCACCACCGTCCTAGACGCCCGCGCGGACGCGGCGCTCCAGTTCGGCGACGAACTCCGCCAGCGGCATCGGCTTGCCGAACAGGTAGCCCTGCAGGCAGGGCACGCCGCGGGCCGCCAGGTAGTCGCGCTGCGCCGGCGTCTCGATGCCTTCGGCGATGACCTGCAGGTCCAGGCGGTCGCAGAGGTCGAGGATGCTGTCGAGGATGTGCCGGGAGCGGCTGTCGTCGTCGACGGTGGCGACGAAGCTCTTGTCGATCTTCAGGGCATCCACGCGGAAGCGGCGCAGGTAGGCCAGGCTGGAATGGCCGGTGCCGAAGTCGTCTATCGCCAGGGTCACGCCCAGGTCGCGCAGGCAGCCGAGCAGGTCGTCGGTGGGGGTGTCGATCAGTTCGCGCTCGGTCAGCTCCAGCATCAGTTGCACCGAACCCACCGGGAAGGCGCCGAGGAAGTCCAGGCAATCGGTCAACAGGCTGCTGCTGCGGCAATTCACGGCGCTGACGTTGACGCCCAGGTGGAAACCCTCGCCCAGCAGGTGCGCGTGCTTCGGCAGTTGCGCCGCCAACTGCTGCAACAGCGCGCGGGTCATGGGCACGATCAGGCCGCTCTGCTCGGCCAGGGGGATGAAGATGTCCGGGCTGACCAGCCCCGCGCGGGGGTGGCGCCAGCGCATCAGCACCTCGGCGCCGATCCAGCGGCCGCTGGCGGCGTCCACCAGCGGCTGGAGGAAGGGCACGAATTCGCCGGCGTACATGGCCCGCTCGATCTCGCGAGCAGGCGTCGCCGCGCGCCCCAGCATCCAGTGGCAACCGAGGCCGAACAGCCCGCCAAGCACCGCCAGCATGGCGAACAGCGGCCAGTAGTCGTCGCGCATCACACCCCACTGGGCGCCGGCCGGGAAGCCGCCGACCACCTGGTAGGGAAAGCGCGTCGAGGCCTGGCGCGTTTCGGCCAGGGGGAAGGCGTCGGGCGCGCCCTCGTGCACCTCGCCCGCCTCGTCCATCCAGCGCGGGCCGACCTGGACCAGCAGTTCGCTGCGCTGGTCCACCAGTTGCAGGACGTTGCTCAGGTAGCGCCCGTCCACCGCCGCCAGCACGGCGGCGGGGCCTTCGGCCAGGCGGTACACGATCAGCGCGAAGTCCGGCGTCACCGCATTGCCGGGCAACAGGTTGAGGCGCCCGTCGACGAAATCGGCCGTGTTCACCGCTTCGTCGACGTTGCCGAACAGCGAGCTGCAGAACACCCGGTCGTCACGCACCAGGTTGACGGTGCGTACGAAGGGCACGGTGGCGACCTGCTCGCGCAGCACCAGCTCGGCCACGGAGCAGGGCCCTTCGGCGTAGGCGATGGTGGCCCGCGCCGAGCCGGCGGCGTTGCCGAGCATGATGTCGATCAGATGCAGCGCCTCGCTCGAGGCGAGCCCCGCTTCGCGCTGGAGGCTGACCAGGGTCTGCCAATAGATGATGCCCCCGCCCAGCAGCAGCGGCAGCAGGGCGACCAGCAGGGAAACGCACAGGCGCCAGAGCAGGCGCCGGACTTTGCTCGATCCAGGCATCCGTGTCATCCCGGGCGCCGCCGCTGTCATCGGGCTCGGCGAGCAGCCTGAGCGGGCGCCTGAAACCAGCGTAGATCATTCCGCCTGCGGCACCCTGGCCTCGGTGGCGATCGGCCAAAGGTCGTATAATCCCCGCCCTCGTCCCTGCTCCGAGCGCCGAACGACGCCATGCCCAAAGCCCGACTCCAGCCGGAGGGGAACTTCCCCCCCGCGCCCCTGCTGCGCCGCTTCGCGGCCATGTTCTACGACTTCCTGCTCTGCGTGGCCCTGCTGATGGTGGTCACCCTGCTCTACCAGCAGGTGCTGCTGCGCCTGCTCCTGGGCGGCGAAAAGCTCCGGCAGCTCGCCGACCAGGGCGCTCTGGTCGGCGACCCGCTGCTGTCCAGCCTGCTGTTCATCAGCCTGTTCGCCTTTTTCGCCAAGTTCTGGACGCACAAGGGCCAGACCCTCGGCATGCAGGTCTGGGGCGTGCGCGTGCAGAACGCCGACGGCACGCCGATCAGCCTGATGCAAGCGCTGCTGCGCTTCATGATCGCCATCGGTTCCTGGGCCTGCGGCGGGCTGGGCTTCCTGTGGATGCTCTGGGACAAGGACAAGCGCACCTGGCACGACCGCTATTCGGAGAGCGTGGTGATCCAGATTCCCAAGGCGGTGCGCAAGGCGACGCAGGGGCTGGGGTGAGGCTGGGGCGTTTTTTGTAGGAGCGAGCTTGCTCGCGCAGGGGGTTTGCCGGGGGCGTAGGTGTTGGGGTTAAGAGCGCCCTCTCCCCAACCCTCTCCCTGAAGGGAGAGGGGGCTGTTCGGAGTGAGTGGGAAGTTCGGAGTCATCCTGAAACGCCTAACCTCACCCCGTCATTCCCGCAAACGCGGGAACCCAGTGACTGCGGGGTTCGCGAGCAAGCTCGCTCCTACGAAAAGCAAAAGCCAAAGCGCGTTTGCTCTGGCTTTTGGTCTTCCAGAGAAACATCCGCGCACTCCGAAACGCCCCTTCAGAAGGCCGAGCGAAACCGGCGCTCAGGAGGTCATGCGACATGGATGTCGCGAGAGCCCCGATGGGCTACAGGGACGTACCCTCGGGGCGGGCCTCCGTGGCGGGGGAGTTCGCGAGGGTAGCCCGGCTCCATCGGGCCCGTATGTCGGGGCAAGCCTTTTTGGTTCCTTTTGTGGCGTTTGACAAAAGGGACTCGCCCGAGGGGGCGAAACAAGACGGTCGGGCAGACTCGGAGCGGCGCAGAAACACCCAAGCCAAGGCAGCTGGGTTCCCGCGTTCGCGGGAATGACGGGGGGATAGATGGGCGTGCCAGCCATGTAGGACCCGCAGGCCGCGCCGAATCACCGGCCCGGCCAGCCCCGGGATATCACCCCGCCCGCTTGAGCAACCACGCCCCCAGCAGCGCACAGATCGCCGCCGGCAGCAACACCGCCAACAGCGGCGGGAAGTTGAATACCTGGCTCGACGGCCCCAGCAGGTCCTGGGCGATGCGGAAGGTGAAGCCCACCAGCACCCCGGTGAACACCCGCTGGCCGAGGGTCACGCTGCGCAGCGGGCCGAAGATGAAGGAGATGGCCATCAGCACCAGGGCCGCGGTCACCGCCGGCTGCAGCACCTTGGTCCAGAACGCCAGCCAGTAGCGGTTGGTGCTCAGGCCCTGGTCCTTGAGGTAGTGGATGTATTCCCACAGGCCGCTGATGGACAGGGCCTCGGGCTCCATCACCACGGTGCTGAGCAGTTGCGGGCTGAGCTGGATGTTCCAGGCCTCCGACGGCGCACTGACCACTTCGCTGCGCTTCTCCTGCGGGTGCAGCAGCGTGGTGCTCACCTCTTCCAGCGTCCACTGGCCGTCGCGGAACACCGCGCGCTTGGCGAAGCTGGCGCTCTTGAGCACGTGGCCCTCGGCGAAGTCGTAGCGCGTCACGCCCAGCAGGGTGCCGTCGGCCTGCACCACGTTGATGTGGATGAATTCCTGGCCCTGGCGGTGCCACAGGCCGTTGCGCGAGCTGACCGCGCCGCCGCTGCTCTGCGCCAGGGCGCGGTCGCTCTGGGCCTGGGTCTCGGTGTAGGGCACCACGTACTCGCCGATCAGGATGCCGGCGAACATCAGCACCAGCATCGGCTTCATCACCGCCCAGACGATGCGCTGCAGCGACACCCCGGCGGCGCGCATGATGGTCAGCTCGCTGTTGCTGGCCAGGGTGCCCAGGCCCACCAGGCAGCCGATCAGCGCGGCCATCGGGAGCATGTCGTAGGCGCGGCTGGGCGCGGTGAGCAGCACGTATTTCAGGGCCACGCCCAGGGTGTAGTTCTCGTCCAGGGCACCGAGCTGATCGATGAAGGCGAACAGCAGGGCCAGGCCGAGGATCACCCCCAGCACGGCGAGGATGGCGACGAAAATGGTGATGCCGATGTAGCGGTCGAGCTTACGCATGCTTGCGCTCCTTCACGGAGCGTGCGCGCGAGGCCGCCCATTTCAGACTCAGCGGTTCCCAGAAGGCCAGCAGCAGGCCGATGGCCAGGAAGATCGCATGCACCCACCACAGCCCCAGGGCCATGGGGATCTTGCCCTTGTCGAGCATGCCGCGGGCGGCGATCAGCAGCGCCAGGTAGGCCATGTACAGCAGCACCGCCGGCAGCAGCTTGAGGAAGCGGCCCTGGCGCGGGTTGACCTTGGACAGCGGCACCGCCAGCAGGGTGACGATGAACACCAGCAGCGGGATGGAGAAGCGCCACTGCAGCTCCGAGCGCATGCGCGGCTCCTTGCTGGCGAACAGGTCGCTGGTGGGGATGGCGTCGCGGTCGTCGATCTCGCTGCTCACCTCCGGCTTGGGCAGCAGCACGCCGTAGGTGTCGTACCTGATGGCGCGGTAGTCGGCCTGGCCGGGCACGCCGTCGTAGCGGAAGCCGTCCTTGAGGATCAGGTAGCGGCTGCCGTCGGGGTGGATCTGCTGCTCGCCGCTGGTCGCCACCAGCACCGCGAGGCCGCGGTCCTGGCCGTTGCGCGGCGGGTTCTTGTCGGAGATGAACACCCCGCCCAGCTCGGTGCGGTCGTTGCTCAGCTGCTCGGTGTAGGTCACCCGCGAGCCGTCGCGCATCGACTGGAAGCGGCCCGGCGCCAGGGTGTCGAACTCGGTCATGGCGTCCTGCTTGTTCAGGATCAGCTGCATCTGGGCGATGCCCTGGGGCGCCAGGGACAGGCTCAGCCAGGCCACCAGCAGGGCGATCAGCGCCGCCGGCGCCATGCTGTAGGCCAGCAGGCGCTGCTGGCTCATGCCGGTGGCGGTGAGCACCGTCATCTCGCTTTCCAGGTACAGCCGGCCATAGGCCAGCAGGATGCCGAGGAACAGCCCCAGGGGCAGGATCAGCTGGAGGAAGCCGGGCAGGCGCACGCCCATGATCATGAACAGCGAGCCGGGGTCCAGCATGCCCTGGGCGGCCTGCGCCAGGTACTTGATGAAGCGGCCGCTCATGATGATCACCAGCAGCACGGCGCTCACCGCGCTCATGGTGACCAACACTTCACGGGACAGGTAACGGAAGACAATCAAACCGGGCACTCCAGGGTTGTCACGCTCGGGCGGCTACGCTCAAACTAGCCGCCGTGAGGCACTGCCGGCCCGCATTGCAGCGGGCCGGTGAAAAATACGCGGCATTATCCTGCGATTCGCCGGGCCTGTCACTGCGCAGACACCGGGACGGGTCGCCGACCACCCGCCACTTCGACCCTTCGCTCCGGGGACACCTTGTCATGGAATTCCTTGTAAAAAGCGTCAGTCCGCAAACCCTGAAGACCGCCACCCTGGTGCTCGCCGTCGGCGAAGGCCGCAAGCTCGGCACCGTGGCCCAGGCCGTGGACGCCGCCAGCGGCGGCGCCATCGCCGCCCTGCTCAAGCGCGGCGACCTGGCCGGCAAGGTCGGCCAGACCTTACTCCTGCAAGCTTTGCCCAACCTTAAGGCCGAACGCGTGCTGCTGGTGGGCGCGGGCAAGGAGCGCGAACTCTCCGACCGCCAATACCGCAAACTGGTTTCCTCGGTGCTGGCCAGCCTGAAGAGCCTGGGCGGCGGCGACGCCGTGCTGGCCCTGGGCGACCTGGCGGTCAAGGGCCGCGACGCCCACGGCAAGGCGCGCCTGCTGGTGGAGACGCTGGCCGATGGCCTGTACGTGTTCGACCGCTTCAAGAGCCAGAAGGCCGACGCGCCCAAGCTGAAGAAGATCACCCTGCTGGCCGACAAGGCCGACGCCCCCGCCGTCGAGCAGGGCGCCAGGCAGGCCCAGGCCATCGCCAACGGCATGGCCCTGACCCGCGACCTCGGCAACCTGCCGCCGAACCTCTGCCACCCCAGCTTCCTGGCCGACGAGGCCAAGGCCCTGGCCAAGGCGCACAAGAACCTCAAGGTCGAGGTGCTGGACGAGAAGAAACTCCGCGAGCTGGGCATGGGCGCCTTCCTCGCCGTGGCCCAGGGCAGCGAGCAGCCGCCGCGGCTGATCGTGCTGCAGTACAACGGCGGCAAGAAGGACGAGGCGCCCTACGCGCTGGTGGGCAAGGGCATCACCTTCGACACCGGCGGCATCAGCCTCAAGCCCGGCCTGGGCATGGACGAGATGAAGTTCGACATGTGCGGCGCCGCCAGCGTCTTCGGCACCTTCCGCGCGGTGCTCGAGCTGCAGCTGCCGATCAACCTGGTGGGCCTGCTGGCCTGCGCCGAGAACATGCCCAGCGGCCGCGCCACCCGCCCCGGCGACATCGTCACCACCATGAGCGGGCAGACCGTGGAAATCCTCAACACCGACGCCGAAGGCCGCCTGGTGCTGTGCGACACCCTGACCTACGCCGAGCGCTTCAAGCCGCAGGCGGTGGTGGACATCGCCACCCTCACCGGCGCCTGCATCGTCGCCCTGGGCGCCAACACCTCGGGCCTGATGGGCAACAACGACGCCCTGGTGCGCCAGTTGCTCAAGGCCGGCGAGCACGCCGACGACCGCGCCTGGCAACTGCCGCTGTTCGACGAGTACCAGGAACAGCTGGACAGCCCCTTCGCCGACATCGCCAACATCGGCGGGCCGAAGGCCGGCACCATCACCGCCGGCTGCTTCCTCTCGCGCTTCGCCAAGAAGTACCACTGGGCGCACCTGGACATCGCCGGCACTGCCTGGATCAGCGGCGGCAAGGACAAGGGCGCCACCGGCCGCCCGGTGCCGCTGCTCACCCAGTACCTGCTGGACCGCGTGAAGTAATGGCAAAGCGCAATCGTTCGATGGGATCGCCGGCATGACGCGGGTCGACTTCTACGTCATCCCCAGCGCCGATCCCGACGCGCGCCTGACCATCGCCTGCCGCCTGGCCGACAAGGCCTGGCGGCAGGGCATGCGGGTGTACCTGCTGTGCGCCGACGAAACTCAGCGCGAAGCCCTGGACGCGCGCCTGTGGAGCTTCCGCAAGGAAGCCTTCGTGCCGCACAACGCCGCCGAGGAAGACGCCCAGGCCCCGGTCACCCTGGGCCTGGGCGAGCCGCCGGCGGGCCGCCGCGACCTGCTGATCAACCTGACGCTGGCGGTGCCGGCCTTCGCCGGCGAGTTCTCGCGCATCGCCGAACTGGTGGTGGAGGAGCCGGCCATCCGCCAGGCGGCGCGGGAGAATTTCCGCTTCTACCGCGAGCAGGGCTATCCTTTGCAGGACCATCGCCTGCCGCGCCTCTGACGCTCTACCGGAAAAATGGACAGCCGCAAGCCACCGCAAGACCCCGACCACCTGCTCGACGACCTGGAGTCGATCCACGACCTGCTCGGCGAGCCGGATGGCGAACCGCCCCTGCTCACCGAATCCTTCGAGCCGGACAACATCCCGCTGCTCTCCGACGTGGTCCAGGCCTCGCCGCGGCCGGCCCCGGCCGAGGAAGAGCCCGAGGACGACCTGCCCCCGGCGGGCCACAACCGCGAACAGGCCCGCCTGGACAGCGAACTGCGCGCCGCCGCGCAACTGATCCTGCAGGACGTGATCGACGACTTCGTGCCGCAGATCGAAGCCGAACTGCAGCGCCGCCTGGAAGCGCGCCTGCAAAGGCTGCTGGCCCAACGCAAGCCCTGACGCCGGCCCTGCCGGCGCGATCGCGGATGAGATCCGCTCCTACGGGTCACCTCACACCACGCCCATTGTAGGAGCGCGCCCTGCGCGCGAATCGCGGGCAGGGCCCGCTCCTACAGGTTGACACCGGCCCTCCCGCACACGCCGAACGGCCCCCTCTCCCTCCGGGAGAGGGCTGGGATGAGGGCAACGGGGCCACCTCCGTAACTCCATCCTGCCCATTGTAGGAGCGCGCCCTGCGCGCGATTTCGCGGGCAGGGCCCGCTCCTACAGGTTGACACCGGACCTCCCGCCCACGCCGAACGGCCCCCTCCAGCCCCCTGATCGCCGGTGGCCGCCGCCCCTCGGCAGCCGTTATACTCTCCGGTTTTCCGTCTAGCCGCTAACAGGGTCCCGCCGCGCTCATGGACAAGACCTACCAGCCCCACGCCATCGAATCCCACTGGTACCCCACCTGGGAGCAGAACAACTACTTCGCCCCGCAGGGTTCCGGCGAGCCGTACACCATCATGATCCCGCCGCCGAACGTCACCGGCAGCCTGCACATGGGCCACGGCTTCAACAACGCCATCATGGACGCGCTGATCCGCTACCGCCGCATGCAGGGCCGCAACACCCTGTGGCAGCCGGGCACCGACCACGCCGGCATCGCCACCCAGATGGTGGTGGAGCGCCAGTTGGCCGCCCAGGGCATCGCGCGCCACGACCTCGGCCGCGAGAAGTTCCTGGAGAAGGTCTGGGAGTGGAAGGAACAGTCCGGCGGCACCATCACTCGGCAGATCCGCCGCCTGGGCTCCTCGGTGGACTGGTCGCGCGAGCGCTTCACCATGGACGACGGCCTGTCCAACGCGGTGAAGGAAGCCTTCGTCCGCCTGTTCGACGACGGCCTGATCTACCGCGGCAAGCGCCTGGTCAACTGGGACACCAAGTTCCACACCGCCATTTCCGACCTGGAAGTGGAGAACCACGACGAGAAGGGCCACCTCTGGCACCTGCGCTACCCCCTGGCCGACGGCCACAAGACCGCCGACGGCAAGGACCACCTGGTGGTCGCCACCACCCGCCCGGAAACCCTGCTCGGCGACAGCGCGGTCGCCGTGCACCCGGAGGACGAGCGCTACCAGGCCCTGATCGGCACCTTCGTCGAGCTGCCGCTGGTGGGCCGGCGCATCCCGATCATCGCCGACGACTACGTCGACCGCGAGTTCGGCACCGGCTGCGTGAAGATCACCCCGGCCCACGACTTCAACGACTACGAAGTCGGCAAGCGCCACGACCTGCCGCTGATCAACATCTTCGACAAGGACGCCGCCGTCCTCGCCACCGCCCAGGTGTTCAAGCTCGACGGCAGCGTCAACCCGGATGTCGACGCCAGCCTGCCGGCCGCCTACGCCGGCCTGGACCGCTTCGTCGCGCGCAAGCAGATCGTCGCCGACTTCGAGGCCAGGGGCCTGCTGGAGAAGATCGACGACCACGCGCTGAAAGTGCCCAAGGGCGACCGCTCCGGCACCGTCATCGAGCCCTGGCTGACCGACCAGTGGTACGTCTCCACCAAGCCGCTGGCCGAACCCGCCATCGCCGCCGTGGAAGACGGCCGCATCCAGTTCGTGCCCAAGCAGTACGAGAACATGTACTTCAGCTGGATGCGCGACATCCAGGACTGGTGCATCAGCCGCCAGCTGTGGTGGGGCCACCGCATCCCGGCCTGGTACGACGAGGCCGGCAACGTCTACGTCGGCCGCGACGAGGCCGAAGTGCGCGCCAAGCACAACCTCGGCGACGCCAAGCTGCGCCAGGACGAGGACGTGCTGGACACCTGGTTCAGCTCGGGCCTGTGGACCTTCTCCACCCTCGGCTGGCCGGAACAGACCGAATACCTGAAGACCTTCCACCCCACCGACGTGCTGGTGACCGGCTTCGACATCATCTTCTTCTGGGTGGCGCGCATGATCATGCTGACCATGCACCTCATCAAGAACGAGGACGGCACCCCGCAGATCCCGTTCAAGACCGTGTACGTCCACGGCCTGGTGCGCGACGGCCAGGGCCAGAAGATGTCCAAGTCCAAGGGCAACGTGCTCGACCCGCTGGACATCGTCGACGGCATCAGCCTCGACGCGCTGCTGGAAAAACGCACCAGCGGCATGATGCAGCCCAAGCTCGCCGAGAAGATCGCCAAGCAGACCCGCGCCGAGTTCCCCGAAGGCATCGCCAGCTACGGCACCGACGCCCTGCGCTTCACCTTCTGCTCGCTGGCCTCCACCGGCCGCGACATCAAGTTCGACATGGGCCGCGTCGAGGGCTACCGCAACTTCTGCAACAAGCTGTGGAACGCCGCCAACTTCGTCATCGAGAACACCGATGGCCGGGACACCGGCGTGAACGGCGAGCCGGTCGAGCTGTCCGCGGTGGACCGCTGGATCATCTCCGCCCTGCAGCGCACCGAGCAGGAAGTCGCCCGCCAGCTCGACGCCTTCCGCTTCGACCTGGCCACCCAGGCCCTCTACGAGTTCGTCTGGGACGAGTACTGCGCCTGGTACCTGGAACTGGTCAAGCCGGTGCTGTGGGACGAGAACGCGCCCATCGAGCGCCAGCGCGGCACCCGCCGCACCCTGGTGCGCGTGCTGGAGACCGCGCTGCGCCTGGCGCACCCGTTCATGCCCTTCATCACCGAGGAAATCTGGCAGCGCATCAAGGCCTCCGCCGGCAAGAGCGGCGACACGCTGATGCTGCAACCCTGGCCGGTGGCCGACGAGGCGAAGATCGACGCCGCCGCCGAAGGCGACATCGAGTGGGTCAAGCAGCTGATGCTGGGTATCCGCCAGATCCGCGGCGAGATGAACATCTCCATGGCCAAGCGCATCGACCTGGTGCTGAACAACGCCTCCCCCGAAGACCACCGCCGCCTGGCCGACAACGAGCCGCTGCTGATGAAGCTGGCCAAGCTGGAGTCGGTGCGCGTGCTCGACGAAGGCGAGGAGCCGCCGATGTCGGCCACCGCGCTGGTGGGCGAGCTGCAAGTGCTGGTGCCCATGGCCGGGCTGATCGACAAGGCCGCCGAACTGGCGCGCCTGGACAAGGAAATCCAGCGTCTGGAAGGCGAGGTCAAGCGCGTGGGCGGCAAGCTGGCCAACGAAGGCTTCGTCGCCAAGGCCCCGGCCGAAGTGATCGAGAAGGAACGCGCCAAGCTCGCCGAAGCCGAGCAGGCGGTGACCAACCTGATCCAGCAGCGCGAGAAGATCGCCAGCCTGTAACAGGCGTCATCCACAAGGCCCGCGAATGCGGGCCTTGTGCTTTTCGCTTGTGCTACCTTCTGGCGTATCCCCGGAGCCCGGCCACCGCCATGAACCGCACCAACGCCCTGAACCTGCTGCAAAGCTGCAAGCCCGAGCTGGCCGAGCGCTTCGGCGTGGTCCGGCTCGCCCTGTTCGGCTCCACCGTGCGCGATGCCGCAGGCCCCGACAGCGACGTGGACATCCTGGTGGCCTTCGACGGCCCCGCCACCTCCGAGCGCTACTTCGGCGTGCAGTTCTACCTCGAGGACCTGCTGGGCAGCAGCGTCGACCTGGTCACCGAAAAGGCCCTGCGCCCCGAACTGCGGCCCTTCATCGAGGCGGAGGCGGTGAATGTCTGAGGCGTCCGGACGAGTCTGGCACTTCTACGTCGACGACATGATCACCTGCGCGGAGAAAGTCCTGAGCTATGTCCGCGATAGCCGGAGGCTCCGACGCGATTCGCGGATGAATCCGCTCCTACGCTGCCCCACCTGCGCCATTCCCCTGTAGGAGCGCGCCCTGCGCGCGAATCGCGGGCAGGGCCCGCTCCTACAGTTGTCGTGAGGCATGGAGTTTCCTCGTAGGAGCGGACCTTGTCCGCGATAGCCCAAGCTACTGGCGCAATTCGCGGATGAGATCTCCTACGCCGCCCCACCTGCGCCATTCCCCTGTAGGAGCGCGCCCTGCGCGCGATTCGCGGGCAGGGCCCGCTCCTACAGTTGTCGTGAGGCATGGAGTTTCCTCGTAGGAGCGGACCTTGTCCGCGATGAACCAAGCCACCGGCGCGATTCGCGGATGAGATCCTACGCTGCCCCACCTGCGCCATTCCCCTGTAGGAGCGCGCCCTGCGCGCGATTCGCGGGCAGGGCCCGCTCCTACAGGTACAGGAGAAATGCCGTCGTAGGATCTCATCCGCGATTGCGCCGGCAGGGCCGGCGTTCGGTCCATCGCGTGCGGAGTCCTACCATACCGGCGGGCCCGGCTTCTCGTAGGAAGAGCCTCTGTCCCTCAGAACACCGTGCCAACCGGGTAGACGTAGGCATTCACGTCATAGAAGGGCGTGCGCTGGTAGAACCATTCCAGCCGCGCATGCGGGTCCTTGGCGAAGGCCTTGTCCTCCTTCAGCTTTTTCTCGAACTCGGCCTTCAGCTGCGGGTCCTCGGCGAGCATCTTGCGCGCCATCGGCTCCATCACGTACTCCTCCGGCTCTTCCGCGGACACCAGCGTCGAGTTGAAGAAGCCCCAGGACCAGAAGGAATCCGGGCTCTCGGCGGTCAGCAGGTTGATCGCCAGCACACCCAGCGGCTGGTCGGTGTCGATCACCACCGAGCCTGCCGGGAAGGTCTGCAGGCGCTGGAACGGCTTGCCGGTTCCGCTGACCAGCAGGTGCCCCTCGTAGCCGGGGATTTCGTTGGCCGCCGCGCGGTCCGGTTCGAAGCCGCCGGCCAGCTTGATGTCGTCCATGCGGTACAGGGTGACCTCGATGGCGGTCGGCTGCTCCAGGGTCTTCATGCGGATGCCGTGGGCCTTGAGCCGGGCGATGACCTCGCTCCACTGCACCGGCACCACGTACTGTTTCGGCCGCTTGACCACCAGGTCGGGCACCGAGTTGTCGCTGATCGGCACCTGCAAGGTCTTCGGCTTGTTGCTCCAGACAATGGTCCTGGCGCCAGTGATGGGCGATTGCTCGTAGCGGTAGTCGCCGACGACGAAGGGCGTGTGCTGCTCCTTGCCCGGCTTCCAGGTGAGGATCACCTCCTTCTGCGCCTCCAGGCGCTCGCGGTCCTTGGCGATGGCGGCCTTGAGCGAGTCGGCGTGGTCGCCGATCACCCGGAACATCGCCTTGAGCATCACGTAGTTGCCCAGCACCTGGGTTTCGTAGGGATGCAGCGCGTGCTGCTCGATGAGGATCGAGGGCACGTTGCGGATGTCGCCGTACTGGTTGGAGAAGCGCGCCAGGTCCGTGCGGTAGGGGTAGTAGCCCTTGGCCGGGTCCTGGTTGTCGTTGAGGCTGATGCACTCGTGCACCACGTGGCCGTCGCCCTCCAGCTCCTTGTACACCGGGCCGCGCATGACCTTGTCCATCCACTGGCTGGACGCCGGCGACCAGCCGTTGCCGTTGTGGCAGTAGGAGCTGTCGTAGGGGTACATGGCGCCGTCGGTGGAGTGGGTGTCGGCGAAGAAGCTCAGGTCGTACTGGTTGAACACCCAGGCGACGTTGCGGATTTCCGCGCTGTCGAGCTTGGTGAAGTCGCGGTTGAGGTTGAGATTCTGGCCGTTGACGCGCCAGCCGGTGACCTCCGGGCCGTTCTGGTTGATGCGCCCGTAGGGGCTGCGGCGTAGATCGCCGTCGACGTTCACGGTGGGGATGAAGAGGATGTTGACCTTCTCCAGCAGCCCGGCCAGTGGCTTGGCCCCGGCGGTCATGTCGCGCAGCAGCATGAACATGGCGTCCTTGCCGTTGGCCTCGCCGGGGTGGATCTCGGCCTCGACGAAGAGCGTCGGCTTGCCCGAGCCGTTCAGCCCGGCCGGCGATTTGTCGGCCTCGGTGGACGCGGTCACCAGCAGCATCGGCTCGCCGCTGGCGCTCTTTTCCGGCAGCTCGCTCAGCTGCAACCTGCCGCCGGACGCATCGGCCAACTTCTTCAGGTACTCGCGGGTCTGCTGGTAGTCGCTGGTCTGCCGGAAGCCGCTGGACTCGGCCAGGGTGATCAGCGGATCGTCGGGCTTGGCCAGGTAGCGGGTGCTGGCCAGCTTCTGCTCGAACATCGGCGGCAGGATGCGCTGCCTGGCGGCCGCCGGGTAGCCGCTGTCGTCGACGTAGCCGGGCGCCTGGGGCAGTGCGGCCAGGGCCGGCAGGCTGCCGCTCAGCAGCAGCGCGGCGTACAGCGGGTGGAATCCTCGATGGCGCATGGTGGGCCTCCTTTCGCGGTGAGCCATGGCCCCGAGAACCTTAGACCATGATCCGCGCGGCCGAAGGGGCCGGTTGTCGCAGACGTCATTCCGGGGTGGAATGACTACCCGAAGAAAGCTCGCTTGGCGCGGCGCAGGCTTTGGGCCGAAGATCGACGCGCCAGCGCGGCCCGGAAAGCCGCCGTCCCGACTTCCACAGGAGCCCGCACCATGTCCGACCTCCCCGCCCGCAATGGCGGCCAGATCCTCGTCGAAGCCCTGCTGCGCAACGCGGTGGACACCGTCTACTGCATCCCCGGCGAAAGCTACCTGCCGGTGCTCGATGCCCTGCACGACGCGCGTTCGATCCGCACCATCGTCACCCGCCACGAAGGCGCCGCCTCGAACATGGCCGACGCCTACGGCAAGCTCACCGGGCGCCCGGGCATCTGCTTCGTCACCCGCGGGCCGGGCGCCACCCACGCGGCCAACGGCGTGCACACGGCGAAACAGGACTCCACGCCGATGATCCTCTTCGTCGGCCAGGTGGAAAGCGCCTTCAAGGGCCGCGAGGCGTTCCAGGAGGTGGACTACCGGCAGATGTTCGGCGGCCTGGCCAAGTGGGCCACGGAGATCGACGACATCCAGCGCATTCCCGAGGTGGTCGCCCGGGCCTTCGCCGTGGCCCAGTCCGGCCGCCCCGGCCCGGTGGTGGTCGCCCTGCCGGAGGAAGTGCTGTTCGGCACCGCGCAGGTGGCGGATGCGCCCGCCCCGCGCATTGCGCAGGTCGCCCCGCCGCTGGCCGCGCTGGAGGAATTGCGCAGCCTGCTCGCCCGCGCCCGCAAGCCGCTGCTGGTGATCGGCGGCACCGGCTGGGACGAGGCCGGGCGCCGCGCCCTGCAACGCTTCGCCCGGGCCAACGAACTGCCGGTGGTGGCCTCGTTCCGCCGCCAGGACCTGTACGACAACCGCGACGAGCAGTACGTCGGCCAGCTCGGCTTCGGCGCCTCGCCCAAGCTCGCTGCGCGGGTGCGGGAGGCCGACCTGCTGCTGGTGCTCGGCTCGCGCCTGAGCGAGACGCCCAGCGCCGGCTACACCCTGGTGCGCAGCCCGAAACCCGAGCAGACGCTGATCCACGTCCACCCCGACGCCAGCGAGCTGGGCCGCGTCTACCAGGCCGACCTGCCGATCCAGGCCAGCCTGCCGGCCATGGCCGCCGCCCTCGACGCCCTGGCGCCCCTGGAAAACCGCCCCTGGGCCGAGTGGACCGCCGAGGCCCGCGCCGACTACCTGGCCTACTCCACCCCGCCGGCCAGCCCCGCCGAACTGCAGGGCGTGGACCTGGCCGCGGTGGTCGGCCACCTCGCCGAAACCCTTCCCGAGGACGCGGTGATCAGCAACGGCGCCGGCAACTACGCCGTCTGGGTGCACCGCTTCTACCGCTACCGCGCCGCCCGCAGCCAACTGGCGCCCACCAACGGCGCCATGGGCTACGGCTTCCCCGCCGCCATCGCCGCCAAGCTGCGCGAGCCGCAGCGCGAGGTGGTGTGCTTCGCCGGCGACGGCTGCTTCATGATGTACCCGCAGGAACTGGCCACCGCCGTGCAGTTCGGCGCCGCGCTGATCGTCATCGTGGTCAACAACGGCATGCTCGGCACCATCCGCATGCACCAGGAGCGCGAGTATCCGGGGCGCGTCTCGGCCACCGAACTGCACAACCCGGACTTCGTCGCCCTGGCCCGGGCCTTCGGCGCCCACGGCGAACTGGTCGAGCGCACCGAGGACTTCGCCGCCGCCTTCCAGCGCGCCCGGGCCTGCGGCAAGCCGGCGCTGATCGAGCTGCGCACCGACCCACGGCAGATCACCCCGGTGGCGCGGCTTTCCTGAAAACCGCCGAAGGCTTCGCTAAGCTGCATCGGATCAAGGCATTGCGCCCGTCGCCCGGGCACAATGCCCGCCGATTCGCCGGCTAAGGAAGCGCATGAATCCGCAACTGCTCTGGGTCCTGTTCCTGCTCGCCACCGCGGTGGCGCTGTTCGTCGTCAACCGGCCGCGCATGGACGTGGTCGCCCTGCTGGCCATGGTCGCCCTGCCGCTGAGCGGCGTGCTCAGCGTGCAGGAAGCCCTGGCCGGCTTCGCCGACCCCAGCGTGGTGCTGATCGCCGCGCTCTTCATCATCGGCGAGGGCCTGGTGCGCACCGGCGTGGCCTACCGCATCGGCGAGTGGCTGACGCACAAGGCCGGCAGCGACGAGACGCGCCTGCTGGTGCTGCTGATGCTGGCGGTGGCCGGGCTGGGCTCGGTGATGAGTTCCACCGGCGTGGTGGCGATCTTCATTCCGGTGGTGCTCAGCGTCGCCGGGCGCCTGAACGTCTCGCCGGCGCGGCTGATGATGCCGCTGAGCTTCGCCGGGCTGATCAGCGGCATGCTCACCCTGGTGGCCACGCCGCCGAACATGGTGGTGCACAGCGAACTGGTGCGCGAGGGCGAGCCGGGCTTCGGCTTCTTCAGTTTCACCCCCATCGGCCTGGTGATCCTGGTCCTGGGCGTGGCCTACATGCTGGTGGCCCGGCGCTGGCTCGGCGACAACCACGACGGCCCCGGCAACGCCGCGCAACGCCGCTCGCTGCGCGACCTGATCCGCGACTACCAGTTGGCCGGGCGCGAACGCCGGCTGCGCATCCGCCCCGACTCCACGCTGGCCGGCATGACCCTCGGCGACGTCCAGCTGCGCACCGAGCGCGGCACCAACGTGATCGCCATCGAGCGCCTGGCGCGCTTCCGCCTGAAGATCCTCAGCCCCGGCGCCGACGTGGTGCTGCAGGTCGGCGACGTGCTGCTGGTGGACATCTACCAGCCGGGCATCGACCTGCTCGCCCTCTACCACGAATACGGCCTGGAGCCGCTAAGCCTGCACGGCGACTACTTCACCGAGCGCGCCCACGAGGTGGGCATGGCCGAGGTGACGCTGCCGCCGGAGTCCGCGCTGCTGGGCAAGAGCATCCTGCAGCTGGGCTTTCGCAGCCAGTACGGGCTCAATGTGGTGGGCCTGCGGCGCAACCGCGAAGCCGTGGTCGACGGCCTGCTGGACGCCAAGCTGAAGGTCGGCGACACCCTGCTGGTGGTGGGCGCCTGGAAGGACATCCGCCAGCTCCAGGGCCAGGGCCGCGACTTCCTGGTGCTGAGCCTGCCGGCCGAGGTGGACGAGGCCGCGCCGGCGGCCAGCCAGGCGCCCCACGCGCTGCTGAGCCTGGGGGTGATGGTGCTGCTGATGGTCAGCGGCCTGGTGCCCAATGTGCTGGCCGCGCTGATCGCCTGCCTGCTGATGGGCGCCTTCCGCTGCATCGACATGGACAGCGCCTACCGCGCCATCCACTGGCAGAGCCTGGTGCTGATCGTCGGCATGCTGCCCTTCGCCCTGGCCCTGCAGAAGACCGGCGGCATCGACCTGGCGGTGCAGGCCCTGGTGGCGGCCCTGGGCGGCGCCGGGCCCTACCTGATCCTCGCCAGCCTGTTCCTGCTCACCGCGCTGATCGGCCTGTTCATCTCCAACACCGCCACCGCCGTGCTCATGGCACCGGTGGCCATCGCCACCGCCAGGGCCCTGGGCGCCCAGCCGGAACCCTTCGCCATGATAGTGGCGCTGGCCGCCTCGGCGGCCTTCATGACGCCCATCTCCTCGCCGGTGAACACCCTGGTGCTGGGTCCCGGGCACTACCGCTTCGGCGACTTCGTCAGGGTCGGCGTGCCCTTCACCCTGCTGGTGATGATCGTCAGCGTGTTGCTGGTACCCTGGCTGCTGCCGCTGCATTGACCGAACAAGGAAAGCCCATGGAAGTGAGCAAGACCAAGAGCAGTTTCTACCGCCGCCTGTACGTCGCCTGGCTGGTGCACAGCGGCCAGGCCAGCAGCGTGCCGGCGCTGATGGAAGCCACCGGCATGCCCCGGCGCACCGCCCAGGACACCCTGGCGGCGCTGGCCGACCTGGACATCGACTGCGTGTTCGAACAGCACGCCGGCGAGCGCAACAACGCCGGGCACTACCGCATCCGCGACTGGGGCGCCATCGACCCGCGCTGGATCGAGGCGAACCTGGGCAAGATCAAGGCGATCCTCGAATATCCCTGAATCCGCCTTGTAGGAGCGGACCTTGTCCGCGATAGCCGGACATATCGGCTCGGTTCGCGGATGAGATCCGCTCCTACGCCGCCCCACCCACGCCATTCCCCTGTAGGAGCGCGCCCTGCGCGCGAATCGCGGGCAGGGCCCGCTCCTACAGGTTGCCTGGAGACATGGCATTCCTAGCCGTAGCGGACCTTGTCCGCGATAGCCGGACGTCCCGGCGCAGTTCGCGGATGAGATCCGCTCCTACGCCGCCCCACCCACACCATTCCCCTGTAGGAGCGCGCCCTGCGCGCGAATCGCGGGCAGGGCCCGCTACGTTTCCAGGAAAGCACGGTCGTAGGAGCAACTTGCGCCGAGGTGCTTTTTGTAGGATGGGTTGAGCTTGCGATACCCATGCTGCCGGGGGTGATGGGTATCGCTCCGCTCAACGCCATCCTACGAAAAGCCGTGCTTCCTGGAACCGTAGGACCTTGTCCGCGATAGCCGGACGTCCCGGCGCGGTTCGCGGATGAGATCCGCTCCTACGAGAAGCAGAAGGCGCGCTTCTGTGGGAAAATCGCCCTCCGCTCCCCTGCCCTGCCGCCCGCCATGCCCAAGCCGCCGAAACGCCCCGCCAAGCCGCAACCGCTGCGCGATCCCGCCGCGAAGAAGCCCGACCTGCTGCACCCGCGCAACCGCCACCAGGGGCGCTACGACTTTCCCAGCCTGATCGCCGCCAGCCCCGAGTTGGGCGACTACGTGATCACCAACCCCTACGGCAAGCCCAGCATCGACTTCGCCGACCCGCAGGCGGTGCGGGTGTTCAACCGCGCGCTGCTCAAGGCGCAGTACGGCATCGGCCACTGGGAAATCCCCGCCGACTTCCTCTGCCCGCCGATCCCCGGCCGCGCCGACTATGTGCACTACCTGGCCGACCTGCTGGCCGAGGACAATAAAGGCTGCGTGCCGCGCGGGCCCGGCGTGCGGGTGCTGGACATCGGCGTCGGGGCCAACTGCATCTACCCGCTGATCGGCCACCGCGACTATGGCTGGCGCTTCCTCGGCGCCGACATCGAACCCGCCGCCCTGGCCTCGGCGCGCAACATAGTGCTGGGCAACCCGGGCCTGGCCGAGGCCATCGAGCTGCGCCAACAGAGCGAGCCGCAGCACATCTTCCACGACCTGCTGCACGCCGACGAACGCTTCCACGCCAGCCTGTGCAACCCGCCGTTCCACGCCTCCCCCGAAGAGGCCCGCGCCGGCAGCCGGCGCAAGTGGAAGAACCTCGGCAAGCTCGACCCCTCGCGCAAGCTGCCGCTGCTGAACTTCGGCGGGCAGAGCAACGAGCTGTGGTGCGAGGGCGGCGAGATCGCCTTCCTCAAGCGCATGGCCAGCGAAAGCCGCGAAGTGGCGCAGCAGGTGCAGTGGTTCAGCTCGCTGGTGTCCAAGGCCGGCAACCTCGACGACTTCCGCCGCGCCCTGAAGAAAGCCGGCGCGCTGCAGGTGCGCACCCTGGACATGGCCCAGGGGCAGAAGCAGAGCCGCTTCGTCGCCTGGACCTTCCACGACGCCGAGGCGCGCGCCGCCTGGTACCGCTGACTAGCGGATGAACTCGCGGCTGACGGCGCGGAAGGTCTCGCTGCCGGCGCGCTCCAGCCATTCGAAGGCGACCATCTCGCGGTTGACGATCACCGCGCCGGCCTGGCGCATGCGCTCCAGGGCCAGGACCTTGTCCTCCGGGCGCCGCGAGCCGACCGCCTCGGCCACCACATAGACCTCGCGGTCCTCGGCCAGCAGGCCGAGCACGCTCTGCAGCACGCAGACGTGGGCCTCGGTGCCGCACACCACGAACTGCCGGCGCTCGCCGCCGGGCAGTTGCAGCAGACCAGGGTCGGCCACCGCGGAGAAGGCGATCTTCTCCAGGATGGCCGCGGCCGGCAGGTGCTCGCGCAACTGCGCCAGGGTCGGGCCCAGGCCCTTGCTGTACTGCTCGGTGGCCAGCACCGGCACGCCCAGGCGCTGCGCCACGGCCAGCAGCCAGGCGCTGTGCTGCAGCAGCGCCTCGGCGTCGTGGATGGCGGGGAACAGGCGTTCCTGGATGTCGATGAGGAGGAGGGTCGAGGTGGGGGCGTGGAGCAGCATGGGGAGTCTCCTGGGGTAGCGTTCTTCTTTTTCGGCTTGCTGTGTGGGGGTGTCAACCGGGAAAGCAGGTCGACACAAATGCAGGGAAGAGAATGAGCGAAGGTGAAGCGCTGGAGCGGCGTCAAGTCCGCTCCCTCTCCCCAGCCCTCGGCTGCGCGCCCCGCCCTGAAGGGAGAGGGGGCTTGTCCGTGCCGAGAGAAGGCTTGGTTTCAGCCGGCAGTCTCTGTGCTAGCCGGCTGACTCCAAAACATCAGCGTCTGCCCAACGGTCCCCTCTCCCTTCAGGGAGAGGGTTAGGGAGAGGGCAAGCGGGGTCGCAGCACACACTGTCGCCCACCTCCACATCAAAGAAAAAGGCCCCTGCAAAAGGGGCCCTCCTCTCTTCAGCGATACCCCCTCAATGCCCCGTCACATCCCCGCGGCGGCTGGTCTCGAAGAGGAACCAGGTGCGCTGCTCGGTCTCGTCGATCCAGTTCTCGATGAGGCTGGCGGTGGCGATGTCGTGGTACTCGTCGCACAGATCGTGGACTTCGCGCATGTAGGCGGTCAGCGACTTGTTGTCCTCCTGCAGCTCGGCCAGCATGTCCAGCGGCTGGACGAACTCGGCGTCGTTGTCGGCGATGCGCTTCAGGCGGCCGATGTGGCCGATGGAGCGGATGGTGTTGCCGCCGATCTTGCGCACGCGCTCGGCGATCGGGTCGGTCATGGCGAAGATTTCGGTGGCCTGGTCGTCCAGCAGCAGGTGGTAGTCGCGGAAGTGCGGACCGCTCACGTGCCAGTGGAAGTTCTTGGTCTTCAGATACAGGGCGAAGACGTCGGCCAGCAGGCGGCTCAAGGCCGCGCTGAGGTCGCGGGTGGCGTCCCTGGACAGGTCCGACGGGGTGGCCAGGGCCGGGGCGCGGCGCGGTGCCGGCTTGGCCGCGGCCGCGGGCTTGGCGGCAGCTGCCGGTTTGGCGGCGGGTTTCTTCGCTGCCGGCTTCTTCGCCGCGGCAGGTTTCGCAGCAGCGGGTTTGGCCGCAGCCGGCTTGCTGGCAGCGGTCTTGGGTGCAGCGGGTTTCTTCGCAGTGGCTGCGGTTTTCTTCATCTCGATCACCTCAAGGGGTCTTGTGGATGCCGCCCCTGTGCGTGCCGAAACTGGCGGTCCGGGACGAGCCTGACGCACTCCCTGCGTTATTCCTCTCACGGCCAAGAGTGCGCTCTTGAGCCTACCTCGCCGCGCTTCGATTGCAAGTCGTCGCGCCGCCAACGTGCGGCGCAATGACGCCGGGCAAGGCTCAGGATTGCACGGCGAAGCACGCGTCGAGGCGGCTGTACCCCATACCGACACCTTTGTGCACCTTGAGTTGCACGGGGATGCGTTCCTTGAGCGCCTCGACGTGGCTGATCACGCCGATGCTCTTGCCGCTGGCGTTGAGGCTGTCGAGGGCGTCCAGCGCCACCTCCAGGGTCTCGCCGTCGAGGGTGCCGAAGCCTTCGTCGAGGAACAGCGAATCGATGCTGGTCTTGTGGCTGACCAGGTCGGACAGCGCCAGGGCCAGCGCCAGGCTGACCAGGAAGCTCTCGCCGCCGGAAAGGGTGCGGCAGTCGCGGGCGACGTCGCCCTGCCAGGTGTCCACCACCTCCAGTTCCAGCTCGCCGTCGCCGCGCCGCGCCAGTTGGTAGCGGCCGTGCAGGCGCTGCAGTTGCCGGTTGGCCAGGTGCACCAGGTGGTCGAGGGTCAGGCCCTGGGCAAAGCGCCGGTACTTGGCGCCATCGGCGGAACCGATCAGGCCGTTCAGGCGCTGCCAGAGATCGTGGTGCGCCTCCTGCGCGGCGATCTCGGCGAACAGCGCCTGCTGGCTGGCACGGCGCGCGTCGTCGCCCTGCAGTTGCGCGCGCACTTCGCCCTGGCGCTGGCCCAGTTCGCGCAGCTGGGTGGCGAGGGCCTGCAACTGCTCGTCGAGGGCCGGTAGCTCCAGTTCGCCCAGCGGTTGCGCGCGCAGTTGGCGCTCGGCTTCCTCGGCGGCGACGCGCAACGCCACGGCTTCGGTCAGCGCGGTGTCCAGGCGCGTCTTGAGTTCGCCCAGGCGCTGGCGCTCGCCATCCTCCAGCAGCGCGGCGAGGAAGGCCGCCAGGTCGGCGAACGGGCTTTCTTCCAAAGCCTGCTGCCAGGTGCGCTCGCATTCAGCCAGAGTCGTGCGCGCCTGCTCCAGGTGCGCGGCGAGGCTCTGCTCGCGGCCGAGCAGCGCATCGGCCTGGCGCTGCGCCGCCTGCAGGGCCGCCTCCGCCGCTTGCAGGGCCTGTTGCGGCTGCGCCCCGGGCGCCAGTTCCGGCAATGCCTGCTCGCCACTGGCGCTCCAGCGTTCGCGCCACTGCCCGGCCTGGGCTTCGGCTTCCTGCAGCAAGCGCCGGGCTTCGCGCTCGGCCTCCTGCAGTTGCTGGTCCCGTTGCTGGGCCTGCTGCCAGGCGCACCATTCGCCTTCGCGTTCGGCCAGCCAGGCTGCGCCTTGTTCGGGCAAGGCGGCGGCGAAACCGTCGAGGCTGGCCAGCAGTTCGGCGGCCTGGCGTTCGGCCTGGGCTTGCAGCTGTTCCAGGCGTTGCTGTTGTTCCGCCTGGCGCTGCTGTGCGTTGTCCAGGTCACGACGCAGCAGGGCCTCCTGCTGCAGCGCGGCCGCATGGCTGCGCTCGGCGTGCTCGCGGGCACTCGCGGCCTGCTGCAACTCGCCCTTGAGCGCATCGAGCGCCGCCAGGCGTTCCTGAAGGTCAGCCAGGGCCTGTTCCTGGGCCTGGCGGATCGCGGCCAGGCCGGCGGCATCCTCGATGGCGAGGTTCTGTTCGGCCGACTGGCGCTGCCATTGGGCATCGAGCTGGTGCAGTTGTTCGCGCAGTTGCTCCAGCTGCTGCCGGGCCTGTGCTGCCTGGGCCGTCACGTCGGAGAGTTCGTCGCGCAGCGCCACGCCGTCGCTTTCCAGAGCGGCCAGGGCCGCGCGGCATTCGTCGAGGGCGCGGCGTGTCTGAGATACGTCCAGCGCCTGGTAGCTGGCGATGGCCGGGTGCTCGTGGGAGCCGCACAAGGGGCAGGCTTCGCCGGGCTGCAGTTGCACGCGGTAGGCCTCCAGGGCCTGGATGCGCTGCTCCTGCTCCAGCAGCTTCTCCTTGTCGGCGACCTGCTGCTTCAGCGCCTTGTAGCGCTCGCGCAGTTCGGCGATTGCGGCTTCCTTCTGCGCCTGGCGTTGCTGCAGCGAATCGAGCTGGGGTTGCAGGCGGGCAGCCTGCGCGTTGGCCTGCTCGCGGCTCTGCGCCAGCTGTTGCAGGCGGTCCAGCGCCCTGCCCTGTTGCTGCAACTGCTGCCAGCGCTCGCGCAGGGCGCTTTCGCCGGCGCCTTGCAGCAGGGCCTGCAAGCGCGCCTGTTGCTGCGCCTCGGCCTGGCGCGCCGCGTCCAGCGCCTGCCCGGCGTCGGCCAGGGCCTGGCCCTGGGCGGTGAGTTGGCCGTGCAAGGATTGGATGGCGGAGGCTTCCTGCTCCAGGCGCGCGCGGGCGCCCTGCAGTTCGCCGCCGAGCTGTTCGCGCTGGGCGAATTGCGCACGCCAGCCCCCCAGCAGTTCGCCCAGGCGGGCGCGTTGCGGGTGCGCGGCGAGCTGCGCCTGTACTTCGCGGCGCTGCGTTGCGAGTTCATCGATGGCGAGCTGGCGCTGCCCCGCCCACTGCGCGCTGTACTGGCTGGCCTGCCACAGGCTGCGCACGGCCTGCTCCGCGCAGTCCCGTTGCTGGCGTTGCAGGTCCGCCAGGCCGGTTTCGTCCCGCTCCAGCGCCTGGCGCGCCTGTTGCCAGGCCCCATGCAGCGGCTGCAGGCGCGCCGCCGGCTCGCTGGCGGCCAGGCGCTGCAGGTCGGGGGCCGCCTGGAGCAGGGCATCGCGCGCCTGCTGCTCGCGCGCGGCGGCCTGCTGGTGCTGTTGTTCGGCGCGGGAAAGGTCCTCGCGCCAGCGGCGCTGGGCCTGCAATTCGGCCTGACGCTGGAGCAGCGGGGCTTCCTCGGCCAGCAGGCGTTCGGCCTCGGCCCGCAGTTCGCCGCGCTGTTCCTCGCTGAGCAGCTCCATGCCTTCGGCACGGCTCTTCAGCAATTCCAGATCGTTCTGCGCCGCCTTGCTGCGCTCGTACACGCGCTGGGAAATCAGCCCGTAGATCTCGGTGCCGGTGAGTTCTTCCAGCAATGCCGCGCGGTCATTGGCGCTGGCTTCGAGGAAGGCGGCGAAACCGCCCTGGGCCAGCAGCATGGACTTGGTGAAGCGGCCGAAGTCGAGGCCGGTGAGCTGCTCGGTCTGGCGCAGCTTATCGTTGATCTTGTCGGTGAGGATTTCCCCCTCGCCGCCGGCGGCCTCGATGCGCGCCAGTTCCACCTTGGGCGCCTGCAGCGCGCCGTCGACCTTGTCGCGGGCCCGGCGCTGGCTCCAGAAGGCGCGGTAGCGGCGGCCCCTGACCTCGAACTCGACCTCGGCGAGGCAGTCGGCGGTGTGCCGCGTCATCAGCTCGTTGCCGCTCTGCGACAGCGTGTGCATGCGCGGCGTGCGGTGGTACAGGGCCAGGCAGATGGCGTCCAGCAGGGTGGTCTTGCCGGCGCCGGTAGGCCCGGTGATGGCGAACAGGCCGTTGCCGGCGAAGGGCTCGGCGGCGAAGTCGATCTTCCACTCGCCCTTGAGCGAGTTGAGGTTCTTCAGGCGCAGGCTGAGGATGCGCATCAGGCTTGCTCCTCCTGCAGTTCGGCGACCACCTGGCGGTACAGCCCGGCCAGTTCCTGGCGCAGCGGCGGCGCCAGGTCCTCGGCGTCCATGCGTTGTTCGAAGACGTCCTCGGCGGAGAGTTCGTCGAGGGTCTCGCGCGCCTCGCCGAACAGCCCCACCTGCTGGCTACCACGTTCACGGCGGGTGCGCAGCACTTCCACCGGCAGTTCCTCGCAGAGCTTCTCCAGGCGCGCCTGCAGGTCGTTCAGGTAGTCGTCGCTGCGCACCAGCACTTCCACCCACACCGGGCGTTCCGGGGTGCCCAGGCTGGCGGCTTCGGCCAGCGCCGCGGGCAGGCTGTCGAGGTCGCCGGCCAGCGACTGCAGGGGCTGGAAGCAGGGCACGGCCAGCGGCGTCACCGCGCGCAGGCCGCTTTCATCGAGGTCCACCAGCAGCACTTCCTTGGCCTGCCGCGCCTCGTCGAAGCTCAGGGCGATGGGCGAGCCGCAGTAGCGGATGTGCTCCAGGCCGCCGACCTTCTGCGGCCGGTGGATGTGCCCCAGGGCGATGTAGTCCGCCGCCGGGAAGGCGCTGGTGGGGAAGGCCTCCAGGCTGCCGACGTAGATTTCCCGCACCGACTCGCTGGCGCTGGCGCCGACCGTGGTCAGGTGCCCGGTGGCGACTATCGGCAGCTTGCCACCGAGTTCGGCACGCTTGGCCTCGGCCAGGGCGAACAGCGCCTGGTAGTGCGCCTGGATGCCCTGCTGCAAAGCCAGCTGCTTGTCCTGGGCGCTCTGCCCGGCCTGGCTGGCCAGCAGGTCGCGCGGGCGCAGGAAGGGAATGGCGCAGAGCACCGCGCCCGGCGTGCCGTCGCGTTGCGGCAGCACCAGCAACTGCCGGTCGAGGTCGGCGCCGGCGGCGGCGATCACCCGCGTGCCGAGCACCGCCAGCAGCTCGCGGGATTCCTCCAGCATCGCCACCGAGTCGTGGTTGCCGCCCAGCACCACCAGGCTGGCGCCGGTCTCGCGCAGTTCGACGATGAAGCGGTTGTACTGCTCGCGGGCGTAGCTGGGCGGCGCGCCGGTGTCGAACACGTCGCCGGCGATGATCACCGCGTCCACCGCGTGCTCGCGCACCCGCTCCACCAGCCAGCGGCAGAAGGCGCGGTGTTCGGCCTCGCGGCTCTTGCCCATGAAGTGCTGGCCGAGGTGCCAGTCGGAAGTGTGGAGGATGCGCATGCGCCTGCTGTCCCGCTGTCTGATCCAGCCGGCGATGATACCCGCTTCCGGGGTGCGCCCGCGCCAGGCTGGCTATCCTGAAGGAACGCCGGCCGGGAATCAGACCATGCAACGCCTGCTCAACATGCTCCGCGACCTCGCCATCCTGGTGCGCGCCAACCTGTGGATAGTGCCCGTGCTGGCCGCCCTGGTGGCCGCGGTCTTCTACTTCGTCGCGCCGCCGCCGCCGATGAGCGCCACCCTCGCCACCGGCGCCCCCGACGGCGGCTACGCGGCCTTCGGCGAAAAGCTGCGGGCCGAGCTGGCCGAGCAGGGCTTCGAGCTGAAGCTGGTGCCCAGCGCCGGCTCGCGGCAGAACATGGACCTGCTGCTGGACGAGCACAGCGGCGTGGACATCGCCCTGGTGCAGAGCGGCCAGGAACGCCAGCTCGCCGCCGGGCAACGGCAGCGCCTGCAAACCCTCGGCGCCATGTTCCAGGAGCCGCTGTGGCTGTTCCAGCGCCACGACGTGCACATCGACCGCATCGCCGACCTGCTGCCCCTGCGCGTGGCCCTGGGCAGCCGTGGCAGCGGCACCGAGGCGATCACCTCGGCCATCCTCCAGGCCAACGGCATCGGCGACGAACAGCACCCCGCCGGCTGGCAGGCCAGCGGCGGCGACAGCGCCGCCGACGCGCTGCTGGCCGGCAGCCTGGACGCCGCCTTCTTCGTCGGCCCGGCGGACAACCCGCTGATCCAGCGCCTGGCCGCCAGCGAGCAGTTGCTGCTGGCCGGCTTCCGCCGCGCCGACGCCTACGAGGCGCGCCTGCGCTTCCTCAAGCGCCTGGAGGTGGGCGAAGGCCTGCTGAACCTGGAACACAACGTGCCGCACCGCAACCTGACCACCCTGTCGCCGGTGGCCACCCTGGTGATCAAGGACCGTTTCCACCCGGCGCTGACGCCGCTGATCCTCCAGGCCGCGCGCCAGGCGATGCGCCAGGGCAGCCTGCTCGACGCCCCCGGCGCCTTCCCCGCCGCCGAGCCGCGCACCCTGCGCCTGAACGAGGACGCCGAGCGCTACTACAAGAGCGGCCTGCCGCTGCTGCAGCGCTTCCTGCCGTTCCGCATCGCCTCCCTGGCCGACCGCTACATCATCCTGCTGATCCCCTTCATCGCCATCCTCATCCCGCTGTTCAAGTCCATCGGCCCGCTGTACCGCTGGCGCATCCGCGCGCGCATCTACCGCTGGTACCGCTACCTGCGGGAAATCGACCGGCGCCTGGACGAAAACACCGGCAGCGCGGAACTCAGCCGCGAGATCGAGCGCCTGGAGAGCCTGGAGGCCGAGCTGTCGCGGGTGGAGGTGCCGCTGTCGTACTACAACGAGCTGTACGAGCTGCACCTGCACCTGAACTACGTGATCCGCCGCCTGCGCCAGCTGCGCCGCAACCGCCGCGAGCGCGACGGCGAGGCGCCGCTGGACAAGGCCGGGTGAGCGTGGCGCGTCGCGCTCGGGTAAACTGGCGGCTTTGCCACCATCGTCCAGAGCCGAGCCCGAGATGCCGATTCGTCACGCCATCGTCCACCTGATCGACAAGAAGCCCGACGGCAACCCCGCCACGCTGCACGCGCGCGACGCCGAACTGGGCGACTCCCAGGCCATCGAGAACCTCATGGCCGACCTCAACGAAAGCTACAACGCCAAGCCGAACAAGGCCTGGGGCCTGTTCCAGGAGGAGTCCGGCGCCTACCCGTTCAGCGGCTGGCTGGCCGAGTACCTGGACGGCGGCAAGGACTTCGTCGCCTTCAGCCGCCAGGCCGTGGAGCACCTGAAGAGCCTGATGGAGGAATCCAACCTCTCCACCGGCGGCCACGTGCTGTTCTGCCACTACCAGCAGGGCATGACCGACTACCTGAGCATCGCCCTGCTGCACCACAGCGAAGGCGTGGCGGTGACCGAGAACCTGGAAGTGGCGCCCTCGCGCCACCTTGACCTGGGCCAGTTGCACATGGCGGCGCGGATCAACTGCTCGGAATGGCGCAACAACAAGGCCTCCAAGCAGTACATCTCGTTCATCAAGGGCAAGGGCGGCAAGAAGGTCTCGGACTACTTCCGCGACTTCATCGGCTGCCAGGAAGGCGTCGACGCGCCCAGCGAGACGCGCACCCTGCTCAAGGCCTTCAGCGACTACGTGGAAAGCGAGGACCTGCCCGAAGAGCAGGCCCGCGAGAAGACCGACACCCTGGTCGACTACGCCACCAGCCAGGCGCGCCTGGGCGAGCCGATGGCCCTGGACGCGCTCTCCGAGCTGATGGACGACCAGGCGCCGCGCGCCTTCTACGACTACATCCGCAACAAGGACTACGGCCTGGCCCCGGAAATCCCCGCGGACAAGCGCACCCTCAACCAGTTCCGCCGCTTCACCGGCCGCGCCGAGGGCCTGTCGATCAGCTTCGAGGCGCACCTGCTGGGCAGCAAGGTGGAGTACGACGAAGAGCGCGACATGCTGATCATCCGTGGGCTGCCGACGCAGTTGCACGACCAGCTCAAGCGGCGCAAATAACCGCGAATCGCGGTCGGAGTCCGCTCCTACGTGTCCAGGAAGCACGGTCGTAGGAGCAACTGTCTTGCGCCGAGGTGCTTTTCGTAGGATGGGTTGAGCTTGCGATACCCATGCTGCCGGAGTGATGGGTATCGCTCCGCTCAACGCCATCCTACGAAAAGCCGTGCTTCCTGGAACCGTAGGGCCTTGTCCGCGATAGCCGGACATTCCGGCGCGATTCGCGGATGAGATCCGCTCCTACGCCCCCCACCCACGCCATTCCCCGTAGGGCGCATAACGCCTACGGCGTTATCCGCCGTTGTCCCGGCTGTAGGAGCGGGCCCTGCCCGCGATTCGCGCCCAGGGCGCGCTCCTACAAGGGAATGGCGTGAAGGGAATGGCGTGGCTGGCGCTTTTCGGGCCAAAGGCCAAGGGCCCAAGGGCCCAAGGGCCGTGACTCCTGCGTTTCAGCGCGCCTCGACGGCGAACCCCAGCCGCGGGAAATGCACATGCACCACCCCGGCGCGCGGGTCCTCGCGGCGCAGGATCAGTTCCTCGCTGCCCACGTGCAGCAGTTCCCCCTCCACCGGATCGACGCCGTAGTCGGTCGCCGCGATGGCCACCCGCTGGCCGACCCGCAGGCCGTTGGCGTCGCTGAACGGCTCGTCCGGCAGCGCCGCCGGCTGGCTGTCGCGGGCCACGGCGATGGCTTCCTCGCCGCTCATCTCGCTGTGCGCGCCATGGCCGAAGCCGAGCACCCGGCCCAGCCAGGCCACCACCGACGGGTAGGCGTCCACCAGCGGCGAGGTCACCGGAGTGGCCTTGACGAACCAGAGCACGTGGGCGACGGCGAAGTCCGCCACGGACGGCTCGCCGAACAGGAAGTCGCCCTCCTCCCGCGCCAGTTGCTGCTCCAGCCGCGCCATGAACACCGGCCATTGCTGCCGCGCCTGCTCGGCCGGCAGGCGCGCGGCGCTGCCGCCGCTGAACAGCTGGCTGCGGTCGGCGACGAAGGCCTTGAGGAACTCCGGCGGCAGCTTGCCGAAGCGCACGGCGATGGACTCGGGCTGGAACACCAGGCTCACGCCATGCTGGAACAGCACCGAATCGGCCCAGGCGGCGAAGGCGGCGACGCTGAACTCCTGGCCCTCGGGGAACAGCGCCGGGGTGGCCTTCTCCTGCTCCAGGCGGCGGGCGATCAGCGCGGTGTCGCAGTAGACATCGGCCCCCACCTGCAGCACAGGCGTCTTGCGGTAGCCGCCGGTGAGCGCCAGCAGGTCGGGCTTGGGCATGATCGGCGGGATCAGCACCGAGCGCCACGACAGCTGCTTGAAGCCCAGCAGCAGGCGGGCCTTCTCGGCGAAGGGGGAAGTCGGGTAGTGGTGAAGGATCAGCTCGGACATGCGGGGCTCCGTTGGCCGGCGTTGAGGGCCTTCCAGCTTACCCCGCCGCGGCGCGCGGTCCTACCCGGTCGAAGCTATGGACGGCCATCCGCCGCGCTGATGGCCAGGACCGCGCCGGCCAGCGCCAGGCGCTCCTTGGCCGGCTTGCCCAGGGCCTTGATCGCCCGCTCGCGGCGCAGCGCCTCGCCCTTGCCGGCGCAGGCCTCGACGTATACCAGCGCCTGCGCCGGGCTGGAATGGAAGAAGCGCGCGCCACGCCCGCTGCAGTGCGCCTCGAAGCGCCGCTGCGGGTCGTCGCTGATGCCGCAGTAGAGCGCGCCGTTGGCGGCGCGCACCAGGTAGACGAACCAGGGCTTGGGCTCGGCCTGGGTCATGTCCAGACCCGCTGCTGCATGCGTTCGCAGTAGCCGACCAGGCGCTCGTATTCGCGCGCCATGTGGTTGAGGGGGGTTTCCAGGGTGCACAGAACCAGGTTGGCGAGTATCCCGTAGGCCGCGGCATCGGCGCTGCAGGGCTGGGCGCCGCCGAAGTACGGCAGGTCGCCGAGCATGCCGTCGAGGGCGTCGAGGTCCTGGCGGGCGAAGCTCAGCAGTTCCTCGCGGCTGTGGGCAGTCAGGCCGCGGCCGCGCATCTCGCCGCGGATCTTGCGGCGCACCAGCGCGCCGACCACCGGCCGCAGCGGCGCCGGGATGCCGCGCAGCAGCACCGGGGCGACCTGGCGCCAGCCGTCCTCCTCCAGCCAGCGGAAGTACACCAGCAGCGGCGCCAGGTGCTCGTCGCACAGCCGCGTGATCGACACCGCCCAGCCACGCCCGCGGGCATCGAGGCCGGCGTCCAGGTCCAGGGCGAAGCGCTGCTGGAGGTCGTGGATGATGATCTCGGTGTCGGCGACGGTCTGCCCCTCGACCTTGACGAAGGGCAGCTTGCCCTTGGGCCCCTTGCGCGGGTCCGTCACGTGCTGCACCTGGTATTCCAGCCCGGACAGGCGCAGGAAAGTCTCCAGCTTCAGGCAGAAGGGGCTGACGTTGGGCACATTGAAGGCCGGGGGGAACTGGAACAGGGTGATCATGGCGAGGCTTCCTGCGCGGGCTCGCCTGGTATTTAAGCGCATGCCAGGCGCCGCGGCGAGCCCTGTCGGAGTGCTATCAGACATGACAGGGTTCGCCGGGTGGCTCGGGTGCCGCCTCCGTAACGGTTCTGAAACCCGTCATTCCTGCGAACGGAGGGCGTATGAGCGTTCGCGGTTATCCGCCGTTGGTCGTGCCACCGGGGCGTCCGGCGTGGCCGGGGAATCCAATCGCGGACAGAGTCCGCTCCTACGCCGCCCAACCCACGCCATTCCAATGTAGGAGCGCGCCCTGCGCGCGAAATCGCGGGCAGGGCCCGCTCCTACACCTTCCAGCAAATATGACACCCCGTAGGATGGGTTGAGCTTGCGAAACCCATGCGGTGACGCTGATGGGTATCGCTTCGCTCAACCCATCCTACGAAGAGCCATGCTCGCTCATGCCATAGGAGCGGACTCCGCCCTGCGATGAAACCGGAACACCCCGCCCTGCCTCAGCTGAACCACTCCATGGCCGTGCGCCAGACACACACGCCGACGAAATACGCCGAAGCCACGAACCACAACCACAGCAACCAGGTCTGGTCCACCGGCTGCTGCAGGATCAGCAACGCGCTACTGAACATCCAGACGAAGGTCACCGCAATATTCAGCGGCATGAACTGGCGCACCCGGAAGGGGTGCAGGAACTTCATCCGCGTCAGCGTCAGCCCCGCCAGCACCAGCACCGTGACCAGGCTCACCCAGGGCCCGGGCCCGAGGACGAAGAAATACACCGCCACCACGTTCCAGGCCGCCGGGAAGCCGACGAAGTAGTTGTCCTTGCTCTTCATGTTCACGTTGCAGAAGCAGAACAGCGAGGACACCAGGATGACGCCGACGATCGCCAGCTCGCTGTGCACCGGCAGCGGCACGTAGCGGTAGATGAAGATCGCCGGGATGAACACGTAGGTGAGGTAGTCGATCACCAGGTCCAGGGTGGAGCCGTCGAAGTGCGGCAATACCGCCTTGACGTCGAACTTGCGCGCCAGGGTGCCGTCCAGGCCGTCCACCAGCAGGGCCGCGCCCAGCCACAACAGGCAGGCCTGCGGGCGGTTGTCGACCAGCGCGAGCAGCGCCAGCAGGGCCAGGATGACGCCGCTGGCCGTCACCGCGTGGGCGCTCCAGGCCTTGGCTTTGCTCAGGTTCAACGGAGTGAGGGTCAGGTTCACGGCGCTTCTCTTCAGTCAGGCGGCAGTGCGAGCTATTTCAACGTATAGCCCATCCGTGGGTTTCCACAGGATGCTCCTGGGTATCGGAACACCGATCCGACGGCCGAGTTCAGCCGGCCGGCCTTGGTGGGCGTGGAAAAGGCCAGGATACGCCGAAGCGCACCCGCAGCGCCAAGGGCGCTGACGAGCGTAGGACGGCTTTGCGACGGCTTTCGGACGCCAGGGATGCGGCGCGGCCCGCGGGGGCCGCGCCGCGCGGGCTCAGTGGATGATCTGGCTGAGGAACAGCTTGGTGCGGTCGGATTGCGGGTTGTCGAAGAACTGGTCCGGCGGCGCCTGTTCGACGATCTCGCCCTTGTCCATGAAGATCACCCGGTTCGCCACGGTGCGGGCGAAGCCCATCTCGTGGGTCACGCAGAGCATGGTCATGCCGCTCTGGGCCAGGCCGATCATGGTATCCAGCACCTCCTTGACCATTTCCGGGTCGAGCGCCGAGGTGGGTTCGTCGAACAGCATGATCTTCGGCTTCATGCACAGCGCCCGGGCGATGGCCACGCGCTGCTGCTGGCCGCCGGAGAGCTGCCCGGGGAACTTGCTCGCCTGCTCGGGGATGCGCACCCGCTCCAGGTAGTGCATGGCCACTTCCTCGGCCTCGCGCTTGGGCATCTTGCGCACCCACATCGGCGCCAGGATGCAGTTCTGCAGCACGGTCAGGTGCGGGAACAGGTTGAAGTGCTGGAACACCATGCCGACCTCGCTGCGGATCGCCTCGATCTGCTTGAGGTCGTTGGTCAGCTCGGTGCCGTCGACGATGATGCTGCCCTGCTGGTGCTCCTCCAGGCGGTTGATGCAGCGGATGGTGGTGGACTTGCCCGAACCGGACGGGCCGCAGAGGACGATGCGTTCGCCCTGGCGCACGGTGAGGTTGATGTCCTTGAGCACGTGGAACTGGCCGTACCACTTGTTCACGCCCTTCATCTCGATCATCACGTGATCGCCGATGGCCGGGACGGTCTTGTTGCTGGCTTCAGACATGATGACGAACTCCTAACGCTTGTGGCCGGTGTCCAGCTTGCGCTCCAGGTGCATGGAGTAGCGGGACATGCCGAAACAGAAGACCCAGTAGACCAGCGCGGCGAACACGTAGCCCTCGGTGGACATGCCCAGCCAGGCCGGGTCCGCGGTGGCGCGCTTGATGCTATTCAGGAAGTCGAACAGGCCGATGATGATCACCAGGCTGGTGTCCTTGAACAGCGCGATGAAGGTGTTGACGATGCCGGGGATCACCAGCTTCAGGGCCTGGGGCAGGATCACCAGGCCCATCATCCGCCAGTAGCCCAGGCCCATGGCCGCGGCCGCCTCGTACTGGCCCTTGGGAATGGCCTGCATGCCGCCGCGGACCACCTCGGCGATGTAGGCGGCTTCGAACAGCACCACCATCACCATGGCGCGCAGCAGCTTGTCCAGGTTCATGCCCTCGGGCAGGAACAGCGGCAGCATCACCGAGGACATGAACAGCACGGTGATCAGCGGCACGCCGCGCCAGAACTCGATGGTGGTGACGCACAGGACCTTGATCGCCGGCATCTTCGAGCGCCGCCCCAGGGCCAGCAGGATGCCCAGCGGCAGCGCCCCAGCGATGCCCACGGCGGCGATCACCACGGTCAGCATCAGGCCGCCCCATTGGCTGGTGGGCACGTTGTCCAGGCCGAGGAAGCCGCCGTGCAGCAGCCAGTAGGACACCAGCGGCAGCGCCAGCAGGTAGGCCAGGCCGTACTTGAGCTTGTGCTGGAACTGGCGCAGGAACAGCGGCGCGGCGCCGACCACCACCAGCAGCACGTTGAGGTCCACCCGCCAGCGCAGCGCCTCGGGGTAGAAGCCGTACATGTACTGGCCGATGCGGGTGCTGATGAACACCCAGCAGGCCCCCTCGCGGCTGCAGTCGGCGCGGCTCTCGCCGACCCAGTCGGCCTTGAACACAGCCCATTCCAGCAGCGGCGGGACGATCAGCCAGATGACGTACAGCCCGACCAGGGTCAGCAGGGTGTTGATCCAGCTCGAGAACAGGTTGGCGCGCAGCCAGCCGATGACCCCGACGCTGAGCGCCGGCGGCGGCAGATCGGGCTTGAAGGTATGGTTTGCCATGGCGTCCCCCTAGCGTTCGATCAGCGCGATGCGCTTGTTGTACCAGTTCATCAGCAGCGAAATGCTCAGGCTGATGGCCAGGTACACGCTCATGGTGATGGCCATGGTCTCGATGGCCTGGCCGGTCTGGTTGAGCACGGTGCCGGCGAACAGCGAGACCATGTCCGGGTAGCCGATGCCGGCGGCCAGCGAGGAGTTCTTCGCCAGGTTCAGGTACTGGCTGGTCAAAGGCGGCACTATCACCCGCAGCGCCTGCGGGATGATGATCAGCCGCAGCGTCTGCCCCGGGCGCAGGCCCAGGGAGCCGGCGGCCTCGGTCTGGCCGTGGCTGACCGCCTGGATGCCGGCGCGCACCGTCTCGCCGATGAAGGCGGCGGTGTAGATCGACAGCGCCAGGACGATGGACACCAGCTCCGGGATCACCACCCAGCCGCCGCGGAAGTTGAAGCCCTGCAGCACCGGCACGTCCCAGTGCACCGGCACGCCGGCCACCAGGATGGTCAGCGCCGGCAGCACGATCAGCGTGGCCAGGCCCGTGAGGAACACCGGGAAGGTCTTGCCGGTGGCGTGGCGGCGCACCTTGGCCCAGCGCCAGAGCACGGCCCAGGCGACGATGGCCAGGAGAACGGCGATGAGGAACGCCGGCAGCGCCTCGGTGGCCACCGGCGCCGGCATCTGCATGCCGCGGTTGTTGAAGAACAGCAGGCCGCCGACGCTCAGGCTCTGCCGCGGCCCGGGCAGTTGCGCGAGCACGGCGAAGTACCAGAAGAAGATCTGCAGCAGCGGCGGGATGTTGCGGAAGGTCTCGATGTACACCGTGGCGATCTTGCGCACCAGCCAGTTCGGCGACAGCCTGGCCACGCCGAGGATGAAGCCGATGATGGTCGCCAGGACGATGCCGATCACGGTCACCAGCAGGGTGTTGAGCAGGCCGACGAAGAACACCCGCCCGTAGGTGTCGGACTCGCTGTAGTCGATCAGGTGCTGGGAGATGCCGAAGCCGGCGCTGTTGCCCAGGAAGCCGAAGCCGGACTGGATGCCGCGGTGGGCGAGGTTGGTCTGGGTGTTGTCGAAGAGGAACCAGCCGAACGCCACCACGGCGACGACGGCGATGATCTGGAAGGCCCAGGCGCGCACGGCCGGGTCGCTGAGCGACAGGCCGCGCGGGCGCCGGGCTTTGACGGAGTTCTGCATGTAAGCCCTCTCGCAGGCCGCCCCGGCGGGCACGGGGCTACGCCCGTGACCGCGCGGGGGACCTCACGTCACGTCGTTCGAAACAGGGCCCGCGCCCAGGATCCGGGCGCGGGCTGTGGGAGGTCAGCGCACCGGCGGTGCGTACTGCAGACCACCCTTGTTCCACAGGGCATTGAGGCCGCGCTTGATCTTCAGCTCGCTGCCTTCGCCGACGTTGCGCTCGAAGATTTCGGCGTAGTTGCCGACCTGCTTGACGATCTGCACCGCCCAGTCCTTCGGCAGCTTCAGGTCCTTGCCGTAGTCGCCCTCGGCGCCCAGCAGGCGGTTGATGTCGGGGTTCTTCGAGGACTTGGCCATCTGCTCGACGTTCTTCGAGTCGATCCCCAGCTCCTCGGCGTTGAGCATGGCGAACAGCGTCCAGCGGACGATGTCGAACCATTCCTCGTCGCCCTGGCGCACGGCCGGGCCGAGGGGCTCCTTGGAGATCACTTCCGGCAGCACCACGTAGTCGTCCGGCTTGGCCAGCTTGATGCGCTGCGCGTAGAGCTGCGACTGGTCGGAGGTGAGCACGTCGCAACGCCCGGATTCCAGCGACTTGGCGCTTTCGTCGGAGGTGTCGTAGGTGATCGGGGTGTACTTGAGGTTGTTCGAGCGGAAGTAGTCGGACAGGTTCAGCTCGGTGGTGGTGCCGGCCTGGATGCACACGGTGGCGCCGTCCAGCTCCTTGGCGCTGCTCACGCCGAGCTTCTTGTTCACCAGGAAGCCCTGGCCGTCGTAGTAGGTCACGCCGGCGAAGTTCAGGCCCATGGCGCTGTCGCGGGAACTGGTCCAGGTGGTGTTGCGCGAGAGCACGTCGATCTCGCCGGACTGCAGCGCGGTGAAGCGCTCCTTGGCGGTCAGCGGAGTGAACTTGACCTTGCTGGCGTCACCGAAGACCGCGGCGGCGATGCCATGGCAGACATCGACGTCGATGCCCTTGTAGACCCCCTTGGAATCGGCATAGGAGAAGCCCGGCAGGCCGTCGCTGATGCCGCACTGCACGAAGCCCTTCTTCTTCACCGCGTCCAGGGTGGCGCCGGCCTGGGCCAGGCCGCTGAGCCCGAGGACGCTCAGAGCGGTCAGCACCGCCAGTGTGGATTTCACCATCTTCATCGATCACCTCCAGTTTGCTTTTATTCGTGTTGGAGTCCCGGCCCACTCGCCCTTGTGAGGCGCCGCACGGTCTGCTCCGGACCTTGCATCGAAGTGGAAACCTTAGGTCAGTCTAGCCGGCTCTGCGGATACGTCCGCTTCGCCGCCCAGGCTGCCCCGCTCGCGGATGACGCGAGCCGGACGTATTGCGGGGGCCGCCCTCACCTTGGCGGCCTGTTCAATGGGCTGCCCGCCCCGCCGACGGCACTGGTTTCCGGATGGGGGTCGGATAGAGTGTTACGCCGGCGGGACGGATCGCAGCCTGGTGCCTGAGTTAGCAAGGGCCGTACCAGAATGCCTCCCGCCCCTCGTTTCGGCGAAGGTCAAGTCGATAAGTTATGGCAAAGCGACATCCTTTTCGCAGATTCGCCGATCCTTTTTCCGGTGTGCGCGCCTTTGCGGCGCACATGCCCCATCCTGGAGCCCCCAATGAGCCAACCCCTGCTACTCGAACCCACCCAGCCGGCCGACTCGTGCGTCATTTGGTTGCACGGCCTGGGCGCCGACCGTTACGACTTCGAGCCGGTGGCGCGCATGCTGCAGAAGGTTTTGCCGCGCACCCGCTTCATCCTGCCCCAGGCGCCCACCCGCCCGGTGACGGTGTTCAACGGCATGCCGGCGCCCAGCTGGTACGACATCAAGGCCATGGCGCCGGCCCGGGCCATCGACGAGGCGCAGCTGGACGCCTCGGCCGACGCGGTGGTCGCGCTGATCGAGGGCCAGTTGGCCGAGGGCATCGCGCAGCGGCGCATCGTCCTGGCCGGCTTCTCCCAGGGCGGCGCGGTGGTGCTGCACACCGGCTACCTGCGCTGGCCGGGCGAGCTGGGCGGGGTCATGGCGCTGTCCACCTATGGCCCGACCTTCGACGACGACCTGCAACTACCCGAGGCCAAGAAGCAGCAGCCGGCGCTGTGCCTGCACGGCACCTACGACGACGTGGTGGCGCCCGCCATGGGCCGCGCTGCCTACGACTTCCTCCAGCGGCAGGGCGTCGCCGTGCAGTGGCGCGACTACCCCATGGCCCACGAAGTCAGCAACCAGGAGATCGCCGACATCGCCGTCTGGCTGCGCGAGCGCCTGTGACGGCGCATTGCGGGCCTCTCGCGGGATAGTCGTCAGGCTGGGCCGACCGCTGGTCGGTCCACCACGCCAGCGAATTGCCAGTACGCAAAAGTCATTAATACTGAAGTTCCCGAAGGACGAACCAGACTACGGAGAGTCGTCGTGCCCCTCAGCGGAACCTGTCGAAAGCCCCATCAGCCATGAAGCCGACACAGTGGCAGCAGGATATCCAGCAGTTGCGCCACCTGCGGCTGTTCCAGAACGTCGCCGGGACCGCCTTGCAGCGGCTGCTCAAGGAATTCCGCGCGCTGGAGCTGGAGGCCGGCGAGGTCCTGCTTTCGCCCTTCAACCGCAACCACTTCCTCTACCTGGTGCTCGAAGGGCAGCTCAAGGTCTACCTCGGCTCCCTGGACAATTCCCCGGTGTCCACCCTGGGCAGCGGCGACTGCGCCGGGGAAATCAGCTTCATCGACCATGACCACCCGTCGGCCTATGTGGTGGCCACCGAGGCCACCCGCGTGCTGCGCCTGCACCGCGAGGCGCTGCTGAGCCTGTTCGAGCACTCCCCGCAATTGATGCAGAACCTGCTGGAGATGCTCTGCGCGCGGGTGCGCCAGGGCAACCGGATCATCCTCAACACCGAGCAGAACGCCAACATCGACACCCTCACCGGGCTGTTCAACCGGCGCTGGCTGGAGCACGTCTACGAGCGCGAGAGCACCCGCTGCGCGTTCAACGAGCAGCCGCTGGCGATGCTCATGCTGGATGTCGACCACTTCAAGGATTACAACGACCGCCACGGCCACCTGGCCGGCGACTACGCCCTCTGCCTGGTGGCCCACACCCTGCGCAGCCAGCTGCGGCCCAAGGACAGCATGGCGCGCTTCGGCGGCGAGGAATTCGTCATCCTGCTGCCGGAAGTGAGCCTGGACGAGGCCCGCGCCATCGGCGAGCGCCTGCGCATGAGCCTGGAGCAGATCGACTCCTTCTATTCCCCGCTGGGCGCCCTGCCCGGCGTCACCGTGTCCCTCGGCGTGGCCGAGATGCACCTGCAGGAGAGCCTGCAGGGCCTGCTGCGGCGCGCCGACGAGGCCCTGTACCGGGCCAAGCAGCACGGCCGCAACCGCCTCTGCGGCTGATCCACGGCAGGCTTTGGCCGACGCCCCCAACGCACGGATTTCGCCTGGCTGGCAACTTGCTTTACACTGACGGCCGTTCAATCCTTAACCACTACGAGATCACCGTGCTCAAGGCACTCAAGAAAATCTTCGGCAAGGGCGAGGGCGAGCAGCCCGCCGCAACGCCCACCCCAGCCCCCTCCTCCCCCGCAGCCGCCAGCCAGGACGGCGAACAGCGCCCGCGCAAGCCGCGCGCTCCCCGCCCCGAAGGCGAACGCAACGACAAGCCGCCGCGCCCGCCCAAGGGCGACAAGCCGCGCGGCGAACGCCAGGACCGCGGCGGCGACCGCCCGGAGAAGGCCGAGCGCACCGACAAGCCGCCGCGCGAAAAAACCGAGAAGACCGAGCGCCCGCGCCGCGAGCGCAAGCCCAAGGCGCAGGTGGTGGACAACTGGAAGCTGGAAGACTTCGTGGTCGAGCCGGCCGAAGGCAAGACGCGCTTCCACGACTTCAACCTCGACCCGCGGCTGATGCACGCCATCCACGACCTCGGCTTCCCCTACTGCACGCCGATCCAGGCGCAGGTGCTGGGCTTCACCCTCAGGGGCCAGGACGCCATCGGCCGCGCCCAGACCGGCACCGGCAAGACCGCCGCCTTCCTCATCTCGATCATCACCCAGCTGCTGCAGACGCCGCCGCCCAAGGAACGCTACATGGGCGAGCCGCGCGCGCTGATCATCGCGCCGACCCGCGAGCTGGTGGTGCAGATCGCCAAGGACGCCGTGGGCCTGGCCAAGTACACCGGGCTGAACGTCATGAGCTTCGTCGGCGGCATGGACTTCGACAAGCAGCTCAAGACCCTCGAATCGCGCTACTGCGACATCCTCGTGGCCACCCCCGGCCGCCTGCTGGACTTCAACCAGCGCGGCGAGGTGCACCTGGACATGGTCGAGGTGATGGTGCTGGACGAGGCCGACCGCATGCTCGACATGGGCTTCATCCCCCAGGTCCGCCAGATCATCCGCCAGACCCCGTACAAGGGCGAGCGCCAGACCCTGCTGTTCTCCGCCACCTTCACCGACGACGTGATGAACCTGGCCAAGCAGTGGACCGTGGACCCGGCCATCGTCGAGATCGAGCCGGAGAACGTCGCCAGCGACACCGTCGAGCAGCACGTCTACGCCGTGGCCGGCAGCGACAAGTACAAGCTGCTGTACAACCTGATCGCGCAGAACGACTGGACCCGCGTGATGGTCTTCGCCAACCGCAAGGATGAGGTCCGCCGCATCGAGGAACGCCTGACCAAGGACGGCATCAGCGCCGCGCAGATGTCCGGCGACGTGCCGCAGCACAAGCGCATCAAGGTCCTGGAAGGCTTCCGCGAAGGCAAGATCCGCGTGCTGGTGGCCACCGACGTGGCCGGCCGCGGCATCCACGTCGAAGCCATCAGCCACGTGATCAACTTCACCCTGCCGGAAGACCCGGACGACTACGTGCACCGCATCGGCCGTACCGGCCGCGCCGGCAGCACCGGCACCTCGATCAGCTTCGCCGGCGAGGACGATGCCTTCGCCCTGCCGCCGATCGAAGAGCTGCTGGGCCGCAAGATCACCTGCGAGATGCCGCCCGCCGAGCTGCTCAAGCCGGTGCCGCGCAAGCACTGATCCAGGCGCGAAACGGAAAAAGGCGAAGCCACGGGCTTCGCCTTTTTCGTTTCCGCCGGCGTTACGCCCGGTGACGCCAGGCGAGCGCGGTGACGCACCGGCGCGGTGCGCAACGCCCCATTCGTCCCGCCGGGTCCGCCGGGACGACGCCACCCCTCTCCCCACCAAACAATGGCACCCGGCCATCGTCCTGCCTGGGCCCGGGGCTGATAGCCGAGCAGATAAACGAACGGCCTGATCGATTTTGTTTACGTTCGTAAATAAATTTGCACGCTTCTTGCAGAATTTTTTACGACGCCCTTCAGAACAAGCCTTCGGAATCCCGCCCATGCCCTTGCGCGCCAAGCTCGCCCTCAGTTTCCTGCTCATCGGCCTCATCCCGGTGCTGGTCATGGCCATGGTGGTCTACCACCAGGCCAGCCGCGCCCTCGAAGAACAGAGCCTGAACGCCCTGGAGGCGGTGGCCAGCATCAAGCAGCGGCAGCTGATGGACGCCTGGCAGGCGCGCCACGACCAGCTCAGCAGCCTGGCCGGCAACCTCGGCGCCAACTACGCGGGGCTGGAGAGCGAGGCGCTGGTCACCACCGCCAACTACGACCGCCCGGTGTTCGAGAACTTCACCAAGACCTTCGGCTACCGCGAGCTGCGCCTGGTGGCCAGCGACGGCAGCGTGGTCTTCAGCCTGGGCCGCGGCGCCGACTACCAGCAGAACATGAACGCCCCGCAATGGCGCGACACTCCCTTCGGGCGCTTCGTCCGCGGCGCCCTGGGCAGCGGCAAGGCGAGCATCAGCGACCTGGAGCCGGCCCTGGACGACAAGCAGCCGGTGCAATGGCTGGCCGCGCCGATCAAGGACCACGACAAGCTGCAACTGCTGCTGGTGCTGGAACTGCCGCTGAAGGCGATCAACGACGTGATGCAGAGCCGCCAGGGCCTGGGCGAGGCCGGCGAGACCTACCTGGTGGGCAGCGACGGGCGCCTGCGTTCGGACTCGGCGCGTTTCGCCGACCACCGCGTGCGCCGCGCCGGCGACGCGCCCGCCGCCCTCCCCGGCCAGGCCAGCGAAAAGGCCCTGGCCGGCGAGCAGGGGCGCCTGACCGAGCCCGGCCTGAGCGGCGCGACGGCGCTGAAGTCCTTCGTGCCGCTGAACCTCGACGGCCTGCACTGGGCGCTGGTGGCGGAAATGGACCAGGACCAGGCCTTCGCCCCGGTACGCAAGCTGATGTGGCAGATGCTGGTGCTGGGCCTGCTGACCCTCGCCGGCGTGGCCGCCGGCACCTGGCTGGTCAGCCGCAGCGTGATGCGCCCGCTGGGCGGCGAACCGGCGAGCATGGCGGCCCTGGCCCAGCGCCTGGCCAACGGCGAGCTGAAGCTGGCCGGCGGCGCCGATGCCGGCAGCGGCCTGATGCAGGCCCTGCACGAAATGGCCGCGGCCTGGCGCCAGGTGGTCGAGCGCCTGCGCCAGGCCAGCGAGGCGGTGGGCGACGCCAGCGGCGACATCCTCAACGCCGCCGGGCGCACCAGCAGCCACCTGGACCAACAGCAGGAAGCCCTGGAAATGGTGGTCAGCGCCGTCGACCAGATGGCCGCCACCGTGCAGGAAATCGCCGGCAGCGCCAGCCGCAGCGCCGACGGCAGCGCCGCCGCGCGCGAGGCCTTCGTCACCATGCAAGGCACCCTGCAACGCATGATCGGCCGCCAGGACCAGCTGCTCGCCGGCCTGCGCGACGCCGACCGGGTGGTGCAGGCCCTGGCCGGCGACAGCCAGCAGATCAACTCGGTGCTGGAGGTGATCCGCTCGATCGCCGAGCAGACCAACCTGCTGGCCCTGAACGCCGCCATCGAAGCCGCCCGCGCCGGCGACGCCGGCCGCGGCTTCGCCGTGGTCGCGGATGAAGTGCGCAGCCTGGCCCAGCGCACCCGCAGCGCCACCGACGAGATCGTCACCATAGTCGGCACCCTCGGCGACTCCTCCACCCAGGCCCAGGCCAGCATGGGCGGCGCCAGCGAACAGGCGCGCACCCTGGAGCACGACACCCAGGCGGTGCTGGACTCCCTCGGCGCCCTCGACGAATCCCTGCAGGGCGTGCACGCCATGGCTTTCCAGATCGCCGCGGCGGCCGAACAGCAGGCGGCCACCACCCAGGAAGTGAACCAGCACATGCACCGCCTGAGCGACATGACCGCGGAAAACCGCAAGACCGCCGCGCACACCCGCGACTGTGGCGAGCACCTGCGCAAGGTGGCCGGGAGCCAGGAGGCGTTGGTGGCGCAGTTTCAGCTCTAGCACTCACCGGAAACGTCGGCGGCTTGGTTCAACGCCTTTCCCTCTCCCTAACCCTCTCCCTGAAGGGAGAGGGGACCGTTGGGCAGAACTGGGTGTTCTGGAGTTAGCCGGCAACACCGAAGGTTTCCGGCTGAAACCATTCGTTCTCTCGGCACGGACAAGCCCCCTCTCCCTTCAGGGAGAGGGCTGGGGAGAGGGAGCGGACTCAACCCGAAACACAGCCGCCGCCGGCAAGCACCATTCGCGAGCAAGCTCGCTCCTACAGGCTGACGCCGCCCTTCCCCGCCAGAGCCCTCCATCCTTGCCGCCCCCACCCCCAAAATTCCAGAATGGAAAAATCATCCATCCCGGAGCCCCGGCATGCCCATCACCCTTCCCCCGCCCGCTGCCACCCGCCTGACGCAGAGACGCCCATGACCGAGGTCGACTTCCTGATCATCGGCGCCGGTATCGCCGGCGCTTCCACCGGCTACTTCCTCGCTCCCCACGGCAAGGTCGCCGTGCTCGAACGCGAATCCCACGCCGGCTACCACTCCACCGGCCGCTCGGCGGCGCTGTATACCGTGGCCTACGGCACGCCCCAGGTACGCGCCCTGACCGCCGCCAGCCGGGCCTTCTTCGACGCCCCGCCGGAAGGCTTCGCCGAGCACCCGATCCTCAGCCCGCGCGGCGAGTTGATCGTGGACTTCGCCGGCGACGCCGAGGAACTGCGCCGCCAGTTCGACAGCGCCCGCGCCAACGTGCCGGAGATGCGCCTGCTGGACGCCGACGAGGCCTGCGCCATGGTCCCGGTGCTGCGCCGCGACAAGGTCCACGGCGCGATGTACGACCCCAGCGCCGCCGACATCGACACCGACGCCCTGCTGCAGGGCTACCTGCGCGGCATCCGCCGCAACGGCGGCAGCGTGCAGTTCGACAGCGAGGTGCTCGCCGCGGCCTATATCGACGGCCAGTGGGAAGTGCGCACGGGCCAGCAGAGCTACCGCGCCCCCGTGCTGGTCAACGCCGCCGGCGCCTGGTGCGACAAGCTGGCCGAACTCGCCGGCGTCGCCCCGCTGGGGCTGCAGCCCAAGCGCCGCGCGGCCTTCCTCTTCGCGCCGGGCGAAGACGTGGACAGCCATGCCTGGCCGGTGCTGGTGAGCCTGGACGAGTCCTTCTACTTCAAGCCCGACGCCGGCCTGCTGCTCGGCTCGCCGGCCAACGCCGACGCGGTGGAGCCCCACGACGTGCAGCCCGAGGAACTGGACATCGCCCTGGGCATCCACCGCATCGAGGAGCACACCACGCTCAGCATTCGCCGCCCCAGCCACACCTGGGCCGGGCTGCGCTCGTTCTTCGCCGACGGCGAGCTGGTGTCCGGCTACGACCCGCAGGCGCCCGCTTTCTACTGGGTGGCCGGCCAGGGCGGCTATGGCATCCAGACCTCGGCGGCCATGGGCCAGGCCAGCGCTGCGCTGATCCGCGCCGACGAGTTGCCCGAGGTGCTGGTGCGCCATGGGCTGAGTGCGGACGGGTTGGCTCCGGCGCGGCTCAAGCCAAGGTCAAACGGCGGATAACCGCGAACGGTTATCCGCCCTACGCCACACCAGCCGTGGCACTCCCCTGCACGCGATTCGCGGGCAGGGCCCGCTCCTACAGGTTGACGCCGAACTTCCCGCCGACGCCGAACGGCTCCCTCTCCCTCTGGGAGAGGGCTGGGGTGAGGGCAACGGAGCCAGCCCGCCCCCTCCGTACCCCCCTCCCCATTGTAGGAGCGCGCCCTGCGCGCGATTCGCGGGCAGGGCCCGCTCCTACAGGTTGACGCCGAACTTCTCACCCACGCCGAACGGCCCCCTCTCCCTCTGGGAGAGGGTTGGGGTGAGGGAGCGGAGCCAGCCTGGCACACACAGCCGCCGGCAAGCACCGTTCGCGAGCACGCGAAGACAGCCCCTTCCGCGTGACCATGTCCGCGCACACCGGACGTTTCCCACCGTCCGGCGCGCCCATCCCGAATGGCCCGCCTTCGCGGTGGCCGGGAGAATGCGGGTCGGCCCATCCCGGGCCGATCCCTTTCCTGCTTGCGAGAAACAGCCATGAACGATCTGAAAGTACTCAACGAAAACGAAATCGACCAGGTAGCCGGCGGCTTCCTCTTCGGCATGCTGGGCGACCTGTTCGGCACTTCCGGCTCGCAGTCCGGCGGCCTGCTGGGCGGTGTGTTCAACGTGCTGCAGAACCTGCCGATCGTCGGTGGCCTGTTCGGCCTGGTCAACAGCATCTTCGGCGGCCTGTTCGGCGGCGGCTCCTCCAGCAACCCGCGCTGAACGCCAAGCGGCGGATAACGCCGCCGCACTCTCTTTCGCCCCGGGCGGACTACCCCCTACGAGGGATGTCAGTGCCCCGGCGCTGGCCTAGTCTGACTTGCAACGACAGCCATATGGAGGGACCGCCAGACGAGATGATCTGCCTTTCCAACCACGGTTATCCGGCGCAGACATGCGCCCAGGCCCCAGCGAACCGCTCATTTCGCCGGGGCCTTTTCTTTGGGGACGGGAAAGCACGACCGTAGGATGGGTTGAGCTTGCGATACCCATCTGGCCGGGGTGATGGATATCGCTTCGCTCAACCCATCCTACGAAGGGGCGTTCTTTAGATCAGCCGCCGCTGAGGTTCATGAAGCGCAGCACCTGCACATCGCCACCGGTGCTGAATTCGTGGCGGGCGGGCTTGCGTTGCAGGGCGGCGTGCAGGGCGTCGAGGATCGGCGCGTCGTCCAGCGGGTAGCGGCGCAGCAGGCCGCGCAGGTCCACGGAGTGCTCGTGGCCCAGGCACAGCAGCAGGCGGCCTTCGGCGGTGAGGCGCAGGCGGTTGCAGGTGGCGCAGAAGTTGTGCGAGTGCGGCGAGATGAAGCCTATGCGCGTGCGCGGGTGCTGCGCCAGGCGCACGTAGCGCGCCGGGCCGCCGCTGTGTTCGGCGCTGTCCAGCAGTTCGAAGCGTTCGGCGATCAGCGCGCGCACCTCGTCGCTGGAGCAGAAGCTCTCCTCGCGGTCGCGGCCGACCTGGCCCAGGGGCATTTCCTCGATGAAGCTGATGTCTAGTTCGTTGGCGATGGCGTAGTCCACCAGCGCCGGCACCTCGTCGGCGTTGCGGCCCTTCATTACCACGCAGTTGAGCTTGATGCCGCTGAAGCCTACCTCCCGCGCCGCGTCTATGCCGCGCAGCACCTGGTCGAGGCGGCCGGTGCGGGTGATGGCCTGGAAGCGTTGCGGGTCCAGGGTGTCGAGGCTGATGTTCAGGCGCGTCAGGCCGGCGGCGCGCAGGTCGCCGGCCAGGCGGACGAGCTGCGAGCCGTTGCTGGTCATGCACAGCTCGCGCAGGCCGGGCAGCGCGGCCAGGCGTTCGCACAGGCCGACGATGCCGGGGCGCACCAGCGGCTCGCCGCCGGTGAGGCGCAGCTTGCGCACGCCGCGTTCGACGAACAGCCGGGCGACGCGCTCGATCTCTTCCAGGGTCAGCACCTGCTGGCGTGGCAGGAAGCGCATGTTCTCGGCCATGCAGTAGACGCAGCGGAAGTCGCAGCGGTCGGTCACCGACAGGCGCAGGTAGTCGATCTTGCGGCCCTGGCCGTCGATCCAGTCGGACATGTGGGTGCTCCGGTTGATGCGTTGGCGAAGGCGGACGATCCGGCCCTCTCCCCAACCCTCTCCCTGAAGGGAGAGGGGGCTGTCCTCTGCCGTGCGGCGCTCACTGCACCAGCGGCGAGTCCGCGGCGTCGAAGGCGAAGCCTTCGATGTGCGCCTCGCCGGCCAGCACGGCGATGTACTGGCTGACCGCGCGCTGCAGCACCTGGGCGCGCAGGTAGGCGGCGATGCGCGGGCGGGCTTCGGCGAAGGGCAACGGTTCGCCGCCTTCGCGCGCCAGCAGTTCGACCACGTGCAGGCCGTAGCGGCTTTCCAGGGGCTGGGCCAGCAGGCCGGGGGTTTCCCGCAGCAGGCGTTTCTCGAATTCGGGCACGGTCTGGCCCGGCTCGATCCAGCCCAGGTCGCCGCCTTCGTCCTTCGACGGGCAGGCGGAGAAGCGCATGGCCTTTTCGGTGAAGCGCTCGGGGTGTTGGCGCAGCTCTTCCAGCAGGGCCAGGGCCTGTTCGCGGGCCTTGGCGCGGCCTTCCAGGTCGTCCGGGGCGCAGGCCAGCAGGATGTGCCGCAGGCTCATGCGCCAGGGGCTGGTCAGGCGGCCAGGGTTGGCCTCGTACCATTGCCGGCAGCTGGCTTCGTCAGCCTCGGGTGTGCCGACGTCACGGTCGACCAGGGCGCGGATGCGGGCTTCCTCGGGCGCCTCGCCCTCCTCCGCCTCGGCGCTGATGCCCAGCGCGTCGGCGCGCTGCAGCAGCAGCTGGCGCACCACCAGCGCGCGGCAGGCGGCGTGCAGCGCCTCGGCGTGGCTGGTGGCCGGGTGGTACTGGAGTTCGCGGGCCAGTTCGTCGGCGTCGATGGCGATGCCGTTGACCGCCAGCTTCGGCAGCTCGACGTGTTCGACGCGGTTTTCGTAGTGGGAGCAGCTCATGGGGTTCACCTTCGGGCGGCGGATAACCGCGAACGGTTATCCGCCCAGTGGGTTGGCGCGATGGATCAGGCCGCGCGGCTCTTCTGGCGGACCACCTGGTAGCGGCGGCCCAGGTACCACACCGGGGCGCTGACGATGTGCACCAGGCGGGTGAAGGGGAAGAGTACGAACAGCGTCAGGCCGAGCGTCACGTGCAGCTTGTAGACCAGCGACACCGGGGCGATGGCCTCGGCCGCGGCCAGCGGCTGCAGGGTGACCACCGACTGTGCCCAGTCGGCCAGCATGACCATCACCGAGCCGTCCAGGTGGTGGGTGGAGGCGACGATGGTGGACAGGCCGAGGATCAGTTGGGCGTAGAGCACCAGCAGGATCATCAGGTCCGAGGCGTTGCCGGTGGCGCGCACCCGGGCGTCGGTCAGGCGGCGCAGGATCAGCCCGGTCAGGCCGATGAAGCAGAGCACGCCGAAGAAGCCGCCGGAGACCATGGCCAGCAATTGCTTGTGCTCGGTGCTGATCAGGTGCTCGTAGACCGCGTGCGGCGTCAGCAGGCCGACGAAGTGGCCGGCGAGGATGAACAGCACGCCCACGTGGAACAGGTTGCTGTACACGCGCATGCCCTTCTTGCTCAGCATCTGGCTGGAGCCGGCCTTCCAGGTGTATTGCGACAGGTCGAAGCGCGCCCAGCTGCCCACCAGGCAGATGAACAGGGCGACGTAGGGGTAGACCCCGAACAGCAGGGTATTGAACGACATGATCAGGCTCCTTGGCTGGCCACCCGGCGCGGCGGCACCGGCTGGGCGACCCATTGCAGGGGTTGTTCGAGGGCGCTGGAGGGCTGCCGCGGGTTCGACGGGCAGCCGGCGGCGGGTTCGCCGAAGCTCACCTGGGTTTCCTCCCAGGCCTTGTCCAGCGCCTCCAGGCTGTCGTCGCGAGCCTCCTGCTCGCAGTCGCGGTGCAGCCCGGCCAGGTCCGGGCGCTCGCCGGAGAGTTCCAGCAGGCCGTGGAACACCGCCGCGTAGGCGCTGCCGCGCTCGTCCAGGCGCGTCGCCAGCAGGGCGAGGATGTGCGCCACCTCGGCCAGGCCGACGCGCGCGCCCTCGGCGTCCTGCAGGGCGAGGAACTCCAGGTACAGCGGCAGGTAGTCCGGCAGCTCGTTGACGTGGATGGCCAGGCCCGCGGCGTTGTAGCGGTGCAGCAGGTCGACCATGGCCTGGCCGCGGTCGCGGCTCTCGCCGTGGACGTGCTCGAAGAGCAGCAGCGAGACCGAGCGGCCGCGTTCGAACAGGCCGTCGTAGCGCGCCTGCACGTCCAGCAGGTCGCCCTGGCAGAGTTCGTTGAGCAGCGCGGCGAGGCCGTCGCGCTGCGCCTCGGGCAGGTCGCTGGTGCGGATCAGCGCGTGCAGCGCCAGGCTTTCCTCGCGCACTTCCGGGCGCGGGTAGTCCAGCAGCAGCGCGCAGAGCTTGAGCAGTTGGCTATGGCTTTCCAGGGAGATAGTCATGGCCTTCACTCCTGGATCTGCACGGTCTGGATGACGTTGCGGCGGTCCACCGGCTTGCCGCCGAACAGGTTCACGCCGGAGTTGCCCGAGCAACCGCTGCCGAAGCTGAAGCCGCAGCCCGAGCGCTCGGCGAAGGCGTCGGAAAGCGCCTCCTCGCGGTGCGCGGTGGGGATGACGAAGCGGTCCTCGTAGTTGGCGATGGCCAGGTAGCGGTACATCTCTTCCACCTGTTGCACCGACAGCCCGACCTTGGCCAGCACGTCCAGGTCCTGCTTGCCTTCCACCTGCTCGGCGCGCTTGTAGGCGCGCATCGCCAGCAGGCGCTTGAGGGCGCGCAGCACCGGCGCGGTGTCGCCGGCGGTGAGCAGGTTGGCCAGGTACTGCACGGGGATGCGCAGCGATTCGACGTCCGGGATCACCCCGTCGCTGCCGATGTGGCCCTCGGCGGCGGCGTTCTGGATCGGCGACAGCGGCGGCACGTACCAGACCATCGGCAGCGTGCGGTATTCCGGGTGCAGCGGCAGGGCCAGCTGCCAGTCCATGGCCAGCTTGTACACCGGCGACTTCTGCGCCGACTCGATGACGCTGTCCGGCACGCCGTCCTTGCGCGCCTGTTCGATCACTTTCGGGTCGAAGGGGTCGAGGAAGATTTCCAGCTGCTTCTGGTACAGCTCGCGCTCGTCGGCGCAGCTGGCCACTTCATGGATGCGGTCGGCGTCGTAGAGCAGCACGCCGAGGTAGCGGATGCGCCCCACGCAGGTTTCCGAGCACACGGTGGGCTGGCCGGCCTCGATGCGCGGGTAGCAGAAGATGCACTTCTCGGACTTGCCGCTCTTCCAGTTGAAGTAGATTTTCTTGTACGGGCAGCCGCTGATGCACATGCGCCAGCCGCGGCACTTGTCCTGGTCGATGAGGACGATGCCGTCCTCCTCGCGCTTGTAGATCGCCCCGCTCGGGCAGGACGCCACGCACGCCGGGTTCAGGCAGTGCTCGCACAGGCGCGGCAGGTACATCATGAAGGTGTTCTCGTACTCGCCGTAGATGTCCGCCTGGACCTGGTCGAAGTTCTTGTCCTTGCGCCGCTTGGCGAACTCGGTGCCGAGGATTTCCTCCCAGTTCGGGCCCCATTCGATCTTCTGCATGCGCTGCCCGCTGATCAGCGAGCGCGGCCGCGCCACCGGCTGGTGCTGCGCCTTGGGCGCGGTGTGCAGGTGCTGGTAGTCGAAGTCGAAGGGTTCGTAGTAGTCGTCGATCTCCGGCAGGTCGGGGTTGGCGAAGATGTTCGCCAGCACCCGGAACTTGCCGCCGATGCGCGGGACGATGGAGCCGTCGGCGTTGCGCACCCAGCCGCCCTTCCACTTCTGCTGGTTCTCCCACTCCTTCGGGTAGCCGATGCCGGGCTTGGTCTCGACGTTGTTGAACCAGGCGTATTCCATGCCTTCGCGGCTGGTCCAGACGTTCTTGCAGGTGATGGAGCAGGTGTGGCAGCCGATGCATTTGTCGAGGTTCAGCACCATGCCGACTTGCGAACGAATTTTCATGGCGTCTCTCCTCAAATGTCCCGGGGCAGCGGCTGCGGCAGGGCGTCGCCGCCCAGGCCGCCATGTTCCGGCTCGTCGAGCCAGTCGACCTTGTTCATCTTGCGCACCACCACGAACTCGTCGCGGTTGCAGCCCACGGTGCCGTAGTAGTTGAAGCCCCAGGCCTGCTGGGCGTAGCCGCCGATCATGTGGGTGGGCTTGAGCACCACGCGGGTCACCGAGTTGTGGTGGCCGCCGCGGGTCTTGGTGGTCTCGCTGCCGGGCACGTTCACGATGCGTTCCTGGGCGTGGTACATCAGCACCATGCCGTCCTTCACCCGCTGGCTGACCACCGCGCGGCAGGTGGCGGCGCCGTTGGCGTTGAAGACTTCGACCCAGTCGTTGTCCTCGATGCCGGCGCGCTTGGCGTCATGCTCGCTGAGCCAGATGATCGGCCCGCCGCGCGACAGGGTGAGCATCAGCAGGTTGTCGCTGTAGGTGGAGTGGATGCCCCATTTCTGGTGCGGGGTGATCCAGTTCAGGGTGATCTCCGGGTTGCCGTTGGGCTTCTTGTTGAACAGCTTGTCGGTGCTGCGGGTGTTGACCGGCGGCCGGTAGCTGACGAAGCCTTCGCCGAAGGCCTGCATCCACGGGTGGTCCTGGTAGAACTGCTGGCGGCCGGTGATGGTGCGCCACGGGATCAGCTCGTGGACGTTGGTGTAGCAGGCGTTGTAGCTCACGTGCTCGTCTTCCAGGCCCGACCAGGTGGGGCTGGAGATGATCTTGCGCGGCTGCGCCTGGATGTCGCGGAAGCGGATCTTCTCCTCTTCCTTGGGCAGCGCCAGGTGCTCGTGCTCGCGCCCGGTGATCTTGGCCAGCGCGTTCCACGCCTTGACCGCCACCTGGCCGTTGGTTTCCGGGGCCAGGGCGAGGATCACCTCGGCGGCGTCGATGGCGCTCTCGATGCGCGGCCGACCCTGGCTGACGCCCGGCTCCAGCACGCGGTGGTTGAGATCGCCCACCAGTTTCACTTCCTTCTCGGTGTTCCAGCCGATGCCCTTGCCGCCGTTGCCCAGCTTGTCCAGCAGCGGGCCGAGGGAGGTGAACTTCTTGTAGGTGTTCGGGTAGTCGCGCTCGACCACATGCAGGGTGGGCATGGTTTTGCCCGGCAGCGCTTCGCACTCGCCTTTCTTCCAGTCACTGCCGCCGAAGGGCTGGGCCAGTTCGTTGGCGGTGTCGTGCAGCAGCGGCACGGTGACCAGGTCCTGCTCCACACCCAGGTGGCCGACGGCGACCTCGGAGAACTTCTTCGCGATGGCCTTGTAGATCTCCCAGTCGCTCTTGGCCTCCCAGGCCGGGTCGATGGCGGCCGACAGCGGGTGGATGAAGGGGTGCATGTCGGAGGTGTTGAGGTCGTCCTTCTCGTACCAGGTGGCCGTCGGCAGGACGATGTCCGAGTACATGCAGGTGGAGGACATGCGGAAGTCCAGGGTGGTGACCAGGTCGACCTTGCCTTCGGCGCCCTGCTCCACCCAGTCCACCTCGGTGGGACGCGGGCCGCCGGCCTTGCCGAGGTCCTCGTTCATCACGCCGTTCTTGGCGCCCAGCAGGTACTTGAGCATGTACTCGTGGCCCTTGCCCGAGCTGCCCAGCAGGTTGGAGCGCCAGATGAACATGTTGCGCGGGAAGTTCTGCGCGTCGTCCGGCTTCTCGCTGGCGAAGCGCAGGTTGCCGGCCTTGAGCTCTCGCACCACGTAGTCCTGCACCGGCAGCCCGGCGCGCTCGGCGTCGGCGGCGATGCGCAGCGGGTTGCGGTCCAGCTGCGGCGCGGAGGGCAGCCAGCCCATGCGCTCGGCGCGGATGTTGTAGTCCACCGCGTGCTCGGGGAACTGCTTGCTGTCGGCCAGGGGCGAGAGCACTTCGTGCATCGACAGCTTTTCATGGCGCCACTGCGAGCTGTGCAGGTAGAAGAAGCTGGTGCCGTTCATCTGCCGCGGCGGACGGCTCCAGTCGGTGCCGAAGGCCAGCGGTACCCAGCCGGTCTGCGGGCGCAGCTTCTCCTGGCCGACGTAGTGGGCCCAGCCGCCGCCGCTCTGGCCGATGCAGCCGCACATCATCAGCATGTTGATGACCGCGCGGTAGTTCATGTCCATGTGGTACCAGTGGTTCATCGCCGCGCCGATGATGACCATGGCCTTGCCGTGGGTCTTGTCGGCGCTGTCGGCGAACTCGCGGGCCACCTGGATGGCGCGGGCGGCCGGCACACCGGTGATGCGCTCCTGCCAGGCCGGGGTGTAGGGGGTGTCGGCGTCGTCGAAGCCGTTGGCCACGTTGGCGCCGCCCAGGCCGCGGTCGACGCTGTAGTTGGCCATCTGCAGGTCGTAGACGGTGGCCACGCGCAGGGTCTTGCCGTCGGCGCCCTGGATGTCGCGGAAGGGCACGCGGCGCAGCAGCACCTCGTCGTTGTCCACGCCCTTGAAGTGCGGGTGCAGCTGGCCGGCGAAGTACGGGAAGCCCACCTCGCAGGCCTGTTCCGGGCCGTCGATCAGGCTCAGGCTCAGGCGCGTCTCGCGGCCCTGGCCGCCTTCCTTCTCCTCGATGTTCCACTTGCCCGACTCGCCCCACCGGTAGCCGATGGCGCCGGTGGGCGAGACCAGCTCGCCGCTGGTTTCATCGAAGGCGATGGTCTTCCACTCGGGGTTGTTGTCCTGGCCCAGCTGGCCGTCGAGGTCGGCGGCGCGCAGGTAGCGGGTCGGCTTGAAGGCGCCCTCGCCGTGCGGCTCCAGCAGCACCAGCATGGGCATGTCGGTGTACTGCCGGCAGTAGTCGACGAAGTAGGCGCGCGGCTTGTCGAGGTGGAATTCCTTGAGGATGACGTGACCGAAGGCCATGCCCAGCGCGGCGTCGGTGCCCTGCTTGGGGTTGAGCCAGAGGTCGGTGAGCTTGGCCACCTCGGAGTAGTCCGGGGTCACGGACACGGTCTTGGTGCCCTTGTAGCGCACCTCGGTGAAGAAGTGCGCGTCGGGGGTGCGCGTCTGCGGCACGTTGGAGCCCCAGGCGATGATGTAGCTGGAGTTGTACCAGTCGGCCGACTCCGGCACGTCGGTCTGCTCGCCCCAGATCTGCGGGCTGGCCGGCGGCAGGTCGCAGTACCAGTCGTAGAAGCTCAGGCATACCCCGCCGATCAGCGACAGGTAGCGGGCGCCGGCGGCGTAGCTGACCATGGACATGGCCGGGATCGGCGAGAAGCCGATGACGCGGTCGGGGCCGTAGGTCTTCACGGTGTAGACGTTGGCCGCGGCGATGATCTCGGTGACCTCGTCCCAGCTGGAGCGCACGAAGCCGCCCAGGCCGCGCTCGCTCTTGTAGCTTTTCGCCTTGGCGGCGTCCTCGACGATGCTCGCCCAGGCGTCCACCGCGTCCTTGTGCGCGGCGCGCGCCTCGCGCCACAGCTTGAGCAGCGGCTTGCGCACCTTGGGGTACTTCAGGCGGTTGGCGCTGTAGATGTACCAGGAGTAGCTGGCCCCGCGCGGGCAGCCGCGCGGCTCGTGGTTGGGCAGGTCCGGGCGGGTGCGCGGGTAGTCGGTCTGCTGGGTCTCCCAGGTGATCAGACCGTTCTTCACGTAGATCTTCCAGGAGCAGGAACCGGTGCAGTTCACCCCGTGGGTGGAGCGCACGATCTTGTCGTGCTGCCAGCGCTGGCGGTAGCCGTTCTCCCAGGCGCGGCTCTCGTTGGAGACCTCGCCATGGCCGTCGGCGAATTCGCCCTGTTTCTTCTTGAAGAACTGCAGGCGGTCGAGCAGGTAACTCATCTGTATCTCCTAACCCGGTCTACGCCGGGCGTTCAAACGCTAATCAGGCTCGCGAAACGGGGCTCAGCAGGGGCTTTCCGCACCCTTGCGCGCATACCACCACCAGGTCGCGACTATGCAGCTGAGGTAGTAGGCGACGAACACGTAGAGGGCGCCCTCGGCGCTGCCGGTCATGTGCAGCGAAGTGCCGAAGGCCTTGGGGATGAAGAAGCCGCCGAAGGCGCCGATGGCGGCGGAGAAGCCGATCACCGCGGCCGACTCCATGCTGGCGTTCCGGGCCGCCTCGGCCTCGCTGTAGCCGCCGCGCTTGAAGCGCGCGGCCCACTCGTTGCGGAAGATCACCGGGATCATGCGGAAGGTGGAGCCGTTGCCGATGCCGGCGAAGAAGAACAGGCCGATGAAGGCGCCGAGGAAGCCGAAGAAGCTGCCCGCGCCACCGTCGCCGGGAAGGAAGGCGATCACCGCGAACACCCCGGCGATCATCGCCGCGTAGTTCCACAGGGTGATGCGCGCGCCGCCGAACTTGTCCGCCAGCCAGCCGCCCAGGGGCCGGCTCAGGGCGCCCACCAGCGGGCCGAGGAAGGCGTACTGCAGCGGGTTGATGTCCGGGAACTGCGTCTTGCTGAGCATGGCGAAGCCGGCCGAGAAGCCGATGAAGCTGCCGAAGGTGGCCACGTACAGCCAGCACATCAGCCAGTTGTGCTTGCGCTTGAAGATCACCGACTGCTCGCTGAACGAGGCCTTGGCGTCGGCGATGTCGTTCATCCCGAACCAGGCGGCGACGGCCACCACGGCGATGAACGGCACCCAGATCCAGCCGGCGTTCTGCAGCCACAGGCGGCCGCCGTCGGAAAGCTGCTGCGGCTCGCCGCCGAAGCTGCCGAACAGGCCGCCGGCCACCGCCAGGGGCACGGCGAACTGCATCACCGAGACGCCCAGGTTGCCCAGCCCGGCGTTCAGGCCCAGGGCCGTGCCCTGCTGGCTCTTGGGATAGAAGAAGCTGATGTTGGACATGCTGGAGGCGAAGTTGCCGCCGCCGAAGCCGCACAGCAGGGCGATGGTGGCGAACACCCAGTAGGGCGTCTGCGGATCCTGCACGGCGAAGCCCAGCCAGATGCACGGGATCAGCAGCGAGGCGGTGGACAGCGCGGTCCAGCGGCGACCGCCGAACACCGGCACCATGAAGGAGTAGAACACCCGCAGGGTGGCGCCGGAGATCGACGGCAGCGCGGCCAGCATGAACAGCTGGTCGTTGCTGAAGGCGAAGCCCACGGCGTTCAGGCGCACGGTGACGGTGCTCCAGATCATCCACACGGAGAAGGCCAGCAGCAGAGCCGGGATGGAGATCCACAGGTTGCGCGTGGCGATGCGCTTGCCGGACTGCGCCCAGAACTGCGAGTCCTCGGGGCGCCAGTCGACCAGCAGGGGCCCCCGCGCGGCTTTGAGTTGGGAATTGGCGATCATGCCCATGTCGGCACTCCGTCAGGATTGGCTGGAAGTCAGAGGGGAAAGGTCGACGTCGGCCGTCTGGGCCCGGCCGTCGAGGCGGCGCTGCTGCTTGATCGCGTAGTGCATCCAGACCATGCAGACGATGGTCAGGCCGAACAGCAGCATGAAGCAGGAGGAACGCACGCCGATGTGGTCGGCGGCGTAGCCGAACAGGATGGGCAGGCAGAAGCCGCCGAGGCCGCCGATGACGCCGACCATGCCGCCGACGGTGCCCATGTTCTGCGGGTAGTAGTCGTGGATGATGCGGTACACGCTGGCCTTGCCGAAGCCCTGGGCGATGCCGACCACGAACACCAGGAAGGTGAACAGCCAGACGTTCAGGCCCACGCCCAGGCTGAGGTCGCCCTGGATGCCGTGGATGGTCATGGTGGTCTGCGGGTAGGACAGGAAGAACAGGCACACCAGGCATACCCAGAACACGCCCCAGTTCACCGCGCGGGCGCCGTAGCTGTCGCTGAACCAGCCGCCCAGGGCGCGGATCAGGCCCGACGGCAGGGTGAACAGCATGGTGATGAAGGACGCGGTCTTCAGGTCCAGGCCGTACTCGGCGATGTAGTACTTGGGCAGCCACAGGGCCAGGGCGACGAAGCCGCCGAAGACGAAGAAGTAGTACAGGCCGAAGCGCCACACCCGCAGCTCGGCAAGCGGCGCCAGCTGCTTGGCCAGGGTCGGCCGGGCGCGGCTGGCGTCGGCCTCGCCGCCCTTGGCGTGGGCCGGGTCGTTCCAGGTGCAGAACCAGAACAGCGCCGCGGTCACCAGCATGGCCACCGAGTACACCTGCGGCACCATGCGCCAGCCGAAGGCGACCACGATCAGCGGCGCCACAAGGTTGGTGATGGCTGCGCCCGCGTTACCGGCGCCGAAGATGCCCATGGCGGTGCCCTGGCGCTCCTTCTCGAACCAGGCAGAGGTGTAGGCGATGCCCACCGCGAAGGAGCCGCCGGCCAGGCCGACGAACAGGCCCAGCACCAGGTACTGCCAGTACTGCGTGGCGAAGGCCAGGCCGTAGATGGGGATGGCCACCAGCAGCATGTGGATGAAGAACACGATGCGCCCGCCGAAGCGGTCGGTGATCAACCCCAGGGGCAGGCGCACCAGCGAACCGGTGAGGATCGGCAGCGCCACCAGCAGGCCGAACTGCGCCTCGGACAGGCCCAGTTCCGCCTTGATGCGGATACCGATGATCGAGAACATCGTCCAGACCGCGAAATTCACGGCGAACGCCAGTGTGCTCATGCCGAGCACGGAGTACTGTTTCTGTCGATGCGATGCCATGGCCAACACTCATTCGTCGATGCCGTTGGCCGCACGTTAGGCAGAGCCCATTCGGCGTCCGTTGACCGCGATCAATGAGCCCGGGGCCGTTTCATGGGCAGATGTGCGCCGCTACCTACAAATGGGTATCGTCGAAATGCATGCACAACACTTTGATTTAAAAGGTTTTTTCAATGAATACAGGCACTCGTTCGGAGCCTGATGCGGCCGAGCGGTTCTTTGGAGGTATGGCCCCCGCCAGCCGCCAGACCCTGCGCCGCTCCATCGTCCTGCGCTTCGGCTGCTACCTCACCCTGCTGGTGTCCCTGGCCCTGGCCGGCATGTTCAGCGCCCTGCTGTTCGCCGACTACTCGCACCAGGACGCGGCGGTGATCAACCAGGCCGGCTCGCTGCGCATGCTCAGCTACCGCCTGGCCCTGGAACCCTCGGCGGAAGGCCGCCAGGCGCTGCGCCGGACCCTCGGCGAACGCCTGGAAAGCAGCGAGATCGCGCGCCTGCTGCAACGCGCCGACGCCGACGACCCGCTGCGCCACCAGCACCAGCTACTGCGCCTGGAACTGGCCAGCCTGGACGTCGCCCAGACCCCGGCCCTGGCCACCCTCGACACCCTGGTCGGGCACATCGACGCCTTCGTCGGCACCCTGCAGCGCAACGCCGAGCAGCGCTCGCAGATGCTCAGCACGGTGCAGGGCCTGTGCCTGTTCCTCAGCCTGCTGGTGGTGTTCGTCAGCCTCTACGACCTCAGCTACCACGTGGTCGGCCCGCTGCGCGAGCTGACGCAGACCGCCCGCCGCCTGGGCCGCGGCCAGTTGGAGGCGCGCGTCAGCTACAGCGGCGAGGACGAGCTGAGCCAGCTGGGCGAGCGCTTCAACCAGATGGCCGAGGAGCTGCAGGGCATCTACGGCGAGCTGGAAGCGCGGGTGGCGGACAAGACCCGTGCCCTCTCCCACAGCCACCAGCGCCTGGAACTGCTCTACGCCAGCGCCCGCCGCCTCGGCCAGGACCCCTACGACGAGCGCAGCCTGCGGCCGCTGCTGGGCCAGCTGGAGCAGGTGCTGCAAGCTGGCAAGGTGACCCTCTGCCTGAACAAGGACGGCGTCGAGCGCGCCTACAACTCGCTGACCCCCAGCGGCGCCATCGCCGACTTCTGCCTGCAGGGCGACTGCGGCACCTGCCGCACCCGGGCCGACAGCTGTGGCGAGGGCGGTGGCCTGCAACCACTGCTGATGTTCCCCCTGGCCAGCGGCGAACACCGTTTCGGCGAGCTGTTCGTGGAAGCCAGCGGGCGCCTGGAAGATTGGCAGGCGCAATGCATCGCGGCCTTCTGCGACAACATCGCCCGCACCTTCGCCCTGACCCTGCAGCAGGAGCAGGAAAGCCGCCTGGCGCTGTTCGCCGAGCGCAGCACCATCGCCCGCGAGCTGCACGACTCGCTGGCGCAGTCGCTGTCGTACCTGAAGATCCAGGTCAGCCGCCTGGGCACCCTGCTCAAGCGCGAAGCGCCGGCGCAGAAGATCGACGAGACACTGGACGAGCTGCGCGAGGGCCTCAACAGCGCCTACCGCCAGCTGCGCGAGCTGCTCACCACCTTCCGCCTGAGCCTGGAGCGCTCCAGCCTGGCGGTGGCGCTGGAGGATACGGTGCGCGAGTTCGCCGAGCGCGGCGAACTGACCATCGAGCTGGACAACCGCCTGGCGCACATCCCGCTCAACCCCAACGACGAAATCCACCTGCTGCAGATCGTCCGCGAGGCGCTGTCCAACGTGGTCCGCCATGCCCACGCCGACTGCGCGCGGGTGGTGCTGGCCGAGGACGAGGACGGCCAGGTGCTGGTCAGCATCGAGGACGATGGCGTGGGCCTTGACCCAACGCAGAACCGCAACGGCCACTATGGGCTTAGTATCATGCGCGAACGCAGCCAGACCCTCGGCGCCGACTTCCACATCGCCCCGCGCGAGCCGCGCGGCACCCGCGTCAGCCTGAGCTTCCAGCCACACCCCCTGTCCCAACGTCAGCGCGAGGAGTCCACCCCATGACCGCCAGCCCCACCGACGATCGAGCCCGCATCCTGCTGGTGGACGACCACCCGATGATGCGCCGCGGGGTGATCCAGCTGCTGGAGTTCGAGGACGATCTCAGCGTGGTCGGCGAGGCCGGCAGCGGCGAGGAAGCCCTGCGCCTGGCCGCCGAGCTGGACCCGGACATGATCCTGCTGGACCTCAACATGAAGGGCATGAACGGCCTGGAAACCCTGCGCGCGCTGCGCGAGAACGGGGTGGACGCGCGCATCGTGGTGTTCACCGTGTCCGACGACCGCGGCGACGTGATCAGCGTGCTGCGCGCCGGCGCCGACGGCTACCTGCTCAAGGACATGGAGCCCGAGCGCCTACTGGAGCACATCCGCCAGGCCGCCACCGGCCAGCTCAGCGTCAGCCCGCAACTGACCCAGGTGCTGGCCCAGGCCCTGCGCGGCGACGAGCACCCCAAGCGCCTGGAAGACCTGACCGACCGCGAACGGCAGATCCTCCGCCAGCTCGCCCAAGGCTTCAGCAACAAGATGATCGCCCGCAAGCTGGACATCACCGAAGGCACGGTGAAAGTCCACGTCAAGCGCGTGCTGCACAAACTGGGCATGCGCTCGCGGGTGGAAGCGGCGGTATGGGCGGTGGAGAACCGCCTGGGTTGAAAACCAGGACCGGACCGGCGCGATTCGCGGATAAGATCCGCTACGCAACCCCGTCTACGCCATTCCTCTGTAGGAGCGCGCCCTGCGCGCGAATCGCGGGCAGGGCCCGCTCCTACAATTGGCGTATAACCGCGAACGGTTATACGCCCTACGCTCCCGGGAAGCACGGTCGTAGGAGCAACTGTCTTGCGCCGAGGTGCTCTTCGTAGGATGGGTTGAGCTTGCGATACCCATGCTGCCGTGGTGATGGGTATCGCTTCGCTCAACGCCATCCTACGAAAAGCCGTGCTTCCTGGCACCGTAGGACCTTGTCCGCGATGGCCGGAACCACCGGCGCGATTCGCGGATAAGATCCGCCTACGCCACCCCACCCACGCCACTCCCTTGTAGGAGCGCGCCCTGCGCGCGAATCGCGGGCAGGGCCCGCTCCTACAGGTTACCGGGAGGTACGGTATTCCTCCTCCGTAGGAGCGGACCTTGTCCGCGATAACCGGACATACCGGCGCAATCCGGGGCTCCATGTAAAACCCTCATACCTCCACAGGAGTAGCCGTCAGCACGAATTGACGCAGGTCATGTCGCCGCGCCTGGCCGCCGCCGGACACTGCGCACTCACTGCGCGGAGGTCGCCATGCACCCGAAGTCCCAGTTGCCCCTCGTGTATTCCTGTTCCGGCTGTTCCAACCTGGCCCAGCTGGCCAATGACCTGGCCCTGCGCCTGGACCGCGACGGCCTGGCGGAGATGTCCTGCATCGCCGGCGTCGGCGGCGACGTGCCGCCGCTGGTGAAGAAGGCCTGCTCCGGCCGGCCGATCCTCGCCCTGGACGGCTGCCACCTGCACTGCGTGCGCGGCTGCCTGGCGCGCCATGGGGTGATCCCGGCGCACGCGCTCACCCTCACCGACTACGGGCTGCGCAAGCGCTACGGCGAAAGCAGTTCGCTCGACGATTTCGAGATGCTCTACGAGGAACTGCAGTTCCTCCTGCTCAGCAGCGCCTGAGCGCCGCCTCAGGCCTGCTGCGCCTGCACGCTGCGGGCGGCGCGCTGCAGGCCGCTCCACAGCCAGGGCGGCAGGCTGTCGGGGTCGAGGCTGTCGATCAGGTTCTTCAGCGCCAGGCCCAGTTCGGTGTCGCCCTCGATCACCAGGCGGCGACGGAAGAACAGGGTGTCGGGGTCCTCCTGGCGCCCGGCCAGCAGCAGGAAGTCGCGCCAGCCGCCGCGGATGGTCACGCTGGGCACCGGGCCTTCCGCCAGGTGCAGGCCGTTGCGGCCGCGGGTGAGGTTCCAGCCCAGGCCCAGGTCGCTCACCTCCAGGCGCAGCCAGTGGCCCTCCAGCAGGTCGAAGTCCCCAGCCGCCAGGGGCGCGGCGAACAGGCGGTTGGCGGCGCGTTGCAGCACCGCCCGCTGCAGCGGCGCGGGCACCCGCGCGGCCAGCGGCAACAGGCGTTCGGCGGCGCGCAGGGCGCCGGTTTCGAGATTCAGCACAGGTTCACCTCATCGCTGCGCAGCATGCCGGGGCGGCCATGCCAGTAACCGTTGCAACCTTCCACCGCCAGCGGCGGCGCGGCGCCGCGGCGCACCCGGTCGAAGGCCTGGACCACTTCCACCATGCCCTGCGCCCGCGGGCTCAGGCGCAGCAGGTCGGCGCCGCAGTCGCGCAGCGAGGCGTAGTCGGCCAGCAGGTTGCCCGGCTCGCCGGACATCGTCTGGATACCGTTGAGGGTGAACAGCGGCGCGCCTTCCTGGCTGAGCATCGACATCCCCTCCGGGTAGTTCTGGCAGCAGAACTGGCAGTCGTCCTTGGGCCGGTTCTCCGCGCGGGCGGTGAAGCAGCGCGCGGAGTACGCCAGGGGCAGGTGGCCGTAGGCGAACACCTCGGTTTCCAGGTCCTCCAGGCCCAGCTCCCGGGCCTGCTCCAGCACCGCCAGCACCTGCTCGCCGGAGCATTCCACCGGCGGCACCCAGCGGCGCAGGCCGCAGCCGTGCAGTTCGGCCAGGGCATGGCCGTTGTACAGGTTCAGCGCCGGGCCGCCGACGAATTCGACGCCCAGGCCATGCAGTATCTGCACCGCGCCCATGTCGTTGGTCTCCACCCGCAGCTCGCCGTTGCCGCACAGCCGGCGCAGCGCCGACAGCTCGGAGGCCGCCTCGATCAGCGCCAGCCCCGAGAGGAGGATTTCCGCCCCGCTCTGCTGCGCCAGCTCGCGGCCCAGGCCCAGCCAGTCGTCCAGCGACAGGGCGCGGCGCTTGGAGCACACGGTCTCGCCGAGGTAGATGGCGTCCAGCGGCTGTTCGGCCATCTGCGCGTAGAAGTCCAGGAGTGTCCGGCGGTCCCAGTAGAACAGCACCGGCCCCAGGCTGAGTTTCATCAGGCTTTCCCTCACTGCCAGGAACGATGGTAGGCGCCCAGGGTGGTCTGGTGGCCTTCGGAAAGTTTCTCCAGCGCGGCCTGCCACTGCGCCTGCGGCTGGTAGCGCTCCGGCGCGCGGCGCCAGCTGTCCAGCGCCTGGCGCCAGACGCGGGTGACCTGCTCGACGTAGGCCGGGCTGCGCTGGCGGCCCTCGATCTTCACCGCCGCCACGCCGATCTGCGCCAGCTGCGGGATGAGGTCGATGGTGTTGAGGCTGGTGGGCTCCTCCAGGGCGTGGAAGCGCTGGCCGTCGACCACGAAGCGGCCCTTGCAGAGGGTCGGGTAGCCGGCCGGCTCGCCCGGCGCGTAGCGGTCGATCAGCACTTCGTTCAGGCGCGAGGTCAGCCCTTCGGGCTCCTCGCTCCAGCGCACCGCCTTGGCCGGCGAGCAGACGCCGCAGAGGTTCGGCGACTCGCCGGTGACGTAGGAGGACAGGTGGCAGCGCCCCTCGGCCATGATGCACAGGCTGCCGAAGGCGAAGACTTCCACCGGCACCGGGCTGTTCGCCGCCACCTGGCGCACCTGGGCCAGCGACAGCACACGCGGCAGCACGGCGCGGCGGATGCCGTAGCGCTCGTGGTAGAAGGCCAGCGCCGCGACGTTGGTCGCCGAGCCCTGCACCGACAGGTGCAGCGCCAGGTCCGGGTGGCGCCGCGCGGCGTAGCCGAGCACCGCGCAGTCGGCGGCGATCAGCGCGTCCACGCCCAGTTCGGCGGCGTGGTCCACGGCCCGCTGCCAGCGCGGCCAGCCGGCGGCGCCGGGATAGGTGTTGACCGCCAGGTAGAGCTGCCGGCCGGCCGCGCGGATCAGCCCCAGGCCCTCCTGCAGCTGGCGGTCGTCGAGGTTCAGCCCGGCGAAGTGGCGGGCGTTGGTGTCGTCGCGGAAACCCACGTAGATGGCGTCGGCGCCTTCGCGCAGCGCCGACTTGAGGGCGGGCAGGCTGCCCGCCGGACATACCAGTTGCATGCTTCCCCCTTGCATGGAACGGCCGCCGCGCCTCGGCGAGGCCAGCGGCCAGGGCTGACGTCAGCCGTACAGTTCGCTGAACGGCAGGTAGGCCACGGGCTCGCCGGCGGCGAGGGTGCGCCCCGCCTCCACCACCGCCAGGCCGTCGGCCCAGCTGGCGGCCAGCAGCATGGCCGAGCCCTGCTGCGGATGGATTTCCACCCGGCTGACGCCGCTGGCGTCGGTGGCCAGGCGCGCCCGCAGGTACTGGCGGCGCTTGTTCGGCTGCGGCCAGGCGAAGGCCGCCGGCAGGTTCAGCGGCGCCAGCGCGGTCTCGGCCAGCCCCTGGGCGCGGCGCAGGAAGGGCCGCGCCGCCACCAGGGCGGTGACCAGCGCCGCCGCCGGGTTGCCCGGCAGGCCCAGCCAGGGCTTGCCGGCCACGCTGCCGAAGGCCAGCGGCTTGCCCGGCTGCATCGCCAGGCGCCATAGGTGCAGTTCGCCGAGGGCGCCGACCGCCTGCTTGAGATGGTCGCGCTCGCCCACCGAGACGCCGCCACTGCTGATCAGCACGTCGCATTCGGCGGCGGCCAGTTCCAGGGCGTCGCGGCTGGCGGCCAGGGTGTCGACCAGCACTTCGTATTCCTGTACGTCCAGGCCCCATTGGCGCAGCAGGGCGCCGAGGCTGAAGCGGTTGGCGTTGTAGATCTGCCCCGGCGCCAGCGCCTGACCGGGCTCGCGCAGCTCGTCGCCGCTGCTCAGCAGGCACACGCGCAGGCGCCGGTACACCGGCACCCGGGCCTGGCCCACGGCGGCCAGCAGGCCCAGTTCCTGGGGCCGCAGGCGGAGTCCGGCACGCAACAGCGGCGCGCCCTGGCGCAGTTCCTCGCCACGGCGGCGCACATGGCTGCCCAGCGTGACCGCCGGCAACCACACGCGGTCGCCCTCGGCCCGGCAATCCTCCTGGGCCACCACACTGTCGGCCCCCGGCGGCAAGGGCGCGCCGGTGAAGATGCGTACAGCGCAACCCGCCGGCAACGCCTGGTCGCCCGCCTCGCCGGCGGCGATGCAGCCGGCCAGCGCCAGGCTGCCGCCGCCCGCCGGCACGTCGGCCGCGCGCAGGGCGTAGCCGTCCATCGCGCTGTTGTCCCAGTGCGGCAGGTCGCAGGGGGCTTCCAGGTCGCTGGCCAGCACCCGGCCGAGGGCATCGGCCAGGGCCACGGACTCCACCGCTGGCGGCGCCGGGGCGCGCGCCAGCAGCTCGGCCAGGGCCTCGTCCACCGGTTTCAGGCCGTGGCCGTCACAGCCGCAGCCGCTCATGACCGGCTGCCGCAGGCACAGGCGCCGCCGCCGCAGCCGCCCTCGGGCCTGGGCGGGGTCTTCAGGTGCGGCACGAAGTTGCATGGCCGGGTGCGGCTGTCCAGCTGCGCGGCGAGGATTTCCCGCCAGGCGGTGCGGCAGGCGCCGGGCGAGCCGGGCAGGCAGCAGACCAGGGTGCCGTTGGTGACGCCGGCCAGGGCCCGCGACTGGATGCTGGAGGTGCCGATCTCGCCCAGGGAGACCTGGCGGAAGAGTTCGCCGAAGCCCTCGACGCGCCGCTCCAGCAGCGGCTCGACGGCCTGCGGGGTGTTGTCGCGGGCGGTGAAGCCGGTGCCGCCGGTGACCAGCCCGACCTGGATGCGTGGGTCGGCGATCCAGGCGCAGACCACCGCGCGGATCTGGTGGATGTCGTCCACCACCAGGCGCCGCTCGGCCAGCACGTGGCCAGCCTCGCGCAGGGCGTCGGCCAGGGTCTGGCCGGAATCGTCGGTTTGCAGGGTGCGGGTGTCGCTGACGGTCAGCACGGCGATCTGCAGGCTCTGGAAGTCCTGCGTGGCCAGGTGGCTCATGGCTGCCTCCGGGGAAGGATGAGACTGCGGCCAGCCTGCGCCTCGGCGGCTGGCCTGCCCATTCCTCGGAAGAGGTAGCGCGACTATTTGTCCCAGCGCTGCGCCGCGGCCTGGTCGCTGCAGCGGCCTTCCACCCAGCGTGGGCCTTCGGCGGTGTCTTCCTTCTTCCAGAAGGGCGCGCGGGTCTTGAGGTAGTCCATGACGAAGTTGCAGGCGTCGAACGCCGCCTGGCGGTGGGCGCTGGCGGTGCCGACGAAGACGATGGGCTCGCCCGGCTCCAGGCGGCCGATGCGGTGGAGGATCTCCAGGCGCAGCAGCGGCCAGCGCTCCCGGGCCTGCCCGGCGATCTTCTCCAGGGCCCTCTCGGTCATGCCCGGGTAGTGTTCGAGGAACATGCCGCCGACCTCGCGGCCGTCGTTGAAGTCACGCACGTAGCCGACGAAGCCGACCACCGCGCCGATGCCGACGTTGGCGGCATGCAGCGCGTTGACCTCGGCGCCGGGGTCGAAGGGGCTTTCCTGGACGCGCACGGCCATGGCCTCAGCCTCCGGTGACGGTGGGGAAGAAGGCCACCTCGTCGCCATCGGCGAGGGGCTCGTCGAGGGCGCACAACTCCTGGTTGCGCGCGCACATCAGGTTCTGCTCGGCCAGCACCTGCCAGGCGCCGCCGCGTTGCAGCAGGTGCTCGCGCAGGCCGTCGACGCTGGCGAAGGCCTCGCTCCAGCCCAGCTGCTCGCCGTCCAGGCCGAGGGCCTCGCGGTAACGGGCGAAGTATTGCACGCGGATCATCGGCCCTCCTCCGCACGGTAGTGGCCGCTCTTGCCGCCGAGCTTCTCCAGCAGGCGCACGCCCTCGATGGTCATGCCCTTGTCCACGGCCTTGCACATGTCGTAGATGGTCAGCGCAGCGACGCTGGCGGCGGTCAGCGCTTCCATCTCCACGCCGGTCTGCCCGGCCAGCTTGCAGCGCGCCTCGATGCGCACGGCGTCCTCGCCGTCGGCCTGCAGCTCGACCTTGACGCTGGTGAGCAGCAGCGGGTGGCACAGCGGGATGAGCTCGTGGGTGCGCTTGGCCGCCTGGATGCCGGCGATGCGCGCCACGGCGAAGACGTCGCCCTTGGGGTGGCCGCCGTCCTGGATCAGGCGCAGGGTTTCCGGGCGCATGCGCACCCGCGCTTCGGCCACGGCTTCACGGGAGGTCACCGCCTTGTCGGTGACGTCGACCATGTTGGCGCGGCCCTGGGAATCGAGATGGGTCAGCAAGGAAGGTCTCCGGGTAGAACGAGCGATGGCAACCAGTGTACGCCCTGGACGGGCCGTGGGGGGCCTGGCGAGAGGTGAAAAAGGAGGGGGGATTGTATACAAAAAGAGGTAGGGCGGGTCCAGGTCGGACGCTGGAATGGTGGCGGAGTCCGTCACCCTCACCCCAACCCTCTCCCAGAGGGAGAGGGGGCCGTTCGGCGTGGACGGAAAGTGTAGTGGTCAACTAATTCCGGACACCTCGATAGGTGGTTTCGACGCCATCGCCCGCTCGTAAACGGTCGGTGGCAGATATCCCAGTTTCGAGTGCAGCCGCTCGTTGTTGTAAAACCCAACGATGTATTCCACGATGTCACGTATCGCTTCTGCGTGATTGGCGTAGTCGCGGCGCCATACCCGCTCCATTTTCAAACTCAGAAAAAAGCGTTCCATCACTGAGTTGTCCCAGCAGTTACCTTTACGGCTCATGCTTTGCTGCATGTCATTTCGCGCCAGCAACGCTCTGTAGCTTGCGCTGGCGTACTGGCTACCGCGATCCGAGTGGGCGATCAGGCCAGGTGGCGGTTGACGCTGAGCAATTGCCAGCTGCATTGCACTACACACCAGCTCGGCAGGCATGTTCGGGGCCATGGACCAACCCACGATCTTGCGTGAGAACAAATCCAATACCACAGCCAGGTACAGCCAGCCGCTGCGGGTCCGGATGTAGGTAATGTCCGCTACCCAGGCCTTGTTTACCGCCTCAGGCTCGAATTGACGATTCAGTACATTGTCGGCAACTGGCAGGTCGTGCTTGCTATCGGTCGTGTGCACAAACTTACGCTTCCAAGCCGAACGCAGGCCGTTGGCACGCATCAAGCGACGAATTTTATAAACGCCGATTTCCATACCCTTGGCGCGCAACGCTTTACGTAACGGACGGCTCCCATAGCAGCCGCCACTCGCATCAAACGACGCTTTGAGCTGCACGGTCACGGGGCAAACCGATGCTGGCGTGTCGGCACGCCTGTTTGCCTCGTAGAACCCCGATCGGCTGACCCCCAGCAGCCGACAGACATACGCCACCGAATAAGCCTTCTGTTGCAGCTGCCGAACCAGGCGATACGTTACTTCAGCTCGCGGGCAAAGAAGGCGGTGGCTTTTTTTAATACATCGTTATCCATCTTGAGCTGGCGGTTTTCCTGCTCCAGCTGCCGGATTCGCTGCTGTTCGGATGTTAGTGGTTTACCGATCCCGGGCTGACCCAATTGCTCAGCCTCGTACTGCTGAACCCAGCGCCGGACGGCTGTCTCACCAATATTCAGATCGCGACAGACCTGCGGAGCGGTCAGCCCCTGGTCCTTGATCATCTTCACGACTTGCAGCTTGAAGCTGTCGTCGAATGTCCTGCGTTTGGTGGTCATGAAAAACTCCTCGATAGATGCATTTTCCACCTATCGAGGTGTCCGGGGAAATTAGACCACTACAAAGTTCGGCCTCAACCTGTAGGAGCGAGCTTGCTCGCGAACAGGAGCTGCCGGCTGACTGCATGGCCCCCCGTTCTGCCCAACGGTCCCCTCTCCCGCTTGCGGGGGAGGGTTAGGGAGGGGGTGCGGAGTTCAGGCCGAGCGCTGGAGCAGCGGCGAAGTCCGTAACCCTCTCCCCAGCCCTCTCCCTGAAGGGAGAGGGGGCCGTCCGTGCCGGCTGGGAGAGCGGCTTTAGCCGGAAATTACGGTGGGGCCGGCTGACTGCATGGCCCCCCGTTCTGCCCAACGGTCCCCTCTCCCGCTTGCGGGGGAGGGTTAGGGAGGGGGTGCGGAGTCCAGGCCAAACGCTGGAGCAGCGGCGAAGTCCGTAACCCTCTCCCCAGCCCTCTCCCTGAAGGGAGAGGGGGCCGTCCGTGCCGGCTGGGAGAGCGGCTTTAGCCGGAAATTACGGTGGGGCCGGCTGACTGCGTGGCCGCCCGTTCTGCCCAACGGTCCCCTCTCCCGCTTGCGGGGGAGGGTTAGGGAGGGGGTGCGGAGTCCAGGCCAAACGCTGGAGCAGCGGCGAAGTCCGTAACCCTCTCCCCAGCCCTCTCCCTGAAGGGAGAGGGGGCCGTCCGTGCCGGCTGGGAGAGCGGCTTTAGCCGGAAATTACGGTGGGGCCGGCTGACTGCATGGCCGCCCGTTCTACCCACACGGTCCCCTCTCCCGCTTGCGGGGGAGGGTTAGGGTGGGGGGGCGAGTTCAGGCCGAGCGCTGGAGCAGCGGCGAAGTCCGTAACCCTCTCCCCAGCCCTCTCCCTGAAGGGAGAGGGGGCCGTCCGTGCCGGCTGGGAGAGCGGCTTTAGCCGGAAATTACGGTGGGGCCGGCTGACTGCATGGCCTCCCGTTCTGCCCAACGGTCCCCTCTCCCGCTTGCGGGGGAGGGTTAGGGAGGGGGTGCGGAGTCCAGGCCAAACGCTGGCGTGGCGGCGAAGTCTGTAACCCTCTCCCCAGCCCTCTCCCTGAAGGGAGAGGGGGTTGTCCGTGCATCGGGGAAGACTCGCGTACGCCGGCCAGCCCAGCAGGAGCCTGGCCGGTTCCGCGTTTACAGATGTGCCTCGGCGAACTCCGCCAGCACCGAGCGCGGTACCCCTTGCAGGGTCACGTGCACGCCGTGGGGGAAGTCCTTGAAGCGTTCGGTCAGGTAGGTCAGGCCGGAGCTGGTGGCCGACAGGTAGGGGGTGTCGATCTGCGCCAGGTTGCCCAGGCAGATCACCTTCGAACCGTTGCCCGCGCGGGTGATGATGGTCTTCATCTGGTGCGGGGTGAGGTTCTGGCACTCGTCGATGAGGATCAGGCTCTGCTGGAAGCTGCGGCCGCGGATGTAGTTCAGCGATTTGAACTGCAACGGCACCTTGCTGAGGATGTAGTCGACGCTGCCGTGGGTGCATTCGTCGTCCGAATGCAGGGCTTCGAGGTTGTCGGTGATGGCCCCCAGCCAGGGCTCCATCTTCTCGGCCTCGGTGCCAGGCAGGAAGCCGATGTCCTCGTCCAGGCCCTGCACGCTGCGGGTGGCGATGATGCGCCGGTAGCGCTTGGTGACCATGGTCTGCTCGATGGCCGCGGCCAGCGCCAGGATGGTCTTGCCCGAGCCCGCGGCGCCGGACAGGTTGACCAGGTGGATGTCCGGGTCGAGCAGCGCGTACAGCGCCAGCGACTGGTACAGGTCGCGCGGGCGCAGGCCCCAGGCTTCCTGGTGCAGCAGCGGCTCCTGGTGCAGGTCGAGGATCAGCAACTCGTCCTGCTGGATGCCCTTGATCCAGCCGACGAAGCCCTGCTCGTCGACGATGAACTCGTTGATGTGCACCGCCGGCAGGTTGTCGGTGAGCTGCACGCGGTGCCAGGTGCGGCCGTGGTCCTGGCGCGTCTCCACCTTGCTGACGCGGTCCCAGAACGAGCCGTTCAGCGAGTGGTAGCCGCGCGGCAGCAGGGCCACGTCGTCGATCAGCTGGTCGGTGTGGTAGTCCTCCGCCGCCACCCCGCAGGCGCGCGCCTTCAGGCGCATGTTGATGTCCTTGGTGACCAGCACCACCCGGCGGCTGCTGTTGCGGCTCTGCAGCTCGACCAACTGGTTGATGATCTTGTTGTCGTTGAGGTGCTCCGGCAGCCAGGTGATCGGCTCGGCGCGCTTGCTCATGAGGATCGACAGGCTGCCGCAGGGGCCGCTCTTGCCACGCTGGATGGGAACGCCGTCCTCCACCTGCTCCGGGCTCGCCTCACCCAGCACCTGGTCGATCAGGCGGATGGCCTGGCGGCATTCGGCGGCGACGGAGTGCTTGCCGGTCTTGAGCTTGTCGAGTTCTTCCAGCACCGTCATCGGGATGGCGACGTGGTGTTCCTGGAAGTTGAGCAGGGCGTTGGGATCGTGGATCAGAACGTTGGTGTCGAGGACGTAGAAGATCGGCTGGGTGGTGCTGGAACGTCCGTGGTCATCCATACGCGTGTCACCTCATTCTGGGGGCGTTACGACGGAATGCCGTGACAGCGCTCCGCCGTGCGGTGAGACGCCGGCTCTCGATGCCGGGGCTCGAGAGAGGTGCAAGCAAGGGACGGGCCGGGGCCGCCACCTGTCTGCAGGGTTCGGCGGTCTACGGCTCCAGAAATACAGGAAAAATTGTGACGGTAGAAAGTCTTTTTCCTTATCAGGCGAATTTTTTTCGCCGGCTGACGAAATACCTTGGCGCGGCTGCGTTACGGCGCTAATTTTATTAATCCGATCATCGGCTTATCCGCGCCCGACGGTCTTCCTGCGCCCCTCCTCATTGGCCCCGCCTATCGTCCCCATGGGTGGAGCCGGCCCCGGCAACTCCCTACAATCGCCCGACGCTTCGAGGAGACCGCACGATGCTGATGGTGATTTCCCCCGCCAAGACCCTGGACTACGAGACCCCGCCGGTCACCGACCGCCACACCCTGCCGCTGCACCTGGACGATGCCCAGGAGCTGATCGGCGTGCTGCGCGAGATGACCCCGGCGCAGATCGGCAGCCTGATGAGCCTGTCGGACAAGCTCGCCGGCCTGAACGCCGCGCGCTACGCCAGCTGGTACCCCGACTTCAGCCCGGCCAACGCCAAGCAGGCGCTGCTGGCCTTCAAGGGCGATGTCTACACCGGCCTTGCCGCCGAGGACTTCGACGCCGCCGACTTCGACTTCGCCCAGCTCCACCTGCGCATGCTTTCCGGCCTTTATGGCGTGCTGCGGCCGCTGGACCTGATGCAGCCCTACCGCCTGGAGATGGGCACCAAACTGGCCAACGCCCGCGGCGCCAACCTCTATGAGTTCTGGGGCGAGCGCATCAGCGCCTGGCTGAATCAAGACCTCGCCGAGCAGGGCGACGCCGTGCTGCTCAACCTGGCCTCCAACGAATACTTCGGCGCGGTGAAGCGCAAGGCGCTGGACGCCCGCATCATCGACACCGAATTCAAGGACCTGAAGAACGGCCAGTACAAGATCATCAGCTTCTACGCCAAGAAGGCCCGCGGCCTGATGGCGCGCTACGTGATCAAGGAGCGCCTGACCGACCCCGAGGGCCTGAAGGACTTCGACTACGCCGGCTACCGCTTCACCGCCGAGGAGTCCTCCGCCGACCGCCTGGTGTTCCTGCGCGACCACCCCGACGCCTGACCTGCCCCCGAAAAGTGGCGGCCAAACGGCCGTCACGCCCCCTCCCCCGCTACCGTCGATCCCCCTCCAGCCCCCATGTGCCGCCGAATTACCCACACGGCGAAAATGGTCAAGACTACCGTTCGTCGGCAACAGCCAAGACATTGAAAAAATTTTTCTCGCTCCCGCGCGCCATCACCACGGCAGAAAAGCGCCTTTTTTGCCATCGCGCATGTAATCCATTGGCCATTAAAAGCACCCCGCCATTACATGCAATTCACGATTGCAAGTTGCACGAAATACCTTGAAACACCCTCCCCGGCATCCTGAACGGCAGCTGAACGAAGTGTAAAACGGCTGAATCAGCGCGGAACTTTTTCCAATCCTTGCATTTTGCAAGTCCGCCAAAAACGACAGTCGTGTTTCAGCTTGATATCAAAAGCGCCTTATTTGATGGCGATTGGATATTTAATTCCGACCACTCCTCAGGATGGGTGGCAGGAACTATCGAGCGGCCTCGAACATCCTACTTCCGCAACGCCCATCATGGGTTTGTTGCCCATAACCAGGTTTTTCGAAAACGCATCGAGCGCTGCTCGAGGGACTCGTTCAACCTGAATAATTTCAATGCGTTATGAAATTAATGCAGAACTCCAAAGCAAACTTTAGTGCATCAGAAGAGTGCAATTAGTTCTAACTTTGCAATCACCCTGAAACATTAAAGTGCATGCCGCGGAACTCTGCCCGAATTGAGTGCAGAAAATTCGAGTCACTCACGGACTGCCTGAAGCGGCGCGCCTGACAGGGGCGCCGCAGCAAAAGGGAATTGGCCAGAAGGCCAACTTTTAACAGCTCGACAAAGCAGAGGTGAATACGATGCGTATCAGCATCTTTGGTCTTGGCTACGTCGGTGCAGTATGCGCCGGTTGCCTGTCCGCCCGTGGTCACGAAGTGATCGGCGTGGACGTTTCCACCACCAAGATCGACCTGATCAACCGCGGCAAGTCGCCCATCGTCGAACCGGGGCTGGAGCCCCTGCTGGAACAGGGCATCCGCACCTCGCGGCTGTCGGGCACCACCGACTTCAAGCAGGCGGTGCTGGATAGCGACGTCTCCTTCATCTGCGTCGGCACCCCGAGCAAGAAGAACGGCGACCTGGACCTGGGCTACATCGAGAGCGTCTGCCGCGAGATCGGCTACGCCATCCGCGAGAAGGCCGGCCGCCACACCGTGGTGGTGCGCAGCACCGTGCTGCCGGGCACCGTGAAGAACGTGGTGATCCCGATCATCGAGGACTGCTCGGGCAAGAAGGCCGGCGTCGACTTCGGCGTGGGCACCAACCCCGAGTTCCTGCGCGAGAGCACCGCGATCAAGGACTACGACTTCCCGCCGATGACCGTCATCGGCGAGCTGGACGCGCAGACCGGCGACCTGCTGGAGGAAATCTACCGCGAGCTGGACGCGCCGATCATCCGCAAGTCCATCGAGGTCGCGGAGATGATCAAGTACACCTGCAACGTCTGGCACGCCGCCAAGGTCACCTTCGCCAACGAGATCGGCAACATCGCCAAGGCCGTCGGCGTCGATGGCCGCGAGGTGATGGACGTGGTCTGCCAGGACCGCAAGCTGAACCTGTCGCGCTACTACATGAAGCCCGGCTTCGCCTTCGGCGGCTCCTGCCTGCCCAAGGACGTGCGCGCTCTCACCTACCGCGCCGGCCAGCTGGACGTCGAGCACCCGATGATCGGCTCGATCATGCGCAGCAACGCCTACCAGGTGCAGAAGGCCTTCGAGATCATCACCGCCCACGGCAGCCGCAAGGTCGGCCTGCTCGGCCTGTCGTTCAAGTCCGGCACCGACGACCTGCGCGAGAGCCCGCTGGTGGAACTGGCCGAGATGCTCATCGGCAAGGGCTACGAGCTGCAGATCTTCGACCGCAACGTCGAGTACGCCCGCGTTCACGGCGCGAACAAGGAGTACATCGAGTCGAAGATCCCCCACGTCTCTTCGCTGCTGGTCTCCGACCTCGACCAGGTGGTGAAGACCTCCGACGTGCTGGTGCTGGGCAACGGCGACGAGCTGTTCGTCGACGTGGTGAACCAGGCGCCGCAGGGCAAGAAGGTGGTCGACCTGATCGGCTTCATGTCCCACGGCTCCGACGAGCGCGCCGAAGGCATCTGCTGGTAAGCGCCGCCGGCTCTTCGCAGGAGCGAGCCTGCTCGCGAACGCTCTTCCCGGCGGTACCGGTGCCGGGGCGGTTCGCGAGCAAGCTCGCTCCTACGGGAGCCCACCTGTTCCCACGAAGCCAAGACGCGACTGACGGACCTGACCATGGACGCATACAAACGAGCCCTCGGCGAAGCCACCGGCTGGCTGGCCTTCCTCTGCCTGCTGATGGGCCTGGCGCTGATCGTGCCCCCCACGGTGTTCGACCCCAATGCCCGCGACTTCCTGCTGATCATCGGCGCGGTGGGCATCTGGCGCTACTCCATGGGCGGCCTGCACTTCCTGCGCGGCATGCTCTTCCTCCACGTCGTCTACCCGCACTACAAGCGGCGCCTGCGCAAGCTCGGCAAGGCGGCGGACCCGTCCCACGTCTACCTGATGGTCACCAGCTTCCGCATCGACGCCATGACCACCTCCATGGTCTACCGCTCGGTGATCCAGGAGGCCATCGCCTGCGGCTACCCGACCACCGTGGTCTGCTCCATCGTCGAGATGTCCGACGAGGTGCTGATCAAGCAGCAGTGGCAGAAGCTCAACCCGCCCGCCCACGTGAAGCTGGACTTCGTGCGCATTCCCGGCACCGGCAAGCGCGACGGCCTGGCCCACGGCTTCCGCGCCATCTCCCGGCACATGCCCGACGAAGGCTCGGTGGTGGCGGTGATCGACGGCGACACCGTGCTCGAACCCGGCGTGGTCCAGGCCACGGTGCGCTGGTTCAAGCTGTTCCCCCAGGTCGGCGGCCTGACCACCAACGAATTCTGCGAGGTGCAGGGCGGCTACGTGATGAGCCAGTGGCACAAGCTGCGCTTCGCCCAGCGCCACATCAACATGTGCTCCATGGCCCTGTCCAAGCGCGTGCTGACCATGACCGGGCGCATGTCGGTGTTCCGCGCCGCGGTGGTCACCGACCCCGACTTCATCGCCGACGTCGAGGCCGACCACCTGGACCACTGGCGCCTGGGGCGCTTCCAGTTCCTCACCGGCGACGACAAGTCCAGCTGGTACAGCCTGATGCGCCTGGGCTACGACACCTTCTACGTACCGGACGCGGCCATCAACACCGTCGAGCACCCGCCGGAGAAGAGCTTCGTCAAGGCCAGCCGCAAGCTGATGTTCCGCTGGTACGGCAACAACCTGCGGCAGAACTCCCGCGCCCTGGCCCTGGGCCCGCAGCGCCTGGGCTGGTTCACCACGGTGGTGCTGTTCGACCAGCGCCTGTCCATGTGGACCTGCCTGCTGGGCCTGGTGGCGGCGATCATCGCCAGCATCAAGTACAGCATCACCTTCCTGCTGGTGTACCTGCTGTGGATCGGCATCACCCGCCTGATCCTCACCCTGCTGCTGTCGCTGTCCGGCCACCCGATCGGCCCGGCCTACCCGCTGATCCTCTATTACAACCAGATCGTCGGCGCCCTGGTGAAGATCTACGTGTTCTTCCGCCTCGACCAGCAGTCCTGGACGCGCCAGAGCACCAAGCTCGACCGCGGCCTGAACAGCTACCAGCGCTGGTTCAACACCTGGTCCTCGCGCGCCATGACCTTCTCTGCCGCCAGTGTGTTCGTCGCCGTACTCCTGACGATCGTATGACCCCTTGAGCAACCGGCCCGCGGCCGATCCGACCCGTTTCGAACATAGGACCGACTTCATGAATACCGCCGTCAACGTCAACGTCGTGCACGAATCCGAAGCCCAGCGCCAGCACGCGCGGGTCAAGCTGCCCGCGCGCATCCGCTACATCGGCGCCAACCGCGAGGGCGTCGACGCAAGGCTCTTGGACCTTTCCGCCGGCGGCTTCGCCTTCACTGCCAGCGGCGCGCCGATCCAGGTCGGCGACATCCACAAGGGCAAGCTGCTGTTCCAGATCGACAGCATCAGCTTCGCCCTGGAAGTGGAGTTCCAGGTGCGCTCCTTCGACCCGGACAGCCGCCGCACCGGCTGCGAGTTCCAGCACCTGAAGCCGCGCGAGGTCGCCGCCCTGCGCTACCTGATCACCGCGTACCTGGCCGGCGAGGTGGTCAGCGTCGGCGACATGCTCAACACCCTGCAGCGCGAGAACTTCACCAAGGCCCGCAAGCACGGCGGCGCCGGCGGCGGCATGGGCTTCTTCGGGCGCATCCGCGCGGTGACACTGAGCACCGCCATCTTCGTGGTCGGCGTCGGCGCCTTCGCCTTCATCCTCAACCAGCTGTACAACCTGTACTTCGTCACCCATGCCGACTCCGGCGTGGTCAACATCCCCGCCCAGCAGATCACCATGCCCCGCGAGGGCACCGTCGACAGCCTGGTGCAGATGGACGCCGAAGTGGCCAAGGGCGCGCCCATCGCCACCTTCTCCACCAGCCTGCTGGACCTGCTCAAGGGCAACCTGTCCGACGAGCAGCTCAACCCCGGCAACATCGAGAAGCTCTTCGGCCACCAGCTCAAGGGCACCCTCACCAGCCCCTGCGACTGCCGGGTGATCGAGCAGCGCGTCGCCAACGGCCAGTACGCCAACAAGGGCGACGTGATCTTCACCCTGGCCCCGCGCGACGCCAGCGCCACCGTCGAGGCACGCTTCGCCTACCGCAACGCCGCCGAACTCTCGCCGGGCACCCTGGTGCACTTCCAGGTCGCCGGCGACAGCGAAGTGCGCAGCGGCCGCATCCTGCGCACCGCGCCGGTGGACGGCGACCTGTCGTCGGAGATCCGCGCGCAGATCCAGCCCGAGCAGCCGCTGGACAGCCAGCTCGCCGGGCGCCCGGCGGAAGTCAGCATCGGCGGCCTGCCCGGCCGCACCCTGCTGAACAAGGCCATGGCCATGGCCACCGCGCGCTGAGGACCCAAGCATGAACGCCATCGCCCACCATCCGCTGCGCGGCGCCGCCCTGGCCCTGGCCATCGGCCTGGCCGCCGGCTGCGCCGGCCTGCCGGACCAGCGCCTGGCCGACGAAGCCATGGCCCGCGGCGACATCGCCACCGCCCAGGCCAACTACCAGGCCCTGGCCACCCTCGGCTACACCGACGCGCAGATCGGCCTGGCCGACATGCAGGCCGCCAGCGGCGACAGCGCGGCCCAGGCCCGCGCCGAGAAGCTCTACCGCGACGCCGCCGAGACCTCGCCGCGGGCCCGCGCGCGCCTGGGCAAGTGGCTGGCGGCCAAGCCCGGCGCGACCGACGCCGAGCACCGCGAGGCCGAGCAGTTGCTCAACCGCGCCTTCAACGAGGGCGAGGACAGCGCCCTGGTGCCGCTGATCGTGCTCTACCTACAGTACCCGCAGGCCTGGCCGGGCGTGAACCCGCAGCAGCGCATCGACCAGTGGCGCGCCCAGGGCCTGCCCCAGGCCGACCTGGCGCAGATCATCCTGTACCGCACCCAGGGCACCTACAACCAGCACCTGGGCGAGATCGAGCAGGTCTGCCAGCGCTGGCTGACGCGCATGGACGTGTGCTGGATGGAGCTGGCCACCGTCTACCAGGTGCAGGGCGACGCGGACAAGCAGAAGGCCCACCTCGACCGCCTGCGCGCCGCGCACAAGGCCGGCCGGGTACCGCCCGAGCGGGTGGAATCGGTGGCCCAGGTGCTGGCCGACGCCGACCTCGGCAAGCCCGACCCGCAGACCGCCCAGGCCCTGCTCAACGAACTGGCGCCGAGCTACCCCGCGGCCTGGGTCGACCTCGCCAAGCTGCAGTACGACTACCCCGAGCTGGGCGACGTCGAGCAGATGCTCGACTACCTGAAGAAGGCCCAGGACGCCGCCCAGCCGCGCGCCGAGCTGCTGCTCGGGCGCCTGTACTACGACGGCAAGTGGATGCCCCAGGACCCGCAGAAGGCCGAGCAGCACCTGCTCAAGGCCGCCGCCAGCGAACCCCAGGCGCACTACTACCTGGGGCAGATCTACCGCCGCGGCTTCCTCGGCAAGGTCTACCCGCAGAAGGCCGCCGACCACCTGCTGATCGCCGCCCGCGCAGGCCAGGCCAGCGCCGACATGGCCCTGGCCCAGCTCTGGTCGCAAGGCCGCGGCGTACAGCCCAATCGCGTCAACGCCTACGTCTTCGGCACCCTGGCGCAGCGCCAGCAGATACCCCAGGCCGGCGACCTGATGAGCGAACTGCAACCACAGCTGCAGCCGGCCGAACTGAGCCAGGCGCAGCAGCTGCTCAAGCGCGAGGAACAGGCCCGCGGCGCCAACTGGCAGGCCACCGTCAGCCTCATGCAGAACGAACAGGAACAAGAAAGCCTATGAAGCGCCCCGACCCGACCTCCGCCCCGCTGTTCCAACCGATCCGCCTGGCCCGCGCCATCCGCCGCGCCCGGCTGTTCCCGGCGATGCTCGGCGCCGGCATGAGCCTGGCCGGCACCCTGTTCGCCGCCGGCGCCTGGGCCGACGACACGCCGCCGAAGAACTACGGCATCGACATCAAGATCACCGCCGAGTCCGAGGACGACCGCGACCTGGGCACCGCCCACGGCGGCGACCTCAACGGCATCGGCATCGACCTGCGGCCCTGGGCCTTCGGCCAGTGGGGCCAGTGGAGCGCCTACGTGATGGGCCAGGCGGTGGCCGCCACCGACACCATCCAGACCGACACCCTGCAGTCCGACGAAGTCGACGCCAGCGGCCGCGACAGCGGCGACAACAAGCGCGAGCCGGACGACGCCTACCTCGCCCTGCGCGAATTCTGGGTGGACTACGCCGGCCTCACCCAGTACCCCGGCGAGCACCTGCGCTTCGGCCGCCAGCGCCTGCGCGACGACAGCGGCATGTGGCAGGACACCAACATCGAGGCGCTGAACTGGACCTTCGACACCACTCTGCTGCGCGCCCACCTGGGCGCCGCCCAGCGCTTCTCCGAGTACCGCACCGACATCACCGACCTGGCGCCGGAAGACGAGGACCGCACCCACGTCTTCGGCGACATTTCCACGCAGTGGGCGCCGCACCACTGGGTGGGCCTGCGCCTGCACCACAGCGATGACAGCGGCAATCTGCCGGATGCGGGCGAGACCATCGACTCGCTGGACAAGCGCTCCACCGGCGACCTCACCTGGGTCGGCATCGAGGCCAACGGCGACGGCTACAACTACCGCTCGCAGATGCCGCTGAACTACTGGGCCAGCGCCACCTGGCTGAGCGGCAACCGCGACCGCCTGACCAGCGCCGCGGTGGACGGCGAGCGCGTGGCCACCGGCAAGCAGAGCGGCGACGTCAACGCCTACGGCATCGACCTGGGCCTGCGCTGGAACATCGACGAGCAGTGGCGCGCCGGCGTCGGCTACGCCCGCGGCAGCGGCGGCGGCCACGACGGCGAGGACCAGTACGAACAGACCGGCCTGCAGAGCAACCGCTCCAACTTCACCGGCACCCGCGCCCGCGTGCACCGCTTCGGCGAGGCCTTCCGCGGCGAACTCTCCAACCTGCAGGACGCCACCCTGTTCGGCGCCTGGCAGTTGCGCGACGACTACGACGCCAGCGTGGTGTACCACAAGTTCTGGCGCGTGGACGGCGACTCGGACATCGGCAACAGCGGCATCACCGCGCCCCTGGAGAACAACTCCAAGGACATCGGCCAGGAAGTCGACCTGGTGGTCACCAAGTACTTCAAGCAGGGCCTGCTGCCCGCCTCGATGAGCCAGTACATCGACGAGCCCTCGGCCCTGGTGCGCTTCCGCGGCGGCGTCTTCAAGCCCGGCGACGCCTACGGCAGCCACGTCGACTCGACGATGCACCACGCCTTCGTCGATTTCATCTGGCGCTTCTGAGGATCAGGGCGATGCGAGCTGGCAGTCACTGGTTCCCCGCGTTCGCGGGGATGACGGAAAACCCCTCCCGCGTGCGAACGGGCACGGGGAGCGCGGGGGTTCGCATCCCCCGCCCGGCGACCGTCACTCCCGCGCACGCGGGGGCCCAGCGCCTTCCGGCTCCACGCCCACAGGGAGAACCCACCATGAACCGCCATCCGCTACCCCTGGCCGCCCTGCTGCTCGGCGGCCTGCTGGTCGCCACGGGCCCCGCCTGGGCCTCGACCCCGGCGGCCAACGCCAAGGACGCCGACGCCAGCGAGCAGCCCTCGCCGGCCAACCAGCCCGGCCACGTCCAGGGCCTCAAGGAAACCGGCAACTACACGGTCACCGCGCTGCCCGAGGGCCCGCTGCACCTGGCCCCGCCGAAGCTGCCCGACCTCTCCGGCTACACCGCCGAGGCGGTGGCGAAGAAGATCGTGCGCAAGCCCGGCGGCAAGGCCGTGGTGCAGCGCATGGTGCAACAGCAGCCGCTGAAGGAATTCACCGGCGGGCAGAACCGCCTGGCCGAGTGGGTCAAGCGCCAGCGGCAGATGCCCCAGGCCATCTTCATCGAGGGCGGCTACGTCAACCTCGCGCAGCTGGCCGGCAAGCTCGGCAAGGCGCTGGAGCAGGTCGAGCCCGGCGTGTTCGTCGCCCGCCTGCCCATCGTGGTCAGCCAGGGCGCGACCCTGGAGATCGACGGCAAGGTCAGGGAACTGCGCCTGTCCCAGGACCGCGGCGCCTTCCTGGTCAACGACGGCAAGCTGTTCGTGCGCGATACCAAGGTCACCGCCTGGAACGAAGCCCGCGGCGAGCCGGCCTGGTTCAAGAGCCCCAACGAGTTCCGCCCGTTCCTGGTGTCCTGGGGCGGCGCCGAGGCCTACCTGGTGAACAGCACCTTCACCAGTTTCGGCTACAACGCCTCCAAGGCCTACGGCATCTCCATCTCGCAGTACAGCCCGGGCATGGACAAGACCATGAAGCGTCCGCGGCCCAAGGGCTGGGTGATCGGCTCGACCTTCGTCGACAACTGGTACGGCTTCTACTGCTACGAGGCCGACGACCTGGTGGTGCGCGGCAACACCTACCGCGACAACGTCATCTACGGCATCGACCCGCACGACCGCTCGCACCGCCTGATCATCGCCGAGAACACCGTGTACGGGACGAAGAAGAAGCACGGCATCATCGTCTCGCGCGAGGTCAACGACAGCTGGATCTTCCGCAACAAGACCTACGACAACCACCTCTCCGGGATCGTCCTGGACCGTAATTCCGAGCGCAACCTGGTGGCCTACAACGAGGTGTACCGCAACCACTCCGACGGCATCACCCTGTACGAGAGCGGCGACAACCTGATCTACGGCAACCAGGTGCTGGGCAACCGGCGCCACGGCATCCGCATCCGCAACAGCGTGAACATCCGCCTGTACGAGAACCTCGCCGCCGGCAACAAGCTGATCGGCGTGTACGGGCACATCAAGGACCTGTCCAACACCGACCGCAACATCGACCTCGACCCCTTCGACACCAAGGTGTCGCTCATCGTGGTCGGCGGCAAGCTGGTGGGCAACGGCTCAGGTCCCTTGTCGGTGGATTCGCCGCTGTCGCTGGAACTCTACAAGGTGGCCATGCTCGGCCCGACCAAATCCTCGGGCATCAGCTTCAACGGCGTGCTCGGCGAGAAGCAGGACCAGATCCTCGACCTGCTCGTGCGCCAGCAGCGCGCCGTGCTGATCGACCCCGTGGAAAGCCAGGCCGAACTGCAGAATTGAGGACCCGTACCATGACCATCCGCCCCCATCGTCTGCTGCGCCTGTCGACTCTGGCCGCCGGCCTGCTGCTGGCCCACGGTATTCTTGCTGCGGGCGCCGCCGACGCCGGCGCGCCGACCTACAGCGCCCTGCCCGCCGCCGGCCTGTGCCCGGCCGCGGCCGACGACAAGGCCTACAACACCAAGTACCTGGGCTTCTTCACCCACCTGGTGCCGGCCCAGGAAGACTGGCTGTTCCGCACCACCTACGACCTGCGCACCGACTTCGGCACCACGCCCGAGGGCTGGCGCGAACTCAAGGCGCTGCGTGAGGCGCTGGAGCGCCGCGGCGTCGAGCTGATGGTGGTCTACCAGCCCACCCGCGGGCTGATCAACCGCGAGAAGCTCAGCCCCGAGGAGAAGGCCTCGTTCGACTACGAACTGGCGAAGAAGAACTACCTGGCGACCATCGCCAAGTTCCGCGAGGCCGGCATCTACACCCCGGACTTCTCGCCGCTGTTCGACGAGAAGGAAGCCCACCCCTACTACTTCAAGGGCGACCACCACTGGACGCCCTACGGCGCCATGCGCAGCGCCAAGATCGCCGCCGAGACGCTGAAGCAGATGCCCGCCTATGCGGACATCCCGAAGAAGGAATTCGAAAGCAAGCGCGTGGGCCTGCTGTCCAAGCTCGGCACCTTCCACAAGGCCGCCGCGCAACTGTGCGGCAGCAGCTACGCGCCACAGTACGTCGACCGCTTCGAGACCGAGCCGGTGGGCGACAGCGGCGGCGGCGACCTGTTCGGCGACGGCGGCGACCCGCAGGTGGCGGTGGTCGGCACCTCCAACAGCGGCCCGGCGTACAACTTCGTCGGCTTCCTGGAGCAGTACGGCAAGGTCGACATCCTCAACAACGCCGTCTCCGGCGGCGGCTTCGACAGCTCGCTGCTGGCCTACCTGACCAGCAAGGAGTTCCACGACAAGCCGCCGAAGATCCTGGTCTGGGAATTCGCCACCCACTACGACATGGCGCAGAAGAGCTTCTACCGCCAGGCCATGCCCCTGGTGGCCAACGGCTGCGCCGAGCAGAAGGCCGTGCTCAGCCGCAAGGTCAAGCTGCACGCCGGGCGCAACGAGGTGCTGCTCAACAGCGCGGCGCTGCCGATCCGCAGCGGCAGCTACACCGCCGACGTCACCTACAGCGACCCGGGCATCCACGAGCTGAAGAACACCGTCTGGTACATGAACGGCCGCCGCGAGCAGCTGAAGATCGAGCAGTCCAAGGCCGTCGACACCGGCGGGCGCTACGTCTTCGAACTGCGCAACGACGAGGACTGGCCGGACCAGCAGTTCCTCTCCCTGGAGATCGAGGCGCCGGACGACATGCCGGCCGGCCTCGAGGTCGAGGCGAAGCTGTGCCAGACCCCGCAGATCAAGGCCACCGCCAGTACCGTGGCCGGGAGGTAATCCATGTCCATCCAGCGACTTTCCCGCAACAAGGGCCTGCGCCTGCTGTGGCCGGCCATGGCCCTGAGCAGCCTCGCCGCCCTCTACGGGCAGAGCAGCCAGGCCGCCGACCTGGTGCCGCCGCCGGGCTACTTCGCCGCGGTCGGCGAGCGCAAGGGCGACGCCGACAGCTGCCCGGCAGTGCCCACGCCCTACACCGGCTCGCTGCAGTTCACCAGCAAGTACGAGGGCTCCGACTCGGCGCGCGCCACCCTCAACATGGCCGCCGAAGGCAAGTTCCGCGCGCAGATCAAGGACATCACCGACATGGAGCGCGGCACCACCAAGCTGATCACCCAGTACATGCGCAGCGGCCACAAGGGCGACCTGGACTGCGCGCTGAACTGGCTGACCACCTGGGCCCGAGCCGATGCGCTGGAAAGCGGCGACTTCAACCACACCGGCAAGTCCATGCGCAAATGGGCCCTGGGCAGCCTGTCCTCGTCCTACCTGCGCCTGAAGTTCTCCAGCAGCCGCCCGCTGGCGGCCTACCCGCAGCAGGCGGCGCAGATCGAGCAGTGGTTCGGCAAGCTCGGCACCCAGGTGGTCAGCGACTGGAGCAACCTGCCACTGAAGAAGATCAACAACCACAGCTACTGGGCCGCCTGGTCGGTGATGTCCACCGCCGTGGTGACCAACCGCCGCGACCTGTTCGACTGGTCGGTGCGCGAATTCAAGGTGGCGGCCAGCCAGGTCGACGCCCAGGGCTACCTGCCCAACGAACTCAAGCGCCGCCAGCGCGCCCTGTCCTACCACAACTACAGCCTGCCGCCGCTGGCGATGATCGCCGCCTTCGCCCAGGTCAACGGCGTGGACCTGCGCCAGGAAAACAACGGCGCCCTGCAACGCCTGGCCGAAAGGGTGATGCAGGGGGTGGACGACCAGCAGGACTTCGACCGCCGGGCCGGCAACGACCAGGACATGAGCGACCTGAAGGAAAACAGCAAGTTCGCCTGGCTGGAGCCCTACTGCGCGCTCTACAGCTGCGCGCCGAAGACCCAGGACTGGCGCAGGAAGATGGAGCCGTTCAACAGCTTCCGCCTCGGCGGGGATGTGACGAAGGTGTTCAACCGCGGCAACGGCGGGAGCTGATGCGCTCAATGGGAGTGGGGTGCAGGCCGGCACGTGCCGGCTGACACAACGGTTTCCACCTGCACCGAACAGTCCCCTCTCCCTTCAGGGAGAGGGTTAGGGAGAGGGCAAGAACCTCCCCGCAACACCGAAACACCCGGCTGAACCCCGCAACGAAGACGGGCCCAGCCACCCCCGACCCAAGCGCAATAAAGACGCCGGGCGGGCGCACCACCTTAGCGACAAAACGGGGAGGAACTGGCGGGTGACACCGGCCTTTTCCTTGCGCGCCATACGGCGCCGGAAGGGCTGGAGCCACCCTGGGTACGAAGCTCCAGAGCGAGACGGGCAATGGTCTTTTCTTCCAACGTGTTCCTGTTCCTGTTCCTGCCGATCTTCCTCGGCCTGTACTACCTGAGCGGGAACCGCTACCGCAACCTGCTGTTGCTGGTGGCCAGCTACGTCTTCTACGCCTGGTGGCGGGTGGACTTCCTCGCCCTGTTTGCCGGCGTGACCCTGTTCAACTACTGGATCGGCCTGCGCATCGGTGCCGCCGGCGTGCGCACCCTGGCGGCCAAACGCTGGCTGATCCTCGGCGTGGTGGTCGACCTGGCCGTGCTGGGCTACTTCAAGTACGCCAACTTCGGCGTCGACAGCCTCAACCAGATCATCACCTCGTTCGGCATGCAGCCCTTCGTGCTGACGCACATCCTGCTGCCCATCGGCATCAGCTTCTACACCTTCGAGTCGATCAGCTACATCATCGACGTGTACCGCGGCGACACCCCGGCCACGCGCAACCTCATCGACTTCGCGGCCTTCGTGGCGATCTTCCCGCACCTGATCGCCGGCCCGGTGCTGCGCTTCCGCGACCTGGTGGACCAGTTCAACCACCGCACCCACACCCTGGACAAGTTCGCCGAAGGCTGCACCCGCTTCATGCAGGGCTTCGTCAAGAAGGTGTTCATCGCCGACACCCTGGCGGCCCTGGCCGACCACTGCTTCGCCCTGCAGGACCCGACCACCGGCGACGCCTGGCTGGGCGCCCTGGCCTACACCGCGCAGCTGTACTTCGACTTCTCCGGCTACAGCGACATGGCCATCGGCCTGGGCCTGATGATGGGCTTCCGCTTCATGGAGAACTTCAACCAGCCCTACATCAGCCAGTCCATCACCGAGTTCTGGCGGCGCTGGCACATCAGCCTGTCCACCTGGCTGCGCGACTACCTGTACATCAGCCTGGGCGGCAACCGCGGCACTACCTTCCAGACCTACCGCAACCTGATCCTGACCATGCTGCTGGGCGGCCTGTGGCACGGCGCCAACGTCACCTACATCATCTGGGGCGCCTGGCACGGCGTATGGCTGGCCATCGAGCGCGCCCTGGGCGTGAACGCCGCGCCGCGGGTGCTCAACCCGCTCAAGTGGGCCTTCACTTTCCTGCTGGTGATCATCGGCTGGGTGATCTTCCGCGCCGAGAACCTGCACGTGGCCTGGCGCATGTACGAAGCCATGTTCAGCTTCGGCGACTGGAGCCTGTCCGAGCAGAGCCGCGCCAGCCTCACCGGCCTGCAGGTCGGCACCCTGGTGGTGGCCTACGTGGTGCTGGCCGTCTTCGGCCTGCGCCAGTTCTACAACCAGCCGCTGCAGAGCAAGGCGCCCAAGGCCGCGGCCAAGACCGACGACGTCGCCGCCGACGGCCCGGCCAGCGCCCAGCCGCGCAGCCCGCAGGATGCCGAGAACGACCCGGCGGCCATCGCCTACTCGCGCAGCGGCGCGGCGGTGTACCGCCCGCACTGGCTCACCCAGCTGCCCGTGCTGGCCACCCGCGTGGCCCTGCTGGCGCTGTTCGCCGCCTCGGTGCTGAAGCTCTCGGCGCAGAGCTACTCGCCCTTCCTCTACTTCCAGTTCTGAGCGAGGCCGGACCATGCAACCGACTCCTTACGTTTCCAAGATCAGCAAACCCCTGCAATACGCCTACGTCGCCGCCTTCGGCGGGATACTGCTGGGCCTGGCCGGCTGGTCGCTGAAGGCCTTCCCCAGCTTCGCCGCCGCCGAGGGCACCACGGTGCTCAATGGCAAGCTGGCCCACGCCTTCGAAGGCCACTACGACGACCAGTTCCCCATCAAGCGCCTGGGCACCAACCTCTGGGCCGCGCTGGACTACGCCCTGTTCGACGAAGGCCGCCCGGGCGTGGTGATCGGCAAGGACGGCTGGCTGTACACCGACGAGGAATTCAAGCCGGCGCCCAGCCTGACCCAGCTGGACGACAACTGGGCCCTGGTGCGCGGCGTGCAGCAGGAGCTGGAGCGCCGCGGCGTGAAGCTGGTGCTGGCGATCATCCCGGCCAAGGCGCGCATCTACCCCGAGTACATCGGCAAGGAACAGCCGGCCCAGTTGCACGTCGGCCTCTACGACGAATTCCTGCAGCGCGCGCGCCAGGCCGGCATGGCCGCGCCCAAGCTGCTGGACACCCTGGAGCAGGCCAAGAACAACGGCCAGGTGTTCCTGCGCACCGACACCCACTGGACGCCGCTGGGCGCCGAGGCCGTGGCCCAGCGCCTGGCCCAGAGCATCCGCGAGGGGCAGAACCTCGACCTGCCGCAGCAGACCTTCATCACCGACGCCAGCAAGGCCACGCCACACAAGGGCGACCTGCTGACCTTCCTGCCCCTGGACCCGCTGTTCAGCGACCTGCTACCGGCGCCGGACCAGCTGCAGGCGCGCCAGACCCACCCGGCCGAGGACAACGCCGCGGCCGGCGGCGACCTGTTCGGCGACAGCGCCGAGCCGCAGGTGGCCCTGGTGGGCACCAGCTACAGCGCCAACCCCCACTGGAACTTCGCCGGCGCGCTCAAGCAGGCGCTGTCCACCGACCTGATCAACTACGCCAAGGAAGGCAAGGGCCCCCTCGAACCCATGCTCGAACTGCTCAAGGACCCGGGCTTCCAGCAGAAGCCGCCGCGCCTGCTGGTGTGGGAATTCCCCGAACGCTACCTGCCGATGCACAGCGACCTCAGCCAGTTCGATGCCGACTGGCTGGCCCAGCTGCGCGCGGCCGGCAACCGTGACGAACGCCTGGCGGCCAACCCGCCGGGCCTGACCGCGGCGCACTGAGCGCCACGCCAAGGGCGCCAGCGCGCCCCATGAAAAAGTGAAGACGGAGGTACACCCCATGACTCGTTCCAAGACCCTCGGCTGGAAATCCCCCGCCCTGGCACTGGCCCTGGGCCTGGCCGCCTTCGGCGCCCACGCCGGCGAAGCCGCGCTCTACGGCCCGCAGGCGCCCAAGGGTTCGGCCTTCGTGCGGGCCTACAACGCCGGCAACAGCGAACTCTCGGTGAGCGTCGGCAACGCCCAGCTCAACGACGTATCGCCCCTGGGCTCCAGCGACTTCAAGTTCCTCCCGCCAGGCAACTACACCGCCAAGGTCGGCAGCCAGAGCCTGCCGGTGAAGCTCGACCCGGACGCCTACTACACCCTGGTCAGCCAGCCCGGCGGCCAGCCCAAGCTGGTGCCCGAGCCGCCCTTCAAGAACAAGCAGAAGGCCCTGGTGCGGGTGCAGAACCTCAGCGGCCAGGCGCTGACCCTGAAGACCGCCGACGGCAAGACCGAAGTGGTCGGCAACGTCGCCCCGCAAAGCCACGGCGACCGCGAGATCAACCCGGTGAAGGTGAACCTGGCGCTGTTCGAGGGCGGCAAGAAGGTCAGCGACCTCAAGCCCGTCACCCTGGAACGCGGCGAGGTGGTGTGCCTGTACGTCACCGGCGAGGGCGGCAAGCTGTCGCCGGTGTGGGTCAAGCGGCCGGTGAAGGCGGATTGAGGCTCACTCCATGACACCCCGGCGCGAAGCCCTAGCCCTCTCCCCCCGCCCTCTCCCTGAAGGGAGAGGGAGCTATCCGTGCAAGCGGAAAGCTCCGCGCAAGCCGGCGAGCGAGGTGGCGCCCCTTCACGCCGAACAACCCCCTCTCCCTTCAGGGAGAGGGCTGGGGAGAGGGGCTCTTAACGCCCCCCACACCAAATCACCAAAAAGAACACCACAAAAAGACCGGCCACACCGGCAGAAAAAAACCAGCGAGCTGCCAAGACGGCCCGCACGGAGAGGTCACCCGAAACGGTAACGGCGCCCGGCGCCCCACAGAACGCATGAACGCTTTAAGGAGAAACCCCACATGATTCCCGTCATTCTTTCCGGTGGTAGCGGCTCGCGACTCTGGCCCCTTTCCCGCAAGCTGTATCCCAAGCAGTTCCTGGCCCTGGCCGGCGAGCACACGCTGTTCCAGCAGACCCTCGAGCGCCTGGCCTTCGAAGGCATGGAGCCGCCGCTGGTGGTGAGCAACAAGGAACACCGCTTCATCCTCCAGGAACAGCTGGAACAACTGAAGCTCAAGACCCAGGGCATCCTGCTCGAACCCTTCGGCCGCAACACCGCCCCGGCCGTGGCCATCGCCGCCATGAAGCTGGTCGCCGAGGGCCGCGACGAACTGCTGCTGGTGCTGCCGGCCGACCACGTGCTGGAAGACCCGCGCGCCTTCCAGCGCGCCCTGGCCCTGGCCACCGTGGCTGCCGAGAAGGGCGAGATGGTGCTCTTCGGCGTGCCCGCCAGCCGCCCGGAAACCGGCTACGGCTACATCCGCGCCAACGCCGACGACAAACTGCCCGGCGGCGTCGCGCGGGTCGAGCGCTTCATCGAGAAACCCGACGAGGCCCGCGCCCGCCAGTTCGTCGAGGAAGGCGGGCACTACTGGAACAGCGGCATGTTCCTGTTCCGCGCCAGCCGCTTCCTGGAAGAACTCAAGCGCCACGACGCCGACATCTACGACACCTGCCTGCTGGCCCTGGAGCGCAGCCAGCACGAGGGCGAGGTGGTCAACATCGACCCGGCCACCTTCGAGTGCTGCCCGGACAACTCCATCGACTACGCGGTGATGGAAAAGACCCAGCGCGCCTGCGTGGTGCCCCTGGCCGCCGGCTGGAACGACGTCGGCAGCTGGTCGTCGATCTGGGAAGTGCACGACAAGGACGCCAACGGCAACGTCACCAAGGGCGACGTGCTGGTGCACGACAGCCGCAACTGCCTGGTGCACGGCAACGGCAAGCTGGTCTCGGTGGTCGGCCTGGACGACATCGTGGTAGTGGAAACCAAGGACGCCATGATGATCGCCCACCGCGACCGCGTGCAGGACGTGAAGAAGGTGGTCAACGAACTGGACGCCGCCGGCCGCAGCGAAACCCAGAACCACTGCGCCGTGTACCGCCCCTGGGGCAGCTACGACTCGGTGGACATGGGCGGCCGCTTCCAGGTCAAGCACATCACCGTCAAGCCCGGCGCGCAGCTTTCGCTGCAGATGCACCACCACCGCGCCGAGCACTGGATCGTGGTCTCCGGCACCGCCCAGGTGACCTGCGACGACAAAGTGTTCCTGCTCACCGAGAACCAGTCCACCTACATCCCCATCGCCTCGGTGCACCGCCTGGCCAACCCCGGCAAGATCCCGCTGGAGATCATCGAAGTGCAGTCCGGCAGCTACCTGGGCGAAGACGACATCGAACGTCTGGAGGATGTCTACGGTCGAACCGAAGAGAGCGGCATCCGCGCACAGGTAGCCGCTCGCTAGTTGAAGGACGGCGTCTCCCCCATCGATGCCAATCACCCCCAGGCCTTGTGCCTGGGGGTTTTTCTTTCTCTGCGGAATGATGAGGGGCTTTCATTTCACACCGCTGAGTTTGAGCAGGCCTACACCCATGAGCAACCAGACCGACCCTGTGGCGCAGGACCACCAGCCTATGCGGATCAAGCGTGCGATGGCCGGTGGAAACGCCTGGATGTCCCTGGCATCCACTTGTCCGCGGCGGATGAAGAACCTTGGCCAGAGCACCAGGCCGGCGACGTTGAGAATACGCAAGTAACGCAGCTTGAAGCTGGCATCCGACCAGGATTGAAGCGAACGCTGGAGACCCGGGCTGTGGGCGAAAGCCGCGGCGATGGTGTCGTAGTGGCGATAGGTGAGAAAGAAAAAGATCGCAACACCGAGCAAGCCGATGATGAAGGGCGACAACATGAACGCGAATGCCCACCAGCTTTTCCAGAACGTAATCATGGCGTCCCGCTGCCGTAAAGATATTCCCCCATCCACTCGCCACCAGCTTCTCCCACCTTGCCACCTAGATAGCTTCCAGCACCAATGAGCACCAGACCACAGGCAACGGCTCCAACGCCTCCCGATGCAAACCCAACGGCAGCGCAAATAATCCCGGACGGTGCTCCTGCAACGCTTCCCAAGAACGCACCACCGGCTATTCCCCCAACAAAACTCCCCGTCTCGGTAAATCGCACCTTCTTGCAGGTCTCGGTTTCTCCACCCCGACAGACTTCCTGTACTTTCAGCGCAGACGCCGTACCCCCCAACCCGATGCCGATATAGCCGCCGTACTTCAGATACCGTGCCGCCTTGGCCACCTCCTCGATATGTGTGGCATAGCCAGGAATCTGCCCCGGCGCGCCGGAGCGGCTCCAGTGGTGGACCAGGCTGCGGGTGGAAATGCCCAGGTCGCGGCGTAGCAGAGGGTGGTGGCCGAGGTTGAGTTGCTTGTTCATGAAGGTGGCCTTGAGCTGGGAGTCCAGGTGGCTGAGCAGTTGGCGGCGGCTGACGAAGAAGTTATGGCTGCGCAGGTGGCCGTGGGTGGCGAATTCGGTCTGGTGCAGGTATTCGATGTCGCGCAGGGTTTCGCCGATCTGCCGCAGGCCCTTGTCCAGTACGTCCTTGGTCAGCCCCAGCGAGGTGCCGGCGGCGCCGAGGATGTTGGCGATCTCGGCCTGGTGCCTGACCATGAAATCCGCTTCCTCCTCGCTCAGCGGTTCCAGGGCCGTGCGTACTTGAGCGGCGGCGGCCATCAGCTCGGCTTCTTCGCGCAGGCAGGCGGTGGGGTTGAGCAGGTCGCCGATCACGAAGATTTCCCCTGCCTTGAAACCCTGGGCATGAGTGGGGTTGAGCGCCTTGAGGCGGCTGATGAGGTAGGAATGGGTCTTTTCGGGGAAGAGGTGCGCCAGCAACTGCTCGAAACTCATGCTGCGCTGCATGATATGGAAGCCGGGCTCCAGCTTGGCCGGGCGCTTGAGCAGGCCGGGAGCTGGCCGGTCGACCTCGGGTACGCGTTCGGGCTTGGGCTCCCAGGCCACGAAGGAGGCGCCGCCGTTGTCCTGGCGGCGCCTGGGTGGTTCGGTGAAGCGGCTCCAGCCCTTGTCCGGTGCCCAACTGCGATCGGTGTGCCAGTCGCTGGAAGGCTTCCAGTCGGGCTCTGGGGCCCAACTGCGGTCGAAAGGATAGGCGGCTGCTCGGGGATCGTCCGCGCTCATGCTTGCTGTCCTGCTTGGCCGGGGTAAGCGGCCAAGCTAGGCAATCGCGGCACGCCTGAATGTCAGGCGCCCTGGACCGACGGCTGAATCAGGCGTATGAAGTCTCGCAAAGCGCCGCGGCGCCCCCTCGCAACCTTGATCCAGGCCACCACCCGCCGCCGCAAACCCGCACCACCTTGACTCAGGCGCGCGCCTCGGCGGCAACAGCTGGAACGACTGCCTGCCCCTGCCGCCGTTGCGCCTGGGCTACCGCGCGAGCACCCTGAAATTCCGCGCCGAACGCATCGACGGGCGCTTCGGTGACTGAGCTGCCTGGCCAACCCCGGCAAAATCCCGCTGGAAATCATCGAAGTGCAGTCCGGCAGCTACCTGGGCGAAGACGACATCGAACGTCTGGAAGACGTCTACGGTCGAACCGAAGAGAGCGGCATCCGCGCACAGGTAGCCGCTCGCTAGTTGAAGGACGGCGTCTCCCCCATCGATGCCAATCGCCCCCAGGCCTTGTGCCTGGGGGTTTTTCTTTGTGCGCGGGGAATGGCGTGGGTGGGGCGGCGGGGAGCGCATAACGCCAACGGTTCCCGGGGAGCACGGTCGTAGCGGACCTTGTCCGCGATAACCGGACATACCGGCACGATTCGCGGATGAGATCCGCTACGCAACCCCACCCACGTCATTCCCCTGTAGCGCGCCCTGCGCGCGAATCGCGGGCAGGGCCCGCTCCTACAGGTTGCCTGGAGACATGGCATTCCTAACCGTAGGACCTTGTCCGCGATAGCCGGGCGTATCGGCGCGGATCGCGGATAGGATCCGCTCCTACGCCGCCCCACCCACGTCATTCCCATGTAGGAGCGCGCCCTGCGCGCGAAATCGCGGGCAGGGCCCGCTCCTACAGGTTGCCGGGGAGCACGGTATTCCTCCTCCCCCGTAGGAGCGGACCTTGTCCGCGATAGCTGGACGTCCCGGCGCGGATCGCGGACAGGACCCGCTACGCCGCCCCACCCGCGCCATTCCCCTGTAGGAGCGCGCCCTGCGCGCGAATCGCGGGCAGGGCCCGCGCCTACAGGTATCAGCCTTCGAGCAGTTCCACGCTCTCCGGCGCGCGGCGCATCAGTACGCGGCCGTGGCGGATGGAATACAGCGCCTTGGTCTGCTGGCGCACCGCTTCGTAGTCGCTGTCCACGCCCAGCACCAGCAGGTTGGCCGGGCGGCCGGCGGCGATGCCGTAGCGCTCGCCCAGGTTCAGCGCGCGGGCGCTGTTGTCGGTGACCAGGTCGAGGCTGCGCTGCAGGTCCTCGAAGCCCATCATGTGGCAGATGTGCAGGCCGGCGTCGAGCACGCGCAGGATGTTGCCGTTGCCCAGCGGGTACCACGGGTCCTTGATCGAATCCTGGCCGAAGCACACGTTCATCCCGGCGCGGTCGATCTCGGCCACGCGGGTCACGCCGCGGCGTTTCGGGAAGCTGTCGAAGCGGCCCTGCAGGTGGATGCTCTCGGTCGGGCAGGAGACGAAGCTGATGCCCGAACGCTTGAGCAGGCGGAACAGCTTCGAGCAATAGGCATTGTCGTAGGAGCCCATGGCCGTGGTATGGCTGGCAGTGACGCGCGCCCCCATGCCGCGCACCCGCGCCTCTTCGGCCAGCACTTCGAGGAAGCGCGAATTGGGGTCGTCGGTCTCGTCGCAGTGCACGTCCACCAGGCAGCCGCTGCGCTCGGCCAGGTCCATGAGGAACTTGATCGAACTGACGCCCTGCTCGCGGGTGTTCTCGAAATGCGGGATGCCGCCGACCACGTCCGCGCCCAGGCGGATCGCCTCTTCCATCAGCCCGCGGCCGCCCTCGTAGGACTCGATGCCCTCCTGCGGGAAGGCGACGATCTGCAGGTCCACCAGGTGCTTCGCCTCCTCCTTCACCTCCAGCATGGCCTTGAGCGCGGCTAGCGTGGGATCGGTGACGTCCACGTGGGTGCGCACGTGCTGGATGCCGTGGGCGGCCAGCATGCGGATGGTGGTGTGGGCGCGGGCCTTGGTGTCTTCGTGCGTGATGGTTTCCTTGCGCTGCGCCCAGCGCTCGATGCCCTCGAACAGGGTGCCGCTCATGTTCCATTGCGGCTCGCCGGCGGTGAGGGTGGCGTCGAGGTGGATATGCGGCTCCACCAGCGGCGCGATCACCAGTTGCCCGGCGGCGTCGAGGTCATCACCGGTGGCGGCGACGCTGGCCGCCTGGGGCAGCACCTCGGCGATGCGCTCGCCCGCGCAGCGGATGGTGAACAGGCCTTCCTGCTTGCGCAGCTTGGCGTTGACGATCTTCATTGGGTTGGCTCCTCAGGCTGGGCGCTGCGCGGATGCCGAATGCGCAGCGCCATGAATGGGTTCAGGCGCGCGGCTCCGCCACGCCGGCGCGGGCGCGGGCGATCTCGCCAAGCACCACGTAGCAGGCCGCCGAGGCGCCGATGCCCACCAGCGGCGCTATCCACGGCGAAGCGTAGGCCAGCGCCGCGCCCACGGCGTAGGACACCAGGCCGGCGACGTTGAACGCCGGGATGTGCGGGCCGACCAGCGCCGGGTAGTTGCCGCGGTGGCGGTGCCAGAAGTCGGCCATGATCACCCCGCCCAGCGGCGGGATGATCGAGCCCAGCAGCACCAGGAAGGGAATCAGCCACTCGTACATGCCGCCGATGGCCAGGACGATGCCCACGCCCGCGGCGAGCAGCGTCATGCTGCGCCGGCGTTCGCTGCGCACCAGGTGGCAGGCCGCGGCGGAGACGTTGTAGATGGTCGGGCCCTGGATGGTCCACAGGTTCAGGCAGAGCATGATCACCGCGGCGAACGACAGGCCCTGCAGGACCATGACTTCGACGATGTCGGCGTTCTGGTAGACGATGGCGCACCAGGCCCCGGCGACGATCATCAGGCCGTTGCCGACGAGGAAGCTGATGACGCTGGCGGCCACGGCGATGCGCCCGCTGCGCGCCATGCGCGTCCAGTTGGTGGCCTGGGTGGCGCCGCTGGCGAAGGTGCCGAAGACCATGGTCACGGCGGCCGAGAAAGTCATGCCGGTGCTCGGCTGCACCGCCAGCAGCCCGGCCCAGCCGCCGGCCTGGTGGGTGGCGATGACCATGGAGGCCACCAGCAGGATGAACATCAGCGGCACCGACACCCGCGAGAGCAGGTCCAGGCCCTTGAAGCCGATGATCGCGGTGATGCTGAAGCCCAGGCCGAACAGCACCATCAGCGGAATGGTCAGCCAGCCCGGCAGGGCCAGCATCTTCACCAGCACGATGGCCACGGTGGCGGTGCCCCAGGCGTACCAGCCCAGTTCGGCGAAACCGAGAAGGAAGTCCGACAGCTTGCTGCCGCGCTCGCCGAAGCAGAAGCGCCCCATGAGCACGGTGTTCAGCCCGCTGCGCGAGGCGATCAGGCCCAGGGCGGCGGCGTAGACGGCCAGCAGCGTGTTGCCGACGACGGCGACCCAGAGCATGTCGACGAAGTCGAAGGCCATGCCGATCTTGCCGCCGGCGAACATGGTGCCGGTAAAGAAGGTGAAGCTGAACAGGACCATGGCGATGGGCAGCAGCCCTTTGCGCCCTTCCCTGGGCGTGGCGCTCAGGGGGAATTCACTGGGGGAACTCATGGATGTCTCCGCGAGGTGGGTTGGATGTCTGTCGGCCTGGAGCAAGGAGCGGGCCGGAAAAGCCGACGGGGAACGACGCGGAAACCTTTGAGCATGACGAACATCGATGAATGTTCAGAATGCACACTTCCCAGGGGAAATATGCCGCCGCGTGCCTGCTCAAATGTGCATTATGCGGATTCCGCAGATGCAGCGCAGCGTCCGACGCACCAGATTCGCGCACAATCTTGACCCAGGTCGTGGCCATCCGTCGAAGTCGTTGCAGAAGCGACGGATTTGCTAGGCTGCTGCCCAGGCCCATCCCGGACGCATCCATGTTCTTCGGCATCCTCCTCATCGTCACCTGGATCATCCTGCTGCTGCGCTACCCCGCCCGCGCGCTGCCGATCTCGGCCGCGGCCCTGGTCGGCCTGGGCCTGGTGGTGGCCCTGGCGATCTGGCAGGACAGCCTCGACCAGCGCCGCCTGGAGCGCCTGGAACTGCGCATCCGCTACGCGCCGACGCTGTGCCCGGCCGACCGCCCGCTGCGCGTCGACCTGAAGAACGGCAGCGACGCGCCGCTGCTGGAACTGCGCTGGAAGGTCGCCGCCTACCGCCCCGGCGACACCACCGACCTCGCCGAGAACCTCTACGAAGCGCCGCGCTACCGCGGCCCCGGCGCGCTGCTCGGCGGCGACGCCTGGAGCGACTGCCTGCCGCTGCCGGCGCTGCGCCCGGGCTACCGCGCCAGCACCCTGGAGTTCCGCGCCGAGCGCATCGAAGGGCGCTTCGGCGACTGAGTTCACCCGCGCGGCGCAATCGGCTAGGGTAGGCGCCGAACACCCACGCGCCCACGCCAAGGAAAGCCGCCATGCCCCAACCCGTCGTCCTCATCACCGGCTGCTCCAGCGGCATCGGCCGCGCCCTGGCCGAGGCCTTCCAGGGCGCCGGCTACAGCGTCTGGGCCACCGCCCGGCGCGACGAAGACGTGGCCACCCTGGGCCAGGCCGGTTTCCGCGGCGTGCGACTGGACGTGGACGACGGCGCCGCCATCGCCCGCCTGGCCGAGCAGCTGCAGCGCGAGGCCGGCGGCCTGGACGTGCTGGTCAACAACGCCGGCTACGGCGCCATGGGCCCGCTGCTGGACGGCGGCGCCGAAGCCCTGCGCCGGCAGTTCGAGACCAATGTCTTCGCCGTGGTCGAGCTGACCCGCGCCTGCTTCGGGCTGCTGCGCGAACGCCGTGGGCTGGTGGTGAACATCGGCAGCGTCTCCGGGGTGCTGGTCACCCCCTTCGCCGGCGCCTACTGCGCCTCCAAGGCCGCGCTGCACGCGCTCAACGAGGCGCTGCGCCTGGAGCTCGCGCCCTTCGGCATCGGGGTGCTGGAAGTGCAGCCCGGCGCCATCGCCTCCAGCTTCGGCGCCAACGCCGGGCGCACCTGGCAGGAGTTGGTGGACGACCGCTCGCCCTGGTGGCCGCTGCGCGAGTTCATCCGCGCCCGCGCCGGCGCCTCCCAGGACAAACCCACCCCGGCCGCCGAACTGGCCCGCCAGTTGCTCGCCGCCGTGCAGCGCCAGCCACGCCCGCGCCTGCTGCGCGTCGGCCACGGCAGCCGCGCCCTGCCGCTGCTGGCGCGCTGGCTGCCCACCGGCCTGCTGGACAAGGCCCTGAAGAAACGCTTCGGCCTGGACGGGAGCCTCTAGCCATGCCCATCCGCACCCGCTACTACGCCCTCGCCGGCATCCTCGTCGCCATCGTCCTCAACGTGCTGCTGCGCACCCTGCTGCGCTACGGCCTGGTGCCGGTGAACCTGCTGGTGGCGCTGGCCATCGGCGCCGGCATGGCATTCTTCTTCGCCCGCCGCGTGGGGCGCCTGCCCAGCGTCGGCGAGCGCTGGCGCCTGCTCGGCTTCTACGCCGCCGGCCTGGCCCTGCTGTACCTGGCGCTGGTGGCCCTGGCCGCCTGGCGCAACCCACCGAGCCACGCCGCGCTGCTGCTGTACCTGGTGAATTACCTGGTCTACCCGCTGGCCGCCTGGTGGTTCTTCCGCCCGCCGGTGCAGGCGCGCTTCCTGCCCCGCTGATCGCCGCGGGGCGTCTTCACGCTTTTTTCACGATCTTTTCATCCGGGCTTTATCGCCCGCCGCCTACTGTCTGCGCTCCGCCAGCCAGGAGGCCCCCATGCGCCCCGCCCTGCCCTTTTCCGTCCTGCGCCATTGTCTGCTCGCCCTCGCCCTGGTCACCGCAGCGGCCCACGCCGACGAGCGCCCCACCGCCTGGGCGCAGCCGGTGGACAAGTCGTTCAACCTCTATCGCATGTCGCCCAGCCTCTACCGCAGCGCCCTGCCCGACGGCCAGGACCTGCCGCTGCTGCAGCAGCTCGGCGTACACACGGTGCTGAGCTTCATCAAGGACGACGACAAGGCCTGGACCGGCGCCGCACCGCTGCAGATCCTCAGCTTCCCGACCCACGCCGACCGCGTCGACGACGCCGACGTCATCCGCGTGCTCAACCTGCTGCAGGCCGCCCAGCAGCAGGGCCCGGTGCTGATGCACTGCAAGCACGGCAGCGACCGCACCGGGCTGTTCTCCGCCATGTACCGCACGGTGGTCCAGGGCTGGAGCAAGGAAGACGCGCTCAAGGAAATGCGCGAGGGCGGCTTCGGCAGCGCCGACGACATGGCCGACGCCATCCACTACGTGCAGAACGCCGACGTCGACGCCATCCGCCAGGCCATGGCCGAGGGGCGCTGCAGCCCCAGCCCGTTCAGCCTGTGCCACCTGCGCGGTCTGGTGGAGGTGCCGGTGGCCCCGGCGCCGGAGAGCGTCGCCCAGGCCCGCCCGGCCAGCTGAAAGCATTCACCCGCCTGCCCGCGGTGCGCTAGGCTGGGGCTTTTCCCCCGCGACAGGCTTGCCATGACCTCCCCACGCTTCAGCGCCGTCACCCACACCCGCCTCATCGATCACGCCGGCCTGGATGACTTCTGCGCCGGCTACGACGGCTTCCTCCTCGACCTCTGGGGCGTGCTGATCGACGGCGCCGAGGCGTTCCCCGGCGCCCTCGCCTGGCTCCGCCGCCGCGCCGCCGAGGGCCGCCCGGTGTGGTTCCTCAGCAACGCCTCGCGCAGCGTCGTGGAAATGGCCGACACCCTGGAAAGCCTGGGCGTGCCGCGGGAGCTGTACGCGGGCATCACCACCTCCGGGCAGTTGGCCATCGACGCCATCGAGCACGACGCCCAGCTGCAGCGCGGCGGCATCTGCATCGCCGGCGTGGCCGACGCCCTGGGCACCTGGCCTGCGCACATCCGCGAGCGCTTCGGCACGGATATCCACAAGGCCACGCTGATCCTCGGCGTCGGCAGCTTCCCCCAGGACGAGCTGGAGGCGCGTTTCGAACCACTGCGCCAGGGCCTGGACCTGCCCTTCCTCTGCGCCAACCCGGACCGCGTGGTGGTCTCCGCCGGGCGCACGGTGTTCGGCGCCGGCCGCCTGGCCGAAGCCTTCGCCGAGGAAGGCGGCCAGGTGCGCTGGTTCGGCAAGCCGGACCCGGCGGCCTTCCGCATCGCCGAGCGGCAGCTGCAGGCGCGCGGGGCGCAGAACATCCTGTTCGTCGGCGACTCCCTGGTGACCGACGTGCCCGGCGCCCTGGCCGCGCGCATCGACACCCTCTGGCTGGCCGCCACCGGCATCCACCGCCAGGCCCTGGGCGTGCCCTTCAACGGCGAGCTGGACGCCGACAAGGTGCAGGCGCTGCTCGACGGCTACGCAGTCCGACCGCACTTCGCGGCGCCCGGGTTGGTCTGAAGTCAGGACGACAGCCGCGGGAAACCGCCCCATGCACGAACTCCTCGACCTGCTGCAATGGCCGGCGATGCTGGTCACGGTACTGGCCGCCTGGCTGGTCGGCTCCCGCGAGCGCCGGCGGCGCAAGCTCGGCTTCTGGACCTTCCTGGCCAGCAACGCCCTGTGGATAGCCTGGGGCCTGCCGGCCAAGGCCTACGCTCTGGTGCTGCTGCAACTGTGCCTGGCGGCGATGAACATCCGCGGCAGCTACAAGAACCGGCGCAAGGGGCGCGATGCCTGAGCTCCGGGTTCGAATCCGCAGCGGCCGGGGGCCAAGGTCAAACGGCGGATAACGCCGTAGGCGTTATCCGCCCTACGCAACACCCAGCCATGGCGTAGGGCGTATAACCGTTCGCGGTTATCCGCCGATACACCCAAGCCCATGCCGGGCTCCACGGTCAGGGTCGGAGCCCCGTAGGATGGGTCGAGCGAAGCGATACCCATCGCCATGGCCACAGCGAGATCCGCTCCCGCGGGCAGGCACGGCTTCTCGTAGGAGCGAGCAAGAGCGCTTCGGGGCTCACCAACCCTTGAGCTGGTCCCAGCGCCAGTTGCGGAACTGGTAGATCAGCGTGCCCAGCAGGCCGTAGGCGGCGGCCATGCCCAGCAGCACCAGGATGCGGTCGGAAACCGCCGAGAGCGGCAGGTTCATCTGGTTCATCTCCACCACCGCGCGGATCGCCCAGGTGGAGGGGATGCCGTTGGCCAGCCACTGCACCCACTGCGGCATGGCCTGGGGCGGCCAGGTGAAGCCGGCCATGTAGAACAGCGGCAGGGTGATGAAGGTCATGGTCAGGTACACCGCCTCTTCCGAGGGCAGCAGCTCGGCGAGGAATTCGCTCAGGGCGATCACCGCCAGCAGGAAGGGCAGCACCAGGCCCATGAGCATGAAGAACGAGGCGGTCTGCCGGTAGCCCATGATCCACGGCCAGATCACGTAGAAGAGCATGGCCAGCACCGTCCAGATCAGCAACTGCGCAGCGTAGCGGCCGAAGCGCGTGGACGGCGGCTGGCGCAGCGAGCGCGGGGTGCCGCCGCGCAGGTTGAGGTTCACCCGGGTGCAGGACAGCAGCAGGCTGTGCTGCAGGATCAGCGTCACCAGCCCCGGCAGGACGATGGCGGCGAAGCTGGTGCCGGGGTTGAACAGGTCGGTCAGTTGGCCCACCACCGGGCTCAGCAGCACCTCGGCCTGGCTCGCGCTGAAGCCGTTGTGCAGCAGCAGGTGGGCGTTGTAGCGCAGCGTCAGCTCGTTGTAGGTGGCGCTGATGTCCTGCTGGATCTGCCCGTTGGCCATGCGGTTGGTGGCGTCGCCGAAGATCGGCACGCTCACCGCCTCGCCGCGCAGCACGCGCTTTTCGAAGTCCACCGGGAGGATGACGATGCCGAACAGCCGGCGCCAGGCCAGGTCGTGCTGCGCCGTGGGCAGCTCGCTGTAGCTGCGCACGGCGATCTTGGGCGCGGCGTCGAGCAGGCGGATCAGCTCGCGGGAGGCGGCGCTGTGGTCCATGTCGATCACCGCCACCGGCAGGTCGTCCATGGTGCGGTGGGCGTAGGGCAAGGTGGTCAGCGCCACCGACAGCACGGTCAGCAGCCACAGCGGTTTGCCCAGCATGTTCTTCAGGGTCTGCCTGAGGACGCTCCAGAAGTTCTCCATGGCGCCTCCTCAGGCCGGGCTCAAATCGAGGCGCCGGCGCAGGCGCAGCTTGGCGATCATGTAGGCCAGCAGCGGGTAGACCAGCAGCCGGCAGCAGGCGTACAGCCCGGATTCCGGCGGGGCCTGGCGCAGGAACTGGTCGAACAGGCCGTGCAGGGTGTGCGTCAGCGGCTCGGCCAGGCTGATGAAGCGGGCGATCTCGGGCATCGCCAGGTCCGGCAGCAGCACCCCGGAATAGGTCTGCGCCACGCCGATCAGCAGGCCGATCAGCGAGTAGGCGCTGAAGCGGTTGGCGGTGAAGATGAACAGCACCAGGCCGACGCTCTGCGCGGCCATCACGTAGCACACGGTGATCGCCAGCATCCACAGCGGGCTGCCGTTGATCTTCGCGCCGTTGAGCGTCACCAGCAGGAACAGCTCCAGCATCAGCAGCGCGCTGAACAGCAGGGTGTAAGGCGCCAGCTTGCCCAGCAGGCGCACGCCCAGCGCCCGGGCGCGCAGGATGTGCGGCGAGGAGGCGCGCAGCTCCGGGGCCTCGCGGGCCAGCACGTGGACGGTGGCGACGATCACGAACAGCTGCAGCAGGTGCACGATGGCGGCGAACTGCTGGTAGTAGATGTAGTTGCCGCTGGCGTTGAACAGGCTCTCGTAGGCCACGCTGATGCTCGCCAGCTTCGGCAGCGGGGCGCCCGCGCCGGCGGCCAGGTAGGGGCGCAGGTCCTGGTTGACGCCGGCGACCAGGCCGCTGAAGTCCTGGGTGGAATAGAAGCCGGCGGAATAGAACAGCGAGTTGTAGTAGAGCACCGCGCGCGGCTGGCGCCCGGCCAGGGCGTCGGCCTCGAAGTCGCGGGGGATGTACAGCAGCGCATAGTCGTCGGCCGCGCGCAGGCGCCGCAGGCCTTCCTGCAGGCCGCCGCCGAGCACCTCGACCTGGGCGTGGGAACCGGCGTCCAGCTCGCGCACCACGCGCCGCGACAGGTGGCTGTGGTTGGCGTCGACCACCGCCACCGGCATGTCCAGCAGGGTGCCGGCCTGGTAGATGCCGCTGATCAGGGTGAACAGCAGCAGCGGCCACAGCCAGCCGAGCCAGTGGATGGTCCAGCTGCGCACGGCGATGCGCGTCTCGGTGTTGAACGCCTGGGCGAAGCGCTGCAGGTTGCGCCTTATTGCTGCCATTGCCACAGCGCGCTCATCCCCGGACGCAGGCCCGGCACCGCTTGCAGCGGGTACAGGCGGACCTCGAAGGTCTTCAGGTCGAAGTCGCCGGTGGCGCGGGTGGCGCGCTTGGTGGCGAAGTCGCCCAGCGGGGCGATGTAGCGCACCTCGGTGTCCACCTCGGCGTCTCCCAGCGCCGGGATGCGCAGCTTCACCTTGTCGCCCTTGCGCACCTTGGCGAGGATGTCCTCGCGCAGGTTGAACACCAGGTAGCTGTCGGACAGCCGCACCAGGGTCAGCAGCGGGCTGTAGGCGTTGATCAGCTCGCCCTCCTCCGCCGGGATGGGCCCAACCTCGCCGTCCACCGGGGCGAGCACGGCCAGATCGTCGGTCTGCGCCTGCAGTTCGGCGATCTGCGCGTCGGCGCGGCGCACCGCGGCCTGCAGCGCCTGGCGCACTTCCTCGCGGTCGCCGCGCTGGCCCTGGTCGAGGTTGGCCTGGGCCTCGGCCACCTGGTTGCGCGCCACGTCGCGGGCGCGCCGGGTGGTGTCGAGCTGGGCCTGGGAGACGAAGCCGCGGCCGGCCAGTTCCTCGTTGCGCTGGAAGTCCAGCTCGGCGTTGCGCAGCTCGGCCTGGGCCTGCTGCAGGCTGGCCTGGAGGGCGCGCAGGGTTTCCTCGCGGGTGCCGTGCAGGGATTCGTCGAGCTGCGCCTGGGCCTGGCTGCGCCCGGCGCGCAGGGAATCCAGCTGGGCCTGCAGCTCCGGGCTGCTCAGGCTTATCAACAGCTGGCCCTTCTGCACGTCGTCGCCACGCCGCACATGCAGCGTCTCGACGCGGCCCTTGGCCTTGGAGGCGACTATGACTTCGGTGGCGTCCGCCTCGCCTTGCAGCAGCAAGGGCTGGGTGTGCAGACGCAGGTACAGGGTGATGGAGATGATTATCAGGAGCAGCAGGGGTGCGAACAGCTTCCAGCCCTTCATCGTGCGGGTCTTCCCTCGGCGGCGCGAATTATTCCGATGTTAGTGCATCGCGGCCGCCAAGGGGGCCATTGCTGCTCGAAGCGCCGTCAGCGCTCGTCGTCCTGCAGCAGCGCCTGCTCGCCCTTGCCCGAGGGCGCCGAGGGGAAGCGCGAGGAGGCGTAGCGCACCACCAGGATGGCCAGGGCCAGCAGCAACAGGGCCACCGAGACCAGGATGATGCCGTCGTCGGGCACGTGGTTGTGCTGGATGTCGGCGATCATCAGGCGCGTCAGCGCGGTCATCGCCACGTAGATCAGGAAGCGCACCGGCATGTGGTTGGTCTTGAAGTAGATGCCGACCATGGCGCCCAGTTCGAGGTAGATGAACAGCAGCAGGATGTCGTCGATGCTCGCGTGGCCCTTCTCGAACATCTCGACGAAGGCCACCGCCGCCGACCAGAACACGGTGCCGCCGATGGCGAACAGCGCCAGGTAGTGGAAGCCCTCCACCAGCAGGTTGCCCAGCGACTCGGCCATTCCGTGCATCTGTTGGCGCATGCGTTCGGCCCATTGCAGTTTCATCCGTCGACTCCCGGTTCGATAAAGCGATTGTTGGCTTGGTACGTGCAAGACACACGCCATTGACCCTGGGCAGCAATAGCCTGCCGAGGCTGCGGCAATATGAATGCGAACTTTGCTGACGCCTTCCAGTCCATGAAGGGTCACGCCACCACGCAGGCAGGATCGAAGATGGAAAGCCCCTTCCAGGTACTCACCGATGCATTCCAGGCCCAGTTCCGGGTCAATTTCAGCCTCGAACGGCCGGACGGCAGCATCGTGCTGACGCTTTCCACCGAAGCCGGCGTGGCGGCCAAGCGGCTCATCCGCAACGCCCAGCTGCAGGACGCCGAACAGCTGCAACGCCTGATCCAGAGCATCCGCTTCGGCATCGCCATCGAGCAGGGCGACAGCGCCCCGCGCCTGCTGGCGGACATGACCGCCGGCCGCGCCCTGCGCATCGCCTCCTGAGCCTTCCCCCGCGCGCCCGGCCAGCATGCCGGGCGCCGCCGCCGCGCGCCATCCACCAGCCCCGCGCCAACTTGTCGCATGCCCTGCCATGGCCCCGCGTGCCCCGAAGCGGTTCGCCGGCCATACTGGCCTTCTGCGATTTCCCTCTTCCCAGGGGTCGGGCGATTGCCTTATGCTTAACTGTATAAATAAACAGTATTTACTCCCCCAGACAGCAAGAAGGCATACGAGGTGATGAATGGCCGTCGAAGTGGTGTACCGCAGCAGCCGCGATCCGGAGCGCCTGTTCATGGATAAGGCAGAAGCCGACCGGCACGACAAGATGCTCGAACTGGCGGAGAACCTCGCCGCCGTCCTGCACAAGGCGGTGCCCTCGCTGAACGAGGAGCAGGTGGAGGAAGTGGGCATCTTCATGGCCCGCCACCGCGACACCTTCGCCCGCGCCTTCAAGAACCAGCCCGACGCCCTTGGCGAGTTGTTCGCGGAAGGGGAATGAGCACCGGGGGGCTCTGCGGGACAGGTCCCGTGCTTCCCGGCTACCTGTAAGAGCGCGCCCTACTCGCGAAATCGCGCGCAAGGTGCGCTCCTACAGAGGAATGGCGCCTTCCGGCAGCTATGGTGTTTCGGGGTGACTCCGCACCCTCTCCCCAGCCCTCTCCCTGAAGGGAGAGGGGGCTTGTCCGTGCCGAGAGGAGGAATGGTTTCAGCCGGTAATTTCTGTGCTAGCCGGCTAACGCCGAAACATCAACATCTGCCCAACGGTCCCCTCTCCCTTCAGGGAGAGGGTTAGGGAGAGGGAAAGGCGCTTCCCTCATGCAGCAGCGTCCCAGGGAAACTCCATTCGCGACCCAATAGCCCCCGCTGCAGCCTGTCATCCCCCATGCCCGTAGAGAATCCGCTCTGCAAGCATGTCCGCCACCCGCGCCGGCGAGCGGTGGTCGGCCTGGGCGTGGGCGAACACCTCGGTGAGGCGGTTGCCGATCTGCGCCAGGTGCGCGGTGATCGCCGGCAGCTCCTGGCCCTGATGCTGCAGGGCGACGTAGATCAGCCCGCCGGAATTGATCACGTAGTCCGGCGCATAGAGGATGCCGCGGGCTTCCAGCTCGTCGGCCACGTCCGGGTGCGCCAGCTGGTTGTTCGCCGCGCCGGCCACCACCGCGCAGCGCAACTGCGCCACCACCGGCGAGCTGAGCACCCCGCCCAGGCCGCAGGGCGCGAGAATGTCGCAGGGCGTGGTCAGCAGCGCCTCGTTGGCGATGGGCTGGGCGCCGAACTGGTCGACCGCCAGTTGCACCTTGCCCGGGTCCAGGTCGCTGACCAGCAGTTCGGCGCCGGCGGCGTGCAGGTGTTCGCACAGGGCGTAGCCCACGTGGCCCAGCCCCTGCACGGCGATGCGCAGGTCCTCCAGGTCGTCGCTGCCCAGGCGCGCCTGGGCGCTGGCGCGGATGCCGGCGAATACGCCCAATGCCGTGTGCGGCGAGGGATCGCCGCCGCGGGTGGTGCTGGTGACGTGCTCGGTGTGCTGGGCGATGCAGTCCATGTCGGCGCTGGAGGTGCCGCTGTCCACCGCGGTGACGTAGGCCCCGCCGAGGCTTTCGATGAAGCGGCCGAAGGCCTCGAACAACGCGCCGCGGTTATCTACATGGGGCGCGCGCAGGATCACCGCCTTGCCGCCGCCCTGGCGCAGGCCGGCCAGGGCGGCCTTGTAGCTCATGCCCTGGGCCAGGCGCGCAGCGTCGCGCAGGGCCGCCTCGTCGTTGGGATAAGGCAGGTAGCGGCAGCCGCCCAGGGCCGGGCCCAGGCGGGTGCTGTGGATGGCGATGACAGCCCGCAGCCCGGTGGCCGGGTCGTAGGCGAGGTGCAGTTTCTCTAGCCGGGTGGCTTCCATCATGTCGAACATGGCGGCGCTCCCTTGCTGGCGCGTGAGGGTCGGCCGGCGGCGCCTGCCGCGGCCGGCCCCTTCAGTATAGGCAGAGGCGCCGCGGGCCAGCGGCGGCGCCGACGACCAGCCACGGCGGCTCTGGACGGCGCCCCGGCGCTGCGGGTAAAACGCAGTATCAGCCGGAGAACGCCATGGACCCGCGCCAAGCCTGCCTCGCCTGCCTAGCCCAGGAGCCACCAGCGCTGTTCGAGGCGGCCCTGTGGATAGCCGCCGAGCACGAACCGCACCTGCCGCCCGAGCAGGCCCTGCGCGTGCTCGACGATCTGCAGCGGCAACTGCAGGCGACGCTGCCCGTGGCCGCCGGCGACATCGAGCAGGCCCAACTGCTGCTGCGCCGGCTGAACGAGCTGGGCTTCGCCGAGGACGACGACGTGCCCCTGCTGGCCCGCGCCGCCCTGCTGCCCCAGGTGCTGCAGCGCCGCCGCGGGCAACCGTTGTCGCTGGCGCTGATCGCCCTGGAGCTGGCGCGCCGCCAGGGCATCGCCCTGCAGGGGGTGAACTTCCCCGCGCGCTTCCTGCTGCGCGTGCCCGGCGCCGACCACCTGCTCGACCCCGCCACCGGCCGCCGCCTCTACCCCCGCGACTGCCGCGACCTGCTGGCCCGCCACCTGGGCCCGAACGTGGAGCTGAGCGCCGCCTTCCTGCGCAACGCCGAGCCGCGCGAGATGCTCCAGCGCCTTTCGCGCAACCTGCGCCAGCTGCACCAGGCCGCCGGCGACCACCTGGCGGCCCTGAAGGACGCCCAGCGCGTACTGGAACTGGGCGCCGCCAGCGCCGCCGACCACCTGGCCCGCGCCGACCTCTACCACCAGCTGGAATGCCCCCAGGCCGAACGCTACGACCTGGAGCGCGCCCTGCTGCTCAGCGACGACCCGGCCGAGCAACTGCGCCTGGGCCAGCGCATCGAGGCGATCGCGGTGCAGAAGAAGGCGTTGCATTGAGAAAACGAGCGCCCGAAAAGGTTGTCAGTTGACAACCCACATGTTCTTTCCTAGGCTGGAGAAGTCAATGCCTCGCAAGAAGCATCCCGACAAGGAAGTGGAAAAGGCGCTGCAATATGCGGAAAGCGCAGGCTGGACGATCATCGAGGGCGGCGGCCATGCCTGGGGCAAGTTGCGCTGCCCCTTCAACTCCAACGATTGCCGCTGCGGCATTCATTGCACGACGAGCATCTGGAGCACGCCCAAAAACCCCGGCAACCATGCCAGGCAGGTCCGCCGGGTGGTGGACAACTGCAGCGGCGGGATGACGGAAACAGCGAAAGAGGCCGAATCGGCAACAGATTCTTCCGAGACCTGAAGCGATGGATTTCGAATTCACCCTCAAGTTCAAGATCGACGCACAGACCGACGAGCAGTTCGACGAGATCGTCGAGCGCCTGGGGGCCGAAGGTTGCACCGACGCGCTCGTGGGCACGGGCATCCCAGGCCTGCTCGGCCTGGACTTCATCCGTGAAGCGAGCAGCGCAGAAGTCGCCATCGTTTCCGCCATCAAGGATGTGCAGCGGGCCATCCCGGGCGCCTCGCTGGTGGAGGTCTCCCCCGACTACGTGGGCCTGAGCGATGTCGCCAGCAAGCTCAGCGTTTCCCGGCAATACATGCTCAAGCTCAGGAACAAGTACCAGGGCACTTTCCCGGTCCCGGCCCATGGCGGCTCGACGCTCATCTGGCACCTGGCCGACATACTCAAGTTCCTTTCCAGCAGCAGCATCATGCGCATCGCCCCGGAAGAAATCGAACTGGCCACCGTGGCCGAGGCCATCAACGCCGCGCTGCTCGCCAACAAGGTTTTCGGCAGGCAGGCGTTGAGCCACGGTCTGCCGGGCTCCCTCGACCTCTAGCCCGAGATAACGGCGGATAACGCTTCGCGTTATTCGCCCTACGACATTTGGGCGTACCAGCGCGATGGGTATCGCTTCGCTCCACCCATCCTACGAAAACACGCCTGAGCCCCCCTACCCTCCGGCATACACGACGCCCCGTAGGATGGCGTTGAGCGAAGCGATACCCATCAGGGCAACCGCATGGGTTTCGCAAGCTCAACCCATCCTACGAAAAGCACCTCGGCTCAGCCGGCAAGGGCCTCCAGGGCATCAGGCCTTGAGCAGCCCCAGCTCCTTGGCCCGGGCCACGGCCTGGGTGCGGCGTTCGACGCCGAGCTTGCCGTTGATGCGCCGGGCGTGGGTTTTCACGGTGTGCAGGGAGATGAACAGGCGCTCGCCGATCTCCAGGTTGGAGCAGCCGCGGGCGATCAGTTCCAGCACCGACAGTTCGCGCAGGCTGAGCAGCGGCGCCGGGCGTTCGCCGGCCTGTTCGGCCAAGCGTTCCGGCAGGCGCTGGCGGGCGTCTTCCAGTATCGCTTCCAGGCCGTGGCGGCGGGCCAGTTCCAGGCCTTCCTGCCAGCAGTCGCGGGCCTGTTCGTCGGCGCCGGCGGCGGCATGGGCCAGCGCCAGCCCCAGCAGGACCTCGCAGACCAGGGCCATGCGCCCCTGCCGCTGCATTTCCGCCAGCAGGTTCGACAAGCGCTCCAGCGCCCGTTGCGCCTGGCCGTCCTGGATATCCGCCATGGCCAGCTGGCATTCCACCCGCAGCAGCAGGTCGACCGCCGAGGCCGGCGCGCTGCGGCCTTCCTCGCGGTAGCGGCCGAGCACCCGGGTGAAGATTTCCCGGGCCTGGGCGGTCCGCCCCTGGCGCAGGCCGAGGGTGCCGCCGGCCAGCAGCAGCGGGCCGCGGTAGACCGCCTCGGGGATGTGCTGCAGCTGCATCTGCCGCTCGGCTTCGAGCAGGCGGTTGAAGGCCACGTCGAACTGGCCCTGGCGCGCGTCGAGCATCGCCAGGCCGATGTAGCCGTACAGGGCGCAGGGGTCGAGGTTGCGCTGCGCACCGCGCAGGCCGTCCTGCATCAACTGGCGCGCCTCGGCCGGGCGGCCCTGGTGGTAGCACGCCCAGCCCAGGCGCAACTGCGCGCGGCAGGCCACCGGGCAGCCGCTCTGGTGCCGTTCGGCCAGGGTGTCGAGCATGCGCCGCAGCAGGGCTTCGGCGCGCGGCAGCTCGCCGCGCTGGGCCAGCAGGTAGGCGTGGTCGATCTCCAGGTAGGCCTCGAAGATGGCGCTGCCGCGGGCGCGGGCCAGCTTCAGGGCATCGCGGTTGAGCAGGCGGGCCTCGTCCAGGCGGCCGTCGATCAGCGCCAGTTGGCTGAGCGCGGACAGGCTGATCAGGCGCTGCGCCCAGGCTTCGTCCGGCAGGTCGTCCAGGGCGGCCTGCAGCAGCGGCGCGGCCTCGCGGCGGCCACGGGCGTGGGCGAGCATGCCGGCCAGGCCCAGCCACTGTGCCACCAGCGCCCGTTGGCGCGCCTCGCCGGGCAGCGGCAGGAAGCGCGAGAAGGCCTGCAGCTGCGTCTCGACTTCGTCCAGGCGCCCGCCGAAAAGCAGCGCCCAGGCGTTGAGGATCAGCAGGCGCGGCGTGCTCGCCAGCAGCTCTTGCGGCAGTTCCTCGCGCAAGCGCAGCACCCGCGCCACGTTGTGCCCTTGCAGCAGTTGTTCTTCGGTCAGGCGCTGCAGCAGGCTGGCGGCGACGTCGGGTTGCTCGGCGCGCAATGAGTGTTCGAAGGCGGCGTGGATGTCGCCCTGCTGGTTGTACCACTGGCAGGCCCGGCGGTGCAGGCTGTAGGGCGAGCCGTGGCCCATGTCGGCGAGTTCGTCGGCCAGCAGCGGCGGCAGGCGGTACCAGGCGCCGGCGCCCTCCTCGCGCTGCAGGCCGACGCCGCGTTCGAGCAGGGCTTCGAGAACGCCGGGCTGCTCCTCGAAGAGGTATTCGGCCAGGGAGGTGCAGCAGCGGGCGAGCCGCGCCAGGTCGCAGAGCACCTCCGCCAGCGGCGCCGGCAGGGCGTCGAGGATTTCCCGCTGCAGGTATTCGCGCAGCAGCGGCCGGCCGGCCTCGGCCAGTTGCCCCGGCGAGGGCGTGCCCACCTCGGCCGGCCAGCCGAGCAGGCGCAGGCGGATGCCGGCGCACCAGCCGTCGGTCTGCTCCAGCAGCGCCAGGCGCAGTTCCTCCGGCCAGTCGCGGCCGTTGCGCAGCAGGAAGGCTTCCAGCTCGGCGGCGTCGAAGCCCAGTTCCGCCGCGCCCAGCTCCAGCAGTTCGCCCTCCAGCAGCAGGCGCGCCAGGTTGCACGCCGGGCGCCGCCGGCTGGCCAGCCACCAGGACACCCAGGGCGAAGCCTGGGCCAGCAGGCGGTCGAGGCAGGCGTCCAGCGCGGCATCGGGTTCGCGGGGGTAGTCGTCGAGCATGATCCACAGCGGCTCGCTACAGTCGCGCAGGCGGCCGAGCACTTCGACCTCGCCGACCGGCCCCAGGCCCAGGGCCTCGCCCAGGCGCCGGCACAGGGCCGCGGCGTCGAGGGCCTCGCCGCCCAGCGCCAGCCAGGCGACGCGGGTGCCCGCCGGCGCGGCGCGGGCGCACTCGCCCAGCAGCACGGTCTTGCCGTGCCCCAGGGGCGCGAGCAGCAGGCGCAGGCGGTGTTCCTCGTGCAGCAGGGCCTGGCGCAGGCGTGCGCGCGGCAGATGCTGCGGTGGCAGGCGGGGCAGCGAAGCGAGGGTGGCGACAGCGTCGATCATGGGCGGGGTCCGACCGATTCTGACGTTCGAGACTAGTCAGCAGTCGGGCCCCAGGGAAGGGCTATCAGCCGGATGTATGTAGCGACATATCACCCTTTGGCATTACAGGAAGGTACATGGCCGGCGGCAACCCCCGCCGCCGGCCATGGCCCGGCTCAGCGCACGCCTTCGTTGCGCAGCGCCGCCGGGGTGTAGTCGGCCATGCTGGCCTTGATGCCGAAGCGGTAGCCGCTCTTCTCTTCGTTGAACAGGCCCAGGGCCAGGTAGCGGCCGGCGATCACGTCGTAGATCACCTCCGGCACGTAGCCGCCGGCCTGGTGCACGTAGTTGAACATCTGGTGGCCTTCGGAAACGCGCCACAGCTGGCCGCGGCCGTCGTAGTGGTCGACTTCGGCGATCTGCCAGCTGTCCTCGTCGATGTACATGTGGCGCTTGGCGTAGATGTGCCGCTCGCCCGGCTTCACGGTGCCCACCACTTCCCACACGCGGTGCAGCTCGTAGCGCGTCAGGTCCTGGTTGAGGTGGCCGGCCTTGACGATGTCGTCGTACTTGTAGGTCGGCAGGCCCAGCTTGTAGCTGTTGTAGGGGATGTACAGCTCCTTCTTGCCCACCAGTTTCCAGTCGTAACGGTCCGGCGCGCCGGAGAACATGTCGAAGTTGTCCGAGGTGCGCAGGCCGTCGGCGGCGGTGCCGGGGCCGTCGTAGGCCACCTGCGGGGCGCGCCGCACGCGGCGTTGGCCGGCGTTGTAGATCCACGCCAGGCGCGGTTCCCTGACCTGGTCGAGGGTCTCGTGCACCAGCAGCACGTTACCGGCCAGGCGCGCCGGCGCCGTTACCGACTGCTTGAAGTACAGCAGGATGTTACTGACCTTGGCGAGGTCCACGTCGCCCATGTTCTGCGGGAAGGCCACGGTCTCCTCGAAGCGGATCGGCGTGTAGCTGCCGTTGGTCTGCGGGGTGACCTGGACCACGGTGCGCGCCAGGTTGCCGCCGCGGTAGCGGGTGATGTGGTTCCACAGCACCTCGACGCCGTTCTTCGGCAGCGGGAAGGCGTAGTAGCGGCTCTTGTCGAAGTTGGCCAGGCCGTTGCCGTCGTTGATCGGCTGCACGTTCAGCGCGCTGGTCTTGACCGCCTGGTAGATCTCCGCCGGCTGCGAGAAGGTGCGGTGGGTCTTGTACACCGGGATGCGGTAGGTATCCGGGTAGCGCTTGAACAGCGCCACCTGGCCGTCGGTGAGCTTGTCCCGGTACTGGTCGACGTTCTGCGCGGTGATGGTGAACAGCGGCTTCTCGCCGGCGAAGGGGTCGCTGAGGAAGCCGCGGGCGTCCTCGCTGCCGGCGCTCTTGTCGATGCCGCCGGTCCAGGCCGGGATGCTGCCGTCGGCGTTGCCTTCCTTCTGCGCGCCCATGGGCGTGAGGCTGGTGCCGAGCTTGGCCGCCTCGTCCGCGGACACCGCCGCCATCACGGCGCCGGAGAGCAGGCTCAGGACCAGGGCGCCGCATTGCAGGATTCGTATCTTGTTCATCTTTCCTGTCCTTGACTGACCGATCAGAAGTTCACACCGAAGCTGACGGCGATGAAGTCGCGATCGTTGATCGGGTTGTAATCGCCACCGAAGAAATCGGTATAGCTGATGCTGGCGGTATAGGTGTTCTGGTAGTCCGCATCCAGGCCGACGCTGACCGCCTTGGCGCCTTCGCTGAAGTTCGGGCCGTAGCCGTGCACGTCGTGGGACCAGGCCAGGTTCGGCTTGAAGTTGATGCCGGCGATGACGTTGGGATAGTCGAGGATGCCGCGCACGCGGTAGCCCCAGCTGCTGCTGGTGTAGAAGCCCTTGTTGTTGCACTCGCCGGGATTGGCGGTGTTCAGCAGGCCCTGGCACAGGGAGTTGTTGGGCAGCTCGCCGATGCCCCAGATGGAGTCGCGGCCGAAGCGCAGCTCGCTGTCGTCGATGCCGCTGATGTGGTTGTAGCCCACCTCGCCGACCACGGTCAGGCGTTCGGCGGCCAGCACCTGGTCGAAGAACTGCGTCACCGTCACCTGGGCCTGGGTCACCGGCTTGCGTACGTAGCCGTGGATCACCTCACCGGCGGTGGGGGTGGCGGCGCCGCTGGCATAGATGGGGTTGCCGAACAGCGTGGTCGGGTAGAGCGCGGCCACGGTCAGGTCGGTGCTGTTGAGCTGCAGCGGCATGTTCGGCCGGTAGCTGACCTCGCCGGCTACCGAGGTGCCGCCGATGTTGGTCTGGAAGCTCAGGCCGTAGAGGCGGATGTCCTCCGGGTACTCGATCAGGTACTGCGCGCTGGCCTCGCCGGTGGCGGCGTTGGCGGTGGCCAGGCCTTGTCCGGCGATGGTGCTGAAGACCGGGTTGCGGCTGTGGTAGTTCATCACGTAGGCGCCGAACTCGGTGTCGTTCAGCTCCGCCGCGTACCAGCGCAGGGCCAGGCCCCACTGGCCGCCGTCGCGGGCGGTGTTGTCGCCGGAGCGCGCCAGGTAGCGGTAGCCGCTGGCCGGGTCGGTGTCGAAGTCGCTGCCGGCGAAGACCAGGCGGTTGCAGCCGTTGGCCGCCACGTCGGTGGTGGAGAAGAAGGTGCCGCAGTTGTCCACCACCGTCTTCTCCCACTTCAACTGGTAGAAGCCCTCGGCGGTGAGGCTGTCGGTCAGGCCCTGGGACATGTAGAACATGCTCACCGGGATCAGGCCTTCCTTGATCTCCGCGCCGGGGCGGCGGAAGGCGGCGACGTCGACCGGGTTGATGCTGTTGATGGAGTTCTGGATGAAGGTGCTCTCGCCCCAGCTCACCACCTGCTTGCCCAGGCGCACGGTGCCGGGCAGGTCGCCGATGCTGTACTTGTGGTAGATGAAGGCGTCCAGCAGTTCGGCGCCGGAGGAGCGCGCCCCCATGCTGCGGCCCTGGTCGCTGATGTCGTACAGCTCGCGGTGCTCGTCCTTCAGCTCGAAGTCGTACCAGTACTTGCCGCGGACGAAGACGCCGGTGTCGCCGTACTTCAGCTCCAGGTCGTGGATGCCCTTGAAGATCTTCGAGAAGGTCTCGCCCTTCTTGAAGTTCAGGCGGCCGTCGTCGGAGGTCTGCGACGAGGCGCGGCCGCCGTTGCGGGCCCCCACGTATTCCGAATCGGCGTCGCGCAGCCCCCAGCTGGCCCCCACGGACAGCGTCGAATCCAGCTGCCCCTCGATTTCCCCGATGTTGAACGAGACGGCCCCGGCCTGGGTGGCGCAACCCAGGGCTACAGCAGCGGCCAGCAGTTTCGGTTGGAACGATGCGCGCCTTGTTTTTGTTGTCATTCGGCACTCCTGACGGTGTCTAGGCGGCTACACGCTACTCAGCCGGCCCGGTCGCGACCAAGCGCACCAAGGAGGTATTTGCACTGTCAGCCGAAAGAGTGAATCCCCCCTCTGCGACGGCCCCGGGCGGCCACCATTGACGCCGGGCATGGCCCATCATGCAGTACCTGGATGATAGCGGGGCCTCCCCCCTACCCGAGCGCGCCGCTCTGCGGCATCCTGTGCGCCATGCAAGCGACCCACCCGACCCCGGCCGACAGCCACCTCACCCCGAGCACCCGCGACGTGGTGCAGCGCTACCACGACAGCTGGAAGCGCCGCGACCTGGACGCGGCGCTGGCGCTCTACCACCCCGAGGTGGAATACAACGACTACTTCCAGAACCGCCGCATGGGCCTGGCGGACCTGCGCGAGTACGTCACCCAGACCATGCCCAGCCGCCCGGACGAGTTCCTCGACCACATCGACCGCATCCGCGTCGACGGCGACACGGCCTTCATCCAGTACCGCACCGCCATCACCCTCAGCGGGCGCCTGGCGGTGTTCCACTCCAGCGAAGCCATCAGCGTGCGCGACGGACTGATCTGGCGCATCAACGAATACGCCACCCTGGTCCGCGAGGACGCCCCGGGCGCCGCACGCGCCTCCGGCGACAGCCGCCCGCCGGCCAGCCGCCTGGGCCTGTCGCCGCGCCAGCTCAGCCAGTTGGCCGCGGACCTGGAGGAATACTTCCACAAGGCCCAGCCGTACCTGGCGCCGGACCTGGACCTGTCCCAGGTGGCCGGCGCCACCGGCTACACGCGCAACCAGATTTCCTACCTGCTCAACCAGGTGATGGGCCTGAGCTTCTACCAGTACGTCAACCAGAAGCGCCTGCAGCACCTGCTGGAGCAACTGCGCCCGGCCACCTCGGCGCGCATCGACGAGCTGGCCTTCTCCGCCGGCTTCAACTCGCTGTCGGCCTTCTACCGCTGCTTCCGCCAGCAGACCGGGCTGTCGCCGCGGGAATACCTCAAGCGGATGGAAAACCCGTAATGCCGAGGCGCTCTTCGTAGGATGGGTTGAGCTTGCGAAACCCATGCGGTCGCGGTGATGGGTATCGCTTCGCTCAACCCATCCTACGACGGCGTTTCTGCTGCACCTCGTAGGAGCGGACCTTGTCCGCGATAGCCGAACATATCGGCGCGTTTCGCGGATGAGATCCGCTCCTACAATTGCCGTCAGCCGGCTTTTCCCCGCGTACCCGCGCGCACGACAGGAATGCCGGGCGCTTCTAGGCTTGCGCACATTCCCCATCACCCTTCTGCCCGGAGTCGCCCCTATGTCGGCATGGCGCCATATCAGCCTGTGGATGAACCAACTGGACGACGACTTCATCGCCCGCCCGGCCCTGGAAGGCGCCCTGGAGGTCGACGTGGCCATCGTCGGCGCCGGCTACACCGGGCTGTGGACGGCCTATTACCTGAAGACCCGCGCGCCGCAATTGAAGGTCGCCATCCTCGAGGCCGAGACCGCCGGCTTCGGCGCCTCCGGGCGCAACGGCGGCTGGCTGATGGGCGCGCTGCTGGGCGAGGACCGCCTGGTGGGCCGCATGCCCGAGCCGCGCCGCCGCGAGACCTGGGACCTGCTGCACGGCATCCCCGACGAGGTGGCCAGGGTGCTGGAACGCGAAGGCATCGACTGCGACTACCGCAAGGGCGGCGTGCTCTATTGCGCGGCGCGCTACCCGGAGCAGGAACGCCGCCTGCGCCAGTACCTGGCCGACCTGCGCCACGAGGGCCTGGGCGAGGACGACTACCGCTGGCTGTCGAAGGCCGAGCTGGACGGGCAGCTGCGCATCCCCAGCGCCCTGGGCGCGCTCTACACCCCGCACTGCGCCACCATCGACCCGGCCAAGCTGGCCCGCGGCCTGGCCACGGTGGTGGAACGCCTGGGCGTGCAACTGTTCGAGAAGAGCCGCGTCAGCCACTGGCAGCCCGGCCTGCTGCGCACCGACAAGGGCAGCGTGAAGGCCCACTGGATAGTGCCGGCGGTGGAAGGCTACGCCGCCGCCCTGCCGCCCCTGGGCAACTACCAGCTGCCGGTGCAGAGCCTACTGGTGGCCACCGAGCCGCTGCCCGAGTCGGTATGGGCGGAGATCGGCCTGGAGCACGGCCAGGCCTTCAGCGAATTCAGCCGCCAGGTCACCTACGGCCAGCGCACCCGGGACAACCGCCTGGCCTTCGGCGCCCGCGGCGGCTACCGCTTCGGCGGCAAGCTGCGCAGCGATTTCAGCCTCGATGACGACGAGGTCGGCCTGCGCCGCTACCTGTTCGGCGAGCTGTTCCCGCAGCTCAAGGACGTGAAGATCACCCACACCTGGGGCGGCAACCTGGGCATGTCGCGGCGCTTCCACCCGCACATGCTGGTCGACCGCCGCAACGGCATAGCCCTGTCCGGCGGCTACGGCGGCGAGGGCGTGGGCGCCACCAACCTGGGCGGGCGCACCCTGGCCGACCTGATCCTCGGCAACGACAGCCTGGAGACCCGGCAGAACTGGGTAATCCACGACCGCGCCATGACCGACGCCCTGCGCGCCTGGGAACCCGAGCCGTGCCGCTGGCTGGGCTACAACGCGATCATCCGCAGCTTCGTCCACGAGGACGAGGTGCTGGCCAACCCCAACACCCCGGCCTGGCGCCGGCAGCTGGCGGAAAGACTCGCCGCCGGCATGGAAGGCCTGATGACCTGGAAGGTCGGCTGAAGCCGGCCGCCCCCTTTGCACCGACAACCCACTGGAGCCCCGATGAAGATCACCCACCTCAAGGACACCCCCAACGCGCCCCTGGGCGAAGCCAGCCCGGTCGGCGTGCCGCTGGGCGAGCCGGTCTCGCACACCCGCACGGCCGAAGTGGAACGCCCCGACCAGGTCGACACCGGCATCTGGGAATGCACCCCGGGCCGCTGGCGCCGGCAGATCGTCGAGCAGGAGTTCTGCCACTTCATCAGCGGCCGCGGCACCTTCACCCCGGACGACGGCGAGCCCATCGCCTTCCAGGCCGGCGACGCCTTCCTGCTGCCGCAGAACAGCCTGGGGGTGTGGGACATCCAGGAGACGGTGCGCAAGACTTACGTGATCATCAAGCGCTGAGGCGCTCTTCGTAGGATGGGTTGAGCTTGCGATACCCATCAGGCCATGGCGATGGGTATCGCTTCGCTCAACACCATCCTACGACGGGGTTCGTCCTGCCATGTAGGAAGCGAGCTTGCTCGCGAATGGAGTTTCCCTGGGACGCCGCTGCATGAGGGAAGCGCCTTTCCCTCTCCCTAACCCTCGGCTGCGCGCCCCGCCCTGAAGGGAGAGGGGACCGTTGGGCAGATGCTGATATCTCGGCGTTAGCCGGCTAGCACAATGATTACCGGCTGAAACCATTCCTCCTCTCGGCACGGACAAGCCCCCTCTCCCTTCAGGGCGGGGCGCGCAGCCGAGGGCTGGGGAGAGGGGACGGAGTCAACCCGAAACACTGCAATCACCGGGAAACTCCATTCGCGAGCAAGCTCGCTCCTACGAAAAGCAACCCTGCCCCTCAGAACTTCCCATGCCGCCCCTCCCCCCGCGCGAAGCGCTGCGCCCCGGCCTGGGTCTCGCCGCTGAGAATCACCATCAGCCCACCCTGGAATTCATTCGCCATGGCCACGTCGAACGACTGGTTCCACTGCGCATAGACGCTGTCGCGGTCCGCCAGCATGCAGGCCTGGGGGAAGTCGGCGATCTGCCGGGCCAGGTCCTCGGCGGCGGCGCGGGCCTCGCCCTTGGCCACCACGCGGTTGGCCAGGCCCATGCCCAGGGCTTCCTGGGCGGCGACCGGGCGGCCGGTGAGGATCAGGTCCAGCGCCCGGCCCTGGCCGATGATGCGCGGCAGGCGCACGGTGCCGCCGTCGATCAGCGGCACGCCGAAGCGCCGGCAGAACACCCCGCACACCGCGTCCTCGGCCATCACCCGCAGGTCGGCCAGCAGCGCCAGCTCCAGGCCGCCGGCCACGGCGTAGCCCTCGATGGCGGCGATCAGCGGCTTGTTCAGGTGCATGCGGCTGGGGCCCATGGGGGCGTCGCCTTCCATTTCCAGGCGGTTGCGCCGCTCGCTGCCCTCGGCCACCGCGGCGAGGTCCGCGCCGGCGCAGAAGGTGCCGCCGGCGCCGGTGAGCACCGCCACCTTCGCCTGCTCGTCGGCCTCGAAGGCGCGCAGGGCCTCGGCCAGGGCGTCGGCGGTGGGCCGGTCGACCGCGTTGCGCGCCGCGGGACGGTCGATGATCAGGGTGGTTACCGGGCCGTTGTGCTCGACGATCACGCTCATGCTGGACTCCAGGCTGACGGAAAGGACGAAGGCCGGCTTGCGCCGGCCTTCCACCTTACTGCGTCACGGCGCGCGGAGCAGCACCCTGGCCGTTCCGCCCGTCAGGCTGGCCGCTTCAGCCGACGTATTTCTGCAGGTTGGCCATCATCTCGCGCAGGGCCTCGACGTTGTCCGCCGGGTGCACGGCGTTCTCGAAGCTGCTGATCTGCTGCCAGTGCGCCGCCACGTCCTCGGCGTCGAAGCCTTCGCGCGGGTCGAAGCCGAAGCCCAGGCTGCGCTCCCAGCGCACCTTGCCCATCCAGCCGCCGCCCACTTCATACAGGCCGGAGGTGTCCTGGCAGGCCTCGCTGCCCAGGTAGACCACCAGCGGGCTGACCAACTCGGGCTTGAGCTGCTCGAACACCTGCGGCGGGATCAGCCCCTCGGTCATGCGGGTGCCGCCGGTGGGGGCGATGGCGTTGACCAGGATGTTGCTCTTGCGGCCTTCCAGGGCCAGGGTGCGGGTCAGGCCGTAGAGGCCGAGCTTGGCCATGCCGTAGTTGCTCTGCCCGAAGTTGCCGTAGATGCCCGAGGTGGAGGCGGTGAAGATCACCCGCCCGTAGCCCTGCTCGCGCATCAGCGGCCAGGCGGCGCGGGTCACTTTGTAGGCGCCCTCGACGTGGACCTTGTAGACCAGGTCCCAGTCGGCGTCTTCCATCTTGTGGAAGGTCTTGTCGCGCAGGATGCCGGCGTTGTTCACCACCACGTCGACGCGGCCGAAGGCTTCCACGGCCTCGCGCACGATGTTCTCGCCGTCGGTCACCGAATCGTGGTTGGCGATGGCGGTGCCGCCGGCGGCGCGAATCTCCGCCACCACGCGGTCGGCGGCCGAAGCGTTGGCGCCCTCGCCATGGGTGCTGCCGCCCAGGTCATTCACCACCACCTTGGCGCCATGTTTGGCGAACAGCAGGGCGTGGGCACGGCCAAGGCCGCCGCCGGCGCCGGTGACGATCACGACCTTGTCGTCGAAACGAACGGCATCACTCATGGTTGGTACTCCCAGGCAGGTTGATGGCTACGGAGTGTCAAACAGACGTTTGACGGTCACAACCAAGACGCCGGGCCTGAATATGCCGCGATAAGGTCCGGGGATGATGCCGGCGGCCCCTTCAGGCCGCCGGCTGCACCTGCCCCGCCAGGCGCGCGCGGAACGCCAGGTAGTGCGCCAGCACCTGCTCCGGCGCCTCGGTCTGCGGGTAGTGGCCGATGCCGTCGAGCATCACCGTGTCCGGCCGCGGGATCAGCTGGCGGTAGCGCTCGACCATGTGCGCGCCGGAGATCGGGTCCACGGGCCCGTCGATCAGCCGCAGCGGCACGGAGGTGCGCTGCATGGCGCCCACCCAGCGCTCGCGGTGTTCGCGGCGGTCGAGGATGTAGTGGATCAGCCGGTGCATCACCTTCGGCCCGTCGTTGCAGGCGATCAGGCTCCAGAACGCGTCCAGCTCCTCCTCGCTCGGCCGGGTGCGCGGGCCGAACACCTTGGCGAAGTTGACGGCCAGCTTGCCACGGTCGAAGAAGCGTCCGAAGAAGCCGCCCAGCGGGCTGAGCAGCAGTTTCTGCGAGAGCACCGGGCGGTGCGTCTCGGGGAACAGCCCGCCGTTGAGGAACACCAGCGAAGCCAGTTGGATGCGCCCTTCCAGGTGCCGCGCCAGCAGCTCCTGGCCGACGCTGTTGCCGTAGTCGTGGACCAGCAGGTGCACGGGCTCGCGCACCGCCAGATGCTCCAGCAGCGCCTGTTGCAGGTCGGCCTGTTCATGGATGCGGTAGGCGTGGTTGCGCGGCTTGGCAGAATCGCCGAAGCCGAGCATGTCGCCGGCGATCACCCGGTAGCGCCCGGCCAGCGGCTGCCACAGCTTGTTCCAGTCCCAGGAGGCGCTGGGGAAGCCGTGGATCAGCAGCAGCGGCTCGCCCTCGCCGGCCTCCCAGTAGCGGATGGCGTGGCCGTTGAAGTCGAAGGTGCGCCCCTGCGCGCGCCAGTCGCGCAGGGGGATGGCGATGCCGGCCATCAGTCGCGGTAGCCGGGGTTCTGCAGGTCGAGCTTGCGCAGCAGCGCCGGCCAGGCCAGGCCCCCGCCCATGCCCTGGGAGGTCTTCATCACCCCGGCGACCATCGCCCGGGCGCCGTCGAGGATCTGCTGCGGGATGCGGATCAGCTCGCCGCCGCCGCTCTGCGCCATCACCTGCGCCTCGCAGGCGCGCTGCAGGGTGAACATGCCGAGGAAGGCGTCGGCCACGGTGCCGAAGGCGGTGAGCAGGCCGTGGTTGGGCAGGATCATGAAGTGCTTGTCGCCCAGGTCGGCCTGCAGGCGGGCCTTCTCGTCGTGGTTCAGGGCCACGCCCTCGTAGCCGTGGTAGGCCAGGCTGGAGAGCACGAACAGCGACTGCTGCGACAACGGCAGCAGGCCGTTCTTCTGCGCCGACACGGCGATGCCGGCGGGGGTGTGGATGTGCAGCACGCAACCGACGTCGTGGCGCACCTCGTGCACGGCGCTGTGGATGGTGTAGCCGGCGGGGTTGATGTCGTAGGGGCTGTCCATCAGCTTCTTGCCGGCCAGGTCCACCTTCACCAGGCTGGAGGCGGTGATCTCGTGGAACATCATGCCGTAGGGGTTGATGAGGAAGTCCTCGGTGCCCGGGACCTTGGCCGAGATGTGGGTGAAGATCAGGTCGTCCCAGCCGTACAGGGCGATCAGCCGGTAGCAGGCGGCGAGGTCGACGCGGGTCTGCCATTCGGCCTCGGAGACCTGGTCTTTCACGGAAGGTGCGGGAGCGGCGGCGTTCATGGGGCGGTCCTCATCGTTGTTGTTGTTCGATGGGGCCAGTCTAGTCAGGCGAAGGCGGCGGGACTGTCGGGGGTCTGACAGTCCTCTCCTACAACTGCGGCAAACACCACGCCCCGTAGGATGGGTTGAGCGAAGCGATACCCATCACCGCGACCGCATGGGTTTCGCAAGCTCAACCCATCCTACGAAAGGCACCTCGGCGCGGCTCGCTCCTACAGTACCAGCGCGACGGCGGGCGCCAGCAGCAGGTTGAACAGCCCGGTGAGGACCATCAGCAGCCCCGCCGTGGAGCCCTCCTCGCCGCCGAACTCGTAGGCCCGGCTGGTACCCGCGCCGTGGGCGCCGACGCCCAGCAGCGCGCCGCGGGCGAGGGTCGAGCGCAGCGGCAGCAGCTTCATCAGCAGGCCGCCGGCCAGGGCGCCGAACACCCCGGTGATCATCACGAAGGCGGCGGTCAGCTCCGGCACGCCGCCCAGGTCGTGGGACATCTCCATGGCCAGCGGCGTGGTGATCGAACGCGGCACCAGCGACAGCGCCACCTGGCCGTCCAGCGCCAGGGCGTTGGCCAGCATCCAGGAACTGCCGATGGCCACTGCGGAGCCGGCGCACATGCCCACCAGCAGCGCCGGCCAGTGCCGCGCCAGCAGCGCGCGCTGCTGCCAGATGGGTACGGCGAAGGCCACGGTGGCCGGGCCGAGCAGCGCCACCAGCCAGTTGGTGTCGCGCGAGTAGTCGGCGTAATGGGCGTGCAGCGGGATGGCCACGGCGAACAGCAGCACCGGGACGAACACGATGGGCGCGAAGCCGTACCAGCGCACGCGCTTGTACAACTGGCGGCTGAACAGGTAGCCGCCGAGGGTCAGGGCCAGCCAGAACAGGGCTTGCTTATCGAGACTCATGGCGCGACCTCCAGCGGTACATGCCCTCTACCGACAGCGCGGTGACCAGCATCACCAGCAGCGTGCTGCACATGATCACCAGCAATATCTTCCAGCCCTCGCTGCGCAGCAGCGGGCCATAGTCCAGCAGGCTCATCAGCGCGGGGATGAAGAACAGCAGCATCTCCGCCAGCAGCAGCCCGGCGCCGCCCTGCAGCAGGGCCGGGCGGATCGCCCCGCTGGCGAACAGCGCCAGCAGCAGGCCGAGCCCCACCACCCCGCCGGGCAGCGGCAGGCCGGTGGCTTGCGCCAGCCAGCCGCCGAACCACCAGAAGGCGATGAGGACGGCGAGTTCGAAGCCCAGTCGGGCGATGCGGCGGATCATTTCGGGTGCCTGCGTGGCGGTGTGCTGTGGATGGCGCTCAGGTTAAGCCCGGGGCTACTATCCCCAAAGCGAATTGTTCGAATCGAGGCCATTCCAAAATGGAATTCAAGCAACTGCGCAGCTTCGTCGAAGTGGTGCGCCAGGGCAGCTTCACCCAGGCCGCGCAGCGCCTGCACGCCAGCCAGTCGGCCATCAGCAAGCAGGTGGCCCAGCTGGAGCAGAGCCTGCACGTGCAGCTGCTGGAGCGCAGCGGCCCCCACGTGCGCCTGACCGCCGCCGGCGAAGTGGCGCTGCGCCGCGCCGAGGACATGCTGCGCCTGCGCCGCGAACTGCTGATCGAACTGGACGACCTCAGCCAGATGCGCCGCGGCGAACTGCGCCTGGGCCTGCCGCTGCTGGGCGCCGACGCCCTGTTCGCCTGGCGCTTCGCCGAATACCGCAAGCGCTACCCGCACATCCAGGTGCACCTGGTGGAAGGCGGCAGCAAGAGCCTGGAACAGGCGCTGCACGCCGGCGAACTGGAGCTGGCCGGCGCGCTCACGCCGAACGACCCGGCCTTCGACTGGCAGCCGTTCTGCAACGAGCCGCTGGACGCCCTGCTGCCGGCCGAGCACCCGCTGGCCGGGCGCGAAAGCATCGCCCTGGCCGAACTGGCCGACACGCCTTTCCTGCTCTACCAGCAGAGCTTCACCCTCAACGACCGCCTGCTGCGCGCCTGCCGCGAGGCCGGCTTCGAACCCCGCGAGGGCGGGCGCAGCGGCCAGGCCGACTTCCTCGGCGCGCTGGTGGCCGCCGGGCAAGGCGTGGTGCTGCTGCCGCGGGCGGTGGCGCAGGAAGTGGAACGGCCGGGGGTGGCGCGGGTGCTGCTGAGCGAGCCGGACCTGCGCTGGGACATCTGCTTCATCTGGCGCCGCGACGCCTACCTGTCCCACGCGGCCAAGGCGTGGCTGGCGCTGCTGGAGGAGTTTCCGCTGCATCCCATCGGCTGAGCGGGCATCGCGGACGGAGTCCGCTCCTACGGTTCCAGGAAGCACGGTTTTTCGTAGGATAGCGTTGAGCGAAGCGATACCCATCAGCGCAACCGCATGGGTTTCGCAAGCTCAACCCATCCTACGAAGAGCACCTCGGCGCAAGACAGTTGCTCCTACGTTGCAGGCGAGCACAGCTTCTCGTAGGAGCAGGCCCTGCCTGCGATTCGCGCGCAGGGCGCGCTCCTACAGGTGGGGCCCGCTGCAGGTCGTGCGTCAACCCTTCAACGCAGCGATGAACTCGGCGATCCAGGGCTCGGCGTCGGTCTCCGGGGTGACCGTCTCGCTGGCGTCCAGGCGCAGCATCGGCAGCACCTCGCGCAGGCCCAGTTCGGCGTACAGCTCGCGCACCTGCTCGCCGCCGCCGCAGTAGGTGTCGCCGTAGCTGGAGTCGCCCAGGCCGATCACCGCGCCGGGCAGGCCGCGCCAGTTCGGCAGGCGGTCGCGCAGGGCGTAGTACAGCGGCTGGATGTTGTCCGGCAGCTCGCCCAGGCCGGTGGTCGAGGTGACCGTCAGGAAGGCGTCGGGCGCGGCTTCGATCAGCGCGTCCAGGGTGGCGCGCGGCTCGAACCAGGTCTCCAGGCCCGCGGCCTCCAGCAGGCGCCTGGCATGGCGCGCGACCTCTTCGGCGGTGCCGTAGACCGACCCGGACAGAATGGCGACTTTCATGGAAACTCCCGGTTCATGCGACAAACGCCCATTATGCCGCAAGCCGGCCACGGGTGTTCGCCGGCGCCGCCGGGCTGGTATAGTTTTTTCCCACCGCGCCGCTCGGATATGCCTCCGCCGGCGGTTTTCCACCAGCCACGAGGCTCGCATGAGCGCATCCCCGGCCCCCATCCTGATCACCGGCGCCAGCCAGCGCGTCGGCCTGCACTGCGCGCTGCGCCTGCTCGACGCGGGCCAGCCGGTGATCGTCAGCTACCGCAGCGACAAGCCCGGGCTGCAGCAACTGCGCGAGCGCGGCGCGACCTGCCTGTACGGCGACTTCGCCGACGAGGCCGGCATCCTCGCCTTCATCGACGAACTCAAGGCGCACACCGACAGCCTGCGCGCCATCGTCCACAACGCCTCGGCATGGCTCGCCGAAACGCCCGGCCACGAGGCCGAGGCCTTCCGCGCGCTGTTCAGCGTGCACATGCTCGCCCCCTACCTGATCAACCTGCACTGCGCGCCGCTGCTGGAGCGCTCGCAGCCGGCCGACATCATCCACGTCAGCGACGACGTGGTGCGCAAGGGCAGCGCCAAGCACGTCGCCTATTGCGCCACCAAGGCCGGGCTGGACAGCCTGACGCTGTCCTTCGCCGCGCGCCTGGCGCCGAAGATCAAGGTCAACACCATCGCCCCGGCGCTGGTCATGTTCAACGCCGGGGACGACGCCGACTACCGCGCGCGCACCCTGGCGAAATCCGCCCTGGGCATCGAGCCCGGGCCGGACGTCGTCTACCAGGCCATCCGCTACCTGCTGGACACCCCCTACGTCACCGGCACCACCTTGACCGTCAACGGCGGCCGGCACCTCAAATGACCGCCCGGCGTGGCGCGAGGAACCCTGCAATGACCGATTCCCTGTCCGCGAACTACCGCGAGATACTCCTGGGCCTGGGCGAGAACCCCGAGCGCGAGGGCCTGCTCGACACCCCCAAGCGCGCCGCCAAGGCCATGCGCTACCTGTGCCACGGCTACGAGCTGAGCCTGGAAGAGGTGGTCAACGGCGCGCTGTTCGCCTCGGATAACGACGAGATGGTGATCGTTCGCGACATCGAGCTGTATTCGCTGTGCGAACACCACCTGCTGCCCTTCATCGGCAAGGCCCATGTGGCGTACATTCCCACCGGACGGGTGCTGGGCCTGTCGAAGGTGGCGCGCATCGTCGACATGTTCGCCCGCCGCCTACAGATCCAGGAGAACCTGACGCGGCAGATCGCCGAGGCGGTGGAGCGCATCACCGGCGCTGCCGGCGTGGCGGTGGTGATCGAGGCCCAGCACATGTGCATGATGATGCGCGGGGTGGAGAAGCAGAACTCGCAGATGTTCACCTCGGTGATGCTCGGCGCCTTCCGCGACTCCAGCAACACCCGCCAGGAATTCCTGCAACTGATCGGACGGAGCAAGTGAAATGACGCAATTGCAGCCGGGCATGGCGCGGATCCGCGTGAAGGATCTGCGCGTGCGCACCTACATCGGCATCAAGGAAGAGGAAATCCTCAACAAGCAGGACGTGCTGATCAACCTGACCATCCTCTACCCCTCGCAGGAGGCGGTGCAGGTCAACGACATCGAGCACGCGCTGAACTACCGCACCATCACCAAGGCGATCATCGCCCATGTCGAGGAGAACCGCTTCGCCCTGCTGGAGCGCCTGACCCAGGAAATCCTCGACCTGGTCATGGCCCACCCGGCGGTGCGCTACGCCGAGGTGGAAGTGGACAAGCCCCACGCCCTGCGCTTCGCCGAATCGGTGTCGATCGCCCTCGCCGCGCAGCGCTGAGCCGCGCGGCGCCGCCTGGCCAACGGCCATTGCTGGCGCCCGCCCCCACTCTTATCATCTGCGCAGCCCCGAAGAGCCCCGACGTCCCACGACGACGCGCCACGCGAGAGCCCGACCCATGAGCAAGCCCGAACACAGCATCCTCGACCTCAGCCAGGAACAACGCACGGAACTGGAAGCCGCGGCGTTCCGCACCCTGGTGCAGCACCTGCGCAACCGCAAGGACGTGCAGAACATCGACCTGATGAACCTCGCCGGCTTCTGCCGCAACTGCCTGTCCAAGTGGTACAAGGCCGCAGCCGACGACATGGGCCTGGAGCTGAGCCCGGAACAGGCCCGCGAGGAGATCTACGGCATGCCTTACGCCGAATGGAAGGCGAAATACCAGAAGGAGGCCTCGCCCGAGCAGCAGGCCGCCTTCGACACCGCCAAGAAACACTGACGAGCCCGCCTTGATGACCCTCACCGATTTCCGCGCGCGCCTGCGCAGCGAGCAGCACCTGTTCACCGATACCCTGGCGTTCATCGCCGAGCACTACAGCTACAGCCCCAGCGCCTTCAGCAACGGCCCGGTGGAGAACCCGGCCGGGCAGAACGAGGGGTCCTGCAAGACGCTCGGCTTCGCCATCCTCGAGGGGCTGAGCCTGGAGGAAACCTTGCTGGCCTTCGGTGAGCATTACCGCGCGGTGCGTGATACGCCCGAGGGTACTGATCACGCCAATATCCGGGCGTTGCAGAATACCGGCCTGGCCGGCGTGCGTTTCGAACGCCAGCCGTTGTCGCGGCGGGGCTGAGGCCCCGGATACAGAAAAGCCCCGCTGATGCGGTAATGCTGTTCACTTAAGAAAGGATGCCGTTTCTCTGCCTGGGGGAAACGGTATTTTTCATTTGGGGTTATGGCCTGGCTCGCGAAGCTTGCCCCACTCCGGCCTTAAGCTCGTCATTGCCGCGAACAATACTTGCGCTGGCCCGAAGGGGAATAACCCAGTTGCCTTGGCTTGGGTGTTTCTGCGCCGCACCGAGTCTGCCCGACCGTCTTGTTTCGCCCCCTCGGGCGAGTCCCTTTTGTCAAACGCCACAAAAGGAACCAAAAAGGCTTGCCCCGCATACGGGCCCGATGGAGCCGGGCTACCCTCGCGAATTCCCCCGCCACGGAGGCCCGCCCCGAGGGTACGTCCCTGTAGCCCATCGGGGCTCTCGCGACATCCATGTCGCATGACCTCCTGAGCGCCGGTTTCGCTCGGCCTACTGAAGGGGCGTTCCGGTGCGCTCGGATGTTTCTCTGGAAGTCTCAAGAGCAAAAGCCAGAGCGAATGCGCTTTTGCTTTTCGTAGGAGCGAGCTTGCTCGCGAACCCAGGGTTCGCGTTCTCGGGAATGACGAGAGGAGGTAGGCGTTCCGGGATGACGCCGAACTCCCCGCACGCTCCGAACAGCCCCCTCTCCCTTTGGGAGAGGGCTGGGGTGAGGGAGCGAAGCCAGGCTGGCGCACCTTCGCTGAACCACCACATATCGCTTAAGTGAACAGCATTACCGCGATGCGGGGCTTTTTCTTGGGGCGCACAGGAGGGCCTGGGGCTCATTGGTCAACGGTCTGTGCCGAAACGCTTTTCGTAGGATGGGTTGAGCGAAGCGATACCCATCACCGCCACCGCATGGGTTTCGCAGGCTCAACCCATCCTACGAAGAGCACCTCGGTGCAGCCGGCAAGACAGTTGCTCCTACGGTTCCAGGAAAGCTCGGGCCTCCCCCTCCCAAAAAGGAAAAAGCCCCGACCAGCGGGGCTCCGTCCTGCACGCCGGCTCTTGGGGCCGTTACAGCGAATCCAGGTAGCGCTCCACGTCCAGCGCCGCCATGCAGCCGGCGCCGGCCGAGGTGATGGCCTGGCGGTAGACGTGGTCGGCCACATCACCCGCGGCGAACACGCCGGGGATGCTGGTAGCAGTGGCGTTGCCATCACGGCCGCCGTTGACCACCAGGTAGCCGTCCTTCAGCTGCAGCTGGTTCTCGAACAGCGAGGTGTTCGGCGTATGCCCGATGGCCACGAACAGCCCGTCCACCTTCAATTCCTCGGCGCTGCCATCATTGTTGCGCAGACGCACACCGGTAACGCCCATGTCGTCACCCAGCACCTCTTCCACCCGGGCGTTCAGCTTCAGGGCGATTTTCCCTTCGGCTATACGGGCGCGCAGCTTGTCCTGCAGGATCTTCTCGGCGCGGAAGGTCTCGCGGCGGTGCACCAGGGTCACCTTGCTGGCGATGTTGGCCAGATACAGCGCCTCTTCCACCGCCGTGTTGCCGCCACCGACCACCGCCACTTCGCGGTTGCGGTAGAAGAAGCCGTCGCAGGTGGCGCAGGCGGAGACGCCCTTGCCCATGAACGCCTCTTCCGAAGGCAGGCCCAGGTAGCGGGCGCTGGCGCCGGTGGCGATGATCAACGCGTCGGCCGTGTAGGTGCCGCTGTCGCCCTTGAGCACCAGGGGCTTGCCGGCCAGGTCCACGGCGTTGATGTGGTCGAAGACGATCTCGGTCTCGAAGCGCTCGGCGTGCTCCTGCATGCGCTGCATCAGCGCGGGCCCGGTGAGGCCGTGGGGGTCGCCGGGCCAGTTGTCCACCTCGGTGGTGGTGGTCAGTTGGCCGCCGGCCTGCAGGCCGGTGATCAGCAGCGGCCTGAGGTTGGCGCGGGCGGCATAGACGGCGGCCGAGTAACCGGCGGGGCCGGAGCCCAGGATGATGACGCGGGCGTGACGAACTTCAGGCATGACTGACTCCTCGTCGAACAAGAAAAGGGAGCTGCCAAGGTACCTGGGGGAAGGCTGGGAGGAGCGGCAGCTCCCGCTAAACGCACAGATCGCGAGGAAGGCAGGGCCGTCAGGAGCGGGCGGCGCTGCCGTGGAGTCATCCACGGCCTGAAGTCTGTCAGACGTTTCCCAATACCACCTTGAGATAAGTCAGGGACATCCCGCTTCGCCGGCCGCCAGTTCGCGACTGGAGATTGCCGCGCAGCGTATAGCCCGCGCGGGCCCAGGCGAAATGCCCAATCTCAATGCCTCCGATAGAGCCCCCCTATCTCCCGCGGCGGGCCAACTAGACTCAGGAGGTCGCCCCTCTCCACCCGCCACCTGCGTGCCCGGCATGACCCTGAGAAACCGCCTGCTCCTACTGTTCCTGCCGCTGCTCGCCCTCATCCTGCTGGGCATCTGGCAGCTGTCGGAACACATCCTCCTCGCACGCTTCGACCGCAACGACCGCCAGCGCCTGTACGACGAGGTGCGCGTGCTCGACAACCGCCTGGCCTTCGAGAAGAAGCGCCACCTGGACCTGCTGCGCAGCTATGCCTGGTGGGATGCCAGCTACCGCTTCGTGGCGCACCCCACGCCAGGGTTCGTACGGGAGAACCTGGACATCGACATGCTCGGCAACCTGGGCTTCGACTTCGCGCTCTACCTCGACCGCCAGGGCCGCGTCGTCGCCCAGCGCTGGGAGGAGGCGCGGCTCACAGCGCCCCAGGCGATAACCGGCGCGCCCAGCCCCGAGCGGCTGCGCCAGGCCCTGCTGCGCAGCGCCCTGGACCTGGGCGTGCTGGACCTGCAGGGCGACCCGTCGCGCAGCCTGGCGCAATGGCTGCTGGTGGACGGCACCCCGCTACTGCTGCTCAGCCAGCCGATCAGCGACAACCTGGGCCAGGCCGAGCCGGTCGGCGCCATCGTTGCCGGCTACCTGCTCGACCAGCGCCGGGTGAACGCCCTGCAGGAGCAGATGGACGCGCGCCTGCAGGTGCAAGCCGGGGTGACGCCCGGCGACGGCTGGCGCGCCCTGCACGTGCCGGGGCGCAACGGCGGCGCGTTGCTGAGCCCGCGGCGGGTGCTGGACGCCGACACCCAGCAGGCCACCCTGCTGTTCCTCGATTCCGCCGACACGCCGCAGTTCAGCCTGGCCATCAACAAGTCGCGGGTCGCCTACCGGCAGGGCCAGGAGGCCATCCGCCTGTTCCTCGGCATGACCTTGCTGATCACCCTCGCCGGCCTGCTGCTGGCCTACCTGGTCCTGGAGTTCTGGGTGATCCGCCGCGTGCAGCGGCTCAACCGCGGGGTGGCGAACATCGGCGCCGACACCGCCGGCCCCGCCCGCCTGGCCGACATGGGCCGCGACGAAGTCGGCCAGTTGGCCTGCGAGGTCAACCAGATGCTCGAACGCCTGGAACGCAGCGAAGCCCGCGACCGCGCCATCCTCGACAGCATCCGCGATGGCTATTTCGAAATGGACGACAGCGGCGTGGTGCTCACGGTGAACGCCGCCTTCTGCCGCCTGCTCGGCTACGCCGCCGAGGAAGTGGAAGGCCACTCCTACCGGGAGCTGCTCGACGAACAGGACGTGGCGCGCGCCCGCGGGCTCTACCAGCAGGTGCGCGACGGCGAGCAGGAAACCACCTTCGCCGCGCCCTTCAAGCGCCGCGACGGCCAGCGCATGGTCTTCGAGACGAAGGTCTCGCCGATCGTCGACGCCCAGGGGCAGTTCTGCGGTTTCCGCGGCATCCTCCGCGACATCAGCCTGCAGGTGGCCTACCAGCAGCGCCTGCTGGACCTCGCCTACCGCGACGCGCTGACCGGCCTGGGCAACCGCAAGGCCTTCGGCGAACAGCTGCCCCTGGCCCTGCAGCGCTGCGCCGAAGGCACCGGCCTGGCCCTGCTGTACATCGACCTGGACCACTTCAAGCCGGTCAACGACCGCTACGGCCACGCCGCCGGCGACGCCGTGCTGGTCGCCGTGGGCGAGCGCCTGCGCGGCAACCTGCGCCAGCCGGACATGGCCTTCCGCCTGGGCGGCGACGAGTTCGCCGTGATCCTGGAAGGCGTCGACTGCAGCACCGCTGAAGCCCTGGCCGGGCGCCTGCTGGCCTGCCTCAACCAGGACTACCACGCCGGCGAGCAGCGCCTGGAATTCCTCTCCGCCAGCATCGGCATCGCCCTCTACCCGGCCGACGCCGGCGACACCGATGGCCTGCTCCAGGCCGCCGACAGCGCCATGTACCGCGCCAAGCAGCAGCGCAACCACTACAGCCGCTACCGCGCCTGAACTCCACACAACAGGCAAAACAGACGGCTCGCGGCCCCGCGCCGGCCCTGCTAAGGTCGCAAGCTGGTTTCCTACGGAGATGTTCCATGCCCACCCTGAGCGGCCCGCAATACCTCGGCGAAGGCCTGAAACTCATGATGCGCCCGGGGCTGCGCCTGTTCGTGCTGCTGCCCCTGACGGTCAACCTGCTGCTGTTCGTCGGCCTGATAGGCTTCGCGGTGAACCAGTTCAGCCACTGGGTCGACTGGCTGATGCCCAGCCTGCCGCAGTGGCTGGACTTCCTGCAGTACATCCTCTGGCCGCTGTTCGTCCTGCTGGTGCTGCTGATCCTGTTCTTCAGCTTCACGCTGGTGGCCAACCTGATCGCCTCGCCGTTCAACGGCTTCCTCGCCGAGAAGGTCGAGGTGGTGGTGCGCGGCCAGGACGACTTCCCGGCCTTCAGTTGGGCCGAACTGGCGGCCATGGTGCCGCGCACCGTCGCCCGCGAACTGCGCAAGCTCGGCTACTTCCTGCCGCGGGCCATCGCCCTGTTCGTCCTCAGCCTGATCCCCGGTCTGAACATCATCGCCGCCCCGCTATGGCTGGTGTTCGGCGTGTGGATGATGGCCGTGCAGTACATCGACTACCCGGCGGACAACCACAAGCTCGGCTGGAACGAAATGCTCGCCTGGCTGCGCAGCAAGCGCTGGGCCTGCATGGGCTTCGGCGGCATCACCTACCTGGCGCTGCTGATCCCGCTGGTCAACCTGGTCGCCATGCCCGCCGCCGTGGCCGGCGCGGTGCTGTTCTGGGTGCGCGAAGACGGCGACAAGGCGCTGGCCAGGCGCTGAGCCGGGCTTCCCCCACGCCGCCGCCATACCCGACAGCCCGTAGGATGGCGTTGAGCGCAGCGATACCCATCGCCACGGCCCGATGGGTTTCGCAAGCTCAACCCATCCTACGAAAAGCACCTCGGCGCAACCGCTCACGGACGGTTGCGCCTAATCCCATCGACAAACACGACGCCCCGTAGGATGGCGTTGAGCGAAGCGATACCCATCGCCACGGCCACGGCGTTATCCGCCGAATCGGGGGGCCTTCCCGCTTCACGCCGTGAAACGCAGCGCCGCGGTCAGGTCGCCCATGGGCTGCTGGCCGCGGGCGCGCATGGCGTCGTCGCGCAGTTTCAGGCCGTCGAGCTTCTCCAGGTCGAACACCCGGGTGATCAGGCGCAGGATCGAGCCGGTGTCGTAGACGGTGTGGTCCACCGTGCCGTGGCGGGCGAAGGGCGAGACCACCAGCGCCGGGATGCGTGAGCCGGGGCCCCAGCGGTCGCCCCTGGGCGGCGCCACGTGGTCCCACCAGCCGCCGTTCTCGTCCACCGTGATGACGATCACCATGTTCTGCCACTGCGGGCTTTCCATCAGGTGCTTCACCGCGCGCACGATGTGCCGGTCGCCGCTGGCCACGTCGGCGTAGCCGGCGTGCATGTTGAGGTTGCCCTGGGGCTTGTAGAAGCTCACCGCCGGCAGCTTGCCGGCGCGGGCGTCGGCGAAGAAGCGATTGCTCGACGGGTCGTCGCCCAGGCCGCCGTCGCGCAGGCGTTTCGCGCGTTCCTCCGGGTGTTCCGGGCCCTGCTGGACGAAGTAGTTGAAGGGCTGGTGGTGGTACTGGAAGTTGGGAATCTTCGGGATGCCGGCGGAGTTCCTGTACTGCTCGAGGGTGGCTTCCCAGGCGCCGGCGTACCAGGCCCAGTCCACGCCCTTCCTGCTCAGCTTGTCGCCGATGTGCTCGTGGCGCTGCGGCACCATCACGTTGGGCTGGTCCGGCAGCGCGTAGTCCGGGCGCTTGGGGTCGCGCTGCACGGTCGGCCAGTAGGGCGGCAGCATGGTGTTCACGCCATAGCCGTCAGGGGTCAGGGCGCTGGGGCCGAACTTCGGTGCGCCGCCAGCGACGCTGGCGGGCGAGTCGTCCAGCGGTTTCAGCCGTGGGTCGGCGGGGTTGTCGCTCATCAGTTGGGCGATCTGCGTGCGGGCCGGCGAGTTCTGCACGTCCGGGTACACCGGCGGGGTCGCCGCCACCAGGTACTGGTGGTTGAGGAAGGAGCCGCCGAAGGCGCCCTGGAAGAAGTTGTCGCACAGCACGAAGTCCCGGGCCAGGTCCCACAGGCGCAGGCTGTACGGGCTCTGCGCGTAGTAGCCCATGGGCAGCGCGCCGGAGTCGGCCCAGGCGACGAACATATCGTTGCGCCCGCCGTTGATCTGCATCTGGTTCTGGTAGAACACGTGCCACAGGTCGCGGGTCACCAGGCCCAGGGGCAGATCCTCGCCCTGCGGGCCCTTGAGCGCGAAGGGCGCGTTGGGCAAGTTCTGCTGGTACTGCACGCCCTCGGCGTAGTTCACGCCTTCCAGGCTCTGGCCGACCTGCAGCACGCCGCCGTACACCGGCGGCAGCTTGTCCAGCAGGCGGCCGTCGCGGTCGCGCTGCTGGTAGTCGGCCGGCTGCAGCGACGACAGCGGTTTCTCCACGCCGGGGAAGTCGCCGAACAGGTTGTTGAAGCTGCGGTTCTCGGCGTAGATCACCACGATGTTCTGCACCTGCTCGCGCAGCGCCCGGTCCAGCTCGGCGCCCTCCAGTTCGCGCACGGCCTCGGCGGCCTGCGCCGTGCCCTCGCCCACCAGGCCGGCCAGCGCGGCGCCGGCGCCCAGGGCCGCGGCGCCGCCGAGGAAGCGGCGGCGGCCGGCGTCCGCCAGTGGCTGGGCATCGTCCTGCCCGGGATTCTGATCGCGCTTGTCGCTCATCGATGGCTCCCCCATGTCGGAAATCGCGGCACTCTAGCAGTCCCATGTGACAGGCGGACGAAGGCTCTATGACAGGCCTTTCCAAAAGCCTTGCGAGAATCCCCTGAATCCCCCGTCACATTTGTGCAACCCGGGCGTCACACGAGCTACACCGGCCGGGCGGAGACTGCCGTTCATGAGCACGACTCCCCTGCGCATCGCGCTGATCAGCGAAACCTTCCCGCCGGAAATCAACGGCGTGGCCAACACCCTCGGGCGCCTCGCCGCCGGGCTGCTGCAGCTCGGCCACCGGGTGCAGGTGGTGCGCCCGCGGCAGCACGTCGACGACGGCCGCCACAGCGACGACGAGCTGCTGCTCACCCGCGGCTGGCCGCTGCCCGGCTACCCCGGCCTGCAATGGGGCCAGTCGTGCCTGCACAAGCTGCTGCGGCACTGGCGGCGGCTGCGCCCGGACGTGCTCTACATCGCCACCGAGGGCCCGCTCGGGCTGGCCGCCCTGCGCGCCGCGCGGCGCCTGCGGATTCCCGCGCTGAGCGGCTTCCACACCAATTTCCAGCAGTACAGCGCGCACTACGGCCTGGGCCCGCTGACACGCCTGGTGACGGCCTACCTGCGCTGGTTCCACAACCGCACCCTGCGCACCCTGGTGCCCAGCGCCAGCCAGGCGCTGGAGCTGGAGCGCCGCGGCTTCGCCCACCTCGCCCAGCTGGCGCGCGGCGTGGATGGCCAGCTGTTCCAGCCCGGCCGCCGCGACGATGCCTTGCGCCGCGAGTGGGGCCTGGGCGAGCAGGACATCGCCGTGCTGCACGTCGGCCGCCTGGCCGCGGAGAAGAACCTCGGCCTGCTCGGCCGCGCTTTCAATCAACTGCGCGCCGCCCACCCGCAGCTGAAGCTGCGCCTGGTGATCGTCGGCGACGGCCCGCAGCGCGCGCAGCTCGCCCGCGACCTGCCGGACGCGATCTTCTGCGGCCTGCAACGCGGCGAGGAACTGGCCCGGCACTACGCCAGCGGCGACCTGTTCCTCTTCCCCAGCCTGTCGGAGACCTTCGGCAACGTGGTGCTGGAGGCGCTGGCCTCGGGCCTGGCGGTGGTCGCCTACGACCAGGCCGCCGCGGCCCAGCACATCCGCCACGGCCACGACGGCGCGCTGGCGATACCCGGCGACGAGGCCGATTTCATCGATGCCGCCAGTTGGCTGCTGGAAGACCGCGAGCACCTGCGCCGGGTGCGCCTGAACGCACGCCGGCACGCCGGCCGCCTGGAATGGCGCAGCATCGTCGAACGCTTCGAGGGCTACCTGCTGGAGGCCATACGCCAGCCGCTGCCGGCGCCGGCCAACGGCACCGGCGCGCTGGGCGCCGATACCGTGCGCAAGTGATCAGGCGAAGGGCTTGGGCTCGGCGGCGAACGACAGGCTCATGGCCCCGGCGCCGAGGTTGATGCCCCCGGTCGGGCTGAGCATGCCCAGGTGCATGGCGATGCCGCGCTTGCCGCAGGCCTGCTCCAGCGCCTCGAAGCCCGGCAGGTCGCGCAGCGCCGAAGGGTCGCCGGCGTAGCTCAGGCCGACGTGCGGGGCCAGCAGTTCGCCGGCCTCCACCCGCGCGCGGGCGAAGTTGAGCAGGCGCTCGGCGGACTTCTCGTAGTTCGGCGACACCGACACCGGCTTGTCCTCGCCCTGCACCAGGCTCAGCACCGGCTTCATGTCGAGCATCGAGCCGATGCCGAGGAAGGCGCCGCGCAGGCGGTCGCCAATGCTGCTGCGGTCGCCCTTCTGGAAACCGCGGCGACGCACGTGGCCCAGGTCGTTGGCGACCAGGAAGGTGTTCATCTGCTGGCTCAGCTGCTCCAGGCGCGTGCGGATGGCGTTGGGGTGCTGGTCCTCGCCGAGCAGGCGCGCGCCTTCGGCGGCCAGCACCGCCAGGCCGGCGAACACCGTCTGGCTGTCCACCACGCGCAGCGCGAAGGGGCCGTTGATGCCGGCCGCGGCGCGTTTCTCGCGGTAGTTCTGCAGCAGGCCGAAGGAGGCCTGGGTGGCGTTGTCGAAGATCGGACTGCGCGCACTGCTGACGGTCAGGCAGATGACGTAGTCGAAGTCGGTGACCAGCTGTTCCAGGAACCAGGCCTGGGTTTCCACGGCGGTCAGCGGTTCGCTGCCGTCTTCCGGGGCGACCTTGGGCAGGTCCTCGGCGTAGAAGCGCAGGGTGGTGTCGGGGTCGCGATCGTCGATGATGCGCCGCTGGCCCACCCGGATACCGATGGGCAGGACGCGGATGTTGTTGGCAGCGAGGAATTCGGGGGGCAGGTCGCAGGTCGCATCCACCACCAGGCCGATCCGCATGGCTTAGCTCCTTTGGCCGTGTGCCGGCCTATTGTTGTGTGTTAGCCGCCCTACAATGCCTGTTTCCGACCTTCAAGTCAGCAGATCGGAAGGCCTACTTCGGAAAAGATTTGTAAATTTGGCGGAAATGGCCTTAGGAAAAGGACAAAAGAAACCGCCCGGGGAAGTGCCCCGGGCGGTCTTGTCGGTCCGCGGCGATCAGGCCAGGGACATCAGCGCATCGCGGCTGAACGGCTTGATGTCGGCCAGGCGGCCGTCGCGCACCTTCAACGCCCAGTCCGGGTCCACCAGCAGCGCGCGGCCCACCGCCACCAGGTCGAACTCCTGCTTGCCCAGGCGCTCCAGCAGGCCCTCGATGCCCGAAGGCTGGGCCACTTCGTCGGTCTTGCCGAAGAAGGCCAGGAACTCACTGCCGTCCAGGCCGACGTTGCCCACGGTGATGGTCGGCTTGCCGGTGAGCTGGCGCGTCCAGCCGGCCAGGTTGAGGTCCGAGCCTTCGAACTCGGGAATCCAGAAGCGGCGGGTCGAGCAGTGGAAGATGTCCACGCCGGCCTCGGACAGCGGCTTGAGGAACGCCGCCAGTTCTTCCGGGGTCTGCACCAGGCGCGCGGCGTAGTCCTGCTGCTTCCACTGCGAGAAGCGGAAGATGATCGGGTAGTCCGGGCCCACCGCCTCGCGCACGGCGCGGATCAGCTCGATGGCGAAGCGCGAGCGGTTGGCCAGGCTGCCGCCGTATTCGTCGGTGCGCTTGTTGCTGCCGTCCCAGAAGAACTGGTCGATCAGGTAGCCGTGGGCGCCGTGGATCTCCACGCCGTCCATGCCGATGGCCTTGGCGTCGCGGGCGGCCTGGGCGAAGGCGGCGATGACGTCCTGGATGTCTTCCCTGGTCATTTCATGGACCAGCACCTGGCCGTCCTTGACCTTGCCGCTGGGGCCGTAGCCGGGGACGCTGGCGTCCGGCTCCACGCCCAGGCGGCGCACGGAACCCACGTGCCACAGCTGCGGGACGATCTTGCCGCCTTCGGCGTGCACCGCGTCGACCACCTGCTTCCAGCCGGCCAGGGCGTCCTCGCCGTAGAAGCGCGGCACGTTCGGATAGCCGTTGGCGGCCTTGTGGCCGACGGTGGTGCCTTCGGTGACGATCAGGCCGACGCCGGCGGCGGCGCGGCGGCGGTAATACTCCACCACCTGGGCGTGGGGCACGCCGCCCGGGCTGAAGTTGCGGGTCATCGGGGCCATGACCACGCGGGTCGGCAGCTCCAGGTTGCCGAGGCGGAAGGGCTGGAACAGGCTCTCTACGGATGCGCTCACGAAGGTTCTCCAGGGGCGGCCGGGCGGCCCGTCCCGTCAGTGGGTTGCATGATGTTCAGGCCGCCAGCACCCGCTCCAGGCGGGCGATGAAGGCTTCCATGGGTTGCAGCGAGCCGCTCGCCTTCAGCCGCCCCAGCACGCCCTGCCAGGCGTTGGCGATGAAGTTGGCGAGGTTCTCGCAGTCCTCGTCCGCGGCCAGCTCGCCGGCGCGCTGCGCCTCGGCCAGGCAGTCGCGGAGGATGTCGGCGCCGCGCTGGAGGATGGCGTCGACCTGGGCGCCGATGGCCGGCGACAGTTCGGCCATCTCGAAGCTGAGGCTGCCGATGAAGCAGTGGTACTCGGCCTTCTCCTGGCGGGCGAAGTGCGCCAGCAGCTCGGCGTAGTAGCCGAGGATGCGCGCGCGCGGGCCCAGCGCCGGGTTGCCCAGGGCCTCGGCGTAGCGCTGCAGGCGCGAGCCGTAGATGTGCTCCAGGGCCTGCAGGGCGAAGTCTTCCTTGCTCTCGAAGTAGTGGTAGAAGGAGCCCTTGGGAATGCCCGCGGCCTGGACGATGTCCTGCACCCCGGTGCCGTGGTAGCCGCAGCGGGTCATGACCGCCGAGCCCTTGGCCAGGATGAGGTCGCGCTTGTCGAGTCGGATGCTGGTGTTCATGGGGCGCAGGATATGACCGGTCGTCTCGCCCTGCCCAGCACTATTGATGGCGGTGATTCTGTGCCACAGGCAGCGGCTTCAGTGCCAGCTGACGTGCCGCTCCAGCGCGAAGCGCAGGCGCACCTCGTCGAAGCCCTCCATGGGAGGGCTGGCATGGATGAGGGAAATGCCGGCAGGATTGGCGCAAGCGCCCTCTCCTGCCGGTGCGCGGGCTCAGCCCAGGGCCTTCTCGATGGCCTGCACCAGGGCCGCGTCGTCCGGCGCGGTGCGCGGGCTGAAGCGCGCCAGCACGCGGCCGTCGGGGGCGAGCAGGAACTTCTCGAAGTTCCAGGTGATGTCGCCGGGGAACTCGGCGCCCTCGCCCGCCAGCAGGCGGTACAGCGGATGGCGCTCGGGGCCGTTGACCTCGAGCTTGGCCGACATCGGGAAGCTGACGCCGTAGTTCAGCGAGCAGAACGACTGGATGTCCGCCTCGCTGCCCGGCTCCTGGCCGGCGAACTGGTTGCAGGGCAGGCCCAGGACCACGAAGCCGCGGTCGCGGTATTGCTGGTAGAGCTTCTCCAGCCCGGCGTACTGCGGGGTCAGACCACACCTGGAGGCGACGTTCACCACCAGCACCACCTTGCCCTTCAATGGGGAGAGCGGCAGATCCTGGCCATCCAGGCCACGCAGAGTCAGATCGTGAAAAGCGCTCATTGGAGTACTCCTTGAATGAAATAGGCACACGAAGTGCCGTGCGCCCGGCCGGACAAGTCGTCCACGCGGCGCATCCCAGTCGGTTCGGGAAAAAGGCCCAGCGTCCGTGCATGCGAAAGGCGCCCTCAGGCGCCTTTCACGGGTACAAGCTTAGCAGCTCCGACCGGGTGTCACCGGGCCATCAATCGGCCCGACGAAACACCTCAGTGGTGGTGGCCGCCCTCGCCATGGATGTGGCCGTGGGCGACTTCTTCCTCGGAAGCTTCGCGCACGTTGACCACCTTGACCTTGAAGTTCAGGCGCTGGCCGGCCAGCGGGTGGTTGCCGTCGACGGTGACGTCGTCGCCGTCGATGTCGCGGATGGTGACGATCTGCATGCCGCCGTCCGGAGCGGAAGCGTGGAATTGCATGCCGACCTGCAGCTCGTCGACGCCTTCGAACATCTCGCGGCTCAGGGTGGCGACCAGCTCGGCGCTGTATTCGCCGTAGGCTTCGCCCGGCTCGATGGCTACGTCCAGCTCGTCGCCGACCTGCTTGCCTTCCAGGGCCTTCTCCAGACCGGAGATGATGTTGCCGGCACCATGCAGGTACACCAGCGGAGCGCCGCCGGCGGAACTGTCGATGACCTCACCTGCGTCGTTGGTCAGGGTATAGTCGATGGAAACCGCCTTGTTGGCTGCGATCTGCATGGGGAAGAACCTTTCGGAAAAAGAAGTTGAGCGGACAAGTCTACGCCGGGCCGGGGATGAAAGCGACCCGAAGGCGGACGGATGGCCCGTGCGCGAGCCGCCGCGCCTGCTTGACTTCCATCAGGACGAGGACGGCCACTGGGTGGCAGTGTTGTCCTGCGGCCACACCCAGCACCTGCGCCACCAGCCGCCCTGGCAGTCGCGCCCCTGGGTGCTGGACGCAAAGGCCCGCGCGGCGCTGATCGGCCGGCCCTTCGCCTGCGGCTGGTGCGCCCGGGCAACCCACTCCGACGACAAGGACTGAGACGAGCATGGCGGCACGCAACATCCTGGTAATCAACTGCGGCAGTTCCTCGATCAAGTTCGCCCTGGCCGGCGAGGACCGCGAGGGCTTCGTCCTGCACGGCCTGGCCGAGCGCCTGGGCGAGCCCGGCGCGGTGCTCGGCTGGGTGCGCGGCGGCCAGCGCGACAGCCTGGAACTGGGCGACGGCGCCGGCCACGAAGTCGCCCTGGCGCGCCTGCTGCCGCTGGTGGAGCAGGCCGTGAAGGGCCCGCTGCACGCCATCGGCCACCGCGTGGTGCACGGCGGCGAGCGCTTCACCCAGGCCTGCCGGATCGACGCCGAGGTGCTCCAGGCGATCCGCGACACCGTGCCCCTGGCGCCGCTGCACAACCCGGCCAACCTGCTGGGCATCGAAGCGGCCATGGCGCTTTATCCACAGCTGCCCCACGTCGCCGTGTTCGACACCGCCTTCCACCAGAGCCTGCCGCCGCGCGCCTACCGCTACGCCCTGCCGGAGCCGCTGTACCGCGAGCAGCACGTGCGCCGCTACGGCTTCCACGGCACCAGCCACCGCTACGTCAGCCACCGCGCCGCCGAGATCAGCGGCCTGGCCCTGGGCGACAGCTACTGGATATCCGCGCACCTGGGCAACGGCAGCTCCACCTGCGCCATCGCCGAGGGCCAGAGCCGCGACACCAGCATGGGCCTGACGCCCCTGGAAGGCCTGGTGATGGGCACCCGCAGCGGCGACGTCGACCCCAACCTGCACAGCCACCTGGCGCGCACCCTGGGCTGGAGCCTGGAGAAGATCGACCACATGCTCAACCACGACAGCGGCCTGCTCGGGCTGTCCGGCCTGTCCAACGACATGCGCACCCTGGAGCACGCCCGCGAGCAGGGTCATGCCAACGCGGCGCTGGCCATCGAGGTGTTCTGCTACCGCCTGGCCAAGTCCCTGGCGGCCATGACCTGCGCCCTGCCGCGCCTGGACGGGCTGATCTTCACCGGCGGCATCGGCGAGAACTCGCCCCTGGTGCGCAACCTCACGGTGCAGCACCTGCACGTGATGAACCTGCAGCTCGACGGCGAGGCCAATGCCCGCTGCGTGCGCGGCGTCGAGGGGCCGATCCACGCCCTGGGCCATCCGCGGGTGCTGGTGATCCCGACCAACGAGGAACGCCAGATCGCCCTCGACACCCTGGCCGTGCTCGGCTGAAGATTGCCTCCCCGGCCCCACAAGGGCCGCAGCGAACCCGAACGGCTTAAGGAGCCCGGATGCATACCTTCTTCATCGCCCCGACCGGCTTTGGCGTCGGCCTCACTTCCATCAGCCTCGGGCTGATCCGCGCCCTGCAGCGCGCCGGCCTGAAGGTCGGCTTCTACAAACCCATCGCCCAGCCGCAGCCCGGCGACGACGGCCCGGAGCGCTCCAGCGAACTGGTAGCCCGCACCCACGGCCTCAAGCCGCCCACCCCGCTGCCCCTGGGCAAGGTCGAGCGGATGCTCGGCGACGGCCTGCTGGACGACCTGCTCGAAGGCATCATCCACGAGTACCGGGCCGCCGCCGAAGGCCAGGACGTGATGATCATCGAGGGCATGGTCCCCACCCGCCACGTCAGCTACGCCGCGCGCATCAACTTCCACCTGGCCAAGAGCACCGACGCCGAGGTCATCCTGGTCTCGGCGCCGGAGAACGAGACGCTCAACGAGCTGTGCGACCGCCTGGAGATCCAGGCCCAGCTGTTCGGCGGCGCCCACGACCCGAAGCTGCTCGGGGTGATCCTCAACAAGGTCCGCGACGTCGACGAGGAAGGCCGCCCGCTGGAAGGCGAGGCCGCCGCCCAGCGCTTCGCCTCGCGCCTGAGCGAGCACTCGGCGCTGATGCGCGGCGGCGAGTTCCGCCTGCTCGGCTGCATCCCCTGGCAGGACGACCTCAACGCCCCGCGCACCCGCGACGTGGCCGACCTGCTCAACGCCAGCGTGCTCAACGCCGGCGACTACGAGCAGCGCCGGGTGCAGAAGATCATCCTCTGCGCGCCCTCGGCGCCGAACACCGTGCACCTGCTCAAGCCCGGCGTGCTGGTGGTGGTGCCGGGCGACCGCGACGACATCATCCTCGCCGCCTGCCTGGCGGCGATGAACGGCGTGCCCCTGGCCGGCCTGCTGCTGTGCAGCGGCCTGGCGCCGGACGCGCGGATCATGGAGCTGTGCCGCAGCGCCCTGCAGAGCGGCCTGCCGGTGCTGACGGTGAACACCGGCTCCTACGACACCGCCGGCGACCTCACGCGGATGAACAAGGAAATCCCCATCGACGACCGCGAGCGCGCCGAGCACGTCACCGAGTACGTCGCCGGGCACATCGACTTCGAATGGCTGCGCGAGCGCTGCGGCGCGCCCCACGAGCCGCGCCTGTCGCCGCCGGTGTTCCGCTACCAGTTGACGCAGCGCGCCGCCCGCGCCGGCAAGCGCATCGTCCTGCCCGAGGGCAGCGAGCCGCGCACCGTGCAGGCGGCGGTGATCTGCCACGCCCGCGGCATCGCCCGCTGCGTGCTGCTGGCCAAGCCCGACGACGTCCAGGCGGTGGCGCAGATGCTCGGCATCGCCCTGCCGGCGGACCTGGAGGTCATCGACCCGGACTTAGTGCGCAGCCGCTACGTCGAGCCCATGGTGACGCTGCGCAAGGGCAAGAACCTCAACGCGCCCATGGCCGAGCAGCAGCTGGAAGACAACGTGGTGCTGGGCACCATGATGCTCGCCCTGGAAGAGGTGGACGGCCTGGTCTCCGGCGCCATCCACACCACCGCCAACACCATCCGCCCGGCGCTGCAGTTGATCAAGACCGCGCCGGGCTACAACCTGGTGTCCTCGGTGTTCTTCATGCTGCTGCCCGACCAGGTGGTGGTCTACGGCGACTGCGCGGTGAATCCCGATCCTTCGGCCAGTGACCTGGCGGAGATCGCCCTGCAGAGTGCCGACTCGGCGCAGGCCTTCGGCATCGTCCCGCGGGTGGCGATGATCAGCTACTCCACGGGGGACTCGGGAACCGGCGCGGATGTCGAGAAAGTGCGGGAAGCGACACGCATCGCGCAGGAAAAACGCCCCGATCTGTTGATCGACGGGCCCTTGCAGTATGATGCCGCCGCCGTCGCCGGCGTCGGCCGCCAGAAGGCCCCCGACAGCCCGGTGGCCGGCCGCGCCACGGTGTACGTGTTCCCCGACCTGAACACCGGGAACACCACCTACAAGGCGGTGCAGCGCAGCGCCGACTGCATCAGCATCGGCCCCATGCTGCAAGGCTTGCGCAAGCCGGTGAACGACCTGTCGCGCGGCGCCCTGGTGGAAGACATCGTCTACACCATCGCGCTCACCGCGATCCAGGCCGACACGCAACAGACCTGACTCCAAGGAGGGCCGCCCGCGGGCGGCCCAGGCCAACGCCGGCACAGGAAGGTGCCACCCGAAACGACGGGGCCGGAACCCCGACCACGCGCCGCCGCCGAGCGTCGCCCATGTACAAGGAACATCCATGCTCAACTTCCTTCCCCATGCCCTGCGCGGCTCGCTCGCCGGCCTGCTGCTGATCCTCAGCACCCTGTGCTGGTGCGTCCCGCTGTTCGGCATGACGCTGTTCAAGCTGCTGCTGCCCTTCGCCCCGGCCCAGGCGGTTTGCCGGCGGATCATGGGGCTGATCGCCGAAGGCTGGATCAGTTGCAACAAGGGCTGGATGAACCTGGTGCAGCGCACCGGCTGGAACGTCCAGGGCCTGGAAGGCCTGGAGTACGACCATTCCTACCTGGTCACCAGCAACCACCAGAGCTGGGTCGACATCCTCGTCCTGCAGTACCAGCTCAACCGGCGCATCCCGCTGCTGCGCTTCTTCCTCAAGCAGCAGCTGATCTGGGTGCCCGTCATCGGCCTGTGCTGGTGGGCGCTGGATTTCCCCTTCATGAAGCGCTACAGCAAGGCCTACCTGGCGAAACACCCGGAGAAGCAGGGCCAGGACCTGGCCACCACCCGCAAGGCCTGCGCCAAGTTCAAGCGCATCCCGGTGGCCATCTTCAACTTCCTCGAAGGCACCCGCTTCACCCGCGCCAAGCACGACGAGCAGGGCTCGCCGTTCCAGCACCTGCTCAAGCCCAAGGCCGGCGGCATCGCCTTCGTCCTCGACGCCATGGGCGAGCAGCTGCGCACCCTGGTCAACGTGACCATCCACTACCCCGACGGCAGCCCGACCTTCTGGTGCCTGCTGTCCGGGCGCCTGAAGCGCGTGGTGGTGCGCTTCGAGGAGCTGGAGATCCCGCGGCAGTTCATCGGCAAGAGCTACGACCAGGATGCGGATTACCGGGCGGAGTTCCAGCGCTGGGTGAACCAGCTGTGGGAGCGCAAGGATCAGGTGCTGGCGCAGTTGCACCGGGAGTATCCGGCTGGGGCTTGAGGGGGGCGCTTTTCGGGTGGGGCCGCATACGCCGAGGCGCTTTTCGTAGGATGGGTTGAGCTTGCGATACCCATCGGACCCTGGTGATGGGTATCGCTTCGCTCAACCCATCCTACGGGGCTTGGCGCGGGTTGTGGTGAAGGTGAAACGGCGGATAACCGCGAACGGTTATCCGCCCTACGTCACGGTCAAGCCTGGCGTAGGGCGCCGACCACGCCGGACGCCCCGGTGGCACGACCAATACCCCTGTCCCAACAAAAAGCCCGCCAACCGGCGGGCTTTCTTCATCCAGGCAACGCTTACTGATACTGCTGCTGGCCACCCTGCGGCGCGGTGCCCTGGGCGCCCGGCAGGGCCTTCAGGTTCACCTCGACGCGACGGTTCTGCGCACGACCATCAGCAGTGGAGTTACTGGCAATCGGCTGGTCCGGCCCCATGCCGCGGGTGCTCACGCGGGTGCCGTCGACGCCTTGCGAAGTCAGGTAGGTCGCCACGCTCTGCGCCCGGCGCTGCGACAGGTCCATGTTGTGCTGGCGGCTGCCGGTGCTGTCGGTGTAGCCGACGATCTCGATGCTGTTCTGGTTGAACTGCTTGAAGGAGTTCGCCAGGTTGTTCAGCGGCGCGTAGAAGGACGGAGCGATGTTCGCCGAATCGGTGGCGAAGGTGATGTTGCCCGGCATGATCAGCTTGATGTCATCGCCCTGGCGCTGCACCTGCACGCCGGTGCCCTGCATCTGCTGGCGCAGCTGGGCTTCCTGCTTGTCGGCGTAGTAGCCGTAGCCGGCGCCGGCCATGCCGGCCACCGCGGCGCCGATCAGCGCGCCCTTGCCGCGGTTGTCGTGGTTGATCGCCGCGCCGGCCACGGCGCCGGCCAGCGCGCCCAGGCCGCCGTACTTGGCGGTCTTGCTCACGCCGCCCTCCTGGGGGACCTGGGTGTTGGGGTCATAGGGATTCTGCGAGGCGCAACCAGCCATGAGAGCGAAGGCGGTGACGGCCGCGACCATGGACAGACGACGTGCGGTGAACATGAAGGAGGACTCCTTGAAAGCGATACGCCCTTTCCCGGGCGGCAGGTTAGAGCTTGGAACGTGCAAAAGATTCCACAACAACCTTAAGCACGAATGAACGGATTCTCGCGCATTTCATCGCCCAGGCGCGTGTCCGGGCCGTGGCCGGTAACCACGGTGGCCTCCTCGTCCAGGCTGTACAGGCGCTGTTTGATCGAGCGCTCGATGGTGGCGTAGTCGCCGCCCCACAGGTCGGTGCGGCCGATGCCGCGGCGGAACAGGGTGTCGCCGGCGATCAGCAGCCTGGCGCCGGGGAACCAGAAGCTCATCGAGCCCGGCGTGTGCCCCGGGGTATGCAGCGCCACGCCGCAGCCGCAGGCCAGTTCCTCGTCGTCCTGCAGCCACTGGTCCGGCGACGGCACCGGCTTGTAGGGCACGCCGAACATGCGGCACTGCATCTCCAGGTTGTCCCAGAGGAACTGGTCGCCCTGGTGCAGGTGCAGGGTGGCGCCGGTCTTCTCCTTCATCTGCCCGGAGGCGAGGAAGTGATCCAGGTGCGCATGGGTGTGGATGATGCTGACGACCTTGAGGCCCAGGGCGTCGAGGCGCTGCAGGATCAGCTCGTGGTCGCCACCCGGGTCGACCACGATGGCCTTCTTCGTCACGGGGTCGCCGATGATGGTGCAGTTGCACTGCAGGGGGCCGACGGGGAAGGTTTCGCGGATCAGCGCGGGCTGGGCGGCGTCCATGGGGTATTTCCTGGCAGGTTTCGACAAACGCCAAGGGTGACGGCAAAGCCGCTGCGCTTCAACTCCCCCGTGTTCAGTCGGCGCGGTAGTCGGTGGGCAGCTTGCCGGTCCACTTGCGGAACGCCCGGCGGAAGTTCGACGGGTCGTTGAAGCCCAGCAGCAGGGCGATCTCGTACAGCGGCAGGTGGGTGGTGGTGAGGTATTGCAGGGCCAGGCGCTTGCGCACGTCGTCCAGCACCTGCTGGTAGGTGGTGCCCAGGCTGGACAGGTGCCGGCGCAGGCTGCGGCCGCTGGTGTGCAGCTCGCGGGCGGCGGTGTCCAGGTCGGGGAACTCGCCGGGGCGCGCCAGCAGCAGGCGGCGGATGCGGGTGAGCAGGCCTTCCTGCACGTCCAGGCTGGCCAGCAGCGCCTCGCACTGCTGCTCGCACATCTGCACCGTGGCCGGGTTGGCCAGGGCCATGGGGCGGTTGAGGTATTCCCGCGGCAGGCTGATGAAGTGGAACGGCTGGTCGAAGGCCGCCGCCACGCCGAACACCTCGGTGTAGCGCTCGGCGTAGGGCGGCGCGGGGAAGGCGAAGCCGACCTCCACGCCCTGCAACGGCTCGCCGACCAGGAAGCGGGCGATGGTGTACAGGCTGGTCATCAGGCCCTCGCCGGCGAAGCGCTGCATGGGCCCCAAGGGGATCGACTCGCTGGCGCGCAGCTGCGAGCGATCCTGCTCCTCGACGCGCTCCAGGTCGTAGGCCAGGCCCAGCACGCGGTAGTACTTGAGGGCGAAGTCGATGGCCTTTTCCAGGTTGGCGCTGGACAGCACCGCGTAGCCGAGGATGCCGTGGGTGGAGACGTTCAGGCGCTGGCCCAGCAGCAGGCCGAAGGCCGGCTCGCCGCAGTTGGCCAGGGCGGCGCCGGCGAGCAGGTTGAAGTCGACGAAGGACAGGCGCCCGGCCGGGCTTTGCAGCACCTCAGGGCGCACCCGGGCCAGTTCGAACAGGCGCTGGCGCGGCACGCCGAGCTCCTCGGCGAGGTCGAGCAGGGCCTGGGCGTAGGCCACGGGAACCAGTTCGGCGGTGAAGTTGAGCGGTTGCTTCATGGGCTTCTTCTTGTTCTGACCGCTGGCCGGATATGACCGGAAAGTTGGCAGAAGATAACCTTGTGAGCCTTCCCCCGCAAGCCCAAGATCGGTGTCATGGAAACCCACAACAATGGAGCCGTCATGGCCAGCACGACCCCCGCAGGACTGGAAATCAAGCCACGGCACATGGACTTCGAGCTGCCCGATCCGCTGCCGCGCCACTGGCACGGCGGGGACGCCTTCAAGTCGCACCTGTTCGACGCCATGTCGGTGCTGTTCCCCGACGGCGAGCGCTTCTTCATCGACTCGGTGCGCAACTTCCGCGAGCAGATCGCCGACCCGCTGCTCAAGGAGCAGATCCGCGGCTTCATCGGCCAGGAAGGCCACCACAGCCGCGAACACCTGGTGTACAGCCAGCGCCTGAAGGACCAGGGCTACGACATCACGCGCATCGAGAAACTGGCCCAGGCGCGCATCCGCTACACCCAGAAGAAGTTCAGCACCCGCCGCCAACTGGCGGCCACCGCGGCGCTGGAGCACATCACCGCGATCATGGCCAACGGCCTGCTCACCAACCCGCGCACTCTGGAGGGCGCCGAGCCGGTGATGCAACGCCTGTGGCGCTGGCACGCGCTGGAGGAAACCGAGCACAAGGCGGTGGCCTTCGACGTCTACAACCAGGTCTGCGGCAGCCGCCGCCTGCTGCGCCGGGCGATGGTGATGGCGACCTTCTTCTTCGTCCTCGACACCTTCCGCGGCCTGGTGCACATGCTCAAGCGCGACGGCCTGCTGTGGAACTGGCGCGTCTGGCGCGACGGCCTGAAATGGAGCTGGGGCAAGGACGGCGTGTTCCGCCCGCTGCTGCGCGAATACCGCGACTTCTTCCGCAAGGACTTCCACCCGTGGCAGCACGACAACCTCGACCTGCTGTACCAGGTGCGCAAGGAATACGATCCGCAGCCGATGGCGCATGCGGGCTGATTCCGGCTTTCCCACAACGCCCCGCCTCGTCGGGGCGTTGGTGTTACGGCTTTTCGTAGGATGGCGTTGAGCGAAGCGATACCCATCACCATGGCCCGATGGGTTTCGCAAGCTCAACCCATCCTACGAAAAGCGCCTCGGCGCAGCCTGCGCCTATGTCCGCACGAGAGGCGTTTCCCCTGCACAACGAAAAAGCCCCGGCGAACCGGTAATGCTGTTCACTTAAGCGATATGTGGTGGTTCAGCGAAGGTGCGCCAGCCTGGCTTCGCTCCCTCACCCCAGCCCTCTCCCAAAGGGAGAGGGGGCTGTTCGGAGCGTGCGGGGAGTTCGGCGTCATCCCGGAACGCCTGCCTCCTCTCGTCATTCCCGAGAACGCGAACCCTGGGTTCGCGAGCAAGCTCGCTCCTACGAAAAGCCAAAGCGCATTCGCTCTGGCTTTTGGGCTTCCAGAGAAATACCCGAGCGCACCGGAACGCCCCTTCAGAAGGCCGAACGAAACCCGCGCTCAGGAGGTCATGCGACATGGATGTCGCGAGAGCCCCGATGGGCTACAGGGACGTACCCTCGGGGCGGGCCTCCGTGGCGGGGGAATTCGCGAGGGTAGCCCGGCTCCATCGGGCCCGTATGTCGGGGCAAGCCTTTTTGGTTCCTTTTGTGGCGTTTGACAAAAGGGACTCGCCCGAGGGGGCGAAACAAGACGGTCGGGCAGACTCGGTGCGGCGCAGAAACACCCAAGCCAAGGCAACTGGGTTATTCCCCTTCAGTATTGTTCGCGGCAATGACGAGGTTAAGGCCGGAGTGGGGCAAGCTTCGCGAGCCAAGCCATAACCCCAAATGAAAAATACCGTTTCCCCCAGGCAGAGAAACGGCATCCTTTCTTAAGTGAACAGCATTACCGGCGAACCGGGGCTTTTTCATCGCAGGCCCGATCAGGCATGCAGAAAGCGCAACGCATCCGCCGCCGTCTGCTGCGGAATCTCCTCCATGGGAATGTGGCCCACCCCGGGATAAGTCTTCACCTGGATGCCCGGCAGGTCGCGCTGCCACAGCGGCACGTGCTTCGGCGAAATCCAGCGGTCGCGCTCGCCCCACATCAGCAGCGTCGGCGCCTTGAGCTGCGCCACCCGCGCCGGGGTGCCCGGCAGTTCCTCGCGGTTGGCCTTCACCAGCACGCGGAAGATGTCGATCATGGCGCGGCGGTTGCCCGGGCGGCGGCTGATGTCGTAGTAGCGATCGACCACCCCGGGCTGGATGCGCTGCGGGTTGCCGTAGACCTCCCTGATCCCCTGAGCCACCAGGGCCCGCGGCATCCAGGCCGGCATCAGCAGGCCGGCGCCGGGCAGCGCGGCGCTGGCGATCATCAGCGGCACCTTCTGCATGTGGTAGCCGGCCGGGTCGATCAGGATCAGCCGCTCCACCCTGTGCGGCTGGGCCAGGGCGTAGTTCCAGGCGATGTAGCCGCCCAGGGAGTTGCCGGCGATGGACACCTTGTCCAGCCCCAGGCGTTCGAGGAACAGGCCGAACACCTTTACCAGGCGCTCGCCGCTGTAGTCGCGGTCGCGGCCGCCGCCGGTGAGGCCGAAGCCGGGCACGTCGAGGCGGACGATGCGGAAGTGCCGGCCCATCTCCGCCACCCAGCCGTCCCAGGTGTGCAGCGACGCCATCACCCCGTGCACCAGCACCAGCACCGGCTTGTCGCGGCCGCCCTCGTCGCGGTAGTGGATCGGGAAGCCGTCCACCTCGATGAAGCGCGAACCGGCCTCGCTCGGGGCGTAGCGGTCGATCAGGGCTTCCAGCGGCAGGGCGCCGAAGCCCAGGCGGGCGAAGCCGGCCGCCAGCGGCGGTTGCAGGCTGTAGGTTGCGGACATGGGGCACTCCGGTGCGCGTTGTTGTCGATGCCCGATCAGAGCACAGCGCCCCACCGCGTTGCGCCCAACCTAGGTAGTGCGCTTGCAGAGGCTGTCGACCAGCAGGTCGCCGAGCACCCGCTTGACCTCTTCCAGGTCGGGCCGCACGGCGCCGCCGAGCAGTTCGTGGGAGGCCGCCTCCAGGGCCCAGAGCAGCGCCTGGTAGGTCAGGGGCGCATGCTTGACGCCCTCGCCGACGAAACGTTCCTCCAGCAGCGCCTGCAACTCGTGCAGCGCCTGGCGGCGGTGCGCGGCCAGGGGTGAGTCGGAGCGTAACGCTTCCTCGTGCATCAGGCGGATGATCGGCCCCACCGCCTGGTGGTAGTCGAAGAAACGCGCGACCATGGCGCGCAGCCAGGCCTCGCTGCTGCCGGTGGCGGTGCGCATCTCGCGGAAGCGCATCAGCAGCAGCTGCACGGCGGTGCGGTAGATGCCCTCGAGCACGTCGAGCTTGCCGTCGAAGTACTTGTAGAAGGTGCGTCGCGAGACGCCGGCCGCCGCCAGCAGGTCGTTCACCGTGGTCTCGGCCAGGCCCTTGGCGACGAACACCGGGATGCTCGCCAGCTGGATGTTGGCGCGCTGCAGGTGGTTGACCAGCGGCCCCTCGCCGCTGCCCTCCTGGCGCGCCAGGGCGCCGTAGCCGCCGAGGTCCTCGAACACCGCCAGCACCGCGCCGGATTCCTGGATCGTCATGCCCCCTCCACCCAACCAAGGCGCGGGGTGACGCCGGCCCCGCCCGTCGCTAACCTAGGCCGACCGCTCCCGCGCAAGGAAAGCCCGTTCGTGCCGACCCTAACACGCCGCCTGCTGTGGCCGCTGGCCATCCTTTTGCTGGTCGTCTGCCGCCCCGCCGCAGCCGCCGGCAACGAGCTGTTCTACCTCGGCCAGCGCATCCCGGACATCCAGCGCACCTGGACCAGCGAGGACTACCAGCAACTGATCGACGCGCTGAAGAAGATCGAGGAAACCCAGGCCAACAGCCTGCCGCGGCGCAGCGGCGAATTTACCGGGCCGATCTACCAGCGCATGGTCAGCGAGGAGAACTTCCGCCCGCAGATGAACATCTACGCGCCGCTGGAGCTGCGCCAGAACGAGGCGCGCGAGGTGCTGTTCAAGCTCAAGGAGCTGATGCGCCTGTACTTCGACTTCCGCGCCGCCAAGCAGCCCTACGGCGCAGAAGCCCTGGGCCTGATGAGCTATTCGCTGCGCGAGCAGGCCATCCTGTTCAACCTGACGGTGGAATTCTGGATGACCCTGGCGCAGAGCGAGCAGCGCAACCCGGTGCGCCTGAAGGGCATGCAGGAAGCCAAGGCCGCGGCGGCGATGCTGACCAGCAGCGCCCTGGACTACCTGGACCTGACCGCCCAGTTCGAGCGCCAGGACCTGGTGCTGTACAGCGCCGAACTGGCCAAGCAGTTGCCGGAGCTGTTCATCCACCTGCCCGGCGAAACCCGCGGCCAGCTGCTGGCGCGGGTGCAGGCGTTCGCCGACAAGCATCCCTACCCGGAAGTGCGGGAGAACATGCGCGACCTGCTGCCGGTGCTGCAGGGCATCCAGGCCGACGTGCAGCGCCAGTTGGCCAAGCCGGCGAAGGGCGCGCCGGCGCCGAAGGCGCTGGATTTGAGTCCGCCGAAGGAATAAATAGCGCGGATCGCAGCTCTTCGTAGGAGCGAGCTTGCTCTCGAATGTGTTCTGCCGTTGGCTTCGGTGCTGGCCTTGAAGAGCGCCCTCTCCCTAACCCTCTCCCTGAAGGGAGAGGGGACCGTTCGGCGTGGTCTGGTTTTCCCGAGTCAGCCGGCAGGCGCGGTGGTTTCCGGCTAAAACTATTCCTTCTCTCGGCACGGTCTAGCCCCCTCTCCCTTCAGGGAGAGGGCTGGGGAGAGGGAACGGAGTCGATCCGAAACACAGCTGCTGCCGGTAAATCCCGTTCGCGAGCAAGCTCGCTCCTACGAAGAGCCAAGCAACCAAGCTAACGCAACAACCCCAACACCTTCGCCCGCGCCACCGCCTGGGTGCGCCTTTCCACCCCAAGCTTGTCATTGATGTGCCGCGCATGGCTCTTCACGGTATGCAGCGAGATGAACAGGCGCTCGCTGATTTCCTGGTTGGACAGGCCCTGGGCGATCAGTTCCAGCACCGCCAGCTCGCGGCCGCTGAGGCCGTCGGCGAGGGTGGCCGGGCGTTCCGCCTGGGCCGGCAGGCGTTGCAGCAGCAGGCGTTGCAATGGACAGGGCGCGCGCTGCTCCAGTTGCTCGCGCAGCCAGTCCGGCTCCTGGGCCAGCAGCTCCTGCAAGGGCAGCAGCGCCCCGCCGACGGCGCCTTGCAGGCAGGCGTCCAGCGCTTCGCGGGCCTCGCGTTCGCGGCCTTGCTGCAACAGCAGGCCAGCCAGTTGCGCCTGGGCCAGGCGCGCCGGCATCTGCGCCCCGGCCGGCTGAGCCGCGGCGATCAGCGTGCGCAGGCGGCGCTCGGCCTCGGCCGGGCGCTCCTCGCGGCGGGCCAGTTGCGCCTGCAGCAGTTCGATGTAGTACGGCAGTTGCGGGTGGCACTCCGGCGGCGTCGCCGGGTTGGCCCCCGAATAGGTTTCCCCCAGGCGCTCCAGCCAGGCCGAGGCCAGCTCCAGCTGGCCCTGGGCCAGCCACAGCTCGCATTTGACCAGGGTGATGACCGACAGGTAGTAGACCGGCGGCACGTCCCACACGTGCATCAGCCGCTCGGCCTCGGCCAGTTGGGCGAAGGCCTGGGTGTAGTTGCCCTGGCGCCCTTCCAGGCCGGCCAGCGCGCAGTAGCCGATTACCAGGCTGACGTCGCGGCAGGCGCGGGCCTCCTCGATGCCGGCGCGCAGTTTCTGGCGCGCCTCCTCGCCTTGCAGGCCCAGGCCGCGCAGGTAGCCCTGGTAGATCAGCAGCCGGCCGCGCACGGCGTAGCGCCGGTGCGCCGGTTGCCCGGCCAGGCGCGCCAGGCCCTGTTCCAGTTCCTCGCTGGCGCGCAGGACTTCGCCGCGGGCCTGCAGGCCGCGGGCGCGGTCGTAGTGCACCAGCGCTTCGAGCAAGGGGTTGCCGAAGCGCTGCGCCAGCTCCAGGGCCTCGCGGTTGAGGCCGCGGGCGCCCCAGGAGTCGCCGCGCACGATGGCCAGGTTGGCCAGGCTCGACAGGCACATCAGGCGCGGCCCGGAGCGCTCCATCGGGAGCTGCGCCAGGGCCTCGGCGCAATGCCGTTCGGCGCCTTCGATGTCGCCGCGGCCGCGGGCGATGATCCCGGCCAGGGCCTGCCACTGGGCCAGCAGGTCGGCCTGGGTAGCGGCGTCGGCGGCGGGCAGGAAGCGCGCCAGCTGGGCGCCCAGCTCCTCGGCGGCGTCCAGTTGGCAGGCCAGGGCCAGGGCCCAGCTGTACAGCACGATCAGCCGCGGCGTGCTGGCCAGCAGGCTGTCGGGCAGGTCCATCTTCCAGCGCAGCAGGGTGGCGACGTTCTGCTCGGCCAGCAGTTGTTCTTCCGACAGGCTCTGCACCAGGCTCGCCGCCACTTCCGGGTGGCCGGCGCGCAGGGCCTGGTCCACCGCCTCGTCGAGCAGCCCGCGGGAGCTGAACCAACGGCAGGCGCGCAGGTGCAGCGAGCCCGCCGAGGGGCCGTCGGCCGGCAGTTCGCGGGCCAGCAGCAGGTCGGAGAACAGGTGGTGGTAGCGGAACCACTGGCCCTGCTCGTCCAGCGGCACCAGGAACACCTGGTGCCGCTGCAGGTGGCGCAGGATGGCGGCGCTGTCGTGGCTGTCGCGCAGGGCGTCGCACAGTTCGCCGCAGAAGCGCTCGAAGCGCGCCGTCTGCAGCAGGAAGGCCTGGACCTCCGGCGGCTGCTTGTCGATCACCTCTTCCAGCAAATAGTCGCGGATCAGTTCCTCGGTGCCGTTCAGCGGCGCGTCGCAGCCCTGGCCGCCGAGGCCCTCGGGATGGGCCAGCAGCCACAGGCGCAGGCCGGCGATCCAGCCTTCGCTGCGTTCGATCAGGCGCTCGACCAGCGCCTCGCTGGCCGGGGTGCCGCTGGCCGAGACCAGCGCGGCGGTTTCCTCGGCGGTCAGGCGCAGGTCCTGCTCGCTGAGTTCCAGCAGCTGGCGCGACAGGCGCAGGCGCGCCAGGTGCCAGTCCGGGCGCTGGCGGCTGGTGACCAGCAGCACCAGGCCGGGCGGCTGGTGGTTGAGGAGGAATTGCAGGCAGCGGTCGAGCACCGCGCCCTGGGCCAGGTGGTAGTCGTCCAGCACCAGCAGCAGCGGCGCCTCGGCGGACAGGCGCTCGGCCAGTTCGTCGAGCAGTTCGTCGAGCCAGGCCTCGAAGGCGAACGGCTGGTGGCGCTGGCGCATCTTCAGCACCGCCATGGCGTCGTCGCCGAGGTTGGGCAGGTACAGGCGCAGCCCGTCGAGCAGGCGTTCGAGGAAGCGCCCCGGGTCGCTGTCCCGCGCGCTCAGGCCCAACCACAGGCTGCGCCAGTGCGGCGCCAGGGATTCGCAGAACTCGATGGCCAGGGAACTCTTGCCGAACCCGGCCGGGGCCGAGAGCAGCAGCAGGCGCCCGCCCAGGCCCGCGCCCATGCGCTGGCACAGCCGCGCGCGGCTGACGTAGCCGGCGGGCAGCGGCGGCCGATAGAAGCGGCTGCCGCCTGGCGGGCTGGCGTTCTCCGGCGGGAGTGGCAGAGTCGAGAAGTCGGTCATGCCCTGGCGCTTGCTCTAGTTCTTATGGGGGATCTTTCGTAGCCGAGCCTAGTAGCTCGACCGGGCTATTTGAAGCCGAATTTGTTACATAACCCGGCGTTTTGCCACTAAATAATTCAGCATTCTCAGATAAATACGACATATTCCGACGGAACATCCTCTTCTGTATCGGCAGGGGATTCCGTATTCACAGCCGGAATATCCGCCAATTATCGGAAAGGTAACGGGGTTCGCGGTTTTCGGGGCGTTGGGATGCCTATGGGCTGGCCCACGCCGAGGTGTTCCGTAGGATGGGTTGAGCCTGCGAAACCCATGCTGCCGTGGTGATGGGTATCGCTTCGCTCAACCCATCCTACGGGGCTCGTCCCCCTGTAGGAGCGCGTCCTGCGCGCGATTTCGCGGGCAGGGCCCGCTCCTACAATTCCAGGATGGCACGGGCGTAGGAGCGGACCTTGTCCGCGATGGCCGGGCATTCCGGCGCGGATCGCGGATGAGATCCGCTACGCTGCCCCACCTGCGCCGTTCCCCTGTAGGAGCGCGCCCTGCGCGCGATTTCGTGGGCAGGGCCCGCGAGGCCGATACATGGGCAAAAAAAGGGCCGCAACGCGGCCCTGGAGGAAAGCCGGCCCGCAGGCCGGCGCGTGGGTTCAGCTGGCCCGGGCTAGGCCCACGGCCTGCAGGCGGGCGGCGATTTCGTCGAGGATGGCCGGGTCGTCGATGGTGGACGGCGGCGCGTAGTCCTCGCCGTCGGCGATCTTGCGCAGCACGGCGCGGAGGATCTTGCCCGAGCGCGTCTTGGGCAGGCGCTTGACCACCACCGCGCGCTGGAAGCAGGCCAGCGCGCCGATGCGCTCGCGGACCAGCGCCACCAGTTCGCGCTGCAGCTGTTCCTCGGTGACGCGCGCGTCGTCCTTGAGCACCACCAGGCCCAGTGGCACGTGGCCCTTGAGCGGGTCCTGCACGGCGATCACCGCGCATTCGGCCACCGCGTCGTGCAGCGCCAGCAGCTCTTCCATCTCGCCGGTGGACAGGCGGTGGCCGGAGACGTTTATCACGTCGTCGGTGCGGCCCATGATGTGGACGAAGCCGTCCTCGTCGATGAAGCCGCCGTCGCCGGTGTGGTAGTAGCCGGGGAAGGCCCGCAGGTAGGCGCTGAGGTAGCGCGGGTGGTCGTTCCAGAGGGTCTGCGCGCAGCCGGGCGGCAGCGGCAGGCCGATGACGATCGAGCCGGTCTGCCCCGGCGCCAGCAGGCGCCCCTCCTCGTCCACCACCTGCACGTTGTAGCCGGGCACCGCCAGGTTGCTCGAACCGGCGCGCTGCTCCTGACAACCCAGCCCGGTGCAGGGCGCGGTCACCGGCCAGCCGGTCTCGGTCTGCCACCAGTGGTCGAACACCGGCTTGCCGGTCAGTTCCTCCAGCCACTGGTGGGTGCTGCTGTCGAGCTTCTCGCCGGCGAGGAACAGTTGGCGCAGCGAACCCAGGTCGTAGCGCTTGAGCAACTCGCCGTTGGGGTCTTCCTTGCGGATCGCGCGGATCGCCGTGGGCGCGCAGAACAGCGCGTTGACCTGGTGTTCCTCGATCACCCGCCAGTAGCTGCCGGCGTCCGGCGTGCGCACCGGCTTGCCCTCGTAGAACAGCGTGGTGCAGCCGTTCATCAGCGGACCGTAGACGATCAACGAGTGGCCGACCACCCAGCCGACGTCGGAGATGCCCCACCAGACGTCGCCCGGCTGCATGCCGAAGATGGTCGGCAGCGTGTAGTGCAGGGCCACCGCGTGGCCGCCGTTGTCGCGCACTATGCCCTTGGGCTTACCGGTGGTGCCGGAGGTGTACATGATGTACAGCGGGTCGCCGCTGGCCACCTCCACCGGGTCGGCCGGCTCGGCGTGGGCCACCGTCTCGCGCCAGTCGAGGTCGCGCCCGGCGTGCAGCTCGGCCATCGCCTGCGGGCGCTGCCAGACCAGCACCTGGGCCGGCTGGTGCAGAGCCAGCTCCAGAGCCTTGTCCACCAGCGGCTTGTATTCGATGACGCGTTCGAACTCCAGGCCGCAGGAGGCGGTAAGGATCAGCTTGGGCCTGGCGTCGTCGATGCGCAGCGCCAGCTCGTAGGGGGCGAAGCCGCCGAACACCACCGAGTGCACCGCGCCGATGCGCGCGCAGGCCAGCATGGCCATGGCCGCCTGGGGCACCATCGGCATGTAGATGATCACCCCGTCGCCCTTGCCCACGCCCAGGGCGCGCAGGGCGCCGGCCAGGCGCGCCACTTCGTCGCGCAGCTCGCGGAAGCTGTAGCGCTGCTGCACGCCGGTGACCGGGGAGTCGTAGATCAGCGCCGCCTGCTCGCCGCGGCCCAGGGCGATCTGCCGGTCCAGGGCCAGGTAGCAGCTGTTCAGGCGGCCGTCGGCGAACCAGCGGTGGCTGCCGTCGGGGAGAGTTTCGAGGATGTTGCGCGGGCGCTGGTACCAGGCCACGGCCTCGGCCTGTTCGGCCCAGAAGGCGGCAGGGTCCGCAATGGAGCGGGCATGGGATTGCCGGTAATTCATCATCTGACCCTCTGAATTGTTTTTATCGAGGTCGAATAACGAGTATGGACAGGCCGCGGGGAGCCGCCATCAACCTTTGGTCGTAAGCCGGCGGCGCCTTCCCGGGAGACCGCGCCCCGCGGCCGAACCGGCTGCCCTGGCAGCGGGCACAGCTTCGCCCAGGTCAGCGAGGCCCTGGGGTATGACGATAGCTATTATTTTTCAAGACTTTTCAGCAAGGTCATGGGGCTGTCGCCCAGCGCCTACCGCGTCCGCCTGGGCGAGGGCCGCGGCGGCGCCTGAGGACCCCGGCGCCGATTGTCGAGTCGCCCCGGACAGCGCGGCTGGCGGAACTACACTCAGCTTCCCCCAACACAGACACGGGTGTCGCGCCATGCACATACTCGTTCGTCCGTCGGCCGGCGCCCAGGGCAAGCGCTGGCAGGTCTGCCTCGATCAGTTCGCCGTGGACTTCCGCAACGAGCAGGAGGCGCGGCACTTCGTCAGCACCCTGGAGGCCCGCCTGCGCGCGCCCCACGCGCTGCCGCGCACGGAGCAGCCACTGACCGGCTGAAGCGCCTCAGACGCTGCGCTCGCTGATCTGCCCCGTGTACCAGCCCAGCAGCGCCGCGCAGCCGCCGCAGGTCGTGATCACCAGCGCCATGGGCAGCGCGCTGCCGTCGTGCAGCACCCCGACCAGCGCCGAGGCAGCCGCCGCCACCGTGAACTGCAGGCTGCCCATCAGCGCCGAGGCGCTGCCGGCGTGGCTGCCCTGCCCGGCCATGGCGCAGGCCGAGGAGTTGGGCAGCAGGAAGCCCAGGCTGGCGATGGCGCCGAACAACGGCAGCAGCAGCGGCCACAGGTGTTCCGGGCGGTACAGGGTGACCGCCAGCAGCGCCAGGCCGCAGAAGAAGTACACCCACACCGCGCGGCGCAGCCAGAACCCCGGCCCGCGGTAGCGCAGCAGCCGCGCGTTGACCTGGGCCATGAGGATGAAGCCGGCGGCGTTGCTGCCGAAGATCCAGCCGTAGTGTTCCGCCGGCACCTGGTAGAGCTGGATGAACACGAAGGGCGAGCCGGCGATGTAGGCGAACATCCCGGCGATGGCCACGCCGCCGGTCAGCGCGTAGCAGAGGAAGGCGCGCTCGCCCAGCAGCCGGCGGTATTCCCCCAGGGCGCCGGACAGCGGCGGCCGCGGGCCGGCGGGGATGGTCTCGGGCAGCCACAGGGCGATGGCGCTGCCGGCCACGGCGCTGAACGCCACCAGGCAGAGAAAGATCGACTGCCAGCCGAACAGCCCCAGCAGCGCGCCGCCGCCCAGGGGCGCGAGGATCGGCGCCAGGCCCATCACCAGCATCAGCTGCGAGAAGGCCTTGGCCGCCGCCACCGCATCGCACAGGTCGCGCACCACCGCCCGCGAGATGACCATGCCGGCGCAGCCGCCCAGGGCCTGGACGAAGCGCGCGCCGATCAGCCAGTGCAGGTCCGGCGCGAAGGCGCAGGCCAGCGAGGCCGCGGTGAAGATGATCACCCCCAGCAGCAGCGGCAGGCGCCGGCCGTAGCGGTCGGCCAGCGGGCCGTAGAGCAGCTGGCCGATGGCCAGGCCGGCGAAGTAGGCCGACAGGCTCAGCTGGATGTGCTCGACGTCGGTGCCGAAGGCCGCGGCCAGCGCCGGGAAGCTGGGCAGGTAGAAGTCGATGGCCATGGGGCCGAAGGCGCTCAGCGCGCCGAGGATCAGCAGGATGCGAAAGGTCATGGAACACCGTTGGCCCCGTCGCCTGACGGGGCCTGGAAAGATTCGGGCAAGAATTGCAAGCAGGCTAACGAAACGCCGGCAAGCATATCAATTCGCCGGCCCCGGGGCAGGGCCGGAAGAGGAAATTTGCGAGTTGGCTTCAGGCGCCGGCCAGGCGGCCGGCGCCCGTGCCCGTCAGTGCCCCGGCCCCTCCCCCCGGGCCGCTTCGGCAGCCGGCTGGGCCTTGGTCTTGCGCTTGCCCAGGCGTTCGGCGGCCGATTCCACCAGCATGTAGAACATCGGGATGAGGAAGGTCGCCAGCACGGTGGCCGCGAGCATGCCGCCGATCACCCCGGTGCCGATCGAATGGCGGCTGGCCGAGCCGGCGCCGCTGCTGATGGCCAGCGGCACCACGCCGAGGATGAACGCCAGGGAGGTCATGACGATCGGCCGGAAGCGCAGCTTGGCCGCCTCCAGCGCCGCCTGCAGCGGGCTCAGCCCCTGCTCCTCGCGGACCATCACGGCGAACTCGATGATCAGGATGGCGTTCTTCGCCGCCAGGCCGATCAGCGTCACCAGGCCGACCTGGAAGTACACGTCGTTGCTCAGCCCGCGCAGCCAGATGGCGAGGATGGCGCCGAACACCGCGAAGGGCACCGCGGTGACCACCGCCAGCGGCAGGGTCCAGCGCTCGTACTGGGCGGCGAGGATGAGGAACACCAGGATCAGGCCGAAGACGAACGCGGTGCTGCCCGAGCCCTGGGTCTCCAGCTCCTGGTAGGCCGAGCCGATCCAGGTGAGGAAGTAGCTGTCGCCGAGGGTCTGGTCGGCCACCTCCTGCATCGCCGCCAGGGCCTGGCCGGAGCTGTAGCCCGGCGCCGGGCCGCCGAGCAGCTTGGCCGCGGGGAACACGTTGAAGCGCGCGTAGGAATCCGGGCCGAGGGTGCGCTGCACGCTGACCAGGGCCGACAGCGGCACCAGGTCGCCGCTGGAGGAGCGCACGTACACCTGGGTCAGGTCCTCGGGCTTGCGGCGGAAGTCCGACTCGGACTGCAGGTTGACCTTCCAGGTCCGCCCGTAGAGGGTGAAGTCGTTGACGTAGTAGGCGCCGAAGGTCGCCTGCATGGCGGTGAACACATCGTTGATGGCTACCCCCAGCGAACGCGCCTTGGTGCGGTCGAGGTTGATGAAGTACTGCGGCACGTTGGCGTTGAAGGTGCTGGTCACCCCGGCCAGTTCCGGGCGCTTGGCCGCCGCCGCCATGAACTTCTGCACCATCTGTTCGAGCTGCGCGGAGGTGCCGCCGCTACGGTCCTGGATGTACGCCTCGAAGCCGCCGGTGGTGCTCATGCCGGTGATCGGCGGCGGGTTGAAGCTCATCACCACGCCATCCTGCTGCCTGGCGCCCATGGCCATGAAGGTGCGCGTGAGGTTGCGCGCGTCCAGCTCGGGGGTCTCGCGCTCCTTCCAGTCCTTGAGGGTGACGAAGGACACCCCGGCGCTGGTGGTGTTGGCGTTGGTGAGGATGTTCAGGCCGGCGAAGGTCAGCACGTCCTGCACCGCCGGGTGCTTCTCCAGCTGCTGCGAGACGGCGTCGGTGAGCGCCTCGGTGCGCGACAGCGAGGCCGCCGGCGGCAGCATGTAGGCGTTGATCACGTAGCCCTGGTCCTCGTCGGGCACCAGCGAGCCGGGCACCCGGCCGAACAGCACGAGCATCAGCGCGATCATCCCGCCGAACACCAGCAGGCCGATGAGCACGCGCTTGAGGAAGAACTGCACGCCGGCGCCATAGGCCGAGGTGGCCGCGTCGAACATCCGGTTGAACCAGCGGAACGGCGCCGGCGGCTCCTTGTGCTCGGGCTTGAGGATCAGCGCGCAGAGCGCCGGCGAGAGGGTCAGCGCGACTATCCCGGAGATCACCACCGAGACCGCGATGGTGATCGCGAACTGCTGGTACATCTGCCCGGCCAGGCCGCCGAGGAAGCCCACGGGGACGAACACCGCGCAAAGCACCAGGACGATGGCGACGATCGGCCCGGTCACCTCCTCCATGGCCTTGATCGCCGCCTCCCGCGGCGGCAGCTTCTCGGTGCGCATCACCCGCTCGACGTTCTCCAGCACCACGATGGCGTCGTCCACCACGATGCCGATGGCCAGCACCATGCCGAACAGCGTCAGCAGGTTGATGGAGAAGCCCAGCAGGTACATGCCGGCGAAGGTGCCGACCAGCGACACCGGGATGGCCAGCACCGGGATCAGCGTGGCGCGCAGGTTCTGCAGGAAGATGTAGACCACCAGCATCACCAGCACCAGGGCCTCGAAGAAGGTGTGCACCACCTCCTCGATGGACACCTTGACGAAGGTGGTGGTGTCGTAGGGGATCTTGTAGACGACGCCTTCGGGGAAGCGCTTGGCCAGCCGCTCCATGGTGGTTTCCACGGCCTCGGCGGTGTCCAGGGCGTTGGCCCCCGGCTGCAGGTAGACGCCGAAGGAAGCGTTGAGCCGCCCGTTCAGCGTGGTCTTCATCGAGTAGTCCTGGGCGCCCAGCTCGATGCGCGCGACGTCCTTCAGGCGCAGGCTGGCGCCGGTGCTGTCGGTGCGCAGGATGACGCCCTCGAACTCCTTCGGGTCGGTGAAGCGGCCCTGGGTGCTCACCGTGTAGGTGAAGTCCTGCGGGGTGTTCAGCGGCTCCTTGCCGAAGTTGCCGGCGGCGAACTGCGAGTTCTGCTCGCGGATGGCGTCGACCACGTCGCTGGGGGTGAGGTTATACTGCGCCAGCTTGTCCGGGCGCAGCCAGATGCGCATGGCGTAGTCCTTGGAGCCGAACTGAGTGACGTCGCCCACGCCGGGGAGGCGCTTAAGCTCGTCGATGACGTTGATCAGCGCGTAGTTGCTGATGAACACCGGGTCGCGCGAGCCGTCCGGGGAGAACAGCGTCACCACCTGGAGGATGTCGGCGGACTTCTTCTGCACCTTCACGCCCTGCCGGCGCACTTCTTCCGGCAGCTTGGCCAGGGCGGCCTGGACCTTGTTGTTGACGTTGATGGTGGCCTGGTCCGGGTCGGTGCCGACCTTGAAGTACACGGTCAGGCTCATGGCGCCGCTGCTGTCGGAGTTGGACAGCTGGTAGATCATGCCCTCGACGCCGTTGATCTCCTGTTCCAGCGGCGCCGCCACGGTCTCGGCGATGACCTGCGAACTGGCGCCGGGGTAGGAGGCGGTCACCGAGACCTGCGGCGGCAGGATCTCCGGGTACTGCGCCACCGGCAGCGCGCGCAGGGCCGCCAGGCCCGCGAGCAGGATGACGATGGAGATCACCATGGCGAACACGGGGCGGTCGATGAAGAAGCGCGAGATCACGATGGCCGCTCCTTCAGGACTGGGCTGGCTGGGCGGGGGCCTGCTGCGCCGGCGCGGCCGGCGCCTCGACGGCCTTCACCGGCTGGTCCGGGCGGACCTTGGGCAGGCCGTCGACGATCACCCTGTCGCCGTCGTCGACGCCGGAATCGACTATCCAGCGCTGGTTGACCACCTGCGAGGTGGTCACCTGGCGCACGCGGGCGAAGCCATCCTTGTCCACCACGTAGACGAAGGTGCCGCGCGGCCCCTGGGCCAGGGCGCGCTCGGGCACGGTCACCGCGGCCTTGCGGACGATGCCGGTGACCACCACGCGGACGAACTGGCCGGGGATCAGGTGGGTTTCCGGGTTGGGCACCACGGCGCGGGCGTTGATGGTGCCGGTGCCGGTGTTGACGAAGCTGTCGGTGAAGTCCACCACGCCGTCGATGGGGTAGCGGCTGCCGTCGCCGAAGAAGATCTGCGCGTTCAGCTTGCCGTGCTCGGGCAGCACCAGGCGGCCCTGCTGCACGCCCTCGCGCAGGCGCGCGGCCTCGGTGTCGGAATAGGCGAAGTTGACGTAGATGGGGTCGAGCTGGGTCAGCTCGGTGAGCAGGCTGGTGTTGGGGTCGCTGGCGGTGACCAGGCTGCCCTCGGAGCGCGTCTCCTTGCTGGCCATGCCGGAGATCGGCGCCTTGACCGTGGTGTAGTCCAGGTCGATCTGCTTGGCGTCGACGTTGGCCTTGGCTGCCTCGACATCGGCCTTGGCCTGCTCGTAGTCGGAGGTGTAGCGGTCCAGCTCGCTGGCGCTGGCGAAGCCCTTGCGCTGCAGCTCGCGGATGCGCTTGAGGTCGCGGTCGGTCTGGCGGTAGCGCGCCTGGGCCTGGGCCAGCGCGCCCTTGGCCTGGCCGAGGGCGGCCTGGTAGGGGCGCGGGTCGATCTGGAACAGCACCTGGCCCTGCTTCACCGGCCGGCCTTCCTCGTAGGTGCGTTTCTGCAGGATGCCGCTGACCTGGGCGCGCACCTCCACCTCGCGGTAGCCGGCCGCCCGCGCCGAATACTCGAGGTTCAGCGGCAGGCTGGCGCTCCTGGCCACTTCCACCGTGACCTCCGGGGCCGGTGGCGCCGCGCTCCCCTCGTCCGCCAGGGCCGGCAGGACAGACTGCGCGGCGACCAGGGCACACAGGGTCAGGGCGGCGGGCAAGCGCGGGGTGAACGGCATAGAACCTCTCCATGGAAAATGTCGGCTAAGACGATTCGGCACGCTATCGGGGGAAATCTGCCATCCGCCAGTAACTCACGGTTCCCGCTCGAAATTTCAGTAAACTGCGGAAATACCAGTGAGCCTAGCCCGTGTAGCAAACCGCGCCATGAGAAGAACTAAAGAAGATTCGGAACGAACCCGCCAGACGATCCTCGACTCGGCGGAGGCGCTGTTCCTGGAAAACGGCGTTTCCAGCACCAGCCTCGAGGAGATCGCCCGCAACGCCGGGGTCACCCGCGGGGCGGTGTACTGGCACTTCGAGAACAAGGCCCACCTGTTCAACGAACTGCTCAACCAGGTGCGCCTGCCGCCGGAGCAACTGGCCTTGCGCTTGTCCGGCTGCGACGGGGTGGACCCGCTGCAGTCGCTGTTCGACCTGTGCGTGGAAGTGGTGCACAGCCTGGCGCAGAACGCGCAGAAGCGCCGCGTGCTGACCATCCTGATGCAGCGCTGCGAGTTCACCGAGGAACTGCGCGAGGCGATCCTCCGCCACAACGCCTTCATCCGCCAGTTCATCGACCTTTGCGAGCAGCTCTTCGCCCGCGACAAATGCCGGGTGCGGCTGCTGCCCGGGGTGACGCCGAAGACCGCCTCGCGGGCGGTCCACGGCCTGATCCACGGGCTGATCAACGACTGGCTGCGCGACCCGCAGCTGTTCGACCCGCTACAGGACGCCGAAGCGCTGCTCGAGCCGCTGTTCCGCGGCCTGATCCGCGACTGGAGCCAGGCCGGCGCGGCTCAGGCCAGCGCGGCCTCGTAGCCCTCCTCGCGGATCGCCGCCAGCACCTCTTCGCTCGCCAGGCGGCTGGCCACCCGCACCTCGCCGCCGGCCAGGTCCACCTGGACCTCGGCGGCGCCGTCGCGGGCCTGGATCGCCTGGGTGATGGCCCGCACGCAGTGGCCGCAGGACATGCCTTTCACGCTGAACGCTTGCATGGTCGAACTCCTCGGGTTCGCTTGACGATGGGCGCAGTGTCGACCTTGCCACCGTGGCAAGGTCAAGCCCCCTGCGGCGCCACGCCGCGGGCTTGCCCCCGGCGCCGCCCTCGGCCAAGCTCTGCGCATCCGAGCCCTACCGGGAGCCCCCCATGCACCGCCTGCTCCGCGCCCTGCCCTGCCTGCTCTGGCCCGCCCTGGCCCTGGCCGCCGACCCGCCGACGGTGCAGGCCTGGCCGCAGCAGGAGCCGCCGCCGCCCGGCTATGCCGTGCTCAACATCAGCCGCCAGGGCCTGCAGAGCGGCAGCGCCTGCGACATCGACCTCTACGTGCGCGGCGAACTGCTGGCGCGCCTGCAGCCCGAGGGCACGGTGGCGCTGAACCTGTCCCCCGGCGAGGTGCCCATCCGCCTCGCCGTCTCCGCCACCGGCGCCTGCCGCGACGGCATGCAGCAACTGCAGGCGCAGACCCTGCGCCTGCGCGCCGGGGAGATCCGCAGCTACCGTATCGGCTACCGCGAAGGCGGGCTGTTCCTGACGCCGGTCAACGATCCCTGAGCGAGGGCTTGACCTTGCCCTCGTGGCAAGGTTCATCCTCGCAGCATCGTCGGATCGTGACCGCCGCGCCCGCAGTAAGCGGGCGGCGGACATCAGGAGGATCGTCCATGAACAGCCCCATCGAGCTCGACCTGCCGGTGACCGGCATGACCTGCGCATCCTGCGTCGGCCGCGTCGAACGCGCCCTGAAGAAGGTGCCCGGGGTGCTCGCGGCCAGCGTCAACCTGGCCAGCGAGCAGGCGCGGGTGAGCGTCGACTCGCCCGAACAGCTGCCGGCCCTGGTGGCCGCGGTGGAGAACGCTGGCTACCAGGTACCCAGCCACAGCCTGGAGCTGGCCATCGACGGCATGACCTGCGCCAGTTGCGTGGGCCGCGTCGAGCGCGCGCTGAAGAAGGTCCCCGGGGTACGCGAGGCCAGCGTCAACCTGGCCAGCGAGCGCGCCCGCCTGGACCTGCTCGGCCCGGTGGACCCGGCCACCCTCATCGCCGCGGTGGACAGGGCCGGCTACCACGCCCGCCTGCTGCAGGCCGAGCGCCCGGCCGAGGACCCGGCCCTGACGCGCCTGGCCCGCGAGCGCTGGTTCCTGCTGGCGGCCATCGTCCTGGCCGTGCCCCTGGTGCTGCCGATGTTCGCCGAATGGGCCGGGCTGCACTGGATGCTGCCGGCCTGGGTGCAGTTCGCCCTGGCCACCCCGGTGCAATTCATCATCGGCGCGCGCTTCTATGTCTCGGCGTGGAAGGCGGTGCGCGCCCGCAGCGGCAACATGGACCTGCTGGTGGCCCTGGGCACCAGCGCCGGCTATGGCCTGAGCCTGTACCTGTGGCTGAGCGCCGCCCCCGGCGCCATGCCGCACCTTTATTTCGAGGCCAGCGCCGTGGTGATCGCCCTGATCCTCCTCGGCAAGTACCTGGAAAGCCGCGCCAAGCGCCAGACCGCCACGGCCATTCGCGCCCTGGAGGCGCTACGCCCGGAACGCGCCACGCGCATCCGCGACGGCCACGAGGAAGACGTCGCCATCGCCGAGCTGAGCCTGGGCGACGAACTGCTGGTGCGCCCCGGCGAGCGCTTCCCGGTGGACGGCAAGGTGCTCGACGGCCGCAGCCACGCCGACGAGGCGCTGATCACCGGGGAAAGCCTGCCGGTGCCCAAGGCCCCGGGCGACAAGGTGACCGGCGGGGCCATCAACGGCGAGGGCCTGCTGACCATCCGCGCCACCGCCCTGGGCGGGGAAACCGTGCTGGCGCGCATCATCCGCCTGGTGGAAGACGCCCAGGCGGCCAAGGCGCCGATCCAGAAGCTGGTGGACAAGGTCAGCAACGTCTTCGTCCCGGTAGTGATCGGCATCGCCCTGGTCACCCTGGCCGGCTGGCTGCTGGCCGGCGCCGGCGTGGAAACCGCGTTGATCAACGCGGTGGCCGTGCTGGTCATCGCCTGTCCCTGCGCCCTGGGCCTGGCCACGCCGACGGCGATCATGGCCGGCACCGGCGTGGCCGCACGCCACGGCATCCTGATCAAGGACGCCGAGGCCCTGGAAGTGGCCCACGCGGTGAGCGCCGTGGCCTTCGACAAGACCGGCACCCTCACCTCGGGCACGCCCAGCCTGGTCCACTTCGCCGTGGCCGAAGGCGAGCCCGACGCAGCCCTGGCCCTGGCCGGCGCCCTGCAGCGCGGAAGCGAGCATCCGCTGGCCAAGGCGGTGCTCGGCGCCTGCGCCGAGCAGCACCTGCGCGTGCCCATCGTGAGCCACAGCCAGGCCCTGGCCGGGCGCGGCATCCAGGGTCAGGTCGGCGAGCGCCTGCTGGCCCTGGGCAACCGCCGCCTGCTCGACGAACAGGGCCTGGCCGCCGGCGAACTGCAGGACAAGGCCACGGAATGGGAAGGCCAGGGCCGCACCCTGTCCTGGCTGCTGGAACTGCAGCCGCAGCCGCGCCTGCTCGGCCTGTTCGCCTTCGGCGACAGCCTCAAGCCCGGCGCCGCCGAGGCGGTACGGGCATTGCGCGAGCGCGGCATCGGCAGCCACCTGATCACCGGCGACAACCGCGGCAGCGCGCGGGTGGTGGCCGAGGCGCTGGGCCTGGACGACGTCCATGCCGAAGTGCTGCCGGCGGACAAGGCCGCGGTGGTGGCGCAACTCAAGAGCGGCGGCAAGGTGGTGGCGATGGTCGGCGACGGCATCAACGACGCCCCGGCGCTGGCCGCGGCGGACGTCGGCATCGCCATGGGCGGCGGCACCGACGTGGCCATGCACGCCGCCGGCATCACCCTGATGCGCGGCGACCCGCGGCTGGTCCCCGAAGCCCTGGACATCGCCCGGCGCACCTACGCGAAAATCCGCCAGAACCTGTTCTGGGCCTTCATCTACAACCTGGTCGGCGTGCCCCTGGCCGCCTTCGGCCTGCTCAACCCGATGGTCGCCGGCGCCGCCATGGCCGCCTCCAGCGTCAGCGTGGTGAGCAACGCCCTGCTGCTCAAGCGCTGGAAACCGGCGCACGACGCCAACGCAAAGGGAGACGGCGATGAACATCGGTGAAGCGGCGAAGAAGAGCGGTCTGTCGGCGAAGATGATCCGCTACTACGAATCCATCGGCCTGCTCGCCCCGGCCGGCCGCAGCGCCAGCGGCTACCGCCACTACAGCGAGCAGGACCTGCACCGCCTGGCCTTCATCCGCCGCTCGCGGGACTTCGGCTTCTCCCTGGAAGAAGTCGGCCGCCTGCTAGCCCTCTGGCAGGACCGCCAGCGCGCCAGCGCCGACGTCAAGGCCCTGACCGGCCAGCACATCGCCGAACTGGAACGCAAGATCGCCGAACTCAGCGCCCTGCGCGACACCCTGCAGGAACTCCACGACCACTGCCAGGGCGACCACCGCCCGGACTGCCCGATCCTCAAGGACCTGGAGTCGGGGAGTTGTTGTCATTGAAGTCCCTCTGCTGTCCCAACGGCCTTGCCGGCTGCGCCGAGGTGCTCTTCGTAGGATGGGTTGAGCTTGCGAAACCCATGCGGTCGCGGCGATGGGTATCGCTTCGCTCAACCCATCCTACGACGGCGTTCCTCCTATGGTTGATCGGCGGTAGGGCGTATAACCGTTCGCGGTTATACGCCGCCATCCTGAACTCCATGGCCATCCGATCGGCGGATAACGCTTCGCGTTATTCGCCCTACGTCCACATGAAGCACAGCATTTCCCCGTAGGAGCGAGCTTGCTCGCGAACGGTGTTTACCGGCAGCAGCTGTGTTTCGGATTGACTCCGCTCCCTCTCCCCAGCCCTCTCCCTGAAGGGAGAGGGGGCTAGGCCGTGCCGAGAGCAGGCATGGTTTCAGCCGGAAACCACCGCGCTTGCCGGCTGACTCGGGAAAACCAGATCGCACCGAACGGTCCCCTCTCCCTTCAGGGAGAGGGTTAGGGAGAGGGCGCTCTTCAGGGCCAGCACCAGAGCAACCTCACCACACCATCACCATAAGGCCTGGCCCTGAACCAAGGTCAGCCACGCACCTGCGCCACCACCCCACGCCGCCACAGCGACGCCGGCAGCACCGTCACCGCCAGCCCCACGAAGACCAGCGCGCAGGCCAGCCAGTCCTGGGCGGTGAGTCGTTCGCCCAGCAGCAGCCAGCCGGACAGCAGGCCGGAGACCGGCACCGCCAGGGCGAAGGGGGTGACCTGGCTGGCCGGGTAGCGGCGCAGCAGGAAGCTCCACAGGCCGAAGCCCACGGTGGTGGCGAGGAAGGCGATGTACAGCAGCGCGCCCATGCCTTCCCAGCTGATGCCGGTCAGCGCCGTCGAGATGGCTTGCGGGCCTTCGAAAATCCACGACAGGACCAGCAGCGGCAACGGCGGGATCAGGCTCACCCAGCTGATCAGGCGCAGCATGTCGCTGGCCCCGGAGCGCTTGGTGGCGATGTTGGAGAAGGCCCAGGCCAGGGCCGCGGCCATCACCAGGGCGAAGGCCAGCAGGCTGTCGCCCAGGGGGCGTTCCAGGCCGATCAGCAGCAGGCCGCCGGCGGCCAGGGCGAGGCCGGCCAGGGCGCGGGCGCTGGGGCGTTCGCCGAGGAAGGCGGCGGCGATCAGCACGGTGAAGAACACCTGGCTCTGCAGCACCAGGGACGACAGGCCGGCGGGCATGCCCAGGTGCATACCGACGAACAGCAGGCCGAACTTGACCACCCCCAGCAGCACGCCGATCTGCACGATGCGCCAGAACGGCGCCGGCAGCGGCCCGCGCAGGAATACCAGCGGCAGCGCCGCCAGGGCAAAGCGCAGGGCGCAGAACAGCAGCGGCGGGAAGTCGTGCAGGCCGACCTTGATGATGACGAAGTTGACGCCCCAGATCAGCGTGACCAGCAGGGCGAGGAGGACGTGCGGCAAGGGCATGGCGGTGCTTCCGGGTGGGATCGGGCCACGCTAGCAGGGCCGCGGCGGGCTGTATGTACACAGTTGCCGCGCAAATGCATCAGGACAGTTCGATGCGCAACTGCGGCCAGCGCCGCGTCCAGTCCTTGCCCCGCAGGCGCTGGCGGTAGACCTCGGGCTTGCCGCGGAAATGCTCGGTGGGGCGAACGCGCAGTTCGAACAGGTCGTCCAGGCCCAGCGGCGCCAGCAGCTCCAGGCCCTGGTCGGCGAGGCGCACCGCCACCGCGGTGCAGACTTCCGGCCAGTGGCGCATGGCGTCGGCGACGTCCGCATAGGGCGCATCGCCGTTGCGCAGGTGCATGCGCGCCTGGTTGCGCACCGACCAGGGCGCCTGCGGGCAGGCCCGGGCCAGGCGTCGCTCGAAGGCTGCGTCGGCCTCGGCCTGCAGGCAGCGGGCGTCGAAGTACAGCACGTCCACGTCCGCCAGCGGGCCGGGCGCAAGTCCGTGCAGGTGGTCCCAGACGGTGTTGCGCACGACGCCGGCGCCGATCCAGGCGCCGGGCGGGCCGTAGTCGCGCAGGGCGCGCAGCAGGCCCAGGCGTTGCGGACAGGCGGCGAGCAGCGCGATCAGGCGCGCCGCCTGCGGGCTCACTGCAGCCACGGCGGCGGTGGCGGCTCCTCGGCGCGCGGCGGGCCATCCTGCTCGGCGCGGGCCGCCTCGCGGCGCTCCTGCTCGCGCAGGGCGGCGGCGATCTCGCGCATCACCGCATCGACGTCGGCTTCCTCTTCCGGCTCGTCGAAGTGGCCGGTCAGCGGGGTGTCCGGCTGCAGCTTGCCGTCTTCGAACAGCGCCCACATTTCCTTGGCGTAGCGGGTGTCCTTGAGCTCCGGGGCGAACTGGCCGAAGTAGGCGGCCATGTTGCCGACGTCGCGTTCGAGCATGCGGAAGGCATGGTTGTTGGCCGCCGCGTCCACCGCCTGGGGCAGGTCGATGATCACCGGGCCGTCGGGGCCGAGCAGCACGTTGAACTCCGAGAGGTCGCCGTGCACCAGCCCGGCGCAGAGCATCATGACGATCTGGCGGATGAGGAAATCGTGGTACTCGCGCGCCTGCTCCGGCTCCAGCACCACGTCGTTGAGGCGCGGCGCGGCCTCGCCGTATTCGTCGGCGACCATTTCCATCAGCAGCACGCCATCGAGGAAGTCGTAGGGCTTGGGCACCCGCACCCCGGCGTTGGCCAGGCGGAACAGCGCCGCCACCTCGGCGTTCTGCCAGGCCTCCTCCTGCTCGCGCCGGCCGTAGCGCGAGCCCTTGGCCATGGCCCGGGCCTGGCGGCTATTGCGCACCTTGCGGCCCTCCTGGTATTCCGCGGCCTGGCGGAAACTGCGTTTGTTGGCCTCCTTGTAGACCTTGGCGCAGCGCAGCTGCTCGCCGCAGCGCACCACGTAGACCGCCGCTTCCTTGCCGCTCATCAGCGGGCGTATGACTTCGTCAACCAGGCCGTCCTCGATCAGCGGCTCTATGCGTTTGGGTGTCTTCATCAGGCTCCGTCGTCGTTCTTGTCCGGCCCAAGCGGCCGCAGCCGCTCCTTATACGACATGCGCCGGGTGACGCCCAGCACCGACCGCCGGAATCATGGTGGCGTCGTGGTCATTTCGATGCTTTCGCCCAGGGCGTCGGCCATGCGCTCGATCTCGCTGCCCAGGGCCTGGGCGTCGTCGGCGTAGCGGATGGCGATGGCGGCGAAGCCGTCGGCGACCTCGGCGAAGGCCTCCACCACCTGCGGGTCGAAGTGGCTGCCGCTGGCGGCGAGGATCTGCTGGCGGGCCTCATCCGGCGACAAGGTCGCGTGGTAGGGATGGCGGCTGGTCAGCTCGTCGTAGCAGTCGATCAGCGCCAGCAACCGTGCCGACAGCGGAATCTGCTCGCCGCGCAGGCCCCGCGGGTAGCCGCTGCCGTCCCAGCGTTCGTGGTGGCCGTAGGCGATTTCCTTGGCGTAGCGCAGGAATTCCGCCGGGCTGCCCAGGCGGCGTTCGGCGGCGGCCAGGGCGTCATGGCCGATGCGCGTGTGGCTCTGCATCAGCAACTGGTCCTCGGGACTGAGCTGGCCGGGGTTGAGCAGCACGCGGTCGGGCACCGCCACCTTGCCGATGTCATGCAGCTGCGCCGAGCGCGCCAGCAGTTCGATCTGCTCCAGGTCCAGGCCGCCGGCCTCGCCTTCGCGCCGGGCCAGGGCGTCGGCGAGCAGGCGCATGTACTGCTCGATGCGCAGCAGGTGGCGGCTGTGCGGGTTGTCGCGCAGGTCGCAGAGGGTGGCCATGGCCTCCAGGGTGGCGTCCTGGGCGGCCTGCAGTTCGCGGCTGCGGCGGCGCACTTCCAGCTCCAGGTATTCGCTCTTGTCGCGCAGGAAGTCGGCGTTGGCCTTGAGCTTGAGGTGCGCGCGGATGCGCGCCAGGGTCACCGGCGGGCTGATCGGCTTGGTGATGTAGTCCACCGCGCCCAGGTCCAGGCCGCGCTGCTCGTCGGCGGTGCTGACCATGCCGGTGAGGAAGATCACCGGGATCTCGGCGGTCAGCGGGTCGGCCTTGAGCTGGCGGCAGACTTCGTAGCCGTCCATCTCCGGCATCATGATGTCGAGCAGCACCAGGTCCGGCCGCGGCTCGCTGGCGGCCAGGCGCAGGGCCTTGGCGCCGCTGCCGGCGACGCGCACCTGGTACTGGCCCATGAGCAGCTCGCTCATGAGCATGAGGTTGTCCGGTTGGTCGTCGACCACCAGGATCACTTCCTGGTCCGGTCGGTCCAGCATGCTGTCCAAGGTTCCACCCCTCTTGCGCTCAGATGCGGATGTCGCGCTCGCGCGACAACACCAGCAGTTTTTCCAGGGCCCGCTCGAACTCGAAGCGACGGATGCTCGCCGCGACTTCGTCGTACCCGTCATTGAAGATACTGCGCAGCAGGCCCGCGCGCTCGCCCACCAGTCGTCCGGCGCGCGGGTCGTCGGCGGCCAGCAGGTGCGCCAGGCGGCGCACCACCTGCTCGGCCTGCTGGCGCTCGGCCGCCGGCAGTTCGACCGCCGGCTGCCCCGCCGGTTCTGGCGCCTCCAGCAGCGGCGGCGCCGTCGAGGGGGAGCGCAGGATGCGCGACAGGTCGATGGGCCGCGCGTCCTCCACGTGGCCCAGGGGCAGGCGGCACCAGAACAGGCTGCCCCTGTCCGGCTCGCTTTCCACCCCGACCTCGCCGCCCATGGCCTCGGCCAGGCGCTTGCAGATCGCCAGCCCCAGACCGGAGCCGCCGTAGCGCCGGGTGATGGAGTTGTCGGCCTGGCGGAAGGACTCGAACAGGCGTTCCTGCTGCGCCGGGCTGATGCCGATGCCGGTGTCGCGCAGGCCGAAGTACAGCCAGTCCTCGTCGCCGGCCTGCATGTCCAGGCGCACCTCCAGCGCCAGGGAGCCGTGCTCGGTGAACTTGAGCGCGTTGTTGCCGTAGTTCATCAGAATCTGCCGCAGGCGCAGCGAGTCGCCCAGCAGGTGCGAGGGCAGCCGCGGGTCGATGTGACATTCCAGGCTCAGGCCCTTGCCCGCGGCGCGGATCGCCAGCAGGTCGACCAGCTCGCCGAGCAGGCGCTCCAGGTCGAAGTCCAGGTGCTCGAACTCCAGGCGCCCGGCCTCCACCTTGGACAGGTCGAGGATGTCGCTGATCAGCTCCAGCAGGTACTGGCCCGAGCCCTGGATCTTGCCCAGGTAGTCGCGCTGCTGCGGGTCCAGGGCGGTCTGTTCGAGCAGGTGCGCCAGGCCGATGATGATGTTCAGCGGGGTGCGGATCTCGTGGCTGACGTTGGCCAGGAACTCGCTCTTCAGCCGCGCCGCCTGCTCGGCCAGGTCGCGGGCCTGGGCCAGGGCTTCCTCGGTGGCCTTGCGCGCGGTGATGTCGCGGCTCACCCCGACCAGCCCGAGCAGCGCGCCGTGGTCGTCGTGGAAGGCGCTGCGCAGGGTGTCGAACAGCACCCGCCGGCCATCCGGGTAGACCACCCAGCCCTCGCTGGCGAACGGCTGGCTGGCCGACAGCGCCTGGCGGTCGCGCTCGCCGCGGCCGGCGCTGGCGGCGTCGCTGAACAGTTGGGCGTCGCTGCGCCCGATCACGTCCTCGGCCGGCAGCCCCAGGCATTCGGCGAAGGCGTGGTTGGCGCCCAGGTAGCGGCCTTCGGTGTCCTTGAACCAGATGGGGTCGGGGATGGCGTTGATCAGCGCCAGCAGGGTGCGCCGCTGGCGGTGCTCCTCGGCCTCGGCGCGGGCGCGCTCGGCCACCTGGATCTGCAGGCGGCGGTTCCAGACCAGGACGAAGGCGAGCAGGGCGAAGAAGCCCGCCACGTAGGGCCAGGCCGCCTGCAGCAGCTGCATCCAGTCGAAGGCGTCGATCTGCGGCAGCCAGCGCTGGCGGATGCGCTCCTGCTCGCCGTCGTCGATGCTGGCCAGGGCGCGGTCCAGCAGCGGCACCAGGGGCGCCAGCTCGCGGCGCACGGCGAAGCGCACCTGGCTGTTGTCCAGGCCGCTGTCGCCGCGCACCTCCAGGTTGCTCAGGTTGAGCTGGCCGATCAGGTAGTTGGTCGAGATGAGATTGCCCACGTAGGCGTCGGCGCGCCCGGAAGCCACGGCCTTGAGGGCTTCGGCGGTGTCGTCGACGATGACGAAGGCCACCCCCGGCACCGCCGTGCGCAGCAGGTCGTGTACGGCGAAGTCGCGCTCCACGGCCACGCGCTTGCCGGAGAGGTCGTCCAGCACCCGCACATTGCTGTCGCGGCGGGCGAAGATCAGGCTGCTGGTGCTCAGGTAGGGCTGGCTGAAGGCGAGGAAGCGCTCGCGCTCGGGCGAGCGCGCCACGGTCGGCAGCAGGTCGACCTCGCCCTTGCGCGCCGCTTCGATCACCTGCGCCCAGTCGTCGAAGGTCTGCGTCTGCAACTGCAGGCCCAGGCGCTGGGCGACCTGGTTCAGGTAGTCGGCGCTGATGCCCTGGAACCCGCCCTGGGCGTCGACCATCTCGAACGGCGGCCAGCCATCGCGGGAAATGCCCACCCGCAGCGTCGGGTGGGCCTCCAGCCAGCTGCGTTCGTGGCCGCTGAGCGCCAGTTCCGCGCCCCACAGCGGTGGGCACAGCAGGAAGCAGAGCAGCAGGCAATGGCTAAGGAGTCGGCGGCAGGGCATGGCGGGCTCTCGACGGACCTCCTGCAAGCGTAGCCGGCAGTTTGAAAAGCGATTACGGATTGCCCGCCCGCCGGGCGACGCCGACAATTTCCCCATGTACCCGGTCCTCCCTGGAGAGCGCCATGCCCCCACTTCCCGATGACGAACGCTGCTGGCAGGCGGTCTGCGAGCGTGACGCCGGCTTCGACCAGCGTTTCGTGTTTTCCGTTCGCTCCACCGGCGTCTATTGCCGGCCGAGCTGCCCGGCGCGGCGGCCAAGCCGCGCCAACGTGCGCTTCCACGCCGACGCGGCGGCCGCCGAGGCCGCGGGCTTCCGCCCGTGCAAGCGCTGCACGCCCGACGGCGAGAGCCCGGCGCAGCGCCTGGACGCCCTGGTCGTCGCCGCCTGCCAGTTGCTGGAGCAGGCCGAGCGCCCGTTGACCATGGACGAACTGGCCGCGCGCATCGGCCTCTCGGCCTCGCACCTGGCCCGCGCCTTCAAGGCGCGTACCGGCCTGACGCCGCGGGCCTGGGCCGAGGCCCGCCGCCAGCAGCGCCTGGCCGCCGCCCTGCCGCAGGCGCGTTCGGTGCTCGATGCCGCCCTGGAGGCGGGCTATTCCGGCACCCGCGCGCTCTACGAGGCGCCCACCGCGCTGAGCCCGGCGCAACGCCGGCAGAAAGGCGCCGGCACCCGGCTGCGCTATGCCATCGCCCCCTGTCCGCTCGGCCAGGTGCTGCTGGCCGCCAGCCCGCGGGGCGTCTGCGCCCTGCTGTTCGGCGACGCGCCGGAGCAGTTGGAGGCGGAACTCCGCCAACGCTTCGCCGCCGCCGAGTTGCAGCGCGACGACGCCGGCCTGGGCGACTGGCTGGGCCGGGTGCTGCGCCAGCTGGAGCAGCCCGAACGCGCCGCCGGCCTGCCCCTGGACCTGCACGGCAGCGCCTTCCAGCTGCGCGTCTGGCGCGCCCTGTCGCAGATTCCCAGCGGGCAGACGCGGCGCTACGGCGAACTGGCCGAGCAGTTGCACAGCCATCCCCGGGCCATCGCCCGCGCCTGCGCCAGCAACCCGGTGGGGCTGCTGGTGCCCTGCCACCGGGTGGTGGCCGCCGACGGCGGCAGCGGCGGCTACCGCTGGGGCCTGGAGCGCAAGCGCGAGCTGCTGCGCCGCGAGGACCAGGCGGCGCAGCAGGACGAACCGGCCTGAGCTGCCTCCGATCGGCCAGGCCCATGGCAGAGCCCTCGCTGTGCTATGGTTCGGCCCCTCGAAGGACCGCCTGCAAGCCCCATGACCCTCTGGAACCTCATCACCCGTTTCGGCGACAGCTCGCTGCTGCTGCCCTGCGCGCTGTTCATCTATGCCTGGTTGCTGCTGCGCCGGGAAACGTACAACGCCAACTGCTGGCTGCTGCTGTTCGGCCTGGCCGCCGGCGTCACCCTGGTCTCCAAGCTGGCCTTCATGGGCTGGGGCATCGGTATTCCCGCCTGGAACTTCACCGGGCTGTCCGGCCACAGCATGATGGCCGCCAGCGTCCTGCCGGTGCTCTGCAGCCTGCTGCTGCCCGCCCGCCCCGCCTGGCGCCTGGCCGCCGCGGCCGGCGGCGCCGTGCTGGCGGTGCTGGTGGGCGTGTCGCGGCTGCAGATCAACGTCCATTCGCCGGCGGAAGTCTACGGCGGGCTGGCCGTGGGCCTGGCCGCCAGCGGCGCCTTCCTCTGCCTTACGCAGCGCCGCCTGCCGTCGCTGTCGCCCGTGCTGCTGGCCCTGGTCCTGCTGCTGGCCTCGCTGCAGGGCGTGACCGGCGTGCGCGCCCCCACCCACCAGATGCTGGAACGCATCGCCGCCTACATGGCCGACCGCGACCAGCCGTTCAAGCGCGGCGAGTGGGGCGGCTTCCATCGCCTGGACGCCCAGCAGACGCCAGCGGCCTGAGCCGAGATGCCCTTCGTAGGATGGGTTGAGCCAGCGAAACCCATGCGGTCGTGGTGATGGGTATCGCTTCGCTCAACCCATCCTACGGTGAAATACCCTGCCTCCCTTACAGACCGCGCTGGAGCGCTCTTCGTAGGAGCGGGCCCTGCCCGCGATTCGCGCGCAGGGCGCGCTCCTACAAGGGAGCGGAGCGCGTGTTCGGAAAACCGAACGCGCGAACGGCATCTATTCGGCAGTCCGAACACCCGTCTCGCCAACGGCCCGCCGACCCTGAATATAAATCCTTTAAATTCAATTACTTGAAATAAATCCCAGGGACTGGCACGGTCCCTGCTCCAGTGCTTCCCGTGAGCATGCGGCAGCGCCGCGCTTGCCCGCCGGCCGCCAGGAGGGCCCGCCGCCGGGTACGCCTGCCGCAGGATCGACAACAACCAGAACAAGTCGAGGAAGCATCAATGCGTATCGCACCCCGTGTGCTGGGCGTGGCCATCGTCGCCGCCCTGTTCGCCACTCCGGCCCTTTCCGAGGAACTCACCGGCACCCTGAAGAAGATCAAGGACTCCGGCACCATCGTCCTCGGCCACCGTGACGCCTCCATCCCCTTCTCCTACCTGGCCGACGACCCGCGCCAGCCGGTGGGCTATTCCCACGACCTGCAGCTGAAGGTGGTGGAAGCGGTCAAGCAGGAACTGGGCATGCCCGACCTCAAGGTGCGCTACAACCTGGTCACCTCGCAGACGCGCATCCCGCTGGTGCAGAACGGCACCGTGGACATCGAGTGCGGCTCCACCACCAATAACCTGGAGCGCCAGAAGCAGGTCGACTTCTCCCTCGGCATCTTCGAGGTGGGCACCCGCCTGCTGACCAGGAAGACCAGCGGCATCAACGACTTTGCCGACCTCAAGGGCAAGAACGTGGTGACCACCGCCGGCACCACCTCCGAGCGCCTGCTCAAGTCGATGAACGCCGAGAAGAAGATGGGCATGAACATCATTTCGGCCAAGGACCACGGCGAATCCTTCCTGATGCTCGAATCCGGCCGCGCCGTGGCCTTCATGATGGACGACGCGCTGCTCTACGGCGAAATGGCCAAGGCCCGCAAGCCCGACGACTGGGCGGTGGTCGGCACCCCGCAGTCCTATGAAATCTACGGCTGCATGGTGCGCAAGGGCGATGAGGGCTTCAAGAAAGTGGTCGACAAGGCCATCGCCGATACCTTCGCCTCCGGGCAGATCAACGACATCTACGCCAAGTGGTTCACCCAGCCGGTGCCGCCCAAGGGCCTGAACCTCGAATTCCCGATGAGCGACACGCTCAAGAAGCTGATCGCCAGTCCCACCGACAAGTCTGCCGAGCAGATGTAACGGTGGCGCCCCGCCGCGCTCACGAGGCGCGGCCGGGCGGGGAACGGGAGCGCCAGCGGCGCTCCCGGCCTCCCCTTCCTTCCCGATCCACCACCGGAACACGCCCGCCACCCACGGGCGCAGGCGCCTGCGCGCCGCGTTCCGGCCGTTTCGACGCCCCGCACGGGGCCATCGAGGGCAACCTTCATGAACTACAACTGGGACTGGGGCGTGTTCTTCAAGTCCACCGGGATCGGCGACGAGATCTACCTGGACTGGTACATCGCCGGCCTGGGCTGGACCATCGCCGTCGCCCTCACTGCCTGGCTCCTCGCCCTGGCGCTGGGCCTGGTGCTGGGCGTGCTGCGCACCGTGCCGAACCGCTGGCTGTCGGCCATCGGCACCGGCTACGTCGAGCTGTTCCGCAACGTGCCGCTGCTGGTGCAGCTGTTCATCTGGTACTTCCTGGTCCCGGACCTGCTGCCGCAGCCGCTGCAGGACTGGTTCAAGCTCGGCCTGGCGCCGGAGACCTCGGCCTTCGTCAGCGTCGTGGTGTGCCTGGGCCTGTTCACCGCCGCGCGCGTCTGCGAGCAGGTGCGCACCGGCATCCAGGCGCTGCCCGGGGGGCAGGTCGCCGCCGGCCGCGCCATGGGCTTCAGCCTGCCGCAGGTGTACCGCTACGTGCTGCTGCCGCAGGCCTTGCGCATCATCATCCCGCCGCTGACCTCGGAGTTCCTCAACATCTTCAAGAACTCCTCGGTGGCCTCGCTGATCGGCCTCATGGAGCTGCTGGCGCAGACCAAGCAGACCGCCGAGTTCAGCGCCAACCTGTTCGAGGCCTTCACCCTGGCCACGGCGATCTACTTCACCCTGAACATGAGCCTGATGCTGTTCATGCGCCTGGTCGAGCGCAAGGTCGCGCTGCCCGGGCTGATTTCCGTGGGAGGCAAATGATGGACTTCGGCTCGATCGTCCCGGCGCTGCCGGGCCTGTGGGACGGCATGGCCATGACCCTGCAGCTGACCGGCCTGGGCGTACTCGGCGGCGTGGTGCTGGGCACCCTGCTGGCGCTGATGCGCCTGTCCCACAACCGCCTGCTGAGCAACCTCGCCGGCTTCTACGTCAACTACTTCCGCTCCATCCCGCTGCTGCTGGTGATCACCTGGTTCTACCTGGCGGTGCCCTACATCCTGCGCTGGATCACCGGCAGCGACACCCCGGTGGGCGCCTTCACCAGTTGCCTGGTGGCCTTCGTGATGTTCGAGGCGGCGTACTTCTGCGAGATCGTCCGCGCCGGCATCCAGGCCATCCCCAAGGGCCAGATGGGCGCGGCGCAAGCCCTGGGCATGACCTACGGCCAGTGCATGCGGCTGATCATCCTGCCCCAGGCGTTCCGCAAGATGACCCCGCTGCTGCTGCAGCAGAGCATCATCCTGTTCCAGGACACCTCGCTGGTCTACACCGTCGGCCTGATGGACTTCCTCAACGCGGCGCGCTCGCGCGGCGACATCATCGGCCAGCCCCACGAATTCCTGATCTTCGCCGGTCTGGTCTACTTCATCGTCAGCTTCACCGCCTCCTTCGCGGTCAAGCGCCTGCAGAAAGGGTTAGCCCTATGATCACCATCGACAACGTCAACAAGTGGTACGGCGACTTCCAGGTCCTCACCGACTGCAGCACCTCGGTCGCCAAGGGTGAAGTGGTGGTGGTCTGCGGGCCGTCCGGCTCGGGCAAGTCGACGCTGATCAAGTGCGTCAACGCCCTGGAGCCGTTCCAGAAGGGCGACATCGTGGTCGACGGCACTTCCATCGCCGATCCCAGGACCAACCTGCCGAAGCTGCGCTCGCGGGTGGGCATGGTGTTCCAGCACTTCGAGCTGTTCCCGCACCTGACCATCACCGAGAACCTGACCATCGCCCAGGTCAAGGTGCTCGGCCGCGGCAAGGACGAGGCCACCGAGAAGGGCCTGGCGCTGCTCGACCGCGTCGGCCTCAAGGCCCACGCCCACAAGCACCCCGGCCAGCTTTCCGGCGGCCAGCAGCAGCGCGTGGCCATCGCCCGCGCCCTGGCCATGGACCCGATCGTGATGCTGTTCGACGAACCCACCTCGGCGCTGGATCCGGAGATGGTCAACGAGGTGCTCGACGTGATGGTCCAGCTGGCCCAGGAAGGCATGACCATGATGTGCGTGACCCACGAGATGGGCTTCGCCCGCAAGGTGGCCGACCGGGTGATCTTCATGGACCGCGGGCAGATCGTCGAAGACTGCGCCAAGGAAGAGTTCTTCGGCGACCTGGAAGCCCGCTCCGAGCGCGCCCGGCAGTTCCTCGCCAAGATCCTCACCCACTGAAGCCCACCCATGCCCCGTAGGATGGGTTGAGCGAAGCGATACCCATCAGCGGCCGGCCCGTCGCCACGCCCGTCGCCACACCCGGCGCCGGGCTGGCCCGCTTCCGACGACTGTGATGCAATGCCCGCCCAGCCATTGACCCTGCCACCGCCGAACGTGAAGCCGAGCCTCGTGCGCAACCTGCTGTTGCCGATTCCGCTGATCCTGCTGATGCTCGGCTTCGGCTACGGCGGCTACCTGGTCAGCGCCGGCGCTGGCACCCGCGCCCTGGTCGCCAGCGGCGAGCGTCAGCTGGAACTGCACGCCCGCGGGGTGGAAAGCGAGATCAGCCGCTACACCTACCTGCCCAGCCTGCTGGAGCTGGAAAACAACGTCACCCGCCTGCTGCTGGAACCCACGTCCGACCGCCGCGACCTGGTCAACGCCTACCTCGAAGGCCTCAACCGCCGCGCCGGCAGCCGCGCCATCTACCTGCTGGACACCTCCGGCCGGGTGCTGGCCACCAGCAACTGGCAGGACGCCGACAGCTACCTGGGCGAGGACCTGTCCTTCCGCGCCTACTTCCAGGACGCCGTGCAGGGCCGCCCGGGGCGCTTCTACGGCATCGGCAGCACCGTCGGCGAGCCCGGCTACTACCTGGCCCACGGCCTGGTGCATGGCGGGCGCATCGTCGGCGTGGCGGTGGTCAAGGTGAAGATGGAGGCCCTGGAGGAACGCTGGGAGAAGGCCCAGCTGCAGGCCTTCGTCAGCGACGAGAACGGCATCATCGTCCTCTCCAGCAACCCGCAGCTGCGCCTGAAGGCGGTGCGCCCGCTCAGCGCCGCTGACAAGGAGCGCCTGGCGCGCAGCCTGCAGTACTACTGGTGGGCGCTCAACGAATGGCAGCCCAGCTCGCGCCGGGCCCTGGGCGAGGGCGTGGAGGAAATCGGCTTCCGCGACCGCGACGCCAGCGGCGAGCAGCACACCGAGCGCCTGTACCTGAAGCAGAGCCGCCGCCTGAACGACACCCCCTGGGACTTCACCCTGCTCAGCCCGCTGCAGGACGTGCGCCGCGAGGCCATGATCCACGGCGTGCTGGCCGCGGTGGGCTTCGCCCTGCTGGCGTTCCTGCTGATCGCCTGGAACGAGCGGCGCAAGGTCCTGGCCACCCGCCTGGCCGCCCGCGAGGCGCTGCAGCAGGCCAACGACGAACTGGAGCGGCGCATCGCCGAACGCACCGCCGACCTGCGCGCCAGCAACCAGCATCTACGCGAGCAGATCCGCGAGCGCCGCCAGGCCGAGGACACCCTGCGCAAGGCCCAGGACCGCCTGGTCCAGGCCGGCAAGCTGGCGGTGATCGGGCAGATGTCCACCAGCATCGCCCACGAACTGAACCAGCCGCTGGCGGCGCTGCGCACCCTCTCCGGCAACACCGTGCGCTTCCTCCAGCGCGGCGCCCTGGACATCGCCAGCAGCAACCTGGAAGCGATCAACGAAATGGTCGACCGCATGGGCCGCATCACCGCCAGCCTGCGCGCCTTCGCCCGGCGCGCCGACGACCACGGCCAGGCGCGCCTGGGCAAGGCGGTGGACGCCGCGCTGCGGGTGCTGCAGGTGCGCCTGAAGGACTGCCCGCTGGTCCTGCACCGCGAATTCGACGACGTGTGCCTGGGCATCGACCAGACGCGCCTGGAGCAGATCCTGGTCAACCTGATCGCCAACGCCCTCGACGCCATGAGCGCGCAGGCCGACCGCCAGCTCTGGCTCAGCGGCCGCGCCGAGGGCGCGCAATACCACCTGACGGTGCGCGACAACGGCCCGGGCATCCCGCCGGATGCCCGCGAGCACCTGTTCGAACCCTTCTTCACCACCAAGCCCGGCGAGCACGGCCTGGGCCTGGGCCTGACGCTCTCGGCCAGCCTCGCCACCGCCGCCGGCGGCAGCCTCGGCGTGGCCCACCCGGAGGCCGGCGGCACCGCCTTCGAACTCAGCCTGCCCCTGCTGCCCACTCAGGAACCCACGCCATGAGCGACGAAAAACTCCGCGTACTGGTGGTCGAGGACGACCCCCACGTGCTGCTCGGCTGCCAGCAGGCCCTGGCCCTGGAAGACATCGACAGCGACGGCGTGGCCAGCGCCGAGGAAGCGCTGCGGCGCGTGGGCGCCGACTTCCCCGGCATCGTCATCAGCGACATCCGCCTGCCCGGCATGGACGGCCTGCAGCTGCTGGCCCGCCTGCGCGAAAAGGACGCGCAGCTGCCGGTGGTGCTGATCACCGGCCACGGCGACATCGCCATGGCGGTGCAGGCCATGCGCGACGGCGCCTACGACTTCATGGAAAAGCCCTTCGCCCCCGAACGCCTGGTGGACGTGGCGCGGCGCGCCCTGGAGCACCGCCGGCTCAGCCGCGAGATCGGCCAGCTGCGCCGCCAGCTGGCCGGGCGCCAGGCCCTGGAGGCCCGGCTGATCGGCCGTTCGCCGGCGATGCAGGCGCTGCGCGAGCTGATCGCCAACGTCGCCGACACCTCGGCCAACGTGCTCATCGAGGGCGAGACCGGCACCGGCAAGGAGCTGGTGGCGCGCTGCCTGCACGACTACAGCCGGCGCCAGGCCAAGGCCTTCGTCGCGCTGAACTGCGGCGGCCTGCCGGAAAGCCTGATCGACAGCGAAATCTTCGGCCACGAGGCCCACGCCTTCACCGGCGCCGGCAAGCGGCGCATCGGCAAGATCGAGCACGCCGACGGCGGCAGCCTGTTCCTCGACGAGATCGAGAGCATGCCGCTGAACCTGCAGGTCAAGCTGCTGCGGGTGCTGCAGGAACACCAGCTGGAACGCCTGGGCTCCAACCAGCTGATCCCGGTGGACTGCCGGGTGATAGCCGCGACCAAGTCGGACCTCGCCGCCATGGGCCGCGAGGGCAGCTTCCGCAGCGACCTCTACTACCGCCTCAACGTCATCACCCTGCAGTTGCCGCCGCTGCGGGAAAGACGCGAAGACATCCTGATGCTCTTCGAGCACTTCCTGCAGCAGTCCTCGCTGCGCTTCGACCGCCCGGCGCCGGCCATCGACAACGCCACCGCCGCCAGCCTCATGGCCCACGACTGGCCGGGCAACGTGCGCGAACTGCGCAACGTCGCCGAACGCTTCGCCCTCGGCCTGCCGGTGCTGACCGGCGGCGGCCAGGGCCCGGACGCCAGCGAACCGCGCTTCGCCGAAGCCGTGGAAGCCTTCGAACGCAGCCTGCTGCAAAGCGCCCTGGAACGCCACGCCGGCAACCTCAGCCAAGCCGCCGTGGCACTGGGCATGGCCAAGACCACGCTGTTCGACAAGGTGAAGAAATACGGGTTGGCGTAGCTCCAGGGAAGCACGGTCGTAGGAGCGGACTCCGTCCGCGATTGTCCGATCCATTGCACCGAACCCTCCATCGGCACAGCCCTCGTAGGATGGGTTGAGCTTGCGAAACCCATGCGGTCGTGGTGATGGGTATCGCTTCGCTCAACCCATCCTACGGGGTGTCATATTTGCCGGAAGGTGCAGGAGACGCCCCTTACCCCGCGCGCACCTCTTCCAGCAATTCGGGATGGCGGTCGAGCACCTTGAGCAGCTTGACCAGCGCCAACGGCGGGCGCGTCTTGCCATTCTCGTAGCGGGAGAACGCGTTCACGCCGCCACCGAAGATCTCCGCGGCCTCGCGCTGGTCCAGCGCCAGCTTCTTGCGTACCGCGGCGATGAATCCCGGATCGACCATCGAAGCGTTCACCCGCTTGTTGAAGGCCAGCATCTGGGCATTCACCCGCGCCGACTCTTCGGCGTCCAGCACCGCCTCGCCACAGGCCGGGCAGAACTCACCGCGCACAGCCGTTATCAGGGTGCTCTCCCCCTTGTAGGCATAGGGAAGGTCGCGGGTCTCGTGGAGCAGTTCGGCTCCACCGCAGAGGGGACATTTCATGCTCATAGCTCCTTGAAGGACACGACAAGCACATCGTCTATGACGGTCAACTTCAGATAGATCCGCCCCACGGCGGTCGAAGGTCGGTAGACGTCCTGCCAGACCCGATGATCGGCGTGAGTCGTCATGCTCTTGTGGAAATCGCGGGGCGCCAGGGCCTCGATGACCGCCAGCATGCCGGCGAAGTCCAACCCCAGCGCCGCGCCGCCGGAGAGCGCGGAATAGGTCGCGCGAACCCTGCCCTGGGCAAGCAGCGACTTGACTCGATCGAGACGGCAATGGGGTGCCGATTTCTCCATCGAGCAAGGCTAGACAAACCCCGGCCATTTGGCAACTTGGTTAATTCCAGCCTGCCGCATTGCACTCCCACGCAAGCTCCGGGACACTACCCGCCTTTCCCATCGCCGCCCCGCCGGAGCCGCCCCATGTCCGCAAAATCCGAAGCCTTCTGGAACCAGCTCTGCGCCGACGCCGGCGTCGATCCGCAGCGGCGCCTGGCCGCGCGCCAGGCCATTCTGGCCGATGCGAAGGCGGTGGATGCCTGCTTCTACCGCCCCGACGACAACGACCCGGACGCCGAGGAGCTGGACCTGGGCGACGCCAGGGTGCTCATTCTCGGCCCCTTCGAGGCGCCCGCCGACTGGGACGCCGCCGAGCGCGAGGCGTTCTTCGAGGATGCCGACCCGGCGGCCTTCTTCAACGCCCTGGTGGAGTGCGAGGCCGCGCCCGGCAGCAAGGCCTTCTTCGTCCCGGAGATCGGCGATTTCGTCGCCGTGATGCCGAGCCCGGACAAGGTGCAGATGTACTTCCTGCACGACTGGCACGAAGAGGAAGACGGCTGCCATTGCGTGCTGGTGCGCGACGACGAAGGTCTCTGAGCCGACACGCAACCCAGGCTTTTTCCTACAGAAGCAGCGGTGAATCTCCACTAGGCCGGGCGCCGGGCCGAACCTACAGTTGCGGGCTCATTGCACCCAGCGGCGCCCGCCATGCCCCACGATCACGACAGCCTGCCGGTGGAACTCGAAACCCACCTGCCCAACCACGCCCCGCGCATCCTGCGCGGGCGCATCAGCCTGAACGACTACCACGACCTGCTGCTGGGCGACACGCCCGCCCTGGTGCGCCTGACGGACCTGCATGGCCAGAGCGACCTGTTCATCCGCGGGGTGAACATCCGCTGGGTGGTCCGCACCGACGACAGCGACGCAGCCGCCTAGGCGCCGCGCCGAAACCTGCGCGGGCCTGGCTGAACCGAAGCTGAATATCGCCACGATTCATCGGCGCCCGGGGAACCGGGCGTCACGGCGTCAGTCACAGAGGAATCTTCGGCAACTTCCTACGCAGCCTTCGGCAGCAGCGCCGTGCGAGAGCCCACCATGCAACCGGATCAAGACACCCTCTGGGTCGAACTGGAAACCCTGGACAACGCCCAGCGCCCGCATCGCCTGCGCGGACGCATGCAACTGCGCGACTACTTCGACCTGCTGGCCGGCTGCGCCCCCAGCCTGGTGCGCCTGGACGATTGCCGCGCCGACCGTCGCGGCCCGGTGGCCGACCTGTTCATCCGCAGCGTGCATATCCTGCGGGTGATGGCCCTGGGCCCGGTGCCGGCCTGAAGCGGCCTCAGTCGGCCATCCCCTTGTAGACATAGGTCATCGGCCGCGGCCCCGGCAGGTACTCGCGGCTCAGTTCGCGCATCTGGAAACCGCCGGCCTCGATCAGCGCCGGGATGTCGCGGTCCAGGTGGCAGCCGCCGGCCAGCGGCTTCCAGATCGGCGTCAGGCGGTGCTGCCAGGCGCGCACGCCGGCATCCGGCGCCAGGCCGTGCTCGCAGAAGAGGAACTCGCCGCCCGGCTTGAGCACCCGGCGCATCTCCCGCAGCGCCGCCAGCACGTCCGGGATGCTGCACAGGGTGAAGGTGCAGACGATGGAGTCGAAGCTGCCGGCGTCGGCGCGAATCTGCCCCAGCTCCAGCGCCACCATTTCCACCGGGATGCCGATGCCCGCCGCGCGCTTGCGCGCCAGGCCCTGCATCTGCGCCGCCGGGTCGACGCCGACGATTGTCGACACTTTCCCCGCGTCGTAGAAACCCAGGTTCAAGCCGGTGCCGATGCCGATCTCCAGCACCCGGCCACGGGCCCGCGGCACCAGCTTCGAACGCTGCTTCATCACCTCGCCCATGCCGCAGGCGCAGTCGATCAGCCGTGGCAGCAGGTAGCGGTCGTAGACACCCATGCTCGTCTCCGGTGGCGGTTTCGCCCAGCCTAGCGCAGCCCAGGCCGCGTCGCGCGGGCTTTTCCGCCATCCGCCGGATTCCTGGGAACCTTTGTGCATAACTCGTCGGCCCATTAGACGATTGTCGACAATCCCCTTGACCACACGAACGAGGGGGGTTAGTTTTCGCCGCACCTGATGTGGATTGTCGACACCATGAACGAATCCCTGCTCCTGCCCAACGACGTCGAAGGCGACGGCGAGACGCTTTCGGAACACGTGTTCCGCAAGATCCAGTCGGCCATCGTCAAGGGCGAGATCGCCCCCGGCAGCAAGATCTCCGAGCCGGAGCTGGCGCGCACCTACGGCATCAGCCGCGGCCCGCTGCGCGAGGCGATCCACCGCCTGGAGGGCCAGAAGCTGCTGGTGCGCGTGCCCCACGTCGGCGCGCGGGTGGTGTCGCTGAGCCACGCCGAACTGATCGAGCTGTACGAAATCCGCGAATCCCTGGAAGGCATGGCCTGCCGCCTGGCCGCCGAGCGCATGAGCCAGGCCGAGATCGACGAGCTGCGCCGGGTGCTCGACACCCACGAGCGCGACGAGGCCTTCCAGGCCGGGCGCGGCTACTACCAGCAGGAAGGCGACTTCGACTTCCACTACCGGATCATCCAGGGCAGCGGCAACCGCACCCTGAGCCAGATGCTCTGCGGCGAGCTGTACCAGTTGGTGCGCATGTACCGCCTGCAGTTCTCCGCCGTGCCGAACCGGCCGCGCCAGGCCTTCGCCGAGCACCACCGCATTCTCGATGCCATCGCCGACCGTGACGGCGAACTGGCCGAACTGCTGATGCGCCGTCACATCGGCGCCTCCAAGCGCAACATCGAGCGTCACTACCTGGACGCCCAAGCCAAGACAGCCAACGAACGAGGTGAGTCATGAGTCTGCTTTCCCCCGGCCAGCGTTTCCGTACCGCCCTTGCCGAAGAGAAACCGCTGCAGGTGATCGGTGCGATCAACGCCAACCACGCCCTGCTCGCCAAGCGCGCCGGCTTCAAGGCCATCTACCTCTCCGGCGGCGGCGTCGCCGCCGGCTCCCTGGGCCTGCCGGACCTGGGCATCAACACCCTGGACGACGTGCTCACCGACGTGCGCCGCATCACCGACGTCTGCGACCTGCCGCTGCTGGTGGACATCGACACCGGCTTCGGCCCCAGCGCCTTCAACATCGAGCGCACGGTCAAGAGCCTGATCAAGGCCGGCGCCGCCGCCGCGCACATCGAGGATCAGGTCGGCGCCAAGCGCTGCGGCCACCGTCCGGGCAAGGAAATCGTCTCCACCGAGGAAATGGCCGACCGCGTGAAGGCCGCCGCCGACGCCAAGACCGACCCGAACTTCTTCCTCATCGCCCGCACCGATGCCATCCAGGCCGAGGGCGTGGACGCCGCCATCGAGCGCTGCCTGCGCTACGTGGAAGCCGGCGCCGACGGCATCTTCGCCGAGGCCGCCTACGACCTGCCGACCTACAAGCGCTTCGTCGACGCGCTGAACGTGCCGGTGCTGGCCAACATCACCGAGTTCGGCGCCACCCCGCTGTTCACCCGCGACGAGCTGGCCTCGGTCGGCGTGGCCATCCAGCTCTACCCGCTGTCGGCCTTCCGCGCCGCCAACAAGGCCGCCGAAGCCGTGTACACCGCGATCCGCCAGGAAGGCCACCAGCAGAACGTCATCGAGCTGATGCAGACTCGTGCCGAGCTGTACGACCGCATCGGCTACCACGCCTTCGAGCAGAAGCTCGACGCGCTCTTCGCCAGCAAAAAATAAAAGCCGATAAAAGCCGAAAAAAGCGCTGGAGGCTGGACGACTCGCTCTTCGTTCAGCCTCCAGCCTCCAGCGCTCTTATCGGCTCTTAAAAGTCCAAGATGAGGAAACACCGATGAGCACGACTGAAACCACAACTGCCTTCAAGCCGAAGAAATCCGTGGCCCTCTCCGGCACCGCCGCCGGCAACACCGCCCTGTGCACCGTCGGCCGCACCGGCAACGACCTGCACTACCGCGGCTATGACGTGCTCGACTTCGCCAACCGCTGCGAATTCGAGGAAATCGCCCACCTGCTGGTCCACGGCAAGCTGCCCAACGTCGCCGAGCTGGCCGCCTACAAGGCCAAGCTCAAGGCCCTGCGCGGCCTGCCGGCAGGCGTCAAGGCCGCCCTGGAAACCCTGCCGCCGTCGGCCCACCCGATGGACGTGATGCGCACCGCGGTGTCCGTGCTCGGCTGCCTACAGCCCGAGAAGGACGACCACAACCACCCCGGCGCCCGCGACATCGCCGACAAGCTGATGGCCTCCCTGGGCTCGGCGCTGCTGTACTGGTACCACTTCAGCCACAACGGCAAGCGCATCGACGTGGAGACCGACGACGACTCCATCGGCGGCCATTTCCTGCACCTGCTGCACGGCGAGAAGCCGCGCGAGTCCTGGGTGCGCGCCATGCATACCTCGCTGAACCTGTACGCCGAGCACGAGTTCAACGCCTCCACCTTCACCTCCCGCGTCATCGCCGGCACCGGCTCGGACATGTACTCCTGCATCGCCGGCGCCATCGGCGCGCTGCGCGGCCCGAAACACGGCGGCGCCAACGAGGTGGCCTTCGAGATCCAGAAGCGCTACGACAACCCGGACGAGGCCGAAGCCGACATCCGCGCCCGCGTCGAGAAGAAGGAAGTGGTGATCGGTTTCGGCCACCCGGTCTACACCGTGTCCGATCCGCGCAACAAGGTGATCAAGGAAGTCGCCCGCCAGCTCTCCGAAGAGCAGCACAACAGCAAGATGTACGACATCGCCGAGCGCCTGGAAAGCGTGATGTGGGAAATCAAGAAGATGTTCCCCAACCTCGACTGGTTCAGCGCCGTCAGCTACCACATGATGGGCGTGCCCACCGCCATGTTCACCCCGCTGTTCGTGATCGCCCGCACCGCCGGCTGGTCCGCCCACGTCATCGAGCAGCGCATCGACGGCAAGATCATCCGCCCGAGCGCCAACTACGTAGGTCCCGAAGACCTGAAGTTCGTGCCGCTCAAGGACCGCCCCTGAATAACGATGAATAACATCATGAATACCCAATACCGTAAAAGCCTGCCCGGCACACAACTGGACTACTTCGACGCCCGCGCGGCCGTCGAAGAGATCCAGGCTGGTGCCTGGGACAAACTCCCGTACACCTCGCGCGTGCTGGCCGAGCAGCTGGTGCGCCGCTGCGAGCCGGAGCTGCTCACCGCGGCCCTGGAGCAGCTGGTCTACCGCAAGCGCGACCTCGACTTTCCCTGGTACCCGGCGCGCGTGGTCTGCCACGACATCCTCGGGCAGACCGCGCTGGTCGACCTGGCCGGCCTGCGCGACGCCATCGCCGACCAGGGCGGCGACCCGTCCAAGGTCAACCCGGTGGTGCCGACGCAGCTGATCGTCGACCACTCCCTGGCCGTGGAAGCCCCGGGCTTCGACCCCGAGGCCTTCGAGAAGAACCGCGCCATCGAGGACCGCCGCAACGAGGACCGCTTCCACTTCATCGAGTGGACCAAGACCGCGTTCAAGAACGTCGACGTGATCCCCGCCGGCAACGGCATCATGCACCAGATCAACCTGGAGAAGATGAGCCCGGTGATCCAGGCGCGCGGCGGCGTGTCCTTCCCCGACACCTGCGTGGGCACCGACTCGCACACCCCGCACGTGGACGCCCTGGGCGTGATCGCCATCGGCGTCGGCGGCCTGGAAGCCGAGACCGTGATGCTCGGCCACCCGTCGATGATGCGCCTGCCCGACATCGTCGGCGTCGAGCTGACCGGCAAGCGCCAACCCGGCATCACCGCCACCGACATCGTCCTGGCCCTGACCGAGTTCCTGCGCAAGGAGCGCGTGGTGGGCGCCTACGTGGAGTTCTTCGGCGAAGGCGCGGACAGCCTCTCCGTCGGCGACCGCGCGACCATCTCCAACATGTGTCCGGAATACGGCGCCACCGCCTCGATGTTCTACATCGACCAGCAGACCATCGATTACCTCAAGCTCACCGGCCGCGAGCCCGAGCAAGTGGCGCTGGTGGAGAACTACGCGAAGACCCTCGGCCTGTGGGGCGACGCCCTGAAGACCGCCGAGTACGAGCGCGTGCTCAGCTTCGACCTGGGCAGCGTGGTGCGCAACATGGCCGGCCCGTCCAACCCGCACCGCCGCCTGCCGACCTCGGCGCTGGCCGAGCGCGGCATCGCCGACGAGGCCAAGCTGGAGTCCGGCCGCGACGAAGAAGCCCACGGCCTGATGCCTGATGGCGCGGTGATCATCGCCGCCATCACCAGTTGCACCAACACCTCCAACCCGCGCAATGTGGTGGCCGCCGGCCTGCTGGCGAAGAAGGCCAACGCGCTGGGCCTGGTGCGCAAGCCCTGGGTGAAGACCTCCTTCGCGCCGGGCTCGAAAGTCGCCAGGCTGTATCTGGAAGAAGCCGGCCTGCTGACCGAGCTGGAGAAGCTCGGCTTCGGCATCGTCGCCTACGCCTGCACCACCTGCAACGGCATGTCCGGGGCGCTGGAGCCGAAGATCCAGCAGGAGATCATCGACCGCGACCTGTACGCCACCGCGGTGCTCTCGGGCAACCGCAACTTCGACGGGCGCATCCACCCCTACGCCAAGCAGGCCTTCCTCGCCTCGCCGCCGCTGGTGGTGGCCTACGCCATCGCCGGCACCGTGCGCTTCGACATCGAGCAGGACCCGCTGGGCACCGACAGTCAAGGCAACCCGATCACCCTGAAGGACCTGTGGCCGTCCGACGAAGAGATCGACGCCATTGTCGCGGCCAGCGTGAAGCCCGAGCAGTTCCGCCAGGTGTACATCCCGATGTTCGACCTGGGCAGCGTGAAGGAAGCCGACAGCCCGCTGTACGACTGGCGCCCGATGTCCACCTACATCCGCCGCCCGCCGTACTGGGAAGGCGCGCTGGCTGGCGAACGCACGCTCAAGGGCATGCGCCCGCTGGCGATCCTGCCGGACAACATCACCACCGACCACCTGTCGCCGTCCAACGCCATCCTCGCCAGCTCCGCGGCCGGCGAATACCTGGCGAAAATGGGCCTGCCGGAGGAGGACTTCAACTCCTACGCCACCCACCGCGGCGACCACCTCACCGCACAGCGCGCCACCTTCGCCAACCCGCAACTGGTCAACGAGATGGCCGTGGTCGACGGCCAGGTGAAGAAGGGTTCGCTGGCCCGCGTGGAACCGGAAGGCAAGGTGATGCGCATGTGGGAAGCCATCGAAACCTACATGAACCGCAAGCAGAACCTGATCATCGTCGCCGGCGCCGACTACGGCCAGGGCTCGTCCCGCGACTGGGCGGCCAAGGGCGTGCGCCTGGCCGGCGTGGAAGTGATCGTGGCCGAAGGCTTCGAGCGCATCCACCGCACCAACCTGGTGGGCATGGGCGTGCTGCCGGTGGAGTTCAAGCCGGGCACCACGCGCCTGACCCTGGGCCTGGACGGCACCGAGACCTACGACATCGAAGGCGAACTGTCGCCGCGCTGCGACCTGACCCTGGTGGTCAACCGCCGCAACGGTGAAGTGCTCCGCGTCCCGGTGACCTGCCGCCTCGACACCGCCGCCGACGTCAGCGTGTACAAGGCCGGCGGCGTGCTGCAGCGCTTCGCCAAGGACTTCCTCAAGGGGGCAGTAGCCTAAGACCGCAGGTTCGAGAAAAGCGCTGGAGGCTGGAGGCTGAAAGCTGAACGAGAAGCCGCTCCCTCGTTCAGCCTCCAGCGCCTTTTTCGGTTTTTCATCCCCTCAGCCAGGACGAAATCATGGCTCAGCAACCCCAGATAAAGATTCCTGCCACCTACATCCGCGGCGGCACCAGCAAGGGCGTGTTCTTCCGCCTGCAGGACCTGCCCGAGCGCTGCCAGGTGCCGGGCGCGGCGCGCGACAAGCTGTTCATGCGCGTGATCGGCAGCCCCGATCCGTACAGCGCGCACATCGACGGCATGGGCGGCGCCACCTCCAGCACCAGCAAGTGCGTGATCCTGTCCAAGAGCAGCCAGCCCGGCCACGACGTCGACTACCTCTACGGACAGATTTCCATCGACAAGGCCTTCGTCGACTGGAGCGGCAACTGCGGCAACCTCTCCACCGCCGCCGGAGCCTTCGCCATCCACGCCGGCCTGGTCGACCCCGAGCGCATCCCGGACAACGGCACCTGCGTGGTGCGCATCTGGCAGGCCAACATCAACAAGACCATCATCGCCCACGTGCCGGTGACCAACGGCCAGGTCCAGGAAACCGGCGACTTCGAGCTGGACGGGGTGACCTTCCCCGCCGCCGAGATCGTGCTGGAGTTCCTCGACCCGTCCGACGACGGCGAGGAAGGCGGCTCGATGTTCCCCACCGGCAACCTGGTGGACGACCTGGAAGTGCCCGGCGTCGGCACCTTCAAGGCGACCATGATCAGCGCCGGCATCCCCACCGTGTTCGTCAATGCCGAGGACATCGGCTACAAGGGCACCGAACTGCGCGAAGACATCAACTCCGATCCCGAGCAACTGGCGCGCTTCGAAAAGATCCGCATCGCCGGCGCCCTGCGCATGGGCCTGATCAAGACTCCCGAAGAAGCGGCCACCCGCCAGCACACGCCGAAGATCGCCTTCGTCTCGCCGCCCAAGGACTACCGCACCTCCAGCGGCAAGCAGGTGCAGGCCGGCGACGTCGACCTGCTGGTGCGCGCGCTGTCCATGGGCAAGCTGCACCACGCGATGATGGGCACCGCCGCCGTGGCCATCGGCACCGCCGCGGCCGTGCCGGGCACCCTGGTCAACCTCGCGGCCGGAGGCGGCGAACGCACCGCCGTGCGCTTCGGCCACCCCTCCGGTACCCTGCGCGTGGGCGCCGAGGCCAGGCAGGTGGACGGCGAATGGACCGTGACCAAGGCCATCATGAGCCGCAGCGCGCGCATCCTCATGGAAGGCTGGGTGCGGGTGCCGGGCGACGCCTTCTGAGCGCCGCCGCGTAGGAGCGGATTCCGTCCGCGATGGCCCTGGCCGGCGCAATCGCGGATGAATCCTACGGTTCCAGGAAGCACGGCTTTTCGTAGGATGGCGTTGAGCGAAGCGATACCCATCAGCGCAACCGCATGGGTTTCGCAAGCTCAACCCATCCTACGAAGAGCACCTCGGCGCAAGACAGTCGCTCCTACGTTGCAGGCGAGCACCTCGGCAGCTGCTCGCCGTAGGATGGGTCGAGCGAAGCGATACCCATCGCCATCGTTCGCGAAAGCTTTGCGCCGCCAGCGTCTAGACTCTCCCGGATTACCGCGCAGGAGCACGCCATGAGCACCAACGCCGATCCGAACACCCGCCCCGACTACGACGGCGTCCTGCAGCAGATCGCCGACTACGTCCTGACCTACCGCGTCGACTCCGCCGAAGCACGCGACACCGCGCGGCTGTGCCTGATGGACAGCCTGGCCTGCGCCCTGCTGGCCCTGCGCTTCCCCGAATGCACCAAGCTGCTCGGCCCGCAGGTGGAAGGCACCGTGGTGCCCCACGGCTCGCGGGTGCCGGGCACGCGTTTCTGCCTCGACCCGGTCAAGGCCGCCTGGGACATTGGCGCGCTGGTGCGCTGGCTGGACTACAACGACACCTGGCTGGCCGCCGAATGGGGCCACCCGTCGGATAACCTCGGCGCCATCCTCGGCCTCGCCGACCACCTGGCGCAACGCGCCCAGGCCAACGGCGAGCCGCCGCTGAGCATGGGCGACGTGCTGGAATCCATGGTCCTGGCCCACGAGATCCAGGGCGTGTTCGCCCTGGAGAACGCCTTCAACCGCGTCGGCCTGGACCACGTGTTCCTGGTCAAGCTCGCCTCCACGGCGGTGAGCGCACGGCTGCTCGGCGCCGACCGCGAGCAGCTGCTCTCCGCCCTCTCCCACGCCTGCGTCGACGGCCAGGCGCTACGCACCTACCGCCACGCGCCCAACGCCGGCTCGCGCAAGTCCTGGGCCGCCGGTGACGCCAGCAGCCGCGGCCTGCGCCTGGCGGACATCGCCCGGCGCGGCGAGATGGGCATCCCCGGCGTGCTGAGCGCGCCGCAGTGGGGCTTCTACGACGTGCTGTTCAGCCACACCAACAAGGACCTGGCGCTCAAGCCCGACGACCAGCGCCGCTTCCGCCTGCCGCAGCCCTTCGCCAGCTACGTGATGGAGAACGTGCTGTTCAAGATCAGCTTCCCCGCCGAGTTCCACGCGCAGACCGCCGTGGAAGCCGCGGTGCAGCTGCACCCGCTGGTGCGCAACCGCATCAGCGAGATCACCCGCATCGTCATCGACACCCAGGAATCGGCGATCCGCATCATCTCCAAGACCGGCCCCCTGGCCAACGCCGCCGACCGCGACCACTGCATCCAGTACATGGTCGCCGTGCCACTGATCTACGGCACCCTGGAAGCCGAGCACTACGAAGACGCCTTCCACGCCGCGCACCCGCTGATCGACCGCCTGCGCGACAAGATGGAAGTGGTGGAAGACCCGCGCTACAGCCGCGAATACCTGGAGCCGGGCAAGCGCAGCATCGCCAACGCCGTGCAGGTGTTCTTCAGCGACGGCAGCAGCACGCCGAAGATCGAGGTGGAATACCCGGTGGGCCACCGCCGCCGCCGCGCCGAGGGCATCCCGCTGCTGGAGGCGAAGTTCCGCAACGCCCTGGCCACCCGCTTCGCCCCGCAGCGCTGCGCGCAGATAACCGCGCTGTGCGACGACCCCGCGCAACTGGAAGCCACGCCGGTGCACCGCTTCATGGATTTGCTGGTGATCTGAGCAAAGGAGCGTCCTGGACGTAGGGCGAATAACCGTTCGCGGTTATCCGCCGATACACCGTGGCCACAGCCCACGCCAAGGCCAACCCGGACGCCGCCGGGGAGCAAGGCCAATCGGCGGATAACGCCGTAGGCGTTATTCGCCCTACGCCAGGCCCAACGGTGACGTAGGGCGCATAATCGTTCGCGCGCCGCCCACGCTCAAGCCAACAGATCCCCCTGCAACTGCTCCAGCAACACCTGGATGCGCGCCAGGCGCACCGTGGGGTCGTCCATCTCCAGCAGCACCTGCTTCTGCTCCGGCTCGAAGGGCAGCAGGTAGGCCAGTTGGCAGGCCAGCTCCTGCTGGCCGTGGACTTCGCCGCCCATCTCCAGGGTGGCGACCATCGGGTGCAGCGACAGCGCGCCGAGCAGCGCGGCCAGGTCGTCGTGTTCCTCGGTCAGCGGCTGGTCGGGCTGTTCCTCCAGCCAGGCCACGTCGGCTTCCAGCAGTTGGTCCGGCTGCACCTGCGTATCCAGCACGCGGAAACGCCGGCCGCCCTCGACGCGGATGCCCAGCAGGCCGTTGGGCAACTGCTGCCAGTCGCGGATCAGCGCCTCGCAGCCGACCTGGCTGAACGCCTGCGGCGCCTCGCCCACTTCGCGGCCTTCGACGATGGACACCACGCCGAAGCCGCCGCCCTGCTTCATGCAGCGGCCGATCATGTCCAGGTAGCGCGCCTCGAAGATCTGCAGGTCCAGGCGGCAACCGGGGAACAGCACGGTGTTGAGGGGGAAGAGCGGCAACTTCATGTGAATCTTCCTGCTTCAGGCGATCAACGCTACCGCCAACGGTAGCAGCACTGCGGTGGCCACGCCCATCAGGCTCATCGCCAGGGCGGCGAAGGCGCCGCATTCCTCGCCCTCCTGCAGGGCGCGGGAAGTGCCCACGGCATGGGCGGTCATGCCCAGCGCCATGCCCTGGGCGGCCGGGTGGCGCACGCCGATGCGGCGCAGCAGCTCCGGGCCGAGGATGGCGCCGAGCACCCCGGTGATCAGCACGAACACCGCCGCCAGCGCCGCCACGCCGCCGATCTGGCTGGCCACCAGCATGGCGATGGGCGAGGTCACCGACTTCGGCGCCAGGCTCATCAGCAGCTCGCCGCGCAGGCCGAACAGCCAGCCCAGGCCGATACCGGCCACGGTGGCCAGCACGCCGGCCACCAGCAGGGTGACCAGGGTCGGCCAGAACAGCTGGCGGATGCGCTTGAGGTTGAGGAACAGCGGCACCGCCAAGGCCACGGTGGCCGGGCCGAGCAGCACGGTCAGCACGCTGACCCCGGCGCTGTAGGCCTGGTAGTCGATGCCGGTGCCCAACAGCACCAGGATCACCATGGCCATGGACACCAGCACCGGCTGCAGGAACACCCAGCGCGTGCGCTCGTAGGCCGCCAGGGCCAGCTGGTAGGTCGCCAGGGTGATGCCGATGCAGAACAGCGGGTGATGGGTGACCGCCTGCCAGGCGCCTTGCCAGTCAAGCATCGCGGGCCTCCTTGCGGCCGCGCTGGCGGTCGATCAGCTTCTGCATCAGCCAGCCGGCGAACAGGAAGGAGCCCAGCAGCGACAGCGCCAGGGCCCCGGCCAGCGGCCAGAAGTCCGCCAGCAGCTGGCGGCCGTAGACCATCACCCCCACCGCCGGCGGCACCAGCAGCAGCGGCAGGTAGCGCAGCAGCGAGGAGGCCGCGAGCGTGATCGGCTCGCCCACTTCCCCGCGCGCCAGCAGGAACGCCAACAGCAGCACCAGCCCAATGATGGGGCCGGGGATCATCGGCAGGATGAGAACATTCAGACCGGTGCCCAGCAGTTGGAACAGCACCAGCCAGGTCAGGCCGCGGAGCAGCATGGCAACCTCCTGTGAAAAAGCCCGACATTATGCCCAAGTACGCCCGGCCTATGGCATGGCATTCGCTTCAAGCATAGGTGCGCAGCCGTCATCGACCTGTGCCATGCTGCATCGCACGCAAAAAACAACAACACGCGTTCGCGGAGGAAAACATGCCGTTCGTTCCCGTCAGCACCCTCAAGGACTACATTGGCAAGGACCTGGGCCATTCCGAATGGCTCACCATCGACCAGAACCGCATCAACCAGTTCGCCGAGTGCACCGAGGACCACCAGTTCATCCACGTCGACCCGGAGAAGGCGAAGAAGACCCCGTTCGGCGGCACCATCGCCCACGGCTTCCTCTCCCTGTCGCTGATTCCCAAGCTCTGCGAAGGCCTGCTGGTGCTCCCGGAGAACCCGAAGATGGTGGTCAACTACGGCCTCGACAGCGTGCGCTTCATCCAGCCGGTGCCGGTGGATTCGCGGGTGCGCCTGCAGGTGACCATCCTCGACGTCAGCGAGAAGAACCCCGGCCAGTGGCTGATCAAGGCACGCTGCACCCTGGAGATCGAGGGCCTGCCCAAGCCGGCCTACATCGCCGAATCGCTGAGCCTGGCCTTCGTCTGACGCCGGCGCCCGGCCCCCTGCAAAAAAGCCCGCGCCCGCGGGCTTTTTTGCGTCACACTGGTGCAAAACCGCCGTGACCGACCTGCCGCATGCGCCTGCACCTTCCCCTCCTCGCCCTGATCCTGGCCCTGGCGGCCTGCGACCAGGGCCCCGCCCAGCCCTCGGCCGACCTGGTGCTGCCCGACGGCGCGCGCTACCACGGCGCCCTCGTCGACGGCCGCCTGCACGGCGAGGGGCGCCTGGAGCACGGCAACGTCGCCTGGTACCGGGGCCGCTTCGCCAAGGGCCTGTTCGACGGCCCGGGCGAATGGCACGGCGCCGACGGCAGCCACTACCAGGGCGGCTTCCGCGCCGGCCTCTACCACGGCCAGGGCCAATTGGACGACGGCCAGGGCAACGAATACGCCGGCACCTTCGAGAACGGCCAGCTACGCGGCAAGGGCAGCTTCAGCGACGCCGACGGCGACCGCTACGAGGGCGGCTTCGAGAACACCGAATTCAGCGGCCAGGGGCGCTTCGTCAACGCCGACGGCGACGTCTGGAGCGGCCAGTTCAGCCAGGGCGCGCTGAACGGCCAGGGCAAGTACGAAGGCCGCGACGGCAGCCGCTACGAAGGCGGCTTCAAGGACTGGCGCTTCGCCGGCGAAGGCGTGCTGACCCAGGCCGACGGCCAGGTCTACCGTGGCCAGTTCGCCGACGGCAAGTTCGCCGGCAAGGGCAGCCTGCGCGGCGCCGACGGGCGCCTGCAGGCCGGCACCTGGAGCAACGGCCTGCTGCGCCGCGACGAACAGGGCCGGCGCCTGCCCAACCCGGTGGAGGTCGGCCTGCTGGAACAGGGCCGCCTGCTCGACCGCGCCCTGGCCGCGCTGCCGCCTTCCACGCCGCAGGTGGAGCTGTACGCCCTGAGCGTGGGCGGCGACGGCAAGCAGAGCGTGTTCCTGCGCGAGGCCGACTACGTCGCCCGCCTGCTCGGCCAGCGCTTCGGCGCGCGCGGCGTGGTCACCCTGGTGAACAACCGCAACCATGCCGACGACCGCCCCATGGCCACCCGCGAGAGCCTGGCGCGGGCGATCCGCGCCCTGGCGCGCAGCAGCGGCCCGGAGGACCTGGTGTTCATCTACCTGACCAGCCACGGCAGCCACGACCACCAGCTGATCCTCGACATGCCCGGCATCCGCCTGGACAACCTGCCCGCCGCCGACCTGGCCGAACTCCTCGCGCCGCTGAAGGATCGCGACAAGGTGCTGGTGATCTCGGCCTGCTACAGCGGCGGCTTCATCGAACCTCTGAAGGACGACAGGACTCTGATCATGACCGCGGCGCGCAGCGACCGGGTGTCCTTCGGCTGTTCCGAGGAAGCGGACTTCACCTACTTCGGCCAGGCCCTGTTCGCCAACGCCCTGAACGCCACCGACGACCTGCAGCAGGCCTTCCAGCTGGCCAGCAGCGAGGTCGCCCGGCGCGAGACGGCGGACGGCTTCGACGCTTCCGAGCCGCAGCTGTGGGCGCCAGCGGCCGTGCTGCAGCGCTGGAACACCTTGCGTGCGGGCCAGGCCAGCCGGGCCCTGAGCGCCGATGCGGGGCACGTGCAGGAAAAACGATAGCCCGGCAACTACGCTTGTAACTGTGTCAGCGGAGAAACCAGGATGTATTCAACACCGACGCATGTCATTCTCGCCGGCGCCACCGGCCTCACCGGCGAACACCTGCTCGACCGCATGCTCAGCGAGCCGACGGTCAAGCGCGTGCTGGCGCCTACGCGCCGGCCACTGGCCGCCCACCCGCGCCTGGAGAACCCCATCGGCCCGCTGGCCGAACTCATCCCCAACCTGGCCGGGCCGGTGGACACGGTGTTCTGCTGCCTGGGCACAACGCTCAAGGAGGCCGGCTCGGAGGCGGCCTTCAAGGCGGTGGACTACGACCTGCCGCTGGCCCTGGGCGAGCACGCGCTCAAGCTCGGCGCGCGGCACTACGTGGTGGTCAGCGCGCTGGGCGCGGACAGCAAGTCCTCGCTGTTCTACAACCGCGTCAAGGGCGAGCTGGAAGAGGCCCTGCAGAAACAGGGCTGGGCGCAACTGACCATCGCCCGCCCGTCCCTGCTGCTGGGCCAGCGCGAGGAAATCCGCCTGGCCGAACTGCTCGCCGCGCCCTTCGCCCGCATCCTCCCCGGCAAGCTGCACGGCATCGAAGCCTGCGCCCTGGCCCGCGCCCTCTGGCGCCTGGCCCTGGAGACGGGCAAGGGTGTGCGGTTCGTGGAGTCGGACGAGTTGCGCAGGCTGGGGAAATAGTCCCGACAGCGCCGAGGCGCTCTTCGTAGGATGGGTTGAGCCTTGGCGAAACCCATGCGGCCGTGGCGATGGGTATCGCTTCGCTCAACACCATCCTACGACGGTATTTCCTGTTGCGCCCTGCGCGCGATTTCGCGGGCAGAGCCCGCTCCTACAGTTCGGCATGAGGCATGGCATTCCCCCGTAGGAGCGGACCTTGTCCGCGATAGCCGGAGGTTCCGGCGCAGTTCGCGGATAAGATCCGCTACGCGACGCCCACCTGTAGGAGCGCGCCCTGCGCGCGATTCGCGGGCAGGGCCCGCTCCTACAGTTCGGCATGAGGCATGGCATTCCCCTGTAGGAGCGGACCTTTTCCGCGATAGCCGGGGGTTCCGGCGCGGTTCGCGGATAGGATCCGCTCCTACGCAACGCCCACCTGCAGGAACGCGCCCTGCGCGCGATTTCGCGGGCAGGGCCCGCTCCTACAGTTCGGCATGAGGTATGGCATTCCCCTGTAGGAGCGGACCTTGTCCGCGATAGCCGGGGGCTCCGGCGCGGTTCGCGGATAGGATCCGCTCCTACGCGACGCCCACCTGTAGGAGCGCGCCCTGCGCGCGATTCGCGGGCAAGGCCCGCGGCGTCAATTCCCGCCCCACACCTGCAGGCCGATGCCCAGCTCCGCGGCAATCGACAGCGGCAACAGCACGGTGTCCAGCAACGCGCTACCCGGCAGGTCCAGCCGTGGGTATTTCGGCGCCTCGGTGCCGTAGTGGTCCTGCGGGCAACAACCGCCGTTGATGGAATACCAGTCCAGCCGCGTGCCGGCGTAGATCAGCGGGGCGCCGGGCTTGTTGGCGTTGAGGGTCTTCACGGTGGCGCAGCCGCCCAGCTGCAGCAACATCAAGGCGGCTAGGAGCTTATTCGTCACTGACAAGGTGGTGTTCGCCCCAGCGCGGCAGCATGTCCTGGGGGATGCCCAGTTGGTTGAGGATGCGCGCGACCACGAAGTCGATCAGGTCGTCGATGGTCTGCGGCTGATGGTAGAAACCCGGCGCCGCCGGCAGGATCACCGCGCCCAGGTTGGACAGCTTGAGCATGTTCTCCAGGTGGATGCTGGAGAGCGGCGCCTCGCGCGGCACCAGGATCAGCTGACGGCGCTCCTTCAGGGCGACGTCGGCGGCGCGCTCGATCAGGTTGTTGCAGGCGCCGCTGGCAATCGCCGACAGCGTGCCGGTGGAGCAAGGCACCACCACCATGGCGCCGGGCGCGCCGGAGCCGGAGGCCACCGGGGCCATCCAGTCTTCCTTGCCGTAGACGCGGATCTGCCCCGGCGCGGCGCCGGTGTATTCGCTGAGGAAGGCCTGCATCGCCTGGGGCTTGCCCGGCAGGGTCACGTCGGTCTCGGTGGCCACCACCAGTTGCGCGGCCTTGGAGATCAGGAAGTGCACCTCGCGGTCTTCCTGCACCAGGCAGTCGAGCAGGCGCAGGCCGTACTGCGCGCCGGAGGCGCCGGTCATCGCCAGGGTGACGCGTTCGGCTCCCGCCATCTCAGTCCTCCAGGGCCTTGGCCAGCTTGCCGTGCAGGCCGCCGAAGCCGCCGTTGCTCATGATCACCACCTGGGTGCCCGGCGTGGCCACGGCCTTCACGCCCTCGATGATGGCTTCCAGGGAGTCGCACACCTGGGTCGGCACGGTCGAGCCGGCCACAGTGGCGGCCAGGTCCCAGCCCAGGTTCGGCGGCGCGTACCAGAACACCCGGTCGGCCTGGGTGACACTGTCCGCCAGGCCGTCGCGGTGGGCGCCCAGCTTCATGGAGTTGGAGCGCGGCTCGACCACGGCGATCACCGGGGCGTCGCCGACGCGCTTGCGCAGGCCGTCGAGGGTGGTGGCAATGGCGGTCGGATGGTGGGCGAAGTCGTCGTAGAGGGTCACGCCCTTCACTTCGGCGACCTTCTCCATGCGCCGCTTGACGCTCTTGAACGCCGACAGCGCGGCGCAGCCCAGCTCCGGCACCACGCCGACGTGGCGCGCCGCGGCCAGGCAGGCCAGGGCGTTGGCGACGTTGTGCTGGCCGGTCAGCTCCCATTCCACCGTGCCCTGGGCGGCGCCGTCGAACAGCACCTCGAAGCGCGAGCCATCGGCGCTGAGCAAGCGCGCCTGCCACTGGCCGCCCTCGCCGGTGGTTTGCACGGGAGTCCAGCAGCCCATGCCGATCACCCGCTTGAGCGCGGTTTCGTTTTCCGGGTGGATGATCAGGCCTTCGCCGGGGATGGTCCGCACCAGGTGGTGGAACTGCCGCTCGATGGCCGCCAGGTCCGGGAAGATGTCCGCGTGATCGAATTCCAGGTTGTTCAGGATGGCGGTGCGCGGGCGGTAGTGGACGAACTTCGAGCGCTTGTCGAAGAAGGCGCTGTCGTACTCGTCGGCTTCCACCACGAAGAACGGCGTGCCGCCCAGGCGCGCGGAGACGCCGAAGTTCTGCGGCACGCCGCCGATCAGGAAGCCCGGGCTCATGCCGGCGTGTTCCAGCACCCAGGCCAGCATGCTGCTGGTGGTGGTCTTGCCGTGGGTGCCGGCGGCGGCCAGCACCCAGCGGCCCTGCAGCACATGGTCGGCCAGCCATTGCGGGCCGGAAACGTAGGGCAGGCCCTTGTTCAGCACGTACTCCACCGCCGGGTTGCCGCGGGACAGGGCATTGCCGATCACCACCAGGTCCGGCGCCGGCTCCAGGTGGGCGGGCTCGTAGCCCTGCATCAGCTCGATGCCCTGGGCCTGCAGCTGGGTGCTCATGGGCGGGTAGACGTTGGCGTCGGAACCGGTGACGCGGTGCCCCAGTTCCTTGGCCAGCACGGCCAGCGAGCCCATGAAGGTGCCGCAGATGCCGAGGATGTGGATATGCATGCAGACTCCTGCAATCAAGCCTGGGAAGGCGCTTCGAATGGGCGGCAGATTAGCACAGCGCCGGGTGCCGGCGGGGTGGCTGGATGCATCAGACGGCGCCATTGGGCGGGGGTTCCACGCAAGCCATTGGTGGGCCTGGCGTAGGGCGTATAACCGTTCGCGGTTATCCGCCGATACACCCAATCTTCACCCAAAGCCAAGGTCGAACCTGAAGCCATCCATCTACACAGCCGCCCCCACCGCCAAGGTCGAACCCGGAGCCGCCTGGGGCCTGGGTCAAACGGCGTACAACCGCGAACGGTTGTACGCCCTACGGTACGGAGCGGCTCAAACCATGGCGGCGCAGCTTGCGGTACAGGGTGTTGCGGCTGATGCCCAGTTGCTGCGCGGTGCGGCTCATGTGCCAGCGCTGCGCTTCCAGCACTGCCAGCAGGGCGCCGCGCTCGGCGTCGAGCAGGCAGTCGGCGGGTGCTTCCGCTTCGGGCGCGGGCTTGGGTTGCGCGGCGCGGCGGATGTCCACCGGCAGGTCGGCCAGGTGCACGCGGCCGCCCTCGCTCAGCGCCACCAGGGTGCGCAACACGTTGCGCAGCTGGCGCACGTTGCCCGGCCAGGGATGGTCGAGCAGGACCTGGCGCACGTCCTCGTCGAGCACGATGGGCCGGCCCCGGGATTCTTCGGCGAGCAGTTGCGCCAGCAGCTGCGGCCGGTCCTCGCGCTCGCGCAGGGCCGGCAGTTGCAGCACCAGGCCGTTGAGGCGGTAGTAGAGGTCCTCGCGGAAGGTGCCGGCGGCCACCAGCGCCTCCAGGTTGCGGTGGGTGGCGCTGATCAGGCGCAGGTCCACCGGCTGCGCCACGCCGTCGCCCAGGGGCACCACCTGGCGCTCTTCCAGCACCCGTAGCAGGCGCGTCTGCAGGGCCAGGGGCATGTCGCCGATCTCGTCGAGGAACAGGGTGCCGCCGTCGGCCTGCAGCAGCTTGCCGCGCATGCCTTCCTTGCGCGCGCCGGTGAAGCTGCCGCCGCGGTAGCCGAACAGCTCGCTCTCGATCAGGCTTTCCGGGATGGCCGCGCAGTTCAGCGCGACGAAGGCCTTGCCGGCGCGCTCGCCGGACTGGTGCACGGCCTTGGCGAAGGCCTCCTTGCCCGAGCCGGTCTCGCCGTGCAGCAGCAGCGGCACGTCGTGGGCATACACCTTGAGGGCGCGGCGGAAGTCCGCGGCCAGGTGTTCGTCGCCCAGGCACAGCCCCGGCGCGACAGGCGCCGGCCGCGCCACGGGCACCACCAGCGGCCGCGGCTCGCCCCGCAGCTGGGCGTGGAACTGGCGCCCGGCATGGCTGCGCAGCGGCCAGCTGAGGCCGGCCTGGGTGCTGGCGCGGCCGAGCAGCTCGTCCAGGCGGATGTCGAAGCAGTCCTCCACCGATCGGCCGAGCAGGCCGTCGCGCGGGCGGTCGAGCAGGTTCAGCGCGCCCTGGTTGGCGGCGAGGATGCGCCCGGCGCCGTCGAAGGCCACCAGGCCCTCGCTGAACAGCCCGACGTACTCGGCCTGCAGGTGGAAGCGCAGCAGCCACTGGCCTTCGAAGCGGCGCAGGAAGTAGCAGCTCTCGATCATCTTCGCCGAGAGGTTGACCAGGGCCATGGTGTGGAACTGGCTCTGCCGCGACAGGTCGCGGCGCGCCGAGGACACGTCGAGCACCGCCAGCAGTTCGCCGTGGGGGTCGAACACCGGGCTCGCCGAGCAGGTCAGGCCGGTATGCAGGCTGCGGAAATGTTCGTCGCGGTGGATGGTCAGCGCCTGGCGCTCGATGAGGCAGGTGCCGATGCCGTTGGTGCCCTCGCGGGCCTCGCTCCAGTCGGCGCCCAGCCACAGCCCGGCGTGCTCGAAGGTGGCGCGCTCGGCCTCGTCGCAGACGCGGTTGAGGATCACCCCGCGGGCGTCGGTGAGCAGCACCGCGTGGCCGGCGCCGGCGAGTTGCTGGCGCAGGCTGGTCATCTCGCCGCTGGCGATCTCCAGCACCTGCTGCAGGCCTTCGCGGCGCTCCAGCATGCGCCGGTGCTCCAGCACCGTGGGCGGCAGCGTCTGCGCCGGGTCGAGGTGGTATTCCTCCAGGCAGCGCAGCCAGGAACGGGCGATCGACGGATCGGCGGCGGGGCCGCTGGCCGGTTGCTGCCCGCGGGCCACTGTCATGACCTGGCGGGCGTGGCGACTCATGGCGTTCGCACTCATTGTTATGGTTCTCCACGGAAGGGACGGCAGGCAGTCCCGGGGCGACCGTTCCCGCAGCATCGTCCAGCGCGCCGCGCAATGCAATGCCCGCGTGACCTGGCGGTCAGCCGCTGTACCGGATGCGGGACAAACTGTCACCCAGGCCTGTACCAGCGCTGCCACACCGTCCGTCGGCGGGTGCCCACCAACCGACCGCCGGCCCAGCAACCACGCGGTTCGCGCTGGCATGGCCCGGCCCTTGCTCTACGCTTGTCAGACCGCAAACGCGTCCTCCCCAACAAGCACAAGAGCCAGGAGATCCACCATGCGTTACGCCCAACCCGGTAGCCAAGGTGCTGTCGTTTCCTTCAAGTCCCGCTACGGCAACTACATCGGTGGCGAGTTCGTGCCCCCGGTCAACGGCCAGTACTTCGTCAACACCTCGCCGGTGAACGGCCAGCCCATCGCCGAGTTCCCCCGCTCCGACGCCGCCGACATCGACAAGGCCCTGGACGCCGCCCATGCCGCGGCCGATGCCTGGGGTCGCACCTCGGTGCAGGAGCGCTCGCTGGTCCTGCTGAAGATCGCCGACCGCATCGAACAGAACCTGGAAGTGCTCGCCGTCACCGAGACCTGGGACAACGGCAAGCCGGTGCGCGAAACCCTCAACGCCGACATCCCGCTGGCCGCCGACCACTTCCGCTACTTCGCCGGCTGCATCCGCGCCCAGGAAGGCTCGGCCGCGGAGATCAACGACAGCACCGTGGCCTACCACATCCACGAGCCGCTGGGCGTGGTCGGGCAGATCATCCCGTGGAACTTCCCGCTGCTGATGGCCGCCTGGAAACTCGCCCCGGCCCTGGCCGCCGGCAACTGCGTGGTGCTCAAGCCGGCCGAGCAGACGCCGCTGGGCATCTGCGTGCTGATGGAGATCATCGGCGACCTGCTGCCGCCGGGCGTGCTCAACGTGGTGCAAGGCTTCGGCAAGGAAGCCGGCGAGGCGCTGGCCACCAGCAAGCGCATCGCCAAGATCGCCTTCACCGGCTCCACCCCGGTGGGCTCGCACATCCTCGAATGCGCGGCGAAGAACATCATCCCCAGCACCGTGGAACTGGGCGGCAAGAGCCCGAACATCTACTTCGAAGACATCATGCAGGCCGAGCCGACCTTCATCGAGAAGGCCGCCGAGGGCCTGGTGCTGGCCTTCTTCAACCAGGGCGAGGTGTGCACCTGCCCGTCGCGGGCGCTGGTGCAGGAATCCATCTACCCGCAGTTCATGGAAGTGGTGATGAAGAAGGTCAAGGCGATCAAGCGCGGCGACCCGCTGGACACCGACACCATGGTCGGCGCCCAGGCCTCGCAGCAGCAGTTCGACAAGATCCTCTCCTACCTCGACATCGCCCAACAGGAAGGCGCCGAGGTGCTGGTCGGCGGCCAGGTCGAGAAGCTCGAAGGCAGCCTGGCCACCGGCTACTACATCCAGCCGACGCTGCTCAAGGGCAGCAACAAGATGCGCGTGTTCCAGGAAGAAATCTTCGGCCCGGTGGTGGGCGTCACCACCTTCAAGGACGAAGCCGAGGCCCTGGCGATTGCCAACGACACCGAATACGGCCTGGGCGCCGGCGTCTGGACCCGCGACATCAACCGCGCCTACCGCATGGGCCGCGGCATCAAGGCCGGCCGCGTGTGGACCAACTGCTACCACCTGTACCCGGCGCACGCCGCGTTCGGCGGCTACAAGAAATCCGGCGTGGGCCGCGAGACCCACAAGATGATGCTTGACCACTACCAGCAGACCAAGAACCTGCTGGTCAGCTACGACATCAATCCGCTGGGCTTCTTCTGATAGCAGCGAGCTTCCGACTCTCTTCCGCGCGGCCTTCGGGCCGCGCTTTTTTTTCGCCTCGAAGAAGTAAGCGTTCGCGGTTATCCGCCGTTATCTCCCGGCATGGATGGGAAATTCGCAGTCAACCTGTAGGAGCGGGCCCTGCCCGCGATTCGCGCGCAGGGCGCGCTCCTACATGGGAACGGTGCGGGTCGCGCAGCGTAATCCGCGCCGGAATCTCCGGTTATCGCAGTCAAGGTCCTACGTTGCAGGCGTGCGCCGGGAAGATCAGGCTTCGTCGCTGCGCCACTGCCGCGGGCTCACGCCGAACCAGCGGCGGAAGGCGCGGGAGAAGGCGCTGGTCTCGGAGTAGCCCAGCAGCGGCGCCAGCTCGGAGATCGGCCGTTGGCGCTGGCGCAGGTAGTGCACCGCCAGTTCGCGGCGGGTGTTTTCCACCAACTGGCTGAAGCTCAGTCCGGCCTCGCGCAGGCGCCGTTGCAGGCCGGCGGTGGTCAGCTCCAGGCGCTCGGCGATCAGTTCCAGCACCGGCTCGCCCTCGCTCAGGGCCAGGCGGATCTGGGTGCCGGCGTCTTCCAGCAGGTCCGGCCCGCGGCCCTGCTCGCCCAGGCGGCGGATCACGTCCTGCACCAGGAACAGCAGGTTGGCGTCGCGCTCGGGCATCAGCCGGCCCTTGATGTCGGCCTTGGGCACCAGCAGCGAATTGCAGCCGCGCTGGAAATGCACCGGCGCGCCGAACACCCGCGCGTGCTCCTGCCAGTCCTCCGGGCGGGCATGCTCGAAGCCCACCGCGCGCGGCGACCAGCCCTGGCCGAGGGCGTGGCGCAGCAGGTTCAGCGCCATGCCCATGGTCAGCTCGGCGTCCTGGCGGCGGTCGAGGATGGCGCCGTGCTGCACCTGGTAGTCGAAGCGGAAGCACTCACCGCAATCCACCAGGCGGATCAGGGTGCTGTGCTGGTGGAAGGGAAAGGCCGCGGCGAAGTTGCGCAGGGCGTCTTCCAGGGTTTCCGAACATAGTCCGACGTAGCCCAGCAGGCCAAGGGCGCGGGGCTGGAACTGCTGGCCGTAGCGCAGGCCGAAGTTATCGCAGCCGGACTGCCGCGCCGCCTCCTCCAGTACCTGGCAATAGTTGGTCAGGGCCAGGCTCAGGGTGGGGTGGCGCAGGCGCTCGGGGTCGATGCCGGCGCGGCCGAAGACGCGGTCGATGTCGCCGCCCTGGGCGGTGATGAAGCTATCCAGGCCGCTGGCGGCGGCGGACAGCACGCCCAGGTTGCTCGCCGAGGGCGTGGCGACGGCACAGGAAAACAGGGACGGGTTCATGGGCACGCTCGTTGTTATTGATCGCTTATCCGACAAAACTACTTAGCAATTACCGTTAGCAATTAACGTGCCTCGCACCGGAACCCCGAAATACCCCATGACAGCCATCCCATCGGCCCCTGGACGCGACATTCCCGTGCAGGCCCCGCGCCATCCTGGGGCGATGGGTAACACCTCGTTGCAAGTTGACCGCAGAGGCCGCACGGCGGGCTCCAGGGTCAAGTCCTGGGCCGCCGCCGTCGCTACCATCGAAACCAGGCAACCCGTCCACGCCCCGAGGGGCAGAGGAGTCCGCAATGAGCGCATCACAACTAAAACCGACGCTGGGAACCTTGCACCTCTGGGGCCTGGCCGTGGGCCTGGTGATTTCCGGCGAGTACTTCGGCTGGAGCTACGGCTGGGGCACCGCCGGCACCCTGGGCTTCCTGGTCACCACCCTGATGGTGGCCCTGATGTACACCTGTTTCATCTTCAGCTACACCGAGCTGACCACCGCCATCCCCCACGCCGGCGGTCCCTTCGCCTACAGTCTGCGGGCCTTCGGCAAGACCGGCGCGACCATCGCCGGCATCGCCACCCTGATCGAATTCGTCTTCGCCCCGCCGGCCATCGCCATGGCCATCGGCGCCTACCTCAACGTGCAGTTCCCGGCGCTGGACCCGAAATGGGCGGCCACCGGCGCCTACGCCATCTTCATGACACTGAACATCCTCGGCGTGAGCATCGCCGCCACCTTCGAGCTGGTGGTCACCGTGCTCGCCGTGGCCGAGCTGCTGGTATTCATGGGCGTGGTGGCGCCGGGCTTCAGCTTCAGCAACTTCGTGCTCAACGGCTGGGCCGGCTCCAGCACCTTCAGCAGCGCGGCCATCGGCGGCATCTTCGCGGCCATTCCCTTCGCCATCTGGTTCTTCCTCGCCATCGAGGGCGCGGCCATGGCCGCCGAGGAAGCCAAGGACCCGAAACGCACCATCCCGCGCGCCTACATCGCCGGCATCCTCACCCTGGTGACCCTGGCCATCGGCGTGATGATCTTCGCCGGCGGCGTCGGCGACTGGCGCGAGCTGTCGAACATCAACGACCCGCTGCCGCAGGCCATGAAGGCGGTGGTCGGCAACAACTCCACCTGGATGCACATGCTGGTGTGGATCGGCCTGTTCGGCCTGGTAGCCAGCTTCCACGGCATCATCCTCGGCTACTCGCGGCAGTTCTTCGCCCTGGCCCGCGCCGGTTTCCTGCCCGCTGGCCTGGCGAAGCTGTCGCGCTTCCAGACGCCGCACCGGGCCATCCTCGCCGGCGGCGTGGTGGGCATCGCGGCGATCTTCAGCGACAACCTGATCAGCCTGCAGGGCATGACCCTGACCGCCGCGATGATCACCATGAGCGTGTTCGGCGCCATCGTCATGTACATCATGAGCATGCTCAGCCTGTTCAAGCTGCGCCGCAGCGAGCCGCACCTGGAGCGCACCTTCCGCGCGCCCGGCTACCCGATCGTGCCGGGCATCGCCCTGGCCCTGGCGCTCGTCTGCCTGGCTGCCATGCTGTGGTACAACCAGGTGATCGCCCTGGTGTTCCTGGCGCTGATGCTCGCCGGCTTCATCTGCTGCAACCTGGTGATCGCCGCGCGCCGTGGCGTGCCGGCCAGCTTCGCCAGCGAAGGTTGATCCACCCGCGCCGGGCCGCGAGGCCCGGCGCCGTTGAGCACAAGGAGTTCCCATGCCCGGATACGCCCACAGCGTCGGTGGCCAGACCTGGCGCTTCGACAGCCTCAGGCAGCTGATGGCCAAGGCCAGCCCGGCGCGCTCCGGCGACTGCCTGGCCGGCGTCGCCGCCAGCAGCGACGCCGAGCGCGTGGCCGCGCAGATGGCCCTGGCCGAGGTGCCGCTTAAGCGCTTCCTCGACGAGGCGCTGATCCCCTACGAAGCCGACGAAGTCACCCGCCTGATCATCGACGGCCACGACCGCGCCGCCTTCGCCCCGGTCAGCCACCTGACGGTGGGCGACTTCCGCGACTGGCTGCTCGGCGACGCCGCCGACGAGGCCAGCCTGCGCGCCCTGGCGCCGGGGCTGACGCCAGAGATGGCAGCGGCGGTATCGAAGATCATGCGCGTGCAGGACCTGGTGCTGGTGGCGCAGAAAATCCGCGTGGTCACCCGCTTCCGTAATACCCAGGGGCTGCGCGGGCGGCTGTCCACCCGGCTGCAGCCCAACCACCCCACCGACGACCCGGCCGGCATCGCCGCCAGCGTCCTCGACGGCCTGCTCTACGGCAACGGCGACGCCATGCTGGGGATCAACCCGGCCACCGACAGCCTGCAATCCATCTGCACCCTGCTGGAAATGCTCGACGCCATCATCCAGCGCTACGAAATCCCCACCCAGTCCTGCGTGCTGACCCACGTCACCAGCTCCATCGAGGCGATCAACCGCGGCGCGCCGCTGGACCTGGTGTTCCAGTCCATCGCCGGCACCGAGGCGGCCAACGCCAGCTTCGGCGTGAGCCTGGCGGTGCTGCAGGAAGGCTACGAGGCGGGCCTTTCGCTCAAGCGCGGGACGCTGGGCGACAACCTCATGTACTTCGAGACCGGCCAGGGCAGCGCGCTCTCGGCCAACGCCCACCACGGCGTCGACCAGCAGACCTGCGAGACCCGCGCCTACGCCGTGGCCCGGCACTTCAAGCCGTTCCTGGTGAACACCGTGGTCGGCTTCATCGGCCCGGAGTACCTGTACAACGGCAAGCAGATCATCCGCGCCGGCCTGGAGGACCACTTCTGCGGCAAGCTGCTGGGCGTGCCCATGGGCTGCGACATCTGCTACACCAACCATGCCGAGGCCGACCAGGACGACATGGACATGCTGCTGACCCTGCTGGGCGTGGCCGGCATCAACTTCATCATGGGCATCCCCGGCTCCGACGACGTGATGCTCAACTACCAGACCACCTCCTTCCACGACGCCCTCTACGCCCGCCAGAGCCTGGGCCTGCGCCCGGCGCCGGAGTTCGAGCAGTGGCTGGAACGCATGCACATCCTGCAGCAGCGCGAAGGCAAGGTGCGCCTGGCCGAGCAACTGCCGCCGGCGTTCCGCCCGGCCCTGGCGCAACTGAACTGAGGACGCGCGGATGAGCGAAGAGAAGTCCACCGCCACCCCCAACCCCTGGCAGGAACTGCGCCGCCTGACCCCCGCGCGCATCGCCCTGGGCCGCGCCGGCACCAGCCTGCCGACCAGGGCGCAACTGGACTTCCAGTTCGCCCACGCCCAGGCCCGCGACGCCGTGCACCTGCCCTTCGACCATGCTGGCCTGAGCGCCGCCCTGGCCGAACGCGGGCGCGCCAGCCTGCTGCTGCACAGCGCCGCCGCCGACCGCCACACCTACCTGCAGCGCCCCGACCTGGGCCGCCGCCTGGACGAAGACTCGGCGGCGCTGCTGCGCCAGCACGGCGAGGCCAACCCCGCGGGCTACGACCTGGCCGTGGTGGTGGCCGACGGTCTCTCTGCGCTGGCCGTGCAGCGTCATGCCCTGCCCTTCCTGGAACGCCTGGAGGACATGGCCGCGGCCGAGAACTGGAGCCTGTCGCCGGTGGCCCTGGTGCAACAGGGGCGCGTGGCGGTGGCGGACGAGGTGGGCGAACTGCTGCGGGCGAAGATGGTGGTCATCCTCATCGGCGAACGCCCCGGCCTCAGCTCGCCGGACAGCCTCGGCCTGTACTTCACCTGGGCGCCGAAGGTCGGCCTGAACGACGCCTACCGCAACTGCATCTCCAACGTGCGCCTGGAAGGCCTGAGCTACGGCATGGCCGCCCACCGCCTGCTGTACCTGATGCGCGAAGCCTGCCGCCGCCAGCTCTCGGGGGTGAACCTGAAGGACGAGGCGGAACTGCCGACGCTGGAAGGCCAGGGGCCGGGGGCCAACTTCCTGCTGGCCGGGCGCTAGGGCACGCTCCTGCTTCGTAGGATGGGTTGAGCGAAGCGATACCCATCACCCTGACCGCATGGGTTTCGCAGGCTCAACCCATCCTACGAAAAGCGCCTCGGCGCAGCCGGCAGGCCAATTGCCCTGCGTCCGGCCGAAACACCACTGTCGATCAAACGCTCGCTTGGATTGCGCTTTCAACGATTTCTGGTGCAGCATCCGGGCAGTGCTGTGCTGGCACAGCACCTGCATCGTGACAGCAGCCCATTCACCGAACGCAGAGATCCGCCCATGCGCATCGTGCAAGCCACCCTCGATCACCTCGACCTGCTCGCCCCGCTGTTCGTCAAGTACCGTGAGTTCTACGGGATGCTGCCCTACCCCGAATCCTCGCGGAAATTCCTCGAGAAGCGCCTCAAGCGCAAGGAGTCGGTGATCTACCTGGCGCTGCCGGACGACAGCGACGACAAGCTGCTGGGCTTCTGCCAGCTCTACCCGAGCTTCTCCTCGCTGTCGCTCAAGCGCGTGTGGATCCTCAACGACATCTACGTCGCCGAGGACGCCCGCCGCCAACTGGTGGCCGACCACCTGCTGCAGCACGCCCGGCAGATGGCGCGGGAAACCAACGCCGTGCGCATGCGCGTGTCCACCAGCACCAACAACGAAGTGGCGCAGAAGGTCTACGAGTCCATCGGCTTCCGCGAGGACACCGAGTTCAAGAACTACATCCTGCCCATCAGTGACGATCTCGTCTAAGCCGAGGGCGCATTACGCTGGCAATGGCTTAACGCCAGCATTACAGTGAAGCATCGCACGTGCCGCCCGGCGTTCGGCGGCTAAGGGGCTCCATGGGCATTCCCCAGCGTCTACTGCGTCACTTCTCCCTGCTCCTGCTGTTCGGCCTGGGCACCGTCCAGGCCGATACCCTGCGCGTGGCCACCCTCGACTGGGAGCCCTACGTCGGCGCCGACCTGCCCGGCCAGGGCCTGGCCAGCCGCATCCTCGACGAGGCCCTGGCGCTCAACGGCGACCGCGCCGAGCGGGTGTTCCTGCCCTGGCAGCGGGCCCTCAACGAAACCCGCGAAGGCCACTACGACGCCCTGATGCCGGCCTACCTGTCGGCCGACCGCAGCCGCGACTTCTACACCTCGATGCCGCTGCTGGACTCGCAACTGGGCTTCTTCCACCGCCGCGACCGCGCCATCGCCTACCGCGCCGGCGACCTCGACAGCCTGCGCCCCTACCGCATCGGCGTGGTGCGCGGCTACGTCAACCAGGCCGATTTCGACAAGGCCGACTTCCTCACCAAGGAAGTGGTCAACAACGACTGGCAGAACCTGGAAAAGCTCCTGCGCGGGCGCCTCGACCTGGCGGTGGTGGATCGCTACACCGGCTACCACCTGCTGGCGCGCAACGCCCCGGCGCTGCGCGAGCAGCTGGAATTCATCGAGCCGCCGCTGGAGGTCAAGCCCCTCTACGTGCTGATTCCCAAGACCCGCACCGGCGGCGAGGCGCTGGCCGCCAACCTCGACCGCGGCCTGCGCACGCTGCGCCAGAGCGGGCGCCTGCAACAGCTGATCGCCGACGCCCACCTGGAAACCGCCCAGGGCATCCGCGCCGTGGCCGAACACCCGCTAGCCGAGCAGGTACCAGACGCCGCCGGCCACGACCGCGCCCGCGAAGGCGCCGACAACCGCCCAGCGGCGCCAACCCTGGACTGGCAGGCGAGCCTGCGCTAGCCCGGCCCCGCTTCGACAGCCGCACCGGCGCCAAAAGCGCCCCCGGACAGGGACATCGGGCGAGGTTCCGACAGAGATTTCCACTGCGGAACTGCAGCCTTCATGCCGACAGTCTTTTCACTCGCGCGCTGTAATATCCTGCAACCTGTCGTGGGCAGACGCCTGCGACAAAGCGCGCCCCACGGCAACGCGGGGGTGCCTATAATGCCGGGCTCGGCAGTTCACCACGCGGTTTTCAAGGCGCCTCATGGATTTCAACCCGATCGACCTCGTTCTGCATCTCGACACCTATCTCTCGCTGCTGGTCAACAACTACGGGGCCTGGATCTACGCCATCCTGTTCCTGGTGATCTTCTGCGAAACCGGCCTGGTAGTAACGCCCTTCCTCCCCGGCGACTCCCTGCTGTTCATCGCCGGCGCCATCTGCGCCACCGGCGGCATGGACCCGTGGGTGCTGGGCAGCCTGCTGCTGTTCGCGGCCATCAGCGGCGACAGCACCAACTACGTGATCGGCCGAACCCTGGGCAAGCGCCTGTTCAGCAACCCGGACTCCAAGGTGTTCCGCCGCGACTACCTGGACCAGACCCACGCCTTCTACGAGCGCCACGGCGGCAAGACCGTGACCCTCGCGCGCTTCCTGCCCATCGTGCGCACCTTCGCCCCCTTCGTCGCCGGCATGGCCTACATGCCCTACCTGCGCTTCCTGTTCTTCAGCGTCGCCGGCAGCATCGCCTGGGTCGGCGGCCTGGTCACCCTGGGCTACTTCTTTGGCAACGTGCCCTTCATCAAGCAGAACCTCTCGGTGATGATCATCGCCATCATCGCCTTCTCCCTGGTGCCCATGCTGATCGGCGTGGTCCGCCACAAGCTGGCGCGCAACGGCAAGCCGCAGGCCTCGGAGCGCTGATACCGCGATGTGGTCGTTCAGCGCCTGGCGCCGCCGGCGCTTCCTCGCCCGCCACCCGCTGGACGCCCAGCTGTGGGCCGAGGTGCTGCGCCACCTGCCGATCCTCGACGGCCTGAGCGAAGAGGAACTGCGCCTGCTCGGCGAGCGGGCGCTGCTGTTCCTGCGCGACAAGCACCTCACCACCCTGCCCGGCGTCGAGCTGGACGACTTCCGCTGCCTGCTGCTGGCGGCCCAGGCCCAGCTGCCGCTGCTGCACCTGCCGGAGCTGAACTGGTACGGCGGCTTCCACGAGTTGGTGCTCTACCCGGACGACTTCCTCAGCCCGCAAAAGCACCGCGACCCGGCCGGGGTGATCCACGAGTTCGACGACGAGCGCAGCGGCGAAACCTCGCTGCAGGGCCCGGTGGTGCTGGCCTGGCCCGGGGTGGAAAGCGGCGGCGGCTGGGACGCCTACAACCTGGTGATCCACGAACTAGCGCACAAGCTGGACATGCTCGACGGCGACGCCAACGGCCTGCCGCCGCTGCACCGCGACATGCGCATCGGCGACTGGTCGGCGGCCATGAAATCGGCCTACGACGAGATGAACCGCAAGCTCGACCGCCATCCCGAGGCGCACACCGCCATTGATCCCTATGCCGCGGAGAACCCGGCGGAATTCTTCGCCGTCACCAGCGAATACTTCTTCACCGCCCCGGACCTGCTGCACCAGGCCTATCCGAAGGTCTACGAGCAACTGGGGCTGTTCTACCGGCAAGATCCGCTTGCGCGCCTGCAGCGACTGCAGCGCGAGCACCCCGACTATCAGGAAACTCCGGCGCACTGAGCGATGTCTGTGGCTTGGCCACGGCAATCTGCCTATAATCCGCCGCACTTTTTCGGCCCGACCAACCCCCTTGGAGTCGTCCATGAGCTACAGCAGCATCCCGGCTGGCAAAGACCTGCCGAACGACATCTACGTCGCCATCGAGATCCCGGCCAACCACGCGCCGATCAAGTACGAGATCGACAAGGACACCGACTGCCTGTTCGTCGACCGTTTCATGGCCACCCCGATGTTCTACCCGGCCAACTACGGCTTCATCCCCAACACCCTGGCCGACGACGGCGACCCCCTGGACGTGCTGGTCGTGACCCCCTACCCGGTGGCCCCGGGTTCGGTGATCCGCGCCCGTCCGGTCGGTGTGCTGAACATGAGCGACGAAGCCGGCGGCGACGCCAAGCTGATCGCCGTACCGCACGACAAGCTGAGCGTGCTGTACCACGACGTGAAGGAATACACCGACCTGCCGGCCCTGCTGCTGGAGCAGATCAAGCACTTCTTCGAGAACTACAAGGACCTCGAAAAGGGCAAGTGGGTCAAGGTCGAAGGTTGGGGCAACGCCGAAGAAGCGCGCTCCTACATCACCAAGGCCGTCGCCGCCTTCCAGGCCAAGTGATGGTCGCGGGGCAACCCGCCACGAAAAAGCCCCGCCCCCGCGCGGGGCTTTTTTCTGCGCGCGACAGGCACGCTCGTCGCAACGACGGCGCCTGGTGGAAAAGCCATTAGTCAAGCCCGGCCGAATTTGCTAAAGTGCGCGCCCAAGACGCCGGTCCCAGAGCCGCGTCCACAGCATTCAAAGGCGGTCGCTGCTTACCAGAAGTAAGGACGGGCCACCCCCTGAAGAGCCGGCCACAAGCCGGCTTTTTTAATGTCTGCAGAAATCCACCAATGTCCGTCAAGCCCTAGAAAATCAAGGGCTTGAGACGTACCATCTGTCTCTCAACGTCCACCAATAATCGATAGAATCTCCCGCCAAAGTGTGGGTGAGGGTGTGGGTAGATAGGGAGTCTGTATGGGTAAGCTAACGACCAAGACCATCGAATCCTTGGCTAGGACTGCAGAACCTGGAAAAACCAACGATGGCGATGGGCTCTACTTCCAGGTAGCCAAAGGCGGCTCTTCGAGCTGGATCTTTCGTTACAAGCTGGACGGGCGAAGCCGTGAAATGGGACTCGGCCCCTTCCCGGTCATTACCCTCAGCCAAGCGCGGCAACTCGCAGCGGATCAGCGAAAACTTCTCGCGACCGGGATCGATCCCCTAGCCGCCCGAGATGCAGGGCGAGAAGCGAAGCGAGAGGCTGAGCGCCAAGCTGCAGCGCGTCGTAGCACGTTCGAAGATCTTGCCCGCGATCATCAACAGGCCCATGGAGCCACCTGGTCTGAAAAATGGCGTAAGGGCTGGCTGCGGAAGCTGGAGCTATACGCATTCCCCATCATCGGGAAGCTATCGGCTGACGATATCCAAACCGAGCACATGCTGAGCGTCTTACGGCCGATCTGGTCGACAAAAACGCGTACCGCCGATGAAGTGCGTGGACAAATCGAGCAGATACTAGATGCAGCCAAGGCTCGCCGCCTTCGCGACGGCGACAACCCCGCCCGCTGGCGCGGCCATCTGGAAAACCTCCTCAGCAAAGCTGAAAAGAAAAAAGCTCGGCAACGCCAGCACTTCCCTGCCATGCATTGGCGCGACCTGCCGGAGTTGATGATCAAACTGGCTCAAGACTCCAGTCGAGATGCCGTAGCCGCACGCCTGCTGATTCTGACTGGAGCTCGCTCCCACATGATCCGCTTCGCGCAATGGCCCGAGATGGACTTTGCAACTGGGACATGGGCGCTTCCGGCCGAACGCATGAAGATGAGAAAGCCGTTCGTCATTCCCCTACCCTCTCAGGCTGTGGATATCCTGCAAAGCCTGCCTCGTACGGATTCGCCGTATCTGTTCCCAGGAAAAGGCAAGAGCGGTGCCATACATGCCAATGCCATACGCAACCTCCTGCATAAGCTAGGGCATGCAGACATTACTCGACATGGCTTTCGCTCCACATTCCGCGACTGGGCCAACGAGAACACTCACTACCCACGAGAGGTATGCGAACTCGCACTCGCTCATGACGAACGGGATCAGACCGAAGCCGCTTACTCTCGCTCAGACTTTCTAGAGAAACGCAGGGCGCTGATGGCTGACTGGGCTGAATTCTGTACAAATTCCATGCGACAGAAATAACCCCCTCTGCCACATTCCTGTCGGTAGAGATCGATCACTCAACCCAACGGCTCACGCCCGCCCCTAGCCTCCATGAGGTTGGACAGAGGTGGTGGTTCACCATAATGCCCTGCGCCCCCGAGAGGTAAGGCGCCGATTTCCCAACCCAAAGCTAGCTACACTCGATGTCGGACGATACTCGACCGCAATTTTGGAGCGTAGCTATGCAGGAAAGCACCACACCAGCCACCATCTACTCAGCATCCAATCCGTGCTACACGGGGCGTTTCCCAGACTCTCAGCATGACGAACTATGGCTTGCAGATATCAAGGCCTGTAAGCCTGGTGGATCATGCCGCCTTTTCAAGGATGTGATGTTTGTCGAGTCCCAAGAGACGGTGTACCTCTATGGACTCGAACATGAAGACGGTCGCCCGAGAGAGCTCAAAAGGGAACTGGCAGATTCTCAGCAACTCTTCGTCGGTTTTGTGCGAGAGCAGACTGAGCTCACGCTGGCTAGGATGGGACTGCTCGCTCCTGTCTTCAACGGGGCGGAATACGCCTGCCAAGCCCGTGTCACTGCAGCCTATATGATCCACCGTGAAAATTTGCGGTATCTCGCCTTCGGCTACCACAATCGCGAGGGCGAGTACGTCAGAGAAAAATTGGAAGAGCCTGAGGACTGGCTCGACAACGCCCGAGCAATCCGGTCTTTTGACGAGTTGGAAACGCCAGGGACGTGAATCGCTAGCGGGAAGCTTTGAGTTGTCGCCAATAGCTCCCCTCTAGGGCCTCCGTGTCGCTAAATATCAACCAGACACGCATCAAGCGACCGAAGGAGAATCCATGAGTTCGTACGGTGAATACATCGAAAGGTTGGCCAGGAAGGTCGAAGCACGGCTGCAGGACATCGAGGCGATCTACAACTTTGATCTTGGGGATGAATTCGAAGTCGCCATCTGCGCTTTGCTGGAGGACATTCTGCCATCCAAGTTCGGTGTGTGCAGGGGCTTTGTCGTGGCTGAAAATGGCGAAACGGCTGGGGATGACCTCATCATCTACGACAAGATGTCCAGCCCCACCCTACGCTCCAGCATGAGACGTCAGTTTCCCGTAAAAGAACAAATCCCGGTTGACGCTGTGTACGCCTACATTGAGTGCAAGCACTCGATTACTGATACAGCAGTGTTGGAAAAGGCGATCGGCCAGGCCGAGGCAGTGAAAAAACTGATGCTTACCCGCCGACCTCTTTCCAATCCCGACTATGAAGCGGATGGGCCGACATACAACGGAAAGGTCAGGGGCTGGCCCCGCACTTATCCCCCGCTCAAGAACCAACCCTTCTGTGCGATTTTTGCACGCAAATACTCACTTGGCGTTTCTGTTCACAACGCCCAAGGGGAGCACACTCCAGATCTGCTAATTCTTGGGAATGACCACATAGCAACTCATACCGTGAACATGGGCGCGGACGGTATTAAATCGGCACTCTTTTACGATACTAAGTTTGGGTCACCCCTGTGCGTGGAATCAGCCCCTGGAAATGCATACGGTCTAGGTCTGGTGATCCTTCTACAGGCACTGAGTTGGGTTCGACTTCTGCCGATTGACTGGATAAGGGCTCTGAACGCCACCTTCCTCGACAACCTGCTCAACCGCAAAACCAGCCCTCACCGCTGAAGCCCTCAACCTCCACAGCCGGTGTCCGGTATGGAGTGCGATACCATCGACCGACGGACAGCCAAGGCAAGCCTTCTATGGCCGTAATCTAGTCTCCGGCTATTGCTGGGTTGGGGATAAGGTGTTGGTGCTGAGCCGCCATCTGCCTCCAGTGCCGTACCTCGGTGCTGACGCTTATTCCTACAACGTTCTCGCCTTCGAAGACTGGGAAGAAAACATGCGTCACATTCCAACTGCAAAAAAGTAAGAAAGGAATGTGCCGATGAAGGGTGTGATTAAAGTTAAAGGATTTAATAGATGGCAGTACGGTTAGACTTTTTGACTCAAGATCCAGATGAGATTGCGCTGGCAGTACGTTATTGGGCCGTAGATGAGAACGGGGATTATCTGGAGAAAGTGAGTGAGCTCGTCCCATTTCGGGAGGTTGTTCAATCTGGATTGATTTCAAAATATGTTCGTCAATACTGTCTGGCTTATGATGAGAACTGTGTGTGCGCACACTGCGATGGCGCTATGCTGGTATTGAGTCGTACTGACACCAAGAAAACTCTTCAGCGCTCTGTTCGCCCTTGCGAGGGGTGTGCGAAAGTCATAGCGGAGCGTGATTTAAAGCTAAAACAGGCAGAGATGGAGGAGCTTCAGTGGCGATTAGCAGAGCGCATTGAATATGTATGCTCTAGAGCGATTGCATATGATGGCCTGCCAGATGATATCTGCTTAATCCTGTTGGCGGTGGATGCGCTTGTCGCACCTCGTCTTGCTAAAGGTACTTTTAGAGAAGGCGATTGCGCTGGTCTTGTACCATATAGCCCAGAGTCCTATATTGCTCGTCTTTATGAAGATGGAGTCATAATCGACGACCCGGGATCGTCCGTGTCCGGGGCTTATTTTATTCGAGATGGGCGCCTCAAAATGAATTGGGCGAGTGTCGAGTTATTCTTGCCTGGGGATAGGCAATTGGGGCGTGGTGGGGAAGCTTTAGAGATAATTACCCAGCGAGAATTCGTCGACTCAGAGGCTATTGCCATCCTTTGGCAGGACTACGCTGTGGGTGACGTAATTCGGTATCTGTTGGATCAGTGCTATATTTACGGCCTCGAACTCTATGATGAAGATATCGAGAAGGTGCAGGCTACCGTCAGATTCGGGTTGCGATCCTACAGTGTCTCGCAGCTTTGGTTCATTATGTGGAAGGTTGTAAAGGATGCTGCGAGTCTTGCGAGTCGTGAGTATTACAACCGCCTTAAGGCTGCGGCGACGATACCGAGCAAAATTCGAAAGCAACTTGAGAAGGCTGATTCTGAGGGTGGTATAAGAAGGGGCTGGGACCGTCCTGAAAACCATCTCGCAGGATCGCTCGGGATGGTGCTCCTAGAGTTGTTCGGAATTAATGAGTACACGAAAGGGAGCGAAGTAATAGAAATACTTTCTCAGCTTGGCGGTACTTCAGAAGGTAGGTGTAGGGAGGATATGCGGGCCTTGGTTTCCTCTTTCATGAAGGTTGCAATTGAAAGCGAGGCGAGTGTGGCGTTTATGGAAAAATTTGCGGAGTTCATTCGCTCTGGGCTTGAGACAAGAGCTGCGCTTGAAGAGGTTATGAAGGATGACTGCTGAGTAGTCATTTAGCAAGATTTGCCTTTCTATAAGGTAAACTCAGGTGACTGAGGTTGTGTTTAGGTGAGGGAGCGCTTGGGCTGAGGTGAGTCGACGCGACAATTGCTCCGACAGCGCGGTCGCGGAAAGCTGTGCGGTATTCCAAAGCTTGGGGAGAGTCTAGGAATGCTGGAGAGATTCAAATCTATAGATCAGGCCGGACGGCAGCGGCCCGATCTATAGTTGACTCTCCCGTTTCTAGAAAACGATCTTAACCGAGAGCGCAGTAGGCCCTTTCATCGTAAAGGCTAGTTTGAACGTCACGTCCACGTTGGCCTTTATTCCCTCATTCGGTAGGTTCTCAAATCGATCAGCATGAGCAAATATGCTGTCATTAAGCTCTGTGCACTTGATAAAACAGAAGCTCACATGTTCGTGTGAGATGTGCCCGCGATAGATAATTTCATTGCCATCTGAGTTGATCGATATTCCGTTGAGTGCGTTCTTTTGTCGAGGTGGCATTCTGGCCTTTTTTAGAAAAGAGAATATATCTCTAGACTTGGTTCTGTCACCATGAAGGTACTGGTGCCGGGCATACCAGAATTGTGCGTCATAGTTTGAGTCCGACGGAGAGAAGCTTCGTTTAAGATGATGCTCAATTTCAGTGTTCTGTTGCTCGTTGTTTAGCTTTATCAAAAGTTTTGCAAGCTCTAAGTGAAGTGGCTTGCTGTTGGGGTTGTGGATTATGCCGTCACGCAAAATACGTTCCGCATCTTCATGCTTAAATGAGTCGATACGTTGCCGTGCTAGGCGTATAGAAACAAATTCACTTGAACTGTTCTTTTCGTAAGCCTCTTCAAGAATATTTTTTGCTCTGTCGTTGTCGTGGAGCTTTTTGGCTAGATCCTGTTGTCGGGTTAATAGGTACTCGTCACCCGGAAATTTTTGCAGGCCTGTGTATATGGTTGTTTCGATTTTCTTTACTTGCTCAAGAAATACGCGCTTTGTTAGGTCGTCGAACTCAATCCTGCTGATTTCGTCAATTCGAGACTCAAGTTCATCAAGTTGAAGCTCTGCTAGCCCATTAATTGCACGTGAGTCCTTCTGTCCAGGAACAAGTCGTTCAAAAATTACTCTTGCTTCTGCTCTGTACTTCTCTATTTCCAAGGAGTTGCTGCTTTCTCTGGCCAATCTCTTGTAGATGTTGGCCTTTGTGTGGGCAATAGCCTTGTCTGCTCTCCCTTCTGGAAGAGCCTTTTCAGCTTGAAGGATGATGCTAAGAGCAGCCCTTGTGTCACACCCTGGATGATTAAATTCGAATACAGCCTTTTGGTGAAGAATATAGTGTTGGTCGGCCCCTGTTTTATCCGCCGCTTCATATATTTTACCCGCAAGAGCTTTGTCGCCGAATATTTCAGCTAGCTGCTTTCCTTTTATGAGGTGGTTGAAGGCCTCACTATCGGCGCCATATTCGAGATTTAGATGCTCTAAAACTCTAACTATTTGGGTTGCTTTCTCTTCGGGGGTCTTTAATGCGTGCTCAAAAACAAACTTTGCTATCAGCGAGTGCCGAGCAATAAAGGCATAGTCTCGCGAGGCGTGGTCCATATAAACTTTAACTACATGTTCGAGTGGGCCGAAGAATCTGTTCCTGAACTCCTCAATGCCTATTCCAGAAATTCTTGATATTAATCCGACTCGAACTGGTACATCTAACCTGTTGAGAGTGCAAACATCCATGTACAGGATCTGTGCCTCAGGAGGTGTAATCCTGGCGTATTCATCTAGCACAATCTCTTCAAAAGGCTTCCCAGATGTGGCCTCGTGTAGAGCGACCAATAGTTGGCGGTCAGCGCTTAATGAAAAATATTTCCGAACATCATCAACCTTGTCGCTCTTGAAGTTTCCAAGGCAATTGTGTTGGCTTAGTTTTTCAATTAGGTCGTTGGTTTCCTTCTCGGAAAGAGTGGAGATTTCATATTCCGAGCTAATATACTGGTCTAGATCCGCGCCATATTGGTTCCATTCATTGTTTCTTGCGGAGGTGAGGATTGAAATATTGGCCGGTTCGTATTCAAAGGCCCTGTACAGCTTAAGAAGGTCATCCGCGTGGGATATTGCGTCATCAAGTACAAGTATCAGCCTACTGGTACACTTCAATGCCAACTCTTTAATTAGGGCGGGCCGAAGTATTGCGCCGTCGCGCAGCCGAACAACCATCGCACCAAGGTCATTAGCTGCATACCAGGAAACTCTTTTTAATACTGTTGATTTCCCGCTGCCTGCATACCCTTTAAGGAGGAAAGTATTCACTCCTGCTAGGCTCGACTCAATCACTGAGTCTATTATTATTTGGTCGCTAACACGCCTTTTTATATCTAGGTCCTGTCGAATTCCTCCCCACTCCGCGTCTAGCCCCTTATAAAAGTCGATAGGTTTGACGCCGCTGAATTTCATTCCTGAATATATGTGCTCAAGCTCTGTGTTTAGATAGGTTTTCAAGTGCTCAGATAGGGTTAAGCCGGGCTTGAGATGTCTGTCAACCGGGCTGGCCTCGGATGGGGAAAGTTTTGCTAGTGCCCGTAGTCGTCGATCTATTTTATGGTCTACAAAACTTAGAAAATCTTCAAAGGTCGCTTTTATAGGCTCGACACGCTGGCCAGACCACATCTTAATGTCGTACTTCCCCAGCCCGGGGTCGACCAGCAGATACGTTGGTCGATTAACCCCCATGTCGTTAAGGTCAAATAGTATCTGCTGAATATTTGGGTCACTAAGCTGATATCCGCAAAAAATAATAGGATGTTCAAGTCCGAAATCAGAAAGATGTCGAAAAAGCCTCACTCGTCCCTTTTTGTGCTTCGCATATTCTTCACTGGCAAGAATTAAGGGAAGTTCAGGGTCGTTAATGGTATTTATACATCCATGAAGCTTAAAGTAAGGGACTAGCGTGCTGTCACTCATTACATCACTGAAGTTGCCGCCATCGCGGATAATCGGTGCGATATTTTGCATGCGATCAGGGACGTCCGAGTACGCACGCTCTATGATAAGATCGTAATTAGTTGTGAAAATGGAGTGCCAGCGAAAACTTGGTATGATTTTATGAAAATTAGCGGGCTTTAAAGGGTAGAATGTCTTCTTGATGAACTGCTGAACTTCAAGAAGGCCGCCTTCATGTTTTGCGTAGTCAGAAACCTGGACGAGAGTCTTATGTTTTTCCTCGCCACCTAAGAATTGGTCTGATATACGATCGCGGAGGCCGAATCCCGATAGGGGTAACTCTCCATGGTCCCCCTTAGCACCGAATGCAGCCCCTGCTCCTAGAAAGAGGATTGCTTTACCTTGTGCAATCTTGTCAAGAATCCATGGCTTCACCAAGTCGTCCATTCTCTACTCCATCAGATAACGATACCGGCTACAGAGTTCTTTTTTCTGCGCTCGGTTGAGTATGCCTCAACGTAAAAGAAATTCTCAGCTTGCTCTAGCCCCAGTTGCACTCGCTCTGAATTTCCCTGCCCGCTCGACTCTATCCCTCTTGCCACGCTTCGTTCGTAAAGTTTGATCTGCTGAGATGCACATAAATTTACGCAATCCTTTACTCTTTTTTGTATATTGTTGATTTTATGGAAGTTTTCAATATGATTTTCTATGTGTTGTGTTCATTACCGTTCTGAGTGTTAATCGGGCCTGTGAAGGCCGGGCAGACTCCGCTGCCGGGAGGGACGGCGCGTCAGAGAGGAAGGCGCTCAGCCGGCATGGATTCGTATCGAATCACAGCCCGTGCCCAAAGATCGCCTTTTCCGGCCGCCCGTTGAATGGATGAGGGCGATGTCACGAGCCACTTGCCAATTTTCGGTTTGACCAGGGGCTGCCCCATCCGGGAATGGCAGGCTGCTAGGAATGGCACCATTTTTTCGATGATATGCGGATCTAGATGCGCCACCTCTGGCGATGCATAGCGAGCTTCAGGAGCGTATTTCAGCCCCTTGGGCATGCGGTAGCCCGTGTCCCAGAAAAGCGCCGGGATCTCAGAGGCTGCGAAACTTGAACCGACAGGCAAGTAGTACGTACCTAGGTCAATGATCGAACTATCGAGTTCAACCCAATAGTGTGAGTGTTCGCCAGACTCGGATGCATACCCTTGCATGGAGGCCTGGCGCTGATCCCGCGAGACGACAAAGGCCAAGAAGTTCCCCCCACGACCACAGGGCTGTGCCCCATTGCTCGAAGGAGACTGTGCACACCAAAGGATGCGTACAGGCATCGCTTGTAGTAGTCGTCTGGAAACTGGCCCCTCAGACACCTATCAACCACGCAGAGAACGCGCTCAACAATCGCTGCCTCAACCAAAACGAGTTCTTCCTTAGAACATAGCGACTCAGTAGAAGCTGCAGTTGTAAGGCATGTCGGTGACTTGTGCCAGTACTCCACAGTTTCCGGACTATCTTGGGCCGCTTCCTGCAGAGCGATGCCAGCACCGTAAACGACCTAAGCAAGCTGACCTGTGCCCGGCTCACCTCTTCGATGAATCGTTTCATACGCTGCCTCACTGACGTTGCTCCAGCAACTCTAGGCGAGGACGACGTTTTCACACAGCCTGGCCCCAAAGCGGACGCTTGATCCTTCAGTAGTTCGTTCCCGGAGAAGGGGCAAGCCGCACGTAAATCGCGCGAGCTCACTTTTTTGGCCAAAGTACGAGCGGACGTCCTGCCGGCTAACCCACCACTCGTCCATCTCCTGCGACTCATTCGGTAGTATCGCTCGTTGTATTAGTGCTCGACCTGCAACTCTGCAACCAGCTCCTCCCTGGTCGCGGCGGTGTAGTCGTCTCGCTTGAGCTTGAGGTTTTCGAGCATGAAACCGTGCGTAAGCTCGAATCCATCAAGCAGCGTGTACCAGTTCATGACGTATAGCTTCATGCGCGGGTCATCAGTCACGAGGCCTGGGTCGTTACGCAGGACATGAGATTGCAATCGGCTTTTGATGTTGGAGTCCGCCGAGGAAATCTGGCGACCGAGGAGGATAAGCTCAAAGTGCATCTTTTCCGACTTGAATTGTGGCTCGCTGGCGATGATTTCCGAGTAGTCCTCAAGCTGCCGGAGGTGCTTCTTGTTAAGAGATATCGCCGGACGTTTTATCTCCACCACGATGCATTTGTAGATCCTGTTCCCCAGCGAATCAAAGGCTGGAAACTTGCGCGCCATGAAGAGATCGACTTGCCGCTGTGCACCGGGAAAATCGGCCTCTTCATCAACATCTTCCATGCTCAGCGGCGACCGCGCCATGACCTCATCCCGCATACGGCGAACAATCTTGGCGAAGGTATCCTCCTCCGCGCCTATGGTCTCGTAGCGGGGCCCAAACAGCCATGTGTTGCTCTCGATGATCTTTTGCAGGTCAGGCGTTTCGAGAACTTCGCGGTAGTGCTCGTTCATCACATACCGCAGTTGCTGTACCGCGGTTGCTCGTCGTTGCAGCACCTCGATGCTCGCGACGATGTTCTCGAGCGTCGTACGATGCAGTTGCTTCGCTAGGTCTTGCATCGATTTCTCATCGAGGCCTAGCGCGCCTTCGAGCACCTCGAACAGGGCGTCATTCTCGTTTGAGACGGCTAGCCTATCTAGAAGGCGAATGATCAGCATCGCCTGCTTCTTGTTGGCTTTGTGGAAGATGCGCGGTTCAGCGATGTAAATGTTCCGCACCAGCTCGCGGGTGTTCTGGTGCCGCCATTCTTTCTCCGTGTCATCCATTCCCGCGTAGCTCGGGAAGTAGCCTTCATCTTCGTAGCCCTGCACCACCTCCTCGGCTCGCAAGCGCAGGAAATCGTCATAGACGGACTGGCACAAGCGGTCCAACTGTGACTTGAACTTCTTCCAGGTTGAGGACGCCGGCGTGTGCGCTTCCGGATTTAGCAGATCCTTCTCTTTCGAGAAGGTGTCAGCCCATGCCGATGTCACGCATATGCTGGTGTAAAAGTTAGGCTTCTGGTTGAGCGAACTCAGTACTTTGTCGACAGGTGCACCCTTGGAATTGAGCAGATATAGGTACGACAGCTCCGAGGTGGGCCGTTGCTCCCAGCGAAACACCTGTGCCAAGAAGACAGCGTCGTCAGCCGCAATTTCTTTCTGAACCACCTCATGTTTCGGAACCAGAACGGGCATGCCATTCAGTACAACCTGTTTCTCCGGATGCACGGCAAGGTACCAACCGAACTCGATGGAGAATTTCTCGCGAAGCTTATCCTGCTCCGGCAGAGCACCCGTGAAATGCGTGAGCTCCACTAAAGTGCCTTTTCCTTGCGTCAGCAGTTCCTGCTTCTGTTCGGACCTATCCAGAAGCCGCCCTTCAAAATCTTTGATAGTCGGCTCGGCGACGTCGATTACGGCATCGATGTTGTTGAACTTGGTGAACCATGATGCATAGCGACAAAGCAGATGGAACGCGAGGCGCCCGCGACCATGCTCGCCCTTCATTGAGAGGTTGGCCTTCTTTGCCGAGTCGTTGAAGCTACCGAACGTGTCGTTTAGGGTGTCGAATTCTATTCCATCACCGTTGTCTAGCACGACGATACGCTCCACGCCGTGCATATCATTCTCGAGCACAGTGACGGATATAGAGCTCGCGGCGGCATCGAAGCCGTTCCAGACCAGCTCGAATAGAGGTTGCCAAGGCTCCGCCTTTTTGAAGTGTTTTTTGATACCGGAGTTGCCGATGGCGGCACTGCCCTTGAAGACAGTATTCATACGTTTCCCCGTCATATTTCGGACGATTTTTGCATAACTCCTCGAGCAGATGGGAGTCCGCCTCCAACGTGTAAAGCTCGGCCGAGGAGATAAGGCTATCCGTGGCAGTGTTGGTTGGATGACCGTGCCGTCGAGTTCGGTCAGGTCTCAGTTCCGTCCGTTGTCATGGCTTGTGAAAGTTCGCGGCAAAGTAGTCGATCACCTCCGCGGCCTGTGTTCCCTGACGAAAACGCTTCTGCTCTGCGAAATCGATCGAAGGCAACAAATGGATCATCTGGTGCTCCGCATACTGGGCCATGACCTGATCAGCATCCAGTGCCCCTGCACGCTGCCCCGTGAGTGTGTTTGCTGCCTCAATAGCTGCGCCGATCATCACGTCCGCCAATTGCACCGCCGGACTGGACTTGGAGTCGACCTGGGTCACTGACTGGAGCTTCAGGGGGAAAGTGATGCTCGCGATCTCTGATTGGCGGAATGTGATCGCTTCCTCGTGGCTGATGTAACGCTGAAGCACATCGTGATAGGTGAGCATGTTCTTGGACTGATCATGTTCGACCCGATAGGGACCCTCGGCCATGACCTCCATCCGGCTGACTAAGGACTGGAGCACTATGAAGGCGGCATCGGTACTGACGCCGGGAGTGGCAATAGCCTGGAGGCATTCCGGTGCTGCGAATTGCGCTAGGGGACCCAGGGCTTCCGGCAGCTCCCGCCAGCGCGATGCCCGCGCGATCGCTACCAAGTCGTGAAGGGCCACCCGGCTCTTTTCCTTCACTGCGCGCTGGAAGCTCGAGAGCAATCGATCGAGCGCACCTGGCCCAAGGGTCTTCGGTCCCGTTACGTACAGCAGTGACGCGAGAGAATAGTTTTGCCCGTCCTTGTAGAAGTCTATCCCGCGCTCGTAATAGAACGGCTCGACTGCGTAGTCCAGGAACATCAGCAGTAGAAGGAAGCGCTTGTCACAGACGTAGGTCACGCACTTGTGGTGCATCAGCAGATCGCGCTGGAGCGCCAGGAGGCGAGGATGGTTACCCGGCCGGCGCGCTAAGGCCCGATACTTGAGCTCGTCGGCCTGCAGCTTGGGAAAGTGCTCTCGGATCAGGCGCTTGGCCTCGTCATCGTCGATGGCGATAGCCGTAGCTCCTTGGAACCGTTGCTCAGGGTTGAGCAGGTCGAAACCGGTGTAACCGCTTTCGTCGATTCGAAAGCACTCCATCTGCAGGCCTCGTCTTACGGCTGGAAAGATTCCGTCAAATTAGTAGCTAGGAACAAGTACAACGCATGCAAGCATGCTTTCCGCAGCGTTTCTATTCCGTCACATGTCTGCTCCTGGCCACTTATTGCCAGCCGCGACTGGCAGCTTTGGGCTTTCTACGACACAACAGTTCGATTCGAAAAAATTTCAGTTCTATATCACTGCCATGACATTCCCACCACGGAGGCTCTCCAGCCATGTCATTGCAGTGCCCTCGCTGTAACTCTCCCAAGATCGCATCCCTGCATCCCGCCATGAAAATCGGTGCCTTCGTCGGCACGGTCGGTGGTGCCGCGCGTGGTGCTTCCGCCGCTCTTGCCGGTGGCCAGGCCGGTGCGGCAGTCGGCGCCATTGCTGGTCCGCTGGGCATCACCCTCGGCTCGTTGTCCGGCGCCATTCTTGGCGGTTTGGCCGGTGGCGTCGGCGGTTGTGCGCTCGGCGCCCAACTCGGCGACCAGTTGGATCGCCACGTGCTCGCCAACAACCTCTGCCTGATCTGCGGGCATCGCTTCAACCTGCCGACCTAATCGGTTTCGCGCTTCTTCTTCCCCCTTCCCTTTCATCCCTTCCGCCGGTGCTGCGCGTGGCGCAGCGCTTTATGCCGGCTATTGCTCACAGGAAACTCATCATGGCTCATCTCATCGAACGTATGGCCTATGTCGGCGAAGCCCCCTGGCATGGTCTGGGCAGCCGCCTCTCCCCGAAACAGCCGCTGGAAGTCTGGCAGCGTGAAGCCGGTATGGACTGGCAGATCCAGGAAAGCCCAGTCCACTTCAAATCGGACGCGGTCGGTCACCTCGGTAGCATCCACTCCTTTCCCGAACAGAAGGTGCTCTACCGCTCCGATACCAAGGCGCCGCTCTCGGTAGTTTCTCAACGCTACCAGGTGGTACAGCCGAAGGAGGTCCTGGAGTTCTACCGCGACCTCACCCAGGTCTCCGGTTACGAGCTGGAAACCGCCGGCGTGCTCAAGGGCGGTCGCAAGTTCTGGGCGCTGGCGCGCACCGGACAGAACACCTCGCTGAAGGGCAACGACCTGGTCAACGGCTACCTGCTGCTGGCCACCTCCTGCGACGGTACCCTGGCCACCACGGCAACACCAACCACGGTGCGAGTGGTGTGCAACAACACCCTGACCATCGCCGTCGACGGTGCCACCCGGGCGATCAAGGTGCCGCACAGCACGCGCTTCGATGCCCAGGCGGTGAAAAAGCAACTGGGTATCGCCGTCTCGCAATGGGACGAGTTCATGTACCGCATGCACCACCTGGCCGAACGCAAGGTGCAGTGGCACGAGGCAATGGGCTATTTCATGCAGGTGCTCTGTGATGCCCAGCCCAACAATCCGTTGCCGGATGCCTTGCCGAACGAACGTGCGCTGCGTCGGGTACAAAGCCTGTACGAAGGCCGCGGCCGTGGCTCGCAGTTGGAAGCCGCCAACGGCACTGCCTGGGGCCTGCTCAATGCCGTCACCGAGTACGTCGACCACGAACGCCGTGCGCGCAGCAACGAGTACCGCATGGACTCGGCCTGGTTCGGCCAAGGGGCGGTGATCAAGCAACGCGCCCTGAATGCGGCCCTGCAGTTGGTGGCCTGACGGCCGTTCCCTCCTCTCGTTATCCCTCTTTGCCCAGCCGGTTCTGCGACGACAGCGGTCGCTCGCCGAGACCGCGGCGTTGGGCGTTCTCTTCCACCCGCCGGGGTTCCGCTCCTGGGGAGTGGGCTCCGGTGTTTCATTGGAGGCCTCTCTCATGGGCTGGCTGTTCTCATCCCGTACCCGGGCAGAGCTGATCCGGGACCTGACTCAACCTGAAGACCATGTGCACGCCCGCATTCACGTCATCGCCCACACCCTGCGGGGCAACGTGCTGTGGTCGGTCACCGAAGTGACGGCGAAAACCGAAGGCGTTTACCCAGACCTCGTTCCCGGCGAGTCCATGCGCTACATCCGCTGTGATCTGTTGCAACGCAGTGGCGGTGAGTGGGGGTACAAAGCCATGGATGAGTCCATGGCGCCGTACGACTACAGCTGCCCGCTGCGCTATCTCGACATGGCCCAGGAACTCTCGCCCGGCTGGCGCGAGAAGGTTCGTGCCCATCACGCACGGCGCCGTCAGCCGGCGACCGCAGTAGCCGGTGGTGTAGCCCGGTAAGTGGGCGTGATCGCAGCGCCGCCTGGAGGCGGTCCTTTCGTTGATGGCCTGACAGCCACCCACTCCCTCACCCGATGCCCGACTGGCTTTGCCGGCCGGGCATTTTTATGTCCGGAGAAAAATCCTCATGACTCATGCTCACTCCACGCCCAACAGGGCACGGCAGCGCCCTGCCCTGCGCCTGGTCGGCACCAAGGACCTGTCCCGTGACGACTGGCTGGCCGTGCGCAAGCACGGTATTGGCAGTTCGGACGCTGCAGCCGCGGTCGGCCTCAACCCCTACAAGTCGCAGTTGGAACTGTGGCTGGAGAAGACCGGCCGCGATGCCGGACTGCCCAAGAGCGATCCGAACGACGAAGAAAGCCCGACCTACTGGGGCAACATCCTCGAGCCCATCGTCGCTAACCACTATGCCCGCCGCACCGGTAACCGGGTGCGACGGATCAATGCCGTGCTGCAGCACCCCGACCCGAAACTGGATTGGATGCTGGCCAATATCGACCGCGAGGTGATCGGCGCCAGCGACGTGCAGATCCTCGAATGCAAGACCGCCGGCATCAATGGCGCCCGTCTCTGGAAGGAAGGTGTGCCGGTGTACGTGCAGTTGCAGGTGATGCACCAGTTGGCGGTCACCGGTAAACAGGCGGCTGACGTGGCCGTGCTACTCGGTGGCCAGCACCTGGAGATCCATCGCATCGAGCGCGACGATGAGCTCATCGCCCGGTTGATCGAGCTGGAGCGCGACTTCTGGGACTACGTGCAACGCGATACGCCTCCACCGGCGGATGGTTCCGACTCGGCAGAGCAGGCCCTGCGCTGCCTGTACCCGGAGGACCAGGGGCACACCCTGGACTTCACCCAGGATCCGCTGCTGTCGGCAACCTTCGATGAACTGCAGACGGTACGCGTCAGTCTGGAGCTGCAGAGCAAGCGCGAAGCCGAACTGAAGCAGCAACTGCAGCAGGCCATGGGCGATGCCAGCCGAGCGCTATTCGCCAATGGCTCGGTGTCCTGGCGCAAGGCCAAGGACAGCGTGGTGCTCGATGTGCCGCGGCTGCTCAAGGAAAAGCCCTACCTGCTGGCGCGCTACCCCACCACCAAGGTCGGCAGCCGGCGCTTCCTGATCACCTGATTTCGCTTCCCCCCTTGACCACCCCGGCGTTTCCCCTGCGCCGGGGTGGTCTTTTTTATTCATCCACTGGAGAACCACCATGCTCAAAGGCTTGGCTATTACCCCGCCGGTGCTCGGGCGGATTTCCATCGGCAAGGTCGTCGAGAAGAACGGCAAGCGTCTGCCGGAGAAGGACGATCAATTCACCATCACCTCGCAGGTGCAACTACGCGATGGCTGGGTGGCCCATCCCGTCGACGAGGAATTGCGCAAAGCCCAGGAGGGCAAGATTCGGCGCATTCCGATTCGTCTGCTGTTCAACGCGCCTGAGCTGAACTTCCGCGCCGAGTACTGCCTGTTCGATCGGCAGTCCGGGCGGCCGGTGTGTGTCGGCAACGGTGAGACCTGCAAGCGCCGGGGCCAGGACGGCATCGCTTCGCTACCCTGCCCTTCGCCGGATGGCTGTCCATTGGCCAAGGGTGGTGCCTGCAAACCCTACGGTCGCCTCAACGTCGCAATCGGCGACGAGGATCCGCTGGGCAGCTTCGTGTTTCGCACCACCGGCTTCAACAGCATTCGCACCCTGGCGGCCCGGTTGCAGTACCTGCAGGCGATTTCCGGCAACCGCCTGGCGTGCTTGCCGCTGGAGCTACGTCTGCGCGGTAAGTCCACCCGGCAAAGCCATGGCTCGCCGATCTTCTACGTCGACATCACGGTACGCAGTGGCCTTTCAATGGAGGAAGCACTGCTGCAAGCGCGGGAACTCGATGAAGCACGCCAGGCCTCAGGCTTCGATCAGGTGGCGCTGGATGCCACCGCGCGACTGGGCTTTGCCAATGGCGCTTTCGAGGACAGTGACGAAGAAACGGGGGCCATCGCCGAAGAGTTCTTCCCGGAGCCTGCTCCTGAATCGCCCCCTTCAACTGCTCCTGCAGCAGAGCCACACACCGCACCGAAACCCACCCTGTCGACACTGCTGAAAGCCCGCGCCGAAGCTCGGGCCCAACACGCCGCGGAGTGACATCCGCGGCGTCACCCCCATTCAACCTACGAGGAGGATCGCGCCATGAACCTGGTGCGCTTCATTGGTTTGCTGTTCGTGTTCATTGGGATGCTGGCCAGCTGTGCGGTAGCTGTGGCGCTGCTGGTACTCATGCTGCGCTTTTGGCCAGTACTACTCGCTGTAGCTCTAGTTTGTGGCGTATTCGGGAGGGTGCTGAAAAGGATGGGGTACAGCTAAACGAATCAGAGGTCCTGGAAGAGAGCAGCCAATGTCATTCCTAACGCATCCGCCAACACCTTGATTGCATCAAGACTCGGATTGGCCCCACCGGTCTCGATGCGAGACATATAGGTCCGAGCAAAACCGCACCTCTCCGCGAACTCCTCTTGCGTGATGCCGCTCGCTACCCGCAGCTCCCGGATACGGGTGCCAAAGCGAATGCGCAAGGACGGGTGGTGGGGCTGGCTCATCATTCCCAAATCGTTTAGGAATGTGATCTAATCGTGAACACACTAATCGTGACATTCGGCGATTTTCTGCCCGCTTGAACTCGATTAGCTGGTTCGCATGCCTTGAGGAAGGACCCTCCCGCCGTGATCAGCAGAGACACAGAGGGTCGGATTTCAACAACCTGCTACGCGAGAACCAAAATGAATTTTCGAGCCCCCCTTATCACAGCATTGCTTTGGGCCGCACTGCAGGCGTGCGTCATCCCTGTCGCCCAGGCAGCCGATACAGCCATCCCCTGCTCCAAACCTTGGAGCCTCAAAGGGACGCCCTTCAACAGTGTATTCACTCGCTACAACGGCCCCGTTAGCACCTGCCTACCGCTGGATGCTCCCCGAAACGTCCGTCTGGTCATGCCAAACGGGGAGGTTCGCAATACCTATGGCTACATCCCCGTGACCTGCGGAGAAGATGGTATCTGCGCGCTCGGCAATGAGTTCTATGGCAACGCTCCGGCAGGCCATTACATCGTGGCCTCCGGCTGGTACATGGGAACGGATACGACAGGGCAGCCTGTGTCTTATGCGAGGGGCACAGGACCCGCCTTCAATGGCAAACCCTACGTTGCCAACCCGAACATCAAACGCGAGCCCGGCGAGAAATTCCATGTCGCTTGCCCCGTCAACGACAGTGCCTACTGCTTCGTCGATACCGACATGGGGCTCATCACAGTGAAGATGGAGAGCTTGCCGACAATCGGTATTCCGACCGTGAAAGCAGAAGAGGTCGAAGCCAAGGGTGGTAGCTGCCAGTCCATTCCCATGTGCTACGACAAGGATGGTAAGCAAATAGGCCTGGATCCTGAGTTTCTAAAGTAACACTTACTACATTTCTCAAACTCGCCCCATGGAAATCCAATTTCCGTGGCGTTTTCGATCACCTAAAGGAAGCCAAAAATGGAACCAAATAACGAAAACACTCAAAGCACTGAGTCGGATAATGACAATACTTCTGCTGCTATAAATCCAGCTTTTATCGGCTGGGGAGTGGCCGCTGTGGTCTGCTCGATAATCATGATCGTCTTCAATACGTCCCCCCTGGTTCTGGGAGCAAGTTTCTTCACAAAGCTATTTGCCGTAATCGTCGGTTCGGTGTTGGGCTGGATCGGCGCGTTGCTCGGTGATGCCATCCGCAAGTTCGCTCATCCCGATGCCGTCTACACCAATGGTGGCATCCTCAGTCTGGTCTGGATAAAGGTGTTCTGGCTCCTGGGCCCGCAAGTGATCGGCCTGATTGCAGGGATCGCCATCGGCTGCGGCATCGTGCTGCGATAACGGAGTAGCCATGAAAGCAGTAGCCCTTACCCTGCTGTGCGCACTGTCCCTTGCCGCCTGCTCCGATGAAAACTCGAAACTCCGAGGACAGTTCATCGCTGGCTGTATTCAAGGCGGCGCGCCCAAGTCCATTTGCGCCTGTACCTTCCAAAAACTGGAAGAGAAATACACTCCAGCCGAGCTTCGGAAACTCAACACGCCTTATAGAGCGCCACCTGAGAGCTTCGTAAAAGACACGATGCAAGCGGCTCTTGCCTGCCAAAGGGAATAGTTCCAACCCAGAAAACCTAGACGCCAATCTCACCCCTCCTGCAGCCAAGTTCACGGCTGCAGGAGGGGTGAGATGGCCTTTCTTTTTTCTTTTATCAGGAGAACACAACGAACGCTTACTCAGAACAACCTAACTAATAACCCAAAGCCAACCTGATGTTTCTTTGCTGATCAGCACTGTTTAAGGAATAAACGATGAATTCTGCGGCATGTCGTAAAACGCTTTTATCGCTTGCTGTTTCCACAGCCAGCTTTTCCCTGAGTGCTCACGCCCTCCCCCTGACTGATACGGGAATCCACACGGAAGAACAGACCTACAGTGACACGGTGGAAGTCACCGGCACCTTCAATGGCAGCGAACAGCCCATTCGCTTCTACAGCGACACCTTCCACCACGACCTGGTGCTCAACGCCCAGGTGCAAGCCACCGGCGATGACCTCAATGGTGTCGACCTGTCCTTCGCCGGGAACGATGACAATCCCTCTTCGATCGGCGCGCCGACAGAAGTCTTCGGCAACCTGCAGAACAAGGGCAGCATTTCGGTGAACGGCGCCGGCGTCACTGGTCTGCTGATCGACCCCGCTGTTATCCACGGCAACCTAGTCAATGAAGGTACCCTGCAGGTAGCCGGTGGTGTGCTCGAGGGCGATGGCATCCGCGGCCTCAAGTTCGCCGGCCAATCCGAGCTTCAGGGCGACCTGGTCAACGCCGCCAGCGGCAAGATCCTCGCCGATGGCCAGGAAGCCACGGGCATCCAGCTCAAGGGCGGCAGCATCGGTGGCAAGCTGATCAACAATGGCCTGATCCAGGTCAGCGGTACTGAATCGACGGGCGTTCTCGCCACCTATGACGATGACATGGGTGGTCCGGATCGAGTGGACCTCGGCGGAATCGAGAACCACGGCAGCATCGTGGCCAGCGGCGACGATGCAACCGCGCTGCGTCTCGACGGTGTGAGCTTTGCCAGCGCGCCGGTGCAGGTGCTCAACACCGGCACCATCCAGGCTGACGATGCGGCCATCGAGGTCGGTGCCTTCGATATCGACGGCGCGAATGCCAGCAATACCCTGGTCATCCAGAACAGTGGCAACCTGATCTCCCAGGACGAAGCCATCGATGCCTCCCAGGCCAGTGGCGGTGTGCACCTGGTGTGGAATGCCGGCAGCATCACCGGCAACTTGATCGACCTGTCCAACATCGAAGTGAACGGCGACGTGACCTTCAATGGCACCGACGCCAGCACCGATGGCGCGAACATCCGCCTGAAGGACGCCGGTTGGCTGGATGTCGGCAGCGATGCGGGCAACACGCCGGCGCACCTGGAATTCGCTCAGCCGCACACCACTATCCAGGGCAACCTGGACGTGGCCGGCAACTCGTCGCTGGGGCTCAACCTGAGTTCGGCCACGGATCCGAACAAGGCCGTGGTTGCGGTCTCCGGCACGGCGGAGTTCGCCAAGGGCTCGCAGATCCAGTTGGCGGCCCAGGGCAATGACTTCAAAGCCCAGGGCACGACCTACACCCTGGTCCAGGCCGGTACCCTGCAGGATGATGGGGTGAGCGTGACCAGCCGTTCGGCACTGCTGAACGTCGACACCGTCAGCAGCGGCGGCAACCAGATCGTGGCCAAGGTCAACACCAAGGGCCAGGACGAAGTCGGCGACGTGATCGGCCAGATTGGTGGCTCAGCCAACGCCCAGCGTGCGGGGGCAGCCTTCAGCCAGGTGGTGACCGGTCTGGCGCAGAGCAATCCCAACGATCCGGTGTTCCAAGCCTACGTGAATGCCTCGCAGGATCCAGCAGCGCTGAAGCAACTGGCTGAGCAGCTAGCCCCTGAAGTGAACGGCGGTGCAACCCAAGCCGCCACCAGTGGGCAAACGCTGGTGAGCAACGTCACCGGCAATCGCACCAGCAGCCTACGCGGTGCATCCTCGGGAGATGTCCTGCAGAACACCGGTGTCTGGGCCCAGGCGTTGTACAGCGATGCCAACCAGGACCTGCGTGACGGCGTAGCCGGCTTTAACGCCTACAGCCGCGGCATCGCCATCGGCGCCGATGGCAAGCTCACCGACCAGTTGACCCTGGGCGTGGCCTACAGCTTCCTGCACACCGGCGTGAACAGCGACAACGGCAACACCACCGATGTCGATGGCAATGCCCTCACCCTGTACGGCGGCTTCGAACAGGGCAACTACTTCGTCGACGCCAACCTGAGCTATGGCCTCAACGACAACGAGAGCAAGCGTCGCATTGCCAGCACCACGGCCAAGGGCGACTACGACAGCCAGGTCCTGGGGGCCAACGTCGTCGGTGGCTACACCTATCACCTGAACGAGCAGTTCCTGGTCGAGCCGCGCCTAGCCGCACGCTATGCGCGCGTCGATATCGACGGCTACCACGAGAAAGGTTCGTCGGCGGCGCTCAAGGTGGATAGCCAACGCTACGAAGTGGCGGAACTCGGTGCTGGCGTGCGCGTAGCCGGCAACTTCCTGGTCGGCAACGGCAGCCTGCAGCCGCAGGCCAAGCTGATGGCCTACCATGACTTCGCTGCCGACGAAGCCCAGAGCACGTCGACCTTTGTGCTGGGTGGCACGCCCTTCGTGAGCCAGGGCGCCAAGGCCGTGCGCAACAGCTACGAAGCGGGTGTGGGGGCGGACTACCATCTGGGTGCGGTCACAGTTGGTGTCAGCTACGACTACACCGGCAAGACCGACTTCAACGCCGACACCTTCACGGCCAAGGTCCGTTACGACTTCTGATGAGCCACTACCTTTCCGGCCCACGCAGGTGGGCCGGTTTTCTTCGAGTTCTCCCGGCGCTGCTGCTCAGCGCCCTCCTCGCCGGCTGCCAGTCGCCTCGCGAGGCGCTGCAGCAGTTGGCGGATGCAAATGACCGGCAACTACAAATCCTGCCGGGGCAGCCGTTTCCGCTCGCCATGCTGGCACCGCAGGGCACAGCGAAAACCACTCGCCTGCGCGTCTACCTGGAAGGCGATGGCCATGCCTGGGCCACTGCGACACAACCCAGTCAGGATCCGAGTCCGCACAACCTGCTGGTGGCGCGGCTGGCAATAGATGATCCAACGCCGAATGCCTATCTGGCGAGACCTTGTCAGTTCGTCATGGCACCAGCCTGCAATCTCACCCTCTGGACCCATCGGCGATTTTCCCAGGAGGTGGTGACCAGCCTAAGCCACGCACTCGACCAGTTGAAGCAGCGTTATGGCAATCGGGAATTCGAGCTGGTGGGGTATTCCGGAGGCGCAGCGTTGGCACTGCTGCTGGCAGCCCAACGGAAGGATGTTGCCCAGGTCCAGACTCTGGCCGGCAACCTCAGCCCACGGCTTTGGGCACAAATGAAAGGACTCTCGCCCCTCGGCGGTTCGCTGGATCCGTTGGACTATCGGGATCAACTGGCAGCAATACCGCAGCGACATCTGGTAGGCGACGCAGACAACGTTGTCCCCGCATCGCTAGCCACGACTTACCTGGCACAATTACATCCATATACCTGCAGTCAGATTGTGATCTCGCCTGCGACAGATCACGAGCAAGGGTGGGAGACCGCCTGGAGAAAATGGCGAGTTCAACCACTAAATTGCATGAGCAATTGAATCCATAATTAAAAGATATCGGTGATCATCGCCCATCCTTAGCAAACGAACCATAGTCCACTATCAACCAAAATCAGCCGCATCAATGATGCGGCGCCACACGTCCGGTTGTCGCGCTGTGAGCTTCGTGAAGACCATAGATGAACAAGTCTCTTCATGGCCAGCCGAGGCCGGCCAGCATTGCTCGTGAACACTCGCCAGCCCCATGCGAAAAGACCGAGAACGGATTCTGAAGCGTGGGTATGGAGCGCCGGACCTGTCCCCCAAGCAGCTTTCCCAAGCCCAGGCCGGCGATATGTTCTAGAACCGCGTATCCGCATCCTGCGTCGCGCCGTAGTAAGCATGAATTTCCTTGCTCCAGGTCGGGTCCTGCATGTCAGGCCAATCGTCCTTGTCGAATCCAGGCGCATTGGCAAGGCGTTCCTTGTCGACGTCCAGCACAAAGCGCTTATGCGCCGTGTCCAGAGTCAAGGCGCTCCAAGGTACAGCGAACAACTTCTCACCCATGCCGAGGAAGCCACCGAAGGACAGCACTGCATAGGCGACACGGCCGCTTCGCGTGTCCAGCATGATCTCCTTGATGTCACCTAGGTCTTCGTCTTGCGGGTTGTAGACATCATTGCCGATCAGGGTGTCGGCCCCCATCAGGCGAGGGCCTGGCCCCGGGTCCGTGCCGCTCTTGGCATCGGCGCCGTTGTAGGACTTATACATGCCGTAGGTGTCGCGATCTTCATAGTTCATGTTCAACTCCTGGCAATACGCCATGGGACCAATTGGGCGAAGCGTCGAACCAAGGCTCGACGCTTCGACTGTTCAAGCTGCTCGCAAAGTGAGCGCCAGTCTGTACGTTAGGGAACGTTAGTGCTGCCTCTCAGTCACCCTCTTCTCGCCAGGCCATTCTGGCTAGGGGATCTTGGTACGGTGCCGTACAGACCCCTCCTCCTGGCCGGCTGCAACCTACACAAAGACAGGCCATTGCCATGCAGTGGAAGGAGGCATCAAATGTTCGAAGCTCTCGTACTAACGCTACTGGCCCTGTGGGCACTAGGGTTGATCACCTCGTACTACATGGGAGGGCTGATTCACATTCTGCTGCTCGTGGCAATCGGACTGGTGGTGTATCGATTCAGAAGAAGACCGCTGCCGTAACATCTGTACATTGCACCAAGGCTCATTCCGAGCTCACACCGTTGCGGGCAGTCGGCAGGCAGACGATGGCAACCCAGGACCATTGCGTCGAAGCGTCGCCATGCATCCCTCCACAGATTTCCGAGTTGAGCGCCTCCGCACGGACTGCCCTGGCGCCGGGTACGCCGCGGGCGAGCATCACGGCACGCGCACGCTCGGCATCGTTATGCAAGGTCCCACGAAGAGTGACCAAGCCGCCGCAGGTGCTCACCGCAACGGCCGAGCCACGGATGTCCCCCATGGACACGAAGGCCAGCATCACTTTGGTGGTTATCCAGATATCGTCGGTGGCCAGGCCGAACTCCGTGGCGAAAACCCTGCAACGTCCGTCATTCACCGGCGCCTGCCCTGGGCTCTTCGATTCGACCTCCACCTTCGCTCGAACGACCGATGCCTGCGGTAACGGTCGTGCCCCGGTGATCCGGTTGTCCACCGAGATGATCCCCGCAACGCCCATGGCGATACGCGCAGCCAGCCTCCTGGCCCCCCCGTCGTCGACGCGCCCGCTCAAGATGGCGCGGCGTGCCTGCACGAAGGCTTCCAGGTTGCTGGTACGCAACTCGGGGCGTTGCGCATACCCCGTGAGAATCGATATCTCCAGGCGTATGTCGGCAGCGTCCTGCGCCCCCTGTTCGGCGGCGATGGGCGCAGCGCTCGCGGCCAGCAAGAACCCTGCGAAAAACCCACGCATGATCGTACCCGGCCTGAAAAGCCTGCATCCCATGGTGCTCGCTCCTGGACTTGATGTTTAAATCATGCCACCGGCGAGTTCCGGCATCGGTGCGCTGGCGTACCCTGGAGCTCGCCTCGGCGCCCCTGCTGCGGTAGCGCTCTGTACGCTTGCGCACAGATACCAGGGGTGCTCATGCGTAGGCTGGAGCCAGGTCGCAAAGAGGCGGCCCTTTTCCAGGAGAATCGCCATGGCCGGCTATCGCCATCAGGTATCGGGCGTGTTTGCCCACCGTGCACAGGCCGAAAGCGCACGTGTCCGGTTGAGCGAGCGCGGAATACACGACTGGCAGATGCGGATACTCGGCGCCGAGGACCTGCCTCCTGCTAACGGCTCCAGACAGATCAAGCGCACACTCCGGCAAATACTAACAAGTGGTGCGGTCGGGACTCTGCTCGGCTTGGCGGTGAGTACGCTGACCGCCATCGCCCTGACCCGCACCAACGCCGGGCTGTTCAGCGGCCCCCCGCTGGTTCTTGTGGGCTGGGGAAGCGCCCTAGGCGCCCTGCTCGGAGGAATGATCGGAACTTCGGCGAACGCCGGCCAGGTTGACAGGACCTTCCGCTATGCCATTGCCCATGGCGACGTCGTCCTGCTGGTGGAGACCCTTTCGGAACGCGAGACACTGCTCGCCCGCGACACCATCGAAGCCTCCCTAGGCGTCGGTACGCACATGGACATCAGCCTGGTCTGAACCTGCGCAAGAGCAGGCCGGGCTTAGCCAATGGGCGCCCCTTGCGACGGAGCCCTTTCATCACCGACCAGTCGGTGCTCCCCAGGTTACCCAGGGTAGCGGGGCGCGGCTGGCAGCCAACGAGGTTTTCCCATGAGACCACCCCGGCAACTGCACGACCTAGGCCAGAGCCTGTGGCTGGATAACATCACCCGCGAGCAGCTCGACAGCGGCACCCTGCGCCGCTACATCGACGAGCTCTCGATCAGCGGGCTGACCTCCAATCCGAGCACCTTCGACGCCGCCATCGGCAACGGCAGTGCCTATGACGCCGGTATCCGCGAAAAAGCCCAGGACGGGCTCTCCGGCGAGGCGCTGTTCATCGAACTGGCCCTGGAAGACCTGCGTCGCGCGGCGGACCAGTTGCGTCCGCAATTCGAGGCGAGCCACCGGCTCGACGGCTGGGTGTCGATGGAAATCTCGCCGAACCTGGCCGACGACAGCGCCGCCAGTCTCAAGGCGGCACGACACATCCAGAGCCGGGCCGCGCGGCCCAACCTGCTTGTGAAGATTCCCGGCACCCGCCACGGCATCCCAGCAATCGAGGACGCGATCTTCGCCGGCGTGCCGGTCAACGTCACCCTGCTTTTCTCTCCAGAACATTACCTGGCTGCCGCCGAAGCCTACCTGCGTGGTATCGAGCGACGCATCGCCGCCGGCCTGGATCCGCGGGTCGGTTCGGTCGCTTCATTGTTCGTCAGCTGCTGGGACGTGGCGGTGAACGACCAAGTATCGGCCGAACTGCATAATCGCCTGGGCCTGGCCATCGCCGGGAAGACCTACCACGCCTATCGCCAACTACTCGCTTCGCTACGCTGGCGCCGCCTAGCTGCGGCCGGGGCACAACCTCAGCGGCTGCTCTGGGCCAGCACCGGCAGCAAGATCCCCACGGTCGCCGATACCTTCTACGTCGAGGCCCTGGCCGCACCAGACACGATCAATACACTGCCAGAGAAAACTCTGCAGGCGTTTTCTGAACACGGTTCGCTGACGCAGACCATGGCCGAGGACGGTGCTGACGCCGAAGTGCTGCTCGCGCGCTTCGGCCAGGCCGGAGTGGATATCGGCGCTCTGGCGGAACGCCTGCAGAAGGAAGGCCTGGAGGCATTCATCAAATCCTGGCGGCAGTTACTGCATCGTATCGACGAGAAGAGCGCGGGCTTCGCCCCACGCCGACGCTGGGTAAAATGACCGCCATCGGGCCGCCAGAGTGCGCTAACGCACTGACGGCCGCCCCCATCACTGACAAAGTACTGACTCCGGCCGCCACGAGCACGGTATGTACCGGCTCCGCCATCCAGCGGCCCTTCCCTTGCGCTACCGTTGGAGCGTGCCCCGTGAACGAAGATCAAGTGAAAGGCAAAGTCAAACAGGTTTCCGGCCAAGTCAAGGAAACCACTGGAAAGGTGGTCGGCAACAAGTCGCTGGAGAACAAGGGCAAGGTGCAAAAGACGATCGGAAAGGTCCAGGAAAGCGTTGGCGACATCAAGGAGGATATCAAGAAGGGAATCTAGCCTTGGCCATATGGTAGGGACAGGCCACGGCCTGCGACGCCTGACTGGAGGCAGTGAAAAAGGCTCCGCCTCTTACCCGATGATCGTTGTGAGGCGGAGATCGTCAAAACACTCTGTCGCGGTCGCTTGGTGATACACAGCAGTGCCACCTCCAAGCGACCAGGAAGGTCCCCCATGATCACTCACTTCAAAGTCGACGGACACCTGGCCTGCGGCCGCCATGGCAGCAACCTCCTTTCCACTGGCGAACCTAGCCGCGTGAAGTGTCGCAACTGCAGAGGCACCGAGGCTTTCCAGAGAGCCCGCAAGGACATGAGAAATGCCGCGCGCAGAGCCGCCCGCAAGTCTCTGAAAGTCCATACGAAGCAAAGCTGGCGTGCATTCTGGCTGGAGAAGCTCACTGAGATGCCCGGGTTGCAGCGCCTCCCAAGAGGCTTCAGCGGCCAACCGTACATCTAGTAGTAGCCACCGCCCAGGCAGCCAAGCCTGGCTGCACCGTACCGGCACCCTCCACATCGGTCCCGTTCTCGATTCCCCGCCTCCGAAGCCAGGGGCGTCGTTGGCGGGGCTATTATTATCGGCCGTCGCCGGCATCAGTGTCTCTGTCGGGGTAAGGGCCATGACCGGTCGTCAGGCCGCTCAGCGCTTGATCCTGGAAATTTTGGTCCCCTCGATACTGATGCCGGCCATCAGCCCCTGCTGGTCGAAGACGAAGGCATAGGCGTCATCCTTCAGCGTCGAGGTCGAGAGGTTCTTCGCCACCCCCTCGTCCACCACCACCACGGTGGGCCCAACGCCGATCTCCCAACCTTGGGTGTTGCTGACGTACTGGACGGCCTTCTCGGTCATCAGGAACACAACATAGCCATACGACTGGGCGCCCGCCTGCAGGCCCCAGGAACCGGTCACGGAGTTGTAGTAGCCTTCGACCTTCGAGCCCTTCAGCAACTCGCCTTCACCATAGCTGCCGCCGAACACCAGGCCTGCCTTGATGACCTTGGGGAACACCAGCACAGCCTTGGCATTGTGGGAAATGGTCTCGGCGAACGGGGTGGCCTTGTAGAGGATCTGCAGGGCCTGGAGGGAGTCCTTGTCCAGGTCCTCGGCAGTGGCCCCCCTCGCATCGGTCATGAACCCCGCCGAGACGAGCGAGAAGAAGGCAAGCATGAGCAATGGAACGAAAGTTCGTGAACTGATCATCGTCGTACTCCACAGGTAGATGAGGACTCGGTCATGAATGGCCTGCGCTTGCAGGTCCACGCCCGAGTACCCGGGTGATAGCACCGATGCACATCGCGGCGTGTCGATCATGATGTGGGGAGAATGGCAATTCTTCCGTACGCTAGCGCACCCACGGCACCAGGACTCCCCGGCATTACACGCCTTCCGTGCCTATGGAAACGCCATGACGGCCGGTGTTCGGAATCACTGCTCAGCAGACGGGTCATCGTCGTCGGGAAGGAGAATGTTCTTCAGTTGCGGCCACTTCGAACCGTAGCTCGTCGGCTCCTCCAACGGCACAAACGCCGGCTCTTCCGGGGGCTGTACCTCGTCTGGTTTGCCGCCGGCTGCCTTGCAGCTGCCACGGGAGGAATAGCGTTCAGCAGCCGATTCATATCGCTGAGCCAAGGGAATGCCCTCGCCTGTCGACGGCTTCTCGATGGTGGATTCAATACGCTTGCACATGGTGCTCTCCAGGTACGGCTTCGGGTTTCAACAACAAAACGATGAACGAAAATCGCCGCCGCGTCGGTGCGTAGGCGTACAGACCAGGCCCACCATCGGCTGCAGGACGAAACAAGTTCATCGCGCAGTTGCGTAGAAGCTCGAAAAATGGACAGCCTCACCCTGAGCACCCAGCAGTACCCGCCCGACGCGGCGCCAAGTGCACCGCAACGCCTGTATCCGCAGAAACTCAGCGGTGTCCGCTACCTGGACATCCTCGAGATCGACGGCACCTACACCCTCATACCGGCCTACGGATGCACCAAGCACGTAACGGGCGAAGACCTGACCAACACCGATGCCTGGAAAAAGCAGCATTGAACGGCAGACCCCGGCCCAGTTGCAGCCTCTTGCCATAACCGGTGGGCAAATGTTCGATAGCGTACCGACTGGCCCTACCGATGCTGCAAATCTTGATTCCCCGCAGCCCTTCGATGACGAGGGGCGCAAGACAACAGCGAGGCCGCCATGAACAAGTACACACCCACCGAACACGGCGCGATCGAGAAAGCACCGAACCAGCAGCGCCGCTCCGAGCACGACTCCCCCTTGGCCCACCGGGCCGAACGTTCTTCAGACGGCAAGCCGCAGGAGAGCAGTCCGGCGCCCGCCACCACGACGGAACCCACGAACCGGGGGAGAAAACCGTTACGGGCCAGTGATCAGAAGGGCTAGACGCGTTTCCGGAGTACCAGGGCCCGGCGGTCGTAGCCCACTCCCGACGGTACGTAAGGAGTCAAAGACGATGCTGACATTCCAAGATGCAAAACAACGGCTCATGTCCGCCTTCACGCCCTTCACCTGTACCCCTTCCAAGAGCTGGGACGGCTCGTTGAGCCTGCTTTTCAGGAACCCGGGGACGGGAGCCGTCGAGACCTTCGTCACCGCCATCGGACCTGAGCAATGGCAGAGCGAAGTCGCCATCGCACGACTCATCGGCGAGTTGCGCCTGGAGGCAAACACCTGGAATTGCGGCCATTTGTTTGCCGACGACTTGGAGCACGATGCGAACGAACGGCCCCCAGAACAATCACTGGAGGCAGCATGAGTACCTTTACCATCGAAGGCTGGTGCAAGGCTGGCAACGAACAGAAGGCCGTCGCGCTGGAAGGCATCCACTTCTGTCTGAATGGCAACGATCACCTGCTGCTGGAACAGGCGCAGGAACGCCTGCAAAGAACCCATGAGCCGGACGTCATGGTCTACGTCAACCTGGCCACGCTGGAACTGCGCCTACCGCCAGGCTATGGTCCCTTGTCCGACTGCGGGATGCGCGTTTACCTGGACTCGACCCAGCGCGGTCAGTTCCACTTGGTCGGCCACCGGGCCAGCGACGGCAGCCTCATCTATAGCAACGCGGTGCTGATTGATCAGTTGATCTAGATACGGCCACCCCGCATGACCACACTCGAGCCGGCGCTAGCAACGGTACTGGCGCGATCCAGCATACGCCATGACGGTACCCGGAAGACTTTGACAGCGGGCTAATTCTCCGACCATTTGCGCGCGTTTTCCGCGCGCGTGGCCGGGTCGTCCGCCCTTGGTGGTTGCCAGAGCGAACTCCTGGCAGTGCTTGCACTCACCCGGCACCAAGCCCGCCGACAAAGTACCAAGGCGTGCCGCCATTGCCGTTTGAGAGCGGCCGCCACGGAGCGTTTCATGATACCTGCGGCTCCTGGCTCATCAGATCATCATCGCCGCGGGCGGCGTGACGTTCCGCTTCGGGGGTTCCCTTCGATGCCGTCGATGGGCGGGTCAACTCGGTATCCGCGGCCTGACGAAGAGCCTCGTCGGCGCGGGTCTTCGGGTTGGAGTAGTTTTCCGCCGGGGACAGCCGAGGTGCTTCGTGGCGGGGACCTTGTGGGTGGGATTGCCCCTTCGGGCGACTGGACTCATTGTTCGGGCCTTGCTTGCCTGGCTTGTCCATGGTGACCTCTTGGCTCATCCCGCTCTCGCATCATTGCGAGGCGTCGGGGGTACTGACAATGGCAGCCCGCGGCCACCATGTCGGTGCGTTAGCACGCATACCCGGAGGCCAGAATTGTCTTCGCGGTGATCCTGTCCCCGTCGACCTCGGCCCGCCCCGCATCGGGGCGAGCGACCGGACTCGGCCACTGGGTGCGCTACCGAACAGACAGTGGAAGTCCGGGCTCGCAGGGTAGATACGCGACAGATCGCCTGGCGATCCCATCTCCAGGACGAAAAAGAGATGACAGTTGCGCTTTCCAGCCTCGAAGAAGGAGTACCCTGATGCCGACCGACCATTCGGATGCTTTCGTCTTTTTCGGCGTGCGGGGCGACCTGGCGCAAAAGAAAATCTTCCCGGCTCTGCAGGCTCTCACCCGTGCCGGCGAACTGGACATGCCGGTCATCTGCATCGCCCGCGCGGGCTGGACTTCGGGGCAGTTGCAGGAATGGGTGCGCACCAGTCTCGAAGAACACGGTGGAATCGATCGCGACGCCTTCGCCCGACTATGCAGCCGCCTGCACTACATCGATGGCGACTACGACGATGCGCAGACCTATGCCCGGCTCAGGCAAGCCTTGGGCGACGCGGTCCGGCCGCTGTACTACCTGGGCATCCCGCCGAGCCTGTTCGACAGCGTGGCCCGGGCCCTGGCTGAATCCGGCTGCGCCGGCAACGCTCGGGTGGTCCTGGAGAAACCCTTCGGCCACGACCTGCGCTCCGCCCAGGCACTGAACCGCTCGCTGCGCGAAGTCTTCCCCGAGCCAGCGATCTTTCGCATCGACCATTACCTGGGCAAGGAGGCGCTGCTGAACCTGCTGTACTTCCGCTTCGCCAACGCCTTCCTCGAACCGGTGTGGAACCGCAGCTACATCGACAACGTACAGATCACCCTGGCTGAGCGCTTCGGCGTGCCAGGCCGCGGCCATTTCTACGAAGAAGTCGGAGCGATTCGCGACGTGGTGCAGAACCACCTGCTGCAGGTCATCGCCCTGCTGGCCATGGATGCGCCGCAGGGTACCGACAGCCGCTCGATGCGCGCCGAGAAGCTGCGGCTGCTGCAGGCCATGCGCCCGATCGACACGACGCAGGCGGTACGCGGCCAATTCCACGGCTACCGGGACGAGCCGGGCGTCGCGGCGCACTCCCAGGTGGAGACCTTCGCCGCCCTACGCCTGTACATCGATACTTGGCGCTGGGCCGGCGTCCCCTTCTACATCCGCGCAGGCAAGTGCCTGCCACTGACTGTCTGCGAAGTCCTGGTGACGCTCAAACGCCCACCGCTGGCAGTGTTCGACGCGCGCCCGGAGGCCCGCCCGAACTATTTCCGCTTCCGCCTCGGCCCGCAGGTCACTCTCGCTACCGGCGCCTACGTCAAACGCCCTGGCGAAGCGATGCGCGGAGAGACCGTGGAACTAGTGGCGCACCATGCCCCAGGCAATGAGGAGCTACCCTATCAACGCCTGCTCGGCGACGCCCTGCGCGGCGATGCCACCCTGTTCAGCGGAGACGAGTGCGTCGAGGCGGCCTGGCGCGTGGTCGATCCTATGCTGTGCCAGCCAGGCGTGCTGCACACTTACGCCACCGGCAGTTGGGGACCTGCGGCCGCGGCCAGCGTGCTGGACAGTGGCGACGACTGGTACGACCCGCAAGCGGAGGCCCTTTCGCCATGCTGAAACCGGTCCCACTGGTCTTCCTCGTCGACGTCGACAACACCCTGCTCGACAACGACCGCTTCATCGACGACCTCTCAGCGCACCTCGTCCAGGCCTTCGGCAGTGAGCAGAGCAAGCGCTACTGGAGGGCCTTCGACGAGTTGCGCAGCCAGCTCGGCTATGCCGATTACCTGGGCGCCGTGCAGCACCTGCGCAACGGCTGCGACAACGAGGAGGAGTTGCTGCGGATGTCCAGCTTCCTGCTCGACTATCCGTTCCGCGCACGGCTGTATCCCGGCGCCATGGCCCTGCTCGCGCACCTACGCACGCTGGGCCAGACGGCGTTGCTGTCCGATGGCGACATGGTCTTCCAGCCACGGAAGATCCAATGCTCCGGGCTGTGGGAGGCAGTCGGTGGCCAAGTCCTGATCTACGTTCATAAGGAACGCATGCTCGCGGCTATGCAGCGCCGCTTCCCGGCCCGCCACTACGTGATGATCGACGACAAGCCACTGCTGCTGGCAGCGATGAAACGCGCCATGGGTTCACGCCTGACCATTCTGTTCGTCCGCCAGGGCCACTATGCTGCCGAAGCCTTCAACCGCCGCATCTCACCAGCGGCGGACATCAGCGTCGAGCGCATCGGCGACCTCTGCGCACTGAACATGTCGGACCTGAGCATCGCCGCAGCGACCGACCTGGTGGCCAACGAGGACATGCCATGATACCGGCCCAGCAACTGCACGACCTCGACCGGCGGGACACCGAGCCGGGCAAGGTCTCGGCCGGCAGTCTGCCCCGGCACGCTGGCCAGTCACAGGAGCCCCTCCCATGAGCAACGGCATCAGTCCCCTGGCCGGACAGTTGGCCCCCGCCGCGTCGCTGGTCGACGTCGCCGCCCTGCTCGCCGCCTACGCCGACCTGCGCCCCGATCCGGCGGAACCGGCGCAGCGGGTCGCCTTCGGCACCTCCGGGCACCGCGGCATCCCGTTCGAGCGCAGCTTCAACGAGTGGCACGTGCTGGCGATCAGCCAGGCCATCTGCGACTACCGCAGGCTGCAGGGCATCGACGGCCCGTTGTACCTCGGCGCGGACACCCACGCGCTGTCGCAGCCGGCATTCGAGAGCGCGCTGGAAGTGCTCGCCGCCAATGGCGTGGAAAGCATGATCGCCAAGGGTGGCGAGTTCACCCCGACGCCCGCCGTGTCCCATGCCATCCTGGCATACAACCGCGGGCGCGGCAGTGCGCTGGCCGACGGCATCCTCATCACTCCGTCGCACAACCCGCCGGACAATGGCGGCTTCAAGTACAACCCGCCCGCCGGCGGCCCGGCTGCCGACGAGGTCACCGGCTGGATCGAGGCCCGCGCCAACGCCCTACTCTCCAGTGGCCTGCATGGCGTGCGGCGGATGCCCTTCGGCAGCGCCCGCCTCGCCGCCAACACCCATGGCCACGACTTCCTCCACACCTACGTCAATGATTTGGTCCGGACCATCGATTTCGCCGCGATCCGCGCCGCCGGTCTGCACCTGGGTGTGGACCCGCTCGGCGGCGCCGGCGTGCATTACTGGCGGGCCATCGCCGAGCGCTACCGCCTGGACCTCGACGTGGTCAGCGAAACCGTCGACCCGACCTTCGGCTTCATGCCGCTGGACTGGGACGGCAGGATCCGAATGGACCCCTCCTCACCCTACGCCATGCAACGCCTGCTGGCCCTCAAGGACCGCTACGACCTGGCCTTCGCCTGCGATACCGACCATGATCGCCACGGCATCGTCACCCGCGGCAGTGGGTTGCTGCCGGCGAACCATTACCTGGTGGTGATGATCGACTACCTGTTCCGCCACCGCCCACTGTGGACCCCCTCGGCGGCCGTCGGCAAGACTCTGGTCAGCAGCGCACTGATCGACCGCCTGGCGGCCCACCTCGGGCGGCGCCTGTACGAGGTGCCGGTGGGCTTCAAATGGTTCGTCGACGGCCTACTCGACGGTACTCTGGGCTTCGCCGGCGAGGAAAGCGCAGGGGCCTCCTTCCTGCGCCAGGATGGCACGGTCTGGACCACCGACAAGGACGGTATGGTCGCGGCCCTGCTGGCTGCGGAACTCACCGCGCGCAGCGGCCACGACCCCGGCCAGCGCTACCGCGAGATCGCCGACGCGCTCGGCGACCCGCTGGCCGACCGCGTCGAGGCACCGGCCAGCGCCGAGCAAAAGGCGCGGCTGGCGAAGCTCTCGGCGGTCCGGCTGAACGCCGGCGAACTGGCCGGCGAGAAGATCACCCAGGTACTCGACCGCGCGCCGGGCAACCAGGCGCCGATCGGCGGCATCAAGGTCTGCGCCGCCAGCGGCTGGTTCGCTGCGCGACCATCCGGCACCGAAGCGATCTACAAGATCTATGCCGAGAGCTTCAAGGACCCAGCTCACCTGCAGGCCATCCTGCAGCAGGCGCAGGGCATGGTCGACAGCGCGCTCACGAGCCCTTGAACCCCGGCTGCGGAGGCCATCATGCCCAGCGTCCTCGATCGGCAATGCATCGATACCCTGCGTTTCCTCGCGGTGGACATGGTGCAACGGGCCAACAGCGGCCATCCCGGCCTACCACTGGGCGCCGCCCCCATGGCCTACGTACTGTGGACCCGCTGGCTGAAAACCAACCCGGGCAACCCGGACTGGCCCGACCGCGACCGTTTCGTCCTCTCCGCCGGGCATGGCTCGGCGTTGCTCTACGCCTTGCTGCACCTCAGCGGCTATGACCTGTCCTTGGAGCAGTTGCAGCGCTTCCGCCAATGGCGCAGCCAGACTCCTGGCCACCCCGAGCGCGGCCATACCGCCGGCGTCGAAATCAGCACCGGGCCGCTCGGCCAGGGCCTGGCCAACGCGGTGGGCATGGCCGTGGCCGAGGCGCAACTGGCCGCGAGCTACAACCGCCCCGGGCACAGCGTGATCGACCATCGCACCTTCGCCCTGGTCAGCGACGGCGACCTGATGGAGGGCGTAGCCAGCGAGGCCGCCTCGCTGGCCGGGCATCTCGCCCTGGGTAAGCTCACCTGCCTATACGACGACAACAGCGTGACCCTGTCCGCCGGTACCGCCATCGCCTTCAGCGAGGATCGCGCGCAGCGCTTCGCCGCCTATGGCTGGCACACCCAGGCGGTCGAGGACGGCAACGACCTCGACGAGTTGGAGACCGCCCTGCGCGCCGCCCAGGCGCAGGTTTCCCGCCCCTCGCTGATCCTGGTGCGCACGCACATCGGCTATGGCTCGCCCGAGCAGGACAGTTTCAAAGCCCACGGCGCGCCGCTGGGGGTCGAGGGCGTGCGCCTGACCAAAGCCAGGTTGGGCTGGCCTGCGCAACCGGCGTTTCTCATCCCAGACGTAGTCCTCGCGCACTTCCGCCTGGCCCTGCAACGCGGTGCCGGTGACGAGGTGGCCTGGCGCCAACGCATGGCGGCCTATGCGCAGGCCTTCCCGGTGCTGGCCAAGGAGCTGGCGCAACGCCTCGATGCGCAACTACCGACCGACTGGGACGCCGACATTCCGGTGTTTCCCGCCGACGCCAGCGGCCTACCCAGTCGCGATGCCTCCGGCCAAGTCATGAACGCCATCGCCGCGCGGCTGCCGGCACTGGCCGGCGGTTCCGCCGACCTCGATCCCTCGACTCGGACTGCTCTCAAGGGGCTGGGCGACTTCAACGCGGCGCCGGCAGCGGGCGAAGACCTGCAAGGCTCCGATAGCGCCGGCTGGAGCCGCTCGGGGCGCAACCTGCACTTCGGCGTGCGCGAACATGCCATGGGCGCCATGCTCAACGGCCTGGCTGCCCACGGCGGCTTCATCGCCTACGGAGCAACCTTCCTGGTGTTCTCCGACTACCTGCGCCCAGCGCTGCGCCTGGCGGCGCTGATGGGCCTGCATCTGGTCCACATGTTCAGCCACGACAGCGTGGCCCTTGGCGAGGACGGCCCGACCCACCAACCAGTGGAGCATCTGGCCAGCCTGCGGGCGATCCCCGGCCTGCTGCTGATCCGACCGGCCGACGCCAACGAAACTGCTGTGGCCTGGCGGGTCGCCGTAGAGACCCGCGACCGCCCGGTGCTACTGGTGCTCAGTCGGCAGGCGCTGCCGACACTCGACCGCATGCGCTACGCCGCCGCCGAGGGGCTCAGGCAAGGCGCCTACGTGCTCAGCGACCCGGTGACCGGTCCACCCGAACTGATCCTCCTGGCCAGTGGCTCGGAGGTAACGCTGATCCTCGCCGCCGCCAGGCGCCTGGCGGGCAAAGGCATCGCCGTGCGCTGCGTCTCGATGCCCTGCTGGGAACTGTTCGAAGCGCTACCTCAGGCCGAGCGCGAGGCCGTGCTGCCGTCTCAGGTAACGGCACGGCTGGCGGTCGAGTTGGGCGTGCGCCAGGGCTGGGAGCGATACATCGGCGCCCACGGCGAGATGCTCGGCGTCGAGCGTTTCGGTGCCTCGGCGCCAGCCGAGGTGTTGCTGCACGAATACGGCTTCAGCGTGGACAACGTCTGTGCCCGCGCCGAGGCGCTGCTCGCCCGCTGCCACACAGGCCCTATTCCTTCCTGAGCTCGTGGCCACCGAACTGGTTGCGCAGCACCGCCAGCAGGCGGTCGGCGAAGGACTCGGGGTCGCGCGAACGCAGCCGGGCGATCAGCGCGTGGGTGATGACCGGTGCCGGCACGCCCAGAGCGATGGCCTCGTCCACCGTCCAGCGGCCCTCGCCGGAGTCGGCGACGTAGGGCACGACGTCGTGTAGGCCCGGGTGTTCCGCCAAGGCCTTGGCGGTCAGCTCCAGCAACCAGGAACGTACTACGCTGCCATGGCTCCAGATATCCGCCAACTGCTGCAGATCGAGGTCGAATTCGCACTTGTGGCGCAGGATCGAGAAACCTTCGGCATAGGCCTGCATCAAGCCGTATTCGATGCCGTTGTGCACCATCTTGGCGAAGTGCCCTGCCCCGGCAGGGCCAACGCGTCCCCAGCCGCGGTCAGGCACCGGCGCCAGGCATTCGAACAGCGGGTACAGGCGCTCCACCACCGCCTCGTCGCCACCGATCATCAGGCTGTAGCCCTCGGCTAGGCCCCAGACGCCGCCGCTGGTGCCACAATCCACGTAGCCGATGCCATGTCCAGCGAAGGTCGCGGCCCGGCGCAGGCTGTCCTGGTAGTGGGAGTTGCCGCCGTCGACCAGCGTATCACCGGCCCGCAGCAGCGGCAGCAGGCCATCCAGGGTGGCGTCGGTGACCTCGCCGGCTGGGACCATTAGCCAGATCACCCGCGGCGGCTGCAATTTTGCTACCAGTGCGGCTAGGGACTCCGCGGTTTGCGCGCCCTGCCCTTCGAGGGCCTTGCGGGCCTCGATCCTGGGATCGAAGCCGACCACCGGGTGACCGCCGCGCTGCAGGCGCTGGGCCATGTTGGCGCCCATGCGCCCCAGTCCGATCATGCCGACTTTCATGGGAAGTCCTCCTTGCGGGCCGTGGGTAATCGTTCAACGCTCCAGCCAGCGCATCAGGCGCGCCCTGATCCGGGCCGACAGGCGAGTCCGAGTGTAGGCGTCGGCCGCCATGCGGATCGCCTCGGCCTGGGTCGGGTAGGCATGCATCACCCTGGACAGGCTACGCAGGCCAATGCCCGCAACCATGGCCAAGGTGACCTCGTTGATCATGTCGCCGGCATGCCGGGCGACTATGGTCGCGCCGAGGATCCGGTCGCTGCCTTCGCCGACGTGGATTTTCACGAAACCGTCGGTTTCGCCGTCGGTTACCGCACGGTCAACCTCGTGCATCGGGATGGTGAAGGTCTTCACCGGGATGCCCCGCTCGTTGGCCTCGCGCACGTAGAGCCCGACATGGGCGATCTCCGGGTCGGTGAAGGTGCACCAGGGCACGACCAATGCGCTCATCCGCCGGCGGCCGCGGAACAGCGCGTTGTGCACGGCGATGTGTGCCGAGGCCGCCGCCGTATGGGTGTACTTATGTTCCAGACAGACATCGCCGGCAGCGTAGACATTCGGGTTGCTGGTGCAAAGGAAATCGTCGACGCGGATGCCGTCAACGGCGCCGTGGTCGATGCCAGCGGCTGCCAGGCCTAGCCCCTGCACGTTCGGCGAGTGGCCAATGCCGGTGAGGATGGTGTCGACCGCAAGCGTGTGCCGATAGTCGTCGCAGAGCAGCTCGACGCGCTTCTCCCCCGCCACCGCGCACACGCCCAGTACCTGGGTGTTCAGGCACACCGCGATGCCGTCGCGGGCGAAGGCGTCGGACAGCAGCTGCGCGGCATCGCGCTCTTCGTTACCGAGGAACAGCGGCATGTCCTGAACGATGGTGGTCCGTGAGCCGAGACGGCAAAAGGCCTGGGCCAGCTCGCAGCCCAGCGGGCCGCCACCAATCACCAGCAACCGCCGTGGCAGGTCGAGGAGGTCGAAGACGTTCTCGTTGGTCAGGTAGCCGGCCTCTGCCAGACCGGGAATCAGCGGCACACTAGGCCGGGCACCGGTGGCGACCAGAGCCTTGCTGAAGCGCAGCAGCTGCCCCTCGACTGCCAGCGTATCGGAGTCGACAAAACACGCCTCGCCGAAGAACAATTCGACGCCCAGCGCGCGCAAGCGCAGCGCCGACTCCGCCGCGCTCAGGTGGCCGCGAATATGCCGTACGCGTGCCATCGCCGCGGCGAAATCGACCTGGATATCCCCTGGTATCCGCGCGCCATAGCGCTGCGCATCGCGCATCTCGGCGTACAGACGGGCCGTACGGATCAACGTCTTCGAGGGCACGCAGCCATCGTTCAGGCAATCGCCGCCGATCAGCCGGCGTTCCACCAGGGCCACTCGCGCCCCCAGCGCCAGCGCGATTTTCGCAGCAGCCAGGCCGGCCGGACCGGCACCGACGATCACCAAGTGGTAGCGCCCGCTGGCGCGGGGGTTGCGCCAATGCGGTGGGGGCGCGTTGGTCACCAGGCCCGTCTTGGCGGCAGCTTGCGGAGGCCGGTCATCGTCGGCCATCAGTTCGCTCCCCGTGCACCAGCCAGCCGCCCTGGAACCCGGCGCGACGTAGGCCGGTGCGCAGATAGGGTGAGCGCCGCATCAGCTGCCAGAGCCCCTGGTTGCAGTGGTTCTCGATCATCAGCAGGACGATGCCCTGGTCCAATCCAAACTGCCCGGCAGACACCCAGGCACGCCCATCGGCTCCAGCCAGGCCTGGGTTGAAGCTGCTGGCCAAGCGCCCTTCGCGGCACATTTCCGGGTAGCACGCGAGCATGTGCCGTAGTGCTGGCAGAACGATTTCTGCGGCGAAGGGCAACGACGCCAGCAGCGCCGGCGCCGACAGTGAACCGTCATCGGGGCCGTAAGGCACGCCGCGGGCGGCATAGCCGAACAGCCGGCGGCGTTCGTTGGCTTGGTCAGTCTGTTCGTCGCTCGGCCCGTCGCAAGCCGACAAGCCCCAGCAGTTTTCCGCGTAGCCGGCAAACCCGTGTGGGTTGTGCCGCGCGTACTCGCGCTGGATGTAGGTGGCACGCCGGCTGTTCTCGAAGTAATCCGAGCGTTTCTCGCCCATGAACGGGTCGCGAATGCCGCGGAAGTCGATCCAGGCATGGGAGAACTGGTGGATGAACAGCGGCCCGGCATACAGGTAGTCGTGGTCGTAAAGGTTCTCCCACTGGTAGGTGGCGGTCCAGGCGCGGTAGCCGTCGGCAGCTATCGGCTGGCTGGGTGAGCCGAGGGCCAGCACATACAGCAGAATGGCCTCACTGTAGCCCTCCCAGCCGTAGTGCAGGAAGCCACACTCAGGCTTCCAGCCCTGACGGATGGTCGCTTCGCCGCCCTGCGCCCAACACCAGTCGACCCGCCGGTAGAGTTGCTCGACCAGATCGCGCAGTTCGTGTTCCGCGGCGTTGGCTCCGCTGAAGAACTCGCTGGCGGCGAACATCCCGGCGATCAGCAGCGCGCTGTCGATCATCGACAGTTCCGAACGCCAGGCCCGCGCGCCGCTACGGAAATCCAGAAAGTGGTAGTAGAAGCCCTTGTAGCCGCTGGCCATGGGGTCGTCGCTCTGCTCGCTGCTGGCGAAGAAGCGCAATGCCGCGAGACTGGAGCGCAGCGCTTCGACACGAGTCAGCCAGCCGTGCCGCACCGCCAGCGGGTAGGCGCTCAGGGCAAGACCGACCACCGCGATGCTCACCGGAGAGTCGGGCCGCGAGGTGTCGGCCACCAATCCGTTACGCGGATTTAGGTTTTCCCGGAAGTAGCTGAAAGCCGCACGCTGCAGGTGCTCCAGCAGCGCCTCGGCGGGCAGCGTGGAAAGTCGCGTCGGCGAATACGGGCTGCAAAAGTCCATTTCGCCGGCTATGACCGGAGCGTCCGCTCGATCAGCAGCACCAGGGCGAGTAGCGCAAGGATCAGCAGGACGTGGATGAAACCACCCAGGGTGTGCGAGGTCATCATCCCCAGCGACCACAGGGCAGCCAAGACGACCACTATGCCTTCAAGCATGCCGATTCTCCTCCCCTACCGCTGGCAGGGTTGCATGACAGCCCCAGCGTGCACGCCCGGAGCCGTGCTGGTCTGTGCGCCAACGTACCCAGGAGCACTGGCTAACGGCGGCGCCAGGTGTATGCTGAACGGCGGGTGAGGTGAAAGGCTTCCACCGAGAAAGGATACGGCTATGCAAGAGACCCCTTCCCCCCTGCAGAACCATTTGCTGGCCGCGTTGCCGAGCACCGTGCAGGAGCGCCTGTTCCCCCACCTGGAGCTGCAGCACCTCGCCCTCGGCAAGGTTCTCTACGAGTCCGGGGACGCCATGCGCCACGTGTTCTTCCCCACCGATGCCATCATCTCGCTGCTGTACGTGATGGAAAACGGCGCCTCGGCGGAAATCTCGGTGGTCGGCAACGAGGGCCTGATCGGCGTCGCGGTGTTCATGGGCGGCGAAAGCACCCCGAGCCGGGCCATCGTGCAAAGCGCCGGCAATGTCTACCGGTTGTCCGGGCAACGCATCAAGGAGGAGTTCAACCGCCACGGCGAGATGCTCCAGCTCATGCTCCGCTACACCCAGGCGCTGATCACCCAGATGGCCCAGACCGCGGTGTGCAACCGCCACCACTCGATCGACCAGCAGCTCTGCCGATGGCTACTTTTGTCCCTCGACCGATTGCCGAGCAACCAGTTGACCATGACCCAGGAGCTGATCGCCAACATGCTCGGGGTACGCCGCGAAGGCGTCACCGAGGCCGCCGGCAAGTTGCAGAAGCAAGGGGTGATCGAGTACAGCCGGGGGCGCATCACCGTGCTCGACCGGGCCAAACTGGAAGAGCTGAGCTGCGAGTGCTACGCGGTGGTGAAGAAGGAGACCGACCGCCTGCTGCCCTATGTCCCCACTTGGCCATCCGTCCCCTCCGGGGGGCAACGACGCAAGGAGTAGGTCCGCAGCAACCCGGCGAACTCGTGCAGCGCATGCAGTTGGCTGGCCTCCGCCTCGCTCACCCACTGCACGATGGCCTCGCCCAGCCCTGGCCCGGCGGCCCTGGCCCAGATCCGCTGCAGAGCCATGCGCCGTTCGTAGGCAACGCCCAGTACCCGACTCACTTCCAGCGTAGCGTTGACGAGCGCCTGCTGGTGCTCGTCGAGCAAGCTCGGCTCGCGCCCCAGCAGCCGCCGCGCGCGCCGGATCAAGCGACGCAGCGAGGCGTCGGCATTGGCCAGCTCCTGCGCCACCAGCGGCGCCATGACCTGCTTGCGGTACTGCGCCATGACCTGGAAGCGATCGTTGAAGATGGCCATGGCGGTGTCCGCATCCAGGCTCCGCTTGCCCTGCAGCCGATAGGCGACAGGCGCCACCCTTAGCGCCCGGGCCAGTCCCAGGCCGCTGAACAGGCGGATCCATGCCCAGCCCAGGTCGAATTCCCAGGATTTCACCGACAACTTGGCCGAGTTGGGATAGGTGTGATGGTTGTTGTGCAGCTCCTCGCCGGCCACCACCAGGCCCCAGGGCACCAAATTGGTGGCGGCGTCGCGGCATTCGAAGTTGCGGTAGCCGACGGCATGGCCGAGGCCATTGACCACGCCGGCGGCCCAGAAGGCGATCCACATCATCTGTACGGCCCATACGGTCAGGCCCGCCACACCGAACAGGGCCAAGTCGAGCAGCGCCATCAGCGTCACCCCGCCATTGGGGAAGCGGCTATAGAGGTGCCGCTCCAGCCAGTCGTCCGGGCAGTTCTTGCCGTACAGGCGCAGCGTCTCCGGGTTCCTGGCCTCTTCGCGATACAGCTCCGCACCTTGCCAGACAACCCGGGACAGGCCCTTGTAGCGCGGACTATGTGGATCTTCGGCGGTTTCGCAGCGGGCGTGGTGCTTGCGGTGGACGGCGGTCCACTCGCGAGTGAGCATTCCGGTGCTCAACCATAGCCAGAAACGGAACACATGTTTCAGCGTGGCATGCAATTCCAACGAACGGTGCGCCGAGTACCGATGCAGGTAGAGGGTGACGCTGAGCGTGGTGAGGTGGGTGAGCAGCAGCGTGACGGCAATCAGTTGCCACACCGATAGATCAAGAAGGCCGGAATACCACATGGCGGCGTTGCCTCATGGTGAGTGCGGATGGCCCTTCGTGGAGCCACCCGCATGGCACTAGACTCCGACTCCCGGGATCAGAGCCGCCGGCCCTGTAGCACCCGGAATACCACGGCCATGAGTGCCAGAATCAGCAGGATGTGAATGAAGCCTCCCAGAGTGTACGACGAGACCACCCCGAGCACCCACAGGACGATCAATAGAACCGCAATGGTTTCGAGCATTTTGACACCTCCGCTATCGACAGCTTCAGTCTGGGCAGCCCGGGCGCGCGTGTCTGTTCGTCAACGCACGCAGGAAAAAGCATCGAGGCCGGAGTCATTCATCAGGGGACGGCGCGCGCTCTTCCTGATCCTGCCGGAGCGGCGCCGGGTCGGCGTCGTGGCCCTGCGAAGACTCTGGTGGCGCCGGCCGCTTGGCGCGATCGATGAAGGAGTAGCGCGCGGCGGGCGAGCCATGCTCCCCGCCAGACGTCTGTTCGCTGCCTTCGGCGAATGCCGGTTCACCAGTGGTTTCGATGGTCCTTTTCATGGGAACCTCAGAAGAATGGAGTCTGGCCAGCACCACAGCGGCGCGGCTCCGGTCCGGAGTTGGCCGATCAGTACCGCAGTCCCTTCGCCTGCACCTCCCTGACGCCCCGCACGTTGGATGCCAGCTCGATGGCCAGGCTCCGTTCCGCTCGGCTGCCCAGCCCACCGCTGAGGGTGACGATGCCATTGTGGGTGCTCACGGTGATATCCGAACTGCTGACGTTGCGCGAATACAGCAGGGTCGATTTCACCTTGGTGGTGATCCAACTGTCGGAGATGCCCTGCCCGGCGGCATTCACCGTGCTCTTGCCGGTGGCCAGCGCAGTATTCGGCTGTTCAGCCTTGACCTGGATGCCGTTGTCCACTGCAACGACACCCTGGGTGGTCGAAGCCAGGCGGCCGGCCGCGGTACGTGCGGCGGAACTCGTGGCGGTGCCACGCAAGGTCACCTTGCCGGCGGTGGTTTCGACGTTGGTCGACAGGCCATCGGTGTATTTGCTCCACAGCAACTTCGACTTGACCGCGGTGGTAATGCTGGCGTCGTCGATCGTCTGGCCAAAACCACGGACGCCATCCTGCTTCGGCGGCAGATAGTCGGGCTTGACCAGGATCTGGTTGTCCACCGACCTGATCCCCTTCACCCCCATGGCGATCTGCGTCGCCAGGTCCTTGCTGGTGCTTTCCTCCACGGTGCCGCGCACGGTGGCCTTGCCGTCGAGCACCGAGACCTCGAGGCCGTTGTCACGCAGGTACGGGCTCAGGGAGTAAGTCGTGGCGATCTGCGATTCCTGCCGCGCGTCCATGACCTCTTGCGAGGTCGGGCTTGCGGCGAAGGCCGGGCCGCCCGCCGCCATCGCCATGGCGATGCAGGACGCCACCTGCAGTTTGCGGAAATAACTGTGCATGCTGTTTCTCCACCAGGGATAGCGTTGCGTCCGCCCCTGGGCGGCCCCGTCCCTGGGACCTGCCGCCCACTGCAGCACACGGCAGCAGCAGGACGGCAGGTTCGTACCTAGGGTTGGTGCAAGGTGCTGTGCCGGGTATACGCGCCACAACGGCACGTCGGCGACGTCTGTGGCCATCAGGTTTCCTTGGGCTCGGCCTTTTTCATGCCAGGCTTGGTTTCCTGCGTGCGTTCCGTGCGGGTATCGGTCGGTGACTGCGGATGAGTCTTTTCAGCGGCCTTGGGAAGGCCGCTACCAGGGTTGTGCTTGTTCGTTCTGTTCATACTGACCTCTGTGTGCCGGGATTCGCGAAACTGCGAGGAAACCGGGAATGAGACAGTGACAGGCGTGCCCCCGGGCGTCGGTGCGCCGACGCACTTATCCGCAGCAAAAGGCTGCGATAGCGCCCGGAGCCCTGCCCTACGTGCGCTAGCAGACAGACCGCCGCTGCCGCCGTTAGGGATGCTAGAAGCTCAGTCCGAAGGCCCATTCCCGAGCCTTCGCCCTCACCGATCGGGGACCAGCATGAAGCTGCTCAAGTTGGAGCACAGCCCGGCAGCCTACCTCGCCGACTTCATTCTCTATGGCCTGGCCAGCCTGGCCCTCGCGGGCCTGCTCGCAGCTTTCTGCCCACCCGTGCTGCGTCTGCAGAGCCTGCTCCTCGCGCTGCTCGGCCTGCTCGGCTGGACGCTGCTCGAATACCTGCTGCACCGCTTCGTGCTGCATGGCCTGCAGCCATTTCGCGACTGGCACCTGCAGCATCACCGGCGCCCCACCGCGCTGATCGGCATACCCGCGCTGCTCAGCGCCCCGCTGATGGCGCTGCTGGTGTTCCTGCCGGCCCTGCTGCTGCTCGATGTCTGGCGCGCCGGGGCGCTCACCCTCGGCGTGCTCGTCGGCTACCTGCTCTACTCAATCACCCATCACGCCCTGCACCACTGGCACGGCATAGACAATCGCTGGCTGTCACGGCGCCGGCGCTACCACGCCTGGCACCATGGCACGCTGGCGCAGCCTGGCCACTACGGGGTGACCAGTGGCTTCTGGGACCGCCTGCTGGGCAGCGACCGCCAGGCGCTGGTGCGCGGCCGGCCCACACCGGGCGCAGTGAAGGCGGCCGGATTGGCGCCACCACGCTCGCTGGCCGCCGAAGCCGCGGGCCGGTTGTTGCAACGCCTGCTGCGCGGTACCGGCGCGAGCTTCGCCATCCGCCTGTGGGACGGCGACGAGCTGCATTTCGGCAACGCCGGGGCACCGCGCTTCACCCTGGTCTGCCGTACTCCCGCGGCGGTCCAGGCTCTGGTGCTGGGGCACGACCCACTGCGCCTGGTCGAGTCCTACTTGCGCGACGACATCGACGTCGAAGGCGACCTGTTCGCCGCCATCGGCATGAAGGATTTGCTGCAGGACAACCCACTGCCCTGGCACCAGCGCCTGCGCATCGGCCTGGAGGCCTTGCGGCTGCCTTGTGCCGGCAGCGGCGAAACCCTCACCGGAGGCTACCGGCGCCCGGTGAGAAGCCATACGAAGCAAGAGAACCGCGACGCCATCGCCTTTCACTACGACGTCTCCAATGCCTTTTACGGCCTCTGGCTAGACGCCGACATGGTCTATTCCTGCGCCTACTTCGAACACCCCGGCGACAGCCTGGAGCAGGCCCAACACGCCAAGCTCGAACACATCTGCCGCAAGCTGCTGTTGCAACCCGACGAGCAACTGCTGGACATTGGTTGCGGCTGGGGCGCGCTAATCATCCACGCCGCCCGCTATCACGGCGTGCGCGCTCATGGCATCACGCTCAGCCGCAAACAGCTGGAATTGGCCCGCGAACGCATCGCCCAGGCAGGCCTGGACGACCGGGTGACGGTGGAGCTGTGCGACTACCGCGACCTTGAAGGCGCCGCCCGCTACGACAAGATCGCTAGCGTCGGCATGTTCGAGCACGTCGGGCTGGCCAACCTACCGCTGTACTTCGCCACCATGCAGCGCCAACTCAAGCCTGGCGGGCTGTTCCTCAACCACGGAATCACCAACACCCGCGAGGGCTGGAAAACCACCACCGGCACCCGCTTCATCAACCGCTACATCTTCCCCGACGGGCAACTGGATAGCATCGGCAACATCCAGCGCGCCATGGAGCGCGCGGACTTCGAGATCACCGACGTCGAGGCCCTGCGCCGTCATTACGCGCTGACACTCAGGCACTGGGTCGCGCGCCTGGAACAGCACCACGCGGAGGCCTTGCAGCACGTCACCGAGCCAATCTACCGCACCTGGCGCCTATACATGGCGGCCAGCGCGCTGGAATTCGAAGCCGGCGGCCTCGGCATCTACCAGATTCTCGCCAACCGCCGCGCCGACGGCGCCGCCAGCCCGCTGCCGCTGACCAGGCGGCACCTGTACGCACAGTGACAGTGCCAAGGGTATCGCATAGACGAGTGAACGCCCCACGCGCAGCGTCAAGAGAGCCCCCATCATCGCACCGTCGGAGGTCCCACCATGAACCCCATCACCCTGTTCATCGTCACCGTACTCACGGCCATCGGCGCCGTGCTCTTCTACAACGACCACCTGGCGGCCGGCATCGCCCTGCTGGCCAGCGCCCTGGTGGTCTCGCAGGCACTGAAGATGGCCAATACCTGGCAGAAATTCGTGGTGCTGCGCGCCGGCAAGCTGCAGGGTGTCCACGGCCCGGGCCTGTTCGTCATCGTTCCGGTGCTGGACAGCGTGGTCGCGGTGATCGACGAGCGCATCCAGACCACCGCCTTCAACGCCGAACAGGCGCTGACCCGCGATACCGTGCCAGTGAACGTTGACGCCATCATCTTCTGGCACGTGCATGACGCCCGCAAAGCCGCGCTGGCAATCACCGATTACCGCCAGGCCATCGACCGCGTGGCGCAGACCTCGCTGCGCGAGATGATCGGTTCGTCGATGCTCGCCGCATTGCTTTCCGACCGCCGCAGCTCCGACCGGCAGCTGTGCCGAGAGATCGGCGAAAAGACCCTGGAATGGGGCGTGACCGTCACCTCGGTGGAAATCCGCGACGTGGCCATCCCGGAAGCCTTGCAGGATGCCATGTCGCGCCAGGCCCAGGCCGAACGCGAGAAGCAGGCGCGGATCATCCTCGGCTCGGCCGAGGCGGAAATCGCCGGGCGCTTCGTCGAGGCCGCCAAGGTCTATGCCACCCAGCCCTCGGCCCTGCAGTTACGGGCGATGAACATCATCTACGAGACCACCAAGGAACGCGGCACGACCATCCTGATTCCCAGCGCGATGGTCGACAGCATGAACCCGGCCGCCGTCGCCGCGTCCCTGGCGGCACAGCCAGGCGTGGTCTACGCCGGTGTCGGGCCGGCGTACGAACGGCCCCATGGCAATGGCCAGACGCCCGAGGAAAGACGCCAGGCCGCCCGCCTCAACGAAGCGCTGTCAAAGGAACAGTTGTAGATGGTGCTCGCCCGTCTCCAGCCGGACGCGTATCGTGCCCTCATCGCAAAGCAGCGGCCTGTCGTCGAGCAGCGCCCGCTGTATTCCCCGACAGCGCAGTCCGGCGGACACCAGGCTGATCTCGTAGCGGCAGCCTTCCAGCGAAACAATGGCCTCGAAGCCCGGCCAGTCCCTCGGGATGCACGGGTCCATGACCAAGTTCGCGCCCTCCCGGCGCAAACCGAGAATGCCCTCCACGCCTGCCCGGTACATCCAGGCGGCGGAGCCGGTGTACCAGCTCCAGCCACCCCGCCCGATGTGCGGGGCGACAGAATAGACATCGGCGGCGACCACATAGGGTTCGACCTTGTAGCGCTGCACTGCATCCGGCGTAAGCGCATGGTTGATCGGGTTGAGCAGCGCGAACAGCCTGGCGGCCTTGTCGCCCTCCCCCAGGCGCGCCAGCGCGAGGATATTCCACATCGCCGCGTGGGTGTATTGCCCGCCGTTCTCGCGCACGCCCGGCGGATAGCCCTTGATGTAGCCGGGGTCACGCTGCGTGTGGTCGAAGGGTGGGGTGAACAGTAACGCCAGGCCGTCTTCCTGGCGGATCAGCCAGCGCTCCAGGGCATCCATGGCGATGGCCGCGCGTACCGGGTCGGCGCCGCCGGAGAGCACCGCCCAGGACTGGGCGATGGCGTCGATCCGACATTCCTCTCCGGCTGCCGTACCTAGCCAGGCGCCGTCGTCGAAGGTCGCCCGGCGATACCACTCGCCATCCCAGGCGTCGCGCTCCAGGGCGTGCTGCAGCCCCCCCGCATGTTCGCGCCAGCGCTCGGCACGTTCGTCGTCACGGCCATCGGCCAGGGCGGCGAAGCGCTCCAAGGTATGCAGAAGCAGCCAGCCCAGCCAGACGCTCTCGCCCTGGCCACCTGCGCCGACGCGGTTCATACCGTCGTTCCAGTCACCGCCTCCGATCAGCGGCAGGCCGTGGGCGCCGGTCAGTTCCAAGCACTGGTCGAGGGCGCGGGCGCAGTGCTCGAACAGCGAGGCGCTCTCCTCCGCCGGCAGCGGCTGGAAGAACGCATCGCTCTCGCCGGGGTGCAGTTGCGGCCCTTCGATGAAGGCTACCGACTCATCCAGTACAGCACTGTCGCCCGAAGTCTCGATGTAGCTGGCACAGGCATAGGCCAGCCAGACCCGGTCGTCGGAGATCCGCGTACGCACGCCCTGCCCCGTCTGCGGCAGCCACCAGTGCTGCACGTCGCCCTCGACGAATTGCCGGCCGGCGACGCGTAGCAGATGGCGGCGGGTTTCCGCCGGGCAGGCGAACGACAGCGCCAGGCAGTCCTGCAGCTGGTCACGGAAGCCATAGGCGCCGCTGGCCTGGTAGAACGCCGAGCGCGCATGGATGCGGCAGGCCAGGGTCTGGTACAGCAGCCAGCCATTGAGCATGAGGTCCATGGCGCGATCCGGTGTGCGCACCCGGACCGCGCCGAGCAGCCCTTCCCAGTGCGCGATCACCGACGCGAGCAGCGCATCCAGGTCGGCCACGCGGTAACGCTGGAGCAGTTCGCGCACCTCACCGGCTGAACTGGCCTGGCCTAGCAGGCCCAGCACCTCGACCGACTCGCCGGCAGCCAGTTCGACCACGCACTGCAGGGCCGCGCAGGGATCGAGCCCGGAGCCGCAGGCCCCGGTCAATGGCACAGAGCCCAGCAGCGCCTGTGGCGCCGCCAGGCTGCCGGTATAGCCGATGAACTCGCTGCGGTTGGCGCTCCAGGCGCTCTGCCGGCCGCCGAGGTCGGCGAAGGCTAGCGGGTCGGCAAAGGCGATACTCCAGGGGTTGCGCGCCAGCAACGCGCCGCTGGCGGCATCCACCTCGGTCTGGATGAACGGCGCCGACGACCCGCGCGCGGTCCCTAGCACCCACTCCACGTACGCCGTGACCGAGAGCCGGCGCGTGCGTCCGGAGGTGTTGCGCAGGGTCAGCCGGGAGATTTTCAGCGGATCGTCCAGCGGTACGTACTGCAGCAGTTCCGCCTCGATGCCGTGGGCGCAATGGCTGAAGCGGCTGTAACCGAAGCCGTGTACACAATGGTAGACCCCTCCATCGCGGATCGGCTGCGCGGTGACACTCCACAGCGCCCGGCTCTCCTCGTCGCGGATGTAGAAGGCCTCGCCCGGCGGATCGACGACCGGGTCGTTGGACCAAGGGCTGAGCTGGTTGTCCCGGCTGTTGCCGGCCCAGGTGTAGCCACTGCCCTCGGCCGAGACCTGGAAGCCGAAAGCCGGGTTAGCGACTACGTTGATCCATGGCGCCGGGGTGGTGCGCTCGCCGTCCAGGTCGATTCGGTACTCCCGGCCGTCGCGGTCGAAACCGCCCAGGCCGTTGAAGAACTCCGGCCGCTCGCCGTTTTCACCGGCGGCCGCCGGCAAGACCGGGGCGATTGCCTGCGCATGCCTGGTCGGTGGCACGCGCAGCTCGGCCGGCGGCAGGTGGCTGAGCTGTGCTGCGATCAAGCCGCGCCGTGCCGGCAGGCTGACCCGCGCCACCGATTGCAGCAGCTCCCGCGCTTCCAGCGTCATCAGGTCGGCGCGCAGGGTATACACGCCACCGCGCAGGGCCTGACCGTTGGCACGCGGACGCGACGGGCTGCTGCGCACGGCGGTCTCGATGGCCACCTGCAGGTCCTGCACATAGGACGAGGCGCGTTCGTTGACAATCACCAGGTCGATGTCCAGGCCCTTCATGCGCCAGTATTCGCGGGCACGCAGCAATTGCCGCACCAGTGCCAGATCCTCGATCTCGTCGATGCGCAACAGGACGATCGGCAGGTCGCCGGAAATCGCTAGCGGCCACAGCCCCGACTGGCGCCCGGCGCCGCGCCGGAGCGCCTCGGGCGGCGCGCGGAAACGCCGGTCGGCGTACAGGATGGGCGCAGCCAGGCGCTGGAAGTCCGCGGCTTCCTCGACGTCGATGCCGAGGTCGCGCAGCTCTACCTGGGCCTGGGTCCAGGCCAGGGTCTTGGCGCGTTCGAAAGCGCTGCGCTCGTGATGCTTGTCGATCAGGTCCAGCAGCGCCTCGCGGGAGCCCGCCACCAGGGTCCAGAACGCCACCCGCGCGACCTTGCCCGGCGCCACCCGCAGGCGCTGGCGCAGCGCGAAGATCGGGTCGAGAACACTGCCCTGGCTATTCGACAGCGGCCGGTGCGAGTGGATCGCCTGCGCTTCGCGCAAGCTGCGGCCTCTGCCGAGGAAGCGGGCGCGGTCGGACTCGTACTGCGGCTCAGCGGTCAGCTCGCCCTCGACCACGGTGAAATGCGCCGCCCACACCGGCTTATCACCAGGCGAGCGCGGACGGCGGGTAGCCATCAGCGCGCCGAACTCGGCGAGGTACTCGGTCTGCACGAACATCCGCGAGAACACAGGGTGGGCAGCATCGGCGGCCGGGGTCGCGAGCACCACCTCGGCATAGGAAGTCAGCTCGATTTCCCGCGGGCGGCGACCGTGGTTGGTCAGCGAAACCCGTCTCACCTCGCCGTCGTCCTCGCCGGACACCAGTACATCGAGGGTGGTCACCAGCGAAGCGTCGCGCTGGATGAACTCGGCGTGGTCCTCGTCGAACAGCACCTCGCCGTTCTCCACCGCCTGCCCGCTGGGCTGCATGGTTGGCGACCACAGCGCCCCGCTCTGCATGTCGCGCAGGAAGATGAAGCTGCCCCAGTCGTCGCGGGTGGCATCCTCGCGCCAGCGGGTCACGGCGATATCGCCCCAACGGCTGTAGCCGCCACCGGTGGCGGTGAGCATCAGCGCGTAGCGGCCGTTGGAGAGCAGATGGGTAATGGGCGGTCCGCCGAGCGCAGCCTCGACACGGCGCAGCGTCGACACCTCGCCACGGCCCTCGCTGGCCGACACCGTGACCTCCTCAGCGCGCGGATGGGCCAGCGCCACATCGCGCGGCACGCGCTCCTGCAACAGCAGCTCACTGGCCTGGATCATCGGCTCGCGGTGCAGGCGGCTACGCATGCACCCGTCCTGCAGAGCATTGGCGATGGCGACGATGCTCATGCCCTGATGGTGGGCCATGAAGCTTCGCACGATCGCCACGCTTTCCTCGTCCTGCAACCGCGAACGGGTGAAATCCAGCGCTTCGTAGTAGCCGTAGCGGCCGAGCGCACCGATATCAGACAGTCGTTCGAAATTGCGCTGTGCCGCCTGCGGGTCGACCATCGCCGCCAGTGCCGTGGCATAGGGTGCGACTACCACGTTCTCGGCCAGCCCACGCTTGAGGCCAAGCCCCGGCACGCCGAAATTCGAATACTGGTAGGTGAACTCCAGGTCGCGAGCGTTGTATGCCGACTCCGAAATGCCCCAGGGGATGCCCAGGGTGGTGCCATAGGCCTGCTGCTGCGCCACCACGCACCAATTGCTCCGCTCCAGCAAGCTGCCGGCCGGTGCGCGCATGACCAGCGATGGCATCAGGTACTCGAACATCGAGCCGGACCAGGAGATCAACGCCGAACCACCGGCCACTGGCGTCGCGGTACGGCCCAGATGGAACCAGTGGCGGGTCGGTAGGTCGCCCTTGGCGATAGCGAACAGGCTGGCAAGGCGCGCCTCGGAGGCCAGCAGGTCGTAGCAACTCGGGTCGAGGCGATTGTCGTCCACGGAATAGCCGATCGACAGTAGCTTGCGTTCCGGGTTGAGCAGGAAGCCGAAGTCCATCTCCAGCGCCAGCCGTCGGGCAGTGTCGGCCGCGGCCTGCAGGCGCTCCGCCAGAGCGTCCCGATAGACCGGCAGACGATCGCGGCTGTGCTCGACCAAGGCCTTGCGCAGGGCCTCGATCCAGTACAGCAGGTCGCTCACAGCGCCCTCTTCCCCAGTCGGCACCAGGCAACCGGCCGCCTTGGCAGCCTTCTCGGCCAGGCGCCCGAGGCTCGGCAGCAGCACATCGAGCGCCTGCGGACCGCTCAGGGCAACGTGGATTTCTTCCAGCTCGGCCTGCAATTGCCGCAACGGCTCTCCACCGACCAGCGGCTGCCCAGCGATGCCATTGGTGACCTGTAGCGCCAGTTGCAGGTCATCCAGCAGGCCCTGACGCGCCTGGGCCACCGTTGGCTGGTCGCACCATTGCTCGCAGGCATTGGCGAGCACGATCAGGTGCCCGGCGAGGTTGCCGCTGTCTACCGAGGACAGGTACATCGGATCAAGGATGCGCAGGTCTCGGGTGCCGTACCAGTTGAAGAAATGGCCGTGGCTGCGCGGTAGTTTCTCCAGCACCGCCAGGGTGCCCTCCAAACGCGCCAGCGTCTCGTGGGCGCCAGCCCAGCCGAAATCGCGCGCGGCCACCGTTGAGAGCAGGTAGAGGCCGATGTTGGTCGGCGAGGTGCGGTGCGCCAGTACCGGCTTAGGCTGCTCCTGGAAATTGTCCGGCGGCAGCAGGTTGTCCGCCGGGGTAACGAAAGTCTCGAAGAAACGCCAAGTACGCCGGGCAGTCAAGCGCAGGGCCTCGGCGTCCTCCAGCGACAGGCTCAGCCGCCGGGCCATACGGGTTGGCCGGCTGCTGTACCAGGCGAGAACCGGTGCGCCCAGCCAGAGCAGCGTCAGCGGCAGAACCAACGGCCAGTTCGTCGGCACCAGGGCTAGCCCGGTGAGCCCCGCCAGCAATGCCAGCGTGGTGCCCGCTGCCATCTGCCGGTAGCTGCCGCACCAACCGGGCATTGGCCGGCTCGACGACTGCGCGGCCGTGGTCCACTCCAGCAGGTGCCGTTGGCTGACATACGTTCGCCACAGGGTACGGACAATAGCATCGCCCATGCTCCATGCCTGGTTGGGCAGAAAGGCCAGCGACAGAAGCATCTGCAGCGCGGTACGGCGTAGGTCGGCCCCGAGCATGGCGAAGTGACTGCGCAGGCAGATCGCCCTGCGTGCCGGCAACAGCGCGCAGGCGATCGGTAGCAAAGAAGGGATCACCTGGGTGACCAGCACCAGCAGTGTGGCGAGCAGCGCCAGGGGAAGCGGCAGCCACCAGCAGAGCAGCAGGCTAGCTAAGGCGAAGGGTGAGACCAGCGAGCGACGCAGGTTGTCGAGCATCTTGCAGCGGCCGATCAGCGGGACCGCATGCGGTCCCGTCCAGTGCCCGAGCATCCAGGGCAGCAGTTGCCAGTCGCCGCGGGTCCAACGGTGCATGCGCTTACTAGCCACGTCGAAGCGCGACGGCGACTCCTCGACCACCTCGACGTCCGAGGCCAGCCCCGCGCGGGCGAAGATGCCTTCGAATAGGTCGTGGCTGAGCAGGCGATTATCCCCTACCCGGCCGGCCAGCGAGGCCTCGAAGGCATCCACGTCATAGATACCCTTGCCGGTATAGGAACCCTCGCCGAACAGGTCCTGATAGACGTCCGATACGGCCGCCGCGTATGGGTCCATGCCGGCGGGGCCAGAGAACACACGCTGGTACAGCGAGCCCTCGCCGCCTATCGGCAGCGACGGCGTCACCCGAGGCTGGAGCACCGCGTGGCCGTTGACTACGCGTTGCAGCGCCGCGTCGAAGCGCGGCCGGTTCAACGGATGGGCCATCTTGCCGATCAGGCGTATCGCCGCCTCCCGTGGCAGGCGGGTATCGGCGTCGAGGGTGATGACCAGTTGCACGTGGGACGGGACCCGTGGCGGCTCCCCGGCGACCGGCAGGAAGCTGGTATCGGTTGCGCCACGCAGCAGGCGGTTCAGCTCATGCAGCTTGCCGCGCTTGCGCTCCCAGCCCATCCAGCAGTTCTCGGCGGCATTGAAGCGCCGACTCCGGTAGAGCAGAAAGAAGCGCTGGCCGTCGGGGCCGGGGCCATAGCGTCGGTTCAGGCGCTCAATCGCCTCGGCCGCCACCGCGAGCAAAGGCCCATCGCTGTCCAGTACCTCCTGTTGCGCATCGACCCCATCCAGCAGCAGGACGAACGCCAGGTCGCCGCCGATGCCCGCCAGATGGTGCACCTCCAGACGCTCAATCTGCTCCAGCAAGTCGGCCTCGCTGGTCAGCAGCGTCGGTACGGCGACCAGCGTACGCAAAGCCTGCGGTACGCCGCCCAACAGTTCCAACGCCGGCAGGGTTATGGCGCCGAAGCTCCAGGTGACCAGGCGGTTGATCAGGGCGGTTGCCGCCTCGGTCACCGGCACGCACAGGCACAGCAGGAACGCCAGTATCCAGCCCCAGGGGAGTGCCGGGCGGTATAGGAGCTGCGCCGCCAGCACCAGCAACAGGGCGCTGAGCAGCAGGATGGCGCCGATGTAGCCGCCTATGCCCAGGCGTACGTTGAAGCGACTCAGGCACAGACGCAACGGCGCGCGGAACGCGATGGCACGTTCCAGCGCCGGACGCCCCTCGGCAATCAGGTGAAAGCCCGGATCGGCGGCGCGGCGGGCCTCGACACCTTCCTGTCCGTCATGGGCAGCCCGGTGGGTGGCCTCCAGTACCTGATCGACCACTTGCAGTTCACTGAGCCTGCAGCCTCGTGCCAATTGCTCGATGGCGTTGCGATAGAGGTTGCGGGTTGGGAAATCCATGGCAGCAAAGGCACTGCCGGCACGCAGATGCGCATCCACCAGGCTGACGCTCTCGAACAGCCGGGCCCAGTCGATGTCGGAAATCAGCCGCATGCTGGTGATCACGTTGCGTACCGTAACGTTCGAAGCACCCTGGCGTTGCTGCGCGTGTTGCACCACCTCTTCGACCGTGGTGCCCTGCTCGCGCAAGCGCTCCTCCAGCCAGCCGAGCGTGGGGGTCGTACGCGGGTCCTGGTCGCGCAGGCGCTTGGCCAACTGCGCGGCGAACAGCTCGGACAGCGGCCCCCGCGGACGCTGAGCGATGTCCGCATCCAGCGCCGAACGGGCGCACCCGGCTACCAGCAGGCGGTCGGCCAGCGCATCGGCGTCGGCCCGGGTCTCCCGGCCGCTGCCGATCTGTTCGGCGAGCCGTCGCAGGTTCTCGATCAGCACGATGCGCAAGGTGATCGCCACCGCCCACAGCTCGCCGATGGTCAGCGGCTGGACGTGCTGGTAGGCAGTGATGAAGCGCCGCAGCAGATCCACGTCCAGGTGGCTGTCGGTATGTGCGACGAAGGCCCAGGCCAGCCCGAAAACTCTCGGGTAGCCGGCGAACGGCCCCTCGGCGAGCTTGGGGAGTTGCCGATAGTAGCCCGGCGGCAGGTCATCGTGGATCTCGCGGATCTGCTCTTCGACGATGTGGTAATTGTCCAGCAACCATTCGGCGGCGGGCACCACCGCATGACCACTCTCCAGTTCGGCGGCACTGGCCCGGTAGGCCGCCAGCAGGACAGCGGCGTTGTCGTTCATCCGAACATGCAGAGGCAGCACCGACGGCGGATGCTCAGTCACCTGCTGGGCAAGGGCCAGGCTTTGAGCATGCTGTTCGAGTCGCTCGACGCCGAACAGTTCTTCGCGCACAGGGGTCAGGCTGTCCCAGGGAGGGAATGAACGGCTACGGACAAAGGCCCGTCGAAAAAACGATGTCATAGGCAGGACTCCGGGTCCGTGGCAAAAGCCTTGGCCCCTTCAACAAAAGGCAGGGTCAGCCATGACGGTGCAAATACTGACGCCTCGATTCGGGTGAACGCTCGATAGGAAGCAAAGCGGCGCTGGGTACAGTTCAGGATCAGTCCCGACTGAAAAGCTTCTGCGCCATCCGATTGGCCTCATCGCGAGTCATGGAATAGCGCTTCTGCACCACACCCAAAACCTGTTGCTTTACCTGAATCACCTGTTTGAAGCGTTCCCGACTCCAGATCACCTTTATGGCATCAACACGCCTCCGCCATTTGGCGAGCAGGCTGGCTTCAACAAGACATTCGAACGAATCGTTGCCAGTCTGGGGTAAGGCCGCACCCCATGCGGGGGGAGTATCTAAGGCCGAATGGTCAGCCCATTTGTCAGAATCAGGGGTGTCGTCCTTCGTCTTGGGCAAGTCGGGCGCTTTCGACTCAACAGCTGCAGTCTTCACGTCGGAGAGCTGCCTGAACTCCTCGCCATCGATGGGTGCTTTCATGTAGACCTCTGAAGCGAACCGGCAACGCACGAAATTGTCCATTGTCGGTCCTCTCAGACTGACGGTCTTACCTGGTAATGTCGGTGCGCTGGCGCACTTACATCATCAGCACAACCCTCCGAATGAGGATAAGCACAACCGTCTCGCCGCTTATTGGAGCCAGTTCAGCCTCCGTTCTCGAGAAATGCCTGACCCCATACCGAACTCACACCCCTCAGACATGAAGTCGACATATACACCCAAAGCAGGTCAGGCAAGGCTGGGCTGCTCTCACGACGGCGAACTACGGCTGGTCGGCCGACCAGTGGTTCAAGCGCTTGGATGTGGATGAGAGCGAGATACCCGCCTGGCGTGCCAAGCTACTTAGCAACGAACCATATCTGGATGCCACGAATACCCTGCCGGAGCGTCTGTAGAACGGTCGTCACCACACAGTCAACGCGGAGGTCAACATGCTCTTGCCGGGCGCGGAAGCACAAGGCATGACTCACAACCAGTGCCTGGAGCTACTGGAAGGTGTCGAGGACACCCTTGAGCTTCTGACCTCCACACTGAGCTATCTGATCCATGCGGAGAGCCAGCGTCCCCTGCCGGATGCGGCAGTGATCGCTTCCTGGGAAGCGTTGCGAGAGGAGGTCATCGACGTTGAACATGCCCTGCCAGGCGCCGACGTGACGGTCTACCAGCAGACGTTGCTGATCTACGGCAAGCGCAATCGCGAGTTGCGTCCGTTGATTGACCGGTACATGGCCAAATAGTTACATCCCCACCGTCCTGGAGGCCGCCCGGCCTCCAGGGCGTTTACGCCCCACACTCCACGCATTTCCGACCGGCTCTGCAGCCAACCTTTCACGCGGGTCAGCATTGGCCTGATGAGTATGGGGAAAGCGAAGGGGACTGCAATGAGGGGTCCATATACGGACGCTCGAGTCCAATGAGCTTGCATTAAATATATGGAAATTCGTATATTCGATTTTCCATATATTCAGGTGAAGCCATGATCACTCCGCCCGAAGTCTTCAAGAGCCTGGCCGACGAGACTCGCGCCCGAGCGACCCTACTCATCGCCAGCCTGGGCGAACTCTGCGTCTGCGAACTGATGTGTGCCCTGGACGACAGCCAGCCGAAGATCAGCCGCCACCTGGCGCAGCTGCGCAGCAGCGGCCTGCTGCTGGATCGCCGTCAGGGCCAGTGGGTGTACTACCGCCTCAACCCCGAGCTACCCGCCTGGGTACACGAAATGCTGCAGGTAACCCTGCTGGCCAACGCGCAATGGTTGGCCGACAACACCCTCCGCCTGCAGAACATGGACGGCCGCCCCGTCCGTGACGCCGCCTGCTGCTGATCACCGCCGAGCAAGTCCTCCCATGCTGGTCGCCGTTGCTGTCTTCGTCTTCACCCTCATTCTGGTCATCTGGCAGCCCAAGGACCTCGGAGTCGGCTGGAGCGCCGCCCTGGGCGCGATCATCGCCCTGGCCGCCGGCACGGTTTCCCTGCACGACATCCCAACCGTGTGGGCCATCGTCTGGAATGCCACCGCCACCTTCATCGCCGTCATCATCATCAGCCTGCTACTGGATGAGGCCGGCTTCTTCGAGTGGGCCGCGCTACACGTGGCGCGCTGGGCAAACGGCAGCGGTTACCGCTTGTTCGCCTTCTGCGTGCTGCTCGGTGCGGCTGTCTCCGCGTTGTTCGCCAACGATGGCGCGGCGCTGATCCTCACCCCCATCGTCATGTCGATGCTGCTCGCGCTGCGCTTCTCGCCGGCTGCGACTCTGGCATTCGTAATGGCAGCCGGTTTTATCGCCGATACCGCGAGTCTGCCGCTGGTGGTTTCCAACCTGGTGAACATCGTCTCGGCCGACTACTTCGGGCTGGGCTTCGCCGAGTACGCGTCGATAATGGTGCCGGTATACCTCGCCAGCGTGGCCGCGACATTGCTGGTGCTGTTCCTGTTCTTCCGCCGGGATATCCCGAGGCAGTATGCCCTCGATGCGCTGAAGGAACCCAAAGCCGCCATTCACGACCGCGCCACCTTCATCGTCGGCTGGTGGACGCTGCTGGTCTTACTGGTCGGCCTGTTCGCCCTGGAGCCGCTGGGCATCCCGGTCAGTGTCGTGGCCGCTGTCTGTGCAGCGATCCTCTTCGCCGTCGCCGCCCACGGCCACCGCATCTCCACCCGTCGCGTGCTGCGCGAAGCGCCCTGGCAGGTGGTGGTGTTCTCCCTGGGTATGTACCTGGTGGTCTACGGCCTGAAGAACGCCGGTCTCACGGACATCCTCACCCACCTGCTCGACCGGCTTGCCGAGCAGGGACTGTGGAGCGCTGCCATCGGCACCGGCCTGCTCTCGGCGCTGCTGTCCTCGGTGATGAACAACATGCCCAGCGTGCTGGTCGGCGCCTTGTCGATCCAGGCCAGTAGTGCGGAGGGGTTGGTGCGCGAGGCGATGATCTACGCCAACGTGATTGGCTGCGACCTCGGCCCGAAGATCACGCCCATCGGCAGCCTCGCCACATTGCTCTGGCTGCACGTGCTGGAGCGCAAGGGCATGCGCATCACCTGGGTCTACTACTTTAGGGTCGGCACTCTCCTGACCTTGCCTGTGCTGTTGATCACCCTTTCGGCCCTGGCGCTGCGCCTGGGCCTCTGACGTCCGCGTTGAGCGGAGGAGCCTTCCATGCGAGTCCTGTTCATGTGCACGGCCAACAGCTGCCGCAGCATCCTTTCCGAAGCGCTGTTCAACCATCTGGCTCCGGCAGGCTTCGAGGCAGTCAGCGCCGGCAGCTTCCCCAAGGGACAGGTGCTGCCACGCAGCCTCACCACCCTGCAGCAGGCCGGCATCTCCACCGAGGGCCTGAGCAGCAAGGGCAACGACGCCTTCGCGGGCAACCCGCCGGACATCGTCATCACCGTCTGCGACAAAGCCGCCGGCGAAGCCTGCCCAGTCTATTTCGGCCCCGCGCTGAAGTCCCACTGGGGACTGGAAGACCCTTCCGATGTCGTGGGTGACGAGGCCTCGATCGATGCCGCCTTCCGCGCCACGCTGGCCCGTATCGAGCGGCGCTGCCAGGCCTTTTTCGCGCTGCCCTTCGATACCCTCGCCCGAGATGAACTCAAGCGCGAGCTGGATCGCATCGGCGCGCTCTGAAGAGGAGGAGAACATGTCCGAGCAACTGCCCAACCTCGACCTTTCGCTGTTCGACGCGCCGCCGCCGACGCCCCGCGCCAGCGAACACAAACCGCGCATCCTGCTGCTGTACGGATCGACCCGCGAGCGCTCCTTCAGCAGGCTGCTGGTGGAAGAAGCCGCGCGCCTGCTGGAGCACTTCGGCGCCGAGACTCGCCTCTTCGATCCATCCGGCCTGCCGCTGCCTGACGACGCCCCCGTGGAGCACCCCAAGGTGCAGGAGCTGCGTGACCTGGTGCAGTGGTCGGAAGGCCAGGTGTGGTGCTCCCCCGAACGCCACGGCGCACTGTCCGCGGTATTCAAGGCGCAGATCGACTGGATTCCCCTAGCACTTAGCGCCGTCCGCCCCACGCAGGGCAAGACGCTAGCGGTAATGCAGGTCTGCGGCGGCTCGCAGTCGTTTAATGTGGTCAACCAGTTGCGCGTGCTCGGCCGCTGGATGCGCATGTTCACCATCCCCAACCAGTCCTCGGTGCCCAAGGCCTACCTGGAGTTCGACGACGCCGGGCGCATGAAGCCTTCGGCGTACTACGATCGTGTAGTCGACGTCATGGAAGAACTGGTGAAGTTCACCCTGCTGCTGCGTGATCGTCAGGAGTTCCTGGTGGATCGCTATTCGGAGCGCAAGGAAAGCGCCGAGCAGCTCTCCACCCGCGTCAATCAGCGCTCCATCTGAGGTCGCCATGCCCATCGAAATCAGAGAAGCACGCCCCGAAGATGCTCCTGCGATCCAGGCTATCTACGCCCCGATAGTGGCAGGCACGGCAATCTCCTTCGAGGAAATACCGCCGACCATTGAGGAGATGCGGCAAAGGATCGTCACGACTCTGCAGACCTATCCGTACCTCGTCGCAATGCGCGATGGGCGCCTGGTTGGGTACGCCTACGCCAGCCAGCACCGGGCGCGTGCCGCGTATCGATGGGCAGTGGATGTCACCGTCTACATCGCGGAGAGCGAGCGTCGCTCTGGTGTTGGCCGCAGACTCTACGCGGAACTGCTTCCGATCCTTACCAAACAGGGATTCAACGCGGCCTATGCCGGCATTGCGCTGCCCAACGCCGGTAGCGTCGGCCTGCATGAGCTGCTGGGATTCCGGCACATCGGCACCTTCCCGCAAGTCGGCTTCAAGCTGGGCCAATGGCACGACGTAGGCTACTGGCGCCTGGAGCTTGGTTCGCCGAGCGGTTCGCCCAGAGACCCTCGTCGATACCCGGACATCGCCCTCTGACCGTCCGCTATGGGTTGTGCTCGTTCCCTGTCGGCCATGGCCATGCGGTGTGATGCGTCAGATCCGATGCAAGTGCTTGGTCAAGTCGAATGCAATCAGGTGGTCAAGTAAGTGCAATTGCGCATGGGGCAGCTAGGCGACGGGACCTAAACCAGATATGTAGAACTCGCCCCGCCCTACTGAAAGTCGGGAGCTCGACCATCATCCCAAACTATCGAACCGCTCCCAGATGGAAGCACCTGGCGCCTACTGGCTTAATACGAAGAGGCTTTGCGAAGCCTGATAGACGACGTATTGCATGAGCGATGTTGACGATGGCTCTTTCATCGGGATGATCGAATACTCCAACACCCAGCTCGCCCCAGTAGCGGCTCATGTCATGGTTCGAACTGAAGTAGCCTCCTCGGCCTTGAGTCACCCCGCTCCAGAACTCGCCGATGCTTCTCGCCTTGTTCCAGTCGCTTTTGACGTAGGTACCATCGAAGAAGAACGTCGTACGGATGAGGTATCCCTTGTCCGCATCCTGCCCCACCAAGTAGGTGTGCCCTACCTCATGCTTGAAGATCGAGCTACCCCTCCTTTGGAGCATGAAGCGCCTCAGATCTTCAAAGAGCTGCTTCACCTGCACATCCACCAAAGCACCACCGAGATACGAGAAGTCGATCCGCACGATCACCGTTCGAGAACGTTTTTCCAGTACTGCCTTCGCATAGTTGAAAACCGCCACCTGGTTCTTCTCGGTCCGGTAACGGCAGTCGTACCGCTCACGCAGGTAGCGCTTACCACAGGCTCTCTCACGGATTCGATCCACGAGCCAATTGAACGTCTCCACCTCGCTGAGGTAACGGCTTTCACTCTCGTCCAGGCAGGTGATGCCTACCAACGGACTGAACTCAATGCCGACGTCCTGGCAAGCCTCCCGAAAAACCCGTAGCTTTTCGCTGACTGCGTGGCCGTCCGTAGAGATCGCGAAGTCATACATCGGTTGGAGATCCACGAGGAATTGTCCAACCGAAGTGGCTACGGCGCGCTCCTCCCCAGAGCGGCTAGTCGTGATGATGAACGCAGGCTCACTAGAGAGTTCGATGTGTTCCACGAAGTAATCAATCATCATGGAAGCATCAGCTTGAGACAGTTGGCGTGGCTGGGGATAAGAAAAGTTGATCATGGCACGGCACCTGGTTGTTGGGTTTCATACCAGGTGCCGGATTGGTTTTTTCTACTGAGTCGGCCTGAAACCTACCCCGCCCTACCGGATGCCACGGAACAACTTCTGCCGTCGTCCCACGCGGAAGCAACGAGCCCTTGCAGGCCTCATCCGCAGATGCTGGCCGTCCTTCGCCAGGTAGCGCATCGCCTCGATGACATTGGTCCGCATGTGCGCATCCCCTCGACGCACCACGCCCACCCCACAGGCATCCCCATAGCTCTCCTTGTCCTCATTGCAGCTGTGGTAGTAGCCCTGCCCTCTCGTGATTTCCACCCACAACTCGCCGATCTGCTGAGCCTTGTAGCGGTCACTCCAGACGTGCTCTCCGGTGAAGAAGAAGGCGGCATGGATGTGAATGCCCCTCTCCTCCCCCTGCTCCACCGAGCAGATGTATCCCGTCTCGTGCTGGAAGATCGGATTACGCTCCCGAGCCCTCGTGAGCGCCTCCAGGTCGTCAAACACCTGCTCGACTCGCAGCCTGCTCTGCACCACTGCCCGGTAATGCAGATCCACCCGTACCACCACCGTACGTGCGCAGAGATTCAGCACCCAGTCGGCGTACTCAGCGACGTCGATCTGTTGCTGCTTGGCTTGATGGGTACGGTCGTTCTTTCTGCGTCGATACCACGGGGCTTTGGTGAGCTCACGGATCCTGTCGACCAAGGCATTCATGCTCTGGTGATAGCTCAGATAGCCCTGACCATGCGGGCAAACCAGGTCCCTGTCCAAACCGATGTCCTGGCAAGCCTGCAGGAATACCTGCAGATGCTCGCTGTAGCTGTACGAGCATCGATCATCGAAGAAGTCGACCATCGACTGCATGTGCTCGAAGTGGCTGGACAGGTTGGTGGGTTGCATTCGCTCCTGCCCTGAGCGTGTACGAATGGTCTCGTAGGCAGGACTGCTGGAGGATTCGACAGCCCTTACGAAACGCTCGATACGGATGGAGATATCGGATTGGGAGAGATAGGTGGAAGTACGTTTGCTCATGATGAGTACCTGATTGGTTTGTGATCGCATACCAGGTACTGGCTGAGTATTTATTTATCGAGAAAGGACTGGCTGATGGTGGCTATCGCCAAGACCATTGACTGCTGACTCATGAGTGATGATGGCTGGATGAAGACTGTGCTTAGTAGGTGAACCCTATTCGGGTGGGATAGGCTCACGTGGAGTCCATTCGAAGGTGATCTATGCAGACGTGGGAGTCTCCAAGCGTGGGTGAACGAGTCCGGTTTGATAGGGGTAAATCCAGTGGGTCTGTAGACCTATCCCTATATAAATAAAACCAGCTCAACGAAGGATCGCTCTCCCCAGCAAGGCAAGGTGATGGGGAGCAACATCACCTTGCCTGCCGAGCGTTCTTCCAGGTGGAGCACTGTGGGAATTAGCTGATTCCAAGACTCGACTCCACCCAGCCGGCATAGACGCCATGACCGACTAACGCCGGTCATGGCGCAGATATTTAGTGTTTAACCAACCACACCCAGGCGACCCAATCGGACAGGAGTGTCCTCAGCCGAATCACGCTCTTCGATTCTAGCCAGGATCCAGTCGTGCACCTCGCTGTCTACCCAACCGACACAACGGTCACCCAGCGAGACGGGCTTCGGGAAGGTACCCTCCCCGATGTACTTGTAGATGGTCGACCGTGCCAAGCCGGTCGAATCGATGACTTCTTTCAGACGGATGATCCTCATGAACGGGCTCCTCGTGTTCGTTCAGAGGATTGGCAAAAAATGGTTTTTTTTACTGTGCCCGGGCTCTTCTTACCTTGCGTGGTAAGGTAACCAATCCGAAGTCCATTCGGTTCTGCAGAGCCAACTCAGTGTCGTTTCTTGCAGGCAATCGTTTCAGCGCACCTCGGGCCGACGCCTCAAACACCGCAAAACGGCCTACCCCTTCAGGGACTGGTTGATACAGAATCGTGAGTGCTTTGTATCCGAGGTCGTCCGACACCGGAAGGATTCGAATTTGAGCGGCAGAGAAATCCACCTCAGACACTTGTCCAAACCGTGTCCTGCATTCATGTGCAATTTCTAAAGCCCACGAATAGATACGCTCACACACCTCACCAAAATCAATCCCCCCTCTCCTAGCCAGACGCGCATCCGGAGATTTTCCGCTGACCTCACCAGAAGTCTCAGTTGCCAACTCACCCAATCGATCAGGGACAGGCTCTCGGAAAAAGTCTTTCGCAATCAGCTCCCGCAAAACTAAATCGTTAACCACCTTGCCCTCGGCCAGATCTTTCCAGTGGCTAGAGACAAGCCAAGACGCGTATCGATAAAGCAGATGCTGCAGATAAAAAAATGGGCGTCGGCTGCGCCCAGCCGAAGAGAAGAACTCCAGAATGCTGGCAGACATTTTATTAGCATTTCTCGATCTACCACCAGCAAGATGCTCATCAATGGCTAACCAAAGAGTGTGCGCGTGATCATCTGCTTTTGCGTCAGAATCAGAGGCGATGTGGACCGCTATCGCACCCTGAGCCCTGACAGCATCGACATTGAGGAAATAAGTGCTGTGGACCCTCCCCGTTGCGAACACTTTGCTCGAAAGACCTGAAATATGCCGCCGAATTAGCCCAAGGGTCATCAGCCGGTGCAGACGGTTTTTCACCTGCTCGATCTGCATTCCTGAAAGCTGGCTAAGCTCCGGCAGCCCAAGTTGAACCTCACCAAACTGATCCGCACGCGAAAGCAAAACAGCAAACAGCACACGGTTACGGAGACTTAATCTTCCACGACCGCCAGGGGGTTGGCGCGCTCCTCTCTTAGATGCCGTGGAACTTGCTCCATTGACTGGCTTAAGCCTTAAAACAGGAAACGCTAAGTCCGCCCCTGAAAAAATCGCACGCAACAACTCACCGTGCCGGAGATATGGCTCATCCGCCAATGCGCCCCGCTTACCTGGAAGCAGCCTATAGCTGATTGGTGCCCGTCCACCACGCCCTAACCGAGCACCAACCAGACGCTCGAAGACACCCAACTCCACAAGCTCACTGAACGCTGACAAAACGACCTTCTCGTCCAGATGGAGCCACTTTGCCAGCGGCTTCACAGCCAGCCCATCCTGAGAGGCCGGATCTGCTGCAATAACCTCAAGCAGAAACCGAGCATCTGGAGAGCATGAAACCCCACATCCAAGAATTTTTTCGTAGCGCAAATTCATCGATGAGCATTCCCATCCAAAGCGTGTATTTTACACCCTGTATTTATCACTAATTGTTACAGTAACGAACCATACTACGCAACAAAACATTACCGTACCACAAACAAAACGTATTGACGAACGAACCACACGACTATTGTCAGACGTCTTGGTAACGGATAAATTTTGCACGTTTGGCTGAGCATGGTTCGACACCCGTCGAGGGGGATGAAATGGCTGAGAGAGAGATGACATTGAAGTGGTTGCGCAGCGAAGGGGATGAGTGGCGATGGGCCGCCAGATATCTCAGTCAGCGGCTAGACGAGAAATATCTTCTGACACTGGACGACCATGCTCTTCGTCGAATCATTTCGTACGAAAAAGTTGTAACCGTGATTAGGCAAGTTCAGCAGGACAAGCCGGAGTTAGTCATGAAACTCCAGAGCGCAATACGGCAACGCCGCTATCGCTCCGACAGCAACGGCAGAAAGCCTGTTACCTTTACGCTTACAAAAGAAAGCATCGAAAGCCTGAACAGGCTTTCCAAGAAATACAAAAAAAATGATACCGCCATCATTACAGAGCTTCTAGGAATAGAAGAGAGAGAACTTAAAGCAGAAATCGATTACGAGAAAAAACTGAAAGATTCGATTTCAAGGGAAAGGAAGATTGCCACTCAGACGGCATCATCTTTAAGAAAACAACGCGACGAAGCTTTAAAGCATGCAGAAAAATATTTAAAACTGCTTGCACGCTGGGAGCTATCAAGGAAAGACGAGACCCCGCCCGCAGTCGATGAAAAAGAAATTGAGCAACATGTCGCCCCCATGATGAAAAGCATCAAGGAAGCTATCGAATACATCGCACTCCGGGATACTATATTTACCGACCGAGAATAATCAGCCTCTACTCTGACGCTATTAAAATAGGGCGACCTGAGGTTTACCTCATCCACTTGATCAGCGCTGCGCCGCAGGCAGAACATAGGCGCGGGCCGGGAGATTGCGGCCTCTCACCCGTAAGCTTCCCATGGCAAGCACCGACCTTGATGCATCGTGACCATAGAGTCGGCAGCAACGGTATCGTTTCCCTCCCGCCCCGGTACAGGCGATCACGAATCAGCGAAAGCCATCTCCCCTTAATACGCCCTTGACGCTCAACCGCGCGATTCGCCAGGCCCATCATGCACACGCAAAGCTGCTCATCCGATGGCACTGGTTCGACTCGGCCGATTGTCGCCCCGGCCACGGCGAGATCCACCTAACCGCCCCTGGAGGATCTACAGCTGTCGACGCCCAGCGATACCTGATGACAAGCGAAGGCGGCAGCACCAGCAATACTCAACGCTCGCCGCACACAGGATCGCATCAGCACCAATGAATTCAAAACTGGGTATACAAATCACACAAGACCAGAAAAGCCCCATGAAATATGTCCAGAAGCCTCACACTTCCCGGCTAACGTCTAGGTGCGACTGCCGCCCGGGGAGCGGTTGAGCATGCCTAAACTCTGATGAACGTAGGAAATGCTGTTGGTACCACTGAACAAATGAATGACGATTTCTGCACACCGGCCTTTGGCCCCAATCTGCGGTCGCTGCACACAAAAGGCGATCATTTTCTAGCGTAGAAATTGGTGTGGGTAAAGGTGTGGGTTAAAATGGAAAACATAAATATTAATCAACAAAATCAAATACTTATAAACTAAAAAATCCGACCACAAGCCGGCTTTTTTAATGCCCGCGGGAAACGCCGGCCTTACGCCAGCTTTGCTCTGGCCGCTCAACTCGGCTCTGCCTCAGCGTCAGGTGGAAGATATCCACACGCTGCACGCCTAACCATTCGCCGCATGCCCTCCACCAGCAGTCCCGCCGCAGCGAACAAAGTGGCCCTGGCGATGGCCAGCAGCGCCAGGTTTACCGCCAGCGACGAGCCGTCCGGTACCAGCAGCATCACCACGCCTAGCCCCGAGGAGCGCCGCCCCCATCAGCCCCCCCGGCAGCTCCTACCCGCGCCACCTCGGCCAACGCCAGGCCAAGGCTGCCGAATGCGCAGGTGGCGGCGATCACCCGCCCCTGAAGATCGCATCCCATGATTCCCCTCACTGAGCGCCCGTAAAGGCCTTCAGACTAACCAGCAGAAGGGAAGATGCTCGTTTCATTGCGACAATGGCCATGACGAATAGCGCCAAGGAAGCAGAGAGTGAAGTATTCGGGAAAGAAGCTTCAGTAAGTGAGCAGCGTAATACTGCTTCTGAAACCACAACGGGTTGTCGATTTCCGCTACCTCCAGGCGAGCGACGCGCGGTAGTGGGCCGACCAGAGGATTTCGCCGCCGTAGCTGGTCAGTTCCTGCGGAGTGCCCAGGTGGTCGAGTGATAGTAGAAGGGCTCGGCCTTCAGTGGTCCTTCGCCGTCCAGCATGACCAACGACCCGGCTCGTTGCCTCTTCACTCTGAAACAAGCTCACCCGAGGTTTTGTGCAATAGCCTCTCCGGCTTGTACGTCACGCTATCTACAACTGTGTTTTCCATATAAATCCCAGGTTGCAACTCCGCGATCCCTCCCAGGCTGAACCATTAACAAATCATTTACTTCTCGATTGCGACAACGCCTGACAAATGGCAAAGCCAAACTTTGGTTGCTCATATATAAACCAAAAGCAGCCTTATCTGCCTCAAAATACTCCTCATAATCAACCATACCATTACTTATTGGCATTGAAATATAGACCTTCCTGAGCCTTCTTCTCCCCCTATAGAAAATCGCCCATACTTACAAAAAAAACATTAAACCTCATACATTTCAACCCCACACCCACCAAACAATAAGAGCCCATAAAGCTAATAATTAATAACTTCCAACCTACCAAGCTTTTCTTCTAGCGCTCTCAATAGCTCCTCAGAATCAAGACCATCATTATCCTTCAAAAAATTCAGTATCCACTCAGCCCTCAGCTCTTCGAATACAACTCTCCACTTGTCTTGTCCAGCAACTTCTTCGCGAAGCACTCCCCCCATAAGACCATGCCCTGAGCCCTCCAGAAATAAAAAGCGTCTCAAAAAGGGAGAGTAGGCTATTTTCTTTGGCCATTCTGGATCATTCCCACTTCTTCCAGGAACATCCTTACTTGCCAACACGAAATATTTTTCCATCAATTCTCCGGGCGAATATCGACCTTATCAAAATCTAGCATCCTTCCATCTAGATGCAATTGCACCGCACCACCACTCCCATACTGAGGATATGCTTTAGCAAACAACTCAAGCTTTTCTTTTTCAGTATCTCCTTTCCAGTATGGTACCCGAGCCTGAGGAACTCCGGACTCATATAACTGGAGAGTATCAAACTGTCCTCTCAATCTGGCATCACTCCATGAACCAGCTCCACTTTCGTCATGACCAAACTCTCGCCCCTTGATCTGAAAAGCGCCTCTAGCAGAACTCCCTGTTTGATACCTCTCAAATCCGACATACGTAGCAGGAGCGGACTTTGACCCCATAGTCATTTCAGCATATTTATTTACTGAGCCATCATAATTCATGTATCGCATATATCTATATCCGGTTGCCGGCAGTGTAGACTCCGGGCCAGAAGGACCAACGTAAAAATCTGGCCTCGCCCCTGAAGGGCACTGGGCTTTCGCACTAGCCAACCCCAACGGATTCACCCACCCCGTCGGGCTAGGCACATACTGGTAATGGCTCAACCCGATTGGGTCCGAAGCCAGGAAAAAGCCGTTGCGGGGATTTTAGTAACAACACCGGTTGTAGTGCAGACAGAAACTTTATACTTTCTTCAAAATATACCCTCAGTTTTCGATATCTCGATTTGAGTCTGACTAGACCTCATCTATCAAAACATGTCGACCGTCTAAAAAGTAGAGATCTAGCCAGATGCCTTTACACCTTGGCCCACATCCCTCTGAAGGGAGGGTCTGGTTCTACCAGTCTCCAAACACTCCCACATCGTTTACACTCAAACCAAAACTCCTCAAGCCCACCTATATCAGTATATTTGCTTCCCACTACCACAGGAGAAAAAAGATCACTATTGCGAAGTAGTTGAAGATGAGACTCATAATCTGGAAAGCTATTAAACCCTCCAGTTTCTCTAAGCAATGAACAGTCGCATGTCATTTCAAAATACCCTCCCCCGACTTCCAATCAGGAAGCACTGAACCATCCTTTATCAGAAGCTGACTCCCGCCACCAGTCCATACTCCTCCTTGAGATCCGACTTCACCAATATAGATCTTTGTGCCTTTAGGTATGATAACCATGGTATACCTAGTAGCTTGCTGCCTTTGGATTGGGTTGTTTCTAAGCTTACCCCATTCAGGTAGCAACGCGGAGTCAATACGTGTCTGCAAGCTTCTCGAAAGTCTATCAAGAGACCAAAAAGCGCCAAACTCCTTGGCTTGTTCAGGGTGCCAAGCACAACTGTATCTTTATTTAACTCCATTTCAGCATAACGAGCTCCCGAGAATGTTGCAGCTAGACTACCTTGCTGCTCAGAAGCAGTTTTTGCTGCAGCACTAAGAGGGTCATTATCTAAAGCCGTATACTCATTTATTATTCTGCCATCAACAGATGAGACTATCTCTCTATAACGAGCTCCTGCTGAGGTTTTATTAGGCTCCTTGCCTCCAGGACATATGCATGGGCTACAAACGGATCCACCTACCCCGTCGGGTTAGGCACGTACTGGTAGTGGTTCAACCCACCCGCCAGCTTGATCGGGTCCGGGGTCAGGAAACGGCCGGTGTTGGGATTGTAGTAACGATGCCGGTTGGAGTGCAGGCTGTACCACCCAAGGAATCGCGGTGTGCTGTCAATTCCCGCCACTTCTAAGCAGGTGACATTACTCTAGGCGTAATATCGAGCGATTTAAATAACTCCGTTCTTGCAGGTCTCGAAAAATTGAAATATTAGAATATCCCCCCGTAAGTGCAGCCACGCTAGTCTTGCGTCGAACGCGAAAGCCTTATATTCAAGGCATATAAAACCACCAAGAAGTCAATCCTTCAATATATCAATGATATATTTACTTCCCCCGCCGCTCTTCCAAAAATCCAGCATTGCAATTAATATACTTTCGTCCTTCCGCAGCGCAATCAACGCATCAGAAAGGAGCGGGTGACTCTCTCCTTTGTCACGATAATACTCATACAAACTAGATATCATAATGCACGCGACTGCTGCTCTCACCCCCCAATCTTCTTCACGCTTCAAAAGAATGTTTATTGCAGGTGCAATTAAATCAGCATCGGAGAGCGTAAACTCCCAATCCTGTCCCATTTCAGACAGTTTCAAACCTAGGAGAGAAGAAACAACTTTCCTCTCATCCTCAGACGCTCCATAATACTCCAAATAAATCCCCTATCTGGAAGGCAGTCATTAGTCCTCCCACCCTATTAAAGAACTATTAAAAAACCACCCATCATCCTTTATATAATTCCAGCAAAAACTCAACCAAACCAATCAACCACCACAACATCAGACCGTTGAATATTACAGGAATAGTATCAAAATCTTAGCCACCTGAAAAAAGAGAAAAATAGAGAGATGCGATCTACGCCAAACACTATTACAAAGAGAGCTTACAATTACATTCTAAATATTTACAATTGATCTACCCACGCAATCATGATCATCAAAGAATATCAATTCACATCCATTGGAGTTTGCCAGCCAGAATGGGTATCCTGTTGTTTCAGAAAGCAGTAATTCAACTTGCTCGATTGATGAAAATCTCCATCCATGCCAGCTAATATCGAAGACTATCAACACTGCCCCCTCCCAGCCTAAATACTTAATTTTTTTCCAAAAGAACGGATCATGCTCTTTACTAGTTACGCACATTTTAGAAGAATCAAGCCCCTCACCTCCTTCAAAAAACCTTGTATTCAAAAAGGAAATCAAGGACCGAAGCTCCTCCTCTCTTAATTTACTTACCAAGAAACCATGCTTCTCAATTTCTTCGTCTATTTCAATCTCGAGATAATTCACTGTTGCACTCCTATCCTTGCACGTAAAACTGGAACACGAGATACCAGTACATGACCTCTTACGGCCCCTCCCTCACCTCTTTTCCCTGGGGTTTGATAACCTATATGTGGGTCTCGTGGCCCATCAGAACTCACCACTAGAGATGGATCATCGATATTAACCTCTGCCCCTCTATTTTTCCTTTTAAAACGCGCCATTCGGTGGGGAATGACTTACCATATTGATCCTTCCCCCATTTAGTAACCTCAAATTCACTTTTAGGAATTTTGGTTCGTTCAAATGCCTCATCTAAACCAGCAGTCATCTGCTGATAGGAGGTCCCAGGAGCAGTTCTTAAGTCAACATCTACTTCGGGATTAAATTTCCATGTACCACCGTTCACTGGTTGTGGACATACATCAGACAACCCCAACGGATCCACCCACCCCGTCGGGTTAGGCACGTACTGGTAGTGGTTCAACCCACCCGCCAGCTTGATCGGGTCCGGGTTCAGGAAACGGCCGGTGTTGGGATTGTAGTAACGATGCCGGTTGTAGTGCAGGCCGGTTTCCGTGTCGTAGTACTGCCCCTGGAAGCGTAGTGGGTTGTCGATTTCCGCTACTTCCAGGCGGGCGACGTTGCCGTAGGCGCGGTAGCGGGCCGACCAGAGGATTTCGCCGCCGTAGCTGGTCAGTTCCTGCGGAGTGCCCAGGTGGTCGAGCTGGTAGTAGAAGGGCTCGGCCTTCAGCGGGCCTTCGCCGTCCAGCATGGCCAGCGGGCGGAAGCTGCCAAACTTACAAGGTGGCAGTGATATAAGCCGTCACTAATTTCGATCAGCTTGTTGCTTTCTAGAAAAGCTAATGGTAGCTCAAGAGAGGAATCTAATATGAGCGTATTTCCCTGTCCGGGCTTCAGTAACTTATCAATCTCTGCCTTAAACATGACGAAAAATTACCCATCACGCCAATCAAACCATACTTAGTCTTTCTTCATGAACTCAGCCAAATTTCTTCTTTACAAAACCAAAGAGAGAATTCGCAACACCACAGACAGGTAGAAAAACTCAAATTTATATTTATTCTTTCAAGAGCATCAAACATAAGTTCCTCCGAATCGCCCCTTGTTCTCCAACAGTACTGATATCCTCTACATAGAAGTTATCGTATTCAACAAGACTTAGCCGTGACACATCCTCCCCCTTAAATCTTTTCAAAAACGCATACGTAGTCGAACCATATTCAACTGATGAAATCGCATATATGGCTACCCATCGTCTTCTCTCAGGAGTCTCAGCAGGAAGCTCTTGGGCTATCTCAGCATACGCCCCCAATCAGCCCCATATATCTTGCGCCATATTATTCTTCAGTTCAGCCTCCAATCTCTCCAAACCAATACAGCCTAATGATTTAGATCTTTTTAGAGTGCATTAAAAAATGAGGACGAGTGGCGTGAAGATCATGGAAACATGGTTTGTAATTTATAATTCATTTAGAATCCCAATATGAGAAAATAATAAACCTTATGACAAACCTGACAACCATGCCTCACACTGGCATAGGATCTCTGACTCACTTAAAGATTGCGAGATCAGCCGCTCTTTCTCCTGGAGCCTCCCCTCCCCTAATTCTATATAAAAAAACATCCAACCATCCCGCCCATCATTCTCAATCAGATAATTCTTCCCATTTTTTAAGACTCTAATTGACCAAGATGAAAAAAAATCCGGGTGATCCGAAAATAAAATCACCTTTGCACCACATTTTCTCACAACTTCATATAGAGCTTTTTGATCCATAACGGCTCCAGCTAATCAATTTTCTCAAAGTTTTCTTTCATCCCTGTAAACACCTGAGTACCGCCACCGCTAGATGGTTGGGAGATACCTCTAACAGACCATGTATCGTCGATTTCCTTTGCGGTCGACTTCAAGACTTTTGTTTTTTCATTCGTCAGATAAACCCCTTTTAATTTAAGTTCTACTGTACGAGCAGCACGATTTTCACCCAACGCACCTATCCCCAACTCCGATGGAGTTGTACTAGAACTTATTGAGTAATAGTTTCCCTGAGGCGCCCCCGGAGACTGGTATTGATAAACTCGTTTACCTCTATTTAAAGTCTCTACGTTTACCGACTGGGTAAAATCGATACCATTCAAGTGGCCCGGGATACTAGCCTCATCAAATCCTTGAGATCGATAAAACTCAGTTGCAACCTCACGTCTACCACGCTGAGTAATATCAGCTTGAAGATCGCCTGTCCGCTCATATTTTTCATTTAGTTCTACCCGTCTCTGTAGAGGGCAGTCGTTGGAAACTTGAGCCAACCCCAACGGATCCACCCACCCCGTCGGGTTAGGCACGTACTGGTAGTGGTTCAACCCACCCGCCAGCTTGATCGGGTCCGGGGTCAGGAAACGGCCAGTGTTGGGATTGTAGTAACGATGCCGGTTGTAGTGCAGGCCGGTTTCCGCGTCGTAGTACTGCCCCTGGAAGCGCAGCGGGTTGTCGATTTCCGCCACTTCCAGGCGGGCGACGTTGCCGTAGGCGCGGTAGCGGGCTGACCAGAGGATTTCGCCGCCGTAGCTGGTCAGTTCCTGGGGTGTGCCCAAGTGGTCGAGTTGGTAGTAGAAGGGCTCGGCCTTCAGCGGGCCTTCGCCGTCCAGCATGGCCAGCGGGCGGAAGCTGCCGGGTTCGTAAACGTAGCTGCGGTAGCGGCCTGCGCCGCTTTCGGCGACCAGGCGGTCGCCCTGCCAGATGAATTCGGTGGTCTTGCCGTCCACTTCCTTGGCGATGCGCCGGCCGAAGGCGTCGTATCGGTAGCTGACCTGGCGGCCATCGGGCAGTTGCACGCCCACCAGGCGGTGCTGGCTGTCGTAGCGGTACTGGGTGACCAGCTTCTGCCCGGCGCCGCGGCGTTCGCGGAGCAGGTTGCCGTAGGCGTCGTAGTCGTAGTGGCAGTCCCCCTGCATCAGCAGGCGGTTGCCCTGTACGTTGACCTGCCGTGGGTCGCCCTGCTGGGCATTCTGGGTCAGCAGGTTGCCCGCCGGGTCGTGGGCGAAGCTTTCCGGCAGGTCGCCGCGCACGGCGACCAGGCGGTCCAGCGGGTCGTAGTGGTAACTGCGCGCGCCCTTGCGGCTGTCTTCGACGCTGGCGAGGTTGCCGCCGGCATCGTAGCTGTAGCGCCGCTGGTACAGCGCGCGCTCGCGCTGGCTGACCTGGTGGGCGAGAAGCCGGCCCTGTTCGTCGTACTGGTACTGGCTGAGCAGTTGGCCTTGCTGGCGCTGGCGTTCCCGGCCGAAGCTGAACTGGTGGCTGGTCAGGCGCTGGCCGTTCAGGTCGATGGCGCTGAGTTCGCCGCCCGCCCGGTGGCGGTAGTCGAGGGTGCTGCCATCCGGGAGCCGGCAATGGCTCAGCCGCCCCAGGGCGTCATAGCCGTATTGCAGGGTCGCCCAGCCCTGGTGTTCGCGGGTCAGGCGGTTCTGCAGGTCGTACTCGTAGGCCAGCGGCCATTCGCCGTCGTCCACGCCCACCAGGCGGCCCAGGGCATCGTAGCTGTAGTGGACCTCGCTGCCGTCGGGCTGCGTTCTGACCAACAGGCGGCCCGAGGCGTCGCGCTGGTAGCGGGTGACGAGTTCGCTGCCGTCCTCGCCATACTCGGTCTTCTCCAGCAGGTGCCCGTTGAGGTCGTAGGCATAGGCGCAAGTGCGCCCGTCGAAACCGGTTTCCCGGCTGATAAGGCCACTGGGGTGGTAGTCGAGGCGGTACAGCTCGCCACGCTCGTTCTCGATCTCGCTGAGCAGCAGCCGGGCGTTGTCATAGCGGTAGCGCAGCTGGCTGCCGTCGGGGTTGATGCGCCGGGTGACGAGGTGCAGGCCACCGTCGTATTCGTAACGGGTCACCCGGCCGAGCTCATCGCGCTCCGCCGTCACCTTGCCGTAGGCGTTGTATTCGTAGGCGCGGCTGGCGCCCCCCGGCAGGGTGACCTGGCGCAGGCGGCCCAGGGCATCCCACTCGAACCGGGTGATGGCGCCCTGTTCGTCCTGGCGGGTGATCTGGCGGCCGAATACGTCATAGCGATAGCGGCGCACGCCGCCATCCGGCAGGCGTTCCTCGATCAGTTGGCCCAGGCCGTTCCATAGCAGTTGATGGCTGCTGCCGTCGGGATGCTGGATTTGCAGCAGGCGGCCGCGTTCGTCGTAGCGGAAGAAGGTGGAATGGCCGTCCGGATCGGTTTGCTGGATGACGTCGCCCTGGGCATTGCGGCGGTAGCGCCAGCTCGCCTTGCCGCGCTCCACGGCGCTGACGAAGCCGTCGCGGTACTCGAAGCTGGTGGGCTCTTCCTCCGGCGGCACCAGGGCCACCAGGTGGCCGGCCTCGTCGTAGTGGTACTCGGTCACGGCCCCAAGGGGGCCGCGCTCGGCCACCAGTTGCCCCTGCGGGTTGTAGGCTTTCTCGTGTACCGCGCCGTCGGGATCGACCTGACGTACCAGGCGTGCGTTGCCGTCGTGGACGAAGACCTGGCGGCCGCCATCGCTCTGGAGCAGGGTCGCGGTACCCGCTTCGTCGTCCCATTCGAACTGGAAGTCCAGGGGCTCGATGCTCGACCACTGACGCACGCAGCGAGCCTGCTTGCCGGCGCCCTCCCAGGCCCAGTAGAAGCTGGCGCCGCCGGCCAGGTGGCGTTCGAGGATCACATGCTGTTCGTCGTAGCGGTAGCGCTCGATTTCGCCAAGCGCATTGTGCGCCTCCAGCAGTTGGCCTGCGGTGTTGTAGACGTAGCTGGCCAGTGTCTGCACGCTGCGCCAGGAGGCCTCCTCGGTGTCCGCCGGGACCTGCTGCTGATATTCCACGGCCTGGATGCGGCCGTGTTCGTAGCGGAACGCCAGGGCCCGACCGGCGCCGTTGCTCAGGCGGCTGATGCGGCCGGCGAGGTCGCGGCCGACGTGAAGGCGGTTGCCGTAGGCATCGCTGATGGCGACCAGGTCGCCGCCCTTGCCGTCGTGGCGGAAGTGGTAGAAGCGCGGCTTGTCGCCCGCCTGGGCCAGGACGAGTTCGGCCGGGTCGGCGCCGATGAAGATGGCGGCCTTCGACAGCCGGTTGTTGATGGCGGGCCGCTGCCGGTCCGGCAGCGGGAAGCTGGTGCGGCGGTTTTCATGATCGATCCAGGTCACCTGCCCATCTTCGATCAGCAGGCGATGGGCCAGTCCGTGGCTCCAGCCGTACCCCAGGCCGTGGTCGACCTCCACCGCGCTGGTGCGGTACAGGCGACTCCAGACGAAGGGCAGCAGGCCATCGAGGCTGGCATCGTCGAGCGTCAGCAGTTCCTCGCCGGTGACCATGGAGACCGGTTCGCCACCGGTGCAGGTTTCCTTGCACGCCTGGGCCGGCCGCTCGTTGGGCGTCGTGGCCTGGCGGTCGACGTTGGGCCGGGCATCGACTTCGCGCAGCGTGCTGTTCTTGCGCGCATCCCAGATCAGTTCCGCCTTGCCACGCTGGACGCCGCTGGCGATGCCGCGGGCGGCCACCACACGGTATTTCTCGATGTAGTCGAGCACGCCTTCGAGGATGCCGAACACCGATTTGACGAAACCGATGACGGCATCGACCAGACGCTTGCCGTACTTGGCCAGGCGCACCGCCAGGTAGGCAATGCCCGTCCCCTCGACCGCGACGGTCAGGACGATGGCGATGAGGATGTCGATCAGCACGGAGACCAGGATGCGGGAGATTTCCTTGGCAGCCGTACCGGCTATCTGGCTCGGCGGCAATGCGGAAAGCCAGAGAGTCGCGCTGCGCAGCAGCAGGTAGAGCACCGCCTCGTCGCTGGCCAGGAGCATCACCCGGGCCATCTTCTGCGGCGCGCTCTTGGCCAGGGCGGCCAGTTCGCTGGCCTTGTCGCCCAGCATGTGGGCGTACTTCATCGGGTCCTGGAGGATCTCGAAGATCAGCTTGATGCCTTCCCAGACATCCTTCACCGCCTGCCAGCTGCCTTCGAGGATGCCGGTGCCGGCGGCCGACAGCACCGACGATGCGCCATGGGCCTGCCATTGCGGCCTGAAACCGGCCCACTGCCCCCGCAGCCAGGTCTCCAACTGGTTCGCCAGGCCATCGTAGCGGCTGAACAGTTCGTCGACCTGTTGCGCACTGACCGCGGAGTTCACCTGGATGGAGTACCACTTGCCGGGCTGCCCCTTGAAGCTGGCCTTGCCGTCGTCGCCCAGGGTCAGGGTCTGCTGCAGGCTATTGTCGTCCCGGGAACGGACGTCTACCTGTATGCGCCCCAGCGGCACCTCGTAGGCCGACTCGAACTTGCTCTCGATTTCCAGGATGCCGCTGAGCGGGCACTGCGCGACCAGACCGAAGTCGCTATCGCCCAGGCTCACCGACTTGCTGCTGGAACCCGCCCGGATGCTGCGCTCCATACCCAGCAGGGATGGCAGGTCCGTCGCGCGGCTACCGGCATCGGCCGTCCGGGCGTACCAGCTCTCGGTCATCTCGCGGTACCGGGTCAGGCTGTTCCTGAAGTCATTCAACTCCTGTTCGATTACGGCAATCTGGTCCATCAGTTGAGCTCCAGCGCCAGCTGTTCCAGCAGGGCGTTCTTGAGAGTGGCGACGTCACTGCCGCGACGGGCGAGATGGGCGATCTTCAACCGCAGGTTCGCTTCGGGCAGGCAGTCACAGAGGTCGGGATGTTCTTCCTGCAGCCATTGCAGGAGGTTGGCGGACAAGGTGCTGTTGTCCTCGCGCGCCAGGCTGTCCAGCAGCGCCTGTGGCGGCGTCCACCAGGGGAAGGGCCGCTCGGGCGGCAGCACCGCCTCGGCTGCCTGAAGGGCGCGGCCGTTTATCAGGTAGCGATCGAACATCGGCAGTAGGGTCGCGGCATCGGTACCGAGGAAAGTCAGGATCGGCAGGAGATGCCGTCCATCCCAGAAGCGGAAGAACACTTCGTTGCCTTCCGGCATCCGTACCTGGGTCAGGCTGCGCAGGTGCCCGAAGATGCGCTCGGGGTCGCCGCTGGAAACGGCCAGCCACCCCCAATCCTCAGACTCGACCTCGTCGGCCCAGGTAAGGAAATCGTTGTCGACGGACAGTTCGGCCAGGTAAGGCATGACCTCGAGCCAATCGGCATAGGGCGTCCCCTTCCAGAGCGGCTGGGAAGCCTGGGTCTGTCCCCGGCGGAACCAGGCACTCAGCGGATCGGACTCGCTCACGCTGCTAAACACGACATACAGGCGCTCGCCTTCGGCCAGCGGTTGAGTAGCCAGCCATTCCTTTGCTTGCATTGACCTCACAGATGCCATCCCTCGCCCAATATTCAGAGACTCATGCCGCCAACAATAAAGAGATGAAGTAATCGTTTCTCTTCAATTGGACTCTATATGTTCCTCATAACCTGAGATTCGGTTTAGCACACGCTCGTCACCAGCGTATTTTGCTTTTATCCGAGCTAAATCCATGTCAGCGCCTTTGCACTTTGAATTTACCTGAGAGACCACTTCATCGATTTCCTTGGAGTTTTCAGGGTTTGAATCTGGAATTTCTCCGCGCAGAGTTTCACAAGCCTCACGCTTTTTTATGAAACTCACGACATCATCGGGAATGTTATCCACCGCCTCGTTAGCACATCCAGATTGAAAAGTAACAAGCAATGCAAGTAAAACCAAAGCTCTCTTTATGCACATAATCAATGACCATTATTCGACCAGTGAGGCTTATCAGCATTTCCACCTACATACTTTATAACACCATAAGTACTCCCCACCGCATGTAAATCATGATTCATCCCGCTTCGGGGAGACGATGATATGTTCACCATCTCTCCATTGGATCGGGAAATACTTAAAGTCCCTGACCAACTGATGGACATATCTATTGCGATACCTTGTATATGTCTTGAGTTCAGTGCTGGCGCGACATTCAGCCCCATGACCCCATAGCCAACAACCATAGCTCTTGCCGCAGTTACCGATGCGGTGGCGTCGTAGCCCCCGGAGGCAGACTCATGATCCCACTTGATATTCACGCCACCACCAGCGTACGCCGGAACGCTTCTCGGATCGTATCCTTGCTTTACTATTTTCCATGCCCAATGCATTAGAAATGCTCGCTCCGGAGGGCGATAAGTTGCAGCTATGCTGACTTGTGCGCCAGCCAGCTCCAAGGCATTTATAAATCGTTCCACCCCTTCGCGAAATGGAGACTCAAGATCCCTAACATCAGTGCTTGTTGGGTATCGCGCAACCCATTGAGACCCGCTCGGCTCAATACCAGAAACCTCAACAACCGCAGGAGTCTGATCCGCTAGGGGTGTTAGCGCCTGCTGAGCAGTAGCCATCTTCGAATACCTCTATCTTGGCAATTTCTGCACGATCTGATTGGACTTTCTGGGTGAGCCCCTTAGCATCTGTCACGCCTTCAACTATTTGTCCCGACTCGAGTTGAATCCGATAGGGTGCATTAGCCTGGGGTTTCCCTGTTCCTTTATTTCTAACCAGAAAGCTCAAGTCATGTGTGACATCACTTGCGGCACAGACTCCCTCCTTGCACTTCTCGCATTCCTCGCAGAAGGGCGCGCTGCGCTTGAAGGTATTGATCTGCGCCGGGGTCAGGAGGAACCCGGGCCGGTCGGCATCAGCCTGTTGGAGCAGGCCCGGCAGCAAAGGAGCCGCCACGGTGCCCGTGCCGGGGCTGCCTCCACTGTTGAGCTTGACGTCGGCGCCGCTGAGGGTGACGCCAGCACCGTCCAGCTTGACGAAGCTGCCGCCGGCCTTGAGGGTCAGTTCGCTGCCGGCTTCCAGCACCACCTTGAGCCCGGCGGAGAGGTGGATTTCCTGACCGGCCTCGATGAACTGGCCACTGCCGAGCTTCAGGTGCTGGTCGTTGCCCACCGTCAGGTGGTCGTCGGCGCGCACCTCGACCTTGCGGTCGCCATGGGTGGTGCGGTGTTCCTCGGCCTTGAACTCGCTATAGGCGTTGGCTTCCACGGTGTCGTGGCGTTCGTGGCCGACGCGGATCTTCTGGTCGTGCTCGATGTTCTCGTCCCAGTCGCGTTGGGCATGCAGGTAGATCTGCTCCTGGCCCTTGCGGTCCTCGATGCGCAGTTCGTTGTAGCCACCGCCGCCGGGGCTGGAGAGCGTCTTGAACAGGCTGCGGGTCTTGTTCGCCGGCAGTTCGTAGGCCGGCAGGTGCTCGGCGTGGTACAGGCAGCCGCTGATCAGCGGCTGGTCCGGGTCGCCCTCGAGGAAGGTCACCAGCACTTCCATGCCGATGCGCGGGATGGCGATGGCGCCGTACTGCTTGCCAGCCCAACTGGAGGCCACGCGCAGCCAGCAGCTGGTCTTGTCGTCGGCCTGGCCCTCGCGGTCCCAGTGGAACTGCACCTTGACCCTGCCGTAGCGGTCGCAGTGGATTTCCTCGCCCTTGGGCCCCGTCACCACAGCGGTCTGGCTGCCCAGCACGCGCGGCTTGGGATGCGCCAGCGGCGGGCGGTAGGGCACGTCCCAGGGCGTGGCGAGGAAGCGGTTGCGGTAGCCCTGCTGGAAGTCGTCCTTGCCGTCGCGGGCGTCGCTGGTGACCGACTCTTCCAGCACCTGCGGCTGCTTGCCTTCGTGCCGCACTTCGGTGAGCAGCCAGAGGTCGTTCCACTCGCCGCGCGGGTGCTCGCGCAGGGGCAGGAAATGGCCGCTGCGCAGGCTCGGCTGGTCGCTGCGGCCTTCGGCCTGGCGGTAGTCGGCGCGGTGCCTTTCCAGGCTGCGCTGGCTTAGCAGCTTGCCGCGCTCGCGGTCGGTGAAGCGACCGGGGTAATCGTAGTCCCTCGAGGTCCGGGCGACTGTCGCTGCGCGCCGTGATTTCCAGTTGCAGCCTGGGCTTCTCGAAGTCGTAGTCGCGGCGGCTGACGCGGGCGGTACGGGTATCCAGACGCTGACCGAAGCGCTTGATCACCGGCAGGTCGGCGACCAGGCCGGAGTCCTGCTGGTAGGCCACCGGCGCCAGCCTGGGAAAGGCCGTCTGGTCGTCGCCGAACACCAGCAGGTGCCCGTCGGGGCTGTGCTCGAAGTGGTAGTGGAGGCCTTCCTCTTCGCACAGGCGCTGGACGAAGTGCAGGTCGCTCTCGTCGTACTGGGTGCAGTAGTCGCGCGGCGGGTAGACGGTGGGGCCGAGCTGGAAGCGGTAGGCGTCGGCGAGGACGCCGTGTTCCTCCAGCACCCGGGTGATGATCTGCGGCACCGTCAGCTGCTGGAAAATGCGCTGGTTATGCCGATGCGCGAGGTAGGCCAGGCGCGGCACCAGGCTCACCTGGTAGCGGGTCAGGCGCTTGCCGGATTCGCCCTGGGCCACCCGGTGCAATTGGCCATGGATGCCGTGGCCCTGCCCCAGGTCCAGGTAGGCGCCCTTGTGCAGCAGGCTTTCCAGGTCCAGGTCGGGACGTTCGCTGACCAGTTCGATGTCGAAGCGGTAGGGCTGGTTCAGGGCTTCGCGGCCATGGAATTCGAGCACCTGCAGGTCGCTGTCGAGGCCGTCGATATTCAGGCTGAAATGGGGCTGGTTGGCCGGGGCGAACATCCTATGTTCCTCTGCGCGGAGGGCCTGCCCGGCAGTTGCCGCAGCGCCGGCTCAGGCCTGGAAAAGACACATCGGCCGGAAACCCGGCCGATGTGAACAGCACGTGTCGCGACCGATCAGGAAGCGATCGGGGTGCGCCAGTCGTCGGAGCCGGAGGTGCCGGAAACCTCATGGGTCCAGACGATCTTGCGGTAGGTGAAGTAGACGTCTTCCAGGTGGGTGAAATGCGCCATGTTCGGATCCTGGCAGTTCGGCATGCGCGACTGCACGTCGACGATCACCGCGTCTTCCAGTTCGATGGTGAAGTAGTGCTCCTGGGTGCCGGTGGAGGAGGTGCGGTACCACTCCAGGCGGCACTTGTTCAGGCGCTCGCCGGAGGTCAGGGCGTTGAAGATCAGCGGCGAGGACTTGTCGAAGACCTTGGTGATCATCAGCGGCTTGTGCACGCGCTGGCCGGTCGGCTGGCCGGACTGCGGGTCGCGCGGGATGATGACCTGGTGGTTGAACGCCTGGACCAGGACCTGGTCTTCGTGGCCTTCCTGGAAGATGTTGCCGACCGAGTCCTCGGTGAAGGTGCCGGCGGTGATCAGGCCCTGTTTGGTGCCTTCGAGGGACAGGTATGCGGGTGTTGGCATGAAAGCTCTCCTTGCCGTGTGAGTTGATGGCCCCGGGGTTCAAAACCCTGTGGGTGGCCAGGCTATAACAATTTGCGTGCCAATCACTTCTCAGCGCCCGGAATACAAGGCTTTCGATAAAACAGCCATTGTTCTTGAACAACTCATGCCGCGATTACTGCGCAACTTCTTGCACACCACTGCGCAACTTCTTTCACACCAGGCATCCATCCCTACTCCCATCTGTTCGGAAGCAGCTCAACCCTTGCTTTCTCGATGAAAATCTCGGCAAGAATTTGCACACCTGGAATATCGCACCCCAACACACCAAGGTTGTAAAAAGTTCCCGGAAAAATGATATCAAACCGATATCAATCGACACGAATCGGAGATTAAGAAATTTCTTAGCAATGCCATAAGAGTGCGACAAAGCGCCTGGAAAACCGCTGAAAACCATCGTTCTAGAGCCATCCACGAGGAATGAAGATTGTGTGCGCCAACTCACACGACCTCATTTGGGCTTGAAAATCCTACAAATAAAATAGCCAATGTCCTACAAGACATCCCTGGCCAATACATGCACTATTGCCCGCCACTTGAGTGGCAGTTTTTTGCCACCCAGGAACGTCCCGTCGCTTGCCCGGGTATCTCATACCGGAACTTTTAGTACGGCGTCATATAGATAGTTCAGCCTAATCACGGAACGATTGCAGGGATGAGCCACACCAGAAAACTTGCATCGCATTATCTCGAACTGGCCGATACGCCTGCCTCGCGGGAGAGCTACGCCGGTGAGGACGTCCGTTATTCGGTGGAATTCGAAGCGCTGGAAACCGAGCTGGGCAAGGCCACTTCCCTGCATGGCAGCGGCCCGATCGACTGGCAGAAGATTCTGGAGGGCAGCGAGCGCCTGCTGCGGGAGCAATCCAAGGATCTACGCGTCGCTGCCTGGCTGACCTGGGCCCTGCAGCAACGCGAATCCTTTTCCGGCCTGCTGGCCGGCCTGGGGATGCTCCTGCGGCTCTGCGAGCAGCACTGGGATGATCTCCACCCGCGCAAGCCGCGGACTCGCGCGGCAGCCCTGGAATGGCTGGCGACACGTCTGGAGCCCCTGTTCGCCGACGACGTTGCGGTAAAGGAGCAACTGCCGCTGTTCCGCCAGTTGGCCGACACCCTCAAGAAGCTGGAAGAGTTCCTCCACGAGAAGCTGGGCGATGATGTCCCCAGGTTGCTTCCGCCGCAGAGGGCCCTGGAGGCGATGGTCGAACGGGCCTCCCAGGCGCAGCCCGAACAGGGGCCGGTCGGCGCGGTGATGGCCCAGATGAAGCAGGCCGCCACTCAGTTGCTGGCGCCTGTCAGCAGCATCGAGAACGAGAAGGATGCCCACAAGGCCCTGCGCGCCCAGCAGGATGGGGCCCGCCCGCTCTGCGCCTGGTGGCTGAAGCAGAAGGCCACCGACCTGCGCGCACTACGCCTGAACCGCACCCTGCTGTGGCTGCCGATCGACAACCTGCCAGAGCGCAATGCCGAACAGCTCACGGCGCTGCGCGGCCTGCCTCAGGACAAGCTGAACATCTACCGCGAGCGTTTCGAGAAAGGCCACTACGCCGACCTGCTGGTCGACCTGGAAGGCAGCCTCGCGCGTTCGCCCTTTTGGTTCGACGGCCAGCGCCTGGCCTGGGAGTGCCTGCAGGCGCTGGACGCCGAACACGCCATGCGTGAAGTGGAAATCCAGCTGGCGCTGTTCCTGCAGCGGCTGCCCGGGGTGGTCGAGTTGCGCTTCCACGATGGCAGCCCTTTCGCCGACCCAGCCACTCGCGCCTGGATCAGCGCCTATGTCCTGCCCCATCTGCAGGCGCCGGCCAGCGTCCGCGAAGTGCCGGTGAGCCAGGAACTCCCGGCCTGGGAACAGGCCCTGCAGGAAGCCTTGCCGGTGTTGCGCAAGGACGGCCTGAAACCCGCGGTACAGCAGCTCAAGCAGGGGCTGCAGAGCGCCTATGGCGGCCGCCAGCGCTTCTTCTGGCAACTGAGCATGGCGCGCCTGTGCTACCAGGCCAAGAAATACGAACTGGCCCGCACCCAACTGGAATCCCTCGACCAGGAACTGCAGGACACCGGCCTGCACGACTGGGAACCCGACCTCGCCCTGGAGGTGCTGCACCTGTTGCACAGCTGCTGCGAACTGCTACCGCAGAACCATGCCGTGCGCGAGCGCAAGGACGAGGTCTATCGCAGGCTGTGCCATCTCGACCTCGAGATGGTGCTCGACTAGGCCTTCGGGCCCTAACGCAAAGGAGACATGCCATGGCCAAAGAAGGCTCGGTAGCCCCCAAGGAACGCATCAACATCACTTTCAAGCCGGCTACCGGCGGCGCTCAGGAAGAAATCGAGCTGCCGCTGAAGGTACTGGTGCTCGGTGACTTCACCCAGCGCGCGGACGAACGCAAGGTCGAGGATCGCAAGCCGATCGGCATCGACAAGAACAACTTCGACGAAGTGCTCGCCAAGCAGGAACTGGGCCTCACCCTGAGCGTGCCGAACCGACTGCAGGACGAAGGCGGCAGCGACGAGTTGGCCATCGCCCTGAAGATCAATTCGATGAAGGACTTCAACCCCGCCAACCTGGTCGACCAGGTACCGGAGCTGAAGAAACTGATGGAGCTGCGCGAAGCCCTGGTCGCCCTGAAGGGCCCGCTGGGCAATGCCCCGGCCTTCCGCAAGGCCATCGAAGGCGTGCTCGCCGACGAGGAATCGCGTGGCCGCGTACTCAACGAGCTCGGCCTCGACGGCAACGAGCAGGACGCCTGAGCCAAGGACTGAAAAGGAAGCCAACACATGAGCACCAGCGCAGTACAGCAAAACGGCGGCGCCAGCGCCGAATACGGTATTCTCGACCGCATCATCGCCGAAACCCGCCTGAGCCCGGACGACGACGCCTACGGCATCGCCAAACGCGGCGTGTCGGCCTTCATCGAGGAGCTGCTGAAGCCGCAGAACCAGGGTGAACCGGTGAAGAAGGCCCTGGTCGACCGGATGATCGCCGAGATCGACGCCAAGCTCAGCCAGCAGATGGACGAAATCCTCCACCACGCCGAGTTCCAGGCGCTGGAGTCGTCCTGGCGCGGCCTGAAGCTGCTGATCGACCGCACCAACTTCCGCGAGAACATCAAGGTCGAGCTGCTCAACGTCTCCAAGCAGGACCTGCTGGATGATTTCGAGGACTCCCCGGAAGTGGTCCAGTCCGGCCTCTACAAGCACATCTACACCGCCGAGTACGGCCAGTTCGGCGGCCAGCCGGTGGGCGCCATCGTCGCCAACTACTACTTCGACCCGAGCGCGCCCGACGTCAAGACCATGCAGTACGTGGCCAGCGTCGCCAGCATGTCCCACGCGCCCTTCATCGCCGCCGCCGGCCCGAAGTTCTTCGGCCTGGAAAGCTTCACCGGGCTGCCGGACCTGAAGGACCTGCGCGATCACTTCGAAGGCCCGCAGTTCACCAAGTGGCAGAGTTTCCGTGAGCAGGAGGACGCGCGCTACGTCGGCCTGACCGTCCCGCGCTTCCTGCTGCGCAACCCGTACGACCCGGAAGACAACCCGGTGAAGACCTTCGTCTACAAGGAAAACGTCGCCAACAACCACGAGCACTACCTGTGGGGCAACACGGCCTATACCTTCGCCAGCCGGCTGACCGACAGCTTCGCCAAGTTCCGCTGGTGCCCGAACATCATCGGCCCGCAGAGCGGCGGCGCGGTGGAGGACCTGCCGCTGCACCACTTCGAGAGCATGGGCGAGATCGAGACCAAGATCCCCACCGAGGTGCTGGTATCCGACCGCCGCGAGTACGAGCTGGCCGAGGAAGGCTTCATCGCCCTGACCATGCGCAAAGGCAGCGACAACGCGGCGTTCTTCTCCGCCAACTCGGTGCAAAAGGCCAAGAACTTCGGCATCAGCGAGGAAGGCAAGATCGCCGAGCTCAACTACAAGCTCGGCACCCAGCTGCCCTACCTGTTCATCGTCAACCGCCTGGCGCATTACCTGAAGGTGCTGCAACGCGAGCAGATCGGCGCCTGGAAGGAGCGCACCGACCTGGAGCTGGAGCTCAACAAGTGGATTCGCCAGTACGTCGCCGACCAGGAGAACCCCAGCGCCGAAGTCCGTAGCCGCCGTCCGCTGCGCGCCGCGCAGGTGGTGGTCAGCGATGTCGACGGCGAGCCGGGCTGGTACCGCGTCAGCCTGAGCGTGCGTCCGCACTTCAAGTACATGGGGGCGGACTTCACCCTGTCGCTGGTCGGCAAGCTCGACAAGGAATGAGCAGGAGCTGAGCGATGAGCGGATACGGCAGCCTTTTCGAACGCCTCGGCGGCGAAGCCGGCCAACGCGCCGGCTGGAGCCGGGAGGTCGCCGCCATGGCGTCGGTGGCTGCCCATCTGGCCAAGATGCTCAGCACCCGTGCGGGCAGCGTGCAAACGCTGCCCGACTACGGGCTGCCCGACCTCAACGACATGCGCCTGAGCCTGCACGACGCCCTGAACCAGGCCCGCAATGCCATCGAGCGCTTCATCGAAGCCTATGAGCCGCGCCTGTCGAATGTCCGTGTGAGCCCCCTGCCCCGCGAACGCGACCCGCTGCACCTCGCCTTCTCCATCGAAGGCGTGCTCGAGGTCGACGGCCTCAAGCGTGCGGTCAGCTTCGCCGCGAGCCTGAATGGCAGCGGCCAGGTCCAGGTCAGCTAAGGAGAACCCCATGTCCGGAAAACCCGCCGCCCGCGTCACCGACCCGACCGCCTGCCCCGTCCCGGGCCACGGCGTGAACCCGATCGCCGCCGGCTCCCCCGACGTGCTCTTCGACGGCCTGCCCGCCGCCCGACAAGGCGACCCGTCCGCTTGCGGCGGCGCCATGGTCGGCAACGTGATCCCGAACGTGCTGATCAACGGCAAGCCGGCCGTCGTGGTCGGCAGCGTGGGTAGCCATGGCAATGTGGTCGTTGGTGGGTCGGGGACAGTAATAATTGGAAGTACGCACTCGCCCGCTCCGTTCATTCCTCCCACCCCGTTACTGGGCAGATTTGATGAACAATTCAGGATCGTGGATGAGAACGGATCTCCGCTGGCCAACGTGCCTTTCCACATCCGTGAGCAATCTGGAAGGGTCCATAAAGGATTTTCCGATGCAGAAGGTAAAACTCCTAGAATCTTCACCCATCATGAAGAACAACTGGAGATTACCGTAGGAGTCTCTGCGCTTGAAAAGTGGAGAGACAAATGAGCGAATTCCAATGCAAAGCACCGACTAATCAGAATTCTGGGTCCATTAGCAATATTCCCGGATATCTGATGCCTACTCGTGCATTTTTCTTTGTCATAGTCGAGGAAGTTGGAAAGGATGGATTCCTAGTACGAAAAATCTATGCCTCCAACAAAAGCCCGTATTTGCAGAACATGAATCTCTCTCCCCTTCAGCAACTTTCAGAGCTTAATCCAGAGCGCTATGGAATGCAGCCGAAAGGACCTAATGCTCCCTACTCAGTTGCCGAGCATGTCATGGGTGGCGGGAAAAATGTCTCTCCGTATATATCAACCAGCTCGATATTTCCTGATGGCTCACCGCGATTCGATGGTCGAAGTATATTCATCGATATTAATAAGGCCCAGAGCGCTGGACTGAAACTGATCTCAACCAATGAGATCCTCAGTCAACTTGAGCACTACAAGAGAGCCAACCCTCACCTCACCAAACGCATTGACAAGATTGCGAGTTACATCCGAGATGTGGATAGGGAGGTGCTGATTCATGGCGAGAAGGTGCCCGCAAATGCCATTTTCAATGAAAGCTCTCTCAAGTTCACATTAACTGCTACCAAGGCTGCACGTGTAATCCAAGTCGTCGGTATCGTGTTTACTGCCTATGACATAACTCAGGCTTCCAACGAGTCGATCCGGGTTGGCAGCGCAAAGCCGATAACTGCCGAACTGGTGCGTCAGGCAGGGGGTTGGGGAGCGGCGTGGGCCGGTTTCAAGATCGGAGGAGTCGCTGGTGCAGCCTTGGGAGTCGAGACCGGTCCCGGTGCGTTCGTCAGCGGTCTGGTAGGCGGAATTATTTTCGGCACGGCCGGGTACTTCGGTGCTGATTGGGTTGCTGATCACATCTATGAGAACTGACACATTAACGAATCGGTGAGCTATAGATGAATCCAATAAAGTTTCTGCTGAAAATATTTCGCCAGGAACGGCCAGCCTGCCTATTTCCTTACCTGCCAGAAAACCCAAGCATAATCAAGGGAAATGAGCAGTTCAATTCCTACCCACCCAAGAGTTTCCTTGGGAGTCAAGGCAACTACGCATACTATGTCGTCATGGTGCTCGGACACGAGGAACTCCCCGAACTTCTCACCCTTATTAAATCACGATTTTCAGCTACCGAATCAATAAATGAATCCATATTGAGCAATGAAAATCAGGAATCGCTAGCCCTTTCCTATCGAGATGAATTCGGCGGAATACTCGTGGAGGCAACAACCAACTCCATATCATTATTACAGTCATTTGATGAGCGATTCAGGTGTCCGCCAGCACCATGGATCGCTTTCCCGGACATGGCCCCCATAGAAGCAAGCCTCCCCAAACAAGGTAGCCTTGAGTACTGGTGGGATCACATCTGGACGCCATTCTGGACGAGTCAATCTGCGAGCGAGAAAGAACAGTATCTACACAACGCTACCGAAGAATGGCGGGAGGTTCTCTCTTGAGCGCCTTTCTCAAAAAACCCTGCATCTATTGGATCAATTTCGACAAAGAGAAATAAGGCATTAGAGATGGGTGAGCCGGACCGGCAAAACATCGGATTAAGCATCTTCATCAGCAATACGCCATACCGGAGCAATGAGAACTGACGCCTCGGCGTCAACAAGTGCATCGCAGGGCGGGACGCCCGGCAGACAGAGAAATCCTCAGGGACTGCAGCATGTCATTCAACCACTACTACCAAAGCGAACTGAGCGCCCTGCGCCAGCTGGGCCGGCGTTTCGCCGAGCGCAGCCCGGCGTTGGCGCCGTTCCTTGCGCAGAGCGGGCGCGACCCGGATGTCGAGCGCCTGCTGGAGGGCTTCGCCTTCCTCACCGGGCGCCTGCGGCAGAAGCTCGACGACGAGCTGCCGGAGCTGACCCATTCGCTGATGCACCTGCTGTGGCCGAACTACATGCGGCCACTGCCGGCGTTCAGCATCCTGCAGTTCGATCCGCTGCCGCATCCCGGCCCGGCGCTGCTGGTTCCGCGCGATACGCCCGTGGAAAGCCAGCCCATCGCCGACGTGCGCTGCCGCTTCCGTACCTGCTACCCGACCGAGGTCGTGGCGCTGCGTACCAGCGGCCTGAACTACTCGGTGAAGGGCGATGGCGCGCTGCTCAGCCTGCGCCTGGAAATGACCTGCGACGGCCACCTCGGCGAACTGCAGCTGAACCGTCTGCGCTTCTACCTGGCCGGCGAGCGCTATATCAGCCAGATGCTCTACCTGGGCCTGGTGCACGACCTCGACAACGTCGAGCTGGTACCGCTGGACGGCGACCACAAGCCCCTCGTCGAAGGCGAGAAGCCGATGCGCCTGCCGGGCGACCGGGTACAGCCGGTCGGCTTCGCCGAAGACGAGGCGCTGATCCCCTACCCGCTCAATACCTTCCGCGGCTATCGCTTCCTGCAGGAATATTTCGCCTTCCAGGACAAGTTCCTGTTCGTCGACCTGCTGGGCCTGGACCGCCTGCGCACCCTCCCCGAGGACAAGCTCAAGCAGGTACGCGGCCTGGAGCTGCGTTTCGACATCCGCCGCAGCGGCATCCAGCGTCTGCGGCCAACCCTGGACAACCTCAAGCTGCACTGCACGCCAATCGCCAATCTGTTCAGCCACGACGCGCTGCCGATCCGCCTGGATGGCAAGCAGGACGAATACCTGCTGCTGCCCGCCGAGTACGACGTGCAGAACTGCGGCGTCTTCGCCGTGGAGAACGTCACCGGCTGGCGTCCCGGCGGCCTGGGCCACCAGGAGTACGTGCTGTTCGAGTCCTTCGAGCACGACGCCAGTTTCGACGTACCCAGCAGCCGCCCGCACTACAGCGTGCGCCAGCGTTCCTCGCTGCTGCACGACGGCCTGGACACCTACCTGAGCTTCGGCGTGCGCGACTACGAAGAGCACGAGACCCTGTCCATCGAGCTGACCTGCACCAACCAGAACCTGCCGCGCCGCCTGAAGCTGGGCGACATCAACCTGGCCAGCGAGAAAACCCCGGAGTTCCTCAGTTTCCGCAATATCACCCCGGTGACGTCCAGCTACGCGCCGCCGCTGAATCGCGACTTCCTCTGGAAGCTCATCAGCAACATGTCGCTGAACTACCTGTCGCTGGCCAACATCGAGGCGCTCAAGGTGATCCTCGAGACCTACGACCTGCCGCGCTACTACGACCAGCAGGCCGAGAAGGTCAGCAAGAACCTGCTCAACGGCCTGCGCTCGGTCCGTCACGAACCGGTCGACCGCCTGCACCGCGGCCTGCCGGTACGCGGCCTGCGCACCGAACTGACGATCGACCCGCAAGGCTACATCGGCGAAGGCGACATGTTCGTCTTCGCTTCCGTGCTCAATGAATTCTTCGCGCTCTACGCCAGCCTCAACTCGTACCACGAGCTGCAGGTGAAAAGCACACAGGGAGAGGTGTACCAATGGACACCGCGCATGGGACAGCAGCCCCTGCTCTGAGCCGGCTCAGCCGGGACATTCGCGAGTACTCGCTGTTCCAGGCCGTGCTCCTGGTCATCGAGCGCCTGCGCCAGGCGACCCCGGAGGGCCTGCCGTGCAGCGACGAGGCGCTCTACGAACGCCTGGAGTTCCAGGCCAACCCGAGCCTGGGTTTTCCCGGCAGCGATATCCACAGCGTGCAGTTCTTCGAGGAGAACGGCGAGCCGCGCGCGCGCCTGCGCCTGAACCTGGTCGGCCTGTGCGGCTCCGGCTCGCCGCTGCCGGCCTTCTATGGCGAGCAGGCGCTGGGCGACAGCGAGGACGGCAACCCGACCCGCGATTTCCTCGACCTCTTCCATCACCGACTGCACCGGTTATTGCTGCCGATCTGGCGCAAGTACCGCTATTACGCCCGCTTCGAAACGGGCGCGCTGGACGCCTTTTCCGAGCGCCTGTTCGCCCTCATCGGCCTGGGCGGCGAGCAGTTGCGCCGCGCCGAGGAGCTGAACTGGAAGCGCCTGCTGCCGTACCTGGGCCTGCTCAGCCTGCGGGCCCATTCCGCAGCGCTGATCGAGGCGGTGCTGCGTTACTACTTCAAGCACGCCGCGCTTTTCATCGAGCAGTGCATCGAGCGCAGCGTGTGCATCCAGGCGGACCAGCGCAACCGCCTCGGCCTGGCCAACAGCCGCCTGGGCGAGGACCTGGTGCTGGGGGAACAGGTACGCGACCGCAGCGGCAAGTTCCGCATCCACATCCGCGAACTCGACTGGGAGCGCTTCCACGACTTCCTGCCGATCGGCAACGGCTATCAACCGCTCTGCGCCCTGGTGCGCTTCACCCTGCGCGACCCGCTGGACTACGACCTGCGCCTGGAACTGCACCACGAGGCCATCCGCGAGCTACGCATAGGCGCCGACAACCCTTGCCGCCTGGGCTGGACCAGTTGGCTGGGACGGGAGCATGCCGACGGCATCGTCACCCTGGGCAGCCGCATTCATTAAGGACCGATGACCCATGATCAACCTCGACCTGCAACAACTCGTCCAGGCCCTGGACACCGAGACCCGCCGCGACCTGGAAGGCGCCGCCGAGCGCTGCGTGGCCCGCAACGGCAGCAAGATCCTCGTCGAGGATCTGTTGCTGGCGCTGCTGGAACGCCCCCAGAGCCTGTTGCAACGCGCCCTGCAGGATGCCGGGGTGGATGCCGGCGAGCTGGCGGCGGCGCTGCAGCCACGCGCCGAGAACAGCGCCTCGCGCAACCCGGTGTTCGCCGTGGAGCTGATGCAGTGGCTGCAGGACGCCCTGCTGGTGGCCAACCTGGAACTGCGCCAGAGCCTGATCGACCAGGCCGCGCTGATCCTCGCCCTGCTGCGCAATCCCCTGCGCTATGCCGGCAGCCACTACCAGGAGCTGCTGGCCAGACTGAACGCGGAGCGCCTGCGCGAATACGCCCTGGCCCAGCAGGAGCGGCAGCCCGCCACTGACGCCGCCAATCCCGGCGAGTCGATGCTCGAGCGCTTCACCCACAACCTCACCCGCCAGGCCCGCGAAGGCCGGCTGGACCCGGTACTGTGCCGCGACGACGCGATCCGCCAGATGATCGACATCCTCGCGCGGCGGCGGAAGAACAACCCCATCGTGGTCGGCGAGGCCGGGGTGGGCAAGACCGCCGTGGTCGAGGGGCTGGCCGCGCGCATCGTCGCCGGCGAGGTGCCCGAGGCGCTGCAGGGCGTCGAACTGCTGTCCCTGGACATGGGCCTGCTGCAAGCCGGGGCCAGCGTCAAGGGCGAGTTCGAGCGCCGCCTGAAGGGTGTCATCGAAGAAGTGAAGGGCGCGGCCCAGCCGACCATCCTGTTCATCGACGAAGCCCACACCCTGATCGGCGCCGGCGGCCAGGCGGGCGGTTCGGATGCGGCCAACCTGCTCAAGCCGGCCCTGGCGCGCGGCGAGCTGCGCACCATAGCCGCGACCACCTGGGCCGAATACAAGAAGTACTTCGAGAAGGACCCGGCGCTGGCGCGGCGCTTCCAACCGGTGCAACTGCACGAACCCAGCGTGGCCGAGGCGGTGACCATCCTGCGTGGCCTGGCCAAGGTCTACGAGGCCAGCCACGGCATCTACCTGCGCGACGACGCCGTGGTCGCCGCGGCCGAGCTCTCAGCGCGCTACCTGGCCGGCCGCCAGTTGCCGGACAAGGCCGTGGACGTGCTCGACACCGCCTGCGCCCGTGTGCGCATCAGCCTGGCCGCCGCGCCGGAAAGCCTGGAGCGGCTGCGCGGCGAACTGGCCGAAGGCGAGCGCCAGCGCCAGGCCCTGCGCCGCGACCGCGAGGCCGGCCTGGCGGTCGACGAGCAGGCCCTGGAGGCATTGCAGCAACGTCTGGAACAGGCCGCTGTGGAACAAACCGAGCTGGAACAGCGCTGGCAACGTCAGCGTGAGCTGGCCAACGAACTGCTCGACCTGCGCCAGCGCCTGGCCAAGGCCCGCGAGGACGCGGAAGAAGATTCGGAAGGCCTGGAAGAACGCCTGCACCAGACCCACGCCGCCCTGCGCGACGCCCAGCAGGACGAACGCCTGGTCAGCTTCGAGGTCTGCCCGCGGCTGGTCGCCGAGGTCATCAGCCACTGGACCGGCGTGCCCCTGTCGCAACTGGCCCGCGAGCACAACGCCAAGGTCGCCAGCTTCGCCGCCGACCTGCGCCAGCGCGTGCGCGGCCAGGAACAGGCGGTGCAGGCGCTGGACCGGGCCATGCGCGCCACCGCCGCCGGCCTGAACAAACCCGACGCGCCGGTGGGCGTGTTCCTGCTGGTCGGCCCCAGCGGCGTCGGCAAGACCGAGACCGCCCTCGCCCTGGCCGACCTGCTGTATGGCGGCGAGCGCTTCCTCACCACCATCAACATGTCCGAGTTCCAGGAGAAGCACACCGTGTCCCGGCTGATCGGCGCGCCCCCCGGCTACGTCGGCTACGGCGAAGGCGGCATGCTCACCGAGGCCGTGCGCCAGAAGCCCTACTCGGTGGTGCTGCTGGACGAGGTGGAGAAGGCCGACCCGGACGTGCTCAACCTGTTCTACCAGATCTTCGACAAAGGCATCGCCAACGACGGCGAAGGCCGCGAGATCGATTTCCGCAACACGCTGATCCTGATGACCTCGAACCTCGCCAGCGAGCGCATCGCCGCACTCTGCGCCGATGGCCAGCGGCCCACCGCCCAGGCGCTCGAGGAAGCCATCCGCCCGGCGCTCAGCCGTCACTTCAAGCCAGCCCTGCTGGCCCGCATGCGCGTGGTGCCCTACTACCCGGTGGAGGGTGAAGTGCTGCATGAGCTGGTGCGCCTCAAGCTGGCCCGCCTGGGCGATCGCCTGCAGCGCCGCCAGCTGCAGTTCAGCCATTGCGATGCCCTGGTCGAACACCTCGCCGCTCGCTGCACCCAGGGCGACAGCGGCGCCCGCCTGATCGACCAGTTGCTCGACCAGCACCTGCTACCACAGATCGCCGACCGCCTGCTGCAGGCCATGGCCATGGGCGAAACGCTGAACCGCGTGCACGCCACCCTCGAGGGTGGAGTGGCCGTTACCTGCGAGTTCGCCTGAGGTGCCGGTCATGTTCAAGCGCATCTCCCAGCCGCTGCGCTATGCCGAAAGCCTGCTCGGCCACTACAACGAGCTGGCCCGGGCAGCGGACGCCCAGGGCCTGCTGGACGGGTTCGTCCGCGCGGCCGGAGCGCTCAGCGGCTGCGAACTGGTCCAGCTGTACCTGCTGGATGCCACCCACACCAGCCTGGGGCTGCATGCGGAGTGCCTGGAGGGGCGCCTGCAACCGCGGGAGGCAACCAGCCTGCCGGCCGACTACAAGGACCAGCAACTGCTGCAATACAGCCTCTGCCAGAACCGTGTGCTGAGCCTCGCCGAGCTCAACCCCAGCCTGCACGAAACCGCCTTCCTGCCGAACGGCGGGCAACCATGGCGCGCCCTGCTCTGCGTACCCCTGCGGAATGGCCAACAGGCGGTGCAGGGCCTGCTGCTGTGCGTCGGCCGCCAGGCCCATGAGCTGGGGGGCTTCGCCGCCTCGCTGGAACAACTGGGCACTTTCGCCCTCTCGCAGTTGCAACTGCTGCAACGCCTGCGCCTGCGCCGGGGCGAAGCCACTCCGCCATCCACCCCGGCGAGCCCTTGCGCCAGCGGCTACGGCCTGATCGGCGACAGCCCGGCCATGCGCCAGACATACCAGATGATCGGCAAGGTGCTGCACAGCCCCTACACCATCCTGCTGCAGGGCGAGACCGGCACCGGCAAGGAACTGGTGGCACGCGCCATCCACGACTGCGGTCCGCGCCGCAGCAATGCCTTCATCGTGCAGAACTGCTCGGCGCTGCCGGAGCATCTGCTGGAAAGCGAGCTGTTCGGCTACCGCAAGGGGGCGTTCACCGGCGCCGACCGCGACCACCGGGGCCTGTTCGACGCTGCGGACGGCGGCACCCTGTTCCTCGACGAGATCGGCGACATGCCCCTGCCGCTGCAAGCCAAGCTGCTGCGGGTGCTGCAGGAGGGCGAAGTGCGGCCGCTGGGCAGTACCCGCACCCACCGCATCGACGTGCGGATCATCGCCGCAACCCACCGCGACCTGAATGCGATGGTCGCCACCGGGGAATTCCGCGAAGACCTCTACTACCGGCTGGCGCAGTTCCCCATCGAATTGCCGCCGCTGCGCCAGCGCGGCGAAGACATCCCGCGCCTGGCCCGGCACTTCGCCGACAAGGCCTGCGCCTTTCTCCAGCGCGACCTCTGCCACTGGTCCGACGCCGCGCTGGACTGCCTGTCCGCCTATGCCTTCCCCGGCAACGTGCGCGAGCTCAAGGGCATGGTCGAACGCGCCGTGCTGCTTTGCGAAAGCGGCGAACTGCAACCCTCGCACTTCGTCCTGCGCGAAGAGCCAGTGGACCCCGACCGCAGCCTCAACCTGCGCGAACGCCTGGAACAGGTGGAACGCGCCCTGCTGCTCGACTGCCTGCGCAAGAACGGCGGCAACCGCACCCTGGCCGCCCGCGAGCTGGGCCTGCCCCGACGCACCCTGCTGTACCGCCTGGGGCGCCTGAACATCCATTCGACGGAGGCCTGAGCCGCCATGTCGAGCCCATCCACCACCGCTCTGCCATCAACCGGAGGTCGTCCGATGTCCCCTCTTTCCTGGCGCGCCGCGCTGCTCACCCTGGCCGTTCTGCTCGGCCTGGCCGGATGCAGCGGCAACTACAAGTTCAACGACAAGGACTACCGCCCGCTGGGCGACCCGCAGACGCTCAACCGCGGCAACTGACCGCAAGGAGTCCACGACCATGGAACTGGTTTTCGAAATGGTGAGCGCCCAGCAATTCGTGCCCGGGCTACTGACCAACAAGACCTTCAAGCAGGCCGGCGGAGTGATCGGCCGTGCCGAGGACTGCGATTGGGTGATTCCCGATCGCCGCCGGCACCTGTCCGGCCACCACGCCGAAATCAGCTATCGCGATGGCGCCTTCTACCTGACCGACACCAGCAGCAACGGCATCCAGCTCAAGGAGAGCGGGGCCCGCCTGCGCAAGGGCGAGGCCCTGCGCATCGAGCACGGCTGCGTGTACTGCCTGGGCGACTTCGAGATCCGCGCGCGTCTGGTCCAGGACCCGGCGCAGTTCCTCGACCAGGTCGGCCGCCCGAGCGCGGCCGGCAGCATCATCCCGGACGACGCCTTCCTCGACCTCGACCCGCTGACCGCCCTCAACCAACAGGAGCGGGCCTACGTGCAGAGCGACGATTTCGGCCTGCTCGGTGCCCACCAACAGACGGCGCGCCAGCAGGCCGACTATGCGCGCATCGACATGGAAAGCCTGCCCCTGCCGGAACTGGTGCCCGCCCCGCAGCCGGCGCCGGCCGCCGAACCGCCTGCCGAGCCGCAACGTCAGCCGGACGGCTTCTGGCAGCGCTTCGCCGGCGCGCTGGGGGTAACCCTCGACGACCTCGACCAGGATGCCCGCGAAGCCCTGGCAGTGGACGCCGCGCGCCTGCTGCGCCAGTGCGTGGGCGGCCTGCAACAGAGCCTGCGCACACGCACCGAGCTGAAGAACGAATTGCGCCTGGCCCTGACCACCGTGCAAGGCGCTGGCAACAACCCGCTCAAGCACAGCGCCGACAGCCACGATGCGCTCAACGCCCTGCTGCGCCCCGGCAAGCCCGGCCAACTGCCCGCCGAACAGGCCGTGGCCCGCGCCTTCCGCGACCTGCAGGCGCACCAGGTGGCGTTGCTCAGCGCCAGCCGCGCCGCCGTGCGCGAGGCCCTCGAACACTTCGCCCCGGAACAGCTGGCGCTGCGCTTCGAACGCGACGGCCAGGTCTCGCGCTTCGCCGGCGCCGCCGGCCGCTGGCGCGCCTACGGCCGCTACCACCAGAGCCTGCGCCAGGACGACGAGTGGAGCGAACGCCTGCTCGCCCGCGATTTCGCCCAGACCTACGAAGAACAGGTCCGGCTGATCGCCACCCTCAACAGCGACTCCCAAGGATGATCTCCATGCCCCGCATGAAACCCTTCGCCGTGCTGGCCCTGCTGCTCCTGTGCAGCGCCTGCTCGAGCCTTTCGCCCTATTCCCGGCTGACCAAGCTCGACCTCGAGCTCAGCGCCAGCGAGCAGCTCAACCCCGATCTCAACGGCCGTCCCTCGCCGATCGTGGTGCGCCTGTTCGAACTCAAGCATCCCGTGGCTTTCGAGAACGCCGACTTCTTCAGCCTCTACGAACGCGCCAAGGAATCCCTCGCCCCTGACCTGGTGGCGAGCGAGGAACTGGAACTGCGCCCCGGCGACAAGCGCGAACTGAAGCTCAGCGTCAACGACGGCAGCCGCTACGTCGGCGTGCTCGCCGCCTACCGCGACCTGCCGGAAAGCCAGTGGCGCTACGTGGTGCAAGTCGCCCCGGCGCGGCAGACCCGTGCCCAGCTGCGCCTGGAACAGGACGGCATCCACGATCTGGGCGCCAGCCTGGCGAAGAAGGGTGACTGAGCATGACGGCACACAAGGTCATCTGGCGCGAAGGCATGCTCCTGCGCCCGCAGCACTTCCAGCAGAACGATCGCTACTACGATCACCAGCTCAAGGCCCGCACACGCCTGTTGAACCGCTACAGCTGGGGCTTCTTCGAACAGGAAGTGGACACCCAGGGCCTGGCCATCGGCAAGCTGGTGCTCAACCGCGCCTCCGGCGTACTGCCCGACGGCACCCTGTTCGACCTGGGCAAGCTCGCCCAACCGCTGGCGGTGGACGTTCCGTCGAACACCAGCAATACCCCGGTGTACCTGGCCCTGCCGCTGGTCACCGGCAACCACATCGAGGCACGGCGCCCGGAACAGCTGGACTTCCTCGCGCGCTACACCTGCCGCGAACAGGAAGTGGCCGACTCCAACGCCGGTGACGACAGCAGCAGCCAGGTCACCTGCGCCCACCCCGACTTCCAGCTGCTGCTGGGCGAGCAGCGCAACGACCAGGCCTACGTGCGCCTGAAACTCTGCGACATCCTCGACACCTCGCTGGAAGGCGGCATCACCCTCGACCCCGAGTTCATTCCCACGCACCTGCACTTCCATGCCAGCGGCTACCTGCTGTCGTGCCTGAAGGAAGTGGTCAGCATGCTCGGCCACCGCGGCGAAACCCTGGCCGAACGCATCCGCTCCACCGGCACCGTGGGCGGCGCCGAGGTCGGCGACTTCCTCATGCTGCAACTCATCAACCGCACCGAACTGGTCCTGCGGCATTGCATGGACCTGGAGCAGGTGCACCCCGAGGAGGTCTACCGCACCCTGCTGGCGATGCTCGGCGAACTGGCCACCTTCGCCAGCGACAGCAAGCGCCCGCGCCTGGATGGGCGCTACCAGCACAGCGACCAGGGCGCCAGCTTCCGCAAGCTGATGGAAGCGATCCGCCAGGTGCTGTCGATGGTGCTGGAACAGCACGCCATCGAGCTGGTCCTGCAACAGCGCCAGTACGGCATCCTGGTCTCGCCGCTGCATGACCACAAACTGCTCGGCAGCGCCTCCTTCGTCCTCGCCGCCAGCGCCCAGTGCGACGCCGAGACACTGCGCCAGCGCCTGCCAGCGCACCTCAAGGCCGGCCCGGTGGAGCGCATCCGCCAACTGGTCAACCTGCACCTGCCGGGTGTCCGCATCAAGCCGCTGCCAGTGGCTCCGCGGCAGATCCCGTTCCACGCCAACAAGACCTACTTCGTTCTCGAACTCAGCCCGGAAGAACAGGCGCAACTGGAACGCTCCGGCGGCTTCGCCTTCCACGTCACCGACGAATTCCCCGGACTCGAGCTGAAGTTCTGGGCCATCAGGAACTGAGCGCATGATCAAGGAAATGGACTATTCGCAGGACGACAAGACCGTCCTGCTCGACCGTCGCACCGAGGAGCCGGCCCGCGGCCCGCTGACCGACCTCGAGGAGCCGCCACGCTTCGAGCACCTGGAGCAGCGGATGATCTACGCCGCGCGCCTGCGCCCGGCGGAAGCCATCAACATCGGCCTCAATCCGCTGGTCAGCGCCGCCGCCGAACTGCTGTCGGAAGTGGTGCGGCTGAAGCACAGCCCAGCCGGCGAGGAGTTGCAGGGCCTCAACCAGCACCTGTCCGATGGCGTTCGCCAGTTCGAGCTGCTCGCCCTGCAGGACGGCGCCGACAACGGCCAGGTCATGGCTGCCCGCTACGTGCTCTGCACCGTGCTCGACGAGGCGGTGGTCACCACGGCCTGGGGCAACGAGAGCGAGTGGGCGCAGATGAGCCTGCTGAGCAACTTCCACAACGAGACCTTCGGCGGCGAGAAGTTCTTCCAGCTGCTCGAACAGGTCACCCGCAACCCGGTCAAGCACCTGCACATGCTCGAACTGATGTACCTGTGCCTGGCGCTGGGCTTCGAGGGCAAATACCGGGTGCTACCACGCGGCCTGCTCGAACTGGAGGCGATCCGCGACAGCCTCTACCGGCAGATCCGCCAACTGCGCGGCGACGTGCCGCGCGAACTATCCCCCCACTGGGAAGGCCTGCGCGACCAGCGCCGCGGCCTGGTGCGCATCGTGCCCTGGTGGCTGGTGGCGCTGTTCACCCTGGTCTGCCTCGGAGTGATCTATTCAGGCTTCGCCTGGGTCCTCGGCGAACAGCGCGAAAGCGTCCTGCAACCCTATCAGCAGCTCGACCCGGCGACGGTCGAGCCCACGTCGTAACACAGGGATTGGTGTAATGAAGAACTTCCTCAAGAAGACCGGCGCCTTCCTGCGCCGGACCTGGGTCTGGAGCCTGCTGCTGGTGCTCCTGCTGGCCCTGCTGGTGTGGTTCGCCGGCCCGCTGCTGGCGGTGGACGACCACAAGTTCTGGGCCGGCGCCAGCGCGCGGCTGCTGAGCATCGCCGTACTCTTCCTGGCCTGGGGCCTGTTCATGGTCTTCGTCAGCTGGCGCAGCACGCGCCGGCGCAAGCAGGAACAGGAGAGCGAAGATGGCCAGCAGCGCCTGCGCCGCGAAGAGATGATGGACGAGGAGCAGCGCGAGCTGCGCAGCCGTTTCAAGGACGCCCTGCACACCCTCAAGGTCTCCAGCCTCTACCGCGGCCGCAGCGAGCGCTGGCGCCAGGAGCTGCCCTGGTACCTGCTGCTCGGCCCGCAGGGCAGCGGCAAGACCAGCCTGCTGGACTTCTCCGGCCTGGAGTTCCCGATCAACCGTATCGACCGCAAGCTGACCCGCGACACCAGCGGCACCCGCTACTGCGACTGGTACTTCGCCGAGCACGGCGTGCTGATCGACAGCGCAGGGCGCTACCTCACGCAGCCGGCCAGCGAGGTCGACAGCAGCGCCTGGCACACTCTCCTCGACCTGCTGCGCAAGCGTCGTCGCGCACGCCCGCTCAACGGCGTGCTGGTGAACCTGCCGGTGGACCTGCTGCAGCGCGGCAACGAGGAGGAACTGACCCTCCTGGCGCACCAGGTGCGCGCGCGCCTGCTGGAAATCCACCAGCGCCTGCACGTCGAGGTACCGGTGTACGTGGTGCTGAGCAAGGCCGACAAACTGGCCGGCTTCGAGGAATTCTTCGACCAGCTGTCCCGCGAGGAAAGCGACCAGGTGCTCGGCACCAGCTTCCGCAAGGAACAGAACGGCACTGATATCACTGTGTTGCGCCAGGAGTTCGAGGAACTGCTGCGCCGCCTGCACAGCCAGATCATCATGCGCATGCACCAGGAGCGCGATACCCAGCGCCGCGGCCGCATCCTCGACTTCCCGCACCAGCTCGGGCAGATCGGCGAGCTGTTGTGCCTGTTCGTCGACACCGCCTTCACCGGCAACCGCTACCAGCGCGCCACCCAGTTGCGCGGCTTCTACCTGACCAGCGCGCCGCACCTGACCGCCAAAGTGGACAACAGCACCGCCCAGGTCGGCGCCAACGCCGGGCTCGCCAGCAAGGCCCTGCCGACCTTGCGCAATGGCCGCTCGCGCTTCATCCAGCACCTGTTCAGCCGGGTGATCTTCCCCGAAGCCGACCTCGCCGGGCTCGACCACAAGGAGCGCCGCCGCATCAACTGGGGACAACGTGCGGTCTACGCCACCGCCCTGGTCGTCCTCGGCCTGTTCGGCCTGCTCTGGGCCAACAGCTTCTCCAGCAACCACGGGCGCCTGGAGCAAGTGCGCGACATCGACCGCCAACTGCAGGAGCAGCACGCCGCGCTGGCCCCGCAGGACGACGCCCGGGCCGCGCTCAAGGCGCTGGACAGCGCCTATGCCGCCAGCCAGGTATTCCCGCCCAAGGGCGATGTATCGCTGCTCGAACGCAGCGGCCTGTACCAGGGCGAGAAAAGCACCCCGGTACTGCAGGCGGCCTACCAGCGCGAACTGCAAAGCCAGCTGCTGCCGCGCGTCGCCCGTACCCTCGAAGGGCAGATCCGCGCCAACCTCGGCGACCGCGAGCGCCTGCTCGGCAGCCTGCGCGCCTACCTGATGCTCAACCTGCCGGAACGCCGCGACCCGGCCTTCCTCAAGGATTGGCTGGCGGCCGACTGGTCGCTGCGCTACAGCGGCGACGCCGTGGTGCAGAACGGCCTGGGTAGCCACTTCGCACGCCTGCTCGAACTGCCCTTCGTCCACCCGCTAAACGACCAGTTGGTGGCACAGGCACGCCAGGTGCTGCGCGCCGAATCCCTGGCCAGCGTGGTCTACCGCGTGCTCCGCGAACAGGCTCGCGACCTGCCGCAGTACCGCCTCAGCCAGCACCTGGGTCCGCAGGGCGCGCTGTTCTCCGGTACCGACTATGTGATTCCCGGCCTGTATACCCGCAACGGCTATCAGCAGTACTTCATCGCCCAGGGCACGCCCATGGTCCGCGAGATCCTCCGCGACAACTGGGTGCTCGGCGAAGGCAGCAGCCTCAGCGGCCAGGACCTCAGCCGCCTGATGGTCGAACTGCAGCAGCTGTACTTCCGCGACTACGCCAACCACTGGAGCGAAGCGGTCAACCAGGTGCGCCTGCAACCGGTGGTCGACGCCGGCCGCGGCGCCGACGAAGTGGCCGGGCTCACCGCGGCCAACTCGCCGCTGCTGCAACTGCTCCAGGAAGTGCGCGACAACACCCGTATCCCGAGCCTGGCGGACAACGCCGGGGACGTCGCCGCGGCGGCCGGCGCGGCCAGCGATGCCGGCGGCAAGCTGGGCAAGGTCGGCAAGATGGCGGCGGCCGCCGCCGAACAGGCCCAGGACGCCCTCGCCAAGAACCTGCCGGATACCGCGCGGCAAGCCATGCAGCGGCGCTTCGAGCCACTGCACCGCCTGCTCGACGACAACGGCGGCCCCACCGCCGACCTGGCGCCGGTGATGCAGGCGCTCAACGACCTGCAACTGCAACTGGCCGCCCTGGCCCGCGCCAGCCAACCGCAGCAGGCCGCCTTCGAACTGGCGCGCAACCGCATGGGCGGCCAGCTCGACGCCCTGGCCAACCTGCGCAACGCCGCCACGCGCCTGCCGCAGCCGGTCAGCGGCTGGCTGGCCCTGCTCGCCGAGGACAGCTGGACGCTGGTGCTGGGCGACGCCTACATCTATCTCAACCAGCGCTACCAGAGCGAGCTGTACAGCTTCTACTTCAAGGCCATCAACAAGCGCTATCCGTTCAACCCGCAGAGCAGCAGCGACGTGGCCATCGCCGACTTCCGCGAGTTCTTCAAGGCCCAGGGCGTCGCCGACCGCTTCTTCGAAAGCTACCTGCAGCCCTTCGTCAGCGGCGATCCGGGCAACTACCGGCTGCGCAGCGTCGACGGCCACAGCCTGCCGATGTCGCGCGCCTTCCTCGAGCAGATGGGCTACGCCCAGGCGATCCGCCGCAGCTTCTTCGCCGACAACCCGGCCGAGCCCCAGGTGCAGTTCAAGCTGGAGCCCTACTCCATCGACTCCAGCCTGAGCCGCGCCGACTTCCGCTTCGGCGACCAGCAGTTGGAATACCGCCACGGCCCCATCGTGCCGGTGGCCTTCAAATGGCCCACCGACGCCGACGACGGCCGCACCAGCCTGGTCCTCGAGGAACTCGGCGGGCGCCGCGTGAGCCTGGAGAAGAACACCGGCCCCTGGTCGCTGTTCCGCCTCTTCGACCAGATGCGCACCGAGTACCACAGCGGGCGCGACGTGCTGATGCTCAAGGCCGACCTGAGTGGCCTGCGCGCCAACTACCTGGTGCTGGCGCAGCGCTCGCCGAACCCGTTCGACCTCGGCACCCTGCGCAGCTTCCGCCTGCCGGTGTCGCTCTGATGCCGTCCGCCAGCCCCTGGCGCAGCGCCGCGCGCACCGACCCCGGCAAGGTCCGTGCGCGCAACGAGGACGCCTTCCTCGACTGCCCGGAGCGCGGCCTCTGGGTGGTCGCCGACGGCATGGGCGGCCACCATGGCGGCGACCGCGCCAGCCGGCTGATCGTCGAAAGCATCGCCGCGCTGCCGGGCGATTGCGGTTTCGAGGCGCGCCTGCAGCAGTTGCGCCAGTGCCTGCACTGGCTCAATCGCCGCTTCGGCCAGGAACTCACGGTCACCGCCGACCAGCCCTCGCGCATCATGGGCAGCACCGTCGCCGCCCTGCTGCTCGACGGCCAGCGCGCCGCCTGCGTCTGGGCCGGCGACAGCCGCTGCTACCTGTGGCGCGGCGGGCGCCTGTACCAACTGACCCGCGACCACTCGCTGCAACAGCAACTGATCGACGAACAGGGCCTGAGCCCGGAGGACGCCCGCCAGCACCCTTCGGCCCACGCCCTGACCCGCGCCATTGGCGCCAGCGACGACCTGACGCTCGACATCCTCGAGCTGCAGGTCTACCCCGACGACGCCTTCCTGCTGTGCAGCGACGGCCTCTACCAGTACGTCAGCCAGGAAGCCCTGGGCTACGCCCTCAGCCTGGCCTCGCCCACTGCCGCGCTGGAACGCCTGTTCGACCATGCGCTGCTGGGCATGGCCCGCGACAACCTCACCGCCGTGGTGGTCCGCCGATGAGCAAGCAGAGCATGGCCACGGACCAGGCCGAAGCCGGCAACCTCACCTACTTCGCCTTCATCGACCCGGAGCGCGCCGTGCCGCTGGCTGGCAGCGAACCGCCGCCGGCCCCGGCCACGGCGACCTTCAGCCCCCAGGCGCTCCCCGAAGTGCTGGGCGGCCGCTACCGCCTGGAACGCCTGCTGGGCGTCGGCGGCATGGGCGCCGTGTACCGCGCCCGCGACCTGCTGCGCGAGCAGTTCGGCGATCCCGATCCCTACGTGGCGCTCAAGGTACTGAGCGAAGAGTTCGCCGAATACCCCGACGCCAGCGCCCTGCTCTACAGCGAATACGCCCTGACCATGCGCCTGCGCCACCCGCACGTGGTGCGCCTGCACAGCTTCGAAGTGGACACCGCCTGCCAGCGCGCCTTCATCACCCTGGAACTGATGCGCGGCCTGACCCTCGACCAGTTGCTCAGCGAGCGCCCGCAAGGGCTGCCCTGGGACGAGTTCCGGGAAGTGGCCGGCGCGCTGCTCGACGCCCTGGCCTATTCCCACGAGCGCGGCGTGCTGCACGGCGACCTCAAGCCCAGCAACGTGATGCTCGGCGAAGACGGGCTGCGCCTGTTCGACTATGGCCTGGGCCAGGCCCGCGATGGCCTGCTCGACGGCCTGCCGAAACTCTGCCGCGCCCGCATCGCCGCCTGGACGCCACGCTATGCCGCCCTCGAACTGCTCGAAGGCGCGCCACTGTCACCGGCCAGCGACCTCTACGCGGTGGCCTGCGTGCTCTACGAACTGCTGTGCGGCACCCACCCGTACCGGCGCCTGAACGCCAAGCAGGCCAAGGCCATGCAACTGGAGCAACAGCTGGCGCCTCCCGCGCAGCTGCCGCGCCCGGCCTGGCAGGCCCTGCGCTGTGCACTCGCACTGAATGAAGCGGACCGCCAGATCAGCGTCGCGCAGCTGCGCGATGCGTTCCACACACTGCCACCCCAGGGGCTGCGCCGCTGGTTCCGGTGGCGCAACGGATGACTTTCGAACAGGGAGCCCGAGCATGTTCAACCCGGCCAACCAGACCCACTTCAGCCTGACCCTCGACGGCCTGGAGCACGACTTCCAGGTCCTGCGCTTCCACGGTCGCGAAGCCATCAGCCAACCCTACCGCTTCGAGCTGGAACTGGTCAGCGAACGCCCCGGCCTCGACCTGGAAGCCCTGCTGCACAAGCCCGCGTTCCTCGCCTTCAGCCCCGCCGGGCCGGGCGTCCACGGGCTGATCCAGCAGGCTGGGCAAGGCGACGCCGGCCAGCGCCTGACCCGCTACCGGGTGGTCCTGGCGCCGCAGCTGGCCTACCTCGCGCTGCGCAGCAACCAGCGCATCTTCCAGCAGCTGACGGTGCCGCAGATCATCGCCCGGGTACTGGAGGAGCACGGCATCCTCGCCGACGCCTACCGCTTCCAGCTCGGCCCCACCGTCTACCCGCCGCGCGACTACTGCACCCAGTACGACGAGAGCGACCTGCACTTCGTCCAGCGCCTGTGCGAAGAGGAAGGCCTCCACTACCACTTCGAGCACAGTCCCGACGGGCACCTGCTGGTGTTCGGCGACGACCAGACCGCCTTCCCGCGCCTGGGCCAGCCCACGCCCTACATCGCCGACACCGGCCTGGTGGCCGACGAGCCGGTGATCAAGGGCTTCGTCCTGCGCCTGGAAGGCCGCACCAGCCGCGTGACCCGCCGCGACTACGACTTCCAGAAGCCGCGCCTGCGCATGGAAGCGGCCTACCGGCCGCAGCAGGAGCAGGACCAGCCGGACCTGGAAGACTACGACTACCCCGGCCGCTTCACCGACCGCGAGCGCGGCAAGCTGCTGAGTCAGCGCAGCCTGGAAAGGCACCGCGCCGACTACCGCCAGGCCGAGGGCCGCAGCGACCAGCCGAACCTGAGCAGCGGCCACTTCCTGGAAATGTCCGAGCACCCGCGCGGCGAATGGAACGACCTCTGGCTGCTCACCGAAGTGCGGCACGAAGGCAGGCAGCCGCAGGTGCTGGAAGAGTCCATCACCAGCGACACCGCCGACAGCCAGGACGACTTCCACCAGGGCTACCGCAACCGCTTCCTCGCCACCCCCTGGGACGTGCACTACCGCCCGCCGCTGGCCCACCCCAAGCCGCGGGTGCTGGGTACCCAGACCGCCGTGGTGACCGGCCCGGCGGGCGAGGAAATCCACTGCGACAAGTACGGGCGGGTCAAGGTGCAGTTCCACTGGGACCGCGAGGGCCAGGCCGACGACAAGACCAGTTGCTGGCTGCGCGTGGCCAGCGGCTGGGCCGGCAACGCCCTGGGCGCCGTGGCCATCCCGCGCGTCGGCATGGAGGTGCTGGTGGACTTCCTCGAAGGCGACCCGGACCAGCCGCTGGTCAGCGGCTGCCTGTACCACGCCGAGCACCTGCCGCCCTACGAACTGCCGGCCCACAAGACCCGCACCCTGTTCAAGAGCAACAGCTCGCCGGGCGGCAGCGGCTACAACGAACTGCGCATCGAGGACCGCAAGGGCCAGGAGCAGATCTTCATCCATGCCCAGCGCGACTGGGACGAAAACATCGAGCACGACCAGAAGATCCGCGTCGGCCACAAGCGCCACGACACCGTGGAAGCCAACGCCTACAGCGAGTTCAAGGCCGAGGAGCACCAGACCATCCACCTCGACCGCAAGGTGGAAGCCAAGCTCGACGACCACCTGGCGGTAGCCAACAACCAACACATCCGCCTGGGCAACGCCCAGCTGACCCGCGCCGGCCGGGAAATCCACCTCAAGGCCGGGCAGAAACTGGTGATCGAGGCCGGCCAGGAACTGACCCTCAAGGCCGGCGGCAGCTTCATCAAGCTCGACGCCAGCGGCGTCACCGTGTTCGGCCCGCTGGCGAAGATCAACGCCGGCGGCTCGCCGGGCAGCGGTTCGGGCATCGCCCTCAAGTCCCCCCTGCAACCGGGCGCCGCGGATGCGGACAAGGCCGGCGGGCCGATGGACGAGGCGCTGGCCAATCCGCTGAGCGAGACCAAACCTACCGGCCAGTACCCGATGTCCCTTTGAACGAGCCAGAGAGCACTAACGGATAAGGACCATTCAAGATGATCATCAGCCCTCCCTTCCTTCCCGCCCCTATCGCGGGAGAAAGCGATGAAGCCTTCCTCGACCGCGCCATGGTGGGCGGTATTCCGGGTGATGGCGGCTTTCCCCTGAGCTTCGATCTGAACTGGCACGGCGGCATTCATCTCACTGCCCCGCAGGAAGCTGGGGCCCCCCTACCGGTAAGGGCCATCGCCGACGGCACAGTTGTCTATTTCAGGAAACCCACCGAAGAATCCAGCAACCCGGAACACCCATTGCATTACATGGATGGCTGGACCGATGACGGCTGTATCGTCCTCAAGCATGAAACCGAAATCGGCGAAGGCGACAACGCCAAGGTCGTTTACTACTCGATCTACATGCACCTGTCGAAAATCAACCTCGCCAATCCCTCCGTGGGCCAGGTGGTCTACCGCAAGGACAGCATCGGCGAGGCCGGCAAGATCTACGGCAAGGCGGGACGCATTCATTTCGAGATCATCGCCGACCAGACCCAGATCGCCAACCTGACCGGCAGAACCACCCGCGAACTCGACTATCAGTCCGGCAATGGACGAACGGACAGTTGCTGGGGCGACATGTATTTCTTCGTCCCTCCCGAGCTTCTCGCCTACTCGGCGCCCCCGACCAATCGCACCCAGGCGGAAAATACCTCGGCGGTAGCCTACCGCTGCCCCGCCATGCCAGCAGCCACTACGCAAGAAGGCGCCACCTCCACGGAAAGTGCTCCAGCCCAAGTCACTCCGGACGGGTATGAGTGGGCTGCGGCCTCCCAACTACAGCACGGCATCTTCGTGCGTATGAGCTACGAAAAAGGCCAGTGCAAGCTGACTTCGTACTACCTCTCCGGCGACGTCATAGGCACGCAGGAAGAGGAGGCTGATTTCGAATACAACCTCTACAGCAAAGCCTCAACGCTCTATCCCCAAAGCCCCAGCGCCGGGTATGAACTGCTGCGCTTCGGCCGCGTCCTCGGGCCGGACATACTGCGCCCCACCGATGCAGCCCATTGGCGACAGATCAAGGTCCCGGGCAAATCCGGGGAAGAAAGCCGCGGTGCCTGGGTAAACCTGAACGCCCCCACCGTCACCAAGTTCAGCGATGCCGACTTCCCCCACTGGCAGGGTTGGTACCTTGTAGATGACGACACGGACAAAGACAGCCATTGCCAGTCGGCCTTCATCCGCAACCTGCTCAACCTGGACGAAGGAAAAGTGGTAGCGGATAACGGCGATGCCGTAAGCATCGCGACTTCGCCCGCATACGATGCGCTCTCTCCAGACGAACAGAAGAAACTATCCGAGCGTTATGTCAGGGAGCGCACTCTGAACATGAGTCGGTTGACTAGCAGCGAAACCCAGTCGCGCATCAGGCGACTGGTCTGCAAGTTTCCCACGGAGTGGAGTGCCAATGACTTTGATGACCGTTATGGCTGGCTTCAGAAAGTAGCAGAAGGAGGCCCCTTGACATCAGACCAGTACGGGAAGCTCAAGAGGCATCAGGAAGCTTTGGCGTTTTGGAAAAATGTCAATCTGGACCAAGTGATAAAAAAACATTGGCATTTCCCACCAAGATATTTTATTCAGGTATTTAGGAAATGCGGCTGGCTTAGTAAGAAAGAATTAACTCAAATAATTCCCAAGAACATAATAAGAAAGCCTGGCTCACATAACTCAAACACGCATGGAGTCTGGGAGCAACCGAATATAAATTATGCCATAAACTTCATAAACACACACCTTTTAGAGATCAACAAATCCCTGCAAAAATTTTTAATAACAACTCCGATGAGGCAAGCCTGTTTCTTTGGAAACTCAACCCAGGAGACAGGTTGGTTCAGATATATGAAGGAATCAAATGGAAACTCGCCGACACTCCACTCAGGATGGTACGGTCGCGGACTGCTCCAACTAACCAACCCCAATGGTAATCTGGGCAATGGCAACAACAACTATTATAAATACTTTAAATTCCTCGGAAGAACACCTGTAGTACCTGCCAGCGCAAACGAAATAGCTTGGCGTAATGAAATTGGAGAAACATCTCGACACGCGTGCCATAGCGCCGGCGCATACTGGGTATGGCCAAATAAGTCCGCTCCAACCGCCAGCAACCCTGACAGGCCACTAGTTGGAAATACCAACCTATACGCAGACACTCCGGCTACAAACTCTCGCAGAACAATACAGACCAATGCAGGCATCAAGACTTGGTATTTCAACCAATCTTTTACAAACTGTGCCACTGCTGTTAACTATCCATCAACAACAGGATCCCCATCTCCGAACATGAATGGGTTAGTAGATAGATCCACAGCGTTTATTAATGCCCTAATAGTCCTAGCGGATAGACCAACATTCGGTACGACCACGGACGCCCTCTCGGACACTCCAGAAGATTACATAAGGAGAGAGACCCAATGAAATCTGCAGCTTTTTTAGGTTTTTTTATAGCCAGCGCATTAATTCCTACCTTATGCAGAGGCGAAGATAATTTTGAAACAAAAACGGAACAAGATAACTACTGCAATTACAGCATTGGAGGCAAGCTAAAAAAGATATCATCCCCACCCAAAAAAGAAACAAGAAATGGAGTAATAATATACACATCAGAAGTTCATATAAAAACAAAAGATAAAACAAAAATCGGACTTTTAAAATTCTCATGCCTTGAGAATTCAAGGCAACCTTTCGAAGCCTCAGAAGAGACTACCAGTCCATCAGCTGCAGCAGAAATTGAAAACGAAGATTCTGGAGGTAGGTACTACCGGATAGTGAATTGGGAAAAGCCAATAATCGGACAGAACTGGAAAGGTACCATAGCGTATACAAACTCAAGTTTTGGCGACAACCAGAAAACATTGGCCCCTGATTTTTTCTATATATGCCCAAACAACCGTGTCACAACTTGCTTCTCTTTCTCCTTCTCAGAGACTGGCACACTAAAAAACTCAGAGGCCACAACAATTTCTCAGATATTATCTGACATAAAAATAAATAATTAATAAATTTCAAAACTCAAGAAAAACGATATATCGCCCCTTTATCCGGACCTAGCTATTTGAGAAAGCCATAATCAATAATCTCGACCTATTTTGACTTGACGGCGACTATGAAAACCAGAAACTGCATAGTTTTATTTATCTCAACAACGGGGGCCATCAGCACAGCAATCGCTTCCACCCCTGAGCACACGGTTTCACTAGGAAACCGGTTGGAAGACGTGAGAGATTTTTCAGGACCAAGTGTAATCGAAACTAAGCAGGGAGACTGTTCATACTCGCTTTCATTAGGTGACCACCAACACGCCCAATACGATGACCCAGATATAGTCATCTATGAGGCACCATCTAAGATTAATAGGAATTCTACCCCATATTTATGGCAAGCAGAATCAGCAACAGGGTACGATTGGGCTTTCAAAAATCCAGGAAACCCTGAATTGAAATGGTTCGGGTTAATGTGTGAAAGCAAGGAAAATTTTCCATTTTCCATTACCAACGATGATGACTTACTCCCCGAATATAGAGAGATATTAGAATCTAACTCCTTAAAGTGCCCAGCAGATTTCAGAAACGGAAGATTCGTAATCAAGCCTAGTATGGCAGGCGATAATAGTTATATTTTTCAGCGATTATCCGAGAACAACTGGGAGGGCGTTCTAGTTCTTCATAAACAGAAAGGAAAAGAAAACTATGACCAGATTCGCTTTTGCTTAGTTCATGAAGGAGCTGTACTAATTGGAACATCCGAAAATGAAGAGCCAACCCCAAATATAGATAAGAATTTCGCAGATGATCTGATAAAGATCATAAAAACGATAAATTTCAAAAGCCATTAACCCCCAAGACACAGGCTTGAATGACCAAGAGAGACTTATTTCCATTGAGAGACACCATGAGTTTCGCCAAATACTTCCTGGTCAACCTTCTATTAGTTAGCACGATTGCTCAGGCATCTCCCTCAATCATGGAGGCTGTATGTGTAGAGCATTTAAATAGTGAGCGAATGACCCGCATAAACATAAAGCAAGAATCAACAACAATAATTGATACAGAGAAAGACTGCAGCTCCACATACACATACTACAAAATACCAAATAAAGGTATTGTAATATTTGCAGGCCCATCAGGCGACGAATTAGGATTAAATGCACAGAACGATATATTTATCAAATCTGAAACTGGAAAGATTGCAAAAAGCATTGGATCAATACCCGTAGCATCGACCCCGGTAAATGATGAGACTTATGTAAACATCACACTGTCTGGCGGTTCGGTGTTCAAAACTATCTATGTAATCAAGGACCAAGAAATTGACCTCATTCCCTCGGGGCTAGAGCTAATATTTTCGGATACCCAGTGCATATATGATACGTCCAACAGCCAACACTGCAGAAACATGACAGGAACATTTGAGAGACCAATCTGCATACAGAAAATCGATAATAAAAAGATCCTACAACCCCAAGAGACTTGTGCTGACATGGAAGCGGAGATAGCCCAACCCGACAACTAACAAACAACAATACAGGAAAATCGCCAAATCTTTCCAAAGCAGGCTATCTCTTACATCAAACAAACTTAAAAAGACGCACACAGTGAGATACATACTGCCTTTATTTGCAATTTTATATCTCCCCAAAACTCTTCCAACTGAACAATGCACATCTGACGAAAAGAATTCAAAACCATATAACTGCACAGGTAAATTCGAAAACAAAATAGAAACTCTACTCGAAAATCTCTCAGACAATGAAAAAATTGAATTCACAGATATAAACTTCGACGGACAACCCGATATTATAATTAGACATCCGCCCTCCGGTCAGACTCAGATGTCATCCGCTTTTATTTTCGACAGGAAAAGCAAGAGCTTCATAAAGAACGAAGAGATAAGCAACATTCCATGCCTTGCAATTGATGAAAAAAAACAAAAGAATTTCAGGGACCTGCTTCTCCTCAAGCAACTGCGATACCTGGAGTGAAGAATACAAATTTAGCAAGGAGGGGAAATTAGAAATTACTGCTATGAAAGGAACCTACTGCGCCCCCTCAACAGGAGATGCATACTCTTACTTTGAAACATACAATGACGGAAAAATATTCGAAAGAAAAGTAGCCCCAATAGTTAAGAAAGATTAATGGCCCGTCAGGAGCCTAGCCTTGCGCGCCTCCTTCAGACTAAACGAAAAATAAACGACGAAAATAGAGATGATAAGGAATATTTTATCGTCCTACTAATCTACAGCCGCCCAACTATATAGCAAAAGAGCTATCTTTCCTTACCTAGCCATATAGAAAAACCATATGAAAAAGCACAACCCCACTCTTTATATTCTAGGTTTCTTCTATTCATTCTCTGTGAATACTGTCACTGCTGATCAAGACAAACATAAACCCTCACCATTCAGCACTGATCAATACCTAATCGAGACTCTAACAGATGGAGATTTAAACACGAAAAAATTGACACTTAAAGATAACTCACCCTATGCAACTGAACTAGACAAACTACCCACAGCAATAATAGCCAGCACCAATCAGAATAAATTTGAAAAAGCTATAAAACCTGAAAAGAATGCAAAAAACTATAGCAACATACTAAAACTACCAATCGATGATGAGAGCGTATCAGTTGCTGAGTCGCCCTTAAGTGCTAGAGAACAAGTGAAAATTCCAAACTGGAGCGTATCAGATATGCAGACAGTTATATACCAGGCACCTAATGGATCAGATGGAGTAATATTAGTATGCATGACATTGCGGCGAACGATGAAGAATGAAAATCTTGCCATATTGCAATGTAATGACTTCTACCCCGAGAGCCTACAAAGACTAGAACGCATTGCAGAAGAAACTGATAACTACTTTGACACCATCTCCCACGACAAACAGTAGAAACTAGAAAGGAGAGACGAGAAAGCATGTAGCCCCCTCGTCCAAACCTTAGCGCCAACAACATAAAATGTAGAGTCTTTTAGTATCGAAAGAGGAACACAGTCATTCGAAACCACTAAAAACAGCTGCATCGCAAAAGAAAGCGAGAAAACATCACATTAGTTAGTCAAGCTAAACACATTAGCTTTTAGTGCAAGCGCAAGAAACATTCCTTTAAACCATAGAAGCTATATATAAAGCATCTAGATTCTCACCCGAGGGCTGACTACCCAGAAGAATTAGCCCCCATCCCCTTCTGCCCACGATCTCCCCAGCCCCTTGGCCGGCCCCACGCCAATCGGCCTAGTGACATCCCCTCTCTCCCACCACCCACCTACTATCAACCCCATCGATCATCATCATCGACCCAAACGAATTCATATCGCTTTTCACCGATATATAGTTCGTTCCCAAGCGATACACACAAAGGCAGCGATGAGCGAAGCACTGAACCTCGACGAGATCTTCAAGGCCCTGGCCCACCCCGTGCGGCGCGACATGCTGCGCTGGCTGAAGGAGCCGGAGCGCTATTTCGACGAGCAGGAGCACCAGCCTTTCGCCATCGGCGTCTGCGCCGGGAAGTTCGACCAGCGCACCGGGTTGTCGCAATCCACCGTGTCGGCGCATCTGGCCACCCTCCAGCGCGCCGGATTGGTGACCAGTCGGAAAATCGGCCAGTGGCACTTCTTCAAACGCAATGAAGACACCATCGCGGCCTTTGTTCGCCACTTGAGCGAAGCGCTGTAGTCGCAGCGATCTGCCTAGAACGTCCCACTTTTTTCAGGAGCAGGCGCATGCCCCTTCCGCTTCTCGTCCTCGCTTTGTCCGCGTTCGCCATCGGCACCACGGAATTCGTCATCATGGGGCTGCTGCCGGACGTGGCCGGCGACCTCGCGGTGTCCATCCCCAGCGCCGGCTGGCTGGTCAGCGGCTATGCCTTCGGCGTGGCCATCGGCGCGCCCATCATGGCGCTGCTCACCGCCAAGCTGCCGCGCAAGCGCGCGCTGCTGATGCTCATGGGCATCTTCATCCTCGGCAACTTCCTCTGCGCCGTCGCCGCCAGCTACGGCATGCTGATGCTGGCGCGGATCGTCACCGCGCTCTGCCATGGCGCCTTCTTCGGCATCGGTTCGGTGGTCGCCGCCGGCCTGGTGCCGGCCAATCGCCGGGCTTCCGCCGTGGCGCTGATGTTCACCGGACTGACCCTCGCCAACGTGCTCGGCGTGCCCCTGGGCACCGCGCTGGGCCAGGTCGCCGGCTGGCGCTCGACCTTCTGGGTGGTGACGGTGATCGGCGTGTTCGCGCTCATCGGCCTGTGGCGCATCCTGCCCGCCGGGCACGACGAAGAGGCCGTGGACCTGCGCCAGGAAGCCGCGGCCCTGCGCAGCGGCCAGCTGTGGCTGGCGCTGGCCACAACAGTGCTGTTCTCCGCCGCGGTGTTCGCCCTGTTCACCTACGTCGCGCCGCTGCTCGGCGAAGTCACCCAGGTGTCGCCGCGCGGCGTGACCTGGACCCTGGTGCTGATCGGCCTGGGCCTGACCTTCGGCAACATCCTCGGCGGCCGCCTCGCCGACTGGCGCCTGGGCACCACCCTGGCCGGGGTGTTCGCCACCATGGCCGTGGTTTCCGCGGCGCTGAGCTGGACCAGCCACGCGCTGCTGCCGGCCGAGATCACTCTGTTCGTCTGGGCCGCGGCCGCCTTCGCCGCCGTGCCGGCCCTGCAGGTTAACGTGGTGCGCGTCGGCCAGAGCGCGCCGAATCTCGTCGCCACCCTGAACATCGGCGCCTTCAACGTCGGCAACGCCATCGGCGCCTGGGTCGGCGGCAGCGTCATCGACCACGGCCTGGGGCTGACCCGCGTGCCCCTGGCCGGCGCCCTGCTCGCAGTACTGGCGCTGATCGCGGTGATGATCGCCTTCAGCGGCAAGCCCAACCAGGCGCAACCCGTCCTGGACTGAACCCACCGTGCATCTACCGAACATCCACCGAACATCCCGTAACGGAGCACCGCAGCAATGACCACGCTCTTCGACCCGATCACCCTCGGCGACCTGCAACTGCCGAACCGCATCATCATGGCCCCGCTGACCCGCTGCCGCGCCGACGAGGGCCGAGTGCCCAACGCGCTGATGGCCGAGTACTACACCCAGCGCGCCGGCGCCGGCCTGATCCTCAGCGAAGCCACCTCGGTGACGCCCATGGGCGTCGGCTACCCCGACACCCCCGGCATCTGGTCCGACGACCAGGTGCGCGGCTGGAGCAACGTGACCAAGGCCGTGCACGCCAACGGCGGGCGCATCATGCTGCAGCTGTGGCACGTCGGCCGCATCTCCGACCCGCTGTACCTGAACGGCGAAACGCCGGTGGCGCCCAGCGCCATCAAGCCGGCCGGGCACGTCAGCCTGGTGCGTCCGATCAAAGAGTTCGTCACCCCGCGCGCGCTGGAGACCGAAGAGATCGCCGACATCGTCGAGGCCTACCGCCAGGGCGCCGAGAACGCCAAGGCCGCCGGCTTCGACGGCGTGGAGATCCACGGCGCCAACGGCTACCTGCTCGACCAGTTCCTGCAGAGCAGCACCAACCAGCGCACCGACCAGTACGGCGGCTCCATCGAGAACCGCGCGCGCCTGCTGCTGGAAGTCACCGACGCCGCCATCGAGGTGTGGGGCGCCGGCCGCGTCGGCGTGCACCTGGCGCCGCGCATGGACTCCCACGACATGGGCGACGCCGATCCGCTGGCGACCTTCGGCTACGTGGCCCGCGAACTGGGCAAGCGCGGCATCGCCTTCATCTGCACCCGCGAGAAGGAAGGCCCCGACAGCATCGGCCCGAAACTGAAGGAAATCTTCGGCGGCCCCTACATCGCCAACGAGCGCTTCACCAAGGCCAGCGCCAACGCCTGGCTGGCCAGCGGCAAGGCGGATGCAGTGGCCTTCGGCATCCCCTTCATCGCCAACCCGGACCTGGTGGAGCGCCTGGCCAAGGACGCGCCGCTGAACGAAGCGCATTCGGAGACCTTCTACGCCAAGGGGCCGGTCGGCTATCTGGACTACCCGCGGCTGTAAGGACAGGGCATGAAGAAAAGGGCGCCTCCTGGAGGCGCCCTTTTCGTTTGCGGCGGATATGTTGCCAACTGCGCCGGCGCGCTTTTCGTAGGATGGGTTGAGCCTGCGAAACCCATGCGGTGGTGGGTGATGGGGTATCGCTTCGGTTGAGGGTTAAGAGCCTAGAGCCCCTCTCCCCAGCCCTCTCCCTGAAGGGAGAGGGGGCTAGACCGTGCCGAGAGGGGGCCTGGCTTTAACCGGTAATCTCTGTGCTAGCCGGCTGACTCCATCCAAGCGCTCCGAACGGTTCCCTCTCCCTTCAGGGAGAGGGAACGGAGCCAACCCAAAGCACGAAAGCCACCGGTGAATACCGTTACAAACCATGTAGGAGCGCGCCCTGCGCGCGAATCGCGGGCAGGGCCCGCTCCTACACGGGCGCTCAGCGATTGGTCAGCTGCTGTTGGAGGTTCTGCACCTGCGCCTGCAGCGCGTTGATGTTGCGCGTGACCTGGGCGCGGAAGGCGTCGAATTCGGCGGTGCTGCCGCCCTGCTGGCCCTGCTTGCCCTCGACTTCGCTGCGCAGGATCAGCAGGTCGTCCTGGATGCTCTTGATCGACTGGCTCTGGTCGCCGCGCTTCTTCAGTGCCGCGATGTCGGCGCTCAGGTTCTGGATCTGCGCGTTGGCGGTGGCCAGGTCGCCCTGCAGGCTCTTCACCTTGGCCTGTTCGTCGGCCAGCGACTTGATCTTGCCGTCGAGCTGGGCGATCAGCTGCGCGGCGCTGTCCTGCTGGGCCTTGAGTTCGTTGCTCAGTTGGTCGAGGCGCTTGGCCTGCTGGCCGTCTATCTGCGACAGCGAGTCCTGCTGCTGGCGCGCCTGGTCGGCGAGCCGGCCCTGCAGCTGCTTGACCTGCAGCTTGAGCTGCTCGCGCTCGCTGGTCACCGAGGACTCGTTCTGGACGAACTTGCCGCGGATGTCGTCGAGGCGGCCGGCGGCTTCCTCGCTGATCTTGGCGAAGCTTTCCTGGGTGGCGATCAGCTGGTGCTCCATCAGCGCCAGCTGCTGGTGGCTCCACCAGGCCAGGCCCCCGAGGGCGATGGCCATGGCCGCCACCAGCGCCCACAGCGGCCCGGTGCTGGCGCCGCCCTTGGGCTGGGGCGCCAGGCGCTGGCCACCGGGCTCGTAGACGCGGCGCGGATGGTGGCCGAACTCGTCGCGGTCGGCGGCGTCGGTGGTCAGGCTGGGCACATCGTCGAAGTCGTCGAAACTGTCGTTACGCATGAAGGAAACCTGTGGGGGAAAAGCGGCATGGCGCCTGCGCAGGGCGCAGTATATCCGTTCGCGCCGGCGGCTTGGACAGCGCGCCATCGGGGGGCGCGGCGCACCGCGGCGGCGCGTGCGGGCCCTGGCAGAGACCACGCCGGCGCGGCCGGGGTTCCCGCCAGGCCGCGGAAATAGTGGCAAGGCGACAGTATGGCATATGCCTTGCTCCGCCTCCGCACCGGCGCCGCCCTGGCGCCCACTGCGGGGGAGGGAGTTGGGTGATCGAATTCAACAAGGCCATCCTGGACTGCATGCGCGAACTGCGCCGCCGTCTGCGCGAGGAACAGGCGCTGGACATCCGGTTCCAGCAAGCCGATGCCATCGCGCTCATGCTGCGCGCCTGCGAGGGCTCCAGCCGGGACGACACCCGCGAGCTGGGCCAGCGCCTCAGCGAGCTGAGCGGCGTGCGCCTGCCGCGGGTGGTGCAGGAGCCGAGCTTCCTGCCCAGCGAGTCCGGGCAGCGGCATTACTCGGGGCCGTTGCGCGGGTGACGGCGGGGTCGGGTGCAGCAAGACCCCGGGCGATGGGTTTCGCTGCGCTCTACCCATCCTACGAAAGCCGCGACGGATGCTTCAGAGCCCGCTGGCTTTCCACCAGTCGCAGAACTCGTCCACCGCGTCCCACAGGCTGGCGCGCGGCTCGTAGCCGAGGAACTGGCGGGCGCGGCTGATATCCAGGCTGAAGTCCTTGGCCAGCACCGCCATGCCCATGCGCGTGAGCACCGGCTCGGGGCGGCCCGGGCGCAGGTAGCAGAGACCCTCGTTCAGCGCCGCCACCGACCAGGCCAGGGGATAGGGCATGTGCGCGGTCACCGGCGGCAGGTCGAGGCGGCGCATCACGTAGTTGACCACGTCCCACAGCGGCACCGGCTGGCCGTTGCTGATGTTGTAGGCCTGGCCCAGCGCGGTGCCGGTGACCAGCAAGGCGCTGAAAAGGGCGTCGTTGAGGTTCTGGATGCTGGTGAAGTCGACCTTGTTCAGACCCTTGCCGATGATCTTCAGCTTGCCCTTGCGCTGCGCCGCGATCATCCGCGGGAAGATGCTGGTGTCGCCGGCGCCGGTGACGAAGCGCGGGCGCAGCGCCAGCACCTCCAGGCCGAACTCGGCGGCGCCCAGGGCGACCTTCTCCGACTGGTACTTGGTGGCGCCGTAGTGGTTGGCGAAGCGCGTCGGCACCTGGTCCTCGTTCAGGCCGACGTGGGCGCGGCCGTCGAAGTAGATCGACGGCGAGGACAGGTGCACCAGGCGCCGCACGCCCTGTTTCAGGCAAGCCTCGACCACGCTCTCGGTCATCACCACGTTGGCCTGGTGGAAGTGTTCGTAGGGGCCCCACACGCCCACCGCGCCGGCGCAGTGCACCACCGCATCGACGCCCTCGCACAGGCGCCGCACCAGGGCCGCGTCCGCCAGGTCGCCCGGCATGAACTCCGCGCCCCGCCGCACCAGCGGCTCCAGGGCCTCGGCGCGGCGGCCGTTGACGCGCACCGCCAGGCCCTGTTCCAGGGCGAAGCGGGCGAAACGCCCGCCGATGAACCCGCTGGCGCCGGTGACCAGAATCTTCATGCACGCACCTCTATAGTTGTTGTCTGCCGACTCTAGCAGGCCACCCGCCCGGCCACGCTGGCCGCGCACGCCAGAACGGCGTCCTTGCGAGCCGCCCGACTCGCGGCCGGGTGACAGCCGGCGTCGAGGCCGGTTAGAACCACGGCGATCCTTCCCTGTTCCCTGTGCGAGGCCCCGAATGAGCAAGCCCTACTGGATGATCTACGGCGCCAACGGCTATACCGGCCGCCTGGTGGCCGAGGAGGCCCGACGCCAGGGCCTGAGCCCGCTGCTGGGCGGGCGCGATCCCGCCGCCGTGCAGGCGCTGGGCAGCGTGCTGGGCCTGGAGTGCCGGGTATTCGGCGCCGAGGGCGCGGGCGCGGCCCTGGCCGACGTCGCCGTGCTGGCCAACTGCGCCGGGCCCTTCTCCGCCACCGCAGCGCCGCTGCTGGAGGCGTGCCTGGCCAATGCCACGCACTACGTCGACATCACCGGCGAGATCGGCGTCTTCGAACACGCCCACGGCCTGGACGAGCGTGCCCGCACCGCCGGCTGCGTGGTCTGCCCCGGCGTCGGCTTCGACGTCATCCCCACCGACTGCGTCGCCGCCTGCCTGGCCGAGGCCTTGCCCGACGCCACCCAGCTGGCGCTGGGCTTCGACACCGGCAGCGGGCTCTCGCCGGGCACCGCCGCGACCACGGTGGAAGGCCTGAAGCTGGGCGGCAAGGTGCGCCGCGACGGCCGCCTGGTGGAGGTGCCGCTGGGCTACAAGCGCCGCGACATCGACTTCGGCCGCGGCCTCAAGCATGCCGTGAGCATTCCCTGGGGCGACGTCGCCACCGCCTTCTACAGCACCGGCATCCCCAACATCGAGGTGTACCTGCCGGCGCCGCCGCTGGCGGCCCTGGGCATGCGCCTGATCGACCCACTGCGCCCGCTGCTCGGCCGCGACGGCGTCCAGCATTGGCTCAAGCGCCAGGTGCAGCAGCGCGTGAAGGGCCCCGACGAGCAGGCCCGCAGCCGGTTGCGCACCTGGGTCTGGGGCGAGGTGCGCAACGGCCGCGGCGAGCGGCGCACCGCGCGCCTGGAGACCGCCAACGGCTACGACGTCACCGTACACGGCGTGCTCCTGGCCGTGCGCCACCTGCTCGGCCACGACGGCCCCGGCGGCTACTTCACGCCCTCGCAGCTGTTCGGCCCGCGCTGCGTGGAGGCCCTGCCGGGCAGCGGGCGCATCGTCATCCGCGGCTGATCGGCACCAGGCTGGCGGCGGCCCGGCGCAGCAGGTGGGCGGTCAGCGCGGCGAGCAGCTCGCCGCCGTTGCGCCAGTGGTGCCAGTACAGCGGCACGTCGATGACCTGGCCCGGCAACAGTTCCACCAGCTCGCCGCGGGCCAGTTCGCCCTGCACCTGCTGCTCCGGCACCAGGCCCCAGCCCAGGCCGCCGCAGGTCATGCGCACGAAGCCCTCGGACGAGGGGCACAGGTGGTAGATGAAGGTGCCGTCCACGCCGAGGTCGGCAAGGTAGCGGTGCTGCAACTGGTCATCCGGGCCGTAGACGATCGCCGGCGCCCGCGCCAGGGCCTCGACGCGCACGCCCTCGGGGAAATGCCGGGCGACGAACGCCGGGCTGGCCAGGCCGCGGTAGCGCATCGCTCCCAGCGGCTCGCTGCGCGCGCCCGCCACCGGCCGCGGGCTGGCGCACAGGCAGCCGGCCACCTCGCCGGCGCGCATGCGCTTGAGGCCCACTTCCTGGTCTTCCACCACCAGGTCCAGCAGCACCCGGCGCTCGGCGCAGAAATCACCGATGGCAGCGGCCCACCAGGTCGCCAGGCTGTCGGCATTGAGCGCCAGGCGCAGGCGCTCGGGCGAGCCGCCCTCGTCCAGCGCCGGCACCCACTGCTGCAGGTCGCCCTCCAGCAGGCGCACCTGCTGCACGTGGTTGAGCAGGCGGCGACCCAGCTCGGTGGGCTGCGGCCGCGCCGCGCGCACCAGCACCGGCTGACCGACGCGCGCCTCAAGCAGCTTGATGCGCTGCGAGATCGCCGACTGCGACAGGCCCAAGGCCTGGGCGCCGCGTTCGAAGCCGCCCTGCTCCACCACCGCCGCCAGGGCGGCCAGCAACTTGTAGTCGAACATCAGTTTTCCTAATGAGCCATCAACAGGATTCGTTTTCCTTATACAGGCACAAGCCCCAGACTCGCCAGGCATTCCCCCTCGAACCCGCCCACCGGAGCCCGACCATGCCTGGCCTGACCCTCTCCGTTTCCTCGCTGCCCCGCCAGTGCTCCAACTGCCAAGGGAGAGCCTGAACATGTGGCAGAGCTACCTCAACGGCCTGCTGGTGGCCGCCGGCCTGATCATTGCCATCGGTGCGCAGAACGCCTTCGTCCTGGCCCAGAGCCTGCGCCGCGAGCATCACCTGTCGGTGGCCGCGCTCTGCGTGCTGTGCGACGCCGTGCTGGTCAGCGCCGGGGTGTTCGGCCTGGCCAAGGTGCTGGCAGAGAACCCGACGCTGCTGGCCGTGGCCCGTTGGGGCGGGGTGATCTTCCTGACCTGGTACGGCGCCAAGGCGCTGCGCCGCGCCATCGCCCCGCAGGCCATGGCCGACGCCGGGCAGACCGGCCCGCGCTCGCGCCGCGCGGTGCTGATGGCGGCGCTGGCGGTGACCCTGCTCAACCCCCACGTGTACCTGGACACCGTGCTGCTGATCGGCTCCCTCGGCGCCCAGCAGGCCGCCCCCGGCGCATACGCCATGGGCGCGGCCAGCGCCTCGCTGCTGTGGTTCTTCACCCTGGCCCTGGGCGCCGCCTGGCTCGCGCCCTGGCTGGCGCGCCCGGCCACCTGGCGCCTGGTCGACCTGATGGTGGCGGTGATGATGCTCGGCATGGCCAGCCAACTGGTGCTGGCCAGCTGAATGCCGGCGGGACGAAAAATCGAACGTCGAACGGTCATCACAGTCAGCTATGGCGAATCGCGGCGAATGCCCTGCGCCGCGCAGTGATGGGCCTTTGCCCCTACAGTTGCTGCGTGGATATGCCGGGGGGCGGGTGCTATGATCCGAGGTTCGCGGCGCCAGCCTGCCAGGCCTGCTGGACGCACCCGACGCGCGCCTCGCTCTGCGGAGCAGGGGCGCTACGTACGGATGCCGCGACAATCACGAACCGGCCCCGTGTACCGGTCGCGCGTTCGCCGCGCTAGCCCTGACCTGAGGAAATAGGAGAAACACCATGGCTTTCGAATTGCCGCCGCTGCCTTACGCCAAGAACGCCCTTGAGCCGCACATTTCCGCGGAAACCCTCGAATACCACCACGACAAGCACCACAACGCCTACGTCGTGAACCTGAACAACCTGATCCCGGGCACCGAGTTCGAAGGCAAGAGCCTGGAAGACATCGTCAAGACCTCTTCGGGCGGCATCTTCAACAACGCCGCCCAGGTGTGGAACCACACCTTCTACTGGGAATGCCTGGCTCCCAACGGCGGTGGCCAGCCCACCGGCGCCCTGGCCGATGCCATCAACGCCGCCTTCGGTTCCTTCGACAAGTTCAAGGAAGAGTTCACCAAGACCGCCATCGGCACCTTCGGCTCCGGCTGGGCCTGGCTGGTGAAGAAGGCCGACGGCTCCCTGGCCCTGGCCAGCACCATCGGCGCCGGCAACCCGCTGACCAGCGGCGACACCCCGCTGCTGACCTGCGACGTGTGGGAACACGCCTACTACATCGACTACCGCAACCTGCGTCCGAAGTACGTCGAAGCCTTCTGGAACCTGGTCAACTGGGACTACGTGGCGAAGAACTTCGCTGCCTGATACCCTCGGTTGCTCCGCGGAAACCCGGCCTGAAGCCGGGTTTCTGCTTTCTGCGCGCCAGAAGGACAAGGCTCGGCTAACCTGAGAGTCGGATTTGGTCGGAAAAAGGGTGATGGCCCTTTGACGTCAAAGCTCCGTTTGCCAATACTCAGACCTGTCTTTCGCCGGATGGCGATGAACAAGGAAAGCACCCTTGAAACTGGACCCCCGGCACAGGCTCTCCCTCAAGCTGCTGCGCGTCGTATTGCTCGCGGCGCTGGTGGTGGGTGTCGTCCTGAGTTGCGCGCAGATCGTCTTCGACGCCCACAAGGCGCGGCAGGCGGTGCACAACGATGCCCAGCGGATCCTCGCCATGGTCCGCGACCCGTCCACCCAGGCGGTGTACAGCCTGGACCGCGACATGGCCATGCAGGTGCTCGAAGGCCTGTTCCAGCATGAAGCGGTGCGCTACGCCGCCATCGGCCACCCCGACGAGCCCATGCTGGCGGAGAAATCCCGCCCGCTGCTGGACTCCCCCACCCGCTGGCTCACCGACCCCATCCTCGGCCCCGAGCAGCACTATTCCATCCGCCTGGTCGGCCGCGGCGAGCCCGGCGAATACTACGGCGACCTGAAGATCACCCTGGACACCGCGCCCTACGGCCAGGACTTCGTGGTCACCTCGGTGATCATCTTCCTCTCCGGCATCCTCCGCGCCCTGGCCATGGGCCTGGTGCTGTTCCTGGTCTACCACTGGCTGCTGACCAAGCCGTTGTGGCGCATCATCGACCACCTCACCAGCATCAACCCCGACCGCCCCGGCGAGCACAAGCTGCCGATGCTGGCCGGCCACGAGCACAACGAACTGGGGCTGTGGATCAACACCGCCAACCAGCTGCTGGAATCCATCGAGCGAAACGGCCACCTGCGCCGCGAGGCGGAGAACAGCCTGCTGCGCATCTCCCAGTATGATTTCCTCACCGGCCTGCCCAACCGCAAGCTGCTGCAGCAGCGCCTGGACCAAATCCTCGCCGACGCCGGCCGCGAGGAACGCCGCGTGGCGGTGCTGTGCCTGGGCCTGGACGACTTCAAGGGCATCAACGAACAGCACGGCTACCAGTTCGGCGACCAGCTGCTGATCGCCCTGGCCGACCGCCTGCGCGGCCACAGCGCCCAGCTCGGCGCCCTGGCGCGCCTGGGCGGCGACCAGTTCGCCCTGGTCCAGGCCGACATCGAGCAGCCCTACGAGGCGGCGGAACTGGCCCAGCAGATCCTCGACGACCTGGAGCTGCCCTTCCAGCTCGACGAGCAGCCGGTGCAACTGCGCGCCACCATCGGCATCACCCTCTACCCCGAGGATGGCGAGAGCACCGAGAAGCTGCTGCAGAAGGCCGAGCAGACCATGACCCTGGCCAAGACCCGCTCGCGCAACCGCTACCAGTTCTACATCGCCAGCGTCGACAGCGAGATGCGCCGCCGCCGCGAGCTGGAGAAGGACCTGCGCGAGGCGCTGTCGCGCAACGAACTGCACATCGTCTACCAGCCGCAGGTGGACTACCGCGACCACCGCGTGGTCGGCGTCGAGGCCCTGCTGCGCTGGCAGCACCCGACCCAGGGCTGGGTCGCGCCGGACCTGTTCATCCCCCTGGCCGAACAGAACGGCAGCATCTTCTCCATCGGCGAATGGGTGCTCGACCAGTCCTGCAAGCAACTGCGCGAATGGCACGACCAGGGCTTCGACGACCTGCGCCTGGCGGTCAACCTGTCCACCGTGCAGCTGCGCCACAACGCCCTGCCCAGGGTGGTCAGCAACCTGTTGCAGATCCACCGCCTGCCGCCGCGCTCGCTGGAGCTGGAAGTCACCGAGACCGGCCTGATGGAAGACATCTCCACCGCCGCCCAGCACCTGCTCAGCCTGCGCCGCGCCGGCGCGCTGATCGCCATCGACGACTTCGGCACCGGCTACTCCTCGCTCAGCTACCTGAAGAGCCTGCCGCTGGACAAGATCAAGATCGACAAGAGCTTCGTCCAGGACCTGCTGCAGGACGACGACGACGCCACCATCGTCCGGGCCATCATCCAGCTGGGCAAGAGCCTGGGCATGCAGGTCATCGCCGAGGGCGTGGAGACCCTCGAGCAGGAGGCCTACATCATCGACCAGGGCTGCCACGAGGGGCAGGGCTACCTGTACAGCAAGCCGCTGCCGGCGCGCGAGCTGACCCTCTATCTGAAGCAGGCGCGGCGCCTGGCCGAGGCCGCCGGCAGCTCCAGCATCGAACGCCGCTGATCCCCCCGCAGTGAAGGCTGCTGGCAAATCGCAAGCGCGGCCTTTTCAAAAATGCAAATCTTTCGCATTATGTTGCCGCTTTCGTTGCGCACACCTTTTTGCGCCACCCTCATGCTAAGGAACCCGCCATGACTCGTATGCCCTGGGCCACCGCCAGCCTGCTGGCCATCGCCATCTCCCTCGCCGGCTGCGGCGACGACAAGAAAGAAGCTTCCGCCCCGGCCAGCCAGGCAGCCACCCCGGCCGCCAGCACCCAGAGCGCCGCCCCGGCCGCCGCCAAGGTCGACGAGGCCGCGGTCAAGGCCGTGGTGAAGAACTACGCGGACATGGCGGAGGCCGTCTTCAGCGACTCCCTGACTACCGCCCAGGCCCTGCAGAAGGCCGTCGACGCCTTCCTCGCCAAGCCCAGCGAAGAAACCCTCAAGGCCGCCCGCGAGGCCTGGCTGGCCGCGCGCGTGCCCTACTCGCAGAGCGAAGCCTTCCGCTTCGGCAACAAGGTCGTCGACGACTGGGAAGGCGCGGTCAACGCCTGGCCGCTGGACGAAGGCCTGATCGACTACGTCGCCAAGGACTACCAGCACGCCGAGGGCAACCCGGCCGCCAGCGCCAACATCGTCGCCAACACCGAGATCCAGGTCGGCGAAGACAAGATCGACGTCAAGGAAATCACCGGCGAGAAGCTGGCCAGCCTGAACGAAGTGGCCGGTTCCGAAGCCAACGTCGCCACCGGCTACCACGCCATCGAGTTCCTCCTCTGGGGCCAGGACCTCAACGGCACCAAGCCCGGCGCCGGCAACCGCCCCTACACCGACTACGTCCAGGGCAAGGACTGCACCAACGGTCACTGCGACCGTCGCGCGGCCTACCTGAAGGCCGTCACCGACCTGCTGGTGGCCCAGCTGGAAGAAATGGTCGGCAACTGGAAGGCCGGCGTCGCCGACAACTACCGCGCCAAGCTGGAAGCCGACGGCGCCGGCGCCAACCTGCGCAAGATCTTCTTCGGCATGGGCAGCCTGTCCCTGGGCGAGCTGGCCGGCGAGCGCATGAAGGTGGCCCTGGAAGCCAACTCCACCGAAGACGAGCACGACTGCTTCAGCGACAACACCCACCACACCCTGTACTTCAATGCCGAAGGCATCCGCAACATCTACCTGGGCGAGTACAAGCGCGTGGACGGCAGCCTGGTCAAGGGCCCGAGCGTGGCCGACCTGGTGGCCAAGGCCGATGCCCAGGCCAACACCGACCTGAAGGCCGACCTCGACGCCACCCAGGCCAAGATGCAGGCCATCGTCGACCGCGCCGAGAAGGATGGGGTGCACTTCGACCAGATGATCGCCCCGGCCGACGAAGCCGACCACAAGATCATCAGCGACGCCATCGCTTCCCTGGTCAAGCAGACCGGTGCCATCGAGAAGGCCGCCGCCGCCCTGGGCATCCAGGACCTGAAGCCGGACAACGCCGATCACCAGTTCTGATCGACGCCCGCGCTGCGGCAACCGGCCGCAGCGCACTGGCTAAGCCAAGGCCCCGCGAACCGGGGCCTTGGCGTTTCATCCGGGCCACACGGCAATAGCGAATACAAATTTTTCATATTTGCATTTGCCCAACTGCTAAGATGGCCCGCCCGTTTTTCAGCCTGGATCGCCTCGATGTACCGCCGTCCAACCGCCGCCCTCGCCGCCCTGCTCGCCACCCTGGCCCTCGCCGGCTGCGGTCGCGAAGAGCCCAAGGCGGTGGCCGAACCGGGCGAGGCCCTGTCCGGCGGCGGCGCCACCGTCTACCAGGCCGACCGCAACGCCTACTCCATGCCCTCGGGCAACCTCACGCCCAGCCGCCGCCTGGACTTCAGCGTGGGCAACAGCTTCTTCCGCAACCCCTGGGTGATCGCGCCCACCACCACCACCGCGCGCGACGGCCTGGGGCCGCTGTACAACACCAACGCCTGCCAGAACTGCCACATCAAGGACGGCCGCGGCCATCCGCCGGGACCCAAGGACATCAACGCGGTGTCCATGCTGGTGCGCCTGTCGATTCCCGCCGGCGCCGAGGACGCACGCACGCTCAAGCGCCTGGGCGTGGTGCCCGAGCCGGTCTACGGCGGCCAGCTGCAGGACTCGGCGATTCCCGGCGTGGCCCCCGAGGCGCGGGTGCGCATGGACTACGAGCCGGTGAAGGTAAGCTTCAAGGACGGCACCGAGGTCGAGTTGCGCAAGCCCATCCTGCGCCTCACCAACCTGGGCTACGGCCCCATGCACCCGGACACCCAGTTCTCCGCCCGCGTCGCCCCGCCGATGATCGGCCTGGGCCTGCTGGAGGCCATCCCCGAAGCGGCGATCCTGGCCAATGCCGACGCCGAGGACCGCAACGGCGACGGCATCCGCGGCCGCGCCAACCGCGTCTGGGACGACGCCCGCCAGCAGACCGTGCTCGGCCGCTTCGGCTGGAAGGCCGGGCAGCCCGACGTGGCGCAGCAGAACGCCCACGCCTTCTCCGGCGACATGGGCCTGACCAGCCCCCTGCTGCCCGGCGACGACTGCACCGAAGCCCAGACCGCCTGCCGCCAGGCCGTCGACGGCGGCAAGCCCGAGGTCAGCCAGCGCATCTTCGACCAGGTCGCCTTCTACGCACGCAACCTGGCGGTGCCGGCGCGGCGCAAGGTCGACGACCCGCAGGTGCTGGCCGGCAAGGCGCTGTTCCACCAGGCCGGCTGCGCCGGCTGCCACACCCCGAAGTTCACCACCGGGCCCGACGCCGCCGAGCCGGAGCTGGCCAACCAGGTAATCCGCCCCTACAGCGACCTTCTACTACATGACATGGGCGAGGGACTCGCGGACAATCGCCCGGAATTTCTCGCCAGCGGACGCGACTGGCGCACCCCGCCGCTGTGGGGCATAGGCCTGACCGAGGTGGTCAACGGCCATACCCAGTTCCTCCACGACGGGCGCGCGCGCAACCTGCTGGAAGCCGTGCTCTGGCACGGCGGCGAGGCCGAGGCGGCCAGGCAGCGGGTACTGGCCTTCGACGCCGCGCAGCGCAGCGCCCTGCTGGACTTCCTGAATTCACTCTAAGGAGCCGAACATGTTCCGCCCCCGACTACTGCTCACCAGCCTCGCCATCGCCCTGGGCGCCTGCTCGCCGCAGGACCCGCAGGCGACCACCAGCGCCGCGCTGGCCCAGCAGGTGATCCTGCCGGCCTACAGCCGCTGGGTCGACGCCGACCGCGCCCTGGCCGCCAGCGCCCTGGCCTTCTGCCAGGGCAAGGAAGAGCTGGCCAAGGCTCGCGCCGATTTCGTCGCCGCGCAGAAGGCCTGGGCCGAGCTGCAGCCGCTGCTGATCGGCCCGCTGGCCGAGGGCAACCGCGCCTGGCAGGTGCAGTTCTACCCGGACAAGAAGAACCTGGTGGCGCGCCAGGTCGAGCAACTGCTCAACGGCGACGCGCAGATCACCCCCGCCACCCTGGCCAAGTCCAGCGTGGTGGTGCAGGGCCTGACCGCCTACGAATACATCCTTTTCGACGCCAGGATCGACCTGGCCGACGCCGCCACCCGCGCGCGCTACTGCCCGCTGCTGGAAGCCATCGGCGAACACCAGCAGGCCCTGGCCCAGGACATCCTGACGCGCTGGAAGGCCGACAACGGCATGCTCGCGCAGATGAGCAAGTTCCCCAACGAGCGCTACGCCGACGCCCACGAGGCCATCGCCGAGATGATGCGCGTGCAGGTCACCGCCCTGGACATGCTGAAGAAGAAGCTCGGCACCCCGCTGGGCCGCCAGAGCAAGGGCATCCCGCAGCCGTTCCAGGCCGAGAACTGGCGCAGCGACATCTCCCTGGCCAGCCTGGAGTCGAGCCTGAATGGCGCCGAGGCGCTGTGGAAAGGCACCGACGGCAAGGGCCTGCGCGCCCTGCTGCCGAGCGAGCAGAAGGACCTGGCCGGCAAGATCGACGCCGCCTACGCCGACGTCCACGGCAAGTTCGCCGCGCTCAAGCAGCCCCTGGGCGAACTGCTCAAGGACGATGCCGGCGTCAAGCAGCTCAACGAGCTGTACGACAGCCTGAACGTGGTCCACCGCCTGCACGAGGGCGAACTGGCCAAGGCGCTGAACGTGCAACTGGGCTTCAACGCCAACGACGGCGACTGACCAGTCGAGCGTCGGCCATGCGTCGTTGGACAGACACGTCGAATTCGCAGATGCGAACTCCGCATTCGCCGTGTCTCTCCGCCTGGCCTGGCTCTAGCTCGCCGGATCAGGGATGAATGAAGTGAAAGAGGTGAACGCCATGCTGCGACGTCACGTGATCGGCCTGGGCAGCCTGCTGCTCGGCGCCCTCTCCTTCGGTGGCTGGACGCTGTCGCGCAAGGGCAAGGAGCCCCTGCTGCTGTCCGCCCGCGACGACGCGGATGGCAAGCACTACGCGGTGGGCTACCGCCTGGACGGCAGCTGCGCGTTCGCCACCGAGGTGGGCCTGCGCTGCCACGCCATCGTCCAGCACCCGACGCTGCCGCTGGCGCTGTTCGTGGCCCGCCGCCCGGGGCGCCAGAGCTACCTGGTGAGCCTGGAGGACGGCCGCCTGCTGCAGACACTGGACTCGCAGCCGGACCGCCACTTCTACGGCCACGGCGTGTGGCACAAGGACGGCGAGTGGCTCTACGCCACCGAGAACGACACCACCGACCCCGGCCGCGGCCTGCTCGGCATCTACCGCTTCGACGGCGAGAAGCTGGCGCACGCCGGTGAAGTACCGACCCATGGCCTGGGCCCCCACGAAGTGGCCTGGCTGCCCGACGGCGAAACCCTGGTGGTGGCCAACGGCGGCATCCGCACCGAAGCCGAAAGCCGGGTGGAGATGAACCTCGACGCCATGGAACCGAGCCTGGTGCTGATGCGCCGCGACGGCTCGCTGGTCTCCAAGGAAACCCTGCCCCAGCAGATGAACAGCGTGCGCCACCTGGCCATCGCCGCCGACGGCACCATCGTCGCCTGCCAGCAGTTCATGGGCGACGCCCACGAGGCCGCCGACCTGCTCGCCATCAAGCGCCCCGGCCAGCCCTTCCAGCCTTTCCCGCTGGGCGAGGAACAGCGCCAGGCCATGGTCCAGTACACCGCCAGCGTGGCGGTGCACGACGAACTGCGCCTGGTGGCCCTGACCGCGCCGCGCGGCAACCGCTTCTTCATCTGGGACCTGGACAGCGGCGCCCTGCGCCTGGACGCGCCGCTGCCCGACTGCGCCGGCGTCGGCGCGGTGAAGGACGGCTTCGTGGTCACCTCCGGCCAGGGCCGCTGCCGCCTCTACGACTGCCGCGGCGAGAAGATCGCCGCCGAGGCGCTGCAACTGCCGCCGGCGTTCTGGGACAACCACCTGCACCTGGCGTCCTGAACCGCGCAGGGCCGCGCTAAATCCCCCGCGAGGGGAAACGTCCTGCAATCAAGGCACTTTGACGCGGCAGCGAACTCCGTCTAATGTGCGCACTTCTGCCCCGCAACGGGGCATTCCCGCCAGGCTCCGGGAACCGATGCAGTCCCGCGAAGGCAGGGCCGGTCATACAGGAACGGGCCCCTCGCAGCGCAGAGCCGCCAGGCACTTACCAAGGAACAGGAACATGTTGCGCCGCATGCTGATCATGCTCGGCGCGGTCGCCGTCATAGTCGCGGTGCTCGCCGGCTCCAAGTACTTCTCCATCCAGAAGCAGATCGCCCAGTTCACCGCGCCGCGCCCGCCGGTCAGCGTCACCGCGGTCAAGGCCGAAGAGCTCACCTGGCAGAGCCGCCTGCCGGCCATCGGCACCCTGCGCGCCAACCAGGGCGTGGTGCTCACCGCCGAAGCCTCGGGCACCGTGCGCCAGGTGCTGTTCGCCTCCGGCGAGAAGGTCCGCGTCGACCAGCCCATCGTGCAGCTGGAGAACGACGTCGAGGCCGCCACCCTGCGCACCGCCGAGGCCGACCTCAACCTGGCCCAGGTGGAATTCGAGCGCGGCCGCAGCCTGGTCGGCCGCCAGGCCATCTCCAAGAGCGAGTTCGACCGCCTGGCCGCGCAGCTGCAGCGCTCCAGCGCCACGGTCGCGCAGCTCAAGGCGGCGCTGGCGAAGAAGCGCGTGCTCGCCCCCTTCGGCGGCACCATCGGCATCCGCCAGGTGGACGTCGGCGACTACGTCTCGCCGGGCACGCCCATCGCCACCCTGCAGGACCTTTCCACCCTGCTGGTGGACTTCTTCCTGCCGGAACAGGACTTCCCCCGCCTGCAGGTCGGCCAGCGCGTGCTGGTCACGGTCGCGGCCTACCCGGGCCAGGTGTTCGAGGCGCGCATCCAGGCGCTGAACCCGCGGGTGGACAACGAGACGCGCAACCTGCAGGTGCGCGCGGCCATGGCCAACCCCGACGGCAAGCTGCTGCCGGGGATGTTCGCCAGCCTCGAGGTGCAGCTGCCGGAAACCGCGCAGCGCGTGGTGGTGCCGGAGACCGCCATCGCCTTCACCCTGTACGGCAACTCGGTGTACGTGGTGGGGCCGAAGCAGGACAAGGACGGCAAGCCGCAGAACGATGCCAAGGGCCAGCCGCTGCTGGGCGTGGAGCGCCGCTTCGTCAAGGTCGGCGAGCGCCGCGAAGGCAAGGCGGTGATCCTCGATGGCCTGAAGGCCGGCGAACAGGTGGTGACCAGCGGCCAGCTCAAGCTGGACAGCGGCACCCCGGTGGCCATCGTCGACGACGTGCGCTGAGCCGCAACCCAAGCACCAGGGCGGCCCGCGCGGCCGCCGAACCCCGCCCGGCCACGGCCGCGCGGGCGCAACGACAAAGGACTGAACCATGGCCTTTACCGATCCCTTCATCCGCCGCCCGGTGCTGGCGACGGTGGTCAGCCTGCTGATCGTCCTGCTCGGCATGCAGGCCTTCAGCCGCCTGGTGATCCGCGAATACCCGCAGATGGAGAACGCGCTGATCACCGTCACCACCTTCTACGCCGGGGCCAACGCCGAGACCATCCAGGGCTACATCACCCAGCCGCTGCAGCAGAGCCTGGCCAGCGCCGAGGGCATCGACTACATGACCTCGGTGAGCCGGCAGAACTACTCGGTGATCTCCATCTACGCGCACATCGGCGCCAACACCGACCGCCTGGTGACCGAGCTGCTGTCGAAGATCGGCGAGGTGAAGACGCAGCTGCCGCCCGACGCCGAGGACCCGGTGCTGGACAAGGAAGCCGCCGACGCCTCGGCGCTGATGTACATCAGCTTCTACAGCGAGCACATGGACAACCCGCAGATCACCGACTACCTGTCGCGGGTGATCCAGCCCAAGCTCGCCACCCTGCCGGGCATCGCCGAGGCCGAGATCCTCGGCAACCAGGTGTTCGCCATGCGCCTGTGGCTGGACCCGGTGAAGATGGCCGCCTACGGCATCACCGCCAGCGACATCGACGACGCCGTGCGCAAGTACAACTTCCTCTCCGCCGCCGGCGAGGTGAAGGGCGAACTGGTGGTCACCAGCGTCAACGCCGCCACCGACCTGAAATCGCCGCAGGCCTTCGCCGCCATCCCGCTGAAGACCCTCGGCGATCGCCGCGTGCTGATGAGCGACGTGGCGCGGGTGGAACTGGGCGCGGCCAGCTACGACTCGGTCAGCTCGTTCAACGGCATACCCTCGGTGTACATCGGCATCAAGGGCACGCCCAGCTCCAACCCGCTGGACGTGATCAAGGAAGTCCGCGCCAAGATGCCCGAGCTGGAAGAACAGCTGCCGCCGGACCTGAAGGTGTCCATCGCCTACGACGCCACGCGCTTCATCCAGGCCTCCATCGACGAGGTGGTGAAGACCCTCGGCGAGGCCATCCTGATCGTCATCGTGGTGGTCTTCCTGTTCCTCGGCGCCTTCCGCTCGGTGCTGATCCCGGTGGTGACCATCCCGCTGTCGATGATCGGCGTGCTGTTCTTCATGCAGCTGATGGGCTACTCCATCAACCTGCTGACGCTGCTGGCCATGGTGCTCGCCATCGGCCTGGTGGTGGACGACGCCATCGTGGTGGTGGAGAACATCCACCGCCACATCGAGGACGGCAAGTCGCCCTTCCAGGGCGCCATCGAGGGCGCCCGGGAAATCGCCGTGCCGGTGGTCACCATGACCATCACCCTGGCCGCGGTGTACGCCCCCATCGGCTTCCTCAGCGGCCTGACCGGCGCGCTGTTCAAGGAGTTCGCCTTCACCCTGGCCGGCGCGGTGATCATCTCCGGGGTAGTCGCGCTGACGCTGTCGCCGATGATGTGCTCGCGCCTGCTGCGCCACGACGAGAACCCCAGCGGCCTGGCGCACCGCCTGGACCTGCTCTTCGAAGGCCTGAAGCGACGCTACCAGCGCAGCCTCCACGCCACCCTGGACAACCGCCCGGTGGTGCTGGTGTTCGGCGCGCTGGTGCTGGCGATCATCCCGCTGCTGCTGGTGTTCACCCACAAGGAACTGGCGCCGGAGGAAGACCAGGGCATCGTCTTCCTCATGGCCAACGCGCCGCAGACCGCCAACCTGGACTACCTGAACAAGTACACCGGCGAGTTCGAGCGCATCTTCCGCAGCTTCCCCGAGTACTATTCGGCGTTCCAGATCAACGGCTACAACGGTGTGCAGAGCGGCATCGGCGGCATGTTGCTCAAACCCTGGGACGAGCGCGAGCGCAGCCAGATGGAGCTGCTCCACGCGGTGCAGGCCGAGCTGGACAAGATCCCCGGCCTGCAGATATTCGGCTTCAACCTGCCGTCGCTGCCAGGCACCGGCGAGGGCCTGCCGTTCCAGTTCGTGATCAACACCGCCGCCGACTACGAGTCGCTGCTGCAGGTGGCCGAGCGGGTGAAGAAGCGCGCCGAGGAATCCGGCAAATTCGCCTTCCTCGACCTCGACCTGGCCTTCGACAAGCCGGAACTGGTGGTCGACATCGACCGCGCCAAGGCGGCGCAGATGGGCGTGTCCATGCAGGACCTGGGCATCACCCTGGCCAGCCTGCTGGGCGAGGGCGAGATCAACCGCTTCACCATCGACGGGCGCAGCTACAAGGTGATCGCCCAGGTCGAGCGGCGCTTCCGCGAGAACCCCGAATGGCTGGGCAGCTACTACGTGAAGAACGGCCGCGGCGAACTGCTGCCGCTGTCCACCGTGGTGACCCTGCACGAGCGCGCACGGCCGCGCCAGCTCAACCAGTTCCAGCAGTTGAACTCGGCAATCGTCTCCGGCGTGCCGCTGGTGAGCATGGGCGACGCCATCGACACCGTGAAGCAGATCGCCGAGCAGGAGTCGCCGCGCGGCTTCGCCTTCGACTACGCCGGCGCCTCGCGGCAGTTCGTCCAGGAAGGCAACGCGCTGCTGCTGACCTTCGGCCTGGCCCTGGCGGTGATCTTCCTGGTGCTGGCCGCGCAGTTCGAGAGCTTCCGCGATCCACTGGTAATCATGGTCACGGTGCCGCTGTCGATCTGTGGCGCGCTGGTGCCGCTGTTCCTCGGCCTGTCGAGCCTGAACATCTACACCCAGGTGGGCCTGGTGACGCTGATCGGGCTGATCAGCAAGCACGGCATCCTCATCGTCGAGTTCGCCAACCAGCTGCGCCACGAACGCGGCCTGGGCGTGCGCGAGGCGGTGGAAGAAGCCGCGGCCATCCGCCTGCGCCCGGTGCTGATGACCACCGCGGCCATGGTCCTGGGGGTGATCCCGCTGCTGCTGGCCACCGGCGCCGGCGCGGTGAGCCGCTTCGACATCGGCGTGGTGATCGCCACCGGGATGACCGTGGGCACGCTCTTCACCCTGTTCGTGCTGCCGTGCGTGTACACGCTGGTGGCGAAGAAGGACCTGACGCCCGTGGCCGAGCCGACGCCGGCGCACTGAACGAAAAAGCCCCGCAGCAGCGTAATGCTGTTCACTTAAGCGATATGTGGTGGTTCAGCGAAGGTGCGCCAGCCTGGCTTCGCTCCGTCACCCCAGCCCTCTCCCGCAAGCGGGAGAGGGGGCCGTTCGTGCCACCGGGGTGTCCGGCGGGGGCGTTGAGTCCAATCGCGGACAAGGTCCTACTACGCCCGTGCTTCCTGGAACCGTAGCGGACCTTGTCCGCGATTCGGATTTCCAGAGAAATAGCCGCGCACTCCGAAACGCCCCTTCAGCAGGCCGAGCGAAACCGGCGCTCAGGAGGTCATGCGACATGGATGTCGCGAGAGCCCCGATGGGCTACAGGGACGTACCCTCGGGGCGGGCCTCCGTGGCGGGGGAATTCGCGAGGGTAGCCCGGCTCCATCGGGCCCGTATGTCGGGGCAAGCCTTTTTGGTTACTTTTGTGGCGACTGACAAAAGTGACTCGCCCGAGGGGGCGAAACAAGGCGGTCGGGCAGACTCGGTGCGGCGCAGAAACACCCAAGCCAAGGCAACTGGGTTATTCCCCTTCGGGCCAGCGCAAGTATTGTTCGCGGCAATCACCAGGTTAAGGCCGGAGTGGGGCAAGCTTCGCGAGCCAAGCCATAACCCCAAATGAAAAATACCGTTTCCCCAGGCAGAGAAACGGCATCCTTTCTTAAGTGAACAGCATTACCGCAGCAGCGGGGCTTTTTCTTTGCCGGCCTTGCGGCCGGATCGCGGACGGAGTCCGCTCCTACGGGGGAATGGCGTGGGTGGGGTGGCGTAGGAGCGGATCTCATCCGCGAATCGCGCCGGAACGTCCGGCTATCGCGGACAAGGTCCGCTCCTACAACGGTATTCCCCGTGGGAGCGGGCTCCGTCCGCAATGGCCCGGCCCCAGCCACGGTGCTGGCCGGGGCATGACAGCCTACGCCGGCTGCCGCTGCATCCCGCCCTTGTCCTGCCCAAGCTCGCGCTGCAGGCTCCAGTTCTGCAGGTGCTCGCGGCTCTGGCGGTAGGGCTTCAGGCCCATGCCCAGCAGCAGCACGCCGCCCAGCAGCGCCAGGCTGGTGACGATCAGCAGCGAGTAGCGCAGCGCCATGTCGTCGTGGAACACGAAGTCGGTGACCAGCGCCACCGCGGTGGGGCCGACCCCCAGGCCGAACAGGGTGACCACGAACAGGTAGATGGCCGAGGCCTGGCCGCGCATGGAGTTGGGCATGATCTCCTGGATCGCCGCCGGCGCCACGCCGAAGGGCATGCTCAGGCAGAACACCGTGGGCGCCATCAGCAGGGCCACCAGGTTGGCGTCGTCCAGCAGCGGGAAGGTCACCGACAGCGGCAGCGCCAGGCAGGCCGCCAGCAGGCCCACGCGCATGTTGGCGTCGGTCCTGCCGCGCTTGGCCCAGCGGTCGGCCAGGCGCCCGCCGAAGACGATGCCCAGGCAGCCGAACACCGCCACTATGCTGCCGTACACCACGCCGACGTGGCCGGCGTCCCAGCCATAGGTGCGGACGAAGAAGGTCGGCACCCAGGCGCCGCTGCCGTAGCTGGCGAAGGAGATGCAGGCGAAGCCGAAGTTGTGGCAGATCACCGTCTTGCGGTTGGCCCGCAGGTAGGCGCCGACCTCGCGCATCGGCACCTCGACGCCGGCGCCCACGCCGTGGCGCTGCGGCTCCTTCACCGCCAGCATCAGCAGGGTGAAGAGCACACCGGCGGCGCCGAGAATGAGGAAGATCAGCTGCCAGGGGCGCACTTCGCCGAGCAGCGGCAAGTGCACGTCGCCCTGGGCCGAGGCGAACTTGATCACCAGCCCGCCGAGCAGGAAGGCCAGCCCGGAGCCCAGGTAGATGCCCATGGAATAGACGCTGATGGCGGTGGCCCGGCGCTGCGCCGGGAAGCTGTCGGCGATCAGCGAATAGGCCGCCGGCGACAGCGCCGCCTCGCCCACGCCGACGCCGACGCGGAACAGCAGGAACTGCCAGTACTGCCGGGCCAGGCCGCAGGCCGCGGTCATGGCGCTCCAGATCAGCACGCCGACGGTGATCAGCCCGCGCCGGCTGCGGCTGTCGGCCATGCGCCCGAGGGGGATGCCGCAAAGGGTGTAGAAGAGCGCGAAGGACAGCCCCATGAGCAGGCTCATCTGGGTGTCGCTGATGGCCAGATCGCGGCGGATCGGCCCGACCAGCAGGTTGAGGATCTGCCGGTCGATGAACGACAGGACGTAGGCGACCATGAGGATCGCCACCGTGGACCAGGCCACGGCACTGGAGGGGTAGCCGTTGTTGTTATTGTGCATGCCGAACTCCTGTTCGCCGCCAACGCGGCCAGAGCGAAGGGGTGGAGTGCAGCTTAGGCAAGCGAGGGGGAAGCTGGCGCGCACTATCAGGCTGCTGAATGCGAGTGGGGGCCTCTGGATGATAAGGCGGATGGTTGGGGGTGTTTTTTGTAGGAGCGAGCTTGCTCGCGAAGCGTGTTCACCGGTGGCTTCGGTGTTTCGATTTGGCTCCTTTCCCTCTCCCTAACCCTCTCCCTGAAGGGAGAGGGGACCGTTCGGCGTGCATGGGTATTCCTGCGTCAGCCGGCAAGCGCGGTGGTTTCCGGCTGAAACCATGCCTGTTCTCGGCACGGTCTAGCCCCCTCTCCCTTCAGGGCGGGGCGCGCAGCCGAGGGCTGGGGAGAGGGAGCGGAGTCAATCTGTCGCACCTCGACAATCGGGAGGCGCCATTCGCGAGCAAGCTCGCTCCTACGAAAAGCCCCTTCAGCGCTCCCGCATCAAGCCGGCGTCAAACACTCCGGCCCATCGCAAGCCGGATCGTTGACTATGCTCGCCAACGCCTGCTCCCGCAGCCGCACCTGCGGCCGCGCCAGCAGGCTCAGCAACTTGGGCAGCGGCGTCTCGTCACCCAGCCAGAGCGCCCTGTCCTCCTCGCTCTCCAGCAGCAACGGGCGGCGCAGCGGTCCGGCCGCCTGGGTCACCAGGGCCAGGCTCAGCCAGGTGTGGCCGTCCACCGGGTAGGCCTCCCAGACTGCGGCGAAATAACTCAGGCCACTGGCGCCGGCCACCCAGTAGGACCGCTTGCGCACGCCGCGCCATTCGTAGAAACCGTTGGCCGGCACCAGGCAGCGGCGGCGGGCGAAGGCTTCGCGGAACATCGGCTGCTCGTGCAAGGTCTCGGCGCGGGCGTGGGCCGGGGTGCGCGACAGGTCGGTGAGCCAGGCCGGGGTCAGGCCCCAGCGCGCCAGGTCGGCGCGGCGCACGCCGGCCTCCTCGCGCAGCATCAGCAGCTGCGCGCCGGGGGCAAGGTTCCAGTGCGGCGGGTGGTCCTTGGGAAAGCCCGGCAGCTCGGCGAGCTCGCGGGTCCAGCGGAACAGGGCAAAGCGGGCGGTCATCGGCGCTCCAGCGCGGCCTCAACAGAGCAGCACGCCGCTGGCCGGGCCGAACTCGTCGGCCGGGCCGGGCAACGGCTGCGCGGCATTGTACGCCTGGATCAGCTCCCGCGCCTGTTGCGCCGCATCGTCGTCGACCCACAGGTGCAGCAGCCCGTGCAGCGGCAGCTCGCCGATGCCACCGAGCAGGTGGCGGCCGCCGAGGTGGCAATCGATGCCCTCGCTGGCCAGCATGCCGGCCAGCAACTCGGCCTCGGCCAGGTCGGCCGGTTCGTAGACTCGCTGCATCAGTCGTCCTCCCGGTGAACCTCCAGCGTCCACTGGGCGCCGTCGGTGTACAGCTGGAACAGGATGGGCCGGCAACACACCGGACAATCTTCATAGTAGCTCTGGTCGCCGCCGGAGAGGTCTAGCACGGCCTCGACCGCTTCCCCGCAATAGGGGCAGCGGTAAGCCTGGGTCTCGAGCATCTGAAGGTCCCCTGTGACTTCCGTTATACTCCCGCGGTCTTTTTATCCGGCCAGGCCCGCGGGCATGGCCGGTTTTCCGGGGGAGAGGCCCGCGCCAGACGCGTGCCGTGCCAGTTACACCCATGAACAAGAGAGCATGATGGGCGAGTTCGAAGCCATCCGACCGTACAACGACGCCGAAGTCCCGGCCGTTCTCCAGCGCCTGCTGAGCGACGACGCCTTCCTGGGTATTCTGGCGCGTTATCGTTATCCGCGCCTGTCGCGCCCCTTCGGCTGGCTGCTGCGCCCGCTGATCGCCCACCGCCTGGCCCGCGAGGTCACCGGCATCCGCAGCGTGGTGGAACTGCAGGACAAGTGCGAGCCCTACGTCGACCGCACCATCGAGCACGCCACCGACGGCGTCACCTACTCCGGGCTGGACAACCTCAAGAGCGGCCGCGCCTACCTGTTCATCGCCAACCACCGCGACATCGTGATGGACCCGGCGTTCTGCAACTACGCCATCTACCACGCCAAGCTGCCGACGCCGCGCATCGCCATCGGCGACAACCTGCTGCAGCGGCCCTTCGTCAGCGACCTGATGCGCCTGAACAAGAGCTTCATCGTGCACCGTTCGATCAGCGGCCGGCGCGAGAAGCTGGCGGCCTACACCACCCTCTCGGCCTACATCAACCATTCGATCCGCCACGACGGCGAGTCGGTGTGGATCGCCCAGGCCGAGGGCCGCGCCAAGGACGGTGACGACCGCACCGACTCGGCGATCCTCAAGATGTTCCACATGAGCCGCAAGGACGAGCCCTTCGCCGAGGTGATCCGCGAGCTGCACCTGATCCCGGTGTCGATCAGCTACGAATACGACCCCTGCGACGCCGCCAAAGCCCGCGAGCTGTACACCCGCGCCACTACCGGCGAGTACCGCAAGGCGCCGGGCGAGGACGACGCCAGCATCGCCCAGGGCATCACCGGCTACAAAGGCCGCGTGCAGATCAACTTCGGCGCCGAGATGGACGGCGACTACGCCGACGCCAAGCAGCTGGCCGCCGCCCTGGACCGGCAGATCCTCGGCAACTACCGGCTGTTCCCGGTGCACTACCTGGCCTACGAGATGTCCGAGCTGCGCGACCCGGCCCTGGCCGTGCCCGGCGCCGAGAGCCTGTTCGGCGCCGAGGAACTGCGCCGGGCCCGCGAGCAGTGGCAGCAGCGCCTGCAGGCCTGCCCGCCGGAGCACCGCCCCTACCTGGTCCTGCAGTACGCCAACCCGGTGCTGAACCAGTACCGGCTCAAGCAGGCCTGAGCCACCGCATGAACGAAAAGGGCGCCCATGGGCGCCCTTTTGCATCGTGACGGTGCGTTTTCAGCCCGGCAGGTGCGTGCTGTACTGGCTCAGCGCGACGGCCAGGGCCAGGCAGGCGAAGCCGAAGAGGTAGAAGAAGCGGTTGATCTTCGCCGTCGACGGCTCGGCCTCGGCCAGCGGCGCGGCCACGCCCTCGCCACCGGCGACCAGGCGTTGCAGGGCCTGGCGCTCGCGCCGGCGGGTGGCCAGCAGCAGCCAGGCGCCGGCCAGGGCGAAGAACAATGCCAGGTCGTTGAGAACCCGGGCGGGATGGGCCTGGAACAGATTCCAGAGCGCCTGCAGCGACATCACGACCTCCACACTTCAGGACTGCACGCCCGGAAGCCAGAAAGCGCCAAGGCCGAGTTCTGTACGAAGCGACGAACCGCAGCGGGTGCGTCACAGGACTGAAAGAAAGACGCCCGATTGTATCTGTCAGGAGGAAGGCACAGCCAGTTCGGTCGTCTTATTCACGACGAACGTCAGCCTTATCGAGAAGGGTTCTAAGCCTTTTCCGACACCTGGCACGTGACTGGCTAGTCACCTTTCGCCATCCGGTATCCCGCCTAGGAGATTCGCCATGCTCGAAATCGTACCCCACGAAAGCGCCTACCTGATCGAACACCTGGATGAAATCGAAGCCGTGGTCACCGACCTCTCCTTCAACGTCCAGGACGACCACTGGCTGGTGTACTGCCAGGCCTGCGGCCACGAACACCTGGACCTGCCGGAAGCCGACGAGCGCCAGCCGGCCTACGAGAACGACCCGTTCCGCCAGGCCGCCGCCTGAGTTCCCGCGACCATGAACGAAAAAGCCCGGCACTCGCCGGGCTTTTTCATTCGCGCCAGGACGATCAGCGCTGGTTCAGCGTCTGCCCGATGGTCGGGTCCTTGAACACGCGGTCCAGGGCGTCGCTGAGCACGTCGCTGACCAGCTTGGTGTTGGTCTGCTGGTTCGGCGCCATGCCGAAGCGCTGGTTCAGGCTGGAGCCGTAGCGGCCGCTGTAGCGGCGCCCGCCGGCCTGCACGTCGACGCGGAAGGTCGCGCCTATGGTGGCCTCGGTGACGTAGATGCCGTCCTTGGGCGACTGGTACTTCAGCTCGGCCAGGGTGAGGGTCAGGGTCGGGGCGTTATAGGCGTTCGGCGAGGGAGTGAAGCCGAGCAGGCGCACCGCCGCCTCGGTCTGCGCCTGCAGCTTGGGAATCACGTCCTGGCTGCGCACGGTGACCGCGCTGGTCTCCGAGTAGAGGCCGCCACGGGTTCCCAGCTCGGTGCTCTGGCGGCCGTCGACCACCTTCACCACCACCGGCTGGCCCTGGCCGACGGCGACCGGCTGGCCCGTGAACAGCGGGTCCGGGTTCAGTTGTTGCGGGCTGAGGGCACAGCCGGACAAGGCCAGGGTGCCGGCGGCGATCAGACTGAGCAACAGGCGCTGCAACATGTTCGTGTCTCCATGGGTTGGGCTCGGAACGGCGGGCAGTATACCGGCCGTCGGAGCGCCCTGATAGCGCTCTGCAGCTTGGACGCTGGCACTTTGTTACAGGTTCCTTGGCGGCGACATGCGCGAGGGCATGTCGCACCATATTGGTGCAAAAATAGGAAATACGGTGACTGGAACTCGGAAAAAAGTCTAAGTACGAGGGCTTTTTTTGCATTTCGTCGTTATAATCGCGCCCCGATTATAAGGACGCCTCCTGATCGGGTCCCACAGCACGACAGCCTTGCGCCCGTCGGCCTGTCACACCCTCCTAGAGAGTCGCCAATTGCGCCGTGGCCACCGGTCCCGCGCTTTGTACCGATCGTTGCGACGACACTTTCAGGCAAGGATTGCCGCGAGTCCCCTCCGTACCGAGTCCGGACCCGCCCGCAGCGACGACCCCCTTTGAGCTTCACGTCTCCATAAGAGCGTGATTTGAAGGTTTTTCACTACTTCACGAGAGTGTGGCGAGCGAGAATGGCGAACGAACACGAAGCGTTGGATGTGCTGCTGGTTGGCGCCGGCATCATGAGCGCAACCCTGGCGACCCTGTTGAAGGAAGTCGAACCCGGCACCCGCCTGGAGATCGTCGAACTGCAGGAGTCCGGAGCCATCGAGAGCTCCAACCCCTGGAACAACGCCGGCACCGGCCACGCCGGCCTCTGCGAGCTGAACTACACGCCGCAGGCCGCCGATGGCTCCATCGACATCAAGAAAGCGGTGCAGATCAACGCCCAGTTCGAGGTGTCCAAGCAGTTCTGGGCGCACCTGGTGGACAAGGAAGGCTTCGGCAATCCGCGCAACTTCATCAACCCGGTGCCGCACCTGAGCTTCGTCCGTGGCAAGGACGTGCCCTTCCTGAAGAAGCGCTTCGAGACGCTGAGCCAGCACCACGCCTTCGAGTCCATGGTCTACACCGAGGACCGCGAGCAGCTGGGCCAGTGGGCGCCGCTGACCATCCCCGGCCGCCCGGCCGACGAGCAGGTCGCCGCCACCCGCGTCGAGCATGGCACCGACGTCAACTTCGGCGCCCTGACCAACCAGCTGCTGGCCCGCCTGGGCAAGCAGGACGGCGCGAAGGTCAGCTACTTCCAGAAGGTCGTGGGCCTTGAGCGCGACGGCCAGGACTGGATCGTCGACATCAAGAACACCCAGAACGGCCAGTCGCGCAAGATCCGCGCGAAGTTCGTCTTCCTCGGCGCCGGCGGCGGCGCGCTGCCGCTGCTGCAGATGTCCGGCATCCCGGAAAGCAAGGGCTTCGGCGGCTTCCCGGTGAGCGGCCAGTGGCTGCGCTGCGACAACCCCGAGGTGGTCAAGCAGCACCAGGCCAAGGTCTACAGCCAGGCCGAGGTCGGCGCCCCGCCGATGTCCGTGCCGCACCTGGACACCCGCGTGGTCGATGGCAGGAAGTCCCTGCTGTTCGGGCCCTACGCCGGCTTCTCCACCAAGTTCCTGCGCCACGGCTCCTTCCTCGACCTGCCGCTGTCGGTGCGCGGCAGCAACCTGATGCCGATGCTGGCGGTCGCCCGCGACAACATGGACCTGACCCGCTATCTGGTGCGCGAAGTCATGCAGTCCATGGACCAGCGCCTGGAAAGCCTGCGCAAGTTCTACCCGCTGGCCAACCCGGCCGACTGGCGCCTGGAAACCGCCGGCCAGCGCGTGCAGATCATCAAGAAGGACGCCAAGAAAGGCGGCATCCTGCAGTTCGGCACCGAGCTGGTGGCCTCGGAGGACGGCACCATCGCCGCCCTGCTGGGCGCCTCCCCGGGCGCGTCGGTCACCGTATCGATCATGCTCGGCCTGCTGGAGCGCTGCTTCCCGCAGCAGTACAAGTCCGAAGCCTGGGGCGCCAAGCTCAAGGAAATCTTCCCGGCCCGCGAGAAGCAGCTGGAGACCGATGCCTCGGCGTACCGCGAGATCAACGCCTACACCTGGCAGAAGCTGCAGCTGGATCAGTGATCCAGCGCCAGTGCAAAAGGCCCGCCATCCGGCGGGCCTTTTCGTTTGTGCAGCCTTCGTTTCAGCGAGCGCTGATCATCCAGCCAACGCCGAAGCGGTCGTGGAGCATGCCGAAGCGCTGCGCCCAGAAGGTCTTCTCCAGCGGCATGTCCACCTGCCCCTCCTCGGCCAGCGCGGCGAAGGCCTTCTCGGCGGCGGCCACGCTGTGCAGGGCCAGGTGCAGCGAAAAGCCATTGAACGGCGCTTCGTGCTCGCCGCGGCCGTCGGACATCAGCACCTCGGTCTGGCCGATCTGCAGGCTGGCATGCATGACCTTCTCGCACCAGCCGTCGGGCACCTGCAGCGGCCCCGGCGCCTCCTCGTAGCGCATCAGCGCGTTGAGCTGCGCGCCGAGGGCCTGCTGGTAGAAGGCGATGGCTTCGTCGCACTGGCCGTGGAAGAACAGATAGGGCTGTACATGCATGTCGGCGTCCTCACCTTGTCGTTGTTCTACCTGCAAGTCTAGGCGGGGGGCGGGGGATCTGCGCCGATGCGCTCTTCGTAGGATGGGTTGAGCTTGCGAAACCCATGCGGCCATGGCGATGGGTATCGCTTCGCTCCACCCATCCTACGGGGCGAGCGTCAGGCACGAAAAAGCCCGCACGCGGCGGGCTTCATCACGGCAAGGCCGATCAGCCGCGGGCAGCTTCGATCACCTCGATGTAGGGCTCGGCCTGGCGCTGGTCGCGGATCAGCGCGACGAAGTCCTCGCCCTTGGCGTTCTTCGCGCCGAGGTCGTAACCGGCCTCGACGAAGAACTTCACGAAGCGCTCGAAATCGTCGATGCGCAGGCCGCGGTAGGCCTTGATCAGCTTGTGCAGCGACGGCGGGGTGTCGTCGGCCGGTTCGACCTCGAGGAACAGCTTGATCGACTCGTCGCCGATCTCTTCGCCAATCACCTGCTTCTTGTCTTTACGCATCGCTCGCTTCTCTCTACGGCACCAGTCGACGGCCCGGCCGTCATCAAAGGCGGGCAGTGTAACCCCGCGGTGGGCGCCGGCTCAACGCAGGCGCACGGCGCCGCTGTGCAGGTCGGCCCAGACGTGGCCGTTGGGGTAGCTGAGGAACTGGCAGAACACCGGGCCATGGCGCAGCAGGTCGAGCAGCTGGGTATAGGACGAGGCCGGGTAGGACAGGCTCAGGGTGCGGCTGGCGGCGTCGTAGCTGGGCTTCTTCAGGCTCTTGCCCTCGCTGTCGAAGCTGATCAGCACCTGGGTCACGGCGCCGCCCTTGTTCAGCGGCTTGCCCTTCAGGCGCAGCAGCGCCGGGGTGGTGATCGGGATCGGCTGCTGGTTGGACTGGCGCTGGTTGCCCAGCACCACGCTGTATTCGGTGACCTGCAGCAGTTGCTGCTGCTCCGGCGCCTCGCCGCGTAGGTTGTTGTCGTCCGGCGGCAGGAACTGGGCATGGGCCACCGGCGCAGCGGCGGCGAACAGCGGCCCGGAGAAGGCCAGGAAGGCAAGGCAGAACAGGTGGCGCAACGTCATCGTGAACCCCGCGGGAAAACTCGTCCGGCACTCTAGCACGGGGCCGGCGGCACTCGTACAGGTACGTGGTGGGGGCTTTCACGCATCGATAAGATTCGATGCATTCGCTCGCTCACATGCCGCCAGACGGAGGCAGAGGCCCCATGCTGCACAACGTTTCCGACCTCGACCTGCGCCCGCTGCTCGCCGAACGGCTCGGCTACGGCATCGAGCACAGCCTGCTGCTGCGCGACGATGCGGGCCGCAACCAGGCCCTGCAGGCGCAGGTGGAGGACCTTTGCGCCGTGCATGGCGTGTCCCTGCCCTAGCCTGTGAACACGCTCAGGAATCCGGCTATCGCGGACAAAGTCCGCTACGTTGCAGGCGAGCACGGCGCTGCCTGCAAGAGGGGCGTAGGCGCTATGCGCCCTACATTGCTATGCCCTCCGGCAAACACAGAACCCCCGTAGGATGGTGTTGAGCGAAGCGATACCCATCCTACGAAGAGCATCTCGGCGCAGCCTGCAAGACCGTGCTTCCTACGATGTGTCAGCGCGGCGCGGTGATGTGCTTGATGCCGAGGAACGCCGACAGCCCCCAGGGCCCCAGCTCGCGCCCTATGCCGCTGGCCTTGCCGCCGCCCCAGGAGGTCTGCGGGAACACCACCTGCGGCGAAAAGCCTCGCACTCAGGCGGGAAACTGCGCCCGCATCCAGGCCAGGTATTCAGCCGCGCCGGGCTCGCCCTCGCGCGGGGCCCAGGCGCCGCGTTCGTCGTCGGCCAGGGCCTGGTAGGGGCCGGCCTTGCACTCGAAGATCAGGCTGTCCGGCGCCAGCGCCACCAGGGCGTGGAAGGTGCCCGGAGGCAGGTCCACGCCGGGGCAGTCGCCTTCGGGCGACAGCTCGCGGGTGGCGAGCAGTTCGCCGGCCTCGGAGAAGATCAGCAGGCCCAGGCGCCCCTTGAGCACGATGATGCTCTCGGCCTTGTCGGGGCTGCGGTGGCAGTGCGGCTGCACGTAGGTGTCCGGCTGCAGCGCATTGAGCAGGCGATGGCAGGGCTCTTCCATCGCGTGCAGGTTGTGGTGCTGGCGGCGGCGCGGGTTGGCGGCCGCCTGCCCGGCCAGCCCGGCGAACAGGGCCTGGTCGAGGAAACGCGGCCCGGCCACGGCTCAGAGGCCCTTGACGGCGAAGATGCCCGGGGCGTTGCGCCAGTAGCCCTTGTAGTCCATGCCGTAGCCGAAGATGTAGCGGTCCACGCAGGACAGGCCGACGTAGTTGGCCTTCAGGTCCGGGCGCGCCTTGCGGTCGTGGTCCTTGTCGATCAGCACCGCGGTGTGCACTTCGCGGGCGCCGGCGTGGCGGCAGAAGTCGATGATCGCCGAGAGGGTGTGCCCTTCGTCGAGAATGTCGTCGACGATCAGCACGTCGCGGTCGATGAAGGAGATTTCCGGCTTGGCCTTCCAGAACAGCTCGCCGCCGGTGGTCTCGTTGCGGTAGCGGGTGGCGTGCAGGTAGGACAGCTCCAGGGGGAAGTCCAGCTTCGGCAGCAGCTTGCCGGAGAAGATCAGCCCGCCGTTCATCACGCAGAACACCACCGGGTTGCGCTCGGCCAGGTCCGCGTTGATCGCCTGGGCGACGCGGCCGATGGCGGCATCCACTTCGGCGTCGTTGTACAGGCAATCGGCTTCGGCCATGACTTGGCGGATGTGCGCGAGATCGACGGACATTGGCGGGCTCTCCCGGAAAAAGTGCGCAAAGGTACCCATCCCTCTGCCCTGGAGCAAGTACCGGCGGACGAAAGTCGCCGACAATCCCGCGCCAGGCCAGGCGGGTTCCGGCAGTAGGCGGCCGGCGGCTATTTGTCGCGCACTGACTGCCAACTGCCCCTAAGATGCTTTACGCTACCGCAATTTTTTGCCAGCCCTCTCCCGGAGACCCCGTCCATGCCCGTGCACGAGATTCGCCATCCCCTGATCCGCCACAAGATCGGACTGATGCGCCGCCACGATATCAGCACCAAGAATTTCCGCGAGCTGGCCCAGGAAGTGGGCGCCCTGCTGACCTACGAGGCGACCGCCGACCTGCCGCTGGAGAACTACGAGATCCCCGGCTGGGCCGGCTCGGTGCAGGTGGAGAAGATCGCCGGCAAGAAGATCACCGTGGTGCCCATCCTGCGCGCCGGCATCGGCATGCTCGACGGCGTGCTCAGCCTGATCCCCGGGGCCAAGGTCAGCGCCGTGGGCGTGGCGCGCAACGAAGAGACGCTGCAGGCGCACACCTACCTGGAGAAGCTGGCGCCGGACATCGCCGAGCGCCGCTCGCTGATCATCGACCCGATGCTGGCCACCGGCGGCTCCATGGTCGCCACCATCGACCTGCTGAAGAAGGCCGGCTGCAGGGAAATCCGCGCCATGGTGCTGGTGGCCGCGCCCGAGGGCATCAAGGCGGTGGCCGAGGCGCACCCGGACGTCATCATCTATACCGCCTCGATCGACCAGGGGCTGAACGAGAACGGCTACATCATCCCCGGCCTGGGCGATGCCGGCGACAAGATCTTCGGCACCAAGCAGAAGGAAAACTGATCCATGGCCGACGAATTCCATGACCCGCTGTGGCGCCAGGTCATCGCCGGCGCGCAGATGCTCTTCGTCGCCTTCGGCGCCCTGGTGCTGATGCCGCTGATCACCGGCCTGGACCCGAACGTGGCGCTGTTCACCGCCGGCTTCGGCACCCTCATGTTCCAGCTGGTGACCGGGCGCCAGGTGCCGGTGTTCCTGGCCTCCAGCTTCGCCTTCATCACTCCGATCATCCTCGCCAAGGGCCAGTTCGGCCTGGCCGCGACCATGGGCGGGGTGGTCGCCGCCGGCTTCGTCTACACCTTCCTGGGCCTGGCGGTGAAGATCAAGGGCACCGGCTTCATCGACCGCCTGCTGCCGCCGGTGGTGATCGGCCCGGTGATCATCTCCATCGGCCTGGCCATGGCCCCCATCGCCGCCAACATGGCCATGGGCAAGGCCGGCGACGGCGCCGAGCTGATCCCCTACCGCACCGCCATGCTGATCTCCATGCCGGCGCTGATCACCACCCTGATAGTCGCGGTGTTCGGCAAGGGCATGCTGCGCCTGGTGCCGATCATCAGCGGCGTGCTGGTGGGCTACGCGCTGTCGTTCATGTTCGGTGTGGTCGACGTGGCCAAGATCGTCGCCGCGCCCTGGCTGGAGCTGCCGAAGTTCACCGCGCCGGAATTCAACTGGCAGGCCATCCTGTTCATCGTCCCGGTGGCCCTGGCCCCGGCCATCGAGCACATCGGCGGGGTGATCGCCGTGGGCGGGGTGACCGGCAAGAACTACCTGAAGACCCCGGGCCTGCACCGCACCCTGCTGGGCGACGGCATCGCCACCTCCGCCGCCGGCCTGTTCGGCGGCCCGCCGAACACCACCTACGCCGAAGTCACCGGCGCGGTGATGCTGACCAAGAACTACAACCCGAAGATCATGACCTGGGCGGCCGCGTTCGCCATCGGCCTGGCCTTCGTCGGCAAGTTCGGCGCCATCCTGCAGAGCATCCCGGTGCCGGTGATGGGCGGCATCCTCTGCCTGCTGTTCGGCACCATCGCCTCGGTGGGCATGAACACCCTGATCCGCCACAAGGTCGACCTGTCGCAGGCGCGCAACCTGTGCATCGTCTCGGTGACACTGGTGTTCGGCATCGGCGGCGTGTTGATCGGCTCGGGCACCGGCCCGGACGACTTCGGCCTGAAGGGCATCGCCCTGTGCGCCATCGTCGCCATCGTCCTGAACCTGATCCTGCCCGGCGAGGAAGGCTGGCAGAACAAGGCGCTGGAGGAAGGTGCCAAGGAAACCGAACACCCGTGAGCCCCGGATGCCCCGGACCGACGAAAGGACCGGGGCGCCACTGCCGAGGCTGCCGTAGACTCCCCTCAGCGACTGCGAACGCCTGCCCGAAGCGGTAGTCCACAGAAGAGGGAAGCGCACAGTCCCGGAGGTAACCGTCATTTTCGTCTGCCGCAACACCCCGCGCCCCGAACTGAACGGAGCGCGCCCCACTCGCCGCGAGGCCCGGCCATGAGCCGCGCCTGGTGGCTGCTGATCGCCCTGCTCGGCGCCTCGCTGGTGCCGCTGGTGCTGGGCGGCCGGCCGATGCTCGAGCAACTGGCGAGCTTCCCGCTGGACAACCTGCTGCTGTTGCTCGGCATGATCCTGCTGTGCTGGCTGATCAACGCCCAGAAGCTCCGCGTGCTGCTGGCCGGCCGCGCCGGGCCGCTGAGCCAGCGGCAGTCGATCGGCATCATCATGGCCTCGGAATTCGCCTTCTACGCCACCCCCGGCGGCAGCGGCGCGCCGCTGACGCTGATGGCCCTGCTGGCCCGCCGCGGCCTGCGCCCGGCGCAGAGCAGCGCGATCTTCGCCGTCGACCAGTTGAGCGACCTGCTGTTCTTCCTCACGGCGCTGCTAGTAGTGCTGTGCTACACGCTGTCCCACAGCCTGAGCCCGAACCTGGAATCCTCGCTGCTGGTCAGCGCCGTGCTGCTGGGCGGCATCCTGTTCGGCGTGGTGCTGCTGGCGCGCTTCCAGCGCCGGGTGATCCGCGCCAACGGCCGCCTGCTGGCGCGCCTGGGCGTCAAGCCGCGGCGGCGCCTGCACTGGGCGCGCAAGCTGCTGCACTTCCGCGACAGCATCGCCACCAGCCTCAAGCAGCCGCGCCGGCGCCTGGCGCTGGTGTTCCTGCTCACCAGCAGCCACTGGCTGCTGCGCTTCTCGGTGCTCTACCTGATCCTCCAGGCCATGGGCGTGGAGCTGCATTGGGCCTGGACCTTCCTGATCCAGCTGCTGTCCCTCGCCGCCGGCCTGGCCACCCTGCTGCCGGGCGGCGCCGGCGGCACCGAGCTGACCTCGCTGGCGATGCTCAGCCCGCTGGTAGGCAAGCCGACCGCGGCCGCAGCCATCCTGGTCTGGCGGGTGGTGACCTACTACTTCTACCTGGTGGCGGGCGCGCCGGTGTTCGCCATCATGGCCGGACGCCCACTGTTGCGCCGCCTGATCGGCCTGCGCAACCGCGACGCCTAGCGCCGGCCCTGCCGGCGATTTCGCGCGCAGGGCGCGCTCCTACAGGGGAATGGCGCGAATGGAGCAGTGTAGGAGCGGACCTTGTCCGCGATAGCCGGAACCACCGGCGCGTTTCGCGGATAAGATCCGCTCCTACACCGTCCGGCAAACCTATCGCCATGATCCGATGGGTATCGCAAGCTCAACCCATCCTACGAAAAGCACCTCGGCGCAGTCGGCAAGACAGTTGCGCCTACCGCACAGGCAGGCACGGCTCGCTCCCACGAAAAGCCGGGGTATCCCGCTGCCCCTTCACGGCACCAACACCGCCGCGCCCTGGAAACGCCCGTGGCGCAGATCGTCCAGGGCCTGGTTGGCCTGCTCCAGCGGGTAGCGCTGCACCTCGGTGCGCACCCCGGCCCGGGCGGCGACGGGGAAGAACTCCAGGCCGTCGCGGCGGGTCAGGTTGGCGACCGAGACCAGCTCGCGCTCGCCCCACAGGATCGAATAGGGGAAGCTCGGGATGTCGCTCATGTGGATGCCGGCGCACACCACCCGGCCGCCCTTGCGCACGGCGCGCAACGCGGCGGGCACCAGTTCGCCGGCCGGGGCGTAGATGATCGCCGCGTCCAGTGGCTGCGGCGGCGCCTGGTCGGACGGCCCGGCCCAGACGGCGCCCAGCGAGCGGGCGAAAGCCTCGGCGGCGTGGTCGCCGGGACGGCTGAAGGCGTAGACCTCGCGCCCCTGCCAGCGCGCCACCTGCAGCACGATGTGCGCCGCCGCGCCGAAGCCGTACAGGCCCAGGCGCCGGCCGTCGCCGGCCTTGACCAGCGAGCGCCAGCCGATCAGCCCGGCGCAGAGCAACGGCGCCAGCTCGGCGTCGTCGCCCGCCTCGCCCAGGGCGAAGGTGAAGCGCGCATCTGCCACCACGTACTCGGCATAGCCACCCGGCCGGGTGTAGCCGGTGAACTGCGGCGCGTCGCAGAGGTTTTCCTGGTCGCGGGTACAGGGCGGACAGTGACCGCAGGTGTGCCCCAGCCAGGGCACGCCGACCCGCTGGCCCAGGGCGAAGCCCTCGACGCCCGCGCCCAGGGCATCGACGTAGCCGACGATCTCGTGCCCGGGGATCACCGGCAGGGGCACCGCCGGCAGCTCGCCGTCGACCACGTGCAGGTCGGTACGGCACACCCCGCAGGCCGCCACGCGCACGCGCAGCTCAGCGGGGCCGGGTTGCGGCACGGGCAGCTCGCGCAGTCGCAGCGGCTGGCCCACCTGTTCGAGCAGCATGGCGCGCATGGGTCACCTCCACACGGGCGAATCGGCTAGGGTTTCTTCGGCGGCGCCTCGGGGCGCGGCCCGTCGTACTGCAGTTCGCGCCAGAGTTCGGCGGCGCCGGGGAACTCGGTGCCGTCCTCCTCGCTCAGCGCATCGATGTCGTAACGGCTGGTACAGCCTTCGCCCAGGGTGGGCGGCGGGGTGGCTGTGCCGGGGGCTTTCTCGTCGGACATGGCCGGGCTCTCCTGCAATGCGGGTTCGCCCGGCCGACGCGGCTCAGGGCCTGTTTACGATCTCGCGAGCTAGAGCAGAACAAGGCAGAAACAGGCGAGAGAGCGCAGTTTAGTCCGCTAAATGAGCATCGCTCGCCTGTTTTTAACGCCGTTATGCCGACGCGCAGCAGATCGTGGACAGGTCCTCAGTCGAACACCACGGTCTTGTTATCGTGCACCAGCACGCGGTCTTCCAGGTGATAGCGCAAACCGCGCGCCAGCACCATCTTTTCCACGTCCTTGCCCAGGCGCACCATTTCCTCGACGTTGTCGCGGTGGCTCACGCGCACCACGTCCTGCTCGATGATCGGGCCGGCGTCCAGTTCCTCGGTGACGTAGTGGCAGGTCGCGCCGATCAGCTTCACGCCGCGCAGCGAAGCCTGGTGGTAGGGCTTGGCGCCGATGAACGAGGGCAGGAAGCTGTGGTGGATGTTGATCACCTGGTGGCGGTACTTCTGGCACAGGTCCGGCGGCAGGATCTGCATGTAGCGCGCCAGCACCACGTTGTCGGCCTGGTGCTCGTCGATCAGCCGCGACACCTCGTCGAAGGCCGGCTGCTTGTTCTTCGCATCCACCGGCACGTGGAAGTAGGGGATGCCGTGCCATTCGACCATGCTGCGCAGGTCGTCGTGGTTGGCGATCACGCAGGGGATCTCGCAGTCCAGCTCGCCGCTGTGCCAGCGGTGCAGCAGGTCGGCCAGGCAGTGCGACTCGCGGCTGGCCATCAGCACCACGCGCTTCTTCACCGCCGAGTCGGTGATGCGCCAGACCATGTTGAACTCGCGGGCGATGGGGGCGAAGGCCTGGCGGAACCCGTCGAGGTCGAACGGCAGGGAGTCGGCGCGAATCTCGTGCCGCATGAAGAACCAGCCGTTGTCGTTGTCGGAGTGATGACTGGCCTCGGTGATCCAGCCGTTGTAAGTGGCCAGGAAATTACTCACCTTGGCGACGATGCCGACCCCGTCGGGACAGGCGATCACCAGTCGGAAAGTGCGCATGGGTGTGGCTCCAGATACTTCGCGAAGGCCGCCATTCTAGCGGCTGCCCGGGAAAACCGCGACCGCCGCCAAGGGACATTCGGACAGGTCCTGATTTAAGTGCGCGGACAATACGTCTATCGAAGCAACTTAAATATTACGTTAAGTAGCCAGAAAACTTTATCCAATGGTTTACTCGAACAAATCGGCTGACTATTATTGGGAGTACTAATATTCCAGCAACGCTTGACCTCAAGACAAGGTACGCCGACATGTCACTGATCAATGAGTACCGCGCCACCGAAGAAGCCATCAAGGAACTTCAAGAGCGCCTCAAGTCCCTGGAAAAGGACGACAAGCTGAAGAAGGAACTGGAGTTCGAAGAGAAACTCCGCACGCTCATGGGCAGCTATGGCAAGTCCCTGCGCGACATCCTCGCGCTGCTCGATCCGGACGCCAAACTGAGCAAGGCCCCGCGTGCCGCCAAGGCCACCGGCAGCAAGCGCGCGCGCAAGGTCAAGCAATACAAGAACCCGCATAACGGCGAAGTCATCGAAACCAAGGGCGGCAACCACAAGACGCTCAAGGAATGGAAGGCCAAGTGGGGCGCCGACACCGTCGAGAGCTGGGCCACCCTGCTGGGCTGAGCCCGCCCCGCCGCGTCACGCGCATTGCGAAAACGCCAGCTTCGGCTGGCGTTTTTTATTGCCCGCGAAGAACTCGCGGAACACTAAAGGCAATAACGCTGACGCAAGACTGCCGCATATGCCTGCCACTCCTGCAGCAATGCCCTGCCCTGCAGCCCAGTATTTTCGAGCTGTTCGGCCAGAGCCACTTCGAAGTTCGCGAGGGTATTGGGCGCGCCGTACTCGTCGAGCATCAGCCGGCAACGACAGAACTCCCGCCATTGTTCCTGCTCGGCCGTAGACAAAGTTTCCGGAAAATTCCGCGCGCGATAACGGAACAGAAGTTCCACCAGGCGCGGATCGTCGAATGGCCATTGTTCTCGTCCCAGGCGCACGGGGTCCGCCTGGCGTACCTGTTCGCAGAGCCGCCGGTCACGGTCGCCGATAAAACCGTCATATAGCTGCTGTTCCGGATCGGCGACGCCGGGGAAGTTCTCTTGTTCATATATCGCGGCCAGCTTGTCCTGCCACTGCGGCTTGCCTTCGACCAGCACCTGCGCGCGCGCCTGCCAGGCCGCCAGGTCGATGCCCAGGCGCGCCTGGTCCTGCTCGCGCAGCACCGCCAGCGGCGCCAGCACCGGGCAGCGGTTGACGTACACCAGCTTCAGCGGCACCGGCAGCTCGCCCTCGCCCAGTTCCTCGCGGCGGGTGTACAGGCGCTGGCGCAGGGTCTCGGCGTCCAGTTCCAGCAACGGCGCCGGGTCCAGCCCCAGGTCGCAGACGATCAGGGCGTTGCGGTTGCGCGGGTGCCAGGCCAGCGGCAGCACCAGCGACAGGAAGCTGCGCGCCGCCGAGAAACGCCCGGACACGTGCACCAGCGGCTTGAGCAGCTGCACCTGGTCGAGCACCGCGTGCTTGCCGCGCAGGCGGTAGAGGAAGTCGTAGAGCTTGGGCTGGCGCTGGCGGAGCAGCCGGGCCATGGCGATGGTCGCGCGCACGTCGGACAGGGCGTCGTGGGCCTGGCCGTGCTCCAGGCCGTTGGCCTCGGTCAGACGCTCCAGCTTCAGGGTGACCACGCCTTCGTCGTTGAGCGGCCACTGGATGCCTTCCGGGCGCAGCGCGTAGGCGGTGCGCACCAGGTCGATGAGGTCCCAGCGGCTGTTGCCGCCTTGCCATTCGCGGGCGTAGGGGTCGAAGAAGTTGCGGTAGAGGCTGTAGCGGGTGACTTCGTCGTCGAAGCGCAGGGTGTTGTAGCCGGCCACACAGGTGCCCGGGCGCGACAGCTCGGCGTGCAGGCGGGTCATGAACTCGGCTTCGCCCAGGCCCTGCTCTTCCAGGCGCTGCGGAGTGATGCCGGTGATCAGGCAGGCAGCCGGGTGCGGCAATATGTCGTCGCTGGGGCGGCAGTAGAAGTTCAGCGGCGCCTCGATCTCGTTGAGCGCCTCGTCGGTGCGGATGCCGGCGACCTGCAACGGGCGGTCGCGGCGTGGGTCGATGCCGGTGGTCTCGTAGTCGTACCAGAAGATGCTGGCGGTCATGACGCTCTCCCTTGGCCTGGCCGGGCAGTCTACCATCCCCCTGCGGGCTGCCCGGAACCTCGGTATGGGTTATGGTGTAGGCGCGGTTTCTTTCACATCACCAGGGATTGGCTCATATGAACCAGGAATTCGAACAGAACCCCTACGCGACACCGGCCAGCCAGCTGCAGCAGAACCCCACGGGCGCGGGCGCGCCCAGCATCGAGGAAGCCCTCGCCCGCGGCTACGACTTCCGCATCGGCGACGTGCTGGGCGAAGCCTGGCACAAGGTCAAGGGCATGAAGGGCACGCTGGTGGTCGCGGCGATCATCTACGCCGTGGCGGTCAACCTGCTGAGCTTCGTCATCGCCTTCGTCCTCGGCCTGCTGGGCCTGATCCACGACTCCGAACCCGGCGCGCTGCAAATCATCGTCAGCGTCCTCGCCGGCGCGCTCTGCTACCCGCTGCTGGCCGGGCTGAACATGATCGGCATCCGCCGCGCCGCCGATCAGCCGGCGACCATCAACGAGCTGTTCGCCTACTTCGGCCTGTTCGTCCCGCTGCTCGTCACTGGCCTCGCGATCACCGTGCTGACCTACCTGGGCCTGTTCCTGCTGGTGCTGCCGGGCATCTACCTGGGCGTCTCCTATGCCCTGGCCATCCCGCTGGTGGTGGAGCGCGGTCTGTCGCCCTGGCAGGCCATGGAGGCCTCGCGCAAAGCCATCGGCCAGCACTGGTTCAAGGTCTTCGGCCTGTTCCTGGCGCTCGGCCTGATCATGCTGCTCAGCGCCATCCCGCTGCTGATCGGCCTGGTCTGGACGCTGCCGCTGGCCTTCATCGCCATCGGCGTGCTCTACCGCACCATCTTCGGCGTCTTGCCGCCGGCCAACTGAGAAACAGCCCGGAATTGCCCGCCGCCCTGGTTGCCTAGCAGGGCGGCGCTGGCTAGCATCGGACTTTCCCTCTAGCGACTGCCAACGCCCTTGATCGCCGCCGCGCCACCACGCCCCGCCAGCCCACCGCTGGACACCCGCTACCAGGTGGAAACCCCGGAAGGCATCGACCTGCTGCTGCGCCCGGCCGGGCCGGTGGCCCGCGCCCTGGCCTACCTGATCGACCTGGGCATCCGCGTGCTGCTGATGCTGGTGATGTATATCCTGCTGGCCTTCCTCGGCCAACTGGGCACCGGCCTTGGCCTGTTGCTCACCTTCCTCGTCACCTGGTGGTACATGGTCCTCTTCGAAGTGCTCAACCAGGGGCGTTCGCCCGGCAAGCAGGTCATGGGCCTGCGCGTGGTCCACGACGACGGCACGCCGGTCGGCTGGCCCGCCTCGCTGCTGCGCAACCTGCTGCGCTTCGCCGACATCCTGCCCTTCGGCTACACCCTGGGCCTGCTCGCCTGCCTGTCCAACCCGGCGTTCAAGCGCCTGGGCGACCTGGCCGCCGGCACCCTGGTGATCTACCGCGACCCGCCACCGAGCCGGCCGCCGGTTCCCCAGGTGCCGCCGCAACTGCCGCCGTGCCCGCTGAGTCTGGCCGAGCAGCGCGCCGTCACCGGCTTCAGCGAACGCGCCGCGGGCCTGTCGGCGGCGCGCCGCGAGGAGCTGGCGGGGATTCTCGCCGAGCCCCTGGGCGTGCCCGCGGAACAGGCCGAGGCGCGCCTGGCCGGCATCGCCAGCGGCCTGCTCGGCGGAGGCCTGGCGCCATGAAGCAGAGCCTGTTCGAGCAGCGCCACCGCAACGACTGGAAGCGCTTCGCCAAGCGCCTGGAGCAGTTGGAGAGCGGCAAGCGCGAGGAATCCACCCGCGACGGCGACTTCGCCAGCGACTACCGCAGCCTCTGCCAGCAACTGGCCCTGGCCCAGGACCGCGGCTACAGCAGCCACCTGATCGACCACCTGCAGCAGCTGGCCATGCGCGGCCACCAGCAGTTCTACCGCCACCGCAGCCACCTCGGCTCGCGGCTGATCGGCTTCCTGCTGGCCGGCTTCCCGCGCCTGGTGCGCGAAGAGTGGCGCGCCATCGCCGTCGCCAGCCTGCTGTTCTACGGCACCCTGCTGCTCATGGGCGTGCTGGTGTACTGCTTCCCCGACCTGGTCTACAGCGTGCTCAGCGCCGAACGGGTGGCGGAGATGGAAGGCATGTACGCCCCCGACGCCGCGCGCCTGGGCCCGCTGGGCGAGCGCGGCGCCGGGGACAACTGGCAGATGTTCGCCTTCTACGTGATGAACAACATCGGCATCGCCTTCCAGACCTTCGCCAGCGGCCTGCTGTTCGGCCTGGGCAGCCTGTTCTTCCTGTTCTTCAACGGCCTGATGATAGGCGCGGTGGCCGGCCACCTGACGCAGATCGGCTACGTGCAGACCTTCTGGTCCTTCGTCATCGGCCACGGCGCCTTCGAGCTGACCGCCGTCACCTTCGCCGGCGCCGCCGGGCTCAAGCTCGGCTGGGCGCTGCTCGCCCCGGGGCGCCTGAGCCGCGGCGAGGCGCTGCGCCAGGCCGCGGCCAAGGCCATCCAACTGGTCGCCGGGGTGATCCTGCTGCTGCTCGTCGCCGCCTTCGTCGAGGGCTACTGGTCCTCGCTCACGCGCTTCCCAGCCACGGTCAAGTACGGCGTCGGCGCCGCGCTCTGGCTGCTGGTCGGCAGCTACTTCCTGTTCGCCGGACGCCAGCGCCATGCGCCTGACTGACGCCAGCGTGGCGATCCGCCCGCGCAGCGCCTGGGAGGCACTGGACCTCGGCGTGCTCCTGGCGCGACGGCATGCCGGGCTGCTGATGGCCAGCTGGGCACTGGTCACGCTGCCGGTGTTCGCCGTGCTCAGCCTGTTGCTGTGGGACTACTCCAGCCTGGCCATCCTGATCTTCTGGTGGCTGAAGCCGGCCTTCGAGCGCCTGCCGCTGTACATCCTCTCCCGCGCCCTGTTCGCCGACACCCCGACGCTGCGCGAGGCCCTACGCGCCTTCCCCGGCCTGCTGCGGCGCCAGCTGCTGCCCAGCCTGCTGTGGCGGCGCTTCAGCCCGACGCGCAGCTTCGACCTGCCGGTGCTGCAACTGGAGGGCCTGGCCGGCCAGGCGCGCAGCCAGCGCCTGGTGGTGCTGGGCCAGCGCAACGCCGGCGGCGCCACCTGGCTGACGGTGGTCGGCATGCACTTCGAGCTGGCCCTGTACCTGGGGCTGATGGCGCTGCTCTACCTGATGCTGCCGCAGCAATGGCTGTCGGACTGGAAGTGGCAGGCCCTGCTGGACGCCCTGCAAGGCGACTGGCAGTGGCTGGAGCACCTGTCCAACCTGCTCTACGCGCTGGTCCTGGTGGTCTGGGAGCCGGTCTACGTGGCCTGTGGATTCACCCTCTACCTCAACCGCCGCACCGAGCTGGAGGCCTGGGATATCGAACTGGTGTTCCGCTGCCTGCGCCAGCGCCTGGTGGGCAGCGCCTACGCCCTGCTGCTGGTGTGCGCCGGCGCCCTGGCGATGCTGCCCGGCAGCGCGCCCTGGGCCGCGGAAAGCGCCACCAGCTGCCCGCTGCCCAACCAGGACCCGAACGGCCCCGAAGCCGCGCGCCTGCTGCACCAGAAGCTGACCAGCGAACAGTCGCGCCAGGCCGTCGACAGCCTGCTCGACGCCCCGCCCTTCCGCAACAGCGAGACGGTCACCCGCTGGCGCCTGGGCGAGCCGCCCAGGGAAAAGGCCGGCAAGGGCAACGAGGACGACCTCAAGGCCTTCTTCGACGCCCTGGCCCACTGGCGGCCGCTGGGCCTGATCCTGCAATCGCTGCAGACGCTGCTGTGGGCCGCGCTGATCGCCGCCGTGGTCCTGCTGCTGTGGCGCTACCGCGAATGGCTGCGCCTGTTCGCCACCCGCCTGGGCCTGCCGCAGAAGGCCCCGCGCGAGGCGCCGGCGGTGCTGTTCGGCCTGGAACTGGCGCCGGAAAGCCTGCCCGAGGACGTCGCCAGCACTGCCGAACGGCTCTGGGACGAGCAACCCCGCGCGGCCCTGGGCCTGCTCTACCGCGCCCTGCTCAGCCGCCTGCTGCACGACTACCGGGTGCCGCTGCGCGACTCCAGCACCGAAGGCGAAGTGCTGGGCCAGGTTGAAGGCCTGCAGCAACCCGAGCTGGACAGCTACGCGCGGGAGCTGACCGGCCACTGGCAGGCCCTCGCCTACGGCCACCGCCCGCCGCCCGGCGAACTGCGCCAGGCGCTGTGCGACGGCTGGCGCCGGCTGTTCGGCCCGGGAGCGCCGGCATGAACCGCTCCACCCGCTGGCTGCTCGGCGTGCTGGTGCTGCTGGTCGGCGCCGCCGTGGCCTGGTACCTGTACCAGAACCTGCGGCCCTACCCGGAGAAGATCGAACACGGCCCCTCCCCCGAGGTGCGGGCCAACCCCTACCTGGCCGCCGAACGCTTCCTCCGCGGCCGCGGCCTGCGGGTCGACAGCGCCAAGGGCCTGGAAGTGCTCGACAACCTCCCCAGCCAGGGCCACACCCTGATCCTGCTGGGCGGCCGCGAGAACGTCACCCCCGCGCAGAACCGCGCCCTGCTCGACTGGGCGCGCCGCGGCGGCCACCTGATCGTCACCGCCGAGCGCCTGTGGGACGAGAAGGACGGCAAGAGCGGCGACCTGCTGCTCGACCCACTGGGCATCCAGCAATACCTGACCGAGGACCTGGACAAGGGCGCCAGCGCCGACAAGCCCGAGGCCGATGGCGAGGCCACGGCGCCGGCCAAGGTGCCGCCGCCCAAGGGCGTCGAGCAGCCAGCGTCCCCCGCGGCGGACCCGGCCAAGGCCGGCGAAGAAGAGGACGCCGACGCCTACCCGGACCTGACCAAGCTCTACCTGGAGAACGAGCAGGCCCCGGCCTACATCGGCTTCGACACCGAGTACCACCTCTACGACTCGAAGAACCTCGCCTACGCCTGGGCCAACAGCCACGACGCCACCCACCTGCTGCAACTGCAGCTGGGCGACGGCCTGGTCACGGTGCTGACCGACAACTGGATCTGGCAGACCGCCAACCTCGACGCCTACGACAACGCCTGGCTGCTCTGGTACCTGACCCAGGACAGCGCCGTCACCCTGGTCTACCGCGCCGACGGCGACAGCCTGCTCAACCTACTTCTGCGCAACTACCCGCAGGCGCTGGTCGCCCTCGCCCTGCTGCTGGCGCTGCTGCTGTGGCGCGCCGGCCAGCGCCAGGGCCCGCTGCAACCGGTGCCCAGCCGCGCCCGCCGGCAACTGGTGGAACACCTGCGCGCCGGCGCCGACTTCCTGCTCCGCCAGCGCGGCCACGTGGCCCTGGTGCAAGGCCTGCAGCGCGACGTGCTGCGCCGCGCGCGGCAGCGCCAGCCGGGCTTCGAACGCCTGCCGATCGCCGAACAGTGGCAACTGCTCGGGCGCATGACGCGCCTGCCGGTCAGCGCCATCAGCCAGGCCATGCGGCCCTACCCGGCGCCACGCATGAGCGCCGCCGAATTCACCCGCCAGGTCGCCCACCTGCAAAGCCTCAGGAATGCCCTATGATCTGGCACCTTCGAAGTGTTAGGAGGCTAGCTGGCTAGGTCATAGAGTGTTTTAGACCTGCAAATACAAAGAAAAGGGCAACGAGTCACTACGCCAATAAAGGAGAGCCATATGCTGATGATCCCTGTCCGATCTTCCGCTATCGCAGCCGTTGGTTATGACCCGACTACGCGTCGAATGAAAATCAAATTCAAGCAAGGGCGCACCTACGATTTCTGCGGCGTACCTCCGGAGGTGTACCAAGGCCTGATGAGCGCTGGCTCCATTGGCTCCTACTATGATCGCGTAATTCGAGATAGGTACCAGTGCTGACGATGACGTTAATCGTCACGATAAGGTTGTCGAAACGTATCCCCGGTGGCAAAGGCCCACGCCGGCTGGTGGTGATTACCCCTTAAAGTCTGCCAAAGGTGTTGCCTGCTCCACACGGAAGCTATTGTCTCCGACGTCAGGAGTCTGAAGGAGCTGGCTTAGCTTGGGGGTACTAAAGTGCCGCCACACAGATCTCATCCGCTAAGAAGGCAGAGAAGACCTTGGGTGCAGTTGAGCAGATGACAAAGCGACCAAAATTTCGGGTTACACGCTACCGCCCACTGGCCTTGTATCGCCTGCTAGGCTAATGCAGCGCTGTTGAACGACGAGCAGGGAGCTATTCAGTGGGGCGGACATTCGCTTTCGTCGATGAGTCAGGGAATCATGATCTGGACACCTCTAAGTCAGGCAGTTCCGGATATTTCGTTGTCTGCTCAGTGATTATCGTAGAGAAAAATCTTCACCAAGCTTACGAGCTCGCTGAGGCGATCCGGGCACGCAACTTCCAAACGGGCGAGATCAAGTCCAGCAATCTTAAAGCTAAGGATTCAGAGCGTCGGAAGCGAATCCTGCTCGAGCTTGCTGAGCTTCCCTTAAAACTTTACGTGATGGTGGTCGACAAGAGCCGTGTGCACCGCGATGGCGGTCTGAAATTCAAGCGGTCCTTCATCAAGTACGTGAACGGACTGCTTTACGAGCGGCTTTTCAACCACTGTGAAAATTTGCACATGACGGTCGATGAGCACGGTGGGGCGGAGTTTCAGGCCGGCTTGAAAGGCTATGTCGAAGCCCGCTATGTGGATGACCTCTTCAGGGAGGAGGCCTTTCAAACCAAGAGCAGCAAAGATGACGTCCTGATCCAGGTTGCAGATTTCTTCGCTGGCTCCATCGCTCAGATCTACGAGGGGAAGGCGCCTAGTGATGTTGAAGGAGCGTATAAAACCATCCTGCGAGACATCACGCTGGGCATTCTCGAGTGGCCTCCAAAGTATCAATCGCTCTTGCCGCCAATGGACGGGGCAGACTATGCAGACCATCGGGTACATCAGGCAGCAGTCAAGCAGGCCGATAGATTCACGGAAGAGATAGGCCAGCACCCTGATGAAGATCAGCGGCTCCAGCTCTGTATCCTGGACTACCTCCGCTTTCGGAGCGAGTTCATTGGCAACGAGTATGTTTCGACTGCGGAAATCGCCGACCACCTAGCTGATCGAGGCTTTGGAGATCTTGGCGAGCAGAAGATTCGATCCAGCGGTATTGCAAAACTGAGGGATGCCGAAGTCATCATCGCGAGCTGTCAGAAGGGCTACAAATTCCCGAAGACGCGTGCTGACATCAACGATTTTCTGGAGCTTGCTTCGAGCCAAGTCTTACCGCTTCTAGATCGAGTCAAGAAAGCCAGGGACGTCTACTTGCTCAGCAGTGTGGGTGAGTACGACGTGCTAAAGGGGAATGAGTTTGCACAGCTAAAGAGGCTGTTATCCTCGCTTGATGCATTGCGAGACTAGGAGCTCAACGTGTTGCGTTCACGGATTGAATCCACAGCCAATAGCGGACATCGCGCTAACCTCAAACCAACAACCTTGTCGGTAGCTTGAGACTCGCGAACAATGCGATGGCGACCAGAACCGCCATAAGGACGAGCATCACCGGTGCTCCTTGTCCACTCAGCACAAACGCTACCGCAAATGGCCCGGCGGCCTGCGCCAGAAGCATTGGTCGTGCTAACACTCCCATTCTCGCCCCGTAGCCCTCGGCGCCGAAAAGTACCAGCGGCAGTGTCCCTCTCGCGATAGTCAGGATTCCAACGCCCGCCCCATAGAGCGCAGCAGCGACGAATGCCAGCCAGGGCGTTCCTGGGATGAGTAGGCAGATACCGAGCAGGCTTATCAGCACGCCAACACGAGCAGACCAGGTTGGATGGAGATGTCGCGCAAGGGAGAACTCCAGCACCCTCGCCACCACTTGAGCTGGGCCGATCACCATGCCGATTGCCAGCACTGTTACGGTCGGAATCCCAAGCTGCTGCAATGACGCCAGTAGGTGAACTGAAAGGCTTGCCATAACGAATGCAATGACCGTCAGTAGGCCAGCCACTAACCAGAAGAGCTGGCGAGTGGATCGATCCAAAGCGAGGCCGCCCTGCCTCTGCTTCGGCGCGTCTCTCGCCGCGTCGACAGGCTTGGGGACTGCCAGCCAATGGATCGGCAGGCCGATCACTGCATGTACCGCTGCGAGCACCCAACAGGTCTCCCGCCACCCGCACCAGGATTCAAGTGCAGCCATGGCGGGCCACGCGGCAGTGCTCGCGAACCCGCCAATTAGGGTGAGTCCCGTGATCGCCCCACGAGCGCGCGCTCCCAGCAGCGTACCTAGTGTGGCGAAGGCCGAATCGTACAAACCAGTGGCCATCCCCAGCCCAAGAATCGACCAGGCCAAGTAGTAAACCCACAAACTGCTTGCCGTGGACATCACCAAGAGACCCACGCTCAGCATCAACGAACTGAAGGCGAGTACGACACGCCCTCCGTGCCGATCAAGCAGGCGGCCAGCAATGGGCGAGCAGAGTCCTGCCACTAACATCCCCCAGGACAAACCACCGACAACTGCCGATAGAGACCAACCAGTGTCCCGTGCAATCGGGCTCGCCAGCACTGCCGGCAGGTAGAAGGTGGAGCCCCACGCAAAGATCTGGGTTATGCCCAATACGGAAACCAACCGGAGACGATTAGGGGCGTCTGGAACGTTCGATTCGAGCTGAGTCACGGCACCCTGCACGCATAGTTGTCAGTAGCAACCAAGCTAGACCAACGTGACCTTTCTGGTCAATCGGAGGCGGCAATAGCTTGACCGCTGTATCCTCTCGGAATATTGTTGCAGGTAACAACCAATTGGAAATGACATGCCGAACAAGCGTACCGACGACCTGAGCCAGGATGCCGAAGCCCTGTATGAAGCGCTAAACCAACTGGTGCGGGTCTACCAGTTCAGAGACCGTGATCGTATTTGCTGCTACGACGTTTCAGTGACTCAGTGCTACGCCGTTGAGACCTTGGTGAAGCAGGGGCCGCTCCGCCTCCAGGCACTCGCTGAGGAGATGTTCCTGGACAAGAGCACTGCGAGCCGGGTGGTCGATACCCTCGAGCGCAAGGGCTACGTGTCGCGCGTTGAAGATCCAGAAGACCGCCGTGCAGTACGAGTTCAAGCTACTGAAGCCGGCGCAGATTTGTACGAACGCATTCGAGCCGACCTGATCGCTGAAGAGAAGGAAATGATCAGCGGCATGCCAGCCGAGGTTCGCCAGGGTGCGCTGACTTTACTGCGTCAGCTCACTCGAGCTGCCGAGATTCGTTGTGGCCTTGTCAGTGAATGCTGCCCAGGTCAGACCAAGGACAAGTGAGGGGGTAGCTCCCCCTTTTTTAACTATATTGTTGTTACTACCAATCAAAAGGAAAGCACGATGCTAGTCCGCCTCGCAAAGCTCAGTGATAGCCAAGCCATCACCGATATCTACAACCAAGGCATCGAAGATCGCAGCTCCACGTTCGAGACCCAGCCGCGCACCGTCGAGGACATGCAGCCCAAGGTGGCCGATATGTCGCGCTACCCAGTTCTGGTGGTTGAGCTTGATGGTGAAGTGGTTGCCTGGGCGAACTTGAGCAGCTATCGCGCGCGCTCCTGCTATGACGGTATCGCTGATTTCTCGATCTACCTGCGCCGGGATGTGCGAGGTCGTGGTATCGGGAAAGTACTCTTGAATGCCCTGTTGGCCGAGGTAGAAGCACGCGGATTCTGGAAAGTCCTTTCTCGGATTTTCACCTTCAACGAGGCGAGCCTCGCGCTCTGCCGCTCCTGCGGGTTCAGACAGGTAGGCGTCTACGAGAAACACGCTTGCCTGGAAGGCCGCTGGCTGGACTGCGCCATCGTCGAGCGGGTCATCTCTTCGAATCAACCTGCCTCTGGAGAATCAGCATGAGCCTGACTGACCTTCCCGTTGTCGTTATTGGCGCCGGCCCAGTTGGACTGGCCGCTGCTGCCCACCTCCTGGCTCGTGATCTGAATCCGCTGGTCATTGAGGCAGGAAATCAGGCTGGAGCAAGCATCAGCCAGTGGGGGCACGTCAGCATGTTTTCGCCCTGGGAATACAACGTAGACAAGGAGGCGGCCAAGCTTCTGGCCGCGACTGGCTGGGAAGCTCCGCGTCCTGACACATATCCCACCGGGCGCGAGCTGTTGGATCGCTATCTCCTTCCGCTCGCTGCTCTTCCGGTGATCCGGGAGCGGACACGTCTGAATACTCGCGTCCTCGCGGTGAGCAAGGCAGGGGCTGATGCGCTGAAAACCAAGGGGCGTGCCGCTTCACCGTTCCTAGTGCGCATTGCTGGCCCCAACGGTGAACAGGACATCCTCGCTCGCGCCGTGATCGATGCCTCCGGTACCTATGAAACTCCGAACTGGATGGGCGCCTCGGGTATTCCCGCATTGGGCGAGCTGGAAGCAAGCTCGCATATTGCCTATGGCATTCCCGATGTAACCGGCGGTGCACGTGAGCGCTATGAGAGCCGCCGTGTACTGGTCGTGGGTGGCGGCCACTCCGCCTTCAACGCCCTGCAGGATCTGGTTGGACTGCTCGGCACCAAGGTGTTCTGGGGCATCCGTGGCCACTCTCTGGAGAGAATTCTGGGCGGTGGTGCCAACGACAAGCTCGCCGAGCGCGGCAACCTGGGCCTTCGAATTCGAGCCTTGCTCGAACAGGAAAAGATCACTCTGTTCCAGGGCATATCGATCAACCGGGTTGATGCCACTGGCCAAGGACTCGTCGTTCACAGCAATGGCGAAAAACTGCCGGAAGTCGACGAAATCATCGTAGCCACGGGCTTCCGGCCCAACCTTCAGCTGCTGGGCGAGCTAAGGCTGGCAATTGATCCTGCCACTCAAAGCCCAACCCAACTGGCCCCGCTGATTGATCCGAACGAGCACAGCTGCGGGACGGTTCGCCCACATGGCATCGATGAACTCTCTCATCCTGACGAGGGGATTTTTATTGTCGGAATGAAGAGCTACGGCCGGGCCCCTACCTTCCTGATGCTAACGGGCTACGAGCAAGTTCGCTCTGTAGCGGCAGGGCTCGCGGGCGACTGGGAAGCTGCTCGGCGTGTCGAGCTCGAACTACCCGAAACGGGAGTCTGCAGCCTTCAGTTCGAAGAACAGGAGCAGTCGTCGAGTTGCTGTGCACCCGCAGCACCGGCGCAGGCCAGTTGCTGTGGTACGCAAGAGTCTCCCGCTGCAGTTGTGGCCCAGAAATCGACCTGCTGCACACCAACGAGTCGCTCATAAGAACTCGTTTCCCATCGACGCTTCGCCGGCGTGCCCTTGATCAAAACCGGCGAAGCGAAGCTGGCATATAACAACCACAAGCCTTGGTGCTCTTTGACTTTTCATCAGTCGTCATTGGAGAACCAGCATGCATCTCATCCAGATATACGATCCCGCCTTGTGCTGTAGCACAGGCGTTTGCGGGGTTGAAGTGGATCAGTCCCTTGTCACCTTCGCGAGTGATGTCGAGTGGGCAATCCGGCAAGACGCCAATGTTCAGCGTTTCAATCTGGCGCATGAGCCTCAGGCCTTTGCTGAGCAATCCGCTGTTCGCGACTTCTTGCAGCGTTCCGGCCAAGGCAGCCTGCCGTTGACCCTGGTGGATGGCGAAATCGTTATGGCAGGCCGCTATCCGTCACGCACCGAGCTGGCTCACTGGGCCGCCGTTCAAGCCTCACCCTCTACGGACTCGGAGAGCAACGGATGCTGCTCTTCTGGTCGTTGCTGCTGATAGGAGGATTCCATGCAATTTCTTCAATCCCCACCCCGCTTCCTCTTCTTCACTGGCAAAGGCGGCGTCGGCAAAACATCTATCGCCTGCGCTGCTGCCGTCCAACTGGCCGGCGAGAACAAGCGCGTTCTGTTGGTCAGCACTGATCCAGCGTCCAATGTGGGCCAAGTTTTCAGTACGGAAATCGGCAACAAGGTCACCGAGATCAGGGAAGTCCCCCGTCTCGCTGCACTGGAAATCGATCCCCAGCAGGCAGCTCAGGCATACCGCGACAGAATTGTCGGGCCGGTGAAAGGTGTCCTGCCCGAAGACGTCGTGAAAGGTATCGAGGAGCAACTTTCCGGAGCCTGCACCACTGAGATCGCAGCCTTCGATGAGTTCACCTCACTGCTCACCGATGACGCGCTGATCGCTGAATTCGACCACATCATTTTTGACACCGCGCCGACTGGGCACACCATCCGCCTTCTGCAGCTTCCTGGAGCCTGGAGCGGCTTCTTGGAGAGCGGTAAGGGCGATGCCTCCTGTCTGGGGCCTCTCGCAGGGCTGGAAAAGCATCGCGCCCAGTACAAGGCGGCTGTAGCAGCGCTGGCTGATCCCGTACGTACTCGCCTCATACTCGTTGCACGAGCCCAAAATGCTGCGCTTCGCGAAGTTGCGCGCACCCATGAGGAGCTTGCCGATATCGGCTTGAAGCAGCAGTACCTGGTGGTGAATGGCGTGTTGCCGGCCGCCGCTGCAGAAGGCGACGAGCTTGCCGCCGCCATCTACCAGCGGGAGCAACAGGTTCTAGCGAAAATACCGGAGGTACTTCGTAGCCTTCCGCTCGATCAGGTGGCACTCAAACCCTTCAACCTGGTGGGGCTCGATGCGCTGAAGCACCTGTTCCTTGATGTGGCCATTGGGCCAGTCACGGAGACCGAAACGAACACCGAGCTGCACCTACCGAAGCTGTCGCCGCTCGTTGATGACATCGCCGCCGAAGGGCACGGTCTGATCATGCTGATGGGCAAAGGCGGTGTAGGAAAGACCACCATGGCCGCAGCGGTGGCAGTCGACCTGGCCCGCAGAGGCCTTCCGGTGCACCTCACGACTTCTGACCCGGCAGCGCATCTCGCGGAGACGCTTGAAGGCGTCATGGAGAACCTCACGGTCAGCAGAATCGATCCTCAGGCAGAGACCGAGCGATACCGTCAGCACGTGCTCAAGACAAAAGGCGCCAGTCTCGATGCGGAAGGCCGTGCCCTGCTGGAGGAAGACCTGCGGTCGCCCTGCACCGAAGAGATCGCCGTGTTCCAGGCCTTCTCCAGAGTCATCCGGGAAGCTGGCAAGAAGTTCGTCGTGATGGATACGGCACCCACAGGACACACCCTGCTTCTACTGGACGCCACAGGGGCCTATCACCGCGAGATTGTCCGCCAGATGGGCGACACGAAGGTGGGCTATACCACGCCGATGATGCAGTTGCAGGATCCGAAGCAGACCAAGGTGCTCCTGGTAACGCTTGCCGAAACCACCCCCGTTCTGGAGGCGGCCAACCTGCAGGACGATTTGCGCCGCGCAGGAATCGAGCCATGGGCTTGGGTGATCAACAACAGCGTCGCGGCAGCAGCGCCAAGATCCGCATTGCTGCTCAGAAGAGCAGAGAATGAGCGCCGCGAGATCAATGCGGTTGCTACCAAGCACTCTTCCCGCTACGCGGTTGTCCCGCTGCTGAAAGATGAACCTGTCGGCATAGATCGTCTGCAATCGCTGGTCGGACACAGCTAAAGGCTGCGCCGAGCACCACCAAGGCTGAGAGGCTTCTGGGGTGCTCGGCACTAATGTCGAGTCAAACGTGGCAGTAGACGACCTATTGCCCCAACCTCGCCCCAACAAGTCACGTCAGGCTCTCTGCTCCAAACGTCGCCTCACGGCAACCGTCACAGAATCGTCACTTGAAATTTATGCGGAAAAACGTATATTCGAAAAAACATATACGTTCGAGCACTCAGAGATGACTGACAAAATCCGCGTCCTGTTTATTTGTACCGCTAACGCCGCTCGCTCCCAACTTGCGGAAGCGCTGCTTCGGCATACCGACAGTGAGCACTTTGAGGCTTTCAGTGCTGGCACTCAGCCGGGAATGATCGATCCGCGAACCTATGCGGCCCTCGATCATCTCGCCATCGATACCAGCGGACTGCGCAGCAAATCCATCGAAGAGTTCGCAGGTGAACGCTTCGACTACGTCATCACCCTTTGCGACAAAGCCGCTCAGGAATGCCAAACCCCTCCAGGGGCTGGCGAGGCATTGGAATGGAACTTCGAAGACCCGGTGACCAGCAATCACCACGACGCCTTCCGTCACACGCTTCACGAGATTCACGAGCGCATCAAGATGTTCGTCCTTGTGAAGACCAAACACTGAGAACCGCCATGACTGACTCCCTGACTCCGACCCAGGTTTTCAAATGCCTGGCTGACGAAAACCGCATCCGGATGATGCTGTTGATCGCTCGCGAGGAAGAACTCTGCGTCTGCGAACTGACCTGTGCCCTGGATGAAAGCCAACCGAAGGTTTCTCGCCACCTGGCTCAGTTGCGTACCTGTGGGCTACTGGAAGACCGCCGGCAAGGCCAGTGGGTGTACTACCGACTGCATCCAAACCTGCCCGCCTGGGTACGCGAGATTCTCGTAACGACGCTTGAGGCCAACCGCCATTGGTTGAGCACGAGCTCCAAGCGACTGGACACCATGGGCGACCGCCCCGAGCGTGTTGCTGCCTGCTGCTGAAGACTGCCGAGAAGATTCGATGAAAGTTCTGTTCCTCTGCACCGCCAATAGCTGCCGAAGCATCTTGTCTGAGGCTGTCTTCAATCACTTGGCCCCGGCCGGCATGAAGGCGTACAGCGCCGGTAGCCAACCCAAGGGGGAAGTGAATCCGCTGTCCATCACAGCCCTGCAGCGCGCCGGCATCGCCACTGATGGTCTAAGCAGCAAGTCCACCGACTCACATGCCGACCTGGCACCGGACTTCGTAATCACCGTCTGCGACAAGGCAGCCGGCGAGGCGTGTCCCGTGTTCTTCGGGCCCGCTGTGAAGGCCCATTGGGGACTTGCCGACCCGTCCGATCTGCAAGGTAGCGAGGAAGAGATGGATGCTGCCTTCGATGCCACGCTCGAGCACATCAAGCAGCGCATCTCGGCGTTTCTCGCACTGCCCTTTGAACAACTCGATGCCGCCCAGCTGAAGGCAGAACTGGCACGCATCGGCACGCTCTGAAGCTACGGAGACCCATCATGAGCAAGAGTCGTCTTTCTTTCCTGGATCGCTACCTGACGATCTGGATCTTTCTCGCCATGGGGCTTGGTATAGCGCTCGGCAGTTTCTTTCAGGGGCTGCCGGCTTGGCTCAACAGCCTGTCAGTGGGCTCGACCAATATCCCCATCGCCATTGGCCTGATCGTCATGATGTATCCGCCATTGGCGAAGGTGAAATACGAGGAGCTGCCGCAAGTCTTCAAGGACAAGCGCATTCTTGCCTTGTCACTGATTCAGAACTGGGTGATCGGCCCGGTACTGATGTTCGTGTTGGCCGTGGTGTTCCTCTCCGACAAGCCCGAGTACATGACGGGGTTGATCCTCATAGGCTTGGCGCGTTGCATCGCCATGGTGCTGGTGTGGAACCAGATCGCGGGCGGTAATAACCAGTACGTTGCGGGCCTGGTCGCCTTCAACAGCATCTTCCAGATTCTGTTCTTCAGCGTGTACGCCTGGATCTTCCTGGGCGTGTTGCCGCCCCTGTTCGGCCTGGAAGGCAGCGTCATTGAAACGAGCTTCGTCGACATCGCGCAGTCGGTACTGATCTACCTGGGCGTCCCGTTCCTGGCTGGCTTCCTGACCCGGAAAATCCTGATCAGCCGCAAGGGTGCAGCCTGGTACCAGGATCGCTTCATTCCGAAGATCAGCCCTCTGACGCTGGTAGCTCTGCTGCTGACCATCGTTGCGATGTTCAGCCTCAAGGGCGACATGGTGTTGCAACTGCCGTTGGACGTGTTGCGTATCGCGATCCCGCTGACCATCTACTTCGTGGTGATGTTCTTCATCAGCTTCTGGATGGGCAAGCTGCTGGAGGCCGACTACCCACGCACCACCGCGCTGGCGTTCACCGCCGCGAGCAACAACTTCGAACTCGCCATTGCCGTGGCCATCGCCACCTTCGGCCTAGCCTCCCCCGTCGCCTTTGCGACCGTGATCGGGCCGCTGGTTGAAGTACCTGTACTGATCTCTCTGGTCGGCGTTGCCTGGTGGCTCAAGCGTCGCTGGTTCGATCAAGCCTCTGGCGCCCTTTCCCAGGAGTGAAATCATGGCCAATGACCATATCCCCAATATCGACAGCGAACTGATCGATCTGCCGTCCCCGGACAAACTGGCTATTGAGCAGAAATCGACTCACAAACCGCGCATCCTCCTGCTGTACGGATCGACGCGCGAACGCTCCTTCAGCCGTTTGCTGACCGAGGAGGCCGCTCGCTTGCTGGAGCACTTCGGAGCCGAGACGCGGATTTTCAATCCGTCAGGTCTGCCGCTTCCGGACGATGTGTCCGATGACCATCCCATGGTCAAAGAACTGCGTGACCTGGTGCTCTGGTCGGAAGGCATGGTCTGGTGCTCGCCGGAGCGCCACGGCGCCATGACAGGAGCGTTCAAGTCGCAGATCGACTGGATTCCGCTGAGCATGGGCGCCGTGCGCCCCACTCAGGGCAAGACCCTGGCGGTGATGCAGGTCTGTGGCGGTTCGCAGTCGTTCAACGCCGTTAACCAGATGCGCGTGCTTGGCCGTTGGATGCGCATGTTCACCATCCCCAACCAGTCCTCCGTACCCAAGGCCTACCTGGAGTTCGACGAGGCAGGTCGCATGAAGCCTTCTCCGTTCTACGACCGAGTCGTCGACGTGATGGAGGAACTGGTGAAGTTCACCCTGCTACTGCGTGATCGCGCCGACTACCTGGTCGACCGCTACTCCGAGCGCAAGGAGTCGGCGGAAGAGCTATCCAAACGTGTCAATCAACGATCCATCTGAGGCTTTCTGAACGTGCAATCGCATCCGTATTCCGTTCTTACCGCGTCCGATATGAGCGGCCAACTGATCTTCACTCCGTGCCCCGGCACCAAGGACACGTCGGTGTCCGAGGCGCTGGCCACGCTTCGCGATGCCGGCGCGGTAGCTCTGGTGACCCTGATGCCAGAAGAAGAACTGCTGCAGAACGAAGTCGATCTACTTCCCGAGGAATGCCAACTGCAAGGGATCGAATGGTTCCACCTGCCCGTGGAGGATGACCAGGCGCCCGGTGAGGCTTTCTCCACAGCGTGGGAAGCCAATCGAGATCGCCTCAAGGAGCTGGTCAATGGCGGCCAGAAGATCGCCATCCACTGTAAGGGCGGCTCTGGTCGCACAGGCCTGATCGCAGCCCAGCTGTTGATCGAGTGCGGCATGTCCATGCGCGAAGCCGTTGCCCAGGTACAAGCGCTTCGGCCCCGTGCGATTCAGCACCCTGCACACATTAACTACATCAGCCAGTTCGACAAAAAATCGCCGAACGCTCGCTAACCGCACTCGAGAACAAAAACATGGCCATCAAAGTAGGCATCAATGGTTTCGGACGTATCGGTCGCCTGGCGCTGCGCGCGGCATGGGACTGGCCTGAATTTGAGTTCGTACAGATCAATGACCCGGCGGGCGATGCTGCGACGCACGCACACCTGATCAACTTCGACTCGGTTCACGGTCGTTGGCATCACGAAGCGAGCTCCGACGGTGACTCGGTGGTTATTGGTGGTAAGCGCATCAAGATCACGGCGAACAAGGCCATCGCTGACACTGACTGGTCGGGCTGCGATCTGGTCATCGAGGCCAGTGGCAAGATGAAGACCGTTGCCGTGCTGCAGGCCTACCTGAATCAAGGTGTGAAGCGCGTTGTCGTGAGTGCGCCGGTCAAGGAAAAAGGTGCGCTGAACGTCGTTATGGGCGTCAACCAACACCTGTTCGACCCGGCTCAGCATCGCATCGTGACGGCAGCCTCCTGCACCACCAACTGCCTCGCGCCGGTGGTTAAGGTGATCCACGAAAACCTTGGCATTCGCCATGGTTCGATCACCACTATCCACGACCTGACCAACACCCAGAGCATCCTGGATCAGCCGCACAAGGATCTGCGTCGTGCTCGTGCGTCCGGTATGAGCCTGATCCCCACCTCTACCGGATCCGCCACCGCGATTGCGGAGATCTTCCCGGAGCTGCGCGGCCGCCTGAATGGCCACGCTGTTCGCGTCCCGTTGGCAAACGCTTCGCTAACCGACTGCGTCTTTGAAGTAGAGCGGGAAACCAGCGTGGACGAGGTCAACCAGTTGCTCAAGCGCGCCGCCGAGAACGAGCTGAAGGACATCCTCGGCTACGAGGAGCGCCCGTTGGTTTCCATCGACTATCGTACCGACCCGCGCTCCTCGATCATCGACGCACTTTCGACCATGGTTGTGAACGGCACGCAAGTGAAGCTGTATGCGTGGTACGACAACGAATGGGGCTACGCCAACCGCACTGTCGAACTGGCGAAGCTGGTCGGCCTGGCTGGCTGAAGGAGCAGGGCTCGATCATGAAGGCGCTATCGTCGCTCTCACCAGAAGTTCGCCAGTACCTGCTGGTAACGGGCAACTACTGGGCTTTCACGCTCACCGATGGCGCCTTGCGCATGCTGGTGGTACTCCACTTCCATTCTCTGGGGTACTCGCCGCTACAGATCGCAGCCCTGTTCCTGTTCTATGAGTTCTTCGGTGTCGTCACCAATCTGGTTGGCGGTTACCTGGGGGCGCGGCTGGGACTGAACCGCACCATGAACATCGGACTCGCCATGCAGGTCGTGGCGCTGCTGATGCTCACCGTGCCGTCTGCCTTGCTCACGATACCGTGGGTTATGGGAGCCCAAGCGCTCTCCGGGATTGCCAAGGATCTCAACAAGATGAGCGCCAAGAGCTCGATCAAGCTCCTGGTTCCGGACGCGCAGCAAGGCAAGCTCTACAAGTGGGTGGCGATCCTTACAGGCTCGAAGAATGCGCTCAAAGGCGTGGGCTTCTTCCTGGGTGGCGCGCTGCTGGCCTTGCTCGGTTTCAAAGGCGCCGTGCTGGCCATGGCCCTGGTGCTAGCCCTCATCTGGATCGGCAGCATGCTGTCGCTGAAAAAAGACCTGGGCAAAGCCAAGGCCAAGCCCAAGTTCCGCGACATGCTCTCCAAAAGCCGAGCAATCAACATTCTCTCTGCTGCACGGATGTTCCTGTTCGGTGCTCGGGATGTCTGGTTCGTCGTCGCGCTCCCGGTCTATTTGAGCGAGACGCTGGGTTGGGACTTCTGGCTGGTCGGAGGCTTCCTTGCCGCGTGGGTGATCGGCTACGGCATCGTGCAATCCTTCGCTCCGGCATTGACCGGCAAGAAGCGCGGCCACGTCCCTGACGGTCGTGCTGCCTTCATCTGGGCGCTGATGCTTGCGGTGCTGCCGGCCGCCATCGCCCTCGGCCTAAATATGAATCTATCCGCTCAGGCCGTGCTCCTGGGTGGGCTGATGCTGTTCGGGGCACTCTTTGCCGTGAACTCCTCGCTGCACAGCTATTTGATCGTCTCGTATGCCAAGGAAGACGGCGTATCGCTGGACGTGGGGTTCTACTACATGTCCAACGCCATGGGCCGCCTGATTGGCACAGTGCTTTCAGGATGGGTATTCCAGGCATACGGGCTGGTGGCCTGCCTGTGGATCTCTGCAGCATTCGTTCTCCTGGCCGCGCTCATTTCAATCGCCTTGCCCAGGCATGCAGAGGTGGTGACCACCCCGAGCTGACAGGGGGTGTGAATGCGTGAGACTCCTGCCTTCCTAGGCAAGGCAGGCCCGAACACCTGATGCAATGTGGAGGCACATCATGAACAGGTTGATAGGGTTGCTACCGCTTCTCGTCTCCGTACTGTGGCTAAGTGCGTGCGACAAACCGAGCGAGGCCCACAAAACCGTCGCAGGGATTGAGCAACCGATTGCCGGCAGCTGGTTCGATGGTCACTGGCGGGCCGAAGCATCCTCCGCATCGAGTCCTGCCCTCCTCACGATCTCTGCAGACGGGCTGCGCTGGGGGGACTGCAAGGCCTCTGGCGACGGACAGGTCAGCATCAATGGAAAGCAGGCGACCTATGCGGTCACGGGCGGATTCGATTGCATCAGCAGGGACGCGACATTGACTGGCGTGGTGTTAACCCAACGAGGCAATTGCGAGCTTCTGTTGGAAGCGTATGCCTCCGATGTGGAGATTGAAAATGGAGCTCCCGCTATCCGGAGCAACTACCTCAAGGGTGGCTGTACGCCTTAGCGGCAAGGGGGCGTTGTGGTTTGGGTCATAAACTTCATGTGCAACTTATCGTCAGGCTGACACGTTCACCATGGCACCAAACCAGCTGCTGATCGGGAAATCGGCATTCATCGTCAGGGCGCAGTCTTTGCCCAATGGCTACAACCAGCGCCCTGGCATGACCCTGTTGCTGGCTGACGGCGAGCCGCTCGAGTTGGAGATCGATGGTTTACCAGCCGTCAGCTCGGAGGCTTGGCTGTTGGCACCCGAGATACGTCGCCGTTTCCTGCGCCCGCAGCCGCATACCAGCATCACCGTAGAGCCAAGCCACCCGTCGTATCTACGAATGTTGCGCTGGGCCCGTAGCAGCCCTGATGCGGCGCTTCGAGTCGACGTACCAGCTGGCTCTCGCTTCAGGCTGGCCTCCGCAACCACGCAGCAGACCTTCGATGACGCGTTGAATGAGTTGCTTGCTCTGCATGAGCAGCCAGAGATCACACCAAGCCCGCGCCTGGAGTATCTGTTGTCACTGGTCGAGGCATCAGGCGAAGACAGCACCGCAGAGCAGATTTGGGGAGCATTCCGGTCTCGCTATTCCAGTACCCAAGCACACTGCTCGCACTGGCTACAGGAGTCGCTCGGTTTGCCACTGCGCAAATTGCTGCTGTGGCGAAAGCTCCGGCGTGCCCTGGAGGGGCTCAATGACCCGAATGGAGCCACCGCCGTCGCTCATGAAGCAGGTTTTGCCGACTCAGCCCACCTGTCGCGCATCTGCCTGCGGACTTTCGGGCTTCGCCCTTCAGAGGCGAACAACAACAAAATCCTTCAAGTAAGCTGGCTGCAGGATTGCTGAAACTCTCCCTCACATCTTGAGGGAGACATTAGATGCCACATCTGGACACCTGGGCTGTCAGCGGCCTTCTGGTTTTACTGGGAAGCTTCGAGTTGCTCGCCGGACGCATGCTGAACAGGCGCCAATCCGACGAGCTTGCCGTTGACGCTATCAGCCTTGCCCAATTTGCACTGCTGATCAAACCAGCAATCATTGCCGGGGCTGCATTGATCCTGGCCCAACTGGCACCTGGCGCAGTTGGCCAACTGAGCACACTTCCACTTTGGCAGGCTGTTCTGCTGGTCATCATCCCTGCTGACTTCATGCACTACTGGTACCACCGACTAGGCCACACCATTCCTTTCATGTGGCACATGCATCGTACCCACCACACCGCAACGGCAATGAGCATCAGCGTTGCCTACCGGGAGAACTGGCGTTGGTTCTTGTTCATGCCGGACATCTGGTACGCCGGGGCTCTCGTCTATCTCGGCCTAGGCGAGGCGGTGCTCATCGCACACCTGATTTTCGGTTGCGCCAACGTATTGGTGCACAGCGCGTTCGCCTGGGACAAGGTGCTCTACAAATGGCGCTGGCTAGCTCCCGCTACCTGGCTGCTAGAGCGACTGGTTCAGTTGCCTAGCACGCACCGCGCACATCACGCCGAGCTTGATGAGCACGGCAAGCCGCCCCATCACAACTTCGCCCAGCTGCTGTTCATCTGGGACACGCTGTTCGGAACGGCGAATTTCACTCGCGACCGATATCCAGAGCGATACGGCATTCCGAATGATCCTGGTGATCCGTGGTGTGCCCAGCTGTGGTGGCCCTTCTGCAGGTCACGGAAAGCAGATAGTGAATACAGATGAGATCGGCAATGAGGTGTTCGGAAACGTCCGCTATGGGTCGTTAGCTGCCTGTCAGTCGCTGCCACATCCATGGCAAAAAAGTGACGCCGAAACTTCACACGTAGGCAAGATACTGAGCGCAGTTACTCCAATGGTGCGTCACATATCCATGCTGCTTGTGTTCAAGCAGCATTTTTTTGCCCAGGAACTTCGACAGACGCCCGCCCAAGGACGAAATGACACGTTCCGCTTCGACCAGCGCTTTCGCCTCAGCGGTCCCCCACTCTGTTACCAAGGGGTGCAGGTCAGCTTCATGCTGTGCCTTCAGGCACCACTGGTGACGGTCGTGCCAGTCACCCAACGCTCCTTGCAGTTGCTTCAGGCCTGACATCAACTCGGGCGGCACAGGTAGTAGCTTCGGGAACGACTCCAGAGAGTAGCGAGCGCGCTTCACCAGCAACCGAATTTCGTGGCGGTCGTGCCCAGGATCATTCAAGGCATCACTGAGTCGCCGCAATTGCTTGCCAATGCGCTTGGTCGTACGCGCCTTCAGCCCGTCACTCTGTTCAGATAGCAAGGCCAATCGGAAGGTGGCAGGCCAGTCGCTGAACGCCTCAAATAGCCGGTCGATGATGAGATGCTTGTCGAGGCTCCGATAGGACTTCGATACTGCTAGGCGACGTGCATGAGCCGCCCGCAGAAGCCCATGCGACTGCAGCTCCTCCGCCATGACCTCCAAATCTCTTATCGGCGTGGTCAGCCTGCCCGCTTCGGCGGCGGCACCGTTGAGTGTCGAACACGCTTCATTCATGCCCAGAGGGTTCAGCAAGCTTCTCAATCGTCGTAGAGCAATGCGGAAGTCGTGTAATGCTTCAGTGTCCGTCTCATAGATGATTCGGGCGTAAGCTTGATACAGATCGACCTCGATTTCCAATACTCTCGCAACGACCTTGTCAGAGAAGTTCACAAGTCGGCTCCATAAGAATGACCACTGTAATGTAGCTGCAATCTTCTTATTGGTACCTACCGCAGATGTACAGTTTAGATATTTCGCGGGGATGACCAACCGACGGATCTGCTATCTCCAGGGCCCTAAGTAGGGGTCGTCTCAGAAAACGGAAAATAAAGCACGCTAAGCCGGTTGCAGCGGCCGTAGCGGCCTGAACTTGCCCGCGCCGATCTTGGCGCTGCTGCGCCAGAGGTAATCGCCGGTCAGGTTGATGTGCTCCCAGCCGAGCGGCGACAGGTACTGCAACAGGCCGTCATCGACGGCTTGACCGTGGCCACGCAAGGCGTTCGCGGCCCGCTCCAGATAGACCGTGTTCCATAGCACGATGGCCGCCGTCACCAGGTTGAGGCCGCTGGCCCGGTAGCGCTGCTGCTCGAAGCTGCGGTCGCGGATTTCCCCCAGGCGGTTGAAGAACACGGCGCGGGCCAGCGCGTTGCGCGCCTCGCCTTTGTTCAGCCCGGCATGCACGCGGCGGCGCAGCTCGACGCTTTGCAGCCAGTCCAGGATGAACAGTGTGCGCTCGATGCGTCCCAGCTCACGCAGGGCGACGGCCAGGCCGTTCTGGCGCGGGTAGCTGCCAAGCTTCCTGAGCATCAGCGAGGCCGTCGCCGTGCCCTGCTTGATCGAGGTGGCCATCCGCAGGATTTCATCCCAATGGGCGCGGACGTGCTTGATGTTGAGCGTGCCGCCGATCATCGGTTTCAACGCCTCGTAGGTGGCATCGCCCTTCGGGATGTAGAGCTTGGTGTCGCCCAGGTCACGAATGCGCGGGGCGAAGCGGAAGCCCAGCAGGTGCATCAACGCGAAGACGTGGTCCGTGAACCCTGCCGTGTCGGTGTAGTGCTCCTCGATCCGCAGGTCGGATTCGTGATACAGCAGGCCGTCGAGCACGTAGGTCGAGTCGCGCACGCCGACGTTCACGACCTTGGTGTGGAACGGCGCGTACTGGTCGGAGATATGGGTGTAGAACGTCCGCCCTGGGCTGCTGCCGTATTTCGGATTGATGTGGCCGGTGCTCTCGGCCTTGCTGCCGGTGCGGAAGTTCTGGCCGTCCGACGATGACGTGGTGCCGTCGCCCCAATGCTCGGCGAAGGGATGTCGGAACTGCGCGTTGACCAGCTCGGCCAGTGCCGCCCCGTAGGTTTCGTCGCGGATGTGCCAGGCTTGCAGCCAGGCCAGCTTGGCGTAGGTCGTGCCGGGGCACGATTCCGCCATCTTGGTCAGGCCCAGGTTGATCGCGTCGGCGAGGATCGTGGTCAGCAACAGGTTTTTGTCCTTGGCCAGGTCGCCTGACTTCAGGTGGGCGAAGTGCCGGGTGAAGCCCGTCCATTCGTCTACCTCCAGCAGCAATTCGGTGATCTTGACGTGCGGTAGGATCATCGCCGTCTGGTCGATCAGGGCCTGTGCGGTATCGGGCACCGCCGCATCGAGCGGCGTGATCTTCAGGCCCGACTCCGTGATGATGGCGTCCGGCAGCTCGTTGGCCAGCGCCATGCGGTTGACGGTGGCGAGCTGCGTTTCCAGCAGCGTCAGCCGGTCATGCAGGTACTGGTCGCAATCGGTGGCCACGGCCAGCGGCAATTCGCTGGCCTGCTTGAGGCTGGCGAATTTCGCGGGCGGCACCAGGTAGTCCTCGAAGTCCTTGAACTGGCGCGAGCCTTGCACCCAGATGTCGCCGGAGCGCAGCGCGTTCTTCAGCTCCGACAGCGCGCACAGTTCGTAGTAGCGCCGGTCGATGCCGGTGTCGGTCATCACCAGCTTCTGCCAGCGCGGCTTGATGAACTCGGTCGGCGCGTCGGTGGGCACCTTGCGGGCGTTGTCGCTGTTCATGCTGCGCAGCACCTCGATGGCGTCGAGTACGTCCTTGGCGGCGGGCGCGGCCCGCAACTTGAGCACGTCGAGAAATTCCGGCGCGTAGCGGCGCAGCGTGGCGTAGCTCTCGCCGATGCGGTGCAGGAAATCGAAGTCCTCGGGTTGCGCGAGCCGCTGCGCTTCGGTGACGCTCTCGGCGAAAGCATCCCAGGACATGACGGCCTCGATGGCGGCGAACGGATCGCGGCCCGCTTGCTTGGCCTCGATCAGCGCCTGGCCGATGCGCCCGAACAGCCGCACCTTGGCATTGATCGCCTTGCCGGATGCCTGGAACTGCTGCTGATGCTTGTTCTTGGCGGCATTGAACAGCTTGCCCAGGATGCGGTCATGCAGGTCGATGATTTCGTCGGTGACGGTGGCCATGCCCTCGATGGCGAGCGCCACCAGGGTCGCGTAACGCCGCTGCGGCTCGAACTTCGCCAGGTCGGCGGGCGTCATCTGGCCGCCCTCGCGGGCGATCTTGAGCAGCCGGTTCTGGTGAACCAGCCGCTCGATGCCGGAGGGCAGGTCGAGCGCCTGCCACGCCTTGAGGCGTTCGATGTGTTCCAGCATGTGCCGCGAGTTCGGTTTGACCGGGGATTGCCGCAGCCAGGCCAGCCACGTCGTCTTGCCGTTGTCGCGGCGCTTGAGCAGATCGTCGAGGCGACGGCGATGCACGTCCGTCAGCGGCTCAGCCAAGGCGTCGTAGAGACGCCGGTTGGCGCGGGTAATCGCTTCGGCGCTCGCCCGCTCGACGGCGTTGAGGGCGGGCACAATGACCGACTGCCGCCGCAGGTGCTCGATCAAGGCTCTGGCCAGCACGATGCCCTTGTCGGTTTGCATGGCCAGCTCGGTCAGCAACTGGACAGCCTGCCGGTAGTGGCCAATCGTGAACGGCTGGAAGCCGAACACCGTTTGCAGCTCGACCAGGTGCTCGCGTCGGGTCTGCTCACGCTGCCCGTACTCGTCCCAGCTTTCGATGCCGACCTTGAGCTGGTTGGCGACCAGTCTCAGCAATGGCGGGAACGGTGGCTCATCAGCGCCAAGGATGACGCCGGGAAAGCGCAGGTAGCAGAGCTGCACCGCGAAGCCCAGCCGATTGGCCGGGCCGCGCCGCTGCCGGATGATGGAGAGGTCGCTTTCGCTGAACGTGTAGTGACGGATCAACTCATCCTTGGTGTCCGGCAACGCCAGCAGGCTTTCGCGCTCGGCGGCGGAGAGGATCGAACGGCGGGGCATGCGGTTTCCTTCTTCTTGAAAACGTAGGTTTGTGACAAGCCCGCCAAGGCAACCGGCGCGGCACGGGAATCAAGGCATTGCGATTCTCGAAAATAGTTCTTGAAATTCTATTCTTGATTGCATATCATCTCAACGAGTTTCGATAAGAAAGGATGCCCATGCGACCGTCTGTTGTGCTTGACATGAAGCGAAGCGCAGTGCGTGAAGCGGTAGGCCGCTTTCGCGCCGCGAACCCGCGCGTCTTCGGCTCGGTGCTGCATGGCACCGACCGGGATGGCAGCGACCTCGACCTGTTGGTCGATGCGCTGCCCGGTGCCACGTTGTTGGACTTGGGCGATTTGGAAGAAGAACTGAAATCGCTGCTCGGCGTTGACGTCGATCTGCTGACTCCCGGCGACCTGCCGCCGAAGTTCCGGGCCAAGGTGCTCGCGGAGGCGCAACCGATATGAGCGAGAACCGCCTGCCCGATTACCTCGACCACATTCAGCAGGCCGCAACCGATGCGCGCAGCTTCGTGGAAGGGATGGCCAAGGACGACTTCTTGGCCGACAAGCGCACCCAGCAGGCCGTCATCATGAGCCTGATCGTCATCGGCGAGGCGGCCACAAAGGTGATGGATGGCTACGTCGAGTTCACCCAGGCGCATGCCGACGTGCCGTGGCGCAGCATGCGCAATATGCGTAATCGCATGGCTCACGGCTATTTCGACATCAACCTCGATGTGGTGTGGGAGACGGTACAGGAATGGCTGCCGGCGTTGCTCCAGCAATTGCCCGCCGTGCGTCAGGATGCCGACGATGAAGACCGTAACGACAAAGGCATGGAGCCATGACCAATCAAGCCGCCGATGTTCGGCCCCTCTGGCGTGTTCGATCCCGCGACCTATGAGCCGCGCTCGGGCAAGACCTTCTGGATGGCCGCAACGGACGTGAGTTCGCTGGTGGGCAAGGAGGCAGCAGCCGACACGCTCATCGGCAACTGCACGACCGCACGACCAGCCTCCCGTTCAAATTCGAGTTAGAACTCATCTCCAGCCTGTCTGGGGGCACTGTGAAAGAGGGATCTCCGATGACTGTTGAATCGAGAATATTTTCTGTAGCCGAGTATGTTCAGCCGTCCGAAGGCGAGCCTATTCGTTCCGTTGTGCTTGAAACCCGAGACTCAATTATCGTGGTTTGGCATGTCCATCCCGGGCAGGAAATTGCGGCTCACATTCATCCTCACGGCCAAGACACGTGGACTGTTTTGTCGGGAATGGCTGATTACTTTCAGGGCAATGGGATTGTTCGTGCCCTCAGGGAAGGTGAGATAGCCGTGGCAAGACCGGGCCAAGTGCACGGGGCGCGAAATACAGGTACCGAGCCATTTGTGTTCGTCTCGGTTGTGGCATCAGCCAATGCCGGTTTCGTATTGGCTGAGCGATAGAGCCCAATCTCTGGAGTTGGTCCAATGAGCGGTCGGGGAGATAGGTAACAGACATGCAGCGGACACGGCTGCTAAACCAGGTCGCAAACCTCCTTGCGTCGCAGCGTGCCGCAAGCGACGCGATCAATCGAATGGGGTCGGCATGAGACTGAACACCATCCAGTTCCCGACCGCGTAGCCGCCTGTCCTGCCGATCAGGTCTTGACCATCGACGCCTGGGATCAGTCCTGAATGTTCTTGGAGACCACTACGTTATGAGCCGCAGCCGCCGCAAAACACCCATCGTCGGGCACACGACCTGCGGCAGCGAGCGCGAGGACAAGAAGCTCTGGCATCAGCGCTGGCGCACCCGTGAGCGCACGGCGCTGACCAGCGCGTCGCCCGAAGCCCTGAGCGCCCATCTGCCCCTGCTGGAAAACCAGGCCAGCAGCGTCTGGTCGATGGGCAAGGATGGCCGCTCCTACTGGCCCGTCAAGCGCCAGGCCGCCACGGCGGATCGCATCGCCAATCACAAGGGACGCAACCCGCAAGAACGCGCCTCCCTGAAAAAGCGCCTGCTGCGCAAGTGGATGAGCAAATGAAGCTCTCCTTCCATCAGCACATTGCGCTGTTCTGGATGATCGGTGCTCCGGGCGTCTTCGCGCCCGTGATCGAGAACGCCAAGCGGCCCGATGCCGGCGCCGTCATGGCGTGGGGTGTCGCGATCGTGGCGGTGATGATCCTCTTCACCCCTTTGCTGCTGCGCTGTCCACCATTCCGGCGCTGGTATGGCCGGACGGATGCGCTGTCGGAGCGGCAGCGCCAGGCGCTTGCCGAGCGCGGCCTGCGCCGCTACTACCAGACCGCTTTCGATGACGGCTACGTGCCCCGCGTGATGCCCTACGTGTGGCGCATCATCTGGACGGTCGGCGGGTTGATGGCTGTGACCGCCGTACTGCCTACCAACACCGGACGGCCAGCCTTCGATGCCTTGGTGGTCTTCTCGACCTGGTATCCGATAGGCGTGATGCTGCTGGTTTTCGCGTCGAGGCCCCTTGGCCGGTTGATTCGCCAAAGAGCACAGGAGCGGCGGAAATGAGCACGTCAACCATCGAGGCGCTGGCCAGCGCCTGGGCAAGGATTGCCGAGGAAGCGGAATTCCCCGCTGACTACGAGGGGACTGCCACACCACAAGCGCATCGGGCTAGCGAAGCTATTCAGGAGCAGATTCGGGAGCGCATCGTCGCCACCAACGACATGCGGCTGTTCAGCCTGCTGCACCTGCTGGGTCAGGCGTCGCTGCGCATGGAGCAAGCGCTGTGGCCGGAGGATTACGAGCGGATGACGCGCGAGGTTGAGGAAGCCCTGCGGCAAGCCACCGACGCCAACGCCAGATCGTACACCCACGAAGAAGTGATGCAGGCGATGCAGGAACGCATCGACCGGGCGCGAGACAAGCCATGTTGATTGGCTATGCGCGCGTCTCGACGCAGGATCAGAACCTGGAGCTGCAACGCGAAGCCTTGAGCAAGGCCGGATGTAAAAAGGTCTTCGAGGACAAGGTGAGTGGCACGCGGGCAGACCGGCCTGGCTTGGCCAAGACGCTCGAAATGCTGCGCGAAGGCGATACTTTGGTCGTCTGGAAGCTCGACCGGCTGGGCCGGTCGGTCAAGCAACTGGTCGATCTGGTCGGCGATCTGCACAAGCACGGTGTCCAGTTCAGGAGCCTCACCGACTCCATCGACACCGGCACACCATCCGGGCGGTTCTTCTTCCACGTCATGGCGAGCCTTGCCGAAATGGAGCGCGAGCTGACCGTCGAGCGCACCCGCGCCGGGCTGGAAGTCGCCAAGCAGCTCGGCCGCAAAGGCGGCCGCAAGCCGAAGATGACCGACAGCAAGATCGAGTCGGCCAAGAAGCTGCTGGCCAGCGGGGTGCCGCCCAAGGACGTGGCCAAGAACCTCGGCGTGTCCATTCCGACGCTGTACCGCTGGGTGCCAGCCTCCACGCACGCTTAGCGTGCTTTATTTTCCGTTTTCTGAGACGACCCCTAAGTAGCGCTTGCCTCAGGAGATCGCTGCTCCTACTGGCGATGCTGATCGGCAAGTTAGCTATATTCAACCCGGCACGGTTACATACCCATGTAGCGTTGGTGCTGCATCATCTGCTCCATCATCCTCTGCTGCATCCCCATGTACTGATCCATCATGTACTGGCGCTCTCTCATTTGATCCGGAGTGAGGTTCGAGTAACGTAAGCGTCTAGCTAACTCACCTTGCGTATCTGTATCACAGGCTGCACGGGTAGCTGTATCACACGCTGAACGCTTACCGTGTATCACATCGTGAACGCCCAAAAAATCAGTGCGAGACTATTACGGGTAGGCTGTTTGGGGTGATACACCGCTGTGGTTACATGCCTGCTTCAGGCTGTATCCACTGATGCGGCAGCAGTTGACTGATTTCGCTTGCCCGCTGCGTTGGTAGCCGCATGAGCACGTCCTTCAGGTAGGCGTACGGATCGTGACCGTTGAGGCGTGCTGACTGGATCAGGCTCATGATCGCAGCCGCCCGTTTGCCGCTGCGTAGTGAACCGGCAAACAGCCAGTTCGAGCGCCCCAATGCCCAAGGCCGAATCTGGTTCTCGACCTGATTGTTGTCGATGGGCACGGCTCCATCTTCCAGATAGCGCGTCAGCGCTAGCCAGCGTTTTAGGCTGTAATCCAGGGCTTTTGCCGTGGCTGATCCATTGGGCACCCGATCACGCTGGGCCAGCATCCAGTCATGCAGCGCATCGAGGATCGGTGAAGACTTTTCCTGGCGTATTCGCCAGCGTTCTTCATCGCTCATGTGCCGTGCTTGCCGCTCGATTTCATACAGCCCGGCAATGGAGTGCAGCGCCTGTTCGGCTAACTGGCTTTTGTTCGCTGAGTGCAGATCGAAAAATTTGCGGCGGGCGTGGGCCATGCAGCCAATTTCGGTGATGCCCTGCTCGAAGCTGGCCTTGTAGCCGGCGAAGTCGTCGCAGACCAGTTTGCCATTCCACTGACCCATAAAATTGCGCGCATGCTCACCTGCACGGCTTGGGCTGAAGTCATAGACCACGGCCTTCAGGTCGGCGAAGGGTGTGGTGCAGTATGCCCAGACGTAAGCCCGGTGGGTTTTCTTCTCGCCAGGGGCCAGCATTTGCACGGGGGTTTCGTCGGCATGGATCACGCCTTGCGCCAGTACCGCCTCGCGCAGGGCATCGACCAATGGTTGGAGCTGTACGCCGGTTTGTCCGACCCACTGCGCCAATGTCGAACGCGCGATAGCCAGACCCGCACGGCCAAAGATCTTCTCTTGCCGGTACAGCGGCAGATGATCGGCGTATTTGGCCACCATGACATGAGCCAGCAAGCCGGCAGTCGGGATGCCCTTGTCGATCACCTGGGCTGGTACCGGCGCCTGGATCAATGTTTCGCACTGGCGGCAGGCCCACTTGCCACGCACATGCTGTTCGACGGTGAACACGCCAGGCGTGTAATCCAGCTTTTCGCTGATGTCTTCGCCGATGCGTTGCAGCGGGCAGCCGCAGGCGCATTGAGTGTTCTGCGGCTCGTGACGGATCACAGTACGCGGAAACTGGGCTGGCAGCGGCGCGCGCTTGGGCTGTTGGCGGGGTTCAGCCGGAGCCGCCGGAGGATTGAGGGTTTTCAGTTCCGCCTCGATGGCGGCGATGTCCGTGTCGAGCAAATCATCCAGCAGGCTGCCCTGTTCAGGGCTTAGTTGCTCGCTACGCTTGGCGAACTTGTGGCGCTTGAACCAGGCGATTTCGTGGGTGAGCTGCTCGATGATGGTTTGATCACGGTGGATCTTTTTGCCCATCGCATCGACCTGCGTGAGCAACTGGGCGGCCAGTGCGCGCAGTTGCTCAGGTGTTAGTTGGTCGAGATTGGGCAAGGAAGTCATGCCGCTGATTGTGCCAGAGCAGGCGATCCGCGCAGATAAAGCGATAGGCTAATGGCCGGCGCTACAGCATTGTGATCGCACCGGCTGCACCAACCCGCTGCCAGGGTAAACCGAGCACCAAAGCCTGAAGCTGCTCGGTGTCGAGTTCAACTTCCAAGCCGCGGTGGATGCCTGGCCAGTGAAACTTGCCTTGGTTCAATCGCCGCGCGGCCAGCCAGATCCCTACACCGTCATGCACCAACACTTTCATGCGGTTGGCGCGGCGGTTGGCGAACAGATAAGCACAGTGCGGCTTCGCCGCACCGAATACCGCCACTACACGGGCCAATGCGGTTTCGGTGCCGGCGCGCATGTCCATCGGCTCGGTGGCCAGCCAGATGCGATCGATGCGAATCATGCGAGCAGCCCGCGCAGCAAGCGTGTACAGCCTTCGCCGTCCTGCACCGGCCAGTGCACCGACAGACTGCCGGCGTGGTAGGGGATTTCGATTCGTATCGTCAGCTCTTCAGAGCTGGCCTGCTCTGAAGGCAGGATGCCGAGCGGCACCGGGATAAAGCGTGCAGATACGACCGGTAGCGGCTCGCGCTGCTTACGAATCCATTTATGCACCAGGTTGGCATTGAGCCCGTGGCTGAGCGCCACGCCGGCGACGGAAGCACCGGACTGGGCGCACTCTTCGATGACCTGGGCCTTGAAAGCCTTGGGGAATGTACGGCGCTGTCGAGACACGAAACCCTCCAGAAAGTGGCTTGAAATGGTGTCCACCAAAAATAGGTGCACACCATGCCGCTATCTGGAAGAAGCGGGGAGATGGGTTCGGCGGACGGTTACCGAGTAACGCCCTTGCATCTGGCTCCATCCGTTCATGTGGCTATTTCCCATCATTTCGCTATGCATCATGTGATGCCCCATCATCCCTTTATTTCCCCAGCAGCCCATCATGCCGTCACCCCACATTTGGCTCATCATGCCCATGCTGCTCTGAATCATCGCTTGATGCTCTTGTAGCAACCTCTGGCGCTCTTGAGGATCCTTGGTCTTCTGAATTTGACTCATTTGCTGCTGCATCTTATTCAGGCGATCCTGCGCCTGAGCCATCTGCATATCGAACTGTTGGATGTCTACAGCTGGCTGTTCAATTTGAGAAGGAGCGACCTGTCCACTTTCTTGGGCAGAGAACGCAAGAGCAGAAAAAAGCGAGGTGGTGGCTACGAGAGCTTTAAGAATTCGCGTCGTCATGGCTAAGCTCCACTGGAGTGGATTGCGCAACTCGACTAGCTTGCGCAAGGAGGTTTCCTCTAGAAACCTACATCAGCCCCAGGCGTACGGATTGATATTCGTCAACGTATCCAGCTACGGAGCCTCAGCTGGAATTCTTCACTAGGTGAATCAATCATCACAGCTATGTGCAGGGGCCAGTGCTGCCTCCTCGGCGAGGTGCTGTCCGCTGTTACTTAGATGCTGAAGTATCCGGCAGTCCGCAGCTTCACGACCTTTTGCACAGCTTTTCCTTAAATCTGTCAGCTGTTTGTTGAGGGCCTGAAGGGCTGCAATTCTGGTAGCCACAAGCTCGATGTGCTCATCGATCAGTTCATTCACCCCGTTACAATCATTCTCCGGGTTATCTCGGTAGCTCAGTAATTGCCTCACCTCTTCGACTGTCATGTCGAGAGTTCGGCAGTTGCGGATAAACGCTAAGCGCTCGGCATGAGTGGGGGTATAGATGCGATAGTTTCCGCCGGTCCGCTCTGGCGGTGGCAACAACCCCGCGCTCTCATAGTATCGAATGGTCACAACCTGGCAATTTGCCCACTTCGCCAATTCGCCGATTTTCATTGCCGTCTCCAAACACAGGCTTGACTCTATAGTGACTATAGGGTGCTCACTAGGCAATGGCAGAGGAGACACCGTATGGCTAATTGTTGTTCTGACACCCCTAAGGATGGCTCCTGTAGCGGCACACCGCCGCCAAGTTGCTGCGACACGGCTTGCTTAGCGCCTTCGTTACCAGCAGCTCAGTTGAGCATGTTTCGCATTGAGCAGATGGACTGCCCCACTGAGGAGGCGCTCATCCGCAGCAAGCTCGAGAAGCTCCCACAGGTGCAGGACTTGCAGTTCAATCTCCTGAACCGCACTCTCAGCGTTCGCCATACACCTCTGGCCAATCAGGTCCTCGTCGAGGTCATCGCCTCCGTGGGCATGCGAGCGGAACCTCTCGCGACCACCGTAAGCACTCGGGTTTTAATCGCCCAAATGGACTGCCCTACCGAGCAGCAGTTGATCACCAACAAACTGTCTGGGATGCCGGGCATCGCCGCGATGCAGTTCAACCTGCTGCAACGCACCCTCACGATTAACCATGATCCGGACACGCTTGCACGGGCCCTGAGTGCAATTCGAGAGCTCGGCTTCACTCCCCAATTGGAAACAGAGGCAAAAGCATCGGCCGAAGCACCCTCGCCGGGAAAAAGTCATTGGTGGCGCCTGGGGCTGTCAGGAGTGGCGGCAGTCTCGTCAGAGATTCTCCATTTCTCCAATTTGGTACCCGAATGGGTGGTAGCGGTCATCTCCGCTGCAGCCATACTGCTTTGCGGGCTGGCGATCTATAAGAAAGGCTGGATAGCACTCAAGAATCGCAATCTCAACATCAACGCCCTGATGAGCATCGCCGTTACGGGCGCAGTTCTGATCGGCCAATGGCCCGAAGCGGCCATGGTCATGTTCCTGTTTGCAGTCGCCGAGTTAATCGAAGCCAAGTCCTTGGATCGCGCGCGAAACGCCATTCGTGGCCTGATGGACCTTGCGCCCGAGACAGCAACCATCCAGCAAGTCGATGGGCACTGGGTAGAAACGGAAGTGACCGGTATTGCAATTGGAAGTGTGGTCCGGGCGCGTCCCGGCGAGCGCATCAGCTTGGACGGCGAAGTACTAAGAGGGAACTCGACGATCAACCAGGCTCCTATTACTGGTGAGAGCCTGCCCGTGGAGAAGACCGTGGGTGATCCAGTGTTCGCTGGCACCATCAACCAAGCCGGGGAGCTGGAATATCGGGTAACGGCAGAAGCGAACCACTCCACTCTGGCACGAATTATCCATGCGGTCGAAGAAGCGCAAGGGGCTCGCGCACCAACACAACGTTTCGTTGATCAGTTCTCTCGCGTCTACACGCCAGCAGTATTCGTCTTCTCCCTGACTGTAGCGATCATGCCGCCGTTACTGATGGGCGCCGAGTGGTTCGAGTGGATCTATCGGGCCTTAGTACTCCTGGTTGTGGCCTGTCCCTGTGCGCTGGTGATTTCGACTCCTGTCACCATCGTCAGCGGCCTGGCTGCTGCTGCCCGTAAAGGCATTCTGATCAAGGGTGGCGTGTACCTGGAAGTCGGTCGCAAAATCACCTACTTGGCATTGGACAAAACTGGAACCATCACTCACGGAAAACCTGTCCAAACCGATTTTATGCCTCTAGCTGACGGAGCACCTAGAAACTATCGCGCCGTCGCGGCCAGCCTTGCGGATCGCTCAGATCATCCCGTATCACAGGCCATCGCTATGCAAGCGGCCGAACAGTTCGTGCCATTATTGAATGTAGAGGGTTTCGAAGCACTGCTCGGTCGCGGCGTCCGCGGCACGATTGATGGGCATCGTTACCACTTAGGCAATCATCGATTGTTGAATGAGCTAAGTCTCAGTTCGACGGCAATCGAGGCCGCGCTTGACTACTTGGAGCGACAAGGAAAAACGGTAGTCATTCTGTCCGATGAAACCCAGGCACTGGCGTTGTTCGCAGTAGCAGATACGGTCAAGGAGACCAGCCGTACGGCAATCGACAAGCTCCACGACCTGGGGGTAAAGACGTTGATGCTGACGGGTGATAACCCGCATACCGCAGAGACCATTGCTGCTCAGGTTGGCATCGACGAGGCAAAAGGCAGCCTGCTGCCGAACGATAAGCTCAACGCAATAGAAGCCCTCATCAAACGTCGGCACACCGTCGGGATGGTTGGGGACGGCATCAATGACGCTCCTGCGCTGGCTTGTGCCAATGTTGGCTTCGCCATGGGCGCTGCTGGCACGGATACTGCGATCGAGACCGCCGATGTCGCGATTATGGATGATGACCTGCGTAAGATACCGGCCTTCATTCAGCTCTCACGCCAGACCGCCGCTGTGCTCACGCAAAACATCGGGCTCGCCCTAGGCATCAAAGCAATTTTTCTGGTGGTCACGCTGACAGGCCAGGCCACTATGTGGATGGCCGTATTCGCTGACATGGGGGTAAGCCTGATAGTTGTCCTGAACGGCCTGCGCCTATTGCGCAAATGAGCACGGAACTTACGGTGTTCTGCACGCCGTTTTCGACGAAATCTATTTGAACGCCTGATTGGCCTTGGGGGCGCGAAATCCCCAGGCCCTATCTTCGGCCAGAGCGGCACAAATCCTCACCCAGTAGAGGCCACTGCTGCACACCCACAGCTGCCAGCACACCATGATTAAAGGCAATCAATCTTAACCAATGGATGTATTTCGCGGACGGAGCAGTCTAGCTACAAATCGACACGCATCTTTGTTCTTGTTGCCGCGGCAAATGAGTGCACATACACTGAAAGAACTATGCTTCGTCACCTCCGATTTCTTACCGCCTTGTTTCTCATTTTCTCGCTTCCCCTAACGGGGATGGCAGGATTCGAAGCACCGGCAGAACCTTGTCCGATGCAAAGCCAGGGCATGAGCCAAATGGCGGGTATGGACCAGGATTGCTGCCAGGACTCGGGTAAGATGACCGAGCATGGCAAGAAGACCTGCAAGACCGGGCAGGAATGCAAGACCAGTAGCTTGCTCCAGGTCAGCGTCCTGAAGTCTCCACACCACCCTGTAGCCCCCCAGACCCCGTCCGTCTATAACGACCTCGTCCTGAGCCAGACTCCCGCCGATCTCTGGCGACCTCCCTGCGCCTGATTCCTCTTCCGACCTGAACCCTACCCGCGGCCCTGAAGGCTGCCGGGTGGCTTGCGCTCACGCGCTGGTTTTCTAGAGGAATCCTCATCGTGACTCACGTCCGACTCCACCCCGGCTGGCTGCTGCTCGCACTGCTGCCCGGGCTGTCGGCGCAGGCGTCGTCCCTGTCACTGGACGACGCCCTGTTGCTGGCTGAACGTAACGCCCCTTCATTACTCGCACAGAGCGAGAAAGTCTCCGCGGCCAAAAGTGCCGCCATTCCCGCCGGAGAGCTGCCAGACCCCAAGCTCAACCTGGGTTTGCAGAACGTCCCCATTGAGGGGGATGAGCGCTGGAGTACTCAGCGCGACAACATGTCCATGCAGGTTGTCGGCCTGATGCAGGAGATGCCCAACAGCGACAAGCGCAAAGCGCGCATAGATACCGCGCAGGCCGCCGTCGAACGCGCTGATGCTGAAGCGGGCGTAGAGCGGCTGAAAGTCCGCAGCGCCTCGGCCCAGGCCTGGATCGCGGCCTATACGCTGCAACGCAAGCTGGCGATGTTCGACGACTTCTACCGCGAGAATCGCCTCCTGGACACCACCGTCCGCGCACGTCTGGCCGGGGGGAGCGCAAGCACAGTTGATGCGGTAGCCCCACGTCAGGAGGTAGCCCTACTCGACGAGCAAAAAGACGATCTGCTGCGCCAATCCGCCCAAGCGCGGGCGGCGCTGAAGCGGTGGATCGGCCAGGACGCGCCGCAAGACCTGAGTGGTGACTTTCCGCATTGGTCCATCGACGCCTCCCACTCGTTGCAACACCTGCATCAGCACCCGGAGCTCGCCGCCTACGAGCCAATGACCCGAGAAGCTGAAGCCCTGGTGCGCGAGGCCGTAGCGGAGAAGAAGCCGGATTGGAGCTGGGAGGTTGACTATCAGCGGCGAGGTCGCGAATTCGGCGATATGATGACGCTACAGGTGAGCTTTGACCTGCCGCTGTTCGCCGGTACCCGCCAAGATCCGAAGATCGCCGCGCGGCGCGCCCAGGTCCGGCAGCTGGAGGCCGAGCGCGAGGCGCTGGCCCGCGAGCACGAGCAGGAACTGGAGGACGACCTGGCCGAATATCGGCGCCTGCAACGGGCGGTCGAGCGCAGCAGCGCAACCCTCGTGCCGCTGGCCGAGGAGAAGGTTCGCCTGGCCACCGCCGGCTACCGAGCAGGCAAGACCGATCTCGACGAGGTAGTTAGTGCTCGCCAGCAACTGGTCGAGGCCAGGCTCAAACAGATCGACCTGCAAGGCTCCCTTGCACAGGTCGCCGCGCGTCTCTACTTCACCTATGAGGAGGGACGCGAATGAACCGCTTCCCCTGGAACACGTCCGCGCTATTGATTCTCGCATTGGCCGTCGGCGGCGCTGGCGGCTACTGGCTTGCCCGGCAGGCTCAGGTGCAGGCACCGTTGGCCTCGGCCGCCACGGAGCGCAAGCCGCTGTACTGGTACGACCCGATGGTCCCGCAGCAGCACTTCGATGCGCCAGGCAAATCACCTTTCATGGACATGCAGTTGGTGCCCAAGTACGCCGATGCTGCCAATGCCGCCGATAGTGCTCCAGCGGTGCGCATCGAGCCAGGCATCCAGCAGAACCTCGGCGTGCGCCTGGCCAGCGTCACCCGCGGCACGCTTAATCGCACGCTGCAGGTCTCCGGCGTGCTCGCCTTCAATGATCGTGATGTGGCTGTGCTGCAGGCGCGTGCCGGCGGCTTCGTCGAGCGCACCTATTCACGTGCGCCGGGTGATGTGGTGGCCGCTGGGGCTCCGATGGTCGACGTCCTGGTGCCGGAGTGGGCTGCGGCGCAAGAAGAGTTCATTGCCTTGCGTCATGCAGGCGAGCCGGCACTAATAGCGGCGGCACGACAACGCTTGCTGCTGGCAGGCATGCCGAGCGGACTTGTGCAGCAGATCGAGCGCAGCGGCAAGGTTCAGCCTGTGATCACGCTGAGCGCCCCGATTGCTGGGGTGATCCGTGAGCTCGATGTGCGCCCCGGCATGTCGCTGGTGGCCGGCGCGCCCTTGGCAAGGATCAATGGGCTGGGACATGTCTGGCTGGAGGCCGCCGTGCCGGAGGTGCAAGCGGCGGGCCTACAGGTCGGCCAGCCCGTCGCAGCCCGCCTGCCAGCCTTACCCGATCGCCCGGTGAGCGGCACCCTGGCCAGCATTCTGCCGGAGAACGATCAGCAGAGCCGCACCCTGCGACTGCGCATCGAACTACCCAATCCGGACGGGCAACTACGCCCCGGAATGACTGCCCAAGTCAGTCTGGACCTGACCGGCCAGCGCGGTGTGTTGCAGATCCCCAGTGAGGCGGTGGTCCGCACGGGCAAGCGCAACCTGGTGATGTTGGCGGAAGAGCAAGGGCGGTTTCGCCCTGTAGAGGTGCGTCTCGGCCAGGAAAACGATGGGCTGGTAGCCGTGCTGCAAGGTCTGGACGAAGGCCAGCGAGTGGTCGCCTCAGGGCAGTTCCTCATCGATTCGGAAGCCAGCCTGAAAGGTATCGAGGCGCGCACGGTGGATGAATCAAAGGCGCAGATGACGATGCCCTCTGTGCATGAAGCGGATGGCCGCATCGTGGACATCACCGCACAGGGCATGACCATCAGCCATGGTCCATTCAATACGCTGGGCATGCCCGGAATGACCATGACCTTTGCCCTTGCTCGTCCTGAACTGGCAGCCGGCCTGAAACCTGGCGATCGCATCCGCTTCGGCGTCAGCCAGAGAGATGCAGGGCTGGTAATCGAACAGCTGCGCAAGCAGGAGCAACAGCCATGATCGCGAAGCTCATACGCTGGTCGGTGGCCAATCGTTTCCTGGTACTGCTGGCCACCCTGTTCATTGTCGCTTGGGGCGTCTGGTCGCTGCGCAGCACGCCTGTCGATGCATTGCCGGACCTCTCCGACGTGCAGGTGATCATCCGCACCAGCTACCCGGGGCAGGCGCCGCAGATCGTAGAGAATCAGGTCACCTACCCGCTGGCCACCACTATGCTGTCGGTGCCCGGCGCCAAGACTGTGCGCGGGTTTTCCTCCTTCGGCGACAGCTTCGTCTACGTGCTGTTCGAGGACGGCACGGACCTCTACTGGGCGCGATCACGGGTGCTGGAATACCTGAACCAGGTGCAGTCGCGCCTGCCGCCGACTGCGAAGACGGTGCTCGGCCCGGATGCCACCGGTGTAGGCTGGATCTACCAGTACGCCCTGGTCGACCGCACGGGCCGGCATGACCTAGCCCAATTGCGAGCCCTGCAGGACTGGTTCCTCAAGTTCGAGCTCAAGACGGTGCCGGATGTCGCCGAGGTTGCCACGGTCGGCGGCATGGTTCGGCAGTACCAGGTGCTGCTCGACCCGGTGCGTCTTGCCAGCCTCGGCATTACTCAAAGCCAGGTAATCGAGGCCATCGGCAAGGCAAACCAGGAGACCGGCGGTGGCGTGCTTGAGCTCGGCGAGGCGGAGTTCATGGTTCGGGCCTCGGGCTACCTGAAGACCCTGGCGGACTTCCGCGCGATCCCCCTGCGCCTGGCCGCCAACGGCAGCCCGGTGACCCTGGGCGACGTTGCCAGCATCCAGCTCGGCCCGGAAATGCGTCGCGGTATCGGCGAACTGGACGGCGAAGGCGAGGCGGTCGGCGGGGTGATCGTCCTGCGCAGCGGCAAGAACGCCCGCGAAGCCATCACGCGGGTGAAGGACAGGCTGGAGGAGCTGAAGAAGAGCCTGCCCGAGGGCGTGGAGATCGTCACCACCTATGACCGCAGCCAACTGATCGACCGCGCGGTGAGCAACCTCGGCCACAAGCTGATCGAGGAATTCCTCGTGGTGGCGCTGGTGTGCGCGGCCTTCCTCTGGCATCTGCGCTCGTCGCTGGTGGCCATAGTCTCGCTGCCGGTGGGCGTGCTCATCGCGCTCATTGTCATGCGCCACCAGGGGATCAACGCCAACATCATGTCCCTCGGTGGCATCGCCATCGCCATTGGCGCAATGGTGGATGCAGCGGTGGTGATGATCGAAAACGCGCACAAAAGGGTCGAGGCCTGGCAGGAGAAACACCCCGGTACGCCGTTGGTGGGCGAACAGCACTGGAAAGTGATGACCGAGGCGGCGGCAGAGGTCGGCCCGGCGCTGTTCTTCAGCCTGCTGATCATCACCCTGTCGTTCATTCCGGTGTTCACCCTGCAGGCGCAGGAAGGCCGCCTGTTCGGCCCGCTGGCGTTCACCAAGACCTACGCTATGGCCGGGGCTGCCGGGCTTTCCGTGACCCTGGTGCCGGTGCTGATGGGCTACTGGATTCGCGGTCGCTTGCCCTCGGAACAGCGCAACCCGCTCAACCGTTGGCTGATCCGCCTTTACCAGCCTGCACTGGACGCGGTACTGCGCCATCCCCGGACGACACTCGCAGCCGCGGCAATAGTCTTCCTCACCGGTCTGTGGCCGCTGTCCCACCTGGGCGGCGAGTTCCTGCCGCCGCTGGATGAGGGCGACCTGCTGTACATGCCCTCCGCGCTGCCCGGCCTGTCTGCGCAGAAGGCCTCGGAGCTGTTGCAGAGCACCGACCGGTTGATCAAAAGCGTGCCGGAGGTTGCCAGCGTATTCGGCAAGGCCGGGCGCGCCGAGTCCGCCACCGACCCGGCGCCGCTGGAGATGTTCGAGACCACCATCCGCTTCAAGCCGAAGGACGAGTGGAGACCGGGCATGACCAGCGAAAAGCTGGTGGAGGAACTGGACCGTGTGGTGAAGGTGCCGGGCCTGACCAACATCTGGATTCCGCCGATCCGCAACCGCATCGACATGCTTGCCACCGGCATCAAGAGCCCCATCGGGGTGAAGGTTGCCGGCACCGACCTCGCCGAGATAGATCGCGCTGCCCAGGCGGTGGAGCGGGTGGCCAAGGGCATTCCGGGCGTAAGCTCGGCGCTGGCCGAACGCCTAACCGGCGGGCGCTACATCGACGTCGACATCGACCGCCAGGCGGCAGCCCGCTTCGGCATGAACATCGCCGACGTGCAGGCCATCGTCAGCAGCGCCATCGGGGGCGAGAACGTCGGCGAAACGGTGGAAGGCCTCGCGCGCTACCCGATCAACGTGCGCTACCCGCGCGAGTGGCGCGACTCGGTCGATGCGCTGCAGCAGTTACCGATCTACACCGCCCAAGGCGGCCAGATCACGCTCGGAAGCGTGGCGCAGGTGCGCATTAGCGAAGGTCCACCGATGCTCAAGAGCGAGAACGCTCGTCTTTCCGGTTGGGTTTACGTCGACGTGCGCGGTCGCGACCTAGCGTCGGTGGTGGCAGACCTGCGCCAAGCAGTAGAGCGCAACGTGAAGCTCGCCCCAGGTATGAGCCTGAGCTACTCCGGCCAGTTCGAATATCTGGAGCGCGCCGACGCCCGGCTCAAGCTGGTAGTGCCGGCGACCCTGGCGATCATCTTCGTGCTGCTCTACCTGACCTTCGGCCGCTTGGACGAGGCTCTGCTGATCATGGCCACGCTACCTTTCGCCCTCACCGGCGGCGTATGGCTGCTCTACCTGATGGACTTCAACCTGTCGGTCGCCACTGGGGTCGGCTTCATCGCCCTAGCCGGGGTCGCGGCAGAGTTCGGGGTGATCATGCTGGTCTACCTGAAGAACGCCTGGGCCGAATGCCCGGATGCCAGCGGTCCGGATGCACTCCTGGCGGCCATCCGCGAGGGCGCGGTGCAACGTGTACGTCCCAAGGCCATGACTGTCGCCGTGATAGTTGCCGGGCTGCTGCCGATCCTCTGGAGCAGCGGTACAGGCAGCGAAGTTATGAGTCGCATTGCCGTACCTATGGTCGGCGGCATGATCACCGCCCCTCTGCTTTCGCTTTTCGTCATCCCTGCTGCTTACTGGCTGATGCGTCGTCGTCAGTCCAGTGAGGCCGCACATTCTCACAAAGGAGTTACCGCATGAACACCCCACTCATTACCGCTGGCGCACTGATGCTCGCCCTGTCTTTTTCCGCCATCGCCGAGGATATGCCTGGCATGAAGATGGATGGAATGAAAATGGACAGCAGCCAGGCGGCTGCACCTGCCAGCGCGGAAGGCACTATCAAGGCCATCGACGGCGAGCGGCACTCCGTTACCCTCGCTCATGGCCCAGTCGCTTCATTGCAGTGGCCGCCGATGACGATGGGTTTCAAAGCGACCGAGGAGCAACTGAAAGGGCTGCAGGTCGGCGATACGGTGGATTTCGAGTTCCTCTATGAAGGCGGAGCATCGAAAATTGTGAGTATTCGGAAGAAGTAACTCTGAAATTAGGCCCAGTCGAGCAGGTATGCCGGCTGGGCTGTCCTCAAGGGCCAAACGTCAGCTATGGGTTGTGGATTCAACCGATCGACGCAACAGCCTGGTTAAAACACTCGGCAGGGGTCGAGTACCCCAGGGTCTTTCTGGGTCGCTCGTTCAACCGCCGAGCGACCTTGTCCAGCGCGTCCTGCGAGTACAGCGAGAGATCAGTTCCCTTCGGAAAGTACTGCCGTAGCAGGCCGTTGGTGTTCTCGTTCGTCCCGCGCTGCCAAGGGTTCTGTGGGTCACAAAAGTAGACCTGGATATCCGTCGCCAGAGTGAATCGCTTGTGAGCAGCCATCTCCTTGCCTCGATCCCAGGTCAGGGATTGGTAGAGCTCCTGAGGCAATCGCTGAACATTCTCGATCAGTGCATTCACCACTGTCTCGGTGTCCTTTCCATTCACTTTCACCAGCATCACATAGCGGCTGTGGCGCTCAACCAGCGTGACGATCTGACTGTTTTTGCTGCCGCACAACAAATCGCCTTCCCAGTGTCCTGGTACTGCACGATCTTCAACGATGGCCGGCCGCTCGCTGATGGAAGTCGTATCGCTGATACGGCCATGGTTACCGGTTTTCTGGGTGTGATGACGTGACCGGCGCATAGCACGACTACGGCGCAGATACTCCAGTAATTCTTTCCTCAATGCGCCACGGGCCTGGATGAAGAGGCTGCGGTAGATGGTCTCGTGCGACACCTGGTAGGCCACGTCCGGGTAAGTACGCTTCAACCACCCAGCGATCTGCTCGGGCGACCACTGGATCTGAAGCTTCTCCGCAACAAGCTGCGCCAACTTTGGGGACTGGACAAGCTTGCAAAGCTTTGGGCGACGAGCCCTGTCCCATGCCGCCTGATCAGCCTGGTTGGCGCGGTAGCTTCGGCAACCACCGTTACGATTGATCTCGCGGCTGATGGTGGATGGGGCTCGCTCCAGACACATCGCGATATGCCGAATCGACTGGCCAACGGCAAGTGCTCTCGAAATCTCCTCGCGCTCAACCAGTGTTAGCGCCAATCTGGAACGTCGTCGGGCGATTGGGCGGATGCCCCCTGTCTCCGCAAGAATCCCTTGGATCGAGGAGTGGTTCCGATCGAACAGCTGCGCAATCTGCTGGAGCGAGTCACCTGCCTTCCAGCGATCCCACATCAAGGCCTTCTGGCTTTCGGTGTAGTAGATCCGAGGTCTTTGCTTCATCTGCAACACTCCTCCTTTACACAGGGTTCAGTGTGTTGCGTTCACCGGTTGAATCCACAGTCGAAAGCCGTCCTGGATGAGGGCTGCTTCGGGGCGGATTATGGGCTTGCCTGCATCACGCGCTTCGCGATCGTCTCGAGAATCGCGGCGACGGTGGCGGGTGGCATCTGCGTGATATTGCTGTTCAGGTAGCTGGGCAGATCGTTGATGTGGACGTAGATGCCCTTGGACTCGAGCTCGTTGAGGACCATTCGGCCATCGGGCTGGAAGCTGAGGATGAAGCGAGCTGCTGCGGGTTGTTCCTATATATAGAAGCTGCGGTATATAGAAGCTGCGGTCGAAGCCAACGAGGAGCTTGATGTAACATCGACAAGACTTACTCATCGGAAGAGTTGAGAAATGGACTTCACTCCTATCACTGCGCAGATCTGGAGTGTAACGGGCTGGCTGATCCCGTTCATGCTGGTGATCGGTCTGCTCAAATCGCCCTGGGCCAAGGGGCAGATCGGCGAATTGCTGGTCAGGCTCTTTGCTCACTGGCAGCTAGATCAGTCGACCTATCGCCGCCTGCATAACGTCACGCTGAATACTCCTGACGGCACCACCCAAATCGACCACGTCTTCCTCTCGCCTTACGGCATCTTCGTGCTGGAAACGAAGAACATGAGCGGCTGGATCTTCGGCACGGAAAAGCAGGCGCAGTGGACGCAGAAGATCTACAAGCGCACCTACAAATTCCAGAACCCGCTGCGCCAGAACTACAAGCATCTCAAGGCCCTGGAAGCCACCCTGCAGGTCGATGCCGTGCATCTGCATTCGGTTATCACCTTCGTAGGCGGCAGCACGTTCATGACGGAAGTGCCGGCCTGTGTCACCCTGGGCATTGGCTTCATCGACTACATCAAGTCATTCCAGAAGCCGGTCTTTAGCCAGGCCGAGGTCGACGCCATGCTAGAGCTTCTCCAAAGCGGCCGTCGTTCGCCCTCGCTCGCCACACACCGTGAGCACCTGCAAAACCTCAAACGCCGCAGCGACCCAACTGCCGAGCGGCTGTGCCCTAAGTGTGGAAGTGCATTGGTGATCCGCACGAGAAAGGCCGGCCCGAAAGCTGGCCAGCAATTCTGGGGTTGCTCGGGGTTCCCCCGGTGCCGGATTATTCAAGATCTCTAGTGGGTGATCGACCAAAAGCAGCCTATCGCCAGCATCAGCTCTAGCAGCCAATATCATTCCTTCAAGTAGAAACGCATGGCGGTGTCTACGAAATCGGGGGCGATTCAGACCTAAGTGTCTGAGTCACGCAAGATGACTCGAACAGATGCTTGCTGATGCTTTAGACCGCCGCCATTCCTGGGTCAGTTTTTCCCTAAGGTGGCTCGCCAGTTCCTTATTTCTTCCACGCCCATCGAGTAGATCGAGGTACTGGATGTATGGGCTGGCGAAGTAGGCTGGATACACAGGATGCAGCTCTCGAAACTGCAGACTTGTGCCGACACGCTCGATGATCGTGACGTTGCTGCCTTTCTGAGCAGGCTTCATATTCAGGGCAGCCCCCAGAGTGGCCGCATACCCAGGTGGAACGATGATTTCAGCTGAGTCCACGCTGGTGAGCAACGGAGCATAGATGTTTGCCGCCGCGGCTCCAGTAAAGGCCCACGGAAAGTCGACTCCGGACGCCCTTACCAGATCGGCAAGCCGATCGATCAACGTGCGAGGATGCTCGACGAAGACATACCCGCGATTTTTGCTTACGCCTCTCTGCTGCCAATGTGCAGCCCAGTCATCCAAGAGCAGAGCCGGCTGAATGAGTCTGCGCCGCTTGGCTCTACCTGCACCTTGGGTTTCGCACCACTCGCGGCGCTCTAGCTCCTGTAAAACAACCGAACTGGTGTAGGTGGAGGCCTGTGATTGCTCTGCGAGGCCTGCCCCTGCCACCCACTGAAAGGCGTTTTTGAGCAATCCATGCACTGCACCTTCACGGGCCTCCGTGAACAGATCAATTGAGCCTGGCCGCGGTGGCGACTTCGATGGACGCTCGACGTTGATGAGCATTTTATCCGTACGCAGAAATAGACTTCCGCTGCGTTCGAAGAAGGCATAGCCCTTGGCTTTGAGTGTCGACTTCGCTCCAGGGCTGAGATGCTCTGCTGCGACCAACTTGATGAGAGTTCCTGACTTTGCATTTCCCGAGCGCAGTGCCAGTCCATCGAGGTGCCAGATCATTCCATGGATATCCCGCGGATACGCGGTTCGAATGACCTTTATCGCCACAAATGCAGGTTCTCCGGCCCACCCGATCTTGAGCAGGCCATCGAGTCGCCCTGAGGGGATGATCGTGGATCTAGCGGCTACTTGGACGCCTCCATCGATAGCATCTGTCAGGGCCTGTCTGACCAGACCAATCATCTCTCGCTCGAAGCAAGATTGCTGGTGTTTATCCGAGGAGTACGCCATCTCAGATGTAGTCGTCCTGATTGATTAGTTAGCCAGAAGAGCGAGCTAATTCAACAGTTAGTTTAGCTATTTTTCATTGATTAGCTGTACAGCTAATCAATGAAAAATAGCTAAGAAACGTGAGAATAGGTTTGCTGGCTAACGATGTATCAGACGCCTCAGGCAGCCTTACTGTGGTACCGAGCATTGGCTCGCTACCGGGCTTTGCCCATGGCCTAATCGGAGCCCAGGGAGTGCTCCTCAATCGAGGGAGGTCTACCAATCCCCTGCCTGCTGGGGCGCTCATCTGCAAGCGGCTTCAGCATCGATCCTTGGTCATCGCGACGATGGTTAGGGCCACTCCGGCTACACGCGCTAAGGCCCGCAAAGTCAGATGTTGTCGACCTCTAAAGACTTAAGCTCGCGCACGATCCTTAGCCCCATCTCTTCCGCTCCCTCACCTTCCTCTATGCGTAGATAGGTTGCAGCAAGTAGGGTCAGGGGGTGGACGGAAAGGACTCCTGCCAATTGCTCTAGCTTCTCGATCGTAGGCGCCTTCATACCCCGTTCCAGGGTACTGAGGTAAGTCCGGCTACTGACTCCGGAGAAGTCCTCTTGGGTGAGTCCTTTCCGTTTCCGGATCTGCTTTAGCGCGAGGCCGAAGGCTGTATTCAGTTCCATTTTGCCGAATCCGCAAAAGGAACGATGAAGCCCGCATGAACACTATAGGGCTACAATCTATAGTGTTCATTTCAAGCTCATGAGGGCGTTGCAATGTTCACCACATACCGTTCTGACGACGTACATCTCCAGCCCAAAGCCTCACGCGCCTACCTCTGGCCTTATGTGGAGCAAGAATTCATTTGGCCCTGGTTCTACCTGCAGATAGTCCGCTGCGAGGGCAATGAGGCTTTCCGCGGCATCATGATGATCCACCATGCGGAAGACCTGAAAGCGATCATCGATGAACAATCCCCGCTTGCTTGGCTTGAGCAGGTCCAAGTGGTCACACCTCCTCATATCAACGGTCAATCTCGATGGCTCATGGAGCCCCTGGAAGCGATCCATGTCATCGACGACAAAACTGGTTCAGAGGATGTCCTCTATATCCTCAGCAATGGCAGCAGCTACTCGATACACCTGAAGCAGCAGCCGCAAGAATACGTCGTAGTCCAGACGCTTTTCTCGGCGAAGAGAGACTTGAGAAGCTGAACGCCAACTGGTGTCTGCATCGAGCCGGAAGCGGGCGGTCATGCTGGCGAAAAGTGGCAACGATGGGGGCATTAACCTGTGGGCGGTCTAATCTCCCTATCTCTGCCAAGGTGAGCAGTGGGACTAGAGGTCTTGTCAGCACAGGGGGCGCCAGATGGAGCTTGTGTGGGCGACTGAAGATTTTGTACTCGCTGGGCAACCCTATCCGAGGTTCCCCATTCTGCTTTGGGACTCGATGGAGAGTTGCGTCCAGGCCAATCAATTCTTTCGTCACTACCTGCTTCGCGGAGCCATTGGCTCTGAGCGATCCTGGCCCAGCACCGGGCGTGCTATGTATGACTTCTTCAGCTTCCTCCAGGTCCATGAGTTGGACTGGCGCGACGTTGATCGTGGCGAAGCAAAGAGCCTTGTTGCAGCCTATCGAGACTTCTGCCGCGTCACGTGCAAACTGGCACCGAGTACCATTCGCCAACGTCTGCACTACATCTGCAAATTCTATGAGTTCGCGCTGACGGAACGGTGGGTGACTCGCCTCCCCTTCGCCTACGAAGAGCGCACCGTGAGGCGAGAACCAAGCTTCCTAGCGCATGTCGACGCCAGTGGCGGTAAGGCCATGATCAACGATGTGATGCCGCGTAGGCCCAAGGACCTGCCCAAATTCTTGAGAATGGCGGACGTCAAGGTGCTCCTCGCTACAGCGGACAACCCCCATCACCGAATGCTAATGCGTCTAGCGCTGCATGTGGGACTACGTCGCGAGGAACTCGCCACATTTCCACTGGCCTATGTCTTTAACCCAGACGAGACAGCGCGAACCGAGCGCAACCTCTGCATTCGTCTCGATCCATTCGACGGCAGCGGCATGATGACCAAGGGTCGCAAGTCGCGAGATGTTTACATCAGCCGCAACCTCATGGCCGAGCTCTATCGCTATGTGACCACAGTGCGAGGCGAGCGTGCATCGCTGAGCAAAACTCCACAACGAGCGCTGTTTCTCAACCAGTTAGGGGAACCCTATGACGATGGCGGTAAAAGCCTAAACCGGATCATCCGCAAGATCGGCAAGCGGGCCGGAATCAAGGTCCATACACACATGCTCCGCCATACCTATGCCACCTATACCTTGGCCAGCCTTCAACGCAATCCTGCGAGCGGCGTGGAGCCGCTGGTTTTCGTTCAGCGGCAACTCGGTCACGAATCGATTCAGACGACCATGGTGTATCTGCATCTGGTCAACGAAATGGCCGACTCAGCGGTGCTGGCTTATGACGACGAACTAAACGCGCTGGCAGAAGCATCCTGATGGGCAAGCGCAAAGTATTCACTAAGACCGACCTCACCATCCCGCAAGTCGAACACAGCCTCGACACGGCAGGTAGTGTGCTCATTTTCCCCGAGGTCATGCCTCCAACGAACACTAGGGTTAAATTCGGACGGAGCGCCAGTCACGCCCGGAGCTTCGAATTTGCCAAATGGTACGACGCGGGTATTGACTCTATTACCTACGCCTGCCAGCGCCAGATCGAGCGCTTCCTGGTTGGTCAGGAGGGTGAAGTCACGGGCAGTACAATAGCCAGTTACTGCATAAATGGGCTACGCCCTTTTCTTGACTATTGTGAACTACGAGCGACGGCTTTTGGCCGTGACATGACTTTAGCCGATATAAATCGTGACTTGATCGATGGCTATCTCGCTCATCTGGCCAGCTCGAACATGGCAAGTACGACTCAAAAGAGCCGTTACCAACATATCAAACCCGTGCTGCTCGCCTTGGGGAAGCGTGGCCTGATCCCACTGGTCAACGCCGGCGATGCAGCCACCTTTCCTCGTAATCCCTTCCCAAACAATAACCGTAAATTCAAAGGCGAGACGGCGCTATCCAAGAGCGAGCGGCAAGCCTTCTCGCTGGCGCTGCGGCAGGCAATCCAGCCACTCTGGGCTGACGAAGTCGCTGTGACTAGCGAACTTCTGGCCTACGCCCTGCTGATCGTGGCGTTGCACACAGGACGCAATACTTCACCGCTGCTAGAAATGAGCCGCGACTGCCTGCGCCAGCACCCAAAGGACAACATCGAATTCCTAGTACTGTGGAAACGGCGCGGCTACTCCACTAGTAAGGTGGCGCTGCGCACCAAGACAGGCGCCGAACGTCTTCTGGAGTCTACGCCGAGTGTGGGAACCAACGTGGTGGACCTGATCCACCGTGTGATGGCTCTGAGCGCCCCCCTGGATGCAGAGGCCCCGCACGACCTCAAAGGGCGTTTATGGCTATATCGCTCGCGCAGCGTAAAGACTCTTGGCCAAGTCACGGCATTGGCAGGTGGAGTGCTAGCCATAGCGATAAACCTACTCGTAGCCGAGTACGGCCTAACTGACAGCAATGGAGAGCCGCTGCGCATCAATATCTCGCGCCTGCGCAAGACCTTTGCCAACCGCATCTTCGAGCTTACCGATGGCGATTTGGCGACCACCGCCGCGGCCCTCGGCAATACCCCGCAGGTAGCCGGCCAAAGCTACCTGGCGCCCAACCAAAATTCTCGTCGCAACTGGCAGTTCATGGGCGAGGTTCTAGTGCAGGAATTGCTGACTCGGACTATCGGTGAGACCTATAGGGATACGCCAATGGGCCACTGTGTCGATCTAGAAAACGGCCAGTACGCACCGAAGCGCGAGGGCGCGACATGCATGAACTTCATGAACTGCCTGCGCTGCAAGCACTACGCGGTGACCGCCGAGGATCTGTACAAGCTCTTTAGCTTCTACTTCCGCGTGTTGGCCGAACGCTCACGCATGGAGAAGCGGCGCTGGGCACGGGAGTACGCCCACATCCCTCGCTTAATCGACCACTACATAGTGGCCGAGGGGCTACGACGTGGGATCTTCAAGGCGTCAGCCGTGGAATCTTCACGTGAGCGTGCCCGCAACCAACCACATCCATTTTGGTCGGTAGATCTGATCGACAGCCTGGACGTCTTTGCATGAGTGACAACAGCTGGATACCTATTGCCGCCCAGCCGGAAGATGTCCGTGGACTCCCCGAGTCCGAACGCAACGCCCTGCTTATCAGCGCCACACAGGTTAATGGGCAGTGGGTCATCCTCAGCCGCTATGGCGACGACATCTGGCAACTCGACGGTTTTCCCAGCAACACACCGCCCAACCGCAAACGGATGGACTTTGGCACTGTGCCGTCAGCCTTTCGGGCGGTAATGAAGGCAATGATGTACCGCTACCTACGAAGAGGTCGAAACGGGACCGGTCGGCCTAAAGGCAGCATGATTAAGCAATCCTTCTCTGAGGCACTGCAATTTCTGCGCTACCTGGAGACGCTCAAACTCGATCGCCTAAGTGCGGTTTCCCGTCTGGTCTGCGCATCCTATGTGGCCGCCTGCAGGACGCACCGTCAGACCAGGCGATCTAAGGGAATGCCGTTGTCACAGCGCGGGCTACAAGGCCGCTTCACTGCTATCGAAGCGCTCCATGACCTGAGCCAGTACACCGACGACCCGATACCTCAGCATCCCTGGCCTGAGACCTCCGCGAGGGCTATGGCAGGACTCACGGGCTCCCACAGAAAAGGCGGCAAAACGCCACTAATACCCGACGACGTGTTCTGCGTACTATTCGAGCAGGCATACAAGCAAGTTGAATGCGGCAAACAACTGCTTGACCTCCGCGATGAGCTAGATGCTCTCGCAGAGAAGCGAAAGGAACTGCCAGCCCACACCAAGTGTCGGGCTAGGAGTCACCAGTTGAGCACCCTTGGCTGGGACGGCAGTCTGGGAGCATTCAAAAGCGCACTGCACAACCTGCGCACGGCCTGTTACATAGTCCTGGCCAGCACCTCGGGCTGTCGCAATCACGAGTTGGCCCACGTACAGTCGGGCGCACACCTCCGCACTCTGGACGACGAGAGCACCGTCTACCACTGGATGCGCTCACGTTCGGACAAGACTGATACCGGCATGCACGACTGGATGATTCCCGAAGCTGGCGTGCGCGCTCTCCGGATAATGGAGCGCTGGGCCGCCCCCTATCAGGCCATGGTCGCCGCAGAGATCGAGCAGCGGCGCCGAGCCAACCCACTTGATCCAGAGATAGCTGAGGCCCAAAGGCACCGCCACGCACTATTTCTTGCCGCAGATATGAAAGTGACCACTCGGGCACGCACGCTTGGAAATGTTACTTGGAATATAAACCTCAAATTATTTGCCAAGGATTGTGGGCTGAGCTGGGATCTTGCCAGCCACCAGTTTCGCCGCAAGTTCGCCAACTATGCCGCGCACAGCCGCTTCGGCGACCTGCGCTACCTCAAGGAGCATTTTGCACACTGGTCGCTGGACATGACCTTGGGCTACGCCATGGACGACCGTTGGGGGCAGCATCTGGACCTTGAGCTTTACGAGGAGATTCAGGCGGAGTTGGAAGACATCAAACTCGGCACCGTGGATAGTTGGCTGGGTGAGGCCGTTCTGGCCGGCGGCTATGGCCGCGCACTCAAGCAGTGGCAGCGGGAACCGCAGAATCTCCTGATTTTCAAGGATCATGCCTCAATGCTGAAATCTATTGCCGAGAGCACTGCGATGCGCAGCAACGGCCATGCCTGGTGCACGGCGGACAATGGGGGATGCGTAGGCAACACGCTCGAGCGCACGCGCTGCGGCAACTGCACCCATGCAGTGATCGGCGCCCGCCACGTGGCCATCTACAAGCGATTTTACTGCGATCTGAAAGAGCTATTAGATTGCCCGGACATCGGTGAAGGCGGACGTCGGCGCGTTGAGCGCGACTTAAATCGCTGCCGTGACGTATTTGCCCAGTTGGGCATAGACTCAGAGACTTTGATTACATGATGCCCAAGGACAAGCTCGCCAACTACAAGCCGGCTGAACAACGTGAAAAGGATCTACGGCTTGCCCTCCTCCGCATCCAAAAGGGCCGTGCCCATACCAGGGAAACCAAGGTTAGCATCGCTGCTGTCGCCCGCGAGGCGGGCGTATCGACGGCGCTGATCTATAACCACTACCCAGCCATCGCTGAAGCTATTCGAGACGCACAAGGGCGCTCCAGTCGTGCCATGCGAGATGTGAAACATCAGGACTTGCTTGCCGAGCGCAAGAAGTCCAAAGCCTACCGTGAGGAGATCGCAGAACTACGGGCCAAGATCGCCCATCTCGCGTCAATCAACGAGGTGCTATTGGACGACAACCGTGTGCTTAAGGCTAAGATGGCCGACCCCAAAGTGGTCGATCTGACTACAAAGGCGCCGCACGGTTAAATTTATGTCGTCCGAGTTTGCAGTCACACACTCATTCTGCACAAAACTCCAAAAAAGTAAGATTAGGTAAGCTATTGAATTATGGATGATAAGAAACCTCTAACAGTTAGCAGGGATCCGGAAAGCCTGAGCGAACAGACGCCCGAACCCAGCGCCACCCCCTCCGCCAACCCGGCGGCCCAGCGCCAGCGCGCCAGCCAACTGGCCCAGGCCCTGCGCCACGAACTGCAGAAGGCCCTGATCGGCCAGGTCGGGGTGATCGACGACGTGCTCACCGCCCTGCTCGCCGGCGGCCACATCCTGGTCGAAGGCGTGCCGGGGCTGGGCAAGACCCTCCTGGTGCGCGCCCTGGCCCGTTGCTTCGACGGCGCCTTCGCGCGCATCCAGTTCACCCCCGACCTGATGCCCAGCGACGTCACCGGCCACGCCGTGTACGACCTGGCCAGCGAGCAGTTCAAGCTGCGCAAGGGCCCAGCCTTCACCAACCTGCTGCTGGCCGACGAGATCAACCGCGCCCCGGCCAAGACCCAGGCGGCGCTGCTGGAAGTGATGCAGGAACGCCAGGTCACCCTGGAAGGCCGCGCCCTGCCGGTGCCGCAGCCGTTCATGGTGCTGGCCACGCAGAACCCCATCGAGCAGGAAGGCACCTACCCGCTGCCCGAGGCCGAGCTGGACCGCTTCATGCTCAAGCTGCGCATGGACTACCCGCAGGAGGCCGAGGAACAGACCCTGGTGCGCCAGGTGACGCGCTCGGCGCGCAGCGACATGCTCGACGTGGCGCCGCTGCGCCCGCTGCTCAAGGACAAGGACGTGCTGGCGCTGCAGAAGATCGCCGCCGACCTGGCCATCGACGACCAGGTGCTCGACTACGCCGTGCGCATCGCCCGCACCACCCGCAGCTGGCCCGGCCTGGCCCTGGGCGCCGGGCCCCGCGCCTCCATCGCCCTGGTGCGCTGCGCCCGCGCCCGCGCGCTGCTGCGCGGCGGCGACTTCGTGATTCCGGACGACGTGAAAGGCTGTGCCCTGGCCGTGCTGCGCCACCGCGTGCGGCTGTCGCCGGAGCTGGACATCGAAGGCCTGTCGGTGGACCAGGTGCTGCAACAGCTGCTCGACCAGGTACCGGCGCCGCGCCTATGAAGCCATCGCGCGTCCTGCTCGCGCTGCTCGCCGCGCTGGCCCTGGCCGCCATCGGCCTGGGCAGCGCCACGGCCCTGGGCAGCCCGGCGCCGGCCTGGCTGCAACAGCTGTGGTGGGGCCTGCTACTGGCCCTGCTCGGCCTGGCCCTGGGCGATGCCCTGTGGCTGCGCCGCCTGCCCAGCCCGCGCCTGCAACGCCAGCTGGCCGGCAACCTGCCGCTGGGGCGCTGGAGCGAGGTGCGCCTGCAACTGCAGCATGGCTTCGATCAGCGCCTGCGGGTGACGCTGTTCGACCACCTGCCTTCGGGCATGGACTTCGAGCACCTGCCCCTGGCCGCGGAACTGCACCCGGGCGAGACCACCCTGCTCGGCTACCGCGTGCGGCCGCTGCAGCGCGGCCACTTCGTCTTCCCCCGCTGCGAGCTGGAACTGCCCAGCCCGCTGCGCCTGTGGCGCGGCCGGCGCTTCCTCGAGGTGCGCGACGAAACCCGCGTCTACCCCGACTTCGCGCGCATCTACGGCGCCGAGCTGATGGCCGTGGACCACTGGCTAAGCCGCATCGGCGTGCGCCCCGGCCAGCGCCGCGGCCTGGGCCTGGAATTCCACCAACTGCGCGAATTCCGCGACGGCGACACCCTGCGCCAGATCGACTGGAAGGCCACCGCGCGCAAACGCACGCCCATCGCCCGCGAGTACCAGGACGAACGCGATCAGCAGATTCTCTTCCTGCTCGACTGCGGCCGCCACATGCGCAGCAAGGACGGCGACCTCTCGCACTTCGACCACGCCCTCAACGCCAGCCTGCTGCTGGCCTACGTGGCCCTGCGCCAGGGCGACGCCGTGGGCCTGCAGACCTTCGCCGGCGAGCGGCCGCGCCACCTGCCGCCGGCCAAGGGCAATGCCCAGCTGGGCGCGCTGCTCAACGCCGTCTACGACCTGGACAGCAGCCAGCGCCCGGCGGACTACGCGGCCGCCGTGCAGGCCCTGCTCACACGCCAACGCCGTCGTGCCCTGGTGGTGCTGGTGACCAACCTGCGCGACGAGGACGACGAGGAACTGCTGGGCGCGGTGCGCCGCCTCGGGCGCCAGCACCGCGTGCTGGTCGCCAGCCTGCGCGAGGAAGTGCTCGACCAGTTGCGGCAGACACCGGTGCAGGGCTACGAGGAAGCGCTGACCTATTGCGGCGCCCTGGACTACCTGAACGCCCGCGCCGGCCTGCACGAGAAATTGCTGGCCAATGGCGTGCCAGTGCTGGACGCCAGGCCCAGCCAGCTGGGCCCGGAACTGGTCAGCCGCTACCTGGGCTGGAAACGCGCCGGGACGCTGTGACGGGCGCCTTGCATTGCGCGTAGGTTCCAGGGAAGCACGGATGTAGGAGCGGACTCCGTCCGCGATTGGATTCACCGGCCCCGCCGGACGTCCCGATGGCACGGCCGACGGTGGCGATGGGTATCGCTTCGCTCAACACCATCCTACGACGGCGTTTCTCCCGCACTCGTAGGAGCGGACCTTGTCCGCGATAGCCTGGCGTATCGGCGCGATTCGCGGATGAGATCCGCTCCTACGGGTCGCCCCACACGCCACGCCCATGTAGGAGCGCGCCCTGCGCGCGAATCGCGGGCAGGGCCCGCTCCTACACGTATCATTCGCGTACCGCCGATGTTTCCCTTTCCTTCACTACCGCCCAGGTCGGTTCAGCGCATCCCGCGACTCAGACCGACTCCACCTGGCGGCGAAAACTGAAATAACGGCGCAACGCTTCGACCAGCTCGACGTACTCCGCCGGCGGCGCCACCAGGCTGAAGCCGGAGTCGAAGCTGCCCGGGGTGACGTCTTCGTGGCACCACTGGCAGGTGCCGCTGAAGTCGATGTGCTGGAGCTTGCCGTCCTGCCCGGGAATCTTCAGGCGCATGTCGAATCGCCCGCCCACCAGCATCGGCAGCTGGCTGATCAGCAGCATGCCGTCCAGCGATACGTTGCCCAGGTAGCCCATGGGCTTGTCGGTGATGCTATTGAACACCTTCAGGTAGTACGGCAGCTGATGGCGCTCTATGTGTCGTTGATGACGCATAATGGCTATTCGCTATGATTTTTGCCCAGTATGACGTTGCGACCGCCCTGCGGCCAGCACTAACGGCAACCTTCGGCCACCCGCTCGGCCAGCGAGCGACGAGCGGCATCGATCTGCTCGTCGCTATAGTAGAGGCGTTCACCCTTGGTATCTGTGGAGTAGTAGCGACCTCCGCGCTGCAAGGTCGCCAACTGGTCGCGCAGGCGGTCGCACTCGGCGCCCGCCTTGGCCTGCTGCTCGGCGGCACGGCTGCGCGCCGCGGCCTGCTCCTCGCTGCGCGCCTGGTAGAACTGGCGGGTACGCTCCTCGCGCTCGCGCGTGGCGGCATCGCGCTCGACCACCTGCGGCCGGACTTCGACGCGCTGGGCGCCGGGCGGCGGGGTTTCGCTGAAATGCACCTTGCCCTGGGCATCGGTCCAGCGATAGATGTCGGCCGCTGCCAGCAAGGGGGCCAGGGCCATGCACAGGCACAGCAACGCACGCATCGCAACCTCCTCCTTGAAGGCAGCCTCTTGAGCTTAGCGAGCACCCGGGTCCGCTCAAGGCGGCAACGACCGGCGGTCAGGGACGCGCCGGCAACGGTTGGGCGGCCTCGCCCGTCAGGCGCCCATTCTGGCGCAGCGTCTCCAGGCGCGCCTTGGCGCGGTAGGCATATTCGCTGCTCGGGTAGCGGGCGATGATGAAATCGTAGGTCTGCGCCGCGTCGACGTAGTACTTCTGGCGCTCCAGGCACAGGCCGCGAAGCATCGAGATCTCCGGCTGCAGCCAGGGCCGCGCGCGGCTCTTGCGCTCGGCGCGCGACAGGTCGAGCATCACCTGCTCGCAATCGCCGCGCTCGTAGGCGCGGTAGGCGTTGTCCAGGTTCTTGTTGGTCGACCAGCTGTTGCAGCCGGTAACACTCGCCGCCAGGGCCAGGATGCACAGGGTTCGCATGGGGCATATCCTCCGTTGGGAACTGTATCGGCGCGCCTTGGCCGCGCTGAAGGGCATCACTAGACTGCGCAGGGAACCCGCCCCGGCGCCAAGGAGATGCCATGCGCTTGCACCCCGCCCTGCCCCTCGCCGTCCTGCTGGGCCTGCTGGCCGCCTGCTCGCCGACCACCCCGCTGTTCGTCGCCCAGGTCACCACCGGCGAAGTCGCCGAGTACAAGAAGCTCAAGAGCGACCGCATGACCGCCGCGGTGGAAGAGGAAGGCGACCTGCTCACCTACAGCGCCCAGGCCATCCGCGACAACCAGAGCGCCGAGGCCGAGCGGCTCTACCTCAGCGGCTACGACAATAGCCGCTACAGCCCGGACGTGCGCGCCATCGCCCTGTACCAGATCGGCCTGATCTACATGAGCCGCTACAACGACCAGCGCGACGACGCCAAGGCCCTGGACTACTTCCAGCGTATCGACCGCGAGTTCCCCGGCACCGCCGCGGCCAGCCACGCCGACGCGCGCATCCTGATGATCCGCCAGCGGGCGAAGGAGCCGGTGCAGAAGAACGCCCGCGAGCTGCTGGCCACCTGGAAGCCGCAGCAGAACCTCGACCTGAACAAGACCAGCCTCGACCCGGACATGACCCTGCTGTCGCGCCGCGCGGTGCTCAAGGACCGCGTCGCCGAGGCCGAGCAGCTGTACCTGCTGGCGGTCAACGACCCGGCCATCCCCGCCGACATCAAGCAGAAGGCGCTGTACCAGTTGGGCCTGATGTACATGGCCCCCGACAACCCGCACCCCAGCCGCGCCAAGGCCATCGGCTACCTGCGCCACCTGCTGGTGGACTACCCCGACGGCGAGCTGGCGAACAAGGCCGCGCGCCACCTGGACCAGGCGCTGAACCAGGGCGGCGACTGACGCAGGTCAAGCCGGGCCGGCTACGCTTGCACTGCAATGGCAGCAGCCAAGCGAGGAGCCGACCATGAAACTGCAGCACCTGCTGGTGGTCATCGACCCCACCCGCGACGACCAGCCAGCCCTGACCCGCGCCCAGTGGATCGCCGAACGCAGCGGCGCCAGCGTGGCGCTGCTGGTGTGCGACTACAACCCGGCGCTGGACAACGGCCTGCTGATCCCGCAGCACGAACTGGAACGGGTGCGCATCCTGCAGCAGACCGAGCGCCTGGACTGGCTCGACAAGCTGGCCGCGCCGCTGCGCCAGGCCGGCCTGGACGTGCGCTGCCACACCCGCTGGGGCAAGCCGCTGTACCGCGAGATACTCGCCGCGGTGGCCGAGCACCAGCCCGACCTGGTGCTCAAGTCCAGCAGCCGCCACGGCCTGCTCAAGCGCCTGTTCCTGACCAACACCGACTGGCAGCTGATCCGCCATTGCGAGGTGCCGCTGTGGCTGGTCCACCACGGCACCTGGGAAGGGCGCAAGCTGTGCGCCGCCCTCGACCCGCTGCACGAAGGCGACAAGCCGGCGAAGCTGGACCGCCGGCTGATCGCCACGGCGCTGGAGCTGAACCGCCGCCTGGGCCTGCACGCGAGCTACCTGCACGCCTACGTGGCGTTGCCGCAGACCCTGGCCTTCGACGCCCAGCTGCTGGGCAGCTACGACGAACACCTGAAGGCCACCGAAGCGCACCACCGCCAGGCCCTGCACATGCTGATGGCCGCCCATCCGGCCATGGCCGCCGGCGACACCCACCTGCTGCAGGGCTTCCCCGAGGAGGTGATCCCCGAGTTCGTCCGCAACCAGGGCATCGACCTGCTGCTGATGGGCGCGGTGGCCCGTGGCCAGCTGGAGAGCGCGCTGATCGGGCATACCGCCGAGCGCGTGCTGGAGGAAGTCGAGTGCGACCTGCTGGTGCTCAAGCCGGCAGGCGAACCGTCATCGGAAAAGGGGTAAGATGGCCGCCGGGCCGGCCCGGCTCCCGCCGCCGGCCCGCACGCTCGTCTTCCAAGGAGTTCCGCATGTCCGTCCGCCGCACCAAGATAGTCGCCACCCTCGGCCCAGCCAGCCAGTCCCCCGAAGTCCTCGAGCAACTGATCCTCGCCGGGATCGATGTCGCCCGCCTGAACTTCTCCCACGGCACCCCCGACGAGCACCGTGCCCGCGCCCAACTGGTGCGCGACCTGGCCGCCAAGCATGGCCGCTTCGTCGCCCTGCTCGGCGACCTGCAAGGGCCGAAGATCCGCATCGCCAAGTTCGCCAACAAGCGCATCGAACTGGCCGTGGGCGACAGCTTCCGCTTCTCCACCAGCCACCCGCGCGACGCCGGCACCCAGGAAGTCGTGGGCATCGACTACCCGGACCTGGTCAAGGACTGCGGCGTGGGCGACGAGCTGCTGCTGGACGACGGCCGCGTGGTCATGGTGGTGAAGCAGGTGAAGGCCGACGAGCTGGTCTGCGAAGTGCTGATCGGCGGCCCGCTGTCCGACCACAAGGGCATCAACCGCCGCGGCGGCGGCCTGACCGCGCCGGCCCTGACCGAAAAGGATAAGGCCGACATCAAGCTGGCCGCGAGCATGGACCTGGACTACGTCGCCGTGTCCTTCCCGCGTGACGCCAAGGACATGGAATACGCCCGCAGCCTGCTCCAGGAGGCCGGCGGCAAGGCCTGGCTGGTGGCCAAGATCGAACGCGCCGAAGCCGTGGCCGACGACGAGGCGCTGGACGGCCTGATCCGCGCCAGCGACGCGGTGATGGTGGCCCGCGGCGACCTCGGCGTGGAAATCGGCGACGCCGAGCTGGTCGGCATCCAGAAGAAAATCATCCTGCACGCCCGCCGCTACAACAAGGCGGTGATCACCGCGACGCAGATGATGGAGTCGATGATCCACAACCCGATGCCGACCCGCGCGGAAGTCTCGGACGTGGCCAACGCCGTGCTCGACTACACCGACGCCGTGATGCTCTCGGCCGAGAGCGCCGCCGGCGAGTACCCGGTGGAAGCGGTCCAGGCCATGGCGCGCATCTGCCAGGGCGCGGAGAAGCACCCGACCACCAAGAAATCCAGCCACCGCCTGGGCCAGACCTTCGAGCGCTGCGACGAAAGCATCGCCCTGGCGGCCATGTACACCGCCAACCATTTCCCGGGCATCAAGGCGATCATCTGCCTCACCGAAAGCGGCTACACCCCGCTGATCATGTCGCGCATCCGCTCCTCGGTGCCGATTTTCGCCTACTCCCCGCACCGCGAGACCCAGGCCCGCGTGGCGCTGTTCCGCGGCGTCGAGACCATCCCCTTCGACCCCGCCGCGCTGCCGCCGGAGCGCGTCAGCCAGGAAGCCGTGGACGCGCTGCTGCAACGCGGCGTGGTGACCAAGGGCGACTGGGTGATCCTGACCAAGGGCGACAGCTACACCACCCAGGGCGGCACCAACACCATGAAGGTGCTGCACGTGGGGGACCTGTTGGTCTGAGTGGGATGGTGAGTGATGGAGGCCGCCTTTGGGCGGCCTTTGTTTTTGGGGATTTCGCCGGGGGTATCGCGGCGTTGGCTCGGCTCCGTTCCCTCTCCCCAGCCCTCGGCTGCGCGCCCCGCCCTGAAGGGAGAGGGGGCCGTCCGTGCAAGTGGGAAATAATGGTTTTCGCCGGCAACACCGAAGTTGCCGGAAAGCACCGCGGTTACAGTTCGCGCCGAACCAGTCCCCTCTCCCTTCAGGGAGAGGGTTAGGGAGAGGGCAACGGCCAAGCCACACGCCAAGAACAACCGGCATACGCCCCCATCGCCACGACCGCATGGGCTTCGCAAGCTCAACCCATCCTACGAGAGCACCTCGGCGCAGCCTTCAAGTCAGTTGATCAAAACCCGGCCAGAGCCGCCCAACCCTAGTAACCACGCACCCCCGGCCCTTCCACCCCAAGCTTATCCACAGCCCTTCCCACAGTTATTGTGGGCAAGCCGCGTGCGCTGATCGCACAACCCTCTCCACCGGCCAGCTGTAGGACAATCCCAGCAAATCAGGCACTTACGAATGCCCCGGCCGGCAGCGGAACGGGCGATGGATCAAATACCGCACAACATCGCCCAACCCAGGCCCGGCGGGCGCCCGGGCAGTTGGCCCCAAGGTTATGCACAGCTCTGCCCACAGTTTCTGTGGGCAGTTGGCCAGCTCAGGCGAGGCGCGAGAAGTCCGGCTGGCGGCGCTGGGTGAAGGCGCTCAGGGCCTCCAGGGCTTCCGGCGAGCTGAGGCGCTGGACGAACAGTTCCCCCTCTTCCGCCACCACCTTGCGCAGCTCGTCCATGTAGGGCGCCTTGAGCAGGCGCTTGCTCAGCGCCAGGGCTGCCGGCGGCAGGGCCTGCAGGCTCTGGGCCACTTCGCGGGCGCGTTCGAGGGCGGCGGCGCCGTCGGCCAGGGCTTCGTTGGCTATGCCGAAGGCAACCGCCTGTTCACCGCTGAAGCCGTCGCCGCGCATCAGCAGGCTGGCGGCGCGGACGTGGCCGAGCAGGCGCGGCACCAGGAAGCTGGAGCCGAATTCCGGGCACAGGCCGAGGTTGACGAAGGGCATCTTCAGCTTGGCGCCGCGGGCGACGAAGACCTGGTCGCAGTGCAGCAGCAGGGTGGTGCCGATGCCCACCGCCGGGCCGGCCACCGCCGCCAGCACCGGCTTGCTGAACTCCATCAGCGCGCGCATGAAGCGGAACACCGGGCTGTCCTGGCCGCTGGGCGGGTACTGGAGGAAATCGTGGATGTCGTTGCCGGCGGTGAAGCACTCGGCGTTGCCGGCGATCAGCACCACGTGCACGCCGCGATCGTGCTCGGCGGCCTCCAGGGCGTCGGCCAGGGCCGCGTACATTTCCCGGGTCAGCGCGTTCATCTTGTCCGCGCGGTTCAAGCGCAGGGTCAGCAGGCCCTGCTCGCGCTCGACGAGAATCTGTTGGCTCATGGCAACTCCTTGGCAGCAGGCTGTGGCGGCCGGGCTCTGCGGCCCGGCTCAGGCGTGGGAGAGGAACAGGTCGGCCAGGGTCTGGCCGCGCGGCACCCCGGCCAGGTACAGGTGGCGGGCGAAGCGCTCGACGCTGGCGGGCTGGCCGCAGAGTAAGGCGATGCTTCGCCGCGAGACAAGGCGGAATTGCGCCAGATGCGCGTCCAGATCGGCCGGCAGCGCCAGCGCCACTTGCAGGTCGGGATGGGCCGCGGCCAGCGCCGCCAGCTCCGCCGCCAGGTAGTGCTCGACCGGCGTGCGCGCCAGGTGCAGCAGGCGGATCGGCCCCTGGTGCCCTTCGGCCAGGGCCTGGCGCAGGATGCCCCACAGCGGCGCCAGGCCGGTGCCGCTGGCCATCAGCAGCAGCGGTCGCTCCTGCCATTCGGCGTCGTAATGCAACGCGCCGCCGCGCAACTCGCCCAGGCGCAGTTCGTCGCCCACCCGCAGCTGGCGCGCCGCGTCGCAGAAGGCGCCGGGGGCCTGGCAGGCGATGTGGAATTCCAGCCAGGGCTCGGCGCCCGGCAGGCTGGCCAGGGAATAGGGCCGCGCCACCTCACCCAGCCACAGCACCAGGTGCTGGCCGGCGCGGTAGCGCAAGGGGCGTTGCGGCTGCAGGCGCAGACGCAGGATGTCCGCCGCTGGCCAATCCAGCTCGGCGACCGTCGCCGGCAGGCCGTCGCGCAGGGGGTCGAAGACCTCGACGGCGCAGTCCTCTACCACCCGACACTGGCAGGCCAGGCGCCAGCCCTCGGCGCGGCGCGCGGCGTCCAGCGCCTCGGGGCGTTCGTCGAGCAGCTCGCCGCCGCTGCAGCGCACCAGGCAGGCATGGCAACTGCCCGCGCGGCAGCTGTAGGGAATGGCGATCCCCTCGGCGCGCAGGGCATCCAGCAGGTTGCTTCCGGTGGCCACTTCCCAGTGTCGGCCGCCGGCACGCAGTTCAGGCATCGCTCTCCTCCCATGCCGCCTCGCAGCGATTGCGTCCGCTGCGTTTGGCACGGTAGAGCGCCTGGTCGGCCCGCTGCAAGGCCTCGTCGAGATCGTCGCCGCTCTGCAGCAGCGTCATGCCGGCGGAAAGGCTCAGCACCGGCACTTCCACGCCCATCGGCTCGGCCGCCGCATAGGCCTGGCGCAGGCGCTCGCAGCAGGCGGCGAGGCGGTCGCTGTCGGCCTCGGGCAGCAGCAGCACGAACTCCTCGCCGCCGTAGCGCGCCAGCACGTCGCCCTCGCGCAGGCAGGCCCGCGCCACCGCGGCGAAGGTCTGCAGCACGCGGTCGCCGGCGGAATGGCCGTGGACGTCGTTGATGCGCTTGAAGTGGTCCAGGTCGATCAGCGCCAGGCCATGGCGCTGCCCCTCGTCCAGATCGTCCAGCGCGCGCCCGGCCAGGCGCAGGAAGTGGCGGCGGTTGAACAGCCCGGTGAGTTCGTCGGTGGCCACCAGGTCTTCCAGCTGGCGCATCATCCCGCGCAGGGTGTCCTGGTGCGCCTGCAGCGCGTAGCGGCGTTGGCGCATGCGTTGGCGCAGGGCCTGCACGTAGCCGGCGAACAGCGTCAGCCAGACCAGCACGATGAACAGCACCAGCAGCTGCAGCACGGCCTGCCCGGGCAATTGCAGGCGCTGGCGGAAGGCCTCCCAGAGGTTGAGGCCGGCGAAGGCGATGAAGGCCAGGCCCGCGCAACGGGCGAACACCCGCGGCTGCAGCTGGAACACGCCGAACAGCAGGATCAGCACGTAGAGCACCATCAGGGTGCCGCGCACGCTGTCGACGTGGGCCAGGAAGAAGGTGGTCCAGACCAGCGCCACCAGCACCTGCGGCTCGGTCAGGCTGGCGTCGACGAAGCGCTGGTTGCGGCCGCTGGCGAACAGCCAGAAGAACACCGCCTGGCTGGCCACGGCGCACAGGGTGGCGGCCAGCGCCAACGCCGGGGAGCCATGGTAGAAGTCGCCGATCACGGTCAGCCAGAGCAGCAGCAGGGCCATCGCGTAGGTGCCGAGGGCCATGCCGAACCGCCTGAACAATAGTTTTTGGAGGGCGCGCTGCTTCAGCGGGGAACTCGGTGTGCTCATGGGGGCTCCATCCCGTAATGGCACTTGGCCCTCACTCTACTATCAAAGCCACAGCATGCCTAGCCGACCGGAAAGTGGGCGCTTGCCGCCCCTGCCGACCAAGGTCGGATCGCCGGCGCGTGCGCCCGGCCCTGGCACGGCGCTATACTACGGCGCCCTTTTTGCGCCGGTGCCTGACCGGACGCGTTCGGTGTACGTGGCTTAGCCGCCTGAGATTCCCGCCTGACATACCCGCCTGAAGAGGACCGTGCTCCATGGCCGTGATCAAGCAAGACGACCTCATCCAGAGCGTCGCCGATGCCCTGCAGTTCATCTCCTACTACCACCCGGTCGATTTCATCCAGGCCATGCATGAGGCGTACCTGCGCGAAGAATCGCCGGCCGCCCGCGATTCCATGGCGCAGATCCTCATCAACTCGCGCATGTGCGCCACCGGCCACCGCCCGATCTGCCAGGACACCGGCATCGTCACCGTGTTCGTCCGCGTCGGCATGGACGTGCGCTGGGACGGCGCCACCATGAGCGTCGACGACATGATCAACGAAGGCGTGCGCCGCGCCTACAACCTGCCGGAGAACGTCCTGCGCGCCTCCATCCTGGCCGACCCGGCCGGTGCGCGTAAGAACACCAAGGACAACACCCCGGCGGTGATCCACTACTCCATCGTCCCGGGCAACACCGTGGAAGTGGACGTCGCGGCCAAGGGCGGCGGCTCGGAGAACAAGTCGAAGATGGCCATGCTCAACCCGTCCGACTCCATCGTCGACTGGGTACTCAAGACCGTCCCGACCATGGGCGCCGGCTGGTGCCCGCCGGGCATGCTCGGCATCGGCATCGGCGGTACCGCCGAGAAGGCCGCGGTGATGGCGAAGGAAGTCCTGATGGACCCGATCGACATCCACGAGCTGAAGGCTCGCGGTGCGCAGAACCGCATCGAGGAACTGCGCCTGGAGCTGTTCGACAAGGTCAACCAGCTGGGCATCGGCGCCCAGGGCCTGGGCGGCCTGACCACCGTGCTCGACGTGAAGATCATGGACTACCCGACCCACGCCGCCTCGCTGCCGGTGTGCATGATCCCCAACTGCGCCGCCACCCGTCACGCCCACTTCGTGCTCGACGGCTCCGGCCCGGCCGAACTGGAAGCCCCGCCGCTGGACGCCTACCCGGAAATCGTCTGGGAAGCCGGCCCCTCCGCGCGCCGCGTCGACCTGGACAAGATCACCCCGGAAGAAGTGCAGAGCTGGAAGCCGGGCGAGACCCTGCTGCTCAACGGCAAGATGCTCACCGGCCGCGACGCCGCGCACAAGCGCATGGTCGACATGCTGAACAAGGGCGAAGAACTGCCGGTGGACCTGAAGGGCCGCTTCATCTACTACGTCGGCCCGGTCGACCCGGTAGGCGACGAAGTGGTCGGCCCGGCCGGCCCGACCACCGCCACCCGCATGGACAAGTTCACCCGGCAGATCCTGGAAAGCACAGGCCTCTTGGGCATGATCGGCAAGTCCGAGCGCGGCCCGATCGCCATCGAGGCGATCAAGGACAACAAGGCCGTGTACCTGATGGCCGTCGGCGGCGCCGCCTACCTGGTGGCCCAGGCGATCAAGAAGTCCAGGGTCCTGGCCTTCGCCGAACTGGGCATGGAAGCGATCTACGAGTTCGACGTGAAGGACATGCCGGTGACCGTGGCGGTCGACACCAACGGCGAGTCGGTGCACATCACCGGCCCGGCGATCTGGAAAGACAAGATCGCCCACAGCCTGGCGGTGGAAGTGAAGTAAGCCTTCGCTTTCGCGCCAGGAAGAAGCCCGGCCATGCGCCGGGCTTTTTCATGCCTGCGGAAACCGTAGGGCGCATAACGCCCCAGGCGTTATACGCCACCGCGCCAACGCCAACGGCGGATAACCGCGAACGGTCATCCGCCCTACGATCCGATGGGTTGGCCGATGCAGCGCGCGAAGATGCGTTCCAGCGCCCTGTAGTCGCAGAGCACTGCGTCGATATTGGCGCCAATCCACTCGTTCTCTTCCACCGCCCACCAACTGACCTCGAATCCGACGTTGACGATCAGGTGCTCGAACAGGATGCGCTGGGCCCGGCCATTGCCCTCGCGGAACGGGTGGATCATGTTGAGGTCGCCGTAATGCTCGGCCACGGCCACTATCAGTCGCTCATGCTCGTAGCCCTCGAACCAGTTGGCTCGCGCCATGGCGCGGAAGATCTTGTCGGCCTCCGGTTCGATGCGATTGACGTTGCAGAAATGGGTGTCGCGCTTGGAGATATCCACGCTGCGAATCTGCCCGGCCCAGTCGTAGAGGTCCTGGAACAGGGCATGGTGGATGCGTTTCAGGTATGCCAGGTCGTAAGGCGGCGGTTCGAAGTCGAGATGGCTGGCGGCGATTTCGGAAAGGTCGCGCTCGGCGCGGGACAGCAGGTCATCGCTGTGAAGATCGAGGCGATTGCGCAGGACGTTCGTACCCGGATAGCAGTACGGGTCCTGGCCGGCGCCGTACTTGTCCAGGCTCAGGCCTGCTTGCGGTAGGCGCGCAGGACCGCTTCGCGGCTGGGCAATTCGCGGGCGGCGTCGCTCTCAGTAACTTCGTAGCCTTCCAGACGCAGGCTGGCCGCGTAGTTGGAACGACGGGTCTTGGCGCAGTAGGCCTTCTTGGCTTCCAGGCTGGGGGTTTTCACCAGTCGATGCCTCGCTTCAGGGGCTGAAATTCCATTATACGTGAGCTGGCGCGACTTGGCCGCGTATTCCCCGGCGCGGATTCCTCCGCGATTGCGCCAAGGCGCTCTTCGTAGGATGGGTTGAGCTTGCGAAACCCATGCGGTTGCGCTGATGGGTATCGCTTCGCTCAACACCATCCTACGAAAAGCCATGCTCGCTGGATTCATACGCGATTGCGCCGAGGCGCTCTTCGTAGGATGGGTTGAGCCTGCGAAACCCATGCGGTTGCGCTGATGGGTATCGCTTCGCTCAACGCCATCCTACGAAAAGCGCCGCCCGCGGCATTCCCATGTAGGAGCGCGCCCTGCGCGCGAAATCGCGGGCAGGGCCCGCTACAGGAGCGGGGATCAGGCGCTGCGCGGCACCCGGCTCAGCTCCACGATGTTGTCGCGGCGCTGGGCCAGGTAGCGGGTGCAGCTCACGCGCAGGAAGGAGGCGAAGTTGACCACTTCGCCGCGGTAGTCCATCACCTCGTCGTAGAGCTTGGCGATCAGTTGGTTGGTGGTCATGCCGTCCACTTCGGCAATCTCCCGCAGGATGTCCCAGAACTGGTTCTCCAGGCGCAGGGTGGTGACCACGCCGCGGATGCGCAGGGACCGGGAGCGCGACTCGTAGAGGATCGGGTCGGCCTTCACGTAGAGTTCGCACATGCTCTGCCTCCTTCTTTTTTAGGCGCGCTCGCCAGTCTACAGGCTGATCTTGGTGCCGAGCACTTCGAGGAACTTCGCCAGCCACGCCGGATGCGCCGGCCAGGCCGGGGCGCTGACCAGGTTGCCGTCGACGTGGGCGGCGTCCACCGGGATGTCCACGTATTCGCCGCCGGCCAGCTTCACTTCCGGGCCGCAGGCCGGGTAGGCGCTGCAGGAACGGCCTTTCAGCACGCCGGCCGCGGCCAGCAGCTGGGCGCCGTGGCAGACGGCGGCGATGGGTTTCTTCGCGGCGTCGAAGGCTTTCACCAGTTCGATCACCCTGGCGTTCAGGCGCAGGTATTCCGGGGCGCGGCCGCCGGGGATCAGCAGAGCGTCGTAGTCTTCAGCACGAACCGTGGCGAAGTCGGCGTTGAGGGCGAAGTTGTGCCCCGGCTTCTCGCTGTAGGTCTGGTCGCCCTCGAAGTCGTGGATGGCGGTGCGCACGCTCTGCCCGGCCTTCTTGTCCGGGCACACCGCGTGGACGACGTGGCCGACCATCTGCAGCGCCTGGAACGGCACCATGGTTTCGTAGTCCTCGGCATAGTCGCCGACCAGCATCAGGATCTTCTTCGCGGCCATCGCAGCATTCCTCCGGGCAGAGGCCCGGCCATGGGTGGCCGGGCATGCCAGACAGGTTAGCCACTCCCCGCCGCGGCGGGTAATAGGCCGCTACTACACCGCCAGGCGCTGCGGCACTTCGGCCCGGACCTGGCGGGCATCCTCCAGGATCAGCTCGGCGCCCTTCTCCGCCACCATCATCACCGCCGCGTTGGTGTTGCCGGAGGTGACGTTGGGGAAGATCGACGCATCCACCACGCGCAGGCCCTCGATGCCGTGCACCCGCAGGCGCTTGTCGACCACGCTGGACTGCGGGTCGGCACCCATGGCGCAGCTGCCGCACAGGTGGTAGATGGAGCCGCAGTTCTCGCGGAAGTACTGCAGCATGGCCTCGTCGGACTGCACCGCCGGGCCTGGCAGCATTTCCTCCACGGTCACCGCCTTGAGCGCCGGGGCGTTCATGATCCTGCGGATCAGCCGGCTGCCCTGGATGGCCTCGTCGATGTCCTTCTGCGTGCTCAGGTAGTTGGGGTCGATCAGCGCCGCGTCGGCCGGGTTCTTCGAGGCGATGCGCACTTCGCCGCGGCTGGTCGGGCGGCATGGGTTGAAGCACAGCAGGAAGCCCGAGTACGGCTCCGGCTTGAGGCTGGCCTTGCTGCTCTTGGGAATCTGGTAGGACAGCGGGTTGAAGTACAGCTGCAGGTTCGGATGCGCCTGCTCGTCGTCGCTGCGGAAGAAACCGCCGCTCTGGTTGACGCTCATCGACAGCGGGCCCTTGCGGGTGAACAGGTACTCCAGGCCCAGCTTCGCCTGGCCCAGCAGCGAGCCGAAGTCGTCGTTGAGGGTGCGCACGTTGGCCTTGTAGTAGTAGCTGACGCACAGGTGGTCCTGGAGGTTCTTGCCCACCGCCGGCAGGTGCAGCACTTCCGGGATGTGATGCTGGCGCAGCAGCTCGCGGTCGGCCACGCCGGAGAGTTGCAGCAGCTTCGGCGAGTCCACCGCGCCGGCTGCCAGTATCACTTCGCGGCGCGCGCGGAATTCGCGCTGCACGCCATGCTGGCTGAGGCTCACGCCGACGGCGCGCCTGTTCTCGTCGAACAGCACGCGCTCCACCTGGGCGTGGCGCTCGATGTTCAGGTTCGGCCGGCCCAGCGCCGGGTGCAGGTAGGCGAAGCTGCTGGAGCAGCGCTGGCCGTCGCGGGTGTTGACGTCGTAGATGCCGGCGCCTTCGAAGTGCGCGCCGTTGAAGTCCTCGCTGCGTGGGTAGCCGAGTTCCTCGCAGCCCTTGAGGAAGGCGTCGCAGATCGGGTGGGTGTGGCCCTTCATCGGGCTGATGCGGATCGGCCCGCTGCCGCCGTGGTACTCGCTGTCGCCCAGCGGGTGCGATTCCAGCTTGCGGAAGTACGGCAGCACCTCCTTGAACGACCAGCCGTCGTTGCCGTTGGCCGCCCAGTCGTCGAAGTCGTGGGCCTGGCCGCGCACGTAGATCATCGCGTTGATCGAGCCGGAGCCGCCCTGCACCTTGCCGCGCGGCGCATACAGCTGGCGGCCGGCGAGCTGCTGCTGCGGCTGGCTGTAGTACATCCAGTTGAAGGTCGGGTTGTAGTAGAGCTTGGCGAAGCCCACCGGCACCTTGAACCAGGGCGAGGAATCCTTGCCGCCGGCCTCCAGCAGCAGGACGTTGTATTCGCCGGACTCGCTCAGGCGGCTGGCCAGGATGCAGCCGGCCGAGCCGGCGCCGACGATGATGTAGTCGTAAGTCATGAATCTCGTACCGCAAGTAAGGGGGCCCGCGCCGGCCGGCGCGGGCGCGGGTGTCAGCCCTTGGCCGGGGCGTTGTCCTTGACGTCGACCGGGTCCGGGCCCATCTGCAGGTGCAGGCGCTCGCCGGTGTAGGGGGAATGCCGGCACACCACGTCCATGTCCAGCTCCACGCCCAGGCCGGGCTCGCTGGAGGGGATGATGTAGCCGTCTTCCCAGTGCAGCGGTTTCTTGAGGATTTCCGCGTGGAAGCCGTCCCAGGTGCCGATGCTTTCCTGGATCAGGAAGTTCGGCGTGCAGGTCGCCAGCTGGAAGCTGGCCGCCGCGCCGATCGGGCCGTTGTACAGGTGCGGGGCGATCTGCGCGTAGAAGGCTTCGGCCATGGAGGCGATCTTCTTGCCTTCGAGCAGGCCGCCGCAGCGCCCCACGTTCATCTGCAGGATCGACGCGCCGCCGGCCTGCAGCAGGCGGAAGAACTCGTACTTGGTGGTCAGCCGCTCGCCGGTAGCGATGGGGATGCTGGTCTTGGCCGCGACCTGGCCCATGGCCTCTTCCTGGCCCGGCGGGATGGGTTCCTCGAACCACAGCGGGTCGTACTTCTCCAGGCGCCTGGCCAGGCGGATGGCCGAGGACGGCACCATCTGCCCGTGGGTGCCGAACAGCAGGTCGCACTTGCTGCCCACCGCTTCGCGGATCTTGCGGCAGAAGGTCTCGCAGCGCTCCAGCACCTCCAGCGACAGCTGGTGGCCGGAGAACGCGGTGTAGGGCCCGGCCGGGTCGAACTTCAGCGCGCTGAAGCCGAGGTTCATGTTGTGCACCGCGCATTCGGCGGCCAGGTCCGGGTCGGAGTAGTCGTACTCGCCCCGGGCGTTCTTCGGGTACAGGTAGGTGTAGGAACGCAGGCGCTCGTGGACCTTGCCGCCGAGCAGCTCGTACACCGGCTTGTTCGCCGCCTTGCCGACGATGTCCCAGCAGGCCATCTCCAGGCCGCTGACCACGCCCATCATGGTCAGGTCGGGGCGCTGGGTGAAGCCGCTGGAATAGGCGCGGCGGAAGAAGCGCTCGATGTGGTGCGGGTCCTGGTCCAGCAGGTAGCGCTGGAACACGTCCTCGATCACCGGGACCATCGCCCTGGGGTGGAAGGTGGCGGCGTAGATTTCGCCGACGCCCTCGATGCCGCAGTCGGTCTTGAGGGTCACGAACAGCCAGTACATGCCGCCGATGTGCGGCGGCGGGACGGCGACCACGTGGGTCTGCAGGGAGACGACTTTCATGCTTGGCGCGCTCTCTTGTCGATGCGTTTCTTCAGGATCAGGGTGGCGACCACGCCCAGCAGGCCCACCGCCACGACGTAGGAGAAGTAGATCTGGTAGCCGACGAAGCCGGGGAAGCGGTCGGTGATCCAGCCGTTGAGCAGCGGCAGGAAGACGTCCGGCGAATAGCCGACCAGGGAAATGATGCCGATGGCCAGGCCGGTGACGCGCAGGGGGATGTGGCAGTCGTCGAGGATGGCCCAGTACAGGCCGCGGATGGCGTAGGTCATCAGGCCGATGAAGATCACCAGGAACACCAGCACACTCAGCACGTGCAGGCTCGGCAGCAGCACCAGGCCGAGCATGCCCAGGGCCGAGAGCAGCATGGCCCAGGTCAGCACCCCGGTCTTGGAGAAGCGGTCGCCCAGCCAGCCGCCGCCGATGCCGCCGACCGGGCGCATCCACAGCTTGATGGTGGTGATCAGCCCGGCCATGGTCGCGCTGAGGCCGAAGCCGCCTTCCTGCAGGTAGGCCGAGAAGCTGTAGGTGGCCCAGAAGAAGTGGTAGCCGCAGAACACGATGGCGGTCACCAGCCACAGCTCGGGGATGCGCGCCAGGGTGCGCAGGTCTTCCAGCAGGTTGCCCTTGCCCGAGGCGGCGCGCTCGCCCTGCGCGCCTTGCGGGTCGCGCAGCATCATCAGCACCACGCCGAGGACGATGCAGCAGGCGGCATAGAGGTGGATGACCAGTTGCAGGCCCTCGGCGTTGCGCTCGCCGCGGGTTTCGGTGACGTAGGCGAACAGCGCGATGGCCACGGTGGCCAGCAGCGCCTCCACCAGCCCGCGGCCGCCGTCGAGTACTCCGAAGAAGCGGCCCTGCTCGGCCTCGCCGGCGAGCATGTTCACCCGCTTGATCAGCGAGGCCCAGAAGGTCAGCCCGGTGGTGATGCCGAAGCCGCAGAAGATCGCCAGCAGCGCCTGGAAGCCGGGCAACTGCGCGTACCACAGGCCCAGCACGCCGGTGCCCAGCAGCGAGAAGCTGATCAGGTAGCGCGGCGCGATGCGGTCGGCCAGCCAGCCGCTGGGCAGGTAGCTGACCAGGAAGGCGCTGCCGAGGATGGAATACAGGTAGCCCAGCTCGCTGTTGCCGATGGCCAGGGCCTCGAGCATGGTGCTCTGGTACACCTGGCGCAGATAGAGCATGGGGTAGATGGCGCCGGCGGCGAGCACCAGCAACGCCAGTTGCAGGTAGCGCGACAGGTTGGCGCTGGACGGAACGGCCATGGGCATGGCCTCTGCACTTATTGTTTTTTTCATCATGCGTCTCGTGGCCGGCGCTGGCACCGGCGGGTTGTCGGAAAAGCGCGGCGCGCGCCGGGCGCAGGCAGGCGCCCGGCGCGGCTCGTCAGTACTTCAGGACCACCAGGCGGGTCTGGGTGAACTCCAGCATCCCGTGCTTGCCGTCGTCGCCGCCCAGGCCCGAGCGCTTCCAGCCGGCGTGGAAGCCCTGGTAGGGGTCGGCGGGGGTGCGGTTGACGTACAGCTCGCCGGCCTCGATGGCGTTGGCCACCTTCATCGCCGTGCGGTAGTTCTCGCTGTAGAGCACCGAGGACAGGCCGAACTGGTGGTCGTTGGCCATGGCCAGGGCTTCGTCGAGGCTCTCGTAGCGCAGCACCGGCAGCACCGGGCCGAAGATTTCCTCCTGGACGATCTCCATGTCCTGGCGGCAGTTGCTCAGCAGGGTCGCCGGGTAGAAGTGGCCCGGCCCTTCCGGCAGCACGCCGCCGCATTCCAGCCGGGCACCTTCGGCCAGGGCGCGTTGCACCTTGGCATGGATTTCCTGGCGCGAACGCTCGTTGACCAGCGGGCCCATGCGGCTCGGGTCCTCGCCGCGGTCGCCGCTGCGCACCGCGGCGAGCTTGTCGCGCAGCAGGGCGAGGAAGCGGTCGTGCACGCTGGCCTGCACGTACACGCGCTCGATGGCGGTGCACAGCTGGCCGCAGTGGGTGGTCTTGGAGGCGGCGATGGCGCTGGCCGCCTGCTCCAGGTCGGCGTCGGCCTCGATGATCGCCGGGGTCTTGCCGCCCAGCTCCAGCGACGGCTTGGCGATGTTCGCCTTGCAGTAGTCGAGCACGGTGCGCCCGGCGCCGACGCTGCCGGTCAGGGTGATCATGCCCACCGCCGGGTGCTGGCAGAGCGTGGCGGCGACCTCGTGGACCATGGTCAGCACGTTGAACACGCCGGCCGGCAGCTCGGCCTCGGCGGCGGCGCGGGCGACCTCGAAGGCCGAGGTCGGGGTGTTGTTGCTCGGCCGCACCACCACCGTGTTGCCGGTGATCAGCGCCGGGGCGACCTTGCGCAGCAGGGTGTAGACCGGGTAGTTGAAGGGGATCAGGCAGGCCACCACGCCGATCGGCTCGCGTTGCAGCAGGATGGTTTCGTCGCGGGAGTCGCTGGGGATCACCTCGCCCTCGATGCGCCGCGCCCACTCGGCGTGGTAGCGGGTGATCTGCGCGGCGTAGACCGCCTCGTTGGTGGCGTCCTGCAGGCTCTTGCCGGACTCGCGGGCCAGCGCCTCGCCGATGCGTGCGGCGTTGCGCTCGATGGCCTCGGCGAAACGCCGCAGGTATTCGCCGCGCTCGATGGCCGGCAGCCTGGCCCAGTCGCGCTGGGCGCGTTGCGCGGCTTCCACGGCCTGGCGCACCTCGGCCTCGCTGGCGGCCGGCACCTCGGCGATGCAGGCCCCGGTGGCCGGGTCGGACACGGCGATGCGGGCGGCCACGGAGCCGTCGCGGAAACGGCCGTCGATGAAGTTCTGGTCAGTACGCATGGGCATTCCTGTGGTTCAAGCAGCGCGGTGGCGGAGGAACGACAGGAGCGACGCGGGGCGGGCGCTAGGCCGCGCCGGCAGGCGGGTGCGGGCAGGCATGGGAAACACTCTTGTCGTTCTTGGATGGCCAAGTTTCGACAGGCGCGGCAGGTCGGACAAACGATTAATAATGCCGGGCAACCTGCGTTTTCCGCATGTTACCCGGCGGCGTTTCAGCGCGGGCTGACGATGTGCGCGGCGCTGTCCAGGCTGCGCTCGGCCAGGCGCACCTCTTCCAGCAGCCAGTCGCGGAAGCGCTCCACGTGCTCCGGCAGTTCCTGCCCCGGGCGGCTCACCCACCAGTAGGACTGGTGGCCGTCCACCTGTACGTCGAGCAGTTGCACCAACTGCCCGGCCACCAGCTCGCGGGCCACCATCTGGCGGTCGGCCATGGTCACGCCCAGGCCGTCGATGGCGGCGCGGATGGCCATGTCCAGCAGGTCGAACTCGTAGCCGCCCTCCAGGTCGACGCCCTGGATCTTCGCCGCATCCAGCCAGTGGCGCCAGGTCAGGTAGCGCTGGTCGTCGCGGGCCAGCACGTGCAGCAGGGTCATGCCATTGAGCGGCATCCCCTGCTCCGTTTCCTCGCGCTGCGCCAGCAGGCTCGGCGCGCATACGGCGATGTGCTTCTCGTGCATCAGCAGCGAGCTGTCCAGGCCCTCCCACTCGCCGTTGCCGAAGCGGATGGCGCAGTCCAGGGTGCCGGTCTCGGCCAGGCTGTCCTGCAGGTGCGTGGTGAGGGTCACCTCCAGCCCCGGATGGGCCTCGCGCAGGCGCCCCAGGCGCGGCAGCAGCCAGCGGCTGGCGAAGGTCGGCGGGGCGTTCAGGCGCAGGCGGTTGAGGTGCTGGCGCTGCTGGATGCCGCGCACCGTCAGCTCGATGCGGTCGAACGACTGCTGCAGCGCGCGCAGCAGCATGCGCCCGGCGTCGGTCAGTTGCAGGTGGTGGTGGCGGCGCTGCAGCAGCGGCTCGCCGAGCTGCTCCTCCAACTGGCGCACCTGGCGGCTGACCGCGCTCTGGGTGACGTTGAGCAGTTCGGCGGCGCGGGTGAAGCTGCCGGTGCTGCCGGCCACCTCGAACGCCTTGAGTGCATTGAGCGCCGGGATCTTGCGCTTCATCGCTGGCCCTCCCCTCGCGCCCCCGTTGGACGCGGCATGCGCATTGGAGTATGGCAGCGGCCGCGGAGTCACCGCGGCCGCAAGGGCTCCTCACTCAAAACCTGTTTACGACCTCGCGAGCTAGAGCAGAACAAGGCGAAGACAGGCGAGGAAGCGGAGTTTAGGCCGCTAAATGAGCATTCCTCGCCTGTCTTCAACGCAGTTATGCCGACGCGCAGCAGGTCGTAGACAGGTTTTCAGAAGTAATAACCGACGTTGGCGTACAGCTGGTTCTCCCAGTGGTCGGTGCCACCCTGGGCCAGGCTGTCGGTGTAGCTGCTGCCGCCGATGTAGGGGTCGTTGCGGCCGTTGAGCCATTCCACGGCGATGTAGAAGGAACGCACTGAGAACGAGGTGCCGAGGATGAAGCGCTCGGAGGCGTCGAAGCCGCTGGCCGACTTGTCGAAGCGGCTGTAGTTGCCGTACACCTTCAGGCCGCTCACCCAGCCGCCGACGAAGGTGCCGGGGAAGCTGTAGCTGAGGTCGCCGACGTAGAGGTTGCCGCGGCTGGCGACGTTGAAGGTGCCGTCGTAGCCGCCGAAGCTGACCACCTCGTCGCTGCCCGGGTTGCGCGGCGACATCTGCTGGCGCCCGGCCTGCAGCTGCACGCCCCAGGGGCCGTTCTGCCCCAGGTAGTGCAGGGCGTAGGCGTTGCGCCGGCCGGCGTCGTGGGTGTCCTTGTTCTCCAGGCGCGAAGTCAGGGCCGACACGCCCACCTCGGACTTCCAGTCGCCCAGCTGCAGCGAGCGCGCCAGGCGCGCGACCACGATCTGCCGTTCCTGGTTGCGGGTGCCCTCGGGCACGTAGTCGTCGGCCGAGGTCACCACGGTGGAGTAGGTGCTGCCGTTGCTGGTGCCGCGCCCCGGCCAGGCCGGGCGGCCGTACAGGCCCGCCTGCAGGTTCCAGTCGCCCTGCTGCTGGATGTACTTGGCGCCCACCGCCGAGACGTCCTCCAGGCCCACCACGTTGCCGAGGGTCTCGTAGAAGGTGCTGCCGAAGAACGGCTGCAGGCCGAAGGGAATCTGGTTGAGGCCGACCTGCACTTGGCGCTCGGCGTCGAAGCGGTAGCCGACCCAGGCGTACTCGGCGAAGGCGACGTCGCCGATGTGATCGGTGTACTGGTAGGGGTACTGCTTGCCGTAGAAGCGGTAGCGCGCCGCGCCTATCCAGCTGTCGGAGGTATAGGTGGCGCGCAGCATCAGGGTGTCGAAGCCGGCCTTGTCGATGTCGCGGTCCGGGTCGTGGTCGAAGCGCGCGCGGATGGCGCCGCCGACGTCGAGTTCGTCCGTCACCGGCACCGCCAGGGCGGCGGCGCTGCAAGTCAGCAGGACGGGAAACAGCAGGTGCGCACAGCGGCGCGGCAGGGGAAATCTGGCCACAATGAAAAGCCTCGGCGAAGTTCTTGTCGTTATTCGGCGCACCGGCGCGGACACTCCCCCCACACCTTGTGCGCGGCCGAAACTAGCCCCTGGCGCGAGCCGCGCACAAACGACTAAATCGCCGGGCGAACCGGAGAAAAACGCATGTTTGCAGGACCGGCCCCGGCGCTAGAATCGGCGCACCACGACCAGCCCGCGCGCGCCACCCCGCGCGCCCTTTCGGAAGCCGCCCCATGCGCAGCCTGCCGCCCCTGAACATGCTCCGGGTCTTCGAGGAAGTCGCCCACCACCGCAGCTTCAACCGCGCCGCCGAGGCGCTCAACGTCACCCAGGGCGCGGTCAGCCGGCAGATCAAGCAACTGGAGGACTACCTGGGCGTCAGCCTGTTCGTGCGCACGCCGCGCGGCCTGACCCTCACCGAGACCGGCAGCGCCCTGGCGCCGCACCTGGGCGAGGCCTTCGACCGCATCGAGCGCGCCCTGCAGGCGGTGCGCGTGCCCAACCTGCGCCAGCGCCTGCGCATCCTCGCACCGCCGACCTGGGGCACGCGCTGGCTGTCGCCGCGGCTGCGCAGCTTCCTCCAGCGCTACCCGGACATCAGCCTGAGCGTGACCAACGCCCAGGACGCGGACAACCCCGGCGAACTGGACTGCCGCATCCGCTTCGGCCTGGAGGCCGCCGCCCACTGCCACAGCCAGTTGCTGGTGATGGAACGGCACATCGCCGTGGCCAGCCCGGAGCTGTTCGACGGCGAACGCCCGCCGGAGCTGCACGCCCACCCGCTGCTGCACATCCTCCACGAAGGCAAGCGCCTGAAGGTCTGGGAGAACTGGCTGGAAGCCGTGGGCCGCAACGACGTCGACGCCGGCAGCGGCATCGAGTTCAGCACCCTCGACCAGGTCATCCACACTGCCCTGGCCGGCGGCGGCCTGGCGGTGATCGACCGGCAGATGATCGAACGCGAACTGGCCGCCGGCAGCCTGCTGCCGATCACCCCGGTGGAAGTGCTCGGCCCCTATGGCTACTGGCTGGACATCCCCGCCGACAAGCGCGGCCTGTCCAAGGTGCAGCGCTTCCAGGACTGGCTGGAACTGATGAGCAACCCCTAGCCGTTTTGAGGATTTGCCGACAGCTTCGCCCCTCGCGTGGAAATCTCCCCCGTCCGACTCGGAGGAATTGCACAGACCTTGCCGCTCCTCCCAAAGGCATGGCGGTCCAAGATCATGCGCTGGAGTCCGCCCCCGCTCACGGACGCCGGAAATCGCCACCGCAAGGACCCGATCATGTCTATCAAGCACACACTGAACCTGCTGGACGAGCGACTGCTGAAGGAGTTGCTCGACGCAGCCCAGGAAGCCCTGAACGATACCGCCACCGCCAAGCGCGTCGCCCACGTACTGGGCGTGGAACCCGCGCGGGTCCACGCCCTGGCCAACGTCGCCCTGGGCCTATCGCAGGCGGACGACGAACGCGCCCACGACGTCGGCACCCTGCGCCAGCTGGACGACCTCACCCGGCGCATCCGCGGGCTGATGAGCCCCTAAGGCCACGCGGCCGTCTCCCGGTGCCTAGCAGCCCTGGAGGGCACCCTCGGCGTGGCCCTCTTCGACCAGGCGCCTGGAGCAGGACATCCCCCGACCGTAGGGCGCATAACGCGAAGCGTTATCCGCCGTTGCCGGATGGCACCTCCAGAACAGCCTGAGGTGCCTAGCGGTATCTACTTACGGATGCCGGTAGCTGGGGGCCGCCCGCTCGAATCCTGATGGGCAAGCTCTTCAAAAAGAGGCGCTGTCGGATACACCAGGCGTAACCGGTCCATATCGGAAGATTCGAAACCCAGCGACTTGTAGTACCTTGCCGCCGCCTCATCCTTGGCGTCGACTGCCAGGAAAGCGATACCGGCATGCTTCGACATTGCATAGAGGCGGCGAAATACATCAGCGAGTAGTCGTTGCCCCAACCCCTGCCGTTGGCACGACCTATCCACTGCCAGACGACTCAGCAGCACTGCCGGAAGCGGATAGCGCGGGAGCCGTTTCCGCTCCTGCTCGGCCACGTCCTCGAGGCGAACCGACGTACTCGCCAGCGTGTAGTACCCGAGGAGCGTTCGCTCCCTTCCCAGCGCCAGGAATGTCCTGGACAGATGGCGCTTCTGATCCTGGGAGGCGTATTTGACGATGTAGTCGTTGAGGTCTGGAGAGACGCAGTCAAACGTCCTGCGGTTCACCGACTTGTCGAAGTCGACAGTGATGAAATCCATTCATTCTTCTTAGCGCCAGCAGTCAGCGCAGCGAGAGGATCTTCTTCAAGGCCTTGTTAGCCTTCGGTGGGTTCTCCAGCATGTCCAGTGCCCGTCGGACATTCAGAACCGTCTCACCACAAGCTGCGAATCGATCGGTATCCCGTGACGCATCCCTCGCCTGGAGCGATGCCACGTGCATCGGCTCATGACCTCTCACCGCTTCGGACAAGGCGCTCGCAATCCGACTGCTGCTGTATTGGAAACTCCGCATGGCATGATTGTATGGCTCGATATGTTCCGCCACGATTTCCGGGCTTTTCATGTCCGCGGCACGAATGATGGCGGCATAGAGATTCTTCTGCTCTTCCTCGTCGTCCAGATGGACATGCAGGTAGCGTCCGGTCTCTTCAGGATCGGTAACAGGCACTTCAATGGGAACAGCTCCGGGCTGGATAGCCTTTCTTTCCTTCCCTGTCTTCGCTTTTGCAGTCATGAGCACCTCGTGCAGTGCTCAATTATTGCACAAGCTCATACAGCGCATGCATCCCCGCTCCATGTCCGAAACGTCCCGATCGGGAATGGGAGAAAAGCCATTTCGCCTCCCAACCTGAACAGGGAGCCCCTTCACCGCAGGCTCCCTGACACGGCCGGCTAGAGTACTGCCATCACCTTCGCCGCCGGCTGCGCCGGCCCCGCCTCGCCTTCGCCCCTGCCGGCGTCGGTCAGCGTCAGGTACTTGGTCTCCGGCGCCCAGGCCATGGAGATCAGCGCGCCGAACAGGAGGATGCCGGCGAGGATGGCCATGGTCGGGTTGAGGCCGATGCCGGCCACGCTGACCGGCAGCAGGAAGGTGCTCAGCGCCGAGCCCAGGCGGCTGGCGGCGGTGGCCAGGCCGATGCCGCCGGCGCGCACCTCGGTGGGGAAGCTTTCCGCCGGGTAGACGCCGACCAGGTTGCTCACCGCCGAGAGCACCAGGGTGAACAGGCCGAAGGTCGCCACCATCAGCCAGGCCAGGCTGCCGGGCAGCAGCACCAGCAGGAAGAGCGCGGCGGAGAGGATCAGGAAGGAGCCGATGAGGAAGCCGCGGCGGGTGAATTTAACCGTGCACCAGATGCCCAGCAGGGCGCCCACCACCAGCAGCGCGTTGAGCAGCATCTCGGTGCCGAAACCCTCGGCCAGGCCCATCTTCTGCAGGATCGACGGCAGGAAGGTGTAGATGGCGAAGTACGGCATGACGATGCAGATGAAGAACAGGCAGTTGAACGCGGTGCGCTTGCGGTACTGCGCGCTGAACAGCTGGCGGAAGCCGCCCTTGTGCTCCTCGGCGATCTCGTCGTCGAGCACCACGTGCGCGCCCAGGTGCTTGCGCACTATGGCCCGCGCTTCTTCCACACGGCCCTTGTGCACCAGCCAGCGCGGCGATTCCGGGGTGCCGATGCGGGCGATCAGGATCATGGCGGCGGGGATCGCCGAGGATGCCAGCATCCAGCGCCAGGCGTCGTCGCCCAGGCCGAGCATGGCGGTGCCGACGAAGGTGGCGGCGACGTAGCCGAAGGTCCAGATCACGCTGAAGGAGCCCAGCAGCACGCCGCGGTGCTTCTTCGGCGAGAACTCGGCGAGCATGGCGTGGCCGACGCTGAAGTCGCCGCCCAGGCCGATGCCGATCAGCACCCGGCAGAGGAACAGTTGCAGCGCCGTCTCGGCGAAGAACTGCAGCAGCGAGGCCAGGGTGATCAGCACGAAGCTGATGAGGAAGATTTTCTGCCGCCCCAGGTGGTCGGAAATCCAGCCGAAGAACAGGCTGCCGAAGAACAGGCCGAGCAGCGCCGAGCTGCCGATCAGGCCCTGCCAGAAGGGGTCGAGGTTCAGTTGCGGGTTGATCAGGGTGAAGGCGATACCGATCAGCCCGAGGATGTAGCCGTCGGTGAAGTGGGCGCCGAAGGTGAGGCCGGCGATCTTGATGTGGAACCTGCCGATGGGCAGGTCATCGATTCTGACTGTGTTACCCGACATGATCGTCTCCGAGTTTTTTCTTGTTGTCTGAACGGAAGGATGACCGCCGCACCGGTCGGGGCGGCGGCGGTTGGCGGAACTCCTTAGCGGCGTGGCCGCGGCTGCATGCGGGGCGGCGTCAGTCGGACAGGCCGCCGAGCAGCAGGTACTTGATCTCCAGGTAGTCGTCGAGGCCGTATTTGGAGCCCTCGCGGCCCAGGCCGGATTCCTTGATGCCGCCGAAGGGCGCCACCTCGGTGGAGATGATCCCTTCGTTGATGCCGACCATGCCCGCCTCCAGGCCCTCGGCCATGCGCCAGACGCGGCCGATGTCGCGGCTGTAGAAGTAGGCGGAGAGGCCGTAGGGCGTGTCGTTGGCCAGGCGCAGCGCCTCGGCCTCGTCGCGGAAGCGGAAGCAGGCGGCCACCGGACCGAAGGTTTCCTCGCCGGCAATGAGCATCCCGGCGTTCGCCTCGGCCAGCACCGTGGGCTCGTAGAAGGTGCCGCCCAGGGCATGACGCTGGCCGCCGCAGAGCAGCCGGGCGCCCTTCTCCAGGGCATCGCCGACGTGCTGCTCGACCTTGGCCAGGGCCGCTTCGTTGATCAGCGGGCCCTGCTCGGTGTCGCCTTCCAGGGCGTTGCCCACGCGCAGCGCGCGCACCGCTTCGGCGAGCTTGGCGGTGAAGGCTTCGTACACCTCGTCCTGCACGTAGAAGCGGTTGACGCACACGCAGGTCTGCCCGGTGTTGCGGAACTTCGAGGCCATGGCGCCGCGCACCGCGGCGTCCAGGTCGGCGTCGGCGAAGACGATGAAGGGCGCGTTGCCGCCCAGTTCCAGGGAGACCTTCTTCAGGGTGTCCGCGGCCTGGCGCATCAGCAGCTTGCCGGTGCGGGTGGAGCCGGTGAACGACAGCTTGCGCACCACGCCCGAGGCCTGCAGCGCGCCGCCGATGGCCGGGGCGTCGCCGGAGACGATGTTGAACACCCCGGCGGGGATGCCCGCCTGCTCGGCCAGCACGGCCAGGGCGAAGGCCGACAGCGGCGTCTCTTCCGAGGGCTTGAGGATCAGCGTGCAGCCCGCCGCCAGGGCCGGGCCGACCTTGCGGGTGACCATGGCCAGGGGGAAGTTCCACGGGGTGATGGCGGCCACCACGCCGATCGGCTGCTTGGTGACGACGATGCGCGCGTCGGTCTTGGGCGAGGGGATCACGTCGCCGTACACGCGCTTGGCTTCCTCGGCGAACCATTCGAGGAAGCTCGCGGCGTAAGCCACCTCGCCCTTCGCCTCGGCCAGCGGCTTGCCCTGCTCGCGGCTGAGCAGGCGCGCCAGTTCGTCCTGGCTGGCCAGCATCAGTTCGGCCCAGCGGCGCAGGCGCGCCGCGCGCTCCTTGGCCAGCAGAGCGCGCCAGGCCGGCAGGGCGCGCTCGGCGGCGGCGATGGCGGCGTTGGTTTCCTCGGCGCCGCCGCGCGGCACCTCAATGACCACCTCGCCGGTGGCCGGGTTGCGTACCGCGTAGGTCGGGCCGCCGCTGTGCCACTGTCCGTCGATGTAGTGGCCGGCTTTCAGCAGTGCGCTCATGCCACGGCCTCCGTCAGCGAAAAGGTCTCGCGCATCGGCCGGGCCACGCGGAGGATGCGCTTGCCGGCGGTGTAGTCGTTGATCAGGTCGCAGGGTGTGTAGTTGCGCTCCAGTTCGTAGAGTTCTTCCTCGTCCAGGCGCGTCTCCAGGGCGGCCAGGGCGCTGTCGAACTGCGCCGTGGTGTCGGCGCCGACCAGCATGCAGTCCACGCCGGGGTGATTGAGCACCCAGGCCTGGGCGACCTGCGCGTTGCTCACGCCGCGGCGCCGGGCCACGCGCTGCACCGAGCGGGCGATCTCGAAGGAGGCCTCGTCGGCGTACATCTGCTGGGTGAAGAAATCGGTCTGGTTGCGCGTGGATTGCGCATCGCCGGTCAGCAGGCCGCGGGCCAGCGGGCTGAACACCGAGACGCCGAGGCCCTGGTCGCGGCAGAAGGGGATCATCTCGCGTTCTTCCTCGCGGTAGGCGCAGTTGAGCTGCAGCTGCATGTTGATCGGCTTGACCCAGCCGTTGCGCTCGCAGGCCATGAGGATTTTCGCCAACTGCCCGGTGAGCATGGTGGACACGCCGATGTAGCGGGCCTTGCCGGCGCGGACGATGTCGTTCAGCGCGCCCATCGCCTCTTCCACCGGGGTGTTCAGGTCATAGAAATGCAGCATGTAGATGTCGACGTAGTCCATGCCCAGCCGGGCCAGGGAGGCGTCGATGCTGTCCAGGATGTGCTTGCGCGAATGGCCGCTGGCGTTGATGCCCTGGCGGGTGCCGTAGCCGACCTTGGTGGTGACCACGATGTCCTCGCGGCGCACCAGGCGCTTGAGGATGCGCCCCACCACTTCCTCGCCGACACCGGCGGAGTAGAAGTCGGCCAGGTCGATGAAGTTCACCCCGGCGTCCAGCGCGTGCTTCACGATCGGTTCGCTGCGCTGTTCGTCGAAGATCCACGGCTTCCAGTCCGGGGTGCCCATGTTCATGGTGCCCAGGCACAGCTTGGAGACCTGCAGGCCGGAGTTGCCGAGACGGATGTATTGCATGGCGGCGACCTCAGGCTTTGGGGGTGTAGAAGGGGTTGGCGATCTGCCCGACCACGTCGGCCAGCTGCGCGCGCTCGGGCTTGCAGGCCAGCGCCGCGCGGATGGCGGTGCGGCAGGCGTTGTAGTTGTTCAGGTAGACGGCATCCAGGTCGTCGCAGGCCGGGTTGACCCAGTTGGCGGTGACGATGGCCCACTCGTCCTCGGCTTCGGCCGGCAGGGTGCCGTCCAGCAGGGCCTCGGTGACGGCCTTGGCGATGCCGGCCTGGGACGCGCCCCAGGTGGCGTTGGCGTGCAGGTCGCCGCCGATCGGGGCCTTGTTCACGTAGAGGGTCATCGGCTTGACCGGGAGGTTCGGCTGGGCGATCACCATGAACGGGCAGTGGCCCTGGCTGGGCGAGGCCAGGCTGCCGGCGAAGGCCTGGCCGGCGGGGCCGTTGCGCGGGCCGAGCAGGATGTTGATGTGCGCGGCGTTGACGCCGGGGCCTTCGAAGCCTTCACCGATGTAGAGATCGAGCTGTTTCATGGGTACCTCGTGGGATCGTCAGGGCGAGCGGGGGCGCGGACCGCGAAGGTCCGGGCGCAGGGCTGCGGGGCAGCCGGGTTCAGTAGGCGGTTCGCGACGGGGTTGGAGGAGGAACGAGCGGGAAGCGGGAAAGCAGCGGGAGGAATGAAGGCATGGCGCAATCGCTCGTTGTTGTTGTCGGGAGCCGTTGCGCGATTTTTTAGCACCGGCCCGTTGCGGGCCGGTAAGCATAAAAACTCAAGGAGCTATGAGTTCAACTCATAACCTGGAGGGGTTCAGATGCCGACCTTGTCCAGGGCCTTGCCGACACCTTCCCAGAAGCGCCGTTGGCGCCGCACCTCGTAGCCGCTGGCGGCGATCTGCGCCGGTTCCTGGACCAGGCGGGTGCTGGCGATCTCGGGCTCGGCCAGGCGCGCTTCGATCAGTTGCAGCGGGCCGTCGCCCTCGCTGTGGCTGCGCTTGGCGGGCACGCGGTCCTCGTCGTAGCGCAGGTAGTAGACGCCGCCGGCCTTGGCTTCGAGCATGAAGCTGGAAATACGGGTGAAATCCAGCGGGCCGTCGGCGAAGAAGGTCCAGAAGCTGCCGAACAGCGGCCGGCGCATTTCCAGCTTGAAGCTGCCCGGTTCGAACTCCAGGGCCAGGTAGCCGTTGCTCGGCAGGCTGCCGATCAGCTCGTTGTTGAGGAACAGGCCGGGGGCTTCCAGTTCCTCGTCGGCCCACTGGTTCTGCGGGCGGTAGAGGTAGACCAGGGCATGCTGCGCGTCGCCGGGTCGCAGCGGCGCGAAAGCCTGGCCGTCGGTGGCGCCGAAGAAGGCGCCGGGGGAACTGCAACCGGCCAGCAGCAGGAGAACCAGGCCCAGCAGCGATCGCAACATGCGTCAGTCCCTTCTTGTGGTCATGCCGTGAGCATAACCAGCGCCGGCCGCCGGGCCACCCGCCGAAAGTCCGGGTGGCGGCGCCTCAGGGCAGCGTGGCCGGGCGCCTCTGCGCCGCCTGCGGTAACAGGTGACGCACCAGCCACTTCCGAGTGGGTACCACCAAGCGCTCCTGGAACAGCACGCAGCTGACCACCATGAACAGCAGGAACAGCGGGTACAGCCACAGCGACAGCTGCTGCTCGGTGGCCGCGGTGATGCAGTAGGCCCAGTCGGCCAGGCAGTCGCCCGGCGCGCGGATCAGCTTCTCGGCGCGGGAGAACAGGGTGAACAGCGGCACGTGCAGGGCGAACAGCGACAGCGAGGCCGCCCCCAGGCGCGGCGACCAGTGGCGGATCGCCGGGCTGTGCGGGTCGCGCGGCAAGGCGCTGATGTACACCAGCACCAACTGCGCCGGCAGCAGCAGGCCGTTGTGCAGCAGGAAGTACCAGTGCCGCGCGCCCTGGGTGTAGAGGTAGTCGGCGGCGAGGAAGTTGGCCACCACGAAGGCGCCCAGCGCCAGCACCGCGCCGGTGCCGGGCAGGCGGCCGCTGTCCTTGTGCTCGCGGAACAGGCCGTAGGCGAGGATGCCGCCGAGGAACTCCGGCAGGCGCAGGATCGGGTTGCGGTGCAGCAGGCCGGTCCAGGGCATGCCGTACTGCTGGTGCAGCGCCAGCAGCAGCGGCGGCACCAGGTACAGCAGCCACAGCGCCAGCAGCGCCCGCCGCTTGTTGCCGATGCGCATCAGCCGCGGCGCCAGCGCCGGGAAGCAGAGGTAGAAGAAGAACAGCGTGGACAGCGACCAGAGCGGCGCGTTGAAGGTCAGGTACAGCGGGTTCCAGGCCTGCAGCATGGTCAGCTGGAGGATGCTGTTGAGCAGCAGCTCGCGGTCGCTCATCCAGTGGCGGAACAGCTCCGGGTGGCTCTGGCCGAGGCGCTCGTGGGTGTCGTAGACCACGAAGCGCGGGGTGGCCTGGTCCAGGTCCGGGCCGATGCCCAACTGGCTGATCAGCAGCAGCACGCCGATGGTCAGCAGGATCGAGAAGATGTGGATCGGGTAGAGGTTGGAGAAGCGCTTGGTGAGGAAGCTGCGCGGGCTCTCGCGCAACTGGCCGTCGGTGACGTAGACGTGGGCCAGGAGGAAGCCGGAGAGCACGAAGAAGGTGCTGGTGGCGAAGAAGCCCAGGCTGGTCAGCTCGTCCAGCCCGCGGAACTTCTGCTCCGCCGGGTAGGCATGGAGGGTGTGGTAGACCACCACGTATATCCCGAGCAGGAAGCGCAACCACTCCAGCCCGATGAACCTTTCCTTGCCGCTCTTGTTCACGACCTTGCTCCCGTTCTCCCCGGGGTGCCTGCCCCGGCGGACTGCTCAACGGCGACGATCGAGGAAGTTCACCACCACCCGGTCGAGCCAGCCCCACAACCGCTGGTGCAGGCGCATCCACAGGGAGCGGCCGTGCCACAGCGTGAAATCGATCTCCCGGCTGGCGGCGAAGTCGGCGATCAGGCAATCGGCCACCGCCGCCGTGAAGTCGGCGTCCAGTATCTCGATATTGGCATCCAGATTGAACCGCAAGTTCCAATGATCGAAGTTGCACGAACCGACGCTCGTCCAATCGTCCACCAGCACCACCTTCATGTGCAGGAAGCGCGGCTGGTATTCGAAGATGCGGATGCCGGCGCGCAGCAGGCGCGGGTAATAGCGCTGCCCAGCATAGCGCACGGGGGCGTGGTCGGTGAGCCGGCCGGTCAGCAGCAGGCGCACCTCCACCCCGCGCCGCGCGGCCTTGCGCAGGGCCCGGCGGACCTTCCAGGTGGGCAGGAAATATGGCGTGGCCAGCCAGATGCGCTGCTGCGCGCCGTTCAGGCTGCGCACCAGCGACTGCAGGATGTCGCGGTGCTGACGGGCGTCGGCGTAGGCCACCCGGCCCAGGCCGCTACCGCCCACGGGCGTGGGCGGCAGGCGCGCCGGCGGCAGCATCTGCTGCGGGCGCCAGGCCTTGGCCTGCAGGCAGGCATGCCACTGGCGCTCGAACAGCACCAGCCAGTCGGCCAGCACCGGGCCCTGCATTTCCACCATCACCTCGTGCCAGGCGCTGGCGTTCTCCGGCACCGACCAGAACTCGTCGGTAGCGCCGGCGCCGCCGACGTAGCCAACATCCTGGTCCACCAGCAGCAGCTTGCGATGGTCGCGGAACAGGTTGCGCCAGCCGCCGCGCCAGCGCAGCGGGTTGTACAGGCGCAGCTCGCCGCCGGCCTCGCGCAGCCGGCGGCCCCAGGCGCTGCCCAGGCGCAGGGCGCCGAAGCCGTCGAACAGGCAGCGCACCGCCACGCCGCGGCGCAGGGCGTCGATCAGGGTTTCCAGCAGCAACTCGGAACAGGTGCCGCCCTCCACCAGGTACAGCTCCAGGTCCACCTGGCGCTGCGCCCGGGCGATGGCCGTGAGCATGCTCGGGAAGAAGTCCTCCCCGTCCACCAGCAGGGCGAAGCGGTTGCCGCTGCGCCAGGGGAAGACCGGCCCGCTCACCGCTGGGCGAAGATCAGCACGGCGCCCACCGGCACCGCCAGGTTGATGGTCTGCAGGCCGGCGAGCTTGCGCAGTTGCTCCACGCCCGGCGTCAGGCCGAAGTCGGCGGCGTCGAGGATCAGCGGCGACAGCGTCACCACCTGGAAGCGCCGTTCGTCCAGGCGCGTCACCAACACCTCGGCGCGGTAGGCGCGGCTGGCGCCGTGCAGGTCCAGGCGCAACGGCAGCGGCATTTCCAGCTGCGCGCCGTTGGCCAGGCCGAGGATCGGCCCCAGGTCCAGTTGCGCCTCCACGCTGGCCTCGGGGTAGCGTTCGGTCTCGAACAGCAGCTCGCGGATGCGCTCGTCGCGCAGCGGCACGCCGCTGAGCACCGAGTCCAGCTCGATGCGCAGGCTGGCCTTGCCGTGGTCGTCGACGCTGCCGTGCATGACCAGGAAGCGGTTGTTGTCGGCGCCGGCGGCGCCGCGGCCGGTGACGAAGTTCAGCCGCGAGGACTCGTAGTCGAGGTACCAGGCCGCCTGGGCGGAGGCGGCGAAGCAGGCCGCGAAGAGGAAGGCGAACAGCGAGCGCATGAAATCCCTTACATGGAAAACGGCTGGATCAACGGCCAACGATAGCCGCCCGCCGTCGGCTTGCAAACCGGCCGGCGAGCCCATTGGGCAGGCGGCAGCGCCATTGGTTCAGACGTAGGGCGTATAACCGTTCGCGGTTATCCGCCGATACACCAAGGCCACAGCCAACGCCCAGGTCAACCCAGACGCCGCCGGGAACCAAGGCCAAGCGGCGGATAACGCCGTAGGCGTTATCCGCCCTACGGCTGCGGCAGCAGCCGGCAGCCCTCGCGCGGGCCGAGCCAGGCGGCGGTCTGGGTGCTGCCCAGGCCGCTGGCGGTCACGCGCTTGTGCTCGGCGTCGTCGAGGAAGGCGCTGGTGGGCACGTACTGCTTGGTGTAGCCCTGGCAGTACTCGGCGCTGTTGCCCATGACGTAGCGGCAGGAGCAGTACTCCTTGGCCGTGTAGGCGCCGATGATCGGCGGGAAGGACTCCAGGTGCACGCGGTTGGCCCAGGCCCAGCCGGCCAGGGCGACCAGCGCCAGGAGCAGCAGGCTGAGCAGCGGGTGGCGGCGGATCATGGCTTGGCCTCCGGCTGGGCGAAGGCCGCGAGGGCCCGCTTGAGGAAGTCGTCGTGGCGGTAGCTGCCGTCGCGGTCGTCGGCGTAGCGCACGATCACCAGCTTCTGGTCGGGCAACACGTAGAGCGCCTGGCCCCAGTGGCCGAGGGCGGCGAAGGCGGTTTCCGGGGCGTTCGGCCAGGGCAGGCCGGCGCCGGCCGGGGCGCGGTTGAGCCACCACTGGCCGCCGGGCACGCCGTCGCTGGCATCTTCCGCGCTCGGGCGGTAGTTGGCGAACGGCGTGAGGGCGAACTGCATCCAGGCCTGGGGCAGCAGCTGGCGCTCCTTCCAGCGTCCGCCGCGCTGCATCAGCAGGCCGATGCGCGCCAGGTCGCGGGCGCTCATGTAGGCGTAGGAGGAGCCGACGAAGGTGCCGCTGGCGTCGCGTTCCCACACCGCCGAGCGGATGCCCAGGGGCTCGAACAGCGCGGTCCAGGGGTAGTCCGCGTAGGCGTCGCCGACCATCTGCTTGAGGCTGGCGGCGAGCACGTTGCTGTCGCCGCTGGAGTAGCGGAAGCGCTGGCCCGGCTCGGCGTCGGCGGGGAAGCCGGCGACAAAGCCGGCCATGTCGTCGCGGCCGCGGGTGTAGAGCATGGCCACCACCGAGGATTTCAGCGGGGCGTATTCGTAGTCTTCTTCCCAGGCCAGGCCCGAGGCCCAGTTGAGCAGGTGGCGCATCTTCACCTGCGGGTGCGCGGCGAAGGGCGCGAAGTGCTGCGCCACCGCGTCGTCCAGCTGGAAGCGGCCCTCGCCGTAGGCCACGCCGAGCACGCAGGCCATGATGCTCTTGCTCATCGACCAGGCCAGGTGCGGGGTTTGCGCGCGGGTCGGCCCGGCATAGCGTTCGTAGACCAGTTGACCGTCGCGGATCACCACCACGGCGTCGCTGCGCACGCCCTGGCGGGTGGCGTCGTCGCGCGCCGGGAAGGCATAGGCCTCGAAGGCCTGCAACGCCGGGCCACTGGGCGTGGGGCCGGACTGCCAGTCGGCGTCCGGCCAGGTTTCCGCGTGGGCCGGCGCCAGCAGGCACAGGCCGGCGGCCAGGGTGAGGCCACGCAGCAGCGGGCGCAGGGAGGGCATGGGCATCGGCGGGCCTCTTGTCGTCAGCTCCGGCGGAACCCTAGCACGCTGCCATGACGGCTATAAGCGCCGATCACGCCGGAATGGCGGACGGATTCAGCGCGGCACCTGGTAGTCGGCCGGGCCGAGCAGGTCCATGCCGCATTCCAGGCCGCTGATCCAGTCCAGGAAGGCGTCGATCATCGGCCTCCCGACGAAGGGCCGGCCGTGCTGCGGCACCATCATCTGCACGTCCAGGCCGCGCACCATGTCCGCCCACAGCCGGCACACCTTCTTGCTGGCCATGTAGCGGCGGTGGAAGCCGAGCATGTGCGGCAGGTGCTCGGCGAAGTCCTGCACCGGGCTGGCGTCGTCCACCAGGGAGGCGCCCATGTCGCCGGAGAAGAGGAGGCGGCTGACCGGGTCGTAGATCTGGAAGTTGCCCACCGAGTGCAGGAAGTGCGCCGGCAGCACCTTCAGCTGGCAGCGCCCGAGGTTCAGCAACTGGCCGCGGTCGGGCACGGCGATGACGCGGTCGTAGGTGGAGATGCCGTGGCTGACCGCCAGGTAGCTGGCCGTCAGGTGCGGCAGGAAGCGCGCCCAGAGCTTGGAGCAGACGACCTTGGCGCGGGTGTGCAGCAGCCACTTGTCCAGCGCGGCGATGATGTCCGGGTCCTGGTGCGAGGCGAAGATGTAGTCCAGGTCCTGCAACGGCATCAGCTTCGACAGTTCCAGCGACAGCGGCGTGTAGGTCAGGTCGCCGCCCGGGTCGAGCAGCAGGTACTGGCCGTGGTCGACGATGAGGAACTGGTTGGACTGCACCCCGTCGCCACTGACGAGGTCGTCGAAGCACAGGCATTGGTGGGTGCCGTTGTCGAACAGCACTATGGGTTCGCGACGCATGGAGCTTCCTGCGGGTCATGCCGGTGGGGCGGCGGAATGTCGCGCAGGGTACCCAGGCGCGCGCGCCGGCCTCACTGACCTGGGTCAAGCCCCAGTGCCGCCCAGGCCTTGTCCAGGCGCCTGGCGCGGGCGCTGCCGCCCAGGGCGAGCACCGCGCGGTCGCGCTTCCACAGCTGCGCCCAATGCTCCGGGCCCTGGCCGATGGCGGCGTCCAGCGCCGGGGTCAGGGCGTCGAACTGGGCGAACAGGCCGCCCAGCAGCAGGTGCGTCGCCGTGTCGCCCACCGGGTGCCGCGCCACTTCGGCGCAGCCGGCCAGCAGCCCGGCCAGGCGCAGGGGCAATTCCCGCGGCCAGCGGCTGGCCAGGCCCACGCCGTACAGCCAGGCCAGCAGCGCGGCCATCACGTGCAGGTCTTCCAGGCCGCGGAACGGCTTGCTGTAGGCGTCCCAGCCGTCGCCCGGCAGGCGCTCGCAGTGGGCGCCCTCGAGGATCAGCCGGGCGTGGGGGATGTCGGGGATCAGCGGCATGACCGGCATCGGCTCCAGGCGCGCGCCGGGGGCTCCGGCCAGCACCACGGTCATGGCCAGGCGCGGGGCCTCGCCGTCCGGCTCGTCGCGCGCGGCCACCAGGTACCAGGCGGCGCTGTCGGCGGCGGTGGCGAAGTCCTTGCGGCCATGCAGGGTCAGGCCGTCCAGGCGGGTGGCCAGGTCCGCCGGGCGCAGGCTCTTGCCCTCGCTGACGCAGAGCGCGCCCAGCCCGACCGGGGCCGCCGGCCACAGGGCGCGCAGGGCCGCCTGGTAGCCGCCGAGGAAGGCCAGGCCGGGGGTGGCCGCCAGGCGCCCGGCGAGCACCGCCAGCTCCAGCGGCCCGGCGCCTGCGGCGCAGGCCAGCAGTTCGGCGTACCAGTCCTCCAGCGCCAGGCCGGCGGGCAGTGGCTCCAGGGGGCCGAGCAGGCGGTTCCAGGGCATGGGGCGATCCTCATCGGGGGTGGTGTTGTCATACAAGCATCACGCCAGGGTCACAAGCGTGACACCGCCGCTTCCTAGCCTGAGCTTGCACAACAAAGGCGACCGGCCGCAACCCGCCTGGCCGGCCCATGGAGGCCTCCGCATGAGTCAGACCGCCCACGCCTGCGACACCCCGCGCGAAGAACGCCGCCTGAAAGCCGTGCGCCTGCGCGGCGCCCGCGCCCTGCGCGAAGCCCAGGCCCTGCGCTTCCGCGTCTTCAGCAGCGAATTCGAGGCGCGCCTCAAAGGCGCCGAGCTCGGCCTGGACCTGGACGACTACGACAGCCACTGCCAGCACATCGGCGTGCGCGACCTGGCCAGCGGCGCCCTGGTGGCCACCACCCGCCTGCTCGACCACCGCGCCGCCGAGCGCCTGGGACGCTTCTACAGCGAAGAGGAATTCCACCTCGACGGCCTGGCCGAGCTGCAGGGCCCGGTGCTGGAGATCGGCCGCACCTGCGTCGACCCGGCCTACCGCAACGGCGCCACCATCGCCGTGCTCTGGGGCGAGCTGGCCGAGGTGCTCAACGAGGGCGGCTACCGCTACCTGATGGGCTGCGCCAGCATCCCCATGCGCGACGGCGGCATCCAGGCCCTGGCGGTGATGCAGCGCCTGCGCGAGCGCTACCTGTGCCGCGAGAACCTGCGCGCCGAGCCGAAGACGCCGCTGCCGGCGCAGGAACTGCCGGACAACCTCACCGCCGAGCTGCCGCCGCTGCTCAAGGCCTACATGCGCCTGGGCGCGAAGATCTGCGGCGAGCCCTGCTGGGACCCGGACTTCCAGGTCGCCGACGTGTTCATCCTGCTCAAGCGCGACGAGCTGTGCCCGCGCTACGCCCGCCACTTCAAGGCGGCCGTGTGATGCGCGGCGCCTGGCGAAGCGCCCGCCTGCTGGCGGTGATCGGCCTGGGCCTGGCGCTGGCCGCCGGGGTGGCGCTGCTCGAACGCCTGCCCGGCTACGACTGGACCGCCCTGCGCCAGAGCCTGACGCGCTGGTGGCTGGCGCGCCTGCGCCGCGCCCTGCCGCTGCGGGTGAAGGTCTACGGCGAGCTGCCCCAGGGCCCGGCGCTGTGGGTCAGCAACCACGTGTCCTGGCTCGACATCCCGCTGCTCGGCGCCCTGGCCCCGCTGACCTTCCTGTCCAAGGCCGAGGTGCGCCAGTGGCCGCTGGCCGGCTGGCTGGCGGAAAAGGCCGGCACCCTGTTCATCCGCCGCGGCTCGGGCGACGGCAGCCGCCTCGGCGAGCAGATCGCCGGGGCCCTGCAGCTGGGCCGCTCGACGCTGATCTTCCCGGAAGGCACCACCACCGACGGCCGCGGCCTGCGCAACTTCCACGGGCGCCTGCTGGCCGGCGCCGTCCAGGCCGGGGTGCCGCTGCAGCCGGTGGCCCTGCGCTACCTGCGCGACGGCGAGCCGGACCACCTGGCGCCCTTCATCGGCGACGACGACCTGCTCAGCCACCTGCTGCGGCTGCTGCGCAACGACCGCGGCTGCGTGGAGATCCACCTGCTCGCGCCGCTGCCCAGCCTGGGCCGCGACCGCGCCCAGCTGGCGCAGCAGGCCCACGCCGCCATCGGCACGGTGATCTACGGGGAAGTCGCTCGGGACCAGGCGCTGGCCGCCTGAAAGAGCCTGAAAGAGAAAGTCGAACCTGCCGGGCGCCACGGCTGGCAGGTTCCGCCCCGGACGGCGGCGCAGGCTTGAACTCCAACCGGAAAGCACGGCGCCCGCCATTGGCGGGCGCCGTCGCTCCAGCGGCGCGCAGGGCCTGCGCCGCGCCGTCCTACACGCCGGTTTCCGGCGGCACGACCAGGATGTCGCAATCCAGTTCGCGCAGGGCGTAGTCGGCAACACTGCCGATCAGGGCACGCTTGATCCCACCCATGCCCCGGGTACCCATCACCAGCAGGTCCGGCCGGTGCTTTTCGGACATGCGCTCCAGCACGTTGCCCGGCAGGCCGACGGCGACCAGTTGCTCGTCGATCCAGGGTTCCAGTTGCTGGTCGCGGAGGAACGCCTTGAACTCGTCCACCGCCTGGCGCGTCTCGGTGCCGACGAACTCGTCGATGCGTTCCTCGCTGACCCCGGAGTACTGCATCATGCCCTTGGCCAGCGGGCTGAAGGCATAGATGGCGCGGCGCACCGCGCCCTGCAGCAGGCCCAGGCGCTCGGCGACGCGCACCGCGTTGGCCGAGGCCGGCGAGGTGTCCAGCGCCAGCAGCAGGTCGCGGTATTCGCCGACCGCCGGCTGGTTGACCATCAGCACCGGCAGCTTGCCGGCGCGCACCACGCGTTCCACCGTGGTGCCGACGAAGATGTCGCGCAGCACGCTCTTGCGGTGCGAGCCCATCACCAGCAGGTCGACGTCCTCCTCCAGCGCGCAGCTGACGATCTTCTGGTTCGGGTCGCCGACCTCGACGCGGATGCGCGGGCAACCGCCGCCCAGGGCGGTGAGTTCGACCAGGCGCGCCTCCAGCAGCAGCCGGACCTGCGTCGCCTCCTGCTCGACCAGCGCCACCGGCTGGTCCTCGTCCACCACGCAGAGCACCGTCCACGGGCAGCCGAAGCGCTTGGCCAGGGCGCCGGCGCGTTGCAGGGCCTTCTCCGAGCGCGAAGACAAATCCGTGGCGATCATCAATGATTTGAGCATGCTGCACCTCCCTCTCCGTCGTGGGTTCTATTGCATCCTTTCATGGCTTTCCTACGTTTGATGCATATCAAGCCGGGGGCGATCCCCAGGCAGATTGTCGCGCCGCCCGGCCAGCGCCAGCAGTTGCGGGTAGAACGCGCGGAAGTCGTCGCTCAGCGGCTGGTAGCGCTCGGCCAGTTCCTCCCAGGCGCCGTCCAGCAGGCCCGGGCGCGACAGCCGGCGGGCCATGCCGGCGAGCACGTCCTGCAGCACCGTGAACTCGCGGTAGCTGCCCAGCCAGTCCTGCGCCGCCATGCGCGGGGCGATGCGCGCCAGGCGCTCGGGCAACTGCGGGGTGGTGTTCAGTACACCATAGACGCGGCGGGTGAATTCGCTGAGCGGCTCGTTGCTGAATGTGTCCCAGTCCCGCGCCAGGCAATGGTCGAAGAACACGTCCAGCAGCACGCCCGCCAGGCGCCGCCGCTCGGCGGGAAAGCGCAGCTTCGCCGCCAGGACCAGGGGATGGCTGTCAGTGAAGGCATCGATGCGCCGGTGCAGGCGGATGGCCGCCTCGATGTCCGCCGGCCAGCGCCCGGCCAGCGGCCCCTTGACGAAATCGCCGTAGAGGCTGCCGAGCAACTGCGCCGGCTGCGAACCGCCGAGGTGGAGATGGGCGAGGTAGTTCATGGCCCAAGCTTAGCGCGAAACCCGCGTCGCCGGGATGCCGGGCAAGGCCCGCGGATTTGCCCGCAAGGCCCGTCTCTGCTAGTGTCGCCGGGTTCCGAATACCCCGCCGAGATGTCCCCATGGCCCGCAAGAAAGCCGTCGATTTCGAACAGTCCCTCGCCGAACTGCAAACCCTGGTGGAACGCCTGGAGAGCGGTGAACTGTCCCTGGAGGACTCGCTCGGCGCCTTCGAGCAGGGCATCCGCCTGACCCGCGAATGCCAGGCGGCGCTGAGCCAAGCCGAGCAGAAGGTGCAGGTGCTGCTGGAGCGCGACGGCGAGCTGAGCGAGGCGCCGTTCGACAGCGAAGGCGAAGACACATGATCGCAGCCTACCAGGCGCGCTGCCAGGCGCGCGTAGACGCCGCCCTGGAAACCCTGTTCACCCCGCCCCGCGAAGACCTCCAGCGCCTCTACCGGGCCATGCGCTACAGCGTGGTCAACGGCGGCAAGCGCGTGCGCCCGCTGCTGGCCTACGCCGCCTGCGAAGCCCTCGGCGGCGACCCCGCCCGGGCCGACGGTGCGGCCTGCGCGGTGGAGCTGATCCACGCCTACTCACTGGTCCACGACGACCTGCCGGCGATGGACGACGACGACCTGCGCCGCGGCCAGCCGACCACCCACATCGCCTTCGACGAGGCCTGCGCCATCCTCGCCGGCGACGGCCTGCAGGCGCTGGCCTTCGAAGTGCTGGCCGAGGCCCGGCTGAACCCGCAGGACGCCGAGACGCGCCTGGCCATGGTCACCGCCCTGGCCCACGCCGCCGGTTCCGCCGGCATGGTCGGCGGCCAGGCCATCGACCTCGAGGCGGTGGGCCGCAGGATCGACCAGGCGGCCCTGGAAACCATGCACCGGCACAAGACCGGCGCGCTGATCGAAGCCAGCGTGCGCCTCGGCGCCCTGGCCAGCGGCCAGGCCGACGCCGAACGCCTGGAGGCCCTGGCCCGCTACGCCGGAGCCATCGGCCTGGCCTTCCAGGTGCAGGACGACATCCTCGACGTGGAAAGCGACACGGCTACCCTGGGCAAGACCCAGGGCAAGGACCAGGCCCACGACAAACCCACCTACCCCGCCCTGCTCGGCCTGGAAGCCGCCAAGGCCTACGCCCTGGCCCTGCGCGACCAGGCCCTGGCGGCCCTGGAAGGCTTTGGCGAGGGCGCCGAGCCGCTGCGGGAGCTGGCTCGCTATATCGTCGAGCGGCGTAGCTGAGGGGTCGGCGGTACGGGCCAGGCGGCGAGGGGTCGGCGAAGTCCGCAACCCTCACCCCAGCCCTCTCCCAGAGGGAGAGGGGGCCGTCCTGAGTGGGTGGATAACACAGCGTCAGCCGGCAGGTTCCGCGGTTATGCGCCGTAGGCCAATTGCACCGGGATGTCCGGTGTGGCCGGTGAGTCCGCTCCTACGGTTCCAGGAAGCACGGCTTTTCGTAGGATGGCGTTGAGCGAAGCGATACCCATCAGCGCAACCGCATGGGTTTCGCAAGCTCAACCCATCCTACGAAGAGCACCTCGGCGCAAGACAGTTGCTCCTACGGTTCAGGGAAGCACGGACGTAGGAGCGGACTCCGTCCGCGATTCGGCGCATAACGCCGCATGGATTTCCAGAGAAACATCCGCGCGCACCGGAACGCCCCTTGGAAGGCCAAGCGCTCTGGCCCAAGGCCCACAGGCAAAACCACCCCCTCCCCCAACCAAACAGCACCCCCACCTTGCTTGGGCCTGTCAGAAGCATCAGGTAAACTGCCGCATCTTTGCCTCTCATAACGATCAGCCTGATGCCCACGACGTTCCACGAGATCCCCCGCGAGCGCCCCGCCACCCCCCTGCTCGACCGCGCCAACACGCCGGTCGAGCTGCGCCGGCTGGGCGAGGCGGAGCTCGTCAGCCTCGCCGACGAACTGCGCCAGTACCTGCTCTACAGCGTCGGCCAGACCGGCGGCCACTTCGGCGCCGGCCTGGGGGTGATCGAGCTGACCATCGCCCTGCACTACGTCTTCGACACCCCGGACGACCGCCTGGTGTGGGACGTCGGCCACCAGGCCTACCCGCACAAGATCCTCACCGGCCGCCGCGAGCGCATGGGCACCCTGCGCCAGAAGGACGGCCTGGCCGCCTTCCCGCGGCGCTCGGAGAGCGAGTACGACACCTTCGGCGTCGGCCACTCCAGCACCTCCATCAGCGCCGCGCTGGGCATGGCCATCGCCGCGCGCATGCAGGGCTCCGGGCGCAAGTCGGTGGCGGTGATCGGCGACGGCGCGCTGACCGCCGGCATGGCCTTCGAGGCGCTGAACCACGCCTCCGACGTGCAGGCCGACATGCTGGTGATCCTCAACGACAACGACATGTCGATCTCGCACAACGTCGGCGGCCTGTCCAACTACCTGGCCAAGATCCTCTCCAGCCGCACCTACAGCAGCATGCGCGAGGGCAGCAAGAAGGTACTCTCGCGCCTGCCCGGCGCCTGGGAGATCGCCCGCCGCACCGAGGAATACGCCAAGGGCATGCTGGTCCCCGGCACCCTCTTCGAGGAACTGGGCTGGAACTATATCGGCCCCATCGACGGCCACGACCTGCCCACGCTGATCGCCACCCTGCGCAACATGCGCGACCTCAAGGGCCCGCAGTTCCTCCACGTGGTGACCAAGAAGGGCAAGGGCTTCGCCCCGGCCGAGGCCGACCCCATCGGCTACCACGCCATCACCAAGCTGGAGCCGGCCGGCGCTGCGCCGAAGAAGGCCGGCGGGCCGAAGTACTCCAACGTCTTCGGCCAGTGGCTGTGCGACATGGCGTCGCAGGACCCGCGCCTGGTCGGCATCACCCCGGCGATGAAGGAAGGCTCTGACCTGGTGGCCTTCGCCGAGCGCTTCCCGGAGCGCTACTTCGACGTCGCCATCGCCGAGCAGCACGCCGTGACCCTCGCCGCCGGCATGGCCTGCGACGGCATCAAGCCGGTGGTGGCGATCTACTCCACCTTCCTGCAACGCGGCTACGACCAGTTGATCCACGATGTCGCGGTGCAGAACCTCGACGTGCTCTTCGCCATCGACCGCGCCGGCCTGGTCGGCGAGGACGGCCCGACCCACGCCGGCAGCTTCGACCTTTCCTACCTGCGCTGCATCCCCGGCATGCTGGTGATGACCCCCAGCGACGAGGACGAACTGCGCAAGCTGCTGACCACCGGCTACCTGTTCCAGGGCCCGGCGGCGGTGCGCTACCCGCGCGGCAGCGGGCCGAACACCCCGATCGACCCGACGCTTGCGCCGGTGGAGATCGGCAAGGGCGTGCTGCGCCGCCAGGGCAAGGCCGGCAAGGTCGCCATCCTGGCCTTCGGCGTGCAGCTGGCCGAGGCCCTGCAGGTGGCCGAGCGCTTCGACGCCACGGTGGCCGACATGCGCTTCGTCAAACCGCTGGACGAGGCCCTGGTGCGTGAGCTGGCCGACAGCCACGAACTGCTGGTGACAATCGAAGAAAACGCCGTGATGGGCGGCGCCGGCGCCGCGGTCGGTGAGTTCCTCGCCCGCGAGAACCGCCAGCAGCCGCTGCTGCACCTGGGCCTGCCGGACTACTACGTGGAGCACGCCAAGCCGGCGCAGATGCTCGCCGAATGCGGCCTGGACGCCGCCGGCATCGAGCGCGCCATCGCCGAGCGCCTGGCCCTGCTGGCCACCTCCGCGCCCGAGGCCTGAGCCCCGGCGCGCGGCGTCAGCCCAGCAGCGCCAGCGTGTCCAGGGCGATCATCCGTTCCTCGGCGGTGGGCACCACCAGCACCCGCGGCGAGCCGGGCTGGTGGATTTCCCGGCAGCGGCCGCCCACGCAGGCCGCGTTGGCCGCCTCGTCGACGGCGAAGCCGAGGAACCCCAGGTGGGCCAGGGTCCTGGCACGCACCAACACCGAGTTCTCGCCGATCCCCCCGGTGAACACCAGGCCGTCGATGCGCGGCATGGCGCAGCCCATCGCCGCCAGGGACTTGGCCAGGCGGTAGCAGAACACCTCGATGGCCAGGGCCGCGCCCGCGTGGCCCCGGGCGCGCGCCTGTTCCAGGGTGCGCATGTCGTTGGACAAGCCCGACAGGCCGAGCAGGCCGCTGTCTTCGTTGAGCATCCTGTCGACTTCCTCGATGGTCCAGCCCAGGCTGCGGATCAGGTGGCCGTGCAGGTTGGGGTCGACGTCGCCGCTGCGCGTGCCCATCACCAGGCCCTCCAGCGGCGTCATGCCCATGCTGGTGTCGCGGCTGCGGCCGTTGACGATGGCGCAGGTGGAGCAGCCGTTGCCCAGGTGCGCCGACAGCCAGCAGCTGTCCTCCGGCGGCAGGCCGCACAGGGTGGCGGCGCACTGGCTGACGTAGCGGTGGCTGGTGCCGTGGAAGCCGTAGCGGCGCACGCCGAAATGCCGGTACAGCCTTTCCGGCAGAGCGTAGCGGTAGGCGTGCTCGGGCAGGCTCTGGTGGAAGGCGGTGTCGAACACCGCCACCTGCGGCAGTTGCGGGTACAGCGCCAGGGCGGCCTCGATGCCGGCCAGGGCGCCGGGGTTGTGCAGCGGCGCCAGGGCGACGGTGTCGCGGATGTTCTGCATGACCTGCGGGTCGATGCGGCAGGCCTGGCTGAAGTGCTCGCCGCCATGCACCACGCGGTGGCCGATGCCTTGCAGGCGCCCTTCGGCGGCTACCTGCACCAGCGGCAGCAGGCGCGCCAGGGCCTGGCGGTGGTCGGCGTTCGGCAGGGCGAGGTCGACGCGGCCGCCGGCGTCGACGATGCGCAGGCTGGCCTGGGGCGTGCCCAGGCATTCGACGATGCCGCTGGCGCGGAACTCGGGGGCGCTTTCGTCGACCAGGGCGAACTTGATCGACGAACTGCCGCAGTTGATGACGAGGATGCTTCGGTCGGACATGGAAGGGTTTCCTGCAGGACAAGGGAGAGCCCGGCGCGCCGCGCCGCCCCGGACCGCGAAGGGCCGGGCGCGGGCGCGCCGGGGAGAAGAGGTGCGGCCTACCAGGCCGCGCTCAGGCGTTCGCGGTTGGCCAGGGTGGCCGAGGGCCGCTCGCCGAAGAGCCGCTGGTAGTCGCGCCCGAACTGCCCCATGTGCCAGAAGCCCCAGGCCATGGCGGCGTCCTGCACGGTCGCGTAGGGCGAGTGGGGGCTGCCCAGCTCGCGGTGCACGGCGTTCAGGCGCACGGCCTTGAGGTAGTGGATGGGGCTGCGCCCGAGCACGTCCAGGAAGCAGTTGCGCAACGTGCGCTGGCTGACGTGCAGGAGCCGGCAGAGCTCCAGCGCGCTCACCGGTCGGCTGGGGTTGTCCAGCACGTATTCGCGCGCCCGGGCGACCACCCAGTGCTTGCGCAGCAGGGTGCGGGAGCAGGCGTGGCGCGCAGGTTCTGCGCCCTGCAACAGGTCCAGCAGGCAGAGCAGCAGGTCGTGGTTCAGCTGCCGCGCCACCGCGGGCTCGCGCAGGCTCAGCGGCTCGACCTGGGCCAGCGCCAGCGCGGCGCGCATGAAGTCGCACAGGCGCCGCCGGGCGCCGGGCTCGACCTGCAGCAGGCGCGACTCATCCAGCAGCAGGCCGAGGTGGCGCAGTTCCTCCAGCTCCAGGTGCTCCAGCAACGCCTCGCGCTCCACCACCAGGCCGAGGATGTTGTAGTCGTCCGGGGTGCTCAGCTCGAACTCGCGGCCGCCCGGGCGCACGGCGATGGCCTGGGCGTCGATGCAGTCGCGGCCGATGTAGCCGACGTCCTTGTCGCCGTAGGGGATGCCGAACCAGAAGGCGCCGGGCCAGACCATGCAGGACTGGTGCAGCGCGTGGCTGGTGTATTCGCGGAAGAACTGCAGGCCGTCGAGCCAGACCTCGGTCAGCTCGCCGCGGAAGGGCCCGGGGTCGAGCTGGTCGTAGAGTTGCTGCCAGGCGGTGATGTTGCAGGCGTGGGCGTAGACGTCGCGGGTCTGCCGCCGGCGCACGCCGTCGCAGTGGCCCAGGGGTTCGTCCAGCCTGCCCGGCGTGTCGTCGCACGCCCAGAGGTGATGCAGATCGATTGCGCTTTTCTTGTCCGACATGACGTCTTGCCCGATAACTTCAGGGACCCGCGCGAGCGGGTCGGGTTTCGTCATGCAAGGCACGGTCAAGTGGGTGCTCTATGGCTACCTCACACTGTGGAGGATTGCTCAGAGCAGGTGTTGCCACAGGTCAAGGTGCGGCCTGGGCACGGTCATGCCGTGGACCAGCAGCCCCTTTTCCCCGGCGCTGGCGCAGGCCACCCGCACCGCCGCCTCCACGTCGGCGACCTCGCCGGTCAGCACCAGGTAGCACTTGCCGCCGATGCCGAAGGCCATGTGCACGCGCACCAGGGTGACGTTGGCCGCCTTCACCGCGGCGTCGGCGGCCTCGATGCAGGCCGCCACGCTGAAGGTTTCCACCACCCCCAGCGCGCGCGGCCGCTCCACCGGGTTGACGCCGCTGATGGCCGGCAGCACCGACTCGTGGATGTTCGCCAGGACGAACTGGTCCACCAGCATCTGCCCGCCCTCGGCCGCGCCGACCTGCACCGCCTGGCGCACCGCGGCGACCTCGCCGCCGACCATGGCGATGTACTTGCCGGGGCAGATGGTCTTGGCCGCCAGCAACTGCACGTCGGCGCTCTTCAGCATCAGGTCGGCGAGCTGCACGCCGCGGGCGATGCTGGTCAGTTCGATCAAACCTATGGCGTGGTGCATCAGGCTTCTCCTGGCGGGTTGGCGACGAGGCGGACGTGGCTGTCGCCGACCTCCGCCACGCGGCCGGCGATGCTGGCGTGCAGCGGCACGCCGAGTTGTCCTTCGGGCGCTTCGGCGATGCATTCGCCCAGCGCCACCTGCTGGCCCACGGCGACGCAGGGCCGGGCGGCCACGCCGATGTGCTGGCGCAGCGCCAGGCGCACTTCGGCGGGGTGATGTTCCTGCGCCAGCAATGGCGCCTTGTGGTTATAGGCCTGCAACTCCAGGCGCGAGACCAGGCGGCTGACCGGCAGCAGGCGGTATTCGGCCATGGGGTCGGCGCCGCGCAGTTCGCCCTGGTAGCGGGCGCCCTCTTCGCGCAGGCGGGCCTTGAGCGCCTGGTTCAGGCGCATCGGCGAGATTTCCACCGGACAGGCGTAGGCCTCGCAGATGCCGCATTCGGAGCAGGTCAGCGCCGACAGCAGCACGCTGGGCTGGGCGACGTGCTGGTAGTTGGTGGCGCGCACGATCAGGTGCGGCGGCAGCTCGTGGCCGATCATGTGCCGCGGGCACAGCTCGGTGCACAGCGTGCACTGCTCGCACACCGAGCGGGCCATGGCCAGCACCGAGTCCATGCTCTGCCGGCGGCGGCGCACCAGCAGGTGGTCGTCCGGCAGCACCAGCAGGCCGCCGGTGGTCTTGCTGACCGGTTCGCCGAGGTCGTCCAGCAGGCGCCCCATCATCGGCCCGCCGTTGATGAAGGCCGGGCGTTCCAGGGTGCTGCCGCCGGCCAGGGCCAGGGCCTCGCGCAGCGGCGTGCCCAGCGGCAGGCTGAGGGTCAGCGGCTGGCGCACCGCGCCGTTCACGGTCAGGGTGCGGTGGGTCACCGGCAGTTGCAGCTCCACCGCGCGGCCGACGTTGATCAGCGTCTGCACGTTGCTCACCACCACGCCGATGGCCAGCGGCAACGCCGCCGGCGGCACGCGCCGGCCGGTGGCCAGCCAGATGGTGATGACCTCGTCGCCGGCCGGGTAGACGTCCGGCAGTATGTGCAGGCGCACGCGCTCGGGCAGCAGCGGCTGCAGGCGCTCGATGGCAGCGCGGTACTTGGCCTTGAGGGCGATGATGCCTTCCTTCGCGCCGGTGGCGGCCATGCCGTGGAGCAGGCCCTTGAGCAGCCATTCGGCCTGTTCCACGGCGAGCTGCTGGTCGACCTTGAGCAGGGGCTCGCACTCGGCGCCGTTGACCAGGTAGATCTCCGCCTCGGCCTTGAGCTTGACGTGGGTCGGGAAGCCCGCGCCGCCCGCCCCCACCACGCCGGCGGCGAACACCCGGCGGCGGATTTCCCCGGCGTCCAGGGCCTCGACGGCGATCATCGCGGCGCCCCTCCCGGCAGGCGGTAACGGCTACTGCGGCGGCGCAGCCGGCCCTGGGCGAAGAGGCCTTCCAGCCAGGCCCGGGCCTGGGCCACCGGGATGTCGAAGGCCGCCGCCACCTCGCTGGCGCTGTAACCGTGCTTGCGCCGGGCGAGCAGGCCGAGCAGCGCCTCCTGCGGGGCCGGCGCCGGGGCCGGGCCTTGCCCGGCGTCCAGCAGACTGCCCAGCAGGTAGGCGGTGTCGTCTTCCGGGCGGCCGATCTCCTTGCGGCCGACCAGGCAGCCGCGCCGGGTGGCCAGCGCCGCGCCGGCGTCCAGCGCGGCGCGGCAGGCGGCCAGGTCGCCCTCCACCACCAGGGTGACCAGCGCCGGGTTGGTCACGGCCTGGCGCAGCAGGCGCACCGACGCCGCCTTGAGCATGGCGTCGGCGGCCTCTATGCCGCAGGCCAGGCCCCTGACTTCCAGCAGGCCCAGGGCATCGATCATGGCGCTCACCTCCTCAGGCCCGCTGGATGGGGTTGCGGGCGATCTCCAGCACCGCCTCGGAGAAGGCGTTGCAGGCGGCGCGGCAGGCCGCCTGGCTGCCGGCGAGGAAGGCCGCCGAGTAGTTGGTTTCCGAGGGCGGCGGCACGTAGGTCACCAGTTGCACGTCGGCGGCCTTGAGCGCGGCGTCGATGCCGTAGGTGGCCTCCAGCGGCGGCGCCACCAGGTAGGCGATGGGGTCGCCCAGGGCGATGCCGGCGCCGGCCGACAGGTAGCTGCCGGTGCGCGATACCACGTGAGCGAGGAAGGCCACGCTGTGGGCGTCGTCGGCCCAACGGAAGCTCGGGCCGGCCTCGATCACCTCGTTCATGGCGTCGAGCCCGGCGCGCACCTCGGCGGGGTTGGGGCCGCCGAGCATGATCAGCACCTCGCCGGCGGTGGACGAAGGCCCGTTGGCCGCCCCGGCGTACAGCGAGCGGCCGTACACCACTTCCACCTGGGCCTGCTTGGTGGCCTCGTCGGCGGCGATGTAGGCGACGTCGTCGGAGTCGACGCTGATCAGCCCGAGGCTGCGGATGTGCTCGCCCACCTTCAGCTCGCGGCGGAAGTCTTCCTGCAACGAGGCGATCAGGCGCATGGCCGTGACGCTCGGTTTGATCGGATCGAGAATGCTCATGTCGGGTTGCTCCTCAGCAATGGGCTCAGCGGTTCAGGGCGATGCCGGAGGCCTGTTTCTCCAGCATCCGCCGGGCCAGGTCGACGATCACCGCCGCCGCTTCCACCGGTGGCGTGCCGCCGCGGTGGATGTTCGAGATGCAGGTGCGGTCGGCCTCCACTGTGCCGGCCAGGGTCGGCTTGTACACCGCGTAGCAGGACAGGCTCTCGGACTGGCCCAGGCCGGGGCGCTCGCCCACCAGCAGGATCACCACCTGGGCGCCGAGCAGTTCGCCGATCTGGTCCTCGACCTTGACCCGCCCGTAGCGCACGAAGAACGGCGTGCCGACGTCCAGCCCGGCGTTCTTCAGGCCCTCCAGCAGCGGCGGGAGGATTTCCTGGAAGTTCACCGTCACCGCGTCGGTGGACAGGCCGTCGGAGATCACCACCTGCACCTGCGGGTTCTTCTTGCACTCGGCGAGCAGGGTCGCCACCGCCTTTTCGCTGAGGCGGCGGCCCATGTCCGGGCGGGTCAGGTACTGGTCCTTGGTGTCGATTTCCGACTGCACTTCCAGCAGGCCCTGCTGGGCCACCCACTCGGCGGGCACCTCCTTGAGCACGGTGTCCTTGGAGCGCGAGTGGTCGGCGAGGAAGCGCAGCAACGCCTGGGTGCGCGGGCGCACGCCGGCGCGGCCCAGGCACACCCGCGCGGCGGTGGCCTTGCGGAATTCCTCCAGCACCTCGGGGCGCTGCGGGGCCTGGACGCCGATCCACTGGCGGGCCTGTTCCGAGCCCAGGTCCCAGGCGCACAGGCCCTCTTCCACGGCGCTCGGCGCCGCTGCCGGAACGCCAGGCGCCGCCGGCGCGGGGCGGGCCTGGAGTTCATTCAATACCGAACGGACGATGTCCTCGATCTGCTGCTGATGCATGTCGCTTCCCTCAGAAGAAAATGGATGGATCGCCGGCGCGGGCGGTCAGCCGGCCGTCGCTCATCAGGCCCATGCGTTCGAGCCAGCGCTCGAACTCCGGCGCCGGGCGCAGGCCCAGCAGCTGGCGGATGGTGGCGGTGTCGTGGAAGGCGTTGGTCTGGTAATTGAGCATGATGTCGTCGCCCATCGGCATGCCGATGATGAAGTTGCAGCCGGCGGTGGCGAGCAGGATCATCAGGTTCTCGTTGGAGTTCTGGTCGGCGTCGGCGTGGTTGGTGTAGCAGCAGTCGCAGCCCATGGAGATGCCGCTGAGCTTGCCCATGAAGTGGTCTTCCAGGCCGGCGCGGATGATCTGGCGGTCGTTGTACAGGTACTCCGGGCCGATGAAGCCGACCACGGTGTTGACCATGAAGGGGTCGAAGTGCCGGGCCAGGCCGTAGTTGCGCGCTTCCATGGTCAACTGGTCGGCGCCGTAGTGGGCGCCGGCGGACAGCGCCGAGCCCTGGCCGGTCTCGAAGTACAGGCAGTTGGGCCCGGCGATGCGGTTGTACTCGGCGCCCACCGCGCGCGCCTCCTCGAGCATTTCCAGCTCCACGCCGAACTCGCGCAGGCCCTTCTCGCTGCCGCAGATGCTCTGGAAGATCAGCCCGCCCGGCGCGCCGCGGCGGATCGCCTCCATCTGCGTGGTGACGTGGGCCAGCACGCAGCCCTGGGTGGGGATGGCGAACTTGTCGATGGCCTCGTACACGGTGTGCAGCACGCGGGTGAGGTTCTCGACGTTGTCGGTCACCGGGTTGACGCCGATCACCGCGTCGCCGATGCCGTAGGACAGGCCCTCGTACATCTGCGCGGCGATGCTCTGCACGTCGTCGCGGGTGTCGTTGGGCTGCAGGCGCGCGCTGAAGCGCCCGGGCAGGCCCATGGTGTTGTTGGCCTTCTTCACCACCGGCATGCGCTTGGCGGCGTAGATCAGGTCGGCGTTGGAGCAGATCTTCGCCACCGCCGCCACCACCTCGGAACTCAGGCCCTTGCGCAGGAAGGCGATGTCGTCGGCGCCGGTGTCGTCGGCGAGGATGTATTCGCGCAGCTCGCCGATGCGCCACTGGGCGATGCGCGCGTAGGCGCTCTCGTTGATGCCGTCCTGGATCAGCCGGGTGACGCTGTCCTCCTCGTAGGGGATCACCGGGTTCATGCGCACGTCGGCCACCGTCAGCTCCGACAGCACCTGCTTGGCCGCCACCCGCTCCTGGGCGGTGCCCGCCGCCACGCCGGCGAGCACGTCGCCCGAGCGCGGCTCGTTGGCCTTGGCCAGGACCTCCTTGACGTCCTTGAACTGATAGGTCTTGCCGAACAACTGGGTCTTGAGTTTCATCACACCACCTCAGGAAGGGAAAGCCAGTGACTTGACGGTGACCGGAAGGATCTCGCCGTCGAACAACGGGCTGCCGATATCGATGTAGTCGCCATCGCTGGTCGCCACCTCGTCGATGACCGCCAGGGCGCGGCCAGCCAGGCGCGGCTGCAGGAGCATGCCGAGGACCTTGCCGAGGTCCTGGGCGGCCACCACCAGCAACGGATGGGCTTGGGATTCATGGCGCTGGAAGCCGGCGAGTTCTTCCACGCAGCGCTGGATGGCCCGGTAGGCCACCGGCAGGTCCGCCGGCAGGGCCAGGGCGTAGAGGTCTTCGTCGGCGCGCAGGTCCATGCGCAGCAGGTTCTGCCGCCAGCCGTCGGCGAGGCCCGCGCCCTGGCCGGCGGCCCAGTCGGTCGCGCAGGGCACCACCGGCACGTTGCGCATCGGCAGCTGCATTTCGCGCAGCCAGATGGTGCTGCCGGACAGCGACAGGCTGTGGGCGCCGGCGCCGATCACCGTGGCGCGCACGGTCTGCTTCGGCTCGGCCAGCGGCAGGCGCCGGAAGCCGGGGTCCTCGTGCAGCGCCGCGGCCAGCAGCGGGCCGATGTCGCCGTAGCGGAACGGCGCCTGCTCCGCGCCGTGGTAGAAGCATTCGCCGACGCCGCCGGAGAGGGTCAGCGCCTGCAGCCGGCCCGCCGCCGGCAGCGGCTCGGTCATCAACAGTTCCCGGGCCAGCGGCGAAAGCGCGCCGTCGATCACTTCGTAGAGCAGCGCCGCCATGCGCCGCGCCACCGTGCGCAGTTGCTCGCTGGACAGCGCCTGCGGCTCGCCACCGAACAGCTCGCGGCAGATCGCCCGCGCCGGCCCGTGCAGGCGCAGCAGCGCGCCGCGGCTGTCGGTTTCCACCAGGCGCCCGCCGACGTTCAGGCAGGCCGAGCCGATCACCCGGCCGGCCTCGAACAGCACGTAGTTGGCGGTGCCGCCGCCGATGTCGATGTTCAGCACCCGCCCGGCGCAGGCGGCGGACAACTCCGCCGCGCCGGCGCCGCGCCCGGCGATCACCGATTCCAGGTGCGGCCCGGCGCTGGCGACCACGAAGTCGCCCAGCCGCTCGGCCAAGCGCAGCACCGCCGGGCGGGCGTTGCGCGCCTTGGAGGTCTCGCCGGTGATGATGATGGCGCCGGACTCCACCTGCGCGGGCTCCAGGCCCGCGGCGCGGTACTGTTCGAGGATGAAGGCGAGCAGCTCGTCCTCGCGCAGGCGGCCCTCGAAGTCGATCGGGGTGAAGGCCACCGGGCTGACGTAGGTGACCTCCCGCGCGGCGAACTCGTAGTGCGGCACCTGGGACAGCGAGGCACGGTTGACCAGCACCAGGCGCGAGAAGATCACCTGGGTGGTGGTGGTGCCGACGTCGATGCCGACGCTGCGCAGCTCGCGCCTGCTCATGGCCGCGCCCTACTCGGCCCGCTGCAGGTCGGCGTCGGGCAACGCCACCGGCTCGGGCTGGGCTTCGGACCTGGGCGCGATGAGCATGGCCACGGCCACCGCGGTGATGCCGCCGAACAGCTTGCCCACCAGCATCGGGAAGATCATCGCGGACATGTTCGCCGCGGTGAAGCCGAGGTGGTCGCCCAGGGCGAAGCCGGCGGACACGGCGAAGGCGCAGTTGATGATCTTGCCGCGCGCATCCATCTTGCCGAACATGCCGAACATCGGGATCACGTTGGCCAGAGTCGCCACCATGCCGGCGGCGGCGTCCTTGTTCATGCCCAGCAGGCCGCCGACTTTCATCAGCGGGGTGCCGAACCAGCGCGTCAGCAGCAGCACCATGGGGTAGGCGCCGAGCAGCACGCAGGCGATCGAGCCGATCACTTCCATGGCGCGCATCACCGCGCCGGGCTCGTCGCCTTCGCTCATGAATATCGGGTCCAGCCCCGGGATCAGCGTCCAGCCCACGGTGAACTCCACCACCGCGGCGGCCAGGCCGAGGGTGATCAGCCCCACCAGCAGTTTGGCGAACACCTCGAAGCCGGCGATGATCTTCTCCGGGCAGAACTTCAGGCCCAGGGCGATCAGCGCCGCGACCACCAGCACCGGGATCATGTTGATGAGGATCATCGCCAGCGAGAAGCTCACCGGCTCGCCGTTGACCTCGATGCCCGAGTACATCGCCACCAGCCCGCCGGCGATGCAGCCCAGGGGCACGGTGACGATCCCGGCCAGGGTGCCCAGGGCCAGGTAGCGGCGGTCGGCGGGGTCGATGATGCCCAGCGCCACCGGAATGATGAACACCAGGGTCGGGCCCATCATGGCGCCGAGGATCAGCCCCGAGTACAGCCAGGCGGCGGTGTCGCCGCCGGCCAGCTCCTTGGCCAGGGAGAAGGCGCCCATGTCGTTGGCCAGCAGGGTGCCGGCGAACATTGCCGGGCTCGCCCCGACGCTCTCGTACAGGGGGATCACCAGCGGCCCCAGCAGGTTGGCCAGCACCGGCGCCAGGGCGGTGATGCCGACCATGGCCAGGCCCAGCGCGCCCATGGCCATGAAGCCTTCTTCGAACTGCCCGCCGGAGCCGCCGATGCCGCGCCCGAGCCAGCCCAGGCCGAGATGGCCGAGGACCTTCTCGGAGCCGCCGAACTGGCTGAATACCCGGTCCACCGCCCCGATCAGCAGGAAGACCATCATCACGTACAGGATGATTTCGTTGATGCTCATGACAACTGCTCCTGAACAGAATTGTTTCCTTGCTGGCAGGCGCCTCGGCGCTGCCAGGCGTCCTGGTAGATCGCGACGATCTGTTGCGCGCAGGCGCTGCGCGGGTTGCCGGCCAGGCAGATGTCCTGCAGGGCCACCTCGGCCAGCGCAGCGAAGTCCTCGCGGCGCACGCCGTGGGCCTGCAGGTCGCGGCCGGCGGCGCCGACTTCGTCGATCAGGCGCTGCACCGCGGCGATGCTGCGTTCGGCATCCAGGCTTTCGCGGCTGAGGGCATGGCCGATGTCGGCGTAGGCGCGCTTGCACACCAGCTGGTTGAAGCGCATCACCGCCGGCAGCATCAGGGCGTTGGCCTGGCCGTGGGGAATGCCGTAGCGCGCGCCGAGGGGGTGCGCGGTGGCGTGGCACAGGCCCAGGCCGGAATTGGAAAAGGCCATGCCGGCCATGTACGAGGCGAGCATCATCGACTCGCGGGCGCCGACGTTGCCGCCCTGCCCCACCGCCAGCGGCAGGGCCTCGCCGATCAGCGCCACGGCGCGCAGGGCCAGGCCCTGGGTCAGCGGCGTGGCGCTCGGCGCGACGTAGGCTTCGATGGCGTGGGTCAGCGCGTCGATGCCGGTGGCGGCGGTCACCGCCGGCGGCACTCCGAGGGTCAGGCAGGCGTCGATGATCGCCAGGTCGGGAATCAGGTCGGTGTGCACCAGCACCTGCTTCAGGTGCCGCTGGCTGTCGGTGATCACCGCCACGTTGGTGGCCTCGGAGCCGGTGCCGGCGGTGGTCGGCACGGCGATCAGCGGCACGCGCCGGCGCAGCGCCGGGCCGTCGCCAAGCTCGCTCACCCGGCGTTCCGGGTTGGCCGCCAGCAGCGCGGTGGCCTTGGCCGCGTCGAGCACCGAGCCGCCGCCGAAGGCCAGCACGCCGTCGCAGTCGGCGGCCAGCAGTTGCCGGCCGGCGGCCTCCACCACTTCGCTGTGCGGCTCGCCGCCGGCGTAGACCAGGCATTCGCAGCCCAGCCCGGCGTCGTCCAGCGAGCGCAGCAGGCCCTGGTCCAGCGCCTGTTCGTGCAGGCGGCCGTCGACCATTACGAACAGCCGGCGGATGCCCAGCGCCGCGCAGGCCTCGCCGGCGCGCACGGTGGCGCCGGGGCCGATGTAGGTGCTGGGCGGCACGCGGAATTCGCGCACCGCGCGGGCGTTGAGCATATCCAGGGCGCGATAGATCACCCGGCCGACGTCCTGCTCGTGCATGTCAGCGTTCCTCCTCGGCTTGCAGGCCGCAGGCGGCGATGGCCAGCGGCGTGGTGAACAGCGGCGGCGCGGGCAGGATCACCCGCTGCGCGGGGAAGGCCGCGGCGAACAGCGGCTGTACGCCGGGCAGGGTGCAGGAGCCGCCGGACAGGTAGATGGCGTCCACGTCCTGGCCTTGCAGGTGCGTGTGGACGATGTCGGCCATCTTTTCGAACACCGGGCGCACCAGCGGCCACAGGATCTGGCCCTCCTCGCGCTTGCGCCGTTCGGCCATCTCCAGCGACACGCCGAGGTGGCCGGCCAGCACCAGGCTGACGTGATGCCCGCCGGTGGGTTCGTCGGCGGAATAGGTCACTTCGCCGTCGTGCACCACGGCGACGCCGGTGGTGCCGCCACCGATGTCCACCACCGCGGCGCGGTCCAGGCGCAGCATCCGCGCCACCGCCGAGGGCTCGTCGATCACGTGGGAAACCTCCAGGTCGACGGCCTCCAGCACGTGAGTGGAAATGCCCGGTTCGGTGCCCGGCGGGTACGAGGTCGCGGCGCGCTGGAAGCACACGCCCAGTTGCCGCTCCAGGCTTTCCACCTGGCTGCGCACCAGCTTCACCGCGCCGAAGAAGTCCCAGACCACGCCGTCGCGCACCACGTCGGCCCAGTCCAGGCGCACCGCCACCGGCAGCGCCTGGGCGTCGAGCACCACCGAGACCACGGCGCTGGTGCCCAGGTCGATGCCCAGGCTCAGCGGTCCGCGGTCGCCCGGTTGCGCGACGGGGTGCGCCAGGCAGTAGGCGGCGCGTTCCAGGCGCGGCAACAGCCAGTTTTCGAGATCGCGTTGCATGGCCGCCTCAGACGATCCGCAGGTGGTCGACCATGACGCAGCGGCGCAGGCGCACGAAGGTGCGCGCCGAGGTCACGCCCTCGCCGGTCGGCGTGGTGATGGTCATGGTGGTCCAGCCCTCGCCGCCGAAGCCCAGGCCGGCCAGGCACGGCCCGTTCTTGACGAAGATGCTGGTGTCCATGGCGTTGGCCATGCGATCCAGGTGGTCGAGGTTGCGCGAGTGCATGGCCGCCGTGTGGTGGCAGCCGCCCTCCAGCTTCACGGCCAGGGCGATGGCCTGGTCGACGTTGGCCACGCGCACCATCGGCAGCACCGGCATCATCATCTCGGTGATGGCGAAGGGGTGGTCGGCGGCGGTTTCCAGCAGCAGCAGGCGCGTCTGCTCCGGCACCTGCAGGCCGATGGCGGCGGCGATCTTCGCCGCGTCGCGGCCGACCCAGTCGCGCGAGACGCTGCCGCGCCCCTGCTCGTCGACCTTCGGCAAAAGCAAGGGCAGCAGTTGCTGGCCCTGGGCGGCGCTCAGCTCCACGACCTGGTGCTTGAGCATCTCGGCCTTGAGGGCGTCGGCCACGCTGTCGACCACGATCAGCACCTTCTCGTCGGCGCAGATGATGTTGTTGTCGAACGAGGCGCCGAACACGATGTCGCGCGCGGCGCGGGCCAGGTCGGCGGTCTCGTCCACCACCACCGGCGGGTTGCCGGCGCCGGCGGCGATCAGGCGCTTGTCGGTGTGCTTGCGCGCGGCTTCCACCACCGCCTCGCCGCCGGTCACCACCAGCAGGCCGATGCCCGGGTAGCGGAACAGCCGCTGGGCGGTCTCGATGTCCGGGCGCTGCACGGTGGTGATCAGGTTGGCCGGCGCGCCGGCTTCGACCATGGCCTCGTTGAGCAGGCTGACGGTGCGCTGCGACACCCGCTTGGCCGCCGGGTGCGGGGCGAACACCACGCTGTTGCCGGCGGCGATCATGCTGATGGCGTTGTTGATGACGGTGGCTGCCGGGTTGGTCGAGGGCGTCACCGAGGCGATCACGCCCCAGGCCGCGTTCTCGATCAGCGTCAGCCCGCGGTCGCCGCTGAGCACCTGCGCCTGCAGGCATTCGCTGCCGGGGGTGTGGCGGGCCTGGGCGATGTTCTTGGCGGTCTTGTCGGCCACCCGGCCCATGCCGGTTTCCTCCACCGCCAGCTCCGCCAGTTCCTGGGCGTGGCGCTCGCCGGCGGCGCGGATGGCGGCGATGGCCCGGTCGCGCATGGCCACCGAGCGCAATGCCTTCTGCGCCTGCGCGGCGGCGGCCACGGCGGCGTCCAGTTCGACGAACACGCCGGGGGCGCAGGTCGCGCCCGGCGATGCGACAGCGGCCGTGGAGGTCGCCCCTATCGAGGCGAGCACCGCCTTGACCACCTGTTCGATTTCCTTCGGGTTGATGTCCACGTCGTGCCTCACAGAATTCAGGGATGAGCCGGGCCACTCCACCTGGCGCGGGCCGGTGGAGGACGCTTGTCGTGAATGACCGCCGGGGGCGGGCCTATTTGCGGTAGAGCAGGCTGCCGTCGAGCACCGCTTCGTCGACGATGCCGACCACACACAGGTCGATCGGCGCGCGCACCTCGGCCAGGGCCTGGCGCGCGGCGCTGCCGCCGGCCAGCATCACCCACTCGCCGTTGCCGGCGCCGAGGCTGTCGCTGGCCACGTGCCGTTCACCGTCGGGGCGGCCGGCGCGGTCGAGCATCTCGACCAGCAGCAGCCGGTCCAGGCCCACGCCCGGATGCTTCACGGTGCACACCACCTGCCCCACGACAATCGCCAGTTTCATCGCCTGTTACCTCATCGGGCCGCGTCCTTCGCGGTATACGCATGGATCCTCGGTGGCGGCGCCCGGAACCCGCAGGGCGGGCTCGGGCGCCGCTCGGACGGTCGCGGCGGGCCGCTCAATCCACCGGGCGATCCGCCGCCAGCTTGATCGGAAAGACCTCTTCCAGGTCCGAATGCGGACGCGGGATCACCTGCACCGAGACCACTTCGCCGACGCGCTGCGCGGCGGCCGCGCCGGCATCGGTGGCCGCCTTGCAGGCTGCTACGTCGCCACGGACCATCGCAGTGACCAGGCCACCGCCGATCTGCTTGACGCCCACCAGCTTCACCCGGGCGGCCTTGACCATGGCGTCGGAGGCCTCGATCAGCGCCACCAGGCCCTTGGTTTCGATCATGCCTAATGCTTCCATCTCACTCTCCTCGAACAATCGATCGCCCTTCGCAGGGCCTCTTCGGAGTGGCTAGCCACTCGCGTTACCCCCGGACGGCGGGGGCCGCCGTCCGGCTCAGGCGACTCGCCCGACAGCCTCGGCGCCGCCGGCCATCTTGTTGGCCAGCAGCACCGTCTGGATCATTTCCTCGCTCGTGCAGCCGCGCGACAGGTCGTGCAGCGGCGCGTTCATGCCCTGCAGCATCGGGCCGATGGCGTTCATGCCGCCGAGCCGCTGGGCGATCTTGTAGCCGATGTTCCCGGCCTCCAGGCTGGGGAACACGAACACGTTGGCCGCCCCGCCCAGCGGGCTGCCGGGCACCTTCGCCGCGGCCACCTCGGGGACGAAGGCGGCGTCGAACTGGATTTCGCCGTCGACGCACAGCTCCGGCCGGCGCTCGCGCACAAGCTCGCAGGCCTGGCGCACCGCCTCGGCGTCGGCGTGCCTGGCGCTGCCGTGGCTGGAGAACGAGAGCATCGCCACCCGCGCCGGCTCGCCGGTCACCTGCTCGAAGCTGGCCGCCGAGGCCAGGGCGATGTCCGCCAGTTGCTCCACCGTCGGCCGCGGCACCACGCCGCAATCGGCGAAGGCCAAGGGGGCGCCGCCGTCCGCTGGCAGCATGAAGAACACCGAGGACAGCGTGCGGTTGCCCGGCGCCAGGCCGACCACCCGCAGGCCGGCGCGCAGCACGTCGGCGGTGGCGCTGAGGTTGCCGGCGATGCACAGGTCGACCTGGCCGGCCGCCAGCAGCGCCGCGCCGAACCACAGCGGGTCGTGCAGTTGTTCCAGGGCCTGCTCGGGGCTGAGCTTGTCCTGGCGCCGGGCCAGGTCCTGGGCGAAGCCGTGCAGCCAGGGCGAGCGCGCGGGGTCGATCAGCCCGAGGTCGCCCAGGCGGATGTGCCGCTCCAGGCAGTAGCCGCGCAGGGCGAAGGGGTTGCCCAGCAGCAGCGGCTCGGCCAGGCCCTCGGCCTTGAGGAACTGCGCCGCCTCGATGGCGCGGCGGTCCAGGGCGTCGGGGAAGACCACCCGCGGCGGGTTCTGCCGGGCGGCCCGGCGGCAGTCGTCGAACAGTTTCATGGGGCCTCTCCCTGCACGCGCCGGCTCAGTTCCGCGGCGCTCGGCCAGGGTTGCCCGCGCAGGTGCAGCAGGCTCAGCAGCATGGCCACGTAGAGCGCGCTGGACAGCCGGTTGAGGGCGTGCAGCAGGTCCGCGCGGCGCAGCTTGAAGCCGGCCTCCATGAACACCTGGGCGGCGCAGATTTCCACCTCGCGGACCTTGGCCCGCAGCAGGTTGAGCAGCGCCGGCGCGCGGCCGTGGCCGCACTCGGGCACCAGGTGGTCGTGGCCCAGGTATTTCAGCGGCGCGTGGGACAGGCGGTGCAGCACGGCCTGGTCGAGCCCGCCGACGGCGAACCCGGCCAGCTCCTCGTCCAGCACGTCGGCGCGCATCAGCTGGCCGAGCAGCGAACGGATGTCGGCCAGCCAGGCGGCCAGCTCGGCCGGCTCCGGCAGCTCCACCTGCAGCCACACCGCCAGGGCGATGGCCGCGTCCAGCTGGGCGCGGAACTGCAGGCGCGGGTCGTTCTTGGCCACCAGTTCGTGGGCGTTCAGATGGGTCATGCCGGCGGGTTTGTCGGCCGGCGCCGAACCGCACAGCTGGCAGGTCGCGGCGACGCGCCGGGCGCTGCCGGTCAGCCCGTGCACCGCCTGCAGGCACGGCGCGCCGTCCGCGTCCGGCTCTTCGGTCGCCCGGTACAGGCGGCCCTGTTCGTCATGGAACTTCAGCGACAGGTGGCGCTCGTCGATCAGCGCGCGGGCGGCGGGGGTCAACCGCGCGTCGGCGGGCAGCCGCAGCTCGGTGCCTTCGCTCAGGCCGTGGCGCTCGCGCAGCCAGCTTTCGGTGATGAAAGTGCTCATGGCCGCCTCACTGTTCCTGCCAGTTGGCCGGCCAGGCCACGTAGAGGAAGCGCACCCGGCTGGGGGTGCCGAACTCGATGGCGCTACCCTTGGGAATGAACAGCAGGTCGCCGGGCTGGCCCACCAGGGTCTCGCCGTTCTGGCGGATGTGCAGCTCGCCCTCCAGCACCAGGTCCACTTCGTCGTAGTTCAGCGTCCAGGGGAAGAAGGCGTTCTCCCACTGCATGAAGCCGGCGCCCATGCTGCTGCCGTCCTCGGCGCCGACCACGTCGGTGATGCCGATCTGGTATTCGCCCGGCACGCCTTCCAGGCGGCCGAAGCGCACGCTGCCGCCCTTCACCAGCTTGATCCCGCCGGCGCCGGTGCGCGCCTCGAAGGCCGCCCGGGCCACGCAGGCGCCGCCCTGTTGCGCGGCCTTGCGCACCAGTTGGTCGACCAGTTGCGCGTCCACTTCGGCGGGCAGCCGCGCCAGCACCTCGGCGCGAATCCGCGCCAGCTCGTCCTCGCTCGGCCCGGCCGCGGCCGGTTCACTCGCGGCCGCCGCCGGCTCGCCGGCCACCCGCTCGACCAGCGCCAGGCCAGCCTGCTCGGCGACCGTGCGCGCCTCGGGGGTGACGATGCAGCGCGGCAGCTCCACGGCCAGGGAACTCTGCCCGGCGGCGATGGCTTCACGGATGTCGTTGGCGGTAATCAGCTTCTTCATCTCAACAGGTCCTCGATCGGATTCCGTGCGTTCAGCAGCGCGCGCAGGCGCTCGATGCTGGCGGGGTCGTCGCTGGCGGTGTGGACGATCGCGCCGTCGATGCCGTGGGCGCGCAGCAGGCGCTCGATGGCGGGCAGGTCGACGCCGGGCAGGTCGCACTTGCTGATCACCCCGATCAGCCGCTTGCCGGCGTGGATGTCCAGCAGCCCGGGCGGCAGCCGGCACTCCGTCGCATCGGCGGGGTGCACGTAGACCAGGGTGTCGACGTCGTCGGTGCTGGTGATCAGCGCGCGATACAGGCGCGGGTGGCTGACGAATTCGCCGGGGGTGTCCAGTGCGCCGCCGGGGCCGTAGTCCAGCGCCTGGGTCTTGCGCGCCGCTTCGGGATTGCCGCACAGGGCGTTGAACAGGGTGGTCTTGCCGGCTCCGACGCCACCGATGAGGGCATAACGCGGCGCGTCCATGGTCAGCTCCTGGTCACCGGGCAGACGCTGTAGTCCAGCAGCCGGCCGAGGGCGGCGCAGGTCTGCGCCAGCGCCTCCTCCACCGCGCCGACGCTGCCGTGCAGCACCAGCGCGCCGCTGAAGCGGTCGAGGAAGCCGATGCGCACGTCGGCGGCCTTGGTGGCGAAGTCGCCGGCGATCATCGCGGTCTCGCCCGGGGTGAGGGTCATGATGCCGATGGCCTGCGCCCCGGGGACGCCGATCTTGCTCGACAGCTCCTCCTGGGGATGCGCGATCAGGTGCGCCAGGGTCACCTGCTTGCCCGGGACGAATTCCTGGATGATGCGCTCTTTGGACACGTGCTCCCCTCCTCTACTGCTTAGGAAGCTAACAAGTGCCCGGACGGCGGCCCTATCAAAATCCGGCAAAGTTTTCCGCCGCCCCGAAAGACCAGAAAACTCCTACAAAAACCGGCTGGAACGCCCGCGCGGCGCCGCATTGGCGGCTGCTGGCCGGAGCTTTCCGGCCGCGGTTCGCAGCGTGCTGAGTGACTTTGTCGCAGCCGCCGCAAAGCGCCCGGGCGCAGGCGGGGCGCCGCCATGGACGTGACGGGCCGCAGAGGAAAGGGACGTCTGACGGACAGGTTCCGCATCGGCCCGACTTGCCCGGCCGCCGCGTTGTTCGTAAGGTGCGCACGTTTTCGTTCGAGGTAACGGGAAGCAGGTGAAAGGCCTGCGCTGCCCCCGCAACGGTAACCGACCGCAGGCCTTGCGCCTGCCGCGCTCCAATCCGCCACTGTGCGCCACGCATGGGAAGGCCGGGAGCGTGCGAGTCGGCAGCCCGGAGACCGCCCTCGACACGCATGACAGGTGTTGCGGAGGGCCGCACCTTCAAGCGCGGCCACTCCCGCCCTTGCCAGCCCTCCTCGAAAGTCCACTTTTGAGGAACCCCAGCGATGAAACTTTCCCGTCTTGCCCTGGCCGTCGCCGTGCTGCCCGCGGCGGCCTTCGCCGGCGACGATGCCGAACAGGCCTACCAGCTGCCGTCGATGGTCATCACCTCGGCGCGTCAGGCCGAACCCCGCGGCCAGGCCACTGCGGCCAACACCGTCTTCACCCACGACGACATCGAGCGCCTGCAGGCGCGCAGCGTGCCCGAGCTGCTGCAGCGCGTACCCGGCGTGCAGCTGAGCAACGCCGGCGGCCTGACCAGCTACTTCCTGCGCGGCACCAACCCCGGCCAAACGCTGGTGCTGGTGGACGGCCAGCGCATCGCCTCGGCCAGCAGCGGCATCGCCCGCCTGGACTACCTGAGCATCGACAACATCGAGCGCGTGGAAGTGACCCGCGGCCCGCGTTCGGCGCTGTACGGCGCCGACGCCATCGGCGGGGTGATCCAGATCTTCACCCGCCGCGGCGAAGCCGGCCTGCACCCGCAAGTGCGCCTGGCCGCCGGCAGCAACGGCACCTTCCAGCGCAGCGCCTCGCTCGCCGGCGGCGACGAGCGCACCCGCTTCGACCTCGGCGCCAGCCTCGACGAGAGCCGCGGCTACGACTACACCCGCGACAACGTCGGCGCCGACAGCGACCACGACGGCCAGCGCAACAAGGCCGTGCACCTGAACCTGGACCACCGCCTGAACGACGACTGGAAGGCCGGCTTCAGCCTCAACGACCAGCGCGGCGACAGCGAATACGACGACGCCTACAGCTACGCCCCCGCCGAGCCCCACGACGAGTTCCGCGTCAGCAGCTACAGCGGCTACCTCGAAGGCCAGCTGACCTCGATGTGGAACAGCCGCGTGGAGCTGGGCCGCAGCTTCGACCGCAACAAGGCCGTCGGCGCCGCCGAGGTGTGGAACAACGGCACCCTGGAAACCACCCGGCATTCGGCCAGCTGGCTCAACCGCCTGCAGTTGGACGCGCGCAACCAGCTCGCCCTGGGCGCGGACTGGTACGAGGACAAGGTCGAGGGCAGCACCGCCTTCGCCGAGGACAGCCGCACCAACCACGCCTTCTTCGCCCAGCACAGCTTCAAGGGCGAGGCCTTCTCCACCGAGCTGGGCCTGCGCCACGACGACAACGAGCGCTACGGCTCGCAGAACAGCTGGAACGCCGCCGTCACCCTGCCGGTAGGTGACAACCAGAGCTGGATCGCCAGCTACGGCGAGGGCTTCCGCGCGCCGACCTTCAGCGACCTCTACTACCCCGGCGCCAGCAACCCGGACCTGAAGGCCGAGACCTCGAAGACCTACGAGCTGCAATGGCGCGGCGACTTCGCCGGCACGCACCTGGAGGCCGCGCTGTACCGTACCGAGGTGGACGACCTGATCGCCTGGGACAGCGCCAGCAACATGCCGCAGAACATCGCCAGGGCGCGCATCGACGGCTTCGAGGCCAGCCTGGCCCGTGAGGTCCTCGGCTGGCAGGCCAACCTCGGCCTGAGCATCATCGACCCGCGCGACCGCGACACCGGCCACACCCTGCCGCGCCGCGCCCGGCGCACCCTGAGCCTGGACCTGGACCGCCAGTTCGGCGCCTTCGGCGTCGGCGGCACCTGGCGCGCGCTGAGCAACAGCTACGCCGACGCGGCCAACCAGGACCGCCTGGGCGGCTACGGCGTGCTCGATCTGCGCGGCAGCTGGCAGTTCAGCGAAACCCTGCGCTGGGACCTGAAGCTGCAGAACCTGCTGGACCGCGACTACGCCCGCGCCAGCTACCAGCGCCCGACCGATCCCATGGGTTTCCCCAGCGAAACCCTGCACTACAAGGAAGCCGGCCGCACCGCGCTGCTGGCGTTGACCTGGACGCCGGAGTTGTAGCCATCGCGGGCAAGGCCCGCTACGAAGAGCACCTCGTCACGGCCCAGTAGGGGCAACTGTCTTGCTGACCGCGCCGAGACGCTCTTCGTAGGATGGGTTGAGCCTGCGAAACCCATGCTGCCGTGGTGATGGGTATCGCTTCGCTCAACCCATCCTACGACGGCGTTTCTCCGCACTTCGAACGGACCTGGTCCGCGATAGCCGGAACCACCGGCGCGTTTCGCGGATGAATCCGCTCCTACGCAACCCCACCCACGCCATTCCAATGTAGGAGCGCGCCCTGCGCGCGATTTCGCGGGCAGGGCCCGCTCCTACAGGTTGCCGTGAAGCATGGCATTCTCCCCCGTAGGAGCGGATTCATCTGCGATTCCGCCGGCAGGGCGGACGGCGCCCAGGCCAACCTCGGCGCCGCCGGGGATCGCCATTAAGCGGCGGATAACGCGGAGCGTTATTCGCCCTACGCATTAGCCATGCTGCACGGCATGTCCCCGTTGGGACAACTTGCGCCGAGGCGCGCTTCGTAGGATGGGTTGAGCCTGCGAAACCCATGCTGCCGTGATGATGGGTATCGCTTCGCTCAACCCATCCTACGACGGCGTTTCTCCGCACTTCGAACGGACCTGGTCCACGATAGCCGGAACCACCGGCGCCATTCCAATGTAGGAGCACACCCTGCGCGCGATTTCGCGGGCAGGGCCCGCTCCTACAGGTTGCCGTGAGGCATGGCATTCTCACCCGTAGGAGCGGATTCATCCGCGATTCCGCCGGCAGGGCGGAGGCGCCCAGGCCAACCTTGGCGCCGCCGGGAATCGCCGTTAAACGGCGGATAACGCGGAGCGTTATTCGCCCTACGCATTCGCCATGCTGCACGGCATGTCCCCGTTGGGACAACTCGCGCCGAGACGCTCTTCGTAGGATGGGTTGAGCCTGCGAAACCCATGCTGCCGTGGTGATGGGTATCGCTTCGCTCAACCCATCCTACGACGGCGTTTCTCCGCACTTCGAGCGGACCTGGTCCACGATAGCCGGAACCACCGGCGCCATTCCAATGTAGGAGCGGATTCATCCGCGATTCCGCCGGCAAGGCGGACGGCGCCCAGGCCAACCTCGGCGCCGCCGGGGATCGCCGTTAAGCGGCGGATAACGCGGAGCGTTATACGCCCTACGCCAACACCCCGGCCAGGCGCCCCAGGGCTGCGCAATCCGCGGCGTGCCAGTCGCTCAGTTCCGGCCAGGGGTTTTCCGCCAGGTTGACCAGCGCCGTGTAGCTGCCCGCCGCGCGGCCGCATTCCAGGTCGAAGCGGTAGTCGCCGACCATCAGCATGTCTTTGGGCTGCACGCCCCAACGCTCGGCCAGATGCAGCAGGCCGTCCGGGTTGGGCTTGGGCCGGGCTTCGCCGCGGCCGAGGATGTCGCCGCTGGCGAAGCAGTCGCCCAGGCCGATGGCCTGCAGGGTCACCAGCGCCAGCTCGTGGGCGTTGCGGGTGAGGATGCCGAGGCGGTAGCCGGCCTCGTGCAGCGCGCGCACCAAGTCCACCGCGCCGGGCGCGGCGGTGGAGGCCAACGCCAGCTCGCGTTCGTGCTCCAGCAGCCAGGCGTGCTTGGCCGCCGCCTCGGCCGCGGGCAGCGCCGCCAGGTGGGTGAGGATGTCGTCTTCCTGGGGAATGCCCAGGGCCCGCTTGATCGCCGGGAAGTCGTGCACCGCCAGGGTCAGGGTGCCGTCCATGTCGAACACCCAGTGGCGGATCAGGCCCGGTTTCATGCCCAGTCCTCGCGGCGGCGGATCAGGCCTTCCTGGGTCGACGAGGCCACCAGCTGGCCGTCGCGGTTGAAGATGCTGCCGCGCACGAAGCCGCGGCCGTTGCCGGCCCAGGGGCTGTCGATGGCGTACAGCAGCCACTCGTCCGCGCGCAGGTCGCGGTGGAACCACACGGAGTGGTCGATGGTGGCCACCTGCATGTCCTTCTGCCACACCGAGCGGCCGTGGGGCAGCAGCGAAGTGGTGAGGAAACCGAAGTCCGAGGCGTAGGCGAGGATGTACTTGTGCAGCGCCGGCACGTCCGGCAGCTTGCCGTCGGCGCGCAGCCAGAGGTACTTGATCGGCTCGCCGACCTGCGGGTCGTAGGGGTCATTCTGGGTGACCGGGCGGATCTCGATGGGCTTGGGGTACAGCAGCTTGTCGCGGATACGCTCGGGGAACTGGGCGATGCTGCGCTGCTTTAGCTCCAGGTCCGTCGGCAGGTTCTCCGGGCCGACCACGTCGGGCATCGGGATCTGGTGCTGGAAGCCCTCCTCGTCGTACTGGAAGGAGGTGCTCAGGGCGAAGATCGGCTGACCCTTCTGGATCGCCGTGACGCGGCGGGTGCTGAAGGTGCCGCCGTCGCGCACGCGGTCGACCTGGTAGACCACCGGCATGCTGGCGTCGCCCGGGCGCAGGAAGTAGCCGTGCATGGAGTGCACGTGGCGCGCCGGCTCCACCGTCTGGCTGGCCGCCGACAGCGCCTGGCCGAGCACCTGGCCGCCGTACAACTGGCGGAAGCCGAGGTCCTGGCTGATGCCCCGGAACAGGTTCTCCTCGATGGGTTCCAGGCTCAGCAAAGCCACCAGGTTGTCCAGGATCTGGGTCATGACGTTTCCTCGGAATCGGTACTGCGAATGGGATGCGGGCGGCGCGGCTGGGGGTACGCGGGCGAACTGCTCAGGCGAGTGTCCCATACCGCGCGGCCGATGGTGAAATGATAGAGGCTGACCGGGCGGTCCGGTCCTTCGCCGAGCAATTCCCGCAGCGCCTCGTCGAAGTAGCAGCCGATGCCGGTGCCCGAGAGCCCGGCGGCCTCGGCCTCCAGGTAGAGCAGTTGGCCGATCTGCCCGGCCTCCCAGTACAGCCGCGGGTAGGTCCAGGGGCCTTCGGCCAGGGCGGCGTCCAGGTCGGCGAGCATGGCGAAGGCCACGCAGCCGTCGCTGGCGATGTCCTGGCCGCAGGAGAGGAAGGCCGAGAGCTGGCGGGCGTCGCCTTCCAGCAGGCGGTACAGAGGCAGGTCGTCGGCGGCGCGTTGCCACTGGAAGTCCCCGCGCAACCCGCCCGGCGCGCGGCCGCTGCGGCCCAGCCAGTAGAGCCCCGGCGCCAGGCCCTGGACGCGGTGGACGAACAGCAGCAGGTCGATGCGCGGCGGCTCGCCCGAGCAGGCGAAGGGCACCGGCGAGTTTTCCGGCAGCAGGCGGCGCAGCCAGGCCAGCAGCAGCTCGGCGTGGATGCCGCTGCGGCCGTCCAGGCTCTGCGCGCTGCGCCGGCGGTGCAGGATCGGGCGCAATGGCAAGCCGGGGTTGTCCGTGGTCGCCTCGGCACGCGGCAGGCACCAATCGGCGGGAGCCAGCGCCGGCGCGCGGCACAGCGCGTGGACGCGCTCCAGCTCCGGCCAGTGCCGGTAGCTGCGCGAGAGGCGATTCGGAGCGCCTTGCAACTCCAGCGCCGCCAGCCCTCGCAGCAGCGCCTCGGGCACGCGGGGCTCGCCGTCCCGGGGCGGACCTATCCACAGCAACGCATCCACCGCTTCGCGCTCGTGGAAACCTTCGCGGTCGAGGCCGAACGCGGCATCCAGACTGCGCTCGTCCAGCGCGCGCAGCAGCCGCACTTCCCAGCCCTGGATGGCCGCGGCGATGGCCAGGGCCGCCAGCGCGTGGCCGAAGTCGTGCTGGCAGTAGCGGTAGGCGCGCTCGCCGTACTTCCAGGCCTCGCGCCAGGGAATGCTGGCCAGCGCCAGCAGCAGGCCGGCGCCTGGCAGTTGCTGCGCCACGGCGGGCGGCAGCTCGGCGCGCACTTCCAGCAGGTGTTCGTCGGCAGTGTAGTGGGCCAGCACGGCGGACTTGTCCACAGCCCCGGCCGGCAGCAGCAGGTAGGCCTCGGTGGGGTGCAGGTTGCCGCTGGAGGGGTTGACGCGCAGCGCCCAGCGGCTGCCGCCGGCTTGCTTCCAGGCGGAGATCGCCAGGCTGTCGTAGAGCAGTTGCGAGACGCTTTCCAGGCCCAGCGGCGCGGGCTCGCCAAGGGGGCCGGCGAACACGCCGTCGTAGCCCGGCGATTCCTCCTGCGGGCGGTGCAGCAATTCGATCGGCCGCGCCCCGGCGTAGCGGCGGAAGGGCGCCGGCTGGGTCGCCCAGTCCAGTTGGCCGGGCCCAGGGGCGAAGCGCTCCGGGGCGTGGCAGCTCAGCGCGTGGTAGGCGCGCACATCGTCGGCGGCGCTCATGTCTGCGCCTCCAGCCATTGCTCGCGGCTGATGCGGAACAGCACGTGCGGGCGCAGCGCGTGGCCCTGGGGCAGGCGCGGAGTGCTCAGGCTGGGCAGGTGCATGGTTCGCCTCGGCAAGATTCGTCAGCTGCCTATTGTGCCCCATGCACGGCCCTGGCGCCCGGCCGCGGGGCCGGCTTACCCTTGCCGCTGAACAGCCCGAGCCCCGCCCCATGCCGTTGCCCCTGGTCTACCACGACGACTACAGCCCGCCCTTCCCCGCCGGCCACCGCTTCCCCATGGAGAAGTTCCGCCTGCTCAAGGAGCACCTGGTGGACAGCGGCCTGACCAGCGACGCGGCGCTGCTGCGCCCCGAGCCCTGCCCGGCGGACATCCTCGCCCTGGCCCACGACCGCGGCTACATCGAGCGCTATTGCAGCGGCGACATGAGCCGCGAGGAACTGCGCCGCCTCGGCCTGCCCTGGAGCGAGGCCCTGGCCCGGCGCACGGTGCGGGCGGTGGGCGGCTCGCTGCTGGGCGCGGACCTGGCGCTCAAGCACGGCCTGGCCTGCCACCTGGCCGGCGGCACCCACCATGCGCACCACGACCACGCCTCGGGCTTCTGCATCTTCAACGACCTGGCGGTGATCGCCCTGCACCTGCTGGCAAGCGGCCGCGCCGGGCGCGTGCTGATCTTCGACTGCGACGTGCACCAGGGCGACGGCACCGCGCGCATCCTGGAGCAGGTGGCGGACGCCATCACCGTCTCGCTGCACTGCGAGAAGAACTTCCCCGCGCGCAAGGCGCACAGCGACTGGGACATCCCCCTGCCGCTGCACATGGGCGACGCCGACTACCTGCGGGTGGTGGACGAGGCGCTGGACTACCTGCTGCCGCTGTACCAGCCGGACCTGGTGCTCTACGACGCCGGGGTGGATGTGCACAAGGACGACACCCTGGGCTACCTGAACCTCACCGACGCCGGCCTGGCCGCCCGCGACGAGCGCGTGATCGAACGCTGCCTGGCCCGCGACATCCCGGTGCTGGGGGTGATCGGCGGCGGCTACGACAAGGACCGCACGGCCCTGGCCCGGCGCCACGGCATTCTCCACCACAGCGCGCAGCGCGTCTGGCAGCGCCTGGGCCTGGGCTGAGTTGTCCACGGCAACTGTGGAGCAACCTGTGGAAAAGCTGCGGGGAGTCTGCCCTGGCCCACGCCGGGCCTGGGCCGCAGCCGGATGTACGAAAGATGACCAGACAGCGTTCGGAGGAAAAGGTGCGACTTTTCCACGGATGCTGTGGAACCTCCTGTGGAAAAACTGCGGGGCATTCGCTACAGCCCCGCATCCATGGGCCCTCCAGCCCAACGAACAAAATATGACCAGCACACCCGTAGGATGGGTTGAGCTTGCGAAACCCATGCTGCATTCGATGGGTATCGCTACGCTCCACCCATCCTACGTGGGGCAACGTTGTCCCCGAAAGCTGTGGAGCCGCCTGTGGATATCCTGGGTACAAACCTGTGACTTGCCCACGCGCCGGGGCCCCCGCATGGCCGCTGGCGAATTGATCAGCCCCGGCCGCCAGCGGCTAGGCTAGAATGCGCGCCCTTTCCACCGACCATGCCCAGCCCATGACCGAGCACAGCTCCCTGCCCTCCCCCAGCGCCATCGTCATCGGCGGCGGCCCCGCCGGCCTGATGGCCGCCGAAGTGCTGGCCGGCGCCGGCGTGCGCGTGGCGCTGTACGACGCCATGCCCTCGGTGGGGCGCAAGTTCCTGCTGGCCGGCGTGGGTGGCATGAACATCACCCACTCCGAAGATCAGGCAGCCTTCGTCGGCCGCTACGGCGAACGCCGCGCGGAAATCGGCGCGCTGCTCGCGGATTTCGACAGCCAGGCCCTGCGCGAGTGGATCCATGGTCTGGGGATAAATACTTTCGTCGGCACGTCCGGCCGCGTCTTCCCCACCGACATGAAGGCCGCGCCCCTGTTGCGCGCCTGGCTCAAGCGCCTGCGCGACAGCGGCGTGGTTATCCACACCCGCAGCCGCTGGCAGGGCTGGGACGAACAGGGCCGCCTGCTGATCGACGGCCCCGAAGGGCGCCAGGCCCTGCAGGCCGACGTGACCGTGCTGGCCCTGGGCGGCGGCAGCTGGCAACGCCTGGGCTCCGACGGCGCCTGGGTGCCGATGCTGCAAGCGCGCGGCGTAGCAGTCGCGCCCCTGCGGCCGTCGAACTGCGGCTTCGAAGTCGCAGGTTGGAGCGAGTTCTTCCGCGACAAGTTCGCCGGCGCGCCGGTCAAGCCGGTGGCCATGGGCCTGGAGGGCGAGGCGCCGCGCCAGGGCGAATTCGTGGTCACCGCCGGCGGCATCGAGGGCAGCCTTGTCTATGCGCTGTCCGCCGGCATCCGCGAGCGCATCGCCCGCGACGGCTCGGCCAGCGTATTGCTCGACCTGCTGCCCAACCGCAGCATCGAGCAGGTGGCGAAAGCCCTGGCCCAGCCGCGCGGCTCCAAGTCCATGGCCAACCACCTGCGCGGCCGCCTGGGCCTGGACGGCGTGCGCGCCGGCCTGCTGCGCGAGTTGTCCACAGCCGCCGACTACGCCGAGCCGCAGCGCCTGGCCGCGCTGATCAAGGCCCTGCCGCTGACGGTGGTGCGCCCGCGCCCGCTGGACGAAGCCATCAGCAGCGCCGGCGGCGTCACCTTCGAGGCTGTGGATAAGCAGCTGATGCTCAACGCCCTGCCCGGCGTGTTCTGCGCCGGCGAGATGCTCGACTGGGAGGCGCCCACCGGCGGCTACCTGCTCACCGCCTGCTTCGCCAGCGGCCGCGCCGCCGGCCTGGGCGCCTTGCGCTGGCTGAAGCTGGAACCATAGTGCTAGATTGCGGATTCTCCCCAGCAGAGTCCGCGCCATGCCCCTGAGCTTCCGCCCGGCCCGCCCCGAGGACGTCGACGCCGCCGTCCCGCTGATCTACAGCTCCGGCCCCGATGCCTTCGACTATGCCTTCGCCCGCCCGGGGCGCAACAGCGCCCAGGACTTCCTGCGCCACGCCTTCGTCCAGGGCGGCGGCCAGTTCGGCTGGCGCCAGCACACGGTAGGCGAACTGAACGGACGGGTGGTGGCGGTGGGCACTGTGTTCGGCGGCGAGGCCAACCTCGGCTACCTGCTCGCCGCCAGCCGGCAGATATTCGGCTTCTTCGGCCTGGGCGCGGCGGCGGTGATCCGCCGTGGCCTGCAACTGGAGCGGATCATCTGCCCGCCACCGAAGCGGACGCTGTACCTCGCCCACCTCGGCGTGGCGCCGGAGTTGCGCGGCGAAGGCCTGGGCAGCCAGTTGATCGACCACTTCCTCGAACGCGGCCGCCGCGCCGGCCTGCCCATGGCCGCCCTCGACGTGTCGGTGGCCAACCCGCGGGCCCAGGCGCTGTACGAGCGCCTGGGCTTCACGGTGCAGGCCGAGCGCCACTCCAACCTGCCGGGCGTGGCCAGCCACCGCTACATGCAGCGCGCCCTCTGAGCCTGCGCTAGACTGCGCGCCAGCCGCCCGGCAGAGGCCAGTGCCACGACAAGGAAGCGCCATGAGCAAGCTGAACAGCGTCGAACTGAAAGTCTTCGTCCCGGCCCGCGACTACGCCCAGTCCCAGGTCTTCTACCGCGACCTGGGCTTCGCCAATCCGTGGAGCTCGGAAGAGTTGAGCTACTTCCACCACGGCGACCACTGCGCCTTCCTGCTGCAGAACTACTACGTGAAGGAATTCGCCGAGAACCTGATGCTGCACCTTCTGGTGGAAGACGCCGACGCCTGGTGGCAGCGCCTGCGCGAGATCGATATCGCCGGGCGCCATGGGGTGCAGTTGGGGGAGCCGGAGGATCGGGCTTGGCGGATGCGGGACTTCACGCTGCATGATCCGAGCGGGGTGTTGTGGCGTATCGGCCACAACCTCGATTGAGCGGGGGCACGGCTTTTCGTACCCCCCCGCGCCCTCAGCGGCCCTTCGGCTTGCCCTTGCCGGCCGGCGCCTTGGCGAAGCCCGGCGCCTTGCGCACCGCCTTCACCTGGGGCTTGTCGGCCAGCAGGTCGCCCAGGTGGATATTGCCCGGCTTGGCCGCAGGCACCTTGGGCTGCTTGGGTTTCTTCGGCTTCTTCAGCACCTGGCCGCCCAGGGTCGTCTGCGGCACCCTGTGCTCGACCTCGAAGCCGTCTTCTTCGGATCGCGGCAGCAGTTGCCCGATCAGCGTCTCGATGGCCGCCAGCTGCTGCACCTCGTCGGCGCACACCAGCGACAGGGCCTGACCGCTGGCGCCGGCGCGGCCGGTGCGGCCGATGCGGTGCACGTAGTCCTCGGCGACGATGGGCAGGTCGAAGTTGACCACCAGCGGCATCTGCTCGATGTCCAGGCCACGGGCGGCGACGTCGGTGGCCACCAGGAAGTCCACCTCGCCGTCCTTGAACCGCTGCAGTGCGCGCAGGCGCGCCGGCTGCGGCTTGTCGCCGTGGATGGAGTCGGCGGCGATGCCTTCGGCCTGGAGCACGCCGACCAGCTCGTCGACGCCCTTGCGCGTCTTGGCGAACACCAGGGCCTGGCGCCAACGGCGGGCCTGCAGCAGGTGCAGGAACAGCTCGGCCTTGCGCTTCTTGTCCACGGTGATCAGTTGCTGCTTCACCGTCTTCGCCGCGGTGTTGCGCGGCGCCACCTCGATGGACAGCGGGTCGCGCAGCAGGCCGCCGGCCATCTGGCGGATCGCCTCGGAGAAGGTGGCGGAGAACAGCAACGTCTGGCGCCGCTTCGGCAGCGCGGCGAACACTTCTTCCAGCTCGCGGGCGAAGCCCAGGTCGAGCATGCGGTCGGCCTCGTCCAGCACCAGCACCTGCAACTGGGTGAATTTCAGGGCGTTCTGCCGGTACAGGTCGAGCAGCCGCCCGGGGGTGGCCACCAGCACGTCGACGCCCTTGCGCAGCTTCATCATCTGCGGGTTGATGCTCACCCCGCCGTAGGCCACCGCCGTGCGCAGCGGCACGTGCTGGCCATAGGCGCGGAAGCTGTCGTGCACCTGCTCGGCCAGCTCGCGAGTGGGCACCAGCACCAGGGCGCGCACCGCGTTGGCGGCTACCTGCGGGCCTTCCTGCAGCAGCTTCTGCAGCAGCGGCAGGGCGAAGCCGGCGGTCTTGCCGGTGCCGGTCTGCGCCGCGGCCAGCAGGTCGCGGCCCTTGAGCACGGCGGGGATGGCCTGGGCCTGCACCGGGGTCGGGTTCTGGTAGCCGAGGCCGTCGAGGGCGCGCAGCAGGGGTTCGATCAGGCCGAGGGCGGCGAAGGTCATGGAGCACTCACGCAACGGAAGGTGGAATGGGCGGCATTGTAGCCGCTAGTGGCGCAGCAGCAGCTCGCCCTCGATGGGCACGTAGCGCGTCGCCGAGCGGATCAGCGCCTGCGCGGTCAGGCCCGGTACGCCATAGGCGGCGGCCGTCTTGCCCTGGGAGCGGACGCGTTGCAGCAGCAGGTCGAAGTCGCCGTCGCCGGAACACAGCACTATCTCGTCCACCCGCGCCACGGCGTCGAGCACGTCGATGGTGATGCCCACGTCCCAGTCGCCCTTGGCCGAGCCGTCGCTGCGCTGGATGTAGGGTTTGAGCTTCACCTCGAAGCCGAGGTTGCGGAGGATCTGCTGGAACTGCTGCTGGCGCGGGTCGCCACGGTCGATGGCGTAGGCATAGGCTTCGACTATGCGGCCTTCGCGGCTCAACTCGCTCCACAGGGCAGCGTAGTTGAAATGGCAGCCGTAGGCCTGGCGAACCGTGTAGTAGAGGTTCTGCACATCGGCGAACAGGGCGAGGGTTTTCAACGGCGGCTCCGGATCAGGCGGTGGACGCGCATTATCGCAGCCCACCGCCGCGCCGCCAGCCCCGCGTCGTCGGCGCGGGGCTATCGATCAGCTGAACATGTCGCCGTCGTCGTCGAAAAAGCTGGAGTCGTCGGCGAATCCGCCATCGTCGTAGCCGGCGTCGGTGAAGCCGTTGTCGGCGTAGCGATCACCGTCGAGGAAGGTCTGGCTGGAATCGTCCAGCCCGGAGGATTGCGGGTCGAAATGCTCGGCCGGCACCTCTTCCTGGATCACCTCGACGATTTCCTGCGGCTGCGAGTGGTGGAACATGTTGGTCAGCAGGTCCGCCACCATCATGCCGCCGGCCACGCCCGCGGCGGTCTGCAAGGCGCCACGCAGGAAGCCGCCGCCCTGGGCCGGCGCGGCCTGGGGTGCCGCGGCGGGGCGGAAGTCGTTGGGGTTGCTGGCGTAGCTGGCATTGGCGCCGGGCTGGGAGAAGCGCGTCTGGCCCCAGCCGTCCGGGCGCTGTTGCGCTTGCTGGGGTTGCGCCGCTGCTTCGCGCTGGCCGCCGCCGAACAAGCCGGCGAGGAAGCCGCCGCTGCTGGGGCGGTTCTGCTGCAGGCTGGCGACCTGGGCTTCGAGTTCCTTGACGCGCTGGTCCAGGCGCTTGATCGCCGCCTCCTGGATCAGCATCGCCTGCGCCATGTAGTAGGGCGCGGCCGGCTGGCGCACGAGGTGCTGGTTGATCTGCGCCTCGGCCTGGGCGTCGCGCGGCGCGGTTTGCCGCTCGGCTTCCTGCAGGCGAGTGAACAGGCCATCGATCAGGGTTTGCTCTTCGGAATTCATCTGAGGCCTCGAGTGAGCACCGGGGGAGGGAACGCATCACTAGATTGGATCGGCCGGCGAAAAAACAAGTTCCGGTCGATGAAAACTTCTTCATCCACGCTGGCGGGGACTCTGGTCTGCGCCGCCGGGCATGGGTTAGAGTCGATTGCCAACTGGTCCCCTAGACGAGCCGATGAATCCCATCTCCATCCTGCGCGATACCTGGTACTTCTTCAGCCGCCACATCGGCACGCTGCTGCCGCTCTGCCTGCCCTGGATCGTCCTGGAGACGCTCACCCAGCAACAGCTGAGCATGGCCGCCAATTCCCAGCAGTTCGCGCCCTGGGGCATGGCCGCCGGGTTGATCTTCTACCCCATCTACACCGCCAGCCTGCTGCTGTACCTGGTCGACTTCGGCGAGGGCCGCCAGCGCAGCGTCGGCGAGCTGTGGCGCGCGGCGCTGCGCCTGTGGCCGGCCTTCGCGCTGCTCTCGGCGCTGAGTTCGCTGCTGATCGTCATTGGCCTGTCGCTGATGGTGCTGCCGGGTATCTACGTGATGATCAAGCTGGCCTTCGCCGAGGTGCTGCTGGTCAAGCGCGGCCTGCGCCCGATCGATGCCATGCGCGAGAGCTTCCGCCTCACCGGCGGGCACTTCTTCCTGCTGCTCAGCACCGTGCTGGTGATCCTCGCCCCCACCTGGGCCCTGCAGGGCTGGATCGAGCAGCTGAGCGAGAACGCCCTCGGCTACAGCCTGGCGCTCAGCGCACTCAGCGGCTTTTTCCAGCTGCTGCTGACCGTCGCCGCCTACCGCATCTACATCCTCGGCCCGGAGCGCGAGGAAGCCTGAGGTCTGCTCCGCGCAGCGCAGGAGCGCTCAGCGCCGGCTCGGCTTCAGCCCGGACATGCGCGGCACCAGCAGGCGCTCGAACAGCCAGGGGCAGTAACGGGCCAGGATGCGCGCGCGCCAGTTGACGTTGGACAGCACCAGCAGGCGCTTGCGCTGCAGGGCGCCCTGGTAGATCGCCTCGGCCACGTCGCGCGGGGAAGCCACTTCGCTGCCCAGCACCACGGCCGGCTGGCGGATAACCGAGCCGTCGCCGACCAGGGCGTTCTTGCGCAGATCGGTGGCGGTGAAGCCGGGGCAGGCGAGGGTCACCGAGACGCCGGTGCCGTCCAGTTCCATGCGCAGGGTGTCGAACAGGCCATGCAGGGCATGCTTGCTGGCGTTGTAGGCGCTGCGATAGAGCAAGGGGGCGAAGCCGGTCAGCGAACTGAGCACGACTATCTGCCCCTGGCGGGCGATCAGGCTGGGCAAGGCCGCCCGGGTGCAATGCAGGGCGCCGTAGAAGTTCACCGCCATCACCCGCTGGAACACCTTCAGGTCGGTCTCGGCGAACAGGCTGCGGTGGGTGATGCCGGCGTTGTTGATCAGCACGTCGATGCCGCCGAAGCGTTCGATGGCGATGGCCACGGCCTGCTCCACCGCGGCGGGTTCGGTGATGTCGCAGCGCAGCCCCAGGGCCTCGACGTTGAGGTGCTGCTGCAGGTGCTGCACCAGGCTGTCGAGCGCGGCCTGGTCCAGGTCGAGGATCACCGGCCTGGCGCCCGCCTGGGCGAAGCGCAAGACCAGCGCACGGCCGATGCCCGAGCAGCCGCCGGTCACCAGGACCGTCTTGTGCAGGTAGACCTTGCTGGAGAAGACCTTGCGTGGCATGTGCGGAGCCCTCGGCCAGGTGCGAGTGGGGCCGGCTGCCCCTCAAGCATAGCCCCGCGGCGGTCACGCTCCGGCAGCCTCATGTGCCGCCGGTCGCAGCCCTTGAATGTCGCCGCCGCTTTGCCGGCCGCGGACTGGACAAGCCCCGGTTGGCGACTCATGCTCAATGCAGACACCAACACAAGAACGATAAAGGTGCGGCGCAGCAATGCTCAAGAAACTCCTGTTCCCATTGGCCTCGTCGCTGCTTCCGGCGTCGCTGGCCCACGCCCTGCCAGGCCCGGCCGGTGGCCCCCAGTCGCTGGCGGTCGGCTATTACGAGTTCCCGCCGTACATCTATACCGACGATGACGGCAGTACCCAGGGCGAAGGTGCCGAGCTGATCCGCAAGCTGCTGCGCCAGGCCGGCTACCGCGCCGAACTCCGCGCCTTGCCCAGCGCCCGCCTCTACCAGGGCCTGCGCGATGGCAGCGTGCAGCTGTGGGCCGGGGCGCCCGGCAAGCCCGAGCTGGCCGAAAGCACCCTGGAGTGCGAGCACGTGCTCGGCCAGGTCACCCTCAACCTCTATCGCCTGGCGTCCCATCCCGCCCCGCGCCTGCCCCAGGGCCTGGCCGGCAGCCGGGTGATCCTGATCAGCGGCTACAGCTACTGGCGGCCCGCCACGCAGTTGCTGGACGACCCGCGGCTCAACCTGGAAGTCCACCGCACCAGCACCCACAGCGCGGCGCTGCAGATGCTTCTGCGCGAACGAGGCGACTACCTGCTGGACTACCAGGCCCCGGTGGAAGAAGCCCGCAACGCCGCCGGCCTGCCGCCGCTGGCCTACGACACCCTCTACCGCCTGCCGTTGAAACTCATCGTCTCCCGTCGCACGCCCGATGCCGAACAACTCCGCCAGCGCCTGGACCAGGCGTTCGAGCAGTTGAGTGCGAAGGGGGAAAAGGTCGAGCTGAATTGAGGCCACCGGCCTGCCGGCCGGATCGCGGATGAATCCGCTCCTACGGGATGCAGCCCCGTAGGATGGCGTTGAGCGAAGCGATACCCATCAGCGCCATGGCTTTCACGGGCCCTGCCCGCGATTCGCGCGCAGGGCGCGCTCCTACAGGGGAATGGCGCAGGTGGGGCGGCGTAGGAGCGGATCTTATCCGCGAACCGCGCCGGGACCGCCGGCTATCGCGGACAAGGTCCGCTCCTACGAGTGCAGGACATACCCTCGTAGGATGGCGTTGAGCGAAGCGATACCCATCGCCATGGCCATGCTTCACGTGTAGGAGCGGGCCCTGCCCGCGATTCGCGCGCAGGGCGCGCTCCTACAAGGGGAATGCAATGGCGTGGATGGGATCACCCCGGCTTTCCGCGCCCCAAAAGCAAAACCCCCGACCAGCCAGGCTGATCAGGGGTTTTGGGATAGGTGCTTGACGATGACCTACTCTCACATGGGGAAACCCCACACTACCATCGGCGATGCGTCGTTTCACTGCTGAGTTCGGGATGGGATCAGGTGGTTCCAACGCTCTATGGTCGTCAAGCAATTCTTTCGGATGCTCGTGGCTTGCGCACACGCTCACCCTGATTCGGGTATGTGACAGGTCTTCTTTGCGGTTCACACGAACTTTCGGTTCGTCGACTTCACCGTCTAACACACAAATTGTTTGGGTGTTATATGGTCAAGCCTCACGGGCAATTAGTATCGGTTAGCTCAACGCCTCACAGCGCTTACACACCCGACCTATCAACGTCGTAGTCTTCGACGGCCCTTCAGGGGAATCAAGTTCCCAGTGAGATCTCATCTTGAGGCTAGTTTCCCGCTTAGATGCTTTCAGCGGTTATCTATTCCGAACATAGCTACCCGGCAGTGCCACTGGCGTGACAACCGGAACACCAGAGGTTCGTCCACTCCGGTCCTCTCGTACTAGGAGCAGCCCCTCTCAAATCTCAAACGTCCACGGCAGATAGGGACCGAACTGTCTCACGACGTTCTAAACCCAGCTCGCGTACCACTTTAAATGGCGAACAGCCATACCCTTGGGACCGGCTTCAGCCCCAGGATGTGATGAGCCGACATCGAGGTGCCAAACACCGCCGTCGATATGAACTCTTGGGCGGTATCAGCCTGTTATCCCCGGGTACCTTTTATCCGTTGAGCGATGGCCCTTCCATACAGAACCACCGGATCACTAAGACCTACTTTCGTACCTGCTCGACGTGTCTGTCTCGCAGTCAAGCGCGCTTTGCCTTTATACTCTGCGACCGATTTCCGACCGGTCTGAGCGCACCTTCGTACTCCTCCGTTACTCTTTAGGAGGAGACCGCCCCAGTCAAACTGCCCACCATACACTGTCCTCGATCCGGATAACGGATCAGAGTTAGAACCTCAAGCATGCCAGGGTGGTATTTCAAGGTTGGCTCCACGCGAACTGGCGTCCACGCTTCAAAGCCTCCCACCTATCCTACACAAGCAGGCTCAAAGTCCAGTGCAAAGCTACAGTAAAGGTTCACGGGGTCTTTCCGTCTAGCCGCGGATACACTGCATCTTCACAGCGATTTCAATTTCACTGAGTCTCGGGTGGAGACAGCGCCGCCATCGTTACGCCATTCGTGCAGGTCGGAACTTACCCGACAAGGAATTTCGCTACCTTAGGACCGTTATAGTTACGGCCGCCGTTTACCGGGGCTTCGATCAAGAGCTTCGCTTTCGCTAACCCCATCAATTAACCTTCCGGCACCGGGCAGGCGTCACACCCTATACGTCCACTTTCGTGTTTGCAGAGTGCTGTGTTTTTAATAAACAGTCGCAGCGGCCTGGTATCTTCGACCGGCGTGGGCTTACGCAGTAAATACTTCACCCTCACCGGCGCACCTTCTCCCGAAGTTACGGTGCCATTTTGCCTAGTTCCTTCACCCGAGTTCTCTCAAGCGCCTTGGTATTCTCTACCCGACCACCTGTGTCGGTTTCGGGTACGGTTCCTAGTTACCTGAAGCTTAGAAGCTTTTCCTGGAAGCATGGCATCAACCACTTCGCTCTCTAAAGAAAGCTCGTCATCAGCTCTCGGCCTTGAACACCCGGATTTGCCTAAGTGCCCAGCCTACAACCTTAAACTTGGACAACCAACGCCAAGCTGGCCTAGCCTTCTCCGTCCCTCCATCGCAGTAACTAGAAGTACAGGAATATTAACCTGTTTCCCATCGACTACGCATTTCTGCCTCGCCTTAGGGGCCGACTAACCCTGCGTCGATTAACGTTGCGCAGGAACCCTTGGTCTTTCGGCGTGGGAGTTTTTCACTCCCATTGTCGTTACTCATGTCAGCATTCGCACTTCTGATACCTCCAGCAAGCTTCTCAACTCACCTTCACAGGCTTACAGAACGCTCCTCTACCGCGCATCTTACGATGCACCCGTAGCTTCGGTGTGTGGTTTGAGCCCCGTTACATCTTCCGCGCAGGCCGACTCGACTAGTGAGCTATTACGCTTTCTTTAAAGGGTGGCTGCTTCTAAGCCAACCTCCTAGCTGTCTAAGCCTTCCCACATCGTTTACCACTTAACCACAACTTTGGGACCTTAGCTGACGGTCTGGGTTGTTTCCCTTTTCACGACGGACGTTAGCACCCGCCGTGTGTCTCCCACGCTGACACTTCCAGGTATTCGGAGTTTGCATCGGTTTGGTAAGTCGGGATGACCCCCTAGCCGAAACAGTGCTCTACCCCCTGGAGTGATACGTGAGGCGCTACCTAAATAGCTTTCGAGGAGAACCAGCTATCTCCGAGCTTGATTAGCCTTTCACTCCGATCCACAAGTCATCCCCTACCTTTTCAACGGGAGTGGGTTCGGTCCTCCAGTCAGTGTTACCTAACCTTCAACCTGCTCATGGATAGATCGCCCGGTTTCGGGTCTATACCCAGCGACTAAACGCCCTATTAAGACTCGCTTTCGCTACGCCTCCCCTATTCGGTTAAGCTCGCCACTGAATATAAGTCGCTGACCCATTATACAAAAGGTACGCAGTCACCCAACAAGTGGGCTCCCACTGCTTGTACGCATACGGTTTCAGGTTCTATTTCACTCCCCTCTCCGGGGTTCTTTTCGCCTTTCCCTCACGGTACTGGTTCACTATCGGTCAGTCAGTAGTATTTAGCCTTGGAGGATGGTCCCCCCATGTTCAGACAACGTTTCACGTGCGCCGTCCTACTCGATTTCACTTCCTAGAACCTTTCACATACGGGGCTATCACCCACTATGGCCGCACTTTCCAGAGCGTTCTGTTAGATTCTAAGAAGCTTAAGGGCTAGTCCCCGTTCGCTCGCCACTACTAAGGGAATCTCGGTTGATTTCTGTTCCTCAGGGTACTTAGATGTTTCAGTTCCCCTGGTTCGCCTCACACACCTATGGATTCAGTGTGTGATAACCAGCTTGTGCTGGCTGGGTTCCCCCATTCAGAGATCTCCGGATCAAAGTCTGTTTGCCGACTCCCCGAAGCTTATCGCAGGCTACCACGTCTTTCATCGCCTCTGACTGCCAAGGCATCCACCGTATGCGCTTCTTCACTTGACCATATAACCCCAAGCAATCTGGTCATACGTCTCGAACGTGAAGACGACATTCGCCGAAAATTCGCGCTTGAACTCGCAAATTTTACCTTGACTTGAACAATCCCCAGTGAAAGAGATCATTCAGTCTACTTCTATCACATACCCAAATTTTTAAAGAACGGTTCCGGTACAAAGACCAGACAGCAAGGTTCGATCTATCGAACATTCCTGTCTGAGCTTTACGACGATTCGGAGATGGTGGAGCCAAGGAGGATCGAACTCCTGACCTCCTGCGTGCAAAGCAGGCGCTCTCCCAGCTGAGCTATGGCCCCCTAATTTCCAACGATTGGTGGGTCTGGGCAGATTCGAACTGCCGACCTCACCCTTATCAGGGGTGCGCTCTAACCGACTGAGCTACAGACCCATATAGGGTTGCCTAACCGTCGCTTACCAGTGAATCAAGCAATTCGTGTGGGAGCTTATGAGAAAGCCGGGATCTTCGATTAAGGAGGTGATCCAGCCGCAGGTTCCCCTACGGCTACCTTGTTACGACTTCACCCCAGTCATGAATCACTCCGTGGTAACCGTCCCCCTTGCGGTTAGACTAGCTACTTCTGGAGCAACCCACTCCCATGGTGTGACGGGCGGTGTGTACAAGGCCCGGGAACGTATTCACCGTGACATTCTGATTCACGATTACTAGCGATTCCGACTTCACGCAGTCGAGTTGCAGACTGCGATCCGGACTACGATCGGTTTTCTGGGATTAGCTCCACCTCGCGGCAGCAACCCTCTGTACCGACCATTGTAGCACGTGTGTAGCCCTGGCCGTAAGGGCCATGATGACTTGACGTCATCCCCACCTTCCTCCGGTTTGTCACCGGCAGTCTCCTTAGAGTGCCCACCTTAACGTGCTGGTAACTAAGGACAAGGGTTGCGCTCGTTACGGGACTTAACCCAACATCTCACGACACGAGCTGACGACAGCCATGCAGCACCTGTGTTCCGATTCCCGAAGGCACTCCCGCATCTCTGCAGGATTCCGGACATGTCAAGGCCAGGTAAGGTTCTTCGCGTTGCTTCGAATTAAACCACATGCTCCACCGCTTGTGCGGGCCCCCGTCAATTCATTTGAGTTTTAACCTTGCGGCCGTACTCCCCAGGCGGTCGACTTATCGCGTTAGCTGCGCCACTAAGATCTCAAGGATCCCAACGGCTAGTCGACATCGTTTACGGCGTGGACTACCAGGGTATCTAATCCTGTTTGCTCCCCACGCTTTCGCACCTCAGTGTCAGTATCAGTCCAGGTGGTCGCCTTCGCCACTGGTGTTCCTTCCTATATCTACGCATTTCACCGCTACACAGGAAATTCCACCACCCTCTACCGTACTCTAGTCAGGCAGTTATGGATGCAGTTCCCAGGTTGAGCCCGGGGATTTCACATCCATCTTACCAAACCACCTACGCGCGCTTTACGCCCAGTAATTCCGATTAACGCTTGCACCCTTCGTATTACCGCGGCTGCTGGCACGAAGTTAGCCGGTGCTTATTCTGTTGGTAACGTCAAAACAGCAAGGTATTAACTTACTGCCCTTCCTCCCAACTTAAAGTGCTTTACAATCCGAAGACCTTCTTCACACACGCGGCATGGCTGGATCAGGCTTTCGCCCATTGTCCAATATTCCCCACTGCTGCCTCCCGTAGGAGTCTGGACCGTGTCTCAGTTCCAGTGTGACTGATCATCCTCTCAGACCAGTTACGGATCGTCGCCTAGGTGAGCCATTACCCCACCTACTAGCTAATCCGACCTAGGCTCATCTGATAGCGTGAGGTCCGAAGATCCCCCACTTTCTCCCGTAGGACGTATGCGGTATTAGCGCTCCTTTCGGAACGTTGTCCCCCACTACCAGGCAGATTCCTAGGCATTACTCACCCGTCCGCCGCTGAATCCGGGAGCAAGCTCCCTTCATCCGCTCGACTTGCATGTGTTAGGCCTGCCGCCAGCGTTCAATCTGAGCCATGATCAAACTCTTCAGTTCAATACTGATCGGGTTTTGAGAAAACCCTAAACTTGGCTCAGCAATCGCAAAAAACTCTCGAATTCACGAGTGTTACTTGTGATGCTGATAATCTTGCGATCACCAGTCTTAACTCACAAGCACCCACACGAATTGCTTGATTCAACTTGTTAAAGAGCAGTTGGTTAAGGCTTTCGTCTCAACCGAGGCCGCGCATTCTACGCCAACCTCTTATTTCGTCAAGCGTTATTTTCAGAATTTTTCGTTCCTACTCAACCGCTTGCGCTGTCGATCGGCCGGAGCTTCTCGTCAGCGGGAGGCGCATTCTACAGCGATCAGAATCACTGTCAAGCACCTCGGCGATCTTCCTTTTGGCTCGCTGCCGGAGCAGCTGTCGAACCCAAAGGCGGCGAGTGAACCGCCCACCTGATCACCACTCTCAACTTCAAACCTGCTTAAGTGCTTGATTTTCAAACTCTTTCAGCGCTTCGTCGCTGGGAGTGGTGCGCATTATAGGGACTTCAGAATGCCCGTCAACACTTTTCTGAAAGTTTTCACTCGGCCAGCAAAGTGACCTTCGCGAACGCCTTCTTGCCGGCCTGCACTACATGAGTAGCACCGACCTTGAAGACGAAGCTGCGATCCACGGCATGACCGTCGACGCGCACGCCACCAGCGCCCAGCAGGTCGCGAGCCACGGCGGAGTTCTTCACCAGGCCGGCGCGGTTCAGCACGGCGCCGATGGGCAGGTCCTCGGTGGCGGCCACTTCCACTTCCGGGATGTCTTCCGGCAGTTCGCCTTCCTTCAGGCGATTGCCTGCGGACTTGTGGGCATTGGCAGCGACTTCTTCGCCATGGAAGCGGGCGACGATCTCTTCCGCCAGCTTGATCTTGACGTCGCGCGGGTTGGCACCGGCCTCGACATCCTTGCGCAGGGCATCGATCTCGTCCATCGAGCGGAAGCTGAGCAACTCGAAGTAACGCCACATCAAAGTGTCCGGAATGGAAACGAGCTTGCTGTACATGACGCCCGGCGCTTCCTGGATACCGATGTAGTTGCCCAGGGACTTGGACATCTTCTTCACGCCGTCCAGACCTTCCAGCAGCGGCATGGTCAGGATGCACTGCGGCTCCTGGTCGTAGGCGCGCTGCAGCTCGCGCCCCATGAGCAGGTTGAACTTCTGGTCGGTGCCGCCCAGCTCCACGTCGGCGCGCAGCGCCACCGAGTCGTAGCCCTGCACCAGCGGATAGAGGAACTCGTGGATGGCGATGGACTGGTTGCTGGCATAGCGTTTGCTGAAGTCATCGCGCTCGAGCATGCGAGCGACGGTGTACTGGGAGGCGAGACGAATGAAATCGGCCGGAGTCAGCTTGTCCATCCAGGTGGAGTTGAATGCCACCTCGGTCTTGGCCGGGTCGAGGATCTTGAAGACCTGGGACTTGTACGTCTCGGCGTTCTCCAGCACCTGCTCGCGGGTCAGCGGCGGACGGGTGGCGCTCTTGCCGCTGGGGTCGCCGATCATCCCGGTGAAGTCTCCGATGAGGAAGATCACCTGATGGCCGAGGTCCTGGAACTGGCGCAGCTTATTAATGAGGACGGTATGCCCGAGGTGCAGGTCCGGCGCGGTCGGGTCGAAGCCCGCCTTGATCCGCAGTGGCTGGCCACGCTTGAGCTTTTCGACCAGCTCGGCTTCCACCAGGAGTTCATCCGCACCACGCTTGATCAGCGCCAGCTGCTCTTCGACCGACTTCATCACAGTTCCTGTTCCGTTTTTCCGGCAATCAAAAGGGAACCAACCATACAAGATCGGACACTAAAAACAAGTTTTGCCCGGCGTACGGGGAAATGGCGTCAAACCCTGGGCGATAGACTTGCTTCGAGGGGAATTTGGTTATATTTTAGGCAGTTATTTCACATTCCAAAAACACCACTCATGCCATGACGCAATCGAATCAGAAAGCGCCCTACTATCCGAAGAGCCATCTGCTGGCCGCAAGCGGTGTAGCAGCGCTCCTCAGCCTGGCTCTGCTGGTGTTCCCCTCGAGTGAAGTCGAGGCGAAGAAGACCACGCTCAATCTGGAGCTGGACGGCGGTTCCGACCGCATCATTCAGGAAAAGGACGACCTGCGAAGCCCGCAGGTCACCGAGAACAGCGATTCTCCCTTCGCACGGATCGAAGGGCAGAACGACGACAACCGCGCCGGAAAAGACGCGGAAGAAGAAAAGAAAGCACTCAAGGCCTCCAACGATACCCAGCCCGCCACTCCCGCCGAACCGGCCTGGAAGCGCGTGACCGTGGGCAAGGGCGACACCCTTTCCACCGTCTTCGCCAAGGCTGGCCTGCCGGCCGGCCTGGTGCACGACGTGCTGGCCAGCAGCAAGGACGCCAAGCAGTTCACCCGCCTGGACGTCGGCCACGAAGTCGAGTTCCTGATCAGCCCGCAAGGCGAGCTGCAGAGCCTGCGCATCAAGCAGAGCGACCTGGAGACCATCAGCCTGAACAAGTCCGCCAAGGGCTATGCGTTCAAGCGCGACCTGGTCAAGCCGGACGTGCACACCGCCTACGCCCATGGCCGCATCGACAGCTCGCTGTTCACCGCGGGCAAGGAAGCCGGCCTGTCCCATGACCTGATCATGGCCCTGGCGAACATCTTCGGCTACGACATCGACTTCGCCCTCGACCTGCGCGAAGGCGACCAGTTCGACGTGATCTACGAGAAGAAGGTGGTCAACGGCCGCCAGGTGGACACCGGCAACATCCTCGCCGCGCGCTTCATCAACCGCGGCAAGGAATACACCGCGGTGCGCTTCACCAACAAGGCCGGCAACACCAGCTACTACCGCGCCGACGGCACCAGCATGCGCAAGGCGTTCATCCGCACCCCGGTGGACTTCGCCCGCATCAGCTCGCGCTTCTCCATGGGCCGCCTGCACCCGATCCTGAACAAGATCCGCGCGCACAAGGGCGTCGACTACGCCGCGCCCATCGGCACGCCGATCAAGGCCACCGGCGACGGCAAGGTGATCGAGGCCGGGCGCAAGGGCGGCTACGGCAACGCGGTGGTCATCCAGCACGGCTCGACCTACCAGACCGTCTACGGCCACATGAGCCGCTTCGCCAAGGGCATCCGCAGCGGCGTCGCGGTCAAGCAGGGGCAGATCATCGGCTACGTCGGCATGACCGGCCTGGCCACCGGCCCGCACCTGCACTACGAGTTCCATATCAACGGCAAGTACGTCGACCCGCTGAGCGCCAAGCTGCCGATGGCCGACCCGCTGGCCGGCCCGGACCGCAAGCGCTTCCTGGCCCAGACCCAGCCGCTGATGGCGCGAATGGACCAGGAGAAGCCCACCTCCCTGGCCATGAACAAGCAGCAAGAGCAGCAGCGCTGAACCATGGCGCTCTACCTGGGGGTGATGTCCGGCACCAGCCTCGATGGCCTGGACATCGCCCTGGTCGAGCAGGGTGAAGACTCCACCACCCTGCTCGCCTCCCACTACCTGCCCATGCCCGCGGACCTGCGCGCCGAACTCCTGGCCCTGTGCGCCAGCGGCCCCGACGAGATCGCCCGCGGCGCCTGCGCCGAGAATGCCTGGGTGCGGCTCGCCGCCCAAGGCATCCTGGAACTGCTGCAGCGCCAGCAACTGCCGCCGCAAGCCATCCGTGCCATCGGCAGCCACGGCCAGACCGTGCGCCACGAGCCGCAGCGCGGCTTCACCGTGCAGATCGACAATCCCGCCCTGCTCGCCGAGCTGACCGGCATCGACGTGGTGGCCGACTTCCGCCGCCGCGACCTGGCCGCAGGTGGCCAGGGCGCGCCGCTGGTCCCGGCCTTCCACCAGGCGCTGTTCGGCAACGAAAAGCTGCGAGCCGTATTGAACGTCGGCGGCTTCAGCAACGTCTCGCTGCTCGCCCCGGGCGAGCCGGTACGCGGCTTTGACTGCGGACCGGGCAACGTGCTGCTGGACAGTTGGATCCACGACCAGCGCGGCGAATCCTATGACCGCGACGGCGCCTGGGCGGCCAGCGGCCGGGTGAATGACGAACTGCTGCAGCGCTTCCTCGCCGATGACTTCTTCGCCACCCGCGGACCGAAGAGCACCGGGCGCGAACGTTTCAACCTGCCCTGGCTGAAGGCGAAGCTGGCCGAAGGCCCCGCCCTTCCCGCCGAGGACGTGCAAGCCACCCTGCTGGAGCTCAGCGCCCGCAGCATCGCCGAATCCCTGCTGCATGCGCAGCCGGGTTGCGAAGAGGTGTTGGTATGTGGCGGCGGAGCCTTCAACGGCGCATTCATGGCGCGCCTGGCGGCGCACCTGCCCAAGGCAAAGGTGGCCAGTACCGCGGAATACGGCGTGGCGCCGGAATGGATGGAGGCCATGGCCTTCGCCTGGCTGGCGCACCGCTTCCTCCAGCGCCTGCCCGGCAACCGCCCGGAAGTCACAGGCGCGGCCGGGCCGCGGATACTCGGCGCCCTCTACCCCGCCTGATACAAACGAAAACGCCGCGCAGATGCGCGGCGCTTCGTCATTGCGGCCGACTCAGATCGAGAACGACTGGCCGCACCCGCAGGTGGTGGCGGCATTCGGGTTCTTGATCACGAAGCGCGAACCTTCCAGGCCTTCCTGGTAGTCCACCTCGGCGCCGGCGAGGTACTGGAAGCTCATCGGGTCGACCACCAGGCTGACGCCATCGCGCTCCACCACGGTGTCGTCGTCCGCGGTGTCCTCGTCGAAGGTGAAGCCGTACTGGAAGCCCGAGCAGCCGCCGCCGGTGACGAAGACGCGCAGTTTCAGACGCGGATTGCCTTCTTCGTCGATCAGCGTCTTCACCTTGTGCGCGGCCCCGTTGGAGAAGATCAGCGGGGTGGGGGTGAAGGTCTCGATGGTCATGTCAGATGTCTCCCGGCCGAAGCCGTACGTTACAACATTGCGGGCTATTATCCGCTTACCCGAGAAAAATGGTCAACTAAGCCAGGTCAATCCTTCGTCGAACATCCTTCGGAACGGGCTCCCGCAACGGGAGCCCGGGGCCCGCCTCAGGGCAACAGGGCCACGTTGGACAGGCCCAGGCGCTCGTCCAGGCCAAAGAGGATGTTCATGTTCTGGATCGCCTGGCCGGACGCGCCCTTGACCAGGTTGTCGATCACCGACAGCACCACCACCAGGTCGCCGCCCTGCGGACGGTGCACGGCGATGCGGCAGACGTTGGCGCCGCGCACGCTGCGGGTCTCCGGATGGCTGCCGGCGGGCATCACGTCGACGAAGGGCTCGTTGGCGTAGCGCTCCTCGAACAGCTTCTGCAGGTCCACGCCGCGATCGGCCACCTGGGCGTAGAGGGTGGCGTGGATGCCGCGGATCATCGGCGTCAGGTGCGGGACGAAGGTCAGGCCGACATCGCCCTTGGCGGCGCGGCGCAGGCCCTGGCTGATTTCCGGCAGGTGGCGGTGGCCCTTGACCGAGTAGGCCATCATGCTCTCGCCGGCCTCGCAGAACAGCGAACCGACCTTGGCGCCGCGGCCGGCGCCGCTGACGCCGGACTTGCAGTCGGCGATCAGCCGCGAGGTGTCGGCCAGGCCGGCTTCCAGCAGCGGGATGAAGCCCAGCTGGGTGGCGGTCGGGTAGCAGCCGGGCACGGCGATCAGGCGCGCCGACTTGATGGCCTCACGGTTCACTTCCGGCAGGCCGTAGACGGCCTCAGGCAGCAGCTGCGGCGCGCCGTGGGGCTGGCCGTACCACTTGGCCCACTCATCGGCATCCTGCAGGCGGAAGTCGGCGGACAGGTCGATGACGCGGGTGCCGGTGGCCAGCAGCTCGCCGGCCAGGGCATGGGCCACGCCGTGCGGGGTGGCGAAGAACACCACGTCGCAGGCGCCCAGGTTCTGCACGTCCGGCACGCTGAAGGACAGGTAGTCGTAGTGGCCTCGCAGGTTCGGGTACATGTCGGCGACCTTCACACCCTCCTCGGAGCGCGAGGTAATCACCTCGACGCGCGCCTCCGGATGCTGGGCCAGCAGGCGCAGCAGCTCCACACCCGTGTAACCCGTACCACCTACGATACCGACCTTGATCATCTGTCCGTCACTCCGCCAATAAGGGGCTCACTCAGAACCGCCAATGATAAGAGCGCGGGCCCCGCATGAACAGGCCGAAGCGCCGCGGGCGACGAGTCGCCGGCAGGGGCGTGCGGCTTCGCGGGGATGACGCTGGCACGGGGCTGCCACTACTATCAGCGCAACCGTGACCCGAGGAGCTATCGATGCTGTATCTGTGGATAAAGGCCCTGCACATAGTCGCAGTGGTCTGCTGGTTCGCCGGCCTGTTCTACCTGCCGCGCCTGTTCGTCTACCACGCCATGAGCGAGGACGCCGCCAGCTGCGAGCGCTTCCAGGTAATGGAGCGCAAGCTCTACCGCGGCATCATGGGCCCGTCGATGATCCTCACCATCCTGCTCGGCGCCTGGATGCTCTACCTGACCCCGGGCTGGCTGAGCCAGGGCTGGCTGCACGCCAAGCTGACCCTGGTGGTCCTGCTGATCGGCTACCACCACGCCTGCGGCGCCATGCTCAAGCGCTTCGCCCGTGGCGAGAACCGCCGCAGCCACGTGTTCTTCCGCTGGTTCAACGAAGTCCCTGTGCTTTTCCTGCTGGCCATCGTCATTCTGGTCGTGGTCAAACCTTTCTGAATCCTGCCCGGAGCCTCCCATGTCCCTGCCCGCCCTGCTCGACCGCCGTCTGCGCCTGCCCCTGGTGGCGGCGCCCATGTTCCTGGTGTCCAACCCGCAACTGGTGCTGGCCTGCTGCCACAGCGGCATCGTCGGCAGCTTCCCGGCGCTGAACCAGCGCGAGAGCAGCGGCTTCAAGGCCTGGCTGGAAGAGATCGAGGCCGGCCTGGCCAACGCCCCGCAAGCGGCGCCCTATGCGGTGAACCTCATCGTCCACCACAGCAACCCACGCCTGCAGGCGGACCTTGCGCTGTGCGTGGAGCACCGCGTGCCCATCGTCATCACCAGCCTGGGGGCGGTGCGCGAAGTGGTCGATGCGGTGCACAGCTATGGCGGCCTGGTGTTCCATGATGTGACCACCCGCCGCCATGCGGAGAAGGCCGCCGAAGCCGGGGTCGACGGGCTCATCGCGGTGGCCGCAGGCGCCGGCGGCCATGCCGGCACCTGGAGCCCCTTCGCGCTGGTCGCGGAGATCCGCCAGTTCTTCGACAAGACGCTGCTGCTGGCGGGCTGCATCAACCGCGGGCACGAGATCCTGGCGGCGCAGATCCTCGGCGCCGACCTCGCCTACCTCGGCACGCGCTTCATCGCCACCCGCGAGAGCAACGCCTCCACCGCCTACAAGAAGATGCTGCTGGAAGCCCGCGCCGCCGACATCATCCACACCCCCGCGGTCTCCGGCGTGCCGGCCAGCTTCATGCGCCAGAGCCTGGAGGCCGCCGGCTTCGACATGGCGCGCCTGAACGAGAAGGGCGAGCTGAACTACGGCGAGAAACTCAAGCCGGTCAACGACGAGGCCAAGGCCTGGAAGACCGTCTGGTCCGCAGGCCAGGGCGTGGGCAACATCAGCGACCTGCCGTCGGTGGACGAGCTGGTGGCGCGCCTGGACCAGGAGTACCGCGACGCCCTCCAGCGCGGCGGCGCCCTGCCCGGCCTGCTGCGTCCCTGAACGGGGCTCGCAAATCCGCGCATGCTGGCTTGTTGCCCTCTGGGCCTGCGATTAGGCTGTAGCCAGAAGCTGCAGCCCAATCAACCGACAAGGATGCCCCTCGATGGATGAACCACGCTACAAGATCGTGTTCGACGGCACGCTGATGCCGCAGACGCCGCTGGAAACCGCCAAGGAGAACCTCGCCCGCCTGTTCAAGAGCGACCTGGCGCGCATCGAGGCACTGTTCAGCGGGCAACTGGTCGTGCTCAAGCGCGACCTTTCCGAGGGCGAGGCCGACAAGTACCTGCAGGCCCTGCACAACGCCGGCGCCCAGGCGCGCAAGGAATCCGACCTGGTATCCAGCCTGTCGCTGGTGGAGACCGAGGATCACCCCGGCGCCGAGACCCAAGCCGCGGAACAGGCGGCCAGCGCCGAGCGGATGACCTGCCCGAAGTGCGGGCACGAGCAGGCCAAGGCCAGCGAGTGCAGCGCCTGCGGCATCATCATCGACAAGTACCTGGCGCGCCAGGCCGAGCTGTCCGCGAGCCAGCCCATCGCCGCGGCGCCGGCCGCCACTGCCGGTTCCAGTTCCGGCAACGCTGCCCAATCGCCCTACGCCACCCCGCAGGCACCGGTCGGCGAGGCGCTGCCGGAATACGGCGAGCTGCAGTACTTCACCGTCCAGGGGCGCATCGGCCGCGTCCGCTACCTGGGCTGGAGCATGGGCATGATCCTCGCCATGATCCCGCTGTTCATCCTCTTCGCTGCCCTCACTGCGGCCTCCCAGACGCTGGGCGCCCTGGTGCTGATCGCCGCCTGCGTCGGCATGGCCGTGGTCAGCATCTTCTTCGGCGTCCAGCGCCTGCACGACATCGGCTGGTCCGGCTGGCTGTGGCTGCTCAACTTCGTGCCCGTGGTGGGCAGCGTCATGGCCCTGCTGATGCTGCTGGTGCCGGGCAGCGTCGGCGCCAACCGCTACGGCCCGCCGCCGCCGCCGAACAGCCGCGGCGTGACAGGCCTGGCCTGGGCGTCGATCCTGGTGCCCGTCGTCGGCATCCTCGCCGCCATCGCCATCCCGGCCTACCAGGGTTACCTCACCCGCGCCCAGGAGGCGGCCTACAGCCAGGACCAGAGCTACGACCCGGCCGCGACCGCCGAGCCCCAGGCCTACGACGACGAGGACGCGGCCGCCGTCGAAACCGACGAGCCCTCGGAGCAATAGCCCACGGCAATGGGGCGCGCTAGAATCCGCGCCCCATTCCGGAGACCCATCGATGCCACGCTATGCCCTGATCACCGGCGCCTCCAGCGGTATCGGCCTCGCCCTGGCCGAGGCCCTGGCGCGCCGCGGCCAGGCCCTGATCCTGGTGGCGCGCCAGCGCGATGCCCTGGAGAGCATCGCCTATGAGCTGGCCCAGCGTTTCGGCGTGGATGTGCTGTTCCGTATCTGCGACCTGTCCGAGCCGCTGCAGCTCTCCGGACTACTGCATGAGCTGGAGCAGTCCGGCCGGCAGATCGAGCTGCTGGTGAACAATGCCGGCTTCGGCAGCGGCGGCGCCTTCGTCGAGCAGGACTGGTCCCGCGAGCAGGAGATGATCGAGCTCAACGTCCTCGCCCTGGCGCGCCTGTGCCACGCCATCGGCGGGCAGATGGCGCGCAGCGGCGGCGGGCAGATTCTCAACGTGGCGTCGGTGGTCGGCTTCATGCCCGGCCCCTGGATGAGCAACTACTACGCCAGCAAGGCCTACGTCCTGCACCTGTCCGAGGCCCTGCGCAGCGAACTCAAGCGCCATGGCGTGAAGGTCTCGGTGCTGTGCCCGGGGCCGACGCGCACGGCCTTCTTCCGCAATGCCAGCGTGGAGGCCGCCCGCCTGGACGGCAGCAAGCTGATGATGAGCCCCGAGGAAGTGGCGCTGATCACGGTGAAGGCTCTGCGGCGCAACAAGGCCATCATCATCCCCGGCTGGCGCAACCGCCTGATGGCCTGGAGCCCGCGTCTGGCGCCGCGCTGGCTGGTGCGCTGGATCGCCGGGCGGGCCAACCGTTCGGTGCTGCCCAACCCGTAGCTCCAGCGCGCCAGGCTGGGTTCCCCGGCCGCGGCCGGCTAAACTGCGGACCATCGCCCCCTATCGGAGGACATCCCATGGACTGCCTGTTCTGCAAGATCGCCGCGGGGGAAATCCCGGCGCGCAAGCTCTACGAAGACGACCAGGTCATCGCCTTCCACGATATCGGCCCGCAGGCGCCGGTGCATTTCCTGGTGGTGCCGAAGCGCCACATCGCCACCCTCAACGACCTGGAGGAGGCCGACAAGCCGCTGGCCGGGCACATCCTCCTCACCGCTCAACGCCTGGCCGCCGAGCAGGGCTGCGCGGAAGGCTTCCGCGTGGTGATGAACTGCAACGACCTGGGCGGCCAGACCGTGCACCACATCCACATGCACGTCCTCGGCCAGCGCCAGATGCACTGGCCGCCGGGCTGAGCCGCCAGGCGCGGGGCGGCCACGCAGGCGCCCCGCCGCAAGACCTGTCATCGGCAATCCGTTAAACTGGCCGCTGTTTTCCCTTTCGGAGGTGCGCCATGTCCGCCGACCGTCACTATTCCCCCGCCGACCGTTTCCTGCTGCAGGCCGATGCCGCGCTGCGCACCCTGCTGCCCTTCAGCGGTCACCCGGCACGCCCGTCGCCGGCCATCGTGCAACCCGACGCCGAGCTCGACGAGGCCGACAGCCGCCACATCGCCGGACTGATGCGCATCAACCACACCGGCGAGGTCTGCGCCCAGGCGCTGTACCAGGGCCAGGCGCTGACGGCCAAGCTGCCGCAGGTGCGCAAGGCCATGGAAGAAGCCGCTGACGAGGAGGTCGACCACCTGGCCTGGTGCGAACAGCGCATCCGCGAACTGGGCAGCCGCCCGAGCCTGCTCAACCCGCTGTTCTATGGCCTGTCCTTCGGCGTCGGCGCGGCGGCGGGGCTGATCAGCGACCGCATGAGCCTGGGCTTCGTCGCCGCCACCGAGGACCAGGTGTGCAAGCACCTCGACGAACACCTGGAACAACTGCCGGCCGAAGACCAGAAGAGCCGCGCCATCCTCGAACAGATGCGCATCGACGAGGAACAGCACGCCAGCAACGCCATCGAGGCCGGCGGCCTGCGCTTCCCGGCGCCGGTCAAGTTCGGAATGACGCTGCTGTCCAGGGTGATGACCAAGACCACCTACCGCATCTAGGCTTCAGGCTTCAGGCTTCAGGCTTCAGGCTTCAGGCGAACAGCATGACGCGCTCTTCGCTCTTGCCTACAGCCTACCGCCTAAAACCTGCAGCCATCTCAGTGCGGCATGTTGCGACCGTAGAAGATCTCCAGCATCTCGTGGCGGACGCGTTCTTCCACCTGCTTGCGCTGCTCCGGCGAGAGGTTGCTCGTGGCGTCGCCGAACAGGTAGTTGTCCAGGTCGAACTGCTTGAGCAGCATCTTGGTGTGGAACAGGTTCTCCTGGTACACGTTCACGTCGGTCATCTGGTAGGCCTCGTACGTGTCGTCGGAGAGGTAGTTCTGGATCGAGTTGATCTCGTGGTCGATGAAGTGCTTCTTGCCCTCCACGTCGCGGGTGAAGCCGCGCACGCGGTAGTCCACGGTGACGATGTCCGAATCGAACTGGTGGATCAGGTAGTTGAGCGCCTTCAGCGGCGAGATCACCCCGCAGGTGGAAACGTCGATGTCCACCCGGAAGGTCGCGATGCCTTCCACCGGATGGATCTCCGGGTAGGTGTGCACGGTGATATGGCTCTTGTCCAGGTGCGCCAGGATGGTTTCCGGTAGCGGCCCGGGGGATTCCTCGATCTGGCTGTCGGTCGGGGTGACCGGCTGCTCGGAGATCAGGATGGTAACGCTGGCGCCTTGGGGGTCGTAGTCCTGACGGGCGATGTTCAGGATATTGGCGCCAATGATGTCGACAACATCGGTGAGTATCTGCGTCAGGCGCTCGGCATCGTACTCTTCGTCGATGTACTGCACGTACGCCTGCTGGTCTTCCGGCGTCTCGGCGTAGCAGATGTCATAGATGTTGAAGCTCAAGGTCTTCGTCAGGTTGTTGAACCCGTGGAGCTTGAGTTTGCTTTTCACCGTGGGGGAACTCTCTTCAATGCGGCTCTGCCGCGTGGTTGAGCATGCCCGTCAGATGCTTACGGCGCACCTGCGTAGGACGGTTTACACCTCTTCGCGTTGGCGATTGTGGTTGCTTGGTTTGGGGCCTGGCCCCGAAAAAAGGTGGCGCATTATGCAGAGGTCGGGCGACCTCTGCCAGCCTTTACGCCACCGCCATGACGATCCCGTGACGAGAGGATGTCAGCCGAGCTCGACGATCTCGTAGTCGTGGGTGATCTCCACGCCTGCGCGGCCGAGCATGATCGAGGCCGAGCAGTACTTCTCCGCCGACAGCTCGACGGCGCGCTTGACCTGGGCTTCCTTCAGGCCGCGGCCCTTGACCACGAAGTGCACGTGGATCCTGGTGAACACCTTCGGGTCCTCGCCGGCGCGATCGGCCTCGAGGAAGGCCTCGCAGCTCTCCACCGGCTGGCGGCCCTTCTTCAGGATGCTGACCACGTCGAAGTTGGTGCAGCCGCCCAGGCCGAGCAGCAGCATCTCCATCGGGCGCACGCCCAGGTTGCGGCCACCGGCATCGGGCGGGCCGTCCATCACCACCACATGACCGCTGCCGGATTCACCGAGGAACATGGCCTCGCCGGCCCACTGGATTCTCGCTTTCATGCACAGGCTTCCGCCGGAAAAAAGGGGGCGACAGCTTATCACAAGGCCTGGAATGCCCGGCGATGTTGACCAGGTCTCAATTCGAGCCCTGACACCTTAACGTTCTATTATGCTGGCGTCATTTTACTGGCACACTCACGAGGTTAAATTGACAGCCCGACCAGCTTTTGATTGTCGGCGCCAGAACGTCTGTTTAAGCTCTTGCCATCAAAAAAGACCGCCAGCCATCGAGCTGCGGCACCGATGCTCGGGGGAGAGCGTCGTAACGTCACGGTAAGCCAGCCAGGGACGACACATAACAACTCGACAAAAGCGCCTGTCGTGCACAGGGCCATTCTTATAATTTCGGGACTCGGGCATGGTAGCTATTACCCTTACACCCAAACACAAAAACCTCGGGATGGTCTGAAGTAGTCAGGTATTTCTGGCTGACTCCAGCCCTTGCCGATTTCAAAACGGTGATTCGGCTAAAAAACGATCAAATCATCCCCTATTTCCGGATTTATAGCCGGCGCGAGCACCTCGCGCCGGCCATTTCCCGCATTACAGACGCACCTCTCCTGCATTCGTCAGCAAATGTCGGCGCGCCATCCACAGGTTCGACAGCGCGAACAGTGTCACCAACTGCGCGGTGTTCTTCGCCAGGCCACGGAAGCGTGTCTTCACGTAGCCGAATTGGCGCTTGATCACCCGGAACGGGTGCTCGACTTTGGCGCGCACCTGGGCCTTGGATTTCTCGATCTTGCGCTTGGCTTTGTACAGCGCACTGCGCTTACTCAGCTTCTTGTACGTACTGCGGCGGGCCGCAATCTGCCAGATCACCTCCCGGCCTTCATGTTCCGGGCGTTTCTCTACGCCAGTGTAACCCGCGTCGGCGCCGACCATGTTTTCCTTTCCATGCAGCAGTTTGTCGACCTGGGTAACGTCAGCAACGTTGGCTGCCGTCCCCACCACGCTGTGCACCAGGCCAGACTCGGCATCCGCGCCGATGTGGGCCTTCATGCCGAAGTAATACTGATTGCCCTTCTTGGTCTGGTGCATTTCCGGGTCACGCTTACCGTCCTTGTTCTTGGTCGAACTCGGCGCATGGATCAGCGTGGCATCGACGATGGTGCCCTGGCGCAGCGACAGGCCCCGATTGCCCAGGTAACCATTGATCACCGCCAGAATCCCGGCCGCCAACTCGTGCTTCTCCAGCAGGCGACGGAAATTGAGGATGGTGGTTTCGTCGGGAATACGCTCTAGGTTCAGCCCGGCAAACTGGCGCAAGATTGTGGTCTCGTACAGCGCCTCCTCCATCGCTGGATCGCTGTAGCCGAACCAGTTCTGCATCAAATGTACGCGCAGCATCGCCATCAGCTGATACGCCGGACGACCACCTTCACCCTTGGGGTAGTGCGGCTCGATCAGGGCAATCAAACCCTTCCACGGCACCACCTGATCCATCTCGATCAGGAACAACTCTTTGCGGGTCTGCTTGCGCTTGCCGGCGTACTCGGCGTCGGCGAAGGTCATTTGCTTCATCGGGAAACTCGGGCAACGGGATCGGCGTATTTCACCAGATTCGGGAAGTCTTTTTCAGACCATCCCTCGACAAGTTGCTCGCACACTGTCACCGCCGCCGCTACACCCCAAAGAGCACCATCATCTACGCCGGGGATCGTTGCGAAAGCCTGTTCTTCATCATCAAGGGCTCGGTCACCGTCCTGATCGAGGACGACGATGGCCGGGAAATGATCATCGGCTACCTCAACAGCGGTGATTTCTTCGGCGAGATGGGGCTGTTCGAGAAGGACGGCAGCGCCGCCCAGGAACGCAGCGCCTGGGTTCGCGCCAAGGGTGAATGCGAGGTCGCCGAGATCAGCTACACCAAGTTCCGCGAACTCTGCCTGCAGGATCCGGAGATCCTCCTCACCCTCGGCAGCCAGATGGCCGAGCGCCTGCGCAAGACCACGCGCAAGGTCGGCGACCTGGCCTTCCTCGACGTCACCGGACGCGTCGCCCGCACCCTGCTGGACCTGTGCCAGCAGCCGGACGCCATGACCCACCCCGACGGCATGCAGATCAAGATCACCCGCCAGGAGATCGGCCGTATCGTCGGCTGCTCCCGGGAAATGGTCGGCCGCGTGCTGAAGAGCCTGGAGGAGCAGGGTCTGGTGCACGTGAAGGGCAAGACCATGGTGGTGTTCGGCACCCGCTGAACTCCGGCAGCAAGAGCGCCGCTTGCCTCCATGGGGGAACGGCGTTCTTCCAGCTGTTTCCGTGGTGCGGGCGCAGAACGTAGGGAGACTCGGGCGTAGGAGCAACTGTCTGCGCCGAGGCGTTTTTCGTAGGATGGGTTGAGCTTGCGAAACCCATGCGGTTGCGCTGATGGGTATCGCTTCGCTCAACGCCATCCTACGAAAAGCCATGCGCGCTCATGCGGTAGGAGCGGACTTTGTCCGCGATTGGACTCCTCGGCCACGCCGGACGGAACGCCCCATCTCCCGTCAGGACGGGGCGCACATGGAGAGGGATCGGAGGCAAAGGCGAACACCTTTGCTGCCCCCTCTACAACAATGCCAGCCTTCCTGATTGCGCGTCCCTACAAACTCAATCCGGATCGGCGCCCAGCACAGCACTACGGCGCTCGGGGAAGAACAGCCGCTTGAGCTCGACACCCGGATCATCGGCACGCATGAACGCCTCGCCGACCAGGAACGCATACACCTCATTGACCTCCATCAGCTCGATGTCGGCGCGGTTGAGGATGCCGCTCTCGGTCACCACCAGGCGATCGCGCGGAATCTCCGGCAGCAGGTCGAGGGTGGTGTCCAGGCTCACCTCGAAGGTGTGCAGGTTGCGGTTGTTGATGCCGATCAGCGGGGTGTCCAGGGTCTTCAGCGCACGCTCCAGCTCATCGCCGTCGTGCACCTCGACCAGTACATCGAGCCTCTGTTCCTTGGCCACCGCAGCCAGTTCGACCATGCGCGCGTCGTCCAGGGCGGAGACGATCAGCAGGATGCAGTCGGCGCCGATGGCGCGGGCCTCGACCACCTGGTAGGGGTCGATCATGAAATCCTTGCGGATCACCGGCAGCGCGCAGGCGGCGCGGGCTTCCTGCAGGTAGGCGTCGCTGCCCATGAAGTAGTCGATGTCGGTCAGCACCGACAGGCAGGTAGCCCCGCCTTCCTGGTAGCTGCGGGCGATGTCCGCGGGCGAGAAGTTCTCGCGCAGGATGCCCTTGCTCGGCGAGGCCTTCTTCACCTCGGCGATCACCGCCGGCTGCTTGCGCTGGGCCTGCGCCAGCAGCGCCGCGGCGAAGCCGCGCGGCGCGTCGGCGGCGCGGGCGCGCTGCTCCAGCTCGGCGAAGGAGACGTGCGCGCGGCGCTCGGCGACTTCCTCGGCCTTGCGGGCCAGAATCTTCTGCAGAACCGTGGGCACAGTCACTGTGCATTCTCCTCTCGGTAAACGGCGGTAAAGGCGGCCAATTCGTCCATTTTTTCCCGGGCCAGGCCGGTGTGCAGGGCATCGTGGGCCAGGTGCATGCCCTCGTGCAGCGTGCTGGCGAGGTCGGCAGCGTAGAGCGCGGCGCCGGCGTTGAGCACGATCAGCTCGGCGGCCTTCTGCCCGGCCTCGGTCCTGCGCCGGCCGAGGGCGTCGCGGATCAGCTCCAGGGACTGCTGCGGGCTGTCCACGGTGAGGCCGATCAGCGTCTGGCTGCGGATGCCGAAGTCTTCCGGCTTCACCTCGTACTCGCGCACCTCGCCATCCTTGAGTTCGGCGACGTGGGTGGCGGCGGCCAGGCTGAACTCGTCCAGGCCATCGCGCGAATGCACCACCAGCACGTGCTCGCTGCCCAGGCGCTTGAGCACCTCGGCCAGCGGCCGGCACAGGGCCTGGTTGAACACGCCGACCACCTGGTGGCGCACGCCCGCCGGGTTGGTCAGCGGGCCGAGCATGTTGAACAGGGTGCGCAGGCCCAGCTCACGCCGCGGGCCCGCGGCGTAGCGCATGGCCTTGTGGTGGACCTGGGCGAACATGAAACCCACGCCGACGCTCTCGATGCAGCGGGCCACCTGCTCGGACTTCAGGTCCAGGTAGATGCCGGCGGCTTCCAGCAGGTCGGCGCTGCCGCTCTTGCCGGACACGGCGCGGTTGCCGTGCTTGGCCACCTTGCCCCCGGCGGCGGCGACCACGAAGGCCGAGGCCGAGGACACGTTGAAGATGTTGGCGCCGTCGCCGCCGGTGCCGACCACGTCGACCACGCGATCCAGGCTCTGCAGATTCACGCCGTCGGCCAGCTCGCGCATCACCGAGACCGCGCCGACGATCTCGTCGATGGTCTCGCTCTTCATGCGCATGCCCATGAGGAAGGCGCCGATCTGCGCGTCGGTGCACTGGCCGGTCATGATCTCGCGCATGACCGCCTGCATTTCCTCGGTGGAAAGGTCGAGCTGGTTGACCACGCGGTCGAGGGCTTCCCTGATGTTCATGCGCGCACCCCGCCCTGCTGCTTGAGGAAGTTGGCCAGCATTTCGTGGCCCTGCTCGGAAAGTATGGACTCGGGGTGGAACTGCACGCCCTCGACGTTCAGCGTCTTGTGGCGCAGGCCCATGATCTCGTCCACGGAGCCGTCGTCATGGGCGGTCCAGGCGGTGATCTCCAGGCACTCGGGCAGGGTTTCGCGCTTGACCACCAGGGAGTGGTAACGCGTCTGCGTCAGCGGGTTGTTCAGGCCGGCGAACACGCCCTGGTCGGTGTGGAACACCGGGCTGGTCTTGCCGTGCATGACCTGGCGCGCGCGCACTACGTCGCCGCCGAAGGCCTGGCCGATGGACTGGTGCCCCAGGCAAACGCCCAGCAGCGGCAGCTTGCCGGAGAAGCGCTGGATCACCTCCAGCGACACACCCGCCTCGTTGGGGGTGCAGGGCCCGGGGGAAAGCACGATGCGCTCGGGGTTCAGCGCGGCGATCTCGTCGACGCTCAGCTCGTCGTTGCGAATGACGTGGATGTCGGCCTTCAACTCGGCAAAGTACTGCACCAGGTTGTAGGTGAAGGAGTCGTAGTTATCGATCATCAGCAGCATAAAGAAGGTATCCTATTGATTTGCAGGGCTTTAGTTCCAGCTTTCCGGGCTTGATACCCGCTTGGATACCCGCAATTTCGTTCGATACCCTGTGCGATGGTCTGGAACTGCCGACACCAAACGCGGCATTTTCGCACGTATCGGCTTTCGCATAAACTGTCAATGAGGGGCGAAGCTGGCACCGCTGGCATGAAGCCGCATCGGACGCACAACAAGAAAGGGGAAACCATGAAAGGAATTGCAGTTCTAGCGGTCGCAACGGCGCTTCTTGCCGGTTGCGCCACCCAAGCGCAGAAAGCCGACGAAGCCTTTGACGTATACAAGGCAACGCTACCCGAACCAAACGCCGACTATGGTACCTATCCCGACAACTACCAAGAGCTAATCAAGGCGTACATGGCGAAGACGCTGAAAGACCCCGAATCGGCGAGGTACGCCGAATTCAGCACGCCGCGCAAAGAACACGCCATAGCGAACAAGCGCGCAATCTACGGCTATTCGTCGTGCGTTCTGGTGAACGCCAAGAACTCTTACGGCGGATACACCGGCAACCAACAATTTTGGTTCTTCTACCAAAACGGGCAGATTGTCAGAACGCAGAACGTAACGACCGGAATGAACATCATCTATCGCGGTCGCCCGATCAACTGCCAGAACGGCTAACGAAAAAAACCCGGCACGAAGGCCGGGCAAAAGTCCCATGGCACTGGGGTTCGGTTAGAACTGAACGCGCGTCGAAGCCTTCGCGGCAAGTGTGGGGTTGTAGAAGCTGTTTCGAACGCTGTTCGCAGCCTTGGCGAACTTCGGCGCAAGTTCAGAAAGCGCAATGCTGCCGGTCATGCGCTTGTAAGCGTCGGGAACCCAACGTTCGGTCGCTTCAAAACGAAGCTTCGAATGCGTTTCGGGGTTGATGCCCACAAGGAAGCCGGGCGAATGGTAGATAACGGCGGCAACGTCCTTGCTTTCGAGCATGGCCGCACGAATCTTCGAAGGGCCGTCGGCCTTGTTCGCAAGCTCCCGAATGTACGTGCGAATTTCGCTTTCAAGCGCGGCATGGCTGGCACGGGGCGAAAACTCCCGTTCGGCCTGCGCTACGCCGTCGCTGTACAGCAGTTCGGCCCGGCGTTCGATGGCCGCTTTCGACTTTTCCAAGGCTTCCACGGTGCGCGCGGCAACAACGCCCGCGACTTCGTGCCGCTGAACTTCGTTGCGGGTTTCGTCCTTCAACAGTCGGGCGATGGTTTCGACGCCATCCCGCAGCGCGATTTGCGCGTTCAGAATGTCCGGCCCTACGTCACTGTCGAACTTTTCGGGGTCGCCAAGGAAGGCTCTTCGGCCCGTTTCGGTTGCAGCCAGTTCAAGAAAGCCGCTTGCTTGCGGCGTCTGTACAAGGCTGTTCGTAAATGCCGGGGCTACGGCGTTGGTCGTTTGGTTCATGGTGAAATTCCTTCGAAGGTTGCGACGCGGAATGCGCCGACGCCTGAACGGTTCGCGTCATCAGCCCCCTTATTCGACGAATTCGCCGGTTGTGCGGTCGAAGGTGCGACCGTCTGCCAGTTCAACGAAACGCGCGCCCTTTTCGCCTTTGCGCATGGGTGCAGGCACGTCTTCGGCGATGGTGCCCACAATATCGGGCGCTTCGGTCGCCGGTTCGTTGGTGCGGCTGCGGGCCGTTGCCAACAGTTCCTTTTGCTGCCGTTCCGCCGCCGCTTCCCATTCCGCAGCCGAACCGAAGTCGGGCATAAGGGCGAACCGGCCCGCGAAGGCACCTAGCGGCCCGCTGGCGGGGTTTTCACCCTTCCGCCAGTACCCGACAACACGAACGGGCAAGTCGGCGCTTACGGGGCCGCCTGCAAGGTCGGCGGGGTTGTAGTGAAGAACCCGGTTCGGCGACGCCTTGCGACGTTGCTTTTCCAGTTTCGACAGCCGGGCTTTAAGTCCGATGCGTGCCATCAGTGCAAGCCCCCGCGCTGTTCCAAGGCTTCGATGCGCGCTTCTAGTTCGCTGTCCGACAGGATGCGCGACAGAATCGAAAGCATGTTGGCAAGGCGCGAAGCGTCGGCAACGTCGATTCGACCGCTACGGGCTTCGCGGTACAGCTTGGCAAGCTCCCGGCTTACGTCGGTCGAAGTCGCCAGCTTGGCGCGGGCGTATTGCTTGGGCATGGGGGGTTCCACGTCATCTTCAACAGTGACGCGGCCTTGCCAGCCGGCGGCGTGCAAATCGGTACTATTTTTCATGGGTCTGTTCCTCAAATTTCCAGCCTTGAACTTGGCAAAGAAGCGTCGCCAGTTCGACGATGGTTTGCCGTCTTTCTTTCGCCATGCGGCCTTTGCTTATGTCTTCGATGCAGCGGCAAACGAAGTCGAAAAACTGCGACTTGGTAACGATGGTGTCGCCGCTTGCGTACCCTTCATCAAGGGCGATAATTTCAGCCGCTACGATTGGGTCGTTCGGCCACTTAACCGCAATGAACGTCGCAACCTTCGTCGTTACGTCATACGGGTAAATCTTCCGCGCCGCGTTGTACGCCGCTATCTGCGGGTCAAATACGCTCTTGCGTTCGAAGTACAGGTTCGCCGCAAATTGCTTTTTCAGCGTCACAATGTCGCCGCGTTCGCGCGCTACTGCGGCCAAAGCCTTTTCGACTTCGCTAACAAATTCTGCGCTTGGTTCAAATTCGAAGTTCATACAATCACCTTTAACTGTTTGCCCACATTCCAAGCCGGACACTGCAACCGGACATAGGACAGCCCTAAAGGGCTGCTGTCCTGTCTGTCCGGGTAGTTGCAGCCCCGGACGTGTCGCGTTGTGTCCGCTGTCCGTCCGGTTGTCCGGCCTGCTGAATCACCTTTGCTATGCAGGCTTCGGCCAACTTTCCGGCCAGACCACCAAGGCGATACACGTTGTTTTCTTCGACAAGTTCGCCGCGTTCGACCAACTCTTTCCGCACGCGCTCGAATGCTTTACGGCGGGCTTCGTCGCTTGGCGCTTCGACGTGCAAGCGGTAGAACACGGGCCGCCATGCTTCGCGGTTGATACCAAGGAAGTTCCCGCCAGCATCGACGCTTCCGTTACTTCGGCAGGCTTCGCGGAACGATTCCATCGCAAGTTTCTGAATGGCGTTCAACGGCTTGGCCCACGGACTTGTGGGCGCTTCTTCCGGCACAACGACGCAAGACGTAATCGCGTCGCCGTCTTCGTCTATTCCGATTTCAACGACGTTAAGGCGGAAGTAATGCGTTTCGCCGTCGCGTCCGTCCTTCGCCTTATCGACTTTCCAGCTTCGGGCGCTGTCGTCACGATTCACCAGAACGGCGGCATCTAGCGCGGCAAACAGGCTTGAATGCCCGCGAAGCCCCTTCGCCGAATCCTTACCCGTGTGGGCAACAAGAACGACAAGCCCGCCGATCAAACGTTGAAGCGTCTTCGCGCCTTCGATCACTGCGCCCATATCGCGGCTACTGTTTTCGTCCATTCCGGGCGCGGCCCTGTTCAGCGTGTCGATAAACACGACGCAGCCGGGCGGACAGACGGCGGCAAGGTCTGCCACGTCCTGCGGGTCGGTAAGGCGGAACGGTTGCAGCAGGAACCGCACGCTATCGGGTATGGCGCGCCCGTGGTGGCGTTGCCACGCGACAACCCGGCCCCGGTATCCGCCTTCACCTTCAAGACCGACATACAGCACGGCAGCGGGCTTTGTGGCGTGTTCGAAGAACGGCAACCCGTCGCCGATGGAAGCTGCCATTTCGAGCGACAGAAACGACTTGCCAGCGGTCGAAGCGCCATAAACAACGGCCAGCCCTTCGATTGGAAAAACGCCCTTGATTCGCCATTGCTGCGGCGGCATTGCTTCCAAGGCTTCGACGGGTAGCGGGCTGAAACGCTGTTTCTTGCTAAGGGCTGTAACCTGCCGTTCGATAACTTCCGTCATCGCGTCGGGGTCGGCCTTCACCTTTGCCCACAAGCCTTTTGCTTTGTAGCGCCCGAACGGCGTAGCCCATTCAAAAAAGAGTTCTTCGAACTTCGGGCCGTGCGTCTTCAACGCGGCGGCAACCATCCGCACGTCGTCTTCTTTCTTCGGTGCAAGGTGCGAAAGAATCCCGCGCATCGCTGCCAGTTCTTCGGCAGGCGACGACGTAAAGCCGAAGTCTGGTGCGGAATTGTGGGCAGACACTAGCGAACCCCCTTCAAGCCGATGCAATCAGGGCGCGTATGTCTTCGACACGCCACGCGGTAACGCGGGGGCCAAGCTTGACCGGCTGCGGGAAGCGCCCGGTTTTGACGCCCTGCCACCAAGTCGATTTCTTGACCGGGATAAGGGGCGGCAAACCCTTGGCGGGGTCGCCGATGATCTGCGGCAGGCGCAGAAAGCCAGTTTCAGGAAGTTGGTTCATTGTGGATTGCTCCCGTCCGTTGCGGTATGGGGCAATCCTATGGCGGCCAAGCTAGGCCATTAAGGGGAAAAACCTGTTCGTTATTTCTGCTGCAATTCTTCGCGGAACTTGCGAATACGCTTCACCAAATCTTTTTTCTTGTGCGAATAAACTTCGCCGTCGTCTTTCGTGATTTTGTACCCGGCGTACTCGCAAATATAGGCTTCGGCGGCTTCGCAGTCGTTCGCAAACTTGCCGCTTATTACGTCGTTCGCGGCCTGTTCGTCGATTTCGGCAAGTCGCTGGCTTGTTGGCCTGCCGCCCTTGTTGGCTTCGGGTATCGGCAAGCCGTCTTCGATGCTGTAGTTCGTCATTGCGCGGCCCCTGCGGTCATTTCGCCGACCATATCCGCCCATTCCTGCATCATGTTTCGGCGGTCTTCCATGTACTGCGCTTGGTTGTAGCTGGCGCGAACCTTGTTGCGTTCGGCGTGCGCCAACTGGCGTTCGATCACGTCAGGCCGGTAGCCCATTTCGTTAAGGATGGTCGAAGCGGTAGCGCGGAAGCCGTGCGCGGAAAACCCGATGCTGTCTTTGCCGTTGAAGCCCATGCGTTCAAGCGCCCGGTTCAACGTGGTAGCGGTCATGCACTCTTTCGGGTTGCGGTAGTTCGGAAACAACATCCCGCGCCCGCCCGTGTGGGTATGCAGTTCGCGCAGCAGTTCGACGGCCTGTTTCGACAGCGGGACTACGTGCGGTTCGCGCATCTTCATTCGTTCGGCGGGTATCCGCCATTCGGCCCGGTCTAGGTCGAATTCCGACCATTCGGCTTTACGAAGTTCGACGGTGCGAACGAAGGTAAGCAACATCAGCCGCAGCGCGATAACGGTTGTTCGATACCCGCCGTATTCGTCTAGCGCCTTCGCAAAGTCGCCGATTTGTTCGCGCGAAAGCGGCTTGCGGTGTTCGACCTTCGGGCGATGAATCGCGCCCTTCAACGCTGCGGCGGGGTCGCTGTCGGCGCGAAGCGTTGCGACGGCATAGCGGAAGATGGCCGAAGACCATTGCCGCACCAGCAAGGCGACGGTTTCAGCGCCCCGGCCTTCAATGCGACGGATGATTTCGAGCAAGTGCGCCGCCGTGACGCTGCGAATCGGTAGCTTGCCCACATAGGGGAACACGTCGGCGGCCAAGAAGCGTTCAACCTGCCGCAGATAGTACGGCGTCCATCCTGCCGACTTCTTCGCTATCCACTCCCGCGCGACGGCTTCGAAGGTGTTTGCGTTGGCCGTGACGTTCGCCAGCCGTTCGGCCTGTCGATTGTGGGAAGGGTGAATGCCTTGTTCGACCAATGCCCGCGCCTTGCGGTGTTCGTCGCGTGCGTCCGATAGGCCGATGGTTGGATAGTCGCCGATGGCAAAGACGTTTTCTTTGCCCGCGATGCGGTAGCGGTAGCGCCACAACTTCGCGCCGGTCGGGCGAACTTCAAGGTACAGCCCGCCGCCGTCCGCCAGCTTCTGCGGCTTGTCTGCGGGCTTCGCGTTGCGAATCTTGGCGTCGGTTAGGGGCATGGCTGCGGGTATCAGGCTTTCGATACCCGCAACGATACCCGCAATTTAACCGGATGACAATGGACAATGATGGTTGCTGTTGACCTTCAAACCCGCGCCGCTACTGGCTTTTAGCTTGGGTATCGGACAACCCTGGACTTCACTGGATGCCGATGATAGTTATCGATCATCAGCAGCATGTCTGCTCGGACCTCAATGATTGCACTGCTTTCGGTTCGCGTCGCCGGCGCACCCGGGGCGGCCTGGGCAGGACCTGGCCATTATGCCAGCGGATGGGGGGACGAACGCGGGGAAGGGACCGGCGCGAGGGCCGGGAAAGAAGGAATCAGGCGCGCCAGCGCCAGCGGGCGAATGCCTTGAGGAGGGAGATGAGGATGCTGTTGCGGTGAATCACGGTAGCGATCTCGCCAGATGATTGCCGAACAGTAGCCGATGGCCGCCCGGCAACGCAAGCCGCACGGGCCCGCGCGGCGCCGGGAGCCGGCGGGCGGCTAGCGGCAGGCGTCCAGCGCGGCGCGCAGGCGGGCCTCGTAGCCCAGGTGCTGCTGGCGCTCGGCGAGCAGTGCGCGGACCTTGGTCTGCAGCGAGTCGGAAGGATGCAGGAGGGAAGTGGCGAACACCGGCATGGGGACGGCCGGCGCCCGGCAGGGAATGGCGACCGGCACCCGCACTTCAAGCGCGGCCGGTTGGGTTGGCGCCGCGGCGGTGCAGGCCGCCAGCAGCGGCAGGCCCACGAGGAGAAGAACTTTCATGGCGCCAGCTCCTGGTCGATGAGCTGGCGCGCAGCGGCGCAGTCCTCGCCGTCGCTGTGCCCCGCCAGCAGGCGCTGGGCGGCCGCCTCGTGGACATCCGCCTGCACCTGGGCCGCCCGCAGCGCCTGGGCGGCGTCGATCTCGCGCTTCCGCGCGGCGAGCGCCAGTTCATCCAGGCGGCGGTTCTGCTCGGTCAATTGGGCCTGCAACGTGCTGCGGCCCTGGGCACAGAGCACACCCTCGACGCGGGCGGCATCCAGTTGCGGACGCAGGTGCCGGGCCGCGAGCCAGGCGCCCACGGCAACGCCGAGGCCGATCAGGAGCAGGACGACGGCGAGCTTCCGGTACAGGCTCATCCCAGCACCTCCTGCGCCCGTCGCCACAGTTTCCGGCGCTCGGCCAGGCCATTGAGGCCGCCGTTGATGCGCCGGGTGATGTCCTCGAAGCGCCCGGCGTCGGCCAGTTCGTTCAGGCCCGCGTCCGCCCACCACCAGGCCGCCGACTCGCAGGCCCAGCGCGGTTCGGCGAGCGACTCCGGGTGGGCCTCGAAGGCCTGGCCGAGCGCCATGCCGACGCGCCGATAGTTGGCCCGGCCGGTGATCTGCAGCAAGCCACGGCCGCGGTAGCGCCAGCCATCGCCGGAAGCCTCGTCGCCATTGCCGTTGCGCCCGGCGTAGGCACAGTTGGCGATGGCCTGGGGCTGGTAGGCCAGTCGGCAAGCCAGCGCGGTGGGCTTGCCGGCGGCGTTGCGGAAGCGCCGCGGCCAGGTGTCCGCCAGGCCCTGGGCGCTGTAGGCGAGGTTTTCCACCAGGCGCGTCAGCCCGGCGCTCTCGTGGCCGACCTGGGCGAGGAAAGCGGCGGCGCGCGGCGCTCGGTCAACCCCGTGGGCACGCATCGCCGGCGCCAGCCAGGGCAGGACCTGGCCGGCCCGGGGAAACAGCTGCAGCAGTTGTTGGTCGGTGATCTCCATGCTGCCCTCCTTCAGCTGCGCCCCTTGCCACCCGCGGCATCGGCCTTGCCCTGGGCGCCACCGTTGCAGGTGATGGTGGTGCTCCAGCCGCTGGCATCCAGACGCTGTTCCACCGAGTCGGTGAGGAACTCGCCGTCCAGGCCGTCCTTGAAGCCGCTCAGCCGCACGCTGCGCTCGGCGAACAGGTCGCTGCGCCCGGGCATCTGCAGGCGCACGAAGGCGCTGCCGCGGTTGAAGTCGGCCAGCCGCGCCCTGGCCGCCTGCTCGGCGGCGCCGCGGTCCGGATAGGGATGACGGTCGACGAACTCGGCGCCGACGTCCTCCGGCGCCTTCGGGTTTTCCAGCGCCACCTGGCGCATGGCGCCGCTGGCCGGGTCCTGGTAGCAGGTCTTCACCCGGCGGTAGACGGTGCGGTCGTCGAGGCGCAGGTCGAAGGAACCGATATCGCCTGGCATCAGCTCCAGCGGCGCGATGGTGCGCCCGGAAGCGCTCTCCCCGGCCTGGCGCGGCAGCACCAGCAACAGGCCGTCGGCCAGCTTGGCGGTGCAGTCGTGCTGGCGGGCCAGGCGGGTGATGAAATTGAAGTCCGATTCGTTCAACTGCTCCGCGCGGGCGACATTCACTTGCAGCGGGCAGCGCGCGCTCCAGTGGTTGCGCGCGGCCAGGTCGAAGACGATCCGCGCCAGGCTGGCGTTCTCCCAGGCGGCGCAGCGGGTGCTCTTGCCCTCGCCGTGCATGTCGCCGGCGCGGCCGCTCAGGGTCAGCCGGCGGGGCGGCCCGTCGAAGCGGAGCGCATCCACCCGGTAGCGGCCCATGGGCGCCAGTTCCTCCCCGGCGTAGCCGAGGAACAGGTCCAGCCAGGCGCCGCGCGCGGGTAGCGCAATGGCGCCGTCGCGGTCGTCGAGGACCAGCTCGAAGGTGTCGGACTCCAGGCCCGGCTTGTCGGTCAGGACCAGGCTGAGCAGACGGTCGCTGAGCAGGTGGGTGATGTCGCTGCCATTGGCGAGCAGACGGAAGGTCGGGCGCACTTCGGGCCTCCGGAAATGAAAGACCCCGCCGGAGCGGGGTCGGGGGTCAGTCCCACAGGCGTACCCGGGGATCGCTGGGGGGCGGCAGCTCGGGCAGGAGGATCAGCAGCCCGGCGCGCAGCGGCTGGGGCTCGTCGGCCAGGCCGGGGTTGGCTTCGAGGACGGCTTCCACGCTGCCCAGCAGGTGCCCGTAGTGGTACTGGCAGAGGCTGTCCAGGCAGTCGCCGTCCGCGGTTCTACAGATCGTCGCCATAGCGGGTGAACTCCAGGGTGAAGGCCTGGCTGCGCGGCACGCCGTCGCTCAGCAGGCTGGATTGGTTCTCGCCGATGCGGGTGATGCACCAGTTGCCCAGCAGTTGGCCGGACCAGCTGCTCAGGCTCAGCGGCTCGCGGCGCGCGGCGATGTCGCGCAGCTTCTGCAACTGGCCGACGCCGGCGCCCAGCAGGGTGGCGATGGTGCCGCTGAGGCTCAGCGTCTCCGCGCCCTGCCCCGGCGACTGCAGGGCCGGGCGCCGGTCCAGGCGCGCCTGGGGCACCCAGCTGTACTGGGTGTCGCGCACCAGCTTGTCGAAGGCCGCGGTGGACAGGTTGAAGTAGAAGGGCGTGGCGTTCGGCGCCAGCGGCCGCATCACCAGCAGGTGGGGCTGCGGCTTGACCGCTTCCGCCGCCGGCGTGGTCAGCGGCGCCAGCAGCTCGCTGGGGATGATGTTGGCCAGCTTCGGGCTGATCGCCCCGGCGATGCGGTTGATCGCCTGCCCGGCCCGCGCCGCCTGCCGGCCCAGCGCGTCCAGGCGCTCGTCCACCCGCTGCACGGCGCGCTCGGCCTTCGAATAGACGGCCACCACCTTGTCCAGCCGCGCATTGGCCTGGTCGATGCCGCGCATCACGCGCTGCAGTTGCGCCGACACGCCGGGCGGCAGGCCCAGCAGTTTCTCCAGTTGGCCGCTGGCGTCCTGCAGCTCGCCGATGGCCTGGTCCAGTGGATCGACCGTGCCCTTCAGCTCGCGGCGGCCGGCCTCTATGGCCTGGCCGATGGACCGCAGGCCGGCCTGTAGTTGCTCCATGTAAGCCATGCTGGCTCCTCATTCGTCAGGTCGCCGTTCAGAGCCTCGGCAGGTCGAACAGGCTGTCGTTGCGCTGGCGGCTGTTGAATTCGTCGAGCAGCCGGCGCAGTTGCGGCAGCAGCTGTTCGGCCAGCAGGCGCGGCTCGAACAGACCGCCGCCGACGTTCAGGGTGATCTGCGGGGAGAAGTGCCAGTTCTGCACCGGCGGTATCGCTGGCGCGGCGGGAGGCAGCTTCGCTTCGGGCGCACTGGCGGCCTCGGCCTTCGCCGCTGCACTCTCCTTGCCCAGCCAGGCGCCGAGCTTGCCGCCGCCCCAGCCGCCAAGTTTCTCGCCCAGCAGGCCGCCGAGCGCACCACCGATGGCCGTGCCCACCACCGGGACTATCGAGCCCACGGCAGCGCCCAGCGCGGTTCCCACCAGGGCGCCGGCGGCACCGCCATAGCCTTCGCCCTTCTGCTGGGCAGAGCCGTCGCTGGCGTAGGTATCCACTGCACCCAGCACGGCCAGCCCGGCACTCAGCGGTACGGCACCGCGTAGCAGCAGGCGACCGCCGCGGGCCAGTTGCGCGCCGCCCTTGCCGGCCGCGTCGAGCACGGCGGGCACTCCACTCACCGTGTTGCCTGTGCGCAACGCAATCTCCGGCAGCTTCCCGGCTCTTGCGCCGAGCAGGCCGCCCCGCGCCAGGTTCACGGCGCCGCGCCCCGCATCGAACAGCGCCCGGCCCCCCTTGTAGGCACCGAACAGCCCCACCGCCGAAGCCACCACGCCGGGGTTCTCGTTGACCAGTTGCGTCGCGCGGCGGAAACCCTCGGAGCCCACCTCCAGCGCGGGGTCCACATAGGGCACGAGCGCATCGCCGACGGCTCCCAGCAGCGTCTCGCTGGATGCCCGCGCCGCACCGATGCGGGCCGAGGTCGTGTCATTGCGCTGGAGGAGAAGGCTGTCGACCACTCCACTGGCTTTCAGGGCCTGCGCTTGCAGGTGCTGCAACTCCTTCCCGCCACCCGAGGCCGGCAGCAGGCCCTTGAGCCCTTTGCCCACCCTTTCGGCTGCCTCTTCGGGCGAGCCGCTCTTGCGCATCTGCAGTTCCAGCATGGCCCCCAGGCGGACGACGGCCTCGCTGCCCCGTCCCTTTCGCGGGCGCGCCCTGGACAACAGTTCCGGCAGGTGGCGCGCCAGGTCCGCCGTCTCGAACTCGCCCTGCTGGCCGAGGAAGGCCAGGGAGTCCAGCGTCTTCGCCAGCTCGGCGGGAGTATCGAGCCCTGCCTTCACCTGCAGGCTGCGCAGCAGCGCCGCGGTGTCGGCGAGCCCGGCGCCCTGGCTGCGGGCGAATTTCGCCGCCAGCGGCAAGAGCGCCTGGGCATCCTGCTGCCGCATGCCACTGTCCATCAGCGCAGCAAGCAGGCTTGCGCTGTCGTCCCGGCTCATCCCGCTGCCTTGCGCGCTTTCCTGCACCCGTTGCGACAGTTGCCGTTCCTGCGCGGTGCCGGCGATACCGCCACGGATCGCCAGGGCACGGATGCGTTCCTGGTAATCCGCGGCGATACCGATGGGCACGCCCATGGCGCTGCCGAACCTGCCCAGCTCGCCGAAGCGGCGGCCGGCGCTCTCCAGCTGCTGCCAGCCCCGGGCCCTGAGTTCGCTGCCACGCACGCTGCGGCCCAGGCGCTCATACAGCTTCGACAGGTTGCCCACCTCCAGGCCGTGCCGCTTGAGCAGCGCCAGGTTGCCTTCCAGTGCCCGCAGGGTCGTGTCCGCCTGGGCGTCGCCGATGCGCTGCAGGCGCAGGTATTCCGTCTGCAGGAGGCGGGTTTCACCCACCAGGCCCTGGAGGTCGAAGGCACGCTCGCTGCCGCGCCGGAGCGCTTCCACACGCGCCTTGGCGTCCGCCACGACCGCCCCGAAACTGGCGTCGAGCACCCCGCCGAGCACGATGCTGATCTTCTGTTTTTCGCTCATCGCTCATTCCATCCATCAAAGGCGGGAGCGGCGCACGCACGCCGCTCCCGCGCCCTCAGGCAGCGTCCTCGCCCAGCCACCAGAGCAGTTCGCCCTGGCTCATACCGTCGAGGTCGGCGGCGCCGAAGCCCAGTTCGCGGGCCAGGCGCCGCGCCAGCTCACGCATCCGCGCCGGACTCGTCGCCGTCTTCGCGCACCAGGCGAAAGTAGGCGTTCTGCAGCCGCTGGTAGTCGCTGAGCTTGAGCCCCTCCAGGTCCTGGGCGCTGACCTGGGCGAGGGAGGCGAACAGTTGCAGCTCGCGCTCCTCCGCATCGCCGCCGACGCGGGTGGCCAGGCGGATGTCGCGCACCGTGGGGGCGCGCAGGGTCAGGCTGTCGACGCTGACGCCGTTGCATTGCGCCGGGCGCGACAGGCGCACGGTGGCGGCGTCGGCGCCCAGGCTGAGCCAGGCCGGTTGTGCTTGGGTCATGGCGCGCACCTCACAGGCCGAGGTGGCCGCGCAGCGCGGCCAGCTGGTCGACGCCGTTGACGCGGCGCACCGAGTTCAGCGGGTCGATCTCGAAGACCTCGCGGCCGTCGACCTCCAGCTTGTAGTAGCTGACCACCACGTTGAACTTGAACTCGGCCAGCTCGCCGACCTTCCAGTCGCCCGGGTCGACTTCCTGGAGCATGCCGCGCAGGGTCGCGATCACCGGCACGGCGTCGCCCTTCTGGCCCTTGAAGGAGCCGCGGAACACGCCGTTGAAGCCGCTCTGGTCGGCCAGGCCGAAGAAGTTCAGCGCCTCGCGCCGCGCGCCGTTGGTGGAGAACTTCGCCTCCATCTTCTCCAGGCCCATGTCCAGGGCGATGGGCGCGTCCATGCCGCCGGCCTGGTAGTCCTGGGTCTTGATGCTCAGCTTGGGCAGGGTCAGCGACGGCACGTCACCGGCGAAGCTGACGCCGTCGACGAACAGGTTGGTGTTGCTCAGGGTTTGCGGAATCATGGGTGTTGCTCCTTAGGCGTCGAGGACTTCGGTGAGCCACTGGTCGGTGACTTCCACGCGGAAGTTGGGGTTTTCGGCGGGCGGCACGTCGGTGAAGCGGATGTTCCAGTACACCTTGCCCTGGGCCAGCTGGCTGGCGGTGTTGAGCTCCGCGTCGGCGTAGACCTCGAAGTCGATCACCGCGCCCTGGTTCTTCAGGTCGCGCATGAAGGCGCGCAGGCCCTCGGTGACGTCCTTGACGTAGGTCTTGGTGATGCCGCGGTCGACCGCCCACTTGTGCCCGGCGAGGATGGCGTCCATCACCATGTCGAGGGTGCGCACGCGGGTCACGAAGGCCCACTTCGGGTCGCTGGACAGGGTGCGGTTGCCCCACAGGCGGTAGCCGTCGTCGCGGATGATGGTGGTGACGTTGGCGTTGTTCAGCAGGTTGGCGCGGCAGGTCGCGTCGCCGTCGAGGAACTCCACCGGGCGGGTGGTGCCGGTGATGCCGGTGAACACCTTGTTCGACGGCGAGGACCAGAAGCCGTACTCGGCGTCGGTCCAGGCGAACAGCCCGGCGGCGTATGCCGAGGCCGGGGCGTCGGCGCTGGCGCTGGCCTCGGTGTCCCAGTACTGCACGCCGGGGTCGACCAGGTACACGCGCTTGCTGCCGAACTCGCCGGCATAGGCGATGGCCGCCTCGTCGGTGCTGTTCGGCCCGTCGACGATGGCGATGGCGCGCAGCTTGCCGGCCAGGGCGTCCATGGCGGTGGCCACGGCCTCGGTGGCGGAATGCTTCGGCGCCACCAGCAGGCGCGGCTGGGCGTTGAAGCGCGACTTGCCGTCGAGCAGCGCTTGCAGGCCGGTGCGCTGGCCGGACTCGGTGACGCTGCCGATGATCGCCGAGGTCTGCTGCGCCGGGTCCTCGACCTCGGCCACACCGACCGCGACGACCACGGCGGAGGCCTGGGTGAAGATGGCGGTGCAGGCCTTGTAGATCGCCGAGCCCGCGCCGAAGGCGGCGGCCGCCTCGCGCAGGCTGGTCAGCAGCACCGGCACGTCGGGCTCGGCGCTGGCCGGAGCGCCCGGGGTGAAGGTATCCACCAGGCCGATGATCGAGGACGACGGCAGCGCGATGGTGCGCGCGCCGACGTCGACGTTGGTCACGGTAACGCCGTGAAAGAAGCTCATAGGGTTTTCTCCAGACATAAAAAAACCGCCGGTAGGCGGTTGTGGGTTGGGGTTGGGGTTGGGGTTCAGACTTAGAATCTAGCTTTCCTGAATCGATTACTTAGCCAGCAGCTCCTCTACATCGGGGTTCTGTGCAAGAAAGTCGGCAAGACGGGTAAGGGCGTCTTGCGTTGGTGCTGGCGAAGGCCGATTGACCAGCTCCCATTCCAGACCATTGAAACGTGGCCATTGACCGTCAGGAAACGACTCCTGCGGTGCGATCAGAGTGCTGCGCGCCGGTAGGAGGAAAATACCCGGCTCCAGTGGCGACTCGTCCGCTTCGGTGACGCCGATGAACAGACCGGCGGTGTCGAACAGATAGGCAAGCATGGAGCCTCCTAGTATTTGATGCAGACCAGCAATGCAACGTTGCGTGGCCGAGTTTCTAAGCCACCGGCACTACTGATGGTGATGCTGTGGCTGTGGGTACCAGCAGAGGCAATAGATAGGTTGTGGCTATGCTCTCCGCCACTACCTACGGAAACGCCATGGGTATGATCCCCCGCGGACGCTACGCCAACATTGTGCGAATGCAGACCTGCCGCAGAAGTCGTGTTTGTGCTTCCCAAGGCCTGCATGACAGAGTTGGGCCCCGCTGCTCCTTGGCCAACCCCCGGAGAGCCCAACGCAGCATGAGTATGCTGTCCCTGGGCATCAGTCCAAGCGCCGTGGGCGTGATTGCCCGCGGTAGCGGTGCTTGCGGCGTGATTGTGGGCGCCGGCGGAATTGGTCGTCCCCGTGTGAACATGGCCGCCAGCATCGGCAGTCGTCGCGCTGTGGATGTGGCTTTCCATGGCGCCGCTCTGCCAACTGCCCAGTACCCTATCACCATCGACACCACGACTATCGTCCCAGCCACGAATAAACTCGCCGCGTAGATCCGGCAGGTTGAAGGTGTTGAAACCATCGCCAGCGCCATGGGTCGTACCGATGGCGGCAAACAGGTCTGCATACGCCGTGCGACTGACGGCGGCGCCGTTGGCCTTGAGCCAACCCGTCGGTGCCGTGCTGCGCGCAAAAGTCGCCACCAAGCCTGCGGGAGCCATGGTCCGCGTCTCCGACTTGCTGAAGACGTCGAGGTTTGTCCGACCGGCAGCTTTGTCGATCACATCCGCCAGGTTGTTCCCGCGCTCCAGCGGTGCTGGCGCGCTGCCGGCCGGCTCGTTGTTCACCAAGGTGATGCGGGTGTTCGCAGCGTAGCTCTTGCCCAGCTTGAGTCGGGTGGGGATGTTCGCGTCGGGCTGCCACTCGTCGGCGCCGGTCCCCTTGTCCAGGCGCAGGCCGGCCACGTAGACCGCCAGGCCGTAGGTGGTAGTGACGGTCAGGTCGACGGTGGTCTGGTTGGCCGCCAGAAGCTGCTTCTCGGCCACCGTATCGACGGTGACGTTGATAGCATCCATCTCCTTCCACTGATAGTCACCGTCGGCGTTGCTCGCCTTGCCCAAGAACTGGGTAACGGTGCCGCCCGGAATGATCTGGGCGGCCTTCACGTTGCTTAGAACCCACTGCTGGGAGGCCACGGCGATGGCCGGGTCGACCTGCAGAGTGATGATCTGGGCATTGCTGACCAAGAAGTCGACGCGCACCACTACATCGGAGAAAGCACCCTCGTCGACGGTGGGCTTGTAGGTGTCCGGCAAGGTGCCGACCACGAACATGGAGCCATGACTGTCAAAAACTGCGACTTCGCGCATAGTGAAGCCGCCGATGTCCGCCGGCACTACCAGTTCAGCGGTGAAGCGCTTCGGATCGGTGGGCGATTGGTAGACGCGGTTGACCGCCGCGCGGTAGCGCTCGCGCACCAGTTGGGTGTCGGTCTCTTGCGGATCGGTCGGGTTACCGTTGCCATCACCGACGGCCATGGTCGGTAGGTTGATTGGCACTCCGGCGGATTCCGCCTCGGCCATGGCCGTCAGGCCGTAGAAAGTGTGAATCGTCTTAAATAGCATGGGGAGTCCCTCATTGATCTTCGGTCAGGCCCAAACGCACCGAGGCGCATGGGGCTCGGCCTTGATGACTTCGGCGGGCTACTCGATGGGGGCCTCGGATCGTGCGTTGGCGTAGTAACCAGAACGCGGTCGCAGTGCCCCATCGTTGCACTGGATGCGCACGGTGTAGCTGCGTCCGAGCGTGCTGACGGTGAGGTCATAGGTCCCATTCGGTGCAGCGAACTGCAGCAGGCCATCGGCTGTGGCAGCAAAGGGATTCGCAAGCGCAGCGCCATCGGAGTCCTTGAGGTCGCTGACCAGAGAGGTAGTTCCAGGCAGGTACAGCGCCGCAGTGGCCCCAGGCAGGATGTCGCCATTGGCGTTCTGGACGAAGTAGTTTTTGAGTTCCATAGCAGCCCTCAGACCGTGGCAGTGCCGTAGACCGGCAAGGCGGATTCGTTGATGACCAAACGCGGCGGCTGATAGTTGCTGACGCTCAGATCACTGCCGAGAGTGGTCACCACGGCGACCGATAGCTCGGCTTGGCTCGTGACGGTGAGCAGCACTGTCTCGAGTTGCGAGCGCAGGTTCTTCGTGTTGGCTACCACCTCGAGCACTTTGGCTAGATCGACCTTGGTCAGAGCCCCCTGGTCAACGTCCAGCAGCAAGCGGAAAGTGTAAGGCTGGCCGGTCGGAGTCTGGTTGAACCACTCCTGCACGCGCACCGGCAGACCTAGGGCACCCAGCGCCCGACGTACAGCGCCAACGGTGCCCTTGATGCGTTGCACAGCTAATGCCTGCTTCACGGTGTCACGCTTCTGGCTCTCCGACCAATCGTCGGACCAGCTATCAACTGACCAAGCCCAGGCCAACCAGGGCAATAGGTTCAGAGGGCAGGTTTCCGGATTCCAAAGCGCTCGAACGAGTACCGGGATATCGGTTGCTCGAACACCGAACGCCTCAGCTGCTCGCTCAAGGGCTGTAGCGTTTATAGGCAAGAGACTAGTCATCGCTCTGCTCCGCTACGGTCAGTTGAATCGACTCGCAAAAGCTTGCCTCACCAATCGCCACGGCAAGGTTGCTCGATGGCGAGCTCAGATCCACCCGCTGTACTCCCGGCTGGTGCAAGGCCGCGTAAATCCCGGACAGCGTCACTCCCTGTCCAAGTACATGCTGCGCCTTCGCATAGGACTCGGCAGCCGCCTGGGCAGCATCGCGTACGACGGAAGCATCCGGTCCAGGTAACACGGTTAGTGTCGCAACGATGCTGTAACGAACGATGCTGGCAGACTGCACCGTCAATCGATCAGTCATCGGCCGAACCTCATCCGCATTCAGCACTTTAGCTACATTGGCCAACAAGACTTCGGATGCCATACCGTCACCAATCCTGGATAGGACATACACGGTGACGGCGCCTGGCCCTGGACTGATAGCACTCACGTCAAGAACCTCCGGATCCGCACTGAGCCCATGAAAGATGTACGACTGCTCGCTACCGGCAGTCGTATAGCCCTCGAAGGACAGTTGGATACGTCGCCGATAATCCTCGTCGGCCTCATAGGCAGGCTGACGTGGAGGGATTGCCTTTACATCGCCGGGATCGATCAGGAGGCGTTCGACCTGATAGTTGGCTCCGATCTGGTCAAGATCAGAACCAGTGGCATAAGCCAGCATCACAGCTCTGGCGGCGTCATTGACCCGGCCCCTGAGCATGACCTCACGATAGGCAGCGAGCTCAATCAGCTTGACGACGGGGTCCGACTCCAAAACAGCCGTCCAGCCGTCACCCATGCTTGATTGGAAGTAAGCCAATTGCTCTTGGTAGATGCTCTCGAAATCCAGGGGCTCTACCACGGCAGGCATCGGTAGTTGGGAGAGATCGATGATGTTCAAATACTCACCTCCATGCTCAAGTTGTCACCCTGGTAGAGCCCGCTCAACAGCAGGCTGACGCGGCCATCGAGCACCGCGCTGACCTTCACCGATTGCAGGCGGATGCGCGGCTCCCAGCGCCCGAGGGAACGGGCGACCTCGGCCTGCACCGCGCTTTTCCAGCCTTCGCTGAGCGGCAGGTCGACCATGCGCCGCAGCTGGCTGCCGTATTCCGGGCGCATGCGCCGGCTGCCCAGGGGCGTGCCGAGGATGTCCTCGATGGATTGTTTCAGGTGCGCCAGGCCGCCCAGGGGCTGGCCGTTGCGCCTGTCCATGCCGATCATGGCCGCGCCCTCCCCTGTGGCGGGCGGTTGTGCTTGCCCATGCTGTTCTCCAGAAACGAAGAGGCCCGCACGTGGCGGGCCTGTGGATGAAAGTGACGGTTCAGTGGGTGTGGTGGTTGCTGTTGCCGGTGGTGTCCATGATCGAGCCGCTGCTGGTGACGTTGCCCTGCACTGCCAGGTTGCCCTGGATGGCCACCTCGCCCTGCAGGCTGATCTGCCCGGCCTTGACCGTCACGCTGGAATCGCTGACCAGTACCTGCGCCCCACCCACCTTCACCGTGACGCTGCCGCTGGGCAGTTCGATGCTGTAGCTGTGCGCCGCCCAGTCGTAGCTCAGGCTGCCGCCGTCGGCGAAGCGCCAGGTCTCGACGTGGTCGCGGCTGTCCGCCGGGGCGCCGGCATCGCCGTACAGGCCGGGCACGAAGGTGCCCATGGCCAGCACCCCGGACGGGCTGAGCAATACGCCCTGCTCGCCGATGCCCGGCGCCCGCCAGTGCCGCGCCGGGCCTGCGCCCTGGGCGTGCCAGCGCACCCAGGCGCTGGTCCAGTCGCCATTGCGCACCCGCACCCGGGCGGCGGCCAGGTCCACGGCGACCACCACGCAGGGCACGATCAGCGAGGCGAGCATGCGGTCGTGCTCGGCGCTCACGTAGGTCGGATTCATGCCAGGTCCTCCGGGGCGAAGTAGTCGGCCTCGTGGCCGGGGCCGGTCTGCGGCTCGATGCCCAGCAGCAGCGAGCCCGGCGGCTGGTCCTCCCAGGGCCATTCCGGCGTGCCCAGCAGCAGTGGCTGGTCCCACTCCAGCAGCCAGACGCGGTAGGCCTCGCTGGTTTCGGGCCGGGCCTGGACGAAGCCGGCCGGCTCCAGCGGCAGGTCCCAGGTCTGCGCGCGCAGCAGGACGGCGATCAGCGAAGCCAGTTGCAGCGCCAGCACTTCCGCCTCGGCGTCGTCGCGCTGCAGCAGCAGGCGCGCCTGCAGGCGGCACAGCAGCGCCGTCTCGCCGGTGCCGGGGTCGCGGCCCGGCGCCAACGCGGCGTATTCCAGCAGCAGCGCGGGCGGCTGCGGGGTGGCCGTGCCCAGTGGGCCGCGCAGTATCTGCACGGCCTCCGGCAGTACCGCGCGCAGCCGCTGTTCGACGGCGGCCAGCAGGCTTTCGAGGGTCAACTCCTGGTCAGGCATGGCGCCTCCCTGTTTCCGATGGATTCGTTCAGCGACGCTCGTGGTCGCTGTCGCTCAATTGGCAGACACCCAGGCGGCGGGCCGCCCAGCGTTCGTAGAGGCCGACGGCGATCTCGGCGCCGGCCGCCGCGGTCAGGCTGCCGACGGCGGCGCTGAGCAGCAGCGAGGCGCCGCAGGCCAGGGCCAGGAACATCACCGCCACACCGCAGACGATCGAGGCGCCGGAGCGCAACGCCAGGCGCCGCAGCAGCCCCCAGCCGCCCAGGCCGGCCTTGTCGGCCCGCCACATCTCGCCGCTGACGCCGCCCACGGCGGCCAGCAGGATCGATACCCACAGCGGCATCTCGGGTTCATTGCCCATGGGTTCACCTTGAAGACAAACGCCCGCGCCGGCGGGCGGAACCGGCGGCTATCAGCCAGCCGGGGATTACGGCCGCAGGCCGCGGAAGCGGGCAGCGGAAACGAAAAAGCCCGGCGTTGGGGCCGGGCTCGACGAGGTTTTCAGCGGTGCTCCCTGGGGACGCACCTTTGCAAGATTGATGACTTTGTACCCCCCGATTCCCGGCCGGACAAGGCATTTCCGCCCTGGCACCGCAATAGGTGGGCAATGCACCGGCAACGCACCGGCGATGCACGGCGATTCAGCCCAGGGGCTTGCTCAGCAGCACCGTGGTGAAGCCGCTGTGCCATTCCTCGTCGGGGTAGAAGTCGATTTCGGCGTAGCCGTGCCTGGCGTAGAAGGCGCGGCTCTGGCTGTTGAAGGTGTCGGTCTCCAGGCGCGCCTGCGCGTGGCCGGCCGCGGCCATCCGCCGTTCGGCGAAGCGCAGCAGGGCGCTGCCGGCGCCGGCGCGCTGGGCCCGGGGCGAGACGTGCAGGGCATCGATGAAGTCGTCGCGCCAGTCGACCAGGCCGATGACCTCGCCGCCCAGGCAGGCCAGGTGGAAATGCCCGAGGCGCGCCTGGACGTAGGCACGGGTGCGCCCTGCCGCTTCGAAGCGCGCCCGCGCCTCGGCGGTCAGTTGGGGTTTCCAGGTGGTTTCGTAGGTTTCGCCGAGTATCCGCAGGATCGCCTCGGCATCGGCCGGGCTCGCGGGGCGCAGGGTGAGGGAGGTGCTGTCCATGGCCGCGAGCATAGCGCAGCGGCGCATGGGTGGAGCAAGCCCGGCGCGGGGGCCGGGCTTGGCGGGGTCAGGCCACGCGGCGCAGCAGGCGGGCCTGGATGCTCTGATGCGCCACGTGCAGGCGCAGGTAGAAGGTGTTGCGGCTGCAGCGGCAGTGGCGGTACTTCTGCTCGGGTTCGCTGTCGCGGTTCAGGTAGTGTTCGCTGACCACCTGCTTCTGCTGCTCGGGCAGGCCGTTGACGATCAGGTCCAGCTCGGCGACGCGGTCGAGCAGTACCCGGCTGCCGCGGGTGCCGCGGATCATCTCGCCCTTGTTGGCGATCATCAGCGCCAGCAGGTTGCCGCCGGCATAGCCGCCACCGGCCACGCCCGGGCTGTGCATTTCCTCGGCCCAGAGCCTGAGCATTTCATCGATCGGCTTGATCACGTTTGCCTCCCGCGCCTTCAGCGGCGTCGTTCCAGTTCGTCCAGGGCCTGGCAGTCCAGGCAGCGGTTGCAGCCGGGCACCGCCAGGCGGCGGGCCTCGGGGATGGGCTCGCCGCAGAGCTGGCAGTCGGCGGCGGCGGGCTCCGGCTCGTTGCCGCTCCGTGCCGCCAGCAGGGCGTCGAGGCGTTCCAGGACCAGGTCGTTGGCGTAATCGGCGAGATCAGCCATGGGCGACCTCCCCGTGGTGTTGCGCTGGTGCGTTCATGCTTTTCTCCGGGCGACGACCCGCCCTGCGCGTGCCATCCCGCGGCCGCGCTGCCAGATCATTCGCGTGCTGTTTGTCGATGCGTGGCGCTCAGGTGGACGCCACTCGCCGCGCGGAAGCGCTGCGCTCCTCGCCCGCTTCCGCCGTCAGCCTGCCCCGTGACGCACGGGCCGCAGGCAACCCACGGCTTCCCTGCCGCGGAAGACGGAGGCGCCGGCACCCTCGTGTCGGATCGCGTCCGCCGCCGGCTCGGAAACAACCTTCAGAAGGCCGGCGAAGGAAAAGTTACAACTAAAGCTATTTATCGTCAACACCAAAGCTATTTACACTTCCCCGGGACGGGCGGTAGAGTGCCGCCATGAACAGCACAGCCCGCCCCTCCACGCTCGCCGAGCGCCTCAAGCAGGCCATGGCCGCGCGCAACCTCAAGCAGGAGAGCCTCGCCGAAGCGGCCGGGGTCTCGCAGAACACCATCCACAAGCTGACCGCCGGCAAGGCCCAGAGCACCCGCAAGCTGATCGAGATCGCCGCGGCCCTGGGCGTCTCGCCGGTCTGGCTGGGCACCGGCGAAGGCTCGCCGCAGGCCGCCACGCCACCGGCCGACGGCAGCCCGCTGCGCCTGGAGCCGCTGCACCCCTGGGACAGCAGCACGCCGCTGGACGAAGACGAGGTGGAACTGCCCTTGTACAAGGAAGTGGAAATGTCCGCCGGCGCCGGGCGCACCGCGGTGCGCCAGATCGAGGGGCGCAAGCTGCGCTTCTCCTACGCCACCCTGCGCGCCGCCGGGGTCGACCCGGACGCGGCCATCTGCGCCCAGCTCACCGGCAACAGCATGGAGCCGCTGATCATGGATGGCTCCACCATCGGCATCGATACGGCGACGACGCACATCACCGACGGCGAGATCTACGCCCTGGAGCACGAGGGCATGCTGCGGGTGAAGTTCCTCTACCGCCTGCCGGGCGGCGGCATCCGCCTGCGCAGCTTCAACCGCGACGAGTACGGCGACGAGGAATACGACGCCCAGGCCATCCAGGCCAGCCAGCTGAGCATCATCGGCTGGGTGTTCTGGTGGTCGACGGTGCGCCATCGCCGCGCGCCCACGCTGGTTCGCTGAGCCCTCCCCAACCCCGCCACGGCGGGGTTTCTTCTGCGCGATGGAAAGCCGGGCGAACGGCGATTGCCAGGAAAAACAACAAAAGCTATATTTCCCCCATCGAACGACAACCGCAAGCAGGAGGAAGCCATGCTGCCGTCGAACTCCGACACCCAACCGGCGCCACGCCAGGAAACCGTGGCGCTGGTCTACCAGATATTCGGCGACGTGCTGGTGCCCCTGGAGCAGGTGCGCGAGCGCTGGTTCCGCAACCTCAACCGGGAGAACTTCGGCAAGGCCCTGGCCTGCGGACGCATCGCCCTGCCGGTGACCACCCTGGACGACAGCCACAAGGCCATGCAGTACGTGGCGGTGGATCACCTGGCGGCCTACGTCGAGCAGCGCGCCAGCCTGGCGGATGCCGCCCTGGCCCGGCGCCGGGCGGGGCAGCAGGCGTGATGGGGTGAGCGAGCATGCCGCGCTCGCATCGTAGGAGCAACAGTCTTGCGCCGAGGTGCCCTCCGTAGGATGGGTTGAGCTTGCGATACCCATGCTGTCGTGGTGATGGGTATCGCTTCGCTCAACGCCATCCTACGAAAAGCCGTGCTTCCTGAGCGGATTTATCCGCGATTGCCCGGCACGGGCTCAACCATCGCGGACAAGGTCCGCTCCTACGGGAAAACTGCGGGCACCAACGAAAACGCCGTTTCCCCTCCCAGGGAAACGGCGTTCTGCGTTACGGCAGCAGCGCTCAGTCTTCGAGGCGCGCGGTGTGTTCGGCCAGGGCCACCGCGCGGAACATCGCGCGGCGCTTGTTGATGGTTTCTTCCCACTCCAGCGCCGGCACCGAGTCGGCGACGATGCCGCCGCCGGCCTGCACGTGCAGTTCGCCGTTCTTGATCACCGCGGTGCGGATGGCGATGGCGGTGTCCATGTTGCCGTTCCACGCCAGGTAGCCCACGGCGCCGCCGTAGACGCCGCGCTTGACCGGCTCCAGCTCGTCGATGATTTCCATGGCGCGGATCTTCGGCGCGCCGGACAGGGTGCCGGCTGGCAGGATCGCGCGCAGGGCGTCCATGGCGCTGAGCTCGGGCTTGAGCTGGCCGTTGACGTTGGAAACGATGTGCATGACGTTGGAGTAGCGCTCGATGACCATCTGCTCGGTGACCTTCACCGAGCCGGTCTGCGACACGCGGCCGACGTCGTTGCGGCCCAGGTCGATGAGCATCAGGTGCTCGGCGATTTCCTTGGCGTCGGACAGCAGGTCCTGCTCCAGGGCGCGGTCGGCTTCCTCGGTGGCGCCGCGCGGGCGGGTGCCGGCGATCGGGCGCACCGTGACCTCGCCGTCCTCCACCCGCACCAGCACTTCCGGCGAGCTGCCCACCACGTGGAAGTCGCCGAAGTTGAAGAAGTACATGTAGGGCGTCGGGTTGAAGCAGCGCAGCGCTCGGTACAGGTCGATGGGCGCGGCCTTGAAGTCGATGGACATGCGCTGCGAGGGCACCACCTGCATGCAGTCGCCGGCCAGGATGTATTCCTTGACGGTGTCCACCGCGCGCTCGTAGTCCTCGCGGGTGAAGCTGGCGCGGAACTGCGGCTCGGGCGCGTTGACCGCGGCGAAATCCAGGCCCCGGCGCGGGGTGATCGGCTGGCGCAGGCGCTGCAGCAGTTCCTCCAGGCGCGCCTGGCCCTTGTCGTAGGCATCCGCCTCGGCCGGGTCGGCGAGGACGATGGCGTGCAGCTTGCCAGCCAGGTTGTCGAAGACGACCACGGCGTCGGAGACCATCAGCAGGATGTCCGGGTTGCCCAGCGGGTCCGGGTTCGGGCACTGCGCCAGGCGCGGCTCGACGTAGCGCACGCAGTCGTAGCCGAAGTAGCCGACCAGGCCGCCGTTGAAGCGCGGCAGGCCCGGCAGGGTCGGCACGCGGTAGCGCTCCTTGAACTGCTCGACGAAGGCCAGCGGGTCCTCGCAGTCGAAGCGCTCGCTTTCCACGCCGTCGACGCTGACGCTCACGCTGTGGCCGTACACCCGCAGCACGGTGCGGCACGGCAGGCCGATGATGGAGTAGCGGCCCCACTTCTCGCCGCCCTGCACCGATTCCAGCAGGTAGCTGTTGGCGCCGTCGGCGAGCTTCAGGTAGATCGACAGCGGGGTGTCGAAGTCGGCGAGGGTTTCGCAGGTCAGGGGGATGCGGTTGTAGCCTTCGGCGGCCAGCCGCTGGAATGCGTCGCGGTTCATGAGCGGTCTCGTGCGAGGAGGTGGAACGGGCAGTGGCAAACGGGCGCCGGGAGGTCCGGCCGGAGGAATGTCAGGCGCGCCAGCGCCAGCGGGCCAGGGCCTTGATGACTTTCATCCAGAGTTTGCGGGGAGCCGTGTCCAGCACGTTGGAGTCTCGATGGGCGGGGTTGGAACCGTCGTCCGGCAACACTATCGCTTTGCCCGGGTCGAAGCAAGGCAGCAGTTGGCGCAGGTCGTCCAGCACCAGGCTCGGCTGCTCCTCGGCGATCGGCCGGCCGTGGTTGTAGCCGTAGGTCAGGCCGACGCTGCGCACCCCGGCGGCCTTGGCGGCCAGCACGTCGTTGCGCGAGTCGCCGACGAACAGCGCCTCGCCGGGCGCAACGCCGGCAGCCTTCATCACGAACAGCAGCGCGGCCGGGTCGGGCTTCTGCTGCGGCAGGGTGTCGCCGCCGACGATCCAGCGGAAGAACTTGCCCAGGCCCATCTCGTCCAGCAGCGGGGCGACGAAGCGCTCGGGCTTGTTGGTGATCAGCGCCAGCTCCACGCCCTGTTTCTTCAGCCATTTCAGGGTGTCCACCACGCCGGGGTAGACCTCGGTGAGCGCGTGGCTGTCGGCGTAGGCGTCCATGAACAGCGCCAGGGCGCGCTCGGTGTCCTCCTCGCTGACGCCTTCATGCTCGATGCCGCCGGCCAGGGCGCGGCGCACCAGCACCCGGGCGCCGTTGCCGACCCAGTGGCGCACCTGGTCCAGCCCGGCGGGCGCGCGGCCCATGCCAATCAGGGCCTTGTCCACCGCGGCGGCCAGGTCCGGCACCGAGTCCACCAGGGTGCCGTCCAGGTCGAACATCACCAGGCGCGGCAGGCGCCCGGCGAACAGCGCTTGTGCAGCGCTCATCACTTGCCGACCTGCGCCAACTCGGCATGCATGGCGCGGATGACCTCGGCGTAGTCGGGGGCGTTGAAGATGGCCGAGCCGGCGACGAAGGTGTCGGCGCCCGACGCGGCGATCTCGCGGATGTTCTTCACGTTCACCCCGCCGTCGATCTCCAGGCGGATGTCGCGGCCGGAAGCGTCGATCAGCGCGCGCGCCTCGCGCAGCTTGTCGAGGGTGCCGGGGATGAACTTCTGCCCGCCGAAGCCGGGGTTCACGCTCATCAGGAGGACCATGTCGATCTTGTCCATCACGTACTTGAGCGCGTCCAGCGAGGTGGCCGGGTTGAACACCAGGCCGGCCTTGCAGCCGCCATCCTTGATCAGTTGCAGGGAGCGGTCGATGTGCTGGCTGGCTTCGGGGTGGAAGGTGATGTAGGTGGCGCCGGCCTCGATGAAGTCGCCGATGATGCGGTCCACCGGGGAGACCATCAGGTGCACGTCGATGGGCGCGGTGACACCGTACTTGCGCAGCGCCGAGCAGACCATCGGGCCGATGGTCAGGTTCGGCACGTAGTGGTTGTCCATCACGTCGAAGTGGACGATGTCGGCGCCGGCGGCGAGCACCTTGTCCACGTCCTCGCCCAGGCGGGCGAAGTCGGCGGAGAGAATCGACGGGGCGATGGCGTAGGGTTGCATGGCGCACCTCTGTGGGCGGAATCACGGATGGCGCGCATTGTAGCCGCTCGGAGCGAGCGAGGGGGATCGAGGCGATGGTTGTAGGAGCAACTGTCTTGCAGGCCGCGCCGAGGCGCTTTTCGTAGGATGGGTTGAGCTTGCGAAACCCATGCGGTTGCAGTGATGGGTATCGCTTCGCTCAACGCCATCCTACGAAAAGCCGTCCCCGCCTGCGGCGTAGGAGCGGCGGATCAGGTGGAGGGGGCGGTACGCAGTTTCTCGCTGCGGCCGCGCAGCCATTCCAGGGTCAGCAGCAGCAGGACCGAGAAGCCGATCAGCAGGGTCGCCGCGGCGGCGATGGTCGGGCTGAGGTTCTCGCGGATGCCGCTGAACATCTGCCGTGGCAGGGTGGCCTGCTCGGGGCCGGCGAGGAACAGCGTCACCACCACTTCGTCGAACGAGGTGGCGAAGGCGAACAGCGCGCCGGAGATCACCCCGGGGGCGATCAGCGGCAGGGTCACCTTGAAGAACGTCAGCAGCGGCGGCGCGCCCAGGCTGGCGGCAGCGCGCACCAGGTTCTGGTTGAAGCCCTGCAGGGTCGCCGACACCGTGATGATGACGAAGGGCACGCCCAGCACCGCGTGCACGATGATCAGCGAGATGTAGCTGTTGCCCAGGCCCAGCGGGGCGAAGAACAGGTAGGCGGCCACACCGATGATCACCACCGGGACCACCATCGGCGAGATCACCAGGCTCATCACCAGGGCCTTGCCGCGGAACTCGCCGCGGGTCAGGCCGATCGACGCCAGGGTGCCGAAGACCATCGCCAGGAAGGTGGCCGCCGGGGCCACGATCATGCTGTTGGTCAGCGAGCGCATCCATTCGGCGCTGTGGAAGAAGTCGGCGTACCAGCGCAGCGAGAAGCCCTGCAGCGGGTAGACCAGGAAGGTGCCGGAGTTGAACGACAGCGGCACTATCACCAGCACCGGCAGCACCAGGAACAGCAGCACCAGGCCGCAGAGGATGCGCAGGGTGTAGAACCACAGGCGCTCGACCGGGGACATGTAGGGACTCAGCATCGTCTTTCTCTCCTCAGCTCAGGCGCAGGCGGCTCGCGCCCACCAGCCAGCCGTAGATCACGTACAGCACCAGGGTGGCGAACAGCAGCAGGCCGCCCAGGGCCGTGGCCATGCCCCAGTTGATGGTGGTGTTGGTGTAGAAGGCGACGAAGTAGCTGACCATCTGGTCGTTCGGGCTGCCCAGCAGGGCCGGGGTGATGTAGTAGCCGATCGACAGGATGAACACCAGCAGGCAACCGGCCCCGACGCCGGCCACGGTCTGCGGGAAGTAGACCTTCCAGAAGGCGCCGAACGGGTGGCTGCCCAGGGAGATGGCCGCGCGCATGTAGCTGGGCGAGATGCTCTTCATCACGCTGAAGATCGGCAGGATCATGAACGGCAGCATGATGTGCACCATGGCGATGTACACGCCGGTGCGGTTGAACACCAGTTGCAGCGGCTGGTCGATCAGGCCCAGCTTGAGCAGCGCGCCGTTGATCAGCCCGCCGGACTGCAGCAGCACGATCCAGGCCGCGACGCGCACCAGGATGGAAGTCCAGAACGGCAGCAGCACCAGGATCATCAGCAGGTTGCTCTTGCGCGTCGGCAGGTTGGCCAGCAGGTAGGCCAGCGGGTAGGCCAGCAGCAGGCAGATGACGGTGATCACCGCGCCCATCCAGAAGGTGCGGGCGAAGATGTCCAGGTAGATGGACTGGTCCGGGGTGGCCGGGGCCAGCTCGCCGAGGTCGTCGATGCGGTGGTCGAGGGCCGCGAGCAGGTAATAGGGGGTGATGCTGCTGGCGTTGCGGCGGATCACCTGCCAGTAGGCCGGGTCGCCCCAGCGCTCGTCGATGGTCTCCATGGCGTCCTTGTAGGAAGCCGGTTGCTCCTTGAACGGCAGGGCGCGGGCGGTCTTGGCCATCAGGCTGCGGTAGCCGGCCAGTTCCATGTTCAGGCGCTTGGAGAGGTCACCGATGGTCTGGTTCTTGCGCGCGGCGTAGAGGTCTTCGCTCAGGGCCTGGTAGACCGCGTCCGGCGGCAGCGACTTGCCGTCCCAGGTGGTGATGGCGTTGACCGTCTTGGGCAGCGAGCCGACCACTTCGGGGTTGTACACGCTCTTGTAGAGCAGCGCGGCGATCGGCACCAGGAAGGTCAGCAGAAGGAACAGCAGCAGCGGCAGGACCAGCGCCTGGGATTTCAGGCGGTTCATCCGCTCCGCACGCGCCAGGCGCTGCTTCAGGGTGGGGCCGGCGACCTCGTTCAAGGACACAGCGGTGGCCATAGCGAACTCCGGTAAAACGGGCCGCCCGCGAGGGCGGCCAAGGTGTGGTGTATCGGGTGTGTCACGGCGAGCGCCGCCGCGCCGGGAACTTTTCCCGGCGGGAACGGCCCGCAGGGCCTGCGGGCCGTGGCATCGCTGCCGCGGTTGCCGCCCGGGCGGGCGGCGGGGCCTGCCTTACTTGGCGGCCCAGGCGTTGAAGCGCTGTTCCAGCTGCTCGCCGTAGTCGGCCCAGAAGGTCACGTCCATGCCCACCTGGTTGGCGATGTTTTCCGGGGTGGTCGGCATGTTGGCCTGCACGCCCTTGTCCAGCAGGCTCACGGTGTTCTTGTTCACCGGGCCGTAGGCGATGTTCTCGGCGTAGATCTTCTGCTGCTCGGGCTTGACCGAGAAGGCGATGAACTTCAGGGCTTCTTCTTTCTTCTTGTCGCCTTTCGGGATGGCCCAGGCGTCGAAGTCGTAGATGCCGCCGTTCCACACGACCTTCAGGTTGCTTTCCTTCTGCACCGAGGCGATGCGGCCGTTGTAGGCCGAGCTCATCACCACGTCACCGGAAGCGAGGTACTGCGGCGGCTGGGCGCCGGCTTCCCACCACTGGATGCTCGGCTTGATCTCGTCGAGCTTCTTGAAGGCGCGGTCCTGGCCTTCCTTGGTGGCCAGCACCTTGTACACGTCCTTGGGCGCGACGCCGTCGGCCATCAGGGCGAATTCCAGGGTGTACTTGGCGCCCTTGCGCAGGCCGCGCTTGCCCGGATACTTCTTCAGGTCCCAGAAGTCGGCCCAGCCGGTGGGGGCGGTCTTGAGCTTGTCGGCGTTGTAGGCCAGCACGGTGGACCACACGAAGAAGCCGACGCCGCAGTTGCTCACGGCGCCCGGGACGTAGTCCTCGGCCTTGCCGAGGATGGCCGGGTCGATTTCCTCGAACATGCCTTCGTCACAGCCGCGGGCCAGTTCCGGCGACTCCACCTCGACCAGGTCCCAGGTCACGCTGTTGGTGTCGACCATGGCCTTCACCTTGGCCATCTCGCCGTTGTACTCGCCGGCGACGATCTTGTTGCCGGTGGCCTTCTCGAAGGGCTGGTAGAAGGCCTTGGTCTGGGCGTCCTTGTTGGCGCCGCCGAAGGAGATCACGGTCAGATCGGTGGCCGCCATGGACTGCGCGGCGCAAGCCAGGCCGAGGGTCAGCGCGGCGAGCTTGAGGCCGGCCTTCGACGGGTGGAACGGGGACTTCGACATTATTCTTCTCTCCACAGTGTGCTGGTTTGTTTTTCTTCGAATCAGGCCGCCGACAGCGGGTCGAGGGCACGCACGTGCTCCACGGCCCAGCCCAGCGGTACCACATCACCCACGCTCAGCGCAGGGTCGAGCTCGGCGATCGGCTGCTTGACGAAGAAATCGGTGCGGCCGCAAACCTCCAGGCGGATGCGCACGTGGTCGCCAAGATAGATGAACTCGGCCACACGGCCGGAGAAGCGGTTCACGCAGCTTTCGCTGTGCCCGTTCAGGCGCACCCGCTCGGGACGGATCGACAGGCTGACGGGGTCGCCGGGCTGGCCGACGTTGACCGCCAGCGCCTCGACCTTCTCGCCCCGCGCCAGGGTCACCACGCAGCGCTCGCCCTCGTGGCTCGCCAGTTGCCCGGCGATGCGGTTGTTCTCGCCGATGAAGTTGGCCACGAAGGAGTTGCGCGGGTGTTCGTAGAGTTCGTGGGGCGGGGCGATCTGCTGGATCTCGCCCTGGTGGAACACCGCCACGCGGTCGGACATGGTCAGCGCCTCGCCCTGGTCGTGGGTCACGTAGACCACGGTCACGCCCAGGCGCTGGTGGATGTGCTTGATCTCCATCTGCATGTGCTCGCGCAGCTGCTTGTCGAGCGCACCCAGGGGTTCGTCCATCAGCACCAGCTGCGGCTCGAAGACCAGCGCCCGGGCCAGGGCCACGCGCTGCTGCTGGCCGCCGGAGAGCTGCGCCGGGTAGCGCCCGCCGAAGGCGTCGAGCTGGACCATGGACAGCGCGCGCTTGACGCGCTCGGCCACGTCGGTCTTGCTCATGCCGCGCACGGAAAGCGGGAAGGCCAGGTTCTCCGCCACGGTCATGTGCGGGAACAGGGCATAGTTCTGGAACACCATGCCGATGTCGCGCTTGTGCGGGGGGACGTTGTTGATGGAGCGGCCGGCCAGCTGGATCTCGCCGGAGGTGGGGGTTTCGAAACCGGCCAGCATCATCAGGCTGGTGGTCTTGCCGGAACCGGACGGCCCCAGCAGGGTGAGGAATTCGCCTTTGCGAATATCCAGGTTGAGGTCTTTGACGATGAGCGTCTCGCCGTCGTAGCTCTTCTGGACGCCACGGAAGCTCACCAGCACATCGTTCGCCTGAGTCTCGGCCATAACCGCACCTTTTGTATTTGTAAGAAGTTGCCGTGAAGCAAGACTAGAGAAGCCTGCAGCGCGCGCAAATCGGGCGGGAAGAGAACTTGCTATAAGGGTAGAAGAGGATCGTCTGTAGGGCGATCCCTACACGAAAAGTGTGGCTATCAGTCGCAGAAAGCCGGCGTCGCATTGACTGCGACACCGGCATATCCGAAAGCGACCTGGAGCCTGTCTACGATCTCGCGAGCTAGAGCAGGACAAGGCGGGAACAGGCGAGTGAGCGGTGTTCAGGCCGCTAAATGAGCATCGCTCGCCTGTTCTCAACGCAGTCATGCCGACGCGTAGCAGATCGTAGGCAGGTTCTCAGCGTTTGGCCCAGTCCTGGAAGCGCTTCTCCAGAGCATCGCCATGCTCGGCCCAGAAGGCCACGTTCATGCCCAGCGCGTCGGCCATGTTGCGCGGCGCGGTGGGCAGGTTGGCGGCCACCTGCGGGTCGAGCTGCTCCACCGCCTTGCGGTTGGTCGGGCCGTAGGCGATGTTCTGCGCATAGACCTTCTGCTGCTCGGGCTGGCTGGCGAAGGCGATGAATTTCTCCGCCAGCTCCTTCTTCCACGCCCCGGACGGCAACGCCCAGAAGTCGAAGTCGTAGATGCCGCCGGCCCAGGCCATGCGCAGGCCCTTCTGCTCGGGCTGGGCCGCGGCGATGCGGCCGTTGTAGGCCGAGCTCATGACCACGGTGCCGTCGGACAGGTCGCGCACCGGGTCCTGGCCGGACTTCCACCAGTGGATGCTCGGCTTGATCTCGTCGAGCTTGCGGAAGGCGCGGTCGACGCCGCCCGGGGTGCCCAGCACCTGGTAGACGTCCTTGGGCGCCACGCCGTCGGCCATCAGGGCGAACTCCAGGCTGTACTTGGCGCCCCAGCGCAGGCCGCGCTTGCCGGGGAATTTCTTCAGGTCCCAGAAATCGGCCCAGCCCTGGGGCTTGCCCTGCAGCTTGTCCTGGTTGTAGGCCAGCAGGGTGGTCCAGACGAAGATGCCGACGCCGCAGGGCTGCACCGCGCCGGGCACGAAGTCGGCGGGGTCGCCGATCAGGCGCTGGTCGAGCTTCTGGAACAGGCCCTCCTGGCAGCCGCGCGCCAGCTCCGGCGCCTCCACCTCGACCACGTCCCAGGACACATGGCTGATCTCCACCATCTGCCTGAGCTTGTCCAGGTCGCCATTGTAGGAACCATGCACCACCGCCGTGCCGGTGGCCGCCTTGAAGGGTTCGTAGAAGGCCTTCTCCTGGGCCGCCTTGTTGGCCCCACCGAAGGAAATCACTGTCACGTAGTCCGCCAGCGCCGGCGTGGCGACAGTCCCCAGCAGGCCGGCCAGCAGCCCGCCCCGTACCGCTCGCAACAACATCCTTCTTCTCCTTGTTCTGATGAAGTACCCCACTGAGCGGGCAATGATTCCCTTTCGCCAGCCGGCGAGGTAGCCGGGCGTTGCAAAAACCGGAAGGGACTCACATAAGCATCGGCGAATCGCCCCGCCGCGCGCCGTTTCAGACCAGCTTGTGCTCCACGGCATACTTGACCAGGTCGGCCACCGAATGCGCGCCGAGCTTCTGCATTAGCCGCGCCTTGTGGGTGCTGATGGTCTTGCTGCTGACCGCCAGGTGCTGGGCGATCTCGTTGACGCCCTCGCCCTTGACCAGGCGTTCGAATACCGAGAACTCGCGCTCGGAGAGCAGCGCGTGGGGCGGCCGCGAGTCGGTCAGGCCGACCTCGAAGACCATGCGGTCGGCCAGTTCCGGGTCGATGTAGCGGCCGCCGCTGGCGACCTTGCGGATGGCGGTGAGCAGCAGCGCCGGGTCGCTGTCCTTGGTGGCATAGCCGGCGGCGCCGATCTTCAGCGCGCGGGCGGCCATCTGCACCTCGTCGTGCATGGACAGCATGAGGATCGCCGGCGGATCGTTCAGCGCGCGGATCCGCGGGATGGCCTCCAGGCCGTTGACGCCGGGCATGGAGATGTCCAGCAGGACCACCTCGCAGGGCACCTGGCGCAGGGTTTCGAGCAACTGCTCGCCGTTGGTGGCCTCGCCCACCACCTGCAGGTCCTTGGCCATGCCGATCAGTTGCTTGATGCCCTCGCGGACGATGGTGTGGTCTTCGGCCACCAGTACTCGAATCACGCTGCCCTCCCCCGAACAGACAAAACCGCGCCGGCCCCGTTACGGCCCCGGCTCCGGCAATTCCCCCGCATCCAGCGGCACGCGCACCCGCAGGCTGCTGCCCTCCCCCGGCTGGCTGTCGATCTCCAACTCGCCGCCGAGCATCAGCACGCGCTCGCGCATGCCGACCAGGCCGAAGGAGCTGCCGCCCCAGGCCGCCGCGGTGTCGAAGCCTCGGCCATCGTCGCTGATGCTCAGGCAGAGTTCGTCGCCCTCCACCCGCAGGGCCAGTTCCACAGTATGCGCCTGCGCGTGGCGCATGACATTGGTCAACGCCTCCTGGAGGATGCGGAACAGCCCGATGGCCTTGGCGTCGCCCAGGCGCGGCGGGTTCTCCGGCACCTCCACCAGGCAGGGGATGCCGGTGCGCGTCTCGAAGCGCCGCGCCTGCCACTCCAGCGCCGAGCCGATACCGGCGTCGAGGATCGGCGGGCGCAGGGCCGAGGCCACGTCGCGCACCAGCTGGAACAGCTGGGCGATGAGCTTCTTCATGTTGCCCAGGCGCTCGCTCAGGCCGGGGTCCAGCTCGCCGTAGCCCAGCTCGCACATGGAGGTTTCCAGCTTGAGCACGGTCAGCACCTGGCCCAGCTCGTCGTGCACTTCCCGGGCGATGCGCGCCTTCTCTTCCTCGCGCACGCTTTCCAGGTGCGCCGACAGCTCGCGCAGCTGCGCCCGCGACTGCGCCAGCTCCAGCTCGATCTGCTTGTTCTCGCTGATGTCCCAGACCACGCCGTCCCAGGCCAGGCGGCCATCGTCCAGGCGCCGCGCGGTGGCCTTGATGTCCACCCAGCGCGGCTCGCCGGAACGGGTCAGGATGCGCCCCTGCCAGTGCCAGTTCTTGCCGCCGGCCACCGCTTCCAGTTGTCTCGCGAGGTAGCCGTCGCGGTCGCCCGGGTGCACCAGGCCGAGGATGCCCAGGCCGCTTTCGCGCAGGTAGCCGGGAGAATAGCCCAGCGAGGCCTCGCTGCCGCCGCTGATGAAGCTGAGGTGGGCGAAGTCGGAGCCGCCCGGGGCGCTGGGCTCCAGGCGGAACACCAGGCCGGGGACGTTGGCGGCGATACCCTGCAGGCGCGCCTCGCTCTCTTCCAGGGCGGCGCGGGCGCGGCGCCGCTCGGTGGCGTCGTTGAGGAACACCAGCAGGTATTCCGAGCCGCCGAAGCGCAGGAAGCTCAGCGACACTTCCGCCGGCAGCCATTGGCCGTCGGCGCGGCGCAGGTGGCTTTCGAAGCTCAGCGGGCCCTCTTCGCTGTTGCGCGCGCGGCGCCAGAGGTCGAGCCAGGCGTCCATGTCCAGGCCGGGCTCGAAGTCCGCCAGGGGCCGCTCGATCACCTCGCCGGGGGCGTAGCCGAGCATGTCCTCGGCGGCGCGGTTGGCGTAGCGCACGTGGCTGTCCCAGTTGACCCAGAGGATGCCCACGGTGCTGCTGTCGATGGCGAACTGGGTCAGGCGCAGGGCTTCCTCGGCCGCCTGGCGCAGCTCCATGTCGCGGCGCGCGGCGAGCAGGCGCTGCTCCAGCACGTTGCGCTGGTGGCGCAGCCACAGCGCGGTGGCCAGGGCCATGAGCAGCAACAGGCCGAGGAGGATGCAGAGGTTCTGCCAGAAACCGGGGGACTGCCCCAGGCGCGGGTACTGCGGCTGCAGCCAGCGCTCGTGCAACTGGTCCAGCTGCTTGGCCGGCAAGGCGCGCAGGCTGGCGTCGAGGATGCCGGCCAGCTCGGGCAGGTCGCGGCGGGTAGCCAGGCGCAGCAGTTGTGGATAACCGATGTCGGCCAGCACGCGGAAGCCGGAAAACTCGACCTCGCGGCTGAGGCGGGCCAGGTGCGCCTCGTCGACCACCGCGTAGCTGGCCTCCTGGCCGAGCACCCGGCGCAGGGCTTCGCGGTCGCTGTCGGTGAGCTGCAGCTCCAGGCCCGGGTAGGTGCCGCGCAGGTAGTCGGATACCGCGCCCGGGCCGCGCAGCGCCACGGGTTCAAGCACGCCCAGGCGCTCCAGCTCCACGGAGCCGGGGCCGTCGCGGAAGCCGATGAGCAGCCGCGGCACCCGCAGGTAGGGGTCGGAGAACAGCCAGTCGCGCAGGCTGGAAGGGGTCTGGCCGAGCCCCGGGGCCAGGTCGATTTCGCCGGCGCGGGCGGCACGCTCCAGTTCGTCCTGGTCGGCATAGACGCGCCACTGCAGGCTCACCTGCAACGCGCCGGCGATCCAGTCGAGCAGCTCGACATGGGCGCCGGAGAGCTGCTGCAGGCGCCGGTCCTGCTGGGCGTAGGGCGCATCCAGGACCACCCCGACGCGCAGCTGCGGGTGCGCCTGCAGCCAGGCGCGCTGGGCGGCGTCCAGGGGCACGCCGGGCGGCGCGTCCTGCGCCGCGCCCCACAATGGAATGCACAACAGGAACGCCGCCACGGCGTTCCAGCACAGTCGTCCCATGCCCGCTCCCCGAGAAAAAAGCGCGCCTACATTACCCCATGGCGGGGGGAACCCGGAAAGGCCGGCGCCTGACAAAGCAGAAACAAGGGATTAGTCTGGCCGTTTTGCCAGGCCAGCCCGAGCCACGCAAGGAACCCGCCCCATGTCCCGTCCCGCACAGCCTACCCGCCTCGCCCTCTGCCTGGCCCTGAGCCTGGCGCCCCTGGTGCCGGGCTGGGCCGAAGACACACCGGCCAGCCCGCCCGGCCCGGCGGTGGCGCCGGCAGTGCCCGCGCGCCCGGCCCTGGAGGAGCGCAGCCAGGACGAAGCCAGCGCCCTGCAGCAGCGCCTGCCGCAGAAGCAGCAACAGACGCTGCAGGCCGGCGAGGAAAGCTTCCTCGCCCTGTGGCTGCCGGCCAACGCGCCGCAGGCAGAGGGCGTGGTGATCATCGTCCCCGGCGACGGCGAGAACCCCGACTGGCCGGTGGCGGTGGGCCCGCTGCGGCGCAAGCTGCCCGACGCCGGCTGGCAGACCCTCGCCCTCGGCCTGCCCGACCCGCAGGACAGCCAGCCGGTGCCGCGCAAGGAAAGCGCGGACAAGGCCGCCGCCGACAGCGACGCCGGCGCCAGCAGCAAGGACGTCCAGGGCGAATCCGGCGCCGCCACGCCCACGCCGGAAAGCACCGCCGAGGCCGGCAGCGGCGAACCGGCCCAGGCCAGCAGCGAGGCGCCGCCGGCGCCGGATGCGGCCATCGAGCGGCGCAAGGCCTATGCCGAGCGGGTCATGGCGCGCATCCAGGCCGGCCTCGACTTCGCCCTGCAAGGCAAGCCCAGGAGCATCGTCCTCCTCGGCCACGGCACCGGCGCCTACTGGGCGGCACGCTACCTGGCCGAGCGCGAACCCGGCGAAATCCACAACCTGCTGATCGTCGACGCCGAAGTGCCGCGGGACTTCCGCCCGGCGCTGGAAGACATGGTGCCGCGCCTGCAGTTGGCCACCGGCGACTTCTATTACAAGGACAGGCGCGTGGACCGCGAAGCCGCCAAGGCCCGCTTGCAGGCAAGCCGGCGCGAGACCGGCAAGACCTACGTGCAGATCGGCATGAACGCCCTGCCGGCCGACCGCGCCACCGAGCAGGACCAGCTCTACCGGCGCATCCGCGGCTGGCTGTCGCTGCACATCAAGCAGGCGCCCGCCGAGTAAACCGGCCCCGAGCCCTAGCGGAAGCCGCGGCGCTCACGCACCAGGGCATAGGCCTGCTGGATCTCGCGGGTCTTCTCGGTGGCGGCGGCGATGCGCGCCTCGCCGGCGCCGGCCAGCTTGTCCGGGTGGTGCTGGCTGATCAGCCGGCGGTAGGCGCGCTTGATCTCCTCCACCGGGCTGTCGTCCTCCACGCCCAATAAACGCAGCGCCTGGCGATAGCTTTCCGCCCGGCTCGGCGGCGCGCGCAGGGCTTCGGCGCCAGCGGCCAGGGACAGCACGGTGGCGCGCGGCAGGCCGAAGCTCTCGCCCCAGCGCAGGATCAGCACCTTCTCCGCCGCGCTCGGCGCGCCGGCCGCCCAGGCCATGCGCCAGCAAGCCTGCAGCAGGCCGTCGACGCTGGGCCGCAGGCCTCGGCACTGCTGCACGCCCTCCTCCAGGCGCGGCCCGCCGTGCTTGCCGCGGTTGAAGGCATCGATGGCGCGCAGACGGCCGGCTTCGTCCAGGCCCAGGCGCAACATTTCCGCCCGAGCCTGCTGGATGTGCGCGTCCTGCACGCGGCCGCGGCTCTTGGCCACGCGGCCGAGCAGGAGGAACAGCAGCTCCTCCTCCGGCACCCGCGCGCCGCCGCGCAGCTCATCGAGGAGTTCGCGCCAGCTGCGCCGGCGCAGGCGACGGTCCAGCACCTGGCCGAGCAGGCCGCCAAGCATGGCCCCGGGGATGCTCGCCAGCGCCCAGCCGGCGACTATGCCTATCAGGGTGCCCGGCCAGAACATTCAGCCGGCCGCCAGCAGACGTTCGACTTCGGCCAGGCGCTCGTGGGTGCCGACGTCCACCCAGCGCCCGCGGTGCAGCTCGCCGCTGACACGGCCGGCGGCCATGGCCTCGCGCAGCAGTGGCGCCAGCCTGAAGGCGCCGCCCGTGCAGGCGGCGAACAGCGCCGGGTGCAGTACGGCGATGCCGCTGTAGGTGTAGCTGGGCTCGCCTTCGCGATAGTCGCCGACGCGTTCACCCTCCAGGCGGAAGTCGCCGCGGGTGTTGTGCCCGGGGTTGTCCACCAGCACCAGGTGCGCCAGGTCGCCCTCGGCCAGCGCGCCCGGCAGGCGCGCGTAGTCGAAGTCGGTCCAGATGTCGCCGTTGACCAGGGCGAAGGGCGCTTCGCCGAGCAGCGGCAGGGCGCGGAAGATGCCGCCGCCGGTCTCCAGCGGCTCGCCTTCGGCGGAGTAGCGGATGGCGACGCCGAAGCGCGAGCCATCGCCGAGGTAGTCCTCGATCTGCTGGCCCAACCAGGCGTGGTTGATCACCAGGTCGTGGAAGCCGGCGCGGCGCAGGGCCAGCAGCTGGTGCTCGATCAGCGGCCGGCCGCCGGCCGGCACCAGCGGCTTGGGCGTGTGCAGGGTCAGCGGGCGCATGCGCTCGCCCTTGCCGGCGGCGAGGAGCATCGCCTTCATGGCGCCACCGGTTGCGGCAGCTCGGCGAGCAGCGCGCCCAGGTCGGCCAGCTCGGGTCGGCGGGCGACGACGCTGTCGAGGTAGCGGAAGAAGCGCGGCACGTCGCCCAGGTAGCGCGGCTTGCCGTCGCGGTGGCAGATGCGCGCGAAGATGCCGATCACCTTCAGGTGGCGCTGCACGCCCATCAGGTCGCTGGCGCGGAAGAACTCCTCGAAGGTAGGCGGCAACGGAATGCCGGCGGCCTGGGCCTTGCGCCAGTAGCGGCTGAGGCCGTCGTGCACGCGCGGCTCGGGCCAGCTGAGGAAGGCGTCCTTATAAAGGCAGGTGACGTCGTAGGTCACCGGGCCGTACACCGCATCCTGAAAATCGAGGATGCCGGGGTTCGGCTCGCTGAGCATCAGGTTGCGCGGCATGTAGTCACGGTGCACCAGCACCCGCGGCTGCTCCAGCGCGCTGCTCACCAGGCGGTCGCAGGTGCGCTGCCAGCGCGCCAGTTGCTCGCCTTGCAGCTCGATGTTCAGGTGACGGCCCAGGTACCACTCGGGGAACAGGCCCAGCTCGCGGCGCAGCAGCGCCTCGTCGTAGGCCGGCAGGCGGCCTTCGGCCGGCACCTGCTGGAAGGCCACCAGGGCATCCAGGGCATCCTCGAAGAGTTCCTCGGCGTTCTGCGGGTTGAGCACGTCCAGGTAGGTCTGGCGGCCCAGGTCGTCGAGCAGCAGCAGGCCCTGCTCCAGGTCCTGGGCAAGAATCCGCGGCACGTGCACGCCGGCCTCGGCGAGCATGCCGGCCACCTTGACGAAGGGGCGGCAGTCCTCCTGGGGCGGCGGCGCATCCATGACGATCAGCGTGCGGCCCTCGCCCTGCCAGCGGAAATAGCGGCGGAAGCTGGCGTCGCTGCTGGCCGGGGTGAGCTCGGCGGGCGGCACCGGCCCCCATCCCTCGGCACTGAACACTACGGGTAAACAAGAGTCCAACCAGCGATTCAGGAGCTGGTAACGGGCATCCTCAGACATCTTTGGGGGTTCTCCACGGCCCTAGCCGTTGCGCGGGTCATGCTTTATTATCCAGCATCTTTTTGAGCCCATCGAGTGGCTATGGCCGAATCTGGCCGATGGCTCGCAGGAAGCCCGGATTAACAAGATGGCAGTGATTCTCCCCGTGTTCCGTAGAAAGTTCCCCTTACTGGTGACCGGTGGCCTGCTGGCTATGCAGCCGCTCGCTTCCTCGACCGCCACGGCGGCCGAACAGTTCAACTGCACCCCCTCCGGCGGCAGCTGGGACTGCTCCTCGCAGCAGCCGGCCAGCGCCCTGCCGCCGCGTCCGGAGCATACCGAAAGCTCGGTCAGCACCCCCGCCAGCGGCGGCGCTGAAGGCGCAGCCGTCGCAGGTGCGGCTGCCGGCGCCGAAGAGCCCAGGCAGAAGCTGGTCACCGAGAGCGGCGGCAAGGGCCTCAAGTCGCGCAGCGCCGACTACAGCCACCTCGACTGGGTCCCGCGGGAGAAACTCACCGCCGCCCAGCTGGCGGAAGTCGGCCCGTACTGCAGCGGCGCCTACATCGAACCGACCCGTCCGGGCATGAACGACAAGACCCCGCGCGACGAGGCCCCGACCTACGTCTCGGCGAAGGTCTCGCGCTACGAGCAGGAGTCGCAGGTCGCGACCCTGGCCGGCAACGTGGTCCTGCGCCAGGGCAGCATGCAGGTGGAGGCCGACGAGGCCAACCTGCACCAGGCCGAGAACCGCGGCGAGCTGGCCGGCAACGTGCGCCTGCGCGACAACGGCGCGCTGATCGTCGGCGACCACGCCGACCTGCAACTGGACAACGGCGAGGCGAAGATCGACAACGCCGAGTACGTCATGCACCAGGCCCAGGTCCGCGGCAGCGCGCTCTACGCCAAGCGCCAGGAAGACGCGATCATCCAGCTCAAGGACGGCACCTATACCCGTTGCGAGCCGGGCAGCAACTCCTGGTACGTCAAGGGCAACAACATCAAGCTGAACCCGGCCACCGGCTTCGGCACCGCGACCAACGCGACCCTGCGGGTGAAGGACATTCCGGTGTTCTACACCCCCTACATCTATTTCCCGATCGACGATCGCCGCCAGTCCGGCTTCCTGCCGCCCACCCTGGGCAGCACCAGCGACACCGGCATGTTCGTGGTCACCCCGTACTACTTCAACCTGGCGCCGAACTACGACGCCACGCTGTTCCCGCGCTACATGGCCAAGCGCGGCCTGATGATGGAAGGCGAGTTCCGCTACCTGACCCACAGCAGCGAGGGGCAGGTCACCGCCGCCTACCTGAACGACAAGGACGACGACCGCGAAGGCCAGCCGCACTTCACCGACCAGCGCTGGATGTACGGCTGGAAGAACACCAGCGGCCTGGATTCGCGCTGGCTGGCGCAGGTGGACTACACCAAGATCAGCGACCCGTACTACTTCCAGGACCTGGACACCTCCCTGGGCCTGGGCTCGCCGACCTACGTGAACCAGCAGGGCGCCCTGACCTACCGCGGCGACGACTTCACTGCGCGCCTCAACGCCCAGGCCTACCAGTTGGCCACCGTGACCGACGTGACGCCCTACGACCGCCTGCCGCAGCTGACCCTCGACGGTCGTCTGCCCTACCACCCGGGCGGCCTGGAGTTCACCTACGGCAGCGAACTGGTGCGCTTCGACCGCGACCTGGACGAGGACGTCTACTTCGATACCGACGGCAACGTGCTCGGTCAGCGCCCGGACGTGAACATCTCCGGCCTGGCCCGCGCCACCGGCGACCGTGCGCACTTCGAGCCGGGCGTCAGCCTGCCGCTGGCCAGCAGCTGGGGCTTCCTGACGCCGACGCTGAAGGCGATGTACACCAAGTACGACCTGGACCTGGACGGCACCGGCAAGGCCCAGCTGAACAGCGCCACCAACTACGGCGAAGTCAGCTACGACAGCAGCCCCGACCGCTCGCTGCCGCTGGCCAAGCTCGACGGCGGCCTGTATTTCGACCGCGACACCACGTTCGGCGGCACCAAGTTCCGCCAGACCCTGGAGCCGCGCGCCATGTACCTGTACGTGCCGTACCGCAACCAGGACAACCTGCCGAGCTTCGACACCGGCGAGTTCAACTTCAGCTACGACTCGCTGTGGCGCGAGAACCGCTTCACCGGCAAGGACCGCATCGGCGACGCCAACCAGCTGTCCCTGGGCGCCACCTCGCGCTTCATCGAGGACAACGGCTTCGAGCGCGCCTCGGTCAGCGCCGGCCAGATCTACTACTTCTCCGACCGCCGCGTGCAGCTGCCGGGCCTGACCGAGAAGTACATCCGCAACTACAACCTGGCGAACCCGAACAACCCGATCGACAACCCCGACGCGGACACCTGGCGCTCGCCCTACGCCCTGCAGGGCGTCTATCGCTTCAACCACGACTGGCGCCTCAGCTCGGACTACAACTGGAACCCCAACACGCACCACACCGACAGCGGCAGCGTGATGTTCCACTACCAGCCCGAAGCCGAGCCGCAGAAGGTGTTCAACGCCGGCTACCGCTACCGCGCGGACAGCAAGTCGTTCGACCCGAACCTCGGCCGCTTCAGCTACAACAGCGACGAGTACAAGATCGAGCAGCACGACTTCTCGGTCATCTGGCCGATCGTCCCGCAGTGGAGCGCGATCGCCCGCTGGCAGTACGACTACAACCAGAACCGCACCCTCGAGGCCCTCGGCGGCTTCGAATACGACAGCTGCTGCTGGAAACTGCGACTGGTCAACCGCTACTGGCTGAAGTACGACGACGACAACTTCTACACGTCCGACTCCAAGGCCGACCGCGGCATCTTCCTGCAAATCATCCTCAAGGGCCTTGGCGGCGTTGTAGGCAACCAAGTCGAAGGCTTCCTCGACCAAGGCATCCAAGGTTATCGTCAACGTGAAGACAGCTCTATGTAATGCCCTGCGCCCGCTGATGCTGGGCGCCCTGCTGGTCTGTTCCGCAGCCCACGCCGAAGTCACCCCGCTGGACCGTGTCGTGGCCATCGTCGACAACGACGTGGTCATGCAGAGCCAGCTCGACCAACGCCTGCGCGAAGTCCGCCAGACCATCGAGAAGCGCGGCGCGCCGCTGCCCCCCGAGCACGTGCTGACGCAGCAGGTGCTTGAGCGCCTGATCATCGAGGACATCCAGCTGCAGATCGGCGAGCGCTCCGGCATCCGCATCACCGACGAGGAGCTGAACCAGGCCATGGGCACCATCGCCCAGCGCAACAACCTGAGCCTGGACCAGTTCCGCGCCGCCCTCGCCCGCGACGGCCTGTCCTACGACGACGCCCGCGAGCAGGTGCGCCGCGAGATGATCATCAGCCGCGTGCGCCAGCGCCGCGTGGCCGAGCGCATCCAGGTCAGCGACCAGGAAGTGCAGAACTTCCTGGCCTCCGACCTGGGCAAGATCCAGCTCTCCGAAGAGTACCGCCTGGCCAACATCCTCATCCCGGTGCCGGACGGCGCTTCGCCGGAAACCCTCCAGGCCGCCGGCAGGCAGGCCCAGGAGGTCTACCAGCAGCTCAAGCAGGGCGCCGATTTCAACCAGCTGGCGATTTCCCGCTCGGCCGGCGACAACGCCCTGGAAGGCGGCGAGATCGGCTGGCGCAAGGCCGCCCAGCTGCCCTCGCCGTTCGACGGCATGATCGGCAGCCTGGCCGTGGGCGACGTCACCGAGCCGGTGCGCACCCCCGGCGGCTTCATCATCCTCAAGCTGGAAGAGAAGCGCGGCGGCAGCAAGATGGTGCGTGACGAGGTGCATGTCCGCCACATCCTGCTCAAGCCCAGCGAAATCCGCAGCGACGAGGAAACCCAGAAGCTGGCGCAGAAGCTCTACGAGCGCATCCAGAGCGGCGAAGACTTCGGCAAGCTGGCCAAGCAGTTCTCCGAAGATCCGGGCTCGGCGCTGCACGGCGGCGACCTCAACTGGGTCGATCCGGAATCCCTGGTGCCGGAATTCCGCGACGTGATGAACAGCATCCCGCAGAACCAGCTGTCCAAGCCGTTCCGCTCGCCGTTCGGCTGGCACATCCTGGAAGTCCTCGGTCGCCGCGCCACCGACAGCAGCGACAAGTTCCGCGAGCAGCAGGCCGCCCAGGTCCTGCGCAACCGCAAGTACGACGAGGAACTGCAGGCCTGGCTGCGGCAGATCCGCGACGAAGCCTACGTCGAGATCAAGCTGTAAGCGCCCCGCGCGACACAGGAACCCGGCCCCGCGGCCGGGTTTCTTTTTATCCGCGCCCCACTTGGGCGTAGAGTGGGCCCATCCCGAACAACCCCGGCCGCCGGCGCGGCCGATGCCTTAGAGACACCCGCCATGCAAGCCTCCAAGCCATTCGCCCTCACCCCCGGAGAGCCGGCCGGCATCGGCCCGGACCTGTGCCTGCTGCTGTCCCGCCAGGCCCAGCCCCAGCCGCTGGTGGCCATCGCCAGCCGGCAGATGCTGGCCGAGCGCGCCGCCCTGCTGGGCCTGGACATCCAGTTGCTGGAAACCGGCCCAGGCCAGTGGCCGCAGGCGCCCGCCCCGGCAGGCTCGCTCTACGTCTGGGACACCCCGCTGGGCGCGCCGGTAAAAGCCGGCCAGCTCGACCCGGCCAATGCCGGCTACGTGCTGCAGACACTGACCCGCGCCGGCCAGGGCTGCCTGGACGGCAGCTTCGCCGGGATGATCACCGCGCCGGTGCACAAGGGCGTGATCAACGAAGGCGGCGTGGCCTTCTCCGGGCACACCGAGTTCCTCGCCGAGCTGACCCACACCCCGCAGGTGGTGATGATGCTCGCCACCCGCGGCCTGCGCGTGGCGCTGGTGACCACCCACCTGCCGCTGCGCGAGGTGGCCGACGCCATCACGCCCGAGCGCCTGGCGCGCGTCACCCGCATCCTGCATGCCGACCTGCGCGACAAGTTCGGCCTGGCCGAGCCGCGCATCCTGGTCTGCGGCCTCAACCCCCACGCCGGCGAAGGCGGCCACCTGGGCCACGAGGAAATCGACGTCATCGAGCCCACCCTGGAGCGCCTGCGCGGCGAAGGCATGCAACTGATCGGCCCGCTGCCGGCCGACACCCTGTTCACCCCCAAGCACCTGGAGCACTGCGACGCGGTGCTGGCCATGTACCACGACCAGGGCCTGCCGGTGCTCAAGTACAAGGGCTTCGGCGCGGCGGTGAACGTCACCCTGGGCCTGCCGATCATCCGCACCTCGGTGGACCACGGCACCGCCCTGGACCTGGCCGGCACCGGCCGCATCGACGGCGGCAGCCTACAGGTGGCGCTGGAGACGGCTTACCAGATGGCGGCTAGTCGGATTGATAGTTGAAAGCTGGAAGCTGGAAGCTGGAAGCTGGAAGCTGGAGGCCAGGACGAAAGCGCATTTTTCGTACCAGCGCCAGGCTGGTAACATCGGCGTACGCGTCTTTCTCTTCCAGCTTCTAGCTTCAGGCTTCTAGCTGCTCCCTGGAATTCCCTATGTCTTCCGAGCTTTTCCAACATCGCGCGCGCAAGCGCTTCGGCCAGAACTTCCTGCACGACGCCGGGGTGATCCACCGCATCCTGCGCGCCATCGCGCCCAAGGAAGGCCAGCACCTGCTGGAGATCGGCCCGGGCCAGGGCGCCCTCACCGAAGGCCTGGTGGACAGCGGCGCGCAGCTGGACGTGATCGAGCTCGACCTCGACCTGATCCCGCAACTGAAGTGGCGCTTCGGCCTCAAGCCGAACTTCCGCCTGCACCAGGGCGACGCCCTGAAGTTCGACTTCGCCACCCTGCCCCAGGCCGGCGAGAAGCTGCGGGTGGTCGGCAACCTGCCCTACAACATCTCCACGCCGCTGATCTTCCACCTGCTGGAGCACGCCGGGATCATCCAGGACATGCACTTCATGCTGCAGAAGGAAGTGGTCGAGCGCCTGGCCGCCGAGCCCGGCGGCGGCGACTGGGGCCGGCTGTCGATCATGGTCCAGTACTTCTGCAAGGTGGACTACCTGTTCACTGTCGGCCCGGGCGCCTTCAACCCGCCGCCCAAGGTGGAGTCGGCCATCGTCCGCCTGGCGCCCTACGCCGAGCCGCCGCACCCGGCCAAGGACCACCGCCTGCTCGAACGCATCGTCCGCGAAGCCTTCAACCAGCGCCGCAAGACCCTGCGCAACACCCTGCGCAGCCTGATGTCCATCGAGGACATCGAGGCCGCCGGCGTCGACCCCAGCCTGCGCCCGGAGCAACTGGACGTGGCCGACTTCGTGCGCCTGGCCAACCGCCTGGCGGAACTGGCCCCCGAGCAGTGAAACCCTCGACGAGACGCCCGAGCCGAGCATGAGCGATCCCCGATACCAGATTTCCGTCAGCGTCACCACCCGCCACCTGCCCGAGCAATCGCAGCCGGAGCAGCAGCGCTACGTCTTCGCCTACACGGTGACCATCCACAACCAGGGCGAACAGGCGGCCAAGCTGCTGAGCCGCCACTGGATCATCACCGACGGCGACGGCCACGTGCAGGAAGTGCGCGGCGCCGGCGTGGTGGGCGAGAAGCCGCTGATCGAGCCGGGCACCAGCCATACCTACACCAGCGGCACCGTGCTGGCTACCAAGGTCGGCAGCATGTCCGGCAGTTACCAGATGGTCGCCGCCGATGGCCACCATTTCGACGCCGAAATCCCGGTATTCCGCCTCGCGGTCCCCGGAGCGCTGCACTGATGGCCACCTACGCCGTAGGCGACCTGCAGGGTTGCCTGGAGCCACTGAAACAACTGCTGCAGCGGGTTGCCTTCGACCCCGCCCGCGACAAGCTGTGGCTGGTGGGCGACCTGGTCAACCGCGGCCCGCAGTCGCTGGAAACCCTGCGCTTCCTCTACGCCATGCGCGATTCGGTGGTCTGCGTGCTGGGCAACCACGACCTGCACCTGCTGGCCGTGGCCTACAACGCCGAACGCCTGAAGAAGGCCGACACCCTGCGCGAAATCCTCGAGGCGCCGGAGCGCGACGACCTGCTCGACTGGCTGCGCAACATGCCCCTGGTGCACCACGACGCCCAGCGCGACGTCACCCTGGTGCACGCTGGCATCCCGCCGCAGTGGAGCATCGAGAAATCCCTGCAGCGCGCCGCCGAAGTGGAGGAAGCCCTGCGCGACGACCAGCGCCTGCCGCTGTTCCTCGAAGGCATGTACGGCAACGAGCCGGCCAAGTGGGACAAGAAGCTGCACGGCATCGACCGCCTGCGGGTGATCACCAACTACTTCACCCGCATGCGCTTCTGCACCCCCGACGGCAAGCTCGACCTCAAGAGCAAGGAAGGCCTGGATACCGCGCCGGCCGGCTACGCCCCCTGGTTCAGCTACCCCGAGCGCAAGGCCGCCGGGCGCAAGATCATCTTCGGCCACTGGGCGGCGCTGGAAGGCCAGTGCGACGTACCCGGCCTCTACGCACTGGACACCGGCTGCGTGTGGGGCGGTAGCATGACCCTGCTGAACGTCGACAACGGCGAACGCATCGCCTGCAGCTGCGCCGGCAACGCCGGCTGAGCCCACCCACAGAGCAGAGAACATGAGCGAATTCAAGCGCATCGCCCCCGAACAGGCCCACCAGCTGCGCCAGGCCGGCGCCCAGGTGGTGGACATCCGCGACCCGCAGAGCTACGCGATGGGCCACGTCACCGGTTCCCGCCACATCGACAACTACTCGGTGGCCGACTTCATCCGCCAGGCCGACCTCGACGCCCCGCTGCTGGTGTTCTGCTACCACGGCAACTCCAGCCAGAGCGCGGCCGCCTACTTCGTCCAGCAGGGCTTCACCGACGTGTACAGCGTCGACGGCGGCTTCGAACTGTGGCGCAGCGTCTATCCCGCGGATACCAGCAGCGGCCAGGCGGACTGAGGGGCCCGGCCGAGGTTCCACAAATAAATCTGTAACTTCTCACCCGATTCCCCTTTACAGGCCGGATAACGAACTATCCTTTTCCTCAGGCCATCCAAAAGGGGAGAGCCGGCCCACCGGCTTCCGGGAATCGGCAGTGACCATTTGGGGCGGTTCAGGGCGCAAGCCAGGTACCGTTGGAGTTCTGGGGGAAATTCGCCGGCCACGCTGGCAGCCCGCCCGCACCCACTCACACCGATCCCGTGCCGGCTCCATGCATCGAGCGAGGAGACGTCATGAGTATTTTCAGTCACTTCCAGGAACGCTTCGAAGCGACCCGCCAGGAGGAATACTCCCTGCAGGAGTACCTGGATATCTGCAAGCAGGACAAGACCGCCTATGCCACCGCGGCCGAGCGCATGCTGATGGCCATCGGCGAGCCGGAACTGCTGGATACCTCCACCGACCCACGGCTGTCGCGAATCTTTTCCAACAAGGTGATCCGCCGCTACCCGGCGTTCGCCGACTTCCACGGCATGGAAGAATGCATCGACCAGATCGTCGCCTTCTTCCGCCACGCGGCCCAGGGCCTGGAAGAAAAGAAACAGATCATCTACCTGCTCGGCCCGGTGGGCGGCGGTAAGTCGTCCCTGGCGGAAAAGCTCAAGCAACTGATGGAGAAGGTGCCCTTCTACGCCATCAAGGGCTCGCCGGTGTTCGAATCGCCCCTGGGGCTGTTCAACCCGGATGAGGACGGCGCCATCCTCGAGGAAGACTACGGTATCCCGCGGCGCTACCTGCGCTCGATCATGTCGCCGTGGGCGACCAAGCGGCTCAACGAGTTCGGCGGCGACATCAGCCAGTTCCGCGTGGTCAAGCTGCACCCCTCGATCCTCAACCAGATCGCCATCGCCAAGACCGAACCGGGGGACGAGAACAACCAGGACATCTCCGCCCTGGTGGGCAAGGTGGACATCCGCAAGCTCGAGGAGTACCCGCAGAACGACGCCGACGCCTACAGCTACTCGGGCGCGCTGTGCCGGGCCAACCAGGGCCTGATGGAATTCGTCGAGATGTTCAAGGCGCCGATCAAGGTCCTGCACCCGCTGCTGACCGCCACCCAGGAGGGCAACTACAACAGCACCGAGGGCCTGGGCGGGCTGCCCTACAGCGGCATCATCCTCGCCCACTCCAACGAATCGGAGTGGCACAGCTTCCGCAACAACAAGAACAACGAGGCCTTCATCGACCGTATCTACATCGTCAAGGTCCCGTACTGCCTGCGCGTCACCGACGAGATCAAGATCTACGACAAGCTTTTGATCAACAGCTCGCTGGCCCACGCGCACTGCGCCCCGGACACCCTGAAGATGCTCTCGCAGTTCTCCGTGCTGTCGCGCCTGAAAGAGCCGGACAACTCCAACATCTACTCGAAGATGCGCGTCTACGACGGCGAGAACCTCAAGGACACCGATCCCAAGGCCAAGTCGATCCAGGAATACCGCGATGCCGCCGGGGTCGACGAGGGTATGGCCGGGCTTTCCACCCGCTTCGCCTTCAAGATCCTCTCCAAGGTGTTCAACTTCGACCCGCACGAAGTGGCGGCCAACCCGGTGCACCTGCTCTACGTGCTGGAGCAGCAGATCGAGCAGGAACAGTTCCCGCCGGAAACCCGCGAGCGCTACCTGCGCTTCATCAAGGAATACCTGGCGCCGCGCTACGTGGAATTCATCGGCAAGGAAATCCAGACCGCGTACCTTGAGTCCTACAGCGAATACGGCCAGAACATCTTCGACCGCTACGTGCTCTACGCCGACTTCTGGATCCAGGACCAGGAATACCGCGACCCGGAAACCGGCGAAATCCTCAACCGCGCCGCCCTCAACGAGGAGCTGGAGAAGATCGAGAAACCGGCCGGCATCAGCAACCCGAAGGATTTCCGCAACGAAATCGTCAACTTTGTGCTGCGCGCCCGCGCCGGCAACAACGGCAAGAACCCCAGCTGGCTGTCCTACGAGAAGCTGCGCGTGGTGATCGAGAAGAAAATGTTCTCCAACACCGAGGACCTGCTGCCGGTCATCAGCTTCAACGCCAAGGCCAGCAAGGAGGACCAGCAGAAACACAACGACTTCGTCCGGCGTATGGTCGAGCGCGGCTACACCGAGAAGCAGGTGCGCCTGCTGTCGGAATGGTATCTGCGCGTACGTAAGTCGCAGTAAAAAGCAGTTGAAAGCCGGATGCTGGAAGCCGGAAGCCAGAGGCATACCGTAACCCCCGGTTGCGGCCTGCTTCCAGCTTACCGCTTCCAGCTTCCAGCTCAGCCCGGAGGGCCTGTATGAGCTACGTCATCGACCGGCGTCTGAACGGCAAGAACAAGAGCACGGTGAACCGTCAGCGCTTCCTGCGGCGTTACCGTGAGCACATCAAGAAGGCGGTCGAGGAGGCCGTCAGCCGGCGCTCGATCACCGACATGGAGCACGGCGAGCAGATCAGCATCCCCGGCCGCGACATCGACGAACCCATCCTTCACCACGGCCGCGGCGGGCGGCAGACCATCGTCCACCCGGGCAACAAGGAATTCACCACCGGCGAGCACATCGCCCGGCCCCAGGGCGGCGGCGGTGGCCGCGGCGGCGGCAAGGCCAGCAACCAGGGCGAGGGGATGGACGACTTCGTCTTCCAGATCACCCAGGAGGAATTCCTCGACTTCATGTTCGAGGACCTGGAACTGCCCAACCTGGTCAAGCGCCACATCACCGGCAGCGACACCTTCAAGACCGTGCGCGCCGGCATCAGCAACGACGGCAACCCCTCGCGCATCAACATCGTCCGCACCCTGCGCTCGGCCCACGCCCGGCGCATCGCCCTGACCGGCTCCACCCGCGGCAAGCTGCGCGCCGCCGTGGCCGAACTGGAACGGCTCAAGCGCGAGGAGCCGGACAACCTCGGCGACATCCAGGCGCTGGAGCAGGAAATCACCCGGATGCGCGCGCGTATCGACCGCGTGCCCTTCCTGGACACCTTCGACCTCAAGTACAACCTGCTGATCAAGCAGCCCAACCCCACTTCCCAGGCGGTGATGTTCTGCCTGATGGACGTCTCCGGCTCCATGACCCAGGCGACCAAGGACATCGCCAAGCGCTTCTTCATCCTCCTGTACCTGTTCCTCAAGCGGAACTACGAGAAGATCGAAGTGGTGTTCATCCGCCACCACACCAGCGCCCGCGAGGTGGACGAGGAAGAATTCTTCTATTCCCGGGAGACCGGCGGCACCATCGTCTCCAGCGCGCTGAAGATGATGCAGGAGATCATGGCCGAGCGTTATCCCACCCACGAGTGGAACATCTACGCGGCCCAGGCCTCCGACGGCGACAACTGGAATGACGATTCGCCCGTCTGCCGCGATATCCTGATGAAACAGATCATGCCGTTCGTGCAGTACTACACCTACGTCGAGATCACCCCGCGCGAGCACCAGGCGCTGTGGTTCGAGTACGAACGGGTGCGCGAAGCCTTCGAAGACAGCTTCGCCCAGCAGCAGATCGTCTCCGCCGCGGACATCTACCCGGTGTTCCGCGAACTGTTCCAGAGGAGGCTAGTCGCATGAGCAAGCGCCAGCCCATCGCCACCGGGTCGGAATGGACCTTCGAGCTGATCCGCCAGTACGACCGGGAGATCAGCCGTATCGCCGAGCGCTACGCGCTGGACACCTACCCGAACCAGATCGAGGTCATCACCGCCGAGCAGATGATGGACGCCTACGCCTCGGTCGGCATGCCCATCGGTTATAACCACTGGTCCTACGGCAAGCATTTCCTCAGCACGGAAAAGAACTACAAGCGCGGGCAGATGGGCCTGGCCTACGAGATCGTCATCAACTCCGACCCCTGCATCGCCTACCTGATGGAGGAGAACACCCAGTGCATGCAGGCGCTGGTGATCGCCCACGCCTGCTACGGGCACAACAGCTTCTTCAAGGGCAACTACCTGTTCCGCACCTGGACCGACGCCAGCTCGATCATCGATTACCTGGTGTTCGCCAAGCAGTACATCATGCAGTGCGAGGAGCGCTACGGCATCGACGCGGTGGAAGACCTGCTGGACTCCTGCCACGCCCTGATGAACTACGGCGTCGACCGCTACAAGCGGCCCTACCCCATCTCCGCCGAGGAAGAGCGGCAGCGCCAGAAGGAACGCGAGGAACTCATCCAGCGCCAGGTCAACGACCTGTGGCGGACCATCCCGCGCGCCGCCGGCAAGGACAAGGAACAGGAACTGGCGCGCTACCCCAGCGAGCCGCAGGAGAACATCCTCTACTTCATCGAGAAGAACGCCCCGCTGCTGGAACCCTGGCAGCGCGAGGTGGTGCGCATCGTGCGCAAGGTGGCGCAGTACTTCTACCCGCAGCGCCAGACCCAGGTGATGAACGAAGGCTGGGCAACCTTCTGGCACTACACCCTGATCAACGACCTCTACGACGAGGGCCTGGTCACCGACGGCTTCATGATGGAGTTCCTCCAGTACCACACCAGCGTGGTCTACCAGCCCGGCTTCGACAGCCCCTACTACAGCGGCATCAACCCCTACGCCCTGGGCTTCGCCATGTACCGCGACATCCGTCGCATCTGCGAGGAGCCCACCGAGGAAGACCGCCGCTGGTTCCCGGACATCGCAGGCAGCGACTGGCTGGCCACCCTCAAGTTCGCCATGAAGAGCTTCAAGGACGAGAGCTTCGTGCTGCAGTTCCTCTCGCCCAAGGTGATCCGCGAGTTCAAGCTGTTCAGCATCCTCGACGACGACCAGAAGGACGACCTGCTGGTCGACGCCATCCACGACGACGACGGCTACCGCAAGATCCGCGAGACCCTCGCCGCGCAGTACAACCTGGGCAACCGCGAGCCCAACGTGCAGATCTGGAACGTCGACCGCCGCGGCGACCGCTCCCTGACCCTGCGCCACCAGCAGCACGACCGCCAGCCGCTGGGCGAATCCACCGAGGACGTGATGAAGCACCTGCACCGCCTGTGGGGCTTCGACATCCACCTGGAAACCCTCAACGGCGAGCAGGTCGTGCAGACCCACCACATGCCCCCAAAGGGTGAACGCGAGAACGAGGACGGCTATCCGCGGCTGGACCTGATCATCCCGCCCATTTGATCGGTTGACCCTACCCGGGGCAGGATCGAGCATGACGCCAAGCCCAGCCGAGGTCGCCATGCGTCTTTTCGCCATCCTCCTGTTCTGCCTCGCTCTCGCGACCTGCACCACGCAGATACCCCAGGCCCGCGTGACCCAGGCGGCGGACAGCCGCCTGGCCGGGCTGCAAGCCTTCCAGCTGATGCCCCCGGAAAACGCCGTCGACGCCCTGCCCTACGCCAGCCGCTACCCGCTGATCAACGCCTGGCTGCGCCAGGGCCTGGAAAGGCGCGGCTACCGCGAAGCCGGCGCCGCGCAACTGCGCGTCTACTACTGGCTGGCCCTGCGCGACGCGCCGCTGGAATTCAAGGTCGACGTGCCGCCGCCGCAATCCCTCGGCCCCTACCTGGCCATCCACCGCCTGCGCGACGAAACCGGCACCCTGCGCGTGCGCCTGACCGACCAGCAGGACCAGGTGCTCTGGGAGGGCACCGTCAGCACCGGCTTGAGCCCGGCCCACGCCAGCAGCGAGCTGCTGCAGCACGCGGTCGAAGCACTGGTAAGCCAGATTCCCCAGGCCACCCCGTAGGAGCGGACCTTGTCCGCGATGGCCGGAGGTTCCGGCGTGATTCGCGGATGAGATCCGCTCCTACGCCGCCCCACCCGTACCATTCCCCTGTAGGAGCGCGCCCTGCGCGCGATTTCGCGGGCAGGGCCCGCTCCTACAATTTGCTGTGAGGTATGGAGTTTCCTCGTAGGAGCGGACCTTGTCCGCGATAGCCGGAGGTTCCGGCGCGATTCGCGGATGAGATCCGCTCCACGCCATTCCCCTGTAGGAGCGGGCCCTGCCCGCGAAATCGCGCGCAGGGCGCGCGCCTACAGGCTTGCCCCCCGCTCTCCGAAGCCCGAAGCTATCCCCCTGACAGGAGAAAGCTTCATGCAGATCTACAAGGTAGGCGGCGCCGTTCGCGACCGTCTGCTCGGCCAGCCGGTCAGCGACACCGACTGGGTAGTGGTCGGCGCCAGCGCCGAAGACATGCTCGAGAAGGGCTACCGCCCGGTGGGCGCGGACTTTCCGGTATTCCTCCATCCCAGGACTGGCGAGGAATACGCCCTGGCCCGCACCGAACGCAAGAGCGGCCGCGGCTACGGCGGCTTCACCTTCTATGCCAGCCCCGACGTGAGCCTGGAAGAAGACCTAGTGCGCCGCGACCTCACCATCAACGCCATGGCCGAGGACAATAACGGCCGGCTGATCGACCCCTACGGCGGCCAGCGCGACCTCGAAGCCCGCCTGCTGCGCCACGTCTCCCCGGCCTTCGTCGAAGACCCGCTGCGCGTGCTGCGCGTGGCCCGCTTCGCCGCGCGCTTCGCGCCGCTGGGCTTCAAGGTCGCCGACGAAACCCTGGCGCTGATGCGCAAGTTGTCCGAATCCGGCGAGCTGGAAGCCCTGACGCCCGAGCGCAGCTGGAAGGAAATCGCCCGCGCCCTGATGGAAGCCCGCCCCGACGTGTTCGTCCAGGTGCTGCGCGACTGCGGCGCCCTGGCCGTACTGATGCCCGAGGTCGACGCCCTGTTCGGCGTGCCGCAACCGGCGCAGCACCACCCGGAAATCGACACCGGCGAACACCTGCTGGCCGTGCTGCGCCAGTGCGCCGAGCACCGCCAGCCGCTGACCGTGCGCTGGGCCTGCCTGCTCCATGACCTGGGCAAGGCGCGCACCCGCCGCGAGGACTGGCCCCGGCACATCGCCCACGAACACCTGGGCCTGCCGTTGATCGATGCGGTCAACGCCCGCTTCAAGGCGCCGCGCGACTGCCAGGAACTGGCGCGCCTGGTCGGCGAATACCACACCCACGCCCATCGCGCCCTGGAACTGCGGCCCAGCACCCTGCTGGAGCTGTTGCAGGCCTTCGACGTCTACCGCCGGCCGCAGCGCTTCGAGGAATTCATCGCCGCCAGCGAAATGGACGCCCGCGGCCGCCACGGCCTGGAAAACCGCGTTTATCCACAAGCCGACTACCTGCGCGGCGCCGCCAAGGCGGCCCGCGAAGTGGCGGTACAGCCATTGCTGGAAAAGGGCTTCAAGGGCGCGGAACTGGGCGAAGCCCTCAAGCGCGAACGCCTGAAGGCACTCAAGGCCTACAAGGAAGCCCAGACGTAGGGCGTATAACCGTTCGCGGTCATACGCCGCCACACCCCAGACCACCGCCAACTCCAAAGCCAAACCCGGAGTGGCCTGGAGCCCAAGTCAAACGGCGGATAACGTCGAACGTTATCCGCCCTACGCCCCGCCCTCTTGTAGGAGCGAGCTTGCTCGCGAACAGCCCCGGCACCGAGCAAGGCCAGGGTTCGCGAGCAAGCTCGCTCCTACGAAAGGCAGACGGAATCAGGCCGCCGGATGCGCCTCGATCAGCGCGGCCGGCGTCAGCTCGGCGCCGCGCCACTGGAAGGGCACCGGCCACAGGCGCTGGTCGATGTCCGCCTCGGCCCATAGGCTGGCGAAATCACGCCCGGCGCCCGGATGACGCACATCGGGCGCCAGCAGCGCCAGGGGCCAGAGCACGAAGGCGTTCTTCAGCACCTCGGCACGCGGCAGCACCAGGCCGTCGAACTCGCCGTGCAGGTCGCCATAGAGCAGCACGTCGATATCCAGCGGCAGGCCCTTGCGTTCCGGCGCGTAGCGGCCGTTGTCGGCCTCGATGTGCTTGAGGCGCAGGCTCAGCTCGGCCAATGGCAGCTCGGTCTCGCCGGTCACCACCAGGTTGATGAAGGGGCCGCTGCGGATGCCCACCGGTTCGCTTTCGAACACCGGCGAGCAGCGCAGGTTGCGGACGAAGCCGGTGAGCGCCTCGAGCCCGGCGTGCAGATGACGCTCGCGCTCGATGTTGCTCCCCAGGCCGAGGAAAACGGTGGTCAGCGGCATCCGCGTTCGATCTCCACGCCAACGCCGGCGGCAGCGGCGACCGCCCCCGGCTTGGTCACCCGCAGGCGCAGCCAGCGGATGCCGAATTCGCCCATCAGCAGCGCGGCCAGGCGCTCGGCGAAGGTTTCCACCAGCTGGAAATGCGCGTCACGGGCGAACTCGCCGATGCGCTCGGAGAGCACCGCGTAGTCCAGCGCCTTGGCGATGTCGTCGTCGGCCGCTGCCGGGCGGATGTCCCAACCCAGGTCCAGGTCCAGACGCAGGCACTGGCGTATCCCCCGCTCCCAGTCGTAGACGCCGATCACGGTGTCCACTTCCAGGCCCTCGATAAAAACTCTGTCCACTTACTGCTGCTCCAAGGCCAGTGCACGACAAGCGTACGCCACCCCGCTAGAATCGGGGACAGTCTCGTCCCCGGTGGAAACCATGGTCTGGCTCTTGGCGATCCTCGCCTACCTGCTCGGCTCGCTGTCCTTCGCGGTACTCCTCAGTCGCCTCTTCGGCACCGCCGATCCGCGCGCCGGCGGCTCCGGCAACCCTGGCGCCACCAACATGCTGCGCCTGGCCGGGAAGAAGGCCGCCATCCTCACCCTCGTCGGCGACCTGGCCAAGGGCCTGGTGCCGGTGCTCGTCGCCCGCCTGTTCGGCCTGGGCGCGATGCAGGAGGCCTGGGTCGGCGTGGCGGCGGTGATCGGCCACCTCTACCCGTTGTACTTCAACTTCCGCGGCGGCAAGGGCGTGGCCACCGCCGCCGGCATGCTCCTGGCGCTCTACCCGCCGGCCGCGCTGCTCGCCGCGGTGGCCTGGCTGCTCACCTTCAGGCTCTCGCGCACCAGCTCGCTCGCCTCGCTGGTCGCCACTCCGCTCACCCTGCCGCTGCTGGCCTGGCAACTGCCGGCGGCGCTGCTGCCGATGACGGTGCTGACCGGGCTCATCGTCTGGCGCCACCGCGGCAACCTGCGCGACCTCGTGGCCGGGCGCGAGCGACATTTCTAGGACAGGGAGCTTCAAGCCACCAGCGACAAGCTGCAAGCGAAAAGTGGCGGCACGCCGCTGGCAGCTTGCCGCCTGTCGCTTGCAGCCATCTTTTTATACCGCCGGCAGCGACTCCATCGGCCAGCGCGCGCGCACGTCGATCGCCGGGCCGTCGTGCTGGCCGGCCAGCAGGCGCTGGCAGCCGGCGTAGGCGATCATCGCGCCGTTGTCGGTGCAGAACCGCGGGCGGGCATAGAACACCTGGCCGCGGAGTTCGCCGAGCATCTTCTGCAGGTGCTCGCGCAGGGCGCGGTTGGCGCTCACCCCGCCGGCGATCACCAGGTTCTTCAGGCCGGTCTGCTTGAGGGCGCGGCGGCACTTGATGGTCAGCGTCTCGACCACCGCCTGTTGGAACGCCAGGGCGATGTCGCAGCGCGTCTGCTCGCCGTCGTCGCCCGCCTCCCGGCAACGCTGCCAGGTGTTCAGGGCGAAGGTCTTCAGGCCGCTGAAGCTGAAGTCCAGGCCCGGACGGTCGGTCATCGGCCGCGGGAAGACGAAGCGCCCCGGCGTGCCTTGTTCCGCCAGGCGGGCGATCTCCGGGCCACCGGGGTAGCCCAGGCCGAGCAGCTTGGCGGTCTTGTCGAAGGCCTCGCCGGCGGCGTCGTCCAGGGACTCGCCGAGCAGTTGGTAGCGGCCGATGCCGTCTACCCGCACCAGTTGGGTGTGGCCGCCGGAGACCAGCAGGGCGACGAACGGGAACTGCGGCGGCTGCTCTTCCAGCATGGGCGCCAGCAGGTGGCCTTCCATGTGGTGCACGCCGACCGCCGGTATGCCCCAGGCGAACGCCAGGGCCTGGGCGCAGGAGGCGCCGACCAGCAGCGCGCCCACCAGGCCGGGGCCGGCGGTGTAGGCGATGGCGTCGATGTCGCCGCTCTGGCAGCCGGCCTCGTCGAGCACCTGGCGGATCAGCGGCAGCATGCGCTTGACGTGGTCGCGCGAGGCCAGCTCGGGCACGACCCCGCCGTAGACGCGATGCAGATCTATCTGACTGAACAGCGCATCGGCCAGCAGGCCGCGCTCGCTGTCGTAGAGGGCGACGCCGGTTTCGTCGCAGGAGGTTTCCAACCCCAGCACACGCATGGGTTCGAGCCTTCAACTCTGGGCAAATGGGAAGCGGCGCATGATAATCGCCCGCTGCGGGTACCGACCAGCGTTTTTCGATCGGAGGCTTTGCATTCCTGAGCCCGAACCGTTAATATCCGCAACCCTTGAAAACCGCCGTCTCCAGTGCCTACTGCCAGGAGCGCGATAAATCCCCGGTAATCATTGAAGGTACGACCTGGATGCCCGCCGTCAAAGTTAAAGAGAACGAACCCTTCGACGTAGCCCTGCGTCGTTTCAAGCGCTCCTGCGAAAAAGCCGGTGTACTGGCTGAAGTCCGTAGCCGCGAGTTCTACGAGAAGCCCACCGCCGAGCGCAAGCGCAAGGCCGCTGCCGCCGTCAAGCGTCACGCCAAGAAAGTGCAGCGCGAACAGCGCCGCCGCGAGCGTCTGTACTGAGTTCGACTCAGCCGCACGCTCTGCACATCGCCCGGCCCACTCGCCGGGCGAGTGCCTGAAAAGCTACACCGCACTCCGATTCGCACCTGGCGAAGCTCGGAGTTTTTTGCTTTTCACGCCCCATGAAATGCCATACTCCAAGCCAGCCTTGGGTGTATGCCTGGGTCCATCCTGCGTCCCGACGAGTCTATGGCCGGCCTGATTCCGCAATCCTTCATCGATGACCTGCTCAACCGCACCGACATCCTCGATGTGGTGAGTTCGCGCATCCAGCTGAAGAAGACCGGCAAGAACTACAGCGCCTGCTGCCCCTTCCACAAGGAGAAGACACCCTCCTTCACCGTCAGCCCCGACAAGCAGTTCTACTACTGCTTCGGCTGCGGCGCCGGCGGCAACGCGCTGGGCTTCATCATGGACCACGACAACCTGGACTTCGTCCAGGCCGTCGAGGACCTGGCCAAGCGCGCCGGCATGGACATCCCCCGCGAGGAAGGCCGGCGCGGCAAGCCGCGGCAGCCGACCGACTCGCCGCTGTACCCGCTGCTGAGCGCCGCCGCCGACTACTACCGCCAGGCGCTGAAGAGCCACCCGGCGCGCAAGGCCGCGGTGGAATACCTCAAGGGCCGCGGCCTGACCGGCGAGATCGCCCGCGACTTCGGCCTCGGCTTCGCCCCGCCGGGCTGGGACAACCTGCTCAAGCACCTGGGCGGCGACAACCTGCAACTCAAGGCCATGCTCGACGCCGGCCTGCTGGTGGAGAACCCCGACAGCGGCAAGCGCTACGACCGCTTCCGCGACCGGGTGATCTTCCCCATCCGCGACAGCCGCGGGCGAGTGATCGCCTTCGGCGGCCGGGTGCTGGGCGACGACAAGCCCAAGTACCTGAACTCCCCGGAAACCCCGGTGTTCCACAAGGGCCAGGAACTCTACGGGCTGTTCGAGGCGCGCAAGAACAACCGCGACCTCGACGAAATCATGGTGGTGGAAGGCTACATGGACGTGATCGCCCTGGCACAACAGGGCATCCGCAACGCCGTGGCCACCCTCGGCACCGCCACCAGCGAGGAACACATCAAGCGCCTGTTCCGCCTGGTGCCGAACATCCTGTTCTGCTTCGACGGCGACCAGGCCGGACGCAAGGCCGCCTGGCGCGCCCTGGAATCGGCCCTGCCGAACCTGCAGGACGGCCGCAAGATCCGCTTCCTGTTCCTCCCCGAGGGCGAGGACCCGGACAGCCTGGTCCGCGCCGAAGGCCCCGACGCCTTCCGTGCGCGCCTGGTGCAGCAGGCCCAGCCGCTGGCCGACTACTTCTTCCAGCAACTGATGCAGGAAGCCGACCCCAGCACCCTGGAAGGCAAGGCGCACCTGGCGACCCTGGCCGGCCCGCTGCTGGAGAAGATCCCCGGCAACACCCTGCGCCTGCTGATGCGCCAGCGCCTGGGCCAGCTCACCGGCCTGAGCGGCGAGGCGCTCAACCACCTGAACGCGCCACGCTCAAGCGGCGGCCAAAGCCATGCCCAAGGGCACGGCCAGGCCACGCCAAGCGTCGCCCCGGACAGCCACGCGCATGAATACAGCGACTACGATGTAGGCCACTTCGCCGATCACGGCGAGCCCAGCTACCAGGACAGCGCCAGCTATTTCGAGGCGCCGTCGGATTTCGCTGGCGGCAAAGCGGGCAAGAAACCCTGGAAGGGCGAGCGCAAATGGGACGGCAAAGGTGGCAAGGGCGGCAAGCGCGGCGACTTCGCCCCGCGCCAGCCGCGCACCGAGATCAGCGTCGAATCGCCCACTCTGACCGCGCTGCGCACCCTGCTGCACCACCCGCAGCTGGCGCAGAAGGTCGAGGACGCCAGCCATTTCGCCAACGAAGGGCAGACCTACTCGCAGTTGCTGGCGGCGCTCGTCGAAGCGCTGCAGAAGAACCCGAAGCAGCGCTCGATGCAACTGATCGCGCGCTGGCACGGCACCCCGCAAGGACGCCTGCTGCAGGCCCTGGCGGAAAAGGAATGGCTGATCGACCAGGGCAATCTTGAAAAGCAGTTCTGCGACACCATTACTACACTTGCACACAGTCAACTGCACAACAGCCGCGAGGCGCGGCTGCGCAGCGTGATGCAGAAGAGCCCCAGTGAACTGACTGACGAAGAGAAAGCTCTATTGAGGGAACACTTCAGCAATGCCTCTTCACCAGGCCCCCAGAGCTGAACTGGCGCCTGAAGCCTCGAAGCTGGTATAATCCTCGGCTTATTTCAGCCCGCCAAGACCTTCAGTGGATAGGGTGTTATGTCCGGAAAAGCGCAACAGCAATCTCGTCTCAAAGAGTTGATCAGCCGTGGTCGTGAGCAGGGCTACCTGACTTACGCGGAGGTCAACGACCACCTGCCGGAGGATATTTCCGATCCGGAACAGGTGGAAGACATCATCCGCATGATCAACGACATGGGGATCAACGTATTCGAGACAGCCCCGGATGCGGATGCCCTGTTGCTGGCCGAAACCGATACCGACGAAGCCGCAGCCGAAGAGGCCGCCGCCGCCCTGGCCGCGGTGGAGAGCGACGTCGGCCGCACCACTGACCCGGTGCGCATGTACATGCGCGAAATGGGCACCGTGGAACTGCTGACCCGCGAAGGCGAGATCGAAATCGCCAAACGCATCGAGGAAGGCATCCGCGAAGTCATGAGCGCCATCGCCCAGTTCCCTGGCGCGGTGGACGGCATCCTCGACGAATACCAGCGGGTGGTCAGCGAAGGCGGCCGCCTGTCCGACATCCTCAGCGGCTACATCGACCCGGACGACGGCTCGGTTCCCGCCGAGGAAGTCGAACTCGACCTCAAGGACAAGGGCGGCGACGCCAAGGCCAAGGATGACGAGGAAGAGGACGAGGAGTCCGACGACGACAGCGAAGACGAAGGCGACGGCGGTCCGGACCCGGAAGAGGCCGCGCGCCGCTTCGGCCTGGTCGCCGATCAGCTGGACAAGACCAAGAAGGCGCTGAAGAAGCACGGCCGCGGCAGCAAGCAGGCCGATGCGGAAATGCTCGCCCTGGCCGAACTGTTCATGCCGATCAAGCTGGTGCCCAAGCAGTTCGACGCCCTGGTCACCCGCGTGCGCGACGCCCTGGACCAGGTGCGCCGCCAGGAACGCGCCATCATGCAACTGTGCGTGCGTGACGCCCGCATGCCGCGCGCCGATTTCCTGCGCCTGTTCCCCGGCCGGGAAACCGACGAAGCCTGGGTCGACAGCGTGCTCAAGGCCAAGCCGAAGTACGCCGAAGCCCTGGAGCGCGTGAAGGACGACGTCATCCGCAACCAGCAGAAGCTGTCCGCGCTGGAAAGCAACGTCGACCTCAAGGTCTCCGAGATCAAGGACGTCAACCGCGCCATGTCCATCGGCGAGGCCAAGGCCCGCCGCGCCAAGAAGGAAATGGTCGAGGCGAACCTGCGTCTGGTGATCTCCATCGCCAAGAAGTACACCAACCGCGGCCTGCAGTTCCTCGACCTGATCCAGGAAGGCAACATCGGCCTGATGAAGGCGGTGGACAAGTTCGAATACCGCCGCGGCTACAAGTTCTCGACCTACGCCACCTGGTGGATCCGCCAGGCGATCACCCGCTCGATCGCCGACCAGGCGCGCACCATCCGTATCCCGGTGCACATGATCGAGACCATCAACAAGCTCAACCGCATTTCCCGCCAGATGCTTCAGGAAATGGGCCGCGAACCGACCCCGGAAGAGCTGGGCGAACGCATGGACATGCCGGAAGACAAGATCCGCAAGGTCCTGAAGATCGCCAAGGAACCGATCTCCATGGAAACCCCGATCGGTGACGACGAAGACTCGCACCTGGGCGACTTCATCGAGGACTCCACCATGCAGTCGCCCATCGAAGTGGCGACCAGCGAGAGCCTCAAGGAAGCCACCCGCGAAGTCCTCGCCGGCCTCACCGCCCGGGAAGCCAAGGTGCTGCGCATGCGCTTCGGCATCGACATGAACACCGACCACACCCTCGAGGAAGTCGGCAAGCAGTTCGATGTGACCCGCGAGCGTATCCGCCAGATCGAAGCCAAGGCGCTGCGCAAGCTGCGCCACCCGTCGCGAAGCGAGCACCTGCGATCCTTCCTCGACGAGTGATCGAAGAACCCCCGGCACAGCCCGGGGGTTTTTCTTTCAGGGATACTGGCAGGGGGCTACTGGAGCGGCCGGGGCCCGACTACACTTCGGCATATCCACTCCCCGGGTCCGAGGCTCCCATGCCGCGTCTGCAGGCTCTTCTGTTGTGCTTGGCATGCTGGGTCCTCCAGGCGCAGGCGCTCACCCTCACGCCGGAAGAACAGGCCTGGCTTCGCCAGCACCCGCAGCTGCGCCTGGGCGTGGACGCCTCCTGGCCGCCCTTCGAGTTCCGCGACGACCAGGGCCGCTACCAGGGGCTCGCCGCCAGCTACGTGCAACTGATCAGCGACCGCCTGCAGGTCGGCATGCAGCCCAGCGAACCGAGCAGTTGGAACGAAGTCCTGCAGCAGGCGCGCAACGGCCAGGTCGACCTGCTGCCAGGCATCATGGCCACGCCCGAACGCAGCGAATACCTGACCTTCACCCGCCCCTACCTGGACTTCCCCATCGTCATCCTCGCCCGCAAGGATGGCCCCAACCCGGAAAACCTGCGAGCGCTGTACGGCCTGAAGGTCGGCGTGGTCGACCACTACGCGCCCCATGAACTGCTGATCGCCAAGCACCCGGACCTCAACCTGCTGCCCCTGCCCAGCGTCGCGGCGGCCCTGCAGGCCCTGGCCACCGGGCAGATCGACGCCTTCGTCGGCGACTTCGCCTCCAGCGTCTGGAGCCTGCGCCAGCTCAAGCTCGAAGGCATCCAGATCAGCGGCGAAACGCCCTATCGCTACCAACTGGCCATGGCGGTGCCGCGCAGCGACGCGATGCTCGCCGGCATCCTCGACAAGCTCTTCGCCGAGCTCAGCAGCGACGAGGTCGAAGCCCTGCAGACACCCTGGGTCGGCGGCCTGCTGGACAACCGCCCAGCCTGGTCGCACCACCTGCTGAGCATCGGCCTGCCGGCCCTGCTGGTGAGCCTGGCGATCGTCGCCACCCTGGTGGCGATGAACCGCCGCCTGCGCGGCGAAGTGGCGCGACGGGTGAGGCTCGAACAGGCCCTGCGCGACAGCGAGCAGCACTTCCGCGGCCTGGTCGAGAGCATGGCCGCCATCGCCTGGGAAATGCGCCTGTCGGAAAACCGCTTCACCTACGTCTCGCCCCACGCCCAGGAACTGCTGGGCTACCCGCAGCACGAATGGCTGCAACCGGGCTTCTGGCAGCGCACCCTGCACCCGGCCGATGCCGAACAGGCCATGAGCTTCTGCTTCTCGGAAAGCCGCGCCGGGCGCAACCACAGCCTGGACTACCGGATGCTCGCCGCCGACGGCCGCGTGGTGTGGATCCGCGACATCGTCACCCTCATCCGCCACGGCGACGAACTCATCCTGCGCGGCCTGATGATCGACATCACCGAGGCCAAGCGCACCGAGCAGGCCCTACGCCTGTCCGAGCAGAAATTCGCCTCGGTGTTCCACCACTGCCCGGACATCATCGTCCTCGCCCGGCGCATCGACGGGCGCCTGCTGGCGGTGAACAGCACCTTCGAACAGCAGGTCGGCATCCCCGCCAGCGAAGCCCTGGGCAAGACCGCCACCGAGCTGAACATCTGGAGCGAACCGGGCATGGGCCCGCGCATGCTCGAACGCCTGCAGGGCGAGAACCTCAACAACATCGAGATCAGCCTGCACCGCCGCGACGGCACCCGCTTCACCGCCCTGCTCTCGGCCCAGCGCGTGGCGCTGGACGACACGCCCGCCCTGGTGGTGGTGGCGCGCAACATCTCCCAGCTCAAGCAGACCCAGGAGCAACTGCGCGCCTCCGAGGAAAAATTCGCCAAGGCCTTCCACGCCTCCCCCGACGGCATGCTCATCACCCGCATCCGCGACGGCCTGCTGCTGGAGGCCAACGAAGGCTTCACCCGCATCACCGGCTACGGCCGCGAGAGCGCCAGCGAGCGCTCGACCCTGGAACTGGGCCTGTGGGCCGACCCGCAGGACCGCGAGCGCCTGCTGCAGATGATCCGCGAACGCTCGACGGTGCAGGACTTCACCGCCTTCATCCGCACCCGCGAAGGCGCCGCCCGGCTCTGCGAACTCTCGGCGCACCACATCGTCATCAGCGGCGAAGACTGCCTGCTGACCATCGCCCGCGACATCACCGAACGCCAGCAGATGCAGGAAAAGCTCACCCTGGCCGCCACCGTGTTCGAAAGCACCGCCGAAGGCGTGATGATCACCGACGCCAGCCAGCGCATGATCGCGGTCAACCGCGCCTTCAGCGAAATCACCGGCTACGGCGAGGACGAAGTGCTCGGCCAGTCGCCGCGCCTGCTGGCCTCGGGGCAGCACGACAGCAGCTTCTACGTCGCCATGTGGCACCACCTCAACGCCGAAGGCCACTGGCAGGGCGAGATCTGGAACCGGCGCAAGAGCGGCGAACTCTACCCGGAATGGCTGACCATCAGCGCCGTGCGGGGCAACAACGGCGAAACCAGCCACTTCGTCGGCGTCTTCGCCGACATCTCCACGCTCAAGTACGCCCAGGCCCGCCTCGACTACCAGGCCCACCACGACCCGCTCACCGGCCTGCCCAACCGCCTGCTGTTCGAATCGCGCCTGACCTCCGCCCTGAAGGAAAGCCAGGAAGAACAGCAGCTGGGCGCCGTGCTGTTCCTCGACCTGGACCGCTTCAAGCACATCAACGACAGCCTCGGCCACCCGGTCGGCGACCAGTTGCTGAAATCCATCGCCCGGCGCCTGCGCGAACAGTTGCGCGACATCGACACCGTAGCCCGCCAGGGCGGCGACGAATTCATCATCCTGCTGCCCGGCCTGCACCAGAGCGCCGACGCCGAACACGTGGCGAAAAAACTGCTGAACTGCTTCAGCCACGCCTTCGTCGCCGACGACAAGGAATTCTTCGTCAGCGCCAGCATCGGCATCAGCCTGTTCCCGGTGGACGGCAAGGACGTCGCCACCCTGGTGAAGAACGCCGACGCGGCCATGTACCGGGCCAAGGCCCAAGGCCGCAACCGCGTCGAGTTCTACACCCGCGAGCTGACCTTCCAGGCCAACGAACGCGTGGCCCTGGAACACGAACTGCGCCGCGCCCTGGAAACCCACCAGCTGCAGCTGTACTACCAGCCCAAGCAGGCCCTGGATACCGGCGCGCTGGTCGGCGCCGAAGCGCTGATCCGCTGGAGCCACCCCAAGTACGGCGCCATCCCGCCGGACCGCTTCATCCCCCTGGCCGAGGAAACCGGGCTGATCCTGCCCCTGGGCACCTGGGTACTGGAAGAAGCCTGCCGGCAGATGAGCCGCTGGCAACAGAGCCACGCCGCCTTCGGCCCGCTGTCGGTGAACCTCGCCGGCGCCCAGCTGTACCAGCACGACGTGGTCGACCAGGTGCGCGAACTGCTACAACGCTACAACCTGCACGCCCCCAGGCTGCAACTGGAGATCACCGAGAACTTCCTGATGCACCAGACCGACGAAGCCCTGACCACCCTGCACGCCCTGAAGCGCCTGGGTGTGCAACTGGCCATCGACGACTTCGGCACCGGCTACTCCTCGCTCAGCTACCTCAAGCAACTGCCGCTGGACATCCTCAAGATCGACCAATCCTTCGTCCACGGCCTGCCGGACGACCCGCACGACGCCGCCATCGCCCGCGCCATCATCGCCCTGGGCCGCAGCATGAACCTGACCATCATCGCCGAAGGCGTGGAGCGCGAAGAACAGGAACGCTTCCTCGCCGAAGAAGGCTGCGACCAGGTCCAGGGCTACGCCCTCAGCCCGCCCCTGCCTGCCGAACAGTTCGCAGCCCGCTTCCTAACCCCGCTGCATCCGATTGGCACCGCGCAAGGGACGCCGGTATAATCCCGCCGGCCTTCTGGGGGCCTATAGCTCAGTCGGTTAGAGCAGAGGACTCATAATCCTTTGGTCCACGGTTCGAGTCCGTGTGGGCCCACCACCTTCAAAGCCGCGCATTGCGCGGCTTTGTGCTTTCTACAGCCGTGGTATCTGGATCATCGCTTTGGTCCCAAGGTACGAAAACGGTACAGCACCGTTACGCCAGCGTGCCCTTGAAGTCCTTCGTGCTTACTTTCGGTAATATCCGCACAATCAAAGGATCGCCGAAGGTCAAGAAATGGACTTCACCCCCATCATCGCTCAGGTCTGGGGCACTGCCGCCTGGTTCATCCCGCTGATACTGCTGATCGGCCTGCTCAAGTCGCCGTGGGCCAAGGGCCACATCGGCGAGCTTCTGGTGCGGCTGTTTGCCCACTGGCAGTTGGACAAGCAGACCTACCGCCGCCTGCACAATGTCACCCTGAGCACGCCAGACGGCACCACCCAGATCGACCACGTGTTCCTCTCGCCCTACGGCATCTTCGTGCTGGAAACGAAGAACATGAGCGGATGGATCTTCGGCAACGAGAAGCAGGCGCAGTGGACGCAGAAGATCTACAAACGCACCTTCAAATTCCAGAACCCGCTGCGGCAGAACTACAAACACCTCAAGGCCCTGGAAGCCACCCTTGGCGTCAACCCCGAGCACCTGCACTCGGTCATCACCTTCGTCGGCGGCAGTACCTTCAAAACCGAAGTGCCGGCCAACGTCACCCAGGGCATCGGCTTTATCCGCTACATCCGGTCATTCCAGCAGCCGGTATTCAGCGAAGCTGAAGTCGACGCCATGCTGCAAGCTCTGCAAACCGGCCGCCGTGCTCCCACCCTCGCCACCCACCGCGAGCATGTGCAAAACCTCAAGCGCCGTAGCGATCCAACTGCCGAGCGGCAATGCCCGAAATACGGCAGCGCTCTGCTGATGCGCACAGTAAAATCAGGGCCAAAAGCAGGGCATCAGTTTTGGGGATGTCCGGGGTCTTCAAAATGCCGAACCATGCAGAATATTTAAAATGCAGAGCGTCCTGGAAATCAGGATCTGCCACCTATTGTCGGCCCCTATCGACCTGTTGCAGGGAGCTTAGGCCACCAGCAGCATGACTAAATCCATCCGCCGCTCGTTCCCTGCGAACGACACGTGCCTGATCACCTGATCGAGGCATTCGGCACCTTACTAGGAATGTACCTGTGTTCAACACACGAAGCGCAGCTGGATCAATCATACGTCTCCCCATCGAACAGAAAGAACAGGCCGCTCAAAAGGATGCGAGCACGCTGCTGGCGCGCGAGATATATCAGGATCTAGCCACTCTGCTGGCCGACAGTCTGAACAACCAACCGGACAGCGATGACGATGTCGACCTGTATCGTTCTCACAGTGCAATCCTGATTGATGGCAAGCGCGGCGCTGGCAAGAGCTCAGTACTGGTCAATCTGAAGTTATATCTCGAGCGTGAGCACCCGGAACTGGAAAATCAAGTCCACATCCTAAAACCGGTCGACCCAACCCTACTCGAAGATACTGATCTGTTCTTGAACGTTATTGTCGCGGCCGTAATTCGCGACAAAGCCATTGCTCGCGCGCTCAGTTGTGCTGACCACAAAGCAGAAGCGTTCCATCATCAGCTCCAGGTATTGGGCAACACACTGGAAAACCTGCAGTCACAGCGGGATAAGTACGGACTAGATAAACTGCGGGCGTTCATGGGCAGCCATGACCTGATGCAGCAGGTTCATATCCTATTCAAGAAAGCGTTGGATCTGGTCGGTAAAAAACTGCTGGTATTGCCAATTGATGATGTCGACACCTCAATGAACCGCGCTTTCGAAAATTTGGAAGTAGTTAGGCGCTACCTTACCTCTCCCTTTGCACAACCTATTATCAGTGGCGACCTGTCGCTTTACCACGAAGTCACTTGGCGGGATTTTCACTCGAAGATCACTAAAGATAGTAGCGCCAACTCCGAAAGTGCGGTTAGCAAGGCCAAGGAATTGGCAACAGAGTACCAACGCAAGGTAATGCCGCTACAACTACGCCGAAAAATGCCATCTACCAGCAGCTACCTCAAACGCAACGACATCGTGCTGTGCAGCGGCAGTACAGATTACTTTTCACTGCATACATTCTGGCGTTGGATTGACGCACTGCTGAATGATCGAACTAATTGTGCCGAGAAGCATAGGCTTTGGGTTTCAGTCGACACTGTTCGCGAGCTGGCCCAACTCATATTTTCTTTCAAGAACGAGATTCCCAAGCTGCACGAGTTTCTCGTCAGCCTCAAGGCCAGCGCATGGAGTGAACATATCCTACAGCGTCTGATATTTATGCCCGTCGGCGCCGCCTTACGCATCGAGCAATTTTCCGATGACTACCAGAGGGCACAGAACCTCTCTGGAAAAAGTCAACGAGAGACCGCACGCAATCGAGCCTATGCTGATTTCCTGAGCCTACGACAAGACGTAGAGGCACCGGACCTGGCCTATTGGCATGCAATGATTCTTGACTGCAAGCGAGTTTTATTCCGTCATCTACGCCATGAGTACAGCAGAACGGCTGAGTACTTGGTCTTGGATGCCGACCTGCACTTTGCGCGACTGATGAAAAACCCCAGCTTGAAACTGGCCGACTTGTTCGACATCATGTTGTTCAAGCCCCAGCTTCTGTCCAAACAAACTGCTGAGTCCTTCCCTGCGAGCAAACAACAGTTTGATGGCACCGAGCTAATTGAACGGACACCCTACAATTGGGTGAAGGAGCTACCGTTTAATGAGGATTTTCCTTATACATTGCCAGAAGTTGGCTTCGCTACCAAGACCAGAAACTCACTCACCTTCACTGAAGAGACTCAACTGCTCATTGATCTCATGCTTCATCGAAGCTTCTACAGCGAGAATAAGAAAGCCAGTCTGATTTATTGCGGCAGATTGTTTGAGATAGTCATCGCTAGTCTGGTCAGGGATCTGGACCCGCGAGACATCACCCATATCGTGGCTCGACCTCCGTTCTATTCCCTGCCAGCTATCGCTGGAACGGGGACTAGTGAACTAGAAACAGCACCCACGGAAACAGATATTGAAACATATTATGATTCTGCCATTGCCGACCTGACTCGACGAATCAATGAATGGCGGCGCAGCGAGCAGATTGACCAGCAGTTGCTGTCTGGTTGGCTAGTATTCAACGTGATGAATCGCTATTTCAGTCAAGCTTGGCACTTCAATCAGCCGTTGAAAGTCAACCAAAACCCGGCCAAGGAAGATCACTCGTACCTTACCGATGTTTCCAGGCGCGCCTATCGCAGCCTCTGGAATGCGTTCGCAATGCTAGAAAAAGGCGAAATTTTTGGTATGCCCTACATTATCGCTAACGTAAACGTCGGCGAAGGTGAAAGCTTCGAGAACAGCGACCTCTACCGGCAAAATATTTCTCCATTCATGCATCGTTCTGGCAATCGCTCCTTCGGACGAGAAACCCATTCCTACACTCACGCCCTGGCATCGCACCCGCTGAAAGACATTATTGAAAGAGCCCACCAACACGTCAGTGAGATGCCCAGCAACAAGCTGGACACTTCCAAGACGCCTTTCTACGCCAGTCAAGGACGCCAAGTGACCGCAATAATCAAGAGGCACTTCAATATCAAAGGGCGAATTGATGATGAAATCGAAAACCTAGTCGTCACTAAAAAAGATCTATCTGAAATATTAGAGGAAGGGCTGAAAAACAACCTCAAGAATGAGACATTCCTCAAGAGCAAACACTTTTCCTACCTAGTAGAACATGTGACTGAGGATAATTGATATGCTCGAGCAATCTCTGCTTGAGCTGACTATTGCGAGCCTGCTGTCAAGCCAGAGTCTGGTCGACCAGCTGCGTGCAGACTTGCTGTCGCCGCAAGCCGCCGAGCGGCTCGGTGAATTCGACAAGCGCCACAAGGATTACCTGCAACGCCTGGCGCACGAAATCGACCAGCGCCACCATGGCCGCTTTCGCCTGAACGACCTCACCAGCGCGGCGGCGCATGCATGGCCAGCAACGCTGTTGCGAACACCTGACATCAAGCCGCTGGATGCCCTGTTCGACGAACTGTTCCTGTGCAATGGCGACTACATCCACTATCGTCCGGAGCGGCTGCGGGACTACGCCAGTCTGTGCTCGAAACTGGACCCCAGTGTGGTAGTAGCCTGGCACTTAGCAAAGCAGTTCAAAAAATCTGCCGGGCTTCACGCGGTCGATATCTACCGTATTGTGCAGGCCCAGCAACCGTTGTTCAGCCCCCCTCCGATCAGCAATAAGCCATTTGCCGAAGGTCATGTCCACCTGGGTGGCATTCATTTCGACGGCATCATCCTGATGAACCAGCTAGCCGGCGAACCAGGTATGGAGGACTTTGCCCCGCTGCATCGGCTGACGCACGCCTTACTGAGTGAATGGCCGTCCCGCGAAGCCGTCGGCAAACCCCAGCAGGTACACATCCTGAACCTCTGCCGTCGAGCCCTGGGCGACCAGCATATGACGAATCCAGTGACAATCCTCGACTGGTCCAGTCTGGCCCATCTACAGGCTTCCGAAGACGATATCCGCAAGCCGAGCTGGCTCAAGCGCCAGATTGCCCTGGCGGTCACCCTCGGTGACCTAGACAAGGCATGGCTCTGGCTGCTGGTATGGTTCTGGACTCAGTACCAGTCTGACACCGCACCCGCCATGCTGCGGATGAGCATCTTCTTTCTAATATCTGCATTGATGAGTAAGCGGCGCCAACTGATCATGGACGGCCAGGGCCTGTCGCGGTTCTCCGGCATATACGGGAAGTTTGCCTCGGCGTCGGGCTCGAAATCACACACCCCGAAACAACGAAGTGTGTTTGTACAAGGCAGCGTGCGAAAACTGTTTCAAGGTGCCGCCGACGTCGCCGAAATCAAGATCAGCGAGCAGGTATTCAACCCCGACAGCGTTCGTGGCTGGGCCCTGGCGATCAATCGCCATCACGGCCAGGACAGTGTGCCGTTTCTGAAGCAGGTCAATGCGAACGAAGCCGCTCGCTTCAAGGTACAGATGGAGCGCTGGCATTTCTGCGTGCATTTCCTGCGCCGCACCGAACACCTGAAAAATCGCAGTCAACTCTGGCTCGAGGGTGAAAATCTTTTTCAGAAACTCACCCAACAGACCGGCTGGTCTGATCCCACGTTTCTGGATGGGTATCTAAGCGCGCATTTTCACTTCGAACCGGACGCCTGGGTTCGTGGCCTCGATGTCGCCGGTGACGAAAACAAGACCCGCAATGAGATCTACGCCCCCATGCTACGTTGGCTTCGTTCAGGCTTGCAGCCCAACGTGCGCAAAGTTGGCGCACACAATGGCTTTCATTTGAGCATCCATACCGGTGAAGACTATGCCCACCCGCTGTCGGGCATGCGCCATATCGATGAAACCGTTCGATTCTGCGAAATGCGCCAAGGTGATCGGATCGGTCACGCCTTGGCACTGGGTGTATCCCCGCGGATCTGGTGCGAGAACCAGGGCGACATGTTGTTGCCGGTCGATGAGCACCTGGACAACCTGGTATGGCTCTGGCACAACGCGACATTACTGGCGCCGCGCCTGCCACTGGCCAACAAGGTCTTGCCACGCCTAGAGCGTCGCATTACACAGTTCGCAGCTCAGGTTCCGTGGGTTGGCACAAGCTACCTAAATGCGTTCTATCCCGATCTGCACAAGAAAACTCCTGCCACCACCCCAACGGCCCGCTTTATCAGCCCGCAAACCTTGCACGATGCCTGGCGCCTAAGGCGCAACTGCTTCCACATGCTGGAAGGCTACCGCAGCAACCGCATGAAGGACGCCAAAGTGCTTTCTGCAGTTCCAGACCTGACGCTGCTGTCGACCATTGATTTCGACAAACTCAATGGTAGCCATGCCGACCCCACCCCCGAGCTTCTCTACTGGCGCCGCTCGACACACATCAAGCATGGCAGCGGCAAGCCACTGACCGTGCGGGTCAGTGTGCGCCTCCATGCGACGACTGATTACCTGCTACCCCGCCATGACGCCCATCTGCAACTGCTGCAGGACTACGAAACCGAAGACGACCTAGAACTGATGGAGGCCCTTCAGGATTGGTTGATCGACGAGTACGACCAGCTCGGTGTGATATTCGAGACCAACCCCAGCTCCAACGTATACATCGCGCGGATACGCCGCTACGAGGACCACCCGATTTTCCGCTGGAACCCGCCCGATGAAAGCGTGCTGGAGCAAGGCGCACGACACAATCGGTTCGGGCTGCGTCGAGGACCGATACGGGTAACTGTGAACACCGACGATCCTGGCGTGATTCCGACCACCTTGCGCACTGAGTACGCCCTGTTGCTAGAGGCCACCCGTGCGTTGGGCATTTCGCGCACGTGTGCCGAGGAGTGGCTGGAGCGGCTACGGGTGTATGCCAACGATCAGTTCCACCGCACGCACCAGCAGGTATTCAGGGACCGCTAGCCAGGCCGGTACGAGCACGTTTAGCGCTATATCTTACCCGCATGGGTCTTATTGAGGCAGTCTCGCATCGGATCATAAAGCGCCTAGTGAGCGAAGTCTGCGGATCATCACACGACGTTAAAGCCAAAAACTGACCGTTTCGCGGTACAAAAAAGTACGCTAGCGGTACAGTGCCCAGCTTTTACAGATTTCGCTCAATTACGCTTAATCCGCTCTACGGCGCTACTTTCAGCTAACTGTACCTACGTTAGGCTACACCCGATTTTACTGGGCTTGCAGCGTTTCCAGGCAACTCATAATCCTTTGGTCCACGGTTCGAGTCCGTGTGGGCCGACCACCTTCAAAGCCGCGCATTGCGCGGCTTTGGCATTTCTAGGAGAGGCTTTCAGGCCCTTCCGTTCCCTTCAGAACCCGCCAAAGTGTCCACAAGGCGTCCACATCCACTCCACGGGTAGCTGGACGCTGAGCCGAATAGCTCGCACAATCGGCTCACTCAATGAGCCGAATAATCTGTTTATTCGGCTCACCTCCCTTGGAAAACATGCCATGAACGAGCCCCTCTGGATCTGGCAGCAGCCTGACTGGCCGGATTTCCGCTGGCAGGCCGAGCGTCTTGCCCCGCTGCTGCGCAGTTGTGCCCAGGCCCAGGGGCGCCTGCTGGGCATGGCCGGGACGATCGATGCCGGCAGTGATGCGGAAAATGCGCTGGATGCCTTGTTGCAGAACATCGTCACCAGTTCCGCCATCGAGGGCGAGCAGTTGAATGTCGAGTCGGTGCGCTCCTCCCTGGCGCGGCGGCTGGGCCTGGAGAGTGGCGGGCGCAGTACGCCGCGCTCCGAGGGCTTGGCCGAGCTGATGCTGGATGCCACGCGCGGCCATGCTCAGCCACTGACGCTGGAGCGCCTGCTGCATTGGCACCGCCTACTTTTTCCACTGAGCGACACCTCTCCACATGCTCGAATCCACGTCGGCGATCTGCGGGGGAATGAGCCAATACAGGTGGTCTCTGGCCGGCTCGACCGGCCCACGGTGCATTTCGAGGCACCGCCGCGTGCGGGACTGGAAGTGCAGCTTCTGGCCTTTCTCGACTGGTTCGCCAGCAGCCGTGCCGATGTTGCTTTGGACCCACTGCTGCGAGCCGGCATCGCGCACTTCTGGTTCGTGACCCTACATCCCTTCGATGATGGTAATGGGCGGCTGACTCGCGCCATCACCGACCTGGCCCTGGCTCAGGGCGAGCAGCAGGCCATCCGCTTCTATGCCATGTCCTCCAGCATTCTCGAGGATCGGCGCGGCTACTACCGGATACTGGAAAGCAGCCAGAAGGCTTCGCTCGATATTACCGCCTGGCTGGAGTGGTTCCTGGCCACCCTGCTGAAAAGCCTGGAGCAGGCGCTGGCACGTATCGACCGGGTTCTGGGCAAGGCGCGTTTCTGGCAGGCGCACCGCGAGCAGGTGCTTTCAGCCGAACAGCTGAAGGTGCTCAACCGCCTGCTCGATGGCGACCTGCTGGGCGAACGCGGCGGGTTCGAGCAAGGCATCAACGCCGCCCAGTACCAGGCTGTAGCGAAGGTTTCCAAGGCAACCGCAACCCGCCATCTGGGCGACCTGCTCGACAAGGGTTGCCTGGTCCGCCTGCCAGGCGGCGGGCGCAGCACTCGCTACCAGATCAATTGGCCTGCCTCGTCCTTGCCAGCAGCCAAGCGACAGGACGACCGCGAAGAGCGCTGAATCGTGCAGAAAATAAGCCTTATTACATCGCTTCCCACGGATTGAGGATGAACACTCCTGTAGCTTCGAAATCAGCCACATTGCGAGTGACTACCGTCATGCCATGGACAAGGGCCGTCGCGGCAATGAGCGCGTCACGCTCGCCCCGCTTGTCGGGTACGTGCAACCGGGCGCAGCGTTGCGCGACCGCTGTATCGATTGGCAATGTTCGTCCAGAGAACTCCGGCAACACATGTTGCTCCAGCCACGAGCGCAGCAAGGCCCCTTGGGTGGCGTCTTTTCGCTCAATCGACAGAACACCGAGCTCCAGCTCCATGATGGTTATGGCAGACACGAGCAGCTCGGCGGCATCGACGCTTTCACTCCATGCCGCAACGTTCGGGTCAGCTTTTCCGGCCCGAACCTTTCGCAGTTCGGACACCACGTCGGTGTCGAGAACGAACATCATGAGAAGTCAGCCGGCTGGGCGCCGATGGTCACACGTGGTGCTTCAAACTCGATGTCCGCAACGTCCGGCATAGCCAGAGAGTCGGCGATGTTGCGACGCTGCTTCGTAAGGCGCTGGTATTCCTCGATGCTCAACAACACATGAGTGGGCTTGCCACAATCCGTGATGAACACCGGACCCTGCTTGGCCGCCTTCTTTGCGCGGGTAACATCCTGGTCAAGCTCTCGACTGGATAGGGTCGTGATGGTCATGGCGGCACCTCCCGCATCTCTGGATAGCTCGCACAATCGATTCATGAAATGAGCCGAATAATCTGCTTATTCGGCTCACCCTCCCAGAAGGGCTTGCCATGCACTCTTCGCGCCCCCGCGAAAAGCCGCCTGATCGCGCAGCGTCTGGTTCAGTTCGAAGACAACTCACGCAGCGCGGCGGTAGCCAGGAAGCCGGAGCGAGAGGCGTAGCGATGGTCGCGCTTCACGCGTTCGTCGATGCGTTGCAGGAGGTTTTCCGGGAGGCTGGCGTTGAAGCGCACGGCCTTGCCCAGGTAGGGGGTGACGTCGAAGTCGACCACCGCCCAGACGCCGCCGGCGTAGTCGGGGTTGCCCATGTGGGTGTCCACTTCCTGGGCTTGCGGGAGCGTCTCGCCGTCGGCCACCAGGCCTTCGAAGTGTAGGGCCAGGGCTTCCTGGACGTTTTCCAGCGCCTGGCTGACGGTGCCGCCGGCGGAGAAGCAGCCAGGCACGTCAGGGATGGTCACGCCGTAATCCGAGTCGGCGTCCTTGTGCAGAACCACGGGGAATTTCATGTTGATGCCCTCCTCCTGGGCTGACGGCCGACTCATCGCAGGCCGGCCTGGCGCAGAATACTGTTCACGGTCCCGATCGGCAGGTTGCTCCTGGGGTGGGGAACCGTCACCCGCCCCTGCTTGGTGAAATGCCGGAACTGGTGATGACTGCCTTTCACCTCCACCAGGAACCAGCCATCCGCCCGGATCAACTCCATGATTTCTCGACTGCGCATCGTCCCTCCGCCCAGCCTTGGTGTGTATGCTACACACCAAGACCGTGATTATCTACACACACTACACACCCAACTTTCGACCTTGCCGTCAGGCGCTCCGCCGCAATTGAAGAGCGCCGAGGCTTTGGACGGTGCGAGGGGGTTGGCGGGAGCTGAAAACAGGGAAGTTTCCTGCGAGGCATTGGCGTTGCCGTCTTACAAGACGGCTGCGTAGCGTTCCACCTGCCACGGATCAGACGTGGCCAAGTGTGGAAACCTGATTAACGAGCGGTCCACTCTTTCAGGGCGAAGTAGGCACGACGTGCCGGTAGTGCCCTGTACGCTTTTGGCGGACCGTGCGAGGCGGGCGTTTGCCCGGCCGGCTTACTCGTTATCCGGTTTTCCACCCTTGCACGGTCCGCCTCCCTTCTCCGGATTGCCTGGGTGGCGGCTTCTTCGATGCAGCAAGGAGCGACAGCATGAGCCTTTCTTCTACTTCCGATTCCGTTCTCGTCCCTTCGGTTTTCCTGCGCCATCGCCGGCCCCTGCGGGCGGTGCTGATCGAGAACCAGGCGTGGTTCGTCGGGCGCGACCTGGCGCGGCTGACCAACAGCCATGTGTCCACGCGGGTTATCCACAAACTGGATGCCGACCAGCAGCGGTTCGAGTGTCTGCAGGTGGCTGGCGGCGAGGTGACGCGTGAGTGGCTGGTCAGCGAGAGCGGCGTGTATGCGTTGCTGATGGTGCATTTCTATCACCCGGAGAACCGGGGCTTGCGGCAGTGGTTGAGCAATGAGGTGGTGCCGGCGTTGCGGGATGCGCGGCAGAGTGATCCGGATTTGCCGCGGCGAAGGGTGAAGCGGGTGCAGGGGCAGCAGTTGAGCGTGCTGGATTGGCAGGGGAAGTTGTGGGTGCGGTTTGGGGATGCGGTGGGGTTGATGGAGCGGGAGGTTCGGCGGGAGTCGTAGGGTTGGGCGGTATGCATGGTGATGGGTATCGCTGCGCTCAACGCCATCCTACGGGGCGCCAGGGTTGGCTCTGGTGTGGTCTTTGACTTGGGCTCCCTCTCCCCAGCCCTCTCCCTGAAGGGAGAGGGGGCTTGTTCGTGCCGAGAGGGGGACCGGCTTCAGTCGGTAACTTTCGGTGTTGCCGGCTGGCTCCAGAGCACCAGCGCCTGCCCAACGGTCCCCTCTCCCTTCAGGGAGAGGGTTAGGGAGAGGGCTGCCGGGCCTCGCTCTAGCGCCGACAGACTTGACCGGACCCCGCCTCACCGCTTCGCAATGATGTAAACCGCATGCACGATGCCCGGGATGTACCCCAGCAACGTCAGCAGGATGTTCAGCCAGAACGCCCCGCCGAAGCCGACCTGGAGGAACACACCCAGGGGCGGGAGGATGATGGCGATGAGGATGCGGATCAGGTCCATGGCGGGTGCTCCTTGTAACTATGGCTACTGACACCAGCATCGACCACGGCCGCTTCGCTGGCGTTCAATCCTTTTGCGGGCCATGGTTGCGGGCAGAGTCAGGCCTCTGCGTACCGAAAAGGTGCAACCCCGCTCCCGCCCCAGCGCGCAGATGCCCGCTCTCCTAAAATGCCAGGCAAGGTCCGCTTCTTGCAGCGATCGCCGGGCATCCGCTGCATCCGCCAGCATGGTCACCTTTCTACACAGTCCGTCGGCTTCGACCAATGGCTGGTTGCACCTGGTTGCACCTTTGTCGTCCGGCGTTTAAATTCTCGCCACATTTCCGCCGTGCCCACTTTCAATAACAGGTACAACCATGGCCACCACCACCCTTGGCGTGAAGCTGGACGACGCCACCCGTGAACGTCTGAAGCAAGCCGCCCAAGCCATCGAGCGCACGCCGCACTGGATCATCAAGCAGGCGATCTTCAACTATCTGGAGCAGATCGAGGGTGGTCTCTCCCCCGCCGCGCAGTCCGGCCTGGCCGCCGCGGCCGGCGAGGAGTCGCTGGAGGCGCTGAACGAGCAGGGCCTGCAGGTGTTCCTGGACTTCGCCGAGAGCATCCTGCCGCAGTCGGTGCTGCGCGCCGCCATCACTTCCGCCTACCGCCGCCCGGAAACCGAGGCCCTGCCGATGCTGCTGGAGCAGGCCCGCCTGCCGCAGGACAAAGCCGAGGCCGCCAACAAGATGGCCCTGGGCATCGCCGAGAAGCTGCGCAACCAGAAGAGCGCCGGCGGCCGCCAGGGCCTGGTGCAGGGCCTGCTGCAGGAGTTCTCGCTGTCGTCCCAGGAGGGCGTGGCGCTGATGTGCCTGGCCGAGGCGCTGCTGCGCATTCCGGACAAGGCCACCCGCGACGCGCTGATCCGCGACAAGATCAGCAACGGCAACTGGAGCCAGCACCTGGGCCAGAGCCCGTCGATGTTCGTCAACGCCGCGTCCTGGGGCCTGCTGATCACCGGCAAGCTGGTGTCCACCCACACCGAGGCGGGCATGACCTCCTCGCTCAACCGCATCATCGGCAAGAGCGGCGAGCCGCTGATCCGCAAGGGCGTGGACATGGCCATGCGCCTGATGGGCGAGCAGTTCGTCACCGGCGAGACCATCGGCGAGGCCCTGGCCAACGCCGCGAACATGGAAAGCCGCGGCTTCCGCTATTCCTACGACATGCTCGGCGAAGCCGCACTCACCGACGAGGACGCCAAGCGCTACCTGGCCTCCTACGAGCAGGCCATCCACGCCATCGGCAAGGCCTCCCACGGCCGCGGCATCTACGAAGGCCCGGGCATCTCCATCAAGCTCTCGGCGCTGCACCCGCGCTACAGCCGCGCGCAGTACGACCGGGTGATGGACGAGCTGTACCCGACCCTGCTGGGCCTGACGCAGATGGCCAAGCAGTACGACATCGGCATCAACATCGACGCCGAGGAAGCCGACCGCCTGGAAATCTCCCTCGACCTGCTGGAGCGCCTGTGCTTCGAGCCGTCGCTGAGCGGCTGGAACGGCATCGGCTTCGTCATCCAGGCCTACCAGAAGCGCTGCCCGTACGTGATCGACTACGTGATCGACCTGGCCAAGCGCAGCCGTCACCGCCTGATGATCCGCCTGGTGAAGGGCGCCTACTGGGACAGCGAGATCAAGCTGGCCCAGGTCAACGGCCTGGAGGGCTACCCGGTCTACACCCGCAAGCCCTACACCGACGTTTCCTACATCGCCTGCGCGCGTAAGCTGCTGGCGGTGCCGGAGGCCATCTACCCGCAGTTCGCCACCCACAACGCCCATTCGCTGTCGGCCATCTACCAGATCGCCGGGCAGAACTACTACCCGGGCCAGTACGAGTTCCAGTGCCTGCACGGCATGGGCGAGCCGCTGTACGAGCAGGTGGTGGGCAAGGTCGCCGACGGCAAGTTCAACCGCCCGTGCCGCATCTACGCCCCGGTGGGCAGCCACGAGACGCTGCTGGCCTACCTGGTGCGCCGCCTGCTGGAAAACGGCGCCAACACCAGCTTCGTCAACCGCATCGCCGACCACAGCATCTCGCTGCAGGACCTGGTGACCGACCCGGTGCAGCAGGTCGAGCAGATGGCCGCCCAGGAAGGCACCCTCGGCCTGCCGCACCCGCGCATCCCGCTGCCGCGTGACCTCTACGGCGAAGGCCGGGCCAACTCCGCCGGCCTGGACCTGGCCAACGAACACCGCCTGGGCTCGCTCTCCTCGGCGCTGCTGACCAGCACCAACCAGGCCTACGTCGCCCAGCCGGTGCTCGGCGGCGAAGCCCCGGCGCCCGCCGCGGCCGAGCCGGTGAAGAACCCGGCCGACCACCGCGACATCGTCGGCCAGGTACACGAGGCCAGCGAGGCGGACGTGAACAACGCCCTGCTCAGCGCCCAGGCCAGCGGGCCGATCTGGCAGTCCACCCTGCCGGAAGAGCGCGCCGCCGTGCTGGAGCGCGCCGCCGACCAGATGGAAAGCGAGATGCAGCAGCTGATGGGCCTGCTGGTGCGCGAATCCGGCAAGACCTTCGCCAACGCCATCGCCGAGGTGCGCGAGGCGGTGGACTTCCTGCGCTACTACGCGGCCCAGGCCCGCAGCTTCTCCAACGACAGCCACCGCCCGCTGGGCCCGGTGGTGTGCATCAGCCCGTGGAACTTCCCGCTGGCGATCTTCAGCGGCCAGGTGGCCGCCGCACTGGCCGCCGGCAACACCGTGCTGGCCAAGCCGGCCGAGCAGACCCCGCTGATCGCCGCCCAGGCCGTGCGCATCTTGCTGGAAGCCGGCGTGCCGGCCGGCGTGCTGCAGCTGCTGCCGGGCCGCGGCGAAACCGTTGGCGCCCGCCTGGTCGGCGACGAGCGCGTGCGCGGCGTGATGTTCACCGGCTCCACCGAGGTCGCCGGCATCCTCCAGCGCAACATCGCCGGCCGCCTGGACGCCCAGGGCCGCGCCATTCCGCTGATCGCCGAGACCGGCGGGATGAACGCGATGATCGTCGACTCCTCGGCGCTGGCCGAGCAGGTGGTGGTGGACGTGATCAACTCCGCCTTCGACAGCGCCGGCCAGCGCTGCTCGGCCCTGCGCGTACTGTGCGTGCAGGCCGACGTGGCCGACCGCGTGGTGCAGATGCTCAAGGGCGCCATGGCCGAATACACAATCGGCTCGCCGGAGCACCTGAACGTGGACATCGGCCCGGTGATCGACGCCGAGGCCAAGGGCAACATCGACCGCCACATCCAGGCCATGCGCGACAAGGGCCGCAAGGTCTTCCAGGCCGCGCGGGTCAACGGCGACGCGCTCAAGCGCGGCACCTTCGTGGTGCCGACGCTGATCGAGCTGGACAGCTTCGACGAGCTCAAGCGCGAAATCTTCGGCCCGGTGCTGCACCTGGTGCGCTACGAGCGTTCCGACCTGGACCAGTTGCTGGCGCAGATCAACGCCTCCGGCTACGGCCTGACCCTCGGCGTGCACACCCGCATCGACGAGACCATCAGCCAGGTGGTGGGCAACGCCCACGTCGGCAACCTGTACGTGAACCGCAACATCGTCGGCGCCGTGGTCGGCGTGCAGCCCTTCGGCGGCGAAGGTCTGTCCGGCACCGGCCCGAAGGCCGGCGGCCCGCTGTACCTGTTCCGCCTGCTGTCGACCCGCCCGCGCGATGCGGTGGCCAGGCAGTTGGCCGGCGACAACGTGCAGGCCCTACCGCGCCCGGCCGAGCGCGAGAAGTCCCTGCAAGCCCTGCGCGACTGGGCAGCCAAGCAGGAGCCGGAACTGGCGAAGGTGGCGGACGAGTTCGCCAGCCTGGCGCAGAGCTACGCCTGCCACGTGCTGACCGGCCCGACCGGCGAGCGCAACACCTACACCCTGCTGCCGCGCGAGCGCGTGCTGAACATTGCCGAGGAGCGTGCCGACCTGCTGGTGCAACTGGCCGCCACCCTGGCGGTGGGCAGCCTGGCGGTATGGCCGGCAAGCCAGCGCGAGCTGCGCGACAGCCTGCCGAAGGAAGTGCAGAAGCGTATCGAGCTGGTCAACGACTGGACCGCCGCCGAAGCCGCCTTCGACGCCATCCTGCACCACGGCGATTCCGACCAGCTGCGCGAGGTGTGCGAACAGGCTGCCAAGCGCAAGGGCGCCATCGTTGGCGTGCACGGCCTGGGCAAGGGTGAAACCGACGTACCGCTGGAACGCCTGCTGGTGGAGCACGCCCTGAGCGTGAACACCGCGGCCGCCGGCGGCAACGCCAGCCTGATGACCATCGGCTGATGCGACGGCGGCGGCCCTACCCGGCCGCCGCCAGCGACACCCGCGCCCTTGCGGCGCGAACCGCGCTACCGCCCTCGTCGAGGGGGCTACCCGCCCGGCAGCGCGGCTTTCCCTCCAGGCATTCCATGCCTTGCGTCCGCCCAAACGGCGGACGCCGCGGCGGGGCTACCCTCCCCGCCGCTTCCTTGAATACCGGTTCCTACAGGAACCAGCGGTATTCCCGCGCACTGACCTCGTCCATGAATTCCAGATGGTCGTGGCGCTTGTTCTCGCAGTAGACGAAGACGAACTCGCTGCCGAGGCCTTCCTTGACCACCGGGTGGTTCTCCATGGCCGCCACCGCGCCGAGCATGTCGCGGGGGAAGTCGATGCCGCTGTCGCGGTCTTCGTTCAGCGGGGCGATGGGCTCCTTGCCCGCTTCCAGGCCGTATTCCATGCCGGTGAGGATGGCCGCCAGGACCAGATACGGGTTGGCGTCGGCGCCGGCCAGGCGGTGCTCGATGCGCAGGTTCCGGCCGTCGGACTCGGGGATGCGGATGCACGCGTCGCGGTCTTCGAAGCCCCAGCTGGCCTTGCTCGCCGCGTTCACCCGGGAGCCGTAGCGGCGGTAGGCGTTGTGGTTGGCGGCGAAGATCGGCATGCAGTGCGGCAGCAGTTCCAGGCAGCCGGCCACGGCGTGGCGCAGCGGGCGCTGGCCCTCGCCGTCGAGCAGGTTGCGGCCGTCGCGGTCGTACAGGCTGACGTGGACGTGCATGCCGCTGCCCGGCGCGTGCAGGTAGGGCTTGCTCATGAAGCTGGCGCGGTGCCCGTGCTTGAGCGCCACGCCACGGGTGGCGCGGGTGAACAGCGCGGCCTGGTCGGCGGCGTGCAGGCCGTCCTCGCAGTGGGCGAAGTTGATCTCGAACTGGCCCGGGCCGATCTCGGCGGTGATGACGTTGGCGTCCACGCCCTGCTCGCGCGAGGCTTCGACGATTTCATGCAGCACGTCGGAGAAGCGCGACAGGCGCTCGATGTGCATGTTCGGCTGGTCGTCCTCGTCGTCGCACAGCGGGTCGCGCGGGTACTGCGGCAGGCCGTCCTTGAGCTTCCTGTCGAACAGGTAGAACTCCAGTTCGAAGGCCACCACCGGGCGGATGCCCTTGCCTTCCAGGCGCTTGAGCACGCGCGCCAGCACTTCCCGCGGTTCGAACTCGATGGGCGCCTCAGTGCCGTCGGAGCTGATGATCATCTGCCCCAGCGGCTGGCTCTCCCAGCGCACCGGCTTGAGCGTGCCGGGGATCAGCCGGCGCGGCGCGTCCGGGTCGCCGTCGTTGAAGCAGTAGTCGCCGATCGGGTGCAGGCCACCCTGCACGCCCAGCAGCACGCAGTTCTGCGGCAGTTTCAGGGGCGAGCCGGCGGCGACTTTCTCCAGCATGTCCACCGGGTAGCGCTTGCCGTAGAAGTGCCCGGGGATGTCCAGGCAGATCAGGTCGACGTAGCGCACGTCCGGGTTCTGGGCGCGGAAGGCGCGTACTTCGCTGAGCAGGTCGGGGAAGGTTTGGCGGTTCATCTTCTTGGTGCCTGTGTCGGGCGCAGCCGGATGCCTTCAGGTGAAGATCCAGAGCACCCTCGTTGGTTTGTCTGTCAGGTTGCCGTAGCGGAATTTCGCGTGCGGCGGCAGCTGGAAGCTGTCGTTGGGGTAAAGGGTGACGGTCTCGTCCTGGTACCAGAGGGTCAGTTCGCCCTCCAGCACGAAGCCGCCCTGTTCGGAGCTGTCGTTGAGGTGGTCCTCGCCGCTGGTGGCGCCGGGGGCGAGGATGCTGTCGAGCATCGAGAAGCCGCCGGACATGTTCGGCGAGGCGAGGATGTCGGTGATGCCGCCGGCGTAGTACAGCGTGCGGCGGTCGGCTGGGCGCGTCACCCAGGCCAGCTCGCGCGCCGGCCCCTCGGCGTAGAAGTAGGTGGTCGGCACGCCGAGGGCTTCGCTGATGGCGGTGAGGTCCGCCACGGTGGGGCGCGACAGGCCGCGCTCGACCTGGGAGAGGAAGCCCACCGAGCGGCCGATGCGCTCGGCCAGGGCGCCGAGGGTCAGGTTCTTGTGCTTGCGCAGGTCGCGGATGAGGGTCGCGAGGTGTTCGTTCTGGTGTTCTTGCATAGGCGCTGTCCGGCTCGGTTCAGAAGAAGTCCCGCAAGCGATACCAGGCTTTGCCGACGGCTTCCAGTGGCGCGGCGAAGCGCTGGCCGCCGGGGAAGCCGGGATTGCTCAGGCGCTGGTACAGGTCGAGCTCCTCGCTGCGCCCCAGCATCGCCTGGCTGACCGCGTGGGCAGCGGCCAGGCTGGGCAGCACGCCATGCCCGGAATAGCCCTGGAGCCAGTAGAGGTCGCCGCGGCGGCCGATGTCCGGGGTACGCCGCATGCTGCAGTCGATGTGCCCGCCCCAGGCGTACTCCAGCTCCACCCCGCGCAGTTGCGGGAACACCCGTTCGACGTAGGGCCGGGTGGCGGCGCGGATGTCCGAGGGCATGCCGCCCAGGTAGGTGCAGCCGCCGCCGAACAGCAGGCGGTGGTCGGGGGTGAGGCGGAAGTAGTCGAGGACGAACTGGTTGTCGGTCACGCAGCAGTTCTTCGGCAGCAGCGAGTGCGCAAGCTCGGCGCCCAGCGGCGCGGTGGCGACCTGGTAGGTGCCCACCGGCAGGATGCGCGCGGAGACTTCCTTGTCCAGGCCGTCGATGTAGGCGTTGCAGGCCAGCACCAGGGCGGCGCAGCGGATGCTGGCATGCTCGGTCTCGACCAGGTAGCCGTTGCCCTGCTCGCTGTAGCGCAGCGCGCGGGTCTGCTCGAAGATGCGCCCGCCGGCCTTCTCCAGCGCGCCGGCGAGGCCGTAGGCCAGTTTCAGCGGGTTGAGGTGCGCGGAATTCGGGTCGTACAGGCCGGCCAGGTAGCGTTCGCTGGCGATCCACTGCGGCAGCTCGGCGCGGGAAACCATCTGCAGGCCTTCGTAGCCCCAGCGGCGCGCAGCCTCGCCCTGCCACTCTTCGAGCATGCCGACGCGGCGCGGCAGTACGGCGGTCCACAGGTGGCCGACGCGGTAGTCGCAGTCGAAGCCGTGGCGCTGCGGCAGGTCGCGCATTTCCCGCGCGGCCCAGAGCATGCCCTGCCACAGGCGCAGGGCGCCTTCATGGCCGAGGTCGGCCTCGATCGGCCCGAGGTCGCTGGACCAGCCCGGCAGCGCCTGGCCGCCGTTGCGCCCGGAGGCCGCCCAGGCGATGCGGCTGGCCTCGATGACGCAGACCTGGCGGCCACCTTCGGCCAGTTGCAACGCGGTGTGCAGGCCGCTGAAGCCGGCGCCGATCACCAGTACCTCGACCTCCAGCGCATCCGTCAGCTGCGCGCGGGGCTGCAGCAATTCCGGGTTGGCGGCGGCGTAGTAGGTGCCGACGGGCTGGCTGGATTGCAGGAACATGGCGACCTCGTGAAATTGTCATGCTTGTTTTTCATGAAAACTAGCACAACTAATTTCATGAAGCCAGCCCGGCACAAATCCACAGCGACCCGCGGCAGCCCAGCCGGGGGAAGCCGGACCGTGCGCGCGGGATGACAGACGCCCATCTATTGCTATGTTCTTAGGAGATAAAAAGGCCGCCGGACGCGGTTCGGTCGGGCGTACAGGGGATAACCGGATGAATCGGATGCTGAAGCCGCAGCCTTATTGCAAGAATTGCCGACTGGCACCGCCCACCCTCAGCGACGACAAGCTCCAGGAGCTGGAAGCCCTCATCAAGCCCGGCCACCTGCTGCACAAGGGCGACCACCTGTTCCGCCAGGGCGACGCCTTCCACAACGTCTACCTGGTGCGGTCCGGCTCGCTGAAGACGGTGACCACCAACGAGCAGGGCCTGGAGAAGATCACCGGCTTCTATTACGCCAACGAGATCTTCGGCTTCTCCGGCATGGACGAGGGCCGCTATCCGGTGTCGGCCATCGCCCTGGAAAGCACCCTGTGCAGCGAGATTCCCTTCGACCAGTTGGAGCTGCTGTCACAGCAGATTCCCGGGCTGTCGCACCAGCTGCTGCTGATGATGAGCCGCAAGATCCGCGAGGACCAGCAGATGAAGCTGCTGCTCTCGCGGCTCAACGCCGACTCGCGGATCGCCGCCTTCCTGCTGAACATCTCCGCGCACTTCCGCGAGCGCGGCTTCTCCGCCCTGCGCTTTCGCCTGAGCATGTCGCGCCACGAGATCGGCGACTACCTGGGGCTGGCGGTGGAGACCGTGTCGCGCAGCTTCACCCGCCTGCAGAAGAACGGCCTGTTGCGGGTCAACGGGCGGGAGACGGAGATCGTCGACTTCACCGAGCTGTGCGCGCTGGCGGGCGGCGAGATCGAACTCTGAAGCCCTGTCTTTCCCTCGTAGGATGGGTTGAGCCTGCGAAACCCATGCGGTCATTGGCGATGGGTATCGCTCCGCTCAACCCATCCTACGGTGCGTGTTCGCCTGAGGGTGTAGGAGCGGGCCCTGCCCGCGATTCGCGCGCAGGGCGCGCTCCTACATGGGCTACGCCATGGCTGGTGCAGCGTAGGAGCGGATTCATCCGCGATGCGGCCGGCAGGCCGCCGCCGGTCCCGGGGCAGAACGCCCCGGCCGGGAATAAAAGCCGCCCCGATGGACCAAAACGACGTCCGGGGGCGGGCGCGAGGCAGGTTGTGGGCAGCCGCCGCGTCAGGCGGGGCCGCTGCCCAGGCATTCAGGGCCCTGCAGGCGGGCCGTCCAGTCTTCCACCACGCCACTGGCCAGGCGTTGCGCGGCGGTCTTGCGCCAGCGCAGCGAGAGCGCGTCGCACGCCATCATCTGGCGCAGGCCGCAACGCTCCAGCGGTTCGCCGAAGTACCAGCGCAGCAGGCTGGCGACGCTCAGCTGCGGGTAGTGCCGCTGCACCAGCTCCAGCGGCGCGGCGGCGCTGACCATGCCGGCGCGGCGCACCCGGTAGAACCAGCCGCAGCGCCCCTGCTGCTGCAACTCCAGCGGCAGTTCCGGAAGGTTCCAGCGGCGCCCCAGGCGGTAGCACGGCGAACGCGGCTGGCTGACCTCGATCAGCGCATCGCCCCAGCGGAACAGGTCGCCGATGCACACATCCGCCTCGCTGACGCCGAAGGTCGAGAGGTTCTCGCCGAAGGCCGGTTGCTGCCAGCGCTGTTGCGGGTGCTGCTTGCGCCAGTGGCGGTAGTGCTCGGCCGGGTAGTGGTGCAGCGCGCGGTCGAGGCCGCCGTGGTGGCGCAGGTCGGCCTGTTCGTCGCCGGGCAGGCCTTCGCTGCCCAGCCAGACTTCTTCGCGGGTTTCCAGCTTGTCGATGGCGCTGACCAGGCCGCCCCAGCACTCTTCGACTTTGCCTATGAAAACACCCTGGATGACGATGCCTTCCACCTTTGTCTACCCGTCTGCAGCAGCGGACAGGCACTAGACTAGAGCCTCGGATAGGCTCCTATCCATTTCGATTTTCCAGTTTCGTTGATAAGCCAAGCTTATGGATTTCCGCCAGCTCCGCTATTTCGTCGCGCTCTACGAGGAAGGCCACGTCGGCCGCGCCGCCGAGCGCCTGGCCCTGTCGCAGCCGGCGCTGTCGCAGCAGATCCGCCAACTGGAGCGGAGCCTGGACGTGGCCCTGTTCCAGCGCGTCGGCAAGCGCCTGGTGCCGACAGTGGCGGCACACACGCTGTACAACCATGCCGTGCCCCTGCTCGAAGGCCTGGAGCGCGCCCACGAGGCCCTGCGCGGCTTCCGCGGCCAGGCCGCGCGCAGCCTGGCCATCGGCGTGCTGCAGACGGTCAACGCCAGCCTGGTGCCCTATCTGGTGGAGCGCCTGCACGCCGCGCAGCCGCATTTGCAGGTGCGCATCTACGAGCTGTCCGGGGTGGAGATCGAACGCCGGCTGCTGGCCGGGCAGTTGGACATCGGCATCGGCTTCCTGCCGCCGCGCCAGCCGGCGCTGCACGGTGTGGAGCTGTACCCGGACGAGTTGCAACTGGTGATCCCCGCCGACCACCCGCTGCGCGAGTTCAAGAAGGTGTCCCTGGCCCAGGCCGCGGAGCTGCCGATGCTGCTGCTCGGCGAGGAATTCCGCGCCCGGCAGATCTGGCAGGAACAACTGGCCGCCATCGGCCGCCGGCCGCGGGTGCAGGCCGAGCTGAACCACATGAGCGGCATCCTCGACAGCCTGCCCCACAGCCGCTTCGCCACGGTGCTGCCGGGCCGTGCGCGGCAACTGCACAGCAACCGCGACCTGCTGTGGAAGCCGTTGAGCGAGCCGCGCATTCCGCTGAGCGTGGGGCTGGTGTACCGCGATGCGCAGCGCCAGCACAGCACCGTGGAGTTGCTGCGCTCCCTGCTGGAAGGCGTGGTGCAGAGTTTTTCGTAGGCGCGACTGTCTTGCAGGCCGCGCCAGAGTGCTCTTCGTAGGATGGGTTGAGCCTTGGCGAAACCCATGCGGTCGTGGCGATGGGTATCGCTTCGCTCAACACCATCCTACGGGGCGTTGTGTTTGCCGGAGAGCGTAGGAGCGGACCTTGTCCGCGATAGCCGGGCGTCCCGGCGCGGATCGCGGATGAGATCCGCTCCTACGCCGCCCCACCCGCGCCATTCCCCTTGTAGGAGCACGCCCTGCGCGCGAATCGCGGGCAGGGCCCGCTCCTACAGGTTGCCGGGAGGCACGGTATTCCTCCCCCGTAGGAGCGGACCTTGTCCGCGATAGCCGGGCGTCCCGGCGCGGATCGCGGATGAGATCTCCTACGCCGCCCCACCCGCACCGTCCCCCTGTAGGAGCGCGCCCTGCGTGCGAATCGCGGGCAGGGCCCGCTACAGTTGGCCGGGCAGGAAAAATCGCAGGCAAAAGAAAACCCCGCCTTGCGAGCGGGGTTTTGCAGACCGATATCCTGACGTCCGTGCTGGCCACCGTCCGTGGTGGAATCCCTTTCTTTCCGTTTTGTCGTCGGCGCTTCCTGCGCAATGTCCTGACTGAGAAGAAGATTACCCCTCGCGCCGACGAGCCGATAGACGCCAAATGACACCACGACGTGTAAGCCTAGGCTTACAAAACCGTTGCACCCCTGAAACGACAAGGCCCCGCCGAAGCGGGGCCCTGTCAGGTTGCGCCGATCAGAACTGCGCAGCGTCGAGCAGGTACAGCGACTCGCTGCCGGCTTTCACCGAGGCGGTCAAGGAGTGGATGCGCGGCAGCAGGCGGGCGAAATAGAAGCGCGCGGTGCCCAGCTTGCTGGCGTAGAAGTCGTCCTGACCTTCCTTGCCCAGCGCCGCGCGGGCCATCAGCGCCCACATGTAGGCGTAGGCGGTGTAGCCGAACACGTGCAGGTATTCGACCGAGGCCGCGCCGATCTCGTTGGGGTTGGCCTTGGCGCGGTCCAGCAGCCAGGTGGTCAGTTCTTCCAGGTTCTGCACGGCGGCGTTCAGCGGGCCGGTGAACTCGGCCAGCTCGGCGCCGGCCGAGGCGGTGAAGGCGCGGATTTCGTCGCTGAACAGCTTGGCGAAGGCGCCACCGCTGCCGACGATCTTGCGGCCCACCAGGTCCAGCGCCTGGATGCCGTTGGTGCCTTCGTAGATCTGGGTGATGTGGCAGTCGCGCACCAGTTGCTCCTGGCCCCACTCGCGGATGAAGCCGTGGCCGCCGAAGATCTGCTGGCCGTGCACGGTGGTTTCCAGGCCCATGTCGGTGAGGAAGGCCTTGGCCACCGGGGTCAGCAGCGCCACCAGGCTCTCGGCGCGCTGGCGCACGGCGGTGTCTTCGCTGTACTTGGCGGTGTCCAGCTGCATGGCGACGTAGCTGGAGAAGGCGCGGCCGCCCTCGTTCAGCGCTTTCATGGTCAGCAGCATGCGGCGCACGTCCGGGTGCACGATGATCGGGTCGGCGGCCTTGTCCTTGGCTACCGGGCCGGTCGGCGCGCGGCTCTGGATGCGCTCGCGGGCATATTCCACGGCGCTCTGGTAGGAACGCTCGCCGGTGGCCAGGCCCTGGATGCCAACGCCCAGGCGCTCGTAGTTCATCATGGTGAACATGGCCGCCAGGCCTTTGTTCGGCGCGTCGACGATCCAGCCGGTGGCGCCGTCGAAGTTCATCACGCAGGTGGCCGAGGCCTTGATGCCCATCTTGTGCTCGATGGAGCCGCAGGACACGGCGTTGCGCTCGCCCAGGGAACCGTCCTCGTTGACCAGCACCTTGGGCACCAGGAACAGCGAGATGCCCTTGGAGCCGGCCGGCGCGTCGGGCAGCTTGGCCAGCACCAGGTGGACGATGTTCTCGGTCAGGTCGTGCTCGCCGCCGGTGATGAAGATCTTGGTGCCGCTGACCTTGTAGCTGCCGTCGGCCTGGGGCTCGGCCTTGGTTCGGATGATGCCCAGGTCGGTGCCGGCGTGGGGCTCGGTCAGGCACATGGAACCGGCCCAGGTGCCGGCGTACATGTTCGGCAGGTACTTGGCCTTGAGCTCTTCGCTGGCGTGGTTGAGCAGCGACAGGCAGGCGCCGGCGGTAAGCATCGGGTACAGGCCGAAGGACAGGTTGGCCGAGTTGACCATTTCCTCGACCTGCGCGCCTATCACCTTGGGCATGCCCATGCCGCCGAACTCCGGCGAACCGCCCACGCCCACCCAGCCGCCTTCGGCGTAGGTGCGGTAGGCCTCGGGGAAGCCGGCCGGGGTCTTCACACCCTCGGCGCTCCAGCTGCAGCCTTCCTCGTCGCCGCTGCGGTTGAGCGGGGCGATCACGCCCGCGGTGACCTTGCCGGCTTCCTCGAGAATGGCGCCGGCGGTATCGACGTCGACGATCTCGGCCAGGCCGGGCAGTTCGGCCCAGAGCTTACTGACCTCGAAGACTTCGTTGAGGACGAATTGCATGTCGCGCAGGGGTGCTTTGTAGTCAGCCATGTTGGGAATCCTCGAGCGAAACAACGGCTGAACAAGCAGCCAGCGGTATTCAGGATAGAAGGTACGCAAGGGTACGCCGGCGGAGCTTACTCCGCAAACACTTCAGAGACATAGCGTCATGTTGTGACCGAATAATTAATTATTGGTCACAATATTTATCCACCGGACAGCCAGCGGCCCCGGCCGCCCTGGGGCAACCGGGGCCGCTGGCAGCGCGATCAGAGCGCGAACTGCTCGGCGGACAGGCGCATCAACGTCTCGCCGCCGGCTTCCACCGCCGCCAGGTGCGCCGCGGCGCGCGGCAGCAGGCGGGCGAAGTAGAAGTCCGCGGTGGCCAGCTTGGCCTGGTAGAAGTCCGCCTCGGCGGCGCCCTCCTCCAGTTTCTGCCGGGCCACCAGGGCCATGCGCAGCCAGAAGTAGCCGAGGGTGACGTAGCCGGAGAACATCAGGTAGTCCACCGCCGCCGCGCCCACTTCGTCGGGGTTCTTCATGGCCGCCATGCCGACCTTCTGGGTCAACTCGCCCCACTGCTTGTTCAGCGCCGCCAGCTGCGCCACCTGGGCCTTGAGCTGCGGGTGCTCGGCGTTGGCCTGGCACAGCTGGTGGACCAGCTTGGTGAAGCCCAGCAGCAGCTTGCCCTGGCTGCCCAGCACCTTGCGGCCCAGCAGGTCCAGGGCCTGGATGCCGTTGGTGCCTTCGTAGATCGGGGCGATGCGGCAGTCGCGCACCAACTGCTCCATGCCCCACTCGCGGATGAAGCCGTGGCCGCCGAACACCTGCATGCCGTGGTTGGTCACCTCCAGCCCGGTGTCGGTCATGAAGGCCTTGCAGATCGGGGTGACGAAGGCCAGCAGGTTGGCCGCCTGCTCGCGTTCCTCAGCGTTGTCGGACAGGTGCTCGATGTCCAGCAACTGCGCGGTGAAGTAGGCCAGGGCACGGTTGCCCTCGTTGAAGGCCTTCATGGTCAGCAACATGCGCCGCACGTCGGGGTGGACGATGATCGGGTCGGCCGGCTTGTCCGGCGCCTTGGGCCCGGTCAGGGCGCGCATCTGCAGGCGCTCCTGGGCGTACTTCACGGCGCCCTGGTAGCTCACTTCGCCGAGACACAGGCCCTGCATGCCGGTGCCCAGGCGCGCGTGGTTCATCATGGTGAACATGCAGGCCAGGCCCTTGTTGGCCTCGCCGATCAGGTAGCCGGTGGCGCCGTCGAAGTTCATCACGCAGGTGGCCGAGGCCTTGATGCCCATCTTGTGCTCGATGGAGCCGCAGGCCACGGCGTTGCGCGCGCCGGCCTCGCCGCTGGCGTCGAGCAGGAACTTGGGCACGATGAACAGCGAGATGCCCTTGGTGCCGGCCGGCGCGTCGGGCAGCTTGGCCAGCACCAGGTGGATGATGTTCTCGCTCAGGTCGTGCTCGCCGGCGGAGATGAAGATTTTGGTGCCGCTGATGGCGTAGCTGCCGTCGGCGTTGGGCACGGCGCGGGTCTTGATGATGCCCAGGTCGGTGCCGCAGTGCGGTTCGGTCAGGCACATGGTGCCGGTCCAGGTGCCGGCGGTCATGCGCGGCAGGTAGGCCTGCTTCTGCTCGGCGCTGCCGTGGGCGTGGATGGCGGCCATGGCGCCCTTGGTCAGGCCGGGGTACATGGCCCAGGAGCAGTTGGCCGCGCCGATCATCTCGCTGACCAGCAGGCCGAGGGAATGCGGCAGGCCCTGGCCGCCGTAGGCCGGGTCGGAGGACACACCGTTCCAGCCGCCCTCGACGTACTGCGCGAAGGCCTCCTTGAAGCCCTTGGGCGTGGTCACCACGCCGTTGTCGAAGTGGCAGCCTTCCTCGTCGCCGGAGCGGTTCAGCGGGGCCAGCACCTGCTCGCAGAACTTGGCGCCCTCCTCGAGGATGGCGGAAACCATGTCCGGGCTGGCATCGGTCGCCCCCAGGGCCTGGTAGCGGCCGGCAAAGTCGAAGACTTCGTCGATCAGGAAGCGCATGTCGCGCAGGGGTGCCTTGTACTCGGGCATGGCGGTTCTCCAGTCGGTTCGGCGCCAAAGCGGCGCGGATCAACCCCGAACCTACTGTGCGCCGGAAAGCCCCGGCAATCACTCTGCGCGCGATGAATGCGCGGCCATAACCGGCGCCTGGCCGACACTGCGGCCACACACGAAAAAGCCCGCCGGAGGGCGGGCTCGATCAGGCGAAGACTACTTCCACCCGGCCCTCACGGCGTGAGCGGGGTGCGGCCTTGACCACGATCTGCACGTCACGTCCGAGCCGGGCCAGGCAGTCGATCATCTTGGCCTCGCTGATGCCTCTGAATTTCCCACGCAACATGTCGGAAACCTTGGGTTGAGGGAGCCCGAGGATTTCCGCCGCCTGGGTCTGGGTCAAGTGGCGGGCCTTGATGATGCTGCCGATCTTGGATGCCAGCCTGGCCTTGACCTGCATCTCGCCTGCATCGGCCCTGCCGAGGTCGGCATAGACGTTGCCGCTGCCTTCTTCGAACTCAATCATTCTCTACGCTCTTCGCATGGGCTTGCGCATCCTTCAGCCTTTTCCTGATCAGCTCCAGGTCGTGCTGCGGAGTCTCTATGCCCTTGGTCGATTTCTTCTGGAAGCAGTGCAGAGCATAGACCGCCCTTGCAAATTTCACTGTGTAGACCGCTCGATAGGTGTCGCCATCATGGTCTTCGACAACCTCCAGCACGCCGGCCCCCGAGAAGCCTTTCATCGGCTTGGTCTGGGGATGCTTGCCACCTTCCTGCGCCTGGTGCAGGGCAAAGCCGAACACATCTTGGACATCGTCAGGCATATCCAGAAGATCCCTCTTGCTGCTGCCCATCCAGATCAACGACTTCACTGATGGCTCGGCTTCCTTGTGAATGGCCGGACGACTCTATACCTATATTGGTATAGCGATCAAGCCATGCGCCAAGAAGTGCAGGCGTGGAAACGAAAACACCCTGCGAGCACTGGGCTCGCAGGGTGCTTTCTGAGCAACCCGCCATGCAGCGGGCTGACGGCAGCGGCAGGATCAGTAACCGAGGGAGAAATCTTCCTCGGCCATGTCCATCAGGTTGCTGGCGCCGGACAGCATGGCGGCGACGTGAGCGCGGGTACGCGGCAGGATGCGCTGGAAGTAGAAGCGCGCAGTCTGCAGCTTGGCCTTGTAGAAGCCCTCCTCGCTGGTGCCGGCCGCCAGTTTCTCGGCAGCCAGGCGCGCCATGTCGGCCCAGAAGTAGGCCAGGCAGGCGTAGCCGGAGAACATCAGGTAGTCCACCGAAGCGGCACCGACTTCCTCGCGGTCCTTCATGGCGGCCATGCCGACCTTCATGGTCAGCTCGCCCCACTCCTTGTTCAGCGCGGCCAGCGGGGCGACGAATTCCTTGACGGCTTCGTTGCCTTCGTTGGCCTGGCAGAACTTGTGCACGATCCTGGTGAAGCCCTTGAGCGCCTCGCCCTGGGTCATCAGCACCTTGCGGCCCAGCAGGTCCAGCGCCTGAACGCCGGTGGTGCCTTCGTACAGCATGGAGATGCGGCTGTCGCGGACGTTCTGCTCCATGCCGTGCTCGGCGATGAAGCCGTGGCCGCCGTAGATCTGCACACCGTGGTTGGCCGCTTCGAAGCCGACTTCGGTCATGAACGCCTTGGCGATCGGGGTGAGGAAGGCCAGCATCGCGTCAGCGGCTTTCTTCTGCTCTTCGTCCTGGCTGCGCTGGACGATGTCGACCTGCTTGGCGGCGAAGTACAGCATGGCGCGGTTGCCTTCGGCGAACGCCTTGGCGGTCAGCAGCATGCGGCGCACGTCCGGGTGCACGATGATCGGGTCGGCGGCCTTTTCCGGGGCTTTCGGGCCGGTCAGCGAACGCATCTGCAGACGCTCGCGGGCGTAGGCGATGCCCCCCTGGAAACCGATCTCGGCGTGGGCCAGGCCTTGCAGCGCGGTGCCCAGGCGAGCGGTGTTCATGAAGGTGAACATGCAGTTCAGGCCCTTGTTCGGCGGGCCGATCAGGAAGCCGGTGGCGGCGTCGAAGTTCATCACGCAGGTGGCGTTGCCGTGGATGCCCATCTTGTGCTCGATGGAGCCGCAGGAAACGGCGTTGCGCTCGCCTACGCCGCCTTCTGCGTTGGGCAGGAACTTCGGCACGATGAACAGCGAGATGCCCTTGGTGCCCTGCGGGGCGTCGGGCAGGCGGGCCAGCACGATGTGGACGATGTTGTCGGCCATGTCGTGTTCGCCGGCGGAAATGAAGATCTTGGTGCCGGTGACCTTGTAGGTGCCGTCGGCCTGGGGCTCGGCCTTGGTGCGCAGCATGCCCAGGTCGGTGCCGCAGTGCGGCTCGGTCAGGCACATGGTGCCGGTCCACTCGCCGGACACCAGCTTGGTCAGGTAGGTGGCCTGCTGCTCCGGGGTGCCGTGGGCGTGCAGGGTGTTCATGGCGCCGTGGGACAGGCCCGGGTACATGCCCCAGGACCAGTTGGCCTGGCCGATCATTTCGCTGATGGCCATGCCCAGGGATTCCGGCAGGCCCTGGCCGCCGTGCTCGACGTCATGGGCCAGGCTCGGCCAGCCGCCTTCGACGAATTGCTGGTAGGCCTCTTTGAAGCCGCTGGGGGTCTTCACGCCCTCGGGGCTCCAAGTGCAACCTTCCTGGTCGCCGACGCGGTTCAGCGGGGCGATCACCTGTTCGCAGAACTTGGCACCCTCTTCGAGGATGGCATTGACCATGTCCGGCGTGGCGTCCTGGGCGCCCGGCAGGTTCTGGTAGTGCGCTTCGTAGCCCAGCAGCTCGTCGCGAACGAAACGGATATCACGCAAGGGGGCCTTGTAATCAGGCATAGCGGTAAACCTCTACGAAGGGTTCTGGTTAATGGGCGACCGGTGCTTGCGGTCGCTGTACGGGAGCGTTCCCGGCCGCCCAGCCGATGCGCCGCGCGCCTCGACTCTCAAACAGGCGTTTGAAACATACGTTTACGCCCTACCCTTGTCAAGCGCGCAAACCGACCGCCCGGTCACGCGCAAGGGCACGGGCCAGAGCGCTGCATTCGCGGGTATCGATAGGGATAAGTAAAGCCCAGCCGCAGGCCGTCGACAGACGACTATCCGAAGCTGCTGAGAGGAAATTCTGAAGGGAGGAAAAGCGTCAGACGCTGATGTCGATCAGCGTCCCGAGGGTTTCGTCGGCGGTCTGCAGGACGCGGCTGGACGCCAGGGCGGCGTACTTGCTCATTTCCATGTCCACCACGGGCCGGGCGATGTCGTCCTTGGCCACGGGCTGCGCGGCCACCTGGGCGGCGGCACGGTCGACCTGCTGCAGGCCGCGCTGCAGCCCCTGCAGACCGGTACTGAATGCGTTACCGGAGATTTCCATGGTCGATCTTCCTCGCTGGAACCTGCCGCCTATTCAAACAGGATCGCCGATGATATTCAAAGGCCATCAGTCCGGAAGATCGAGAATGCCCAGGTCCAGGTGCGCGGCCACTGCCATGGGCGTCGGCGCGGCCAGGTGCGGCACGCGGCCGATGCAGGGCGCCGGCAGACGTTCGGCGAGGGTCGCCAGGTTCTCTTCCAGGCGCGAGGTCCTGGGGTCGACGATGTTCGCCACCCAGCCGGCCAGCGGCAGGCCGTCGCGCAGGATGGCCTCGGCGCTGAGCACCGCATGGTTGATGCAGCCCAGGCGCACGCCCACCACCAGGATCACCGGCAGGTCGAGGCGGATGGCCAGGTCCGACAGGCTCTCTTCGCCGGCCAGGGGCACGCGCCAGCCGCCGGCGCCTTCCACCAGGGTGAAGTCGGCGCCACGCGCCAGCACGTGGCGCACCGGCCCGGCCAGGGTGTCCACGTTCAGCGCCACGCCGACTTCGCGGGCCGCCAGGTGCGGGGCGATGGCCGGTTCGAAGGCGAAGGGGTTCACCTCCTCGTAGGCCAGCGGCAGGCTGCACTCGCCCAGCAGGGCCAGGGCGTCGCCGTTGCGCAGGCCCTCGGGACGGCGCTCACAGCCGGAGGCCACCGGCTTGGCGGCGGCGGTGGACATCCCGGCCATGCGCGCGGCGTGCAGCAGGCCGGCGGCGATGGTGGTCTTGCCGATTTCGGTGTCGGTGCCGGTGATGAAAAACGCGTGTGGCATGGGGTTCCTCAAGGGCTATACGTGTAGGTGCCGGCTGCGCCGAGGGGCTTTCGTAGGATGGGTTGAGCTTGCGAAACCCATGCGGTGGCGGTGATGGGTATCGCTTCGCTCAACCCATCCTACGGGCGTCGTGTTTGCCGGAGTCCCCTCCTACGAAGAGATGGGTTTGCGCAGGATGGCGTGGACCACCCTATAAGTCGCCGGCAGCCCCTCGGGCTGGCGGAAGCGTTCGTAGGCCTCGATCAGCGCCCGCACCCTCGCCCGCCCGGTGAGCCCGCCGGGGCGGCCGGGGTTGAGGTTGTGGGCGCCCAGGGCCTTGAGTTCGTGGGTCAGGCTGCGCAGATCGGGGAAGTGCAGCACGCGGTCTTCGGTGGACAGCTGCAGCACTTCCAGCCCGCTGGCCGCGCATTGCGCCTGGTAGTCGGCGAAGGCGCGGAAGCGGTTGACGTGGACGAAGCCGTCCACCGCCTGCCAGCTGGCGCGCAGCTCGCCGAGGGTGCCGATGCACAGGCTGCTGAAGGCGAACACGCCGCCCTCGCGCAGCACCCGGCGCGCCTCGCCGAGCACCGCCGGCAGGTCGGCGCACCACTGGATGACCAGGCTGGAGAACAGCAGGTCGCAGCATTCGCCGCGCAGCGGCAGGCGCTCGGCGTCGCCACCGATGAAATGCTGCGCGCCGCCGTGCTCGCGGGCATGGCGCAGCATGCCTTCGGCGATGTCCACCGCCAGGCCTTCGGCTTCGGCAAAGCGCTGGGCCAAGGCACGGCTGAAGTGCCCGGTGCCGCAACCCAGGTCGAGCCAGCGACGCACCGCCAGCTCGGCCGGCAGGCGCGCCAGCAGGCTGTCGCCGACGCCGCGCTGCAGTTCGGCCACCGCATCGTAGGTGGCGGCCGCACGGGAGAAGGAAGCGGCGACCTGGCGCTTGTCCGGCAGCGCGCCGCCCAGGGGATCAGACATCGTCGCCCTCGTGGATGAAAGCCAGGATGGCCGCGGCCACCTCGTCCGGGCGCTCCAGCGGCAGGCCGTGGCTGGCGCCGGCGATGGTGTTCACTTCCACGTCCGGCAACCAGCCCAGCAGCGCATCGGCGGCGCCGGCCGGGACCAGCGCGTCGTTGCCGGCGAACAGGTGCAGCTGCGGGCCGTCGTAGCGCTCCAGCGCCGCGCGGGTGTCCAGGCGCCCCAGGAGTTGCAGGCCGGCGCTCAGCGCCCCGGTCTCCAGCGCCGGCAGCGCCACCTGCAGCTGCCGCGCCAGGGTGCGGGCGTCGCGGGCGCCCTGGCTGACCAGCAGGGTGAAGCGCTTGCGCGTCAGTTCCGGCTCCAGCAGGAAGGCTTCGAAGAAGTCCTCGAAGACGCTGTTGGGCATGGCCTGCGGCCAGTCGTCGAGCTGGCGGAAGCTGGCATTGGCGGCCAGGGTGATCAGCCCGCGGCAGGCCTCGCCGCGGCGCGCGACCAGCTCGGCGGCGAGCATGCCGCCCAGGGACCAGCCGGCCAGCCAGCTGCCCTCGGGCAGCTCGTCGTCCAGTTCGTCCAGCCATAGCGCCGGGTCGGCCTCGCGCGGCAACGGCTCGATGTGCACGTGCAGGTGCGGCGCCTGCTCCAGCAGCGCGTCGCGCAGCGGCTCCAGGGGCGCGCTGCCCAGGCCCCAGCCGGGCAGCAGTATCAGTTGGTCACGCATCCTCGCCCTCCTCGGCATCGAGTTCCGCCAGCAGGCTGGTGGAGACCTGGCGCCAGCTCTGCTCCAGGGCTTCGAGCAGGCGGTCGACCTGCTCCTCGCTGTGGCTGGCGCTGAAGGTCACGCGCAGGCGCGCGCTGCCGGCCGGCACGGTGGGCGGGCGGATGGCGCCGACCAGGATGCCGTGGTCGCGCAGCGCGGCCGACAGCGCCATGGCCTGGCGGCTGCCGCCGATGAGGATCGGCTGGATCGGCGTGAAGCTGTCCATCAGCGTCAGGCCGATGGCCTCGGCGCCACGGCGGAAGCGCGCGATCAGCCTGCCCAGGTGCTCGCGGCGCCAGCTCTCGGCGCGCAGCAGTTCCAGGCTCTTCAGCGTGGCGCAGGCCAGCGCCGGCGGCTGGCTGGTGGTGTAGATGTACGGGCGGGCGAACTGGATCAGCGTCTCCACCAGTTCCTCGCTGCCGGCGACGAAAGCGCCGGCGGTGCCGAAGGCCTTGCCCAACGTCCCGACCAGCACCGGCACGTCGTCCAGGCCCAGGCCGAAGTGTTCGACAATGCCGCCGCCATTGGCGCCCAGCGGGCCGAAGCCGTGGGCGTCGTCGACCATCACCCAGGCGCCGTGGCGCTTGGCTTCGGCGCACAGCGCAGGCAGCTCGGCGAGGTCGCCGTCCATGCTGAACACGCCGTCGGTGACCACCAGGGTGTTGCCCTCGGCCTTGCCCATGCGCTGCGCCAGGCTGGCCGCGTCATTGTGCAGGTAGCGCGAGAAGCGCGCGCCGCTGAGCAGCCCGGCGTCCAGCAGCGAAGCATGGTTGAGGCGGTCTTCCAGCACGGTATCGCCCTTGCCCAGCAGCGCGGTCACCGCGCCCAGGTTGGCCATGTAGCCGGTGGAAAACAGCAGCGCGCGCGGCCGCCCGGTAAATTCGGCCAGAGCCAGTTCCAGCTCGTGGTGCGGGCCGCAATGGCCATTGACCAGGTGCGAGGCGCCACCGCCCACGCCCCAGCGCTCGGCGCCGGTGCGCAGCGCGGCTATCACCTCGGGATGGTTGGCCAGGCCCAGGTAGTCGTTGGAACAGAAGGCCAGCATCGGCCGGCCGTCGACCCGCACCAGCGGGCCCTGCGGCGACTCCAGCAACGGCCGCTGGCGGTAGAGATCGTCCGCCTGGCGCTGGGCGAGGCGGGGGGAGAGATCGAAGGACATGGCAGGAAGCTCGAAGCGAGAAGCTGAAAGCTAGAAGCCCGGACCGGCTACTTCAAGCTTCCGGCTTCAAGCTTCCAGCTTGCCGTCGTCAGACGGCCGAATAGAACAACTGCGAATCGCGCTGCTCGACCAGGGCCTGCTCGATGGCGGCCTGGTGCACTTCGTCGGCGTGCTCCTCGCGCTCCTCGGGCTTGATGCCCAGGCGGGCGAACAGTTGCATGTCCTTGTCGGCCTGCGGGTTGCGGGTGGTCAGCAGCTTCTCGCCGTAGAAGATCGAGTTGGCGCCGGCCATGAAGGCCAGGGCCTGCATCTGCTCGTTCATCTGCTCGCGGCCGGCGGACAGGCGCACGTGGGACTTCGGCATCATGATCCGGGCCACGGCCAGGGTGCGGATGAAGTCGAAGGGATCGACGTCCTTCTCCTCGGCCAGCGGGGTGCCCTTGACCTTGACCAGCATGTTGATCGGCACCGACTCCGGGTGCTCCGGCAGGTTGGCCAGCTGGATCAGCAGGCCGGCGCGGTCGGCCACCGACTCGCCCATGCCGAGGATGCCGCCGGAGCAGATCTTCATCCCCGCCTCGCGCACGTAGGCCAGGGTCTGCAGGCGCTCGCCGTAGGTGCGGGTGGTGATGATGTTGCCGTAGAACTCCGGCGAGGTGTCGAGGTTGTGGTTGTAGTAGTCCAGCCCGGCCTCGGCCAGGGCCTGGGTCTGCTCCTGGGTCAGCTTGCCGAGAGTCATGCAGGTTTCCAGGCCGAGCTTCTTCACGCCCTTCACCATTTCCAGCACGTAGGGCATGTCCTTGGCCGAGGGGTGCTTCCAGGCGGCGCCCATGCAGAAGCGGGTGGAGCCGATGGCCTTGGCCTCGGCGGCCGCTTCCAGCACCTTCTGCACTTCCATCAGCTTCTGCTTGTCCAGGCCGGTGTTGTAGTGGCCGGACTGCGGGCAGTACTTGCAGTCTTCCGGGCAGGCGCCGGTCTTGATCGACAGCAGGGTCGAGACCTGCACGCGGTTCGGGTCGAAGTGCGCGCGGTGCACCGTCTGCGCCTGGAACAGGAGGTCGTTGAAGGGCTGCTCGAAGAGCGCCGTCACTTCGGCGAGGGTCCAGTCGTGGCGGGTGGCGATGGAGGCGGTTGCACTCATGGGGAATTCCTTCGGACGCGGGCTGACGCCTCGTTGTTCTCGGCCGCCACGGCAGGGCGCGACGGTTCAGGCTTTGGAGGCATGATATGTAAGCCTTGGTCGCTGTCAACCAAGTTGAAGTCACAAGTCGACAAGTGACTATTATTTGAACAATCATTCATGCGCCGTGAACCTGGGGGCAGAACGCCACTCCAACAGCACAGGCACTCGAAGGAATCCCGCGAGCTCATGGAAACAGAAGGCACTTTCGACTGGCTCGGCCAGACCCTCGGCAAGGCGATCCGCTTCGTCGTCGACCTCCTTTCCGGCCTGCTGGGCGCCATCTGGGCGGCCATGGACCAGTTCCTCCACGGCCTGGCCCGGGCCATCGGAATGGACGTGTCGATCTTCAGCTTCGTCCTACTCTTCCTCGGCCTGTTGCTGCTCTACAGTGGCATCCGCGCCTTCGTCCGGCGCTCCTTCTTCGGCGGCATCCTGCTCACCGTGCTCGGCCTGATCGTGATGAGCTGGCTGATCCACTGAGCGTCCGCCGGGGCCTCACCCGGAGGACGCCACCCTGCTCACCTTCGCCCGCCTGCGCGAGCTTTTCGTTCTGCGGCCGGACTGCCTGTTCTGCGGCGGCCCGGCCGATACCGGCCTGGCGCTGTGCGCCGGCTGCGACGCCGACCTGCCCTGGCTGGGCGGCCACTGCAACACCTGCGCCCTGCCGCTGCCGGAGCACGGCCTGACCTGCGGCGAATGCCTGCGCCGGCCGCCGCCCTTCGAGCAGGTGCTGGCGCCCTGGCGCTACGCCTTCCCGCTGGACGGCGCCATCACCCGCTTCAAGCACCAGGCCGACCGGCCCCTGGGCCGGCTGCTCGGCCAGTTGCTGGGGCGCCACCTGCGCCACGCCTTCGCCGAGGGGTTGCCGCTGCCCGACCTGCTCCTGCCGGTGCCCCTGGCCCCGCGCCGGCAGCGCCAGCGCGGCTTCAACCAGGCCGAGCTGCTGGCCCGGCGCCTGGCCGCGGACCTCGGCCTGCCCTGGCGCCAGCCGCTGCGCCGGGTGCGCGACACCCCGGCGCAACAGGGCCTGGACAAGGCCGAGCGAAAGCGCAACCTGCGCCAGGCCTTCGCCCTGGACGACGGCGCGGCCCTGCGCGGCCTGCACCTGGCGCTGGTGGACGACGTGCTGACCACTGGCGCCACCGCCACGGCCCTGGCGCAACTGCTGCGACGTGCCGGCGCCGCGCGGGTGGACGTCTATTGCCTGGCCCGCACGCCGAAGCCGGGCTGAGCCCGGCGCCGGCAGCCGACGGATTCCACTTGCCTTTTGCCGGCGCAGCTACCAGCCTCGCCCTATCGCGAACACAACAACGAAAACGATGACCAGCCTCAGCCTTCTCACCCAGCACGTCACCCGCCGCCCGCAACGCATCGCCCTGCTCGCGCAGATCGCCGCGCAGGGCTCCATCACCCAGGCCGCCAAGGCCGCCGGCATGAGCTACAAGACCGCCTGGGATGCGGTGGACGAGCTGAACAACCTCGCCGAGCGCCCGCTGGTGGAACGCAGCGTCGGCGGCAAGGGCGGCGGCGGCGCGCGCCTGACGCCGGCCGGCGAACGCCTGCTGGCGCTGTACCAGCGCCTGGAGGAACTGCGCGAGCGCATGCTCGAAAGCATCGAGGAAGACGGCGAGGACCTGGAGCTGATCGGCCGTCTGATGCTGCGCACCAGCGCGCGCAACCAGTTGCACGGGCGCGTCTGCAGCATCGAGCCGGCGGGCCTGAACGACCTGATCGGCGTCGACCTGCCCGGCGGCGCGCGCATCCACGCACGCATTACCCGCGAAAGCACCGAGAAACTGGAGCTGCGCGAAGGCCTGCCGGTGATCGCGCTGATGAAGGCCGGCTGGCTCTACGTCGACCTGCCGCAGATCGAATGCCCGGCCGGGCTCAATGCCCTGGAGGGGCGCATCGAGGACATCCGCGAGGCCGGCGACGGCCCCAGCGAAGTGCGCATCCAGTTGCCCGGCGGGCAGATGCTCTGCGCCCTGGTGGATCAGGAACGCATCGACATCCTGCGCCTGGCCGCCGGCAGCCGGGTGCGCACGCAATTCTCCCCGGCCCAGGTGATCCTCGGCACGCCGGTCTGAGCGAAGCCTGCCTTGAATCAAGGGCCGGCGCCGGCCGTGGGGTTCCAATAGGCCATTCCACTGCCGGAGCCCCCCGCCCATGCGCCGCTTCCTGATCTCCCTGCTGCTGGCGTGCAGCGCCCTGCTGCCGTCGCTCGGCCAGGCCACTCCCGACGTGCTGCGCGTGGCCAGCGGCCATCAGCCGATGGCGGCCCTGGAGGCGCTGGCCGACCAGTACCAGTTGCAGACCGGCAACAAGGTCCTGCTGATCGAGGGCGACAGCGCCGAGCTGGCCCGCGACATCGGCCAGGGCATGGCCTTCGACCTGTTCTTCGCCGACGACGGCGCGCACAGCGTGCAGGCGCTGCACACCCGGGGCCGCGGCGAAGCGCCGCTGCCCTATGCCTGCGCCCCGCAACCGCAGTACTACCAGGTGCTGGTGGAAGGCCCGCGGCGCGAGCTGGCGGAGCGTTTCTTCAGCTACCTGAAGGCACATCCCGAGGCGCTGGCAAAGGCCGGCTTCCAGTTCAGCGCCTGCGGCAACTAACGCCGGCCCCGCAGGAGAACCCCACGTAGGATGGCGTTGAGCGAAGCGATACCCATCACCATGACCCCATGGGTTTCGCCAGAGCCTCCCCAGGCGTAATGGCGCAGGGGCCAGCAATCCCGTGGCGGTGTGCGTAGACTAGGGGCCTGTTCACTGCCCTGGATCGCAGCCATGTCCCATCCCTTCTCCGCCCTTACGCCCGACCTGGTCCTCGACGCGGTGGAAAGCCTGGGCTACCTCAGCGACGCCCGGGTGCTGGCGCTCAACAGCTACGAGAACCGCGTCTACCAGGTGGGCATCGAGGACAGCGAGCCGCTGGTGGCCAAGTTCTACCGCCCCGGACGCTGGAGCGACGCGGCCATCCGCGAGGAACATGCCTTCTCCGCCGAGCTGGCCGAATGCGAGGTGCCGGTGGTGGCGCCGCTGGTACGCGACGGCGAAAGCCTGTTCGAGTTCGCCGGCTTCCGCTTCGCCCTGTTCCCGCGCCGCGGCGGCCGCGCGCCGGAACCGGGCAACCTGGATCAGCTTTACCGACTCGGCCAGTTGCTCGGCCGCCTGCACGCGGTGGGCGCCGTCCGCCCCTTCCAGCACCGCGAGCAACTGACTGTGGATAACTTCGGCCATGAATCCCTGGCCACCCTGCTGGAAGGCAACTTCGTGCCCAAGAGCCTGCTGCCGGCGTACGAATCGGTGGCCCGCGACCTGCTCAAGCGCCTGGACGCCCTGTTCGCCGACAACCGCTACACCTCCATCCGCCTGCACGGCGACCTGCACCCGGGCAACCTGCTGTGCCGCGACGAGGTCTACCACATGGTCGACCTCGACGACTGCCGCATGGGCCCGGCGGTGCAGGACCTGTGGATGATGCTGGCCGGCGAGCGCCAGGAGCGCCTGCTGCAGCTCTCCGAGCTTATCGACGGCTACCAGGAGTTCCACGACTTCGACCCGCGCGAACTGCCGCTGATCGAGGGCCTGCGCACCCTGCGCCTGATGCACTACAGCGCCTGGCTGGCGCGGCGTTGGGACGACCCGGCGTTCCCGCCGAGCTTCCCCTGGTTCGGCAGCGAGCGCTACTGGGGCGAGCAGGTGCTGGTGCTGCGCGAGCAGCTGGCGGCGCTGGACGAGGAGCCGCTGCGGTTGTTCTGAGCCATCCAATCGTGCCCATGCAGGAGCGCGCCCTGCGCGCGATTCGCGGGCCCGTTTGTGCGGGGGAAACGCCGTGCCTCACGGAACGCATAGGGGCACGGAATCGAGCGAGCAGGCCTGCGGCCCCCTCACCCTAACCCTCTCCCGGAGGGAGAGGGGACCGTTCGGAGTACACGGGTATTTCGGCGTTAGCCGGCTAGCACAGGGATCGCCGGCTGAAACCAGGCCTCCTCCCGGCACGGACTGGCTCCCTCTCCCTCCGGGAGAGGGGTCCGTTCGGAGTACATGGGTGTTTCGGCGTCGGCCGGCTGGCACAGGGATCGCCGGCTGAAACCAGGCCTCCTACCGGCACGGACTGGCTCCCTCTCCCTCCGGGAGAGGGACCGTTCGGAATACATGGGTGTTTCGGCGTTAGCCGGCTGGCACAGGGATCGCCGGCTGAAACCAGGCCTCCTCCCGGCACGGACTGGCTCCCTCTCCCTCCGGGAGAGGGGACTGTTCGGAGTACATGGGTGTTTCGGCGTTAGCCGGCTAGCACAGGGCTCACCGGCTGAAACCAGGCCTCCTCCCGGCACGGACTGGCTCCCTCTCCCTCCGGGAGAGGGGACCGTTCGGAGTACACGGGTGTTTCGGCGTTAGCCGGCTGGCACAGGGATCGCCGGCTGAAACCAGGCCTCCTCCCGGCACGGACTGGCTCCCTCTCCCTCCGGGAGAGGGCTGGGGTGAGGGGAAAGCCCGAGCGCCGATGCCATTCCCCTGTAGGAGCGCGCCCTGCGCGCGAAACCGCGGGCAGGGCCCGCTTACGTTGTTTTCTAGGTTCCCGCGGTTTGGCCGCGGCGTAACGTCCGCCGTTACGCCCGGCAGAAACTGAACGCACAGACAACATCGGCCGCGCCCCCTAGAATGGCGCGGCCACTCTTTTCTTCTGCCGCAAGGACGTCCGATGGCCACCGCCAATCCCCGCCGGGGCTATGCCCTGGGCCTGACCGCCTATGTCATCTGGGGACTCTTCCCGGTCTACTTCAAACTGCTGGAAAGCATTCCCGCCCTGGAAATCATCACCCACCGGGCCATCTGGTCGGCGCTGTTCGGCGCCGCCCTGCTGCTGGTGTGGAAGCACCCCGGCTGGTGGCGCGAGCTGCTGGACAACCCGCGGCGCCTGGCCGTGCTCGGCGCCAGCGGGGTGCTGATCGCCAGCAACTGGCTGGTCTACGTCTGGGCGGTGAACAACGGGCACATGCTCGAAGCCAGCCTGGGCTACTACATCAACCCGCTGATCAACGTGCTGCTCGGCCTAGTGGTGCTGCGCGAGCGCCTGCGCCCGCTGCAATGGGTGGCCGTGGGCCTGGCGGCCCTGGGCGTGGCCCAGCAGGTCTGGCAGCTGGGCAGCCTGCCCTGGGTGTCGCTGGTGCTGGCGCTGACCTTCGGCTTCTACGGGCTGATCCGCAAGCAGGCGCCGGTGGACGCCCTGCCCGGCCTGGTGGTGGAAACCTGGATGCTGCTGCCGCTGGCCCTGGGCTGGCTGCTGCTGTTCGCCGACGGCCCCAGCGCCCACCTGGCCTTCTGGACCACCCCGCAGGCGCTCTGGCTGGCCGCCGCCGGCCCCATCACCCTGGTGCCGCTGGTGTGCTTCAACGCCGCGGCGCGCCACCTGCCCTACGCGACCCTGGGCTTCCTGCAGTACATCGCGCCGACCCTGGTGCTGCTGCAGGCCGTCCTGCTGTTCGGCGAACACCTGGACTCCACCCGCCTGGTGGCCTTCGGCTGCATCTGGCTGGCGCTGGTGGTGTACAGCGTGGACATCTGGTACCGCCTGCGGCGCGCCTGATCACTTCCTGAGCGACCAGCTGCAGGCCCCCGACGGGCAGGGCCTGCAGCCAGGTATCCGAAACTTTTCCACAGCTTCATCCAGCGCTGCCGGGGATAACCCCACAGCGCCGCCGCACGACCGGAGCACCGTAACGGCGGCGAGAATGGCTGCTCAGAACTCGTACAAACGCCTGTAAGGCTCGCTGATAAAGGCCCCTGGCAATCTACCCAGGGGTTTTCCACAGGGCTTTCCCGGGTTTCTGTGCAGGGCTGCGACGGCCCTGGCGCATTTTTGATCACTTCCCGCAAACCCAGCATCCACGCCACCTGTAGCCAGGCATACAGCAGTTGCCCACAGCGCGACCCACGGTTTTTGTGCAAAGACGTGGATAAACCGCCGCCCATGCAACCCGTCCCATGCGCGGATCATTTTCTGATCGGTCCGCCGAAGGCCACGTATGACACAGCCTGTAGCCATCCATCCACAGCCCGCCAACAGGACAACCCACGGCAACTGTGGGCAACGCCGGGCAGGCTGTTCACAGCCGAGCGTTGCGCTACAAAGCACTGCCTGGCGGGCCTCGCAGCGCTTCACGCACATTTCCTCAACAGACTTATGCACAGGCCGGAGGCCTTTTACCTGTGCATCAGTCCTCCTTGTGGAAATTCAGATCCACCATGAGATCGTCGGCCAGAGCCTCCAGGTGCTGCTGCAACTGCTCCAGCGGCAACGTCAGCGGCACCGCCAGCACCGCGTCGGCGTGGAACAGCGGCTCACCGCTCATGGGCGCCGGCAGCACCTCGGTGGTCAGCCGCTCCAGGTTGACGCCGTGTTCGGCCAGCAGGCGAGTGATGTCGCGGACGATGCCCGGGCGGTCGTTGCCCACCAGGTCGAGGTGGATCGGCTTCCAGTTGCAGGAGGGCTCGATGCCGCTGTCGGCCAGCAGCACACGGATGCCGTGCTCGCCCAGCTCCTGCAGGCCTTCCACCAGTTCGTCGTAGCCTTCGGCCGGCACCGCCACCCGCAGGATCCCGGCGAACTGCCCGGCCATGCGCGACATGCGGCTCTCCAGCCAGTTGCCGCCGTGGCCGGCGATGCATTGGGCGATGCGTTCCACCAGCCCCGGCTGGTCCTGGGCGATGATGGTGAGCACGAGATGATTCATGGCAGCCTCCTGCGTCGATGCGTCAGCCCCGGGCCTGGCCCAGGTCCAGCCAGTAGGTGTAGAAACGTTCGTCACGCTGGTAGCCCAGGCGCTCGTAGAGGCCCTGGGCGTTGCGGTTGTCCTTCGCCGTTTCCAGCTGCAGGCCGCAGGCGCCGCTGGCCTCGGCGTGGGCGCGGGCGGCGTTCATCAGCGCCTCGCCATAGCCGTCGCGGCGCGCCGCGGGGATCACGTAGAGGTCGCTGAGCAGCCATGCCGGGCGTAGTGCCAGGGAGGCGAAGAAGGGGTACAACTGGACGAAGCCCAGGCCCACGCCGTCGATGCTGCGCGCCAGGTAGACCACCGACTCGTGGCGCTCCAGGCGCTGGCCGAGAAAGTCGCGGATGTCCGCCGGGGGCGCCGGCACTTCGTAGAAGTCCAGGTAGCCGGCGAACAGCGGTACCAGGTCGTCAAGGTCGGCAAGGGTGGCGCGGGCGATGGGCATGGTGATCCTCCGAGGGTGAAGCCTGAGTATAGGCCGCGGCGCGGAGCCAGCTGCGACGGGGCGTCGCAGGTTCCTCGCCGAATAAATCGTGTACTGTTTTCAGATTTATCTGGAACAATCCACCAGTTTTTTGCGAACATTATTGCTGCTACGTGACTGAGATGCGTTCTTTGGTCTAACCGCGACGCAAGCCCACTGATTTTTCCCACGGCATCATGTAGTATTCCGCGGCTCGGACTACAAGGCGTCTTGCCTGGGTTCCGAGCTGGTCCTGAGCAGAGTGAGGCAAGCAATGACTGAACGCGTTCAAGTCGGTGGCCTGCAGGTCGCCAAAGTCCTGTTCGACTTCGTCAACGACGAAGCCATCCCCGGTACCGGCGTAGACGCCGGCAAGTTCTGGGCAGGCGTGGAGGCCGTGGTCAACGACCTGGCCCCGAAGAACAAGGCCCTGCTCGCCAAGCGCGACGAGCTGCAGGCCAAGATCGATGGCTGGCACCAGGCCCGCGCCGGCCAGGCTCATGACGCCGCGGCCTACAAGGCCTTCCTGCAGGAGATCGGCTACCTGCTGCCCGAAGCCGAAGACTTCCAGGCCAGCACCCAGAACGTCGACGAAGAAATCGCCCACATGGCCGGCCCGCAGCTGGTGGTGCCGGTGATGAACGCGCGCTTCGCCCTGAACGCCTCCAACGCCCGCTGGGGCTCGCTGTACGACGCGCTGTACGGCACCGACGCCATCAGCGAAGAGAACGGCGCCGAGAAGGGCAAGGGCTACAACAAGGTCCGCGGCGACAAGGTCATCGCCTTCGCCCGCGCCTTCCTCGACGAAGCCGCGCCGCTGGAATCCGGCAGCCACGTGGACGCCACCGCCTACAGCGTGAACAACGGCGCGCTGGTCGTCGCCCTGAAGAACGGCAGCCGGAGCGGCCTGAAGAACGCCGCCCAGTTCATCGCCTTCCAGGGCGAGGCGGCCAAGCCGCAAGCCGTGCTGCTCAAGCACAACGGCCTGCACTTCGAGATCCAGATCGACCCCGCCAGCCCCATCGGCCAGACCGACGCCGCCGGCGTGAAGGACGTGCTGATGGAGGCCGCGCTGACCACCATCATGGACTGCGAGGACTCGGTCGCCGCGGTCGACGCCGACGACAAGGTGGTCATCTACCGCAACTGGCTGGGCCTGATGAAGGGCGACCTCGCCGAAGAAGTCAGCAAGGGCGGCACCACCTTCACCCGCACCATGAACCCGGACCGCGTCTACACCAAGGCCGACGGCTCCGAGCTGACCCTGCACGGCCGCTCCCTGCTGTTCGTGCGCAACGTCGGTCACCTGATGACCAACGACGCCATTCTCGACAAGAACGGCAACGAGGTGCCCGAGGGCATCCAGGACGGCCTGTTCACCAGCCTGATCGCGGTGCACAACCTCAACGGCAACACCACCCGCAAGAACACCCGCACCGGCAGCGTGTACATCGTCAAGCCGAAGATGCACGGTCCGGAAGAAGTCGCCTTCACCAACGAGCTGTTCGGCCGGGTCGAAGACGTGCTGGGCCTGCCGCGCAACACCCTGAAGGTCGGCATCATGGACGAGGAACGCCGCACCACCATCAACCTCAAGGCCTGCATCAAGGAAGCCCGCGAGCGCGTGGTGTTCATCAACACCGGCTTCCTCGACCGCACCGGCGACGAAATCCACACCTCCATGGAAGCCGGCGCCGTGGTGCGCAAGGGAGCCATGAAGACCGAGAAGTGGATCGGCGCCTACGAGAACAACAACGTCGACGTCGGCCTGGCCACCGGCCTGCAGGGCAAGGCGCAGATCGGCAAGGGCATGTGGGCCATGCCTGACCTGATGGCCGCCATGCTCGAGCAGAAGATCGCCCACCCGCTGGCCGGCGCCAACACCGCCTGGGTGCCCTCGCCCACCGCGGCCACCCTGCACGCCCTGCACTACCACAAGGTCGACGTGTTCGCCCGCCAGGCCGAACTGGCCAAGCGCGCGCCGGCCTCGGTCGACGACATCCTGAGCATTCCGCTGGCGCCCAACACCAACTGGAGCGCGGAAGAGATCAAGAACGAGATCGACAACAACGCCCAGGGCATCCTCGGCTACGTGGTGCGCTGGATCGACCAGGGCGTCGGCTGCTCCAAGGTGCCGGACATCAACGACGTCGGCCTGATGGAAGACCGCGCCACCCTGCGCATCTCCAGCCAGCTGCTGGCCAACTGGCTGCGCCACGGCGTGATCACCGAGGAGCAGGTGGTCGAGAGCCTCAAGCGCATGGCCGCGGTGGTCGACCGGCAAAACGCCAACGACCCGCTGTACCGCCCGATGGCGCCGAACTTCGACGACAACGTGGCCTTCCAGGCTGCGCTGGAACTGGTGGTCGAAGGCACCAAACAGCCCAACGGCTACACCGAGCCGGTGCTGCACCGCCGTCGTCGCGAATTCAAGGCGAAAAACGGCCTCTGATTCGCGCCTGCGTAAGCTGAAAAACCGCCCTTCGGGGCGGTTTTTTCATTTCCGGCCCGCCTTTTTCCCGAAAACCGACAGGCGCCGATTGCGCAGGCTGCTTGCACTTTGCGATCATTTGCGAATAGTTATCGTTTTGTCGTTCATTCCGAATCGGGGGTGGGGGAGCAAAGGTGTCGGCAGTCCAGACTGGCAATGGTGAATTCGTAGGCGCGCTCTACCGCGACCACCGCGACTGGCTGCTCGCCTGGCTCAATCGCAGCGTCGGCTGCCCGCAGCGCGCCGAGGACCTCGGCCAGGACACCTTCGTGCGCATCCTCGGCCGCCGCGAGCTGCCCAGCCTGCGCGAGCCGCGGGCCTTCCTGGTGACCGTGGCCAAGGGCCTGCTGGTCGACCATTGGCGCCGCCAGGCGCTGGAGCAGGCCTACCTCGACGAGCTGCTGCAGTTGCCCGAGGCCGAACAGCCCTCGGTGGAGCAGCAGTTCCTCATCCTCGCCGACCTGCGCGAGATCGACCGCCTGCTGGGCAAGCTGTCCAGCCGCGCGCGCAGCGCCTTCCTGCTCAACCGCCTGGATGGCCTGGGCCACGCCGAGATCGCCGAGCGCCTGGGCGTGTCGGTGCCGCGGGTGCGCCAGTACATCGCCCAGGGCCTGCGCCAGTGCTACATCGCCCTGTACGGCGAGCCGACATGAAGGGCCCGGTCTCGGTCCGCATCCTCGACGAGGCCATCGCCTGGCAGTTGCGCCTGGGTTCGGGCGAGGCCCATGCCGAGGACGAAGCCGCCTTCGCCCACTGGCACGCCGCCCACAGTGAACACGCCCGCGCCTGGCGCCAGCTGGGCATGCTCGACCGCAACCTGAGCGCGGCCGCCGGCCCCGCGGCGCGCAGCGCCTTGTTGCGCGCGCCGGGCGAATCGCGGCGCAAGCTGCGCCGGCTGGCCGGCACCGGCCTGTCGCTGCTGCTGGCCGGGGTGCTGGCGCTGGGCGTGGGCAACCGCTACCTGCCGCTGCGCTACGCCCTGGCCGACGTGGTCACCGGCACCGGCGAGCTGCGCGAACTGCGCCTGCCCGACGACACCCTGGTGCAACTGGACAGCCGCACCGCCCTGGACATCCGTTTCGACGCCAGCGAGCGGCGCATCGTCCTGCTCAGCGGCGAAATCATGGTGCAGACCGCCCACGGCGACAGCCGCCCATTCATCGTCGAAACCCGCGACGGCCGCCTGCGCGCCCTGGGCACCCGCTTCCTGGTGGAACGCCAGGCCGACGGCACCCTGCTCAGCGTGTTGCAGTCGGCGGTGGCGGCCAAGCCCGAGCGGGGCCGCGACGAAACCGTCGTCCCCCAGGGCCGCCACGTGCTGCTGCGCGCCGACGGCCTGGGCCCGCTGGAGGCCAACAGCGCCACCGCCGACGCCTGGACCCACGGCATGCTGGTGGCCGACAACATGCGGCTGGCCGACCTGCTGGAGAAACTCGGCCAGTACCGCAGCGGCTACCTGGGCCTGGACCCGGCGCTGGCCGACCTGCGCATCAGCGGCAGCTTCTCCCTGCGCGACACCGACCTGGCCCTGGATTCGCTGCCGCCGAGCCTGCCAGTGCGCATCGAGCGGCACGGCGGTTGGTGGGCGAAGGTGGTGCCGCGCGGCTGAGCCCCTGCCAGCCGCGCGAAACGCTCTTCGTAGGATGGGTTGAGCCTTGGCGAAACCCATGCGGCCATGGCGATGGGTATCGCTTCGCTCCACCCATCCTACGTTCGTGTTTCTCCTGCCATGCCGCTACAAGGCATGGCGCCGACCTGGTAGCCGGATCGCGGATGGAATCCGCCCCTACGCGCGGCCGGGCGGTCCGGAAACAGGCCCCGCGAAATTTTTTTCCGCACAGCCCTATCACTTTCCGATTGTCGTCCGGCAATGAGGCGAACGAGACATATTCACATCCAGGAGTGAATCCCCGATGCCGTCCCCCACCATGGCCTTCCGCCCGCACCTGCTGGCCGCCGCCATCCTTCTCGCCAGCCCGCTGGCTTGCGTCGCAGCCGATGCCATGCGCGACTACCAGTTGCCCGCCGCCCCGCTGGCCAGCACCCTCAACCGCATCGCCGCGCAAGCCGGCATCAGCCTGAGCATCGACCCGGCCCTGGCCAACGGCCGCAGCGCCCATGCCGTGCAGGGCCGCTTCGACGGCCTCGGCGCGCTGCGCCAGGCGCTGGAAGGCACCGGCCTGGAGCTGGTGGAGAACGCATCCGGCAGCTACAGCGTGCGCCCGCTGCCCAAGGACACCCTGGCCATGGGCGCCACCACCGTGAGCGCCGTGCAGGAAGACCCGGACGGCCCGGCCGTGGGCTACCTCGCCACCCGCACCCGCGCCGGCACCAAGACCGACAGTTCGATCCTCGAGACGCCCAAGTCGATTTCCGTGGCCACCCGCGAGCAGATGCAGGACCGCAACGTGCAGAACCTCGACGACGCGGTGCGCTACATGCCCGGCGTGATCGCCAGCAGCTACGGCAGCGACACCCGCGCCGAATGGCTGAAGGTGCGCGGCTTCGAGCCCACCCAGTTCCTCGACGGCCTGCCGCTGCCCAAGGGTTCCTACACCATGCCCAAGCTGGAAACCTGGGACCTGGAGCGCGTCGCCCTGCTGCGCGGCCCGGCCTCCTCGCTGTACGGCCAGACCCCGCCCGGTGGCCTGCTGGACATGGTCAGCCGCCGCCCGCAGGAAGAAAGCAGCCATGAAGTGCAGCTGCAGGTCGGCAGCTACGAGCACAAGCAGATTTCCTTCGACAGCACCGGCAAGATCGACGACCAGGGCAAGATGCTCTACCGCGTCAGCGGCGTGGTGCGCGACAGCAACACCCAGGTCGAGCACGTCGACAGCAAGCGCTACAACATCGCGCCCAGCGTGACCTGGAACTTCGACGAAGACACCCGCCTGACCTTCCTCTCGCAGTTCAACCGCGACGATACCGGCATCACCAGCCAGTTCCTGCCGCTGCAGGGCACAAAGCTGTCGACCCCGGCCGGCAAGGTGAAGTACCACGAGAACCTGGGCGACCCGGACTGGGAGTTCTACGACAAAACGTACTACGCCCTGGGTTACGCCTTCGAGCACCGCTTCAACGACGTCTGGCAATTCCGCCAGAACCTGCGCTACACCAAGAGCGACCTGTCGTTCCAGGGCATCACCGCCGGCGGCTGGGCCACCGCGGTGAGCGACGACGGCACCGTGGCGCGCGGTGCCAACGTGGTCAACGAAGACATCAGCCAGTTCGCCATCGACAACAACTTCCAGGCCGACTTCGCCACCGGCCCGGTCAAGCACACCCTGCTGCTGGGTCTCGACCACCAGCGCGCCAACACCAACTACCAGTGGCTGTACGGCAGCGCGCCGAGCAGCAACATCAAGCAGCCGATCTACGGCCAGGATTTCAGCAACGTCAGCTACACCGCGTACAACGACTACAACCAGAAGATGCGCGACACCGGCCTCTACGCCCAGGACCAGATGTCCCTGGACAACTGGCGCCTGACCCTCGGCGGCCGCCATGACTGGGCCCACACCGGCTCGAAGTTCTACAACGCCGGCGGCGCCACCGACACCCGCCGCGACAGCCAGTTCAGCGGCAACGCGGCGCTCAGCTACGTGTTCGACAACGGCCTGGCGCCCTACATCTCCTACGCCGAGTCGTTCCAGACCGAGGCCGGCGGCAACAACGGCATGGCCTTCGAACCGAGCACCGGCAAGCAGTACGAACTGGGCATCAAGTACCAGCCGCCCGGCCGCGACCTGCTGCTCAGCGCCGCCGTCTACGACCTGAAGCGGCAGAACATCGTGCTCTCCGACTCCCTGGGCCGCAGCAACCCGGTGGGCGAGGCGCAGGTGCGCGGCCTCGAACTGGAAGCCGTCGGCAACGTCACCGACAACCTCAAGGTGACCGCCGCCTACACCTACTCCAACAGCAAGATGACCAAGGTCGCCGACCCGCTGGACAAGAACCGTCCGCTGCCGCTGACGCCGGAGAACCAGGCCTCGCTGTGGGCCGACTACACCTGGCACGAAGGCCTGCTCGACGGCTTCGGCATCAGCTTCGGCACCCGCTACGTGGGCGAGACCGACAACATCGCCATCGGCAGCATGGCCTACGTGCGCGACAAGTCGGACGGCCACACCGGCTCCTACACCCTGTACGACGCCGCGGTGCACTATGACCTCGGACGCGTGGACAACAGCCTGAAAGGGCTGAGCGTGGCGGTGAACGCGAACAACGTCTTCGACAAGGAATACATCTCCACCTGCGACGGCTTCTACTGCTACTACGGCGACCGCCGCAACGTGGTCGCCAGCCTCGACTACAAGTTCTGACCTCCGGCCGCCACGGCGGCCACCCCACACGGCGCGTTCCCCGCGCGCCGTTCGCCTCCCGGCGCGTGGCGCGCTACAGTGCGCCTTCCAACGGCCACGCCCGGGAGCCTCCCCAATGCCGCAAAGCCCGCGATTCCTGCCCGCCCTGCTCGGCCTTCTGCTGAGCTGCGTCGCCCACGCCGCCGACCCGCAGTACTACCCCCTGACCAAGGGCGCCGCGCCCCAGGCCGTGGCCATGCTCGACGATGGCCGGCTGTGGTACGTCGCCGAGGGCAACGGCTCGCTGGGCCGCTTCGACCCGCAAAGCGGGCAGGACGAGCAGGTCAGCCTGGGCAAGGGCTCGGTGCCGCGCGCCGTGCTGGCTGGCCCGGACGGCGAGGCCTGGATCGCCGACAGCGGCCTCAACGCCCTGGTCCGCGTCGACCCGGACCGCCTCGGCAGCGAGGTGGTGCCGCTGCCCAAGGAAGCCGCCGACGCCGGCCTGGACAGCCTGGTGTTCGATGACGACCACGACATCTGGTTCACCGGCGCGAAGGGCTTCTACGGCCGCATCGACCCCGCCACGCGCAAGCTCGAAGTCTGGGCCACGCCCGGCGGCAAGGGCGCCCAGGGCCTGGCGGTAACGCCCGACGGCCAGGTCTGGTACGCCTCCGCCGACGACGACAGCATCAACCGCATCGACCCCCTCGGCCAGGCCGTCACCCGCTTCCCGCTGCCCGAACAGGGCGGCCGGCCGCAGCAACTGGGCGCCGACTCCATCGGCCGGCTGTGGGTGAGCGAGGCCGGCAGCGGCCGGCTCGGCCGCTTCGACCCCAGCGACGGCAAGTGGAAGAGCTGGCGCCTGCCGGGCGACCATCCGCAGCCCGGCGCGCTCTACGTCGATGCCATGGACCGCGTGTGGCTCAGCGACCTGGGCGGCGACGCCGTGCTGCGCTTCGACCCGCAGAGCGAGAAATTCACCGCCTACCCCAGCGACCAGGCCGAGGCCCGCGTCAGCCAGCTCAGCGGCCGCCCCGGCGAGGTCTGGGGCGCCGACGCCGGCAGCGACCGCCTGCTGGTCATCCGCGAGTAACCAGGAGATTCCATGAGCCTCACACTCACCCTGTTCCACGCCCCCGCCTCGCCCTTCGTGCGCAAGGTCATGGTGCTGCTGCACGAGACCGGCCAGCTCGACAAGGTGCGCCTGCAAGCCGCCAACCTCAGCCCGGTGAGTCCGGACAACGGCGTCAACGCCTGCAACCCGGCGGGAAAGATCCCCTGCCTGCGCCTGGCCGACGGCCAGGCCCTGTACGACAGCCGGGTGATAGTCGAATACCTCGACCAGCAGCACGCCGGCGCACCGCTGATCCCCCGCGAAGGCCCGCAGCGCTGGCGGCGCCTGACCCTCGCCGCGCTGGCCGACGCAATCATGGACGCCGCCGTGATCAGCCGCTACGAAACCTTCGTGCGCCCCGAGGAGAAGCGCTGGGATGGCTGGCTGCAAGGCCAGCAGCAGAAGATCGAACGCGCCCTGGCGCACTTCGAGGGCGAGGCCTTCGCGGCGCTGAACGAGCGCTTCGACATAGTCGCCATCGGCCTGGCCTGCGCCCTGGGCTACCTCGACTTCCGCCGCCCCGACTGGGCCTGGCGCGAGCAGTACCCGAAGCTCGCGGCCTGGTACGCCGAGGCCGCCCAGCGCCCGTCCCTGCAGGCCACGCAGCCGGTCTGACGGAGCGGCGCGGCGTCGACGGCGGATAACGCTGGCGCGTTATTCGCCCTACGAAAAGCCTACGGCAGCCCCTCGTAGGATGGCGTTGAGCGAAGCGATACCCATCACCAGACCGCATGGGTTTCGCAAGCTCAACCCATCCTACGAAGAGCGGGTCCAGCCTTGCTCGCGAACCCTTCCCCGCGCACCCGCAGCACCAGCACCGCGATCTGCCGCGCCAAGCGCCGGCCGGCCTGGCGCTCCTCGCGCAACCCGCGCCAGGCGCTCATCGCCGCGCGCCCCAGTAGTACAGCGGCAGCGCCAGCAGCAGGCCGAGCTGGGCGAAGCCCGCGCACAGTTCCAGGAAGGAACGCACATGGGGATTGTTCGCCGCGTCCCGGGCGCCGGTGAGGCCGTCCCAGAAATCCGCCGGCGGCAGGTGCAGCGCCAGCCAGGCCAGCGGCTTGCCGCTGGCGGCGAGCCAGGCGATCAGCTCGAAGTGGCCGACGAACATCAGCAGCGGCAGGGCCATCACGCTCAGCAGCAGGCCGCTGGCCAGGCACAGGGTGAAACGTGTCAGCAGGTGCATGGTGGCCTCCTTCAGCCTTCGTGGCTCACTTCGTCCAGGGAGAAGCTCGGCTCGTCCGCGCGTCGGCCGACGCCGTACCAGTCCAGCCGGCGGGTCAGCGCCATCACCCCGGCGAGCAGCGCGAACAGCAGCAGCGAGCCCATCAGCAGCGCATAGTCCTCGGCCCGCAACAGGCCGTAGAGCATGGCGTAGAGCAGCGCCAGGCCGGCGCCGAAGGCACAGCCGCGCACCACGCTGCGCAGCACCGTGCACAGGTAGAAGCCGATCAGCGCCACGCAGGCGCCGGCGGAGGCCAGGTAGGCGCGCTCGAAGCCGATGTGCTCGGCCAGCGACAGCAGCAACAGGTAGAACAGTGCCAGGGCCAGGCCGACCAGCGCGTACTGCACCGGGTGCAGGGCCAGGCCCTTGAGCACCTCGAAGAGGAAGAAGCCGGCGAAGGTCAGGCCGATGAACAGCAGCGCGTACTTCAGCGCGCGGTCGGCCTTGAGGTACTGGTCCACCGGGTCCACCAGGCTGACGCCGAAACCGCGCGAGTCGAAGGTGTCGCAGCCCTTGCCGGCGAAGCAGTTCTGCAGCGCCTCTTCCATGCTGCTGGCGAAGAAGCTGGTGCGCCAGCGCGCGCTGAAGCCGTCGGCGCCGATGCTGCGCTCCACCGGCAGGAACTCGCCGCCGAAGCTGGGGTGCGGCCAGTCGGCCTTGAGGTTGACCTGGCTGTCGCGGCCCACCGGGGTGATGTCCAGCCGCGAGCTGCCCAGCAGGGCCAGTTCGAAGGCGTAGTCGAAGCGCTGCTCGGCGGCGCTGGCCTCCAGCGGCAGCGCCGCGTGCACGCCCTCGCCCAGGCGCTGCGAGCGGCTGCCGGGGGCGAAGTCCAGGGTGCGGCCGTCGAGGCTCAGCTTGAGGGCGTTCTGGATGCCGCGCACGTCGCTGATGCCCACCGCCAGGAACGGCTGCTCGAAGCGGTAGCTGGCCAGGTCGTCGCCCACGCCATAGTGCGCCGGCACCACGAAGCTGCCGCTGACGCGGCTTTCCAGGTGGAACAGGCGCGCCTCGTAGATGCCGCGGTGGCGCAGCTCGGTGGTCATCTGGCCATCGACCAGGAAGGTCTCCGGCAGGAAGTACAGGCGCCCGCGCTTCTCCCGCTGCACCTGCACGCGGGTGCCGCTGCGTTCGTCGCGCTCCCACTCCAGCACCTGGCGCACGTAGGGCACCACCAGCAGCGGCCCTCGCAGGCGCTGGGCGTAGGCGGAGCTGCGGGCGATGTCCTGCAGCACGCCGTCGCGGTAGGCCTGCCGCTCGCCGACCAGGCCGTCGATCATCAGCAGGGGGACCAGTAGCAGGAGCATGAGCACGGCGATGGCGCCGAGCTTGAGGAGCAGGGGGCGGTTCATGGGGGACTCTCCGGGGGTTGGGGTGGTGGAGAGTCTGGGTCGGTACTGTGGGGGCTTCGTGGTGGGGGGATGGGGAGATTGTGGGGATTGTGTGGAGGCTTGGCTTTGGTGTGGTGGGTGGGCGCCTTTCCCTCTCCCTAACCCTCTCCCTGAAGGGAGAGGGGACCGTTCGGAGTGCTTGGGTATTTTGGAGTTAGTCGGCAACACCGAAGGTCTCCGACTGAAACCATTCCTCCTCTCGGCACGGACAAGCCCCCTCGTCCTTCAGGGAGAGGGGGCCGTTCGGAGTGCTTGGGTATTTTGGAGTTAGCCGGCAACACCGAAGGTCCCCGGCTGAAACCATTTCTGCTCTCGGCACGGACAAGCCCCCTCTCCCTTCAGGGAGAGGGCTGGGGAGAGGGGCTCTCAGGCTCTTCCCTTGTCAGCCCCCGGCAACTCCAACCAAGCCTCCACCCCACCCTCGACATTCCCCACGCCCAACCTTCCACCATGCAACCCCGCCACCTCGGCAACGAAGTTCAACCCCAACCCCGTGCTCTTGCGCCCCGTCCCCGGCCGCGGCAAGGAGTAGAACCGCTCCGTCAGCCGCTCCAGCGCATAGCCCGGAATCACCGGCCCCTCGTTGAACACCCCCAGCCGCCAGTGCCCATCCTCGCGCAGCGCACCGAAGCGAATCACCCCACCAGCCGGCGTGAAATCCAGCGCATTGTCCAACAGGTTGCCCAACGCCTGGCGCAGCAGGAAACGCTCCCCCGTCACCACCGCCTCCGCCGGCACAGCATTCTCCACCCGCAAGCCCTCCAGCCGCGCCAGGTTGGCCTGCAACAGCTCCGCCACCAGCTCACGCAGCGACACCGGTTCGCTGTCCTCCAGCCCCTGCCGCTGCTCCACCTGGGCCAGGTTCAGCAGGCGCTCCACCAGTTGCTGCAAACGCTGGCTCTCGCCGGCGATGTTGTCGACGAAGCGCCTGCGCTGCTCCGCCGGCATCTCGCCTTCCAACAGTTCGGCGGCGCCACGAATGGCCGCCAGCGGGCTTTTCAGCTCGTGGGTCAGGGTATGCACGTAGCGCTCGACGTAGGCCTTACCCTCCAACTGCACGCGCATGCGCTCCACTGCCTCGGCCAGTTGCGCCATCTCGCCGCCGCGGTAGCGCGGCAGTTCGGCGCGGCGGCCCTCGCTGACCGCCTGGGCGTAGCGGGTAAGCTTGCGCAGGGCGCCGCTCAGCCACCAGGAGAGCAGCCCGCCAACCAGCAGGCCGAGCACGATCAGGCCGCCGCCGAGCCAGGCCAGGCGCCGTTGCGAACGCTCGATGTAGGGTTGCAGGGTGCGGTTGGGCTTGGAGACGGAGACCACGCCGATGATCTTCTCGCCATCCTTGATCGGCGCCGCCACGTACATCACCGAGGAGTCCGGGTCGTCCGCCGATTCGCGGCTGGAGCGCGCGCCGTACTTGCCCTGCAAGGTCAGGTAGACGTCGTTCCAGCGCGAGTAGTCCTGGCCCACCGCCTCGCCCGCCGAGTCCAGCAGGACGATGCCGCGGGCGTCGGTGACGTAGATGCGGTGGTTCACCGCGTTCTTGCGCACGCCCCAGATGTCCGCCTGGGGGCTGCGCGCGCCGTAGGCCTGGAGCAGCTCGGGCAACTGGCTGTGGACCAGGGTGCCGTGCTTCAGGTCCTCGCGCAGGATCTCGGCCAGCAGGTTGGCGGTGTCCACCAGGGTTTCCTCGGTGGACTGGCGCACCCCGGGGCGGATCTCCTCCATCACCGTGCTCAGCACGAAGTAGCCGGTCAGCCCGACGAACAGGAAGTACGCCAGGAAGATCCGCACGCCCAGCGGCATCAGGCCTTCTCCGCCGCGTAGCTGTAGCCCAGGCCGCGGTGCGTCTGGATCGGCTCGGCGTCCGCGGCCACCTGGCGCAGCTTGGCGCGCAGGCTCTTGATGTGGCTGTCGATGTTGCGCTCGTAGCCGGCCTGGGCCGCCACGCCCAGGGCCTGTAGCAGCAGCTCGCGGCTGAACACCCGGCCCGGGCGCGCCAGCAGCGCCTGGAGCAGGCGGAATTCGTGGAGGGTGAGGTTCAGCGCCTGACCGCGGTAGTGGATCAGGCAGCGCTCCTCGTCCACCCGGAAGGGCCCGGTCGGGGCCGCCTCGGTGCTGACGCGGGGCGGCCCGCGACGCAGGATGGCCTTGACCCGCGCAGCCAGCTCGCGCGGGCTGAAGGGCTTGACCACGTAGTCGTCGGCGCCGATCTCCAGGCCCACCACGCGGTCGATCTCGGCGTCGCGGGCGGTGAGGAAGATCACCGGCACCTCGGAGAAGCGGCGCAGCTGGCGGCAGGCCTCGAAGCCGCTGATGTCGGGCAGGCCGACGTCGAGGACGACCAGGTCGAAGGCCTCCTCGCGCAGGCGCTGCAGGGCCTCGCCGGCCAGGCTCAGCCAGGTGGTGGCGAAGCCTTCGGCCTGCAGGGCATAGAGCAGGGTGTCGGCGATGGCGGCTTCGTCTTCGACGATGAGGATGTGCGGCATGGCTTCCGTGCGCGGGGTGGCGGGCCTTCCATCAAGCCGCAAGGCCCGCGCCCCGTCAATCGGCTTCGCGGCTGCCCGAGCAGTTGGGCTTGCCGGCGGCGAAGCGCTCGCTGGCGTCAATTGCCACGTGGAACTTGCGCAGGCCCTTGGCGCCCATCAGGAAGGGGTAGTTGAAGTGGCTGCGGTCGACCAGGTTGACCTCGATCACCTGCTGGTCGCCGCCCAGGCACACCGGCAGCAGGATCACCGGGCGCTCGCTGAGGGCCACCGGGTTCTCCTCCTCGTCGTCTTCCTCGCGGCCGTCGGCGCGGTTCTTGATCTTGGAGATGCGCGCCAGCTTGTGCTCGTACTGCGAGTCGCCGCCGTCCTTGGTGGCCAGGCGGAAGCGCACCCACTGGTCGCCGTCGCGCTGGAACAGCTGGATGTCCTTGGCCGACAGCGACGAGGTGTAGGCGCCGGTGTCCATCTTGGCCTGCAGCGTCTGATCCAGCTCGGGCAGGCCGACCCATTCGTAGCGCCCGTAAAGCTTGGGCTCGGCGGCGAGTGCCAGGCCGGGCAGGACGAGCAGCGAAAGCAGGGCGAGAACGGGTTTCACGGGAATCTCCAGGGCAGTTCGGGATGCTTGGCGCATAGGACTACCATGCCGGCCCGGGGTTCGCCAGCGGCCGCTGTCAGGCGTCGAACAGCGAGCCGCGGCGGCGGTCCAGGCCGCTCCACAGCGTCTCCAGGTTGCGGAAGCCCCACTGCGCCGGCGACTCGCGGCCGACGATGCGCTCGCGGCCCTTGAGCCTGGCCAGGTCGAGCACCTGCTGGGGAATCGCCGCGCGCGTGCGGATCGAATAGAACACCTTGAGCACCGGGGTGAGCAGCGCCTCGGGATGCTGTTCCAGCACCACCGCCAGGCGCTCGCTCTCCAGGCGCACCAGCGAGCCCACCGGGTAGATGCCCAGGCATTTGACGAAGGCGCGGAACACCTGCTCGTCCAGGTGCGTGCCGCACCACTGGCCCATGCGCCGGATCGACTCGGCGGGGTCCCAGCCGGCCTTGTAGGGGCGGTCGGAGGTGATGGCGTCGTAGATGTCGCAGACCGCGCCCATGCGCGCGAACAGACTGATCTGCTCGCCGGCCAGGCGGTGCGGGTAGCCGCTGCCGTCGAGCTTCTCGTGGTGGTGCAGGCACACATCCAGCACCAGGGCGCCGACCTGGCGGCCCTGGAGGAGGATGTCCAGGCCGCGCTGCGGGTGCTCGCGGACCCGGGCGAACTCCTGTTCGTCCAGGCGCCCCGGCTTGTTCAGCAGCTCCATGGGCACGTGCATCTTGCCGATGTCGTGCAGCAGCCCGGCCGCGCCCGCCTCGCGCACCAGCGCCTCGTCCAGGCCGAGCTGGCGCGCCAGGGCGATCATCAGCGCGCACACCGCCACCGAGTGCAGGTAGGTGTATTCGTCGGCGTTCTTCAGCCGCACCAGGCTGATCAGCGCATTGGGATGGCGCTGCACCGAGGCGGCGATTTCCTCCACCAGTTCCTGGGCGTGCTCGCCGTTCACCGCCTTGCCCATGCGCGCGTCCTGGAACATCGCCATGACCGCGCGCTTGGACTGCACGCACAGTCGGTGCGCCGCGCGCAGCTCGTCTTCCATGGCGCGCCAGGGCTTCTCCGGCGCCTCCTCGGGCGAGGCCGGCGGCGTTGCGGCGGGCTCCGCGGGGGCCAGTGCGGGACGGGGCGCGAGGCCCTTGGCCGGGTCGATCAGCACTTCGTGCACACCGCTCTCGCGCAGGCGCTTGAGGTCCTCGGGGTCTTCCAGCAAAAAGCGCCGGCGCCAGAACGGGTGCTCCATCCAGGAGCCGCACAGCTCGTGGACGTACATACCGAGGGTCACGTCCTTGACCGGCAGGCGCACATAGAAGGAGTCAGGCATGGCAGGCAATCATCGGAACAGGTTCCCAGAGCATAGTGCGCCGGCGCACGTCGCGGGAGGGGGTGGCTTGGGCTGGCCGCGCCGCCTGCGTATCATGGCCGCGCCAACCGGAACAAGGAATCGCACCGCCATGTGGGCCACGCTGACCGGAATCCTCACCAGCCTCCTGTTGCTGCTCAACACCCTGATCCTGATCGGCCCGATGCTGCTGATCGCCCTGCTCAAGCTGGTGCTGCCGGGCAAGGCGCTGAAGGACGCCTGCTCCAACGGGGTGATGTGGATCGCCGAGACCTGGGCGGAGATCGACAAGGCCATCTTCGCCCTGATGACGCCCACCGTCTGGGACATCCGCGGCGGCGACCAGCTGCGCCGCGACACTTCCTACCTGGTGGTGAGCAACCACCAGTCCTGGGTCGACATCCCGGCCCTGGTCCAGGCCTTCAACCGCAAGACGCCCTACTTCAAGTTCTTCCTGAAGAAGGAGCTGATCTGGGTGCCCTTCCTCGGCCTGGCCTTCTGGGCCCTGGACTACCCCTTCATGAAGCGCTACTCCAAGGCCTTCCTGGAGAAGAACCCGCAGCTCAAGGGCAAGGACCTGGAGATCACCCGGGCCGCCTGCGAGAAGTTCAAGGGCATGCCGGTGACGGTGGTGAACTACCTGGAAGGCACCCGCTTCACCCCGGCCAAGCAGGCCCAGCAGCAGTCGCCCTACCAGAACCTGCTCAAGCCCAAGGCCGGCGGCGTGGCCTTCGTGCTGGCCGCCCTGGGCGAGCAGCTGGACGCCATGCTCGACGTCACCGTGGTCTACCCCAAGGGCCCCAAGCCGGGCTTCTGGGACCTGCTCAGCGGCAGGGTGCCGCGGGTGATCGTCGACATCCGCACCCACGGCATCGACCCCGCGCTATGGCAGGGCGACTACGAGAACGACGCGGAATTCCGCCAGTACGTGCAGGCCTGGGTGTCGCGCCTGTGGGAAGAGAAGGACGCGCGCATCGACGCGCTGCGCGCCGAGTTCTGAGCTAGATCGCCTTGCCGGCCACCGTGGTGGCTGGCGTGGAAGGTAGCGGGGCGCTTTCCCAGAGCTTGCCTAGGGTGCCCAGCAACTGGCTGTTCAGGCCCTGCTTGACCAGGTAGTCGAGCATCACGCCGGCGAACCGGTCGACCATGCCTTCGCTCATGCCCAGCACGTTGAACACCTGGTCGACGTCCTGCAGGTTCTGGATGCCGCCGAGCAACTGCCCGGCGCCGCCCAGCAGAGCGCCGATGCCGCCGCCGAGGTTGCCCGAGGACAGCTGGTCCAGCCCCGGCAGGCTCTTCTGCAACTGCGTGCCCTGGCTGTCGTCCAGGCGGTTCATGGCCAGGCCGATCAAGGCGCCGGCGCCACCGATGGCCTGTTCGTCGCTGATGTTCAGGCGCTGGCCGAGGGTTTCCACCAGGCCGTTGGCGGCCGTCGCCGTGGCACCGGACTCGGCGCTGGGGATTTCCTCGAAGGTCTCGGCGGCGGCCGGGAAGGCCACCAGCCAGGCGCAGGCGGCGAGGATGGGAAGGGCTCGGGCGATCATCGGAGGCTCCGCGGCAGGCAGGTCCCGCCTCGGCATGGGCGGTCACTGGCTTCGACTGATGGCCATGCCCTTCGTTCCGAACGCTCCGTCAGGTTTAACCGTAGGATGGCGTTGAGCGAAGCGATACCCAGCAGGCGCCGGCCTCGCCGTCGGAATCGTGGATAAGATCCGCTCCTACAGTTCCAGGAAAGCCCCGTAGGATGGGTTGAGCGAAGCGATACCCATCACCATGGCCCGATGGGTTTCGCAAGCTCAACCCATCCTACGAAAAGCACCTCGACGCAGGCAGTTGCTCCTACGCCGTGCCCCTGTAGGAGCGGATCTTATCCGCGAATCGCGCCGGGATGTCCGGCTATCGCGGACAAGGTCCGCTCCTACAATGGAACGCCATGCCTCTCGGTGGGCTGTAGGAGCGGGCCCTGCCCGCGATTCGCGCGCAGGGCGCGCTCCTACAGGGATATACCCAGCGTCAGCCGCCCACGCCCCACAGGCTACCCAGGCTGCCCAGCAGGTTGCTGCTCACGCCCTGCTTGCCGAAGTAATCCAGCAGCACGCTGGCGAACTTGCCGGTCATGCCCTGGTCCATGCCCAGGGTGCTGAAGGCGCTGTTCACGTCGCCCATGCTGTCTACGTTGCCCAGCAGGCCCTTGGCGCCGGCGCCGCCGAGGTTGCCCAGGCTGCCGCCGAGGCCGCCCAGGGCGTTGGCGCCGCTGAGCTTGTCCAGGCCCGGCACGGCCTTCACCAACTGGGTGTAGTCGGTGCCGCTGAGTTTGTTCTTGGCCAGGCCGAGCAGCGCGCCGGTGCCGCCGATGGCTTGCTCGTCGCTGACGCCCAGTTGCCCGGTGAGGGCGCCGAGCAGGCCGCTGGTCTGCGGGGTGGAAGCCACCTGGCCCGGGTTGCCGCCCTCGGCCACGCCGGACACCGCCTTGGCGGCGTCACCCAGGTTGAAGGCGAAGGCGGAACTGGCGGCGAGCAGCGCCGCGGCGGCGCAGGTGACACGGAATCTGACGGTCATCGACATCTCCTGATGCAGTGGCGTCCCGCGCCGAAGGTGTGCGGGACGCAGATTGGACTGGCGGCGGGTGCCATTGTTCCGCCACCTCGGCGCGAACTTGCAGCGCCTGCGCCCGGGCCGTGGCGAATGCCTGCCGATCCCCTCGAAAGCCCCTTCAGGTCCAGCACAGGCGCACCGCCGCGCCAGCGCAACGGCTCTGGCGCGCCCCTCGCGCAGCACCGCCCTCCCCGCCTATGCTTGCGGGAGCCGAACAAGGACCCATCATGAGCGAGCCCTTCATCCTCACCCCGCGCATCGCCCGCATCCTTCCCTGGCTGGTGGCCGTCGCCTTCTTCATGCAGGCGCTGGACGGCACCATCCTCAACACCGCGCTGCCGAGCATGGCCCGTTCGCTGAACGAAGACCCGCTGCGCATGCAGGCGGTGGTCATCTCGTACCTGCTCACGGTGGCGCTGCTGATCCCCGCCTCCGGCTGGATCGCCGACCGCTTCGGCACGCGCCGAGTGTTCATCTTCGCGATCTTCCTGTTCAGCCTCGGCTCGCTGTTCTGCGCGCTCTCGCCGAGCCTCGGGGTGCTGGTCGTCGCCCGCGTGGTGCAGGGCCTGGGCGGCGCGCTGATGATGCCGGTGGGGCGCCTGGTGATCCTGCGCGTGTACCCGCGCAGCGACCTGGTGCGGGTGCTCAGCTTCGTCACCATCCCCGGACTGCTCGGCCCGCTGACCGGCCCGACCCTCGGCGGCTGGCTGGTGGAATACGCCAGCTGGCACTGGATCTTCCTCATCAACATCCCGGTGGGCCTGCTCGGCATCGTCTTCGCCATCCGTCTCATGCCCGACCTGCGCGGCGCCGCGCGCAGCCGCTTCGACAGCCCCGGCTTCCTGCTCTTCGGCGGCGCCATGGTGTTGATCACCATCGCCCTGGAGGGCCTGGGCGAGCTGCACATGCCCCACGTGCGGGTGGTGATGCTGCTGATCGGCGGCCTGGTGCTGCTGGCCGCCTACTGGCTGCGCGCGCTCAACGTCGAGGCGCCGCTGTTCCCGCCCAGCCTGTTCAAGACGCGCACCTTCGCCGTCGGCGTGCTCGGCAACCTGTTCGCCCGCCTGGGCAGCGGCGCCCTGCCCTTCCTCACGCCGCTGCTGTTGCAGGTCGGCCTGGGCTTCGCGCCGGCCAAGGCGGGCATGACCATGATCCCGCTGGCGGCCATGGCCATGGTGGTCAAGCCGCTGGCCAAGGGCATCCTCGACCTGTTCGGCTACCGCCGCCTGCTGGTGGGCAACACCCTGCTGCTGGGCTCGCTGATCGCCGGCCTGGGGCTGATCGACCAGGACACGCCCTACCTCTGGCTGCTGATCCACCTGGGCCTGCTGGGCGGGGTCAACTCGCTGCAGTTCACGGCGATGAATACCCTGACGCTGATCGACCTGCGCGACGACAACGCCAGCGCCGGCAACAGCCTGCTGTCGGTGGTGATGCAGCTGTCCATCGGCCTCGGCGTGGCCTGCGCGGCGGCGCTGCTGGGCGGCTTCAAGAGCGACGTGGAGGTCAACGCCGGCGACGTGCTGGGCGCCTTCCACGCCACCTACCTGAGCGTCGGGCTGATGTCGATGGCGGCGGCGGCGATCTTCTTCCAGCTGGCCCGCGACGACGGCCGCTCGGCCCAGGCGCCGCGGCGCCTGGAGCCCGACGACGGGCACTGAATCAGGGCTTGCAGGTGGGCGGCGTGGTCAGCGTCTTCGACACGTCCACGGCGCCCAGGTGCTCCAGGCTGCGGCGGCCCAGCAGCACCGGGTAGTCGCTGCCCTCGCGGTCGGCCAGGGCGAACTGCTCGCGGTAGACCTTGTCGCCCAGGCACAGGTCCATGCTCACCACCGGGCGATGCTCGATGCCGTTGGCGCCGCGAACCTTGAGGGTGCGCTCGACGGGCCGCTCGAAGGGCAGGCGCTGCACCTGGCCGGTCGCCGCGTCCTTGACCAGGATGTCGTACTGCACCCAGCGCTGCTCGTTCTTGCGGATCTTCACCAGGTTGCGCGCGTCCATCACCGAGGTCTGCAGGCCGGTGTCCAGGCGCACCTTGAGCAGGGCGTTCTCCGGCATCAGCCTGGCCTGCTCGACCCAACCCCAGGTGGCCGGCTGCGCGGCGAACAGCGTGGGGCAGATGAAGGCCAGCAACAGGCCGGCGAGGCGCGGTTTCATGGATCGGGCTCCGGAGTCGGGGGCAATGGCAGTACAGATGGCCTACGCCAATCAGGCAACAAAAAACCCCGGATGTTTCCATCCGGGGTTTTCGGCGACGCCAGGGAATCTTAGTTGATTACCTGAACGCGCTCGGCTTGCATGCCTTTCTGGCCTTGCACGACTTCGAAGCTGACCTTCTGGCCTTCGGCCAGGGTCTTGAAGCCGTGGCCTTCGATGGCGCGGAAGTGAACGAAGACGTCCGGGCCGCTCTCAGGGGTGATGAAGCCGTAGCCTTTGGTCTCGTTGAACCATTTGACGGTGCCGTTCTGACGATTCGACATGGTGTTCTCCTTGGAACGTAGATGTAGAAATAGCCACAAAAGAGTGGCAGGAACTGAGTTGCAAGGAGTTACAAGGAGTCGAGCAGGACGGGGTGGAATAACCGACCGCATCAGGTCACGATCGACGGCGACCCATGCAAACACAGTGGAGGCACTCTACGACAAAAACCTGCGGAAAGCGAATCTGTATAAACATACACTATACGACCGTCCGTCCGTTTCGGACGGGTGTTGACCAACGCCAGTGGATTCGCGGGTTTTACCCGTTTCTCCAGGGCCCTGCGGCGCCCCTCCTGCTACACTGCGCGCCCACACGCCTGTCGGGTTTTTTCTTCGTGACCTCCACCGCCTTCTCCAGCCTGCCCCTCTCCGCCGACCTGCTCGCCAACCTCGAAGCCCTCGGTTACAAAGAGATGACGCCGATCCAGGCCGCCAGCCTGCCGGTCATCCTCAAGGGCCGCGACCTGATCGCCCAGGCCAAGACCGGCAGCGGCAAGACCGCGGCCTTCGGCATCGGCCTGCTCAGCCCGCTGAACCCGCGCTACTTCGGCTGCCAGGCGCTGGTGCTGTGCCCGACCCGCGAGCTGGCCGACCAGGTGGCCAAGGAGATCCGCCGCCTGGCCCGCGCCGCCGACAACATCAAGGTGCTGACCCTCTGCGGCGGCGTGCCCTTCGGCCCGCAGATCGGCTCGCTGGAGCACGGCGCCCACGTGGTGGTCGGCACCCCGGGGCGGGTGCAGGAGCACCTGCGCCGCGGCTCCCTGGTGCTCGACGGGCTGAACACCCTGGTGCTGGACGAGGCCGACCGCATGCTCGACATGGGCTTCTACGACAGCATCGCCGACATCATCGGCCAGCTCCCGGCGCGCCGGCAGAGCCTGCTGTTCTCGGCCACCTACCCGGCCGGCATCGAGCAACTGGCGGCGAAGTTCCTGCGCCAGCCCGAGCGTGTGGAAGTGGAGGCGCTGCACGACGACAGCCAGATCGAACAGCACTTCTACGAAATCGAGCCGCGCCAGCGCATGGATGCGGTGGTGCGCCTGCTGCAGCACTTCCGCCCGCAGTCCGCCGTAGCCTTCTGCCACACCCGCCAGCAGTGCGTGGAGCTGGCCCAGGCGCTGGACGCGCAGAAGATTTCCGCCCTGGCCCTGCACGGCGACCTGGAGCAGCGCGAGCGCGACCAGGTGCTGGCGATGTTCGCCAACCGCAGCTGCAGCGTGCTGGTGGCCACCGACGTGGCCGCCCGCGGCCTGGACATCGAGGGCCTGGAGGCGGTGATCAACGTCGAGCTGAGCCGCGACGCCCAGGTCCACGTGCACCGCATCGGCCGCAGCGGCCGCGCCGGCGAGAAGGGCCTGGCGCTGTCCCTGGTGGCCCCGGCCGAAGCCTCCCGCGCCCAGGCCATCGAGGACCTGCAGGGCAAGCCGCTGAACTGGGAGCGCATCGACTTCCTGCGCGCCAACCCGGCGCCGCTGCTGCCGCCGATGACCACCCTGAACATCGCCGGCGGGCGCAAGGACAAGCTGCGCCCCGGCGACATCCTCGGCGCCCTCACCGGCGACGCCGGCCTGCCCGGCAGCGCGGTGGGCAAGATCGCCATCTTCGACTTCCAGGCCTACGTGGCGGTGCAGCGCGACCAGGCCAAGGCGGCGCTCAAGCGCCTGCAGGAAGGCAGGATCAAGGGGCGTTCGTTCAAGGTGCGCATCCTCTGACGCGCGGGGCTCTTCGTAGGAGCGAGCTTGCTCGCGAACGGAGTTTCCTGGTCATAACGGTGCATGAGGTCACCGCCGTCCCCTCTCCCCAGCCCTCTCCCTGAAGGGAGAGGGGGCTTGTCCGTGCCGAGAGGAGGAATGGTTTCAGCCGAAAACCGACGGAGCTGCCGGCTGACTGCGGGATACTCATCCACTCCGAACGGTCCCCTCTCCCTTCAGGGCGGGGCGCGCAGCCGAGGGTTAGGGAGAGGGCGCTCTTCAGGGCAAGCACCTTTCGCAAGCAAGCTCGCTCCCACGAAAAGCATCCCCCGCAACCAATAGCCGCGCGCCAGGCGATCCGCTAGTCTCAGCGCAGAGACACCTCGGAAGTCCCCGACGCGCATGCTTTCCTCCCCCTTGTTCGAGACCCTGCGGCGCCTGTGGGCGCTGGACAAGTTCGCCTACAGCCTGCGGGTGTTCATCGCCCTGGCCGGGGCCATGGCCGCCTGCCTGCTGCTGGGCCGCACCGAGCTGGTGATCCCGCTGTTCCTGGGCATCATCGCCAGCGCCCTGGCCGAGACCGACGACCACTGGCTGGGCCGCCTGAAGGCGTTGCTGGTGACCCTGGTGTGCTTCCTCATCGCCGCGCTGGCGGTGGAGCTGCTGTTCCCCTACCCCTGGCTGTTCGTCGCCGGCCTGGCCCTGTCGGCGTTCGGCATGACGCTGCTGGGCGCGCTGGGCGAGCGCTATGCGGCCATCGCCTCGGCCACGCTGATCCTGTCCATCTACACCATGATCGGCGTCGACCAGCGCGGCGGCGCCCCCGGCGACCTGTGGCAGGAGCCGCTGCTGCTGGTGGCCGGCGCGGCCTGGTACGGCGCGCTCTCGGTGCTGTGGAACGCGCTCTTCGCCAACCAGCCGGTGCAGCAGGTGCTGGCCCGCGCCTACTTCGAGCTGGGCGAGTACCTGAAGATCAAATCGACGCTGTTCGAACCGCTGCGCCAGCTCAACGTCGAGGACCGGCGCCTGGCCCTGGCGCGGCAGAACGGCAGGCTGGTGGTGACGCTCAACCAGGCCAAGGAAACCATCCTCAGCCGCCTCAGCCATGGCCGCCCGGGGCCCAAGCTGAGCCGCTACCTGAAGCTGTACTTCATCGCCCAGGACGTCCACGAGCGCGCCAGCTCCTCGCACTACCCCTACAACCGCCTGGCCGAGGCCTTCTTCCACAGCGACGTGCTGTTCCGCTGCCAGCGCCTGCTCAACCAGCAGGGCAAGGCCTGCCAGGCGCTGTCGCGAGCCATCCGCCTGCGCCAGCGCTTCGACTACAACGACAGCGAGCAGGCCCTGGCCGACCTGCAGGCCTCGCTGGAATACCTGCGCCAGCAGGGCAACCCGGCCTGGCGCTCGCTGCTGCGCTCCCTCGGCGCCCTGGCCGGCAACCTCGCCACCCTCGACCAGAAGCTCAGCGGCGCGAGCAACCCCGACGCCCTCGCCGAGGAACAGGACAGCGCCCTGCTGGACCGCTCGCCGCGCTCGCTGCGCGATGCCTTCGAGCGCATCCGCCAGCAGCTCACGCCCACCTCGCTGCTGTTCCGCCACGCCCTGCGCCTGGGCCTGACGCTGACCGCCGGCTACGGCGTGCTGCACCTGATCCACCCGACCCAGGGCTACTGGATCCTGCTGACCACGGTGTTCGTCTGCCAGCCCAACTACGGCGCCACGCGCATCCGCCTGGTGCAGCGCATCCTCGGCACCCTCGTCGGCCTGGTGGCCGGCTGGGCGCTGATCGACCTGTTCCCCAACCCGCTGGTGCAATCGCTGCTGGCGGTGGTCGCCGGGGTGGCCTTCTTCGCCACCCGCAGCACCCGCTACACCCTGGCCACCGCGGCCATCACCCTGCTGGTGCTGCTGTGCTTCAACCAGGTGGGCAACGGCTACGGGCTGATCCTGCCGCGCCTGTTCGACACCCTGCTCGGTGCCTTCATCGCCGGCCTGGCGGTGTTCCTCATCCTCCCCGACTGGCAGGGCCGGCGCCTGCACAGCCTGGTCGGCGGCACCCTGGCCTGCAACGCCCGCTACCTGCGCGAGATCATGCAGCAGTACGCCAGCGGCAAGCGCGACGACCTCATCTACCGCACCGCCCGGCGCAACGCCCACAACGCCGACGCGACGCTCTCCACCACGCTGTCGAACATGCTTCTGGAGCCCGGCCACTTCCGCAAGGACGCCGAGCTGGGCTTCCGCTTCCTGGTGCTTTCGCACACCCTGCTCAGCTACCTCTCGGCCCTGGGCGCGCACCGCGACCGCCTGCCGGAGTCGCCGGCCAACGCGCTGATCGGCGAAGCCGCCGAGCAGCTCACCGCCAGCCTCGACGACATCGCCGCCAGCCTCGCCCAGCGCAAGCCGGTGGCCATCCACAGCGATACCGAGGAAGACCTGGCCAAGCGCCTGGAACAGGTGCCGGAGGAGCTTGAGGACCCGCAGCGCCTGGTGCAGACGCAGCTGGCGCTGATCTGCCGCGAGCTGGCGCCGCTGCGCAGCCTGGCCGCGCACCTGCTGAAGAAGGAGATCGGCGCCGAGCAGGAAGCCGCCGCCTGAGCCCGGCTCAGGGCCCGCGCAGGTCCATGAAGGCGTCGTAGCTGCCGTCCTCGCGCATCAGCCGCAGCTCGCGGTTGAAATCTTCGATTATCTGCGCATGGCGCGGGTTGGCGCGGCTGACCAGGATGTACAGCGGGTTCTCCGACAGCGGCTGGGGCAGGAACTCCAGCTTGTGGCGCTCGTCCTTCAGGTCGTGTTCGAGGATGTAGCGGGCGGTCCACTCGTCCTCCAGAGTCAGCTCGACGCGGCCGGCGACCACCATCATCGCGGCGTTGGGGAAGGACAGCACCGGCACCTTGTGCAGCCGGCGGTCCTCATTGAACTCGGGGGTGTAGCTGTAGCCGCGGACCACCGCGATGCGGAACGGGTAGAGGTCGGCCAGGCGCTCGAAGACGATGGGCGAGCCCTTGCGCTTGAGGAAGCGCAGGCGGTTCACCAGGTAGGGCTCGGAATACTGCCCGAAGGTCTCGCGCTCGGCGCTGTACCAGGAATCCACCAGCACGTCGTACTCGCCGTTGCGCACCCCGTGCAGGGCCCGCGGCCAGGGCACCTCGGCGTAGTGGATGGCGTAGCCGGCGCGGGTCAGCGCGGTGCTGACGAAATGCACCGCCAGGCCGCGGCCGGGCATCTGCGCGTCGGCATAGGGCGGCCAGCGGTCGGCGACCAGGTTCAGCGGCTCTTCGGCCTGGACGCAGAACGGCAGGGCCAGGGCGATCAGCAGGGCACGCAGCAGCATGGCTCTCCTTGCTCGAGGCCCGCGCCCCGCTACCGGCAAGCGGGCGGACTCAGAAAAGCATCGCCGCGCGCAGGCTCATTCCCCCACCGGCTTCGGGCAGAACACCGAAGGAATAGGCGCTGTCTGGCGATCCCTCAAGGAACAGATTGTAGGTGAAGTTGGCGGCGAGGTTGCCCACCGCCATGCCCACCAAAGTATCGGTGGGGTAGTGCTTGGAGCCTTCCACCCGCGCCAGCGCGGTCAGCCCGTCCACCGTGTAGAGCCCGGCCTTGGCGGTGAAGCGCAGGGTCGGGTCCATGTCGATGTAGTCCAGGTTGCGCCGGGTGAAGCTGTTGTGCACGGCGGTCACCGCCGTGTGCTTGGAGGGGAAGGAGTCGTCGGGGATGCCGTCGGGGCGGTCGCGCCCGGACACCTCCTTCCACTCCTCCACCAGGCCGGTCACCGCGTAGCGGTCGGTGGCCAGCAGCGCCAGGTTGCGCCCGCGCCAGGCCCACTTCTCCTCGCCCTCGCTGCCCCTGGGCGCAGCCACCAGGCCGGTGACCACGCTCAGCGCGGTGCTGGCGTTGAGCATGTGGTCGGCGGCGGAGTTGGCGTCGCCGCCGAACAGCCACTCGTGGTTGGCCGCGGACTTCTGCCACTTGTGGTCCCAGTTGCCGGCGGCTATCACCGCGGCGCCGGCCACCGGCACCCAGGTGCCGGGGTCGAGCACGGCGCGCTGGGCGGAGTCGCCGACGCGCGACCAGCTCATCTGCGGGGAGCCGGCGCAGCCGGCGAAAAGGGCGGATGACACTAGGGTCAGGGCCGCCAGGTTGCGGTAGCTCATGGTTTCCCCCGTAGTCCGTCCGCAAGGGGACGGCAAGGAATTTTCAGAAAACCTACAGGGTAGACGCCACAGCCCCATCCGACCTGCCGTCAGTCACTTCTTAGTCTGTCCTTTTGTTTCGAGCAGCCCCTTGAGCAGGTCGATGGGCATGGGGAAGACGATGGTGGAGTTCTTGTCGCCGGCGATGCTGCCCAGCGTCTGCATGTAGCGCAGCTGCATGGCGCCGGGCTCGCGGGAGAGCATCTGCGCGGCCTGCATCAGCTTCTCCGAGGCCTGCAGCTCGCCCTCGGCGTGGATCACCTTGGCCCGTCGCTCGCGCTCGGCCTCGGCCTGGCGGGCGATGGCGCGGACCATGGACTCGTTGAGGTCGACGTGCTTGATCTCGACGTTGGCCACCTTGATGCCCCAGGCGTCGGTCTGCGCGTCCAGCACCTTCTGGATGTCCAGGTTCAGGCGCTCGCGCTCGGCCAGCATCTCGTCCAGCTCGTGCTTGCCGAGCACCGCGCGCAGCGTGGTCTGGGCCAACTGGCTGGTGGCGGCGAGGAAGTTCTCCACCTGGATGATGGCCTTCTGCGGGTCGAGCACGCGGAAGTACACCACCGCGTTGACCTTCACCGAGACGTTGTCGCGGGAGATCACGTCCTGCGGCGGCACGTCGAGCACCACGGTACGCAGGTCGACGCGGACCATCTGCTGCACCACCGGGATCACCAGCACGAGGCCTGGGCCCTTGACCTTCCAGAAGCGGCCGAGCTGGAACACCACCCCGCGTTCGTATTCACGCAGGATGCGCAGGGCGCTGGCCACCAGCATCAGCAGCAGGACCAGCGCCACCAGCAGTCCGAAGGGAATACCCATCAGTCACCTCCCGATTCGTCGTCGGCCGCCACCTCCAGGCGCAGGCCGTCGCGCGCCAGCACCTTGACCCGCTGGCCGGCGCGCAGGGTCCGGGCGCAGCGGACCTGCCACTGTTCGCCCTGCAGTTGTACCCAGCCGGCGTGGGCATCCCCGTCGGCCACCGCGTCCACGGTCGCCAGGCTGCCCACCAGGCCGGCCGCGCCGCTGACCACCTGGCGCTGCCGGCTCTTCATGGCCACGCCCAGCACCCCGGCGATGAACAGCGCGCTGACCGTGGCCACGCCGACGATCAGCCCCAGGGGAATGCCGAAGCCCGGCGCGTCGGTGTCCAGCAGGATCAGTCCGCCGATCACGAAGGCGGCGATGCCGCCGATGCCCAGGCTGCCGTAGCTGGGCACGAAGGCCTCGGCGGCCATGAAGGCCAGGCCGAGGACGATCAGCGCCACCCCCGCGTAGTTCACCGGCAGCAGTTGCATGGCGTAGAGCCCGAGCAGCAGGCAGATGCCGCCGAGCACGCCGGGCAGCGCCAGGCCGGGGTTGGCGAATTCGAAGATCAGCCCGTACACGCCGATCATCAGCAACAGCAGCGCTACGCTGGGGTCGGTGATCACCGCCAGCAGGCGGGTGCGCCAGTCGGGCTGGTGCTCGACCCAGGCGAGGCCGGCGCTGTGGATGCTCAGCGCCTGTCCCGCCACCTGCACCTTGCGCCCGTCGATGGCGCGCAGCAACTGGTCGAGGTCGCCGGCCTGCAGGTCGACGACCTTCTGCTTCACGGCTTCCTCGGCGGACAGGCTGACCGCCTCGCGCACCGCGCGCTCGGCCCACTCGGCATTGCGCCCGCGCAGTTGCGCCAGGCCACGGATGTAGGCCGCCGCGTCGTTGACCTGCTTGCGCTTGAGGGTGTCTTCCTCGCTGACGGCTGGCTTGCCGTCCTTGCCCTGGGGCTTTTCCGGGGCGCCGGGCGCGCCGATCTGCACCGGGGTGGCGGCGCCAAGGTTGGTCCCCGGGGCCATGGCGGCAAGGTGGCAGGCATAGAGGATGTAGGTGCCGGCGCTGGCCGCCCGCGCGCCGCCGGGGGCGACATAGCCGACCACGGGGATGGGGCTGGTGAGGATCGCCTTGACGATGTCGCGCATGGCGCTGTCCAGCCCGCCGGGGGTGTCCATGCGCAGCACCACCAGAGGCGCGCCCTCGTCCACGGCACGCTGCAGGCCGCGCACCAGGTAGTCGGAAGTCGCCGGGCCGATGGCCCCGTCCACCGTCAGCACCACCGCCGGCGGGGCCGCCAGCGCCCCGGCCGCGAACAGCAGCAGGAGCAAAGCGCAGCGGCGAAACAGCGTGAGCATGGCACGCCTCCCCGGCCAGGACCGAAGCGGCGCCGCGGGCGAATGAAGGGGCGGCGCCTTCCTACAGCATAGTCCCCTGCCCCGGGATGCCTGCGGCAGGCTGTTGCAGGGTGTTTAGAGGCCGCGCCCAGCGTCCGGGTGGGCACGGCTTTTCGTAGGAGCGAGCTTGCTCGCGAATGGAGCTCCCGGTGGCGGTGGTGTTTCGGGTTGGCTCCGCATCCCTCACCCCAGCCCTCTCCCAGAGGGAGAGGGGGCTAGTCCGTGCCGAGAGAAGGCTTGGTTTCAGCCGGTAGTCCCTGTGCTCGCCGGCCAACGCCGAAGCATCAGCGCACTCCGAACGGTCCCCTCTCCCTTCAGGGCGGGGCGCGCAGCCGAGGGTTAGGGAGAGGGAGCGGAGCCAAGCCAAGGCAGCGGAATCACCGGGGGCCCCCTTCGCGAGCAAGCTCGCTCCTACAAAGCCCCAGAAACGAAAACGCCGTTCCCCCCTCATGGAAGAAACGGCGCTTTCACCTTCGGCCTCAGGCCGAAGAGAGCGGCCCGGTCAGCCCTTGAACACGTCTTCCACCGACTGCAGCGGATAGTGCTTCGGATACGGCAGGGTAGCCACGCCGCTCTCGATGGCGGCCTTGGCCACGGCATCGGAGACCACGGTGATCAGGCGCTTGTCCATGGGTTTCGGGATGATGTACTCGCGGCCGAACTCCAGGGACGACACGCCGTAGGCCTCGCACACGTCCTTGGGCACCGGCTCCTTGGCCAGGTCGCGCAAGGCCAGGGCGGCGGCGATCTTCATCTCTTCGTTGATGCGGGTGGCGCGCACGTCCAGGGCACCGCGGAAGATGAAGGGGAAGCCCAGCACGTTGTTCACCTGGTTCGGGTAGTCCGAACGGCCGGTGGCCATGATCACGTCGTTGCGGGTGGCGTGGGCCAGTTCCGGCTTGATCTCCGGGTCCGGGTTGGAGCAGGCGAAGACGATCGGGTTCGGCGCCATGCGCTTGAGGCCTTCGGCGCTGAGCAGGTTGGCGCCGGACAGGCCGACGAACACGTCGGCGCCGTCGAGGGCATCGTCCAGGGTGCGCTTGTCGGTCTCGGTGGCGAACACCGCCTTGTACTGGTTCAGGTCGGTGCGGCCGGCGTGGATCACGCCCTGACGGTCGATCATGTAGATGTTCTCGACCTTGGCGCCCATGCTCACCAGCAGCTTCATGCAGGAGATGGCGGCGGCGCCGGCGCCCAGGCAGACGATCTTCGCGCTTTCCAGGTTCTTGCCGGCGATTTCCAGGGCGTTGAGCATGCCGGCGGCGGTGACGATGGCGGTGCCATGCTGGTCATCGTGGAACACCGGGATGTCGCACTGCTCGATCAGCGCGCGCTCGATCTCGAAGCACTCCGGCGCCTTGATGTCCTCCAGGTTGATGCCGCCGAAGGTGATGGAGATGCGCTTGACGGTGTCGATGAAGGCCTGCGGGCTCTCGGCGTCGACCTCGATGTCGAACACGTCGATGCCGGCGAAACGCTTGAACAGCACGCCCTTGCCTTCCATGACCGGCTTGGAGGCCAGCGGGCCGAGGTTGCCCAGGCCGAGAATGGCGGTGCCGTCGGAGATCACCGCGACCAGGTTGCCCTTGCCGGTGTACTTGTAGGCCAGTTCGGCGTCACGGGCGATCTCGCGGACCGGCTCGGCCACGCCCGGGCTGTAGGCCAGCGACAGGTCGCGGGCGGTGACGGTCGGCTTGGTCAGCTCGACGCTGAGTTTCCCGGGGCGGGGTTGCGCGTGATATTCGAGGGCAGCGGTCTTGAGATCAGACATTTTTGGCACTTCCGCTTTATTGCTTGTTGGACAGACGGGCGACCGAGCATACGCGGGAAGAAAGCGCCTGCCAAGATAGCTTCAGGGGCGCGGTGTCAATGCTGCTAACGCACGATTTTCAACCATTCCCCGGGTTTTGGCTGACCAGTTGGATACAAATCGTTGAGTAATCGTATACGAGAAATCGCGTCAGATTCCGGCTCGTTTCCGCCCTTTGCCAGCTGTTCCAGGCTTTGCCCGGCCTTCGCCTGGACCAGTTGCAGGCGCCGCGGCTCGGCCAGCTTCCGTTCGTCGGCGCGCAGCGGGCGGAAACTGCGGATCACCGAGAGGAACTCGGCGTCGCGGCTTTCCAGCGAGGCGCGGCCTTTGACCACACCCACGAACAGGTAGGCACCCTGGTCCTTGTAGACCACCGCCACGCGCCGCGCGGGCGAACCGGGGATCACCGCGGCGGCGCCCTTCAGGCCGGCCTGGTTCAGCTCCTGCTCGTCGGCCAGGCGGCCGCCGGCGCCCTTGCGCAGGTATTCCAGCGGGCTCAGCTGGCCGTCGCGCGGCACCAGCTTCATGCCGATGTAGGCCTGCTGGTCCTCGGGGTAGCCGATCAGCGCGGTGGGCTGGTTGAGCATGCCCCAGCCCCTGGGATAGCTGAGGGTGAAGCCCAGCTCGCCGTGGTAGAAGCTTTGCCCGCGGCGGATGCCGGACTCGGCGGAATCGCCGAAGGGCATGCCGTCGATGGCCTTCAGGTAGCGGTCGCGGCCGACCTCCTGCTGGCCGCCGGCCAGGGCCTGGGCCGGGCCCAGCACCTCCTGCAGGCGCCGGTCGTTGTCCGGATGGGTGTCGAACAGCCCGTGGTAGCCCACCGGCTGCACCGCCTCGCCCTTGGCCTGGGCGACCTGGCGGGCGTAGTCCTCCTGGTTCTTCAGCACCCGCACCACCTGGATCATCGCCTTGGGGTCGTAGCCGGCGCGGGCCAGGTACTTGGCGCCCAGGCCGTCTGCCTGCAGCTCCATGTCGCGGCCATAGCCGCGCACCACGGCGGTGCCGAGGACGTTGGTGAGGTCGCCGGCGGCGCTGACGCCGGTGCCGATGGCCACGGCCGCGCCGAGCACGTTCCAGGCGCTGGCCTGGCTCTGCTGGCGCACGCTGTGGCGGGCGGTGACGTGGCCGATCTCGTGGCCCAGCACCGCGGCCAGCTCGGCTTCGGAATTGAGGTAGGCCATCAGCCCGCGGTGGATATAGATGTAGCCGCCGGGCAGGGCGAAGGCGTTGATGTCGGGGCTGTCGACCACGGTGAAGCGGTACTGCAGGGTGGGCCGGTCGCCGACCCGGGCGACGCGCTCGCCCACCTGCTGCACGTAGGCCTGGAGCTTCTCGTCGGCGTAGCGCGGGTACTGCTTGGCCACCTCCTGGCTGGCCTGGCGGCCGAGGGCCAGCTCGTCCTGCTCGCTCATGGTGACGAAGTCGGTCTCGCCGGTGGCGGGGTTGACCGCGCAGCCGCCCAGCACGCTGCTCAGCGTGAACAGGCAGGTGAGCAACAGCATCCTTGTCTTGGTCATGGCAGCAGCTCCAGCATGGCCGGGTCGGTGATGGGCAGCATCCAGCGTGCCTGCCCCGGTTTCACGGCGCCGCGCGCGGCGCGGTCGATCACCCAGCCGCGCGCTTCCAGGGTGCGCCCGGGCAACGCCTCCAGCGTGCGCTTATCGAACGCTTTCAACAGCTTAGGCTCGATCCGCAGGACCAGCGAACCGTCCATCTCCAGCCACAGGCCACCGCGGTTGCGCTGCACCTGGGCGACGCGCCCGCGGACGATGACGAAGCCGCTCTGGCGCAGGCTTTGCGCGTCCTGCACCGGCGGGCGTTTCCACAGGCCGCGACCGGCCTTGCGCGCCTCACGCTCGGCGGCCTGCTGGCAGGCGGTCAGCTCGGTGTTGGGCGCCACCGCCACCAGGTAGCCCAGGCCCTCGGCCAGCAGTTGCGCCTCGATGTTGCGCCCCTGGCGGTCGTACAGGTGCGCCAGGGTGCGGCCGTAATGGTCCTTGCCCTGGCGTCCGAGCTGCAACCCTAATTCGCCGTCGTTGGCCGCCACCAGCGCCTGCAGGCGTTGCCGCGCGGCCTCGGCGAAGGGCTCGGTGCTGCGCCCGCCGTGGGCCAGTTCCGGGGCGTTGACGCCGATCAGGCGCACGTTGCGGCCATCGGCCAGCTTCAGGGTGTCGCCATCCACCACCCGCGCCACGCGCACCGTGCCGGCGCCGCTGGGCGCCGGGCAGGACGCCGCCAGGGCCGGTGCGCCCAGGCAAATCGCGAGCACAAAAAAGGCGCCCCGCAGGGGCGCCTTTTTCAGCAGATCGGGAAAGGCCATCGGGGCTTTTCCGGAAATCGCTCTTACTTCTTGCCGCCGAACATGGCGAAGCGCTGGTTGAAGCGATCGATACGGCCGCCGGTGTCCACGACTTTCTGCTTGCCGGTGTAGAACGGGTGGCACTCGGAGCAGACGTCCAGGTGGATGCCTTTGCACAGGGTCGAACGGGTCTTGATCACGTTGCCGCAGCTGCAGGTGGCTTCGATTTCTTCGTACGCGGGATGGATTTCCGGTTTCATGATGTCTTCCTCTGGTTGGTGTGCCGCCACCCAGTCTCTGGCAGAAGCCGAGCCACGGCCTTCGAGGACCGCGGGCGGGATCTTTTACCGGGCACCGCACGCAAATTAAGGGCGTGGATCATACCAGAGACTTTGTCCAGCGCAAGTCGGGGTGCCGACCGACCGTCGCCGCGGCCCGTGCTAAGATCGCCGCCTCACCACGCCCCGGAAAGCCCACAGCGTGCCCCGACCCAGCATCCTGCGCCTCGCCCTGCCCTCGCCGCTGCGCCGCCTGTTCGACTACCTGCCGCCGCGCGGGCTCGACCCCAGCCGCCTGCAGCCCGGCGTGCGCCTGCGCGTGCCCTTCGGCCGCCGCGAGATCGTCGGCGTGCTGGTGGAGCTGGCGGACAGCTCGCAAGTGCCCGAGGACAAGCTGCGCCCGGCGCTGGCCGTGCTCGACCGCGAGCCGCCGATGCCGGCGCACCTGCTGGAGCTGTGCCGCTGGACCGCGCAGTACTACCAGCACAGCCTCGGCGACACCCTGTCCTGGGCGCTGCCCAACCTGCTGCGCCAGGGCGAGCCAGCCGAGGCGCGGGTGCAGCGCTTCTGGCTCGCCGTCCCCGGCGCGCGCCTGGACGACCCGCGCCTGGCCCGCGCGCCGCGCCAGCGCCAGGCCCTGCAGACGCTGCAGCAGCACCCCCACGGCGTGCTCCATGAACTGCTGAGCCAGTTGGGCATCAACAAGGACAGCCTCGACCTGCTGGTGGAAAAGGGCCTGGCCACGCTGGAGAGCCGCCGCCACGTGCCGGCGGAACACCACGGCGGCTGGCTGGCCCAGGCCGAGCTGCCGCTCAACGCCGAGCAGCGCGCCGCCTGCGAAGCGGTGCGCGCCGGCTTCGGCGCCTTCCACAGCTACCTGCTGGCCGGCGTCACCGGCAGCGGCAAGACCGAGGTCTACCTGCAACTGATCCACCAGGTGCTGGAGGCCGGCAAGCAGGCGCTGGTGCTGATTCCGGAGATCAACCTAGGCCCGCAGACGCTGAGCCGCTTCGAGCGCCGCTTCAACGCGCGCATCGCCCTGCTGCACTCGGCGCTGACCGACCGCGAGCGCCTGGACGCCTGGCTGGCCGCCCGCGACGGCGAGGCGGACATCGTCATCGGCACCCGCTCGGCGCTGTTCACCCCGCTGAAGAACCCCGGGCTGATCATCATCGACGAGGAGCACGACGCCTCCTATAAACAGCAGGAAGGCCTGCGCTACCACGCCCGCGACCTGGCCCTGGTGCGCGCGCGCCTGGAGAAGGTGCCGATCCTGCTCGGCTCGGCCACGCCCTCGCTGGAAAGCCTGCACAACGCCGCCAGCGGCCGCTACGGCCTGCTGCGCCTGACGCAGCGCGCCGGCGGCGCCCAGGCGCCGAAGTTCCAGCGCCTGGACGTGAAGAGCCTGCCACTGGACGCCGGCCTGTCGATGCCGCTGCAACGGGCCATCGGCGAAACCCTCGGCGCCGGCCAGCAAGTGCTGGTGTACCTGAACCGCCGCGGCTTCGCCCCGACTCTGCTGTGCCACGACTGCGGCTGGATCAGCCAGTGCCCGCGCTGCGACGCGCGCATGACGCTGCACCAGGGCTCCGGCGAGCTGCGCTGCCACCACTGCGACCACCGCGAGCGCCCACCGCGCCAGTGCCCCAAGTGCGGCCAACTGGACCTGCGCCCGGTCGGCGCCGGCACCGAGCGCGCCGAGGAGCGCCTGCGCATCCTCTTCCCCGACTACCCGGTGCTGCGCATCGACCGCGACAGCACCTCGCGCAAGCACGCCATGCGCGACCTGTTCGCCACCATCAACAAGGGCGAGCCGTGCATCCTGGTGGGCACCCAGATGCTCGCCAAGGGCCACCACTTCCCGCGCGTCACCCTGGTGGCCATCCTCGACGCCGACGGCGGGCTGTTCTCCGCCGACTTCCGCGCCAGCGAGCGCATGGCCCAGCAGATCGTCCAGGTCGCCGGCCGCGCCGGGCGCGCCGAGGAGCCCGGCCGGGTGCTGATCCAGACGCACCTGGCCGACCACCCGCTGCTGGTGCAACTCACCGAGCAGGGCTACTTCGCCTTCGCCGACCAGGCCCTGGCCGAGCGCCGCGCCGCCGGCCTGCCGCCTTTCTGCCACCTGGCCCTGCTGCGCGCCGAGGCGCACAAGCCGGGCCAGGCCGAAGGCTTCCTCGAAGAAGCCTGCGCCGAGGCCGAGCGCCTGCAGGCGCAACTGGGCAGCGACGTCGAGCTGCTCGGCCCGGTGCCGGCGCCCATGGAACGCCGCGCCGGCCGCTTCCGCGCCCAGCTGCTGCTGATGAGCAGCGCCCGCGTGCCGCTGCACCGCCTGCTGTCCTGCTGGCTGCCGATCCTCGAAAGCATGCCCGGCGGGCGCCAGGTGCGCTGGTCGCTGGACGTCGATCCGATCGATTTGTTCTAGAAAGGCGGCTACAAGCTGAAAAGCTCCATGGACGCGAGGGGCTTGCGGGGTGCGCAACTTCTTGCACGGCCTATCTTGCGCAGGGTTGTGGATAGATCGCTGGAAGCCTTTGTTCACGATGCCTGCAAGGGAATGGCAAGTTCTTGCACAGCAGCGCGCAAGAAGTTGCGCAGAAAGTCCCTGTAGCGCCTTCGGACAACAGCTGCAGGTTTGCTGCAGCCCCCACAAGGCGGGCGCTGCAGGGTTGCTGGCACGCAAATTGTGTTGCCAGGGCTCCCACAGGGTCGTGAACCCCGGGGCCATCAACTCACACGGCAAGGAGAGCTTTCATGCCAACACCCGCATACCTGTCCCTCGAAGGCACCAAACAGGGCCTGATCACCGCCGGCACCTTCACCGAGGACTCGGTCGGCAACATCTTCCAGGAAGGCCACGAAGACCAGGTCCTGGTCCAGGCGTTCAACCACCAGGTCATCATCCCGCGCGACCCGCAGTCCGGCCAGCCGACCGGCCAGCGCGTGCACAAGCCGCTGATGATCACCAAGGTCTTCGACAAGTCCTCGCCGCTGATCTTCAACGCCCTGACCTCCGGCGAGCGCCTGAACAAGTGCCGCCTGGAGTGGTACCGCACCTCCTCCACCGGCACCCAGGAGCACTACTTCACCATCGAACTGGAAGACGCGGTGATCGTCGACGTGCAGTCGCGCATGCCGAACTGCCAGGACCCGAACATGGCGCATTTCACCCACCTGGAAGACGTCTACTTCACCTACCGCAAGATCGTCTGGACCCATGAGGTTTCCGGTACCTCCGGCTCCGACGACTGGCGCACCCCGATCGCTTCCTGATCGGTCGCGACACGTGCTGTTCACATCGGCCGGGTTTCCGGCCGATGTGTCTTTCCAGGCCTGAGCCGGCGCTGCGGCAACTGCCGGGCAGGCCCTCCGCGCAGAGGAACATAGGATGTTCGCCCCGGCCAACCAGCCCCATTTCAGCCTGAATATCGACGGCCTCGACAGCGACCTGCAGGTGCTCGAATTCCATGGCCGCGAAGCCCTGAACCAGCCCTACCGCTTCGACATCGAACTGGTCAGCGAACGTCCCGACCTGGACCTGGAAAGCCTGCTGCACAAGGGCGCCTACCTGGACCTGGGGCAGGGCCACGGCATCCATGGCCAGTTGCACCGGGTGGCCCAGGGCGAATCCGGCAAGCGCCTGACCCGCTACCAGGTGAGCCTGGTGCCGCGCCTGGCCTACCTCGCGCATCGGCATAACCAGCGCATTTTCCAGCAGCTGACGGTGCCGCAGATCATCACCCGGGTACTGGAGGAGCACGGCATCCTCGCCGACGCCCAGCGCTTCCAGCTCGGCCCCACCGTCTACCCGCCGCGCGACTACTGTACCCAGTACGACGAGAGCGACCTGCACTTCGTCCAGCGCCTGTGCGAAGAGGAAGGCCTCCACTACCACTTCGAGCACAGCCCCGACGGGCACCTGCTGGTGTTCGGCGACGACCAGACGGCCTTCCCCAAGCTGGCGCCGGTGGCCTACCAGCAGGACTCCGGCCTGGTCGCCGACCTGTCGGTGATCAAGCGCTTCGGCCAGCGTCTGGATACCCGTACCGCCCGCGTCAGCCGCCGCGACTACGACTTCGAGAAGCCCAGGCTGCAACTGGAAAGCACGGCGCGCAGCGACAGTCGCCCGGACCTCGAGGACTACGATTACCCCGGTCGCTTCACCGACCGCGAGCGCGGCAAGCTGCTGAGCCAGCGCAGCCTGGAAAGGCACCGCGCCGACTACCGCCAGGCCGAGGGCCGCAGCGACCAGCCGAGCCTGCGCAGCGGCCATTTCCTGCCCCTGCGCGAGCACCCGCGCGGCGAGTGGAACGACCTCTGGCTGCTCACCGAAGTGCGGCACGAAGGCAAGCAGCCGCAGGTGCTGGAAGAGTCGGTCACCAGCGACGCCCGCGACGGCAAGGACGACTTCCAGCAGGGCTACCGCAACCGCTTCCTCGCCACGCCCTGGGACGTGCCCTACCGCCCGCCGCTGGCGCATCCCAAGCCGCGCGTGCTAGGCAGCCAGACCGCCGTGGTGACGGGGCCAAAGGGCGAGGAAATCCACTGCGACCGCTACGGCAGGGTCAAGGTGCAGTTCCACTGGGACCGCGAGGGCCAGGCTGACGACAAGACCAGCTGCTGGCTGCGCGTGGCCTCCAGTTGGGCTGGCAAGCAGTACGGCGCCATCGCCATCCCGCGCATCGGCATGGAAGTGCTGGTGACCTTCCTCGAGGGCGACCCGGACCAGCCGCTGGTCAGCGGCTGCCTGTACCACGCCGAGCACCTGCCGGCCTACGAGCTGCCGGCGAACAAGACCCGCAGCCTGTTCAAGACACTCTCCAGCCCCGGCGGCGGTGGCTACAACGAACTGCGCATCGAGGACCGCAAGGGCCAGGAACAGATCTACCTGCATGCCCAGCGCGACTGGGACGAGAACATCGAGCACGACCAGAAGATCCGCGTCGGCCACGAACGCCACGACACGGTGGAGGCCAACGCCTACAGCGAGTTCAAAGCCGAGGAACACCGCACCACCCATGGCGACCGCAAGGTCGAGGTGCGCGCCGACGACCACCTGACGGTGGGCAACGACCAGCACCTGAAGCTCGGCAGTGGCCAGTTCATCGAGGCCGGCAACGAGATCCACTACTACGCCGGCGAGAAGGTGACGATCGACGCGGGCCAGGAACTGACGCTCAAGGCCGGCGGCAGCTTCGTCAAGCTCGACCCCAGCGGCGTCACCCTCAGCGGTGCCGACGTCAAGCTCAACAGTGGCGGCAGCCCGGGCACGGGAACGCCTGCGGCGCCGTTACTGCCAGGCGAGCTCCAGGCGCCAGACCAGAGCGTTCCCGGTGCGGTGCTGCTGCATCGCCTCAAGTCGGAAATGCCTCTTGTGGAACTGTGCCAGAAGCCCAAGGGCGGCACTCCACTGCAATGTCCACTCAGCGATTGCCCATGCCGCAAGGCCATGAAGGAGACGAACCGACTATGACGACCTCCGTTCTATTGGAGCGCTCCGATGACTTGCTACAGCGCCTGGCGGCACTCGGAGAAACTGGTACCCCATGTTTGCTATTCCTTCGGACCGAACTATCGCCCTACGTCGAGCAAAGCCCGCTGTGGATGCCCGCCGGGCAGGCATTGCTGGCGGCGATGGAGGAAGCGCCCGAACACTGGCCGGGCTTGTTGATCCACAGTCCGGCCGATGAACGCGCCCTTCTCGAACACCTCCGGTGGCTCCTCGTCGTGCATTTCGACGGCGGCCTGCGCAAAGGCGTGCTGCGCTATTGGAACCCACGCACCGCAAGCTACTTCTTTTCCGACGACCTCGACGAGCGACCCCGCTGGATGGGGCCGATAGCAAAGCTCCGCTGGCATGGCGGGACCTGGCGCGAAAAATACGCCGGGCAGGAAGGCTGGAAGAGCCTGGACAACCCGCGCTTCGAGCAATGGGCAGCGCCTCGCGAGCCGCTGCCAGCGAGCCTGGGCACCGAGCAGGAGAGCGCCTTGCTGCACCAGCAGCAAGAGCACTTCGTCTTCCAGTGGCTGGGCTCAGCCGCAATCTCCTTCGCCGAGGCCTGGCAATACTTCGGCGAGGGGCTGCTCTCCGGTTTCGATGAAGCCGAGCCCTTGTTGCGCTACCTCGATCTTCGTGTCGCCTATTACGGCCAGAAGGCGCCCGCGGAACTCTCCGGAAATACCGCAGACGAGCGCCTGGCCTACCTGGAAGAGCACCTACGGCAAGGCAGCATGAACAAGGAAGAGCATATATGACCGCATCGATCGGCAAACTGGGCGCAGGCCCGGCGTGCGAGACCGGCAAACTCATCGTTCAGGTTATCGGCAAGGAACATCCGGCCAGCCAGAAACTGGTGATTTACGATGACAAGGATAGCCAGCAGCAGGAGTGGCTCACCAAGCAGGACAAGCCGGAGAACCTCGCCGACGAACTGTGCAGCAGCGTTCTGCACGTGTGGGACTGGAGCGGGCAACCCAAGCGCCATCTCTGGCTGGAAATCGCCTCGCAGAAAGGGAACCCCATCCGGGTGCCGCTATGCGACGACCTGCGGGTGACCCCCAGGCAAGCTGACGCGCAGTGGAACCAGGTCGTCCCCGTGCTACCCCTCACCGCCCTGAGGGGCGCCAAGAGCCCTTACGACCTCGGTGCGCCCGTGCTGTGCCGCCCCGGTTACCTCTATGTCTTCTATCGAGACAAGTTGTGGCGCGAGCTGGAGATTCGCACCGATAGCGACAAGACGCTCTTCCATGACATCGATGTCGCGCGCTACCGCACCGGCCAGGGCTTCAAACCCGAGGTACGCCAGGCCACGGGGCAGGGGCTGGAAGATATCTGGCTACCGGCCCGATGGAACGACCGGGACGTCTCGGACCTGCGCCTCTGCTACTCGGAGATACAGCTGGGAGCCGCGCGCCTGAACTTCCTCGAACGCCATCCCGACGAACTGGCCCGACGCTGCCAGTCGTTCCGGCTGCAGGCAAGCTCGCGCGTCTTCAAGGACCTCTATCGGGGCAAGCCGGATGGCGCCGCCATGCTCGAGCATTTCTCGCAGTTCGACGCCCGCGACAGTGTTTCCGTATCCACCAGCGTGCCGGCGCAGGTCGCGCGCTTGAACCTGGACCACCGCGCCTTCCCGCTTTCGCTGGTCGCCCCCCAGCGCGCCCGCGCACAGATCTTCGAATATCTGCTGGAGCACCCCGCCCGCTACCTCTGCGACCTCAGCGGCCAGTTTCCCGATCAGGAATACCGACGGGCGATGGCCTTCCTCAACCAGGGCATGCTGGGAGAAAAGACCAGCCCGACTCACCTGCTGGAACTGAGCGCCGTCGCCGATGCCCTGTCGAGAAGCCTGAAAACGGCGCAACCGCCGGCGGGGGAAGCGGCGCCGCCGGAGGAAGATGTCTGGCAAGCGCAGCCGGGAGCGACGGACGTATTGGCGCAGGTACGCCCACGGCAGCTCTGCGGCGTGCTTCTGGACGATGCGCGGTATCGCATGCGCCACCTGGAAAGCCGCATAGACAATCATCGTCAGCTGCTGCAGGTCTGTGCCCGCCACGCCGCCACGCAGCCCAACCATGGCAGCGCATTGCTGGTGCAACAGCTGGTTGTCGCCCGCACCCTGCAAGGCAAGCCCAATCCACTGCACAAGGAGATCGACAAGCTCAGCCGCCAGGGGTTGTACGACATCAATCGCAATACCGCGGTACTCGAGCGCATCGAGGCGTGGCAAGGCTTCATGTCCGCGCAGAACCTGCTGCGTAAAGCGCTGGAACAGACGCGTAGCGTCGCCACGCTGGCCGATCACCTGAGCCTGGAGGGATTCCAGTACCTGGGCGCGCTGCATGCCACGGCGCGCACCCTGGCCTGTCTGGCGCTGAATCCTGCACAGGTCGACCCCCTCGCGCCGACTGGCGATCTCAACGACGCCACGGGTAACGGCAGCCCCACCAGCCCGCGCGTCAGCGAGGGGCAGGAATTCCTCGCAAAGCTCCAGCAAGACACCCGGTCCCCCCTGCATCGCCTGCTCTGGCCCGACGTGGACGAGCCCCGGCTCTGCAAGGCGCACGACCCCAAGCCCGTCGCGCCCAATCCGGGAACCGGGCAATTCCGTGGAGAAGAACTGGCGAAGCTGGAAAACGCCGTGGTCCCGCCCGCCGACAACTGGCTCACCCTCGATGAAACACTGCTCGGCGCCTTGCTCGCCGGCGCCAGCCTGGACAGCTTCCTGACGCTCAGCGGCAAAAACCTCAACGGCGCGCTGATGAGCGTTTTCGACACCTTGCAAGGGGCGGTGGAAGTCGCCCAGGACGCGCTGGACAACGCGCGCCAGCTGTCCAGCCAGGCCAGCGTCAACGCCAATGCCACCCAGCAGGCCGCCAAGAGCGCCGACGCCCGCCTCGCCCAGACGCGGCGGCAGCTTGGCCGGCAAGGCCGGCCGATCACCCTTGGCCTGCATGGCCCCGGGCTGCAGCAACTGCGCAGCATGCTGCCGGGCACTTTCGGCTACGCCGTGTTCGTGCGACGCAACCAATTCGACAGGACCACTCATTACCTGTTCGGCATGGAAGACCTGCCGACCCGGCCGCGCACGGCCACCCGCTACTATGGCGAATACCTCAGCCCGCAAGGCAAGGTGCTGGGCAGCACCGACCGCCAGCGCATCCGGGGCGACGACATCGTGAAAGGCGATCATTGGGTCATCGCCATCCCCCGCAACCACTCGACCGCGCGCCTGGTCGGCGAGATGAACAAGCGCCTCACCGCGGCCCAGGCCGCCGACGCCGCCGCCGAGGTTGCTGCCCGGGAGGCACAGGTACGCGGCGCCGCGCTGAGCGAGGTGGTGGGGGCATTGCAAGAGCAGAAGAATGCGCGGGCCTATCGCATACTCAACTCCACACCGTTTTCGGTAGCGGTGTTGATGCTGGAGATGTGGAATGTGAGGGCGGAGTGGAACGCGTGGGATCAGAACGATCGAGAGAAAGGTGCAGCTCGGGCTCGTTCGGGGATCGTAAGCGCAGGACTGGATTTACTGGTTGCGCTGGAGGCACTGACGATCAAGTTAGTTGGCAACCAGTCTTCTTTGGCTATAACACGCAAGACTTTGTTCCGGGTTCCACTGGTAATCGCAAAAGCCATGGGGAAATTAGGTATCTCGATAGTAGAGAGCATCGCAGGACGGCTGGTTCTGCAATCCCTTGCAGGGATGGTGTTCTGCGGAGTAAGCCTTTACGACGCTTGGTACGCTTGGCAATGGCACGATCAGGCCATGTATGGCTACCTACTGATCGCGAGTGGTGCGTTGATCGGTACGGCAGCAGGCTGGCTAGCCGGCAGTGCCACATTCTTAAGGATGGTCTGAAGTAGTCAGGTATTTCTGGCTGACTCCAGCCCTTGCCGATTTCAAAACGGTGATTCGGCTAAAAAACGATCAAATCATCCCCTATTTCCGGATTTATAGCCGGCGCGAGCACCTCGCGCCGGCCATTTCCCGCATTACAGACGCACCTCTCCTGCATTCGTCAGCAAATGTCGGCGCGCCATCCACAGGTTCGACAGCGCGAACAGTGTCACCAACTGCGCGGTGTTCTTCGCCAGGCCACGGAAGCGTGTCTTCACGTAGCCGAATTGGCGCTTGATCACCCGGAACGGGTGCTCGACTTTGGCGCGCACCTGGGCCTTGGATTTCTCGATCTTGCGCTTGGCTTTGTACAGCGCACTGCGCTTACTCAGCTTCTTGTACGTACTGCGGCGGGCCGCAATCTGCCAGATCACCTCCCGGCCTTCATGTTCCGGGCGTTTCTCTACGCCAGTGTAACCCGCGTCGGCGCCGACCATGTTTTCCTTTCCATGCAGCAGTTTGTCGACCTGGGTAACGTCAGCAACGTTGGCTGCCGTCCCCACCACGCTGTGCACCAGGCCAGACTCGGCATCCGCGCCGATGTGGGCCTTCATGCCGAAGTAATACTGATTGCCCTTCTTGGTCTGGTGCATTTCCGGGTCACGCTTACCGTCCTTGTTCTTGGTCGAACTCGGCGCATGGATCAGCGTGGCATCGACGATGGTGCCCTGGCGCAGCGACAGGCCCCGATTGCCCAGGTAACCATTGATCACCGCCAGAATCCCGGCCGCCAACTCGTGCTTCTCCAGCAGGCGACGGAAATTGAGGATGGTGGTTTCGTCGGGAATACGCTCTAGGTTCAGCCCGGCAAACTGGCGCAAGATTGTGGTCTCGTACAGCGCCTCCTCCATCGCTGGATCGCTGTAGCCGAACCAGTTCTGCATCAAATGTACGCGCAGCATCGCCATCAGCTGATACGCCGGACGACCACCTTCACCCTTGGGGTAGTGCGGCTCGATCAGGGCAATCAAACCCTTCCACGGCACCACCTGATCCATCTCGATCAGGAACAACTCTTTGCGGGTCTGCTTGCGCTTGCCGGCGTACTCGGCGTCGGCGAAGGTCATTTGCTTCATCGGGAAACTCGGGCAACGGGATCGGCGTATTTCACCAGATTCGGGAAGTCTTTTTCAGACCATCCTTAAGTCTTACTCCGGCAGGGTGGCTCTGCCTGCTGCTGGTCGGGATTGGAGCAGGGCTGGTTTATATACTGTCCTCCTCCCCCTTGCAGGACTGGCTAAGTAACGGGCCCTTTGGTGAAGGGCGTGGCTCGACAAGTGCCCATCTGCTTATGCCTGACGAAGCGTTCTACCGTCTGGTGGGCGTACTCGCCAATATTCGCATTACCATCCAACCCAATCCCGGCTTCGAAGCCGCAGCCAAACTGGACATGAATGAGCCGATTCCCTTCAACGTTCGCCAGGCCAATACGTTGATCCGCCTGGAAAGTGCCCTGCCCGGTTTACTGGCGAACCTGGGCAACGTCGCCATTCGGACAGAATGTCGATTACGCCCAGTGCACACTGTCAACGTAAAAGGTGAACCAGCCTATACACAGACCTTACCGGCGACTCGCGAGCCAGCCCAAGCACCACTGGCCCAGCGGCTTTTTCCCGACGCGTTGGAACTATATTTCCAGACACCAGCTACCCATGTAGTGCAACCGCTAGCCAAGCCTGAACAGTTTTTAAATCAGCGCTGGGCAGTGCGGGCACAGTTCATTCTCCAAGGCGGTGGGCAAACCCGGATATTCCCCACACCAGGTATCAAAGCGGCAACGAATTATGGTCCGGAATATGCCAAGGCGGACTTCGGAACTACAGGCCGTCCATTCTGGGCGGATGAGCAAACCAATCAGGCAAGCAATTAATGATAAGCCAGGAATACTACTCACCCACCAGCTATCGTCAGGACCGGATTCCAGACCAGCCGGCCTCACAGGCGAGAGGTTTGTACCAGAGATTTTCATGCACACGCCTGCCTTGGGGAAGTACGCAGGACGTCATCCCTTCCAACCTTCTGGGATTTTTATCGCCCAGCACTATGCGCATGCATGAACAGAATGCTCAGGAAAAGTCTGAGCAACTGGCCAACGGTACCTACCAAGCAACATCCTTTGACGGAATGGAATTACATCAACGGTATGACCATGAAAACCTCAGAATGTCCAGACTTCCATTTAACTCTCAATTTTGGCTTTTTATTGGCCCCATAGGCAGATTTAGCTTCTTCATATTACTTCCCTTAATTGCATTAATTTATTTCATTGAATTAATTTCAGGAAAACAGAACTGGGTTGACCTGCTACTATCATACCAAAATATCATCTTGATATTTGTCGCCCCACCCGCTCTATTCTGGATAATTGGCAATATAGTTTCTAATTTCTTCCCTAGACTTTGGTTCCGCCCTCCCAAAGGCCCATACTGGGATTTGAACCGACGTACAGGCTTCGTCACGCTGTATGACTATACGTCCTTCAAAAAGACCGGCGTGATTGGCGAAATCAGCGCTCCCTTCTATGAATTCGACGCCTATATTCACACCAGTCCAGACCGCCAGGGCGCACCGCTCAATGTGCTATTCCTGATGCATCGCTATCGCGACATTCGCGTAAAGGTCGGTGCGCTACTCGGCGCGGATCAGCCCCCCCAAGAGGTTTGCGCACTCTGGGATCTGCTTCAGAACTACATGGATACCAGCCGTCCTCTGCCCGACACACCAGCGCTGGAAGAGTACCGCGCCAACGATCCGGTCACTGCCGAGCATGACCGCAAAACCGGCCGTAACCCTCGCTATTGGATCGACATGGACGATGAGACCTTCAAAGCCCGTTGCCGTGAGATGGCAGTAAAAATAGAAGCCATCGACACCTTCTCGCGTCCCAACCTGATGGCTCGGCATGTCGAATATCTGGATTAGGAAATAGTGGTTTACGGTGCCATCAATATAAGAAAGAGGCCGTTATATTCAGAGCCTCAATGAAAGCCCGCTCATACCAGGAAGCACCGGCGCTCCTGACAAGACAGCTCGCCAAGGCACTACAGCGCGCTCTTTAAGTGGTAATCACGACCCGATACGCCATAGCCGCAGTAGGGTATACGCCCCACCGCCCTCTCCCACCCTGGCAGAAATCAAGGTACGGAAGTGTTTTTGCTTGTAGCTTTAAGCTTACGGCTTGCTGCTGCGCCCTTCAGGCACCGATAATGCGCGGTTCTGAGCCAGATATGCGGTCGAGCGCCCCGAGTCGCGCGCGCGCACGGAGAAACGCCATGAAAGACACCATCCGCCAGCTGATCCAGCACGCCCTCGCCAGCCTCGTCGAGGACGGCACCCTGCCGGCCGGGCTGAGCCCGGACATCCAGGTCGAGACCACCAAGGACCGCAGCCACGGCGACTACGCCAGCAACATCGCCATGATGCTGGCCAAGCCCGCCGGCCTGAAGCCGCGTGACCTGGCCACCAAGCTGGTCGCCGCGCTGCCGGCCAACCCGCAGGTGGCCAAGGTGGAGATCGCCGGCCCCGGCTTCCTCAACTTCTTCCAGGACCAGGCCTGGCTGGCCGCGAGCCTCGACGCCGCCCTGGGCGACGACCGCCTGGGCGTGCGCAAGGCCGGCCCGGCGCAGCGCGTGGCCATCGACATGTCCTCGCCGAACCTGGCCAAGGAGATGCACGTCGGCCACCTGCGCTCGACCATCATCGGCGACGCCGTGGCCCGGGTGCTGGAGTTCCTCGGCGACACCGTGATCCGCCAGAACCACGTGGGCGACTGGGGCACCCAGTTCGGCATGCTGCTGGCCTACCTGGAAGAACAGCCGGTGGACGCCCAGGCCGAGCTGCACGACCTGGAAGTCTTCTACCGCGCCGCCAAGAAGCGTTTCGACGAGTCCCCCGAGTTCGCCGACCGCGCCCGCGAACTGGTGGTCAAGCTGCAGGCCGGCGACGCCGAGTGCCTGCGCCTGTGGACGCGCTTCAACGAAATCTCCCTGTCGCACTGCCAGAAGGTCTACGACCAGCTCGGCGTGAAGCTGACCATGGCCGACGTCAAGGGCGAGAGCGCCTACAACGACGACCTCGCCAACGTGGTCGACGAACTCAAGGCCAAGGGCCTGCTGACCGAGGACGACGGCGCCCTGTGCGTGTTCCTCGACGAGTTCAAGAACGCCGAAGGCAACCCGCTGCCGGTGATCGTGCAGAAGGCCGGCGGCGGCTACCTGTACGCCACCACCGACCTGGCGGCGATGCGCTACCGCAACAAGGTGCTGCACTGCGACCGCGTGCTGTACTTCGTCGACCAGCGCCAGGCCCTGCACTTCCAGCAGGTGTTCGAGGTGGCGCGCCGCGCCGGCTTCGTCCCGGCCGGCATGGACCTGGAGCACATGGGCTTCGGCACCATGAACGGCGCCGACGGCAAGCCGTTCAAGACCCGCGACGGCGGCACCGTGAAGCTGATCGACCTGCTCGACGAGGCCGAGGAACGCGCCTACACCCTGGTCAAGGCCAAGAACCCCGAGCTGGGCGAGGACGAACTGCGCCACATCGCCCATGCCGTGGGCATCGGCGCGGTGAAGTACGCCGACCTGTCGAAGCACCGCACCAGCGACTACAGCTTCAACTTCGAGCAGATGCTCAGCTTCGAGGGCAACACCGCGCCCTACCTGCTCTACGCCTACACCCGCGTGGCCAGCATCTTCCGCAAGCTGGGCAAGGGCTATGACGAAGTCGGCGGCAAGATCGTCCTGGAAGCCCCGCAGGAGCAGGCCCTGGCCGCCCAGCTGGCGCAGTTCGGCGACCTGCTCAACAATGTCGCGCTCAAGGGCGTGCCGCACATCCTCTGCGCCTACCTGTACGAACTGGCCGGGCTGTTCTCCAGCTTCTACGAGCACTGCCCGATCCTCGCCGCGCAGACCCCGGAGCAGCAGGAAAGCCGCCTGAAACTGGCCGCACTGACGGGCCGCACCCTCAAGCAGGGCCTGGAACTGCTGGGCCTGGAAACCCTGGAACGCATGTAACCCTCCATGGCCAAGAAGAAACCCGCTCCCAAGCGCGGCGCCAGCCGCTACCAGGCCCCGGCCAAGAAGACCTCGGTCCCCGGCTGGGTGTGGCTGGTCGCAGGCCTTGCCATCGGCGGCTTCATCATGTTCCTGACGAAGCTGGAACCGGGCCGCAACGACGTGCGCCGGGAGAAGCCCGAGCAGCAGAAGCCGGGCATCGCCCAGGGCGCCAAGCCGGCCACGCCGGCGCAGCCGCCGGCGGCCATCGCGGTGAAGCCCAAGTACGACTTCTACACCCTGCTGCCGGGCTCGGAAGTGGTGGTGCCGCCGGAAGCCGTGCCGGAGAAGCCGCAGACGCCGACGGTGGTCAGCACCCCGGAGGAAGCGGCGAAGATCGACGCCGCCCGCGCCCAGGCCGCGCTCAACGGCCAGGTTCCGCCGCCGCCGGCGGTGGTCAAGCCGGCCACGCCGCCGCAGCAACCGGCGACGGCGCAGCAGCCGGCCGTCCAGGCCAAGGCCACGCCGCCGGCCACGGCCCCGGCGAGCAAGCCGATCGCCCCGCCGGCGGTCGCCGCCACCCAGTTCTTCCTGCAGGCCGGTTCGTTCCGCAAGCAGGCCGACGCCGACCGCGTGCGCGCCCAGGTGATTCTCCTCGGCCAGAGCGCGCGGGTGGAATCCGGCGCGGTGCGCGACGAGACCTGGTACCGGGTGATGGTCGGCCCGTTCAGCGACCGCTCGCAGGTTTCCGCGGCGCAGAAACAACTGTCGGCCAACGGCTTCAGCAACCTGCTGTTACAGCAGCGCCAGACCCGCTGAAGCCCCGCGCGGGCCCGCCTTGGGCGGGCTCGCGCGGCGCCCGCAGAACGCAGCCTTCAAGGCACGTCCGTCGCCCTGCCTTGAAGGCCGCGTCCTTCATCCCCATATGACTCCGCATTCGGGCACCAATGCCCCGCTGTGTGGAGAACTCCCCCTTGACCACTATCGTTTCTGTCCGCCGCAACGGCAAAGTCGTCATGGGCGGCGACGGCCAGGTTTCCCTTGGCAACACCGTCATGAAAGGCAACGCGAAGAAGGTCCGCCGCCTCTACCACGGCCAGGTGCTGGCCGGTTTCGCCGGCGCCACCGCCGACGCCTTCACCCTCTTCGAACGCTTCGAGCAGCAGCTTGAAAAGCACCAGGGGCACCTGGTCCGCGCCGCCGTCGAGCTGGCCAAGGACTGGCGCACCGACCGCTCCCTGAGCCGCCTGGAAGCCATGCTGGCGGTGGCCAACAAGGACGCCTCGCTGATCATCACCGGCAACGGCGACGTGGTCGAACCCGAGCACGGCCTGATCGCCATGGGCTCCGGCGGCGGCTTCGCCCAGGCCGCGGCCATGGCCCTGCTGCAGAAGGCCGATGACGCCATGTCCGCCCGCGAGATCGCCGAAACGGCGCTGAACATCGCCGGCTCCATTTGCGTGTTCACCAACCAGAACCTCACCATCGAGGAGCTCGACAGCGCCGTCTGAGGCCCTGTCGCTCCGGAGTAGCCGAACAAATGTCCATGACTCCCCGCGAGATCGTCCACGAACTCAACCGCCACATCATCGGCCAGGACGACGCCAAGCGCGCCGTGGCCATCGCCCTGCGCAACCGCTGGCGGCGCATGCAGCTGCCGGCCGAGCTGCGCGCCGAGGTGACGCCGAAGAACATCCTGATGATCGGCCCCACCGGCGTCGGCAAGACCGAGATCGCCCGGCGCCTGGCCAAGCTGGCCAACGCCCCGTTCATCAAGGTGGAAGCGACCAAGTTCACCGAGGTCGGCTACGTTGGCCGCGACGTCGAGTCGATCATCCGCGACCTGGCCGACGCCGCCATCAAGATGCTCCGCGAGCAGGAAGTGCAGAAGGTCAAGTACCGCGCCGAGGACGCCGCCGAGGAACGCATCCTCGACGCCCTGCTGCCGCCGGCGCGCACCGGCGGCTTCGGCGACGAGCCGGCCCGCGAGGACTCCAACACCCGCCAGCTGTTCCGCAAGCGCCTGCGCGAAGGCCAGCTGGACGACAAGGAGATCGACATCGAAGTGGCCGACGTCCCGGCCGGCGTGGAAATCATGGCGCCGCCCGGCATGGAGGAGATGACCAACCAGTTGCAGAACCTGTTCTCCAACATGGGCAAGGGCAAGCGCAAGACGCGCAAGCTGAAGGTCGCCGAGGCCATGAAGCTGATCCGCGACGAGGAGGCCCAGCGCCTGGTCAACGAGGAAGACCTCAAGGCCCGCGCCCTGGAAGCCGTGGAACAGAACGGCATCGTCTTCATCGACGAGATCGACAAGATCGCCAAGCGCGGCAACGTAGGTGGCGCCGACGTCTCCCGCGAGGGCGTGCAGCGCGACCTGCTGCCGCTGATTGAGGGCTGCACCGTCAACACCAAGCTGGGCATGGTCAAGACCGACCACATCCTGTTCATCGCCTCGGGCGCCTTCCACCTGTCCAAGCCCAGCGACCTGGTGCCGGAGCTGCAGGGCCGCCTGCCGATCCGCGTCGAGCTCAAGGCCCTGAGCCCGGACGACTTCAAGCGCATCCTGCGCGAGCCGCACGCCTCGCTCACCGAGCAGTACACCGCGTTGCTCAAGACCGAGGGCCTAGACATCGCCTTCGCCGACGACGGCATCCAGCGCCTGGCGGAGATCGCCTGGCAGGTCAACGAGAAGACCGAGAACATCGGCGCCCGCCGCCTGCACACGCTGCTGGAACGCCTGCTGGAGGAAGTCTCCTTCGACGCCGCGGACCTGGCCAGCGAGCACAGCGACAAGCCGATCGTGATCGACGCCGCCTACGTCAACGGCCACCTGGGCGAGCTGGCGCAGGACGAGGATCTGTCGCGGTATATTCTTTAACAGCCGCTGGAGGCTATAGGCTGGAAGCTATAGGCAAGAGCGAAAAGCCGATGCCCCTCACCGTCGTAGGATGGCGTTGAGCGCAGCGATACCCATCACCGCAACCGCATGGGTTTCGCAAGCTCAACCCATCCTACGAAGAGCAGCCTTTAGTCGGAGTTTCCCATGCACATCCCCACCGCCATCCAGCTGCACAAGGCCTCGCGCACCCTCACGCTGAAGTACGGCGAGCAGTCCTATGACCTCTCCGCCGAGTTCCTGCGCGTGCACTCGCCCTCGGCCGAGGTGCAGGGCCATGGCAACCCGGTGCTGCAGGTCGGCAAGCTGAACGTCGCCCTCATCGGCCTGGAGCCGGCCGGGCAGTACGCGCTCAAGCTGACCTTCGACGACGGCCACGACAGCGGCCTGTACAGCTGGGACTACCTCTACCAGCTGTGCACCCGCAAGGACCAGCTGTGGGCCGAATACCTCGCCGAGCTGGCCGCCGCCGGCAAGTCCCGCGACCCCGACGAGTCGGTGGTCCGGCTGATGCTCTGAACCCACCTTTGCGCCGGTTTACCCGGCGCCGGCGCCTCGCCATCCTCCTGCCCCCGATCAGGGCACGTCATTTGCAACATTCGCCCTGCACACTGGAAACCGCGTGTTCCCCGTGTTCGAGCCGCGGACGAGCGAGCGCTCTAGGGCGCGTTTTCTAATCTTTCGCGACATACTCGAGCGCAGGGAACCACGCTGCACCAGCTTGCGCGGCGGGGGAATCTCGGGTAACCAAGTCAGTGCAACGCCGTTGCAGACGCGGGCCCAGGACCCCAGCGATGCCGCCAAGTGTTGACCTGCGTGGAGCCTGCTCCACGTTCCGCTAACCCGAGCAGTACTTGGCCCGTCACCTAGGTGCAGCCCCGCCAGTATTCGTCTCAGGACAATGGAGCGTCGCCGATGACCGAAAAGAAGAACAACGATCTGCCCCAGCAAGCCGCGGAAAACACCCTGAACCTCAACCCGGTGATAGGCATTCGCGGCAAGGATTTGTTGTCCACTGCCCGCATGGTGCTGCTGCAGGCCCTCCGGCAGCCTTTCCACAGCGTCAAGCACGTCGGCCATTTCGGCCTGGAGCTGAAGAATGTCCTGCTCGGTACCTCGCAGCTGCGCCCGGCCGACGACGACCGCCGCTTCAACGACCCGGCCTGGAGCCAGAACCCGCTGTACCGCCGCTACCTGCAGACCTACCTGGCCTGGCGCAAGGAGCTGCAGCAGTGGATCGGCAACAGCGACCTGTCGCCCCAGGACATCAACCGCGGCCAGTTCGTCATCAACCTCATGACCGAAGCCATGGCGCCGACCAACACCCTGAGCAACCCGGCCGCGGTCAAGCGCTTCTTCGAGACCGGCGGCAAGAGCCTGCTCGACGGCCTCAGCCACCTGGCCAAGGACCTGGTGAACAACGGCGGCATGCCCAGCCAGGTCAACATGGACGCCTTCGAGGTGGGCAAGAACCTGGCCCTGACCGAAGGCGCGGTGGTGTTCCGCAACGACGTGCTGGAGCTGATCCAGTACCGGCCGATCACCGAGAGCGTGCACGAGCGCCCGCTGCTGGTGGTGCCGCCGCAGATCAACAAGTTCTACGTCTTCGACCTTTCGCCGGAGAAGAGCCTGGCGCGCTTCTGCCTGCGCAACCAGGTGCAGACCTTCATCGTCAGCTGGCGCAACCCGACCAAGGCCCAGCGCGAATGGGGCCTGACCACCTACATCGAGGCGCTCAAGGAAGCCATCGACGTGGTCCTGGCCATCACCGGCAGCAAGGACCTGAACATGCTCGGCGCCTGCTCCGGCGGCATCACCACCGTCACCCTGCTCGGCCACTACGCGGCCCTGGGCGAGGAGAAGGTGCACGCCTTCACCCAGATGGTCAGCGTGCTGGACTTCGAGCTGGACACCACCGTCGCCCTGTTCGCCGACGAGAAGACCCTGGAAGCCGCCAAGCGCCGCTCCTACCAGTCCGGCGTGCTGGAGGGCAAGGACATGGCCAAGGTGTTCGCCTGGATGCGCCCCAACGACCTGATCTGGAACTACTGGGTCAACAACTACCTGCTGGGCAACGAGCCGCCGGCCTTCGACATCCTGTTCTGGAACAACGACACCACGCGCCTGCCGGCCGCGCTGCACGGCGAGCTGGTGGAGATGTTCAAGAGCAACCCGCTGACACGCCCCGGCGCCCTGGAAGTGGGCGGCACGCCCATCGACCTCAGGCAGGTCACCTGCGACTTCTACTGCGTGGCCGGCCTCAGCGACCACATCACCCCCTGGGAAGCCTGCTACCGCTCGGCGCGCCTGCTCGGCGGCAAGTGCGAGTTCATCCTTTCCAACAGCGGGCACATCCAGAGCATCCTCAACCCGCCGGGCAACCCCAAGGCCCGCTTCATGACCGGCCCGGACCTGTCCGTCGATCCGAAGACCTGGCAGGAAAACTCGAGCAAGCACGCCGACTCCTGGTGGCTGCACTGGCAACAGTGGCTGGCCGAGCGCGCGGGCAAGCTGAAAAAGGCGCCGACCGCCCTGGGCAACAAGGCCCACCCGGCTGGCGAAGCATCCCCCGGCACCTACGTACACGAACGATGAAGACAGAAAACCTACCCGACGCCACCGCGCAGCAGGACGCGCCGGCCCAGCCCGAGCCGGCGCCGCAGGCCGCGCGCCAGCGCAAGGCGCGCCCCGCCGCCAAGGCGGCCGAGCCACAGCAGCCGGCCGAGACGCGGGCGCGCGTGCTCGCCCCGCAGCCCTTCGTGTTCCGCACCATCGACCTCGACGGGCAGACCATCCGCACCGCCGTGCGCCCGGGCAAGGGGCACATGACGCCGCTGCTGATCTTCAACGGCATCGGCGCCAACCTGGAGCTGGTGTTCCCCTTCGTCGCCGCGCTGGACCCGGACCTGGAGGTGATCGCCTTCGACGTGCCCGGCGTCGGCGGCTCGTCCACGCCGAGCACGCCCTACCGCTTCCCCGGCCTGGCCAAGCTGGCCGCGCGCATGCTCGACTACCTGGACTACGGGCAGGTCACCGCCATCGGCGTGTCCTGGGGCGGCGCCCTGGCCCAGCAGTTCGCCCATGACTACCCCGAGCGCTGCAAGAAGCTGATCCTGGCGGCCACCGCCGCCGGGGCGGTGATGGTCCCGGGCAAGCCCAAGGTGCTCTGGCGCATGGCCAGCCCGCGGCGCTACATCCAGCCGTCCTATGGCGCGCACATCGCCCCGGACATCTACGGCGGGGCCTTCCGCCGCGATCCCCGGCTGGCCATGGCCTTCGCCGCCAAGGTGCGCTCCTCGGGCAAGCTGGGCTACTACTGGCAGCTGTTCGCCGGGCTGGGCTGGACCAGCATCCACTGGCTGCACCGCATCCAGCAGCCGACCCTGGTGCTGGCCGGCGACGACGACCCGATCATCCCGCTGGTGAACATGCGCCTGCTGGCCTGGCGTATCCCCAACGCGGAGCTGCACGTGATCGACGACGGCCACCTGTTCCTGGTGACCCGCGCCGAGACGGTGGCGCCGATCATCATGAAGTTCCTCGCCGAGGAACGGCAGCGCGCGGTCATGCACCCGCGCCCGTTCGCCCCCAAGGCCGGCTGACCCCCGGCCTCGATCATCGCCTCGTAACAGTGCACGTTCATCGTCGGTGACCGGCAGGCGCGCCGATTCGTGCCTATGCTTCAGCCCTTGCGTGCGTCAGGAATGCACCTGCGCCGATTCTGGTACGGGCCTTGCTGCGCCCGACTGACGACGGTTCTTTTCCCAGGGAGAGCTGCACATGCGAGAGAACTCCAGCACCGGCAGGCTGCCGGCCCCCGCCGACTTCATGAACGCCCAGAGCGCCATGGTCGGCCTGCGCGGCAAGGACATGCTGTCCACCCTGCGCCAGCTCGCCGTCCAGGGCGTGCGCCGGCCGCTGCACAGCGCCCGCCACCTGGCGGCCTTCGGCAAGCAGATGGGCCACGTGCTGCTGGGTGACTCGCCGTTGCAGCCCAACCCCCAGGACAGCCGCTTCCAGGACCCGTCCTGGCGCCTCAACCCCTTCTACCGGCGCACCCTGCAGGCCTACCTGGCCTGGCAGCAGCAACTGCTGGCGTGGATCGACGAGAGCGACCTGGACGGCGACGACCGCGCCCGCGCGCGCTTCCTGCTGTCGCTGTTCGCCGACGCCATGGCGCCGACCAACAGCCTGATCAACCCGCTGGCGGTGAAAGAACTGTTCAACACCGGCGGCCAGAGCCTGCTCAAGGGCGGCCGCCAGATGCTCGACGACCTGCTGCACAACGGCGGCATGCCCAGCCAGGTCAACAAGCACGCCTTCGAGGTCGGCCGCAACCTGGCCACCACCCCGGGCGCCGTGGTGTTCCGCAGCGAGATGCTCGAACTCATCCAGTACAAGCCCCTGGGCGAGCACCTGCACGCCAAGCCGCTGCTGATCGTCCCGCCGCAGATCAACAAGTACTACATCTTCGACCTGAGCCCGGAAAAGAGCTTCGTCCAGTACGCCCTGAAGAACAACCTGCAGCTGTTCATGGTCAGTTGGCGCAACCCCGATGCGCGCCACCGCGAGTGGGGCCTGTCGACCTACGTGAAGGCCCTGGACGAGGCCATCGAGGTGGTCCGCTCGATCAGCGGCAGCCGCAGCGTCAACCTGATGGGCGCCTGCTCCGGCGGCCTGACCATCGCCGCGCTGCAGGGCCACCTGCAGGCGCGCCGGCAGTTGCGCAAGATCGCCAGCGCCACCTATCTGGTGAGCCTGCTGGACAGCCAGGTGGAAACCCCGGCGGCGCTGTTCGCCGACGAGCAGACGCTGGAAAGCACCAAGCGCCGCTCCTACCAGCACGGCGTGCTGGAGGGCAAGGACATGGCCAAGGTGTTCGCCTGGATGCGCCCCAACGACCTGGTGTGGAACTACTGGGTCAACAACTACCTGCTGGGCAAGCTGCCGCCGGCCTTCGACATCCTCTACTGGAACAACGACAACACCCGCCTGCCGGCGGCGCTGCACGGCGATTTCCTCGACTTCTTCAAGCACAACCCGCTGGCCCGCCCCGGCGCCATGGAAATCTGCGGCACGCCCATCGACCTGAAGAAGGTGGCGGTGGACAACTTCCACGTCGCCGGCATCACCGACCACATCACCCCCTGGGACGCGGTCTACCGCTCGGCCCTGCTGCTGGGCGGCGACAGCCGCTTCGTGCTGTCCAACAGCGGGCACATCCAGAGCATCCTCAACCCGCCGGGCAACCCCAAGGCCTGCTACTTCGAGAACGGCAAGCTCGCCTCCGACCCGCGCGCCTGGTACTACGACACCCAGCGCCAGGAAGGCAGCTGGTGGCCGGTGTGGCTGGCGTGGATCCAGGAGCGCTCGGGCGAACGCCGGCCGGTGAGCTTCGAACTGGGCAACGCCGAGCACCCGCCGATGGAAGCGGCGCCGGGGACTTACGTGCACGAGCGGTGAGTCTCGATGGAGCTGTACCGGACAGGTCTGACGTAGGGCGCATAACGCCTACGGCGTTATCCGCCGTTTGGCCTTGGTTTCCGGCGGCTCCGGGGTTGACCTGGGCGTTGGCTGTGGCCCCGGCGCATCGGCGGATAACCGCGAACGGTTATGCGCCCTACGACTTCAGGGCAGCACGGTCGCAGAAAACCCATCCCCTCACGCTTTCGAGGGACTGGCCGGCGCGCCCCGCCCCGGCTATCGTCGAGCCTCCCGAAGCCGGAACCAGCACACGGATGAAAACCCGCGACCGCATCCTCGAATGCGCCCTGCTGTTGTTCAACGAGCAGGGCGAACCCAACGTCTCCACCCTGGAGATCGCCACCGAGCTGGGTATCAGCCCCGGCAACCTGTACTACCACTTCCACGGCAAGGAACCGCTGGTGCTGGGCCTGTTCGCCCGTTTCGAGGAGGAGTTGCAGCCGCTGCTCGACCCGCCCGCCGATGCGCGCCTGGGCGCCGAGGACTACTGGCTGTTCCTGCACCTGATCGTCGAGCGCCTGGCGCACTACCGCTTCCTCTTCCAGGACCTCTCCAACCTGGCCGGGCGCCTGCCCAAGCTGGCCCGCGGCATGCGCAGCTGGCTCAATGCGCTCAAGCGCACCCTGGCCGCCCTGCTCGCCCGGCTCAAGGCCGACGGCGAGCTGACCAGCGACACCGACGCCCTCGGCCAACTGGTGGAGCAGATCACCCTGACCCTGCTGTTCTCCCTGGATTACCAACGCATCCTCGGCCGCGAAGGCGAGATACGCCTGGTGGTCTACCAGGTGATGATGCTGGTGGCGCCGCACCTGCGCGGCGACTCGCGGCTCGCCGCCGAGCGCCTGGCGCAGCGCTACCTGAACGCCTGAAATGAAGACGCCCGGCACGAGGCCGGGCGTCGGGTACCACAGGTAACGCGTCAGGCCTGGGTCGGCGGCGTGGCCGGAGCCGCTACCGGAGCGACCGGAGCTGCCGCAGCCGGCGCCGGGGTGGCCGCCGGAGCCGGAGCCACGGCCGGCGTGGCCGCTGCAGCAGGCTTGGCCGCCTTGGGCGCCGCAGGCTTCTTCACCGCCGGCTTCTTCGCTGCGGCAGGCTTGGCAGCGGCAGGCTTGGCTGCCGGTTTCGCAGCAGCCGGTTTCGCCGCAGACTTGGCGGCAGCCGGTTTGGCGGCCGGTTTCACCGCGGCCTTCGCAGCAGCAGGCTTGGCGGCCGGCTTGGCTGCAGGCTTCACCGCGGCCTTGGCCGCAGCCGGTTTCGCAGCAGCCTTGGCAGCAGGCTTGGCAGCAGGCTTGGCCGCCGCGGTCTTGGCGGCCGGCTTGGCCGCGGGCTTCGCTGCAGCCTTGGCCGCAGGTTTCGCAGCGGCCTTGGCGGCGGGCTTGGCCACCGACTTGACGCTGACGCCGGTGAGTTTCTCGATCTGCCTGGTCAGGGTCTCGACCTTCGCATGCAGGTCCTTCACCTCGTTGCGGCTCGGCACGCCCAGGCGCGAGATGGCGCTGTTCAGGCGCTTGTCGAACGCCTCTTCCAGCTCACCCCACTTGCCTAGGGCGCGGTCCTTCACTTCGTCGACCTTGGAACGCGCCGAACGGGCGGTGGACTTCACCGCGCCGACGGATTTATCGACTTCGGTCCGGGCCTGCTTCTCGGCCTTCTCGCCATCCTTGACCAGGGTCTCGAACAGCTTGCTGCCGTCCTTGCTGACCTTCGAGTAGGCCCCCAGACCAGCCAACCAGATTTGCCGCGAGTATTTCTCGATCTCGCCGACCCAACTGGACTCTTTTTTATCGGTAGTTTTCTTGCCAGCCATCCCGCTCTCCTCAATGAGTTTTCGCGACACGCTCGAGCACCGCGCTCAGCTCGTCAAGCTTAGCAGAGAGCGCCTCGACATCCTGCCGCGACGGAATGCCCATGCGGTTCAGCGCGGAGGCCACGCGGCTGTCGAAAGCCTTCTCGACCTTGTCCAGCTGCACCTCGAACTTGTCCTTCACCAGCCAGACGCTGCTCTTGACGCTGTCGTTGGCCGATTCGACCTGCTCGGTCACCAGCTGGCGGCCCTTGGTTTCCAGGCCTTCGCCTTCCTTCACCAGCGACTTGAAGTACTCGGTGCCTTCGGCGCCGACGCGCGCATAGGCGCCCAGGCCGGCCAGCCAGATCTGGCGGGCGTAGTGCTTGACGTCGGTGATCAGGGACGATTCGCTGACGGCTTTCTCGACTTTCTTCTTGCTGGCGACCTTGGCCATGGTGGTTTCCTCACACTGTTCTCGGGGGTCCGTAGAGGCCCGCAGCGTTGCGAGCTTGAGTGCAAGGTATCGGGGAAAATTAGAAAACACATACCAGCCGGCGCGGAGCGCCGGACAAGGTGCTCGGCCTCAGGCCAGCGCCTTGTCCAGCGCGCGCTCGATCTCGCCCTTGAGCATCCCGCCCATGGCCGACAGCAGCAGGCCCAGCTTGACCTCCACCGCCACGCGGTCCTCGCCCACCTCGATGCGCCCGTCCACGCCACTGCGCTTGAAGGTCAGCACGTCGCCCTGCCACTCGTAGCTCACGCCGTGCTCGCGGGCGAGCTTCTCGGCCAGCTTCTGGGCCTTCTCGCGGGCGGCTTCGCGGCCGAGGCAATGGGGACGTTCGACATGGATGCGGGACATGGGCGACTCCGGAATGACAGACCGGTGGATGATACGCCGCACGACGTTTCGCCGCACCCCGCGCCACGGGGCGGCGTTTTTCCCACATCCTGTTAGAATGCCCGCCACTGACTTCCAGGGTAGAAACGCCATGAGCGAGCCGCGCAAACCCGCCGGGGACCAGGGCCCCGCCGACCCCACCACGCACTTCGGCTACAAGACCGTGCGCGAGAGCGAGAAGGCCGAGAAGGTCGCCGAGGTGTTCCACTCGGTCGCCGCCAAGTACGACCTGATGAACGACCTGATGTCCGGTGGCATCCACCGCCTGTGGAAGCGCTTCACCATCGAGCTGTCCGGCGTGCGCGCCGGCAACCGCGTGCTCGACATCGCCGGCGGCACGGGCGATCTGACCCGCCAGTTCTCGCGCCTGGTCGGCCCCACCGGCGAGGTGGTGCTGGCGGACATCAACGCCTCCATGCTCAAGGTCGGCCGCGACAAGCTGCTGGACAGCGGCGTGGCCGGCAACGTCAGCTTCGTCCAGGCCGACGCCGAGAAGCTGCCCTTCCCGGACAACCACTTCGACTGCGTGAGCATCGCCTTCGGCCTGCGCAACGTCACCCACAAGGACGCCGCCATCCGCTCCATGCTGCGGGTGCTCAAGCCGGGCGGGCGCCTGCTGGTGCTGGAATTCTCCAAGCCCACCAGCAGCCTACTGTCCAAGGCCTACGACGCCTATTCCTTCACCCTGCTGCCGCTGATGGGCAAGCTGGTCACCAACGACGCCGACAGCTACCGCTACCTGGCCGAGTCGATCCGCATGCACCCGGACCAGGAAACCCTGAAGTCGATGATGGTCGAGGCCGGTTTCGACCGCGTCACCTACCACAACATGACCGGCGGCGTGGTCGCCCTGCACCGCGGCATCAAGCCCTGAGATGGCGCTCCTGACCCAGGCGCTGCTGGCCAGCGCCGAAGCCGGCGTGAACCGCGTGCTGCGCCTGGACGGCGTGGCCCTGCAGCGTCTCGCCCGGCTCGCCGGGCGGGTCCTGGAGGTGGATTGCCAGGCGCCGCCGCTGCGCCTGTTCATCCTCCCCGACGCCGACGGCCTGCACCTGGCCGCGCATCACGAGGCCGCGGTCGACTGCACCCTGCGCGCCCCGGCCGGGCGCCTGCTGCAGCTGGCCCTGGCGGCCGACAAGACCAGCGTGCTGCACAGCCCGGAAGTGGAGATGGGCGGCGATAGCGCCCTGCTCCTGGAGCTGGCCGACATCCTCCAGAGCCTGGAGCTGGACTGGGAATACGAAGTGCAGCGCTGGCTCGGCCCGTTGCCCGCGCAACTGCTCGGCAGCCGCCTGCGCGGCGGCGCGCGCTGGGCCGGCGACAGCCTGGAAAGCCTGCGCCTGAGCCTGGCCGACTACCTCGCCGAGGAAAGCCGCACCCTGGTCGGGCGCAACGAGGCCGAAGCGCGCTTCGCCGAACTCGACCAGTTGAAGATCGCCCTCGATCGCCTCGACGCGCGCCTGGCGCGCCTGTCCAAGAAGCTGAAACCCGACGCATGAAGCTGCTCGCCTTCCGCCGCCTGCTGCGCATCCAGAGCGTGGTGATCCGCTACCGCCTCGACGACCTCATCCTCGAACTGCCGATGCTGCCCTGGTACCTGCGCCTGCTCGGCGGCCTGCTGCCCTGGCGCTGGCTGCCGCGGCGCAAGCTGGAACTGAGCCGCGGCGAGCGCATCCGCCTGGCCCTGGAAGGCCTGGGGCCGATCTTCATCAAGTTCGGGCAGATCCTCTCCACCCGCCGCGACCTCTTGCCCGACGACATCGCCAACGAGCTGGCGCGCCTGCAGGACAAGGTCCCGCCGTTCCCGCCGGAAGCCTCGGTGGCGCTGATCGAGGAACAGCTGGGGGCGAAGGTCGAGCAGGTCTTTGCCCGCTTCGAGCGCGAGCCGCTGGCCTCGGCCTCGGTGGCTCAGGTCCACGCTGCGCAGCTGAAAAGCGGCGAGGAAGTGGTGGTCAAGGTGATCCGCCCGGGCCTCAAGCCCGTGATCCGCGCCGACATGTCCTGGCTGTTCATCCTCGCCCGCCTGGCCGAGCGCGTCTCCGCCGACGCCCGCCGCCTGCACCCGGTGGAGGTGGTCAGCGACTACGAGAAGACCATCTACGACGAACTCGACCTGCTGCGCGAGGCGGCCAACTCCAGCCAGCTGCGGCGCAACTTCGACGGCTCGCCGCTGCTCTACGTGCCCCAGGTGTACTGGGACTGGTGCCGGCCCAAGGTGCTGGTGATGGAGCGCATCTACGGCATCCCGGTCACCGACCTGGACACCCTGCGCGACCAGCGCACCGACTTCAAGGCCCTGGCCGAGCGCGGCGTGGAGATCTTCTTCACCCAGGTGTTCCGCGACAGCTTCTTCCACGCCGACATGCACCCGGGCAACATCTTCGTCAGCACCCGCACGCCCTGGAGCCCGCAGTACATCGCGGTGGACTGCGGCATCGTCGGCAGCCTCACCGACGAGGACCAGGACTACCTGGCGCGCAACCTGATCGCCTTCTTCAAGCGCGACTACCGCAAGGTCGCCCAGTTGCACATCGACTCCGGCTGGGTGCCGGCGGAAACCCGCGTCAACGACTTCGAGGCGGCGATCCGCACGGTGTGCGAGCCGATCTTCGAGAAGCCGCTCAAGGACATTTCCTTCGGCCAGGTGCTGCTGCGCCTGTTCCAGACCGCGCGGCGCTTCAACATGGAAGTGCAGCCGCAGCTGGTGCTGCTGCAGAAGACTCTGCTGAACATCGAGGGCCTGGGCCGCCAGCTCTACCCCGAGCTGGACCTGTGGAGCACCGCCCAGCCCTACCTGGAACGCTGGATGCGCGAGCGCATGAGCCCCGCCCAGCTGCTGCGCAACGCCCAGCAGCACGTCGAGCAGCTGCCGCACCTGGCGCAGATGACCCGCGACACCCTGGAGCGCCTGGCGCAGCCCCAGGCGCCGCAAGCGACCGGCGCCCAGCCCCTGGCCGGGGCCTGGGTGCCGCGACTGATCGGCGCAGTGCTGGTGGCCGGCGCCACCCAGATCGGCCTGGCCACCCACAGTATCGAGGCCTGGCCGGCCTGGGCCATGCTGGCCGGCGGTCTGTATCTGATTCTGCGCCGATAGCCAGTCGTCGCCACTGCTGGCACACTTGGTCGTTGATGAAACTGCCGCGGGGCGTGAGAACGCCCGCTGTACGGAAGCGAAGATGAAAGACTGGCTGGACGAAATTCACTGGAACGCCGACGGCCTGGTGCCGGCGATCGCCCAGGACCACAAAACGGGCCGCGTGCTGATGATGGCCTGGATGAACCGCGAGTCCCTGGCCCTGACCGCCGCCGAGGGCCGCGCCATCTACTGGTCGCGCTCGCGCGGCAAGCTCTGGCGCAAGGGCGAGGAATCCGGCCACGTGCAGAAGCTGCACGAACTGCGCCTGGACTGCGACGCCGACGTCGTCATCCTGATGGTCGAGCAGGTCGGCGGCATCGCCTGCCACACCGGCCGCGAAAGCTGCTTCTACCGGGTCTACCAGGACGGCGGCTGGAAGGTCGTCGATCCGGTGCTCAAGGACCCGCACGCCATCTACGACAAGCCGGGGCACAGCCATGAGTGACAACACCCTCGCGCGCCTGGCCGAGGTGCTGGAGGGGCGCAAGAACGCCGCCCCCGAAAGCTCCTACGTGGCCAGCCTGTACCACAAGGGACTGAACAAGATCCTGGAAAAGGTCGGAGAGGAATCGGTGGAAACCATCCTCGCCGCCAAGGACGCCGCGCAGAGCGGCGACTGCACGGACCTGATCTACGAAACCGCCGACCTCTGGTTCCATTCCCTGGTCATGCTCGCCGCCCTCGGCCAGCATCCCCAGGCGGTACTGGACGAGCTGGAACGCCGTTTCGGCCTCTCCGGCCACGACGAGAAAGCTGCGCGCCAGCCGTCGGCCTGAACCCGATTACTTCGAGGAGAACAAGATGGGCATCTTTGACTGGAAACACTGGGTCGTCATCCTGATCGTGGTGGTGCTGGTGTTCGGCACCAAGCGCCTGAAGACCCTGGGCTCGGACGTCGGCGAAGCGGTCAAGGGCTTCCGCAAGGCGATGAACACCGAAGAGGACGAGAAGCCCCAGCAGCAGCCGCCGGCCAACCCGCCGCTGAACCAGCCACACACCATCGACGCCCAGGCACAGAAGGTCGAAGAGCCGCAGCGCAAGGACTGATGGGAAGAACGCCATGTTCGGAATCAGCTTCAGCGAACTGCTGCTGGTGGGCCTGGTCGCCCTGCTGGTGCTCGGCCCCGAGCGCCTGCCCGGCGCCGCGCGCACCGCGGGCCTGTGGATCGGCCGACTGAAACGCAGCTTCAACGCCATCAAGCAGGAAGTGGAGCGCGAGCTGGGCGCCGACGAGATCCGCCGGCAACTGCATAACGAGCACATCCTGCAGATGGAGCGTGAAGCGCAGAAGCTGATGGCGCCGCTCACCGGCCAGCAGCCGCCGGCCGATAGCGCCGCGCAGGCCGAGCCCACGGCGCCGCCGACCATCGCCCCGAACAGCCGCCTGGCCAACATGCCCGGCGTCGGTATCCCGGCCGCCCCCGAGGCACCCGCCGCGCCAGCAGCGCCCGAGGCCCCGGCCGCGCCGGCCGCCGCCCCTCCGTCCGAGACGCCGCGTACCCCATGAGCGACGAAAAACCCGAACAGCCCGAAAACGACCAGGAAATGCCCCTGGTCTCGCACCTGACCGAGCTGCGCACGCGCCTGCTGCGCTGCGTGGTGGCGATCTTCGTGATCTTCATCGGCCTGCTGTACTTCTCGCAGAAGATCTACGCCCTGGCCTCCGCGCCGCTGCGCCGCTTCCTCCCGGAAGGCGCGACCATGATCGCCATCGACCCGGCCTCGGCCTTCCTCGCGCCGCTGAAGCTGACCATGATCGTCGCCGTGCTGCTGGCCATGCCGGTGATCCTGGCGCAGATCTGGGGCTTCATCGCCCCCGGCCTGTACAAGCACGAGAAGCGCGTGGCCCTGCCGCTGCTGGCCTCCAGCGTGGTGCTGTTCTACACCGGCATGGCCTTCGCCTACTTCCTGGTGTTCCCGTTGATGTTCCACTTCTTCCTCGGCCAGGCCCCGGAAGGGGTGACGCCGATGACCGACATCAACAGCTACCTGGACTTCCTCACCCTGCTGTTCGCCTTCGGCGTGGCCTTCGAAATCCCCGTGGCCACGGTGCTGCTGGTGTGGATCGGGGTGGTCGACGTGGCCTACCTGAAGAAGATCCGCCCCTACGTCATCATCGGCTGCTTCGTGGTCGGCATGGTCCTCACCCCGCCGGACCCGATGTCGCAGACGCTGCTGGCGGTGCCCATGTGGATGCTGTTCGAGGCCGGCGTGCTGTTCAGCCGGCTGATCCGCAAGCGCAACCGCGACGAGGATGAGCAGCCCGAAGAGAAAGGCGACCAGCCGCCAGCGACGCGCCCGTGAACCTGCTGCTGCTCGACGACGCCGACTTCGTCGCGGCGGACCGCGTATTGCTGCGCGACCGCCGCCTCACCCACCTGCACGAAGTGCACCGCGCCGAAAGCGGCGACAGCCTGCGCGTCGGCCGCCTGGGCGGGCTGATGGGCGAAGGCCGCCTGCTGAGCCTTTCCCGCGACGAGGCGCAGCTGCAGGTGAGCTTCACCCAGGCGCCGCCGGCCAAGCTGCCGCTGACCCTGCTGCTGGCCCTGCCGCGGCCGAAGATGCTCCGCCGCGTGCTGCAGACCGTGGCCGCCATGGGCGTACCGCGCCTGGTGCTGCTGAACAGCTACCGGGTGGAGAAGAGCTTCTGGCAGACGCCCTTCCTGGAACCCGCGGCCATCCGCGAACAGCTGGTCCTGGGCCTGGAGCAGGCCCGCGACACCGTGCTGCCGGAAGTGACCATCGAAAAGCGCTTCAAGCCCTTCGTCGAAGACCGCCTGCCGGCCCTGGCCGCCGGCAGCCTGGGGCTGATCGGCCACCCCGGGCCCTGGCCGGAGTGCCCGCGCGCGGTCGAGCAGGCCGTGACCCTGGCCATCGGCCCCGAGGGCGGCTGGATTCCCTACGAAGTCGAGAAGCTGCGCGAAGCCGGGCTGGCCCCGGTGCAACTCGGCGAGCGCATCCTGCGCGTGGAAACCGCGGTCACCGCCCTGCTGGCCCGGCTGTTCTGACCCGAACCCTCCCGGCAGCCTCCACCGGGAATCGTCAGTCAGAAATTTACTAAAGAAATTTCAGATTCGTGTCGCCTCGCCGATATGACAGGCATTGGTCAATCGGCGGCCGCCCCCGTGGCAGCCGCAGCCCCATCGTCCCCTGGAGCGCCGCGTTCATGTCCCGCTGGTTCAGCAATCTCACGGTCAACTGGAAACTCGCCATCGGCTTCGGCCTGGTGCTGCTGCTCACCCTGCTCATCGCGCTGACCGGCGCGCTCAACCTGAACAGCCTGATATCCCGGGGCGACAAGATCGGCGAAATCTCCAAGCTGCTCGCCATGACCAAGGACCTGCGCACCACCCGCCTGAAATACCAGTCCAGCCGCACCGCGGAAGACGCCAAGCTGGTGGAACAGAGCATCAACGAGCTGGACCGGCAGCAACAGCGCGTCGGCCAGTTGCTCGTCGTGCCCTCGGACCTGGAGAAGGTCGAGCGGCAACGCCAGCTCACCAGCCAGTACCGCACCCTGTTCAAGGGCCTGCGGAAGTCCTTCGACAGCCGCGACAGCGCGCGCAAGACGCTGATCCGCAAGGCCTCGGTGGTCACGCAGGGGCTGGAGCTGGTGGAGCAGCACCTGGTGGAGAGCGGCAGCGTCGACTCCCTCAAGGCCATCGCCGACGTCTCCGAGCTGGGCCGCCAGCTGATGGACGCCCGCTTCCAGGTGCTCAGCTACACCGCCAACGAAGACCCCAGCCTCGAACAGGGCGCGATCAGCGCCCTGGAGCAGGTCACCGCCACCGTGGAACAACGCGCCCAGGCCGCCGTGCCGGAGCAGCAGGCCAACTACCAGGCCGTGGTGAACGCCCTGCGCGACTACCGCAAGGCGCTGGACCGCTACCGCAACGAAGTCAACAACAGCCAGCAGGCGCGCGACCAGATGCGCGACAGCGGCCTGCTGATCGAAAAACTCAGCGTTGAACTGAGCGACGGCCAGACCGCCAAGCGCAATGAAGACGCCAGCCACGCCAAGCAGTTGCTGGCCCTGGCCTCGCTGCTGGTCCTGGTGCTGGGCGTACTGGCGGCCTGGCTGATCACCCGGCAGATCGTCCTGCCGCTGCGCCAGTCGCTGGCCGCCGCTGCGCGCATCGCCGACGGCGACCTCAGCCAGGAACTGCGCGTCGAACGCCGCGACGAACTGGGCCAGCTGCAGGCCAGCATGCAGCGCATGAACCAGTCGCTGCGCGAGCTGATCGGCCGCATCCACGACGGCGTCACCCAGATCGCCAGCGCCGCCGAGGAACTCTCGGCGGTCACCGAGCAGACCAGCGCCGGGGTGAACAACCAGAAGAGCGAGACCGATCAGGTGGCCACGGCCATGACCGAGATGGCCACTACCGTGCTGGAAGTGGCGCGCAACGCCGAGGAAGCCTCGGAAGCCGCCAGCGCTGCGGACCGCGAGGCCGGCGCCGGCGCCCAGGCGGTCAGCGAGGCGGTCGGGCAGATGGACCGCCTGGCCGGCGAGGTGGGCCGCTCCAACGAGGCGGTGCAGCAGCTCAAGCGCGAGAGCGAGAAGATCGGCAGCGTGCTCGACGTGATCAAGGCGGTGGCCGAGCAGACCAACCTGCTGGCCCTCAACGCCGCCATCGAGGCGGCCCGCGCCGGCGACGCCGGGCGCGGCTTCGCCGTGGTCGCCGACGAAGTGCGCGCCCTGGCCCGGCGCACCCAGCAGTCCACCGAAGAGATCGAGGAACTGATCGCCGGCCTGCACAGCGGCACCCAGCAGGCCGTGCAGCGCATGGAGAGCAGCCGCGCGCTCACCGACAACACCCTGGAACTGGCGCGCCGCGCCGGCGAGCGGCTGGAGGCCATCACCCGCACCGTCTCCGGCATCCAGTCGATGAACCAGCAGATCGCCGCCGCCGCCGAACAGCAGAGCGCGGTGGCCGAGGAGATCAACCGCAGCGTGCTCAGCGTGCGCGACATCTCCGAGCAGACCGCCGCCGCCAGCGAGGAGACCGCCGCCTCCAGCGTCGAGCTGGCGCGCCTGGGCACCGAGCTGCAGGGCCTGGTCGGCCGCTTCCGCCTCTGAGCCCTCCCCCTCCGGCCCGCCGTCCTGGCGGGCCTTTGCCGACGTAAGAAAAATTACCAATCTGGCACTGAAGTTTCAGACAGCATCGCCGATAAGCTGTGACGCACACAGATGCGTCCCGAAAAAGTCCCTCGCCTGCACGACAAGAAGAACGACAAAACAGCCTGCATTTCCGGCTTCGGGCCCGTCCCGCGGCCTCGTCTGCCTGGAGTATTCGACATGTACGATTGGCTGGTCCTTCAGCTCGGCCGCATGAACGTCAGCCTCAAGCTCACCGTGGGCTTCGGCATCTGCCTGCTGCTGACCCTGCTGGTGCTGCTCGGCGGCATCCAGGGCCTGAACGAACAGGGCGCCTACAGCGAACGCCTGACGCACATCGGCCAGCTCGACGGCGGCGCCCGCCAGGCGGAACTGGCGCGCCTGCGCTACCAGCTCGAAGGCAGCGCGGAACAGGCCCAGCGCCTGCGCTCGGAACTGGGCGAACTGCAGGCCGGCAGTGAGCGCCTGGCCCGCGACGGCCTCGCCGGGCCCCGCCTCGACGCCCTGCGCCAGGCCCTTGCCGACTACGCCCAGGCCGCCGACGACCTGCTGCGCGCCGACGCACAACAGCGCAGCCAGGCCAACCCCGGCCTCGACAGCCGTGCCGAAGCCCTGTTCCGTGCCAGCGGCGCCCTGTTCGAAGAAGGGCTGCAGCAGCGCGACGCGGCGGCCAGCCAAGCGCAATGGCACCAGGCGCTGACTGCCCTGTTCGCGCTGCTCTTCGGCGCCCTCTCGGTGTGGGCGATCAACCGCCAGATCGTCCGCCCGCTGCACGAATCCCTCGAACTGGCCGAACACATCGCCCAGGGCGATCTGTCCCGCGACCTGGGCGGCGACCTGCACCTGCAGCGCCGCGACGAGTTGGGCCAGTTGCAGCGCACCATGCTGCGCATGCGCGACAGCCTGGGCGAGCTGATCGGCCACATCGGCGGCAGCGTCGGCCAGTTGGCCACCGCCGCCGACGAGCTGTCGGCGGTCACCGAGCAGACCCGCGCCGGCGTCGACAGCCAGCGCCTGGAAACCGAGCAGGTGGCCAGCGCCATCGAGGAAATGGCCGCCACCGTGCAGGAAGTGGCGCGCAACGCCGAGCAGGCTTCCGGCGCCGCCCGCCAGGCCGACGCCCAGGCCCGCGACGGCGAGCAGGTGGTCGGCCAGGCCATCGCCCGCATCGACCAGTTGGCCGCCGAGGTGGAACGCTCCACCCAGGCCATGGCGCGCCTGCGCGGCGACAGCGGGAAGATCGGCAGCGTGCTCGACGTGATCAAGTCGGTGGCCGAGCAGACCAACCTGCTGGCCCTCAACGCCGCCATCGAAGCCGCCCGCGCTGGCGAGGCCGGGCGCGGCTTCGCGGTGGTCGCCGACGAAGTGCGCGCGCTGGCTCAGCGCACCCAGCAGTCCACCGCCGAGATCGAGGCGCTGATCGCCGCCCTGCAGCGCGGCGCCGAGGACGCCGCGCAGTGCATGGACGACAGCCGCGAGCTGACCGGCGACTCGGTCGAGCTGACGCGCCGCGCCGGCGACGCGCTGGCCGCCATCGCCCACAGCGTGGCGCAGATCCAGGACATGAACCTGCAGATCGCCTCCGCCGCCGAACAGCAGAGCAGCGTCGCCGCCGAGATCAGCCGCAGCGTCGGCCAGGTCCGCGACATCGCCGAGCAATCGGCCGCCGCCAGCCAGCAGACCGCCGCCTCGAGCAACGAACTGGCGCGCCTGGGCAGCGACCTGCAGGGCCAGGTCGGGCGCTTCCGCCTGTAACAGGATTGCAGCGGACAGGAAGGCCGCGCATGGGATAGGCTGGGCTCTCGCCCAACCGGAGAGTGACCATGCGCCCGCTGACCATCGACCTCGACGAACTCGCCGTCGCCCTCGACACCAGCGACATAGAGCACTACCTGGACCTGGGCAGCGGCCAGGTGGTGCCGCTGCTGAGCGACTCCCCCGACCCGGACCTGCTGCTCCTGCTGGAGCAGGACCCGGAGCGCCTGCTGCCGATCGAGCCGCTGAGCAGCCGCGAATCCCTGGAACTGATGCGCGACTTCCTCCGCGAAGTCGGCGAACCCCACGCCTACGCCGCCATGGCCTCGGCCCTGGAAGGCCGCAAGCCGTTCAAGGCCTTCCGCCATGTGCTCATGGGCTACCCGGACCTGCTCCAGGCCTGGTACGACTACCAGGCCGAACGCCTACGCGAATGCGCCCTGGACTGGCTGGCCGACCACGACATCCGCCCGGCGGGGCAAGGCGCCGCGTTGTAGGGCGTACAACCGTTCGCGGTTGTACGCCAACCGTGCAGGGACGCTCTTCGTAGGAGCGGACCTTGTCCGCGATAGCCAGAACTATCGGCGCGATTCGCGGATGAGCTCTCCCGCGCCATTCCCCTGTAGGAGCGCGCCCTGCGCGCGAATCGCGGGTAGGGCCCGCTCCTACGAAGAGCACCTCGGCACGACCTGCGAGACAGTTCGCTGGGCTCCACAAACGAAAACGCCGCCCCGAGGGGCGGCGTTTTCGTGGGCCATGGCCTCAACCCTTGGGCTGCGCCTTGGACTGCTTCTGCGCGGTGCTTTCCTGCCAGCCGCCGCCGAGCGCCTTGTACAGGTTCACCTCGCTGGTGAGCTGGTTCAGGCGGTCGGTGATCAGCTGCTGCTGGGCGCTGAACAGCGAGCGCTGGGCGTCGAGCAGGGTCAGGTAGTTGTCCACGCCGGTGCGGTAGCGCTTCTCGGCCAGGCGGTAGTAGTCCTCGCTGGCCTTGACCAGGGCGCGCTGGGCGGTCAGCTGCTCGCCGTAGGTGCCCCGTGCGGCCAGGCCGTCGGCGACTTCCGAGAAGGCGGTCTGGATGGCCTTCTCGTACTGCGCGACGTAGATGTTCTTCTGCACCTTGGCCAGGTCCAGGCTGGCCTTCAGGCTGCCGGCGTTGAAGATCGGCAGGCTGATGGACGGCTTGAACAGCCAGGTGCCGGAACCCGCGTCGAACAGGCCGGACAGGTCCGGGCTCAGGCTGCCGGCGTTGGCGGTCAGGCTGATGCTCGGGAAGAAGGCCGCGCGCGCCGCGCCTATGTTGGCGTTGGCCGCCTTGAGCTGGTGCTCGGCTTCCAGCACGTCCGGGCGCCGCTGCAGCAGGTCCGAGGGCAGGCCCGCCGGCACCTGGGCCAGCACCTGCTGCTCCAGGTCCATGCCTTGCGGCAGGTCGGCCGGCACGCCGGAACCCAGCAGCAGGGTCAGGGCGTTCTGGTCCTGGGCCACCAGGCGGGTGTACTGCGCCAGGGTCGCCCGCGCGCTCTCCACCGAGGTCTGCGCCTGGCGCAGGTCCAGGGCCGAGGCGACGCCGACCTCGTTGCTGCGCTTGGTCAGGTCGTAGGTCTTCTGGTAGGTGGCCAGGGTGTCGCGGGTCAGCTGCAGCTGGGCCTGGTCGGCGCGCAGCGTCAGGTAGGCGTTGGCGACGTTGGCCACCAGCGCGGTCTGGGTGCTGCGGCGCGCCTCTTCGGTCGCCAGGTACTGCTCGAGGGCCTCATCGCGCAGGCTGCGCAGGCGGCCGAACAGGTCCACTTCCCAGGCGGTGACGCCCAGGGTGGCGCCGTACTGGCTGCTGATCATGTCGTTGCCGGTGGTCGACACCCGCTCCGGCAGGCGCTGGCGCGAACCGCTCACGTCGGCGCTCACCGCCGGGAACAGCTCGGCGCGCTGGATGCGGTACTGCGCCTGGTAGGCCTCGACGTTCAGCGCGGCGACGCGCAGGTCGCGGTTGTTGTCCAGGGCCACTTCGACCAGGCGGCGCAGCTGCGGGTCACTGAAGAAGCTCTGCCAGTCGAGGTCGGCGGCGGCGGTCGCGCCGCCGCCCTGGGCGCCGGCATAGGCCGGGCCCTGGGGGTAGGCCTGGGCTACCGGCGCCTCGGGGCGCTGGTAGTCCGGGATCAGCGAACAGCCGGACAGCGCGGCGGTCGCCAGGGCCAGGCTGAGTAAGGACTTTCTCATATCAATGCCCCTTCTCGGTGGTCGCCTGTTCCTTGGACGCCTTGTCCTTGAACAGGGTGCTGACCACCACGTAGAACAACGGCACCCAGAAGATCGCCAGCACGGTCGCGGTGACCATGCCGCCGATCACGCCGGTACCGATGGCGTGCTGGCTGCCGGAGCCGGCGCCGCTGGAAATCGCCAGCGGCACCACGCCGAGGATGAACGCCAGCGAGGTCATGACGATCGGGCGCAGACGCATGCGGCAGGCCTCGATGGCCGCGTCGACGATGTGCTTGCCCTCGCGCTCGTGCAGTTCCTTGGCGAACTCCACGATGAGGATGGCGTTCTTCGCCGACAGGCCGATGGTGGTGAGCAGGCCGACCTTGAAGAACACGTCGTTGGACAGCCCGCGCATCGAGGTGGCCAGCAGCGCACCGATGATCCCCAGGGGCACCACCAGCATCACCGAGAACGGGATCGACCAGCTCTCGTACAGCGCCGCCAGGCAGAGGAACACCACGATGGCCGAGAGCACGAACAGCGAGGTGGTCTGCGAGCCGGCCAGGCGTTCCTCGTAGGACAGGCCGGTCCAGGAGTAGCCGATGCCCTTGGGCAGTTGCTGGACGATCTCTTCCACCGCCGCCATGGCCTCGCCGGTACTGCGGCCCGGGGCCGGCTCACCGAGGATTTCCATGGCCGGCACGCCGTTGTAGCGCGCCAGCTTCGGCGAGCCGTAGGCCCACTTGCCGGTGGCGAAGGCGGTGAAGGGCACCATCTCGCCGCTGCTATTGCGCACGTACCACTTGGCCAGGTCTTCCGGGCTCATGCGCGCACCGGGTTCGCCCTGGGCGTACACCTTCTTCACCCGGCCGCGGTCGATGAAGTCGTTGATGTACTTCGAACCCCAGGCGATGGAGATGGTGCTGTTGATGTCCGCCAGCGAAATGCCCAGCGCACTGGCCTTCTCGTCGTCGATCAGCAGCTGGTACTGCGGCTCGTCGTTCAAGCCGTTGGGGCGCACGCGCTGCAGCACGGGGTTCTGCGCGGCGAGCTGGAGGAACTGGTTGCGCGCCTGCATCAGCGCGTCGTGGCCGACTCCCGCCTGGTCCTGCAGGTAGATGTCGAAGCCGGTGGCGTTGCCCAGCTCCAGCACCGCCGGCGGGGCGAAGGCGAAGACCATCGCGTCCTTGATGCTGAAGAAGTACTGCTGGGCGCGCTGGGCCACGGCGAACACGCTGTTCTCCGAGCCGGGGCGCTCTTCCCAGGGCTTCATCATGATGAAGGCCATGCCCGAGCTCTGGCCGCGGCCGGCGAAGTTGAAGCCGGTCACGGTGAACACCGAGCTGACCGCCTGGCCTTCCTTGTCCAGCAGGTACTCGCGCATGTGGTCGACCACCTTCTGCGTGCGCTCGGCGGTGGAGCCCGGCGGCGTCTGCACCTGGGCGAAGAGCACGCCCTGGTCCTCGTCGGGGAGGAAGGAGGTGGGGATGCGGGTGAACAGCCAGGCCATGCCGATGACGATGACCACGTACAGCAGCAGGTACGGCGAGCGGTGCTTGAGGATCGAGGTCACGCCACGCTCGTAGCCGTGGGTGGTGTCGATGAACTTGCGGTTGAACCAGCCGAAGAAGCCGCGCTTGTGTTCGCCGTGGTCGCCCTTCTCGATGGGCTTGAGCATGGTGGCGCACAGCGCCGGGGTGAGGATCAGCGCCACCAGCACCGACAGGGCCATGGCCGAGACGATGGTGATGGAGAACTGCCGGTAGATCACCCCGGTGGAACCGCCGAAGAAGGCCATCGGCAGGAACACCGCCGAGAGCACCATGGCGATGCCCACCAGCGCGCCCTGGATCTGGCCCATGGACTTGCGCGCCGCTTCCTTGGGCGGCAGGCCTTCCTCGGCCATCACCCGCTCGACGTTCTCCACCACCACGATGGCGTCGTCCACCAACAGGCCGATGGCCAGCACCATGCCGAACATGGTCAGGGTGTTGATCGAGAAGCCGAACGCCGCCAGCACGCCGAAGGTGCCCAGCAGCACCACCGGCACGGCGATGGTCGGGATCAGGGTGGCGCGGAAGTTCTGCAGGAACAGGTACATCACCAGGAACACGAGGAGGATCGCCTCGCCGAGGGTCTTGACCACTTCATGGATGGAAGCGGAGACCACCGGGGTGGTGTCGTACGGGTAGACCACCTTCATGCCCTCGGGCATGAACTCCTGCAGGCGGCCGATGGTGGCGCGGATCGCCTTGGCGGTGTCCAGCGCGTTGGCGCCGGTGGCCAGCTTGATGGCGATACCCGAGGCCGGCTTGCCGTTGAACTGCGCGTTGATGCTGTAGTCCTGGCCGCCGAGGCCCACCTGGGCGACGTCCTTCAGGCGCACCTGGGAGCCGTCGGTGTTGACCTTGAGCAGGATGTCGCCGAACTGCTCGGCAGTCTGCAGGCGGGTCTTGCCGATGATGGTCGCGTTGAGCTGCTGCCCCGGCAAGGCGGGCAGGCCGCCCAGTTGGCCGGAGGAGATCTGCACGTTCTGCGCCTGCACCGCGGTGACGATGTCGTTGGGCGTCAGCTGGTAGCTGTTGAGCTTGGCCGGGTCCAGCCAGATGCGCATGGCGTACTGCGAACCGAACACCTGGAAGTCGCCCACGCCAGCGGTACGCGACAGCGGGTCCTGGATGTTGGAGACGATGTAGTTCGACAGGTCTTCCTTGGTCAGGCTGCCGTCTTCGGAGACGATGCCGACGACCATCAGGAAGTTCTTCACCGCCTTGGTCACGCGGATGCCCTGCTGCTGCACTTCCTGCGGCAGCAGCGGCGTGGCCAGCTGCAGCTTGTTCTGCACCTGGACCTGGGCGATGTCCGGGCTGGTGCCCTGGTCGAAGGTCACGGTGATGGTCATGCTGCCGTCGGCGTTGCTCTCCGAGGAGATGTAGCGCAGATGGTCGAGACCGTTCATCTGCTGCTCGATCACCTGGACCACCGTGTCCTGCACGGTTTCCGCGGAGGCACCCGGGTAGCTGACCTGGATGGCGATCGCCGGCGGGGCGATGGCCGGGTACTGGTTCACCGGCAGCGAGAGGATCGACAACCCGCCCGCCAGCATGATCACCAGGGCTATAACCCAGGCGAAGATAGGCCGGTCAATGAAAAACTTCGACATTGCGAAACCCCTTGGTTAACCCTGGCTGTCCGAGGCGGCGGGCTTGCCGGCCTCAGGCGCGGGGGCGACGTTCTTCGCCGGCACGGCCTTGGCCTTGGCGCCGGGCTGGACGTACTGCAGGCCTTCGGTGATCAGGCGGTCGCCGGGCTTCAGGCCCTCGGTGACCAGCCAGTAGGCGCCGACGGTGCGGTCGGTCTTGATGTTGCGCAGTTCGACCTTGTCGTCGGCGCCCAGCACCAGGGCGGTGGGCTGGCCGCGCAGGTCGCGGGTGACGCCCTGCTGGGGCGCAAGGATGGCCTTGTCCTTCACCCCTTCCTGCAGCACGGCATGCACGAACATGCCCGGCAGCAGCTCATGCCTGGGGTTGGGGAACACCGCGCGGATGGTCACCGAGCCGGTGCCCTGGTCCACCGAGACCTCGGAGAACTCCAGCCTGCCTTCCAGCGGGTAGGCCGAACCGTCCTCGAGGAACAGCTTGACCTTGGCCGCGTTGTCGCCGGCCTTCTGCAGGTTGCCGGCGGCCAGCTCGCGGCGCATGCGCAGCAGCGAAGTGGAGGGCTGGGTGACGTCGACGTAGATGGGGTCCAGTTGCTGCACCGTGGCCATGGCGGTGGCCTGGCCGTTGGTCACCAGCGCGCCCTCGGTCACCGCCGAGCGGCCGATGCGCCCGGAGATGGGCGACAGCACCTTGGTGTAGCGCAGGTTGATCTGCGCCTGGTCGACGGCGGCCTTGGCCTGCAGCGCGGCGGCCTGGGCATCGGCGTACTGCTGCTTGCTCACCGCCTCGTCGGCCACCAGCAGCTTGTAGCGCTCGGCCTGCTGCTGGGTGGACATCAGGTTGGCCTTGGCGCTCTGGTAGGTGGCTTCGTAGGTGGCCGGGTCGATCTGGTACAGCTGCTGGCCTTCCTTGACGTCGCTGCCTTCCTTGAACAGGCGCTTGAGAATGATGCCGTTGACCTGCGGCCGGACTTCGGCCACCCGGAACGCCGTGGTGCGGCCGGGCAGCTCGGTGCTCAGCGGCACCGTCTGGGCCTGCAGGGTCACCACGCCGACCTCGGGGGTCTGCGCCTGCTGCGGGGCCTCGTTCTTGCCGCAACCGGCAAGGGTAGCCATGGCGACGAGCAGGGCCGGAACCAGGGCGCGCTTGGCTGGCGTTCGTTGCATATCGTTGTCCTCGTAAGCGAAAGCATCCGGCACCACGGCGGCAGCCGGGCCGGAAAGGCTGGCAAAATACTTACATTCAGGTTTGTTTGTAAACGACCGAAAGCCTTGTCGGTAACCACCTGAAACGTTTTAGCCCATGGCGGGCGCTTCAGACGATTCCCATTCGGCGTGAGCGGCTTGTCATAAAGTTGATAGCGTCAACTAAAATAAGGAAAATGAATCGGCCGATCAATCGGCTTTACATTCCGTTTACCCCGTCCAGGCCATGACCCGTCCCGTGAATCCCGACCTGCCAGAGAACCTGATGGCGCTCTTCGAGCATCTGCGCAACCAGCTGCAGATGGGCCTGCTCGCCCAGGGCATCGACCTGGCGCCGCCGGACATCCGCCTGCTGGAGCTGATCGCCGAGGCCGAGGGCCTCATCAACCTGCAGGACGTCGGCCGGCAGATGTGCCGCGACAAGGCGCTGATCACCCGCAAGGTCCGCGAGATGGAGAGCCGCGGCCTGGTCCGCCGCGAGCGCAACCCGGGGGACCAGCGCAGCTTCCAGCTGTTCCTCACCGAGGCCGGCAAGGTCGTCCATGCCCAGGCCCAGGCGATTCTCGCATGCACCCATGACAGGCTCTTTGCACCGCTGGATGCCGAGGAGCAGCGCTGCATGGCGCACCTGCTGCAACGCTGCCTGGACGCCCAGGAAGAGCTGCCGCAGTAACGAAAACGCCGGCTTGCGCCGGCGTTTCGCTGCAACCGCGTCTTATTGACGCACACCCTCTACCGACAGCGTCAGCTCGACTTCCTGGGAAGCCGGGCCGAGGTCGCGCTGGATGTTGAAGTCCTTCAGCTTCAGGGTGGTGGTGCCGAGGAAGCCGGCGCGGTAGCCGCCCCACGGATCGTCGCCCTGGCCGACCAGCTCGGCCTTGATGGTGACCGGCTTGGTCACGCCGTTGAGGGTCAGGTTGCCGGTGATCTCGGCGTTCTTGCCGTCGGCCTTGACGCCGGTGGACTCGAAGGTCGCGGTGGGGTTCTTCGAGACGTTGAGGAAGTCGCCGCTGCGCAGGTGCTTGTCACGTTCGGCGTGGTTGGTGTTCACGCTGTTGGTGTTGATGGTCACCTTGACCTTGTCGGCGGCCGGGTTCTTCTCGTCGAAGGTGAAGGCGCCGTCGAAGTCGTCGAAGCGGCCGTACAGCCAGCTGTAGCCCAGGTGCTTGATGCGGAACTCGATGAAGGCGTGCTGGCCTTCCTTGTCGATCTTGTAGTCGGCGGCCATGGCCTGGCCGGCGCTGAACAGGGCGGTACCCAGGGCCAGGGCGGCGAAGGTCTTCTTCAGCATGGTGATCTCCATATGGTGCTAGGTGGGGTCAATCCGTGGAACGGCCGAGCATGCGCGTGAGGGTCGCATCGCGGTCGAGGAAATGGTGTTTGAGCGCCGCCAGGGCGTGCAGTACGGCGAAGACCACCAGGGCCCAGGCCAGGTACAGGTGGATGGCGCCGGCGGTGTCGGCCTGCTCGGGCAGCCCGCTCAGGGTCGCCGGCACGTCGAACCAGCCGAACACGCTGATGGGTTTGCCCTCGGCGGTGGAAATCAGGTAACCGGCGACGATCACCGCGATCAGCAGCCCGTACAGCGCCAGATGGCCGAGCTTGCTGGCCTTGCGCGTCAGCACGCCATGGTTGGCCGGGGCCGGCGGCGGCGGGCTGAGGAAGCGCCAGGCGATGCGCACGATCAGGGCGATGGCCAGCAGGATGCCGATGCTCTTGTGGATTTCCGGGGCGCGGTGATACCAGGTGTCGTAGTAGTCCAGCTCGCGCATCCACAGGCCCAGGCCGAACAGGCCGAAGACCACCAGGGCGCTACCCCAGTGCAGGAAGAGACTGACCAGACCGTAACGGGAGGGCGAATTACGCCATTGCATCGAAAGGTTTCCTGATAAAGCCGGAGCATCAAGACTAGCGGCAAAACGATCGGATAAAAGTGGAAATTACTGCTTTGAAACATCGATTCACAAGATAGCTTCGCTGGCTAACGAGCATTCCAGAGCCTTCTGTGCCTCGTTCGAGATAACACCCCGGGCGCGGGAATTATTCGCCGCCAAAGAAAAAGGGGCGCTGGAAGGCGCCCCTTTTTCACAGGCAGTGGCGGGAACCGCGGCTCAGAACATGTCGGTGAACCAGGAGAACGCGCCCTTCTTCTTGCCCTCGCCCGCGGCCGGCGCCGCCGGCGCTTCGCTGGCCTTGGCCGGCGCGGGGATGCTGACGTTCTTGCCGTCGGCCAGGTCGCGCAGTTGCGCGGCGGCGCGCTTGCCGCTGCGCAGGGCGCCCTCGATGGTGCCCGGGTAGAGCGCGTCGGTGTGCTCGCCGGCGAAGGCGACGCGCGGCAGCGGCTGTTCCCAGGCGCGCCAGAAGCGGCTGATCTGCCCCGGGCCGTAGGCCAGGTAGGAGCCGCCGGTGCTGACATCGGTGCTGTAGCGGCGCATTTCGTAGCCGGAATAGGCGCCGCGCATCTTCGGGTAGTACTTGTTCATGCGGATCAGCACCTGGTCGACCATCTGCCGGTCGCCGAAGGCCTGCAGCACCCGGGCGTTGTCGCCGGAGAGGTTGATCAGCACGTTGGCGCCGCCCTTGAGCGCGGGCTCGACCCAGATCATGCCCAGGCCCTGGTCGCTGTAGATCTCGCCGGACAGGCGCGACTTGTCGTCCCACACCGGGCGCTTGAACTTCAGCAGGATCTGGTCGCGCCAGCCGTAGTTGGTGTTCTTCAGCGCTTCCTGCTGCCTGGTGTTGAGCCCCGGGGTCAGCTGGATCTGGGCCAGGGCGCGCAGCGGCACGGCGAGCACCACGTAGTCGGCGCTGTAGCCGGTGCTGCCGGCCTTGACGGTGACGCCGTCCTTGTCCTGCACGATGGCGCTGACGCGGGCGTTGGTCTTGATGGTCTTCAACTGCTTGACGAAGGCCTGGGCCAGCACCTGGCTGCCGCCCGGCAGGCGCGCGGCGCGCAGGTCGCGGTCATCGACGTTGCGGTACACCCGGCCCTGCTGGGCGAGGTACAGCAGCGACAGGCGCGAGGGCTCGTCATAGTGCGAGCGGATGCGCTGGTTGACCAGCAGGCGCGCGGTCGGCGACAGGTTCAGCTTGTCCAGCCAGCGGGCGACGTTGAGCTGGTCGAGGGCGAACAGAGTCTTGTTGGCCAGCGGGTCGAGCGGGTCGTCGATGGACGCCGAGAGATCGTTCAGCGACTTCTCGAAGCGCTCCAGGTCGGCGGCCACGGCGGGCATCTTCTGCTTCAGGTCGGCGGAGCTGTAGTAGACGCCGTCGATCAGGTAGCTGGGGGTACGCACGAATTCCGGCGCCGGCACCGCTTTCAGCTTGAGGGTGTCCAGGTAGCCGTTGAGGGTCGGCTGGGCCTTGGCGTTGCCCAGCCATTCGCTGGTGGCCAGGCCCGAGCGCCCGCCGATCTGCGGCTTGGCCTCCAGCAGGGTGACCTGCCAGCCCGACTGCTGCAGTTCATAGGCGGCGCTGAGGCCGGCCAGCCCGCCGCCGACCACGATCGCGGTCGGCTGTTTGTCCTTGCCCAGCGCGAACGCGCTGAACGCCGCCAGCGCCAGCAGCGAGGCCGCGCGCAGCCATCGAATCTTCATCGTGCATCCCCCAACATGGTGCGAAGGCGCGCAGCATACGCCAGCGCCCAGTGGCCGGCCAGATGCCACCCTCTGCCGTGTGTCGCGGCGCGCGCCTTGTCCGTCCATGTCCCATTGCATAGGCTTGCCCGACGACTTCAAGAGGAGACCTTCCATGGGCCTGAACGCCGAGTGGATGCAGCGCGACCTGGAGGTGCTCTGGCACCCCTGCACCCAGATGAAAGACCACGAGCGCCTGCCGGTCATCCCCATCCGCCGCGGCAAGGGCGTGTGGCTGGAAGACTTCGAGGGCAAGCGCTACCTGGACGCGGTCAGCTCCTGGTGGGTGAACGTCTTCGGCCACGCCAACCCGCGCATCAACCAGCGCATCAAGGACCAGGTCGACCAGTTGGAGCACGTGATCCTCGCCGGCTTCACCCATGCGCCTGTGGTCGAGCTGTCCGAGCGCCTGGTGCGCCTCACGCCCGAGGGCCTGTCGCGGGTGTTCTACGCCGACAACGGCTCCTCGGGCATCGAGGTGGCGCTGAAGATGAGCTACCACTACTGGCAGAACTGCGGCCAGCCGGCGAAGAAGCGCTTCGTCACCCTGACCAACAGCTACCACGGCGAAACCGTGGCGGCGATGTCGGTGGGCGACGTGGCGCTGTTCACCGAGACCTACAAGTCGCTGCTGCTGGACACCCTCAAGGTGCCCAGCCCGGACTGCTACCTGCGCGCCGAGGGCGAGACCTGGGAGGCCCATTCGCGGGCCATGTTCGAGCATATGGAGCGCACCCTGGAGCAGCACCATCGGGAAGTCGCCGCGGTCATCGTCGAACCGCTGATCCAGGGCGCCGGCGGCATGCGCATGTACCACCCGGTGTACCTCGAGCTGCTGCGCGAGGCCTGCGACCGCTACGGCGTGCACCTGATCCATGACGAGATCGCCGTCGGCTTCGGCCGCACCGGCAGCATGTTCGCCTGCGAGCAGGCCGGCATCACCCCGGACTTCCTGGTGCTGTCCAAGGCGTTGACCGGCGGCTATCTGCCGATGGCCGCGGTGCTGACCACCGACAAGGTCTACCAGGCCTTCTACGACGACTACGCCACCCTGCGCGCCTTCCTGCATTCGCACACCTACACCGGCAACCCGCTGGCCTGCACCGCGGCCCTGGCGACCCTCGACATCTTCGAGCAGGACAACGTGATCGAGGCCAACAAGGCCCTGGCCGCGCGCATGGCCTCGGCTACCGCGCACCTGGCCGACCATCCTCACGTAGCCGAGGTCCGCCAGACCGGCATGGCCCTGGCCATCGAGATGGTCCAGGACAAGACCAGCCGCGCAGCCTACCCCTGGCAGGAGCGCCGCGGCCTGAAGGTCTACCAGCACGCCCTGGAACGCGGCGCCATGCTGCGCCCGCTGGGCAACGTGGTGTACTTCCTGCCGCCCTACGTGATCACCCCGGAGGAAATCGACTTCCTCGCCGAAGTGGCCAGCGAAGGCATCGACATCGCCTGCCGGGACTCGGTGAGCGTGGCGGTCAGCGGGCTGTATCCGGATCATCGGGATCCGGGCTAGCGGCTGAGAGCCGAGAAGAGCGCTGGAGGCCGAAGGCTGGACGAAATGCAAAGCGGGCTGCACCATGCCGCTCTTCGTTCAGCCTCCAGCCTTCAGCGGCTTTGTTTCCTATGCGCCTTTCCCGCTTCTTCATCGACGCCCCCCTCTCCCTCGGCCAGCACGAGCTGCCCGAGGCCCAGGCCCATTACATCGGCCGCGTGCTGCGGCATGCCGCCGGCGATGCCGTGCAGTTGTTCGACGGTTCCGGCCAGGAATTCCTCGGCGAACTGGTGGAGGTGGGCAAAAAGAACGTGCGCGTGGAGCTGCGCGAAAGCTTCGCCGGCCTGGCCGAGTCGCCGCTGCGCCTGCACCTGGGCCAGGGCCTGTCGCGCGGCGAGCGCATGGACTGGGCGATCCAGAAGGCCACCGAACTGGGCGCCGCGCGGATCACCCCGATCGTCAGCGAACGCTGCGAAGTGCGCCTGAAGGACGAACGCGCCGACAAGCGCACCGCCCACTGGCGCCAGATCGCCATCAGCGCCTGTGAGCAATGCGGCCGCTCGGTGCTGCCGCAGATAGACGCGCCCATCAGCCTCGCCGAATGGCTGCAGGCCACCGAAGCGGACCTCAAGCTGGTCCTGCACCCGGTGGCCGAGCCCCTGGCCAGCCACGCCCGCCCGGGCAGCCTGGCCTTCCTCATCGGCCCGGAAGGCGGCCTGAGCGACGCCGAGGTGGAACAGGCCAGGGCCGCCGGCTTCCACGCCGCCCGCCTGGGCCCGCGGGTGCTGCGCACCGAGACCGCGCCGGTGGTGGCACTGAGCGTGGCGCAGCAGCTGTGGGGCGATTTCTGAGGTAACCGCCGGAACCTTCGGCTATCACGGCCAAGGTCCTGCGACCGTGCCTCCCCGGCCCCATCGTGGCGGGCCATGCCCGCGGTTCGCGCGCAGGGCGCGCTCCTACAGGGGAACGCCGCGGTTGGCGCAGCGTAGGAGCGGACTCCGTCCGCGATATCCCGGAACCGGCCCGTCGGCCGGATCGCGGATGGATCCGCTCCTACAGGTGGGTTCGAAGCCCCGTAGGATGGGTTGAGCGAAGCGATACCCATCGCCGTAGCGATTGGCGCGCCAGACGCGCGCCCTCAAAGCCCGCGTAGCGCCAGGCCGGCCAGGCCGAGCAGCAGCAGGCCGCAGCCGGCGTAGCTGACGCGGTGCCAGAACAGCGAGGTGTTGCGCCGCAGCCAGTCCACCAGGCCGGCGCAGAGGAAGCACCAGATCAGCGACGAGAGCATGAAACCGGCGAAGAACACCAGCGACTGCGCCTGGCTCGGGGCGCCTTCGACGATGCCGGCCAGGGCGCTGCCCAGCGCGCCCCAGTAGACCACGTTCTTCGGGTTGGACAGCGAGATGGCCGCCCCGGAGGCGAAGGCGTTGCCGGCGCTGGTGGCCGCCTCCAGGTCGTCCAGCGGCGGGCGCCAGGCGTCGCGCAGGCCCTGGATGCCGAGCCAGGCCAGGTAGCCGGCGCAGGCCAGGGTCAGCGGCACGCGCACCTGCTCGTGGGCCAGCAGCAGGGCCAGGCCGGTCAGCCCCAGCAGCGCCCAGACCGCATCGCCTATCAACGAACCCAACTGCACCAGCAACGCCGGGCGGAAGCCGCCGGTCAGGCCACGGCGCAGGGTTTCGCTGAACACCGCCCCCGGCGAGATGTTGAAGGCGAAGCCGAACAGCAGGGCGGCAAGGAAGATGGCGAGCATGGGGCGGAACTCCGGAAAGCGGGAATGCGCCTATTCTCCCCAGGCGATGGCGGAAAAACTTGAACCGGATTGCGCCGCTTCAGCCGCGCAGCGTGCGCTGGTAGCGGCCGGGGCTGATGCCGTAGGCGCTGCGGAAGTGGCGGGTCAGGTGGCTCTGGTCGGCGAAGCCCAGGGCATGGGCGGCATCGCCCACGGCGACGCCTGCCCGCAGCAGCGCCAGTGCGCGCCGGGTGCGCAGTTGCATGGCCCACTGCCGCGGGCTCATCCCGGTGTGCTGCTTGAAGGCCCGCAGCAGGTGGAACCTGGAGACCTGCACCTGCTGCGCCATGGCCTCCAGGCTCAGCGGTTCGGCGAGGTTGGCGGCGAGCAGTTCCTGCAGGCGCTCCACCGGACGCCGGCCCAAGGCCGCCGTCTGCGGCGGCCGGGTGCCCGCGTGCCGCGCCAGCTCGGCCAGCACCAGGGTCAGGCGCTCCTCGCCGCGCTCGCGCAGGAAGGTATCGCCGGAAAGGGCCAGCTCCACCGCCCGGGCCAGTTCCCCAGCCAGTTGTGGATGCGTCAGCAGCGGCCGTTCGAAGGCCAGGCGCCGCAGGCCCAGGCTCTCGGCCAGCACGGCTTCCGGCAGGTAGAGGCTGACGAAGCGCCAGGGCTGGCCGTCGGCGGCGCCGCCACCCTGGATCTGCCCCGGGTTGTAGAGAGTGATGTCGCCGGCGCCGGCCTGGAAGCTGCGGCCGTCCAGCCAGATGTCCTCGCTGCCGCAGAGGTTGGCGCTGATGACGAATTCGTCGTGGCTGTGCTTGTCGAAGCGGTGCCCGCTCAGCGCCGCGCTGGCCACTTCGCAGCCATCGCCCAGCCAAGCGTGACGCAGCGCCATGGCCGGGGACTCAGATCAGCCCGGCGTCGGCGAGCTTCTGCTCCAGCGCCACCAGGTCGGGGATGCGCACCAGGTCGTCGCCGACGCTCACCGCCGCCAGTTCCAGCGGCGCCAGCTCGGCCTCGGCGCGAGGCAGCTCGGGACCGACCTTGAGCGAACGCGGGATGCCCTGGGCCAGCAGCGCCAGGAACTTCACGTGGGGCCGCCCGCCCAGGGCGTTGAGGACGATGACCCGCGCCCCCGGGCCGACCTGGGCCGCGCCGCCGGAAGCCGCCTCGAAGGACAGCAGCGGCAGGCGCAGGTCGCGCCAGGCCACCTGGCCCAGGTACCAGGCCGGCAGGCCCGGTTGCGCCTGGGGCGCGCGGTAGGCGATCAGTTCGGCCACGGCCACGTTGGGCAGCAGCAGGGTGCGGTCGGCCAGGGGCACCAGCAGCCCGGTCAGGCTGGCGGGCGCCTCGTCGGCGCCGAGGTTGGCAGGGGTGCCGTTCACAGGGGCTTCCTGCGGCAGGGAAAGATCACTCATGACTCCACTCCAGTGGCCGCACACTGCGCGGCCAGGTGTTCGACCAGCGCCGCGGCGAGCTCGCGCGGATCGGCCGAGAAGGTACTGTAGCCGCCCTCGCGCAGGCTGTCGGGCATGCTCGAGCAGGCGCAGCCGTCCGCGCGCTGCGTCCAGATCTCGGCGCCCTGGCGGCGCACGTAGGCGGCCGCGGCGCTGCCGTCGCTGCACATGCCGCTGAAGACTATCACCCCGCAGCGGCTGCCGAACTGCTGGGCGAGGTTGAGCATCATCTGATCGATGGACGGGCTGTAGGGCTCCGGCCAGGCCCGCTGGCCCAGGCGCATGCGGCCATCCTCGGCGAAGCCCAGCTCGTGCTGCACCGGCACCACCACCACTTCGCCGCAGCGCAGCCAGTCGGCGTCGCGGGCGAGGTTGACGCGCCACTGGCTATGCCGCCCCACCGCCTGCGGCAGGCTCTGCTCGAACGACGGGGCGATGTGCTGGGCATAGAGGAAGGCCAGCGGCAGGCCGCCCGGCAGCGCATCGAGGAACGCCTTGACCGCCGCCGGGCCGCCCAGGGATGCGGCCAGCAGCCAGACCTGGCGCGCCGGCTCGCCCACCTGCAGCGGCGAGGCCGCCAGGTCGTCGGGCAAGGCGATGCGGTTGGGCCGCTGGGCCTCACTCAGCAGCGCCTCCAGGCTCTGGCCGACATTGGCGCTGGGGTCGCCCACCAGGCGCCGCAGCTTGCCCACCAGGCGCCGTTCCCAGCGCGGGTAATGCTCGGAAAGCCGCTCGGGGGCATGGCCCTCGCCGAACAGCACCGGCACCTGGGCCTGCTCCAGCAGGTTGTCGAGCAGCGGCGTGTCCTCCTGCTGGGCCAGGTCGACCAGCCACAGGTCGGTCTCGCAGGCGGCCAGCTGAGCCTCGTCCAGGCGCCCGGGGTCGGCGTTGAGCACCACCTGGTAGCCATGCCCGGCCAGCGCCTGCTGCAGCACGTGGCGCTGCAGCGAGGTGTCGGCGATGATCGCGATCCTTGCGCCGCTCTGCTCAGGCATGGGCGGTCACCAGCGCCTGGATGCTGTCGAGCAGCTCGGACTCCTGGTAGGGCTTGCCCAGGTAGCGGTTGACGCCGATGGCCAGGGCCCGCTCGCGGTGCTTCTCGCCGGTGCGCGAGGTGATCATGATGATCGGCAGGTCCTTCAGGCGCTCGTCGTGGCGCACCAGGGTGGCCACCTCGAAGCCGTCCATGCGCGGCATCTCGATGTCCAGCAGCATGATGTCGGGTTTGTGTTCCTGCAGCTGGGCAATGGCGTCCACCCCGTCCTTGGCGGTCAGCACGTTCATGCCGTTGCGTTCCAGCAGGCGGCTGGTGACCTTGCGCACGGTGACCGAGTCGTCCACCACCATGACCAGGGTCGGGCGCTGCTGCTCGCTGTCCGCCTGCGGCGCATTGGGCAGCGCGCGGCGCGGCTGGGCATGCAGGGCGAGGCTGGCCAGGCGGGCGCGGATGGTCGCCAGCAGGTCGAGGATCACCACCACTCGGCCGTCGCCGAGGATGGTCGCCCCGGAGATGCCGCTGACCCCGGCGAACTGCGCGCCCAGGCTCTTCACCACGATCTCGCGGGAGCCGGCCAGGGCGTCCACCTGCACCGCCACCGCGTGTTCCGCGGAGCGCACCAGGATCACCGGCAACGGCAACGACTGGCCCACCAGCTTGGGCTGCTGGCCGTTATTCAGCAGATCGCCCAGGTATTTCAGCTCGTAGTCCTGCCCGGCATATTCGAAGTGCGGCGCATGGCCCTGCCTGCCGCCCTCCTCGTAGAGGGCCTCCAGCTCGTAGGGCGAGACGCGCACGATGCCCTCGATGGTGTTCAACGGCACGGCGTACAGGTCCTCGCCGGAAAGCACCATGAGCGCGCGGTTCACCGATACGGTGAAGGGCAGGCGGATGGCGAAGCGGGTGCCCTGCCCCGTCTCCGAGTGGATGCTCATGGAACCGCCGAGCTGCTTGACCTCGGCGTTGACCACGTCCAGGCCGACGCCGCGCCCGGAAATCTGCGTGAGCTTCTCGGCGGTGCTGAAGCCGGCTTCGAGGATGAACTGCAGCACCTCGTGGTCGGAAAGCTCGGCATCGGCCGCCATCAGGCCGCGTTCGACGGCCTTGCGGCGCACCGCGTCGAGACGGATGCCGCCGCCGTCGTCGGCCAGGCTGAGGAGGATGTCGCCCCCCTCGCGGCCCAGCTCCAGGCGGATGCTGCCGGCCTCCGGCTTGCCGGCGGCGCGGCGCGCGTCGGCGGATTCGATGCCGTGGTCGACGGCGTTGCGCAGCATGTGCTCCAGGGGCGCGACTATGCGCTCCAGCACGGTGCGGTCCATTTCCCCTTCGGCGTTGCCGACGATGAATTCCACCTGCTTGCCCAGTTCGCCGGCGACCTGCCGGACGATACGCCGCAGGCGCGGCACCAGGCGGTCGAAGGGCACCATGCGGGTGCGCATCAGGCCTTCCTGCAGCTCGGTGTTGACCCGCGCCTGCTGCAGCAGCAGGGTCTCGGCGTCGCGGTTCTTCGCGGCCAGGGTTTCCTTGAGGTCGAACAGGTCGGAGGCGGACTCGAACAGCGCGCGGGACAGCTGCTGCAGCTGCGAGTAGCGGTCCATCTCCAGCGGGTCGAAGTCCTCGTAGCCGGCGCGCTCGGCGTCGGCCTGGTGGCGCGAGAGGATCTGCGCCTGGGTCTCGGTGTCGAGGCGGCGCAACTGGTCGCGCACCCGCTCGATGGTGGCGTCCATCTCCGTGAGGGTGGAGCCGACGTCGCTCACCTGTTGCTCGACGCGGCCCCGGAAGATGGAGGTTTCGCCGGCCAGGTTGACCAGGTTCTCCAGCAGCGGCGCCGGGACCTTCACCAGCTCCTGCGGGGCGCGCCGCGCGGCGGCCTGCTGCGCGGCCTCCTGGGCGCGCTGGACGAAGGGCAGCACCTTGGGCGCCTCGCTGCGCGGCGGCTCGGCGACGGCCATGATGGCGCCGGCGGCCAGGACCGGCAGCGGCGGCTCGACCGGCTCCGGCTCGCTGGCGGGCGGCGGCGTGACGGCCGCGGCGCTTTCCGCGGCGGCATCGGCCTCGCCGACCTGCTGGCGCAGGTGGTCCACTTCGTTCTGCAGGCCGTCGAAGCCGGACTGCACGTCGAGCAGCAGGCTGTCCGGCCAGGGCGCGCCCTGACGCTGGGCTTCGGTGAGGTGCTCCTCGAGGTCGTGGGCGAGGTCGCCGAGGGCGTTCTGCCCGGCCAGCCGCGCACCGCCCTTGAGGGTGTGGAGGATGCGCAGCAGCTCGTCGAGGGCGCCGTGGTCGCCATCGGCGTCCCAGCGGCCCAGGGCGTGCTCCATGCCTTCGAGCAGGTCGTCGGCCTCTTCCAGGAAGATGTCGATGATGTCCGCCGCCGGCTCGTCGCCGGCCAGCAGCGACGGCACCAGCGGCTGCAGGCTGACGCTGCTGGGCATGCTCAGCTGTTCGTCGGGGTTGGCGCGGAAGTCGCGGATCGCCGCGATCAGCGACTCGCCCTCGGGAACCGGCCGCCGGCCCTGCACCGCCTCGAGCATTTCCGCCAGGCGGTCGTGGCAGCGCTGGAGCAGGGCGAAGAGCCCGTCGCTGGCGCGCAGGCGCCCGCCGCAGAGGCCTTCGTAGAGGTATTCCAGTTCGTGGGCGAGGTCGCCGATGGGGCGGATCTCGGCCATGCGCGCGCCGCCCTTGAGGGTATGCAGGTCACGCTGCAGGGCTTCGAGCTCGACGCCGTTGTCGACGTTGCCCATCCAGCGTTGCAGCGCACCAGCTGCGCTTTCCAGGATGTCGAAGCCTTCTTCGAGGAAGATGTCCACCAGTTCCTGGTCGTGCACTTCCAGCGGTTCGAACGCCGGTTCCGCCGCGGGCTCGACGTCGTCGGACTGCTCCAGGGCCTGGGCGCTGGGATCGCTTTCCGCCTCATGGAGGAAGGTGGCGAGGTCGATTTCCTCCAGCACCGGGTCGATCGCCTCGGGCGCCGTGCCTTCGGGCTCGGGCTCGGATTCGCTCTCGTCGACGATCGGCAGCGGCGGCTCGTCCGCCAGCGGCTCGGCTTCGGCTTCGGCTTCGGCTTCGGCTTCGGCTTCGGCTTCGGCTTCGGCTTCGGCTTCGGCTTCGGCTTCGGCTTCGGCTTCGGCTTCGGCTTCGGCTTCGGCTTCAGGCTGCGGCTCGGCCGGCGCGGCGGTCAAGGCCGACTCGGGGTTCTGGCGGAAGGCGCGGATGCGCTGGATCAGGGCGTCCGGGTCGGTCAGCGGCTGCCCGGCCTGCAACTGGTCGAGCTGCTGCGCCAGGCAGTCGTGGCAGGCCTGGAGCAGCCCGGCCAGGCCGGGGCCGGCCTGGAAGCGCTGGTCGAGCAGGCCTTCGTAGAGCGACTCCAGCTCATGGGACAGGTCGCCGATCTCGCGAATCTCGGCCATGCGCGCGCCACCCTTGAGGGTGTGCAGGTCGCGCTGCAGGGTGGACAGCGGCGCCGGCGTCTCCGGGGCCTGGCTCCACTGCGCCAGGGCCTGGCCGGCGCTGTCGAGGATGTCCACGGCCTCTTCGAGGAAGATCGCCACCATTTCCTCGTCCAGCGTCTGCACGGGGTTGGCCGCGCGAACGTCTTCCGGCTCGACCGGCGTGGGCTCCTGCGCCTCTGCGGGCGAAGGCGCCTGCCACTGCAGACCTTCGGGCAGGTCTTCCGGCGCGGTGGGGCGGTCAAGCAGCAGCTCTTCGTCCTCCAGCGGGAAATCGTCGGCGGTGAGCTGGTCGAGGTCGATGAGATCGCTCTCGCCGCCGGCCTCCGCCTGCACCGGCTCGGGTGCCTCATCGGCCTCCACGGCGGGCGCCTGGAGCAGGCGCTGCAGGGCCTCGACCTGTTGCGGGCAGGCGCTGACCTGCAACGCCGCGGCCACCTGGTCCATCATGCCGATCAGCGCCTCGTGGGCGTCTTCGGCGGCGCCGAAGAAGTCGTCGCTCACCGCCAGCCGGCCCTGTTGCACCGCGCCGTAGACGGCCAGCAGCGCCTCGCAGAGTTCGGCCATCTGCGGCAGCTCGGCCTGCTGCGCGCCCTTGGCCAGTGTCGCCAGCTCCTCGTGCAGGGCGCCCAGCTCCTGGCCTTCGTGGGGGTGTTCGCGCCAGCGGCCGAGCAGGTCCTCGGCGTCCAGCAGGATGTTCATGCCCTCGGCGAGGAACAGGCTGAGCATCTGCGGATCGCCGCCACTCTCGCCGCTTTCGCCGCGGCGCTTGGCCTCCGCGGCCTCCAGGCGCTCCTGCTGGACCTGGGCGATGCGCTGCAGCAACTCGTCGCCGCCGTCGATGTGCGCCAGCGGACGGCCGGCGTCCAGTTGTTGCAGACCCACCCTGAGCAGGCGCTCGGCCTCGCGCAGCAGCTCGGCCTCGCGCAGGTCGACCTGCAGCAGGTTGGTCTTGAACTCCTTCACCAGCCGCTCCAGCGGCGTGGCGATTTCCGCGATCGGCAGGATGCCGGCCATGTGCGCGCTGCCCTTGAGGGTATGCAGGGCGCGTTGCAGGTCGTCGGTGACCGGCTGGGGCAGCTCGCGGTCGCAGTCGGCGAGGAAGCCGCCGAGGGTTTCCAGATGGGCTTCGGCCTCGTTGCGGAAGATTTCCAGCAATTGCGGGTCGAGACCTTCGTCCAGGGCCGCGGCTTCGACCGCCGGCTCCAGCGCCACTTCTTCGACCTCCGGTGTTTCCCCGCCTTCCGGCGGCGGCACCGGTTCGCCCTTGGCCAGGGCGTGGGCGGTGGCGGCGAGCTGGTCGACGTCGTCGCGCTGGCGCTGCGCGCTGGCGGCGAACTCGTCCACCAGCGCCGGCATCAGCGCCACCACGTCGCCGACTACATGCTGCACCGGCGCGCTGGCCGCGATGCTGCGGTCGAGCACGCGGTTGAGCAGGTTCTCGATGGACCAGGCCAGTTCGCCGACCACCAGCGCCCGGACCATGCGCCCGCTGCCCTTGAGGGTGTGGAAGGCGCGACGGATCTCGGTCAGCGCTTCGCGATCGTCGACGTCGGCCTGCCAGCGCGGCAGGTATTCGTTGATGGTTTCCAGGACCTCGCCGGCCTCTTCGATGAAGACCTCGCGCAGCTCCTCGTCCACCGGTTCCTCGTCGGCCGGCGGCGGCAGCAGGCTGGGCGGCACCTCGCGGGCCGGCGGGTTGATCGCCTGGGCCGGGGTGGCCATCACCTCGGCCAGGGACAGCGGCTTCGCCTCCTCCGGCTCGGCCTCGGGCTCGATCGGCGGTGATGGCAGCTCGACCTCGGGCAGGTCCAGCGCGGCCATGTCCAGGTCTTCCCAGGCTTGGTCCGCGGCGCTGGGCTGCTCGCTGGCCGGAGCCTCGTCGAGGTCCGGGGCCGGTAGCTCGGGCAGTTCTTCCAGAGATGACCCAGGCGCATCGAGCGGGGCATCCAGCTCCAGCGCGGGCAGTTCGTCGCTCGCCGGCGGCTCGTCGGCGAGGGGTTCCAGGCTCCATTCGCCCAGGGCCGATGCGCTATCGCCAGGTTGCGGCGCGTCGAACGCCAGGTCCCATTCGAGTTCGCTGGCCGGCGCCGGCGGGGTGGTTTGCGGCTCGGCCCCGGCATCCAGGGCCGGCAGGTCGTCGAGGGTCCAGGAATCGCCTGCGGCCGCCAGGCCCGGGGCTGCGGGCGCCACTTCGGAGCCGGGCAGCGGCTCCAGGCCGTCCAGGGACAGGCTCTCGTCCAGCGACCAGCTCGGCTCCACCGGCTCGGCGGGCGATTCCAGCGGCGCGTCCAGGCTGAAGTCGACGCCGGCATCGTCGAGCGCCGGCGTCTCGGGCTCGGCCAGGGTCCAGTTGTCGTCGGAGACCAGCAACGGCGCCTCGACGTCCTCGCGGATCGGCGCCGCTTCCTCGGTGGCCGGCAGGTCCCAGGCCAGCTCGTCGCCGGGCTGGGCGAGATCGCCGGCATTGGCCGGTTCCCAGCCGGGCTCGGCGGCGAAGGCCTGGGCGGCCTCGAGCACTATGTCGTCCGGCGCCTGCAGCTCGTCGACGACGCCCTGTTCCGCCAGCACGTCGGCGGCGGCGCTGGTCGCCAGCAGGTCGATTTCCGCCAGCGCCTCGTCCGCCGGGGCGTCGGGCGTCGGCATGTCGAGGATGGAAGGCCGCGGCTTGAGCGGATAGCCCAGCTGTTCCAGGCTCTCCTCGGCGACGTCGAGGATCAGCTCGCCGGAGCTGCCCTGGTCCTCGGAGAGGCGTTCGAGGTAGTACTCGACGCCGGTGATGGCGTCGGCCAGGGTGTCCAGGCTGTGCCAGTCCGGCACCGCCTGGCGCGCCAGCAGCTGTTCCTGGATGTAGCGGTTGCAGGCCTCCAGCAGCCGGGCCGCGCGCCCCTGGTCGATCATTTCCAGGCCGCCGCGGACCTGGGTCAGCAGTTCCGGCACCCGCGCCAGGTGCTCGTGGTTCCACTGCGAGGCGATGAACTCGATGATGGCGTCCTTGGCCAGCTCCAGGCCGTTGCGCGCCTCCTTGATCACCACCTGGTGGATCTGCGCCACGTCGGTGGTCGGCAGGCGGCTCTCCTCGTCGCCGTGTTCCTCGCTGGGCCCGGCCATGCCGGCCAGGGTGGCCTCGACGTAGAGCAGCGCGCCGGCGACGTCCATCAGGGTGGCGTCGCTGGGCTCGCGGCGCCGGTCGGCCAGGGCGCCGACCACTTCGAGCTGGTCGAGGATCACCCGGCGCGGCTGGCCGAAGCCGAGCACCGCCAGGGTGTCGGCGATCTGCTTGAGCGGCGTCACCAGGGCCTGGAGGTCCGCCACCGCGGAGCGGTCGCTGCGCACGAAGAGGTCGAGGCTGTCCTTGACCCGCACCAGTTCCTCGCACAGGGCGCCGACCACCGAGCGCATGGCGTCGCGGTCCGGGCCGGCCAGGCGGGCGCGTTCCTCGTCCACCACGGCGGCGCCGGGCAGCGCCTCGTCGAGGCGGTACTCGTCCTTGACCTCGCGCACCTTGGGCGACTGGTCGGACGCCTTGGCCACATAGAACAGCAGGTTCTTCACCAGTTCGTCGGGCGCCGCCTGGTTCATCCCGTCTGCGCCCTCCTCGACCAGGCGCTTGAACTCGCGGTCGACCTGGCGCAGCAGGTTGCGCACCGTGGTGCCGTTGGCGATGCTGCCGTTGGCCAGGCCCTCGACCATGGCCGAGGCGATGGTCCACAGGCGGCCCAGCGGGGCCTCCCGGCACAGCGACTCGAGGCGGGCGAAGACCCGCGCCATGTAGCCCAGGTTGGTCGGCAGGTCCTGGTTGCGGATCACCCCGACCAGCGCCACCTGCAGCATCTGCCGCAGCTTGCGCAGCAGCGTCGGCAGCTCGGAGGTGCGCAGGCGCGCCAGGGCGTCGTGGGGCAGCAGCGGCTTGCCGCCGGACAGGTCGGGGGCGAACAGGCTGGTTTCCGAGAGCAGCTTCTCGCCGCGGGCGGCGCGCAGGTCGTTGAGCAGCGGCAGCACCACCATCGGCAGGTCGCGGCGCGCGCTCTGGATGCGGTCCAGGTACACCGGCAACTGCAGGATGGCCTGCATCAGCACTTCCAGGGCCTCGCCCTGGCTGGGCACGCGCTGGTCGATCAGCGCCTGGGTGAGCTGCTCCATTTCCTCGGCGAGCAGGGCGGCGCCATAGAACTCCACCATCTGCAGGGTGCCCCGCACCTGGTGGACGTGGGCCAGGCAGAAACCCATGCGCGTGGGGTCCTGCGGGTTCTCGACGAACGCCTCCAGGGCCTGCCGCGCCTGCTTGAGGGTCTCGGCGATCTCGCCTTTCACCCATTCCAGGGCGACATAATCGTGCCGATCACCCATAGCCACTCCACTCATGTGTCTGTGTCATCCCTTCCGGGTAAAGGCCAGAACCCGCTCGTCGGCCACCGGCACCAGGTCCGGGTGCTGCCATTCGGCAACCTCGCCAACGCCTATCACCAGCAGCCCACCCGGCGCCAGGCGCTCGGCCAGGCGGTTGAGGATGTCCCGGCGCCGCCAGCGGCGGAAGTAGATCAACAGGTTCTGACAGAAGATCACGTCCAGGCCGGACATGGGCGCCTGCCCCAGGTCCAGCACGTTCAATCGCGTACAGCACACCCGCTCGGCCAGCTCGGGTCGAACCCGGTAACGGCCGTCGGCCTCTTCCCGGAAATAGCGTTGCCGCAGTTCGTCCTCGACATCCGCCAGCTTGCGCGCCGGGTACAGCGCCTCGCGGGCCTTGCCCAGGGCGCTGAGGCTGATGTCGGTGCCGCTCACCCCATACAGCGACGGCAGTTCCAGCTCGCGCAGCGCCTCGGCGACCACCATGGCCAGCGAGTACGGCTCCTCGCCGCTGGAACAGCCCACGCTCCACAACGCCAGCGGCCGCCCCAGCGCCGGCAGGCGCTCGCGGACGTAGCCGGCGAGCAGCTCGAAGGACGCAAGGTGGCGGAAGAAGCGGGTTTCCTGGACGGTCAGGCGGTCCAGCAGGTTCGACCACTCCACCGCGCCCCGCGGGCCGTCGGTGACCTGGCGGTAGTAGCTGGCGTAGTCGCCGATGCCCAGCTCGCGCATGCGCGCGCCCAGGCTGGTCTGCAGGAAGGTCCGGCGTTGTTCGTTGACTACAACGCCGGTGCGTTCTTCCAGCAGAGCCTGCCAGTCGCGGAACTCCGCCGCCGACATGTCGGCCAACGGCTGCAACGACCAGACGCCAGTTGCCTGCATGTCGCGCCTCTCGCTCAAGACTGTCGTGCGCGGCGCCCTTCAGCCCCGCGCACCTCCGCTCAGGCCCGTTCTGCCAGGTCCGGCAGTTTGAAGCCGGATACCGAGTTGCGCATCTCGCTCGCCATCTTCGCCAGGTTGCCGATGCTGCGCGCAGTGGCGGTGGTACCGGCGGAGGTCTGCGAGGTGATCTCCTGGATCACGTTCATGGTGTTGGAAATGTGGCCGGCGGACGACGCCTGCTGACGGGCGGCATTGGAGATGTTCTGGATCAGCGCCGCCAGGGTCTTGGATACCTTCTCGATCTCTTCCAGGGCCACACCGGCGTCCTGCGCCAGGCGGGCGCCGCGCACCACTTCGGAGGTGGTCTGCTCCATGGAGATCACCGCTTCGTTGGTGTCGGTCTGAATGGTCTTCACCAGCGCCTCGATCTGCTTGGTCGCGGCGGAGGAACGTTCCGCCAGGCGCTGTACCTCGTCCGCCACCACGGCGAAGCCGCGGCCCGCGTCACCGGCCATGGACGCCTGGATCGCGGCGTTCAGGGCGAGGATGTTGGTCTGGTCGGCGATGTCGTTGATCAGGCTGACGATGTCGCCGATCTCCTGGGACGATTCGCCCAGGCGCTTGATCCGCTTGGAGGTGTCCTGGATCTGTTCGCGGATGTTGTCCATGCCGGTGATGGTGTTGTGCACCACCTCGTTGCCCTTGTTGGCGATGGCTACCGAACGTTCCGCCACCGCGGAGGATTCGCTGGCGTTCGCCGATACCTGGTCGATGGACACGGCCATTTCGTTGATCGCCGCGGAGGCGCCGGCGATTTCCTGGGCCTGGTGCTCGGAAGCCTCGGCCAGGTGCATCGCCGTGGCCTGGGTTTCCTGGGCGGCGGCGGCCACCTGCACGGCGGTGAGGTTGATGGTTTCCACCAGCTCGCGGAGCTGGTCGATGGAGTAGTTGATGGAGTCCGCGATGGCGCCGGTGAAGTCCTCGGTCACGGTCGCGGCCACGGTCAGGTCACCGTCGGCGAGGTCGGCGATCTCGTCGAGCAGCCGCAGGATCGCCGCCTGGTTGCGTTCGTTCTTCTCGGCGGTCTCGGCGAGGCGGCGGTTGGTCTCGCGCACCATCACCAGGCCGATGAGGATGATCGAGCCGAGGGCGAGGATGCCCAGGGCGACGCTCGCCACCTGGTTCAGGTGCCGGCCGCCGGCCAGGTTCTCGAAGCCGTCGGCCAGCTTGGAGGCCTTGTCCAGCAGGGTCTGCGAGCTGCTGAAGATGGTGTTGGCGGATTCGCGGACCTGGAACAGTTCCGGCGAGGTCTCGAGGATCTCGTCCACCGAGCCGGAAACGAACTCGAACAGCTCGGAAACCTCGTTGAGGCGGTCCACCGCCTCGGCGTTGGTCACCTTGGAGATGCTCATCGCCGCGTTGCCTTCCTTCATGCCCTTGAGCACCCGGCCGAACAGGCTGGCGTCGCGGCCGAAGCTGTCGGCGGCCTGTACCGAGTTCTCGTCGCCGGCGAGCACCTTGTTCACCGAGCCGAGGATACGTTCGGCGAGCAGCGACTGGCGCTGGGCCACGGCGACCTGGTCGGCCGGCGCGCCGCTTTCCAGGAGGATGTCCACCACTTCCTCGTAGGTCACCTGCAGCTGCGGGATGGTCTCGGCGAGGGTCGCGGCCACCTGGTGCAGCGAGAGCACGGTCTGTTCGCTGGCGAGGATGGAGTCGGTGTTCTTGCGCAGCAGGTCCCAGTCCTTCTGCACGTCGGCCATCTGCGTCTGCACGGCGGCCGGGCTCGGCGGCAGGCCGGTGCTCTCGTCACCCTTGAGCAGCACGTTCCAGCGCTTCTCGAAGTCGTTGCGGGCGTCCTTCAGCGACTTGAACGCCTCGCTCTTGCCCGCCGCGGCTTCCGTGGCGTTCTTGGCGATCCGCTGCGACAGCACGCGCAGTTCGCCGGCATGGCCGATGTACTGCTTGTCGTGGTTCGACTGGGTGTTGAGGTAGGCGAAGTTGGCGAACAGCAGCACGATCGAGACGATCAGGACGATGAACAGCCCCGCGATCAGTGAACTGCTGCGCGCTCCCGCAAAGAGATTGCCTGTCTTGATTTTCTTCATATACGGCCCCCGCCTGGACCCACCACGATTTCGGTTTCCATGTCACGACACGGGCCGGAGGTTCCCGACCCAACCGTTTTCAACTAGCTGGCGACGTCGAGGAAGCCCGGGTGCTGCGCCAGGGCATGCGGGCTGAATACCAGCCAGGGCTGCTCTCGATGGAATACGCCATGAACAAAGGGTTGCAGCGCCGCCTCAAGGGGTGGCAACTGCTCGCTGAAGGCATCCACCGGGAAGTGCTGCATGCCCAGGACCTCATCGACGATGAGCCCGGCGAACACCTCCCCGTGTTCTACCACCAGCACGCGGCGCTGCTTGCGCAACGGCGACAGCTCCGCGCCGAGAAATCCGCACAGGTCCATGATCGGCAGCAGCCGACCGCGGACGTTGGCCACGCCCCGGACCCACTCGCGCACGCCGGGCAACAGGGTGTAGCGCGGCTCGTGGAGCACTTCGCCGACCTCCCCCATGGGCGCCACGAACAGGCGGCCGGCCATGCGGAAGCCGATGCCGTTCCAGCTCTGCACGACCTCGCGCTGCGCCGGCAGGCCGGCAGCCAGGCGACGGCAGCGCTGGTCGATCTCGACGAGAAGCTGGAAGGGACTCTGGACTTCAGACATGCCGGCCCTGGCCTTTTCTAATAGTTATTCGGGCCCCGCCCGGCGTCAGCCGGCGAGTACCGCATTGATGGTCTTGAGCAGCGTTTCTTCGTCGACCGGCTTGGTCAGGTAGTCGCGAGCGCCCTGGCGCTTGCCCCAGACCTTGTCGGTCTCCTGGTCCTTGGTGGTGACGATGATGACCGGGATGGCGCTGGTCTCCGGGTCCTTGGACAGCTGCCGGGTGGCCTGGAAGCCGTTCAGCCCGGGCATGACGATGTCCATCAGGACCACGTCCGGCTTCTCCTGCCGGGCCAGGGCGACGCCGTCGGCGCCGTTCTCCGCCTTGAGCACCTGGTGCGAATGCTTCTCCAGCATCGCGGTCAGCTTGTACATCTCGGTCGGAGAGTCATCAACAATGAGGATTCGAGCCATGGGGTCCCCCAGGAAAAGGCATCACCGGCACGCAGGGCCGGACATCAGGAAGCTTGCTCCACCGGGGTGAAGTCGGGCACGTGGGTCTTGATGGCGCCGAGCAGCTCTTCCTTGCTGAAGGGCTTGGTGAGGTACTGGTCGGAGCCGACGATACGACCCTTGGCCTTGTCGAACAGGCCGTCCTTGGAGGACAGCATGATCACCGGGGTGGATTTGAAGGCGCTGTTGTTCTTGATCAGGGCGCAGGTCTGATAGCCGTCGAGCCGAGGCATCATGATGTCGACGAAGATGATGTTCGGATGGGTGTCGGCGATCTTCGCCAGCGCGTCGAAGCCATCGATGGCCGTGATGACATCGCAGCCGACTTTCTTGAGCAGGGTTTCGGCGGTACGACGGATCGTCTTGGAATCGTCGATGACCATCACCTTCAAACCATCGGAATGCTGTTCCATGTTCGCCCTTTTACCATCTCGGTGAATCGTTACTGTCTTATATTCAGTGCGCTGACGCCCTGCCACCGTTCGGGCTGCGACCCAATCGTCGGAGTCTTTTAGCACACTCTCCCGCATCCATCCATAACACCCCGGATGCGCTGGCTTTTTCCTTGACCGGGCACATATCCGGCGCCACCCTGAGCATCCTTTTCCGCCCTTTTCGGCGCGGTTCGTCGCCGCACCACCCCCTTTCGGAGGACTCCCCATGAGCGTACGCCTGGGCATCGTGATGGACCCCATCGCGAGCATCAACTTCAAGAAGGACAGCTCCCTGGCGATGCTGCTGGCGGCCCAGGCCCGTGGCTGGACGCTGTTCTACATGGAACAACAGGATCTTTACCAGAAAGCGAACGCCGCACGGGCCAAGATCCGCCCCCTGAAGGTCTTCGACGACGCCGAGCGCTGGTACGAGCTGGACCAGGAGATCGACCTGCCGCTCGCCGAGCTGGACGTGATCCTGATGCGCAAGGACCCGCCCTTCAACAACGAGTACATCTATTCCACCTACCTGCTGGAACAGGCCGAACGCGCCGGCACCCTGGTGGTGAACCGCCCGCAGAGCCTGCGCGACTGCAACGAGAAGTTCTTCGCCACGCTGTTCCCGCAGTGCACGCCGCCGACCCTGGTCACACGGCGCGCCGACATTCTGCGCGAGTTCGCCGCCGAACATCGTGACATCATTCTCAAACCCCTCGAAGGCATGGGCGGCACCATGATCTTCCGCCACCGCGAGGGCGACCCGAACCTCTCGGTGATCCTCGAGACCCTGACCCTGCACGGCCACCAGCAGATCATGGCACAACGCTACATCCCGGAGATCAAGGATGGCGACAAGCGTATCCTGATGATCGACGGCGAACCGGTGGAGTACTGCCTGGCGCGCATCCCGGCCCAGGGCGAGACACGCGGCAACCTCGCCGCCGGCGGCCGCGGCGTGGCCCAGCCGCTGACCGAGCGCGACCGCTGGATCGCCCAGCAGGTCGGCCCGCAACTGCGCGAGCGCGGCCTGCTGTTCGTCGGCCTGGACGTGATCGGCGACTACCTCACCGAGATCAACGTCACCAGCCCGACCTGCATCCGCGAGATCGACAAGGCCTACGACACCCGCATCGGCGAGCGCCTGATGGACGCCATCGAGGGCAAGCTCAAGGCCCGTGCGGCGGCGGCGCAAGTTTGACGCAGCCGACAACTTGACGCTTGCCGCTTGCAGGCGGCGGCCGGGGAAAGCAGACTTCGCCCACCCCGGCCAACCCTATATGCAATGAACGCTGCAACCTCCCCCCAAGCCTTCCCGTCCTCCGGCGTCCGCCCGGCGGACCGCCTGGGCTTCACCCTGTTCGTGGCGGCGGTGCTGCATGTGGCGCTGATCCTCGGCGTGGGCTTCTCCATGCCCCACCCGAGCCAGCTGAGCAAGACGCTGGAAATCACCCTGGCCACCTTCAAGAGCGAGAAGAAGCCGGAGAAGGCCGACTACCTGGCGCAGATGAACCAGGAAGGCAGCGGCACCCTCGAGCATAAGGCCATCCCCAAGACCACCGAGCAGGCGCCGTTCCAGGACAGCGAGGCGAAGAAGGTCGCCCCGCCGCCGACGCCGAAGCAGGCCAAGGAGGCGGAATCGCCGAAGACCGCCGTGGCCACCAAGGCGCCGAAGCCGCAGAAGGTCCAGGCCAAGCCGCAGAAGCCCAAGGCCGAGCAGGTCGCCCAGCCGGCGCCGCAGTTCGACTCCAGCCAGCTGTCGGCGGAAATCTCCAGCCTTGAGGCGGACCTTGCCAAGGAGCGCCAGGCCTACGCCAAGCGCCCGCGCATCCACCGCCTGACCGCCGCCTCGACCATGCGCGACAAGGGCGCCTGGTACAAGGAGGAGTGGCGCAAGAAGATCGAGCGCATCGGCAACCTCAACTACCCCGACGAGGCCCGCCGTCAGCGCATCTACGGCAGCCTGCGGCTGCTGGTGTCGATCAACCGCGACGGCTCACTGTACGAGGTGCAGGTGCTGGAATCTTCCGGGCAGCCTCTGCTCGACCAGGCCGCCCAGCGCATCGTCCGCCTGGCCGCGCCCTTCGCCCCGTTCAGCGGCGACCTGGCGGACATCGACCGCCTGGAAATCATCCGCACCTGGCGCTTCGAGCGCGGCGACCGCCTGTCGAGTCGATAGCCCCTCCGGGCGGCTTGCAGGCCGCGCGCCCAAGCCTGAAACTAGCGCCATGAATACAGCGCCCACCTACCTCAAGCACCATTTCCTGATCGCCATGCCGCACATGGCCGATCCCAATTTCGCCCAGACCCTGACCTACCTGGTCGAGCACAACGAGCAGGGCGCCATGGGCCTGGTGATCAACCGCCCCAGCGGCCTGAACCTCAGCGACGTGCTCGAGCAACTGCGCCCCGAGCCCCTGCCGCCGGCGCGTTGCCAGGGCATCACCGTCTACAGCGGCGGCCCGGTGCAGACCGACCGCGGCTTCGTCCTGCACCCGGCCGGGCAGCTGTTCCAGGCCACCCTGGAGCTGGGCGAGCTGAACCTTTCCACTTCCCAGGACGTGCTCTTCTCCATCGCCGACGGCAGCGGCCCCGCGCAGAGCGTCATCGCCCTCGGCTACGCCGGCTGGGAAGCCGGCCAGCTGGAGGCCGAGCTGGCCGACAACGCCTGGCTGACCTGCCCGGCGGACCTGGAAGTGCTCTTCGACGTGCCCGCCGAGCAGCGCCTGGCCGCCGCCGCGCAGCGCCTGGGGATCAACCTCAGCCTGCTCACCGCCCAGGCCGGGCACGCCTGATGGGCGCGCCGCGCCTGCTGCTGGGCTTCGACTACGGCACCAAGCAGATCGGCGTCGCCGTCGGCCAGGCGGTCACCGGCCAGGCCCGCGAACTCTGCGTGCTCAAGGCGCAGAACGGCGTGCCGGACTGGAACCGCGTCGAGGCGCTGATCAAGGAATGGCAGCCGGACGCCATCGTCGTCGGCCTGCCGCTGAACATGGACGGCACGCCCAGCGAGATGAGCGAGCGCGCCGAGAAGTTCGCCCGCCGCCTGCACGGCCGCTACAACCTGCCGGTGCACACCCACGACGAGCGCCTGACCACCTACGCCGCCAAGGGCGAGCGCCTGGCCCAGGGCCAGCGCGACGGCTACCGCGAACGCCCGGTGGATGCCCTGGCCGCGGCCCTGCTGCTCGAGGGCTGGCTGGAGGCCCACGGCGGCGCTTGACCTGCGGCAGTGCCGGCCGCGGCACACGCGCTAATCTTGAGCGGGTACCCGCCGCACACGGGCGCCCGAGGAATCCACGGCGGCCCAGCCTGGACCGCCACGAGTCATCCAGGAGATGTCATGAACCTGCCCAGTCCCGCCGAACTCCTGCCGCGCATGGCCACCGACCTGCGCAACCACCTCGCCGAGCGCGGCATAGACACGCCGCGCTTCGTCGGCATCCACACCGGCGGCATCTGGGTCGCCCAGGCCCTGCTCAAGGAACTGCACAGCGAGGAAATCCTCGGCATCCTCGACGTCTCCTTCTACCGCGACGACTTCACCCGCAGCGGCCTGCACCCGCAGGTCCGTCCGTCGGAACTGCCGTTCGAGATCGACGGCCAGCACCTGGTCCTGGTCGACGACGTGCTGATGAGCGGCCGCACCATCCGCGCCGCGCTCAACGAGCTGTTCGACTACGGCCGCCCGGCCAGCGTGACCCTGGTCTGCCTGCTGGACCTGAACGCCCGCGAGCTGCCGATCCGCCCCGACGTGGTCGGCCAGACCCTGTCGCTGGCCCCCAATGAAAGGGTAAAATTGCGCGGTCCCGCACCACTCGTCCTCGAGCGCACTCTCATCAGCGCGCTCTGAACGCGCGCGCCACCCTTTCCACCATTCAGGGCCTGCCCCATGCCGACAGACGCCAAGCGCCCGCTGCAGCTCAACGACCAGGGCCAGCTGCGCCACTTCCTCTCGCTCGACGGATTGCCCCGCGAGCTGCTGACCGAAATCCTCGACACCGCCGACTCCTTCCTCGAAGTCGGCGCGCGCGCGGTGAAGAAGGTCCCGCTGCTGCGCGGCAAGACCGTGTGCAACGTGTTCTTCGAGAACTCCACGCGCACCCGCACCACCTTCGAACTGGCCGCCCAGCGCCTGTCCGCCGACGTCATCACGCTGAACGTGTCGACCTCTTCGACCAGCAAGGGCGAGACCCTCACCGACACCCTGCGCAACCTCGAGGCCATGGCCGCCGACATGTTCGTCGTGCGCCACAGCGACTCGGGCGCGGCGCACTTCATCGCCGAACACGTCAGCCCCAGGGTGGCGGTGATCAACGGCGGCGACGGCCGCCACGGCCACCCGACCCAGGGCATGCTCGACATGCTCACCATCCGCCGCCACAAGGGCAGCTTCGAGAACCTCTCGGTGGCCATCGTCGGCGACGTCCTGCACTCGCGGGTGGCGCGCTCGAACATGCTGGCGCTGAAGACCCTCGGCTGCCCGGACATCCGCGTCATCGCCCCGCGCACCCTGCTGCCGATCGGCCTGGAGGAGGTCTACGGGGTGAAGGTGTTCACCGATGCCAACGAAGGCCTCAAGGACGTCGACGTGGTCATCATGCTGCGCCTGCAGCGCGAGCGCATGCAGGGCGGCCTGCTGCCCAGCGAAGGCGAGTTCTTCAAGCTCTACGGCCTGACCCAGAAGCGCCTGAAGCTGGCCAAGCCCGATGCCATCGTCATGCACCCGGGGCCGATCAACCGCGGCGTGGAGATCGAATCCGCGGTGGCCGACGGCGAGCAGTCGGTGATCCTCAACCAGGTGACCTACGGGATCGCCATCCGCATGGCCGTGCTGTCCATGGCCATGAGCGGGCAGAACGCCCAACGCCAGCTGGAACAGGAGGACGCGCAATGACCGTCAGCATTCACGGCGCCCGCGTCATCGACCCGGCCAGCGGCCTGGACCAGGTCTGCGACGTCCATATAGAAGCCGGCAGGATCATCGCCCTGGGCCAGGCCCCGGCCGATTTCCACGCCGCCCAGGAGCTGGACGCCGCCGGCCTGATCGCCGCGCCCGGCCTGGTGGACCTGAACGTGGCCCTACGCGAGCCGGGCTACAGCCGCAAGGGCAACATCGAGAGCGAAACCCGCGCCGCCAGCGCCGGCGGCGTCACCAGCCTGTGCTGCCCGCCGCAGACCAGGCCGGTGCTGGATACCCCGGCGGTGGCCGAGCTGATCCTCGACCGCGCCCGCGAGGCCGGCAATGCCAAGGTCTTCCCCATAGGCGCGCTGACCCGCGGCCTGGCCGGCGAGCAGCTGTCCGAGCTGGCCGCCCTGCGCGACGCCGGCTGCGTGGCCTTCAGCAACGGCCTGGCGCCGCTGGCCAGCAACCGCGTGCTGCTGCGCTCGCTGGAGTACGCAGCGACCTTTGACCTGACGGTGATCTTCACCTCCCAGGATGCCGAACTGGCCCAGGGCGGCCTGGCCCACGACGGCCCCACCGCCAGCTTCCGCGGCCTGGCCGGCATCCCCGAGAGCGCCGAGACCGTGGCCCTGGCCCGCAACCTGCTGCTGGTGGAGCAGAGCGGCGTGCGCGCGCACTTCAGCCAGCTGACCAGCGCCCGCGGCGTGGAGATGATCGCCCAGGCCCAGGCCCGCGGCCTGCCGGTGACCGCCGACGTGGCGCTGTACCAGTTGATCCTCACCGACGAGGCCCTGGCCGACTTCTCCAGCCTCTACCACGTGCAGCCGCCACTGCGCTCGCGCAAGGACCGCGACGCCCTGCGCGAAGCGGTGAAGAGCGGCGTGATACAAGCCATCGCCAGCCACCACCAGCCCCACGAGGCGGACGCCAAGAACGCCCCCTTCGCCGACACCGAGCCGGGCATCAGCAGCGTCGAACTACTGCTGCCGCTGGCCATGACCCTGGTGCAGGACGGCCTGCTCGACCTGCCGACCCTGCTGGCGCGCCTGACCACCGGCCCGGCCGCCGCGCTGCGCCTGCCGGCCGGCCGCATAGCGGTGGGCGAGGCGGCAGACCTGGTGCTGTTCGAGGCCGAGGGCCAGACCCTGGCCGGCGAGACCTGGTACTCCCGCGGACAGAACAGCCCGTTCATCGGCCACTGCCTGCCGGGCGCGGTGCGTTGCACGCTGGTGGATGGGCATATCGTGCATGCCATCTGAGCCTGCCCAGGCATGAAGAAGAAGCCCGCCATCCGGCGGGCTTTTTCTTTTCCTGTAGGAGCGAGCTTGCTCGCGAACGGGGCTTGCCGGGAGCTTTCGGGGCTGGGCTTTAGAGCGCCCTCTCCCTAACCCTCTCCCTGAAGGGAGAGGGGATCGTTGGGCAGAGTTGGATGTGCTGGCGTCAGCCGGCTAGCACAGAGACTGCCGGCTGAAACCAGGCCTTCTCTCGGCACGAACAAGCCCCCTCTCCCTTCAGGGCGGGGCGCGCAGCCGAGGGCTGGGGAGAGGGAACGGAGGTGACCTCATGCACAGCATCGCCGAGAGGCACCGTTCGCGAGCAAGCTCGCTCCTACGAAAAGCGTCGGCCTCTAGATCCTCGCCAACGCCTGCGCCAAATCCGCACGCAGATCCTCGACATCCTCCACCCCCACCGACAACCGCACCAGCGCATCGCCTATCCCCAGTTCAGCCCGGGTAGCCGGCGGAATGGTGGCGTGGGTCATGATCGCCGGGTGCTCGATCAGGCTCTCCACCCCGCCCAGGCTCTCGGCCAGGGCGAAGATGCGCACGTTCTCCAGGAAGCGTTTCGAGCCGGCCAGGTCAGTGGCCAGGTCCATCGAGATCATCCCGCCGAAGCCGTTCATCTGCCGCTTGGCCAGTTCGTGCTGCGGGTGCGAGGCCAGGCCCGGGTAGTGCACCCGCGCCACCTGCGGCTGGCGCTCCAGCCACTGGGCCAGTTCCAGGGCGTTGGCGCAGTGCCGTTCCATGCGCAGGGCCAGGGTCTTCACCCCGCGCAGGGTGAGGAAGGCGTCGAAGGGGCCGGCGATGGCGCCCACGGCGTTCTGCAGGAAGCCCAGGCGCTCGGCCAGTTCCGGGTTGTCGCCGACCACGGCGATGCCGCCGATGACGTCGGAATGGCCGTTCAGGTATTTGGTGGTCGAGTGCACCACCACGTCGAAGCCCAGCTCCAGCGGACGCTGGATGCGCGGGCTGGCGAAGGTGTTGTCGGCCACGCAGAGGATGCCGCGGCTGCGGCACAGGCGGGCGATGGCCTCCAGGTCGGCCAGGCGCAGCAGCGGGTTGCTCGGCGTCTCGATCCACACCATGCGTGTTTCGGGGCGCAGCGCGGCTTCGATGGCGCCCATGTCGGTAAGGTCGACGAAGCTGAATTCGTGCCCGGCGCTGCGCCGGCGCACGCGCTCGAACAGGCGGAAGGTGCCGCCGTAGATGTCGTTGCCGGACACGATGTGCGAGCCGGCATCGAGCAATTCCAGGGTCGCCGAGATGGCCGCCAGCCCGGAGGCGAAGGCGAACGCCTTGCTGCCGCCCTCCAGGTCCGCCACGCAGCGCTCCAGGGCCCAGCGCGTGGGGTTGTGCGAGCGCCCGTAGTCCAGGCCCTTGTGCACCCCGGGGCTGTCCTGCAGGTAGGTGGAGTTGGCGTAGATCGGCGGCATCAGCGCGCCGGTGGAAGGGTCGGGCGCCTGGCCGGCGTGGATGACCCGCGTGGCGAAACCGCGGGGGGCTTGGGAATCCTGGCTCATGGGAGCGTTCTCCGGAGGTGGTTGAGCAAATCGAAACGGGTGATCAGGCCATGGAAGCCCGAGGCGTCGGCGATGATGGCGACCAGGCCGCGGTCCAGCTCGGCCTGCAGTTCGGCCAGGCTGGCGTCCGGGGCCAGGGTTTCCAGGCGGGTGGTCATGGCGCTGGCCACCGGCTGGCGGAAGTGGCTGGCGTCGGCGTGCACGCCCAGCAGGATGTCGGATTCATCGATGACCCCGACCAGCTTGCCGTTGGCCAGCACCGGCAGCTGCGAGACGTCGGCCAGGCGCATGCGCTGGAAGGCGGTGAGCAGGGTGTCGTCCGGCCCCACGCTGATTACCCGGCCCTCCTCGAAGCGCCGCGCGATGATGTCGCGCAGGTCGCCGTAGCGCTTGCGCTGCAGCAGGCCCTGGTCGGTCATCCACTGGTCGTTGTAGACCTTGGACAGGTAGCGCGTGCCGGTGTCGCAGACGAAGCTGAGCACGCGCTTGGGCTGCGTCTGCTCGCGGCAGTAGCGCAAGGCGGCGGCCAGCAGGGTGCCGGTGGAGGAACCGCCGGGAATGCCCTCGGCGCGCAGCAGTTCGCGGGCGTGGGCAAAGCTTTCCTCGTCGCTGATGGAATAGGCGTGGCGCACGCTGGAAAGGTCGGCGATGGAGGGAATGAAGTCCTCGCCTATGCCTTCCACCGCCCAGGAACCGACCTCGCCGAGGGTGCCGTCGCGCACGTAGCCGGCCATCACCGAGCCCACCGGGTCGGCCAGGACCATTTCCAGGTTCGGCTGCACCTGGCGGAAGAAGCGCGTCAGCCCGGTGAGGGTGCCGGCGGAGCCGACGCCGACGACGATGGCGTCCAGGTCGTGGCCGGTCTGCTGCCAGATTTCCGGGGCGGTGCTGGTCTCGTGGGCCAGGGGGTTGGCCGGATTGTTGAACTGGTCGGCGAAGAAGGCCCCGGGGATTTCCGCGGCCAGGCGCGCGGCCACGTCCTGGTAGTACTCCGGGTGGCCCTTGCCGACGTCGGAGCGGGTGATGTGCACCTCGGCGCCCATGGCCTTGAGGTGCAGGACCTTCTCGCTGGACATCTTGTCCGGCACCACCAGCACCACCCGGTAGCCCTTGGCGCGACCCACCAGGGCCAGGCCCAGGCCGGTGTTGCCGGCGGTGGCCTCGACTATGGTCCCGCCGGGCTGCAGGCGGCCGTCGCGCTCGGCGGTCTCGATCATGGCCACGCCGATGCGGTCCTTGATCGAGCCGCCGGGGTTCTGCGATTCCAGCTTGAGGAACAGCGTGCAGGGGCCGGTATCGAAGCGGCTGACCTGCACCAGCGGCGTGTTGCCGATCAGGTCGAGTACGGCAGGACGAAGTTCGTTGCTCATGGCATCCACTCCTTGTCGGCGCCGCGGGGATCGCCCGGCAGCGCGCCTTTATGGTCTTCCTGACCATAGGCCGGCGGCGCGCCCATCGCCATGCCGGCTGACGAAAAAGCCCGCCGGTGGGCGGGCTTTCTGGCAAGGAACGCTTACAGCCGCTGCGGGCCGTTGCGCTCGGAGACCTGGGCGTTGAGCGTCCAGAAGTCGTAGAGCACGCCGAGGAAGAACAGGCCGCCGGTGCACAGGTAGAGGATGCCGGTCAGCCACTTGCCCATGTACATGCGGTGCACGCCGAACACACCGAGGAAGGTCAGCAGTATCCAGGCCACGTTGTAGTCCAGGGCGCCGCTGCGGTAGCGCAGGTCGGCCTCGTCGTCCATCGAGGGGATCAGGAACAGGTCGATGATCCAGCCGATGAAGAACAGCCCGAGGGTGAAGAACCAGATGGTCCCGCTGACCGGCTTGCCATAGTAGAAGCGGTGCGAACCGGTGAAGCCGAAGATCCACAGCAGGTAGCCGATGACCTTGCTGTGGGTGTCGGGGGTATTGGGCATGGAGCGCTCCTTGGCGGGGATTCCTGGATTCGACCGACGCGATCGCGGCGGGTTTGCCGCCACTGTAAGAAAAGTCTCGGGGAATACAAAGCCGCTGACAGGCTTTTCGGGCAAAGGACCGTAGGGCGCATAACGCCTATGGCGTTATCCGCCGTTTGGCCTTGGCCCCCGGCGACTCCAGGGTTGACCTGGGCGCGGGCCGAGGCCTCCGTGTATCGGCGGATAACCGCGAACGGTTATTCGCCCTACGCTCCGGCGTTCACGATAATTGCGGGTTGCGGCGAGGGAGCTGCTCAGCGGAAGCGGCGATTCGGATCGTCTTCGCTCAGCTCCAGGGTCAACCCCTGAGTCATGCTCGACAGATGATCCGCATCGGTCTCCGACCCAAGCTTGATCATCAACCGCAGATCGTTGGCCGAGTCGGCATAGGCCAGCGCATCCTCATAGGTGATCTCACCCTGGGAATAGAGCTGGTACAGCGCCTGATCGAAGGTCTGCATGCCCTGCTCGGTGGAGCGCTTCATCAACGGCTTCAGCTCATGCACCTCACCCTTGCGGATCAGGTCAGCGGCCAGCGGAGTATTCAGCAGCACCTCGATCACCGCGCGGCGGCCCTTGCCGTCCGGGGTCGGCACCAGTTGCTGGGCGACGATGGCCTTGAGGTTCAGCGACAGGTCCATCCAGATCTGCTGGTGCCGGTCGGCCGGGAAGAAGTGGATGATCCGCTCCAGCGCCTGGTTGGCGTTGTTGGCGTGCAGGGTGGCCAGGCACAGGTGACCGGTCTCGGCAAAGGCCACGGCATGCTCCATGGTCTCGCGCGAGCGCACCTCGCCGATCATGATCACGTCCGGCGCCTGGCGCAGGGTGTTCTTCAGCGCCACCTCGAAGGTGTCGGTGTCCAGCCCCACCTCGCGCTGGGTGACGATGCAGCCCTGGTGCTGGTGGATGTACTCGATCGGGTCCTCGATGGAGATGATGTGCCCGGTGGAGTTCTTGTTGCGGTAGCCGATCATCGCCGCCAGCGAGGTGGACTTGCCGGTACCGGTGGCGCCGACGAAGATCACCAGCCCGCGCTTGGTCATGGCCAGTTTCTTGAGGATCTCCGGCAGCTTGAGGTCCTCGATGGTCGGGATGTTGGTCTCGATGCGGCGCAACACCATGCCCACCAGGTTGCGCTGGTAGAAGGCGCTGACGCGGAAGCGCCCGATGCCGCGGGCGCTGATGGCGAAGTTGCACTCGTGGTGCTCGGCGAAGTCACGGCGCTGCTGCTCGTTCATCACCGCCAGCACCGTCTCGCGGGTCTGCTCGGGCGACAGCGGGGTCTTGGTCACCGGCAGCACCTTGCCGTTGACCTTCATCGACGGGGGCACGCCGGCGGTGACGAAGAGGTCCGAGGCGCCCTTCTCCACCATCAGCCGCAGAAGCTTCTCGAATTCCATGATCGATCCAACCTGATTCGTTCACGCACTGTGCGATTCGACTGTCATCCAGGCCGCCCGTGCGTGTGCCGCGCCGCCTGGCCGGGCACCGGGCCCGGGGAGAATCAGAAGTTTTCCGGGATCTTCGCCTTTTCCTTCGCCGCGTCGCGGGTCACCAGGCCCTTGGCGACCAGGCCCTTGAGGCACATGTCGAGGGTCTGCATGCCCAGCGCGCCGCCGGTCTGGATGGCCGAGTACATCTGCGCCACCTTGTCCTCGCGGATCAGGTTGCGGATCGCCGGGGTGCCGATCATGATCTCGTGGGCCGCCACCCGGCCGCCGCCGATCTTCTTCAGCAGCGTCTGGGAGATCACCGCCTGCAGCGATTCGGAGAGCATGGAACGGACCATGGCCTTTTCCTCGGCGGGGAACACGTCGACGATACGGTCGATGGTCTTGGCCGCGGAGGTGGTGTGCAGGGTGCCGAACACCAGGTGGCCGGTTTCCGCGGCGGTCAGCGCCAGGCGGATGGTTTCCAGGTCGCGCATCTCGCCGACCAGGATGATGTCCGGGTCCTCACGCAGGGCCGAGCGCAGCGCCTCGTTGAAGCCGAGGGTGTCGCGGTGCACCTCGCGCTGGTTGACTAGGCACTTCTTCGATTCGTGGACGAATTCGATCGGGTCCTCGACGGTGAGGATGTGGCTGTACTTGGTGTTGTTCAGGTAGTCGAGCATCGCCGCGAGCGAGGTGGACTTGCCCGAGCCGGTCGGCCCGGTCACCAGCACCAGCCCGCGCGGCACGTCGGAAACCCGCTTGAACACTTCGCCCATGCCCAGGTCCTCCATGGTCAGCACCTTGGAGGGAATGGTCCGGAACACGGCGCCGGCGCCGCGGTTCTGGTTGAAGGCGTTGACGCGGAAACGCGCCACGCCCGGCACTTCGAAGGAGAAGTCGGTTTCCAGGAATTCCTCGAAATCCTTGCGCTGCTTGTCGTTCATGATGTCGTAGATCAGCGCGTGCACCTGCTTGTGCTCCAGCGGCGGCAGGTTGATGCGGCGCACGTCGCCGTCGACGCGGATCATCGGCGGCAGGCCGGCCGAGAGGTGCAGGTCCGAAGCGCCTTGCTTGGCGCTGAAGGCGAGCAACTCGGTAATATCCATGGGACTCCCCAATCCAATGCAAGCAGGTAGAATGCCGCTGAACTTGCAGCAGCCGGGCCTCAGAGCGCAGGTAATGTCCACGATAGCAGAGAATATTGCAAAGGTTCGCGAGCGTATCCGTGAGGCGGAGCAAGCTTGCGGGCGGGCTTCGGGCAGCGTTGCGCTGCTGGCGGTGAGCAAGACCAAGCCCGCCGCCGACATCCGCGAAGCCCATGCCGCCGGCCTCGACGATTTCGGCGAGAACTACCTGCAGGAAGCCCTCGGCAAGCAGGTGGAACTGGCCGACCTGGCGCTCACCTGGCACTTCATCGGCCCCATCCAGTCGAACAAGACGCGGCCCATCGCCGAGCACTTCCACTGGGTGCACTCGGTGGACCGCCTGAAGGTCGCCGAGCGCCTTTCCGCGCAGCGCCCGGCGCACCTGCCGCCGCTCAACGTCTGCCTGCAGGTGAACGTCAGCGGCGAGGCCAGCAAGTCCGGCTGCGCCCCCGAGGAACTGCCGGCCCTGGCCCGCGCCGTAGCCGCCCTGCCCAACCTGAAGCTGCGCGGGCTGATGGCCATCCCCGAACCCACCGAGGACATCGCCGCCCAGCGCGCCGCCTTCGCCCGCCTGCGCGAACTCCTGACTGCCCTGAACCTCGGCCTGGACACCCTGTCCATGGGCATGAGCCACGACCTCGAAGCCGCCGTCGCCGAAGGCGCCACCTGGGTGCGCATCGGCACCGCGCTGTTCGGCGCGCGCGACTACGGTCCCCATTCTTGATCAAGGAACACAACCCATGAGCAGCACCCGCATCGCTTTCATCGGCGCCGGCAACATGGCCGCCAGCCTGATCGGTGGCCTGCGCGCCCAGGGCGTGCCCGCCAGCCACATCCGCGCCAGCGACCCGGGCGTCGAACAGCGCGCGAAGATCGCCGCCGAGCACGGCATCGAGGTGTTCGAGGACAACGCCAGCGCCATCGCCGGCGCCGACGTGGTGGTCCTGGCGGTCAAGCCGCAGGTCATGAAGCAGGTCTGCGAGCCCCTGGCCGCGCTGCTCGAACCGGGCCAGCTGATCGTCTCCATCGCCGCCGGCATTCCCTGCGCCAGCCTGTCGCGCTGGCTGGGCACCGAGCTGCTGGTACGCTGCATGCCCAACACCCCGGCGCTGCTGGGCGAAGGCGCCAGCGGCCTGTACGCCACCGCCCAGGTCAGCCCGGCCCAGCGCCAGCAGGCCGAACAGCTGCTGGGCGCCGTGGGCATCGCCCTGTGGCTGAACGAAGAGAAGCAGATCGACGCCGTCACCGCCGTCTCCGGCAGCGGCCCGGCCTACTTCTTCCTGCTGATGGAAGCCATGACCGCCGCCGGCGAGAAGCTCGGCCTGAGCCCCGAGGTCGCCGCCCGCCTGACCCTGCAGACCGCCCTGGGCGCCGCGCGCATGGCGCTGGCCAGCGACGTCGGCCCGGCCGAACTGCGCCGCCGCGTGACTTCGCCCAAGGGCACCACCGAAGCCGCCATCACTTCCTTCCAGGCGAATGGATTCGAAGCACTGGTCGAGCGCGCCCTGGCCGCCGCCGACCACCGTTCCGCCGAACTGGCCGAACAACTGGGGCAATGAGGAGCCTTACATGACCGGACTTTCCACCGCTGCCATCTATGTCATCCAGACCCTCGGCAGCCTCTACCTGCTGATCGTCCTGCTGCGCTTCATCCTGCAGCTGGTGCGCGCCGACTTCTACAACCCGCTGAGCCAGTTCATCGTGCGCGCCACCAAGCCGCTGCTGAACCCGCTGCGCCGGGTGATCCCCGGCTTCGGCGGCATCGACCTGGCGTCCCTGGTGCTGGCCATCCTGGTCCAGCTGGTGCTGATGATCGTCACCCTGACGCTGATGGGCTACGGCGTCGGCGGTTACGTCCTGCAGCTGCTGGTGTGGTCGGTGATCGCCGTGACCTCGCTGTTCCTCAAGGTGTTCTTCTTCGCCCTGATCATCAGCGTGATCCTCTCCTGGGTCGCCCCGGGCAGCTACAACCCCGGCGCGCAGCTGGTGAACCAGATCTGCGAGCCGCTGCTGGCGCCCTTCCGCAAGCTGCTGCCGAACCTCGGCGGGCTGGATATCTCGCCGATCTTCGCCTTCATCGCGCTGAAGCTGCTCGACATGCTGGTGATCGGCAACCTGGCGGCCATGACCGGGATGCCGCAGATCCTCAGCCCGTTCATGTAAACAGGGAGCGGCTGCGCGTCGGCGATACAGCGTTGGAAACAGCCGGTGATTGCTCATTTACAGAACGTAAACTGCGCATCCCCGGCTGTTTCCGCCTCGTCTCGCTCTAGCTCGCGCGCTCCGGGAGTTCGACACGCCAATGAGCTTCTACCGCTGGGACGGCGAGGACCTGATCCTCGATTGCCACCTGCAGCCCAAGGCGAGCCGCGACGAGTTCGCCGGGCTGCACGGCGAGCGCCTGAAGATCCGCCTCACCGCCCCGCCGGTGGAGGGCAAGGCCAACGCCCACCTGCTGGCGTTCCTCGGCAAGGCCTTCGGCGTGCCGAAAAGCGCGGTAATACTCGAGAGCGGCGAGCTGAACCGCCAGAAGCGCGTGCGCATTCCCCGGCCGGCACGGCTGCCGGCCGAGCTGGGGATAACCGCTCGGTCGCCTTGACCGACCTTACGGATAGGAATGTGATACAGGCCAATTGACGCCACCTCGCCGCGCTTCATAATCCAGGCATTCTTCTCCCGCGCAGGACGCGCAAGCCACAGGACCGCCTGGATGAGCATGGAGCGACTCAGTCAGCAGATCGACGCCTACGTCACCTGGAAGCGGGAACTGGTCCGGGACATCATCCGCTATCGCAGCTGGCTGGAGCAGAGCCGGCTGAACAGCGCCGACATAGACGCGCGCCTGGAGCGCGCCCTGCGCCTGCTGCGCCTGGACCACATCACCCTGGCCTTCGTCGGCGAGTTCTCCCGCGGCAAGACCGAGCTGATCAACAGCCTGTTCTTCTCCGAGTACGGCCAGCGCATGCTGCCCTCCCAGGCCGGGCGCACCACCATGTGCCCCACCGAGATCTTCTTCGACCCGCGCTCCGAACGCCCCTACATCCGCCTGCTGCCCATCGAGACGCGGGTGGCCGACGCCAGCATCGCCCGCTTCAAGCAGGTGCCGCGGCACTGGGTGAACATCCCCCTGGACACCTCCGACCCGGCCAACATGGCCCAGGCCTTCGCGCAGACCGCCCGGACCAAGAGCCTGCCGGTGGAGCAGGCGATCCAGCTGGGCTTCCTCCCGGACATGCTGGAAGCCGCCGAACGCCCCGGCCACGTGCGCGTTCCGGCCTGGCGCCACGCCCTGGTCAACTTCGACCACCCGCTGCTGCGCCAGGGCCTGCGCATCCTCGACACCCCCGGGCTGAACGCCCTGGGCAGCGAGCCGGAACTGACCCTGTCGATGCTGCCCAGCGCCCAGGCGGTGGTCTTCCTGCTGGCCGCCGACACCGGCGTCACCGCCTCGGACCTGGCGGTCTGGCAGGACCACGTGCGGCACCTGGTGGAAGATGGCCAGTGCACGCTGTACGCGGTACTGAACAAGGTCGACGTGCTCTGGGACGACCTGGCCGGCGATACCTTCGTGCACAACGCCATCCAGCGCATCCGCGACGCCACCGCGCGGCAGCTGGGCATCCCCCGCGACAGCGTGCTGCCGCTGTCGGCCAAGCAGGCGCTACTGGCCAAGGTGCGCAAGGACGCCGAACTGCTCGCCCGCAGCCAGCTGGAAAACCTGGAGCACCTGCTCTGCGAGCGCATAGTGGCGGACAAGGAGCGCCTGCTGGAGGGCGCGGTGCTCGGCCAGGTGCTGGCCCTGCTGAACAACAGCCAGCACAGCCTGCGCGCCCGCCTGGAGCGCCTGCGCGAACAGCAGGCGCAGCTCGAAGGCCAGCAGCAGGACAGCGGCCAGCTGCTGTTCGAGCTGACCGCGCGGACCAAGGAAGACCACGGCCTGCACCACCGCCGCCTGCTCAACCTGAAGACCAACCAGCGCCTGTTGCGCCGCCAGGGCGAGCTGCTCGGCCAGACCGTGCGCGCCGAGCGCCTGGAACGGCACCTGGCCAAGGTCCACGAGAAACTGCGCGGCAGCTGGACCACCCTGGGCATCAACCAGGCCATCCTGAACTTCTTCCAGGCCGTGGAGGGCGACCTGCACAGCCTGCAGCACGAGGCCGAGCTGGGTAACCGCATGGTCGAGGCCATCTACCAGCGGCACAACCAGGAAAACCCGCTGAACGCCCTGGACGCCCCGCGCTTCGACGTCGCCGCCTACCAGCGCGAACTGGCCCGGCTGCGCGAGCAGGCCGACCGCTTCCGCCTGCAGCTCAAGACCCTGCTCACCGAGCAGCGCCTGCTGACGCGGCGCTTCATCGCCACCCTGGCCCAGGAAGTCATCCTCCTGCACCAGCGCGTGCGCGAGGAAGTCGAGCGCTGGGCCAGCGACGCCCTGATGCCGCTGATGCAGTACACCCTGGAGAACAAGCAGCTGCTGGAAACCCACATGCTGCGCCTGAAGGCCCTGGCCCAGGAAACCCAGCAGGTGCGCCAGCGCGCCCTGCTCATGGCGCGCTACCAAGAAGAGCTGGAAAAACAACTGGCCGAAGCCTCGGAAATCCTCCGCCTGCTGCGCCGCCCCTCGCCGCTGCAGCGCCAGGCCCGCGTGGTCGCCCTGCCCGGCTCGCAGCGCGCCTGAACGCCCGCGGCAGGCCCGGCCTTGCCGCAGGGGGCGGTGCTCTTTAGACTGGCGCCCTCCTTTTATTCATGAGCTGGGTCGATGCCAACAGTCTTCCCCGAAGATTCCGTCGGTCTGGTCTCTCCCCAGACGCTGCACTTCAGCGAACCCCTGGCCCTGGCCAGCGGCAGGACGCTGCCCGAATACCAGCTGGTGATCGAGACCTACGGCGAGCTGAACGCCACGGCTAGCAACGCCGTGCTGATCTGCCATGCGCTTTCCGGCCACCACCACGCCGCCGGCTACAACAGCCCCGACGAGCGCAAGCCGGGCTGGTGGGACAGCTGCATCGGCCCGGGCAAGGCCATCGACACCCGCAAGTTCTTCGTGGTCGCGCTGAACAACCTCGGCGGCTGCAACGGCTCCACCGGCCCCACCAGCCTCGACCCGGAGACCGGGCGCATCTACGGCTCCGATTTTCCGGTGGTCACCGTGGAAGACTGGGTCAACAGCCAGGCTCGCCTGGCTGATCGCCTGGGCATCAATCAGTGGGCCGCTGTGGTCGGCGGCAGCCTGGGCGGCATGCAGGCGCTGCAGTGGACCATCAGCTACCCCGAGCGCGTGCGCCACTGCCTGTGCATCGCCAGCGCGCCCAAGCTCTCTGCGCAGAACATCGCCTTCAACGAAGTGGCGCGCCAGGCCATCCTCTCGGACCCGGAGTTCCTCGGCGGCCACTTCCAGGAACAGGGCGTGATCCCGCGCCACGGCCTGCGCCTGGCGCGCATGGTCGGGCACATCACCTACCTGTCCGATGACGCCATGGGCGAGAAATTCGGCCGCGACCGCAAGGCCGAGAAGCTCAACTACGACCTCTACAACGTCGAATTCCAGGTCGAGAGCTACCTGCGCTACCAGGGCGAGGAATTCTCCACCCGCTTCGACGCCAACACCTACCTGCTGATGACCAAGGCGCTGGACTATTTCGACCCGGCCTCCGCCCACGACGGCGACCTGGTGCGCACCCTGGCCGGGGTGAAGGCGGACTTCTGCCTGATGTCCTTCACCACCGACTGGCGCTTCTCCCCGGCGCGCTCGCGGGAGATCGTCGACGCCCTGATCGCGGCGAAGAAGAACGTCTGCTACCTGGAGATCGACGCACCCCAGGGCCACGACGCCTTCCTCATGCCGATCCCCCGCTACCTGCAGGCCTTCAGCGCCTACATGAACCGCATCAGCGTATAAGGAAGCCCCATGCGCGCCGACCTGGACATCATCCAAGACTGGATCCCCGCCGGCAGCCGGGTGCTCGACCTGGGCTGCGGCGACGGCGAACTGCTCGCCTGGCTGGCCGAACACAAGCAGGTCACCGGCTACGGCCTGGAAATCGACAGCGAAAACATCGCCAAGTGCGTCGAACGTGGCGTTAACGTCATCGAGCAGGACCTGGACAAGGGCCTCGGCAGCTTCGCCAGCAACAGCTTCGACGTGGTGGTCATGACCCAGGCCCTGCAGGCCGTGCACTACCCGGACAGGATCCTCGAGGAGATGCTCCGCGTCGGCCGCACCTGCATCATCACCTTCCCCAACTTCGGCCACTGGCGCTGCCGCTGGTACCTGGCGCGCAACGGCCGCATGCCGGTGTCGGAATTCCTCCCCTACACCTGGTACAACACGCCGAACATCCACTTCTGCACCTTCAAGGACTTCGAGGCGCTGTGCCGCGAGAAGCGCCTGCGGGTGCTCGACCGCCTGGCGGTGGATCGTGACCACCGTCATCGCTGGTCGTGCCGAGTTTGGCCTAATCTGTTGGGTGAAATCGGCATCTACCGGGTCAGCGGTCCAAGCCTGCCGGACCACCGCATCGCCGTCTGAACCGCCCGGGGCCCCGAACCCAGGAGAAGAAAACCATGCGCCGCCTAGCCTCCCTGCTGTTCTGCCTGTTCCTGGCACTGCCGGCCTTCGCCGAGCAGGCCACCACGCTGGGGGACCTCAAGGTCCACTACAGCGTCTACAACTCCAGCTTCCTCCAGCCCAAGGTCGCCGCGGCCGTCGGCGTGGTGCGCAGCAAGGCCCAGGGCGTGGTCAACATCGTGCCGCTGGACGCCAGCGGCAAGCCGGCCCAGGTCACCGTCTCCGGCACCGCCAAGAACCTCATGGGCCAGCCGATCCCGCTGACTTTCAAGCGCGTGGTGGAAGAAGGCGCGGTCTACCACATCGCCCAGTTCCCCATCGAAGGCCGTGACACCCTGACCTTCGACATCCAGGTACAGAAAGGCTCCGAAGCCCCGCAAAGCTTCGAGTTCCTCCAGGAAATCTACCCAGACGAATGATCAAGCTCGACCAACTGGTGCTGGCCAGTCACAACGCCGGCAAACTCAAGGAACTCCAGGCCATGCTGGGCGCCCACGTGAAGGTGCGCTCCATCGGCGAGTTCAGCGACGTGGAGCCGGAGGAAACCGGCCTGTCCTTCGTCGAGAACGCCATCCTCAAGGCGCGCAACGCCGCGCGCATCTCCGGGCTGCCGGCGCTGGCCGACGACTCGGGCCTGGCGGTGGACTACCTCGGCGGCGCGCCGGGCATCTACTCCGCGCGCTACGCCGACGGCAAGGGTGATGCGGCGAACAACGCCAAGCTGCTGGACGCCCTGCGCGAAGTGCCGGACGAGCAGCGTGGCGCGCAGTTCGTCAGCGTCCTGGCCCTGGTGCGGCATGCCGACGACCCGCTGCCGATCCTCTGCGAAGGCATCTGGGAAGGCAGCATCCTCCACGAGGCCCGCGGCGAGCACGGCTTCGGCTACGACCCGCTGTTCTGGGTGCCGGAAAGCGGCTGCTCCAGCGCCGAACTGCCCCCCGAGCAGAAGAACCGCCTGAGCCACCGCGCCCGCGCCATGGCCCTGCTGAAACAGCGGTTGGGGTTATGAAAGCAGCTGAAAGCTCGAAGCTCGAAGCTGAAAGCCACCAGCTTCCAGCTTCCGGCTTTCAGCTCCCGCCCCTGTCGGCCTACATTCATATCCCCTGGTGCGTGCGCAAATGCCCGTACTGCGACTTCAACTCCCACGCCGCCGGCCCGGAGCTGCCCGAGGACGCCTACGTCCAGGCGCTGCTGGCCGACCTGGCGGCTGACCGGCAGCACGTCCACGGCCGCAGGCTGACCTCGATCTTCTTCGGCGGCGGCACGCCCAGCCTGTTCTCCGCCAGTGCCCTGGGGCGCATCCTCGAAGGCCTGGAGCGCGAAGTCGGTTTCGAAAACGACATCGAAATCACCCTTGAGGCCAACCCCGGCACCTTCGAACAGGCCAAGTTCGCCGACTACCGGGCCCTGGGCATCAACCGCCTGTCCATCGGCGTGCAGAGCTTCCAGGCCGACAAGCTCAAGGCCCTGGGGCGTATCCACGATGGCGACGAGGCGGTGCGCGCGGCGGACATGGCGCGCCGCGCCGGCTTCGACAACTTCAACCTCGACCTGATGCACGGCCTGCCCGACCAGAGCGTGGCCGACGCCCTGGCCGACCTGGAGCAGGCCATCGCCCTGGCCCCGACGCACCTGTCCTGGTACCAGCTGACCATGGAGCCGAACACGGTGTTCTGGAGCCAGCCGCCGGAACTGCCGGAAGACGACGCCCTCTGGGAAATCCAGGAAGCCGGCCAGGCCCGCCTGGCGCAAGCCGGCTACCTCCAGTACGAGACCTCGGCCTACGCCCGCGACGGCCTGCGCGCCCGGCACAACCTCAACTACTGGACCTTCGGCGACTTCCTCGGCATCGGCGCCGGCGCCCACGCCAAGCTCAGCAGCCCCGAGGGCCGCATCCTACGCACCTGGAAGACGCGCCTGCCGAAGGACTACCTGAACCCGGCCAAGGCCTTCCAGGCCGGCGAACGGCTGCTGGAAGCGGCCGACCTGCCCTTCGAGTTCATGATGAACGCCCTGCGCCTGGTGGACGGCGTCCCGGCAGAGCTGTTCGAGCAGCGCACCGGCCTGCCGCTGCAAGCCATCGCCGAAGCCTGCCGCGAAGCCCGCGCCCAGGGCCTGCTGGCCGAGGACGACGAGCGCCTGCGACCGTCCGAGCGCGGCCAGCTGTTCCTCAACGACCTGCTGCAGCAGTTCCTGCCTTAACCAAGCCCGCCGGGGGACGTGTAAACTCCCCCGTCGACCGCCCCCGACCAAGGAGCCTGCATGGACTTCGCCCTCGACCTGATCGCCAGCGCCTCCCGCTGGAGCCGCAGCCATCTGTCCGATATCGCCCTGGCGATCATGGCCACCCTGCTGGTGCTGTTCGGCCCGGCGATCAACGCCTGGGTGCAGCAGCGCATCGGCAGCCTCAACTTCGTCTTCCGCACCCTGCTGTTCGTGCTCATCTGCGCCGTGGGCTACGGCCTGGCCATGGTCTTCGTCACCCCCTGGGTGGCCCACGGCCTGAACTACTTCAACAACTACACCCTGGCGCCGGTGCTGCTGTTGCTGTTCTTCATCATCGGCATGATCGCCGACCGCAGCTGACAGGCCTGCTAGTGTTTCCCCAGTAGCCAACGCGCAGCTGGGGAAACGCCATGAAACCGATCAAGCACCTGTACCTGCACTTCGTCGACGGCCAGCGCCTGGCGCTGCGCTTCCCGCAACAGAGCGAGGACCCGGTGGAGGTGGCGCAGGGCATCCGCAAGCAGCTCGAATCGCCCTGCCTGAGCATCGAGGTGGACGGCGATCTGCTGCTGATCCCGCGCAGCAGCATCAAGTACCTGCAGATCACCCCGGCGCCGCTGAGCCTGCCGGACATCACCGTGGTCGGCGCCGAGCTGATCGACTGATTCCGGGGTAGGAGCGCGCCCTGCGCGCGATTCGCGGGCAGGGCCCGCTTACATGGAATGGCCTAGGTGGCGCGGCGTAGGAGCGGATCTCATCCGCGAATCGCGCCGGAGCCTCCGGCATCGCGGACAAGGTCCGCTCCTACGGGGGGCGGCGGCGTGTCGACTGCGCCGAGGTGCTCTTCGTAGGATGGGTTGAGCCTGCGAAACCCATGCTGCCGCGGTGATGGGTATCGCTTCGCTCAACCCATCCTACGTCAGTGTCTCCCCCGCTCCTACAGCGTAAAGGACGTTTCGATGGCTCAGTCGACGCGCTGGAACTTCAGATCCCAGACGCCATGGCCCAGGCGCTCGCCGCGGCGTTCGAACTTGGTCACCGGGCGCTCTTCCGGGCGCGGTACGCAGGTGTTGTCCGGGGACAGGTTGCGGTAGCCGGGCGCGGCGTTCATCACTTCCAGCATGTGCTCGGCGTACTGTTCCCAGTCGGTGGCCATGTGCAGGACGCCGCCGACCTTCAGCTTGCTGCGCACCAGCTCCGCCCAGGCCGGCTGGACGATGCGGCGCTTGTGGTGGCGCGCCTTGTGCCAGGGGTCGGGGAAGAACAGCAGCACGCGGTCCAGGCTGGCGTCGGCCACGCAGTCGCGCAGCACTTCCAGGGCATCGCAGCTGTAGACGCGGATGTTGGTGAGGTTCTGCGTCAGCATGCCGTTGAGCAGCGCGCCCACGCCCGGGCGATGCACTTCGACGCCGATGAAGTCCTGGTCCGGCGCCGCGGCGGCCATTTCCAGGGTGGCGTGGCCCATGCCGAAGCCGATCTCGAAGGTGCGCGGGGCCTTGCGCCCGAACACCTGGTCGAAGTCGCGCAGGCCGTCGGCCAGTTCCAGGCCGAAGCGCGGCCAGCCCTGGTCGAGGCCGCGCTGCTGGCCGAGGGTGGTGCGCCCGGCGCGCATCACGAAGCTCTTGATGGTGCGCATCGGCCGGTCGGTGGCCTGCTCGGCCTGGGGCTGCTGGGTATCGCTCATGTTCGGACCTTGGAAAAAAACGGGGCAGTGAAAGTGACGACGGGCCGGCCCGCGCTTGGCGAACCGGCCCGCTCGGGGCGCCGCGCCGGGATCAGCCGATCAGGCCGCTCATCGGCGAGGAGGCGCTGGCGTACAGTTTGCGCGGCATGCGCCCGGCCAGGTAGGCCAGGCGACCGGCGACGATGGCGTGCTTCATGGCCTCGGCCATCATCACCGGATTCTGCGCGTGGGCGATGGCGGTGTTCATCAGCACCGCCTCGCAGCCCAGTTCCATGGCGATGGTGGCGTCGGAAGCGGTGCCTACGCCGGCGTCGACCAGCACCGGCACCGTGGCCTCTTCGAGGATGATACGCAGGTTGTAGGGGTTGCAGATGCCCAGGCCGGAGCCAATCAGGCCGGCCAGCGGCATCACCGCGATGCAGCCCATCTCGGCCAGTTGGCGGGCGATGATCGGATCGTCGCTGGTGTACACCATCACGTCGAAGCCGTCCTTGACCAGCACTTCGGCGGCCTTGAGGGTTTCCACGACGTTGGGGAACAGCGTCTTCTGGTCCGCCAGCACTTCCAGCTTGACCAGGTTGTGGCCGTCCAGCAGTTCGCGGGCCAGGCGGCAGGTGCGCACGGCTTCCACGGCGTCGTAGCAGCCGGCGGTGTTCGGCAGGATGGTGTAGCGGTCCGGCGGGATCACGTCGAGCAGGTTGGGCTCGTCGGGGTTCTGGCCGATGTTGGTGCGGCGCACCGCCACCGTGACGATCTGCGCACCGGAGGCCTCGATGGCGCGGCGCGTCTCGTCGAGATCCTGGTACTTGCCGGTGCCGACCAGCAGGCGCGATTCATAGGTGCGCCCGGCGAGGGTGAAAGGCTTGTCGACCGGCAGGGTGGAAGAGGCTTGGCTCATCGGATCTTTCCTCAGCAAAAGCGGGTGGGGCGGGGCCTGAATCGGGGAAGCGACGGCCTAGCCGCCGCCGATGGCGTGCACCACCTCCACCTGGTCGCCCTCCTTGAGGGCGGTAGCGGCGTGCTGGCTGCGCGGCACTATGTCCAGGTTCAGTTCGACCGCGACGCGGCGCCCGCCCAGTTCCAGGCGTTCGAGCAGGTGGGCCACGCTCTGGCCGTCGGGCAGCTCGTAGGGTTCGCCGTTCAACTGGATACGCATGGGCAGCACCGTCGCGATTGGAGGGGGTGGGCATTCTAGCCCGAGAGCCGGCGATGACCAAGGCGCAAGCGGGGCATCGGCCGGCGATTCTGACGTCCGGGTCAGCCCGCCAGCCTCCAGGCCGCCAGGCCCAGGCACAGCCAGCCGGCGAGGAAGCAGACGCCGCCGATGGGCGTGATGGCGCCGAGCACCGGGGTGGAAGTCAACGTCAGCAGGTAGAGGCTGCCGGAGAAGATCAGGATGCCGGCGACGAAGAACCCGCCGGCGATGCCCACCAGGCGGCCGCCCAGGTGCGCCGAGAGCAGCGCCACGCCGAACAGGGCCAGGGCATGGAGCATCTGGTAGTGCACGCCGGTCTGGAAGATCGCCAGGTAATCGGCGCTCAGGCGGCTCTTCAGGCCGTGGGCGGCGAAGGCGCCGAGGGCTACGCCGGTGAAGCCGAAGAAAGCAGCGAACAGCAGGAAGGTACGCAACATGGGAAAACTCCCTGGAGGGTCAAGCCCGTTATAATGACGCGCACTATCGCCCGGGCAAACCCCAGCATGCGCAACCTACTCCGCCGCCTGTTCAAGTTCCTCGTCTATTTCGCCCTGGGCAGCGTGGCCGTGGTCGTCGTCCTGCGCTGGGTGCCGCCGCCGGGCAGCATGCTGATGGTCGAGCGCAAAGTGCAGTCCTGGTTCAACGGCCAGCCCATCGACCTGCAGCGCGACTGGCGCAGCTGGGACGCGATTTCCGACAACCTCAAGGTGGCGGTCATCGCCGGCGAGGACCAGAAGTTCGCCGAGCACCACGGCTTCGACCTGCCGGCCATCGAGCAGGCCCTGGCCCACAACGGCCGTGGCAAGAGCCTCCGCGGCGCCAGCACCATCAGCCAGCAGACCGCCAAGAACCTGTTCCTCTGGTCCGGCCGCAGTTGGCTGCGCAAGGGCCTGGAAGCCTGGTTCACGGTGCTGCTGGAGACCTTGTGGCCGAAGCAGCGCATCCTCGAGGTCTACCTGAACAGCGCCGAGTGGGACGACGGCGTGTTCGGCGCCCAGGCCGCCGCGCGCCACCACTTCGGCGTCGACGCCAGCCGCCTGTCGGCGCAGCAGGCCGCGCAGCTCGCCGCGGTGCTGCCCAACCCGCGCCAGTGGAGCGCCGCGCGCCCCAGCGGCTACGTGCGCCAGCGCGCCGCCTGGATTCGCCAGCAGATGTGGCAACTCGGCGGCCCCGATTACTTGGAGCGCCTGCGCTGAGCCACGCTCAGTGCGCCAGGCTCTCCCGCGGCACCACCTGCAGCCAGACCAGCTCGCCATTGCGGTGCAGCAGCGTCAGACCGCGCTCGGGGTAGATCCACGCCTCGCCGCCGTCGGTCTGCAAACGCAGGCGCGGCGGGCCGAAGCTGGCCACCAGGCGGCCGACGCTCAGCGTCTGGCTGGGCGCCAGCAGCACCGAGGCTACCACCTGCCGGCGCAGTTGTTCCAGCATGGCGTCGCTGAGCGGCTGGTCGGGCGCCCCCGGCGCTATGCCCGTGGCCTTCTGCAGGCTGCTGCGTTCTTCATCGCTCAGCACCAGCTCGGCCTCCATGCGCCAGGGCCCGTCGGGCGTGCCCAGGGTGCCGCGGTAGCTCAGCTGGGCGCCCTGCTGGTCGCGGGTCAGCCACAGTGCACCTTCCTGCCAGCTGTGCAACTGGCCGAGGTCCAGGGTGCCGTCGGCCAAGGGGCCGAACACCTCGCGCTGCCAGTCCTCCAGCCAGGCCGGGGGCGGCAGCGGCGCCGTGGAGCGCGCCACCCACAGGCCGGCGGCGAAGGCCAGCAGGGCGAAGGCGAGAATCAGCAGGCCATGGGCCGGGCGTAGTCGGGGCATCGGGTCTCCGGGCATTCGCGGGCAGAAAAAAACCGCACCCCGAGGGGTGCGGTCTTCAGTCTAGCGGTGCAGCGGGCGCTTATGCCTCGATGCGCCCCTTGAGCTTGTTCATCGCGTTCTTTTCCAGCTGACGGATGCGCTCGGCGGACACGTTGTACTTGGCCGCCAGGTCGTGCAGCGTCGCCTTCTCCTCGGCCAGCCAGCGCTGGTGGAGGATGTCGCGGCTGCGCTCGTCCAGGCCTTCCAGCGCCTCGTGCAGGCTGGCGGTGGAGCTGTCGCTCCAGTCCGCTTCCTCCAACTGGCGCGCCGGGTCGTAGCGATGGTCTTCCAGGTAGTGCGCCGGCGACTGGTAGGCGCTATCGTCGTCGGCGTCGGCCGCCGGGTCGAAAGCCATGTCCTGGCCGCTCAGGCGGCTTTCCATCTCGCGCACTTCCCGGGCTTCCACGCCCAGGCTCTCGGCGACGCGTTCGACTTCGTCGTTGCTCAGCCAGGCCAGACGCTTCTTCTGGCTGCGCAGGTTGAAGAACAGCTTGCGCTGCGCCTTGGTGGTGGCGACCTTGACGATCCGCCAGTTGCGCAGGATGAACTCGTGGATTTCCGCCTTGATCCAATGCACGGCGAAGGACACCAGACGCACACCCATTTCCGGGTTGAAGCGTTTCACGGCCTTCATCAGGCCGACGTTGCCCTCCTGGATCAGATCGGCCTGGGCCAGGCCGTACCCGGAATAACTCCGGGCGATGTGCACGACGAAGCGCAGGTGCGCCAGCACCATTTGCCGTGCCGCTTCCAGATCTTGCTGATAGAAGAGGCGTTCGGCCAGTTCGCGCTCCTGCTCCGGCGTCAACAGCGGGATGCTGTTCACCGAGTGCACGTAGGCTTCCAGGTTCGCGCCGGGAGCCAGGGCATAGACAGGTTGCAAAGAAGTGGTCATGCGAATCCTCCGATTCACGAAACTCGCGCAGTGTAGCACTGAGCGATCTGACTGCAAGCGGGTGTAAAAGTTCCTTTACAGCCTTGAAGAAAACCGGGCAAATCAGTCGTTTGTCAGCGCGGCGCCAGCTCCCGCAGGTGCCGCGCCACGGCCAGCCAGGCGCCGATCCAGCCCAGCAGCACCGCGCCTATGGTCAGCGACAGGCCGTCGTTCAAGGGCACGCCGGCCAGGGTAAAATCGCTGCCGTAGAGGCCGGCCAGGTTGACCACCGAGGCGTTCAGCCAGTTCAGCCCGAACTCCAGCAGGGCCCAGGACAGGATGCCGGCGCCCAGGCCGTAGAGCGCGCCCATATAAAGGAAGGGCCGACGCACGTAGCCGTCGGTCCCGCCGACCAGCTTGATCACTTCGATTTCGTTACGGCGGTTTTCGATGTGCAGACGAATGGTATTGCCGATCACCAGCAGCAGGGTCAGCACCAGCACCACGGTCAGGCCGAAGACGAAGCGGTCGCCCAGCTTGAGGATGGCCGACAGCCGCTCGACCCACACCAGGTCCAGTTGCGCCTGTTGTACACCCGGCAGCTCGGCCAGGCGTTGACGCAGGGCATCGAGCTGGTTGCGGTCGACCTGCTTGGGCGTCACCGAGATCACCGCCGGCAGCGGGTTCTCCGGCAGCTCCTTGAGCGCCTCGCCCAGGCCGGACTGTTCCTGCAGCTCTTTCAGCGCGTCCTCGCGGCTGATCAGCTGCGCCTCGATCACGTCGGGCATGCGCTCGATCTGTTCGCGCAGGTCCTGGCCCTGGCTCTCGCTGGTCTTCAGGTCCAGGTACAGGGAAATCTGCGCCGCGCGCTGCCAGGAGCCGCCCAGGCGCTCGACGTTGCCCAGCAGCAGCGACAGGCCCATGGGCAGGCTCAGGGTGATGCCCATCACCAGGCAGGTGAAGAAGCTGCCGAAGGGGTGGCCGAACATCCGCTTGAGGCTGTCCACCAGGCTGGCGCGATGGCTTTCGCCGTAGGCGCTGAACAGCTGGCCCCAGTCGGTGGATTCCTTCTCCACGCGCTCGCGGCTCTTCTTCGGCTGCGTGCCCTCTTCCGGGGCGTGCGGCAGTTGCTGATCGCTCATCAGGCCTCCTCCTCGCGGTCCGCGATGATCCGCCCGCGCTGCAGGGTGATCATCCGATGGCGCATGCGCGCGATCAGCGCCAGGTCGTGGCTGGCGATCAGCACGGTGGTACCGAGGCGGTTGATGTCCTCGAACACGCCCATGATCTCCGAGGCCAGGCGCGGGTCGAGGTTGCCGGTGGGTTCGTCGGCGAGCAGCAGGGCCGGGCGGTGCACCACCGCGCGGGCGATGCCGACGCGCTGCTGCTGGCCGGTGGAGAGGTCCGACGGCAGGTCCTCGGCCTTTTCCTTGAGGCTCACGCGGTCGAGCGCCGCTTCCACCCGCTGGGCGATCTCCGCCTTGGGCAGGCCGAGAATCTGCAGCGGCAGGGCGACGTTGTCGAACACCGTGCGGTCGTTGAGCAGTTGGTGGTTCTGGAACACCACGCCGATCTGCCGGCGCAGGAAGGGAATCTGCGCGGTGGTGATGCGCGCCAGGTCCTGGCCGCCGAGCAGCAGCTTGCCGGAGGTCGGCCGCTCCATCGCCAGGATCAGCCGCAGCAGGGTGCTCTTGCCGGCGCCGGAATGGCCGGTGACGAAGAGGATCTCGCCGCGATGGATGCGGAACGAAGCGTCATGCAGGCCGACGTGGCCGTTGGGATAGCGTTTGCCGACCTGCTCGAAGCGGATCATGCGGTCTCCCGGGTCTCGAACAATGCACGGACGAAAGCGTCGGCCTCGAAGGTGCGCAGATCGTCGATCCCTTCGCCGACGCCGATGTAGCGGATCGGCAGGCCGAACTGCTTGGCCAGGGCGAAGATCACCCCGCCCTTGGCGGTGCCGTCCAGTTTGGTCAGGGCCAGGCCGGTGAGTTCCACGGCGTTGTTGAACTGCTTGGCCTGGTTGATGGCGTTCTGCCCGGTGCCGGCATCCAGCACCAGCAGGACTTCGTGGGGAGCCGTGTCGTCCAGCTTGCCGATGACCCGGCGCACCTTCTTCAGCTCTTCCATCAGGTTGTCCTTGGTGTGCAGGCGCCCGGCGGTGTCGGCGATCAGCACGTCGACGCCACGGGCCTTGGCGGCCTGCACGGCGTCGAAGATCACCGAGGCCGAGTCGGCGCCGGTGTGCTGGGCGATCACCGCGATGTTGTTGCGCTCGCCCCACACCTGCAGCTGTTCAACGGCAGCGGCGCGGAAGGTGTCGCCGGCGGCCAGCATGACCTTCTTGCCGTCCATCTGCAGCTTCTTCGCCAGCTTGCCGATGGTGGTGGTCTTGCCCACGCCGTTCACCCCGACCACGAGGATCACATAGGGCTGCTTGCCGGCCGCGATGGCCAGCGGTTGTTCCACCGGGCGCAGCAGGCCGGCCAGTTCTTCCTGCAGGGCCTTGTACAGCGCTTCGCTGTCGGCCAGTTCCTTGCGCGCCACGCGCCTGGTCAGGTTCTGCACGATGGCGGTGGTGGCCTCGACGCCGACGTCGGCGGTCAGCAGGCGCGTCTCGATCTCGTCGAGCAGGTCGTCGTCGATGGCCTTCTTGCCCAGGAACAGGCTGGCCATGCCCTCGCCGAGGCTGGCGCTGGTCTTCGACAGGCCCTGCTTGAGACGGGCGAAGAAACCGAGCTTGGCCGCTTCGGATGGAACGGCGGGCTTCTCGATGGCGGCGGGCGCCGGCTCGGCGACCAGCGGCTGCTCAGCGACCGGAGCCGGAGCCGGAGCCGGAGCCGGAGCCGGAGCCGGGACAGACTCGACCACGGGCGCGGCGGGGGCAACGGGCGCGGCGGCCTCGACAGGGGGCTGCGGCTCGACGGGCGCTTGCGGTTCGACCGGGCGGACCGGCTCCAGCGGCTCGGCCGGCACGCTTTCAGCCTGCGGCGCCGGCGCCAACGGCTCGGCGGGCGCCACGGGCAGCGGCGTGCGCAGCTCGTCGACGGGCGCCGGACGGGGCGCTTCGGCCGCCGGGGGTTGCTCAGGCTGCGCCGGGCTTTCCGTCGGCTGCGCGGCAGCCGCCTCGGCTTCTGAGGCTGGCGCTACGGTTTCTTCGGCCTGGGGTTTCTTGCGGAACCAGCTGAACAGGCCTTTCTTCTCCCCGCCCTGCGGGGCCTTCTTGTCGTCGTTGGAACCAAACATGAATGGCTTGCATCTCAAGGGAGCGGCACGGGACGTGGCCGCCCGGAAAACGGATGGGTATCCTAGCATCTCCTCGCCTGCCGGGGTTAGGCGGCTGCCCGACAGCCATGCCACCGCCCTTCGGGCCACCAGCAAGGACCTGTTCGACCATGAAGAAACCTCCCCGCCGCGCGCTCGGCCTGCTCTGCGGCGTACTCTGCCTGCCGCTGTTCGCCCTCGCCGCCGAACCCCAGCCGACCCACGAATACGTACTGGACAACGGGCTCAAGCTGGTAGTTCGCGAAGACCACCGCGCCCCCGTGGTGGTCTCCCAGCTCTGGTACAGGATCGGCTCCAGCTACGAGACGCCCGGCCTCACCGGCCTGTCCCACGCCCTGGAGCACATGATGTTCAAGGGCAGCAGCAAGATGGGCCCGGGCGAGGCCTCGCGCGTGCTGCGCGACCTCGGCGCCGAGGAGAACGCCTTCACCACCGACGACTACACCGCCTACTACCAGGTGCTGGCCAAGGACCGCCTGCCGGTGGCCTTCGAACTGGAAGCCGACCGCATGGCGCACCTGACGCTGCCGGCCGACCAGTTCAAGAGCGAGATCGAGGTGATCAAGGAAGAACGCCGCCTGCGCACCGAGGACAAGCCCTACGCCCTCGCCTACGAGCGCTTCAAGGCCGCGGCCTACCTGTCCAGCGGCTACCACTCGCCGACCATCGGCTGGATGGCCGACCTGCAGCGCATGACCATCGACGACCTGCGCGCCTGGTACAAGGCCTGGTACGCGCCGAACAACGCCACCCTGGTGGTGGTCGGCGACGTCCAGCCCGAGGAGGTCAAGGCCCTGGCCCAGCGCTGGTTCGGCGACATCCCGCGGCGCGAACTGCCGCCGGCGCGCAAGCCGCTGGAAGTGCCCGACCCGGGCGAACGCCGCCTCACCCTCGAAGTGCGCACCCAACTGCCCAGCCTGATCATGGGCTTCAACGTGCCCAGCCTGGGCAGCAGCGAGAACCCCCGCGAGGTGCATGCCCTGCGGCTGATCTCCGCGCTGCTCGACGGCGGCTACAGCGCCCGCCTGTCCTCGCGCCTGGAGCGCGGCCAGGAACTGGTGGCCGGCGCCTCCGCCTCCTACGACGCCTTCGCCCGCGGCGACACCCTGTTCACCCTGAGCGCCACCCCCAACGTGCAAAAGGGCAAGACCCTGGAGCAGGTGGAGAAGGCCCTCTGGCAGCAGCTCGACGAACTCAAGAGCACCCCGCCCAGCCAGGAAGAACTGGAGCGCGTGCGCGCCCAGCTGATCGCCGGGCTGGTCTTCGAGCGCGACTCCATCGCCGCCCAGGCCAGCAGCATCGGCCAGTTGGAGAGCGTCGGCCTGTCCTGGCGCCTCGCCGACCAGGACCTGGAAGCCATCCGCCAGGTCACGGCCGAAGATATCCAGAAAGCCGCCCGCACTTATTTCGTCCGTTCGCGCCTGACCCTCGCCCAGGTGCTGCCGCAAGCCGATACCGACAAGGAGCCGAGCAAATGAGTGAACGAAATGGCCTGCGCTACGGCCTGCTCGGCCTGGTCGTCCTCCTGCTGATCGCCGGCCTGGCGTTCTGCGTCAGCCGCCCCGCCGGCGGCAGCAACCCCGCCCCGCAAACGCCGGCCGCCGCGGCACCCAGCGGCCTGCAGTCGCTGGCCGAGGCCGCCGGCAAGAAGCCCGGCCACCGCCAGCTGGACATCCAGCGCTGGACCACCGCCGAAGGCGCCCGCGTGCTCTTCGTCGAGGCCCACGAGCTGCCGATGTTCGACCTGCGCCTGACCTTCGCCGCCGGCAGCAGCCAGGATGGCGATGCCCCGGGCCTGGCCATGCTGACCAACGCCATGCTCAACGAAGGCGTGCCGGGCAAGGACACCAGCGCCATCGCCGCCGGCTTCGAGGACCTGGGCGCCGACTTCATGAACGGCTCCTACCGCGACATGGCGGTAGCCGGCCTGCGCAGCCTGAGCGAGAAGGACAAGCGCGAGGCCGCCGTCGCCCTATTCGACCAGGTAGTGGGCCAGCCGACCTTCCCCGAGGAAGCCCTGGCACGCATCAAGAACCAGGTGCTGGCCGGCTTCGAATACCAGAAGCAGAACCCCGGCAAGCTGGCCGGCCTGGAACTGTTCAAGCGCCTCTACGGCGACCACCCCTACGCCCATTCCAGCGACGGCAACGAGCAGTCGGTGCCGAAGATCGGCGTCGCCCAGCTGCGCGCCTTCCACCAGAAGGGCTACGCCGCCGGCAACACGGTGATCGCGCTGGTCGGCGACCTCAGCCGCGCCGAGGCCGAGGCCATCGCCGCCAAGGTCTCCGCCGCGCTGCCCAAGGGCCCGGCGCTGCCGCCGGTGGCCCAGCCGGCCGTGCCCAAGCCGGGCCCCAGCCACATCGAGTTCCCCTCCAAGCAGACCCACCTGCTGCTGGCCCAGTTGGGCATCACCCGCAACGACCCGGACTACCCGGCGCTGTACCTGGGCAACCAGATCCTCGGCGGCGGCGGCTTCGGCACCCGGCTGATGGACCAGGTGCGCGAGAAGCGCGGGCTGACCTACGGCGTGTCCTCCGGCTTCACCGGCATGCAGGCGCGCGGGCCCTTCACCATCGGCCTGCAGACCCGCGCCGAACTCAGCGAGGGCACCCTCAAGCTGGTCCAGGACATCGTCCGCGACTACGTGAAGAACGGTCCGACGCAGAAGGAACTGGACGACGCCAAGCGCGAACTGGCCGGCAGTTTCCCGCTGTCCACCGCGAGCAACGCCGACATCGTCGGCCAGCTCGGCGCCATCGGCTTCTACGGCCTGCCCTCGGACTACCTGGAGACCTTCCTGGCCCAGGTCCAGGCGCTGGACGTGGACAAGGTCAAGGCGGCCATGCAGCGCCACATCGACCCGGACGCCTTCGTCATCGTCACCGCCGGCCCCACGGTGCCGCAGAAACCGCTGCCGCCGCCCACCGACAAACCGGCCGAACAGCCCCTCGGCGTTCCGGAGCACTGATGAACAGAAGACCCAAGGCGCCCGCCCCCGCCAACGCCCGCCAGCACGGCGGCCAGGGCCAGCTGCGCATCATCGGCGGGGAGTGGCGCAGCCGCCGCTTCGCCTTCCCCGACGGCCCGGGCCTGCGCCCGACCCCCGACCGGGTGCGCGAGACGCTGTTCAACTGGCTGGCCGCCTACGTCCCCGGCGCCCGCGTGCTCGACCCCTTCGCCGGCAGCGGCGCGCTGTTTCTCGAAGCCCTGTCCCGCGGCGCCAGCAGCGGCCTGGCCCTGGACCTGAACCGCGAAGCCGTGGCCGCCCTGCGCGGCCATCTGGCCACCCTCAAGTGCGAGAATGGCGAAGTGCAGTTGCAGGACGCCCTCGCCTACCTGGCCAAGCCGGCCCCGGCGCCGGTGGACCTGGTATTCCTCGACCCGCCCTTCCACCAGGACCTGCTGCAGAACAGCTGCCGCCTGCTGGAGGAAAACGGCTGGCTGGCGGCCGACGCCTGGATCTACACCGAGAGCGAAAGCGCCCCTTCCAGCCTCGGCCTGCCGGCCAACTGGCGGCTGCACCGGGAGAAGCAGGCGGGGAATGTGCATTACGCGCTGTGGCGGCGCAGCAGCCGATAAGCCAAACCACCAGGCGCAAGGAGCAGCCAATGGACGAACCGACGCAGAGCCCCATCGCCATTTACCAGGCGGATGACGGCGGCCAGACCACCGAAGTTCGTCTGGAAGGCGAAAGCGCCTGGCTGACTCAGAGGCAGATGGCAGAGCTGTTCGCCACGACGCCGGAAAACGTGCTGATGCACCTGAGGAACATCTACCGGGAAGGCGAGTTGCAGGAAGAGGCAACTACTAAGGATTTCTTAGTAGTTCGCGAGGAAGGCCGGCGAAAGGTGCAGCGCCGGCTCAAGCATTATCACCTCGACGCCATCATCTCCGTCGGCTACCGCGTCAACTCACGGCAGGGCACGCGCTTCCGCATCTGGGCGAACCAGGTACTCAAGGACTACCTGGTCCAGGGTTACGCACTCAACGAACAACGCCTGAAAGCCCAGCAGGCACGGGTTCGCGAACTGGAACGAACGCTGACGCTGTTCCAGCAGAACCTCATCGACCAGGCCAGCCTGCCCGAGGCTCGGGGCCTGGTGAGTGTCATCGCCGGCTATGCGCGCACCTTCGTGCTGCTCAACCAGTTCGACAGCGAGCGCCTGCCCGCGGAAGGTTTCGATGAAAGCATCCGCTATGCCATCGAACCCGCCGATGCCCAAGCTGCGATCACGGCCCTGAAGACCGACCTACTGGCCAGGGGCGAGGCAAGCGAGTTGTTCGGCCGCCCCAAGGACGACAGCTTCCTCGGCATTCTCGGCAACGTCACGCAGTCCTTCGCCGGCCAGTTCCTCTACCCCAGCATCGAGGAGCAGGCTGCGCACCTGCTTTACTTCATCATCAAGAACCATCCGTTCACCGACGGCAACAAGCGTATCGGCGCCTTCCTGTTCATCTGGTTCCTGCAGCGCAACCAGCATCACCTCAAGCACGACGGCGAACTGAAGATCAACGACAACGCCCTGGCCGCCATCGCCCTGCTGGTGGCGCAAAGCGATCCACGACAGAAAGAACTGATGATCCACCTGATCATGAACCTCATCCGCAACTGAGCCGTGCCCGCATGACACCGCCCTTCCAGCCCGCCTGGTGGCTCCCCGGCCCGCATCTGCAGACGCTCTACGGCTCGCTGCTGCGCAAGGCGCCGGTGCTGCGCCGCGAGCGCGAGCGGCTGTGGCTGGAGGACGGCGACTTCCTCGACCTCGACTGGCACGGCCCGCACAGTGCGCGCACGCCGCTGGTGCTGGCCGTCCATGGGCTGACCGGCTCTTCCGACTCGCACTACATCCGCGGCCTGCAGTTCGCCGTGCAGGCCCGCGGCTGGGCCAGCGTGGCGCTGAACTGGCGCGGCTGCTCGGGCGAACCCAACCTGCTGCCGCGCGGCTACCACTCGGGCATCAGCGAGGACCTGGCGGCGGTCATCGAACACCTGCGGCGCATGCGCCCGCTGGCGCCGCTGTATGCGGTGGGTTATTCGCTGGGCGGCAACGTGCTGCTCAAGTACCTCGGCGAGCAGGGCCAGGACTGCCCCCTGCGCGGCGCCGCGGCGGTGTCGGTGCCGTTCCGCCTGGACCGCTGCGCCGACCGCATCGGCATCGGCTTCTCGCGCATCTACCAGGCGCACTTCATGCGCGAACTGGTGGCCTACGTGCGCAACAAGCAGCAGAGCTTCGCCCAGCGCGGCGCCCAGGAGCACCTGGCGGCGCTGGAGCGCCTGGGGCCGCTGGACGGCATGCGCACCTTCTGGGACTTCGACGGCCGCGTCACTGCGCCGCTGCACGGCTTCGCCGACGCCCACGACTACTACAAGCGCGCCTCCAGCCGCTTCTACCTGGGCGGCATCCGCACCCCGACGCTGATCATCCATTCCAGCGACGATCCCTTCATCGACGCCGGCAGCATCCCGCCGGCGGACGAGCTCTCCGCCAGCACCGAGCTGGAGCTGCACGAGCACGGCGGCCACGTGGGCTTCATCGGCGGCACGCCAGGGCGGCCGGACTACTATCTGGAAAGGCGCATCCCCGACTGGCTGCTGGCCCTGCATGGCAGCGCCGGCTGACGCGAGCTTGACCGGGATCAGCATCTGCCGGCCAGCGATGGTCCAGGCTGGAAGCGCCAAAAGGCAAGGAGGGGAAGCCATGAGCGAAGCGACCATCCGCATCCACCGCGCCACGTCGCTGGACGATACCCAGTGCGCCGGCATAGCCACGCTCTACCGCGCCGTCGGCTGGGGCCACCCGAACGACGCGGACGAATTGCGCGATCTCTGCGAATCTTCCGGCTACGTGCTGCTGGCCAGCGAGGCTGGGCAGGTGGTCGGCCTGCTCCGCGCCGAGCCGGAGAACGCCCAGACCACCTGGCTGGCGGAGCTGGCGGTGCTGCCTGGCCACCAAGGGCGAGGTATAGGCACTTCGCTGATGCAGCGCTTCATCGCCGACCATCCCGGCGCGCGCCTGTACACCGATGCCACCGATGGGGTGGAGGGGTTCTTCCTCCGGCATGGCCTGGAACTGCGCCAGCCGCTGGTGCCGGGGCCGCGCAAGGGGTGATATCGGCGGGGGGCGATACGGCTTTTCGTAGGAGCGAGCTTGCTCGCGAACGGTGTTTGCCGGTGAGTGCTTGGTGTTCGCCCAAGAGCACCCTCTCCCTAACCCTCTCCCTGAAGGGAGAGGGGACCGTTGGGCAGGGTCGGACATTCTAGTGTCAGCCGGCTAGCACAGAGATTGCTGGCTGAAACCTTCCTCCTCTCGGCACGGACAAGCCCCCTCTCCCTTCAGGGAGAGGGCTGGGGAGAGGGAAAGGAATTCAACTTCGCACCGAAGCAACCGGCAGACGCCCGTTCGCGAGCAAGCTCGCTCCTACGAAAAGCCAAACGTAGGACGCCATCCATGTGTGGTGATCACCCCTGTGGATAACTCACACGCCCTGCGAAGGACTTTCCGTCAACGGCACGTACAGCCTTTCGGCGATCCGCTCCACCGCCGCCTGCGAATCCTCGGCGATGTGCCCGCTCTCCAGCGCCAGCACCTGGTAGATGCCGCGCCGCAGCAGTTCCTCGCTGAGGTCGCCGGTGACTTCCTGGGTGGTGCAGAGGAAGCGCACCCAGGAGGTGAGGATGATCCAGGCGTTGAGGGTCAGGGCCTCCAGTTGGATTTCGTCCATCCGCAATATCCCTGCCTCGACGAAGCCGCGGTAGATGGCCTTGGCGTTCACCAGCGCGCGGCGGGCGAAGGCGCGGTAGGCCGCGGCCAGCTCCGCGTCGCTTTCCAGCAGGTGCTCCAGGTCGCGGTGCAGGAAGCGGTAGCGCCACATGGCCGCCAGCAGCGCCTCCAGGTAGAAGGTCTTGTCCTCGATGGTCAGCCCGCGGCCTTCGGGCAGGCGCAGGAAGTCGTCGACACGCGCCTCGTACTCGGCGAACAGCTCGGCGATGATCGCCTGCTTGTTGCGGAAGTGGTAGTACAGGTTGCCCGGGGACATGCCCAGGTGCGCGGCGATGTGGTTGGTGGTGACGCTGCGCTCGCCCTGGGCGTTGAACAGCGCCAGGCTCTCCTGGACGATGCGGTCGCGGGTCTTGATGCGTGGGGCCATGCGCGGACTCGGAATCACTCTTCTACGGCAAGGGGCAAAGGTACACGGATTGCTACGTGCGATGCAGCCGGCGTAACACTCCGGGCGGCCGCCCAGCTTTTCGTTGGGTGGGCCGCGCAGCGCTGACGCGGCATGCTATTTGACACTTTAGAGTAATTGCTCTAAAAATCCAGCGACAAGCACAACGCGAAGCGTCCCACCCACTCGGAGCGCTTCCCCCAGCCGGTCCGCCGAGGAGCCCGCCATGGTCGCCGACATCGCCTACCTGCAGCAGACGCAGCAGGACATCAACCAGCTTCAGAGCCTGTTCGAGCGCCAGCGCCAGGCCTACCGCGCCAACCCGCAGCCCAGCGCCGGCCAGCGCCAGCAATGGCTCAAGAGCCTGGCCGACCTGCTGGTGCGCGAGCAGCAGCCGATCATCGAGGCCATTTCCCGCGACTTCAGCCACCGCTCCGCCGACGAGACCCTGCTCGCCGAGATCATGCCCAGCCTGCACGGCGTGCACTACGCGCGCAAACGCGTGGCGCGCTGGATGAAGCCCTCGCGGCGCAGCGTCGGCATCCAGTTCATGCCGGCCTCGGCGAAGGTGGTGTACCAGCCGCTGGGCGTGGCCGGGGTGATAGTGCCGTGGAACTACCCGCTGTTCCTTGCCATCGGCCCGCTGACCGCCGCGCTGGCCGCCGGCAACCGGGTGATGATCAAGATGAGCGAATCCACCCCGGCCACCGCCCAGGTGCTCAAGGAACTGCTGGCCAAGGTCTTCCCCGAGGACCTGGTGGCCGTGGTCCAGGGCGAGGTGGACGTCGGCGTGGCCTTCTCCAAGCTGCCCTTCGACCACCTGCTGTTCACCGGCGCCACCAGCGTCGGCAAGCACGTGATGCGCGCCGCGGCGGAGAACCTCACCCCGGTCACCCTGGAACTGGGCGGCAAGTCGCCGGCGCTGATCTCCGAGAACGTGCCGATGAAGGACGCCGCCGAGCGCATCGCCTTCGGCAAGTCGCTCAACGCCGGGCAGACCTGCGTGGCACCGGACTACGTGCTGGTGCCGCAGCAGCGCGTCGAGGAGTTCGTCAGCGCCTACCGCGACGTGGTGCAGGGCTTCTTCCCGACGGTGGAGAACAACCCCGACTACACCGCCATCGTCAACGAACGCCAGCTGGCCCGCCTCAACGGCTACCTGAGCGATGCCCAGGCCAAGGGCGCGCAGGTCATCCGCCTGCTGCCGGAAGCCAGCGGGCGGCGCCTGCCCCAGGCGCTGCTGCTGAACGTCGACGACGACATGAAGGTGATGCAGGACGAGATCTTCGGCCCGCTGCTGCCGGTCGTCCCCTACCAGCGCCTGGACGAGGCCCTGGCCTACATCAACGACCGGCCGCGGCCGCTGGCCCTGTACTACTTCGGCTACGACAAGCGCGAGCAGGAGCAGGTGCTGGCGCAGACCCACTCCGGCGGCGTGTGCCTGAACGACACCCTGCTGCACGTCGCCCAGGACGACATGCCCTTCGGCGGCGTCGGCCCCTCCGGCATGGGCCACTACCACGGCCACGAAGGCTTCCTCACCTTCAGCAAGGCCAAGGCGGTGTTCAGCAAGCCGCGCTTCAACGCCGCCCGGGTGATCTACCCGCCCTACGGCAAGGCGCTGCAGAAACTGGTCTACAAGCTGTTCGTCCGCTGAAACCGCGTATTCCACCCAGGTGAAACAACAACAATGACAGACACCTCCCTGAGCGCGCCGGGACTCTCCCGGCGCGGCGTGCTCAAGATCGGCCTGCTCGGCGGGGCCTTCCTGGCCACCGCCGGCGTCACCGCCACCCTCAGCGGCTGCTCGGCCAGCACCCCGGCCAGCGGCATGAAGGTCATCCGCGAGTCCGACCTGCCCTTCCTGCGCGCCCTGATCCCGGTGATGCTGGCCGGCGCCGTGCCGGCCGAGCGCATGGCCGAGGCGGTGCAGGCCAGCCTCGCCGGCCTCGACCACACCCTCGACCACCTCTCGCCGGAAATGCTCAAGCTCACCGTGCAGTTGTTCGACGTGCTGGCCCTGCCGGTCACCCGCGGCCCGCTCACCGGCATCTGGGGCAGCTGGGAGAAGGCCGGCGCGGACGACGTGAAGCACTTCCTGGAACGCTGGCAGAACAGCTCCATCGGCCTGCTGAAGATGGGCCACAGCTCGCTGCTGCAACTGGTGATGATGGCCTGGTACGGGCGCCCGGAATCCTGGGCGCACTGCGGCTACCCCGGGCCGCCGAAGGTCTGAGCCCCGCCACTCCCATAACAAGAATTCCCGAGAGTACCCCTGATGCCCGTACCCGATCTGTTCGCCGAGGGCCTGGCCCGCGGCTGGAAAGTCCACGACGGCTCGCGCCTGGACAACGACCTGACCCTGGAAGCCGACGTGGTCGTCATCGGCTCCGGCGCCGGCGGCGGCACCACCGCGGAAATCCTCAGCGGCGCCGGCTACAAGGTGCTGCTGGTGGAGGAAGGCCCGCTCAAGACCAGCTCCGACTTCAAGATGCAGGAGCCGGAGGCCTACTCCAGCCTGTACCAGGAAGGCATCGGGCGGATGAGCAAGGATGGCGCCATCACCATCCTCCAGGGCCGCGCCGTGGGCGGCACCACCCTGGTCAACTGGACCTCCAGCTTCCGCACCCCCGACGCCACCCTGGAGCACTGGGCCAGGGAACACGGGGTGAAGGGCCACAGCCCGGCGGAAATGGCCCCCTGGTTCGCGAAGATGGAAGAACGCCTGGGCGTGGCGCCCTGGATCATGCCGCCGAACTTCAACAACGACGTGATCCGCCGCGGCTGCGAGAAGCTCGGCTACCACTGGAAGGTCATCCCGCGCAACGTGCGCGGCTGCTGGAACCTCGGCTACTGCGGCATGGGCTGCCCGACCAACGCCAAGCAGTCGATGCTGGTCACCACCATCCCGGCCAGCCTGGACAAGGGCGGCGAACTGCTGTTCCTGGCCCGCGCCAATCGCCTGCTGCACGACGGCGGCAAGGTCAGCGGCCTGGAATGCCTGGCCATGGACGCGCGCTGCGTGGCGCCCAGCGGCCGCAAGATCACCGTCAAGGCGCGCCACTACGTGCTCGCCGGCGGCGGCATCAACAGCCCGGCGGTGCTGCTGCGCTCCAAGGCGCCGGACCCCAACGGCCGCGTAGGCCAGCGCACCTTCCTGCACGTGGTGAACTTCAGCGCCGCGCAGTTCGACGAGGTGGTCAACCCCTTCTACGGCGCGCCGCAGTCGATCTACTCCGACCACTTCCAGTGGGACGACGGCACCGCCGGGCACATGTCCTACAAGCTGGAAGTGCCGCCGCTGCAGCCGGCCCTGGCGGCCACCCTGCTCGGCCGCTTCGGCGTCGACAACGCCCTGCGCATGGAACAACTGCCGCACACCAACATGATCCTCGCCCTGATGCGCGACGGCTTCCACCCGGATAGCGCAGTGGGCACGGTGAGCCTGCGCGGCGACGACACCCCGGTGCTCGACTACCGCATGACCGACTACACCTGGGACGGCATCCGCCGCGCCTTCCACACCATGGCCGAGGTGCAGTTCGCCGCCGGCGCCAAGACAGTGCTGCCGCTGCATGCCGACGCCGGCTACGTGAAGACGCTCGCCGAAGCCCGCGCGCTGATCGACGGCCTGAGCCTTGAGCTGTACCGCACCCGCCTGGGCAGCGCCCACGTGATGGGCGGCTGCGCCATGGGCGAGGACCCGCGGCAGTCGGTGTGCGACAGCCTCGGCCGCCACCACCAGCTGGAGAACCTGTCGATCCACGACGGCTCGCTGTTCCCCACCAGCATCGGCGCCAACCCGCAGCTGTCGGTCTACGGCCTGACCGCGCAGCTGGCCAGCGGCCTCGCCGAGCGCCTGGGCAAGGCCTGAGCCCCGATCCCGGCGCGAAGGCTCTGCCACGGGCCTTGCGCGCCGGCCGGCGATTTGCGCCGGGGAAAATCCGGTAGTCCGCGCCGGCGGGCACTACCAAGGTCGCTTGGCCCATCCGGGCTGCTGCGTTACCATCCAGCCCCGCCAATGCCCACGCCTGCCCCTTGAACCACCAGGACGCTGCGATGAACCGAGTGCTGTACCCGGGTACCTTCGACCCCATCACCAAAGGCCATGCCGATCTGGTCGAGCGGGCCTCGCGGCTGTTCGACCAGGTGATCATCGCCGTCGCCGCCAGCCCCAAGAAGAACCCCCTGTTCCCCCTGGAGCAACGGGTCGAACTGGCGCGCCAGGTCACCTCGCACCTGCCCAACGTCGAAGTCGTCGGCTTCTCCACCCTGCTCGCGCACTTCGTCAAGGAACAGAACGCCAATATCCTGCTGCGCGGCCTGCGCGCGGTGTCGGACTTCGAGTACGAGTTCCAGCTGGCCAACATGAACCGCCAGCTCGCCCCGGACGTGGAGAGCATGTTCCTCACCCCGTCGGAGAAGTACTCGTACATCTCCTCGACCCTGGTGCGCGAGATCGCCGCCCTGGGTGGCGACATCACCAAGTTCGTCCATCCCGCGGTGTCCAGCGCCCTGGCCGAGCGCTTCAAGCGCTGACCGGGTGCCGCCAGGGAAGGCGGCAATTGATCCGGCCGGCGTGCAACGCGCACGCCAATGCGGCAAAATTGCAGCATTCCTGTTGCTGACAGCCTGGCCATGGGCCAAGGCCGGAGTTTTTCGATGTCCCTGAAAATCACCGACGATTGCATCAACTGCGACGTCTGCGAACCCGAGTGCCCGAACGGCGCCATCTCCCAGGGCGAGGAGATCTACGTGATCGACCCCAACCTGTGCACCGAGTGCGTCGGCCACTACGACGAACCGCAGTGCCAGCAGGTCTGCCCGGTGGACTGCATCCCCCTCGACGACGCCCATGTCGAGAGCAAGGACGAGCTGATGCACAAGTACCTCAAGATCACCGGCAAGGCCTGACCGCGCGGGCTTGACAGGCGGATCGCCGAAATCCCACAGGGCATTCGGCAACCGCGACGCGGCGGGATTGTCTATCCTCCCAATTCGCTCCCGTGGTTTTTCCCGGATGCCAGTCCGGGGCCACCCGACGATTCGTGAGATGCCATGTCCCTGCTGAACCACAGTTTCCGTTCCCTCGCCCTCGCCTGCGGCCTGCTGTTGCTCGGCGCCGCCAGCGTCCATGCCGCCAGCCAGCCGGTCGCCCAGGCCACCGTGGCCAGCGCCCACCCGGCGGCCACCGTGGCCGGCCTGGAAACCCTCGCCGGCGGCGGCAACGCCTTCGACGCCGCGGTGGCCATCGCCGCCGCCCTGGCAGTGGCCGAACCCTACAGCTCGGGCCTGGGCGGTGGCGGCTTCTTCCTGCTGCGCCAGGCCGGGCCGACGCCCAGCTACCGCTTCATCGACGCCCGCGAGCGCGCGCCGCTGGCCGCCAGCGCGCAGATGTACGTGCGCAACGGCAAGGTGCAGCCGGAACTGTCGCTGAACGGCCCGCTGGCCGCCGCCATCCCCGGCCTGCCCGCGGCCCTGGTGGAGCTCACCAGCCGCTTCGGCCGCAAGCCGCTGGCCGACAACCTGGTGCCGGCGATCCGCCTGGCCACCGACGGCGTCTCCGTCGACCGCATCTACATCACCCGCGCCGCCGGCCGCCTGGAAGCCATGCGCAAGGACCGCGAGACCTCGCGCATCTTCCTGCAGCAGGGCAACCTGCCCGAGGAATGGGACCTGCTGCGCCAGCCGGAGCTGGCCAACACCCTGTCGCGCCTGGCGCGCTACGGCCGCAGCGGCTTCTACGAAGGCGAGACGGCGGAGAAACTGGTGCAGGGCGTGCGCGCCGCCGGCGGCGTCTGGAGCCTGGAAGACCTGCGCAGCTACCAGGTGGTGGAGCGCCAGCCGCTGCGCTACCCGCTGGGCGACGGCCGCGAGCTGGTCAGCGCGCCGCCGCCCTCGGCCGGCGGCGTGGCCATCGCCCAGAGCCTGGGTATGCTCGCCCAGCTGCCCTGGCAGAAGGCCGAGCCCATCCAGCGCGTGCACTACGTGGCCGAGGTCCTGCGCCGCGCCTACCACGACCGCAGCATGCTTGGCGACCCGGACCGCATCGCCAACCCGGCGCAGCAACTGCTCGCCCCCGACTACCTCAAGCGCCTGGCCGCCGGCATCGACCCGCGCCGCGCCACGCCCAGCGCGTCCCTGCCGCCGGCGCCGAGCTGGCGCGAGGGCGACCACACCACGCACTTCGTGGTGATCGACGAACAGGGCAACGCGGTGGCCGCCACCCTCTCGGTGAACCTGCCGTTCGGCGCCACCTTCACCCCGCCCGGCACCGGCGTGCTGCTCAACGACGAAATGGACGACTTCGCCGCCGACATCCAGGGCAGCAACGCCTACGGCCTGGCCGGCAGCGCGGCCAACGCCATCGCCCCCGGCAAGCGCCCGCTGTCGAGCATGAGCCCGAGCTTCATCGAAAGCCCCGACGAGCTGGCGGCCTTCGGCACCCCGGGCGGCAGCCGCATCCCCAGCATGGTGCTGCTGGCCATGCTGCAGTACCTGGACGGCCGCTCGGTGCAGAGCTGGGTGGGCGCGCCGCGCTACCACAACCAGTACCTGCCCGACGTGCTGGAGCACGAGCCGCGCACCTTCACCGAGGCGCAGAAAGCCGAGCTGAATGGCCGTGGCTACAGTCTCAAGGAAGTCGCCCCGTCCTACGGCAACCAGCAGGTGCTGCTGTGGCGCAAGAAGACCGGGAACGTGGATGCCGCCAGCGACCCGCGCGGCATCGGCCTGGCCGCCGGGACCACGGTGCACTACTGAGTCAGGGCACCAGCAGCGAGGGCGCCCCGTCGGCATCGCGCTCGGGCAGGGCGCCGTCCAGGCCCTGCTCGGCGCGCAGCTGCAGCACGTTGCGCAGGCTCTGCACGATGCGGCTGGCGTAGCCCAGGTCGTTCATCAGCGAGCTGGTCTGGGCGCCGTCCAGCTCGTGGCGGCGCACCGCGGCGAACAGGCGGTTGCGGAAGGCGCCGTCGAATTCCGCGGCCTGTTCGTCGAACAGCGCCAGGCGCGCGGCCCAGGCGCCTTCCGGCAGCTGGCGGGGGTCGAGGGCGCCGATGGCGCGCACCTCGCGCAACGCGCCCAGCAGGTGGCGACGCAGCTCCAGATAGCATTCCCGCGCAACCGAAGGCTCGCCCTGCAGCGCCCTCCCCAGGTTCTTCTGCAGGTGCTTGGCGTCCTTAACCGCGTCCACCAGTTGCAGCGCCGCCACCTGGCAGGCCATCCAGAAATGCTGGTGCGCCTCGTCCAGCGGCGTCTCCAGGCGCCCCATGAAGCTCAACAGGTCACCGTACACGCCCTTGATGTGCTGCTGGTAGAGCGCCTGGGCGTCCATGGCGAAGCGCTCCGGCCCGGCGTGCAGGGCGGCCTCGTCCACCTTCGGCTGGTTGAGCAGGTCCACCGGCAGGTAGAGCGCGTGGCAGATCACCTCGATGCTCAGGCGCCCGAGGTGCTGCAGCTCCTGGGTCACCGCGCTGGCGGCGGCGTCCGCCGAGTCCAGGGCGCGCTCGCTGAGGTAGCGCGCATGAGTGCGCTCCGGCAGTTGCACCGCGGTCGCCGGGGCCAGGTCGGTGATCAGCACCGAAGGCTCCTCGACGTCCGGCAGCCAGCGGATCAGCCACTGCGCCAGGCGCGTCTGCAACGGCCAGAACAGCAGCACGCCCATGCCGTTGAACAGGGTGTGGAAGGCCGCCAGCTGGATCAGCAGGTTGTCGCCCAGGCCGACCTGGGCGGTCAGCCAGCGCACCAGCCAGGTCAGCGGCGCCAGTAGGATGAAGGCGATCACTCCGCTGACTACGTTGAACAGCACGTGGGCCAGGGCCAGGCGCTGGCCGTTGCGGTTGCCGCCCAGGGAGCCGACGAAAGCGGTGGTCACGCTGCTGCCGACGTTGGAACCGATGGCGATGGCCAGGCTCTGGCCCAGCTCCAGCTGGCCGCCGGCCAGCGCGGCGAGGGTCAGCATCAGGGTGGCGTGGCTGGACTGCAGCACCACGGTGACCAGGGTGCCGATGCCGACGAACAGCAGGGCCCCCAGCACGCCTTCGGCCTGCAGGCCGGTCATGTCCATGGCGTCGCCGAAGCTGGAGAAGCCTTCCTTGATCTGGTCGATGCCCAGGAAGATGAAGGCGATGCCCATGAGGATGCGCCCGGCGGCCTTGCTCTTGGGCCCGTTGAAGCTGGCCAGCACGCCGAACACCAGCAGCGGCAGGGCCAGCGGGCTCAGGCTGAGGTTCTGCCCGGCCAGGGCCAGCAGCCAGATGCCGCTGGTGGCGCCGAGGTTGGCGCCGAAGAGGATGGCGATGCCGCTGGCCAGCTGGATCAGCCCGGTGCTGATGAAGGCGATGGTGAGCAGCGAGACCAGGGTGCTGGACTGCAGCACGAAGGTGCCGCACAGGCCGAACAGCAGGCTCTTGGACGGCGTCGAGGTGCTGCGTTCGAGCCACAGCTCCAGCTGGCTGCCGGCCAGGTCGCGCAGGCCCTCCTCCAGGCACTGCATGCCGAACAGGAACAGCGCCAGGCCCGCGCCCAGCTGTAGCAGCCCGGCGCTGGACCAGAAGGCGTAGCCGAGCCCGCCCCCCGCCAGCAGCAGGAGCAGCGGGCGCAGGTGCTTCTTCAGTTCGCTACGGGCCATGGCCCCCTCGGCAAGGGCGCGCCGGCGTACCGGCGCGACAGAGGATCAGTCCTGCTTGTAGCCGCTTTCGGTGCAGCCCAGGCAGCGTACGAAGGTGGCCTTGCCCGGGTCCACCACCAGCGCCTGGCCGGCTTCCTTGACGTTGCCGCCCAGGGCGGTGAACGGCAGGCTGACGATGAAGGCCGCGGTGCCGATCACGGTGGCGCCCAGCAGCAGCGGGCGGGCGATGATCAGGTCGCCGAGCATCTTGTAGAACGGCGGCGAATCGGTGCTGTAGATCGGGTCCCCGCTGGAGGTGTTGCTGATCGCGTCGGAGGCCTGGGCGGTAACGGCCGACAGACCGAAGGTCAGGGCCAGAACGACGGCCAGGGCGCGGAACAGGTTCATGGCGTAAATCCTTTTTTATGCTGGGTTGGCAGGCAGACTGCCATTAACTATATCAGCGCGACAGGGCTTGTCAGCGTGATGGCCATCAACCGCCGAGGAAGGCGTGCTCCGGCTTCCTCGGCACGAAGGGGCGGTAGAAGGCCAGCATCCGCTGCAGGTCGGCCGCCTCGTCGCCGCTCGGCCAAAACGGCTCGCCGATGACGATGCGGCGGTTGCCGTAGTCCAGCGCCGCCAGCACCACCGGCACGCTGGCGCCGCGGGCGATGTGGTAGAAGCCCATCTTCCAGCGCTCGACCTTCTTGCGCGTGCCCTCGGGGGAGATGATCAGGATCATCTCGCGGCTGTCGCGGAAGGCCTGCACCGCCTGCTCCACGGTGTTCAGCTTGAGGTGGCGCTGGATCGGGATGCCGCCCCAGCGCCGCAGCAGGCCGCCAAACGGCCGGCGGAACAGGGTGTGCTTGGCGAACCAGCGGGCGTTCAGGCGCAGCACGAACTTGGCCGCCAGGAACAGCATGAAATCCCAGTTGGAAGTGTGGTGCGCGCCTATCACCACGAACTTTTCGAGGGGCGGCAGCGCGCCTTCGATGCGCCAGCCGGCGGCCTTGAGCATGCCGTGGCCGAGCCATTCGGCGAAAGGGTTGCGGGGCAGGTAGTTGCCGGACATCGATGGACCTTCTTGTTGTTATGGGTGCAGGGCAGGGTTCGCGAGCAAGCTCGCTCCTACAGGCGGCCGCTCTTCGTAGGAGCGAGGAGGACGCCTAGTTCTTGCTCGCGAACCACCCGATAGCAATAGCGGAAAAGCGCCCGCTCAGCGTTGGCAGCGCGGACAGTAGACGCTGGCGCGCTGGCCCAGGCGCACCTCGCGCAGGGTACTGCCGCAAACCTTGCAGAACTCCCCGCCGCGGCCGTAGACGAACAGCTCCTGCTGGAAGTAGCCGGGCTGGCCATCGCCGCCGACGAAGTCGCGCAGGGTGGTGCCGCCGCGCTCGATGGCGATGGCCAGGATGCGCTTGATCTCCTCGGCGAGCTTCAGGTAGCGCGCCCGCGAAATGCTCCCGGCCTCGCGGCGCGGGTCGATGCCGGCGGCGAACAGCGCCTCGGTGGCGTAGATGTTGCCCACCCCGACCACCACGGCGTTGTCCATGATGAACGGCTTGACCGCCATGCTGCGCCCGCGGGACAGCTGGTACAGGCGCTCGCCCTCGAAGGCGTCGGTGAGCGGTTCCGGGCCCAGGTGGCGCAGCAGCTCGTGCTCCAGCGGCGCCTGGCTCCAGAGCAACGCGCCGAAGCGCCGCGGGTCGGTGTAGCGCAGCGCCAGGCCCGACTCCAGCTCGATGTCCACGTGCTCGTGCTTGGCCGCCGCCAGGCCGCATTCCACCAGGCGCAGGCTGCCGGACATGCCCAGGTGGCTGATCAGCGTGCCCGCCTCGGCCTCCAGCAACAGGTACTTGGCCCGCCGCGTGACCTGCAGGATGCGTTGCCCGGACAGGCGCACGTCCAGGTCCTCGGGCACCGGCCAGCGCAGGCGCCGGTCGCGGACCACCACGCGGCTGACGCGCTGGCCTTCGAGATAGGGCGCGATGCCCCGGCGGGTGGTTTCGACTTCGGGTAATTCAGGCATGGAAAGTCACGGCGATGATGATCTGTCTGTAGGCGCAAGCTTGCTCGCGAACCGCTTCGCTTGCCAGGGGCAGCTGTCTTGCCGGCTGCGCCGAGATGCTCTTCGTAGGATGGGTTGAGCCTGCGAAACCCATGCGGTTGCGCTGATGGGTATCGCTTCGCTCAACACCATCCTACGGGTGTTTCCCTTGCAGCCCCGTAGGAGCGGATCTTATCCGCGAATCGCGCCGGTGTGTCCGGCTATCGCGGACAAGGTCCGCTCCTACGGGAAGCACCATGCCTCATGTTGAACTGTAGGAGCGGGCCCTGCCCGCGAAATCGCGCGCAGGGCGCGCTCCTACATGGGAATGGCGCGGAGGCGTGGCGTAGGAGCGGATCTTATCCGCGAATCGCGCCGGTGTGTCCGGCTATCGCGGACAAGGTCCGCTCCTACGGGAAGCACCATGCCTCAGTTGAACTGTAGGAGCGGGCCCTGCCCGCGATTTCGCGCGCAGGGCGCGCTCCTACATGGGAATGGCGCGGAGGCGTGGCGTAGGAGGATCTTATCCGCGAATCGCGCCGGTGTGTCCGGCTATCGCGGACAAGGTCCGCCTACGGGAAGCACCATGCCTCAGTTGAACTGTAGGAGCGGGCCCTGCCCGCGATTTCGCGCGCAGGGCGCGCTCCTACATGGGAATGGCGCGGAGGCGTGGCGTAGGAGCGGATCTTATCCGCGAACCACGCCGGTGTGTCCGGCTATCGCGGACAAGGTCCTACGGGAAGCGATTCCGTGCGCAGGGCGCGGGAAATCAATCCAGCGCGCGGGCCAGCTGGATCAGCTCGTCGCGCCAGGCCGCCGCCTTCGGCAGGGCCAGGAAGGAGCCGTTCAGGTAATCCTCGCGGGCCTCGTAGGTGAAGGCTTCGCCGCGCAGGTCCAGCACTTCGCCGCCGGCGCCTTCCAGCACGCCCTGGGCCGCCGCGGTGTCCCACTGCGAGGTGGGCGCCAGGCGCGGGTAGCAGTCGGCCGAGCCTTCGGCCAGCAGGCAGAATTTCAGCGAGCTGCCGATATTGGCCAGCTCCAGGTCGCCGAAGCGCTCGCCCAGGCCGGCCAGCAGGCGCTCCTGGGCCGGGCTGGAGTGGCGCTTGCTGGCCACCACGGTGAAGGCTTCGGCAGGCGCGGTGCGCACGCTGATCGGTTCGACCGCGCCGCTCGCATCCCGGCGCCAGGCGCCCAGACCGGCGCCGCCGTAGTAGCAGCGGCCGGTGGCCGGAATGCCGACCACGCCGAACAGCACCTTGCCGTGCTCGATGAGGGCGACGTTGACGGTGAATTCCTCGCTGCCGGCGATGAACTCCTTGGTGCCGTCCAGCGGGTCGACCAGCCACCAGCGCGACCACTGGCTGCGCTCGGCCAGGGCGATGGCGCAATCCTCCTCGGACAGCACCGGCACCTCCGGCGCCAGCGCGCGCAGGCCTGCTTCCAGCACGCGGTGCGCGGCCAGGTCGGCGGCGGTCACCGGCGAGGCGTCGGCCTTCTCGTCCACTTTCAGTTCGCTGCGCCAGAACGGCAGTATGACTTCGCCGGCGCGCTGCGCCAGCGCCACGACGGATGGAATCAGGTCTTGCATCAGAGCTGCAGCTCCCCACGCTGGATCAGGATGTCGCGCACCAGGTAGAGCGCGGCCAGGGCGCGGCCTTCGCTGAAGGCGGCGTTCTGCGCCAGGCTGGACAGCTCGCGCAGGTTGATGCGGTCCACCCGCAGCGGCTCGGGTTCGTCGCCCGGCAGGCTTTCGGCGTAGAGGTCGCGGGCCAGCACCACCTGGATGCGCTGGCTCATGTAGCCCGGCGACAGCGACAGCTCGGTGATGTACTCCAACTGCCCGGCGCCATAGCCGGCCTCTTCCTTCAGCTCGCGGTTGGCCGCGGCCAGCACGTCCTCGCCCGGCTCCACCAGGCCCTTGGGCAGCGACAGTTGGTATTCGTCGACGCCGGCGCAGTACTCCTCAACCAGCACGGCGTGCTCGGCGTCCAGCAGCGCCACCACCATCACCGCGCCATAACCCTGGCCTTTGCCCACCAGGCGCTCGTAGGTCCGCTCGACGCCGTTGGCGAAGCGCAACTGCAGCTCTTCGACTGCGAACAGGCGGCTCTTGGCGACGATCTCGCGGGCGAGCACCTCGGGTTTCTGACGCATGGGACGACTCCTGGGGCGGGTCCGGGTGGGCTATGATACCCGCCTTTTCCGATAATCCGTGCCGATCCTTGCGCCTCGATGGCGACAGGACGGCACTTCGCGACAGGGCAGAACATGCCACGCCTGGACTGGGCCGGGATCGACAGCGTCTTGCTGGACATGGACGGCACCCTTCTCGACCTGCACTTCGACAACCATTTCTGGCTCGAGCACCTGCCGCAGCGCTACGCCGAGCACCACGGCATCAGCCGCGAGCAGGCCGACGCCGAGCTGCTGCCGCTGTTCCGCGACAACGCCGGGCAGCTCAACTGGTATTGCCTGGACTTCTGGAGCCGCGAACTGAAGCTGCCGGTCCGCGACCTCAAGCGCGAGGTGGCGCACCTGATCGCCCTGCGCCCGGACGCCGACACCTTCCTCGCCGCCCTGCGCGGCGCCGGCAAGCGCGTGGCGCTGATCACCAACGCGCACCGCGATTCGCTGTCGCTGAAGCTGGAGCGGGTGGAGCTGGCGCCCTGGTTCGACCGCCTGATCAGCTCCCACGACTACGGCTTCCCCAAGGAAGACCAGCAGTTCTGGCAGGCCCTGCACGCCGACTTCGGCTTCGAGCCGGCGCGCAGCCTGTTCATCGACGACAGCCTGCCGATCCTGCGCAGCGCCCGCGCCTTCGGTGTCGGCCACCTGCTGGCGGTACGCCAGCCGGACAGCCGCCAGGGGGCGAAGGACACGGCGGAGTTCGCGGCGGTGGAGGATTACCGCGCATTGATCGAGGGCCTGTAGGAAGAACACCGTCGTAGGATGGTGTTGAGCGAAGCGATACCCATCACCACCGCTGCATGGGTTTCGCTTCGCTCAACCCATCCTACAAAGAGCGCCGTTACAGGGTATCGATCCCCCGCCTGCCCGCCTTATTCCGGAATCCGCAGCACCTGCCCCGGGTAGATCTTGTCCGGGTGGCTGAGCATCGGCTTGTTGGCCTCGAAAATCTTCATGTAGGCGTTGGCGTTGCCGTACTCGGCCTTGGCGATGGCGCTCAGAGTGTCGCCCTTCTTCACCGTCACGAAGCGCGCCGCCGGCGCCGCCTGGGGCACGCTGATGCTGTCCTCGACGCCGGCCACGCCTTCGACGTTGCCCAGGGCCAGGAGAATCTTCTCCTTCTCTTCCTGGCTGGCCGCCTCGCCGCTGACGATCACCTTGTCGCCCTCGACGCTGACCTGGATGTTCGGGTTGCCCAGGCCGACCTTGGCCACGTGCTCCTTCAGCGAATCGGCGGCCTGCGCCTTGTCGCCCAGCAGGCCGCCCAGCAGTTTCTCGCCGGCTTCCTTAACGAATGACAGAATGCCCATGTCCTTTCTCCTTGCGGTTACGGTTCCAGCGGCCGGCTCCAGGCCGCCCGCGCCGCCAGGAAGTCTAGACGCCACCCGGGGAGACAACGATAGGAGTCGTCCGAAAGCCGGCGGCACCCGACGGAACGCCCCGCCCAGCTTGGTGATAGATGCCATCGATCACGGCATAGGCGCTGCCGATTAGACACCCTCGGCCCCCAGGCTTAGGCTGGGGCCATTATTCGAATACAGTGCCCACCCCATGCCTTGCCAGCCAGATCGCCCGGTGCCCGCGGATGCCGCAGCCGAGGGCGCCTACGCCTATGCCGAACTGGGCAGCGGGCCCGCTTCCGGCAGCGCCGTGCTGGCCGAGGAAGTGGCCCTGGCCATCGCCTACAACGGCCTGAGCCAGGCCGTGATGATGGCCTCGCCCGGCGACCTCGAGGATTTCGTCCGCGGCTTCAGCCTGAGCGCCGGCCTGGTCGAGTCCATCGACGACATCTATGACATCCGCCTGAAGCGCCTCGCCGACGCCGTCAGCGTCGACGTGCAGATCACCAACCGCGCCTTCTGGGCGCTCAAGCGCCTGCGCCGGCGCCTGGCCGGTACCAGCGGCTGCGGCCTGTGCGGCATGGAAGCGCTGGAACAGGCGCTGCCCGAACTGCGCCCGCTGGAACCGGCGCCGCTGCCGCCTGCGGCCCATCTGCAGGGCCTGCGCCAGCGCATCGAGCAGGCGCAGAGCCTGGCGCAGCGCAGCGGCGCGCTGCACGCGGCGCTGTATGTCGACGGCAGCGGCAGCATCGTCCTGTGCCGCGAGGACATCGGCCGGCACAACGCCCTGGACAAACTGATAGGCGCGCTCAAGCAGCAACGCCTGGACTGCCGCGAGGGCTTCGCGGTGGTCACCAGCCGCTGCAGCCTGGAGCTGATCCAAAAGGCCGTGCGCGCCGGCATCGCCACCCTGGTCAGCCTGTCCGCGCCCAGCGCGCTCACCGTCGAGTGGGCGCGCGGGCACCGGCTGAACCTGGTCCACCTCCCCCACCACAACGCGCCGCGGGTCTACAGCCCGGCGCCGGCCTCCCACCGACACCCGACATCCCGATGAGCCTGCAACCGATCAACCCCCGTTACCAACCCTACAAGGGCCCGGCAGCCGGCTGGGGCGCGCTGATCAGCGTCACGCGCTTCTGGCTGGATAGCAAGCAGCCGCTGAAGAACCTGCGCGCGCTGCTCAAGACCAACCAGAACGGCGGCTTCGACTGCCCCGGCTGCGCCTGGGGCGACTCCCCCGAGGACGGCCGGGTGAAGTTCTGCGAGAACGGCGCCAAGGCGGTGAACTGGGAAGCCACCAAGCGCCGCGTGGACGCCGCCTTCTTCGCCCGCCACAGCGTCAGCGCGCTGCGCGAGCAGAGCGACTACTGGCTGGAGTACCAGGGCCGGCTGACCGAGCCGATGCGCTACGACCGCGCCAGCGACCGCTACGTGCCGGTGAGCTGGGACGAGGCCTTCGCCCTGGTGGCCAAGCACCTGAACAGCCTGGAAAGCCCCGACCAGGCCGAGTTCTACACCTCCGGCCGGGCCAGCAACGAGGCGGCCTTCCTCTACCAGCTGTTCGTCCGCGCCTTCGGCACCAACAACTTCCCGGACTGCTCGAACATGTGCCACGAGGCCAGCGGCGTGGCCCTGGGGCAAAGCGTCGGGGTCGGCAAGGGCACCGTCACCTTCGACGACTTCGAGCACGCCGACGCCATCTTCGTGTTCGGCCAGAACCCCGGCACCAACCACCCGCGCATGCTCGAACCGCTGCGCGAGGCGGTGAAGCGCGGCGCCCAGGTGGTGGCCTTCAACCCGCTCAAGGAGCGCGGCCTGGAACGCTTCCAGCACCCGCAGCACGCCCTGGAGATGCTGACCAACGGCTCCGAGCCGCTGAACACCGCGTTCTTCCGCCCCGCCCTGGGCGGCGACATGGCCGCCGTGCGCGGCATGGCCAAGTTCCTCCTGCAGTGGGAGCGCGAGGCCCAGGCCAAGGGCGAGCCGGCGGTGTTCGACCACGCCTTCATCGCCGAACACACCCATGGCGTCGAGGCCTACCTGGCCGAGCTGGACGCCACCGCCTGGGACGCCATCGAGCGCCAGTCGGGCCTGAGCCTGACCGAGATCGAGACGGCGGCGACCATGTACCGCCGCGCCGAGCGCGTGATCATGTGCTGGGCCATGGGCCTGACGCAGCACCGCCATTCGGTGCCGACCCTCCAGGAAGTGGTCAACCTGCAGCTGCTGCGCGGCAACATCGGCCGGCCCGGCGCCGGCCTGTGCCCGGTGCGTGGCCACAGCAACGTGCAGGGCGACCGCACCATGGGCATCAACGACCGGCCGCCAGCGGCGCTGCTCGATGCCCTGGAGAAACGCTTCGCCTTCCAGGTGCCGCGGCACAACGGCCACAACACCGTGGAAGCCATCAACGCCATGCTCGAAGGCAAGGCGCGGGTGTTCATCGGCCTGGGCGGCAACTTCGCCCAGGCCACGCCGGACAGCCCGCGCACCCACCGCGCCCTGGCAAGCTGCGCGCTGACCGTGCACATCAGCACCAAGCTCAACCGCAGCCACCTGACCTGCGGCGAAGACGCGCTGATCCTGCCCTGCCTCGGCCGCACCGACGTCGACCGCCAGGCCGGCGGCCCGCAGGCGGTGACCGTGGAAGACTCCTTCAGCATGCTCCACGCCTCCTACGGCCAGCTGGAGCCGCTGTCGACGCAGATGCGCTCGGAACCGGCGATCATCGCCGGCATGGCCAAGGCCACCCTGGGCAACCGCCCGGTGGACTGGGACGCGCTGATCGCCGACTACGACCGCATCCGCGAGCTGATCGCCGACACCATCTCCGGCTTCGCCGGCTTCAACCAGCGGGTCAAGCACCCGGGCGGCTTCTACCTGGGCAACGCGGCCCGGGAACGGCGCTGGAACACCGCCAGCGGCCTGGCCAACTTCAGCGCCGCGCCCCTGCCCGAGGACCTGCTGCCGGAGCAGGTGCGGCGCACCGGCCAGCGCCCCGACCTGATCCTCCAGACGCTGCGCTCCCACGACCAGTACAACACCACCATCTACGGCCTGGACGACCGCTACCGCGGCGTGCGCGGCCAGCGCGAGGTGGTCTTCGCCAACGAGGCGGACATCCGCCGGCTGGGCTTCGAACCCGGGCAGAAGGTGGACATGGTTTCCCTGTGGGACGACGGCGTGGAACGGCGGGTCAGCGGCTTCACCCTGCTGGCGTTCGACGTACCGGAAGGCCAGGCGGCCGCCTACTATCCGGAGACCAACCCGCTGGTGCCGCTGGAAAGCCACGGCGAAGGCAGCTTCACCCCCACCTCGAAGTTCGTCGCGGTGCGCCTGGAAAACGCCCGGGACGACGGCCGCATCTTCTGAGGCTGCTCGGGCGTACGACCTCGAATGGTTGTACGCCCGGGTCATTCATCCGGAAAATTCAACGGGAAAGGGCCGAGGCTGGTCTACGGAATCGGCTTTCGCCTTTTTCCCAATCGCGTGAAATGCCATCATTGCAACAGCATTTTGTGAGAAAAACACGCGAATTCCGTACCCTCGGAATGTCATTCTGACAGCCCGAAATAGAAAAAGTTCTGTTCTTAAATCATATACTTGCGTTTTTTGATGAAAGTCGCGTCACTCGTCGGCAGAGGCTTGTAAGCGCCTTCGTACAACAGCAGCATCGGCGCCAACATCCACACAGAGAACCTCTCTATGAAGTACTCCTCGATGCTCCTGTTGTCTCTTGCGCTGGTCGGTGGTTCCGCCTTCGCGGACGGCGACACCCGTGCCGGCGTCGGTGGCGCCCTGGGCGGGGTATTGGGTACCGTCGTCGGCCAGGCGGTCGGCGGCAGCACCGGCGCAGCCATTGGCGCCGGTGTCGGTGGCGCGGCCGGCGGCGCGGTCGGCGCCCGCCGCGGCAACAAGACCGAAGCGGCCATCGGCGGCGGCCTCGGCGCAGCCGGCGGCCAGGTCATCGGCAACAAGATCGGCGGCAGCACCGGCGGCCTGATCGGCGCGGCCCTGGGCGGCGGCGGCGGTGGCGCCCTGGGCAACCACTATGCCGACAGCAACCGCCACGACGATGACGACGACTACCGCGGCTACCGCCGCGCCCGCTACGACGACCGCCACCACTGGCACGACCGTGGCCGTCATCGCGGCTGGTACAAGCACCATCGCCACCACAAGCACTGGGATTGACCCAGGGCAGGCGCCCCGCGATAAACCCCGCAGCTCAGCCGGACACCCTTGTCCGGCTGTTTTGCGTTCGGAACAATGCTTCCACCCCCTTCCCTCCTGAAAGGTTCGAACATGCGCAAGACTCTCTCGGCCCTGGCCCTCGGCCTGGTCGCCAGCCAGTACGCCCTGGCCGGCGACAACACCAACGCGGCGGTCGGTAGCGGCCTGGGCGGCGCCCTGGGCAACGTCGTCGGCGGCGCCCTGGGTGGCAGCACCGGCGCGGCCATCGGCGCCGGCGTCGGCGGTGCGGCCGGCGGCGCCATGAGCGCCAAGGACGGCAAGAAGACCGAGGCCGCCATCGGCGGCGGCCTGGCGCGGCCGGCGGCTCGGTGCTGGGCAACAAGGTCGGCGGCTCCACCGGCGCAGCCATCGGCGCCGGCCTGGGCGGCGCGGCCGGCGGCGCGGTGGGCAGCTCGCTGGCCGATGACAAGGATCATCACGACAGCGGCCACAAGCATAAGCACAAGCGCCGGCACAAACACCGCGACTGAGCCTTCAGTCGCACAGGCCACGCAAAACGCCGTTTCCTCCCTGAGAGGAAACGGCGTTTTTCATGGTGGCTGGAGCCCCTGGCCGTAGGTGAAACGGCGGATTGGAGGTTGGGTGCAGGGCGCGCTCAACCGGGCTCAGCCTGCCAGCAACGCCTGCATCGCCTCGCGCAGGCCGGCGGGAATCGGCACCGGCCGGTTGCCCGCGCGTTCGACGAAGACGTGCACGAAGCGCCCGGCGGCGCAGGCCAGGTCCTCGCCCTGACGGAACACCGCCAGCTCGTACTGCACCGAGCTGTTGCCCAGCTTGCCGACGCGCAGGCCGACCTCGATGCGCTCGGGGAAGGCCACGGGGGCGAAGTAGTCGCAGCTGGAGCTGACCACGAAGCCGACCACCTCGCCGTCGTGGATGTCCAGCCCGCCCTGCTCGATCAGGTAGGTGTTCACCGCGGTGTCGAAGAAGCCGTAGTAGGTCACGTTGTTCACGTGGCCGTAGATGTCGTTGTCGTGCCAGCGCGTGGTGATCGGCTGGAAGTGCCGGTAGTCGGCGCGGCTGGGGTGTTCGCTCATGTCGTCCTCAGTAGGCGGCGCGGTAGATCGCCAGGGCATCGGCCTCGTCGACCTCGCGCGGGTTGTTGACCAGCAGGCGCTGCTGCTGCATGGCGTCGCTGGCCAACAGCCGCAGCATGTGCTCCGGCACCCCGGCGTCGCGCAGGCGCGAAGGCAGGCCGCAGCGTGGGCTGAGGTCCGCCAGCTCGTCGATGAACTGCCCGACCAGGCCGTCGCGGTCGCCGGGGCGCAGGCGCTCGCCGAGCAACAGCGGCGCCAGTTCCGCGTACAGCGCAGCGGCGGCCGGCGCATTGAAGCGCATCACCTCCGGCAGCACCAGCGCGTTGGACAGGCCGTGGGGAATGTGGAAATGCCCGCCCAGCGGGTAGGCCAGGGCGTGCACCGCCGCCACCGGTGCGTTGGCGAAGGCCTGGCCGGCCAGGCAGGCGCCCAGCAGCATGGCCTGGCGCGCCTCGCGGTTGGCGCCGTCGTGCACCACCGCATCGAGGTTCCGCGCCAGCAGGCGCAGGGCCTCGCGGGCCAGCAGGTCGGACAGCGGGTTCTTCTTCAGCTTGCTGGTGTAGGCCTCGATGGCATGGACCATGGCGTCGATGCCGGTGGCCGCGGTCACCGCCGGCGGCAGGCCGAGGGTCAGGTCCGCATCGAGCAGGGCCAGGTCCGGCAGCAGGTGCGGGCTGACCACGCCGCTCTTGGTGGTGGCGCCGGTGGTGACGATGGCGATGGGGGTGACTTCCGAGCCGGTGCCGGCGGTGGTCGGCACCTGGATCAGCGGCAGCCGCGGGCCGCGGGCATTGCCCACGCCGAACAGCTCCGGCAGGGCCTGGCTGGCCTGCGGGTGGGCCAGCAGGGCGACCAGCTTGGCCACGTCCATGGAACTGCCGCCGCCGAAGCCGACCACCAGTTGCGCGCCCATCTCCAGCGCCTGCATGGCGGCCTGCAGGACCACCGCCTCCGGCGGGTCGGCCAGCACCTGGTCGAACACCTGCACCGCCACCCCGGCGGCGGCGAAGCCCGGCAGCACCCCGTCGAGCAGGCCCAGGCGGGTGATGCCGGGGTCGCTGACGATGAGCACGCGGTCGGCGCCGCGCTCCCGGCAAAGCGCGCCGAGGCGGACGGCGGAACCGCTCTCGCAAAGGATCTGCGCGGTGGTGGCGAAGCTGAAAGGCTGCATGACATTTCCCCGTCGTTATCGTTGTTCGGCGCAAGGGCATGGCGCGGCGCAAGCGCAGTGGGGCCGTCCGGACAGCGACGGGCGATCGGGGCAGCATAGCAAGCCGCCACGATCAGGCGGAACCTTGTATCGCTATGCGAAATGAAGCACTACCAATCGAATGGATAGCGCAGCGGCGGGCAGTATTTACGAAGAGCCCAGCACCTTGGCGCGATTGAAAACAACGTAGGGGCAACTGTCTGCGTCGAGGTGCTTTTCGTAGGATGGGTTGAGCTTGCGAAACCCATGCAGTTGCGCTGATGGGTATCGCTTCGCTCAACGCCATCCTACGAAAAGCCGTGCTTCCTGGAACCGTAGGAGCAGACCTTGTCCGCGATAGCCGGACGTCCCGGCGCGGTTTGCGGATAAGATCCGCTTACGCTACGCCCCCACGCCATTCCCATGTAGGAGCGCGCCCTGCGCGCGAATCGCGGACGGAGTCCGCTCTTGGGCAAGGGCAGAACGGGAGGAAGGCCCCCACCACATGGGCGGGGGCGAAGAGGCGGGCGGTCAGACGGCGACAGGCGCCTTGATGTGCGGATGGGACTCGTAGCCGACCAGCTCGAAGTCCTCGAAGCGGAAGTCGAACAGGTCCTTCACCTCGGGGTTGAGCTTCATGGTCGGCAGCGGCAGCGGCTCGCGGCTCAGCTGCAGGTCGGCCTGTTCCAGGTGGTTGGCGTACAGGTGGCAGTCGCCGCCGGTCCAGATGAAGTCGCCCGGCTGCAGGCCGGCGACCTGGGCCACCATCAGCGTCAGCAGGGCGTAGCTGGCGATGTTGAAGGGCACGCCGAGGAAGATGTCCGCCGAGCGCTGGTACAGCTGGCAGCTGAGCTTGCCGTCGGCGACGTAGAACTGGAACAGCGCGTGGCACGGCGGCAGGGCCATCTCGTCGATCAGCGCGGGGTTCCAGGCCGAGACGATCAGGCGGCGCGAGTCCGGGTTGTTCTTCAGCATCGTCATCAGGTTGGCGATCTGGTCGATGTGGCGGCCGTCCGGCGCCGGCCAGGAGCGCCACTGGTAGCCGTAGACCGGGCCCAGGTCGCCGTTCTCGTCGGCCCATTCGTCCCAGATGGAGACGCCGTTTTCCTTCAGGTAGGCGATGTTGGTGGAACCTTTGAGGAACCACAGCAGCTCGTGGACGATCGATTTCAGGTGGCACTTCTTGGTGGTCACCAGGGGGAAGCCTTCGCCCAGGTCGAAGCGCATCTGATAGCCGAATACGCTGTAGGTGCCGGTGCCGGTACGGTCGCTCTTGAAGGTGCCGTGCTCGCGCACGTGGCGCATCAGGTCGAGGTACTGTTTCATGGAAAACCCGTGTCGTAGAGAGGTCCGCGAGGCACGCCGAAGGTTCGGCGCGGGCGCATTCGCCCTGCAGAATCGCGAGATGCCGCAATACTAAGGGGCAGGCCCGCGTATCGCCACCCTTGGTTGGAGCGCGCCGACGATAAGCCAGAAGGCCGGGCGCGACCCGGCCCATAACCCCGTGATCCCGCCGCGGCCCCGGGCCGCCGCTGCCTGCTGAACGAGAGGTCCGCATGCCAGACCAGCCACGCTTTTCCCCATCCCGCCGGCGCCTGCTGGCCATGGCCTGCGGCGGCGCCGTGGCCGGCGGACTGCTGCTGGGCCCGGCAGCCATGGCCTGGGCCGCGCTGACGCCCCAGGCCGAGGCAGAACTGGCGATCTTCATGACGCTGTCGCAGCGCCTGACCGGGCGCAGCAACCTCGACCCACGCATCGGCCAGCGCCTGTACCTGGCCCTGGCGCAGCGCGACACCGCCCTCGCCCAGAGCCTGGGCGAGCTGCAGGCGCGCCTGGGCGACGGCCCGCGGCGCTGGAGCGAGCGCCAGCAGTGGCTGGCGCGGCAGATGCTCGCCGCCTGGTACCTGGGCTACGTGGGCGAGGACGACCACCCCAGCGTGGTCGCCTATGAAAGCGCGCTGATGTTCCGCGCGGTGGACGACGTGCTGCTGCCGCGCAGCTACTGCAGCAACCAGCCGGGCTTCTGGGCCGCGCAACCGGTCGAGCGGGGGGCCTGAGCATGGCCGACACGCAAAGCGCCGACTACGTGGTGGTCGGCTCCGGCGTCGCCGGCGCCCTGGTCGCCCACCAGTTGGCCCTGGCCGGCAAGGACGTGCTGATCCTCGAGGCCGGCCCGCGGCTGTCGCGCTGGGAGATCGTCGAGCGCTTCCGCAACCAGGCCGACAAGTCCGACAACCAGGCCCCCTACCCGTCCATGGCCCACGCGCCGCACCCGCAGTACCACCCGGACAACCACTACCTGGTGCAGAAGGGCGAACATCCCTACGACGTGCAGTACCTGCGGGTGGTCGGCGGCACCACCTGGCACTGGGCGGCCTCGGCCTGGCGCTTCCTGCCCAGCGACTTCAAGCTCCAGAGCCTGTACGGCGTCGGCCGCGACTGGCCGTTCGAGTACGCGGAGCTGGAGCCCTGGTACCAGCGCGCCGAAGAGGCCCTAGGCGTCTGGGGCCCAGCCGACGAGGAGCTGGGCTCGCCGCGCAGCCAGGCTTACCCCATGGCGCCGCTGCCGCTGTCGTGGAACGAGCAGCGGGTGAAGGACGTGCTCAACGCCAACGGCTACCGCGTGGTCACCGAGCCGGTGGCGCGCAACAGCCGCCCCTTCGACGGCCGGCCGACCTGCTGCGGCAACAACAACTGCATGCCGATCTGCCCGGTCGGCGCCATGTACAACGGCATCGTCCACGTCGAGAAGGCCGAGGCCGCCGGCGCCCGGCTGCTGGACAACAGCGTGGTGTTCAAGCTGGAGAAGGGCGATGGCGGACGCATAGTCGCCGCCCTCTGCAAGGACCCGCAGGGCGAGGAGACGCGGGTGGAAGGCAAGGTCTTCGTGCTCGCCGCCAATGGCGTGGAAACCCCCAAGCTGATGCTGATGTCCGAGGTCGGCAACGCCTCCGGCATGGTCGGCCGCAACCTCATGGACCACCCCGGCACCGCGGTGCGCTTCTACGCCAGCGAGAAGCTCTGGCCCGGGCGCGGGCCGCAGGAAATGACCTCGATGGTCAACTTCCGCGACGGCGCCTTCCGCAGCCAGTACGCGGCGAAGAAAATCCACCTGTCCAACCTCTCGCGGGTCGACCAGGTGGCCGCCGAGCTGATCCGCCAGGGCCCGCTGCTGCTCGGCCGCGAGCTGGAAGCACAGATCCGCGACCGCGCCGCGCGCTTCGTGCGTTTCGACAGCTTCCACGAAATCCTCCCGCGCCCTGAGAACCGCATCGTGCCCAGCGCCAGCGAGCGCGACGCCCTGGGCATCCCCAAGCCGGAATTCACCTACGCCATGGACGACTACGTGCGCCGCAGCGCGACGCACACCCGCGAGGTCTACGCCCATGCCGCCAGGCTGCTCGGCGGCAGCGAGGTGCAGTTCGAGGACAGCTTCGCCAACAACAACCACATCGCCGGCACCACGCTGATGGGCGACGACCCCGGCGACTCGGTGGTGGACCGCGACTGCCGCAGCCACGACCATCCCAACCTGTTCATCGCCGGCAGCGCGGTGATGCCCACGGTGGGCTCGGTGAACTGCACCCTGAGCCTCGCCGCCCTCGCCCTGCGCCTGGCCGAGCGCCTGAAAGGGGAGGCCTGAGCATGTCCACCCGCCTGCTGGCCGCCCTCCTGCTGCTGCCCTGCCTGGCCCAGGCCGCCCCGGCCCTGGACCCGGCGCCGGCCGAACTGCTGCAGCGCGGCGAATACCTGGCCCGCGCCGGCGACTGCGCCGCCTGCCACACCGCGCCCGGCGGCCAGCCCTTCGCCGGCGGCCTGGCGCTGACCACCCCGCTGGGCGCGGTCTACTCCACCAATATCACTCCCGATCCGCGCACCGGCATCGGCAGCTACAGCTACGAAGACTTCGCCCGCGCCCTGCGCGAAGGCGTGGCCAGGGGCGGCCTGCACCTCTACCCGGCGATGCCCTACACCGCCTACGCCAAGATCGGCGACGCGGACATGCAGGCCCTCTACGCCTATTTCCTGCGCGGCGGCGTCGAGGCCGTGGCCCAGGCCAACCGCGACAGCGACATCCCCTGGCCGCTGAACATGCGCTGGCCGCTGGCTATCTGGAACGCGCTGTTCCACGACGACCGGCCCTTCCAGCCCAACCCGAAACAGAGCGCGGCCTGGAACCGCGGCGCCTACCTGGTGCAGGGCCTGGCCCACTGCGGCACCTGCCATACCCCGCGCGGCCTGGCCTTCCAGGAGAAGGCCCTGGACGAGAAGGGCAGCGGCTACCTGGCCGGCGCCGCCCTGGGCGGCTGGTACGCCTACAACATCACCAGCGACACCCACGCCGGCATCGGCGGCTGGAGCGACGCCGAACTGGTGCAGTACCTGCGCAGCGGCCGCCTGCCCGGCAAGGCCCAGGCCGCCGGGCCCATGGCCGAGGCCGTGGAGCACAGCTTCCAGTACCTGCGGCCCGACGACCTGCAGGCCATCGCCAACTACCTGCGCAGCGTCAGGGCGGTCGGCGACGGCGAGCGCAAGCCGCGCTTCGCCTGGGGCGGCCCCGCCGACGACGTGGTGACGCTGCGCGGCGAGGACTTCGATGCCCAGACCCGCGACGACGGCGCCCGGCTGTTCCTCGGAAACTGCGCCAGTTGCCACGGCTGGAACGGCCAGGGCACGCAGGACGCCTACTACCCCATGCTCAGCCGCAACACCACGGTGGGCGCGCAGCAGCCGGACAACCTGGTGCAGGTCGTGCTCACCGGCGTGCACCGTGAAAGCACCGGGCAGAAAGTGTTCATGCCAGGCTTCGCCGGCGCGCTCGACGACCAGCAAATCGCCACCCTGGTCAACTACCTCACGGCGCAGTTCGGCAACCCGGCGGTGAAGGTGGACAGCGCCCGGGTCGCCGCCATCCGCCAGCCCTGAACGCGCCTCATCCTTTCGAGGGGCCGCCGCCACTGCGGCGGAACCGGGTTTGACATACCCCCGGCAGTCACTGAAGCTGCTGCCACCGTGATACATGGCTGCCCGAACAACGGACGTCGCATGCAGAAGCCTGCCCATAAGAAAGACCGCAAAGGGGCCGCACCGGCCCGCCCCACCTCCTCCCCCCGCCTGGCGCGGCGCCTGGCTGCCGCGCTGGTGGCCGTGCTGTTGCTGGCCAGCGCGGGCGCCTGGTGGTACGTCGAGCACAGCGCCCCGTCGCTGCCGGTCGCGAGCCCGCCCGCGCCCCCGGCGAAACCCGTGGTGGCCGAGGCGCCGAAGGCCGGCTTCGTCGACGAGCAGCAATGCCAGGGATGCCACCAGGGCCAGTTCCAGGACTGGCAGGGCTCGCATCACCACAAGGCGATGCAGGTGGCCAACGAAGCCAACGTGCTGGGCGACTTCGCCGACGCCAGGTTCAAGGGCGAGGCAGAAAGCACCCGCTTCTTCCGCAAGGGCGAGGAATTCTGGGTGAACACCCCGGGCGCCGACGGCAAGCCGGCGGACTTCAAGGTGGCCTACACCTTCGGCGTGGCGCCGCTGCAGCAGTACCTGCTGGAATACCCCGGCGGCCGCCTGCAGGCCCTCGGCGTCGCCTGGGATACCCAGAAGCAGCGCTGGTTCGAACTCAACCCCGGGCAGCGCATCGACTTCAAGGACGAGCTGCACTGGACGCGCCCGACGCAGAACGCCAACTTCATGTGCATCGAGTGCCACACCACCGAGTTCAAGCGCAACTTCGACGCCGACAAGAACGCCTTCGCCAGCCACTGGCAGAGCCTGGGCGTCGGCTGCCAGGCCTGCCACGGCCCGGCCTCGCGCCACCTGGAATGGGCGCAGAAACCCGACGGCGACGCCAGCCGCGGGTTCGACAAGCCGCTGGGCGCCAGCACCGCCGCCAGCGAGCTGGTGGAGAACTGCGCGCGCTGCCATTCCCGCCGCGCGCCGCTGGGCGACGGCTTCCAGCACCGCCACCGGTTCATGGACGACTACCTGCCGAGCCTGCTGACCCGCGAGCTGTACCAGATCGACGGCAAGATCAAGGACGAGGTCTTCGAGTGGGGCTCCTTCACCCAGAGCAAGATGTTCGAGAAGGGCGTGAAGTGCACCGACTGCCACAACCCCCACAGCGGCCAGGTGAAGATCGCCGGCAACGGCCTCTGCCTGCAGTGCCACAACCCGGCCGGCAAGCCGGTGCGCCCGGGCATCGACGGCAAGGGCCTGCTGGCGAAGAACTACGACTCGCCCGAACATCACCACCACCAGAGCGGCACGCCTGGCGCGCAGTGCACGTCCTGCCACATGCCGGGCAAGTACTACATGGTCAACCACTACCGGCATGACCACAGCTTCAGCATCCCCGACCCGCAGCACGCGCAGAAGATAGGCGCGCCGGACGCCTGCATGGGCTGCCACCGCGACAGCGCCTCCAAGGTCAGCGAGCAGTTCCGCCTGTGGTACGCCAGCGACGCCAAGCCGGCCGGCGCCGTGCCGCGCTACGACGACACCCTGTGGAAGGCCCGCAACGGCCAGCCCGGCGCCTCGCGGGCGCTGCACCTGCTGCTGGCCAGCAGCGACCTGCCGGCGATCCGCCGCGCCACCCTGCTCGCCGAACTGCCCGCCTATCCCAGCCCGCGCTCCCTGGAACTGGCCGCCCAGGGCCTGAAGGACAACGACCCGCTGGTGCGCAACGCCGCCATAGGCGCGGCCGCCGCCCTGGCCAGCCCGCCGCGCCAGGCACTGCTGCTGGCCCCGCTGCTGGACGACCCGCTGCGCGCCGTGCGCCTCTCCGCCACCTGGCAACTGGCGCAACTGCCGCCGGAGGTGCGCGCCGGGTTGCAGGCGCCGCTGGCCAAGGGCCTGAAGGAATACGAGGAGGTCCAGCTGAGCCTGGCCGAGCGCGCCGAGTCCAACCTCAACCGCGCCATGCTCTACCAGGTCACCGGCCGCGACGCCGAAGTGGAACCGGCGCTGCGCGCGGCCCTGGTGCGCGACCCCGACTTCCTGCCGGCGCTGGTCAGCCTCTACCAGTGGCTGGAAGCCCGCCAGCGCCCCGACGAAGCCCGCCAGCTGCTGGACGGCGCGCTCAAGCGCCACCCGCAGTCCGGCCTGCTGCACCACGCCCAGGGCCTGGCGCTGATCCGCCAGGGTCAGCGCGACGCGGCGCTCAAGGAGCTGCAGGAAGCGGTGCGCCTGGCCCCGGACAGCGCCCAGTTCCGCTACATCCTGGCCATCGGCCTGCACGACAGCGGCCAGGCCGACGCCGCCTGCCGCCAGCTGGAGCAACTGCTGCAACGCCACCCGGCCAACCGCGACGCGCGCCTGGCGCTGATCGCCTACCTGCGCGAGATCGGCCAGTTGGAGAAGGTGCAGATGCAACTGGCCGAGCTGGAACAGCAGAACCCCGACGACCCGGCGCTGAAGGGAGAATGACGGCGCCGCCCGGAAGCGCCTGATTCCACCAGGCGCTCCGGAACTCGCCGGCGGGCACGCACTCTGAGGGGACGCGAACGCAGTCACCCAAGGAGCACCCATGCGTATCCCCGGAGCGGCCCTGGCCGTCGCCCTGTCCACCCTCCCCTTCGCCGCCGCCCAGGCCGAAGACGCCGGCTTCTGGCGCGGCGTGCTGTCCACCGGCGCCACCACCGCCTCCAGCTACCTCACCAGCCGCGACGACCACAAACTGGTCGGCCCGCTGGCCGAGGACGCCGGCAGCTTCGTCGCCAGCGCCGGCGCCATCCGCGGCCCCTGGCTGGAAGCCGAGCTGCAGCGGCTGCGCAGCGACTATCCGCAGTTGCAGCAGCGCAGCGATATGGAGTTGGCCAGTGCATTGCTGGCCGGCGAACGCTGAACGGCACTCCCCGGACACGCAAAAGCCCGCAGCTCCTCACGGGGCAGCGGGCTTTTCGATGCGCTCGTCTCAGGCGTACTCGGCGATCAGACTCTCGGCGGGAATCCCCAGGTTGCGGTGCAGCTTGCGGATCATCGGCAGCGTCAGGCTGCGCTTGCCGGACAGCACCTCATAGACGCGGTTGGGCTGGCCAATCGAGGGCACCAGGTCCTTGACGGTCAGGCCGCCCTGCTCCATGCGGAACTTGATGGCCTCGATGGGGTGCGGCGCCTCGACCGGGTAGTGCTTGGCCTCATAGGCCTCGACCAGCGTCAACAGCACTTCGAAACGATCCCCCTCGGGGGTGCCGGGCTCCGGCTCGTCGTCGAAGTAGGCGGACAGTTCCTTGAGGCTGGCCTTGTAGTCCTCGTGCGTATGGATAGGTCGGATGTGCATGCTCTCTCACTCCATCTCGACGATATTCGCGTCGACGGCATCGTACTGCGCGTGCGTGCCGATGAACTTGATGTAGACCGCGCCGAACCGGTAGGCAACCGCGACGATCAGTCGATAGTCGTTGCCCTTGATGTTGAACATCACCCGGCGGCTCTTGAGGATGCTCGCGCTGGCATACCTGGCCTTGATGTCGCCCGGCTGGCTCCAGGTCGCGGCCTTGGCTTCATCGATCCAGGCCTTGAGTGGTTGCTCCGCGTCCGGATGGGCCAGCCAGAAATCGCGCAGGTTGCCGATGGCGATGATTTTCATCGGCACATGCTAGTCCCAAGATGGGACCAACGCAACCGCGAACCGGTCATCCAGATAACCGGAACCCCTGGCAGCGCCGAGCGCTCAGAAAGGTATGCGGACCTACGGAGGAGAAACTCCCATGCGCATGTTCAAACTGACCGGCATCCTCGCTGTCTTCACCCTGCTGCCCCTGGCCCCGGCCATGGCCGACGGCTTCTGGCGCGACATCATCTCCTCCGGGGCCACCACCGCCTCGACCTACCTGACCTTCAAGCACGACCACAAGCTGATCCTCGCCGCCCGCGACGACGCCGGCAGCTACGTGGCCAGCGATGGCGCCATCCGCGGCCCGTACCTGGAAGCCGCATTGCAGCGCCTGCGCAGCGATCATCCGGAGCTGCAGCAGCGCAGCGACATGGAGCTGGCCAATGCCATCCTGATGAGCCAGGACGGCGTGGCGCAGTGACGGCGCGTCGTAGGATGGGTTGAGCCTGCGAAACCCATGCTGCCGTGGCGATGGGTGTCGCTGCGCTCAACGCCATCCTACGGTTTGCCTCCACACCGTGCCTTTGTAGGAGCGCGCCCTGCGCGCGAATCGCGGGCAAGGCCCGCTACAGGGGGCTCGGGATTTCGTAGCGGATCTCATCCAGACCGTAGGATGGATCGAGCCTGCGAAACCCATGCGGCCGTGGCGATGGGTATCGCTGCGCTCAACGCCATCCTACGATTTGCCTCCACACCGTGCCCTTGTAGGAGCGCGCCCTGCGCGCGAATCGCGGGCAGGGCCCGCTTACAGGGGCCCGGTATTTCGTAGGCGCGGATTTTCTCACTCCCGGTACTCGTCCACCGGCACGCAGGCGCAGAACAGGTTGCGGTCGCCGAACACGTTGTCCACCCGGTTCACCGCCGGCCAGTACTTGAAGGCGCGGGTGTGTTCGCTGGGGGTCACCGCTTCGGCTATGCCGTAGGGCCGCTCCCAGGGGCCGGTGACGTCGGCCAGGGTGTGCGGGGCGCGCTTGAGCGGGTTGTCCTCGGCCGGCCATTCGCCGGTTTCCACCTTGGCGATTTCCGCGCGGATGCTCAGCATCGCCTCGACGAAGCGGTCCAGCTCGTGCAGCGATTCGCTCTCGGTGGGCTCCACCATCAGCGTGCCGGGCACCGGGAAGGACATGGTCGGGGCGTGAAAGCCGTAGTCCATCAGGCGCTTGGCCACGTCCTCCTCGCTGATCCCGGTCTGCGCCTTGAGCGGCCGCAGGTCGAGGATGCATTCGTGGGCCACGCGCTCGTTGCGCCCGCGGTAGAGCACCGGGAAGGCGCCGTCCAGGCGCTGGGCCAGGTAGTTGGCGCTGAGGATGGCCACCTCGGTGGCGTCGGCCAGCTGCGGGCCCATCATGGCGATGTACATCCAGCTGATCGGCAGGATGCTGGCGCTGCCCCAGGGCGCAGCGCTGACCGCGTCGTTCAGCGGGTTGGGGCCTTCGATGCGGATCACCGGGTGGTTGGCGACGAACGGCGCCAGGTGCTTCTTCACGCCGATCGGGCCCATGCCCGGGCCGCCACCGCCGTGGGGGATGCAGAAGGTCTTGTGCAGGTTCATGTGCGACACGTCGGCGCCGATGTCCGCCGGCCGCGCCAGGCCGACCTGGGCGTTGAGGTTGGCGCCGTCCATGTAGACCTGGCCGCCGTGGCTGTGGATAACCTCGCAGATCTCGCGTATGCCCTCCTCGTACACGCCGTGGGTCGAGGGGTAGGTGATCATCAGGCAGGCCAGTTGGGCGCCGGCCTCGGCGGCCTTGAGCTTGAGGTCTTCCAGGTCGACATTGCCGCCCTTGTCGCACTCGACTATCACCACGCGCATGCTCGCCATGATCGCCGAGGCCGGGTTGGTGCCGTGGGCCGAGGACGGGATCAGGCAGACGTTGCGGTGCCCCTCGCCGCGGCTCTCGTGGTACTTGCGGATGGCCAGCAGCCCGGCGTACTCGCCCTGGGCCCCGGAGTTGGGCTGCATGCAGATGGCGTCGAAGCCGGTGATGGCGCGCAGCCAGCTCTCCAGCTCGTCGATCATCAGCCGGTAGCCCTCGGCCTGCTCGCGCGGCACGAAGGGGTGCAGGTTGGCGAACTCCGGCCAGGTGATGGGGATCATCTCGCTGGTGGCGTTGAGCTTCATGGTGCAGGAGCCCAGCGGGATCATCGCCTGGTTCAGCGCCAGGTCCTTGCCTTCGAGCTGGCGCAGGTAGCGCAGCATCTCGGTTTCGCTGTGGTGGCGGTTGAACACCGGGTGGCCCAGGTAGCCGGAGCGGCGCTGCAGGGTGCCGGGGACGCCGTCGGAGAGGTCGCCGGCATCCAGCACGGCGATACTCAGGCCGTGACCGGCGCCGAGGAAGATGTCGAACAGCGTGGCGACGGTCTCGGCGCTGCAGGTTTCGTCCAGGCTGACGCCCAGGCGGTCCTCGCCGACGATGCGCAGGTTGTAGCGCGCCGCGCGGGCGCGTTCGAGGATGGCCGCCTGCTGCGCGCCCACCTCCAGGGTCAGGGTGTCGAAGAAGTGCGCGTTGACGCGCTTGAGGCCCTTGGCGAACAGCCCGGCGGCGAGGATGGCGGTGAGCCGGTGCACGCGCTGGGCGATACGCTTGAGGCCCTCGGGGCCGTGGTAGACGGCGTAGAGGCTGGCGATGTTGGCCAGCAGCACCTGCGAGGTGCAGACGTTGGAGTTGGCCTTCTCGCGGCGGATGTGCTGCTCGCGGGTCTGCAGCGCCATGCGCAGCGCGGTGTTGCCACGGGCATCGCGGGACACGCCGATGATCCGCCCCGGCATGGCCCGCTTGAATTCGTCGCGGGTGGCGAAGAAGGCCGCGTGGGGCCCGCCGTAGCCCATGGGCACGCCGAAGCGCTGGGCGCTGCCGAGCACCACGTCGGCGCCCAGCTCGCCCGGCGGCGTCAGCAGCAGCAGGCTGAGCAGGTCGGCGGCGACGCAGGCGATGGCCTGCCGGGCGTGCAGGGCATCGATCAGCGGGCGCAGGTCGCGGACCTCGCCGCGGCTGTCCGGGTACTGCAGCAGCGCGCCGAACACGGCGTGCTGGCCCAGGTTGTCCAGTTCGTCCAGCACCAGGTCGAAACCGAAGGCCTCGGCGCGGGTGCGCACCACGGAAATGGTCTGCGGGTGGCAGTTCACGTCGACGAAGAACAGGTTGCTCTTGGCCTTGGCCACGCGCTTGGCCAGGGCCATGGCCTCGGCGGCGGCGGTGGCCTCGTCGAGCAGCGAGGCGCTGGCCAGGTCCAGGCCGGTGAGGTCGATGGTCAGTTGCTGGAAGTTCAGCAGCGCCTCCAGGCGGCCCTGGGCGATCTCTGGCTGGTAGGGGGTGTAGGCGGTGTACCAGCCGGGGTTCTCCAGCACGTTGCGGAGGATCACCGTGGGCGTGACGGTGCCGTAGTAGCCGGTGCCGATCAGGCTGGTCCACAGCTGGTTCTGCTGCGCATAGCCCCTGAGCTTCTCCAGGGCGCCCTGCTCGTCCAGCGCCGGCGGCAGCTCCAGCGGGCGGTTCAGGCGGATGGCCGGCGGCACCGTCTGCACGATCAGGTCGTCGAGGCTGGCGACGCCCAGGGCCTCGAGCATCGTCCGTCGCTCCGCCTCGTCGGGGCCGAGATGGCGGCGCAGGAAGGCATCGGGCTGGTTCAGCTGGGACAGCGAAGGGCTTTTCGACATGGCCTGGACCTCGATCGGGAATGCACGATCCACACAGGATAGGCCAGGCGGGAAGAACAAGGCCCCGACTGAGCGGGGCCTTGGGGGTTCGGCGCGGCGATCAGGCGTCCGCGTCGCAGGCGGCCTGGTAGCCGGCGGCGTCGAGCAGCTTGTCCAGCTCGGCCGGGTTGCTCGGCTTGAGCTTGAAGAACCAGGAGCCGTAGGGGTCGTTGTTGACTTCCTCGGGGGTGTCGGCCAGGACCTCGTTGATGGCGATCACCTCGCCACCGACCGGGGCGTAGATGTCGGAGGCGGCCTTGACCGACTCCACCACGCCGGCTTCCTGGCCAGCATTGAGTTGCTTGCCGAGTTCCGGCAGCTCGACGAAGACCACGTCGCCCAGGGCTTCCTGGGCATGGTCGGAGATGCCCACGGTGACGGTACCGTCGGCTTCCAGGCGCGCCCACTCGTGGCTGGCGGCGTAACGCAGGTCGGCGGGAATGTTGCTCATCTTGTTTTCCTCGGGGACGGGGCAGCGGCGACGACGGGTCGCCTATGCAATTTAGATCAGGGCCTTGCCATGACGCACGAAATTCGGCTGAACGACGCGCACCGGGTACCACTTGCCACGGATTTCCACCTCGGCGCGGTCGCCGGTGGCCGCCGGCAGGCGGGCCAGGGCGATGGACTTGCCGAGGGTCGGGGAGAAGCTGCCGCTGGTGATCTCGCCCTCGCCGATGCCGGCCACCCGCACCACCTGATGGGCGCGCAGCACGCCGCGCTCCTCCAGCACCAGGCCGACCAGCTTCGGCTGGTCGCCGGCGGCGCGCTGGGCTTCCAGGGCCTGGCGGCCGATGAAGTCGCGCCCGGCCGGTTCCCAGGCGATGGTCCAGCCCATGTTGGCGGCCAGGGGCGAAATCTCTTCGTCCATGTCCTGGCCGTAGAGGTTCATCCCGGCTTCCAGGCGCAGGGTATCGCGCGCGCCCAGGCCGGCGGGGGAAATGCCGGCGCCGACCAGTTCGTTGAGGAAGCCCGGCGCCTCGGCGGCGGGCAGCATGATCTCCAGGCCGTCCTCGCCGGTATAGCCGGTGCGGGCGATGAACCAGTCGCCGTCGGCCTTGCCCTGGAACGGCTTGAGTTCGCGGATCAGGGTGGCGCGGGAGGGGCTCACCAACTCGGCGGTCTTGTCCCGCGCGTTGGGGCCCTGGACGGCCAGCATGGCCAGGTCCGGGCGCGCCTGCAGCTGGACCTCGAAGCCCTCGGTGTGGGCCTGCATCCAGGCCAGGTCCTTCTCGCGGGTGGCGGCGTTGACCACCACGCGGTAGCCGTACACGCCCAGGTAGACGATGAGGTCGTCGACCACCCCGCCGCGCTCGTTGAGCATGGCGCTGTACAGCGCCTTGCCGGGCACCTGCAGGCGCTCGACGTCGTTGGCGAGCAGGCGTTGCAGGTATTCCCTGGACTGCGGGCCGGTGACGTCGACCACGGTCATGTGGGAGACGTCGAACACGCCGCAGTCACGGCGGACCTGGTGGTGCTCTTCGACCTGCGAACCATAGTGCAGGGGCATGTCCCAACCGCCGAAATCGACGATTTTCGCGCCGAGGGCGACATGCAGGTCGTAGAGCGGGGTGCGCTGTCCCATGGGTGTTCTCCTTCCGGGAATGGCAGATGCGGAGCGCGAGGGCGGCCCGCACGAAACCGGCGCATTGTAGCCGCTAGGCCGGTGCCTGGACACCTCGGCCGACGGTCGAGTCGCGCCCCGCCGCGCTGGCCGCGGAACGGCGGATCAGCAGCACCACCGGCAGCAGCCCGGCCAGCACCAGGCTCAGCGCCGGCAGCGCGGCGCGGGCCCATTCGCCCTCGCTGGTCATCTCGAAGATGCGCACCGCCAGGGTGTCCCAGCCGAAGGGACGCATCAGCAGGGTAGCCGGCATTTCCTTCAATACGTCGACGAACACCAGCAGCGCGGCGCTCATCAGCCCCGGCGCCAGCAGCGGCAGGTAGACGCGGGCGAACAGCGCCGGCCCGGCCACGCCGAGGCTGCGCGAAGCCTCGGCGAAGGACGGGCGGATGCGCATCAGGGTGCTTTCCAGCGGGCCTTCGGCCACCGCCAGGAAGCGGATCAGGTAGGCCAGCAACAGCGCCCCCAGGCTGCCCAGCAGCAGCGGCTTGCCGGCGCCGCCCAGGGCGCTGGAGAGCGGGATCACCCAGTGGTTGTCGAGCCAGCTGAAGGCCAGCATGATCGCCACCGCCAGCACCGAGCCGGGCACCGCGTAGCCGAGGTTGGCCAGGCCCACCGCGGCGCGCACCGGCCTCGCCGGCGTCTGCCGGCGGGCGAAGGCCAGCAGCAGGCCGACCGCCACGCACAGCGCCGCCGCCGTGGCGCCCAGACCGAGGCTGTGCCAGAGCAGGCCCCAGTAGCGCTCGTCGAGGTCGAAGCGGCCGCGCTGCCAGCACCAGGCCAGCAGCTGCGCCAGGGGAATGGCGAAGGCACAGGCGAACACCAGGCCGCACCAGGCGCTGGCGGCGAAGGCCTTGAACCCGCGCAGGCGGTACAGCGGCGCGGTGCGCGGCTTCTCGCTGCTGGCCACGACGCGGCCGCGGCTATGGCGCTCGCCGAGCACCACCAGGAACACCCCGAGCAGCAGCAGGCTGGCCAGCTGGGTGGCGCTGGACAGGCTGTAGAAGCCGTACCAGGTCTTGTAGATGGCGGTGGTGAAGGTGTCGAAGTTGAACACCGAGACGGCGCCGAAGTCGGCCAGTGTCTCCATGATCGCCAGCGCCAGCCCGGCGCCGATGGCCGGCCGCGCCATGGGCAGCGCCACGCGCCAGAAGGCCTGCCAGGGCGACAGCCCGAGCACCCGCGCCGCCTCGGTGAGGCCGCGGCCCTGGGCCAGGAAGGCGCCGCGCGCCAGCAGGTAGACGTAGGGGTAGAAGACCAGCACCAGGACCAGGATCACCCCGCCGGTGGAACGCACCCGGGGCAGCCGCAGGCCGCTGCCGAACCATTCGCGCAGCAGCGTCTGCAAGGGCCCGGCGAAGTCCAGCAGGCCGACGAAGACGAACGCCAGCACGTAGGCAGGGATGGCGAAGGGCAGCATCAGCGCCCAGTCCAGCCAGCGCCGCCCGGGGAACTCGCAGAGCGCGGTGAGCCAGGCCAGGCTGGTGCCCAGCAGGGTCACGCCGATGCCGACGCCGAGCACCAGCACCAGGCTGTTGCCCAGCAGGCGCGGCAGCTGGGTGTCCCACAGGTGCGCCCAGATTTCCGCGTCGATCTCGCCCCAGCTCAGCGCCAGCACGATGAGCGGCAACGCCACCAGGGCGGCGATGGAGAAGCTGATGGGGTACCAGCGCATAAGTGATTAGCTGGAAGCTAGAAGCCGGAAGCTGGAGGCCAGGTCCACGCCGACCTCCAGCCTCCAGCTTCCGGCTTCCGGCTCCTGGTCAATTCCAACCGGCCCGGTCCATCAGCTTGATGGCTTCGGCCTGGCGCTTGCCGGCGACTTCCACCGGGATGCTGTCGGCCTTGAAGCTGCCCCAGGCCGCCACTTCCTCCGAGGGCGCGACCTTAGGGTTGGCCGGGAACTCCTGGTTCAGCGAGGCGAACAGCGCCTGGGCGTCGGGGCCGGTCATCCACTCCACCAAGGCCTTGGCCTGCGCCGGGTGCGGCGCGTGCCTGGTCAGGCCGATGCCCGAGAGGTTGACGTGCACGCCGCGGTCGCCCTGGTTCGGCCAGAACAGCTTCACCGGCAGGTCCGGCTTCTGCTTGTGCAGGCGCCCGTAGTAGTAGGTGTTGACGATACCGACGTCGCACTGGCCGGCGGCGATGGCCTGGAGCAGCGCGGTGTCGTCGGAGAACACGTCGGTGGCCAGGTTGCCCACCCAGCCCTTGAGGATCTGCTCGGTCTTCTGCTCGCCGTGGGTCTCGATCAGGGTGGCGGTCAGCGACTGGTTGTAGACCTTCTTCGCCGTGCGCAGGCACAGGCGGCCTTCCCACTGCTTGTCGGCCAGGGCCTCGTAGGTGCTCAGCTCCTCCGGCTTCACCCGCTGGGTGGAGTAGGCGATGGTCCGCGCGCGCAGCGACAGGCCGGTCCAGCTGTCGGTGCCGGAGCGGTACTGCGGGGGAATGTTGGCGTCGAGGGTCGGCGAATCGAACGGCTGCAGGATGCCCATCTTCTCGGCCTGCCAGAGGTTGCCGGCGTCCACGGTGAGCAGCAGGTCGGCCGGGGTGTTGGCGCCCTCGGCCTTGATCCGCGCCATCAGCGGCGCTTCCTTGTCGGTGATGAACTTGACCTGCACGCCGGTCTTCTTCGTGTAGGCATCGAACACCGGCTTGATCAGCTCGTCGATGCGCGAGGAGTAGACCACCACCTCGTCGGCGGCCTGGGCGGTGCCCGCCAGTGCGGCGAGGGCGAGGGAAGCGAGAAGGCCTTTGCGTACCGACATGCTGGCGGCTCCTGGGCAGCGGAATGAGGTTCCAGATGATAAGGAACCTCATTTAGCCCCGGAGCCGACCTTTGTGACCGGGTGTTTCACCACGCCGCGACACGGGGTCGCGGCGCCTCAGACCCGCGCCAGCGTCGGCAGGTCGCCGGACAGGCCCAGGGCCTGGCGGACGAACAGGCCCTTGGCCTCGTGGTGGCGGTCGACCAGGCGCAGGCCGGCGTTGCGCAGCCAGCGCACCGGCAGCGGGTCGGCCTGGAACAGGCGCTGGAAGCCTTCCATCGCCGCCATCATCGCCAGGTTGTGCGGCATCCGCCGGCGCTCGAAGCGGCTCAGCACGCGCTCGTCGGCGATGCGCTCGCCACGGGCGTGGGCGTGCATCAGCACCTCGGCCAGCACCGCGGCGTCGAGAAAGCCCAGGTTGACGCCCTGCCCGGCCAGCGGGTGGATGGTGTGCGCGGCATCGCCGATCAGCGCCAGGCCCGGTTCCACGTAGCGCTTGGCGTGGCGCTGGCGCAGCGGGATGCACAGGCGCGGGTCGACCTGCTCGATGCCGCCCAGGCAATGCTCGAAGGCCCGGCCGAGGGCTTCGCGGAAGCCGTCGTCGTCCAGCGCCATCAGGCGTTCGGCCTGTTCCGGGGTGGTCGACCAGACGATCGAGCACCAGTGCCTGTCGCCCTCGCGGGACAGCGGCAGGAAGGCCAGCGGGCCGTCGTCGGTGAAGCGCTGCCAGGCGGTGGCCTGGTGCGGTTTCTCGCAGCGCACGCTGGTGACGATGGCGTGGTGCAGGTAGTCCCACTCGCGGGTGGCGCAGCCGGCCAGGCGGCGCACGGCGGAGTTGGCGCCGTCGGCGGCGACCACCAGCGGCGTGCGGATCTGCCGGCCGTCGGCCAGGGTCAGCAACCAGTCGTCGCCGGAGTGGCGAAGCTGCTCCAGGCGCGCGCCGGGCAGCAGGCCGAGGGTGGTGTCGTGCAGGCGCTCCAGCAGGGCGTCCTGCACCACGCGGTTCTCGACGATGTGGCCGAGCACCTCGGCGTGCACGCTGGCCGCGCTGAAGTGCACCTGCCCGGTGCCGGAGCCGTCCCATACGTGCATCTCGCGATAGGGCTCGGCGCGCCGCGCGAGGATGCCGTCCCAGGCGTGCAGGCGCTGGAGGATGCGCCGGCTGGCCTCGGACAGGGCGCTGACCCGCGGCTCGAAGCGCGCCGCGCGGTCGAAGGGCTTCACGCTCAGCGGCGAGCCGTCGAGCAGGAGGATTTCCAGGCCACTGCCCTGCAACGCCAGGGCCAGCGCGCTGCCGACCATCCCCGCCCCGACAATCACCAGATCCGCGTGCATCTGCATTCCTTTTTCCATGTCGTCAGCCGGCCTTGCGCAAGCGCGGCTTGAGCCTGATGTAGAGGGTCTTCTGCACCCGCGCGACCAGCGTGCCCTCGCCGTCGCGCACCTCGGCGTGCAGCTTGGGCAGGTACTTGCCGCCGTCGGCGGTCTGCGCCCGGACTTCGTCCAGCAGCTGCTGGTCGATGCGGAACTCGGCGTACACCGGCCCCTTGCCCGGGGTGATGAATTCGATGTTGGCGGCCTTGTCCCAGACGATGTAGTCGCGCCCCAGGTTCTCCATCAGCATGAGCATGAAGAAGGGGTCGGTCATGCTGTACAGGCTGCCGCCGAACTGGGTGCCGACGTAGTTGCGGTTGAACCACGACAGCACCATCTTCACCCGCACCTCGCGAAAATCCGGAGCGATGTGGCGCACCCGCACGCCGGCGCCGAGGTAGGGCGGGTAGAGGTTGAGGCCGAAGCGCAGCAGGCGGGCGCGGCGGGCCATCTTGCCTGAGGACATCGCCGCTCCCTAGACCGGCCGCGCGCCCAGGCCCATGGCCTGGCGGGCGAACCAGCGCTTGGCCGGCGGCAGCAGGTCGAGGCCGAGCAGGCCCAGGTTGCGCCCGGTGGCCAGCACCGGCTGGGCGTTGGAGAACAGGCGGGTGACGCGGTCGGAGAAGCCGACGGTCATCTGCTGGTCCAGGCGCTGGCCTTCCAGGTAGCGCTGCAGCACGGCGAAGTCGCCGGGCGCGGCGTCGGCGCCGAGCAACTGGTCGGCCAGGGCCTGGGCATCGCGCAGCGATAGGTTGAAGCCCTGCCCGGCGATGGGGTGCAGGCTGTGGGCGGCGTTGCCCAGCACCACCAGATGCGGGCGCACCTGCTCCTCGGCCTCGCTGAGGGTCAGCGGGTAGCAGTAGCGCGCGCCAACCTGGCGGAAGCCGCCCAGGCGGTAGCCGAAGGCTGCCTGCAACTCGTCGAGGAACTGCCGCTCGGGCAGCTCGCGCAGGCGCTCGGCGTCGCGCGGCGGGCGCGTCCAGACCAGCGCGCAGCGGTTGTCCGGCAGCGGCAGCAGGGCCATGGGCCCCTGTTCGGTGAAGCGTTCGAAGGCCTGGCCGCGGTGTTCCTCGCTGGGGCTGACGTTGGCGATCAGCGCGGTCTGCCCGTAGGGCGCCTCGCGCACGCCGATGCCCAGCTGCTCACGCAGGCCGGAGCGGCCGCCGTCGGCGAGCACGGCGAGGTCGCAATCCAGGATAGAGTCGTCGTCCAGGGTCAGCCGGTAGCCGTCGTCCAGCGCCTGCATGCGGCGCACTTCGGCCGGGCAGCGCCAGCTCACCACCTCGTGGTCCAGGGCCTGCCACAGGCACTGGCCGAGCCAGGCGTTCTCCACCACGTAGCCCAGCGCCGGCACACCCTCCTCCATTGCGGTCAGGCGCGCGGAGCCGAAGCGCCCGCGGTCGGACACGTGGATCTGGCTGATCGGCTCGCCGCGCTGGGCGATGCGCTGCCACAGGCCGAGGCGTTCGTAGATCTGCCGGCTGCCGAAGGACAGCGCCGAGGAACGGGCGTCATAGCTGGGCTGGTAGGCGTCGCCGGGGGCGAACGGCTCGATGAGCACGATGCGCCAGCCGCGCTCGCGGGCGCCGGCCTGCAGGATCAGCGCCAGGCTGGCGCCGACCAGGCCGCCGCCGATGATCGCCAGGTTCGCGCGCTGCATCTCAGGCCGCCTGGGCCTTGGCTTCGGCCATCAGCGCCTCGATGGCGGCGACGGTCTTGGGCACGCCGTTGGTCAGCACTTCGCAGCCGCTCCTGGTCACCACCACGTCGTCCTCGATGCGCACGCCGATGCCGCGCCACTTCTTCGGCACATCGGTGTTGTCCGGCGCGATGTAGATGCCCGGCTCGACGGTCATCGACATGCCCGGCTCGAGCACGCGCCATTCGCCGCCGACGCGGTATTCGCCGACGTCGTGCACGTCCATGCCCAGCCAGTGGCCGGCGCGGTGCATGTAGAAGGCCTTGTAGGCTTCGCTGGCGATCAGTTCGTCGACGTCGCCCTTGAGCAGGCCGAGCTTCACCAGGCCGGCGGTGATGACGCGCACGGTAGCCTCGTGGGCCTCGTTCCAGTGGCGGCCGGGGGCGATGTAGTCGAAGGCGGCCATGTTGGCCTCCAGCACCAGCTCGTAGATGGCCTTCTGCTCGGGGCTGAACACGCCGTTGGCCGGGAAGGTGCGGGTGATGTCGCTGGCGTAGCAGTCGATCTCGCAGCCGGCGTCGATCAGGATCAGGTCGCCGTCCTTGATCTGCGCGTCGTTCTCCCGGTAGTGCAGGATGCAGGCGTTGCGCCCGGCGGCGACGATCGAGCCGTAGGCCGGCATCTTCGCCCCGCCCAGGCGGAAGGCGTATTCCAGCTCCGCCTCCAGGTGGTATTCGTAGAGCCCCGGCCGGCAGGCCTGCATGGCGCGGATGTGGGCGCCGCAGGAGACCTCGGCGGCGTAGCGCATCACCTTCACTTCGCCGGCGCTCTTGTACAGGCGCAGGTCGTGCAGCAGGTGGTCGAGGGCGACGAACTCGTTCGGCGGCTGCGCGCCCTGGCGGGCCTTGGAGCGGATCACGTTGATCCAGTCCATCAGCCGGCGGTCGAACTCGGGGTTGGCGCCCAGCGCGTAGTAGACGCGGTCGCGGCCCTCGATCAGGCCGGGGAGGATGTCGTCGATGTCGCCGATGGGGAAGGCGTCGTCGGCGCCGAAGTCCCTGATCGCGCCGTCCTGGCCGGCGCGCAGGCCGTCCCACAGCTCGCGCTCGGGGTCGCGCTCGCGGCAGAACAGTACGTATTCGCCGTGCTCGCGGCCGGGGATCAGCGCCATCACCGCTTCCGGCTCGGGGAAGCCGGTGAGGTACTGGAAGTCGCTGTCCTGGCGGTAGACGTGCTCGACGTCGCGGTTGCGGATGTACATCGGCGCCGCGGGCAGGATGGCGATGCTGTTGGGCTCCATCTGCGCCATCAGCGCCTTGCGCCGACGGGCGTATTCCGGTTTGGCGATACGGATCATGCAGCTACCTCAGTGCAGGGAGGGTTTGTCGGCCGGCGCCGGCACCTTGCCGAATTCGGAGAACAGCAGCAGCGGGGCGACCCGCAGGTATTCCTGGACTTCCATGTAGTCCGTCTCGCCGTCCTCGGACTCTTCCAGCTGGCCCTGGACCTGGGCGATGGCGGCGATGTCCTGGAGCACTTCGTCGGCCTCGTCGGACAGGCTGGCCTGGCGCAGCGCCAGGCCAAAGCCGGCGAGGAAGCCCTGGCACCACTGGCCCAGGGCCTGGGCGCGCTCGGCCAAGGGGGCGTCGTCGTTGGGCAGCATCAGCACCACGGCCATCTCGCCGGCGCTCAGGTCCTGCTGGACCATGCCCAGCAGGCCGCCCAGGGCCGCCTGCAGGCGTTCGCCGAGTTCGCCGCCGAGCAGTTCGGAAGCGGCCTGCAGCCACTCGCCCTGGTCGAAGCCGGCGCCGGCGCAGACGCGCCCGAGCAGGTGGCCGTGCAATTCCGCCGGGGAGATCGGCAGGGCCGCCTCGGCGAGCAGGTTGGCGAAAGCGGTGTAGGCGGAATTTACTGTGGACATGCGCGGGACCTGAATATCGACGCTAGGCGCCACCAGGCGCTATGCATAGAATGAGAGTGGCTATCCTAGCACCGCCGGGCGCGCTCAGACCATGCGACGGCATGTCGGGCAGCCCCGTGCGGTGCCGTACCTTGTATAGTTTCCGGTCATCCCCTTGCCCAAGCGAGAGCCCATGGAAGACGCCGACCTGCAAACGCTGATCGCCAAATTCGACCTCCTGCTCCAGCGCCTGGAACAGCTCAAGGCGGAGAACCGGCTGCTGCGGGCCAACGAGAAGAGCTGGCGCGAAGAGCGCGCTCATCTGATCGAGAAGAACGAATTGGCGCGCCACAAGGTCGAAGCGATGATTTTGCGCCTGAAAGCCCTGGAGCAGGACTCATGAGCCAGACGAACACCCTGAACGTGCAGATTCTCGACAAGGAATACTGCATCACCTGCCCCGCCGAGGAGCGCGTCAACCTGGAAAGCGCCGCGCGCTACCTGGACAGCAAGATGCGCGAGATCCGCTCGAGCGGGAAGGTCATCGGCGCCGACCGCGTCGCCGTGATGGCCGCGCTGAACATCACCCACGACCTGCTGCACAAGCAGGAGCGCATGGACAACGAGCACAGCAGCACCCGCGAGCGCGTGCGCGAACTGCTCGAGCGCGTGGACCGCGCCCTTACCACCGATCAGCCCGGGCGGGAAGACTGACCCCGGAGAAAACCCTGGGGTATACTGGCCACGCTCCCTGGTGTGTTGGCCAGTCGGTGATGTCCCTGAGCCGATAATCGCAACAACGGAGGTTGCCAGTTGGGCTGGTGTGCATGTCCGCACGACGGAAAGCCTTAAAGCCTACTGCAACCGCCACCTTGAACTTTCGGGTTCAAGGGCTAACCCGACAGCGGCATGTCCGGGGAGCTTTCCTCCTACCATGATCCACGCCCAAGACCTTTCCCGCGCCGCCCTGCGCCGTCTGCTGCGCCAGGCCCGCCGCAAGCTCAGCGCGCAACAGCAACGCCAGGCCGCCCGCGACCTGCAGCGCCGCATGGCGCAACACCCGCTGTTCCGCCGCGCCCGCCACATCGCCCTGTACCTGCCCGCCGACGGCGAGATCGACCCGCGCCCGCTGCTCGAGGCCGCGCAGAAACGCGGCAAGGCCACCTACCTGCCGGTGCTCAGCCGCTGGCCGCACACCCACATGACCTTCCAGCGCGTCGGCAACGGCGAGCGCTGGCGGAAAAACCGCTACGGCATCGCCGAGCCGTTGCCGGACCGTGGCCGCCAACGCGAGCCCTGGGCGCTGGACCTGGTGCTGCTGCCGCTGGTGGGTTTCGACGAACGGGGTGGGCGCTTGGGCATGGGCAAGGGTTTCTACGACCGAACCCTGGCGTACCTGGGCAGGCGCAAAATCTGGCGCAAACCGACACTTTTGGGCCTGGCGCACGAGTGCCAGAAGGTGGACAGGCTGGACCTGGCCAGCTGGGATGTGCCGCTGCAGGGCATCGTCAGCGACGCCGGCTGGTACGGCGCGCTCGCCTAGGCGCCGCGTTCCCTGCGGCGCCCGGCGGGGTGGATCAGGGCTGTTTGGTCACCTGGACCGGGACCTCGCCCTGGCGATCCCACAGGCTCTGGGTGTAACCGGTGGTGACAACACCCAGGCCGAAAAGAATCACCAGCACCCACAACAGATCGGGCTTACGCTTCATCGATTGCCTCCCCCTTCCAGGCAAACTGTCAACGATGGCCGGCGGTGGTTTTTGGTCCGTCCGGCGCGTGCCAAGCTGAAAACGGCGGCATTCTCCGACAATGGAAAGCGTCTCGCAATTCCATGCCTGGTCCAGTCGTCGGAGTCAGTCGCTTCCCACAAAAACGGCGAAACTGGAGCAAGGATCATGCCGCACTGGCTGATGAAATCCGAACCCGACGAACTGTCGATCCATGACCTGCAGCGCCTGGGCAAGGCGCGCTGGGACGGCGTGCGCAACTACCAGGCGCGCAACTTCGTGCGCAGCATGCAGTCCGGCGACCTGTTCTTCTTCTACCACTCCAGCTGCCCGCAGCCGGGCGTGGCCGGCATCGCCCGCATCGAGGGCGAGGCCTACCCCGATCCCACGGCGCTGGACCCGCAGAGCCCCTACCACGACGCCAAGGCCAGCGCCGAGAAGAACCCCTGGAGCGCGCGGGACGTGAGCTTCGTGGAGGCGTTCAGGGAAGTGCTGCCGCTGGCCACCATCCGCGCCGCCGCCGGGCTGGAGGAGCTGGCCCTGGTGCAGCGCGGCAGCCGTTTGTCGGTGATGCCGGTGAGCGAGGAGCAGTGGAAGATCATTCTTGGGTTGGCGCGACGCTAGGACGCAGGCCGGTCGTCGGGTGGATTGGGGATGATGGCTCGGTGGGGATGCTCTTCGTAGGAGCGAGGGGAACGCCTAGTTCTTGCTCGCGAACGGGGGTCTGTCGGGGGTGCTTGGTGTTCATCCCCAAGAGCGCCCTCTCCCCAGCCCTCTCCCTGAAGGGAGAGGGGGCTTGTCCGTGCCAAGAGAAGTAATGGTTTCTGCCGGAAACACCATGGCTGCCGGCTAACTCCAAAACACCCGCCTCTGCCCAACGGTCCCCTCTCCCTTCAGGGAGAGGGTTAGGGAGAGGGAACGGAGCTCAACCTCGCACCGAAGCAACCGGCAGCCCCCCGTCACGAGCATCAAGCCATCTGCGAAATAGTCCTGCGGAACCGCCACAACGCCCCGCAGAAGAACGCCGCGCCAATGCCAATGATCGCCAGCAGTTGCGGCCAAACGATGGCCAGCCCGGCGCCGCGGAACAGGATGGCCTGGGCCAGGCTGACGAAGTGGGTGGTCGGGGCGAACAGCATGATGTTCTGTACCAGCTCCGGCATGCTCTCGCGCGGCGTGGTGCCGCCGGAGAGGATCTGCAGCGGCATCAGGGTGAGGATCACCAGCAGCCCCAGCTGCGGCATCGAGCGCGCCACGGTGCCGAGGAAGATGCCCATCGAGGTGGTGGCGAACAGGTGCAGCGCCGCGCCAAGCAGGAACAGCGCCAGCGAACCGCTGATCGGCACGTCCAGCCAGCCGCGCACCACCAGCTGCAGCGACAGCGCGGCCGCCGCCAGCACCACCACGCCCATGGACCAGACCTTGGCCAGCATGATCTCGAAGGCGGTCAGCGGCATCACCAGCAGGTGCTCGACGGTGCCGTGCTCGCGCTCGCGGATCAGCGCCGCGCCGGTGAGGATGATCGACAGCATGGTGATCTGGTTGATCACCTCCATCACCGCGCCGAACCAGGCCTGGGTCAGGTTGGGGTTGAACTCCATGCGCACCGCCAGCTCCGCCGGCATGCCCGGCTCGCTGCGGTAGCGGCTGACGAACTCGCGCACCTCGGTGGCGATGATGTTCTGGATGTAGCCGGCGCCGGAGAAGGCCTGGGCGGTCTGGGTGGCGTCGACGTTGACCTGCACCGCCGGCTGGCGGCCGGCCAGCACGTCGCGCTGGAAGTCCGGCGGGATGTCCAGGGTGAAGGTGTACAGGCCGGTGTCCATGCCGCGGTCCATCTGCGCGTGGCCGATCATTTCCGGCGTGCGGAAGTACGGTGCCTGGAAGGCGTTGACGATGCGCGAGGAGAGCTGCGACTGGTCCTCGTCGACCACCGCGATGGGCGCGTGGTGCAGCGTCTCCGGCACGCCGGTGGCGGAGCTGTAGACGCCCAGGGTGAAGGCCCAGGCGATCAGGATCAGCATCGCGTAGTCGCGGCCGAGGCTGCGGAACTCCTTGATGCCCAGGTTGAAGATGTTCGCCAGTTTCTTCATCGCTCAGTCCTCCTGCTTCTTCAACAGGAGCACGCTGAGCAGCGTCAGCACGCCGATGGCCGCCAGCAGCGGCAGGTAGTAGAGCCACAGGTCGCTCAGGCCCAGGGCCTTGGAGAAGGTGCCGCGGCTGATGATCAGGAAGTGCGAGGTCGGGTAGAGCTTGCCGATCAGCGCCGCCGCGCCCTCAAGCGAGGACACCGGGTGGATCAGCCCGGCGAACTGGATGGCCGGGATCATGGTGGCGATGGCGGTGCCGAACACCGCGGCGATCTGGCTCTTCATGAAGGTCGACAGCAGCAGGCCGAGGCCGGTGCTGGTGATCACGTACAGCAGCGCGCCGAGGCTCAGGGCCAGCAGGCTGCCCTTGAGCGGCACACGGAACAGCAGCACCGCCATGGCCAGCATCAGCACGAAGTTGACCATGCCCATGCCGATGTAGGGCAGCTGCTTGCCGAGCAGGAACTCCAGGCGCGTCACCGGCGTGACGTAGAGGTTGGTGATCGAACCCAGTTCCTTCTCGCGCACCACGCCCAGGGCGGTGAGCATCGCCGGGATCATGATCAGCAGCAGCGGGATCACCGCCGGGACCATGGCCTTGAGGCTCTCCACGTCGGGGTTGTAGCGGTAGCGCACCTCGGTGCTGGCCGCCGCGCTGGCCTCGGCGTTGCCGCTCTGCCGGGCCAGCTCGGCCAGGTAGCTGCCGTGCAGGCCCTGCACGTAGCCCTGCACGGTGTTGGCGCGGGTGGGCATGGCGCCGTCGATCCACACGCCGATGGCCGGGTCGTCGCCGCGCTTGAGGTCGCGGCCGAAGTGCGGCGGGATCTCCAGCGCCAGGCTCAGCTCGCCGCTGCGCAGGCGCCGGTCGAGGTCGTCGGGGTCGCGGATCGCCGGGTGCTCGACGAAGTAGCGCGAGCCGGCGATGTTCAGCGCGTAGGCCTGGCTGGTGGTGGTCTGGTCGCGGTCGAGCACGGCGTAGGACAGGTCCTCGACGTCCATGTTGATGCCGTAGCCGATGATGAACATCAGCAGCGCCGTGCCCAACAGCGCCAGGGTCAGGCGGATGGGGTCGCGGCGCAGTTCCATGGATTCGCGCCGCGCATAGCTGAACAGGCGCAGCGGGCTGAAGCGCTGGCGCTGCGGCTTGTGCGGCGCCTGCTCGACGCTGCTGGCCGGCGCCTGCGGCTCGGGCGGCGGCGCGGCGCTGCCGGCGGCCTCTTCCAGGTAGGCGATGAAGGTCGCCTCCAGGGTCGGCAGACCGCGCTTGTCGATCAGGCCCTGCGGGGTGTCGCTGTCGAGCACCTTGCCGGCGTGCATCAGCGAGATGCGGTCGCAGCGCTGGGCCTCGTTCATGAAGTGGGTGGAGATGAAGATGGTCACCCCGTCGCGCCGCGACAGCTCGACCATCAGCTGCCAGAAGCCGTCGCGGGCCACCGGGTCGACGCCCGAGGTGGGCTCGTCGAGGATGAGGATTTCCGGCTTGTGGATCACCGCCACGGCCAGCGACAGGCGCTGGCGGATGCCCAGCGGCAGGCTGTCGGGCAGCTCGTCGCGGACCTTGCCGAGGTCGAAGCGGGCGAGCATTTCCTCCACCCGCGGGCCTATCTGCTCGCTCGGCAGGTGGAACAGCTTGGCGTGCAGTTCCAGGTTCTGCAGCACCGTCAGCTCGGCGTACAGCGAGAAGGCCTGGGACATGTAGCCCACGCGGCGGCGGGTGGCCATGTCCTTGGCGTTCACCGGCTGGCCGAACAGCGCGCAGCTGCCCTCGCTGGCCGGCAGCAGGCCGGTGAGCATCTTCATGGTGGTGGACTTGCCGCAGCCGTTGGAGCCGAGGAAGCCGAAGATTTCCCCGCGCTCGATGCGGAAGCTGACGTGGTCCACCGCGACGAAGTCGCCGAAGCGGCAAGTCAGCCCCTCGGCCTCGATGGCGATCTGCGGCGCACCCTCGCTGTGCTGGCGCGGCGGAATCACCAGCGCGTGGTGGCCGGCGCGTTTGCGCTCGGGCAACAGCGCGACGAAGGCCGCCTCCAGGCTTTGCGTACCGGTGTGCTCGCGCAGCTCGGCCGGGGTGCCGGTGGCCAGCACCTTGCCCTCGTCCATCGCCACCAGGGTGTCGAAGCGCTCGGCCTCCTCCATGTAGGCGGTGGCCACCAGCACGCTCATGCCCTGGCGGCCGGCGCGGATGCGCCCGATCAGCTCCCAGAACTGATTGCGCGACAGCGGGTCGACGCCGGTGGTGGGCTCGTCGAGGATCAGCAGGTCGGGGTCGTGGATCAGCGCGCAGCACAGCCCGAGCTTCTGCTTCATGCCGCCGGAGAGCTTGCCCGCCGGGCGTTCGGCGAAGGGCGCAAGGCCGGTGCTGTGCAGCAGGTCGGCGATGCGCCGCTCGCGCTCGGCCTTGTCGTGGCCGAACAGGCGGCCGAAGAAGTCGACGTTCTCGAACACCGAGAGCGTCGGGTAGAGGTTCTTGCCCAGGCCCTGGGGCATGTAGGCGATGCGCGGGCACACCGCGCGGCGGTGGCGGGCGTCGCGCATGTCGCCGCCGAGCACGTGCACCTGGCCGTCCTGCAGCTTGCGCGCGCCGGCGATCAGCGCCAGCAGGCTGGACTTGCCGACGCCGTCCGGGCCGATCAGGCCGACCATGCGGTTGGCCGGGATGTCCAGGCTCACGTCGTCCACCGCACGGGTCTGCCCGTAGCGCAGCGACACGCCGGCCAGGCTGGCCACCGCGGCGTGCGGGGCGCTCATTGCGGAACCTTGATCTGCAGGTTGTCCGGCCATTGCGCTTCAGGGTCCAGGCGCAGGTAGGCCATGCCGGGCACGCCGGTCTTCACGTAGGTGATGTACTTCTCCAGCAGCGCCGGGTCCAGGCGCGCCTTGACGCGGAACATCAGCTTCTCGCGCTCGTTGGCGGTTTCCACGGTCTTGGGCGTGAACTGGGCGACGCTGGCGACGTAGGAGACCTTGGCCGGGATCACGTACTGCGGCACCGCGTCTATCACCAGGTGCACTTCCTGGCCAAGCTCCACGCGGCCGGCCTGGGCCGAGGGCAGGAAGAAGGTCATGTAGACGTCGGTCAGATCGACCATGTTGAGCAGCTTGCCGCCGGCGGCCAGCACCTCGCCGGGCTGCGCCACGCGGTACTGCACGCGGCCGTCGCGGGGGGCGCGCAGCAGGCTGTCGTCGATGTCGGCCTGCAGCCGGGCGACGCTGGCGGTGGCCGCCTCGATGGCCGATTGCGCCTCGATCACCTGGGAACGCCCGGCCTCGATGGCGGCCTGGGCCGAGACCACCTGGGAGCGCGCGGCGGACAGCGCGGCCTGGGCGCTCTGCAGCACGGCGCGGTCGTCGTCCAATTGCTGTTGCGGCAGGGCGTTGCGCCTGACCAGTTGTTCGGTGCGGGTGAAACGCTTCTGCGCGGCGGTGAGTTCGGCCTGGCGCTGAGCCACCACCGCCTCGGCGGTGCTCTTCTCGCTGTTGCGCTGGGTCACCACGGATTCGGCGGTGAGCTTGGCGTTCTGCGCCCGGCGCACCTCGGCCTGGGCCTGGGCCAGCTGCGCTTCCAGCACCTGGGTGTCCATGCGCGCGACCACTTCGCCGGTCTTGACGAAGTCGCCCTCGTCCACCTTGATCTCGGCCACGCGGCCGGGCAGCTTGGTGGCCACGTCCACCTCGGTGGCCTCGATGCGCCCGTTGCCGCTGGCGAAGCCTTCGCCCAGGCCGTTGGGCTTGAGCGTCTGCCAGGCCAGCGCGGCGACCACGGCACAGGCCGCGAGCACGCCGCCGCGGAACAGCCAGCGTTTCGAATTTCCCTTCATCGTACCCCCTGGTCAACGCTCATCAGAGCGATCTTGTAGGGATCTTCAGCGAAGGGAGGGGAAAAGGCCTTGATACAGGTCAGAGCCGCCCGAAAAGACCTGGATAGCGGGCGAAAACACGCGAAACCTGTGCCTTGTCAGGGCTGCACGATCAGGTTGTTGAACAGCAGATCGTCCACCAGCGGCTTCCCTTCCTCTTCTTTGAGGACCGTCTGTACCTGCTTGAGCGCCTCCTGGCGCAGTTTCTCCTTGGCCTCGACGCTGCCGAGGGTCTCGTCGGTCTGCTGGGCGAACAGCATGATCAGCTGGTTGCGGATCAGCGGCTCGTGGTGCTCGACCTTCTCCTCGGCCTCCTTGCCGGTGACCTTTAGGGCGATGTCGGCCTTGTAGTACTTCAGTTTCGGGCCGCTGCCGTAGTTGCCCACCAGGGCCGGGGTGAGGTCGACGAACAGCGGTTTGTTGGCGTCTTCCGGCTTGGCCTCCTCGGAAGCCATCAGGGGGCTGAGGAACAGGGCCAGCGACAGGGCGATCAGGGCTTTCAAGGCGACTTCTCCATGCACGATGCCGGCAAGCATAGCCATACCGGGCGCGCGGCCCAAGCCCGGCGGTTATGCACGGGCATAAGCCGGGACCATACTGATTTGCCCCCCGCCCCGTCACTCCTACACTGCCGGGCATTACACGAAAGGAGTACCTCCGATGAAAGCCTTGCTGTGCAAAGCCTTCGGCCCCGCCGAAACCCTGGTGCTGGAAGAAGTCGCCAGCCCCGAGCCGAAGAAGAACGAAGTGCTGCTGGACGTCCACGCCGCCGGAGTGAACTTCCCGGATACCCTGATCATCGAGGGCAAGTACCAGTTCAAGCCGCCCTTCCCCTTCGCCCCGGGCGGCGAGGCCGCCGGCGTGGTCGCGGCGGTGGGCGAGAAGGTTTCCCACGTGAAGCCCGGCGACCGCGTCATCGCCCTGACCGGCTGGGGCAGCTTCGCCGAACAGGTGGCGGTGGGCGCCTACAACGTGCTGCCGATCCCGGCGGGCATGGACTTCACCACCGCGGCCGCCTTCGGCATGACCTACGGCACCTCGATGCACGCGCTCAAGCAGCGCGGCAACCTGCAGCCGGGCGAGACCCTGCTGGTGCTCGGCGCCTCCGGCGGCGTGGGCCTGGCGGCAGTGGAAATCGGCAAGGCCATGGGCGCGAAAGTGATAGCCGCGGCCAGCAGCGACGCCAAGCTGGAAGTGGCCAAGGCCGCCGGCGCGGATGTGCTGGTCAATTACAGCGAAGGCAGCCTGAAGGACAAGCTCAAGGAAATCACCGGCGGCCAGGGCGTGGACGTGATCTACGACCCGGTGGGCGGCGAGCTGTTCGAGGAAGCCTTCCGCAGCATCGCCTGGAACGGCCGCCTGCTGGTGGTGGGCTTCGCCAGCGGCACCATCCCGTCGCTGCCGGCCAACCTGCCGCTGCTCAAGGGCGCCTCGCTGGTGGGCGTGTTCTGGGGCGCCTTCGCCCAGCGCCAGCCGCAGGACAATGCGGCGAACTTCCAGCAGTTGTTCCAGTGGTTCGCGGAGGGCAAGTTGAAGCCGCTGGTTTCGCAGACTTATCCGTTGGAGAAGGCTGGGGATGCCATCAACCATCTCGGGCAGCGGCGGGCTGTTGGGAAGGTGGTGGTGCAGGTGCGTTGAGGGTGTTCGGCTTGATGTGATGGTGCTTGGGGTGGGTCCTTTCCCTCTCCCTAACCCTCTCCCTGAAGGGAGAGGGGACCGTTCGGTGTGAAGTGTGATATCGGCGCTCGCCGGCCACGCCGGTGTTGCCGGATAGCACGAAAACCACCGACGGCACGGATAGCTCCCTCTCCCTGAAGGGAGAGGGGGCCGTTGGGCAGAGGCGGGTGTTTTGGAGTTAGCCGGTTAGCCCGGTAGGTTCCGGCTGAAACCATTACTTCTCTCGGCACGGACTAGCCCCCTCTCCCTTCAGGGAGAGGGCTGGGGAGAGGGTTGCGGAGTCCATCCAATACACCGAGCTCACCGGCGAGCACTGTTCGCGAGCAAGAACTAGGCGTCCCCCTCGCTCCTACGAAAAGCCGTTATCGCGCCGGGACCAACGGCGGATAACCGCGAACGGTTATCCGCCCTACGTTCAGGCGTACAACTGCTTGAAGCGCTCGCGCAGCTGGTTCTTCTGCACCTTCCCCATCACATTGCGTGGCAGCGCGTCCACGAACACCACCCGCTTGGGCTGCTTGTAGCGCGCCAGGTGACCGTCCAGGCCGGCCAGGATGTCCGCTTCGCTCGGCGCCTCGCCGGGCTTGGCCACCACCACCGCCGTCACGCCTTCGCCGAAGTCGCGGTGCGACACGCCTATCACCGCCGACTCGGCCACGCCCGGCAGGGTGTCGATGAGTTGTTCCAGCTCCTTCGGGTACACGTTGTAGCCGCCGCTGATGATCATGTCCTTGCTGCGCCCGACGATCTGCACGTAGCCCTTGTCGTCGATGAAGCCGATGTCGCCGGTCATGAAGAAGCCGTCCGCGCGCAGTTCCTCGGCAGTCTTCTCGGGCATGCGCCAGTAGCCGCGGAACACGTTGGCGCCGCGCACTTCGATCATCCCCGGCTCGCCTTGCGGCAGCAGCTTGGCTTCCTTCTCGCCCGGATCGGTGATGCGCAGTTCCACGCCCGGCAGCGGGAAGCCGACGGTGCCGGCGATGCGTTCGCCATGCAGCGGGTTGGAGGTGTTCATGCCGGTCTCGGTCATGCCGTAGCGTTCCAGGATCGCCACCCCGGTGCGTTCGCGGAAGGCCTTGTGCGTCTCGGCGGTGAGCGGTGCGGAGCCGGAGACGAACAGGCGCATATGCGCCACCGCCTCGCGGGTCAGGCCGGCCTGGTCGAGCAGACGGGTGTAGAAGGTCGGTACGCCCATCAGCAGATTCACCTGCGGCAGCAGACGCAACACCTGCGCGGCGTCGAACTTGTCCACGTACAGCAGCGAGCCGCCGGCCATCAGCAGGCTGTTGATGGCTACGAACAGGCCGTGGATGTGGAAGATCGGCAGCGCGTGCAGCAGCCAGTCGTCCGCCGTGATGGCCCACGCCTGGACCAGTGCGCGGGCGTTGGAGACCAGGTTGCCGTGGCTGATCATGGCGCCCTTGGAACGCCCGGTGGTGCCGGAGGTGTAGAGGATGGCGGCGAGGTCGTCGGCGCTGCGCTCGATGTCCAGGAAGCGCCCCGGCTTGCCTTCCACATGGGGCATCAGGCTGCCTTCGCAGCGCTGGCCCAGGCTCGCCACGCGGGCCACGCCGCATTGCTGCGCCAGTGCCCTGGCCTGTTCCTCGAAGGCCGGGGTGCAGACGAACAGCGAGGGTTCGGCGTCGCCGAGGAAGTAGCTCAGCTCGTCGCTGGTGTAGCCGCTGTTCAGCGGCAGGTAGACCGCGCCGGCGCGCAGGGTGCCGAGGTAGAGCATGACCGCCTCGGGGCTCTTGTCCACCTGCACGGCGACGCGGTCGCCCGGCTGCACGCCGAGCTCCACCAGGGCGTGGGCGAACTGCGCGCTGCTGCGCAGCATCTCGGCGTAGCTGTAGCCGCCGCCGTCCGGGGTGCGGAGGAAGGGTTTGTTCAGGTCTTCGGGCAAGTGCTCGCCGACGGCGGCGAAAAGGCTCTGGTTCATGGCGGTTCCTAGCGGCGTGGCTTGGCCGGTGGGGCGAGATGTCGCTTGACCTCGTTGGCGGCGATCACCGTGCCCTGGTTGGCGTAGGCTTCGTGGTTTTTCTCGATCTGACGCAATTCGTAGCGGTAGTTGACCATCAGCCCGGCGGCCTGGCGCAGGCCGCCGGCGGAGAGGTCGCCGCGCCAGTTCAGGCGTTCCAGGCGGGCGCCGTTGCCCAGGTGGAAGCGCGCCACCGGGTCCAGCGGCTGGCCCTGGGCGTTCTTCGCTTGCAGGAAGTACTCGGCGGCCAGCGCCAGCAACGGCTGTTCCAGGCGCGGCGGTGGCGGCGCGTCGGGCTTGAGCGCCTTCAGGCATTCGGCGACCTCGGGGCGCTCGGCCTGGCTGTCGAGCCAGCGGCGCAAGCCGGGCACCGGCGAGAGGGTGACGTACTGCTTGAGCCTCGGCACTTCGCGGGCCAGCTCCTCCACCACCTGCTTGATCAGGAAGTTGCCGAAGGAGATGCCGCGCAGGCCCTCCTGGCAGTTGCTGATGGAGTAGAACACCGCGGTGTCCGGCGCCTCGGCGGCCTCGCCGGGTTGTTCGAGGATTTCCGCGATGGCGGCGGGCATCTGGCGGGTCAGCGCCACCTCGACGAAGATCAGCGGCTCCTCCGGCAAGGCCGGGTGGAAGAACGCGAAGCAGCGGCGGTCGGCCGGTTGCAGGCGGCTGCGCAGGTCGTCCCAGTCCTTGATGGCGTGCACCGCCTCGTAGCGGATGATCTTTTCCAGGATCGCCGCCGGCGTCGACCAGTCGATGCGCCGCAGCACCAGGAAGCCGCGGTTGAACCAGGAGGCCAGCAGGTGCTGCAGGTCATGGTCCACCGCGGCCAGTTGCGGCCGCTCCTTGAGCTCCTGCAGCAGCCGGCGGCGCATGGCGATCAGCTCGGCGGTGCCGCCGGGGGCCTGGTTGAGGCGGCGGAACAGCTCCTGGCGCGGCGGCTCGCAGGCCTCGAACAGCGCGGTGACCTGCTCGGCGCCGGGGTTCTCCAGGTAACGCCGGCAGGCTTCGGCCAGGGCTTCGCGGGGCGGCGCGAAGTCGTTCAGCAGGTTGTCGAAGAAGGCTTTCTGCTGCTCCGCCGGGCAGTCGCGGTAGGCGCACAGCACCTGGCGCGCCAGGGCCACGCCGGAAGCCTCGCCGTGGCCGGAGAGCAGCCGGCGGCTGGCCTCCACCAGCGAGGCGGCGCTGATCGGCGCCGGCTCGCGGGATTCCAGCAGCTGGCGGCCACGTTCGCTGATGCTCTGCAGCAGTTCCTGGAAGAAGCTGACGTTCATCGAACCTCCTTCTGCGGCGCGCCTCACTGCGCCAGCAGCGGCGGCGGGCAGCGCCGGTACCATTGGGTGGCCTGCTCGTAGGCATGGGCCAGTTGCAGCACGGCCAGGTCGGCCTGGTGCCGGCCGATGATCTGCAGGCCCATGGGCAGGCCCTGTTCATTGAAGCCTACCGGCACGTTGGCGACAGGGCAGCCGGACAGGGTGGCGGGGATCACCACTTCCATCCAGCGGTGGTAGGTGTCCATGGCGCGGCCGGCGACTTCCTTCGGCCAGTGCAGGTTCTTGTCGAAGGGGAACACCTGGGCGCTGGGCAGCAGCAGGTAGTCGTAGCGCTCGAACAGGCGCTGGATGGCGCGGTACCAGTCGCTGCGCGCCACCGTGGCCCGGTACACGTCCATGGCCGACAGGCGCAGGCCGTTCTCCACTTCCCAGTGTGCCTCCGGCTTGAGCAGTTCGCGCTTGGCCGGGTCGGCATAGGCCGCGCCCAGGGAACCGGCGACGAACCAGTGGCGCAGGGTGCGCCAGCAGTCCCACAGGCGTTCGGCGGAGAAGCCCAGCTCGCAGGATTCGACCGCGCAGCCGATGGCCTGGAAGTCGGCGAACGAGCGCTGGCACAGTTCCAGCACGCCGCGCTCCATGGCCAGGTGGCCGCCGAGGTCGCCCAGCCAGCCCAGGCGCGCGCCCTTGAAGTCGCGCTCCAGCGGGCCGGCGAAGGCCTTGCCGGATTCGGCGATGGACAGCGGCGCGCGGGCGTCGCTGCCGGCCTGCACCGACAGCAGCAGGGCCACGTCGCGCACGCTGCGGCCCATGGGGCCTTCGTAGCCGAGCTGGTCGAAGAACAGGTCGGCGGCGTCGTCGAAGGGCACTCGGCCCTGGGACGGGCGGAAGCCGACGATGTTGTTGAACGCCGCCGGGTTGCGCAGCGAGCCCATCATGTCGCTGCCGTCGGCCACCGGCACCAGTTGCATGGCCAGGGCCGCCGCCGCGCCGCCGCTGCTGCCGCCGGCGGTGCGGCTGGGGTCGTAGGCGCAGCCGGTGGCGCCGAACAGCGGGTTGTAGCTCTGCGAGCCGAGGCCGAATTCCGGGGTGTTGCTCTTGCCGATGAGGATGGCGCCAGCGGCGCGGATGCGCTCGACCATGATGCCGTCGCGCTCGGGCAGGTAGTCGCGGTACAGCGGCGAACCCAGGGTGGTGCGGATGCCCTTGGTCAGCGACAGGTCCTTGATGGCGTGGGGCAGGCCGTGCATCCAGCCGCGGTATTCGCCACGGGCCAGCTCTGCGTCGCGCGCGTCGGCCTGGGCCAGCAGCGCCTCGGCCGGTTGCAGGCTGACCAGGGCGTTGACCGCCGGGTTGAAGCGCTCGATGTGCGCCAGGTAGTCGCCCATCACCTCGCGGCAGGAGACCTGGCGCAGGCGGATGAGCTGCGCCAGCTCATGGGCCTGAAGCTGGACGAGGGGGCTGATATTCGGGTTCTGGCTCATGTGACGCGGCCTTTCTCTGGGTTCCCGCGTTCGCGGGAATGACGGAACGATGTTTGTGCAGATGCGACTTTTGGCGGGGTGAGCGAAGCCACGGCGCCTCGCGGCGCCCTGCCCCACCCCGTCACCCCCGCGAACGCGGGGGCCCAGCGCCTTCGGTCAGCGCATCAGGTTGGTCCACAGGCGGTCGGCCAGGCGGATGGCGCCTTCACCGCAGGTCTTGCTGAAGACCACCTTGGTGCCCTCGGGGATGTGCAGCTCCGGCGCATCCTTCAGGCTCGGGTCGAGGAAGGCGTCGGAGCCCTTGATCGGGCTCTGGTGCTTGAGGAAGTTCTGGGTGATCGCCGAGTTCTCCGGCTGGCTCATGAAGGCGATGAACTGGCGGGCGGCGTCAGGATTCCTGCTGCCCTTGGGGATCACCAGGTTGTCCACCCAGGCCATCACGCCTTCCTTGGGGTAGAGGTACTTCAGGCTCGGCTTCATCTCCCGCGCGCGCAGCGACGAACCGCCCCAGAACAGCGACATGGAGGTCTCGCCGGAAGCGAGGTTCTCGCGCACCGAACCGGCCTTGGAGCTGTACGTCTTGACGAAGGGCTTCTGCGCCTTGAGCAGGTTCAGCACCTGCTGCACCTGTTTCGGGTCCTCGCTGCACAGCGGCACGCCCAGGTACAGGCTGGCGGTGTCCATCACCTCGTTGACCGAGTCGAGCATGTTGATCTTGCCCTGCAGCTCCTGCGGCGGCTGGAACAGCAGCGAGTAGCTGTCGGCCGGGCCCTTGTAGGTGGCGGTGTCGTAGACCACGCTGGTGGTGCCCCAGATGAAGGGTACCGAGTAGCCGCCTTCCGGGTCCCAGGTGGGCTTCTGCAGGTTGTCCTCGATATTCGCGTAGTACGGCTGCTTGATCGGATCGAAGCGCTCCAGCAGGTTCTCGTGGACCAGGATCGGCACGAACTGGTGCGAGGGGATGGCCACGTCGTAGCCGCTGCCGCCCTGCTTGAGCTTGGCCAGCAGGGTCTCGTTGGAATCGTAGGAATCCACCGTGACCTTGATGCCGGTCTGCTTCTCGAACTTCTCCAGGATCTGCGGCGAGAAGTAGCCGCTCCAGCTGATGACGTTGACCTGTCCGGCGGCGTGGGCCGCGCCGGCCAGGCTCAGCGACAGGGTGGCGGCGATGACTGCGATCGACTTGCTCATGTTGACTCCCGGTTGTGGCGTGGCGCTCAGGCTTTGGCTTTGCCGAGCAGGAAGGAAAGACTGACGAAGAACACGGAAACCCCGAGGATCAGCGTCGACACCGCATTGACGTCGGGCGTGACGCCCATCCGCAGCAGGCCGAAGATGAAGATCGGCAAGGTGGTGGTGCCGGCCTGGGAGACCATCATCGAGATCACGAAGTTATCCAGCGAGACGATGAAGGCCAGCATCAGCCCGGAGAAGATCCCCGGCATCAGCAGCGGCAGGGTGACCTTGCGGAAGGTCCTCCAGGGCCCGGCGTAGAGGTCGGCGGCGGCCTGCTCCAGGGACAGGTCCATGTCCTCCAGGCGGGCGCGGATCGGCAGGTAGGCGAAGGGGATGCAGAACACCGTGTGGGCGATGATCAGGTTGCCGTAGCCCAACGACACGCCGAGGCTGGAGAACAGCGCCAGGGTGGCCACGCCGACGACGATCTCCGGCAGCACCAGCGGCAGCATGATGGCGCCCATGGACAGGCGCATACCCTTGAACTTCGCCCCGCGCGAGGTGCCCAGCGCGGCCAGGGTGGCGATGGCGGTGGCGATCATGCTGGCGCACACGGCGATCAGCAGGCTGTTGCCGGCCGCGCTGCGCAGCGCCTGGTTGGCGAAGGCGGCGCGGTACCAGTCGAGGCTGAAGCCGGTCCACACGGTGGCGGACTGGTTGGCGTTGAACGAGTAGACCACCAGCACCACGATGGGCGCGTACAGGTAGAGGTAGAACAGCAGGCTGAAGCCGCCGAAGCCGGGGAAGTCCTGCACGCCGAGACGGCGCTTGCGCAACAGACTCGGCATCACACACCTCCCCGGGCCACGCGCAGGCGCTCGGCGCGCATCGCGTAGAAGGTCAGGGCGAGCATCACCGCCGCCATCAGCACCAGCGACAGGGCGGCGCCGAAGGGCCAGTTACGCGAGTCGGCGAACTGCCGGAAGATCAGGTTGCCGAGCATCATCTTGGTGCCGCCGCCGAGCAGTTCCGGGGCGATCATCGCGCCCAGGCAGGGCACGAAGGTGAGGATGGCGCCGGCCAGGATGCCCGGCCGGGCGATCGGCAGCACCACCTTGCGCAGGGTGCGCAGGCGCCCGGCGTAGAGGTCCTGGGCGGCTTCCAGCAGACGCATGTCCATCTTCTCCAGGGTCGAGTAGATCGGCAGCACCACGAAGGGCGCGTAGGTGTAGACCAGGCCCAGCAGCACCGCGCCGTCGTTGTAGAGCAGCGGCAGCGGCTGGTGGATCAGGCCCAGGCCCATGAGGCCGTTGTTGATCGCCCCGGTGCCGCGCAGCAGCAGTATCCAGGCATAGGTGCGGATCAGCAGGTTGGCCCAGAACGGCACGGTGATCAGGAAAATCAGCAGGCCGCGGCGCCGCGCCGGCTGCATGGCCAGCCAGACCGCCACCGGGAAGCCCACCAGCAGGGTGATGACGGTGGTGGCCGTGGCGATGCCCAGCGAGCGCAGGGCGATGACCAGGTAGGAGTCGGCGAAGGCCAGGCTGTCGTCCAGCTGGCGCTCGAACAGCAGCGAGACGTAGGCGTCGCTGCTGAACACGTGGTTGACGCCGCCATAGGGGTTGGCCTGCATCAGCGAGTAGGCGGCGACGATGAGGATCGGCACCACCAGGAACAGGCCGATCGCCAGCAGCGCCGGCGACACGCCGAGCAGGCCGGCCAGGGCCCGGCGCCGCTCCAGGGCGTTGCCGGGGCGTACGGTGAGAGTGGTCATGGCGAGTTCCTCGGCTCAGTCCAGCAGCACGCTGGCGCTGTCGCGGTCGAACTGCAGGCCCAGGCGCTCGCCGGCGGCGAAGCGCTGGCTCTGCCCGGCGCTGTTGGGCGTGCGCACGCGCAGGCGGGTGCCGTCGGCGAGTTGCACCTGGTACTGCAGGTCGGTGCCCAGGTAGACCTGTTCGGCCAGGGTGCAGGGCGTGGCATCCGGGGTGTCGGCGCCGACCAGGCGCAGGCGCTCGGGGCGGATCGACAGGGTCACCTCGGCGCCTTCGCGCAGGCCCTCGCGGCCCGCCGCGCGCAGCGTCTGGCCGCCGGGGATGCGGAACAGCGCCTGCTCGCCGGCCAGCTCGGCGACCTGCGCCGGGAGGAAGTTGGTCTCGCCGATGAAGTCGGCGACGAAGCGGTTGCGCGGCTGCTCGTAGATGTCCGTCGGCCGGCCGACCTGCTGCACCTCGCCATTGGCCAGCACGGCGATGCGGTCGGACATGGTCAGGGCTTCTTCCTGATCGTGGGTGACGAAGATGAAGGTGATCCCGGTCTTGGCCTGGATCGTCTTGAGTTCTTCGCGCATGGCCTGGCGCAGCTTCAGGTCCAGCGCCGAGAGCGGCTCGTCGAGCAGCAGCACCTTGGGGTGCGGGGCCAACGCGCGGGCCAGGGCCACGCGCTGCTGCTGGCCGCCGGAAAGCTGCGTCGGGCGGCGCTCGGCGAAGCGTTCCATCTGCACCAGGGCAAGCATCTCGCGCACCCGCTCGGCGACGGCCGCCTTGCCCAGGCGCTGGCCCATGGGGTGCGACTCCAGGCCGAAGGCCAGGTTCTGCGCGATGGTCATGTGCGGGAACAGCGCGTAATGCTGGAACACGGTGTTGACCGGGCGATCGTAGGGCGCGCGGTCGGCGATGTTCTCGCCATAGAGGAGGATTTCCCCGGCGGTGGGGAACTCGAAGCCGGCGATCATCCGCAGCAGGGTGGTCTTGCCGCAGCCGGAGGGCCCGAGCAGGGTGAAGAATTCGTTGTCGCGGATGTCCAGGTCGACGCTCTTCAGCGCCACCGGGCCGCTGTCGGGGTCGCCGTAGACCTTGCGCACCGAACGGATGGAGACGGCGGCCGTCTGCAGGCTGTGCAGGGCACTCATGGATGTACCTCCGGTTCCCTCCCCCGCTGGCGCTGGCGCGTGCGGGAGCTTGTATTTGTTGTGGCAGGAATGGGGAAAGCGCTGCAGCGTGTGCCGGTGACCGGCTGGTTTTGTGGTGAGGCTGCTGGGGCCGAGTGTGGCCAGATTGCGGTTGAGCAAAAAGCTCAATTTTCTTACATTCGATATTAAATAATTTAACAACGCACAAGGCCCACCCTCATGTCACTCCCCCGCTTGCCGCCGCTCAACGCCGTGCGCGCCTTCGAAGCGGCCGCGCGCCTGGGCAGCTACGTCGCCGCCTCCAGGGCGCTGCACGTCACCCAGCCGGCCATCGGCCGCCACGTGCGCCTGCTGGAGGACTGGCTGGGCGTGCAGCTGCTGGAACGCACGCCGCGCGGCGTCAGCCTGACGCCGGCCGGGCAGCGCTACTACGCGAAGATATCCACGGCCCTGCAGCAGATCGCCGAGGCCAGCCTCGAACTGGTGCCCGGCGGCTCGGCGCGCTGGCTGAAGATCCTGGTGGTGCCGGCCTTCGCCAAGCGCTGGTTGATGCCGCATCTGGAAACCCTGCGCCAGCAGCGCCCGGGGCTGAAGGTGGCGATCGAACCGAACCCGACCTTCACCGAGGTGGACGGCAACAGCGCCGACCTGGGCATCGCCTACGGCATGCCCGGGCAGTATCCGCAGAGCCAGGCCACGCTGCTGCACCCGCAGGTGTTCCCGGTGTGCTCGCCGGCCTACCTCGCCGCCCATGGCCCGCTGGGCAGCGCCGAGGAGCTGGTGCGCCACGATCTGATCCACGTCCACGACGGCGAATGGTGGAACGCCTGGTTCGCCGCCAACCAACTGGACATCCGCGTCAGCCCCGATGTGCTCTACGTCAGCAACGACCACGCGCTGTCCATGGCCGAGGCCGGCGCCGGCATCGCCCTGGCCAACGACGTGCTGGTGCGCAAGGAGCTGGAATCCGGCGCGCTGGTGCGGCCGCTTCCCAATCAGGTGCGCCTGGAAAGCTACCAGCTGCTGATCCCGCCGGGGCCGAGCAGCGCCGATATCGAGTGGTTCGGCGATTGGCTGGCGCAAACCCTTGCCGCGGAGTTTCCGTCGGCGTTGCCGTAGGTTGGATTAAGCGAAACGATACCGGAGCAACCGTCTTGCCGACTGCGCCGGGGCGCTCTTCGTAGGATGGGTTGAGCCTGCGAAACCCATGCTGCCGTGGCGATGGGTATCGCTTCGCTCAACGCCATCCTACGACGGTATTTCCCTGAGGACCGCGCCGAGGTGTTTTTGTAGGAGCGGAGCTTCTCCGCGATAGCCATAACCACCGGCGCGATTCGCGGATGAGATCCGCTACGGGTTGCCCCAGCACCGTGCCCCCTGTAGGAGCGCGCCCTGCGCGCGAATCGCGGGCAGGGCCCGCTTGCCTTAATCCCGCGGCGCGTAGGCGAAGACGTCGGCGCGCATCTGGTGGGCGTCCATGCCGGCGGCCACCAGGGCGTCGAGGGTGGCGTAGACCATCGCCGGCGAGCCGCTGGCGTAGACGGTCAGGCTGCCCAGCTCGGGGAAGTCCTCGCACACCGCCTCGTGCAGCAGGCCGCAGCGACCCTGCCAGCCGCACAGGTCGCAGACCACCTTGTGCAGGTGCAGGTTGGCCAGGCCCTTCCATTCGTCCCAGTGCGGCAGCGCGTAGAAGTCCTCGGGCCGGCGCACGCCCCAGTACAGGTGCACCGGGTGGGCGAAGCCCTGGGCGCGGCAGTGCTCGATCAGGCTGTGCATCTGCGCCATGCCGGTGCCGGCGGCGATCAGCACCAGCGGGCCTTCGGGCAGTTCGGCCAGGTGGGCGTCGCCGAAGGGCAGCTGCACGCGGGCGATGCGCTCGCGCTGCAGTTGCCCGAGCAGTTCGATGGCGCTGTTCTCCCGCGCCAGGATGTGCAGCTCCAGGTCGCGGCCTTCGTGGGGCGCCGAGGCCAGGGAGAAGGCCGAGTGGTTGCCGTCCTCGCGTTCGATCAGCAGGTATTGCCCGGCGTGGTAGCGCGGCGGCTTGCCGGCCGGGGCGCGCAGGCGCACGCGCCAGACGTCGCCGCCCACCGCTTCGCACAGCGTCAATTGGCAGGCCAGCTTGCGCAGCGGCAGTTCGCCCGGGGCGAGCACGCCGTCCCAGTGCAGCACGCAGTCTTCCAGGGGCTCGGCCAGGCAGGTGAAGAGTTCGCCATGGTCGCGCACCTCGCCGTCCTGGCGCACGCTGCCTTCCACCAGCAGCGCAGCGCAGACGTGGCAGTTGCCGTTGCGGCAGCTCTGCGGGCAGTCGTAGCCCAGGCGCCGCGCGCCGTCGAGAATGCGTTCGCCGGGGCGCAGTTCGAGCTGGGCGCCGGAGGGTTGCAAGGTCACTCTCAAATGATCGATCTCTTTTTTCTATAGCTTGGAGAGCTTGAAGCTGGAAGCCAGAAGCTGGAAGTAAAAACCGCGTCTAGCTTCTAGCTTCTAGCTTCTAGCTTCTAGCTTCCAGCTTCCAGCTCAATCTATCCCCAGACTGGCCCACAGCTCATCGACGCGACGGCTCACCGCCTCGTCCTTGACGATGGCGCGGCCCCATTCGCGGCTGGTCTCGCCGGGCCACTTGTGGGTGGCGTCCAGGCCCATCTTCGAGCCCAGGCCGGAGATCGGCGAGGCGAAGTCGAGGTAGTCGATCGGCGTGTTGTCGATCATCACCGTGTCGCGCTTGGGGTCCATGCGCGTGGTTATCGCCCAGATCACGTCGTTCCAGTCCCGCGCGTTGATGTCATCGTCCGTGACTATGACGAACTTGGTGTACATGAACTGTCGCAGGAACGACCACACACCCAGCATGACGCGCTTGGCGTGGCCGGGGTACTGCTTCTTCATGGTCACCACCGCCATGCGGTACGAGCAGCCTTCGGGCGGCAGGTAGAAGTCGGTGATCTCCGGGAACTGCTTCTGCAGGATCGGCACGAAGACTTCGTTCAGCGCCACCCCGAGGATCGCCGGCTCGTCCGGCGGGCGGCCGGTGTAGGTGCTGTGGTAGATCGGCTTCTGGCGGCGGGTGATGCGCTCGACGGTGAACACCGGGAAGCGGTCCACCTCGTTGTAGTAGCCGGTGTGGTCGCCGTAGGGGCCTTCGTCGGCCATCTCGCCGGGGTGGATCACCCCTTCCAGGACGATCTCGGCGCTGGCCGGCACCTGCAGGTCGCTGCCGATGCACTTCACCAGTTCGGTGCGGTGGCCGCGCAGCAGGCCGGCGAAGGCGTATTCGGAGAGGGTATCGGGCACCGGCGTCACGGCGCCAAGGATGGTCGCCGGGTCCGCGCCCAGGGCCACGGCCACCGGGTAGGGCTGGTCCGGGTGTTTCTGGCACCACTCGCGGTAGTCCAGGGCGCCGCCGCGGTGGCTGAGCCAGCGCATGATGACCTTGTTGCGGCCGATCACCTGCTGGCGGTAGATGCCGAGGTTCTGCCGTTCCTTGTTCGGCCCGCGGGTGACGGTCAGGCCCCAGGTGATCAGCGGCGCAACGTCGCCGGGCCAGCAGGTCTGCACCGGCAGCCTGCCCAGGTCGACCGCCTCGCCCTCTTCGATGACTTCCTGACAGGGCGCGTCCTTGAGCACCTTCGGCGCCATGCTGATGACCTTCCTGAAGATCGGCAGCTTGCTCCAGGCGTCCTTCAGGCCCTTGGGCGGCTCCGGCTCCTTGAGGAAGGCCAGCAGCTTGCCGATCTCGCGCAGTTCGGAGACGTCCTCGGCGCCCATGCCCAGGGCCACGCGCTCGGGGGTGCCGAACAGGTTGCCGAGCACGGGCACGTCGAAGCCGGTGGGTTTCTCGAACAGCAGGGCCGGGCCCTTGGCCCGCAGGGTGCGGTCGCACACCTCGGTCATTTCCAACACCGGGGACACCGGCACCTGGATGCGCTTGAGCTGGCCGCGCTGCTCCAGGGCGGCGATGAACTCGCGCAGGTCGCGATACTGCATGGAAGTCTCGATGGCGTAGGCGAAGATGCGACAGTTTAGCCTTTAACACCACTTCGCAGAAACACGAAGGCCGGGTTTCCCCGGCCTCGTGGCTTGCAGCGATCAACCAGCGGCGCTTACTTGCTGCGCTTCATCGAGTCGAAGAACTCGTCGTTGGTCTTGGTCTGCTTGAGCTTGTCCAGCAGGAACTCGACGGCGGCGATCTCGTCCATCGGGTGCAGGATCTTGCGCAGGATCCACATGCGCTGCAGCTCTTCCTCGCCGGTCAGCAACTCTTCGCGGCGGGTGCCCGAGCGGTTGATGTTGATCGCCGGGAACACGCGCTTCTCGGAGATGCGACGGTCGAGGATGAGTTCCGAGTTGCCGGTACCCTTGAATTCCTCGTAGATCACCTCGTCCATCTTCGAGCCGGTCTCGATCAGCGCGGTGGCGAGGATGGTCAGCGAACCGCCTTCCTCGATGTTGCGCGCGGCGCCGAAGAAGCGCTTGGGCTTCTCCAGGGCGTGGGCGTCGACACCACCGGTGAGCACCTTGCCGGAGCTGGGGATCACGGTGTTGTAGGCACGCGCCAGGCGGGTGATGGAGTCGAGCAGGATGATCACGTCCTTCTTGTGCTCGACCAGGCGCTTGGCCTTCTCGATCACCATCTCGGCGACCTGCACGTGGCGGGTCGGCGGTTCGTCGAAGGTGGAGGCGACCACTTCGCCGCGCACGGTGCGCTGCATCTCGGTCACTTCTTCCGGGCGCTCGTCGATCAGCAGGACGATCAGGTGGCACTCGGGATTGTTGCGGGCAATGTTCGCCGCGATGTTCTGCAGCATGATGGTCTTGCCCGCTTTCGGCGGTGCGACGATCAGGCCGCGCTGGCCCTTGCCGATCGGCGAGCAGAGGTCGATCACCCGGCCGGTGAGGTCCTCGGTGGAGCCGTTGCCGGCTTCCATGGTCAGGCGCTTGGTCGGGAACAGCGGGGTCAGGTTCTCGAACAGGATCTTGTTCTTCGCGTTCTCCGGACGATCGAAGTTGATCGAGTCGACCTTGAGCAGGGCGAAGTAGCGCTCACCTTCCTTCGGCGGGCGAATCTTGCCGACGATGGTGTCCCCGGTGCGCAGGTTGAAGCGGCGGATCTGGCTGGGCGAGACGTAGATGTCGTCCGGGCCGGCCAGATACGAGGAGTCGGCGGAGCGCAGGAAGCCGAAGCCGTCCTGGAGAATCTCCAGCACGCCGTCACCGGAGATTTCCTCGCCGCTCTTCGCGTGCTTCTTCAGCAGCGCGAAGATGATGTCCTGCTTGCGCGAACGGGCCATGTTTTCCAGGCCCATGGCATCGGACATTTCCAGCAATTCGGTAATCGGCTTTTGCTTGAGTTCGGTCAGATTCATAAGAAGGAGGTGTTAGATAGATATGAGGAAAGGGGAAACAAGCATGTGAGCTCGTTAATGCCGTGCCGCAGAGTGACGACAGGATCGCTTGGAAATTCGAATAGGAAGTGCGTCGGCGACGGCTTGCAGGGGACAACGTAAAACAACGTTGCAGGCCCGAATGTAACACCCGCGCCAAGGGGCGTCTAGGGGACGGAATGAAAAAAGCCCCGCGTCGTGCGGGGCTTTTCCGGGGGCTGCCGCGATTCAGATGTTGCTGTCGAGGAAGGCCGCCAGTTGCGACTTGGACAGGGCGCCGACCTTGGTGGCCTCGACGTTGCCGCCCTTGAACAGCATCAGCGTCGGGATACCGCGCACGCCGTACTTCGGCGGGGTTTCCTGGTTCTCGTCGATGTTCAGCTTGCAGACTTTCAGCTTGCCCTGATAGTCCTTGGCGATCTCGTCCAGTACCGGCGCGATCATCTTGCACGGACCGCACCACTCGGCCCAGTAGTCCACCAGCACAGGACCATCGGCCTTCAGCACGTCCTGCTCGAAGCTGGCATCGGTAACGCTGACGATATGTTCGCTCATGAAATCTCTCCGTGGGAATCGGATGCGAAAAAAAGTGGGCCCATCATAGCCCGCCTTGGCCGCCTTCCGAAAGGCGCAGGCGATTGAGTGTCGCTATCGCCGGCCCCGGCGAAACCGATCGACGGCCCGGCGTTCGTTGGCACCGGAGGGCTATCGTGGCAGGATGGCGGGGTTAACAAACGGACCTTCGCACCATGCCCCATACCCCCGCCAAGACCTTCCCGCTGATCGCCGCCCTGGACCTGGGTTCCAACAGCTTCCACATGGTCTTGGCCAAGGCCGATCATGGCGAGATCCGCATCCTCGAGCGGCTCGGCGAGAAGGTCCAGCTGGCCGCCGGCATCGGCGAGGACCGCCTGCTCAACGAAGAAGCCATGCAGCGCGGCCTGGACTGCCTGCGGCGCTTCGCCCAGCTGATCAACGGCATGCCGCCGGGCTCGGTGCGGGTGGTCGGCACCAACGCCCTGCGCGAGGCGCGCAACCGCAACGAATTCACCCGCCGCGCCGAGGAAATCCTCGGTCACCCGGTGGAAGTCATCTCCGGCCGCGAGGAAGCGCGCCTGATCTACCTGGGCGTCTCGCACACCCTGCCGGACACCACCGGGCGCCGCCTGGTGGCCGACATCGGCGGCGGCAGCACCGAGTTCATCATCGGCCAGCGCTTCGAGTCGCAGCTGCGCGAGAGCCTGCAGATGGGCTGCGTCAGCTACACCCAGCGCTACTTCAAGGACGGCAAGATCACCCCGGCCCGCTACGCCCAGGCCTACACCTCGGCGCGCCTGGAGCTGATGGGCATCGAGAACAGCCTGCGCCGCCTGGGCTGGGACGAGGCCCTGGGCGCCTCCGGCACCATCCGCGCGGTGGGCCTGGCGATCCAGGCCGGCGGCCACGGCAACGGCGAGATCAACCCCGACGGCCTGGCCTGGCTCAAGCGCAAGGTGCTGAAGCTGGGCGACGTGGACAAGCTCGACCTGGACGGCATCAAGCCGGACCGCCGGCCGATCTTCCCGGCCGGCCTGGCCATCGTCGAAGCGCTGTTCGACGCGCTGGAACTCAAGCAGATGCAGCACTCCGAAGGCGCCCTGCGCGAAGGCGTGCTCTACGACCTGCTCGGCCGCCATCACCATGAAGACGTGCGCGAGCGCACCATCAGCGCGCTGATCGAGCGCTACCACGTCGACCTCGACCAGGCCGCCCGCGTCGAGGCCAAGGCCCTCCAGGCGCTGGAGCAGGTGGCCGAGCCCTGGAGCCTGCAGGACGACTGGCACCGCGAGCTGCTCGGCTGGGCCGCGCGCACCCACGAGCTGGGCCTGGACATCGCTCACTACCACTACCACAAGCACGGCGCCTACCTGATCGAGCACTCGGACCTGGCCGGCTTCTCCCGCGAGGACCAGCAGGTGCTGGCGCTGCTGGTGCGCGGCCATCGCCGCAACATCCCGGCGGACCGCTTCGCCGAGCTGGGCCCTGAGGGCGACAAGCTGATCCGCCTGTGCATCGTGCTGCGCTTCGCCATCCTCTTCCATCACATCCGCGGCACCCAGGAAATGCCGGACGTCACCCTCAAGGTGGGTTCGAAGAGCCTGGAAGTGCGCTTCCCCAAGGGCTGGCTGGAAGCCAACCCGCTGACCCAGGCCGACTTCGAACAGGAAGCCGGCTGGCTGCAGCGCGTGGGGTACCAGCTGAGCGTGAGCTGAGGGAGCCGACTGCGCGAGGCGCTCTTCGTAGGATGGGTTGAGCCTGCGAAACCCATGCGGTGCTGGTGATGGGTATCGCTTCGCTCAACCCATCCTACGACGGCCACGGCCCCACCCCCGCCATTCCCCTGCGCGCGAATCGCGGGCAGGGCCCGCTCCTACAAGAAGCCGCACCAACCTCGACCGTAGGAGCGGAGCTTCTCCGCGATAGCCGCAACCTCCGGCGCGATTCGCGGATGAGATCCGCTCCTACGCTGCCCCACCCAAGCCATTCCCCTGTAGGAGCGCGCCCTGCGCGCGAATCGCGGGCAGGGCCCGCTCCTACAAAAAGCCGCACCAACCTCGACCGTAGGAGCAACTGTCTTTCACTGCTGCACGGTACCTGTTCTCCAGCAGGTACCGTCCCTGACCATGGCGTTCAACCGCACGATGAGCACACGCATGCAGGCCACCAGGGCAACCTTGGCGCATCGACCGTTCTCGCGCAGGCCTTGGTAGCGGCGGGCGAAGTCTTCCTGATAGCGAATAATCGACAAGGTCGTCATGTACAGGATGCGCCGGATCATTCCTCGTCCTCCCCGGATTCGGCGCTGTCCCGACTTCTGCCCGCTGTCGCTGTTGTACGGGGCCAGGCCCACCAGGGCGGCGATCTGGCGGCGGTTCAGTTGTCCCAGCTCCGGCAGATAGGCCAGCAGCCCAGCCGCGGTGACCGGCCCCACGCCTTTGACTTGGCATAATTGCTGGGCCTGTTCTGCGTCCACGACGTTCATCGCTTTGGCAATTTCCTTGTCATAGCCGCGGATCGTTTCTTTAAGCGCCTTGATGGCGCCTTCCAGGCATTGGCGGACGAAGGAATCCCGGGCTTGATGCAAACGACGACGTTCATCATCGCGCTGGCTGACCAGTTGCTCTCGGCGTTGCACCAATTCCCGTAGCCGCTCGCGCTCTGGCGAAGGCACCGTGCTGGGCGCTTCCTCCAGCGTCTGCGCCAGATGCGCCAGGACGGCTGCATCGATGGGATCGGTCTTGGCCAGCTTGCCCATGGCCGTGGCAAAGGCTCGCACCCGTGTGGGGTTAAGCCGTGAAACCCTATGACCGGCACGAGACAGGCTGAACATCACTCCGCACTCATAACCGCCGGTCGCCTCCAGCACGATACGTTCGGGCTTTTCCTCGGCGAACAGCGCCAGCAACTGCTGGTGGCCCTGCTCGTCATTGGAAACGCTGAAGCTCTTGCCTTGTGGACGCAGCCATACGGCCAGCGAATCCTTGGCGACATCGATACCGACCCAACACGTCATGACCAAACCCTCGTAAACTGCACGGCGAGAGCACTCTGACTGCCCACGCTTGTGGTTCGAGGTTTAGCTCGTTCAACTGTTCGGGCTTGAGTCAGAGGACGGCGGGAGGCAGCTTGGGCTCCTACTCGTGCTCGCAACACCGCGGACCTGCAGCTTGCCTCCCGTCGCTCTCATCTTCGATCCTATCGAAAGTCGCTGACACAAGCGGACCTTGTCCGCGATAGCCGGACATATCGGCGCGATTCGCGGATGAGATCCTACGCTGCCCCACCCACGCCATTCCCCTGTAGGAGCGCGCCCTGCGCGCGAATCGCGGGCAGGGCCCGCTCCTACAAGAAGCCGCACCAACCTCGACCGTAGGAGCGGAGCCTCTCCGCGATAGCCGCAACCCCCGGCGCGGTTCGCGGATGAGATCCGCTCCTACGCTGCCCCACCCACGCCATTCCCCTGTAGGAGCGGGCCCTGCGCGCGAATCGCGGGCAGGGCCCGCTCCTACAAGAAGCCGTGCCAACCTGGACCGTAGCGGAGCTTCTCCGCGATAGCCGCAACCCCCGGCGCGATTCGCGGATGAGATCCGCTCCTACGCTGCCCCACCCACGCCATTCCCCTGTAGGGGCGATGAGCCCATGAAAAAGCCCCGGCGCTTGCGCGGCGGGGCTTTCGGGACCAGGGCGGCTCAGCGTCCGTTGATCACCGGCGTGCACAGGCGCTCCAGCAACATGGCCTGGGCGTTGCGCGGGTTCTGGTTGCCGGTGGGGTTCAGGCGCTGGTAGCTGCCGTCGGCCTGCAGCACCCAGGCCTGGGTGTTGTCGGCCAGGTACAGCTCCAGCTCCTTCTTCACCCGCTGCACCAGCTTCTTGCCTTCCACCGGGAAGCAGGTCTCCACGCGCATGTCGAGGTTGCGCTCCATCCAGTCGGCGCTGGAGAGGTAGAGCTTCTCGTCGCCGCCGTTGAGGAAGTAGTAGATGCGGCTGTGCTCGAGGAAGCGGCCGATGATCGAGCGCACCTGGATATTGTGCGACACCCCCGGCACGCCTGGGCGCAGGCAGCACATGCCGCGCACCACCAGGTCGATCTTCACCCCCGCCTGGCTGGCCTTGTACAGCGCGCGGATGACCTTCGGGTCGGTCAGCGAGTTGACCTTGGCCATGATGTGCGCCGGCTTGCCTTCGGCGGCCTGGGCCGCCTCGCGGTTGATCATCTCCAGCAGGTTCTTCTTCAGCGTGAAGGGCGCGTGCAGCAGCTTCTTCATGCGCAGCGTCTTGCCCATGCCGATCAGCTGGTTGAACAGCTTGTGCAGGTCCTCGCACAGCGCCACGTCGGCGGTGAGCAGGCTGTAGTCGGTGTACAGGCGGGCGTTGCCGGCGTGGTAGTTGCCGGTGCCCAGGTGCGCGTAGCGGCGCAGCTCGCCGTCCTCGCGGCGGAGGATGAGCATCATCTTGGCGTGGGTCTTGAAGCCGACCACGCCGTAGATCACCACCGCGCCGGCCTGCTGCAGGCGGCTGGCCAGCTGCAGGTTGGACTCCTCGTCGAAGCGCGCGCGCAGCTCGATCACCGCGGTGACCTCCTTGCCGTTGCGCGCCGCTTCCACCAGGGCGTCGACGATTTCCGAGTTGGCCCCGGAGCGGTATAGGGTCTGCTTGATGGCCAGAACGTTCGGGTCCTTGGCCGCCTGGCGCAGCAGGTCCACCACCGGGGTGAAGGACTCGAAGGGGTGCATCAGCAGCACGTCCAGCTTGGCCAGCACGCCGAACATGTTCTCCTTCTTCTGCAGCAGCTTCGGAATGGTCGGGGTGAACGGCGGGTACTGCAGCTCCGGATGGCTGGCCAGCCCGGTGACGCTGAACAGGCGGGTCAGGTTGACCGGGCCGCTGACCTTGTACAGCTCGCTCTCGGCCAGGCCGAACTGCTTGAGCAGGTAGTTGGACAGGTGCGCCGGGCAGGTGTCCACCACCTCCAGGCGCACGGCGTCGCCGTAGCGCCGCGAGAACAGCTCGCCGCGCAGCGCGCGGGCCAGGTCCTCGACGTCTTCGGCGTCCACCGAGAGGTCGGCGTTACGCGTCAGGCGGAACTGGTAGCAGCCCTTGACCTTCATGCCGGAGAACAGGTCGTCGGCGTGGGCGTGGATCATCGAGGAGAGGAACACGTAGTTGTCGCCCTCCCCGGCCACGTCCTCGGGCAGGCGGATGATCCGCGGCAGCGAGCGCGGCGCCGGGATGATCGCAAGGCCGGAGTCGCGGCCGAAGGCGTCCATCCCCTCCAGCTCGACCACGAAGTTCAGGCTCTTGTTCACCAGCAGCGGGAACGGGTGGGTCGGGTCGAGGCCGATGGGGGTGATGATCGGGGCGATCTCGTCGCGGAAGAAGCGCCGTACCCAGGCCTTGATCTTCGGCGTCCAGTAGCGCCGGCGGATGAAGCGCACGCCGTGCTTGGCCAGCTCCGGCAGCAGGATGTCGTTGAGGATGGCGTACTGGCGGCCGACCTGCTCGTGCACCTGCTCGCTGATCCGCGCCAGGGCCTGGTGCGGCAGCAGGCCGTCGGCGCCGGCCTGCTCGCGGGCGAAGGTGATCTGCTTCTTCAGGCCGGCGACGCGGATCTCGAAGAACTCGTCGAGGTTGCTGGAGAAGATCAGCAGGAACTTCAGGCGCTCGAGCAGCGGGTAGGACTCGTCCAGCGCCTGCTCCAGCACGCGGATGTTGAACTGCAGCTGCGACAGCTCGCGATGAATGTAGAGGGCGCTGTCGTCGACGTTCACCGCCACCGCCGGGGCGGCGGGCGCCTCCACGGGGGGTTCGGCGACCACGGGGACCTCGACGGTCTCCAGGGTCTCGCTGACAGTCACTTCGGTTTCGATCAGGTCGGTAGCGTTCTGGCCTTCGGTATTCATCGCAAGTCTCGTCGCGGGGGCGTCAGCGCCCCCTTTTCAGTTGTTCTGCCGCACGTTTGGCGAAGTAGGTCAGGATGCCATCGGCGCCGGCGCGCTTGAAGGCCAGCAGCGATTCGAGAATCACCGCCTCGCTGAGCCAGCCATTCTCGATGGCCGCCATGTGCATCGCGTATTCGCCGCTGACCTGGTAGACGAAGGTCGGCGCGCGGAATTCGTCCTTGGCCCGGCGGACGATGTCCAGGTAGGGCATGCCCGGCTTGACCATGATCATGTCGGCGCCTTCGGCGAGGTCGGCGGCGATCTCGTGCAGCGCCTCGTCGCTGTTGCCCGGGTCCATCTGGTAGGTGGCCTTGCTGCCCTTGCCGAGGTTGGCGGCGGAGCCGACCGCGTCGCGGAACGGGCCGTAGTAGGCGCTGGCGTACTTGGCCGAGTAGGCCATGATCCGGGTGTTGATGTGCCCGGTGGATTCCAGCGCCTCGCGGATGGCGCCGATGCGGCCGTCCATCATGTCCGAGGGAGCCACCACCTGGGCGCCGGCCTCGGCGTGGGACAGCGCCTGCTTGACCAGTACGTCCACCGACTCGTCGTTCATCACGTAGCCGTTCTCGTCGAGGATGCCGTCCTGGCCGTGGATGGTGAACGGGTCCAGGGCCACGTCGGTGATGATACCCAGCTCCGGGAAGCGCTCGCGCAGGGCGCGGGTGGCGCGCTGGGCGATGCCCTCGGGGTTGTAGGCCTCGGCGCCGTCGAGGGACTTCTTCTCCAGCGGCGTGACCGGGAACAGCGCCAGCGCCGGGATGCCCAGTTCCACCAGTTGCTCGGCTTCCTCCAGCAGCAGGTCGATGGACAGGCGCTCGACGCCCGGCATCGAGGCGATGGCCTCGCGCTGGTTCTTGCCGTCGAGGACGAACACCGGAAGGATGAGGTCGTCGACGCTCAGCACGTTCTCGCGCACCAGGCGACGGGAGAACTCGTCGCGGCGGTTGCGGCGCAGGCGGGTGAAGGGGAAGGCGCGTTCGGCGGAAATGAAGCTCACGGCGTACTCCAAGGCCCTGACGACAGGCACAGTGTGACAGTTATAGTCGGGGATTATGACCGATTGGTAACAAGGGGTAACAGTGACCCGGGGTCGCGGCAACCGGTCGCAGGGACCCGAAACCGCAACATACGACCAAAGTAGGCGGCCCGGGCCATGCAAAGGCCAGCAAGCCGCCAGCAGGTGCCTTCCCCCCGGACGACAACCGCGTTAGGCTGCGCGTTCATTTTGCTGCGTTGCCTCGATAATGCTCCAACAATTCCTGCAGGATTTCGGCTATGTGGCCCTGTTCCTCGGCACCTTCTTCGAGGGCGAGACCATTCTGGTGCTGGCCGGCTTCCTTGCCTTCCGCGGCTACATGCAGCTCGAATACGTGATCGCCGTGGCCTTCCTCGGCAGCTACGCGGGCGACCAGCTCTGGTACTTCCTCGGCCGCCGCCACGGGCGCAAGCTGCTGGCGCGCAAGCCGCGCTGGCAGAAGCTCGGCGACCGCGCCCTGGAGCACGTGCGGCGGCGCCCGGACCTGTGGGTGCTGAGCTTCCGCTTCGTCTACGGCCTGCGCACCGTGATGCCGGTGGCCATCGGCCTGTCCGGCTACCCGCCGGGCCGCTACCTGCTGCTCAACGGCCTGGGCGCCATCGTCTGGGCCAGCGCGCTCGGCTCGGCGGCGTACTACTTCGGCAGCGTGCTCGAAGGCGTGCTGGGCAACATCAAGAAGTACGAACTCATGGTCCTCGGCGGCCTGCTCGCCATCGGCCTGCTGCTGTGGCTGCACCGGCGCATCAAGAACAGCCGCAACGGCAACTGATCAGGCCGGCTGCGCCTGCCGCCCCTCGTGGCGCAGGCCCCACAGCGCCAGCAGGCTGAGGGCGGCATGGGCGCCCAGCAGCGCCAGCGCCCACCCCGGCAACGCCAGGCCGGCCGCTGCGGCGGTGATTGCCACCCAGGGTAGGTTCAGCAATAGGCGCAGCCCTTCCAGCCGCGGCGCCCAGGCGCGGTTCTCCAGCCAGGCGCCGATGACGAACAGGCCGCAGGCCATCCACGCCCAGCCCAGCAGCAGCGCCGGCAGCGGCCAGCCCTCCCCCAGCCCCAGCAGCAAAGTGCCGCCGACCACATAGCCGGCGAACTGCACGGTCGCGTACCACTGCCGGCCGCGGGACAGCGGCACCTCGAACTTGCGGAAGGTGGCCAGGTCGGGCTTCTGCAGCGGATAGCGCGCCGCCACGTCGGCCGGACGCCAGCCGGTGCGCATGAACCAGATGCGCAGCTTGTCCCACCTGTTGCCCGCCCGCCGCGCATCGTTCCACAGCGCGGCATAGACCTGCAGGTTGGCCCACAGCGGGTTCCAGCTGGCCAGCGGCACGGTCACGCCGAACACCACCGGTTCCTCGTCCAGCTCCTCCTGGAAGGTGCCGAACAGGCGGTCCCAGAGAATGAACACGCCGCCGTAGTTGCGATCCATATAGACATGGTTCTGCGCATGGTGCACCCGGTGGTTCGACGGGCTGACGAAGAACCATTCGAACCAGCCGAGCTTGGGAATGTGCCGGGTGTGCACCCAGAACTGGTAGAGCAGGTTAAGCGCCGCCACGCTGACGAACACCAGCGGCGGCACGCCGGCCACGGCCATCGGCAGGTAGAAGATCCAGCCGAACAGGAAGCCCGTGCTGGTCTGCCGCAGCGCCGTGCTGAGGTTGTACTCCTCGCTCTGGTGGTGCACCGCGTGGGCCGCCCAGAGGATGCTGCGCTCGTGGCCCAGGCGGTGGTTCCAGTAGTAGCAGAAGTCGTAGAAGACGAAGGCGAACACCCAGACCCAGGCGCTTTGCGCGGACAGCTCGAAGAGCGCCAGGTGCTGCCAGGCGAACACGTAGGTGACCAGGCCGACGCCCTTGGTCAGCAGGCCGCTGGTGGTGGACAGCACCCCGGCGCTGAGGCTGTTCAGGGCGTCGCTCAGGCGATAGGTGGAGATGCCGCGCCAGCGGTCGGCCAACAGCTCCAGCGCGATCAGCAGGAAGAAGAACGGCACCGCGAAGAGGATGTAGTTCATGGCTCGACCGAATCGTTATGCTTATGGATACCGATCCTAGTCCTCTGGCGCCCGGCTACAACGGCCGCCGGTGACAACCCGGCCGGCATATGGCGACAGCCACGTCGCCGCCACCGGCCAACCCCGAACCAGGAGTACCTGCATGCACAAGAAAGTTGCCGTCATCCTCTCCGGCTGCGGCGTCTACGACGGCGCCGAGATCCACGAAAGCGTGATCACCCTGCTGCGCCTGTCCCAGCGCGGCGCGCAGGTGCAGTGCTTCGCCCCGGACATCGCCCAGCACCACGTGGTCAACCACCTCACCGGCGAGGAAATGCCGGAAAGCCGCAACGTGCTGGTGGAATCCGCGCGCATCGCCCGCGGCCAGATCAAGGACGTGCGCGAGGCGAAGGTCGAGGACTTCGACGCGCTCATCGTCCCCGGCGGCTTCGGCGCAGCGAAGAACCTGTGCAACTTCGCCTTCGAGGGCGACCGGTGCGAGGTCGAGTCGGACGTGCTGGCCCTGGCCAAGGCCTTCGCCGCCGCGCACAAGCCGGTGGGCCTGATCTGCATCGCCCCGGCCATGGCCGAGCGCATCTACGGCCCGGGCATCGAATGCACCATCGGCTGCGACGCCGACACCGCCGCCGCGCTGACCCGCATGGGCGCCAAGCACGTCGACTGCCCGGTGGACGAGATAGTCGAGGACAGCCGCCACAAGCTGGTGACCACCCCGGCCTACATGCTGGCGCAGAACATCGCCGAGGCGGCCAGCGGGATCAACAAGCTGGTGGATCGGGTGTTGGAGTTGGCGTAAGGCAGGGCTGGAGCTGAAAGCTGAAAGCTGAAAGCTGAAAGCTGAAAGCTGAAAGCTGAAAGCTGAAAGCTGAAAGCTGAAAGCTGAAAGCTGAAAGCTGAAAGCTGAAAGCTGAAAGCTGAAAGCTGAAAGCTGAAAGCTGAAAGCTGAAAGCTGAAAGCTGAAAGCTGAAAGCTGAAAGCTGAAAGCTGAAAGCTGAAAGCTGGAGATCGTGCGGCTTCTAGCTTTCAGCTTCAAGCTTCCAGCGTCTCTTTTAGCTTCTGCTCAACCGCGTCAACAACCGATCCAGCGCATTGGCGAAAGCCTGCCGATCCTTGTCGCCATAAGGCGCCTGGCCGCCGCCCATCTGCCCCTGGTCGCGCAGGTCGGTCATCAGGTTGCGCAGCGCCAGGCGCTCGCCCATGTTCTTCGCGTCGAACTCGCGGCCGCGCGGGTCCAGGGCGTCCACGCCCTTCTTCACCAGGCGGTCGGCCAGCGGCACGTCGCTGCAGATCACCAGGTCGCCCGGCTCGGCCTGCTCCACCAGGTAGTCGTCGGCGGCGTCCATGCCGCTGGGCACCACCACCAGGCTGACGCAGGCGAACGGCGGCTTGGCCACCGGCTGGCCGGCGACCATCACCACTTCCAGCTTGCGCTTCAGGGCGAACTTCGCCACCAGTTCCTTCGCCGCGCGCGGGCAGGCGTCGGCATCGATCCAGATACGCATCGGACTCGTTCCCCGAAAATGACGACGGCCAGTATCGCACTGGCCGTCGGGGTTTGCCGCGTGCCGCCTCAGGGCAGCGCCGCGGCCTTGCGTTTCTCCGCCAGCAGGCTGCGCCCGTAGAGCACGGCCACCGCCAGCAGCGCCAGGGCCTGGGCCGATAGCGAGTAGGCGTCGGCCTTGATGCCCAGCCAGTCGAAGTCGAAGAAGGGCACCGGGCGGGTGCCGATCACCCCGGCTTCCTGCAGGGCCACCACGCCGTGCCCGGCGAACACCACCGAGAGCGCGCAGAGCAGCGCGGCGTTGACGGTGAAGAACAGCTTCAGCGGCAGTTTCGCCGAGCCGCGCAGGATCACCCAGGCCAGGCCGATCAGCAGCACCACCGCGCAACCGGCGCCGGCGATGACCGCGCTGTGCCCGGCCGGGCCGGCCTGCAGCCAGAGGGTTTCGTAGAACAGGATGACCTCGAACAGCTCGCGGTACACCGAGAAGAACGCCAGCACGGCGAAGCCGAAGCGCCCGCCGCCGCCCACCAGGCTGCTGCGGATGTAGTCCTGCCAGGCTGCCGCGTGGCGGCGGTCGTGCATCCACACGCCGAGCCAGAGCACCATCACGCAGGCGAACAGCGAGGTGAAGCCCTCCATCAGCTCGCGCTGGGCGCCGCCGATGTCGATCACGTAGGCCGCCAGCGCCCAGGTGGCGAAGCCGGCGACGAAGGCCAGGCCCCAGCCGACGTGCACGCCGCGGGTGGCGGCTTCCTGCCCGGTGTTGCGCAGGAAGGCGAGGATGGCGGCGAGCACCAGGATGGCTTCCACGCCCTCGCGCAGCAGGATCAGCAGGGCCGAGACGAAGCTGATGGTGCTGCTCAGGGAGTCGCCGCTGAGCGCCTTGGCGGCTTCGCCAAGCTTGCCCTTGGCGCGCTCCAGCTGCTGCGCCACCTGGGCTTCGGGCAGGCCGTCGCGCAGCGTCTGGCGGTAGGCCATGAGTTCTTTCTCGGTGGCCTTGCGCAGGGTGGCGTCGACGTTGTCCAGCGAGCTTTCCACCAGTTCGAAACCTTCCAGATAGGCGGCGACCGAGAGGTCGTAGGCCTGGTCGTGGTCGCCCTGGCGGTAGATGGCGAAGCTCTTGTCGAGGGTCGCGGCGGTGTAGTCGATCAGCTGCGCCGGGCCGCGGTGCTCCAGCGGCGGATGGGCGCGCAGGGCGCGGAAGCTCTGCGCGGCGGCGTCGCCGTCGCGGGCGGCCACTTCGGCCGGGGTCTGGGTGGCCAGGCTCGCCAGCGGGTAGGCGTGGGCGCCGTCGGGCTGGGCCTCGGCGGCGCTCAGGCCGGCCACGTAGGCGGCCAGGTCCCAGCGCTGGCGCTCGTCCAACTGGTCGGCGAAGGCCGGCATGTCGGTGCCGGCGACGCCCAGGCCGATCACCGTGCGCAGGTCGTAGAGGCTCAGTTGGTCCAGGCGCGCGCGGGCCGTGAGGTCGGCCGGCGGCGGCTGCAGGCCGATGCCCGCCGGGCCGTCGCCCTTGCCGGCGTCGCCGTGGCAGATCGAGCACTGCTGGGCGTAGAGCGGTGCGCCGCGGGCCGGGTCGGGGGTGATGGCGGGGGTCTGCACCACCTGGTAGACGTCCGCCAGGCGCGCTTCCAGGTGCCGCGCCTGCTGCGCCACCAGGGCGCCGGGCTGGCGCTGCTCGATGGCGCGGCGCAGGCCGGCCACCTCGCGCTCCAGGTCGGCCCGCTCGGGGCGCGCCGGCAGGGCCAGCAGCAGCGCCTGCAGCTGGCCGGCGAACTCCAGTTGCTCCTTGTATTCGGTGGCGTCGACCACCTGCCCGGCGCTCACCGTCGGCGGGTAGTCCGCGGCCAGGTAGCTCAGCAGGTGCAGGGCCTGGGAGGGGTCGACCGGAACGTCGGCCAGGGCCGTGAGGCTGGCGCCGCAAAGCAGCGGCAGCAGCCAGATGAGAAGCTTTGGAAGGCGCATGGCGGAAGGCGAATGAGAATGGAGGGCGCCAATACTACTCCGCCACCATTCGGGCGCCTAGGCGGCGCCCGTCGGCTTCACACCGGGGCGCGGCGAACGGTGGCCAGCAGCGCGGCGGCGCCGAGGAACAGGCTGGCGAAGGTGCGGTTCATCAGCCGTTGCTGGCGCGGCGAGCGCAGCGCGCGCAGCACCCGCGCGGCCAGCCCGGTGTAGCCGGCCATGACGATCAGGTCGACGCAGATCATGGTGGCGCCCATGATCACGTACTGCATCGCCATCGGCCGGTGCGGGTCGACGAACTGCGGCAGCACGGCGAGCATGAAGATCACCGCCTTGGGGTTGCTGGCGTTGACCAGGAAGCCGCGCAGCACCAGGCTCAGCGGGCGGCCGATGGGGCGCTCGGCGTCGGCCTGCATCACCTGCGGGGCGGCGCTCCACTGGCGCCAGGCGAGGTAGGCCAGGTAGACCACGCCGAACCACTTGATCACGCTGAAGGCCAGCGCCGAGGTGGCCAGCAGCGCGCCGACGCCCGCGGCGACCACGGCGATCTGCAGAGCCAGACCGATCTGCAGGCCCAGGGCGTTCCAGTAGCCGCGCCAGAAGCCGTATTGCAGGCCGCAGGACATCGAGGCGATGGCCCCGGCGCCGGGCGACAGGCTGATCACCCAGCAGGCGATGAGGAAGGCGAACCAGGTACTGGCGAGCATGGTGGACCTCGTGGCGAAAAATCTTGTTACGGGTAGCCAGTGTGCCCGAGTCGCGCGTTGCCGTGTAGGGCGGATAACCGTTCGCGGTTACCCGCCGTTTGACCTTGATCCCAGGCGCGCTTCGGGCTTGGTCACGGAGAGCCTCTTTCCGGGCGCGTCGAACCGTAGGATGGGTCGAGCGAAGCGATACCCATCAGCACAACTCCGGCATTCCCCTTGTAGGAGCGCGCCCTGCGCGCGAATCGCGGGCAGGGCCCGCTCCTACAGGTGTGGAGGAAGCCCGGCGCGGGGAATGCCAATCAGCTCGGCAGGTCCTTGCGCAGCTTCACCGGCTCTTCGCCGCGCTTGCGCGCCAGGGCGCCGCGCAGGCGGATGTTGAGGGCTTCCACCGCCAGCGAGAAGGCCATGGCGAAGTAGACGTAGCCCTTGGGCACGTGGACCTCGAAGGCCTCGGCCACCAGCACGGTGCCGACCACGATGAGGAACGACAGCGCCAGCATCTTCAGCGACGGGTGCTTGTCAATGAAGTCGCTGATGGTGCCGGCGGCGAGCATCATCACGCCGACCGAGATGACGATGGCGGCGATCATCACCGGCACGTTCTGCACCAGGCCCACGGCAGTGATCACCGAGTCCAGGGAGAAGATGATGTCGATGATCGCGATCTGGATGATCACCGCCATGAAGCCGCGGCTCCTGGCGCTGCCCTGCCCGCCTTCCTCGGCGCCTTCCAGGCTGTGGTAGATCTCCATGGTGCTCTTGAACAGCAGGAACAGGCCGCCGAAGAACAGGATCAGGTCGCGCCCGGAAACGCCCTGGCCGAACACCTCGAAGAGGTCGGCGGTCAGGCGCATCACCCAGGTGATCGACAGCAGCAGGAGGATCCGCGTGCCCATCGCCAGCGCCAGGCCGAAGAACCGCGCCTTGGGCTGCTGCGCCGCCGGCAGGCGGCTGACCAGGATGGAGATGAAGATGATGTTGTCGATGCCCAGGACGATCTCCAGGGCGGTCAGGGTCAGAAAGGCGACCCAGATTTCAGGGCTAGCGAGCCATTCCATAGTGCGTGGGTATCCGTGTGGGAACAGGGGTTGTGGTTGTTATCTTCCGCTGCTCAGCCCGGGCCCTTTCCAGCGCCGGATGGCCTTCTGGAAGAACAGGCTGTTGGGCACCTGCAGCAGGGCGCTGGTGCCGTCCTCGAAGGTTTCCTCGAGGGTGGTGTAGAGCAGGTTGATGGCGCTGACGCGGCCCTTCACGCCGGGCTTGTCGGCCGACTCGATGACCTCCACCAGGTCGCCCAGGCGGAACGGCCCGACGGTGAAGATCAGCAACGCGCAGAACAGGTTGGAAAGCACGCTCCAGATGGCGAAGAAGGCCACCGCGGCGACCGCGACGAAGCCGGTCAGCGCGGTCCACAGCACCTGGGCGGAAACCCCCAGGCGCTCCAGCACCATCATCAGCGCCGAGCCCATGATCAGCCAGCGCAGGCCGCCGCGCAGCGGCAGCAGCAGTTCGTGGGGGATCGGGTAGCGCTGCGCCAGGCGGTTCAGCCCGCGCGCCACCATGCGCTGCAGCACCCAGGCCAGCAGCAGGATGAGGACGATCTGCAGGCCGCGCAGCAATGGATCGCTCCAGGCGACGAGCAGCGGCAGGTCTTCCATCACTCGGCTCCTTCGAGCTGGGCCTGGAGGTTCTCCAGGGTTTCCAGGGCCACCAGCCAGGCTTCCTCGACCTCGGCCTCGCGGGCTTTCAGGCTCGCCTGCCGGGCCAGCAGGTCACGCAGTTCGTCCTTGCGCGCGCTCTCGTAGAGGGCGCTGTCGCCGAGCTTTTCCTCCAGCGCGGCGAGCTTGTCGTGGATGCCGCCCAGCTCCTTCTCCAGCTTGTCCGCCTCGCGCTTGTGCGGCGCCAGCTGCTGGCGCAACGCGGCGGCGGCCTGGCGCTGGGCGCGCTTGTCGGTCTTCTCGACAGACGCTGCGCCGGCATTGGCGACCGGCGCCTGGCGCGCGCGGAAGTCCACCAGCCAGCGGGCATAGTCGTCGAGGTCACCGTCGAAGTCTTGCACGCGGCCGTCGGCCACCAGCAGGAACTGGTCGGTGGTGCTCTTGAGCAGGTGACGGTCGTGGGACACCACCACCACCGCCCCGGAGAATTCCTGCAGGGCCATGGTCAGGGCCAGGCGCATCTCCAGGTCGAGGTGGTTGGTCGGCTCGTCCAGCAGCAGCAGGTTGGGCTTCTGCCAGGCGATCAGGGCCAGCGCCAGGCGCGCTTTCTCGCCGCCGGAGAAGTTCAGCACCGGCTCGTCGCAGCGCGCGCCGCGGAAATCGAAGCCGCCGAGGAAGTCGCGCAGGGTCTGCTCGCGCTCGCCCGGGGCGATGCGCTGCAGGTGCAGCAGCGGGCTGGCCTTGGCGTCCAGCGAGTCGAGCTGGTGCTGGGCGAAGTAGCCGATGGCGAGGTTCTCGCCGCGCGCCAGGTGCCCGGCCAGCAACGGCAGGTCGCCGGAAAGGGTCTTGATCAGGGTCGACTTGCCGGCGCCGTTGGGGCCCAGCAGGCCGATGCGCGCGCCGGGTACCAGTTGCAGCTTGACCTTCTCCAGCACCGTCTTCTCGCCATAGCCCAGGCGCGCCTCGGACAGGTCCAGCAGCGGGCTGGAAATCTTGTCCGACTCGCGGAAGACGAAGTCGAAGGGCGAATCGACGTGGGCCGGGGCCAGCTCCTCCAGACGTTCCAGGGCCTTGATGCGGCTCTGCGCCTGGCGCGCCTTGGTAGCCTGGGCGCGGAAGCGGGCGATGTACTTTTCCATGTGGGCGCGCTGCGCCTGCTGCTTCTCGTAGGCCTGCTGCTGTTGCGCCAGGCGCTCGGCGCGGGTGCGCTCGAAGGCCGAGTAGCCGCCGCGATAGAGCGTCAGCTTGCGCTGTTCGAGGTGCGCCACGTGGTCGACCACGGCGTCGAGGAAGTCGCGGTCGTGGGAGATCAGGATGAGCGTGCCCGGGTAGCCCTTGAGCCACTCTTCCAGCCAGAGGATGGCGTCGAGGTCGAGGTGGTTGGTGGGTTCGTCGAGCAGCAGCAGTTCGGACGGGCACATCAGTGCCTGGGCCAGGTTCAGGCGCATCCGCCAGCCGCCGGAGAAGTCGCCGACGCGGCGCTCCATCTGCTCGGCGCTGAAGCCCAGGCCGGCCAGCAGCTTGCGAGCCCGCGCGTCGGCGGTGTAGCCGTCGGCGTTGTCCAGCTCGGTGTGCAGGCGCGCCACGGCGGCGCCGTCATGGGCGTTCTCGGCGACGGCCAGTTGCGCCTGAATCTCGCGCAGGCGCACATCGCCGTCGAGGACGTAGTCCACGGCCTGACGCTCGAGGGTGTCCACCTCCTGGCGCATGTGCGCGATGCGCCAGTCGGCGGGGATCCGGCAGTCGCCGGCGTCCTGGCCGAGCTGGCCGCGCAGCAGGGCGAACAGGCTCGATTTGCCGGCGCCGTTGGCGCCGATCAGGCCGACTTTCTGGCCGGCATGCAAGGTCAGTTCGGCACCTTCCAGCAAGCGCTGGGGGCCACGCTGTAGCGTAAGATTTTGGAGTCGAATCATGGCGGCGGAGTTTATCAGCTTCGCCGCGCAACCGCTGTGGGAGCCCTATGACAGAAGATATCTGGTCGTTCGCCCTCGACCTCTACGCGCAGCCAGGCGTCGAGGCGGCCTGCCTGGAGCTGCAGGAAGCCGGCGCCGACGTCTGCCTGCTGCTGGCCGGGACCTGGTTCGCAGCCCGTGGCCGGGCCTGCTCCGGACAACGCCTGGATACCCTGGCGAAGGCCTCCGCCAACTGGCAACGCGAGGTGGTGAAGCCGCTGCGGACGCTGCGCCAACAGTGGAAGGCGGGGGCGCAGGACGACGCCCATCTGGAAGAACTACGGGAAACCCTGAAAACGCTGGAGCTGCGCGCCGAACGCCTGCAACTGGAGCGGCTGGCGGAAGCGGGACGGGACTGGACGGAAGAGGCCGGAAGCGAACTGGACGCCTGGCTGCAGGGCTGCGCCGGCGAAGCGGGGAAGGCACGCCGCGGTGCGCTGCAACAGCTGCGCACCGCGGCGGCTTCGCGAACGGCGTCTTAGGAAGCGCTGCTCGGAGTGGCGGCCGGAGCGCTCGGCGCTACCGGAGCCGGTGCGGCGCTGGCGACCGGAGCAGTCGACGCGGCCGGGGCAGCGGGAGCAGCCGGGGTAGCGGCCGGAGCTGCAGGCTTGGCGGCGACGGCGGGCTTGGCCGCGGGCTTCGCAGCGGCGGGCTTGGCGGCCGGTTTGGCAGCAGGCTTCGCAGCGGTGGGCTTGGCAGCCGGTTTGGCGGCAGGCTTCGCAGCAGCAGGCTTGGCAGCCGGTTTGGCGGCAGGCTTCGCAGCAGCGGACTTGGCAGCCGGTTTGGCGGCGGGCTTCGCGGCAGCGGGCTTGGCGGCCGGTTTGGCAGCAGGCTTCGCAGCAGCGGACTTGGCAGCCGGTTTGGCGGCGGGCTTCGCGGCAGCAGCTTTGGCAGCCGGCTTGGCGGCAGGCTTCGCAGCAGCAGCCTTGGCAGCCGGCTTGGCGGCGGGCTTCGCGGCAGCAGCTTTGGCAGCCGGTTTGGCGGCAGGCTTCGCAGCAGCAGCTTTGGCAGCCGGCTTGGCGGCGGGCTTCGCAGCAGCAGCTTTGGCAGCCGGTTTAGCGGCGGGCTTCGCAGCAGCAGTTTTAGCAGCCGGTTTAGCGGCGGGCTTCGCAGCGGCAGCTTTGGCAGCCGGTTTAGCGGCTGGCTTCGCAGCAGCAGCCTTGGCAGCCGGTTTGGCGGCGGGCTTCGCGGCAGCAGCCTTGGCAGCCGGCTTGGCGGCAACGGCCTTGGCGGCCGGTTTGGCGGCAGGCTTGGCAGCGGCAGCCTTGACCACCGGCTTGGCGGCGACAGGCTTGGCGGCGGCAACCGGCTTGCGGGTGGCCAGCGACTTGCCGACCGCTTCCTTCACCTTGCTCACGCCCTGGGCCAGCTTCAGGCTTTCCTGGACGTCACGCTTGAGGTTGGCGATGTAGGCGCGGGTTTCCGCCTGACGGCCCTTCAGTGTTTCCAGCACCTCTTCCAGCTCTGCGATGCCGGCCTTGGCCTTGGCTTGTGCCTTGGCCTTCCCGGACTTGCCTGCTTCCTGCAGTTTGGTGCGTGCCTTGTGCAGTTTGTCCTGCGCTTTGGCACGTTGCTTTTCCAGCTTGGCGTGCAGTTTCTCGGAGTCCACCAGGGCCTGCTTGCAAGCGGTCTCCAGGTGCTCGATCAGACTGTGGGAAAGTTGCTGCAGCAGATGCAAAGGGGTGGTGACAGGTTTCTTGTTGGCCGACATGACGTGCCTCCTGGCGTACGTGGTTGCGCCCATACTAGACCCGCGCAGGCCCTCTCGCCAACGCCCCCATAAAGCTGAAACCCGCGCCAGGCACAATCTGCAGCCGTTTTTCCACAGGCCGGACAGCAGCCCGCGGGCACGCCATCTCCAGCGACACCCTCGCCAACGACGCCACAGACTGCCGCCACGAGGCCGTCAGGCGGAACTTTCCGAATGGCTGTAAGCCTCGTAGTACGAGGCTTTCAGCCACCTCGACGAGGTTTTCGCGGGCATGAAAAAAGGGCGCGTCCGCAAGGACCGCGCCCCTTTTCCCGCCCGCCAGAATCAGGCGGTGACCGTGCGCTGTTCGTGGGCGTTGTGCAGCACCTCGATCAGGCAATCTTCCAGTTCGAAACGCTCGTGAAGCTGTTGGCACAGCAGCTTCAACTCGTTGGTGAGGCAGGTGCCTTCGCGGCAATCGCCGTTGTCGCAGCGGTCGGTGAAGTTCAATGCGGACGCGGTGATGGCTTCCAGGCGCGGGTAGATCTGCTTGGCCAGTTCCAGGCCGCGCGCATCGCCGAAGGCCTTGGCCTCGTCCATCAGCTGTTCGTAGACCTCGAAGTGGCCGGCGGAGACGTAGTCGACCAGGCGCTGGCAGAAGTTCTCCAGCCCCTCGCCATTGACGGCGGGCGCCTGGGGTCCGGATAGCGAATCGAAGGCCTGGATGAGTTCCTGGCGGTCACGCAACCAGCGGTCGATCAGTTGGTGGACGCCTCCCCAACGTTCCTGGGCATTGCGGCAGCTCTCGAGCATCTTGTCCTCGCTTCCCTCGGCCTGTCCCGGCGGTTCCGCGGCGGGACAGTTCTCTGTCGAATGCGGGCACTCGCCGGCGTTCTACCGCTCTGATGGCGGAATCCCGGCGGTGCGGAAGACCAGAGTATGCCCGCGGGATGTCCGCTTCAAGACACCTTTCGTGGGAAAATTCATACGAGCGTTTAATCGGCAGCCCGCGACGGCGCTGGCTTCGCGCCGTAGGACAGTTCTACCGCCGCGCGGCGATCAGCCGCGGCGCAGAAACTGGAAGACGGCGAACAGGGCGAAGCCGACGAAGGCCAGCAGGCTCCACTCCGGGATGCTCAGGCTGAGCAGCGTCCAGGTCACCTCGGCGCAGTCGGCCGAGCCGTGGAACATGGTCCAGAGGATGTCCGCGTAGGGCATGGTCTGCATCATGTAGTCCAGCGGCGGCAGGCAGGACGGCAGTTGGTCCGGCGGCAGGGTCTGCAGCCAGATCTGCCGGCCGGCGGTGCCGGCCCCGCCCAGCGAGCAGAGCAGCACCAGCACCGAGTAGACGCGCCGGCCGCGGCCATGCAGCGCGGCGATCAGCGAGAACAGCCCGGCGCCGGCGAAGAAGATGCGCTGCACGATGCACAGCGGGCAGGGTTCCAGGCCGACGACGTACTGCAGGTAGAAACCGGCGCCGAGCATGGCGGCGCAGGCGAGGAAGGCGAGGAAGAACAGGGAACGCGGGCTGGCCAGGTTCATGGCGGCTCCAGTGGCACGGCATTTTCGGAAAGGCCGCTACGGTAGAGGAAATTCCGCGGGCCTTTCAAGGCGGCGGGCTAGACTGGGCCGGACAGCCATCAGGGAATTCCTACCATGCGTCGACAGCTGATCCTACTCGCCGCGCTGCTGTTCGTCCCCCTCCCCGGTGCATTCGCCGCCTCGGTCGTGGAGCGGCTCAAGGTGCCCGAAGGGTTCCGCATCGAGGTGCTCAGCGACCAGCTGCCCAACGCCCGCGCCATGGCCCTGGGCAGCGAGGGCACGCTCTTCGTCGGCAGCCGCGAGGCCGGCAAGGTGTACGCCCTGCGCCCCGGCGAACAGCGCCCGCGGGTGATCGCCAGCGGCCTGAAGATGCCCAGCGGCGTGGCCTTCCACCAGGGAGATCTGTACGTCTCGGCTGTCAGCCGCCTCTACGTGCTGCGCGACATCGAGACGCACCTGGATGCGCCGCCAAAACCCGAGGAACTGCCGCCGCAGTTCCCCGGCGAGACGCACCACGGCTGGAAGTTCATCGCCTTCGGCCCCGACGGCAAGCTCTACGTGCCGGTGGGCGCGCCCTGCAACATCTGCCGCCCGGACCGCGAGCGCTACGCCAACCTGCAGCGCATGCAGCCGGACGGCAGCCAGCGCGAAGTGGTGGCCTATGGCGTGCGCAACACCGTGGGCTTCGACTGGGACGCCCAGGGCCGGCTGTGGTTCACCGACAACGGCCGCGACCTGCTCGGCGACGACCAGCCCGACGACGAGCTGAACCGCGTGGGCAAGGCCGGCGACGACTTCGGCTACCCGGACTGCCATGCCGGGCGCATCGCCGACCCGGAGTTCGCCCAGCGTCCCTGCTCGGCCTTCGTCGCGCCGGTGGCCGGCCTCGGCGCCCACGTGGCGGCGCTGGGCATGCGTTTCTACAGCGGCGGGCAGTTCCCCGCCGAGTACCGCGGCAACGTCTTCATCGCCGAGCACGGCTCGTGGAACCGCAGCCGCAAGGTGGGCTACCGGGTGGTGCGCGTCGAGCTGAACGCGGACGGCTCGCTGAAACGCCAGAGCCTGTTCGCCGAGGGCTGGCTGCAACCCGGCGAGGAAGTGCTGGGGCGCCCCGCCGACGTGCTGGTGGCCGCGGACGGGTCGCTGCTGGTGAGCGACGACATGGCCGGGGCGATCTACCGCATCCGCTACGTCGGCAAGCAGGCCGGCAAGTAGGCGGCAGCTGTCAGCCCAAACGAAAGCGGCGCCCGAGGGCGCCGCGTTTCATCCGAACCGTCTTACGCTTTCGCAGGCAACTGGACTGCACTGCCTACGGGCGCGCCGAACAGACCGAGGCCTTCCTGGAACAGCCTGTTGCTGCGCTCGGTTTCCCCCAAGTGCGCCAGCAGGCGCGCAAGCTCGGCACAGGTCTCGGCGCTGTGCTGGCGGGCCAGGCTGGCCTCCAGGTAGTCGCGGGCCTTGCCCCAGAGCTTGTCGGCCAGGCACAGGCGGCCCAGGGACAGCAACAGGACGGGGTCGTCGGGGTACTTCTTCAGCCAGGCCTCGGCGTTCTGCAGCTGGCGCGCCGGGTCGCTGCCGCGGGCCTTGCCGTAGAGCAGCATCAGGCGTTCGTCGTAGCCTTCCTTGAGGGCCTGACGCAGGACCTTCTCCGCCTCCTCGGGCGCGCCCAGGCGCAGCAGCTGCTGGGCATAGGCGGCGACCAGCAGCGGCTGGGCGCGCAGGTTGGCGGGCAGGTTCTGCCAGGTCTGGGTGAGCGGCTGCAGGGCCGTCTCGCCCTGCCCCACGCCCTGCTCGCCGGCGGCTTCCAGGGCGGCGATCCAGGCGCGGCGCTCCAGGTCGCTGAGCTGGGCGTTCTCCAGCACGCGCTCCTTGCGCAGTTCCGGCAGCAGGGCCAGCAACGGGCGCCAGTCCTGCAGGCTGACGTAGAGCTGCTGGAGCAGGCGCAGCACCGTGGGGTGGCGCGGGTGTTCCTCGTGCAGCTTCACCAGCACCGCGCGGGCCGGTTCGAAGGCGCCACGGTTGATCAGCAGTTGCGCGCGCGTCAGGCCCACGGCCAGCTCCGTGCCGGGCTGGCGTTCCAGGGCGCGGTCGAGCAACTGGTCGCACTCGTCGAAGCGCCCCAGCTCGTTGGCCGCGCGGGCCGCGCCCAGGTAGCTGGACAGGCTGTGCTGGTTCAGTTCGGCGGCGCGCCGCAGGTGGCGCAGGGCCGGGGCCCAGTGGCCTTCGGCGAGGTCGCGCTGGCCGTGTTCCTCGGCCATTTCGGCGCGGCGGCGGCGGTTGAAGCGCGACCAGGGGTTGACCACCCGCCCGGACACGCCGACCAGGCGCAATACCAGGCGCACCGCCAGGTACAGCAGCCAGACCAGCGCCAGCAGGGCGAGGAAGGTCCACAGGCTGGATTCGTAGCGGAAGCTCTTGTAGGCGATCAGCACGTAGCCCGACTGCTCGGCGATGGCCAGGCCGACCAGGGTGGCGGCGACCACCAGGGCCAGGACCAGCAGGTAGACGCGGCTCATTGGCTACCCTCCGCCTGGGGCGCGGCGGGCGCCTGCTGCTGATCGAGGGCGGCCTGGTCGCGGCGCACCACGTAGGCCTGCAGGGCGCCCAGCGCCGGGGTCAGGTCGGGCACCTGCACGGCCACCGGCTGCTGCGCCAGCTCGTCGATGCGCAGGCCCAGGGCGCGGCTGTCGGCGAGGTCGGCATTGAAGAAGTCGCCGAGGATCTGCCGGGCCTGCTTCAGGGCCTGTTGGTAGACTTCCTGGCGCCCGTTGAGCGCGGCCCACTGCGCCTGCTCCAGGGCCAGGCTCAGGGCCAGGCGCACGCGCGTCAGCTGTTGCCCGGAGAGCAGCGGGCGCACGTCCTGGCCGGCGTTGAAGTCGATGCGCACGTAGCGCGAGATGCGTTCCCACCACTGGTCCAGGGTGCTGCTGCCGTCGCCCCAGGCGGTGGTCGAGGCCTTGCCCGGGCCTTCCTTGAAGCTCGGCTCCAGCGGTTGCAGCTGGGCGGCCTGTTCACGCAGCGCGCCGAGCTGCAGGAACAGCCCGGTGCGATCCGGCTGCGGCAGGCTGCGCAGGGCTTCGAGGCTCTTGGCCAGTTGCGCGCGGGCGGCGAAGGCGCCGGGGTCGTTCTGCGCGCGGAGGATGTCGTCGGCGCCCTGCACCAGTTGGGTGGCGCTGTCGATGTCCTGCAGCGCGGAAAGGCGCAGCGAGGCGAGGCGCATCAGGTGCTCGGCCTCGGCCAGGCGCCACTGCTGGCGGCTCTGCCCGAGAACCTGCTTGAACTGCTGGGCCAGGTGCTGCTGGTCGCCCTGCAGCTCGACCACCAGGCGCCGGCGGGCCTCCAGCTCGTCGGCACTGGGCAGCGCATCCAGGCGCTTGTCCAGCGCGCTGTTGTGGTTCAGCAAGCTCTGCGCCTCGCCGCGGGTTTCTTCCAGCTGTTGCGCGCGGGCCTGGTCGCGGGCCTGCAGCTGCTGCGTCTGCCACAGCCCCCAGCCACCGACGCCGAGGCCGGCGACGCCGACCAGCAGGGCGAGCAGGGCCAGGCCGTTGCCGGACCGGGCCGGAGCGGGCGGGGTCGGCTCGACGGGGGTATCTTGCGGGGTGTCTTGGGGAGTGACGGCTTCGCTCACAGGTCCATCCTTCGCTCGGAAATTATTCTTCGTCGGCGCCCCTGAGCGCCTCCAGCAGGGCCGCGGCATTCGCCCCGCGGCAATCGATCACGTGTCGCGCACCGGCTTCCCGGGCCAGTTCGGCGACCCGCGGGCTGGGCACGAACAAGGGTAGCCCGGCCAGCCGCGGCCAGTCCTCCCTGGCCACGCGCAGCAGGTGCTCCAGGCCCTGGCCGCTGCTCACCACCAGGCCGTTCAGTGCTTCATCGCGCACCCGCCGCGCCAGCTCGCCCGCCGGGTAGTCCGGCAGCACGCGACGGTAGAGTTCCAGATAATCCACCGCCACGCCTTGGCCGCGCAGGCGCTCGGCGAGGAATTCCCGGCCACCTTCGCCACGCAGGATCAGCGCCCGCGGCCCGGGCACCTGCAGGGCGCGGGCCAGTGCCGGCAGGGCCAGCAGCGCTTCGCTGTCGTCGCCGTTCTCCGGGTGGTGCACGCGCAGGCCGTAGTCATCGAGGATAGCCGCGGTGGCCGCGCCGACCGCGAACCAGTCCTGGCGCGCCGGCGGCTGCGGCCAGTAGCGGTCGATGCGCTCCAGGCCCAGGCGCGCGGCAGGCTTGCTGACCACCACCACGGCACAGTAGCGGTCCAGGTCGAGCAGCAGGCTGCGCTGCTCGGGGGTTTCTTCCAGCGGCTCGATGGCCAGCAGCGGCAGGCTGGCGCTGGCCACGCCGTGCTCGGCGAGGCTGGCGGCCAGGGCCGCGCACTCGTCCTGCGGCCGCGTCAGCAGCAGGCGCCAGTGGCTCACTGCGGGCCGGCCTCGCCATAGACGGCGGCGAGGATGTCGGCCGCGCCCTGTTCCAGCAGTTCTTCGGCGACCTTCACGCCCAGCGCCTCGGCCTCGGCCAGGGGCGCGCGGGCTTCGGCGCGCAGCAGTTGCGTGCCGTCGGGCTGGCCGACCAGGCCGCGCAGCCACAGCTGCTCGCCCTCGCGCACGGCGTAGCAGGCGATGGGCACCTGGCAGCCGCCGTTGAGGCGCTTGTTCAGCGCACGCTCGGCGGTCACCCGCAGCGCGGTGTCGGCGTGGTGCAGCGGCGCCAGCAGCGCGTGGATCTCGCTATCGGCGCTGCGGCATTCGATGCCCACGGCGCCCTGGCCGCCGGCCGGCAGGCTGTCCTCGACGCCGATGCTGGAGCGGATGCGCGCCTCGAAACCGAGGCGGATCAGGCCGGCGGCGGCGAGGATGATGGCGTCGTATTCGCCGGCATCGAGCTTGGCCAGGCGGGTGTTGACGTTGCCGCGCAGGAAGCGGATCTGCAGGTCCGGGCGGCAGGCCAGCAGCTGTGCCTGGCGGCGCAGGCTGGAGGTGCCGACCACGCTGCCGGCGGGCAGCTCGGCGAGGCTCGCGTAGGTGTTGGAGACGAAGGCGTCGCGCGGGTCCTCGCGTTCGCAGATGCAGTACAGGCCCAGGCCCTCGGGGAAGTCCATGGGCACGTCCTTCATGGAGTGCACGGCGATGTCGGCCGCGCCTTCCAGCAATGCGGTCTCCAGTTCCTTGACGAACAGGCCCTTGCCGCCGATCTTCGCCAGCGGCGCATCGAGCAGCTTGTCGCCGCGGCTGGTCATCGGCAGCAGGCTCACGCGCAGGCCGGGATGGGCCTGCTCCAGGCGGGTCTTGACGTACTCGGCCTGCCACAGGGCCAAAGCGCTCTGACGGGTGGCGATTCGGATTTCGCGGGACGACATGGGCAATTCCGGACAAAGGACTGCCGGGGATGATAACAGGCTTCGGCGCCCAGGCTTTCCCCCCTGCGACGCCAAAGCAGGCTTTCGGACCATCCCTGGGATTGCGCTTCGCCAGCGAACCCTATCCGGCCTCTCGCAGGAGCGAGCTTGCTCGCGAACAAACGCGGTGCCATGCGGTTCGCGAGCAAGCTCGCTCCTACGAAAAGCGCCTCGGCGCGCCTGCCGCCCTCAAAGGTTGTGCATCAAGCGGCGCACGCCGGCGACGTGGCGCCGGCTCACGGTCAGGGCGTCGCCGTCCAGGCCCTTGAGGTAAAGCTGAAAATGCCCCAGCGGGGTGCGCTGCAGGCGCTCGATGCGCTCGCGCGAAACCAGGGCGTTGCGGTGGATGCGCACGAAGCGCTCGCCGAACTCGTCCTCCAGCGCCTTCAGCGGCTCGTCCAGCAGCACCTCGCCGCCGTCGTGGCGCAGGGTCACGTACTTGTGGTCGGCGATGAAGAAGATCACGTCCTCCAGGGGGATCAGCTCGATGCCCTTGCGCGTCCGCGCGCTGATGTGGCTGCGCGGACCGGGGCCGCCGGCGGCCGGCGGCCTGGTCAGCGCCGCCAGCTGGATGCGGTTGGGCCTGGAGGCTTTCTTCAGGGCCTCGGCCAGGTCCTCGGCGCGCACCGGCTTGACCAGGTAGCCGACCGCGCTGACCTGGAAGGCCTCCAGGGCGAATTCATCGTGGGCGGTGCAGAAGATCACCGCCGGGGGGGCTTCGCGCTCGCACAGCTTGGCGGCGACCTGGAGCCCGTCCAGGCCGGGCATGCGGATATCCAGCAGGACGATATCCGGCTTCAGGCTGTCGATCAGCGCCAGCGCTTCTTCGCCGTTGCTGGCGGAGGGTTCGAGGACGCGGTAGCCGTCCAGTTGCCCCACCAGTCGGGCCAGGCGCTCGCGCGCCAGGGGTTCGTCATCGACGATCAGGACATTCATAAGCTCAGGCTTCCTGCATGAGACGCGCACATGGATAGCGTAGACAGGTGTAGTGCCGTCCGTCACGGCGTTCGACGCTGAGACTCGCTTTTGGCCCGAAAAGTGCCGCAATTCGCGCTGCGATATTCTGCAGCGCCTGCTTGGTCCCCTTCGTGGGCAGCGTCTGCGTCGACTCGTCGTAAGGGTTGCTCACGCACAGCTGGAACACACCGTCACGATAGTCCGCCTCAACCTTCACCAGGCCGCCTTCGATGCGCGGCTGGATACCGTAGATCAATGAATTCTCCAACAGTGGCTGCAGGGTCAGCTGCGGGATGGGCACGCCGTCGGGCACGCCGCTCACCTGCCAATCCAGTTGCAGCCGGTCGCCCAGGCGATACTGCTCTATGGAAAGATAGCGCCTGGCCAACTCCAGTTCCTCCCCCCAGGAAATTAAAGTCCCCGGCTTGGCCAGGCTGGCGCGGAACAGGTCCGACAGGTTCAGCACCGCCTGCTCGGCCTTGCCCGGGTCCAGCTCGATCAGGCTGGCGATGCTGTTCAGGCTGTTGAACAGGAAGTGCGGACGGATGCGCGCCTGCAACGACTCGATGCGCGCGCGCAGCTCGGCCTGTTCCTGCCTGCGCCATTGGCTCTGCAGATAAAAGTAGCGTAGCAATAAGGCCGACATGATGAGGGCGATCAACGCATGGCGCAGGTACAGGTTGACCTCGCCCTTGATCGACAGCGGCCCGCCCAGGGCGTAGTAGTCGGCCACCGCGGTGCAGCCGAGGGTCAGCAGCACCACCAGCAGGCAGCTGGCCAGCCCCGCGCCCCACGCCGGCCAGCGCGCCAGCAGCGGCCGCAGGCGGCACAGCAGGCCGGCCGAGAGCAGCACTATCCACTGCACGAACAGCGAGGCCAGGGCCAGGCGCACCCAGTTGAAGCTGGGCGTCATCGGCTCGGCCAGCACCAGTACCAGCACCAGCAGCTCGGCCAGCAGGACCAGGCTGAACAGCGCTTCGCTCTGGCACAGTTCGGGAATGAAGAAATCGTCTTGGGTTGCCGGCTGGTCGCCGGTCTTGGCTTGGTTTGGCATCGACGAAGTTTCCGCAAGCCTCCACGCCTCGGCAAGCGGATCGCAGCCCGCCGGGCGAATTCGAGCACCGAAATGTCGACTGCGCCGCGCCCGGGCGGGGCGCCCTTGTCCTTCCCCCCGCCACACCCGTCGCGGCGCACGCCGTTTTTGACCTTCAGCCTGCTATTATCGTCGGACTTTGCCCTTCCTGCAGGCAGCGAACGCGCCTGCCCGTTTCCGCGAGAGAGATCCATGAGCGTAGAGAAGACCAACCAGTCCTGGGGCGGCCGCTTCAGCGAGCCCGTCGACGCCTTCGTCGCCCGCTTCACCGCCTCCGTCGACTTCGACAAGCGCCTCTACCGCCACGACATCATGGGTTCCATCGCCCACGCCACCATGCTGGCCAAGGCCGGCGTGCTGACCGACGCCGAGCGCGACGCCATCATCGACGGCCTGAAGCAGATCCAGGCCGAGATCGAGGCCGGCAGCTTCGACTGGCGCGTCGACCTGGAAGACGTGCACATGAACATCGAGGCGCGCCTGACCGACCGCATCGGCGTCACCGGCAAGAAGTTGCACACCGGCCGTTCGCGCAACGACCAGGTGGCCACCGACATCCGCCTGTGGCTGCGCGACGAGATCGACCTGATCCTGGCCGAGATCACCCGCCTGCAGCAGGGCCTGCTGGGCCTGGCCGAGGCGGAAGCCGACACCATCATGCCCGGCTTCACCCACCTGCAGACCGCCCAGCCGGTGACCTTCGGCCACCACCTGCTGGCCTGGTTCGAGATGCTCAGCCGCGACTACGAGCGCCTGGTGGACTGCCGCAAGCGCGTCAACCGCATGCCCCTGGGCAGCGCCGCGCTGGCCGGCACCACCTACCCGATCCAGCGGGAAATCACCTGCGAACTGCTGGGATTCGAAGCGATCTCCGGCAACTCGCTGGACGGCGTGTCCGACCGTGACTTCGCCATCGAATTCTGCGCCGCCGCCTCCCTGGCGATGATGCACCTGTCGCGCTTCTCCGAGGAGCTGGTGCTGTGGACCAGCGCGCAGTTCCAGTTCATCGACCTGCCCGACCGCTTCTGCACCGGCTCCTCGATCATGCCGCAGAAGAAGAACCCCGATGTGCCGGAACTGGTGCGCGGCAAGTCCGGCCGCGTGTTCGGCCACCTCACCGGCCTGCTGACGCTGATGAAGGGCCAGCCGCTGGCGTACAACAAGGACAACCAGGAAGACAAGGAACCGCTGTTCGACGCCGCCGACACCCTGCGCGACAGCCTGCGCGCCTTCGCCGACATGGTCCCGGCGATCAAGCCCAAGCGCGAGACCATGCGCGAGGCGGCCCGCCGCGGCTTCTCCACCGCCACGGACCTGGCCGACTACCTGGTGCGCAAGGGCCTGCCCTTCCGCGACTGCCACGAGATCGTCGGCCACGCAGTGAAATACGGCGTGGACAGCGGCAAGGACCTGGCCGAGATGAGCCTGGAAGAGCTGCGCAAGTTCAGCGACCAGATCGACGACGACGTCTTCGCCGTGCTGACACTGGAAGGCTCGGTGAACGCCCGCGACCACATCGGCGGCACCGCCCCCGCCCAGGTCCGCGCCGCCGTGGCGCGCGGCCGGGAGCTGCTGGCCAAGCGTTGAGGCGTTAGCGCGTCAGCCATACGTTAGCGCGTCAGCCATAAAGGAACGCCGCTTCCCTTCACGGGAAGCGGCGTTTTTTATTGTCTGCGTGCGGTCCATGCCCTGCTGTGAACGGTAGGAGCGGGCCCTGCCCGCGATTTCGCGCGCAGGGCGCGCTCCTACAGGGGAATGGCGCAGGTGGAGCGGCGTAGGACCGCGAAACGCGCCGGAACGTCCGGCTATCGCGGAAAAGTTCCTACGCTCCAGGAAGCACGGCTTTTCGTAGGATGGTGTTGAGCGAAGCGATACCCATCACCACGGCAGCATGGGTTTCGCAAGCTCAACCCATCCTACGAAAAGCGCTTCGGCGCAGCCGGCAAGACAGCCGCTCCCACCACAACCGGCGGGCACGGCTTCTCGTGCAGCCGGAAACGGCTGATCCTACGACGCGCTTGGCTCCTCGGCGTCACAGAACTTCTGCAGCAACTGCAACTCCACCGGCCCCAGCCCAAGCATCCGCAGCGCCTTCTCTTCCTTCAACTGCCCAGCCTGGGACGCCGGCAAACGCGCCGCCCTGGCCGCCAGGTTGAGGATCAGCGCCTTGCGCGAGAACACCCCGCTGCCCATGCCGTAGCACGCGGCGACCAGCCCGCGCAGCTCCAACGGCAGGCGCCAGCGCGCGCGCAGCGTGGAGCCGAAACTGGCGCCGAAGGCCTTGAGGCTGTCGTCGATCTCCTGGTCTTCCAGCGCTCCGCCGCGCCGGCACCACTCCTCCAGGGTACGCAGCACCGCGAGGTCGCCCAGGCAATGCAGCAGGCCCGCGGTGTAGCAGCGTGGCGCGTCGACGTCGAGGCTCTCGGCCAGGGCCTCGGCGGCATCCGCGGTGCGCTGGGAAAGCGCCCAGAACGCCGCGGCGCGCTCCTTCAGGCGCGGCTCCACAAGCTGTGCGGCGCGCTCCAGGCTGAGCCCCAGGACCAGGTTGCAGGCCTGGGCCAGGCCGAGGCGGGCCAGAGCCTGGGCGAGTGTCAGGCAGGGCATGCCGACATGCCGCGCGGCGCTGTTGGCCGCGGCGATCAGGCAGGCGGTGATCTGCGGGTCGCGACCGAATTCTTCCTCCAGCTGCTCCAGGCTGACGCCCTCGGTGTTCAGGCAACGGCTCGCCGACTCGCCGACCTCCGCCAGCAGGGGCGCGCCCTCGGCGGCATCGCGGGCCTCGGCGAGAAAGTCGGCCAGGCTGCCGGTGGGCTCCCGGGGCACGGCGCAGCTGACTTCCTGCCCCGGCTCCAGCAGCAGGCTGCGCAGGCGCTGGCGCAGGTCCTCGGCATTGAACGGCTTGACCAGGTAGGCGCTGGGCGCCAGCGGCAGCACCGCGCGCACGCTGGCCCCATCGGCCTTGGCGCTGATCAGGATGAAGTCCGGCGCGCTCGCCCCGCGGCGGCTGCGGCGCAGGTGGCGGAGCAGGTCGATGCCGTCGGTGCCGGCCAGTTCCTGCTCGGCCAGCACCAGGGCGAAGGCGCGCAAGCGGCAGGCATCGATGGCCTGGTCGCCGTCCTCGCAGTATTCGATGACCGCGTCGCAACGCACGCTCAGCACCAGTTGGCCAAGCAGTTCGCGGTTCCAGGGGTCGGCGGCGGCGACCAGAACGGTCGGCGCGGCGCTGAGTGCTGTCATGGAGATCCTCTCGCAGATGCGCGCGCACCTTAACCGAGTCGCAAGGTGCCTGCCAGAGGGCGGCCCGGACGACATCGCGCGCAGGACAGGATAGCTGATGCGGCGCCGCTCTCCGATACGACCAAGGGGGTAGATGCGTCACGGCGCCGCAGCCGGAGCGGAACCCCGGAAAAAGAAAAGGCCCGCTTGCGCGGGCCTCTTCCGGTACTGCCGAACGAGCCGATCAGGCCAGTTCGTCGAAGCACTCGGCCAGGATGGCCAGGCCTTGCTTCAGCTGGGCGTCCGGGATGGTCACCGGCATCAGGAAGCGGATCACGTTGTAGTAGGTGCCGCAGGAGAGCAGGATCAGGCCCTTCTCGCGAGCACGCACGACGATCTTGCTGACCAGCTCGGCCGCCGGCTTGTTCACGTCGCCGCCTTCGAACAGCTCGATGGCGACCATCGAACCCAGGCCACGGACGTCGCCGATCACCTTGTGCTTGGCCTGGATCTCGCGCAGGCCGGCCTTCAGGGTTTCGCCAACGGCTTGCGAACGCTCCAGCAGTTTCTCTTCGTCGAACACCTTCAGCACGGCCAGGGCCGCGGCGCAGGCGATCGGGCTGCCGGCATAGGTGCCGCCCAGGCCACCGGGGGCGATGGCGTCCATGATCTCGGCCTTGCCGACGACGCCGGAGATCGGGAAGCCGCCGCCGACGGACTTGGCGAAGGTGGTCAGGTCCGGGACGATGCCCAGTTGCTCGGTGGCGAAGAAGGTGCCGGTACGGCCAGCGCCGGTCTGCACTTCGTCGGCGATCAGCAGGATGCCGTGCTCGTCGCACAGGGCGCGCAGGCGCTGCATGAACGGCTTGGAGTTGACGTAGAAGCCACCCTCGCCCTGTACCGGCTCGATGATGATGGCGGCGATGTCACGCGGCTGGGCGTCGTTCTTGAAGATGCGCTCGATGCTGGCGATCGACTCGTCTTCGCTGATGCCGTGCAGTTCGCACGGAGCCAGGGCGCGGAAGATGCCGCCCGGCATCAGGCCCATGCCGGCGGAGTACGGAACCACCTTGCCGGTCAGGCCCAGGGTCATCATGGTGCGGCCGTGGTAGGCGCCGGTGAAGGCGATCACGCCGGCGCGGCCGGTGGCGGCACGGGCGATCTTCACGGCGTTCTCGACCGCTTCGGAGCCGGAGGTGACCAGCAGGGTCTTCTTCGGGAAGTTGCCCGGCACGCGCTTGGCGATCTCTTCGGCCAGCTCGATGTAGGGCTCGTAGGCCAGCACCTGGAAGCAGGTGTGGGACAGCTTGGTCAGTTGCTCCTGAACGGCGGCGACCACTTTCGGGTGCAGGTGGCCGGTGTTCAGAACGGCAATGCCGCCGGCGAAGTCGATGTACTCACGGCCTTCGACGTCCCACACGGTGGCGTTCTCGGCGCGCTCGGCGACGACCGGGTGGATCTGGCCCACGCCGCGCGGAACGGCGGCCTGGCGGCGTTGCAGCAGGGATTCGTTGGTTTTGCTCATAGCTTCCTCAGTGGCCGCTCATCGGTCGGCCGGGTCAAAGGATGAAGACGGGGAGAAGCCACTCGCGACAGCATACGATGATCGACTGTCGCGGCACTTGCGGCCCGCCGGGTGGGTTGTCCGGTGCCACCACCGGAAAACGCCGGCGCGGGGGTGGCTGCCGGCTCTTGCCTGCCACCCCCGCGCCCACGGGAAATCAGATGCCGCCCAGGCAGAGGTACTTGACCTCGAGGTAGTCCTCGATGCCGTACTTCGAACCTTCGCGGCCCAGGCCCGAGGCCTTGATGCCGCCGAACGGCGCGACCTCGTTGGAGATCAGGCCGGTGTTGATGCCCACCATACCGTACTCCAGGGCCTCGGCCACGCGGAACACGCGGCCCAGGTCGCGGGCGTAGAAGTAGGAGGCCAGGCCGAACTCGGTGTCGTTGGACATGGCGATCACGTCGGCCTCGTCCTTGAAGCGGAACACCGGGGCCAGCGGGCCGAAGGTCTCGTCCTTGGAAACGAGCGCGTTCTTCGGCACGTCGACCAGGATGGTCGGCTCGAAGAAGGTGCCGCCCAGGGCGTGCGGCTTGCCGCCGGCGACGACCTTGGCGCCCTTGCCCACGGCGTCGGCGATGTGCTCTTCGACCTTGGCCACGGCCTTGGAATCGATCAGCGGGCCGGTGGTCACGCCGCTCTCCAGGCCGTTGCCGATGTTCAGCTTGGCCACGGCGGCCTTGAGCTTCTCGACGAAGGCGTCGTACACGCCGTCCTGCACGTACAGGCGGTTGGCGCAGACGCAGGTCTGGCCGTTGTTGCGGTACTTGGAGATCAGCGCGCCTTCGACGGCGGCATCCAGGTCGGCGTCATCGAAGACGATGAAGGGCGCGTTGCCGCCCAGTTCCAGGGACACCTTCTTGATGTCCTTGGCGCATTCGGCCATCAGCTGGCGACCGATCTCGGTCGAACCGGTGAAGGTCAGCTTGCGCACGATCGGGTTGCTGGTCAGCTCGCCGCCGACCTCGCCGGCGCTGCCGGTGACCACGCTGAACACGCCTTTCGGAATGCCGGCACGCTCGGCCAGCTCGGCCAGGGCCAGGGCGGAATACGGCGTCTGCGAAGCGGGCTTGAGCACCATGGTGCAGCCGGCGGCCAGGGCCGGGCCGGCTTTACGGGTGATCATCGCCGAGGGGAAGTTCCACGGGGTGATGGCCGCGGTGACGCCGATCGGCTGCTTGATGACGATGATGCGCTTGTCCGGCTGGTGGCCGGGGATGGTGTCGCCATAGATGCGCTTGGCTTCTTCGCCGAACCACTCGAGGAAGGAGGCGGCATAGGCGATCTCGCCCTTGGCTTCGGCCAGCGGCTTGCCCTGCTCGATGGTCATCAGGCGGGCCAGGTCGTCCTGGTTCTCGATCATCAGCTCGAACCAGCGGCGCAGCTTGTTGGCGCGCTCCTTGGCGGTCAGCGCACGCCAGGCCGGCAGGGCCTTGTCGGCAGCCTCGATGGCGCGGCGGGTCTCGGCGGCGCCCATCTTCGGCACGCTGCCGATGATCTCGTTGGTGGCCGGGTTGTTGACCTTGATGGTCTGACCGCTGTCGGCGTCCACCCAGGAACCGTCGATGTAGGCCTGTTGGCGGAACAGCTTGGCATCATTGAGTTGCATGACCAGTCTCCTTCGAGGAAAGCCATAAGCAGCGGGTCTACCTCGACTACCCCGCCTGCTCTTGTTGTCCGGGAAGCATTGGAGGGGCGCTCGCCCCACCCGTTCCATCGTCCCGCCGCGCCGCCCGCCAGGGGACGGCACCGGCGCTAGCGCAGGGTCGCCGATCGTCGCGCACGGGCGCGCAAAAACGGACCACGGCGGTAGCCGTAGCCGGTCGGATCAACCGGGAGGTCCATGGACGGGATACGCTGCGGAAACGCCACCACTGCAGGAATCGGCTGCTGCACGGCATCGCGCGCATTCGCCAGGCAGTACGGAAGTCGGTCATCCCACTGGCACGAGGCCGGGTACTGTGACGCCAATTCCCCTGTCTCCTGTTGTTGTGGTGGGCGTTTGAAATGTCAAACGCATCCTAGGGCCCCATCCCCCAAAGGGCAAGGGGTCGTTCGAAAAAACCAACGAAAGTACATGCCACCCGGCGCCTCCAGGCCAGCCCCGGCCGACGGGCGGCAGACCGATTTCGAATTAACCGGGGCCACGCCCGAACGATGGACGCAAGCCGATCAGATGCGTATGATTGCCGCCTGCCGCGCCAGCCGCGGCCATGCGCATCCGTAGCTCAGCTGGATAGAGTACTGCCCTCCGAAGGCAGGGGTCGTGGGTTCGAATCCCGCCGGATGCGCCATCCATATAAAAGGCCCAGGTGAAAACCTGGGCCTTTTTCGTTTCCCGCCGCCTCCCATGCGATCAGAACGGCCCCGAGTCCAATGGGGTTCAGTGCTATGCGGGCTTCATGCCATCGCGGGTACCGGAACCGACATTGGCAAGGCTACCCTCTGCCTTCCTGCCGCATGCAGATAGCCAAACCCGCCTGAAACCACTCTTCCCAGCGCCTGTAAAATTTTGTCTATTCAGACGCCGCTATTTCAAATAATGTTGGTCCAATTCAAAAATCTCTAGCCAGGAGCACCGAATGGAAAGCCAATTCATCGGCTATGCCTTTCTGGTCGAGGCCCTGAAGCTGAAGGTCTTCCCGATCCAGCGTCCCGCGGTGATCAGGCCTGTCACCCGACAGATCGAGCAACGAAAGGACTAAACCAGTCCTAACCGACTTAACCGAACAGCGCCGCCTGCCAGTGCTTCTCACTGACGATGGCCAATGAACAGCCATTCTCCCGCAGCTCCACCGCCTTCTTGATCTTGGTGCCATAGGTACTGTGGAGCCATTGCTCGTTCCCTATTTCGCCAACGACCAGGTAGTGGATCTTCTTGCTCACGCTGGGTGCGATCTGGCCTCCGCGCTCGATAACCAATGCCTCGCAGTCCTTGCGCGGGCCGTAGGCCATGACGCCCGTGAACAGAAACAACCGCCCATTCCATACGAGCTCAGGGACGGGGCGATCGAGAGGCAGCGCATTCGAAGGAGCGAAAGCGTTGTCGCTCGCCCTGGGTTTGGCTGCGCTCAAACCTGCGAAGCTACGGAGGATTTCCAGCAGCTCCGCGGACTCGTCTGCATCCAGCACGCCATCGGAGAGCATGTCCGATAGCCGGCGATACAACAGGTTGATCACCGGATCCTCGAGGTGCACGAGGTTGGCCGAGATCCAATTCTCCAGAAACTCGGCCTCCTGCTGGTTGATATGCCCGTCTGCAGTAATACCGGCGGCCAGGCCCACCAGAGCGTCCGCAGAGCGCCGATCGATACGCGCCTCATGGAAAAAGCGGCTGTCTTCGAATTCCCGATGCAGATCAACCATTGGCATCCTCTACTTCATCGCTGCCTCCAGGGCCGGCCAGCTTCGCCAGGTCGGAGGTGAACACCACCGTCATGCCCGTTGCCGAGCAAACCAGGGAGAGCTCCTTGGCGAGGTCGATGTGCAGATCCTCACCACGCAGGCCCTGCCATTCGGCCAGGTATCGAAAGGATCCGAACTTCTCAGGTTTCTTGAGGCGTTTCACGACGCCGCCTTTCCACCCCAAGGGCGGCAACTGCCCTGCCAGGCAGGCCTCGGCCAACTGCGGCTCGGCCGCAGCACGTCTCCGGCCAACCTCCCAGCATTGGATAAACCCCCGGTCGGCTCCCTTCCAGGTCTCGTACCAATCCAGGCCTGAACGTAGAGGTTCGCTGATTGCACGATGGATGGTATTCACTTTGTAAATCTCCCCGTCCGTTACCCTCGCCAGGCAACACTGAATTCGAGAAGCAGAAAACCTGAGCACACGCCTGACGGCTCTAGGTAGATAAAAGGCTACCGCGCCATGATCTGCTGATAGCGGCGTTGGTATTCCTCGTATGACATCGGTTGAGCCTGGAGCTGCTGCAGTTGTTGCTGCTGCCACTGGTCCCTGGAGAGACCAGGCGCCGAAGTCGAATAGGTGGCAGCCGAGGCGACGGCTTCTTGCGGAGCCGCGGCTTCCTTCATGGTGGTGGATGCCTTGCTCGGCAAGTCGAACATCGCCCCGGTTGAGGGGTCGATGATCAGCATCCCCAGCACACCACCGAGAAGCAGGTTGCCCCAGTACCAACCCTCCACGCCGGAGTCGATTACGGTTGTCTCGTCGGCATAGCCATCTTTGCGGAACCTGACCGTGTAGGTCTGGCCATCGAAGTAACCGGCGCTTGCCTCGAGCTTCACCGTAGCAGGAGTGATGCCGTTGTAGACGATGTTTCCGTCTTCGTCCTTGATCTCCACATTGGCGCCGTTTGGCGAGCTGGTTACCTGGACCGGGTAGACCTGCTCGGTGAATATGCTGGCGCAGCCGGAGAGCAGCAGAGGGGCGGATAGGATTGCAGCGAGTAGCTTGATGCGCATGGCGACCTCCTTGTCAGTTTGGAGGCATTTTGCCACCAAAGAAGAAGCCACGTCATCCGCCGGCGGTATGCCCCAACCTCCCAATTGATCGAGCCAGCCAACTTTCAAAGCTGGCGACAGGCTCCCCCTTCCTCACCAACCAGCCAAAGCCCATTGCCGCTGAGTCCCCGAGCCTTCCGGCAAGCCCCTCCTCAACCATCCGTCGCCAGACCCCACCGCCTTTGCCACCCTGCCTCTTGCACTTCCAATATTATGGTATACCATCAGACCAAATCGCACAGAGACACCCAAGGAGTGCCCATGAGCTTCGAAATCCGCAAGATCGTCAGCTACGTCGAGGAAACCTTCATCGAGGGCGGCAAGGCTGCCGAGAAACCGGTGTCCATGGCCGGGCTGGCCGTGGTGATCAAGAACCCCTGGGCGGGCCGCGGCTTCGTCGAGGACCTCAAGCCGGAGATCAGGGCCAACTGTTCCGAGCTGGGCGCGCTGATGGTCGAGCGGCTGACCGCGCTGATCGGCGGCGCCGACAGGATCGAGGCCTATGGCAAGGCCGCCGTGGTCGGCGCCGATGGCGAGATCGAGCACGCCTCGGCGGTGATCCACACCCTGCGCTTCGGCAACCACTACCGCAAGGCGGTGGACGCCAAGAGCTACCTGAGCTTCACCAACAAGCGCGGCGGCCCGGGCACCTCGATCCAGGTCCCGATGATGCACAAGGACGACGAGGGCCTGCGTTCGCACTACATCACCCTGGAGATGCAGATCGAGGACGCGCCGCGCGCCGACGAGATCATCGTGGTCCTGGGCGCCGCCGACGGCGGCCGCCTGCACCCGCGCATCGGCAACCGCTACATCGACCTGGAAGAGCTGGCCGCCGAGCAGGCCCAGTGATCCCGCGGCCAGTGCAGGAGCGTTCCATGATTCGGCTCACCGCTGAACACACACCGGCCGGCACCAGTTACCTGGCGACCGGCCAGGGCCAGCCCGTGGTACTGATCCACGGCGTGGGCCTGAACAAGGAAATGTGGGGCGGGCAGATCGTCGGCCTGGCCCCGCACTACCGGGTCATCGCCTACGACATGCTCGGCCACGGCGCCAGCCCGCGCCCCGAAGCGGGCACCGGGCTGGTCGGCTACGCCGCGCAGCTGCGCGAGTTGCTCGACCACCTGCAGATCCCGCAGGCCACGGTCATCGGCTTCTCCATGGGCGGCCTGGTGGCGCGCGCCTTCGCCCTGCACCATCCGCAGCGGCTGCAGGGGCTGGTGATCCTCAACAGTGTGTTCAACCGCAGCGCCGAACAACGCGCCGGCGTCATCGAGCGCACCCGCCAGGCCGCCGAACACGGTCCCGACGCCAACGCCGAGGCAGCCCTGTCGCGCTGGTTCAGCCGCGAGTACCAGGCCGCCAACCCGGCGCAGATCGCGGCCATCCGCCAGACCCTGGCGAGCAACGACCCGCAGGGCTACCTGACCACCTACGAGCTGTTCGCCACCCAGGACATGTACCGCGCCGACGACCTGGGCAGCATCCAGGCGCCGACCCTGGTCGCCACCGGCGAGCTGGACCCCGGCTCGACCCCGGAGATGGCCCGGCAGCTGGCCGCGCGCATTCCCGGCGCGCAGGTGGCCATACTCGATGAACAGCGCCACATGATGCCGGTGGAGTCGCCGCGCCTGGTCAACCAGGTGCTGCTGGACTTCCTGCACCAGGCCCTGAGCCTGCCGAACCAGACCAAGGGGATAGTCGCATGACACTCGCCCGCTTCCAGATGTGCATCGACGGCCAATGGCTCGATGCGCTTTCCGGCAAGACCTTCGAAAGCCTCGACCCGTCCAGCGCGCAGCCCTGGGCGCTGCTGCCCGACGCCGCCGAGGAAGACGTCGAGCGCGCCGTGCAGGCCGCGCAGAAGGCCTTCGACGACCCGGCCTGGCGCAAGCTCAGCGCCACCGCCCGCGGCAAGCTGCTGCGCCGCCTGGGCGACCTGATCGCCGAGAACAGGGAGCACCTGGCCCAGCTGGAGAGCCGCGACAACGGCAAGCTGATCCGCGAGACCCGCGGCCAGGTCGGCTACCTGCCGGAGTTCTTCCACTACACCGCGGGCCTGGCCGACAAGCTCGAAGGCGGCACCCTGCCGATCGACAAGCCGGACATGTTCGCCTACACCGTGCACGAGCCGCTGGGCGTGGTGGCCGGGATCATCCCCTGGAACAGCCCGCTGTACCTCACCGCGATCAAGCTGGCCCCGGCCCTGGCCGCCGGCAACACCATCGTGCTCAAGCCCTCGGAACACGCCTCGGCGACCATTCTCGAACTGGCCCGCCTGGCCCTGGAGGCCGGCTTCCCGGCCGGCGTGGTCAACGTGGTCACCGGCTTCGGCCCGAGCACCGGCGCGGCCCTGACGCGCCACCCGCTGGTGCGCAAGATCGCCTTCACCGGCGGCGCCGCCACCGCCCGCCACGTGGTGCGCAGCAGCGCGGAGAACTTCGCCAAGCTGTCCCTGGAGCTGGGCGGCAAGTCGCCGAACATCATCTTCGCCGACGCCGACCTGGAGAGCGCCATCAACGGCGTGGTGGCCGGTATCTACGCCGCCACCGGGCAGAGCTGCGTGGCCGGCTCGCGCCTGCTGGTGCAGCGCGAAATCTACGACGAATTCGTCGCCCGCCTGATCGAACGCGCCCAGCGCATCCGCATCGGCAACCCGCAGGAAGACGCCAGCGAGATGGGCCCCATGGCCACCGCGCAGCAACTGGCGGTGGTCGAAGGCCTGGTGGCCGCGGCCCAGGCCGAGGGCGCGCGCCTGCTGATGGGCGGCAAGCGCCCCGAGGGCCAGGGCGAAGGCTGGTACTACGAGCCGACGCTGTTCGCCTGCGACAGCCACTCCATGCGCATCATGCAGGAGGAAGTGTTCGGCCCGGTGGCCTCGGTCATCCCCTTCGACGACGAGGCCGAGGCGCTGGCCCTGGCCAACGACTCGCAGTACGGCCTGGCCGCCGGCATCTGGACCCGCGACCTGGGCCGCGCCCACCGCCTGGCGCGCGACGTGCGCTCGGGGATCATCTGGGTCAACACCTACCGCGCGGTCTCGGCCATGGCGCCGATCGGCGGCTTCCACCAGAGCGGCTACGGCCGCGAGAGCGGCATCGACTCGGTGCTGGCCTACACCGAACTGAAGACGGTGTGGATCAACCTCTCGCAGGCGCCCATGCCCGACCCCTTCGTGATGCGTTGAGGAACAGACCATGATCGAACCCGGAATCTACAAGGAAGTCATGGGCTCCTTCCCCTCGGGGGTGACCGTGGTCACCACCCTGGACGCCGAGGGCGGCATCGTCGGCATCACCGCCAGCGCCTTCAGCGCGCTGTCCATCGAACCGGCGCTGGTGCTGTTCTGCCCCAACTACGCCTCGGACACCTACCCGATCCTGCGCGACAGCAAGCAGTTCGCCATCCACCTGCTGTGCGCCGACCAGCAGGCCGAGGCCTACGCCTTCGCCGGTAAGGGCAAGGACAAGGCCAAGGGCATCGACTGGCACCTGAGCGAGCTGGGCAACCCGCTGCTGGCCAAGGCCACGGCGATCATCGAGTGCGAGCTGTGGCGCGAGTACGACGGCGGCGACCACGCCATCATCGTCGGCGCGGTGAAGAACCTGATCCTGCCTGAAAAGGAGGTGACGCCCATGGTCTACCACCGCGGCAAGCTCGGCGCCCTGCCGCAGTTGGCCTGATCGTCCCGTCCTCGTGGGAGCGAGCAAGCTCGCTCCCACAGGTACAGGAGAAACACTGACGCAGGATGGCGTTGAGCGAAGCGATACCCATCACCACGGCCGCATGGGTTTCGCAAGCTCGCCCTATCCTGCGAGAAGCATCTCGGAGCAGCCGGCAGACAGTTGCTCCTATATGAAAGAAGGAGCATGCGATGAGCAACGAGAAGTACGACAAGGGCCTGGCGATCCGCACCCAAGTGCTGGGTGAGGCCTACGTGAACAAGTCGCTGGCCGCGGCCGACGACTTCGGCAAGCCGCTGCAGGAGCTGGTCACCGAGTACTGCTGGGGCCACGTCTGGGGCCGCGAGGGTTTGTCGCTGAAAGAACGCAGCATGATAAACTTGGCGATGATTTCGGCCCTCAACCGGCCGCACGAACTGAAGCTGCACATCCGCGGCGCCCTGCGCAACGGGCTCAGCCGCGAGCAGATCCGCGAAATCCTGCTCCAGGTCGGCATCTATTGCGGCATCCCGGCGGCGGTCGACAGCTTCCGCCTGGCCCGCGAGGCCTTCGCCGAGGCCGATGCCGATGCCGAGACCCAGGGCTAGGCCGCTTCACCCTACGGACAGCCATTACCAGAGCGGACCACATGAAACGCTTGCCCCTCGACGATAGCTTCAAGGTCAACCGCAACCCCGTGACCCTGCGCGAGATTGTGCTGGACAAGCTGCGCGGCGCCATCCTCAACTTCCAGCTGCTGCCCGGCGACCGCCTGGTCGAGCGCGACCTCTGCGACCGCCTGGGCGTCAGCCGCACCTCGGTGCGCGAGGCCCTGCGCCACCTGGAGTCCGAGGGGCTGGTGGAGTTCGCCGACGCCAAGGGCCCGCGGGTGGCCATCATCACCCTGGCAGACGCCTGCGACATCTACGAGCTGCGCTGCGTGCTCGAAGGGATGATCGTCCAGCTGTTCACCCTCAACGCCAAGGCCAAGGACATCCGCGCCCTGGAGCGCGCCCTCGAGGAGAACCGCAAGGCCCTGGAGGAAGGCGACCTGCAGCAGGTGCTGGATTCGGTGCAGGGCTTCTACGACGTGCTGCTGGAAGGCTCGGGCAACCGCATCGCCGCCACCCAGCTGCGCCAGCTGCAGGCGCGCATCAGCTACCTGCGCGCTACCTCGGTGTCCCAGGCCAACCGCCGCGGGGCGAGCAACCAGGAGATGGAGAAGATGGTCGCGGCGATCAAGAGCGGCGACCCGGCGGCCGCGCACCAGGCCTCGGTGGACCACGTGCGCGCAGCGGCCAAGGTGGCGCTGGACTACCTGAAGTCCAAGCAGGAAGAGGGTGGCAAGGTCCGCGAGATCGCCACCCCCATCGTCCTCAAAGAGCCGCGCATAGGTCGCTGACGCCATGCCCGCCCCGCGCTTCTGCCCGCAGTGCGGCGGCGACCGGATGGAGCGCCGCCAGCCGCCGGGGGACACCCACGACCGGCTGCTGTGCGGCGCCTGCGGCTACATCCACTACGAGAACCCCAAGGTCATCGCCGGCTGCATCATCGAGCGCGACGGCTGCTACCTGCTGTGCCAACGCGCCATCCCGCCGCGCCCCGGCACCTGGACGCTGCCGGCCGGTTTCATGGAAAGCGGCGAGACCACCGAGCAGGCAGCCCTGCGCGAGGTCTGGGAAGAAAGCGGCGTGCGCGCCGAAATCCTCTCGCCCTACTCCATCTTCAGCGTGCCGAAGATCAGCGAGGTCTACATCATCTTCCGCGCCCAGGCCCTGGAGATCGCCGACGCCTACGGGCCGGAGACGCTGGACCGGCGCTTCTTCGCGCCCGAGGACATTCCCTGGGAGCAGATCTACTACCCGGCGATCCGGCAGATTCTCGAGCGCTACATCGAAGAGCGGCAGGCGGGGGTGTATGGGATCTATATGGGGAATGACGATAGCGGGAAGATTCATTTCATTCGCTGAGCTTCCTGCGCCGCTTCCTCTTTTGTAGGAGCGAGCTTGCTTGCGAATGGCATTTCCCGGCAGCACTGGTGTTTGAGGGGGATCTCGTCCCCTCTCCCCAGCCTTCTCCCTGAAGGGAGAGGGGGCAGTATGTGCCCGCTGGAAGTGAAGTTTCAGTCGGCAAGCAAGGTGTCTGGCTGACGCCGGATTTTCCGTTTCTGCCCAACGGTCCCCTCTCCCTTCAGGGAGAGGGTTAGGGAGAGGGAGCGGAGCCAACCACAAACACCATAGTCACCGGCTGGCACCGTTCGCGAGCAAGAACTAGACGTCCCCCTCGCTCCTACGAAAACCCCCACCCTCAGGGCTCGACGCCCTCGACAATGATCACCTCCGCCCTCGCCGCCCCCTGCCGCTGCGCCCAGGCCTCCTGGTACTCCTTCGACCGATAGCACGCCACCGCCTGCTCATAGGAATCGAACTCGATCACCACGCTGCGCTGCGGCGTCGGGCGGCCTTCGAGGGCTTCGGCGCGGCCGCCGCGGGCGAGGATGCGGCCGCCGTACAGGGCGAAGGCCGCTGGCGCGCGGCGGGTGTATTGGCTGTACTGCTCGGGGTCTGTGACGTCCACGTGGGCGATCCAGTAGGCCTTCATGGCAACCTCTTGGCGATGGATATTTTGTGTATGATGGTATACCAGAATTTTCTGACTGCCACACCCCGGAGCCGGTCATGCCGTTCAATACCACCGAAGAAATCATCGAGGACTTCCGCCAGGGCCGCATGGTGCTGCTGGTGGACGACGAGGACCGCGAGAACGAGGGCGACCTGCTGCTGGCCGCCGAGTTCTGCACGCCCGAGGCCATCAACTTCATGGCCCGCGAGGCGCGCGGGCTGATCTGCCTGACCCTCACCGAGGAACACTGCCAGCGCCTGGGCCTCGAACAGATGGTGCCGAACAACGGCAGCCCCTACTCCACCGCCTTCACCGTCTCCATCGAGGCGGCCACCGGCGTCACCACCGGCATCTCCGCCGCCGACCGCGCGCGCACCGTGCAGGCCGCCGTGGCGCCGGGCGCCAGCGCCGAGGACATCGTCCAGCCCGGGCACATCTTCCCGCTGCGCGCCCGCGAGGGCGGCGTGCTCACCCGCGCCGGGCATACCGAGGCCGGCTGCGACCTGGCGCGCCTGGCCGGGCTGACGCCGGCGGCGGTGATAGTCGAGGTGATGAACGACGACGGCAGCATGGCCCGCCGCCCCGAGCTGGAAGCCTTCGCCGCGCAGCACGGGATCAAGATCGGCACCATCGCCGACCTCATCCACTACCGCCTGAGCACCGAGCACACCGTGCGGCGCATCGGCGAGCGCGAGCTGCCGACGGTGCACGGCAGCTTCCGCCTGGTGACCTTCGAGGACCGCATCGAGGGCGGCGTGCACATGGCCATGGTGATGGGCGAGATAGACCCCGCCGAACCGACCCTGGTGCGCGTGCACGTGATCGACCCGCTGCGCGACCTGGTCGGCGCCGAGTACGCCGGGCCGCCCAACTGGACGCTGTGGGCGGCGCTGCAACGGGTGGCCGAGGAAGGCCGCGGCGTGGTGGTGGTGCTGGCCAACCACGAGTCGTCCCAGGCGCTGCTGGAGCGCGTGCCGCAGCTCACCCAGCCGAGCCGGCCGTTCACCCGCTCGCAGTCGCGCATCTATTCGGAGATCGGCACCGGCGCGCAGATCCTCCAGGACCTGGGCGTGGGCAAGCTGCGCCACCTCGGCCCGCCGCTGAAATACGCCGGCCTCACCGGCTATGGCCTGGAAGTGGTGGAAAGCCTGCCCTTCGACGACTGGAAGCCGGCGACCGAGGCCTGACCACCGGTCGGCCGATACTGGCCGCCGGCCAGCTCGCCGGCGCCCGGACATGTGGATAAAGGCTAGAAAAATCAGTCGATTGCCGCCACCGGGCGGCAGCCGAAAAGCCGCCAGGGACGGCGCCAAGCGGCAATCCACGGGGCCTGGAACGGGGAGGAGACTTGCAGAAAGTTTGGAATACCATAATATGACATTCCGTAGGCCGACGATTGTTCCGCCGCCCCGAACACGGGCAGCCTGAACAACGCTCCGGACAAGGCCGACCCTGACAGGCCCAGATGGCCACTGCTCCTGATGGGCAGGCACAGACCGCCTGCCCGCGCACAAACACAACAACGAGGGCATGTACATGGTGTTCAAGAAACGTGCAGTCGCGGCGACTCTCGCCGCCATCCTGGGCCTGGCCGGCACCGCCGCCAGCGCCGCCGACGCGATCAGCTTCGTCAGCTGGGGCGGCACCACCCAGGACGCCCAGAAGCAGGCCTGGGCCGAGCCCTTCAGCCAGGCCAGCGGCATCCGCGTGGTGCAGGACGGCCCCACCGACTACGGCAAGCTCAAGGCCATGGTCGAAAGCGGCAACGTGCAGTGGGACGTGGTGGACGTGGAGGCGGACTTCGCCCTGCGCGCCGCCGCCGAAGGCCTGCTGGAGCCGCTGGACTTCAACGTGGTCAAGCGCGAGCGCATCGACCCGCGCTTCGTCTCCGACCACGGCGTCGGCTCCTTCTACTTCTCCTTCGTGCTCGGCTACAACCAGGGCAAGGTCGGCGGCAACGCCCCGCAGGACTGGAGCGCGCTGTTCGACACCAAGACCTACCCGGGCAAGCGCGCCCTGTACAAGTGGCCGAGCCCCGGCGTGCTGGAACTGGCCCTGCTGGCCGACGGCGTGCCCGCCGACAAGCTCTACCCGCTGGACCTGGACCGCGCCTTCAAGAAGCTCGACAGCATCAAGAAGGACATCGTCTGGTGGGGCGGCGGCGCCCAGTCCCAGCAACTGCTGGCCTCCGGCGAGGCGACCATGGGGCAGTTCTGGAACGGCCGCATCTACGCCCTGCAACAGGACGGCGCGCCGGTGGGCGTGAGCTGGAAGCAGAACCTGGTCATGGCCGACTTCCTCGTGGTGCCCAAGGGCTCGAAGAACAAGGACGCGGCCATGAAGTTCCTCGCCGAGGCCTCCAGCGCCAAGGGCCAGGCCGACTTCGCCAACCTCACCGCCTACGCCCCGGTGAACCTCGACAGCGTCGGCCAGCTCAAGGGCGACCTCGCCCCCAACCTGCCGACCGCCTACGCTAAGGATCAGATCACCCTCGACTACGCGTACTGGGCCAAGAACGGCCCGGCCATCGCGGCACGGTGGAACGAATGGCTGGTCAAGTGAAAATGACGGCCGTTCCCCACGGCCGCTCCACTCCCGTCGACGGCGCCGCGCGCGCCGCCGACGCGGTGCAAACGAGGTCGCCGATGAAGCCGCAAGGCGTGTCGCCCTGGCGCGGTTCGGCCAAGCTGCTGCCGGCCCTGCTGTTCCTCGGCCTGTTCTTCCTCGCCCCGCTGGTGGGGCTGCTGCTGCGCGGCGTGCTCGAACCCACCCCAGGCCTGGACAACTACGCCCAGCTGTTCGCCAACTCGGCCTACACCCGGGTGCTGTTCAACACCTTCGCGGTCGGCGCGCTGGTCACCCTGATCAGCCTGCTGCTGGGCTTCCCCCTGGCCTGGGCGATCACCCTGGTGCCGCGCGGCTGGGGCCGCTGGCTGCTGAACATCGTGCTGCTGTCGATGTGGACCAGCCTGCTCGCCCGCACCTACTCCTGGCTGGTGCTGCTGCAGGCCTCGGGGGTGATCAACAAGGCGCTGATGGCCCTGGGCATCATCGACCAGCCGCTGGAACTGGTGCACAACCTCACCGGCGTGGTGATCGGCATGAGCTACATCATGATCCCGTTCATCGTCCTGCCGCTGCAGGCGACCATGGCGGCCATCGACCCCATGGTGCTGCAGGCCGGCTCGATCTGCGGCGCCAGCCCCTGGAGCAACTTCTTCAAGGTGTTCCTGCCGCTGTGCCGGCCGGGGCTGTTCTCCGGCGGGCTGATGGTGTTCGTCATGTCCCTGGGCTACTACGTCACCCCGGCGCTGCTGGGCGGCGCGCAGAACATGATGCTGCCGGAATTCATCGTCCAGCAGGTGCAATCCTTCCTCAACTGGGGCCTGGCCAGCGCCGCCGCGGCGTTGCTGATCCTGATCACCCTGGTGCTGTTCTACGTCTACCTGAAAGTGCAGCCGGAATCCCCGGTCGGCGCCAGTAACGCGAGGTAAGCCGCCATGCTGCTCTCCCCCAACGCCATGGGCCCGCGCCTGCGCGGCGGGCTGTACCTCACCACCGGCCTGATCGCCGCCTTCCTGCTGCTGCCGATCGTGTTCATCGTGCTGCTGTCGTTCGGCTCCTCGCAGTGGCTGGTGTTCCCGCCGCCGGGCTGGACGCTGAAGTGGTACGTCCAGTTCTTCGCCAACCCCGAGTGGATGGACGCGGCCCTGGCCAGCCTCAAGGTCGCGGTGCTGACCACCATCTGCGCGGTGGCCCTGGGCCTGCCCACCGCCTTCGCCCTGGTGCGCGGCAAATTCCCCGGCCGCGAGCTGCTCTACGGCCTGTTCACCCTGCCGATGATAGTGCCGCTGGTGATCATCGCCGTGGCGGTGTACGCGCTGTTCCTCAAGCTGGGCTACACCGGCACGCTGTTCGCCTTCGTGGTCAGCCACGTGATAGTCGCCCTGCCCTTCACCATCATCTCGATCATCAACTCGCTGAAGCTGTTCGACCAGTCCACCGAGGACGCCGCGGTGATCTGCGGCGCCTCGCGCCTGCAGGCGGTGTTCAAGGTGACCTTCCCGGCCATCCGCCCGGGCATGGTCGCCGGCGGCCTGTTCGCCTTCCTGGTGTCCTGGGACGAGGTGGTGCTCAGCGTGATGATGGCCAGCCCGACCCTGCAGACCCTGCCGGTGAAGATGTGGACCACCCTGCGCCAGGACCTGACCCCGGTGATCGCCGTCGCCTCGACGCTGCTGATCGGCCTGTCGGTCCTGGTGATGCTCGCCGCCGCGCTGCTGCGCCGGCGCAATGAAGTCAGCGCCTGAGCGCGAGGAGTCAGACAATGAGTGCCGTCATCCAAGAAACCGCGCAGGGCGGAACCCTGGTCAGCCTGCGCAACCTGAACAAGCACTACGGCGACTTCACCGCCGTGGACGACATCAACCTCGACATCCGCGACGGGGAATTCCTCACCTTCCTCGGCTCCAGCGGCTCGGGCAAGAGCACCACGCTGTCGATGCTGGCCGGCTTCGAGACGCCCAGCAGCGGCGAGATCCTGGTGGAAGGCAAGTCGCTGGTGAACGTGCCGCCGCACAAGCGCGACATCGGCATGGTGTTCCAGCGCTATTCGCTGTTCCCGCACCTGTCGGTGCGCGACAACATCGGCTTCCCGCTGGACATCCGCAAGCAGAAGGGCGACGCCCGCGAGCGCCGCGTCGACGCCATGCTCAAGCTGGTGCAGCTGGAGAAATTCGCCCAGCGCCGCCCGGCGCAGCTCTCCGGCGGCCAGCAGCAGCGCGTGGCCATCGCCCGCGCGCTGGTCTACGAGCCGCGCATCCTGCTGATGGACGAACCCCTGGGCGCGCTGGACAAGAAGCTGCGCGAAGACCTGCAGGACGAACTGCGCCACCTGCACCGCCGCCTCGGCATCACCATCGTCTACGTCACCCACGACCAGGAAGAGGCCATGCGCCTGTCCCAGCGCATCGCCATCTTCAGCCACGGCAAGATCGTCGGCCTGGGCAGCGGCTACGACCTCTACCAGAACCCGCCGAACACCTTCGTCGCCTCCTTCCTCGGCAACTCCAACTTCCTCCGCGTGCAGGCCCAGGGCAACGCCGCGACGCGCTTCGAGAGCGCCAGCCTGGCCATCCGCCCCACCGGCGGCCTGCGCGAAGGCCAGGACCTGGTGTTGATGATCCGCCCGGAAAAGGCCCTGGCCCTGAGCGCCGAACAGGCCGCCGCGCAGCCCCTGCAAGCCGGCTGGAACGAAGTGGGCGCCACCGTGCAGGAAGTGGTGTTCCTCGGCGAGAGCCAGACCTGCAGCGTGACCACCGTGGGCGGCACCGCGCTGACCCTCAAGGCCCTCTCCGGCGGCCAGCCGCTGCACCCGGGCAGCCCGGTGCGCGTGCGCTGGGCCGCGGCCGACGCCTGCGTCTACAGCCAGTGGAACGAAAGCGACCTGGTGAAGGGCGCGCACTGACCCTTTGAAGTCCCTTGCGCCTCCGGCCGTTGTGGCGGCCGGGGGCTTTTTTTTGCCTGCTCCATTCCCCTGTAGGAGCGCGCCTTGCGCGCGAAATCGCGGGCAGGGCCCGCTTACCTACCTCCCAGCAAATATGACCCCCGTAGGATGGGTTGAGCGAAGCGATACCCATCGCCGTGGCAGCATGGGTTTCGCCAAGGCTCAACCCATCCTACGAAAAGCGCCTCGGTGCAGTCGGCAAGACAGTTGCTCCTACAGATTGCCGGGAGGCACGGCATTCCTCCCTCGTAGGAGCGGACCTTGTCCGCGATAGCCGGAACCACCGGCGCGCCTCGCGGATAAGATCCGCTCCTACGCCACCCCACCCACACCATTCCCCTGTAGGAGCGCGCCCTGCGCGCGAATCGCGGGCAGGGCCCGCTCCTACAGATTGCCGGGAGGCACGGCATTCCTCCCCCGTAGGAGCGGACCTTGTCCGCGATAGCCGGAACCACCGGCGCGTTTCGCGGATAAGATCCGCTCCTACGCCACCCCACCCCCGCCATTCCCATGTAGGAGCGCGCCCTGCGCGCGAATCGCGGGCAGGGCCCGCTTACAGGCGAACCGCATGGCACGGCGTTTGTTCGCGAGCAAGCTCGCTCCTACGAAGGGCACCTCGGCGCAGTTACAGGTTGACGCCAAGTCTCCCGTCCATGCCTGCCCGCCAATCCCGCGCCCTTTCCCGCAGGCAAAAAAAAGCCCCGCCAGAGCTGCTCTCGGGGCGGGGCGGAGAGTGGGACGAGAAATCAGTCGGCCAGGCCCAGGCGGCCCTGCTGCAGGCTTTCACGTGCCTGGCCGCGGGTGGCCAGGCAGTAGTACAGCGGGCAGGTCACCAGCAGGCCGGCCAGCCAGGACAGGTCGGCGCCTTCCAGGTAGTTGGCGTAGGGCCCGACGTAGAGCGCGGTGTTGGCGACCGGCAGTTGCACCAGGATGCCGATGGCGTAGGCGATGATCGCGTGCGGGTTGAAGCGCCCGTAGATGCCGCCGTCGGCGCGGAAGATCGAGGCGATGTCGTAGCGCCCGCGCTTGACCAGGTAGAAGTCGATCAGGTTGATGCAGGCCCAGGGCACCAGGACCAGCAGCAGGGTGAGGATCAGCCCGATGAACTGCGAGATGAAGTTCGCCGAGGCGCTCAGCGCCACCAGGCAGCTGCCGGCCAGCACCACCGAGGACAGCGCCACGCGCAGGCGCACGCTGGGCGTCCAGGCTGCGGCGAAGGTCTGGATCGAGGTGACGATGGAAAGCACCGCGCCGTACAGGTTCAGCGCGTTGTGGCTGATGATGTTGAGCAGGAACAGCACCATCAGCGCCGGGCCGAACACGCCGGTGGCCTGCTTCACCGCGGCCATGGCCTCGGTGCCTTCGGGCGTGGCCAGCACCGCCACCGCGCCGAAGCTGAACGACAGGCTGGTGCCCAGCACCGCGCCGAAGAAGGTGGCGAAGAACGGCCTGGCGATGCCGACGCTGGCCGGCAGGTAGCGCGAGTAGTCCGAGGTGTAGGGCGAGAAGCTGACCTGCCAGATGATCCCCAGGCACAGGGTGGCGACGAAGCCGGAGAGGTTGAAGCCGCCACGGCTGAAGAAGTCCGCCGGCAGCTGCTGGCAGAAGATCCACGCGAAGCCCACCAGCAGCGCGCCGCCCATCACCCAGGTGCCGATGCGGTTGAGGGTGTGGATGAAGCGGTAGCCGATCACGCCGATGGCGGTGGCGCCCAGGGCGCCGAGCAGGATGCCCGCCGGCAGCGGCACGGCCGGGGCGATGCTGTGGATGGATTCGCCGGCCAGGACGATGTTGGAGATGAAGAAGCCCAGGTAGATCAGCGCGGTGAAGAACACGATCAGCAGCGCGCCGTAGCGGCCGAACTGGCCACGGCTCTGCACCATCTGCGGGATGCCCAGCTGCGGCCCCTGGGCCGAGGCCAGGGCGATGCCGACGCCGCCGAGCATGTGCCCGAGGAAGATCGCCAGCAGGCCCCAGAGCAGGTCCAGGTGGTAGACCTGGACCACCATGGCGCCGGTCACCACCGGCAGCGGCGCGATATTGGTGCTGAACCACAGGGTGAACAGGTCGCGCGCACGGCCATGGCGCTCGGCCGGGGGCACGTAGTCGACGGTGTGGTTCTCGATGAGCGGGGTGGACTCGGTATGGGACATCTTCTGGCTCGCTGCGGATGGCCGGGCGCGGGCGCGGAGCGGCCGGCCACGAGGCCGACGGCGTTCCACTGCGGGCGCGGACAGTCGGGAATCGGGGTTGCGGGATCAGGCCGCGGGCGGCCTGGCGCCGGACCGGCGGTCCAGGGGCGGGTGCAACCTCGGGGAATCATCGAGCCAGGCCCGGTCGGGGGCGCGGCGGGGGAACATCATGCACAGCATCTTCTTGTCTTCTTTGTACGAAAGCTACGTATGTATTTGCCTTGGGCAGCAAGCCCCGGAAAGGGCCGGCAGGCATGCCAAGGCGAAGACCATATTATGGTATTCCAATATTCCGGCAAGCCTTTTCCTCGCCAACGGCTCCGACCATGGTCTACCCGGACGCCCTTCCCGGCACCCCGCCGAAGCCTTGGAGCCCAGTCCACATGCGGATTCCAGCCGCCTGCACGACGTTCGTCGGCAACCGACTGGCGGTCATCCAGGGGCTTGAACTTTCAATAATACGGTATACCATCAGACGAAAATAATTCCTCCAACGCCCGCCCCCGTGGCAGCAGGTACCCGCAATGATCGACGCCAACATCTACAAGCAAGTCATGGGCTCCTTCCCCTCCGGCGTGACCGTGATCACCACGCTGGACGAGGACGGCCAACTGGTGGGCCTGACCGCCAGCGCGTTCAGCTCGCTGTCGATGGACCCGGCGCTGGTGCTGTTCTGCCCCAACTACACCTCCGACTCCTACCCGGTGCTGATCCGCCGCAAGCAGTTCGCCATCCACCTGCTCTCCGCCGAGCAGCAGCGCGAGGCCTACAGCTTCGCCAAGAAGGGCAAGGACAAGGCCCTGGGCATCGACTGGCAACTGAGCGAGCTGGGCAACCCGTTGCTGGAAGGCGCGACTGCGGTGATCGAGTGCGAGTTGTGGCGTGAGTACGAGGGTGGGGATCACGCGATCATGGTCGGCGCGGTGAAGAACCTGGTGGTGCCGGAACAGCGGGTGCAGCCGATGGTTTATTGCCGTGGGAAGATGGGGGCGTTGCCGGCTTTGGCGTGACGCCGATTGCCAGCGAGCTTGCTCGCGAACGGTGTTTCCCGGGGCGTAGGTGCTGGGTTCAAGAGCGCCCTCTCCCCAACCCTCTCCCGCAAGCGGGAGAGGGGGCTGTCCTGAGCGGCGGTTTCGCTCGGCCTTCTGAAGGGGCGTTCCGGTGCGCTTGGATGTTTCTCTGGAAATCCGTACGGCGTTATCCGCCGAATCGCGGACAGAGTCCGCTCCTACGCCCATGCGAGCAACTGTCTTGCCGGCTGCGCCGAGGTGCTCTTCGTAGGATGGGTTGAGCTTGCGAAACCCATGCGGCCACGGTGATGGGTATCGCTTCGCTCAACCCATCCTACGGGGGTGTTGCCGGAGGGCGAGCGGACTTTGTCCGCGATTGGACTCACCGGCCACACCGGACACCCCGGTGGCACGAACAGCCCCACCACCTCGATCAGGTCCTGAACCGCGACACCAGCCGATTCAACTCCTCCGACAGCCCATTCAACGTCTGCGCATCCCCCCGCGTGGCCTCCGCCAGCCCCGCCACTTCCTGGGCGTCGCGGTGGATCTGGGCGATGTGCCGGTTGATCTCCTCCGCCACCTGGTGCTGTTCTTCCGCCGCCGTGGCGATCTGCGCGTTCATGTCGCGGATCACGTCCACCGACTCGCGGATGGCGCCGAAGCAGGCGCGGGCCTCGCGGATGGAGCCGACGGTGCGCTGCGAGGCTTCCAGGCTGGATTGCATCTGCCGGCCGGTGTCGTGGGTGCGGCGGGCCAGGTTGCCCAGCAGCGCGTCGATCTCGCCGGTGGATTCGGCGGTGCGCCGCGCCAGCGCGCGGACCTCGTCGGCCACCACGGCGAAGCCGCGGCCCTGGTCGCCGGCGCGGGCCGCCTCGATGGCCGCGTTGAGCGCCAGCAGGTTGGTCTGCTCGGCGATGGAGCGGATGGTGCCGAGGATCGACTGGATGTCGTTGCTGTCCTGCTCCAACTGGCGCATGGCGCTGGCCGAGCCGGCGATTTCCTCGCTCAGGCGGCCGACGCTGTCCACCGCCTCGTCGATCTGCTGCTGGCCGTCGTGGGCCTGGCGCTGGCCGCTGTCGGCGGAAGTCGCCGCCTGGCTGCAGGAGCGCGCCACCTCGTTGGCGGTCATGACCATCTCGTTGAACGCCGTGGACACCATGTCCACCGCCTCGCGCTGGCGCGCCGCGGCCTCGGCCAGGGCCTGGGAGGTGCCGCTGGCGCTGCCGGCGCTCTGGTGGATGCCGGAGGCGGCCTGGCCGATGTGCTGCACCAGGCGGCGGATGGCCTCGAGGAACTGGTTGAACCAGCCGGCCAGCTGCGCCGTCTCGTCGCGGCCGCGCACCGCCAGGCGTCCGGTCAGGTCGCCGTCGCCCTGGGCGATGCCTTCCAGGCCATCGGCCACCGCGCGCACCGGGCGCACCACCAGGCCGGCGAACACGGCGCCCACGCCGGCGAAGCCCAGCGCTATCACCGCGGCGATCAGGCCGACCAGCCAGGTCAGGTGCGTCGCCCCGGCCATCACCTCGCTTTCCTTGATCAGGCCGACGAAGCGCCAGCCCAGGCCCTCCGACGGCCAGACGTTGGCCAGGTAGCGCTCGCCGTCGATCTCCACCTCCACCAGGCCCTTGTCGGCGCTGGCCAGGCTGGCATAGCCGGCGCCCAGCTCGCCGAGCTTCTTGAAGTTGTGCTCCGGCTGGTGCGGGTCGACCAGCACGGTGCCGTCGCCTTCCATCAGCATCAGGTAGCCGCTGTCGCCCAGGCGGATGCCCTTGACGATGTCGGTCAGGCGCTTGAGCGAGACGTCGATGTTGACCACCCCGCCCTGCTCGCCGAGGCGGTTGGCGAAGGTGCGCACGCTGCTGACCAGCACCACCTTGTCCGCCGCCCAGTAGTAGGCATGGGTACGCAGGGTGCGGCCCGGCTGGGCCATGGCCGCCTGGTACCAGGGGCGGTTGCGCGGGTCGTAGCTGGCCAGCTTGTCGTCGCCCGGCCAGAAGGCGTAGCCGCCGTCGCGGGTGCCCAGGGATACGTAGGCGTAGTCCGGGTGGCTATGGGCCAGGCCGGCGAACAGGTCGAACACCTGGCGGTCCTGCTCGCCGGCCGGGTGCTGCGCGGCGTCGGCGCCGATGTACTGCTTGAGGCTGCCGTCGATGGCCTGCAGCTGCGGGTGGGCGGCCAGGTACTCGACGTTCTGGGCGATGCCGTCGAAGAACAGCTGCATGGCGTTCTCCACCTGGCGGATTTCCCGGCTGCTGCTGTCGATGAAGCCTTCCCGCGCCTCGCCGCGCAAGTTGAAGATCACCAGCACGGCGACCAGCAGCACCGGCAGGCTGGCGATGGCGGCGAAGGCCAGGATCAGTTTCTGTTTGAGGTTCATCCTTAACTCCTTGGGGTGGCGCCGGGCAGAAACGCCTTGCAGATATTCCGTATTATGGTATACCAATAAACCACGGACACCCAGCACGCTTGTGGCCAATCGCCATGACCGCGCCCATTCCCCGAAGCAGCGCTGCGCGCAGGCGCATCCCATCCGCCGGCCCGCCCAGCGCCGGATACAAAAAAGGTTCGAGGTAAGCGATATGAAATTTTCCCTGTTCGTGCACATGGAGCGCTACGACGAGCAAACCAGCCACCGCCAACTGTTCGAGGAACTCACCGAACTGACGCTGATGGCCGAGGCCGGCGGCTTCAGCACCGTGTGGATCGGCGAGCACCACGCCATGGAATACACCATCTCGCCCAGCCCCATGCCGCTGCTGGCCTACCTGGCCGCCCGCACCGAAACCATCCGCCTGGGCGCCGGCACCATCATCGCGCCCTTCTGGCATCCCATCCGCGTGGCCGGCGAATGCGCCCTGCTCGACGTGATCAGCAACGGCCGCATGGAAGTGGGCCTGGCCCGCGGCGCCTACCAGTACGAGTTCGACCGCATGGCCAACGGCATGCCGGCCACCGAGGGCGGCAAGTACCTGCGCGAGATGGTCCCGGTGGTGCGCGCGCTGTGGCAGGGCGACGTGGCCCACGACGGCGAGATCTGGAAGTTCCCCACCGCCACCTCCTCGCCGCGGCCGATCCAGAAGCCCACCCCGCCGATGTGGATCGCCGCGCGCGACCCGGACTCGCACAACTTCGCCGTGGCCAACGGCTGCAACGTGATGGTCACCCCGCTGATGAAGGGCGACGAGGAAGTGGTCGACCTGAAGAACAAGTTCGAGGCGGCCCTGGCCAACAACCCCGGCGTGCCGCGCCCGCAACTGATGGTGCTGCGCCACACCCACGTGCACAGCGCCGACGACCCGGAAGGCTGGAAGGTTGGCGCGCAGGCCATCTCGCGCTTCTACCGCACCTTCGACGCCTGGTTCGGCAACAAGCAGACCCCGGTCAACGGCCTGCTGCCGCCCAGCCCCGAGGAAAAGTTCAAGGAGCGCCCGGAGTTCGAGCTGGAGAACATCCGCAAGAACACCATGATCGGCACCCCCGAGGAAATCATCGCGCGCATCCGCCACTACCAGGAGCTGGGCGTCGACGAGTTCAGCTTCTGGGCCGACAACAGCCTGCCCTACGAGCAGAAGAAGAAGTCCCTGGAACTGTTCATCAAGCACGTGGTGCCGGCGTTCCGCTGAGTGCCCACCCAGGCTTCGCAACGACAACGCCGGTCAGCAAACTGACCGGCGTTGCGCATTCAGGCCCAGCTCACCAGGAACCGGCGCCCGCCACCCTCGGCCGCCTGTGCCAGGAACAGCTGGGCATGACGCCCATGGCGGCGATCAACGCGCGCCTGGTGCTGGAAGCCAAGCGCGAGCTGGCCCACTCGCGCCAGAGCATCAAGGCCATCGCCCACGACCTGGGCTTCTCCGACGTCGGCTACTTCAGCCGCTTCTTCCGCAAGCACACGCAGTTGTCGCCCAGCGAGTTCCGCGGCCAGGGCGCCGCCTGACGCGGCTTGCGGCCCTTATATTCAATTAAAGAATAATAAAATCTGAATTTATTCTTTTTTACCTCAACCTCGATTCCTCTATAACTGCGCAGGAATCGACGGCCGCTCCACTGTTGTGCTGCCAACAGTTGCCCAGCAGCAACTAGCCGCCAGCCAACAGTTCGCCCAGCAACACTTGATGAATACCCATACCAATCAATGACTTGAGTCCTGGCACAGGTCTTGCGAAACCCGACCTGAACCCGCCCTGCCGGCAGGGCAACAGCACAGGAAACCGAACATGACTGCCCCCTTGAAAGTGGTCGCCGTATCCGGCGGCGCCTATCGCCCCTCGCGCACCCTGGCCCTGACCGAGGCCATCCTCGCCGAGATCGGCCGCCACCTGGACGCCGAGGTCCAGCTCATCGAGCTGGCCGACATCGCCCGCCCGGTGGGCGGCGCCCTGAGCCGCGCCGAGCTGCCGGAGGCCGTGGAGGCGCAGCTGCGCGCCATCGAGGGCGCCGACCTGCTGCTGGTGGCCTCGCCGGTGTACCGCGGCTCCTACCCCGGGCAGCTCAAGCACCTGTTCGACCTGATCGGCCAGGACGCGCTGATCGGCACCCCGGTGCTGCTCGCCGCCACCGGTGGCAGCCAGCGCCACGCGCTGGTCATCGACCACCAGCTGCGCCCGCTGTTCAGCTTCTTCCAGTCGCTGACCCTGCCGCTGGGCGTGTACGCCAGCGAGGCCGACTTCAAGGACTACCGCATCAGCTGCGAACTGCTCCAGGCGCGCATCCGCCTGGCCGTGGAGCGCGCCCTGCCGCTGTTCGGCGACCACCGCGCGCTGCGCCGCATCGCCTGAGGAGCCGCCCGATGAATTCGCCGGCACAAGCCTCCATCCTCAGCCCGCTGCAACTGGCCCGCCAGCTGGCGGCGGAATTCGCCGAAAGCGCCGTCGAGCGCGACCGGCTCGGCGGCACGCCCAAGGCCGAGCGCGACGCCCTGCGCCGCAGCGGCCTGCTCGGCCTGGTCATCCCCAAACAGTACGGCGGCCTGGGCGCCAGTTGGAGCGAGGCCCTGGAAGTGACCCGCGAGTTCGCCCGCGTCGACAGTTCCATCGCCCACGTGTTCGGCTTCCAGCACCTGATGCTGGCCACCGTGCGCCTGTTCGCCCGCCCCGAGCAGTGGCAGCCGTGGTTCGAGCAGACCGCGCGCAAGCACTGGTTCTGGGGCAACGCCCTGAACCCGCTGGACACCCGCACCGTGGTGAAGAAGTTCGACGGCTGGCGCGAGTTCTCCGGCAAGAAGAGCTTCTGCTCCGGCGCCAGCGACTCGGAAATGCTCATCGCCTCGGCGGTGGACGAAGGCAACGGCGGCAAGCTGCTGATCGCCGCCATCCCCAGCGGCCGCACCGGCATCACCCTGCACAGCGACTGGGACAACATGGGCCAGCGGCAGACCGACAGCGGCAGCGCCACCTTCGAACGGGTGCGCGTGGAGGAATCCGAGCTGCTGCTCGACCCGGGCCCGCTGAGCACGCCCTTCGCCTGCCTGCGCCCGCTGATCGCCCAGCTGCTGTTCGCCAACCTGTTCCTCGGCGTGGCCGAGGGCGCCTTCGAGGAGGCGCGGCAGTACAGCCTCAAGGAAAGCCGCCCGTGGTTCCGCTCCAGCGCCCGCAGCGTCGGCGAGGACCCGTACGTGCTGCGCCACTACGGCGAGTTCTGGGTCGGCCTGGAGAGCGTGCGCCTGCTGGTCCAGCGCGCCGCCGCGCTGCTGGACGAAGCCTGGCGCAAGGAACACGCCCTGGGCACCGAGGAGCGCGCGCAGCTGGCGGTGGCCATCGCCACCGCCAAGGTCGCCGCCAGCCGCAGCGGCCTGGACATCTGCAACCGCCTGTTCGAGGTCACCGGCGCCCGCGCCACCCACGCCTCGCTGCGCCTGGACCGCTTCTGGCGCAACCTGCGCACCCAGACCCTGCACGACCCGCTGGACTACAAGCTCCACGAGCTGGGGGACTGGGCGCTCAACGGCGCGCGGCCGACACCCACCTTCTATTCCTGAGGCAGAGACATGCAACTGCTGACGCTACCCCCCTCCCCCGCACTGGCCACCTCGATCCGGGCGACCGCACAGGTCTTCGAAGACCCGAAATCGCAGGCGCTGCTCGCCCATCTGCAACAGGTCGCCCCCAGCGAGGCCAGCGTCCTGATCATCGGCGAAACCGGCACGGGCAAGGAGCTGGTGGCGCGGCACATCCACAACCTCAGTGGGCGGCGCAACGGGCCCTTCGTCGCGGTGAACTGCGGGGCCTTCTCCGAATCGCTGGTGGAGGCCGAACTGTTCGGCCACGAGAAGGGCGCCTTCACCGGCGCCCTGAGCGCCAAGGCCGGCTGGTTCGAAGAGGCCAACGGCGGCACCCTGTTCCTCGACGAGATCGGCGACCTGCCGATGGCCATCCAGGTCAAGCTGCTGCGCGTGCTGCAGGAGCGCGAGGTGGTGCGCCTGGGCTCGCGCAAGAGCATCCCGATCAACGTGCGGGTGCTGGCGGCCACCAACGTGCAGCTGGAACGGGCGATCAACGCCGGGCACTTCCGCGAGGACCTGTACTACCGCCTCAACGTCGTCACCCTGCAACTGCACCCGCTGCGCGAGCGCCCCGGCGACATCCTGCCGCTGACCCGCCACTTCATCCGCAGCTACAGCGAGCGCCTGGGCTACGGCCAGGTGCAGCTCAGCGCCGAGGCCGAGCGCAAGCTGGTGGGCTACGGCTGGCCGGGCAACATCCGCGAGCTGGAGAACGTCATCCACCACAGCCTGCTGACCTGCCGCGACGGCCTGGTACGCGAGGACGACCTGCGCCTGTCCAACCTGCGCCTGGAGCGCCAGGAGGAAGCCCCCGCCGGCCATGCCGGCAGCCCCGCGGCCAATGGCGGCGAGTCCGCCGAGGAACAGCTGCAGCGCGCCTTCCGCCGCTTGTTCGAGGAATCCGCCGGGGCGCTCTACGAACGCGTCGAGGAAAGCCTGCTGCGCGCCGCCTACCGCTTCTGCCACCACAACCAGGTGCACACCGCCAACCTGCTGGGCCTGTCGCGCAACGTCACCCGCACGCGGCTGATCGCCATCGGCGAGCTGGTGGTGAACAAGCGCCGCGGCCCGGAACAGGCGCTGGACAACCGCGTGGTGCGGCTGTCCATCTGAGCCCCGTCAGGCACTGCCCACCAGGCTGACCCGGTCGGCCAGCGCCTGCGCGCGCGCCACCACCGCCTCGCGCTCCGCCGCCGGCGCCGCCACGCGCAGCCGCAGGCTGCCCAGGGAGCGGCCCTGGATGCGCTCCAGGCTGGCCTGCACCAGGCGCACCTCGTAGCCCAGTTCGCGGCCGATGGCGGCCGGCTCCGGTTCGCGGGCGCTGGCGCCGCTGTAGTGCAGGTCCAGCAGCAGGCCCTCGCCCGCCGCTTCGCCGTCGGCATCATGGTGCAGCGTGCCGAGCAGGCTGCGCGTCACTTCGTGGCGCGGGTCGCCGAACACTTCCCAGACCTCGCCCTGCTCCACCACCCGGCCGCGCTCCAGCACCACCACGCGGTCGCAGAGGTCGCGGATGACTTCCATCTCGTGGGTGATGAGGACGATGGTCAGGCCCAGGCGGCGGTTGATGTCGCGCAGCAGCGCGAGGATCGACTGGGTGCTTTCCGGGTCCAGCGCCGAGGTGGCTTCGTCGCACAGCAGCAGGTCCGGTTGCAGCACCAGCGCGCGGGCGATGCCGACGCGCTGCTTCTGCCCGCCGGAAAGCTGCGCCGGGTAGGCCTCGCGCTTGTCCGCCAGGCCCACCAACTGCAGCAGTTCGGCCACCCGCCGCTCGCGCTCGGCGCGCGGCACGCCGGCCAGCACCAGGGGCAGCGCGACGTTGTCGCCGACGCTGCGCGAGGCCATCAGGTTGAAGTGCTGGAAGATCATCCCGGTGCGCCGGCGCAGCTGCGCCAGGCGCGCGTCGTCGAAGGCGCCGATGTCCTCGCCGTCGACCAGCACCTGGCCGGCGCTGGGCCGCTCCAGGCGGTTGAGCGAGCGCAGCAGCGAGGACTTGCCGGCGCCGCTGCGGCCGATGATGCCGAACACCTCGCCGCGGCGGATCTCCAGGTCGATGCCGTGCAGCGCCTGCACTTCCCGGCCGCCGGCCAGGTAGTGCTTGGCCAGGCCGCGCAGGCGGATGTGGGTGGCAGCCGCCAGGGGCTGCGAATGATTGAAGCTGACCATGGGTGCGTTCCTGCCGGGCGCGGCGCCCGTCCTGGGCGCCGCGCCGGGTCACGTCAGAAGCCGGGGGCGATCTCGCCCTTGTAGCGGGTCAGGATGAAGTTGCGCACTTCCGGCGAGTTGAGCGCCTTGGCCAGCTTCTGGATGCCCGGGTCCTGGATGTTGTCCGGACGCGCCACCAGGAACTCGACGTAGAGGTCCTTGCCCTTCTCGACGATCAGCGCGCTCTTGATGTCGATGCCGGCTTCCAGCGCGTAGTTGGCGAAGACGAAGGCCAGGTCCACCTGCTTCACCGAGCGCGCCAGCATGGCGCCTTCCAGCTCGCGGATCTTCAGGTGCCTGGGGTTGTCGACGATGTCGCGCTCGGTGGACTGCGGATTGCTCGGGTCCTTGAGCTTGATCAGCCCGGCCTCGGCCAGCAGCACCAGGGCGCGGCCGGTGTTCACCGGGTCGTTGGGGATGGCCACGCTGGCGCCATCGGGCAGCTCGGCCAGGCTCTTGTACTTGGCCGAGTAGGCGCCGAAGGGCTCGATGTGCACGCCCACCACCGGCACCAGGTTGGTGTGGCGGGTCTTGTTGAAGTCGTCGAGGAACGGGCGGTACTGGTAGTAGTTGGCGTCGAGGTTCTTCTTCGCCAGCTGCAGGTTGGGCTGGATGAAGTCGTTGAAGACCTTCACTTCCAGGTCCACGCCTTGCTTGGCCAGGGCCGGTTTGACGAATTCGAGGATTTCCGCGTGGGGCACCGGGGTGGCGCCGACGACGAGGTGCTCGTTGGCGTGGGCGTTGATGGCTATTACGGCAGCCAGGGCGGCCAGGACTTTCTTCATGCTGTTTGCTCCGATCAGTGGTTTCTTGGAATGGCCGTCGTGGGTTGGACGTGGGGCCAGCGGCGGCGTTTTCCCGGCCGCCGCGAGCGGGTGTTTGGATTCAGCGCCGGGTGTAGTGGCGCACCAGGCGGTCGCCGCTCATCTGCAGGGCCTGCACCAGCAGGATCAGCAGCAGCACGGTGACCACCATGACGTCGGTCTGGAAACGCTGGTAGCCGAAGCGGATGGCCAGGTCGCCCAGGCCGCCGCCGCCGACCACGCCGGCCATGGCCGTGTAGTCGACCAGCACGATGGCGGTCACGGTGATGGCGGCGATCAGCCCGGTGCGCGCTTCCGGCAGCAGGGTGTGGAAAACGATCTGCCGGGTGCTCGCGCCCATCGCCTGTACCGCTTCCACCAGCCCGCGGTCGACCTCGCGCAGCGAGCTTTCCACCAGCCGCGCGAAGAACGGCGTGCAGCCCACCACCAGCGGCGGAATGGCGCCGCGCACGCCCAGCGAGGTGCCGGTGAGCAGCTCGGTGGCGGGGATCAGCACGATCAGCAGGATGATGAAGGGCATCGAGCGCAGCACGTTGGCCAGCACCGAGAGCACCCGGTACAGGCGCGGCGAGTCGAGCAGCTGGCGCTGGCCGGTGAGGTACAGCAGCACGCCCAGCGGCAGCCCCAGCAGCACGGTGCAGCCCAGGGCCGCGCCGAGCATGCTCAGGGTGTCCAGGCAGGCCTGGGCGATCTCGCTCCAGTCGACGTTGGCCAGCCAGTCGTTCATCGCCGGGCCTCCTCGCGCAGGGCCGCGACCGGGTGCGGCGCGGCCAGGCGGTCGCCGGCGCCGAACAGCTTGTGGCGCAGGGTGCCCTCGGCGTAGTCGCGCTTGAACAGGCCGCGGGCCTGCAGCTCCGGCACCAGCAGGTCAACCACCGCCTCGAAGGTCTCCGGCATGACCACGCCGGCCAGGTTGAAGCCGTCGACGTCGGTTTCCGCCACCCACTCCTGCAGCTGGTCGGCCACGGTCCGCGGCGAGCCCACCAGCACCGGGCCGTCGCCGCCGATGGCGCAGTAGTCGGCGATCTCGGCGGTGGTCCAGGTGCGCGTCGGGTCGGCGCGGGTAAAGGCTTCCACCGCCGACTGGATGGCGTCGCTGGGCACCTCGCGCAGCACCTGGCCGGGGGCGTATTCGGCGAAGTCGATGCCGGTCCAGCCGGACATCAGCGTCAGGGCGCCGGTGGCGCTGGCGTACTCGCGGTACTCGGCCAGGCGCGCCAGGGCCTCGGCGTCGGTCGGCGCGACTATCACCGTGAGCTGCTCCAGCACCAGCACGTCGCCCGGCTCGCGCCCGGCGGCGCGCACCGCTTCGCGCAGGTCGGCCACCTGCTTCTTCAGCACCGCCTTGCTCGGCGCGGCGACGAACACGCACTCGGCGTTGGCCGCGGCGAAGGCCCGGCCACGGCTGGAGGCGCCGGCCTGGTAGAGCACCGGGGTGCGCTGCGGCGAGGGTTCGCAGAGGTGGAAGCCGGGCACCTGGAAGTATTCGCCTTCGTGGCGGATGCCATGGACCTTGGATGGTTCGGCGTAGACGCCGCTGTCGCGGTCGGCGACCACGGCGTCGTCTTCCCAGCTGGTTTCCCACAGCTTGTAGCAGACCTGCAGGTACTCGTCGGCCAGGGCGTAGCGCTGGTCGTGGGACAGCTGGCGCTGCTGGCCGAGGTTGCGCGCGCCGCTGGCCAGGTACGAGGTGACGATGTTCCAGCCGGCGCGGCCGCCGGTCAGGTGGTCGAGGGTGGACATGCGCCGGGCGAAGGGGAACGGGTGCTCGAAGGACACCGAGGCGGTCACGCCGAAGCCCAGGTGGCGGGTGGCCGCGGCCATCGCCGGGACCAGTTGCAGCGGGTCGTTCACCGGCACCTGCGCGCCGCTGCGCAGCGCGGCGTCGGCATTGCCGCCGTAGACGTCATAGACGCCCAGCACGTCGGCGATGAACAGGCCGTCGAGCTTGCCGCGTTCCAGGGTCTTGGCCAGCTCGACCCAGTAGTGGATGTCGGTGTAGCGCCGCGCCTGGTCGCGCGGGTGGCGCCAGAGGCCGGGCGAGAGGTGGCCGACGGTGTTCATGGCGAAGGCGTTGAGGCGTATCTGCTTGCTCATGGCGCCCCCTCAGTTCCAGTCGTGGCGCGGCGGGCGCTTGCCGTTGAGCAGCCAGTTGCCGACCAGGTGGTACTTCCAGCGCACCGGGTCGTGCAGGGTGTGCACGCGGGCGTTGCGCCAGTGGCGGTCGAGGTTGTGCTTGCGCAGGGTGGAGCGGGTGCCGCCGAGCTCGAACAGCTTGTTGCTCGCCTCGATGGCGATCTCGGTGGTCAGCACCTTGGCCCGGGCCACGGCCAGGGAGGCGGCGGCCACCTTGTCCTCGTCGGGCGCCGCCTTGCCGGCGTCGAGCACGTAACCGGCGCGTTCCAGCAGGGCTTCGGCGGCTTCCAGGCGGATGTCCAGGCCGCCGACCTGGATGATGGTCAGCGGGTCCTCGCTGGCCTTCTCCACCCCCGCGTCGATCCACGGGCGCGCCTGCTCGCGGACGAAGGCGATGGTGTCGCGCAGCGCGGCGCGGGCGATGCCGGCGTCGATGGCGGCGGTGGTGATCTGGGCGAAGGGCCCGGCCAGGGTCGGGCTCTCGTAGGAGCGGTAGCTGGGGAACAGGTGGAAGGCCGGCACGCGCAGGCCGTCCAGCAGCACGGTGCCGCTGGAGGTGGTGCGCTGGCCGATGCTGTCCCAGTCGTCCACCACCGTCAGCCCGGCGCTTTCCCGCGGGACGAAGGCCAGCTGCGCGCGGTCCTGCTCGTCCAGCGCCAGCACGCCCAGCCAGTGCGCGTAGAGCGAGCCGGTGCAGTAGCCCTTGCGGCCGTCGACGCGGTAGCCGTCGCCCTCGGCGACCAGGCGGGTGCGGATGTCCTGCACGTTCTTGCCGCCGGTTTCCGACAGCGCGTTGGCGAAGCGGTGGCCTTCCAGCACCAGGGCGAAGAAGTGCCGCTTCTGCTCCTCGCTGCCCTGCAGGCGGATGTCTTCCAGCAGGCAGTAGTGGTTCTGCGGAATCTGCCCCAGGGACGGGTCGGCCGCCGAGACGATGGCGATGACCTGGGCCAGGGTGGCGTGGGACACCTCGGCGCCGCCGTATTCGCGCGGCACCGTGATGCCCCACAGGCCGCTGTTGGAGAAGGCGTCGACGATCTCCACCGGCACCAAGCGGTTGAGGTCGCGCTCGGAAGCGCCGGCCAGCAGCAGCTCGGCGACCTCGTGGGCGACGCGGATGGCCTCGGCGTCGTCGCGGATGATCCGCGCGGCGGGGCGGTTGATCGGATAGGCAGCAGAAACGGACATGGTCTTCCTCGTGGCGAACAGTGGCCCGTGTGGGGCCGGGACCTCCCGGCAGCGGGCCCTGTCCTGGCTGAGCACGATCCATGCCCGAAATTTTCTCCCTATAAATCAGCCACTTACTGGTTATAAAAGGCAGCCGAGTCGCTGGCCGGACACTGTTTGTTGAAGCACTGTCCGGCAGCCAACAGTTGCCCGTCAGGCAACAGCCTTGCGCTGCGCCTCGGCCTCCAGCTCGCGCACCAGCGGCAGGACCTTCTCGCCGAAGTACTCCACCTCTTCCTGGAAGTGCAGGAAGCCGGAGAGCACCAGGTCCACGCCCACCGCCTTGAGCGCGAGGATGCGTTCGGCGATCTGCCGCGGGGTGCCGATCAGGTTGGTCTTGAAGCCGTCGTTGTACTGCACCAGGTCTTCGAAGCTGGACTTCGCCCAGTTGCCCTCGCCCTCGGGGCTGGCGGCGCCGGCGTTCTTCACCTCGTGGCCGAAGGCGTTGACCGCCTCGGGGTTGGCCTTGTCGATGATTTCCTGCAGCACCGCGCGGGCCTCGGCCTCGCTGTCGCGGGCGATGATGAAGGCGTTCACCCCGATCTTCACCGCGTGGCCGTTGGCCGCGGCCTTGGCGCGGATGTCGTCGACCTGGGCCTTGATGCCTTCCACCGTGTTGCCATTGGTGAAGTACCAGTCCGACACCCGCGCGGCCATGTCGCGCGCGGCCCGCGAGCTGCCGCCCTGGAAGATTTCCGGGTGCGGGCGCTGCAGCGGCTTGGGCTTGAGGCTGTAGTCGCGGAAGCGGTAGAAGTCGCCGTTGAAGGTGAAGTTGTCCTGGGTCCAGATGCCCTTGAGCGCGCGGATGAACTCCTCGGAGCGGCGGTAGCGCTCGTCGTGCTCCAGCCAGGGCTCGCCGATGGCGTGGAACTCGCCCTTGAACCAGCCGGAGACGATGTTCACCGCGATGCGCCCGCCGGTCAGCTGGTCGATGGTCGCCAGTTGCTTGGCCGCCAGCGCCGGGTTCCACGGGCCGGGGAGGATGGCGGCGATGACCTTGAGCTTCTCGGTCGCCGCCAGCAGCGCATGGCTGATGGCCACCGACTCGTGCTGGTACTCGGCGCCGTAGCCGGCGGTGAAGCGGATCTGCGACAGGGCGTAGTCGAAGCCGGCCTTCTCGGCGCTCTGTGCCAGCCGGCGGTTGTAGTCGAAGTCCCAGCTGGTGCGCTGTTCGATGTTGCTGACGACGAGGCCGCCGCTGACGTTGGGCACCCAGTAGGCGAAGCGGATGGGTTGCTGGCTCATGGTTCTGCTCTCCGGGAGTTGCGCGATTGCATGCCGCGCGGCCAGGCGCCATGCGGCTTCCACCAGGGCCGGAGCAGCAACCGTGCCAGTGCCGGAAAGCCTTGCGGATCATGAACTTGCAACAGGCGCCGGGTTATCGTCCTGTCCGAGGCCGGGCAAGCTGCTGATGCGCTGTTGCCAGGCCAACAGCCGGGCGACGGAAATGTGCCGCCGCGCCCTGCAAGCGCCAAAGCACCGACTAGACTTGCACCTCCCGGCCCGCGCATTTTCCAAGGAGGCCATCGTGCGTACCTGTTTCGTACTGCTCCTCGTGGCCGGCCTGGCCGGCTGCGCGGCGGATGTGAAGCGCGCCGACGCGCTCTCCCCCATCAGCACCTATGCCGACACCCGCAACCGCCTGCTGGTGAACTTCCAGGGCGACCCCAGCGTGACCGCGACGCCGGGCTGGACGCGGCTGACCAGCACCTGGCGGCGCATCCTGACCGACCGCGCGGCCTCGTCCGACTACCAGCTGGGCGAGCAGGCCGGCGCGGTGAGCCCCACCGCGCAGCCGGCGACGCTGCTGGTGGTGGAAGTCGACCGCCTGCGCCAGCAGGCCGACGGCGACGGCCTGGGCAAGGGCAGCCTGCGCGTCAACGTGCGCTTCACCGACGGCCCCAGCGGCCGGCTGATGGGCTCGCGCCGCTACGAGACCGACTCCGCCGAGCCCGAGGCGCTGGAAGGCCAGCTCAAGGACATTTCCAAGGCGATCATCGAGGAAGTCGAAAGCGCCCAGCGCATCGCCAAGCGCGACCCGCTACCGGCAGCGCCGATGCCGGCCGGCACGCCGGCCGAGCAACCGGCCCGCCCCGCGCCGGCCCCGGCGCCCGGCCAGTCGGTGGCCAGCCGGGAGGCGGCGGCCAAGCCGGTGGTGGCGGTGGAGAACCAGGAGCGCCAGCTGCAGAAGCTGCAGCGCAGCAACCTGCCGTTCGACCAGTACCAGAACGAATACCGGCGCATCACCTCGCAGTGAGCGCCGGCGCGCCTCAGTCGTCGTGCCAGTGGGCGTCGCCGTCCTCGTCGTCCCAGTCGTCCTCAGCGTCCTCGGGCTCGTCGCGCAGGCCGGTGGCGTCGTGCTCGAAATCCTCCGGGGAATCCTCGTCCCACTCGTGGTCGAGCAGGTGCTCGTGCTCCGGCTCGGGGAGGTCGATGTCGTCGTCGTGCATGGTGCTATCTCGGCAGGCGGGGTGCGGCAGGCCTCAATGCTACGGCCTCGCCGGGCCCGCGCAAAGCCTCGACGGTCGCGCGGCGCGGCGCATTTGGCTATAAGTCAGAAGGAAGGTCATGACGTTTTCCTATGGGGGCGATGCCGTTTCCAGCATTGTGCGGGAAGCCTCGCTTGCCGATCCTGTCGCCACCCCGGGGTAATAGCCCTGCGCACAACAGCAGAAGGACATCCAGCATGAAGACCGTCGCACAGCTCCTCCACGCCAAGCAGAGCCAGCAGGTGCACACCATAGGCCCGCACGAGATGGTGCTCGACGCCCTGCGGGTGATGGCGGTGAAGAACGTCGGCGCCCTGCCGGTGGTGGACAACGGCCAGGTGGTGGGCGTGGTCAGCGAACGCGACTACGCGCGCAAGATGATCCTCCAGGGCCGCAGTTCGGTGGGCACCCCGGTCAGCGCCATCATGAGTTCGCCGGTGGTCACGGTGGATTCGCAGCAGAACATCGACACCTGCATGAGCATCATGACCGAGCGCCACCTGCGCCACCTGCCGGTGGTGGAGAACGGCCAGTTGGTGGGCCTGCTGTCCATCGGCGACCTGGTCAAGGAAGCCATCGCCGAGCAGGCCCAGCTGATCCAGCAGTTGGAGCAGTACATCCGCGGCGAACAGTGAGCCGGCGGCGGCTGCGGCGGACGGCGCCATGACAGGGGCGCGGATGGGGCATTAGAATTTGATTAACATCCGCGAACCGAACAAGTAGAACCCATGGAAAACCGCACCGCCCGCCTGACCGTCCTGATCGACCCGGTGAAGAAGAAGGCCTTCGAGGAACTCTGCGCCAGCCAGGACCTGACACCTTCCCAGGTGGTTCGCCAGTTGATCCGCGATTACCTGGAGAGCCACGGGGTGAGCTATGCCACGCAACCGAAGGTGGGCGGGCAGGATTGAGGGCCACCGGCCAGTCCGGAGCAGCCTGCCGGCTCGATCGCGGACGGAGTCCGCTCCTACGCCCGTGCCTCCCTGGGCCTGGTCTCGCCAGCGCTTTTCGTAGGATGGGTTGAGCCTGCGAAACCCATGCGGTTGCGCTGATGGGTATCGCTTCGCTCAACGCCATCCTACGAAAAGCCGTGCTTCCTGGAACCGTAGGGGCGGACTCCGTCCGCGATTGCTCCCAGGCGGCGCCGAACCCTCCCTACGAAGAAACCACCGCCTCCCCCCGCCCTTCGCAGGCCGCCAGCGCCATGGCAAAACTGGCATGGTAATTCCGCCTACCCACCGCCTCGATGATCCCCGCCCGCACCAGCTTGTGCCGCACCCGCGGGTTGGCCTCGCAGAGCTTCACCGTCACCCCGCGCTTGCGCAGTTGCTGGATCATCTCCTCCAGCGTCTGCATCCCGGTGATGTCCATGAACGGCACCCGCCTCAGGCGGATCACCAGCAACTGCGGATCGCTGCGAGTCTGCGCCAGGGCGCGTTCGAAGGTTTCCGCCGCGCCAAAGAACAACGGCCCCTCGATGGTATAGACGAGCACGCCCGGCGGCAGCGCGCCTTGCAGTTCGCCCCGCAGCTCGGCGCTGCCCTGCTGCAGCACCTCCACCGAGGAAGCCATGCGCCGCATGAACAGCAGCATGGCCAGGATCACCCCGATGTTCACCGCGATCACCAGGTCGCTGAACACCGTCAGGCCGAAGGTGATCAGCAGGATGGCCACGTCGGCCCTGGGCGCGCGGCGCAGCATGCGCACGAAGTGGCGGGCCTCGCTCATGTTCCAGGCCACCACGAAGAGGATCGCCGCCAGCGCGCACAGCGGGATGCTCGAGGCCAGCGGGGCGAGGAACAGGATGATCAGCACCAGGGTCGCCGCGTGGGCCACCCCGGCGATCGGGCTGTTGCCGCCGTTGCGGATGTTGGTGGCGGTGCGGGCGATGGCGCCGGTGGCGGCGAAGCCGCCGAACAGCGGCGCCAGCAGGTTGGCGATGCCCTGGCCGACCAGCTCCTGGTTGGAGTCGTGGCGGGTGCCGGCCATGCCGTCGGCGACCACCGCCGAGAGCAGCGACTCGATGGCGCCGAGCATGGCGATGGCGAAGGCCGGGCCGATCAGCTCCAGCATCCGCGGCAGGCTGATCTCCGGCAGGCTCGGCACCGGCAGGCCGCGGGGGATGCCGCCGAAGGCGCTGCCGATGGTGGCCACGCCGTCGAACTGGAACAGCGCCTGCAGCACGCTGACCAGCACCATCGCCAGCAACGGCCCCGGCACCCGCCCCAGGTACGGCAGGCGCGGGCCGTAGAGCACCGCGGCCAGGCCGAGGAGGGCCAGCAGGGTGGTCGCCGGGTGCAGCTGCGGCAACGCCTGCAGCAGGTGCCAGAGCTTCTGGTGGAAGTGCTCGCCGCCCACCGCCGGCAGGCCGAAGAAGTCCTTCCACTGGCCGACCCAGATGATCACCCCGATGCCGGCGGTGAAGCCGACGATGACCGGGTCGGGAATGTACTTGATGACGCTGCCCAGGCGGGTGATGCCCAGCAGCAGGAGGATCACCCCGGCCATCAGCGTGGCCAGCTGCAGGCCGTCGACGCCGTAGCGCGCGGTGATGCCGGCGAGGATGACGATGAAGGCGCCGGTGGGCCCGGCGATCTGCACCCGGCTGCCGCCGAACAGCGACACCGCGATGCCCGCCACTATGGCCGTGTACAGGCCCTGCTCGGGCTTGACCCCGGAGGCGATGGCGAAGGCCATGGCCAGGGGCAGCGCGACCACCCCGACGATGACCCCGGCCAGCAGGTTGCGTGGCCAGTTCTGCAACTTCAGAAGCCCGGCCGCCCAGGCGTCACGTACGGCGATCATCGTCCACTCCTCCGCGGAAGAATGCGCATCAGATTAACATGCTATGTTAATTGGCGTGTACTAGGCCAAAGTCCTGTCTTACGCCTTTCCCGGGGAGGCGCTACGCTTGCCCGAGGGCGCTGCGCAAACGCAAACGCTGCTGCATTTCTGCATACAGTCGCCACGGCGCCAGGCCGCGGGGCCCCATGCCGCGGGCTCCGCGTCCTGGCATGCAACCTGCCTGGGTAGACGACTGGCCCGCGCCACCGCGCCGGTCCCGTCATCCCCCATGGAGAATCCCAGATGGACCCGCTACGCCTGCTGCTCGACCGTGGCCTGCTGCTGGCCGACAGCATCGCCGCGGATGGCCGCTTCCTCGACGTCTCCGCCGAACAGAGCGACCAGCTCGGCTACCCGCCCGGCGCGCTGCACGGCCAGGGCATGGAACAGGTCTACACCGCCGATTCGGTGCGCGCCCTGCAGCAGCTCTTCGCCAACCCGCCGGCCGACGAACGGGTGCAGGACCTGGAGCTGACGCTGATCCGCCACAACGGCGGCCTGCTGCCGGTGCTGGCCAGCGGCGTGCTGCAGTGGCGCGACGGCGAGCCGGCGCGCCTGCACCTGGTGAAGATGCCCCTGGGCGGCATCAGCCGGCGCCTGGGCGAGCTGCAGAACGCCAACGAAGTCATGAGCCAGATGCTCTACAGCGCCAAGGTGGCCTACTGGTGCATCGAGTTCGCCGAGCCGGTGGACGTGCGCCAGACGCCGGACGAGATCGTCCGTCAGGTGTTCGAGAACCGCTCCTACTGGCGCATGTGCAACCGCGCCATGGCGGCGATCTACGAGATGCCCGCCGACGTCGACTTCGGCCAGCAGCCGGTGCGCCTGTACTGGCCGCGCAGCCCGGCCAACGAGGAATTCGTGCGGCGGCTGATCGAGGCCGACTTCCACGTCGACGGCGCGCTCTCGGTGGACCGCCGCCACGACGGCTCGCCGGCCTACGTGGAGAACGACGTGCGCGCCAGCATCCACAACGGCCGCCTGCTGCGCATGTGGGGCAGCCTGCGCGACGTCAGCCAGGAGCTGCGCATGCAGCATGACGCCGAGCAGCGCATCGAGGCCCTGCGCCGGGTGTTCGACGCGGTGCCCGACGCGGTGCTGGTGATCGACGAAGCCGCCCAGCCGCAATGGCGCAACGCCGCCTTCGAGCAGGTGTTCGGCATCACCCGCGCCGCCGGCGTGGCCGCCACCCTCGACCGCCTGCCGCTGCCCGAGCGCACCTGGCAGCGCCTGGAGCTGCCCGACCAGTACGGCCGCTACCGCGCCTTCGACAGCCACTGCTCGCGCATCCTGATCCGCGAGGACCAGGCCTGGCGCGTGGTGGTGCTGCGCCCGGACGGCGTCGAGCGCCGGCCGGCAGAGCTGCACCCATGAGCGGCGAGGGCTTCTTCGCGCCGATGCGCATGGGCATGCGCTCGTCGGTCAACGTCAGCGCCGAGATGCTCGCCGCGCTGCTGGAGGCGCCGGCGCTGCACGCCCTGCTCGACGGCTTCGGCGAGGCGCTGATCGTCTGCGACGGCGACTCCCGGGTGCGCTTCCTCAACCTGGCCGCCGAGCGCATCAACCGCGTGGCGCGCCAGGACGTGCTGGGCCTGAGCGACAGCGATTTCTACCAGCGCTCGGCGCTGCAGTTCGACGACTTCCTGCAGGCCGTGCGCCGCGGCGGCAAGAGCGCGCTGACGCGTTCGCGCGACGGCCGGCTGTTCCTCACCCGCCTGCAGAGCGTGCCCGCCGGCGCCTACGAGAAGCCCTACACGCTGCTGATCCAGCGCGAATACGAAGCGCGCGAAAGCGCCGGCCGCAGCGCTCCGGCGCCGTCGCTGGCGGACAGCCCGGCGAGCCTGGGCGACCCCCAGGACAACGCGCTGCACATGTCGCCGCTGCTCTCGGACATCGCCGACATGGGCGTGCGCGCCTTCCGCCGCCGCGCCCGCCTACTGCTGCTCGGCGAGCCGGGCGTGGGCAAGACCGCCATCGCCCGGCACATCCACCGCGCCGCCGGCTGGGGCGACCGGCCCTTCGTCGACGTGAACTGCGCGAGCATCCCCGAGACGCTGTTCGAGTCGGAGATGTTCGGCTACGAGCGCGGCGCCTTCACCGGCGCGCTGCAGCAGGGCAAGCGCGGCTACATCGAGAGCGCCGCCGGCGGCACGCTGTTCCTCGACGAGATCGGCGAGATCCCCCTGCAGGTGCAGGCCAAGCTGCTCAAGTTCCTCGACGACGGCACCATCCAGCCGGTGGGCTCGCCGCTGGCGAAGAAGGTCCAGGTGCAGGTGATCGCCGCCACCAACAAGGACCTCAAGGCGCAGGTGTCCGCCGGCCTGTTCCGCGCCGACCTCTACTACCGCCTGGCCGTGCTGCCGGTGGACATCCCGCCGCTGCGTGCCCACCGCGACGACCTGCCGGTGCTGATGGACATCCTCCTGGCGCGCATCAACCGCGACCGCCAGCCGCCCCTGCGGCTGTCCACGGCCTGCCGCCAGCGCCTGCTGAGCCATGACTTCCCGGGCAACATCCGCGAGCTGGTGAACATCTTCGAACGCCTGGCGGTGCTGGCCGACGACGTCGCCGAAGAGCAGCACCTGCCACCGGAGCTGCTGGGCCAGGTCGCACCCGCCGGAGAGGAAGAACCGCTGCCCTTCGCCAGCGCCGACGAACCGCTCAAGGCGCAGGTGCAACGCTTCGAGCGGCAAGTGATCCTCCAGGCCGTGCGCCTGTGCGGCAGCAAGCGCAAGGCGGCGCAGCACCTGGGGATCGATGTCGGGACCTTGATTCGGAAGTTGCAGAGGGATTGAGCGCCAGCCGGCCCCTTCTTTTGCAGGAGCCACTGCCTTGCAGGCTGCACCGAGATGCTTTTCGTAGGATGGGTTGAGCTTGCGAAACCCATGCGGTGGCGGTGATGGGTATCGCTTCGCTCAACCCATCCTACGGGGGTTGCGTTTGCCGGATGCATTGGCATTGTTCTGACCTCCCTTCCCTCTCCCTAACCCTCTCCCTGAAGGGAGAGGGGACCGTTGGGCAGAAACGGGTATTACGGAGTTAGCCGGCAGCTCTGATGGTTTCCGGCTAAAGCCATGCTCATCTCGGCACGGACTAGCCCCCTCTCCCTTCAGGGCGGGGCGCGCAGCCGAGGGCTGGGGAGAGGGGCGGCGCCCAACCAACACACCGCCGCCCCAGGATAACCACCCCCACCAACGCTGCATTTCTGCCTATCCCCCCTTGTCATTTCTGCTTACATTCCCTTCCCTCCAAAACAACAATCCCTTAATTTTCAACAACTTAATTTCTTGGCACACCCTGTGCTCCACCTCCATCGACCCGTGACCGTGCGCGGGTCCTCGAATCGCGCCAGGCATCCCCGACCGGGGTTGCCGGCAGTTCTGGAGGCACAACAACAATGCTCATCACAGGTATCAAGAGCAGGCCGGTCTACGACGACCTGCGCCCGCTCGCCGGCAGCAACCACATAGTCGCAGGCCAGGGCAGCGGCGGCAGCGCCATGCTCCGGCTGCTGGCCGAAATGCCGCGCACCGCGCCCATCCGCGTGCTCTATTCCACCGAATCCTTCTCCGGGCAGAACCACCTGACCGCGCTGCGCGACATCGCCGGCGTCGAGCTGAGCGTCTATCCGAGCAACCGCTCGCTGGTCGACGACCTGCACGCCCTGCTCGGCCAGTCGCGCATGGGCACCCGCCTGTACCTGGCCGGCTCGGAAAGCTTCATCGGCACCGCCATGCAGGCCGCCGATGCGATCAACCTGAACCGGGACGAGGTGCTGCGCGAGCACTGCGGCTCCTTCGTGCGCCGCGTCTGGTGCGTGCACTGCGACGGCTACACCGAGAACGTCACCCAGCGCGTGTTCATCTGCCCGCACTGCGCCCGCACCCTGGTGGTCCGCGACCACTACTCGCGCCGCCTCGCCGCCTTCCAGGCGGTCAAGGCCGACGCCGAAGTCCCCGGCGAGCTGCCGGCAGCCGAGGAACTCGACACATGAGCCAGTCCAGCGGAACCCTCAACGTCCGCGTCGCCCGCATCGAGCAGGTGACCCCGGAAATCAAGCGCTTCACCCTGGTGCCGCGCGACGGCGGCCAGCTCACGCCCTTCTCCGGCGGCAGCAACGTGGTGGTGCTGATCCCCCACGACGGCGGCACCTACCGCAACGCCTACTCGCTGATGAGCTCGCCCTACGACGCCAGCGCCTACCAGATCGCGGTGCGCCGCGTGGAAGACGGCCGTGGCGGCTCCAGGCGCATGCACGATGCGGTGAAGGAGGGCGACGAGCTGGAAATCCTCCGCCCGGTGAACCTGTTCCCGCTGAGCAAGCATGCGCGCCTGCACCTGTTCATCGCCGGCGGCGTGGGCATCACCCCGGTGTGCTCGCAGCTGGCCGAGCTGCGCCTGCGCGGCACCCCGTTCGAAGTGCACCTGGCGGTGCGCGGCGCGGAACATGCGCGCCTGGGCGAGGAACTGGCGCGCGAACACGGCGACGCCGTGCGCCTGTATCGCGACGACCGCGGCGAGCGCCTGAACATCAGCGCCGTGCTGGCCGACCGCCCGCTGGGCAGCGACGTATACGTCTGCGGCCCCGAGGGCATGATCCAGGACACCATAGACGCGGCCCACGCCCACGGCTGGACCGACAGCCACATCCACTACGAGCGCTTCCTCGAACAGGGCAGTTCCGGCGAACCGTTCAAGGTCACCCTGGCGCGCAGCGGCGCGACCATCGAGGTGTCGCCCGACCAGAGCCTGCTGGAAGCCGCCGAGGCCGCCGGCCACGAGATTCCCTACCTGTGCCGCGGCGGCGCCTGCGGCATGTGCGAGACCAACGTCCTGGAACTGGACGGCGAGATTCTCCACACCGACGACTGGCTGTCCGACGAGGACAAGGCCGCCAACAAGAAAATCATGCCCTGCGTGTCGCGCGCCAAGTGCTCGCGGCTGGTCATCGACTGCTGAGCCGGAGAACGACCATGACCATCCAATTCCGCCCCGACGAAACCTACCGCGACGACTACACCTACGCCAACAGCCCCGCGTGCATCGCCCGCGCGCCCTTCCCCTTCCCGGACGACGAGTACATGTACTCGATGAACCTGGAACCCCACGTCTCCGTCGGCGACGGCGCCTTCCGTGCGGTGTTCGACATCGACGAGCACTACATCAGCGAGTGCCGCGACCGCGCCATCACCCTGGAGAAGGACCCGGGCATGCACTACGTCTCGGCGCCGCACATGATGGAGGCGCAGTGGGACCTGCTGGAGCTGATCATGGAGTCCTACGCCAAGGATTACCCGGAGTACTTCGCCCTGGAGCGCGACGGCACCCGCTGGCACTGGACCAACAAGCTGCTGGGCATCGACGACACCTTCACCTTCGGCGACCCGGCCACCCTGCCCTACGAGCCGATGGAATACATCACCCGCCAGGCCCAGGGCGACTGGGTGCTGCAGGAGGAGCGCGACGGCACCCTGTACTGGGGCGCCGGCATCGCCACCCAGCGCGCCGACTACTCGCTGCGCTTCAACCTGGGCATGGCCTGGCACGAGTACCACGGCCCGGTGCCGCTGGTGAAGGAAACCGGCATGCTCGACCGCGCGCTGAAGTTCCTCCTGCGCCTGCGCAACGGCCACCCGGTGCGCCGCCTGAACTGGTCGCTGACGGTCAACCCGCGCCTGGACGTGTCCGCCGAGAGCCTGCCGGACTGGGCCCCGGACCGCACCACGGTGACCGCCGAGAACGCCGGCGAGAAGGTCTACCTGCGCATCGAGCTGCAGCCGCTGCACCGCCTGCCGCGCAGCAACGCCATCGTGTTCCCGATCCGCACCTACCTGCTGAGCCTGCAGGACATCGCCAGCAACCCCGCCTGGGCCAGGCGCATGCACCGCGTGCTCAAGTCCCTGAACCAGGAACTGGTGGACTACAAGGGCTTCACCCGCTACCGCGACGCGGCGGTGGAGTGGCTCTCGCAGTACGACGACGGCAAATAGGCGCCGCGCTTTCCATAACGACAATGAGCCCGTAGAGGGCAGCGGCGGATGCGCAAGCTCCGCCGCAGACAATCCGCCACTGCCCATTACCCCCTGAGAGGAAACAACGATGAGTGGGTCCCCTGCCAAGCGTGCCGCTGGCGTAACCGATTCCGATGCCGAGCAGCTCGCCGCCCTCGGCTACAGCTCGAACTTCGAGCGCAGCATGAGCCTGTGGGAGAACTTCTCCCTGGGCTTCACCTACCTGTCGCCGGTCGTCGGCGTCTACACCCTGTTCGGCCTGTGCCTGGCCGCCGGCGGCCCGCCGATGTTCTGGTCGTACCTGCTGATCGGCCTCGGCCAGCTGCTGGTGTGCCTGGTGTTCGGCGAGGTGGTCTCGCAGTTCCCGATCTCCGGCGGCGTCTACCCCTGGGCACGGCGCCTGGTGGGCAAGCGCTGGGCGTGGATGGTCGGCTGGGTGTACGCCTGGGCGCTGTGCGCCACCATCGCCGGCGTCTCGGTCGGGGCCGGGCCCTACCTGGCGGCGCTGCTGGGCTTCGCGCCGAGCGCGGACGTCAGCATCTACATCGCCCTGGTGCTGATCCTGGTCTCCACCGGCCTCAACCTGGTGGGCACCAAGCTGCTGGCGCGGGTGGCCATGTTCGGCTTCCTCTGCGAGCTGGTCGGCGCCATCCTGGTCGGCGGCTACCTGCTGATCTTCGAGCGCCACCAGCCGTTCAGCGTGCTCTTCGACACCTTCGGCCTCGGCGCGGCGCAAGGTTCCTACCTGCCGGCGTTCCTCGCCGCCTCCCTGGCCGGGCTGTTCCAGTACTACGGCTTCGAGGCCTGCGGCGACGTCGCTGAGGAAACCCCCAACCCCGGCAAGCGCATCCCCAAGGCCATGCGCATGACCATCTACATCGGCGGCGCCGCCGCGATGTTCGCTTGCCTGGCGCTGATCCTCTCGGTGCCGGACATGCACAAGGTGCTCGCCGGCGAAGACACCGACCCGGTCGCCACCATCCTGGCCAACGCCTTCGGCCCGGTGGGTTCGCGCCTGGTGATGGCGGTGGTGCTGGTGTCCTTCGTGTCCTGCGTGCTCAGCCTGCAGGCCGCCGCCAGCCGCCTGCTGTTCGCCTACGCCCGTGACGAGATGATCGTCGGCAGCCGCGTGCTGCAGCGCCTGTCGGCCAACCAGGTGCCGTCCGCCGCGTTGCTCGTCAGCGGCGTGGTGCCGGCGGCGATCGTCTGCCTGGGCCTGTTCATGGCCGACGCCACGGCCACCATCGTCGGTTTCGCCGCCATCGGCATCTACGTCGCCTTCCAGCTGATCGTGGTCGCCGCGCTGATCGCCCGCGCCAAGGGCTGGGTGCCCGGCGGGCAGTTCAGCCTGGGCCCCTGGGGCACGCTGGTGAACGTCGGCGCGCTGGTCTACGGCGCCGGCGCCATCGCCAACATGGTCTGGCCGCGCAGCCCCGACGCGCCCTGGTACATCAACTACTCGATGATCCTCACCACCGCCGTGGTGCTGGGCGCGGGCGTGCTCTACATGCTGCTGGCCAGGCCCTACGACAAGGGCACCGCGCCGGCCGGCGACGCCCACCGGATCTCCGGCCGCCAACGATCCGTGCGCGCTACGGGCGCGCTTGCCGAACCGGCTTGATCGCAACCCTGACGCAATTCGGGCCATACGCCTGAGGGGCGCGTCCGGCGCCGCGCGGGGTCCCCTCCCCGCGCCGGCGCCAAGCGGTTTGCGAACGGGCCTGCCAGCCCCGCGCTTGGCAGGCCCGGTTTTTTCCGCCCTACGCCAGGCTTGACCACGGCGTGGCCGCAACCATGGCTCAACGCGCAATCCACAACAGGCACAGCGACAAGGTCACCAACGACCCCAAGGTCGACAGCAAGATGCTGCGCGACACCATCGGCGCCTCGCGCTTGTAGTACTCCGCCAGCATGTACGGCCCGGTGCCGGTCGGCAGCGCGCTGAGCAGCAGCGCCGAATCCGCCCACAACGGTGGCAGGGCGAATACCTTGTAGGCCAGCACCCCGGTCAGCAGCGGCTGCCCCACCAGCTTGACCAGCACCAGCGGCCAGGCGCCGACCTGCGGGCCCTCCTGCTTCTGCGCCAGGAACAGGCCGAGGGAAATCAGCGCGCAGGGCGTGGTGGCCGCCGCCAGCAGGTCGAGGAAATGCACCACCGGCTCGGCCAGCCCCAGGCCGCTGGCGGCCCACAGGCCACCGATGATCGGCGAGACCACCAGCGGGTTCTTCAGCAGCGCGCGGCTCACCACCAGCACCGCGCGACCGACGTGCTTCTCGCTCTGCAGGCCGACCTCGATGCACACCACGGCGACGGCGAACAGCACGCATACCACCAGCAGCGAGGCGATCAGCGCCGGCTCCAGGCCGTCCTGGCCGAACACCAGCAGGCACAGCGGGATGCCCATGTAGCCGGTGTTGGCGTAGGAGGCGCTGAGCCCGTCGATGCTCGCCGCCGGCAGCTCGCGGCCCCGCCACAGGCGCCAGGCCAGGGTGGCGACGAACACCAGCAGGCAGCCGGCGGTGAAGGCAGCGAGGAAGCCCGGCTGCCAGATTTCCGCCCAGGTGGAAGTGGCGGTGACCTTGAACAACAGCGCCGGCAGGCACAGCCAGACCACCAGCTTGTTGATCTCCGACGCCGCGCCCTCGCCCAGGCGGTTGGTCCTGCGCGCCAGCCAGCCGGCCAGGATCAGCGCGAAGATGGGCAGGACGACGGCGATCACGGTGTGCATGGCGGGCTCGGCAAGGCGTTGTTATAGGAGGGCTGGCGAGCATAGGATTGCCGCATCGATACCGTCCAATGCTTGTTGATAGCCCAATCGATTCCGGAAACGCATCGATGATCGAATTGCGCCAGCTGCGCTACTTCCTCGCCCTCGCCGAACACCTGCACTTCGGCCGCGCCGCCGAGGCCCTGCACCTGACCCAGCCGCCGCTGAGCCGGCAGATAGCCGCGCTGGAGGCCGAGCTGGGCACCCCGCTGTTCGCCCGCCACTCGCGCTCGGTGGAGCTGACCGCCGCCGGCCGCGAGTTCCAGCAGCACTGCAAGAGCCTGCTCGCCGGCCTCGACCTGGCGGTGCGCTCGGCCCAGGCCAGCGCCCGCGGCGAGCGCGGCGAACTGCGCCTGAGCTTCACCATGGTCGCCGCCTGGACGCTGCTGCCGACCCTGCTCAAGCGCTACAGCGACGCTTATCCACAGGTGAAGGTGGTGCTCAACGAAGTACTGCCCCGCGACCTCGGCCCGGCGCTGGAAGCCGGCGAGGCCGACGTCGCCCTGACCTTCCCGGCCCACGGGAACGGCCAACTGCAATACCGCACGCTATTGCGCGAGCCGCTGTGCGCGGTGCTGCCCAGCGCGCACCCGCTAGCCGCGAGCGCCCAGGTGGCGGCGGGGGACCTGGCAGGGGAATCGTTCATCAGCTTCCCCCACGGCACCGCGCCGGCGCTACACGAGGCGGTGATGCAATGCTGCCGGGACAGCAGCTTCGAACCGCGCATCCAGCTGGAGCCGCACCTGCAGCAGACCATCGTCAACCTGGTGGCCGAGGGCCTGGGCGTGGCCCTGGTGCCGGACTCGATGCGCAAGATGCAGCTGCCTGGTGCTGCGTTCGTGGCGTTGGAGGCATCGCCACTGGTGGACTATGGGGTGGCGTGGAGTCCGCATAACGACAACCCGTGCCTGGGGGCTTTTCTGCGGTGTGCGGGGGTCAACGACGGCACAGGCTCTTCGTAGGAGCGAGCTTGCTCGCGAACGGTGCTTGCTCGGGACTTTGGGTGTTGGGGGGTAGAGCGCCCTCTCCCTAACCCTCTCCCTGAAGGGAGAGGGGACCGTTGGGCAGAAACGGGTATTACGGAGTTAGCCGGCAGCTCTGATGGTTTCCGGCTAAAGCCATGCTCATCTCGGCACGGACAAGCCCCCTCTCCCTTCAGGGAGAGGGCTGGGGAGAGGGGACGGAGGTGACCTCACGCACAGCGTGGCCGGGAGGCACCGTTCGCGAGCAAGAACTAGGCGCCCCCCCGCTCCTACACCAACCGCGCATCCAGGCTGTTCTGCGCCAACCGCTGCGCCTGCTCCTTCGTCATCCCCAGGTGCTCATACAGCGCCTGGAAGTTCTCGCTCACATACCCCCCGAAGTAAGCCGGATCATCCGAGTTCACCGTCACCTTCACCCCGCGCTCCAGCATCGCCAGGATGTTGTGCTCGCCCATGTGCTCGAACACGCACAGCTTGGTGTTGGACAGCGGGCAGACGGTCAGCGGAATCTGCTCGTCGATAATGCGCTGCATCAGCCGCTCGTCCTCGATGGCGCGCACGCCGTGGTCGATGCGTTCGACCTTGAGCAGGTCCAGGGCTTCCCAGATGTATTGCGGCGGGCCTTCCTCGCCGGCGTGGGCCACGGTCAGCAGGCCCTCGGCGCGGGCGCGGTCGAACACGCGCTGGAACTTGCTCGGCGGGTGGCCCACTTCGGAGCTGTCCAGGCCCACGGCGACGAAGGCGTCGCGGAAGGGCATGGCCTGCTCCAGGGTCTTGAAGGCTTCTTCCTCGGACAGGTGGCGCAGGAAGCTGAGGATCAGGCCGTGGCTGATGCCCAGCTGCTGCTCGCCGTCCTTGAGCGCGCCCTGGATGCCGCGCAACACCACCTCGAAGGGGATGCCGCGGTCGGTGTGGGTCTGCGGGTCGAAGAAGGGTTCGACGTGGATGACGTTCTGCGCCTTGCACTTGAGCAGGTAGGCCCAGGTGAGGTCGTAGAAGTCCTGCTCGCTGCGCAGCACGTCGGCGCCGGCGTAGTAGAGGTCGAGGAATTCCTGCAGGTTGTTGAAGGCGTAGGCCTTGCGCAGGGTCTCAACGTCGGCCCAGGGCAGCTTCACCCGGTTGCGTTCGGCCAGGGCGAACAGCAGTTCGGGCTCCAGGGTCCCTTCCAGGTGCAGGTGCAGTTCGGCCTTGGGCAGGGCGTTGAGCCATTCGTACATGGGTGGTTTCTCGTCATCGGGCTGAATCGATGCAAGTTTAACCCGGCCCGCCATGGCGGCCACCCCGGGCGAGCCGGGGCGGCCGCCCGGCCATCAGAAGGCGAAGTGCGCCTCGTCCAGCGCCATCAGGCAGCCGGCGCCGCCCAGCAGCGCCTCGCGGTGCATGCTGGCGCGCGGCAGGATGCGCCGCAGGTAGAAGTCGGCGCTGGCCAGCTTGGCGCGGTAGAAGTCGCCCTCGCCGCTGCCGGCGTCCAGCGCCGCCTGGGCGGTACCGGCAGCGCGCAGCCAGAGCCCGGCGAGTAGCACGTAGGCGCTGTACTGCAGGTAGTCCACCGACATGGCGCCGATCTCCTGCGCATCGCGGCGGGTGGCGGCCAGCACGTCGGCGGTCAGCCCACGCCATTCCTGGATGCGCTCGCGCACCACCGCGGCCATGGGTTCCAGCTCGGCGTGGGCGGCCAGCGCGGTGCAGGTTTCCGCCAGGTCGGCCTGCAGCGCGGCCATCTCGGCGCCGCCGTCGCCCAGCAGCTTGCGGCGGATCAGGTCCAGCGCCTGGATGCCGTTGGTGCCTTCGTAGATCTGCGTGATGCGGCTGTCGCGCATCAGCTGCTCCATGCCCCATTCGCGGATGTAGCCGTGGCCGCCGTAGACCTGCACGCCAAGGCTGGCCACTTCCTGGCCCATGTCGGTGAGGAAGGACTTCACCAGCGGGATCAGCAGCGCCGCGCGCTTCGCCGCAGCCTTGCGGCCCTCGGCCTCGGGGTGGCCGTGCTCCAGGTCCAGCTCGCGGGCGCAGAGCGCGGCGAGCATGCGGCTGCCCTCGGTGAGGGTCTTCTGCGTCAGCAGCATGCGCCGCACGTCGGGGTGATTGATGATCGGGTCGGCGGCCTTCTGCGGCTGCGCGGGACCGGTCAGGGCGCGCGATTGCAGGCGCTCGCGGGCATAGCTCAAGGCGCCCTGGAAGCTGCGCTCGGCGATGCCCAGGCCCTGCAGGCCGACCTGGAAGCGCGCGTCGTTCATCATGGTGAACATGCAGGCCAGGCCCTGGTTGGCCTCGCCCAGCAGCCAGCCGCTGGCGCCGTCGAAGTTCATCACGCAGGTGGAGGCGCCCTTGATGCCCATCTTGTGCTCGATGGCGCCGCAGCTCAGCGCGTTGCGCGCACCGGGCGTGCCGTCGGGGTTGGCGATGAACTTGGGCACCAGGAACAGGCTGATGCCCTTCACCCCGGCCGGGGCGTCCGGCAGGCGCGCCAGCACCAGGTGGACGATGTTCTCCGACAGGTCCTGCTCGCCGCCGCTGATGAAAATCTTGCTGCCGCTGACCGCGTAGCTGCCGTCGGCGCGCGGCTCGGCGCGGGTGCGCAGCAGCGCCAGGTCGGTGCCGGCCTGGGGCTCGGTGAGGCACATGGTGCCGGTCCACACGCCGCTGACCATTTTCGCCAGGTAGTCGCGCTGCAGCTCGGCGCTGCCGTGCTTGTACAGCGCCAGCACGGCGCCCTCGGTGAGCCCGGAATAGACGCGGAAGGACAGCGAGGCGGCCATCAGCATCTCGTGGAAGTTCGCCGCCACCAGCTGCGGGAAGCCCTGGCCGCCGAACTCGACCGGGCCGGTCATGCTCGCCCAGCCGTTGTCGCAGTACTGCTTGTAGGCCTCGCGGAAGCCGTCGGGGGTGGTCACCGCGCCGTCGTGGAGGGTCGCGCCCTGCTCGTCGCTGTTGCGGTTCAGCGGCGCCACCACCTCGCCGGTGTAGCGCGCGCCCTCTTCCAGCACGCCGTCGATCAGCTCGCGGTCCAGGCCGTTGCCCAGCAGCGCGCAGTGAGCGGTCGCGTCGAAGAGTTCGTGGAGGACGAAGCGCATGTCGCGCAGGGGCGCCTGGTAGCTCATGCGTGGTGCTCCTTGTGGACGTCGGCGAAGCGCCCACCGCTGGCGGCCAGGCGCTCGATCAGCGCGGCCGGCTGCCAGTGCGCGCCGTGCTGCCCGGCGAGGTCGCGCAGGCGCGCGAGGAGGGTCGGCAGGCCCTGGGCGTCGGCCCAGGCCATGGGCCCGCCCTTGTCGGCGGGGAAGCCGTAGCCGTTGAGGTAGACGGTGTCGATGTCGGCGCTGCGGCTGGCGATGCCTTCGTCGAGGATTTTCGCGCCTTCGTTGACCAGCGCCAGCAGGCAGCGCTCGAGGATTTCCTCCGGGCCGATGTCGCGGCGCGCGTAGCCCAGGCGCTCGGACTCGCGCAGCACCAGGGCGTCGACCTCGGGGTCGTGCTCGGCCTGGCGGCTGCCGGGTTCGTAGTGGTAGAAGCCGTTGCCGCTCTTCTGGCCGAAGCGGCCCATCTCGCACAGGCGGTTGTCCACCTGCACGGTGGGCGCGTCCTGGCCCTTGCCGGCCAGCTCGCGGGCGCGCCATTCGAGGTCGATGCCGACCACGTCGAACATGCGGAACGGGCCCATGGCGAAGCCGAAGCCCTGCAGCGCGGCGTCCACCTGGTAGGGCAGCGAGCCTTCGAGGATCAGCCGGCGCGACTCCTGCACGTACTTCTCCAGCATGCGGTTGCCGATGAAGCCGTGGCAGTTGCCGGCCACCACGCTGACCTTGCCCATGCGCCGGCCCAGCTCCAGGGCGGCTTCCAGCACGGCGGGCGCGGTTTTCGCGCCGCGCACGATCTCCAGCAGCTTCATGATGTGCGCCGGGCTGAAGAAGTGCAGGCCGAGCACCTGCGACGGGCGATTGGTCACGGCGGCGATGGCGTCGACGTCGAGGTAGGAGGTATTGCTGGCGAGGATGGCCGCGGGCTTCAGCGCCGCGTCCAGCTCGCGGAAGATCGCCTGTTTGAGTTCCAGGTTCTCGTAGACCGCCTCGATCACCAGGTCCGCTTCGCGGATCGCAGTGTAGTTGTCCGCCGGGGAAATCCGCGCGCGGCGCGCCGCCGCCTCGGCCTCGTCGATCCGCCCCTGGCGCACGTTGTGGGCGTAGGTGTCGGCCACCGCGCCCTGGGCCTGCAGCAGCATCTGCGGATTGTTGTCCAGCCACTGCACCTGCACGCCGGCGTTGGCCAGGCACATGACGATGCCGCGGCCCATGGTGCCGGCGCCTATCACCGCGGCGCTGCGAATCGGGGGGATCTGGCTCATGGTCTTCCTCTTGTTATCAAACGGGCGTTCGAGCAAAAAAGTGACAGTCACCTTAGGGAAGATCGGATTATTTTTGAAATTTAGTCTTGTGATGCGCAGTATTTAGCTAATGAATATAAATACCTTCGACCTGAACCTGCTGCGTGTCTTCGACGCCTTGTTGCGCGAGCGCAGCGTTTCCCGCGCCGCCGAGCGCCTGGCCCTGAGCCAGCCGGCGGTGAGCAACGCCCTGGGCCGCCTGCGCGAGTTGCTCGACGACCCCTTGCTGGTGCGCATCGGCCGCAGCATGCAGCCCACGCCGCGGGCCCTGGAGCTGGAGGCGCCGATCCGCGAGTCGCTGCAGCGCATCCTCCACAGCCTCAGCGGCACCGAGCGCTTCGACCCGGCGCGCAGCCGCCAGCGCTTCACCCTGACGCTGACCGACTACGCCGAGCTGCTGTGCATGCCGGCGCTGCTGCAGCGCCTGGGCACGGAGGCGCCGGGCGTGGCCCTGGACGTGCGCCACCTGGCCCCGAGCCTGCCGGTGGAGGCGCTGGACAAGGGCCACCTGGACCTGGTGCTGGGCCGCTTCGAGGACATCCCGGCGCGCTTCGCCCGCCGCCCCTGGGCCAGCGAGACGCTGCGCCTGCTGGCGCGCCGCGGGCATCCGCGGGTGAACGGCCCGCTGGACCTCGACGGCTTCCTGAACGAGCGCCACCTGTGGGTATCCGGCGGGCAGACCAAGGGCATGGTCGACCAGTGGCTGGCCAGCCAGGGCCTGAAGCGGCAGATCGCCTACGTCACCCCCAACTACCTGCAGGCCGCGCAACTGGTGGCCGGCACCGACCTGCTGACGGTGCTGCCGACGCGCCTGGCCGAATACTTCGCCAAACTGCTGCCGCTGCAGGTGCTGGAGCTGCCCTTCGACGTCGGCCAGTTCCACCTGGAGCTGGTGTACCTGGCCCAGCGCGAGCGCGACGTGGCGTTGCAGTGGCTGCTGGGGCGGATGCTGGAGGCGGCGCCGAGGCCGTAGGGCCTGCGCCGAGATGCTTTTCGTAGGATGGGTTGAGCTTGCGAAACCCATGCGGTCACGGTGATGGGTATCGCTTCGCTCAACCCATCCTACGGGTGCCTCCTGGAACCGTACCGTCCGCGAGGCGTCCCCCTCGCCCCCACGAAAAGCAGAACGCGCCCGAGGGCGCGTTCATTGGCCATCGGCAAACCTCAGAACCGATCGCGAATCACCACCTCGTCCAGCGCCAGCTTGCCCACCCGCGGCTTGGGCGCCACGGCCTGCTTGCCGACGGCGACCATCAGGCCGATCACGTGGTTCTCCGGCAGGTTGATCAGCTTGGCCACGGCGTCGAAATCGAAGCCGTCCATGGGGCAGGAATCCAGGCCCTTGCCGCGGGCGGCGAGCATCAGCGTCTGGGCCATCAGGCCGCAGCTGCGCATGGTCTCGTCGCGCTGCACCTGGGGCTTGCCGCGGTAGTAGGCGTCGATGGCGCCGGCCATGTACTCCTGCACCTCCTGGGGCGCGCCTTCCCAGACGCGGCGGGCGTTCTTTTCCCAGCTGTCGAGCTGGGCGCAGACCACCACCAGCATCGAGGCGTCGGTCACCTGCGGCTGGCCCCAGGCCACTTCGCGGATGTGCGCGCGCAGTTGCGCGTCGCTGACCTCGACCAGGCGCACGTGCTGCAGGTTGAAGGCCGAGGGCGCGAGCATGGCCAGCTGCAGCAGCTCGTCCTTCTCCTCGCGGCTGAGGCTGAAGGCCGGGTCGTAGCCCTTGACCGCGCGGCGGCTGCGGATGGCTTCGTCGATATGCATGGGGACTCCTTTCGTTGACGGCGAAAAATGCCCGCCATGGTAAACCGCCCGGGCGCAGGCTTGCCGCGGTTTTCCCGATAGGAATCATCGAATCGCTACACCGCCTGCAACGAGGCCTCGTCGCCCTGCCGGGCGCGCGGCGAGGTGAAGGTCAGGTAGCCGTCCTCCACCTTGCCGTGGCGCAGCAGCGCCAGGTCCAGGGCGTAGTTCTGGTAGAGCTTCCAGGGCGTGCGGTCGCCCTGCTTGGGCATCCTGTCGGCGGCGCGCTGGATGTAGCCGGAGTTGAGGTTGAGGAAGGGTTCCTCCTTCACCTGCCCGGCGCCGGCGCGCGGCGTGCACTGGCGCATGCCGATGGCGTCCATGTGGTTGATCAGGCGGCAGAAGTATTCGCTGGAGAGGTCCGCCTTGAGCGTCCAGCTGGCGTTGGTGTAGCCGACCACCGCGGCCAGGTTGGGCAAATCGCGCAGCATGATGCCGCGGTAGCCCATGCTCTGGTTGACCTGGAACGGCTTGCCGTCCACCGCCAGCTCCGCGCCGCCGAACATCACCAGGTCCAGGCCGGTGGCGGTGACGATGACGTCGGCCTCCAGCACCTGCCCGGACTTCAGGCGGATGCCCTTGTCGCAGAAGCCGTCGATGTGTTCGGTGACCACCGAGGCCTTGCCCTTGCGCAGCGCCTTGAACAGGTCGCCGTCGGGCACGCAGCACACGCGCTCGTCCCACGGCTTGTAGCGCGGGCTGAAGTGGCGCATGTCGAAGTCCTTGCCCAGTTGGTGCCTGGCCAGCCCCAGCAGGGCCTTGCGCGCCAGGCTGGGGAAGGTCTTGGCGAACAGGAAGAAGACCATCTGCATGGTCACGTTGCGCGCCCGCGCCTGGCGGTACACCCAGGTCTCGGGGAGGAAGCGGCGCAGGAAGTTGGAGATCGGGTCCTTCTGCGGCAGGCTGATCACGTAGGACGGCGAGCGCTGCAGCATGGTGACGTGGCGCGCCTTGTCGGTCAGCGAGGGCACCAGGGTCACGGCGGTGGCGCCGCTGCCGATGACCACCACGCGCTTGTCGGCGTAGTCGAAGCCTTCCGGCCACAGCTGCGGGTGGATGATCTGCCCGCGGAAACTGTCGCGGCCCTTGAATTCCGGGGTGTAGCCGGCCTCGTAGCGGTAGTAGCCGGTGCACATCAGCAGGAACTGCGCGCTCATGCGCACAGGTTCCGGCTCGTCGCCGCGCTGCACGGTCAGCAGCCAGCGCGCGCTGTCGCTGTTCCAGTCGGCCTTGAGCACGCGGTGGCGGTAGCGGATCTTGCGGTCGATGCCGTTTTCCTGCGCGGTCTCCTCGATGTAGTGGCGGATCGAGGGGCCGTCGGCGATGGCCTTGGCGTCGGTCCAGGGCTTGAAGTTGTAGCCCAGGGTGTACATGTCCGAGTCGGAACGGATGCCCGGGTAGCGGAACAGGTCCCAGGTGCCGCCCATGGCCTCGCGGCCCTCGAGCAGGGCGAAGGTCTTGCCCGGGCAGTGCTTCATCAGGTGGTAGGCGGCGCCGATACCGGACAGGCCGGCGCCGACGATCAGGACATCCAGGTGCTCGACAGACATGGGGGCTCCTCGGCCGGTGGCGGGCAACGCCTTGCTGAGTCTAGGAGGAATTTCCTCCCCCGTACCCTACAAGGGCCGCCGCCGGCCGGCGCCCCACCCTAGGATGGGTGGAGCCGCCGCGGCGTTACCCTTGCGCCAGCTGCGCCATCACCCAGGCGCGCACCTGGGCGTAGGGGTAGTCCTCCAGCGCCGCGTAGCCCGGCAGCGTGCGCGCCCGCAGGCGGGTGAAGGCCGGCACGCTGATGCCGCAGAGGAAGCGCGTCACGTAGTCGGCGCTGGGCGGCATGCCGCGGGCGCCCTGGTACTTGTCGAGGAAGGCGGCGCAGCGGCTCTGCAGCGTCTGCCCGTCCAGCGGCGGCAGGGCCGGCGGCTCCGGCAGGTGGGCGACGCGGCCGGCGCAGACCGAGCAGTGCCCGCAGTGCTCCGGCGCCCGCGCGTCGCCGAAGTAGCGGGCCAGGCGCCGGCTCAGGCACTGGTCGCTGGCGAACAGTTCCAGCATGGCGCCGATGCGCGCGATCTCGCTGGCCTCGTGGCGCTTGAAGTAGGCGTACAGCTCGTCGCTGAGCGCATCCATGTCGAACCCCGCCTCGCGCACCGCGTAGACCTCGGTCATCTGCTTGCTTTCCAGCTCGATCCAGCCGCGCTCCTGGAAGTAGTCCAGGGCCTTGACCACCCGCGCGCGCTCGGCGCCGTGGCGCTGGTAGAGGGTGTCGAAATCCAGCGTCGACCAGGTGCGCGCCCGCGCCGAGGTGTCGAGGATGGCCTCGACGAACTGCCGCCGCTCGCCCTCGAAGTGGCCCAGCAGCGCCGCGGGCTCGACGAGGTTCTTGAAGCGGTATTCGGCGAAGTAGGCGAAGCGCGGGGCGATGATGCCGCGCAGCTCCAGCTGCACCAGCAACGTCTTGAGCGGCAGTTGGCGGATGTTCGACTGGTCCGACAGCGCGGTCAGCATCAGCTCCCACTGGCCGTTGGGCGCCGCGGCGATTTCCGCCAGCACGCTGCGGATGCCCTCGCGCTCGGGGGTGTCGCCGTAGACGAAGTTCTCCAGCACGCTGAGGCTGTCGCGGTTGGCCAGCACCAGGCAGTCCGAGGGCTGGCCGTCGCGCCCGGCGCGGCCGATCTCCTGGCTGTAGTTCTCCACCGACTTGGGCAGGTCGAAGTGCACCACGTTGCGGATGTCGCTCTTGTCGATGCCCATGCCGAAGGCGATGGTCGCGACAATGCAGTTCAGCGCGCCGGCCATGAAGCGCTGCTGGATGGCCTCGCGCTCGGCGTGGTCCATGCCGGCGTGGTAGGCGCGGGCCGGGATGCCGCGCTCGGAAAGGTGCGCGGCGATGTCCTCGGCGGTCTTCTGCTGGGTCACGTAGACGATGCTCGGCTGCCCGGGCCGCGCGCCCAGCCACTCCACCAGGCGGGCGCGCTTGGCGGCGCTGGCCACCGGCTCCACCTGCAGGTTCAGGTTGGCGCGGTAGAAGCCGGTGGTGACCACGTCGGCCTCGGCGATGGCGAACTTGGCGCGCATGTCGGCGATCACCGCCGGCGTCGCGGTGGCGGTCAGCAGCAGCACCTGGGGGATGCGGAACTGTTTCTGGTAGGCCGGCAGCTTCAGGTAGTCGGGGCGGAAGTTGTGGCCCCACTCGGAGATGCAGTGGGCCTCGTCGACCACCAGCAGGGAGATCGGCACTTCGCCGATGAAGTTGCGGAAGCGTTCGTTCTTCAGGCGCTCCACGGAAATCATCAGCACCTTCAGCTCGCCGCTGCGGGCGCGGGCCATGGTCTGCGCCACCTGCTCGCGGCTCTGCGCCGAGTCGATGCTGGCGGCGGCGATGCCGTGGCGGGCGAGGAAGGCCAGCTGGTCCTGCATCAGCGCGATCAGCGGCGACACCACCAGGGTCAGGTGCGGCAGCAGCAGCGCCGGAAGCTGGTAGCACAGCGACTTGCCCGAGCCGGTGGGGAAGATCGCCGCCGCCGAGCGCCCGGCCAGCACGGCGCTGACCGCCGCCTCCTGGCCGGGGCGGAACTGGCGGAAGCCGAAGACGCGTTCGAGGGTGTCGTGCATGCGGGTATCTCCCTTACCGGTCATGGGTGGAAACGCCATGCTAGGGGCAGCCATTGTAGGAGCGGGCTTGCTCGCGAACGAGCCGATTCCGGTTCATCGGAAAGTACGCTCCTAAGGTAGCCCCGTAGGCGCGGACCTTGTCCGCGATCGCGGATAAGATCCGCTCCTACGCTGCCCCACCCACGCCATTCCCCTGTAGGAGCGCGCCCTGCGCGCGAATCGCGGGCAGGGCCCGCTCCTACAGGTTGCCGGGGAGCACGGCATTCCTCCCTCGTAGGAGCGGATCTTATCCGCGAAGCCCGCCAATACGCCCGGCTATCGCGGACAAGCTCCCACAGGGGTCGGCCAATGAAAAAGCCGCCCGGAGGCGGCTCTTTCGGCGAACGGGCGCGCTTACAGCTGCGGGCCGGCGTTCTTGATGGCTTCGCTCACTTCGAACTTCTTGAAGTTCTCGATGAACTTGCTGGCCAGGCCCTTGGCGGCTTCGTCGTAGGCGGCCTTGTCAGCCCAGGTGTTGCGCGGGTTGAGCAGGTTGGTCTCGACGCCCGGGACGGCCTTGGGCACGTCCAGGTTGATGATGTCCAGGTGCTCGGTCTCGGCGCCGACCAGCGCGCCGCTCTGGATGGCAGCGATCACGCCACGGGTGGTCGGGATGTTGAAGCGCTTGCCGACGCCGTAGCCACCGCCGGTCCAGCCGGTGTTGACCAGGTACACCTTGGAGCCGAAGGCCTTGATGCGCTTGATCAGCAGCTCGGCATAGACGCCGGCCGGGCGCGGGAAGAAGGGCGCGCCGAAGCAGGTGGAGAAGGTCGACTTGATGCCGCCGCCCGAACCCATTTCGGTGGAACCGACCAGCGCGGTGTAGCCGGAGAGGAAGTGGTAGGCCGCCTGCTCGTTGTTCAGAATCGACACCGGCGGCAGTACGCCGGTCAGGTCGCAGGTCAGGAAGATCACCGCGTTGGGCTCGCCGCCCAGGTTGGCTTCCGAACGCTTCTCGACGTGCTCCAGCGGGTAGGCCGCGCGGGAGTTCTGGGTCAGGCGGTCGTCGGCGTAGTCCGGGACGCGCGCGTCGTCGAGAACCACGTTCTCCAGCACGGCGCCGAACTTGATGGCCTTCCAGATGACCGGCTCGTTCTTCTCGGACAGGTCGATGCACTTGGCGTAGCAGCCGCCTTCGATGTTGAAGACGACGCCTTCGCCCCAGCCGTGCTCGTCGTCACCGATCAGGTAACGGCTTTCGTCGGCCGACAGGGTGGTCTTGCCAGTGCCGGACAGGCCGAAGAACAGGGTCACGTCGCCCGCTTCGCCGATGTTGGCGGCGCAGTGCATCGGCAGCACGTCCTTCTCCGGCAGCAGGTAGTTCTGCACCGAGAACATGGCCTTCTTCATTTCACCGGCGTAGCGCATGCCGGCGATCAGCACTTTCTTCTGGGCGAAGTTGAGGATGACGCAGCCGTCGGAATTGGTGCCGTCGCGCTCGGGCACGCACTCGAAGTTGGCCACGTTGAGCACCTGCCACTCGTCGCGGCCGGCCGGGTTGTAGGTTTCCGGGTTGATGAACAGCTGACGGCCGAACAGGTTCTGCCAGGCGGTGGCGGTGGTCATCTTGACCGGCAGGTAGTGATCGGCGGCCGAACCTACATGCACGTGGGAAACGAAGTGGTCCTGGGCGTCGTTGAAGGCCTGGACGCGCTCCCAGAGGGCGTCGAACTTGTCGGCCGGGAACGGGCGGTTGATCGCGCCCCAGGCGATGGAGTCCTTGCTGCCGGGCTCTTCGACGATGAAGCGGTCGGCAGGCGAGCGGCCGGTGCGGTGGCCGGTTTCCACCACCAGCGAGCCGTTGTCGGCCAGGCGACCTTCGCCGCGGCGAATGGCTTCCTCGACCAGTTGGGCAACGCTGATATCGGTGTACACGGCTTTGTTGGCTTGCGTCATGTGGGTCCCCATCGGCCGGAGCCGAGTCCTCCAAACATTGCGTAGTGACTTCTAATTCCCACTACAGCGGAAAAAAGTCGCGGGATTATGCCAGAAAAGAACGGTTCTCGTGCAGCCTCTGATCCGGCGAGGGCGTCAATGGTTCGGCTATCGCCCCGATAGCGCCGATCAATGGCGGGTTTGTGACGGCGCCGCGCTGCCGCCGCCGGCGAACAGTTGGGCGATGTCGCTGCCGTCGAAGGCGTAGCGCTGGTTGCAGAACTGGCAGTCGACGGTGATCTCGCCGCCCAGCTCGCCCAGCAGGCGCTCGGCGTCTTCCTTGCCGAGGCTGACCAGGGCGTTGGCCGAGCGCTCCCGCGAGCAGCTGCAGCGGAACACCAGCGGCTGCGGCTCGAACAGGCGCACCGCTTCCTCGTGGTACAGGCGGTGCAGCAGGGTCTCGTTGTCCAGGCCCAGCAATTCCTCGACGTTGAGGGTGTCGGCCAGGGTGGTCAGGTGCTGCCAGCTGGCCTCGCGGTCCTCGGCGTCCTTCAGGCGGTCGGCGGGCAGTTGCTGCAGCAGCAGGCCGCGGGCATGGCGGCCGTCGGCGCCCAGCCAGAAGCGGGTGGGCAACTGCTCGGAGGTGGCGAAGTAGGACGACAGGCAGTCCGCCAGGCAGGCGCCCTCCAGCGGCACTATGCCCTGGTAGCGCTGGCCGTTCTTCGGGTCCACGGTCATGGTCAGCACGCCGTCGGGCATCAGGTCGAGCAGGCCGGCGCTGTCGCGGATGGCCTCGGCGTCGTAGCGGGCCAAGCCGCGCACTTCGCGGTCGCTGGAGCATTCCACCATGAGCAGCGGCACGGCGCCGCTGGAGCGCGCCTGCAGCACCAGCAGGCCGTCGAACTTCAGGGTGCCGCACAGCAGCGCCGCGGCGGCGAGCATCTCGCCGAGCAACTGGGCCACCGGCTGCGGGTAGGGGTGCTTGGCCAGCACTTCGGCGAAACTGCGTTCGAGCGCCACCATTTCACCGCGAACGTCGGTGTTGTCGAAGAGGAAACGCTGACTTTGATCGATCTGGGACATGCTGGGCACAACGCTGGCTGAGGCACAAATACATGACAAGCTGATGGCAAAGGCCTATAAAGCGCGCTTTGCGACAGCCGCCCGGTTCAGTAAGGGGGAATCGATTCTATGGAGAAAGCTTCGCCGTTCCAAGCCACCTGGTCGTGGCGCCCGTTCATCGCCTGCCACCTGCTGGCCCTGGCCCTGCTGCTGCTCTGGCTGTGGACGCCGAGCCGCGCCGCCATCGACTTCTTCGACTTCAGCCTGTTCCACGCCCTTAACGCGCCGCTGGCGACCAACGAGGCCTGGCGCAACGTCTGGGCGGTGGCCAGCACCCGGCCGTTCGACATTCTGGTCGGGGTCATCCTGCTCCTGCTGCTGATCCGCGGCGACTGGATCTTCAAGGCCGGCCAGGTGCGCGCCGCGACCTTCGGCCTGGTGGTGACCATGGTGGTGCTGATGATCGTCCGCACCCTCTATGCCAAGATCGCCCACCACCTGGGCTGGCAGCACGCCAGCATCTCGGCCATCGCCCCGGACGCCGTGCGCCTGGAAGACTTCTTCCGCAGCTGGCAGGACACCCTCTTCGAAGTGAAGGACGAGTCGGCGCGCAGCTTCCCCGGCGACCACGCCTCGGTGCTGCTGGTGTGGGCGCTGTTCCTCAGCCTGTTCGCCCGCAATGCCGTGCAGTGGCTGGTGGTCTGGGCCCTGGCCCTGCTGTTCATGCTGCCGCGTCTGGTGGCCGGCGCCCACTGGGGCCAGGACGACTATATAGGCGGCGTGCAGATGGCCCTGCTGGCCCTGGCCTGGAGCTGCTTCACCCCGTTCGCCGCCTGGGCCAGCGCCGGCCTGGTGCGCCTGACCGAGCCGCTGTTCGCCCTGCTGGCGAAGGTGCCGCTGCTCAACCGCCTGAGCGTGATCGCCGCCTGAGGCGCATTCCGGAACCCCCGCCACGGCGGTAATGCTGTTCACTTAAGAAAGGATGCCGTTTCTCTGCCTGGGGGAAACGGTATTTTTCATTTTGGGGTTATGGCTTGGCTCGCGAAGCTTGCCCCACTCCGGCCTTAACCTCGTCATTGCCGCGAACAATACTTGTGCGGGGCCGAAGGGGAATAACCCAGTTGCCTTGGCTTGGGTGTTTCTGCGCCGCACCGAGTCTGCCCGACCGTCTTGTTTCGCCCCCTCGGGCGAGTCCCTTTTGTCAAACGCCACAAAAGGAACCAAAAAGGCTTGCCCCGACATACGGGCCCGATGGAGCCGGGCTACCCTCGCGAACTCCCCCGCCACGGAGGCCCGCCCCGAGGGTACGTCCCTGTAGCCCATCGGGGCTCTCGCGACATCCATGTCGCATGACCTCCTGAGCGCCGGTTTCGCTCGGCCTGCTGAAGGGGCGTTTCGGAGTGCGCGGATGTTTCTCTGGAAGTCTCAAGAGCAAAAGCCAGAGCGAATGCGCTTTGGCTTTTCGTAGGAGCGCGCTTGCTCGCGAACCCAGGGTTCGCGTTCTCGGGAATGACGAGAGGAGGCAGGCGTTCCGGGATGACTCCGAACTCCCCGCACGCTCCGAACAGCCCCCTCTCCCTTTGGGAGAGGGCTGGGGTGAGGGAGCGAAGCCAGGCTGGCGCACCTTCGCTGAACCACCACCTATCGCTTGAGTGAACAGCATTACGCCACGGCGGAGGTTTCGCTATTCCTGGTCGTCGAGGAAGTGCAGCAGTTGGCGGCGCTGCTTCTTGCTCGGCCGGCCGTCGGTCTGCACGCCCAGGGCGCCGGCCTTGCGCATGGCTGCCGCGTCCTCGCGGCGCTTCACGCTCTCGGCGGTTTCCTCGTAGAGCAGCTGCGCCTCCGGCGCGCCGCGGCGCACGCCCGACAGCGCCTTGACCACCACGGTGCGCTCGTCGAACCCGGTGCGCAGCACGTATTCCTCGCCGACCTTCGGCTCCTTGCTCGGCTTGCAGCGCTCGCCCCGGCAATGCACCTTGCCGCCCTCGATGGCCGCCTTGGCCAGGCCTCGGGTCTTGTAGAAACGCGCAGCCCACAGCCACTTGTCCAGGCGTACCCTGTCGTCGTCTTTCTCGCTCACGGCCTCATCCACACTTCTGCAACCTGGCCAGTCTACCCTCGGCCCGGCGTTCCCGGCAGGCCCCTGGCGGGCGCCGATGGCCCTGCTAGAATGCCGCAAAACCCTGGGATGGCTCCTTTTGAAGACATTCGACCACCTGTCAGTGATCGGCCTGCGCGAATGGATCGCCCTTCCCGACCTGGGCATCGTCGGCCTGCGCGCGAAGATCGACACCGGCGCCAGCACCTCCAGCCTGCACGCCAGCGACATCGCCACCTTCCAGCGTGACGGCCGCGACTGGGTGCGCTTCACCGCCCACCTGGGCACCCAGGTGCAGCGCCGCCACCGCTGCGAGGCGCCGCTGGTGACGATGAAGACCATCCGCAGTTCCAACGGCCAGGCCCAGACGCGCTACGTGATCCGCACCACCCTGGCCCTGGGCGACCGCGCCTGGGCGGTGGAATTCACCCTGGCCTGCCGCAAGACCATGCGCTACCGCGTGCTGCTCGGTTCCAAGGCCCTGGTCCAGGGCCAGTTGGTGGTCAACCCGGCGCTGACCTACGTCCAGGACAAACCCCTCATCATGGTTACCCCCGCCCTTTCAGGTGCCCAATGAAAATCGCCGTGCTGTCGCGCAACCCGCGCCTGTATTCCACCCGTCGGCTGGTGGAGGCCGGGCAACAACGCGGGCATGAAATGGTGGTGATAGACACCCTGCGTGCCTACATGAACATCGCCAGCCACAAGCCGCAGATCCACTATCGCGGCCAGCCGCTGGAAGGCTTCGACGCGGTGATCCCGCGCATCGGCGCCTCGGTCACCTTCTACGGCTGCGCGGTGCTGCGCCAGTTCGAGATGATGGGCGTGTTCCCGCTCAACGAGTCGGTGGCCATCGCCCGCTCCCGCGACAAGCTGCGCTCGCTGCAGCTGCTCTCGCGCAAGGGCATCGGCCTGCCGATCACCGGCTTCGCCCACTCCCCGGACGACGTGCCGGACCTGATCCAGATGGTCGGCGGCGCGCCCCTGGTGATCAAGCTGCTGGAAGGCACCCAGGGCGTCGGCGTGGTCCTGGCCGAGACGCAGAAGGCCGCCGAATCGGTGCTGGAGGCCTTCATGGGGCTGAAGCACAACATCATGGTGCAGGAGTACATAAAGGAAGCCGGCGGCGCCGACATCCGCTGCTTCGTGGTGGGCGACAAGGTGATCGCCTCGATGCGGCGCCAGGCCGCGCCCGGCGAGTTCCGCTCCAACCTGCACCGCGGCGGCAGCGCCAGCCTGATCAAGATCACCCCCGAGGAGCGCATGACGGCGATCCGCGCGGCGCGGATCATGGGCCTGAAGGTGGCCGGCGTGGACATCCTGCGCTCGCACCACGGCGCGCTGGTGATGGAGGTGAACTCCTCGCCAGGCCTGGAAGGCATCGAGACCACCACCAACAAGGACATCGCCGGGGTGATCATCGAGTACCTGGAGAAGAATGCCGGGCCGCATATGGTCAGGACTAAGGGCAAGGGGTGAGGAGGCACGTACGCGACGCATGCGTCGCGCCGACGAACGACCGGCCATGGATGGCCGGGCTGGGGGTGCCGACGGGCACGATGCCCCGACAGGGATGTCTACGCAGGATCACCATGAAGCACATCGAACTCCCGCCCGCTCACGAATAAGCCCATGCCCAGATCCCCCCGCCCCTCCGACCTGACCTGGTCGCCCTTCGAAGGCCGCATCGCCCTGGTCGCCCCGGCCTCCTCCATCGCCGAGGAGGTCTTCGAGGCCACCCTGCGCCAGCTGGAGGTGCTGGGCATCGACTACCACCTGGGCGAGCACGCCGAAGCCCGCTACCGCTACCTGGCCGGCAGCACCGAACAGCGCCTGGAGGACTTCCACCGCGCCTTCGAGCTGCCGGACGTGAGCGCCGTCTGGTGCCTGCGCGGCGGCTACGGCTGCGCCCAACTGGTGCCCGGGCTGGACTGGACGCGGCTGCGGGCGGCCTCGCCGCGGCCGCTGATCGGCTTCTCGGACATTTCCATCCTGCTCAGCGCCTTCCACCGCCACGGCCTGCCGGCGATCCACGGCCCGGTGGCCAGCGCCCTCGGCCTGCAGCCGCTGAGCGCGCCCAGCGAACAGCGCGAGCGGCTGGCCTCGCTGGCTTCGGTCAGCCGCTTGCTGGCTGGCGAGGACCGTCACCTGCCCTGTACTCACCTGAGCGGTCCGAAGAAGGTCGTGGAAGGCGAGTTGATCGGCGGCAACCTCACTGCCCTGGCCAGCACCGCCGGTACGGTAGCCGGGCTGCACGCCCCGGCTGGCGCCATTCTGGTGCTGGAGGATGTGGGCGAGCCTTACTACCGCCTGGAGCGCAGCCTTTGGCAGTTGCTCAACAGCATCGATGCGCAGAGCCTGGGCGCGGTGGTGCTGGGCACCTTCACCGATTGCCCGCGCAAGAACGTGGCGCATAGCCTGGAAGAGATTTTCGTGGAGTACCTGAAGCCGCTGGGGGTGCCGCTGTACCACGGGCTGCCGAGCGGGCATGGGGCGCAGAATAGGGCCTGGCCTTATGGGAAGGTGGGGCGGTTGGGGGTGAAGGGGTTGGAGTGGTAGAGCGGGAGTGTTCCTGGAAGATTCTCGCTGCTGGACAGCCCCACCCTCTCCCCAGCCCTCTCCCTGAAGGGAGAGGGGGCTTGTCCGTGCCGAGAAGAGGAATGGTTTCAACCGGAAATCTTCGGTGTTGCCGGCTAACTCAGGAATACCCACGCGCTCCGAACGGTCCCCTCTCCCTTCAGGGAGAGGGTTAGGGAGAGGGTGCGGAGCCCATCCAGTGCACCGCCGTCCCAGGCTAGCCCCAACGGCGGATAACGCTGATGCGTTATCCGCCCTACGTAGCGGCGTAGCGGCCGTCCCGTAGGATGGTGTTGAGCGAAGCGATACCCATCACCACGACCGCATGGGTTTCGCAGGCTCAACCCATCCTACGAAAAGCATCTCGGCGCAGTTGGCCAGTTGCGCCGCTCAGGAAGCCCCCCGCGGCAACATCAACCCCAGCGGCAGGCACACCCTGGCCTCCACCCCGCCGCCCTCGCGGTTGCGCAGTTCCACGCTGCCGCCGTGCTGCGCGGCGATGCGCTTGACGATGGCCAGGCCCAGGCCGGTGCCCTTGCCGCCGCGGGCCTTGTCGCCGCGGATGAAGGGGTTGAAGATGCTGTCCAGCTCCTGCGGGTCGATGCCGGCGCCGCGGTCCAGCACGCTCAGCACCACGTAGGGCGCGCCGTCGCCGCCGGCCAGGTGGCTGGCCACCTCGACGTTGCCGCCGCCGTGGTTGAGGGCGTTGCCGATCAGGTTGCCGAGCAGGCGCTTCATCGATACCCGGCGCAGCGGGAACGGCGGCAGCGGCTGCAAGCTCAGGCGCACGTGCTCCTCGCCCTGGTTGTAGGGCGCCACCACCTCGCGGGTCAGTTCGTTGAGGTCGCCCGCCTCCACCGGCTCATCGCGGCCGTCGCGGATGAAGGCGAGGAACTGGTCGAGGATCTGGTCCATGTCCTCGATGTCGCGGACCATGTCCTCGACCATTTCGCGCTCGGTTTCAGGCATCAGCTCCAGGGACAGGCGCAGGCGCGTCAGCGGCGTGCGCAGGTCGTGGGACACCCCGGCCAGCATCAGCTCGCGCTCGCGCGCGGCCTGTTCGACGTCGTCGGCCATCTGGTTGAAGGCGCGGTATACCTCGGCCATTTCGCTGGGGGTGTCCTGCCCCAGCGGCAGGCGCACGCTGCGGCCCTTGCCGAACTCCCGCGAGGCCACCACCAGGCGCTTGAGCGGCTGGCCGAGCAGACGCACGAAGATCCAGGCCGCGGCGGTGGACAGCAGGCCGATGCCGAGGAACCAGCCGAGCACGCTCCAGATCTGCTGGCCGCGCAGCGGGTGCGGGTAGAGCGGCACGCCCAGCCAGCCGTCGCCCAGGTTGGGCGCGTGGACCCAGAGCATGGACGGGTGGTGGATGCGCAGGCGCGTCTCGGTGTCCGGGCCCAGCTCGGTGCGCATCTGCCGCTGGAAGATGCCGCTGTAGGGCCAGTGCTGTTCTTCCGGCTGGCCGTTCTCGTGGGGCACCCAGGCCAGCCCGGCGGATTTGGCGATGGCCTCGCGCGAGCGCTCGTCGGCGGCCCAGTAGGCGCGCACGGTCAGTGCCGCACCGTGGCTGTACTGGCGGTCGACCAGCATGTCCTCGTTCATCAGCAGGTAGACCAGCGTCAGCGCCTTGGAGAAGAGCACGACGATGAGCACCAGCCAGAGGGTGCGGGCGAAGAAGCTTTGCGGGAACCAAGGCGGGGTTTTCAAGATGAACTACCACAGAGCACGGAGCGTAGGAGCGAGCTTGCTCGCGAACCAAATCCGCAGCGGGGCTGGTTCGCGAGCAAGCTCGCGCCTACAGGAGGATCATTTGCGGGCATTACCGTCCGGCACGAACACGTAGCCCACGCCCCACACCGTCTGGATGTAGCGCGGCTTGGACGGGTCGGGTTCGATCAGCCGGCGCAGGCGCGAGATCTGCACGTCGATGGAGCGCTCCAGGGCGTCCCACTCGCGGCCGCGGGCCAGGTTCATCAGCTTGTCGCGGGTCAGCGGCTCGCGGGCGTGCTGCACCAGCGCCTTGAGCACGGCGAACTCGCCGGTGGTGAGCATGTGCACCTCGCCGCCGCTCTTCTTCAGCTCGCGGGTGGCCAGGTACAGCTCGTAGTCGCCGAAGGTGACCACCTCGTCCTCGCCGGCCGGGGCGCCCGGCACCAGCGGCGCCTGGCGGCGCAGCACGGCCTTGATCCGCGCCAGCAGCTCGCGCGGGTTGAACGGCTTGGCCAGGTAGTCGTCGGCGCCCAGCTCCAGGCCCTGGATGCGGCTGGACTCGTCGCCCTTGGCGGTGAGCATGATGATCGGGATCTGGTTGTTCGCCTCGCGCAGGCGCTTGCACGCCGAGAGGCCGTCTTCGCCGGGCATCATCAGGTCGAGCACCACCAGCTGGAACAGCTCGCGGGCCAGCAGGCGGTCCATCTGCTCGGTGTTCTCCACGGCGCGCACGCGGTAGCCCTGCTCGTCGAGGAAGCGCTCCAGCAGGCGGCGCAGGCGGGCGTCGTCGTCGACGATGAGGATCTTTTCACCTTCGGGCAGGGTGGACGGGTTCGACATAGAAACTCCAGATTCGGGTCAGGCCGGCAATTATCGCCCAGCCTCGGTTGGCCACGGATTGTCCATTGTTAGCAGATTTTTCCCCGACCGACCGCCCTCTCGCGCGATTTTGCCTGGGTATAATGCGGCGCTTTTGCGGCGGGGCGTTGTCATAGACGCCTGCCGGACGCCCGAGCGAGCCGGCCGGCGCTAGCGCCACACCCCGTATTCTCGTTGGTTTCACCAGGTGGATTCATGGACAGCATCAACACCCGTATCGCCGAAGAGCTCTCCGCACTGCCCTCCGGCCGTGTTCAACCGCAGCAGGTGGCCGCCGCCGTGGCCCTGCTCGATGAAGGCAGCACTGTCCCCTTCATCGCCCGTTACCGCAAAGAAGTGACCGGCAGCCTCGACGACACCCAGCTGCGCCTGCTGGAAGAGCGCCTGCGCTACCTGCGCGAGCTGGACGAGCGCCGCGCCAGCATCCTCGCCAGCATCGAGGAGCAGGGCAAGCTGACCCCCGAGCTGGCCCGCGAGATCAAGCTGGCCGACACCAAGACGCGCCTGGAAGACCTCTACCTGCCGTACAAGCAGAAGCGCCGCACCAAGGGCCAGATCGCCCTGGAAGCCGGCCTGGGCGAGCTGGCCGATGCGCTGTTCGCCGACCCGAACCTGGCCCCGGAGACCGAAGCCGCGCGCTTCGTCGACGCCGAGAAGGGCTTCGCCGACATCAAGGCCGTGCTCGAAGGCGCCAAGTACATCCTCATGGAGCGCTTCGCCGAGGACGCCACCCTGCTCGACCGCCTGCGCGTGTTCCTCAAGGACAACGCCACCCTCACCGCCCGCCTGGTGCCGGGCAAGGAAACCGAAGGCGCCAAGTTCAGCGACTACTTCGAGCACGACGAGCCCTTCAAGGGCGCGCCCTCGCACCGCGCCCTGGCGATCTTCCGCGGGCGCAACGAAGGCGTGCTGAGCGTGGCGCTGAAGGTCGGCGAGGAGCTGCCGGGCACCAGCCACCCGTGCGAAGTGATGATCGCCGAGCGCTTCGGCATCTCCAACCAGGGCCGCGCCGCCGACAAGTGGCTGGGCGAAGTGGTGCGCTGGACCTGGAAGGTCAAGCTCTACACCCACCTGGAGACCGACCTGCTGGGCGAGCTGCGCGAAGGCGCCGACGCCGAGGCGATCAACGTCTTCGCCCGCAACCTGCACGACCTGCTGCTGGCCGCCCCGGCCGGCCCGCGCGCCACCCTGGGCCTGGACCCGGGCCTGCGCACCGGCGTGAAGGTCGCCGTGGTCGACGCCACCGGCAAGCTGCTGGACACCGCCACCGTCTACCCCCACGCGCCGAAGAACCAGTGGGACCAGACCATCGCCGTGCTCGCCGCGCTGTGCGCCAAGCACCAGGTCGAGCTGATCGCCATCGGCAACGGCACCGCCAGCCGCGAGACCGACAAGCTGGCCGCCGAGCTGATCAGGAAATACCCGGCGCTCAAGTGCACCAAGATCATGGTCAGCGAGGCCGGCGCCTCGGTGTACTCGGCCTCCGAACTGGCCGCCCGGGAATTCCCCGACCTCGACGTGTCGCTGCGCGGCGCCGTCTCCATCGCCCGCCGCCTGCAGGACCCGCTGGCCGAGCTGGTGAAGATCGAGCCCAAGTCCATCGGCGTCGGCCAGTACCAGCATGACGTGTCCCAGCTGCAACTGGCGCGCAGCCTGGACGCGGTGGTGGAAGACTGCGTGAACGCCGTGGGCGTGGACGTCAACACCGCCTCCGCCGCCCTGTTGGCGCGCATCTCCGGCCTCAACAGCACCCTGGCGCAGAACATCGTCGCGCACCGCGACGCCAACGGCGCGTTCAAGTCCCGCGACGACCTGAAGAAGGTCAGCCGCCTGGGCGAGAAGACCTTCGAGCAGGCCGCCGGCTTCCTCCGCGTGATGAACGGCGACAACCCGCTGGACGCCTCGGCTGTGCACCCGGAGACCTACCCGCTGGTGCAGCGCATCGCCGCCGACACCGGCCGCGACATCCGCTCGCTGATCGGCGACTCGGCCTTCCTCAAGCGCCTGGACCCGAAGAAGTTCACCGACGAGCAGTTCGGCCTGCCCACCGTCACCGACATCCTCAAGGAACTCGACAAGCCCGGCCGCGACCCGCGCCCGGAGTTCAAGACCGCCGAGTTCCAGGACGGCGTCGAGAGCCTCAAGGACCTCAAGCCGGGCATGGTGCTCGAAGGCGTGGTGACCAACGTCACCAACTTCGGCGCCTTCGTCGACATCGGCGTGCACCAGGACGGCCTGGTGCACATCTCGGCGCTGTCGGAGAAGTTCGTCAAGGACCCGTACGAAGTGGTCAAGGCCGGTGACATCGTCAAGGTCAAGGTCATGGAAGTGGACATCCCGCGCAACCGCGTCGGCCTGTCCATGCGCATGGGCGACACCCCCGGCGAGAAGGTCGAGGGCCCGCGCGGCGGCGGCCGCGGCAACGGTGGCCAGCGTGGCGAGCGCAGCGCCCCGCGGCAGCAGGAGAAGGCCCCGGCGAACAACGCCATGGCCGCGCTGTTCGCCAATGCCAAGCAACTGAAGAAGAAGTAGGGAAGCCCCATGAGCGAGATGCCCAGCCGCGACGTCATGATCAGCGCCTTCAGCGAGAACATCGGCCTTGAGCCGGTGCGCCTGGGCGATGGCGAGGCCGAAGTGAGCCTGAAGATGGCCGAGCACCTGCGCAACCGCGGCAACGTGATGCATGGCGGGGCGATCTTCTCGCTGATGGACGTGACCATGGGCCTGGCCTGCTCCAGCGCCCATGGCTTCGACCGCCAGAGCGTCACCCTGGAATGCAAGATCAACTACATACGCGCCGTCGCCGAAGGCGAGGTGCGCTGCGTGGCGAAGGTCCTGCACGCCGGGCGCCGCACGCTGGTGGTGGAGGCCGACGTGCTCCAGGGCGACAAGCTGGTCGCCAAGGGACAAGGCACCTTCGCCCAGCTGTAAGCCCGAGCCCCTTTCCTGCTCTATCCTGACCATCGGCAGCCCGCGCGCCACGCGGGCTCCGGTGAGTCGCAGCCCGCCAGGCGACAACGCCGGCCGCCCACCCCCTTGTAGACCGCCCGGTCCACCCCCATAGTGGGGCGACTGCCGCGTGAAGGACATCAAATTGAGCGACCTACTCTCCCGCCGCCTGGCGCTGCTCGGCGACGCTGCCAACCTGCCCCTGCTCAGCCAGTGTCTGCACGGCATCGAGCGCGAGTGCCTGCGCGTCGACGGCAATGGCCGCCTGGCCCTGAGCCCGCACCCCAAGGCCCTGGGCTCGGCCCTGACCAACCCGCAGATCACCACCGACTACTCCGAGGCGCTGCTGGAGTTCATCACCCCCACCAGCACCGGCGTCGAGCAGACCCTGGCGTCCCTGGAGAGCATCCACCGCTTCGCCAGCCAGCGCCTGGACGGCGAGCTGCTGTGGAGCCCGTCGATGCCCTGCGAGCTGCCCGACGAAGAGAGCATTCCGATCGCGCGCTACGGCAGCTCCAACATCGGCCGCCTCAAGTACGTCTACCGCAAGGGCCTGGCGCTGCGCTACGGCAAGACCATGCAGTGCATCGCCGGCATCCACTACAACTTCTCGCTGCCCGAGGGGCTGTGGCAGCTGCTACAGCGCCACGAGGACGGCGGCATGGCGCTGCGCGACTTCCAGTCGGCGCACTACATCGCCCTGATCCGCAACTTCCGCCGCTACAGCTGGCTGCTGATGTACCTGTTCGGCGCCTCGCCGGCGCTGGACGCCGGTTTCCTGCGCGGCCGCCCGCACCAGTTGCAGCAGTTCGACGAGCACACCCTGTACCTGCCCTGGGCCACCAGCCTGCGCATGAGCGACCTGGGCTACCAGAACAACGCCCAGGCCGGCCTGACGCCCTGCTACAACGACCTCGAAAGCTACGTCGAGAGCCTGCGCAGCGCGGTGGGCACGCCCTACCCGCCCTATCAGAAGATCGGCACCAAGCAGGACGGCGAGTGGGTGCAGCTGAACACCAACGTGCTGCAGATCGAGAACGAGTACTACTCCAGCATCCGCCCGAAACGCGTGACCTACTCAGGCGAGCGGCCGATCCAGGCCCTGGAGTCGCGCGGCGTGCAGTACGTCGAGGCGCGCTGCCTGGACATCAACCCCTTCCTGCCGCTGGGCATCGACGCCGCCGAGGGCCGCTTCCTCGACGCCTTCCTGCTCTACTGCGCGTTGCAGGACAGCCCGCTGCTGGCCGACGGCGAGTGCGGCGCGGCCACCAGCAACTTCCTCAAGGTGGTCAAGGAAGGCCGCCGCCCGGGGCTGCACCTGCAGCGTGGCGGGCAGACCGTGCCGTTGCAGGTCTGGGCCAGCGAACTGCTGGAACGCATCGCGCCCATCGCCGAACTGCTCGACCGCGCCACCGGCGGCGACGCCCATGCGCAGAGCCTGGCGCAGCAGCGCGAGAAGGTGGCCGATCCGGAGCGCACGCCGTCCGCGCAGGTCCTGGCGGAAATGCGCGAGCGCGGCGAAAGCTTCACCACCTTCGCCCTGCGCAAGAGCCGCGAACACGCGGAAACCCTCGCCCGACCGCTGCCGGCCATCGAGCAGGAAGCCTTCGAGGCCATGGCGAAGATCTCCCTGGCCGAACAAGAGGAACTGGAACGCCAGCCGGAAGGGGATTTCGACACCTTCGTGGCGGCCTACCAGGCGAGCATCCTCGGGGTGATCGGCGTTTAAGCCCCGCAGGAGCGGACCTTGCCCGCGATAGCCGGACGTCCCGGCGCGATTCGCGGATAAGATCCGCTCCTACGCCGCCCCACCCACACCATTCCCCTGTAGGAGCGCGCCCTGCGCGCGATTCGCGGGCAGGGCCCGCTCCTACAGGTTGCGATATTCCCCCCCGTAGGAGCGGACCTTGTCCGCGATAGCCGGACATCCCGGCGCGATTCGCGGATGAGATCCGCTACGCCGCCCCACCCGCACCATTCCCCTGTAGGAGCGCGCCCTGCGCGCGATTCGCGGGCAGGGCCCGCTACAGGTTGCGATATTCCTCCCCCGTAGGAGCGGACCTTGTCCGCGATAACCGGACATCCCGGCGCGATTCGCGGATAAGATCCGCTTACGCCGCCCCACCCGCACCATTCCCCTGTAGGAGCGCGCCCTGCGCGCGATTCGCGGATAAGATCCGCTACGCCGCCCCACCCGCACCATTCCCCTGTAGGAGCGCGCCCTGCGCGCGATTCGCGGGCAGGGCCCGCTCCTACAGGTTGTGCCGGGAAGCACGGTATTCCTCCCCCGTAGGAGCGGACCTTGTCCGCGATAGCCGGACATCCCGGCGCGATTCGCGGATAAGATCCGCTCCTACGAAAGGCAGAGGGCGTTGAACTACAGGCTCTTCTCGAACACCTGCGAATTGCGCTGGTAGTTGTACAGCGACGCCCGCGCCGCCGGCAGGCGTTCGACGCTGCTGGGCTGGAAGCCGCGCTCGCGGAACCAGTGGGCGGTGCGGGTGGTAAGCACGTAGAGGGTCTTCACGCCCAGCGCCCGGGCGCGCTTCTCGATGCGCTCCAGCAACTGGTCGCCGCGCCCGCCGTGGCGGTATTCCGGGTTGACCGCCAGGCACGCCAGCTCGGCGGCGTCGGAATCGGCGATGGGGTACAGCGCCGCGCAGGCGATGATCAGGCCCTCGCGCTCGACGATGCTGAACTGCTCGATCTCGCGCTCCAGCACCTCGCGCGAGCGGCGCACCAGGATGCCCTGCTCTTCCAGCGGGCGGATCAGCTCCAGCAGGCCGCCGACGTCCTCGATGCCCGCCTCGCGCAGTTGCTCGAACTGCTCCTGGGCCACCAGGGTGCCGTTGCCGGTGCGGGTGAACAGCTCGCTGAGCAGCGCGCCGTCCTCGGTGTAGCTGACGATGTGGCTGCGCCGCACCCCGGCGCGGCAGGCCTGGGCGGCGGCGTCGAGCAGCTCGGCCTGGTAGCTGTTGCCCAGGCGCTGCAGGTGCGCCGGCACCTGTTGCGGGCGCAGTTCGCGGACCAGCTTGCCGTCCTCGTCGAGCAGGCCGCGCTCGCCGCCGAACAGGATCAGCTTGTCGGCGTCCAGCTCGATGGCCGCGCGCATGGCCACGTCCTCGCAGGCGAGGTTGAAGATTTCCCCGGTGGGCGAGTAGCCCAGCGGCGAGAGCAGCACGATGGAGCGCTCGTCGAGCAGGCGGCCGATGCCCTTGCGGTCGATGCGCCGCACCTCGCCGGTGTGGTGGTAGTCGATGCCCTCGACCACGCCGATCGGCCGCGCCGTGACCAGGTTGCCCGCGGCCACGCGCAGGCGCGCGCCCTGCATGGGCGAGGCGGCCATGTCCATGGACAGCCGCGCCTCGATGGCGATGCGCAGACTGCCCACGGCGTCGATCACGCATTCCAGGGTGGGCGCATCGGTCACCCGCAGGTCGCGGTGGAAGCGCGGCGCCAGGCCGCGCTGGGCCAGGCGCGCCTCGATCTGCGGGCGCGAGCCGTGGACCAGCACCAGGCGCACGCCCAGGCTGTGCAGCAGCACCAGGTCGTGGACGATGTTGCCGAAGTTCGGGTCTTCCACGCCCTCGCCGGGCAGCATGACCACGAAGGTGCAGTCCCGGTGGGCGTTGATGTAGGGAGAAGCGTGACGTAACCAGGTGACGTAGTCTTGCATTGTCCAGGTGGCCTGTGAGCGGGCGATGAAGGGTTGTCGAGTGCGAATGGCCGGCAAGGGCGGCGGGAGCGGCGGTTATCGTCGTCGCATGCACATCGACGGGTTTCTCCTCTTCAGGGCGGTTACAGGCAGTAATGCTGGATCAAGCCGCGCAGCAGTTCCACGGTCGGCGGGATGCGAGCGAGTTCCAGATGTTCGTCCGGCTGGTGGGCGCAGGCGATGTCGCCGGGGCCCAGGACCAGGGTCTGGCAACCAAGCTGCTGAAGATACGGTGCTTCGGTGCCAAAGGCTACCGCTTCCGCCGAATGCCCGCTGAGGCGCTCGGCCAGGCGCACCAGCTCGCTGTCCGCGGCCTGCTCGAAGGGTGGCACGGCGGGGAACAGCGGCTGGTAGTCCAGACGCACCGCGAAGCGCTCGGCCAGGGGCGCCAGGCGCTCGTCGATGGCCCGGCGCAGGGCCTGCGGATCCATCCCCGGCAGCGGCCGCAGGTCGAACTCCAGGGCGCACTGGCCGCAGATGCGGTTGGGGTTGTCGCCGCCGTGGATGCAGCCCAGGTTCAACGTCGGCTGCGGCACGCCGAACTGCGGGTTGTTGAATTCCTTCTGCCACTGCGCGCGCAGCGCCAGCAGCTCGCCGATGGCCGCGTGCATGGCCTCCAGGGCGCTGTGGCCGAGGCTCGGGTCGGAGGAATGGCCGCTCTGCCCGAGGATGTCGATACGCTCCATCATCACCCCCTTGTGCAGGCGGATCGGCCGCAGCCCGGTGGGCTCGCCGATCACCGCGGCGCGCCCCAGCGGCCGGCCAGCCTCGGCCAGGGCGCGGGCGCCGGCCATGGAGCTTTCCTCGTCGCAGGTGGCGAGGATCAGCAATGGCTGGCGCAGGGGCTTGTCCAGCAGCGGCAGCAGCGCCTCGATGGCGATGGCGAAGAAGCCCTTCATGTCGCAGCTGCCCAGGCCGTACCAGCGCCCGTCGCGCTCGTCCAGGCGCAGCGGGTCGCTTTTCCACAACGACTCGTCGTAGGGCACGGTGTCGGTGTGCCCGGCCAGCACCAGGCCGCCGGGGCCGCTGCCCAGGCTCGCCAGCAGGTTGAACTTGCCCGGGGCGATCTCCTGCAATTCGCAGGCGAAGCCCAGGTCGCCCAGCCAGGTGGCCAGCAGCTCCACCACCGGGCGGTTGGACTGGTCCAGGGCGGGCTGGGTACAGCTCACCGACGGCAGGGCGAGCAACTGGGCGAAACGGTCTTTCAGGCTCGGCAGGGGCATGGGCGTCTCCGGAAGCGTTGTACCCATCATGGCCCAGGATGGCGTGCAATTGAACCGCCGCTGTCGCGTGGAACAGCGGCGCGGCGACGCGGTCCTGTACACTAGCGGGCTTCGACGAACGCTCCCGCGCCAAGCCCTGCGGGCCCGTCTACCCTTTTCCTTCCCGGACTCCGCCATGCAGAAAGAAACCGAAATCAAGCTGCGCGCCAGCCACCAGACCCTCGAGGCGCTGCGCGACCACCCGCTGCTGAAGAAGCGCAACAAGTCCGGCTGGCAGCAGAGCGAGCTGTACAACCAGTACTACGACACCCCCGGCCGCGACCTGGCCCGGGCCAAGGTGGCGCTGCGCCTGCGCCGCGACGGCGAGCAGTACATCCAGACGCTGAAGAGCCGCGGCCACAGCGTCGCCGGGCTGTCCGAGCGCAACGAGTGGGACTGGTACCTGGACAAGCCCGAGCTGGACCTGGGCAAGCTCGACGACTCCTGCTGGCCGGCGGCCCTGGCCGACCTCGACAAGCAGCAGCTGCAGCCGATCTTCAGCACCGACTTCACTCGCCAGCGCGCCGAGATCGCCTGGGGCCGCGGCAAGACCAAGGTGGCGATCGAAGCCGCCCTCGACCTGGGCAAGGTCGTCGCCGACCAGCAGGAAGAGGAAATCTGCGAGCTGGAGCTGGAACTGCGCCAGGGCGAACCCGCCGCGCTGCTGGAACTGGCCGCCGAGCTGGCCGCCGACCTGCCGCTGATGCCCTGCGACATCAGCAAGGCCGAGCGCGGCTACCGGCTGTTCGACCCGGCCAGCTACACGGTGCACCCGGACACCCAGAAGCTGCTGGCGGAAACCCCGCTGGACGGCGCCTTCGCCGCCATCGCCTGGTCGCTGCTGGGCAGCAGCCAGCGCCTGGCCGAGCAGTACCGCTTCAACGGCCACTGGCGCCTGCTGCAGGAGTGGCTGCAGCAGTTGGTGGACCTGCGCGCCCTGCTCGGCAGCCTCGGCCAGGCCGCGCCGCGCGCCAGCAGCCGCGAGTTGCGCACCGCGCTGGACGCGCTGATCGGCGATTGGCGCCCGCGCATCGAACAGGGCGAAGCCGACGAAGCCGCGCGCCAGCAGGCGCCGGAAGCCTTCCGCGCCGAACTCGGCCAGACGCGCTGGGGCCTGTTCTCCCTGCAAGCCTCGCGCTGGCTGCTGGCCCGCGCCTGGCAGGAAGGCCGCAACGAGCGCGGCAACCGCCAGGGCGCCGCGGCCCTGGGCAAGTGGCTGCCGCGCCTGCTCGCCGAGGAGGCCGAGGGCCTGCCCCTGGCCCACGCCCAGCAGCAGCCGGAACTGCTCGCCGAACAACTGCCGCGCCTGCAACGCCTGCTGGTGTGGCTGCGTCTGGCCCGCGGCGTGCTCGACCTGCCCGAGGCCGACCGCCTGTACGGCGAGCTGGCCAAGCTGGAACAGGCCCTGCACCGGCGCGACAGCGCGGACCTGGATGCCCTTGCCGCCCAGGCCCATACTGTGCTGACCCTCAAGCCTTGGAAGGCGCTTTTGAAATAAGCTGGGGAACCCGACGGCGCGGGCCGGACTCAGACCAGCTCCACCCGCAGCCGTCCGCGGCACACACGAACGCAGGGAGTCCGAATGTCCGTCTTCGCTTCGCCCGCCCAGGATCGCTGGCTTGACCTGGCCGATATCCTCCACGAGCTGGTCGCCCAGGGCCGCGTCGCGCAGAACGACGCCGAACAGTGCCTGGCGATCCGCCGCAGCGCGGTGAAGAACCAGCAGCATCCCCTGGAATTCCTCGCCGCCCAGCAGGTGCCGGACCAGCACCGCCCCGGCCGCCACCTGGACCTCGACGCCCTGGTGCACTGGCTGGCCGAGTATTCCGGCCAGCCCTACCTGCGCATCGACCCGCTGAAGATCGACGTCGCCGCGGTCACCCCGCTGATGTCCTACGCCTTCGCCCAGCGCCACAAGATCCTCGCCGTGGCCGTGGCGCCGGACAGCGTCACCATCGCCAGCGCCCAGCCCTTCGTGCACAGCTGGGAAGGCAACCTGACCCACGTGCTCAAGCGCCCGATCAAGCGCGTGGTGTGCAACCCGCTGGACATCCAGCGCTTCACCACCGAGTTCTACCGCCTGGCCAAGTCGGTCAGCGGCGCCTCCGCCCAGGACATGAAGACCAGCGGCGTGGGCAACTTCGAGCAGTTGCTCAACCTGGGCGCCAGCGACCAGGAGCCGGACGCCAACGACGCGCACATCGTCACCATCGTCGACTGGCTGTTCCAGTACGCCTTCCAGCAGCGCGCCAGCGACATCCACATCGAGCCGCGGCGCGAGCAGGGCACGGTGCGCTTCCGCATCGACGGCGTGCTGCACAACGTCTACCAGTTCCCGCCGCAGGTCACCATGGCGGTGGTCAGCCGCCTGAAGTCCCTCGGCCGCATGAACGTCGCCGAGAAGCGCAAGCCCCAGGACGGCCGGGTGAAGACCAAGACCCCGGACGGCGCCGAGGTGGAACTGCGCCTGTCGACCCTGCCCACCGCCTTCGGCGAGAAGATGGTGATGCGGATCTTCGACCCCGAGGTGCTGCTCAAGAGCTTCGACCAGTTGGGCTTCTCCCCCGAGGACCTGCGCCGCTGGCAGAGCATGACCAACCAGCCCAACGGCATCATCCTGGTCACCGGCCCCACCGGCTCGGGCAAGACCACCACCCTCTACACCACGCTCAAGCAGCTGGCCACGGACGAGGTGAACGTCTGCACCATCGAGGACCCGATCGAGATGATCGAGCCCTCGTTCAACCAGATGCAGGTGCAGCACAACATCGACCTGACCTTCGCCAGCGGCGTGCGCGCCCTGCTGCGGCAGGACCCGGACATCATCATGGTCGGCGAGATCCGCGACCTGGAGACCGCCGAGATGGCCATCCAGGCGGCGCTGACCGGGCACCTGGTGCTCTCCACCCTACACACCAACGACTCGCCCACGGCCATCACCCGCCTGCTCGAACTGGGCGTGCCCTACTACCTGATCCGCGCCACCGTGCTCGGCGTCATGGCCCAGCGCCTGGTGCGCACCCTGTGCCCGCACTGCAAGGCGCCGCTGGAGCTGGAGGAGAGCGACTGGCAGGAGCTGACGCGGCCCTGGAACGCCCCGCTGCCCACCGGCGCGCAGCAGGCGGTGGGCTGCCTGGAATGCCGCGACACCGGCTACCGCGGCCGCGCCGGGGTGTACGAGATCATGCTGCTGACCGACAGCCTGAAGGAACAGATCACCGCCGACACCGACCTCATCCCGCTGCGCCGCCAGGCCTTCAAGGAAGGCATGCGCAGCCTGCGCCTGTCCGGCGCGCAGAAGGTCGCCGCGGGCCTGACCACCATCGAGGAAGTACTGCGGGTGACGCCGCAGAGCGAGCAGAAATAGGAAATCTCCGAGCCCGACAGGGCTCGCGGGATGACACGGGAAAGGGTTAGCTTTTCCCGCCGCCCTGCTCCTTTGGGAGCCGGGCGCCACGGAAGTCCCAATCGACCAAGGAGTGCAGCAAATGGAAACCGGCAGTGTCCTGATCCTCTTCGTCATCCTCGCGGTGGCGATCGTGTTCATGGGCTTCAAGGTGGTACCCCAGGGCAACGAGTGGACGGTGGAACGCTTCGGCCGCTACACCGGCACCCTCAAGCCGGGGCTGAACATCATCGTCCCGGTGATGGACCGCATCGGGCAGAAGATCAACATGATGGAGCGGGTGCTGGACATCCCCCCGCAGGAGGCCATCAGCGCCGACAACGCCATCGTGCAGATCGACGCGGTGTGCTTCTACCAGGTGGTCGACGCGGCGCGCGCGGCCTACGAGGTCAGCGGCCTGGAGAACGCCATCCGCAACCTGGTGATGACCAATATCCGCACCGTGCTCGGCTCCATGGAGCTGGACCACATGCTCAGCCAGCGCGACGCGATCAACGAGCGCCTGCTGCGCACCGTCGACGAGGCCACCGCGCCCTGGGGCCTGAAGGTCACCCGCATCGAGATCAAGGACATCAGCCCGCCGGCCGACCTGGTGGAAGCCATGGCCAGCCAGATGAAGGCCGAGCGCCTCAAGCGCGCGCAGATTCTCGATGCCGAGGGCAAGCGCGCCGCGGAAATCCTCACCGCCGAGGGCGAGAAGCAGGCGCAGATCCTCAAGGCCGAGGGCCAGCGCCAGGCCGCCTTCCTCGAAGCCGAGGCCCGCGAGCGCCAGGCCGAAGCCGAGGCGCGGGCGACCCAGGTGGTCTCCGAGGCCATCGCCAGCGGCAACGTGCAGGCGGTGAACTACTTCGTCGCGCAGAAATACGTCGACGCCCTCGGCCAGCTGGCCGCCTCGAACAACAGCAAGATAGTGCTGATGCCGCTGGAGGCCAGCCAGGTGATAGGCGCGGTGGGCGGCATCGGCGAGATCGTCAAGGCCACCTTCGGCGATGGCGCCCCGGGCGCCAAGGGCCGGGGCTGAGCCATGTGGGGCTATCTGCAACACCTGAGCTTCTGGGACTGGCTGGCCTTCGGCACCCTGCTGCTGATCCTCGAGGTGTTCGGCGCCGGCGGCTACCTGCTGTGGATCGGCATCGCCGCCGCGGCCACCGGCGTGCTCGCCTTCTTCGCCCCGGCCCTGGCCTGGACCTGGCAGTTCCTCGCCTTCGGCATCCTGGCGCTGCTCACCGTGGTGTTCTGGTGGCGCTACCAGCACCGCGCGGGCGCCGGCGAAGCCGCCAGCGGCCTGAACCGCCGCGGCAGCGAGCTGGTCGGACGGCAGTTCGCCCTGCACGACGCCATCATCGGCGGCCGCGGCAAGATCCGCGTCGGCGACAGCCTGTGGCTGGTCAGCGGCCCCGACCTGCCGGCCGGCGCCCAGGTGAAGGTCACCGGGCAGGATGGCGCGGTGCTGTTGGTCGAGCCGGCCTGAGGTAACGCGGCAGGTCGGCCGGGCGTTTCGGCCGACCCCGAAGCGCGCGCCAAACGGCGGATAACCTCATAGGTGTCTGCGCCCCGGCGACGGTGGGCAAGGCCCCGGGCAAGGCCTAAGATGGGCGCCTCTATCCCATGGAATGGATGTCCTCCGACGATGCTGCGCCTGCTCAAAGACGAGAAATTCCTCCTCCTCGCCCTGCTCCTGGCGGTGCTGGTCTACCCCCTGGAACACAGCCTGCTCGAAGGCGGCAAGGCCCTGGCCGGGGTAGTCGCCAGCGTCCTGCTGGCCTCGATCATCAGCGTCTCGCTGCGCGTGGCGCACCATGCCGAGATTCTTGCGGAGAAGGTCGGCGAGCCCTACGGCACCATGATCCTGACCCTCGCCGCGGTGCTGGTGGAGGTGGTCATCCTGGCCATCATGATGGGCCACAACCACTCCCCCACCCTGGCCCGCGACACCATCTACGCCGCGGTGATGCTGGACATGAACGGCATCCTCGGCCTGGCCGCGCTGCTCGGCGGCCTGAAGCACGGCGAGCAGTCGTACAACGACGACTCGGGCAAGACCTACGTGACCATGATCCTCACCGCGGTGGGCATCTCCATGGTGGTCCCGGAGCTGATCCCGGCGGCGCAGTGGAAGCTCTACTCGCTGTTCACCATCGGCTGCATGGTCATGCTCTACGGCCTGTTCCTGCGCATGCAGACCGGCCAGCACAGCTACTTCTTCGCCTACAACTACGCGGTACACGGCGAGCAGCAGCACGGCCACGAGGCCCACGGCAGCACGCGCCAGTCCATGGCCCTGCTGGTGGCCGGGGTGGTGCTGATCGGCGCACTGGCCGAGGTCATGTCCAAGGCCCTGGACGTCAGCCTGGAAGGCAGCGGCGTGCCGCCGATCGTCCCGGCGCTGCTGGTGGCGGCCATCTCCGCCAGCCCGGAAATCCTCACCGCGCTGCGCGCCGCGCTGGCCAACCGCATGCAACCGGTGGTCAATATCGCCCTGGGCGCCTCGCTGTCCACGGTGATCCTCACCGTGCCGGTGATCGAGGCCCTGGCGCTGTTCAAGGGCCAGCCGATCCAGATGGCCATGACGCCGCTGCAGACCGGCATGATGTTCATCACCCTGATGGTGGCCGGCTTCAACCTGCACGACGGCAAGACCAACGCCATCGAGGGCATGACTCACTTCGTGCTCTTCGCCACCTTCCTGATGCTGTCGTTCATGGGATTGTGACCATGCTGAAGATCTACCTCGCCGGCCCCGACGTGTTCCGCCCCGACGCCGCCGGGCACGGCGCGCAGCTCAAGGCACTGTGCGCGGAATACGGGTTCGAGGGGCTGTTCCCGCTGGACGTCCAGGTGCCGGCGGAAATCAGCGAGCCGCACCAGCAGGCGATCTGGATCTACCGCGCCAACCTGCGCCTGATCGCCGAGGCCGACTGCGTGCTGGCCAACCTGGCATCGTTCCGCGGTAGCGAGCCGGACAGCGGCACCTGCTTCGAGGTCGGCTACGCCGCGGCCCTGGGCAAGCCGCTGTACGGCTACCTGCCGGACGCCGGCAGCTACCTCGAGCGCATGCGCCGCAAGTACCCGGAATGGCTCGGCCAGCAGCCCGGCCGCGACCGCGACGGCAACGTCCTGGAAGCCTTTGGCCTGCCGCTGAACCTGATGCTGGCAGTGCCCACCCAGATCGTCTCCGGTGGCCCGCGCGAAGCCCTGGAACTGCTGCGCCAGGACCTGCAGCCGGCGGAGTAGCGCGCGCGCTGCGCGCGATTCGCGGGCAGGGCCCGCTCCTACGCGACTGCGCCGCGGCGCTTTTTCGTAGGATGGCGTTGAGCGAAGCGATACCCATCACCGTGACCGCATGGGTTTCGCAAGCTCAACCCATCCTACGAAAAGCCGTGCATCCTGGAACCGTAGGAGCGGACTCCGTCCGCGATCGGCCGGGCCCGTGCGCGGCGATCGCGGATGAATCCGCGCCTACAAAAGCCGAGGTGGCTCAGACCTTCTTCACGAACTCCGACTTCAGCTTCATGGCGCCGATGCCGTCGATCTTGCAGTCGATGTCGTGGTCGCCGTCCACCAGGCGGATGTTCTTCACCTTGGTGCCGACCTTGACCACCAGGGACGAGCCCTTGACCTTCAGGTCCTTGATCACGCTGACGGTGTCGCCGTCCTGCAGCACGTTGCCGACGGCGTCCTTGATCACCTTGGCATCGCCCTCGCCTTCGACGGCGGCATCGGCCGACCATTCATGGGCGCATTCCGGGCAGACCAGCAGCGCGCCGTCCTCGTAGGTGTATTCGGAATTGCATTTGGGGCAGGGTGGCAGGCTCATGGTCGCTATCACTGACGGTGGGAAAAGACCGTGCATTATATAAGGATTTGCCCGCCTCAGGGGTGCAATTGCTGCAGGTAGGCCGCCAGCGCCTCGATATCCCCGGCCTGCAGCTGCGACGCCACCGCCAGCATGGTCGAGCCGGCGCGGCGCGGATCCTTGTCGCGGTAGGCCTCCAGCGTCCGCTGCAGGTAGGTCGCCGGCTGCCCGGCGATGCGCGGCACGCCCTGCTGGCCGAGCCCCTGCGGACCATGGCAGGCCACGCAGACCTGCCCGAACAGCGCCTCGCCCCTGGCGCGCAGCGCATCGTCCACCGTGCCCTGGCGCGGCCGCACCGTCTGCTGGCTGTAGTACACGGCGATGTTCACCCGCTCGTCGAGGCTCAGCATCCGGGCCGCCTGGTTCATCACGAAGTCGCTGCGCTGCCCGCTGGCGTAGCGCTCGAAGGCAGTGAACAGGTAGCCCGGGGCCTGCGCGGCCAGGTTCGGGATGTAGTCGCGCCGGCTGTTGCCGTCGTCGCCGTGGCAGTTGCGGCACAGCACGATGCGCTCGTGGCCGGCGGCATAGGCCTGCTCGCGCTTGGCGGGGTCGGCCATGATGGCGTCGAAGCGCGCCTGGGCGGCCTCGTCGCCCAGGGCGGTACAACTGACGGTCAACAGCAGAGCAATCGCGAAACGCATCGCCTCCTCCCCGGAACTCGGCCTGCGGCCTGCCGTTTATAGGCGTGCGCGCGGCGAAGGGCCTGGATGCAGGTCAATGAAGCGGCGAGCCGGCCGCGCCGGAAGGTGATGGCTTTCGCAAAGGCAAAAAAAGGGGGAGCATCGTGCTCCCCCGGGGACTGAACCTTGAGACCCGTCTGTCCGTCGGTCAGCCTTCAATCTCGATCAGCACCTCGCCCGGGTTGACGCGGTCACCCTTGGCTACGTGGATCGCCTTGACGGTGCCGGCGATGGGCGCCTGCACCTCGGTTTCCATCTTCATGGCTTCGGTGATCAGCACGGCCTGGCCGGCCTTCACGCTGTCGCCTTCCTTCACCAGCACGTCGACGATGTTGCCCGGCATGGTGGTGCTGACGTCGCCCGGCGCGCTGGCGTGCTTGCGCTTGTTGCCGCCGCCGCCGATGAACTCGTTGAGCGGCTCGAACACCACCTCTTCGGGCATGCCGTCGATGGACAGGTAGAAGTGGCGCTTGCCGTCGGTCTTCACGCCGACGCCGGTGATGTCCACGCGGTAGCTCTCGCCGTGCACGTCGACCACGAACTCGGTCGGCACGCCTTCGCCGCCGGCCGCGGCCACGCCGTTGCCGGTGGGGATCGGCAGCAGTTCCTCGGGCTTCAGCGCGCCGGCCTCGCGTTCCTCGAGGAACTTGCGGCCGATGTCCGGGAACATGGCGTAGGTCAGCACGTCCTCTTCGGACTTGGCCAGCGCGCCGATCTCGCCGCGCAGCTTGTCCAGCTCGGGCTTGATCAGGTCGGCCGGGCGCACGTCGATGACTTCCTCGTTGCCGATGGCCTGGCGCCGCAGTTGCTCGTTGATCTGCCCCGGGGCCTTGCCGTAGCGGCCCTGCAGGTACAGCTTCACCTCGTTGGTGATGGTCTTGTAGCGCTCGCCGGCCAGCACGTTGAAGAACGCCTGGGTGCCGACGATCTGCGAGGTCGGGGTGACCAGGGGCGGGAAGCCCAGGTCCTCGCGCACCCGCGGGATCTCTTCGAGCACTTCGGCCATGCGGTTGAGGGCGCCCTGCTCCTTCAGCTGGTTGGCCAGGTTGGAGATCATGCCGCCGGGCACCTGGTTGACCTGCACCCGGGTGTCCACGCCGGTGAATTCGCTCTCGAACTGGTGGTACTTCTTGCGCACGGCGTGGAAGTACATGCCGACTTCCTGGATCAGCTCCAGGTCCAGGCCGGTGTCGTAGGGGGTGTTGCGCAGCGCCGCGACCATCGACTCGGTGCCCGGGTGGCTGGTGCCCCAGGCCATGCTGGAGATGGCGGTGTCGATGCGGTCGGCGCCGTTCTCCACGGCCTTGAGCTGGCACATGCTGGCCACGCCGGCGGTGTCGTGGGAGTGCACCACCACTTCCAGGGGCAGGGCGTCCTTCAGGGCCTTGACCAGGTCGCCGGTGGCGTAGGGGGTCAGCAGGCCGGCCATGTCCTTGATGGCGATGGAATCCACGCCCATGGCCGCCATGGCCTTGGCCTGGGCGACGAAGGCGTCGATGGTGTGCACCGGGCTGGTGGTGTAGCAGATGGTGCCCTGGGCGTGCTTGCCGGCGGCCTTCACCGCCTCGATGGAGACGCGCAGGTTACGCACGTCGTTCATCGCGTCGAAGATGCGGAACACGTCGATGCCGTTGACCGCGGCCTTGGCCACGAAGGCGCGCACCACGTCGTCGCTGTAGTGGCGGTAGCCCAGCAGGTTCTGCCCGCGCAGGAGCATCTGCAGGCGGGTGTTGGGCAGCGCGGCCTTGAGCTTGCGCAGGCGCTCCCACGGATCTTCCTTGAGGAAGCGCACGCAGGCGTCGAAGGTGGCGCCGCCCCAGACCTCCAGCGACCAGTAGCCGACCTTGTCGAGCTTGTCGCAGATCGGCAGCATGTCCTCGGTGCGCATGCGGGTGGCCAGCAGCGACTGGTGCGCGTCGCGCAGGATGGTATCGGTAACGGAAATTTTCTTGCTCATGTTCTGAATCCTTCCCCTACAGGCCAGCGTGGGCGGCAATGGCGGTAGCGATGGCGATGGCCAGGTGCGACGGGTTGCGCTTGATCGAGTACTGGGTCAGCTCCGGGTGGCTTTCGACGAAGCTGGTATTGAACTGGGCGCTGCGGAACTCCGGGTTCTTGAGGATTTCCTGGTAGTAGGGCGCGGTGGTCTTCACGCCTTGCACGCGCATGTCGTCCAGGGCGCGCAGGCCGCGGTCCAGGGCCTCTTCCCAGGTCAGCGCCCAGACGATCAGCTTCAGGCACATGGAGTCGTAGTACGGCGGGATGGTGTAGCCGGTGTAGATCGCCGTATCGGTGCGCACGCCGGGGCCGCCGGGCGCGTAGTAGCGGGTGATCTTGCCGAACGAGGGCAGGAAGTTGTTCTTCGGGTCCTCGGCGTTGATGCGGAACTGCAGGGCATAGCCGCGGTGCTGGATGTCTTCCTGCTTGACCGAGAGCGGCAGGCCGGAGGCCACGCGGATCTGCTCGCGGACGATGTCGATGCCGGTGATTTCCTCGGTGATGGTGTGCTCCACCTGCACCCGGGTGTTCATCTCCATGAAGTACACCTCGCCATCGGCGAGCAGGAACTCCACGGTGCCGGCGTTCTCGTAGCCCACGGCCTTGGCCGCGCGCACCGCCAGGTCGCCGATGTAGGCGCGCTGCTCGGGGGTCAGCTGCGGGCTGGGGGCGATCTCGATGAGCTTCTGGTTGCGGCGCTGGATCGAGCAGTCGCGCTCGAACAGGTGCACGGTGTTGCCGAAGGAATCGGCGAGTATCTGCGCCTCGATGTGCTTCGGGTTGACGATGCACTTCTCGAGGAAGACTTCCGCGCTGCCGAAGGCCTTGGTGGCCTCGGAGATGACGCGGGGGAAGTTCTGCTCCAGCTCCTCGCGGCTGTTGCAGCGGCGGATGCCGCGGCCGCCGCCGCCGGAGGTGGCCTTGAGCATCACCGGGTAGCCGATGCGCTCGGCCTCGGACAGCGCCTCGGCGAGGTCGGCGACGTTGCCCTCGGTGCCCGGGGTGCAGGGCACGTCGGCGGCGATCATGCTGCGCCGCGCCTCGGTCTTGTCGCCCATGCGGCGGATCACTTCCGCCGACGGGCCGATGAACTTGATCCCGCGCTCGGCGCAGATTTCCGCAAGCTCGGCGTTCTCGGAGAGGAAGCCGTAGCCCGGGTGCAGGGCGTCGCAGCCGGTTTCCACCGCCAGGTTCACCAGGGCGCGCGGGTTGAGGTAGCCGGCCAGCGGGTCGGCGCCGATGCTGTGCGCCTCGTCGGCGCGCTTCACGTGCAGGGCGTGGCGGTCGGCGTCGGAGTAGACGGCCACCGAACGGATGCCCATCTCGGCGCAGGCACGCACGATGCGGACAGCGATCTCCCCACGGTTGGCGATCAGGATTTTCTTGATCACTTGCGGTTTCCCTCGACCGGGGCTCGTGGACCCGGCACTTGAACCAATCGGCAATCCGCCGCGGAGCGATCCGCGGCGGTTCGGCGCAATGCCGGAGCAGGGTTCCGGCGTTTTTTTACCCTACGCGGGATCGAGGATTACCCAAAATCAATATTTATTGGGATAGCCATAATTTTTGACTTATAGTCGAGCGAACTGACCCGTGCGGGAGCCGGTGCGAATGCGTAAGTCCTTGATGCGAATGACACTTCGCCAACTGCAGGTGTTCCGTGCGGTGTGCGAGAGCCGTTCCTACAGCCGCGCCGCGGAGGAAATGGCGCTGACCCAGCCGGCGGTCAGCCTGCAGATCCGCCAGTTGGAGGAGCTGGTCGGCCAGCCGCTGTTCGAGTACATCGGCAAGAAGCTCTACCAGACCGACGCCGCCGACGCCCTGCTGCGCGCCAGCACCGACATCTTCCAACGCCTGGAAGTGCTGGACATGCAGCTCTCCGACCTCAAGGGCTCGCTGCAGGGCCAGCTGCGCCTGGCGGTGGAGTCCAGCGCCAAGTACATCACCCCGCACCTGTTCGCCGCCTTCCAGAAGCAGCACCCGGACGTCAGCCTGCACCTCACCGTGGTCAACCGCGCCCAGGTCATCAAGCGCCTGTCGGACAACCGCGACGACCTGGTGATCATGTCCCTGGTGCCGCAGGACATGGCCCTGGAGTTCCTGCCCTTCCTGAACAACCCGATAGTCGCGGTGGCGCCGCCCGACCACCCGCTGTGCAGCGCCGCCAAGCTGTCGCTGAAGGACCTGGAATCCTGGCCGCTGCTGATCCGCGAGCCCGGTTCGGGCACGCGCAAGGCCTGCGAGGAACACTTCCAGCAGAAGCGCGCGCACTTCCCGCAGACGCTGGAATTCGCCTCGCTGGAAGGCTCACGGGAAGGGGTATTGGCCGGCCTCGGCCTGGCCCTGCTGCCGCGCCACGCAGTGAGCCGCGAACTGCGCGCCGGGCTGCTGCGCGAACTGCCGGTGGAGGAGTTGCCGCTCTACCGCAGCTGGTGTCTGGTGCACGCCCGCGGCAAGCGCCTGAGCCCGGTGGCCCAGGCGTTCGTCGCCTTCATCCGCGAGGAGCGCGCGCTGATCAGCCAGCTGGCCGAGCGCTTTTCACCGACGCCCGCGCAGAATTGAGGTAGTTGGCGGCGATCAGGTCGGGATAATCGGACATCTCGCGGTCGAGGCGTTGCGCTTCGAGGCGCTCCTCGATGGCCCGGCGGAACTGCATGCGGCGCTGGTCCTCGAGCTTGCGGCGGGTCTTGCTGTCCAGGTGCTGGGTGTCGTCGATATGGCGTTGCATCTCGCATCTCCCAAGGCCGAAGGGCTGGAGACGCCAGGATGCGGACGACGGATGACAGTTTGAGGGCGCGGCGGTGAAGCCGCGGTGACGCCGACGAGCGGTCGGCGGCGCCTCAGGACGCCTCTTCCGGGCGCGGTTCCTCGTGGCTCTTCACCACCTTGGGCGACAGGCGCAGGCTGCGCAGGCTGCGCTTGACGCTCTTGAGGTGGTTGACCAGGTCCGGGCCGCGGGCCATGGCCACGCCCATGGCCAGCACGTCGATCACCACCAGGTGGGCGATGCGCGAGGTCAGCGGGGTGTAGATGTCGGTGTCTTCGTGGACGTCCACCGCCAGGTTCACCGTGGCCAGGTCGGCCAGCGGGGTCTGGCTGGGGCACAGGGTGATCAGGGTGGCGCCGGCCTCGCGGACCAGGTTGGCGGTCACCAGCAGGTCCTTGGAGCGGCCGGACTGCGAGATGCAGATGGCCACGTCGCTGGGCTTCAAGGTCACCGCCGACATCGCCTGCATGTGCGGGTCGGAATAGGCCGCGGCCGAGAGCAGTAGGCGGAAGAACTTGTGCTGGGCGTCCGCGGCCACCGCACCGGAGGCGCCGAAGCCGTAGAACTCCACGCGCTGGGCGTGGGCGATGGCAGCGATGGCGCGCTCCAGGGCGTGGGTGTCGAGCTTCTCGCGCACTTCCATCAGCGAATGCAGGGTGGTGTCGAAGATCTTCAGGCTGAAGTCGGTGACCGAGTCGCTTTCGCTGATCGCGAACTGGCCGAAGCTGGCGCCGGCGGCCAGGCTCTGCGCCAGCTTCAGCTTGAGGTCCTGGAAGCCGGTGCAGCCGATGGCGCGGCAGAAGCGCACGATGGTCGGCTCGCTGACGCCCACCCCGTGGGCGAGGTCGGCCATGGAGCTGTGCATGACCGAGGCGGGGTCCTGCATCACGTGATCGGCGACCTTGAGTTCCGACTTGCGAAGCAGATGACGCGACTGGGCAATGTGCTGCAACAGGTTCACTGGGCTGGACTCGGCTATGATCGGCGGAAGGGATGTAGTCTGCTTGTAGTTATACTACAAGTCAGGTGGTCACGCCCAGGCAATAAGTGGTGGAGCAGTACCTGATGATGTCCGAAACTTCCGCATTTCCCCTTTCCTGCGACATTCTGGTGTTCGGTGGCACCGGCGACCTGGCGCTGCACAAGCTGCTGCCGGCGCTCTACCACCTGCACCGCGAGGAGCGCCTGCCGGCCGACACCCGCATCCTCGCCCTGGCCCGCAGCCAGCGCTCGCAGGAGGCCTACCTGGCGCTGGCCGAGCGGCACTGCCGGGCGCAGGTCGCGCGGGCCGACTTCAGCGTCGCCGACTGGCAGAGCTTCGCCACGCGCCTGGACTACCTGGCCATGGACGCCGCGCAGAGCGCCGACTTCAGCCGCCTGCGCCAGCGCCTGAAGTTCGGCCACGAGCGCGTGCTGGTGCATTACCTGGCCACTGCCCCGGACCTCTTCGCGCCCATCGCGCAGAACCTCAAGGTCGCAGGCCTGGCCGGGCCGAACACGCGCATCGTGCTGGAGAAGCCGCTGGGCCATTCGCTGGAATCGGCGCGGGCGATCAACCAGGCCATCGGCCAGGTGTTCGACGAGTCGCGGGTGTTCCGCATCGATCACTACCTGGGCAAGGAGACGGTGCAGAACCTGCTGGCCCTGCGCTTCGCCAACACCCTGTTCGAGCCGCTGTGGCGCAGCGCCTACGTCGACCACGTGCAGATCAGCGTCAACGAGACCCTCGGCGTGGAGAACCGCGGCGCCTACTACGACCACGCCGGGGCCATGCGCGACATGGTGCAGAACCACCTGTTGCAGCTGCTGTGCCTGGTGGCCATGGAGGTGCCGGTGCACTTCGACGCCGAGTCGGTGCGCGACGAGAAGCTGAAGATCCTCCAGGCCCTGCGCCCGATCGGCGGCCTCGACGTGCAGGACCGCACCGTGCGCGGCCAGTACGGCGCCGGGCGGATCGGCGGGCAGGAGGTGCCGGCCTACTGGTTCGAGAAGAACGTGGACAACGACAGCGACACCGAGACCTTCGTCGCCCTGCGCGCCGAGATCGACAACTGGCGCTGGGCCGGCGTGCCCTTCTACCTGCGCACCGGCAAGCGCATGGCGAAGAAATGCTCGGAGATCGTCATCCAGTTCAAGCCGGTGCCCCATGCGCTGATAGGCGACGGCAGCGGCCCGGCCAACCGCCTGTGGATAAGGTTGCAGCCGGAGGAGCGCATCAGCCTGCAACTGATGACCAAGACCCCCGGCAAGGGCATGCGCCTGGAGCCGGCCGAGCTGGACCTGAACCTGGCGCAGACGGCCAGCCCCGGCAAGCGCCGCTGGGACGCCTACGAACGCCTGCTGCTGGACGTGATCCAGGGCGACTCGACGCTGTTCATGCGCCGCGACGAGGTGGAGGCCGCCTGGCGCTGGATCGACCCGATCATCGCCGGCTGGCAGGAGCACTACCAGCGCCCAAGGCCCTATCCCGCCGGAAGCAATGGCCCGGAGCAGGCGCAGATGTTGCTGGAGTTGCAGGGGCGGCGGTGGTTGGAGTGAGGTTGCTTGCGAATGGGGGTTCGCCGGCAATTTCGGTGCTTGACCTGAAGAGCGCCCTCTCCCTAACCCTCTCCCTGAAGGGAGAGGGGACTGTCCGTGCCAAGCGTCATACCGGCGCTCGCCGGCAGCCTCGGCGTTGCAATGAGCTTCGACATTACGCTTCACGCCATACGGCCCCCTCTCCCTTCAGGGCGGGGCGCGCAGCCGAGGGCTGGGGAGAGGGAACGGAGTCAATCCAAAGCTCCGCTGCAGCCTGGAAACTCCATTCGCGAGCAAGCTCGCTCCTACGAAAAACACCCGGGCATTGACCCCGCGCAGGGCACCAAACCCCCGCCCCCGCTAGAGTGCGGCGTTTTATCCACAACCGTCCCCACGCCATGCTCCAAGCCCCCGAACTGCTCTCCCCCGCCGGCTCGCTGAAAGCCATGCGCCACGCCTTCGCCTACGGCGCCGATGCCGTCTATGCCGGGCAACCGCGCTACAGCCTGCGGGTACGCAACAACGAATTCGACCTGGCCAACCTGGCCATCGGCATCGCCGAGGCCCATGCCCTGGGCAAGCGTTTCTACCTGGTGGTGAACATCGCCCCGCACAACGCCAAGCTGAAAACCTTCCTGGCCGACCTGGAACCGGTGCTGGCCCTGGGGCCGGATGCGCTGATCATGTCCGACCCGGGGATGATCATGCTGGTGCGCCAGCACTTCCCCACGGCGAACATCCACCTCTCGGTGCAGGCCAACGCGGTGAACTGGGCCAGCGTGGCCTTCTGGCGCGACCAGGGGCTGAGCCGGGTGATCCTCTCCCGCGAGCTGTCGCTGGAGGAGATCGGCGAGATCCGCGAGAAGGTCCCGGACATGGAGCTGGAGGTGTTCGTCCACGGCGCCCTGTGCATGGCCTACTCCGGGCGCTGCCTGCTGTCGGGCTACATCAATCGCCGCGACCCCAACCAGGGCACCTGCACCAACGCCTGCCGCTGGCAGTACCAGGCGCACCCGGCGCGGGAGGACGAACTGGGCCAACTGGTGCGCGAAGCCACTCTCGGCGAAGGCGCGCCCAGCGACGCGGTGTTCCTGCTGGAAGAAGGCAACCGCCCCGGCGAGTTGATGGAAGCCCACGAGGACGAGCACGGCACCTACATCATGAATTCCAAGGACCTGCGCGCCATCCAGCACGTGCAGCGCCTGGCCGAGATGGGCGTGCACTCGCTGAAGATCGAGGGCCGCACCAAGTCGCACTACTACGTGGCGCGCACCGCCCAGGCCTACCGCAAGGCCATCGACGACGCCGTGGCCGGCCGGCCCTTCGACCGTGGCCTGATGGACGAGCTGGAGTCCCTGGCCCACCGTGGCTACACCGAGGGTTTCCTGCGCCGCCATGTGCATGACGAGTATCAGAACTACCAGTACGGCAGCTCGCGGGCGGAACGGCAGCAGTTCGTCGGGGAGTTCACTGGCGGGCGGCGTGGCGACCTCGCCGAGATAAGGGTGAAGAACCGCTTCGCGGTGGGCGACAGCCTCGAACTCATGACGCCGGGTGGGAACCATACGCTGCGGCTGGAACGTCTGGAGAATGTTCGTGGTGAAGCCATCGAGGTCGCGCCGGGCGATGGGCACGTCGTGTATCTGCCGGTGCCAGAGGGGGTGGGGCTGGATTATGGGTTGCTGATGCGGGATCTGCTGGAGCGGCCGGCTAAGGCGGGATGTGGGGGGAGTTGTGGTTGCGGAGGCTCTTCGTAGGAACGAGGGGGACGCCTAGTTCTTGCTCGCGAACGGGGCTTCGGCGGCAATCTCGGCGCTTGAGCAGAAGAGCGCCCTCTCCCTAACCCTCTCCCTGAAGGGAGAGGGGACTGTTCGGCGTGCTTGGGTATTCCTGAGTCAGCCGGCAACACCGAAGGTTTCCGACTGAAACCATCACTTCTCTCGGCACGGACTAGCCCCCTCTCCCTTCAGGGAGAGGGCTGGGGAGAGGGAAAAGAGTCAACCCGAAACACTGCAGCCACCGACAAACTCCGTTCGCGAGCAAGCTCGCTCCTACAAAATCCCCCCCGACCACCAACTCACGGATTCTGCAAAAACACCACATACCCCCGGAACCACGGACTGCGCTCCAGATACTCCGGCGCCTGCCACTGCCCGTACTGCGCCAGGCCGATGCGGAACGGCAGCTGCAGGCGCGCCACCCTTGGCAGGTAACGCTGGTAGTCGGGAATCGTCCGCCGCCCCTGGTAGGTCTGCACCACCACCTCGTCCACCACGTCCTTGAGTTCATTGATGGTCGCCGGCTCCGCGTTGCTGCTCCAGTCCAGCAGGCCGGTGATGCTCAGGCGGTATTCGATCGGCAGGCGCCGGCGGAAGTCGCGCAGGAAGGCCACGTACTCGTGGAGGTAGCGGGTGCGGGCGTCGAAGTCGATCTGCACGCCCAGCAGCGGGTTGCCGGCGCGCTGCCAGCGGCGCAGCTGGGCCAGCAGGGTAGCGTAGCTGTCCTCGCTCCAGCGCAGGCTGTGGGCGCGGTATACCAGCCACACCTGGCCCGTGCGCAGGCGCGGCATGGCGATGCCCTGGGCGTGCAGGCGCGCCGGTTGTTCGGGGGCGCCGCGCGGGGCGCTGACCTGGCCTTGCAACACATACAGCGTGCGCGCCTGGCGCAGCACCGGCTGGGCCTGCACGCCGCCCCACAGCCAGAAGGCGTCGTAGTCGGCGGCGTCCACCACTCCGGCGCGGGCCGTGGCGCCCCATAGCAGCAGGCCCAGCGCCAGGCTCTTCGCGGCCAGGCCCATGGCCGCGCTACCAGTAGTACTTCAGCGATTTCGCCCAGGGCGTATCGGCGTACTGCGTCTTCAGCGTGCGGAACCAACGCTTGCGCTGCGCCGGGGCGATGTCCTGCTTGCCGCAGCCGTTGTAGCCGCTGGGCGCGTAGCAGTTGATCGCGCGGTACAGCGCGTAGGCCTTGTCGTCGCTGCCGGCCTGGTCGTCGGCTATCACCTTCAGGTAGCCGTCCAGGCGCGAGTAGGGCTCGCCCTCGAACAGCGACGGGCTGCCGCCCAGTTCGCGCACGCCGGGCTGGTTGTCCAGCGGGAAGCTGTCGAGGTTGTTGCGCAGGATGAACTCGCCGAAGCAGTTCAGCGCCTGCGGCGGCTGCGGCTCCTGCTGCAGGGCCAGGGCGAGGTCGCGGATGGCCGGGCAGTCGTAGCCGGAGCTGCCCTTGCCGCCCGGCCACTGGAACAGGCTCAGCGGCTGCCCACCGCCGTAGACGAAGCCGAGGCTGGCGCTCAGCGGCTTGGTCGAGGGCTCGGCCGGCAGCAGCACGAGGTCGTTGACGAAGTTGGCATAGCGGCCGTGCAGCAGGTCCTTGTACAGCAGGGTGAAGAGCGCGGTGTCGCGCTCCTCGGCCGGCGCCGTCTCGGACTTCACCTGCTGGCGCAGCAGTTCGGGGCCGGCGATGTGGCGCAGCAGCAGCTCGCGGATGGCCGGGGTGCGCACCGGCGAGTTCTCCGCATAGACCTTCACCAGGCGGTCGCTGCGCTCGTAGTTGAAGGCCAGCGCCAGTTCCAGCTGCTCGCGCTGCAGCGGCTGGCGGGCCAGCGGCAGCAGCTGCAGCCAGAGTTTCTCCGCGCCCAGCCAGTCGTTGCCGGCCTCCAGGGCGAAGCCGCGCAGGGTCTGCTGGCTGAAGGCGAGGTAGTCGAGCTTCTGCGGCAGGGCCTTCGGCAGCTGTTCGGCCGCCTTGGCCGGCTGTTCCTCGACGTACAGCTGCCAGGCGGCCAGCAGGTAGTCGTGCAGCCCCGGCAGCTCGGCGAACAGCGGCTTCTGCGCCTGCAGCCCGGGCAGGTCGAGGGCGCGGCCCTCGCCGGCTTCGTGGTGACGCATCTGCATCAGGTCGAGCACCGCCAGCAGGCGCGGGTCCTTGACCTCGGCCGGGTGCGCGCTGACCAGCAGCTTGTTGTCCACCTCGGCGATCAGCTGGGCCTGGTCGGCGTTGCCCTGGGCCGCTTCCGGCTGGGCGAACAGCCAGGCGTACTCCGCGGCCAGGCGCCCGGGGTCGTTCATCAGCCAGTACACGCGGCGCATCAGGCCCTTGGCCGAGGTGGCGTAGCGGCCCTGTGGATAAGCCTGCAGGTAGGCCTTGAAGTCGCTTTCGGCGACCTTCAGCGCAGCCTGGTCGACCTTGCGCAGGTCGGGGTAGCCCATGTCGTCGAAGGCGTTCTGCTGCGCCTGGTTGAGCTGGCTGCGGCCGAGCATGTAGCGCGCCGTCTCGCGCAGCCACGGCAGCCGGCTGTCGTGCAGGGCCTGGAAGCTCTTGCGCGCGGCCGGAAAGTGGCCGCTGTAGAAGGCGGCGACGCCTTGCAGGTAGCCGGCGAAGTCGCGCCCGGCGGGGGAATCCACGTCCTTGGGCAGCAGACCGGCGAGCTGCGCGTCGTCCCACTGGCAGCCCTGCAACAGGGCCAGGCGCGCCCGCGCCAGGCCCTGCCGCTCGGCGGGCGGCAGGTCGGCGGCCAGCAGCTGGGCGAGGAAGTCCTGGGCGGTGGCCGGGTTGTTGCTGCGGCAGCGGCTGCCCTCGCCGCTGGCGAAGCGCTCGCCCTCGGCCGGCACCGCGTCCGCCGGCAGGCCGATGCGCACCGCAAGCTCCGCCAGGGGCGCCGCCGGCTTGGCCGCGGCGGCCGCTGCGGGCTCCACGGTCATGGGTTCGTCGAACAGCCGCGTCAGCGGGAAGGGCACCAGGCCGTAGCCCAGCTGCTGCTCGTCATCGGACAGCGCCTTGACCGGCAGGCTGGCGCGGCCGGCATCGGCCAGCAGCAGCTGCAGGTTGACCCGGCTGTCGTTGCCGGGGCTGAGGAACGGCAGGCTGTTGCACACGTCCAGGGTGTCGCGCTTGAGGTTCCAGCTCGGGTAGCAGGAATCGTCGCTGCTGGCGTAGGCCTGCTGCGCGGCAAGCACGCCGAAGGTGAGGGCCAGGAGGGGGAGTCCACGCGGGCGCATGCAAGGTCCTTGTCCGTTGGGGCCCGCGCCTTGGCGCGGGGAATTCGCTCTTTGGGCTGGAATCTTACCTCGGCGCACAGGCACTTGCCGCATTCACACAGGCGCCGTAGGAAAAACCAGACGGCGCGCTGCGGCAGATTGTCCAGCTGCGCCGCTATTTGCTGCGGCGCAAAGAAGGTTTTCGCCCAAGGGGTTTCCCTGTGGACAACGCAATCTCGTCCATTAGGAGAAGTACCCATGGCTGACCTGGAAAAAACGCCTTTCTCGCGCCGTAGCCTGCTCGCCGGAGCCGTCGCGCTCGGCGTCGCCGGCTCGGTCCTCGGCAGCGGTCTGGCCTTCGCCAAGGAGTCGGCGCCGCTGCAGACCGGGCCGGCGCCGGACCTGTCGAAGCTGGCCAGGAGCAAGGTCGAGCTGCTCGCCCCGCCCTTCGTCCATGCCCACGAACAACGCACCAGCGCCAAGCCGCGGGTAGTGGAGTTCCGCATGGTCATCCAGGAGAAGGACCTGATCATCGACGACGACGAAACCCACGTCCACGCCATGACCTTCGACGGCTCGGTGCCCGGCCCGCTGATGGTGGTGCACCAGGACGACTACGTCGAGCTCACCCTGGTCAACCCGGCCAGCAACAGCATGGCCCACAACATCGACTTCCACGCCGCCACCGGCGCCCTGGGCGGCGGCTCGCTGACCATCGTCAACCCCGGCGAGCAGGTCAAGCTGCGCTTCAAGGCCACCCGCCCCGGCGTGTTCGTCTACCACTGCGCGCCCGGCGGGATGATGATCCCCTGGCACGTGGTCTCGGGCATGAACGGCGCGATCATGGTGCTGCCGCGCGACGGCCTGAAGGACCGCGACGGCCGCCCGCTGAAGTACGACAAGGTGTTCTACATCGGCGAGCAGGACTTCTACGTGCCGCGCGACAAGGACGGCAAGTTCAAGCGCTACGCTACGCCCGCCGAGAGCTTCAACGACACCATGCAGACCATGAAGGGGCTGATCCCCAGCCACGTGGTGTTCAACGGCCGGGTCGGCGCCCTGACCGGCAAGAACGCGCTGACCGCCAAGGTCGGCGAGACCGTGCTGATCGTCCACTCCCAGGCCAACCGCGACACCCGCCCGCACCTGATCGGCGGCCACGGCGACCACGTCTGGGCCACCGGCAAGTTCGGCAACCCGCCGGAGGAAGGCCTGGAGACCTGGTTCATCCCCGGCGGCGCCGCCGGCGCTGCGCTGTACACCTTCCGCCAGCCGGGCCTGTACGCCTACCTCAACCACAACCTGATCGAGGGCGTGGCCCTGGGCGCCACCGCGCACTTCCAGGTCGAGGGGCAATGGGACTCCGACCTGATGAGCCAGGTCGAACCGCCCTCGCCCATCAAGTGACGCCACCGGCCGGCCCGCGAGGGCCGGCCCCGCCACGAGGGAACGCCGATGCGCAAGGCGCTGATCATCGCCCTTCCGCTGCTGTTGCTGGCCATCGCCCTGGGCGCCTGGCTGCCGCGCAGCGACCCGAGCCTGGCGCCGGAGACCGTCAGCCTGACGCCGCGGGAATACCGCTTCCGCCCCGCCGGCGACTACTGGCGCGACGCCCGCCCGGTGGACGCGCCGCTGCGCAGCGAACGCCTGGTTCCGCGCTTCGCGGTGATGAAATACCAGGTCAGCCGGGCCGAATACGCCCGCTGCGTGGACGCCGGCGCCTGCCTGGCGCTGGATGGCCAGGCCGCCACGCCCGGCGCCGACCTGCCGCTCACCGGCGCCAGCCTGCTGGACGCGCAGCTCTATGCCGAGTGGCTGTCCAAGCGCACCGGCCAGCGCTGGCGCCTGCCCAGCGATGAGGAATGGGCGTTCTTCGCCGGCTCGCGCTGGGCCGACGACGCCCTGCGCATCGACGACGGCCGCAACCCGGCGCGCCGCTGGCTGGCGCGCTACCGCTTCGAGGCCGCGGCAGCCGGCGAAGGCCCGGCCCGGGCACAGCCGCGCGGCAGCCATGGCCTCAACGAACTGGGCGTGGCAGACCTTGCGGGCAACGTCTGGGAGTGGACGCAGAGCTGCCACACGCGGGTCAGCCTGGACGCCGATGGCGCGGAAAAGAGCCGCGTCGAGGCCTGCTCGATCCGCATCGCCGAGGGCCGCCACCGCGCCGCCATCAACGAATTCGTCCGCGACGCCCGCGGCGGCGGCTGCAGCGCCGGGCAACCGCCGGACAACCTGGGTTTCCGCCTGGTCAGAGAGCTGCCTTGACTTGATCCCACTCAAGTTTCGCCACCCCGCGAAACGGGTATGCTGCGGCGGGCCCCAGGGAATCCCGAGCGTGAGCGACAAGCCGACGATCAACCGCGCCTGGCTGGCGAACCTGCCACCCTTTGCCAACTGCACCCGCGAGGAACAGGACGACATCCTCCGCCCGGCCAGCGTGCTGCCGCTGCACTGCGGCGCCACTGTGTTCGAGCAGGGCGAGCCGGCCGAGCACTTCTACCTGCTGGTGCACGGCCGCCTCAAGGCCACCCAGCTGACCTGCGACGGCCAGCGCGTGCTGGTGCGCCTGGTCAACCCCGGCGACCTGTTCGGCTTCGTCCGCGCCCTGGGCCGCGAGGACTACCCCGCCAGCGCGACCGCCACCCAGGAAAGCCTGGCGCTGGCCTGGCCCACCGCGCTGTGGGAACCGCTGCTGGCGCGCCACCCCGGCTTCGCCCTGAACACCGTGCAGGCCATCGGCGTGCGCCTGCAGGAAGCCCACGTGCGCTTCTGCGAACTGGCCACCGAGGAAGTCGAACGCCGCGTCGCCCACGCCGTGCTGCGCCTGGTGCGCAGCAGCGGCCGCGCGGAATCCGAAGGCGTGCGCATCGACTTCCCGGTCAGCCGCCAGGACATCGCCGAGATGACCGGCACCACCCTGCACACCGTCTCGCGCATCCTCTGCGCCTGGGAAGGCCGCGGCCTGGTGCGCGGCGGCCGGCAGAAGCTGCTGGTGCGCAACCCGCAGCAGCTGCTGCACATCGCCGAGGGCGACGACGAACGGGAAACCGCGCACTGCGACGCTTGACCGCAATCAAGGAGCCCGGAGCACCGCCCTTCCTAGACTGGCGCCTGCCTACCGCACCGACTCCCGAGGCCCGCCGCCATGCACGACAACCTGACCGAACGCACCCTCAGCGACCTGGCCTGCAGCCTGCCCGGCAGCACCAGCCTGTTGCGCGACTACAAGCTGGACTTCTGCTGCGCCGGCCAGCGCAGCCTGCGCGAAGCCGCCAGCGAACTGGGCCTGGACGCCGAGCGCATCGCCAACGAACTGCGCGCCCTGCGCCCGGCCAGCGAAGAGCGCGACTGGCGCCAGGCGAGCAACGCCGAACTGATCGAGCACATCCTCGAGCGCTACCACCAGCGCCACCGCCAGCAGTTCCCCGCGCTGCTGCCGCTGGCCCAGCGCGTGGAGCGCACCCACGCCGCGCACCCGCACTGCCCCCACGGCCTGGTGGCGCTGCTGGAACGGATGCAGGAAGAACTCGAGTCGCACATGTGCAAGGAAGAGCACATCCTGTTCCCCTGGCTGAACCAGGGCGTGCCGCTGCTGCACGTGCAGGGGCCGATCGGGGTGATGCGCCACGAGCACGACGAACACGCCCAGTCCCTGGCCACGCTGGCCGAGCTGACCGACGACCTGACCGCCCCGGCCAACGCCTGCACCACCTGGCGCGCGCTCTACGCCGGGCTGGAGGAGCTGCGCCGCGACCTGATGCAGCACATCCACCTGGAAAACAACCTGCTGTTCGTCGGCGCCAACCGGCCGCAATGACCATTCATCGGCCGGAGGCCGGCGTGACAGCATGCCTCACCCCCCAACCCGCGCATGGCGAGCATACTGGGCGGATGTCCCCTGCCCAGGAAAGCTCCGCCATGCAGTCCCAGCGCGTCCACCAGCAGATCCTGCGCGGGCATCACCTGTTCGATGCCCTCGACGAGGCGCAGCTGGAACAGCTGCTCGCCACCTGCCAACTGCTCAACCTCGACAAGGGCGACAAGCTGTTCCACCAGGGCGAGCCGGCGCATGCGTTCTTCTTCGTGATATCCGGCGCGGTGAAGATCTTCCGGCTGACCCCGGAGGGCCAGGAGAAGGTCCTGGAAGTGGTGGTCGGCCGGCAGACCTTCGCCGAGGCCATGATGTTCATGGACACCCCCGACTACGTCGCCTCGGCCCAGGCGCTGGAGCCGACGCAGGTCTACCGCTTCGCCAACCGCACCTACCTGGAGCTGCTGCACAGCAACCCGCAGCTGCCCTTCGCCCTGCTCGGCACCCTGTGCATCCGCCTGCACCGGCGGATCAACGAGATCGAGACGCTGTCGCTGAAGAACTCCACCCACCGGGTGGTGCGCTACCTGCTGACGCTGCTCAACCGCCACGGCGACGCCGACCTGCGCTTCGACCTGCCGATGGCCAAGCAACTGGTGGCCGGGCATTTGTCGATCCAGCCGGAAACCTTCTCCCGCGTGCTGCGCCGGCTGATCGACGAACGCATCATCGACCTGCAGGGCCGCACCGTGCAGGTCCTCGACCCGCTGCGCCTGGAGCAGTTCGAATAGGCATGCGCCAGTGCCTGTACTGCCAGCAGGCCAGTCCCGACGACCAGGCCGACTGCCCGCACTGCGGCATGCCGCTGCCGGCCGAACAGGCGCTGGCCCGGCAGAAGCGGCTGCGTCGGTTCAAGCTGTTCTGCGTCGTCCTCGCGGTGTTCTGCGTGGCCATGGCGGTCTGGTTGCCGCGCTAGGCGTCCCGAAACCGGCCTGCCGGCCGGATCGCGGATGAATCCGCTCCTACAGGTAGGTTCGAAGCCCCGTAGGATGGGTTGAGCGAAGCGATACCCATCGCCACCACCGCATGGGTTTCGCAAGCTCAACCCATCCTACGAAAAGCACTCCGGCGCAGCCGGCAAGACGCTTGCTCCTACGCTGTTTCCGGGTTCGCACTGCGCCGAGGTGCTTTTCGTAGGAGCGAGCTTGCTCGCGAACGGGGTTTCCGGTGGCGCAGGTGTTGGGCTCAAGAGCGCCCTCTCCCCAACCCTCTCCCGCAAGCGGGAGAGGGGGCTGTCCTGAGTGGCCGGTAAATCGGTCGCGAACGGGTCTCGCTGCGGGGGTTGGTTCGCGAGCAAGAACTGGGCGTCCCCCTCGCTCCTACAAAGGGCTGTCCACCGCCTCACTCGCCACATCGTCCCCCTGTAGGAGCGCGCCCTGCGCGCGATTCGCGGGCAGGGCCCGCTCCAATGGCGCACGGCCTCACTCGCGGCGGCGGGTCAGCTGGCGGTACAGCTGCGGCAGGCGCAGCGGCAGCTGGGCCGGGTCGTGCAGCATCTGGTAGCCCTGGTGGCCGAACAGGTGCGGCAGGTAGTCCGCCGCCTCGCGGTCGATGGTCAGGCAGAACGGCAGCACCCCGGCGCGGCGGGCTTCCAGCACCGCCTGGCGGGTGTCCTCGATGCCGTAGCGGCCCTCGTAGCAATCCAGGTCGTTGGGCTTGCCGTCGGTGAGGATCAGCAGCAGGCGCTGGCGCTCGCCGCGTTCGAGCAGCAGTTGCGTGGCCCGGCGGATCGCCGCGCCCATGCGTGTGTAGTAGCCCGGGCGCAAGGCGCGGATGCGGCCGCGCACGGCGTCGCCGTGGCGTTCCTCGAAGCTCTTCAGCTGGGTCAGGCGCACGTGGTGCCGGCGCAGCGAGGAAAAGCCGTACAGCGCGAAACGATCGCCCACCGCCTGCAATGCTTCGCCGAACAGCAGCAGGCTGTCGCCGATCAGGTCGATGACGCGGTGGCGGTCGTCCAGGTGCGCATCGGTGGACATCGACAGGTCGGCCAGCAGCAGGCAGGCCAGGTCGCGGCGGGTTTGCCGGCGTTCGAGGAACAGGCCGGTCTCGGCGCAGGCGCCCAGGCGCCGTTCGACGCTGAAGTCCAGCCAGGCCTGCAGGTCCGGCTCGCTGCCCTGGGGCTGGCGGCGCAGCCACTGCGGTTGCTGGCGCAGGCCCTCGAACTGGCGGCGCAGGCGCCGGGCGATGGGCGCCAGGGCATCCGGCAAGGGCGCCGGCGCGGCGTCGCGCGGCAGCATCGGCTGCAGGCAGACGTGGCCGGGCAGCAGGCACTGGCGCCGGTAGTCCCACTCCGGCAGGCGGATGCCCTCGCCCAGCGGCAGGTCGTCGTATTCGGCCGCCGGCAGGTCGAGGTCCAGGCGCAGGCCGCCGCCCTTGCGCTGGCGTTGCCGAGACAGGCTCAGGTGGTCGAGGTCCTCGGCCACCCGTGCGGCGTCCAGGTCCTCGCTGTCGTCGCCGGCGCGGTCCAGCTCGACGTGCTCGGACCAGCTGAACAGGTTCTCCAGACGGAACAGCAGCAGGCCGCCGCGCCCCGGGTCCTGTTCGGTGCGCTCGCCGCGCTTGCGGGCGATGCCGTTGCGGGCGTCGCCCGTCGGCCTGCCCTGCTCGTCGCCGTCGACCAGTTCGGTGCGCTGCGGTGCCGCCAACTGCTGCGGTGGATACAGCCACAACGGCAGCGGCCAGGGCGCGCGCTCGCTGCGCGGCAGGCGGAGTACGCTGCCCGGCTCGCGCAGGGCCTGGCGCAGCGCGCGCTCCAGCACCGCCTCGGCCGGCGGCAACTGGGCCGGGTCCGGGCGCAGCGGCAGCAGCGCCTCCACCAGCCGTTCATAGCGCGGGCGCAGCAGCGGGTAGCGCTGCAACACGGCGAGGGTCCAGGCCTGGTTGTCGCCGGCCCAGTGCCGCAGCGGCTGGCTGTGCGCCGCGAGCAGCGCCAGCCAGCGGTAGAGTTCACGATTCAGTTGCGCATCGGGGTACACCGCCAGGCTGGGCGGCAGGCGCAGGGAGTCGGCGTCGAACCAGGCCACCGGCAGTTGCTGGCAGGTGCCGGCCACCTGTTGCAACAGGCTGCGGCGCACCAGCAGTTCGCGCGGGCTGGCCGCCTCCACGCCGACGCCGGCCTCGCCGCCGGTGCCGCGGAACAGCAGCAGCAGGCTGCGGCGGACCTCGTCCAGGCTCACCGCCGCGTCCTCGAAGGTCGGGCTCGCGCGGCGGGTGATGAAGCGGTGCCAGGCGCGGCCGAAGCCTTCCTCCAGTTCCAGGTGAATGGTCATCGCGGCCTCGCGAAAAAAAGGGCCCGCTGCCAGGCAGAGGGGCCCCGGGGGAGGGAACTCAACCGGCCTGCTGCGCCACGCCCACCGCGATGCGGCCGCGCTGGCGGAAGCTCAGCAGGTAGCAGATCAGCCCGATGAGGAAGCCGAAGCCGGCGTACAGGCGCAGCCAGAAGAACACCTTCAGCTGCTCCACCGTGGCCATGAACGGCATGGCCGCGCCGTCGGCCGGCATCCGCTGCAGCCACACCTGCACCACGCCGGCGGCGGTCAGCAGCAGGGTGATCAGCAGCATGGAGATGGTCATCAGCCAGAAGGCCCAGATCTCCAGGCTCTGCGCCCGGGCGTCGGCCGCCTCGCCGATCCCGCGCAGGCGCGGCATGGCGTAGCTGATCAGGGTGATCACGATCATCACGTAGGCGCCGTAGAACGCCAGGTGGCCGTGGGCCGCGGTCAGCTGGGTGCCGTGGGTGTAGTAGTTCACCGGGGCCAGGGTGTGCAGGAAGCCCCACACGCCGGCGCCGAGGAACGCGGTCACCGTGGTGCCCAGGGCCCAGAGCGAGGCGGCCTTGTTCGGGTGCTCGCGGCGACGGCGGCGCACCATGTTGAAGGCGAACAGCACCATGGCGAAGAACGGCAGCGGTTCAAGGGCCGAGAAGATCGAGCCGAGCCACAGCCACACGCCCGGCGCGCCGATCCAGAAGTAGTGGTGGCCGGTGCCGATGATGCCGGTGATCAGGGCCATGGCGATGATCACGTAGAGCCACTTCTCCACCACCTCGCGGTCGACGCCGGTGACCTTGATCAGCACGAAGGCCAGCATCGAGCCCATGATCAGCTCCCACACGCCTTCCACCCACAGGTGCACCACCCACCACCAGTAGTACTTGTCGCGGGCCAGGTTCTCCGGGTTGTAGAAGGAGAACAGGAAGAACACCGCCAGGCCCACCAGGCCGGTCATCATCACCACGCTGACCACCGTCTTGCGGCCCTTCAGCAAGGTCATGCCGATGTTGTAGAGGAAGCCCAGGGCGACCACGACTATGCCCAGCTTGGTGATGGTCGGCTGTTCGAGGAACTCCCGGCCCATGGTCGGCAGCAGCTCGTTGTGGGTCAGCCTGGCCAGCCCCGCGTAGGGCACCAGCAGGTAGCCGAGGATGGTCAGCACGCCGGCGATGGCGAACACCCAGAACAGCACGATCGCCAGTTTCGGGCTGTGCAGTTCGCGGTCGGCCTCCTCCGGCACCAGGTAGTAGGCCGCGCCCATGAAGCCGAACAGCAGCCAGACGATCAGCAGGTTGGTGTGCACCATGCGCGCGACGTTGAACGGGATGGCCGGGAACAGGAAGTCACCGACCACGTACTGCATGCCCATGACCAGGCCGAAGACGATCTGCCCGACGAACAGCATCAGGGCGAACACGAAGTACGGCTTGGCCACCGCTTGCGAAGCGAATTTCAGATGGGGATTGCCCGGGTTCATGCTCAACCCTCCTTGTTCGGCGGCCATTTGTTGGTATCGATCTTCGAGGTCCAGCGCAGGAAGGCCGCCAGGTCCGTCACCTCCTGGTCGCTGAGGTGGAACTGCGGCATCTGCCGGCGCCCGGGGATGCCCAGCGGCTGCATCTTCATCCAGGCGGCGAGGAAGCTGTCGAAGGCGGCGTCACCGCCGCGGCGGCCGATCACGTTGCCCAGCTCCGGCGCGAAGTAGGCGCCCTCGCCCAGCAGCGAATGGCAGCCGACGCAGTTGTTCTGCTCCCACACCAGCTTGCCGCGCACCACCGACTCGGTCAGCTCGGCCTGGTTGGTGCGTTTGGGGAAGGTGGTTTCGGTGTGATAGGTCAGGGCGAGAAACACCAGGAAGAAGAAAACGCCTCCCCCCAGGTATATGTTCCTCGCCATGCCCTTGGTGAAGGTGTCTGACATGGGGTCCTCCTCGGTCTCGATTTGCGGCCATTCTAGGAAGGCCCCCGGGCCGATCCGCTTGATGGCGATCAAGAAAGACCAATGCTTCCTGTCAGGTATTTATTTTCAGGGAAATCAGTAGCTTGCATGGACGGCCAGGAGGAGCACGGCGAGCGCCAGCGGCCAGCCGAGCAGCAGCCGGCGCCACAGCGCCGGGCCGTGGCCCAGCTCCATGAAGCGCAGCACGATGAGCCAGGCCTTGCCCAGCGCCAGCAGCAGGATGCTCGCCACCGGCAGCAGCGCGCTGGCGGCGTGGTTGCCGAGCCAGATGCCGGCCAGCGCCAGCGGCACCAGCAACGCCCAGGCCAGGGCCAGCGACCTCATGGCAGCGGCGCCAGCACGTAGACCAACGGGAACAGCATCACCCACACCAGGTCGACCATGTGCCAGTACAGCGCCCCGGACTCCAGCCCGCCGAGGGCGCCCTGGGCATAGGCGCCGCGCAGGCAGCGCAGGGCCATCCAGCCGAGGATCACCAGGCCCAGCCAGACGTGCAGGAAGTGGAAGCCGGTGACCAGCCAGAACAGCGTGAAGAAGGTGCTGTGCTCCAGGTCCAGCCCGCGCTGCGCCAGGTGCAGGTATTCGCCGGCCTTCAGCCAGACGTGCAGCAGCCCGAGCGCCAGCGCCGCCAGCAGCAGGAAGCCGGCGCGGCGCTGGTAGCCGCGGCGCACCAGCTCCACCGCGGCGGCGGCGAGGAAGCCGGCGGTCAGCAGGCTCAGCGTCAGGGCCAGGCCCAGGGACAGGTCCAGCGCCGCGCGGCCGGCGCGGAAGCCCTCGGCATCCAGGCGCTGGGCCACGGCGAAGACCAGGATGAGGATGGCGAAGACGCTCAGCTCGGCGAGGATGAACAGCCACATCGCCAGGTCTCCCGGCAGGCGCCGGGTGCCGGCCAGGGCCTCAGGCGAAGTGGACATCGACCAGGTCCATCAGCGCGGCGACGGTGCCCTCGTCGTCGGACAGCGGCTCGGCCAGCCCGGCGCGGCAGGCCTCGCGCGGCGCCAGCCCGGCGTGGATCAGCCGCGCGGTGAGCACCAGCAGGCGCGTCGAACAGACTTCCTCCAGCTCCTGCCGCCCCAGGCGGCGCAGGGCCACGCCCAGCTGCGCCAGGCGCTGGGCCAGCTCGCGGTCGACGTTGGCCTCGCGGGCGATGATGCCCGCCTCCACCTCCGCCGCCGGGTAATCGAAGCGCAGCGCCACGAAGCGCTGGCGGGTGCTCGGCTTCATGCCCTTGAGCAGGTTCTGGTAGCCGGGGTTGTAGGACACCACCAGCATGAAGCCGGGCGGCGCCACCAGCGACTCGCCGGTGCGCTCGATGAACAGCTCGCGGCGGTCGTCCGCCAGCGGGTGCAGTACCACCACCGTGTCCTGGCGCGCCTCGACCACCTCGTCGAGGTAGCAGATGCCGCCCTCGCGCACCGCGCGGGTCAGCGGGCCGTCCTGCCACCAGGTGCCGTCGCTGCCGATCAGGTGGCGGCCGACCAGGTCCGCCGCCGACAGGTCGTCGTGGCAGGCCACGGTGTACAACGGCCGGCCCAGGCGCTGCGCCATGTGCTGGACGAAGCGCGTCTTGCCGCAGCCGGTGGGGCCCTTGATCAGCACCGGCATGCCTTGCGCCGCGGCTTCGCCGAACAGCGTCACCTCGTTGCCGCTGGGCTGGTAGAAGAGCGGAAGTTCCTGGGCGGGGGCGTTCATGGGCGGGGGTTCTCCATCGGGTTCCACGGCTTGGCACGCTAGCCAGCGCGACGATCCGCCTCAAGCGCCGCGCCGGAAGTTCTTGATCCCCATCAAGCGTTTGCGCCACGGGCCCCTCCTAGAATCGCAGCCACCGCCGGGGGGACGCCGGCACCTGGATCCGGCGCTGCGGCGCCAAGCCTGCGAGGAAAGAGAACCATGAACAAAGCAATGGCCGTACTGCTGGCCGCCGGGTTGCTGGCACAGGCGCCAGCCTTCGCCAGCAGCGCCGAGGACCTGTTCAAGGCCAAGGCCTGCGTGGCCTGCCACACGCTGGACAAGAAACTGGTGGGCCCGGCCTTCCATGACGTGGCGAAGAAGTACGGCGACCAGTCCGACGGCGTGGCCCATGTGATGCACAGCATCCGCAAGGGCAGCCAGGGCGTCTGGGGCGCGATGCCGATGCCGCCCAACGCCGTCAGCGAGGACGAGGCCAAGACCCTTGCCGAGTGGATAGTCACGCTCAAGTAGTAGTTGTTGCGCAGGGGAGGAAACCCGATGGCCGCCGACCAGGATGCCCACTGTAGTACGGAGCCCGACGCCGGCCGCAAAGGCGCCGTCCGGTGCCTCCATCTGCTGCTGGGCTGGCTGTTGCTACTGGTCGGCCTGGCCGCCCAAGGCGCCGAACTCAGCGACCTGGAGCGCACGCGCATCACCCAGGTGTTCCCCGGCGTAGAACGCATCGGCGATGCCGAGGGCGAGTTCGGCGTGCGCCGCCTGTTCAAGGGCGACGAGCTGCTCGGCTACGCCTTCCAGAGCATCCGCGTCACCCAGATGCCGGCCTATTCCGGCAAGCCGATCAACCTGCAGGTGATCCTCGATCCCCATGCGGTGATCCGCGATGCCTATGTGCTGGAACACCACGAGCCGATCCTGCTGATCGGCATTCCCGTCGAGAAACTGCACGCCTTCACCGCCGGCTATGCCGGCGTGCGGGCCGACCAGCGCGTGGTGGTCGGCCGCTCCAGCGACGCCCGGACGACTACCATCGATGCCGTCGCCGGCGCCACTGTCACAGTCATGGTGGTCAACGAAATCGTCATGCGCGCCGCCCATACCGTGGCGGTGTCCCTGGGGCTGATCGAGGACGGCGGCAGCGTCCGGCCCAAACCCGCGCAGGTGCGCCTGGAGGCGTTCCAGCCAGCGACCTGGGCCGAGCTGACCGGCAACGGCGCGATCCGCCGCCTGCAACTGAACCGCGGGCAGATCGACGACGCCTTCAAGGGCACCGAGGCCGCCAGCGTCGGCGCGGCCGATGCGGCGCACCGGGCGGACGACTTCATCGACCTCTACACCGCCCTGCTCAACCCGCCAACCATCGGCCGCAACCTGCTGGGCGAGCGCCAGTACCAGGAGCTGATGGACTCGCTGAAGCCCGGCGAGTACGCCATCGCCGTGCTGGGCAACGGCCAGTATTCGTTCAAGGGCTCCGGCTACGTGCGCGGCGGCATCTTCGACCGGGTGCAGCTGCGCCAGTTCGGCGACATCCTCAGCTTCCGCGACCTCGACTACCAGCGCCTGTCCGACGTCTATGCCGAGGGCATGCCGGCCTTCGCCGAGATGGCCATCTTCATCGTCCGCGCCCAGCACCGCTTCGACCCCGGCACGCCGTGGAACCTGGAGCTGCTGGTGCGCCGCCAGACCGGCCCGGTGGCCAGCCTGTTCACCAGCTTCGCCCTGCCCTACCAGACGCCCGAGGCCTACCTGCTGCGGCCGCAGCCCAGCGCCGAGGAACTGGCGGCCCTGGAAGAGGCCAAGCGCCCCCTGTGGCTGCGCATCTGGTACCAGAAGAGCTTCCAGATCGGCGTGCTGCTCGGCGCCCTGGCGCTGCTCGCCACCATCCTCTTCCTGCAGGACGCCCTGACCCGCCGGCCGCACCTGCTGCACTGGGTGCGCCGCGGCTACCTGGCCTTCACCCTGGTGTTCATCGGCTGGTACTGCCTGGGCCAGCTGTCGGTGGTCAACGTGCTGACCTTCGTCCACGCGTTGTTCGAAGGCTTCCGCTGGGAGCTGTTCCTCAGCGACCCCATCCTGTTCATCCTCTGGACCTTCACCGCCGCCAGCGTGCTGCTCTGGGGACGTGGCGTGTTCTGCGGCTGGCTGTGCCCGTTCGGCGCCCTGCAGGAGCTGCTCAACGAGGCCGCGCGCAAGCTGCGGGTGCCGCAGTTCGAGTTGCCCTTCGCGGTCCACGAGCGGCTCTGGGCGATCAAGTACATCATCCTGCTGGCGCTGTTCGGCCTGTCCCTCGAATCGCTCGCCACCGCCGAGCGCGCCGCCGAGGTGGAGCCGTTCAAGACCGCCATCACCCTGGGCTTCGCCCGCCAGTGGGGCTTCGTCGCCTACGCCGGCGGCCTGCTGCTGGTCAACCTGTTCACCCGCAAGGTCTATTGCCGCTACCTCTGCCCGCTCGGCGCGGCCCTGGCCATCCCCGGCAAGGCGCGCCTGTTCGACTGGCTCAAGCGGCGCAAGGAATGCGGCCAGCCCTGCCAACTGTGCGCCCGCGAGTGCGAGATCCAGGCCATTCACCCGGACGGCCGGATCAACGCCAACGAGTGCCACTACTGCCTCGACTGCCAGCTCACCTACCACGACCAGAACAAGTGCCCACCGCTGGTGAACAAGCGCAAGAAACGTAGCAAGCCGGAACCGGCGGACGACGGCGAGCGGATTGCCGTGCGCCAACTCTGAAGCGCCAATTCTGAATAGCAACTTGGGAGGAACGGACATGAACGAGAAGAAACACCCGCAGCCCGAAGACGCCAGCGGCTTCAGCCGCCGCGACTTCCTCGGCGCCTCGGCGGTCACCGGCGCCGCGGCGCTGGTCGGCGCCAGCGCCCTGGGCGGCGCGGTGATCCCGCGCGAGGCCTGGGCCGACACGGTCAAGGCGGCGCAGGCCAAGGCCCACGTCGGCCCCGGCGAGCTGGACGAGTACTACGGCTTCTGGAGCGGCGGCCACTCCGGCGAGGTTCGGGTGATCGGCGTCCCGTCGATGCGCGAGCTGATGCGCATCCCGGTGTTCAACGTCGACTCGGCCACCGGCTGGGGCCTGACCAACGAGAGCAAGCACATCCTCGGCGACAGCGCGCGCTTCCACAACGGCGACTGCCACCACCCGCACATCTCGATGACCGACGGCAAGTACGACGGCAAGTACCTGTTCATCAACGACAAGGCCAACAGCCGTGTCGCGCGCATCCGCCTGGACATCATGAAGTGCGACAGGATCGTCACCATCCCCAACGTCCAGGCCATCCACGGCCTGCGCCTGCAGAAGGTGCCGCACACCAAGTACGTGTTCTGCAACGCCGAGTTCATCATTCCCCACCCCAACGACGGCTCCAGCTTCGACCCCGGCGCGGACAACGCCTTCACCATGTACAACGCCATCGATGCCGAGACCATGGAGGTGGCCTGGCAGGTGATAGTCGACGGCAACCTCGACAACACCGACATGGACTACACCGGCCGCTTCGCCGCCTCCACCTGCTACAACTCGGAGAAGGCGGTGGACCTGGCCGGCATGATGCGCAACGAGCGCGACTGGGTGGTGGTGTTCGACATCCCGCGCATCGAGGCCGAGATCAAGGCCAAGCGCTTCGTCACCCTGGGCGACTCCAAGGTCCCGGTGGTCGACGGCCGCAGGAAAGACGGCAAGGACAGCGTGGTGACGCGCTACATCCCGGTGCCGAAGAACCCCCACGGCCTGAACACCTCGCCGGACGGCAAGTACTTCATCGCCAACGGCAAGCTGTCGCCGACCTGCAGCATGATCGCCATCGACAAACTGCCGGACCTCTTCGCCGGCAAGCTCAAGGACCCGCGCGAGGTCGTAGTCGCCGAGCCGGAGCTGGGCCTGGGCCCGCTGCACACCACCTTCGACGGCCGCGGCAACGCCTACACCACGCTGTTCATCGACAGCCAGCTGGTGAAGTGGAACCTGGAGGACGCGGTGCGCGCCTACAAGGGCGAGAAGGTCGACTACATCCGCCAGAAGCTCGACGTGCACTACCAGCCGGGGCACAACCACGCCTCGCTCTGCGAGACCCGCGAGGCCGACGGCAAGTGGGTGGTGGTGCTGAGCAAGTTCTCCAAGGACCGCTTCCTGCTCACCGGCCCGCTGCACCCGGAGAACGACCAGCTGATCGACATCTCCGGCGACGAGATGCAACTGGTCCACGACGGCCCCACCTTCGCCGAGCCGCACGACTGCATCCTCGCCCGCCGCGACCAGATCAAGCCGCGCAAGATCTGGTCGCGCGACGACCCCTTCTTCGCCCCGACCGTGGCCCGGGCGAAGAAGGACGGCATCGACCTGCTCAAGGACAACAAGGTCATCCGCGACGGCAAGCAGGTGCGCGTGTACATGACTTCCATGGCGCCCACCTACGGGATCACCGAGTTCACCGTGAAGCAGGGCGACGAGGTCACGGTGACCATCACCAACCTCGACGAGATCGAGGACGTGACCCACGGCTTCGTCATGGTCAACCACGGCGTGAGCATGGAGATCAGCCCGCAGCAGACCTCGTCCATCACCTTCGTCGCCGACAGGCCCGGGGTGCACTGGTACTACTGCAGCTGGTTCTGCCATGCCCTGCACATGGAAATGGTCGGCCGCATGCTGGTGGAAAAGGCCTGATACGGGCCGCTGGCGCTGCCGGGCTCGGGGGCCCGGCAGCCGCCACCTGCAAACGCCCCCGGAGGATGCTTCCGCGTGCCCACTTCCCGCGCCTGCCTCGCCCTGCTGCTGACGCTGGCCAGCCCCGCGCTGGCCGCGCTGCAGCCGATCGACGAGCTGCCCCTGCGCGCGGCCGGCGAAGGACAGTGGACGCTGGCGGCCGGCACCTACGCCGGCCGCTTCCTCATCGACCGGCCCATGCGCCTGCGCTGTGAAGACGGCGCCACTTTCGACGGCCAGGGCGAGGGCAGCACCCTCACCGTGCGTAGCGCCGACGTCAGCGTCGAAGGCTGCCGGGTGCGCAACTGGGGCCGCAACCTGACCGACATGGACTCGGCGATCTTCGTCGAGAAGCGCGCCCGCGGCGTGGTCCTGCGCAACAACCGGCTGCAGGGCCCGGGCTTCGGCATCTGGCTCGACGCCAGCGAAGACGCCCAGGTGCTGGACAACCGCATCGAGGGCGATGCGCGGCTGCGCTCCCAGGACCGCGGCAACGGCATCCACCTCTACGCGGTGCGCAACGCCCTGGTGCGCGGCAACCGGGTGCGCCACACCCGCGACGGCGTCTACATCGATACCGCCAACGACAGCGCCATCGAGCACAACCGCCTGGAAGACCTGCGCTACGGCGTGCACTACATGTTCACCAACGACAGCCGGGTGATCGGCAACCTGACCCGCCACACCCGCACCGGCTACGCGCTGATGCAGAGCCGCAAGCTCAGCGTGATCGGCAACCGCTCGGTGGACGACGAGAACTACGGCATCCTGATGAACTACATCACCTATTCGACCCTCGAAGGCAACCGCGTCGAGGGCGTGCGCAGCGGCAGCGGCGTGACCGGCGAAGGCATGATCGCCGGCGCCGAGGGCAAGGCCCTGTTCATCTACAACTCGCTGTACAACCGCATCGAGGGCAACCGCCTGGCCGGCAGCGCCCTGGGCATCCACCTGACCGCGGGCTCGGAGGACAACCGCATCGCCGGCAACGCCTTCGTCGGCAACCGCCGGCAGGTGCTCTACGTGGCCAACCGCACCCAGGAATGGTCGGCCGACGGCCGCGGCAACTACTGGAGCGACTACCTGGGCTGGGACCGCGACGACGACGGCCTGGGCGACGTCTTCTACGAGCCCAACGACAACGTCGACCGCCTGCTGTGGCTGTACCCGCAGGTGCGCCTGCTGCTCGCCAGCCCATCCATCGAACTGCTGCGCTGGGTGCAGCGCGCCTTCCCGGTGACGCGCTCGCCGGGGGTGCGCGACAGCCACCCGCTGATGCGCGAACCGCAAGCGGAGGCGAGCCCATGAAGCTGCTGCAAATAGAAGGCGCGAGCCTGCGCTACGGGGCCTTCACCGCCCTGCACGGGCTCGACCTGGACCTGGCCGCCGGCGAGGTGCTCGGCCTGCTCGGCCACAACGGCGCCGGCAAGACCACCAGCATCAAGCTGATGCTCGGCCTGCTGCGCCCCGACGAAGGCCAGGTGCGGGTGTTCGGGCGCGCCGCCGACGACCCCGCGGTGCGCCGCCAGCTCGGTTTCCTCCCGGAGAACGTCACCTTCTACCCGCAGCTGACCGGCCGAGAAACCCTGCGCCACTTCGCCCGCCTGAAGGGCGCGGCCCCCGCCGAGGTGGACGCGCTGCTGGAACAGGTGGGCCTGGCCCAGGCCGCCGACCGGCGCCTGAAGACCTACTCCAAGGGCATGCGCCAGCGCCTCGGCCTGGCCCAGGCGATCCTCGGCCGGCCGCGCCTGCTGCTGCTCGACGAGCCCAGCGTGGGCCTCGACCCGCTGGCCACAGTCGAGCTCTACCGCCTGCTCGACCGCCTGCGCAACCAGGGCACCGGGGTCATCCTCTGCTCCCACGTGCTGCCCGGCGTCGAATCCCACATCGACCGCGCCGCCATCCTCGCCAACGGCCGCCTGCTGACCTGCGGCAGCCTCGCCGAGCTGCGCCGCGAAGCCGGGCTGCCGACGCGCATCCGCCTCGCCGGGCCGCGCAACGAACGCTGGCTGGCCCACTGGCGCGACAGCGGCTACAGCGTGCGCGCCCTGGACGGCGGGCGCATCGAACTGCTGGCCGCCGCAGAACGGCAGCGCCGCCTGCTGCAGGCGCTGCTGGAAGAACAGCCCGAGGGCCTGGAGGTGCTGCCGCCCTCGCTGGAGGACCTCTACCTGCACCACATGCAGGGCGCCGCGCGCGCCTGCGGAGAAACAGCATGACGCCGGTCTGGCACATCGCCCGCAAGGAACTGGCCGACGGCCTGCGCAACCGCTGGCTGCTGGCGATCAGCCTGCTGTTCGCCCTGCTCGCCGTGGGCATCGCCTGGTTCGGCGCGGCCACCGCCGGGCAGGTGGGCTTCACCTCGATCCCGGCGACCATGGCCAGCCTCGCAAGCCTGGCCACCATCCTCATGCCGCTGATCGCCCTGCTGCTGGCCTACGACGCCATCGTCGGCGAGGAGGAAGGCGGCACCCTGCTGCTCCTGCTGGCCTACCCGCTGAGCCGCGGCCAGCTGCTGCTGGGCAAGTTCCTCGGCCACGGGCTGATCCTCGCCCTGGCCACCCTGCTCGGCTTCGCCGCCGCCGCGCTGTCCATCGCCGTGCTGGTGGCGGACATCCAGCTGTCGCAGCTGCTGTGGGCCTTCGCCCGCTTCATCCTGTCCTCCACCCTGCTCGGCTGGGCCTTCCTGGCCATGGCCTACGCGCTGAGCAGCCGCGTGAGCGAGAAGTCCACCGCCGCCGGCCTGGCGCTGGGCCTGTGGTTCTTCTTCGTGCTGCTCTTCGACCTCGCCCTGCTGGCCCTGCTGGTGCTCGGCAAGGGCCGCATCAGCCCCGAACTGCTGCCCTGGCTGCTGCTGCTCAACCCCACCGACATCTACCGCCTGATCAACCTCTCCGGCCTCGGCCCGGAGATCGACGGCGTGCTGGTCCTGGGCCGCGACCTGCCGGTGCCCGGCGCCGTGCTCTGGCTGGCCCTGGCGGCCTGGACGCCGGCGGCGCTGGCCCTGGCCTACCGGCTCTTCCGGCGCCGCCCGGCCTGAACCCCCACTCCAAGGAGCCCCCGATGCCGCTGCCCCGCCTCTATCTCGCCGCCGCCCTGTTCAGCCTGCTGCTCGCCGGTTGCGGCGACGGCCGCCAGGACGCCGCCGACCTCGCCCCGGTGCCCTTCCACAACGGCGACGAATGCCACGTCTGCGGCATGCTCATCGACGGCTTCCCTGGGCCCAAGGGCGAGGCCGTGAGCGCCGGCAAGGTGCGCAAGTTCTGCTCCACCGCCGAGCTGCTCGGCTGGTGGCTGCAACCGGAGAACCGCCACGACGGCCAGCGCCTGTACGTGCACGACATGGCCCGCAGCGACTGGAACCACCCGGACGACCGCCACCTGATCGACGCCACCAGCGCCTACTACGTGGTGGGCATCCAGCGCCCCGGGGCGATGGGCGCCACCCTCGCCTCCTTCGGCAACCAGGCCGACGCCGAGCGCCTGGCCAAGGCCGAAGGCGGCCGCGTGCTGCGCTTCAGCGAGATCGACCAGGCCGTGCTGCAGGGCGTGAGCGGCGACCACGCGCACCGCTGAGCGGCCTAGCCCGGCCGCTGGCCGTGGGCCTCGAGGAAGGCGGTGAAGGCCGCCGGCGCCAGCGGCGGGCTGATCAGGTAGCCCTGGATCTCGTCGCAGCGGTGCTGGCGCAGGAAGTCCAGCTGCTCCTGGCGCTCCACGCCCTCGGCCACCACCTTCAGCTCCAGGCTGTGGACCATGGCGATGATGGCGCGGGTGATGGCGGCGTCCTCGCCCTGGGCGGACAGGTCGCGGATGAAGGTCTGGTCGATCTTCACGTAGTCCACCGGGAAGCGCTTGAGGTAGCTGAGCGAGGAATAGCCGGTGCCGAAGTCGTCGATGGCCAGCTTCACGCCCATCTCGCGCAGCTGGCGGAAGGTGGTGCTGACGCTCTCGACGTTCTCCAGCAGCTGGCTCTCGGTGATCTCCAGCTCCAGCAGCCGCGGCTCCAGGCCGGTTTCGTCGAGCACGGTGCGCACCAGGCTGACCAGGTTGCCCTGGCGCAGCTGGTGCACCGAGAGGTTCACCGACACCCGCAGCTCGGCCAGGCCGCGGGCCTGCCAGGTGCGCCCCTGGTGGCAGGCGCGGCGCAGCACGAACTCGCCGATGGCGCCGATCAGCCCGGTTTCCTCGGCCAGGGGGATGAAGTCGCCGGGCGGGATCATGCCCTGCAGCGGGTGGCGCCAGCGCACCAGGGCCTCGGCGCTGTCCAGGCGGCCGTTGGCCAGGTTCAGCTTGGGCTGGTAGTGCACCTCCAGCTGGCCGTCCTCGACGGCCTTGCGTAGCTGCACTTCCAGCTGCAGGCGCTCCAGGGTGCAGGCCTGGAGGTTGTCGGTGAAGAACTGGAAGGTGTTGCCGCCCAGGTGCTTGGCGTGCTGCATGGCCATGTTCGCCTGGCTCATCAGCGCGGAAATCTCCCGCGCGTTCTCCGGCAGCAGGCTGATGCCCAGGGAGGCGCTGAGCATCAGCTCCTCGCCGGCGACGCTCATCGGCATGCGCAGGCGCGTCAGCAGGCGGCTGGACAGGCGCGCCAGGGCCGAGAGGCTGGAATAGGAATCCACCAGCACGGCGAACTCGTCGGCCGACAGCCGGGCGATGGTGTCCGCCTCCGGCACCGCCTGGGTCAGGCGCCGGGCGATCTGCCGCAGCAACTGGTCGCCGACCTCGTGGCCGAGGCTGTCGTTGAGCAGCTTGAAGCGGTCCAGGTCGATCAGCAGCAGGGCCAGGCTGCGCCCGCTGTGCCGCGCGCGCTGGCCGGCATCGTGCAGGCGCTGCTTGAACAGGCCGCGGTTGGCCAGGCCGGTGAGCTCGTCGTAGTGCGACAGGTAGCGCAGGCGCTCCTCGGCGTCGCGGCGCGCGGTGAGGTCGGCGAAAAAGCCCACCACGTGGGACAGCTGGCCGCGGTTGTCGCGCACCATGTTCAGCTGCAGCCATTGCGGGTAGGGCTCGCCGTTCTTGCGCGTCTCCAGCAGCTCGCCCTGCCAACTGCCGGCGCGCTCCAGCTCCTCGCGGATCAGCAGGTACTGGCGGCGCGTCTCGGGGTTGCCGGAAAGGCTGGTGGCGACCTGGCCGATCACCTCTTCCGGGCGGTGCCCGGTGACGCGGCTGAAGGCCTGGTTGACCGCCAGCAGGCGGTAGTCGGCGTCGAGGATGACGATGCCCTCGCTGGCCGCCTCGAACACCGTGGCGGCCAGGCGCTGCTCCTCCTCGCGGCGCTTGCGCGCGCTGACGTCGCAGCGGGTGCCGACCATCCGCGTGACCTTGCCACGGGCGTCGCGGGCCATCACCCGGCCGCGGTCCTCGACCCACACCCAGTGGCCGTCGGCGTGGCGCACGCGGTATTCGACGCGGTAGCCGTCGGTGCGCCCGCGCAGGTGGTCGGCCAGGGCCCGGCGCAGCAGCGGCACGTCGTCCGGATGCAGCAGCGGGCGCAGGTCGGCGCGCATGCTGCGCACCGCGTCCTGGTCCAGGCCGAAGATTTCCCGCAGGCGCGAGTGGTGCACCTCGTCGGTGCGCAGGTTCCAGTCCCACAGCCCCAGCTCGCTGGCCTCCAGGGCCATGGCCAGGCGCGCCTGGCTGTCGCTCAGCTCGACGCTGCCGGCCTCGACCCGCACCTGCAGCTGGTCGCGCGCCTCGCGTAGGGCGCGTTCGGCGCTGCGGCGCTGCTCGACCTCGCGGCCCAGGTCCTGGTTGAGGGCTTCCGCGCGGCCCTTGGCCTGCTCCAGGTGGTCTACCAGCGCAAGGGTCTGGAAGCGCCGCAGCAGGCTGCCCTGGACCAGCCGGTTGACCTGCCAGGCCACCACCAGCAGGGCCGACAGCAGGATCACGCCGAGCACGCCCCAGCCCTGCTGCAGGTCGCTGCCCTTGAGCAGCAGGTAGCCGATGGAGGGCAGCAGGCAGGGCAAGGCGAAGGTCAGGAAGGCCGGCAGGCTCACGGCGTAGGCGACGCTGGCGGAGAGGATGGCCGCGGCGATCAGGCCGAACACCAGGGCCTGCTGCAGGAAGGCGTCGGGCGGCACCAGGGCGATGGCGGCGAAGGCCAGGGTCAGCCCCGAGGCGCCGGCGCCGAAGAGGAACGCCCGCTGCCAGTGCGCTTCGGCCTGGCGCTGCGGCTCGGCGTTGTGGAAGGCGGCGACCTGGATCAGCCGCATCACCGCCAGCAGCACCAGCCACACCAGCCAGCCGGACAGCAGCAGGCCGTCCTGGCTGTGCCAGAGCAGGCCGGCGCAGGCCAGGCCGTTGAGCAGCATGAGCAGGGTCGGCACCCGCGAGCCCTGGTAGAGCAGGCGGGTGCGCTCGATGGCCAGTTCGTGGGCGTATTGCTGGCGGATCTCGGCCTGGCTGAAAGGCGCGGCCGAGGTATCCAGGTATGCGGTCATAGGCGGCTTTTTCTTGTAGTGGTCGGCCTTGGCGTGGCCCGAGCATAACCGAGGCGGCAGGGTCGCCCAAGCTCGGGAAAGCGGCAATATGCCAGCAAATCGCTGAACTTTCGTCGGGCAGGTGCCGGACGGCGCTTTGGTTTGCCGGGCTTTCCCCGCCATCGGTAGAATGCCGCCCCATGAACGACGACCTCTCCCTCCTGCTCAACTCCCTCAACGACCCGCAGCGCCAGGCCGTGGCCGCGCCGCTGGGCCACCAGCGCGTGCTCGCCGGCGCCGGCTCGGGCAAGACCCGCGTGCTGGTGCACCGCATCGCCTGGCTGATCCAGGTGGAGCACGCCTCGCCCCACAGCATCCTGGCGGTGACCTTCACCAACAAGGCAGCGGCGGAGATGCGCGCGCGCATCGAGCAGTTGCTGGGCATCAACCCGGCGGGCATGTGGGTCGGCACCTTCCACGGCCTGGCCCACCGCCTGCTGCGCGCCCACTGGCGCGAGGCCGGGCTGCCCGAGGGCTTCCAGATCCTCGACAGCGACGACCAACTGCGCCTGGTCAAGCGCGTGGTGCGCGAACTGGGCCTGGACGAGCAGCGCTGGCCGCCGCGCCAGGCGCAGTGGTTCATCAACGCGCAGAAGGACGAGGGCAACCGCCCGCAGAACATCCAGGCCAGCGGCGACCTCTACCTGGCCACCATGGTCAGCGTCTACCAGGCCTACGAAGAGGCCTGCGCCCGCGCCGGGGTGGTCGACTTCGCCGAGCTGCTGCTGCGCTCGCTGGACCTGTGGCGCAACGACCCCGGCCTGCTGGCGCACTACCAGCGGCGCTTCCGGCACATCCTGGTGGACGAGTTCCAGGACACCAACGCCGTGCAATACGCCTGGCTGCGCCTGCTCGCCAAGGGCGGCGAGAGCCTGATGGTGGTGGGCGACGACGACCAGTCGATCTACGGCTGGCGCGGCGCCAAGATCGAGAACATCCAGCAGTTCGCCGACGACTTCGCCGGCACCGAGGACATCCGCCTGGAGCAGAACTACCGCTCCACCGCCACCATCCTCAAGGCCGCCAACGCCCTGATCGCCAACAACCACGGGCGCCTGGGCAAGGAACTCTGGACCGACGGGGTGGATGGCGAGCCCATCACCCTCTACGCCGGCTTCAACGAGCACGACGAGGCCCGCTACATCGTCGAGACCATCGAGGACGCCCTGCGCAAGGACGGCCTCAAGCGCAGCGAGATCGCCATCCTCTACCGCTCCAACGCACAGTCGCGGGTGCTGGAAGAGGCCCTGCTGCGGGAGAAGATCCCCTACCGCATCTACGGCGGCCAGCGCTTCTTCGAGCGCGCCGAGATCAAGAACGCCCTGGCCTACCTGCGCCTGATCCGCCTGCGCGACGACGACGCCGCGCTGGAACGGGTGGTCAACATCCCGCCGCGCGGCATCGGCGAGAAGACCGTCGAAGCCATCCGCAACGCCGCGCGGCTCAACGGCACCTCCATGTGGCGCGCGATCAACGACGTGATCGCCGCGAAAGCCGTGACCGGCCGCGCCGCCAGCGCGCTCAACGGCTTCCTCGAGACCGTCGACCTGCTGGCCCAGCAGGTCGAGGGCATGCCGCTGCACCGGATGACCCAGACGGTCATCGAGCAGTCCGGGCTGATCAGCTACCACAAGGAAGAAAAGGGCGAGAAGGGCCAGGCCCGGGTGGAGAACCTGGAGGAACTGGTCAGCGCCGCCCGCGCCTTCGAGAACCCCGAGGACGAGGACATCCCGCCGCTGGTGGCCTTCCTCGACCACACCGCGCTGGAGGCCGGCGACACCCAGGCCGACGCCTTCGAGGACAGCGTGCAGCTGATGACCCTGCACAGCGCCAAGGGCCTGGAATTCCCCCTGGTGTTCCTGGCCGGCATGGAAGAAGGCCTGTTCCCGCACAAGATGAGCCTGGAAGAGCCCGGCCGCCTGGAAGAGGAACGCCGCCTGGCCTACGTCGGCATCACCCGCGCCATGCAGCGCCTGGTGCTGACCTACGCCGAGACGCGCCGCCTGTACGGCAGCGAGACCTACAACAAGGTCTCGCGCTTCGTCCGCGAAATCCCGCCGGGCCTGATCCAGGAAGTGCGCCTGTCCAACTCGGTGAGCCGGCCGCTGTCCGGCAACCAGCGCAGCGGCAGCCTGTTCAGCGGCGCCGGCGTGCCGGAAACCCCCTTCGCCCTCGGCCAGTCGGTACGCCACCCGTTGTTCGGCGACGGGGTGATCCTCAACTTCGAAGGCTCCGGCGCCCAGGCCCGGGTGCAGGTGAACTTCGACAGCGAAGGCAGCAAGTGGCTGATGCTCGGCTACGCCAAGCTGGAGGCGGTGTAGAGCCACCTCCCCCCAACGCCAGGCATCACCTGTAGGAGCGGACTCCGTCCGCGATTTCGCGCGCAGGGCGCGCTCCTACAGGGGAGTGGCGCGGGTGGCGCAGCGTAGGAGCGGATCTCATCCGCGAATCGCGCCGGAACATCCGGCTATCGCGGACAAGGTCCGCTCCTACGCTATCCCCATACCTGTAGGAGCGGGCCCTGCCCGCGAATCGCGCGCAGGGCGCGCTCCTACAGGGGAGTGGCGTGGGTGGCGCAGCGTAGGAGCGGATCTCATCCGCGAATCGCGCCGAGACATCCGGCTATCGCGGACAGAGTCCGCTCCACACCATCCGGCAAGTCCCGTAGGATGGGTTGAGCGAAGCGATACCCATCACCACCGCGACCGCATGGGTTTCGCAAGCTCAACCCATCCTACGAAAAGCCCCTCGGCGCGGTTTCGTGGGGCGTATAGTCCGGCCGCATCGCCCCGGCACGCTCAATGCCCGCCCTTGCCCTGCTCCAGGGTTTCCAGCAGGGCGATCTGCATCCGCGAATGCAGGCGGATGAACCAGCGCCAGCCCACCGCCAGCGCCAGCGCGGCCACCAGGCCCACCACCACCAGCAGCTCGCCCGGCGGCAGGATGCTCGAGCTGAGCGCCGCCAGCAGCAGCATCATGCCGCCCAGGGACAGCAGCGGGATCATCTCGGCGATCACCCGGCGTACCCGCGCGGTGTGGCGCCCGGCGCTCTCGGCCTTCACGCCCATTTCCGCCAGCAGCATGGCCAGCGCCTTGAGCTTGCGGTAGGCGGCGATCAGGAAAGGCAGCGACAGCAGCAGCGCGGCGCCCCAGATCAGCGCCTTGTGCAGCGCCTCGTGCTCGACCCAGTTGGCCAGCCACTCGGCGATCCGCCCGGCGAAGAACGCCAGGCCGAAGAAGATGGCGATCACCAGCACCAGGTTCACCCCCACCTGCAGCAGGATGCGCCGGATCATCCCGGCCAGCACCGCCTTGTCGCCGCGCGGGCGGATGCTGCGCAGCCACTCGCCGTACAGGCCGAACACCCGCACCATGGGCGAAGGCAGGGTGCGCCCCAGGTACAGCGCCAGGGGGTCGGCGGAGCGGATCAGGTAGGGCGTCAGCAGGGTGGTGATGGCCGACACGCCGACCACCACCGGGTAGAGGAAGTCGCTGGTCACCCCCAGGCTCATGCCCAGGGCGGCGATGATGAAGGAGAACTCGCCGATCTGCGACAGGCCCATGCCCACGCGCATCGAGGTGCGCCCGTCGTTGCCGGCGATGTAGGCGCCGGTGCCGCAGGACACCAGCTTGCCCAGCACCACCACCAGGGTGATGACCAGGATCGGCGCGGCGTAGTCCACCAGCACCCGCGGGTCGATGGTCAGGCCGATGGCGACGAAGAAGATGGCGCTGAACATGTCGCGCACCGGCTCCATCAGCCGCTCGATCTGCACCAGCTGGCGCGACTCGGCCATGATCGCGCCGATCAGGAAGGCGCCCAGCACCACGCTGTATTCCAGCTTGATCACCAGCAGGCAGAAGCCGAAGCACAGGCCGAGCACCGTCACCAGCAGCATCTCGTTGCTCTCGAACTTCGCTACGTAGGCCAGCAGGCGCGGCACCAGCAGGATGCCGACGACCAGCGCGACGACCATGAACAGGCTCAGCTTGCCCACCGTGGAGACCACCTGGTCGGCCTCCACCGCACCGCTCACGGCGATGCCGGAGAACAGCGCGATGATGCCGATGCCGAGGATGTCTTCGATGATCAGCACGCCGAAGATCAGCTGGGCGAAGCGCTCGTTCTTCAGCTTCAGGTCGCCCAGCACCTTGATGATGATGGTGGTCGAGGACATCGCCAGGATGGCGCCGAGGAACAGCGAGTCCATGGTGTTCCAGTCGAACAGCCGGCCGATCTCGAAGCCGGCCCAGATCATCAGGGTGATCTCCAGGAAGGCGGCGATGAACGCCGTGGCGCCGACCTGGAACAGCTTGCGCAGGGAAAACTCCAGGCCCAGGCAGAACATCAGGAAGATCACCCCAAGCTCGGCGAGGGTCTTGATGGTCTGCTCGTCGTGCACCAGGCCGAAGGGCGGCGTGTGCGGGCCGATGATCACCCCGGCGATGATGTAGCCGAGCACCACCGGCTGCTTGAAGCGGTGGCAGAGGATGGTGACGAAACCGGCGATCAGCATGATCACCGCCAGGTCCTGGATGAAGTCGATAGCGTGCATGGCGGCGGTCCTCGCGCGATGTGGCAGTGGGGGGATCGCGCGGCCAGCGGCCCCGCTAGGGCGCCAGCCTATCAAACGGCCAGCGTCTTCGAGGCCGCTGAAAAACCCGGTTACAGACCTTCGCAGCCCTTCTGGCCCAAGACCTGGCGCGGCGCAGGGGCAATAGCCGGAAACAAAATCCGGCTGGTTCCTGGCGGCCATGCTCGGCAACATGACGCGCGTCGTATTCCAACCAAGAGAATGACCCCAATGAAGCGCTTTCTCAGCCTTGCCATGGCCTTCTGTGTCGCCGTGACGCTCAGCCTCGACGTCAATGCCGCCAAACGTTTCGGCGGCGGCAAGAGCATGGGCTCGGCGCCGAGCCACCAGACCCGCCAGGTGCAACCGAACACCGCCCCGAACACCCCCAACGCCGCCGCTCCCGCAGCCGGTGCGGCCGCAGGTGCCGCCGCCGCTGGCGGCGCATCGCGCTGGCTCGGCCCGCTGGCCGGCATCGCCGCCGGTGGCCTGCTGGCCTCCATGTTCATGGGCGACGGCTTCCAGGGCATGCAGTTCCTCGACATCTTGATCATCGCCCTGATCGCCTTCATCGCCTTCCGCTTCATCGCCTCGCGCCGCCGCCAGCAGGCCCAGGGCCAGCCGGCGATGGCCGGCCATGCGCCGCAGCCGCGCGAGATGCCGGCCGCCCAGCCGTCGCCGTTCGGCGCCAGCGCCCGCCCGGCCGCCGCCGCTCCGGCGATCAACGCGCCGAGCTGGTTCGACGAGCAACGCTTCATCGGCGCCGCCCGCGAGCACTTCCTGTCCCTGCAACAGCACTGGGACGCCAACGAGATGGACAAGATCGCCGAGTTCGTCACCCCGCAGATGCTGCAGTGGCTGAAGCAGGAACGCGCCGAACTGGGCGACGGCTACCAGTCCACCTACATCGACAACCTGCAGGTGCAACTGGAAGGCGTCGACGACCAGGCCGACAAGACCATCGCCACCCTGACCTTCAGCGGCCTCTCCAAGACCTCGCGCTTCGACCAGGGCGAAACCTTCAGCGAAAGCTGGCGCATGGAGCGCGCCCAGGGCCAGGACCAGCCCTGGCTGCTGGCAGGCATCCGCCAGAACGGCTGATGGCTTCTGCCGTAGGGCTGTTCGCTTAAGCAAGAAAGAACGCCGTTTCCCTCCACCGGGAAACGGCGTTTTCGTATCTGGGCGGTATGCATGGGCCCTGTAGGAGCGAGCTTGCTCGCGAACAGTGGTTACCGGTGACGTAGGCGCTGCCAAGAGCGCCCTCTCCCCAACCCTCTCCCTGAAGGGAGAGGGGGCTGTTCGGAGTGGGTAGGGAGTTTGGAGTCATCCTGAGACGCCTAACCCCACCTCGTCATTCCCGCGAACGCGGGAACCCAGTGACTGGCGGGTTCGCGAGCAAGCTCGCTCCTACGAAAAGCAAAAGCAAAAGCGCGTTTGCTTTTGGACTTCCAGAGAAATAGCCGAGTGCACCGAAACGCCCCTTCAGAAGGCCGAGCGAAACCCGCGCTCAGGAGGTCATGCGACATGGATGTCGCGAGAGCCCCGCGGGCTACAGGGACGTACCCTCGGGGCGGGCCTCCGTGGCGGGGGAGTTCGTGAGGGTAGCCCGACTGTGTCGGGCCCGTATGTCGGGGCAAGCCTTTTTGGTTACTTTTGTGGCGACTGACAAAAGTGACTCGCCCGAGGGGGCGAAACAAAAAGTCTCCGCAGACTCGGAGCGGCGCGCTACACCAAGCCCCCAAGCCACTGGGTTCCGCGTTCGCGGGAATGACGGGTTGGAAGGATGGTGCCTGACTTCGACACCGCTCAGGACAGCCCCCACCCCAATCCCTTCCACTCGTCCGCCAGACACCCCCAACGTGAACTTGCGCCCAGGCCCGGCTACTACTGTATAAAGCGCCCCAGTCAATCGAGAGGCCCCTGCCGTGGAAGACGTCATCGACCAATTGCGTGAACTCAACGAGCCCGTCCCTGTCCCCCTGGAGCTGCCGGACGAGGAACTGCTGGTGGAGATCGAGGAAGAGCTGCTGATCGGCCTTCCGTCGGAATTCCGCGAGTTCCTCCTGAAGGTCAGCGACGTGGTCTACGGTCGCCTGGAGCCGGTCACGGTGACCGATCCGCACTCCCATACCTACCTGCCGGAGGTGGCCGCGGTGGCCTGGGCGATGGGCCTGCCGCGCGAGCTGATACCGCTCTGCGCCGATGGCGACGACTACTATGCGGTGGCCCAGGACGGCGAGGTGGTGCTCTGGGCGGACGGCGAACTGACCGAGGAAACCTGGGACTCGGTGTGGACCTGGGCACGCGACGTATGGTTGGACACCTGAGCCCGGAGCACTGAATTTCCAAGCGGAGCGGTTGTCACAGTGGCTACCGAGCGTGTACCCAAACCTTCTGCCAAGGCCGGTCCACGATGTCCCTTGGAGACTCTATGAAGCTGAAATTCCTACTCCTCAGCGCGCTGCTGTTCGGCCTGGCCGGCTGTGCCGACAAGGCCGTGGTGATGCTGAACGACGGCAGCGAGGTCCTGGTAAAGGACCATGCCGATTTCGACAAGTACCACGACTACTACGAATTCGAGCAGCTCGACGGGCAGACGATCCTCATCCGCAAGGAAAACGTCCGCTACATCAAGACCGAGTGACGCGCCCTCAGCGCGTCACGCTCGCCCCCGACTCCAGCGCCAGCAGATTCAGCAGGTATTGGCCGAAGTAGGCCAGGTCCTGCTCGATGGCCGCCCGCGCGCCGCGGGCATCGCCCCGCCGGATGGCGTCCAGGGCCTGGCCGTGGAAGTCGTTCAGGCGCAGCGACAGGTCGGCGCCGGTGAATAGCCGGTTGAAAAAGGGCCCGACCTGCAGCCACAGCGCCTCGATCATGCGCAATAGCGTAGGGTTGCCGCAGGCGCGGTAGAGCGTCAGGTGGAAGCGGCTGTTGTGCTCCAGGTAGGCCTGCACGTCGCGCCGCCGCACGGCCTCCTCCATGGCTTCGGTACAGGCCTGCAGGACCTCGATGTCCGCCTCTTGCAGGCGCGGCACCCCGTCCTCCACCGCGAGCCCCTCCAGTGACTGGCGAATCTGCAGGATCTGCAGGAAGCGCTCGCGGGTCATCAGCGGCACCCGCAGCGAGCGCTGCGGCTCGCCCTCCAGGGCGCCTTCGGCGACCAGCCGCTGCAACGCGGCGCGCACCGGCATCGGGCTGGTGCCCCATTCGTCGGCCAGATCGCGAATCTTCAACCGCTCGCCGGGCTGGAAGCGCCCGCTGAGCAGGGCCTGGCGCAGGTTCTGGTACAGCTGCTGCTGGAGGTTCTCGGCCATGGCGTCACTCCGCGCGGGCCGGCGGCGCCGGCAGTTGGGCGAAGGTCAGGCTGCAGTTGTGCGTCATTTTCTTTTCCCTTGTTCCGATCAGGCGCGCCAACTGGCCTTGCCAGTGCGCTCCCATGAGCCATTCTGTTTTGTGATCACAAATTCTGTTGAGAAGAAAGATTAACAGGCGTCCCGCAGCATGTATTGACTTTTTTGTGATCACAAATGGAAGATGTGCGAAAAAACGAACGAGGTGTGCAAGATGACCGCCAGCGGAATCGCCCAACAGGCCGTGGACGTATTCACTGCCCGCGAACGCCAACGCTTCCTGGAGCAGAACCCGAAATCCGTGGCCCTGGCCGAGCGCGCGCGCAACTCGCTGTACGCCGGCGTGCCCATGCACTGGATGGCCGACTGGTCCACCCCCTGCCCGCTGTTCGTCGAGCGCGCCAAGGGCGCCCGCTTCTACGACGTGGACGGCCACGAGTACGTCGACTTCTGCCTGGGCGACACCGGCACCATGTTCGGCCACTCGCCGGACCCGGTGGCCCGCGCCATCGCCGAGCAGGCCAACAACGGCCTGACCACCATGCTCCCGGGCGAAGACGCCGTGGTCTGCGGCGAACTGCTGGCCGCGCGCTTCGGCCTGCCGTTCTGGCAGGTCACCGCCACCGCCACCGACTCCAACCGCTACGTGCTGCGCTGGGCCCGCGCCATCACCGGGCGCAACACCCTGCTGGTGTTCGACGGCTGCTACCACGGCACCGTCGACGACGTCATGGTGCGCTACCGCGACGGCGAGACCGTGCCGCGCTCCGGCCTGGTCGGCCAGGCCTACGACCTGACCCAGTACAGCCGCTCCATCCCCTTCAACGACGTGGCAGCGCTGGAAGCCGCGCTGGCCAGGGGCGACGTCTGCGCCCTGCTGTGCGAGCCGGCGATGACCAACATCGGCATGGTCCTGCCCGACCCGGGCTTCCTGCAGAAGTGCCGCGAGCTGACGCGCAAGTACGGCGCGCTGCTGATCATCGACGAAACCCACACCATCTCCACCGGCATCGGCGGCTGCACGAAACTGTGGGACCTCGACCCGGACTTCTTCGTGGTCGGCAAGCCGATCGCCGGCGGCGTGCCCTGCGGCATCTTCGGCTGCAGCGCGGACATGGCCGAGAAGATGCTCGCCTCGCGGCAGAAGGCCCAGGAAGACAGCCATGGCCACGGCCACAGCGGCATGGGCACCACCCTCTCGGCCAACGCCCTGGCCATGCACTGCATGCGCGCCAACCTGGAACAGGTGATGACCCAGGCCGCCTACGACCACATGCTGCCGCTGGCCAGGCGCCTGGCCGACGGCTTCCGCCGGCTGATCGCCAAGCACGGCCTGAAGTGGTCGGTGACCGAGTTGGGCGCGCGCAGCGAGTTCCAGTTCTGCCCGGTCTCGCCGCGCACCGGCGCCGAGGCCGAAGCGGCCTTCCACGACGAACTGCAGATGGCCCTGCACCTGTACCTGATCAACCGCGGCATCCTGATCACGCCGTTCCACAACATGACCCTGTGCTGCCCGGACACCAGCGAAGCCGACGTCGACCGCCTGATCGACACCCTCGACGCGGGCATCACCGAGCTGCTGGCGATTCCCGGCGCACGCGAGGCTTGATGCAACGCGTCTCTGGGCCCGCTCGAAACACCGTCGCAGGAGCGCACTCCGTCCGCGATGCTTTCCGCCGCCTGCCGGCGGATCGCGGATGAATCCGCTCCTACAAGGAACAGGAGCAGCGCCGTCGTAGGATGGGTTGAGCGAAGCGATACCCATCACCACGGCAGCATGGGTTTCGCAGGCTCAACCCATCCTACGGTGCAGCCTACAAGACAGTTGCTCCTACAAAGCGAACATCCGGCGCGCCGCGCCAACCGAGGACCGCCATGCAATTCGCCGATCGAAAGGAAGCCGAAGCCTTCCTCGCCGCGCACCCCGAGGTGCGCAGCATCGAGCTGTTCATCATCGACGCCAACGGCATCCCGCGCGGCAAGCTGCTGCACCGCGACGAGCTGCTGGCCATCTACGACAACGGCCGGCCGCTGCCCAGCTCGATCCTCGCGCTCACCGTGCAGGGCGAGGACGTCGAAGGCACCGGGCTGGTCTGGGAAGTGGCCGACGCCGACTGCTGGACCTACCCGCTGCCCGGCAGCCTGACCCTGCAACCCTGGCGCAGCTCGCCCACCGGCCAGCTGCAGGTCAGCATGCACCCGACCCAGGGCCTGCCGGCCACCCCGGCGGACCCGCGCCAGGCCCTGGTGCGCGTGGTCGAGCGGCTCAAGGCCGAGGGCCTGCACCCGGTGATGGCGGTGGAACTGGAGTTCTACCTGCTGGACAAGCAGCGCGACGCCCAGGGCCGCCCGCAGCCGGCGCTGCAGATGAACGGCGTGCGCCCGCAGGCGCCGCAGGTCTACGGCGTGTATGAGCTGGAACAGGTGCAGCCCTTCCTCGACGACCTCTACGCCGCCTGCGAGGCCCAGGGCCTGCCGGTGCGCACGGCCATCTCCGAATACGCTCCCGGCCAGCTGGAACTGACCCTGGAGCACCGCTTCGACGTGCTCCAGGCCATCGACGAAGGCGTGCGCTACAAGCGCCTGGTCAAGGGCGTGGCCAACAAGCACGGGCTGCAGGCCTGCTTCATGGCCAAGCCGTTCGGCGACCGTGCCGGCAGCGGCATGCACCTGCACGTCAGCCTGGCCGACGAACAGGGCAACAACCTCTACGCCAGCGAGCTTTCCGACCTTGAAGGTCCGCAAGGCACGCCGCTGCTGCGGCACTCCATCGGCGGCATGATGGCCACCCTGCTCGACTCCCTCGCCATCTTCTGCCCCAACGCCAACTCCTTCCGCCGCTTCCAGGCCAACAGCTACGCGCCGCTGGCCAAGAGCTGGGGGGTGAACAACCGCACCGTGTCCTTCCGCGTGCCCGGCGGCCCGGCACACAGCCGGCACATCGAGCACCGCATCTGTGGCGCCGACGCCAACCCCTACCTGGCCGCCGCGGCGATTCTCGCCGGCATCCACAAGGGCATCCGCGAACAGCTCGACCCGGGCGCGGCCATCGAGGGCAACGGCTACGAGCAGGCCCGCGAGTTCCTGCCCACCGACTGGCTCACCGCGCTGCGCGCCCTGGAGGCCTCCAGCTGGGCCCGCGAGGCGCTGGGCGAGGAGTTCCTCAAGGTGTTCCTGGCCATCAAGTGGGAGGAATACCGGCAATTCATGGGCGAGGTCGGCGAGCAGGACTGGCGCTGGTACCTGCACCACGCCTGAGCCAGCGCGACCATCAGTCGCCTACGAAAGCTCCAGCGGGATTTACGAAAAAATTACCCTGGCAAAGCGAAGATTCTGGTCTTTTCTTGGTCAGTAGAGACAGAGGGCCGCCCATGCGGCCCTCTTCCTTGCGGCGTGCCGCCACTGCCTGACGGCGCGCCGTTTCCCTATCAGGCAGGGAGATCACTCAGTCAATGAGCACACCCGTTGTTCTGATCACCGGGGCCGCCGGCGGCCTCGGCAAGGCCATCGCCAAGCGCTTCGCCCAGAGCCACTGGCGCATCGCCGCCACCGACGTCGACAAGAGCGGGCTGCACGCGCTCAACGCCCAGGTGCCGCTGGACGCCAGCGCCGTGGCCGACCTGCGCCGGGCGGACAACTGCCAGAGCCTGGTGGCGGACATCCTTGCCCGCACCGGCCGCCTGGACGCGCTGGTCAACGCCGCCGGGGTCTGGCGCGAGGGCCCGGTGGAGAACTTCAACGAGGACGACTTCGACCTGGTCCTGGGGGTCAACCTCAAGGCCGCGTTCTACATGTGCCAGGCCGCCACGCCCTACCTCAAGGACAACCGCGGCTGCATCGTGAACATCTCCAGCGACTCCGGGCGCCAGGCCTACCGCGGCTCGGCGGCCTACTGCGCGAGCAAGGCGGCGCTGACCATGCTCACCCGCACCCTGGCCCTGGAACTGGCCGCGGACGGCGTGCGCGTCAACGCCATCTCCCCGGCCGACATCGCCACGCCCATGCTCGACTACCAGGCCGAGCGCTACGGCCAGGGCAACCCCGCCGCCTACAAGCTCGGCCTGCTGCGGGATTATCCACAGGGCAAGGAAGCGCGCTTCATCCGCCCGGAAGAGGTCGCCGACCTGGTCTGGTACCTCTGCGGCCCGCAATCCGAAGCCATCACCGGCGCCGACCTGGCCATCGACTTCGGCCTCTCCGCCGGCCGCTGAGCCGCGCCGCGCGCCAATCGCCCGGCGATTGGCGCGCGCCCCTGTTCGCCGGGGCCAATGGGGGGTATAGAAAAGAGTGTGTCGCGGGGCTGGGCGCAGTGCGTCCAGTCTTGGCATCCCCCACCCGCCTTGCGAGAGCGATATGGAACCCGGTAACCACCAACTCAGCATGACCGTCCTGATGACCCCGGACATGGCCAACTTCTCCGGCAACGTCCACGGCGGCACCCTGCTCAAGTACCTCGACGAGGTCGCCTACGCCTGCGCCAGCCGCTACGCCGGCCATTACGTGGTGACCCTCTCGGTCGACCAGGTGATCTTCCGCGAGCCGATCCACGTCGGCGAACTGGTGACCTTCCTCGCCTCGGTCAACTACACCGGCCGCACCTCCATGGAGATCGGCGTGAAGGTGGTCACCGAGAACATCCGCGAGAAATCCGTGCGCCACACCAACAGCTGCTTCTTCACCATGGTGGCGCTGGACGACGAGCGCAAACCCACCGCCGTGCCGCCGCTGCAGCCGGTCACCCGGGAGGAGCGCCGGCGCTTCGCCCAGGCCCAGCAGCGTCGCCAGCTGCGCCAGGAACTTGAGCAGCGTTACCAGGCAATTCGTGAAGAATGGGACAAGGATGCCGACATTTCTTGACAAGATTTCTCAAGTGCCGCTGAAAAAGTCCGGCGCGTCAACAAGTTAACCTTGAGCGTCGGCAAGGCCGAAAGCCTCGCCAGCGCCTAGACTTGCCCAATCCGCGGGTTTGCCCCCGTGATCCACCTGCGAACCACCGCCCTCCCGGGGCGGCGGTTCCCTGCGTGCCCGGAGCCCAGACCATGCACCACACACCGCTACTGACCACCCTCGCCGTCGGCTTCGTGCTGGCCTTCATCCTCGGTGCCCTGGCCAACCGCCTGCGCATCTCGCCGCTGGTCGGCTACCTGCTGGCCGGCGTGCTGGCCGGGCCCTTCACCCCCGGCTACGTCGCCGACCAGGCGCTGTCGACGGAAATCGCCGAACTGGGGGTGATCCTGCTGATGTTCGGCGTCGGCCTGCACTTCTCGTTGAAAGACCTGCTCTCGGTGAAGGCCATCGCCATCCCCGGCGCGGTGGTGCAGATCGGCGTGGCCACCCTGCTCGGCATGGGCCTGGCCTGGATGATGGGCTGGCCGCTGGGCGGCGGCCTGGTGTTCGGCCTGGCGCTGTCGGTGGCCAGCACCGTGGTGCTGCTGCGCGCCCTGGAGCAACGCCAGCTGATCGACACCAAGCGCGGGCGCATCGCCATCGGCTGGCTGATCGTCGAAGACCTGGCCATGGTCCTCACCCTGGTGCTGCTGCCGGCGCTGGCCGGCACGCTTGGCGGCAAGGCCGAGGACGGCGCCAGCGGCGGCATCCTGCTGCCGATCCTGCTGACCCTGGGCAAGGTGGTGGCCTTCGTCGCGGTGATGATCCTCGGCGGCCGCCGCGTGGTGCCCTGGGCCCTGGAGAAGGTCGCGGCGACCGGCTCGCGCGAGCTGTTCACCCTCGCCGTGCTGGCCATCGCCCTGGGCATCGCCACCGGCTCGGCGGTGGTGTTCGGCGTGTCCTTCGCCCTCGGCGCCTTCTTCGCCGGGATGATCCTCAACGAATCCGAGCTCAGCCACGAGGCGGCGGAGAACTCGCTGCCCCTGCGCGACGCCTTCGCCGTGCTGTTCTTCGTCTCGGTGGGCATGCTGTTCAACCCGGCGATCCTGATCCAGGAGCCGCTGCCGGTGCTGGCCACCTTCCTGGTCATCGTCTTCGGCAAATCGGTGGCCGCCTACGTCATCGTGCGCCTGTTCGGCCACCCCAACAGCACCGCGCTGACCATCGCCGCCAGCCTGGCGCAGATCGGCGAGTTCTCCTTCATCCTGGTCGGCCTGGGCGTGACCCTCGAACTGCTGCCCGAGCAGGGCCGCGACCTGGTGCTGGCCGGCGCCATCCTGTCGATCCTGGTCAACCCGCTGCTGTTCATCGCCATCGAGCGCCTGCAGGCGCGCAAGGAAAGCGCCCAGCCCAGCGAGGCCCAGGCGCAGGACGAGGACCTGCCGCCGCCGGTGCGCGAGCACGAGCACGCCATCCTCATCGGCCACGGCCGCGTCGGCGAGCTGGTCAGCGCGCGCCTGCAGAAGGACGGCACGCCGCTGGTGGTGATCGAGGACAAGCGCGAGAAGGCCGCCGAACTGCGCGAGCGCGGCCTGAGCGTAGTGGTCGGCAACGCCGCCAACCCGGAAGTGCTGGCCCTGGCCAACATCACCACGGCGCGCTGGCTGCTGATCGCCATCCCCAACGGCTTCGAGGCCGGGCAGATCGCCAGCCGCGCCCGCGCGGCCAACCCCGAGCTGGACATCATCGCCCGCGCGCACTTCGACGCCGAGGTGGAATACCTGGAACAGAACGGCGCCAGCCTGGTGATCATGGGCGAACGCGAGATCGCCCAGGGCATGTACCAGCGCGTCGAGCAGCACGGCACCCCGGCGCCGCAGCCGGATGGGTTGCCGCAGTCGGCTTGAGGCCGGGGTGGCACTGGAGGTATACATCAACGAAGGTGCCATCCATGCGGCACGCCTGAATGGAGAAAGGCCATGAAGCCGTCGCTTGCACTCGAACAAAAGCGCCAGGTCGTCCGCGACCTGGCACGCCGCTATGGCACGCTCAACCCACGCGTATTCGGTTCGGTCCTGCAGGGCACCGACCAGGATGGCAGCGATCTTGACCTGTTGGTAGACGTGGCGCCCGGTACCACGCTATTCGATCTCGGCGGCCTGCAGGACGAACTGCAGGAAGTGCTGGGCGTAAGGGTCGACCTGCTGACACCCGGCGATATCCCAGTGAAATTTCGCGCCCAGTTGCTGAGCGAAGCCAGGCCGGTATGACGATCAACCGCCTGGAGGATTATCTGGAGCATATCCGCCAGGCGGCCAACGACGCCTGCACCTTCGTCGAAGGCATGGACAAAACGGCGTTCCTCGCCGACAAGCGTACCCAACAGGCGGTCATCATGAGCCTGGTGATCATCGGCGAAGCCGCCGCCAAGATCATGGACAACCATCCCGATTTCGTCGCCACCCAGTCCCAGGTGCCCTGGCGCAACATGAGGGGCATGCGCAACCGCCTGGCCCACGGTTATTTCGACATCGACCTCGGCCTGACCTGGGAAACCGTACGCAGCGCACTGCCCGCCCTGCTACAAACACTTCCTCACCTAGACGAAGAAACCTGACGCGCCGCTCCTCAGATCGCCTTCGCCTCGAAACGCACCCGCGGGTGCGCGATGCGGTCCTGGGCGCGCACCAGTTCCAGCTCGTAGCTGCCGCAGTGCTGGGTCTCCAGCAGCACTTCGTGCACCGCCGCGGCGGTGAATTCGAAGGCCGTGCAGGGCGCCTCGCCCAGCAGCAGGCGGGCCAGGAACAGGCCCGAGGTCAGGTCGCCGACGCCCACCGGCTGGCGCGGGAAGGCCAGCAGCGGGCGGCGCAGGTGCCAGGTGCCCTCGGCGCTGACCAGCAGCATCTCGAAGGCGTCCGACGGCTTGCCCGGGTAGTTCAGGTGCTTCACCAGCACCGCCTTGGGGCCGCGCGCCAGCAGGCTGCGCGCCATCTCCACGCAATCCTCCAGGGACTGCGGGCTGCGCTGGCAGAAGCTGTCCAGCTCCAGTTGGTTGGGGCACAGGTAGTCGGCCACCGCGGCGGCTTCCTGGAGCAGGAACTCGCCGACCTCCGGCGCCACTATGCAGCCCTTATCCGGATGGCCCATCACCGGGTCGCACAGGTAGATCGCCCGCGGGTTGGCCTCGCGGATGCGCGCCAGCGCCTCGAGGATCGCGCGGCCCTGGGCGGCGCTGCCCAGGTAGCCGGAAAGCACGGCGTCGCAGTTGCCCAGTTCGCCGATGGCGGCGATGCCCTCCACCAGCGCCGGAATCTGCTCCGGCGGCAGCACCTGACCGGTCCAGTGGCCATACTGGGTATGGTTGGAGAACTGCACGGTGTTCAGCGGCCAGACGTTCACCCCGACGCGGCGCATCGGGAACACGGCGGCGCTGTTGCCGGCATGGCCGAAGACGACGTGGGACTGGATGGCGAGGACGTGGGGAGTGCGCGACGACATGACGAATTCCTGCAACTGGATGTGTCAGTATGGGGCGCAAATCACCACCTGGGAACCGGCGGCTCTCGCCGCGTTCCTACAGACTCGGTAAGCTGGAGCGCCTCTTCCCGAGCGGAGCCTTGAAGTGACCTTGGGCAACCTTTTCGTATTCCTCCTGCTGGCCACGGCCGCCGCCTGGTGGTGGCGCGCCCACGGCATCCGCGAGCGCGCCCTGCAGCTGGCGCGCCAGCATTGCGCGCGGCAGGGGGTGGAGCTGCTCGACGAGAACGTCGCCCTGCGCCGCCTGCGCCTGCGCCGCGGCGCCAACGGCATGCTCTGCCTGGCCCGGGAATACGGCTTCGAGTTCACCGCCAGCGGCCAGGACCGCTACAACGGCAGCATCACCATGCTCGGCCAGCGCCCCGGCCCGATCGAACTGGAGCCTTTCCGCTTCCACCCCGAGCCCCACGAGGTGCGCGCGGTGGTGGAAATCGCCCAGGCCCTGCCGGCGCCCGCGGCCGAGCCACAGGCGCCACGGCACAAGGCCGAGGTGGTGCGATTGGACGAGTGGCGGCGCAACCACGCCGACAAGAAGGTCGGCGACTGAACCTGACCGCTCACAAGGCATAGCCTGCCCCTCAGGCAAGGGATAAGACGAAACCCAGCGGACAATGGGCGCGACTCGCTTGCCCCTCCATGAACATGCCCGCGGCTTGTGCGCCCTAGGTCAAGGTGCATAGAGAATTCGCCGTTTCCCATTCATAGCCAGGACCGTTCCGATTGCCCCTGCGCGCAGGGCCAACCCAAGGTCATCCCTCATCAAATAATGAAGAGGGATGACCCATGCTCGATACCCCCATTATCCCCATCCTCCAATGCTGGATCGACAAGCCTCGCACGGGCCTTCCAGCCGCCTCTCCGTCGACCAGCGTGCCATCTGGCAAGGAAGCCGCGTGATGGGCAGGCGCATGAATATCCACGGCAAGGGCGTGGGCCTGGCGGACGATATCACCTCCACCGGGGCGAAGTGCCTGGCCGGGCAGACCACCTTCACCAACCATGACCGAGCGGTGCTGCGGGTGGGCGACATGACCACGCCCTGCCCACGCTGCGGCGTGCCGGGCATCATCCAGCAGGGCGACCTGACCACCGAACACCTCGGCATGCTGGTCGCCGTCGATGGCTGTACCGTCGCCTGCGGCTGCCCGCCGGGCAGCCACTACCTGATCGCCCCGCTCGACGGAGGCTCGGGGGCCGCCGTTTCTGGCGTGATGGGCCTTGGCGCCGCCCTTGCCGTACCGCTGGCGGGCACCAAGCCAGCCGGTCCCGGCAACGAGCAGGGCGAGACGCTGGCCGAAGAAGAGGAGGAAGAGGAAGAACTCACCGGGATCGTCCTGCGCCTGGGCCTGTTCTTCGACGGCACCGGCAACAACCAGAGCAACAGCGAGGCCGCCGCCGAGTGCCGCGCCATCAACGTGGGGCTGTCGCAGGAGGCGGCAGAGGATATCCGCCAGCACTGTGCCGCCTATGGTTTCGACGGTAGCGGCGCCACGCCGGATAACAGCTATGGCAATGATGTGAGCAATGTGGCGCGGCTATATGACCTCTATCCAGACCAGGCGGATGAGCATCTGCCACCTGAATCCGACATGGCTCATCTGAAGGTCTACCTCGAAGGCGTCGGCACCAGCGCCGGCCAGCAGGACTCGCCGTTCAGCCAGGGGACCGGCCGTGGCAGCACGGGAGTGCTTGCGCGGGTGAAGCAGATGCCGGCACTGGCCTTGGAACAGTTGCGTCGTTTACGGCAGGCCAATCCCGATCTGAAAATCCGACGTATCGAAATCGATCTGTTCGGCTTCAGCCGCGGGGCCGCTGCCGCGCGGCATTGCGCCAATGATCTGCTCAAGGGCGCGGACAGCCTGCTGGCCAAGGCCATACCGCCAGGAACGGAGGGCTTGGCCGAGAGCTTCGCCTGGCGTCACCGCACGGACTTCTCCCTGGGCTTCATCGGCCTGTTCGACACCGTGGCCGCGGTGGTGGCGCCCTGGCGTGGCGATTTCAGCCCGCACGATGGGCGCAATGCCGACCTGGAGCTGGGCCTGGCCCCCGGCTGCGCCCGCCAGGTGGTGCAACTGGTGGCCGCCAACGAGTACCGCCACAACTTCTCCCTGACCCGCACCGACAACGACATCCGCCTGCCCGGCGCCCACTCGGACATCGGTGGCGGCTACCTGCCCCTGGCCACGGAAAAGGTCTTCCTCAGCCCGCCGGAAAGCAACCAGGTCAGCCTGGGCACCGCCAACGAATGGACCCAGGCCTACCTGCGCACGCGTCAGACGCTGGAGCGCCGCCTGCCGGCCTGGCAACCCTATGCGCAACGCATCGGCATCGAGACCTGGGAGGTCCGGCTGCCCTTCAACAAGAAGCACGACCATTACCCGGAAAAACGTGTCTACGCCGCGGTGCGCAGCGAGCGCCAGGTGCGTGGGGAACTGTCGCGGGTGTACCTGCGCATCATGCGGGAACTGGCGGTACGGGCTGGGGTGGCGTTCAACGTGATTCAAGATCGCGATCCCGCACTGGCACTGCCTGACGAACTACAACCCATCGCCACCAAGCTGCTGGCCTATGCCCTGGGCGAATCCTTCCCTGGCTTGAGCGAGGAGGAAGTCGCCCTGTTGCAGCACCGCTACATCCACCTCTCTGCCCACTGGAATGCGGCCAAGGGCAAGCACGAGAGCGAACTGGAAGTGATGTTCATCAACCGCCCCGCCAAGGGCGGCAAGCGCGCGGAGTATCCCAATGAATAGGCTGAACCCCCTGCTGGTAGTCGCCCTGGTCTGGCTGCTGAGCGGCTGCGCCACGGGCGCCAATGGCCTGCCCTACGACGCCTGGCGCCTGGGCTTCCTGGCGCCCAACTACATGGAGGTATGGATCGAGACCGCCGATGCGGTGGACGTGCATGACCGGGTATTCCGCCGTGCCATGAGCGGCGTGGCGGCGATCCAGACGCCAAAGAACCTCAAGGGCGATCCCCGTGGCTGGCCGGAACGCCCGAGTTGGGGGGCCGGTAAGCATGTCCGCGGTGCAGCCCTGCCGCGCTTGATCTACGTGCGCTGGCAATCGCTGGTGGAGCCGCAGACCTACGAGGCCTATATCGTGATTCCCGAAGCCACCCAGCGGGCCATGGTCAAGAGCGAAAAGGCCTTTTGCAGGTTCGATGAAAAGTGGATTACCGACTACCGCAAAGGCCTGACCATCGGCCTGGCGCCCGGCGGCATCGCCAAGGTCTGGATCATGGGACCTTGCCTGGATCCCATCGAGGTCACGCGGGTGCAGGGGGAAGTGGTGAAGAAGGGGCCTTATGGTGGGCAATCAGATGGGCACTATTACCCATTAAGCGATATCTCCAAGGCCTACATCGAAAAGTACGGCATCCCCTATGGCTCCTGGTGAGGGTTCTTCGATGGCCGTGGCCCAGGGCAAGCACGCAGCAAATGGGAAGCGATGTTCATCAACCGCTCCGCCGAGGGCGGCAAGCGCGCGGAGTATCCCAATGAATAGGCTCAAACCCCTGCTGGTACTCACTCTGGCCTGGCTGCTGAGCGGCTGCGCCACGGGCGCCAATGGCCTGCCCTACGACGCCTGGCGCCTGGGCTTCCTGGCGCCCAACTACATGGAGGTATGGATCGAGACCGCCGATGCGGTGGACGTGCATGACCGCGTGTTCCGCCGTGCCATGAGCGGGGTGGCGGCGATCCAGACGCCAAAGAACCTCAAGGGCGATCCCCGTGGCTGGCCGGAACGCCCGAGTTGGGGGGCCGGTAAGCATGTCCGCGGTGCAGCCCTGCCGCGGTTGATCTACGTGCGCTGGCAATCGTTGGTGGAGCCGCAGACCTACGAGGCCTATATCGTGATTCCCGAAGCCACCCGGCGGGCCATGGTCAAGGGGGAGAAGGCCTATTGCCCTGCCACGGGAAAATGGCGAACGGACTATCGCGAAGGCCTGACCATCGGCCTGGCGCCCGGCGGCATCGCCAAGGTCTGGATCATGGGACCTTGCCTGGATCCCATCGAGGTCACGCGGGTACAGGGGACGGTGGTGAAGAAAGGTCCCTATGACGGCACCTCAGAAGGACGGCATCGCCCCCTCTCCAATACAGCCAGAACCTACATCGAAAAATATGGCATCCCCTATGGCTCCTGGTGAGTTTTCCTCGACTGCCGTGGCCAAGGGCAAGCACGAGAGCGAACTGGACGCGATGTTCATCAACCGCCCCGCCAAGGGCGGCAAGCGCGCGGAGTATCCCAATGAATAGGCTGAAACCCCTGCTGGTAGTCGCCCTGGCCTGGCTGCTGAGCGGCTGCGCCACGGGCGCCAATGGCCTGCCCTACGACGCCTGGCGCCTGGGCTTTCTGGCGCCCAACTACATGGAGGTATGGATCGAGACCGCCGATGCGGTGGACGTGCATGACCGCGTGTTCCGTCGTGCCATGAGCGGCGTGGCGGCGATCCAGACGCCAAAGAACCTCAAGGGCGATCCCCGTGGCTGGCCGGAACGCCCGAGTTGGGGGGCCGGTAAGCATGTCCGCGGTGCAGCCCTGCCGCGCTTGATCTACGTGCGCTGGCAATCGCTGGCGGAGCCGCAGACCTACGAGGCCTATATCGTGATACCCGAAGCCACCCAGCGGGCCATGGTCAAGAGCGAAAAGGCCTTTTGCAGGTTCGATGAAAAGTGGATTACCGACTACCGCAAAGGCCTGACCATCGGCCTGGCGCCCGGCGGCATCGCCAAGGTCTGGATCATGGGACCTTGCCTGGATCCCATCGAGGTCACGCGGGTACAGGGGACGGTGGTGAAGAAAGGTCCCTATGACGGCACCTCAGAAGGACGGCATCGCCCCCTCTCCAATACAGCCAGAACCTACATCGAAAAATACGGCATCCCCTACGGCTCCTGGTGAGGGTTCTTCGATGGCCGTGGCCAAGGGCTAGTACGAGAGTGAATTGGAAGTTCGGAAGCGGTTTCCGTGCCCTGACTGATTCCCGCACTACTCGTGCCCGAGCAGGAAGCGCGCCACCCGCTCGGCGCTGTCCTGGGGGTATTCCTGCATGAAGCAATGCCCGCCGGTGACGTTCTGCCCGCCGACGTGGGTGTTCTGCGCGCACCAGCGGGCCACTGCCTTGGGCACGAAGGGGTAGGTCCGCTCGCCGAACAGCACCAGGGTCGGGGTGCCCACTTTCGCCAGCGACGGCCACAGGCGCTTGGGGAAGGAGCTGAAGATTTCCGCCTCGCGGCTCGGCCGGCATTTCAACTCGACGCCGTCGTCCACCGCCTTGATGGCGTTCTCCACGTAGGCCCATAGCGCCTCGTCGGTCCAGCCCTTGAAGATGCCGCGGCCGTGCAGGCCGGCATAGGCGGCGGCGCGGTCCGGCCACTGGCTGCGCCGCGCCCTGGCCTTCTGCGCCATGGCCCGGCGCTCATGCAGGCCGAGCACCTCGGACAGCGCCATCACGCCGATCATCGCCGGGGTGAACAGCACCGGGTCGAGCAGCGCCGCGCGTTCGAACAGCTGCGGATGGCGCGCCAGGATCAGGCTGCTGAGCACGCCGCCGAAGCTGTGCCCGCAGGCGTAGCGCGGCACCTCGCCGTAGACCGCGCGGCCGGCCTCGAAGGCCTCCACGGCCATCTCGGCGTTGCGGTTCCAGCCATGGAAGCGCCCGCCGTGGTCGCTGTCGCCGTGGCCCTGGACGTCGCACAGCCAGAGGTCGAAGTCCCGCGCCAGGTGCTTGAGCATCGGCTCGTAGGCCCGCCCGCAGAAACCATTGCCATGCAGGAAGTGCAGCAACGGCTTGCCGCTGGGCTCGCTGCGCCAGCCGCGCAGGGTGAAGCCGGCGGAACAGGAATGGGACCAGGCGATCAACTGCATCGGACGTTCTCCTCGAGGGTCGCGCAGTGTAGCGACCCGCGGCCGCGCCGGACCAGTGCCCGGACGTGCTATGGTCGCGCTCCGCCCACCCGCACCGAGCGCCATGAGCCCGACCCGTCCCCTGCGCCTGATCCTCGCCAGCCTACTGGTGCTGGCCGGCCTGCTGCTGTCGGTGTACTGGGCCGGGGAAAAGGCGCGGCACCGCTCGCTGCTCGCCGAGGCCGAGGCCGCCCACGAACAGTTGGGGCTGTACGTCAGCTCCCTGCGCACCCTGCTGGAACGCTACCGCAGTCTGCCGGCGGTGCTGGCCCTGGACCCGGAACTGCGCCAGGCCCTGGCCGGCCCGATCACGGGCGAGCTGCAGCAGGCGCTGAACCTCAAGCTGGAGCGGATCAACGCCGCGGCGCGCTCCTCCACCCTGGAACTGCTTGACCGCGACGGCCTGGCGGTGGCTGCCAGCAACTGGCGCCTGCCGACCAGCTACGTCGGCCACAACTATGCCTTCCGCCCCTACTTCCGCCAGACCATCGCCCAGGGCACCGGGCGCTTCTACGCGGTGGGCGTGACCACCGGCATCCCCGGCTACTTCCTGGCCAACGCGGTGCGCGACGAGGCCGGGCGCTTCCTCGGCGCCATCGTGGTCAAGCTGGAATTCCCCGACCTGGAACAGCAGTGGAGCCAGACCCCCGACCTGGTGCTGGTCAGCGACACCAAGGGCATCGTCTTCCTCGCCAACCACCCCGGCTGGCGCTACCGCGAATTGCAGCCGCTGGACACCTTCGCCCGCCTGGAACTGGCGCAGACCCGCCAGTACGACCGCCAACCGCTGAGCCCGCTGCGGCACCGCACCCTGCAGCCGCTGGGCGAGGACAGCCGCCTGGTGCGCGTCGGCGCCAAGGACGACGAAACCGACTACCTCTGGCAATCCCTGAGCCTGCCCGACGACGACTGGACCCTGCACCTGCTGCGCGACGCCCGCGGCGTGCAGAGCGACGTCGCCACCGCGCGCCTGGCCGCCGCCGGGGCCTGGCTGGCGCTGGTGTTCCTGGCCCTGCTGCTGCAACAGCGCTGGCGCATCGCCCGCCTGCGCCAGCGCAGCCGCGAGGAACTGGAGCAGTTGGTGGAACAACGCACCGCCGCCCTGAAAACCGCCCAGGACGGCCTGGTGCAGGCCGCCAAGCTGGCGGCCCTGGGGCAGATGTCGGCGGCCCTGGCCCACGAGATCAACCAGCCGCTGACCGCCCTGCGCATGCACCTGGCCAGCGTGCGCCTGCTGCTGGACGCCGGGCGCAGCGACGAGGCCCGCGCCGCCCTGGCGCGCCTGGACGAGTTGCTGGAGCGCATGGCCGCGCTGACCGGCCACCTGAAGACCTTCGCCCGCAAGACCCCCGGCGGCCTGCGCGAACGCATCGAACTGGGCCACGTGCTGGACCAGGCCCTGCAATTGCTGGCGCCGCGCATCCGCGCCGAGCAGGTGGAGGTCAGCCAGGTGCTCAGCGTGCCGGCCTGGGTGCTGGGCGACGCCATCCGCCTGGAGCAGGTGCTGCTCAACCTGCTGCGCAACGCCCTGGACGCGGTGGGCGGCATCGAGCGCCCGCACATCGGGGTGGCGCTGCGTCGCGAGGACCCGTACTGGATTCTGGAAGTCGCCGACAACGGCGCGGGCATCGCCGCCGAGCACCTGGGCAACGTCTTCGACCCCTTCTTCACCACCAAGCCGGTGGGCGAGGGACTCGGCCTGGGACTGGCGGTATCCTACGGCATCGTCCACGAACTCGGCGGCCGCCTGGAGGCCGCCAACCGTCCCGAAGGCGGCGCGCTGTTCCGCCTGGTGCTGCCCGCCGCGAGCGAAGAGACATGACCGAACACGTGATTTTCGTCGATGACGAAGCCGCCATCCGCGAAGCCGTGCAGCAGTGGCTGCAGCTGTCCGGCTTCACGGTGCGCCTGTGCAAGAGCGCCGAGGAGTGCCTGAAGAACCTGGAGCGCGGCTTCGCCGGCGTGGTGATCAGCGACGTGCGCATGCCCGGCACGGACGGCCTGGCCCTGCTCGAACGCCTGCAGCAGCTGGACCGCGACCTGCCGGTGATCATGGTCACCGGCCACGGCGACGTGCCCATGGCGGTGCAGGCCATGCGCGACGGCGCCTACGACTTCATCGAGAAGCCCTTCACCCCCGAGCGCCTGCTGGACAGCCTGCGCCGCGCCCTGGAAAAGCGCCGCCTGGTGCTGGAGAACCGCCAGTTGCGCGAACAGGCCACGCTCAAGGACCAGGTGGAGTCGCGCCTGCTCGGCGTGTCGAAGCCGATGGAGGCCCTGCGCCGCCAGGTGCTGGCCCTGGCCGGCACCCCGGTGAACGTGCTGATCCGCGGCGAGACCGGCGCCGGCAAGGAACTGGTCGCCCGCTGCCTGCACGACTTCGGCCCGCGCGCGGACAAGCCCTTCGTCGCGCTGAACTGCGCAGCCATCCCCGAGCAGCTGTTCGAAAGCGAGCTGTTCGGCCACGAGAGCGGCGCCTTCACCGGCGCCCAGGGCAAGCGCATCGGCAAGCTGGAGCACGCCAACGGCGGCAGCCTGTTCCTCGACGAGATCGAAAGCATGCCGCTGGCCCAGCAGGTCAAGCTGCTGCGCGTGCTGCAGGAGCAGCAGTTGGAGCGCCTGGGCTCGAACCAGAGCATCCGCGTCGACCTGCGGGTGATCGCCGCGACCAAGCCGGACCTGCTGGAAGAGGCCCGCGCCGGGCGCTTCCGCGAGGACCTGGTGTACCGCCTGAACGTCGCCGAACTGCGCCTGCCGCCGCTGCGCGAAAGGCGCGAGGACATCCCGCTGCTGTTCGAGCACTTCGCCCAGTTGGCCAGCGAGAAGCTCGGCCGCGAAGCGCCGCCGCTCTCCACCGCCGAACTGGCGCGGTTATTGGCCCACGACTGGCCGGGCAACGTGCGCGAACTGGCCAACGCCGCCGAGCGCCACGTGCTCGGCCTGGACCGCGCGGCGCAACTGGAAGCGCCGGCCGGCAGCGGCCTGTTCGAACGCATGGAAGCCTACGAGGCCGAATGCATCCGCCAGGCCCTGAGCCAGTGCAAGGGCGACATCAAGGCGGTGATGGAACTGCTCGGCCTGCCGCGCCGCACCCTCAACGAGAAGATGCAGCGGCATGGGTTGAGCCGGGGGGATTATCTCGGAGAAGGCTGAGTCGCCTCCTCCAGGCGCTTGGCCAGGTACCCGCGCGAGATGCTCCCTGCCCCCCACCAGAGCAGCAGCAATGCGACGGCGGCTCCGAACAGAGCCAGCAGCGGCCAGCCCAGGCTTGCGCGGGGAGTGGCGAACAGGTTCGGCGTCATGCGTGGCATCCATGTCCAGACAGAAGGGATTCTGCCCTGCGCAACGGCACTTCGCCAATATCGCCTCGAGCGGCCGGCGCTTTTCCACAGGCAAAAAAACGGCCGCTAAGTGCAGCGGCCGGAAAGAAGACGTCGATTGGAGCAATCGGATATCGGCGTCGGGAAGCAAGGCCAGTCGGCGTTGGAGGAACCGGCTGGCATGAGGGGCGGAAGTTCGCAGTCACCGCCCCTCGGTGACACATCAGGCTGATCGTGTCGGGCCTGCCAGGAGAGCCCGGCAGATAAAGACAAGTCTATTGACCTATCTAGTTTCGATAAAGCGCGGAGACGGCGAAAGACTTTTTCATGAAATGAAAAAATGGCCGCCCCGCCGCCGGGATAAAAAAACGCCGCACTTCGTATGCGGCGCAAGGCATTGGGAATACCGGCTCACGCTCCGGGCTTCCCGGGGGAAAGTAACGCCGATCAGGAATCGGCGTTGGACTGGGCAGCGGCCTTGCCGGCGGTACGCTCGGCGTCGGAGGCCTGCTGGGCAGCGGCGATGGCGGCCTCGTTGGCTTTCACCATCTTGTCGGTCATCAGTCGGGACTCTTCGGCGAAGCTCAGTTGCACGAAGGACAGCGAGCAAACGGACAGCAGGGCAGCAACAACAAGTTTACGGGACATGATTTTCGAACCTTTGATTGGCCCCGCTCAGTGGGGGCGATGCAAAGGTTACGACTCGGTGACAGGCGGAAAAATAGCTGGCTCACCAACAGACCATTGCCTGAAAAGCAACAATCCGTTTTCAGGCCCAGTGCGCGGGGTCGTTCATCACCTGCTCGTCGGCGTCGAAGGCCTTGGGCAGTTCTTCCTTGAGGAACTCCACCCAGGTGCGGATCTTCGCGTCGAGGAAGCGCCGCGACGGGTAGAGCGCGAAGATCTGCCGCACGTGCAGGCTGCGCTCGGGCAACACGCGCACCAGCTCGCCCTGGCACAGCGCCGGCGCAGCCACGTAGCTGGGCAGCAGGCAGATGCCCATGCCGGCGCGGGCGGCCCCGGCCAGGGCCTCGGCGACGTTGACCATGAAGGTGTCGCGCGGGCGGATCACGCTCGCCTCGTTGTCTTCCTCGAAGGCCCAGCCTTCCGGGAAGGTCGGGTCCTGCAGGCGCAGGCAGCGGTGCTCGCGCAGGTCCTCGATGGCGCGCGGGGTGCCGCGTTCGGCCAGGTAGCCGGGGCTGGCGCAGAGCACGCTGTAGATGGTGCCGAGGGTCTGGGCGACGTACTCGGAATCGGGCAGTTCGCGGTCGCGGGTGATGACCACGTCCTGGCCTTCTTCGAGGATGTCCGGCTGGCGCTGGGCCAGGGTCAGCTCGATGTAGACCTCCGGGTGCTGCTGGCAGTAGCGCGAGATCAGTGGGATGAGATGCTGCTGGCCGAGCCCGGTCAACGAGTGCACGCGCAGCCGCCCGCGCGGGCGCAGGTGCGCGCCGTTGGCCTCGGCCTCGGCTTCCTCGATGTCGAGGAGGATTTCCCGACAACGCTGCAGGTAGCGTTCGCCGGTCTCGGTCAGGGCCAGGCGCCGCGTGGTGCGGTGCAACAGGCGCGCCTGCAGGTAGGCCTCCAGGTCCGAGACCACGCGGGAGACCTGGGCGGTCGACAGGCCCAGGGCATTGGCGGCGGCGGTGAAGCTGCCGGCATCGACCACGCGGGCGAAGACCCGCATCGCATGTAAAGTGTCCACTGTTGCCCCGTCTGCAAAACTGAATCGCAGTATAGGGTCATTTTCCCGCGACAGTTGCCGGGTATAGTGGCAACCAGGTCGCTGCAGCAGCGATGGGTCCATCAGGCCCATCGTCTGGCACCCGGCACACCAGCCGCTTGCCAACACTCCCCCGCGCATACCCCGCTGCAGCGGCTGCCCTTTTCCTCCAAAGGCGCATGTCTTGATTGATGTGCGCCTTTTTTCGTTTGCAGGCGGCGCCGAGGTGCTTTCGTAGGATGGGTTGAGCTTGCGAAACCCATGCGGTCGCGGTGATGGGTATCGCTTCGCTCAACACCATCCTACGACGGTGCGCCACGGCATCGAGGCGTGCCAGTCAGCGCGGCAGCGGGTAGAGGCGTTCGTCGAACTGCGCCAGGCGCGGGAATTCCAGCGGTTGGTCGTTCTCCAGGTGCTGCAGGCGGTCCTGGTACTGGCGCAGGAAGTCCTGGCGCGCGTCGTTGCCGATGTAGGGCACGTGCCAGGCGACGAAGGGCGGCAGCACCGTCATGCCGGTGTAGGCCAGGGTGCCGCGCAGGATCGGCCGCAGCATGTCTTCCAGCGGGCCGTGGATGGCGCCTTCGCCGAACATGTGCTCGCGCCCGCCGAGGGTGACGGTGACCAGCGCCTTCTTGCCGGCCAGGCCGCCCTGGTCGTAGAAGCGCTTGCCGCCGTAGCAGATACCCGAGACCAGCACGCGGTCGAACCAGCCCTTGAGGATGGCCGGGGCGGAGAACCAGTAGATCGGGAAGTTGAAGATCACCAGGTCCGCCCAGAGCAGCTTGTCCAGCTCGGCCTGGATGTCGGCGGCGATGGTCTGGTGCTTGGCGCCTTCGCGCTGTTCCAGGGCGTAGACCAGGTAGTCCGGGTTGGCGCGCGCGCCGAAGTCGGCGGCGCTGGCTACCGGGTTCCAGTTCATCGCGTAGAGGTCGGAGACCTGTACTTCGTGGCCCTGGCCCTTGAGGGTTTCTTCGGCCAGCTTGTACAGCGCGGTGCTGAAGGATTGCGGTTCGTTGTGGGCGTGGATGATCAGTACGTTCATGTGGATTCCTGGCTAGAAAAGCGCTACTTGACGGATTGGCGTACTGGCTCAGCACCCTCTCCCCAGCCCTCGGCTGCGCGCCCCGCCCTGAAGGGAGAGGGGGCGTTCGTGTTCATCCTGCAGCGCCCTCTCCCGCCGGTAGCACCGAAGCGCTCTTGCCCCCTCTCCCGCTTGCGGGAGAGGGCTGGGGAGAGGATGCTCTTCAGGCGTTCAGAGTTGAATGGCCTTGTGTTCGACGAACTCCGCCAGACCTTCCTCGCCCCACTCGCGGCCGATGGTCTGCTCGGTGGCCGGGTTCTGCACCTCGGCCAGGCCCTGCCCTTGCGGCGCCACCCAGGCGCCGTCGATGTACAGCCGCAGGCGGTCATGCATAGCGTTTCTCCTTGAGCAGTTCGGCGGCGCACAGGGCGATGCGCCGGCAGGCTTCGCGCAGCGGCTCGGCGCCGAGCACCAGGCCCAGGCGGATATGCCCGGCGGCGCTGGGGCCGAAGGCTTCACCGGCCAGCACCGAGACGCCGTGGCGGTCCAGCAGCAGGTCGGCGAAGTCCTGGGCGGAGAGGCCGGTGGGACGGATGTCGACCATCACGAACATGCCGCCGTCCGGGCGCAGCGCGCGCAGGCCGACGCAATCGGCCAGACAGTCGAGGACCAGGTCGCGGCGCTGGCGGTAGGCCTCGCGCATGGCTTCCAGCTCCGGCAACTGGGCTTCCAGCGCGGTGCAGGCGGCGTCCTGGACGAAGTCCGGCGAGCCGTAGAGCATGCACAGCGCGAGGTTTTCCAGGTGCGCGCAAAGGTCCTGCGGACCGACCACCCAGCCCACCCGCCAGCCGCTCATGGCGTGGGACTTGGACAGGCTGTTGAGGGTCGCGGTGCGCTCGGCCATGCCCGGCAGGCTGGCCGGGCTGATGTGCTCACCGTCGAAGATCAGCTCGCTGTAGACCTCGTCGGAAATCATCCACAGGTCGTGTTCGATACACAGCCGCGACAGGGCTTCCCAGGTGGCCCGCGGCAGGCTGGCGCCGGAGGGGTTGTGCGGGCTGTTGATGGCGATGGCGCGGGTGCGCGGCGTGACCAGCCTGGCCACGTCCTCGGCCTGCACGCGGAAGCCGTGCTCGGAGCGCACCGACACCGGCACCACCTTGGCCCCGCAGGCGCCGAACACCGCCTCGTAGGTGACGTACATGGGCTCGGCGACTATCACCTCGTCGCCCGGGTTGAGCAGGCACTGCGCCACGGCGTAGAGCGCGCACTGCGCGCCGGCCAGCACCACCACATTGTTCGCATCCACCGCTTGGCCGCTGCGTTGCGTGTGGCGGCTGGCGATGGCCTCGCGCAGGTTGCGCTTGCCGCGCACGTCGGAGTAGTGGGTGTTGCCGGCCAGCAGGCTGTCGATGGCCGACTGCACGATGGGCGCCGGGGTGTCGAAGTCGGGGTCGCCCACCGACAGCAGCAGGATGTCGTCGCCCTGCTCCAGGCGCGCCAGGGCGCGGTAGTGGATGTCCCAGGCGGCGGCGCCGGGGCCTGCGATGCGTTGGGTGAGGTTCGAGAAGCGCATGACGGGGAGTCCTTCAATGCGCCGGGGCCTGCGCCCCGGCGGGTGCAACGGGGCCTACTTCGCGCAGGCGTGTTTCAGTTCGACCAGGGTCACGCCGGGGTGGGCGAAGCCTTCGCGCAGGTCACGCTCCAGCTCGTCCAGGCTCTGCGGCTGGCGCATCTCGCAGCCGTAGGCGCGGCCGAGCAGGGCGAAGTCCGGGTTGCGCGGCAGCACGCCGACCGGCTCGATGTCCAGGCCGAGCATGTCGTCGCGGATCTGCCCGAGGGCGTCGTTGTTCCACAGCAGCACCACCAGCGGGCTGTCCAGCTCCTCGGTGGCGGTGGCCAGTTCCTGGGCGGTGTAGAGGAAGCCGCCGTCGCCCACCAGCACCAGGCCGGGGCGCTGCGGCGCGCCGAACTTGGCGCCGATGCCGGCCGGCACGCCGTAGCCGAGGGTGCCGTAGCCGGTGGGGTGCAGCCAGCCGCGCGGCGCCTGGCTGGGGTACAGGTAGTTGGCAGTGTAGGCCAGCTGGGTCATGTCGCTGGCGATGAAGGCGTTGGCCGGCAGCACCTTGGCGATGCGTTCGAGGATCGCCTTGTGGATAAGCTGCAGCGGCGCATGGGCGCTGTCGATCGCCTGGCGCAGCTGCGCGACGCGGCCGCTGGCGCTGGCGGCGTCGCGGGCGGCGGCCGGCAGCGCGGCGAGCAGCGCTTCGGCGGTGGCTTTCGAATCGCCCAGCAGGGCCACGGCGCTGGGGTAGAAGTCGTTGAACTTGCGCGAGTCGAGGTCGACGCGGATCAGCTCGCCGCCCAGCGGCAGGCGCTCGCGCCAGTAGTCGGTGTCGGCCATCTCGGTGCCGATGGCCAGCACCACGTCGGCCTCGGCGATCATGTCCCAGCCGGCCTGGGTGCACAGGGTGGCGCCGGCGGCCAGCGGCGCTTCCGGGGCCAGCAGGCCCTTGCCGGCGACGCTGGTGAACAGCGGCGCGGCCAGGCGCTCGCTGAGCGCGGCCAGGGCGTCGGCGGCGTGCAACGCGCCGCCGCCGGCGATGATCATCGGGCGCTTGGCCGCGGCGAGTTTATCCACAGCCTGGCGCAGCGCATCGGCGGCGGGTTGGCCACGGCCGGCGCGGCGCACCACTTCGGTGGTCCAATCGTGGGCGATGGGCGCGGCGAGCACGTCCAGCGGCACCGAGATGTGCACCGGGCGCGGGCGCTCGCTGTCGAACACGGCGTAGGCGCGGGCGATCAGCTCGGGCAGGTCTTCCGGGGTCAAGGCGACCGCCGAGAACGCGGTGATCGGCGCGGTCATGGCGCGCTGGTCCTGGGTCTCGTGCAGGCAGCCCCAGCCCTTGCCGAGGCTGGCGGTGTGGTTGACGCTGGAGATCACCAGCAGCGGCACCGAGTCGGCATAGGCCTGGCCGATGGCGGTGGCGGCGTTGGTCACGCCGGGGCCGGTAATGATGAAGGCCACGCCGGGCTTGCCGCTGACGCGGGCGTAGCCGTCGGCCATGAAGCCGGCGCCCTGCTCGTGGCGGGTGAGCACATGGCGGATGCCGCTGCCGGGCAGGCCGCGGTATAGCTCCAGGGTGTGCACGCCGGGGATGCCGAACACGGTGTCGACGCCGTAGTTGGCCAGCAGGCGGACCAGGGCCTGGCCGCCGGTGAGGGTCTTCTGTTGTTGCATGGGCAAATCCTCGTCTGTCCGGCGACGCGTGTGATCGCCGTTCGCGCCGTAGCGCTCTTGCCCCCTCTCCCGCTTGCGGGAGAGGGCTGGGGAGAGGGGCTCTTCGCCGGCCGCATCGGTGCGTCGGCCCGCCACCCTCTCCCCCAGCCCCTCTCCCTGAAGGGAGAGGGGAGCGTTCGTGTTCCCCTTCAGGTCCTCAGGCGTCGGCCAGCCGTATGAGCGCATCCACCGCCACGGCGCCTTCGGCGTTCACCAGCAGCGGGTTGACGTCCAGTTCCAGCAGGCTGTCGGCGTGCTCGCAGGCGTAGTCGGCCACCGCGCGGATGGCGTCCACCAGCTTGTCCATGTCCACCGCCGGGCGGCCGCGGAAGCCGCTGAGCAGCGGCGCGCTGCGCAGGCCCAGGAGGGCGTCGCGGATGGCCGCGTCGGTGGTAGGCAGCAGCAGGCTGCGGCTGTCCTTGAGCAGCTCGACGAGGATGCCGCCGGCGCCCAGCACCAGGGCCAGGCCGAAGCCGACCTCGCGCTTGATGCCGACGATCAGCTCGGCCAGCGGCGGGCTGGCCATGCGTTCCAGCAGCACCTTGTCGAAAGCCACGCCGGGGGCGTGCTTCGCCAGGTTCTCGCGCATGTCGAACAGCGCCGCTTCCAGGGCCGCCTCGTTGCGCAGGTTCAGCGCCACGCCGCCGGCCTCGGTCTTGTGCGGCAGCTCGGCGCTGACCGCCTTGAGCACCAGCGGATAGCCCAGGTCGGCGGCGGCCTCGCGGGCCTGGCCGGGGGTGCTGAGCACGGCGGCCGGCAGCGGCAGGCCGAAGGATTTCAGCGCCTGCTTGGACTGCCACTCGTCGAGCAGCCGGCCCTGGCCGTCGATGGCCTGCGGGCACAGCGGCACCAGCGCCGCTTCACCGCGCGCCAGCAACGCGTCGCGGCGCTGGCGGTAGTGGGCGATGCGGCCCCAGGCGGCGAGGCCATCTTCCACACCCTGCAACGCCGCCACGCCGTGGCCGTGCAGCAGTTCGCGGGCGTGGGCCGGCAGCAGTTCGGGCAGCGCCGAGGCGATGAAGCCGACCTTGTCGTGGCGTTTCAGCGCCGCACAGTAGAGTTCCAGCAGCAGGTCGCACTGCGGACGTTCGCCGGTTTCCTCGCCGGGGTAGTCGAGTACCAGCAACGCAGCGTCGGCCGGCGTGCGCAGGGCGCTGTCGAGCATCCGCTCCAGCGCCGGGCCGTCGCCCCAGATGGCGGTGGTGAAGTCCAGCGGGTTGGCGATGTTGGCGTAGTCCGGCAGCACCTGGGCCAGTTCGGCGCGCTGCGCGTCGACCAGCCTGGGCAACGGCAGGCCGTTGCGTTCGGCGTAGTCGGCGATCAGCCCGGCGTCGCCGCCGGAGCAGGCCAGCGCGGCCAGGCTCGGGCCGGCCGGCAGGTTGCCGCAGGCGGCGGCCTTGAGGGTTTCGATGAAGCTCACCGGGCCACTGACGCGGATCACCCCGAGGCGGTCGAAGAGCGCGTCGTACAGCGCGTCGGAGCCGGCCAGCGAGCTGGTGTGGCTGAGCGCCAGTTCCGCGCCGATCTGCGATACGCCAGTCTTCAGCGCGATCACCGGGATGCCTTTCTGCAGCGCCTTGTAGGCGGCGCGGGCGAAGCCGGGGACGTTCTTCAGGCCTTCCAGGTGCAGGCCGATGGCGGTGACGCGCGGCTCGTCGAGCAGCACGTCCATCAGCTCGGCCACGCCCAGCTGGGCCTGGTTGCCCACCGAGGCCATGTAAGCGATCGGCAGCGAGCGGTCGCTCATCGACAGGTTGTAGGCGAAGTTGCCGCTCTGCGTCAGCACCGCCACGCCCTTCTCGACGATGTGCCCGCCGTGGGCCACCGGCCACAGCGCGGCGCCGTGCAGGTAGTCGAGCAGGCCGTAGCAGTTGGGACCGAGCAGGGCCATGTCGCCGGCCACATCGAGCAGGCGCTGTTGCAGGGCCTGGCCCTCGGAGCCGGTTTCGGCGAAGCCGGAGGCGTAGCAGATGGCGCCGCCGGCGCCCTTGGCGGCCAACTCCGCGACCGCGTTCAGGGTCAGGTCGCGGTTGGTGGCGACGAACACCGCGTCCGGGCCTTCGGGCAGCTCGGCGATGCCGCGCACGCAGGGCACGCCTTCGAGTTCGTCGTATTGCGGGTTGACCAGCCACAGCGGCCCGGCGAAACCGCCCTCGGCGCAGCGCTTGAGCGCGCGGGCCATGCTGCGGCCGCCGATGAAGGCCAGGTGACGGGGCGCCAGCAGGCGCTTGAGGTTTTCGCGTTGCATGGTCCGGACCTCAGCGCAGCAGCGGCCGCAGCAGTTCGCGGGAGATGATGTGGCGCTGGATTTCCGAGGTGCCTTCCCAGATGCGCTCGATGCGCGCGTTGCGCCAGATGCGTTCCACCGGGCCTTCGTCCATCAGGCCCATGCCGCCGAAGATCTGCACGGTCTCGTCGGCGACCTTGCCGAGCACTTCGCTGGCGAACAGCTTGGCCATGCCGGCCTCGCCGTCGGTCATGCTGCCCTGGTCCATCTTCCACGCGGTGTGCAGGGTCATCAGCTCGGCGGCGCGGATCTGCGTGGCCATGTCGGCCAGCTTGAAGGAAATGCCCTGGTAGCTGCCGATGGCCTGGCCGAACTGCTTGCGGTCGGCCGACCACTGCAGGGCCAGGTCCATGGCGCGCTGGGCCTGGCCGACGCAGTTGGCGGCGACCATCACGCGGCCGGCGGTGAGCCAGGCGTTGGCCACTTCCCAGCCCTTGTCGACTTCGCCGAGGACCTTGGAGGCCGGCACGCGGCAGTCGTCGAAGAAGATTTCGTAGGTGTGGTAGCCCTTGTTGCTGACGCATTTCGGGCCGCGGCGCACGGTCATGCCGGCGGTGCCCTTGTCGACCAGGAAGGCGGTCACGGCGTTGCGCTTCTTGCCGTTGCGCTCGTAGCTGTCGGTGACGGCGAAGACGATGGCGAAGTCGGCGTGCCCGGCGTGGCTGATGAAGTGCTTGGCGCCGTTGATGACGAAGTCGTCGCCGTCGCGCACGGCGCGGGTCTTGATCGAGTTGGCGTCGGAGCCGGCGCCCGGCTCGGTGAGGGCGAAGCAGTCGATCTTCTCGCCGTTCACGCAGGGCAGCAGGTAGTCCTGCACCTGTTGGTCCTTGCAGGCCATGAGGATTTTCGAGGGCCGCGCGACGAACACGTGCAGCGCCCAGGAGACCTTGGACAGCTCGCGCTCGACCAGCGCCTGGGACAGGTAGTCTAGGCCGCCGCCGCCGACTTCCTCGGGCATGTTGAAGGCGTAGAAGCCGGCGGCCAGCGCCTTGCCGCGAATCTGCGCGGCGAGCTCCGGCGACACCGCGTCGGCGCGGTCGACTTCTTCCTCGTGGGGCAGCAGCTCTTTCTCGACGAAGGCCTTGACCGCCTCGACGAGCATTTCCTGTTCCTGGGTCAGTTTGAAATCCATGGGGAATACCTCGCCGCTCAACGGCCTTGGAATTGGGGGGAGCGTTTCTCGGCCACGGCGCGCAGGGCTTCGGCGGCGTCCTCGCTGCGGCCGCAGAGCAGCCCGGCGGCCTGCTCGGCCTCCAGTTGCTGGGCCAGCGTGCGGTTGGCGCCATCGCGGATCAGGCGCTTGGTCTGGGCGAAGGCGAAGGTCGGGCCGGCGGCCAGGCGCGCGGCGAATTCGCCGACCCGGGCCTGCAGCTGATCATCGGCGACCACTTCGCCGACCAGGCCGGCGTTCAGCGCGCGCTCGGCGTTCCACAGTTCGTCGAGGAACAGCAGGCGCTTGGCCGCTTCGCTGCCGATCAGCCGCGGCAGGTGCCAGCTGGCGCCGGCATCCGGGCAGTAGGCCATGCCGGTGTAGCCGGCCTTGAAGCGCGCCGAGGCGCCGGCGATGCGGAAGTCGCAGCACAGGGTGAGGTCCATCCCGGCGCCGACGGCGGTACCGTTGATGGCGGCGATGGTCGGCTTGTCCAGGCCGTGCAGGCGGCTCATCAGGGCGTGGGCGGTCTCGGTCCAGCCGTAGGTCTCCAGCTCGCCGCGGGCTTCCGCCTCGGCCCATTCGGCGAGGTCGGCGCCGGCGCAGAAGCTGCGGCCCTCGCCGGTCAGCACGATGACGCGCACGGCCGGGTCGACGGCGTAGTCATCGAGCAGCGCGTGCAGGTTCTTCAGCGTGGGAACGTCCAGCGCGTTGCGCTGTTCGGGGCGGTTCAGGGTGATCCAGGCGATGCCGTCCTGGACCCGGCTGAGCGGGGATGCGTGAGTCATGCTGGCCTCGTTGTTGTTGTCGCATGAGGGCGGTGTTGGCCACCATACTAAACAAGTGTTCAACAAGACGGCAATGCACCCGTTCGGGGGGCTTGTAACGCCCCGCCGGACGGCGGGAAGGCCACGTGGTGCGGGGGCTGTGGGCATTCGGAAGGGTTTTCCCCGGGACCTTGTTACAACTTCGCACAAACGGCCCTGCGGGCCTTCGCGGACGAAGTCTCCTACGGTTCCAGGAAGCACGGCTTTTCGTAGGATGGGTTGAGCTTGCGAAACCCATGCGGTTGCGGTGATGGGTATCGCTTCGCTCAACGCCATCCTACGAAAGGCCGAAAAGCGAAAAGCCCCGCGGGGCGGGGCTTCGTGGGTTCAGCCGATGCTCGGCACCGCCTCGCTGACCACCTGCGGGCGCTTGCGCTTGAGCACGTAGTAGGCCAGGTAGCAGGCGGCGATGAAGCCGAAGCCCCAGTACAGCGACGGGCGCTGGGTCGGGTCCAGGGCCAGGAACACGAACAGCGTGCAGCAGATGGCAATGCAGGCCAGGGGGATCAGCGGGAACAGCGGCGCGGCGTATTTCAGGTCGGCCACCGTGCCGCCCTTGGCCATGTGTTCGCGGCGGAAGCGGTACTGGGCGTAGGCGATGACGATCCAGGTCACGGTGCCGGACATGCCGCTCACCGCCATCAGCACCATGAACAGGGTGTCGGCGGCGACCACGCTGGTCAGCAGCGAGAGCAGGGCGAAGGCCAGGCTGATCAGCAACGCGTACAGCGGCACGCCGCGGGAACTGAGCTTGGACAGGCCCTTGGGCGCCATGCCGGTCTTGGACATGGCCCAGAGGATGCGGGTGGAGGCGTACAGCCCGGAATTGCCCACCGAGAGGATCGCGGTGAGGATCACGAAGTTCATCAGGTCCGCCGCGTAGGGGATGCCAACCATGTCGAACACCTGCACGAACGGGCTTTCCACCAGCCCGGCCTGCTGCCAGGGGACGATGGCGGCCAGCACGATGATCGCCAGCACGTAGAAGATCAGCACGCGGAACACCACGTTGCGCACGGCGCGGGGGATGCTCTTCTCCGGCTGGTCGGTCTCGCCGGCGGCCACGCCCATGATCTCGCAGCCCTGGAAGGCGTAGACCACCGTCATCATCACCGCGAACACTGCCGACAGGCCATTGGGGAACAGGCTGTCGCCGACCAGGTTGTTGAGCATCGGGGCGGGCGCGCCGTCGTTGAGGTGGATGCCGCCGAAGATCACCAGCACGCCGACGATGATGAAGGCGAGGATGGCCGCCACCTTGATCCCGGCGAACCAGTATTCGGCCTCGCCGAAGGCGCGGGTGGCCAGGGCGTTGAGGGAGAACAGCACGACCACGAAGAAGCCCGACCAGAGCCAGATCGGCACCTCTGGGAACCAGCGCGTCATCAGCATGCCGGCGGCGGTGAACTCCAGGCCGACGGTGGAGGCCCAGCTCATCCAGTACACCCAGCCGATCATGAACCCGGTGGCCGGGCCGATGAAGCGCGTGGCGTGGGCCTGGAAGGAGCCGGAGACGGGCATCTGCACCGACAGCTCGCCCAGGCAGACCATCACCAGGTACATCAACAGCCCGGCCACCAGGTAGGCCAGCACGGCGCCGGCCGGGCCGCCCTGGTTGATGGTGACGCCGGCGCCCATGAACAGCCCGGTGCCGATCACCCCGCCGAGGGACAGCATGAAGATGTGGCGGCTCTTGAGCGCGCGGGTGAGCTGGATCTTCGAATCAGACATGGCGCACCTCCGGCAAACGGCGGGCGCGGCGAAGCGGAACTCTACGTTGGATCATTGTTGTTATCTCCAATCAGTCAGAGGCCGTGGCTCGGGGCACGGATACCGCCGGATTATTCGAAGGTGATGTAAGGTCGCGTTGAACGGCGGGATCGAAGATGTAAAAAGCTGTAAGGAATTTGTAGCGGGCTAGTCCCCACGCCCTCGGGATAACGTCCGGCTAACTCCGAAACATCCAAGCCTGCCGAACGGCCCCCTCGCCCTTCAGGGCGGGGCGCGCAGCCGAGGGCTGGGGAGAGGGGACGGAGTCAGCCGAACGCACGGAGTTCATCTGGGAGCCCGCAACCCTCTCCCTAACCCTCTCCCTGAAGGGAGAGGGGACTGTCCGTGCCTGCTGTATGCGCGTGCCTCCCTGCTGGGTCTGCGCATTCTGTGCCTTTCGTAGGAGCGAGCTTGCTCGCGAACCGCATGGCACCGCAGCCGCCGGGAGATTCGTTCGCGAGCAAAGGAATTTGTAGCGGGGGCTTTTCGGACGCATCGGCTGACGCCGAAACGTCCAAGCCTGCCGTGCGGCCCCCTCTCCCCTCAGGGAGAGGGCTGGGGAGAGGGGACGGAGTCAGCCGAACGCACGGAGTTCATCTGGGAGCCCGCAACCCTCTCCCTGAAGGGAGAGGGGACCGTCCGTGCCTGCTGTATGCGCGTGCCTCCCTGCTGGATCTGCGCATTCTGTGCTTTTCGTAGGAGCGAGCTTGCTCGCGAACCGCATGGCACCGCAGCCGCCGGGGGGATCCGTTCGCGAGCAAGCTCGCTCCTACAGGAGGTGCGGCCTGGCGGCGTGGAGTTGCGTGTCGAGCCTTTCGGCCCAGGCTTGCAGGGGCTCGCCGGCCAGCGCCGCTTCTTCCAAGCCGTGCAGGCATTCGCCGAGCCCGCGCAGGCCCATCGAGTGGCAACTGCCCGCCAGGCGGTGGGCCAGGCCGGCGGCCTCGCTGGCGTCGCCGGCGCGGATGGCTTCGTGGAGCAGCGGCAGTTGCTGCGCCAGCAGCTCGCGCAGCACGCCGAGCAGTTCCTTTACCCGGTGCTCGCCCAGCAGTTCACGGTGGGTCGCCAGCACCTGTTCGTCGATCACCCCATCCACCCCACGCCCGGCCAAAGGCGCGTGTAGGCTGGCCAGCGCACGGCGCAAATCATCGACCCGCAACGGCTTGGCCAGCACACCTTGCATGCCGGCTTCGAAGTAGGTGCGCACCAGCGCCGGCTGCACGCTGGCGGTGAAGGCGAGGATCGGCGTTTCCCGGTTGCGCCCGCCCTCCTGGCCGCGGATCGCCCGGCACAGTTCGATGCCGCCCAGACCGGGCAGGTGCATGTCCAGCAGGATCAGGTCGAAGGCCTGCTCGCGACAGGCGACCAGCGCCGGTTCGGCATCCTCGGCCAGGCGCACGGCGTGACCGTCGCGCTCCAGCAGCCCCCGGGCCACTTCGCGATTGAGCGGCACGTCCTCCACCAGCAGCACGCTCAGGGCACGTTCGCTGCGCGGGGCCGCCTGCGGTTCCACCACGGGAGCCAGCGCGGCTTGCAGCTCAACCTCGAACCAGAAGGTGCTGCCCTGCCCTTCCCGGCTGCGCACGCCGATGCGCCCGCCCATGGCTTCCACCAGGCGCTTGCTGATGGCCAGGCCCAGGCCGCTGCCGCCGTAGCGGCGGGTGACTTCCTCGCTGGCCTGGGTGAAGCGTTCGAAGATGCGCGCCTGCACCGCCTCGGGAATGCCGATGCCGTCGTCGACCACGGCGAAGCGCAGGCGCTGGCCTTCGCCCTGCTGCGCCAGCAGTTCCACCTCCACGCGCACTTCGCCGCCCTCGGTGAACTTCACCGCGTTGGCCACCAGGTTGCTCAGCACCTGGCGGAGGAACTGCTCGGCGCCGCGGCAACGGCGGCACACGTCGTCGTCCAGGTGCAGCGACAGGCGCGTGGCGTTGGCCGCCGCGCGGGGTTCCAGCAGGGTCAGCACCTCGTCGAGCAGCTCGCCGAGTTCGAAGTCCACCGGCTCCGGCAGGCTGGCGCCGTCCTCCAGCTTGGCGAAGTGCAGCACTTCGTTGAGCACTGCCAGCAGGCCCTCGCCGGCCTTGTGCAGGGCGTGCAGGCGCTTGCGTTCCAGCTCGCCCAGGGGCGCGTCGCGCAGCAGTTCGGCCATGCCGAGGATGCCGTTGAGCGGGGTGCGGATTTCGTGGCTCATGGTGGCCAGGAAGCGGCTTTTCGCCTCGTTGGCCGCCTCGGCCTCGTCCTTGGCCCGGCGCAGGCTGGCGGTGCGCCGCTCGACCTGGCGCTGCAGTTCGTCGCGCTCTTCGCGCAGGGCCTGGCGCATGTCGTCCAGGGAATGGGCCACGGTGTCGAGTTCGTCGTCTTCGGCGCGGATGCGCTTGTCCAGGCGCAGCGGCTGTTGCAGGTCGCCGCCGGCCATGCGCCCGGCGAACTCGGCCATGCGCTCCAGGTGGCGCGTCACCAGCTTGTGGAACAGCCAGCTCAGGGCCACCGCCAGGCCGCAGAGGAACAGGCCCATCCACAGCAGGTTGCTCAGCCCGCCGTGCCACAGGCGGCGGTACACGGCGCCCTGGTCGATGGCCACGGCCAGCTCGCCGAGGGCGCGCAGCTCGCCGTCCGGCGGCTGGTAGCTGAGCGGGAAGTGCTCGACGCGCAACGGGCCGGGAGCCTGGATGTCGCCCTGGATCAGGTTGAAGTCGGCGCTGGCGAGGCTGGCCCAGGCGATGTCGGGGAAGTCCACCAGGCCGTGCAGCTGCACGTTGAGCTGGGCCTGGTTGAGGTCCCACAGGCTGCGCTCGAAGCTGGCCAGGTAGCCGCTGCGGATCAGTTCCAGACGGGTTTCGATGTCGCGCATCTCGCGGCGGTATTCCAGGTACAGCTGCAGCGCGCCGGCCAGCAGGGTGAAGCACAGGCTGAAGCCCAGCACCCGCAGCAGCAGGCGCCGCGCCAGCGGGCCGGGGGCGCGCAGGGCCTTCACGGCGTGGCTCCAGCGGCGAGCATGGCGCGGTAGTCGCGCTCGCTCTCATCCAGCCAGCGCGCCAGGCTGCCGTCGGCCTGCAGGCGTTGCAGGGCCTTGTCGATCTCGCCCAGGCGCGCCTGCAACGGCGAGTGCCGCGACACCGCCAGGCGCAGGTAGTCCACGGTGATCGGTTGCGGCGCGTCCACTATGTCCGCGCCGCCGGGCAGGCGCTCGACCAGCAGCCGCCCGGTGCGCCGCTCGTAGGGGATGAAGTCGATGCGCTGGCGGATCAGCTTGCCGAAGTTCTGCGTGCTGTCGGAGACGTACTCGATGTTGTCGTGGCTGGCGACGAAGCGGTCGAACGCGGCGCCGTAGCTCTCGCCGAAGAGCAGGCCGCCGCGGTAGCGGGAGAGGTCGTCCAGCGTCTGGAAGCGCACCGGCTTGCGGCGGTTGTAGAACAGCGCCACTTCCTCGCGCAGCACCGGCGCCTCGGCGAAGGCCAGGCCCTGGTCGCGCTGCGCCGTGCGGTAGGCCAGCACCACGTCGACGCGCCCGGCGGCGGCGTCCATCAGGCAGCGTTTCCAGTTGCCCAGCACCACCACCTGCACGTCGTAGCCGAGCCCGCCGAGCACGCGCTTCACCACCTGCGGCGCCAGCCCGCGCACTTCATGACCATCGCTCCAGGACACCGGCGGGTACACCGGATAGTCGCAGTAGCGCACGCGCTCGGCGGCCGGCGCCAGGCCGCCCCGGGCCAGGACGAGCAGCGCCAGGGCGAGCAGGGCCAGCCAGCGCACGTTCAGGCGTCGCTGGGGGCGGCGGTGAACAGGTAGCCGGCGCCGTGGATGGTGATGATCAGCTCGGGTTCGGCCGGGTCGTCGCGCAGCTTGCGGCGCAGGCGGCCGACCAGCACGTCGATGGAGCGGTCGTTGGGCAGCCACTCGCGGTTGCGGATCTGGTCCATCAGTTGGTCGCGGCTGAGGGTGTGGCCGCTGTTGCGCAGGAACACGCTGAGTAGCTGGAACTCGCCGTGGGTGAGCAGGGTTTCGCCGCCGTCGCGGTCGACCAGGCGCCGGCGGTCCGGGTCCAGGCGCCACTGGGCGAAGCGCTTCAGCGGCTGGCGCGCCGGCGTTGCCGTGGCCGGGGCGCGGGCGTGGCGCACGCGGCGGATCAGGTTCTTCGCCCGCGACACCAGTTCGCGCGGGTTCGGCGGCTTGATCACGTAGTCGTCGGCGCCGCATTCCAGGCCGACGATGCGGTCGATGTCGTCGTTGCGCCCGGTGATCAGGATGATGCCCACCTCCGAGCGCACGCGCAGTTCGCGGGTGAGGGTCAGGCCGTCCTTGCCGGGCAGGCGGATGTCCAGCAGCACCAGGTCGAAGGGCGGGCCGCCCTGCTCGGCTTCGGCCAGGCTGGCCTCGGCCTGTTCGGCGGTGCTGGCGCAGGCCACCTCGTAGCCCTCCCCGGCGAGGTAGGACTGGAGGAGTTCGTGGATCAGCGGATCGTCGTCGACGATCAGTACACGGGGAGCCATCGCCAATACCCTGCTGCGGCCGCCGGCGAGGTCGCGGCGGATTTCTTATTAGAGGATGGGCGCCCATGGGAAATTTCCCAGGGGCCGGCGCAGAGTAGCGATTGCTGAACGGCCGATCAACAGTCCGCCGGCCGACGGCTGAAGCGCTGCCGCCCGCCGGCCTGCAGGCCGTCGACCCAGGCTTCGCAGACCTGGATGCCCTGCTCGGGGCTGAAGGTGTTGGGGTTCAGCCCGGATTCCAGCCACAGGCCGTCGAGCATGGCGGACAGGGCGATGGCGGCGAGGTCGGCATCGAAGTCGGCCCAGCCTTCCTCTTCGGCCAGTTGGTTCAGCGCCTGGGCCAACAGGGCGCGGTACTCGCCGTAGGAATGGTCGTGGGCGCGGTTGATCGCCTCGGCGGTCTTCACCGCGCCCCAGAACGCCAGCCAGGCATCGAGCAGCTGCGGGTCGAGCAGTTCGGCGCTGAAGGAAGCACGGAAGAACGCCGACAGGCGCGCGCGAGGGTCCGGCGCGGCCTGGTCGATGGCTTCGCGCAGCAACTGCATGACGCGCCCGGTGACCGTCAGGTAGGCCTCGGCGACCAGCTCGTCCTTGCCCGCGTAGTGGTGGTTGATCAGCCCCACCGAGACCCCGGCCTCGGCGCAGATCTTGCGGATCGACGCGCCCTGGAAGCCGTGCTGCTTCAGGCACGCCAGGGTGGCCTCGATCAGCAGCGCCTTGCGCTGTTCGGGTTCCAGCCGGGAAAAGCGCACTGCCTGGTTCATCGCCTGCCGCTCCTGTGTCCGAGGCCGCCAATCTGAACGAATGTGCAACAGCATACCAGCCCCACCCACCCATTCGGGGAATGGCCCGGCGACGGCCGGCGGCGGACAGTGGCCACAGCCGACACGACCCTCGAACAACAACCACAGGTGGGAGTGACATGTACAAATCCTGCGCAGCGATCCTGGGCACGGCCCTGCTGCTGAGCCCCTTGCTCGGCCAGGCCGCGGACGCCGACGGCGGCAACACGCTGAGGCTGTACAACTGGACCGACTACATCGGCGAACACACCATCGCCGACTTCGAGAAAGCCACCGGGATCAAGGTGGTCTACGACACCTTCGACTCCTACGAGACGGTGCAGGGCAAGCTGCTGCCCGGCCGCTCCGGCTACGACCTGGTGGTGCTCAACGCCGCGCTGGTGCCGCCGCTGCTCAAGGCCGGGGTGTTCCAGCCGCTGGACAAGAGCAGGCTGCCCAGCTGGAGCAACCTCGACGCCGAGGTGCTCAAGCACCTGGACCACTACGACCCCGGCGTGCAGTACTCGGCGCCCTACACCTGGGGCAGCAACGGCATCACCTACAACATCGAGAAGATCAGGCAGCGCATGCCCGACGCGCCCATCGGCTCGCTGGCGATGCTGTTCGATCCCAAGGTGGTGTCGAAATTCGCCGACTGCGGGGTGACCATCATCGACTCGCCCACCGACGTCATCCCGCTGGCCCTGGCCTACCTCAAGCGCGACCCGAACAGCGCCAACCCCGAGGACCTCAAGGCCGCCCAGGACCTGCTGCAGTCGATCCGCCCGTACATCCGCAAGTTCGACTCCACCAGCTACCTCAACGGCCTGGCCAACGGCGACCAGTGCATGGCCATGACCTGGTCCGGCGACTACGCCACCGCCCAGGCCCGCGCCGACGAGGCCGGGGCCAAGGTCAAGCTGGGCTACTTCGTGCCCAGGGAAGGCTCGCTGATCTGGTTCGACGACTTCTACATCCCGGCCGATGCGCCGCACGTGGCCAACGCCCACAAGTTCATCGAGTACATGCTGCAGCCGAAGGTGGCCGCCGACGTCAGCGACTACATCCGCTACGCCACCAGCAACGGCGCGGCCAAGCCGCTGCTGGCCGCCGAGGTGCGTGACGATCCGGCGATCTACCCGGATGCCGAGACGCGCTCGCGGCTGTTCACCCAGAAGGTCCAGGGGCCCAAGGCCACGCGGCTGATCACCCGGACGTGGAATGCGGTGAAGACGGGGACCTGAGTTTTCGTGACTGACTACTGACTGAAGAGCCCCCTCTCCCCAGCCCTCTCCCTGAAGGGAGAGGGGGCCGATAGTGCCGAGATGACCGATGGCGCCCTCCTGAAGCGCTCAGGCGATACCAGATCCGGCAAGGGAGAGGGAAACGGAATTAACGAGTTGAAACCGCACTATCGAGGTACTGCCATGACCACCCCATCCGCCGCCTTCTTCGCCCAGTTCGATGACGAAAAGCTGGTCGCCGCCGACAAGGCCCACTACGTGCACGGCTACCACGTGTTCGACGACCACCGCGAGAACGGCGCGCTGAACATCGCCGCAGGCCAGGGCGCCTACATCTACGACACCAAGGGCAACCGCTACCTGGACGCCGTGGGCGGCATGTGGTGCACCAACATCGGCCTGGGCCGCGAGGAGATGGCCGAGGCCATCGCCGAGCAGGTGCGCCAGCTGGCCTACTCCAACCCCTTCTGCGACATGGCCAACGTCACCGCCATCCAGCTCTGCGAGAAGCTCGCCGAACTGGCCCCGGGCGACCTCGACCACGTGTTCCTCACCACCGGCGGCTCCACCGCCGTGGACACCGCCTACCGGCTGATCCAGTACTACCAGAACTGCCGCGGCAAGCACGCCAAGAAGCACATCATCAGCCGCGTCAACGCCTACCACGGCTCGACCTTCCTGACCATGTCGCTCGGCGGCAAGGTGGCCGACCATCCGGCCGAGTTCGACTTCCTCAAGGACTTCATCCACCACATTTCCTGCCCCAATCCCTACCGCGCGCCGGCGGGCATGACCGAGGGCGATTTCCTGGAATTCCTGGTCAAGGAATTCGAGGACAAGATCCTGGAACTGGGCGCCGACAACGTGGCGGCCTTCTTCGCCGAGCCGATCATGGGCTCGGGCGGCGTGATCATCCCGCCCAAGGGCTACCACAAGCGCATGTGGGAGGTGTGCCGGAAGTACGATGTGCTCTACGTCGCCGACGAGGTGGTGACCTCCTTCGGCCGCCTGGGCGCCTTCTTCGCCTCCGAGGACGTGTTCGACATGCAGCCGGACATCATCACCACCGCCAAGGGCCTGACCTCCGGCTACCTGCCGCTGGGCGCGTGCATCTTCTCCGACCGTATCTGGAAGGTGATCGCCGAGCCGAACCAGGGCCGCTGCTTCAGTCACGGCTTCACCTACAGCGGGCACCCGGTGAGCTGCATCTCGGCGCTGAAGAACATCGAGATCATCCAGCGCGAGAACCTGCTGGAGCACGTCAAGGACGTCGGCGCCTACCTGGAGCAGCGCCTGCAGGAGCTGGCCGAGCTGCCGCTGGTGGGCGACGTGCGCTGCCAGAAGCTGATGGCCTGCGTCGAGTTCGTCGCCGACAAGCGCAGCAAGACGCTGTTCCCCGAGGAGCTGAACATCGGCGAGAAGATCCACCTGCGCGCGCAGAAGCGCGGCCTGCTGGTGCGCCCCATCGTGCACCTGAACGTGATGTCGCCGCCGCTGACCATCACCCGCGAACAGGTCGACGAGGTGGTCGACACCCTGCGCGAGGCGATTCTCGAAACCGCCGAGGACCTCAAGCGCAGCGGCGACTACGCGGGGCACTGATGCGCGGACGCGGCGCTTTGCACCTGGTCGGCGGCGGCCGTATGCTGCCGACCATGAGCACACCGGCCACCCCACTCGCCCCCCCACCCAACAGCCCGGCCCTGCATGCCTGGCATGCGGGGCTGGCGCGCGCAATGGCGGCGGTGGCCACGGCGGAATTCCCGGCGCGGCTGGTGGAGGCCCTCGGCGCGCTGGTGCCCATCGAGTCCTCGCTGTTCGGCCTGGAGCGCAAGGGCCAGCCGCCGCGCCACCTGTTCCAGCACGGCATCCCCGCGCAATACCGCGAGCCGCTGACCGAGCGCTACTACGCCCGCGGCTACCTGCTCGACCCCTTCTGCCTGGCCATGGAAGGCGGCCTGGCCGAGGGCTTCTACCCGCTGGCGGAAATCGCCCCGGACGACTTCTTCGCCAGCGAGTACTACAAGACCTACTACCTCAAGTGCGGCTCGGTGGAAGACAGCCACTACATCGTCGACCTCGACGCCCAGCGCAAGCTTTCCCTGTGCGTGTACCAGGGCCGCAGCGGCGCGCGCTTCAGCGAGGAACAGACCGAACTGCTGCGCGCCGCGTTGCCGCTGGTGCGCGAGCTGTGCCGGCAGTTCGAGAGCCGCGGCGGCCTCGACCTGCTGCTGGCCGGCGGCGACGCCGGCGCGCAACCGGCGGCGGCGCTGAACCGGCACATCCGCGAAGCCTTCATGAACTTCGGCGGCGACTGCCTGACCGAGCGCGAGCGGGAAATCGCCCACCTGCTGCTGCGCGGCCACTCGGTGAAGTCCAGCGCCCGCGTGCTGGACATCTCGCCGGAGACGGTGCGCATGCACCGCAAGCACCTCTACACCAAGCTGGAGATCAACTCCCAGGCGGAGCTGTTCTCGCTGTTCATCGACTGGCTGACCCGCGACGGGCCGGCCTGAAACGCCGCCATCGCGAACGGAGTCACCTGTAGGAGCGCGCCCTGCGCGCGATTCGCGGGCAGGGCCCGCTCCTACAATACGGATAGGCACGGCTTCTCGTAGGATGGTGTTGAGCGAAGCGATACCCATCAGCGCAACCGCATGGGTTTCGCAAGCTCAACCCATCCTACGAAGAGCACCTCGGCGCGGCTTGCAAGACAGTTGCTCCTAACATGGCAGGAAGAGCGCCGTCGTAGGTCAAACGGCGGATAACCGCGAACGGTTATCCGCCCTACGCCCTTGTGAGCCTCAAGCCTCCCCAGGCATGCTAGAGCATTCCCCCGCCCTCCCGAGGAAACCCCATGTTCCGACGCTGGCTCCCCGCCTTGCTGCTGGCCGCCGCCCTGCCGCTGCAGGCCGCCGAAACCCGGCCGAACTACGGTCCCGAACTGGAACGCTTCAACTACGCCTACCCGGTGGGGCACTTCAGCTTCGCCTCCCAGGGCAAGCACGTGCACATGGCCTACATCGACGTGAAGCCGGCCAAGCCCAACGGCCGCACGGTGGTGCTGCTGCACGGCAAGAACTTCTGCGCCGGCACCTGGGAGGCGAGCATCGCCGCCCTCAGCGCCGCCGGCTACCGGGTGGTGGCGCCGGACCAGATCGGCTTCTGCAAGTCGACCAAGCCGGAGCACTACCAGTACAGCTTCCAGCAACTGGCCAGCAACACCCACGCCCTGCTGGACAAGCTCAGGCTGCACAAGGTGACCATGCTCGGCCACTCCACCGGCGGCATGCTCGCCGCGCGCTACGCGCTGATGTACCCGCAGCAGGTCGAGCAGCTGGTGCTGGTCAACCCCATCGGCCTTGAGGACTGGAAGGCCCTGGGCGTGCCCTACCGCACCCCGGACCAGTGGTACGAGCGCGAGCTGAAGACCAGCGCCGAGGGCATCCGCAAGTACGAGCAGGCCACCTACTACGCCGGCCAGTGGAAGCCGGAGTACGACAAGTGGGTGAACATGCTCGCCGGCCTGTACAACGGCTCCGGCCACGAGCGCGTGGCGTGGAACTCGGCGTTGCAGTACGACATGATCTTCACCCAGCCGGTGGTCTACGAGTTCGGCCAGATCCAGGCGCCCACCCTGCTGATGATCGGCACCCAGGACAACACCGCGATCGGCAAGGACGTCGCCCCCGAGCCGCTGCGCGCCAAGCTGGGCAACTACGCCGAGCTGGGCAAGCGCACCGCCCAGGCCATCCCCCACGCCACCCTGGTGGAGTTCGACAAGCTCGGCCACGCGCCGCAGATCCAGGACCCGCAGGCCTTCCACGCGGCGCTGCTCAAGGGCCTGGCGGACCTCAAGCATTGAGAGTGGCTGCACCGATGGGCGCTTCGTAGGATGGGTTGAGCCTGCGAAACCCATCCTACGAAGTGCAGGAGAAACTCCGCGCAAAACGAAAACGCCGGGCATCTGCCCGGTGTTTTCGTTGCCTCGACCCCGTCAGCCCAGGTTCTTGCCCAGCAGCGCGTGGTACAGCTCGCTGTCGCCGAGCACGCCGACCACGCGGCTCTGCTCCTGCAGCACCAGCTTGTGGCCGGTCTGGTAGCGGATCTGCAGGGCGTCGCGCATGCGGATGCTGACGTCCACCAGGGTCGGCTCGTGCTTGAGCTTTTCCACCGGGTCGCCCGGGCGCCATTGCTGCAGGTCGATGATGTTGCTGCCCTGGCGCGCGGTCTTGATCTGGTTGGTCTCGGTGAGGCCGATCCAGCAGTCGCGGCCCTGGTCGAAGCACACCTCGCCGTCCTGCCGGCGGCACTGGTCCAGGCCGCGCATCAGGCTGGAGCCGCACAGCACGTTGAGCGGGTTGGTGTGGGCGACGAAGGTGCGCACGTAGTCGTCCGCCGGGTTCAGCACGATCTCCTCGGGCTTGCTGTGCTGGATGATGCGGCCGTCCTTCATGATGGCGATGCGCGAGCCGATCTTCAGCGCCTCGTCCAGGTCGTGGCTGACGAAGACGATGGTCTTGTGCAGCTGGCGTTGCAGCACCAGCAGTTCGTCCTGCAGCTGCTGGCGGATCAGCGGGTCCAGCGCCGAGAAGGGCTCGTCCATCAGCAGGATGTCGCCGTCCATGGCCAGCGCGCGGGCCAGGCCGACGCGCTGCTGCATGCCGCCGGAGAGTTCGTCCGGGCGCTTGTCGCGCCACTGCGACAGGCCCACCAGTTCGAGCTTCTCGTCGATCACCTTCTTGCGCTCGGCGGCCGGGCGGCCCTGCATCTCCAGGCCGAAGCCGATGTTCTCGGCCACGGTCAGCCAAGGCATCAGGGCGAACTTCTGGAACACCATGGCGATGCGCTTGGTGCGCATGGTCTTGAGCGTCGCCGGCGAGCAGTTGGCGACGTCCACCTGCTGGCCCTCGTGCTCGATCAGCAGCTTGCCGCGGCTGACCGTGTTGAGGCCGTTGATGCAGCGCAGCAGGCTCGACTTGCCCGAGCCGGACAGGCCCATCATCACGCAGATCTCGCCGCGCTCGACGTCCAGGTTGGCGTCCTCCACGCCGAGCACCTGGCCGGTGCGCTTGAGGATTTCCTGGCGGCCCAGGCCTTCGTCGAGCAGGCGCAGGGCTTCCTTGGTGTTCTTGCCGAAGATCACATCGACGTTCTTGAATTCAATCGCAGCCATGGTTGCTTACCTCCCCCGCAGCGAGCGTTGCTTGCACACCCGGTCGAGCAGGATGGCGAGCAGGACGATGGCCAGGCCGGCCTCGAAGCCCAGGGAGATGTCCGCGGTGTTCAGCGCGTTCACCACCGGCTTGCCGAGGCCGTCGGCGCCTACCAGCGCGGAAATCACCACCATCGACAGCGACAGCATGATGCACTGGGTGATGCCGGCGCCGATGCTGGGCATGGCGTGCGGCAGTTCGATACGGGTCAGCAGCTGCCAACGCGAGCAGCCGAAGGCCTTGCCGGCGTCCATCAGCTCCGCCGGCACGTCCTGGATGCCCAGGCAGGTCAGGCGGATGGGCGCGGCGATGGCGAAGATCACAGTGGAGATCAGGCCCGGCACCACACCCAGGCCGAACAGCGTCAGGGTGGGGATCAGGTAGACGAAGGTGGGCACCGTCTGCATCAGGTCCAGCAGCGGGCGCAGGGCGGTGTAGAACCAGGGCTTGTGCGCCGCGAGGATGCCCAGGGGCACGCCGATGGCGACGCACACCAGGGTGGCGAAGATGACCTGGGCCAGGGTCTCCATGGTTTCCTGCCAGTAGCCCAGGTTGAGGATCAATAGCAGCGAGGCCAGGGCGAACAGCGTCAGGCCGATGCTGCGCTGGATGAAGTGCACCAGGCCCACCATGATGGCGGTGAGCAGCAGCGGGTGGAACCACAGCAACCCGCCGGTGACACCGTGGATGAGGAACTCGAGGACATCCGAGATCTTGTCGAAGACCGCCGAGCCATGGCGGGTGAGCCAGTCGACGAAGGCGGCGATGTGCTCACCGAGGGGGATCTTGTGTTCAGTCAGAAACATAGTGCGGGCCCATCAAGCAAGGTGGAAGCGACCGGCCAGGGTCACTTGGCGAAAGCGACCTTGGCCGCGGCGAGCGCCGGCTTGCCGTCACGCGTGGTGACGCCAGCCAGCCAGGCATCGAGCAGTTCCGGGTGATCCTTCAACCAGGCCTTGGCCGCGTCCTCGGGCTTCTTGCCCTCGTTGAGCACGGCGTCCATCAGTTTGTTTTCCATGTCCAGGGTGAAAGTGAGGTTGGTCAGCAGCTTGCCGACGTTCGGGCATTCCTGGACGTAGCCCTTGCGCACGTTGGTGTAGATGGTCGCGCCGCCGTAGTTGGGGCCGAACACGTCATCGCCACCCTGCAGGTATTGCATCTTGAAGCGGGTGTTCATCGGGTGCGGTTCCCAGCCGAGGAACACGATCCACTGGCTGCGGCGGTCGGCGCGGCCCACCTGCGAGAGCATGCCGGCCTCGCTGGACTCCACCAGCTTGAACTTGCCCAGGTCGAACTGGTTCTTGTCGATCATGCCCTGGACCAGGCGGTTGCCGTCGTTGCCCGGCTCGATGCCGTAGATCTTGCCGCCGAGCTTGTCGGAGAACCTGGCGATGTCGGCGAAGGTCTTCAGCCCGCCGTCGTAGGCCGCCTGGGTGACCGCCAGGGTGTACTTGGCGCCCTCCAGGTTGGCCCGCACGGTTTCCACCGAGCCGTTGTCGGCGTAGGGCTTGATGTCGTTGGCCATGCTCGGCATCCAGTTGCCGAGGAAGACGTCGAGGTCCTTGTTCGCCAGCGAGCGATAGGTCACCGGCACGGAAAGCATGTTCACCTTGGTGGTGTAGCCGAGCGACTCCAGCACCTGGCGAGTGGTCGCGGTGGTGACGGTGATGTCGGTCCAGCCGACGTCGGAGAAGCGAACCGTGCCGCACGACTCAGGTTCAGCGGCCTGAACCACCAGCGGCGTACTCAGGGACACAGCCAGTAGCAAAGACTTGCAACCTTTCATGAGCGTACTCCTCTACGGGATGGGGCGATCTGCGTGGGTTTCTAGGTGGGCCGCGCCGGGACGCGGGCCCTTTCTTCGTCGATTCGGAAACGATCATGGAACAGGAAAAATCCGCCGCATACCGGGTGCGTCGCAACCAGTGCAGGCGAAGTCGCAATCAGCACCAGGGGTGTCGCATCCAGTTCCACGGCCCTGTTCCGGCGTCCCGGCGGCGTCGCTCTCACTGCTGGGCGACGGCCTTGGACTGGGCCTGGGCGCGCGGCTGCACGCCCTTGAGCCAGGCGTCGCGCACCTGCGGGTTGGCCTGCAACCAGTCCTTGGCGGCCTGGCGCGGATTGCTCCGTTCATTGAGCACCGCGTCCATCAGGCGGTTCTCCATGGCCAGGTCGAATTTCAGGTTGCGCAGCAGCTGCGCGACGTTCGGGCATTCATCAAGATAGCCGGCCCTGACGTTGGTGTAGACGGTGGCGCCACCGTAGTTCGGGCCGAAATAGGCATCGCCGCCTTCCAGGTAGCGCATCTGCAGGCGGGTGTTCATCGGGTGCGGTTCCCAGCCGAGGAACACGATCGGCTGCTTGAGGGCGCCGGCGCGGCGCACCGAGGCGAGCATGTCGGCCTCGCTGGACTCCACCACCTGGAAGTCGCCCAGGCCGAAGGCCTTCTCGGCGATCATCTTGCGGATCAATTGGTTGCCGTCGTTGCCCGGCTCGATGCCGTAGATCTTGCCGCCCAACTGCTCCTTGAACCTGGCGATGTCGGCGAAGCTCTTCAGGCCGGCGTCGTAGGCATACTGGGGAACGGCGAGGGTGTACTTGGCGCCCTCCAGGTTGGCGCGCACCGTCTGCACCTGGCCGTTGTCGGCGTAGGGCTTGATGTCCGCGGCCATGCTCGGCATCCAGTTGCCGAGGAAGACGTCGATGCGCTTCTCGGCCATGGCCTTGTAGGTATCGGGAACGGAGAGACGCTCGACCTTGGTGCGGTAGCCCTGTTCACTGAGCACCAGGCGGGTGACGGCGGTGGTGACGGTGATGTCGGTCCAGCCGACATCGGCGAAACGGACCAGCGAGCAGGACTGTGGTTCGGCGGCCTGGGCCAGGCCTGAGCAAAGAACGGGTAACGCCAACAGCGACAACAGAAAACACTTCATGAGGTCAGCCTCTAGCAATTACGGGGAGGGGTCAAGCGCAGGTCCGAAGGCGAAACCCTAGCCGTTCGTCGACCGTTCATCATGAAACACCCCGAAATATGGGGCTGTCGACCGATTGATGTTGTCTATCGACCAAGTCTCAAATTCATAATTATTTGTCGCATTAGCGACATCGCCTGGCACGATTCTTCCCGTGTCGCACGCCGCGGCGCTTTTGGATAAGGCCAAGTCGGTGCCGGACGCCGGCCCCGCCGGCCGAGGGCCGATGATGCCCCGCATCAGGAGTGCCCGCGGGCGCTCCGCATCACGCCCAGTTCCTGCGGAGGCCGGCATGGCTATCAGTGTGTTCGACCTGTTCAAGATCGGTATCGGCCCTTCCAGCTCGCATACCGTCGGCCCCATGCGCGCCGCCGCCCTGTTCGTCGGCGCCCTGCGCGAGCGCCAGTTGCTGCCCCGCGTCAGCCGCGTCGAAGTGAAGCTCTACGGTTCGCTCTCCGCCACCGGCGTCGGCCACGGCACCGACCGCGCCGTGATCATGGGCCTGATGGGCGAATGGCCCGACCGCATCGACCCCAGCCAGATCGCCCCGCGCATGGCCGAACTGCTCGGCAGCGGCGAACTGCTGCTGGCCGGCGAGCGGCGCATTGCCTTCGACTGGGTGCGCGACATGCGCCTGCTGGAGGAGAACCTGCCCTACCACCCCAATGCCATGAGCCTGGTCGCCTACGAGGGTGACGCCGAGCTGTACGCCGACACCTATTACTCCATCGGCGGCGGCTTCGTCGTCGATGCCGAGCAGGCCGCCACCGGCAGTCTCGACCAGGACGCCACCCGCCTGCCCTACGACTTCAACAGCGCCGCCGAGCTACTGCAGCTGTGCCGCCGCCACAACCTGCGCGTGTCCCAGCTGATGCTCGCCAATGAGCGCATGTGGCGCAGCGACACCGACACCCGCGACGGCCTGATGCGCATCTGGCGCGCCATGCAGGACTGCGTGAACAACGGCCTCAAGGCCGAGGGCATCCTCCCCGGCGGCCTCAACGTGCAGCGCCGCGCCGCCCGCCTGCACCGCAACCTGCTGGAGATCGGCAAGCCCAACGTCATCGGCTCCACCCTGAGCGCCATGGAGTGGGTCAACCTCTACGCCCTGGCAGTGAACGAGGAGAACGCCGCCGGCGGGCGCATGGTCACCGCGCCCACCAATGGCGCGGCCGGCATCGTCCCGGCGGTGCTGCACTACTACATGCGCTTCAACCCCGATGCCAGCGAGCAGGACGTGGTGGACTTCTTCCTCGCCGCCGCCGCGGTGGGCATCCTGTGCAAGAAGAACGCCTCCATCTCCGGCGCCGAAGTCGGTTGCCAGGGCGAGGTCGGCTCGGCCTGCGCCATGGCCGCCGCCGGCCTGGCCGAGGTCCTCGGCGCCAGCCCCGAGCAGGTGGAGAACGCCGCCGAGATCGGTCTGGAACACAATCTCGGGCTGACCTGCGACCCGGTCGGCGGTCTGGTCCAGGTGCCCTGCATCGAGCGCAACGCCATCGCCGCGGTGAAGGCCATCAACGCCGCACAGATGGCCCTGCGCGGCGACGGCCAGCACTTCATCAGCCTCGACCAGGCCATCCGCACCATGCGCGACACCGGCGCCGACATGCACGACAAGTACAAGGAAACCTCCCGCGGCGGCCTGGCCGTCAGCATCATCGAGTGCTGACCCTCTTTTGCTCACTCCGCGCGCCCGACGCCACCTTTTGGCGCAGCGTCGCGCCGTTATCGGACAGGTCTGACAAGCGTTACTTTCGGAAAATGCTGGCACTCGGCAGCCACGGGCCGAGTGCTACCAAATGCCCCAGAGGCCACGCCCCATAGGCGTTTGCGACATGTCAGGGGTCGCATCCAAGCTCCCAAAAGCGCCGTTCCCAGGCGCTTTTCTTTTTTTATTGAACGCCCAATCAACATAGGCACGGCATTTGCCTTGCTCTTGGAAGCGACGGTGACCTGGGGGTCACCCAGGCAGAAAACAAGCATAAGAAAGCCCCTCAGGGGCAACCGTGACTAGCGTGAGGAGATCGAGCATCATGAATGCTTTCAACCCCGGAGTTCCCCCGCAAAACCGAGCTCCGCAGTCCATCGGCTTCCTGCTGCTGGACAACTTCACCCTGATCTCCCTGGCCTCGGCGGTGGAACCGCTGCGCATGGCCAACCAGCTCTCCGGCAGGGAACTGTACCGCTGGCACACCCTTACCCTCGACGGCCGCCAGGTGTGGGCCAGCGACGGCCTGCAGATCACCCCCGACGCCAGCACCGACGGCGCCCCGCCGATGGATTCGCTGATCGTGGTCGGCGGCGTGGGCATCCAGCGCAGCGTCACCCGCGAGCACGTGAGCTTCCTGCAGACCCAGGCGCGCCTGGGCCGCCGCCTCGGCGCGGTGTGCACCGGCAGCTGGGCGCTGGCCCGCGCCGGCCTGCTCGACGGCTACGACTGCAGCGTGCACTGGGAATGCCTGGCGGCGATGCAGGAAGCCTTCCCGCGGGTGGCCATGAGCACCCGCCTGTTCTCCATCGACCGCAACCGCTACACCTCCTCCGGCGGCACCGCGCCGATGGACATGATGCTGCACCTGATCGGCCGCGAGCACGGCCGCGAGCTGTCGGCGGCGATCTCCGAGATGTTCATCTACGAGCGCATCCGCAACGAGCAGGACCACCAGCGCGTGCCGCTCAAGCACATGCTCGGCACCAACCAGCCGAAGCTGCAGGAAATAGTCGCGCTGATGGAAGCCAACCTGGAAGAGCCCATCGACCTCGACGAACTGGCGGTCTACGTCAACGTCTCGCGGCGCCAGCTGGAGCGGCTGTTCCAGAAGTACCTGCACTGCTCGCCGTCGCGCTACTACCTGAAGCTGCGCCTGATCCGCGCGCGCCAGCTGCTCAAGCAGACCTCGATGTCGATCATCGAGGTGGCCTCGGTGTGCGGCTTCGTCTCCACCCCGCACTTCTCCAAGTGCTACCGCGAATACTTCGGCATCCCGCCACGCGACGAACGCCAGGGCCAGCCGATCGGCCAGCCGGTGATGGTCATGCCGATACCCCAGGACCTGGCGCTGATGCCGCACTCCTCGGCGATCTCGGCGCTGAGCCAGGCGCAGGGGGAGTCGACCTTTGCCAGTGTGAGGGTTTGAGGGGCTTTTTGCGGTGGGATAATTGCGATGGGGGTTCACCTGTCGCTTTAGTGCCTGGGATTGGCTCCGCCCCTCTCCCTAACCCTCTCCCTGAAGGGAGAGGGGACCGTTGGGCAGAAACGGTTGTTCTGGCGTTAGCCGACAACTCCGCAGGTATCAGGACGAAGCCATGCCTTCTCTCGGCACGGACTAGCCCCCTCTCCCTTCAGGGCGGGGCGCGCAGCCGAGGGCTGGGGAGAGGGTGCGGAGGTGACCTGAAATACCCATGCGACCGGCAAGCACCGTTCGCGAGCAAGAACTGGGCGCCCCCTCGCTCCTACGAACAGCCGCCCCAGCAGAGGGAACCGCCGGGAATCTCAACCACTCGTCACAGCACTCGCCACGCACTTGTCCCGCCCGCTGCGCTTGGCCTCCAGCAGCGCCGCATCAGCACGGCTGAGTGTCTGCGAGTAGCTCTCGCCCAGGCGGTATTCGGCCACGCCGAAGCTGGCGGTCACCGACAGCGCCTCAGTGCCCACGCGCACGGCCAGCGAGCGGATGTCCTGGCGCACCCGGTCGATCACCTGGTCGGCGTCGGCCATGGCGGTTTCCGGCAGCAGCAGGAGGAACTCCTCGCCGCCCCAGCGCCCGCACAGGTCGTACTGGCGCAGCGCGGCCTGCATGGTGCAGCCGATCTCCACCAGCACGCGGTCGCCCACCTCGTGGCCCCAGGTGTCGTTGACCTGCTTGAAGTGGTCGATGTCGAGGATCACCAGCACGTAGGGCTTGCCGCTGCGCTGGGCGCGCTCGCTTTCCTCGCGCAGGCGCTCCATCAGCAGGCGGCGGTTGCCGATGCCGGTCAGCGGGTCGTGGGTGGAGGCCTCGCGCAGCGCCACGTTGAGGTCGCGCATCATGTTCTGGTAGCGGTCGGAGATGCGCGCGACCTTCTCCAGCTGGCGCAACTGCTTGTGGTAGCGCTCGGACAGCGTCGAGTTCTGCGCCCGCGCCATCGACTGGAAACCGTCGGAAATCCGCGCGATGCGCTCCAGGCGCGCGAGCTGGTCGAGGGACTGCTGGTGCTTGAGGAACAGCGCCTCGCGCAGCGGATGGTCGAAATACTGCGGGTCGGCCAGCAGCTCCTCGATCAACAGGTCCAGCTCGCGTTCGCTGTTCATGGCATCACTCGTCGTAGGGCTGTATGACGAACGGGAAGCTACAGTCTTCGCGGAATTCCTCGGCCAGCTCGGCGACGCGCTCGTTGCGGCGGTCGTAGTGCCAGCTCACCTGGGTCTGTCGACCGTTGCGGTGGGCTTCCTCGAGCAGGTCGAAGATATCCATCATCGCCTTGATCGAACTGGTATTGAGGTATAGCAGACGCAGGTCCAGTGCCAGCGGGCGCTGCTCCCCGGCGAGGAAGCGTTCCACCCATTCGATCACCTGGCCGAAGAGTTCGTAGGAGTTCTCGGGATAGGAGTCGCCCTGCATGGCCAGGACGCCGGCTTCCCAGTCACCGTGGATCGACGGGGTGGACTGGGTGCCGCTGATGTGAAGGTCACTCATACCTTTGTATTCCTGAAACGCGTGGTCAGATCACGGCGCGCAGACTGAAGAACGCGCGCCCATCGGGTTGTTCGGTAAGGGAGGTCTGCAAGGGCATGCTGGACTTGCGGGCGATGTCCAGCAGGCCCAGGCCGGCGCCGCTGCTGACCCCGGAATCGCGCGGGCGGCGCAGCTGCTCCTTGTAGGCCGCCTTGAGCTGGGCCTTGTCGAGCCCGGCGATGGCCTCGATGTTGCGCACCAGCTCGCGGCCGTCCGCCAGCTCCACCAGGTTGCCGGCGGACACCACGTAATGGCCGTCGTCGTCGCGGGCGATGGCCACGGTGGCCGAGGCGTCCTGGTCGCCGTAGCCGCGCTGGGTGGCGTAGTGGCGGATGTTCTGGGTCATCTCGATGTAGACCGCGAAGACGTCCATGGCCTCGCTGGGGTGCGCCTGCTCGGCCTGCATGTAGTTGCGCAGGGCGTGGCCGATCTCTTCGATCAGGCTGCGCGAGATCGGGCCGTTGAAGCACAGCAGGATGCGTTGTCGGGTGTAGCTTTCACGCATGGCCAACAGGTCTAGTGTCTCCATGGCGTACTCCTACTCGAATCGGAAGGACAGGATGGTGATGTCGTCGCGTTGCGGCCGTTCGCCCTGATAGTCCGCCAGGGTAGCGGCAAACACCCGCGCCTGCTCGGCCAATGGCAGACGTGAATGACGGCGCAGCAGTTCGGCGAAGCGGCTGTTGCCGAAACCGAAGCCGTGCTCGCCGCCGGCCTGGTCGAGGAAACCGTCGGTGCACAGGTAGAAGGTCCAGCCCGGCTCCAGCGGCAGCTGGATATTCTCGTACTCTCCCTGGCGCTTGTCGCCGATGGCGCGACGGCCGCCCTTGTATTCGCGAACCTCGTCACCATTGCTGGCGAACAGCGAGATCTTCGCCCCGGAGAAGTGCAGCAGCCGGCGGCCGTGGTCGACGCGCACGAAACCGGCATCCATGTTGGTGGCCAGGGCCTGGGTCACCCGCTCCTGGCCGATCATGCCGCGCATCACCTGGTCGGTCTCGCGCAGGATCGACGCAGGGTCGTGGCTCTGCACGCTGTCGATGGCGTGGTCGATGGCGGCCAGCGCCAGCATGGTCATGAGCGCGCCGGGCACGCCGTGGCCGGCGCAGTCGACCACGCCGATCAGGCTGTCCTCGCTGCCTTCGCGGTAGATGTAGAAGTCGCCGCCGACCACGTCGCGCGGCTTCCACAGCACGAAATGGTGCTGGCCGAGGGACGACTGCAGCTGGCGGTCGGGCAGGATGGCGCGCTGGATCAGGCTGGCGTAGTCGATGGAATCGCCGATCTTCTTCTGCGCCGCGGCCATCTCGCGGTTGGCCTGCTCCAGGGCCTGGGTGCGCTGGCGCACCTTGTCCTCCAGGTCCTCGGTGTGCCGGCGGACCTGGTTGGCCATGCTGGCGAAGGCGTCGGACAGCTCGCCGATCTCGTCGCCGCGGGACTTGGGCAGCGGGTTGTCGTACTGCCCGGCGGCGATCGCCTTGGCCGACTGGCGCAGGCCGCGCAGCGGCTTGAGCAGCAGCAGCTCGACGGTGTAGGCGAAGCCGATCAGCAGCAGCGCCAGCAGGCCCAGCAGGGTGCCCGCCAGCGGCCAGATCCAGCGGCTGTCGAGCACCTGCGCGGCATGCAGGTCGACGGCGCTGAGCACGTGCCAGCGCAGCTCGGGAATGTACGCGGTGGCCAGCAGCTGCCGCTTGCCGTCGAGGGTGGCCCAGAAGGTGCGCACCTCGCCCGGGTGCGCCTGGGCGTCGTCCAGCACCTGGCGCAGGCCCTTGCGTTCCTCGTCGCTGGCCAGCAGGTCGAAGACCCGGTGGCCATCGTTCCCGGCGGTGCCGGCGCCGGAACTCAGGGCGATCAGCTTGCGGTCCGGGTGCGCCTGGATGGCGCCGTCGGCGTCGACGATCATCGGCGTCACCCCGGGCTCGCGGCGCGAGATGAACTGGTCGAGGAAGGCGGTCAGGTCCAGCCCGCCGCCGGCCAGGCCGACCTTGTGGTTGCCGGCGATGACCTGGACGTTGAACCAGACCTTGGTGGCGCGCAGCTTGGCGTCGTAGTTGACGTTGATGTTGTAGGGGCTGTCGCTGGCCATGGTCGCGAAGTACCAGGCGTCCTGCGGGTCGTCGCGGCTGAGGGTGTAGCGCGGGGCGTTGGACAGCGGCGAGGTGGAGTCGTTGAAGTAGTAGTGCAGCGAGGAGTCGACGATGACGAAGTAGGAATACTCGCCCTGGTCGCCGCGGTAACCGTCGGCCTCACGGAAGAAGCGCGTGCGCCGCTCGGAACTGCTCTCGTCCAGCAGCCAGTCCTGGGTCACCACCGACTCGGCCAGGCGCCGCGACAGCGACAGCTCGCGGATCACCGGGGCGAGGATCTTCTGCTGGTTGAGCAGGGTAAAGTTCTTCGCATAGGCCAGGCCGAAGTGCGTACGGATGTCCTCCATCGCCTTCCAGCCGAGCAGCACCGCGGGAACCAACGCCAGAACGCAGGCCAGTAACAGCGCTACCACCGATTTGCCGCGCAATCCCCATCGTGCCGCCATGGCTGTCCCCAGAAATCCCGTTCGCCGAGTCAGTGTCGTTCTTTTGGCGAAAGCGCAATTGTGCAGGCGAGCCTTTCCCCAGGCAATGCAAATTAATGGCTATTTGCCATATTTTTGACGTCATCCGACTGACTCATTCTAGACGCGATTTCCCCCGCCGCCACGGCGCACCCGCTGCAGCACGGGGAGGCGGTCCTCCCGGGGTCTTGCGCCTCAGCCGGCGGCGAAGGCTGCGTGCAGTTCGCCCAGGTTGGCGAAGTAGTGTGCCGGGCTTTCGGCCAGCAGCTCCTCGCGGCTGCCGAAGCCGTAGCCGACGCCGGCGGCGCTCAGGCCGTTGCGGTGCGCGCCGATCAGGTCGTGCTTGCGGTCGCCGATCATCAGCGTCTGTGCCGGGTCCAGGCCTTCGAGGCGCAGCAGGTGCTCGATCAGCTCCACCTTGTTGGTGCGGGTGCCGTCCAGCTCGCTGCCGTAGATCACCTTGAAATGCCGGGCGAAATCGAAGTGCCGGGCGATCTCGGCGGCGAACACGGTGGGCTTGCTGGTGGCGATGAACAGCGTGCGGCCCTGGCCGCCGAGCAGCGCCAGCAACTCGCCGACGCCGTCGAACACCCGGTTCTCGTACAACCCGGTGTCCTTGAAACGCACCCGGTAATGGTTCACCGCCTCCCAGGCCCGCGCCTCGTCGAAGCCATAGGTGCTCATGAAGCACTGCAGCAGCGGCGGGCCGATGAAGTGCTCGAGCCGGCGCAGGTCCGGCTCGTCGATGCCCAGCTGCGCCAGGGCGTACTGGATCGAACGGGTGATGCCCTCGCGCGGGTCGGTGAGGGTGCCGTCGAGGTCGAAGAGGATGTTCTGGTAGTGCATGGGCGAGGCTGCGGCAGGAAGAATCGAACCGGAAGCATACAACTGGCCTCCGTACCTACCAAACGCCCATGCAATGACTTCCTGCCCTTTTTCTGAAGCCTCTTGCGAGTCCCATGAAAATCAATGAGTTGGAGAGGCCCCTGGAAAAAGGGTTATGCGTGTGGATAGGGTGCTTTCTCGTGGGAAGTCAGGGGGTTGAGGAGTAACATCTCTACTTCACTGCCGTGTAGGCAGCTAAGAAAAGGAACGCCAGGGATCCGTCGGTGAGCAGCACCTTCACTGCCGTGTAGGCAGCTAAGAAACACTTCTCCCACAGATCCAGGCGGTGCGGCCACTTCACTGCCGTGTAGGCAGCTAAGAAATTGCGAACCGGAATATGGGCGACGCAAAAGCACTTCACTGCCGTGTAGGCAGCTAAGAAAAAGCGGCGTAGTTCGCCAGCCAGGGGCTTCCCCTTCACTGCCGTATAGGCAGCTAAGAAAACATCGTGGCGCACCACGGCGATCAGGAACTCCTTCACTGCCGTATAGGCAGCTAAGAAAAGCTCCCTCAGCTTGTTGGTGTCGGTCATGGCCTTCACTGCCGTGTAGGCAGCTAAGAAAATGAACGCCAAACTCCAACGCGCTCAAACGACCTTCACTGCTGTATAGGCAGTTCTTCCCATGCCAGGCAGTCAAGCAAACCTCCCTCATTCCCTTCCCCCGCATGCAGCAGTAGCATCGCGCAATAATCCCGCTTCGGCACCCGCGACCATGGACGAATTCGCCCCTTCCGACCTGAAGACCATTCTCCATTCCAAGCGCGCCAACCTGTACCACCTCCAGCACTGCCGAGTATTGGTCAAGGGCCTTCGTCTCGGCCATGCGTGGCGATACGGAGCAGGACTTCCGCCAGAGCTGCCTCGAAAGCCTCACGCGCACCGAGTCCCTCGACTTCATGATCGAAACGCTCAAGGCCGTGGCCGATACGCCGGGGGAAGGCAGTCGGTGAACGTACTGCTGATCGCGCAATGCGATAAACGCGCGCTGGCCGAGAGCCGGCGCATCCTCGATCAGTTCGCCGAGCGGCGCGGCGACCGCACCTGGCAGACGGCGATTACCCAAGCCGGCCTGGACACCCTGCGCCGCCTGCTGAAGAAGAGCGCACGGCGCAACACTGCCGTGGCCTGCCACTGGATTCGCGGACAGGATCATAGCGAACTGCTCTGGATCGTCGGCAACGCCAGCCGCCTCAACGCCCAGGGCGCCGTCCCCACGGACACGACCAGCCTCGATGTCCTGCGCCGGGAAGACGAGAACGATTGGCACAGCGCCGAGGACATCCGCCTGCTCGCGCAGATGGCGGCCCTGTTCCACGATATCGGCAAGGCCAGCGACGCCTTCCAGGCGAAACTGAAGAGCCGCAAACCGCTGGCCGATGCCTGCCGCCATGAGTGGGTATCCCTGAGGCTGTTCGAAGCCTTCGTCGGCCAGGCCACGGACGACCGGGCCTGGCTGCAGAACCTGGCCGAGGCCGAGGAGCAGGCACAAACACCCTGGTTGGCAAGCCTGCGCTGCGATGGCCTGGAAACGCCGGGCAACCCCCTGCATGAAAACGGCATGCCGCCCCTGGCCCGGGCACTGGGTTGGCTGATTCTCACCCACCACCGACTGCCCCTGGGCCCGCACCGGGGCCCCGCTACACTGGCGCGCCTGCCCGGCGCCATCAAGCCTGAATGGTGCGGCCCGCGTGGCGATGCAACTACCAGGGAAAAGCAGAGCTGCTGGCGTTTCTCCCACGGCCTGCCCTTCGCCAGTAGTGCCTGGCGGCGCAAGGCGGCTGCCTGCGCCAGGTCGATGCTGGAGCGCAACGGCTTCGTCCAGCGCGGCGCCGGCTTTCTCGGCGATCCCTATGTCATGCATCTTTCCCGTCTGGCCCTGATGCTCGCCGACCATCACTACTCAAGCCGCCCGGCCAGCCCACTGGGCGACAAGGGCTTCCCATTGTTCGCCAATACCGACGGCGCCAGCGGATCGCTCAAGCAGCACCTGGACGAACATCTGATCGGTGTCGCCCGGGGCACACGGCAGTTGCTGGGCCTGCTGCCACGGCTCGAACGGCAGTTGCCCCGCCTGGCACGCCACAAGGGCTTCCAGCGCCGCGCCACGGAAGAGCGCTTCCGCTGGCAGGACAAGGCCTTCGACATGGCCGGCGCCCTCGCCGAACGGACCAGCCGGCAGGGCTTCTTCGGCATCAACATGGCCTCCACCGGCTGCGGCAAGACCCTCGCCAACGGGCGCATCCTCTACGCCCTGGCCAGCCCCGGGCGCGGCATGCGCGCCACCATTGCCCTCGGCCTGCGCACCCTGACGCTGCAGACCGGGCAAGCCTACCGCCAGCGACTCGACCTGGGCGATGACGACCTCGCCGTCCTGGTGGGCGGTGGCGCCATCCGGGAGCTGTTCGAACTGACTCGACAGGATCTGGACGCGCGGGGTAGCGAGTCTGCCGAGCCGTTGCTGCCGGACAACAGCCATGTGAGCTACGAAGGCCGCCTCGAAAGCGGGCCCCTGAAAGATTGGCTTGCGGGTAACCCGGCCGCCGGCAAGCTACTCGATGCACCGCTGCTGGTCTGCACCATCGACCACCTGGTGCCGGCCACCGAAAGCCTGCGCGGCGGCCGCCAGATAGCCCCCATGCTGCGCCTGATGACTTCCGACCTGGTCCTCGACGAACCGGACGACTTCGACATCGACGACCTGCCCGCCCTTACCCGCCTGGTGCACTGGGCAGGCCTGCTCGGCAGCCGGGTACTGCTGTCCTCGGCCACCTTGCCGCCGGCCTTGGTGGAAGGGCTGTTCGAGGCCTATCGCAATGGCCGCCAGGTCTTCCAGCGCCATCGCGGCGAACACCCGGGAGCCCCGGCGAACGTGGTCTGCGCCTGGTTCGACGAATACGGCTGCACGGAACGTGACTGCACCACGCTGGAGCCGTTCGCTGCAGCCCATGCGGCCTTCGTCGAACAGCGCGCACAGCGTTTGCGGCAAAGCGAGGTCCGCCGTCGCGCCGAGATCCGCAGCCTGAGCCCCGAAACCCGGACGCGCGAGGGCATCTGCACGGAACTGGCACGGCAACTGCCGGCCTGGATGGGCGAGTTGCATCGCCAGCACCACACGGCGCACGAGGGCAAACGCGTCAGCTTCGGCCTGCTACGCCTGGCGCACATCGAGCCGCTGATCGACCTGGCCCGCGCGCTGCTGGCTGGAGTCGCGCCACCGGGCTGCCAACTGCACCTGTGCGTCTACCACTCCCATCACCCGCTGCTGATGCGCTCGGCCATCGAGCACGAACTCGACGAACTGCTCAAGCGCGGTGACGGGGACGCGCCACGGCTGTTCGCCAGGGAAAGCGTGCGCCGCGCGCTGGCGGAGCACCCGCAGGACGACCATCTGTTCGTGGTGCTCGCCTCGCCAGTAGCGGAGGTGGGACGCGATCACGATTACGACTGGGCCATCGCCGAGCCCTCCTCCATGCGTTCGATCATCCAGCTCGCCGGCCGCATCCGGCGCCATCGCCCGGGCGCCTGCGCCAGCCCCAACCTGTACCTGCTGGCGCAGAACCTGTGGAGCCTGGAGGGGCGCCACCCCGCCTATCGCCAGCCGGGTTTCGAAAGCAAGGACTTCCCCCTCGACAGTCACGACCTGCATGACCTGCTACCGGCCGAGCAACTGGCGGTGATCGACGCCACGGCGCGCATCGTCGAGCCACAGCCCTTGCGCCCTCGCATGCACCTGGCCGACCTGGAGCACGCCCGGCTACGTGCTCTGCTGCACGGCGGCAATGCAGCGATAGAGCTGAACACCCAACTCTGGTGGCAATCACCGGCTTCGCTGTCCGGCATCCTGCAGAACGACCAGCCCTTCCGGGCAGGTAACCAAGGGGACAGCTACGCCCTGCTGCCCGATGAAGACGACGACACCAGGCTGCGCCTCCACCACTACGAAGAAGGCCAATGGACCGCTTGCGGCACTCTGTGCGAGCTACTGCCGCTCCCTCTTCAGGCCGAAAACATCAGCTTCTGGGCGACCGCCGACTATCTCGACGAACTCGAAGCACTGGCCAGACGCAGCGACATGGGGCTGCGTGATTGCGCGATGCGCTTCGCCAGGGTGCAGCTTCGCGAATCGACCCAAGGCTGGAGCTACCAATCGGCCTTGGGTTTCAAACGCAGGCTCTGAAGAGGGGAAAGACGTGTCGAGCAGATGCCGGTTTCCTTAACACGTCGAGGGAACGTGTTAAGCAAATGGCGTTTTCCTTAACACGTGGAGAGAACGTGTTAAGCAAACATCGGTTTCCTTAACACGAGCAGAGAACGCGTCAAGAAAGGCGCTGTTCCATCGACACGTCGGCGTGCCCCGCATTGAGCAGCAATTCGAACAACGCGTCGTTGAGGTAGAAGTTCTCCTTGCCGATGCGATGCTTGCTGAGCATGCCGATACCCACCAGTTCATCCAGATAGCGCGCCGCCGTCTGACGGCTCACTTGCAACTCGTTCTGAACGAACTCGATCTTGGTGTAGGGGTGGCGGAACATGTTGTTCACCAGGTCCTGGCTATACACCTTGGGCAATTCGCTGCGGAGCCGTTCCTTGCACTGCTGCATCAGATTCTTGATGGCATAGACGAGGGTGGTGGTCTGATGCGCCGTCTGCTCGACAGCATCAAGCATGAACAGCAGCCACGGCTCCCAGACACCGCTATCGCGCACATCCTGCAGCAGACGGTAATAGTCCGCCTTGTGCTGATTGATATAGCGGGACAAGTACAGCACCGGGCTCCCCAACAACCCCTGCTGAACCAGATACAGCACGTTGACGATACGCCCCGTCCGGCCATTGCCGTCATAGAACGGATGGATGCTTTCGAACTGGTGGTGAATCACCGCCATGCGTGTCAGCGGGTCCCAGTCGCAGAGCCCCTCTTCGTTGATGAAGCGCTCGAGATTGCCCATCAGAGCCAGAATTTCGTCCGGATGCTGGGGTGGCGTATAGACGACCTCTCCGGTCTGCTGGTTCTTTAGCGCGGTGCCGGGGAGCCTGCGAAAACCCGCGTCGTTCTCCTCGATGCATGCCTGGATCGAGAGGATGTCAGGCAAGGTCAGCAACCCCGTCCGCAGGACCTGCGCGAAGCCATTCTTCAGCGCTGTCGCATAGTTGTGCACTTCCTTCGCCGCCAGGCTGACGAACTGCCGCGCGGCACTATCGCTGCGGTACAAATCATCGTGGGTGGTGATGATGTTTTCGATGGCCGAACTGTCCTTGGCTTCCTGGAGCGCCAGCGTATCGATCAGGATGTGCTGGTTGGGCATGCTGTCGACCACCCCCTTGAGTTCTGCCAGGGCCTGGTGGGCACGCGCCAGCTTCTTCAGGACGGTACGGGTTTCCAGTTCCGCCGCAACGGGTAGCAGGGGTATGGGCAAAGTCATGTGCGCTCCTGTTCAGAATCCCGCTCCTGGGATTCAAGTCGCCCTTCGTGCTGCCTGTACGGCAGTAAAAAGCTGTCCATAGCCACTTTCAATATTTCTAAGCTACCTTCACGGTAGTCGTTCGGAGTAAAGCACATAGACACCTACAATAGGTAATCGACCAACGACAGGAGGTCGTGATGCTCCAAGCAAACGCTCTGGCCCTGCGCCAGGCCATCCAGTCCTTCATCGACGAACGCCTGCAAGCCAAGCTGGACAAGCTCAGGCCCGACGATGAAGGCAAGCGCCAGGCGCTGATCGAGGGGCATCGCCGCGAAGCCTGGCTGGCCGATGCCGCACGGCGGGTCGGCCAGATCCAGATGGCCAGCCATACCCTCAAACCCATCCACCCGGATGCCCGCGGCAGCAACCTCTACGTCATGCCCGAGTCACCCAAGCCCCCTGGGCTTGTCGGTACCCACAGCCTGAAGGGCGAGCTGGCCCATGACGTAGTGGGCAACGCCGCCGCGCTGGACGTGTTCAAGTTCCTCAACCTCGAGTTGGAAGGCCGCAGTCTGTTGCAACGCCTGCTGGACGACGAACCGCAGGTACTCGCAGCGCTTTCCGAGGAAAGCAGTCTTGCCAGGGAATGGCGCGATGCATTCGTGAGCATCACCCGAAGCAAGGGCAAAACGGCCTCCCACACTCTGGCCAAGCAGCTGTATTTCCCGCTCGCGGGGGGCGATTATCACCTGCTCGCCCCGCTGTTTCCCACCAGCCTGGCGCACAAGGTGCAACAGACACTGCGTGCCGACCGTTTCGGCGAGGCAGCCCGGGCAGCCCGCGAGGCACGCGCCAGAGGCGAGGGCTGGCCCCACGGCTACCGCGAGTACCCGAACCTGGCCATCCAGAACTTCGGTGGTGCCAAGCCGCAGAACATCAGCCAGTTGAACAGCGAACGCCACGGCGAGAACTGGCTGCTGGCATCCCTGCCGCCACAATGGGAGAGCCCGGAAGTACGCCTGCCGCTGGACACAGACTCGGTGTTCCCATTCCTGGCTCGCCATGATGGGACGTTGCGCCGCCGCGTCCGCGAGCTGCGCGATTTCCTGGCACACACCAGCCACAACAACCTGGCGATACGCCGCAAGCGTGCACGCCTGCTGGGCGACATCTGCGATCGGCTCCTGCACTACGCAGCCCAAGTGCGCGAGCCTTCGGGCTGGAGCGCCCGGCAGGACTGCCGGCTGCACGATGCCGAGCGTCTCTGGCTCGATCCATTGCGCGGACGGCAAGACGAAATATTCTCCGCCCAGCGAGTTCGCCTGGATTGGCCCCAGCAAGTCGGCCAGCGCTTCGCCAACTGGCTGAACCAGGCCCTTGGCGGTCATGAACACCGGCTGGGCGAAGACGAAGCCAGGCAATGGACCCATGACCTGCACAAGGAACTGCAACTGCTCAGGGAGGAGCTCGAATATGACCCCAGCTGAACCCGAGGCCCTGCTTCTGCTCCCACATCTACGGGTGCAGAACGCCAACGCCATCTCCAGCCCACTGACCTGGGGCTTCCCCGCTCCCAGTGCCTTTACCGGTTTCGTGCACGCCCTGCATCGCCGCGTGGCCAACGAGTTGGACCTCCAATTGGACGGCGTCGGCATCATCTGCCATCGCTTCGAACCACAGGTCTCGCAGCCGGCCGGCAAGCGCACCAAGGTCTTCAACCTGACGCGCAACCCGCTGAACAAGGACGGCAGCACGGCGGCTATCGTCGAGGAAGGCCGTGCCCACCTGGAGGTCAGCCTGCTGGTCGGCGCCAGCGGCAATGCCCTCGACGATCATTCCCTGGCCAGCCTCGCCCATCGGCTCCTCCACGAGGCCCATGCCATGCGCCTGGCCGGCGGCAGCATCCTGCCTGCCACCCGGCCCACGAGCGGTTATCTGGAGCCGTCGCTCGAGCTGCTTTCCGGCAATGCGGACGAACAGCGCCGTCGCTACCGGCGCCTGGCGCATCGCCTGCTACCCGGTTTCGCCCTGGTCAGCCGTGAAGGTCTGCTGCAAGAGCACCTGGAAGACCTACGCCAAGGCGATCCCCAGGCAAACGAACTGGATGCGCTGCTCGACCTGTCGCGACTCAACATCGAGCCCCCGCCCCACCATGAGGCTGGCCGCCCCGCCCAATGGCAGTCCAGGCGGCCGGCCGGTTGGCTGGTGCCGATTCCAGCGGGCTATGGCGCCCTGTCGGAAACCTACGCGCCGGGGGAAGTGCTCAACGCACGTGACCGGAGCGTTCCACTGCGCTTCGTCGAAACCCTCTTCACCCTTGGCGAGTGGCTGAGCCCGCAGCGGGTCGCCGACCTGCGCCATTTGCTCTGGTACCACCAGGTCGATGCCCGGGCCGGGCTGTACCGCTGCACCACGCCTCACTATGCCCACGAAGCCACCGCATAAGGAAATCGACATGTCCAAGCAAGAACTCAGCACCGCTTCCGTCCTGGCCTTCGAGCGCAAGCTCGACCCGTCCGACGCATTGTTCAGCGCCGGGCGCTGGGAAAACCGTGGCGACTCCGCCGGCTGGACCAGCGTGGCCATCCGCGAGAAATCCGTACGCGGCACCATCTCCAACCGTCTGAAGACCAAGGACCGCGACCCGGCGAAGCTCGACGCCTCCATCCAGTCGCCCAACCTGCAGACCGTGGATGTGGCCAACCTGCCCAACGATGCGGACACCCTAAGAGTGCGCTTCACCTTGCGCGTGCTGGGCGGTGCCGGTACGCCGTCCGCCTGCAACGACACCGCCTACAAGGCCAGGCTGCTGGAAACCGTCGGCCAATACGTGAGCAGCCAGGGCTTCGGCGAACTGGCGCGCCGCTATGCCGGCAACCTGGCCAACGGGCGCTTCCTCTGGCGCAACCGCACTGGCGCCGAGGCCATAGAGGTCCACGTGCGCCACCTGCGCAACGGCGAAGCGGCGCAGAGTTGGACCTTCGACGCCTTCGCCCACAGCCTGCGCGCCTTCGAAGGCGGGGCCGAGGTGGACGGCCTGGCCGGCCTGATCGCCGAGGGGCTGGCCGGCCAAGGCCACGTTCTGCTGGAAGTCATCGCCTTTGCCCGCATCGGCGACGGCCAGGAAGTCTTCCCTTCGCAGGAACTCATCCTCGACCGCGGCGACAAGCGCGGACAGAAGAGCAAGACCCTGTACCAGGTCCGCGAGGTCGCCGCCATCCACTCGCAGAAGATCGGCAACGCCCTGCGCACCATCGACACCTGGTACCCCGACGAGGACGGTCTCGGCCCCATCGCCGTGGAGCCCTATGGCTCGGTGACCTCCCAGGGCAAGGCCTATCGCCAACCGCGGGAGAAGCTGGATTTCTACAGCCTGCTCGACCGCTGGGTGCTGAAGGACCAGGCGCCAGCCCCCGAACAGCAGCACTTCGTGATCGCCAACCTGATCCGCGGCGGCGTCTTCGGCGAAGCGGAAGAGAAGTGAGCCATGGACCACTACCTGGATATCCACATCAGGCCCGATCCGGAGTTCCCCAGCCCCCAGTTGATGAATGCGTTGTTTGCCAAGCTGCACCGCGCATTGGTGGCACTGCCCGAGGAGAACATCGGCATCAGCTTCCCGGCCGTCGACGAGAAGCGCCCATGCCTCGGTAACCACCTACGCCTGCACGGAACCAGTGCCGCGCTGGATTCGTTGATGGCGCAACCCTGGTTATCCGGCATGCGCGACCACCTGCGCCTGGGCGAACTGCTGCCGGTTCCCGCGGGGGCGCAGCATCGCCAGGTCCGCCGCGTGCAGGCCAAGAGCAACCCGGAGCGCCTGCGGCGGCGGCAGATGCGCCGACATGGCTTCAGCGAAGAAGAAGCCAGGCAACGCATTCCCGACAGCGCCGCCCGCCGGCTCGACTTGCCCTACGTCCAGTTGCGCAGTCAGAGCAGTGGGCAGCACTTTCGTCTGTTCATCCACCACGGCCCTTTGCAGAGCCAACCGGTGGCCGGGCACATCAACCGCTATGGGCTGAGCGATGGGTGTACTGTTCCCTGGTTCTGACCCTTTTTTCCGGGGCATTCTGTACATCTTGGAAAATCAGTCACTTACAAGGGCCGTCGAAAAAAGGGATAGATGAGCTTAATGGCTGGTTTTCCTTTTAGCCACAACGAGTTGGGAGCTTGAGCCTCTACTTCAATGCCGTGTAGGCAGCTAAGAAACTGATGCCGTACTGGTTCGCCGCCAGCGGCCGCTTCAATGCCGTGTAGGCAGCTAAGAAATGGGAGGGAAGGTCCTAGTCAGCGCCGCATCGCTTCACTGCCGTATAGGCAGCTAAGAAATACTACTGGTCGAGCACGCAGCGCTCCGCCAACTTCACTGCCGTATAGGCAGCTAAGAAATTGCGCGCCTGGATATCGGCGTAGGCCTCGATCTTCACTGCCGTGTAGGCAGCTAAGAAAAAACAGATGGGGCATAAGGATTTCACGATGCTCTTCACTGCCGTGTAGGCAGCTAAGAAACAGTAGTCGAACGGTAGGTCAGCCCCGTCCTGGCTTCACTGCCGTGTAGGCAGCTAAGAAAAACCTGCGCGGCGCCTACCTGGGCGGCGCCAACTTCACTGCCGTATAGGCCGCTAAGAAGTTCGCGCTCAAAAAGTACCGCGGCGGGATCGACTTCACTGCCGTGTAGGCAGCTAAAAAGCACCGGACACTCGGAAGAGCATTCCTGCGCGCCTCATTGCCGTACAAACAGACCGGCGCCCAGTCGTCTCCGCGCTGCCTGTTGCCTTACTCGGCATAGCCCTCGGCGATGTGCTGGTCCTTCAGCTTCACGTAGTTGCCGGCGGTATAGGCGAAGAAGGACCTTTCCTTGTCGCTCAGCGGCCGGGCCTTCTTCGCCGGGCTGCCGACGTAGAGGAAGCCGCTTTCCAGCACCTTGCCCGGCGGCACCAGGCTGCCGGCGCCGAGGATGACTTCGTCTTCTATCACCGCGCCGTCCATGACGATGCAGCCCATGCCCACCAGCACGCGGTTGCCGACGCTGCAGCCGTGCAGCAGGACCTTGTGGCCGACGGTCACTTCGTCGCCGATGGTCAGCGGGAAGCCGTCGGGGTTGTAGGGGCCGGCGTGGGTGATGTGCAGCACGCTGCCGTCCTGGATGCTGGTCCGGTTGCCGATGCGGATGCGGTGCATGTCGCCGCGGATGGTCACCTGCGGCCACACCGAGCTGTCGGCGCCGATTTCGATGTCGCCGATGAGCACGGCGCTGGGGTCGACGAAGACGCGTTCGCCGAGTTGCGGCGTTTTACCCTGATACGAACGTATGGCCACGATAGTTTTCCTTCAGGCTGCGGATGCCGTCGATTGTATTTAAGATGGCCGGGTGTTTCCTCAGCCAAGGTTGCCACCGTGAGCGCGAATCCCCTTCTGCAGTCCTACGACCTGCCGCCCTTCTCCGCCATCCGCCCCGAGCATGTGAAGCCGGCCATCGAGCAGATACTCGCCGACAACCGCGCCGGCATTGCGCGCATCCTCGCCGAACAGGGCGCCAACCCCAGCTGGGACGGCCTGGTGCTGGCCATGGACGAACTGCATGCGCGCCTGGGCGCGGCCTGGAGCCCGGTGAGCCACCTCAACGCCGTGTGCAACAGCGCCGAACTGCGCGAGGCCTATGAAGGCTGCCTGCCGCTGCTCTCGGCCTACTGGACCGAGCTGGGCCAGAACCGCGAGCTGTTCAAGGCCTACGAGGCCCTGGCCGCCAGCCCCGCCGCGGCGAACTTCGACGTGGCGCAGAAGACCATCCTGGAACATGCCCTGCGCGATTTCCGCCTGTCGGGCATCGACCTGCCGGCCGAGCAGCAGAAGCGCTACGCGGAAATCCAGGCGCGCCTGTCCGAGCTGGGCAGCCGCTTCTCCAACCAGTTGCTGGACGCCACCCAGGCCTGGACCAAGCACGTCACCGACGAGGCGGCGCTGGCCGGCCTGACCGACTCGGCCAAGGCGCAGATGCAGCAGGCCGCGCAGGCCAAGGGCCTGGACGGCTGGCTGATCAGCCTGGAGTTCCCCAGCTATTTCGCGGTGATGACCTACGCCGACGACCGCGCCCTGCGCGAAGAGGTCTACGCCGCCTACTGCACCCGCGCCTCCGACCAGGGCCCCAACGCAGGGCAGAACGACAACGGCCCGGTGATGCAGGAAATCCTCGACCTGCGCCAGGAACTGGCGCGCCTGCTGGGCTACGCCAACTTCTCGGCGCTGTCGCTGGCGACCAAGATGGCCGAATCCCCGGAGCAGGTGCTGCACTTCCTGCGTGACCTCGCGGTGCGCAGCAAGCCCTACGCCCAGCAGGACCTCGACCAGCTCAAGGCCTACGCCGCCGAGCAGGGCTGCGCACAGCTGCAGAGCTGGGACTCCGGCTACTACGGCGAGAAGCTGCGCGAGGCGCGCTACAGCGTGTCGCAGGAAGCGCTGCGTGCGTACTTCCCGGTGGACAAGGTGCTGTCCGGCCTGTTCGCCATCGTGCAGAAGCTCTACGGCATCCAGATCCGCGAGCTGCATGACTTCGAGCGCTGGCACCCGGACGTGCGCCTGTTCGAGATCGAGGAGAACGGCCAGCACGTCGGGCGCTTCTACTTCGACCTCTACGCCCGCGCCAACAAGCGCGGCGGCGCCTGGATGGACGGCGCCCGCGACCGCCGCCGCGACGCCGCCGGCCAGTTGATCGCCCCGGTCGCCTACCTGGTGTGCAACTTCACCCCGGCGGTGAACGGCAAGCCGGCGCTGCTCACCCACGACGAAGTGACCACGCTGTTCCACGAATTCGGCCACGGCCTGCACCACCTGCTGACCCGCGTCGAGCATGCCGGCGCCTCGGGCATCAACGGCGTGGCCTGGGACGCGGTGGAGCTGCCCAGCCAGTTCATGGAGAACTGGTGCTGGGAGCCCGAGGGCCTGGCGCTGATCTCCGGCCACTACGAGACCGGCGCGCCGCTGCCCCAGGACATCCTGGAGAAGATGCTGGCGGCGAAGAACTTCCAGTCCGGCCTGATGATGGTGCGCCAGTTGGAGTTCTCGCTGTTCGACTTCGAACTGCACACCAGCCACGGCGACGGCCGCAGCGTGCTCGACGTGCTCAACGGCGTGCGCGACGAAGTGGCGGTGATGCGCCCGCCGGCGTACAACCGCTTCGCCAACAGCTTCGCGCACATCTTCGCCGGCGGCTACGCGGCCGGTTACTACAGCTACAAGTGGGCGGAAGTGCTGTCGGCAGACGCCTTCTCGCGCTTCGAGGAAGAGGGCGTGTTCAACCCGCAGACCGGCGCCGCCTTCCGCGAGGCCATCCTGGCCAAGGGCGGCTCCCAGGAGCCGATGGCGCTGTTCGTCGCCTTCCGCGGCCGCGAGCCGTCGATCGACGCGCTGCTGCGCCATTCCGGCCTGACCGGGGAGGCTGCGTGATGGCCGAGGTGAAGAAGCGCTTCATCGCCGGCGCGGTATGCCCGGCCTGCAGCGAGCAGGACAAGATCCTGATGTGGGACGAGGACGGCGTGCCGCACCGCGAGTGCGTGGCCTGCGGCTACGCCGATACGCTCAATGCCCAGGGGCAGTCGGTGCCGAAGGAGTTGGCTACGCGGGTCAATGCCAGCGCTTTGAAGAAGCCGGCTGATCCGAAGGTGCAGGGGGTGCAGTTTTTCCCTAATCCGAAGCTGAAGAAGAAGGATTGAGGTTGCTGGGGGCTATCGGTGCTGGGGTTTTAAGAGCGCCCTCTCCCTAACCCTCTCCCTGAAGGGAGAGGGGACTGTTCGGCGTCAAGCGCATTTCCGACTCTCGCCGGAAACCCCAGAGTTGCCGGATGGCACGGAAGCAGCCGCCGGCACGGATAGCCCCCTCTCCCTTCAGGGAGAGGGCTGGGGAGAGGGTTGCGGAGGTGACCTCATGCACCAGCGCAGCCGGTAGACTCCATTCGCGAGCAAGCTCGCTCCTACAACCCTCTTCCCCGCCTCACCAACCACTCCTCCAGCGCCGCCGCCGGCAACGGCCGCGAGAACAGGTAGCCCTGGGCCACCGGGTAGCCCTGCTGGCGCAACAGCTCCAGTTGCGCCTCGTCCTCCACCCCTTCGGCGACCACCATCAGCTCCAGGCTGCGGCCGATGTTCATCACCGCGTCGGTCAGCGCCTGCGCCGCCGCGCCGGCGTTCAGCTCGGCGACGAAGCTGCGGTCGAGCTTCAGCTCGCTGATCGGTAGCCGGTGCAGGTAGCCGAGGCTGGAGTAGCCGGTGCCGAAGTCGTCCATCGACAGGCGCACGCCCAAGCCATGCACGGCGCGGAGGATGTCGAGGGTCGCCGGGTGGTTGTCCAGCAGCATGCCTTCGGTGATTTCCACCACCAGGTCGGTGCCGGCCAGGCCGTTGCGCTGCAGCAGGTCCAGCAGGCGCACCGGCAGGTCGGGGTCGCGGAAGTCGGCGGGGGACAGGTTGACCGCCACCGCCGGGATGTGGATGCCGCGCCGGCGCCAGTCGGCCAGTTGTCGGCAGGCCTCGCGCAGCACCCACTGGCTGAGTTCGCCGATGATGCCGCACTCCTCGGCCAGGGGGATGAAGCGGTTCGGCGCCACCGCGCCGAGTTGCGGGTGGCGCCAGCGGGCCAGGGCTTCCACCGCGTGCACGCGGCCGTCGTCCAGGCGCACCTGGGGCTGGTAGTGCAGGCTCAGCGCCTGGCGCTGCACGGCCTCGCGCAGCGCGCTTTCCAGGGCCAGGCGTTCCTGGGCGCGCTGGTTCATTTCTTCGCTGAAGAAGCGGTAGCTGCCGCGCCCGCCGTTCTTCGCCTGGTACATGGCGATGTCGGCGCGGTGCAGCAGCGTCTCCATGTCCCGGCCGTTGCTGGGGAACAGGCTGATGCCGATGCTCGCCAGGGTGATCAGGCTGACGCCGCCTACCCGGTGCGCCAGGGCCAGGCGGGCGAGGATGCGCTCGGCGATCTGCGAGGCGAGCAGGCCGCCGCAGTACGGCAGCACCACCACGAACTCGTCGCCCGACAGGCGCCCCACCAGGCCCTGCTCGCGCACCACCTCCTGCAGGCGCGCCGCCACCAGGCGCAGCAGCTCGTCGCCGGCCGGGTGGCCGAGGGAATCGTTGATCTGCTTGAAGCGGTCCAGGTCGATGAACAGCACCGCCATTTCCGCCTCGTCGTTCTCGATGCGCGTCATCGCCTGCTCGGCCTCGGCCAGCAGCAGGCTGCGGTTGGGCAGGCCGGTGAGGGTGTCGTAGAAGGCCAGTTGGCGGATGTGCGCGCGGGCTTCCTCGCGCTCCAGGGCCAGGGCGCAGAGCGGCAGGCTGACGTCCACCAGGCGCAGGTGCAGCTCGTCCGGGCCGCGGCACTGCTCGTAGTAGAAGGCGAAGGTGCCGATGACGCGGCCCTCGCTGTTCTTGATCGGGCTCGACCAGCAGGCCTTCAGGCCCAGGGGTAGCGCCAGTTGGCGGTAGTCGTCCCACAACGGGTCGCTGGCGATGTCGCTGACCATCACCGCCTTGCCCCGGTAGGCCGCGGTGCCGCAGCTGCCGGCGTGGGGGCCCATGCGCGCGCCCTCGATGGACCGCGAGAAGGCTTCCGGCAGGCTCGGCGCGGCCAGCGGGTGCATGCGCCCCTGGGCGTCCACGCGCAGGATCGAGGCCTTGACCTCCGGGGCGATGCGCTCCACCTCGCGGCACACCAGGTCCATCACGTCCACCAGCGGGCGCTCGCGCACCAGGGCGTCGAGCACCTTGTTCTGCAGCACTTCGTGCAGCTTGGTGTGGGTGATGTCGGTGAGCAGCATCACCGAGTTCACCGGCTGGCCGCGGGCGTCGAGGATGGGGTTGGCCACCACCGAGCACCACAGCGGCCGGCCGATCAGGTCGCGCACCAGCTCTTCGCTGCGGAACAGCCCGGCGCCGGCCTGGCGCCAGCGCCGCACGCTGGCCTGGGGCACCTGCAGCAGCTCCGAGGGGTAGCGCCCCTGGGCCTGCTCGGCGTTCCAGCCGAACATGCGGCTGAAGCCGGCGTTGACGTAGAGGATGCGCCCCTCGCGGCCGGTGACGATGACTGCGTTGTCGGTCTCGTTGGCGGCCAGCGACAGTACGTCCATCTGCTCGCGCTGGCGGCGCTGCAGGGTGCAGTCCTTGACGAAGGCGGTGAGCAGGCGCTTGCCGTCGAACTCGATGTGCGAGATCGACATCGAGCCCCACAGCCGGCTGCCGTCGCGGCAGCGCATCGGCACCTCGCTGCGGCTGCCGACGATGCCCTCAGTGTCCAGGCTGGCGTCCAGGCGCGGACGCACCTCCCGGGGCAGCAGCAGGCCGACGTCCTGGCCCAGCACCGCCTCGCGGGAATAGCCCCACAGGCGCTCCGCGGCGGCGTTGAACAGCAGCACGCGGTTGTGCTCGTCCAGCACCACCACGCCATCGATGGCCTGTTCGAGAATCTGCGCGAAGACATCCGGGAGCTGGTCGTAGGGCATTGCTGGCATCCATCTCGGAAACGCACTTGGGCTTTCTTCCTGCATGACAGTGCCCTCGGGTGGCCCACCAGGAAAGCGTAGTGGTTGAAAGACCGGCACGGATAATAGCCATTTGACATATCACCTGGGGCGCCTATCTCGGAAACATTGGAGAACCGCAGCGCCGCCCGGCGGACTAGGCTATTAGGCATTTGCAGGAAGGAGCCGCCAGTGCCCCCTCGCCCCGCCCCCGACACCGCAGTCCCCGACAGGGAGCACAACGGACGTGCTTGACCGTTACCACCTGCTCCAGTCCCTGCGCGCCACGCGCGTCTCGCGCATGCCGGTGAACCCGGTGCTGCAGGAAGTGGCCACGCCCACCGGGCAAGTGCTGTTCTTCCTCCTGCTCGGCGGCGGCCTGGTCTACACCTTCGGCAACCTGGCCCTGGACATCCTCGCCCAGGGCGGCCAGCTGCGCCCCAGCGGCACCCTGCTGGTGCTGGCCCTGGCGCTGCTGATCGCCCTGGGCTTCGAGTTCATCAACGGCTTCCACGACACCGCCAACGCGGTGGCCACGGTGATCTACACCAACGCCCTGCCGCCGCAGCTGGCGGTGGGCTGGTCGGGGCTGTGGAACCTGCTCGGCGTGCTCTTCTCCAGCGGCGCGGTGGCCTTCGGTATCGTCACCCTGCTGCCGCTGGACCTGCTGCTGCGGGTGGACAGCGCCGCCGGCCTGGCGATGATCTTCGCCCTGCTCGGCGCCTCCATCCTGTGGAACCTCGGCACCTGGTGGCTGGGCCTGCCGGTGTCGTCGTCGCACACCCTGATCGGCTCCATCGTCGGCGTGAGCCTGGCCCACGGCGTGCTGAGCGGCGAACTGGGCATCGACGGCAGCGCCTGGGAGCAGTTGCAGAAGGTCGGCTACGCCCTGCTGCTGTCGCCGCTGCTGGGCTTCCTCGGCGCCGGCCTGCTACTGCTGGGCATGCGCGCGGTGGCGCGGCGCAAGACGCTGTTCAGCGCGCCCCAGGGGCGCCAGCCGCCGCCGCTGGGCATCCGCGCGCTGCTGGTGCTGACCTGCACCGGGGTGTCCTTCGCCCATGGCTCCAACGACGGGCAGAAGGGTATCGGCCTGATCATGCTGATCCTCGCCGCGCTGATGCCGCTGAGCTTCGCCGTCGACCGCGGCCAGGCGCCGGCCCAGGTGCAGCAGCTGCGCGAACTGGCGCACCGGGCCGAACTGCAGCTGCGCCGGCTGGCCCCGGAAGACATCCCCACGGCCCCGCGCCGGGTGCTGCTGGACTACCAGAGCGAGCAGCACCTGACCCCCGAGGTGCTGCCGGCGCTGGCCGCGCAACTGCACAACATAGGCGCGCGCCTGCGCGGCCACGACGACCTGAGCGGGCTGCCCGACGACGAGGTGCTGGCGCTGCACAACGAGCTGTACCTGAGCGTGGAGACCATCCGCCAGCTCGACCGCACCGAGCAGGTCTTCGACGTGGACACCTGGAGCACCCTGCAGGCCCTGCGCGACCGCAGCCTGGACACCGTCCAGTTCATCCCGCCGTGGGTCAAGGTGGCGGTGGCCCTGGCCCTCGGCCTGGGCACCCTGGTGGGCTGGCGGCGCATCGTCACCACCGTCGGCGAGGGCATAGGCAAGCAGCCGCTGACCTACGCCCAGGGCGCCAGCGCGCAGCTCACCGCGATGCTCACCATAGGCGCGGCGGACATCTATGGCCTGCCGGTGTCCACCACCCAGGTGCTGTCCTCCGGCGTCGCCGGGACCATGACCGCCAACGGCAGCGGCCTGCAATGGCAGACCATCCGCAACATGCTGCTGGCCTGGGTGCTGACGCTGCCGGCGGCGATCTGCCTGGCGGCGTTGCTGTACTGGTTGTTGCGGGTGTTGATCTGAGGTCGGCAATGGCATGAGCGCCGGCCCTGCCGGCGGAATCGCGGATGAATCCGCTCCTGCGGGGTGCGGGAGAAACACTCTCGTAGGATGGGTTGAGCGAAGCGATACCCATCACCATTCGTAGGGCGTACAACCGTTCGCGGTTGTACGCCGCTGCCCAACCCGATGTCGGGTTCGGAGCGCCTTGAGGCGGGGCTTCGGGCTTGGCTCCGCAGGGGGCCTGGGGCCATGGTCAAACGGCGGATAACCGCGAACGGTTATTCGCCCTACGCCCGGCCATCCATCGGCAGGGGCTGTCATTCGCACAGGAATACTGTATTTATATACAGTAAATTCTGGAGCCCACCCATGTCCTCTCCCCTGCCGCCGCGTGGCCGCGGCACCGCCAGCAATCCGCACAACCGCTTCGCGCCAACCCGCAGCGAGACCGAGGACGACGGCTGGTACCAGGACGAGGCGCCGCCCTGCCGCGCCACCGAGGTGCGGATGGAGCAGGCGAAGACGGTGATCAGCCGCAACCAGTCGCCGGACGTCGGCTTCGACCGCTCGATCAACCCCTACCGCGGCTGCGAGCACGGCTGCATCTACTGCTTCGCGCGGCCCAGCCACGCCTACTGGGACCTGTCGCCGGGCATCGACTTCGAGACGCGGCTGATCGCCAAGACCAACCTCGCCGAGCGCCTGGAGGCGGAGCTGAGCAAGCCCGGCTACGTGCCGCGGCCCATCGCCCTGGGCATCAATACCGACGCCTACCAGCCGCTGGAGCGCGAGCAGCGCCTGACGCGCCAGGCGCTGGAGATCCTGCTGCGCTTCCGCCACCCGCTACACATCATCACCAAGGGTTCGCTGATCCTGCGCGACCTCGACCTGCTGGGCGAACTGGCCAGCCTCAACCTGGTCAGCGTGGCCTTCAGCCTCACCACCCTGGACAACGAGCTCAAGCGCATCATGGAACCGCGCACCGCCAGCCCCGGCGCGCGCCTGCGCGCCATGCGCACCCTGCACGAGCACGGCGTGCCGGTCAGCGCGGTGCTGGCGCCGATGATCCCGATGGTCAACGACATGGAGCTGGAGCGCCTGCTGGAAGCCGCCCACGACAACGGCGCGCGCTCGGCCGGCTACATCCTCCTGCGCCTGCCGCTGGAGATTTCCGAGCTGTTCCAGCAATGGTTGCAGGCGCACTTCCCCGACCGCGCCGAGCACGTGATGAGCCTGATCCGCCAGAGCCGCGGCGGCAAAGACTACGACAGCCGCTTCGGCACGCGCATGCGCGGGGAAGGCGTGTTCGCCGAACTGCTGGCCAAGCGCTTCCAATTGGCCGCCCGCCGCCTGGGGCTGGACCACCGCGACTACGGTGGGCTGGACTGCTCGCTGTTCCAGGTCCCGCGGGCACAGATGAGCCTGTTCTGAGGCGGCGCATTCACATCATCGGGCCATGATAGCTTGTCGGCATCATCGGCGATCTTGCCTTAAAGATGTCTGTAACGTGCGAGATAGAGCGTTTATTTAATTTTTGATTAATCTTCCTTGTCTAGGGTTGCCGACAGGATGACCAAACGGTCACGAACATCATTTCCCAACGTTTGTGTCTTTTCGCCATGTGCGAAACGTCGGCAAGCATGGGAAAAATCCATCGTCACTCTTCGAGGCTCATGCAATGAACGACAAATCGCACGGTGAGGAGCACATCACGGAGAATGCCGACGAGGCCCTGCGGCGCATCGTCGAAGGTTTCCGCCAGTTCCGCCAGGAGGTCTTCCCGCAACAGGAAGCGCTGTTCAAGAAGCTCGCCCATGCGCAGAACCCGCGCGCCATGTTCATCACCTGCGCGGATTCGCGCATCGTCCCCGAACTGATCACCCAGAGCTCGCCGGGCGACCTCTTCGTCACCCGCAATGTCGGCAACGTGGTGCCGCCCTACGGGCAGATGAACGGCGGCGTGTCCACCGCCATCGAGTTCGCGGTGATGGCCCTGGGCGTGCAGCACATCATCGTCTGCGGGCATTCCGACTGCGGCGCCATGAAGGCCGTGCTCGACCCGCAGACGCTGGAGCGCATGCCCACGGTGAAGGCCTGGCTGCGCCACGCCGAAGTGGCCAAGACGGTGGTCGAGCAGAACTGCGGCTGCGCCAGCCACGACACCCTGGACATCCTCACCGAGGAAAACGTGGTGGCCCAGCTCGACCACCTGAAGACCCACCCCTCGGTGGCCGCGCGCCTGGCCAGCGGGCAGTTGTTCATCCACGGCTGGGTCTATGACATCGAGACCAGCCAGATCAAGGCCTACGACGCCGAGGTGGGTCACTTCCGCCCTCTGGACGGCGAAGGCCCGATGCCCATGGCGACGCCGCGCCCGCGCTACTCGCAATCCTGACCCTCACGGGCACGGCGCCCACCTCCACAACGACAGCCGTGCCCGCTTCCTGACCTGACACCTGCCCGAACCCCGCGCCGGCCCGCCGGCGCGGCCTGACAACCTGCGCGTGTCGATGCCGCTGACCCGGCGTCGTGGGCTTTCTCGCGCCCGAAAAAGCCAAGGAGGACAGCGCCATGCCCGTTCCCCAACCCCTTCATGCGCCCCTGCGCGCCCTCAAGGACAACCTGCCCCGCGACCTGCTGGCCTCGGTGGTGGTCTTTCTCGTCGCCCTGCCGTTGTGCATGGGTATCGCCATCGCTTCCGGCATGCCGCCGGCCAAGGGCATGCTCACCGGCATCGTCGGCGGCCTGGTGGTCGGCCTGCTGGCCGGCTCGCCGCTGCAGGTCAGCGGGCCGGCGGCGGGCCTGGCGGTGCTGGTCTTCGAACTGGTGCGCAGCCACGGCATGGCCATGCTCGGGCCGATCCTGCTGCTGGCCGGGCTGATCCAGCTGGTCGCCGGGCGCCTGCGCCTGGGCTGCTGGTTCCGCGTCACCGCGCCGGCGGTGGTGTACGGCATGCTCGCCGGCATCGGCATCCTCATCGTGCTGTCGCAGGTCCACGTGATGCTCGACCTCCAGCCACAGGCATCAGGGCTGGACAACCTGCTGGCCTTCCCCGGCGCCCTCGCCGCCTCGCTGGGCAACGGCCCGCAGGCCCTGGCCCTGGGCCTCGGCACCATGGCGCTGATGTGGGGCTGGGAACGCTTCCGCCCGGCGCGCCTGCGCTTCCTGCCCGGCGCCCTGCTCGGGGTGAGCGCGGCGACCCTGGCGAGCCTCGCGCTGCCCATGGACGTGCTGCGGGTGGAAGTGCCGGAACAGCTCAGCCAGGCCATCGACTGGGTCCGCCCAGCCGACCTGCTGCGCCTGGCCGAACCCGAGCTGCTGCTGGCGGCCCTGGCGGTGGCCTTCATCGCCAGCGCCGAGACGCTGCTCTCCGCCGCCGCGGTGGACCGCATCCACCAGGGGCCGCGTTCGGACATGGACCGTGAGCTGTCCGCCCAGGGCGTCGGCAACCTGATCTGCGGCCTGCTCGGCGCGCTGCCGATGACCGGGGTGATAGTGCGCAGCTCGGCCAACGTGCAGGCCGGCGCCCGCAGCCGACTGTCCGCCATCCTCCACGGCCTCTGGCTGCTGGCCTTCGTCGCCCTGCTCGGCGGGCTGCTGCGGCAGATCCCCATCGCCAGCCTGGCCGGGGTGCTGGTCTATACCGGGCTCAAGCTGGCCGACCCCAAGGCGCTCACCGGCCTGCTGCGCTACGGGCGGATGCCGGCGCTGGTGTACCTGGCCACGGCTTTGGGCATCGTCCTCACTGACCTGCTCACCGGCGTGCTGGTGGGCTTCGCCCTGACCCTGCTCAAGCTGGCGCTGAAGGCCGCGCGGCTGAAGGCCAGCCTGCACTACAACGGCACCGGCGACGAAGCCGAGCTGCGCCTGGTGGGCGCCGCCACCTTCCTGCGGGTACCGCAGCTGGCGCGCCTGCTGGACCAGGTGAAGCCGGGCACCACGCTGCACGTGCCGCTGCAGCACCTGCGCTACATCGACCACGCCTGCATGGAGCTGCTGGAGGACTGGGGCCGCGCCGCGGCGGCCAAGGGCTGCCGGCTGAGCCTGGAAAGCCACAGCCTGCGCCGCCGCCTCGAAGGCCGCGCACGGCGCGAGGCGGGAGCGGCAGGTTCGTAGGATGGGTTTCTGCTGTCATGCCGCGACACGCATGACAGCCGGATCGCGGATGAGATCCGCCTCGGAGCCTGCGGTCCCCTCTCCCTCCGGGAGGGGGCAAGCCCGAGCACCATTCCCATGCAGGAGCGCGCCCTGCGCGCGAAATCGCGGGCAGGGCCCGCCTACACCTCCAGGGAAGCACGGCTTTTCGTAGGATGGTGTTGAGCGAAGCGATACCCATCACCACGGCAGCATGGGTATCGCAAGCTCAACCCATCCTACGAAGGGCACATCGGCGCAAGACAGTTGCTCCTACATTCCGTCTCGCTCAGGCCCGGCGGCGTTCGCGCTGGTCGATCAGGTACTGCAGGCGGAACAGGTGACGGTAGCCGGCTTCCCAGGCCCCATGACCGGACTTCACATTGATGTGCCCGGCATCCGGCAGGATCAGCGTCTCGGCGCCCCAGGCGCGGCCCAGGTGCAGGGCGCGCTGCGGGCTGCAGGCGGCGTCGTTGTCCGAGCCCACCAACACGCTGGGGAAAGGCAGGGCGTCCAGGGCGATGGGGGCGAAGTTGCGCAGCGCCGCGTGGCAGGTCTCGCGCTCGACGTCGGCGGGCGCTACCAGCAGGGCGCCGGCCACCTGGGCCAGGGCCCTGGGCCCGGCGCGGCGGGCCCAGGAAGCGACGGTGACGCAGCCCAGGCTGTGGGCGATCAGCACCACGCGACCGGGCTGGCGGCGGATCTCGCGGTCCAGTTCGGCGACCCAGTCGACATGCCGCGGCGTCACCCAGTCGCGCTGCTGCACCCGCGAGGCGTTGGGCAGCGCGCGCTGCCAGTGGCTCTGCCAGTGCTCGTCCTCCGAGCCGTGCCAGCCGGGCACCAGGACATAGCGGACGCGTTCGCTGCGCATGGGTTCATCCCCCTGAAAGTCGTCATGGGGAGGCAGTGTAGGTGGGCTTCGTCAATAAATTAAGGAATAAAAAATGCTTTGCTTATGCTGCATTTGCTTATTCCCGCACTTCTTGATTCGCGACAAGTACGATGGGCGCCGGAAGGCGTTGAATCGAAGCTGGGCCCACTCCCTTCAGGTGAACCTCCATGGCGAAGAAATTCCCCCTGCACCCCGCCCACCCCGAACGCATCTGCTGGGGCTGCGACCGCTACTGCCCGGCCTCGGCCATGGGTTGCGGCAATGGCTCCAGCCGCACCCAGCACCCCATCGAGACCTTCGGCGAGGACTGGGCGGATGGGTCAGACTGGGGGCTGGACGAGACGCCGGCGCAACCGATCGAGGTGCGCCAGCCGACGCCCTGACTCAGCCGCTGGCCTTGGCGCAGCAGCGCGCCAGCAGGGCCTCCAGGTTCAGGTCGGGCATGGCGCAGGCGCGCAGCGCGCTGACCGTCTGCTCGACGTATTCGCGGGTGGTGCCGAAGTGCCCCTGGGCGCTGTCGAACACGCGCTGCACGACGCTGTCCGGCAGCGAGCCGGCGTAGCTGGGCAGGTGGCGTTCGAGGACGAAGCCCAGGGCGCGCACCCGGCGGCCATCCTCCAGGCGGCAGCTGAGCCATTCCGGGCGGTAGGAGGCGTAGGGCATCTCGCGCTGCCAGAGGGCGAACAGGTTGGCGTCGAGGTCGTCGTCGGGCAGCCGGTAGGCGAAGCCGGCGCAGGAGCCGCCGCGGTCCAGGCCGAGCACCAGGCCGGGCATCTCCGGGGTGCCGCGGTGGGTCAGCGACCACAGGTAGAGCCCGCGGTGGTAGCCGTGCACCCGCGCACGGCTGGCCTCGGCCACCGGGAACTCCGGGCGCCAGATCAGCGAGCCGTAGGCGAACAGCCAGACGGCGCCGCCGCCGTGCTCGGCCATGGTGATTTCCAGCGAGGCGCGCAACTGCTCCGCGCTGAGTCGTTCCGGCGCCCCCAGCGCCGGTGGATAGAAGGGGCCGTCCAGGTTCATAGACGTGCTCATGCGTAACCCCCAAGGTACCTCACGCTCTGAAAACTTAGCGGATGTGACCTTCTGACAGAAGGGGCGGCTGCGCAAGACACCTTTGCGCGGACGAACGGCGATACCGCCGGTCCGGATGGCGAAAACGCGGGAAAAGAGCCGGAAAAAAAGAGGGCCGCGCGGGGCGGCCCTATCACCAAGATCTTTGCTGGCGTGGGGCGCCAGTGGGTGTGAGGTACCCGACCAGCAGTAGAACAGCCGCCCATGACAGGCGCATGACGGTCACTTGCCGGCCTGCCACTGGCCCTTGCTCTGGCTTTCGCAGAACGGCTGGAGGAAGCGCGCGTCGCTGGCCACGCCGTAGTAGTGGATGTCCTGGCGGTAGGGGCTGTTGGGCACCTGGGCGTTGTTGCAGACGCCGAAGGCGCCACTTGGGCAGGCCTCGGCGTAGGTCACCTCGATCTGCTGGTCCTTCAGCTGCGGCTGGCAGAAGCCTTCGTGGAACAGCTTTGCCGGGATGCTGCGGTTCTGCTGGCAGACCTTCACGTCGAGGTTCTTGCCGCGGCTGTGCACCACGCAGGCTTCGGCGTGGGCAAGGGCTGGCAGGGCGAGGCAGGACGACAGGAGCAGGGCCGGCAGACGCATGAAAACGGGGTCCTTTGAGCGAAGGGCCGACTCTAGCGCTTTTCCCGGCCTGCGTCAGGCGGCAACATGGCGCCATGCTCGAACAGATTCCCACCCATGTGATCGGCGGCCCACTGGGCGCCGGCAAGACCAGCCTGATCCGCGACCTGCTGGCCCAGCGCCCGCCTGGCGAGCGCTGGGCGGTGCTGGTCAACGAATTCGGCCAGGTCGGCCTGGACGCCGCGCTGCTGGCCACCGACGCCGACGGCGTGGCCATAGGCGAGGTGGCCGGCGGCTGCCTGTGCTGCGTCAACGGTGCGCCCTTCCAGGTCGGCCTCGCCCGCCTGCTGCGCAAGGCGCGGCCGCAGCGGCTGTTCATCGAACCCTCCGGCCTCGGCCACCCGCGCACCCTGCTGCGCCAGCTGGGCGAGGCGCCCTGGCGCGGCGTGCTGGCGCCGCAGCCGCTGCTGTTGGTGCTGGATGCCGCGGCGCTGGCCGCCGGGGCCTCGCTGTCGGAGGCGCAGCAGGACGCCCTGGCCGACGCCGCGCTATTGGTGCTGAACAAGAGCGAAGCCCTGGATGAGGCGGCCCGCGCGCGTCTGCAGGCCAGCCTGCCGGCGCTGCCGCTGGTGTGGACCGAGCAGGGGCGCCTGCCCTTCGCGAGCCTGCCGTTCGTCGCAGCGTTCGACCCAGCCGCGGCGGTGGAACTGCCAGCCCCCACGGCCGAACTGCCTGTGCTGCTCACCCGCGCCGCGCCCCTGCGCCAGGTGCACAGCGACGGTGGACATCAGGCCGTCGGCTGGCGCCTGCACGCCGACTGGCGCTTCCGCCGCGCGGCGCTGGAGGCCTGGCTGGCCGGCCTGGACGGCTTGCTGCGGGCCAAGGCGGTGCTGCACTGCGAGGACGGCTGGCTGGCCTGCAACCGGGTGACGAGCGCCGAACCCTGGCAGCCCAGCGCCTGGCGGCGGGACAATCGGCTGGAGCTGATCTTCGCCAAAGAGCAGGATCCGCAGGCGCTGCAGCAGCAAATGTTGACCTGTGCCTGGTTGCCGGATGGCCAATAAGGTTGCCATACCCGGGGCGAATGATAATAATTATCAGATTCTGTCATTTCTCCACAGGCTTCTCCCATGTCGCCATCGCAATCGCGCTCGCCGGCGAGTTCCACTCTCGTCGCGTCCGCCGCGGAACTTCCTTCGTCCTCCGACAGCGACGAAGGACTCTCGCTGCCCTGCGTCAGCGCCCAGCGTGGCAATGAAGCCAACCTGCGTCTGGTGGACTGCTCCGGCGCCCGCCGCGACGAGGAAGTTCCCGTCGCCGAACTGCTGATCCCCTACGCCGCGCCCGTGGAGGGCGTGGAAGACGCGGAGCAGCCGCCCCAGCAGGCGGGCTGGTGGAAGTCTTCCGGGCTGTCCGTGGTGCTGCACCTGGCCGTGGTCGCCGGCCTGGTCTGGGCCGTGCCCAGCCCCGACGAGCTCAACCTGGGCCGTGGCGAAGTGCCGACCATGCAGGTCAGCGTGGTGCAGCTGCCGCCCAAGCCCGAACCGGTGAAGGAGCCGCCGGCCGCCGCGCCCGAGCCGCAGCCGCCGCAACCCACGCCGCCGGAGCCGGTGGTCGAGCCGCCCAAGCCGGAGCCGCCGAAACCCAAGCCCAAGCCGGTGGAAAAGGCGGTGCCGAAGAAGGCGCCCAAGCCCAAGCCGAAACCCAAGCCCGAACCCGAGCCGGCCGAGCAAGCCCAGGCCGAGCCGACGCCGCCCGCCCCGCCGCCGCCTCCGGCCGCGCCGACCGTGGGCCAGAGCACCCCGGGCGCCCAGGCCGCCCCGACCGGCACCCAGGGCCCGGCCGGCCTGCCCACCGGCAGCCTCAACGACAGCGACATCAAGCCGCTGCGCATGGATTCGCCGAAGTACCCGCTGATGGCCCAGCGCCGCGGCATCGAAGGCCACGTGAAAGTGCTGTTCACCATCACCGCCGACGGCCGCATCGACGACATCCAGGTGCTGGACTCCTCGCCGCCGCGGATGTTCGACAACGCCGTGCGCCAGGCCATGGACACCTGGCGCTTCGAGCCACGCATCAGCGGCGGCCGGATCGTCGCGCGGCAGGCGACCAAGGTCTTCTACTTCAAGCTGGAGGGGCGCCGCTGAGGGGTTCTTCGGTTGATGAGAAACGCGCCTTTGGGCGCGTTTTTTGTTTGTGTTGAGTTCTGCCGGGTGGGGTTGTGTGTCCTGAAGAGCCCCTCTCCCCAGCCCTCTCCCTGAAGGGAGAGGGAGCTAGTCCGTGCCGAGAGGAGGAATGGCTTCAGTCGGAAACCAACGGTGCCGCCGGCTGACTTCAGAACATCCAAGCACACCGAACGGTCCCCTCTCCCTTTAGGGAGAGGGTTAGGGAGAGGGAACAAAGTCAAACCAATGCACCGAACCCGCAAGTGAGCACAGCTCGCTCCTGCGAGAACAACCCATCCTACGAAAAGCGCTTTGGCGCAGTCGCTCCTACAGGAACAGCCCCTCAAGGCAACTCGAACCCACCCGCCGCCTTATGCAGCGCCCGCAGGTGCGCACCGAGCTGCTTGAGGTTGGCCTCCAGCGCCTGCAACTCCTCGCGGCGCTCCGGCTCCAGCAGGGCGCGGACCTCCTGGTCGAGGTTGTCGCTGAGCTGGCGCAGGCGCGCCTGGCGTGCCTGGGTCTGTTGTTCCAGGCGCGTCGACTCGCCCGGCTGCGGCAGGCCGTAGCCGCTGTCCAGCAGCTCCGCCGGTTGGCTGAGGAAGCCGCTGTCGTCGAGGATCTGCTGCAGCGTCTTGCCCGCCGCCACCAGCTTGGGGTCGGCGCGGGCGTCGTTGCGGTGGCCCAGGTACAGGCGCTTCAGCTCGTCCTGGGCCAGTTGCAGTTGACGCCGCAGCGAGGCCTGCTCCAGCAGCAGCATGGCGGCGCTGGCTCGCAGGTCGGCCTTGTCGAACCAGGCGCGGCGCTCGCTGGCGGGCAGGGCCAGCCAGTCCTCGACCTTGCTCTGGGGAATGTCCAGGCGCTGGCGCAGCACCTCGAACATCGCCTGGTAGCGGTCGCGGAAGGAGTCGAAGCGGTAGCCCAGGCGCAGCGCGCGCTTGGAGTCGTCGAGCACGCTGGCGTCGGCCAGGCCGCGGTTCTCCAGGATCTGCACCACGCCGTTGGGGGTGATGCTGTCGAGGTCCTGCAGGCGCGGGTCGGGGATGCCGCTGCGCAGCAGCTTGAGGGTTTCCACCGCGCAGTTGTTGGAGATGAAGTAGTAGTTGCCGTCGTAGCCCCAGTGCACCTGCATGGCCCGCTCCACCAGCTCGTCGATCTGCTGGCGATTGAGCTTGAGCGGGATCGAGGCCAGGCTGCGCAGCTCGATCTTGGTGTATTCCTCGATCACCTGGGACAGCGGCAGGACGAACAGCCGCGACGGATAGGAGCCGGTCAGACCGTCCCAGCTGGACAGCTGCAGGTCGCCGACGAAGGCGCGGTAGGACAGCACCAGGTGCTGGTCCAGGTCCAGCCGGCAGTCCGGGCCGCGCGGCCGGCCCGGGGCGCACACCACCAGGCGCAGCATGGCGTGGCCCCAGCGGCTCACCCACTGGTCGTTGGCCTCGGCCAGCAGGTAGTCGACCTCGTAGACGCGCTCCGGATCCAGCCTGCCCAGCGGCTGGCGGCCGAAGTCGCGGCCGGCGTTGAGGTAGGCGAAGGATTGTTCGCAGGCCTGGCGCTGCGGACGCTCGCCGAAGCGCTCGGCGTAGTAGCGGTACAGCGCCGGGCGGCGGCAGGCGTAGCTGGGGTCGAGGACGAAGTACTCCATGTTCACCGCGACGAACTCGCGCGGGTTGCTCAGCTCGTAGCGGTCCGGGCTGCGCAGGACGAAGCGGTTGTCGTGCTCGCGCTGGCCGCGCTTGCCGGCCAGTTGCGGCCAGCCGGCGAGGTCGAGCAGGCGCGGGTCGTCGGAGAGGGTGAAGCGGCGGTTGGCCTGGCCGCGGCACTCGGCGCCCTCGCCGATGCGCCCGATGCTGCCCTGCTGGCGCGTGCAGCGCTGGATCAGCCGGGCCTCGGCGGGCAGCCAGAGGCGGCCGCGGTCGTACAGGTGGGTCAGCTCGTGGACCACCGTGGCCTGCAGTTCGCGACGCAGGGTGCCGTGGCTGCGGCCGGTCTTGAGGGTGGCGGCGCTGCCGTCGGTGAGGGCGGCCAGGTACTTGCGGTTCAGCGCGATGGCGCCGGGGCGCAGGGCCTGGCCCATGCCGTTGCCCGGCAGGTCGTCGCGCCATTGCACCTCGACGCGGCGGTCCAGGGCCTGGACGAAGAGTGGCGGCAGCGCCTGGCGGACGTCATCCAGCAGTTGCTGGCTGGCCTGGCGCTGCGCCGGGGCGAGGCCGTCGGGCAGCAGCTCCAGGCGCAGATCGGCCCGGGCGCCGACGGCGGCGAGCAGGCCCAGTGCCGCCAGAGCGCGGCGGCCGCGGGGGATCACAGAGCGAGGATGGCTTCGGCCAGCTGCTGGTCGGAGGCGTCGCGCGCATCCGGCACCTTCTCGCGGACCACCTTCAGCGCCGCTTCCAGCTGCGCGCCGCGGATGGCGCCTTCGCTGGCGACGAAGCTGGCGGCGTCGTCGCGGGCCTCGCGGACGATCTTCATGTCGCGGATCGAGGTGGTGGTGTCGGAGGTGAAGTCCACGCTGCGACCGATGGCGTTGGTGGTGATGTTGAACAGGCGGATGACCGACTGTGCCTGGGCGCTGGAGGCGCAGGCGGCCAGCAGCAGGCCGAGGATCAGGGGGCTCTTGGGGATCGAGCTGAGGCGCATGGGAGTCTCCGAAACGGCAGCGGGCGCTGCTCACGACTGACTATTGGGCAAGAATGGCTTCGGCCAGTTCCCGATCGTTCGCCGCGAGCTCCGGATGCTGCGTGCGCAGCCAGCGCAACGCCTGTTCCAGGCGCGCTCCGCGCACCCGGCCGTCGGTGGCGATGTAGCTGGCGGCATCATCGCGGGCGGCACCGAGCAGTTTGTTCTCGAAAGGCGTACTGGTGACTTTGCTGGTCACGTAGCTGCTGCCGGCGACGAACATGGTGGTCTGTTCGAAGGCCAGCACGGGGGTGGCCAGGCAGAGGCCGGTGAGCAGGAATAGGAGGCTGCGCATGGGCTATGGCGATCGGAAAAGCACAGCCGACAAGGCTAACGGAATGTGCCGGCAAGAGCCAGCCTCGCAGGCCCGGTAGACGCTCTGAAAAAGCGCCTCCGGGCCGAGGGGGAAGTCAGATGACCAGGATCGCCTGGGCCAGCTGCAGGTCGTTGGCGGCCAGGCTCGGCAGCTTGCCGCGGATGTGCCGCAGCGCCGCTTCCAGATGCGCGCCGCGCACCTGCCCGGCGGTGGCGACGAAGGTGGCGGCGTCGTCGCGGGCGTCCAGGACGATCTTGTCGTCGCGGAAGGAGTTGGTGATGTCGGTGGTACCGTCGGAGGTGGCCTTGGTGGCGCCGACCAGCGCATCGGTAGTGACGATGAAGCTGGTGGCGAAGGCGCCGCTGGCGCAGGTGAGCAGGGCGGCGGCGGTAAGCAGGCGCAGACGATTCATGGATGGACACTCCCAGTCGAGATGAAACCGCGCGGCCAAAGCTGCCGCGCGCTACCGATGCAGACTAGCGGAGCCCGCCCGCCGCGGCCAGCCGCTCAGCGCCAGAAAGGTTTCGAAAGTTCCCGCTCGCGCTGGCAACGGTCGATGCCGGCGTCGGCCAACTCGCGTTCGCCGAGCTGGGCGAGCTGGTGGCGGGTGCGGGCGTTTTGCAGGTACATGGCGATCCGACCAGCGATCTTCCGCCACAGGCTTCGGGCGTCCAGGCGCGAACCGGCAGACGAACGGAAAGGAGCGAGAACCCGGTTCATGTGGTTGTCCTTCTGGTGACGGAAGGACAGGATGCACGCCCCGGGCGTGGCCCTCACAGACACAAGCGCCGACGATCATTCCGGCACAGTCGAGGTCCCCAGGGGCACTGTTATGCCGTTCCGGCGCCTTACTGTGCAGGCGAATATTACCTAGCGCTCAGGCAGGAGTTCGACGCTGATCAACGCCAATTCGCCGGCTCCATTGCTGAAGGTACGGATTTCCGCGCTCGAGCTGGCCGTTGCCACGTCGAAAATACCCTCCAGCGTCCTGGGTTCGCCTTCGGTACCCATCAGCGGGCCCTGGGCCAGGATGATCACCTGGGTCGTCGCATTGCTGACGACATCCCAGTTACCCACCGGCTGTGATGGACTGCCGCTGGCGCTGTAGGTGATGCGGTAGCGCAGCTTACCCTGGGGGATGTGGGTGTATGGACCGTAACTCAGGTAGCCCGAGATGCCGGGCTGGGCCACCAGGCGGCCATCGCGCAACTGGCCGATGAGCGTAGGCAGGTGTTCGGCCGGCCAGAAGCCCCAGTGCTTGGGCACGAAGCCGGCATCCCGGCAGCCTTCGCATTGGCCCATGCCCGGGAGCAGCAGCTTGATGCCATCGAGCTCACCCATCGCGTCGTCCGCACCGTGTGACTGCAGGGCCTGGTCCCAGAGAGCAAGATCATTGAAGACATAGAGGGCCTTGGGATCGTAGGTGCCTGCCTGCACCTGGGCTGCCAGGGCGGCCTGGGTTCTTGCTTGAGCCTCGGTGTCAACCCTGGCGAAGTTGGCGGCATTGATCGACATGCCGTGGTGCAGAGCGAAGTTCGAAAGGGGGATGAAGTCCGGCGGAACGTTGGTTGGCGCAATGTAGAGCACCTTGTCGTAGCGGGAACCGAGTTCGGTCCACAACCTGGAGGTCAGGGGATTGTTCCAGTGCCCTTGGAAGTGATTGCGCGTACCGGCAAGCACGTTGGACAGATCGTAGATCTGCGCGATCAGGGCAATGGCGAGCAGGCCCAAGGCGATCTGCGGCCGGGTACGAGTGCAGACGATGGCGATGGTTGTCACGCAGAGCAGATAGAACACCGGCCAGAACATCCGACCCGGCGAACGGAATACCTGGTACAGACGCACCGCCCAGTCCGGTATCTCGAACTGGATCAGGGTATGGTGGCCGATGCTCACTGTATTGGTCAGCGATACCAACAGCAGGAGAACGCTCATCACGATCAGGGGCCAGATGAGTGTGTGGCTCCATTGTCCGCGGCGGCCAATTGCCAGGAGACAGGCAATGGCCAGCAGTCCCAGCATACCCACGCCCATGTAAGCGAAACCGTCGCCCTCGATGAAGGGGAGCTGTAGTCCGGGCAGCAGCCGCGACCAGGCCCCTCGAGAATCGATCAGCGACAACAGGTTCATTCGTCCGTAGGAGCCCGTCGCTGCCGGCGACGAGCCCAGCATGAAGTAGCCCAGGAGCCACATTATCGTCAGGACCAGGGCGCAGCCGGTCAGCCCGCGCACCACGCAGCGGGCAAGGCTCGCTTCGCGCCGCAGCAGACGTTGCAGCAGATCGGCGCCCCAGATCGCGCCGAGCATGACCAGCAGGTAGGCGTGGGTCAGGGTGGCGACCGCCAGCAGCACCAACCAGAAGCGCGCTCGGTAGGCCTTGTCGAAATAGAGGTACAGCCCGGCCATGAGCAGCCACTGGCCACCCAGTGCGAGGTGGATCGAGAAGCGCATCAGGTAGGGAGGCAGCAGCAACAGCAGGCCGGTGCCCAGGCACAGCTGGCGCCGGTCTTCGACGAAACGCGATAGCGTCAGGTAGCCGAATACCCCCTGCAGCACCATGCAGGTCAGCACCCACAGGCCGAAGTACTGGAAGCTGTCGGGCAGCAGCGGGCCGATCAGTTTGAATGGCAGGGCGAACAGTGGCAGCGAGTCGGAGAAGACGATGGAGCTTCCCTGTTCCATGCCATAGCGTGGATTGGCGCCCAGAGGGAATTGCAGCAAGGGGGTTTCACGGAAGAACTCCCACCCCAGCAGATTGGTCGGCGGGTCGAAGAAGCCACGCATCAGCCAGCCGGTGTTCGATGGCAACAGAATGGACTGGCCCCCGAGGGCCAGGAACAGCAGGCAGGCCAGCAGTACGGGGATCCACAGCGAATGACGCGAATCGGTTGAGGTGCGCATCGCGAGGTTGGTTCCGGCGGTTTTCAATGTCCGTTCCATGGCTAGTGTCTGAACCCCCAGAGTCGGCTGGCCAGGAAGGTGATGCCCGGTACCACGGCGGCCGACGCGATGGCGGACAGACGCGGCGAAAGCCAGCCGGCGGCCAGCAGCGCAGCCAGCAAGCCGCTGTTGACCAGGAAGGCGCTCAGGGAAATCAGGAAGAAGCGGCGCATCGCCCTGCTTGGCGAGCCCGGCGCAGAAAAGGTCCAGATGTAGTTGCCGGAGAACGACAGGCCAAAGGCACAAAGGAAGGCGACCAGGTTGGCGAGCAGCACCGGCCATGTCGTATGGGACAGCAGCAGCCAGACGATGCCGATGTGCAGTGCGGTGGCGCCTACGCCGACGACACCGAAGCGGGCGGCGAGCAGCACCTCCTTCAGCAGGCGGCTGCGAAGCAGGCGGCGCATGGACAGGCTCTCATCGTGGGTCATGGGCGCCGAGCCAGGCAAAATGCTGTCAGACCGGCGACACGATTGAAGCGCAGTACCGGCAACTCCACCATGGATAGTGCCTGCAGGGCTGCATTGACCACCCCGTTGTGTCGTTTGAGCTGCGATCTGGGCTGGCGCACGGCATCACCCCTGAGTCGCTCGAACAGGCGCAGGGTGGCGGCTATCGGGAATACGCCGCCAAAGTAGTAGGCGCCTTTCAGCACCTCGAGCCCGGCCTGCTCTGCGACCCGTTCGATATCGGTGAGCCGGTAGCGACGCTTGTGCTCGAGGAATACATCGTGATCGCTCCAGAGGAACTGGAAGGCCGGTACGGAAATCAGGAAGTGCGCACCGTGGGGCACCTTCTCGACGTAGTGGCGAAGCAGGCCGACATCGTCGTCGACATGCTCCAGGACATCCATCAGCAGCACCAGGTCGGAGTCCAGGCGGTCCACTGAGCGACGGAAGCGGATCGGCTTCCCAGCCTCGCTGGCATCGGAGTCCGCCGAGTAGCTGATGTCCACGCACCAGGCCTCGCCGGCGCTGCCTTCGGCCAGCAGGGCGCGGGAGAAGAAGCCGGAGCCGGCGCCCACGTCGAGGATGCTCGAGGGGCGCATGTCGCCGAGGAACTGCTGCACGGCGGCCCGCTTGGATCGGTAATACCAGTGGTCGGCGATATGCTCGCCCAGGATGTCGGTTTCCTTGAGGTCCATGCTCAGTCCTCTGCTTCGTAGATGCGCCGGACGAGATACACGGGCCTGCGCTTGGATTCCAGGTAGGTGCGGCCGAGATACTCGCCCAGCACCCCGATGCCGATGAGTTGCAGGCCGCCGAGGAAGGTCACGGCGACCATCAGCGAGGCGTAGCCAGGCACGTCGATGCCGAAGAGCACCACCTTGAGGACGATCAGTATGGCGAACAGGAAGGCGCTCAAGGACACGGCGATGCCGAGGTAGGTCCAGATCTTCAGGGGATCGGTGCTGAAACTGGTGATGCCTTCGAGGGCGAAGTTCCACAGGCGCCAGCCATTGAACTTGCTGGTTCCGGCCACTCTTTCCGGGCGGCTGTAGTCGATATGGGTGGTACGGAACCCGACCCAGGCGAACAGGCCCTTCATGAAACGCCGGGACTCGGGCAGGTCATTCAGCGCATCCACGACCTGGCGGTCCATCAGGCGGAAGTCGCCGACGTTCTCGGGAATCGCCGGATCGGCGATCTTGTTGTGGATGCGATAGAACCAGCTGGCCGACGCCCGTTTGGCCCAGGAGTCGGAGGCGCGATCGATGCGATGCCCGAGCACCACGTCATAGCCTTCCCGCCAGCGTTCGATCATGGTCGGGATCAGTTCGGGCGGATCCTGGAGATCGACGTCGATCGGCACCACCACCTGGCCCGTGGCACAACGCAGACCGGCACTCAGGGCCGCCTCCTTGCCGAAATTGCGGCTCAGGTCGACGATCCTGATCTGTGCGATGCGTCGTTGCAGCAGCAGGAGTACATCGAGCGTATCGTCCTCACTGCCGTCGTTGACGAAGACGTACTCCACTCGCACGGCATCAGGATCGGCGAACACCTGCTCGACGCGCTCGACGAACAGCGCAACGGTCTCCGCCTCGTTGTAGACAGGCACCACCAGCGACAATGCCAGCGGCGTGTCGAGCTGCGGGCGGTGGATGAGGCTCTGCCGGGGCGCAGCGTGGGGTTCACTGGTCATGTCGTTTCGTCCGTGGCTCGTGTCGCTCTTGTTATTCGGAACATGGCAGGCGCGGCCTCAATCGGCCGCACGCTGGGCGGTTTGTGGCGTAGGCAGGTCCGAGGAAATCTCCAGGTCGGAGAGTTGCAGGTCTGCGCCATTGCTCAGCAGGCGCAATTCGACTTTCTGCAGCGGGGCTTTCAAGGCCACCATCCCGGCGACCGGCCGGAGTTCGCCGTGGGTGCCAGCCAGCGGGCCGCTGGAGAGGGCGACGAAGTGCCCGCCAGCGTCTTGCCCGACGATATCCCAGGTACCGACGGTCGTGGCTTCGTCAGCTTCGCTCAAGTAGTTGATCCGGTACGAATAGATGCCTTCGCTCAGGGCAATGTAGGGACCATAGCTGAGATAGCCCGCTTCACCCGGCTGGCGCGGGACCAGGCGCCCGTTGCGCAGTTGGCCGATCAGGCTGGGCAGTTGTTCGGCCTTCCAGCGTATCCGGAGGTCCGAATTCCGCCTGTCCAGCGGTGCCGCCACGGTAGCCCAGCTTTGCGAGGGCCGGGTGTTCATGCAGATGAGATGCTGGCTGTCGAGCATGCAGCGCCCGGCATCGAGCGCAGTACGGAACAGCGGCGGCAGATCCAGCGGGTTATGCAGGTGCCCCAGCTTCACGTACAGATGGCCGGGCAGTGCGGGCCCGTCGACCAGCCTGTTCTTTTTCGTGCAATCCGTCGCGGCGCGGGCGGTATAGCCGGTATTGATCCGAAGGCCCAGTTGCGCCGCCAGGTACTGATAGCGCACGTAGTCGTCGTCCGTGGTGGGCGGAAGGCTGCAGCCATAGGCTGGATAGACGTCGATTTCCTCGAAGCCGGCCAGCGCCGAGCGCCAGGGCGCGATGTCGACGGTGGTGGGGAGGCGTGTCTGGAACAGGACGCGGTCACGCAACGGGCGGGTGTCGTACCACTGCAGTGCCAGCGCCCCGGACATCAGCAGCAACAGCGCTAGGCTGCGACGGCGCAGCAATACGGCCAGGACGAAGAACAGGATGCTGTAGCCCACCAACCAGAAGAAACGGCCGCTCACCCGGAAGATGCCGGCCAGCGCTTCGGCGAACCGGGGCAGGTGGATATCCAGCAACTCATGCTGGCCAACGAACACTTTGTTGCTGGCCGCGTAGAGAGTCAGCGCCAGCAGGGCCAGCAACAGGTAGCGATGGCGCGCCGCGGAACGGAGGAACGCACGAGGTTCCAACAGCGCGCTGGTGGCCAGCAACAGCAGGACGCCAGCGCCCAGGTAGTTGAAGCCTTCATCCTGCCCCGGTGTCGCGTAGTGGCTGGAACACAGCAGGCCACCGCAGAAAGGCGAGAGCAGGTTCAGTGAATAGATGCCGAAGCCGCCGGCGGCGGCGCCCTTGCCGATGAGATAGCCGCCCGCCAGGAGGATGGCGAACAGCACCACGAGCGAGCCTGCGAGCCAGAGGCAGACGCGTTTCAGGTCCAGGCTTCCAGCCCGCCACTGGCTCACCAGATAGACGAGCAGGAGCGGATAGCTCATGGCGAACAGGTAGGGGTGTACCAGCAGGGCGCTGGCGGTGATTGCGATGAATGCCGTGCAGGTTCGGCGAACGGACCATGTTCCCGAATGGCCCCTCAGATAGGTGCCCAGTGTCAGCAGGAGCAGCCCCTGGGTCATGAGCGCCGTGTGCCCCAGGCGGTGCGTCAGGGCAGGCCAGATCAGGGCGAAACCCGCCGCGAGCAGGGCGCCTGGCAGATGCCGGATACCCAGTGAGCGAATCACGAAAACCGCGGCGGCTGCCTGCAGCAGGTAGCAGATGGCGTGCCACAGGCCGAAATAGTGGAAGCCCGCGGGCAACACCCCGGCGAACAGCTTGAGCGGCAAGGCCAGCAGCGGGATGCTGTCGGTGAAGGCAATGCTGATGCCGTCGGGATAGTTGAGGCGATCCGTCTTCAGCAGCGGGAAATGCCAGTGGTCCTGTTCGAAGAACAGCCACCCCGACACGTGAGAGGCCGCATCGCCGCCCTCGAAGAATCTGCCATGCCCGGCCAGGAAGGTACCCGGATACAGATACAGCACCAGGGCCACGGCCATGAGCAGCGGCAAAGCGTAGGCGATGCTGCGACGCGCGGGGCTCCACAGCCATTCCAGACCGAAGTACCGGTTGCTCGACAATACAGGGCTTCTCATCCTTCACATTCCCTGTCGGTGGCGAGGCGCTTGCATCACGGCTTGCGCGCCACTATCACCTGGCTCTTGGCGACCACCTGGTCCAGCGCCTCCTTGATGGCGGCACCGCGAGGCGAATCGAGCAGGACGTCCCAGGTCCTGGTCCAGTTGTGCAGCAGCGGATGGTCGGGATTCTCGAACCCGACGCCGGCCTCCCAGAAGAACAGCATCCACAAAGACCAGTAGAAACCATATTGGCCGTGGCTGACGACTTCCAGGCCCGCTTCCGTCACCCAGTCCCTGAACTGCTGCTCGCCGATCACCCGCACGTGGTTGGGTTTGCGGAAATAATCGGCGGCGGCGAAGCCCCGCTGGAGCTCCTCCGAGGAGGGATGAGGGGCGGAAAGCAGGTAGAGGGCGCCGGGTTGCCCCACGCGGACCAACTCGGCGAGGAAGGCCCGGGGGTCGTCCACATGCTCGATGACCTCGGTGCTGACCACACGACTGATGGAGGCGTCCGGAATCGGTAGCGGAACACTGTCGGTCACCAGGCACTCGACGCTGCGGGCCGCGCTTCCTTCCAGGCGTTGGCGGGTGGCCTCGATCTTCTCGGCATCGATGTCGGCCACGATGATGCGCGCGCCACGCATGGCGCAGAAGTGCACATTGCCGCCGTTGCCACAGCCGACGTCCAGCACCGTGTCCTCGGGGCCCACGGGAAAGCCGCGGTAGAGCTCGCCGTTCTGCTGGTCGAACCAGCCGCTCAGGGCTGCATCCTTGAGGCCCAGCATGTATGGATCCACACGTGGCTCGGCGGCGCTGCCCGTGCTTTCCTTCGCCGCTGGAGCGGCAGGAGTGGTCAGGAAATTCTTCAGCCGGTTCAGCATGGCCAGTTCTCCAGAAGCGTTCCGAGCGGGGAAATGCGGGATTTGTCTGCGCAGCCGGGAAACTCGACGGGGACGCGACGACGGCTAGGCTGCCTCATTGCGGATGTCTCCTGCGGTAGGCGGCGCCTCGGTCGAGAAACGCCGGGCAATGGCGGTGCCGCGTGCTCTGAGCGGCAACTCGACATAGCGGTAGTTCGCTTCGCTGCAAAGGACGATGGTGCAGATGGCCAGGACCAGGAACAGCAGGGTATGGGTGCCGTCCAGGGCGCTGTCGCCATACAGACGGAAGGCAATTTCCCGGGTCAGGAAGAATGCCGGGATATGGATGAGATAGATGCCATAGGAGCGGCTGCCCAGCCAGAGGCCAAGGCGTTGCAGGGGCGCGGGAAGGGCCAGGTAGCCGCGATCGTAGGAAGCCAACCAGACCAGGGCCGCGCTGAACAGGGCGATCACCCCGATACGCCAGACGGACCAGAGGTGCTGCTCGGTGGACACCCGCGTCAACCCCAGCACCAGCAGTGCCGCCAGGATCAGCCCCAGGGGGCGCCAGCGCAACAGCCAGGTCGGCTCCAGGCGTACATAGAAGGCCTTGTGGCTGGCCAGGGCCAGGAGCACGCCCCAGGCCAGGGCGTCGGTGCGCAGCACCATCAGCAAGGGCGTGCGCCAGACGAAGAACTGGGCGGCTATCACCCCTACCAGAATCCAGGGCAGGAAGCGGCGCGAGACGAATATCAGCAGCGGCAGCAGGAGGTAGAACTGCTCCTCCAGCGACAGGCTCCAGTAGACGAAGCTGACGCCGTACTCGTAGCGGAAGAAGCTGTCGGCGAAACGGAAGTTCGCGTATTGCAGTATCCCCGCGAGTGTTGCGGCGAGGTTGGTGGACAATGTGCCGAAGGCGCCCGATTCGTTCAGGAAGCGGCAGGCCACCAGCATCAGCAGCAGCCAGAGCCAGGCCGAGGGGAGCAGGCGGAAGGCGCGCCTGACCCAGAACTGTACGCTGTTGCGCCAGAACTCGGCGATACCGTTGCAGCCCTGCAGGCGGGGAATCAGGTCCCGGGCGATGACGAAGCCGGAAATGGCGAAGAACAGATCGACGCCCCACCACAGCTCGAAGCGCCGGAAGAAGGCATCGAACAGCGGCGTGGGCCAGTGGAACAGATTGCCATGGGCATGGTGCACGACCACGCTGACCACGGCGAGCGCCCGCAGCAGCTCGATGTCCTGGATACGCCGGCCGGGTGTGTGGCCCTGGCGGTCTGTCATCGGTAACCGATGCATGACACACCCTCCGCCATTGCCGGCTGGCCATGTCCGGGGCAAGCCGATGATCGACATGGCAATGCCATAGTCACAGACTTGCGCATGGCTCATCGCCCGTTATCGCCCTGCGAGCCCGCAGGGCAGCGAGGAAGGCGGACAGCCGGGCCTGCGCCTGCTCCATGCTGCAGAACGCCTGCAGGGCGTCCACTGCGGCCTCGCTCATGTGCGCATAGCGCTGGGGGTCTTCCTTCGCCACCCGATAGCTTTCCTGGTAGGCCGCAAGCAGCGAGTCCCAGTTGGTGATGTAGCGCAGGGTACGGTAGGCCGCCCGCGGGTCATGGGGCCAGGCAGTGAGTTCCTCGGTGCAATCCACCACGAAGGCATTGTTGCTGTCGATGTAATCGAGCATCGCCGTATTGCGCGGGGCTATGGCCGGCTTGCCGCAGGACATGAACTCCATCAGCGGCAGGCACTGCCCCTCGCCGTAGGAGGTATTGACCACGTAGCTGGTGGCCTCCACCAGGCGTTCGTAGTCGGCATCCTCGAGGTAGCCGTGGATCAGCACGAAGCGGCAACGGTAGGGCCTGAGCTTGTAGAGGTGGTGGAGCATGTCCGCCAGCGCATCGTCGATGCAGTGGTGGGTGAGCTTGAGTACCAGGGTGGCGTCTTCACAATCGCGGAAGGCCCAGCAGAAGGCGCCGAGCATGTCGATCCAGTTCTTGCGGCCGTCGTAGGGGTTGAACACCGAGGTGTAGATCACTCCGTCCAGGCGCAGTTTCCGCCTTCCACGCGAGGCCTCGAAGTCAATGCGTGGCGCATCGCGATGGGGTTCGGGGGCATAGCCGCCCACGTCGTCCACACGGCTGTCGATCACCAGGCCGTCGACCTGCAATTCCAGCTGCTCGGCCACCGGCCTGCGTTGCAGACGGGCCGCCAGGGCGGCGAAGCGGTTCCAGACCGGGGCTGGGATGCTCACCACAGGGAAGTCCGGCCCCATGGACTGGCGTACCGAGTCGACGGTGAAGCTGGAATGGGTGATGGCCGCGCCCAGTCGGTCGAACACCAGGCGCCAGTCGTGGCGCGGCTCGCCGTACCAGCTCTCATAAGGGATGACGCTGAACTCCCAGGCGAACACCGGGATGGTCGGGCAACGGTAATGAATGGGGGTGCGGTGCGGTGGCGAGAAGGACAGGAAGATGCACTCCTCGCCGCGGCGCTGGCAGTCGGCGTAGATCCGATCGACGAGGTCGTCCGGATCGCTGATTTCCATCACCTGGCCCAGGCGTTCGAGTAGCGGACGGAACTCCTTCAGTACGAAGTAATAGCTGTATTCGGGCTTGCCGAGGTTCTCTCGGATGTTGCTGCGGTTGGTTTCCGAATGGATGAGGATCAGCATGCCGCGTCTCCCGCGACGGCTTTGTCGGGCCTGCCGGTACCCAGGAAGGTGCCGAGGAACTCACCCAGCTCGTTCGCGAAACGCTCCTCGCCGGCGAATTCGCGCATCCGCTGGCGTGCGGCCATGGACATCGCCTGATAGCGCTCCGGGGCCTGCCGGGCAATCCCGTGGCTGTCCAGGTATGCCTGCTTCAGTGCGCCCCAGTCCGGACGGTAGCGTATGGTCCGGTAGCTCAGGCGAGTGTCCTGGGGCCATACGGCATGTTCGCGGCAAGCGGGGACGACGAAGGCCAGGTCGCCGTCGACGTAGTCCTCCATCGCGGTGTGCGCCGGGGCTATGGCCGGCTTGCCGCAGGCCAGGAACTCCATCAGCGGAAGGCACAGGCCTTCGCAGCGCGAGGCATTGACGTAGTAGCTGGTGGCCTCGCGCAGGCGCTGGAATTGTTCGTCGTCGAGGAAGCCGTGCATGACTACGACACGGCAAGCGAAGGGGGCCAACTGCGACAACAGGGTCAGCATGTGCACGTAGTAGCTGGCCAGGTCCTTCTGGGTGATCTTGAGCACCAGGGTCGCGTCGGCAGTGCCGCGGAACGCCCAGCAGAAGGCCGTGACCAGGTTCTCCCAGTTCTTGCGCCCATCCGCAGGGTTGAATACCGAGACGTAGACCACGCCCTCCACCTGGACCTCGACCAGTTGCGAGGTATCCGGCAACTGCGCCTGGGGATGCTCTTCGATCACGGTTGCGGAGGATGCTGCGGGCGGCTCGGCCGGCGCTGGCGGGCTGGGGCGCCGCAGCAGTCGGCTCAGGCCCCGGCGCAGCGCGGCGGGCACGAGGTCGCGCACGGCCTCGCGGTACCACATCAGGAGGTAATGCCGGGTGATCAGCGCGCGCCGTCGCCAGGTGAGTGCCGGCACGGCTTCGATAATGGGCTCGATGGGCTCGTCGGCGACGGCGGGAATGTCATGTATCGGTGCGATGAGTCCGTCGGCCGACAGGCCCAGCAGTCGGGTATCGAGGATGCAGCCACGAATCTGCAGTTTCGTCGGCTCGATGATGGCGTTGGCCAGCGATTGTCCGCCGAGGCTGGCATAGGTTTCCCAGAGCGGTGTCGGCAGGGGAATCACCGGGAAGTCCTCCCCCATCGAGGCGCGGATCGCCCGGGCTGTGTGCGACGACAGGCTAATCGCCCCGCCATGCCGGCTGAGCACGTAGCGCCAGTCCGAGCACGGATCATCGTTCCAGGTTTCGTTGGGGATGCTGTCGTATTCCCAGGCGATGACGCAGAGGATGGGACAGGCGAGGGAAAGCGGAGACTTGTGCGGTGGGCCGAAGAACAGTGCCAGGCAATCACGCCCGGCCGCGCGCAGCCGGCGGGCGGTGGCTTCCAGCTCCTGCAGGCTCTGCGGGCGATGTACTTCGCCAAGCGCCTGCAGAACCGGCAGATAGGCCTTGAGAACGAAGAAATAGCTGTACTCGGGAGTGCCGAGACTGCTGTCGATGGTGCTCTCGCCAATATCCGAAAACAGGATGAAGTCCATACGGTCCTACAACACTGTGCAGGCGCTGCCGGCAGCGCCTTACAGGCCGTTGCCTGTGTATTGTTCTTGTTACCACCCTGGCGGCCGGGGCGGGGCTTTTGTCCAGTCGACGACCGGGTTGTCGGACTGGACAGGTGCAAGCGCTGGCGGCCGCATTCTAAACACAGCTCAGCCGGCTTCGAAAAGTGCTTAAGTACCATGTATGAAAAATTGAAGCAGAACCGACCGGTCACTCAGCTTTAGGTTGAATTTGTCATTCATTTACTACAGGTTAACGAGATAAGTACAACAGCAGAAGAATCCTAATCGCATCATTTTCGCGACTTCTGCAGGCACCTTTCCAGCTCGTAGCACCTGTCGGATGTTCCCTGGGTGCTCATGACAAGGGGTTCTCTTGAGAAAGCGCCTATTGGTCACCGGCCTCACGGGATTCGTCGGACACCACATCCGAACCTGGCTTGATCAGCACGAGAGCGTGTGGGAACTGCTCGAGGTGCCCGAGCGCCCCGACCTCACCGATCCGGAAGCGGTGCGTGCCGGTTACAGTCAGCGGCCGGATGCCGTCATCCATCTCGCCGGGCAGACCTTCGTCCCGGAAGCGTTTCGCGATCCCGCGGGTACGCTGCAGGTCAATCTCCTGGGTACCCTCAACCTGCTGCAGGCGCTCAAGGCTCTCGGTTTCTCCGGGGACTTCCTCTACGTCAGTTCCGGGGACATCTATGGCCAGGTGGACGAAGCACACCTTCCCATCCGCGAAGACCTTCTGCCTGCGCCTCGCAACCCCTATGCCGTCAGCAAGCTGGCGGCCGAACACCTCTGCCTGCAGTGGGGCATGACCGAAGGCTGGCGAGTGATGATCGCGCGCCCCTTCAACCACGTGGGCGCCGGGCAGAAGGAGAACTTTGTCATCGCCAGTGCTGCACGACAGATCGCTCTGATCCGCGCAGGCCTGCAGGAGCCTCGGCTGCTGGTTGGCGACATCGACGTCAGCCGCGACTTCCTGGATGCCCGCGATGTGGTGTCGGCCTACTTCGCCTTGCTTGAAGGCGGCCGCCCCGGACAGGTCTACAACGTCTGCTCCGGTGAAGAACGGCGGATTCGCGACCTGATCCAGCAACTGGCCGATCTCGCCCAGGTGGAGATCGAACTGGTGCAGGACCCCGCACGCATGCGCCGTGCGGAACAACGCCGTGTATGCGGCAGTCATTCCAAGCTGCACGAGGCGACCGGCTGGAAGCCGGACATAACGATAAATCAGACCCTGACGGCGATCCTGTCGGACTGGGCATCACGGGTGTAGCGACAATGACAAGAAACGCACTCATCACGGGAGTGACGGGCCAGGACGGTGCCTACCTGGCAAAACTGCTGCTCGAAAAGGGATACCGCGTGCACGGCCTGGTGGCCCGGCGCAGCTCCGATACCCGCTGGCGTTTGCGCGAGCTGGGCATCGAATCGGAGCTGGTCTATCTGGATGGCGATATGGCCGATGCCTCGTCCATCCAGCGCGCGGTCATCAAGGCCAAGCCGGATGAAATCTACAACCTGGCGGCGCAAAGCTTCGTCGGCAGCTCATGGGACCAGCCGATCACCACCGCCGTGGTCGACGGCCTGGGGGTTACCCACCTGCTCGAGGCGATCCGCCAGTTCAGCCCGCAGACGCGCTTCTACCAGGCCTCCACCAGCGAGATGTTCGGCCTGATCCAGGCCGAGCGGCAGGACGAGAACACCCCCTTCTACCCGCGCAGCCCCTATGGCGTGGCCAAGCTGTACGGCCACTGGATCACGGTGAACTACCGCGAGAGCTTCGGCCTGCACACCTCCAGCGGCATCCTCTTCAACCACGAATCGCCGCTGCGTGGCATCGAGTTCGTGACCCGCAAGGTCACCGATGCCGTGGCGCGGATCAAGCTCGGCAAACAGAAGGAGTTGCGCCTGGGCAACATCGATGCCAAGCGCGACTGGGGTTTCGCCGGCGACTATGTCGAGGCCATGTGGCTGATGCTGCAGCAGGAAAAGCCCGATGACTACGTGGTGGCGACTGGCGTGACCACCACGGTGCGGGAAATGTGCCGCATCGCCTTCGACTACGTCGGCCTGAAGTACCAGGACCACGTGGTGGTCGACCAGGCCTTCATCCGCCCCGCGGAGGTCGACGTGCTCCTGGGCAACCCGGCCAAGGCCGAACGGGTGCTGGGCTGGAGTCCGAGGACCAGCCTCGAGAATCTGATTCACATGATGGTGGATGCCGACCTGCGGCGAGTCGACAAGGAGTAGCGCCATGCTGGTTCCTGTGATTCTTTCCGGTGGGGCCGGGACGCGCCTGTGGCCGGTTTCCCGCGAGGGGCAGCCCAAACCCTTCATGGCGCTGCCCGATGGCCAGACCCTTCTGCACAAGACCTACTGCCGGGCAGCCGGCCTTTTGCCCAGCGATGGCGAGATAGTTACGGTGACCAACCGCGACTACTACTTCCAGAGCAAGGATCACTTCCTTGCCGCCAAGCTGCGCCAGCGCGGACATTTCGTCCTGGAGCCGGTGGGGCGCAATACGGCGCCTGCGGTCGCGATGGCGGCGTTGGCGGTACGTGCCAGGCACGGCGACCAGGCATTGCTGGTGGTGATGCCGGCGGACCACCTGATCCGCGACCTCGAGGCCTTTGGCCGGGCGGTCGAGCGCGCAGCCGCCCTGGCCGAGACCGGTCACCTGGTCACCTTCGGCGTGGTGCCCACGGCACCGGAGACCGGTTTCGGCTACATAGAGATGGGCGAGCAACTGGACGAGGGCCGCGGTGCCAGGGTTCGGCGTTTCGTGGAGAAGCCCGACCTGGAGACTGCCCGGCAATTCCTCGACAGCGGTGATTTCCTCTGGAACTCGGGCATGTTCTGCTTCAGCGTCGCCACGCTGCTTGGCGAGCTGGAACGCCACGCTCCGGAAATCCTCGCCAGCGCCATCGCCTGCCACGAGGCCAGCAGCGGCGACGAACTGGGCCAGGTGGTGCAGCAGGAACTGAGCGGCGAGCATTTCGCCGCCTTCCCCGACATTTCCATCGACTACGCACTGATGGAGCGCTCAGAGCGCGTCGCGGTGGTTCCGGCGGCCTTCGACTGGAGCGACATCGGCTCCTGGGGGGCGCTGAGCGCGCTGGTCGAGCCTGATGCGCAGAACAACCGCGCAGCCGCCGACGCGGTGTTCGTCGATACCTGCAACACCTACGTGCAGAGCGACGACCGCCTGGTGGCCACCGTGGGCGTGTCCGACCTGATCGTCATCGATACCGCAGACGCCATCCTGGTCGCCCACGCCGAGCGCGCCCAGGACGTGCGCAAGGTGGTCAAGCAGCTCAAGGACAGCGAGCACGAGGCTTATCGCCTGCACCGCACCGTGAGCCGTCCGTGGGGAACCTACACGGTGCTGGAGGAAGGGCCGCGCTTCAAGATCAAGCGCATCGTGGTCAAGCCGGGGGCCTCACTGTCGTTGCAAATGCACCATCACCGCAGCGAACACTGGATAGTGGTGCGTGGCATGGCCAAGGTCACCAATGGCGAGGGCGTGCGCCTGGTGAACAGCAACGAGTCCACCTACATCCCTGCGGGGCACAAGCATCGCCTGGAGAACCCCGGCGTCATCGACCTGGTGATGATCGAGGTGCAGAGCGGCGAATACCTGGGGGAGGACGACATCGTCCGCTTCGAGGACCAGTACGGCAGGGCTTGCTAGATGTTGGCGAGGATGTTCCAGGGAATCTGGCAATACCGCGGCTTCGTCGCCGGCAGCGTGCGCCGCGAGTTCGAGTCGCGCTACCGCGGCTCGATGCTGGGCGCGGCCTGGACGGTGCTCAACCCGCTGGCGATGATCCTGGTGTATACGGTGATCTTCTCCGAGGTGATGCGGGCGCGGTTGCCGGGCGTCGATGACCGCATGGCATTCGGCGTGTTCATCTGTTCCGGGCTGCTCACCTGGGGCCTGTTCTCCGAGGTGGTCGGGCGCAGCCTGACGATGTTCCTGGACAACGCGAACCTGCTGAAGAAGCTCAACTTCCCGCGCATCTGCCTGCCGGTGGTGAGCGTGCTCAACGCACTGGTGAACTTCGCCATCATCTTCGCGCTGTTCTGCGGCTTCCTGGCCATCACCGGCCGGCTGCCCGGCATCGCCCTGCTGGCCTTCCCCGTCCTGCTCCTGCTGCAACTGCTGTTCGCCTGCGGGCTGGGCATGTTGCTGGGCGTGCTCAACGTATTCTTCCGCGACGTCGGGCAACTGTTCGGCATCCTCCTGCAGTTCTGGTTCTGGTTCACGCCCATCGTCTACCCGACCAGCATCCTGCCGGAGAGCATCCGCAGGCTGATCCAGCTCAATCCGATGACGCCGCTGATCCAGTCCTACCAGAACCTCTTCCTATATGGCCGCTGGCCCGTATGGACTGACCTGCTGCCGCTGCTGCTCTCGGCCCTGGTGCTGTGCGTCCTGGCGCTGGGGTTGTTCCGTAGCCGTTCCGGCGAGATGGTGGACGAACTCTGATGGGCCACATACGCATCCAGCAACTCGGCAAGGCCTACCGCCAGTATCCCTCGCGCTGGGCTCGGCTGCTCGAATGGTTGTCTCCCGGCGCCCGGCCGCGCCACCAGCAGAAATGGGTGCTGCAGGATATCGACCTGGACATCGCGCCCGGCGAGGCGGTAGGGCTGGTCGGTTCCAATGGCGCCGGCAAGAGCACGCTGCTCAAGATCATCACCGGCACCACCTTGCCCACCCACGGCAGCTGCAGCGTTGGCGGGCGGGTCTCGGCGCTGCTGGAGCTGGGCATGGGCTTCCACCCGGAATTCACCGGCCGCCAGAACGTATTCATGGCCGCGCAGTTGCAGGGCCTGCAGCGCGAGGAAATCGAGGAACTGATGCCGGCCATCGAGGCCTTCGCCGAGATCGGTGACGCCATCGACCAGCCGGTGCGCACCTACTCCAGCGGTATGCAGATGCGCCTGGCGTTCAGCGTGGCCACCGCCAGGCGCCCTGACGTGCTGATCGTCGACGAGGCGCTCTCGGTGGGCGATGCCTATTTCCAGCACAAGAGCTTCGAGCGCATCCGTAGCTTCCGCCGCGACGGCACCACGCTGCTGATCGTGTCCCATGACCGCTTCGCCATCCAGTCCATCTGCGATCGCGCCGTGCTGCTGGAGTTCGGCAGGGTCGTGCAGCAAGGCGACCCGGAGATGGTCATGGACTACTACCATGCGCGCATGACGGCCGGCCTCAACCATCGGGTACGCCAGGAGATGCTGGCCAACGGCAAGACGCGGACCATTTCCGGTACCGGGGAGGTCGAGGTCGAGTCGGTGCGCCTGCTGGAGCAGGATACCTCGGTGGAAATCATCGAAGTGGGCAGCGAGGTGACGCTGGAAGTGGTGGTCCGCGCGACCCAGGACATCAGCCAACTGGTGCTGGGGTTCATGCTCAAGGACCGCCTGGGCCAGGCCATGTACGGCATCAACTCCTACCGCCTGAAGCAGATGCTGGAGAATATCCGGGCAGGTGAGCGCATCCTGTATCGATACAGCTTCCCGATGCGCCTGGGACCAGGCAACTACTCGGTTTCCTTGAGCCTTTCCAGGCGTGACTCGCACCTGGACGGCAGCTACGAATGGCGCGACTGCGCCATGCTGTTCCAGGTGGCCAACGCCAGCCACGAGAACTTCGTCGGCTATTCCTGGCTGGGGGCGGAGCTTGCGGTCGAGCGCCTGGGCGCTGCAGCGGAAGTGCTCGAACTGAGGCGCAGCCTGCCATGATGCGCATACTCATCGAATGCACATACGTCTTCGAACACCCCGAAGTGAACTCGGGCATCCAGCGCGTCGTGCGCAATGTCATCCGCAATCTCGATACGGTCCAGGCCGAAGTCGAGTGCATACCCGTGGTCTTCCTGCGCGGGCGTATGTTCCGGGTACTGGCGCTGGCGCCCCTGTCCGGCCGCGACCTGCCCTGGCACAGCCGCATGCGCGTGGCCCTGGAGCAACTGCGTAACGACTACTGGATGTGGCACGCGCGACTGGAGCGGCGCTGGCCGATGAACCGTTGGCACAATGCGCGGCGGGCTCTCTACATGCTCTGCAAGCTGGCCAGCCTAAGCTTCACCCTGCCGCTGCGATTCGCCACCTATGCCTCGCGCAACCATGTGGTGCCTGAGCGCGTGCAGGCGATGGAGGCGTTGCCGGGCGACCAATTGCTGCTGCTCGACTCGTCCTGGCATGCCGATTTCTTCCCCGTCGCCGAGCGTCTCAAGGCGCAGGGCGTGGGCATCGTCTCGGTGATCTACGATCTCATCCCCTCTATGCATCCGCAGTTTTGCGATGCCGGCCTGGTCCGTGTTTTCGACCGCTGGTTCGACTGGATCGCCGAAATGGCCGATGGCTTCATGTGCATCTCCACCACCATCCGCGACCAACTGCGTGCCGAGATCGTCCGCCGTCGGGGCGAGGCGGTGGCCGGGCAGATCTGGTTCGACCACTTCTACCTGGGCTCGGAGCTGGACCTGGCTGACCGTCCCGGCCGTATCGATCCGCGCCTGCTGCGGATGTTCGAGGCGGGTGCGCCGGTGTACCTGATGGTCAGCACCATAGAACCGCGAAAGAACCACGCCTATCTGCTGGACGCCTTCGAGCGTCTCTGGGCGCGTGGCTCCCCGGTCCGCCTGTGCATCATCGGGCGCGTCGGTTGGAAGTGCGAGGACCTGGTCACCCGCATCCGCCGGCATCCGGAATTGAACAAGCGCCTGCATGTTTTCCACAAGCTCAACGACCGAGGCCTGGAGCACGCCTATGCGAACGCCAAGGCACTGGTGTTCCCGTCTTTCGTCGAAGGCTTCGGCCTGCCACTGGTAGAGGCCATGCAACGCCAGTTGCCGGCCATGGCCAGCGATATCCCGGTCTTCCGTGAGATCGGCGGCGACTTCATGGCCTATTTCGATCTGGACCAGCCGGACTCCCTTGCGGCGCTCGTGGAGCGCTTTGAAGAATCGGGCCAGTTTCCGGCGCAACGGCCGGTGTCCGAGTGGCGCTGGATCGGATGGCGTGAGGCCAGCCAGCAACTCATCGAGCGCGTAGTGCAGGCGCAGTGGCAACAGCCTTTGGGAGGGGCGCCGGAAAAGGACGAACAGCGTGAAGGTTGCGCTTAACACCCGCATCCTCCAGGCCCCGCGCACCGGCATCGGCCAATACGTGGCGGCGCTGGCGCAGGCCTTGGGCGAGCAGCCCGGCGTGGATCTGGACTATTTCCATGGCTGGGGCTGGTCGCAGGCGCTGCCGCGGGCGGCGTTGCCGGGCTATTCGCGCTGGAGTGCCGCGGCCAGGCGGGTGCCGGGCGCCTACCGGATCCGCCGTTGGCTGGAGCAGCAGCGCTTCGACCGGGGCCTGCGCGAGCGGGATGTGCAGCTGTATCACGAACCGAGCCTGTGGCCGCTGGCGTTCGAGGGCCCCATGGTCATGACGGTGCATGACCTGACCCACGTGCGTTATCCCCAGACCCAGCCGCGTGACCGCCTGGCGGAGATCGAGCGGCGTGTCGGAGAAGGCGTGGCCCGGGCCGGGCGCATCCTGGTGGATTCGCACTTCGTCGGCGAGGAGCTGCGTGCGTATTTCGGCCTGCCGGCGGAGCGGGTGATGGTCGCGTCCCTGGGGTGTGCGCCGCGCTTCCGGCCACGCACGGCGGAACAGCTGCGAACTGTACTGGCGCCACTGGCTCTGGAAGCCAGGGGCTACCTGATCTGCGTAGGCACGCTGGAACCGCGCAAGAACCTGCAGCAGGCCCTGCGCGCCCATGCCCTGTTGCCGCCGGCACTGCGCGAGCGCTATCCGCTACTGATCGCCGGCATGGCCGGCTGGCGCCAGGAACAGTTGGACGCAGAGTTGACCGCGGCGTTGGCCGGCGGCCAGGTGCGCCTGCTCGGCTATCTGGACGACGATGTCCTGGCGTGCGTGCTGGCCGGCGCGCGCCTGCTGTTGTTCCCGTCGCTCTATGAGGGCTTTGGGCTGCCGGTGCTGGAGGCCATGGCCAGCGGCGTGCCGACGGTGCTGGCGCGCACCTCGTCACTACCGGAAGTGGCCGGCGAGGCCGGCTGTTTCGTCGAGCCGCAGGATGAGCAGGGCATGGCCGATGCCATCCAGCGGCTGCTGGAGGACGGGAGCGAATGGGCACGTCTGCGGCGCCTGGGGCTGGACCGCGCCGGGGCTTTCAGCTGGCAGGCGTGCGCCCGCGCCACCGTCGAGGCCTATCGCCAGGCCATGGGAGGCTGAATGCGCGTTCTACATTTCTTCAAGACCTACCTGCCCGACTCCGTGGGCGGGATCGAACAGGTGATCAACCAGCTCTGCCGCAGCGGCGAGGCCCACGGCATCGAGAACGAGGTGCTCACCTTGAGCGCCAATCCCGAGCCGGCGCTGTTGGAGGTCGATGGACACCGGGTGCACCGTGCGCGCCTGGACCTGCAGTTGGCTTCGACGGGCTTCTCCTACAGCGTGCTGCCGCGCTTCCGTACCCTGGCCGCCGAGGCCGACATCATCAATTTCCACTTCCCCTGGCCGTTCATGGACCTGGTGCATTTCCTCTCCGGGGTGCGCAAGCCGATGGTGGTGACCTACCACTCGGACATCGTCCGCCAGCGCCATCTGCTCAAGCTGTACCAGCCGCTGATGAACGGCTTCCTCGGCTGCGCCGACCGCATAGTGGCAGCCTCGCCCAACTACCTGGCCACCAGCGAGGTGTTGCGGCGCTTCCCGGGCAAGACCGAAGTGATTCCCTACGGGCTGGACAAGACGGGTTATCCACAGCCCGATGCGAACTGCCTGGACGGCTGGCGCCAGCGGGTGGGAGAGGGTTTCTTCCTGTTCGTCGGGGTAATGCGCTACTACAAGGGCCTGCACATCCTGCTGGAAGCGATCCAGGGGACCGGCTACCCGCTGGTGGTGGTCGGCGCCGGGCCGCTGGAAGCTGAGTTGAAGGCGCAGGCCGCCGCCCTTGGGGTGGAGGGCCACGTGCGCTTCCTGGGGCGGGTCAGCGAGGTGGACAAGGTGGCGCTGCTGCAACTGAGCCGCGCCATCGTGTTTCCTTCGCACCTACGTTCGGAGGCGTTCGGCATCTCCCTGCTGGAAGGCGCGATGTACGGCAAGCCGATGATTTCCAGCGAGATCGGGACGGGCACCAGCTACATCAATATCCAGGGGGTGACGGGGCTGGTGGTGCCGCCCAGCGAGCCGAAGGCGTTCCGCGAGGCGATGCGCTGGATATGGGAGCACCCGGAGAGCGCAGCCGAGATGGGCAGGAAGGCCGAGGCGCGCTACGAGGAACTGTTCACCGCCGAGACCATGGGACGGCGCTGGGCCGGTCTGTATCGGGAACTGCTGTTCGCCGATCCGGGCCTGGAAAAGCAGAAAGGCCGCTCAATCTAGCGGCCTTTCACCAGTACAGTTTCGAACTGTCTATCTACCGCCTGACAGTTCAGCGCTTCCGCTTACTTCCAGAACGGCTTGTTCAGCTCGGCGTAGCGCTGGGCTTCGCTGATGCCGGCGTCGGCCAGCAGGCGCGAGTCGAGGCGGGCCAGCTGGCGGCGGCTCTCGATGCGGCGCTGCCACAGGCGGACGGTGCCGACCAGGCTGCGGTGGGCGGTAGAGGAAGAACGGATGTTGCTGACAGTGGCGGAACCGAGGGTACGTTCCATGATTTTCGTCCTTCCCGCTTTTGGCGGGTAGTGGGGTTGCGGAAGTTGTTGGGGAGTATCTTCTGACTTTTTGGTCAGCCGCGATAGGTACAGTTGCCTTGAATTAAATAGCGTCAGCGAATTGTTTCAGCGAACTGTAATGGCGATTTTGGGGCGAACTGTACCGCTGCGCTCCATTGTGGTGCACAGGTGGTGGGGGATTGAGGATTTTCAGCAGGCCTGCCGGGGGTGGCAGTAGGAGAAGTGGAACAGTCGCTGTGGGATAAAAAACTGTTCGGAAGTGTTTTTACGTGGTTTTTTTCCGACTGTCCAGCCTGGCGGGCCATTCTTTGTGGAATGGCCCGCCAGGGATGCCGGATCAGCTGGCGGCGAGCATGTGGCCGCGTTCTTCCAGGTTGATGTGCCAGTTCATGGCTTCGCGCAGGATGTGCGGGGTGTGCCCGCCGCGCTGGCAGGCGGCCTCGAAGTAGGCGGCCAGGGCGTCGCGGTAGGATGGGTGCACGCAGTTCTCGATGATCACCCGGGCGCGCTCGCGCGGCGCCAGGCCGCGCAGGTCGGCCAGGCCCTGTTCGGTGACCAGGATGTCCACGTCGTGCTCGGTGTGGTCGACGTGGCTGACCATGGGCACCACGCTGGAGATGTTGCCGCCCTTGGCGATGGACTTGGTGACGAAGATGGCCAGGTGGGCGTTGCGGGCGAAGTCGCCCGAGCCGCCGATGCCGTTCATCATCTTCGTGCCGCCGACGTGGGTGGAGTTGACGTTGCCGTAGATGTCGAACTCCAGCGCCGTGTTGATGCCGATGATGCCCAGGCGCCGCACCACCTCGGGGTGGTTGGAGATTTCCTGCGGGCGCAGCACCAGCTTGTCCTTGTAGCGCTCCAGGTTGCCGAAGACGTCGGCGTTGCGGCGGCTCGACAGGGTGATGGAGCTGCCCGAGGCGAAGCGCAGCTTGCCCGAGTCCATCAGGTCGAAGGTGGAGTCCTGCAGCACTTCGGAGTACATGGTCAGGTCTTCGAAGGGCGATTCCATCAGGCCGCACATCACCGCGTTGGCGATGCTGCCGATGCCTGCCTGCAGCGGCGCGAGGTTCTTCGCCAGGCGGCCGGCGTCCACTTCGCGCTTGAAGAAGTCGATCAGGTGGTTGGCGATGGCCTGGGTCTCGCTGTCCGGCGGCAGCACGGTGGAGGGCGAGTCGGGCTGGTCGTTGATGACGACGGCGACGATCTTCTCCGGCGGGATCGGGATGGCGGTGCTGCCGATGCGATCGTCGACCTTGGTCAGCGGGATGGGCGTGCGGGTCGGCCGGTAGGTCGGGATGTAGATGTCGTGCAGGCCTTCCAGGTTGGTGTTGTGCGCCAGGTTGATCTCGACGATCACCTGCTTGGCGAAGATCGCGAAGCTCGCCGAGTTGCCCACGGAAGTGGTCGGCACTATGTGGCCTTGCTCGGTGATGGCCACGGCTTCGATCACCGCGATGTCCGGCAGCTTGAGCTGGTGGTTGCGCAGCTGTTCGACGGTTTCCGACAGGTGCTGGTCGATGAACATCACCGAGCCGTCGTTGATCGCCTTGCGCAGGGTGCTGTCGACCTGGAAGGGCATGCGCCGGGCCAGCACGCCGGCCTCGGTCAGGTGCTTGTCGAGGTCGTTGCCCAGGCTCGCGCCGGTCATCAGGCTGATCTTCAGCGGCTGCTGCTTGGCGCGCTGGGCCAGGGCCTCCGGCACGGCCTTGGCTTCGCCGGCGCGGGTGAAGCCGCTCATGCCGACGGTCATGCCGTCCTGGATCAGGGCTGCGGCCTGGTCAGCAGTCATCACCTTCTCGAGCAGGGAAGGCAGGCGCACGCGATCACGGTACATGGAAAAACCTCAGGCTTTATAGGGAGTGCAAGGCGGCCAGTCTAGGGATTCGGCGATTTTTCGCCCTTATACCAAGGTCGAAAAACTGCCCCGCCACTGCCTTCCTTACTACCAAAGTCCAGAGGGTTTTCCTTTGCGGCAAAGCAAGACACCGGCGCGCGGCCGGTGTCTCGTGGATCGACGGCTGTCGTTATTCGACGGCCTTGACCATGTCTTCGATGACTTTCTTGGCGTCGCCGAAGACCATCATGGTCTTGTCCAGGTAGAACAGTTCGTTGTCCAGGCCGGCGTAGCCGCTGGCCATCGAGCGCTTGTTGACGATCACGGTCTTGGCCTTGTAGGCCTCGAGGATCGGCATGCCGGCGATCGGCGACTTCGGATCGTTCTTCGCCGCCGGGTTGACCACGTCGTTGGCGCCCAGCACCAGCACCACGTCGGTCTGGCCGAACTCGGAGTTGATGTCTTCCATCTCGAACACCTGCTCGTAGGGCACCTCGGCCTCGGCCAGCAGGACGTTCATGTGGCCGGGCATGCGGCCGGCGACCGGGTGGATGGCGAACTTCACGGTGACGCCGCGGTGGGTCAGCTTCTCCGCCAGCTCCATCAGCGCGTGCTGGGCGCGGGCCACCGCCAGGCCGTAGCCGGGGACGATGATCACGCTGTCGGCGTTGGTCAGCAGGAAGGAGGCGTCGTCGGCCGAACCGGATTTCACCGGGCGGGCTTCCTTGGCGCCAGCCGGGCCGGCGTCGTCGGCGCTGGCGCCGAAGCCACCGAGGATGACGTTGAAGAACGAGCGGTTCATCGCCTTGCACATGATGTACGAGAGGATGGCGCCCGAGGAGCCCACCAGGGAGCCGGCGATGATCAGCATCGAGTTGTTCAGCGAGAAGCCGATGCCCGCCGCGGCCCAGCCGGAGTAGGAGTTGAGCATCGACACCACCACCGGCATGTCGGCGCCGCCGATGGGGATGATGATCAGCACGCCGAGGATGAAGGCCAGGGCCAGCATCAGGGCGAAGGCGGCGAGGTTGCCGGTGAACATGAACACCAGGCCCAGGCCCAGGGTGGCCAGGCCCAGCACCAGGTTGAGCAGGTGCTGGCCGGCGAACTGTACCGGTGCGCCCTGGAACAGGCGGAACTTGTACTTGCCCGACAGCTTGCCGAAGGCGATCACCGAGCCGGAGAAGGTGATGGCGCCGATGGCCGCGCCGAGGAACAGCTCCAGGCGGTTGCCGGTGGGGATGGTGTCGCCCAGGTGCTGGACGATGCCCAGCGACTGCGGCTCGACCACGGCGGCGATGGCGATGAACACCGCGGCCAGGCCGATCATGCTGTGCATGAAGGCGACCAGCTCGGGCATCTTGGTCATTTCAACGCGCTTGGCCATGATCGAACCGGCGCTGCCGCCGATCAGCAGGCCGACCAGAATATAGCCGATGCCGGCGGCGGCGTTGCCGCCCTCGGCCAGTTGCGCGCCGAGCTTGAACACCAGGCCCACCGTGGTGAGCACGGCGATGGCCATGCCGACCATGCCGAACAGGTTGCCGCGCCGCGAGCTGGTCGGGTGCGACAGGCCCTTCAGGGCCTGGATGAAGCAGACCGAGGCGATCAGGTAAAGGAGAGTGACGAGGTTCATGCTCATGGTCAGTGCTTCTCCGCCGGCGCTTTCGGCGCTTTCTTCTTGAACATTTCCAGCATGCGGCGGGTGACCAGGAAGCCACCGAACACGTTGACCGCGGCCAGGGCCACGGCCAGGGTGCCCATGATCTTGCCCAGCGGGGTGACGGTCAGGGCGGCGGCCAGCATGGCGCCGACGATGACGATCGCCGAGATGGCGTTGGTCACCGCCATCAGCGGGGTGTGCAGCGCGGGGGTGACGTTCCATACCACGTGGTAGCCGACGTACACGGCCAGCACGAAGATGATCAGGTTGTAGATCCCGTGGGAGATCAGCATTTCTTCCATCGTCTTTCACCGGTCTCTAGGCCGGGCAGAAGCCCGGCGGGTTCTTCTTTATTAAGGAGGGCTCAGCCGTTCTTGCGCACGGCCTGGCCGTCGCGGCACATCAGGCAGGCGGCGACGATGTCGTCTTCCAGGTTGACCTTGAAGCCTTCGGCGCAGAGGGTCAGCTTGAGGAAGTCGAGCAGGTTGCGCGCATACAGGGCCGAGGCGTCCGCCGGGACCATGGCGGCCAGGTTGGTGTGGCCGACCAGGGTCACGCCGTGCTTGACCACCACCTGCCCGGCTTCGGTCAGCGGGCAGTTGCCGCCTTGGGCCGCGGCCAGGTCGATAACCACCGAGCCCGGTTTCATCTCCTGCACGGTGGCTTCGTGCAGCAGCGTCGGCGCCTTGCGGCCCGGGATCAGCGCGGTGGTGATGACGATGTCGGCCTGCTTGGCGCGCTCGTGCACCGCCTTGGCCTGGCGCTCCATCCACGAGGCCGGCATGGGGCGGGCGTAACCGCCGACGCCTTCGGCGCACTCGCGCTCTTCGTCGGTCTCGTAGGGCACGTCGACGAACTTGGCGCCGAGGGATTCGATCTGCTCCTTCACCGCCGGACGCACGTCCGAGGCCTCGATCACCGCGCCCAGGCGCTTGGCCGTGGCGATGGCCTGCAGGCCGGCGACGCCGGCGCCGAGGATCAGCACGCGGGCGGCCTTAACGGTGCCGGCGGCGGTCATCAGCATGGGCATGAAGCGCGGGTAGTGGTTGGCCGCGAGCATCACCGCCTTGTAGCCGGCGATGTTGGCCTGGGACGACAGCACGTCGAGGCTCTGCGCCCGCGAGGTGCGCGGGGCGGCTTCCAGGGCGAAGGCGGTGATGCCGCGTTCGGCCATGCGCGCGATGTTGTCGTTGTCGAAGGGGTTGAGCATGCCGATCAGCACGGCGCCCGGCTTCATCTGCGCCAGTTCCTCGGCGCTGGGGGCGACCACCTTGAGCACCAGTTCGGCGCCCAGGGCGTCGGCGGCGGAGCCGATCTTCGCCCCGGCGGCCTCGTAGGCGCTGTCCGGCTGACAGGCATTGATACCGGCGCCACTCTGAACGATCACCTGGTGGCCTTGGCCAACCAGTTTCTTGACGGTTTCAGCGGTGGCGGCGACCCGTGTTTCACCGGCATGGGTCTCGAGAGGGACACCGATCTGCACTCACAAATCTCCTGCGTGATCCTTGAGTAGTCCGGCGCCGGAAGGCGGCCGGGTTGTCGAACTGGCAACGCATGCCGCGAAAGGGCGGGTCCAGAACCCGCTGGGCGTCGGCATTGTGCAATCGAGCCACTGGGTCGGCAAGAAGTTCTGAAGTAGTACTGAAAAAGGACTACAAGTCACGTTGGGACCCGTAGTTCCCCCGTCCCGGCAAGGGGCGCGTGCGCCCTGGCTTTTAGCCTAATTGCCTATTGTGACCGGGGGAAAACGCTATCCCTGGTGTGAATGTTTGCTCATCAGAACCCCCGGCAACCCGGTGAGAGGCCCGTCAATCCTGCCTCAGGCGTATCTATAGGTGTTAATTAATGTTTTTAATCCGAAATATGAGTGATCACTGATGCCTGGAATTCCGTAGCAGATTTTTTACATTGACTACAGAGTCAGGAAATCCCCGGGGGCCGCCTCACGGCGCATGTTTCCTGGCTTTCGGGCGGGCATCGGGGCAGACCTTGAAAAACAGACCAGTCCAAGGCTGTGCAGGCGGGTGATGAAAAAAAAGAACGGCCACCCGAGGGTGGCCGTTGCCTGGCTGCGACAAAGCAGCGCGGTGAATGGGCCGGCTGCGCGCCGGCGAATGGCTCAGCCCTGGTCGGCGAGCACCTTGGGCAGCTGTTCGGCGAGCTTGGCGTTGTTCAGCGGCGCGCGGATGAAGCCGTGCTGGGTGCCGTCCGGGCCGATGATGACCAGGTTGCCGCTGTGGTCGACGGTGTAGTTGGGCTTGCTGGTGTCGGCCGGGATGTAGGGGATGCTCATGGCGTTGGCCAGCTTCTGGATGGCCTCGTCGCTGCCCACCAGGCCCTGGAAGCCGGCGTTGAAGAAGCCCAGGTATTCCTTCAGGCGCGCCGGGGTGTCGCGGTGCGGGTCGACGCTGACGAACACCACCTGCAGCTTCTCGCGCGCCTCGGGGGCCAGCTTGCCCTGCAGTTCCCGCAGCTGCGCCAGGGTGGTGGGGCAGACGTCCGGGCAGAAGGTGTAGCCGAAGAACAGCAGGCTCCAGCGGCCCTTGAGGCTGGCGGTGTCGAACGGCTTGCCGTCCTGGTCCTGGAAGGTCAGCGCCGGCACCTCGCGGCTCTGCGGCAGCAGCACGATGCCGGCGTCGAGCAGCGCGGCGGGGTCGAGGCGGTGTTTCTCGGTGAGCACCTTCTGCACGGTGAGGCCGAGGATGACGGCGACTATGGCTACCAGGATGAGGACGGTCTTGTTGACTCGGGACATGGGGTTCTCGTGGTCGGGAGAGGTCGAGGGGCGTTCGCGAGCAAGGGCTAGGCGCCCCCTCGCTCCTGCAGGTCGGTCCTGCGGGGGCTTTTCGTAGGAGCAACTGTCATGCGCCGAGGTGCTCTTCGTAGGATGGGTTGAGCTTGCGATACCCATGCGGTCGTGCTGATGGGTATCGCTTCGCTCAACGCCATCCTACGAAAAGCCGTGCTTCCCGGAAATGCTCGCGAACCCGGTTGTTACAGCGCCATGTGGATGGGCAGGTAATGGTCCACCAGCAGGGCGATGAACAGCAGGAACAGGTAGGCGATAGAGTACTTGAAGGTACCGATGGCCGCATGGGGCTTGCTGTCACGGTACAGCGCCCAGGCCCAGTCGAGGAAGCGCGCGCCCAGGGCCAGCGCGGCGAGCAGGTAGACGAGCCCGCTCATGTGGATGGCGAAGGGCATCAGGCTCACGGCGAACAGTACCAGGCTGTAGAGCAGGATGTGCAGCTTGGTGTAGCGCTCGCCGTGGGTCACCGGCAGCATCGGGATCTCGGCCTTGGCGTACTCGTCCTTGCGGTGCAGGCACAGGGCCCAGAAGTGCGGCGGCGTCCAGGCGAAGATGATCAGCACCAGCAGCAGCGGTTCGGCCGACAGGTGCCCGGTCACCGCCACCCAGCCGAGCATCGGCGGGGCGGCGCCGGCCAGGCCGCCGATCACGATGTTCTGCGGCGTGGCGCGCTTGAGGAAGCCCGTGTAGAGCGCCGCGTAGCCCAGCAGCGAGGCCAGCGTCAGCCAGGCGGTGAGGGCGTTGGTGAAGGTCAGCAGCAGGCTCATCCCGGCCAGCGCCAGGAGCAGGGCGAAGCCCAGGGCCACGCTGGGCGAGAGCCGCCCCTCCACCAGCGGGCGGCGGTGGGTGCGCGCCATGATCGAGTCGATGCGCCGGTCCACCACGTGGTTCACCGCCGCCGCCGCGCCGGCGCACAGGCCGATGCCCAGGTTGCCGAACAGCAGCACCGTCCAGGGCACGCCGCTGCGGGTGGCCAGCAGCATGCCGATCAGCGAGGTGATCAGCATCAGCAGGACCACCTTGGGTTTGGTCAGCTCCAGGTAATCGCGCCAGCCGGGTTGGCTGCGGGTGCCGCTCAGTACGCTGGCCATGTTCGACTCTCCGTTCGTTGAAGGGGGTTCAGCCTTGCGAGGGATAGGCCACCGGCCGCTCCAGCGCCGGCAGTGCGCGCGCTCTGCCGGCCGCAGCGACCTTGGCGACGCTGACCGGCGCGCGCAGGCGGTAGTTGACCAGCACCAGGCTCAGCAGCAGGCAGGCGCCGCCGCCGTTGTGCGCCACCGCCACCGGCAGCGGCAGGTGCAGCAGCACGTTGCTGATGCCCAGGCCGACCTGCAGCGACAGCGCCAGCAGCATCAGCGCGGTGGGGTAGATCAGGCCGACGCGCTGCATGCGCCAGGCCAGCACCAGCAGCACCGCCACCACGCAGAAGGCGCCCATGCGGTGGGTCATGTGGATGGCCGTGCGGGCGTCGCTGTCGAGCTGCCCGCCCAGGTAGTTGGGGCCGATGTGCTGGGTCAGGTGGAAGCCGTTGGCGAAGTCCATCTGCGGCCACCACTGGCCGTGGCACATGGGCAGGTCGATGCAGGCGACCGCCGCGTAGTTGCTGCTCACCCAGCCGCCCAGGGCGATCTGCAGCACCACCAGGGCCAGGGCGAAGGCTGCCAGGCGGCGCGGCGCGCCGGCGCGTTGCAGCGGTTGCACGGCGCCGGACAGGCGCAGGGCGAGGAGGAACAGCAGCGACAGCGTGGTGAAGCCGCCGAGCAGGTGCGCGGTGACCACCTGCGGCCACAGCTTGAGGGTCACCGTCCACATGCCGAAGGCGGCCTGGGCGATCACCACGCCCAGCAGCAGCAACGGCAGGCGCAGCGGCTGGCCGTCGCGGCCGCGGCGCAGCAGGGCGTGTACCGCAAGGCCAGCGATGAGCAGGCCCAGGGTGCCGGCGAAGTAGCGGTGGATCATCTCGTTCCAGCCCTTCTGCGCTTCCACCGGGGCCTCGGGGAAGTGCTGCTCGGCGTGGGCCAGCTGCGCCTCGCTGCTGGGCACGTGGATGAAGCCGTAGCAGCCGGGCCAGTCCGGGCAGCCCAGGCCGGCGTGGGTGAGCCGGGTGTAGGCGCCGAGCAGTACCACCACCAGCGCCAGGGCGGTGGCGAAGGCGGCGACGTAGAAGCCGGGTTTACGCGGTGTGTTCGTCATGCACAGCCCCCGTTCTTGTCGTTGTCGTGGCCTGCGCTCAGCCGATGTGGGAGAGCTTCAGCAGCAGTTGCAGGTCGCCGAGGATCTGCTTGCCGTTGGCGCCGGCGGCGTAGCGCAGCACCAGGTTGCCGTGGGGGTCGACTATCCACAGCTGCGGTGCCTGCTCGCCGGCGGCCGGTTGCAGGGCGTAGCGCTTCAGGCGCGGGTAGTCCTTGTCCAGCTGCGCCTGGAAGTCCGCCGGCAGCGCCTGCGCGGCGGCCAGGGCGTGCTCGGCGCGGTTGGCGTCGCGGTTCAGGCCGATGTTGATCTGCCGCGCCAGGTACACCAGTTGCTGGCAGTCGGCGGCGCAGGCGGCGGGGGCGGTGACCAGCAGTTGCCAGCGGTCGCTGGCGGCGTCGGCCTGCACGCCCAGGTCGGCGGGCGTGCTGCCGTTGGCGATCAGTTCGCCGTGGTAGCTGCGGCTTTCCGGCACCCAGAAGCGGAACTTGTACATGCCGGTGGCCAGCAGCATCGGGCCGAATACCACGGCGAGGATCAGCAGCAGTTGCAGGCGCCCGCGGTTGCGGCGGCGCAGCTGGGTTTCATCGAGGGTCAGGCTGGTCATGGGCGGGCTTCTCCCGTGCGCGGCGGATGCCGAGGTAGAGGTAGAGGGCGAACAGGGCGGTGGCCATGGCGAACCACTGCACGGCGTAGCCGGTGTGGCGTTCGGGGGCCATGGCGACCACCGGCCAGTTGGTCTCGAAGGCGGCGTCGCCCGGTTCCAGGCGCAGCTCCAGGGGCAGGCCGTTGCGGTCCAGGGCCTGCCAGGTGGCGTCCGGGTCGACGCGGGTGATCAGTTGCGGCCAGGCCTGCTGCCGCGCATCGGCCAGCTGCAGGCCGCCGGGCGGCGGGACGTAGGCCCAGGCGTCGAGCAGCAGGTCGCCGGCGGGCGTGTCGAAGCTTGGCGGCACGCGGCGGTTGGGCCAGGGCAGCCAGCCGCGGTTGACCAGTAGCCAGAGGCCGCTGGCCTTGTCGTGGAAGGGCTGCAGCACCTCGACGCCGGCGGCGCCGTCGCGGGTGCGGTTGTCCAGCAGCAGGGTATGTTCGGCGTCCAGGCGGCCCTGTAGGCGCACCCGCACGTAGGCGGGGTTGGCCAGGCGTTCGAGCTGCGCGGCGGGGATGGGCGCGGCCTCGCGGCGCGCTTCGGCGGCAGCCAGCAGCACGCGTTTCTCGGCGGCGCGGGAAAGCTGCCAGCAGCCCAGGGCGACCAGCAGCGGGAGCAGCGCCAGGACCACCAGGGTCGGCGCCAGGCCCGGCCGGAAGACCGCCGCCACGCCGTGGCGCGGGCGGGAGTCGATGGCGTGCTGGCTATACTGCAAGTTACCCCCCTCAGCAATCGGAGCCAGGTCATGCTCAAGGCCGCGATCGTCGTTCTGCTGCTGGCCACCGTGGCCAGCCTGTTCAGCGGGTTGTTCTTCCTGGTCAAGGACGAGGGCCACGGTTCCCGTGTGGTCAACGCCCTTACCGTGCGGGTCATCCTCGCCGCCCTCACCCTCGCCCTGGTCGCCTGGGGCTTCTACTCCGGGCAGCTGGTCACTTCCGCCACCTTCTGAGCTCGCTCCTACAGGGCGTGCCTCCTCAAAGCACGTACACGAAGATGAACAGCCCGATCCACACCACGTCGACGAAGTGCCAGTACCAGCTGGCCGCCTCGAAACCGAAGTGGTGCTCGGCGTCGAAGTGCCCGCGCAGGATGCGGATCAGCATGATGCTCAGCATCAGCGCGCCTATGGTCACGTGGGCGCCGTGGAAGCCGGTGAGCATGAAGAAGGTGGTGCCGTAGATGCCCGAGCCGAGGGTCAGGCCCAGTTCGCTATAGGCCTCGTGGTACTCGTGGGCCTGCAGGAACAGGAAGGCCACGCCCAGCGCCACGGTGATCGCCAGCCAAAGCTTCAGCGGGCCGCGGTGGTTCTTCTTCAGCGCGTGGTGGGCGAAGGTCACGGTGAAGCTGGAGGTGACCAGCAGGATGGTGTTGATCAGCGGCAGCTTCCACGGCTCGATGACTTCCTTGGGCGGCGGGAACAGCTTGTTGTCCGGGTTGCTCAGCAACGGCCAGGTGTACTGGAACTCCGGCCAGAGCATGTGGGCGATGCCCTTGTGGCCCTCGCCGCCGAGCCAGGGCCCGGCGAAGTGGCGGATGTAGAAGAGCGCGCCGAAGAAGGCGGCGAAGAACATCACCTCGGAGAAGATGAACCAGCTCATGCCCCAGCGGAACGAGCGGTCCATCTGCGGGCTGTAGAGACCGGAGCGGCTCTCCTTGATCACGTTGCCGAACCAGCCGAACAGCATGTAGGCGACGATCAGCCCGCCGGCGAAGAGGATCCAGGGCCCGTGGGAGGCCTCCTTGCCGGCGCTGTAGTCGTTCATCCAGGTGCCGACGCCGAACAGCGTGGTGAGCAGGCCGATGGTGGCGATGATCGGCCATTTGCTCTGCGCGGGAACGTAGTAGGGATCGTGGGTTGCCATTCTTGTTCTCCTGGGCCGGTCAGCGGTCGTTGCTGGCCACCGGTGGCTTGCGTGCGGTGATGTCGAACAGCGTGTAGGCGAGAGTGATGCGGTGGACCTCCGCCGGCAGGTCGCGGTCGACGATGAAGCGCACCGGCATCTCGATGCGCTCGCCGGGCTGCAGGACCTGCTGGGTGAAGCAGAAGCACTCGGTCTTGTGGAAGTAGCGCGCGGCCGTGGAGGGCGCGATGCTGGGGATGGCCTGGGCGGTCATCGGCTTGTTGGTGGGGTTCTGCGCGACGAACAGCATCTGGTTCACCGCCCCGGGATGCACCACGATCATTTCGCTCTCGGGGCGGAATTCCCAGACCATGTCGATGTTGTTGTTGGCCACGAAGTCCACCTTCACCTGGCGCGCCATGTCCACCTGCTGGAGGCCGCCCTGGTAGGCGCTGCCGGAAGTCTTGCCGTTGATGCCCAGGGCCTTGCACATGACGTTGTAGATCGGCACCAGGGCGAAGCCGAAGGCGAACATGGCCACCACCACCACCAGCAGGCGGGTGACCAGCTTGCGCGTCTCGATATTGCCGTCGCTCATGTTCTATCCCTCCTGCGGGAACGGCCAGGGCCGTTCCCGCGGGTGCCGGTTCATTTCACTTCCGGCGGGGTGCTGAAGGTGTGGTAGGGCGCCGGCGAGGGCACCGTCCACTCCAGGCCTTCGGCGCCGTCCCAGGGCTTGGCCGGGGCCGGCTTGCCGCCGCGGATGGTCTTGATGACGATGAACAGGAACAGCAGCTGGGTGGTGCCGAACAGGAAGGCGCCGATGGACGAGACCATGTTGAAGTTGGCGAACTGCAGGTTGTAGTCCGGAATCCGCCGCGGCATGCCGGCCAGCCCCAGGAAGTGCATGGGGAAGAAGGCCATGTTCATGCCGATGAAGCTCAGCCAGAAGTGCAGCTTGGCCAGGGTCTCGTCGTACATGTGCCCGGTCCACTTGGGTATCCAGTAGTACACCGAGGCGAAGATGCCGAAGATCGCCCCGGGCACCAGCACGTAGTGGAAGTGCGCCACCACGAAGTAGGTGTCCTGGTACTGGAAGTCCGCCGGGGCGATGGCCAGCATCAGCCCGGAGAAGCCGCCGATGGTGAAGAGGATGACGAAGGCCACGGCGAACAGCATCGGCGCCTCGAAGGTCAGCGAGCCCTGCCACATGGTCGAGGCCCAGTTGAACACCTTCACCCCGGTGGGCACGGCGATCAGCATGGTGGCGTACATGAAGAACAGCTCGCCCACCAGCGGGATGCCGACCACGAACATGTGGTGCGCCCAGACGATGAACGAGAGGAAGGCGATCGAGGCGGTGGCGTAGACCATCGAGGTGTAGCCGAACAGCGGCTTGCGGCTGAACGCCGGGATGATCGCGCTGACCGCGCCGAACGCCGGCAGGATCATGATGTACACCTCGGGGTGGCCGAAGAACCAGAACACGTGCTGGAACAGCACCGGGTCGCCACCGCCGGCCGCGCTGAAGAAGCTGGTGCCGAAGTGGATGTCCATCAGCATCATGGTCACGCAGCCGGCCAGCACCGGCATCACCGCGATCAGCAGGAAGGCGGTGATCAGCCAGGTCCAGACGAACAGCGGCATCTTCATCAGCGTCATGCCCGGGGCGCGCAGGTTGAGGATGGTGGCGATCACGTTGATCGCGCCCATGATCGAGCTCATGCCCATCATGTGCAGGGCGAAGATGAAGAAGGTCACGCTGTGCGGGGCGAAGGTGGTAGAGAGCGGGGCGTAGAAGGTCCAGCCGAAGTTGGGGCCGCCGCCGGGCATGAACAGGGTGCTGACCAGCAGGCCGAAGGCCGCCGGCAGCAGCCAGAAGCTGAAGTTGTTCATGCGCGGCAGGGCCATGTCCGGCGCGCCTATCATCAGCGGCACCATCCAGTTGGCCAGGCCGACGAAGGCCGGCATCACCGCGCCGAACACCATCACCAGGCCGTGCATGGTGGTGATCTGGTTGAAGAAGGCCGGCTCGACGATCTGCAGCCCCGGCTGGAACAGCTCGGCGCGGATCACCATGGCGAAGGAGCCGCCGAGGAGGAAGGCGCAGAAGCTGAACCACAGGTACAGGGTGCCGATGTCCTTGTGGTTGGTGGTCAGGACCCAGCGCATCAGGCCCTTGGCCGGGCCGTGGTGGTGCTCGCCGGCGTGCGAATGCTCGGGATGGTCGATCACAGCGCTCATCGCAGGCTCCTCGTTATTTTTGCTTCTGCTTGTAGGCCACTACGTCTTGCGGAGTGACCATGTCGCCGTCGTTGTTGCCCCAGCTGTTGCGCTCGAAGGTGATCACCGCGGCGATGTCCACTTCCGAGAGCTGCTTGCCGAAGGCCGCCATGGCCGTGCCCGGGACGCCGTTGAACACGGTTTCCAGGTGGTGCTCCTTGGGCCCGGTGACGATCTTCGAGCCCTTGAGCGCCGGGAACATCGGCGGCATGCCCTGGCCTTCGGGCTGGTGGCAGGCGGCGCAGATGGTGTGGTAGACCTTGTCGCCACGGGCGACGAGTTCTTCCTTGGTCCACTCCTTGCTGGTCAGCTCCTTGAGCTTGGCCGCCTCTTCCTTGCGCTCGGCCAGCCACTTGTCGAAGTCCGGCTTGGCCTTCACGTCGACCACGATGGGCATGAAGCCGTGGTCCTTGCCGCACAGCTCGGCGCACTGGCCGCGGTAGACGCCGGGCTCGTCGATCTTGGTCCAGGCCTCGTTGACGAAGCCGGGGATGGCGTCGCGCTTGACCGCGAAGGCCGGCACCCACCAGGAGTGGATGACGTCGCTGGAAGTCACCAGGAAGCGCACCTTGACCCCGGCCGGCAGCACCAGCGGGTTGTCCACTTCCAGCAGGTAGTGCTCGTCCTTGGGATCCCTGTTGTGGATCTGCTCCTGGCTGGTGGCCAGGTTGCTGAAGAACTCCACGTCCTGGCCCAGGTACTTGTACTGCCACTTCCACTGGTAGCCGGTGATCTGCACGTCCAGCTCCGGCTCGGAGGTGTCGTACATGTGGATCAGGGTGCGCGTGGCGGGAATGGCCATCACCACCAGAATCAGGAACGGCACCACGGTCCAGAGGATTTCCACTGCGGTACTCTCGTGGAAATGCGCCGGCTGCTGGCCGGTGGAACGGCGGTGGACGATCATCGACCAGAACATGGCGCCGAAGACGATGATGCCGATGACCACACAGATCCAGAAAATGGTCATGTGCAGGTCGAACACGTTACGGCTGACCTCGGTCGCCCCCGGGGTCATGTTCACCGTCCAGGCGGCGTGCGCCGGAGTAAACACGAGGAGCGACAGCAAGCCCATCCAGGTACGCGGATGTCGCAGCATTCGGGTTCCCCTTATCGTTGTTCTTATCCCGCCGGCAAACGCCAGCGGCCAAGGGAGCGACCGCCAAGACAGCAAACTTTGACCGCCGAGCCTCGGCACGTGCAAGGCAGGCCGGGTTCATCAGGTTCAGGTGTGTCGAATCGGAGTATAGCCAGGGGTTGCGACATAACAACGCAGCGCAAAAAACTCCTCCGCAATTGCGAAAGGTGCTCTCAAACCCACGCCGCCTGCGGCTTTGCGCTACCATGGTGGCGGCTTGATATGCCCGAACCTCATAAAGGTTGCGTGATTATGACGATCGCGTCTTAGCTCGCCGACCCGCCCGGCTAAGGTCTTTCTTCACTTTCCAAATCGAGTTGTCTTGGAGTTGTCATGAATATCGCAGCACTGCGCGAACTGATTCAGCAGGCCCACCGGCTCGAGACGCGCAACGGGCACCTGGCGCGGCTCATCCACAGCCAGATGGCGGGCCTGCACCCGAGCATCAACCTGAGCGGCGACGATGCCGTCCAGGTGCTCACCCGCTTCGTCCATGCCTATATCGAGCAGGTCCCCGAGTTCCTCGAAGCCGCCACCAGCGTGGCGCGCAACGCCGGCATAGAGGAAAGGATCAAGCCGGTGCTGAAGGTCGCCGAGCACTTCTTCCTGACCCCGCCGGACCTGCTGGCCGGCCACGACGGCCTGGACGCGCTGCTCGACGAGGCCTACCTGGCGCACCGCCTGGTGGAGGAAGTGAACGACCGCTACATCGCCCACTTCGGCCAGCCGCTGATCCCGCTGGACACCACCGTGGCCAACCTGGTGGCACACCAGCTGATCGGCGAGCCCTTCGCCAACCAGCTGGACGAGGCCGTGCACCACGCGGTGGACTCGATGCTCGACGACAGCGTCTTCGCCAGCCCGGCGGCGCAAGCCTACCGCGCCCGCCTGAGCGACCCGCAGACGGTCACCGCCTGGAAGCAGTGGCCGTGCCTGTCGCGGCGCTTCGGGGTGGAACTGCATCTGAATTAATGCGCCTGGAGCGATAGGCCAAGCCCACGCACAGAGCATCGCGGATAAATCTCCTACGATTCCAGGAAGCACGGCTTTTCGTAGGATGGCGTTGAGCGAAGCGATACCCATCAGCGCAACCGCATGGGTTTCGCAAGCTCAACCCATCCTACAAAGAGCACCTCGGCGCAAGACAGTTGCTCCTGCCACGCCGGGCGGACACGGCTTCTCGTAAGAGCGCTCCGGCGCTGCCGGCAAGACAGGACCCGGCCTCCTCAGTCTTCTTCCTGCACCGCCTTGTACCCACTGGCCAGGCGCTGCTGCACGTCCTGCGGCACGGGGTTGTAGTGGCTGGCCTCCAGGGTGAAGAAGCCCTGCCCGGCGGTGATCGCCTTCAGCCGGTTGGCGTAGCCCTCCAGCTCCGCCAGCGGCACCTGGCCGCGCACCAGGGTGGCGCGGGCCGACAGCGGCTCGGTGCCCAGCACCTGGCCGCGGCGGCCGGTGAGGTCGGCGGTGATGTCGCCCAGGCGCGCCTCCGGCGCCGTCACCGCGATGTTCACCACCGGCTCCAGCACCAGCCCCCCGGCGTTGCGCAGGGCGTCGAGCATGGCCTTGCGCCCGGCGGCCTGGAAGGCGATGTCCTTGGAGTCCACCGAGTGGCTCTTGCCGTCGAACACCGTGACCTTCACGTCCTCCACCGGGAAGCCGGCCAGGGGCCCGGCGGCCAGCGCCGCGCGCACGCCCTTCTCCACCGAGGGGATGAACTGCCCCGGAATCACCCCGCCCTTGATGGCGTCGACGAACTCGAAGCCGGCCCCGCGCGGCAGCGGCTCCACACGCAGGAACACCTCGCCGAACTGGCCGGCGCCGCCGGTCTGCTTCTTGTGCCGGCAATGACCCTCGGCCGGGCGCGTCGCCGTCTCGCGGTAGGGCACGCTGGGCGCTCGGGTGTTCACTTCCAGCTTGTAGCTGCCGGTCAGGCGCTCCAGCAGGTAGCGCAGGTGCAGCTCGCCCATGCCGCGCAGCACGGTTTCCTGGGTGGAGGCGTTGTAGTCCAGGCGCACGCAGGGGTCCTCGGCCAGCAGGCGCTGCATCACCTCGGCCAGGCGCTGCTCGTCGCCGCGGCGGCCGGCCTCGATGGCCAGGCCCTGCATGGGCGTGGGGAAGTCCAGCGGCGCCAGGCGGATGTGGTCCTCGTCGTGGGAGTCATGCAGGACTACGTCGAACTCCAGCTCCTCGACCTTGGTCAACGCACCGAAATCGCCGGGGATCAGTTGCGGCACCTCCTCGTGGCGCTTGCCCTGCAGGCGCAGCAGGTGGCCGACCTTGAACGGCTTGCGGCCGTCCCCGGCGAACAGCTGCATGTCGCGGCGCACGGTGCCCTGGTGCACGCGGAACACCGCCAGGCGGCCGACGAAGGGGTCGATCACCACCTTAAACACATGGGCCAGCACGTGGGCTTCAGGGTCCGGCTGCGAGCGAAAGGGCCTGGCGCCGCCCTGCTCGTCCAGCCGCTCGAACAGCGGCGGGTTGCCTTCGGCGGGGTTGGGCGCCAGCCGCGCCAGCGCCGCCAGCAGCTCGTCGACGCCGGCGCCGGTGCGCGCCGAGACGAAGCACAGGGGAATCAGGTGGCCTTCGCGCAGGGCCCGCTCGAAGGGTTCGTGCAGCTCCTCCGGCTGGATCGAGCCCTGCTCCAGGTAGCACGCCATCAACTCCTCGTCGACCTCCACGACTTGGTCGACCAACGCCTGGTGCGCCTCCTCCACCGAGGAGAAGTCCGCCTCGCCGGCGGGCGCGAAGAAGCAGTCGGCCACTCGCGTCGCTCCGCCGGCCGGCAGGTTCAGCGGCAGCACTTCCTTGCCGAAGGCTTCGCGCAGGTCGGCCAGCAGCGTCGGCAGGTCGACGCGTTCGGCGTCGATCTTGTTCACCACCAACATCCGGCACAACCCGCGCTCGGCGGCCCAGTCCATCATGCGGTGGGTGTTCAGCTCGATGCCGTTCTGCGCGTTGACCACCACCAGCGCGGTCTCCACCGCCGCCAGGGCCGGCAGCGCGTGGCCGATGAAGTCGGGCAGGCCAGGGGTATCGATGAGCTGGACGTGCGCGCCCTCGTGCTCGAAGTGCGCCAGCGCGGCGGACAGCGAATGGTGATAGTCGCGCTCCAGCGGGTCGGCGTCGCACAGGGTGTCGCCGCGTTCCAGCGAACCCATCGCGGGAATGGCGCCGCTGCGCTGCAGCAGGGCTTCGGCGAGCAGGGTCTTGCCGCTGTCGCCATGGCCGACCAGGGCGACCGTGCGGATCTGTTCGACCGAGTAGTTCGACATGGGGCACCTCCCAGGCAGGGTAACGGGAAGTATAGGTAGCACCTCGGGACTCTCTGGGCAAAAAACAGCCAGCCGCCGCGAGCCCAGCGGACATGCCTGCCACAGCCGTTTCATCACAGCTTTTCCACAGCTTGCTGAGGCTTGCCTCCACAGCCGTTGTGGACAGTTCGGGAGATTCGCCGGGGAAGCTGGCAAGCCTTGCGCCACGGGCCTTCAAGCGCAACGCTGGTGATTTTTCGAGCAGTGCCGCGCAAGCCCCGGCAAGCCTGTCCAGCGGCAGTTTATCCACAGCTTTGTCACAAGCCGTTCAACAGAAGCCGTGGACAGCCCGCGACCATTCGCCGCCGGTTTTTTCCGCAGCCCCCTCGAACAGGGCCATTGGTGAAAAAACCAGCAATACCCGGCAGCCCTCGCCGTTTCGCTCGCGCAGCCATCCACCGACAGCTTTTCCACAGCTTTCCCGCGCCTCGCTCCACAGCCATTGTGGGCAACTCGGCGGCTAGCGATGGGTCAAGGCAAGTGCTTGAAAATCAAGGCATGCAGGAAAAATCAGGACAAAAAACGTACAACCGCACGCAGGCCCCGCCGGGCCTGGCGCGAAGGTATTCATTCACACTTTATCCACAGCACGGCCAACAGATTCCGGGGGCAGAATCCAGCCCGCCGGACAAACCCCGAGCGCCCTGGCCCGGCCCAGCGGCCATGCGCCCGCCAGCCGCCTGCGCACAGCCCGGCCACAGGCTGCGCACAGGGTTTTCGACAGATTCGGTGGACAACTCAGGCAGCGGCGCCCATCACCTGGCGAATGTCCTGCGCCAGCGCCTCGACACGCTCGACTTCGGTGTCTAGGAACACGCCGCAGGCGCCGATGCAGGTATGGAGGCGCCAAAGGGAGGCACTGCGTCGCCCCGCGGGCTCGTCATTGCTCCGGCAGCATGGGCAGCAGGTCATCTGCAGGCAGCAGGAGGATGTTGGAGAAATAGGCCTTGTAGCCGTAGGCAGTCATCACCACCTTGCACGGGACGCTCCTGCGCCCGGCAAGAATCTCCTTGAAACGCCGCTGGTCAATGAATCGATCCGACCGGCCCTCGTCACTGGTTTCCGCGAAGTGCAGGCTGGAGAGATAGAGATAACGGCCGCCGCCCTGGCCAATGCGTTCGACGGAACCCTCGCCGAACGCCGGGATCACATGGCCCATGCTGAACTGCGGCTCACGCTCGAGGGAGCAGTAAAGCCGCTGCCCGATCTTGCCGCTCCCCTCCAGATGGGAATAGACCTCGTCGAGATCCAGATCGGAGGCGAAGTAAAGATGGAAGCTGATACGACCTTCCACCGGTTGCGAACGAAGGTAGGCCAGGTTGGCGATCGGCTGGTGATGGTCTCTCATGCAGGCCGAACAGAGCGAGACGATAAGCAGCGAAGCGAACACCCGCACCTTGTTCATTTCGCCAGGTACTCCTGGATGGAGAGCCTGAGATAGTCATAGGGCGAGAAGCCCTGCGGCATCATGACCGTGAACATCCGGCCGGCATTGGCGTGGTGGATGTTCGCTACAACACTGATGTTGGCACCCTGGGGAATCCAGCGCTCACCGAATTCGGCAACGCGGTCCGACGCGTCCGGACTCTCGGCATTGGCGCGAACATTGATCCAGAATTCGGCCTGCGGCGTTGGCTTGTTCATGTAGATGTCCGACCCCACCCAGACAATGGAACCCTCCCCGACCGGGTCGAGCGTTATCAGCGCCTTCACCTTGTAGCCCTTGTCGCTGAGAATCTGCGAAAGGTGTGCGCCGTTCCAGCCACCCAGACTATGCCCCACCAGGTAGACGGGCATGGCCTTGGAGACAATCTTGCTCAGCACGTACTTTCTGATGTCCCTGCCGCCTCGCACGTCGCTGTAGCCCACATGATAGGAGGCGTACGCGCCTGCCTGCTTCTGCATTTCAAAATCGGCATCCAGTATCTTCTTGGCCTCATCGACGTTGTCGTTCGGTCCCTGGAAGTAATAGGACTCCCTGTCCGCCGCACCACCGATAAAAAACACCACCGCCGTTTTCACGATCACTGGAATCCTTTTCACCGCCTGGTCTGCCGCCGGGGTCAGTTCTCGTGTATCGGCGACCCCGGGCGCTTTAAGAGCGGCATCGGCCTCGCCGCTCATGCGTCATCTCCCGCGAGAATCTGGACCTTCTCCGCTTCGCCCACGCATCTGACCAGGTGGGTGAATCCTTGGTCATCGGATACGCCCTTCTCCATTGCGCCATTGGCACGACGAATGACGTAGGGGTAATGGGGCAGCGGTTCACCGGTCTGCGAACAGACCAGCTGAAACCTGTCCTGAAAGGTATTGGGCATGGGCGCCGGCGGCACGAAAGGCGCCGGCGTGTGCTGGTTACCAATGAGCACATCGCCAGATCCGGAAATGATCACGCCGCCATGGGTGGTAGTGCTTCCCTGGAAGGCGAGCGGTCGGCCATTGACCAGGATGCTGGTCATCCCCTCGACAACCACGTCGCCGCAGGCACTGCTGTCGCCAACGCGCAGCGCCGGCAGGCCATTGATCAGTACGTCGGGTGAGCCCGTGACAGTGGGATTGGAGCCATGCCCTGGTAACGGGCAGGCATCGATGTCGGTCTGGCGGGCAGCAGGCTTGGACATGGCAGGACTCCATCATTGGGAACCCCTGTACCTTGTCAAATAGCCCCCCTCGCCAATGCCAGGTGCATCCGATTCGCAAGTACGCCGTTTCGTCAGCGACAGGCGTGTCGCAAATGTGCGCCGCACGGATACCACGATGTTCAGCCAGCATGGCCAGACCCAGGGCTACGGTGACGAATGCTCCGCCGCCATGGTCCGCACACGATATGCCAGCCTCCTGCGCACAGCCCGGCCACAGGCTGCGCACAGGGTTTTCGACAGATTCGGTGGACAACTCAGGCGGCGGCGCCCATCACCTGGCGAATGTCCTGCGCCAGCGCCTCGACGCGCTCCAGCTCAGTGTCCCAGGAGCACATGAAGCGCGCGCCGCCGGCACCAATGAAGGTGTAGAAGCGCCAGCCGCGCTGGCGCAGGGCCTCCAGGGCCGGCTCGGACATCTGCAGGAACACCCCGTTGGCCTCCACCGGGAACATCAGCTGCACGCCCGGCACGTCGGCCACCCGCTGCGCCAGCAGGCGCGCGCACTGGTTGGCGTGGTTGGCGTAGTGCAGCCAGGCGTCGTCCTGCAGCACGCCGACCCAGGGCGCGGCGAGGAAGCGCATCTTCGAGGCCAGTTGGCCAGCCTGCTTGCAGCGGTAGTCGAAGCCTTCGGCCAGTTCGCGGTCGAAGAACAGGATGGCCTCGCCCACCGCCATGCCGTTCTTGGTACCGCCGAAGCACAGCACCTCGACGCCGGCCTTCCAGGTCAGCTCCGCCGGGGTGGCGCCGAGGAAGGCGCAGGCATTGGAGAAGCGCGCGCCGTCCATGTGCAGGTGCAGGCCCAGCTCGCGGCAGGTGGCGCTCAGCGCGCCCAGTTCGTCCGGGCGGTAGACGGTGCCGACCTCGGTGGCCTGGGTGAGGGTCACCACCCGCGGCTTGGGATAGTGGATGTCCTGGCGCTTCAGGGCGATTTCGCGAATAGCCGCGGGGGTCAGCTTGCCCTGCTCGTCGGTGCGCGCCAGCAGCAGCTTGGAGCCGTTGGAGAAGAACTCCGGGGCGCCGCACTCGTCGGTCTCGACGTGGGCGGTCTCGGCGCAGATCACGCTGTGGTAGCTCTGACACAGGGCGGCCAGGGCCAGGGAGTTGGCGGCGGTACCGTTGAAGGCGAAGAACACCTCGCAATCGGTCTCGAACAGCTCGCGGAAGTGGTCGGAGGCGCGCGCCGTCCACTGGTCGTCGCCGTAGGCCCGCTCATGGCCGCGGTTGGCCTCGGCCATGGCGGCCCAGGCTTCCGGGCAGATGCCGGAATAGTTGTCGCTGGCGAATTGCTGGGAAATGTCGAACATCGAAAGCTGCCTCGGGAAGATAGAAAGTCATCCACAGGCAGCGTAGCGAAATCACAGCTTTTGTAGGAGCAACTGTCTTGCCGGCTACGCCGGGGTGATTTTCGTAGGATGGGTTGAGCCTTGGCGAAACCCATGCGGTCGCGGTGATGGGTATCGCTGCTCAACGCCATCCTACGGTGGGGGCTGTTCGGCGTGGCTGGGGGAATCCAATCGCGGACAAAGTCCGCTCCTACGCCCGTGCTTTCCTGGAGCCGTAGCAACTGTCTTTCAGGCTGCGCCGAGGTGCTCTTCGTAGGATGGGTTGAGCCTTGGCGAAACCCATGCGGTCATGGTGATGGGTATCGCTTCGCTCAACGCCATCCTACGGCGGGGGCTGTTCGGCGTGGCTAGGGGAATCCACTCGCGGACAAAGTCCGCTCCTACGCCCGTGCGTCCCTGTAACCGTAGGAGCGGACTCTGTCCGCGATTCGGCGGGTCACGCCGCAGGCAGTCGATCAGGGCAACGCCGTCAGCTTCATCTGCTCGACGATAGGCACGAACAACTGCCGCATGGACTGGGTGCTACCGCCATTGGGCTTGTCCGGGCTGCTCAGAGTCAGCACGTAGCGCCCCTTGATCAGCCCAGTCAGGCTGGACTCACCCGCCTCGCCCTTGGCCGGGGCGACTATGCCCAGGGGATCCCCCATGCGGGTGGTGTCGATCACCGGCAGGTAGTCCTCGCCACCGAACTTGTCGGCAGTGCCGTTCTTGATCGCGGTCTCGCGAGTCTTGTTCAGCAGCGTCAGGCTGGAATGCGTCATGTCGCGCAGCTTGTCCTGCGCACCACGGTAGGCGATGGCCTGCTCGCTATTGGCATCCTGGGCCGGCGCCGGCATGCCGGTGTCGATCAGGCTGATCTCCAGGTGGCGGCTGCCGTCGGCGGTGCCGTACACCAGCTTGGCGTCGTTGTAGCCGCATTCGCGGGAGATGAACGGGTAGCCGTACATTTCCTTGCTCGGCGGCAGGGCCTTTTCCAGCGGGTGGCCGGTGCAGCTGTCGGCCGGCACCGCGGCGGCCGCGGCCTTCTCGGCCTTGGCCTTGTCGTCGCCACCGCCGCAGCCGTGGAGGGTCGCGCCGAGCATCAGGGCGCTGAGCAGGATCAGGGAGCGTTTCATGGCGTCCTCGGGTTTGACAGTGGCGGCATTCTAGCCGCGGGCGGCGCGGCGTGCAGCAGTGGCCCGGTGGCAGCCAGGTGCATTTTCAGGTCGGGAGCGGACATCTTTTCCCCGGCCAGGCAGCCGAGAATCGGCGGCAGCGGCATCGCCATTCGAGGAGCCCCGGCATGGCCATCAGTGTGTTCGACCTGTTCAAGATCGGTATCGGCCCTTCCAGCTCGCATACCGTCGGCCCCATGCGCGCCGCCGCCCTGTTCGTCGGCGCCCTGCGCGAGCGCCAGTTGCTGCCCCGCGTCAGCCGCGTCGAAGTGAAGCTCTACGGTTCGCTCTCCGCCACCGGCGTCGGCCACGGCACCGACCGCGCCGTGATCATGGGCCTGATGGGCGAATGGCCCGACCGCATCGACCCCAGCCAGATCGCCCCGCGCATGGCCGACCTGCTCGGCAGCGGCGAACTGCTCCTGGCCGGCGAGCGGCGCATTGCCTTCGACTGGGTCCGCGACATGCGCCTGCTGGAGGAGAACCTGCCCTACCACCCCAATGCCATGAGCCTGGTCGCCTACGAGGGTGACGCCGAGCTGTACGCCGACACCTATTACTCCATCGGCGGCGGCTTCGTCGTCGATGCCGAGCAGGCCGCCGCCGGTTCCCTCGACCAGGACGCCACCCGCCTGCCCTATGACTTCAACAGCGCCGCCGAGCTGCTGCAGCTGTGCCGCCGCCACAACCTGCGCGTGTCCCAGCTGATGCTGGCCAACGAGCGCATGTGGCGCAGCGACACCGACACCCGCGACGGCCTGATGCGCATCTGGCGCGCCATGCAGGACTGCGTGAACAACGGCCTCAAGGCCGAGGGCATCCTCCCTGGCGGCCTCAACGTGCAGCGCCGCGCCGCCCGCCTGCACCGCAACCTGCTGGAGATCGGCAAGCCCAACGTCATCGGCTCCACCCTCAGCGCCATGGAGTGGGTCAACCTCTACGCCCTGGCAGTCAACGAGGAAAACGCCGCCGGCGGGCGCATGGTCACCGCGCCCACCAACGGTGCGGCCGGCATCGTCCCGGCGGTGCTGCACTACTACATGCGCTTCAACCCCGATGCCAGCGAGCAGGACGTGGTCGATTTCTTCCTCGCCGCCGCGGCCGTGGGCATCCTGTGCAAGAAGAACGCCTCCATCTCCGGCGCCGAAGTCGGCTGCCAGGGCGAGGTCGGCTCGGCCTGCGCCATGGCCGCCGCCGGCCTGGCCGAAGTCCTCGGCGCCAGCCCCGAACAGGTGGAGAACGCCGCCGAGATCGGCCTAGAGCACAACCTGGGCCTGACCTGCGACCCGGTCGGCGGCCTGGTCCAGGTGCCCTGCATCGAGCGCAACGCCATCGCCGCGGTGAAGGCCATCAACGCCGCGCAGATGGCCCTGCGCGGCGACGGCCAGCACTTCATCAGCCTCGACCAGGCCATCCGCACCATGCGCGACACCGGCGCCGACATGCACGACAAGTACAAGGAAACCTCCCGCGGCGGCCTGGCCGTCAGCATCATCGAGTGCTGAGGAGAGCGCCATGCACGACACCGCCCCGGCCCACGTGAACTTCCTGCTGCAGGACGGCTTCGACCTGTTCGCCCTGGCGCTGGCCCTGGAACCGCTGCGCCAGGCCAACCTGCTGGCCGGCGCCAGCTGCGCCGTGTGGGCCCTGCTGAGCCTGGACGGCGGCCCAGCCAGGGCCAGCAGCGGCCTGTGCGTGAACTGCGACGCCAGCCTCGCCCAGCGCCCGCCGGCCGACCTGCTGCTGCTCTGCGGCCCGGAAGGCTGCCGCCCGGCGAGCGGCGAGGGCGACTACGCCAGCGCCCTGCTGCAACTGATCGGCCGCAGCCAGGGCCCGGCGCTGGCCCAGGCCGTGCGCACCATCCTCGACGACGAACGCAGCCTGGGCACCCTCCAGGCCTCCACGCCGCCCCACGCCGGCCTGCAGCGCGCCATCGCGCTGATGCGCGCGCACCTCACGCGGCCCCTGGGCATGCCGCAGCTGGCGGCCACCCTGGGCCTGTCGCGGCGCCAGGTGGAACGCCTGTTCCAGCGCTACCTGCAATGCACTCCGGCGCGCTACTACCAGCGCCTGCGCCTGGCCCACGCCCGCCAACTGCTGCGCGGCAGCGCCCGGCCGCTGGCCGAGGTGGCGCGGGCCTGCGGCTTCCCCTGCCAGCAGCATTTCACCCGCTGCTACCGCGAGCACTTCGGCCGCCCGCCGACCCAGGAGCGGCGCCAGGCGGCGCTGCACTAGCCCTTTCCCCGGTTGCACCACAGGCCCGCACGTGTCGGCAGCACGTTGCGGGCCTCTTTTTTTGCGCCCACGACACCGAGAAACGCCGCCGTAGGATGGGTTGAGCTTGCGATACCCATCAGGCCATGGCGATGGGTTTCGCAAGCTCAACCCATCCTACGAAGAGCGCCCCGGCGCGGGCCGAGCGGATACGTCCAAGTTCGGGTCGGATTCGTGCAAAAGAGCGCCCCGGCCTTCTGCTGCAATGCCTTCCAACGACGGGCCAGAAAGGCGCGTCGACCGACAAGAAGCAGCGAGGAAGAACGCCATGCAAATGCCCCAGACGATCCGCATCCGCAACGGCCAGAAGGTCCGCCCGACCTTCTCCGGGCAGGAATACGCCAACCGCCAGGCCAGACTGCGCGCCCACCTGGCCGAGGCGGGCATCGATGCCGCGGTCTTCACCTCCTACCACAACATCAACTACTACTCCGACTTCCTCTACTGCTCCTTCGGCCGCCCCTACGCCCTGGTGGTCACCCAGGACGCCGCGGTCAGCATCAGCGCCAACATCGACGGCGGCCAGCCCTGGCGCCGCACCCAGGGCACCGACAACATCGTCTACACCGACTGGCAGCGCGACAACTACTTCGCCGCCATCCAGCAGGCCCTGCCCAAGGCCCGGCGCATCGGCGTGGAGTTCGACCACCTGAACCTGCAGAACCGCGACAAGCTCGCCGCCCGCTATCCCGAGGCCGAGTTGGTGGACGTAGCCGCCGCCTGCATGCGCATGCGCATGATCAAGTCCGCCGAGGAGCACGCCATCATCCGCCACGGCGCCCAGGTGGCCGACATCGGCGGCGCCGCGGTGGTCGAGGCGCTGCACGACCAGGTGCCGGAATACGAAGTGGCCCTGCACGCCACCCAGGCCATGATCCGCGAGATTGCCAAGCGCTTCCCCGACGGCGAGCTGATGGACACCTGGACCTGGTTCCAGTCCGGCATCAACACCGACGGCGCGCACAACCCGGTGACCTCGCGCAAGGTGAACAAGGGCGACATCCTCAGCCTGAACTGCTTCCCGATGATCGCCGGCTACTACACCGCGCTGGAGCGCACCCTGTTCCTCGACCACTGCTCCGACGAGCACCTGCGCCTGTGGGAGGTCAACGTCAAGGTCCACGAGGCCGGCCTGAAGCTGATCAGGCCCGGCGCGCGCTGCTGCGACATCGCCCGCGAGCTGAACGAGATCTACCTGGAACACGACCTGCTGCAATACCGCACCTTCGGCTACGGCCACTCCTTCGGCACCCTCAGCCACTACTACGGGCGCGAGGCCGGCCTTGAGCTGCGCGAGGACATCGACACGGTGCTGGAGCCGGGGATGGTGGTCTCCATGGAGCCGATGATCATGCTCCCCGAGGGCCTGCCGGGCGCCGGCGGCTACCGCGAGCACGACATCCTGATCGTCACCGAGCAGGGCGCCGAGAACATCACCCGGTTCCCCTACGGGCCGCAGCGCAACATCATCCGTAAATGACCCCGGGAGCCGCGTGCGCACAGCACGCGGCTTCTTCGCTTGCAGAACGAGCACCACCGCCCCCGGGGGCGGTGCCACGACCGATAAGAACAAGAGGCTGCGCCGGGCGTATCCGCGCCAGCCACGACTTACCCGCTGCCGAACTTCCATTTCGATAACAACAGAGGTATGGGCAATGGTCACCTTCACGCACGGCGCCAGCGGCGCTCCCGACACCCCCGCGCAACACTGCGCCCAACCGGCGGGAGGCGCACAATGAGCCTCTCCCAGCAACCCCTGGCCTATGGCCGAGGCGCCATGAACGCCCCCGTCTCCGAGGAACGCCGCGTCCTGCGCCGGGCCGCCAGCGCGGCCTTCATGGGCAACTTCGTCGAGTGGTTCGACTACGCCGCCTACGGCTACCTGGCGGCGGTCATCGCCGTGGTGTTCTTCCCGCAGACCGACAAGGTCTCCGGCCTGCTGGCCACCTTCGCGGTGTTCGCCCTGTCGTTCATCGTGCGGCCCATCGGCGGCATCGTCTGGGGCCACATCGGCGACCGCTTCGGCCGGCGCAACGCGCTGTCGCTGTCGATCCTGATCATGTCCGGCTCGACCTTCTGCATCGCCCTGCTGCCCGGCTACGCCCAGGCCGGCCTGGCGGCGCCGGGGCTGCTGCTGGCCATCCGCCTGGTGCAGGGCTTCTCCGCCTCGGGCGAATACGCTGGCGCCTCGGCCTTCCTCGCCGAGTACGCCCCGGAAGGCAAGCGCGGCTTCTACACCTGCCTGGTGCCGGCCAGCACCGCCGCCGGGCTGCTGGTGGGCTCGCTGTTCGCCGCCCAGCTGTACGCGCACCTGGACAGCGCCCAGCTGCACGAATGGGGCTGGCGCCTGCCCTTCCTGCTGGCCGCGCCCCTGGGCCTGATCGGCCGCTACATCCGCCTGCACCTGGCCGATACCCCGAAGTTCCGCGAGATGGAAGCGGCCATGGAGCAGAAGCAGGGCCAGCACCGCGCGCCGATCCGCGAGCTGTTCGGCACCCACCGCAAGCACCTGCTGGTGGCCGTGGGCGCCACCTGCCTGAACGCGGTGGCCTTCTACCTGATCCTCAGCTATATGCCGACCTACCTGTCCGCGGAGATGGGCATGAGCGAGAGCGATTCCTTCCTCGCCTCCACCGTGTCGCTGGCCACCTACATCGGCTTCATCTTCCTGATGGGCAAGCTGTCCGACCGCTTCGGCCGCAAGACCATGCTGGTGGCCGCCTCGCTGCTGTTCCTGGCGCTCACCGTGCCGCTGTTCCGCCTGCTGGGCGACCAGGGCTTCGCCTTCATCCTGCTGATCCAGATCGGCTTCGGCCTGATGCTGGCGATGAACGACGGCACCCTGCCCTGCTTCCTCGCGGAAATCTTCCCCACCCGCGTGCGCTACACCGGCTTCGCCTTCAGCTTCAACACCGCCAATGCGCTGTTCGGCGGCACCGCGCCGTTCATCGCCACCTGGCTGATCAGCCTCACCGGCAACAAGCTGGCGCCGGCCTGGATGCTGGTGGCCGCGGCGGCGGTGGCGCTGCTGGTGATGCTCTGCGTGCGGGAGACGGCGCACCGGCCGATGGAGGATTGAGGCGGCCGCGCCATCCGTAACGAAAAGCCGTGCCCAGGGGCACGGCTTTTCGCGTTTCAGGCCCCCAGTGGGCTCTGCTTGCGCTGGCCGCGCGGCGAGCAGCCGAAGAAGCGGCTGTAGCACTTGGAGAAGTGCGCCGGCGAGGTGAAGCCGCAGGACAGGGCGATTTCGCGGATCTGCGCCTCGCTGCGCAACAGCAGGTCGCGGGCGCGGTTCAGGCGCAGTTCCAGGTAGTACTGGCTGGGGGTGCGCTGCAGGTACTTGTGGAACAGGCGTTCCAGCTGGCGCACCGACACCTCGTTGAGCTGCGCCAGTTCGTCCAGCTCCAGCGGCTCCTCCAGGTTGGCCTCCATGATCGCCACGATCTGGCTCAGCTTGGGCTGGGCGCTGCCCAGCTTCTGCCGCAGGGGGATGCGCTGCTGCTCGCGGGAACCGCGCATGCGGTCGCACAGCAGCAGCTCGGCGGCGCGGGTGGCGATCTCCACGCCGCCCGGCTCGCGGGCGATCAGCTGCAGGGTCATGTCCATGGCCGCGGTGCCGCCGGAGCAGGTGTAGCGGTCGCGGTCCAGCTCGAACAGCTGGTTGGAGATGACGATGCCGGGGAAACGCTCCTTGAGCTGCTCGATGTCTTCCCAGTGGATGGTGCAGCGGTAGTCCTTGAGCAGCCCGGCGCTGGCCAGCAGGTGGCTGCCGGTGCAGATGCCGCCCAGCGGCACGCCCTGGCGGGCCAGCTTGCGCAGCCAGTCGAGCAGGCGCCGGTCGCATTTGGCCGGGATGGGGTTGGAGCCGACCACGAAGAGCGCGTCCAGGCGCGGCACCTCGTCGATGCCGTGGTCCGGCACTACGCGCATGCCGTTGCTGGCGCGCACCGGCTCCAGGTCCGCGGCTATCTGCAGGGTGCGGTACAGCGGCCGGTGCGCCGCCAGGTTGGCCATGCGCAGGGTTTCCACCGCCGAGGCGAAGCCGATGGTGGTGAAGTTGGGCACCAGCAGGAAGCCGAAGGTCCTGGTGGCGGTGGCCGCAACGGCGTCGGGTTGGTGTTCGCGACCGTTGGTCGGGACAGCACTGAGCATCATCGAAACCTCCACTGCGCTGGCTGGCACGGCGTTTTCCGCGGGGCGGGGCGACGGCAGTCAGGACAGCCTGCTTTTCTTGTTCTTCTGCGACATGCGCCGGGGGCGCTGGCGGCCTCCAGCTTACACCCTTGGCGATGTCGCGCCGACGCCTTCGCGGCTGCCGCGGGCCCGGCGCAGACGAAGCAGGGACGGGCGGTGCAGCGCGCGGGTAGGTTTGGGCATTTTGACGTCGCAAACAGGCAAATGGGGGGGCTGGCTATTGCGCACAATCGATTGCAACTGGCTAATACCGATCCCTTCGCGCCGAGCCCTGCCAGGCTCCCGGCGCGGGCGGTCAGGGCAGCCTCCACCCACAAGCGACGCGCCTGTCGCACGGAGACCGCGATGTTCAGCAAGCATGACCAGATCCAGGGCTACGACGACGAACTCTTCGCCGCCATGGCCGCCGAGGAAGAACGCCAGGAAGACCACCTGGAGCTGATCGCCTCGGAGAACTACACCAGCAAGCGCGTCATGCAGGCCCAGGGCAGCGGGCTGACCAACAAGTACGCCGAAGGCTACCCGGGCAAGCGCTACTACGGCGGCTGCGAGCACGTCGACAAGGTCGAGCAGCTGGCCATCGACCGCGCCAAGCAGCTGTTCGGCGCCGACTACGCCAACGTCCAGCCGCACTCCGGCTCCTCGGCCAACTCGGCGGTGTACCTGGCGCTGCTCAACGCCGGCGACACCATCCTGGGCATGAGCCTGGCCCACGGCGGCCACCTGACCCACGGCGCCAAGGTCTCCTCTTCCGGCAAGCTGTACAACGCCGTGCAGTACGGCCTGGACACCGCCACCGGGCTGATCGACTACGACGAGGTCGAGCGCCTGGCCGTGGAGCACAAGCCGAAGATGATCGTCGCCGGCTTCTCCGCCTACTCCAAGACCCTCGACTTCCCGCGCTTCCGCGCCATCGCCGACAAGGTCGGGGCGCTGCTATTCGTCGACATGGCCCACGTCGCCGGCCTGGTGGCCGCCGGCCTGTACCCGAACCCGCTGCCCTACGCCGATGTGGTCACCACCACCACCCACAAGACCCTGCGCGGCCCGCGCGGCGGCCTGATCCTGGCTCGCAGCAACGAGGAGATCGAGAAGAAGCTCAACTCCGCGGTGTTCCCCGGCGCCCAGGGCGGCCCGCTGATGCACGTGATCGCCGCCAAGGCGGTGTGCTTCAAGGAAGCGCTGGAGCCGGAGTTCAAGGACTACCAGGCCCAGGTGATCAAGAACGCCAAGGCCATGGCCGAAGTCTTCATCGACCGCGGCTACGACGTGGTCTCCGGCGGCACCGACAACCACCTGATGCTGATCAGCCTGGTCAAGCAGGGCCTGACCGGCAAGGAAGCCGACGCCGCCCTCGGCCGCGTGGGCATCACGGTGAACAAGAACGCCGTGCCCAACGACCCGCAGAGCCCGTTCGTCACCTCGGGCATCCGCGTCGGCACCCCGGCCATCACCAGCCGGGGCCTGAAGGAAGAACAGAGCCGCGAACTGGCCGGCTGGATCTGCGACGTGCTCGACCACCTGGGCGACGCCGACGTCGAGGCCAAGGTGGCCACCCAGGTCGCCGGCCTGTGCGCCGACTTCCCGGTCTATCGTTGAGATTCCCGCGGCCCTTGTTCCGTAGGAGCGGGCCCTGCCCGCGAATGGCCGAAAGCATCGCGGGCAGGGCCCGCTCCTACAGGTAGAACGCCGCGACACGAGATTTTCAGGAGCACCCACATGCAACGCTACTCCGGCTTCGGCCTGTTAAAGCACTCACTGAGCCACCACGAGAACTGGCAGCGCATGTGGCGCACGCCCACGCCCAAGCCGGTGTACGACGTGGTCATCGTCGGCGGCGGCGGCCACGGCCTGGCCACGGCCTACTACCTGGCCAAGGAACACGGCATCCGCAACATCGCGGTGGTGGAGAAGGGTTGGCTGGGCGGCGGCAACACCGCGCGCAACACCACCATCGTCCGCTCCAACTACCTGTGGGACGAGTCGGCGCAGCTCTACGAGCACGCCATGAAGCTATGGGAAGGCCTGTCCCAGGACCTCAACTACAACGTCATGTTCTCCCAGCGCGGCGTCTACAACCTCTGCCACACCCTGCAGGACATGCGCGACGGCGAGCGCCGCGTCAGCGCCAACCGCCTCAACGGCGTGGACGGCGAGCTGCTGAACGCCCAGCAGGTGGCCGAGGAAATCCCCTACCTGAACTGCACCAAGAGCGCCCGCTATCCGATCATGGGCTCCACCGTGCAGCGCCGCGGCGGCGTGGCCCGCCACGATGCGGTGGCCTGGGGCTTCGCCCGCGCCGCCGACGCCCTGGGCGTGGACCTGATCCAGCAGACCGAGGTCATCGGCTTCCGCAAGCAGGACGGCGCGGTGATCGGCGTCGAGACCAACCGCGGCTTCATCGGCGCCAAGCGCGTCGGCGTGGTCACCGCGGGCAACTCCGGGCACATGGCCAAGCTCGCCGGCTTCCGCCTGCCGATCGAATCGCACCCGCTGCAGGCGCTGGTTTCCGAGCCGCTGAAGCCGATCATCGACAGCGTCATCATGTCCAACGCCGTGCACGGCTACATCAGCCAGTCGGACAAGGGCGACCTGGTCATCGGCGCCGGCATCGACGGCTACAACGGCTACGGCCAGCGCGGCTCCTACCCGGTGATCGAGCACACCCTGCAGGCCATCGTCGAGATGTTCCCGGTGCTCTCCCGCGTGCGCATGAACCGCCAGTGGGGCGGCATCGTCGACACCACCCCGGACGCCTGCCCGATCATCGGCAAGACGCCGGTGAAGAACCTGTTCTTCAACTGCGGCTGGGGCACCGGCGGCTTCAAGGCCACCCCCGGCTCGGGCAACGTCTTCGCCGCCACCCTGGCGACCGGCGAGCCGCACCCGCTGGCCGCACCCTTCTCCATCGAACGTTTCCACAGTGGCGCGCTCATCGACGAGCACGGCGCTGCGGCAGTAGCTCACTAAGAGGGCCTTCACCATGTTGCATATCTTCTGCCCTCACTGCGGCGAGCTGCGCTCCGAAGAGGAATTCCACGCCAAGGGCCAGGCGCACATCCCGCGCCCGCTGGACCCCGGCGCCTGCACCGACGAGGAGTGGGGCGACTACATGTTCTTCCGCGACAACCCGCGCGGCATCCACCACGAGCTGTGGGTGCACGCCGCCGGCTGCCGGCAGTACTTCAACGCCACCCGCCACACCGTGACCTACGAGATCCTCGAAACCTACAAGATCGGCGAGAAACCCAGCGTGACCAGCGCCGAGAAGAAACCCGCCGCCCAGCCCGCAGTCGCGAAGGCCTGAACATGAGCCAGATCAATCGCCTTTCCCGTGGCGGTCGCATCGACCGCAGCAAGCCGCTGACCTTCACCTTCAACGGCCAGCAATACCAGGGCTTCGCCGGCGACAGCCTGGCCGCCGCCCTGCTGGCCAACGGCGTCGACGTGGTCGGCCGCAGCTTCAAGTACTCCCGCGCCCGCGGCATAGTCGCGGCCGGCGCCGAGGAGCCCAACGCCATCCTGCAGATCGGCTCGCGCGAGGCCACCCAGGTGCCCAACGTGCGCGCCACCCAGCAGGCCCTGTACCCGGGCCTGGTGGCCAGCAGCACCAACGGCTGGCCGAACGTGCAGAACGACCTGATGGGCGTGTTCGGCAAGGTCGGCGGCAAGATGATGCCCCCCGGCTTCTACTACAAGACCTTCATGTACCCGCAGTCCATGTGGCTGACGTACGAGAAGTACATCCGCAAGGCCGCGGGCCTTGGCCGCGCGCCCACCGAGGTCGACCCGGACAGCTACGACTGGATGAACCGCCACTGCGACGTGCTGGTGGTCGGCGCCGGCCCCGCGGGCCTGGCCGCTGCCCTGGCCGCTGCGCGCACCGGTGCCCGGGTGATCCTGGCCGACGAGCAGGAAGAGTTCGGCGGCAGCCTGCTGGACACCCGCGAGACCCTCGACGGCAAGCCCGCCGCCGAATGGGTGGCGCAGGTGCTGGCCGAGCTGAAGTCGCTGCCGGAAGTCGTGCTGCTGCCGCGCGCCACGGTGAACGGCTACCACGACCACAACTTCCTCACCATCCACGAGCGCCTGACCGACCACCTCGGTGAAACCGCGCCGCTGGGCCAGGTGCGCCACCGTGTGCACCGCGTGCGCGCCAAGCGCGTGGTGCTCGCCGCCGGCGCCCACGAGCGGCCGCTGGTGTACGCCAACAACGACCTGCCGGGCAACATGATGGCCGGCGCGGTCTCCACCTACGTGCGCCGCTACGGCGTGGCGCCGGGCAAGAAGCTGGTGCTCTCCACCAACAACGACTACGCCTACCGCGTGGCCCTGGACTGGCAGGAAGCCGGCCTGGAAGTGGTGGCCATCGCCGACGCCCGCGCCAACCCGCGCGGCGAGTGGGTGGAAGAAGCCCGCAAGCGCGGCATGCGCGTCATCACCGGCAGCGCGGTGATCGAAGCCCGCGGCGGCAAGCGCGTGAGCGGCGCGAAAATCGCCGCCATCGACCCCATCCGCCTGAAGGTCACCGCCCCCGGCGACTGGCTGGACTGCGACCTGATCGCCAGCTCCGGCGGCTACAGCCCGGTGGTGCACCTGGCCTCGCACCTGGGCGGCAAGCCCGAGTGGCGCGAGGACATCCTCGCCTTCGTCCCCGGCGAAGGCCTGCAGAAGCGCATCTGCGCAGGCGCCGTGAACGGCGTGTTCCGCCTCGCCGACAACCTGCAGGACGGCTACAACGCCGGCACCCAGGCCGCCGAGGACGCCGGCTTCAAGGCCGTCGCAGGCGAGCTGCCGAAGGCTTCCGAGCGGGTCGAGGAGCCGACCGTGGCGCTGTTCCAGGTGCCCCACGAGAAGCCCACTTCCCGCGCGCCCAAGCAGTTCGTCGACCCGCAGAACGACGTCACCGCCGCGGCCATCGAGCTGGCCTGCCGCGAGGGCTTCGAGTCCATCGAGCACGTCAAGCGCTACACCGCGCTGGGCTTCGGCACCGACCAGGGCAAGCTGGGCAACATCAACGGCCTGGCCATCGCCGCCCGCGCCCAGGGCAAGAGCATCGCCGAGACCGGCACCACCATGTTCCGCCCGAACTACACCCCGGTGACCTTCGGCGCCGTGGCCGGCCGCCACTGCGGCCACCTGTTCGAGCCGGTGCGCTTCACCGCCCTGCACGCCTGGCACGTGAAGAACGGCGCCGAGTTCGAGGACGTCGGCCAGTGGAAGCGCCCCTGGTACTTCCCCAAAGCCGGCGAGGACATGCACGCCGCCGTGGCCCGCGAATGCCGCGCGGTGCGCGAGTCGGTGGGCCTGCTGGACGCCTCCACCCTGGGCAAGATCGACATCCAGGGCCCGGACGCCCGCGAGTTCCTCAACCGCGTCTACACCAACGCCTGGACCAAGCTGGACGTGGGCAAGGCCCGCTACGGCCTGATGTGCAAGGAAGACGGCATGGTCTTCGACGACGGCGTGACCGCGTGCCTGGCGGACAACCACTTCGTCATGACCACCACCACCGGCGGCGCCGCCCGCGTGCTGGAGTGGCTGGAGCTGTACCACCAGACCGAATGGCCGGAGCTGAAGGTGTACTTCACCTCGGTCACCGACCACTGGGCCACCCTGACCCTGTCCGGCCCCAACAGCCGCAAGCTGCTGGCCGAGGTCACCGACATCGACCTGGACAAGGACGCCTTCCCCTTCATGACCTGGAAGGAAGGCAAGGTGGCCGGCGTGCCGGCGCGGGTATTCCGCATCTCCTTCACCGGCGAGCTCTCCTACGAGGTGAACATCCAGGCCAACTACGCCATGGGCGTGCTGGAAGCCATAGTCGAGGCCGGCAAGAAGTACGACCTGACCCCATACGGCACCGAGACCATGCACGTGCTGCGCGCCGAGAAGGGCTTCATCATTGTCGGCCAGGACACCGACGCCTCGGTGACCCCGGACGACCTCAACATGGGTTGGGCCGTGGGCCGCACCAAGCCCTTCTCGTGGATCGGCTGGCGCGGCATGAACCGCGCCGACTGCCTGCGCGAAGACCGCAAGCAACTGGTCGGGCTGAAACCCACCAACCCCATGGACGTGCTGCCCGAAGGCGCCCAGCTGGTATTCACCACCCAGCAGTCGATCCCGATGAACATGGTCGGCCACGTCACCTCCAGCTACATGAGCAGCACCCTCGGCTACGGCTTCGCCCTGGCGGTGGTCAAGGGCGGCCTCAAGCGCATGGGCGAGAAGGTCTACGCGCCCCTGGTCGACGGCCGGGTGATTGAGGCGGAAATCTGCAGCTCGGTGTTCTACGACCCGAAAGGCGAACGGCAGAATGTGGATTAAGAGCAGCTGCAAGCGGTAAGCGACAAGCCGCAAGCGAAGGCCGAGCCCTCCTCCGCCAGGAGGAGGGCGTCAGGATTCCAGGGCGCACGGCGCCCCAAGGTGAATACGAATGAGCAAGGCAAACCTCTACCAGCAATGCCCCGAAGCCGGGGTGAAAGTCGAGACCCCGCTGCACCACGCCGAGCTGGACAAGCTCGCCGGCCGCAGCGTCGCCAACGCCGGCATCACCCTGCGCGAGAAGAAGCTGCTGGGCCACCTGACCCTGCGCGGCAGCGCCCATGACGCGGCCTTCGCCGAAGGCGTGCACAAGGCCCTGGGCCTGGAGCTGCCGGTGGCCCTGGGCCTGGTAGCCAAGGGCGAGGTCTCGCTGCAGTGGCTGGGCCCGGACGAGTGGCTGCTGATCGTCCCCGGCGGCGAGGAATTCACTGTTGAGAAGAAACTGCGCGAAACCCTCGGCGAAGACCTGCACTACTCGGTGGTCAACGTCAGCGGCGGGCAGACCCTGCTGGAACTCACCGGGCCGAAGGTGCGCGAACTGCTGATGAAGTCCACCAGCTACGACGTGCACCCGAGCAACTTCCCGGTGGGCAAGGCGGTGGGCAGCATCTTCGCCAAGTCCCAGTGCGTGATCCGCCACACCGGCGAGGACACCTGGGAACTGGTGGTGCGCCGCAGCTTCGCCGACTACTTCTGGCTGTGGCTGCAGGACGCCAGCGCCGAGTACGGCCTGCAGATCGCCGCCTGATCCCGGCGGGCGGGCCACCCGGCCCGCCCTCCCGCGTCGCCACCGGAGCCATGTCATGAGCCGCACCCCCGATACCTGGATCCTCACCGCCGACAGCCCGAGCCTGCTCGGCACCGTCGACGTGGTGACGCGCCACCTGTTCGAACAGCAGTGCTACGTCACCGAGCACCACTCCTTCGACGACCGCCTGGCCCAGCGCTTCTTCATCCGCGTGGAGTTCCGCGCCCCGCCCGGCTTCGACGAGGCGGCCTTCCGCGCCAGCCTGGCCGAGCGCGTCGAGCCCTTCCAGATGAAGACCGAACTGACCCCGCCGGGCTACCGCAGCAAGGTGGTGATCATGGTCTCCAAGGCCGACCACTGCCTGAACGACCTGCTCTACCGCCAGCGCATCGGCCAGCTGCCGATGGACGTGGCGGCGGTGGTCTCCAACCATCCGGACCTGGAGCCCCTGGCGCGCTGGCACGGCATTCCCTACCACCACTTCGCCCTCGACCCGCAGGACAAGGCCGCCCAGGAAGCCAAGGTGTGGCAGGTGATCGAGCAAAGCGGCGCGGAACTGGTGATCCTCGCCCGCTACATGCAGGTGCTCTCCCCCGAGCTGTGCCGCAGGCTGGACGGCTGGGCGATCAACATCCACCACTCGCTGCTGCCCGGCTTCAAGGGCGCCAAACCCTATCACCAGGCCTACCAGAAGGGCGTCAAGCTGGTCGGCGCCACCGCCCACTACATCAACAACGACCTCGACGAGGGCCCGATCATCGCCCAGGGCGTCGAGGCCGTGGACCACGCCCACTACCCCGAGGACCTGATCGCCAAGGGCCGCGACGTCGAGTGCCTGACCCTGGCGCGGGCGGTGGGCTACCACATCGAGCGGAGGGTGTTCCTCAACGCGAATCGGACGGTGGTTCTCTAAAAAGAGCAGTTGGAAGCGGGAAGCCTGAAGCTGGAAGCATGCGGCCTGGCTTCAAGCTTCGCGCTTTGAGCTTCCAGCTCGAATTCCCAGTGCAAAGCCGCGTGGCCGCCGCGCCGCGCATTTGTACCCACAACGACAAAAAAGAGGAATGCGTATGTCTGGCAATCGTGGTGTGGTTTATCTCGGCCCAGGTAAGGTCGAAGTTCAGAACATCCCCTATCCCAAGATGCAGGACCCGCAAGGCCGGCAGATCGACCACGGGGTGATCCTGCGGGTGGTCTCCACCAACATCTGCGGCTCCGACCAGCACATGGTGCGCGGCCGCACCACCGCGCCCACCGGCCTGGTGCTGGGCCACGAGATCACCGGCGAGGTGGTGGAGATCGGCCGCGGCGTGGAAACCATGAAGATCGGCGACCTGGTCTCGGTGCCCTTCAACGTCGCCTGCGGCCACTGCCGCACCTGCAAGGAACAGCACACCGGCGTCTGCCTGACGGTCAACCCGGCCCGCGCCGGCGGCGCCTACGGCTACGTCGACATGGGCGGCTGGGTCGGCGGCCAGGCCGAATACGTGCTGGTGCCCTACGCCGACTTCAACCTGCTGAAGCTGCCGGACCGCGAGAAGGCCATGGAGAAGATCCGCGACCTGACCTGCCTGTCCGACATCCTGCCCACCGGCTACCACGGCGCGGTCACCGCCGGCGTCGGCCCGGGCAGCAGCGTGTACATCGCCGGCGCAGGTCCCGTCGGCCTGGCGGCTGCGGCTTCTGCCCGCCTGCTGGGCGCCGCGGTGGTGATCATCGGCGACGTCAACCCGACCCGCCTGGCCCACGCCAAGGCCCAGGGCTTCGAGATCGCCGACCTGTCCAGGGACACCCCGCTGCACGAGCAGATCGCCGACCTGCTGGGCGAGCCGGAAGTGGACTGCGCGGTCGACGCGGTGGGCTTCGAGGCCCGCGGCCACGGCCATTCCGGTTCGCAGCACGAGGCCCCGGCCACCGTGCTCAACTCGCTGATGGGCATCACCCGGGTGGCCGGCCAGATCGGCATCCCGGGCCTGTACGTCACCGAGGACCCGGGCGCGGTGGACGACGCCGCCAAGCACGGCAGCCTGAGCATCCGCTTCGGCCTGGGCTGGGCCAAGTCGCACAGCTTCCATACCGGACAGACCCCGGTGATGAAGTACAACCGCCAGCTGATGCAGGCGATCATGTGGGACCGCATCAAGATCGCCGACATCGTCGGGGTGGAAGTCATCACCCTGGACGAGGCGCCGAAAGGCTACGGCGAGTTCGATGCCGGCGTGCCGAAGAAATTCGTCATCGACCCGCACAACCTGTTCCGCGCCGCCTGAGCCGCGGCCAGCGCTCCAACCGCGGCGTCCCCCGCCGCGGTTTCTCTCCAGGGGAGCCTTCGGGCTCCCTCTTTTTTTGCGCCGCATTCCCCTGTAGGAGCGCGCCCTGCGCGCGAATCGCGGGCAGGGCCCGCTCCTACGGTAAACATGACGCCCCGTGCCTCAACGGCCCCTCACCCTAAGAGGGGACCGTTCGGCGTGTGCGGGGAGGCTGGAGTCAGCCGGAGACAAAGGACTCACAGCCAGCACGCGCCGCATGCTCTTCGTAGGATGGGTATCGCTTTGCTCAACCCATCCTACGAAAAGCCGTGCTTCCCTGGAGGTGTAGGAGCGGACTCCGTCCGCGATATCCACAGCAGGCCAAGTACGACAGGGACTTCATGGCGCAGCACGGCCGGCGAGCCCGGACTAAGCTGACGGCTCCCCTTTCCCGGAGCCCGCCATGCCGCTGACCAGCCTTCTCGTCCCCTCGTTCACCCACATGCTCACGAACCTCTCGCAATGGCTCGACAAGGCCGCCGCCCATGAAAGCGCCGCCGGCAACGACGTCGACGAACTGATGGCGCAACGCCTGGCGCCGGACATGTACCCGCTGGCCGCGCAGGTGCGTTTCGCCTGCTTCCAGGCGCTGGAGCCGACCTACCGCCTACGCGGCCTGGCCGTTCCACAGGCGTGGCTGCAGGTGCGCAACGACGGCTGGGCGTCGAACGAGCGGCCGGGCACCCTGGCGGATGCCCGGGCCTGCATCGCCGAAGCGCTGGCAGCGCTCGCCGACCTGCCCGGCGATGCGCTCGATGGCAGGCCCGAGGCGCCGATCGCGCTCGACCTGCCCAACGGCATCATCTTCGACATGGACAGCCAGCAGTACGCCCGCGACTGGTCGTTCCCGCAGTTCTATTTCCACTGCATCACCGCCTACGCCATCCTGCGCAGCCTGGGTATCGAACTGGGCAAGGCCGACTACGTCGCGCACGTGCTGGCTTACCTGCGCCCGGGCACGCTGCCGCAGACTTGATCCCGGCCTACAGGCCGAGCTTCTGCGCCATGCGCTCGATGGCCTGGCGCTGGAAGGCGCGGAAGTCCGCGTCCGGCTGCTGGCCTTCGAGCATCGGCAGGAAGGGGTCGACCACCTCGGTGGCCGCCCCGGCCAGTTCCTCGATCACCGCGTGACCGCAGAAGGGCACGTAGGCTTCGGCGTAGCCGCCCTCGTGGACCAGCACCAGGCGCCCGTCGCACAGGCGCTCGGCGGCCTCGCGCACGCTGGCGGTGAGGGCGCGGAAGGTCTCGCTGTGGGCGAGCATGCGCGCCAGCGGGTCCACGCCGTTGGCGTCGAAGCCGCAGGCGACCACGATCAGCTCCGGGCGGAAGCGCTCCAGGGCCGGCACTATGATGCGCTGCATGGCATGGCGATAGGCGTCGTCGCCGCTGCCGGGGTACAGCGGTACGTTGACGTTGGCGCCCAGGCCGGCGCCTTCGCCCTGCTCTTCCACCGCGCCGGAACCGACCGGGAAGCAGTCGGCCTGGTGGATCGACAGGCTCAGCACGTCGTCGCGGCCATAGAAGATCGACTGGGTGCCGTTGCCGTGGTGCACGTCCCAGTCCAGCACGGCGACGCGGCGGATGCCGTGGCGCGCCTTCGCCGCCTCCACCGCCACGGCGATGTTGGCCAGGTAGCAGAAGCCCATGCCGCGGTCGGCCAGGCAATGGTGGCCCGGCGGCCGCGACAGCGCGTAGGCGTTGTCCAGCTCGCCGCTGAGCACCGCGTCCACCGCGGCGATGGCCAGCCCGGCGGACTGCCGGGCGATCTCGTAGGTGCCGGGGCCGACCATGGCCTCCTCGCCCAGCTCGCCGTGGCCGGCGTCGCTCATGGCCTTGAAACGTTGCAGGTAGTCCAGCGGGTGGACGCGCAGCAGGTCCTCCTCGCTGGCCAGCGGCGCGCTGGAAAGCTTGAGCTTCGCGCTCAGGCCCGACACATCCATCAGGCTCTTCAGCCGCCGCTTGCTCTCCGCCGACTCGGCATGGCCGCTGCCGGCCGGCGGCTGCAACCAGCCGCCCACCGGGAGGATCAGCGCATGCAGCCCGGCGGCGTGCCAGAAGCAGCGCTCGTCGAAGAAGAACCCGGTCCGGCGGCTCATGCGCGGGCCTCCGCCAGGGCGCGCTGGCGCTTGCGGCTGAACACCCAGTAGACCGGCGAGACCACGCCCAGGCCGACGATCCAGGAAATGTCGGCGCCGTTCATGGCGCGCGCCACCACCCCGGTGTACAGCTCGGTGGACATGAACGGCACCTGCACCAGGATGCCCAGCACGTAGCAGTTCACCGCGGTCCAGTTGAAGGTGCCGTAGATGCCGCCGTCGCGGCGGAAGAACGACAGCACGTCGTATTGGCCGTGGGCGACCAGGTAGTAGTCGACCAGGTTGATCGCGCTCCAGGGCACCAGCACATAGAGCAGCAGGAGGATGAAGTTGGTGTAGTTGGCCATGAAGTCGTCCTGGCCGAGCAGGGCGATGGCCAGCGAGCCGCCGAACAGGCTCAGGGCGATCAGCGCGCGCCAGCCGGCGCCGGCCGCCCAGGCCGGGATCAGCGTCTGGCCGACGGTGATCGCCGAGAGCGTGCCGCAGTACAGGTTCATGGCGTTGGTGGCGGCGATGCCGATGGAGAACACCGCCACCAGCACGGCGCTGAAGCCGCCGGTCATGCCGATCAGCCCGGCGACCACGTCGCCGCCGTCCAGGCACAGGCCGACGATCACGCCCAGGACCATGGGCAGGATCGAACCCAGGCAGCAGCCCCAGTAGCTGGACCAGAACGCGGTGCGCGCGCCGGTGTCCTGCGGCATGTAGCGCGAGTAGTCGGAAACGTAGGGGGCATAGGCCAGCTGCCAGAGCGCGGCGATCGACAGCGCGCCGAGGAAGCCCGGCAGGTTGAAGCCGTTGCGCTGCAGGAAGTCCGCCGGCAGGCCGTGGATGAACAGCACCCAGGCGAAGCTGACCAGCAGCACCGCGCCGGACAGCCAGGACATCAGCCGGGTGTAGCCGTGGATCAGGCGGTAGCCGAAGACGGTGGCGACGACGCTGACCGCGCCCACCAGCAGGATGCCGGCGTTGGTGGCCACGGCCGGGAAGCGCGCGTGCAGCGTCTGGCCGCCGAGCACCAGGTTGGAGGCGAAGAAGCCCAGGTACATGATCACCACCAGGGCCACCACCAGCAGCGAGCCGAAGGAGCCGAACTGGCCGCGCGTCTGCACCATCTGCGGCACGCCCAGCTGCGGGCCCTGGGCCGAGTGCAGGGCCATGAACACCCCGCCCACCAGGTTGCCCAGCACCAGCGCCAGCAGCGCGGCGACGAAGGACAGCTGGAACACGGTGACGGCCAGCGCCCCCGTGACCACGGTGAGCAGCATGATGTTGCTGCCGAACCAGATGGTGAAGAGGTCGCGGGCGCGGCCGTGGCGTTCGTGCCGGGCGATGGGCTGGATGGTGCTCAGCTCCAGGGTCGCCGCCGGGGTTTGCGTCGTTGTCATTGTGGTTCTCGCAAGGCAAAGCGGTGCCCGGCGCGCCGGGCACTCGGGTTGGCCGGGGGCCTTAGCGGGCCGCCCAGGCGTTGAAGCGCAGTTCCAGTTCCTCGCCGTGGTCGACCCAGAAGGCCGAGTCCACCGAGCGGGCGCCCTGCAGGTTGGCCGGGGCGGTGGGCAGCGCGGCCTGCACGTCGGCCGGCAGCAGTTCCAGGGTGCCCTTGTGCACCGGGCCGTAGGGGATGTTCTCGGAGAACACCTTCTGCGTCTGCGGCTGGCTGGCGAAGGCGATGAACTTCTCGGCCAGGGCCTTGTTCGGCGTGCCCTTGACCACCGCCCAGTATTCCGGGTCGTAGAGGCTGCCCGGCCAGACGATGGCCAGCGGCACGCCTTCCTTCTGCGCGGCGGCGATGCGGCCGTTGTAGGCGGCGCTCATCACCACGTCGCCGGCGGCCAGCCACTGCGGCGGTTGCGCGCCGGCTTCCCACCACTGGATGTAGGGCTTGATCTCGTCGAGTTTCCTGAAGGCGCGGCTGACGCCCTCGGGGGTGCCCAGCACCTTGTACAGGTCCTCGGGCTTCACGCCGTCGGCCAGCAGGGCCACTTCCAGGGTGTACTTTGCGCCCTTGCGCAGGCCGCGCTTGCCCGGGTAGTCCTTGACGTTCCAGAAGTCCGCCCAGGAGGTCGGCGCCTTGGCCAGGCGCTTGCTGTCGTAGGCCATGACCATCGACCAGACGTAGGTGGCCACGCCGCACTCGCTGAAGGTGCCGGGGACGAACTGCGACTCGTCGCCGATGGCGGCCGGGTCGATGCGCTCGAACAGGCCCTCGTCGCAGCCGCGCAGCAGCTCGGGGCTTTCCACCTCGACCACGTCCCAGGTGACCTTGCCGACGTTGACCATGGCCTTCACCTTGGCCATCTCGCCATTGTACTCGCCGGCGATCACCTTGCCGGCGCCGCTGGCATCGAAGGGTTTGAAGTAGGCCTTGTCCTGGGCGGCCTTGGTGGCGCCGCCGAAGGAGATCACCGTGAGATCCTGCGCCTGGGCGGCGCCGGTGGCGGCGAGGACCGCGCAGGCGAGGATGCAATGCAAGGACGATTTCATGGAACGAACTCCCACAGCCGGTTGGCGTTGTTGGTTTGGATTGCTGGGCAGTTGCCGAACGGGCGGCAAAAAGGTTCCACCGCGCGGGTCTGCGTGGGCCCGCGGCGTTGTTGTTCGGTTGTGGCGAAGGGCGCTGCTCGCAGGAGGGGATGTGCGCGGCGATACCCATCGACGGGTATCGCTGCGCTCAACGCCATCCTACGGAAGGCAGCGCCTGCGAGACTGGCGTCAGAGCACGCCGATCTCTTTCGCGGTGCGGTCCACCGCGATGCGCGTCTTGTCCACCAGCTCGTCCAGCTCGGCGCGGCCGGCGACCAGGGCCGGGGCCATGATCATGCGGCCGAGGGTGGAGCGGATGATCACGCCTTCCTCGAAGCCGATGGTGCGGCAGCGCCAGGCCAGGTCGTTCTCGTTGTCGAAGCGCTTGCGGGTGGCCTTGTCCTGCACGAACTGTAGCGCCGCCACCAGGCCGGCGCCCTGGATCTCGCCGATCAGCGGGTGGTTGCCGAACACCTCGCGCAGGCACTGCTGCAGGTAGGGGCCGGTGTCGTTCTTGACCTGGGTGACGATGCCCTCGTCGCGCAGCGCCTTGAGGTTGGCCACGGCCACCGCCGCCGCCACCGGGTGGCCGGAGTAGGTCAGGCCGTGGGCGAACACGCCGCCCTGCTCCACCAGCACCTCGGCGATGCGCTTGCTCAGCACCAGGCCGCCCATGGGGATGTAGCCGCTGGTCAGGCCCTTGGCGATGGACAAGGTGTCCGGCTCGAAGCCGAAGTGCTGGTGGGCGAACCATTCGCCGGTGCGGCCGAAGCCGCCGATCACTTCGTCGGCGCACAGCAGCACGTCGTACTTGCGGCAGATGCGCTGGATTTCCGGCCAGTAGCTCTCCGGCGGGAAAATCATGCCGCCGGCGCCCTGGAACGGCTCGGCGATGAAGCCGGCGACGTTCTCGGCGCCCAGCTCGAGGATCTTGTCTTCCAGCTGCTGCGCGCAGCGGCGGCCGAATTCCTCGGGGGTGAGGTCGCCGCCGTTGGCGAACCAGTAGGGTTCGTCGATGTGGGCGATGTCCGGGATCATCCCGCCCATCTCGTGCATGAACTTCATGCCGCCCAGCGCGGTGGCCGCCAGGGTCGAGCCGTGGTAGCCGTTCCAGCGGCCGATCATGATCTTCTTCTGCGGCTTGCCGAGGATCTGCCAGTAGCGGCGCACGGTGCGGATCAGCACCTCGTTGGATTCGGAGCCGGAGTTGGTGTAGATGGCGTGGCTGTAGTGGCCCGGCACCAGGCTGAAGAGCAGCTCGGACAGCTCGATCACCGCCGGGTGGGTGGTGTGGAAGAACATGTTGTAGTACGGCAGCTGGTCCATCTGCGCGCTCGCCGCGGCGGTCAGGTCCTTGCGCCCGTAGCCCAGCTGGGTGCACCACAGGCCGGACATGCCGTCCAGGTAGCGGTTGCCGTCGTTGTCCCACAGGTACAGGCCCTCGCCGCGCACCATCACCCGCGGGCCTTCGGCGTTCAGCGCCTTCTGGTCGAGGAAGGCGTGGATGTGGTGGGCCGCGTCGGCCGCCTGGTAGTCACGGGTTTCGCGTTGCGCTTTGGTGTTGTCGGTCATCGACTTTCTCCTAGTTCCCTCGGCGGTGCTCCGGCAGCCGGCCTGAGGGGTTTGCAGGGGATCGAGGGCGACGGACTTACCTGGGCAGTCTCACCGGCCGTCTCGAGCGGTTCGCCGGGGCAGCACGGGCCGGCGGTGCGCCGGCCCCGGGCCTGCCCTCAGCGCAGCTGGAACCAGGTGGTTTTCAGCTGGGTGTACTTGTCGAACGAATGCAGCGACAGGTCGCGGCCGAAGCCGGACTGCTTGCCGCCGCCGAAGGGGATGGCCGGGTCCAGCGCGTCCACGGTGTTCACCGACACGGTGCCGACGTTCAACCGGCCGGCCACGCGGTGGGCACGGTTGAGGTCGTCGCTCCACACCGAGGCGGCCAGGCCGAAGGGGCTGTCGTTGGCCAGGCGCAGGGCCTCGTCCTCGCTGTCGAAGGCGGTCACCGCCAGCACCGGGCCGAAGACTTCCTCGCGGGCCAGGCGCTGCTGCGGGTCGACGTTGGTGAAGATGGTCGGCTCGATGAAGTTGCCCGAGCCGTTGAAGCTCAGTTGGCGGCCGCCGCAAGCCAGGGTAGCGGCGCTGCCGCGGGTTTCCTCGATGAAGCGCAGGATGCTGGCGGTCTGCTTGGCGTCGACGATGGCGCCGGCGCGGCTGGCCGGGTCCAGCGGGTCACCCGGGGCCCAGTCGCGGGCCTTGGCGATCAGGCGCTCGACGAATTCGTCGTGGATGGAGCGCTCCACCAGCAGCCGCGAGTTGGCCGAGCAGACCTCGCCCTGGTTGAAGAAAATGCCGAATGCCGCTTTTTCAGCCGCAAGATCGAGGTCGCGGCAATCGGCGAACACGAGGTTCGGGCTCTTGCCGCCACACTCCAGCCATACCTGCTTGAGGTTGGACTGGGCGGAATACTGCATGAAGTACTTGCCCACTTCGGTGGAGCCGGTGAACACCAGGCAGTCCACGTCCGGGTGCAGGCCCAGGGCCTTGCCGGCGTGCTCGCCGAGGCCCGGCACCACGTTCAGCACGCCCTCGGGCAGGCCGGCCTCCAGGGCCAGCTCGGCCAGGCGCAGGGCCGAGAACGGCGACTGCTCGGCCGGCTTGAGCACCACCGAGTTGCCGGCGGCCAGGGCCGGGGCCAGTTTCCAGGCGGCCATGTCGAGGGGGAAGTTCCACGGCACCACGGCGCCGATCACGCCCAGGGGCGCGCGGGTGATGGTGGCCAGGGCGTTGGGCGCGGTCGGGGCGACCTGGTCGTAGAGCTTGTCCAGGGCCTCGGCGTACCAGGAAAAGACGCCGGCGGCGCCGGGCACGTCGATGTTCCAGGCGTCCATCACCGGCTTGCCCATGTTCAGCGAGTCCAGCAGGGCCAGCTCGTCGCGGTGGGCCAGCATCAGCTCGGCCAGCTTCAGCAGCACGGCCTTGCGCTCGCGCGGCGCCATGCGCGCCCAGGGGCCCTGCTCGAAGGCACTGCGGGCGCTGCGTACGGCAGCGTCGACCTCGGCCGCGCCGCAAGCAGCGACGTTGGCCAGCAGGCGGTTGGTGGCCGGGTCGATGGATGCGAAGGTGGCGCCGTCGGCGGCGGCCATGCGGCGGCCATCGATCAGGGCGGCGTCGATGAAGGTCTGGCGGGCTGCACGCTGCTGCCAGTCGCTGAGTTGATACACCAGGGCACTCCTGCTCACGAGCAATTATTGTTTTGTTCTGTGGTACCCCTGATGGTCGCGCATGCTCCGGCGGAGGAAAAATATTAAATATGTCTTCGGGGTATATGAAAAAGCTGGGCAGGCGCGCACCGGCAAAGTGCGCCATGCTGGGTTATGGTGCGGCACCTGGAGGCGCCTCGGCGCTCCCCGGCGCAGGCCGGCGGGCCCGATCCTTGCTTTCCGATGAACCGATGACACAACGAGAGCGCGCACGCCACCGGCGAAGCCGCGCCATAGAGGTCTTGCAGTGGCTTCCTATACCTTGCGGCAATTGAAGTATTTCGTGACCACAGTGGAATGCGGCAGCGTGGCCGAGGCCTCGCGCAAGCTCTACATCGCCCAGCCGTCGATCTCCACGGCGATCAAGGGCCTGGAAGAGAGCTTCGGCGTGCAGCTGTTCATCCGCCACCACGCCCAGGGCGTGTCCCTCACCCCCAGCGGCGCGCGCTTCTACCGCAAGGCCCAGGAACTGCTGCGCATGGCCCACGAGTTCGAGCAGAACGCCCTGGCCGACAACGACGTGGTGGCCGGGCAGATCGACCTGGCCTGCTTCGAGACGGTAGCGCCGCTGTACCTGCCGCGGCTGATCGCCGGCTTCCGCGAGCGCTACCCGGGGGTGGAGATCCGCATCCGCGACGGAGAGCAGCAGGAACTGGTGCAGGGCCTGACCTCCGGGCGCTTCGACCTGGCCCTGCTGTACCGCCACGACCTCGACGGCACCATCGAGACCGAGCCGCTGATGCCGGCGCAGCGCCCCTACGCCCTGCTCCCGGCCGACCACCGCTTCGCCCGCCAGGCCCAGGTGTCGCTGCGCGACCTGGCGCTGGAACCGATGATCCTGCTCGACGTGCAACCCAGCCGCACCTACTTCGTGAGCATCTTCGAGGAACTGGGGCTGACGCCGAACATCGCCTTCAGCTCGCCCTCCATCGAGATGGTGCGCGGCATGGTCGGCCAGGGCTTCGGCTTCTCGGTGCTGGTCACCCGGCCGCATTCGGAATGCACCTACGACGGCAAGAAGGTGGTGATGGTGAACATCGCCGAAGACGTCAGCGCCTCCGGCCTGGTGGCCGCCTGGCTCAAGCGCGCCCAGCTGACCAAGCCGGCGCGGCTGTTCGTCGACTATGCCCGCGAGGAGTTGAGTGGCGGGGTGGCGTCAGAGCCCGCACACAAGCCTTCGTAGGATGGGTTGAGCGGAGCGATACCCATCCTACGGGGCTGAATGCCAACCCTTGTAGGAGCGGGCCCTGCCCGCGATTCGCGCGCAGGGCGCGCTCCTACGGGGAATGGCGCGGGTGGCGCAGCGTAGGAGCGGATCTCATCCGCGAATCGCGCCGGAGCCTCCGGCTATCGCGGACAAGGTCCTACGTCTCAGGCGGGCACGGCCTCTACCCTCCGTCCAGCGCCGCTGCCCCGCGCCCGGCACAAGCGCTACAATCCCCGCCCTTCCGGTTGTCCGGCTTCGGCCCTTCGTCATGCTTGTGTTGAAATCCCGCGTGCAGCGCCTGATCGCGCTGGCCCTCTCGCTCCTCGAACGCTACCCGCGGCTGGTCGCCCTGTTCGGCTTCTGCTCGGGGCTGTTCAGCTTCATGATGGTCGACCGCCACCGCGCCGGCTTCGCCCGCGCCATGGCCATCGTCATGCTGGTCAGCTGGCTCTGGCTGATGCTCGAGAACCTGCTCACCCAGCGCTTCAAGGAGCGCTTCGGCTGGTCGGTGCCGCCGGGGCTGCTGCGCTACGCGACCCAGCTGATCCACCAGGAAAGCCTGTTCTTCGTCCTGCCGTTCTTCTTCGTCACCACCACCTGGAACAGCGGCCAGGCCCTGTTCACCGGCGTGCTGGGGCTGGCCGGGCTGATCGCCATCACCGACCCGGTCTACTACAAGTGGCTGGCGCCGCGGCGCTGGACCTTCCTCGGCTACCACACCCTGACGCTGTTCGCCGTGCTGCTCACCGCGCTGCCGCTGATCCTCCAGCTGAGCACCCCGGAAAGCTACCGCTGGGCCCTGGGCATCGCCGTGGCGCTGTCCTTCCCCAGCCTGGTGGTGTCGGTGGGCATCCACAAGTGGTGGCGCTGGTTCGCCCTGCTCGGCCTGACCCTGTGCATCGGCGTGGTCGGCTGGTTCGGCCGCGCCTGGGTGCCGCCGTCCACCCTGTGGCTGGCGGAAATGGCGGTCACCGAGCAGTTCGACAACAGCCAGCGCACCCCCGGCGACAGCGTCGAGCAGGTCGGCGCCGCGCAGATCCGCGCCCAGGGCCTCTACGCCTACACCGCCATCAGCGCGCCGCGCGGCCTGGACGAGCGCATCTTCCACGTGTGGCTGCACAACGGCCAGGAAGTCGACCGCATCGCCCTGGACATCCACGGCGGCCGCGAGGCCGGCTACCGCGCCTGGACGCACAAGCAGAACTTCCCCGCCGACCCGACCGGGCGCTGGCAGGTGCAGGTGATCACCGAGGTCGGCCAGGTGATCGGCACCCTGCGTTTCGAGGTCACGCCCTGACCGCCCGGTTCGCTTGACCGCGCCCGGGCCGCTCCCCTAAAAGGACCGGATACCCGCGCCGAGAGCACCGAGCATGACCGACTCCGCCCTGCACCCCTTCGACCGCGCCCTGGCCCTGGAAGCCGACGCCCGCGACGCCGACCTGTTCCACGGCCACACCAGCGCCGACTACTGGAACATGGTCGGGCCCTTCGGCGGCATCACCGCCGCCACCCTGCTGCAGGCCGTGCTGCGCCACCCGCGGCTGCTCGGCGCGCCCGTCGCGCTGACGGTGAACTTCGCCGCCGCCATCGAGGCCGGCGCCTTCGCCGTGCGCGCCACGCCGATCCGCACCAACCGCTCCACCCAGCACTGGCTGCTGCAACTGAGCCAGGTGGACGGCGACGGCGTGGAGCAGGTCTCCACCACCGGCACCGCGGTCACCGCCCTGCGCCGCGAGACCTGGAGCGAACTCGACCTGGCGCGCCCGCAGGCCACGGCGCCGGCGCAGACGCCGCCGCTGAACACCAGCGGCAAGGGCGTGGCCTGGGCGCAGCAGTACGAGATGCGCGCCATCGACGGCGCCTTCCCCAGCACCTGGGACGGCAGCGGCGAGCACAGCCGCACCCGCCTCTGGCTGCGCGACGCCCAGCCGCGGGCGCTGGACTTCCCGGCCCTGGCGGCAATGAGCGACATTTTCTACCCGCGCGTATGGCTGCGCCGTGCCACCCCGGTGCCGGCCGGCACCGTGTCGATCACCACCTACTTCCACACCGACGCCGCGCAGTTGGCCGAAGTCGGCAGCGGCTACCTGCTCGGCGAGGCCCGCGGCCAGGCCTTCCGCAACGGCTACTTCGACCAGGCCGCGGAGCTGTGGAGCGAGGCCGGCGAGCTGCTCGCCACCAGCAACCAGATCGTCTACTACAAGCAGTGACGGCAGGGCCGGGCGCCCCGCGCCCGGCCTTGGCAAAAAGCCAGCATGGTTACAAAAACGTAAGATTGCATCGCTATAAACGACGGCCACTTCCAGAAGAAAAAGGTCGTCGCCATGTCGTTCAAGCCTTCTCCGCTGGCGTTCAGCATCGCCCTCGTCTTCAGCGCCGGCGCCCACGCCGCGCCCGCCGGCCCCATCGTCATCAGCACGCCCAGCACCAGCAAGCAGACGCTCTCCGGCGAGGCCAGCCTGCAGGTCACCGCAAGCGGCAGCATCACCGCCAGCGACAAGACCGTCGCCCTGAAGGACGCCACCAGCGGCGCTGGCGTGGTGGTCGACAACAGCGGGCAGATCACCGCCACCAGCGGCCGCGCCATCGAAAGCTCGGGCAACGCCGCGACCACCCGCAACTACCGGATCTACAACCGCGCCGGCGCCGGCATCAGCGCCAGCGACGACGCGGTGCGGGTGAAGGACGGCTTCGACAGCGGCAGCCTGCTGCTGGACAACGCCGGCAGCATCCGCTCGGCCACCGGCCAGGCGGTGGACTTCGACGACCTGCGCAGCGGCGTGCCGGTAACCATCATCAACCGCGAGACCGGCGTCATCCACGGCGACGGCAACGACGGCATCCGCCCCGGCGCCAACGCCAGCATCACCAACTACGGCGAGATCAGCAGCGGCGACATGATCGACGCCGACGCCAAGAACGACGGCATCGACTTCCAGGACGCCGAGGGCGGCAGCGTCTACAACCACGGGCTGATCTCCGGCGGCCGCCACGGCATCACCACCGACGTCGGCGCCACCCTGGTCAACTACGCCGACGGCGTGATCATCGGCCGCAACGGCTCGGGCTACGGCTCCGACGGCAACGGCACGGTCAGCAACTACGGGCGCATCACCGGCGCCTACAACGGCCTGGTGCCCGATGGCGACGGCGATGGCGTGGACATCGACCTGATCGGCCACATCGAGAACCACGGGATCATCGAAGGCATAGGCGCGGCCGGCGTCGACAAGGGCGGCCAGCCCAACGGCAGCGAGGGCATCGCCATGGGCGGCGGCAGCGTCTACAACGCCGCCGGCGCGCTGATCAGCGGCGCCAGCCGCGGCATCCTGGTGGACGATGGCTCCGCCGGCAGCGGCTACGGCGCCACCACCCTGGAGAACCACGGCACCATCGAGGGCCTGGCTTCCAGCGGCGTGAGCCTGGTCGGCGACTTCGCCGACAGCGTGATCAACGACGGCCTGATCCACGGCGGCAACGGCATCGCCCTGGAACTGGGCGGCGGCGACGACAGCCTGACGCTGCTCGCCGGCAGCCGCTTCGAAGGCCTGGTGGACGGCGGCGACGGCCATGACCGGGTGAGCTTCGACGACGCCCGCGGCGGCAGCTTCGGCCAGAGCCGCAACTTCGAGCGCCTGGAAGTGCGCCAGGGCGCCTGGACCCTCAGCGGCAGCGGCGATTTCAGCGAAGGCGGCGAAGTCTTCGCCGGCGCCCAGCTGATCAACCAGGGCGGCATCGCCGGCAGCCTGCTGGTGGACAGCGGCGCCAGCTACGCCGGCAGCGGCAGCGTCGGCGGCCTGGACGTCAGCGGCACCCTGCTGGCCAACCCGCAACAGGGCGCCACCCACGTGACCGGCGACCTGGCCCTGCGCAGCGGCTCGACCCTGGCCTACGGCGTGGAGGCCGACGGCAGCCACGCCACTCTGCAAGTGGATGGCAGCGCGACCCTGGACGGCGCGCGCCTGGCCCTGCAAGCCGGGCCCGGCAACTATCCCTGGCAGAGCAGCTATCAGGTGCTGAACGCCAGCGGCGGCGTCAGCGGCCGGTTCGCCGAGGTCAGCAGCAACTTCGCCTTCCTCACCCCGAGCCTCGGCTACGGCGCCAACAGCGTGAACCTGCAACTGACGCGCAACGACGTGCAGTTCGCCGACCTGGCCAGCAGCGGCAACGGCCGCAACGCCGCCAGCGCCCTGCAGGGCCAGGGCATGGGCCAGCTGTACAACGCGCTGATCACCAGCGACGCCGGCAACGCCGGCCGCGCCGTGGAACAGCTGGCCGGCGCCAGCAACGCCAACCTGGCCGCCGCCACCCTGGCCGGCAGCCAGGCGGTGGGCGGCGCCATGCTCGGCGCGCTGCGCCAGCTCGGCGGCGGCCTGCTGGTGGCCAGCGACGAGCGCGACACCCCGCAGCTGGCCGCCCTCGGCGTACCCAGCGAGGCGCGCAACCTGAACGACCCGAACGCCGCCGGCCGCCTCTGGCTGCAAGGCATCGGCAGCCACGGCCAACTGGACGGCGAGCACGGCAGCGGCGACCTCGACCAGGACACCGGCGGCACCTTGCTGGGCGCCGACTGGGCGCTGGACGGCCAATGGCGCCTGGGCGTGCTGGGCGGCTACTCGCACACCGACCTCGACGGCCAGGGCGGCACCTCCGGCGACATCGACAGCTGGCACCTGGGCACCTACGCCCTGCGCCAGGACGGCCCGCTGGCCCTGCGCCTGGGCGCGGCCTACAGCAGCCACGACGGCGAAAGCAAACGCCGCGTCGAGTTCGACGGCTTCAGCGACCGCCCCAAGGGCGACTACGACGCCCACAGCTGGCAGACCTTCGCCGAGGCCGGCTACCAGCTCGGCGACGGCCGCCTGAGCGCCGAGCCCTACGCCAATCTCGGTTACCAGTACTACAAGCGCGACGCCTACGACGAAAAAGGCGGCGCCGCGGCCCTGCACGTGGACGAGCAAAGCCAGCACAACCTCAGCAGCACCCTGGGCCTGCGCACGGCCTGGCTCACCAGCCTGGACAACGGCATGAGCCTGACCCCGCGCCTGGGCCTGGGCTGGCGCCACACCTACGGCGACCTGGACAGCAGCACCCGCCAGGCCTTCCTCGCCGGCGGCGGCGCCTTCAGCGTCCAGGGCACGGCGCTGGACCGCAACAGCCTGCTGCTGGACCTGGGCCTGGACCTGGGCCTGTCGGCCCGCCACAGCATCGGCCTGGCCTACAGCGGCGAGAAAGGCAGCCAGGCGCAGAACCATGCGCTGATCGCGCAGTGGCAGATGGCGTTCTGAAATGCCGCGTAGGGCGTATAACCGTTCGCGGTTATACGCCGTTTCACCTTGGCCCAGCCACGAGCCAGGGTCGACCTGGAGTGACTTCGGCCGTCGCCCAGGTCAGCCTCGGAGTTAGAGACAAGTCCGGTGTAGCGGCGTACAACCGCGAACGGTTGTACGCCCTACGACTGGTAAAGGGTTCTACCGGCAGGGGTCGGTGCTTGAGCTGAAGAGCGCCCTCTCCCTAACCCTCTCCCTGAAGGGAGAGGGGACCGTTGGGCAGGCACTGATGTTCTGGAGTTAGCCGGCTAGCACAGAGATTGCCGGCTGAAACCAGGCCTCCGCTCGGCACGGACAAGCCCCCTCTCCCTTCAGGGAGAGGGCTGGGGAGAGGGTACGGAACCGATCCAGCGCACAAGAACCGCCGGCTAGCTCGCGCCTACAAAACCTCCTCATCCTCCCCCGGCAACTGCTCATCCAGATGCAACCAAGCAACCCGGCTCTTCACCCACACATGCCTTTGCGGCGGCGCCACCTCCGGGTGATCGAAGGTCGCCACAGTCACATCCAGCGTCTCCGGCGTCCGCTCCGTCTCGAACACCACCTGCGCCCCACAGTTGCCACAGAACAACCGCCGATTACCCGGACTCGACACATAGCAGGCCGGCTCCCCCTTCAACCAACGGAAACTACTGCGCGGCACCGTCGCCCAGGTGACCACCATGCCCCCACTACTCCGCCGGCAGATCGAGCAATGGCAGTGGCCGACATCGTCCAGCTCCGCAGTGAACTCATAACGCAGGGCACCACAATGGCAGCCCCCTTGGTGGGTCTGGCTCATGGCCGGGCTCCTCAGTCGTATTCCGCCGCCTCGTGGTCGCCCAGCAGGCGGCGCTGGCGGGGCGTGCAGGCGGCCAGCACTTCGGGTTCGAAGCGCCAGTCGAGATAGGGCGAGAACTTCTGCGCCACCATGCGCCGGCCGTAGTGCACCTGCAACAGGTAGCGCGTGCGCTGGCTCAGGTTGCGGCTGCCGGAATGCCACAGGTCGCTGCGGAACAACAGGCAGTCGCCGGCGCGGCACAGCACCGGCTCGGCCGCCCTGCCCCGCCAGCTGCGTTCGTCCGGGTGCGGTGCGCGGCCGGCGCGGTGGCTGCCGGGGATCACCCAGGTCGGGCAGAGTTCCTGGTCGATGTCGTCGAGGTAGACCTGCGCCGTGCAGATGAACATCGGCAGCTCGAAGCCGCCCAGCAGCAAGGCTTCCGGCAGGCGCAACGGCAGGTAGTCCTGGTGCATGTCGCCGCCGATGAAGCCGGGGTGGCAGCGCCAGGCGGTCTGGCCGATTACGTGGCAGTCCTCGCCCAGGGCCGCCTCGGCCACCTCGGTCAGCCCCGGCGGGTCGAGGTACGGCAGCCAGCGCGGCGAGCGGTTGAACACGCACTTGTAGTGGTCCACCAGGCCCTCGTAGTCCCAGTGGATCGGCCGCAGGGCGTCGATCAGCCCGCGCACTTCCGCGACCTGCGCGGCATCCAGCAGGCCGGGCAGCAGCACGAAGCCGTCCTCGTGCAAGGCGTGCAGTGCGTTCATGGCTCCAGCCCTCCCCGGCCCAGTTGCGCCTGGGCCTGTTCCAGCGCGCCGAGGAAGGCGCCCAGGGCTTCGCCTGGCTCGGCGCCCTGGCGCGTCACGCAGTGGAATTCCGAGTGATAGGCCAGCTGCGCCGGGCGGATCGCCCGCAGCCGCCCCTCGGCGACCCAGGCGGCGGCGTAGGGCGTCGGCAGGTAGCCGATGAAGGTGCCGCTGAACACCAGGTTGGCGATGGCCTCCATGCTGTAGGCGGTGGTCGTGCGGTTGAACACCAGGCCGTGGGGGCGCCGGCTTTCTGCCATGTAGCCGCGGCCGACGTAGTCGGCGGCGCAGATCGCCTCCAGGCCCGGCTCGTCGTCGGCGCGGGCGAAGAACGGGTGGCCGGGGGCGCAGTAGAGGTTCTGTTCCTCGCTGAACAGCAACTGGTAGCGCAGCCCGGACAGGCCGTGGTGGAAGGCGCCGATGGCTAGTTGCAGGCGCTCTTCCAGCACGGCGTTCTCCAGCTCGTCCGGGCGCTGGGTGTGCAGGTTCAGGCGCACGCCGGGGTTGTTCTGGCGGAACAGGCGGATGGCCAGCGGCAGCGCCCAGCAGTGCTGCCCGACCACGCCGTCGACGCAGCCCAGGTGCAGGGTTTCGCGGTCGCGCCCGCCCAGGCCGGTGACCTGCTCGCGGAAGCGTTCGATGTCGACGAACAGGCCCTGGGCCGCGTCGTACAGCTGCTGCCCCTCCTCGGTGAGCTGGAAGCCGCTGCTGCCGCGCCGGCACAGCGAGTAGCCCAGGCGCAGTTCGAGGTCGCGCACCAGCACGCTCAGGCGCGACAGGCTGGTGTTCAGGCGCACCTGGGCGGCGGTGAAGCCGCCGGCCTCGACTATGGCGCAGAAGGTGCGCAGCAGGCGCAGGTCGATGTCGGAAAGGTTGCCCAGCATGGGGGTTCTCGCGGCGGTGGGCACAGGCCTTCGTTATAGCCCCGCGGGCGCCGCCCCGTGAACCCCCGCGGCGGTCAGCGGCGCCGGGCCCGGGCGTCGGCGAGGATGCACAGCAGCTCGAACATCATGGTCGCGCCGACCAGCGCCGTGGCGCCGCCCAGGTCGAACGGCGGCGACACCTCCACCACGTCCGCGCCTATCAGGTCCAGGCCCTGCAGGCCGCGGACCAGGTGCTGCGCCTGCAGCGTGGTCATGCCGCCGATCTCCGGGGTGCCGGTGCCGGGGGCGAAGGCCGGGTCGAGCACGTCGACGTCGAAGCTGACGTAGGTCGGCCCCTCGCCCACCACCCGCCGCGCCTCGGCGAGGGTCGCCTCGACGCCCAGCGCGGCGAACTCCTCCATGTGGATGACGCGGATGCCGCACTCCCTGGCGAAGGCCTCGTCGTCCGCCGAATACACCGAGCCGCGGATGCCGATCTGCACGGTGCGCCGCGGGTCCAGCAGGCCTTCCTCGATGGCGCGGCGGAACGGCGTGCCGTGGGTGTAGGGGTTGTCGCCGAAGTAGCGGTCGTTGGTGTCCGAATGGGCGTCGAAGTGGACCATGCCGATGGGCCGCCCGGCGGCCAGGGCGCGGAAGATCGGCAGCGTCACCAGGTGGTCGCCGCCCACCGACAGCGGCACCGCGCCGGCGGCGTGGATGCGCCGGTAGAAGCCCTTGATGCGCTTGAGCGAATCGAGCAGGTCGATGGGGTTCACCGGGGCATCGCCCAGGTCGCCGACGCGCGCCAGGTCGTAGGGCGCGATGCGGCTGACGTGGTGCACCTTGCGCATCAGGCTGGACTGGTTGCGCACCTCGCGCGGGCCGTGGCGGGCGCCGGCGCGGTTGGTGGTGCCGCCGTCCCAGGGCACGCCGACCAGGGCGATGTCCACCTGGGCCGGGTCCTCGAAGATGGGCAGGCGCATGAAGCTGGGGATGCCGGCGAAGCGCGGGACCTCGGCGGCGTCCACCGGTTGCGGGAAGTCATGGGGCATGGGCGTCTCCTGGCGGGAAAGGGGCTGCCCCGCCAGCCTGGACCGCCCCGCGGCGGCGGCAAATCCCGAAAGCGGTAAGCCAACTTGCGCCGCCGCGAAAGTGCCCTAGAAGCCGCGCCAGCCGGGCCTTTCCGCCTTCCTGGCCAGTTCCGCGCCAGCGCCCGGCCGCACTCGCGCCCTCTCCTTCCCATTGCCCTTCTCGCCAACGCCAAGTGCCTGATTCGTATACTTATGTTATCGTTGTAAACTCTGTATACAGCGTAAACGGACTGCCCAGAAATTGACCACCGTAATCTCCTTCCGCGCCGATGACGCCCTGGCCAAGGCCCTGGACCAGCTGGCCCGGGCCACCCACCGGGACCGCCCCTACCACCTGCGCCAGGCCCTGGCGCAGTACCTGGAGCGCCAGAGCTGGCACGTGGCGGCCATCGACGAAGGCCTGGCCGACGCCAACGCCGGGCACCTGCTGCCGCACGCGGAGATAGAAGCCAAGTGGGGGCCGGCATGAGCCTGCAGTGGACGCACAAGGCAGCCGCCGACCTGGACGGCCTGTACGACCACTACGTGGTGCTGATCGGCCCGGAGAAGGCGCTCAAGGCCATCCAGGACGTGGTCGGCCAGGTAAAGGCGCTGGCCGACCTCAGCCTGAGCAGCGTCGGCCGGCCCAGCGAGGTGCCCGGCGTGCGCGAATTGCCGCTGGAACGCTGGCCCTACCAGGCCGCCTACCGGGTGAAAGGCCGCGATGTACAAATTTTGCGCATCGATTCTGTGGATAACCCGGGGTAAAAGTGGCCACACGGTTACAAAATATTTCAAACTATTGACTTATTTGTTTTGTACAAAAATAGATCAAGTGCATCATTCACGGTAATTTGGTCTATTTACGACCATAAAGTGCAATATCGATCTAGCTCTGACCGAATAATGAACAATCGTCTTTTCATGTGGCGACGTATTTTTCCGAGATCGGAACTTTTCCCGGCATTTCCCTGTCCACTTTCCTGACTTTCCCGGCCATTTCGCCGCCCTGCCCGACGACCCGACCATGCCCAACACCGCCTCCCTCCGCGCCCTTTGCCTGGGCCTGCTGCTGCCCGCCGGCGCGGCCCTCGCCTGGAACGCCAACGACGCCCAGCAACAGCAGCAATGGCAGGAGCAACAGCGCCAGCAACAGGAACAGCAACGCCAGATGGCCGAGCAGCAGCGCCGGCAGAACGAGGAACAGCAGCGCCGCCAGCAGGAGCAGCAACGCCAGCAGCAGGAACAGCAGCGGCAGATGGCCGAGCAGCAACGTCGGCAGGTGGAGGACCGGCAGCGCCAGCAACAGGAGTTCCAGCGCCAGCGCGACGAACAGCGCCGCCAGGCCGAGCAGCAGCAGCGCCAGGAAGCCCAGCACCGCCAGCAGGAACAGCAGCGGCGCTGGCAGGAGGAACAACGCCAGCAGGCCGAGCGCGACCGCCAGTGGCAGGATGAGCAGCGCCGCCAGGCCGATGAGCGCCAGCGTCAGTGGGAAGAGGCGCAACGCCGCCAGCAGGAGCAGCGGCAACGCGAATGGGAAGACGCCATGCGCCGCCAGGAGGCCGAGCGCCGGCACTGGCAGACCGGCCAGTACCTGCCGCCGGAATACCGCGCGCGGCGCTACTACGTGGAGGACTGGCGCAGCCGCCAGCTACCGCCGCCAGCCTATGGCTACCAGTGGCAGGAAGTGGACGGCGACTATCTGCTGATCGAACTGGCCAGCGGCCTGATCCAGCAGATTCTCAGCGGCCAGCGCTGAACCGCGGCGGCCACGGCGGCAAGGGAAAAGGGCAGGGGGCTCAGCTCCAGTTCACCGGCAGCCGGCCTTCCTTCCAGGCGAAGCGGTCGAGGTGGCTGACCACCACCTGTTGCACGCGGGCCAAGCGCTCGGCGTCCTCGGCTTCGGCCTGCAGGTGCAGCGCGGCGGCGTCGGCCTTGAGCCGGCAGGTGCCGAACTCGAAGTTCAGCACGCCGCTGTCCTCGCTCAGCTCCACCGGCAGCTTGTGGGCGAAGTGGTTGCACAGGCGCTTGAGGTAGCGGGCGCCATCGGGGGTGGGCACGTCGGCACGGGAAGTCGGCATCGTTCATCCTCTTCTTTCAGAGGCTTCGCATGCTAGGCGGGAGAAAGCCCGGGAAAAACCGGCTATCGTGCCTTTCACTCTTAAGCGGAGCTTCACAATGGACAACCTCCGAGGCATGGCCGTGTTCGCCACCGTGGTCGCCCGCGGCTCCATGGCCGCCGCCGCCGAGGCCCTGGGCATGAGCCCCTCGGCGGTCAGCCAGCAGATCCGCAAGCTGGAGGCGCAGGCCCAGGTGAGCCTGCTGCACCGCACCACCCGCCGGCTGACGCTGACCGAGGCCGGCGAGGCCTTCTACCGCAGTTGCGCGCAGATGCTGGCCATTGCCGAGGAGGCCGAGCAGCGCCTGGGCGAGTGGCGCGAAGCGCCGGTGGGCGAACTGCGCCTGGCGGCGCCGGTGGGTTTTTCCGGGCGGCTGATCACCGAGGCGCTGCGTCCGCTGCTGGAGAACCACCGCCAGCTGCGCCTGCAGCTGTTCTTCCACGACGAGCAGATCGACCTGATCGAGCAGCGCATCGACCTGGCCATCCGCGTCGGCAACCTGGCCGATTCCAGCCTGGTGGCGCGCCACCTGGGCGACTGGCAGAACCTGGTCTGCGCGGCCCCGGCCTACCTGCGCCGCTGCGGGGCAATCGACCATCCCGAGCAATTGCAGCAGGTCGACTGGCTGGCGCTGAACACCCGCGGCCACGGCCAGGCGCTGCAGTTCGACGGGCCGGGCGGGGAGAGCTGCCGCCTGCGCCTGGAACCGCGGGTGGCGGCCAACAGCATGCTCGCCCTGCGCCAGTTCACCCTCGACGGCCTGGGCGTGTCGCTGCAGCCGGAGCCGGAAGTGCGCGAGGCGCTGGAGGAGGGCAGGCTGCTGTGCCTGCTGCCGCAATGGCGGCTGCCCACCTACGGCATCTACGCCGTGACGCCGCGGCGCGACGCCCAGCCGGCCAAGGTGCGGGTGGCCATCGAGGCGCTGCGCCGGCACCTCGGCGGGCTGTCGCCGACGGGGCCGCGGGTGGCTGTGTGAAACACCCGGGCGTGAGAGGATGGGCGGCCTTTTCCACCTGCCGCCGGAGCCTCACGCCATGGACCTCACCTGGAGCTGCCAACACCACAGCGAACTGAGCAAGGAGACGCTGTACGCCCTCCTGCGCCTGCGCTGCGAGGTCTTCGTGGTGGAGCAGAACTGCCCCTACCTGGACATCGACGACCAGGACCTGTCCGGCGACACCTGCCACCTGATGGCCCACGAGGGCGGCCAGCTGCTGGCCTACCTGCGCCTGCTCGACCCGGCGACGCACGACGGCGAGGTGGTCATCGGCCGCGTCATCACCGCCGCCGCCGGGCGCGGTCGCGGCCTCGGCCACCAGTTGATGCAACGCGCCCTGGACGAAGCGGCGCGGCGCTGGCCGGGCAGCCCGGTGTACCTCTCGGCGCAGGCGCACCTGCAGGGCTACTACGGCCGCTACGGCTTCGTCGCCGAGGGCGAGGTGTACCTGGAAGACGACATCCCGCACATCGACATGCGCCGCCCAGCCTAGAGCCAGTCCAGGGTCAGCAGCAGGCGCCGCGTGCCCGGCGCCGGGGCCGGCGAGCGGTGGACGATGCCGGCGCCCTCGTTGCCGATCCATTTCTCGCCCTTGAACAGGCCCACGTCGCCCACTTCCAGGCGCTGGATGCGCGTCGGTTCAGCCTCGCCGAGGCGATCGCGGGGCAGGGCGCCTTCCTCCAGCCATTCGCTGGCGCAGCCGGCGTAGCTGGTGACCAGCCGCAGCGCCACGTGGTCGACGTGGAAGCGCGGGCACATGGCCCGTTCCAGGCTGCGCAGGCGCAGGCCCACGCGGCGCGCGCCGGTCAGGCAGGCGAAGGCCTCCACCAGCCAGGCCAGGTCGTTGGCGAAGAGCGTGGCGCCCGGGCTCTCGTCGAACAGGCCGCGCAGCTGGTCGCTGCGCCCGGCCTCGTCCAGTTCCAGGGTCGCGTGGCGGGCGTAAAGCGCCTCGCCCTGCACCAGCGCCTCGGCATAGGCCGCCAGCTCGGGGAACAGGCGGCGGCGCCAGACCGCCAGGTTGACGCCGTCGTGCAGCACCTCGGCGAGCACCTGCGGGTCGTCGCCGAGCACCTGGCGCGGCATGGGCTGCAATGGCCGGGCGAGCATCAGGCGTCCTCCGTCCAGGACTCGAAGGGATCGGCCAGGCGCGCCCAGGCCTGGGGCCCGGCGGCGAATTCGGCGTCGTCCAGCAGGCAGGCATCCAGCTCGTCCTCCAGGCGGGCGAAGTCGATGCCCTGGCCGATGAACACCAGTTCCTGGCGGCAATCGCCGGTCTCCGCGCTCCAGTGGCGCATCACCTGGCGCAGGCCGTCCTCGTCCTGCGGCCAGCGTTCCTTCGGCACGAAGCGCCACCAGCGCCCGGCCAGGCCGTGGCGCATCAGGCCGCCGGCCTGGGACCAGCTGCCGGCCTCGCGGTAGCGGCTGGCCAGCCAGAAGAAGCCCTTGGAGCGCAGCAGGCGGCCGTTGCTCCAGGGCGTGGCAAGGAAGTCGTGGAAGCGCTGCGGGTGGAAGGGCCGGCGCGCGCGGTAGGCGCGGGAGGCGATGCCGTACTCCTCGGTCTCCGGCACGTGTTCGCCGCGCAGTTCCTTGAGCCAGCCGGGGGCCTGGGCGGCGCGCTCGAAGTCGAAGCGGCCGGTGTCGAGGATCCACTCCAGCGGCACCTGGCCCATGACCATGGGGCGGATCTCGGCGTCGGGGTTGAGGCCGCGGAGGATCGCCAGCAGCTCCTCGCGCTCGGCGCTGGAGATCAGGTCGACCTTGCTGAGCAGGATGACATCGGCGAACTCCACCTGGTCGATCAGCAGGTCGGCGATGGAGCGCTGGTCTTCCTCGCCCAGGCTCTCGCCGCGGCTGACCAGGCTGTCGCTGCCCTGGTAGTCGCGCAGGAAGTTCAGGCCGTCGACCACGGTGACCAGGGTGTCCAGCCGCGCCAGGTCGGACAGGCTGCGGCCCTGCTCGTCGCGGAAGGTGAAGGTCTCGGCCACCGGCAGCGGCTCGGAGATGCCGGTGGACTCGATCAGCAGGTAGTCGAAGCGGCCTTCGGCGGCCAGCTTCGCCACTTCCTGCAGCAGGTCTTCGCGCAGGGTGCAGCAGATGCAGCCGTTGCTCATCTCCACCAGCTTCTCTTCGGCGCGGTTGAGGCTGACGTCGCGCTGCACCTCGCTGCCGTCGATGTTGATCTCGCTCATGTCGTTGACGATCACTGCGACACGGCGGTGCTCGCGGTTCTTCAGCACCTGGTTGAGCAGGGTGCTCTTGCCGGCGCCGAGGAAGCCGGAAAGGACGGTGACGGGTAGGCGTTGCTTCACGGTGGTGGCTCTCTGTTATGGATTCTTCAGGCGTCGCGCAGGTGCAGCTCGCGGCGCTCCTGGCGTTCCTTGGCCTCGACGCTGAGGCTGGCGGTGGGGCGCAGCAGCAAGCGGCGCAGGCCGATCGGCTCGCCGGTCTCGGCGCACCAGCCGTACTCGCCGCGGGCCAGGCGCTCCAGGGCCTGGTCGATCTTGTCCAGCAGCTTCTTCTCGCGCTCCAGCAGGCGCAGTTGCCACTGGCGCTGTTCTTCGCGACTGGCGACGTCGGCCTCGTCGCCGGGCCGTTCCACCTCGCGCAGCGCGTCGAATTCGCCGTCGATGCGCGCCTGCAGCTCGGCGCGCTGGCGCAGCAGCAGGTCGCGGAAGAAGGCCTGCTGGGCCTCGTTCATGTAGGCGCTGGCGGGTTGTGCCAGCAGTTGCCGTTCGCTGAGGACCGGCTCGGCTTGCAGGGACATGGCGGTCTCCGGAAGGACGGGATTGAATTGTTATAATATAACATTTCGTATTCGACAATCCGCCGGCGTACCATGGAGGCCCGCCCAGCCCGCCCCGAGGTCCCGATGAAAGCCGCCGCCCTGACGCTCTGCCTGCTGCTCCTGGCGCCCCTGGCGCGGGCCGCGGGCGAGCCGCCGCTGGCCTTCCCCGGCCTGCCGCCGGCGGCCTGCGCCTGGCTGGCCAACGTGCTGGCCTGCATGGACCGCGACGGCAGCCACTACAGCGTCGCCACCCGGGGCCACGACACCTACCTGCGCGGCTTCGACGCCGCCAGCGGCCAGCGCTGGGCGCAGACCGGCACGCGCTACGGGCGCCTCACCTTCTTCAGCGGCGTGAGCAGCGACGGCCAGGTGTGGCTGGGCACCAGCCGCGGCATCGGCTGGACGCACATCAGCCGCTTCAGCAGCTCCAGCGGCGGCCAGGCGAAGCTGACCTGCGGGCGCGTGAGCGGGTGCAGCCAGCAGGTGCGGTAGGCGCCCGGCCACGCCACTGCCGGACGCATGGGGAATCGCGGACGGAGTCCGCTCCTACGGTTCGCGGGGCAGCACGGTATTCCACATTCCGGCGCGATTCGCGGATGAGATCCGCTCCTACGCTGCGCCACCCACGCCATTCCCCTGTAGGAGCGCGCCCTGCGCGCGAATCGCGGGCAGGGCCCGCTCCTACAATTGTCGTGAAGCACGGAGTTTCCTCGTAGGAGCGGACTCCGTCCGCGATAGGCCGAGCCCCGCCGCGAAATCGCAGATGAATCCGCTCCTCGCCCTACGCCTTGCCCTGCTCCCGCAACGCCGCCAACAGGCTCCCCACCGGCGGGCGCTGGCGGAAGTAGCCGTGCAATCCATCGAAGATCGCTCCGGCCAACTCCTGCTGGTGCCGCGCGTCGTGCAGGCGGCGGCAGTCGGCGTCGTTGGAGATGAAGCCGGTCTCCACCAGGATCGAGGGGATGTCCGGCGACTTGAGCACGGCGAAACCGGCCTGGTCGACGCGTTCCTGGTGCAGCCGGGTGATGCCGCCGAGGCTGCGCAGCACGCTGTGGCCCAGGTCCAGGCTGGAGGCAATGGTGGAACTCAGCGACATGTCGAGGATGACCTTGGCCAGCGCCGGGTCCTTGTCCTGCAGCGGCAGGTTGCCGGTGGCGCCGATCAGGTCGGCGCCGTTCTCGCGCTCGGCCATGAAGCGCGCCAGGGTGGAGGTGGCGCCGTGCTCGGAGAGGGCGAACACCGACGCGCCGGAGGCCGTGCGGCGGGGCGCGGCGTCGGCGTGCACCGAGACGAACATGTCGGCGTTGCAGCGCCGCGCCACTTCCACGCGCTGGCGCAGCGGGATGAACACGTCGACGTTGCGCACCAGGCGCGCCTTGAAGCCGTTCTGGCGGTCGATGCGCCGCGCCAGGTTCTGCGCGATCAGCAGCGCCACGTCCTTCTCCCGCTCGCCGCGCGAGCCGAGGGCGCCGGGGTCCTTGCCGCCGTGGCCGGCGTCCACCACCACAAGGATGTCGCGGCCCTTGCCGGCAGGCTTCGCCGTGGCTACCGGGACAGGTGCCCCTGCCGGGTGCAGGTCGAGCACCAGGCGATGGCCCCTGCCGGCCTGGGGCCCCAGGGCGAAGGCCTGCAATTGCACCGGCTCGGCCAGGTCCAGCACCAGGCGCGTGCCGCCGTCGGCCAGGCGCCCGCTGCGCAGGCCGCGCAGCGGGCCGGACGGGGCAGGGGAGGCCAGGGGCGTGCCCAGGCTGGCGCCGTCCAGGTCGACCACCAGGCGCTCCGGCGCGGAAAGGGTGAAGGTGCGGTAGTGGAAGGGCCCGTCGAGGTCGAGGACCAGGCGCAGGCCCCCGGCCGTGGCTTCGCTGCGCGCGCCGAGCAGGCGCGGGCCGGCGAAAACGTCCAGGGCGGGCAGCCAGGCGGCGCTGGCGAGCAAGGTTTGCAGCAGGCGGCGTCGATTCATGGCGCTTGCAGGAAGGAGTAGGAAACAATACGTTATATTATAACATTCACCAGTGCCAGCCATTCCCATGACCGCCTTTCTCCCCGACGTCGCCAGCCAGGCCGCGTCCGACACCCTCGCCCTGGACTGGGTCGGCATGCAGGGCATCGCCCTGCCGCTGCGCCTGCACGGCGAACGCCTGAACGCGCTGGCCGACGCCGGCGTCAGCTTGGACGCGGCCGCCGCCCGCGGCATCCATATGTCGCGCCTGTACCTGGCCCTGGCCCGCCTGGAGCAGGCCGAGCTGGGCCCGCAGCTGTTGCGCGAAGTGCTCGACGACTTCCTCGCCAGCCACGCCGGCCTGTCGCACCGCGCCAGCCTGCGCCTGGCCTTCGACGCCCTGCTCAGCCGCCCGGCGCTGGTCAGCCCGCTGAGCGGCTGGAAGCAGTACCCCTGCGAGGTCCACGCGCGCCTGGACGACCAGGGCCTGCGCCTGGAGCTGCGCCTGCGCCTGGCCTATTCCTCCACCTGCCCCTGCTCGGCGGCCCTGGCGCGCCAGCTGATCCAGCAGCGCTTCGCCGAGGATTTCGCCGACCGCTCGCCCAGCCACCAGGAAGTCCACACCTGGCTCGGCAGCAGCGCCGGCATAGTCGCCACGCCCCACAGCCAGCGCAGCTTCGCCGACCTGCATCTGCACCTGCGCGAGGGCCTGGACGGCCTGCCGCTGCGCGAGCTGCTCGACTGCGCCGAGGCCGCCCTGGGCACCGCCGTGCAGACCGCGGTGAAGCGCGCCGACGAGCAGGCCTTCGCCCTGGCCAACGGGCAGAACCTGATGTTCTGCGAAGACGCCGCCCGCCGCCTGCACCGCGCCCTGGCGCAACGCGGGGAACTGGAGGCCTTCGCGCTGAGCGTGGTCCACGCCGAAAGCCTCCACGCCCACGACGCCGTGGCCCGCAGCCAGTGGCGCAGGGAGGCCCCATGATCCATTGCCAGGCCCTGCAGTGGGGCCCGCCGCGCCTGCCGCTGACGCCGCCGCTGAACCTCGACCTGGGCGCCGGCAGCCTGACCGCCATCGTCGGCGCCAACGGCTGCGGCAAGAGCAGCCTGCTGAAGGTCATCGCCGGGCTGCAGAAGCCCCTGGCCGGGCGCGTGCGCGTCCAGCCGCGGCCGCGGGAGATCGGCTACCTGGTGCAGCAGCAGGCCCTCGACCGGCAATTCCCCATCGGCCTCGGCGAGCTGGTCGGCGCCGGCTTCTGGAACAGCCGCCTGCCCGCCGCCGAGCGCCGCGACAAGCTGCGCCGGGCGCTGGCCGACTGGCAGCTGGACGGCCTGGAGCAGCGCCCGCTGGCGGCGCTCTCCGGCGGCCAGCTGCAGCGCGCCCTGCTGGCCCGCCTGAGCCTGCTGGACAGCCCGCTGCTGCTGCTCGACGAGCCCGACGCCTGCCTCGACGAAGCCGGCCAGGCGCTGCTCTGGCAGCACATCGACGCCTGGCACCGCGAAGGCCGCACCCTGTTGCTGGTCTGCCACGACCTGGGCGCGGTGCGCGAGCGCGTCCCCGACTGCCTGCGCGTGGCCGCCGAGGGTTGCCGCCACGGCAGCAGCCGCGAGCTGCTCGCCAGCCGCTGCCTGGCGCGGGTGGCGTGATGGTCCTGCACGCGCTCTGGCAGCCCTTCGTCGAATTCGCCTTCATGCGCCGCGCGCTGCTGGGCGGCGTGGTCCTGGCGTCGAGCGCGGCGCCCCTGGGGGTGTTCCTGATCCTGCGGCGCATGAGCCTGATCGGCGACGCCATCGCCCACGGCATCCTGCCCGGCGCCGCCATCGGCTTCTGGCTGGCCGGACTGTCGCTGCCGGCGCTGACCCTCGGCGGCCTCGGCGCGGGCCTGGCGGTGGCCGGCCTGGCGGCCTGGGTGACGCGCCACACCGGGTTGCGCGAGGACGCCAGCCTGGCCGCGGTCTACCCCATCTCCCTGGCCAGCGGCGTGCTCCTGCTGGGCCTGGCCGGCAAGCGCCTGAACCTGCTGGAGCTGCTGTTCGGCTCGGCCCTGGCGGTGGACCGCACGACCCTGCTGGGCATGCTCGGCGTGGCCGTGCTCAGCCTCGGCGTGCTCGCGCTGATCTACCGCAGCCTGCTGCTGGATAGCCTCGACCCGCTATTCCTGCGCAGCGTCAGCCGCCTCGGGCCCTTCGCCCACGGGCTGTTCCTCGGCCTGGTGGTGCTCAACCTGGTGATCGGCTTCCAGGCCCTGGGCGCGCTGATGATGGTCGGCCTGATGATGCTGCCGGCCGCCGCCGCACGCTTCTGGAGCCGCCGCCTGCCGGCGCTGCTGGCCCTGGCCGCGGGCATCGGCGCGCTCTCGGTGTGGCTGGGCCTGGCGGCGTCCTACGCCTGGTCGCTGCCCAGCGGGCCGGCCATCGTCCTGCTCGCCGGCCTGTTCTACCTGTTCTCCGTGCTGTTCGGCCCGGTGCACGGCCTGTTGCGCCGCGGCCTGCTGCCCATCCCGCAATGACCCTCCACCCAAGGAAACCCGCCATGCGCGCCCTTCTGCTGCTGTTCGCGTTCTGCCTGCCCCTGTCGCTGCCCGCCGCCGAGAAGCCGCGCGTGGTGACCAGCTTCAGCATCCTCGCCGACATGACCCGCGCGGTCGGCGGCGAGCACATCCAGCTGAACAATCTGGTCGGCCCCGACAGCGACGCCCACACCTACGAGACCACCCCGGACGACGCCCGCGCCGTGCGCCAGGCGCAGCTGGTGGTGGAGAACGGCCTGGGCTTCGAACCCTGGCTCGACCGCCTGGTGAAGAGCACCGAGACCCGCGCGCAGGTGATCCAGGCCAGCCACGGCGTGATCCCGCGCAGCCTGGAGGAGGACGGCCAGACCATCCCCGACCCGCACGCCTGGAACAACCTGGCCAACGCCGACATCTACGTCGACAACATCGCCAAGGCGCTGGAGAAGCTCGACCCGGCCAATGCCGCCGACTACCGGCGCAACGCCGAGGCCTACCTGAAGCAGGCCCACGCGTTGCTCGCCTACGCCAAGGACAAGCTCGGCAACCTGCCCGCCGACCGCCGCACCCTGGTCACTTCCCACGACGCCTTCGGCTACCTCGGCCAGGCCTACGGCCTGAAGCTGCTGGCGCCCCAGGGCCTGTCCACCGAGCGCGAGGCCTCGGCCACGGAAGTCGCCGAACTGATCCGGCAGATCCGCGAGCAGCACATCCGCGCGGTGTTCGTGGAGAACATCAAGGACCCGCGGCTGATGCAGCGTATCGCCGAGGAAAGCGGCGCGAAGATCGGCGGCACCCTGCATTCCGACGCGCTGGCCAGCGAAGGCCCGGCCAGCACCTACCTGGGCCTGTACCGCAGCAACGTCGACACCCTCTACCAGGCGCTGGCCGACTAGAGCACCAGGCTCAGGCGCAGGCGGTCGCGGCAGGGGATGCCGTTCTCGACGATGGGCTCGGGGTAGTTGAGGCTGAAGTAGTCGCTCTCCACGGCGCAGATGCGAAAGCCCATGCGCTGGTAGAGCCCCAGCTGCGCCAGGCTGGAATTGCCGGTGGCGATGTCCAGCCGCAACGCCCCGGCCGCCCGCGCCGCGTCGATGGCCGCGGCCAGCAGGCGCTTGCCCAGCCCACGCCCCTGCCAGGCCTCGTCCACGGCGAGGTTGGTGACTTCCAGCACGCCCCAGCTCACCGGCGTCAGCGCCAGGACTCCGCGGACTGCCTCGCCCTCCACCAGCGCCAGCAGGCGGGATTGCGGGAGGTAGCGTTCGATCTGCTCGCGGCTGGGGTCGGCGAGCAGGAGCAGGGGCCAGGGGGCTTGGGTGAGGGGGAGTTCCTGGAGGGTGGGCACGGGCGGGCATCCGGGCGGGGGCTGGAGGGGGCGTATTGTGCCGCAGAGGAAGCAGGGTTGCTTGGGAATGGAGCATGCCGGATGCAGTAGTGCTTTGGGGTGACTCCGCGCCCTCTCCCCAACCCTCTCCCTGAAGGGAGAGGGGGGCTTGTCCGTGCCGAGAGAAGTGATGGTTTCAGCCGGAAACCTTCAGTGCTGCCGGCTGACTCAGGAATACCCACGCACTCCGAACGGTCCCCTCTCCCTTCAGGGAGAGGGTTAGGGAGAGGGCGCTCTTCGGGGCACGCACCAAACCCAACCAGCAGTGATGGCGATGGGTATCGCTTCGCTCAACACCATCCTACGGGCGTTGTGTTTGCCGGAGCCTGTAGGAGCGGACCTTGTCCGCGATAGCCGGAGGTTCCGGCGCGATTCGCGGATGAGATCCGCTCCTACGAGATGCCCCGGCACCGTGCCCATGTAGGAGCGCGCCCTGCGCGCGATTCGCGGGCAGGGCCCGCGCCTCAGGCGTAGATATCCCCCCGGCTCCACGGCACCTCGTGGCTGCCGTCCGCGTGCGGCTTGCTCGCCAGGATCTGGTGCAGGTTGATCCAGCCCTTCTTGAAGCCATAGGCGCAACCGGCCAGGTACAGGCGCCAGATGCGCAGGGCCTGCTCCGGCACCAGCTTGGCGGCCTCGGCCAGTTTCGCTTCCAGGCTGGCGCTCCAGAAGTCCAGGGTGCGTGCGTAGTGCAGGCGCAGGCCCTCGACGTCGACCACTTCCAGGCCCGCCTCGCTCATGCGCGACACCGCCAGGGACAGGTGCGGCAGCTCGCCGTGGGGGAACACGTAGCGGTCGATGAAGTCGCCGGCGCCGCGGCCCACCGGGCGGCCGTCGGTGTACTTGGCGGTGATGCCGTGGTTCATCACCAGGCCGCCCGGGCGCACCGCGTCGTACAGCTGCTGGAAGTAGAGGCCCAGGTTGGCGTGGCCGACGTGCTCGAACATGCCCACGCTGACCACCTTGTCGAAGCGGCCGTCGCGGGGCAGGTCGCGGTAGTCCAGCAGCTCCAGCCTCACCTTACCTTCCAGCCCCTCGGCCTTGACCCGTTCGCGGCCGAGCTTGAGCTGCTCTTCGCTCAGGGTGATGCCGTAGACCTCGGCGCCGAATTCGCGCGCCGCCAGGCGGGCCAGGCCGCCCCAGCCGCAGCCGACGTCGAGCAGGCGCTCGCCGGGCTTCAGGCGCAGCTTGCGGCACAGGTGGCGCAGCTTGGCCAACTGGGCGGTGGCCAGGTCTTCCGTGCCGGTCTCGTAGTAGGCGCAGGAATAGACCATCTCCGGGTCCAGCCAGAGCTTGTAGAAGTCGTTGGAGAGGTCGTAGTGGTAGTGGATGGCTTCGGCGTCGGTGCGCTTGTCGTGGCTTTCGCGGACGAAGTCGGCGGGCCCGTCGTCGACGCCCAGGGCCTCGCTCAGGGCATCGCCCATGGCGATGACGTCGCCGATCGGCCCCTCGATATCCATGCGCTTCTCCACGTAGGCGCGGCCGAGGGCGTCCAGGCTGGGCTGGCTGATCTCGGCCAGCAGCGTCGGATCGCGGACGATCAGCGTCACCTGCGGGTCCGGGCCGAGGTCGAAGGCCTGGGCATCGCCGATGCGGATGCGCAACGGCAATTGCAGGGACAGCAACTCAGAGGGCAGGTTGGCTTTCATGCATTCCTCCTGGTCACGAACAGAAAAACTATAGAACAGGACCCTCATAGCCTTCGCCTATGGGTGTTCCCGCCCTTCGTCTATCGGTGGATTCGGCGGCAGGTGCGAACGGAGCGCTGCAAAAGCGTAGCAGGAGATTTCTGACAGTCAGCGTGTCCATATCGAGATAGAGCCTTTACCGGATTGCAAAAGTGCGGCAGCGCGCCGCAGGCACAATCCGTTAGACTGCTAAGCATCCATCCCGTCCCAACAAATTCGCTCGTCCTCAAGGGGGTTGCTTGAATACCCTGAGCCACCCGCGTCCGCCGGTGCGCACCATCCTCATCGGGCTGATGCTGGCGATCTTCCTCGGCGCGCTCGACCAGACCATCGTCGCCGTCTCGCTGCCCGCCATCTCCGCCGGCTTCGCCAACTTCGACCTGCTGGCCTGGGTGATCTCCGGCTACATGGTCGCCATGACCATCTCCATGCCCATCTACGGCAAGCTCGGCGACCTCTACGGGCGGCGCCGGCTGATGCTCTTCGCCACCGCGCTGTTCACCTTCGCCTCGCTGCTCTGCGGCCTGGCCCAGAGCATGGAGCAGCTGGTGCTGGCGCGGGTGCTGCAGGGCGTGGGCGCCGGCGGGCTGATGTCGGTGAGCCAGGCGATCATCGGCGACATAGTCCCGCCGCGCGAACGCGGCCGCTACCAGGGCTACTTCAGCAGCATGTACGCGGTGGCGAGCATCGCCGGCCCCGTATTGGGCGGGCTGCTCACCGAGTACCTGTCCTGGCGCTGGGTGTTCCTGATCAACCTGCCGGTGGGCCTGGTGGCCTTCGCGGTGTCGCGGCGCACCCTGGTGGACCTGCCGGTGCCGGGCCGGCGGCCGCGCATCGACTACCTGGGCACGCTGCTGATGATCGCAGGCCTGGGCAGCCTGCTGCTGGCCATCACCGACGTCGGCCAGGGCGCCGACTGGCGCGATGCGCAGCTGCTCGGGCTGTTCGCCGCGGCCCTGGTGCTGCTGGTGCTGTTCGTCCTGCAGGAGCGCCGCGCCGCCGAGCCGCTGGTGCCCATGCAGCTGTTCGCCATCCGCGCGGCGACGCTGAGCTGGATGGTCGGCTTCTTCGCCAGCTTCCAGATCATCTCGCTGTCGGTGCTGGTGCCGCTGCGCTTCCAGTCGGTGACCGGCGCCGGCGCCGACAGCGCCGCGCTGCACATGCTGCCGCTGGCCATGGGCGTGCCGATCGGCGCCTACTGCTGCGGGCGCCTGACCACCATCCTGGGCCGCTACAAGCCGCAGATAGTCGCCGGCGCGCTGCTGCTGCCCTGCGCGGTGGCCGGCCTGGCCCTGGCCACGCCGTCCAGCTTCTGGCTGTCGGGGCTGTTCATGCTGCTCTGCGGCACCGCCGCCGGCACCCAGTTCCCCACCAGCCTGGTGGCCGCGCAGAGCGCCGTATCGCATAGCCACCTGGGCGTCGCCACCAGCAACACCACGCTGTTCCGCTCCCTCGGCGGAGCGGTGGGCGTCGCCCTGATGTCGGCGATCCTCCTGGCCATGCTGCAGCCGCTGGCGGCCGGGCAGGGCTTCGGCCACGGCATCTCCGCCAACGAACTGCTCGCCAGCCTCGCCGGCCCCGGCCACGAGGACCGCCGCCTGCTGCTGGACGAGGTGTTCCGCCGGCTGTTCCTGGTCAACGCCGGCGTCGGCGTGCTGGCGCTGCTCATCGCCCTGGCGCTGCCCAACAGCCGCCTGCGCGGCAAGGTGGAGGACTGAGCCTCCACCGCCCGCGTACCGTCAGTCCTCGTCGTTGAGGTAGCTGACCTTGCGCAGGTCCGGCAGCAGCAGGCAGACCACCAGCGCCACGCCGCACATCACCGAGACGTAGATGTAGAAGTACGATTCCACGCCGAGGCTCTTCAGGCCCAGGGCCGCGTATTCCGCCGAGCCGCCGAAGATGGCGTTGCCCACCGCGTAGGACAGGCCCACGCCCAGGGCGCGAATCTGCGGCGGGAACATCTCGGCCTTGATCAGCCCGCTGATGGAGGTGTACAGGCTGACGATGGCCATGGCCACGATGATCAGCACGAAGGCCATGTAGGGGCTGGTGGTGGTCTTGAGCGCGGAGAGGATCGGCCAGGTGCAGAGCATGCCCAGCAGGCCGAACCAGAGCATCGAGGTCTTGCGCCCGATGCGGTCGGAGAGGGCGCCGAACAGCGGCTGCATGCACATGTAGACGAACAGCGCGAAGGTCATCACGCCGCTGGCCACCTTGGCGTCCATGCCCACGGTGTTGACCAGGTACTTCTGCATGTAGGTGGTGAAGGTGTAGAAGATCAGCGAGCCGCCGGCGGTGAAGCCGAGCACGGTGAAGAAGGCGCGCTTGTGGTGGGCGAACAGCTCGGTGAGGGTGCCGGACTCGGCGCGGTGCAGGTTCTCGTCCTTGGCCGTCTCGCTCAGCGAACGGCGCAGGTAGAAGGCGATCACCGCGGTGATGGCGCCGACCACGAAGGGAATCCGCCAGCCCCAGGCGCGCAGCTCCTCGTTGCTCAGCAGCTGCTGCAGGATCACCACCACCAGCACCGCCAGCAGCTGGCCGCCGATCAGCGTCACGTACTGGAAGGAGGCGAAGAAGCCGCGCTGGCCCTTGAGCGCCACCTCGCTCATGTAGGTGGCGCTGGTGCCGTACTCGCCGCCCACCGACAGGCCCTGGAACAGCCGGGCCAGCAGCAGCGCCGCCGGCGCCAGCACGCCGATGGTCTCGTAGGTGGGCATCACGGCGATGGCCAGGGAGCCGCCGCACATCATCAGCACCGAGATCATCATCGCCGTCTTGCGGCCCTTCTTATCGGCGATGCGGCCGAACATCCAGCCGCCGATGGGGCGCATCAGGAAGCCGGCGGCGAACACCCCGGCGGTGTTGAGCAGCTGCACCGTGGGATTGCCCGAGGGGAAGAAGGCGTGGGCGAAGTAGATGGCAGTGAAGGCGTAGACGTAGAAGTCGAACCACTCCACCAGGTTGCCGGAGGAGGCGCCGACAATGGCGAAGATGCGTCGGGCGCGTTCTTCGGCGGAGTAATGCGGTACGGGTGCGTTCATGCGGGTTCTCTCGTCGATGACACTGTTGTTGGCGTTGTACGGCGGCCGTCCCTTTCGCCACCGGACGAGGTGCGGCAGGCCGCACTCGGGCAGCTTGCCGACACAATCTGTTACAGGAGTATAGCCCCCTGCCGATAGCCAGCTAACGATAAATCCTGCCGATCGACGGGGTGCCAACCATCGAAAGGGCGAATATCGAACGTCCGTTCGGCATTTCCGATTGACCGGCACAAGGCCAGCTTCTATCGTTTCGCCACCCACGCGTGCCTGCCGGGACTACTTGTCAGGTACCCCTCGGTGGGCCGCAGGGTCCGACCTTGTCCACAAGACAAGGTCGATTACCTTCCCCTCGCAGGGCGGCTCCTGCCGCAAAGCCTCGGTGCCCCGTCCACACCCCCGGACGCGCAGGCACCGGGGGGATAATGGTCCCCTCCGCCTTCCCCATCCTCCGTAGTCGCTCCCGTCTTCGTCTGCCGTTCGCCGGCTGACGGAATTGTCATGTCCGCCTCATCTCCGCGTCATTCCGCCGTCATCAGGATGGAGCCTGCCTGCGCGCGGCTCCCAGCCGCTGCGGGTGCACAACAACGATGCGGCGCCTCTCCGGCAGCCGCCCAACACCCCATGGAGCGATCGATGACACAGCGGCACATTCCCCTGGCCCTCTCCCTGCTCGCCGCCGGGCTGGCCAGCCCCCTGGCCGGCGCCGAGGAGAGCGCCGAAGGCTTCCTCGAAGGCCAGCGCCTGGACATCCTCAACCGCAACTTCTACTTCAACCGCGACGACCGCCACGGCCAGTCCAGCCCCAAGGGCAACGGCTACTCCGAGGCCTGGGCCCAGGGCCTCTTCGCCCGTTACCAGTCCGGCTACACCCGGGGCACGGTGGGCTTCGGCGTCGACGCCTTCGCCATGCTCGGCATCCAGCTGGACAGCGGCGACGGCCGCAACGGCGGGCACAGTTCCTTCGACGTGCTGCCGGTGGACGCCCGGGGCCGCACCCAGGACGAATACGCCAAGGCCGGCGGCGCCGCCAGGCTGCGCCTGTTCGACACCGAGGTGAGGATCGGCGACGTGTTCCCGCAGACGCCGGTGGTGCACTACGGCGACTCGCGCCTGCTGCCCGAATCCTTCCGCGGCGTGACCCTGAACAACGCCAGCATCGAGGGCCTGGACCTGCAGGCCGGGCGCCTGCATTCGATGAGCCAGCCCAACGAGCGCAAGATGAGCGAAGGCCTCTCGACCTTCTACGCAGGCCCCGTCGACGCCCCCTGGGTCGCCTACCTGGGCGGCGACTACGCGCTCACCGACGAGGTCAGCGTGAGTCTCTACGGCAGCCGCCTGAAGGACGCCTGGAAGCAGTACTACGCGGCCACTTCGGCGACCTATCCGCTGGCCGACGGCCTGGACCTGATCGGCGGCTTCACCTACTACAAGTCGGTGGACGACGGCGGCCGCGAGCTGCTCGGCGAGTTCAACACCAACATCTGGAGCGGCAAGCTCGGCGTGCGTTTCGGCGCCCACACCCTGGCCCTGACCCACCAGCGCAACAACGGCAATAACGACTTCGACTACCTGCGCCAGTCGGACTCGATCTACCTGGACAACTCCATCCAGTACACCGACTTCAACTCGCCGAAGGAGCGCTCCTGGATGCTCCGCTACGACCTCGACATGCAGCCCTACGGCATCCCCGGCCTGAGCTTCATGACCCGCTACGCCCGCGGCAGCGACGCCGACTACAGCCACGCCAACGCGGTCTACATGCGCCGCGACGGGAACGGCGATCCATTGACCGACCAGAAGCGCTGGGAGCGCGACGTCGAGGCGAAGTACGTGGTGCAGAACGGCAACCTGAAGGACCTGTCCTTGCGCCTGCGCCAGGCGACGACGCGGGCCACGGCCTTCGAGTCGGACCTGGATGAGGTGCGGCTGATAGTGGAATACCCGTTGCGGGTGCTTTGAGGTTCGGCTGTGGAGAAAGGCCCCTGCGGGGGCCTTTTTCGTTTGCGGGCGTGGTTTTGTTTTTCGTAGGAGCGAGCTTGCTCGCGAACCCGGTTTCCTGGTGGCTTCGGTGCCTGGCCTGAAGAGCGCCCTCTCCCTAACCCTCTCCCTGAAGGGAGAGGGGACCGTTCGGAGCGTGTGGATATTCCCGAGTTAGCCGGCAACACCGAAGGTTTCCGGCTGAAAGCATCACTTCTCTCGGCACGGACAAGCCCCCTCTCCCTTCAGGGAGAGGGCTGGGGAGAGGGAGCGGAGTCAACCCAATACTCCAGCGCCGCCGGAAGACGTGGAGAAGGCCCCTGCGAGGGCCTTTTTCGTTTGCGGGGGTGGTTTGGTTTTTCGTAGGAGCGAGCTTGCTCGCGAACCCGGTTTCCCGGTGGCTTCGGTGCCTGGCCTGAAGAGCGCCCTCTCCCTAACCCTCTCCCTGAAGGGAGAGGGGACCGTTCGGTGTGCTCGGGTATTTCGGCGTTAGCCGGCTACTCCGCGCCATCAGGATGAAACCACACCGCCTCTCGGCACGAACTAGCCCCCTCTCCCTTCAGGGAGAGGGCTGGGGAGAGGGAGCAGAGTCAAACCAAAACACCGAGGCCGCCTGGAAACGCCGTTCGCAAGCAAGCTCGCTCCTACACAAAAGCCCAACCCCCTCCCTATCAAAATCGTCATCCCCACCTCAGCATCCTGTTACCGACGACAGGTTCCAATAACCCCGTCAGCCCCACTCGTGTGAACTGACGGCCGTCCCGGCAGCGAAAGCTCCTTTGGTAAGGGATGGCCCCTGAGGCGCCCCCCGCGGGCGCCTTTTTTACGTCCCTGCTCAGCCCACCTCATCGCGCCTGTGTGCCCAGCGATACAGCGCCGGCAACACCAGCAGCGTGAGCGCAGTGCTGGAGAGAATGCCCCCGATCACCACCGTAGCCAGCGGCCGTTGCACCTCGGCGCCGGTACCTGTGGCCAGCGCCATGGGCACGAAGCCCAGCGAAGCCACCAGCGCCGTCATCAGCACCGGGCGCAGGCGCGTCAGGGCGCCCTCGTGGATGGCCGCATCCAGCCCGCGGCCCGCCTCGCGCAGGTTGCGGATGAAGGCGAGCATCACCAGGCCGTTGAGCACCGCCACCCCGGACAGGGCGATGAAGCCCACGCCGGCGGAGATCGACAGCGGGATGTCGCGCAGCCACAGCGCCGCCACCCCGCCGGTGAGGGCGAAGGGGATGCCGGTGAACACCAGCAGGCCGTCGCGGACGTTGCCGAACATCATGAACAGCAGCACGAAGACCAGCAGCAGCGCCACCGGCACCACCACCTGCAGGCGCTTGGCCGCCGATTGCAGCTGCTCGAACTGGCCGCCCCAGGCGGTCCAGTAGCCGGCCGGCACCTGCACCTCATTGGCCAGGCGCTGTTCGGCCTCGGCGACGAAGGAACCGATGTCGCGGCCGCGCACGTTGGCGCTGACCACTACCAGGCGCTTGCCGTTCTCCCGGCTGACCTGGTTCGGCCCCTGCAGCAATTGCAGTTGCGCCACCTGGCCGAGCGGGATGAAGGCGATGCGCCCGTCGGGGCCGGCCGGCAACGGCAGCAGCAGGCGCGACAGGCCGTCGATGTCGCTGCGCTGCGCCTCGGGCAGGCGCACCAGCAGGTCGAAGCGGCGGTCGCCCTCGAACAGCGTGCCGGCCTGGCGCCCGCCCACCGCGATGGCGACGAAGTCCTGCACGTCGCCCACGGCCAGGCCGAAGCGCGCCGCCCGGTCGCGGTCGATGTCGACGGTCAGCACCGGCAGGCCGCCAGTCTGTTCCACCTTCACCTCGGAGGCGCCGGGCACCTGGCGCAGGGCCTCGGCGATCTTCCCGGCGGTCTGTTCCAGCACCGCCATGTCGTCGCCGAAGACCTTCACCGCCACGTCGCTGCGCACCCCGGAGATCAGCTCGTTGAAGCGCAGCTGGATCGGCTGCGACAGCTCGTAGTTGCTCCCCGGCACCTCGGCGGCGGCGCGCTGGATTTCCTCCACCAGCTGCGCGCGCGGCTTGCGCGGGTCCGGCCAGTCCTGCTGCGGGCGCAACATCAGGTAGCTGTCGGAGATGTTCGGCGGCATGGGGTCGGAGGCGATCTCGGCGGTGCCGGTGCGGGCGAACACCCGCTGCACCTCCGGCACCCTGGCGAGGATGTGCCGCTCCAGGCGTTCCTGCAGCTCCACCGACTGCGTCAGGCTGGTGCCCGGCACGCGCAGCGCCTGCAGGGCGAAGTCGCCCTCGCTGAGGCTGGGCACGAACTCGCTGCCCATGCGCGTGGCCAGCAGGCCCGCGCCCAGCACCAGCAGCGCGGCGCCGGCGAACACCCGCGCGCGGTGGCCCATCACCCAGCCCAGCACCGGCTCATAGCCGCGCCGCGCGCCGCGCATCAGCCAGTTCTCCTCCTCGCGCACGCGGCCGCTGACGAACAGGGCGATGGCCGCCGGCACGAAGGTCACCGACAGCAGCATGGCGCCGAACAGCGCGATGACCACGGTGAAGGCCATAGGGTGGAACATTTTCCCTTCCACGCCGGTGAGGGCGAAGATCGGCAGGTACACCACCATGATGATCAGTTGGCCGAAGATCAGCGCGCGGCGCGCCTCCTTCGACGCGGCGAACACCTCGTGCAGGCGCTCGCTGCGCGTCAGCAGGCGGCCGTGGTGCTGCTGGGCGTGGGCCAGGCGGCGGATGGCGTTCTCGACGATGACCACCGCGCCGTCGACGATGATGCCGAAGTCCACCGCGCCCAGGCTCATCAGGTTGGCGCTGACGCGGTTGGCGAACATGCCGCTGAAGGTGAACAGCATCGCCAGCGGGATGACCATGGCGGTGATCAGCGCCGCGCGCAGGTTGCCGAGGAACAGGAAGAGCACGGCGATGACCAGCACCGCGCCCTCCACCAGGTTCTTCTTCACCGTGGCGATGGCCTTGTCCACCAGCTGCGTGCGGTCGTACACCGGCACCGCGCGCACGCCCGCCGGCAGGCTGCGGTTGACCTGCTCCAGGCGCTCGGCCACGGCGGCGGCGACGCTGCGGCTGTTCTCGCCGATCAGCATGAACACCGTGCCCAGCACCACCTCGCGGCCGTTCTCGGTGGCCGCGCCGCTGCGCAGTTCGCGGCCGATCTGCACCTGCGCCACGTCGCGCACGCGGATCGGCGTGCCTTCCAGGTTGGCCACCAGCACGTTGCCGATGTCCTCCAGGCCGGACAGCTGCCCCGGCGCGCGCACCAGCAGCTGCTCGCCGTTGCGCTCGATGTAGCCGGCGCCGACGTTGCCGTTGTTGCGCTCCAGCGCCGCCAGCAGGTCGGCCAGGGTCAGGCGGTGCGCGGCCAGGCGCTGCAGGTCGGGCGCCACCTGGTACTGCCGGGCCTGGCCGCCGATGGTGTTGATCTCGGCCACCCCGGGCACGTTGCGCAGCTGCGGCTTGACGATCCAGTCCTGGATCACCCGCAGGTCGGTGGGCGTGTAGGGCGTGCCGTCCTCCTTGCGCGCGTCCTCGGCGGCCTCGATGGTCCACAGGAAGATCTCGCCCAGGCCGGTGGAGATCGGCCCCAGCGCAGCCTCGGCGCCCTCGGGCAGCTGCTCGCGGGCCTGCTGCAGGCGCTCGTTGACCAGTTGCCGGGCGAAGTAGATGTCGGTGCCGTCGGCGAAGATCGCCGTCACCTGCGACAGCCCCGAGCGCGAGATCGAACGCGTCTGCTGCAGGCCCGGCAGGCCGGCCATGGCGGTCTCGATGGGGTAGGTGATGCGCTGTTCGGTCTCCAGCGGCGAGTAGCCGGGGGCGGCGGTGTTGATCTGCACCTGGACGTTGGTGATGTCGGGCACCGCGTCGATCGGCAGCTTCTGGTAGCTGGCCACGCCGAGGGCGGCCATGCCCAGCACGGCGAGCAGCACCAGGTAGCGCTGCTCGATGGCGAAACGGATGATGCGTTCGAACATGGGGGGCTCTCGCGGTCAGTGGGCGTGCTCGGCGCTGGCCTTGCCCAGCTCCGACTTGAGGACGAAGCTGCCGGCGGCGGCGACCTGCTCGCCGGCGGCCAGGCCCTGCAGCACCTCCACCCGGCCCTGGCCGCGCGCGCCCAGGCGCACCGGCTGGGCGACGAAGACGCCGTCGCGGCGGACGAACACCACGTCCTGCTCCTCCAGCCGCTGGATGGCCGCCTCCTCCACGCTGACCGCCGCCGCGCGCGGCGCGCCGGCCAGCGTCACCTGCACCGGCAGGCCCGGTCGCCAGGCGCCGCCGGGGTTCTCCACCACCACCCGGGCGCTGGCCATGCGCGACTGTTCGCCCAGCAGGTTGCCGACCTGGGCGACGCGGCCCTCGGCGCTCATGCCCAGGTCCACGGCCTCGACCTGCGCCGCCTTGCCCAGCTGCACCCAGGCCAGGTCGCGCGGCGCCACGGCGAAGGTGGCCCAGACCCGCGACAGGTCGGAAAGGGTGAAGGCGGCGGTGTTCTCGTCCACCACCTCGCCGCGCACCAGGTGCTTCTCCACCACCACGCCGTCGAAGGGCGCGCGCAGCTCGTAGCGGTCGCCGCCGCCGGCGCCCAGGGCGCCGAGCTTCTGCCGGGCGTTGGCCAGGGCGATCTCGGCTTCCTGCCGGGCCTGGCGCGCCTGCAGGTAGTCCTGCTCGGCGGAAACCTTTTCCTGCCACAGCTGGCGCTCGCGCTCGTAGGTCACCCGCGCCAGTTCGAGGCGCCGCTGCGCCGCCGCCAGTTCGCTGCGCAGGTCCGACAGCTGCGGGCTGGCGATCACCGCCAGCAGCTCGCCGCGCTTCACCGCCTGGCCCAGTTCGGCCGCCACCTGCTGCACCACCCCGGCCACGCGCGGCACCAGGTGCGCGGTGCGGTCGGCGTCGAAGGCGATCTCGCCGGGCAGGCTCAGGCGCGCGGACAGCTCGGCCGGCGCGGCGCGCTCCAGCTCCACGCCGGCGACGCGCAACTGCTCGTCGCTCAGGCGCAGGCCGGCGTCTTCCTCGCCATGCTCGTCGGTCTCGGCGTGGTACTCGTCGTCGCCATGGCCAGCGGCCTCGCCATGGGCCTTGGCGGCGCTTTCGCCGTGGTGTTCGCCATCCTGGTGCGCGGCCGCCTCGCCATGCCCTTCCGGCGCCTGCGCGGCCCCGCCCGGCAACAGCGTGGCGGCGCCGCCCAGCGCCAGCAGGAACAGCACGGCGGCGGCGATCTTCATTTCTCTCGACTTCATGGACTCTCCCGGATGGCCCCGCGCCTCAGGCGCCGATCAGGCTCGACAGCGCGCCCAGGGCGCGGAACAGGTCATGGATGCACCAGTGCCCGGCGGCGGAGCCGTAGGCCTGGTAGGGAAGGTGGCCGCTGGTGGCCAGCGACGCCGCCAGCAGCAGGGCCGACGACAGCCGGGCGCGCAGGGAGCGCCCGGCCATCAGCGCAGCGCCAGGTCGCCGAAGATGCGCTCGGTGCGAGCGCGCGCCTCGGCGAGGCGGGCCAGCGCCTGCAGGTACCGGTCGCGCGCGGCGAGCAGGGTGCGCTGGGCGTCGAGCACTTCGAGGAAGCCGAACTTGCCCATCTCGAAACCGCGGGTGGCGGCGTCCAGGGCCTGGCGCGCGGCCGGCAGCAGGCTGTCGCGCAGGGTTTGCGCCTCGTGCTGCGCGGTGCTCCACAGGTCCAGCGCCTGCTGCGTCTCGCGGCGCAGGCGCAGCTCGGTGGCGTTGCGCAGGTCGCGGGCCTGGTCCGCCCTGCGCGCCTCGGCCAGCAGGCGGCCCTGGTTGCGGTCGAACAGCGGCAGCGGCATGGACAGCCCGACCAGGTTCACCCGCTCGCGGGCCTCGTGGTCGTACTGGCTGCCCAGGGTGACGTCGAGGTTGGGCACGCGCTCGGCCCGCGCCAGCTGTATGGCGGCCTCGCGCTGGTCGACCTGGAGCAGCGCCAGGCGCAGCTCGGCGGTCTGCTCCAGGCGCCGCAGCAACTGCGCGGCCTGGGGCGGCGCCGGCAGCTCGGCGTTGCCGGCCACCTCGGCGAAGCCCGGCTCGGCCTCGCCCATGAGCCCGGCCAGGGCGCGGTAAGCCTGGTCACGGTCGATGCGCGCGCGCTGCAGTTCCAGCTCCACCTCGGTCAGCTGCACCTGTGCCCGCGTCGCCTCCAGCGGCGCCGACTTGCCGGCGCGCACCCGTGCCTCGGCGGCGCGCAGGGCCCGCCGGGCCAGGGTTGCCGACTCCTCGCCCAGGCGCAGGCGTTCCTGGGCCTGCAAGGCAGCCTGGAAGGCCTCCAGCACCTCGGCGCGCAGCGTGTTGCGGCGCACTTCCAGCTCCATTTCGGCGATCGCCTCGCCGCGTTCGGCCACGGCCACCCGCGCACCGCGCTTGCCGCCCAGCTCCAGGGGCTGGGTCAGGGCGAGGGTGGTGGTGGAACGGTCGCGGCGGGTGTCCTCGGTCTCCCAGGACAGGCTCGGGTTCGGCAGCAGCGCCGCCTGGCGCCGCTCGCCGGCGGCGATGCCCCGGCCGCGGGCGACGGCGGCCAGCTCGGGGTTGGCCGCCAGCGCGGTGCGCAGGGCCTCGTCGAAGCCCAGGGCGCGGGCCTCGGCCGGCACGCCCGGCAGGCCGAGCAGAAGCAGGAACAGCGACAACGATGCCGGCCACGGACACAGGCCCGCAGCCGGCCAGCGGAACAGGCCACGAAAGTAGGACACGGCACACCTCAGGAAACGGCCCGGGACGGCGTTTCCGCCCCATGGACAGGCGGCAACTTCCAGGGAAGTTCCACCCACTGCCGCAACGTTAATTTCCTGCTTTTATCGGCAAGGTGACCCGTCAATTACAAATATGTCATTCAACCGAAGTTCATATTTTCCTGCGTTAGCATCGGCTTTATCCGGCTATCCAGGGCGCTCCGAACCAGGCCCTGAAAACCACCGATAAAGCCGCCTTATCAAGGATTTGGAACAACTAATGCGCCGCAATGGCAATATCCGGAAACATCCTTTGGGAGCCAGCGGCATTGACCCTGAAGCGGCTACAGCCCTTAGCCTCGCCGGCCAGTTAAATATCGGAAAGTTCCCTGCTTACATAGCCGGAATTCGCACGTTCGATAAGTACAGAATTTTCAGACTTCATAAGTAAGGTCATTCCCCATATGCGAATCCTAGTTGTAGAGGACGAAGCCAAGACCGCCGACTACCTGCACCAGGGCCTGAGCGAAAGCGGCTTCGTGGTGGACCGCGCCGACAACGGCGTGGACGGCCTGCACCTGGCCCGCCAGGGCACCTACGACCTGGTCATCCTCGACGTGAACATGCCGCAGATGGATGGCTGGGAAGTGCTGCAGCAACTGCGCCGCGAGAGCGACACGCGGGTCATGCTGCTCACCGCCCGCGGCCGCCTGGCCGAGCGCGTGCGCGGCCTGGAGCTGGGCGCCGACGACTACCTGGTGAAGCCCTTCGAGTTCCCCGAGTTGCTCGCCCGGGTGCGCACCCTGCTGCGCCGCAGCGAGCGGGTGAGCGCGCCGCCGGTGCTGCGCATCGCCGGCCTGGAGCTGGACCCGGCGCGCCACCGCGCCTACCGCGACGGCCGGCGCATCGACCTGACCACCAAGGAATTCGCCCTGCTGCACCTGCTGATGAGCCGCAGCGGCGAGGTGCTGACGCGCACCCAGATCATCTCCCTGGTGTGGGACATGAACTTCGACTGCGACACCAACGTGGTGGAAGTCACCATCCGCCGCCTGCGGCTGAAGGTCGACGACCCCTTCGACAGCAAGCTGATCCACACCCTGCGCGGCGTCGGCTACGTGCTGGAGGCGCGCGAATGAAGCCGGCCAGCCTGTCCACCCGCCTGGCCCTGGGCATCGGCCTGCTCTGCGCCGGCCTGGTGGTGGTGTTCGCCCTGCTCGCCTACACGGCCCTCGACCACGAGTTGCAGAGCCGCGCGCGCAACGAGCTGGCCGACAAGCTCGGCCAGGTCCGCCACGCCCTGGATGCCGGCCTGGACGACCGCGCCCTGGCGCGCGGGCCGCACGAACTGCTGGACGTGGTGGCCGGCCACGACAACCTGGAGCTGACACTGCTGGCCCCGGACCAGGGCCAGGCACCGCTGCTCGACACCGGCAAGCCGCAGCGGCTGGCCACCCTGGACAGCCTGCGACTGGGCAGCCAACCGCAGTACCACGCCTGGACCGACGACGCCGGCCGGCGCCTGCTCAGCATCGGCAGCCGGGTGCCGATGGCCAACGGCGCCAGCGTGCGCGCCCTGCTGACCCTCGAACGCGGCAACGACGATGCGCTGCTCGGCGCCTTCCGCCAGTCGGTGCTGGCCGGCGTGCCCTTCCTTCTATTGCTGGTGGGCCTGGGCGCCTGGTACGCGGTGCACCGCGGGCTGTCGCCGCTGCAGCGCTTCCGCAAGGTGGCCGCGCGCATTTCCACCGAGGACCTCAGCCACCGCATCCCGGTGGAGAAGCTGCCGCTGGAACTGGGCGAGGCGGCCCAGGCGCTGAACGTCATGCTGCATCGCCTGGACCAGGGCGTGCAGCAGCTGACGCAGTTCTCAGGCGACCTCGCCCACGAGCTGCGCTCGCCCATCGGCAACCTGCTGGGCAAGGCGCAGGTCACCCTGTCCCGCGAGCGGCCGCTGGAGGAATACCAGGCAGTGCTGGCCTCGGGCGTCGAGGAGCTGGAGCGGCTGTCGCGCATCGTCAGCGACATGCTGTTCCTGGCCCAGGTCAATCAGGCGCAGGTGCCTTTCGAGCGCCTCTCGCTGGGAGCCGAGGCCTGCCGCGTGGCGGAGCTGTTCCTGTATGCCGCCGAGGAGAAGGGGGTGGACATCGAGCTGTCCGGCGATGCCTGGGTCCACGGCAACCGCCTGATGGTGCAGCGGGCGATCTCCAACCTGCTGTCCAACGCCATCCGCCACGCGCCGGCCGGCAGCCAGGTCGACATCGACATCAAGGGCGGCGCGGAGGGCGTAGCGCTCTGCGTCAGCAACCCCGGGCCCGGCATCGAGCCGCAGCACCTGCCGCACCTGTTCGAGCGCTTCTACCGCGCCGATGGCGGCCGCTCGCGCCAGGAGGGCGGCACCGGCCTGGGCCTGGCCATCGTCCGCTCGATCATGAGCCTGCACAACGGCAGCGTCGCGGTGGACAGCGCGGCGGAAGGCCCGACGCGCTTCCACCTGCGCTTTCCCGACGTGGCCGCCTGATCACTTGCCGCGGTTGCAGCTGACGCGCTCGGCGCGGTATTCCAGGCGCTGCTCGGCGCCGTCGGAGTCCAGGTAGCGCATGCGCACCGGCACCACGCCGCAGCCCCGGGCCGGCGTCACCTCCAGCACCTGGGCGATGTCCAGGCGCATGCCGTATTCGTAGCGGCGGAAATCGTCGGCCTGCGCCGTCGGGTTCGCGGCGGCCATGGCCGCCAGGCGGTTCTGCTCCATGCGCGCGAAGGTACGGTCGCCCCCGCTCTCGGCCAGGGCCAGGGACGAAACGCCGAGCAGGCCGGCGAGCAGGAGAGGGCGGAACAGGTTCATGGCAGTCACCTCGTCGGTGGTGGTGGAAACTGCCTTCACCTTAAGCAGCGGGGCCTAACGGGAGCCTGAGGCGTGCATGACGATTCGGTTATCCGTGGGGGGTGACCCGGCCCGAAGGGAAATGACCCAGCTGCCTAGGCTGAGGTGTTCCTGCGTAGGATGGGTTGAGCTTGCGATACCCATGCGGTTGCGCTGATGGGTATCGCTTCGCTCAACACCATCCTACGAAAAGCCATGCTCGCTCATGCGGTAGGAGCGGACTTTGTCCGCGATTGGATTCACCGGGCGCGCGGCTTATTCCACCGTAACCGACTTGGCCAGGTTGCGCGGCTGGTCGACGTCGGTGCCCTTGAGCACGGCCACGTGGTAGGACAGCAGTTGCAGCGGCACGGTGTAGAGGATCGGCGCCAGGCAGTCGTGGATCGGCGGCATGCTCACCACGTGGGTGCCCGGGCCGTTGCCCAGGCCGCTGTTGGCCTCGGCGAAGACGATCAGCTCGCCGCCGCGGGCGCGGACTTCCTGCAGGTTGGACTTGAGCTTCTCCAGCAGCTCGTTGTTCGGCGCCACCGTGACCACCGGCATGTCGGCGTCCACCAGGGCCAGCGGGCCGTGCTTGAGCTCGCCGGCCGGGTAGGCTTCGGCATGGATGTAGGAGATTTCCTTGAGCTTCAGCGCGCCCTCCATGGCCACCGGGTACTGGGCGCCGCGGCCGAGGAACAGGGTGTGGTGCTTCTCGGCGAACAGCTCGCCGACCTTCTCCACCACCTTGTCCATCGCCAGGGCTTCTTCCAGGCGCGTCGGCAGGCGGCGCAGGGCTTCCACCAGTTCGGCCTCGACGCCCTCGCCCAGGCGGTTCTGCACCCGGCCGATGGCCAGGGTCAGCAGCAGCAGGGCCACCAGCTGGGTGGTGAAGGCCTTGGTCGAGGCCACGCCGATCTCCGGGCCGGCCAGGGTCAGCAGGGTCATGTCCGACTCGCGCACCAGCGAGCTGGTGGCGACGTTGCAGATCGCCAGGCTGGAGAGGAAGCCCAGTTGCTTGGCGTTGCGCAGCGCGGCCAGGGTGTCGGCGGTCTCGCCGGACTGCGAGATGGTGACGAACAGGGCGTCGGGCTGCACCGCCACCTTGCGGTAGCGGAACTCGCTGGCCACCTCGACCTGGCAGGGGATGCCGGTCAGCTCTTCCAGCCAGTAACGCGCCACCAGGCCGGCGTGGTAGCTGGTGCCGCAGGCGACGATCTGCACGTTGCGCACCTTGGCGAACAGCTCGGCGGCGTTGGGCCCGAAGCTCTCCACCAGCACCTGGCCGGAGCCCAGGCGGCCTTCCAGGGTGCGCTGCACCACCTTGGGCTGCTCGTGGATTTCCTTGAGCATGAAGTGGCGGTACTCGCCCTTGTCGGCGGCCTCGGCGCCCTCGTGGTACTGCACCGCCTCGCGCTTCACCGGGCGGCCTTCGGCGTCCCACAGCTGCACGCTGTCGCGGCGCAGCTCGACGATGTCGCCTTCTTCCAGGTAGATGAAGCGGTCGGTGACCTGGCGCAGGGCCAGCTGGTCGGAGGCGAGGAAGTTCTCGCCCAGGCCCAGGCCGACCACCAGCGGGCTGCCGCTGCGGGCGGCGACGATGCGGTCCGGCTGGTCCAGGCTGATCGCCGCCAGGCCGTAGGCGCCGTGCAGTTCCCGGACCGTGGCCTTGAGCGCGGTGCTCAGGTCGCCCAGCTCGCGCAGGCGCAGGTGCAGCAGGTGGACGATGACCTCGGTGTCGGTCTGCGAGGTGAACACGTAGCCCTCGCTCTTGAGGTATTCGCGCAGCTCCTCGTGGTTCTCGATGATGCCGTTGTGCACCACCGCCAGGCGGTCGTGGGAGAAGTGCGGGTGGGCGTTGGCCTCGCTGGGCGCGCCGTGGGTGGCCCAGCGGGTGTGGGCGATGCCCAGGTGGCCGGCCAGCGGCTGTTCGGCCAGGGCCTGCTCCAGGCTCGCCACCTTGCCGACGCGGCGGCGGCGCTGCAGTTCGCCGGCGGCGTCCACCAGGGCCAGGCCGGCGCTGTCGTAGCCGCGGTATTCGAGGCGCTTGAGGCCCTCGATCAGGATCGGGGTGACGTTACGTTCGGCAATGGCGCCAACGATTCCACACATGGGGCGTTCTCCTTAGTTCGTGCAGCGCGCGCGTATGACTTTCACGCCGCGCGCCTCGATCTGGGCACAGGCCTCGTCGCTGAGGCGCTCGTCGGTGATCAGGGTCTGGATGCTGCTCCACGGCAGTTCCAGGTTGGGCATGCGCCGCCCGAGCTTGTCGGCCTCGGCCATGACGATCACCTCGCGGGCGACCTCGGCCATCACCCGGCTCAGCCCGAGCAGTTCGTTGAAGGTGGTGGTGCCGCGCGCGGGGTCGAGGCCGGCGGCGCCGATGAACAGCTGGTCGAAATCGTAGGAGCGCAGCACCTGCTCGGCCACCTGGCCCTGGAACGACTCCGAGTGCGGGTCCCAGGTGCCGCCGGTCATCAGCAGCACCGGCTCGCGCTCCAGCTCGCGCAGGGCGTTGGCGACGTTCAGCGAGTTGGTCATCACCACCAGGCCGGGCTTGTGCCCGAGCTCCGGGATCAGCGCGGCGGTGGTGCTGCCGCTGTCGATGATGATCCGCGCGTGCTCGCGGATGCAGGCCGCCGCGGCGCGGGCGATGGCCTGCTTGTAGGGCGACAGCGGCGGGCTCGGCTCGGCCAGCAGTTCCTGCGGCATGGGCACCGCGCCGCCGTAGCGGCGCAGCAGCAGGCCGTTGCTCTCCAGGGCGGCCAGGTCTTTGCGGATGGTCACCTCGGAAGTGGCGAAACGCCGGGCGAGGTCGTCGACGCTGACCTCGCCCTGCTGGTTGAGCAGGGCGAGGATCTCGTGGCGGCGCTGGGGCGTGTTGCGTTTCGACATGAAGGCTTATGTTTCGATTCGAAAGTTACAGGTGCGAATCAAAACCCAAGAGCTTTCATTCGTCAAGTTCGGGTGATGGGAGGTTGGGGCGACGCAGGAGCGACTGCCCACCGCACCGGGGCGCTTTTCGTAGGATGGGTTGAGCCTGCGAAACCCATGCTGCCGTGGCGATGGGTATCGCTTCGCTCAACGCCATCCTACGGGGGTTGTGTTTGCCGGCGGGTGCAGGAGCGCCCACGGGCAGCGCCTCAGCCCATCTCCAGGCGGTTGCGGCCGCCGCGCTTGGCGCGGTACAGGGCCTGGTCGGCGCGTTCGAAGGCCGCTTCGTTGCGTTCGCCGGCGCGGAACTGGGTGAGGCCCGCGGAGCAGGTGATGACCAGCGGTTCGCCCTTGAAGTGGAAGGGGATGCGTTCCACCGACGTGCGCAGGGCTTCCAGCAGTTGCTGCCCGCCGTCCAGGGGCGTGGAGGGCAGCAGCACGACGAATTCCTCGCCGCCGAAGCGGGCGATGAAGTCGGTCTTGCGCAGGCGCTTGGCCAGCTCGCCGGCGATGATCTTCAGCACCTTGTCGCCGGCCAGGTGGCCGTAGTCGTCGTTGATGCGCTTGAAGTGGTCGACGTCCAGCACCGCCAGCAGCAGTTCGCCGCCGAAGCGCTGCACCCGCGCCACTTCCAGTTCCAGGCGCTCGCTCAGGGCGGCGCGGTTGGGCAGGCCGGTGAGGGGGTCGGTCAGGGCCTTCTGCCGCTGGTCCTCGATGCTGGCCTGGAAGCTGCGCGCCTCTTCCTCCATCGAGGAAACCCGCGCCACCAGCGCCTGCAGGCGCTCCCCGGCCTCGCGCTCGCGGGCCTCGCGTTCCTGGCGGTGCCGCTCGATGCTGCCGAGCAGGCCTTCCAGGCGCTCATCCACCGAGCGCCGGAGGCTGTCCAGGTCGGTGGCCTGCTGCACGCTGTTCTGCAGGCCGCTGACCTGGTCACGCAGTTCATCGTCCAGGCGCCGCGCGCTGTCGGACACGGCGTCCTGGCCCTGCTGCACGGCGCCGAGGCTGTCGAGGAAGGTGCTCAGGCGGTCGTTGAGCTGGTGCAGGTAGCCTTCGAAGGCCGCCTGGCCGCTGTCGTTGAGGGCCAGCACCAGCACCGCCAGGTCGTCCAGCACCGGCACCAGTTCGTACCAGTTCAGGCTGCCGTTGATGCGCTCGCGCAGGGCCTGGGCCTGTGGGCGGTAGGTGGCCGGCAGCTGCAGCTGGTCGAGCAGGTTCAGCAGGCTGGCCTCGATGTGCGGCGCCACCGCGCTGTAGCCGGGCTCGGGCATCGGCGGCAGGGCGTAGTGCTGCTCGCCCTCGCCATCCAGCAGCACCGGGCGCGGCGCGCTGGGGATGAGGTCGGCGGGCAGCGGCAGGCTGTCCAGCAGGGCGGCGGACGGCGCGGGTGACGGCAGCGGTTCGGGATCGGCTTGCACCGCCACGGCGGCGGCCTGCTGCGGGATGGCCGGGGGTTCTTCGTCCACGACGGCCACGCCAGCCTCGGCGAGCACGGCGGCCTCGGCCCTGGCCGGCGCCGCCGGCGCCTCGCTGGCCGGCGCGCCGTTGCTGGCGGGCGCGGGCTGGGCGGGGCCGTCCTCGCCGTCTTCGCGACCGCCGAACAGGCGCTGCAGCAGGCCGGGGCGCGGCGCCTCGGCGTCGGAAAGCTGTTCCAGCACGCGCCGCTGCAGGTTGCCCAGCTCGCCGAGCAGCACCGGCAGCTCGCGGGACTGGCTGGCGCGCGCCTCCAGGTCGCGGGCGAACAGTTTCAGCGGCAGGCGCACGTCCCGCGGCAGGTCGAGGTTCAGCAGCTGCTGGGCGATCTGCTGCAGCGCCGTGACGTTCTGGCGGATACGCTGCTGGCGGCGCTGTTCGGAATCCAGCACGGTCTTTTCCAGGCGCGGGATCAGCCGCGCCAGGCCCGCGTCAATATCGTTGCGGCGCAGCAGTTCGCGCAGTTCCTGCATGCACTGGTCGACCGCCTTGTCGCTGCCCTCGGCAGCCAGGCTGCTGCGCACCAGGCCGCGGCGCAGCAGGTCGACGCGCACCTCCCAGCGGCGCTCCAGGCGCTCCTGCTGGTCGATGTTGGCGAGGTACTTTTCCTTCCAGCGCTGGTTGTCGTCGCGGCTCATCGAGCGTCCTTGAGAGAAAGCGCGGAGTCTTGCCGGCAGCCGTCGGGCAGGCGGATCTCCACGGACACCGGCAGGTGGTCGGAGATCGGCTCCGGCAGCACGCTGACCCGCTCCAGGGTCAGCCCGGGGCTGAGCAGGATGTGGTCCAGGCAGCGCTGCGGGCGCCAGCTGGGAAAGGTCGCCTGGACCTGCGGGGCGATCAGCCCGAGATCGCGCAGCGGCGAAGTCTCCAGCAGGTCGCTGGCGTGGGTGTTCATGTCGCCCATCAGCACCTGGTGGCGGTAGTTCTGCAGCAGCTCGCGGATGTAGGCGAGCTGGCGGGTGCGGGTGCGCGGGCCCAGGGCCAGGTGCATCATCACCACGGCCAGGGCGTTGTCGCCCTCGCCGAAGCGCATGAGGATCGCCCCGCGGCCGGGCGGGCCGGGGAGCGGGTGGTCTTCCAGCAGGGTCGGGCGCAGGCGGCTGAGCAGGCCGTTGCTGTGCTGGGCGATGCGCCCGAGGTTGCGGTTGAGCTGCTGGTACCAGTAGGGGAAGGCGCCGAGCTGGGCCAGGTGCTCGACCTGGTTGACGTAGCCGGAGCGCAGGCTGCCGCCGTCGGCCTCCTGCAGGGCCACCAGGTCGTAACCAGACAGCAGGTCGCCGATGCGCTGCAGGTTGCCGGCGCGCCCGGCGGCGGGCAGCAGATGCTGCCAGCCGCGGGTCAGGTAGTGGCGGTAGCGTTCGGTGCTGATGCCCACCTGGATGTTGAAGCTGAGCAGGCGCAGGCGGCCATCGGCGGGATAGCCGGATTCCGCGGCCTGCGGGTTGACCTGCGCGGGGCGGGATGCGACCACCCGCTGCTGGCGGAGCCTGCTCAGCATGGCGGGTTACCTCACTGGGCGGCCTTGGCGGCGTCGCGTTCCTTGGCGATCAGGAAGTCGGCCAGTTCCAGGGCCTTCTCCGGGCCACCGGCCGAGCCGATGTCGAAGCGGTACTTGCCGTTGACCACCATGGTCGGTACGCCGCTGATCTGGTAGGCCATGGCCAGTTTCTTGTCCTTCTCGATCTGGCCCTTGATGGCGAACGAGTCGAAGGTGCTGAGGAACTTGTCCTTGTCCACGCCCAGCGGGGCGAGGAAGTCGGCCATCTCTTCCGGGGTGGCCAGTTTCTTGCCTTCCTTGTGGATGGCCTCGAACACGGCGGTGTGCACCTTGTGCTCCACGCCCATGGCTTCCAGGGTCAGGAACAGCTGGCCGTGGACGTTCCAGATGCCGCCGAACATGGCCGGGATGCGGACGAAATGCACGTCGGCCGGCAATTTCCCGATCCACGGGTTGATGGTCGGTTCGAAGGCGTAGCAATGCGGGCAGCCGTACCAGAACAGCTCCACCACCTCGATCTTGCCGGGCTGGGACACCGGAACAGGGGTGCTCAGCTCGGTGTACTGCTTGCCGGATTCGAACTCGGCGGCTTGCGCGCTGAGACCGAACAGGCCGGCGAAGGCCAGTACGGCGGTGAAAATCAGGTTACGCATGGTTCACTCCTTGGCTGGATCGGGGGCGCCGCGGCGCGGCCGTGATTGGACTGGGGAGGCCGGCGGCGGTTCCAGGCATTGTAGTGGCGGCGGATACGAAAAAGGGTGGCCGAAGCCACCCTTTTTTTTCAAGCCGTGCCGCGGGGCGAAGGCCTCAGTGCAGGCCTTCGATGTAGCTGGAGACGGCGGCGATGTCCTTGTTGGACAGCTTGGCGGCGATGCTGCGCATGATCATGCTGTCGCCGTCGTTGGTGCGCTCGCCTTCGCGGAAGGCGGTCAGCTGCTTGGCCACGTAGGCCGCGTGCTGGCCACCCAGGTGCGGGAAGGCGGCCGGCTCGTTGCCCACGCCATCGGGCGAGTGGCAGCCGGTGCAGGCGGGCATGCCCTCGGCGAGCTTGCCGCCGCGGTACAGGGCCTCGCCGGCGGAGACCAGCTTGGGATCGGCGGCGCCGACGCTCATCTTCTGGCTGGAGAAGTAGGCGGCGATGTCGGCCAGGTCCTGGTCGCTGAGGTTGGTCAGCAGGCCGGTCATTTCCAGAACGGTGCGCTTGCCGTCCTTGATGTCATGCATCTGCTTGAGCAGGTATTTGTCGCCCTGGCCCGCCAGTTTCGGGAAGTTCGGCGCCATACTGTTGCCATCGGCACCATGGCAGGCGCCGCACACGGCGGCTTTCGCCTGGCCGGCCTTGGCATCGCCGACTTCGGCGTGGGCCATGGCGGTCAGTCCCAGGGTCAAGAGCAGACTCACGATTATTTTGTTCATCAGCTAATCCATTACGGCTAATAGGTGAAAGAGAAAAGCCCGGGTTACTTGGACATCCACTGGATGATTGCCTTGTAGTCCTCGGTGTTGCAGTCGGTGCACAGGCCACGCGGGGGCATGGCGTTGAAACCGTTGGTGACGTGCTGCACCAGCGTATCCATGCCTTTGTCCAGGCGCGGTTTCCAGGCTGCGGCGTCGCCCTTCTTCGGGGCCATCGGCAACTGGCCAGCATGACAGGCGCCACATGCCCGGTTGAATACCGCTTCCGGGTCCTGGGCGGCCTGCACGCTGGTAGCCATCGCGGCGGCTACGGCTGCGAACAGCAGTTTCTTCATGATCGTCCTCATCGGGAGGGAACGTCCGCGTTCTATTGCGCGGCCGGTTGATTATCGCGTTCCCGTGGCGCCCGACCCTGGGGGATAAAGCGCACACAAAATCCGCGGCATTATATACTTCGCCTGCCTGTTCGAAAACGAGACCGGCCCCCGCGACACCGAGTCGCACCCCGCCGCGGAAGCCCCCATGCCCCCCAAGAGCCCTGCCAAGAACCCCATCCTCAGCCTTTGCCAGCAGGCAACCTTCCTGATCAGCGCGGCCAAGGTCGAGCAGTGCCCGGAAGACAGCGGCCGCGAAGTCGCCTTCGCCGGCCGTTCCAACGCTGGTAAGTCTAGCGCGCTAAATGCACTCACCCATGCCAATCTGGCGCGCACCTCGAAAACCCCCGGGCGCACCCAGTTGCTGAACTTCTTCCGCCTGGACGACGAGCGCCGCCTGGTCGACCTGCCCGGCTACGGCTACGCCAAGGTGCCGATCCCGCTGAAGCTGCACTGGCAGCAGCACCTGGAAGCCTACCTGAGCAGCCGCGAGTCGCTGGCCGGGGTGGTGCTGATGATGGACATCCGCCACCCGCTGACCGAATTCGACCGCCTGATGCTCGACTGGGCCCAGGCCAGCCGGCTGCCGATCCACGTGCTGCTGACCAAGGCCGACAAGCTGGCCTTCGGCGCGGCGAAGAACGCGCTGCTCAAGGTGCGCCGCGAAATCCAGCAGGGTTGGGGCGACGTCGCCAGCGTGCAGCTGTTCTCGGCGCCCAAGCGCGAGGGAGTGGAGGAGGCGCAACAGGTCCTGGCGGCCTGGCTGGGCCTGCTGGAAGAGGACGGAGAGGAGGCCGAACAGGCCTGAAGGCCTGGCGCAGAGGGTGCCGGCTGGCCGCCGGCACTTTTTCGCGGGCAAAAAAAACCCCGAGCTTCGTATGGGGAGGGGGAAGTTCGGGGTTTAAGTCCGGACCGCTAGGGCGGGGTCCAGGATTCTGCCAACACTAAACACTGCAAAGGAGCATCGAAGGGCTTCTCCAGCCATTCACGAGTTCTGACCCGGGCTGCGGCGGGAAAGTTCAGTGTTGGCTGAAAAAATTTTCCCGAGGCCCTTTTCAGGGTTTCCTGAGGCGCCCCGCAGAGCCCGTCACCCGGGCCCTGCGACCGTTCGTCAGTGGGCTTCGTCCCAATTCGAACCGCTGCCGGTTTCGACGATGAGCGGTACCGCCAGCTCCGCCGCCTTGCCCATCAGGTCGCGCAGTTTCGCCGCCACCTCCTCGACCAGGTCCTCGCGCACTTCCAGCACCAGTTCGTCGTGTACCTGGAGGATGACCCGGGCATCGATGCCGCTGGCCTGCAGCCAGTCGTCCACGGCGACCATGGCGAGCTTCATGATGTCCGCCGCGGTGCCCTGCATGGGCGCGTTGATCGCGGTGCGCTCGGCGGCCTTGCGCATGGCGGCGTTCTTCGAGCCGATTTCCGGCAGGTACAGGCGGCGGCCGTAGAGCGTCTCGACGTAGCCCTGCTCGGCGGCCTGGGCGCGGGTGCGCTCCATGTAGGCCAGCACCCCGGGGTAGCGGGCGAAGTAGCGGTCGATGTAGGCCTGGGCCTCCTTGCGCTCGACGCCGATCTGCTTGGCCAGGCCGAAGGCGCTCATGCCGTAGATCAGCCCGAAGTTGATGGCCTTGGCGCGGCGGCGCTGCTCGGGCGTGACCTCTTCCAGCGGCAGGCCGAAGACCTCGGCGGCGGTGGCGCGGTGCACGTCGCGGTCGTGGCGGAAGGCGTCCAGCAGGCCTTCGTCCTGGGCCAGGTGGGCCATGATGCGCAGTTCGATCTGCGAATAGTCGGCCGACAGCAGCCGGCAGCCCGCGGGGGCGACGAAGGCCTGGCGGATGCGCCGGCCCTCGGCGGTGCGGATCGGGATGTTCTGCAGGTTCGGGTCGGTGGAGGAGAGCCGCCCGGTGGCCGCCACCGCCTGGTGGTAGCTGGTGTGGATGCGCCCGGTGCGCGGGTTGATCTGCTCCGGCAGCTTGTCGGTGTAGGTGCTCTTGAGCTTGCTCAGGGAGCGGTACTGCATGATCACCTTGGGCAGCTCGTAGTCCTGCTCGGCCAGGTCGGCGAGCACGTTCTCGGCGGTGGACGGCTGGCCGGTGGCGGTCTTGGCGAGCACCGGCAGGCCGAGCTTCTCATAGAGGATGGCGCCGAGCTGCTTGGGCGAGCCGAGGTTGAACTCCTGGCCGGCCAGTTCGAAGGACTTGCGCTCCAGTTCGACCATTTTCTCTCCCAGTTCGCGGCTTTGCAGCCCCAGGAGGTTGGCGTCGACCAGCGCGCCGTTGCGCTCGATGCGCGCCAGCACCGGCACCAGCGGCATCTCGATGTCGGTGAGGACCTTGGCCAGCGACGGGATGGCCTGCAGCTTCTCCCACAGGGCCTGGTGCAGGCGCAGGGTCACGTCGGCGTCCTCGGCGGCGTAGGGGCCGGCCTGCTCCAGGGCGATCTGGTCGAAGGTCAGCTGCTTGGCGCCCTTGCCGGCGATGTCCTCGAAGCGGATGGTGCTGTGGCCCAGGTACTTCAGCGCCAGGCTGTCCATGTCGTGGCGGGTGGCGGTGGAGTTGAGCACGTAGGATTCGAGCATGGTGTCGAAGGCCACGCCGCGCACCTCGATGGGCGTGCTGGCATTGGCCAGGACGTTGATGTCGTACTTGGCATGCTGGCCGACCTTGGCCTTGTTCGGGTCTTCCAGCAGCGGCTTGAGGGCCTTGAGCACGGCGTCGCGGTCCAGCTGCTGGGGCACGCCCATGTAGCTGTGGGCCAGGGGCACGTAGGCGGCCTCGCCCGGCTCGACGGCGAAGGACACGCCCACCACCTGCGCCTGCTGGGCGTCGATGCTGGTGGTCTCGGTGTCGAAGGCGATCAGCTCGGCGGCTTGCAGCTTCTGCAACCAGGCGTCGAAAGCGGCCTGCTCCAGCACCGTTTCGTAGCGCGAGTCCTGGGCCGGGGCGCTCTCGGCGGGGCTTTCGCCGGCTTCCTTGGCCTCGCGCAGCAGGTCGTCCAGCCAGTTCTTGAACTCCAGCTGGCGGTACAGCTCGATCAGCGCCTCGCGGTCCGGCTCGCCCGGATGCAGCGCGTCCAGCTCGATGTCCAGGGCGACGTCGGTCTTGATGGTGGCCAGCTGGTAGGACAGGTAGGCCTGCTCGCGGTTTTCCTCGAGCTTGGCCGGCAGGCCCTTGGCGCCGCGGATCGGCAGCTCGGGCACCTTGTCCAGGCTGGCGTAGAGCACGTCGAGGCCCCCGCCGACGCCGGTGAGCAGGCCCAGCGCGGTCTTCTCGCCGACCCCGGGCACGCCGGGGATGTTGTCGACCTTGTCGCCCATCAGCGCCAGGTAGTCGATGATCAGCTCAGGACCGACGCCGAATTTCTCCTTAACGCCATCCACGTCCAGCGTGCTACCGGTCATGGTGTTGACCAGCGTAATGTGCCCGTCGACCAATTGGGCCATGTCCTTGTCGCCGGTGGAGATCACCACCGGGCGCTGCGCTGCGGCGCTGCTGCGGGCCAGGGTGCCGATCACGTCGTCGGCCTCCACCCCTTCCACGCACAGCAGCGGCAGGCCCAGCGCGCGCACCGCCGCGTGCAGCGGCTCGATCTGCACCCGCAGCTCGTCCGGCATCGGCGGGCGGTGCGACTTGTATTCGGCGAACAGCTCGTCGCGGAAGGTCGGGCCCTTGGCGTCGAAGACCACCGCGAAGGGGCTGTCCGGGTACTGCTTGCGCAGGCTCTTGAGCATGTTCAGCACCCCCTTCACCGCGCCCGTGGGCATGCCGGTGGAGGTGGTCAGCGGCGGCAGGGCATGGAAGGCGCGGTACAGGTAGGAAGAGCCGTCCACGAGGACGAGGGGTGCTTGACTCATGAGTGGAATCAACCTTTTCCGGAGGCCAGGGGCTAGAATGACCCCAGCCGAATCGACAAAGGAACAAGGTTATCATGCGCAGTCGCAAACGCTGGTTGCTCGCCGCCCTGCTGGCCGTATCCCCCCTGGTCGCCATGGCGGTGGACGAGGAAGCGCCGACGCCCGAACCGGATGTGACCATCCGCCAGGAGGGCGACAAGACCATCCAGGAATACCGGGTCAACGGCTTCCTCTATGCCATCAAGGTCACGCCCAAGCACGGCAAGCCGTACTTCCTGGTACGCCAGGACGGCAGCGATGGCAATTTCATCCGTTCCGACCAGCCGGACAAGCTGATCCCGCAGTGGCAGATCTTCAGCTGGTAACCCATCAACCCCATGGCGCTCACGAGGCCTGAGCATGTCGGTATTCACCCCTCTTGAGCGTTGCACCCTGGAAAGCTTCCTCGCGCCCTACGGACTGGGGCGCCTGCATGAGTTCCGCGGCATCCCCGAGGGCTCGGAGAACAGCAACTTCTTCGTCAGCCTGGAGCGCGGCGAATTCGTCCTGACCCTGGTCGAGCGCGGCCCGGTGCAGGACCTGCCGTTCTTCGTCGAACTGCTCGACGTGCTCCACGAGGCCAACCTGCCGGTGCCCTACGCCCTGCGCACCGAATCCGGCGAGGCCCTGCGCCAGCTGGAGGGCAAGCCGGCGCTGCTGCAGCCGCGCCTGCCCGGCCGCCACGAGCGCCAGCCCAACGCCCACCATTGCGGCGAGGTCGGCGCCCTGCTGGCGCGCCTGCACCTGGCCACCCGTGGGCGCATCATCGAACGCCCCAGCGACCGCGGCCTGAGCTGGATGCTGCACCAGGGCGAGAACCTCGCCTCGCACCTGGCCCCGGCCCCGCGCGAACTGCTGGAAAACGCCCTGGAGGAAATCGCCCGGCTGCTCGCCGAACAGCCCGAGCTGCCGCGCGCCAACCTGCACGCCGACCTGTTCCGCGACAACGTGCTGTTCGACGGCCCGCACCTGGCCGGGGTGATCGACTTCTACAACGCCTGTTCGGGCTGGATGCTCTACGACCTGGCGATCACCCTGAACGACTGGTGCTCTCACGAAGACGGCGAACTCGACGGTCCCCGCGCCCGCGCGCTGCTGGCCGCCTACGCCAGCCGCCGGCCGTTCACCGCCCTGGAGGCCGAGCTGTGGCCGGAGATGCTGCGCGTGGCCTGCGTGCGCTTCTGGCTGTCGCGCCTGATCGCCGCCGAGGCCTTCGCCGGGCAGGACGTGCTGATCCACGATCCGGGCGAGTTCGAGCGACGCCTGGCGAAGCGGCAGAAGGTGGAGATACACCTGCCGTTTGCGTTGTAGGGCCGCCGCCGGACGGTACGATTTTGTGTAGGAGCGGATTTATCCGCGATTTCCGCCGGCAGGGTCGGCGTATATACGCTATCGCGGACGGAGTCCGCTCCTACGTCCGTGCGTCCCAGGGGCCTCGATGCCCACTTGTAATAGCAGCGCGCCCTGCGCGCGATCGCGGGATGACGCCCCACGGTTCTGCCGGATGGCACGGCTTTTCGTAGGAGCGAGCTTGCTCGCGAATGGCTTCTCTGCAGGGTTTGGTTCGCGAGCAAGCTCGCTCTTACAGGGGTCTGCTAGTTCGGTGTATGCGGGGTGTGAAGATCTGATTCGGAGCAGACATCCCTGTCGATACTCCTCTGCCCAAGTTCAACCCCGGCCTGACCATCCATGGTCAGTCGTTCGCCGGCGCGACGCATGCTCGTACGGAGTGAAGATCCGATCTTGAGCAGACATCCCTGTCGATACTCCTCTGCCCAAGTTCAACCCCGGCCCGGCCATCCTTGGCCGGTCGTTCGCCGGCGCGACGCATGCGTCGCGTAGCGCCGGCTCACCCACATTTCGAATACCCGCAATTCAGACAGGTCGCGCAGCCGTCCATCTGCACCACCGCCATGGTGTTGCACTTGCCGCACAGCTGGGCGCCGGCGGGGAAGCCTTCGCCGGGTTCGGCCTTGTTGGTGCCCTGGGCCGCTTCGTAGGCCGCGCGCTTTTCCGCCAGGTACAGGCGTTGTCCCTCGTCGATCTCCGGGCCCTGCATCAGGCCGATGGCCACCAGGTGGCGTTCCACCACCGCGCCTATCTCGGCGACGATGGAGGGCATGTAGATGCCGCCGCGCTTGAGGTAGCCGCCGCGCGGGTCGAACACCGCCTTCATTTCCTCCACCAGGAAGGTGCAGTCGCCGCCCTTGCGGAACACCGCCGACATGATGCGGGTGAGGGCGACTATCCACTGGAAATGGTCCATGTTCTTCGAGTTGATGAAGATCTCGAAGGGCCGGCGCTGCTCGTAGGGCGTGCCGGGGTTGAGCACCACGTCGTTGATGGTCACGTAGAGCGCGTGCTCGAACAGCGGCGACTTCACCTTGTAGGTGGCGCCCACCAGCATTTCCGGGCGCTGCAGGGTTTCGTCCATCTTCACCACGGCCGCCGCGGCGGCGGCCTCGGCGCGGGCCTTTTCCTCGGCCACGTCGACCACTTCGAAGCCGCGGATCTTCTGGTTGATTTTCACTGGCATGGGATTCCTCCGCGGCTTCAGAACTTGCCGTAGTAGCCTTCTTTCAAGGCATCGAACAGGTTGGCGGCGGTATGCGTCTCGCCGTCGTACTCCACTTCCTCGTTGCCCTTGAGTTCCACCGTGCTGCCGTCTTCCAGCTCGAAGCGGTAGAGGGTCTTCTCCAGGTCCGAGTCCTTGACCAGCACGCCCTGGAAGGCGGCCGGGTTGAAGCGGAAGGTGGTGCAGCCCTTCAGGCCCTGGCGCCAGGCGTAGAGGTAGATGTCCTTGAAGTCCTCGAAGGGGTAGTCGGTGGGCACGTTGGCGGTCTTGGAGATCGACGAGTCGATCCAGCGCTGCGCCGCCGCCTGGATGTCCACGTGCTGCTGCGGGGTGATGTCGTCGGCGGTGACGAAGTACTCCGGCAGGCGGTGCTTGCCGTCCTCGGCGTCGGGCACGGCCTTGGCGTCGACCTTGGCGCGGTAGGCCAGCAGTTCGTAGCTGAACACCGAGATCTTCTCCTTGGTCTTGCGCCCGGCGCGGATCAGGTTGCGCGAGTAGTGATGGGCGAAGCTCGGCTCGATGCCGTTGGAGGCGTTGTTGGCCAGGCTCAGGCTGATGGTGCCGGTGGGCGCGATGGAGCTGTGGTGGGTGAAGCGCGCGCCGTGGCGGGCCAGGGCCTCGACCAGCTGCGGCGCGTGCTCGGCGATGCGCTGCATGTAGCGCGAATACTTGGCGTGGAGGACGCGGCCGGGCACGCGGTCGCCCACTTTCAGGCCGTCGGCGGCCATTTCCGGGCGCTTGCGCAGCATTTCCGCGGTCACTTCGTAGTCCTGCGCCAGCACCGGCGCCGGGCCTTTCTCCAGGGCCAGGTCGAGGGCCACTTCCCAGCCCACCAGGGCCATTTCGCGCGCCACTTCCTCGGTGAACACGCAGGCCTCGGGGCTGCCGTAGCGCAGCTTGAGCATGGTCAGCGTCGAGCCCAGGCCGAGGAAGCCCATGCCGTGGCGGCGCTTGCCGAGGATTTCCTCGCGCTGCTGCGCCAGCGGCAGGCCGTTGACCTCCACCACGTTGTCGAGCATGCGGGTGAACACCCGCACCACCTCGCGGTAGCGCTCCCAGTCGAAGTGAGGCTCCTCGCCGAAGGGGTCGACGACGAAGCCGGTGAGGTTCACCGAGCCCAGCAGGCAGGAGCCATAGGGCGGCAGCGGCTGCTCGCCGCAGGGGTTGGTGGCGCGGATGGCCTCGCACCACCAGTTGTTGTTCAGCTCGTTGACGCGGTCGATGAGGATGAAGCCCGGCTCGGCATAGTCGTAGGTGGAGACCATGATCATGTCCCACAGGTGCCGCGCCTTCACGCGCCCGTAGACCTTGCAGGCGACGCGGCCGTCCTCGCCGACCAGGTATTCGTCGTGGATCGGCCAGTCGCGCCAGAGCACCTGGGCCGGGTCGTCCAGGTCGACCTCGTCGCGCTCCTTGTGGTGCACCGGGAACAGCAGCGGCCAGTCGGCGTCGGCCTGCACCGCCTGCATGAAGTCGTCGGTGATCAGCAGGCTGAGGTTGAACTGGCGCAGCCGGCCGTCCTCGCGCTTGGCGCGGATGAACTCGCGCACGTCCGGGTGGGCGACGTCAAAGGTGCCCATCTGCGCGCCGCGGCGGCCGCCGGCGGAGCTGACGGTGAAGCACATCTTGTCGAAGATATCCATGAACGACAGCGGCCCGCTGGTGTGCGCGCCAGCGCCGGACACGTAGGCGCCGCGCGGGCGCAGGGTGCTGAACTCGTAGCCGATGCCGCAGCCGGCCTTGAGCGTCAGGCCGGCCTCGTGGACCTTCTGCAGGATGTCGTCCATGGAGTCGTGGATGATCCCGGAGACGGTGCAGTTGATGGTCGAGGTGGCCGGCTTGTGCCCCTGGGCGCCGGCGTTGGAGATGATCCGCCCGGCCGGGATGGCGCCATGCCGCAGGGCCCAGAGGAAGCGTTCGTACCAGTGCTCGCGGGTCGCCGCGTCCGGCTCGACGTCGGCCAGGGCGCGGGCCACCCGCTGCCAGGTCTCGTCGACGCTGGCGTCGATGGGCGTGCCGTCCTTCTGCTTGAGCCGGTATTTGCTGTCCCAGATGTCCTGGGACGCCGGCTGCAGTTCGAGTGCCGCCTGGTCTGTGCCCTGCGGGCGAGCATCGGTCTTGGCCATCCGCTGAAGATCCTCCCGTTGGTGCGCGGCCGGCTTGGGGCAGACCGCAATATCTAGTTATCCAGTAAATACACGAAACTACATATTGTGTATTTAGTCCAGCCGGAGACTCTAGTACCCGGAAGAGGTATTTGCCTATGAGGCGATGGGACGCAGGGGGAAAGTGTAGGTGAGCGGGGGCGGGAGGGAGGGGTTGGGGTGGGGGCAAGAGCCTAAGAGCCCAAGAGCGCAAGAGCGCCCTCTCCCTAACCCTCTCCCTAACCCTCTCCCTGAAGGGAGAGGGGACCGTTGGGCAGAGTCGGAGATATAGGAGTTAGCCGGCAACGCCGAAATTTTCAGGCTGATGCCTGTTCTATTCTCGGCACGAACTAGCCCCCTCTCCCTTCAGGGAGAGGGCTGGGGAGAGGGAGCGGTACCCATCCCAGCACCATGGCCCCCCGGCAGGCACCATTCCCTCTCACCCCACCAAAGACCGTAGGATGGGTTGAGCTTGCGATACCCATCACCATGGCATGGCCCGATGGGTATCGCTTCGCTCAACCCATCCTACAAGAGCACTCTCAGAGCTTCTCCAGGCACCCGGCGAACTCGTCGGCCAGGTTACCCAGCAGCTTCTCGTAGCCATTGGCGTCGACCTTGACCGCCACGCCCAGGTCATCCAGCTCGGCCAGCTGCACCGGCAGGCCGGCGCTGAGGGTATCGGCCAGGCGCGGGCGGAGCGGCGGTTCGCTGAAGATGCACGACGGGCCGGCCTTCTGCAGTTGCGCGCGCATCGCGGCGACGTGCTTCGCCCCCGGCTGCACGTCCGCGGACAGGGCGAAGACCCCGGCGTGGCGCAGGCCGTAGGCTTCCTCGAAGTAGTCGAAGGCTTCGTGGAAGACGAAGTAGGGCTTGCCGACCAGCGGCGCCAGGCGCTGCTTCAGGCGCGCGTCGAGCTGCTCCATGCGCTCGTCGAAGGCCTTGAGGTTGGCCTGGTAGCGCCCGGCGTTGAGCGGGTCGGCGATGGCCAGGTCCTCGGCCATGCGCGCGGCGATGGCCTGGGCGTTGGCCGGCAGCAGCCAGAGGTGCGCATCCAGGGTGCCGGGGCGGTGATCGTGGTCGTGGTCCTCGTAGTCGGCGTGGCTCATGTTCTCGAAGTTGACGAACTTGCGCAGGTGCATGCCCGGCAGCTCCTGCACCGCCACGCTGGGCGCCTGGCGGGCCTGCAGCGGCTTGTCGAGGAACACTTCCATGTCCGGACCGATCCAGTAGAACAGCTGGGCCTCGCGCAGGCGGCGCACGTCCGAGGGGCGCAGGGCGTAGCTGTGCGGCGAGGCGCCGGGCGGCAGCAGCACGTCGGGGCTGCCCTCGCCGTCCTGGACGGCGGCGGCGATCAGTTGCAGCGGCTTGATGCTGGTCAGCACCTTGACCTCGGCGCTGGCGCCAAGGCTCAGGAACAGGGTGCAACAGGCGAGGAGCAGGGCGGATGGGCGCAGGGACACGGCGGACTCACACGGGCAGGGAGGTAAAGGGTAATATAATAACGTCTCCGTACCCGAGCGTCGTCGCCGCAATGTACAAGTTGATGCCCAACACCCCGCTGGCCTGCCGCCTGCACGACCACGCCACCTGCGTGGCCGGCGCCCTGGCCGAGGCCGACGCGCTCTGCGCGCGCCAGGGCGTGCGCCTGACCGAGCTGCGCCGGCGCGTGCTGGAGCTGGTGTGGCAGAGCCACAAGCCGCTGGGCGCCTACGACATCCTCGCCGTGCTCAGCGAGGAAGATGGCCGCCGCGCCGCGCCGCCCACCGTCTACCGGGCGCTGGACTTCCTCCTGGAAAACGGCCTGGTGCACCGCATCGCCTCGCTCAACGCCTTCGTCGGCTGCAACAACCCCGAGCACGCCCACGAGGGCCAGTTCCTCATCTGCCGCGCCTGCCACACCGCCATCGAGCTGGAGCAGCCGGCCATCAGCCAGGCCATAGTCGCCGGCGCCGAGGGCGTCGGCTTCAGCGTCGAGACGCAGACCGTCGAAGTGGTCGGCCTCTGCGCCGCCTGCGCGCCCAAGCAGCGGGAGGCCTGATGAGCCAGCCCCTGGTCCGCCTCGAAGGGGTGGGCGTGCGCTATGCCGGGCAGGCGGTGCTGCAGAACGTCAGCCTGAGCATCGGCGCCGGCGAGATCGTCACCCTGATCGGCCCCAACGGCGCCGGCAAGACCACCCTGGTGCGCAGCGTGCTCGGCCTGCTCAAGCCCGACAGCGGCACGGTGTGGCGCCAGCCGAAGCTGACCATCGGCTACATGCCGCAGAAGCTCCACGTCGACCCGACCCTGCCGCTCTCGGTGCTGCGCTTCCTGCGCCTGGTGCCCGGCGTGGGCCGCGAGCAGGCCCTGGCCGCGCTCAAGGAAGTGGGCGCCGCGCAGGTGCTGGACAGCCCGTTGCAGACCGTCTCCGGCGGCGAACTGCAGCGCGTGCTGCTGGCCCGCGCGCTGCTGCGCAAGCCGCAGCTGCTGGTGCTGGACGAGCCCGTGCAGGGCGTCGACGTCGCCGGCCAGGCCGAGCTGTACCGCCTGATCACCCGCCTGCGCGACCGCCTGGGCTGCGGCGTGCTGATGGTCTCCCACGACCTGCACCTGGTGATGAGCACCACCGACCAGGTGGTCTGCCTGAACCGCCACGTGTGCTGCCACGGGCACCCCGAGCAGGTCAGCGGCGACCCGGCCTTCGTCGAGCTGTTCGGCCAGGACGCCCGCAGCCTGGCGGTCTACCACCACCACCACGACCATGCCCACGACCTGCACGGCGAAGTGGTGCCGCAGGGCGGCGCCGGCCTGGCTATCCACGGCAAACTGACCCCGGTCCACAAGCACGACCCCGACTGCAACCATGGCTGATTTCCTTCTCTACGCGCTGCTGGCCGGGCTGTCCCTGGCGCTGGTCGCCGGCCCCCTGGGCTCCTTCGTGGTCTGGCGGCGCATGGCCTATTTCGGCGACACCCTGTCCCACGCCGCGCTGCTCGGCGTGGCCCTGGGCTTCCTGCTGGACGTCAGCCCGACCCTCGCGGTGACCGTCGGCTGCGTGCTGCTGGCCGTGCTGCTGGTGACCCTGCAGCAGCGCCAGCCGCTGGCCGCCGACACCCTGCTGGGCATCCTCGCCCACAGCACGCTGTCCCTGGGCCTGGTGACCCTGAGCTTCATGAAGGAAGTGCGGGTGGACCTGATGGCCTACCTGTTCGGCGACCTGCTGGCGGTGAGCCAGACCGACCTCATGTGGATAGTCGCCGGCAGCGCCCTGGTGCTGGGGCTGATCTGCTGGCTGTGGCGGCCGCTGCTGGCGATCACCGTGCACGAGGAGCTGGCACGGGTCGAGGGCCTGCCGGTCACCGCCATCCGCCTGGCGCTGATGCTGCTGATCGCCATCGTCATCGCCGTGGCCATGAAGATCGTCGGCGTGCTGCTGATCACCTCGCTGCTGATCATTCCCGCCGCCGCCGCCCAGCGCCACGCCCGCAGCCCCGAGCAGATGGCCTTCGGCGCCACCCTGGTGGGCCTGGTGGCGGTGTGCGCCGGGCTTGCGCTGTCGTGGTTCAAGGACACCCCGGCCGGGCCGTCCATCGTGGTCAGTGCCGCAGCGCTGTTCCTGCTGAGTTTTGTCCTGCCGCGGCGGACGGTGTAGAATTTGTCGATTTTTTGATCAATCGAGAATGACTGGCATGAAGTTCCTTGCCCTCCGTCTGCTTTCCGTCCTCTCCCTCGCCCTGCTGCTGGGCGCGTGCCAGAGCCTGTCCGGCCAGGCGCCGAGCGGCTCCGGCTTCGAGGCCCGCCTGGCCGCCGGCCAGCTGGAAGCCGCGCAATTGCAGCTGGGCCAGGAGCACGAGGATGCCGCGCAGCTGGCCGAACGCCGCCAGCGCCTGGCCGACGCCTACCTGCAACGCAGCCGCGAGGCCCTGCAGGCCGGCGACGTCAACGGCGCCAGCAACGCCCTGGCCCGCGCCCGCTCGCTGATGCCGCGCGCCCCGGCGCTGGCCGCCGACGTCAAGGACATCGGCCAGCCCAAGGCCGCCGCCCCGGTCAAGTGCGAGCCCTGAAAGCCGCGTCCGCCCGTCTTATTCCATTTCGCTCGGCCCTTATCCGAACAAGGATTAATCGGCTATAGGAAAGCAGGGTAAAATGCGCGGTTTTTGCCGAGCGCCTACGCTCGTTTGCCAGGACACCCCGGCAGAGCGCGCCATTCCCACACTTCGCCGTACCCACAAGGTTCGCCACGTGATCGAATTCCACGACGTCCACAAGACCTACCGCGTCGCCGGCCGCGACATCCCGGCCCTGCAGCCGACGCGCCTGAGCATCGGCGCCGGCCAGGTGTTCGGCCTGATCGGCCACTCCGGCGCAGGCAAGAGCACCCTGCTGCGCCTGATCAACCGCCTGGAAGAACCCAGCGGCGGGCGCATCGTCATCGACGGCGAGGACGTCACCGCCCTCGACGCCGACGGCCTGCGGCGCTTCCGCCAGCGCGTCGGGATGATCTTCCAGCACTTCAACCTGCTGGCCTCCAAGACCGTGGCCGAGAACATCGCCATGCCGATGAGGCTGGCCGGCAGCTTCAGCGCCGCGCAGATCGCCGCGCGGGTGGACGAACTGCTCGAGCGCGTGGGCCTGCAGGACCACGCCCGCAAGTACCCGGCGCAGCTTTCCGGCGGCCAGAAGCAGCGCGTCGGCATCGCCCGCGCCCTGGCCTGCGGGCCCAAGCTGCTGCTCTGCGACGAGGCCACCAGCGCGCTGGACCCGCAGACCACCGGCCAGGTCCTGCAACTGCTGGCGGAGATCAACCGCGAGCTGAAGCTGACCATCGTGCTCATCACCCACGAGATGGACGTGATCCGCCGCGTCTGCGACCGCGTGGCGGTGATGGATGCCGGCAGCATCGTCGAGCAGGGCGAGGTGGCCGACGTCTTCCTCCACCCGCAGCACGAAACCACCCGGCGCTTCGTCTTCGAGGCCGAGCGCGTCGACGAGAACGAGCAGCACGACGACTTCGCCCACGTGCCCGGGCGCATCCTGCGCCTGACCTTCCGCGGCGAAGCCACCTACGCCCCGCTGCTGGGCACCGTGGCGCGGCAGACCGGGGTGGACTACAGCATCCTCGCCGGGCGTATCGACCGCATCAAGGACCAGCCCTACGGCCAGCTGACCCTGGCCCTGGTGGGCGGTGACATGGAGGCGGCCATGGCCCAGCTGAACGCGGCCGAGGTACATGTGGAGGTGCTGCGCGCATGAATGCTTTTTTTGAAAACATGGGCTTTGTAAACATTGATTGGTCGGAAATCCTCCAGGCCAGCATCGACACCTTCTGGATGCTCGGCGGCTCGCTGCTGTTCACCGTCATCCTCGGCCTGCCGCTGGGCGTGCTGCTGTTCCTCACCGGGCCCAGGCAGCTGTTCCAGAACCGCGCGGTCTACGCCCTGCTGTCCTTCGTGGTCAACGTGCTGCGTTCGCTGCCATTCATCATCCTGCTGATCGTGATGATCCCCTTCACCGTGCTGATCACCGGCACCTCGCTGGGCGTCGCCGGGGCCATCCCGCCGCTGGTGGTGGGCGCCACGCCGTTCTTCGCGCGCCTGGTGGAAACCGCCCTGCGCGAGGTGGACAAGGGCATCATCGAGGCCACCCAGGCGATGGGCGCCAGCACCCGCCAGATCATTTGCAACGCCCTGCTGCCGGAGGCCCGCCCGGGCATCATCGCCGCCATCACCGTCACCGCCATCACCCTGGTGTCCTACACCGCGATGGCCGGCGTGGTCGGCGCCGGCGGCCTCGGCGACCTGGCCATCCGCTTCGGCTACCAGCGCTTCCAGACCGACGTCATGGTGGTCACCGTGATCATGCTGCTGGTGCTGGTGCAGGTTCTGCAGACCGTCGGCGACAAGCTGGTGGTCCACTTCTCCCGCAAATAACCACAAGGCCCCGCGGGCCACAGGAAAATCCCAAAAGGAGCGCTCCATGAAGAAACTGCTTGCCGCCTTCGCCGCCACCGCGGCGCTGTCGATCACCGGCGCCAACGCGGCCGAAACCCTCAGCGTGGCCGCCACCCCGGTGCCGCACGCGGAAATCCTCAACTTCGTCAAACCCATCCTGGCCAAGGAAGGGGTGGAGCTGAAGGTCAAGGAATTCACCGACTACGTGCAGCCCAACACCCAGGTCGCCGAGAAGCGCCTGGACGCCAACTTCTTCCAGCACCAGCCGTACCTGGACGAGTTCAACAAGTCCAAGGGCACCAGCCTGGTAGCCGTCACCGGCGTGCACATCGAGCCGCTGGGCGCCTACTCCAGCAAGTACAAGAAGCTCGACGAGCTGCCCTCCGGCGCCACCGTGGTGATCCCCAACGACGCCACCAACGGCGGCCGCGCCCTGCTGCTGCTGGCCAAGACCGGCCTGATCAAGCTCAAGGACGAGAAGAGCATCACCGCCACCCCGAAGGACATCACCGACAACCCGAAGAACATCAAGGTGCGTGAACTGGAAGCCGCGACCCTGCCGCGCGTGCTGGGCCAGGTCGACCTAGCGCTGATCAACACCAACTACGCCCTGGAAGCCAAGCTGAACCCGACCAAGGACGCCCTGGCCATCGAGGGTTCGGACTCGCCCTACGTGAACATCCTGGTAGCCCGCCCGGACAACAAGGACAGCGACGCCATGAAGAAACTGGCCGCCGCCCTGCACAGCCCCGAGGTGAAGCAGTTCATCCTGGAGAAATACAAGGGAGCCGTGGTTCCGGCCTTCTGATAGCCGACCGCACCTTTGAAGAAGCCGCGCCCCGCAAGGGCGCGGCTTTTTTCTTGGCGGCTGTAAACAAGCTGCAACGGCGGGGGGCTATAACGGTATTTCCACGACTTCTTTCGCTTACAGACCGCTTTTCCAGATTCAGGCAGGGGAGAGCGGTCTTTTTTTGTCTGCGTTTCGCCCGCCGCCCCAACGCCCTGCGCTTTGCGCTCTCCAAAATTATTTGAGCGAGCTTGCTCGCGAACGGATTTCCGGCCGGGCCTATGGTGTTTGTCCGAAGAGCGCCCTCTCCCCAGCCCTCTCCCTGAAGGGAGAGGGGGCAGTCTGTGCCGAGAGAAGTGATGGTTTCAGCCGGAAACCGCTGGCGCTGCCGGCTAACTCAGGAATGCCCAAGCACACCGAACGGTCCCCTCTCCCTTCAGGGAGAGGGTTAGGGAGAGGGGGCGGAGTCAAGCCACGACACCGAAGCAGCCGGGAGGCACCGTTCGCGAGCAAGCTCGCTCCTACGAGAGCACAACACCTCTCGACAACCCCCAGTGATCTTTATATTCTGCACAGCGAAACATGATTCCGTTAAAAACCACAATTACAACGGAGACGCTGAGCATGTCCGAGGTAGTGCAGGTCGAACGTCACGCCGACGTGGCCCTGATCAAGGTCGACAATCCCCCGGTCAACGCCCTGGGCCTGGCGGTGCGCGCCGGGTTGCTGCGGGCCTTCCGCGAGGCCGAGGCGGATGCCGCGGTGCGCGCGGTGGTGCTGGTGTGCGCCGGGCGCACCTTCATGGCCGGGGCGGATATCAAGGAATTCGGCAAGCCGCCGCAGGCGCCCTCGCTGCCCGAGGTGGTGGAAGCCATCGAGGCCTCCGCCAAGCCCAGCGTGGCGGTCATCCACGGCACCGCCCTGGGCGGCGGGCTGGAAGTGGCCCTGGCCTGCCATTACCGCATCGCCCGGGCCGACGCCCAGGTCGGCCTGCCGGAAGTGAAGATCGGCCTGCTCCCCGGCGCGGGCGGCACCCAGCGCCTGCCGCGCCTGGCCGGCGTGGAACGGGCGCTGGAGATGATCGTCTCCGGCAACCCGGTGAAGGCGCCGCAGGCCGTGGAATACGGCATCCTCGGCGAACTCGTCGACGGCGACCTGGCCGAAGCCGGCCTGGCCTACGCCCGCCGCCTGCTGGACGAGGGCCGCGGCCCGCGCCGCACCGGCGAGCGCCAGGTGCAAGGCGACGCCGCGCTGATCGCCGCCAAGCACGCCGAGGTGCAGAAGCGCATGCCCGGCCTGTTCTCCCCGCTGCGCTGCGTGGCCGCGGTGGAAGCCGCCAGCCGCCTGCCCCTGGCCGAGGGCCTGAAGCGCGAGCGCGAACTGTTCCAGGAATGCCTGGAGTCACCGCAGCGCGCCGCCCTCATCCACGCCTTCTTCGCCGAGCGCGAAGCGGCGAAGATCGCCGGCCTGCCCGCCGACACCCCGGTGCGCGAAGTACGCACGGCCGCGGTGATCGGCGGCGGCACCATGGGCGTGGGCATCGCCCTGTGCTTCGCCAACGTCGGCATCCCGGTGAAGCTGCTGGAAGTCGACGGCGCCGCCCTCGACCGCGCCCTGCAACGCGCCCGCGCCACCTACCAGGCCAGCGTCGAGCGTGGCAGCCTTACCAGCGATGCGATGGAAAAACGCCTGGGCCTGATCCAGGGCGTACTCGACTACGCCGCGCTGGCCGACGTGGACCTGGTGATCGAAGCCGTGTTCGAGAGCCTGGAGGTCAAGCGCCAGGTCTTCGAGCGCCTGGACGCGGTGTGCAAGCCCGGCGCCATCCTCGCCAGCAACACTTCGTCGCTGGACCTCGACGCCATCGCCGCCTTCACCCGCCGCCCGCAGGACGTGGTCGGCCTGCACTTCTTCAGCCCGGCCAACGTCATGCGCCTGCTGGAAGTGGTGCGCGGCCGCGAGACTTCCGCCGAAGTGCTGGCCAGCGCCATGCAAATGGGCAAGCGCCTGAAGAAGGTCGCGGTGGCGGTGGGCGTGTGCGACGGCTTCGTCGGCAACCGCATGATCTTCCAGTACGGCCGCCAGGCCGAGTTCCTCCTGGAGGAGGGCGCAAACCCCGCCCAGGTGGACGCTGCCCTGCGCGACTTCGGCATGGCCATGGGCCCGCTGGCGGTGCGCGACCTCTCCGGGCTGGACATCAGCCACGCCATCCGCGAGCGCCAGCGCCCCGGCCTCGAGCCCGGGCAGACGCTGCCCACGGTGCTCGACCACCTGTTCGCCGCCGGCATGCTCGGGCAGAAGACCGGCGCCGGCTTCTACCTCTACCCGCAAGGCTCGCGTACCCCGCAGGACAACCCGGCGCTGCCGGCCATGCTGGAGCAGGCCGCGGCCACCCGCGGCATCGTTCGCCAGCCGGTGACTAACGAGCACATCGTCGAGCGCTGCCTCTTCGCCCTGGTCAACGAGGCCGCGCGCATCCTCGACGAGGGCATCGCCCAGCGCGCCAGCGACGTCGACCTGATCTTCCTCAACGGCTACGGCTTCCCCGCCTGGCGCGGCGGCCCGCTGTTCCACGCCGACCGCCTGGGCCTGGACCACGTACTGCAACGCATCCGCGAATTCCACCAGCGCTTCGGCGCCTGGTGGGAACCGGCGCCGCTGCTCGAACGCCTGGTGGCCGAAGGCCGCCGTTTTGCCGACCTCTAAGGAACCGCCATGGACATCCACTTCACCCCCGACGAACTGGCCTTCCGCGACGAAGTCCGCGCCTTCCTCCAGGCCAGGCTGCCGGCCGACATCGCCAGCAAGGTGCGCCTGGGCAAGCACCTGAACAAACAGGACCACCAGCGCTGGCAGCGCGCCCTCAGCGAGCAGGGCTGGTACGCCAGCCACTGGCCGGTGGAATTCGGCGGCACCGGCTGGAACGCCGTGCAGAAGCACATCTTCGAAGAGGAATGCGCCGCCTTCGGCGCGCCGCGCACCATCCCCTTCGGCGTGAACATGGTCGCCCCGGTGATCATCAAGTTCGGCACACCCGAGCAGCAGGCCCACTACCTGCCGCGCATCCTCGACGGTACCGACTGGTGGTGCCAGGGCTACTCCGAGCCGGGCGCCGGCTCCGACCTGGCGTCGCTGAAGACCCGCGCGGTGCGCGAGGGCGAGCATTACGTGGTGAACGGCCAGAAGACCTGGACGACACTGGGCCAGCACGCCGACTGGATCTTCTGCCTGGTGCGCACCGACCCGGAGGCCCAGCAGCAGCGCGGCATCAGCTTCCTGCTGATCGACATGAAGTCGCCGGGCATCACGGTGCGGCCGATCATCACCCTGGACGGCGAGCACGAGGTCAACGAAGTCTTCTTCGACAACGTGAAAGTGCCGGTGCAGAACCTGGTCGGCCGCGAGAACGAAGGCTGGACCTGCGCCAAGTACCTGCTCACCTACGAGCGCACCGGCCTGGCCGGCATAGGCGCGTCCAAGGCGGTGCTGGCGCACCTCAAGCGCGTGGCCAGCCGCGAGCTGTGCGACGGCAAGCCAATGCTGGAAGACCCGCTGTTCCGCGCCCAGGTGGCCGAGGTGGAGATGCAGCTGATGGCCATCGAGATGAGCACCCTGCGCATCCTCGCCGCCGCCCGCGAAGGCGGCGTGCCGGGGGCGGAAAGCTCGATCCTCAAGGTCAAGGGCACCGAGATCCGCCAGGCCATCAGCCACCTGCTGCGCAAGGTCATCGGCCCCTACGCGCTACCCTTCCTCGAAGAGGAATTCGAGCTGGGCGCCGAGCCGCTGCACGCCGACTACGCCAGCGCGCCGGCCAGCCAGTACTTCAACCTGCGCAAGCTGTCGATCTTCGGCGGCTCCAACGAAATCCAGAAGAACATCGTCTCGAAGATGATTCTCGAGCTGTGAGGGCGTGAGCATGGACTTCAAACTCAGCGAAGAGCAGCAGATGCTGCAGGACACCGCGGCGCGCCTGGTGCGCGACGAATACGCCTTCGACAGGCGCGAGGGCTTCGGCAAGAGCGAGCTGGGCTACAGCGCCGGCTTCTGGCGCCAGCTGGGCGAGCTGGGCCTGACCTCGGTGTCGCTGCCCGAAGCCTACGGCGGCTTCGGCGGCGGCGTGGACAGCATGCTGGTGCTCACCGAACTGGGCCGCGGCCTGTGCCTGGAGCCCTACCTGCAATCGGTGGTGCACGCCGGCGGGCTGCTCGCCCAGCTCGGCAGCCAGGCGCAGAAGGAAAGCTGGCTGCCGCGCATCGCCAGCGCCGAGGCGCAACTGGCGGTGGCCCTGGAAGAGCCGCAGAGCCATTACCAGCTGCACGACGTGCAGACCCGCGCGGAGAAGGCCGGCGACGGCTGGAAGCTCAGCGGCCGCAAGGCGGTGGTGGTCGGCGGGCAGAGCGCCACGGCGATCCTGGTTTCGGCGCGGGTATCCGGCAATGCGCGGGACGAGGCGGGCATCGGCTTGTTCCTGGTCGACCCGCGACAACCCGGCGTGCAGCGCCGTGCCTATCCGACCATCGACGGGCAGAAGGCTTGCGAGCTGTTCCTCGACGGTGCCGTAGCCGAAGCCGTGGGCGTTCCCGGTGAAGCATTACCGGCGCTGCGCTATCAGCAGGGCCGCGCCATCGCCGCGCAGTGCGCCGAAGCCCTGGGCAGCATGCAGGAAGCCTGCGCCCTGACCCTCGACTACCTGAAGACGCGCAAGCAGTTCGGCGTGCCCATCGGCAAGTTCCAGGTGCTGCAGCACCGCATGGTGGACATGCGCAGCGAGCTGGAGCAGGCCACGTCCATGGCCATCCTCGCCGCCTGCGTGGCGGACCAGCCGGACAGCGCCGAGCGCAGCCGCACCCTGGCCGCGGCCAAGTTCATCGTCACCCGCGCCGGGCGCTACATCGCCGAGCAGGCGATCCAGCTGCACGGCGGCATCGGCATGACCTGGGAATACGTGCTGGCGCACCATGCCAAGCGGCTGGTGATGCTGGGTCACCAGTTGGGCGATGACGACCATCACCTGAAGGCTTATGCGGGGTTGATGGAGGTGGCGTAGGGCAGGCCTGCGGCCCCCTCACCCTAACCCTCTCCCGGAGGGAGAGGGGACCGTTCGGTGTGTGCGGGGAGGTTGGAGTCAGCCGGGAGTCCAGGCGTTTCCGGCTGAAACCCCACTCCCAGCCGGCACGGACAGCCCCCTCTCCCTCTGGGAGAGGGCTGGGGTGAGGGAAAAGCCCGAGCACCACCACCAACAGACCCACACCTTGTAGGAGCGAGCTTGCTCGCGAACCCGCCTCAGGCCCCCAGGCTCTCGATATCCCGCGCCAGCATCTCCAGCTCATGGGCCAACGACCCCTTGAGCGTTTCCTCACTCAACTGGAACGACGGCGCACCACAAGTCAGCGCCATCAGCCCCCCGTCGGCCAGCCGCAGCGGCACACCAGCCGCACGCACGTTGCGGTCCCAATCACCGAGGGACAGGCAGAAACCATGCTCACGATATTCCTCGAAGGAACGCTCCAGCGACGCACGCATGGCCGCCCAATCGCCTTCATGGCGAGCTTCTAGGGCCTGCAGCAAATGCTCCCGCTCCTGCTCCGGAGTCGCCGCCAGGTAGGCGCGCCCGGCAGCAGTGGTAGCCAGCGGCAAGCGCACACCAGCATCCATTCGCAGCGAGGTAGCCTCCGGCGGCCGGCAGTTCTCCACGTAGATCATCGACAGCCAGTCGCGGCAGGTCAGGCCCACGGTGGTGTTGGTGCGGCGGGCGAAGGCGTCCATGTAGGGCTTGGCCAACTGGCGCACGCGCAGGTTCGACACGTAGGCGTAGCCCAGGGCGAGCACGCCGGAATCCAGCTGGTACTTCTCGTGCTGCTGCGAATAGCTGAGGTAGCCGAGCCTGGTCAGCGTGTACGTCATGCGCGACACGGTCGGCTTGGGCAGGCCGGTGATCCGCGCGATCTCCTGGTTGCCCAGCACCACCGAGCCGTGGGTGAAGGCGCGCAGCACGTCCAGGCCGCGGGCCAGGGCCTCGACGAACTTGCGGTCCTTGGGTGCGCTGGAGTCTTCGAAATCGTCGCTCATGCTGCCTCGGCTATGGGGAAATAAGGGCCGGAGCGGCGTCCGGCGCGGGCGAACGATAGCAGATCGGCATGCCGCGGACAGCAGGGCGACGGGCCGTTGCACAGGCAAAGGCTATCGCATACCATCGATTTCGACATCATGTTTCGCAGAGCAGAATAACAATTCACTGATGGAGGGCGCCGATGCCCGTCACTGCCGAAAGCCATGTCGCCGCGCAATTCGCCGCGCGCGGTTACCGCAACGTCCACGACCTGCTGCGCGACGCCAGCCGCGAACACCCCGAGCGCCCCGCCTTCTCCTGCGCCGGCAGCTGCCTGAGCTTCGCCGAACTGGAGCGCCAGGCCGACGCCTTCGCCCGCTACCTGCGCCACTGCGCCGGGCTGCAACCCGGCGAGCGCCTGGCGCTGATGCTGCCCAACTCCCTGCAGTACCCCATCGCCGCCTTCGGCGCGCTCAAGGCCGGGCTGGTGCTGGTCAACACCAACCCGCAGTACACCGCCGGCGAGCTGAGCCACCAGCTGCGCGACTCCGGCGCCGTGGCCATACTGCTGCTCGACCGCCTGCTGCCGCTGCTGCGCAAGGTCCAGGGCGACAGCGCGGTGCGCCAGGTGCTGCTGACCTCGGTCGAGGACATGGAAACACCGCAGTACGTCTGCGACGAGCCCGACGCCACGCGCTTCATGCAGGCCCTGCGCCTGGGCGCCGAAGCCCCGCCGCTGGACGCCGAGCCGGGCCTGGAGCGCCTGGCGCTGCTGCAGTACACCGGCGGCACCACCGGGGTTTCCAAGGGCGCCATGCTCAGCCACTACAACCTGCTGGCCAACGTCATCCAGACCCTGGAGCTGTTCATGCGCCCGGGCCTGCTCGACCCGGCCAGCGACGTGCGCATCGCGCCGCTGCCGCTGTACCACATCATGGCCTTCTCCACGAACTGCCTCAGCTCCGTGGCCATGGGGCTGCATACCGTGGTGATCCGCGACGGGCGCAACCTCGACGAGATCATCGAGGCCATGCGCCGCTACCCCTTCAGCCTGCTCAGCGGGCTGAACAGCCTGTTCGTCGGGCTGATGAACCACCCGGCCTTCGCCAGCCTGGACTTCAGCCACCTGAAGTGGGTGACCAGCGGCGGCGCGCCGCTCAACCTGGAAGTCGGCCGGCGCTGGCAGGCGCTCACCGGTGCCCCGGTGCTGGAGGGCTTCGGCCTCACCGAAGCGTCGCCGGTGGTGTGCACCAACACCCGGCTGACGCCCTACCGCGAGGGTTTCGTCGGCCAGCCGCTGATCGACACCCAGGTGCGCATCCTCGACGAGGAGGGCAACCCGTGCCCGCTGGAAGTGCCCGGCGAGCTGTGCCTGCGCGGCCCGCAGGTGATGCTCGGCTACTGGGGCCGCCCGGAGGAAACCGCCCAGGTGCTGGACGCCGACGGCTGGCTGCGCACCGGCGACATCGCCCTGCAGGATGCCAACGGCCTGCTGAAGATCGTCGACCGCAAGAAGGACATGATCCTGGTCAGCGGCTTCAACGTCTTCCCCAACGAGGTGGAGGACGCGGTGATGCGCCACCCGGGCATCCGCGAGTGCATCGCCATCGGCGTGCCGGACCCGCGCAAGGGCGAGTCGGTGAAGCTGTTCGTCAGCCTGCGCGACCCGGCCCTGGACGCCGCCGCGATCATCGCCCACTGCCGCGAGTACCTCACCGGCTACAAGGTGCCGAGCTTCGTCGAGATTCTCGACGAGCTGCCCAAGACCTCGGTGGGCAAGATGCTCCGCCGCCAGTTGCGCGACCTGGAAGCACGACGGAACCCCACGACGTGACGACAGCGACTAAGGTGAAGACAAGCCAGCCAGACAGGGGCCCCAAGCCCATGCCCGAGAGCAACCTTCCCGCGTTCCGCCGCATCGGCGTGATAGGCGCCGGCGCCATGGGCCGCGGCATCGCCCAGCTGTTCGCCAGCGCCGGGGTGCCGGTGCAGCTCTACGACAGCCGCGCCGAGAGCATCCGGCAGGCCCTGGACTTCAACCGCGAGCTGCTCGAGCGCGCCGCCGCCAAGGGCAAGCTCGGCGCCGACGCCCTGGCCGCCACCCTGCAGCGCCTGCAAGCGGCGCACAGCCTCGACGAGCTGGCCGGCTGCGATCTGCTGATCGAGGCCATCGTCGAAGACCTCGGCGCCAAGCAGGCGCTGTTCGCCGAGCTGGAGGCGCGGGTGGCGGACGACGCGGTGCTGGCCAGCAACACCTCGTCGCTGTCGGTCACCCGCATCGCCGCGCGCTGCCGCCGCCCCGAGCGGGTGGCCGGCTTCCACTTCTTCAACCCGGCGCCCCTGATGCGCATCGTCGAAGTGGTGCGCGGCCAGCGCACTGACGACGCGGTGATAACGCGCCTATCGCGCCTGGCCGAGCAGGCCGGGCACTTCCCGGCGGTGAGCCCGGACAGCCCCGGCTTCATCGTCAACCATGCCGGCCGCGCCTACAGCACCGAGGCCCTGCGCATCCTCGGCGAAGGCATCGCCAGCGCCGCGCAGATCGACCGCATCCTGCGCGACGGCGCCGGCTTCCGCATGGGGCCCTTCGAGCTGTTCGACCTGACCGGGCTGGACGTCTCCCACGCGGTGATGGAATCGCTCTACCAGCAGTTCTACCAGGACCCGCGCTACCTGCCCTCGCCGCTGGCGGCGCAGCGGGTGGCCGCCGGCCTGCTCGGACGCAAGAGCGGCGAGGGCTTCTACCGCTACCGCGACGGCCAGCAGCTCCGCGAGCCGGAGCCGCAACCCGAGCCGGTGCTGCTGGACCGGCCCTTCTGGCTGGACAGCCAGGACCCGGAGCTGCGCCACCACGTCGGCCAGTTGCTGATCCAGGCCGGGCTGGTGCTGGAGAGCGCCGAGGCGCCTTCGGCCCGCGCCATCTGCCTGGTCACCCCGCTGGGGGAAGACGCCAGCACCCGCATCGACGCCCTCGGCCTGCCGGCGGAACGCAGCCTGGCCCTGGAAAGCTTCGGCGACCTCGACAAGCGCCGCGTGCTGATGCGCCAGCCGGCCCTCGACCCGCAACTGGAGGCCCAGGCGCGCCAGGCCCTGGGCGCCGACGGTGTGCCGGTGGAGGTGATCAACGACTCCGCCGGCTTCGTCACCCAGCGGGTGATCGCCGGCATCGTCAACCTGGGCTGCGAGATCGCCCAGCGCGGCATCGCCACCCCGGTGACCCTCGACCGCGCGGTGCAACTGGCCCTGGGCTACCCTTTCGGCCCGCTGGCCTTCGGCGAGCACTACGGCGCGGCGCGCATCCTCACCATCCTCCAGGGCCTGCAGGCCTGCTACGGCGAACCGCGCTACCGCCCCAGCCCCTGGCTGCGCCGCCGCGTGCAGCTGGACCTGCCGCTGCACGCCCCGGATGCGGCGGACTGAGAACAACTGGCTTCCAGGCCGCGCCGAACCGCTCTTCGTAGGAGCGGGCCCTGCCCGCGATTTCGCGCGCAGGGCGCGCTCCTACAGGGAAGCTACGCGGGTGGGGGTGGCGTAGGAGCGGGCTCCGTCCGCGATAGGCCCAGCGCCGGCCCTGCCGGCGAAATCGCGGATAAATCCGCTCCTACGGGGTGAGGAATGCAACCGCTCCTGCAGGCACAGGAGAAACGCCATCGTAGGATGGGTTGAGCGAAGCGATACCCATCACCCCGGCCCGATGGGTTTCGCAAGCTCAACCCATCCTACGAAGAGCGCCTCGGCGCAGGCGGTGCCTCACAACCACCGGAACCGCCCATCCGCAAGCTGCTCCAACGCCGCCTGCCGCTGCGCCGCGGGCAGCGCGCCGAGCCTTGCGGCCTGGGCATAGAACGCCGGCCAGTCGCCGTCGACCTGGCGGTATAGCGCGGCGAAGGCCGGCACCCACTGGTCGTAGAGCGCGAAGGGCAGCAGCGTGGCGTTGTTCAGCGGCCCGTCGATCCAGCCGTCGAACAGGCCCTTGCCACCCCAGCGCCGGGCCACCAGTTGCCGGTATTCGCTACGCAGTCGCTCGAACTCGGCGGCCTTGCGCGCCCGCATGGCCTCCGGCGGCAGGCCGCTGGCGTAGAGCGCCTGCAACCGCGCCCGCGTCGCCAGCACCAGGGCCGCCAGCTCCTCGCGCTGCCGTGGCCCCGTCTCCGTCGGCAACGGCTGCCCGCGGGAGGCCAGCCACTGGCGCAGCCCCTCCCGCTGCACGAAGACCGCCAGGGATTCGTTGAAGGCGCTGTCGCCGGGCAGGTACAGGCGCTGGTGGGCCAGCTCGTGGAAGATCAGCTCGGCCTGGTGCGCCTCGTCGCCGAGCATGGTGCTGAGGATGGGCGCATCCTCGCGCCCGGGAATGGTGAAGGCCGCGGCCGCGCCTATGCAGGTGTCCAGGCCCTGGCGCTGCAGCTCGGCCGCCGCGCGCCGGGCGGCATGCGGATCGTAGAAGCCGAGGTAGCCGACGCAGCCCGCCTTGGGAAAGCAGCGATCGCGCGGCCGCAGGGAGAATTCGTCGGTGGCGAACAGGTTCCACACCGCGTAGTCCCGGCCCAGGTTGGCGTAGCGGCGGTAGCTGGCGTTGTCCGGCAGGTCCAGGTGGCGGCTGGCGAAGTCGCGGGCGGCCAGGGCGGCGGCGAGCAGGCGCCGGGTGCGCGCGTCGGTGCCGGGGTCGGCCAGCACCTCGGCCACCGGCAGGGCATTGGCCAGCACTTGCCGCTGGCCCTCGTGCAACTGCTCCTGGTAGCTCCCGGCGGCGCAGGCCATCAACAACGGCAGGCCCAGGCAGACCAAGGTGCAATGGACCAGGCCCATGGCGCACCTCCATGCCCGTTGACCCGGGGCAGGGGGGCCATGGCGGCCCGCGCGAAGTCAAGAAATCGACTCTTTACGGGTGAGCCTAGCGCAGGCTGACGAATTCGCCGGTTTTCAGTCGCACCAGCGCTGCCTGGCGCTCTTCCGCGGGCAACGCGCCGAGCTTCTCGACCCGCGCATAGAACGCCGGCCAGTTGCCGCCGACCTGGCGCAGCAGGGTGGCGAAGGCCGGCACCCACTGGTCGTAGAGGCCGAAGGGCAGCAGCTTGGCATTGTTCAGCGGGCCGTTCACCCAGGCGTCGTAGGGGCACTTGCCGGCCCATTCGCGCTGGCACAGCGCGCGGTAGTCGCGGCGCAGGCGCTCGAACTCGGCGGCCTTGGCGGCGCGCTTGTCGGCCTCGGGCAGGTCGCGGGCGTAGAGCTCCTTCAGGCGCTCGCGGGTGTCCAGCACCAGGCGGGTGAAACCCTCGCGCTGGCGCACACGGCTGGCCTGCTCCGGCGGCAGGCCGCGGAAGGCGCGCCAGCGGCGGCCGCCCTCCTGCTCGACGAAGCTGGCGTAGGACTCGTTGAAGGCTGTGTCGCCCGGCAGATAGAAGCGCTGGTGGGCCAGCTCGTGGAACAGCGTCTCAGCCAGGCGCTGGTCGTCCCAGCGCAGCATGCTGCTGATGATCGGGTCGTCGAACCAGCCGAGGGTGGAATAGGCCTCCACGCCGCCGACGTAGACGTCCCAGCCCTGCGCCTTCAGACGCTGCGCCTCGGCCTTGGCGCCGGCCTCGGCATAGTAGCCGCGGTAGGCCACGCAGCCGGCGATGGGGAAGCAGTGGGTGAGCGGCTGCAGCGACAGCTCCGGCGTGGCGAACACGTTCCACACCACGTAGGGCCGGTGGATATCGCTGTACAGCCGGTAGCTGCGGTTGTCCGGCAGGGCCAGCTCGGCGCTGGCGAAGGCGCGGGCTTCCTGGGACAGCGCCAGGCGCTGGCGCAGCCTGGCGTCGCGGGCGGGGTCGGCGACCACCTCGGCCACCGGCTCGCGGGCCGCCAGCAACTGCAACTGGCCGTTGCCCAGCTGGCTGTAATAGCCGGCGGTGGAACAACCGCCCAGCAGGAAGAACGCCAGGCAGGGAACCCAGCGGGGCAATCGGCGGTCGAGAAACGCAATACACAGGCGGGCGGGCATGCGCGGCACATTAGCACAGGCCCCGAACCGCCGCTGCCGACACAACGAGACCACCCTGGAGTGTACCCATGCGCCCGCTGCTGCTCGCCACCGGCCTGCTCGTCCTGAGCGGTTGCTCGCTGATTCTGCCGCAACCCGACCCCAACCGTGCCTGGATCGACCTGGACACCAACGGCCAGAGCGACCTCTCGGCCCTGCAGGTGGACGACCAGCCCTGGCACAGCACCCGCTACTTCGAGGTCGACCCCGGCCAGCACGAGCTGCGCGTGCGCTACCAGTTCCAGGTCGAGCCGCAGAACATCGGCTCCGAGGCCGCGGTTTCCGAGGCGATGTGGCGCGACTGCCAGCTGACCCTCAAGTACAAGGACTTCGGCGCCGGCCAGCGCTACCGCCTGGAGACCGGCAGCATCGGCTTCTACCCCTGGGCGCGGCTGTACGACCAGCAGGCCAATGAAATCGCCCGCGGCCGCACCGGGCGCTGCGAGAAGGTCTGAGCGAACGCGCCGCGGCGCCGCCCAGGGCGTATGCTGGGCGGATTCCCCGCTTCGAGCGACACCGCCATGGGCAAACTCCCGCTGCTGTTCCTCCCGCCCCTGCTGAGCGCCTGCGCCGGCCCGCTGCCGGCCCACGACCCGCAACTGGCCTGGGTCGACCTCTACACCCAGCCGGCCAACACCCTGCTCGCCGAGCGCCTGGACAAGCAGGTGCTGCGCGACGGCCGCTTCTTCCAGGTGCCGCCGGGCAAGCACGAGCTGGAGGTGCGCTACCAGTACGAGATTCCCGGAGGTGGCGGCGGCGGCCTGGCGATGAGCGACAACACCACGCAGATCACCTGCCGCGTATGGCTGACCTACGACAACTTCGCCCCCGGCCAGCGCTACCGCCTGGAAGTGCGCCCGCAACTGCGCAAGGCCCTGGCCCTGCTCACCGATGCCAACGGCCAGTTGGTGGCCAAGACCGATTTCCAGGGGCGGATGGACTGCGGGTTGTTCTGAGCCGGGCGGCTCAGTCGTCGTTCTTCTGGTAGATGATCTTGCGCGTGCCGCCCTCGCAGCTGCCGACCACCATGCTCGGGTCCTTCACCTCGGCGTTGGTGACTATCTCCAGGGTGTAGGCGGTCACCCCGGCGGACTGGATCTTGGTCTCGATCTCCGCCTTGAGTTCCTCGCACGGCTTGGTCTTCGCCTGGGCGGCGCTCGCGCAGGCCAGGGCCAGCATCAGCACGGCGAACTTGCTCACGGTCATGGCATTCCCTCGTCAGCCCCACCACGGGGCGCCCTATCCTAACGAGAGACAGCGCGGCGGCGACAGAGTGCCCAACGACGAAGGGGCGCCAATGGCGCCCCTTCGCGGTCCCGCGGCGGCTTCAGTGCCGCGAATAGACGATCTCCTTGCTGCCGCCCTCGCAGGTGCCGACCACCTGACGAGCGCCACCCGCGCCCTTGTCGACGATCTCCAGGGTGTAGCCCGAGACGCCCTTGGCCTGGAGTTTCGCGTCGATCTCGGCCTTGAGCTCCTCGCACGGCTTGCCGGCGGCCAGGGCACTACCCGCCATGGCCAGCAGGCCGGCGGCCAACAACAGGTTCTTCATGGCTGATGCTCTCCGTTGAACGAATGGACGAAGGGCCCCGCTGGGCCCGTGAAACGGCCGCCCCGCGGCGGCCCCCGAAAGCCCCCGGCGCCCCGGCCCGCGGGCGCGCGGCGGCAAATGCCGGTCAGCTGTCGGCGATCTTGAAGCCGACCTTCAGCGTCACCTGGTAATGCCCCACCGCACCGTTCTCGATATGCCCGCGGGTGTCCACCACCTCGAACCATTCCAGGTTCTTCAACGACTTCGAGGCCTCGGCCAGGGCGTTGTTGATGGCGTCCTCGATGCTGGTGCGCGAAGACCCGACCAGCTCGATCTTCTTGTAGGTGTGATGGTTCGACATCGGCTTCTCCTTGGGCGCGCCCGGCGGCGCGCAGTGCTGAATGTCCTCGTAGGACACTAGCCGAGCCCTGGAAGTGCAGCAAATTGCCGCCAGGGGGCAACCCTCAGCGCGCGGCCAGTTCCGCTCGCAACCAGCGGGCCAGGCGTTCGGCGCGGGCGTCGCCGCGTCGCGCCGGCACCCACAGCGCCAGGCGCGCGGCGGTTTCGGCGAAGCCCCAGGGCGCTGCGAGGCGGCCGGCGGCGAGGTCGTCGGCCACCAGCGCCTTGGGGGCGATGGCCACGCCCAGGCCGGCCACCGCCGCTTCCAGCAGGTAGTACAGGTGCTCGAAGCCCTGGCCCAGGTGCAGGGCGCCGGCGTCCAGGCCCTGGGCGAGCGCCCATTGCGGCCAGGCCTGGGGCCGCGAGGCGGTGTGCAGCAGCGCCTCGCCCAGCAGCACCCGGGGCTCGACCCGCTGCAGTTCGGCGAAGCGCGGGTGGCGCGGGCTGAGCACCGGGCCGATGCGCTCGGCGGCCAGTTCGAACACCTGCATGTCGGCCGGCCACGGCGGCTCGGCGAACAGCAGGGTGGCATCGACGCCGCCGCGGCGTGGGTCCAGTTCGCCCTCGCTGGCCGAGAGTTGCAGGCGCAGTTCCGGCAGCTCGCGGTTGAGGCGGTCCAGGCGCGGGATGAACCAGCGGGCCAGCAGGCTTCCCGGGCAACCGAGCACGAAGGGCGCCTCGCCGCCAGCCTGGCGCAGCTCGGCGCAGACACGGCGCAGGCGCTCGAAGGCGTCGCCGCTGGCCTCGCCCAGGCGGCGCCCGGCATCGGTGAGTTTTACGCCGCGCCCGTCCTTGGCCAGCAGGGCCACGCCGAGGTCTTCCTCCAGTTGCCGCAGCTGCCGGCTCACCGCGCCGTGGGTGACGTGCAGCTCGGCCGCCGCCTGGCTCACGCCGCCGAGGCGGGCGACGGCATCGAAGGCGCGCAGGGCGTTGAGCGGGGGAAGGTCGCGGCTCATGGCGTTCAACCTGTGAGTTTTCCTGACATGTCCGGGCGATCTTATCGCTTTTCCCGCCCGGCCGGCAGTCGTATCCTCGGCACATTCCGTAGGAGCAACGGCCTTGCGCCGAGGTGCTCTTCGTAGGACGGGTTGAGCTTGCGAAACCCATGCGGTTGCGCTGATGGGTATCGCTTCGCTCAACGCCATCCTACGAAAAGCCGTGCTTCCCTGGAGGTGTTTCGCACCCAGGGGCGCTCCTGCCTACCGACACCAGAGGAGCCCCACCATGTCCACATTGCGCACCGGTCCCGACGCCAAGGGCCTGTTCGGCAGTTTCGGCGGCCAGTACGTCGCCGAGACGTTGATGCCGCTGATCCACGACCTGGCCCGCGAGTACGACAAGGCCAAGGAGGATCCGGAATTCCACAAGGAACTGGCCTACTTCCAGCGCGACTACGTCGGCCGTCCGAGCCCGCTGTACTTCGCCGAGCGCCTGACCGAGCACTGCGGCGGCGCGAAGATCTACCTCAAGCGCGAAGAGCTGAACCACACCGGCGCGCACAAGATCAACAACTGCATCGGCCAGATCCTCCTGGCCAGGCGCATGGGCAAGCAGCGCATCATCGCCGAGACCGGCGCCGGCATGCACGGCGTGGCCACCGCCACCGTGGCGGCGCGCTTCGGCATGAAGTGCGTGGTCTACATGGGCACCACCGACATCGACCGCCAGCAGGCCAACGTCTTCCGCATGCGCCTGCTGGGCGCCGAGGTGATCCCGGTCACCGCCGGCACCGGTACCCTCAAGGACGCCATGAACGAAGCCCTGCGCGACTGGGTGACCAACGTCCACGACACCTTCTACCTGATCGGCACCGTGGCCGGCCCGCACCCCTACCCGGCGATGGTCCGCGACTTCCAGGCGGTGATCGGCAAGGAGACCCGCGAGCAGCTGGCCGAGAAGGAAGGCCGCCTGCCCGACTCGCTGGTCGCCTGCATCGGCGGCGGCTCCAACGCCATGGGCCTGTTCCACCCGTTCCTGGATGACGCCGGGGTGAAGATCATCGGCGTGGAAGCCGCCGGCCACGGCATCGAGACCGGCAAGCACGCGGCCAGCCTGAACGGCGGCGTGCCCGGCGTGCTGCACGGCAACCGCACCTTCCTGCTGCAGGACGAGGACGGCCAGATCATCGACGCCCACTCGATCTCCGCCGGCCTGGACTACCCCGGCATCGGCCCGGAACACGCGTGGCTGCACGACATCGGCCGCGTCGAGTACACCTCGATCACCGACCACGAGGCGCTGCAGGCCTTCCACACCTGTTGCCGCCTGGAAGGCATCATCCCGGCGCTGGAGTCCTCCCACGCCCTGGCCGAGGTGTTCAAGCGCGCGCCGAACCTGCCCAAGGACCACATCATGGTGGTGAACCTGTCCGGTCGTGGCGACAAGGACATGCAGACCGTCATGCACCACATGCAACAGGAGCCGCAAGCATGAGCCGCCTGCAGACCCGCTTCGCCGAACTGAAACAGCAGAACCGCGCCGCCCTGGTGACCTTCATCACCGCCGGCGACCCGGGCTACTCCACCTCGCTGGACATCCTCAAGGGCCTGCCCGAGGCCGGCGCCGACGTGATCGAGCTGGGCATGCCGTTCACCGACCCGATGGCCGACGGCCCGGCGATCCAGCTGGCCAACATCCGCGCCCTGGGCAACGGCCAGAACCTGGCCAGGACGCTGAAGATGGTCCGCGAATTCCGCGCCGGCAACGACAGCACCCCGCTGGTGCTGATGGGCTACTTCAACCCCATCCACTACTACGGCGTCGAGCGCTTCGTCGCCGATGCCAAGGAAGCCGGCGTCGACGGCCTGATCATCGTCGACCTGCCGCCGGAGCATAACGAGGACCTGTGCCAGCCGGCCCAGGCCGCCGGGCTGGACTTCATCCGCCTGACCACCCCGACCACCGACGACGCGCGCCTGCCCACGGTGCTCGCGGGCAGCTCGGGCTTCGTCTACTACGTCTCGGTAGCCGGCGTGACCGGCGCAGGAGCCGCGACCCTGGAGCACGTCGAGCAGGCCGTGGCGCGCCTGCGCCGCCACACCGACCTGCCGGTGGCCATCGGCTTCGGCATCCGCACCCCGGAACACGCCGCCAGCGTCGCGCGCCTGGCCGACGGCGTGGTGGTGGGCTCGGCGCTGGTGGACAAGATCGCCAACGCGGGAAGCTCCGCCGACGCCGTGCAGGGCGTGCTGGGCCTGTGCCGCGAACTGGCCGAGGGCGTGCGCAAGGCGCGCTGAGGGCCGGGTGGACGAGCGAGGTGATGCCCAGCGATGGGTATCGCTTCGCTCAACGCCATCCTACGGGTGACGGTGGGCAGGCTGCATAATGGGTCGGGTGTTTTTCCGCAGCGGCCCCAATCCATGAACCTGCACAGCCTTCACCACGTTGCCCTGATCTGCTCCGACTATCCGCTTTCGAAACGCTTCTACACCGAGGTGCTGGGGCTGCGGGTGATCGCCGAGACCTACCGCGCCGAACGCGATTCCTGGAAGCTCGACCTGGCCCTGGGCGAGGTGCAGCTGGAGCTGTTCTCCTTCCCCGCCGCGCCGCCGCGGCCGTCCTATCCCGAGGCTCTGGGGCTGCGCCACCTGGCTTTTGCCGTGGAAGACCTGGAAGCGGCGGTGGCCGAGCTGGAAGGCCAGGGCGTGCGTTGCGAGCCGATCCGTTGCGATGGGTTGACCGGCAAGCGCTTTACCTTCTTTGCCGATCCGGACGGGTTGCCATTGGAGTTGTACGAGCGTTGATAGATGCCCGCCGGCCTGTTGGCCGGAATCGCGGATGAATCCGCTCCTACCGTACGGGCAGGCACGGCTTAACTCCCGAATGGTGCTTGCCCGGGACTTTGGGGTTGTGCTTTAGAGCACCCTCTCCCTGAAGGGAGAGGGGACCGTTCGGAGTGCGCTGACGTTTCGGCGTTAGCCGGCTTGTACCGAGTATCCGGCTGACACCAGATCCCTTCTCGGCACGGACTAGCCCCCTCTCCCTTCAGGGAGAGGGCTGGGGAGAGGGGCTCTTAGACCTACCAGCCAGCAGCCGAGAATCGCCTCCGTACGGGCAGGCACGGCTTCTCGTAGGATGGCGTTGAGCGAAGCGATACCCATCGCCATGGCGGAAAACCGCGGACGGGTCGCCATGGCGCGAGGGGCGGTCAAGGTCAGGCGGCGTATAACCGCGAACGGTTATACGCCCTACGTCTCCGGGTTCCCCGCGTTCGCGGGAATCCAATGACAATTCAGGCCGGCATCGCCGCGTCGCCCAGGGCGTTGCGCAGGCTGGCCAGGTCGCGCAGCGGCGGGGCGCCGAACAGGCGGCTGTATTCGCGGCTGAACTGCGAGGGGCTCTCGTAGCCCACGCGGTGGCCGGCCACCGCCACTTCCAGGCCCTCGGAGAGCATCAGCCGGCGCGCCTCCTGCAGGCGCAGCTGCTTCTGGTACTGCAGCGGGCTGAGCGCGGTCACTTCCTTGAAGCGGTGGTGCAGGGTCGAGGCGCTGAGGTTGACCTCCCGGGCCAGGTCGTCGATGCGCAGGGCCTTGTCGAAGTTGCGGTTGAGCCATTCGATGGCGCGGGTCACCCGGTGCGTCTGGCTGTCGGTCATCGCCAGGTCGTGCAGCAGGTGGCCCTGGGGCCCGCGCAGCAGGCGGTAGAGGATCTCGCGGATGTACAGCGGCGCCAGCATGGCGATGTCCCGTGGGCTGTCGAGCAGGCGCATCAGCCGCAGCAGGGCGTCGAGCACCGAGGTGTCCAGGCGCTGCAGGTAGATGCCGCGGCTGGCCGGGCGCGGGGTGCTGCCGGCCAGGCCGGCGTCGGCGATCAGCCGCGTCAGCTCGCCCGGGTCGATGTCCAGGCGCAGCGACAGGTAGGGCTTGTCCGGCGAGGCGTCGACCACCTGGCCGCACACCGGCAGGGTCACCGAGACCACCAGCAGGTTGAGTTCGTCGTAGCGGTAGATTTCCGGGCCGACGCGGATTTCCTTGCTGCCCTGGGCGATGACGCACAGCGCCGGGCGGTACAGGGTGGGCATGCGGCCTTCGCTGGGCTGCTCCAGGCGCGCCAGCGACAGCGATTCGACGGCGGTGTCGTGGACGCCGGAGACGCCATTGCAGTGGCGCTCGATGATGTCGGCCAGTTCCTGGCGGCTGGCGGCGACGGGGTCGTGGGGTTGCGACATACGGGGCCTCCGAGAGTGGCGGCGTCCAGCTTACGCCCGGGCATACGCGGGAAGTGTGACAGGGCGACGGACGCTGGAGGATCGGGCAAGCAATCGGCAGGATCGTACAAGCCAGCCGCCGCGGGAAGCCCCCATCATGCCAGCCAGGCCAGGGAATCCGCCGCTTCGGGCATGGCGGCGCGGATGACGCAGGATCAGGCAAGAAGCCGGCAGCATCCGTCTACCGCCCGCAGGCGCCCGTCTCCTACTCTGGCACAACCGGGCCGAGCCCCCATTCCAGCGCCCGGGACAGGAGGAAATCGCTCATGGCCATTCGACAACCGCTCGAACACCACCTGCTGATCCGCTCACGCCCCGGTCACGAGGCCGAGCTGGCGCAGCTGCTCGACCGCCTGATCAGCGCCGCGCACCAGTTGCCCGGCTGCCAGTCCTACGAGGTGCTGCTGCCGGCCACCCGCAGCGACGTCTGGCGCCTGCGCGGCCGCTGGGCCGATACGCAAAGCCTGCAGGCCTACCTGGAACTGCCGCTGCAACAGCTGCTGGGGGAAATCCTCCAGCATCACGCCCTCAGCCTGCACACCCACCTGGACGCGCCGCGCGAGGAATCCCGCGCGGCGTGAGCCCCCTCAGTACTCCATGCGCCAGCCCAGGGTGAAGGTGCGCCCACGGCCCTGGTAGTCGTACAGGTAGGCCGGCCCGTAGGTCGGCGAGTAGAACAGCGTCGCCCGCTGCCCCCACACGGTGCTGTACTCGCGGTCCAGCAGGTTCTGGATGCCCGCGCTGAAGGTGCCGAAGCCCGTCTTGCGTTCCCCCATCAGGTCGAAGGTGGTGTAGCCGTCGATCTCGTGGTCGGCGTCGTCCTTCAGGCTCATGGCGTGGTTGGCCTGCAGGCGCGCGCTGTTCAGCTCGTCGTTCCAACCGACGAAGGCGGTGGCCTTGGACAGCGAGGCGTAGCGCGCGTCGCGCTTGATCCAGTCGCCGTCGGCGTCCTCTTCCTCGGAACGCACCAGGTGCAGGGTGGTGCCGCCCTGCCAGCCGTTCTGGAAGTAGCGCGTCAGCGCACCCTCGAAGCCGAAGTCGCGGCTCTTCTGGTCGTTGACGTCGATGGTCAGGGTGGCCTGGTCGACGCTGATCACCTTGTCCGACCAGATGTAGTACACCGCCGTCTGCGCCTGCCAGTCCATGTCCGCGTAGCGCCAGCCCAGCTCGACCTGGCGGCTCTTGATGCCGGCCAGCGGGTTGTCGTCCACCGAGAGGCCGGGCTTGCCGTAGTACTTGGCCGGGTCGGGCAGGTCGAAGCCCTCGCTGTAGTTGCCCCACAGCTGGTGGCCGTTGTGGAAGTCGTAGATGGCGCCGAGGTTGAACAGGTTGACCTGGTAGTCGTTGTTGCCGCCGGGCACACCCTTGAAGTCGTCGACCTCGACGTCCATCTTCTGGTGCCGCGCGCCGCCGGAGAGGGTCAGGGCGTCGGTCAGCTTGTAGTCCAGCTGGCCATAGAACGACAGGCCGTCGACCACGTAGCTGGGGTAGCGCGGCGCGCTGCTGGCGGTGCTCAGGTCGAGGCCGCCGCTTTCCGAGGAGATCAGCTGGTCGAAGGTCTTCTGCTCGGCGTTGAAGCGCTCGTGGTCCAGGTCCACGCCGTAGGTGAGCTTCAGCTTGTCCCACTGCTTGCTGAACAGGCCCTTGAGGCCGCTGACCTCGAAGTTCTGCTGCGAGGCGGCGAAGTACACGCCGGTGCTGCCGGCCGGCTTGCCGGCGTTGTAGTAGGGGAAGGGGTAGAAGTTGTCGTCTTCCTTGCGGTAGTAGGCCTGCAGGTAGAAGTCCTGGTCCAGCAGGTTGGCATGGTGGTAGTTGGCGTTGAGCAGCAGGCGGCGCGTCTGCGGCTCCAGGTCGGTGTCCATGCCGCTGCGGATCTGCGCATCGTCCAGGTCCGAGGGCGCCTTGTGGTTCAGGTGCGGAAAGTAGATGCCGGTGCTGCCGTCGTTGCCCGAGTCGTAGTACTGGGCCAGCAGGTCCAGGCTCTGCTCGTCGGTGAACTGCGCGGTGAGGTTGCCCATGACGTCGACGGTGCGGTTGTACTGCAGGTCGGTCTGGGTGTTGTCGATGAAGATCTGGTTGCCGGCGCCGTCGTAGAAGGCTTCGTTCTTCTCCGCGGAAACGCCCAGGCGCCCGCTCAGCCGATCGCTGCCGCCGCTGACCGACTGGGCCAGGCGGGTGGAGAGGTCGTCGCTGTTGTTGAAGCCGCTGCTGGCGCCCAGCTGGCTTTCGAAGCGGGCATCACCGGGCGCGCCCTTCTTGGTGATGATGTTGATGATGCCGCCGGTGGCGCCGCCGCCGTAGATGGCGCTGGCGCCGGAGAGCACTTCGATGCGCTCGACGTTGAACGGCGAGATGCTGTCGAACTGCCGCGACAGGCCGCGGGAGCTGTTCTGGCTGACGCCGTCGATCATCACCAGCACGTTGCGCCCGCGCATGTTCTGGCCGTAGTTGGTGCGGCCTTCCGGCGCCAGGTCGAGGCCGGGGACCAGCTTGCCCACCGCTTCCTTGAGGCTGACGCCGGTGTCCAGCTGTTCGCGCAGCTGGGCCTGGTCCACCACCCAGACGGTGCCGGGGATGGAGCTGATGTCGGTGGGCGTGCGCGCGGCCACGCTGATCTGCGTCGGCGCCATGCTCAGCGGCTCGCCGCCGGCGGCCTTCTCGCGCTGCAGCACCACGGTGCGCTCGTCGCTGAAGCTCCAGCGCATGCCGCTGCCGGAAAGCAGCTTGTCCAGCGCCTCCTCGCGGCTGTAGCGGCCGTCCAGGCCGGGGCTATTCAGGCCCTGGACGTCCTCGGAGTTGAACAGCAGGTGCAGCCCGGCCTGGTCGGCGAACTGCGTCAGGGCGCTGTCCAGGCTGCGCGGCGCGATGTGCAGCTCGACGTCCTCGGCAGCCAGGGCCAGGGGGCTGGCGCCGCCGAGCAGGGCGGCGAGGGCCAGGGCGCGGTACAGCGGGGAGAGGCGGTGATGCATGCGGGGGTTTCCGTTCTTGTGGGCAGGGCGCGTTTGTTGGGAATTCTTCGCGTTCATGCCTACGACGAAACGGGGTGGGGGATCTTGCAGTGGGGGAGGGAAAAATTTTTCGTGGGGTCTGGTTTTGTATTTTGTAGGAGCGAGCTTGCTCGCGAACGGCGGTTACCGGCGGCTTCGGTGTGTTGGTTTGGCGCCGTTCCCTCTCCCCAGCCCTCTCCCTGAAGGGAGAGGGGGCTTGTCCGTGCCGAGAGGAGGAATGGTTTCAGCCAGAAACTTTCGGTGTTGCCGGCTAACTCCAGAACACCCGGCCCTGCCGAACAGTCCCCTCTCCCTTCAGGGAGAGGGTTAGGGAGAGGGCGCTCTTCAGAGCCCGCACCGAACCCAACCGGCGCCATCTAGCCCCTACGAAGAAACCGGCCTAACCACCACCAACCAGGGCAACCGCGTCACCCGCACCGGCTGCAACCGCTGCAACGTCTGCAGCAGCGCATCGGGATCATCCAGATCGAACACCCCGCTCACCTTGTGCCGCCGCAAGCCGGCATCGGTCAGCAGGATGCGCCCCGGCAGGTAGCGCTCCAGTTCCGCCAGCACCTCGCCCAGCGGGCGCTGGTTGAAGATCAGCTTGCCGCGCTGCCAGGCGCTGGCGCTGTCCAGGTCCAGCGGCTGCACCGGGCCGGGGGCGGCTTCTCCGCGATAGGCCAGGCGCTCGCCGGCGGCCAGGCGCACCGCCGGTTTGCCGCCGGCCTCCACCCGCACCACGCCCTCGCTGACCGCCACCTGCACTTCCGGGCCGCGGCTGTCGACGTCGAAGCGGGTGCCCACGGCGGTGACTTCGCCGTCGCCAGCATGCACCACGAAGGGCCGCTGCGCGTCCTTGGCCACTTCGAACAACGCTTCGCCGCCATACAAGTGCAGGCTCCGACGGCTGGCGGAGAAGTCCACCGACAGCGCGCTGGCGCTGTTCAGCCAGACGCGGCTGCCGTCGGCCAGTTCGATCATCCGCCGCTCGCCGGTGCGGGTGGCGTAGTCGGCGTACAGGCCCGCCACCGGCGTGGGCAGCGCCAGCGCCACGGCCAGCGCGGCGACGCAGGCGGCCGCTGCCACCGCGGCCAGGCGGCGCGGGCGCAGCAGGCGGTGGCGGCGTGCCGTGCGGGTGGCCGGCAGGGCGCCCCACAGCGCCTCGGCGCTGCGCGCGGCGCTTTCGTGCTCGGGGCTCTGCGCGCGCCACTGGGCGAACGCGCTGCGGCGGCCGGCCTCGACGCGGCCGGAATGCAGTTCCACCAGCCAGTCGATGGCCTGGTTCTCCAGATCCCGGCGGCTCATGGCTGCGCCTCCCGCTGTTGCAGGTGGTCGCGGCAATGGCGCATGGCCTGGACGATGTACTTGCCCACCATGCTTTCGGAAACGCCGAGGCGGCGGGCGATCTGCGCGTGGGTCAGGCCGTCCAGGCGGTTCATCAGCAGCGCCTGGCGCGCTTTGGGCGGCAGCTGGTCGAGGGCGGCGTCGAGCTGTTCCAGGGCTTCGCGGGCCAGCAGGTTGCGCTCCAGGCCGGCGCCGGGGTCACTGACCTCGTCGGCCGCCGTCTCCTCCACATGCAGCTCGGCCAGCCGGCCTTCGCGGCGCAGGTTGTCGATGGCCAGGTTGCCGGCCACGCGGAACAGGTAGGCGCGCGGGTCCTGCACTTCGGCTTCCGGGGCCTGGTCGGCCAGGCGCAGCCAGGTGTCCTGGGCGACGTCGGCAGCGCGCTGGTTGTCGCCCAGGCGGCGGGCGAGGAAGCGCAGCAGGTCCGCATAGTGCGCCTGGAAACTCTGCAGGAGGTGGGAGGAGGCGAAACGCCGCATGATGACCGCGATACCCTGGAATACCGGCCCGCCGTGGGCGGGCCGCCGGTAAAGCGGGCAAGCATACACCGAATCGAGAATCATTATCGAACTCAGCCGAACAGCGACAGGTCCAGCGGCCGCACCGCGCCCATCCAGATGGCGTGGTCGCGGTGGTCGCGCAGGTCGTCGCCGGTGTCCGGGTGGATGAACACCACCAGGCCATCGCGGTGCAGCGCCAGCCAGGGCACCACGGCGGCGAAGGCGTCGTTGCCGAAGGCCAGCTGGCAGCTCCAGTCCGGGTGCGGGCCGACCGGGCGCTGGTGCATGCGGCCCATCTTCACGCCGAACAGGCGCACCGCCTCCTCGCACAGCTGGCGGGCCTGCTCCAGGCTGTCGGCATCGTAGTAGACGTGGGCGTGGTAGCCGTGGATCTCGTTCATGGGTCCTGTTCCAGTTCGGCGCGCAGCCAGTCGACGAAGGGCTGCAGCAGGCGGGCGCGGCGCTTGCGCTCGGGCAGCACGGCGTAATAGCCGTAGCGCGAGGCGGCGCTCTCGCGGATGGGCCGGCACAGTAACCCCTGCTCCAGCAGTTCGTCGACCAGGTGGCGCCAGCCGATGGCCACGCCCTGGCCGGCGATGGCCGCCTGCACCAGCAGCGTGTAGTTGTCGAAGCGTAGCCCGGCAGCCTCCGGCGGGCGCGGCAGCTCCAGGGCGCGGAACAGCCCCGGCCAGTCGAACCAGCGGCTGTGGGCCTCGGGCTTCAGGTGCAGCAGCGGCAGGCGCTGCAGCTCTTCCAGCGGCAGCGGCGCCTGGCGCTCGCCCAGCAGGCGCGGGCTGCACACCGGGAAGACTTCCTCGCCGAACAGCAGCAGCGGCTCGCCATGCTTGAAGCGCCCGTCGCCGAAGGCGATGGCCACGTCCACGTCGCTGCGCAGGCTGCTGGGGCTGCGCTCGCTGCTCAGCAGGCTGACGTCCAGTTCCGGGTGCCGCTGGCGGAAGCGCGGCAGGCGCGGCATCAGCCAGTAGGCGGCGAAGGCGAAGTCGGTGGCCACCTGCAGCACCTCCTGGGTGCGCCGCGCGCTGACCGCCTCGACCCCGGCCTCCAGCTCCGCCAGCCCGGCCTGCACGTGGCGCAGCAGCAACTGGCCGCTTTCCGTCAGAACGATCCCACGGTGCACCCGGTCGAACAGACGTGTGCCGAGCAGCTTCTCCAGGCGCTTGATCTGCTGGCTCACCGCCGGCTGGCTGCTGCCCAGCTCGGCGGCCGCCGCGGTGAAGCCCTGCTCGCGGGCCGCGCACTCGAACACGCGGAGCAGTTCCAGGGGCAGGCTCATGGGTTCGCCACCCATAAGCTGGTGTTATCCGAAGCATGTATGGCCATGCGGTTTACCCCCTGCCGGCGCGGCGTGACACTGCTGCCACGCACTATTCCATAACAACCGTGCATAGGATAAGCCTCGCCATGCCACGCCCGAACATTCTCTTCATCATGGCCGACCAGATGGCCGCGCCGCTGCTGCCGCTGCACGATGCCGCCTCGCCGATCCGCATGCCCAACCTGATGCGCCTGGCCGAACAGGCCGTGGTGTTCGATTCGGCCTACTGCAACAGCCCGCTGTGCGCGCCCTCGCGCTTCACTCTGGTCAGCGGCCAGCTGCCGACCAAGATCGGCGCCTGGGACAACGCCGCCGACTTCGCCGCCGACGTCCCCACCTACGCCCACCACCTGCGCCGCCTGGGCTACCGCACGGCGCTGTCGGGCAAGATGCACTTCTGCGGCCCGGACCAGCTGCACGGCTACGAAGAGCGCCTGACCAGCGACATCTACCCGGCCGACTACGGCTGGGCGGTGAACTGGGACGAGCCGGAGGTGCGCCCGAGCTGGTACCACAACATGTCCTCGGTGCTGCAGGCCGGGCCCTGCGTGCGCACCAACCAGCTGGATTTCGACGACGAAGTGGTGTTCAAGGCGCGCCAGTACCTCTACGACCACGTCCGCGAGCACGCCGAGCAGCCGTTCTGCCTGACCGTCTCCATGACCCACCCCCACGACCCCTACACCATCCCCCGCGAGTACTGGGACCTGTACCGCGACGAGGACATCCCGCTGCCGTCGGTGGAACTGGCGCAGCACGAGCAGGACCCGCACTCCCAGCGCCTGCTCAAGGTCATCGACCTGTGGGACAAGCCACTGCCGCCGGAGAAGATCCGCGACGCCCGCCGCGCCTACTTCGGCGCCTGCAGCTACGTCGACGCGCAGATCGGCACGCTGCTCAGGACCCTGGAGGAATGCGACCTGGCCGAGAACACCCTGGTGGTGTTCTCCGGCGACCACGGCGACATGCTTGGCGAGCGCGGCCTCTGGTACAAGATGCACTGGTTCGAGATGGCCGCCCGCGTGCCCCTGCTGATCCACGCCCCGGGCCGCTTCGCCGCGCGCCACGTGGCCGAGTCTGTGTCCACCCTCGACCTGCTGCCGACCCTGGTGGAACTGGCCGGCGGCGAGCTGCCGGCGGACCTGGAGCTGGACGGCCGCTCGCTGCTGCCGCACCTGCAAGGCCAGGGCGGGCACGACGAGGTGATCGGCGAGTACACCGCCGAGGGCACCCTCAGCCCGCTGATGATGATCCGCCGTGGCGACTACAAGTTCGTCTATTCCGAACAGGACCCGTGCCTGCTCTACGATCTGAAGAACGACCCGCGCGAGCTGGAGAACCTGGCCGGCTCGGCGGCGCACCGCGAGCTGTTCGACGCCTTCCTGGCCGAGGCCCGGCAGCGTTGGGACATCCCGGCGATCACCGCCCGCGTGCTGGCCAGCCAGCGCCGCCGGCGCTTCGTCGCCGACGCCTTGCAGCGCGGCAGGCTGACCAGCTGGGACCACCAGCCGTTCGTCGATGCCAGCCAGCAGTACATGCGCAACCACATCGACCTGGACGACCTGGAGCGCCGCGCCCGCTATCCCAGACCCTGATAACCACAACCAGAAAAGCCGAGGGGAGATAAGCATGACCAAGTTAAGTGCATTGCTGCTGGCCACCACCATGGCGCTGGCCGGCCAGGCCGCGCAGGCCGAGGACGACGCCTGCGCCACGGTGAAACTGGCCGATCCGGGCTGGACCGACATCGCCGTGACCAACGGCGTCGCCAGCTTCCTGCTCGACAGCCTCGGCTACCAGGCCAAGGTCGACACCCTCTCGGTGCCGATCACCTACGGCGGCTTGCGCGACGGCCAGGTGGACGCCTTCCTCGGCAACTGGATGCCGGCGCAGCAGGGCTTCCACGACCAGTTCATCGCCAGCGGCCAGGTCACGCGATTGGCGAAGAACCTGGAGGGCACCGAGTTCACCCTCGCCGTGCCGACGTATGTCTATAACGCCGGGGTGAAGAACTTCGCCGACCTGCAGAAGCACGCCGACCAGTTCAACCACAAGGTCTACGGCATCGGCTCGGGCGCGCCGGCCAACCAGTCGATCCAGAAGATGATCGGCGGCAACGAGTTCGGCCTGGGCGACTGGAAACTGGTGGAGTCCAGCGAGCAGGCGATGCTCGCCGAGGTCGGCCGGGCGGTTAAGCGCGAGCGCTGGATCGTCTTCCTCGGCTGGACGCCGCACCCGATGAACGTGAAGTACGACATGAAGTACCTGGCCGGCGGCGAGAAGTACTTCGGCAGCACCGGCAGCGTCTACACCGTCACCCGCAACGGCTACGCCCAGCAGTGCCCGAACAGCGCGAAGCTGCTGGCCAACCTGAGCTTCGACCTGAAGATGGAGAACGCCATCATGGCCGAGGTGCTGGAGAAGATCGTGAAGAACGCCGACGCGGTGAAGGCCTGGATCAAGGCCAACCCGCAGGTCCTGGGCAAGTGGCTGGACGGGGTGAAGGCCCGCGACGGCGGCGATGCCCTGGCCGCCGTGCAGGCCAAGCTCTGACCATCGATGGAGCGCCTGTATCGCCTGCTGCCGTTCCTCGCCTGGCTGCCGGGCCTCGGCCCGCGCGGGGTAGCGCGTGAGGCCTGGGTCGGCCTGGCCGGCGCTGTGCTGGCCCTGCCGCAGTCCATCGCCTACGCGCTGATCGCCGGGTTGCCGCCGCAGTATGGCCTGTACGCGGCCATGCTGCCGGTGGTGGTGGCCTGCCTGTGGGGCTCTTCGAAGCACATGGTCGGCGGGCCCACCGCGGCCATCTCGGTGGTGCTCTACGCCACGGTGGCGCCCCTGGCGCCGCCGGGCAGCGAGACGTTCATCCAGTACGTGCTGCTGCTGACCTTCCTCGCCGGCATCCTGCAATGGGCCCTGGGGGCGATGCGCGCCGGGGTGCTGCTGAACTTCGTCTCGCACTCGGTGATGCTCGGTTTCACCCTGGGCGCGGCGCTGGTCATCGCCCTGGGCCAGTTGCCGTACCTGCTCGGCGTGGAAGTGCACAGCCGCGGCAGCGCCCTGGACGGCACGCGTCTGCTGCTGGCGCGGCTGGGCGAGTGCGAGCCGGCGTCCCTGGCCATCGGCCTGCTCAGTCTGGCGGCGAGCCTGCTGTGCCGCTGGCTGCGGCCGCGCTGGCCGGCGCTGATGTTCGGCCTGCTGGTGGCCAGCCTGACGGTCTGGGCGCTGCCCGCGTGGTTCGGCGGCGTGGCGCGGGTACAGGCCTTCGCCAGCGCGCTGCCACCGTTCAGCCCATTGCAGGTCGACGCGGCCGGCATCGCCGCGCTGCTGCCCGGGGCCCTGGCCTGCGGCCTGCTCGGCCTGGTCACCAGCCTGTCCATCGCCCGCGCCCTGGCCGCGCGCAGCCAGCAGGTGCTGGACGCCAACCAGGAAATCCGCGCCCAGGGCCTGTCCAACCTGGTCGGCCCCTGGTTCTCCGGCAGCCTTTCGGCGGGCTCCTTCACCCGCTCCGGGCTCAACCTCGAAGCCGGCGCGCGCACGCCGCTGGCCGGGGTGTTCTCCGCCGCCTGGGTCGCCGTGTTGGCAGTGGCCGGCGCCGGGCTGATCACCCACATCCCGCTGCCGGCCATGGCCGGCGGCATCCTGCTGATCGCCTGGGGCCTGGTCGACCGCCCGGCCCTGCGCGCCCTCTGGCGCGGCAGCCGCAGCGAGTTCGCGGTGATGGCCCTGACCGCCGCGGCGACTTTGCTACTGCCGCTGCAGAACGCCATCTACCTGGGCGTGCTGGCCTCGCTGCTGCTCTACCTGCGGCGCACCTCGCAGCCACGGGTGGAGCGCTGGCAGGCCAGCGAGGAAGAAGTGCTGCGGGTGGAAGGCTCGATCTTCTTCGGCGCCTGCGACTACCTGCAACGCCTGATCCAGGCCAGCCAGGGCCGGCGCCTGGTGCTGGATGCCAGGCACGTGAACTTCATCGACTTCGCCGGGGCGCACATGTTGCAACAGGAAGCCCGCCGGCTGGCCGGCGAGGGCCGCCACCTGGTGCTGCGCCACGCGCGGCCGAGGGTGCGTGAGGAGTTGGCGAAGCAGATCGGTGAAGGCGCGGTTTTGCAGGTGGAGTAGGGCGCATAACGCCTAGGGCGTTATCCGCCGATTGGCCATGGCCCCAGAGCGCGCCGGGTTCAGCCTCGGAGTGACGATGAGATCGGTCAAGCGGCGTATAACCGCGAACGGTTATACGCCCTACGTTACCGGTGCTTTTCGTAGGATGGGTTGAGCTTGCGAAACCCATGCGGTTGCGGTGATGGGTATCGCTTCGCTCAACACCATCCTACGGGGGCATTGTGTTTGCCGGGAGGCGTAGGAGCGGACTCCGTCCGCGATTTATTCGCCCAGCGCACGGGGCATCCGGCGCTCAACCCGCCAATTGCCGCCGCAGTTCGTCCAGCACCGGCCGCGAATCCGGCCGCACCCCGCGCCACAGCACGAAGGCCTCCGCCGCCTGCTCCACCAGCATGCCCAGGCCATCGATGCAGCGCGCCGCGCCATGCTCCGCGGCCCAGCGATTGAAGGCGGTCGGCTCCTTGCCGTACATCATGTCGTAGCAGACGGTGTGCCCCGGGCGGATCAGCGCCGCGTCGATGGGCGGCAACTCGCCGGCCAGGCTGGCCGAGGTGCCGTTGACGATCAGGTCGAAGGGTTCGTCGCGCAGGTCGAAGCCGCCAGCGCGCACCGGGCCCAGGTCGGCGAACTCGCGGGCCAGCTGTTCGGCCTTGGCCGCGGTGCGGTTGAGCACCACCAGCGCCGCCGGACCCTCGGCCAGGAAGGGTTCGAGGATGCCGCGCACCGCGCCGCCGGCGCCCAGCACCAGCACGCGGCGGCCCTTGAGCGCCACGCCGTTGTTCACCACCAGATCGCGGGTCAGCCCGGCGCCGTCGGTGTTGTCGCCCAGCAGGCGGCCGTCGTCGAGTCTCTTCAGGGTGTTCACCGCGCCGGCGCGGCGGGCGCGCTCGGTGAGCTCACCGCACAGGCGGTAGGCGTCTTCCTTGAAGGGCACGGTGACGTTGGCGCCCAGACCCTCGGCGAAGAACGCGCGGGCGGCCCCGGCGAAGTCGTCCAGCGGCGCCAGTTGGGCGTCGTAGGTGAGCGCCTGGCCGGTCTGCTCGGCGAACAGGCGATGGATCAGCGGCGACTTGCTGTGGCCGATGGGGTTGCCGAAGACGCAATAACGATTCATAGGCCTTTTGAGCTGGAAGCTGGAAGCTGGAAGCTGGAAGCTGGAAGCTGGAAGCTTGAGGCTTTTTTCTTCCGGCTTCCAGCTTCAGGCTTCCGGCTTCAACCCCAACCAATCGCGATCCTGGAGGAAATACTCGGTCAGCCGCGCCTCTTCGCTGCCCGGCTCGGGCTTCCAGTCGTAGCCCCAGCGCACCTGCGGCGGCAGCGACATGAGGATCGACTCGGTGCGCCCGCCGGACTGCAGGCCGAACAGGGTGCCGCGGTCGTAGACCAGGTTGAACTCCACGTAGCGGCCGCGGCGGAATTCCTGGAACTCGCGCTGCCGCTCGGTCCAGGCCTGGGCCTTGCGCTTGCGCACGATGGGCAGGTAGGCCTCGATGTAGGCGTCGCCTATGGCGCGCAGGAAGGCGAAGCTGGTGTCGAAGTCCCACTGGTTCAGGTCGTCGAAGAACAGGCCGCCGATGCCGCGCGGCTCGTTGCGGTGCTTGAGGTGGAAGTAGCGGTCGCACCACTCCTTGTAGCGCGGGTAGACGTCCTCGCCGAAGGGCGCGCAGGCCTCGCGGGCGACCTTGTGCCAGTGCACGCAGTCTTCCTCGTGGGCGTAGTAGGGCGTCAGGTCGAAGCCGCCGCCGAACCACCACACCGGCTCCTCGCCTTCCTTCTCGGCGATGAAAAAGCGCACGTTGGCGTGGGAGGTCGGCACGTGGGGGTTGCGCGGGTGGATCACCAGCGACACGCCCAGGGCCTGGAAGCCGCGCCCGGCCAGTTCCGGGCGGTGCGCGCTGGCCGATGGCGGCAGGCCGGCGCCGAACACGTGGGAGAAGTTCACCCCGCCCTTCTCGATCAGCGCGCCATCGCCGATCACCCGGGTGCGGCCACCGCCGCCGGCCGGACGCTCCCAGGCATCCTCGATGAAGCGGGCGCCGCCGTCCTCGGCTTCGAGGGCGGAGCAGATGCGGTCTTGCAGGTCGAGCAGGTAGGCCTTCACGGCCTGGATAGGGTCGGTCACGGGATCACCTTGGAGCGGGAAAGCCTTGCGGCGCTTGGGCTGCAGGCCGGGAGAGGAGCGCAAGCATAGCATTCCCGGCCGCCATGCCATGCTTGACGGCGGTCAACAAGGCGGCTTGGATGAAAGACTTTTCCCAACGCGGCGCCGACCCCTCCGGCGCCGCCAGCAGCAGGAGATCGACATGGCCAAGCGCATCCAGTTCGCCCGCACCGGCGGCCCCGAAGTCCTCGAATACCTCGACTACACCCCCGCCGAACCGGGCCCGAAGGAAGTCCGCGTGCGCAACCGCGCCATCGGCCTGAACTTCATCGACAACTACTTCCGCAGCGGCCTCTATCCCGCCCCGGCGCTGCCCTCCGGGCTGGGCACCGAGGGCGCCGGCGAGGTGGAGGCGGTGGGCAGCGAGGTGAGCAACGTCAAGGTCGGCGACCGCGTCGGCTACGCCACCGGCCCGCTGGGCGCCTACAGCGAGCTGCACGTGCTGCCGGCGGCCAACGTGGTGAAACTGCCCGACGCCATCGATTTCGAGACCGCCGCCGCGGTGATGCTCAAGGGCCTGACCGTGCAGTACCTGCTGCGCCAGACCTACAACGCCCAGCCCGGCCAGACCGTGCTCTGGCACGCAGCGGCCGGCGGCGTCGGGCTGATCGCCTGCCAGTGGGCCAAGGCCCTGGGGGTGAAGCTGATCGGCACCGTCGGCTCGGCCGCCAAGGCGGAGCTGGCCAAGGCCCATGGCGCCTGGGCGACCATCGACTACAGCCAGGAGAACGTGGCGGAGCGCGTGCTGCAGCTCACCGACGGCAAGAAGTGCCCGGTGGTCTACGACTCGGTGGGCAAGGACACCTGGCCGATCTCCCTGGACTGCGCCGCCCCGCGCGGGCTGATCGTCAGCTTCGGCAACGCCTCGGGCCCGGTGGACGGCGTCAACCTGGGCATCCTGGCGCAGAAGGGCTCGCTGTTCGTCACCCGCCCGACGCTGTTCGGCTACGCCAACACCCCCGAGCGCCTGCAGGCGATGGCCGAGGACCTGTTCGGCATGCTCACCAGCGGCAAGATCAAGGTGGAGATCAACCAGCGCTACGCCCTGGCCGACGCGGCCAAGGCGCAGACCGAACTGGCGGCGCGGCGGACCACGGGGTCGACCATTCTGTTGCCTTGAGGGAAAGGGCACGGCTTCTCGTAGGAGCGAGCTTGCTCGCGAACCGGATTTGCCGGGGACAGCGGATGTTGGCGTTCAGAGCGCCCCCTCCCTAACCCTCCCCCGCAAGCGGGAGAGGGGACCGTTCGGTGTGTTCGGGGAGTTTTGGTGTTAGCCGGCTACCGCGAGGTTTTCGGCTGGCGCCATACCATTTCTCGGCACGGACAGCCCCCTCTCCCTTCAGGGCGGGGCGCGCAGCCGAGGGTTGGGGAGAGGGGACGGAGCCAAACTAAAACACCGAAGTCACAGCTGAGCACTGTTCGCGAGCAAGAGCTAGGCGCCCCCCTCGCTCTTACGAAGAGCCTCTCAGGCCGGGCGCACGGTCCGGCCGGTAACCAGGTCGCGGATCACGCTGGGGTTGCGCCGACCGCCGAGCTTGCCGTCCAGCACGCCGTCCAGCTCGCCGCGGAAGTACTGCTCCACCCGCAGCCGCGAGCGCGCCGCCGGGCGCCCGGCGGGGTTGGCCGAGGTGGACACCAGCGGGCCGGTCAGCGCGCAGAGTTCGCGCACCAGCGGGTGTTCGCTGACGCGCAGGGCCACGCTGTCGTGCTGGCCGGTGATCCACTCCGGCAGGCGCCCCTGGTGCGGCACCAGCCAGGTGTTCGGGCCCGGCCAGGTCGCGCCCAGGCGGTCCTGCCATTCCTGCGGCAGGTCGGCGAGCAGGAAGTCGAACTGGCGGATGTTGTCGGCCACCAGGATCAGGCCCTTCTCCACCGGCCGCGCCTTGATGGCCAGCAGGCGGTAGACGGCATCCTCGTTCCAGGGGTCGCAGCCCAGGCCCCAGACGGCTTCGGTCGGGTAGGCGATGACGCCGCCCTCGCGCACTATCCTGGCCACACGCTGCACACGCCAGCTGCTGATCATCGGCAAACTCCGGGGAAATAACGATTGCGCGGCAGTTTACGTGCTCAGCCGCCGCGATGCACCCAGACGCCGGCCTCGCAGGCCACCTTGCCCTCCAGTTCCAGCTCGGTCAGCGCCGCCAACACCTGCGGCAGCGCCCAGCCACTGCCGGCGGCCAGCGCCTCGCTGCCCTGCGGGGCGGCGCGCAGCAGGTCCAGCAATGGGTGCGCCTGTGGCAGCGGGGCCGGTTCGCTGGCGGGTGCTTCGGCGGTCCAGCCGCTCAGGCCTTCGAGGATGTCGTCGATGCGCTCCACCAGGGTGGCGCCCTGGCGGATCAGCTCGTGGCAGCCGCGCGCGCCGGGATGGTGGATGGAACCGGGAATGGCATAGACCTCGCGGCCCTGCTCGGCGGCCAGCCGCGCGGTGATCAGCGAGCCGCTGGCCGGGCTGGCTTCCACCACCAGCACGCCCAGGGACAGGCCGCTGATGATGCGGTTGCGCCGCGGGAAGTTGTCCGGCCGCGGCGGGCAGTCCAGCGGCAGTTCGGACAGCAGCACGCCGCCGCCCTCGACGATGCGTCGCGCCAGCCCCAGATGCCGCCGCGGGTACAGGCATTGCAGGCCAGTGCCGAGCACCGCCAGGGTGGCGCCACCGGCCTCCAGCGCGCCTTCGTGGGCGGCGCCGTCGATGCCCAGGGCCAACCCGCTGGTGATGGCGAAGCCGCCACCGGCCAGGCTGCGGGCGAAGGCGCGGGCGGTGTCCAGCCCCGGGCGGCTGGCGCGGCGGCTGCCGACCACCGCCAGTTGCGGCCGGCCCAGGGCCGCGCGGGCGCCCTCGACGAACAGCAGCGGCGGCGCATCGCTCAGCTCCGCCAGCAGCGCGGGTAGTCCTCGGCGTCCCACATCAGCAGGTGCCGCCCGGCCCTCCAGCCAGCGCAGGGCTTCGGCCGCCGCCTGGCGGGTAGCCTCGCTGCGCCGCGCCTCGGCGCTGGCCGCCGGCAGGCCAAGGGAACGCCAGGCCGCGGCGGGCGCGCTGAGGGCGGCGGAGGCGCTGCCGAAGGCCGCCAGCAGGGCGGCGAAGCGCCGCGGCCCCAGTTCGGGCAGGGCGTGCAGGCGCAGGCGGGCTTCCAGTTCGGCGGGGGAGGGTTGGCGGGGCATGGCGACAGTCCTTGGCGCGTTGGCGGGAACCCCGACTATGCCGCGTCCGCCGGCTGACGCCTGCCGGACGCTTCGGAAGATACGGCCGGCAGAAGCGAAGAACCCCGCCGTGGCGGGGTTCTTCATACAGGCGCGCCGATCAGGGATTGCGCACCTTGTCCTGCACTTCCAGCGAACGGTTGGCGGTAAGCACCAGGCCGTAGCTGAGACGGTTGTAGGTACGGAAAATCATCACCAGCCCGGAGCGCTCGTCGGGGATCTTCACCAGATCACCGCTGACACGATCCCGCACCGTCTCGCCAAGCTTGTAGATGGCCAGCACGTTGCCTTCCTCCAGGCCATCGCGGCTGCCCTTGTCGATGGTCACCACGTCGTACTTGCCGATCTGGGTGACGCCGCGCGGCACGTCGATGATGCTGCCCTTGATCGGCGTCTTCGGCTCGCTGGGCATGAAGATCGAGGTCACCGCGCGTTCCTCGGTGGGGAACAGGCGGTCGCCCGGCCGCACTTCCTGGGTGGTGCGCGTCAGGTTGAGGGTGGCGATGTCGTCTTCCTTGGCGATCACCCGGGCGCTGCCGACGTCCATGGCGTCGACGCCGAGGACTTCCTTGGTGTCCGGGTCGGAGTAGATCTTGCCCTGGCGGAAGATGCCGTAGCTGCTTTCCTCGGCCAGGGAGTCGCCGCGGGCGTAGGCGCGGTCGCCGGCGCCGCTGACCACGCGCTCGGCATCGCCGGCGACCATGTAGGGGGCGTTGCTGAAGTCACCCTCGCTGTCGACGATGCGGTTGGACAGCAGGAAGGCGTTGATCTTGTCCAGCGGGATGGTCGGCACCGCCTCGGCCATGGGCGTGCTGCGCACCTTGGGCGACAGCTTGATGGTGCCGTGGGAGGCGCCGCGGTTGAGCACCAGGCGCGGCTGGCCGTCGATGTACACCAGGCTGAGGACGTCGCCGGGGTAGATCAGGTGCGGGTTGCGAATCTGCGGATTCACCTGCCAGATCTCCGGCCACTTCCAGGGCTTGCTCAGGAACTTGCCGGAGATGTCCCAGAGGGTGTCGCCCTTGACCACCGTATAGCGGTCCGGGTGGCCGTCCCTGAGTTCCACGGCACCCTGCGCCATGCTTCCTGCCGCCAGCAGCAGCACGGCGAGTAGTGTTTTCCTCATGCGGTGAATCCCTTTATTATGTATACACATGAAACGCTGGAAAGCCGCCCCTACCGGGCCTTCCAGGGTTTTTCGATGCTGCTCGGCATATTAGCAGCCGATTTTTACTTTATTCCACAAGTGCATCACAAACGCATATGGCCATTCTGAACATCCTCGAATTCCCCGATCCGCGCCTGCGCACGATCGCCAAGCCTGTCGAGGTGGTCGACGATAGCGTGCGCCAACTGGTCGACGACATGTTCGAAACCATGTACGAGGCGCCCGGCATCGGCCTGGCCGCCACCCAGGTGAACGTGCACAAGCGCGTGGTGGTGATGGACCTGTCCGAGGACAAGTCCGAGCCGCGCGTGTTCATCAACCCGGAACTGGAGCCGCTCACGCAAGAGATGGGCGAATACCAGGAGGGTTGCCTGTCGGTGCCCGGCTTCTACGAGAATGTCGACCGCCCGCTGCGGGTCCGCGTCAAGGCGCTGGACCGCGACGGCAAGGCCTTCGAGGAAATCGCCGAGGGCCTGCTGGCGGTGTGCATCCAGCATGAGTGCGACCACCTGAACGGCAAGCTGTTCGTCGACTACCTGTCCAACCTCAAGCGCGACCGGATCAAGAAGAAGCTGGAAAAGCAGCACCGCCAGCGCGCCTGACACCCTCCTCCCCAAAGGCTTGCCCCGGCAAGCCTTTTTTCTTTAAGCGAGCCTACGCATGAGCCAAGCATTGCGCATCGTCTTCGCCGGGACCCCGGAATTCGCCGCCGAGCACCTCAAGGCCCTGCTCGATACGCCGCACCAGATCGTCGCCGTCTACACCCAGCCGGACCGCCCGGCCGGCCGCGGCCAGAAGCTGATGCCCAGCCCGGTCAAGCAGCTCGCCGCGCAGCATGGTCTGCCGGTGCTGCAGCCGCCGACCCTGCGCAATCCCGAAGCCCAGGCCGAACTGGCCGCGCTGCAACCGGACCTGATGGTGGTGGTCGCCTACGGCCTGATCCTGCCCCAGGCGGTGCTGGACATCCCGCGCCTGGGCTGCATCAACAGCCATGCCTCGCTGCTGCCGCGCTGGCGCGGTGCCGCGCCCATCCAGCGCGCCGTGCAGGCTGGCGATGCGGAAAGCGGCGTAACCGTGATGCAGATGGAAGCGGGCCTGGACACCGGGCCGATGCTGCTCAAGGTCGTCACCCCGATCAGTCCCGAGGACACCGGCGGCAGCCTGCACGACCGCCTGGCGCGCCTGGGCCCGCCGGCGGTGGTCGAGGCCATCGCCGGCCTGGCCGCAGGCACGCTCAAGGGCGAGGTGCAGGACGACGCCCTGGCCACCTACGCGCACAAGCTCAGCAAGGACGAGGCGAAGCTCGACTGGAGCCGCCCTGCCGTGGAACTGGAGCGCGCCGTGCGCGCCTTCGATCCCTGGCCGGTGTGCCACACCACCCTGAACGGCGAGCCGCTGAAGGTCTGGGCCGCGCGCCTGGGCGAGAGCAGGGGCGAGCCGGGGAAAATCCTCGGCGCCAGCCGTGACGGCCTGCTGGTGGGCTGCGGCGAAGGCAGCCTGCTGCTGACCCGCGTGCAGCTGCCCGGCGGCAAGCCGCTGGCCTTCGCCGACCTGTTCAACAGCCGCCGCGAGCAGTTCGCCACCGGCCTGGTGCTCGGCCAATGAGCCTCAGCCCGCGCCTCGCCGCGGCCCGCGCGCTGGCCGCCGTGCTCGCCGGCCGCGCCTCGCTGGGCAGCTCGCTGCCGCCGCAGCTGGAGCTGGTCGCCCCGCGCGACCGCGGCCTGACCCAGGAGCTGGCCTTCGGCGCCGCGCGCTGGCAGCCGCGCCTGGCGGCCCTGGCCGCGCGCCTGCTGCAGAAGCCGTTCAAGGCCGGCGACCGCGACGTCGAGGCGCTGCTGCTGGTCGGCCTGTACCAGCTGCTCTACACCCGCATTCCGCCCCACGCGGCCATCGGCGAGACCGTCGGCTGCGCCGACAAGCTGAAGAAATCCTGGGCCAAGGGCCTGCTCAACGCCGTGCTGCGCCGCGCCCAGCGCGAGGGCGAAGTGCTGCTGGCCGACGTCGACCGCGACCCGGCCGCGCGCCTGGCCCACCCGCGCTGGCTGCAGAAGGCGCTGAAACAGGCCTGGCCGGAGCAGTTCGAAGCCGTCTGCGCGGCGAACAACGCCCACCCGCCGATGACCCTGCGGGTGAACCGCCGCCAGGGCAGCCGTGACGATTACCTGGCCGAGCTGCAGGCCGCCGGCATCGAAGCCACGCCCTGCGCCTACAGCCGCGACGGCATCCAGCTCGCCCAGCCCTGCGACGTGCGCGAGCTGCCGGGCTTCGCCGAAGGCCGCGTGAGCGTGCAGGACGAGGCCGCGCAACTGGCCGCCGACCTGCTGGAACTGGCCCCCGGCCAGCGCGTGCTCGACGCCTGCTGCGCCCCCGGCGGCAAGACCTGCCACCTGCTGGAAGCCGAACCGGGCCTGGCTGGCGTGCTGGGCGTGGACCTGGAGGAAAACCGCCTGGTGCGCGTGCGCGAGAACCTGCAGCGCCTGCGGCTAGATGCCACGCTAGTCGCCGCTGATGGACGCGATACCGGCGCCTGGTGGGACGGCAAGCCGTTCCAGCGCATCCTGCTGGACGCGCCCTGCTCGGCCACCGGCGTCATCCGCCGGCATCCGGACATCAAGCTGACCCGCGCCGCCGAGGACATCCCAGCCCTGGCGCAGCTGCAGGGCGAGCTGCTCGACGCGCTGTGGCCAACCCTGGAAGTCGGCGGCATCCTGCTCTACGCCACCTGCTCGGTGATGCCCCAGGAGAACCGCGAGTCGATCGCCGCCTTCCTCGCCCGCACCCCCGGCGCCCGCGAGCTGGACCTGGCCGGGCCCTGGGGCCTGAAGCAGGCCCACGGGCGCCAACTGCTGCCGCAAGAGGGCGGGCACGACGGTTTCTACTATGCCAAGCTCATCAAGATCTCAGCCCGCTAGCACTGCACGGACGAGCGCGACCCCATGAAGATCATCATCCTCGGCGCCGGCCAGGTCGGCGGCACCCTGGCCGAGCACCTGGCCAGCGAAGCCAACGACATCACCGTGGTCGACACCGACGGCCAGCGCCTGCGCGACCTCAACGACCGCCTGGACATCCGCACCGTGCACGGCAAGGCCTCGTTCCCCACGGTGCTGCGCCAGGCCGGCGCCGACGACGCCGACATGCTGGTGGCGGTGACCAACAGCGACGAGGTGAACATGGTCGCCTGCCAGGTGGCCTACACCCTGTTCAACACGCCGACGCGCATCGCCCGGGTGCGCGAGGCGGCCTACCTGACGCGCACCGGCCTGTTCGACAACGAGGCCATCCCGGTGGACGTGCTGATCAGCCCCGAGCAGGTGGTGACCAACTACATCAAGCGCCTGGTGGAATACCCCGGCTCCTTGCAGGTGATCGACTTCGCCGAGGGCAAGGCCCAGCTGGTGGGCATCAAGGCCCACTACGGCGGCCCGCTGGTGGGCCAGGAGCTGCGCCAGCTGCGCGAGCACATGCCCAACGCGGATACCCGCGTGGCGGCGATCTACCGGCGCAACCGGCCGATCATCCCCCAGGGCGACACCGTCATCGAGGCCGACGACGAGGTGTTCTTCATCGCCGCCAAGGCCCACATCCGCGCGGTGATGGGCGAGATGCGCCGGCTGGAGGAGAACTACAAGCGGATCATCATCGCCGGCGGCGGCAACATCGGCGAGCGCCTGGCCGAGGCCATCGAGAACCGCTACCAGGTGAAGATCATCGAGATGAACCCGGCGCGCTGCCGGCACCTGTCGGACAACCTCGACAGCACCATCGTGCTCCAGGGCAGCGCCTCGGACCGCGACCTGCTGCTGGAAGAGAACATCAACGAGACCGACCTGTTCCTGGCCCTGACCAACGACGACGAGGCCAACATCATGTCCTCGCTGCTGGCCAAGCGCCTGGGCGCGCGCAAGGTGATGACGCTGATCAACAACCCGGCCTACGTCGACCTGGTGCAGGGCGGCGAGATCGACATCGCCATCAGCCCGCAGCTGGCCACCATCGGCACCCTGCTGACCCACGTGCGCCGCGGCGACATCGAGAGCGTGCACTCGCTGCGCCGCGGCGCGGCCGAGGCCATCGAGGTGGTGGCCCACGGCGACGCCAAGTCGAGCAAGGTGATCGGCAAGCGCATCGGCGAGGTACACCTGCCGCCGGGCACCACCATAGGCGCGGTGATCCGCGACGAGGAAGTGCTGATCGCCCACGGCGACACCGTGGTGGAATCCGGCGACCACGTGATCCTCTTCGTGGTCGACAAGAAGCGAATCCGTGACGTCGAGCGGCTGTTCCAGGCCGGGTTGACGTTCTTCTAGGCTGTAGGCTGTAGGCTGTAGGCTGTAGGCTGTAGGCTGTAGGCAAGAACTTGACATACCACGACGGCACCGCATGCTGTTCGCTTCCAGCTTCCAGCTTCCAGCTTCCAGCTTCCAGCCCCCAGCCCTATGACCGATCCTCAATCCCTCGAAAAACTCCTCGCCAAAGGCATGGACAACCCGCTGCTGCGCTTCGGCCTGGGCAAGGGTTACCTGGACGCCGGCGATGCGGCGAAGGCCGCCGAACACCTGCGCCGCTGCGTGGAGCAGGACGCGAAGTACTCCGCCGCCTGGAAGCTGCTGGGCAAGGCCCTGCAGGCCCAGGGCGACCTGGACGGCGCCCGCGCCGCCTGGACCGACGGCCTGGCCGCGGCCCAGGCCCATGGCGACAAGCAGGCGGAAAAGGAAATGACCGTGTTCCTGCGCAAGCTGGACAAGGCCAAGGGCGGCTGAATCCGCGACACCTTGTAGGAGCGGGCCCTGCCCGCGATTCGCGCGCAGGGCGCGCTCCTACAGGTGAAGCCGGAGGTGGGCATTGTGTAGGAGCGAGCTTGCTCGCGAACGGTGCCTACCGGCGGCTTCAGTGCAATGGCTTGACTCCGCTCCCTCTCCCCAACCCTCGGCTGCGCGCCCCGCCCTGAAGGGAGAGGGGGCCGTCCGGCACGAACGGGAAGTTCAGCGTCACCCTGTAGGAGCGGGCCCTGCCCGCGATTCGCGCGCAGGGCGCGCTCCTACAGGTGCAGACGAGACGCCGTTGTAGGATGGGTTGAGCGAAGCGATACCCATCACCCCCGCCCGATGGGTTTCGCAAGCTCAACCCATCCTACGAAGAGCGCCTGGGCGTAGGGCGTACAACCGTTCGCGGTTGTACGCCATTGCCATGGCCTCAGAGCACCTCCGCCGCCACCGCGTCCACCGCGGCCTTGGCTATGCCCACCACCTCGTCGGCCTCGGCGCGGCTGAGCACCAGCGGCGGGGCGAAGCCGAGGATGTCGCCGTGGGGCATGGCGCGGGCGATCATGCCGCGCTCCAGGCACGCCGCCGAGACCTTCGGGCCCACCTTCAGCGCCGGATCGAAGGGCGTGCGCGCCTCGCGGTCGGCCATGAACTCCAGCGCCGCCAGCATGCCGTCGCCGCGCACCTCGCCCACCAGCGGGTGGCCCTCGAAGGCCTGGCGCAGCTGCTGGTTGAGGTAGCCGCCGACGTCCGCCGCGTTGGCGGTGATGTTCTCGCGCTCGAGAATGTCCAGGTTGGCCAGCGCCGCCGCCGCGCAGATCGGGTGGCCGGAGTAGGTCCAGCCGTGGCCCATGGCGCCTTCGCGGGTGGAGGCGCTGTCGATCACGTCCCAGACCTTCTCGCCGACGATCACCGCGGACAGCGGCGCGTAGGCGCTGGTCAGGCCCTTGGCGGTGGTGATCAGGTCCGGGCGCATGGCGTAGCGCTGGCTGCCCATCTTGTCGCCGAGGCGGCCGAAGGCGCAGACCACCTCGTCGGCGATCAGCAGCACGTCGTACTTCGCCAGCACCGCCTGGATCGCCTCCCAGTAGCCCTTGGGCGGGACGATGATGCCGCCGGTGCCCATCACCGGCTCGCCGATGAAGGCCGCCACGGTGTCCGGGCCCTCGGCGAGGATCAGGTTCTCCAGCTCCTGGGCGCAGTGGCGCACGAAGGCCGCCTCGTCCATGCCCGCCGGGGCCTTGTAGAAGTGCGGGCAGAGGGTGTGCCTGACGCCTTCCACCGGCAGGTCGAAGTGCTGGTGGAAGCTGGCCAGGCCGGTGAGGCTGCCGGTGACGATGCCCGAGCCGTGGTAGCCGCGCTGGCGCGAGATGATCTTCTTCTTCTGCGGCCGGCCCAGCACGTTGTTGTAGTAGCGCACCAGCTTGACCTGGGTTTCGTTGGCGTCGGAGCCGGAGAGGCCGTAGTAGACCTTCTTCATGCCCGCCGGCGCCCAGTCGCGGATGATCCGCGCGGACAGCTCGATGATCGCCTCGGACGCGTGGCCGACGTAGGTGTGGTAGTAGGCCAGCTGCTTGGCCTGCTCATGGATGGCGTCGGCCACCTCAAGGCGGCCGTAGCCGATGTTCACGCAGTACAGCCCGGCGAAGGCGTCCAGCAGCTCGCGGCCCTGGTGGTCGCGGATGCGCACGCCCGAGGCGCCGGTGATGATGCGCCCGGGCAGGGCGCCGCTGGCGTGGTCGTGGGCGTGGGTGGAGGGGTGCATGAAGTGCGCACGGTCCTGTTCGAACAGCTTGGCGTAGTCGGTCATGGCGGTGTTCTCCTCAGATGGCGCCGTGGTGCAGGCAGAAGTACTTGATCTCGACGAAGGGCTCGAAGCCCTCGCTGCCGCCCTCGCGGCCCAGGCCCGAAGCCTTCATGCCGCCGAAGGGGATGGGGTGGCCGGTGAACCTGGCGCCGTTCACCGCGACCATGGCGAATTCCAGGCGGCGCATCAGCGGCCACACCTGGTCGAGGCGCTGCCCACAAATGTAGGCGGCCAGGCCGTATTCGCTATCGTTGGCCAATTCGATGGCCTGCTCCAGGTCGTCGTAGGCCATCACCCCGGCGATGGGGGCGAAGTTCTCCTCGCGCCAGATGCGCATGGCCGGGGTGACGTCGGCCAGCAGCGTCGGCTGGTGGAACCAGCCGCCCAGGGCATGGGGTTCGCCGCCGGCCAGCAGGCGCGCGCCGCTGTCGATGGCGTCGCGCACGCGCTCGCAGGTGGCGTCGAAGGCCGCCTGGTGCATCAGCGGGCCGATGTCGCTGCGCGGGTCGCTGGCCGGGCCCACGCGCAGTTCGCGCACGGCGGCGGCGAAGCGTTTGAGGAAGGGCTCGTAGAGTTCGCGGGCGACCAGCAGGCGGTTGGCCGCGCAGCAGTCCTGGCCGGAGGTCTGGAACTTGGCGTCGACGGCGAATTTCACCGCCTGCTCCAGGTCGGCATCGGGCAGCACGATGAAGGGCGCGTTGCCGCCCAGCTCCAGCGCCACCTTCTTCACGTCCTGGGCGGCGGCCTGCAGCACCAGCTTGCCGACGCGGGTCGAGCCGGTGAAGCTCACCGCGCGCACGCGGCTGTCCCGCACCAGGGTTTCCATGGTCGTCTGCGGCTCGCCCAGCACCACGTTGAAGGCGCCGGCGGGCAGCCCGGCCTCCTCGGCCAGCTGGGCCAGGGCGAAGGCCGAATAGGGCGTCTCGTGGGCCGGCTTGACCACCACGGTGCAGCCGGCGGCCAGGGCGGCGGCGGCCTTGCGGGTGATCATCGCCGAGGGGAAGTTCCAGGGCGTCAGCAGTACGGCCACGCCCACCGGCTCCATCACCGTGCCCAAGTGGGCGCCGGGGATGTGGCTGGGGATGTTGCGGCCGTCCAGGCGCCGCGCCTGTTCGGCGAACCAGGGGATGAAGCTGGCGGCGTAGTCGATCTCGCCGCGGGCCTCGGCCAGGGGCTTGCCCTGTTCCAGGGAAAGGATCTGCGCCAGGTCCTCGCGGTGCTGGCGGATCAGCTCGGCCCAGCGCAGCAGGGGCGCGGCGCGCTGGTCCAGGGACAGCTTGCGCCAGGCCGGGAAGGCTGCGGCGGCGGCATCCACCGCGGCGACTATCTGCTCGCGTTCGAGCAGCGGCACGTGGCCGATGATTTCGCGGTTGGCCGGGTTCTCCACGGCGATGCTGGCGCCGCTGGCGCTGTGCAGCCACTGGCCGTTGACGTAGCACAGCGACTTGAAGAGCAGGGGATGGGCGTAGGACATGACAGCGTCTCCTCGCAGGTGGCATGGGGACCATCCTAGGGGGAGCGCCGTGGCGGTTTTTTCCTAAGGGCGGGGCGGCGGCGGCAATTCTTTCCGCAGATGCGCCGCCGGCTTCGGGTTTTTCGCCCGCCTCAGCAGGCGCTGGCGGAGCGCCGGCCCAGGCCCTGGAGGATGGCGCGCAGCAGCACGCCATAGAGCGGCACGAAGAGGATCAGCATGACCGCCAGCTTGACGCCGTAGTCCACCGTGGCGATCTCCACCCAGTGCTGCGCCATGAAGGGGTTGTCGCTGCGCCAGAAGGCGATGGAGAAGAAGGCGAAGGTGTCCAGCAGGTTGCCGAACAGCGTCGACACCACCGGGGCGATCCACCACTGGCGCAGCCGGCGCAGGCGGTCGAACACCTGGATGTCGAGGAACTGGCCGAGCACGTAGGCCAGGAAGCTGGCCAGGGCGATGCGCGCGACGAAGGTGTTAAACTCGCCCAGCGCGGCGAAGCCGCGGTAGCCGCCGTCCTGGAACAGCACCGAGACCCCGTAGGAAGCCAGCAGCGCCGGCAGCATCACCCGGGCGATGACGCGCCGCGCCGGGCCCTTGCCGAGCAGGCGCACGGTGAGGTCGGTGGCCAGGAAGATGAACGGGAAGCTGAACGCGCCCCAGGTGGTCTGCCAGCCGAACAGGGTCATGGGCAGTTGCACCAGGTAGTTGCTGGCGATGATGACGAGGAGGTGGAAGACGACCAGGCCGGCCAATGCGCCGCGCCGAGCCGCCGGGGAAAGCGCCGACATGCTGGATCCTTTTTCGTCGATGGGGTGAGGGAACCCATGCCCGGCCCTGTGCCGAGCGGGGGGCATTCTATAGGAGATTGAACTTGGAGTCAGGTTTTTTTGGGTGTTTTTTGTGCAGTGGGGGGGTGTTGTAGGGGCGGGCTTGCTTGCGAATGGTGTTCTGCCGGGAGGAATTGGCTGGGGGGCCAAGAACGCCCTCTCCCTAACCCTCTCCCTGAAGGGAGAGGGGACCGTTCGGAGTGCGTGGGTATTCCTGAGTTAGTCGGCAGCGCCAGTGGTTTCCGGCTGAAATCATTACTTCTCTCGGCACGGACAAGCCCCCTCTCCCTTCAGGGAGAGGGTTGGGGAGAGGGGACGGAGCCAAGCCATTACACCGAATCCACCGGTAGGCACCCGTTCGCGAGCAAGCTCGCTCCTACGAAAAGAAAACAGCGTGGCATCAGGCACCTTCCAATGCCTCCGCCGGCACCGCCGCATCCAGCGTCTTGATCACCTTGGTAACGATGTAGGTGAAATACCGCTCGATCCCCAGGTCCTCCAGCAGCAACTGGTCGATGAAGCGCTGGTAATGGTCGATATCCCGGGCCTGGATCATCGCGATGTAGTCCACCCCGCCGCCGGTGGCGTAGCAGAAGCCCACCTCCGGCGCCTGCTGCAGGCGCTGTTCGAAGCGGCGCATGTCCTGGGCCGTGTGCCGGCCCAGGGTGATTTCCACCAGCACCTGCTGCTGGCGGAACAGCGCCGGCCAGTCGATCTGCGCGCGGTAGCCCTTGATCAGGCCGGCCTCCTCCAGCTTGCGCACGCGCTCCCAGGCCGGGCTGACCGAGAGGTTGATGGCCTCGGCCAGGCTGGACTTGGTGATGCGCCCGTCGCCGGCGAGGATGCGCAGGATCTTCAGGTCGTAGCGGTCGAGCTTGGTCATCGCCACCTCCGGCGCCGTGGCGCGCGCATCAGTCCAGGACCTCGGCGACCACCGCCAGGGTGTCGCCGCTCTGCACCAGGCCAGGGAAGTGCCGCGCGGCGAGGATGCCGCTGCGCCTGGCGCGGTACTCCACCGGCGCGGCGCCGGTGCGCAGCAGGTCGTGCACCCGCGCCAGCACCTCGCCGCGTTCCACACGCTCGCCCAGGTCGCGGCACATCTCCAGCAGGCCGTTGTGTTCGCTGGCGACGAAGCAGTCGCCGTCGGGCATGTCGAGCATCACCGAGGGCGCGTGCTCGACCTCGCCGCGCAGGATGCCGGCCTGCACCAGCACGTTGCGCACGCCGCGGCGGGCGATGGCCACGCTGCGCGCGGTGCTGCTGCCGCCGCCGCCCAGTTCGGTGGTGACGAACAGCTTGCCCTGCTCCTCGGCGGCGCTGTCGTACATGCCCACCGCGTCCAGCTCCAGCATGCGCATGGCGTAGGGCGCGGAGAACGCCCGCATCAGCGCCTCGCAGCCTTCCTGCTGGGCCTTGTCCGGCAGCACGTGGCAGGCGGCGAAGGGCAGGAAGTCGAGGGTGCGGCCGCCGGAATGTATGTCCAGCACCACGTCGGCCAGCGGCAGCAGGGTGCGCTGGAAGTAGTCGGCGATCTTCTGCGTCACCGTGCCGTCCGGGCGGCCGGGGAAGCTGCGGTTGAGGTTGCCGGCGTCGATCGGCGAGGTGCGCTTGCCGGCGAGGAAGGCCGGGGTGTTCATGAAGGGCACGACGATCACCCGGCCGCGGATGTCCTCGGCGCGCAGTTCCTGGGCCAGGCGGCTGAGCGCCACCGGGCCTTCGTACTCGTCGCCGTGGTTGCCGCCGGTGAGCAGCGCGGTGGGGCCCGCGCCGTTCTTCACCACGCAGACGGGGATCATCACCGCGCCCCAGGCCGAGTCGTCGCGGGAGTAGGGCAGCTTGAGGTGGCCGTGCTGCACGCCGTCGCGCTCGAAGTCGACGCTGGCGGCGATGGGGTTGTCGCGCAGCCCTTTATCCAGTGGCTGTGTCATGGCCTCACTCCTTGACGAACAACTGGCGCGGGTAGTCGCAGAGGGTCTGCACGACGCCGTCGGTGATCAGGATGCTTTCGGTGATCTCCAGGCCCCAGTCGTCCATCCACAGGCCGGGCATGAAGTGGAAGGTCATGCCCGGTTGCAGCACGCTCTCGTCGCTGGGGCGCAGGCTCATGGTGCGTTCGCCCCAGTCCGGCGGATAGCTGATGCCGATGGGGTAGCCGCAGCGGCTGTCCTTGTGGATGCCGAACTTCTGCAGCACGCCGAAGAAGGCGCGGGCGATGTCGCCGGTGGTGTTGCCCGGCTTGGCCGCCTCCAGCCCCGCGGCTATGCCTTCGACCACGGCCTTTTCCGCGTCGAGGAAGTGCTGCGGCGGCTTGCCCAGGTAGACGGTGCGCGACAGCGGGCAGTGGTAGCGCTTGTAGCAGCCGGCGATCTCGAAGAAGGTGCCGGCGCCGCGCTGGAAGGGCGTGTCGTCCCAGGTCAGGTGCGGCGCGCTGGCGTCGGCGCCGGTGGGCAGCAGCGGGACGATGGCCGGGTAGTCGCCGCCGTGGCCGTCGGCGCCGCGGATGCCGGTGCTGTAGATCTCCGCCACCAGCTCGTTCTTGCGCATGCCCGGCTCGATGCGCTCGAGGATGTGCGCGTGCATCTTCTCGACGATGCGCGCGGCGATGCGCATGTACTCGATCTCGCGCGGGGATTTCACCGCGCGCTGCCAGTTGACCAGCGCGGTGGCGTCGACGAAGCGCGCCTGCGGCAGGTGGGCCTGCAGCGAGCGGAAGGCGGCGGCGCTGAAGTAGTAGTTGTCCATCTCCACGCCGATGGCCAGCGCGTCCCAGCCCCGCGCGGCGATGACCTCGCGGGCCAGGTAGTCCATGGGGTGGCGCTCGGTGGACTGCACGTAGTGGTCGGGGTAGCCGACGATGTTCTCGGCCTGCATGAACACGGTGCGCCGCGCGCCGTTGGCGTCCTGGCCGCGGCCGAACCACACCGGCTCGCCGTCCAGCGCCAGCAGCACGCACTGGTGCACGTAGAAGGACCAGCCATCGTAGCCGGTGAGCCAGGCCATGTTCGACGGGTCGCTGACCAGCAGCAGCTCGATGCCGCGCTGCTGCATGCTGGCGCGGACCTTGGCCAGGCGCTGGGCGTATTCCTCCCGCGCGAAGGGGAGGTTGACGACGATTTCGGGCATGCGGAAATCCTCTGGGTGAGTGGTGTCACGGGGGCTCTTGTAGGTGTTTGTCCGGCATGAAGCGGTCAGCTGTGGAACTTGAACCCCTTGCCCATGCGCTGCGCGCGCTGGAAGGCCAGGCCGGCGATGGCGGTGTCCTGGGCGCCGGTGCCGGTGAGGTCGCAGAGGGTCACGTCCCGGGCGCTGCGGCGGCCCGGGCGCTGGCCGGCGATGACCTGGCCGAGTTCGGCGAAGTCGGCGCCCGCCTCCACCAGCCCGGCCGCGATGGCGTGGTGCAGTTCGCCGAGCACGCGGGTCTGGCTCAGGCGGTCGGCGACGTAGCAGTCCAGCGCCGCCAGCGCGTCGGCGGCGATCTCGTTCTTGTGCTCGGCGTCCGAGCCCATGGCGGTGATGTGCAGGCCCGGGCGCAGGTGGCGCTTCCGGATCAGCGGCTCGCGACTGGGCGTGGTGGTGATGGCGATGTCCGCGCCTTCCAGGGCTTCATCGACGCTGGAACAGGCGACCACCGGGATGCCCAGGGCGGTGCTCAGTTCGGCGGCGCACTGGCGCGCCTTGGCCGCGTCGCGGGCCCAGAGGCTGGCGCCCTCGATCGGCCGTACCAGGCACAGCGCCTTGAGCTGCAGGCGCGCCTGCTCGCCGGCGCCGAGGAGGGCCACCCGGCGGGCGTCCTCGCGGGCCAGCCACTTGGCGGCCACGGCGCCGGCGCAGGCGGTGCGCACGGCGGTGAGGTAGCCGTTGTCCAGCAGCAGGGCGTCGAGCAGGCCGGTGTGCGCGGACAGCAGCATCATCATGCCGTTGAGGCTGGGCAGGCCGAGCTTCGGGTTGTCGAAGAAGCCCGGGCTGACCTTGATGGCGAAGCGCGGCAGGCCGGGCAGGTAGGCGGTCTTCACATCCACCTCGCCGTTGTGCTCGGGAATGTCCAGGCGCAGGATCGGCGGCATCGCCACCGCCGCCGTGGCCAGCAGGCGGAAGGCCTGCTCGACGGCGTCGAGGCTTTCAGTGTCCAGCGCCACGCAGGCGCGCAAGTCGGCTTCGCTGAGCAGGGTGACGTCAGCCATGCAGGTCTTCCTCGATGATGCGTTGGTGTTGTTCGATGGCGATGTTGCGGCCGCTGACGACCACCACCACCGGCCCTTCGGCGGCGATGCGGCCTTCCAGCAGCGCGGCGATACCCACCGCCGCGGCGCCTTCCACCACCTGGCGTTCCTCGCGGTAGGCGTGGCGGATGCCGGCGGCGATGGCGGGCTCGTCGAGCAGGTGCAACTCGTCGCAGTGGGCGCGGGCGAGGGCGAAGGTGTAGCGGTTGTCCAGGCCGATGCCGCCGCCGAGGGAGTCGGCGAGGGTCGGCAGTTCCTCCACTTCCACGGGCTGGCCGGCTTCCAGGCTGGCGGCCATGGCCGCGCCGCGGCGCATGCTGATGCCGTGCAGGCGGATCGACGGGTCGGCCGCCTTCAGCGCCACGGCCACGCCGCCGAACAGCCCGCCGCCGGACAGCGGCACCAGCACCTGGCGCACCTGCGGCAGCTGTTCGAGGATTTCCAGGCCCAGGGTGCCCTGGCCGGCGACGATCTGCGGGTGGTCGAAGGGCGGCAGCAGCGCCGCGCCCTGCTCGCGGGCGATGCGCTCGGCCTCGGCCTGGGCGTCGTCCTGGCTGTTGCCGACGATGCATACCTCGGCGCCGAGGGCGCGGATCGCCTCGACCTTGTTCGCCGGCACCAACTGTGACAGGCAGATGGTGGCCGGCACGCCCAGCACGCGGGCGGCATGGGCGAGGGCGCGGCCGTGGTTACCGGTGGAGGCGGCGACCACCCCGCGGGCCTTCCGGGCGTCGTCCAGCTGGGCGATGGCGTTGCTGGCGCCGCGCAGCTTGAAGCTGCCGGTGATCTGCTGCGATTCCAGCTTCAGGTACACCGGCGCGCCCAGCAGCGCGGAGAGGCTGGGCGAATGCTCCAGCGGCGTCTGCCGCACCAGGCCGTGGATGCGCTGGCGGGCGCGGTACAGCTCGATCAGGGGGATCTCGTTGGCCATGGCGGCCTCCCGACAATGCAGTCGGGCCGAGTGTATGAGCGGGAAATTGTCGCGATGAATGTACTAGGACGATGTCGTGGAGATTGTCATTCGTCGTGGTAATGGGCGATGGGTATCGCTTCGCTCGACCCATCCTACGGGGAGAAATACCGTACTTCCCGGTAATTTGTAGGAGATTCTATGTCAATGACGGCTTATCCCCGGGGTTGGTAGGTCGTCTGTGTCTGCATCAGGGCAAAGGCGATTCTGGCGAGTTTGCGGGCCAGGACGGTCAAGGCCTCGGTTGTCTTCAGCCCGCGTGCCAAATAGCCCTGATAGAGCTCCCTCCAGCGTTTGGTGCGAGCTGCAGCCATGGCGGCGTTGTGCAGTAGCCGGCGGATTTCCGGATCGCCTTGCTTGGTCAGCTTCCGCCGGCCGCTGTAACGGCCAGACTCCTTGAGTCGCACATCCAGCCCCAGAAATGCGATGAAGGCGTCGCTGTTGCGGAAATGCCCTCGCAGAAACGCCAGGATCAGCGCTGCGGCCGTCAGTGGCCCGATCCCCTCGATGGCCTGGCAACGCTTGCTCTGCTCCTTCAGCCCGGCCTCCTCCAGCACGAGCTGGATCTGTGTCTCCAGGCGTTGCTCCAGGACAGCCATGCGCTTGAGGACTGGCTTCAATGCCCTTGCCAGCATAGGGTCCTGGGAGAAGCTCTGACGCAGCGACGTGACATTCCGGACGAGCACGGCTCGACGGTGCAGCAACGCCTGCAAGCGGCAGTACACCTTGCTCGGCGGCTGCCAGGGCTCCAACTGCGCCTGTTCATGGGACAGGTAGCGGGCCAGGAGCTGGGCGTCGCTACGGTCGTCCTTGTTTCGCCCACCGATCCCCTTGCGATAGTTGCTCAGGCGGAAGCCGTTGATGAGGTAGATCCGGTGCTTCCGGGCATGCGCCAGGCTGGCAACCAGCACGTGGTAGATGCCCGTTGCCTCGATTGCGATGGCGCAGTTGGATGGCAGCGTCTTGAGCCAGGCCTTGATCGCACGGGCTTCGTTAGGCAGTTCGAACACCTCACCGGTGCGGGCATCGCACAGGCTCAGTGTTTCCTTGGCAACATCGATTCCAATAACCGTGACCTGGCTTGTCATGGTGTTCTCCGACGGTGAAGATGGGGTCGACCTGTCGGGGCTCACGGTGGCGCAGGCTTGCTGATATTGTCGGTTTGAGCGGCTACTCAAATCCGATGGATTCCTTATCGGCGCTTGTCGTGAGCGCGTGGGTGGGGGAAGTCTCCTACCGTCTGGCTTGCAGAAGCGGGTCTTGTCCCTCCACCCCCGACAGGTTCCTACCCTAACGCCATACAAGCGGGCCCTGCCCGCGATTCGCGCGCAGGGCGCGCTCCTACAAGGGGACGGGGCGGCGGCCCGTTCAGAAATCGTGGATCTTCGGGTACTGCTCGAACAGCTCGCGCATGTCGTCCAGGGCCTGGGCCATGCGTTCGTCGCTGCATTCGGCGCCCATGCACAGGCGCACCGCGCGCGGCCGCGGCGTGCCGCGGACCATGAAGGGGTCCGGCGAGGTCACGGCGATGTGCCGGTGGCGCAGCTCGCGCACCAGGCTGTCCAGCTCCCAGTGCTCGGGAATGCCCATCCAGCAGCTCAGGGCCTGCGGCGCATGGCCCAACAGGTGTTCGGCGAAGCGCTCGGCCACCAGCGCCTGGCGCGCCGCCAGCAGGCGCCGCTGGCGTTCCACCAGGGCCTGGGCGTTGCCGTTGTGGATCCAGCGCGTGGCCACCTCGGCCAGCAGCGGCGCGGCCATCCAGCTGTTCACCCGCAGGATGCTCTCGGTGCGCAGGGCCAGGCGCCGCGGCACCACCAGGTAGCCGATGCGCAGGCCGGTGAGCACGCTCTTGGTGAAGCTGGTGCAGTAGAACGACAGCTCCGGCAGGTAGTGGCTCAGCGGCGGCGCGCGGCCTTCGCCCAACAGCGGGCCGTAGACGTCGTCCTCGATGACGTAGACGCCGAAGCGCTGGGCGATGGCGGCGATCTCCCGGCGCCGGGTGTCGCTCATCAGGCTGGAGGTGGGGTTGTTCAGGTTGGGCGTGCACACCAGCGCGGTGACGCGTTCGTTGGCGCAGAGGTCCTCGAAGTGCTCCGGGTCGATGCCCTCGCGGTCGACCTCCACGCCCTTCAGGGTGAAGCCGAGCACCTGGGAATTGCCGATCACCCCGTGGTCGGTGAGCTGCTCGCAGAGCACCACGTCGTCCGGCCCGGCCAGGGAGGCGAGGGCGATGAAGATGGCGTGGGCGGCGCCGTTGGTGATCAGCAGGTCGTCGCGCTCGCAGCGTAGGCCCTGCTGCGCCAGCCACTGCGCCGCCGCCTCGCGGTGGCCGTCGAAGCCGGCGATCGGCCGGCAGGCGCGCATCCACGGCTGGTCCGTCTCCTGCGCCAGTTGGCGGCAGGTGTCCTGCCACAGGCGGTCGTGCTCGTCGGTGTGGACGATGCTGGCCATGGAGAAGTCCACCAGCGCGCGCTCGGGGTGGTCGAGCATGTAGCGCGACACGCCCTCGGTCATGCGCCGCGAGACGAAGCTGCCGCGGCCCACCTCGCAGCGCACCAGGCCCTGGCGCTCCAGTTCCTTGTAGGCGTTGGTCACCGTCTGCACGCTGATGCCCAGGCCATCGGCCACCTGGCGCTGCGGCGGCAGGCGCTGGCCGTCGTGCAGGCGGCCCTGTTCGATTTCCGTGGCGATGGCCTGGACCAGCGTCTTGTACTTGGATTCGCCGACCCGCAGGCCGGCCAGCGCGTGGCGCCAGCTTTGCATGATGGGCATTCCCCTTCGACCTCGGCACAGGGTGATGGATCAGGGCATTTCCATGGATTGTCCTAGTGCAATTCCGGCGCCGGAAAGCCTTTTGTATGCTCGGGCCGACCAGCCGCCCATGCCGCCGCCCCCGCGGCACAAGGCCGGCGCAGAAAAAAGCCATGGATGGGCGCGTCGCGACAGGCGGTTTTTTCCGCCGCGACGGCGCCGATCGGGAACAGCCGCAAGGCCGGACGGCTTAGTCTGCAACGCAACCAATGCCCTCTGTCGGGGCAGTACTTCGGAAGGCCCGCCCGGCGGGTCCCAACATAAGAACAACAGTCGCACGACATCGCTACCTGCCATCCACCGCCGCGTCCCAACACCACAACAAGGCCGGCACGAGAAGATCAGGAGATCCGAAGATGAGTACCGCCCCCCTTTCCCTCCATCGCCTGGGCCTGGCCTGTACCCTGCTGGCGGGCCTTGCGGCCAGCTTCGCCAGCCAGGCCGAGACCACCCTGGAACGCATCCAGAGCACCGGCACGGTGCGCATCGGCTACGCCAACGAGGCGCCCTTCGCCTACACCGAGACCTCCGGCAAGGTCACCGGCGAGTCGCCGGAGATCGCCACCAAGGTGTTCACCGCCATGGGCGTGAAGAAGGTCGAGCCGGTGCTCACCGAGTGGGGCGCGCTGATCCCCGGGCTGCGCGCCGGGCGCTTCGACGTGATCGCCGCCGGCATGTACATCACCCCGCCGCGCTGCCGGCAGGTGATCTTCACCGACCCGCACTACCAGATTCCCGACACCCTGCTGGTGAAGCGGGGCAACCCGAAGAACCTGCACAGCTACGCCGACGTCGCGAAGAACCCGGACGTGCGCCTGGCGATCATGTCCGGCACCGCCGAGCTGGGCTACGCCCGCGCCGAGGGGGTGAGCGACGAGCAGATCGTCCAGGTCCCGGACACCACCGCGCAACTGCAGGCGGTGCGCGCCGGCCGCGCCGACGCCAGCGTCGGCACCGCGCTGACCATGAAGGGCCTGGCGGCCAAGGGTGGCGACAGCGTCGAGGCCATCGCCAACTTCAAGGACGACCCGGCGCACATCGGCTACGGCGCCCTGGCCTTCCGCCCGGAAGACAAGGACCTGCGCGACGCGGTGAACCAGCAGTTGAAGAAGTGGCTGGGCAGCGACGAACACCTGCAGACGGTCAAGCCGTTCGGCTTCGACAAGTCCAACCTGACCGACAAGAGCGCCGCCGAGCTCTGCAAACAGTGACCGCAGGGGGCCCCGCCCCCTCGGCCGTTCCGTCGAACCTGTCGATACGGGATGCGCAACATGGGTGAATTGCTTCCACTGCTGCTGGAGGGCGCCTGGGTCACCGTCCAGGTCACCTTCTTCGGCTCGCTGCTGGCGGTGGCGCTGGCCATCGTCGCCGCCCTCGGCCGCCTGGCGCCGTGGCCGGCGGTGCGCTGGCTGGCCATCGGCTACATCGAGCTGTTCCGCGGCACCTCGCTGCTGGTGCAGCTGTTCTGGCTGTTCTTCGTACTGCCGCTGCCGCCGTTCAACCTGGAACTGGGCGCCTACACGGTGGCCATCCTCGGCCTGGGCCTGCACATCGGCGCCTATGGCGCGGAGGTGATGCGCGGGGCCATCGGCTCGGTGCCCAAGGGGCAGTACGAGGCCGCGCTGGCGCTGAACATGACGCCGTTCACGCGCTTTCGCCGGATCATCCTGCCGCAGGCGCTGCTGTGCGCCATACCGCCGGGCACCAACCTGCTGATCGAGCTGCTGAAGAACACCTCGCTGGTGTCGCTGATCACCCTCTCGGACCTGACCTTCCGCGCCCGCCAGCTGGACCAGGCGACCTTCGAGACGCTGAAGATCTTCACCCTGACCCTGGTGCTGTACTTCGCCATGGCCCAGGCCATCGTCTTCCTCATGCGCCGCCTGGAACGCCGGCTGGGGCATGGGCGCATCCGGGGAGGCCTGTGATGAAGTTGTTCGACTGGCAATTCGCCTGGCAGATCCTGCCGCAGCTGCTGCACGCCTCGCTCAAGACCATCGGCATCACCCTGGTCGGTTTCGCCCTGGCGGTGGTCTTCGGCCTGCTCTTCGCCCTGGCCCGGCGCAGCCGGCACTTCTGGCTGTCGTGGCCGGCGGCCTGGCTGATCGAGTTCATCCGCAGCACGCCGCTGCTGATCCAGGTGTACTTCCTGTTCTACGTGCTGCCCAGCTACGGGCTGAACATGACCTCGCTGGTGGCCGGCACCCTGGGCATCGCCCTGCACTATGCCTGCTACACCGCCGAGGTCTACCGCGCCGGCCTGGAGTCGGTGCCGCGCGGGCAGTGGGAGGCGGTCACGGCGCTGAACTTCTCGCCGTGGCGGGCCTACCGCCAGGTGATCCTGCCCCAGGCCATCCGCCCGGTGCTGCCGGCGCTGGGCAACTACCTGATCGCCATGTTCAAGGACACCCCGGTGCTCTCGGCGATCACCGTGGTGGAAATCATGCAGCAGGCCAAGAACATCGGTTCCGACAGCTTCCGCTACCTGGAGCCGATCACCCTGGTCGGGGTGTTCTTCCTGCTCATCAGCATCAGCCTGGCCGGCGTGGTCCGCCAGGTGGAAAAACGCACGGCACTGCCATGAAAGCGCCCACCGGAGGAAACCCCATGACCGTCCTGTCCATGACCACCCGGCCGCTGGCCGACGAGGCCCCGCGGGCACAGACCGCCCAGCCGATGGTGCGCTTCCGCGACGTGTGCAAGAGCTACGGCAGCTTCAGCGTGCTGAACCACCTGAACCTGGAGGTGGGCGCCAACGAGAAGGTCGCCATCATCGGCCCCAGCGGCTCGGGCAAGTCGACCCTGCTGCGCGCCCTGATGACCCTGGAGAGCATCGACAGCGGGGCGATCGAGGTGGACGGCGAGCCGCTCACCCACCAGTTGCGCAACGGCGAGCCGGTGCGCGCCTCGGAAGCCCACGTGCGCCGCGTGCGCGGCAAGATCGGCATGGTGTTCCAGAGCTTCAACCTGTTCCCGCACATGAGCGCGCTGAAGAACGTGATGGAAGCGCCGGTGCAGGTGCTGGGCATGCGCCGCGACGAGGCCCGCGAGCGCGCCGTGGAACTGCTGGAGATGGTCGGCCTGGGCAACAAGCTGGAGCACTACCCCTCGCAGCTCTCCGGCGGCCAGCAGCAACGCGTGGCCATCGCCCGCGCCCTGGCCATGCGGCCGAAGGTGATGCTGTTCGACGAGGTGACCTCGGCGCTGGACCCGGAGCTGTGCGGCGAAGTGCTCAACGTGGTGCGCCGGCTCGGCACCGAGCACAACCTGACCATGCTGATGGTCACCCACCAGATGGGCTTCGCCCGCGAGTTCGCCGACCGCGTGTGCTTCTTCCACCAGGGCAGCATCCTGGAACAGGGGACGCCGGAGCAGCTGTTCGGGCACCCGCAGCATGAGCGGACGCGGTGTTTCCTGAGTGCGGTGAACGAGGCGAGTTGAGGGGGGTGCTTTTCGTAGGATGGGTTGAGCCTTGGCGAAACCCATGCGGTCGTGGTGATGGGTATCGCTTCGCTCAACACCATCCTACGGGCGGTGTGTTTGCCGGAGGGCGTAGGAGCGCGCCCTGCGCGCGATTCGCGGGCAAAGCCCGCGCCTATGGTGTCAGAGAGCAGGTTCCCCAGCCCACCACAGTAGCCACTCTCAGTCGGAATCGACGAAACGCAGGCCGGCGCCCTCGGCGTCGGTGCGCATGACTTCCATCTCCAGAACCGGCGCTTCCATGGGCAGGTCCTGCACCTGGCCGTGCACGCGGGTGCCGGGAGCAAGCCCGGCCAGCGCTGCGTGACGCACGTAGACGCCGCCGTCGGAGAGGTCACGGGTGTGGCCGATGACCTCGCCGAAGCTGGGATGGACGATCTTGATCCTGCACTTCATCGGGGTACGCGGGTACTGCCTCTGATTCGCCATGCTCGGCATCCGTCCGGAATGTCAGCGGCATAGTCGGCCCGATCCGCCGCCGCCGGTCAAGCGGCCAGTTGCCCCAGCAGCCAGAGGTTGGCGCCGCTGATGACCACGAAAAGCAGCCAGGCCAGCGCGCGGGTCGGCCAGCGGTTGGCGAATTCGCCCATCAGCGCGCGGTCGCTGGTGAAGCGGATCAGCGGCCAGAGCGCGAAGGGCAGCTGCAGGCTGAGCACCACCTGGCTGAACACCAGCAGCTTGCCCACCGCCCTGTCGCCCATCAGCATCACCCCCAGCAGCGCCGGGATCAGCGCCAGGGCGCGGGTGATCAGGCGGCGCTGCCAGCAGGGGATCTTCATCTGCAGGAAGCCTTCCATGATCACCTGGCCGGCGATGGTGCCGGTGAAGGTGGAGCTCTGCCCGGAGGCGAGCAGGGCGACGCCGAAGAGGATGGCGGCCAGGCCGGCGCCGACCAGGGGTTCGAGCAGGCGGTAGGCGTCCTGGATCTCGGTGACGTCGGCGTGCCCGGTCTCGTGGAAGGCCGCGGCGGCGAGGATCAGGATGGCGGCGTTGATCAGCAGCGCCAGGCTCAGCGAGACCACGGTGTCCAGCCGCGCCAGGCGGATCGCCGAGGCCTTGCCCTGGCTGCCGGCCACCGCGCGGGTCTGCACGATGGAGGAGTGCAGGTAGAGGTTGTGCGGCATCACGGTGGCGCCGAGGATGCCGATGGCCAGGTACAGCGGCTCGCGCTGGCTGAGGGTGTCCAGGCTGGGCACGAAGCCGGCGGCGACGTCCGGCCAGTACGGCTTGACCAGCACCAGCTCGACCACGTAGCAGGCGCTGATGGTGATGATCAGCCCCAGCATGATCGCCTCCAGGTGACGGAAGCGCTGGCCCTTGAGGCCGAGGACGATCAGGGTGTCGAGGGCGGTGAGGAGGATGCCGCCGGTGAGGTTCACCCCCAGCAGCAGGTGGAAGGCCAGGGCGCAGCCGAGCACCTCGGCCAGGTCCGTGGCGACGATCGACAGCTCCGCCAGCAGCCACTGGGCCTTGGCCATGGCCGGGCTGTAGCGCTGCCGCGAGAGCTGCGCCAGGTCCTGGCCGGTGACGATGCCCAGGCGCATGGCCAGGCACTGCAGGACCATGCCGGCGAGGCTGGACAGCAGCACCACGTAGAGCAGCTGGTAGCCGAAGCCGGAACCGGCCTCGATGGCCGTGGCCCAGTTGCCCGGGTCCATGTAGCCGATAGAGACCAGCAGGCCGGGCCCGGCGAACTGCAGGATGCGCTTCCACAGCGGCGCGCTGGGCGAAACGACGACGCTGCCCCTGACCTCGGAAGGGCAGAAGGGCGCGGTGGCGGTAGTCGGCAATCCCCACATGTCAGTTCAATACCACCTGGCTTCGCCTTCCGGGCGCTTCTTGAAGCGCTTCATGGTCCACATGTACTGGCTCGGGTAGTCGCGCACGTAGCGGGCCAGCTCGCGGCTCAGGGCGGCGACCGAGACTTCCATGTCCTTGTCGTACATGTCCGCCGGCGCGGCTTCGAGGATCACCTTGTAGCCGCTGCCGTCGGGCAGGCGCACGGCGTGAAAGAACACCCCGCGCGCCTTGCCGCGCGACAGCAGCGATGGCACGAACTTGCTGGTCAGCGCGGTGGTGCCCAGGTAGGGCACGAACAGCCCCGAGCCCAGGTCCGGCTCCGGGTCGCACGGGATGCCGACGCAGCCGCCGCGCCGCACTTCCTTGATCACGCTGATGATGCCTTCGGGGGTCGACGGCGCCACGCGGTTGCCCAGCTGCACGCGCTGCTTCTTCAGCAGCTCGTCCACCGCCTTCAGCTTCGGCGGGCGGTAGAAGATGATCGGCTTGGCGTAGGAGCAGTAGAAGTGGTTGAGCACTTCCCAGTTGCCCAGGTGGCTGGTGATGCCGACCAGGCCGTCGCCGGAGGCCAGGGCCTCTTCCAGCACCTCCATACCCTCGACCTCGCGGATGTACTGCAGCGACTTCTGCGGCGGCCAGATCCAGGCGCAGGCGCTCTCGGTGAGGGTCCTGCCGATGTCCATCAGGCTCTGGCCCAGCAGCTTGTCCAGCTCCGCGGCGGACAGCTCGGGGAAGCAATGCGAGATGTTGATGCGCGCCACCTCGCGGGAGCGGTTGGGCAGCTTCCACATCAGCCAGCCGATGGCGGCCCCCAAGCCCTGCACCGCCCGCCAGGGCAGCATGGCGAACAGGCGCAGCCCACCCACCACCAAGGCACCTTTGAATTTCTCCACGGAATGCTCCTTCAGCCGAATGCGCACATTCTAACCAGCGGGCATGGGCGAAGGCGAAAGGCGCGCGGCAATGGGGGCGATAGAAACAGCCTGAATCCACGCACCGGGTGATCCGGCCATGCCTTTTCTTTCCATGTAGGAGCGCGCCCTGCGCGCGAATCGCGGGCAGGGCCCGCTCACGATCGTAGGATGGGTGGAGCGAAGCGATACCCATCGCCATGGCCGCATGGGTTTCGCCGAGGCTCAACCCATCCTACGAAGAGCGCGTGGAAGCGAATTCCGTCCGCAGTCAGGACAGCTCCGCGTAACGGTCGCAATCGGTGGTGTGGTCCATCACCATCCCCGTGGCCTGCATGAAGGCGTAGCAGATGGTCGGCCCAACGAAGGTGAAGCCGGCCTTCTTCAGGGCCTTGCTCATGGCCTCAGCCTCGGGCGTCACCGCCGGGACGTCGCCGCGGCCGCTGAAATGGTTGACCTTCGGCTGGCCGCCGACGAAGGACCAGAGGAATTCCACCGGCTCGGGCAGTTCCAGCCAGGCCCGGGCGTTCTGCCGCGCGGCCCTGAGCTTGGCCAGGTTGCGGATGATGCCCGCATCCTGCATGCGCTGCTCGATCTCCTCGTCGCTCATGCGCGCCAGGCGTTCGGGGTCGAAGCCGAACAGCACCTCACGGTAGCGCTCGCGCTTGCGCAGCACGGTGATCCACGACAGCCCGGCCTGGGCGCCTTCGAGCACCAGCATTTCGAACAGCGCCTGCGGGTCTCTCTGCGGCACGCCCCACTCGGTGTCGTGGTAGGCGATGTACAGCGGGTCGTCGTTGCACCAGAAGCAGCGGGGCATGGCGGTCGTCCTGACGGGGCGAAGGGAAGTCCCACTATAGCCGGAATACTGTATGAAGATACAGTCAAATGCCCGCTTCCCGGCGTTTGCGAATTCATCCGAAAACGTGCGCGCACCCCAAGCGGTACGCGGCTTCGGGTATACTGCGGGGTTTTCGTCGCATACCCAGCACAGGTGAAATTCGTGAGCCAGACTACGCCCGCCGTGCGCACCTTCCAGGACCTGATCCTCGCCCTGCAACAGTACTGGGCCGACCAGGGCTGCGTGGTGCTGCAGCCCTACGACATGGAAGTTGGCGCCGGCACCTTCCATACCGCCACCTTCCTGCGCGCCATCGGCCCGGAGACCTGGAACGCCGCCTACGTGCAGCCCAGCCGCCGCCCCACCGACGGCCGCTATGGCGAGAACCCGAACCGCCTGCAGCACTACTACCAGTTCCAGGTGGTGCTCAAGCCCAACCCGGAGAACTTCCAGGAGCTCTACCTGGGCTCGCTGAAGGCCATCGGCATCGACCCGCTGGTGCACGACATCCGCTTCGTCGAGGACAACTGGGAATCGCCGACCCTCGGCGCCTGGGGCCTGGGCTGGGAAATCTGGCTGAACGGCATGGAAGTCACCCAGTTCACCTACTTCCAGCAGGTCGGCGGCATCGAGTGCTACCCGGTTACCGGCGAGATCACCTACGGCCTGGAACGCCTGGCCATGTACATCCAGGGCGTCGACTCGGTGTACGACCTGGTGTGGGCCGACGGCCCGTTCGGCAAGGTCACCTATGGCGACGTGTTCCACCAGAACGAGGTGGAGCAGTCGACCTACAACTTCGAGCACGCCAACGTCGAGAAGCTGTTCGAACTGTTCGACTTCTACGAAAGCGAAGCCAACCGCCTGATCGAGCTGCAGCTGCCGCTGCCGACCTATGAGATGGTCCTCAAGGCCTCGCACACCTTCAACCTGCTGGATGCGCGCCGGGCCATCTCGGTGACCGAGCGTCAGCGCTACATCCTGCGCGTGCGCACCCTGGCCCGTAACGTGGCGCAGAGCTACCTGCAGGCGCGCGCGCGCCTGGGCTTCCCGATGGCCACCCCCGAACTGCGTGACGAAGTACTGGCCAAGCTGAAGGAGGCCGAATAATGAGCGCGAAGGATTTCCTCGTCGAACTGGGCACCGAAGAGCTGCCCCCCAAGGCCCTGAAGAGCCTCGGTGAAGCCTTCCTGGCCGGCATCGAGAAGGACCTTAAGGCCGCAGGCCTGACCTACTCGGCCGCCCGCTACTATGCCGCGCCGCGCCGCCTGGCCGTGCAGATCGACCAGCTCGCCGTGCAGCAGCCCGACCGCACCGTCAACCTCGACGGCCCGCCGCTGCAGGCCGCCTTCGACGCCAGCGGCAACCCGACCCAGGCCGCCCTGGGCTTCGCCAAGAAGTGCGGCGTGGACCTGGCGCAGATCGACCAGAGCGGGCCCAAGCTGAAGTTCAGCCAGAGCATCCCCGGCCAGCCGGCCGTGGGCCTGCTGCCGGGCATCGTCGAAACCTCGCTGAACGACCTGCCGATTCCCAAGCGCATGCGCTGGGCCGCCCGCCGTGAAGAGTTCGTGCGTCCGACGCAGTGGCTGGTGATGCTGTTCGGCGACGAGGTGGTGGAGTGCGAGATCCTCACCCGCAAGGCCGGCCGTGAATCCCGTGGCCACCGCTTCCACAACCCGGACAACGTGCTGATCTCCAGCCCCGCCAACTACCTGGAAGACCTGCGCAGCGCCCACGTGCTGGCCGACTTCGCCGAGCGCCGCGAAATCATCGCCAAGCGCGTCGCCGAGCTTGCCGCCGAGCAGAAGGGCAGCGCCATCGTGCCGCCGGCCCTGCTCGACGAAGTGACCGCCCTGGTCGAATGGCCGGTGCCGCTGGTGTGCTCCTTCGAGGAACGCTTCCTCGCCGTGCCCCAGGAAGCGCTGATCACCACCATGCAGGACAACCAGAAGTACTTCTGCCTGCTGGACGCCAGCGGCAAGCTGCTGCCGCGCTTCATCACCGTGGCCAACGTGCAGAGCAAGGCGCCCGAGCACATCGTCTCGGGCAACGAGAAGGTCGTGCGCCCGCGCCTGACCGACGCCGAGTTCTTCTTCAAGCAGGATCAGAAGCAGCCGCTGGAGCGCTTCAACGAGCGCCTGAAGAACGTGGTGTTCCAGGCCCAGCTCGGCACCGTGTTCGACAAGGCCGAGCGCGTCTCCGCCCTGGCCGCCTTCATCGCCGAGCGCATTGGCGGTGATGCGAAGAACGCCGCCCGCGCCGGCATCCTCTCCAAGTGCGACCTGGCCACCGAGATGGTCGGCGAGTTCCCGGAGATGCAGGGCATCGCCGGCTACTACTACGCCACTGCCGGTGGTGAAGCCAACGACGTCGCCCTGGCGCTGAACGAGCAGTACATGCCGCGCGGCGCCGGCGCCGAGCTGCCAAGCACCCTGACCGGCGCCGCGGTGGCGGTGGCCGACAAGCTCGACACCCTGGTCGGCATCTTCGGCATCGGCATGCTGCCCACCGGCAGCAAGGACCCGTACGCCCTGCGCCGCGCCGCCCTGGGCGTGCTGCGCATCCTCATCGAGAAGCAGCTGGACCTCGACCTGGGCGAGACCATCGCCTTCGCCGTCGGCCAGTACGGCGACAAGGTCAAGGCCGAGGGCCTGGCCGCCCAGGTGCAAGACTTCATCTTCGACCGCCTGCGCGCGCGCTACGAGGACGAAGGCGTGGACGTCGCCGTGTACCAGGCCGTGCGCGCCCTGACGCCGACCGCGCCGCTGGACTTCGACCAGCGCGTGCAGGCCGTGCAGGCCTTCCGCCAACTGCCCGAAGCCGAGGCCCTGGCCGCCGCCAACAAGCGCGTGTCCAACATCCTCGCCAAGGCCGAAGGAGAGGTGCCGCAGAGCGTGAATGCCGGCCTGCTCAACGAGGCCGCCGAGAAGGCCCTGGGCAGCGCCGTGGCGGCCGCCGAAGGCGAAGTGGCGCCGCTGGCCCGGGCGCGCGACTACCGCGCCGCCCTGGCCCGCCTGGCAGCCCTGCGCGCGCCGGTGGACGCCTTCTTCGAGGAAGTCCTGGTCAACGCCGACGACAGCGCCGTGCGCGCCAACCGCTACGCCCTGCTGGCGAAGCTGCGTGGGCTGTTCCTCGGCGTCGCCGATATCTCTCTGTTGGGGTAATGGAGCTGGAGGCTGGAAGCCTGAAGCTGGAAATTCTTCCCGCTTCAAGCTTCCGGCTTCAAGCCTCTGGCTAAAGCTATGAAGTTATTGATCGTCGACCGCGACGGCGTCATCAACCAGGACTCCGACGCATACATCAAATCCCTCGACGAGTGGATTCCCATTCCCGGCGCCATCGCCGCCATCGCCCGCCTGAGCAAGGCCGGCTGGAAGGTCGCGGTGGCCACCAACCAGTCCGGCATCGCCCGCGGCTACTACGACCTGGCGACGCTGGAAAGCATGCACGCGCGGCTGCGCGAACTGGTGGCGGAGCAGGGCGGCGAACTGGGGCTGATCGTCCATTGCCCCCATGGACCCGACGAAGGCTGCGAGTGCCGCAAGCCGAAGCCGGGTATGCTCAGGCAGATCGCCGCGCACTACGACGTTCCGCTCAAGGGCGTATGGTTCGTCGGCGACACCCGGGGTGACCTGGACGCCGCCCTGGCCGTCGACTGTCAGCCCGTGCTGGTGAAAACCGGCAAGGGCGAACGTACCCTGGCCAAACCGCTGCCCGAAGGCACGCTGGTCTTCGACGACCTGGCCGCCGTCGCTTCCCACCTCTTGCCCTAAGGACCCGCTGACCATGTCGACAGTGCAGGCCACCAGAACCGTTCTTTTCTACCTGCTGCTGTCCGCCAGCGCCTTCCTCTGGGGCACCCTCAGCCTGCTGATCGCACCCTTCCTGCCGTTCCGCGCGCGCTACCGCTTCGTGGTCCAGCGCTGGTGCCGCTTCGCCGTCTGGCTGGCCTGGCACATGGTCGGCGTACGCTACCGCCTGAGCGGCCTGGAGAACATCCCGCAGAAGCCCTGCGTGATCCTCTCCAAGCACCAGAGCACCTGGGAGACCTTCTTCCTCTCCGGCTACTTCGAGCCGCTGAGCCAGGTGCTCAAGCGCGAGCTGCTGTTCGTGCCCTTCTTCGGCTGGGCCCTGGCCCTGCTCAGGCCCATCGCCATCGACCGCAGCCAGCCCAAGCTGGCCCTCAAGCAACTCGCCAAGCAGGGCCACGAGCGCCTGCAGCAGGGCGCCTGGGTGCTGATCTTCCCGGAAGGCACGCGCATCCCCACCGGCGAGCTGGGCAAGTTCTCCCGCGGCGGCGCGGCCCTGGCGGTGAACGCCGGCCTGCCGGTGCTGCCCATCGCCCACAACGCCGGCCACTGCTGGCCGAAGAACGGCTGGGCCAAGCACCCGGGCACCATCGAAGTGGTGTTCGGTCCGGCGATGCACGCCGAAGGCGAGGGCCCGCGCGCCATCGCCGAACTCAACCAGCGCGCCGAGGAATGGGTGGCGCGGACGCTGCGCGAGATGGGCGAGTTGCCGGCGCAGGCAACCCCCAAGGCCGACGTGGCCTGAGACGGATAACCCAGCTGTAGCGAACAGGGCCCAAAGGGCCCTGTTTTCGTTTCTGGCGCACGATGAGGCGATACGGCAACCATCCCCTGGATTTTGTCCGATACGCCCTCCACGCGCGTCCCAGGCGGCCTATAAGCTCAAGGGCAGGCCCCAGGGAAGAGCGCTCGCCATGCCACCGATCGAACCGCGTCCAGCCACCTCCATCCTGCTTCTGCGCGAAGCGGAGGAGGGCACGGGGCTGGAAGTCTTCATACTGCTGCGCAATCCCCAGGCGGCCTTCTGCGGCGGCGCCCTGGTGTTTCCCCGGTGGCAAGGTGGAGCAGGCCGACGGCCATGCGCGGCTTCGGCAGCACTGCCTGGGCGCGGATGCCCTGGACGACGACGAACTGCGTTTTCGCGTAGCGGGGCTGCGCGAGCTGTTCGAGGAGAGCGGCATCCTCCTGGCACGGCGCGCGGGTAGCGAGCAGCCTTGGCTTGAGGAAATTGGCGGCATCCGCCATCTGTGTATTCCCGAGGATGCAGGCTACCCCGAGGCGGTCTTTCCGCTGCGGCCTGGTGCGGGGTTCTGAATCCGTTTTCCGCATAAACGCCCTCCTTGGCCGGAGAGCGGCTTCGGAGCAAGCCCAACAATTGCCCTAATGGCGTTTCCTATAGGGAAGAGGCGTGAACCCGATTCTCCGCCCCGACCTCGCCATATCCCGGAAAAAAGAAACGTAGGGCGCATAACGCCTACGGCGTTATCCGCCGAATCGCGGACAGAGTGTCCTACGGAGTCTCCTCGTAGGATGGGTTGAGCGAAGCGATACCCATCACCGCAACCGCATGGGTTTCGCAGGCTCAACCCATCCTACGAAGAGCACCTCGGCGCGACCGGCAAGGTTGCTCCTACGGTTCAGGGAAGCACGGGCGTAGGAGCGGACTCCGTCCGCGATTGGCCTCACCAGCCCCGCCGAACGCCCCGGTGGCACGGCCAACGGCGGATAACCGCGAACGGTTATGCGCCCTACGCGCTCCTTCGCTCGCGAGAGTGACGGGGACGATCAGGCGCTTCAGGACGACGCCGAACTCTCCGACTGCTCCGAACAACCCCCTCTCCCTCTGGGAGAGGGCTGGGGTGAGGGAGCGGAACCAGAGCCAGGATGCCTTCGCTGAACCATGGCAGAGCCTAAAAACAGCATTACAACCACCGCTCGGCAATTTGGCTTTATGGTAATGATTTGCCGTCAGGCCCACGACCTGATGGCCGATGAGAGGTCGAAAGAAGGTCGTTTCATTGTGAAGGTCGATAAGGATCAGTTGGAACATTTGCGGGCGGAGAACGCTCGCTTGATCGAGCTACTGGAAGCCCATGGCATCGACTGGCGCCTGCCTGACGGCCGACCGAGCCGTCCCCCGACGCCAACCAAGCAACTCGATACGGACGCAAAGCTGGCGCTCTTCAAACGTCTATGTGCTGGGCCTGACAGCCACACCGATACGCCGGGATGGCCAGCAGCCGATTATCTTCATGCAGTGCGGGCCGATACGGCATACGGCGGCCAGGCCCGAAAGCGCCCCTGTCGATCTGCTCGTACTACCGCGGTGGTCGTCCAGGCCGATCGTTACGCAAGAAGGGGCGGGTATCCAGGAGGTCTTCCTGCTGATTGCCAGGGATACAGAGAGGACGGAGCGCATCGTTGCCGAGGTGGTTGCTGCCTTCAACCAGGGGAGGAAGATCCTGGTGCTGACGGAGCGAACGGACCATCTCAATGCGCTCGAGGAAAGATTGCCTGGGCAGATCAAGAATCTGTTCGCACTGCATGGCCGGCTTTCCAGGAAACAGCGTGCAGCCCTCATGGAGGGGTTGGCGGCCCTGCCCGCCGATGCACCCCGGGTAATCCTGGCCACCGGCAAGCTGGTAGGCGAAGGCTTCGATCATCCGCCCCTGGATACGCTCATACTGGCCATGCCGGTCTCCTGGAAGGGAACGCTTCAACAGTATGCGGGGCGGCTCCACCGTGAACATTCGAGCAAGGCTGACGTGCGCATCATCGACTTCGTCGACGCAGGGCACCCTGCCTTGCTTCGGATGTGGAGCAAGCGGGAGGCAGGTTATAGAGCCATGGGCTATCGCTTTGCGGAGGCATCCAGTTCCCTGGAGCTGTTCGGCCCGGCCATAGCCATCGACGACAATATAGCGACTAGACAAGCCAAGGCTGCAGAAGCCCGGATGATTCACGCTCGATCACCGAGCAACGCCAGTAGCAACCATTCTGGCGACCAGCCATAAAAAACCCCGGCAGACCTTTCGGAGAGCCGGGGTTTTCAAGAGCAGCAGGGCAGCAGTTAACGTCTAGCAGGATATCCGTTCAATGTTGTCAGCCCTCAATTGCTCCACCAGTCACACGTCCAGGTTCGACACCGCCAGGGCGTTGCTTTCGATGAAGTCGCGGCGCGGCTCCACGGCATCGCCCATCAGGGTGTTGAAGATCTGGTCGGCGGCGATGGCGTCCTCGATGGTCACCTTCAGCATGCGGCGGACGTTCGGGTCCATGGTGGTTTCCCACAGCTGGTCCGGGTTCATCTCGCCGAGGCCTTTGTATCGCTGGATGCTGTGGCGCTTGGTGCCTTCGGCCATCAGCCATTCCAGGGCTTCCTTGAAGCTGGAGACCGGCCGCTTGCGCTCGCCCTTCTGCACGTAGGCGCCTTCTTCCATCAGGCTGTTCAGCTTGGCGCCCAGCTCGGTGACCGAGCGGTAGTCGTTGCTGGCGAAGAAGTCGCGGTTGAAGGTCACGTAGTTGGACAGGCCGTGGGCGACCATCTCCACCTCAGGCAGCCACAGGTGGCGCTCGCGGTCTTCGCGCAGGCTGGCGGTGTAGGTCAGGCCGGACTTCTCGGAAGTCTTCAGGCGCGCCTGGTACTGCTCCAGCCAGGCCTGCATGGCGGCCTGGTCGCCCAGCTGCTCGACGTCGATGCGCGGCAGGTAGACGAAGTGCTCGGTCAGGTCCTGCGGGTACAGGCGCGACAGGCGGGAGAGGGTACGCATGACGGTGCGGTACTCGTTGACCAGCTTCTCCAGCGCTTCGCCGGACAGGCCCGGGGCGCTTTCGTTGACGTGCACGCTGGCGTCTTCGAGGGCCGACTGGGTCATGTATTCCTCCATGGCCACGTCGTCCTTGATGTACTGCTCCTGCTTGCCTTTCTTCACCTTGTACAGCGGCGGCTGGGCGATGTAGATGTAGCCACGCTCGACCAGCTCGGGTAGCTGGCGGAAGAAGAAGGTCAGCAGCAGGGTACGGATGTGCGAACCGTCGACGTCAGCATCAGTCATGATGATGATGTTGTGGTAGCGCAGCTTGTCGATGTTGTACTCCTCGCGCCCGATGCCGCAGCCCAGCGCGGTGATCAGGGTGCCGACCTCCTGGGAGGACAGCATCTTGTCGAAGCGAGCCTTCTCGACGTTGAGGATCTTGCCCTTGAGCGGCAGGATCGCCTGGGTCTTGCGGTTACGGCCCTGCTTGGCAGAACCGCCCGCGGAGTCACCTTCCACGATGTACAGCTCGGAGAGGGCGGGGTCCTTCTCCTGGCAGTCGGCGAGCTTGCCCGGCAGGCCGGCGATGTCCAGCGCGCCCTTGCGGCGGGTCATCTCGCGGGCCTTGCGCGCGGCTTCGCGGGCGCGGGCGGCGTCGATCATCTTGCCGACCACGGCCTTGGCTTCGTTGGGGTTCTCCAGCAGGAAGTCGGCGAAGTACTTGCCCATTTCCTGTTCCACCGCGGTCTTCACCTCGGAGGACACCAGCTTGTCCTTGGTCTGCGAGCTGAACTTCGGATCCGGCACCTTCACCGAAATGATCGCGGTCAGGCCTTCACGGGCGTCGTCGCCGGTGGTGGCGATCTTGTATTTCTTCGCCAGGCCTTCCTGCTCGATGTAGTTGTTCAGGTGGCGGGTGAGGGCAGAGCGGAAGCCCGCCAGGTGGGTACCGCCGTCACGCTGCGGAATGTTGTTGGTGAAGCAGAGGATGTTCTCGTTGAAGCTGTCGTTCCACTGCAGGGCGACTTCCACGCCAACGCCGTCTTCCTCGCGCTGGGTGTTGAAGTGGAACACCTGGTTGACGATGTTCTTGTTGGTGTTCAGATACTCGACGAAGGCGCGCAGGCCACCCTCGTACTTGAACAGCTCTTCCTTACCGGTACGTTCGTCGCGCAGCAGGATGCCCACGCCGGAGTTGAGGAAGGACAGCTCGCGGATGCGCTTGGCCAGGATGTCCCAGCTGAAATGGATACTGGTGAAGGTCTCGTTGGAGGCCTTGAAGTGCACCTCGGTACCCGAGCCATCTGTCTCGCCCACCGGGCGCAGCGGGAACTGCGGCACGCCGTGACGGTAGATCTGCTCCCATACCTTGCCTTCGCGGCGGATGGTCAGGCGCAGCTCCTCGGAGAGCGCGTTCACCACGGACACACCCACACCGTGCAAGCCACCGGAAACCTTGTAGGAGTTGTCGTCGAACTTACCGCCGGCGTGCAGCACGGTCATGATGACCTCGGCCGCGGAAACCCCTTCTTCCTTGTGGATATCGACCGGAATGCCACGGCCGTTGTCGCGTACGGTGATCGACTCATCGGTGTGGATGGTGACGCTGATCTCGCTGCAGTAGCCAGCCAGGGCCTCGTCGATCGAGTTGTCCAGCACCTCGAACACCATGTGGTGCAGGCCGGTGCCATCGTCCGTGTCGCCGATGTACATACCCGGACGCTTGCGTACCGCGTCCAGCCCCTTCAGCACCTTGATGCTGTTAGAGTCGTACGTGTTGTTCTCGCTCATTCTTCACTCCCGAGGGTGGTCTGAGAGACATGCCCATGTTCCACGTGGAACATCGCAACCGGCGTGTCCGTTCGCCAGCCGTCCTTCAAAGGTTCAGGGTCGACACAGGTGATGAATACCTGGCAACCCAAGTCTTCAAGCAACCGGCACAACGAACGCCGGTGCTTTTCGTCGAGTTCCGAGGGCAGGTCGTCCACCAGGTAGACGCACTGTCCTCGCTTGGCCTGATTGATCAGGTGCCCCTGGGCAATACGCAGGGCGCAGACCACCAGTTTCTGCTGCCCCCGCGACAGGATCTCCGCCGCGTTATGCCCGCCCAGGCGAATTCGTAGATCGGCTCGCTGCGGTCCAGCCTGGGTATGTCCCATCTGCTGGTCGCGCAACAAGCTGCCGTTCAATACCTCGCTCAGCTCGCGATCCTTGTCCCAGCCGCGGTAATAGCTGAGGGTGAGCTGGTCCAATTGGATCAACTCGCCCAGCGTCTGTTCGAAGACCGGTTTGAGGGCCTGGATATAGGACCGCCGATAGCCATCGATTTCGTCGCTGGCAGTACACAATTCGCGGTCCCACGCAGCCTGCGAAGCACCGTCCAGTCTACCATGTCGGAGCCACGAGTTCCGCTGGCGCAGCGCCTTCTGCAGCCGCTGCCAGGCGACCATGAAGCGTTGTTCCACGTGGAACACTCCCCAGTCGAGGAACTGCCGACGAATCTTCGGCGCGCCTTCCAGCAGGCGGAAGCTGTCCGGGTTGATCAGTTGCAGCGGCAAGGTTTCCGCCAGCTGCGCAGTGCTGCGCGCATTCTGGCCGTCGATGCGAATTTGGAAATCGCCCTGGCGCTCCCGGGACACACCCAGGTTGCTGGTCATGCCATTGGCCAGCTGAACCTGGCCGAAGACGGTGCAGGCGGCCTGTTCGTACTGGATGACCGGTTGCAGGCGCTGGCTGCGGAAGGAGCGGGCAAGGCCGAGCAGGTGGACGGCTTCGAGCACGCTGGTCTTGCCGCTGCCGTTTTCGCCGTAGAGGATGTTGATGCGAGGGGAGGGGGAGAAGGTCACCGGGTGCAGGTTGCGCACCGCGGTGACCGAGACGCGGGTCAGTGACATTCAGTGAAGGTCAGAGACGCATCGGCATGACAACATAGGCGGAGTCGTCGTTGTCGGCTTCCTGCAGCAGGGCGCTGCTGTTGGCGTCGGAGAGGATCATGCGAACCTGCTCGGTGCCCATCACGCCCAGTACGTCCAGCAGGTAGCTGACGTTGAAGCCGATTTCCAGGCTGCTGCCGTTATAGTCGACCTGCACTTCTTCTTCCGCTTCCTCCTGCTCCGGGTTGTTCGCCTGGATCTTCAGCAGGCCGGAGGTCAGTTGCAGGCGAATGCCGCGGTACTTCTCGTTGGAGAGGATCGCGGTACGGCTGAAGGCTTCGCGCAGCAGTTGGCGGTCGCCGATCACCAGCTTGTCGCCGCCCTTGGGCAGCACGCGCTCGTAGTCGGGGAACTTGCCGTCCACCAGCTTGGAAGTGAAGGTGAATTCGCCGGTGGTGGCGCGGATGTGGTGCTGGCCGAGGACGATGTCCACCTGGCCGTCCTGCTCGGTGAGCAGGCGCGCCAGTTCCAGGATGCCCTTGCGCGGCACGATGACCTGGTGGCGGTCCTGGGCTTCCGGCACGCCGCCGGTGAAGGAGCACATGGCCAGGCGGTGGCCGTCGGTGGCCACGGCGCGCAGGGTGCCGCTGGAGACTTCCAGCAGCATGCCGTTGAGGTAGTAGCGCACGTCCTGCTGGGCCATGGCGAAACTGGTGCGGTCGATCAGGCGGCGCAGCTTGCTCTGCACCAGGCTGAAGGTCAGCGAGCCCGGGCCTTCCTCCACGGAGGGGAAGTCGTTGGCCGGCAGCGTCGACAGGGAGAAGCGGCTACGGCCGGCCTTCACCAGCAGTTTCTGCTCGTCGACGCGGATGTCGATCAGCGCGTCGCTGGGCAGGCTCTTACAGATGTCCATGAGCTTGCGCGCCGGGACGGTGATCTCGCCCGGTTCGGCCGGCTCTTCCAGGGTGACGCGGCCAATCAGTTCGACCTCGAGGTCGGTACCGGTCAGCGACAGCTGCTGGCCCTGGACCACCAGCAGTACGTTGGACAGAACCGGCAGCGTCTGGCGGCGTTCGACCACACCAGCGACCAGTTGCAGGGGTTTCAACAGAGCTTCGCGTTGAATGGTGAAATGCATGGTCTAATCCCTTGCCTCGTGGGGCTGCAGCTTGGCCTCAGGTGGTCAGCGTACGCAGCAGGTTCTTGTAGTCCTCGCGGATGTCCGCGTCGGATTCCTTCAGTTGAGCGATCTTACGACAGGCGTGCAGCACCGTGGTGTGGTCCCGACCACCGAAAGCCACGCCGATCTCCGGCAGGCTGTGGTTGGTCAGTTCCTTGGACAGGGCCATGGCCACCTGGCGCGGACGCGCCACCGAGCGCGAACGGCGCTTGGACAGCAGGTCGGCGATCTTGATCTTGTAGTACTCGGCGACGGTGCGCTGGATGTTGTCGATACTGACCAGCTTGTCCTGCAGGGCCAGCAGGTCCTTCAGCGACTCGCGGATCAGCTCGATGGTGATGGGCCGGCCCATGAAGTGGGAGTGGGCGATCACCCTTTTCAGGGCCCCCTCAAGCTCGCGCACGTTGGAGCGGATGCGCTGGGCGATGAAGAAGGCCGCGTCGTGCGGCAACTCCACCTTCGCCTGCTCGGCCTTCTTCATCAGGATGGCCACGCGGGTTTCCAGTTCCGGCGGCTCCACCGCCACCGTCAGGCCCCAGCCGAAGCGCGATTTCAGGCGCTCTTCCAGGCCTTCGATCTCCTTCGGGTAGCGGTCGCTGGTGAGGATCACCTGCTGGCCGCCTTCGAGCAGGGCGTTGAAGGTGTGGAAGAACTCTTCCTGGGAACGCTCCTTGCGGGCGAAGAACTGGATGTCGTCGATCAGCAGGGCGTCCACCGAGCGGTAGAAGCGCTTGAACTCGTTGATGGCGTTCAGCTGCAGGGCCTTGACCATGTCCGCGACGAAGCGCTCCGAATGCAGGTACACGACCTTGGCGTTCGGGTTCTTCTTCAGCAGGTGGTTGCCCACGGCGTGCATCAGGTGCGTCTTGCCCAGGCCCACGCCCCCATAAAGGAAGAGCGGGTTGTAGCCGTGCTTGAGGTTGTCCGCCACCTGCCAGGCCGCGGCGCGGGCCAGCTGGTTGGACTTGCCCTCGACGAAGTTCTCGAAGGTGAAGGTACGGTTCAGGTAGCTGGTGTGCTTGAGCGCGCCCTCCACCTGCACGTTGCGCTCGGTGCGTACCGCCGGCGCCGCAGGCATGGCCGCTGCGGCGGCCAGCGGGTCGATGCTCGGGCTGGACTCGTCGATGTCGGGCATCGGCTCCTGCACGTTGAGCTGCATCTGTTGCACACGGCTGGCCGCTTCGGCCTGGGCCGGTGCCTCGGCCTGGTAGGCCTGGGCCTTGGCTGCGCGCACCTGCGCCGGCGAGGGCGGCGGGGTGATGGTCGGCGCGGGCATCGCGTGGCTCTGCGGCATCAGCGCAGGACGCGGGGCCCGGCTGCGGCGGCTGCCGATGAGCAGCGAGAGGGCGGGAATCTGCCCATTGCCACGCTCACCCAGCAGTTCGAGCAGACGCCCCATGTATTTTTCGTTGACCCAGTCCAACACGAAGCGGTTCGGTGCGTAGACACGCAGCTCCTCGCCCTCGGCCTCGACCTGCAGCGGCCGGATCCAGGTGTTGAATTGCTGGGATGGCAGCTCGTCGCGGAGCAATTCCACGCACTGCTGCCAGAGTTCCACGGACACGGGTATCCCCCAGGAGATTGGAAAGGAATGGAACGAAAAGGAAAGCGCAATTGTAGCCGTGCGCTAGCGACTTATCCACATGAGAAATCAACAAGTGGGCAAGCAAAATCAAGGCCTTAATGATGGCACATGGCAACAGCCGGCGCACCCTGAAAGTTGTGGATAACCCCTGCACCGATGGGGGATGAACCAGGCTGGAAAGCTGTTGAGAACTTCCGCTGTGGACAAATCGGTCTTTCTTCCCCAGATTATCCACTGCCGCCGCACAGGAGGGTCACCGCTTCTCGACACCTTCGTCAAATCCGCCGTACCGCGGAAACAGTGGCCGGAATTGACTTATCCACAGATCTGGCGCTCCCCAGTAACAATCGCTTTCACCATCTTTTAAGAAACCTTTTCCTTGCTTTCTATTTCTGCAGAAAGCCGCTGGGCAATTACCGGCTGGTTGGAAATTGACCTGCACCGGTGTTTTCACTAGAATCGCCGGTCTCTTTAAACGGGGTCCCTGCGACCTCAGGTCATCAATCCAGGTACCGAACAATGAAACGTACTTTCCAACCCAGCACTCTCAAGCGCGCTCGCGTCCACGGTTTCCGCGCTCGCATGGCCACCAAGAACGGCCGTCAGGTTCTGTCGCGTCGTCGCGCCAAGGGCCGCAAGCGTCTGACCGTCTGATTCGCCCGGCACAGGTGGTGAGTCGAGGATTCGACCGGGAAAAGCGTCTTCTGACAGCCCGGCACTTCACAGCGGTCTTCGACTCCCCCAGCGCCAAGGTTTCCGGTAAGCACGTCCTGCTACTGGCGCGCGAAAACGCTCTGGATCACCCCCGCCTCGGCCTGGTGATCGGCAAGAAGAACGTCAAGCTCGCCGTCGAGCGCAACCGCCTCAAACGCCTGATCCGCGAATCGTTCCGGCACAACCAGGAAGCCCTGGCTGGCCTGGACATCGTGGTCATTGCGCGCAAGGGGTTGGGTGAATTGCAGAACCCCGAACTGCACCAGCAATTCGGCAAGCTCTTCAAACGCCTGCTGCGCAACCGACCCCGGCCGGAAAGCGCAACCGAACCTCCGGGGGTCGCCGACAGTTCCCATGCGTAGACTGGCGCTGCTTCTCATCCAGTTTTACCGCTACGCCATCAGCCCCTTGATGGCCAGTCACTGTCGCTTTCACCCCAGCTGCTCCTGCTACGCGTACGAAGCCATCGAACACCATGGCTTCCTGCGCGGCGGCTGGCTGGCCCTGCGTCGCCTGGGCCGCTGCCATCCCTGGCATCCCGGTGGCTATGATCCCGTGCCGCCCGCCACTTCCAAGCACCGCCCATCCTCGACGGCCGAGTAACCATGGACATCAAACGCTCGATCCTCATCGTCGCCCTGGCTATCGTGTCCTATGCGCTGGTTCTCCAGTGGAACAAGGACTACGGTCAGCCTGAACTGCCGGCCCAGACCGCGTCGTTCAACCAGCAGCCCCAAGGCCTTCCGGACACTTCCGTGCCGGCCGGCGGCACTGCCAGCGCCGACGTACCGACCGCCCAGAGCGGCGAAACCGGGCTGCCCAGCGCCCAGCAACCGGCAGCCGCCAACGGCCAGCTGATCCAGGTGAAGACCGACGTCCTCGACCTGGCCATCGACCCGCGCGGTGGCGACGTGGTGCAACTGGGCCTGACCCAGTACCCGATGCGCCAGGATCGCCCGGACCTGCCCTTCGCCCTGTTCGAGCATGGCCAGCGCACCTACCTGGCGCAGAGCGGCCTGACCGGCACCGACGGTCCGGACGCCGCCGTCGCCGGCCGCCCGCTGTACAGCAGCGCCAAGCCCCAGTACCAACTGGCCGACGGCCAGGACCAACTGGTGGTCGACCTGAACTTCGCCCGCGACGGTGTCAGCTACATCAAGCGCTTCACCTTCCACCGCGGCCTGAAGACCGACTGCAGCGACAAGGAAAAGGCGCAGAAGAAGCTCGACTGCATCAACCCGAACGCCTACCAGATCGACGTCACCTACCTGATCGACAACCAGAGCGCCAAGCCCTGGAGCGCCTCGCTGTTCGCCCAGCTCAAGCGTGACGCCAGCGCCGATCCGTCGTCCACCACCGCCACCGGCGTGTCCACCTACCTGGGCGCCGCGGTCTGGACCCCGGAGAAGCCCTACGTGAAAGTGTCCATGAAGGACATGGACAAGGAGCCCTTCAAGCAGACCCTGCAGGGCGGCTGGGTAGCCTGGCTGCAGCACTACTTCGTCACCGCCTGGGTGCCCGCCAAGGGCGACACCCACAACGTGATGACGCGCAAGGACGCCCAGGGCAACTACATCGTCGGCTTCACCGGCCCGACCCTCAGCGTGCCCGCCGGCGCCAAGGGCGAGACCAGCCTGACCCTGTATGCCGGTCCCAAGCTGCAGAAGTACCTGGGCGAGCTGTCCCCGGGCCTGGAGCTGACCGTCGACTACGGCCCGCTGTGGTTCATCGCCCAGCCGATCTTCTGGCTGCTGCAACATATCCACGGCCTGGTCGGCAACTGGGGCTGGTCGATCATCCTGCTGACCATCGTCATCAAGCTGGCCTTCTTCCCCCTGTCCGCCGCCAGCTACAAGTCGATGGCGCGCATGCGTGCCGTCTCGCCGAAGATGGCCGCGATCAAGGAACAGCACGGCGACGATCGCCAGAAGATGTCCCAGGCGATGATGGAGCTGTACAAGAAGGAGAAGATCAACCCGCTGGGCGGCTGCCTGCCGATCCTGGTGCAGATGCCGGTGTTCCTCTCCCTCTACTGGGTACTGCTGGAAAGCGTCGAGATGCGCCAGGCCCCGTGGCTGGGCTGGATCACCGACCTCTCGGTGAAGGATCCGTTCTTCATCCTGCCGATCATCATGGGCGCCACCATGCTGGTCCAGCAGATGCTCAACCCGACCCCGCCGGATCCCATGCAGGCCAAGGTGATGAAGCTGATGCCGATCGTCTTCACCTTCTTCTTCCTGTGGTTCCCGGCCGGCCTGGTGCTGTACTGGGTGGTCAACAACTGCCTGTCCATTGCCCAGCAGTGGTACATTACCCGGCAGATCGAACGCGCCACGAGCAAGGCCAAGGCCGCCTGATCCCCGCGCTGTCGAACCACCTTCAGAACGCCCCCTCGTGGGGCGTTCTGCTATCCGGAGGAAAGCCATGAACGCAGCCCGAGAAACCATCGCCGCCGTCGCCACCGCCCAGGGCCGGGGCGGCGTAGGCATCGTCCGCGTCTCCGGGCCGCGTGCGCTGCCCATCGCCATCAGCCTCAGCGGCCGCGAGCCACAGCCGCGCTTCGCCCACTACGGGCCCTTCTACGACGACGAAGGCGAGGTGATCGACGAAGGCCTGCTGCTGTTCTTCCGTGGGCCGAACTCCTTCACCGGCGAGGACGTGGTGGAACTGCACGGCCACGGCGGCCCGGTGGTGCTGGACATGCTCCTGCAGCGCTGCCTGGAGCTGGGTTCGCGCCAGGCGCGCCCCGGCGAGTTCAGCGAGCGCGCCTTCCTCAACGACAAGCTCGACCTGGCCCAGGCCGAGGCCATCGCCGACCTCATCGAGGCCAGCTCGGCCCAGGCCGCGCGCAACGCCGTGCGCTCGCTGCAGGGCGAATTCTCGCGACGCGTGCACCAGCTCACCGAACAACTGATCCAGCTGCGCATCTACGTCGAGGCGGCCATCGATTTCCCCGAGGAGGAAATCGACTTCCTCGCCGATGGCCACGTGCTGTCGCAGCTCGACAAGGTCCGCGCCGAGCTCGCCGGCGTGCTGCGCGAGGCCGGCCAGGGCGCGCTGCTGCGCGACGGCATGACGGTGGTGATCGCCGGCCGCCCCAACGCCGGCAAGTCCAGCCTGCTCAACGCCCTGGCCGGGCGCGAGGCGGCCATCGTCACCGACATCGCCGGCACTACCCGCGACGTGCTGCGCGAACATATCCACATCGACGGCATGCCGCTGCACGTCGTCGACACCGCCGGCCTGCGCGACACCGAGGACCATGTGGAAAAGATCGGCGTGGAACGCGCCCTCAAGGCCATAGGCGAGGCCGACCGGGTGCTGCTGGTGATCGACTCCACCGCACCGGAGGCTGCCGATCCCTTCGCCCTCTGGCCGGAATTCCTCGACGAGCGCCCGGACCCGGCGCGGGTCACCCTTATCCGCAACAAGGCCGACTTATCCACAAGCCCAGTAGGCATCGAGGAAAGCGCCGACGGCCACGTCACCCTGACCCTCTCCGCACGCTCCGGCGACGGCCTGGACCTGCTGCGCGAACACCTGAAGGCCTGCATGGGCTTCGAACAGACCGCCGAAAGCAGCTTCAGCGCCCGCCGCCGCCACCTGGAAGCCCTGCGCCAGGCCGGCCAGCACCTCGACCACGGCCACGCCCAACTGCTGCTCGCCGGCGCCGGCGAACTGCTCGCCGAGGACCTGCGCCACGCCCAACAGGCCCTGGGCGAGATCACCGGGGCGTTCAGCTCCGATGATCTGCTGGGGAGGATCTTCTCCAGTTTCTGCATCGGGAAGTGATGTGGAATCCAAGGACATCCACTGAAGTCTTCTAAAGCGACTTAAACCAGCGCGAATAAAAGAATTTTTATCTGCTGAGTGATTCGGTGACACAGTCAAAACCACTCGCTTTTATGTCCAAGTTTGATTCCAAGTAGCTGGATTCTTGCCTTCCATCCTTCTGCTTGGACATACGGAGGATGAGATGGCACTGACCGACACTGCGCTCAAGGCACTCAAGCCCAGGGACAAGACCTATGCGTCACTGACGACCGTGGGCTGTATATGGAGGTCTTCCCGACCGGGGCGTCGTCTGGCGCTACCGCTACCGGCTCAATGGCAAGTACGAAAAGCTGACGCTGAAGAATGCCCGCCTGAAGCGGGACGAGGCAGCCCACCAGGTGGCGATGGGCGAGTCGCCGGCAAGGAAGAAGCAGCAGGAGAAGGTGGCCGGCGCAGAAGACGCTACCGTGGTCGACTTCGCCGAACGCTTCTTCAAGGACATTCTGCCGCACATCGGCAGCAAGCCAGTTCGGGACATCACCGCCGAGGACGTGCGCAGCGTTATCTGGCGCAAGAAGGAACAAAGCTTCGATGCCGCCGCCGGCTAGGTGCGCGGCCTGCTCAAGCGCATGTTCGACTACGTGCAGACCTGCGGCCTGATCCGGACCAACCCGGTCATGGCCCTTCCGATGCGCCACGTCTACCGCGCCGCCGCCCGCGACCAGGCGCAGAAGGTATCGCTGCAGGGGCAGGAGATCCCCGCCTTCACCATCCACGACCTGCGATGCACCGCATCGACATTGCTGCACGAGCAGGGCTGGCCTTCGGATGTAGTGGAGAAGTTGCTGAACCATACCATCGGCGGCGTGCGTAGCGTCTACAACCGCGCCGAGTACGCCGAGCAGCGGCGGAAGATGTCGCAGGCGTGGTCGGATTACATCGATGGGCTGGCACCGTCGGGGAATCTGGTGATCGGTGCTGCTTCGGCTGGAGGGAGGCCCCTTCCTTTTCCGGGTAGGGCCGTTGTCCCTTGGGGGCCATTCCCTTGTCCCTTCCATTTCCGGCCAGCATGCTTGACCACCAATGATTATCAGGCACTGATATGATTGCGACCTGACATGTCATTGGATCGGAAACCATGAAGCGCTGCATTGTCGGTATCCGACGACCGGATAGCCCGCCCCCGAAAAAGAGCGAGATGCCCAGCATTTGGTTCCCCTCGCTGGCGTCGCTGGCTGCCGTGCTTTCCGACGACAACCGCCGCCTGTTGCGCCTGATCCACGACAGGCAACCCAAGTCCCTGACGGAGCTGGCCGAACTCAGCGGGCGCAAGGTGCCGAACCTGTCGCGCACGCTGCGGCTGATGGCTGACTATGGGCTGGTTTCCTTGCAACGCAATGTCCGGGATGTTCAGCCAACCGCGCTGGCGACCGAATTCCTGGTGGTGCTGGATTGATGGAAACAGACATGAAGAGGGCCAACCCGTGAGCCAGGAAGGGCAACTACTCGACAAGAAATCGCTGCGCGCGGTGTCAGGCAAGACCGCCGATTGGGTAGAACTGGCCAAGGATTGTGTTGCATTCGCCAATGCAACGGGCGGCCATCTCCTGATCGGCATTGAGGATGATCAGAACGATCCCCCTGCCAGCCAGCGAATCCCAGTCGGACTATCCGACACGTTGCGACGCAGGCTCGCCGAGCTTACGGTCAACGTCGTGGCGCTCCCCAACATCGTGACGGCCAGCAACGGCGGTCAATACATCGACCTGACCATCCCGCGTGCCACCGCAGTCGCATCGACGACAGACGGCCGTTATTTCCTGCGTGTCGCAGACCAAAGCAAGCCTGTCACCGGCGACGAGGTGATGCGTTTGGCCACCGAGCGCAATGCACTGCCCTGGGAGATGCAGACCACTTTGCACATCCAGCGCACAGAGCGTGACTCAGGAAAATGCCATCGGCTGTTGGATGCCTTGCGTGCATCCGACCGCGTCAAATCATCCGTCAAGGAAAAGGATGACGAAGAACTGCTCGATCACTACCAGCTTGCACAGGACCAATATCTGACCCATCTCGGCATCCTGTGCATAGGCAAGCAGCAGCACCGGGCGCAACTGGCGACCGCGCCAGTTATCCAGTTCATCAAGTACGACGAGCATGGGCAGAAGGTCAACAAGCTGGTCTGGGACGACCATACGCTGAGCCCGATGGAGCTGATCGAGGCCGTCTGGCAAGAAGTACCGGATTTCCGGGAGCGTTATGAATTACCAGATGGCCTGTACCGCCAGAACGTGCCCGCGTTCGATGAGATCGTGGTGCGCGAATTGCTGGTCAATGCCCTCGTGCATCGTCCCTACACCCAGCGAGGCGACATCTTCCGGAATCTGCATCCCGACCGGCTTGAAGTCGTCAATCCCGGCCTGCTTCCTCTGGGCGTCACCCCGAGAAACATTCTGCACACGACGGTACGTCGCAACGAGCATCTTGCTCGCTTGTTCCACGACCTCAAGCTGATGGAGCGCGAAGGCAGCGGCTTCGACAAGATGTTCGAAGTGTTGCTGTCGCAGGGCAAGCCTGCGCCTGAACTGGTCGAGTTGCATGATCGCGTACAGGTGACAGTGCGCCGCCGCATCCTCAAGCCCGAAGTCATCGACTTCATCACCAAGGCTGACCAGACCTATCAATTGACCCAACGCGAACGCATTACCTTGGGCCTGTTGGCGCAGCACGATGCCCTGACAGCCCGGGAACTGGCCCAGGCACTGGAGCTTCCATCGGTCGAATCGCTGCCCCCATGGCTCAAGAGGCCTCTGGAATGGCAACTGGTGCGCAGTAGCGGCCGGACCCAGGCTATGCGCTACTTCATCGATCCGCAGTTGCTGCGCAGTCTGGACTTCTCCACATCGACCACGCTCAAGCGCATCGAGCCGCATCGCTTGGCTGCCTTGGTGCTTGAGGACCTGCAACGCTACCCCGAATCCGCCATTAGCGATATCCACCAGCGTGTGGGTGCCGAAATTCACCCCAAGCAGGTCAAACGCGCACTAGACGAATTGATCGAACGCGGAGAGGCGCGTTTCGAAGGCAACAATCGTTGGCGGAGGTATTGGGCAGTGTCATGAGCTGGCTATCGGACAATTTGCGCCATATCGGTGATAGATGGGCGATGGAGATTGAGCGATATACGGCACCAGCCCGATGAATCAAAGGTTTCTATCGACCACCGATCAGCATTGGCTATCCGCGTCCGCGCTAAAGCGATACGCCAATCCCAGCAGAATCTCGGCCAAGCCATGCCCACAACAACCCATAGCCTTGACTCGAGCCCTGCGTCTGAATCAACCCCATTGAATCAGGAAACACCGCATGACAAGTACCCAACAACGCGCCGCCCTACAACGCCAAATCTGGCAGATCGCCAACGACGTGCGTGGCGCGGTCGATGGCTGGGATTTCAAGCAATACGTCCTCGGCACCCTGTTCTACCGCTTCATCAGCGAGAACTTCGCCAGCTACATCGAGGGCGGCGACGACAGCATCCAGTACGCCAAGCTGGCTGACAGCATCATCACCGCGGACATCAAGGACGATGCCATCAAGACCAAGGGCTACTTCATCTATCCCAGCCAGTTGTTCGCCAACGTGGCCGCCCAGGCCCACGCCAACGCAAGCCTGAACACCGATCTGGCCCGCATCTTCGCCGCCATAGAAAGCTCCGCCAGCGGCTACCCTTCCGAGCACGACATCAAGGGCCTGTTCGCCGATTTCGACACCACAAGCAACCGCCTCGGCAATACCGTCAAGGATAAGAACGCCCGTCTCGCCGCCGTGCTCAAGCGCGTGGCCGAACTCGACTTCGGTGGCTTCGACGCCAGCCACATCGATTTGTTCGGCGACGCCTACGAATTCCTCATCTCTAATTACGCCGCCAACGCCGGCAAGTCCGGCGGTGAGTTCTTCACCCCACAGAACGTCTCCAAGCTGATCGCGCGGCTGGCCATGCACAAGCAGGCCAGCGTCAACAAAATCTACGACCCCGCCTGCGGCTCCGGCTCGCTGCTGCTGCAGGCCAAAAAGCACTTCGATGCCCACATCATCGAAGACGGGTTCTACGGTCAGGAAATCAACCACACCACGTATAACCTGGCGCGGATGAACATGTTCCTGCACAACATTAACTACGACAAGTTCAACATCCAGCTGGGCGATACGCTGCGCACTCCTCATTTTGGCGACGAGAAACCCTTTGATGCCATCGTTTCCAACCCGCCGTACTCGGTGCAGTGGATCGGCGGCGACGACCCCACCCTCATCAACGACGACCGCTTTGCCCCGGCCGGCGTGCTGGCGCCCAAGTCCAAGGCCGACTTCGCCTTCGTGCTACACGCGCTGCACTACCTTTCGGCCAAGGGCCGCGCCGCCATCGTCTGCTTCCCCGGCATCTTCTACCGAGGCGGCGCGGAGCAGAAAATCCGCCAATATCTGGTTGACAACAACTATGTAGAAACGGTGATCGCGCTAGCGCCCAACCTGTTCTTCGGCACCACCATTGCGGTAAACATCTTGGTGCTGTCCAAGCACAAGACCGACACCAAGACGCAGTTCATTGACGCCAGCGGCCTGTTCAAAAAAGAAACCAATAACAACGTTCTCACGGACAACGACGACGAGAAGAGTCTCGGCCATATCCAACAAATCATGCGGGTGTTCGATAGTAAGGTAAATGTCGAGCACTTCGCGCGATCCGTCGAATACAGAGAGATCGCAGAGGAGAAGGGCTACAACCTCTCGGTCAGCAGTTATGTCGAAGCCAAAGACACCCGCGAGGTGGTGGACATTGCCCAGCTCAACGCCGAGTTAAAAACCTCCGTGGCCAAGATCGACCAGTTGCGTAAAGACATCGATGCCATCGTCGCCGAGATCGAGGGTGAGGAGCAGCAGGCATGAGCAGCGTGAATTTCTTGGAAAAGCTGCTGGATGGGGTAGAGGTGGAGTGGAAGGCGCTGGGGGACGTTGCGGATATTGGCACCGGAAACTCAAATCGTCAGGATGAAAACGATAACGGAATTTACCCATTCTATGTTCGTTCAAAAAACATCCTGAAATCAGACACCTTTCAGTTTGATGAAACAGCGATAGTTATTCCTGGCGAAGGTGGCATTGGCGAAATATTTCACTATGTGCAAGGAAAATATGCTCTGCATCAACGGGCATATAGAATTCGGCTTACATCAGACACCGTGAATACAAAGTTCTTGTATCACTTCATGTCTTCTAATTTTAAGAAATATATCTTGATGAAGAGCGTTGGGGCAACTACTACTTCGATTAGAAAGCCCATGCTTGAGGATTTCCATATTCCCATCCTCTGCCCAGATAACCCCAAAAAATCGCTGGAAATCCAGGCCGAAATCGTCCGTATCCTAGACGCCTTCACCGAACTGACCGCCGAGCTGACCGCCGAGCTGACTGCCCGCAAAAAACAATATAACCACTACCGCGACAAGTTGTTGAGTTTTGAAGACGGGGAAGTGGAGTGGAAGACGCTTGGGGCCCTTGCAGAGAATCTCGATTCAATGCGAAAGCCAATCACGAGTGGACTAAGAGAGCCAGGTGATATTCCGTATTACGGGGCGTCGGGAATCGTTGACTATGTTAAAGACTATATCTTTGATTGCGACCTTTTGCTTGTTTCCGAGGATGGGGCGAATTTGTTGACGCGAAACACGCCAATCGCATTTAGTATTAGCGGAAAGAGCTGGGTGAATAATCATGCTCACGCACTAAAATTCAAAACATATACTGAGCGAAAGTACGTTGAATATTACTTAAACAGTATCGACTTGACGCCCTACATCTCGGGAGCAGCACAGCCAAAGTTGAATAAAAAGAGTCTTGAAGGCATCCGCATCCCGAATCCATCTCCAGAAGATAAAAAGCGAATCGTCGACATCTTGGATAAATTTGATGCCTTGACTAGCTCCATCAGCGACGGCTTGCCGCGCGAAATCGAGTTACGCCAGAAGCAATACGAGCATTACCGCAATCTGCTGCTGAACTTCCCGAAGCCAGAGGCAGTGGGGACATAAAGTGAGCAAAACACTGGCAGAGATCGCCAAGCAACTCAACGACGCCAATAAGAAAGTGCAACTGATCTATGCCTTCAATGGATCGGGGAAAACACGGCTGTCCCGTGCGTTCAAGGAACTTGTTGCCCCCAAGAATAACGGGGAGCGGAACGATGGCGAAGCAGAACTTTCACGCAATAAGATAATTTACTACAGCGCCTTTACTGAAGACTTGTTCTACTGGGATAACGATTTGGAGGCCGACTCTGAGCCAAAGCTGAAAATTCAGCCGAATACATTCACAGACTGGCTCATTGCCTTACTCAAAGAGCTGGGCGAAGATGGAAATATTGTTGCTAACTTCCAGCGATATACGGGCAGCAATGCCAACCCTGTCTTCAATGAGGAATACAAGAAGAAAACCAAGGACTTTAATGGGAAAGAGGTGGAAATTACCATTCCAGCCTTCTTGGAAATTGTTTTTCAGGTGACGGCCAGTGTTCCTGAAGGAACAAACTCTACCGCTGACTCTGCAAATGACGAACACCTTGTAGTTCAAGGGCACTACACGGCTATAAAGATATCCAAGGGCGAAGAGAGTAATTTTATCTGGAGCGTTTTCTTCACTCTTCTCCAACAAGTCGTGTCCGCATTGGATGAACCCAACGTAGGTGACAGAGTTACTGACAAGTTCAACAATCTTGAGTATGTGTTTATTGATGACCCGGTATCCTCCTTGGATGACAGTCATCTAATTGCACTTGCCGTCGATTTGGCTGGATTGATAAAGCGCAGTTCGTTCACCAATGGCAATGGACTGAAGTTTGTTGTAACGACACACAGCCCTCTCTTCTACAATGTTCTGCACAACGAGCTCGGCAATGATTTGAAGATAGTAAATCAGGATGGCACTCCTTCATGGATTTATAAGCGTGGCCAATCCGAAAAATATCTTCTTAAGAAGAAGGCGGATGGGGGATTTGAACTATCCACATCAAATGATCACCCCTTCTCTTACCACTTGTTCCTGCTAACCGAACTACGGTCCGCAGTTAGAGATGGACAGATAAAAAAATATCACTTCAATTTTTTGAGGAACATACTCGAAAAGACGGCCACATTCCTTGGCTATCCACGGTGGGAAGATTTGCTTGAGAAGACTGCGGATGGTGTCCCGGACCCATTCGCAAACAGAATCCTGAATTTGTCTAGTCATTCTGCGCACGCAGGTGAAGAAGTGGCTGAAATCGAAGACTCTGATAAGGAAAGACTTGCTCAACTGGTTTCATTTTTGAGCGACACCTACCGCTTCAAAAAGCAAGAGGCCGAGAATGATTGATTACAAGGCTATCGCCGAGTCCAGGAATTTCATCGTTCTTGACCAGTACACCCGCGAGTGGAAGGTCGCAGAGAACTACCAGAGCGAAAGTGAGCTGGAACGCGAACTGATCCAGGATTTAGTGAACCAGGGTTATGAGTTCGCCTCGTCCATCAAGACGCCTGCCGACTTGCTGGCCAACGTGCGCTTCCAACTGCAGACGCTCAACGTTGTGCAGTTCACCCATGGCGAATGGCTGCGCTTTGTCGAGACATGGCTGGACAAGTCCAGCGATGGAATCGTCGAAAAAACCCGCAAGATTCATGACGATTACATCCATGACTTCGTGTTCGACGACGGCCGTATCCAGAACATCTACCTGCTCGACAAGAAGAACATCGCCCGCAACAAGGTGCAGGTGATCAAGCAGTTCGAGCAAACCGGCAGCCATGTCAACCGCTATGACGTAACGGTGTTGGTCAACGGTCTGCCACTGGTGCAGGTGGAGCTGAAAAAACGCGGCGTTGCCATCCGCGAGGCCTTCAACCAGGTGCACCGCTACAGCAAGGAAAGCTTCAACAGCGAGCATTCTCTGTTCAAGTATTTGCAGCTGTTCGTCATTTCCAACGGCACCGACACGCGCTACTTTGCCAACACCACGCAGCGCAACAAGAACAGCTTCGACTTCACCATGAATTGGGCGCAAGCGGATAACAGCCCGATCAAGGACCTGAAGGACTTCACCGCCACCTTCTTCCAGAAGCACACCTTGCTCAATGTGCTGCTGACCTATTCGGTGTTCGACGTCGGCAATACGCTGCTGGTGATGCGACCCTACCAGATTGCCGCGACCGAGCGCATCTTGTGGAAGATCAAGAGTGCCTATCAGGCCAAGCACTGGAACAGCACTGAAGGCGGCGGCTATGTCTGGCACACGACGGGGTCGGGCAAGACTCTGACCAGCTTCAAGGCCGCGCGCCTGGCGACGGAGCTGGATTTCATCGACAAGGTGTTCTTCGTGGTGGACCGCAAGGATCTGGATTACCAGACCATGAAGGAATACCAGCGATTTTCGCCCGACAGCGTGAACGGCTCGGACAGCACCGCCGGCCTGAAGCGCAACCTGGACAAGGACGACAACAAGATCATTGTCACCACCATCCAGAAGCTCAACAACCTGATGAAGAGCGAAAACGACCTGCCGATCTACAGCAGGCAGGTGGTTTTCATCTTTGATGAATGTCATCGCAGCCAGTTTGGAGAAGCGCAGAAGAACCTGAGGAAGAAGTTCAAGAGGTTCTACCAGTTCGGCTTCACCGGCACGCCGATCTTCCCGCAGAACGCCCTAGGTGCGGACACCACCGCCAGCGTGTTCGGCCGGGAACTGCACGCCTACGTCATCACCGATGCCATCCGCGACGAAAAGGTGCTCAAGTTCAAGGTGGACTACAACGATGTACGTCCGCAGTTCAAAGCCATCGAAAGCGAGCAAGACGAGAAGACACTCAGCGCGGCGGAAAACCGGCAGGCCTTGCTGCACCCGGATCGCATCCGCGAAATCACCCAGTACATTTTGAACAACTTCCGGCAGAAGACCCACCGCCTGCAAGCGGGCGCCAAGGGATTCAACGCCATGTTCGCCGTGAGCAGCGTGGATGCGGCCAAGCTGTACTACGAAGCCTTCAAGACCGCGCAGAAGGACAGCGACAAGCCTTTGAGAATCGCCACCATCTTCTCGTACGCCGCCAACGAGGAGCAGGACGCGGTGGGCGACATCGCGGACGAAGGCTTTGAAGTCTCGGCCATGGACAGCAGCGCCAAGGAGTTCCTGGGCGCGGCCGTTGCCGACTACAACGCGCTGTTCAAGACCAGCTTCAGTGTGGACAGCAAGGGCTTCCAGAATTACTACCGCGACCTGGCCAAGCGCGTCAAAGAGCAGGATGTCGATTTGCTGATCGTGGTCGGGATGTTTCTGACCGGCTTCGATGCGCCCACGCTGAACACCTTGTTCGTGGATAAGAGCCTGCGCTACCACGGCCTCATCCAGGCCTACTCACGCACCAACCGCATTTTTGACGCCACCAAGACCTTCGGTAACGTCGTCACCTTCCGCGATCTGGAACAGGCGACCGTTGCTGCCATCACCCTGTTTGGTGACAAGAACACCCGAAATGTGGTTCTGGAGAAAAGCTACAAAGAATACATGGAAGGCTTCACCGACGTGGTTACTGGTGAAGCGCGACGCGGTTTTGTGGATGTGGTGACGGAACTGGAGCAACGCTTTCCCGACCCGGCAAACATCGTCAAGGAGTCCGACAAAAAGGCGTTTGCCAAACTGTTCGGCGAATACCTGCGCGTGGAGAACGTGCTGCAGAACTACGATGAATTCGCCAGCCTGAAAGCCTTGCAGAACATCGACATGAGCGACCCGCAGGCGGTGGAGGACTTCAAGGCGGAACATTACCTGAGCGACGACGATTTAGCCGCATTACAGGCGATCCACATTCCCGCCGATCGGAAAATCCAGGATTACCGCTCCACTTACAACGACATCCGCGACTGGCTGCGCCGGGAAAAAGCCTCGGCGGAAAAAGAGAAATCCAGCATCGACTGGGATGATGTGGTGTTCGAGGTAGATCTGCTCAAGTCGCAGGAAATAAACCTGGACTACATCCTGGAATTGATCTTCGAGAAGAACAAAAAGACCAAGGACAAGGTGGCTCTGATCGAGGACGTGCGTCGGGTGATCCGCGCCAGCCTGGGTAATCGGGCCAAGGAAAGCTTGGTGGTGGACTTCATCAACCAGACCGACCTGGATGGGCTGGGCGACAAGGCCAGCGTGATCGAAGCATTCTTCAGCTTTGCCCAGGCCGAGCAGCAACGCGAGGCTCAGGAGTTGATCAACGATGAGGCGCTGAATGAAGAGGCGGCCAGACGGTACATCAGCAGCTCACTGAGACGTGAATTCGCCAGCGAGAACGGCACCGAACTCAATGCCCTCCTGCCCAAGATGAGCCCGCTCAATCCGGAGTACCTGACAAAGAAGCAAAGCGTCTTCCAGAAGATCGCCGCGTTCGTCGAAAAATTCAAAGGGGTAGGTGGGCAGGTGTAACCGGCCAGAGTTATCGCACCGGTGTTAAAGCGTGCTTGGTCGACGTACAGACCACGTGGAAATGCTTGGTATGAATGGCAAAAAACTGATCCGCAACAGCACGGCCGAGTTCCTGATCTTCACTGGCCAAGCCGGCGAACAGAGCATCGAGGCCCGCTATGAGGACGAAATCCTGTGGCTGTCTCAGAAGCTGATGGCCGAACTGTTCGGGGTGGATGTGCGCACCGTCAGCGAGCACCTGAAGAACATCTTTGCCAGTCATGAGCTCGCGCCTGAGGCAACTATCCGGAAATTCCGGATAGTTGCGCCTGAAAACAAACTCTCCAGTGACTTCGCTAACGGGCCGAAGCGATCGCCTCCGCGCGTTCGCAGAGTTCGGCCACGCGACGCCTGGCGGTCCCAGCGCATGGCTCCGCAGCCGCGTCCAGCAGGTCCGGGTCGATCTCGAGGAACTCCACCAGGGCTTGCTGCGCTGTGGATAACTCCGTCAGGCCTGGCGGGACCTCGGGTTCCTCATCCTCAGCTTCCAGGAAAGGCGCATCCGCCAGCCAACCCAGGTAGAGCGGGCGCAGGTCGCCGCCCTGCAATTCCTCCCGCAATGGCAGCAGGCGCGGCATCCACTGCGTGCCATTGTCCACGGCGAAACGATCGAAGTTCTCGGTCTCGTCGAGCATCCAGTTGAAGCACCAATGCGAATCGCTGGCGACGATGGAAAAACTGAAGGAGGCGATGGCGAAGGGCAACACCCGTTCCGCCGGGAGGGCGGACCTGGGCAGCCGCAACGACAGCCGGCAGCTGGCAAAACTGGCGAAATAGACAAAGGCGTCGAAATAGCGCCGCATCCACTCATCCGGGTCGCCGTTGAGGTCACCCCAGTTGTAATGGTTGGTGAAAGCGGTCGGAGTAATGACGGCGCGGCCGGACCTGGCTCGCAGTTCGGCCATCTCTTGCGGGGTGAGCGGCCGATCGATGGCTGCGAATTCGTAGTACTGGTATTCACTCATGACTGGCTGTCTTGGTTCGGGTGAAGAGTGGCGATGGTACACGCTCGCTTCTGTCCAGGAACTCATTCCCAGGGGTTCGCGAGCAAGCTCGCTCCTACGAAGAGCCGTGCCCGTTCCTCACGTCTTGGTTTGAACACAGGAAGAAATGGCCTGTGGATAGCCCCTTTCCTTGCCCATATCCCTGGCAGCTTGTGGATTGATCTATCGGCGTAAACAACGAAACCACCGTGGAATCTAGCCTGGATCAACCTATTCACATGCCGCCCTGAACCCTGTGGAAAACTACCGTATAGCTACGTAGACAACCCAGTGGTCAAAACCGGGGATAACCGGCCTGTGCATAACCCTGCATTCCATGCACAGGTGTTCAACCGGAAATGCCCTGCTTCCGGACACCTTCGGCACAGGTTTATCCTTCGCTGTAAATCTCGCTCCAGAAGGCCCCGAAGCACTTATCCACAAAAATTGTCCACACCAAACATAATCACTAGCTCTAAAAAGATTTAAAAATTCCCTCTCTCTTTATTTTGTGAATGAAGCATTCCCTCGTGTGACGCACGAAAGGCCGATTGGCTACTTTTCATACAGGTCCCTTCAATCGGCAGGGCTAAGCCCCTATACTGTGCGGCTCTCTTTTTCTTTCCCTGATCGACAGGCACGAGGTGCGTGGTGGATTTCCCTTCCCGTTTTGACGTGATAGTGATCGGCGGTGGCCATGCCGGCACGGAGGCCGCGCTGGCGGCCGCACGCATGGGCGTGAAGACCCTGCTGCTCACCCACAATGTGGAAACCCTGGGCCAGATGAGCTGCAACCCGGCCATCGGCGGTATCGGCAAGAGCCACCTGGTCAAGGAAATCGATGCCCTGGGCGGAGCCATGGCGCACGCCACCGACAAGGGCGGCATCCAGTTCCGCGTGCTCAACAGCCGCAAGGGTCCAGCCGTGCGCGCCACCCGTGCCCAGGCCGACCGCGTGCTGTACAAGGCCGCGGTGCGCGAGATCCTGGAGAACCAGGCGAACCTGTGGATATTCCAGCAGGCCTGCGACGACCTGATCGTCGAGCAGGACCAGGTGCGCGGCGTGGTGACTCAGATGGGTCTGAAATTCCACGCGGACCAGGTGGTACTGACCGCCGGCACCTTCCTCGGCGGACTTATCCACATCGGCCTGCAGAACTACTCCGGCGGCCGCGCCGGTGATCCGCCGGCCATCGCCCTGGCCAGGCGCCTGCGCGAACTGCCGCTGCGCGTCGGCCGCCTGAAGACCGGCACGCCGCCGCGCATCGACGGCCGCAGCGTGGACTTCTCGGTGATGACCGAGCAGCCCGGCGACACCCCGATCCCGGTGATGTCCTTCCTTGGCAGCAAGGAAGAGCACCCGGCCCAGGTCAGCTGCTGGATCACCCACACCAACGCGCGCACCCACGAGATCATCGCCGCCAACCTCGACCGCTCGCCGATGTACTCCGGCGTCATCGAGGGCATCGGCCCGCGCTACTGCCCGTCGATCGAAGACAAGATCCATCGCTTCGCCGACAAGGACAGCCACCAGGTATTCCTCGAACCGGAAGGCCTAACCACCCACGAGCTGTACCCCAACGGCATCTCCACCTCGCTGCCGTTCGACGTGCAGCTGCAGATCGTGCGTTCGATCCGCGGCATGGAGAACGCCCACATCGTGCGCCCGGGCTACGCCATCGAGTACGACTACTTCGACCCGCGCGACCTGAAGTACAGCCTGGAGACGAAAGTCATCGGCGGCCTGTTCTTCGCCGGCCAGATCAACGGCACCACCGGTTACGAAGAGGCCGGCGCCCAGGGCCTGCTCGCCGGCGCCAACGCCGCGCTGCGCGCCCAGGGCCGCGAGGCCTGGTGCCCGCGCCGCGACGAGGCGTACATCGGCGTGCTGGTCGACGACCTGATCACCCTGGGCACCCAGGAGCCGTACCGCATGTTCACTTCGCGCGCCGAGTACCGGCTGATCCTGCGCGAGGACAACGCCGACCTGCGCCTGACCGAGAAGGGCCGCGAGCTGGGCCTGGTCGACGACCGCCGCTGGGCGGCCTTCGAGGCCAAGCGCGAAGGCATCGAGCGCGAGGAACAGCGCCTGAAGAGCACCTGGGTGCGGCCGAACACCCCGCAGGGCGACGCCATCGCCGAGCGCTTCGGCACCCCGCTGGCCCATGAGTACAACCTGCTCAACCTGCTGGCCCGCCCGGAAATCGACTACGCCAGCCTGGCCGAAGTGACCGGCGCCGGCGCCGAGGACCCGCAGGTCGCCGAGCAGGTGGAGATCCGCACCAAGTACGCCGGCTACATCGACCGCCAGCAGGAAGAGATCGCCCGCCTGCGCGCCAGCGAGGACACCCGCCTGCCTGTGGATATCGACTACACGGGCATCTCCGGGTTGTCCAAGGAGATCCAGAACAAGCTCGGCCAGGCCCGCCCCGAGACACTCGGCCAGGCCGGCCGCATCCCCGGTGTCACCCCGGCGGCCATCTCGCTGCTGCTGATCCACCTGAAGAAGCGCGCCAGCGGCCGCCAACTGGAGCAGAGCGCCTGATGTCCCAGGTCACCCAAGCCCACGCCGACGAGCTCGTGCGTGGCGCCGCGGCGCTCGGCGTCGAACTCGACGAAGCCGGCCGCCAGGGCCTGCTCGCCTACCTCGCCCTGCTGGCGAAGTGGAACAAGGCCTACAACCTCACCGCGGTGCGCAACATCGACGAGATGGTCTCGCGCCACCTGCTCGACAGCCTCAGCGTCGTCCCGCACTTCCTCGCCGCCGGCGGCGAGCGCTGGCTGGACGTCGGCAGCGGCGGCGGCATGCCCGGCATCCCGCTGGCCATCCTGTTCCCGGGCAAGCGCCTGACGCTGCTCGACAGCAACGGCAAGAAGACCCGCTTCCTCACCCAGGTGAAGCTGGAACTGAAGCTGCGCAACCTGGAAGTTATCCACAGCCGGGTCGAGGCCTACCAGCCGGACCGGGCATTCAACGGCATCGTCTCCCGGGCCTTCAGCAGCCTGGAAGACTTCTGCAACTGGACCCGCCACCTCGGCGACGGCGAGACCCGCTGGCTGGCGATGAAAGGCGTGCATCCGGAGCAGGAGCTGACGGCACTCCCGGAAGATTTCCGGGTCGAAGCCGAGCACGCCCTCAGCGTGCCGGGTTGCCAAGGCCAGCGGCATCTGCTGATACTGCGCCGGAGCATGACGGGGACGGGGGAAAACCATGGCTAAGGTATTCGCGATCGCCAACCAGAAGGGCGGTGTCGGCAAGACCACCACCTGCATCAACCTCGCCGCCTCGCTGGTCGCTACCAAGCGCCGCGTGCTGCTGATCGACCTCGATCCACAGGGCAACGCCACCACCGGCAGCGGTGTGGATAAGTTGTCCCTGGAATACTCCATCTACGACGTGCTCACCGGCGAGGCCGACCTGGCCCAGGCCATGCAGTTCTCCGAGCACGGCGGCTACCAGATCCTCCCGGCCAACCGCGACCTCACCGCCGCGGAAGTGGTGCTGCTGGAGATGGACATGAAGGAGCACCGCCTGCGCCAGGCCCTGGCCCCGGTGCGCGAGAACTACGACTACATCCTCATCGACTGCCCGCCGTCGCTGTCGATGCTCACGGTCAACGCCCTCTCCGCCGCCGACGGCGTGATCATCCCCATGCAGTGCGAGTACTACGCGCTGGAAGGCCTGACCGACCTGATGAACAGCATCCAGCGCATCGCCGAGCGTCTGAATCCGACGCTGAACATCGAGGGCCTGCTGCGGACCATGTACGATCCGCGCATCAGCCTGACCAACGACGTCAGCGCGCAGCTGCAGGAACACTTCGGCGACAAGCTCTACACCACCGTGATCCCGCGCAACGTGCGACTGGCCGAGGCGCCCAGCTTCGGCATGCCGGCGCTGGTCTACGACAAGCAATCGCGCGGGGCCATGGCCTACCTGGCGCTGGCCGGCGAACTCTCGCGCCGACAGCGCGCCGCCCGCAAAGCCGCCACCGCATGACCCATTAAGGAACCCGCATGGCCGTTAAGAAACGAGGTCTCGGACGCGGGCTGGATGCCCTGCTCAGTGGCTCCAGCGCCGCCACCCTGCAGGAAGAGGCCGCCCAGGCGGACCGCAAGGAACTGCAGCACCTGCCGCTGGACCTGATCCAGCGCGGCAAGTACCAGCCGCGCCGCGACATGGACCCCCAGGCTCTGGAAGAGCTGGCCCTGTCCATCAAGGCCCAGGGGGTGATGCAGCCCATCGTGGTGCGCCCCGTCGACAAGGGCCGCTACGAGATCATCGCCGGCGAGCGCCGCTGGCGCGCCACCCAGCAGGCCGGCCTGGACACCATCCCGGCGCTGGTGCGCGAGGTGCCGGACGAAGCCGCCATCGCCATGGCGCTGATCGAGAACATCCAGCGCGAGGACCTCAACCCCCTCGAGGAAGCCGTCGCGCTGCAACGCCTGCAGCAGGAGTTCCAGCTGACCCAGCAGCAGGTCGCCGACGCCGTCGGCAAGTCCCGCGTCAGCGTGGCCAACCTGCTGCGCCTGATCGCCCTGCCCGAGGAGATCAAGACGCTGCTTTCCCACGGCGACCTGGAGATGGGCCATGCCCGCGCGCTGCTCGGTCTGCCCGAGGCGCGGCAGGTGGAAGGTGCGCGACATGTTGTCGCACGCGGCCTCACCGTGCGCCAGACCGAGGCACTGGTGCGCCACTGGCTCAACGCCCCCAGCGAACCTGCCAAGGTGGTCAAGTCCGACCCCGACATCAGCCGCCTGGAACAGCGCCTGGCCGAGCGCCTGGGCGCTCCGGTGCAGATTCGCCACGGCCAGAAGGGTAAGGGGCAACTGGTGATCCGCTACAACTCGCTGGACGAGTTGCAAGGGGTTCTGGCCCACATCCGCTAAGACCATCGTCTGTGTAGCGATAGTCGGAAATCACTACCCGGCTGTTGAATGGGTATGCCCGGCCCCCTATACTCTGCGCGCAATTTTGTCGGCACAAAGTATGCCAAGTTGTTGATTTGCGAAGCCGACGCCAGAGGACTTTGAGACAGATGGAACCCAGCAAGCCGAACCGCCTGCCCTTCCATCGCCAACCGGCCTTGCGCCTGTTGCTCGTCCAACTGGCCGTAGTGCTTCTGGGGGCTGCCGTCCTGTTTTTCTCCCGGGGCGTGGTTGCCGGCTATTCTGGTCTGCTCGGCGGACTGATCGCCTGGCTGCCGAACGTTTATTTCGCATACAAGGCGTTCCGCTACAGCGGAGCGCGCTCGGCTCAGATGATCGTCCGCTCCTTCTATGCGGGCGAGGCCGGGAAGCTGGTTTTGACGGCAGTGCTCTTCGCACTGGCGTTCGCAGGCGTGAAGCCGCTGGAGCCCCTGGCTCTGTTCGGCCTCTACCTGCTGACCCTGATGGTCAGCTGGTGCGCACCCCTGCTGATGGGACACACATTTACAAGACCTTAGAGCGATTGAGGCAAACATGGCAGCAGAAAGCGCTTCGGGTTACATCCAGCACCACTTGCAGAACCTGACCTTCGGTCGTCTGCCGGAAGGTGGCTGGGGGTTCGCCCACACAGCCGAACAAGCCAAGGAAATGGGCTTTTGGGCATTCCACATCGACACCCTGGGCTGGTCGGTATTCCTCGGCCTGGTGTTCATCCTGATCTTCCGCATGGCGGCCAAGAAGGCCACCAGCGGTATTCCGGGCGGCCTGCAGAACTTCGTCGAAGTCATGGTCGAGTTCGTCGACGGCAGCGTGAAGGACACCTTCCACGGCCGTAACCCGCTGATCGCACCGCTGGCGCTGACCGTGTTCGTGTGGATCTTCCTGATGAACCTGATCGACCTGGTGCCGGTGGACTTCCTGCCGCTGGCCGCTGCGAAGATCACCGGCAACGAGCACCTGTTCTTCCGCGCCGTGGCCACCACCGACCCGAACGCCACCTTCGGCATGTCCATCGCGGTGTTCGCCCTGATCATCTTCTACAGCATCAAGGTCAAGGGCATCGGCGGCTTCCTCGGCGAGCTGACCCTGCACCCGTTCCACAGCAGCAACATGCTGGTGCAGATCATCCTGATCCCGGTGAACTTCCTGCTGGAGTTCGTCACCCTGATCGCCAAGCCGGTTTCCCTGGCCCTGCGTCTGTTCGGCAACATGTACGCCGGCGAGCTGATCTTCATCCTCATCGCCGTCATGTTCGGCTCCGGCATTCTCTGGCTGGGCGGCATGGGCGTGGTGCTGAATTGGGCGTGGGCGGTGTTCCACATCCTGATCATCACCCTGCAGGCCTTCATCTTCATGATGCTGACCATCGTCTACCTGTCGATGGCCCACGAAGACAGCCACTGATCCAAAGATTCTGACCGCTCCCCGCCACGTCGGCGGGGGCGGAAGGGAAGTTTCACCACCTTAACTTGCTTCAAAACTTAACCAACACGACAGAAAGTCGGGAGGAAAAATGGAAACTGTAGTTGGACTCACTGCTATCGCCGTCGCTCTGCTGATCGGTCTGGGTGCCCTGGGTACCGCCATCGGTTTCGGCCTGCTGGGCGGTAAATTCCTGGAAGGCGCTGCTCGCCAGCCGGAAATGGTTCCGATGCTGCAGGTGAAAATGTTCATCGTCGCCGGTCTGCTCGACGCCGTGACCATGATCGGTGTTGGTATCGCCCTGTTCTTCACCTTCGCTAACCCGTTCATTGCTCAGGTAGCCCAGTAATTTCCGGATTCCGGAAATTCGTGACTGACAACGAACGAGCGAGGTGTTGGCGTGAACATTAATGCAACTCTGATCGGCCAGGCCATTGCGTTCGCCATCTTCGTCATCTTCTGCATGAAGTTCGTATGGCCTCCGGTCATCGCGGCTCTGCACGAGCGTCAGAAGAAGATCGCCGACGGTCTGGACGCAGCCAACCGTGCTGCTCGTGACCTGGAACTGGCCCACGAGAAAGCGGGCCAGCAACTGCGCGAGGCCAAGGCTCAGGCGGCCGAAATCATCGAGCAGGCGAAGAAAAGCGCCAATCAGATCGTTGATGAAGCCCGTGAGCAGGCCCGTGCCGAAGGCGATCGCATGATCGCCCAGGCCAAGGCCCAGATCGAACAGGAACTGAACAGCGTCAAGGATGCCCTGCGTGCCCAAGTGGGTGCCCTGGCCGTGTCCGGCGCCGAGAAGATCCTGGGTGCTTCGATCGATGCCAACGCGCAAAAGCAGCTGGTTGATCAACTGGCCGCCGAAATCTGAGCGAGGGCGATATGGCAGAACTGACCACGTTGGCTCGTCCTTACGCGAAGGCGGCTTTCGAGTACGCCCAGGCTCATCAGCAATTGGCCGATTGGTCCGCTGCTCTGGGTGTGCTGGCTGCAGTGTCGCAGGACGACACCGTGCGCCAGCTGCTCAAAGAGCCTCAGCTGACCGCGGCGGCCAAGGCCGATGCCCTGATCGACGTCTGTGGCGACAAGCTCAACGCTCCGGCCCAGAACTTCGTGCGGACCGTGGCTGAAAACAAGCGCCTGGACTTGCTGCCGACCATCTCCGAGATGTTCGAGCAGCTCAAGGCCGAGCAGGAAAAGCTGGTCGAGGTAGAAGTCGTGAGCGCCTTCGCCCTGGACCAGGAACAGCAGGACAAACTCGCCAAGGCTCTCAGCGCCCGGCTCAGTCGCGAAGTGCGACTCCATGCGTCGGAAGACGCGAGCCTGATCGGCGGCGTGGTGATCCGCGCCGGTGACTTGGTAATCGATGGCTCGGTGCGCGGCAAGATCGCGAAACTGGCTGAAGCGTTGAAATCTTGAGTTTGAAGGGGCAGCGGCATGCAGCAACTCAATCCTTCCGAAATTAGTGAAATCATCAAGGGGCGCATCGAGAAACTCGATGTCGCCTCGCAAGCGCGCAACGAAGGCACCATCGTTTCCGTATCCGATGGCATCGTGCGCATCTTCGGTCTGGCCGACGTCATGTACGGCGAGATGATCGAATTCCCGGGCGGCGTCTACGGTATGGCGCTGAACCTGGAGCAGGACTCCGTCGGCGCCGTGGTACTGGGTGAATACCAGGACCTCAAAGAAGGCATGAACGCCAAGTGCACCGGCCGCATCCTGGAAGTTCCGGTCGGTCCGGAACTGCTGGGCCGCGTGGTCGACGCGCTGGGCAACCCGATCGACGGCAAAGGCCCGATCGATGCCAAGCTGACCGACGCCGTCGAGAAAGTGGCACCGGGCGTGATCTGGCGTAAGTCGGTAGACCAGCCGGTGCAGACCGGCTACAAGTCGGTCGACGCCATGATCCCGGTAGGCCGTGGCCAGCGCGAGCTGATCATCGGCGACCGTCAGATCGGCAAGACCGCCCTGGCCGTCGACGCCATCATCAACCAGAAAGACAGCGGCATCCGCTGCGTCTACGTGGCCATCGGTCAGAAGCAATCGACCATCGCCAACGTCGTGCGCAAGCTGGAAGAGAACGGCGCCCTGGCCAACACCATCGTGGTGGTTGCCAGCGCTTCCGAATCCGCTGCTCTGCAGTACCTGGCGCCGTACTCCGGCTGCACCATGGGCGAATACTTCCGCGACCGCGGCGAAGACGCCCTGATCGTGTACGACGACCTGTCCAAGCAGGCCGTTGCCTACCGCCAGATCTCCCTGCTGCTGCGCCGTCCGCCGGGCCGCGAAGCCTACCCGGGCGACGTGTTCTATCTCCACAGCCGCCTGCTGGAGCGCGCTTCCCGCGTTTCCGAGGAATACGTCGAGAAGTTCACCAATGGCGCCGTGACTGGCAAGACCGGTTCCCTGACCGCTCTGCCGATCATCGAAACCCAGGCCGGTGACGTGTCCGCGTTCGTTCCGACCAACGTGATCTCCATCACCGACGGCCAGATCTTCCTGGAAACCTCCATGTTCAACTCGGGCATCCGTCCGGCGGTCAACGCCGGTATCTCGGTATCCCGTGTCGGCGGCGCGGCCCAGACCAAGATCATCAAGAAGCTGTCCGGCGGTATCCGTACCGCGCTGGCCCAGTACCGTGAACTGGCGGCCTTCGCCCAGTTCGCCTCGGACCTGGACGACGCCACCCGCAAGCAGCTCGAGCACGGTCAGCGCGTTACCGAGCTGATGAAGCAGAAGCAGTATGCGCCGATGTCCATCGCCGAGATGTCGCTGTCCCTGTACGCCGCCGAGCGTGGCTTCCTGCAGGACGTCGAGATCGCCAAGGTGGGCGCCTTCGAACAGGCGTTGATCGCTTACTTCCAGCGCGAGCATGCCGCTCTGCTGGCGAAGATCAACGAGAAGGGTGACTTCAACGACGAAATCGACGCGGGCATCAAGGCCGGCATCGAGAAGTTCAAGGCCACCCAAACCTGGTAAGCCGCAGCGGGGGCCGGTAATGGCCCCCGCCTGCTAACCCGATAGGTGTGAAATGGCAGGCGCAAAAGAGATTCGCAGCAAGATTGCGAGCATCAAAAGCACGCAGAAAATCACCAATGCCATGGAAAAGGTGGCGGTGAGCAAGATGCGCAAGGCACAAATGCGCATGGCGGCCGGCCGTCCCTACGCGGAGCGCATTCGCCAGGTGATCGGCCATCTGGCCAACGCCAACCCGGAGTACCGTCACCCGTTCATGATCGAGCGCCCCGTCAAGCGCGTCGGTTACATCGTGGTGAGCTCCGATCGCGGCCTGGCCGGCGGCCTGAACATCAACCTGTTCAAGGCGCTCGTCAAGGACATGTCCGCCCAGCGTGAAGCCGGCGCGGAGATCGACCTGTGCGTGATCGGTGCCAAGGGCGCATCCTTCTTCAAGAACTATGGCGGCAACGTGGTCGCAGCCATCAGTCACCTGGGCGAAGAGCCGTCGATCAACGATCTGATCGGCAGCGTCAAGGTCATGCTGGATGCCTACCTGGACGGGCGTATCGATCGCCTGTACGTGGTTTCCAACAAGTTCGTCAACACCATGACCCAGAAGCCGACCGTGGAACAGCTGGTTCCGCTGGTGGCCGAGGACAACGAAGACCTGAAACACCACTGGGACTACCTCTACGAGCCCGATGCCAAGGCCCTGCTCGACGGCCTGCTGGTGCGCTACGTGGAATCCCAGGTGTACCAGGCGGTGGTTGAGAACAACGCCTGTGAGCAGGCGGCCCGGATGATTGCAATGAAGAACGCTACCGACAACGCCGGTGACCTGATCAGCGAACTGCAGCTGGTCTACAACAAGGCGCGTCAGGCGGCGATCACCCAGGAAATCTCGGAAATCGTCGGCGGCGCTGCCGCGGTGTAAGAACAGGTTCAAAATTCAGAGGAACCAGACATGAGTAGCGGACGTATCGTTCAAATCATCGGCGCCGTGATCGACGTGGAATTCCCGCGCGATGCCGTGCCGAGCATCTACGAGGCCCTGAAGGTTCAGGGCGTCGACACCACCCTGGAAGTCCAGCAGCAGCTGGGCGACGGCGTGGTCCGTTCCATTGCGATGGGTTCCACCGAAGGCCTCAAGCGTGGCCTGAACGTGGAAAGCACCGGCGCAGCCATCTCCGTCCCGGTCGGTAAAGCGACCCTGGGCCGCATCATGGACGTACTGGGCAACCCGATCGACGAAGCCGGCCCCATCGGCGAGGAAGAGCGCTGGGGTATCCACCGCGAGGCTCCCTCCTACGCTGACCAGGCTGGCGGCAACGAGCTGCTGGAAACCGGCATCAAGGTGATCGACCTGGTCTGCCCGTTCGCCAAGGGCGGCAAGGTAGGCCTGTTCGGTGGCGCCGGCGTCGGCAAGACCGTGAACATGATGGAGCTGATCCGCAACATCGCCATCGAGCACAGCGGTTACTCCGTGTTCGCTGGTGTGGGCGAGCGTACCCGTGAGGGCAACGACTTCTACCACGAGATGAAGGACTCCAACGTTCTCGACAAGGTAGCCCTGGTCTACGGCCAGATGAACGAGCCGCCGGGCAACCGTCTGCGCGTGGCGCTGACCGGCCTGACCATGGCCGAGAAGTTCCGTGACGAAGGCCGCGACGTACTGCTGTTCATCGACAACATCTACCGTTACACCCTCGCCGGTACCGAAGTATCCGCACTGCTGGGCCGTATGCCTTCCGCAGTGGGCTACCAGCCGACCCTGGCCGAGGAAATGGGCGTGCTGCAAGAGCGCATCACCTCCACCAAGCAAGGCTCGATCACCTCGATCCAGGCCGTCTACGTTCCCGCGGACGACCTGACCGACCCGAGCCCGGCGACCACCTTCGCCCACCTCGACGCCACCGTGGTACTGTCCCGCGACATCGCCTCGCTGGGTATCTACCCGGCCGTGGACCCGCTGGATTCCACCTCCCGTCAGCTGGACCCGCTGGTCATCGGCCAGGATCACTACGACACCGCTCGTGGCGTGCAGTACATCCTGCAGCGCTACAAGGAGCTGAAGGACATCATCGCGATCCTCGGCATGGACGAACTGTCCGAGTCCGACAAGCTGCTGGTGGCCCGTGCTCGTAAGATCCAGCGCTTCCTGTCCCAGCCGTTCTTCGTGGCAGAAGTCTTCACCGGCTCGCCGGGCAAGTACGTCTCCCTGAAGGACACCATCGCTGGCTTCAAAGGCATCCTCAACGGCGACTACGACCACCTGCCGGAGCAGGCGTTCTACATGGTCGGCGGCATCGAAGAAGCCATCGAGAAAGCGAAGAAGCTGTAATCCGTGCGCCCGGCAACGGGCGCTTACGTGAGGCAAGGGTATGGCTATTACTGTCCACTGCGACATCGTCAGCGCCGAAGCGGAGATCTTCTCCGGACTGGTCGAGATGGTCGTTGCGCACGGTTCCCTCGGCGATCTGGGTATCGCCCCGGGCCACGCGCCGCTGATCACCGAGCTCAAGCCGGGTCCGATCCGCGTGGTCAAGCAGGGTGGCGAGCAGGAGGTGTACTACATCTCCGGCGGTTTCCTCGAAGTCCAGCCGAACATGGTGAAGGTCCTGGCCGACACCGTGATCCGCGCGGGCGACCTCGACGAAGCGGCCGCTCAGACCGCGCTGAAGGAAGCTGAGAAGGCTCTGCACGCCAAAGGTGCCGAGTTCGACTACAGCTCCGCTGCAGCCCGCCTGGCCGAAGCCGCAGCGCAACTGCGCACGGTCCAGCAGGTTCGCAAGAAGTTCGGCGGCTGAGCCGGCTCGCAACGGCCAGGGTCTTCGGAGTCGGCGACGAATCCGGGGCCCGGGCTTTAGCGACCTAGGGGAAAAGGGTAGCCTTGGCTACCCTTTTTCTTTTTCTACATCCAGCGTTACCAGGACGGTCCAACTTCATGTCCCTCGAAATCGTCATCCTCGCCGCCGGCCAGGGCACGCGCATGCGCTCGGCCCTGCCGAAAGTCCTCCATCCGGTCGCCGGCAAACCCATGCTGGCCCACGTGATCGATACCGCCCGTGGCCTCGCCCCGCAGCGCATCCACGTGGTGATCGGGCATGGCGCCGAACGGGTGCGCGAGCGCCTGCAGGCCGATGACCTGAATTTCGTGGTCCAGGAACAACAGCTGGGCACCGGCCACGCCGTGGCCCAGGCCGCGCCCTACCTGAGCGCCGAGCGTGTGCTGATCCTCTACGGCGACGTGCCGCTGATCGAGCTGCCGACCCTCGAACGCCTGCTGCAGCAGGCCAGCGCCGAGCAACTGGCGCTGCTCACCGTGGAGCTGGACGACCCCACCGGCTACGGCCGGATCATCCGCGGCCAGGACGGCGAGGTGAAGGCCATCGTCGAACAGAAGGATGCAAGCGCCGAGCAGCGCGCCATCCGCGAGGGCAACACCGGCATCCTCTGCGTGCCGCGCCAGCGCCTGGAAGGCTGGCTGGGCCGGCTGTCCAACGCCAACGCCCAGGGCGAGTACTACCTCACCGACGTCATCGCCATGGCGGTGGCCGACGGCCTGCGCGTGGCCACCGCGCAACCCCAGGCGGCCATGGAAGTGCAGGGCGCCAACGACCGCCTGCAGCTGGCCGAGCTGGAGCGCTTCTACCAGCTGCGCATCGCCCGCCGCCTGATGGCCCAGGGCGTGACCCTGCTGGACCCGGCGCGCTTCGACGTGCGCGGCGAGGTCAACGCCGGCCGCGACGTGCAGATCGACGTCAACGTGGTGCTGGAAGGCCGCGTGGACATCGAGGACGAAGTACAGATCGGCCCGAACTGCACCATCCGCAACAGCGTCCTGCGCCGCGGCGCCATCATCAAGGCCAACAGCCACCTGGAAGGCGCCGACGTCGGCCCCGGCAGCGACGTCGGCCCGTTCGCCCGCCTGCGCCCCGGCAGCGTGCTGGAGAGCCAGGTGCATGTGGGTAACTTCGTCGAGCTGAAGAACGCCCACCTGCACGAGGGTGTGAAAGTCGGCCACCTGACCTACCTGGGCGACAGCGAGGTCGGCGCGCGCACCAACATCGGCGCCGGCACCATCACCTGCAACTACGATGGCGCCAACAAATGGCGCACGGTGATCGGCGAAGACGTGTTCATCGGCTCCAACAACTCGCTGGTGGCGCCTGTGGATATCGGCGCCGGGGCCACGACCGGCGCGGGTTCCACCATCACCGCCGAGGTCCCGGCGCAGACCCTCGCGGTTGGCCGCGCCAAGCAGCGGGTGATCGAGGGCTGGAAGCGCCCGGAGAAGATCAAGAAGTCCTGAGGGGCTGTGGATAAACCGACATCCACACCCGCGCGGAGCCTGCCGTGAAGTTATGCACAGGCGCCCACGGCCGTCGCGTCCCCGGCTGATTCATCCACAGGGACGGCTTTCTGCCCGGCGCCCAGGCGTCGGTTCCTGTTCCTGGAGTTATCCACATGCTCGGCGTCGCCGTCCTGATCTTCCTGATCACCGACCCCTTCGGCAACATCGCGGTGTTCCTCGCCGCCCTCAAGTCGGTGCCGGCCGAACGCCGGCTCAAGGTCGCGCTGCGCGAGCTGCTGTTCGCCCTCGGCCTGCTGCTGCTGTTCCTCACCCTGGGCGAGCACATCCTCACCGGCCTGGGCCTGTCCAGGGAGGCCACCGGCATCGCCGGCGGCATCATCCTCTTCGTGGTCGCCATGCGCCTGATCTTCCCCACGCCCCAGGGCGTGCTCGGCGACATGCCCGACAGCGAGCCGCTGCTGGTGCCCCTGGCCACCCCGGCGGTGGCCGGGCCTTCGGCGCTGGCCATGCTGATCACCCTGCGCACCACCTACACTGGTCCGCTATGGGAGCTGTACCTGGCGGTGATCCTGGCCTGGGCCGCCACCGCGCTGATCCTGCTGCAGGCTTCCTTCCTGCAGCGCTTCCTCGGCCCGCGCGGGCTCACCGCCGTAGAGCGCCTGGCCGGCATGCTGCTGATCATGCTCAGCGTCAACATGCTGCTGCAGAACCTGCGTAGCGTGCTGCACATCGTCGGATGACCGTGGAGCCACCATGCGCCACCTGTGCCTGATATTCGCCACCCTGCTGCTGGCCGCCTGCGCCGGCCGGGGCGGCCTGGAAATCGACCGCGAGCACCCCTCGCGCAACCAGGACAGCCGTGTCCAGTACATCATCATCCACTACACCTCGGCGGACCTGCCGCGCTCGCTGCAGCTGCTCACCCGCGGCGAGGTCAGCGCCCACTACCTGATCGGCGCCAATCCGCCGACCATCTACCAACTGGTGGACGAGAACCGCCGCGCCTGGCACGCCGGGCAGAGCGAGTGGCAGGGGCGGACCTGGCTGAACTCCACCTCGATCGGCATCGAGCTGGTCAACCCTGGCTACCGCGAGACCTCCGAAGGGCGGGTGTGGACACCTTATCCACAGGGCCAGATCGATGCCCTCATCCTGCTGCTGAAGGACATCGTCAAGCGCCAGGGCATCACCCCCGAGCACATCCTCGGGCACAGCGACATCGCCCCGCAGCGCAAGGTCGATCCGGGCCCGGCCTTCCCCTGGAAGCGCCTGGCCGACGCCGGCCTGATCCCTTGGCCGCAGCCGGGCGACCTGGCGCATCGCCTGGCCGAGCTGAACGGCCAGCTGCCGGCGCCCGGCTGGTTCCAGCAGCAGTTGGCGCGGCATGGCTACGCGGTGCCGCTCAATGGCCAGCTGGACGAGGCGACGCGCAACGTCATCGCCGCCTTCCAGATGCGCTACCGGCCGGCGCGCTTCGACGGCGTGCCGGACCTGGAGACCGCCGCGCTGCTGCTGGCGGTGCCCACCTCCATGGCCGCGCCGGCGGTTCAGACCGGCAGCAGCATGTAGATGCGCGTGCCCTGGCCGGGCTGCGAGCGCACGCCGATGCGCCCGCCGTGCAGCTGCACGATCTCCTTGCACAGGGCCAGGCCCAGGCCGGCCCCGCCGCTGCGCCGGCCCACCTGCACGAAGGGCTCGAAGATGCGCGCCTGCTGGCTGTAGGCGATGCCCTCGCCGGAGTCCTCCACCGCCAGCATCAGCCATTGGCTCTGGCGCTGGGCGAGCAGCTGCACGCTGCCGCCCTTCGGGGTGTGGCGCAGGGCGTTGCCCAGCAGGTTGTCCAGCACGCGCTCCAGGCGCAGGCGGTCGACGCTGAGGACCGGCAGCCGGTCCTCCAGCACTATCCCCAGGCCGATGCCCTGGGCCTGGGCGCGGGCGAGGAAGCGCTGGCGCGCCTGTTCCAGCAGCTCGCCCACCGCGCAGGGCTGGCGGTCGAGCTTCTGCTGGCCGTCCTGGTAGCGGGAGAAGTTCAGCAGGTCGTCGATCAGCCGCACCAGACGCTGCATTTCCTCGTCGACGGTGTCGGCCAGCTCGCGCTCGCGGCTGCCCTCGGGCAGCGCCAGGCGTTCGCGCAGCAGGGCGAAGGCCATGTGCAGGCCGGTGACCGGGGTGCGCAGCTCGTGGGAGGCGCGCAGCACGAATTCGCTGCGCACCCGCTCGAAGGCGCGCAGCTCGGTGACGTCGCGCAGCACCAGCACCGCGCCCATGTTGCGCCCGTCGTCATGGGTGACCGGGGCCAGGGTCCAGGCCAGCAGGCGGTTTTCGCCGCCGATCTCGACCTGCAGGTCCTGGGGCGTATCGTCGCCCATCGACTCGCCCTGCAGCACCAGGCCGGTGGCCTGCAGCAGCTCCTGGTTGTCGATCAGCTCGCCCAGCAGCTGGCCATGGGGGTCGGCCCGGGAGAACAGCTGGCGGCTGGCCACCGGGTTGGCGTGCTCGATGCGGCTGCGCCGGTCGATGATCACCAGGCCGTCGTCGATGCTGTCGAGCACCGCCTGCAGGCGCCGCTGGCCGGCCAGCACCGCCTCGATGTTGGTCGCCTTGTACTCGGCCAGGGCCTGGGCCATCAGGCCGAAACGCCGGCTCAGCGAGGCCATCTCGGCTTCCCGCGAGACCGGCAGGCTGACCTCGAAGTCGCCCTTGCCGATGCGGTCGGCGGCCTGCGCCAGGGCCTCGATGGGGGCGCCGAAGCGGCGGGCGATGCCGTGGGCGGTGACGAAGCCGATCACCAGCATGGCCACGCCCACCAGCCCCAGCAGGCTGGCGATCAGCCAGGCGTGGCGGCGCGAGCTGCGCTCCGCGTCGCTGATGGTCTGGATGGCGTGGTTGTGCAGCGCCAGCAGGTACTGGTGCAGGGAGGTGAAGGTGCGGCTGAAGTCGCTCTCCACCACCAGGCTCCAGCGGTTGCTGCCGGAGGAGCTGACCTGGCCCTGGAACTCCTGGTTGGCCTGGTCGATGCGCTCGTAGAGGGTGCGCTCGACGTCGCTGGCGGCTTTCGCCCGGCCTTCGGCGAGGTAGCGGTCGAACTGCTCGCGCAGCCGCGCCAGGCGCTGCGCGTCGGGGCTGTCGCTGAGCAGCTGGGCCAACTGGTCGTCCAGCGACTGGCGCAACTGCTGGCTGCTGGCGATGGTGGCGAAGTTGTGCGAGATCAGCCGCTCCTGTTCGCGGCCCATCAGCATCACGCTGAACACCCCCAGTAGCAGGCCGATCAGGGCCAGGGTGATCAGCGCCGAGATGCTGAGGAACATCCGCGAGCGCAGGGTCAGCGCGCGCTTCACAGGTTGTACTGCTTGCGCTTGCGGTACAGGGTGGAGGCGTCGATGCCGAGGATCTTCGCCGCCTGGTCGAGGGTCGGGGCGCTGGCCATCACCGAGGCGATGTGGGCCTTCTCCAGCTCCTCCAGGCTCAGCGCCTCGCCGACCCGCGGCACGGCGGCGGCGCCGCTCTGTTCGCCGAGCCCCAGGTGCTCGGGCTCCACCAGTTCCTGGTTGCAGATGATGCTGGCGCGCTCGATCACGTTGCGCAGCTCGCGCACGTTGCCCGGCCAGGCGTACTGCCGCAGCAGCGCGGCCGAGGCCGGGCTGAAGCCGCGGGCCGGGCGCCCGTAGTCCTTGACGAAGCGGGCGAGGAAGCGCTCGGCCAGGCCCTGGATGTCCTCGGCGCGCTCGCGCAGCGGCGGCAGGTTGAGGACGATGACGTTGAGGCGGTAGAGCAGGTCTTCGCGGAACGCCCCCTGGGCCACCATGCCGGCCAGGTCGCGGTTGGTCGCGGCGAGGATGCGCACGTCGGCGCGGCGCGTCACCGGGTCGCCGACGCGCTCGTATTCCTTGTCCTGGATGAAACGCAGCAGCTTGGCCTGCAGCGGCAGCGGGAAGTCGCCGATCTCGTCGAGGAACAGGGTGCCGCCGTCGGCCTGGCTGATCCGCCCCTGGGTGCTCTCGCTGGCGCCGGTGAAGGCCCCGCGGTTGTGGCCGAACAGCTCGCTCTCCATCAGCTCGGCGTTCAGCGACGGGCAGTTGATGGTCACGCAGGATTTCTTCGCGCGCTTGCTCCAGGCGTGAATGGCGCGGGCCAGCTCGCCCTTGCCGGAGCCGGATTCGCCGAGGATGAGGATGTTGGCGTCGGTGGCGGCTACCTGGCGCGCGGTCTCCAGCACCGCGGTCATCGCCGGGCTGTGGGATTCGAGCTGCTCGGCCTGGCTGGCCTGGGCGCCCTCCAGGGCCTCCAGGCGCGCGGTGAGCTGGCGCACCTCCAGCTGCTTGGCCGCGGCCAGGCGCAGCTGCTCGGGGCTGCAGGGCTTGACCAGGTAGTCGGCGGCGCCGGCCTGCATGGCGTCCACGGCGGTGTCCACGGCGGAATGCGCGGTGACGATCACCACGCGCATCCAGGGCGCCTGCAGGCGCATCTGGGCCAGCACGTCCAGGCCGTTGTCCTCGCCCAGGCGCAGGTCGAGGAAGCACAGGTCGAAGACCTGGCGTTGCAGCAGGGCATCGGCCTGGGCCGCGCTGGATGCGGTGGCCACGCTGTAGCCCTGGTCCTCCAGGCAATAGCGGAAGGTGCGCAGGATGGCGGGTTCGTCGTCGACCAGCAGGATTCGGCCAAGCGTCTCCGGAGTGGGGTCCATTCGGGGTGCCTCGTAGTAGGAAATTCCTTTCGCGTATGCGTCTTTTAGTCCAGGAAATTTCTTGCAAGTTGCAATGAAAGTTAGACGCATCTCTGAAGGACACCGGCGCCTCTGGCGAAGGAAAGCGGACGGGAAGGGGAACGACCTGCCGGGTCCCGTGCAAAACGCACGGCCGGAACCGGCCTGTCGTGCAGGATGCGCGCTGCCGAGGGCCCGCCGATTTTTACAAACCATTGTTTTAAAAGGGATTAGTCAAAGTCATCGACCTGGCACGCGGCGTGCGAGACAGGTTGCGGGAGGCCCGGTGCACCCGCACCGGCCGATCACCAGTCCTTCGGGAGGAGCACGTCGATGAACGCTGATGGAGCCAAGGGGGATTCGCTGGGGCGGCTGCTGTTGCTGGCCGTCGCCGTGGTCGTACTGCTGGACCGTTGGTATCCGGTCGCTCCACTGCCTTCCGCCGCGCCGGTGCAGGAACCTGTGTCCAGCGCTTTCCTCGGACAGCCGTCGAGGCTGCAGGACGAACGAATGGCCATCACGGAAGAGGCCGCCAGCACCGCGGTGGTCCGCCAGACCTCGCGGGTGAGCTGGGTGTTCTGAGGGGCGCGCACCGCCTTTCCATGACAGAGGAGACATTCCATGCTGAGCTGGGCTCTCACATTCCTGATCATCGCCATCATCGCCGGGGTACTCGGCTTCGGTGGCATCGCCGGCGCCGCGACCAGTATCGCCAAGATTCTCTTCGTGCTGTTCCTGGTGCTCTTCGTCATCTCCTTCTTCGTCGGGCGGCGCCGTGGCTGAGCCGCGCCCGCTGCGTCGGTTCCTGCTCGCGCTGCCGCTGCTGGCGGCCGGGCAGGGGTGGGCGGCCGACAACGACGCCATCTACCGCCTCAACGAGCTGCTGGACAGCGACCCGCAGTACCGCGAGACCTGGCAGGACCTGGTGAAGAAGGAAGAACGGCTGCCCGACTGGGTGATGAACCTGGACGGCACCGCCACCCCCATGCAGGTAGAGGAGGAGGACGGCGACAAATACCTGGTGGGTGAGCTGTGCAAGGCCCACGACTGCGCGGCCAACCGCCTTTACGTGGCCTTCAGCTGGAACAAGAAGGACGCCTACGCGCTCTACGTGCAGGTGCCGGAAAACCTGCCGCCGGACAAGTCGCCCAGCCGCCACGCCAGCTTCCGCTGGCTGGGCGAACCGGACGCCGGCATGCAGCAGCTGCTCGACGAGCAGCTCAAGGCCGATCCGAACTGGTACTGAAATCCGCGCCGGCAATGGCGCATGACCAGGGGGCCGGGATGCTGGGGGGAGTGGTGAGCCCGCAGCGACCCAGGGGTACAGGGAGTACCTCCGACGAGGGCCGGGTCAGGTGTGAGGCTGTGAGGGGGAGCTTCGATGGCTTCTGTGGAGCTTGTGGAAGTTATGGAGCTTGTGGAGCTTGAAGAGCCCCTCTCCCCAGCCCTCGGCTGCACGCCCCGCCCTGAAGGGAGAGGGGCAGTCCGCTGGCTGAAAGTTAAGGTTTCGGCCGGAAACCTTCGGAGTTGCCGGCTAACTCAGGAATACCCACGCACTCCGAACGGTCCCCTCTCCCTTCAGGGAGAGGGTTAGGGAGAGGGCGCTCTTGAACGGAGAGGGCGCTCTTAAGGCCCCATCACCCCACCTCCAACTTCCCTGATATCAATCAACCCCGACCCACCCCCCTGGCCCCCTAAAATATCCCCGCCGCGCCTGGTCACCCGGACGACCATCCATCGCGAACTGCAGGCCCCCACGCCTGCGTCACGGCAGCGCACCCGCGGCAGGGAAAGCGAATGCCTCCCCGAGCCTCGCTTTCCACCCACAGGGTTCGAAAAAAGCGGCCGCCACGGTCTTTTCAGCCCAATCCCATGCAAAAAAGCAATGGCCCGTGGGCCTGGAACACCCGTTCCATTTGCTTTTCCCCATGCCGATTGTGCATGGGGTAGCCGTTTCCGGCATTAGACGCGAAGAAGGGGGGTGGGAATCATGCGCCCTTTTTTTCGCCACCCCGGCCATCCCGGCGGCGGGCGAAACCCCCGACTTCCACAAGAACCAAGGGTGAACACACTATGGGCAAAGCCAAGCTCAGCCTCGCCTGGCAGATCGTCATCGATCTGGCACTGGGCATCGCCATGGGTACCGTGCTGAACCACTTCAGCGCGGAAAAGGCCTGGTGGATCAGCAACATCCTGCAGCCGGCGGGCGACATCTTCATCCGCCTGATCAAGATGATCGTGGTACCGATCGTCATCTCCTCGCTGATCGTCGGCATCGCCGGCATGGGCGACGCCAAGAAGCTCGGGCGCATCGGCCTGAAGACCATCGTCTACTTCGAGATCATCACCACGGTGGCCATCGTCGTCGGCCTGGTGCTGGCCAACCTGTTCCAGCCCGGCGCCGGCATCGACATGAGCACCCTGGGCACGGTGGACATCTCCAAGTACGCGCAGACCGCCAAGGAAGTGGAACACCACCACGCGTTCATCGAGACCATCCTCAACCTGATCCCGTCGAACATCTTCGCCGCCATGGCCCGCGGCGAGATGCTGCCGATCATCTTCTTCTCGGTGATGTTCGGCCTGGGCCTGTCGTCGCTGCCGGCGCCCACCCGCGAGCCGCTGGTGAAGATGTTCCAGGGCGTGGCCGAGGCCATGTTCCGCGTCACCCACATGATCATGCTCTACGCGCCGGTCGGCGTGTTCGCGCTGATCGCCGTGACCGTCGCCAGCTTCGGCTTCGCCTCGCTGCTGCCGCTGGCCAAGCTGGTGCTGCTGGTGTACTTCGCCATCGCCTTCTTCGCCTTCATGGTGCTGGGCCTGGTGGCGCGGCTGTTCGGCTTCTCGATCATCAAGCTGATGCGCATCTTCAAGGACGAGCTGGTCCTGGCCTATTCCACCGCCAGCTCCGAGACCGTGCTGCCGCGCATCATCGAGAAGATGGAAGCCTACGGCGCGCCCAAGGCGGTGAGCAGCTTCGTGGTGCCCACCGGCTACTCGTTCAACCTCGACGGCTCGACGCTCTACCAGAGCATCGCGGCGATCTTCATCGCTCAGCTCTACGGCATCGACCTGTCCATCGGCCAGCAACTGATGCTGGTGCTGACGCTGATGGTCACCTCCAAGGGCATCGCCGGCGTGCCGGGGGTGTCCTTCGTGGTCCTGCTGGCCACCCTGGGCAGCGTCGGCATCCCCCTGGAAGGCCTGGCCTTCATCGCCGGCGTCGACCGCATCATGGACATGGCGCGCACCGCGCTGAACGTCATCGGCAACGCCCTGGCGGTGCTGGTGATCTCCAAGTGGGAAGGCATCTACGACGGCAAGCAGGGCGCGCTCTACTGGCAGGCGGTGGAACAGGGCCGCGGCGAAGAGCTGCTGAGCGACGCCCGGCAGAACACCGCGCACTGAGCCAGGCCGAACGGCGGATAACGCTTCGCGTTATTCGCCCTACACCCAACCCACCATTGACGTAGGGCGAATAACCGTTCGCGGTTATCTGCCGTTACACCGGGCGCATGCCCGGCTTCGGGATCGAGCCCGGAGGCGCTTTGCGGCCTTGGCGTTTCTGGCAGCGATGCACGCGCGCCGTTATCATCGCGGCCAACGTCCTTGGGGGGATACCCATGCTCAACGGCCTCTGGCTCGGCTTTTTCCTGGTCGCGGCGGTCACCGCGCTGTCGCGCTGGCTGCTCGGCGGCCAGGCCGACGTGTTCGCCGCCATGGTGGAGAGCCTGTTCGCCATGGCCAAGTTGTCGGTGGAGGTCATGGTCCTGCTGTTCGGCACCCTGACGCTCTGGCTGGGCTTCCTGCGCATCGCCGAGAAGGCCGGTCTGGTGGAGCGCCTGGCCTGGCTGCTGGGCCCGCTGTTCCGCCGGCTGATGCCCGAGGTGCCGGCCGGGCACCCGGCCATCGGCCTGATCACCCTGAACTTCGCCGCCAACGGCCTGGGCCTGGACAACGCCGCCACCCCCATCGGCCTCAAGGCGATGAAGGCGCTGCAGGAACTCAACCCCAGCAGCACCACGGCGAGCAACGCGCAGATCCTCTTCCTGGTGCTCAACGCCTCGTCGCTGACGCTGCTGCCGGTGACCATCTTCATGTACCGCGCGCAACAGGGCGCGGCCGACCCCACCCTGGTGTTCCTGCCGATCCTCCTGGCCACCAGCGCCTCGACCCTGGTCGGCCTGCTCTCGGTGGCGGTCATGCAGCGCCTGCGCCTGTGGGACCCGCTGGTGCTCGCCTACCTGATCCCCGGCGCTCTCGCCCTGGGCGCCTTCATGGCGCTGCTGGCCGGGCTTTCCGCCACGGCGCTGGCGCAGCTCTCCTCGCTGCTGGGCAACCTCACCCTGTTCGGCCTGATCGTGGCGTTCCTGGTGCTCGGCTGGCTGAAGAAGGTGCCGGTGTACGAAACCTTCGTCGAAGGCGCGAAGGAAGGTTTCGACGTGGCCAAGAACCTGCTGCCCTACTTGGTGGCGATGCTCTGCGCCGTCGGCGTGCTGCGCGCCTCCGGGGCCCTGGAGCTGGTGCTCGGCGGCATCCGCTGGACGGTCGAGGGCCTGGGCTGGGACACCCGCTTCGTCGACGCCCTGCCCACTGCGCTGGTCAAGCCGTTCTCCGGCAGCGCGGCGCGCGCCATGCTGCTGGAGACCATGCAGAGCCAGGGCGTGGACAGCTTCGCCGCGCGCCTGGCGGCCACCGTGCAGGGCAGCACCGAGACCACCTTCTACGTGCTGGCGGTGTACTTCGGCTCGGTGGGCATCCAGCGCGCCCGCCACGCCGTGGGCTGCGCCCTGCTGGCGGACCTTGCCGGGGTGCTGGCGTCCATCGGCGTGTGCTACTGGTTCTTCGGCTGAAGCCCGGTCGTTTAATTAAAAAAATCGGAAAATATTTAAATATCCTTATTCTTCTGAAGTTTCTTTCAGAAACAATTAGGTAATTGGATTTTTAATTAAGGATTCGCGCCACTTAATAGGGTTAATTTTCCATAAGAACTTTCCTTTAATCGAAATTAGATTTTCCTCAAATCAAATTAAGGAAAATCGCAATGAGAGGGAAAGTGAGTTGCCTGGCGCTGTGCGCCCTGCTGGCCGGCTGCAACGGCTGGGTGAAGCCGGAAGTCGATGGCCAGCTCAATTCGCGTTATTTCACGGTGTTGTCCGGCCTGCCGGCGCCGGGGCTGATGGTGGCTTCGGCGGTGCAGTGGAACGCCGACTATGCGGTGACCGCTGCCCACGTGCCCTATCTGTCGGACCTGGCCTATTCCTGCAGCACCCGCTGCGACCTGGTGTTCATCCGCCGCAAGGCCGACGGGCCGCTGCCGCACTGGCGCGCGCCGCGCAATGGCGAGGCGGTGACGGCGCTGGGCAGCAGTACCCTGCTGCTGCCGGTGAGCTCCCGCGGGCGGGTGTGGCCGGTGCCCTACCGCAACCTCAACGAGCCCAACGAAGAGCTGTACGGCATCCATGACGCAGCCCTGGCCCAGGGGATGTCCGGCGGGCCGCTGGTGGCGGCCGACGGCAGCGTGCTGGGCATGAACATCGGCTACAAGGGCACGGCCTGGGGCGGCGTGCAGCACCCGGGGCTCAAGGGCGCCAAACGCATCAGCGTGTTCGTGCCCTACGCGGTGATCGAGCGCGAATGGAAGCTGTTCCAGGTGAAGCTGGCGCGGGAACGGGAAGCGGAAATGGGGCGCCGGTTGCAGGCGAGCAATCCCTAGGCGGGAATGACGCCTGCCATACCTGCCAATCTTTTGTGAATTTTCCGACGAGTTGTCACGAAGCTTTCACCAGCCTTTCAAACCCTTGTAATTCGGGCCTTTCAGCCATTTTTCATTTGATCTCGGGCAGTTTTTACACATAGGGTTACAAATATCTTCCCGGCCGCTGCCTGCCTGCTCGCATCCGGGAAGGGCCCCGTGATCGTCAGAATGGTGTTTCCCATGGCTTCCAAGAATTCCAAGGCCAAGGCCGTGTTCCGCGTCGTCAGCGGCAACTTCCTCGAGATGTACGACTTCATGGTGTATGGCTTCTACGCCACCGCCATCGCCAAGACCTTCTTCCCCGGCGACGACCCCTTCGCCTCGCTGATGCTGTCGCTGGCCACCTTCGGCGCCGGCTTCCTGATGCGCCCATTGGGGGCCATCTTCCTCGGCGCCTACATCGACCGCCATGGCCGCCGCCAGGGCCTGATCATCACCCTGGCGCTGATGGCCATGGGCACCCTGCTGATCGCCTTCGTCCCCGGCTATTCCACCCTCGGCGCGCTGGCGCCGCTGCTGGTGCTGCTCGGCCGCCTGCTGCAGGGCTTTTCCGCCGGTGTCGAGCTGGGCGGCGTGTCGGTGTACCTGGCGGAGATCGCCAGCCCCGGCAAGCGCGGCTTCTTCGTCAGCTGGCAGTCCGCCAGCCAGCAGGTGGCGGTGGTCTTCGCCGGGCTGCTGGGGGTCATCCTCAACCATTGGCTGAGCCCCGCGCAGATGGGCGAGTGGGGCTGGCGCGTGCCCTTCTTCGTCGGCTGCATGATCGTCCCGGCGCTGTTCGTCATCCGCCGCTCCCTGGAGGAGACCGAGGCCTTCCAGCAACGCAAGCACCACCCGCGCCTGGGCGAGGTGCTGCGCTCCATCGGGCAGAACTTCGGCCTGGTGCTGGCCGGCACCGCCATGGTGGTGATGACCACCGTGTCCTTCTACCTGATCACCGCCTACACCCCGACCTTCGGCAGGAACGAGCTGCACCTGTCGGACTTCGACGCCCTGCTGGTGACCATGTGCATCGGCCTGTCGAACTTCTTCTGGCTGCCGGTGATGGGCGCGCTGTCCGACCGCGTCGGCCGCCGCCCGCTGCTGCTCGCCGCCACCGTGCTGGCGCTGCTGACCGCCTACCCGACGCTGTCCTGGCTGGTGGCCGAGCCCAGCTTCGCCCGCCTGCTGACGGTGGAACTGTGGCTGTCGTTCCTCTACGGCAGCTACAACGGCGCCATGGTGGTGGCGCTGACCGAGGTGATGCCGGCGGACGTGCGCACCACCGGCTTCTCCCTGGCCTACAGCCTGGCCACCGCCACCTTCGGCGGCTTCACCCCGGCGGCCTGCACCTGGCTCATCCATGCCCTGGACAACAAGGCCGCTCCCGGCCTGTGGCTGAGCGGCGCGGCGTTGCTGGGCCTTGTCGCCACCCTGGTGCTGTTCCGCCGCCGCGGCCGCGCGGCCACTTCCGGCGGCGCGCTGGCCGGCGCCTGAGGGGCTGCGGCGCTTTGCCACTGGCCGCCCCCGGCCGGCCTTGACCTCGGTCAAGGGTGGCCGGGGGCGGCAGGAGAAGGATAGGTCAACGACATTTCCTTCTTCTCCTCGGAGACAACGCCATGCCCACCCCCCTGCACCAGCAAGCCGCGGCGCTCGCCGCCGGCGGCCATGACCACTGGATCGAGACGCTCGACGACGGCAGCCACGTGCTGATCCGCCCGCTGCGCGCGGAAGACCGCGAGCTGGAGCGCAACTTCCTCGAACGCCTGTCGCCGATGACGCGCAAGCTGCGTTTCCACGGCGAAGTGAAGATCAGCGACGCGCTGCTCGACAGCCTGATGGACGTGGATTACCAGGACAACATGGCATTCGTCGCCCTGGTGCACGACGAAGGCGAACTGCGCGAAATCGGCATCAGCCGCTACGCCAAGGTGGACGCGAACCAGTGCGAATGCGCCCTGACCACCGCCGACGACTGGAAGCGCCGGGGCCTGGGCAAGGCGCTGATGCGTCACCTGATCGACGTGGCGCGGCGCAACGGCTTCACCCAGATGTACAGCATCGACCAGGCCATCGACCGCGACATGCGCGACCTCGCCGTGGAACTGGGCTTCCGCGCCCAGCGCGACCCGGACGACGCCACCCGGGTGATCCGCCGCCTGGCGCTATAAGGCTCAGCGCTTGCGCCGGCGGCACCACAGCCACAGGGCCGCCGGCGGCAGCAGCACCAACAGCACCGCGCCGGCGGCCAGCGGGTAGACCATGTCGTCGTCCAGCAGCGGCTTCTCGATGCGCAGGTAGCCTTCGTCCTTGAACAGCTGGCGCGCCGTGTCGTTGGCCCGTTGCAGGCTGACCTTGGCCAGGCGCCGGTCCTCGTTGGGGAACTGGCTGCCGTCGTAGTCGCCCAGCGCACCCCAGTAGTAGTCGGCGAGGCTGGCGTTGCTCGGCGTGCTCCAGGCCAACTGCGCCCGCTGCACCCGCTGGATGCGGGCGAAGCGCTGGGCGTCCAGGCCGTGCTGGCGGATGTTCTCCACCACCTCGCGCAGGGCCTTCAGGGTGGCGTCCTCATCCTCCCGGGCGATGTCCGCGTTGAGGCTGAGGAAGCCCTGGTTGGCGTAGGAGGTGCGCTCGCTCCAGGGCCCGTAGGACAGCTCGCGATGGACCCGCAGGTCGGCATAGAGGGCGTCGCTCAGGTAGGCCTGCAGCAGGTCGAGGGCGGCGCCGTCGGCTTCGGCCGGCTCGGGGAAGATCCAGTGCACTACCGCGCCCTCGCCGAACAGGCCGCTGTCCAGCGTCCGCTGGCGCGCCGCCGGGCCCTGCATTTCCGGCAGTTCGCGGCGTTCCGGCGTAGCCCGGTCGGGCAGGCTGCCGAAGGTGTGGCTGAGGTAGGCGGGCAGGCGCGGGTCGAGGTCGCCGACCACGATCAGCGTCATGTTGGCCGGCACGTACCAGTCGCTGCGCAGCTGCTCCAGCTGGGCCTGGGTCAGGTGCGCCACCTGCGGGCGCTCGGCGCAGGCCAGGCCGAGTTCCACGGCCAGCTGTTCCTGGCCCGGGCGGCTGGTGTTCTGGTGGTCGAGGAAGCGCTGCAGGTGCGAGTAGTGGCCGCCGTCCTCGCGGATCAGCACCTGCTTGGTGGCCTCTACCTTGGCCTTGTCCAGTTGCGTGCGGGTGAGCACTTCCAGCAGCAGGTCGAGCACCTGGCGCTGGGTGGCCGCCGGCGCCTCGATGACGAAGGTGGTGTCGCCCTCGCTGGTGTAGGCGTTCCACTGGCCGCCCAGGGCCTGCATGCGCGCTTCCAGGCCGGCCTCGTCGCCGCCGTCCAGGCCGCTGAAGAACAGGTGCTCCAGCAGGTGCGGCAGTTGCCGGTCATGGCAGCTGAAGTCGGAGAAGCCGACGCCCACCACCAGGCGGATGGACACCGAGCCGCGCTGGCTGGTCGGCTTGAACAGCACGCCCATGCCGTTCTGCAACTGGTAGCCCTCCACGGTCGAGCGCGAATCGGCCAACGACCAGCCGCCGCCGAGCAGGAACAGGAGGGGGAGGAACAACCAACGCATGGGCCAAGCCTGGAAAAAAGCAAAGCCAGGAGAATAGCGGATTGCCGCCGATCCACCTACCCATGGGCGGCACCCTTGGCGACGGGCTGCGACCTGCCCCGGCCCGGTCTATCATCAGGCGTGGCGCGATGGGTGATTGATGGCCTTTCGCTAGCGGCAACGCCCTGCCGCATCGCCCAACGCGGAGGCCGCACCCATGCGCGTCCTGATCACCGGCGCGGCTGGCCACATCGGCCAGAACCTGCTCAACGAACTGGCGGTCCAGCATCGCGACTGGACGCTGGTGGCCGCCGACGTGCGCAGCCTGCCGACGCAGCACCTGCGGCCGAACATCGAGCCGGTGCAGCTGGACATCGGCCACCCCAGGCAGGTCCGCGAGTGCGTGCGGCAGTGGCGCCCGCAGGCCATCGTGCACCTGGCCTCGGTGGTCAACCCGCCGCCGCAGATGTCCGCCACCCGCCTGCACACCATCGAGGTCGGCGGCAGCCGTGCGCTGTTCGAGGCGGCGGTGGAGCACGAGGTGGGCCAACTGGTAGTGGCCAGTTCCGCCGCGGCCTACGGCTTCCACCCGGACAACGCCGAGCTGATCGACGAGAACCACCCCCTGCGCGGCCAGTCGCAGTTCCCCTACGCCCGCCACAAGCACGAGATCGAACAGCTGCTGGCCGGCCTGCGGCAGAGTTGTCCACAGCTGCGCCAACTGGTGCTGCGCCCCGGCACCATCCTCGGCCGGGGTGTGCATAACCCGGTCACCGACCTGTTCATGGGGCGTTCGGTGCTGGGGATAAGTGGCCGCTGCAGCCGCTTCGTGTTCATCTGGGACCAGGACGTGGTGAACATCATCCGCCAGGGCCTGGAGCAGGGCAGCGAAGGCATCTACAACCTGGCCGGCGACGGCGCGCTGAGCCTGCGCGAGATCGCCGGCCTGCTGCGCAAACCCTACCGCACCCTGCCGGCGCCGCTGCTGCGCGGCGCGCTGGCCATGCTGCGGCCGCTGGGCCTGGCGCCCTTCGGCCCGGAGCAGGTGGATTTCATGCGCTACCGGCCGGTGCTGGACAATGCGAGGTTGAAGCGGGAGTTCGGATATCAGCCGCGGTATTCGAGCCGGGAGGCGTTTCTGGCGTTCGTTGCGGCGCGGGGGTTGCAGGCGGGGTAGAGGGGCTTTTCGTAGGAGCGAGCTTGCTCGCGAACAGTGCCCAGCTGTGACTTCGGTGTTTTGGTTTGGCTCCGTTCCCTCTCCCCAGCCCTCTCCCTGAAGGGAGAGGGGGCTTGTCCGTGCCGAGAAGGGATTTGGTGTCAGCCGGGTACTCGGTACAAGCCGGCTAACGCCGAAATATCAGCATCTGCCCAACGGTCCCCTCTCCCTTCAGGGAGAGGGTTAGGGAGAGGGCGCTCTGAACCCCAGCACCTGCAGCTCCCAGGAAACCCCATTCGCGAGCAAGCTCGCTCCTACGAAGAGCAGCGCCCTCATTCAAGCATTGCGCCTTCCCTCCCAGAAATGCCCCGCCATCATCCTCAACCCCGCCGCCAACTCCGCCACCCGCGCCGCACTGGCCTGGCTATGGCTCGCACTGGCGGCATTGCCGTCGGCCGACTCCCGGATGGCCAGCAGGCTGCGTTCGATCTCCTCGCTGGCGCAGCCCTGTTCCTCGATGGCCCCGGCGATCTCCAGGCTCATGCGCTGGATCGCCGAGACCTGCCCGGCGATCTCCTCCAGCGCGCCGGCGGCGCGGCCGGCCTGGTCGAGGCTGGTGTGGGCCTGTTCGCAGCTGTGGCGCAGGGCCTGCACCGAGGCGCCGGCGCCGCGTTGCAGGTCGCCCACCAGCCGGTGGATATCCAATGCCGAGTCGGCTGTGCGCGAGGCCAGCGCGCGGACTTCGTCGGCCACCACGGCGAAGCCGCGCCCGGCCTCGCCGGCGCGGGCCGCCTCGATGGCGGCGTTGAGCGCCAGCAGGTTGGTCTGCCCGGCGACTTCCTGGATCACCTGCAGCATCCGCGAGATACCCTCGCTGTGCCCGTGCAACTGCTCCACCGCCTCGCTGGCGCGGCGCACCGCGTCTTCCAGTGCGGCGAGCTGGCCGCGGGTGGCCTGCACCTCGCCCTGGCCGGCCTGGGTCACCCGCTCGCTGCACTGCGCCGCCACCGCGCTGTGCTGGGCGTGGCGCGCCACTTCCTGGACACTCTGCGCCAGCTGCTGCATGGCGCTGGCCACCTGGTCGGTCTCCTGCTGCTGGCGGCGCGTGCCGGCGCTGCTGTCGGCCACGGTGCCGGCCAACTGCCCGGCGTGTTCGGCGAGCTGGCGCGAGGCCTCGGCCATGCGCCCGACCACCGCGCCGGTCTCGGCTTCGAGCATGCGCAGGGCGAAGTCCAGCTCGCCGAATTCGTCGTTGCGGCCGCTGTACAGGCGTTGGCTCAGCGGGTTGTCGGCGACCTGGCGGGCGCGCGCCAGCAGGGGCCGCAGCGGTTGCAACTGGTGCGCCAGCCAGGCGCCGGAGAGCAGCAGGGCGAGGCCGAAGGCCAAGGGTGCGGGCGCCAGATATGCCAGCAGCGCGCCCAGGGCCTGCGCCAGGCCCAGGCCTACTAGCAGCCGCGGCAGCAGGCCCAGGCGCGGCCGGCGCGGCAGCCAGCCGGCGCGCATGCGCGCGTACAGCTGCTCGGCGGCCTCGACCTCGGCGGCGCTGGCGCGGGTGCGCACCGACTGGTACTCCACCACCTTGCCGTCGTGGCAGATCGGCGTGACGAAGGCGCTCACCCAGTAGTGGTCGCCGTTCTTGCAGCGGTTCTTCACCAGGCCCATCCAGCTGCGCCCGGCCTGCAGCGTCCGCCACAGGTGGGCGAAGGCGGCCGGCGGCATGTCCGGGTGGCGCACGCGGTTGTGGTTGTGCCCCAGCAGCTCCTCGGCGCTGAAGCCGCTGATAGCCAGGAAGTCCGGGTTGACGTGGCTGACCGCGCCCTTGAGGTCGGTGGTGGAGAGGATGTTGGCGCTGGCCGGCACCTCGACCTGGCGCCCGCTGACCGGCAGGTTGAGCTTCATCGGTGGGTCTCCATGGCCGCGGGATGCAGGATGTGGGGCGGCAGCGGCGGGCTGAACAGGAAGCCCTGGGCGAAGCGGCAGCCTTCCTTGCGCAGGAATTCCAGGTGCTCGGGGTGCTCGACGCCCTCGGCCACCACCTCCAGGCCGAGGCTGCGGCCCAGGCCGATGATGGCGCGGCAGATGGCGCTCAACTCGGGATCGTCGGGGACCTTGCCGATGAAGCTGCGGTCGACCTTCAGCAGGTCCAGCGGGAAGCGCTTGAGGTAGCCCAGGGACGAGTAGCCGGTGCCGAAGTCGTCCAGCGCCAGGCGCACGCCGTGGGCGGCCAGCTCGCGCAGGCAGGAGAGGGTCTCGGCGCCGTCCTGCATCATCAGGCTCTCGGTGATCTCCAGCACCAGGCTCTGCGGCGCCAGACCGGTCTCGGCGAGGATCTGCCGCACCCGCTCGGCGAAGCCCGGCTGCTGCAGCTGGCGGATGGACAGGTTCACCGAGCAGTACAGCCAGGGTTGGCCGTCGCGCTGCCAGGCGCGGGTCTGGCGGCAGGCCTCGCGCAGCACCCAGTCGCCGACGCGGACGATCTGGCCGGATTCCTCCAGCGCCGGGATGAACTGCAGCGGGGAGACCGACTGGCCGCCGGAGCGCCAGCGCAGCAGCACTTCCACGGCGATGCGCCGCGGCGGGTCGACGTCGATGCGCAGGATCGGCTGGTAGTGCAGGCTGAATTCGCCGCGCTCCAGCGCCTGGCCCAGCGCGCTCTCCAGCTCCAGACGGCGCTGCGCGGCGGCCTGCAGCTCGCTGGAGAAGCGCGCGTACTGCGCCTTGCCGGCCTCCTTGGCGCGGTACAGGGCCAGGTCCGCGGCCTGCAGGGTGTCGATCGCCTGGCCCTCGGCGATCAGCCCGGTGATGCCGATGCTGGCGCTGACCACCAGGGTGCGGCCGTCCAGGTGCAGCGGCTGGTGCAGGCAGTCGAGCATGCGCTGGGCGACCTGCTCGGCGTCGGCCAGGTTGGCCATGTCGTCCAGCAGCACCACGAACTCGTCGCCGCCGAAGCGCGCCAGGTGGTCGCCGGGGCGCAGGCAGCGCAGCAGGCGCTGGGCCACCTCCACCAGCACGCGGTCGCCGACGGCGTGGCCGAGGCTGTCGTTGATCAGTTTGAAGCGGTCCAGGTCGATGAACAGCAGGCCGGCCTCGCGCGCGCCGGGGCGGCCCTGGCGCTGCAGGGCCTGCTGCAGCAACTCGTCCAGGCGCAGGCGGTTGGCCAGGCCGGTCAACGGGTCGTGGCGCGCGGCGTGGCTGAGCTGGTGCTCGCTGGCCTTGCGCTGGCTGATGTCGCTCTGCGAGCCGGCCATGCGCCCGTCGGTGATCACCCCGCGGGCCTGCACCCAGAGGTAGCCGCCGTCGCGCTGGCGGATGCGGTACTCGTGGTTGAGCAGGGCGGCGCTGCCGCGCAGGTGGGCGTCGATGGCCTGGCGCAGGCCGGGCAGGTCGTCGGGGTGCACGCGGGCGAACCAGCTGGCGCTGCCCTCGCCGAGGCTGTCGCGGTTCAGCCCGAGCATGCGCGCCCAGCGCTCGGAGACGTACAGCCGGTCGTTGGCCAGGTCCCAGTCCCAGATGCCGTCGTTGGCCCCGCGCAGGGCCCGGGCGAAGCGCGCCTCGCTGTCCTCCAGGGCCTGGCGCTGGGCGGCGCCGTAGGTGTCGATGGCCAGCGACATGTCGAAGAACACCCGCTTGAGCAGGCTGGCGAAGGTCTGCGCCTGCGGCGCGTCGCCGAGCAGTTCGTCGAGCATGTGCTGCAGGTACAGGCGGTAGGCGCCCAGGTACCACTTCAGCTCCACCCCCACCTGCTGGTGGACCAGGCCGATGCGCAGGCGGTCGCGCACGTAGCCGCCGTCCTGCGGGGCCTCCCAGAGCTGCTCGTAGTACTGCGCCTGGCTGCGCTTGAGGCGCTGCAGGGTGGCCGGCTCGGCGAGGATGGCCGCCAGCGGCGGGAACTGGCCGAGGTGCGCGTAGAGCTGGTCGATGAAGCGCGCGTGGCTGTCGCCGCGCTCGGCGGCGGCCTGCTGCAGGCGCTGCTCGTCGGCTGGCTGCCAGTGCAGGTAGCGCAGGCGCTGGTCGATCTCCGCCGGCGACAGGCCGATGCGGTCGAGCATGTGGTCGAGCTTCGGTCCCAGGCCCATGCTTGCCTCCTTGTTTTTCTGCGGGCATGAAAAAAGCGCCGCGCCCGTCGCACGATGAATTCGGCGACAGGCGCGGCGCTTTGTCTTGCAGGCCCTTGGCGTCCTGCCCGGCAAAGCCGGCTTCCGCGGTGGCGGAACGTTGGTCGGGGTTTTTTACACCATCGGCGGGGAGGCGGACAACTCCCGCAAAGCGGCCTCCAGGCGCAGGCGCAGTTGCCCCAGCTCGCGCGAGCGGAAGGCGTGGCGGCTGCGTTCGAGCACGCCGACGGCGTCGGCCAGCAAGGCGTGCAGGCGCGCGGTATCGCTCAGCGCGGCATCCTTGAACCAGCGGCACAGCGGGGCCTGCTCGCAGTCGCCGGGGCCGGCGAGTACCGCGCAGGGCACCTGGTAGACCGTGAGCAGGGCGCGCACCTGGCGCGCCACGCTCTCGTCCTGGGAGGTCACCAATAACTGGGCCGGAAGCCGGCTAAGGGTCATGGCGTCATGCTCGTGGATGGCAAAGGGCCATTACCCTAGCCGAACGCCATGCCCGGGCATTGACGCGGATCAGTCCCGCGGCGAGCTGCCGCATGCCGGGGGCCTCAGCCGGCCGCGCTGGAGCCTGGCGGCACGCCATGGCCCGGCGGTTGGGCGGCATCTTCCAGGGCCTGCTCGACGTAGTCGTCTTCGGCCTCCTCGCCGCTGCCGGCCTCGGGGTTGTCGAGGACGGCGTAGGCGATGGCGCAGAACAGCGAGTTCAGGCGCTTCATGTCGGCGATCAGGTCCAGGTGCAGCGAGCTGGTCTCGATGCTCTGCACCACCTGCTGGCGCAGGCGGTCGACGTGGGCGTGGGCGTAGCGGCGTTCCTGCAGGCGGAAGCGCTGCTTGGCCCGGCGCAGGCGCCGCGCGCCTTCCTGGTCGCCGTTGAGGAACACCGACAGGCTCAGGCGCAGGTTGACCAGCAGCTGGCTGTGCAGCGCGGTGATCTCGGCCAGGCCGTTGTCCGAGAACGAGCGGCTGCGCGAGGTCTTCTTGTCCTGCACGGCGCTGAGCATGTGCTCGATGATGTCGCCGGCCTGCTCCAGGTTGATGGCCAGCTCGATGACCTCGGCCCAGCGCCGGCTGTCGCGCTCGCTCAAATCCTCGCGGGGCATGCGCGCCAGGTACAGCTTGATCGCCGTGTAGAGCGCGTCGACGTCGTCGTCGAGCTTGCGGATCTCCTTGCCCAGCAGCGGGTCGCCGCCGCGGGTCACCTGCAGCAGGTTGATCAGCATCTGCTCGACGATGTCGCCCATGCGCAGCGTCTCGCGCACCGCATTGACCAGCGCCAGGCTCGGCGTGTCCAGCGCCGCCGGGTCGAGGTGGCGCGGGCGCACGCGGTCCTCGGGGGCGGCGCGGTCGGGCATGATGCGCGTGCAGAAGGCGGCCATCTGGGTGGTCAGCGGCAGGCAGGCGAGGCAGCGCACCGAGTTGTAGAGCACGTGGAAGGCGATCACCAGCTCCTGGGTGCGGAACGGCCAGCCGTCCACCCACTGCGCCAGCGGGCCGATCAGCGGCAGCACCAGCACGCAGCCGGCGACCTTGAACAGCAGGCTGCCCAGGGCCACCCGGCGGCCGGCGGCGTTCTGCGAGGTGGAACCGATCAGGGCCAGGATGCCGGTGCCCAGGTTGGCGCCCACCACCAGGCACAGCGCGACCTTCAGCGAGATCACCTTGGAGGTGGCGAGGGTCGCGGTGAGCAGCACGGCGGCCAGGCTGGAGTAGGAGATCATGGCGAACAGCGCGCCGGTCAGGGCGTCGAGCATGACGTCGCCGGTGAGGCTGGAGAACAGCACCTTCACGCCCTTGGCCTGGGTCATGGGTTCGGCGGCCTCGACGATCAGCTGCAGCGCCAGGATGATCAGGCCCAGGCCGATGAACACCCGGCCCAGCTGGCCCAGGCGCGTCTGCTTGCGGGTGAGGAAGAAGATCACCCCGAAGAAGATCAGCAGCGGCGACAGCCACGACAGGTCGAGGGTCAGCACCCGCGCCATCAGCGCCGTCCCGACGTCGGCGCCGAGCATGATCGCCAGCGCCGGGGCCAGTGCCATCAGGCCGCTGGCGACGAAGGAGGTGGCCAGCAGCGCGGTGGCGTTGCTGCTCTGCACCAATGCGGTGACGCCGATGCCGGCGGCGAAGGCCAGCGGCCGTTTCTGCACGCTGCGGCTGAGAATGCGCCGCAGGTCGCTGCCGTACACCCGGAGGATGCCGGTGCGCACGATGTGCGTGCCCCACACCAGCAAGGCGACGGCGGAAAGCAGGTTGAGCAGTGTCAGCATGGCGGCCCCCCTCGTTACTGCGTGGCCGCCCAGGCGTGACTACGCTGTGGGACGACTCTGGCCGATTTTTCTGTCATCTAATTGTCATGGTAGACCCCTGCGGTCCCTCGGGGGTTCGACAAGATGCTGATTCGTCGGGGTGTTTACCTTGAGTAAAGCCGTTGGGGCGGGGTTTTGCAGGGGGGCTCGGAAAATCGCGATCGTAGGACCTTGTCCGCGATAGCCGGAAATATCGGCGCGATTCGCGGATGAGATCCGCTCCTACGCTGCGCCACCCGCACCATTTCCCTGTAGGAGCGCGCCCTGCGCGCGAATCGCGGGCAGGGCCCGCTCCTACAAGGGGTATCCGAACCACGGTTTCTCCCGGCCACCGCCGCGGGCTAGACTGCCCCGGACACATCGCCAGCGGAAACTCCAATGCCCAAGCGCCTTCTCGCCACCCTGCGCCTGTTCCTCGCCCTCGGCCTGATCCTGGGCCTGGGCGCCTGCGCCAGCCTGTTCGGCAACGACCCGCTGAAGATCGACCTGGTGGGCCTGGAGCCCCTGGCCGGGCAGGGCATGGAAGCGCGCTTCGCGGTCAAGCTGCGGGTGCAGAACCCCAACGACCGCGACATCGACTACGACGGCGTGGCCCTGGACCTGAGCGTCAACGGCCGCCCGCTGGCCAGCGGGGTCAGCGACCAGCGCGGGCAGGTGCCGCGCTTCGGCGAGGCGCTGCTCAGCGTGCCGGTGAGCATCTCCGCTTTCCGCCTGGTGCGCCAGGCCTGGGGCCTGGGCAACGCGCCGCCGCGCCAGGGCATGCCCTACGAAATCAGCGGCAAGCTCGGCGGCGGCCTGTTCGGCACCGTGCGCTTCAGCGACAAGGGCACCCTGGAGTGGCCGGCCGGGGCGCCCTTGCCGACGCTCTAGGGCCTCCAGCCCTGGTCGAAGTAGATGCCGTGCTCGATGGACAGGGTCGGCGCCACCAGCTTGTAGCCTTCCTCGCCGCGCAGTTTGAGCAGCTTCACCCGTTCGACCTGGGGCTGGGTGAGGTCTTCCAGCTTCGCCCGGCTGGCCTTGCCCAGCAGCTCCGGGTTCTTGACCCAGTCCTGGACGTTGCGCGGGGTGATCTCGAAGGTGACCAGCCAGCCCTTTTCCACCGCCGGGCCGAAGTCGTCCTTGTCCAGCTCGGAGACATCCTTGATCTCGTTGCTGAACCCATCGCTGTAGCAGAAGCCCTTGCGTTCGGGCTGGTAGGCGGCCTTGCCGGCGTCGGTGAGGCTGTAGGTCAGGCCATCCTTGCGCAGCAGGCCGACCTTGACGAAGGCGTCGAAGACGTCGGCGTTGCTGCTGTCGGGGGTGCCGGGCGTGCCGAGGGTCAGCGGGAACTGGCCGAACATTCCGGTGGCGCAGTGCGGCTGGTCGAGTTTCAGCGTCGCCAGCTTCTTCTCGATCTCGTCGTGGGAGGGAGTACCGCCGGAGCAGCCGGCGAGCAGGGCCAGCAGGACGCCGGCCGCGGGGAGTTTGCGGAGCATGGGTTTTCCTCTTCCATGGAAAGTGAAACGGCCCCGTTCAGGGGCCGTGCGGATCATACCAGGGTCCCGGCCGTCACTGGCCGGGAATGTCCCGGCGCAGCTGCACCGGTTCGACCGGCTTGCGCCCGCGCGCCGTGCGCATGCGGATGTTCAGCGCTTCCACCGCCAGCGAGAAGGCCATGGCGAAGTAGACGTAGCCCTTGGGCACGTGGACCTCGAAGGCTTCGGCGATGAGCACGGTGCCGACCACGATGAGGAACGACAGCGCCAGCATCTTCAGCGACGGGTGCTTGTCGATGAAGTCGCTGATGGCCCCGGAGGCGAGCATCATCACCAGCACCGCGACGACGATGGCGGCGACCATCACCGGTACGTTGGAGACCATGCCCACCGCGGTGATCACCGAGTCCAGCGAGAACACGATGTCGATGATGGCGATCTGCACGATGGTGCCGAGGAAGCCGCCGAGCAGGCTCTTGGGCTGCTGCTCGGTCTCGTCCTCGCCTTCCAGGCCGTGGTAGATCTCGCTGCTGCTCTTCCACAGCAGGAACAGGCCGCCGAAGAACAGGATCAGGTCACGCCCGGAAATGCCCTGCTCGAACACCGTGAAGAGGTCGGCGGTCAGGCGCATCACCCAGGTGATCGACAGCAGCAGGAGGATGCGCGTGACCATCGCCAGGGCCAGGCCGAACAGCCGCGTGCGCGCCTGCATGGCCTTGGGCATGCGCCCCACGAGGATGGAGATCATGATGATGTTGTCGATGCCCAGGACGATCTCCAGGGCGGTCAGGGTGAGGAGCGCGACCCAGATTTCCGGGTTGGTCAGCCATTCCATTTACGGTTTACCAGTCGTCAGTCGTTGAACAGGGGGAACAGCCCCAGCAGCAGGGCGGCGGCGAGGATAGCGAGACAGACCAGCACTGCCCAGCGCAGGGTGAAGCGCTGGTGGTCGCCGAAGTCCACCTTGGCCAGCCCCACCAGCAGGTAGGTGGAGGGCACCAGCGGGCTGAGCAGGTGCACCGGCTGGCCGACGATCGAGGCGCGGGCCATTTCCACCGGGGTGATGCCGTACTGCGCGGCGGCCTGGGTCAGCACCGGCAGCACGCCGTAGTAGAAGGCGTCGTTGGACATGAAGAAGGTGAACGGCAGGCTGACCAGCGCGGTGATGGTCGCAAGATACGGCCCCAATGCCGGCGGGATCACCGCCAGCAGGCTCTTCGACATGGCCTCGACCATCCCGGTTCCGGAGAGGATGCCGGTGAACACGCCGGCGGCGAAGATCAGCGAGACCACCGCCAGCACGTTCTCGGCATGGGCGCCGATGCGCTTCTTCTGCTCCAGGATGCACGGGTAGTTGACGATCATGGCGATGCTGAAGGCGATCATGAACAGCACCGGCATCGGCAGCAGCCCGGCGATCAGCGTGCCCATCAGCACCAGCGTCAGCGCGCCGTTGAACCACAGGAGCTTCGGCCGCCGCGCCTCGGGGTACTGCGAGACGCTGACCTCGGCCGCGTCCAGGTGCTCGCCGGGCAGGTGCAACTGGCCCAGGCGCGCGCGCTCGCGCTTGCCGTAGGCCCAGGCGATGGCGAACACCGTCGCCAGGCCCGCGACCATCGCCGGGATCATCGGCACGAAGATGTCCGCCGGGTCCACGTGCAGGGCGCTGGCGGCGCGGGCTGTGGGGCCGCCCCAGGGGGTCATGTTGAGCACGCCGCTGGAGAGCATGATCAGGCAGGCCATCAGCAGCGGGCTCATGCCCAGGCGCTGGTACAGCGGCAGCACCGCGGCCACGCAGATCATGTAGGTGGTGGAGCCGTCGCCATCCAGGGAGACGATCATCGCCAGCGCGGCGGTGCCCATCGACACCTTAAGCGGGTCGCCCTTGACCAGCCGGAGGATCTTGCGCACCGCCGGGTCGAACAGCCCCGAGTCGATCATGATGGCGAAGTAGAGGATGGCGAACATCAGCATCACCCCGGTCGGCGCCAGGGTGCGGATGCCGTCGAGCATCATCGGCCCCAGGCCCGCGGCGAAGCCGCCGAGCAGGGCGAAGGCGATGGGCACCAGGATCAGCGCGATGAGCGCCGAGAGGCGCCGCGTCATGATCAGGAGCATGAAGGTCGCCACCATGGCGAAGGCGAGCAGGGTCAGCATCGGGAGGGCCTCCGTCGGGGTCAGCGCGGCGGCTGGCCGGGCAGGGACGGGGCGGGTCGGCGGTTCAAGCGTGTCATGGCATCACCCGTGTTGTTCTTGTGTGGATAACCCGCCGCCGGGCAGCGGAGGGGAGGGCGGATGCTAGGGGCTCAAGCTTTCAGCAGCCTTTCTTGGGAAAAACCGGCGATCGTCGGCGAAGGGCTGGTGTTTCTGGATGTTTCAGGGCGGGCTCTTCGTAGGATGGGTTGAGCCTTGGCGAAACCCATGCGGGCGTGGCGATGGGTATCGCTGCGCTCAACCCATCCTACGTCGGCGTTCCTCATGCCCCTGCGGGGCATTCCCCCGCCCCGTTGCGGTGCACCGCGGGAAAAACGCCGGATTCGCTTGAATCCCCCGCCCCGCCTGGGTTATCCATGCTTCGCCCTTTCGCTGAAGCCATGGATACGCCGTATGACTTTCCCAGTGCCAGCCCACCTTGCCGAAGGCGCCGACAAGCCCGCCGGCCGCATTCGCCAGAAGAACGAGGAAGTCATCCTCGCCGCCGCCGAAGAAGAGTTCGCCCGCCACGGCTTCAAGGGCACCAGCATGAACGCCATCGCCCTGCGCGCCGACCTGCCCAAGGCCAACCTGCACTACTACTTCAGCAACAAGCTGGGACTCTACACCGCAGTGCTGGGCAACATCCTCGACCTCTGGGACAGCACCTTCAACCACCTGTCCGCCGAGGACGACCCGGCCACCGCCCTGGCCGGCTACATCCGCGCCAAGATGGAGTTCTCCCGCCGCCACCCGCTGGCCTCGCGCATCTTCGCCATGGAGATCATCAGCGGCGGGCAGTGCCTGAGCAGCCACTTCAACCAGGACTACCGCGCCTGGTTCCGCGGCCGCGCCGCGGTGTTCGAGGCCTGGATCGCCGCCGGCAAGATGGACCCGGTGGACCCGGTCAACCTGATCTTCCTGCTCTGGGGCAGCACCCAGCATTACGCCGACTTCGCCACCCAGATCGCCTTCGTCACCGGGCGCAAGCGCATGTCCCGGCAGGACTTCAACGACGCCGCCGACAACCTCATCCGCATCATCCTCAAGGGCTGCGGGCTGACGCCGCCGGCCACGGCATGAGCTTCACCCTCGCCGGCCCGGCCAGCTACGCCGAGGAAATCCGCAAGAGCCGCTTCACCTGCCTGGCCGCGCCCATCGCCAGCGAGGCCGAGGCCCAGGCCTTCCTCGCCGCCCACCGCGACACCAGCGCCGGGCACAACTGCTGGGCCTGGAAGCTCGGCGCGCAATACCGCTTCAGCGACGACGGCGAACCCGGCGGCACCGCCGGGCGGCCGATGCTCGCGGCCATCGAGGGCCAGGCCATGGACCGCGTGGTGGTGCTGGTCAGCCGCTGGTTCGGCGGCATCAAGCTCGGCACCGGCGGCCTGGCCCGCGCCTACGGCGGCTGCGCGGCCAAGTGCCTGCAGGACGCCGCGCGCATCGAACTGGTGCCCAGCAGCCGCCTGGCCTTCGCCTGCGGCTTCGCCGAGCACGCGCTGCTCAAGGCGCGCATCCTCGCCCTGGGCGCCGGCATCGAGGACGAAGCCTACGGCGCCGAGGGTGTGGATATCCGCCTGAGCCTGGCCGATGCGAAGGTCGAGGAGCTGCAACGCCTGCTCGGCGACCTCAGCCGCGGCCGCATCCAGGCCACCCGCCTCGACGACTGAAGGCAATTATCCCCAGGGCTTTTCCAGCGGACGCGGGTTTTTGTCCCCGGTTCCTGTGTGGCATCCTGTGGACAAACTGTGTCCCCCCCCTTTCCAGGCCACGCCAGCCATGGCTTGCGCAGTATTGCGCAGAATTTGTGCAAACGGCGGAAAAGGCCGTTTTCGGCTATCCCCGGATAGCGTGGGCAAGGCTGTGGAAAAACTGTCGATGAAGGCCCCGGAAGCAGGCATTCCGGGGGCTGCGCGAGGCTGTACGTTTTTTGTTCTGTAGCGGGCTGAAAGCCGCGCCAATCAAGGGCTTAGGCCAGGTCTTGAAGCCTCGGAAAAGGGGCCTGGACAAGTCCGGTATAAGCCCTTGGCAAGCTGTGAATATCCTGGTGGAAAACTGTGCCATGGGCGGCACTTATGCAGGGCAGGGGAAGGAGCGGGGAGAAGCCGGTGGAATCGAGGTTTTCCACGGATGGGCGAGTGGATTGCTCACAGAGGCCGTGGACAGTGCTGTGGATATCCTCTGGGGAAAACTTCCCATGCCAGAACCGCCGCCGGCTGGCGAAAACTGTACGTTATTTGAGCAAAAATCCCCGGAATTGCTGGGCTGCAGAAAGGTATCCACAAATCGGCGAGGCAAAAAAGCGACCATGGAGGCTCCCTGTGGAAGCCTGCTGCCTGTGGACAGCGAAAAGCACTTTTCAACAGTGGATAACAGGAACGTAGGGCGAATAACCGTTCGCGGTTATTCGCCCTACGTGTGGTTTGCCTCGCTGCACAGGGCTTTCCATTCGACGCCGCTGCGCGTGGTGCGCGGCGGGGCGTCCTGGTGGTAGCGGGCGATGACCTGGGCGGCCACGGCGATGGCCACTTCCAGCGGGCGCTTGCCGGGCACCTCGGGCAGGCCGATGGGGCAGTGCAGGGATTCGATGGCGGCTGGGGAAAAGCCGCGCTGCTCCAGGCGCATGCGCAAGCGCTGGGCTTTGGTGCGCGAGCCGATCATGCCGAGGAAGCCGGCGTCGCCGCGTTTCAGTACGGCTTCGGCCAGGGCGTAATCCAGCGGGTGGTTGTGGGTCATGATCAGGTAGTAGCTGCCCGGCGCGGCCTTATCCACAGCTTCCAGCGGCTCGTCCAGCAGGCTGCAGCGCACCCCTGTGGGTAACTCGGCGGGGAATTCCGCAGCGCGGCTGTCCACCCATTCCAGGCGCAGCGGCAGCCCGGCCAGCAGCGGCGCCAGGGCGCGGCCGACATGCCCGGCGCCGAACAGCAGCACCTGCGGCCCGCGCACCGCGAAGCATTCGAACAGCAGGCTGGCGCGGCCGCCGCAGCACTGGCCCAGGCGCGCGCCGAGGGGGAAGTGCTCCAGGCTCTGCGCGTCCTTGCCGGCCAGCAGCAGCTGGCGGGCGTGCTCGGTGGCGGCCAGTTCCAGATGGCCGCCGCCGATGGTGTCGTAGCAGGCGTCGGCGGTGACCAGCATCTTGCAGCCGGCCTCGCGCGGGGTGGAGCCCTGCACGCCGATGATGGTGACCAGCACGTAGGGCTCGGCGCCGTCGCGCAGGCGGGCGATGGCGTCCATCCAGGTGGGGGTCATGGGGTGGGCTCCTGGGGTGGGTTGCTGGTGTTGGTTGGGTACTTCTGTGCTGGCGGTGAGGTGGGTTCCCTCTCCCCAGCCCTCTCCCTGAAGGGAGAGGGGGCTGCTTCGGTGTGGCGGGAAAGTAATGGCGCTGGAGATTTATCCACAGTGTCCGGCTGACTCCGTTGTTTCGCTTCACGCGAAACGGTCCCCTCTCCCTCCGGGAGAGGGCTAGGGTGAGGGCATGCCGCGTCTTCCAGCGAACCATCCACAGCCCACCCCTTCAACGCCTCGCACGCCCACAACACCCGCTCCGGCGTGGCCGGCGTATCCAGCGCCGGGCTCACCCGGTAGTCCGCCAGGCTGGCGATGGCGTCGCGCAGGGCCGACCATACCGAGATGGCCAGCATGAACGGCGGCTCGCCCACCGCCTTGGACAGGTACACGCTGTCCTCCTCGTTGGGCCGGTCGAACAGGGCCACGCGGAAGTCTTCCGGCACGTCGCTCACCGCCGGGATCTTGTAGGTCGCCGGCCCCGTGGTGAGCAGGCGGCCCTTGGCGTCCCACTTCAGTTCCTCGCTGGTCAGCCAGCCCATGCCCTGGACGAAGCCGCCCTCGATCTGGCCGATGTCGATGGCCGGGTTCAGGCTGCGGCCCACGTCGTGGAGGATGTCCACCCGCAGCAGGCGGTATTCGCCGGTCAGGCTGTCCACTTCCACCTCGGACACCGCCGCGCCGTAGGCGAAGTAGAAGAACGGCCGGCCCTGGCCGGTCTCGCGGTCGTAGTGGATCTTCGGCGTGCGGTAGAAGCCGGTGGCCGACAGCTGCACCCGCGCGAAGTAGGCGGCCTGTACCACCTCGGCGAAGTCCAGCGCCTTGTCCCGGACTTGCACCTGGCCGTGGGCGAAGCGCACTTCCTGCGGCGCCACGCCCTCGCGCGCGGCGAGGAATTCCGCCAGCCGCGCCTTCAGCGTGCGGGCCGCGTCGCGGGCGGCCATGCCGTTCAGGTCGGTGCCGCTGGAAGCCGCGGTGGGCGAGGTGTTGGGCACCTTGTCGGTGCGCGTGGCGGTGATGCTCACGCGCTCCAGCGGCACCTGGAATTCCTCAGCGACTATCTGCGCCACCTTGACGTTCAGGCCCTGGCCCATCTCGGTGCCGCCGTGGTTCAGTTGGATGCTGCCGTCGGTGTACAGGTGGATGAGCGCGCCGGCCTGGTTCAGGTGCTGGGCGGTGAAGCTGATGCCGAACTTCACCGGCGTCAGCGCCAGGCCGCGCTTCAGCACCGGGCTGCCTGCGTTATAGGCAGTGATGGCGGCGCGGCGGGCGCGATAGTCGCTGCTGGCTTCCAGGCGTTCGATCAGCTCGCCCAGCAGGTTGTGTTCCACGCGCTGGTGGTAGGGCGTGAGGTCGCGGCCGCTGCCGCCGTAGAGGTTGAGCTTGCGCACGTCCAGCGGGTCCTGGCCGACGGCGCGGGCGATGTCGTCCATGGCGCGTTCGATCAGCATCATCCCCTGGGGCCCGCCGAAGCCGCGGAAGGCGGTGTGCGAAACGATGTTGGTGAAGCTGCGGTAGCCGGCCACGGCCACGTCGGGGATGAAGTAGGCGTTGTCGGCGTGGAACATGGCGCGGTCGACGATGGCGTCGGAGAGGTCCGGCGAGTGGCCGCAGTCGCCCACCACTTCCAGTTGCGCGGCGAGCAGCCGGCCCTCGGCGTCGAAGCCCACGCGGTAGCGGTTGTGGAAGGGGTGGCGCTTGCCGGTGGCGCGCATGTCGTCGGCGCGCGGCAGGCGCAGCTTCACTGCGCGCGCGGTCTTGCGCGCCAGCAGCGCGGCCAGGCAGGCCCAGGGCGCGGCCTGGGTTTCCTTGCCGCCGAAGCCGCCGCCCATGCGCCGCACTTCCACGGTGACCTTGGCCAGGGGGATGGCCAGCACCTCGGCCACCAGCTTCTGCACCTCGCTGGGGTGCTGGCTGGAGGTGAACACGAACATGCCGCCGTCGTCCGTGGGCTGCGCCATGGACACCTGGCCTTCGAGGTAGAAGTGCTCCTGGCCGCCGACGAACTGGCTGGCCTGCAGCACGTAGGGCGAGGCGGCCAGGCCGTGCTCGGCGTCGCCGCGGCGCATGAAGTGCGGCGGGCGCACGAAGCGTTCCTCGGCCTTGGCCCGCAGCGGGTCCAGCAGCGGCTGTTCCTCGGCGTATTCCACCTTGGCCAGGCGCACGGCGCGGCGGGCTTGCAGCTGGGTTTGCGCGGCCACGGCGAACAGCGCCTGACCGTGGTACTTCACCCGTTCGCCGGCCAGCAGCGGGTCGCCGGGGAACACCGGGCCGATGTCGGTGTGGCCGGGCACGTCGTCCAGGGTCAGCACGGCGACCACGCCGGGGGCGTTGCGCACAGCCTCCAGGTCCAGCTTGTGGATAACCCCGCAGGCGATGTCCGTGAGGCCGACGGCGGCGTGCAGCAGCTCGCGCGGTTCCTTGATGTCATCGACGTAGCGCGCCGCGCCGCTGACGTGCAGCTCGGCGCTGTCGTGGGGCCGGGCCTGGCCGGCGCTGCGGGTTTCGCTGGCGCCGCCGTTGGCGGCCAGGGGAGGCAGGCTACGCATGGCGCACCTCCGCAGGGGTTGCCGTGTATTCCACTAATGCGCGTTGCAGCAGGTTCTGCGCCACCTTCAGGCGATAGGCGGCGCTGGCGCGCAGGTCGTCGATGGGCTGGAAGTCCTCGGCCAGGGCGGCCTGGGCCGCGGCCACGGCGGCGGCGTCGAACGCCCGGCCGACCAGCGCGGCCTCGCTGCGGCGGCCGCGCAGCGGGGTGGCGGCCATGCCGCCGCAGGCCAGGCGCGCCTCGCGCACCAGGCCCTGCTCGTCGAAGTCCAGGCGCAGGGCCAGGCACACGGCGGAGATGTCGTCGTCGCGGCGCTTGGAGACTTTGTCCACACGGAACAGCTGGCCTTCCCTCAACCTGGGGATAACTATCGCCTCGATGTATTCCCCCGGCTGCAGCACGGTCTGCCGGTAGCCGGTGAAGAAGCCGTCGATGGCGATTTCGCGCAGCTGTCTGGCGCGGCGTAGACGCAGGCGCGCATCCAGGGCCAGCAGCACCGGCGGCATGTCGCCGATGGGCGAGGCGTTGGCGATGTTGCCGCCGAGGCTGCCGCGCTGGCGGATCTGCAGCGAGCCCAGGCGTTCCAGCAGCTCGGGCACGCCGGGGAAGGCGCGCAGGGCCTCCAGGCAGTCGGCATAGGGCCGCGCGGCGCCGATCAGCAGGTGATCGGGGTGTTCTTCCAGGCGGCGCAGCTCGGCCACGCGCTCCAGGTGGATCAACTGCGGGAAGCGCTTCAGCGCCTGGGTCGCTTCCAGGGCCAGGTCGGTGGCGCCGGCCACCAGGCGCGCCTGTGGATAGTTCATCAACAGGGTGTCCAGTTCTTCCAGCGTGGTGGGCAGCCAGGCGTGCTGTTCGCCGTCGTCCAGGCTGGCACCGGCGGGCAGGGCGCGCAGGCGTTCGGCGGTGGCGCGTTCGGCGTCGCTGAAGCGATCCCTGTGCGTGTCGCCGGCGATGCGCCTGGCGGCTTCGAAGATCGGCCGGTAGCCGGTGCAGCGGCACAGGTTGCCGGAAAGGGCCGTCAGCGCGCTCTCGCGGTCGTGGGCGCAGGCCGCGTGGCGCCAGGCGAACAGCGACATGACGATGCCCGGGGTGCAGAAGCCGCACTGCGCGCCGTGGCAGTCGACCATGGCCTGCTGCACCGGGTGCAGGCGTTCGCCTTCGGCGAGACTTTCCACCGTCAGCAGCTGGCGCCCGTGCAGCGAGCCCAGCGGGGTGATGCAGGCGTTCACCGCGCGGTAGCGCAGGCCCTCGCCGTCGGGTTCGGCGAGCACCAGGGTGCAGGCGCCGCAGTCGCCGGAGGCGCAGCCTTCCTTGGTGCCGGTGCGCCCCAGTTGGGTGCGCAGGTAGTCGAGCAGGCTCGTTTCCGGCGCCAGGCCGTCCACCTGGCGCAGCTCGTCGTCGAGCAGGAACTGAATCATGCGTAACCTCGCTGGAGCGCGCTCGCGGCGCCTGCCGGGGGCGGGCCTGACGCGGCGGAAAAGCTGTCCATGTGGTCAGGTAATGCACGAACTCTGCCAGCCGAAAGGGCCGGCTCCATAAGCAAAGCATAGGCTTGCGGCGCTTTTTGACCAGCTGGCCAGGAAACTGCTTCGGCCCCCGCCACTGGTGAAGCCCGCCCATGCCCACAGCCCCTGGCGGCCGTGCTTACAGGCCTCAGGCGGAGCGCTGCGGTGTGAACGCTTTTCGTAGGATGGGTTGAGCTTGCGAAACCCTTGCGGTTGCGGCGATGGGTATCGCTTCGCTCAACGCCATCCTACGACGGTGCATAGGTCATGGCCCGCACCGGCATCTCCGCTGCGGCTGATGGCTTGCGGGCTGCCGTTGGTCGGGAAGATGCTCTTCGCCCAGGATGCGCTGGTCTACCTCGTTCGCGCGGTTAGCCCCGGTGTCCCTGGGGCAGCCGTGGAAGGCCGGGCACCGAGCTGTCACGAGGCGGTCGTGTCGGTTGTGCAGGATGGAGGATGGCATCGCTCATCGATAGCGGTGCTCTTCCTTTTATAAGTCCGCTGATAGAGAAAGCCAATTTGTTTGATGGCCTAAATCAATGGGCCATCCGGGCTAATAGTGGATAATCTTGCCCACGTCGAATTTCATAACCAATTCGATCAACCCATCTCTACGAGGAATGCCGAATGAACCTGATCAACACCCAAGTCCAACCGTTCAAGGTCAACGCCTTCCACAACGGCAAGTTCATCGAAGTCACCGAGCAGTCCCTGAAGGGCAAGTGGTCGGTCCTGATCTTCATGCCGGCAGCCTTCACCTTCAACTGCCCGACCGAGATCGAAGACGCCGCCAACAACTACGCCGCCTTCCGCGACGCTGGCGCCGAAGTCTACATCGTCACCACCGACACCCACTTCTCCCACAAGGTCTGGCACGAAACCTCCCCGGCCGTGGGCAAGGCCCAGTTCCCGCTGATCGGCGACCCGACCCACCAGCTGACCAACGCCTTCGGCGTGCACATCCCGGAAGAAGGCCTGGCCCTGCGCGGCACCTTCGTGATCAACCCGGAAGGCGTCATCAAAACCGTCGAGATCCACAGCAACGAGATCGCCCGTGACGTGTCCGAGACCCTGCGCAAGCTGAAAGCCGCCCAGTACACCGCCGCTCACCCGGGCGAAGTCTGCCCGGCCAAGTGGAAAGAAGGCGAGAAGACCCTGGCTCCCTCCCTGGACCTGGTCGGCAAGATCTAAGTAACACCCTCCCCCGGCGGACGGCCCCCACAAGGGCCGCCCGTCCTGCCCAAAGCCTACCCGCAAGCGTGCAGGGCGGACGCACAGCGTCCGCCGCGGGAACCCTTTTGCCCGAATTTCGTAGGAGCTGAATTCATGTTGGACGCCAATCTTAAGACCCAGTTGAAGGCCTACCTGGAAAAGGTCACCCAGCCGTTCGAGATAGTCGCGTCCCTCGATGACAGCGACAAATCCCGCGAGCTGAGCGAACTGCTGCACGACATCGTCGGCCTGACCGACAAGATCACCCTGCGCGAAGACGGCAGCGACGAACGCAAGCCGTCCTTCTCGCTGAACCGCCCGGGGGCGGACATCGGCCTGCGTTTCGCCGGTATCCCCATGGGCCACGAATTCACCTCCCTGGTGCTGGCCCTGCTGCAGGTCGGCGGCCACCCGTCCAAGCTCGAGGCCGAAGTCATCGAGCAGGTCAAGGGCATCCAGGGCCGGTTCGAGTTCGAAACCTACTTCTCGCTGTCCTGCCAGAACTGCCCGGACGTGGTCCAGGCGCTGAACCTGATGGCGGTGCTCAACCCCAACATCCGCCACGTCGCCATCGACGGCGCGCTGTTCCAGGACGAGGTGGAAAAGCGCCAGATCATGTCGGTGCCGAGCATCTACCTGAACGGCGAAGTCTTCGGCGCGGGCCGCATGGGCGTGGAGGAAATCCTCGCCAAGATCGACACCGGCGCCGCCGCTCGCGAAGCCGAGAAGCTGGCCGCCAAGGAAGCCTTCGACGTGCTGGTGGTGGGCGGTGGCCCGGCTGGCGCCTCGGCGGCCATCTACGCTGCGCGCAAGGGCATCCGCACCGGCGTCGCCGCCGAGCGCTTCGGCGGCCAGGTGCTGGACACCATGGCCATCGAGAACTTCATCTCGGTGAAAGAGACCGAAGGCCCGAAACTGGCCCGCGCGCTGGAAGAGCACGTGAAGCAGTACGAGGTCGACATCATGAACCTGCAGCGCGCCAGCGCGCTGGTCCCGGCGAAGAATGCCGGCGAGCTGCACGAAGTGAAGTTCGAGGGCGGCGGCAGCCTCAAGGCCAAGACCGTGATCCTCGCCACCGGCGCCCGCTGGCGCGAGATGGGCGTGCCCGGCGAGCAGGAATACAAGGCCAAGGGCGTGTGCTTCTGCCCGCACTGCGACGGCCCGCTGTTCAAGGGCAAGCGCGTGGCGGTGATCGGCGGCGGCAACTCCGGCGTCGAGGCGGCCATCGACCTGGCCGGCATCGTCGCCCACGTGACCCTGCTGGAGTTCGACAGCAAGCTGCGCGCCGACGCCGTGCTGCAACGCAAGCTGTACAGCCTGCCGAACGTGGACGTGATCACCAGCGCGCTGACCAGCGAAGTGAAGGGCGACGGCCAGAAAGTCACCGGCCTGGTCTACAAGGACCGCAACTCGGAAGAGTTCAAGTCGGTGGAGCTGGAGGGCATCTTCGTGCAGATCGGCCTGCTGCCGAACACCGAGTGGCTCAAGGGCAGCGTCGAGCTGACCCCGCGCGGCGAGATCATCGTCGATGCGCGCGGCGAGACTTCGCTGCCGGGTATCTTCGCCGCCGGTGACGTGACTACGGTGCCGTACAAGCAGATCGTGATTGCGGTGGGCGAGGGGGCGAAGGCTTCGTTGTCGGCCTTCGATCACCTGATCCGTAGTTCTGCGCCGGCTTGATGACCTTGCGCTAGTAGAAGCGCCCGGCTCACTTGAGTGAGCTGGGCGTTTTTCTTTTTGGGGTGTTTTGTCTGGGGTCGATGGTGTTCGGGGTTGAGTTGGGTTCCCTCTCCCCAGCCCTCGGCTGCGCGCCCCGCCCTGAAGGGAGAGGGGGCTTGTCCGTGCCGAGAGGGGATTTGCTGTCAGCCGGGTGCTCGGTGCAAGCCGGCTAACGCCGAAGTGTCAGCGCGCTCCGAACGGTCCCCTCTCCCTTCAGGGAGAGGGTTAGGGAGAGGGCAGCGGCATCCCCGCCACACCAGAAACCACCGGCGAACACCTTGTTCGCGAGCAAGCTCGCTCCTACGAAAAGCCTCCAGCCTCTAGCCTCCAGCCCGCAACCTTCAAAGAATCGGCGAAACCAACCGCGCCACCCGCATCCCCAACTGCTGCAACTGCCCGCTGCGCTCCGTGCCCAGCTCCACCGCCTGCTCGAAATCCGCCAGCAGCATGCTCTCCACGTCGCGGGCGAAGGCTTCGTCCACCGTCACCAGCATGATCTCGAAGTTCAGCCGGAACGAGCGGTTGTCCAGGTTGGCGCTGCCCACCGCGGCGCAGTCGTGGTCCACCAGCACCACCTTCTGGTGCAGGAAGCCCGGCTGGTAGCGGTACACCTTCACCCCGGCGCGCACCGCGTCCTGGGCGTAGAGGCTGGAGGCGGCGTAGACGGTGCGGTGGTCCGGGCGCGAGGGCAGCAGGATGCGCACGTCCACGCCGCGCAGCGCGGCCAGGCGCAGGGCCGAGCTGACCGCCTCGTCGGGGATGAAGTACGGGGTGGTTATCCACACCCTTTCGCTGGCCGCGTTGATCATCTCGACGAAGAACAGCGAGCAGGTTTCCTGCTTGTCCGCCGGGCCGCTGGCCAGCACCTGGCAGATCACCCCCTGCTCGTCGTAGCTGTCCGGCAGCAGCAGGGTGGGCAGGGCGTGGGTGGCCCAGAACCAGTCCTCGGCGAAGCACTCCTGCAGGCAGGCCACGGCCGGGCCGCGCAGTTCCACGTGGGTGTCGCGCCAGGGCGACAGCGGCGGCTTCTCGCCCAGGTATTCGACGCCGACGTTGTGCCCGCCGACGAAGCCGCGCAGGCCGTCGACCACCACCACCTTGCGGTGGTTGCGGAAGTTCAGCTGGAAGCGGTTGATCGCCCCGTGGCCGGTGCTGAAGGCCTGCACCTGCACGCCGCCGGCGCGCAGGCGCTCGACGTAGCGCCCGGGCAGGCCGTGGCTGCCGATGGCGTCGTAGAGCAGGAAGACTTCCACGCCGTTGGCCGCGCGCTCCAGCAGCAGCTGCGCCAGGCGCTGGCCGAGGGCGTCGTCGCGGACGATGAAGAACTGCACCAGCACCACCTGCCTGGCCTGGGCGATGGCCTCGAAGATGGCGTCGAAGGTGGCTTTGCCGTTGACCAGCAGGCGCACGTGATTGTTCGCCAGGGTCGGCATGCGCGCCAGCGCGGTCAGGGCCTTGAGCGCCTTGTAGTTCTCCGACTGGCTTGCCGTAAGGGCCTCTTCCACCCAGGGCCGCCAGTCCAGCTCGGCGGCGGCCAGGTGCATCTCCTCGTTGGCCTGGCGCCGCGCGCCTATGTAGGCGTCGAAGCGGCTGCGGCCGAACACCAGGTAGGGCAGCAGGGTGAGCAGCGGCATGAACACCAGGGAAATGGCCCAGGCGATGGCGCCCTGCGCGGTACGCACGGTGAGCACCGCGTGGACGGCGGCGACCACGCCGAGGATCTGGATGGCCACCAGGAAATGGGCGATGTAGGCGGAGTAATGCATGCGCGCGAACGAGTCCTTCTGCCGTGCGTGTTAGCGCAGCTTAGCCTCGCTCGGGGGGCCGCGGCCATCCCGGCAGTTCGCCACGCCAGGTTTCGTAGGCCCTGCCCAGGCGCAGCGCGCTCATGGGGGACTCCGGCGGGGAACCATGGCACGACCCTGGCCTATTGCGGGGGAAAGCGGCGTAGGGCGAATAACGCTCCGCGTTATCCGCCGTTTGGCCTTGGTTGCCGAACGGGGTGGTTCAACCGGGCGGCGGGCTAGGTGATTTGGGAGAAGCCGGTGGTTTGGGGTGTTCTGGCCCACCCGTTGCCCTCTCCCCAGCCCTCTCCCTGAAGGGAGAGGGGGCTTGTTCGTGCCGAGAGGAGGAAGGGTTTCAGCTGGAAACCACAGAGCTGCCGGCTAACTCGGGAATATCCACACGCTCCGAACGGTCCCCTCTCCCTTCAGGGAGAGGGTTAGGGAGAGGGCGCTCTTCAGGATAAGCACCGAAGCTACCGGCAGAACACCGTTCGCGAGCAAGCTCGCTACTACGAAGAGTGAAGAGAGCGAATCAGGGCCTTGGCACCAACGCCGGCAGCAGCTGCCGCGAAATCGCCTCGCGCACCGCCGGCAGCAGCGTCGCGTTGCCGCCCAGCATCTCCTCCACCAGCCGGCGCAGGGCCATGGAGCGTTCGGGGGTGAGGGCGCGCACCGCGTATTCGCAGGCCTGTTCCGCGGTGACGTCCGGCGGAACGGCGAAGCCCAGCGCCTGCAGGCGTTCGCGGAAATCGTCCTGGTCGATCAGGTCGGCGTGCATCATCGCGGAGTCCTCCGTGAGGTTGGGCTTCCCCGGATTCTCGGAACAGCGCCGGCCTGGCGCAAGCACCCGGCCGGCGGAGTGTCCTTCACAGGCAAGAGCAGGTCGTTTTCCGACCGGGACGGCCCGCGACCGGCTTTAGTTCAGGCCCAGCTTGCCGCGCATGGTCGAAAGGTCCTCGGCCAGGGTATTCACCGGCCCGGCCAGGGCCTTGCGGTCCTTGGCGCTGAGCTTGTCGTAGGTCTGGTAGCCGCCGTCCTTGGTCTTGTACTTGGCGAGGATGCCGTCGACCGTGGCGAAGTTCTTCTCCACCTTGGCGACGAAGGCCGGGTCCTGCTTGGCCAGTTGCGGGCGGAACAGCTCGACGATCTTCTTGGCGCCGTCGACGTTGCCCTGGAAGTCGTACAGGTCGGTGTGGCTGTAGCGGTCTTCCTCGCCGCTGACCTTGGTCGCGGCGACTTCCTCCATCAGCGCGGCGGCGCCGCCCACTACCTTCTCCGGCGGGAAGGGCAGGCCTTCCACGCGCTTGCGCAGCTCGTGCACGTCGGCCATCAGCTTGTTGGCCAGCGGGCCCAGGCCTTCGGTGCTGTTCTTGCTGAACAGGCCGTACTCGATGCGGTGGAAGCCGGTGAAGTCCGGGGCGTCGACCTTCTTCTCGTGGTCGTCCTCGCGGGAGTCGATGGCGCTGTCCAGGTCGCTGAACAGCTCGGCCACCGGCTCGATCGACTCATAGAACACGCGGGTCGGCGCGTAGAGCTTCTTCGCCGTGGCCAGGTCGCCCTGCTTCACCGCATCGGTGAACTGCTGGGTGCGCTTGACCAGCTCGTCGAGGTTGTCGGTGACGTAGAGCTTGTAGTCGGCGATGGGGCCGACCAGGTCCAGCGGCGAGCCGGTGGCGGCGAAGGTGGCCAGCGGCGCGGCGAGCAGGCCGAGGCTGAACAGCAGGGCGAGGGAGGTGCGTTTCATGTCCGATGGCTCCAGTGCGTTGTCGTCGTTCAGGCCAGCAGGCTGCGGCCGAGGAAGTCGTCCGGCCCGGTGACCCCCGGCAGGACGAAGAAGTAGCCGCCGCCTTGGGGCTTCAGGTATTCCTCCAGCGGCTCGCCGTTCAGGCGCGTCTGCACGGCGATGAAGCCGCGCGCCAGGTCCGCCTGGTAGCAGATGAACAGCAGGCCCATGTCCAACTGGCCGTTGCTGGCCGCGCCGTTGGAGTAGTTGAACGGCCGGCGCAGGATGAGGTTGGCCTGGCTCTGCGCGGTGCGCGGGTTGGCCAGGCGGATGTGGGCGTCCAGCGGCGTGCGCTTGCCCTCGGTGTCGCGGGCGTAGTCCGGCACGTCGGTTTCCACCCGGCCGTCGTGGGGCGCGCCGCTGGCCTTGATCCGGCCGATGATGCTTTCCTGCTCCTGCAGCGGCGTGCGGTCCCAGCGTTCGACGAAGTTGCGGATGATGCGCACCGCCTGGTAGCTGCCGCCCGCCGTCCAGGCCGGCTCGCCGCTGCCGGGCTGCACCCAGACGATGCGGCGCATGGCCGCCTCGTCGCTGGAGTCGGGGTTGGCCGAGCCGTCGCGGAAGCCCAGGAAGTTGCGCGCGCTCTCGGTGGGCTGGCCGGGGCGGCTGGGCTGCACCGGCACGCTGCCTTCCTGCTTCCAGCGCACCAGCAGCAGGTCCGGGGTGTTCTTCACGATGTCGCGCAGGGCGTGGATGTTGGTGTCCGGGGTGTTGGCGCAGAACTGCAGGCACAGGTCGCCGTGGCAGCGCGCCGGGTCCAGGGCGTCGTTGGGGAAGCCGGCCATGGGTTGCAGGTGGCGTGGCTTGCGCGCCGCCAGGCCGAAGCGCTCGTCGAACAGCGAGTCGCCCACCGAGACGGTGACGGTCAGGTTGTCCGGGATCACCACCGGGCCGAGGATGCCCGAGTCCAGCGGCGGCAGCTTGGGGTCGACCTGCTGCACCGCTCCGCCGGCCATGAGGAAGCGGATGCGCTCGTCGAGCACCCGGAACAGCCGCTCCAGGCCGGCGCGGTCGCTGGCCAGCACGTCGAAGGCGACGATCATCCCGGCCGCCGGGCGCGGCGTGACGATGCCCGGCTGGTGGCGGCCGAACCAGGCGTTGCGCTCCTGGGTGCGTTCGCTGGCCGGCGCGTGGGTGACGGCCGCGGTGTCGGCGGCCCGCGCCGGGCCCGCCAGGCTGGCGCCGGCCAGGGCCATGCCGGCGGCGCCGAGGCCGAGCAGCACGCGGCGGCGTTGGGCGTTGGCGGGGCTGTCGTCGTTACTGTGCATCGGTACTTCCTCGGATCAGGGTTGGGCCAGGCCCAGGGCCGGCGCCACGGCGTCCAGCGCCTCGGCCAGGCGGGCGGCCGCGGCGGCCAGCTGCTGGCGCTGGGCGGCCGTGACCTGGTCGTAGGGCTTGCCGGCCAGTTGCGCGAGGCCGGTGTCGAGCGCCGCGGTGGCGGCGTCCAGGCGCGCGGGCAGTTCGGCGGCCTTGCGTTGCAGCAGCGGGCGCAACAGGTCGATGACCTTGCGCGCGCCTTCCAGGTTGGCGGCGAAGCCGGCCAGGTCGCTGTGGCTGTAGCGTTCCTCGTCGCCGTTCACGCGTTGCTTGGCCAGGTTGCGCAGCAGCCGAGCGGTGTTGCCGGAGAGCTGCTCGGGCGGCAGCGACTGGGCCATGAGGGCGTCCTTCAGGGCGGCGACGTCGGCCTGCAGTTGCGTGGCGACTGGCGCCAGGCCGGCGGTCGAGTCCTGGGCGAACAGGCCGTACTCGATGCGGTGGAAGCCGCCGAAGGCCGGGTCCTGCTCGCGCTGTTCGAAGGCGTCGGCGCGCGGGGCGATGCGGTTGTCCAGCTCGGCCAGGCGCTGGGCGCTGGCGGCGATGCGCTGGTAGGCGGCGCGGCCTTCCAGGTAGTGCGTGCGGGCGGCGCCGAGGTCGTTGGCCGCCAGGGCCTGGCGCAGGGCATCCAGGGCGCGTTGCAGCTGGCGCAGCTGGCCGGCCAGGTAGACGCGGTATTCGGCCAGCGGGGCGACGAAGTCCAGCAGCGGCGAGCGCGCCTGCTGGGCGGCGCTGGCGGCCGCGCTGGGGGTGACGTGCAGGCTGCCGTGGGGGTTGCTGAGCAGGCCGCAGGTGACCTGGTAGTCGCCGGGGGCGAGGTAGGCCGAGAGCGACTGGCTCATGCCCGGGGCGATGTTCTCGCGTTCCTCCACCACCATCACGCCGTCGAGGATTTCCCACTCCACCGCGCGGTCGGAGCGGTTGAGGATGCGGAAGCGCGCCTGCCCGGCCGGCACGCTCAGGGCGTTGGGCTGGCAGCCGTGGGGCAGCACCGTGACCTGCACTTCGTCGTTTTCCAGCTTGGCCTGGTGGGCGTGGCGCGCGGCGTAGTAGAAGGCCGCCGCGGCGAGCACGGCCAGCGCCGCCGAGGCCGCCACCGCGGCGTTGAGCAGCAGGCGGCGGGCGCCCACCGGCGGCTGGGGTTCCGGCAGGCTCATTCGGCGGTGCTCCGGGCAGGGGCCGCGGGGCGCGGCGGCAGGAAGAACAGCGTCAGGCTCAGCGCCAGGTAGGCCAGCCAGGCGCCGAGGGTGCTCAGGGTGGGGCTCTGCTGGTAGCCGAACAGCCCGGCCAGCAGCGAGCCCAGGGCGCCGTCCTCGGGCAGGCTGGCGCCGCTGTCCCACAGGGGCGCCTGCAGCAGGTTCCAGACTCCGGCCTCGTGCAGCGAGCGCACCGCGTTGGCGAGGATGCCGGCGGCCACCACCAGGATGAACAGCCCGGTCCAGCGGAAGAAGCGCGCCAGGTTCAGGCGCACGCCGCCGCTGTAGATGCCGTAGCCCAGGGCCACCGCCAGCGCCAGGCCGAGCAGCGCCCCCAGCGGCGCGCCGGGGCCGTCGCTCTGCTGGAACACGGCGAGCAGGAAGAACACCGTCTCCAGGCCCTCGCGGGCCACGGCGAGGAACACCATAGCGATCAGTGCATAACCCTGGTGGCGGGAGTGGAAGGCCTGGTCCAGCGCGGCCTGCAGCTCGCCCTTGATGGAGCGCGCCATCTTGCGCATCCAGAACACCATGGAGGTCAGGATGGCCACCGCGGCCAGGCCCACCAGGGCTTCGAACAGTTCCTGCTGCTTCTGCGGGAACTCGGCGCTGGCCAGCTCCAGCCCGGCGCCGACGAACAGCGCCAGGGCGGCGGCGAGGAACACCCCGATCCACACCGCCGGCATCCAGTGCGCGCGCCCGGTGCGGCGCAGGTAGCTGGCGATGATGCCGACGATGAGCGCGGCCTCCATGCCCTCGCGGAGCATGATCAGGAAGGGGACCAGCATGGTTTCACCTGGGGCAGGGCCGCGCGGCGCGGGGGTCGGCGGCGGCTGAGAATGCAAACAAGAAGGATTCTCGATGTCGTCGCCTTAAGGATTGCTTAAGGGGCCGTGCCTAGTTTCGTTGCCTGTCCGCGGCGGATACGCGCACGTCGTTTTCGGCAAACCCGAAGTTGGCGAAGCCGCCACACTGGAGCCATGCCGCTGCGGTCGATACCGAAGTAGGTGCTTGTCACACTGGGAGCCTTGACGGCTCGCTTTCGTCCCCTGTCGCGCGTCGGGCGCGGTGGGGGATTTTTTTGTTCGTCCTGGTTGGCTTTTCGTAGGAGCGAGCTTGCTCGCGAACCAGGTCTCCCGGTGGTACTGGCACGCTGGGTTGACTCCGCTCCCTCTCCCCAACCCTCTCCCTGAAGGGAGAGGGGGCTTGTCCGTGCCGAGAGAAGTGATGGTTTCAGCCGGAAACCTTCGGTGTTGCCGGCTGACTCCAGAACATCAGCATCTGCCCAACGGTCCCCTCTCCCTTCAGGGAGAGGGTTAGGGAGAGGGCGTTCTTCAGGATATGCACCGAACCTGACCAGCAGAGCGCCATTCGCGAGCAAGCTCGCTCCTACGAAAAGCGAAAAACCGCCTGCGCTCAATCCAGACGCCGGGCCAGCGCCTCGAACAGTGCCTCGTACAACCTATCCACCTCCGCCAGCTCCCGTGCCCGCAGGCAGCCGTGGACCAACCCCGGGCCGGGAAAATAGTCCACCTCTACCCCATCCCTGCGCAGTCGCTCGGCGTAGCGCCGCCCGTCATCCCGCAACGGATCGAACTCGGCCACACCCACGAATGCTGGCGCCAATCCCGCGAAATCATGGGCCCGCAAAGGCAAGGCGAGAGGCCGATGCCGTTGCAATGGATCAGGCAAATAGGCATCGATGCACGCCCGCATGTCAGCAGCGGACAACAGCGGCGCATCCGCACACTCGACTCGCGAATCCGTAGCCTCGTCACCCAGCGCCGGATAGACCAGCACCTGAACCCGCGGCTGCGGCTCGCCCGCATCGCGCAGGGCCAGGCACAGAGCGGCGGCCAGGTTGCCGCCGGCGCTGTCGCCGGCCACCGCCAGGCGGGTGCGGTCGAGGGGTTCGTCCAGCGCGCCGTCGCGCAGGGCGCGCCAGGCTGCCAGGCTGTCTTGCAAGGCGGCAGGGAAGGGGTGTTCCGGGGCCAGCCGGTAGTCCACCGCCAGCACCAGCAGGCCCAGGCGGGCGGCCAGTTCGGCGCAGAAGAAGGCGTGGGAGTCGAGGTCGCCGAGCATCCAGCCACCGCCGTGGAGGAACAGCACCGCTGCCCAGCCCGTTGCCGGCGGTGTGCCCGCCGGGCGGAACAGGCGCAGCGGCGGCAGGCCGACCAGGGCCAGGTCGCTCACCCGCAGGCCCGGTGGGCGCGGCGGGGTGAAGGCGGCGGCCATGCGCGAGTAGGCCTTGCGCTGCGCCGCCAGTGAGGGATCGGCGCTGGCGAAGGCGCGGGTACGCGCGACGAAGTCCGCCATGCCGGCGGACAGCGGGTACTCGCGCGCCATGCTCAGCCCGGCAGGCCGATCATCCGGCCGACGTGCGCCGGCTGCGGCAGGTCGCGGTGCGCCTCGGCCAGGGCCAGCACGCGCTCCAGCACCACGCCCTCGAAGGGCGCCGAGCGCGGGCCGTCCAGGCTCACGTGCAGCAGCATCTGTTCGCTGGCCGCCAGCGGTTCGTCCTCGCCGGGGCGGTGCAGCGTGTGGTGCACGTGCAGGCGCTTGCGGTCGTGGGCCAGCAGTTGGGTGCGCACTTCCACCGGCTCGCCCTGCTTCACCTCGTGCAGGTAGTTCAGGTGCACCTCCAGGGTGAACAGCGAGTGGCCGCTGGCCTCGCGGCCGGCGCTGTCCAGGCCCAGGTGGTCCATTAGGGCGTCGGTGGCGTAGCTGAAGATCAGCAGGTAGTAGGCGTCGCGCAGGTGGCCGTTGTAGTCGGTCCACTCGGCCAGTACCGGGGTTTCGTAGGTTTTCAGGGTGGGCATGGGTGCGCTTCCGACAGAGCCCCTCTCCCCAGCCCTCTCCCGCAAGCGGGAGAGGGGGCGGTTCGGAGTGGGCGGATAGTCCGAGGTTAATCCACGAAGGCGAAGCCGTGGCGGGCCTTGGTGTCCTTGATGGCGCCGAGCACTGCCAGCAGGCAGTCGTCGCGGTAGCGTTCCAGCTCGGCGATGCTGCGCTTGCCCTGCTGCTCGGTGGTGCCTTCGACCACCTTGTCGATCAGCGATTCGGTCAGTTCCGGCGCCGGCAGGTAGGTCCAGGGCAGTTGCAGGGCCGGGCCGAACTGGGCCATGAAGTGGCGCATCCCGGCGTTGCCGCCGGCCAGGGTGTAGGTCAGGAAGGTGCCCATGAACGACCAGCGCAGGCCGGCGCCGAAGCGGATGGCGTCGTCGATCTCGCCGGTGCTGGCGACGCCGTCGTTGACCAGGTGCAGGGCCTCGCGCCAGAGCGCTTCGAGCAGGCGGTCGGCGATGAAGCCGGGGACTTCCTTGCGCACGTGCAGCGGGCGCATGCCCAGGCTGCGGTAGACCGCGATGGCTGCCTGGATGGCCGCCGGGTCGGTCTTCTGCCCGCCCACCACTTCCACCAGCGGCAGCAGGTACACCGGGTTGAACGGGTGGCCGACCACGCAGCGCCCGGGGTGCGTGGCGTCGGCGTAGAACTCGCTGGGCAGCAGGCCCGAGGTGCTGGAGCCGATCAGCGCGTCGGGCTTGGCGGCGGCGCTGATCCTGGCGTGCAGCTCGCACTTCAGGTCCAGGCGCTCGGGGGCGCTTTCCTGGATGAAGTCGGCGTCGCGCACGCATTCCTCGATGGTGTCGACGAACTTCAGGCGTTCCTGGGATGCGCCGGGCACCAGCCCGGCCTTCTGCAGCGCCGGCCAGGCGTTGGCCACGCGCTGGCGCAGGGCGGCCTCGGCGCCCGGCGCCGGGTCCCAGGCGACCACGTCGAGGCCGTGGGCCAGGGCGCGGGCGATCCAGCCGCTGCCGATGACGCCGCTGCCGAGGGCGGCGAAGGTCTTGATTTCGGTGATGTAGGACATGAAGGGCTCCAGCGGGAAATTTCGTAGGACGTATGCGGTTCCGGGTCAGCGGGGCTTGAGGTTCATCTTCTTGCGCCCCTCGGCCGGGGTCAGGGCGCGGCCGCCGAGGCGTTCGATGATCTCGATGGCGCGTTCCACCAGGCTGCCGTTGCTGGCGTGCACGCCGCGGTCCAGCCAGATGTTGTCTTCCAGGCCCACCCGCACGTTGCCGCCCAGCAGCATGGCCTGGGCGACCATGGGCATCTGCGAGCGGCCGATGCCGAAGCCGGCCCAGGTGATGCCTTCGGGGATGTTGTCGGCCATGGCCTTCATGGTGGTGGTGTCGGCCGGCGCGCCCCACGGGATGCCCAGGCAGATCTGGATCAGCGGGTCTTCCAGCAGGCCTTCCTTGAGCATCTGCTTGGCGAACCACAGGTGGCCGGTATCGAAGATTTCCAGCTCGGCCTTCACCCCCAGTTCGGTGATGCGCTTGGCGCCGGCGCGCAGCTGGGCCGGGGTGGAGACGTAGATGAAGTCGCCGTCGCCGAAGTTCAGGGTGCCGCAGTCCAGGGTGCAGATCTCCGGCAGCAGCGCCTCGACGTGGGCCAGGCGCTCCAGCGGGCCGACCAGGTCGGTGCCGGCGCCGAATTCCAGGGGCTGCTCGCCCTTGCCGATCTCCAGGTCGCCGCCCATGCCGGCGGTGAGGTTGATGATGACGTCGGTGTCGCTTTCGCGGATGCGCTCCACCACTTCGCGGTAGAGGTTCACGTCGCGGCTGGGCTTGCCGGTCTGCGGGTCGCGCACGTGGCAGTGGGCCACGGTGGCGCCGGCCTTGGCCGCCTCGATGGCGGCGGCGGCGATTTCCTTGGGGGTGACGGGGATGGCCGGGTGCTTGCCGACGGTGTCGCCGGCGCCGGTCACCGCGCAGGTGACTATGACTTCATGGTTCACGGTGGCTGTCCTTTCTTTAGGCATGCGGAGTCCCTGCGCGGCGGGCGGGCCGCGCAAGGGTGGGGCGTTATTGGCTTACTTCAGGCTGGCGACGAAGGCGGGCTCGGCCGGCTTGCCGTCGAAGGTGGTCACCCCGTCGAGCCAGGCCTTGAGCTGGTCGGGATGGGCCTTGAGCCAGGCGCGGGCGGCGTCCAGCGGCTGGCTGCGGTCGAGGATGGGCTCCATCACCTGGCTGACTTGCTGGCTGCTGAAGCGCAGGTTGTGCAGCAGCTTGGCGACGTTGCCGCACTGCGCCTGGTAGCCGGCGGCGGTCATGATGGAGACGGTGGCGGCGCCTTCGTTGGGGCCGAACACGTCGTCGCTGCCGGTGAGGTATTTCATGTCGATCTGCAGGTTCATCGGGTGCGGTTTCCAGCCGAAGAACACTACCCACTGCTGGCGCTTGATGGCGCGCTTGACCGCGGTGAGCATGCCGGCCTCGCTGGATTCGACGACCTGGAAGCCCTTCAGGCCGAACTTGTCCTTGGCGATCATGTCCGCGGTGATGCGGTTGGAGCCGCTGCCCGGCTCGATCAGGTAGATCTTGTTGTCCAGCTTGTCGCGGAATTTGGCGATGTCGGCGAAGGTCTTCAGGCCGCCGTCGTAGACGTAGGTGGGCACCGCGTAGGTGGATTGCGCATCGCCCAGGGTGGCCGGGGTGATGACTTCGATCTGCTGCTTGTCCAGGTAGGGCTTGGCCACCGGCTGCATGGTCGGCTGCCAGTAGCCGAGGAAGACGTCGAGCTGCTTGTCGGCCATGCCGGCCAGGATGATCTGCTGCGAGGCGCTGGTCTGCTTGACCTTGTAGCCCAGGCCGTCGAGCAGGGCCTCGGCCACGGCGCTGCTGGCCACCACGTCGGTCCAGTTCACCGAGCCCATGCGCACGTTCTGGCACGACGCCGGCTCGGCGGCCCAGGCGCTGCTGACCAGGGTGAACAGCGCGGCGCAGGCGCCCGCTTTGATCGATAGCTTCATGACTTCTCCTCAAGGCCTTTGCGGCAATGGTTATCGTTGTTGTGTCATGGCCCCGCGCGGCGGTGGCTGGTGTTCAAATTACGCACGGCCCGCGACGGAAAATCGCACTCCGGCGACCTGCACTTGCACGCTGGCGACCTCGGCCATTGCCAGGGCCGGACAAATGTTCCATATCGGTGGATCGCCGCCCGAATCACCTGGATGAGGCCATGTCGAACGACTTCTGGTTCCTCCTGCTGCCCGGTTTTTCCCTGATGGGGTTCATCTCCGCCGTGGAGCCGCTGCGCGTCGCCAACCGCTTCCGCGGCGGGCTCTACCGCTGGCACCTGCTGAGCGTCGACGGTGGCCCGGTGCTGGCCAGCAGCGGCATGTCGATGAACGCCGACGGCGCCCTGCAGGCCCTGGGCCGCGGCGACACGCTGTTCGTGGTGGCCGGCTTCGACCCGCTGCAGGCCTGCACCCCGGCGCTGCTGCACTGGCTGCGCCGCCTCGACCGCGAGGGCGTGACCCTCGGCGGCATCGACACCGGCAGCTTCGTCCTCGCCGAGGCCGGGCTGCTCGACCGCCATCGCTGCACGCTGCACTGGGAGGCGCTGGACGCCTTCCGGGAGACTTATCCACAGTTGCAGGCGACCCAGGAGCTGTTCGAGATCGACGGTTCGCGGATCACCTCCGCCGGCGGCACGGCGTCCATCGACCTGATGCTCGACCTGATCGCCCGCGCCCAGGGCCCGGAGCTGGCGGTGCAGGTTTCCGAGCAGTTCGTGGTCGGGCGCATCCGCACCCGCCAGGATCACCAGCGCCTGCAACTGGCGACGCGCTACGGGGTGACCAACAAGAAGCTGATCCAAGTGCTGGGCGAGATGGAAAGGCACACCGAGCCGCCGCTCTCCACCCTGGACCTGGCCGAGCGCATCCAGGTCACCCGCCGCCAGTTGGAGCGCCTGTTCCGCCTGCACCTGAACGACACGCCGTCGAACTTCTACCTCGGCTTGCGCCTGGACAAGGCCCGGCAGCTGTTGCGGCAGACGGAGATGAGCGTGCTGGAGGTGGGGCTGGCCTGTGGGTTCGAGTCGCCTTCGTATCTGTCGCGGAGTTATCGGGCCAGGTTCGGGGTTTGTCCGCGGGAGGATCGGGGGGTGTTTGCGGGTGGGGCTTCGGTGAGTGTTTCCAAGAGCCCCTCTCCCCAGCCCTCTCCCTGAAGGGAGAGGGGGCAGTCTGTGCCGAGAAAGGATTTGGTATTAGTCGGACACTCGGTACAAGCCGGCTAACACCGAAATATCAGCGCACTCCGAACGGTCCCCTCTCCCTTCAGGGAGAGGGTTAGGGAGAGGGCGCTCTCCAGGACGAGCACCGAAGCCCCAGGTGAGCACCGTTCGCGAGCTCCTACGAAAAGCCGTTCGGCGCCTTGGCAACATCCGTGGGACCCGTGTCATTCCTCCACAGTCACCCCAGGCGCACCATGACCAGAACCCCCACCCCAGGAGCCCCCATCATGAGCGAAGCCCGCCCACCCCTGCCGCCCTTCACCCGCGAGACCGCCATCCAGAAGGTGCGCGCCGCCGAGGATGGCTGGAACAGCCGCGACCCACAGCGCGTGTCCCTGGCCTACAGCCCGGACAGCACCTGGCGCAACCGCTCCACTTTCATCCGTGGCCGCGTGCAGATCGTCGAGTTTCTCACCGGCAAGTGGCGCCGCGAACTGGACTACCGGCTGATCAAGGAGCTCTGGGCCTTCACCGGCGAGCGCATCGCCGTGCGCTTCGCCTACGAGTGGCACGACGACTCGGGCAACTGGTTCCGTTCCTACGGCAACGAGAACTGGGCCTTCGACGAGCAGGGCCTGATGGTCGAACGCCACGCCAGCATCAACGACCTGCCCATCAGCGAGGACGAGCGGCTGTTCCGCTGGCCGCTGGGCCGGCGCCCGGACGATCACCCGTCGCTGAGCGACCTGGGGCTGTGAACCGGCCGCGGGGGCGAGGCGGGCGCCGCGCCCCCGCGGTGGGCTTTCAGTGCGCCTCTTCCAGGTCGTCGTGGAGCAGCCCGAGGATTTCGCGCTTCATCTCGATGAACTGGCGGTCCATCACCATGTCCAGCGAGCGCGGGCGCTCGATGGGCACGTCGAGGATGCGCTTGATGCGCCCCGGGCGGGCGCCCATGACGTAGACGCGGTCGCCCAGCAGGATGGCTTCGTCGATGTCGTGGGTGACGAACACCACGGTCTTCTTGCTGTGGTCCCACACGCGCAGCAGCAGCTTCTGCATCTGCATGCGCGTCTGGCTGTCGAGGGCGCCGAAGGGCTCGTCCATCAGCAGGATCTGCGGGTCGTTGGCCAGCGCGCGGGCGATGGCCACGCGCTGCATCATGCCGCCGGAGAGCTGCTTGGGGTAGTTGCCGGCGAAGTTGGCCAGGCCCACCTCGTTGAGGTAGTAGTCGACGATCTCCTTGCGCTCGGCGGCCGGCAGACTGCGGCGCTTCAGGCCGAACTCGACGTTCTCGCGCACGGTCAGCCAGGGGAACAGGGTGTAGCTCTGGAACACCATGCCGCGGTCGGCGCCGGGGCCGTCGACGCGCTGGCCGCCGACGTAGATGTCGCCCTCGGTGGGCTCGGACAGCCCGGCGGTGAGGTACAGCAGGCTCGACTTGCCGCAGCCGGAGGGGCCGACGATCACCGCGAACTGCTGGTCCGGCACCTCGAAGGAGACCTTCTCCAGCGCGGCGAAGGTGCCGCCCTCGGGGGTGCGGTAGCGCAGGCTGACCTGGTCCACGCGCAGCCGCGCCGGCTGCGCCCCTTGTGCGGCGGGGGCCGCGTCGTTGCGTTGCATGGCTGCTACTGCGCCCATGAGGCCACCTTCAGTCGGAGGATGCGGAAGAGTTGGTCGGTGATCAGCCCGAGCAGGCCGATGATGGCGATGGCCAGGAAGATCACGTCCACCTGGAAGCCGCGCATGGCCTTGAGGCTGATGTAGCCCAGGCCGCTGGAGGCGGCGACCAGCTCGGCCACCACCAGGTAGGTCCAGGCCCAGCCCATGGTCACCCGCAGGGTGTCCAGCACGCCGGGCAGCGAGGCCGGGCCGAGCACGTGCAGCACCACGTCGCGGCGCGTGCAGCCCAGGGTATAGGAGGCGTTGACCAGGTCCTTGGCGACGCCGCGGGAGACGTCGGCGATCATCACCAGCTGCTGGAAGAACACGCCGAAGATGATCACCGTGACGCGCTGCTCGATGCCGATGCCGATCCACAGGATGAACAGCGGCACGAAGGAGGTCACCGGCAGGTAGCGGATGAAGTTCACCAGCGGTTCGAGGAAGGCCTGGACGATGCGGAAGCTGCCCATCAGCAGGCCCAGGGGCACGGCCACCAGGGACGAGACCAGGAAGCCGATCATCACCACCTCGACGCTGGCCAGCACGTGGGTGCCCAGGGTGCCGTCGCGGCCCAGGCGCACGGCGGCGTCGAGCACCGCGCCGGGGCTGGGCAGGAACATCGCCGGCACCACGCCGCCGTAGGAGAGCAGGGCCCAGAGGCCGAACACCAGCAGCCAGCACAGGGCGCTGGCGGACCACACCAGGCGCACCGGCAGCTCGACCTTGGGCGTCAGGCAGCGGTTGAGCCAGGATTTATTCGGACGTGACATCGCGGATTACCTCCATGCGGACGGCCGCAAGCCTTCCGCCAGGATGTTCGTGGAACGAAGGATGGGAAGGGGCGGGCGCGCGGCCCGCCGGGTTCACTGGACGACGAAGCGGGTGTCCACCAGGTCGTCGTAGCTGACCTGGAAGGTCTTGCCCTGCAGCTGCGTCCAGGTCTCGTTGGCCAGGCCGATGATGTCCTTGATGTCGCCGGCCTTGCCGGGGGCGCCGAGGAGCTTCTCGCTCATGGCCTGGTCATAGAAGCGCACGCCCTTGGCCGCCTCGGCCAGGTCCTTGGGGTCGGACAGGTAGCCGCCGACGCCCTTGGCCATGATGGCGTAGGCCTCCTGCGGGTGCTCCCGGGTGTACTGCACGGCCTTGTACAGGCCCTTGACCAGGGCCTTGACGTCGTCGGGCTGCTTGTCGATGACGTCGCAGTTCAGCGCCACCACGTCGACGATCACCCCGGGGGTGCTGGTGCTGTCCACCAGCACCTTGCCCTGCTGCTTCTGGCGCACCATCGACAGGTGCGGCTCCCAGGTCACCGCGGCGGGGATGCGCCCGGCGATGAAGGCGGTGGCGGCATCGTCGGCGGTCATGTTCTGCACCTTGATGTCGCTCATGCTCATGCCGGCGTTCTTCAGCAGGTATGACAGCCAGAACTGCGACACCGAGCCTTCGTTGACCGCCACTTCCTGGCCCTTGAGCTGGGCCAGGCTGGTGACGTCCTTGCCCACCAGCACGCCGTCGCCGCCATGGCTGTCGTCCAGCGCGGCCACGGCCTTGAAGCAGAACTGCGGGCGGTACTTGAGGATTTCGTCGATGGTCGAGGCGGAGCCGGAGAGTTTCCCGGAGGCCTGGGCGGCCATGTACATCGCCGCTTCCTCGATGGGGGTGAGCTGCAGGTCCAGGCCCTGCTCCTTGAAGTAGCCCAGGTCGCGGGCCAGGTACAGGGTGCCGTAGCCGACCCAGGTGGTATGGCCGATGGACAGGGTGCCGGCCTGGGCCGTCGCGGCGGCGCCGGCGAACAGCCCGGCGAGGGCGAGGGGACGGGTGAAACGCGCAAGCAAGGACTTGTTCATGAAGCACTCCCACAGCCTGTTGGGCTTGTTATTGGATAACTGCGGCAGTGGCCAGGTGGCCGGAGGTTTCACAGCGAAGCGGAACGTGCGTGGCGATGGGCTCTGTGGCCCCTGGGCCCGAAAGGCGGGCGGCACGTGACAGGGCGGATGGTGGCGGAAGCGGGAGGCTCGGAAAATTATTAAATATGTCGTTGCGACATAAGAAAAAGCTGCCTTTCGCCGCCGGGGCCCGGGCTTGCCGCGTTCGTGGCGCCTCGACCGACGGCGGGCTGCCAGTCACTTCCTCAGGGATTTCCTACGCTTTGTGCATCCTTTTCGCCGTGGGCGCCGCGCCGGGCCGGGAATAGACTCCCCCGGCCGTCGGAAACCGCCCCGGATGGACCTACAAGCCACAAGGCCCACGTCGCCGTGTATCGGAAACCTTACCTTCTTGACCAACACGGAATAATCGCCAGACACGGGCCTGTTAAGGTTTCCTTAAGGCCGGGGCCCTCCCGCCGCCCACGGAAAACCACCGGAGCGACCCTCCGGCGTTCGAGAGTCCCCATGCTGCAACGCTACTTCTGGAAGCTGCTGCCCAAGGTCCAGCGCAACTTCCTGCTCAGCCGCCTGCCGGTGCAGGAACGCCAGATCGTCAACAAGGCGATGTCCGGCAACGCCCATTTCCCCGCGTATTTCCGCGAGCGCCGCTGCCTGTTCGTGCACGTGCCCAAGTGTGCCGGCAGCAGCCTCTGCGCGGCGCTGTTCGACGGCGGGCGCCCCGGCCACCTGCCGCTGTACTGGTACGAGCAGCAGTTCCCCGGCGAATACGCCGAAAGCTTCAAGTTCAGCTTCGTCCGCGACCCGCTGGAGCGCGCCTACTCGGCCTACGCCTACCTGCGCGGCAACCAGCTGCCGCAGCGCGACCGGGCGGCGCACCAGCTGGTCTGCCAGTTCCGCGACTTCGACGACTTCGTCGAGCGCTGGCTGCACCCGGACAACCTCCAGCGCCAGCTGCATTTCGTGCCGCAGGTGGCCTTCCTCTGCGATTCCCTCGGCCACCTGGGGCTGGACTTCATCGGCCGCCAGGAGAACCTGGAAGCGGACTTCCAGACGCTGTGCGAGCACCTGGGCATCAGCGGCCAGCTGCCCCACCTGAACGCCTCGCGGCAACGCCAGGCCGGCCCGGCCCGGGACTTCTGCAGCACTCGCACGCGGCGCCTGGTGCGCCGCGCCTATCAACGCGACTACCAACTGCTTGGCTATGAGTGACCTCAAAGTACCCCTGTTCCCCGTCACCGGCAGCGTGCGCCGCGAAGCCCGCGCCGCGCTCAAGGGCCAGCGCCCCTGCTGCATCTGGCTGACCGGCCTGTCCGGCTCGGGCAAGTCGAGCCTGGCCAACGCCCTGGAGCTGGCCCTGCACCGCGAGCGCGTGCACAGCTTCCTGCTCGATGGCGACCTGGTCCGCGGCGGCCTATGCAGCGACCTGGACATGAGCCCCGAGGGCCGCCGCGAGAACATCCGCCGCCTGGCCCATGCCGCGCGGCTGATGACCGAGGCCGGGCTAGTGGTGATAGTCGCCGCCATTTCGCCGTTCCGCGCCGAGCGCGATGCCGCCCGCGCGCTATTCCCGGCCGACGAGTTCCTCAGCGTGTATCTCAGCACGCCGTTGCGGACCTGCGCCGAGCGCGACCCCAAGGGCCTGTACAAGGCCGCCCGGGAAGGCCGCCTGCGCAACTTCACCGGCATCGACAGCCCCTACGAGCCGCCGCTGGACGCCGACTTCGAAGTGGACGCCACCGACACCTCCACCGACGAGGCCTGTCGTAGGCTTCTCGGGCTGGTCCTGCAGCGCTGCCGCCCCGGTCCGGCCTGAGTTCCGGGCCCGGCTTGCCGTCGCCGCGCGCGGCTGGGCAAGATGGGCGCCCAACCACCGCCGCGGGGTATCCGTGTCCGTTCTCTTCGAGGCCCTCTGGCCGCTCTTCGCGCTTATCGTCGGCGGCTACCTGCTGCGCCGCCGCGGCTTCCCCGGCGAGGCCTTCTGGCCGGCGGCCGAACGCCTGAACTACTTCATCCTGTTCCCCGCGCTGCTGTTCGCCAGCCTGGCCAAGGCGCCGCTGCGCGACCCGGGGCTGGGCCGCCTGGCCCTGGCGGTGGCCCTGGGCCTGGGCGGCGCCTGGCTGGCGCTGCTGGCCAGCCGGCGCCTGCGCGCCTGGAGCGCGCCGCGCTTCGGCGCCATCGCCCAGGGCGTGCTGCGCTTCAACACCTACCTGGGCCTGGCCGCGGTGGGCAGCCTGTACGGCAAGCAAGGCCTGACCCTGGCGGCGCTGATGCTGGCGCTGATGGTGCCGACGGTGAACCTGATGTCGGTCTGGGCGCTGACCGCCGAACGCGGCATCAGCGCCCGCGCGCTGCTGCTGCCGATCCTGAAGAACCCGCTGATCCTCGCCTGCGCCGCCGGCGCCCTGGTCAACCTGGCCGGCCTGGAACTGGGCGGCGGCAGCGCCCGCCTGTTCGACCTGCTGGCGGTGGCCAGCCTGCCGCTGGGCCTGCTCTGCGTGGGTGCGGCGCTGCAACCGAAGGAGCTGCGCGCGGAACTGCCGGTGCTGCTGGGCAGCTGCGCCACGCGCCTGCTGGCGATGCCCGCCCTGGCCTTCGCCTGCGCCTACCTGTTAGGCCTGGCGCCGCTGGAGTCGGCGGTGTTCGTGCTGTTCTTCGCCCTGCCCACGGCGCCCACGGCCTATGTGCTGACGCGGCAGTTGGGTGGGGACAGCCACCTGATGGCGGGGATCATCACGCTGCAGACGTTGTTGGCGGGAGGGAGCCTGTTGCTGGTGATGGGGGTGGTGCAGGCAGTGGCGGGGTGAGGCTATGGGGGCTTTTCGTAGGAGCGAGCTTGCTCGCGAACAGCGTTTCCAGGCGGCCTCGGTGTTGCAGTTTGACTCCGCAACCCTTTCCCTTCAGGGAGAGGGTTAGGGAGAGGGCGCTCTTCAGGACATGCACCGAAGCCACCAGGAGGCCTGGTTCGCGAGCAAGCTCGCTCCTACAGAACAGAAAAGCGCCCAGCCCCAATCAGAAGTGGTACTTCACCAACAAACTGGTGGTGTTCTGGTCGGTGGTGAAGAACTGCGAATCCTTGATCCCGTACTTGTCGGACCAGTAGTCGTACTCCACGCCCACGTACAGGTGCTTGGCCTCGTAGCCCATGGCCTTGCCCAGGTCGTACTTGATCTGCGGGTTGAAGTGCAGGTTGGCGTGGTAGTCGCTCTGGCCGCGTTCGCTGGCGCTGGCGCTCTTGTTGTTGACCACCCAGTCCATGAAGCCGTCGAAGAGGATGTCGGAGTTGCCTACCGGGATGGTCACGGCCCAGGCCGGGGTGACCTGCCAGGCGCCGGAGGGCACGCGGTTGCCGTCGGGCTTGCGGTAGTAGAAGTTCAGCTGGAAGTAGTCGAAGCCGGGCAGGGCCAGGTCGAAGCCCGGGCCGATCAGGTAGGCCTCGGTGTCGCCTTCGCCGAATTCGTAGGTGGTGGCCAGCAGCACGTCCTTGATCGGGCCCAGCGACAGGTCGGCGCCGGTGATCTTGCCGAACGACAGGCGCGGGCTGAACTCGCCGTAGTAGGTGTTCTTGCCGTTCTGGCTGTCTTCCTTGCCGTTGTAGTTGATCTGGTCGACGAAGAACCAGATGTCGCCCCAGGTCCAGGCGCTCGCGCTCTCGAAGGTGAAGGTCTGCTGGATCGGCGGGTTGACCTTGAAGTTCTTGCCCCACAGGTAGGTCAGGCTTTCGTTGTGCCAGATCAGCGGGCCGTCGTTGCTGGCCGGCGCGGGGGTGAGGTCTTCGCCGCCGGCCATGGCCTGGCCGGTAGCCAGCAGCCCGCCGGCGAGCAGCAGGGATGCGAGGGTGCGAGTCATGTGGTGCTCCTAGGTTTTGAAGTGCTGCGATCTAATTGGAATTCTGAACCTGTCCACTCGGTCAGGCTTGGCCAGCCGAGGCAAGATCGGGGCCAACGCCGGGCGCGGGCCGGGTTTTCTTCTGTGTTTTGGGAAAAGCCATGCTTTTTCATGGGCCTGCGTCGCGGCCGGCGAAGGCCTGGGATCGGGCAAAAACCTGACTCTCGAGACAGGTCGTGCCTTCGCACAGGGCAGCGCAGCGTGCCGAAGCGCCATTTTGGCGAGCATGGGGCAGGGTATATTGAATACATATTTGCTTTGAGTTGAATGGAATCAATTCAAAATATGTATACAAGTTTGCTGTGAAGAATCTACACAAGCGCCCCGGCGGCCACCTTGCGGGCGGCCGCGGCCTTTCCGGGCGCGGATGATGCCAGAGCCGCGCCGCGCAAGCACCTCCGCCGGCCCGGCGGCGGTCTCACCAGGCGGCGATCTGCCCGTCGGTGCGCGGCTCGGTGCCGCCGCAGAGCACGCCGCTGCGCGGGTCGCGCAGGATGATCTGGCCGCGCCCGTAGCTGCTCAGGTCGTGGGCCACTTCCACGTGGTGGCCGCGGCGGCTGAGCACCGCCGCCAGGCTGCGCGGCGCGCCGTGCTCGATGCCGATGCGCTTGTCGCCCAGCCACTGCCAGCGCGGGGCGTCCAGCGCGGCCTGGGGGTTGAGGCCGAAGTCCACCAGGTTCATCACCATCTGCACGTGGCCCTGGGGCTGCATGTAGGCGCCCATCACGCCGAACGGGCCCAGGGGCACGCCGCCCTTGCTGAGGAAGCCGGGGATGATGGTGTGGAAGGTCTTCTTGCCCGGGGCCAGGGCGTTGACGTGCCCGGCGTCGAGGCTGAACTCGGCGCCGCGGTTCTGCAGGGCGATGCCGGTGCCGGGCACCACCACGCCGGAGCCGAAGCCGTGGTAGTTGCTCTGGATGAACGACACCAGGTTGCCCTCGCCGTCGGCCGTGGCGAGGTACACGGTGCCGCCGGCCCGTGGCTTGCCCGGATGCGGTTCCAGGGCGCGCTCGCCGATCAGCGCGCGGCGGCTGGCGGCGTAGTCGTCGCTGAGCAGGTCGGCGACGCTGAAGCGCATGGCGTCCGGCTGGCCGATGTAGGCGCGGCCGTCGGCGTAGGCCAGCTTCATGGCCTCCAGCTGGCGGTGCCAGGTGTCCGGGCTGTCGCGCTCGCCGAATTCGAAGCCCTTGAGGATGTTCAAGGCCATCAGCGCCACCAGGCCCTGGCCGGCCGGGGGGATTTCCCAGACGTCGTAGCCGCGGTAGTTCAGCGCGATGGGCTCGACCCACTGGGTGCGGTAGCCGGCCAGGTCGGCCTCGTCCAGGTAGCCGCCGCTGGCCCGGGCGTGGGCGGCGATGCGCTGGGCCAGGGCGCCGCGGTAGAAGCTCTCGCAGCGGCTTTGCGCCAGTTCGCGCAAGGTCTGCGCCTGGCCGGGGTTGCGGAAGATTTCCCCGGCGCGCGGGGCGCGGCCGTCGATGAGGAATTCGTCGAACCAGGCCGCCAGTTCCGGATGCGCGTCGCGCACCCCGCGGAACTTGTCCAGGCCGCTCTGCCAGAGGCCGGCGATCACCGGCGAGACCGGGAAGCCCTGCTCGGCCAGTTCGATGGCCGGCGCCAGCAGCTCGGCGAAGTCCAGCCGGCCGAAGCGCGCCGACAGCTCGGCCCAGGCCGCCGGGCAGCCCGGCACTGTCACCGGCGTCCAGCCGTACAGCGGCATGCGCGCGTGGCCGGCGCCGCGCAGCGTGCCGATGTCCAGCGCCCCGGGCGCGTAGCCGGCGGCGTCCAGGCCGTGCAGCTTGTCCTTCACCCACACCAGGGCGAAGGCGTCGCCGCCGATGCCGCAGCCGGTGGGCTCCACCACCGTCAGCGCCGCCGCCGTGGCCACCGCGGCGTCCACCGCGTTGCCGCCGCGCTTGAGCATGTCCAGCCCGACCTGCGCCGCCAGCGGCTGCGAGGTGGCCACCATGCCGCGCCGGGCGTACACCAGCGAGCGTTGCGAAGCGTAGGGATATTCCTGGGCGGAGAAATTCAGCATGGGCGGGCTCCGTTGACGGCTTGAGGCGGCAGGGTAGCCCTGCCAGACTCTGTCCACTAGCGATACAAAGCCAAAGCATAGCGATGAACGGACAGCACCCCCATCTGCAACGCGCGATTCCCACGCTCGACGACCTGCCGCGGCCGGTCTACGCGCGCGCCGAAAGCCTGCGCGCCGGCTCCTGGACCGGCCGCCACCACCACGCCTGGGTGCAACTGTCCTACGCCATCAGCGGAGTGCTCGGCGTGCACACTGCCGAGGGCAGCTTCTTCGCCCCGCCGCAGCGGGCCATCTGGATACCGGCGTACCTGGAGCACGAGGTGGTCACCTCCGGCCGCGCGGAGATGCGCAGCCTGTACCTGAGCGCCGAGGCCTGCGCCTGGGCGGAACCACGCTGCCGGGTGCTGGAGGTGACACCGCTGGCCCGCGAGCTGATCAAGAGCTTCTGCGAGCTGCCGGTGGATTATCCACAGGGCGACAGCCCCGAGCAGCGCCTGGTGAACGTGCTGCTGGACCAGCTGCGTACCCTGCCGGAAGTCGCCTTCTCCCTGCCCATGCCCCAGGAGCCGCGGCTGCTGCAGCTGTGCCAGGCGCTGATCGAACAACCCAGCACCAGCCTCACCCTGGGCGACTGGGCGCAACGCCTGGGCACCTCGGAAAAGACCCTCTCGCGCCTGTTCCAGCGCGAGACCGGCATGAGCTTCCGCCTCTGGCGCCAGCGCCAGCGGCTGCTCGGCTCGCTGGGTGTACTGGAGGATGGCGCCAGCGTGACCGCTGCGGCGCTGGATTGTGGCTATGACTCCACTTCGGCCTATATAGCTGCGTTCAAGGGGTTGTTCGGCTTTACGCCGGGGGAGTTGTTCAAGCAGCGTTGAGCCGCTGCGGTCTGCGCTTCCTGTAGGAGCGAGCTTGCTCGCCCCAACGAAAAGCCACTCCAAATAAGCGGATTTCCGCTCACCCACCCCCGCCCATCGGCATCCAACCGCCTGCCCACGCTGTACGAAAACCCCGTAATCCCTTGCCCCACGCGGCTTTGCGCCCTTGGCACGTTGCCTGCTATCGCCCTCCACACTGCGCCGCACCTCGTGGCGCGCCGGTGCCGGTTTCGTGGTCCGCGCACCCGACGACAACAACGACAAGAGGATTACCCATGGATAGCGCAAGCGCCGTCTCCGCTTCTGCCGCGCCCCGTACGACCTCCCAGCGCATCAAGTCGATCTTCAGCGGCTCGGTGGGCAACCTGGTGGAGTGGTACGACTGGTACGTCTACGCCGCCTTCTCCCTGTACTTCGCCAAGGCCTTCTTCCCCCAGGGCGACATGACCGCCCAACTGCTCAACACCGCCGCGATCTTCGCCGTGGGCTTCCTGATGCGCCCGATCGGCGGCTGGCTGATGGGCATCTACGCCGACCGCAAGGGCCGCAAGGCCGCGCTGCTGGCCTCGGTGCTGCTGATGTGCTTCGGCTCGCTGATCATCGCCCTGACCCCCAGCTACGAGACCATCGGCGTCGGCGCGCCCATCCTGCTGGTGCTCGCGCGCCTGCTGCAGGGCCTGTCGGTGGGCGGCGAGTACGGCACCTCGGCCACCTACCTCAGCGAGATGGCCAACAAGGAGCAACGCGGCTTCTTCTCCAGCTTCCAGTACGTGACGCTGATTTCCGGCCAGCTCATCGCCCTGGCGGTACTCATCGTGCTGCAGCAGACCCTGACCGTCGAACAGCTGGAAAGCTGGGGCTGGCGCGTGCCCTTCTTCATCGGCGCGCTGTGCGCGGTGACCGCCATGTTCCTGCGCCGCGGCATGGAAGAGACCGAGTCCTTCGCCAAGAAGAAGGAAGAGCCCAAGGAAAGCCTGATGCGCACCCTGCTGCGCCATCCCAAGGAAGTCCTCACCGTGGTCGGCCTGACCATGGGCGGCACCCTGGCCTTCTACACCTACACCACGTACATGCAGAAGTACCTGGTGAACACCGTGGGCATGAGCAAGACCGACTCGACCATGATCTCGGCCGCCACCCTGTTCCTGTTCATGCTGCTGCAGCCCATCGTCGGCGCGCTGTCGGACAAGATCGGCCGGCGCCCGATCCTGATCGCCTTCGGCGTGCTGGGCACCGTCTTCACCTACCCGATCCTCAGCACCCTGCACAGCATCGACACCTGGTGGGGCGCGTTCTTCCTGATCATGGCGGCGCTGGTGATCGTCAGCGGCTACACCTCGATCAACGCCGTGGTGAAGGCCGAGCTGTTCCCCACCGAGATCCGCGCTCTGGGCGTGGGCCTGCCCTACGCGCTGACCGTGTCGATCTTCGGCGGTACCGCCGAGTACGTGGCGCTGTGGTTCAAGAGCATCGGCATGGAGAGCGGCTTCTACTGGTACGTCACCGGCTGCATCGCCTGCTCGCTGCTGGTCTACCTGACCATGAAGGACACCCGGACGCATTCGAAGATCACTACCGACTGATAGGGCGCGTGCCCTGGCCCCGGGGTTGCTCCGGGGCGTTTTATCCACGAGGCCTGGCAGATGCTGGGTCTTGTCGTTTTTGGGTCGACTGGGCTGGGCTTATGAGGGGCGGGGGGATGGGTGTAGCGGCGTATAACCGCGAACGGTTATACGCCCTACGTTATGCTCGGCGACTTGGCGTTGACGAAGCGAGTTCATGAGCCTTTTGGATATTCCCTTTGGGCCTCTCCAGGCCCGCGGCCTGCGCGGGGCGCTGAGCGGGCCCTTCGACCTTGACCTGGCGCCCGGCCGCTGCAGCGTGCTCAGCGGCCCCTCGGGCATCGGCAAGAGCCTGTTGCTGCGCATGCTCGCCGACCTCGACCCCAACCAGGGCCAGGTCAGCCTGGCCGGGGTGGCGCGCGAGCGTATGCCGGCCAGCGCCTGGCGGCGGCTGGTCACCTATGTGGCGGCGGAATCCGGTTGGTGGGAGGAGGGCGTCGCCGCGCACTTCGCCGACCTCGACGCCGTGCGGGCGCTGTTGCCGCGGGTGCGTCTCGACCCGGCGCTGCTGCAGGCGCGGGTGGCACAGTTATCCACAGGCGAGCGCCAGCGCCTGGCCCTGCTGCGCGCGGTGGTGCAGCGCCCGCGCTTCCTGCTGCTGGACGAACCCACGGCGGCGCTGGACGCGGCCAGCCGCGAGGGCGTCGAGCAACTGCTGCAGGAACTGAAGGCCGAAGGCCTGGGCCTGCTGGTGGTCAGCCACGATGCCGGGCAGGCGAGGCGCCTGGCGGACGTCCACCTGCAGCTGGACGAACACGGCCTGGGCGAGGTGCAACCATGACACCGCTGCAGCTCGGCCTGCCGGAACTGGCCCTGGCGGCGCTGCTGATCGTGGCCGCCGCCGCGCTGTCCTGGGCGCTGCGCCTGGGCCTGCAGCGCACCCTGCTGGTCAGCGCCGTGCGCCTGGTGGTGCAACTGGTGCTGGTGGGGCTGTTCCTGCGCCAGGTGTTCGCCCTGTCCTCGCCCTGGCTGACCGCCGGGGTGGTGCTGGCGATGCTCGCCGCGGCCAGCTTCGAGGTTGGTTCGCGGCAACGCCGCCGGCTGGCCGGGTTCTGGCACCTGGGCATCGGCGGCAGCAGCGTCGGCATCGCCACCCTGGGCATCGCCCTCTTCGCCCTTGCCGGCAGCCTGCGGCCGCAGCCGTGGTACGACGCGCGGCACGCCATCCCGCTGGTGGGCATCATCCTCGGCACGGCGATGAACGCCGCCAGCCTGGCGCTGAACCAGGTGTTCGCCAGCGTCACCCGCGAGCGCGCCGCCATCGAGGCGCATCTGGCCCTCGGCGCCGACCGCTACACGGCGCTGGGCCCGGTGCTGCGCCGGGCGCTGTACAACGGCCTGATCCCCACCCTGAACCAGATGGCCGCCGCCGGCATCATCACCCTGCCGGGGATCATGACCGGGCAGATCCTCGCCGGCATGGACCCGCTGGACGCCGCGCGCTACCAGATCCTGCTGATGTTCCTGCTGGTCGGCGCCGGCTTCGCCGCGGCCCTGGGCGCCGTGTACCTGTCGGCCTGGCGGCTCACCGACGAGCGCGACCGCCTGCGCCTGGACCGCCTGCGCGGCGAGGATTGAGCGGGTATGCTGGGGCTTTTCCATCCCGAGGGGAGAGCCCCATGAGCACTGTCAATTCCGCCCTGATCATCGGCGCCTCCCGCGGCCTCGGCCTGGGCCTGGTGAACCAGCTGTTGGCGCGCGGCTGGGAGGTCACCGCCACCGTGCGCGACGCCGCCAACGCCGGCGTGCTCGACAGCCTGCCGGTGCGCGTCGAGTCCCTGGTGCTGGACGACGCGGCCTCCCAGGACCGCCTCGCCGCGGCCCTGGCCGGGCAGCGCTTCGACCTCGTCTACATCAACGCCGGCATCTACGGCCCGCCGCACCAGTCGGCGCTGGACGCCAGCCTGGCCGAGGTGGGCGAGCTGTTCATGGTCAACGCCGTGGCCCCGCTGCGCCTGGCCGAGCGCCTGCTGCCGCTGCTGGAGCCGCAGCGTGGGGTGCTGGCCTTCATGACCTCGGAACTGGGCAGCGTGGCCGGCAACGAATCCGGCGGCATGGGCCTGTACCGGGCGAGCAAGGCGGCGCTGAACTCGCTGACCCGCAGCCTGGTCGCCGGGCTGGGCGAAACCGGCCTGACGGTGCTCAACCTGCACCCCGGCTGGGTGCGCACCGATATGGGCGGCGAGGCTGCGCCGCTGGACGTGGAAACCAGCGCCGCCGGGCTCATCGACCAGGTCGAGGCCTACGCCGGGCGGGGCGGCCAGCACTACCTGGACTACCAGGGGACGACGATCGACTGGTGACGGATGCCGGCGGCGGCGTTACCATGCGCCGACGCCTGACCTGCGGGTCAAGGCGCACCTGGATCAGCAGACAGGGTGAACACTGAGCTGGCTTCCCGTACAACCGGGAGCCGGCTCGCCTCGGGCGGCGGCTCCGCAACTCAGAGGATTCACCGATGTCATCCCCCCGCCTGTGGCTGCGCAACCCCCTCGCCATCTTCACCGCCAACGGCCTCGACGCCCGTGGCGGCCTGGTCGTGCAGGACGGCCGCATCGTCGAACTGCTCGCCCTTGGCCGGCAACCCTCGCAACCCTGCGAGCAGGTATTCGACGCCAGCCAGCACGTGCTGCTGCCCGGCCTGATCAACACCCACCACCACTTCTACCAGACCCTCACCCGCGCCTGGGCGCCGGTGGTCAACCAGCCGCTGTTCCCCTGGCTGAAGACCCTCTACCCGGTGTGGGCGCGGCTGACCCCGGACCAACTGGCGCTGGCCACCAAGGTGGCCCTGGCCGAGCTGCTGCTGTCCGGCTGCACCACCGCGGCGGACCACCACTACCTGTTCCCCGACGGCCTGGAGCAGGCCATCGACGTGCAGGCCGGGGTGGTCGCCGAACTGGGCATGCGCGCCATGCTCACCCGCGGCTCCATGAGCCTGGGCGAAGCCGATGGCGGTTTGCCGCCGCAGCAGACGGTGCAGCGCGCCGAAGACATCCTCGCCGACAGCGAACGGCTGATCCGCGACTACCACCAGCGCGGCGACGGCGCCCAGGTGCAGATCGCCCTGGCGCCCTGCTCGCCGTTCTCGGTGACCCCGGAAATCATGCGCGCCAGCGCCGAGCTGGCCGAACACCACGACGTGCGCCTGCACACCCACCTGGCCGAAACCCTCGACGAGGAAGACTTCTGCCTGCAGCGCTTCGGCCAGCGCACCGTGGACTACCTCGACAGCGTCGGCTGGCTCGGCCCGCGCACCTGGCTGGCCCACGGCATCCACTTCAACGACGAGGAAATAAAGCGCCTGGGCGAAGCCGGCACCGGCATCTGCCACTGCCCCAGCTCGAACATGCGCCTGGCCTCGGGCATCTGCCCCACCGTGGCCCTGGAAGCCGCCGGCGCGCCGGTGGGCATCGGCGTGGATGGCTCGGCCTCCAACGACGCTTCGAACATGATTCTCGAAGCGCGCCAGGCCCTGTACATCCAGCGGCTGCGCTATGGCGCGGAGGAGATCACCCCGGAACGGGCGCTGGGCTGGGCCACCAAGGGGTCGGCGAAGCTGCTGGGTCGCAGCGATATCGGCGAACTGGCGCCGGGCAAGCAGGCGGACCTGGCGCTGTTCAAGCTGGATGAGCTGCGCTTTTCCGGGAGCCATGATCCGTTGTCGGCGCTGCTACTGTGTGGGGCGGACAGGGCGGACAGGGTGATGGTCGGAGGGAGTTGGCGGGTGGTGGATGGCGAGGTGGAGGGGTTGGACCTCAAGGGCCTGATCGCCTCGCACACCCAGGCAGCACGGAAGCTGATCGGCTGACACCGGACTGCTTTTCGTAGGAGCGAGCTTGCTCGCGAACGGGGTTTCCAGGCGGCCTGAGTGCTTCGGTTCGACTCCGCCCCCTCTCCCCAGCCCTCTCCCTGAAGGGAGAGGGGGCTAGTCCGTGCCGAGAAGGGATCTGGTGTCAGCCGGATACTCGGTATGAGCCGGCTAACGCCGAAACGTCAGCGCACTCCGAACGGTCCCCTCTCCCTTCAGGGAGAGGGTTAGGGAGAGGGCGCTCTCAAACCCGCGCGCCAACCCACCCAGCAAGACACCAATCAAGCCTTCATCCACTCCACCAACCGCCCCAGCATCCCATCACAAGCCGCCAACTGCTCCACGCTGACAAACTCATCCGGCTTGTGCCCCTGGTCCATGCTCCCCGGCCCGCACACCACCGTCGGAATGCCCGCCTGATCGAACAGCCCCCCCTCGGTACCAAAAGCCACCGTGGAAAACTCATCCGACCCACTGAGCCGCGCCAGCAACTGCGCCACCTCGCTCTGCGGATCGGTAGCCAGCGCCGGATACGCCGACAGCTCGCTGAAGCGGATATCCGCCTCCGCCTTTACCGAGCGCATCTTCGGCAGCAGCTCGGTTTCGGCGTAGTCACGCAGTTGCTCGGCGACCTGCTGCGGGTCGTCGCTGGGCAGGGCGCGGACCTCGAAGTCGAACTGGCATTCGGCCGGGACTATGTTCAGCGCGCGGCCGCCGCCGATCACCCCGGTCTGCACCGTGGAGTAGGGCGGGTCGAAGCGCGGGTCGTGGCGCTCCGGGGCCGCCAGGCGGGTGCCGATCTCGCCCAGGTGGTTGATCAGCTTCGCCGCGTATTCGATGGCGTTCACCCCCTGCGGGGCGTAGGCCGAGTGGCAGGCCGCGCCGTGCACCTGGCAGCGCATGGCCAGCTTGCCCTTGTGGCCGAGCACCGGCTTGAGCTCGGTGGGCTCGCCGATGATGCAGGCGATGGGCTTGTGCTCGCGGCGTTCCAGGTCCGCTAGCAGCGAGCGCACGCCCAGGCAGCCGACCTCCTCGTCGTAGGAGAAGGCCAGGTGCAGCGGCACGCGCAAAGGCTGGGCGAGGAAGGCCGGCACGGCGGCCAGCACGCAGGCGATGTAGCCCTTCATGTCGGCCGTGCCGCGGCCGTACAGGCGGCCGTCGTTCTCGCTCAGCTCGAAGGGCGGGACGCTCCAGTTCTGGCCGTCCACCGGCACCACGTCGGTATGCCCGGACAGGCACACGCCGCCGCGGTCGCGCGGGCCGAGGGTGGCGAACAGGTTGGCCTTGCCGCCAGCCTCGTCGAAGAACAGCTCGGCCTCCACGCCCAGGCCGGCCAGGTAGTCCTGGATGTACTTGATCAGCGCCAGGTTGGAATTGCGGCTGACGGTGTCGAAGGCGATCAGCCTGGCGAGGATGTCACGGCTGGAAAGCATGCAATGTCTCCGTAGGATGGGTTAGCCGCGAAGCGGCGTAACCCATCGATTGGCGTCGATGCGCTTACTCGTCGCCGGGCACGCCGTAGCTTGGCGCCTTGGTCGGGTCCAGCGCGCGGGTGATGTAGTCCTGCATCTGCGGCTTGTAGGCTACCCAGAGTTTTTCCAGTTCGTCGATCGGCGCCTCGTCGGCCCAGTCCACGCGCAGGTCCACCATCGGCCAGACCAGGTCGCCCACCACCTTCAGCGCCGCCGAATGCACCGGCCCGGCTTCGCCGCCGGCGGCCATGGCCGCCTGCATCGCCGCCAGCAGGCGTTCGGCCAGGCAGCCGTCGGCGGCCTCGAAGGCCCTGGTCATGGCTTCGATCACTGCGGTGGACGACAGCAGGTTGCCCGCCGCCACGCAGTTTTCGCCGGCCACCGCGTGGTTTATGCCCAGCGCCTCGCTGCCGGTGAACAGCGCCACCTGGCCGTGCTGGTCGATCACCGTCACCTGGCGGTACTCGCTGTAGCCGTTGCTGGACAGCGCCTGGTCCAGCGCGGCGGCGGGCGCCAGGCCCGCTTCCAGGCGGTCGAGGATCTGCGGGCCCAGGGCCGGCAGAGTCACGTTCTGCGTGGCCACCGCGCCGACGCCGGCGCGCACCCAGGGGCAGCGCGCGCCGACGGCGATGCTCGACGAGCTGATGGCGATGCCCAGCTGGCCGGTTTCGGCGCAACGGCCGACGATGGAGAAGGTCATGGGCCGCTCCTTATTGTTCCCAGTCGTCCGGAATCACCGCGATCACGTCGATCTCCATCAGCCACTGCGGCTGGCCCAGGGCCGAGACGACCAGGCCGGTGGAGATCGGGAACACGCCCTTGAGCCACTTGCCGACCACCTGGTAGACCGGCTCGCGATAGCGCGGGTCGATGATGTAGGTGGTGGTCTTGACGATGTGCGACAGGTCGCTGCCGGCTTCTTCCAGCAGTTGCTTGACGTTCTTCATCGCCTGCTCGGCCTGCGCCGCCGGGTCGCCCAGGCCCACCAGGTTGCCGGCGAAATCGGTGCCGACCTGGCCGCGCACGTATACGGTGTTGCCGGCGCGCACGGCCTGGCAGAGGTCGTTGTCCAGGGACTGGTTCGGGTAGGTGTCCTTGGTGTTGAACATGCGGATGCGGGTGTGGGTAGGCATCACTTACTCCCAGGAAGCGGCTTTTTTGGCTTGCGATTCGGCGGAGGCCTCGCGCTGCGAGGCGTCCTGGTATTCGACGTATTTGCGTTGCGTGGCGATGTGCCCGGCGATGTGCTTGGCGTCGTGCCACACGCCCCAGATGAACGACGAGCCCCGGCGCGACAGCCACGGCAGGCCGACGAAGTACACGCCCGGCTCGCGCGACACGCCGCGCTGGTGCTTGGGCTTGCCCTTGTCGTCGAAGGCGTCCACCTGCAGCCAGTCGAAGTCCACGGCGTAGCCGGTGGCCCAGATGATCGAGGTGATGCCGGCGGCGGCCAGGTCCAGTTCCAGTATCGGGTTGCGGATGCACTCGGCGTCCGGGTAGACGCGGCGCGCTTCCGGCTCTTCCGGCAGGTCCAGGCCGTTGCGTTCGATGTAGGCGTCGGCGGCGTCCAGCAGGTCGAGGTAGTTCTGGTCGCCCGCCTGCAGGTTCTTCACCAGGTCTTCCTGGAAGCTCACCTTGCCGTCGGCAAAGGCCTTGGTCAGGCCGACCAGGGTGATGCCCTCGTTGGCCAGGCGGCGGAAGTCGATGGTCTCGCCGCCACGGGCGCCGCTCACGGCGATGGTCACGTGCTCGCGGCCGGGCTGCACTTCCTCGGCGTCCCACAGGCCGAGCACGCCCAGCCACCAGACGAAGTCGCGGTTGCGGTAGGAGCGCGGCGGGCGGTCATGGGCGCCTACCGAGAGGAACACCCGCTTGCCGGCGCGGTTCAGCTCGTCGGCGATCTGCACGCCGGAGGAGCCGGCGCCCACCACCAGCACGGCGCCTTCGGGCAGCTGCTGCGGGTTGTAGTACTGGGCCGAGTGGATCTGCTGGATGCGCTCGTCCTTCGGCGCGATGGCCGGGATCACCGGGCGCTGGAACGGGCCGGTGGCGGAAACGATGCGCAGCGCCTGCAGGGTGCCTTCGGAGGTTTCCACGGTGAAGCCGGGGCGGCCCTCGTTGCGGGTCACCTTCTTCACTTCCACGCCGGTGCGGATGGGCGCGTTGAACTGCTTGGCGTAGGCGACGAAGTAGTCCGCCACCTGCTCCTTGTGCGGGAACTCGTCGGGGCCGACGGGGAATTCCATGTTCGGGAAGCGGTCGTGCCAGGCCGGGCCGTTGGCTACCAGCGAATCCCAGCGGCCGGTGCGCCAGGCTTCGGCGATGCGGCTCTTCTCCAGCACGATGTGCGGCACGCCCTGGGCGGTCAGGTGCTCGCTCATGGCCACGCCGGCCTGCCCGGCGCCCACCACGAGGGTGTCGGTTTCAATGCCATCGAGCGATTTGCCGGCGGGCTTGCCGAAGGCGGTCTGGTTCGGATCGGCCATGGGGTGACTCCTCGGACTCTGATCGTTGTTGTTCTGCGGTCGCGACTGTCCACCGCGTGTTGGCCGCATTCTGTTCAGACCCGGGGATTAGCGAAATTATGATTTTTGTAGTCGCAGGCTAGGGAAAAGCTGTGGGCCCGCGAGCCACGGGCCGCGCGGGGCGGCGGGGAGGGGGTATAGGTTTTTGCGTGGCAGGGGCGACAAATTCGATTCGTGCGCATTGGGGGGCAGTCGTAGGATGGGTTGAGCGAAGCGATACCCATCACCGTGGCCGCATGGGTTTCGCAGGCTCAACCCATCCTACGCAGAGCGCCTCGGCGCAGCCGGCAAGGGCTTTGAATCAACGGCTCTCCGCCACCGCCTCCAGAAACCGCTCCAGCACCAGGTTCGGCCGCCGTCCCTTGCGCATCACCACCGTCAGCGGGATGTCGTAGTGGAAGCGCTCCGGGCGCAGCGCGCGCATGCGGCCCTGGGCCACCCAGTCGGCGGCGTAGTGGTCGGGCAGGTAGCCGATGTAGCTGCCGGTGAGGATCAGGAAGGCCATGCCCTCGCGGTCCGAGGCGTTGGCGCTGGCGTTCAGCTCCTGGTGGCGCTCCTGGGCCTCGGCGGGGATGCGGTAGCTGGGCGCCACCGCGTCGCAGGAGTGGATTTCCGCCACCGTGATGCCGGCGTCCTCGCGCTCGAACAGCGGGTGCTCGCGGCTGCAGAACAGCAGCGACCGTTCGTCGTACAGCGGCGAATACTCCAGCCCCGACAGCGGGCTGATGAGCGGCACCACGCCTATATGCAGGCGGCCGTCGAGCACGCCCAGCTCGATCTCGTTGGGCGTGGTCATGCCGATGTTGATGCGCACCCCCGGCCCGCTCGCCTTGAGCGCGCGCAGGGCGTGGGTGATGCGCATCTGCGGCAGGGTCACCAGGTTGTTGATGATGCCGATGTTCAACTCGCCGCGCAGGTGCTGGTGCAGCTCGTTGACCTCGGCGCGGAAGCCCTCCAGCGCCGCCAGCAGCGACTGGGTGGCGCGGTACACCTCGCGGCCTTCGTCGGTCAGCGCGAAGCCGGCCCGGCCGCGCTGGCACAGGCGCATGCCCAGGCGCTTCTCCAGGTCGCCCATGTGCAGGCTGATGGCCGAGCGGCTGATGCCCAGGGTGCTTTCCGCGGCGGAAAAGCTGCCGCACTCGACTATGGTCTTGAAGATGCGCAGCAGGCGGATTTCGAAATCGCTGACCTGGCCCAGGGACGGGCTGCGGGTTTTCGCCATTTTTGTTTTACCGAATCGAAACTGAACGTGAGAAGAATAGGCTTTAACTCACGTTAAGTCAGGCCCAATCTTGAGCCATCGCAGCAGGCGTGACGCGGCCTGCGCGCCCAACAAGACAGTCGTCGAGGACGAGCTCCATGAACCAGCAAGTGAACGTAGCGCCGTCGGCCGCCGCCGACCTGAACCTGAAGGCCCACTGGATGCCCTTCAGCGCCAACCGCAACTTCCACAAGGACCCGCGCATCATCGTGGCCGCCGAGGGCAGCTGGCTGGTGGACGACAAGGGCCGGCGCATCTACGACAGCCTGTCCGGCCTGTGGACCTGCGGCGCCGGTCACTCGCGCAAGGAAATCGCCGACGCGGTGGCCAAGCAGATCGGCACCCTCGACTACTCCCCGGGCTTCCAGTACGGCCACCCGCTGTCCTTCCAGCTGGCCGAGAAGATCGCCCAGATGACCCCCGGCACCCTGAACCACGTGTTCTTCACAGGTTCGGGTTCCGAGTGCGCCGACACCTCGATCAAGATGGCCCGCGCCTACTGGCGCATCAAGGGCCAGGCGCAGAAGACCAAGCTGATCGGCCGCGCCCGTGGCTACCACGGCGTGAACGTCGCCGGCACCGCCCTGGGCGGCATCGGCGGCAACCGCAAGATGTTCGGCCCGCTGATGGATGTCGACCACCTGCCGCACACCCTGCAGCCGGGCATGGCCTTCACCAGGGGCGCGGCCGAGACCGGCGGCGTCGAGCTGGCCAACGAACTGCTGAAGCTGATCGAACTGCACGACGCCTCCAACATCGCCGCGGTGATCGTCGAGCCGATGTCCGGTTCCGCCGGCGTGATCGTGCCGCCGAAGGGCTACCTGCAGCGCCTGCGGGAAATCTGCGACGCCAACGACATCCTGCTGATCTTCGACGAAGTGATCACCGCCTTCGGCCGCATGGGCAAGGCCACCGGCGCCGAATACTTCGGCGTGACCCCGGACATCATGAACGTCGCCAAGCAGGTCACCAACGGCGCCGTGCCCATGGGCGCGGTGATCGCCAGCAGCGAAATCTACGACACCTTCATGAACCAGAACCTGCCGGAATACGCGGTGGAGTTCGGCCACGGCTACACCTACTCCGCGCACCCGGTCGCCTGCGCCGCCGGCATCGCCGCGCTGGACCTGCTGCAGAAGGAAAACCTGATCCAGCAGTCCGCCGAGCTGGCGCCGCACTTCGAGAAGGCCCTGCACGGCCTCAAGGGCACGAAGAACGTCATCGACATCCGCAACTGCGGCCTGGCCGGCGCCATCCAGATCGCCGCCCGCGACGGCGACGCCATCGTGCGCCCGTTCGAAGCCAGCATGAAGCTGTGGAAGGAAGGCTTCTACGTGCGCTTCGGCGGCGACACCCTGCAGTTCGGGCCGACCTTCAACGCCAAGCCCGAAGACCTCGACCGCCTGTTCGACGCGGTCGGCGAAGCGCTGAACGGGGTGGCATAAGTGAGCGAGCGTCCCAAGGCCGTCCCGACGGTACAGATCGACAACGACAAGGTCCTGGTCACCGAGTGGCGCTTCGCCCCGGGAGCGGAGACCGGCTGGCACCGCCACGGCATGGAATACGTGGTGGTCCCGGTGACCAACGGCGAACTGCTGCTGGAAACCCCCGACGGCGAGCGGCGCGCGCCGCTGGTCCTGGGCCAGAGCTACACCCGCCAGATCGGCACCGAGCACAACGTGATCAACCCGTGCGACCACGAAGTGGCCTTCATCGAGATCGAGCTCAAGCAACACTGAGCCCGCGGGCCCGCGCGTAGGCATGCCGGTTCGGCCGGGCTTACCCTGACCGTCCCGGCGCCCTCCGCGGCCCACCCAACACACCGAACAATCCCCTCTCCCTTCAGGGAGAGGGTTAGGGAGAGGGGCTCTTACGTTCCTCCTCCAAACCCCACTCAGCGAGAAGAGACAAGACGATGACCATCATCAAGCACCTGATCGGCGGCGAACTGATCGCCGACACCGGCCGCACCGCCGACGTCTTCAACCCGTCCACTGGCGAAGCCGTGCGCAAGGTCCCGCTGGCTGATCGCGAAACCATGCAGCAGGCCATCGACGCCGCCAAGGCCGCCTTCCCGGCCTGGCGCAACACTCCGCCGGCCAAGCGCGCCCAGGTGCTGTTCCGCTTCAAGCAACTGCTCGAAGCCAACGAAGAGCGCATCGTCAAACTGATCAGCGAAGAACACGGCAAGACCATCGAAGACGCCGCCGGTGAACTCAAGCGCGGCATCGAGAACGTCGAGTACGCCACCGCCGCCCCGGAAATCCTCAAGGGCGAGTACAGCCGCAACGTCGGCCCGAACATCGACGCCTGGAGCGACTTCCAGCCCATCGGCGTGGTCGCCGGCATTACCCCGTTCAACTTCCCGGCCATGGTGCCGCTGTGGATGTACCCGCTGGCCATCGCCTGCGGCAATACCTTCATCCTCAAGCCGTCCGAGCGCGACCCCAGCTCCACCCTGCTGATCGCCGAACTGTTCCACGAAGCCGGCCTGCCCAAAGGCGTGCTGAACGTGGTGCACGGCGACAAGGGCGCGGTGGACGCGCTGATCGAAGCCCCGGAAGTCAAGGCCCTGAGCTTCGTCGGCTCGACCCCGATCGCCGAGTACATCTACAGCGAAGGCACCAAGCGCGGCAAGCGCGTGCAGGCCCTGGGCGGCGCCAAGAACCACGCCGTGCTGATGCCCGACGCCGACCTGGACAACGCCGTCAGCGCGCTGATGGGCGCCGCCTACGGCTCCTGCGGCGAGCGCTGCATGGCCATCTCGGTGGCAGTGTGCGTGGGCGACCAGATCGCCGACGCCCTGGTGCAGAAGCTGGTTCCGCAGATCAAGGGCCTGAAGATCGGCGCCGGCACCTCCTGCGGCCTGGACATGGGCCCGCTGGTCACCGGCGCTGCCCGCGACAAGGTCACCGGCTACATCGACACCGGCGTGGCCCAGGGCGCCGAGCTGGTAGTGGACGGCCGCGGCTACAAGGTCGCCGGCCACGAGAACGGCTTCTTCCTCGGCGGCACCCTGTTCGACCGCGTGACCCCGGAAATGACCATCTACAAGGAAGAAATCTTCGGCCCGGTCCTGTGCATCGTCCGCGTGAACAGCCTGGAAGAAGCCATGCAGCTGATCAACGACCACGAATACGGCAACGGCACCTGCATCTTCACCCGCGACGGCGAAGCTGCCCGCCTGTTCTGCGACGAGATCGAAGTGGGCATGGTCGGCGTCAACGTCCCGCTGCCGGTCCCGGTGGCCTACCACAGCTTCGGCGGCTGGAAGCGCTCCCTGTTCGGCGACCTCCACGCCTACGGCCCGGACGGCGTGCGCTTCTACACCAAGCGCAAGGCCATCACCCAGCGCTGGCCGCAGCGCAAGAGCCACGAGGCGGCGCAGTTCGCGTTCCCCAGCAATAGCTGAGGTGGCGTGAGGTAAGGGAAAGGCCGGTCATTTGACCGGCCTTTTTCGTTTACGGGCTTGATGGGTATCGCTTCGCTCAACGCCATCCTACGGGTCCGTGCCAGGCGTCGATGCCGGAGCGTGCTGATACCCCCGTAGGATGGGTGGAGCGCAGCGATACCCATCAATCGGCGAGCAGCCGCGGCATCTCCTCGAAGGGCACCCAGAGCGCGCCCTGCCACTCCAGCAACATCACCCGCCGTGCCTGCCAGCTCATCATCACCCGTCTCGGCGCCTGGCCATCCGGCACGGACTGGTCGCGCAGGCTGGGGATGACTTCGCGCGTCAGCCAGGCATCCAGGTGCTGGCTTTCCGGGCTGCCGAAGCGCACCAGGGCCTTGTAGAGCGCGGCCTCGTTGAGGACGTCGATGGCTTCTTCGCTGCCGCTTTCGTACAGCAGGTGGATGCGCCGGGTTTCGTGGGGCAGGACGCGGTGCTGGAAGGTGTGGGGACGGCGGATGCCCAGGAGGCGGGCGAGGTCGTAGGAGGCGAACCAGGGTTGGTTGTCGATCATGACCGCGCGCAGGGGGCGACCGTGGCGGATGAAGAAGGTGGGGGTGTATGCGTCGTGCATGGGTGGAACTCCTACTTGTGGATAAGAGCTGCCACCCGAGTCGCCAAACGAAGGGTGGCAGACCGCGCGGGGTTGGCGAGCCGGAAGTAGGCACCGGCAGACCCGAAGGTCTCCCCGCGCGATCTGCCATTGAGCGTGCAGAAACACTGCGTGCTTGCGGGTAGCGAGAGCAGCAACTGTTCCCGCGAGTACCGCCACCTACTTCCTTGGGTCGCCAAACCCGGTCATGGCACTGGCCGTGACCGGTGCAGGATAGGGAGCGGCCGGTGGAGCGCATATGGTGATATTTCTGATGGGATCGTAGGAGTGGGCTTGCTGATGAGCAGAGGCCTGTTCCTCTCGTTTGTCGTCGAAAAAGTCTCGGGATGGAACAAATATTTCGTACACCAGATTAAGAGTGATCTGGTTGTCGGGGCGCGAGGGGGCAATCAACGTCCTCCTTTTCATGGAGAAAAGGGGACACCCATGACCGGTAAACCCGCTGCCCGTCTCACCGATGCCGTCGCCTGCCCCCGATGTGGCAGGTCGGCCATCGCCAGTGGCTCTGCCGATGTCCAGTTCGACGGCCTGCTGGCCGCGCGCCAGGGCGACGTCTGTACCTGTGGCGCCGCCATCAGCGGCCAGGTCATTCCCAACGTCCTGATCAATGGCCGGCCCGCCGTAGTCCAGGGCAGTATCGACAGCCACGGCGGCGTGGTCATCGGTGGTTCTGGCAGCGTGATCATCGGCCAGCAGCACACCCCCGCGCCTTTCACGCCGCCCGCGCCTCTGCCGGGCGCCGGTGCAATGGCCGCGCCCAGCGCGATGGCCCGCTCGGCAACTCCCTCCGCGAACCCACCCGACGAGCTTCCGCAGGTGCTGGAAGAAGAGGAGGAGGAAGAGGAGCTCGAAGCCGATACCCGCCAGCGCCTCCGCCTGCGGGTGTTCATCGGTTTCGACGGCACCGGCAACAACGCCGCGAACAGCGAAGTCGGCAAGCAATGCCGCGCCGCCGCGCAACAGCTCGACGACGAGGCGGCCCGTGGGGTCTACGAGCGCTGCAAGCGCTATCAACTCGACCCCGATAGCAGCTATGCCAACGATGTGAGCAATGTTTGGCGGATGCATGAGTTGTACAACGCTGACCCCATTCCAAAGAGCGGTAGTGTAATGGCCCGCGTCTATGTCACTGGCATAGGTACGCGCACCGGGGAACCGGATACGCTTCTGCCCGGCCAAGCGTTGGGGCGTGGTTCTACTGGTGTGTTGGCGAAGGTTGAAGAGGCTTTTATTACACTTACTCAGGTAATTGAAGCTTTTAACCAGAACAACACCGGCCATGTCATTGAAAACGTTGAGCTGGATCTTTTCGGCTTCAGTCGAGGAGCGGCCGCAGCCCGACATTTCGTTAACCAGGTACTCAAGGCTGAGCAGGGTCCGCTCGGCGAGTTGGTCCAGAACAACCGCCAGGCCTTCGCCCCGGGCTTTGCCTTGGGTACCGATGTGCGCATCACCTTCATCGGCCTGTTCGATACCGTGCTCTCGGTGGGCGGCCTGGGCGCCTGGGGCGTGCCCGGCGATGCGCTCAATGGCGAAGTGGACCTCTACCTGCCATGGGGCTGTGCCGAGCATGTGGTGCACCTCACCGCGCGCGACGAACACCGCTACAACTTCCCGCTCAGCCGCGTGAGCGCGCCCTTCCAGGAACTCAGCCTGCCAGGCGCCCACTCCGATCTCGGCGGCGGTTACCCGCCGGAGATGGAGGAAAGCCTCTACCTGGGACGTCCGCTCTGCGACTGGGTCAGCCGGGATACCCCGGCGCAGCGAACCCTCGCCTACCGCAATGCCGAACAAGCCACGGCCTACCTTCAGCGAGCCGACCTTCTCGACCCGCAGGATGATTCAGCCAGCCTGACGACCGACGTCTGGGAGCACTATGCGCCCTACAGCGGCGACCGGCGCGATAGCATGAAATATATACTGGCGGCGCCGCTGCTGCGGCGCCGCTGCTGCGGCGCCGGGTCCGTGGTCACCTGTCGCGGGTTTATTTGCGGGTGATGCATGCGCTGGCGCGGGAGGCGGGGGTGCCGTTGGATTTCATTGATGAAAGCGATGACTCGCTGTCGTTGCCCGAGGAGTTGCAGCCTATCAGCACCGCCTTGATCGACTGGGCTAGGCGCGGCAGTGGCCGGCTTGCACCTGAACAAGAGGCGCTTCTGCGTCAGCGCTATATTCACCAGTCTTCGAACTGGAATGCGGAAATTGGTCAGGGCACTAGCCGTGTCGATGTGGTATTCCCCAACCGCCCGGCCGATGGCGGCCGCGCTCGCTATGCCGACCAGCCACCAAGGAAGGATGCCTGATGAAAAGCTTTGTACTGATGCTGTGCGTGGCGCTGCTAGGCGGCTGCGCCCAAGCCGACAAGGGCGCTGGTGATCTGCCTTACCGGTATTGGCGCCTGGGCTTCCTGGCGCCGGACTATATGGAAGTGTGGGTGGAGACGGCGGATGTGGAGGATATCCGTGGCCGCTTCTTTCCCCATATGGGTGGCGGAGTCGTGGCAGTGCATGTGCCGGATGACGACAGTGGGCAGCCCAAGGTGTGGAGGAGCAACTGGGGGGCTGGTCGCAATGTCGACAACGCGGACCTCCCCAAGCGCATTTTCGTGCGTTGGCAATCCCTGGCCGAACCGCAGACCTATCGGGTGACCCTCGACATTCCGGAGCGTGCCCGTCAGTTGATGGTCGAGAAACTCGATCCACCTTGCAAAACCATGCAATACCGCCAGGCCCTGGCTATCGGGTTGGCCCCCGGCGGAGTGGTGCGTGGCTGGGTGAGAAGTACTTGCGGCGAAAGTATCGAAATCCTGCGAGCCCAGGCTGAAGTCGAGCCCAAGGGCCCCTACAACGGCACATCAGGCGGTAAACATCGACCGCTTTCCGAAGCCTCGAAGGCCTATATCGACAAACATGGCATTCCCTATGGCAGTTGGTAGCCTGCCGGAAGGATGCCTGATGAAAAGTCTGGTACTGACGCTGTGTCTGGCGCTACTGGGCGGCTGCGCCCAAGCCGACAAGGGCGCCGGTGACCTGCCCTACCGGTATTGGCGGTTGGGCTTCCTGGCGCCGGACTATATGGAAGTGTGGGTGGAAACGGCGGATGTGGAGGATATCCGTGGCCGCTTCTTTCCCCATATGGGTGGCGGAGTCGTGGCAGTGCATGTGCCGGATGACGACAGTGGGCAGCCCAAGGTGTGGAGACGCAACTGGGGAGCTGGTCGCAATGTTGACAACGCGGATCTCCCCAAGCGCATCTTCGTGCGTTGGCAATCCCTGGCTGAGCCACAGACCTATCGGGTGACCCTCGACATTCCGGAGCGGGCTCGTCAGTTGATGGTCGAGAAGCTTGAGCCCGCCTGCCCCTACAGCGCTTACCGAGAAGCTCTGGTCATCGGCTTGGCCCCTGGCGGGGTGGTGCGTGGCTGGGTGAGAAGTACCTGCGGCGAAAGTATCGAAATCCTGCGAGCCCAAGCCGAAGTCGAGCTCAAGGGACCTTATAACGGCACCTCAGGCGGTAAACACCGACCGCTTTCCGAAGCCTCGAAGGCGTATATCGATAAACATGGCATTCCCTACGGCAGCTGGTAGCCAGCCGGAAGGATGCCTGATGAAAAGCCTTGTACCGTGGCGTGTGGTGGTTCGCGAGTGCCGCCACCTACTTCCTTGGGTCGCCAAACCCGGTCACGGCGCCCGCCGTGACCGGGGCAGGATAGGGAGCGGCCTTTGGCCGGGACACGGTGATATTTCCGATGTGGGTGTAGGAGCGAGCTTGCTCGCGAACAGCTCGTGACCGCTGCACATTAATCCTCACGATCGTAAGGATTCTCTTGAATATCCACAGCAGCTGACTAAAATCCTCGCAGTCGTGAGGATTTATAGGGCCATCGCTCTGGTGCTGACATAATCCTCACAATCATGAGGATTCTCCATGAAGGTCGATATCGACTCACCTGCCACCCTCGGACTGCTGGTGCGAGCAAGCCGCAAGGCCATGAACCTGCGTCAGGACGATGCCGCCGGCAGCATTGGTGTGAGCGAGAACTTCCTCGGCAAGGTCGAGCGCGGTGCGGAGCGTGTGCAGTGGGGCAAGCTGTTCCAGGTGCTGCAGGAGCTTGGCCTGCAGGTCTGCGTCGAGGTGCCGGAGGAGTATGCGGACTCGACCCGGGCGCAGCTGCAACGGCTTATCCACAAGGCAGAGAGCGGTAAGGAGGACTGATGGCCCGGCAGTTGGATGCCTGGATCAACCAGACCCGCGTCGGCGCCCTGGAGGAGAACAACGGCGTCTGGGCGTTCACCTATTCCCGCGAGTGGCTGGATACGCCCGAGGCCTATCCGTTGTGCCCGGGGCTACCACTTCGTGGCGAGCCTCATGTGGATGGTGCGAGCCAGCGCCCGGTGCAGTGGTATTTCGACAATCTGCTCCCGGAGGAGGGCCAGCGTCGCCTGTTGGCGGGTGCGGCGCGCCTGGCGGAGGCGGATGCCTTTGGCCTGCTGGAGCACTTCGGCGCAGAGTCGGCGGGGTCGCTCACCTTGCTGCCGCCGGGGCAATCGCCGGCTCCTGGTGAGTTGCGTGCATTGCCCGATACGGAGCTGTCCCGGCGTATCGAGCAGATGCCCCAGATGCCGCTGGCCGAGCGCGCGGCCAAGCGCATGTCGCTGGCGGGGGCACAGCACAAAGTTGCCGTCGTCTTCGATGGGCGGGATCTGTTCGAGCCGGTTGGCAGCACGCCTTCTACGCATATCCTTAAGCCCGATCATCCGGACCCGGCTTGGGCGCATTCGGTGGTCAACGAGTGGTTCGTCATGACACTGGCCGCGCGCATCGGGCTGGAGGTACCCGCTGTGCATCGGCGCTATGTGCCGCAGCCGGTGTATCTGGTGCAGCGTTTCGACCGCCGCCAGGTGGAGGACGATTGGGAGCGCCTGCATTGCATCGATGCCTGTCAGTTGCTCGGCCTGGACCGCGCCTTCAAGTACAACCAGGGCAGCATCGAGCGTCTGCGCGAGATCGCCAGCGATAGCCGGCCTTCGGTGAGGGCGCGCCTGGGCTTGTTCCGCTGGCTGGTATTCAACGTGCTGGTGGGCAACGAGGATGCGCACCTGAAGAACCTGAGCCTGCTGGTCACGCGCCGGGGGTTCAGCCTGGCGCCTTTCTACGATCTGCTTTGCACGGCTGTCTACGGGACTCGGGCATTCGAGCAGGAGCGCTGGCCGCAGCAGGCCGCGATGGCTTGGCCGATTCTCGGTATCGATCGCCTGCAACAGATCGATGGGGCGCTGCTGGTGGCTGCCGGAGAGGCCATGGGCATCAAGCCGGCTACGGCGCGCGAGCATGTGGCAAGGCTCACCAGGGCCGTGCAGGAGCAGGCGCAGGCGCTGTTGGCGGAGGTCGAGCGGGAGAACCAGGAACTGTCGGCCGCTCGTCCTGAACTGCGTCCTACGCTGGCCGGTGAGCTTCGCTTGCTGCGGGCCGTGGTGACGATTGTCATTGCGGAAATGGCGGCGCGGTTGGGGTAAGGGCGGTTCGCTGTCTTGCAGGCTGCGCCGAGGCGCTCTTTGTAGGATGGGTTGAGCTTGCGAAACCCATGCTGTCGTGGCGATGGGTATCGCTTCGCTCAACCCATCCTACGAAGAGCTGGTGCTCAGCGGAACTCGGTGCCGATCAGCATCAGGATGCCTTCGCGGAAGCGCAGCACGCGGGTGGCGCCGTTCTGTGGGGGATAGGTCCAGACTTCGAAGGTCGGCCCGCCGGGAATGAATTTGCCATCCGGGCCGCGGCGGGGTGGGAGGGGGCCTATCACTTCGCGTTTCGCCGGCGCGCCGCACTTCTCCAGCACCACGTCCATCTTGTCGCCTTCGTTGATCAGTTGCGTGCCGCAGCGCAGCGTCGAGGCCTGGGCGCTGGCGCACAGGGCCAGGCCTAGCAGCAGGGCGGCGAAGAGGCTGCGGGGTAGGGCGGTCATGGTTTTCCTCCTCGATGACCGCCTTAGCATACCGGTTCGCTCCGGCCCGGGCCTTTGACGCGGCTCACTTGCGCACGTTGCGCGCGTACAGGTCCTTGCCGCCGCTGTTGCTGCCGCCGCGGGCCTGGAGTTCGAAGCGCTTGGGGTGGCCCTTGATCAGGTCGCTGAGTTTCTTGAAGCCGTACAGCCGTGGGTCGAAGGCGGGGCGCAGTTTGCTGATGTTCTGGCCGAGGGCGCCGAGCTGCACCCAGTCTTCCTCGTCGTCGGCGATGTCGTCGAGCACCTTGGCGATGAAGTCCAGCGGCACGCGCTGGGGCTTGGGCTTGGCGGCGGGGGCCTTGGGTTCCTGGGGCTGGCCGGTTTCGGTAGGTTCGGCCGGGGTCACCGGGTCGGCGCGGAGGATTTCGGTGTAGATGAATTTGTCGCAGGCGCGCACGAAGGGGTCGGGCGTCTTGCTTTCGCCGAAGCCGTAGACCATCAGGCCTTCCTCGCGCAGGCGGGCGGCCAGGCGGGTGAAGTCGCTGTCGCTGGAGACCAGGCAGAAGCCGTCGAAGCGGCGGGTGTAGAGCAGGTCCATGGCGTCGATGATCAGCGCGCTGTCGGTGGCGTTCTTGCCCTTGGTGTAGGCGAACTGCTGGATCGGCTGGATGGAGTGGTCGAGCAGCACCTGCTTCCACTTGCCCAGTTGCGGCTGCGTCCAGTCGCCGTAGATGCGCTTGACGCTGGCCACGCCGTATTTGGCGATTTCCTCGAACAGGCCCTCGACGATGGCGGCGGGGGCGTTGTCGGCGTCGATCAGCACGGCCAGGTGCGTCTGCTGGCGGTTGGGGGTGGTCTTGATTGCCATGGGGGCTCCGATCTGGAAATTTGCATCGACCTTAGACCGGCAGCGCTCCGGGCACCAGCCCTAGCCGTTGAGACGGCGGCTGTCGAAGGCGTCGCGGGCCTCGTAGGCGCTGTAGGTGGCCTGGGCGGCGAGCAGGCCGGCGAGGCCGAAGGCGTGGGTCAGGCCGAAGCGGGCGAAGCCGGGCGGCACCGCCCCGGCGCCGCTGATGGCGTCGGCCAGCACTTCGCCGGCCACGGTGGTCGGCGCCATGCCGTGGCCGCCGAAGCCGATGGCGTGCCAGATGCCGGCTTCGTCCTGGCCGATCTGCGCCATCTGGTGGCGGCCGTAGCTCATCAGGCCGCCCCAGGCGTAGTCCACCTTCACCTCGGCCAGTTGTGGATAAACCAGCGTCAGGTCGCGCTTGAGCAGGGCGGCGATGGCCTCCGGGCCGCGGTCGAGGATGGAGATGCGCCCGCCCCAGAGGATGCGGCCGTCGGCCAGCGGGCGGTAGTAGTCGAAGGCGAAGCGGGTGTCGTAGACCGCGGCCTGGCAGGCGATGGCGTCCTGCAGGCGCTCGCCCAGGGGCTCGGTGGCGATGACGTAGGTGGCGATGGGCAGCACGGCGCGTTCGATGGGCCGGTACAGGCCGCGGGCGTAGCCGCCGCCGCAGAACACCACCTGTTCGGCGTGCACTTCGCCGCCGGCGGTGCGCACGACGAAGCGGCCGTCGCGTTTTTCGATGCCCAGGGCTGGCGAGCTTTCGTGGATGCGCACGCCCAGGTCGGCGGTGGCACGGGCCACGCCGCGCACGTATTTCAGCGGGTGGAAGTGGAAGGCGTTGCGTTCCAGCAGGCCGCCGAAGTAGCGGTCGGTCTTGAGTTGTTCGCGGAGCGCGCCGGGGGTGATGGGTTCCCAGTCCACGCCGTAGGCTTCCTTCATCAGGCGCCGGGGCTTTTCCAGGCGCGAGGGGTCGTTGAACCAGTTGGCGAGGATCACGCCCTGGTCCACCAGGTCGCAGTCGATGGCGTACTGGCGCGCGCGTTGGCGGATCAGGTCCACCGCTTCGAGTGTCAGGTGGTAGAGCCGCCGCGCCTGCTCGGCGCCGAGGGTGGCGAGCAGGTCGGCGTTGCCCAGGCTGTAGCCGCCGAAGACGAAGCCGCCGTTGCGGCCCGAGGCGCCGTGGCCCACGTAGTGCGATTCCAGCAGCGCCACGTCGGTGATGCCGCGCTCGGCCAGGCCCAAGGCGGTGTTGAGGCCGGCCAGGCCGCCGCCGAGGATGCACACGCGGGTGTCGAGGCGGCCGGTCTGGGTGGGGTAGGTCGGCTTTGCGGAGGTGGCTTCGTAGTAGGTTTGGGTGAAGGTGGGCATGGCGGACTCGTCCCATGAGCTGTTGAACGAGTGTTTAGCCTTGGGGCGGGGAGGGCAATTGAAAAATCTTCGGGTTGGGATTCCTTGGGGGACTGGAGCTTGGGGTTTAGAGCGCCCTCTCCCCAACCCTCTCCCTGAAGGGAGAGGGGGCTTGTCAGTGCCGAGAAAGGATTTGGTATCAGCCGGGTGCTCGGTACAAGCCGGCTAACGCCGAAACATCAGCGCGTTCCGAACGGTCCCCTCTCCCTTCAGGGAGAGGGAACGGGCTCGAACCCTCGCGCCGCGGCCTACCCGAGCGCACTCAATACTCGATCACCACATCCCCCTTCGGCACGCTGCAGCACGACAGGATGTAGCCCTCGGCCACATCCTCGTCGGTAATACCGCCGTTGTGCTCCATCTCCACTTCGCCGGAGCGCTTCATCACCTTGCAGGTGCCGCAGATGCCCATGCCGCAGGCTTTCGGGATATGCAGGCCGAGCTTGGCTGCTGCGGCATGGACGGTTTCGCCGGGGCCCACGCGGATGCTCTTGCCGGTTTCGCAGAATTCCACGTTGTTCAGGTCGGCGGCGGGGATTTCCGGGGCCTCGGCAGCTTCGGCGGCCAGCTCCTTCACTTCCTCGCGGACTTCCGGCGGCGTCGGGCCGAAAGCTTCCTCGTGGTAGCGCGACATGTCGTAGCCTTCGGCTTCGAGCAGGCGCTTGATCGCGTGCATGTAGGGCGTGGGGCCGCAGCAGAAGACTTCGCGCTCGAGGAAGTCCGGGGCGATCAGCTGCAGCATGGCCTTGTTCAGGAAGCCGCGGTAGCCGGCCCAGGCCTCGCCCATCTCGTACTTCTCGCAGATCAGGTGGACCTTGAAGTTGGCGATGCGCGAGGCCATGTGGTCCAGCTCGCGGTGGTAGATGATGTCTTTCGGCGTGCGCGCGCTGTGCACGAAGACCATGTCGACCGAGCCGTTGGTGTCGAAGAACCAGCGCGCCATGGACATCACCGGGGTGATGCCGACGCCGCCGGAGAGGAACAGCGCCTTGTCGGTGGGGAAGTCGATGGCGTTGAAGTTGCCCACCGGGCCGTGCACCGGGACGACGTCGCCTTCCTTGAGGTTGTCGTGCAGCCAGTTGGAAACCTTGCCGCCGGGCACCCGCTTGATGGTGATGGAGAAGCTGTAGGGCACCGAGGGCGAGCTGGAGATGGTGTAGGAACGCATGATCGGCTGGCCGTCGATCTCCAGCTCCAGGGTGACGAACTGCCCGGGCTTGAAGAAGAACAGGATCGGCTGGTCGGCCATGAAGCAGAAGGTGCGTACGTCCCAGGTCTCCTGGATGGCCTTGACGCAGCGCACCAGGTGGCGGCCGTTGGTCCAGGTCTGGGTGTTCACCGGGTTGAGGAAGTTGCTCGTCGACATGGTGTCTCTCCGCGCACGCAGGCCGTTTCCCGGCCGAATGGGGCAGCGCCGGGCGGGGACGCTCGCCCCGGCCTTTTCGGCATGCCTGATGGGGCCGATTGTGCGCACGCCCCGTTCCCCCCACTTACCTGCCAGCGACATTTGCATGCTTATCGCGACCTGCCGCCTGGGGCGGGGGCTGCCAGGTCGGAAACGGATGCGGTCGTGTCGCCCATGGATAAGGCACCGCAAAGGCCCGGACGCACACTGCCCCCAGCCGAAACGAAGGTAATCCACCAGAGCGCCTGACCTTCACGCCCGCCGCCGCGGGCCCCGCCCATCGGCAGGGCGGGATTCCGGAGCCACCGGAGTGCCGAAGGCCGTGAACGCCACCTTGCGTAGCGTCGAACCGTATCAGCCACCCAATTTCGCCGCCGCCGATTCCCGGCGCGGCATGAGGACCAACCGATGGACGTCACTACCACCCTGAGTCTGGGCGATCCGCTGGAACCGGCCCGCAAGGCCACCGCCGAGATGCTGCGCACCCGCGACCATTCCTTCTCGCTGCCGCAGCCGTTCTACAACGACGAGCGCCTGTTCAAGCTCGACATGCAGGAGATCTTCCAGAAGGAATGGCTGATCGCCGGCATGACCTGCGAAATCCCCGCCAAGGGCAACTTCCTCACCCTGCAGATCGGCGACAACCCGGTCATCGTGCTGCGCGGCGCCGAGGGCAAGATCCACGCCTTCCACAACGTCTGCCGCCACCGCGGCTCGCGCCTGTGCGTGAGCGACAAGGGCAAGGTGGCCAAGCTGGTGTGCCCCTACCACCAGTGGACCTACGAGCTGGACGGCCGCCTGCTGTTCGCCGGCACCGAGATGGGCGCCGACTTCGACATGAAGGACTACAGCCTCAAGCCTGTGAACGTGAAGACCGCCGGCGGCTACATCTTCATCTCCCTGGCCGAGAACCCGCCGGCCATCGACGACTTCCTGCGTACGCTCGAGCACTACATGGAGCCATACGACATGGAGAACACCAAGGTCGCCGTGCAGACCACCATCCGCGAAGCGGCCAACTGGAAGCTGGTGCTCGAGAACAACCGCGAGTGCTACCACTGCAACGGCTCGCACCCGGAGCTGCTGAAGACCCTGCTGGAGTGGGACGACGTCACCGACCCGCGCGCGAGCCAGGCGTTCAAGGACCAGGTGGCCGCCTGCACCAAGGCCTGGGACGAGGAGAAGATCCCCTACGCCCATGCCAGCTTCGGCCTGCGCAACCGCATCGTGCGCATGCCGCTGCTCGACGGCACCGTGTCCATGACCATGGACGGCAAGCAGGGCAGCAAGAAGCTGATGGGCCGCATCAAGAACCCGGACCTGGGCTCGATGCGCATCCTCCACCTGCCGCACTCCTGGAACCACTGCATGGGCGACCACCTGATCGTCTTCACCGTGTGGCCGATCAGCGCGCAGGAAACCGTCGTCACCACCAAGTGGCTGGTGCACAAGGACGCGGTGGAAGGCGTGGACTACGACGTGCAGCGCCTGCGCGAAGTGTGGGACGCCACCAACGACCAGGACCGCCGCCTGGCCGAGGAAAACCAGCGCGGCATCAACTCCACCGCCTACCAGCCGGGCCCGTACTCCAAGACCTACGAGTTCGGCGTGATCAACTTCCTCGACTGGTACAGCGAGCGGATGCTCAACAACCTCGGCGAAGAGTCCGCCCACGCGCGGCTGGTCGCCCACGAGTAAGCCCAGGTCCACCCGGCGCCCCCTTCACTGGGGGCGCCTGCATTTCGGAGGGGAGAACGTGGATAGTCTGCTGTTCTATGGCAGTTCGGTGGTGGTCGGCGGGTTGATGGTGTGGAACCTGGTGGCTTGCTGGCGGAATCGTTGAGGGTTCGGCGCTTTTCGTAGGAGCGAGCTTGCTCGCGAACGGTGTTTGCCGGGAGCTGCAGGTGCAGGGTTTGAGAGCACCCTCTCCCTAACCCTCTCCCTGAAGGGAGAGGGGACCGTTCGGAGTGCTCGGATATTTCAGAGTCAGCCGGCAGCTCTGCAGTTTCCGGCTAAAGCCATGCTCATCTCGGCACGGACAAGCCCCCTCTCCCTTCAGGGAGAGGGCTGGGGAGAGGGAGCGGAGTCAACCCAACACACCAGAGCCGCCGGGGAGCACTGTTCGCGAGCAAGCTCGCTCCTACGAAAAGCCATCGTCCCACGAAAAGCCTTCCCCCCTCATTCCCCCAAGCTCTCTAAACCGCCCCCCTCATACCCATATGCCCGCCCGCGACGCCTTCGGTGTCGCGCATGTCGCCGGCTTGACGCTTTCGGTACGACCCTGGTCGTTTTCGAACCGGGCCGCCCCGCCACCCGGGGATATGCTGCCCCCAAAGCGCCGGCACAAGCCCCGGTGCGCCAAGCCTGACAAGCCTTGCCTGATATAGAGAGACGCCAGATGAGCCCAGCCGAACTTCACGCCGACAGCATCGTCATCGATGGCCTGATCATCGCCAAGTGGAACCGCGAACTCTTCGAGGACATGCGCAAGGGCGGCCTGACCGCCGCGAACTGCACCGTGTCCGTGTGGGAGGGCTTCCAGGCCACGGTGAACAACATCGTCGCCAGCAACAAGCTGATCCGCGAGAACAGCGACCTGGTCATCCCGGTGCGCAGCACCGCCGACATCCGCCGCGCCAAGCAGCTGGGCAAGACCGGCATCCTCTACGGCTTCCAGAATGCCCACGCGTTCGAGGACCAGATCGGCTACGTCGAGGTGTTCAAGCAGCTGGGCGTGGGCATCGTGCAGATGTGCTACAACACCCAGAACCTGGTCGGCACCGGCTGCTACGAGCGCGACGGCGGGCTCTCCGGCTTCGGCCGCGAGATCGTCGCCGAGATGAACCGCGTCGGCGTGATGTGCGACCTGTCCCACGTCGGCAGCAAGACCAGCGAGGAAGTCATCCTCGAATCGAAAAAGCCGGTCTGCTACTCCCACTGCCTGCCCTCGGGCCTGAAAGAGCACCCGCGCAACAAGTCCGACGAGGAACTGAAGTTCATCGCCGACCACGGCGGCTTCGTCGGCGTGACCATGTTCACGCCGTTCCTGGCCAAGGGCGTGGATGCCACCATCGACGACTACGCCGAGGCCATCGAGTACGTGATGAACATCGTCGGCGAGGACGCCATCGGCATCGGCACCGACTTCACCCAGGGCCATGGCCAGGACTTCTTCGAGTACCTGACCCACGACAAGGGCTACGCCCGCCGCCTGACGCGCTTCGGCACCATCATCAACCCGCTGGGCATCCGCACCGTGGGCGAGTTCCCCAACCTCACCGAAACGCTGCTCAAGCGCGGCATGCCCGAGCGCGTGGTGCGCAAGGTCATGGGCGAGAACTGGGTGCGCGTCCTGGCGGACGTCTGGGGCGAGTGAGCCCGGGCCGCCGACTTCCTTCGTAGGGTGGGTGGAGCGCAGCGATACCCACCATGCCGGCGCCCCGCCGGCCAAGATCATCAACCGGATTCCGAGAACCGAACCATGGCCAAACACGCCCCCGAACTGCCCATCGAAGTCGACAGCGAAACCGGCGTCTGGACCACCGACGCCCTGCCGATGCTCTACGTGCCGCGGCACTTCTTCGTCAACAACCACATGGGCATCGAGGAGGAGCTGGGCGCCGAGCGCTATGCCGAAATCCTCTACAAGGCCGGCTACAAGTCCGCCTGGCACTGGTGCGAGAAAGAGGCCGAATGCCACGGCATCGAAGGCGTGGCGGTGTTCGAGCACTACATGAAGCGCCTGTCGCAGCGTGGCTGGGGCCTGTTCCAGATCGAGCAGATCGACCTCGACAAGGGCACCGCCCAGGTGCGCCTGAAGCACTCCGCCTTCGTGTACGTGTACGGCAAGGTCAACCGCAAGGTCGACTACATGTTCACCGGCTGGTTCGCCGGCGCCATGGACCAGATTCTCCAGGCCCGCGGCAGCAGCATCCGCACCGTGGCTGAGCAGGTCTACAGCGGTTCGGAAGACGGCCACGACGACGGCCTGTTCATCGTCAAGCCGCTCTGATCCACGACTTCGGCACAGGCGGCCCGCCGGCCGCCACCACAACAAGAAACCTCTGATCCAGTGAGGATGCCGCAATGGCTTTCGAGGCAATGTTCCAGCCGATCCAGATCGGCAAGCTGACCATCCGCAACCGCGTGCTCTCCACCGCCCACGCCGAGGTCTACGCCACCGACGGCGGCATGACCACCGAGCGCTACGTGAAGTACTACGAGGAGAAGGCCAAGGGCGGCATCGGCCTGGCCATCTGCGGCGGTTCCTCGGTGGTCGCCATCGACAGCCCGCAGGAGTGGTGGAGCTCGGTGAACCTGTCCACCGACCGCATCATCCCGCACTTCCAGAACCTGGCCGACGCCATGCACAAGCATGGGGCCAAGATCATGATCCAGATTACCCACATGGGCCGCCGCTCGCGCTGGGACGGCTTCAACTGGCCGACGCTGATGTCGCCCTCGGGCATCCGCGAGCCGGTGCACCGCGCCACCTGCAAGACCATCGAGCCGGAAGAGATCTGGCGGGTGATCGGCAACTACGCGCAGGCCGCGCGCCGGGCGAAGGAAGGCGGCCTGGACGGCGTCGAGCTGTCCGCCGTGCACCAGCACATGATCGACCAGTTCTGGAGCCCGCGCGTCAACAAGCGCACCGACGAATGGGGCGGCACCTTCGAGGGCCGCATGAAGTTCGGCCTGGAAGTGCTCAAGGCCGTGCGCAAAGAGGTCGGTGACGACTTCTGCGTCGGCATGCGCATCTGCGGCGACGAGTTTCACCCCGACGGCCTGTCCCACGAGGACATGAAGCAGATCGCCAAGTACTACAGCGACACCGGCATGCTCGACTTCATCGGCGTGGTCGGCTCCGGCTGCGACACCCACAACACCCTGGCCAACGTCATCCCCAACATGACCTACCCGCCGGAGCCCTTCCTGCACCTGGCGGCGGGCATCAAGGAAGTGGTCAACGTGCCGGTGCTGCACGCGCAGAACATCAAGGACCCGAACCAGGCCACGCGCATCCTCGAAGGCGGCTACGTGGACATGGTCGGCATGACCCGCGCGCACATCGCCGACCCGCACCTGATCGCCAAGATCAAGATGGGCCAGGTTGACCAGATCAAGCAGTGCGTCGGCGCCAACTACTGCATCGACCGCCAGTACCAGGGCCTGGACGTGCTGTGCATCCAGAACGCCGCCACCAGCCGCGAATACATGGGCGTGCCGCACATCATCGAGAAGACCACCGGCGTGAAGCGCAAGGTCGTGGTCGTCGGTGGCGGCCCGGCCGGGATGGAGGCCGCGCGGGTAGCGGCCGAGCGCGGGCACGACGTGACCCTGTTCGAGAAGAAGGACCAGCTCGGCGGGCAGATCACCACCGCCTCGAAAGCGCCGCAGCGCGACCAGATCGCCGGCATCACCCGCTGGTACCAGCTGGAGCTGGCGCGCCTGGGCATCGACCTGCGCCTGGGCACCGCGGCGGACGCTGACACCATCCTCGACCTGCGCCCGGACGTGGTGGTGCTGGCCAACGGCGGCCACCCGTTCCTCGAACAGAACGAACACTGGGGCGCCGCCGAGGGCCTGGTGGTGAGCAGTTGGGACATCCTCGACGGCAAGGTGGCGCCCGGCAAGAACGTGCTGGTCTACGACACCATCTGCGAGTTCAGCGGCATGTCGGTGGCCGACTTCCTCGCCGACAAGGGCGCGCTGGTGGAGATCGTCACCGACGACATCAAGCCCGGCGTGGCCATCGGCGGCACCACCTTCCCCACCTACTACCGCAGCATGTACCCCAAGGAAGTGATCATGACCGGCGACCTGATGCTGGAAAAGGTCTACCGCGAGGGCGACAAGCTGGTGGCGGTGCTGGAGAACGAATACACCGGCGCGAAAGAGGAGCGGGTGGTCGACCAGGTGGTGGTGGAGAACGGCGTGCGCCCGGACGAGAGCCTGTACTACGCGCTCAAGCAGGGCTCGCGCAACAAGGGCCAGATCGACGTCGAGGCGCTGTTCGCGATCAAGCCGCAGCCGTGCCTCAGCGAGCCGGGCGACGGCTACCTGCTGTTCCGCATCGGCGACTGCGTGGCCCAGCGCAACACCCACGCGGCGATCTACGACGCGCTGCGGTTGTGCAAGGACTTTTAAAGAAGCTTGAAGCTGGAGGCTTGAAGCTGGAAGCGAAGGGCGGCCCGAACCGCTTCCAGCTTCCAGCTTCCAGCTTCCGGCTCCCCCAACCGGGTGAGCTGCAATGCTGAATATCATTCTTCCCCTCCTGCTCTTCGCCGCTCTGGCACTCGCCGTGCTGGGCGCCGTGAAGCGCTTCGCCATGTGGCGCCGCGGGCGGCCCGCTCCGGTCGACTGGCTCGGCGGCCTGCTGGCCATGCCGCGGCGCTACCTGGTGGACCTGCACCATGTGGTCGAGCGCGACAAGTACATGTCCAGGACCCACGTGGCCACCGCAGGGGGCTTCGTCCTGGCGGCGCTGCTGGCCATCGTCGTGCACGGCTTCGGCCTGCACAGCCGGATTCTCGGCTTCGCCCTGCTGGCGGCCACGGCGCTGATGTTCGGCGGCGCGCTGTTCGTCGCCAAGCGCCGCCTCGACCCACCGTCGCGGCTGTCGAAGGGCCCGTGGATGCGCCTGCCCAAGAGCCTGCTGATGTTCTCGGCGAGCTTCTTCATCGCCACGCTGCCCGTGGCCGGGATTCTTCCTGAAGGTTTCGGTGGCTGGTTCCTGGCGGCCATCCTCGCCATCGGCGTGGCCTGGGGCGTGTCCGAGCTGTTCTTCGGCATGACCTGGGGCGGGCCGATGAAGCACGCCTTCGCCGGCGCCCTGCACCTGGCCTGGCACCGTCGCGCCGAACGGTTCTCCAGAAAAGATGGGCGCGGCGGCCGCTCCACCGGCCTCAAGGCCCTCGACCTCAGCGACCCCATGGCCCCGCTGGGCGTGGAAAAACCCACCGACTTCACCTGGAACCAGCTGCTCGGCTTCGACGCCTGCGTGCAGTGCGGCAAGTGCGAGGCCATGTGCCCGGCTTTCGCCGCCGGCCAGCCGCTGAACCCGAAGAAGCTGATCCAGGACATGGTCATCGGCCTGGCCGGCGGCAACGATGCCAAGTTCGCCGGCAGCCCCTATCCCGGCAAGCCTCTGGGCGAACACAGCGGCGGCCCGCACCTGCCCATAGTCGCGCTGGAAGGCAAGGCCCTGGTGGATGCCGAGACGCTGTGGTCGTGCACCACCTGCCGCGCCTGCGTCGAGGAATGCCCGATGATGATCGAGCACGTCGACGCCATCGTCGACATGCGCCGCCACCTCACCCTGGAAAAGGGCGCCACCCCGAACAAGGGCGCCGAGGTGCTGGAGAACCTGATCGCCACCGACAACCCCGGCGGCTTCGCCCCCGGCGGCCGGCTGAACTGGGCGGCCGACCTGAACCTGCCGCTGATGAGCGAGCAGAAGCAGGCCGACGTGCTGTTCTGGGTCGGCGACGGCGCCTTCGACATGCGCAACCAGCGCACCCTGCGCGCCTTCGTGAAGATCCTCAAGGCGGCGAAAGTCGACTTCGCCGTGCTCGGCCTGGAAGAGCGTGACAGCGGCGACGTGGCCCGCCGCCTGGGCGACGAGGCGACCTTCCAGAGCCTGGCCAAACGCAACATCGCCACCCTGGCGCAGTACCGCTTCAAGCGCATCGTCAGCTGCGACCCGCACAGCTTCCACGTGCTGAAGAACGAATACGGCGCCCTGGGCGGCAGCTACGAAGTGCTGCACCACACCACCTTCATCGACGAACTGGTGAAGAGCGGCGCGCTGCAACTGGGCCAGAGCAAGGCCGACAGCGTGACCTACCACGACCCCTGCTACCTGGGCCGCTACAACGGCGAGTACGAAGCACCACGCGCTGTGCTCAAGGCCATCGGCATCGAGGTCAAGGAGATGCAACGCTCCGGCTTCCGCTCGCGCTGCTGCGGCGGTGGCGGCGGCGCGCCCATCACCGACATCCCCGGCAAGCAGCGGATTCCGGACATGCGCATGGTCGACATCAAGGAAACCGGCGCCGAACTGGTGGCCGTGGGCTGCCCGCAGTGCACCGCGATGCTCGAAGGCGTGGTGGCGCCGCGGCCGGAGATCAGGGACATCGCCGAGCTGGTGGCGGAGGTGCTGATCGAGAGTGCGGAGGCGCCGGCAAAAAAGCCGGCGGCGGTTAAGCGGGAAGAAGTGGTGGGGGTGCATTGATGAGAGCGGTATTCCTCCCTTTGGGTCCTGTGTTGACTGTGAGTCCGCAGGCCCTCTCCCTAGCCCTCTCCCTGAAGGGAGAGGGGACCGTCCGTGCCACGGCGAACCATGGCTTTAGCCGGCTCATCCGCTGCGCTGGACTGACCACACGCACCGTTTCTTACAGGGCAGCACGAACAGCTCCCTCTCCCTTCGGAGCGGGGCGCGCAGCCAGGGCGGGGGGAGAGGGCGGCCCGAGCCTCGATGCCAGCCCGTTCGCGAGCAAGCTCGCTCCTACGAAAAGCCCAGGCTCGCTGGAGGTTCTGTCATGAGCGACATCATCCGCCGCGACCCACGCGCCGAGTGGATCGCCCGCAACCGCCTGCACCCGCTGCACGCGGCCATGCAGTCCGCCCAGGGCGGCGAGGTGCGCTGGATGGGGCCCAACGGCCTGATCCGCAAGAATCCCCATGCCGTCGGCTTCATCGGCCCCAACGGTATTCGTCGCATCGACCGCTCCGGCGGCCAGCAGGGCACCGCCGGCAAGCGCTCCAGCGCGCCGGAAGTGGTGCAGTTGCCGCTGCAGGTCATCGAGCAGCCGGCCTTCTACATCGCCGTGGTGCCGGACATGGTCGGCGGCCGCCTCTCCAGCCACGATCGCGACCTGCTGGGCCTGGCCCGCAAGCTCGCCGGCGAGGGCGGCGCGGTGCTGGCCATCGTCTTCGGCGAACACAAGGAAAGCGCCTTCGACACCGCCGGCGTCGACCGCCTGCTGCAGGTCGAGGGCGACGAATACGAAGGCTACGCCCCGGAACAGCGAGTGCTGGCGCTGCGCGCCGTGGACGGCCAGTTCGTGCCGCGCCACTGGCTGCTGCCCGACAGCCGCACCGGTGGCGGCGAACTAGGTCGGCGCCTGGCCGCCAGCCTTGGCGAGCGCCCGGCCACCCGCGTCTGGCAGGCCGAGGGCGAGCGCTGCATCGGCCGCGCCGGCGCCGGCCAGCAGGACCTGCAGCGGCCGCTGGCGCGCCTGATCCTGGCCGCCGCCGAGTGCGCCGAGCCGGTCAGCGAGACGCGCCACGAGGCCCGCCCGGTCGCCCTGGAAGGCGGCGTGGCGCGCAACCTGCCGCGCATCGAGGACCTTGGCCCGGTGGCCGTGGACCCGGCGCAGATTCCCATGGCCGAGGCCGAGTTCATCCTCTCCGGCGGCAACGGCGTGCGCGACTGGGACCTGTTCCACCGCGCCGCCGCGGCCCTGGGCGCCACCGAAGGCGCCTCGCGGGTGGCGGTGGACGACGGCCACATGCCGCGCAACCGCCAGGTCGGCGCCACCGGCACCTGGGTCACCGCGCGGGTCTACCTGGCGGTGGGCATCTCTGGCGCCATCCAGCACCTGCAGGGCATCGGCGCCTGCGACAAGGTGGTGGCGGTGAACATGGACCCCGGCTGCGACATGATCAAACGCGCCGACCTTTCGGTGATTGGCGATTCCACGGCGATTCTCCAGGCGCTGGTCCGCCTGGCCGAGGAGTACCGGCAGGGAGGGGCGCGGGATGCGGCTTGAAAGCGGCTGCAAGCTTCAAGCTGTAGGCTTCAAGCAAGAGCGCAGCACGGTGCTGGTCCTTATCCATAGGTACGAACAATGACCGACCTGAACATCGTCACCCTGGTCTCCATCGGTGCCCACCCCGCCTCCGGCCGCGCCCGCCGCGCCGAGCAGGATGCCCGCGCCGTCGAACTGGGCCTGCGCCTGGCCGGCAAGCGCCTGCAGGTGCTGCACGCCGGCAACCCGCAGGAAGAGGCGCTGCGCAGCTACCTGGGCATGGGCCTGGACGAGCTGGCGGTGCTGGAACAACCAGCCGGCGCCGACGCCTTGCCGGCGCTGGTCGACTACCTCGGCGGCGCCGGCGCGCAACTGGTGCTCACCGGCAGCCAGGCCGAGACCGGCGAAGGCTCCGGCATGCTGCCGTTCCTGCTCGCCGAACGCCTGGGCTGGCCGCTGGTGGTGGGCCTGGCCGAGGTGGAAAAGGTCGAGGGCGGTAGCGCCCAGGTGTTGCAGGCCCTACCGCGTGGCCAGCGGCGCCGGCTGAAGGTGCGCCTGCCCTTCGTCGCCAGCGTCGACAACGCCGCCCCGGTGGCGCGCCAGAGCGCCTTCGGCCCGGCCCGCCGTGGCTTCATCGAGGCCCACGAGGTGGAGGTCGTCGAGGACGACCTGCTCGCCGCCGGCAGCCTGCAACCGGCGCGCCCGCGGCCCAAGCGGCTCAAGGTGATCAAGGCCAAGACCGGCGCCGAACGCATGAAGGCCGCCACCGCCAAGGCCTCCGGCGGCACCGGCCAGGTGCTCAAGGACCTGGCCCCGGAGGCCGGCGCCGAAGCCATCTTCAAGCTGCTGCGCGAGGAAGGCGTGATCCGCTGAACTTGCCGGCTGCGTCGATGCGCTCTTCGTAGGATGGGTTGAGCGAAGCGATACCCATCAGGCCGCGGCGATGGGTATCGCAAGCTCAACCCATCCTACGGAAGTTCCACCCGCGGCCAAGTCGCTGAAAGCTCACGAAATTCAGCGTCTAAGCTATTGAATTGACAGCATACTTTCCGTCAGGAAAGCGTGTATTTCCCTGGCCGCACAGGCGACTTTTCTTTATCCTCCGCGACCTTTACCACGGCCTCGGAGACTCCCATGCTCGACAGCACTATCGAACAGCTCGAACAACTGGTGGCTGAGCTGCTGCAGCAGAACAAGCAACTGGCCGACGACAACGCCCAACTGCGCGACAGCCTCGGCAAGGCCAGCGAAGACAACGACGCCCTGCAACTGCAGCTGATGGAGCAGGAAGAGAAGCACAACGCCACTGCCGTGCGCCTGCAGGCCCTGGTCCGCCGCGTCAGCGACAGCCGCGCCAGCGCATGAGCGACGACGGCGTGCGCGTCCTGCGCATCCTCGGCCGCGACTACAGCGTCAAGGCGCCGGCCGGCGAGGAGCGCGCCCTGCAGGAGGCCGCCGCCCTGTTGCAGGCGGAGATCGCCGCCGCCAAGCAGAAATTCCCCTACGTCACCAGCAACGAGTTGTTGCTGCTCAGTGCCTTGAACCTGTGCGCCCGCCAGCTGGCGCCGCGGGGGGAGGCTGAAGAGGGTGACGAACGTGCGGTGGAGCGTCTTGCGGCGCTCAATCGGCGTATTCGTGCGCATTTGCAGGCGCAGGATTGATCTTTGCCCTGGGCCTTGGTGCTCGGGAATAGAGCCCCTCTCCCCCCGCCCTCTCCCTGAAGGGAGAGGGGGCCAGGCCGTGCCCGCGGAAGATATGCCGCTCGCCGGCTGACTCCAGAATATCCGCAGACACCGTACGGTCCCCTCTCCCTTCAGGGAGAGGGTTAGGGAGAGGGTGCTCTTTCTCACCGGCCAGCCCCGTTCGCGAGCAAGCTCGCTCCTACGAAAAGCAGCAGCCACCCCCAAACCCCAGGCGAAAAAAAAAGGGACACCACAATCCGTGGCGTCCCTATGAATGGAGAGAGGGCTGAATATCCTCTCGACCGGTGAGACATGGCGCTGCGGGAAGTCCCGTCGCGCCGGGCATAAAAGAAGGGACGGGGGATAGCCCATCCCTGAAGGGTGAGAGGCGGGTACTGCCCCTCGACCGGTGAGTCGTGCCCGGCTCGCGCCGGGCGGTGGATCAGGCGCGCAGCGGGATCAGGCGCGGGGCGATCATGTTTTCCGGGCGCAGGATGTCGGCCAGGGTGGCCTCGTCCAGCAGCTTCTCCTCGCGCACCAGCTCCAGCACGCCACGGCCGGTTTCCAGCGCCACCTTGGCGATGCGGGTGGCGTTCTCGTAGCCGATGTACGGGTTCAGCGCGGTGACCAGGCCGATGCTGTGCTCCACCAGCTGGTGGCAGCGTTCGACGTTGGCGGTGATGCCGGTGATGCAGTGCTCGCGCAGCATGTCCATGGCGCGTTGCAGCAGGCGGATCGAGTCGAAGATCTTGTAGGCGATCAGCGGCTCCATCACGTTCAGCTGCAGCTGGCCGCCCTCGGCGGCGATGGTCAGCGCCAGGTCGTTGCCCATGATCTCGAAGGCGCACATGTTCACCGCCTCCGGGATCACCGGGTTGACCTTGCCCGGCATGATCGAGCTGCCCGGCTGGCGCGGCGGCAGGTTGATCTCGTTGATGCCGGTGCGCGGGCCGCTGGAGAGCAGGCGCAGGTCGTTGCAGATCTTCGACAGCTTGACCGCGGTGCGCTTGAGCATGCCGGAGAACAGCACGAAGGCGCCCATGTCCGAGGTGGCCTCGATCAGGTCGGCGGCCGGCTTCAGCGGCTGGCCGCTGATGGCGGCCAGGCGTTCCACGGCCAGGTGCTGGTAGCCGGGGTCGGCGTTGATGCCGGTGCCGATGGCGGTGCCGCCGAGGTTCACTTCGGTCAGCAGTTCCGGGGCCAGGCGGCGCAGGCGGTCGAGGTCTTCGCCCAGGGTGGTGGCGAAGGCGTGGAATTCCTGGCCGAGGGTCATGGGCACCGCGTCCTGCAGCTGGGTGCGGCCCATCTTCAGGACGTTGGCGAACTCCTCGCCCTTGGCGGCGAAGGCCTGGATCAGGCTGTCGAGGCTGGCCAGCAGGGTGTCGTGGCCCAGCAGCAGGCCCAGGCGGATGGCGGTCGGGTAGGCGTCGTTGGTCGACTGCGCCATGTTCACGTCGTTGTTCGGGTGCAGGTACTTGTACTCGCCCTTGGCGTGGCCCATCGCTTCCAGGGCGATGTTGGCGATCACCTCGTTGGCGTTCATGTTGGTGGAGGTACCGGCGCCGCCCTGGATCATGTCCACCACGAACTGGTCGTGGAAGTCACCGCGGATCAGGCGAGCGCAGGCTTCGCTGATGGCGGCGTGTTTCTCGCCGGGCAGGTGGCCCAGCTTGTGGTTCGCATCGGCCGCGGCCTGCTTGACCATCGCCAGGGCGACGACCAGCTTCGGGTAGTGCGACAGCGGCACACCGGAAAGGCGGAAGTTGTTCACAGCGCGCAGGGTCTGGATGCCGTAGTAGGCGTCAGAAGGTACTTCGAGGGTGCCGAGGAGGTCTTTCTCGATGCGGAACGATGCAACAGGGGACATGATGAGATTTTTCTCAGGAGAACACGGCCAGCGCCGCGATGCCCACTAGACTAGGGATTTCGCCGATCGTCGGCCAATGCTGTTGGAAGCTGTCTCATGCACAAACGGCATAATGTATTCTGTGACGACCTGATGACGGCGAGCGTATGGCCATGCTACGCGCGCCCGTTCATCCACTGACCGATCGATCAAGACCATCCCGCCGCGCCGGGAGGAGACGACGTGAACCTGGAAACCAAATGGCTGGAGGACTTCAGCACCCTGGCCACTACCCGCAGCTTCTCCCAGGCCGCGGAGAAGCGCTTCGTCACCCAGCCGGCCTTCAGCCGGCGCATCCGCAGCCTGGAGGACGCCCTCGGGCTGACCCTGGTGAACCGCCAGCGCACCCCCATCGAGCTGACCGAGGCCGGGCAGCTGTTCCTGGTCACCGCGCGCGCGGTGGTCGAGCAGCTCGGCCAGGTGGTGCGCCACCTGCACCACCTGGAAGGCGGGCAGGGCGAGGTGCTGCAGTTCGCCGCCGCGCACTCCCTGGCCCTGGGCTTCTTCCCGGCGTGGATCGCCCGGCTGCGCGCCGAGGGCCTGAACATCGCCAGCCGCCTGGTGGCGACCAACGTCGGCGAGGCCGTGCACCTGCTGCGCGAGGGCGGCTGCGACCTGATGCTGGCCTTCTACGACCCGGACGCGGCGCTGCAAATGGACCCGGAAGTGTTCCCCTCGCTGCACCTGGGCCGCACCGAGATGCTCCCGGTGTGCGCGGTGAACTCCGCCGGCCTGCCGCTGTACGACCTCGACAGCAGCCAGAGCGTGCCGCTGCTGGCCTACAGCGCCGGCGCCTTCCTCGGCCGCGGCGTCAACCTGCTGCTGCGCCAGCGCAACCTGCGCTACACCACGGTCTACGAAACGGCCATGGCCGACAGCCTGAAGAGCATGGCGCTGCAGGGCATGGGCGTGGCCTGGGTGCCGCGCCTGAGCATGGAGGCGGAGCTGGCCCGCGGCGAGCTGGCGGTGTGCGGCGGCCCGCACTGGGTGGTGCCGCAGGAAATCCGCCTGTACCGCTGCGCCCTGGTGCGCAAGGCGCAGATCCGTTTGCTGTGGCGCAAGCTGGAGGGCGGTTTGGGGCTGGGGGAGAGTGCTTGAGGTGGGGGAGGGCTTGGCCGTTCGGGGGGCGTTGCGGTGGTGTGCTGAACCGTAGGAGCGAGCTTGCTCGCGAACCGTGTTTCCTGGTGGCTTCGGTGTTTGGCCTGCGGAGCGCCCTCTCCCTAACCCTCTCCCTGAAGGGAGAGGGGACCGTTGGGCAGACGCTGATGTTTTGGAGTTAGCCGGCTAGCGCAGAGATTGCCGGCTGACTCCAAGCCTCCTCTCGGCACGGGCAAGCCCCCTCTCCCTTCAGGGCGGGGCGCGCAGCCGAGGGTTGGGGAGAGGGAGCGGAGTAATGCCCCACACCAAAGCCCCCGGCAAAACACCGCCCCCGTCACTCCCGCGAGCGCGCACTACTGTCCGGAATATTTTCAAGGGGGCGTCTGGAGGGCTTGCGGGGGCTGAAGGCACGGGTTAAACCGTTGAGCGCCAACTCAACCTCACAGCCCCCGCAAGATGTTCAGGATAAGCCGTTTTCACGATGTACTAAAAGCGCTGCCTCGCGGCGTCTTCGATCGACTGGTCGCCGAACACGGCGCCGACAAGCACAGCAAGCGCTTTGGCAGTTGGGATCGACTGGTCGCCATGGTGTATGCCCAACTGGCCGGCGTGAGCAGCCTGCGGGCGCTTGAAACCAGCTTCAACAGCCATCCCCATCAGCACTATCACCTGGGTACGGGCCCGATCCGGCGTTCCACCCTGGCCGACGCCAACGAACGCCGTAATACCGAGGTCTTCGCCCAGGTTGCGCACTACCTGATGGCGGGCGTCTGCCGGCAGTTACGCCGTGACGGGAAGGAACTGCTGTACCTGCTGGACTCCACCACGATCACCCTCAAGGGCCCTGGCTTCGACGAATGGACGCTGTCCAATCGAACCCGCTCCCAGGGGCTGAAAGTCCATGTGCTGTATGCCGAGCAGGCGGCGGCGCCAGTGCATTGCAGCTTCAGCGCAGCCAACGTCAACGACATCGACGAAGGCCGGACGCTGGGTATCGAGCCACAGGCCACCTACGTATTCGACAAGGGCTATTACGACTTCAACTGGTGGGCGAGCCTGGATGCCCAGAAGGCCCGCTTCGTCACACGATTCAAGTCCAATGTGCGGCTCAAGGTCCTGGCCCAGCGCGAGGTTCCCCAGCAAGACCGGGAAACGATCCTGCGAGACGAAGAGGTGAGCTTCTCCAACCGCAACCCAGGTGGCCGACGGCGTAATCACTACACCCAGCCCCTGCGGCGGATCCTGGTGAACCGCCCAGGCGATGAGTCGCCTCTGAGCCTGGCGACCAACGACCTGAGCAGCCCGGCGGCAGAAATCGCCGAGCGCTATCGGGATCGCTGGCGGATCGAGCTGTTTTTCAAATGGATCAAGCAACACCTGAAGGTCAGGCGTTTCCTGGGCCGTAGCGAGAATGCTGTGCGCCTCCAGATTCTCTGTGCGCTGATCAGCTATTTGCTGCTGAGTCTTTACCAACGCAGAACGGGAACGCAGCAGAGCCTGTGGATGCTGATGGTGGAGGTGCAGGCGACGCTGTTTCAGCGCCCTGGTCTAGAGGCCGAACGTTACCGACGACGACAGGAGCGAATACGCGAGATCAACCTGCGTCAGGGGCAACTGTTAATAGCATGAGGCGTGCCGGACAGCAGTGCGCGAGCGCGGGAGCCCAGCGCCTGAGGCCTACATCTCCACCACAATCCGCCCCTCGATCTCCCCCGCCCGCATCTTGTCGAAAATTCCGTTGATATCCTCCAGCTTCCCGGCGCTCACCGTCGCCTTCACCAACCCCTCGCCAGCGAAGTCCAGCGCCTCCTGCAGGTCCGCGCGGGTGCCGACGATGGAGCCGGTGATGTGCAGGCCCTTGAGCACCACGTCGAAGATCGGCGTGGGGAAGTCGCCCGGCGGCAGGCCGACCAGGGAGATGGTGCCGCCGCGGCGGGCCATGCCGATGCTCTGGCCGAAGGCGCTGTTGGACACCGCCGTCACCAGCACGCCGTGGGCGCCGCCGATGTCGCGCTGGACCACTTCCACCGGGTTTTCCTTCTTCGCGTTGATGGTCAGGCTGGCGCCGAGCTTGCGCGCCAGCTCCAGCTTGGCGTCGTCCACGTCCACCGCCACCACGTGCAGGCCCATGGCCTTGGCGTACTGCACCGCGACGTGGCCCAGGCCGCCGATGCCGGAGATGGCCACCCACTGGCCGGGGCGTGCCTTGGTTTCCTTCAGGCCCTTGTACACGGTGACGCCCGCGCAGAGGATCGGGGCGATTTCGGTGAAGCCAATGCCCTTGGGCAGGTGGCCGACGAAGTTCGGGTCGGCCAGCACGTATTCAGCGTAGCCGCCGTTCACCGAGTAGCCGGTGTTCTGCTGCTGCGTGCAGAGGGTTTCCCAGCCGGTCAGGCAGTGCTCGCAGCAGCCGCAGGCGGTGTACAGCCAGGGCACGCCGACGCGGTCGCCTTCCTTCACCCGGGTCACCCCGGCGCCCACCGCGGCGACGTAGCCGACGCCCTCGTGGCCGGGAATGAACGGCAGGCTCGGCTTCACCGGCCAGTCGCCCTCGGCGGCGTGCAGGTCGGTGTGGCAGACGCCGGAGGCCTCGATCTTCACCAGGATCTGGCCGGGGCCGGGCAGCGGCACCTTCACTTCTTCCAGGCGCAGCGGCGCGCCGAAGGCGTGCACCACTGCCGCTTTCATGGTCTGGGGCAGGGTCGAGGACATGGCAAGCTCTCCTTGTGCAAACGAACGGGGGCGGGCGAAAACCGGTCTGCGCCGCGGGTTGCATCAGTCTGAGCCCTTGAGCCTAGGCGATATTGAGCTGGAGCAAAGGCGGGGCGCCTCATCCCTTGGCAGCACCCGCCCAACGGCCCGCGCACGGACTCCACGAACGGCGCGGCCTTGCGGTATACTGCGCCGCCTCCGAACCGGCCCCGCTCGTCGGTTCGTCCATGTACAAGCCACGCCCGGGACCGGAATGCGTGGCTTGTTGGTTTTTGACGCGCGGCACGCGCACCACCAAGAGGCACGACGATGAGCGTACTGGTTGGCGTGATCATGGGCTCCAAGTCCGACTGGAGCACCCTTAGTCACACCGCGGACATGCTGGACAAGCTGGGCATCCCCCATGAAGTGAAGGTGGTTTCCGCCCACCGCACCCCGGACCTGCTGTTCCAGTACGCCGAAGAGGCCGAAGGCCGCGGCATCGAGGTGATCATCGCCGGCGCCGGCGGCGCCGCCCACCTGCCGGGCATGTGCGCGGCCAAGACGCACCTGCCGGTGCTCGGTGTGCCGGTGCAGTCGTCCATGCTCTCGGGCGTCGATTCGTTGCTGTCCATCGTGCAGATGCCCGGCGGCGTGCCGGTCGCCACCCTGGCCATCGGCAAGGCCGGCGCCATCAACGCCGCGCTGCTGGCGGCGAGCATCCTCGGCGGCAAGCACCCGCAGTACCACGACGCGCTCAAGCGCTTCCGCACCGAGCAGACCACCTCGGTGCTGGACAACCCCGACCCCCGCGAGGCCTGAGCAGAACCATGAAGATCGGTGTCATCGGTGGCGGCCAGCTGGGCCGCATGCTGTCCCTGGCGGGCACCCCGCTGGGCATGGATTTCGCCTTCCTCGACCCAGCGCCGGACGCCTGCGCCCAGGCCCTGGGCGAGCACATCCGCGCGGACTACAGCGACCAGGACCACCTGCGCCAACTGGCCGACGAAGTGGACCTGGTGACCTTCGAGTTCGAGAGCGTGCCGGCCGAGACCGTGGCCTTCCTCTCGCAGTTCGTCCCGGTCTACCCCTCGGCCTCCGCGCTGCGCATCGCCCGCGACCGCTGGTTCGAGAAGTCGATGTTCAAGGACCTGGGCATTCCCACCCCGGCCTTCGCCGATATCCAGTCCCAGGCCGACCTCGACGCCGCCGCGGCCGGCATCGGCCTGCCGGCGGTGCTCAAGACGCGCACCCTGGGCTACGACGGCAAGGGCCAGAAGGTCCTGCGCAAGCCCGAGGACGTGGCCGGCGCCTTCGCCGAGCTGGGCAGCGTGCCCTGCATCCTCGAAGGTTTCGTGCCCTTCACCGGCGAAGTCTCGCTGGTGGCGGTGCGCGCCCGCGACGGCGAGACGCGCTTCTACCCGCTGGTGCACAACACCCACGAGAACGGCATCTTGCGCCTGTCCGTGGCCAGCAGCGAGCACCCGCTGCAGAAGCTGGCCGAGGACTACGTCGGCCGCGTGCTGGACAAGCTGGACTACGTCGGCGTGCTGGCCTTCGAGTTCTTCGAGGTGGACGGCGGCCTGAAGGCCAACGAGATCGCCCCGCGCGTGCACAACTCCGGGCACTGGACCATCGAAGGCGCCGAGTGCAGCCAGTTCGAGAACCACCTGCGCGCCGTGGCCGGCCTGCCGCTGGGCTCCACTGCCAAGGTGGGCGAGAGCGCCATGCTCAACTTCATCGGCGAAGTGCCGCCGGTGGAAAAGGTGCTGGCCATCGCGGACTGCCACCTGCACCACTACGGCAAGGCCTTCAAGGCCGGGCGCAAGGTCGGCCACGCCACCCTGCGCAGCAAGGACCTGGCCACCCTCAAGGCGCGCATCGGCGAAGTCGAAGCCCTTATCGGCAAGGGCTGACGCGCTCGGCCGCCCGCTTCTCATGGCGGGCTGCCGCACGGAACGCCAGGCTTTCCTACACTGTCTGACAAGGGGCGCGCCGGTTGGCGCGTCCATCCACAGGAGGGAAAGCCATGGGTTTAATCGGAACCATCGTCATCGGCCTGATCGTCGGCCTCATCGCCCGTTTCCTGAAGCCGGGGGACGACAGCATGGGCTGGATCATGACCATTCTGCTGGGCATCGGCGGCTCGCTGCTGGCCACCTACGGCGGCCAGGCCCTGGGCATCTACCAGGCCGGGCAGGCCGCCGGGTTCATCGGCGCGGTGGTCGGCGCGGTGATCCTGCTGATCATCTACGCCTTCGTGAAGAAGAACTGAGGCTCCACGCCGGGTAGCGCTGGTCATTTGCCCGGCGATCCCCAAGAATGTGCGCCGATTCCCGCTCGCCCGGCCCGGGCGGGCGGTGAAGGTCATCCGCCGTCTTCCCGTTGCGTGGGCGCCCGCTGCCGGCGCCCGAGAGCCCATTCATGCGCCGTACCCTGCTCGCCTGCAGCCTCGTGCTGCTCACCGGCCTGGCCCATGCCGCCGACATCCCGGAAACCGACTGGCTGCAACTGATGCCGCCCAGCGACCGCAAGGCGCTGGAGGAAATGCCCGAGATCGACCACAACAGCCCGGAAGCCGCCGGCACCTTCACCCAGAAGCAGGGCGGCCTGAAGCAGAAGGGTAAGCTGCCGCAGGTGATGTTCTCGACCAAGACGGTCGCCGCGCTGGACGGCAAGCAGATCCGCCTCGGCGGCTATCCGGTGCCCCTGGAGAACGACGCCAAGGGCCGCGTCACCGAGTTCTTCCTGGTGCCCTACCCGGGCGCCTGCATCCACGTACCGCCGCCGCCGCCGAACCAGATCGTGCTGGTGCGCTACCCCAAGGGCATGAAGATCGACGACATCTACAGCCCGCTGTGGGTGACCGGCAAGCTGAAGGTGGAGAAGGTCAGCAACGAGATGGCGGATGCGGCCTACGCGATGGACGAGGCCAAGGTGCGGGCGGTGCAGGATAGCGATCTGTAGGCCTGGCTCTTTGCTCTTCGTAGGAGCGAGCTTGCTCGCGAACGGTGTTTCCCGGATGTATTGGTGTTTCGGATTGACTCCGTTCCCTCTCCCCAGCCCTCTCCCTGAAGGGAGAGGGGGCCAGTCCGTGCCGAGAGGAGGAATGGTTTCAGCCGGCAATCTCTGCGCTAGCCGGCTGACTCTAAAGCATCAGCGTCTGCCCAACGGTCCCCTCTCCCTTCAGGGAGAGGGTTAGGGAGAGGGCGCTCTTCAGGCCCAGCACCGAAGCCACCAGGAAACCCGGTTCGCGAGCAAGCTCGCTCCTACGAAAAGAAAGCGCAGCCTACCCCTCCAGCGCTTCGCTCCAGATCTCCACGCTCATCGTCTCGCTCCGCCCCGGCGCCACGCTCAGCACGTCGTCCCACACCCTTGCCGTCTCGATGCACAACATCCGCTGCCAGGCATCGTCGGCGAACTGCGACAGGCGTTGCGCCTTGTCCACCCAGGGGTTCCACAGCACCGCCGAGCGCGAGTGCCCGGCCTGGATGTGGATGCCGCGCTGCCACTGCGGATCGCGGATCACCAGGGGCCGGTCGACGTCCAGGTAGATGCGGTCGGTCTCGCCCTGGATGCGCACCACGCCGTCCTGGCGGCGTTCTTCCCAGTTCTCCAGCGTCTCGATGTAGCGGCAGCCCTGCAGGCCGTCGACGCTCACCTGGCGAACGTCGCTGACGGCGAAGTAGGTGTGCAGCGCCTGGCTCAGGGCCAGCGGCTTGTCGCCGAGGTTGCGGGTGGTCAGTTCCAGGCCCAGGTGTTCGCCGAAGCGCATCACCAGGCTCAGTTCGGCGGAGTGGACCCAGCCCGGCAGGCCCTGCCCGGCGTCGAGCTTCCAGTGCACGGACAGCGCGCCCTGTTCGTCGGCGATGTCGTCCAGTTGCCAGTCGATGCCGCGCACCAGGCCGTGGGCCGGCGGCTGGTCGCCTGCGTATTCGGTGCGCACCTGCACCGGGTTGCGCGCCAGCTCGCCGAACCACGGCCAGCACACCGGCACGCCGCCGCGCAGGGACTGGCCGCGCTTGTAGCCGGCCTGCTCGCTGAGCCACACCAGAGGCGGCTGCTCGTGGGGCTGGTAGCTGAGCAGCTGGGCGCCCTGCTGGGCGATCAGCGCCTCGCCGAATTCGGTGTGGATGCGCCAGCAGGGCAGCTCGTCGATGGTGGTCTGTTCGACGCGGGGGGTGATGTATGGGCTGCTCATGGGGGCCTCCGGCACAGCAAGGGGAAAGGATTCAGTATCACCGATCCCCCGGCGGCCGGGCAGTTCCCCGAAAAGGCTTTTTTCAGCCCTGGCGCAGGCTTTCCAGGCTGTGCTTCTGGCGCCCCTGGGCGTCGAAGTTGGCCGCGTCGAGCCAGGCTTCGAAGGCCGCCTGGCGCGTCGGCCACTCGCTGTCGAGGATGGAGAACCAGGCGCTGTCGCGGTTGCGGTCCTTGATCACCATGTGCTGGCGGAAGGTGCCCTCGTAGGTGAAGCCCAGGCGCTCGGCGGCGCGCATGGAACGCGCATTCAGTGCGTTGCACTTCCACTCCAGGCGCCGGTAGCCCAGCTCGAAGGCGCGCCGGGCCAGCAGGTACACCGCCTCGGTGGAGGCCGGGCTGCGCTGCATGACGCGGCCGAAGGCGATGTGGCCGATCTCGATCACGCCGTCCTTGGGGGTGATGCGCAGGAAACTCAGCAGGCCGGTGACGCGGCCGCTGCTGCGCTCGCGCACGGCGTAGAACTGCGGGTCGGCGCTGGCGGCGTTGCCGGCGATCCAGGCATCGAAGGCGGCGCGCTCGGGGAAGGGGCCGTAGGGCAGGTAGTCCCACAGCACGGGGTCGGATTCCGGACCTTGCAGGGCTTCCCACAGGTCGTCGCCGTGGCGCGCGGCGTCCAGTGGCTCCAGGTCGAGGTAGCGGCCGTTCAGGGTTTCCCGGGCCGGGGCGGGCACCGCTTGCCAGTGCAGGGCGGGTTGGGTGTCGGTCATGGTCGCGCTCCGGTCAGAGAATCTTGCGGTACTGCACGAAGCCGGAGCGGTCGGCGATCCGGTCGTACAGGTGCATGGCGTCGGTGTTGCTCTCGTGGGTCAGCCAGTGCACCCGAGAGGCGCCGGCTGCGCGGGCCGCGGCGTAGACGTGCTCGATCAGCTCGCGGCCGACGCCGCCGCCGCGCAGGCCTTCGTGGACGTAGAGGTCCTGCAGGTAGACGTAGTCGCCCTGGGTCCAGCAGGAGCGGTGGAAGATGTAGTGGACCATGCCGATGGCCTCGCCGTCGCGCCAGGCGAGGGCGGCGTGCATGGGCTCGGCGGGGTCGAGGAAGCGCTGCCAGGTGACGGCGCTGGTGGCGTCGTCGATCACGGTCTTGTAGAAGCGCTGGTAGCCCTGCCAGAGCGGCAGCCAGGCGGCGTGGTCGTCGGCGTCGACGAGGCGGATTTCGAGCGGTGCGGTCATGGGGTGGCCTTTGTCCTTGGGGGCTGGTGCCAGACTAGAGCGGGAATTGGTTCCGCTAAAGAGCCATTCATGGTCCAATTCGAGGAGCCATTTCCGGAGCCCGCCATGAACGCCCCGCTGCCTTTCGACCCGTCCGGCATCCGCCTGGACCCTGCCAGGGGGCTGGGCCAGCAGCTGTTCCAGGCGCTGCGCGAACGCATCCTCGACGGCCGCCTCGCCGCGCGCTCGCGGCTGCCGGCCAGCCGCGACCTGGCTGCAGCCCTGGGCGTGTCGCGCAATACCGTGGTGCGCGCCTACGAGCAGCTCTACGCCGAGGGCTACATCGAAGGCCGCACCGGCGATGGCACCTACGTCGCCGAGCGCGTGCAGCCGTGCAGCGCGCCCACCCCGCAACCCGGCAAGGTGCCCGAGGTGGCGGCGCTGGAACGCCTGCAACGGCACCACCTGCCCAGGCCGCCGCAAGGCGCGCCGCGGGCCTTCCGCGTCGGCGTGCCGGCCTTCGATCTGTTTCCCTTCGAGACCTGGGCGCGGTTGCAGGCGCGTTTCTGGCGCGAGCCGCCGGCGGACTGCCTGGGCTACGGCGACGCCGCCGGCGAATGGCGCCTGCGCGAGCTGATCGCCGCCTACCTGCGCAGCGCGCGCGGCCTGCATTGCGAGGCGGGGCAGATAATAGTCACCAGCGGCGCGCAGCAGGCCATCGCCCTGTGCGCCCAGGTGCTGCTCGCCGAGGGCGACCACGTGGCCATCGAGAACCCCGGCTATCGCGCCGCCGGCCATGCCTTCGCCACTGCCGGCGCGCACCTGCACGGGGTGGCGGTGGACGGGGAGGGCCTGCGCACCGAGCAGTTGCGCGAGCTGCCGGACTGTCGGCTGGTCTACCTCACCCCTTCGCACCAGTACCCCACCGGCGTCACCCTGTCGCTGGCGCGGCGCCTGGCCCTGCTGGAATGGGCCGAGCGCAGCGGTGGCTGGATAGTCGAGGACGACTACGACGGCGAATACCGCTACGCCGGCACCCCGCTGATGCCGCTGGCGGCGCTCGACCGCCAGCAGCGCGTGCTCTACGTCGGCACCTTCTGCAAGATCGCCTTCCCCGCGCTGCGCCTGGGCTACCTGGTGGTGCCGCCGGCCCTGGCCGAGGCCTTCGCCCGGCGCCGCGCCCTCGACGTGCGGCACTCGGAAGTCGGCACCCAGCGGGTGATGGCCGACTTCATCGCCGAAGGCCACTTCCAGCGCCACGTGCGACGGATGCGCCGGGCCGCCCGGGCGCGGCGCGACGCCCTGCTGCGCGGCTGGCCGGAGGTGCCCGGCTGCGCGCCCATGCCGCCGGTGGAGGCGGGGCTGCACCTGTGCGTGCGGGTGGAAAGCCGCGAGCGCGAGCGTTGGCTGGTGGAGCGTGCGTTGCAGGCGGGGGTGGAGGTCAACGCGCTGAGCGACTACTGGCTGCCCGAGTCGACGGAGCCTGAAGACGAGCGCGCCGGCCTGGTCATGGGCTTCGCCGCCGTGCCCGAGGCACGCATAGCCGAAGCCCTGAAGACCCTGCGCAAGGCCTGGCACCTTCCGCTTTCGTAGGATGGGTTGAGCCTTGGCGAAACCCATGCGGGCATGGCGATGGGTATCGCTGCGCTCCACCCATCCTACGTCGCGCCATGCGGGGGCTTTTCCTCGCGCTCGGCCCAGTAGGTCTGCTTGTGCCCGCGGCCCTGGTACTCAAGAGCCAGGGCCTCGGCCTCTTCGCGGTTCAGGCCGCGGCGCACGACGAAGCGGTTGCCGTTGTCGTCCAGGCGCCACAGGCACCAGTCGCGCGCCTCAGGCATCGAAGGTCGAGGTCTTGCGCAGGCGCAGCGCGAGCAGGATCAGCAGCACGCCGAAGAACAGCGCGTAGGCGCCGATCACCCAGACCACCGCCACCGCGCCGGCGCCGGGGTTGGCGATCATCAGCACGCCGAACAGCACTGACAGCGCGCCCGACAGCCCCAGCCACCATTCGTTGGCCAGGCTCCTGCGCAGACGGAAGGCGGCGATGATCTGCAGCACGCCGGTGGCCAGCGCCCAGCCGGCGATCAGCATCAGCAGGCCCAGCGCCGTCAGCGCCGGCCAGAAGAACGCCACCAGGCCGGCCAGCACGCCCAGCGCGCCGACCAGCCACAGCGGCCAGATCGGCCGTTGCGACTCGCGCATGCTGGCCGCGGCGATCAGGGTGAACACACCGTCGACGAAGGCATAGGCGCCCCAGACGATGACCAGCACGGTGAGGGCGATGCCCGGCCAGGCGATGGCCAGCACGCCGAACAGCACCGCGGCCACGCCGCGCAGGGCGATCCATTTCCAGTGCCGGCCCAGGGCTTGCCACAGGGGATGATCGTTCATGGTTTTCTCCAGCGGGGTTCGCCAGAAACCATAGCAGCCCCGCGCCATAGGGCCGGAGCTAAAAGAAAGCCCGGCGCAGGGCCGGGCGAAAGGGCCTGCCATGGGCAGGCGGGTGGCGTCGTGCGGGACGCCACCGGGGAGCCTTGGATCAGCCGGGCGCGGGCCGTGCAGGCGCTCGTAGTCGGCGCGCATGGCCTTGTGCAGGCCGAACACAGCATTGCCGCCGCGACACTTCCGGGCAGGATTCTGCGATCCTTGCCCCCTGGAACGCATCGCGGTGATGAACGGCTCGGGCCCGCTTGCACGCAGGGGCTCGGGAGGATTCACGGAGCGCAGCTTATTCTTAGTTGATTGAACGTTCAATAAAAACAAAATAGACTGGCCCACAATGACGCCGGACGGCACAGCCACGTCCCGCGTGAGGAGAGATATCAATATGCCCAAGGTCGGTATGCAGCCGATTCGCCGTTCGCAGCTGATCCACGCCACCCTCGAGGCCGTGGACCAGGTTGGCATGAGCGACGCCAGCATCGCCCTGATCGCCCGCCTGGCGGGGGTCTCCAACGGCATCATCAGCCACTACTTCCAGGACAAGAACGGCCTCCTGGAGGCGACGATGCGGCATCTGATGTCGGCTTTGAGCAAGGCCGTGCGCGAGCGGCGCGCTAGCCTGCGAACCGACGATCCGCGCGCCCACCTGCGGGCGATCGTCGCCGGCAACTTCGACAACAGCCAGGTCAACGGCCCGGCCATGAAGACCTGGCTGGCGTTCTGGGCCAGCAGCATGCACCAGCCGTCCCTGCGCCGGCTGCAGCGGATCAACGACCACAGGCTGTATTCCAACCTGTGCTGCCAGTTCCGCCGCGAGCTGCCGCTGGACCAGGCGCGCCGCGCCGCCCGCGGCCTGGCCGCGCTGATCGACGGCCTGTGGCTGCGCGGCGCGCTGTCGGGCGATGCCTTCGATACCGAGCAGGCGCTGGCTATCGCCTACGACTATCTCGACCAACAACTGGCCAAGCGCACCGGATAGCGGGCGCGGCCTTCGTGCACGGACCATAAGAGAGGACAACCGACCCATGGCTCGATTCGACGTTCAGAAGCTCTACATTGGCGGCCGCTACGTGGAGGCCAGCAGTGGCGCCACCTTCGAGACCGTCAACCCGGCCAACGGGGAGGTCCTCGCCCTGGTGCAGCGGGCTTCGAAGGACGACGTCGAGCGCGCCGTCGCCAGCGCCGTCGAAGGCCAGAAGGTGTGGGCGGCGATGACCGCCATGCAGCGCTCGCGCATCCTCCGTCGCGCCGTGGACATCCTCCGCCAGCGCAACGACGAGCTGGCCGAGCTGGAAACCCTGGACACCGGCAAGCCGCTGGCCGAGACGCGCAACGTCGACATCGTCACCGGCGCCGACGTGCTCGAATACTACGCCGGCCTGGTCCCGGCCATCGAAGGCGAGCAGATCCCGCTGCGCGAGAGCAGCTTCGTCTACACCCGCCGCGAGCCGCTGGGCGTGGTCGCCGGCATCGGCGCCTGGAACTACCCGATCCAGATCGCCCTGTGGAAATCCGCCCCGGCCCTGGCCGCGGGCAACGCGATGATCTTCAAACCCAGCGAAGTCACCCCGCTGAGCGTGCTCAAGCTGGCCGAAATCTACACCGAGGCCGGCCTGCCCGACGGCGTGTTCAACGTGCTCACCGGCAGCGGCCGCGAGGTCGGCCAGTGGCTGACCGAGCACCCGCTGATCGAGAAGATTTCCTTCACCGGCGGCACCTCCACCGGCAAGAAGGTCATGGCCAGCGCCTCCAGTTCCTCGCTCAAGGAAGTCACCATGGAACTGGGCGGCAAGTCGCCGCTGATCATCTTCGACGACGCCAACCTCGACCGCGCCGCCGACATCGCCGTCATGGCCAACTTCTTCAGCTCCGGCCAGGTCTGCACCAACGGCACCCGCGTGTTCGTCCCGCGCAGCCTGCAGGCGCGCTTCGAGGAGAAGGTGCTGGAGCGCGTCAAGCGCATCCGCCTGGGCAGCCCGCAGGACGAGAACACCAACTTCGGCCCGCTGGTCAGCTTCCCGCACATGGAGAGCGTGCTCGGCTACATCCAGGCCGGCAAGGAACAGAAGGCCCGCCTGCTGTGCGGCGGCGAGCGCGTCACCGAGGGCGAGTTCGGCAAGGGCGCCTATGTCGCGCCCACCGTGTTCACCGACTGCCGTGACGACATGACCATCGTCCGCGAGGAAATCTTCGGCCCGGTGATGAGCATCCTCGTCTACGACAGCGAAGAAGAAGTCATTCGCCGCGCCAACGACACCGAATACGGCCTGGCCGCCGGCGTCGTCACCCAGGACCTGGCCCGCGCCCACCGGGTGATCCACCGCCTGGAAGCGGGTATCTGCTGGATCAACACCTGGGGCGAGTCGCCGGCGGAAATGCCGGTGGGCGGCTACAAGCAATCCGGCGTCGGTCGCGAGAACGGCCTGACCACCCTGGCTCATTACACTCGGATCAAATCCGTGCAGGTAGAGCTGGGCGACTACGCCTCGGTGTTCTGACCACCGCGATCGAGCCCTGAGCGGCCGGTCGCCACGACGACCGGCCTTCCGACCTTCAGACACCGGCGCGCCATGCGTCGCGGGCGGTGTCGTGCCCAGAAAAAGAGGTAGGCCTGCATGACCCAGGAATACGACTACATCATCATCGGCGCCGGTTCCGCCGGTAACGTCCTCGCCACCCGCCTGACCGAGGACGCGGACGTCAGCGTGCTGCTGCTCGAAGCCGGCGGCCCGGACTACCGCGCCGACTTCCGCACCCAGATGCCCGCCGCGCTGGCCTACCCGCTGCAGGGCCGCCGCTACAACTGGGCGTACCTCACCGACCCCGAGCCGCACATGAACAACCGCCGCATGGAGTGCGGGCGCGGCAAGGGCCTGGGCGGCTCCTCGCTGATCAACGGCATGTGCTACATCCGCGGCAACGCCATGGACTTCGACGGCTGGGCGCAAGAGAAGGGCCTGGAGGACTGGACCTACCTCGATTGCCTGCCGTACTTCCGCAAGGCGGAAACCCGCGACATCGGCCCCAACGACTACCACGGCGGCGACGGCCCGGTCAGCGTGACCACGCCCAAGACCGGCAACAACCCGCTGTTCCACGCCATGGTCGAGGCCGGCGTGCAGGCCGGCTACCCGCGGACCGAAGACCTCAACGGCTACCAGCAGGAAGGCTTCGGCCCGATGGACCGCACCGTGACCCCCCAGGGCCGCCGCGCCAGCACCGCCCGCGGCTACCTGGACCAGGCCCGCGAACGCGCCAACCTGACCATCGTCACCCACGCCCTGACCGACCGCATCCTGTTCAGCGGCAAGCGCGCCATCGGCGTCAGCTACCTGCTGGGCGACGACAATGCGCCGAAAGAGGCCCGCGCGCGCCGCGAAGTGCTGGTGTGTTCCGGCGCCATCGCCTCGCCGCAACTGCTGCAACGCTCCGGCGTCGGCCCGGCGACCGTGCTGCGCGACCTGGGCATCGAAGTGGTGCACGACCTGCCGGGCGTCGGCCAGAACCTCCAGGACCACCTGGAGATGTACCTGCAGTACGCCTGCAAGCAACCGGTGTCGCTGTACCCGGCATTGCAGTGGTGGAACCAGCCGCAGATCGGCGCGCAGTGGATGTTCCTCGGCACCGGCCTGGGCGCCAGCAACCAGTTCGAGGCCGGCGGCTTCATCCGCACCCGCGAGGAGTTCGAATGGCCGAACATCCAGTACCACTTCCTGCCGGTGGCGATCAACTACAACGGCAGCAACGCGGTGAAGGAGCACGGCTTCCAGGCCCACGTCGGCTCCATGCGCTCGCCCAGCCGCGGGCGCATCCAGCTGACCTCGCGCGACCCGCGCAAGCACCCGAGCATCCTCTTCAACTACATGTCCAGCGAGCAGGACTGGCAGGAATTCCGCGACGCCATCCGCATCACCCGCGAGATCATGGCGCAGCCGGCGCTGGACGCCTACCGCGGCCGCGAACTGAGCCCGGGGCTGGACAAGAAGAGCGACGCCGAACTGGACGCCTTCGTCCGCGAGCACGCGGAAACCGCCTTCCACCCCTCCTGCTCGTGCAAGATGGGCGAGGACGACATGGCGGTGGTCGATGGCCAGGGCCGCGTGCACGGCATGGAAGGGCTGCGCGTGGTGGATGCGTCGATCATGCCGCTGATCATCACCGGCAACCTCAACGCCACCACCATCATGATCGCCGAGAAGATCGCCGACCGCATCCGTGGCCGCCAGCCGCTGCCGCGCAGCACCGCGGACTACTACAAGGCCAACGGCGCGCCGGTACGCGGCAAGCCGATGCGAGCTTGAGTTCCGAGCGGGAATAGGGAAGGGCGCCACGAGTTGGCGCCTTTTTCTTTTTTATATAGGTGGGAGCGATAGGGAAGTAACCGGCTGAATCCGGCCTCTGGTCTGGCACGGACTGACCCCCTCTCCCTTCAGGGCGGGGCGCGCAGCCGAGGGCTGGGGAGAGGGAAAGGCGATATCAGGATGGAGCGGAACTATTCACCACTCCGAACGAGGATGACCCGTCACCCCCGCCGCGGCGGCACCGGCCGCGTCCGCCCGCTGCCATCGATGGCCACGAACACGAACACCGCCTCGGTGACCTTGCGCCATTCGCTGGACAGCGGATCGTCGCTCCACACTTCCACCAGCATGCGGATCGAGCTGCGCCCGACCTCCAGCGTCTGGGTATAGAAGGACAGCTGCGCGCCCACCGCCACCGGCACCAGGAAGGCCATGCGGTCGATCGCCACCGTGGCCACGCGGCCGCCGGCGATGCGGCTGGCCATGGCGGTGCCGGCGAGGTCCATCTGCGACACCAGCCAGCCACCGAAGATATCGCCGAAACCATTGGTCTCGCGCGGCAGCGCGGTGATCTGCAGCGCCAGGTCGCCCTGCGGAATGGGGTCTTCTTGTTCAAGCTCGATCATAGGTAAGGGCCTCGTGCCCCGACGGTCTCGATTCAAGGAAAGGAAAAGCTCTCCCAAGAGTCCTGTAAAAGTGGTTTCCTACAGAAACTTGGGACAGCTTTCTGACCGACCCCGCGCATGTCGCATCGGCATTATATAGAGGCCGGCCTGCGGCAGCGACCGCAGAATGCCTGATGACAATGTTGCGCTGACGCGCTCCCATTTGCCATGGTTCGCCTTCGGCGCTCCCTGTCAGCGCCGCCAACCTGCCGAGAAGCCTTGCGATGCCTCCTGCCAATACCACCGCTGCCCGTCCGCTGACCCGCAGCGACTACAAGACCCTGTCCCTTTCCGCCCTGGGCGGCGCCCTGGAGTTCTACGACTTCATCATCTTCGTGTTCTTCGCCACCGTGGTCGGCAAGCTGTTCTTCCCCGCCGACATGCCCGAGTGGCTGCGCCAGTTGCAGACCTTCGGCCTGTTCGCCGCCGGCTACCTGGCGCGGCCGCTGGGCGGCATCGTCATGGCGCACTTCGGCGACCTGCTCGGGCGCAAGAAGATGTTCACCCTGAGCATCTTCCTGATGTCGGTGCCCACGCTGCTCATGGGCGTGCTGCCGACCTACGAACAGATCGGCATCTGGGCGCCGCTGGCCCTGCTGCTGCTGCGCGTGGTGCAGGGCGCTGCCATCGGCGGCGAGGTGCCCGGGGCCTGGGTGTTCGTTTCCGAACACGTGCCGGCGCGCAACGTCGGCTTCGCCTGCGGCACCCTGACCGCGGGGTTGACCGCCGGCATCCTCATCGGCTCGCTGATGGCCACGGCGATCAACAGCTTCTACAGCGCCGACGAAGTGCTGGCCTACGCCTGGCGCATCCCCTTCCTGCTCGGCGGCATCTTCGGCCTGTTTTCCGTCTACCTGCGCCGCTGGCTGCACGAGACCCCGGTATTCGCCGAGCTGCAGCAGCGCAAGCAACTGGCCGACGAGGTGCCCCTGGGCGTGGTGGTGCGCGAGCACCGTCCGGCGGTGGCCATCTCCATGCTGCTCACCTGGCTGCTGTCGGCGGCCATAGTCGTGGTCATCCTCATGACGCCCTCCGTGCTGCAGTCGGTCTACGGCGTCCCGGCGGCCACCGCGCTCAAGGCCAACAGCCTGGCGATCATCTTCCTCACCGCGGGCTGCATCCTCGCCGGGCGCATCGTCGACCGCATCGGTGGCGGGCGTACCTTCATCGCTGGCAGCCTGCTGCTGGGCGCGACCTCATGGTTCTTCTACAGCAGCCTGAAGACCCATCCGGACTGGCTCTTCCCTTTATATGCGCTGGCCGGCCTGTGCGTCGGCATCGTCGGCGCCGTGCCCTACGTCATGGTCAAGGCCTTCCCGCCGGTGGTGCGCTTCAGCGGCCTGTCCTTCTCCTACAACCTGTCCTACGCCATCTTCGGAGGTCTCACTCCAATGGTCGTGGCGCTGCTGATGAAGGAAGACCCCATGGGCCCCGCCTACTATGTAGCCGCGCTGTGCCTGGTCGGCTTCCTCACCGGCTGCTTCCTGCTGCGCCAGGAGCGCCTGGCTGGCGAGGCCTCCCTGGTTGCAAATTGATCATTCGGACAGCTTTTTCAGAAAAGATTCAAAAAGTCGTTGACGGGCATTTTGAAGTCCCTATAATGCGCACCACTCCCAGCGACGAAGCGCTGAAAGAGCTTGAAAATCAAGCACTTAAGCAGGTTCGAAGTTGGGGTGGTGATCAGGCGGGTGATTCACTCGCCGCCTTTGGGTTCGACAACTGCTCCGGCAGCGAGCTGAAAAGGAAGGTCGCCGAGGTGCTTGACAGCGAGTTTGAACGCTGTAGAATGCGCCTCCCGCTGACGAGAAGCTCCGGCCGATCAACAGCGCAAGCGGTTGAGTAGGAACGAAAAATTCTGAAAATAACGCTTGACGAAATAAGAGGTTGGCGTAGAATGCGCGGCCTCGGTTGAGACGAAAGCCTTAACCAACTGCTCTTTAACAAGTTGAATCAAGCAATTCGTGTGGGTGCTTGTGAGTTAAGACTGGTGATCGCAAGATTATCAGCATCACAAGTAACACTCGTGAATTCGAGAGTTTTTTGCGATTGCTGAGCCAAGTTTAGGTTTCTCAAAACCCGATCAGTATTGAACTGAAGAGTTTGATCATGGCTCAGATTGAACGCTGGCGGCAGGCCTAACACATGCAAGTCGAGCGGATGAAGGGAGCTTGCTCCCGGATTCAGCGGCGGACGGGTGAGTAATGCCTAGGAATCTGCCTGGTAGTGGGGGACAACGTTCCGAAAGGAGCGCTAATACCGCATACGTCCTACGGGAGAAAGTGGGGGATCTTCGGACCTCACGCTATCAGATGAGCCTAGGTCGGATTAGCTAGTAGGTGGGGTAATGGCTCACCTAGGCGACGATCCGTAACTGGTCTGAGAGGATGATCAGTCACACTGGAACTGAGACACGGTCCAGACTCCTACGGGAGGCAGCAGTGGGGAATATTGGACAATGGGCGAAAGCCTGATCCAGCCATGCCGCGTGTGTGAAGAAGGTCTTCGGATTGTAAAGCACTTTAAGTTGGGAGGAAGGGCAGTAAGTTAATACCTTGCTGTTTTGACGTTACCAACAGAATAAGCACCGGCTAACTTCGTGCCAGCAGCCGCGGTAATACGAAGGGTGCAAGCGTTAATCGGAATTACTGGGCGTAAAGCGCGCGTAGGTGGTTTGGTAAGATGGATGTGAAATCCCCGGGCTCAACCTGGGAACTGCATCCATAACTGCCTGACTAGAGTACGGTAGAGGGTGGTGGAATTTCCTGTGTAGCGGTGAAATGCGTAGATATAGGAAGGAACACCAGTGGCGAAGGCGACCACCTGGACTGATACTGACACTGAGGTGCGAAAGCGTGGGGAGCAAACAGGATTAGATACCCTGGTAGTCCACGCCGTAAACGATGTCGACTAGCCGTTGGGATCCTTGAGATCTTAGTGGCGCAGCTAACGCGATAAGTCGACCGCCTGGGGAGTACGGCCGCAAGGTTAAAACTCAAATGAATTGACGGGGGCCCGCACAAGCGGTGGAGCATGTGGTTTAATTCGAAGCAACGCGAAGAACCTTACCTGGCCTTGACATGTCCGGAACCTTGCAGAGATGCGAGGGTGCCTTCGGGAATCGGAACACAGGTGCTGCATGGCTGTCGTCAGCTCGTGTCGTGAGATGTTGGGTTAAGTCCCGTAACGAGCGCAACCCTTGTCCTTAGTTACCAGCACGTTAAGGTGGGCACTCTAAGGAGACTGCCGGTGACAAACCGGAGGAAGGTGGGGATGACGTCAAGTCATCATGGCCCTTACGGCCAGGGCTACACACGTGCTACAATGGTCGGTACAGAGGGTTGCCAAGCCGCGAGGTGGAGCTAATCCCAGAAAACCGATCGTAGTCCGGATCGCAGTCTGCAACTCGACTGCGTGAAGTCGGAATCGCTAGTAATCGTGAATCAGAATGTCACGGTGAATACGTTCCCGGGCCTTGTACACACCGCCCGTCACACCATGGGAGTGGGTTGCTCCAGAAGTAGCTAGTCTAACCGCAAGGGGGACGGTTACCACGGAGTGATTCATGACTGGGGTGAAGTCGTAACAAGGTAGCCGTAGGGGAACCTGCGGCTGGATCACCTCCTTAATCGAAGATCCCGGCTTTCTCATAAGCTCCCACACGAATTGCTTGATTCACTGGTTAGACGATTAGGCAACCCTTTATGGGTCTGTAGCTCAGTCGGTTAGAGCGCACCCCTGATAAGGGTGAGGTCGGCAGTTCGAATCTGCCCAGACCCACCAAATCGTAGTGATTTGGGGCCATAGCTCAGCTGGGAGAGCGCCTGCTTTGCACGCAGGAGGTCAGGAGTTCGATCCTCCTTGGCTCCACCATCTCCAAATCGTCGTAAAGCTCAGACAGGAATGTTCGAAGAAACGAACCTTGCTGTCTGGTCTTTGTACCGGAACCGTTCTTTAAAAATTTGGGTATGTGATAGAAGTAGACTGAATGATCTCTTTCACTGGGGATTGTTCAAGTCAAGGTAAAATTTGCGAGTTCAAGCGCGAATTTTCGGCGAATGTCGTCTTCACGTTCGAGACGTATGACCAGATTGCTTGGGGTTATATGGTCAAGTGAAGAAGCGCATACGGTGGATGCCTTGGCAGTCAGAGGCGATGAAAGACGTGGTAGCCTGCGATAAGCTTCGGGGAGTCGGCAAACAGACTTTGATCCGGAGATCTCTGAATGGGGAAACCCAGCCAGCATAAGCTGGTTATCACACACTGAATCCATAGGTGTGTGAGGCGAACCAGGGGAACTGAAACATCTAAGTACCCTGAGGAACAGAAATCAACCGAGATTCCCTTAGTAGTGGCGAGCGAACGGGGACTAGCCCTTAAGCTTCTTAGAATCTAACAGAACGCTCTGGAAAGTGCGGCCATAGTGGGTGATAGCCCCGTATGTGAAAGGTTCCAGGAAGTGAAATCGAGTAGGACGGCGCACGTGAAACGTTGTCTGAACATGGGGGGACCATCCTCCAAGGCTAAATACTACTGACTGACCGATAGTGAACCAGTACCGTGAGGGAAAGGCGAAAAGAACCCCGGAGAGGGGAGTGAAATAGAACCTGAAACCGTATGCGTACAAGCAGTGGGAGCCCACTTGTTGGGTGACTGCGTACCTTTTGTATAATGGGTCAGCGACTTATATTCAGTGGCGAGCTTAACCGAATAGGGGAGGCGTAGCGAAAGCGAGTCTTAATAGGGCGTTTAGTCGCTGGGTATAGACCCGAAACCGGGCGATCTATCCATGAGCAGGTTGAAGGTTAGGTAACACTGACTGGAGGACCGAACCCACTCCCGTTGAAAAGGTAGGGGATGACTTGTGGATCGGAGTGAAAGGCTAATCAAGCTCGGAGATAGCTGGTTCTCCTCGAAAGCTATTTAGGTAGCGCCTCACGTATCACCCAGGGTAGAGCACTGTTTCGGCTAGGGGTCATCCCGACTTACCAAACCGATGCAAACTCCGAATACCTGGAAGTGTCAGCGTGGGAGACACACGGCGGGTGCTAACGTCCGTCGTGAAAAGGGAAACAACCCAGACCGTCAGCTAAGGTCCCAAAGTTGTGGTTAAGTGGTAAACGATGTGGGAAGGCTTAGACAGCTAGGAGGTTGGCTTAGAAGCAGCCACCCTTTAAAGAAAGCGTAATAGCTCACTAGTCGAGTCGGCCTGCGCGGAAGATGTAACGGGGCTCAAACCACACACCGAAGCTACGGGTGCATCGCAAGATGCGCGGTAGAGGAGCGTTCTGTAAGCCTGTGAAGGTGAGTTGAGAAGCTTGCTGGAGGTATCAGAAGTGCGAATGCTGACATGAGTAACGACAATGGGAGTGAAAAACTCCCACGCCGAAAGACCAAGGGTTCCTGCGCAACGTTAATCGACGCAGGGTTAGTCGGCCCCTAAGGCGAGGCAGAAATGCGTAGTCGATGGGAAACAGGTTAATATTCCTGTACTTCTAGTTACTGCGATGGAGGGACGGAGAAGGCTAGGCCAGCTTGGCGTTGGTTGTCCAAGTTTAAGGTTGTAGGCTGAGCACTTAGGCAAATCCGGGTGTTCAAGGCCGAGAGCTGATGACGAGCTTTCTTTTAGAGAGCGAAGTGGTTGATGCCATGCTTCCAGGAAAAGCTTCTAAGCTTCAGGTAACTAGGAACCGTACCCGAAACCGACACAGGTGGTCGGGTAGAGAATACCAAGGCGCTTGAGAGAACTCGGGTGAAGGAACTAGGCAAAATGGCACCGTAACTTCGGGAGAAGGTGCGCCGGTGAGGGTGAAGTATTTACTGCGTAAGCCCACGCCGGTCGAAGATACCAGGCCGCTGCGACTGTTTATTAAAAACACAGCACTCTGCAAACACGAAAGTGGACGTATAGGGTGTGACGCCTGCCCGGTGCCGGAAGGTTAATTGATGGGGTTAGCGAAAGCGAAGCTCTTGATCGAAGCCCCGGTAAACGGCGGCCGTAACTATAACGGTCCTAAGGTAGCGAAATTCCTTGTCGGGTAAGTTCCGACCTGCACGAATGGCGTAACGATGGCGGCGCTGTCTCCACCCGAGACTCAGTGAAATTGAAATCGCTGTGAAGATGCAGTGTATCCGCGGCTAGACGGAAAGACCCCGTGAACCTTTACTGTAGCTTTGCACTGGACTTTGAGCCTGCTTGTGTAGGATAGGTGGGAGGCTTTGAAGCGTGGACGCCAGTTCGCGTGGAGCCAACCTTGAAATACCACCCTGGCATGCTTGAGGTTCTAACTCTGATCCGTTATCCGGATCGAGGACAGTGTATGGTGGGCAGTTTGACTGGGGCGGTCTCCTCCTAAAGAGTAACGGAGGAGTACGAAGGTGCGCTCAGACCGGTCGGAAATCGGTCGCAGAGTATAAAGGCAAAAGCGCGCTTGACTGCGAGACAGACACGTCGAGCAGGTACGAAAGTAGGTCTTAGTGATCCGGTGGTTCTGTATGGAAGGGCCATCGCTCAACGGATAAAAGGTACTCCGGGGATAACAGGCTGATACCGCCCAAGAGTTCATATCGACGGCGGTGTTTGGCACCTCGATGTCGGCTCATCACATCCTGGGGCTGAAGCCGGTCCCAAGGGTATGGCTGTTCGCCATTTAAAGTGGTACGCGAGCTGGGTTTAGAACGTCGTGAGACAGTTCGGTCCCTATCTGCCGTGGACGTTTGAGATTTGAGAGGGGCTGCTCCTAGTACGAGAGGACCGGAGTGGACGAACCTCTGGTGTTCCGGTTGTCACGCCAGTGGCACTGCCGGGTAGCTATGTTCGGAATAGATAACCGCTGAAAGCATCTAAGCGGGAAACTAGCCTCAAGATGAGATCTCACTGGGAACTTGATTCCCCTGAAGGGCCGTCGAAGACTACGACGTTGATAGGTCGGGTGTGTAAGCGCTGTGAGGCGTTGAGCTAACCGATACTAATTGCCCGTGAGGCTTGACCATATAACACCCAAACAATTTGTGTGTTAGACGGTGAAGTCGACGAACCGAAAGTTCGTGTGAACCGCAAAGAAGACCTGTCACATACCCGAATCTGGGTGAGCGTGTGCGTAAGCCACGAGCATCCGAAAGAATTGCTTGACGACCATAGAGCGTTGGAACCACCTGATCCCATCCCGAACTCAGCAGTGAAACGACGCATCGCCGATGGTAGTGTGGGGTTTCCCCATGTGAGAGTAGGTCATCGTCAAGCACCTATCCCAAAACCCCTGATCAGCCTGGCTGGTCGGGGGTTTTGCTTTTGGGGCGCGGAAAGCCGGGGTGATCCCATCCACGCCATTGCATTCCCCTTGTAGGAGCGCGCCCTGCGCGCGAATCGCGGGCAGGGCCCGCTCCTACACGTGAGGCATGGCCATGGCGATGGGTATCGCTTCGCTCAACGCCATCCTACGAGGGTACATCCTGCACCCGTAGGAGCGGACCTTGTCCGCGATAGCCGGCGGTCCCGGCGCGATTCGCGGATGAGATCCGCTCCTACGCCGCCCCACCTGCGCCCATTCCCCCTGTAGGAGCGCGCCCTGCGCGCGAAATCGCGGGCAGGGCCCGCTCCTACAGGTGGGTTCAGGCCTCGAAACCCATCCTGCGAGGCGTTTCTTCGGCGTTCGTTGCGGGTGAAATATTTCGTAATAAATACCGTCACATTTCTTCTTCGAGCCCGTCGGTTTTCATCTGGCTGTCACATTGCTTTCATAGAGTCTGCTCGCGCCCCAAGAGAGCGGCGCCGAATTCCAGCCAGTCGGCCTTTCCTCAAGGAGCAAGGCATGAAACTCAAGCGTTTGATGGCGGCGCTGACCTTCGCCGCCGCCGGCGTGGGCGCTGCCAGCGCTTTCGCCGCGATCGACCCGGCGCTGCCGGACTACCAGAAGACCAGCGGCGTCTCTGGCAACCTCTCCAGCGTGGGCTCGGATACCCTGGCCAACCTCATGACGCTGTGGGCCGAGGAGTACAAGCGCCTGTACCCGAGCGTGAACGTGCAGATCCAGGCCGCGGGCTCCTCCACTGCCCCGCCGGCGCTCACCGAGGGCACCGCCAACCTCGGCCCGATGAGCCGCAAGATGAAGGACGTCGAGCTGCAGGCCTTCGAGCAGAAGTACGGCTACAAGCCCACTGCCGTGCCCGTCGCGGTCGATGCCCTGGCCGTCTTCGTGCACAAGGACAACCCCATCAAGGGCCTGACCATGCAGCAGGTCGACGCCATCTTCTCCGCCACCCGCCTGTGCGGCGCCAAGCAGGACGTGAAGACCTGGAGCGACCTGGGTCTGGGCGGCGACTGGACCAACAAGCCGGTGCAACTGTTCGGCCGCAACTCGGTGTCCGGCACCTACGGCTATTTCAAGGAAGAGGCCCTGTGCAAGGGGGACTTCAAGCCCAACGTCAACGAGCAGCCGGGTTCCGCCTCGGTGGTGCAGTCGATCAGCCAGTCGCTCAACGGCATCGGCTACTCCGGCATCGGCTACAAGACCGCCAGCGTGAAGACCGTGGCCCTGGCCAAGAAGCCGGGCGACCCCTACGTCGAGGACAACGAGCAGAACGCGCTGAACGGCACCTACCCGCTGGCGCGCTTCCTCTACGTCTACGTGAACAAGGCGCCGAACAAGCCCCTGGACCCGCTGGAAGCCCAATTCCTGAAGATGGTGCTGTCCAAGACCGGCCAGGAAGTCGTGGTCAAGGACGGCTACATCCCGCTGCCGTCCAAGGTCGCGGCGAAGGCGGTCAAGGAACTGGGACTCTAGGTAGCCCCCGCCGGCCGTCCATAGGCTGAGCGGTAGCTGATCCGGCCCGTTGGCAGGAAACTGCCGACGGGCTTCGTCTCGTCATCTCTGTGTCATGTTTCTGTCATAGACTGCCGCAAGCGTGTCGCCCCATGAATGACCTGGCCACTTCGTCGATGAGCAATTCCTCCCCCGAGCGGATCGATTTCAATACCCCGACCCTGCGTCGCAAACGCCGCATGCGCGCCCTCAAGGACCGCCTGACGCGCTGGTACGTGCTGGTCGGCGGCCTGTCCGTGCTGGTGGCCATCACCCTCATCTTCTTCTACCTGGCCTATGTGGTGCTGCCCCTGTTCCGCGGCGCCGAACTGGATGCCCGCGCGCCCCTCGCCCCGGCCTGGCTGAAGGAGGTGCAGGCGCCCCTGCTGCTGAGCATCGAGGAGCAGAACCAGGTCGCCATGCGCGTGGCCGCCGATGGGCAGGTGCTGTTCTTCGACCTGGACAGCGGCGCCGAACTCAGCCGCCAGGCGCTCAAGCTGCCGGCCGGCAGCCAGGTGGTCTCCATCGCCGAGGACCAGCCTGGGCACCCGATGGTGGCGCTGGGCCTGTCCAACGGCCAGGTTCTGGTGTTCCGTCATGCCTACAAGGTCACCTACCCGGACAACCGCAAGACCATCACCCCGCAGATCGACTACCCCTACGGCGAGGCGCCCATCAGCCTCGACCCGCAAGGCCGCGCGCTGGAGCACGTGGCCCTGGCCTCGGACGACGACGGCCTGCTGCTGGCCGCCTCTACCGGCAGCCAGATGTTGCTGCTGAGTTTGACCAGCCAGGAGAACATGCTCACCGGCGAGACCACCCTGGAGCAGGAGGCCGTGAACCTGCCGCAGATCGCCGACCCGGTGAAGGCGATCTACATCGACCCGCGCAAGCAGTGGCTGTACGTCATCAACGGCCGCGCCCAGGCCGACGTCTTCGACCTGCGCACCCGCCAGCTCAACGGCCGCTATAAGCTGCTCGACCATGCCAACCGCGAGGTCACCGCCAGCGCCCAGTTGCTGGGCGGTATCTCGCTGATGATCGGCAACTCCGACGGCGGCATCAGCCAGTGGTTCATGGCCCGCGACACCGACGGCGAACCGCGCCTGGCGCACGTGCGCGACTTCCAGCTGGGCAGCAAGCCGATCACCGCCATCGTTCCCGAGCAGCGCCGCAAGGGCTTCGTCGCCCTGGACAGCGCCGGCGAACTCGGTGTGTTCCACAGCACCGCGCACCGCACTTTGCTGGAACAGCAGGTGGCGCCGGGCAGCGGTGTGCTGGCCCTGTCGCCGCGGGCCAACCGCCTGTTGCTGGAGCAGGCTGGCCAACTGCGCGGCTTCGACCTGAGCAACCCGCACCCGGAGGTTTCCTGGAGCGCGCTGTGGGGCAAGGTCTGGTACGAGAGCTACGATAAGCCGCAATACGTCTGGCAATCCACCGCCGCCACCACCGACTTCGAGCCCAAGCTGAGCCTGGCGCCGCTGACCTTCGGCACCCTCAAGGCGGCCTTCTACGCAATGATCCTGGCCGCCCCGCTGGCCATCGCCGCGGCCGTCTACACCGCCTACTTCATGGCTCCGGCGATGCGCCGCAAGGTCAAGCCGGTGATCGAGCTGATGGAGGCGTTGCCGACGGTGATCCTCGGCTTCTTCGCCGGCCTGTTCCTCGCGCCCTACGTCGAAGGCCACCTGCCGGGCATCTTCAGCCTGCTGCTGCTCACCCCGCTGGGCATCCTGCTCGCCGGCCTGCTCTGGAGCCGCCTGCCCGAGCGCATCCGCCTGGCGCTGCCGGACGGCTGGGAAGCGGCGATCCTGATTCCCGTGGTGCTCGGCGTCGGCGCCTTCGCCCTGTGGCTCAGCCCGCACCTGGAAACCGCCTTCTTCGGCGGCGACATGCGCCTGTGGATAAGCCATGACCTAGGCATCACCTACGACCAGCGCAACGCCCTGATCGTCGGCCTGGCCATGGGCTTCGCGGTGATCCCGAACATCTTCTCCATCGCCGAGGATGCCATCTTCAGCGTGCCCCGCAGCCTCACCTACGGCTCCCTGGCCCTGGGCGCCACGCCCTGGCAGACGCTGACCCGCGTGGTGATCCTCACCGCCAGCCCGGGCATTTTCTCGGCGCTGATGATCGGCATGGGCCGCGCCGTGGGCGAGACCATGATCGTGCTGATGGCCACCGGCAACACCCCGGTGATGGACATGAACATCTTCCAGGGCATGCGCACCCTGGCGGCGAACGTGGCGGTGGAAATGCCCGAGTCGGAGGTGGGCGGCACCCACTACCGCGTGCTGTTCCTTTCGGCGCTGGTGCTGCTGACCTTCACCTTCGTGATGAACACCCTGGCCGAGCTGATCCGTCAGCGGCTGCGGAAGAAATACGCGTCGCTCTGAGCGGCGTCTGAAGAGGCACTTTCCAAGTGAAACAGAAGCAGGAAACGCTGAAAGCCTGGTTCGCCAGCGGTTCTCCCTGGGTGTGGATGAACGCCGGCGCGGTTTCCATCGCGGTAATCATGACCCTCGGCCTGCTGGCCGTCATCGCCGTGCGCGGCCTCGGCCATTTCTGGCCGGCCGACGTGCTGGAGGCGCGCTACAGCGTGCCCGGGCAGGAGGCGAAGGTGCTGATCGGCGAAGAAGTGCAGGTCGAGGAAGTGCCGCGCGAACGCCTGCGCGGCGCCGGCCTGCCGGTACCGGCCGAAGGCCCCGAATTCATGACCCGCGAGCTGCTCAAGCTGGGCAACCGCGATCTCTACGGCAGCGACTTCTCCTGGGTGATCGGCGACTGGCTCGCCGAGCGGCGCTGGCCGCAGGAGCTGGTGACCCTGGAGCGCCGCGAGTGGGGCAACTTCTACGGCTACCTGGTCAGCGTGAAGCAGGACGGCCAGGTGGTGGCCCAGGGCGCCGACGCCATGCCCGAGCTGCAGCAGCGCCTGCAACGGGTGGAAGGCTTGTACGACCAGCTCTACCAGCTGGAGAAGAAGGACATCGGCAGCATCAACCACGAGCTGGAGCGCCTGCGCCTGAAGGAGCGCCGCCTGCAACTGCACGGCGAGCTGGATGCCGCCGCCCAGGCCGACCTCGCCGCCGCCCGCGCCGAGCTGCAGGGACGCTACCGCGAGTACGAAGACCGGCTGGGCGAGCTGCGCCAGCAGTTCAACCGCGACAGCGTGGTGATGCGCGAGGCCGGCGGCCGCGAGACCGAGATCAGCCTCGGCAAGCTGGTCCACGCCTACCAGCCCAACGCCATGGGCTTCGGCGCCAAGCTGTCGTTCTACTTCAAGAAGCTCTGGGAGTTCCTCAGCGAGGACCCGCGCGAGGCCAACACCGAGGGCGGCATCTTCCCGGCGATCTTCGGCACCGTGATGATGACCCTGGTGATGGCGGTGATCGTCACCCCGTTCGGCGTCATCGCCGCGGTCTACCTGCGCGAGTACGCGCGCCAGGGCCTGCTGACGCGGGTGATCCGCATCGCCGTGAACAACCTCGCCGGGGTGCCGGCCATCGTCTACGGCGTGTTCGGCCTGGGCTTCTTCGTCTACGTGCTGGGCGGCTCGATCGACCGGCTGTTCTTCCCCGAGGCCCTGCCGGCGCCGACCTTCGGCACCCCCGGGCTGTTCTGGGCCTCGCTGACCCTGGCGATCCTCGCCGTGCCGGTGGTGATCGTGGCCACCGAGGAAGGCCTGTCGCGCATCCCGCGGGCGATCCGCGAGGGCTCCCTGGCTCTCGGTGCGACCAAGGCCGAGACGCTGTGGAAGATCGTCCTGCCGATGGCCAGCCCGGCGATGATGACCGGCCTGATCCTCGCCGTGGCGCGCGCCGCCGGCGAAGTGGCGCCGCTGATGCTGGTGGGCGTGGTGAAACTGGCGCCGTCGCTGCCGGTGGACGGCAACTACCCCTACGTGCACCTGGACCAGAAGATCATGCACCTGGGCTTCCACATCTACGACGTCGGCTTCCAGAGCCCCAACGTCGAGGCCGCGCGGCCGCTGGTGTACGCCACCGCGCTGCTGCTGGTGCTGGTGATCGCCCTGCTGAACTTCTCCGCCATCGCCATCCGCAACCGCCTGCGCGAGAAGTACAAGGCGCTGGAAAACTGATCCGCGGCCGCTGCCTGCGCAGGCGGCGGTCCGAGCCTCCAACGGGAGAGACGAGATGCAACAAGAACCCCATCGCCATGGCATCGACCTCGCCGCCCTCGGCCGGCCGATCCGCGAGGGCATGCGCCTGGACAAGGAGACCGTGGCCCTGGAAGTGCCCGGCCTGAACCTGTTCTACGGCCAGAAGCAGGCGCTGTTCGACGTCGCCATGCAGATCCCCAGGCAGCGCGTGACCGCCTTCATCGGCCCGTCCGGCTGCGGCAAGTCGACCCTGCTGCGCTGCTTCAACCGCATGAACGACCTGGTCGACGATTGCCGCGTGGAAGGCGAGATCCGCCTCGACGGCCACGACATCTTCGCCCGCGGCGTGGACGTGGCCGAGCTGCGCCGCCGTGTCGGCATGGTGTTCCAGAAGCCCAACCCCTTCCCCAAGACCATCTACGAGAACGTGGTCTACGGCCTGCGCCTCCAGGGCGTGAACAAGAAGCGCACCCTCGACGAGGCCGTGGAATGGGCGCTCAAGGGCGCGGCATTGTGGGACGAAGTGAAGGACCGCCTGCACGAGTCGGCCCTGGGCCTGTCGGGCGGGCAGCAGCAGCGCCTGGTGATCGCCCGGACCATCGCGGTGGAGCCGGAAGTGCTGCTGCTCGACGAGCCCTGCTCGGCGCTGGACCCGATCTCCACGCTGAAGATCGAGGAACTGATCTACGAACTGAAATCCAAGTTCACCATCGTGATAGTCACCCACAACATGCAGCAGGCCGCGCGGGTGTCCGACTACACGGCGTTCATGTACATGGGCAAGCTGATCGAGTTCGGCGACACCGACACGCTCTTCACCAACCCGGCGAAGAAGCAGACCGAGGACTACATCACCGGGCGCTACGGCTAAGGGCCGGGCGGCGGCCGCATCATAAATCTGCAACCTTCGGCGCGTAGCCTGCAGCTTTCGCGGAGCGAAACCACATGATCAACAAAGAAAGTCTCAGCCATCACATTTCCCAGCAGTTCAACGCCGAGCTGGAGGACGTGCGCAGCCACCTCCTGGCCATGGGCGGGCTGGTGGAGAAACAGGTCAACGACGCGGTCACCGCGCTGATCGACGCCGACTCGGGCCTGGCCCAGCAGGTGCGCGAGATCGACGACCAGATCAACCAGATGGAGCGCAACATCGACGAGGAATGCCTGCGCATCCTCGCCCGTCGCCAGCCGGCGGCCTCCGACCTGCGCCTGATCATCAGCATCTCCAAGTCGGTGATCGACCTCGAGCGCATCGGCGACGAAGCCTCGAAGATCGCCCGCCGCGCCATCCAGCTGTGCGAGGAAGGCGAGTCGCCGCGCGGCTACGTCGAGGTGCGCCACATCGGCGGCCAGGTGCGCAAGATGGTGCAGGAGGCGCTGGACGCCTTCGCCCGCTTCGACGCCGACCTGGCGCTGTCGGTGGCGCAGTACGACAAGACCGTCGACCGCGAGTACAAGACCGCCCTGCGCGAACTGGTGACCTACATGATGGAAGACCCGCGGGCGATCTCCCGTGTGCTCAACGTCATCTGGGCCCTGCGCTCGCTGGAGCGCATCGGCGACCACGCGCGCAACATCGCCGAACTGGTGATCTACCTGGTGCGCGGCACCGACGTCCGCCACATCGGCCTGACGCGCATGAAGGAAGAAGTGCAGGGCAAGTCCGATAGCTGAGCCGCACCTGGGCTCATGGCGGCGCTCGCCGAAACGCCAACCCTGCTGCGCCGAGCCGCTTTTCGTAGGATGGGTTGAGCCTGCGAAACCCATGCGGTGGTGGCGATGGGTATCGCTTCGCTCAACACCATCCTACGAGGGGCCGTGCCCGTCCGTAGTGGGTAGGAGCGGACCTTGTCCGCGATAGCCGGATGTCCCGGCGCGATTCGCGGATAAGATCCGCTCCTACGCTGCGCCACCCGCGCCATTCCCATGTAGGAGCGCGCCCTGCGCGCGATTCGCGGGCAGGGCCCGCTACGAAATCGGTCTTGGCCCCTCCCTCAGAAACTCAACCTCACCATCTCCGCCAACTGCCGGCCCGCGGGATCGCGGGCTCGGCTGTTGTCCTTCAGCGCCTGCTGCAGGCAGTGGATGAAGTGCCGGGAGGTCGCGTCCAGCCCCTGGTCGCGCAGGCGGATGATGCTGATGTCCCCGTCCGGTAATGGCTCCTCCAGCGCCAGGGCCCGTGCGCCGCTGCGCAGCGGTTCGCAGAGCATCATCGGCTGCGGCGCGTAGCCGAGCAGGCCGGCGTCGACGATCAGGCTGCTGAGCATGCCCGCGGAATGGGCGCAGACGATGCGTTCGCGGGCGATCTGCAGGCCATGCTGGCCGAACAGTTCATGGGTGGTCTCGGCGTAGCGGTCGGCGGTGAAGTTCATCGTCCAGTCGTGCTCCAGCAACTGCCTCAGCGAGCGCGCCGTGGCCAGCGGGTGGCCGTTGCGGGCTACCACCTGCATGCGGTAGTGCGCCAGCGGCTGATGCACGAATTCCGCGCCCTGGAGGATGCCCGCCGGGCCCAGGGCGAACTGCATGCGGCCCGTGCGCAGCAGCGGCAGGATCACCGCCTGCAGCCCCTCGTACAGCTCCAGGTGGACCTGCGGCATGTCCCTGCGGAAGGCCTGCAGGGCGTTGCCCAGCAAGGTCTGGCCGAACCAGGGGGTGACGCCGACGCACAGCGTCGCCGCGCCTTCGCCGCGCAGGGCGGCCAGTTCCTGGCGGGCGCTGTCGAGCTGGGTGGCGATCTGCCGGGCGCGGGGCAGCAGCACCTGCCCGGCGGTGGTCAGCCGGGCGCCGCCGGCGTGGCGCATCAGCAGCGGCAGCCCCTGTTCCTCCTCCAGTTCGCGCAGGGCACGGGTCACCGCGGCCTGGCTGAGGCCCAGGCCACGGGCCGCGGCGCGGATGCCGCCGCCGTCGGCCACGGCTATCAAAGCCTGCAACTGATGCAGTTTCAACGCTCGCCTCCCCTCCGAACACCGGAGGTCGTCACGACAACATTTTTTTGGCTTATGCGCATGCGGCGCCGACGCTAGGGTAATCCACGCCCAGCATACCGGCCGGTCACGGGCATCGATCCAGTCCAATCCCACAAGAAAAACAGGAGCGAGCCGATGAACAGAGCCTGCATAGCGCCGGGCATAGCCGCCATCGTCCCGGAAATGGTCGAACTGCGCCGGGCCATCCACGCCGAACCCGAGCTGGGCTTCGAAGAGTACTCCACCCGCGAGCGGGTCATCGAACGGCTGCGCGCCTGGGGCTACGAGATCGCCGAGATGGCCGGCACCGGGGTGATCGCCACCCTGCGCAACGGCCCCGGCCCGGTGCTGGGCCTGCGCGCCGAGCTGGATGCGCTGCCGATCCACGAGCAGAGCGGGCTGCCCTGGAGCAGCCGGGTGCCCGGCAAGATGCACGCCTGCGGCCATGACGGGCACACCGCCATGCTCCTGGCCGCGGCCTGCGAGCTGGCCCGCGAGCGCAACTGGCGCGGCACCCTGCACCTGTTCTTCCAGCCCGCCGAGGAAGGCCATGGCGGCTCCGGGGCCAAGCGCATGCTCGACGAAGGCCTGCTGCAACGCTTCCCCTGCGACGCCCTGTTCGCCATGCACAACCTGCCCGGCCTGGCCGAGGGACGCTTCATGGTCATGCCGGGGCCGTGCATGGCCTCGGCCGACGACGTGACCATCCTCATCCACGGCCGCGGCGGCCATGGCGCCATGCCCGAGCAGACGGTGGACCCGATCCTGGCCGGCGCGGCGCTGGTCGGCGCCCTGCAGAGCCTGGTGTCGCGCAACGTGCCGCCGTCCGAGGCGGCGGTGCTGACCGTGGGCGCCTTCCTCGCCGGCGACGCCAGCAACGTCATCCCCGACAGCGCCGAACTGCGCCTGAGCGTGCGCGCGCTGAGCCCGCAGGTGCGCGAGCTGCTGTTGCGGCGCATCCATGAACTGGCGCAGCAGCAGGCCGCCAGCTTCGGCGCCCGCGCCGAAGTCCTGGTGGCGGCGGACGGCTACCCGGTGCTGGTCAACGACCCCGGCTGCGCGGGGCTGGTCCGCGAGCTGGTGCTCGACTGGCTCGGCGACGAGGGCCTGGAGCCCGAGCCGCGGCCCATCCATGCCAGCGAGGACTTCGCCTTCTGGCTGGAACAGGCGCCCGGCTGCTACCTGATGATCGGCAATGGCGACGGCGAGGGCGGCTGCGCGGTGCACAACCCCGGGTACGACTTCAACGACCGCATCCTACCGTTGGGCGCGACCTTCTGGGTCCGCCTGGCGCAGCGCTTCCTGGCCTGAATCCTTCCCGCGGGGAATCCCAGCATGACAACAAGAACGACATCCTTCGCTGCGAGCGCCGAACCTTCCCGTGCCGGGCGCACCCGCGCCATCGCCGCGGTGTGCCTGGGCAACGCCCTGGAGTTCTACGACTTCCTCGTCTACAGCCTGCTCGCCACGCTGATGGCGCGGCTGTTCTTCCCCTTCGGGGAAAACCCGCTGACTTCGCTGATGCTGTCCTTCGCGGTGTTCGGCACCGGCTTCGTCATGCGCCCGCTCGGCGGCCTGCTGATAGGCCTGTACGCCGACCGCGCCGGGCGCAAGGCGGCCATGCGCCTGACGCTGTGGCTGATGGCCCTGGGCGCGCTGCTGTTCACCGTGGCGCCGACCTATGCCCAGGCCGGGCTGGTCGGGCCGCTGGTGATCATAGTCGCGCGCCTGCTGCAGGGTTTCGCCGTGGGCGGGCAGGTGGGCACCGCCACCACCATCCTGATGGAATACGCCGGCTCGGGCTCGCGGGCCTACTACTGCAGCTGGCAGGTGTTCAGCCAGAGCCTGGGCACCATCATGGGCGCGCTGGTGGTGCTGACGCTGAGCAACCTGCTGAGCCCCGAGGCCATGGACAGCTGGGGCTGGCGGGCGGTCTTCGCGGTGGGCATCCTGGCCATCCCGGTCAGCGAATACATCCGCCACCGCCTGGAGGAAACCCTGCCGGCCGCCGCCCAGGGCGACAGCCGGCAGGCGCGGGAAGGCGGCCTGGCGCTGCTGTGCCGGCACCCGCGGCAGCTGGTCACCGGCGTGCTGCTGGTGATCGGCGTCTCGGTGCCGGTCTACATCACCCAGTTCTACCTGGCCAACCACGCCATCAGCGTGCTGGGCATGCCGCTGGGCGTCGCCACCTGGGCCGCGGTGGTGAGCAGCCTGCCGTCGCTGCTGCTGGCGCCCCACGCTGGACGCCTGAGCGACCGCATCGGCCGGCGCCGCTCGATCTTCTGGCCGCTGCCGATCCTGTTGCTGGCGACCTACCCGGCGTTCCTGCTGCTCAACCAATGGCCCAGCATCGGCCTGCTGCTGCTGATCGTGGGGCTGCTCAACATCCCGCTGACTTACGGCATGGTGGCGTCCCTGGCGATCCTGCCGGAGCTGTTCCCGGCGGCGATCCGCGCCACCGGCCTGTCGGTCACCTACTGTGTCGGCGTCGCGCTGTTCGGCGGCTTCGCGCAGTTCTTCGCCGCCGGGCTGATCGACCTCACCGGCAGCCCGAACGCGCCGGCCTGGTACCTGGTGGGCGCCATCCTGCTATGCCTGGCCGGGTTGCGGATGGCTCCGGAAACCGTAGGGCGAACGCTGGATTGATTGACGGATGTGTCCGACCGGTCACGTCGGCATGGCATCCTGCCAGTGCCCGAGGCTATCCTTCGCCTTGGCGTTCCAGGGAGTCGACGATGAGCAAGGTCAGTGTTCTGGTGGTGGATGATGCACCTTTCATCCGCGACCTGGTGAAGAAGGGATTGCGCGACCATTTTCCGGGGTTGCGCATCGAGGAGGCGGTGAACGGCCGCAAGGCCCAGCAGCACCTCGCCCGCCACGCGGTCGACCTGATCCTCTGCGACTGGGAGATGCCGGAGATGTCCGGCATCGAACTGCTCGGCTGGTGCCGCGCCCAGGCGCCGCTGAAGGACGTGCCCTTCATCATGGTGACCAGCCGCGGCGACAAGGAGAACGTGGTCCAGGCCATCCAGGCCGGGGTGTCGGACTACATCGGCAAGCCCTTCTCCAACGACCAGTTGGTGAGCAAGGTGCGCAAGGCCCTGAGCCGCGCCGGCAAGCTCGATGCGCTGCTGGCCTCGGCGCCGCAGCGCAGCCTGGCCGGCGGCCCGCCGAACGACTCCCTCGCCGCCCTCACCGGCGGCAAGGCCGAGGTGGTTCGCGCCCCGGCCGCTCCAGCCGCGGCCCCGGCGCCCGCCCGTCCGGCTCCTGCTGCCGCGCCGGCCCCCGCGCCTGCGCGCAGTGGCGCCCAGGGCAAGGGCCAGGGGCAGTTGCGCCTGCCCAATGCCAGCCTGCCCTGCGTGATCCGCGGGCTCAGCCTGAAGGAGGCGCAGCTGGTGGTGAAGCGCGGCCAGGTGTTGCCGCAGGTGCTGGAAACCGCGGTGCTCGACCTGGAGGAAGACAACGAGGTGGCGCGCCTGAACGGTTACCTGCACTCGGTGGCGGCGCTGGAACCCAAGCCCGACAGCGAGTGGCTGCTGCTGTTGCTGCGCTTCGTCGACCGCGACCCGCAGAAGCTCGACTACCTGTCGCGCCTGATCGCCCGCGGCAGCACCCAGAAGCACTACGTCCCCGGCGCCTGAGGCCTGCTTCACAGCCCGACGGCCGGCGGCTCGCCGCTGCCGGCCTCGGCTGCTAGTCTTGCTGGCGTCGAATACCTATAACCAGAGTCGACATGCTAGGGCGCTTTTTCTTCCTCTGCAGTCTATGGATGGCTGCGGGGCCGGCTGCGGCCGTGACCATCTACAAATACGTCGACGCCAATGGCGTGGTCACCTACACGGACAAGGCCGTGGCGGGTGCGCAGGTGTTCGTCTTCCGCGACCGCATGGTCGAGCACCTGGAGCAGCAGGTGAAGCTGCAGACGCTCAGGCACTACGGCTTCGAAACCCTGCAGGTGCGCAACGACCTCTACGCCCCGGTGGAAGTGGAGCTGAGCGTGAACGCCGCGCAGAACGCCGTGGGCGTGCCGGAGAAGCCGATCCGCTGGGTGCTGGCGCCGCGCAGCGCCATCCGCCTGGCCACGCTGAGCCCGCGCGACGCGTCGCGGCCGATGCAGTACAAGCCCAAGCTGCGCTACGCCCTGGGCGACCCGCGCCTGCAACCTGTGGCCTACGATTATCCGCTGCCCTGGCGTGGCGGGCCCTTCCGCCTGAGCCAGGGCGCCAACGGCAAGTACAGCCACTTCACCCCCAAGAGCCGCTACGCGCTGGACATCGCCATGCCCGAGGGCACGCCCATCGTGGCCGCCCGCGGCGGCACCGTGGTGAAGGTGGAGAACGCCCAGAGCGGGCGCGGCAACAACCCCTCCGGCAACTTCGTGCGCATCCTCCACGACGACGGCACCATGGGCGTCTACCTGCACCTGATGCGCGGCTCGGTGCTGGTCAGCGAGGGCCAGCGCGTCGGCGTCGGCACGCCCCTGGCGCGCTCGGGCAACACCGGCAACAGCAGCGGTCCGCACCTGCACTTCGTGGTGCAGCGCAACGTCGGCCTGGCGCTGGAATCCATCCCCTATGACTTCGCCCAGCCGGTGGGCACCCTGCCGAACTTCGCGGTGGTCAAGGAATAGCCAGCTTCCCGGCGAAGGCCGCGCGCAGGTCGGTGGTCGGCGGTGGGGCGAAGCGCAGGCGTTCGCCCACGCCGCGCAGGTAATTCTCCAGGCAGGCGCAGGCGCGCTCCGCGTCGCCTTCAGCCAGGGCTTCGAGCATCTCGGCCTGTTGCCGGCAGCTGTCCGCGGTATGGGCCTGGCCGCGGCCCAGGGCAATGCTCACGGCCAGGCGCTCCAGCAGCGGGCCCAGCAGGTCGGGCAACAGGGGATTGGCCGACAGCTGGGCCAGGCGCAGGTGCAGGTTCCGGGCCCATTCCTGGGCGCCCAGCGCGTCGTCCGCTGCCAGGCAGCGGCGCTGGGTGGCGAGCATTTCCCGCAGTTCCGCCAGGTTTTGCCCGTCCAGCCTTCCGGCCAGGCGCCGGAGCATGTCGCTTTCCAGCAGCAGGCGGGTTTCCAGCAGTTGGCGCAGGCGCTGCGGATCGGCGCGGGCGACGCTGGCGATGCGCCGTGGCGCCAGTTCTACCGCGCCTTCCCGGGCCAGGCGCTGCAGGGCGCGACGCACGCTGCTGGGGCCGGCGTGGAAGATCCGCCCGAGGGTTTCCTGGCTGAGCGGCGCGGCCGGCCGCAGGCGCCGCGAGAGGATGGCGGCGTGCAGGTCCTCGTAGATCCGCTGGGCCTGGCCGCGGCGGCGCGGGCCGGTTTCGCCGTTCATCGCCCGGTCCCCGCTTCCGGCACGCGCAGCGCCAGGTTCAGGCGCAGGCCTTCGTTGAGGATGTGCTGGCGCATGGCCTGGCTGGCGCCTTCGCTGTCGTGCTGGCGGATGGCGCGGACGATGGCCTCATGCTCGGCCAGCAGTTCCTCGGCGTGAGCGGCGTTGCGCTGGATGAGGTGGTCGCTCTGCTCCAGGGCGCCGGCGATCTGTTGCGAAACGCTGAGGAAGATCGGGTTGGAGGTCAGCGCCACCAGCTTGCGGTGGAAGCTGTTGTAGGCCTCGACCACGGCGGCGGCGCGGCCGTCCTCCACCGCTTCGCGCATGTCCAGCAGCAGCAGGCGCAGGCGGCCGAGGGAGTCGCCGTCGATGCTCTGCGCCACCAGCCCGGCGATGAAGGGTTCCAGGGCGTAGCGTAGTTGCAGCACGTCTTCCAGGGTGGCCGTGGCCGGGGCGCGGATCTCGCGCAGGGCGTTTTCGTCACGCTGCAGCACCATCACGCCCTTGCCGGGCAGCGAGCGCACCACGCCGAGGGTCTCCAGCACGGTGATGGCCTCGCGCAGGCTGGGCCGGCTGATTTCCAGCTGCTCGGCCAGTTCGCGCTGGCCCGGCAGCATCTGGCCGGCCGCCCAGCGCCCTTGCTCTATGGTCTCGAGCAGTTTCTGAACCACTGAATTGACCAGTTTGGATGAGGAAAACATGGTTGCTCCTGAGGCAGTTAAGGCGCGCGCCGCGCCTATTGGAGCGGCGCGCGCGGCGGCTGTCGTCAGCCGCGCAGTTCGCCCTTGCCGGGCGTGGCGACCAGGGTCTTGTTCGCCCCGGGTTCGCCGTTGAGTACCGAACGTGTGCGTTGCAGGTCGATGTCGTTTTCCCAGCGGGCGATGACCACGGTGGCGACGCAGTTGCCGATCAGGTTGGTCAGCGCCCGGCCGATGCCCATGAACCAGTCCACCGAGAGCACCAGCACCAGGCCCGCGGCGGGGATGGCCGGCACCGCGGCGAGGGTGGCGGCGAGGATCACCAGGGCCGAGCCGGGGATGCCGTGGGCGCCCTTGGAGGTCACCAGCGACACCAGCAGGATGGTCAGCAGGTCGCTGATGGCCAGCGGCGTGCCGGTGGCGTGGGCGATGAACACCACCGCCAGGGTCAGGTAGATGGAAAAGCCGTCGAGGTTGAAGGAGTAGCCGGTTGGGATCACCAGGCCCACGGTGGAGCTGCGGATGCCCATGTTCTCCAGCTTGCGCATCACCTGCGGCAGCACGGCGTCGGAAGAGGCGGTGCCGAGGACGATCAGCAGTTCTTCGCGGAAGTAGCGCAGGAACGGCCGCAGGCGCACGCCGCTCAGGCGCAGCACGGTGCCCAGCACCAGGCATACGAAGAGGATGCAGGTGAGGTAGAACACCAGCACCAGCGCGCCCAGGTGGCTCAGCGACTCCAGGCCGTAGCGGCTGGTGGTGAAGGCCACGGCGCCGAACACGCCCAGCGGCGCCAGGCGCACGATCATGCCCATGATGCGGAAGACCACGTGGCTGAACTCGTTGACCAGCCGCGCCACGCCGCTGGCCTGCTCGCCCACCAGGTTCAGGGCGCTGCCGAACAGCACGGCGAACACCAGCACCTGGAGGATGTCGTTGTTGGCGAAGGCGCTGAACACCGAAGTGGGAATCAGCCCCATGATGAAGTCCACCGGCCCGTGGATGTCCTTGGTGTGCGCGGCGTAGGTCGCGGCATCGCCGGCGGAGAGGCCGTTCAGGTCGATGTTGGCGCCGTTGCCCAGGCCGCTGCCGTAGGCCACCAGCAGGCCGAGGAGCAGGGCGATGGTGGTGAGGATCTCGAAGTAGACCACCGACTTCAGGCCGATGCGTCCGACCTTCTTCAGGTCGCCGGCGCCGGAGATGCCGTTGACCACCACGCAGAACACGATGAGCGCGATGAGCATCTTGATCAGCTTGATGAAGCCGTCGCCCAGGGGCTTGAGCTGGGATGAAAGCTCCGGCAGGCCGACACCGAACAGCACGCCGAGGGCCAGGCCGAGCACCACTTGCAGGAAGATCGAGCGGGAACAGCGGTGGATGAGCATTGAAGGTCTCCGTTGTCTGCGCCCGTCCGCTTCCCGAGGGGAGGGCTGAGGCGCGCAGTTATTGTTCTGGTATTACCGGTCAGACCAGTGCAACTTATGCCCATGTGGCGCCGCTGGCAAGAGCGAATGCGGCGATGGGGCGACGAGTGGTTTTGGGGAGTGGCTTTTGAGTAGGGCGTGGAAGCTCTAGGACGGAGCTTCCAACGGGCTGCTGGGGGTGGGGATTTTTTAGCGGGCGATGGGAGAGGGCCTGTGGGTGGAACGCAACTGGTCAGGCCGGTGTGTAGGCCATCCCGATCGCGGACGGAGTCCGCTCCTACACCTTCCGACAAACCCAACACCCGTAGGATGGGTTGAGCGAAGCGATACCCATCACCGCAACAGCATGGGTTTCGCAAGCTCAACCCATCCTACGAAAAGCGCCCCGGTGCAGTGGACAAGACGGTCGCTCCTACGAAAGGCGCTTCGGCGCAGCTGGCAGCCGCGTCAATCCAGCTTGACCACCTTGGCCAGGACGATCTTCGGGCCCTTCATCTTCTTCACGATGATGCGCAGGCCTTCGGCTTCCAGCACTTCTTCCTCTTCCGGCACGCGCTTCAGAGTCTCGTAGACCAGGCCGGCGAGGGTGTCCGCCTCTATGTGGTCGAGGTCGATGCCCAGCAGGCGCTCCAGCTTGAACAGCGGGGTGTCGCCGCGCACCAGCAGCTTGCCCGGCTGGTAGGCGAGAATGCCGCGCTCGGTCTTGCGGTGCTCGTCCTGGATGTCGCCGACCAGCACTTCCAGCACGTCTTCCATGGTCAGGTAGCCGATCACCTTGTGGTCGGCTTCCTCCACCAGGGCGAAGTGCGCGCCGCCCTGGCGGAACTGCTCCAGCAGGCGCGACAGCGGCATGTGCTTGGTCACCAGCTCCAGCGGGTGGGCCAGTTCGTCCAGGTCGATGGTTTCCGGCTGGCTGTCGGTGGTCGCCAGCTCCAGCAGCAGGTCCTTGATGTGCAGCAGGCCGGTGAACTCGCCCTTTTCGGCGTCGAACACCGGGTAGCGGCTGTACTTGTGCCGGCGGATGGTCGCCAGCACGTCGGCCAGCGGCGCGTGGCGCTCCAGGTAGACCAGGTCCTCGCGGGAGTTGGCCCAGTCCACCACTTCCAGCTCGCCCAGCTCCACCGCCGAGGCCAGCACGCGCATGCCCTGGTCGCTGGGGTCCTGGCCGCGGCTGGAGTGCAGGATCAGCTTGAGTTCCTCGCGGCTGTAGTGGTGCTCGTGGTGCGGCCCCGGCTCGCCCTGGCCGGCGATCTTGAGGATGGCGTTGGCGCTGGCGTTGAGCAGCCAGATGGCCGGGTACATCGCCCAGTAGAACAGGTACAGCGGCACCGCGGTCCACAGCGACAGCAGCTCTGGCTTGCGGATCGCCCAGCTCTTGGGCGCCAGCTCGCCGACCACGATGTGCAGGTAGGAGATGATGAAGAAGGCGCTGAAGAAGGACACGCCGCGGATGATTTCCTCGGAGTGCACGCCCACCGCGGCCAGCAGCGGCTCCAGCAGCTCGGCGAAGGCCGGCTCGCCGACCCAGCCCAGGCCCAGGGAGGCCAGGGTGATGCCCAGCTGGCAGGCGGAGAGGTAGGCGTCGAGCTGGTTGTGCACCTTGCGCAGGATGCTGCCGCGCCAGCCGTGCTGCTTGGCGATGGTCTCCACGCGGGTGGCGCGCAGCTTGACCATGGCGAACTCGGCGGCGACGAAGAAGCCGTTGAGCAGGACGAGGAGAAGGGCGAAGAGTACGAGGCCGAAATCGGCGAAATAGGTCAGCAATTCGCTACTGGGGGAAGGGTCCATGGTTCTGTTGGCTGATGAATGAGCGGGTAAGCATGGCGGCAGCGTGCGGCGCTGGCAAGATGACCTTGGTTCAGGCGACCTGCTGCCGCGGGAAGTGGCAGACGAAGCTGCTGCCCTTGCCCGGCACGCTGCTGATGTCCAGGGTGGCGCGGTGGCGGATCAGCACGTGCTTGACGATGGCCAGGCCCAGGCCGGTGCCGCCGGTGCTGGCGTTGCGGCTGGAGTCCACGCGGTAGAAGCGCTCGGTCAGGCGCGGCAGGTGCTTGGGGTCGATGCCGATGCCGCTGTCCTGCACCGACAGGTGCGCGCCCTGCTCGTCGCCCCACCAGCGGATGCGGATCTCGCCGCCCTCGGGGGTGTACTTGACCGCGTTGAACACCAGGTTGGAGAAGGCGCTGCGCAGCTCGGCCTCGCTGCCCTTGAGTTTCACCCTGGGGTCGGCCTCCAGGCTGATGCGGTGCTCGCGGGCGCCGGACAGCGCCTGGGCGTCGTTGCGGATGGCCAGCAGCATCAGGTCCACCGCCACCGGCTTGTTGTCCGCCGGGTAGTCGGTGGCTTCCAGCTTGGCCAGCAGCAGCAGGTCGTTGAGCAGGCCCTGCATGCGCGCGGCCTGCTGCTGCATCTGCTGCAGGGCGCGGGCCCAGCGCGGGTTGATGTTCTCGGCGTTGTCGAGGAAGGTCTCCAGGTAGCCGGCGATCACCGTCAGCGGCGTGCGCAGCTCGTGGGAGACGTTGGCGACGAAGTCCTTGCGCATCTGTTCCAGACGCTGCACGCGGGTCACGTCGCGGACCAGCATCAGGTGCTCGCCGTTGCCGTAGAGGGTGATCTGGAACTGCAGCAGCAGCTTGTCGTCCACCGGCGAGGGCATGTCCAGCGGCTCCTGGTAGTCGCCGCGGGCGAAGTATTCCTTGAAGCGCGGGTTGCGGATCAGGTTGGTCACCGCCTGGCCGCCGTCCTGCGGGCTCTTCAGGCCGAGCAGGCGTTCGGCGGCGAGGTTCCACCACTCCAGGTTGCCGTCGGCGTCGAGCATGACCACCGCATCGCGCAGCGCCGCGGTGGATTCCTGCATGCGGTCGATCACCGCCTGCAGGCGCCCGCGGGCGCGCTGGTTGCGCCGCTGCAGGTGGTAGATGCTGTCGAACACCTCGCCCCACAGGCCGTAGCCGTCCGGCGGCGGTTCGTCCTCGCGGTGGTTCTTCAGCCATTTGTGCAGGCGCAGCACCTGCCAGAGGGTCCAGCCGAGGTAGACGCCCAGGCAGCCTGCCAGGGCCCAACCGTATTGCCCGCTCACCGCGCCGATCAGCGCGGCGGCGACTATCAACAACAGCAGATGGCGGATCAGGGCGCCACGCCAGTCTTGGTTCACCAGGTCCTTTCCTTGTGAATATCAGGCGCGGGGGCGCGGTCAGCTCTTGGTGGAGAAACGATAGCCGGTTCCGCGGACCGTCTGCACTAGGTTCTCGTAGACCTCGCCCAGGGCCTTGCGCAGGCGGCGGATGTGCACGTCGACGGTGCGTTCCTCCACGTAGACGTTGCCGCCCCACACCTGGTCCAGCAACTGGCCGCGGGTGTAGGCGCGCTCCTGGTGGGTCATGAAGAACTGCAGCAGGCGGTATTCGGTGGGGCCCATCTCGGCCGGCTTGCCGTCGATGGTGACGCGGTGGCTGATGGGGTCGAGCAGCAGGCCGCCGACCTCGATCGGCGTCTCGCTGTCGCCGGCGCCGGTGCGGCGCAACACGGCCTTCAGGCGGGCCACCAGCTCGCGCGGCGAGAAGGGCTTGGTGATGTAGTCGTCGGCGCCGACTTCCAGGCCCTGGATCTTGTTGTCCTCCTCGCCCTTGGCGGTGAGCATGATGATCGGGATGCCCTGGGTCATCTCGTCGCGCTTCAGACGCCGCGCCAACTCGATGCCGGAGGTGCCCGGCAGCATCCAGTCGAGCAGGATCAGGTCCGGCTTGCGGTCGACGATGGTGGCGTGGGCCTGCTGGGCGTTCTCCGCCTCCAGGCATTCGTAGCCGGCCATCTCCAGGGCCACGGCGATCATCTCGCGGATCGGCGCTTCGTCGTCAACGATGAGGATTGTCTTGCCAACCATGGTCTTGCCTCGGGAATTCTGTACTGCGCCGCATTAGATAACGGAATTATTACAGCGATGTGACGCGGGCATGTTAGCCGAGGCAGGCGCCCGGCGGGGAACGGGGCGCTCTACTATGCTGTCGTGACCGCCCTGTTCCGGGCGGCCCCATGCGCGCCACCGGGGCCGTTGTGACGGCCTGCCCGACCTGCCGCCGTTCCCGCCGCGCCTTCCTTGCGAGTCCTACCTCAGAAGAGGAGATTCACGATGAACTGCAAACACCTGGCGCTGGCCCTGGGCCTGGCGCTGCCGGCCCTGGCCGCGCAGGCGGCGGAACCGGCGATGACCAAGAACGGCATGCTGGTCGATGCCAAGGGCATGACGCTGTACACCTTCGACAAGGACAGCGGCGGCAAGTCGGTGTGCAACGACAAGTGCGCGCAGAACTGGCCGCCCCTGGCCGCCGAGACCGGCGCCATGGCCAGCGGCGACTGGAGCGTGATCACCCGCGACGACGGCACCCAGCAGTGGGCCTACAAGGGCAAGCCGCTGTACACCTTCGTCCAGGACAAGGCCGCGGGCGAAGCGAAGGGCGACGGCAAGATGAACGCCTGGCACATCGCCAAGCCGTGATACGGAAGGGATCCGTGTAAGCGGGCCCTGCCCGCGATTCGCGCGCAGGGCGCGCTCCTACAGGGAGCCGTTTCTTGCCCGTAGGGTAGGCGCCCGGATCAGCGCAGCGCGTAATCCACCACGGTGCCGACGAAGATCGCCAGGCCCGCCCAGTGGTTGTGCAGGAAGGCCTTGAAGCAGGCCTGCGGGTCGCGGTCGCGGGTGGAGTGGAATTCCCAGGCGAAGCAGCCGGCGGCCACCGCCAGGCCGGCGTAGAACCACAGGCCCATGTGCAGCTTGCCGGCGGCCAGCACCAGCAGCAGGAGCATCAGGCCCTGCAGCGTCAGGTTGATCACCCGGTCGGCGTCGCCGAAGAGGATGGCGGTGGACTTCACCCCGATCTTCAGGTCGTCCTCGCGGTCGGTCATGGCGTAGTAGGTGTCGTAGGCCACCGTCCACAGCACGTTGGCGAAGAACAGCAGCCAGGCCGCGGCCGGCAGCGTGCCGCTGGCGGCGGTGAAGGCCATGGGGATGCCCCAGGAGAAGGCCGCGCCCAGCACCACCTGCGGGTAGTAGGTGTAGCGCTTCATGAAGGGGTAGAGCGCGGCGATGGCGGCGCCGCCGAAGGACAGCCAGATGGTCTGCTCGTTGGTGCACAGCACCAGCACGAAGCTGCTGGCCAGCAGGGTGAAGAAGGCGATCCAGGCCTCGCTCACGCTGATCTTGCCGGTGGCCAGGGGGCGGGCCTTGGTGCGCGCCACGTGGCCGTCGAAGTCACGGTCGGCGAAGTCATTGATCACGCAGCCGGCGGCGCGCATCAGCACGGTGCCGAGGACGAAGATCACCAGGTTCTTCAGGCTGGGCAGGCCGCCGCTGGCCATCCACAGCGCCCACAGCGTCGGCCACAGCAGCAGGTAGATGCCGATCGGCTTGTCCATGCGCGTCAGCAGGATGAAGTCCCAGGCGCGGGGGTGCAGGCGGGCGAGGGGTTTGATCAGGGCGGCGAACATGGCGGGCTCCGGCGGTCGACCGGAGGGATTATACGGCCTCGACTCCGGCTGCGCGCCACAGGCGCGGCAGGAACACCTCGGCCACCAGCACGCCCAGGCGCTCGCGGCGGAAGCACGAGCGGCGGCCCCAGAGCAGCGCGCGGCGCACCTCCAGGGGCAGGAAGGGCGCGGGGTACAGGCACACCTCGATGACGTCGCGGCGGAAGGCGCTGTCGCTGAACAGCAGCTCGCCCAGGGAGCGGCTGCCGAGCTGCGCCAGGTCGAAGCCCGAGGCCTCCAGGGCCGAGCGGGGCGCCACGCTGCGGGCGAAGACCCACGGCTGGCCGTGGCCGCGCAGGTAGACCTCGCGCACCCAGCCCTGGCTGTGGCTGGGCACGCCCAGCGCCTTGCATTCGTCGTCGCGCAGCACCTGCCAGCCTTCGGCCAGCGGTTCGACGCTGAAGGCGCCTTCGGCGAGGGCGGTGAGGCGGCGGGTCAGGGAGCCCTGGTCGAACAGCCAGTCGTGCACGGCGGGCTCGACGTTGGCCGGCAGCTGGTCTTCGTTGAGCCAGTTCGGCAGAGGTACGGAAAGGTCGGACACGGGAATTCAACGCTGACGTAGGACCGCCGCAGGGTACCACGGAACGCCGATCGTTAGCCTGCGACCTATCGCCCCGAGCGCCGCCCGCGGCTCATTCCCAGCCCTGCAGGCGCATGGTGGCGCGGACCAGGCGCTGCTCCTCCTGCTCGATCTCGCGCAGGTTGTCGCGGATGCTGTGGATATGTTCGCGGGCGGCGCGCTGGGCCTGGTCCGGCAGGCGCTCGGCGATGGCGTTGTACAGGCGCGTGTGCTGGCGGTCGATCTGCCGCTTCTGCACCGGCCGGTGGTAGAGGTTGTTCACCGAGGCGAACACGGTGCTGAGCATCAGTTCGCTGAGCGACTGCAGGGTGTGCACCAGCACCGGGTTGTGCGAGGCCTCGCTGATGGCGCGGTGGAAGGCGTGGTCGCGGCGGGCGTGTTCGCGCGGGTCCGGCGGCGGCGTCTCGCTCTGCGCCAGGAGCATTTCCTCGTAGCGGCGCTTGAGCAGGATCAGGTCGGCGTCGGTGGCGCGCAGCGCGGCCAGGCGCGCGGATTCGCCCTCCAGCAGGGCGCGCACCTCCAGCAGGTCGTAGAGGGTGCGCGGCTGCGAGGCGAACAGATGCATCAGCGGCGTGGCGTCGTTGGCCCGGCTGAGGTCGGCGACGAAGGAGCCGCGGCCCTGCTCGGTGTCGATGATGCCGCGCCCGCGGAGGATGCGCAGGCCCTCGCGCAGCGCCGAGCGCGAGCAGCCGAGCTTGTCCACCAGGCGCCGCTCCGAGGGCAGCGCCTGGCCGACCTTGAGCACGCCGTCGACGATCAGCCGCTCGATGCGCTCGGCCACCTGGTCGGCTACCCGGGCGCGGGTGGCCGTGCTTTCGCCTTCCATTCGTCCTCCAACTGGTCCTACCAGTTCGAATGCCTGGCGCCACTGTAGAACACCCTGAGCGCTTTGATAAGGCCGCTGAGCGGCGTCTTGACCGAAAGTCCAGGGACTAAACTGGTAGGACCAGTGCTGCGGCAACTGGACGCAGCCCCGCCCGGCGGTCCAGTCTGCGCCGACCTGAGACCCGTCAGTCCAGCAGCCGCCCGGCCCGCCGGGCGGCGCCACCCATAAGAAAAACCACCGTGTGAGACCCGATGAACATCCTCTACGATGAGCGCCTCGACGGCGCACTGCCGAAGGTGGACAAGGCCGCGCTGCTCACCGAACTGCGCGCCGCGCTGCCGGACCTGGAGATCCTCCACGAGGCCGAGGACCTGCGCCCCTACGAGTGCGACGGCCTCTCCGCCTACCGCAGCACGCCGATGCTGGTGGTGCTGCCCGAACACGTCGAGCAGGTGCAGAGCCTGCTGCGCCTGTGCCACCGCATGCAGGTGCCGGTGGTCGCCCGCGGCGCCGGCACCGGGCTGTCCGGCGGCGCGCTGCCGCTGGAGCAGGGCGTGCTGCTGGTGATGGCGCGCTTCAAGCGCATCCTCGAAGTGAACCCCGAAGGCCGCTATGCCCGTGTGCAGCCCGGCGTGCGCAACCTGGCCATCTCCCTGGCCGCCGCGCCCCACGGCCTGTACTACGCGCCGGACCCGTCCTCGCAGATCGCCTGTTCCATCGGCGGCAACGTCGCCGAGAACGCCGGCGGCGTGCACTGCCTGAAGTACGGGCTGACTGTGCACAACCTGCTCAAGGTGGAAATCCTCACCGTCGACGGCGAGCGCCTGACCCTCGGCTCCGACGCCCTCGACAGCCCCGGCTTCGACCTGCTGGCGCTGTTCACCGGCTCCGAAGGCATGCTCGGCGTGGTGGTCGAGGTGACCGTCAAGCTGCTGCCCAAGCCGCAGGTGGCCAAGGTGCTGATGGCCAGCTTCGACGACGTCGAGAAGGCCGGCCGCGCGGTGGGCGACATCATCGCCGAGGGCATCATCCCCGGTGGCCTGGAGATGATGGACAACCTGTCGATCCGCGCCGCCGAGGACTTCATCCACGCCGGCTACCCGGTGGACGCCGCGGCCATCCTGCTGTGCGAGCTGGACGGCGTGGAGTCCGACGTGCACGAGGACTGCGAGCGCGTCGACGCCGTGCTGCGCAAGGCCGGCGCCACCGACGTGCGCCTGGCCCGCGACGAGGAGGAACGCGCCAAGTTCTGGGCCGGGCGCAAGAACGCCTTCCCGGCGGTGGGGCGGATTTCCCCGGACTACTACTGCATGGACGGCACCATCCCGCGCCGCGAGCTGCCGCGGGTGCTCAACGGCATCGCCGAGCTGTCCGACGAGTACGGCCTGCGGGTGGCCAACGTGTTCCACGCCGGCGACGGCAACATGCACCCGCTGATCCTCTTCGATGCCAACGTCCCCGGCGAACTGGAGCGCGCCGAGGCCCTGGGCGGCAAGATCCTCGAACTCTGCGTGGCGGTGGGCGGCAGCATCACCGGCGAGCACGGCGTGGGCCGCGAGAAGATCAACCAGATGTGCGCCCAGTTCAACAGCGACGAGCTGACACTGTTCCACGCGGTGAAGGCCGCCTTCGACCCCCAGGGCCTGCTCAACCCGGGCAAGAACATCCCGACCCTGCACCGCTGCGCCGAATTCGGCGCCATGCACATCCACCACGGCCAGCTGCCGTTCCCGGAACTGGAGCGCTTCTGATGGACAAACAGCACTTCGATCCCCAGGCCGGCCACGACCGCAGCGCCGAGCTGCTCGAACAGGTGCGCCAGGCCCTGGCGGAAAAGACCGCCCTGGCCATCCGCGGCGGCTCCAGCAAGGCCTTCCTCGGGCGCTGGGTGGAGGCCCGCCCGCTGGACGTGGCCGGGCACACCGGCATCGTCTCCTACGACCCCACCGAACTGGTGATCACCGCCCGCGCCGGCACCCCGCTGCGCGAGCTGAACGCCGCGCTGGACCGCGCCGGGCAGATGCTCGCCTGCGAGGCGCCCTGCTTCGGCGAAAACGCCACGGTCGGCGGCATGCTCGCCGCCGGGCTGTCCGGCCCGCGCCGGCCCTGGGCTGGCGCGGTGCGCGACTTCGTCCTCGGTACCCGGCTGATCAGCGGCCTGGGCACCCACCTGCGCTTCGGCGGCGAGGTGATGAAGAACGTCGCCGGCTACGACCTGTCGCGCCTGCTGGCCGGCAGCTTTGGCTGCCTGGGCGTGATCACCGAGGCCTCGTTCAAGGTCCTGCCCAAGCCGCGCTGCCGCATCAGCCTGCGCCAGGCCATCCCGCTGGAGCGCGCCCTGCTGCGCCTCGGCGAATGGGGCCAGCAGCCGCTGCCGCTGAGCGCCGCCGCCCATGACGGCGAGCACCTGTACCTGCGCTTTGAAGGCAACGAAGGTTCGGTGCGCGCCGCCTGCGACCGCATCGGCGGCGACGCCCTGGACGACGCCTGGTGGGACGACCTGCGCGAACAGCGCCTGGACTTCTTCCGCGACCCGCGGCCGCTCTGGCGCCTGTCGCTGCCGGCGCTGAGCGCGCCGCTGGCGCTGCCCGGCGAGCAGCTGCTGGACTGGGGCGGCGCGCAGCGCTGGCTGAAGTCCGAGGCCAGCGCCACGGAAATCCGCCAGGCCGTGAGCGCCGTCGGCGGCCACGCCAGCTGCTTCACCCCGGGCCATGTCGACGCGCCGCTGCACCCGCTGCCGGCGCCCCTGCTCAAGCTGCACCGCTCGCTGAAGCGCCAGCTCGACCCGCAGGGCATCTTCAACCCCGGGCGCATGTACGCCGACTTCTGACGCGGATAGACCTATGCAGACCAACCTGAGCGAAGCGGCCAAACGCCTGGCCCACGCCGAGGAAGCCGAACGCATCCTGCGCAGCTGCGTGCATTGCGGCTTCTGCAACGCCACCTGCCCGACCTACCAGGAACTGGGCGACGAACTGGACGGCCCGCGCGGGCGCATCTACCTGATCAAGCAGTTCCTCGAACAGGACCAGGTCAGCGAGAAAACCCAGGAACACCTGGACCGCTGCCTGACCTGCCGCAACTGCGAAACCACCTGCCCCTCCGGCGTGGAGTACCACAAGCTGCTGGACATCGGCCGCGCCGCCATCGAAGTGCGCGTGCCGCGGCCGCTGGGCGAGCGCCTGCTGCGCGGCGGCCTGCGCGCCATAGTGCCGCGCCCGGCGCTGTTCAAGGCGCTGGTGAACACCGGCGAGGCGTTGCGGCCGATCCTTCCCGTGGCCCTGCGCAGCCACCTGCCGCGGGCCATCGCCCCGGCCGGCGTGCGCCCGGCCCAGCGCCACCAGCGCCGCGTGCTGATGCTCGAAGGCTGCGTGCAGCCGGCGCTGTCGCCCAACACCAATTCGGCCACCGCGCGGGTGCTGGACCGCCTCGGTATCAGCATCACCTCGGCGGCCCAGGCCGGCTGCTGCGGCGCCGTGGACTACCACCTCAACGCCCAGGACACCGGCCTCGACCGCGCCCGGCGCAACATCGACGCCTGGTGGCCGGCCATCGAGAACGGCGCCGAGGCCATCGTGCAGACGGCCAGCGGCTGTGGCGCCTTCGTCAAGGAATACGGCTACCTGCTGCGCGACGACCCGCAGTACGCGGCCAAGGCCAGGCGCGTCAGCGAGCTGGCCAAGGACCTGGTGGAAGTGATCCGCGCCGAACCGCTGGAAAGCCTCGGCCTGAACTGCGACCAGACCCTCGCCTTCCACTGCCCCTGCACCCTGCAGCACGCGCAGAAGCTCGGCGGCGCCGTCGAGGCGGTGCTCAAGCGCCTGGGCTTCAACCTCACCGCGGTACCGGACAGCCACCTCTGCTGCGGCTCGGCCGGCACCTATTCACTGACCCAGCCGGAGCTCTCGCACAAGCTGCGCGACAACAAGCTGGACGCCCTGGAAAGCGGTCGGCCCGACCTGATCGCTACCGCCAACATCGGCTGCCAGACCCACCTCGACGGCGCCGGACGCACCCCCGTCCGGCACTGGATCGAACTGGTCGACCACGCCCTCAGCACCGGAAACTGACGCCATGCAAAGCAAAGCCGTACTCACCCAGCAAGAAGTCACCCGCATTCTCGCCGCCGCCCGCGCCGAGGCCCAGGCCAACCAATGGGCGGTGGCCATCGTAGTGGTGGACGATGGCGGCCACCCGCTGGCCCTGGAGCGCCTGGATGGCTGCGCGCCGGTCGGCGCCTACATCGCCACCGAGAAGGCCCGTAGCGCCGCCCTGGGCCGCCGCGAAACGCGCCTGTACGAAGAAATGATCAACAACGGCCGCACCGCCTTCCTCTCCGCCCCCGTGCTGCAGGGCACCCTGGAAGGCGGCGTGCCGGTCATCCATGACGGCCAGGTGGTCGGCGCGGTGGGTGTCTCCGGCGTGCAGGCCGCGCAGGATGCCCAGGTGGCCAAGGCCGGCGTGGCCGCGCTCTAAGCACTCGACGAAACACAGGAGAACCTTGCGATGACCCAACGAATCACCCGCCAGCGCCTGCAGGTCGCCGACGTGCTGCAACGCTTCATCGAGGAAGAAGCCCTGCCGGGCACCGGCGTGCAGGCCGAGGCCTTCTGGAAGGGCTTCGACGCCCTGGTCCACGAGCTGGCGCCGAAGAACCGCGCGCTGCTCGCCGAGCGCGACCGCCTGCAGACCGAGCTGGACACCTGGCACCGCGCCCACCCGGGCCCGATCCAGGACATGCCGGCCTACCGCGCCTTCCTCGAATCCATCGGCTACCTGCTGCCGGCGCCCGCCTCGGTACAGGCCACGACCGCCAACGTCGACAGCGAGATCACCCGGCAGGCCGGCCCGCAGCTGGTGGTGCCGGTGATGAACGCCCGCTACGCGCTGAACGCCGCCAACGCCCGCTGGGGCTCGCTGTACGACGCGCTCTACGGCACCGACGCCATCAGCGAGGACGACGGCGCCGAGAAGGGCAAGGGCTACAACCCGCGCCGCGGTGAGAAGGTCATCGCCTTCGCCCGCGCCTTCCTTGACCAGGCCGCGCCGCTGGCCCAGGGCAGCCACGCCGACGCCAGCGCCTACCGTATCGAGCAGGGCCAGCTGCGCGTGACCCTGGAGGACGGCAGCGTCAGCGGCCTGGCCGAGCCGGCGAAATTCGTCGGCTACCAGGGCGAGCCGCTGTCGCCCAAGGCCGTGCTGCTGAAGAACAACGGCCTGCACTTCGAGATCCAGATCGACCCCACCAGCCCCATCGGCCAGACCGACGCGGCCGGGGTGAAGGACGTGCTGGTCGAGGCCGCGCTGAGCACCATCCTCGACTGCGAGGACTCGGTGGCCGCGGTGGATGCCGAGGACAAGACCCTGGTCTACCGCAACCTGCTCGGCCTGATGAAGGGCGACCTCAGCGAAGCGGTGGAGAAGGGTGGCCAGAGCTTCGTCCGGCGCATGAGCCCGGACCGCCAGTACACCGCCGCCGACGGCTCCAGCCTGACCCTGCACGGCCGCTCGCTGCTGTTCATCCGCAACGTCGGCCACCTGATGACCACCCCGGCGATCCTCGACGAAAGCGGCGCGGAGATCCCCGAAGGCATCATGGATGCGGTGCTGACCGGCCTGGTCGCCATCCACGACCTGCAGCGCAAGGGCAACTCGCGCACCGGCAGCGTCTACATCGTCAAGCCGAAGATGCACGGCCCGGCCGAAGTGGCCTTCGCCGACGAGCTGTTCGGCCGCGTCGAGGACGTCCTCGGCCTACCGCGCCACACCCTGAAGATGGGCATCATGGACGAGGAGCGGCGCACCAGCGTCAACCTCCAGGCCTGCATCGGCGCCGCCGCGGCGCGGGTGGTGTTCATCAACACCGGCTTCCTCGACCGCACCGGCGACGAGATGCACAGCGCCATGGAAGCCGGCCCGATGCTGCGCAAGGGCGACATGAAGGGCACCAAGTGGATCGCCGCCTACGAGCGCAACAACGTGCTGGTCGGCCTGGCCTGCGGCCTGCGCGGCCGGGCGCAGATCGGCAAGGGCATGTGGGCCATGCCGGACCTGATGGCGGCCATGCTGGAACAGAAGATCGGCCACCCGAAATCCGGCGCCACCACCGCCTGGGTGCCGTCGCCCACCGCCGCCACCCTGCACGCGCTGCACTACCACCAGGTGGACGTGCAGGCGGTACAGAGCGAGCTGGAGAAGATCGACCTGGCCAGCGTGCGCGACGAACTGCTCGACGACCTGCTGACGATTCCAGTGGCCGCGTCCGCCGACTGGAGCGCCGAGGCGCGCCAGGAAGAGCTGGACAACAACTGCCAGGGCATCCTCGGCTACGTGGTGCGTTGGGTCGAACAGGGCGTCGGCTGCTCCAAGGTGCCGGACATCCATGACGTCGGCCTGATGGAAGACCGCGCAACGCTGCGCATCTCCAGCCAGCACATCGCCAACTGGCTGCACCACGGCGTGGTCGGCGAGGCTCAGGTGCGCGAAACCCTGGAGCGCATGGCCAAGGTGGTCGACCAGCAGAACGCGGGGGATCCGGCCTACCGCCCGATGGCTGCGGATTACCAGGGCTCGGCGGCCTTCCAGGCGGCCAGCGACCTGGTGTTCAAGGGCCGCGAGCAGCCCAGCGGCTATACCGAGCCGCTGCTGCATGCCTGGCGCTTGCGGTACAAGGCGCAGCACTGAGTTCGCCCCTGTAGGAGCGAGCTTGCTCGCGAACGGTGCTCACCTGAGGCTTCGGTGTCCTGCTGTGACTCCGCTCCCTCTCCCTAACCCTCTCCCTGAAGGGAGAGGGGACCGTTCGGCGTGCTTGGATGCTCTGGAGTCAGCCGGCAACACCGAAGGCTTCCATTTGAAACCTTCTTTCTCTCGGCACGGACCAGCCCCCTCTCCCGCTTGCGGGAGAGGGTTGGGGAGAGGGGCTCTTCACGCTCTTGCCTGTAGCCTGCCGCCGCCCTAATGCACACCCAGCCGGCAGAACACCATTCGCGAGCAAGCTCGCTCCTACGAAAAGCCAACCTCCCACCCACGCACCACCCATCTTTGGTTGGCCCCCAACGCCCGCCCAACCGCCCGATGGCGTCTTGGCGCACGCCGGGAATTGCGTTAGCGTGCGGCCGCAACCGTGGTAACCCGCCCGAGGGGTAGACAATGAAAAAGTGGCAATGCGTAGTCTGCGGACTCATCTATGACGAATCCCAAGGCTGGCCGGAAGAGGGCATCGCAGCGGGCACCCGCTGGGAAGACGTGCCCGAGGACTGGCTGTGCCCGGACTGCGGCGTCGGCAAGCTGGACTTCGAGATGATCGAAATCGGCTGAGCCGTCCGGCATCCCTGCGAGCGGCGGCCAGTGGCCGCCGTTTTCGTGTCCGGCCCCGTGCTTGAGCGCTTCGCGCGCTTGGCCGGGCTGCCGCCGGGCGCCGGCAACCCTGCCCTTGGCGGGGGGCGGAAAAGTGCGCTAGGTTGCCCTGGCAACCCGCAGGAGGTTCGACGATGCGCAAATGGCAATGCGTGGTCTGTGGCTTCATCTACGACGAGGCCCTCGGCCTGCCCGAGGAGGGCATCGCCCCCGGTACCCGCTGGGAAGACATTCCCGCCGACTGGGTCTGCCCCGACTGCGGCGTGGGCAAGATCGACTTCGAGATGATCGAGATCGCCTGACAGGCCCCGCGAAACCCTGAATTCCACCGAGCCGGCCAAGCCGCTCGGTCCCGTTCGATGTGGAGAATCCAATGAGCGAGAACGCACCGCTGGTGATCATCGGCACCGGCCTGGCCGGCTACAACCTGGCGCGCGAATGGCGCAAGCTGGACGCGCAAAGCCCGCTGCTGCTGATCACCGCCGACGACGGCCGCTCCTATTCCAAGCCGATGCTCTCCACCGGCTTCTCCAAGGACAAGGACGCCGACGGCCTGGCCATGGCCGAGCCCGGCGCCATGGCCGAGCAGTTGAAGGCGCGCATCCTCACCCATACCCGCGTCACCGGCATCGACCCGGGGCACAAGCGCATCTGGATCGGCGAGGAGCAGGTCGAGTACCGCGACCTGGTGCTGGCCTGGGGCGCCGAGACGATCCGCGTGCCGGTGCAGGGCGACGCCCTGGACGCCATCTTCCCGATCAACGACCTGGAGGACTACGCGCGCTTCCGCGCCGCGGCCGCCGGCAAGCGCCGCGTGCTGCTGCTGGGCGCCGGCCTGATCGGTTGCGAGTTCGCCAACGACCTGTCCGCCGGCGGCTACCAGGTCGAAGTGGTCGCTCCCTGCGAGCAGGTCATGCCCGGCCTGCTGCACCCCGCCGCCGCGGCGGCCGTGCAGGCCGGCCTGGAAGGCCTGGGCGTGCGCTTCCACCTGGGCCCGGTGCTCAACCGCCTGGAGCGCGCCGGCGAGAGCCTGGAGGCGCACCTGTCGGATGGCCAGGTGATCCCCTGCGACCTGGTGGTCTCGGCCGTCGGCCTGCGCCCGCGCATCGACCTGGCCGCCGAGTCGGGCCTGGAGGTCAACCGCGGCGTGGTGGTGAACCGCGAGCTGCGCACCTCCCACGCCAACATCTACGCCCTGGGCGACTGCGCCGAGGTCGACGGTCTCAACCTGCTGTACGTGATGCCGCTGATGAGCTGCGCCCGCGCCCTGGCCCAGACCCTGGCGGGCAAGCCGACAGCGGTGTCCTACGGCCCCATGCCGGTCACCGTGAAGACCCCGGTGTGCCCGCTGGTGGTCTCGCCGCCGCCCCGCGGCAGCGATGGCCAATGGCTCGTGGAAGGCTCTGGCGCGGACCTCAAGGTGCTGTGCCGGGATACCGCCGGTCGCTTGCTCGGATACGCCCTGACCGGCGCGGCGGTCAGCGAAAAACTCTCGCTGAACAAGGAGTTGCCGGCACTTATGGCTTGAAAGTCCTTGGTTATGGCGCTTCTGTCGTGGGAATGTATCCGCAAATTGTCAGACGATACTGGCGTACCAGCCTGCGGCGTGCCATCCTCCCCCCGTCTGCCGCAGCCTAGAGCCTGTAGGGCCTGGGCCGCGGTGCCTTAGGCGCTGTTGGGAAGACAGCACGGACACAAAAACAACAAACCGTCAAAGAGGCATCTATGCGTAAACCAGAACTCGCCGCCGCGATCGCCGAGAAGGCCGACCTCACCAAAGAACAAGCCAACAAGGTGCTGAACGCGCTGCTGGATGAGATCACCGGCGCGCTGAACCGCAAAGACAGCGTCACCCTCGTTGGTTTCGGCACCTTCATCCAGCGCCACCGCGGCGCCCGCACCGGCAAGAACCCGCAGACCGGCCAGCCGGTGAAGATCAAGGCCAGCAACACCGTTGCCTTCAAGCCGGGCAAGGCCCTGAAGGACGCCGTCAACTAAGGCTGTTCCCAGCCCCGGAGCCAGAGCGGCTCCGGGCTACTCCCGCCGTTACATTTCCCTTCGAAAGTACGGATGTAGTCCTTTCGGCTAATCGCTACAATGCGCAGTCATTTGTCTCGAACGCCGAGGTCTGTGCATGAAATTCCGTCTTCTGTTGTGGTTCCTCGGCCGTATGATGGCCAAGTCCTCGCGCGACAACCCGGCCTTCCGCCAGCAGCTCGAAGGCAAGGACCTGGTGTTCCAGCTGCACAGCCTGGACGGCAAGGTCGCCCGCCACTACATCGTCCGTGACCAACGCGTCAGCGCCCGCCGCGGCGTGCACCCGCAGCCGGCCTTCGCCATCGGCTTCCGCGACAGCGCCTACGGCTTCGCCACCCTGACCTCGAAGAACCCGCAACTGGCCTTCATGCAGGGCATCCAGAACAAGGACATCCAGATCCAGGGCAACCCGGCGCTGGTGATCTGGTTCCAGGGCCTGGTGAAGTACCTCAAGCCGAAGAAGAAGGCCGCGGCCAAGGCGGTGGAGAAGGAAGCGGCCTGAGGCTGCCCTTGTCCCGCGAGGCACGGCATTCCCCATGTAGGAGCAACTGTCTTTCACTGCTGCACGGTACCTGTTCTCCAGCAGGTACCGTCCCTGACCATGGCGTTCAACCGCACGATGAGCACACGCATGCAGGCCACCAGGGCAACCTTGGCGCATCGACCGTTCTCGCGCAGGCCTTGGTAGCGGCGGGCGAAGTCTTCCTGATAGCGAATAATCGACAAGGTCGTCATGTACAGGATGCGCCGGATCATTCCTCGTCCTCCCCGGATTCGGCGCTGTCCCGACTTCTGCCCGCTGTCGCTGTTGTACGGGGCCAGGCCCACCAGGGCGGCGATCTGGCGGCGGTTCAGTTGTCCCAGCTCCGGCAGATAGGCCAGCAGCCCAGCCGCGGTGACCGGCCCCACGCCTTTGACTTGGCATAATTGCTGGGCCTGTTCTGCGTCCACGACGTTCATCGCTTTGGCAATTTCCTTGTCATAGCCGCGGATCGTTTCTTTAAGCGCCTTGATGGCGCCTTCCAGGCATTGGCGGACGAAGGAATCCCGGGCTTGATGCAAACGACGACGTTCATCATCGCGCTGGCTGACCAGTTGCTCTCGGCGTTGCACCAATTCCCGTAGCCGCTCGCGCTCTGGCGAAGGCACCGTGCTGGGCGCTTCCTCCAGCGTCTGCGCCAGATGCGCCAGGACGGCTGCATCGATGGGATCGGTCTTGGCCAGCTTGCCCATGGCCGTGGCAAAGGCTCGCACCCGTGTGGGGTTAAGCCGTGAAACCCTATGACCGGCACGAGACAGGCTGAACATCACTCCGCACTCATAACCGCCGGTCGCCTCCAGCACGATACGTTCGGGCTTTTCCTCGGCGAACAGCGCCAGCAACTGCTGGTGGCCCTGCTCGTCATTGGAAACGCTGAAGCTCTTGCCTTGTGGACGCAGCCATACGGCCAGCGAATCCTTGGCGACATCGATACCGACCCAACACGTCATGACCAAACCCTCGTAAACTGCACGGCGAGAGCACTCTGACTGCCCACGCTTGTGGTTCGAGGTTTAGCTCGTTCAACTGTTCGGGCTTGAGTCAGAGGACGGCGGGAGGCAGCTTGGGCTCCTACTCGTGCTCGCAACACCGCGGACCTGCAGCTTGCCTCCCGTCGCTCTCATCTTCGATCCTATCGAAAGTCGCTGACACAAGCGGACCTTGTCCGCGATAGCCGGACATATCGGCGCGATTCGCGGATGAGATCCGCTCCTACGCTGCGCCACCCGCACCGTTCCCATGTAGGAGCGCGCCCTGCGCGCGAAATCGCGGGCAGGGCCCGCTCCTACAGTTCGCTGGGATGCACGGCATTCCCCCTGTAGCGGACCTTGTCCGCGATAGCCGGACATATATCGGCGCGGATCGCGGATGAGATCCGCTGCGCCACCCGCGGCATTCCCTGTCTTGCCGGCTGCGCCAAGGCGCTTTTCGTAGGATGGGTTGAGCCTTGGCGAAACCCATGCGGTCGTGGCGATGGGTATCGCTTCGCTCAACGCCATCCTACGGGTCTTGTGTTTGCCGGAGGGCGCGCTCCTACAGGTCTGTCCGCAGCCAGATCAGTGCGGGCTGTTCATCTGCGAAGCCAGCTCGCGTAGCACGGCTTCGGCGTCCAGTACCTTGCGCACCGCGTCCTCGGCCCTTTCCCGGGGGATGTCCAGGCGGTCGAGCAGGGCTTGCGGCACGCCCTGCTGCGGGCCGCTGCCGATGCCGTTCTGGCGCAGCAGGCGGGTAGCCAGGCACACCAGGTTGGCGTAGGCGGCATTGGGGCCGTCGTAGTCCGGGTCGTGCTGGAAGCGCAGCGCGGTGTAGATCTCCTCGGGCATGTCCCAGGCGCGCATCAGCCAGGCGCCGATCTGCTCGCGGGTGATGCCCAGCAGGTGCTGCTCGACGAGGTTGTGCGGCACGTGCGGGTTGACCTCCAGGTGGCGGCAGATCAGCGAGAAGTGCGGCGGGAAGATGTGCGCCAGGACCAGGTAGCCGATGCTGTGCAGCAGCCCGCCGAGGTAGGTCAGGCCGGCTTCCGGGCGCTCGGCGCGGGGCACTGCGCGGGTCAGGCCCTCGATCACCGCGGCGGTGTAGATCGCCTGCTGCCAGTAGGGCGTGGCGTGCTGCGGCTGGTCCTTGGGCAGGCTCAAGGTCTTGCCCAGGGCCAGGCCGAGGGCCAGGTTGATCACCAGGTCGAAGCCCAGCACGCGGACGATGGCGTCTTCCACCGAGCGGATCTTGCCGGGCGCGGCGTAGTAGGGCGAGGCGGCCCAGCTGACCACCTGGGCGGCCAGCGCCGGGTCGGTCTCGACCACGCCGGTGATGTCGTCCACGGTGGCGTTGGGGTCCACCCGCAGCTTGATGATCTTCTGCGCGGTCTTGGGCAGCGGCGGGATCTCGATGGTCTCTTCCAGGCGCTGCTGGATGCGCCGCGCGGTGAAGGCCTGCACCGCCTGGGTGATCTCGGCGCGATCGTCGTTGGGGCGGTCGAGGTTCGGCCGGATCTGCTCCAGGGGCACGCCGAAGCGCGCCGCGCTGGCCTTCTCCAGCACCTGGCGGAAGTCGCCGGTGGCGATCTCCAGCAGGGTGCCGGGGTTGCCGGATTCGATCAGCAGCTGCGGCTCCTGCAGCAGGCGCTCGTCGTACAGGCAGGGCGAGCTGGTCAGCGGCGGCAGCGCCGGCAGGCGGCTGAGCTGGTGCTTGCCGAGCATGCGCTCCAGGCGCTCCGGCTTGATCGCCAGCAGCTTGCGCCCGGTCAGCTCGGTCAGGCGGTTGAGGTCCAGCAGCTGGTTCTGCGGGAAGAGCACCAGCAGGGTGCCCACCGAGTCTTCCAGCAGGCTCGCCTGCACGCGGCGGGCGCTGGGCAGCTGGTCGTCGTCGGGCAGTTCGCGGCAGGGCACGCCGAGGCGGTCGAGCAGCTGGAGAATGACCGACGGGGCGGGGAGGGCTTCGGCGAGTGCGGCTTCGCTCATGGGCTTTGTGATCCGGTTAGCAACTGCAGCCGGGAGTATACCCAGCGGCTATTCGTGACTGGCCAGTCATCCGACCGGTGAAATTGAAGCAGGTCACACTTGACCGTATTGCTGGCCATGTCGGAGCCAACGCTCCAGCAGCGGGCCGACGTGCTGCGGCCAGCGCGCCAGCAGGGCCTGGGCGGCGTCGCGCACCGCCGGCAGCAGGTCGGCGTCGCGCATCAGGTCCGCGACCTTGAACTGTAGCAGACCGGTCTGCCGCGTCCCGAGCATCTCGCCGGGGCCGCGCAGCTCCAGGTCGCGCTCGGCGATGACGAAGCCGTCGCAGGTCTCGCGCATGATCGCCAGGCGCTCGCGGCCGATCTGCGACAGCGGCGGATGGTAGAGCAGCACGCAGTGGCTCGCCGCGCTGCCGCGGCCGACGCGCCCGCGCAGCTGGTGCAGCTGGGCCAGGCCGAGGCGCTCGGGGTTCTCGATGATCATCAGGCTGGCGTTGGGCACGTCCACGCCGACCTCGATCACCGTGGTCGCCACCAGCAGTTGCAGCAGGCCTTCCTTGAAGGCCTCCATCACCGTGGCCTTCTCCGCCGGCTTCATGCGCCCGTGGATCAGGCCCACGCGCAATTCGCCCAGGGCCGCGGCGAGTTCCTCGTAGGTGGTCTCGGCGGCCTGGCAGGTGAGTTCTTCGGATTCTTCGATCAGCGTGCACACCCAGTAGGCCTGGCGGCCTTCGCGGCAGGCGGCGCGGACGCGCTCGATCACCTCGATGCGGCGGCTGTCGGCGACCAGCACGGTGTTCACCGGGGTGCGCCCGGGCGGCAGCTCGTCGAGGATCGAGGTGTCCAGGTCGGCGTAGGCGCTCATCGCCAGGGTCCGCGGGATGGGCGTGGCGGTCATGATCAGCTGGTGCGGGCAGAGCCGGCCGTCGACGCCCTTCTGGCGCAGGGCCAGGCGCTGCTGCACGCCGAAGCGGTGCTGCTCGTCGATGATCACCAGGGCCAGGCGCTTGAACTTCACCTCGTCCTGGAACAGCGCGTGGGTGCCGACCACCATGGGCACGCCGGCGGCGATCTGCTCCAGCGCGGCGGCGCGCGCCTTGCCCTTGAGCTTGCCGGCCAGCCAGGCGACCTCGATGCCCAGCGGCTGCATCCACTTGCTGAAGTTGAGGTAGTGCTGTTCGGCGAGGATTTCCGTGGGCGCCATCAGCGCCACCTGGTAGCCGGCCTCCAGGGCCTGCAGCGCGGCCAGGGCGGCGACCACCGTCTTGCCGGCACCGACGTCGCCCTGCACCAGGCGCAGCATGGGTTCGGGCTGCGCCAGGTCGTAGGCGATCTCCGCGCCCACGCGCTGTTGCGCGCCGGTGGGGGCGAAGCCGAGGTTGGCCAGGAAGCGCTGCGGCAGTTTCTTCGCCGGTGGCAGCTCGGGCGCGTGCTGGGCGCGCAGGCTTTCGCGCAGGCGCTGCAGCGACAGCTGGTGCGTCAGCAGTTCCTCGAAGGCCAGGCGGTGCTGGGCCCAGTGGCGACCCTCGGCGAGTTCTTCGAGGTTGGCGTCCGGCGGCGGCCGGTGCAGGTAACGGATGGCTTCGTCGAGGGGCGCCAGGCGGTAGTCACGGGCCAGCTCCTCGGGCAGCCAGTCCGGCAGGCTGTTCGGCCCCAGGCGCGCCAGGGCCTGCTGGCTGAGGGTGCGCAGGCGCTGCTGGGTGAGGCCTTCGGTGGTCGGGTAGATGGGCGTGAGGGTCTGCTCCACCGGGGCCGGCGCGGCGTCGTTCAGCGCGCGGTACTCGGGGTGGTAGATCTCCAGGCCCGAGGCGCCGGGGCGGGCCTCGCCGTAGCAGCGCAGGTGGGTGCCGCGCTTGAGGCCTTCCTTCTGCGCCTGGCTGAAGTGGTAGAAGCGCAGGCTCAGGGTGCCGCTGCCGTCCTGCAGGCGCACCAGCAGGCTGCGGCGCTTGCCCATGACCACGTCGGCGCCGGACACCACGCCCTCGACCACCGCGTCCTGGCCCGGGCGCAGCGCGCCTATGGGGGTGACGCGGGTGCGGTCCTGGTAGCGCAGCGGCAGGTGGAAGAGGATGTCCTGGAGGTTTTCCAGGCCCACCCGCGCCAGCTTTTCCTCCAGCGCGGCGCCGACGCCCTTGAGCGCCGTGACCGGGACGTTGGCCAGCTCGGTCATGCCGGTTGGGCGTCGCCCTTGGCGGTCGGCCGGGCCACCGAGCACAGGCGGATAGAATCGGCCAGCACTTCGATGGCGCGCGGCCGCGGGAAGCTGGCGCGCCAGGCGATGGCCACGGTGCGCAGCGGCGCCGGCGGGGTGAACGGGCGGATCTCGATCACCCCGGGAGCGTAGTGGTGGCTGTCCACCGCCGAGAACGGCAGCACCGACACGCCCAGGCCGGAGGCGACCATGTGGCGGATGGTCTCCAGCGAGCTGGATTCCACGGTGGTGTGGCGGTTTTCCTCGCCCCTGCGGGTGGTCGGGCAGGCTTCCAGCACCTGGTCGCGGAAGCAGTGGCCCTCGCCGAGCAGCAGCAGGCTCTTGTCGTTGAGCATCTCGGCATCGATGGTCTGCCGGGCGGTCCAGGGGTGGTCGGCCGGCATCAGCACGTAGAAGGGCTCGTCGAACAGCGGCAGGGTGAGGACGTCGGCCTCCTGGAACGGCAGGGCGATGATGATCGCGTCCAGCTCGCCGGTGCGCAGCTTGTCGCGCAGGATGTGGGTGAAGTTCTCTTCGATGTACAGCGGCATCTGCGGCGCCACCCGGTGCAGCTGCGGGATCAGGTGCGGGAACAGGTAGGGGCCGATGGTGTAGATGGCGCCGACCTTCAGCGGCGAGGTCAGCTGGTTCTTGCCGGCCTGGGCCAGCTCGCGGATGCCCTGGGCCTGCTCCAGCACCTTCTGCGCCTGGGCCACGATGCCTTCGCCCACCGGGGTCAGGCGCACCGCGCTCTTGCTGCGCTCGAAGATCAGCACGCCGAGCTCGTCCTCCAGCTTCTTCACGCCGACCGACAGGGTCGGCTGGCTGACGTGGCAGCGCTCGGCGGCGCGGCCGAAATGCTGCTCCTGGGCGAGCGTGACGATGTAGCGCAGTTCGGTGAGGGTCATGGCGACTAATCCGTTGAGTTGGGCCAAGCATAGCGGCTGCGCGGTTGCGAACCAACCGCGCTAAACTCCGGGGCCCTGTCTTTAGGAGGCGAAGATGCCTGCGAATGTTCTGATCGCCGGTTGCGGCGACGTCGGCAGCCGCCTCGGCCGCCAGTTGGCCGCCGAAGGTTGGCGCGTGTACGGGCTGCGCCGTGATGCCGCCGCGCTGCCCGCGGGCATCCTGCCGGTGGCCGGCGACCTGGGCCGCGCCGAATGCCCGTCGGCCTGGCCCGAGGGCGAGTTGGACTACCTGGTCTACGCCGCCGCCGCGACCCAGCACGACGAGGCCGGCTACCGCGCCGCCTACGTCGAGGGCCTGCGCCACTGCCTGGGCTGGCTGCAGCAGCGCGGGCAGCGGCCCAAGCGTGTGCTGTTCGTCTCCAGCAGCGGCGTCTACGCCCAGGCGGACGGCGAGTGGATCGACGAGACCTCGCCCGCCGAGGCCCGGCAGTATTCCGGGCGGATCATGCTCGATGCCGAGCGCGTGGCGCTGGACAGCGGCATTCCCGCGAGCGTGGTGCGCCTGACCGGCATCTACGGCCCCGGCCGCGAGTGGCTGCTCAAGCAGGTGCGCGAAGGCTACCGGGTGGCCGTCGAGCCGCCGCTGTACGCCAACCGCATCCACGCCGAGGACGCCGCCGGGCTGCTGGCCTGCCTGCTGCGCGCCGATGCCGCCGGCCAGCAGCTGGAAGACTGCTACATCGGCGTGGACGATGCGCCCGCGCCGCTGGCCGAAGTGGTGGATTACCTGCGCGGGCTCATGGGCGTCAGCCACTGGGCGGACGAGCAGAGCGTGCGCCGCACCGGCAGCAAGCGCTGCAGCAACGCCCGCGCCAGGGCGCTGGGCTGGGTGCCGCGCTACCCCAGCTACCGCGAGGGCTACGCCGCCATCCTCGCCGGGCGCAGGGACTGAGGTGGACGCCAACCGGCTGCTGGCGCGTCCCTGGCTGCCCGGGGTGGAGCTGTTCCATGCGGACTTCTCCGGCCAGCCGTTCGGCCGCCACAGCCACGACGCCTTTGCCATCGGCGCCATCCTCCAGGGCGCCGGCGGCTACCAGTGCCGCGGCGCGCGCCACGTGCTGCCGGCCGGCACCCTGTCGCTGATGAACCCGGAGGAGCCGCACACCGGCAACGCCGAGAGCGAGCGGCTGGTCTACCGCATGCTCTACATCGAGGAGTCGCGGTTGCTGCCGCTGCTGGGCCGCAAGCAGTTGCCGCGTGGCTTCCAGGAGTTGAACCCGGGTGACGATGGCTTGGTCGCGCAAGCCCTGGCGCGGGTGGCCGGCGAATTCGAGCGCAACGACGCGTTGGGCCTGGAAAGCGAGCTGCTGGCGCTGCTGGAGCTGGTCTTCGTGCGCCACGGCGGCATGCGCCCGGCGGCTTCGGCGAGCCGCGACGGCGGCGTCACCGCGCGGCTGCGCGACTACCTGGAAAGCCATTACCGCGAGGCGGTGAGCCTGGAGCAACTGGCCGCCCTGGTGCAGCGCCACCCGCGTCACCTGATCGAGAGCTTCCGCCGCGCCTACGGCGTGCCGCCGCACACCTACCTGCTGCAGCGCCGGGTGCGCGAGGCCAAACGCCTGCTGGTGGAGGGCGCCACGCCCATCGAGGCGGCGTTGGAGCTGGGCTTCTGCGACCAGGCGCATTTCTCCGGCACCTTCCGCCGCTTCACCGGCGTGACCCCGGGGCGTTTCCGCAGCGCCACGCGCACCTGAGTTTCCTACAAGACCGCCGCCGCGCCGCCTGGCCAGACTGGCCTCCCGCCACTTCCGGGAGAACGCCATGTTCGCCGCTTTCGCGCTGGTCGCCAGCACCCATTTCGCCGCCCTGCTGTCGCCGGGGCCGGACTTCTTCCTGCTGATCCGCGCCGCCTTGCTGCGCGGTCGCCGCCATGCCGACGGCTGCGCCAGCGGCATCGCCCTGGCCAACCTGGCGAGCATGGGGCTGGTGCTGCTGGTCCTCGGCCAACTGCCCGGCCTGGCGAACCACGGCCTGCGGGTGGTGCAGCTGCTGGGCGGGGCCTACTTCGTCTGGCTGGGCGCCCAGGCCGTGCTGGCGCGGCGCGAACTGGAGATTCCCGGGGAAAGCGCCGGGCAGCGTGCGGGAGGTTTCTTCCACGGCCTGCGCGAAGGCTTCCTGGCCAGCAGCCTGAACCCCAAGCTGCCGATCTTCTACACCGGGCTGTTCGGCGTGCTCGGGCCCTTCCACCTGCCGGGTTGGGCGCTGGGCGCCTGCGTGCTGTGGATGGGCGCGGTGGTGCTGTTCTGGGACCTGGCCCTGGTGCGCCTGCTGGATCGGCGGCGCTGGCGCGGCTGGCTGCAGCGCCGGGTGCGCGCGCTGGATCGTACCTGCGGCGCCCTGCTGCTGGCGCTGGGCGGCTGGTTGCTCTGGCTGGGCGTGCGCTGAAGGCGCCGCGCGGGGCGGCGCCTGCGGCTCAGTCGCGTTCCAGCAGCCAGACGCGCTTGCCCGGGGCGTATTCGGGCATCTCGTCGGCCTGGGCGCGGTTCACCGCTTCGAAGAGTTCGAGCTTGTCGTCCTCGCGCTGGAACAGGTATTCGCGGCCCTGGCGGCCCTGCTGCAGCCAGATGCTGTCGCTGTCGCCGCTCATGGCCGCGCAGTCGCCGGCCAGGCACAGGGCGTAGCGGTCGGCGCTGGGCATGCCCTCCACGCGGCCGTCGGCCTGGAAGGTCACCTTGCTGCCCTGGCCCGGGCCTTCCTGGATCACCCAGGTGCCCTTGAGGAAGCTGCCGTACAGGGCGCGCTGGAAGCTGGCGCCGATGGGCGCCGGGCCCTGCTGTTCGGGGCGGGCGAAGCGCTGCTCCGGCCAGTTCTCGCTGCCCACCTGCACCAGTTGCTTGCCGTCCACCGCCAGCTCTTCCTGCTTGCTGCCGTAGAAGGCCACCTGCCAGTGCTTCTTGTCCGCCGGGTCCTGGCTCAGCTGGCCTTCACCCTGTTCGAAGCCGTTGCTGAAGGTGGCTTGCTGGCGCTTGGTGTCGAGCCGCCATTCCAGGTTGGGCCCGTAGGCCAGCAGCGCCTCGCGCAGCTTGCCGCTCTTGCTGGCGGCGTCGATGGCGGCCTGGTTGATCCAGGTGCCGGACGGATCGGGGGTGCCGGCGCAGCCGGTCAGCAGGCCAAGCAGGGCGCTCAGGACGAGGGCGCGACGCATGCGGGTGCTCCTTGCGGACGAACGGGGAAAAACGAACGGGGCCGCGAGGGCCCCGTTCGGGAGTGGAGGCTTACTCCAGGACGACGATGGCGTCCATCTCGACCTGGGCGCCCTTGGGCAGGGCGGCCACGCCGATGGCGGCGCGCGCCGGGTAGGGCTGGGTGAAGTAGCGGCCCATGATCTCGTTGACCTTGGCGAAGTGCGACAGGTCGGTGAGGAAGATGTTCAGCTTGGCCACGTCGTGCAGGTAGCCGCCGGAAGCCTCGATCACCGCCTTGAGGTTCTCGAACACCTGGACGACCTGCTCCTCGAAGCCCTCGACCAGTTCCATGGTCTGCGGGTTCAGCGGGATCTGCCCGGAGACGTAGACGGTGTTGCCGGCCTTGATCGCCTGGGAGTAGGTGCCGATGGCCGCGGGGGCCTTGTCGGTGTGGATAACGGTCTTGGTCATGTCGACTCCTTGCGAGGGGTGGGATCAGCTGCGCACGCGGGTGATCCGGACCACCCCCTTGAGCGCGCGCAGCTTCTTGATGACGCGGGCCAGGTGCACGCGGTCGTGCACGCTGACCACCAATTGGACCACGCTGACGCGACCGTCGCGCTCGTCCATGCTGATCTTCTCGATGTTGCCGTCGGCGGCGTTGACGCTGGTCGCCAGCAGGGCGATCAGGCCGCGCTGGTGTTCCAGCTCGACGCGCAGCTCGACGTTGAACTCGCCGGTGACATCCTTGGCCCAGCTGAGCTGGATGCATTTTTCCGGGTTGTTGCGGATTTCGCTGATGTTCCTGCAGCTTTCCAGGTGCACCACCATGCCCTTGCCGGCCGACAGGTGGCCGACGATGGGGTCGCCGGGGATCGGCGTGCAGCACTTGGCGTAGCTCAGCACCAGGCCCTCGGTGCCGCGGATCGCCAGCGGCCCTTCGGCGTTGGTGGCGGCGGCGTCGCCTTCGCTGGAGAGCAGGCGGCGGGCGACCACGTAGGCCATGCGGTTGCCCAGGCCGATTTCTTCGAGCAGGTCCTCGAAAACTTCCATGCGGTACTCGTTGAGCACGCCCTGGATGCGTTCGGCGGGGATCTTCTCCAGGTGGCTGTCGAAGCCGGCGAGGGTCTTGTTCAGCAGGCGTTCGCCAAGGCTGATGGACTCGGAGCGGCGCTGCTGCTTGAGCGCGTGGCGGATGTGCGTGCGCGCCTTGCCGGTGACCACGAAGTTGAGCCAGGCCGGGTTTGGCCGGGTGCCCGGCGCGGTGACGATTTCCACCGTCTGGCCGCTCTGCAGCGGTTCGGACAGCGGCGCCAGGCGGCGGTTGATGCGGCAGGCGATGCAGCTGTTGCCCACGTCGGTGTGCACCGCGTAGGCGAAGTCCACCGCCGTGGAGCCCTTGGGCAGCTCCATGATGCGGCCCTTGGGCGTGAAGATGTAGACCTCGTCCGGGAACAGGTCGATCTTCACGTTCTCGATGAATTCCAGCGAGTTGCCGGCGCGCTGCTGCAGTTCGAGGATGCCCTTGACCCACTGGCGGGCGCGGGCGTGGGTGCCTTTCTGCACCTCGTCCTCGTTGGACTTGTACAGCCAGTGCGCGGCGATGCCGTGGTTGGCCATCTCTTCCATCTCGCGGGTGCGGATCTGGATCTCGATGGGCACGCCGTGCATGCCGAACAGGGTGGTGTGCAGCGACTGGTAGCCGTTGGCCTTGGGAATCGCGATGTAGTCCTTGAAGCGCCCGGGGAACGGCTTGTACAGGTTGTGCACGGCGCCGAGCACGCGGTAGCAGGTGTCGACCTTGTCGACGATGATGCGGAAGGCGTAGACGTCCATGATCTCGTTGAACGCCTTGCGCTTGCCGCGCATCTTCTTGTAGATGCTGAACAGGTGCTTCTCGCGGCCCAGCACCTGGCCTTCCATGCCCTCGCGGGCCAGGCAGTTGACCAGCGATTCCTGGATCTTGCCGACGATCTCGCGACGGTTGCCGCGGGCCTTCTTGACCGCCTGGCGGATGCGCTCGGAGCGCATCGGGTGCATGGCCTTGAAGCCCAGGTCCTCGAATTCCACGCGCATGCTGTGCATGCCCAGGCGGTTGGCGATGGGCGCGTAGATTTCCAGGGTTTCCTTGGCGATGCGCCGGCGCTTCTCGCCGGACAGCACTTCCAGGGTGCGCATGTTGTGCAGGCGGTCGGCCAGCTTGACCAGGATCACGCGGATGTCGCGGGCCATGGCCATGGCCATCTTCTGGAAGTTCTCGGCCTGGGCCTCGGCCTTGGACTCGAAGTTCATCTGGGTCAGCTTGCTGACCCCGTCCACCAGTTCCGAGACGGTTTCGCCGAACTGCGCGGTGAGCGCTTCCTTGGCGATGCCGGTGTCCTCGATCACGTCGTGCAGCATGGCCGCCATCAGGCTCTGATGGTCCATGTGCATGTCGGCGAGGATGTTGGCGACGGCGAGCGGATGGGTGACGTAGGCCTCGCCGCTGCGGCGGCGCTGCCCGTCGTGGGCCTGCTCGGCGTAGTAGTAGGCACGGCGGACCAGGTTGACCTGGTCCGGACCGAGATAGCTCGAGAGCCGGTCGGCGAAGGCGTCTATGCTCGGCAAGGCATCACCCCCTGCCGAGTGGACGGCGCCTGTGGTCGTCGGCCGGTCATCGAATTACAGGGCCTCGTTGTTGGCCTCGTCTTCGAAGGCGGCGAACAGCGGTTCTTCTTCAACCACGTCCTCCTGCTGAACGACTTCAGCATCGACCAGGCCGGAAGCGATCTCGCGCAGGGCGACCACGGTGGGCTTGTCGTTTTCCCAGGCTACCTTCGGCTCCTTGCCGCCGGTGGCCAGCTGGCGCGCGCGCTTGGTGGCGAGCATGACCAGCTCGAAACGGTTATCGACGTTGTCCAGGCAGTCTTCGACGGTGACGCGGGCCATGGTGTTCCTCGTTGCGGAAAATGGAGCCCGGGTTTCCGGGCGGACTGAATAGTCTAAAAAATCGCCAATCTTTATGGAAGGGCCGTTTGTTATGCCGACGGCTGCAACAGCTCCTCGAGCAACCGCTCGTGGCGCTTCTGCTGGGCGTCCTGGCGCAGCTGGCGGGCACGGAAGATCGACTTGAGGTCTTCCAGAGCATGGGCGAAATCGTCGTTGATCACCAGATGATCGTATTCGACGTAGTGACTCATTTCGTTGACCGCCTCGCGCATGCGCCGCTCGATCACCTCGTCGCTGTCCTGGCCGCGGTTGGTCAGGCGCTGGCGCAGGGCGTGCTGGCTCGGCGGCAGGATGAAGATCGACTGCGCGTGGGGCATCAGCCGGCGCACCTGCTGGGCGCCCTGCCAGTCGATCTCGAGGATCAGGTCGAGGCCTTCGGCGAGGGTCTTTTCCACCCAGCGCTGCGAGGTGCCGTAGAGGTTGCCGAAGACTTCGGCGTGCTCGAGGAATTCGTCGCGTTCGAGCATGGCGGTGAAGGTGTCGCGGCCGACGAAGTGGTAGTTCACCCCGTCCACCTCGCCCGGGCGCATGCCGCGGGTGGTGTGGGAGACCGAGACGCGCACGCTGGGCATGGCCTCGAGCAGCGACTTCACCAGGCTGGTCTTGCCGGCGCCGGAAGGCGCGGAAACGATGTAGAGGGTGCCGGACATGACTGAATCCTGGGGCTATGGGTGGAAAGCGAGCGCGCGGCTCACTCGATATTCTGGACCTGCTCGCGCATCTGTTCGATGAGCACCTTGAGGTTCACCGCGGCCTGGGTCGAGCGCGGGTCGAAGGCCTTGGAGCCGAGTGTGTTGGCCTCGCGGTTGAGTTCCTGCATGAGGAAATCCAGGCGGCGGCCGGCGGCGCCACCGGCCTTGAGCACGCGGCGCACCTCGGCGACGTGGGTGCTCAGGCGGTCGAGTTCCTCGGCGACGTCGCTCTTCTGCGCCAGCAGGACCATTTCCTGCTCCAGGCGCTGCGGGTCGGCTTCCAGCTTCAGTTCGGCGAAGCGGTCGAGGATCTTCTGCCGCTGGTTGCCGAGCATCTGTGGCACCAGTTCGCGCAGGTTGGCCACTTCTTCCTGCATGGCGCCCAGGCGCTCGTCGATGATTCGCGCCAGTTCCGCGCCTTCGCGGGCGCGGCCGGCCTTGAGCTCGTCCAGCGCCTGGTTGAAGGCGGTCATGGCCTCGGCGTTGAGCGCCTGCGGGTCGGCGGCATCGCCCACCAGCACGCCCGGCCAGGCCAGCACGGCCAGCGGGTCGATCGGCGCCGGCTGCCTGATCAGCGCGGCCACGCCCTCGGCGGCGGCCACCAGCTGCGCGGCGCGCTCGCGGTCGACCTGCAGCGGCTTGCCGGCGGTGTCCTCGTTGAAGCGCAGGGTGCATTCCACCTTGCCGCGCGACAGGCCCTGGCGCAGCGCCTCGCGCACCGGCCCTTCGAGGTCGCGGAAGGTTTCCGGCAGGCGCAGGTTCGGCTCCAGGTAGCGGTGGTTCACCGAGCGCAGTTCCCAGCTCAGGGTCCCATTGGTCCCGGCCCGTTCGACGCGGGCGAAGGCGGTCATGCTGTGAACCATGGGGCTACCTCGCTGTGATTCGACTGAAAGCGATGAAATGTCATCGTGAACCGGCAATTGTACCCCAGCGGGGCCGGCCGCCGCACGCCGGCGGTGGTTGCCTGGCTGCCGGGGCCTCTATAATGGCGGCCAGTATCCGATTCAATCTCGCATAGGAAGTCTCGATGAACCGTCCCAGTGGCCGCGCCGCCGACCAGTTGCGCCCGATCCGCATCACCCGCCACTACACCAAGCATGCCGAGGGTTCGGTTCTGGTGGAGTTCGGCGACACCAAGGTGATCTGCACCGTGAGCGCCGAGAGCGGCGTGCCGCGCTTCCTCAAGGGCCAGGGGCAGGGCTGGCTGACCGCCGAGTACGGCATGCTGCCGCGCTCCACCGGCGAGCGGAATGCCCGCGAGGCCAGCCGCGGCAAGCAGGGCGGCCGCACCCTGGAGATCCAGCGCCTGATCGGCCGTTCGCTGCGCGCCGCGCTGGACCTGACCAAACTGGGCGAGAACACCCTGTACATCGACTGCGACGTGATCCAGGCAGACGGCGGCACCCGCACCGCGTCCATCACCGGCGCCACCGTGGCGCTGATCGACGCCCTGGCGGTGCTGAAGAAGCGCGGCGCGCTCAAGGGCAACCCGCTCAAGCAGATGGTCGCCGCGGTCTCCGTGGGCATCTACCAGGGCGTGCCGGTGCTCGACCTGGACTACCTGGAGGATTCCGCCGCCGAGACCGACCTGAACGTGGTGATGACCGACGCCGGCGGCTTCATCGAGGTGCAGGGCACTGCCGAAGGCGAGCCGTTCAAGCCGGCCGAGCTGAACGCCATGCTGGAACTGGCGCAGCAGGGCATGCAGGAAATCTTCGAACTGCAGCGCGCCGCGCTGGCCGACTGACGCGGGAGGGGCGGGGATGAACGACGAACTGCAAGCGCGACCGAGCCAGGAAGCCCGGCAGTGGGCGATGTTCTGCCACTTCTCCGCCTTCCTCGGGCTGGTCTTTCCCTTCGGCAACCTGCTGGGGCCGCTGATCGTCTGGCAGATCAAGCGCGAGTCCGATCCCTTCGTCGACAGCCAGGGCAAGGAAGCGCTGAACTTCCAGATCACCGTCAGCCTGGCGATGCTGGTCAGCTTCTTCCTCTGCCTGCTGGTGATCGGCTTCCTGCTGCTGGCGCTGGTCTGCGCCGGCGCCCTGGTGCTGACCGTGATCGCCGGGGTCAAGGCCAACGAGGGCCGCGACTACCGCTATCCGTTCACCTGGCGGCCGTTGAAGTAGCTGCTAGAAGCTGGAAGCGTGGCGGCTTTTGCTTCCAGCTTCAGGCTTCTAGCTTCCAGCTCTCAAATACTGAGCGTCCAGTCGTAGTCGATGATCAGCGGCGCGTGGCGCGAGAAGCGCGGCTGCCGTGGCAGCTTGGCGCTGCGCACGAAGCGGCGCAGACCCGGGGTGAGGATCTGGTAGTCGAAGCGCCAGCCCAGGTTCAGCATTTCGGCCTGCTCGCTGTCCGGCCACCAGCTGTACTGGTCGCCTTCGCGGTTGACCTCGCGCAGGGCATCGACGTAGCCCATGTTGCCGAACACCTCGTCCATCCAGCCGCGCTCGGGCGCGAGGAAGCCGGGCATCTGCTGGCATTCGCGCCAGTTCTTCACGTCCAGCTTGTTGTGGGCCAGGTACAGCGACCCACAATAGATGTACTCGCGGCGCTTGCGGCGCTGCTTGTTCAGGTAGGCGGCGAAGTCTTCCATGAACTTGAACTTCTGGTTCAGGTTCTCGTCACCCTCCTGCCCGCTCGGCAGAAGAATGCTGGCAATACTCACCTTATCGAAATCGGCTTGCAGGTAGCGCCCGTAACGATCGGCCATCTCGAAACCCAGCCCGCTTATGACGGCCTTGGGTTGCAGACGACTATAGATTGCGACGCCACCCTGGCTGGGCACTTCGGCGTCGCAGGCGTACAGGAAGTAGCCGTCCAGCTGGTAGGACGGGTCGTCCAGATCGAAAGCGGAGGCGCGGGTATCCTGCAAGCAGATCACGTCGGCATTCTGGGCTTGCAACCAGCTGAGCAATCCCCGCTCGGCTGCAGCCTGAATACCATTCACGTTCACACTGATGATCCGCATAAATGGCCCCCAAAATCACGTGTGTGTATGATACCCGAGCTCAAACGGTTTAGCTAAATTCATACCGGCCGGTTCTATTCCCATGCAGGCATATCAACGCGATTTCATCCGTTTCGCCATCGAGCGCGGCGTACTGCGCTTCGGCGAATTCACGCTCAAGTCCGGGCGCACCAGCCCCTATTTCTTCAATGCCGGCCTGTTCAACAGTGGCCTGGCGTTGGCCAAGCTGGGGCGCTTCTACGCCGCCGCGGTCGTCGACAGCGGCATCGATTTCGATGTCCTGTTCGGCCCGGCCTATAAAGGAATCCCGCTGGCGGCCGCTACAGCGGTGGCGCTGGCCGAGCAGCACGGGCGCGACCTGCCCTGGTGCTTCAACCGCAAGGAAGCCAAGGACCACGGCGAAGGCGGCACCCTGGTGGGCGCGCCGCTGGCCGGCCGGGTGCTGATCGTCGACGACGTGATCACCGCCGGCACCGCGATCCGCGAGGTCATGCAGATCATCGAGGCCCAGGGCGCCAGGGCCGCCGGCACGCTGATCGCGCTGAACCGCCAGGAGCGAGGCCGCGGCGAGCTGTCGGCGATCCAGGAAGTGGAGCGCGACTTCGGCATGCCGGTGGTCAGCATCGTGTCCCTGGAGCAGGTCCTCGAATACCTGGCCGGCGACGCCGAGCTCAAGCGTCACCTGCCGGCGGTCGAGGCCTATCGCGCGCAGTACGGAATCTAACCAGAACAGGGTGTCCGGCATGGCCAAGCAGGGTGCTTTTCGCCGTGGTGCATTGTTGGGGTTGCTGGCCTTCGGGCTGGTCGGGCCGGCGCTGGCGGCGAATGCCGCCGGCAATCCCTCGTCCGGCGGCGCCGTCGAGATGTACCGCTACGTCAACGACAAGGGTGTGACCGTCATCGATCGCCTGGGCGTGCCGTCGCAGTACATCGGCAAGGGCTACGAGGTGCTCAACGAGCAGGGGCGGGTGATCCGCGTGGTGCCGCCGGCGCCGACCGCGGAGGAAATCCAGCAGCGCAAGGCCGCTGCCGCCCAGGCCAGTTCCGATGCCCAGCTGCTGCGCCTGTATACCAGCGTCGAGGACGTCGACCGCGCCCGCGAGCGCAAGCTGTCCGAGCTGGATGGCCTGAGCAGCGTGGCGCGGGGCAACCTGCAGTCGCTGAAGACGCAGCAGGGCAACCTGCAGGCCCAGGCCGCCGACGCCGAGCGCGCCGGGCGCCAGGTGCCGCAGCAGTTGGTCGAGCAGTTGGCCAACCTGAAGGACGAGGAGCAGCGCCTGCTGCGCGACATCGCCCACTACCAGCAACTGCGCGCCCAGGCCAAGGCCACCTTCGAGGCGGACCGCGCGCGCCTCGCGCAATTGCTCGGCGCCTCCCGCTAGTCCGTCAGTCGACGGGCAAGTGCTCGAATTTCGCGATGCGCTCGCGCAGCCAGCCCGGCAGGGGCTGGCTCTGTCGCTGGTCGTTGGCGTAGGCGTAGATCAGCTCGCCGAGGGTCAGCGGCTGGCCCTCGCACCAGATCGCCACCTGGAAGGTCAGGCTGCTGCGCCCCAGGCGGGCGACGCGCACGCCCATGTCCAGCCAGTCGTCGTAGCGCGCCGGGGCGAAGTACTCCAGGCTGCTCTTCACCGCGAACAGGTCGCCGCCGCCGCGCAGCAGGTCGGCCGGGTAGCGGATCTCCAGGTTGCGGTAGTACTCGGTGGTGGCGACGTCCGCGTAGGTCAGGTAGTTGCCGTTGAAGACGATGCCCTGGGGGTCGACCTCCGACCAGCGCACGCGCAGGCTGTGGAAGAAGTGGAACTGGTGGCGTTCAGGGAAGACTGAAGGCATTGCGGCCTCCGGAAGGAAGAGGGGAACCGCCACGGCGGGCGCCGTGGCGGGTAGTGCTCAGTGGCGCGGCTTGCGGTTGCTGATCAGGGTGCCGACGCCGCTGTCGGTGAAGATTTCCAGCAGCACGGCGTTGGGCACGCGGCCATCGATGATGTGCGCGCTGGTCACGCCGCCCTGCACCGCTTCCAGGGCGCAGCGGATCTTCGGCAGCATGCCGCCGTAGATGGTGCCGTCGGCGATCAGGCTGTCGACCTGCTCGGTGGTCAGGCCGGTGAGCACCTGGCCCTGCTTGTCCATCAGGCCGGCGATGTTGGTCAGCAGCATCAGCTTCTCGGCCTTCAGCGCCTCGGCCACCTTGCCGGCCACCAGGTCTGCGTTGATGTTGTACGACTCGCCGTTGGCGCCCACGCCGATGGGCGCGATCACCGGGATGAAGTCGCCCCTGACCAGCATGTTCAGCAGGTCGGTGTTGACCCCGGTGACCTCGCCGACGTGGCCGATGTCGATGATTTCCGGCTTGGTCATCTCTGGGGTCTGGCGGGTGACGGTGAGCTTCTTCGCGCGGATCAGCTCGGCGTCCTTGCCGGTCAGGCCGATGGCGCTGCCGCCGTGGCGGTTGATCAGGTTGACGATGTCCTTGTTCACCTGGCCGCCGAGGACCATCTCCACCACGTCCATGGTCTGCGCGTCGGTGACGCGCATGCCGTCGATGAAGTGGCTCTCGATGGACAGGCGGTTGAGCAGGTCGCCGATCTGCGGGCCGCCGCCGTGCACCACCACCGGGTTGATGCCGACCGCCTTCATCAGCACCACGTCGCGGGCGAAGCTGTTCTTCAGCTCGTCGGTCTCCATGGCGTTGCCGCCGTACTTGATGACCAGCGTCTTGCCGACGAAACGGCGGATGTAGGGAAGCGCTTCGGCAAGGACGCGGGCTACCTGGGCTGCGTCATCGCGGCTCTGGGACATGGTGCTGGGCTCCGGCATGGTCAGGTCAGAAGGGGATGGTCAGGGCGGGGTCGACCGCCTTGAGCTGGTTGCGGAACACGTCCTTGATGCGTTCCAGTTCGGCTTCGGAATCCGCCTCGAAGCGCAGCACCAGCACCGGCGTGGTGTTGGAGGCGCGTACCAGGCCCCAGCCCTTGGGATAATCGACACGCACGCCGTCGAGGGTGGTGAGGTTGGCCTCGCCCCACTGGCCGTCGCGCTGCAGCGCTTCGATCAGGGCGAACTTGCTCTCGTCGGTGACGGTGATGTTGATTTCCGGTGTTGAGACGTCCAGCGGGAAGGCCGAGAACACATGCTCGCTGTCGCGTTTGTCGAGGCTGATGATCTCCAGCAGGCGGGCGGCGCTGTAGATGCCGTCGTCGAAGCCGTACCAGCGCTCCTTGAAGAAGATGTGGCCGCTCATCTCGCCGGCCAGCAGCGCGCCGGTTTCCTTCATCTTCTTCTTGATCAGCGAGTGGCCGGTCTTCCACATCACCGGGCGGCCGCCGTAGCCGCTGATGAGGGAGATCAGGCGGCGGGTGCACTTGACGTCGAAGATGATGTCGGCGCCCGGGTTGCGCGAGACCACGTCCTTGGCGAACAGCATCAGCAGGCGGTCGGGGTAGATGATGGTGCCTTCGTTGGTCACCACGCCCACGCGGTCGCCGTCGCCGTCGAAGGCCAGGCCGAGGTCGGCGCCGGTTTCCTTGACCTTGGCGATCAGGTCTTCGAGGTTCTCCGGCTTGCCCGGGTCCGGGTGGTGGTTGGGGAAGGTGCCGTCGACGTCGCAGTACAGCGGGATGACGGTGCAGCCCAGGGCCTCGATCAGTTGCGGGGCGATCACGCCGGCGACGCCGTTGCCGCAGTCCACCACCACTTTCAGCGGCTTGGCCAGGGCGATGTCGTCGCGGATCTGCTGGAAGTAGCGCGGCAGGATGTCCACCTGCTGCACCTTGCCCACGCCGCTGGCGAGGTCGTTGTTCTCGATGCGCTCGCGCAGGGCCTGGATCTGCTCGTTGGCCAGGGTCTCGCCAGCGACGACGATCTTGAAGCCGTTGTAGTCCGGCGGGTTGTGGCTGCCGGTGAGCATCACGCCCGACTTGCCCTCCAGGACGTTGGCCGCGTAGTACAGCACCGGGGTCGGCACCATGCCGATGTCGGTGACCTGGCAGCCGCAGTCGAGCAGGCCCTGGATCAGTTGCTGGACCAGCTCCGGGCCCGACAGGCGGCCGTCGCGGCCGACGCTGACGCAGGGCTCGCCGCGGGCCAGGCTCTCGGAACCGATGGCGCGGCCCACCCAGTAGGCGGTCTCGGCGGTCAGGGTGTCGCCGACCACGCCGCGGATATCGTAGGCGCGGAAGATGCTGGCGGGCAGTTGCGGGGCTTTGGGCGTGCTCATGGCGGGGGTTTGCTCCAATCCCAGGAGGTCCTGGTCTTCATCAAGAATGTCGATGTCCAGAATGTCGGTGTTCTGGAACAGTGGGTCGACCAGCTGCGTCTCGGCGCTGGCCGGCTTGTCGATCTTCGCCGCCACCGGGCGGGGCTCGGGGGCCGGTGCGGGGCTGGCGGGGGCCGGGGGCTCGGCCTTGCGCCTGGGCTGCCGCGCCAGCGCCTGGGCCAGCGGTTGCAGTGCGGCGAGGCCGACTTCAGGTGCTTTGGCAGTGCGCTGGCCACCGAGTTCCTGCAAGTACTGACCGATGGCCTGGGCGTCCTGGCGCAGGCGCCGTTGCAGGGCGCTTTGCGCGAGGTACACGCCCAGCAGCGCGCCGGCCAGCGCCAGCAGTGCGGCGCAGCCCAGCAGAGCCGGGGGATACAGCGCGGCGGTCAGGGCCGGGCCGGGGGTGAAGCTGAGTTTCCAGTTCGGGTTGCCGCTGGCCAGGTTCAGCGGCGCGGCGTTGCCGGCCTCGCCGCGTTGCAGCAGGACCTGCGCCGGCGAGCTGCCGAACTGCTGGGCCAGCTGCAGCTGGCCGGTGTCGGCGGGCATGTCCGGCAGGGCCTTGAGCAGGCGCTGCAGGTCGAAGACCAGCATCAGGCTGCCCTGGATGGCGTTGTCCGGGCCGCGCAGCGCGGTGGCGCTGTAGAGCAGCCAGCGCTGGCCGACGCGGTAGGCCTCGGGGGCGACGTTCTGCCCGCTCTCGGCGCGGCGCAGCATGTCCAGGGCGGCGTAGTTCAGCGGGCCGGAACGCTGGTTGTCCTGGCTGGCCTGGCCGCTGGCATTGAGGTGGACGTCCACCAGGCCGTCCTGGTGCCAGTGGGCGAGGGTGGCCTCCAGGGCGCGGGCGCTGTTGGCGTCGGCCAGCGCCGGCAGCAGCGCGGGGTTGGCGGCGGCGCTACGGGTGTCGGCGGCGAGCTGGAGCAGGGCCTGGCGCAGGGCGCCGGACTGGCTTTCGCCCCAGGCGCCGGCCAACTGCTGGCGGTGCATCTGCTCGGCGCTGCCGAACAGCGTCAGCCACAGCAGGGCGCCGGCGGCGGCCACGCCGAGGGTCGCCACGCCCAGGGCCGGCAGCAGCGACTTGAGTTCCGGCCGGGCCGCCGGGCCTGCCGAAGCCTTCGGCGGCGGGGCGACTTCCGGCAGGTCGGCCGTTCCCTTGGCACTGCGTTGGAAAAGTTTCATGCAACATCTCCTCGGCGAATCGTCCTGGAGGATTGTGTCAGTGGCTGCCCGAGTGCCCGAAACCGCCGGCGCCACGCTGGCTTTCGTCGAAGCTGTCGACCAGCTCGAAATGCGCCTGCACCACCGGCACCAGCACCAGCTGGGCGATGCGCTCGCCGATGGCGATGGTGAAGGGGGTGTTGCCGCGGTTCCAGCAGGAGACCATCAGCTCGCCCTGGTAGTCCGAGTCGATCAGCCCGACCAGGTTGCCCAGCACCACGCCGTGCTTGTGGCCCAGGCCCGAGCGCGGCAGCACCAGCGCGGCCAGGCCCGGGTCGGCGATGTAGATGGACAGGCCGGTGGGGATCAGCAGCGTCTGGCCGGGTTCGAGGACGGTGTCCTGCTTGAGCATGGCGCGCAGGTCCAGGCCGGCGGAACCGGGGGTGGCGTACTGCGGCAGGGGGAATTCGGCGCCCAGGCGCGGGTCGAGGATCTTGGCTTGCAGGGAATGCATCGGGTTCTCAGTGTCGTTTCAGGCGGTCGGCGATGAAGGCGATCAGCTGGCGGGCGATCTTGCCCTTGCTGGTCTGGGCGAAGGCAGTTTCGTGCAATTCGCGGTCGATCACGGTGATCGCGTTCTCTTCGCTGTTGAAACCGATCGAGGGGTTGGCCACGTCGTTGGCCACGATCAGGTCGAGGTTCTTGTCCTTGAGCTTGCGCGAGGCGTACTCCAGCAGGTTCTCGGTCTCCGCGGCGAAGCCCACGCTGAACGGCCGGTCGGCGCGCTGGGCGAGGGTGGCGAGGATATCCGGGTTGCGCACCAGCTGCAGCAGCAGGCCGTCGCCCGTGGTCGGGTCCTTCTTCAGTTTCTGCGTGGCGACCAGTTCGGGGCGGTAGTCGGCCACCGCGGCGGCGGCGATCAGCAGGTCGGCCGGCATCGCCGCTTCGCAGGCGGCGAGCATGTCGCGGGCGCTGACCACGTCGACGCGGCTCACCCGGTCGGGCGTCGGCAGGTGCACCGGGCCGGTCACCAGGGTCACCCGCGCGCCGGCTTCGGCGGCGGCCTCGGCCAGGGCGAAGCCCATCTTCCCGGAGCTGTGGTTGGTGATGTAGCGCACCGGGTCGATGTTTTCCTGGGTCGGGCCGGCGGTGATCAGCACGTGCTGGCCGGTTAGCGAGAGGAACTGGAAGCAGTCGGCGGCGCGCTGGGCCAGCTCCTCGGCCTCGAGCATGCGCCCGGGGCCGACGTCGCCGCAGGCCTGGCTGCCGGCGGCCGGGCCGAAGAAGTGCAAACCGCGGCCACGCAGCAGTTCGGCATTGGCCTGGGTGGCCGGGTCGCGCCACATGGCCTGGTTCATCGCCGGGGCCAGGGCGACCTGGGCATCGGTGGCCAGCACCAGGGTGGTCAGCAGGTCGTTGGCCACGCCCTGGGCCAGGCGCGCCATGACGTCGGCGGTGGCCGGGGCGATCAGCACCAGGTCGGCCCAGCGGGCCAGCTCGATGTGGCCCATGGCCGCTTCGGCGGCGGGGTCGAGCAGGTCCAGGTGCACCGGGTGGCCGGACAGCGCCTGGAGCGTCAGCGGGGTGATGAACTCACGGCCGCCCTGGGTCATCACCACGCGGACTTCCGCGCCCTGGTCGCGCAGGCGGCGGACCAGTTCGGCGCTCTTGTAGGCCGCAATACCGCCGCCCACGCCGAGGACGATGCGTTTTCGATAGAGCCGCTGCATAGGCCCGCCTTATCTTCGGAATTGGATGACGCGCGTCAGGGCCGGAGACGCCTCCCCAGGCCTCCGGTCGCGCGAAAGGGACGGGCTAAGATAGCACAGCGCCCGCCCCGGCACAGCGGGCGGCTCGACAGGGAGGTTGCATGAGCATTCGTCACTGGCCCGCGGCGGAACGCCCGCGGGAAAAACTCCTCGAACGCGGCGCGGCGAGCCTCAGCGACGCCGAGCTGCTGGCCATCTTCCTGCGCACCGGCGTGGTCGGCTGCAGCGCGGTGGAGCTGGCGCGGCGCCTGCTCCACGAGTTCGGCAGCCTGCGCGCGCTGCTGGAGGCGGACCAGGCCAGCTTCAGCAGCCACCTGGGCCTGGGCCGCGCCAAGTACGCCCAGCTGCAGGCGGTGCTGGAGATGGCCCGCCGCCACCTGGCCGAGCAGCTGCGCCGCGATTCCGCCCTGGAGAGCCCGCAGGCGGTGCGCGATTTCCTCAAGGCGCGGCTGCGCCACGAGGCCCACGAGGTGTTCGCCTGCCTGTTCCTCGACGGCCGCCACCGCGTCCTGGCCTTCGAGGTGCTGTTCCACGGCTCCATCGACAGCGCCAGCGTCTACCCGCGCCAGGTGGTCAAGCGCGCCCTGGCGCACAACGCCGCGGCGCTGATCCTCAGTCACAACCATCCCTCGGGCATCACCGAGCCGAGCCAGGCCGACCGCAGGCTGACGCAGCGCCTGAAGGACGCCCTGGCGTTGGTGGACGTGCGCGTGCTCGACCACTTCATCGTCGGCGACGGCGAGCCGCTGTCGATGGCGGAGATGGGCTGGGTGTGAGGCTCGCCGTGGGGCCGGTATCGCGCCGGCCCCACGTTGAACGGCGCCTCAGAGGCTGACCTTGGAGAAATCCTGGCGGCCGAACGGGTTCACGGCGTAGCCCTTGACCTCCTTGCGCAGCAGCACCGAGGCCGTGGGGTGCGCCAGCGGCAGCCACAGGGCCTGGTCGTGGATCAGCTGCTGGGCGTCGTGGTAGAGCGCGCTGCGCTTGTCCTGCTCGCTCAGCGCCTTGCCCTGGCTGATCAGGCCGTCCAGCTTCGGGTCGCAGAAGCGCGCGAAGTTCAGCCCGGACTTCACGCTGGCGCAGGAGAATTGCGGGGTAAGGAAGTTGTCCGGGTCGCCGTTGTCGCCGGCCCAGCCCATGAACAGCAGGTCGTGCTCGCCGGCCTTGGCGCGGCGGATCAGTTCGCCCCACTCGATCACGCGGATCCCGGCCTGGATGCCGACCTTGGCCAGGTCGGCCTGCAGCAGCTGCGCGCCCAGGCTCGGGTTGGGGTTGAGCAGGCTGCCGCTGGGGCGCGTCCAGATGGTGGTCTTGAAGCCGTCCTTCAGGCCGGCCTTTTCCAGCAGTGCCTTGGCCTGGGCGGGGTCGTGGGGGTAGCCGGGGATGTCCTTGGCATAGCTCCAGGTGTTCGGCGGGTAGACGCCCTCGGCGGCAGTGGCGCTGCCTTCGAACACCGACTTCAGGTAGGTCTGGCGGTCGAAGGCGAGGTTGATCGCCTGGCGCACCTCGGGCTTGTCCAGCGGCGGGTGCTGGCTGTTCAGGGCGACGAAGGCGGTCATGAACGCCGGCGTCTGCTCGATGCGCAGGGCCGGGTCCCTGGCCGCGGCCTCGACGTCCAGCGGCTTGGGCGACAGGGCGATCTGGCATTCGCCGCGCTTGAGGCGCTGCAGGCGCACGTTGGCGTCTGGGGTGATGGCGAACAGCAGGTTGTCCACCGCCGGCTTGCCGGCGAAGTAGTCCGGGTTGGCGGTGTAGCGGATCTGCGCGTCCTTCTGGAAGCGCTTGAAGACGAAGGGGCCGCTGCCGATGGGCTGGGCGTTGAGCTTCTCCGGGGTGCCGGCCTTCATCAGCTGGTCGGCGTACTCGGCGGAATAGATGGAGGCGAAGCCCATGCTGAGCATGGGCAGGAAGGTGGCGTCGGGGTGGCTCAGGGTGAAGCGCACCTGGTGCTCGTCGACCTTCTCCACGGCTTTTATCAGGGCCGGCAGCTGCAGCGACTGGGCGTGGGGGAAGCCGCTCTGCGCCACCTTGTGCCAGGGCTGAGCCGGGTCGAGCATGCGCTGGAAGCTGAACAGCACGTCGTCGGCGCCCAGCTCGCGGCTGGGGCTGAAGTAGTCGGTGTGGTGGAACTTCACTCCGCTGCGCAGCCTGAAGTCGTAGGTCAGGCCGTCGGCGGAGACCGTCCAGCTCTCGGCCAGGCTCGGCACCACCTTGCCCTGCGCCGCGTCGAACTCCACCAGGCGGTTCATCAGCACGTCGGCCGAGGCGTTGGTGGTGGTCAGGGCATTGAACTGCACGACGTCGAAGCCGTCGGGGCTGGCCTCGGTGCAGACACTGAGGGTGCTGGCGCCGGCCAGGGCGGGGGCCAGCAGCAGGGCGAGTGGAAGCAGACGCATGACGGACTCCGGAAATGGTGGGAAAATGCCCGTCCCGTGGGCTGGGCGCAGTCATGCAAGGCCGTTGTCGGCCTTGAACCGGCTACCCTAGACCAAGCCGCGGCGGGCGACAACGGTGAAAGTCGACGAACGGCAAGGGCGCCGGGCCGCGGCCCCGCTGCGCCGGCATGTGGATAAGCCGCTTGCTCCCTTGCGGCACTAGGCGGCTTTCTGATATAAAGCTGCGCTCTTTTCTGGGGCCCTGCCCCGTCGACTCGGAATCGAGTGGCGGTCGGGCAGGTAAGACCCGGGTGGAAACCAAGTATCAACGAGTTCAAGCAGCCAACCCATGCCGGGTTTGGCATGTGGTTTATAGAGGGCTGAGCCATGTCGAGAGTTTGCCAAGTGACCGGTAAGGGTCCGGTTACCGGGAACAACATTTCCCACGCACACAACAAAACCCGCCGCCGTTTCCTGCCGAACCTGCAGCACCACCGTTTCTGGGTTGAGTCCGAGAAGCGCTTCGTACGCCTGCGCGTTTCCGCCAAGGGCATGCGTATCATCGACAAGCGTGGCATCGAGGCCGTCCTGAACGACCTGCGCGCCCGCGGCGAAAAATTCTAAGGAGCTGCAATCATGCGTGAACTGATCCGTCTGGTGTCCAGCGCCGGTACCGGCCACTTCTACACCACCGACAAGAACAAGCGCACCAAGCCTGAGAAGATCGAGATCAAGAAGTTCGATCCGGTCGTTCGCAAGCACGTGATCTACAAGGAAGCCAAGATCAAGTAATTGATCCCGGCCCTTGCGAAGAAACCCGCCAATTGGCGGGTTTTTTCATGTCTGCGCGGCGGGGCTGGTGGGGCCGTTCGTGCCACCGGGGCGTCCGGCGTGGCCGGCGAATCCCATCGCGGACGAAGCCCGCTCCTAGCGCATGAGCGAGCGTGGCTTTTCGTCGGATGGGTTGAGCTTGCGAAACCCATGCGGTTGCGCTGATGGGTATCGCTGCGCTCAACGCCATCCTACGAAAAACGCCTCGGCGCAGACAGTTGCTCCTACGCCCGTGCAACGCCATTGGCGTTATCCGCCCTGCAATGACAGGGCAGCCCCCAACAAAACAAAAACGCCGCTTTGGAGAAAGCGGCGTTTTTTCGTCAAACAGCTATCAAGCCTTCTGTTCGAAGATCACATAGACCTTGCGGCAAGGCTCCAGCACCTCCCAGGTGCCCTTGAAGCCGGCCGGGATGACGAAGCGATCGCCGGTGCGCACGGTCTTGGCGCCGCCGTCGGCATCGCGGATCACCGACACGCCCTGGAGGATCTCGCAGTATTCGTGCTCGGTGTAGTTGATGGTCCAGTGGCCGACCGCGCCTTCCCAGATGCCGACGTTGAACTGGCCGCAGGGGCTGGCGTAGTGGTTGCGCACGCTTTGCTCGGGATCGCCCTTGAGGACCTTCTCCGGCGCCGGGCGGTAGTGCTCGGCGGCGGTGCCGGCCTGGGCGAAGTCGACGATCTGCTCGATGTTCATGCTGACTCTCGTTTTATTGTGGGTTGTACGAGTGCTCCGCCACTGCGGGCGGGCCCGGACGGAGGCGGAATCGATCGAGTCTATGTTTAATAAAACGAACGTGACAAGGCGTTTTGGTGCCAAAGTGTCAAAAATATTGAAAATTCGCCCATCCCGGTTTAGGGTGGCGGACAGCGTGGCCCTCGCGCCGCCTTGCAGAATTTCTGACAGCGCGCCCATCCCCGGGGCGCCGGGACTTCGATAAGTAATTCAATAAGAGGACAAGTTGTCATGAGTACCCTCACTCGCGCCGACTGGGAAGCTCGCGCCCAGAACCTGAAGATCGAAGGCCGTGCCTTCGTCGACGGCCAGTACGTCGATGCCGCCGACGGCGCCACCTTCGACTGCATCAGCCCGGTGGATGGCCGCTTCCTGGCCAAGGTCGCCAGCTGCGACGCCGCCGACGCCGAGCGCGCCGTGCAGGTTGCCCGTGCCGCCTTCGAGTCCGGCGTGTGGTCGCGCCAGGCGCCGGCCAAGCGCAAGAAGGTCATGATCCGCTTCGCCGAGCTGATGATGCAGCACGCCGAAGAACTGGCCCTGCTGGAAACCCTGGACATGGGCAAGCCGATCAGCGACGCGCTGAACATCGACGTCGCCAGCGCCGCCAACAGCATCCGCTGGAATGCCGAAGCCATCGACAAGGTCTACGACGAAGTCGCCGCCACCCCGCATGATCAGCTGGGCCTGGTCACCCGCGAAGCCGTGGGCGTGGTCGCCGCCATCGTGCCGTGGAACTTCCCCCTGCTGATGTCCTGCTGGAAGCTCGGCCCGGCCCTGGCCACCGGCAACTCGATGATCCTCAAGCCGTCCGAGAAGTCGCCGCTGACCGCCATCCGCGTCGCCCAGCTGGCCGTCGAGGCCGGCATCCCGAAAGGCGTGCTGAACATCCTGCCGGGCTTCGGCCACACCGTGGGCAAGGCCCTGGCCCTGCACATGGACGTCGACACCCTGGTGTTCACCGGTTCGACCAAGATCGCCAAGCAGCTGATGGTCTACGCCGGCGAGTCGAACATGAAGCGCGTGTGGCTGGAAGCCGGCGGCAAGAGCCCGAACATCGTCTTCGCCGACGCGCCTGACCTGAAGGCCGCCGCCGAATCCGCCGCCAGCGCCATCGCCTTCAACCAGGGCGAAGTGTGCACCGCCGGTTCCCGCCTGCTGGTGGAAAAATCCATCAAGGCCGAGTTCCTGCCGCTGGTGGTCGAAGCGCTGAAGGCCTGGAAGCCGGGCAACCCGCTGGACCCGGAAACCAACGTCGGCGCGCTGGTCGACACCACCCAGATGAACAACGTGCTGAGCTACATCCAGGCCGGCCACGACGACGGCGCCAAGCTGGTGGCCGGCGGCAAGCGCACCCTGGAAGAGACCGGCGGCACCTACGTCGAGCCGACCATCTTCGACGGCGTGACCAACGCCATGCGCATCGCCCGCGAGGAAATCTTCGGCCCGGTGCTGTCGGTGATCGAGTTCGAGGACGCCGAGGAAGCCGTGCGCATCGCCAACGACACCCCGTACGGCCTGGCCGCCGCGGTCTGGACCAGCAACCTGTCCAAGGCCCACCTGATCGGCAGGGCCCTGCGCGCCGGCAGCGTGTGGATCAACCAGTACGACGGCGGCGACATGACCGCGCCCTTCGGTGGTTTCAAGCAGTCGGGCAACGGCCGTGACAAGTCGCTGCACGCCTTCGACAAGTACACCGAGCTGAAGGCTACCTGGATCAAGCTGTAATAACGTTCGGAGGGGCTGCGCGTCGGCCATGCTGCGTTGTGATCGGATTCGGCCTGCTCATTTACTGGCGTAAACTGCGCGTCCGAATCCGATCACGCCTTGCCTGGCTCTAGCTCGCGCCCTCCGTGGCGAAGTCCAGAGTCAAAGGCTTACAAGGTCGGCCCCCTCGCCGGGGCCGGCTCTGACAAAGAGCCATACCCGCGGCCGGGTTTCCCTTGGGGAGCCCGGCCGCTTTGCATTGCGCGCCGGGCCCGGCATCTGGCCCGGAGTGCGCTCCGGATGGAACGGGAGAACGACAATGCGTTGGGGTGCCTATTTCGCTGTCTGCCTGTCGGTCATCAGCATCGGCCTGGCCCTCGGCCTGACCATGCCCCTGGTGTCCTTGCGCCTGGAAAGCTGGGGCTACGGCAGCTTCGCCATCGGCGTGATGGCCGCCACGCCAGCCGTCGGCGTACTGCTCGGCGCGCTCATCTCCGGGCGCCTGGCCGCCCGCCTGGGCACGCCGCGGCTGATGCGCTGGTGCCTGCTCAGCGGGGCCTTTTCCGTCGGCCTGCTGGCGCTGCTGCAGAACTACCCGGTGTGGCTGGTGCTGCGCCTGCTGATCGGCGTGCAACTGACCGTGGTGTTCATCCTTGGCGAAAGCTGGATCAACCAGCTGGCCGTGGAGAAATGGCGTGGCCGCCTGGTGGCCCTGTACGGCACCGGCTATGCGCTGAGCCAACTGTCCGGCCCGGTGCTGCTGACCTTTATCGGCACCGCCGACGACCGCGGCTTCTGGCTGGGCGTCGGCCTGCTGGTGTGCGGTTCGCTGTTGCTCGTCGGTCGCGGCGGCGCACCCAGGGTGGACCCGCACAGCGCCTCGGGGCGCGGCCTGTTCGCCTTCTGCGCCAAGCTGCCGGCCATCGCCTGGGCGGTGGTGCTGTTCGCCGGTTTCGAGGCGATGATCCTCACCCTGCTGCCGGTCTACGGCGTGCGCCAGGGCTTCACCCAGGCGGTGGCGCTGACCATGGTCACGGTAGTGGTGGTGGGCGACGCGCTGCTGCAGCTGCCCATCGGCTGGCTGGCCGACCGGGTATCGCGGCAGACGCTGTTCAAGGGCTGCGGCATCGTCCTGCTGCTGAGCAGCCTGGGCATTCCGCCGCTGCTGCACGGGCCGGCGATCTGGCCGGTGCTGGTGCTGTTCGGCGCGAGCGCCGGGGGGCTCTTTACCCTGTCGCTGATCCTCATCGGCGAGCGCTACCGCGACGATGCGCTGGTCCGCGCCAACGCGCACATCGCCCAGCTGTGGGGCATCGGCTGCCTGATCGGACCGCTGACCACCGGCGCGGTCAGCCAGTGGGTGAGCGGCCATGCGCTGCCGCTGATGATGGCCCTGGGCGCCTTCGGTTTCGTCGTGCTGGTATGGCGCAAGGGCTTGCCGCCGGTGGAACTGGAGGGCGATGAGCTGCCGGAAGCGAGCGGGCGCTGAGGCCCGCTGCTCTTCGTAGGATGGGTTGAGCTTGCGATATCCATGCGGCCGCGGTGATGGGTATCGCTGCGCTCAACGCCATCCTACGGGGCGACTCCTGCCACGTAGCGGGACTCCGTCCGCGATGGGCCGAGCCCACGCACGGTGATCGCGGATAACGCCTATAACATCCTCTCCAGCCCGATGGCACCGGCGATCCAGGCGTTGAAGCGGCGCCACAGGCTGCCCGGCTCGTGGTGCAGCACGTGCGGATGGCCGTCGCGCTCGTCGACCCAGGTCAACCTCGGGCGGCTGCCGCTGCGGTCGATGCGTACCTGGTAGCTGACGCTGGGCGACATCCCGGCCAGCGCCAGCTTGCGCGTCTGCTCCGCCAGTTCCGGGCTGTCGACGATGATGCCGACCTCGGTGTTCCAGATGATCGAGCGCGGGTCGAAGTTGAAGGAGCCGATGAACACCTGGCGCCGGTCGAAGACGATGGCTTTGCTGTGCAGGCTGGCGCTGCTGGAGCCGCGCACCGTCCAGGGCGCGCCGGCCAGGCGCTGGTCCGGCTGGGCGCGCAGTTCGTGGAGCTGCACGCCGTGCTCCAGCAGGGCCATGCGGTAGGGCGCGTAGCCGGCGTGCACGGCGGGCACGTCGGTGGCTTCCAGGGAATTGGTCAGCAGGCGCACGCTGACGCCGTCGTCGGCGCGGCCGGTGAGGTAGGTGACGCCGCTGTCGGTTGGCACGAAGTAGGCCGAGACCAGGATCAGTTCCTTCGACACCTGGCGGAACAGCGGTTCGAGCTGGGTGCTCAGCTGTTGCTGCGGGCGGCTCTGGCCGCGGTCCAGGACCTTCAGCGGGTCGTCCCAGATGGCGCGGCCCGGGGCCCAGACCAGGTCGTCGAGCCAGCTGTCCAGGTTCGACGAGGCGCCGCGCAGGTGCAGGCGTTGCAGGTAGGCGGAGTGGCGCACCCGGCTCTTTTCCAGGTAGCTGTCCAGGCCGCGCCGGGCGCGTTCAAGGTCGGCGCGCTCGGGCTTGCCCCACAGGTAGTCCTCGATGGGGCGGCTGATGGCGCTGTTCCAGTACTGGTCGAAGCTCTGTCCCAGCTCCTTGGCCACCGGGCCGACGCCGAGCAGGTCGAGGTCGCTGAAGTTCATTTCCGCCTTGGCGCCGAAGTACTCGTCGCCCAGGTTGCGCCCGCCGACGATGGCCACGCTGTTGTCGGCCAGCCACAGCTTGTTGTGCATGCGCCGGTGCTGCTCGACGAGGTTGAACAGGCGCCCGAGGTTGCGCGTGATGCCGGTGCTGCGGCCCAGGTGCAGCGGGTTGAACAGGCGCACCTGGATGTTCGGGTGGGCGGCCAGCACGCCGATCTCGTAGTCCCATCCGTCGCTGCTGGTGTCGTCGATCAGCACGCGCACGCGCACGCCGCGGTCGGCGGCCTTGAGCAGCTCGTGGATGAGCGCGCGGGTGGTGAGGCCGTCGTGGACTATGTAGTACTGGATGTCCAGGCTGCGCTGGGCGGCGCGGATCAGCTCGGCGCGGGCGAGGAAGGCGTCGCTGCTGGAGGCCAGCAGGCGGAAGCCGGAGGCGCCGGGGTGCGCCGCCGCGCGTTGCTGCACGGCGTCGCCGAGGGCCGTGCCGCCCGGCGACAGGGCGTGCGAGGGCGTGGGCAGGGGAACGCTGGCGCAGCCGCCGAGCAGCAGCAGCGCCAGCCACAGGAAGCGTGGTAGCAAGCGGGAATCTCCAGGCCGCCCGCCGTAGCGGGACTGCGGAGATTCTAGCCGCTCAGCGCCTCCTTGAAGCGATACCAGGCCATGCCCAGCGCCAGCAGCGGCGAACGCAGCAGCTTGCCGCCGGGGAAGGTGACGTGCGGGACCTTGGCGAACAGCTCGAAACCGCCGCCCTGCTGCCCGGCGATGGCCTCGGCGAGCAGCTTGCCGGCCAGGTGGGTGGCGTTCACCCCGTGACCGGAATAGGCCTGGGCGAAGTACACGTTGGGCTGGCCGGGCAGGCGGCCGATCTGCGGCAGGCGGTTGGCGCCGATGCCGATCATGCCGCCCCACTGGTAGTCGATGCGCACGTCGGCCAGGTGCGGGAACACCTTGAGCATCTTCGGCCGCATGTAGGCGGCGATGTCCGCCGGGTCGCGCCCGGAGTAGTGGCAGGCGCCGCCGAACAGCAGGCGGTTGTCGGCGGAGAGGCGGTAGTAGTCCAGGGCCACGCGCTGGTCGCACACCGCCATGTTCTGCGGCAGCAGCTCGTGGGCGAGGTCCGCCGGCAGCGGCTCGGTGGCGATGACGTAGCTGCCGGCCGGCAGCACCTTGCCGTCCAGGTAGTGGTTCAGGCCGTTCTGGTAGGCGTTGCAGCCGACCACCAGGGTCTTGGCGCGCACGCTGCCCTTGGCGGTGCGTACCCGCACTTCGGCGCCGTAGTCGATGTGGGTGACCTGCGAATCCTCGAACAGGCGCACGCCCAGGGACTGCGCCGCGGCCGCCTCGCCCAGGGCCAGGTTGAGCGGGTGCAGGTGGCCCGAGCCCATGTCCACCATGCCGCCGACGTAGCAGTCGGCGCCGACGATGCTGCGCATTTCCTCCTGCGGGACCAGGCGCAGCTCGTGGGTGTAGCCCAGGCTCTTGAGTTCTTCGTAGTCCTCGCGGAAGCCCTCGACGTCCGAGGCCTTGTTGGCCAGGTCGCAGTAGCCCCAGGTCAGGTCGCAGTCGATGCCGTACTTCTCCACGCGCTGGCGCACGATCTGCACCGCCTCAAGGCCCATCAGCTTGAGCTGGCGCACGCCGTCCTTGCCGATCACCGGCTCGAACTGCTCGACGCCATGGCCGACGCCGCGGATCAGCTGGCCGCCGTTGCGCCCGCTGGCGCCCCAGCCGATCTTGCGGGCCTCCAGCAGGACCACCGAGAAGCCGCGCTCGGCCAGCTCGATGGCGGTGTTCAGCCCGGAGAAGCCGCCGCCGATGATGCACACGTCGGCCACTTCCTCGCCGGCCAGGGGAGGGCACTGGATGCGACGGTTGAGGGTCGCGGCGTAGTAGGAAGGGGCGTGCTGGTCGGTGTGCACCGGGAGGCGAACGCGGGCGTTCATGTGCGATATCCTGATTATTGTGTTGTTAAAATTTTACGCAGGATAAACGCCGGCTTCCCGCCACGCCAAGGGGGGAAGCCGTAAAAACTCGACAAGCTGTTGCGATCAGTCGGGAATCGGCAGGGTCAGGCTCTCCTTGACCTCTTCCATCACGATGTAGCTCTTCGACTCGCGCACGTGGGGCAGCTTCAGCAGGATGTCGCCGAGCAGCTTGCGGTAGGAGGCCATTTCCGAGATGCGCGCCTTCACCAGGTAGTCGAAGTGGCCGGACACCAGGTGGCACTCCAGCACGTGGGGCAGCTTGAGCACGGCGCGGCGGAAGTCCTCGAAGGTGTCGCCGGACTTGTAGTCCAGGCTGATCTCGACGAACACCAGCAGGCTGGCCTTGAGGTACTGCGGGTTCAGCCGGGCGTTGTAGCCCATGATGATGCCTTCGCGCTCCAGGCGCCGCACCCGCTCGGTGCAGGGGGTGGTGGAGAGGCCGACGCGCTCGCCCAGCTCGGTGAAGGAAATGCGCCCTTCTTCCTGGAGGATGCGCAGGATGTTGCGGTCGATCTTGTCCAGTTCGCGGCGGCTTTGGTGCTGGGTTCTCATGGAGGCTGCTCGGGGGCGGTGCTTATGGTTGGTGATTGTCGCCAAATATAGACGTTAAGCCAGTGGATATCACTGCCCCTTGATCTTCTGCGGGCACGCCGCCAGCCTGTTCCCAGGTCCGCGCCGGATGCGCGGGCCTTCCACTTCGCCGCCGGAGCCTGGCATGCGCTCGACCCGTACCCGAATCCTGCTGTTGCTGGTGCTGCTCATCGCGCTGCTCGCCCTCTGGGCGGGGCAGGCCTGGCAGCGGCTGCTCGCGGAGCAGGGCATCGCCGGCCTGGACTGGCAGGGGCCGGGCATTTCATTGGACGGTCTGACACTGCAACGGCTGGCCGTAACGCGGGAAAAGTCCGCTTCGCGCCTGGAAATCCAGGCCGATCAGCTGCGCCTGGGCTGGCCGCGGCGTATCGACGGGCGCTGGCGCCTGGGTGGCCTGGAGCTACAGCGCTTGCGCGTGGGTTCCTGGCCCGCCGCCGCGACCACGGAAGAGGCGGGGGAGTGGCCGACGCCCGACCAGGTGGGCCTGTGGCTCGGCCTGCTGCCGCAGCGGGCCGTCCTGCAGCGCGCCGAGTTCGAACTGCCCTGCGCCGGGCAGCGGCGCTGCACCCTGGTTGGCAGCCTGCACTGGCAGCAACTGCCCGGCAATGCCGCGTCCCTGGCCGCCGAACTGCAGCAGGGTGGCCAGCGCCTGGCCCTCGACGGCACCCTGCGCCCGGAACAGGACGCCTGGCGGCTGGAGCTGAAGGCCGATCTGGATGGCGAACGCCTGGCCGACCTCGACGCCAGCTGGGCGCCAGCCGAGCGCCACTGGCGCGGCAGCCTGGCCAGCCCCGGGGTGCCGCCACTGGACGCCGTGCGCGCCTGGCTGGCGCCCTGGTTGCCGACGCCGACCCTGCCGGTCTCCCTACCCGAGGCCGGACGCCTGCGCCTGAGCTGGGACAGCACCCTCGGCGGCGACGGCCCCTGGCCGGACTGGCCCGCACTGCGCGACAGCCAGGGCGAACTGGAGCTGGCCATGCAATTGCCGCAGCCCTGGCCGCTACCGGGCCTGGGCACCTTGCAGGGCGACCTGCAACTTCAGGCGGCCGCGACCGCGCCGGGGCAGTGGCGGCCGCGGGTGCTGGACGGCGACCTCTACCTGGCCGACCTCTATGGCGACTGGCTGCAGGCGCTACCGGTGGGCCTGCGCCCGGCCAGCCTGCGCCTGGGCCTACAACCCGACGACACTGCTCCCGGCGCGGTACGCCTGGACCTGCGCGGCAAGGGCGCCAGCGACCTGCGCCTGCAAGGCGTGCTGGCGCTGGTGGAGGGTGAAGCCTTGTCCCTGGCCCTGAGCCAGGCCCGCTTGCAGGCCCAGGTAGCGGACCTGCAACTGCCCGGCCTGCGCCTGGGCAAGGCGGCGCTCGACCTGCCGCTGGACGGCGAGATTGGCCAGGCCGCGGCCAGCCTGCGCCTGGGCAAGGGCGCCAAGCTGAGCCTGGGCAGCCTGGCCGGGCCCCAGGGGCTGAAGGCCGCCAAGCTCGGCGCGACGGCGGACAAGGCCAGCCTGGCGCTGGGCTATGCCGCCGGCCAGCCCTTCAGCCTGGGCTTCGACGGCGCGGTGCAACTGTCGGCCGGCGAGCTGCGCCAGGCGCACCTCAAGCCGCTCGCCTGGAGCTACCAGGGCCAGCTCGGCGCCGGCCTGGCGCAGCAACAGCTCAAGGGCCGGCTGCAGAATAGCGGCGGCCTGGCCGCCGACGTCGAGTTGCGCCACCAGGCCGACGGCAGCCTGGAACTGACGGCGCAACTACCGGAATTCTTCCTGCGCAGCGGCAACCCGCTGGCGGCCAGCCTGGCCGACTGGCCGGCGCTGCTCAGCCTGAACAACGGCCGCCTGCAGGCCCGCGCGCAGTGGCGCCTGCCACCGGGGCAGGGCGCCCAGCAGCTGGACCTGACGCTGAACGGCCGGGGCCTGGAAGGCGTCTACGACCGCAGCGAGATCCACGGCCTGGACGGCGAGGCGAAGCTGCAACTGCGCGGCTCGCAACTGACGCTGCAGTTGCCCGGCCTGCGCGTGGAACAGCTCAACCCCGGCGTGCTGCTCGGGCCCCTGCAGTTCCAGGGTGGCTACAGCGCCAGCCTGGACCAGCCGCTGGCCGGCCGCCTGGACTGGCGCCAGGCCGAGTTGAAGCTGTTCGGCGGCCGCGCCTGGCTGGACGGCGGCACGCTGCAACTGGCCCGTGACAATCCCGCGCAGAGCCTGCATCTGCAAGGCGTGCTGCTGGAGGAAATCCTCAAGGCCTATCCCGCCGAGGGCCTTGCCGGCAACGGCATCCTCGACGGCGAGCTGCCGCTGTTGCTCGGCCCGGGCGGGCTGCGCATCCAGGGCGGCCAGGTCGCCGCGCGGCTGCCGGGCACCCTGCAGTTCCGCTCGGAGAAGATCCGCGCCCTCGGTCAGAGCAACCCGGCCATGCAACTGGTGGCGACCATGCTCGACGACTTCCGCTACGAGCGCCTGGCCAGCCGCGTGGATTATGCTGAGGGCGGCCGCCTGCTCCTGGCCCTGGCCATCAGCGGCCGCAACCCGGCGCTGGAGCAGGGGCGGCCGGTGAACCTCAACGTCAACCTGGAGGAGAACATCCCGGACCTGCTGACCAGCCTGCAGCTGAGCGACCGGGTCAGCGACACCATCCGCAAGCGCGTGCAGGAACGCCTGCGCAACCAGCCACCTGCCGCGCCCTGATCGCAAGGAGAACACCGCATGCGCCCATGCGCACTCATCGCCGTCCTGGCCCTGCTCGGGCTCAGCCAGGGCTGTACGCCGACGGTACAGCTGGCGGCGCCCAAGGAGCCGATCAACATCAACCTCAACGTGAAGATTGAGCACGAGATCTACATCAAGGTCGACAAGGCCCTGGATGGCATCATCAACGAGAACAGCGGTCTGTTCTGAGGAGCTTCTAGATGACACTGCGCAGCAAACTCGGCGTCGCCCTGCTGGCCCTTTGCGTCAGCCTGCCGGCCCTGGCCATGAGCCTGGAGCAGGCCATGTCGGCCCTGGGCGGGGCCAAGGCCCAGGGCCTGGTCGGCGAGCAGCCCGACGGCTACCTAGGGGTGGTCAGCAACAGCGGCCAGGCGGCGGACATCGCCGCCCAGATCAACGCCGCGCGCCGCGCCGAGTACCAGAAGGTGGCCGGCCAGAGCGGCGCCAAGCTCGGCGACGTGGAAGCCCTGGCCGGCAAGAAGGCCATGGACCGCACCCCGTCCGGGCAATACATCCAGCTCAATGGCAAGTGGGTACGCAAGTAAGGGGATTTCCCTGGCGCCGCCGCCTGTCGGGCGGCGCCTGCGACCTGCCGTCGCGGCAGCGCTTATTCCTGTCGGCCCCGGTCCTGGCGGGAGTAAATCCCGTGTTCGCCGAAGCGCGCCGAATTAGTTGCTGAAAACCGTGATCCGACATACTTGCATGGCTATGGATTTTTCAGGTGTTTTTGCTGGTTGTCTGGTGGATGCGCCTCCGTGAAAGGCGTTTTCACCAAGAATTTCCTTCAATTACCGCTTGTTAAATAGTGATTATTTCTGCGGTCGAATTCCTATACTGCGCGCAACTGACGTTCAAAATAAGAAACGTCGCGTGCCCCACGCGACGTGGGAGGCAGCGATGCGCGTTCTGGTTCTCGGCAGCGGTGTGATCGGCACCGCCAGTGCTTACTATCTGGCCCGTTCCGGCTTCGAAGTGGTGGTGGTCGACCGCCAGCCCGGCCCGGCCCTGGAAACCAGCTTCGCCAACGCCGGCCAGGTTTCCCCCGGCTACGCCTCGCCCTGGGCCGCTCCGGGCATCCCGCTGAAGGCCATGAAGTGGCTGCTGGAGAAGCACGCGCCGCTGGCCATCAAGCTCACCGGCGACCCCAGCCAGTACGCCTGGATGTGGCAGATGCTGCGCAACTGCAACGCCGCCAGCTACGCGGTGAACAAGGAGCGCATGGTGCGCCTGTCCGAGTACAGCCGCGACTGCCTCGACGAACTGCGCGCCGAAACCGGCATCGCCTACGAAGGCCGCACCCTGGGCACCACCCAGCTGTTCCGCACCCAGGCCCAGCTCGACTCCGCCGCCAAGGACATCGCCGTGCTGGAAAGCTCCGGCGTGCCCTATGAAGTCCTCGACCGCGCCGGCATCGCCCGCGTCGAACCGGCCCTGGCCAAGGTGGCCGACAAGCTGGTCGGCGCCCTGCGCCTGCCCAACGACCAGACCGGCGACTGCCAGATGTTCACCACCAAGCTGGCCGAACTGGCCCAGGGCCTGGGCGTGGAGTTCCGCTTCAACCAGAACATCCAGCGCCTGGACTTCGCCGGCGACCGCATCAACGGCGTGTGGATCGACGGTCAACTGGTCACCGCCGACCACTACGTGCTGGCCCTGGGCAGCTACTCGCCGCAGATGCTCAAGCCGCTGGGCATCAACGCCCCGGTCTACCCGCTGAAGGGCTACTCGCTGACCGTGCCGATCACCAACCCGGACATGGCGCCGACCTCGACCATCCTCGACGAGACCTACAAGGTCGCCATCACCCGCTTCGACCAGCGCATCCGCGTCGGCGGCATGGCCGAGATCGCCGGTTTCGACCTGTCGCTGAACCCGCGCCGCCGCGAGACCCTGGAAATGATCACCACCGACCTCTACCCCGAGGGCGGCGACGTCAGCCAGGCGACCTTCTGGACCGGCCTGCGCCCGGCCACCCCGGACGGCACCCCGATCGTCGGCGGCACCCGCTACCGCAACCTGTACCTGAACACCGGCCACGGCACCCTGGGCTGGACCATGGCCTGCGGTTCGGGCCGCTACCTGGCCGACCTGATGGCGAAGAAGCGCCCGCAGATCAGCACCGACGGCCTGGACATTTCCCGCTACAGCAACGCCTCGGAGGCTCAGAATGGCCATCCAGCGCCTGCACACTAATGGCCGCATGAGCCAGATCGTCGTCCACAACGGCACCGTCTACCTGGCGGGCCAGGTGGGCGACGACATGGCCGCCGGCGTCGAACAGCAGACCCGCGAGGTCCTGGCCAGCATCGAGCGCCTGCTCGAAGAGGCCGGCACCGACAAGACGCGCATCCTCTCGGTGACCATCTACCTGAAGGACATCGACGCGCACTTCGCCGGCATGAACGCCGTCTGGGACCAGTGGTTGCCGCAAGGCACCGCCCCGGCCCGCGCCACCGTGGAAGCCAGGCTCTGCGAGCCTGAGATCCTGGTGGAGATGTCGGTGGTCGCGGCCCTGCCGTAAACCCTTTGCGTGGGGCCTGGTCGGATTGCCAGGCCTTTTTTTGCTTCACGGCCTTCGTCGGTGCGGGTTCGCCCGCGGCTGCGCCGTACCCGAATAACAGAGAGTTCCCGCCATGCGTCCAGCCCGTGCCCTGATCGACCTCCAGGCCCTGCGCCACAACTACCGCCTGGCCCGCGAAGTCAGCGGCGCGCGTGCGCTGGCGGTGGTCAAGGCCGATGCCTACGGCCACGGCGCGGTGCGCTGCGCCAAGGCCCTGGAGGCGGAGGCCGACGGCTTCGCCGTGGCCTGCATCGAAGAGGCCCTGGAGCTGCGCGAAGCCGGCATCCGCGCGCCCATCCTGCTGCTGGAGGGCTTCTTCGAGGCCAGCGAACTGGAGCTGATCGAGCGCCATGACTTCTGGTGCGTGGTGCACTCGGCCTGGCAACTGGAGGCCATCGAGCGCGCCCGCCCGGCCAAGCCGCTGACGCTGTGGCTGAAGATGGACTCGGGCATGCACCGCGTCGGCTTCTTCCCGCAGGACTACGCCGCCGCCCTGGCGCGCCTGCAGGCCCTGCCGCACGTGGCCAAGGTGGTGCTGATGAGCCACTTCGCCCGCGCCGACGAGCTGGACTGCACACGCACCGGGGAGCAGGTCGCCGCCTTCGAGGCCGTGCGCGCCGGCCTGGGCCAGCCCTACGAGGTCAGCCTGCGCAACTCCCCCGGCATCCTCGGCTGGCCGAGCGTGCCCAGCGACTGGGTGCGCCCGGGCATCATGCTCTACGGCGCCACCCCCTTCGAACAGGCCCAGCCGCTGGCCGACCAGCTGCGCCCGGTGATGACCCTGGAGTCGAAGATCATCGGCGTGCGCGAACTGCCGGCCGGCGAGCCGGTGGGCTACGGCGCGCGCTACGTCGCCGAGCGCCCGGTGCGCGTCGGCGTGGTCGCCATGGGTTATGCCGACGGCTACCCGCGCCACGCGCCGGATGGCACCCCGGTGTTCATCGACGGCCAGGCTAGCCGCATCATCGGCCGGGTGTCCATGGACATGCTCACCGTCGACCTCACCGACCTGCCCGGCGCCGGCCTGGGCAGCCGCGTCGAGCTGTGGGGGCCGAACGTCCCGGCCAGCCAGCTCGCCAGCCTGTGCGGCAGCATCCCCTATCAATTGTTCTGCAACCTCAAGCGCGTACCGCGTGTCTACAGCGGCGACTGAGCGACGAACTGCGTAAAGTTTGCGCAGTATCCGAGGCCGATCTGTTGTAAATACTGAACGGTGTTGCCATGATACGGGCACTTCGGAACCCGCTCGCCGCAAGGCGCAGGCGGGTTCCGCCCGTTAGAGCCTGGCAGAACAAGAAATAAGGAGGACCCGACCCTTGGACGTTGGCGCTCGTCTGCAAGCCATCCGCAAACTCAAAGGGCTGTCCCAGCGTGAACTCGCCAAGCGCGCGGGCGTCACCAACAGCACCATCTCGATGATCGAGAAGAACAGCGTGAGTCCGTCGATCAGCTCCCTGAAGAAGGTGCTGGGCGGCATCCCCATGTCCCTGGTGGAGTTCTTCTCCCTGGACATCGAGCAGGACAGCAACACCCAGGTGGTCTACAAGGCAGACGAACTCAGCGACCTGTCCGACGGCGACATCATCATGAAGCTGATCGGCAAGGCCTATCCCAGCCGCGCCATCACGCTGCTCGACGAGACCTACCCGCCAGGCGCCGACACCGGCGACGACATGTACTCCCATGAAGGCGAGGAGACCGGCGTGCTGGTCGAAGGCCGCCTGGAGCTGACCGTCGGCGACGAGGTGTACGTCCTCGAAAGCGGCGACAGCTACTATTTCGACAGCACCCGCCCGCATCGCTTCCGCAACCCCTTCGATGCGCCGGCGAGGCTCATAAGCGCGACCACTCCGGCAAATTTTTAGAGGCGGCTGAGCCGCCTGCGACCGTATGACGCAAGGCCCTCGCGGGCCCTGCAATTGTTTCAGACGCGCGCTCTTCCGTTATACTTGCGGCCGCCCGCGCTACCTAGACTGCGATGGAAACCGTGCCCGGGCGTACAAGCCACGATGAGGGTAAAAGGGTGAACCTGATAAAGAAAATCCTGGTGGCCCAGGCCGCCGTATTGGCCCTGATGGCCGCTGGCGCCCAAGCCACGACCAATGACGACATCGCCAAGCGCCTGGAACCGGTGGGCAAGGTCTGCGTCCAGGGCAAGGAGTGCGAAGGCGTCGGCGCTGTCGCTTCCGCCGGAGGTGGCGGTGCGCCGCGTTCGGGCGAAGAGATCGTCGGCAAGGTCTGCACCACCTGCCACGGCACCGGCCTGCTGGGTGCGCCCAAGGTCGGCGACAAGGGCGAGTGGGGCAAGCGCGCCAAGGAGCAGGGCGGCCTCGATGGCCTGCTGGCCAAGGCCATTTCCGGCATCAACGCCATGCCGCCGAAAGGCACCTGCGCCGATTGCTCGGACGACGAGCTGAAGGCTGCCATCAAGCACATGTCCGGCCTCTGAGCCACGGGCTGGCAGGAAAAGCCGCTTACGGGCCGATGCTGTCCGCTCAAGAAAGAATGCCGTTTCTCTGGTTGGGGAAACGGCATTTTTCATAGGGGGTGGGGCTGGGGCTTGGCTTGCAGAGTGGGGCCTCGGCTCCGCGCGTCGATCCTCACCCCCTCATGCTCGCGAACAGACTCCGCTGCGGGGCTCATTCGCGAGCAAGCTCGCTCCTACGCCGCCCCCACCCACGCCATTCCCCTGTAGGAGCGCGCCCTGCGCGCGAATCGCGGGCAGGGCCAGCTACGGTTCCAGGAAGCACGGCTTTTCGTAGGATGGCGTTGAGCGAAGCGATACCCATCAGCGCAACCGCATGGGTTTCGCACGCTCAACCCATCCTACGAAGAGCACCTCGGCGCAAGACAGTTACTCCTACGGTGCCAGGAAACACGGCTTTTCGTAGGATGGCGTTGAGCGCAGCGATACCCATCAGCGCAACCACATGGGTTTCGCAAGCTCAACCCATCCTACGAAAAACACCTCGGCGCAGACAGTTGCTCCTACGGTTACAGGAAGCGCGGGCGGAGCGGACTTTGTCCGCGATTGGATTTACCGGCCACGCCGGACGCCCCGGTGGCGCGAACGGCCCCCTCCGCTGAACCACCGCGCCACTTGAATGAAAAGACGCCGGAGCCTCCCCGCCGGTTTCCGGTCCAAACTTGGACAGGCAACCACGGAGGATCGCACCTTGGCGCACCGCTGCACCCTCGACGAAGCCGTCGATCACCTGCTGGCCGGGCTCGATGGCCCGATTCGCCTGGGCCTGCCGTTGGGCCTGGGCAAGCCCAATCACCTGGTCAACCTTCTCTACCGGCGCCTGGGCGAGCAGCCGGCGCGCCAGTTGACGCTCTACACGGCGCTGTCGCTGGGCCGGCCCCAGGCCGGCAGCGAGCTGCAGCGGCGCTTTCTCGAACCCTTCGTCGAACGCCTGTACGGCGACTACCCGGAACTCGACTACCTGCGCGACCTGCGCCAGGGCAGCCTGCCGCCGAACGTGCGCGTCGAGGAGTTCTACCTGCAGCCGGGCAGCCTGCTGGACAGCGCGCCGGCGCAGCAGAACTACATCAGCTGCAACTACAGCCACGTCGCCCGCGACCTCGACGCCAAGGGCATCAACGCCGTGGCCCAGCTGGTCGCCCGTGACCCGGCGCGGTCCGGCAGGCTGAGCCTGGCGTGCAACCCGGACATCACCCTCGACCTGCTGCCCATGCTGCGCCGCCGCCGCGCGGCCGGCGAGCGCATCCTCTGTATCGGCGTGGTGCACCGCGACCTGCCGTACATGCCGGGCGACGCCGAGGTCGACGAAGATATCTTCGACCTGCTGGTGGAGCAGCCGGCGGATACCAGCACGCTGTTCTCCACGCCCTACATGCCGGTGGGCTGGCAGGACCACTGCATCGGCCTGCACGCCAGCGCTTTGGTGCGCGACGGCGGCACCCTGCAGGTGGGCATCGGCGCCATGGGCGATGCGGTGACCTCGGCGCTGCTGCTGCGCCAGCGTGACAACACCGCGTACCGCGCGCTGCTCGCCGAACTGGAGATCGCCGAGCGCCACGCCGGGCTGATCGACCGCGAAGGCGGCTTGGGCGCCTTCACTCAGGGCCTCTACGGTTGCAGCGAGATGTTCGTGCCGGGCCTGCTGGACCTGGCCGAGGCCGGCGTGCTCAAGCGGCAGGTTCATCCACAGGCGCAGCAGCACCGCGCGGACGCCGACGGCGTCTGGCTGCACGCTGGCTTCTTCCTCGGCCCGCAGGCCTTCTACCAGCGCCTGCGCGAACTGCCGGCCGAGTGCCTGGCTGGCATCGCCATGACCGGCATCGGCTTCGTCAACAACCTCTACCGCGACGAGGAGCTCAAGCGCCTGCAGCGCCGCGATGCACGCTTCATCAACAGCGCCTTCACCGTGACCCTGCTCGGCGCCGGGGTGGCCGACCAACTGGAGGACGGCCGCGTGGTCAGCGGCGTCGGCGGCCAGTACAACTTCGTCGCCCAGGCCCACGAGCTGTACGGCGGGCGCTCCATCCTGCTGCTGCGCAGCTGGCGCGAGAGCGGCGGCGAGGTCAGCTCGAACATCGTCTGGAGCTATGGCCACACCACCATCCCGCGGCACCTGCGCGACATGGTGGTGACCGAGTACGGCATCGCCGACCTGCGCGGGAAGAACGATGCCGAGGTGATCGAAGCGCTGCTGGCCATCGCCGATTCACGCTTCCAGGACGGCCTCATCGCCGAGGCCAAGGCGGCGGGCAAGCTGCCGGCGGATTTCGAGCTGGACCGGCGCCACCGCGACAACCTTCCCGAACGCCTGCAGACGCTGTGCGCACAACACCGCGAGGCCTTGCCGGAATACCCGCTGGGTTGCGATTTCACCCCGGAAGAGCGCGACCTGCTGCGGGCGCTGACCTGGCTGAAAAGCAAGCTCCGGCTCAGCGAGATCCTCGAACTGGGCAGGGCCACCCTGGACGCGCCGGAACCGGAGGCCTTCCCGGCGCACCTGCAGCGCATGGGCCTGGAGCAGCCGGACGGCCTGCGCGAAGAGCTCTACCAGCGCTTGATCCTCGCCGGTCTGCACGCCACCCGGGACGGCTTTATGTAGGCGCGAACGAAGGGCATGAAAAAGGCGGGAACCCTTGCCGGGCGCCCGCCTTTTTCACCGCGCATCCTGGATCAGTCGAGAAACTCGACCTCGCCGCCGGCCAGGGACTTCACCCGGGCCAGGGATTCGACGCGGTAGCCTTCGTTTTCCAGCAGCTTGCGGCCGTCCTGGAAGGACTTCTCGATGACGATGCCCAGGCCGGCGATGCTCGCCCCGGCCTGCTGGATCAGGTCGATCAGCGCCTTGGCGGCGTGGCCGTTGGCGAGGAAGTCGTCGATCACCAGCACGTGGTCGGCGGCGGTCAGGTGCCGCGCGGAGATGGCGATGGTGCTCTCGGTCTGCTTGGTGAAGGAGAACACCTTGGAGATCAGCAGGTCGTTCTTCAGCGTCAGCGACTGGAACTTGCGGGCGAAGATCACCGGGATGCCCAGCTCCAGGCCGGCCATGACCGCCGGGGCGATGCCCGAGGCCTCGATGGTGACGATCTTGGTGATGCCCTGGCCCTTGAAGCGTTCGGCGAACTCGTGGCCGATCTGCTTCATCAGCAGCGGGTCGATCTGGTGGTTGAGGAAGGCGTCTACCTTGAGGACCTGGTCGGAGAGGACGACGCCTTCGCTGCGGATTTTGTCTTTGAGGGTGTTCAATTGAGGGCTTCCTGGCGGAGCTGGGGCCGCTGATGAAGCGCGCAATTCTACCTCGTAAGCGCCGGCCTGCGCGACCTTCCGACAAAAGAAGAAGCTGATCGGGTGGACAGCTTCCGCTGGCCGTCGCCGTGGCATTCCATTGTAGGAGCGCGCCCTGCGCGCGAATCGCGGGCAGGGCCAGCTCCTACAGGTTGGTGGCGCATTTCCCGTCCGTGCCAGCATCGTAGGATGGGTTGAGCGAAGCGATACCCATCGCCACGACCGCATGGGTTTCGCAAGCTCAACCCATCCTACGAAGAGCGCGTCGGCGCGCAGGCTCAGCGCTTGAGCAGCGCGCGGATGTCCGCCAGGGCCGCGTTGCCCTTGGCCGCCTTGACCTCCACCGGGGCGTCTTCCTGGCCTTCCCAGACCAGGTCCTCCGGCGGCAGTTCGTCGAGGAAGCGGCTCGGCGAGCAGTCGATGATCTCGCCGTACTGCTTGCGCTTGGCGGCGAAGGTCATGGCCAGGTTCTTCTTCGCCCGGGTGATGCCGACGTAGGCCAGGCGCCGCTCTTCCTCGATGCTGTCGGCCTCAATGCTGGAGCGGTGGGGGAGGATTTCCTCCTCCACGCCGAGGATGAACACGTAGGGGAATTCCAGGCCCTTGGAGGCGTGCAGGGTCATCATCTGCACGCCGTCGGCGCCTTCCTCTTCCTCCTGCTGGCGTTCGAGCATGTCGCGCAGCACCAGCTTGGCGATGGCCTGCTCGATGGTCATGTCGCCGTCCTCGTCGCGCTCCAGGGTGTTCTTCAGCGCCTCGATGAGGAACCAGACGTTGCCCATGCGGAAGTCGGCGACCTTGTCGCTGGAGGCGTTCTGCCGCAGCCAGTTCTCGTAGTCGATGTCCATCACCATGCTGCGCAGCGCGCCGATCGGGTCGGCGCCCGCGCACTGCTCGCGGACCTTGTCGATGAAGCGCTTGAAGCGCTGCAGGCGCTCGACGAAGCGCGCGTCCAGGTGCTCGGCCAGGCCCAGCTCGCCGCTGGCGGCGAACATCGAGCAGCCGCGCTCGGTGGCGTAGTTGCCGAGCTTCTCCAGGGTCGCCGAGCCGATCTCCCGGCGCGGCACGTTGATCACCCGCAGGAAGGCGTTGTCGTCGTCCGGGTTCACCAGCAGGCGGAAGTAGGACATCAGGTCCTTCACTTCCTGGCGGGCGAAGAAGCTGGTGCCGCCGGACAGGCGATAGGGAATCTGGTGGTGCTGCAGCTTCAGCTCGATCAGTTTGGCCTGGTAGTTGCCGCGGTAGAGGATGGCGAATTCGCTGTAGGGCCGCTGGGTCTTCAGGTGGATGGTGAGGATTTCCATGGCCACCCGCTCGGCCTCGGCCTCCTCGTTGCGGCAGCGGATCACCCGGATCGGGTCGCCTTCGCCCATCTCGCTCCACAGCTGCTTCTCGAACACGTGGGGGTTGTTGGCGATGAGCACGTTGGCGCACTTGAGGATGCGGCTGGTGGAGCGGTAGTTCTGCTCCAGCATCACCACCTTCAGCGAGGGGAAGTCGTCCTTGAGCTGCATCAGGTTTTCCGGGCGCGCGCCGCGCCAGGCGTAGATCGACTGGTCGTCGTCGCCGACCACGGTGAAGTGCGCGCGCTGCTGCACCAGCAGCTTCACCAGCAGGTACTGGCTGGCGTTGGTGTCCTGGTACTCGTCCACCAGCATGTAGCGCACGCGGTTGCGCCACTTCTCGAGGATGTCCGGGTTGTCCTGGAACAGCTTCACCGGCTGCAGGATCAGGTCGTCGAAGTCCACCGCGTTGTACGCGCGCAGGGTGCGCTGGTAGTGCAGGTAGACCATGGCGGCGGTCTGTTCCTTGGGGTTGCGCGCCTTGGCCAGGGCCTCCTCGGGCAGGATCAGGTCGTTCTTCCAGCCGCCGATCAGGTTCTTGATCTCGTCCAGGCCGTCGTCGCCGGAATACTCCTTCTGCATGATGTCCGTCATCAGTGCCTTCACGTCGCTCTCGTCGAAGATCGAGAAGCCGGGCTTGTAGCCCAGGGCGGCGTATTCCTTGCGGATGATGTTCAGGCCCAGGTTGTGGAAGGTGGAGACGGTCAGGCCCTTGCCTTCGCCGGGGCGCAGCAGGGTGCTGACGCGTTCCTTCATCTCGCGCGCGGCCTTGTTGGTGAAGGTGACGGCGACGATGTACTGGGCGCGGATGCCGCACTGCTGCACCAGGTAGGCGATCTTGCGGGTGATCACGCTGGTCTTGCCGGAGCCGGCGCCGGCCAGCACCAGCAGGGGGCCGCCGACGTAGTTCACGGCCTCTTGCTGCCGGGGGTTGAGTCGGGACATGGTTCGGGAAGGGTATCGATGGCGAAGCGGGCGGCCATTCTACCAGCCCCGCCCGGGGCTGCGGAAAAACGGCGATCTGTGACGCCGTCGCGCTTCGCCGTTTTGGATAAATTCATACTTGTATTAGGCTTGTGGCTGCATTAGTTGAAGAAAACTCTGAAGAGTTTCTTGGTTCTGCGCCGACAGACGGCCTCGTCCGGGCGCTGGAACGCCAATCCGGATGGCCGGGGCATGGGATGGCGCCCAGGGCATTCCTTTTCTTTTCATGGGGGTCGCTTGGCTGCGTCGGTCGAGTCCACGCGCCTGCTCCTGCTGGCTGAAACGCCGCAGTGGGCCCAGCTGCTGCGCGAGCATCTCGCCGCGCTGGGCAACGCTTATTCGCTGATCACCGCGCCTTCCTGGGAGTCCGCCCGCAGCCTGTTCGACGAGGACGAGGTCGGCCTGGTGCTGGCCACCCCCGGCAAGCTGCCCTCGCGGGACAACTGCCGGCTGCCGATCATCCTGCTGCTGGAGCGCGAGCCCGCGCAGACGCCCGCCGGCGTGGCCGACTGGCTGACGCCGCAACTGAGCAGCGAGGTGCTGCGCCGCTCCCTGCGCTACGCCCGCGAACGCAGCGGCCTGGAAGCCACCCTGCAGCGCCTGGCCGAGCAGGACCCGCTGACCGGCATCGCCAACCGCCAGGGCTTCCAGACCTTGCTGGCCGCGCAGCTGGACGAGTTCCAGGGCCGCGGCCTGGCCCTCGGCCACCTCGACCTGGACAACTTCCGCCACGTCAACGACGCCCTCGGCCACCAGGCCGGCGACCGCCTGATCCTGCAGGTGGTGGCGCGCCTGCGCTCGCACCTGGAGCACGGCGACCGCCTGGCGCGCCTGGGCAGCGACGAGTTCGCCCTGCTGCTGGACACCCGCCGCGACCCGCGGCGCGCCGAGCGCCTGGCCGAGCGCATCGTCGAAGTGCTGGGCGAGCCCTACTGGGTGGAAGGCGAGAGCCTGCTGCTAGGCTGCAGCCTGGGCCTGGCCCATGCCCGTTCCGGCGACAGCGCCGACGCCCTGATGTGGCACGCGCACATCGCCATGCAGCAGGCCAAGATGCGCCAGGGCTGCACCTTCCATCTCTTCGACGAGCGCATCAACCGCGGCGCGCGCAGCCTGGCCGAACTGGAAAGCGAACTGCGCCGGGCCCTGCGCCGCGACGAACTGGAACTGCACTACCAGCCGCGCCTGGACCTGGAGAGCGACACCATCGTCGGCCTCGAGGCCCTGGTGCGCTGGCGCCACCCCAGCCGCGGGCTGCTCACCCCGGGGGATTTCGTGCCCCTGGCCGAGGAGAGCGGGCTGATCGTGCCGCTGGGCTACTGGGTGATCGCCCGCGCCCTGCGCGACATGCAGTGGCTGCTTGGGCGCGGCTTGCCGCCGCTGCACATGGCCATCAACCTGTCGTTCCGCCAGTTCCAGGACAGCCAGCTGCTGCCCACGCTGCAACGGCTGATCGCCGAGCGCGGCGTGGATGCGCGCTGGCTGGAGTTCGAACTCACCGAAACCGCCGTGATGCGCCGCAGCGAGCAGGTCCTGCAGACCATGCAGACGCTGGGGCAACTGGGCGTGCGCTTCTCCCTGGACGACTTCGGCACCGGCTTCTCCTCCTTCGTCCACCTCAACAGCCTGCCGATCACCCTGCTGAAGATCGACAAGAGCTTCGTCGGCGGCATGTCCGAGCGCGCGGAGAACCGCCAACTGGTGCGGGCCATGATCAACCTGGCGCACAACCTCAACCTGGAGGTGGTCGCCGAGGGCGTGGAAAGCGCCGACCAGCGCCAGCTGCTGCGCCAGTTCGGCTGCGACCAGGTGCAGGGCTACTGGATCAGCCGCCCGCTGCCGTTGCCCGAGCTGGCGCGCTTCCTGGTGTTCGGCGCCGGACGCGCGCTCAGGCAGCAGGACCCGGTCGGCAACTGAAGCCCGGTTCCGCCATCGGCTGCAGCAGCCGCGCGGTGCGCGCCTCGAAGGCCAGGCACAGGCCCAGCGCGGTGCACGCCAGCCCCGCCGCCAACCCCCACCAGACGCCGTGCGGGCCCCAGCCGAAGGGGAAGGCCAGCAGCCAGGCCAGCGGCACGCCCGCCAGCCAGTAGCCGGCCAGGCCCACCAGGAAGGTGGTGCGGGCATCCTTGAGGCCGCGGATGGCGCCCATGGCGATGCTCTGCAGGCCATCGAACAGCTCGAACCAGGCGGCGATCGCCAGCAGGCTCACGGCCAGTTGCACCACCGCCTGGTTGGCCGGTTGCTCGAGATCGAGGAACAGGCCGATGACCTGGCGCGGCGCCAGCCAGAACAACAGGGCGAAGGCGAACATGCACAGCGCGCCGAAGCCGATGCCCACCCGCCCGGCGCGGCGCGCCTCGAGCAGGCGCCCGGCGCCGTAGTGCTGGCCGATGCGGAAGGTCACCGCGTAGGAAATCCCCACCGGCACCATGAAGGCCAGGTACACCGACTGGATAGAGATCTGATGCGCGGCCAGCGCGGTGGCGCCGATCGCCCCCATGCACAGGGTGGCCACGGTGAACATGCCCGACTCCACTGCATAGGTGCCACCGATCGGCAGGCCCAGGCGCAGCGTCTCGGCGATCTCCCGGCGCTGTGGCCGGCCCAGGCCGCGCAGCAGCGGGTAGCCGGCGTAGGCCGGGTGCCAGCGCAGGTACAGCGCGAGGATCAGCGGCAGCAGGTTCATGACGATGGCGGTGACCAGGCCGATGCCGGCCAGGCTCAGGCGCGGCAGGCCGAACCAGCCGTCGAGGAAGGCATAGTTCAGGCCCAGGTTGGCCAGCGCGCCGAGCGCGCTGATGGCCATCACCGGGCCGGGGCGCTCGATGGCGCTGGTGAAACCGCGCAGCACCATGAAGGCCAGGTAGCCGGGCAGGGCGAAGAGAATGCTGTGCAGAAAACTCATGGTGCCGTGCACCGTCGCCGGCGCCTGGCCGAGGATCAGCAGCAGTGGCTCCAGGTTCCACAGCAGGGCGCCGGCGAGCAGCGCCAGGCCCAGGCCGACCCACAGCCCCGCCTGGGTGGCGGCGGCTGTGCCGGCGCGGTCGCGCGCGCCATGGCGGATCGCCACCAGGTTGCCGGTGGCCGCCACCACGCCGCTGCACACGGTGGAGACGAAGGCGTAGGTGGAGGCGCCCAGGCCCCCGGCGGCCAGGGCGTCGGGGCCGAGCTTGCCCATCATCAGGGTGTCGGTGAAGACCATGGCGACATAGGCCAGTTGGGCGGCGATCAGCGGCCCGGCCAGGCGCAGGATGGCCTGCAGTTCGGTGCGGTAGGGGGTGGGCATGGCATGAGTCTGGTTTGGGCGGCGCCTGGCGCCTCCCGGGTTCATCGATTCGCCCATTCTGGTGGGCCGCCAGGCCTTCCCACAAAAGGAAAAAAGCGATGCAATGCATGAGTCAGACTCATGCCTGAAGGCCCGCCATGCCCCGTCGCCTGCCCCCGCTCTATGCCCTGCGCGCCTTCGAGGCGGCCGCCCGGCACGCCTCCTTCACCCGCGCCGCCGAGGAACTGGCCATCACCCAGAGCGCGGTGAGCCGCCACGTGCGCACCCTGGAGGAGCACTTCGACTGCCAGCTGTTCCAGCGCCAGGGCCGCCAGCTGCGCCTGACCGAGCCGGCGCGCCTGCTGTTGCCGGGCCTGCGCGATGGCTTCGACGCCCTGGAGCGCGCCTGCGCAAGCCTGCACAGCGACGAGGACGTGCTGCGCCTGAAGGCGCCCTCGACCCTGACCATGCGCTGGCTGCTGCCGCGCCTGAGCATCTTCCGCATGGCCAACAGCGATATCGAGGTGCAGCTGACCAGCGCCTGGATGGACGTCGACGAGGTGGACTTCGCCCGCGAGCCCTTCGACTGCGCGGTGCTGCTCGGCGCCGGGCGCTTCCCGGCGGAATGGGAGAGCTGCCTGCTGTTCCCCGAGTGGCTGATCCCGGTCGGCGCCCCGCAACTGCTCGACGACGGCCCCTGGGACGTCGAGCGGCTGGCCGCCGCGGAGCTGCTGCACCCCACGCCGGACCGCCGCGACTGGCGCCGCTGGCTGCAGCGCGTGGGCCTGGAGGAGCAGGTGTCGCTCAAGGGCGGCCAGGTCTTCGACACCCTGGAGCTGGGCATAGTCGCGGCCACCCGCGGCTACGGCCTGTCCATCGGCGACCTGGTGATGGTCGCCGAGGACGCTGCCGCCGGCCGCCTGGCCCTGCCCTGGCCCTGTGCGGTGGCCAGCGGCGAGAGCTACTACCTGGTCTGGCCCAAGGCGCGGCGGCAGCAGGAGCGCCTGCGTCGTCTGAGGGATTTTCTTCTGGCCGAAGTCAGCGCAATGCGACTGCCGCAGGTTGAAATGCTGGAGTAGGTTGTAGGGTGTTTCCGCGGCCCCTGCGACTGGAGCGCGCATGCGACGCCCGACCGTCTATCTGGCCCTTTGCCCCCTTGCTACGGTCGTGACGGAGGGGAAACGCCCGGCCATCAACGATGGGCCAAAGCCCGTGTCGCCGCGCCTTCCCCGCCATTCGCAACCGGGGGAACATTCGATGAAAACCTATGGACTACTGTTCGGCATCCTGCTGCTCGGCGGCCTGGCCAACGACGCCGTGGCCGCCACCGAGCTCAAGCACTGGCCGGAGCCCGCGGCGAAGCAGCTCGACGCGCTGATCGCGGCCAACGCCAACAAGGGCGCCTACGCCGTCTTCGACATGGACAACACCAGCTACCGCTACGACGTCGCCGAGGCGTTGCTGCCGTACCTGGAGAACAAGGGCGTGCTGACCCGTGACAAGCTTGACCCTTCGCTGAAGCTGATCCCCTTCAAGGACCTCAAGGGCAAGAAGGAGAGCCTCAACAGCTACTACACGCGGCTCTGCGAATTCGACCACCGCGTCTGCTACCCCTGGGCCGCACAGGCGCTTTCCGGCCTGACCCTGCGCGAACTCAAGGGCCACCTCGACGCCATGATGGCGAGCGGCAAGCCGGTCAAGAGCGACTACTACGACGGCGACACCCTGCGCACCGTCGAGGTGCAGCCGCCGCAGCTGTTCACCGGCCAGCAGGAACTGTTCAAGCGGATGATGGAGAACGGCATCGAGGTGTACATCCTCACCGCCTCCCACGAGGAACTGGTGCGCATGGTCGCCAGCGATCCGAAGTACGGCTACAACGTCAAGCCGGAGAACGTCATCGGCGTCAGCACCCTGCTCAAGGACCGCAAGACCGGCGCGGTGACCACCGCACGCCGGCAGATCAGCGAGGGCAAGTACGATCCCGAGGCCAACCTGGACCTCGAATTCACCCCCTACCTGTGGACCCCGGGCACCTGGATGGCCGGCAAGACGGCGGCCATCCAGACCTACATCGACCCGTGGAAGAAGCCCATCCTGGTCGGCGGCGACTCGCCCAGCAATGACGGCCACATGCTGTTCCACAGCACGGCGGACGACGGCATGCGCCTGTGGGTGAACCGCAAGGCCAAGTACATGGACCAGCTCGAAGGCATGATCAAGAAGAACGCCGAGGCCCAGGCCAAGCTGGGGCAGCCGGTGCGCGCCGACAAGAACTGGCTGGTGGTCACGCCCGAGGAGATTCTCTGAGCCGGCGGCGGGCGGCGCCCCCTGCGCTGCCCGCCGCTTCCAGGCATACCCTGTCGCTCCTGGCCAAGTCCTGGCGCGCAGGCAACGCCCGAGGTCGCGTTCATCGCAGGACTGCAACACGGCTTTGCTAGGGTGAATGCTGGACTAGTCCAGGGAGCGGCCCGCGCCGGGTCCTTCCACCCACAAGACCACCTCGGGGGAAACCAGATGAAACCCATGCGCACCCTGCTCGCCGCGCTGCTGCTCGGCGGCCTGGCCAGCAGCGTCTTCGCCGCCACCGAACTCAAGCACTGGCCGGAGCCGGCCGCCAAGCAGCTGGACGCGCTGATCGCGGCCAACGCCAACAAGGGCGCCTTCGCCGTCTTCGACATGGACAACACCAGCTACCGCTACGACCTGGAAGAGTCGCTGCTGCCCTTCCTGGAAATGAAAGGCGTGCTGACCCGCGAGAAGCTGGACCCTTCGCTGAAGCTGATCCCCTTCAAGGACGTGGGCGGCCACAAGGAAAGCCTGAACAGCTACTACTACCGCCTCTGCGAGGTCGACGACCTGGTCTGCTACCCCTGGGTCGCCCAGGTGTTCTCCGGCTTCACCCTCAAGGAACTCAAGGGCTACGTCGACGAACTGATGGCCTACGGCAAGCCGATCCCCAGCACCTACTACGAGGGTGACGCGGTCAAGACCATCGAGATCAACCCGCCGAAGGTCTTCACCGGCCAGCAGGAGCTGTACAACAAGCTGATGGAGAACGGCATCGAGGTCTACGTGATGACCGCCGCCCACGAGGAACTGGTGCGCATGGTCGCCAGCGATCCGAAGTACGGCTACAACGTGAAGCCGCAGAACGTCATCGGCGTCACCACCCTGCTCAAGGACCGCAAGACCGGCGCGCTGACCACCGCGCGCAAGCAGATCGGCGAGGGCAAATACGATCCCAAGGCCAATATGGACCTGGAGATCACCCCCTATCTGTGGACCCCGGCGACCTGGATGGCCGGCAAGCAGGCCGCCATCCTCACCTACATCGACCAGTGGAAGCGGCCCATCCTGGTCGGCGGCGACACCCCCAGCAGCGACGGCTACATGCTGTTCAACGGCACCGCCGAGAACGGCGTCCACCTGTGGATAAACCGCAAGGCCAAGTACATGGACCAGCTCGACGGCATGATCAAGAAGAACGCCGAGGCCCAGGCCAAGCTGGGGCAGCCGGTCACCGCGGACAAGAACTGGGTGATAGTGACGCCGGAGCAGATCCAGTAGCGCGGGTTCGGCCGGCCCCGGCTCAGCGCCGGGGTTCGGCCAACTGCTGCAGGCCGTGCTCCAGGCTGGCGGCGGACAGCTCGCCCATGTGGCTGTGGCGTAGGCGGCCGTCGGCGGCGTAGAAGAAGGTGGTCGGCATGCCGTAGGCGCCGGTGGCCTGGCCGAGCTGGTTGCCGAGGTCGAGCAGGACTTCCCTGGGCTTCAGGTTCTGGCCGGCGAGGAAGCTGGTGACGGCCTCGGCCGGTTCGCCCTGGTTGACCAGCACGAAGCGCACGTCCGGGCGCGCCTGCTGGGCGGCTTCCAGCACCGGCATCTCGCGGCGGCAGGGCGGGCACCAGGTGGCCCAGAGGTTGACCACCAGCGGGCGGCCGTCCAGTTGGCCGAGGCTCACCGGGCGGCCTTGCAGGTCGCTCAGCGCCAGGGCCGGCAGTTGCTGGCCGCGGTCCAGGGCGGAGACCACCGCCTTGCCGCTACCCCAGACGCAGAGGCCGCTCACCAGGGCGATGGCCAGCGGCCGGCGCAGGCTGTTGCGGCGCCAGACCAGCCAGGCGCCGAGCAGGGCCGCGGCGAGGGCGCCCGGCCAGGCGAGGAAACCGCCGTCGCGGATGTCCAGCATGCTCCAGGGGGCCGCTGCGTATTGCCCGGCGTAGCGCGCGACGAAGGCCAGGCGCGCCACCAGCAGGCCGGCCAGGAGCATGGCGAAGAGCGCGCCCTCGGGGTTGCCGCCGCGCCTGCGTCCGGCCAGCCAGCCGCCCAGCAGCGCGGCTAGGAAGCCCAGGTAGAGCAGGGCCTGGGGCATGGGAATGGCGAGCGGGCCGAGGATCAGGCTGGTCATGGCGGTCTCCGGAAGGCAGGCCGCGAGTATCGCAGCCCCGTGCCGGTGGGCGGGAGCAGTGCTGTGGATAAATGTTTCGATTGTGCCTTGTCGCCCGGCACGGTATTTCCCTGTAGGAGCGCGCCCTGCGCGCGAATCGCGGGCAGGGCCCGCTCCTACCCCTGCTGGCAAAGCACCCCGTAGGATGGTGTTGAGCGAAGCGATACCCATCACCGCGGCCGCATGGGTTTCGCAGGCTCAACCCATCCGTTGAGGCGCACCTTGGTGCAGCCGGCAAGACAGCCACTCCTACGACCGTGCCTCCCCAACACCGTCGCCCAGGCGCTATGCCCCTTCACGCCAGGGCGACATCCTCCCCGGCCTCGGCGTGCAGTTCCTCCACCAGCCGCGTGGCGCAGGCGCCGACCTTGCGCACGGCTTCTTCGATGCGCGGCAGGTCGCGGTTGGAGTAGTTCATGCGCAGGCAATTGCGGTACTTGCCGGCGGCCGAGAAGATGCTGCCGGCCGCCACCTGCACGCGCTCGGCCTGCAGTTCGCGGTTCAGCCGCACGCTGTCGAACTGCGGGTGCAGCTCCACCCAGAGCATGAAGCCGCCCTGTGGCCGGGTGGCGCGGGTGCCTTCGGGGAAGTAGCGGGCGATCCAGTCGGTCATCAGGTCGCGGTGGCGCTGGTACTGGGCGCGCATGCGGCGGATGTGCGGCTCGTAGTGGCCGCCGCCGACGAATTCGGCCAGGGCCATCTGCGGCTGCGGCGCGCAGGTGCCGCTGGCGATGTACTTGAGGTGGAGGATGCGGTCCAGGTAGCGCCCCGGCACCACCCAGCCGGTGCGCAGGCCCGGCGCCACGGTCTTGGAGAAGGAGCTGGCCAGCAGTACGCGGTCGTCGCTGTCGAAGGACTTGATGCTGCGCGGCCGTGGGTAGGCATAGGCCAGCTCGCCGTAGACGTCGTCTTCCAGGATGGGCACGTCGTAGCGCTGGGCCAGGCTGAGCAGGGCGCGCTTGCGCGCGTCGGGCATGATGTAGCCCAGCGGGTTGTTGCAGTTGGGAGTGAGCAGGATCAGCTTCACCGGCCATTGCTCCATGGCCAGTTCCAGGGCCTCCAGGCTCACCCCGTTGGTCGGGTCGGTGGGGATTTCCAGGGCCTTCAGGCCTTGGGCCTTGAGCGTCTGCATGGCGCCGTGGAAGCTCGGCGAATCGATGGCGACGATGTCGCCCGGCTGGCAGATGGCGCGCAGGGTGATGGCCAGGGCCTCCTGGCAGCCGGTGGTGATGATCGTTTCGCTGGGCGGCACCTGGCAGCCGGAGTCCAGCATCAGCCGGGAAATCTGTTCGCGCAGCGCCAGCGAGCCCTGCAGGCCTTCGTAGCCCAGGGCCTGCAGGTCGGTGCGCCGCGCGGCGTTGGCCATGGCGCGCTGCAGCGGCTTGAGCGAAGGACTGGCGATGTCCGGGGTGCCGCGGCCGAGCTGGACGAAGTCGCCGCCGGGGGCGTGGCGCACCTGCTCCAGCACCTGGTCCCACTGCGATACGTCCACCGGTCGCTGCGCCGGCCGGGTCATCGCCGGCATGGCCGGCTGTGGGCGCCGTTCGGGGACGAAGAAGCCGGACTTGGGCCGCGGCTCGACCAGCCCGGCATCCTCCAGTACCCGGTAGGCCTGTTGCACGGTGCTGATGCTGACGCCGTGCTCTTCGCTCAGTGAGCGCACCGAGGGCAAGCGGTCGCCGGGGCGGTACAGCCCCTGCTCGATGCGCTCGCCGAGGGTGGCGGCCAGTTGTGCGTAGCGTTTCATGACAGATGCCCCGTGCCGCATCGTGGCGGCAAAGACCAGTACAGATCGGGCAAAAATACGTCATTCAGTTGGTTTTTTCCGCTGTCTGTATGGAAAAAATTCCATTTCTTTGAATCTGTAATGCAGTCTGTCCTTTCGCCACTCTATCCACAGGCTCGGAGGAGGAGTGACGACATGAACGGCATGACAGACGTGCGCCTGACCCTGTATCAGCGCGAACTGCTCGGCATCGACGACGGCAGCCTGGCGCCGCGCGGCCCGGCGGAAAGCCGCTGGCGCCAGTTCTGGCGGCGGGTGCGCACGCGCAGGCAACTGCTGGAGCTCAGCGACGAGCAGTTGCGTGACATCGGCATTTCCCGCGAGCAGGCGCGCATCGAGGCGCTGCGGCCGTTCTGGCGCTGCTGAGGCTCAGTGCCCGGCGCGGTATTGCAGGGCCTCGGCCAGGTGCGAGCGGGCGATGCGTTCGGCGCCTTCCAGGTCGGCCAGGGTGCGGGCGACCTTGAGGATGCGGTGCAGGGCGCGCAGGGACAGGTCCAGGCGCTCGCCTGCGGTTTCCAGCCAGGCCTGGTCCTGATCGTCCAGTGCGCAGTTTTGGTGCATCGACTTGAGGTCGAGGACGGCGTTCGCGCAACCCTGCCGCGCCAGTTGCCGCTCGCGGGCGCTGGCCACCTGCGCGGCGACCTCGGCGCTGCCCAGGCTGCCATTCTGAGGGACGAGACGCGTGGTTTCGCGGCCCACTGTCAGGTGCAGGTCGATGCGGTCCAGCAGCGGGCCGGAGAGCTTGGCGCGGTAGCGCTGGATCTGCTCCGGGGTGCAACGGCAGCGGCCGCTGGGGTCGCCCAGGTAGCCGCAGGGGCAGGGGTTCATCGCCGCCACCAGTTGGAAGCGCGCCGGGAAGCGCACCCGGCCGTTGGCCCGGGCGATCACGATTTCTCCCCCTTCCAGGGGCTCGCGAAGCACTTCCAGGACCTTGCGATCGAACTCCGGCAGTTCGTCGAGGAATAGCACGCCTTCGTGGGCCAGGGTGATTTCCCCGGGTTGCGGCCGGCTTCCGCCACCAACCAGCGCGGCAGCCGAGGCGCTGTGGTGCGGCTGGCGGAACGGGCGCTGAGGCCAGTGCGTCAGCGGCCCGCGCCCGGACACGGAGTGGATGGCCGCCACCTGCAATGCCTCGTCTTCGCTCAGCGGCGGCAGCAACCCCGGCAGGCGGCTGGCCAGCAGCGTCTTGCCGGTGCCCGGCGGACCGCTCAGCAGCAGGTTGTGCGACCCGGCCGCGGCCACCAGCAGGGCGCGCTTGGCCGCGGCCTGGCCCTGGACCTCGGCGAGGTCGGGGTAGGGCGGGGTTTCCCGCAGCAGGCCGCGGGCCTGGTAGGGCGCCAGGGGCGTCTGGCCGGTCAGGTGCGCGGCCAGTTCCAGCAGGTGGCCGACGGCGTAGACGGTCAGGCCGCTGGCCAGGCTTGCTTCCTCGGCATTCTCCTTCGGCACCACCAGGGCGCGGCCGGCGGCGCGCGCCGCCAGGGCGGCCGGTAGCACGCCCTGCACCGGGCGCAGGGCGCCGGACAGGGCCAGTTCACCGAGGCATTCGAGGCCGTCCAGGCTGGCGCCGGCCAACTGGCCGTTGGCGGCGAGCAGGCCCAGGGCGATGGCCAGGTCGAAGCGTCCGCCGTCCTTGGGCAGGTCGGCTGGGGCGAGGTTGAGGGTGATGCGTCGGGCGGGGAATTCGAAGCCGGAGTTGAGGATGGCGCTGCGCACGCGGTCCTTGCTTTCCTTGACCGCGGTTTCCGGCAGGCCGACCAGGGTCAGCGACGGCAGGCCGTTGGCCAGGTGCGCCTCGACGGTGACACCGGGAGCCTCGACGCCGACCTGGGCGCGGCTGTGGACGATGGCCAGGGACATGGATGGGGGCAGCCTCTTCCCTCACAAACCGCCAGTCTAGGAGGTCAGGGAAGCCGGGACCATGCTGGAGGCCGCTGTAATGCTGCCGATGTCCTGTGGGAAGTTTCTTGTTGGCCCGGGTTGGTGAACACGAACGGGAAAAAGGCGGGAGAGGAATCGCTCTCTCCTTTCCCAACCCCTGCGGCTTATTCGGTCCCGGCGGGCGGCGTGAGCCTGGCTTCCAGTTCGGCGACCTTGGCTTCCAGCGCCTCCAGGCGGGCGCGGGTGCGGGCGAGCACCACCATCTGGCTGTCGAACTCGTCGCGGCTGACCAGGTCGAGCTTGCCGAAGGCGCTCTGCAGCAGGACCTTGAACTGCGCCTCCAGCTCGGCGCGGGGCAGCGGCGATTCACCGCCGAAGAGGCGGCTGGCCTGTTGGCCGAGGGCGTCGAGGAAGGCTTTGGGCGGCAGCATGGCGAGGGTTTCCGGTTGGGACTGGGTGGGGAGTCTATCACGCTGCCCGGTGCCGCTGGCGCGGACCGGGCAGCCACCGCAGGTTCTGCACGCTAGCGCGGGGGATCGGCCTGGGCCGTGGACAGGTCCGCGAAAACCTCGGCGAACATGGGCGCCAGGAGCCGGCTGCCCGTCGCGTTCAGGTGGTTGTCGTCGGCGTAGTAGGCCTGCCCTTCCCGGCCGCCGTAGCATTGCCCTTCGTCGCACAGGTAGGGAAGCGGATCGAGAATCTGCACGCCGCAGGCTTCGCGGGCGCGGTCCTGCACGCTCCAGACGAAGCCGTTGCGCGCCTCGTAGTCGGCCCGGCTGAGGGTGACTTGCGGCGCCTTCCCCTGGAGCATCTTCCGGCTCATCACATCCGGTACGTCGACGCGCATTTCCGGTATCGGCCGCACCAGGTAGACCGGGCGCTGCCGCGCCAGGGCGCAGGCGTGGTCGATGTAGAGCCGGGCGAACGCTTCGAGCCATTCGCTGCTGGGCTCGTCCACGGGCGAGCTGATGTAGGCCTGCGGCCGGTTCTTGCGGTTCTGGTCGATGCCGTTGTAGCCCAGTGGGTAGACGGAGGTGCGGGTGACGATGATCAGCGGCACCCGGCCGGGCACGTCGCCGAGTTCGGCCGGCAGCTGCCGGCGCAGGCGGTTGCAGGTGTCCTCCGGGTTGTCGCGCGGGTGTTCGCGGATGTGCAGCCCGGGAACCGGCAGGCAGGCTGGCGCGGCCCGCAGGTAGATGCCCTGGCCGGCGTCGGGCAGCGCGAGTTGCGCGGCGGTGACCACGGAGGCGGCATGGCTGTCGCCGATGAGCATGGCCTGGATGTCCGGCCCGCCATACACGCAGCCCACGCCCTTGCTCAGGCACTCCTCGTTGCGCGGCGTGCCCTGCAGGGCCTGTTCGCGCATCGCCAGGATGTCCGCGGGCATCCGTTGCGGGAAGCCTTTCGCCCTGACCACCACCTGCGCCAGGTAGCCGGCGAGGATCATCAGGCCGGCCAGTCCGGCCACGGCGAACGCCCGCCTGCCCGTGCCCAGCCAGCGCCGCGTCGGTCGTTCCACCAGCCGGTAGGAAAGCTCGCCCAGTATCAGCGTCAGCAACAGGGCTGCGGCGATCCACAGGGGCGTTTGCCGGTGGCCGGCATGGAACAGCCAGGCCACCAGCGGCCAGTGCCACAGGTACAGGGAGTAGGAGCGCGTGCCCAGCCACTGGACGGCGCCATGGGTGCACCACGGCGAGGTTTCCCGCCGGGCCGCCAGCACCATGGCGGTTCCCAGGGTCGGCAGCAGCGCCAGTGCGCCGGGCCAGGCGGCGGATTCGTCGAGCAGGAACACCGACGCGCCTATCAGCGCCAGGCCGCCGGCTTCCAGCAGGCGCCGCGCCGTCGCCGGGAGCCCGAGGTTCGAGCAGAGCAGGAAGCACAACCCGCCCAGGAGCATTTCCCAGGCGCGGGCGGGCAGGAGGTAGAAAGCCTTTTGCGGATGGCTGGCGGTCAGCGCGATGCACAGCGCCAGCGAGCAGGAGAACAGCGCCAGGTGCACGCCCACGAGCGTGCCGCGCCGGGGCAACAGCTTCCAGGCGAGGGCGAGGATGAGCGGCAACGCCAGGTAGAACTGCCATTCGACGGACAGCGACCAGGTGTGCAGCAGCCATTTCGCCTGGCTGGCGCTGTCGAAGTAGCCGGCTTCCTTCAGATACAGTTGATTGGACAGGAAGGCCAGGGACTGACGGGCGTGCCGGCCGAGGGTCTTGTAGTCGTTCGGCGCCAGCAGCAGCCAGCCGATGGCCAGCGCGACCGCGCAGACCACCAGCAACGCCGGAAGGATGCGCCTGGCCCGGGCCCAGTAGAACGCCAGGACGGAGAAGTCGCCACGCTGCAGGCCGGTGCCGATGATCCCCGCCATGAGGTAGCCGGAGAGCACGAAGAACACGTCCACGCCGGCGAATCCGCCGGCCAGTCCGCCGACGTCGAAGTGATAGAGGATGACCGCGACCACCGCCAGGGCGCGCAGGCCGTTGATGTCCTGCCTGAAGTGGTTGGTGGGCGTGGGGGTTGCCTGGCCGGGCCAGGCGCGGCGGCTGGGGAGAAGGCTCATCGCTGGTTTTCCACAAATCGGCGAAAGATAGGTCTTTCGACTCCTGCGGCGACGCCCGCTCGGATACTGAGGAACTTGCCTTCAGGCTTTCGGAAAATCCCTTCGGATAGATGGCCCTGGTCCAGCGCTGGTCGAGCCTCTTCCCTATGGCGCGGCCCGGATGGCCCTGGTCGGCCCCCGCGTTGGCCGGAAAAAGCAGGGCGCTGCACGATTTTTGCGCAGTCATGGCGGCAGGACTGCCCGCTTCTGGTGCGCGACATGGCACCCGGCCATCGCCCGGCGCCCGGTGTTTTTCGCTAAGCGGCTGAATCGCCGGGCTTTTCGCCGAGCTGGCAAGCTTCCTGCTTTGGGGCTGGCATAGCGTGCACCGATGCAGGTCCGGTGCGGCTGGCGGAGCTGACGAGCGCTTCGCGGGAAGCGGCTGGAGGAGTCGGAGTGCTGAGGTAGGGCGGCCGGCGCGTTACAAAGCCAGACACTGCGCTTAGACTTGTCCCCGGGTTCGTTTTCCTGGGGCGAGTCCACCAAAACACGGGAGAGAGTTTCATGAAGCTAGTCACAGCCATCATCAAGCCGTTCAAGCTCGACGACGTGCGCGAGTCGCTGTCCGAGATCGGCGTGCAGGGCATCACTGTGACCGAAGTCAAGGGCTTCGGCCGGCAGAAGGGGCACACCGAGCTGTACCGTGGCGCGGAGTACGTCGTCGACTTCCTGCCCAAGGTGAAGATCGACGTGGCCATCGCCGACGACCAGTTGGACCGCGTCATCGAAGCCATCACCAAGGCCGCCAACACCGGCAAGATCGGCGACGGCAAGATTTTCGTCGTGAATCTGGAACAGGCGATCCGCATCCGTACCGGCGAGACCGGTACCGACGCCATCTAAGCCAACCGAACCCCACCGCCCCAGGAGAAACAACAATGACTCTGCGCAAGTTCGCAGGGCTAGGAGCCCTTTTGTCCCTCGCAATGCCTGGCCTGGCCATGGCGGACGAAGCTGCGGCCCCGGTCCTGAACAGTGGCGACACCGCCTGGATGCTGATTTCCAGCGCCCTGGTGCTGATGATGACCATCCCCGGCCTGGCCCTGTTCTACGGCGGCATGGTGCGCGCCAAGAACGTCCTGTCGATCATGATGCAGTGCTTCGCCATCACCGCGCTGATCAGCATCCTGTGGGTCGTCTACGGCTACAGCCTGGCCTTCGACACCGTCGGCATGGAGAAGGGCGTGATCAACTTCGCCTCCTTCGTCGGCGGCTTCGACAAGGCCTTCCTCAGCGGCCTGACCAGCACCGGCCTGACCTCCGCCGCCGCGCTGTTCCCGGAAAGCGTCTTCGTGATGTTCCAGATGACCTTCGCGATCATCACCCCGGCGCTGATCGTCGGCGCCTTCGCCGAGCGCATGAAGTTCTCCGCGCTGCTGATCTTCACCGGCCTGTGGTTCACCCTGGTCTACGCCCCCATCGCGCACATGGTCTGGAGCGGCGACGGCGGCCTGCTGTGGGACTGGGGCGTGCTGGACTTCGCCGGCGGCACCGTGGTGCACATCAACGCCGGTGTGGCCGGCCTGGTGGCCTGCCTGGTGATGGGCAAGCGCAAGGGCTACCCGACCGCCGCCATGGCCCCGCACAACCTGGGCTACACCCTGGTCGGCGCGGCCCTGCTGTGGATCGGCTGGTTCGGCTTCAACGCCGGTTCCGCCGCCGCCGCCAACGGCACCGCCGGCATGGCCATGCTGGTGACCCAGATCGCCACCGCCGCCGCCGCCCTGGGCTGGATGTTCGCCGAGTGGATCACCCACGGCAAGCCGAGCGCCCTGGGCATCGCTTCGGGCGTGGTCGCCGGCCTCGTGGCCGTCACCCCGGCCGCCGGCACCTGCGGCCCGATGGGCGCCATCATCCTCGGCCTGGCCGCCGGCGTGATCTGCTTCTTCGCCGCCACCACCCTCAAGCGCGCCATCGGCTACGACGACTCCCTGGACGCCTTCGGCGTGCATGCCGTCGGCGGCATCGTCGGCGCCCTGCTGACCGGCGTGTTCGCAGCGCCCGCCCTGGGTGGCTTCGGCACCGTTACCGACATCGGCGCCCAGCTGTTCATCCAGTTCAAGGGCGTGGCCTTCACCATCGTCTACACCGGGATCGTCAGCTTCGTGATCCTCAAGGTGCTGGACCTGGTCATCGGCCTGCGCGTCACCGAAGAAGAAGAAACCGTGGGCCTGGACCTGGCCCTGCACAACGAGCGCGGCTACAACCTGTAAGGTTCGCGCGAGTTCGACGAAGGGCGCCTACGGGCGCCCTTTGTTTTTTTCTGCGCTTCGCTAGAATGCGCCCGCATCGGTAGCCAATCGGAGGCCTCGCCATGTGGCAGCAGACCCTGATCACCCTGCGCCCGCGGTCGCGCGGTTTCCACCTGGTCACCGACGAGGTGCTGGCGGCATTGCCGGACCTGGCGCGCTGCCGGGTCGGCCTGCTGCACCTGCTATTGCAGCACACCTCGGCGTCGCTGACGCTGAACGAGAATGCCGACCCCTCGGTACGGCGGGACTTCGAGCGATTCTTCAATCGCCTGGTGCCGCAGGACGAGGGTGGCTACGAGCACGATTACGAAGGGCCGGACGACTTGCCCGCGCACTTCAAGGCCAGCCTGCTGGGCTGCCAGCTGACCCTGCCGGTCAGTGCCGGGCGCCTGGCGCTGGGCACCTGGCAGGGCATCTACCTGGGCGAACACCGCGATCACGGCGGGCCGCGCAAGGTGCTGGCGACCCTGCAGGGCGAGGCTCTGTGAATTTTTTCCGGCAGCGTTCGTCAAAGCGCGCGGCTGGGCTATAACTAACCTGCTTTGCAGCACCACGAGGTTGAGCGATGAGCGACGAAGAACTTGAACAAGACGAGCTGGAAGGTGCCGACGAGGACGACGGCGAAGAGCTGGCCGCGGCTGACGATGGCGACGCCGATGGCGAAGCCGACGAGGCCCCGGCTTCCTCTGGTGGCGGCAAGAAAGCCAAGGCAGCCGTAGAGGAAGAGGAACTGCCCTCGGTGGAGGCCAAGCAGAAGGAGCGCGACGCCCTGGCCAGGGCCATGGAAGAGTTCCTCTCCCGTGGTGGCAAGGTCCAGGAGATCGAGCCCAACGTGGTCGCCGATCCGCCGAAGAAGCCGGACAGCAAATACGGCAGCCGCCCCATCTAAGGGCGACGTCGTGAAAAGGCCCGCCCTCCCCGGAAGGGGAGCGGCGGGCTTTTTCTTTGTGGTGGCCCGTGGGCGCAGTGCTCTTCGTAGGATGGGTTGAGCCTTGCGAAACCCATGCGGTCGGGGTGATGGGTATCGCTTCGCTCAACGCCATCCTACGAAAAGCCGTGCTCGCTCATGCGGTAGGAGCGGACCTTGTCCGCGATAGCCGGAGGTATCGGCGCGGATCGCGGATGAGATCCGCTACGCTGCCCCAGCCGCGCCGCTCCCCTGTAGGAGCGCGCCCTACGATGAACCATCGGCGTTCCCACGAGGAGCGTTTCGATTACAGCCGCGCCAGCACCCCGGGCAGCTCCGCGAGGCTGTGGATGATCGCGCTGGGCGCTTCCTCGCCCTCCCAGGCCTTGCGCGCCGGGTTGAACCAGATGGCCTGCAGGCCGGCGCGGCGGGCGCCGGCTATGTCGTCGCTGGGGTGGTCGCCGATGTGCACCGCCTGCTGCGGCTCAACGCCGGCGCGCTTGAGCGCTTCCCGGAAGGGCTTCGGATCGGGCTTGCCGATGCCCAGCTCCTCGGCGCACAGGGCGAACTGGAAGTAGTCGGCCAGCCCCAGGCGGCGCACGTCGGCGTTGCCGTTGGTGAGCACGCCGAGGATGAAGCGGTTGGCCAGGGCCTCCAGGGTCGGGTGCACCTCGGGGAACAGGCTGACCTGGTGGCGCGCATGCAGGAAGACCTGGAAACCGGCCTCGGCCAGGTCCGCCGCTTCCGCCTGTGGATAACCGGCGTCGAGCAGGGCGTGCAGGAGGATGCGCCGGCGCAGCTCGCTCAGGCGGTGCCTGAGCATTGGGTCCTGCTGCATCAGCCGCGCGCGGATCGCCCACAGGTGCTCGATGGGCACCGGGCCCAGTTGCGCGGCGTTCGCCGCCAGCCATTCGCGCAGGGTGGCCTCGGCGCTGTTCATCACCGGGGCGACGTCCCAGAGGGTGTCGTCGAGGTCGAAGGTGACCAGCCGGATGCTCATTCCTCGGCTCCTGTATCGGTATCGCGTTTGACGCGTCTGGCCCGTGGGTGGGCGTTGTCGTAGACCTTGGCCAGGTGCTGGAAGTCCAGGTGGGTATAGATCTGCGTGGTGGCGATGTCGGCGTGGCCGAGCAGTTCCTGCACCGCGCGCAGGTCCTGGGAGGATTCCAGGATATGGCTGGCGAAGGAATGCCGCAGCATGTGCGGGTGCAGGTGCTGGCCCAGTTCGCGCACGCCGACCTGACGCACCCGCAGCTGCACGGCGCGCGGCGTCAGGCGCTTGCCGCTGTGGCCGACGAAGAGCGCGCGGTCGGCCGGGCGGACCATCTCGCGCAGCGGCAGCCAGTCCTCGATGGCCTTGCGCGCGGCGCGCCCCACCGGCAGTTCGCGGACCTTGTTGCCCTTGCCGAGCACCCGCACCAGGCCGGCGGACAGGTCCAGGCCGTCGAGGTCCAGGCCGACCAGCTCGGACAGGCGCAGGCCGGAGGAATAGAACAGCTCCAGCATGGCCTGGTCGCGGCGGGCGATGAAGTCGTCCTCCAGGGCGCCGTCGAGCAGTTGCCCGGCGCGGTCGGCGTCGAGGGTGCGCGGCAGCTTGCGCGCGGCCTTGGGCGCGGCCAGGCCGTCGGCGGGGTTGTGCCGGCAGCGGCCCTCGCGGATCAGGTACTGGTAGAGCCCGCGCACCGCCGAGAGCAGCCGCGCCAGGCTACGGCTGGCCAGGCCCTGGGCGTGCAGGCGGGCGACCTGCGCGCGCAGCTCGCGCACCTGCAGGTCGGCCCAGTCGGCGATGCCGTTCTTCTCGCACAGCGCGACGACCTTGAGCAGGTCGCGCCGGTAGCCGGCGAGGGTATGCGCGGACACCTGGCGCTCGCTGCGCAGGTGTTCGAGGAAGGCATCGAGGTCGGCTACAAGCTTCAAGCTTCAAGCTCCAAGTGAAAAGCCCAGCTTCCACCGCGTTGCCTTGCTTGCGGCTTGCAACTCGAGGCTTGCCGCTGCCTGGCTAGCGTACCGACCGCAGCGGCGTGGAGAAGCGCGGCAGGACGCGGGCCAGGACCTCGGCCACGTAGCCGAGGAACAGGGTGCCGAGGGAGCTCTTGTAGTGCTGCGGGTCCGGGCTGCCGATGGCGAGCACGCCGTGCAGGCCCTGGAAGGTCAGCGAGACCACCGCCGCCGAGCCGACGCCGTCGCGTTCGGTTTCGCCGAACAGGAAGGCCAGCTCATGGGGGCGCAGCACGCCGCATACGGTCTTGCCGCCGGAAAGCAGCCCGCCGATGGCCTGGTGCGCTTCGGCGCTGCTCACCGAGCGGCCCACCGGCAGGTTGTTGTCGCTGAACAGGATCAGGCTGACGTAGGGCACCTGGAACTCGTGGCGCAGGCTGTCTTCCACGGTGCTGACCACGTCCTCCAGGCTGGTGGCGTCGAGCAGGTCGAGCACCAGGCGGCGGGTCTTGTCGAACAGCCGGTCGTTGTCGCGGGCCACGTCCATCAGCTGCGCCAGGCGGTGGCGCATCTCGATGTTGCGCTCGCGTAGCAGGCGCACCTGGCGTTCCACCAGCGAGACGGCGTTGCCGCTCTCGTGGGGGATGCGCATCTCCGGGATCAGCTCGTCGTGCTCGACGAAGAATTCGGGATGCTCGCGCAGGTACTCGGCGACCTGTTCGGCATCCAGCGGCGGGCGGTGTTCCGGGCTGTTCTCGGTCATGGGCGTCTCGGCTTGGCGTCTCGGGTTACAGGCGGACCTGGCCTTCGTACACCCGCACGGCGGGCCCGGTCATCATAACCGGCTGGCCGGGGCCTGCCCACTCGATGTTCAGGCGGCCGCCCGGCAGGTCGATCTGCACCGGCGAGCGCAGCCAGCCCTGGCGGATGCCGGCCACCGCGGCGGCGCAGGCGCCGGTGCCGCAGGCCAGGGTCTCGCCGACGCCGCGCTCCCACACGCGCAGGCGCGCATGGTTGGCGTCGAGCACCTGGAGGAAGCCGATGTTGGCCTTGGCCGGGAAGCGCGGGTGCACTTCCAGTTTCGGGCCGAGGGTGCGCACCGGGGCGCTGTCGACGTCGTCCACCCGCAGCACGCCATGGGGGTTGCCCATGGAGACGGCGGCCAGCTCGACGGTCTGCCCGTCGACTTCCACGGCGTAGCTGGCGGCTTCGGCGTCGGCGACGAAAGGCACCTGTTCCGGCGCCAGGCGCGGCGCGCCCATGTCCACGGTGACCTGGCCGTCGTTGGCGACGCTGAGCTCGATGATGCCGCCCTTGGTCTCGACGCGGATGGTCTTCTTCATGGTCAGGCGCTTGTCCAGCACGAAGCGGGCGAAGCAGCGCGCGCCGTTGCCGCACTGTTCCACTTCGCTGCCGTCGGCGTTGAAGATGCGGTAGCGGAAGTCGACCTCTGGGCTGCCCGGCGGCTCGACGATCAGCAGCTGGTCGAAGCCGACGCCGGTGTTGCGGTCGCCCCAGCTCTTGACGTGGCGGGGCAGCACGTGGGCGTGCTGGCTGACCAGGTCGAGGACCATGAAGTCATTGCCCAGCCCGTGCATCTTGGTGAAGCGCAGTAGCATGGTTTCGGCCTCACTCCGGCAGCAGGCTTTCGCCGGCGTAAAGCTCCTGGACGGTCTCGCGGCGGCGCACCTCGAAGGCCCGCTCGCCATCCACCAGCACCTCGGCGGCGCGGCCGCGGGTGTTGTAGTTGGAACTCATGACGAAACCATAGGCGCCGGCCGAGCGGATCGCCAGCAGGTCGCCTTCTTCCAGGGCCAGCTCGCGGCCCTTGGCGAGGAAGTCGCCGGTCTCGCAGATGGGGCCGACCAGGTCGTAGGTACGTTTCTGGCCCGCGCGCGCGACGACCGGGGTGACCTCCATCCAGGCCTGGTACAGCGCCGGACGGATCAGGTCGTTCATCGCCGCGTCGATGATGGCGAAGTCCTTGTGCGCGGTGTGCTTGAGGTACTCCACGCGGGTCAGCAGCAGGCCGGCGTTGGCCACGATGTAGCGGCCCGGCTCGAACACCAGGCTCAGCTGGCGGCTGCCCAGGCGCTCGCGGATGGCGCGGATGTAGTCGCTGGCCGGCGGCGGGGTTTCGTCGCGGTAGCGCACGCCGAGGCCGCCGCCCAGGTCCAGGTGGCGGATCAGGATGCCGCGCGCGGCCAGGCGGTCGACCAGCGCCAGCAGGCGGTCGAGGGCGTCGAGGAAGGGCTCCAGCTGGGTCAGCTGCGAGCCGATGTGGCAGTCCACGCCTTTCACTTCCAGGTTCGGCAGCTCGGCGGCGCGGGCGTAGATGGCATCGGCCTCGTCGATGTCGATGCCGAACTTGTTCTCTTTCAGCCCGGTGGAGATGTAGGGGTGGGTCTGGGCGTCCACGTCCGGGTTCACCCGCAGCGACACCGGCGCCTTCACGCCCAGTTCCGCGGCCACTTCCTGCAGGCGCTCCAGCTCCACGGCGGATTCGACGTTGAAGCAGTGCACGCCCACTTGCAGGGCGCGGCGCATGTCGTCGCGGCTCTTGCCGACGCCGGAGAACACCACCTTGGCCGGGTCGCCGCCGGCGGCCAGCACGCGTTCCAGCTCGCCGCGCGAGACGATGTCGAAGCCTGAGCCCAGGCGCGCCAGGACGTTCAGCACGGCCAGGTTGGAGTTGGCCTTGACCGCGAAGCAGACCAGGTGCGGCAGGCCCTGCAGGGCATCGGTATAGGAGCGGAACTGCTGCTCGATGTGAGCGCGCGAATAGACGTAGGTGGGCGTGCCGAAGCGCTCGGCTAGCGCCGACAACGCCACGCCTTCCGCGAACAGTTGCCCGTCACGGACGTTGAATGCCTCCATGTGCTGCTCCCTTACAGACCGTAGCGGTCCTTGCTGTGCTTGCTTTGGGCTTGCTGGTCGTCCGGCAGGTACAGCGGGCCTTTCTGGCCGCAGCCGGCGAGCGCGGCGCTGAGCACGGCGAGCGCGACGAAGGGGAGAAGCAGTCGCTTCATGGCGGAATCCTTGTGATCAAAGCGTAATTGGACCGGAGTATACCGGCCCCCCGGCGCCTTGCCTATGCAAGCGGACTCCCGCCCGGCGGGGCTTCCAAAGGGGCTGGCGGGGGCCGCTCGCAGCAACGCGGTTTGCGATCAGCCCCCGCCAGCCCCTAGGATCTGACAGAAAAAACGGAGGATCCATGCAAGCCCCCGTCCCACTCGCCGGTTCCATTTCCATCGCCTACGTGCAGGGCCTGGTGGACCACCTCGAGCGTCGCGGCGTCGCGCCGCAGCGGCTGCTGGCCGGCGTCCAGCTCGAACCGTCGATCCTCGACCAGCGCGAGGCGCGCATCGCCGCCAGCGTCTATGTCGACCTGCTGGAGCTGGGCCTGGCGCTGAGCGGCGACGCCGACCTCGGCCTGCACCTGGGCGAGGCCGTGCGCCCCGGTCACTTCGGCGTGCTCGGCTACCTGCTGATGAGCTGCGCGACCCTCGGCGACGCCCTGCACCGCCAGGCGCGCTACGCCGAGCTGGTGGGCAGCCTGGGCCGCGTCGAGCTGGCCGACGAGCCGCCGCGCGCCGGCCACGAGCCGCTGGTGCGGCACAGCTGGGAGCCTTTGCTGCCGCGCCAGCAGCGCCAACTGGCGGAAGAGACCCTGGCCTGCTGGCTGCGCTTCGGCCACTGGATCAGCGGCCTGGAGCAGGCGCCGGTGGAAGTGCGCTTCCGCCACCCGGCGCCGGCCGACACCACCGAGCACCGGCGCATCTTCCGCTGCCCGGTGCTGTTCGGCCAGGCGGACAACGCCCTGGTCTTCCCCCGGCGCCTGCTGGCGCTGCCCCTGGGCCAGGCCGACAGCCAGATCCAGCGCACCCTCGACGCCTACGCCGGGCGCCTGCTGGAGAGCATCCGCCGTGGCGAGGGCGTGCTCGAACGGGCCCGCCAGTGCCTGGCCGAGCGCCTGCCGGAGCAGGCCGTGGACCTGGAGGCCCTGGCCGGCGAGCTGGCCCTGAGCCCGCGCACCCTGCAGCGCCGCCTGCGCGACAGCGGCCTGTCGTTCAGCCGCCTGGTGGACGAGACGCGCCAGCAACTGGTGCTGCACCACCTGCGCGACCCGGCGCTGGAGCTGGCCGACGTCGCCAGCCTGGTCGGCTTCAGCGAGACCGGCTCGCTGGCGCGGGCCTTCCGCCGCTGGACGGGGCAGAGTCTCGGGCAATACCGGCGTACACTGCAGCCTTTGGCAGATTCCTGAGGACAATGCATGAGCAGCATGAGCGAAGCCCGTTTCCACGACCTCGTCGACGAGGTGCAGACCACGGTGGAAGACGCCTTCGATGACAGTGACCTGGACGTGGACCTGGAGAATTCCGGCGGCGTGCTGACCGTGCGCTTCGAGAACGGCAGCCAGCTGATCCTCAGCCGCCAGCCGGCGCTGCGCCAGCTGTGGGTGGCGGCGCGTTCCGGCGGTTTCCACTTCGACTACGACGAGTCCGGCAGCCTGTGGCTGAGCGACAGCACCCGCGAGCCGCTGGGCGCGCTGCTCAACCGGGCGACCCTCGAGCAGGCGGGCGAGGATGTCGAGTTCCCCGGCCTCTGAGGCGCCGGTCCCCTCGCCCTGCTGCCGGCGCTGCTGCCTGGACGAGGGCGATGTCTGCCTGGGCTGCGGGCGCAGCCTGACGGAGATTCTCGAATGGAACGAGGCCGACGGCATGCGCCGGCGGCAGATAGTCGAGGCCGCCCTGGCACGCCGCAAGCCGCTGTGGCCGGGCCCCTGACCGGGTGGTCTTGCTTATTCGCGGTACTGTGTTAGTGTCCGCTGAAAACCCCGCCTTGGGCGGGGTTTTTCTTTTTTCGATCCACTGCCAAGGAGTCTGCCGGCCATCATGACCACCGCACCGTCCATCACCGTTACCCGTCTCGACCTGCAACGTCTGGAGCGCCTGCTCGACAGCCTGGAAGAGTACGGCCCCGCCGCCGAAGCGCTGGAAGCCGAGCTGTCCCGCGCCAACGTGGTCGGCCACGACGAGGTGCCGCCGGGCGTGGTGACCATGAACTCCACCGTGCGCTGCCGCGAGGAAAGCAGCGGCAAGGAGTACCTGCTGACCCTGGTCTACCCGGAGGACGCCGGCGGCGAAGGCAAGGTGTCCATCCTCGCGCCGGTGGGCACCGCGCTGCTGGGCCTGACCGTCGGCCAGAGCATCGACTGGCCGGCCCCGGGCGGCAAGACCCTCAAGCTGAGCCTGCTGGACATCACCTATCAGCCCGAAGCCGCCGGCGACTACAACCGCTGAGCGCCCGTCACGATCTGCTGCGCACCGCCCGGGCCAGGTCTCAGGCCTCGGCCAGGGCCTGGTTCAGCGCGCTTTCCAGGCGCTGCTTGTAGCGCAGGTAATGGATGCTCTGCAGCGCCGACTCGGCGGCCACCGCCGACAGGTCCAGGTCGGTGATGTAGCAGGGGTAGCGCTCCTGCCCGCTGCGCTGGGCGAGGATGTGCCGGGCCACGGCCTGGAACAGCCCGGCGCCGTACTCCAGTTCGGAAAACTCGCGGTGGTTGCAGTACAGGGTGATGCGCGAACGCTGCCCCGCCCCCGGCTCGACGATCGCCTGGACGTTGTAGTAGGGCCGCTCCTGCGCGCTGGGCGGCGCCTGGCGGCGTTCCACCCGGCGAGCCCGTCCGCGGCCGGCCGGTAGCAATTCGTAATAAATGATTTCCTGCACCGGCTGCGCCTCGCCCAGCGGCAGCTGCGCGCTGCGCCGGTAGAGCATGGCCTGGAGGAAACGCTGCAGCGGCACCAGCAGCGTCTGTTCGTCGTCGCAGGCCTGGCGGCCGTGCCACAGGGAGTTGCGTTCGTCCAGCAGGTAGAGCGTGGCCTGGCCTTCGTCCAGGCGGTAGAACACCTGCAGGCAGCCGGGGCGGCCGAGCGGCAGCAGCAGCGCCAGGTCCTCGCCTTCCAGGGCGTGGCGGTCCAGGTGCAGCGGGCTGTAGGCGCCCTGGCGTTCGCCCAGGTGTTCGAGCAGGGCCGGCAGGTCGGCCAGGCTCTGGTGGCTGACCTGGCCCGGCTGCAGGCGCAGCAGGTGGTACTGCTGGCGGATCTGCAGCAGGTAGCGCCCGCCGTTGCCGCTGGCCAGTTGGGCGTAGGCGTCCTGGAACAGTTCCTCGACGCGCTGGGCGATGGCCGCCGCGCGGTTGCGGCAGAAGCAGCGCACCAGCAGGCGCGGCGGCGCGGTGTCGGCGGGCAGGGCGTTGAGGTAGTCGCGCAGGCAGTCGAGCAGCGCGCCGGGGCCGGCGTAGCGGCTGACCAGCAGTTCGTTCCAGCTGTTCAGGGTGACCTGGTCGAGGCTCAGCACCAGGTTGTCGCGCATGCCGGAGTAGCCCAGCGAATCGGTGCGCCCGCTGGTCATGTGCAGGTTGGCCTGGCTGTGCTGGCGCAGCGGGTCGAGGCCGACGTTCACCAGGATCAGCACGCTGGCCGGGGCGCTGGGGCGCAGCAGGGCGCTTTCGGCCACTTCTTCCAGGGGCATGGGCATGGCCTGCTGCAGGCCGAGCAGCAGGTTGCCCAGCTCGTGTTCGCTCAGGTCGCTGTCGCCGGGCTGCAGCGACAGGCGGGTGCCGGCGTCGATCACGCCGTTGCGGTGGCTCCAGGCCAGCAGCTCGATCAGCTCGCGGGCGCGCTTGAGCGGCGCGTAGTCGGCCAGCTCGGCGCCGGTCAGGTTGCCCGGGAACAGCGCCCAGGAACCGCCCTCGGCGGCGTTGCCGGCGGGCAGGCGGGCGAGGGTGAGGAGGTCTTCGCCCAGGTCCGGGGCGATGCCCGGGTTGATGTGCTCGACCTTGCCGGCCTTGCGTTCGAAGGCGGCGTACAGGCGCCGGCCGAGCACGCCCAGGTCGCGCGGGTCGATGCCGCTGGCGGCCTGCTGCTGGCGGGCGAAGCGCGAGAGGAAGCGGTAGCTGTAGGTCAGCTCGTTGACCAGGGCGCGGCGCTCCAGGGTGACCTGGCGCACCTTCCACTGGCTGCGCGAGTCGAGCAGGCCGAGCACGCGCCCGTCCCAGCCCCAGGCCGCGGTCAGGCGCTCCATCAGCAGGCGTTGCCAGCTCTTGCGGCCCTGCTGCGGGCGGCGGCTGAGCTTCTTGCCGACCTTCAGGTACAGGCAGCGGCGCACCAGTTCCAGGCGCTCCTGCTCGCCGCGCGCGATCAGGTATTGCTCCAGGCGCCGGTAAAGCAGGATGTACGGGTCCAGCTCGTCCAGTTCCAGGCGCCCGGCGTAGACCTCGGCCTTGAAGCGCAGGGCCAGGCAGGCGACCTGCGGGTGCTCGCTGGCGTAGACCTCGCTGAGCAGCAGCTTGAGCACCGCCTTGTAGGGCGAGGTGATGCCCTTGAACAGCTGCCACATGCCCGAGCCGACGAACTCGCCGGGCGGGATGTGCGCCAGGTGGCCGAGGTCGAGGACTTCCCCGTGGCGGATGAAGCGCTTGCTCAGTAACTGCTCGACGTAGTCGCGATAGCGGCCTTCCTCGTATTCCGGCACCAGCCACCACAGCGGCGTGCGCCCGCCGAGCCAGATGGCGGTGCGGTAGAACTCGTCGAGCAGCAGGTAGTGCTGGCTGGTGCCGCAGTCGTCGGAGGTCAGCCGGGCGTTGCGCGCGCCGCTGACGAAGCCGCGCGGGTCGATGAGGAAGCAGTGCACCTCGGCGCCCTGGCCCGCGGCCCAGCTCTCCAGCAGCTCGCACTTGCGCTGCAGTTCGGCCACCGCGCCGGGCGCGAGCCCCGGGGCGTGGCAGACCCACAGGTCGAGGTCGCTCCGCTCCTCCTGGGCCACCGTGCCCAGGCTGCCCATCAGGAACAGCCCGTGGATCGGCAGGTCGGCCTCGCCGCGGCGCGGCTTGTAGCTGAACGAGCGGGTCAGGCGCTGGGCCTCGGCCAGCAGCTCGTCGTCGGGGACGAAACCGCACAGCCCCGCCGGGGTGGCGCCGGAGACGTAGCCGGGCAGCAGCGGGTGGTTGACGTCCAGCAGCAGCGGCAGCAGGCGCAGTACCAGCTGCTGGCGGCTCGACAGCGCGGCCGTGGCGCGCTCCAGGCGCCCCTGGTTGATCGCCAGGAAGCGCTTGCGCAGGCGCGCCAGGACCTTGCGGTCGATGCCGTCGTCGATGTCCGGACGAATCTCGTGGGTGAAGGTCATGGCCTGCCGCGGTCAGCTATCGGGCGGTCATGGCTTAGTGCCATTACCGCATGGACTGCACTGTATATCGACCGCGGCGGGGCTGTCCTTAAGGAAATGGGGCGGGCCGCCGATGGATGGCGGCCGCGGGGTTCAGGGCTTGAGGATGTTCAGCAGCACCTGGGCGTGTTCGGCGGCGTCCAGCCCCAGGCTGGTCAGGTAGCCGCCGTCGGGCTGGTCGATCAGGCCCTTGGCGTGCAACCGCCCGGCCGCTGCGACGGCCGTCGGGGCCGCGTCATGGTGGATCTTCAGGCCTGCCTGGGTGTTCTCGAGATCGAACAGGGCAAGCAATTCCAGTTCCGCTACCAGCTCTTGGGTGAAGGCCATGGCGACTCCTCGGTGGCGATGTGGCCCCAGTTTAGCCACAGCCACCCCGCGCTCGGCAAGCTCATTCCTCGCCGGGCAGCTGCGGCAGATCGCGCAGGGCCTTCTCGTACCAGGCGCCATCGAAGGCGCGGTCCTCGGCGAGCATCGCCTGGATCTCGTGGGCCAGCACCATGGCCATCATTTCCAGGGCTTCCTCGCGCTCGTAGCCGACCAGCGTCAGCTTGTTGAGCACCGCGCGGGCCGCCGCCGGCTCGCCGCTTTCGATCTGGTTCTCGATGGCCTGGATCAGGGTTTCTGCCGCGAAGGATTCTTCGCCGTCGTCGATGTCGCTCATGCCGGGTGGCTCCGTGCGGGCTTGTGCAGCCGGGGGAAGTTGTCCAACCTGCGCAGACCTGGATGGCCGCAGAAGGACGCGGATGCGACATGATCACCTATTACACCCTCGACGGCGACCGCTTGCAGCGCCACACCGGCGAAGTCGGCGCGGCCATGCCGGCGGGCACGCTGTGGATCGACCTGCTGCACCCCACGGAAGAGGAGGAGCGCCTGCTGGAGTCCTTCATCGAAGTGGACGTGCCGACCCGCGAGGAAATGGCCGAGATCGAGGATTCCTCGCGCTTCTACGAGAGCAAGGGCGCGCTGTACATGACCACCTCGGTGGTCAGCGGCATCCGCGAGCACCGGCCGAACACCGCCGAGGTCACCTGCGTGCTCACCCCGCAGTGGCTGGTGACGGTGCGCTACGCCGACGTGCTGTCGTTCCGCACCTTCGAGACGCGGGTGCAGCGCAGCGGTTGCAAGGGCGCCAGCGACCTGCTGTTCGTCAACCTGATGGACGCGGTGGTCGACCGCATCGCCGACGTGCTGGAGTCGGTGCAGGGCCAGTTGGACACGCTGTCGCGGGACATCTTCACCGACCACGGCGAGCTGCCCCGCTCCCGCGTGCCCAAGACCGACCTGCAGCAGATCGTCAAGCAGCTGGGGCGCACCAACTCGCTGCTGTCCAAGCTCAACGAGAGCCTGCTCAGCGTCAGCCGGCCGCTGGCCTATTTCCGCCAGAGCGGCAATGGCAACGCCTGGATCAGCGAGGAAGCGCGCCTGGGCATGAAGTCGGTGGAGCGCGACGTGCGTTCGCTGGGCGAGTACCAGTCGAAGATGTCCGCGGAGATCACCTTCCTGCTCGACGCCACCCTGGGCCTGATCAACATCGAGCAGAACAGCATCATCAAGGTGTTCTCCATCGCCGCCGTGCTGTTCCTGCCGCCGACCCTGGTGGGCACCGTGTACGGCATGAACTTCCAGCACATGCCGGAGCTGGCCTGGGCCAGCGGCTACCCGCTGGCGCTGGTGGCCATGGTGGTCTCGGCGATCATCCCCTACCTCTGGTTCAAGTTCCGCGGCTGGCTGTAGCGCCGCCGGGGCGCGCGGCCTTGATATCGATCAAGATCGCCGCACCCGGCGGCTAGCAGAGTGGGGGGAGCGCTCGCCCGAGCCCCCATGTCTCACAGGAGGAGACCATGCCGCAGCCCGATGCCAAGAACCCGCCCGTCCTCGCGGCCCTGGAGGCCCCGACGCCGACCCGCGGCGGCGAGGAAATCCGCGCCCAGAGCCACGGCCCGGTCGCCCTGACCGTGGCCATGGCGCCGCGCGGCAGCAACGAGGATTCCGGCTCCGCCGGCCTGCCCGCGTCCTACCCCTACCGCAAACGCCTGCAGCGCAAGGAATACGAGGCGCTCAAGGCGCAGCTGCAGGTGGAGCTGCTGAAGGTGCAGAGCTGGGTGAAGGAGACCGGGCAGCGCATCGTGGTGCTCTTCGAGGGCCGCGACGCCGCCGGCAAGGGCGGCACCATCAAGCGCTTCATGGAGCACCTGAACCCGCGTGGCGCGCGGGTGGTCGCCCTGGAAAAGCCCAGCGACGCGGAAAGCGGCCAGTGGTACTTCCAGCGCTACGTCCAGCACCTGCCCACCGCCGGCGAAATGGTCTTCTTCGACCGCTCCTGGTACAACCGCGCCGGCGTCGAACGGGTGATGGGTTTCTGCACGCCGCGCCAGTACCTGGAGTTCATGCAGCAGACCCCGGAACTGGAGCGCATGCTGGTGCGCAACGGCATCCAGCTGTTCAAGTACTGGTTCTCGGTCAGCCGCGAGGAGCAGCTGCGGCGCTTCGTGTCGCGCCGCGACGACCCGCTCAAGCACTGGAAGCTGTCGCCCATCGACATCCAGTCGCTGGACCGCTGGGACGACTACACCCAGGCCAAGGAGGCGATGTTCTTCCACACCGACACCGCCGACGCGCCCTGGGTGGTGGTCAAGTCCGACGACAAGAAGCGCGCGCGGCTGAACTGCCTGCGCCACTTCCTGCACACGCTGGACTACCCCGGCAAGGACCTGGCCATCGCCCACGCCCCCGACCCGCTGCTGGTGGGGCGGGCGGACCAGCTGGACCGCGACGAGCTGGCGCGCCCGCATGCCACGCCGCCGCTGCCGCGCCAGGTCGAGGCCAGCGAGAGCGCACCGGCGGCCTGAGGGGCCGCCGGGCCCGCCTCACTGCGCCTGGCTGAGCTGCATGAGCTGGCCGGCCAGCTCGCGGGCGTGGCGTTCGACGATGATCGGCGCCCAGGGCCGGCCGGAGGCGCTGACCAGGGCGTTGCTCTTGCTGTTCATGTCGCCCAGGGCGGTTTCCAGGTAGCTCCAGCGCATCTGCAGCTTGCCGCTCGCCGCGCCCGGCGGCAGGCGCGAGAGGCTGCGGCTGATCAGCGGCAGCAGCGTCTTCTCGTCCTGGCCGAGGTAGCTCTGCGGCGCCTCGCGGGCGATCTCCAGCACGCCCAGGTAGGAACGCGCCAGGTACTGCACGGAAAGGTATTCGATGCGCACCGGCACCTGCCACAGCGGCAGCTCGTCGGCCGCGGACGGCGGCACGAAGCGCTCGACCTGGCCGAGGAAGTCGCGCAGGGCGCGGCTCAGGTCCGGCAGGTAGGTCCAGGGCAGGTCCTCTTCCTTCGGACCATAGGTGGTGCCGGCCTGGATCTGCGCGAGCAGCGCCTGGTGGGCCTTGCGCAGGCCGTCGTCGGCCTTGGCGTAGCTCTTGACCGCCGCGTCCAGGGCGGCCAGGTCGGCCTTCAGCTGGTTGGCGTGGTTCTCCTGGAAGCCTTCGCCGCGCAACAGCATCAGGCTGCCCAGGGCCCGGCAGGCGTCGACCTGCATGGCCTGCAGCTGTTGCTCGTCGCTGGGCAGGTTGGCCCGGGCGGGCAGGGCGAGGAGGGTGAGAATACAGACGAACAGGTACTGCAGGAGGTATTTGCGGTTCATGGCGGGAGTTTCCCTGTTGTTCTTGTTGGCCGCCTGGCCACGCCGTGGTGGGCGTGGGTGGTTTCGCGAACGACGCCGGCCTTGCCTGGCCGGCCGGTTACCTGCGAGGGGTCACCGTACCGGGGCGCGCTCCCCCTGGCGCCCCGCCCGATGCTCCGGGCCAGCAAAGGCTAGCGCCTGCGCCGGCCGTTGCAACCGATCGAAAGAGTGATTCGCCGACGGCGTCATGCTTCCTCGCCCGCGGCCAGGCGCAGGCCGTGGGCGTCGAGAATCTCGATGCCGGCGTAGCTCAGGCGCAGCACGCCGCGGGCTTCCAGCTCCTTGAGCAGGTGGTTGGTGGTCTGCCGCGACAGCCCGAGCATGGCCGCCAGCTGTTCCTGGGGCAGGTGCAGCTCGCGCTGGCTGGCCTGCGCCTCGCCATAGCTGGCGGCCAGCATCAGCAGGCGCCGGGCCAGGCGCTGGGCGGCCGGCAGCAGGGCCTGTTCCTCCAGCACGGTGAAGGCCAGGCGCAGCTTGTGGCTCATCAGCAGGGCGAAGTCGCGCCAGTACTGCGGCTTTTCGGCGAGCAGCGCGTGCAGCGCCGGCAGCGGCACCTGCAGCAGGGTGGTGGGGCCTTCGGCGTAGGCGTCGTGGGTGCGCGGCTGGCCGTCGAACAGGCAGATCTCGCCGAACCAGTTGGGCGCTTCCACCAGGGCCAGCAGCGCTTCCTTGCCGCTGGCGCCCACCGCGCCGACGCGCATCCTGCCTTCGACCACGCAATACAGCCCGCAGGGCGCGTCGCCGCGGGCGAACAGGCGCTGCCCGGCGGGCAGGCGGCGGACGATGGCGGCCTGGCCGAGGGCTTCGCGCAGTTCGGCGGGCAGGTGCTGGAACCAGCGGCCGGAGGCGATGCGTTGCAGGCAGTCGGCGGTGTCGGGCATGGGCTTTGTCGGCTAGTTGACAGAGTGGTACGGCAGTCCAAGCCATGATGCCAGCACCTTGCCCGAGAACGACAGAACAATGAAAACACTCGTCGATCACCTGGCGCAGTACGCGGCCTACCACCGCGACCGCCGCAACATCCTCAGCCACTTCATCGGCATCCCGATGATCGTCCTGTCCATCGCCGTGCTGCTGTCGCGCCCGGGTCTTGAGGCCGGCGGCCTGCTGCTGGCCCCGGCGACCCTGCTGGCGCTGGCCGCGCTGGCGTTCTACCTGCGCCTGGACCTGCGCTTCGGCGCGCTCATGGGCGTGCTCCTGGCGCTGTCGTTGTGGGCCGGCGCGGTGCTCGCCGCGGGCTCCACCGCCAGCTGGCTGGCCTGGGGCATCGGCCTGTTCGTGGTGGGCTGGGTGATCCAGTTCGTCGGCCACTGGTACGAGGGGCGCAAGCCGGCCTTCGTCGACGACCTGGTGGGGCTGGTGGTCGGCCCGCTGTTCGTCGCCGCCGAGGCCGCCTTCCTGCTCGGCCTGCGCGACGAGGTGCGCCGCGCCGTGGAACAGCGCGCCGGGCCGACCTGCATCCGCGAGCGCAAGGCGGCTGCCTGATCAGCCCGCGCCGGTGAGCCGGCGCAGGATTTCTGCGCTGCGCGCATCGGCGGGGAAGAAGGTCTCCAGCGCCAGTTCCGAGAGCGTCACGTCCACCGGCGTGCCGAACACCGTGATGGTGCCGATCAGGCTGAGCACGCCCAGCTCGGTGTTCAGTTGCACCGGTATCAGCACCATGTCGCCGCTGGCCTGCTCTTCGTGGGGCGGCGCCGGGTAGAGCGCGAGTTCGTCGCGCAGGGCCTGCAACTGCGGGTCGCCGCTGGCGTCGATGTCCCGCTGCAGGCGCGCCATCACGTGCGCCTTCCATGGCCCCAGGTTGAGAATGTTCGGCGCCAGGCCGCGCGGGTGCAGGCTCATGCGCAGCACGTTGCAGGGCGCGGCGAGCAGCTCGGGGGCCACGCCGATGAGGAAGACGCTCACCGCGTGGTTGGAGGCCAGCAGGTTCCAGTGGCGGTCCACCACCATCGCCGGGTTCGGTTCGTGGGCCTTGAGCAACTGGTCGATGGCCTGCCGCGCCACGGTCAGCGCCGGGTCGTCCAGCGCCCGCTCGGAATACACCGGCGCGTAGCCGGCGGCGCCGAGCAGGCGGTTGCGCTCGCGCAGCGGGATGTCCAACTGTTCGGCCAGGTGCAGGAGCATCTCGCGGCTGGGCAGGGCGCGGCCGGTCTCGACGAAGCTCAGGTGGCGCGTGGAGATGTCCGCGTCGCAGGCCAGGTCGAGCTGGCTGAGGCGGCGGCGCTGGCGCCACTGGCGCAGCAGGGCGCCGACGGGGAGGGTTTGGCTGTCCATGGGAACGAACGATAGACCTCCGTCCGGGGCCAGGCCATTACCTGGCAGGTAATCGACGCTGTGCCCGTCGCGGCGGATTCTTCGGCCAGGCGCCGCGGACCGGCGGCGCTTCGTTCAGGAGGATTCGCCATGACTCTGCTGCAACCGTCCCCGCTGCTCCGCCGTTCCCTGCAACTCGACGCCCTTGCCGGCGGCGCCACCGGCCTGCTGCTGGCGCTGGCCGCCAACCCGCTGAGCGGCCTGCTCGGCTTGCCCGTGGTACTGCTGATGGTGGCCGGCATCCTGCTGCTGCCCCTCGCCCTGGTGCTGGCCTGGATGGCCAATTGCGAGGTGCTGCCGCGCGCCGGCGTCTGGGCGGTGATCGCCGTCAACCTGCTGTGGGTGGTGGAAAGCCTGGGCCTGCTGGCCAGCGGCTGGGTGCAGCCAACCGTGCTGGGCTGCGCCTTCGTGATCGGCCAGGCGCTGGTGGTCGGGGTGTTGGCCGAACTTGAGTTCTTCGGCCTGCGCCGCTCCGCCGCGCTGCATACCCTGTGAGGCGCGAGGGGCGGCCTTGCGGGGCCGCCCTTCGCTTCAGGCCAGCGCCTCGCGGACGAAGTCCAGGCGGTCCTGGCCGAAGAACATCTCCTCGCCGACGAACAGGGTCGGCGCGCCGAACATGCCGCGCTTGATGGCCGCCTCGGTGTTGGCCTTGAGCGCGTCCTTCACTTCCTGCTCCGCCGCCAGCGCCAGCAGCGCCTGTGGATCGAAGCCGGCCTCGGCCAGCAGCGGGCCCAGCACCGCCGCGTCGCCCAGGTTCAGGGCGTCCACCCACATGCCCTTGAACACGCAGGCCAACAGCGCCTCGAAGCGTTCCGGCTGGCGCAGCTGCACGCCGGTGGCGGCGCGCATCAGCAGCAGGGTGTTGATCGGGAAGTGCGGGTTCATCTTCAGCGGCACGCCGTAGCGGCGGGCGAAGCGCTGCATGTCGATCAGGGTGTAGCGGCCCTTGGCCGGGACGGCGATCGGCGAGGCGTTGCCGGTGGCCTGGAACACCCCGCCCAGCAGCACCGGGCGGTAGACCAGCTCGGCGCCTGCCGCGGCGCAGATGCCCGGCAGCTGGGTGTAGGCCAGGTAGGAGGTGGGGCTGCCGAAGTCGAAGTAGAACTCGACGCTTTTGCTCATGGGTGATCCCTCTTTGTTGTCGTTGTGGATTACCAGCGTTCCATCCAGGGCCGCAGGTCCAGCTCGAAGGTCCAGGCGTCGCGCGGCTGGCTGTGCAGGTACCAGTAGTTGTCGGCGATGTGCTCGGGGTCGAGGATGCCGTCCTGGTCTTTCTGCGCGTACTTCTCCGGGAAGTTGTCGCGGATGAACTCGGTGTCGATGGCGCCATCCACCACCACGTGGGCCACGTGCAGGCCCATGGGCCCCAGCTCGCGGGCCATGCTCTGGGCCAGCGCGCGGATGCCGTGCTTGGCCCCGGCGAAGGCGGCGAACCCGGCGGCGCCGCGCAGGCCGGCGGTGGCGCCGGTGAACAGCAGGGTGCCACGCTGGCGCGCGACCATGCGCCGGGCCACCGCCTGGCCGGTGAGGAAGCCGGAGAAGCAGGCCATTTCCCAGATCTTGAAGTACTTGCGCGCGGTCTCGTCGAGGATGCTGCAGGGCACGTTGGCGCCGATGTTGAAGACGAAGGCTTCGATGGGGCCGATGTCGCGCTCGATGGTCTCCACCAGTTCCGCCACCTGCTCCTCCTTGCGCGCGTCCGAGGCGAAGCCGTGGGCCTCGCCGCCCTCGGCGCGGATGGCGTCGACCAGCGGTTGCAGCTTGTCCGCCGAGCGGCGGGTGACGCAGGCGACATAGCCCTCGCGGGCGAAGCGGCGGGCGATGGCGCCGCCGGTGGCGTCCCCGGCGCCGATGACCAGCACCACTTTCTTGTCGTTGGGGGAGGCAGCGCTCATGTTCGTTTCCTCTGTTCGTTATGGGTAAACGATCGTTTGGTAAACGAACGTTATGTTATGCTTCCGGCAGCCGTCAAGCCGTTTCCGGAGCCCACGCCATGCGCTACTCAGCCAGCCACAAGGAAGAAACCCGCCAGCGCCTGCTGGAGAGCAGCGGCGCCATCGCCAAGCGCGAGGGCTTCGCCAGCGTCGGTGTGGACGCGCTGATGAAGGCGGTGGGGCTGAGCGGCGGCGCCTTCTACAACCACTTCCCGTCCAAGGACGCGCTGTTCGCCGCCATCGTCGAACGCGAGCTGACACGCAGCGCCGAGCGCCTGGGCAAGGCCGGCGACAGCCACGGCCGCGAGCGCCTGGAGCGTTGCCTGCAGCGTTACCTGACGCTGGCCCACGTGCAGAACGTCGACGGCGGCTGCGCAATTCCCGCCCTGGGCGCGGACATCGCCCGCGCCGACGAGCAGGTGCGCGGCACGGTGGAGGCGGCGATGCTCGGGCTGCAGCAGGCCTGGGCGGAGGAACTGGGGAATGCGGAGGACGCCTGGGCGATGCTCAGTCAGTGCGTGGGGGCGTTGTTGCTGGCGCGGATGACGGCCAGCGAGGAGACGCAGCGGGCGATCATCGAGTCGAGTAAAGCGTTCCTGCTGCGGCGGTTGGATGCATTGGCCTTGTAGGGACGTGCCTTGTGCGCGAATCGCGGACGGAGTCCGCTCCTACGCCTTCCGGCAAGCACAAGACCCGTAGGATGGTGTTGAGCGAAGCGATACCCATCAGCGCAACCGCATGGGTTTCGCAAGCTCAACCCATCCTACGAAGAACACCCCGGCGCGGCTTGCAGGACAGTTGCTCCTACGACAGTGCTTCCTTGGCGCCGATACACCGAGGCCATGGCCAGCGCCCAGGTCAGCCCTGGAGCCGCCGGGAATCAAGGCTGCGGCGGTTGGAGGATGAGGTTTCTTCGTAGGAGCGAGCTTGCTCGTGAATGGTGTTCGCCGGTTGCCTGGGTGCTGAATTTGAGCCCGCTCCCTCTCCCCAGCCCTCTCCCTGAAGGGAGAGGGAGCTAGTCCGTGCCGGCGCGAAGGCCGTGCCTCATGGAGGTATCGGGCTTTATGCGTAGCATCAGGGAGAGCTGAAACAGCAGAGCACGCCGAACGGCCCCCTCTCCCTTCAGGGAGAGGGTTGGGGAGAGGGGCGGTGTTCAGGTTGGTATCGATGTTTCCGGGAAACACCATTCGCGAGCAAGCTCGCTCCTACGAAAAGCCCCCAGAGCCCCAGGGCCTCAGAGCCCCCGCAGGGCCAGGTCCGCACCAAGCAACAACAACCCCCCGAAGAAGCACCGGCGAAAGGCCGTCGGGCTGATGCGGTTGCGCAGCCACTGCCCCAGGTACATCCCCGCCAATGCCGGCAGCAGCGCCAGCAACGACACTCCCAGCACCGATGCATGCAACAGCGAGCCCTGCTGCCCGAGGGTGAGCGCCAGGGCCAGGGTGGAGACGGTGAAGGACAGCCCGAGGGCCTGCACCAGGTCGTCCTTCTCCAGGCCCAGCGCCTGCAGGTAAGGCACCGCGGGGATCACGAAGACAGCGGTGACCGCGGTGACGGCGCCGGTGGCCAGGCCGATCAGCGGCGACAGCCAGGCCTCGTGCGCCGGCGCCACCTGGAAGCGCTTCGCCGACAGCCCGAGCAGCGCATAGAGGACCAGCGCCACGCCCAGCAGCGGCGTGGCCGCCGCCCAGTGTTCGCCGCCCAGCCACCAGCCCACGGCCAGGGTGCCGGCGACGATGCCGGCGAGCAGGCCCCACATCCGCCTGAGCAGCCCGAGGAAGCGCGGCCCGGCGGCCAGTTGCCAGACGTTGGTGACGGTGGAGGGCACCACCAGGATGGCCGCCGCCTGCATCGGCGGCATCACCAGCCCGAGCAGGCCGACCGCCACCGTCGGCAGGCCGAGGCCGACCACGCCCTTGACCAGGCCGGCGAGGAGGAAGGTAAGGACGATCAGGTCCAGGTGCGCGGGCAGCGAGTCGAACATGGGCGGGCCTTGCCTTGGCGGTGGAGCGGGGCAGGATAGCCGCAAACGAAGAACCCCGCCGTGGCGGGGTTCTTCTTCGACGGGCAGCGGCTCAGATATTGGCCACCTGCTGGTAGGCCTTGGGCTTGAAGTACAGCGTCTCGCCGCGGGCCAGGCCGACCAGGCTGTCGTGGTCCTTGACCACCTCGGCCTCGATCAGCTCGTCCTGGCCGTCCACCTTCAGCGTCACCCGGGTGATCGCGCCCAGCGGGCGGATGTCGCGGACTTCCGCCGCGCGGTGCGCTTCCACCGCCTGGCGCGACAGCGAGACTTCGTGCGGGCGGAACAGCAGGTGCTCGTCGTTGCCCAGGTGCAGGCGGTTGGAGTCGCCGAGGAAGTGGTAGACGAAGTCGCTGGCCGGGTTCTCGTAGACCTCGCCCGGCGAGCCGATCTGCTCGATCACGCCCTTGTTCATCACCACGATGCGGTCGGCGACTTCCATCGCCTCTTCCTGGTCGTGGGTGACGAACACGGAGGTGAGGTTGATCTCCTCGTGCAGGCGCGCCAGCCAGCGGCGCAGCTCCTTGCGCACCTTGGCGTCGAGGGCGCCGAAGGGCTCGTCCAGCAGCAGGATCTTCGGCTCCACCGCCAGGGCGCGGGCCAGGGCGATGCGCTGGCGCTGGCCGCCGGAGAGCTGTTCCGGGTAGCGGTCGGCGAGCCAGTCCAGCTGCACCATGTTCAGCAGTTCGTGGACCTTCTCGGCGATGCGCGCCTCGCTCGGGCGCTCCTTCTTGGCCTTCATGCGCAGGCCGAAGGCGACGTTGTCGAACACCGTCATGTGGCGGAACAGCGCGTAGTGCTGGAACACGAAGCCGACGTTGCGGTCGCGCACGTCGTGCTGCGAGACGTCCTCGCCGTGGAACACGATGTTGCCGGCGTCCGGCGTCTCCAGGCCGGCGATGATCCGCAGCAGGGTGGTCTTGCCGCAGCCGGAGGGGCCGAGCAGGGCCACCAGCTCGCCACTGTGGATGTCCAGGTTGATGTCGTCGAGCGCCTTGAAGGCGTTGAAGTTCTTGCTGACGTTACGGATTTCGATACTCATGGCTTATTCCTCGTCAGCTTTGACTTTCAATCGGGACAGGCGCGACTCGCTCCACTGCTTGAGCAGCAGGATGACCAGGGCCATCAGCAGCAGCAGGGTGGCGACGCTGAAAGCGGCGACGTGATTGTATTCGTTGTAGAGGATCTCGACGTGCAGCGGCAGGGTGTTGGTGACGCCGCGGATGTGCCCGGAAACCACCGACACCGCGCCGAACTCGCCCATCGCCCGCGCGGTGCACAGCACCACGCCGTAGATCAGGCCCCATTTGATGTTCGGCAGGGTGACGTGCCAGAACATCTGCCAGCCGTTGGCGCCGAGCAGGCGCGCGGCCTCTTCCTCCTGGGTGCCCTGTTCCTGCATCAGCGGGATCAGTTCGCGGGCGACGAAGGGGAAGGTGACGAAAATGGTGGCCAGGACGATGCCGGGCACGGCGAAGACGATCTGGATGTCGTGGTCGCTGAGCCACGGCCCGAAGTAGCCCTGGGCGCCGAACAGCAGCACGTAGATCAGGCCGGCGATCACCGGCGAGACCGAGAACGGCAGGTCGATCAGCGTCACCAGGATGCTCTTGCCGGGGAACTCGAACTTGGTCACGCACCAGGCGGCGGCCACGCCGAACACCAGGTTCAGCGGCACCGAGATGCCCACGGCGATCAGCGTGAGTTTCAGCGCGGCCAGGGCGTCGGGCTCGACGATGGCCTCGAGGAAGGTGCCGAAGCCCTGCTTCAGCGCCTCGCTCAGGACCACGAACAGCGGCATCAGCAGGAACAGGGCGAAGGCCAGCCAGGCCAGGCCGATGAGCGCCCGGCGGCCCCAGGGGTTGCCACGCCGGGCGGCGTTCGCCGCTTGTGCGGTGGAAAGCGTTACGGAACTCATGGCGCGCTCCTTACGGGGTCTCGATGCGGCGTTGCAGCAGGTTGATCAGCAGCAGCAGGACGAAGGCCACCACCAGCATCAGCACGCCGATGGCGGTGGCGCCGGTGTAGTCGTACTGGTCCAGCTTGACCATGATCAGCAGCGGCAGGATCTCGGTCTTCATCGGCATGTTGCCGGCGATGAAGATCACCGAGCCGTACTCGCCGACGCCGCGGGCGAAGGCCAGGGCGAAGCCGGTCAGCCAGGCCGGCAGCAGCGCCGGCAGCAGCACGTGGCGGAATACCTGCAGCGGCTTGGCGCCCAGGCAGGCGGCGGCTTCCTCGACCTCGCGGGGGATGTCCGCCAGCACCGGCTGCACCGTGCGCACCACGAAGGGCAGGACCACGAAGGTCAGCGCCAGGGTGATGCCCAGCGGGGTGTAGGCGATCTTGAAGCCCAGCTCGGTGGCGAAGCGGCCGATCATGCCGTTGGGGGCGTAGAGCGCGGTCAGGGCGATGCCGGCCACGGCGGTGGGCAGGGCGAAGGGCAGGTCGATCATGGCGTCGATGACCTTGCGCCCGGGGAACCGGTAGCGCACCAGCACCCAGGCCAGCAGGGTGCCGATCACGCCGTTGATCAGCGCGGCGATCAGCGCGGTGCCGAAGCTCAGCTTGAGCGCGGCGAACACGCGCGGGGCGGTGATGATGGTCCAGAACTGTTCCCAGGTGAGCTCGGTGGTCTTGAGGAACAGGGCCCCCAGCGGAATCAGCACCAACAGGCTGAGATACACCAGGGTGTAGCCCAGAGTCAGCCCGAAGCCGGGTATGACCGGGGAGATGCGTCGTGACATTGAAACCTCGTTAGCTGAAAGCCGGAAGCTGGAAGCCTGAAGCTGAAAGCGGTGCCGAGGTCGACTTCCAGCTTCGCGCTTCCAGCTTCCAGCCCGTATTCACTGCGCCTGGTAGATTTTGTCGAAGATGCCACCGTCGTTGAAGAACTTCGGCTGCGCGACCTTCCAGCCGCCGAAGTCCTTGTCGATGGTCACCAGGTCCAGTTTCGGGAACTGGTTGGCGAACTCGGCGGCGACCTTGGCGTTGCGCGGGCGGTAGAAGTTCTGCGCGGCGATGCGCTGGCCTTCCTCGCTATACAGGTACTTCAGGTATTCCTCGGCGACCTTGCGGGTGCCCTTCTTGTCGACGGTCTTGTCGACCACCGCCACCGGCGGCTCGGCCAGGATGGACAGCGAGGGTACGACGATTTCGAAGTTCTCGCCGCCCTGTTCCTTCTTGGCCAGGAAGGCTTCGTTCTCCCAGGCCAGCAGGACGTCGCCGATGTTGTTGTTGACGAAGGTGATGGTCGAGCCGCGGGCGCCGGTGTCCAGCACCGGTACGTGCTTGTACAGGTCCTTGACGTAGGTCTCGGCCTTGTCGTCACTGCCGTACTGCTTCTTGGCCCAGGCCCAGGCGGCCAGGAAGTTCCAGCGGGCGCCGCCGGAGGTCTTCGGGTTGGGGGTGATGACTTCCACGCCCTGCTTGGTCAGGTCGCCCCAGTCCTTGATGCCCTTGGGGTTGCCCTTGCGCACCAGGAACACGATGGTCGAGGTGTAGGGGGTGCTGTTGTCCGGCAGGCGCGCCTGCCAGTCGGCCGGCAGCAGGTTGCCGAGCTTGTTCAGTTCGTCGATGTCGCCGGCCAGGGCCAGGGTCACCACGTCGGCCTTCAGGCCGTCGATGACCGCGCGGGCCTGCTTGCCGGAGCCGCCGTGGGATTGCTGCACGGTCAGGTCGTCGCCGCCCTGGGCCTTCCAGTGCTTGATGAAGGCCGCGTTGTAGGCCTGGTACAGCTCGCGGGTCGGGTCGTAGGAGACGTTCAGCAGTTGGGTGGCCGCGGCCGCAGGGCCGGCGATCAGAGCACTGGCCAGGGCGGCCAGGGCGAAACGGCGGATGGACATGTGCAGCTCCTGGATACGAATCTTCAGTGTTGTGCTTGTTGGCGTGTTCTTATCGGGGCGTTGCGCGGGCCTGGGAAAGGCCGTGAATCAGCTCTGGCGGCTGGCGGGCTGCTGCAGGCGGAACTTTTCCTTGCGCTCGATCTGCACCACCTGGCCGTTGTGCACGGTGATCTCGACGGCGCCGAAACGCAGACCGCGCAGGGCGCTCTGCACTTCACGCAGGATGTTGGCTTCGTCCTGGCCTTCCAGGCTACGGAGGGTTGCGCTCATGATCTGGGCTCCTTGGTGGGCTTCGCCGGACCGTCCCGGGCGGGCGGTGCGTGCTCTGTGAGCGCATCTTAGGCAGGAGTCGAATATTCTTAAAAATACTATTTAAGAATTTTTATATTCCACCAGGTTTTAAATCGAGTCGGGCGCCGTCGCCCGGGCCCAGGGCAGCTCGGCGGCGGGCTGCGGGTGGCCGTACCAGTAGCCCTGGCCGAAGTCACAGGCGTGGTCGAGGAGGAAGGCCGCCTGGTCCGGGCGCTCGATGCCCTCGGCCACCACGCTCAGGCCCATGCTGCGGGCCAGGGCGATGATGGCGCGGGCGATGGCGGCGTCCTCGGCGTCGCCGGGCAGGCCGGCGACGAAGCCCTGGTCGATCTTCAGCTTCTGCACCGGCATGCGTTTCAGGCGCATCAGCGAGGAATAGCCGGTGCCGAAGTCGTCGATCGCCAGTTGCACACCCAGCGCCCGCAGGCGCTGCAGCAGGGCCACCGACTGGTCGATGTTCTGCATGATGGCGCTCTCGGTCACTTCCAGCTCCAGGTGCCGCGGCTGCAGGCCGCTTTCCTGCAGGGCGCGGGCCACCCGCTGCTCCAGGCCCTCGCGGCCGAACAGGCGGCTGGACAGGTTCACCGCGACGAAGTCCAGCGCCGCGCCCTCGTCCAGCCACTGGCGCATCTGCCGGCAGGCCTGGTCCAGCACCCAGGCGTCGATGGCGGCGATCAGCCCGCATTCCTCGGCCACCGGGATGAATTCGCAGGGCGGCACCAGGCCGCGCTGTGGGTGCTGCCAGCGCACCAGCGACTCCACCCCGACCACCTGGCCGCTGGCCAGGTCGTGCACCGGCTGGTAGTACACGCGCAGCTCGTCGTGCTCCAGCGCCTGGCGCAGGGCGGCTTCCACCTGCACGTGGGAACGCGCGCGGGCGGTCAGCTCCGGGGTGTAGAAGGCGTACAGGTTGCGCCCGCTGGCCTTGGCCTGGAACAGCGCGGCATCGGCGTGGCGCAGCAGGTGGTCGACGTCGCGGGCATCGTCGGGGAACAGGCTGACGCCCATGCTGGCGGAGATGTAGATCGGCTGGCCCTGCACCTCGAAGGGCGCGTGCATGGCCTCCAGCAGGCGCTGGGCGAGGCTGCTGGCATGGTGCGGCTGCTGGCTCTCCAGGACCACGGCGAACTCGTCGCCGCCCAGGCGCGCCAGGGAGGCGTGCTCGTCGAGGCAGCCGCGCAGGCGCTCGGCCACCGTCTTGACCAGTTGGTCGCCGGCGCTGTGGCCGAGGCTGTCGTTGACGTGCTTGAAGTGGTCCAGGTCGAGCAGCAGCAGGGCGCCGCTGCCCTGTTCGCGCTCGGCGCGGGCCAGGGCCTGCTCGATGCGCTCGCGCAGCAGCAGGCGGTTGGGCAGCCCGGTGAGCGGGTCGTGGTGGGCGAGGAAGTCCAGCTCGTGCTGCGAGCGCTTGATGCTGCTGAGGTCGGAGAACACCGCGACGTAGTGCGTCAGGCGCCCCTGCTCGTCATGCACGGCGCAGATGTGCTGCCACTGCGGGTACACCTCGCCGCTCTTGCGCCGGTTCCAGATTTCCCCGCACCACAGGCCTTCGGCGTTCAGGGCCTGCCACATGCGCTGGTAGAAGGCATCGTCCTGGCGCCCGGACTTGAGCATCGAGGGGTTGCGCCCCACCACCTCGTCGGCGCTGTAGCCGGTGATGCGCTGGAACGACGGGTTGACGTGCAGGATCATGCCCTTGTCGTCGGTCACCAGCAGGCCTTCCTGGGTCGCCTCGAACACCGCCGCGGCCTGGCGCAGGTGGTCGTTGGCCTTGCGCTGCTCGGTGACGTCGCGGCTGACGCCGGTCATGCGCAGCGGCACGCCGTCGTGGCCGCCGCTCAGGCGCGCGCGGGCATGCACCCAGCGGTAGTTGCCGTCGGCGTGGCGCAGGCGGTAGGTGCATTCCAGGCGCTGGCTGCGCCGCTGCAGCAGGTCGCGGTGCTGGGCCAGCACGCTGTCGCGGTCGTCCGGGTGCAGCCGCTGTTCCCAGGTGGCGAAGCTGTCGCCCAGCGCTTCCTCGCTCAGGCCGAGCAGCCGCGCGTAGCCGGGCGAGTAGAACACCCGGTGGCGCTCGATATCCCATTCCCAGAGGCCGTCGTCCAGGGCGTCCAGGGCCCGCTCGAAGCGCCGTTCGCTGCGCTCGCGGGCGGCGAAGGTGCGCCGCATCCACCTGAACTGCCGGGCCAGCAGCAGGAACAGCACGCCGGCGCTGATGGCAAAGAAAAGATACTTTTTCGCCACCAGCCAGGGCAGCAGGTCGCCATCGCCCACCGCCAGGCGCAACAGCTGGTCGCTGGTCAACCCCCACAGGCAGGCGAACAACAGGTACAGCAGGCAGATGCGGAGGGCACTCGGGCGTGGATTCATTATCGCGAGGGGAGCGAGTTATTGGCTGCGCAGTATAGTGGATGGCCATTGGCCCCGGTTCATATCAAAAAGACCGGATGGTTTTCCCGCCGCGCTTGGTGATAATGCGAGCTGGCCCTTGCCTGGGCTGCCGACCATTTCCGAGGTTCATTATCATTCATGTGGTACAACGGTTTCCTTGACCTGCCGCTGTGGCAACTGATCGTGGTCACGCTGGTGCTCACCCACATCACCATCGTCAGCGTGACGGTCTACCTTCACCGCTATTCCGCCCACCGCGCCCTCGAGCTGCATCCGGCGCTGCAACACTTCTTCCGTTTCTGGCTGTGGATGACCACCGGGATGAACACCCGCGAGTGGACCGCCATCCATCGCAAGCACCACGCCAAGTGCGAGACCGCAGACGACCCGCACAGCCCCGTGTACAAGGGCCTGGGCACCGTGCTGCGCAAGGGCGCCGAGCTCTACCGCGAGGAAGCGAAGAACGCCGACACCCTGCGCATCTACGGCAAGAACTGCCCGGACGACTGGCTGGAGCGCAACCTCTACGGCCGCTTCCCGCTGGGCGGCATCGCCCTGATGGTGCTGATCGACGTGGCCCTGTTCGGCGCCCTCGGCCTGACCGTGTGGGCCGTGCAGATGGCCTGGATCCCGTTCTGGGCGGCCGGCGTCATCAACGGCCTGGGCCACGCCGTGGGCTACCGTAACTTCGAGTGCCGCGACGCCGCCACCAACCTGGTGCCCTGGGGCATCGTCATTGGCGGCGAGGAGCTGCACAACAACCACCACACCTACCCGAACTCGGCCAAGCTGTCGGTGAAGAAGTGGGAGTTCGACCTGGGCTGGGCCTGGATCAAGCTGTTCTGCTTCCTGCGCCTGGCCAAGGTGGCGCGGGTGGCGCCGATCGCCCACCGGGTGGAAGGCAAGGGCAGCCTGGACATGGACACCGCCATGGCCATCCTCAACAACCGCTTCCAGATCATGGCCCAGTACCGCAAGCTGGTGATCGGCCCGCTGGTCAAGCAGGAGCTGGCCAAGGCCGATGCCTCGGTGCGGCACCTGTTCCGCCGCGGCAAGCGCCTGCTCTCGCGCGAGACCAGCCTGCTGGAGGAACGCCACCACGCGCGCATCGAGCGCCTGCTGCAGCACAGCCAGGCGTTGCAGGTGATCTACGAGAAGCGCCTGGCGCTGCAGCAGATCTGGCAGAAGACCAGCGCCAACGGCCACGACATGCTGGCCGCCATCAAGCAGTGGGTGCAGGAGGCCGAGGCCAGCGGCATCCAGTCGCTGCGCGACTTCGCCGAACAGCTGAAGACCTACTCGCTGCGCCCGGCTGTCTGAGTTGGCCTGATAACTGAGATGTGCATCACAAAAAGCCCGCCGTTCGGCGGGCTTTTTCTTTTTTTGTCGAGCGCTTAGCTAATTTTGCGGTCATAGACCTCTCGATTAGTTGTGGGAAGCTGAGACATGGACGATAGGTACAGGGCGCCGCAGGATCTCGACGAAGCGCTGCTGGCATTGCTGCACAGCCGCGCCGAGGTGGAGCGCCTGAAAGAACGCGAGCAACTCTTCAGCGCCCTGCTGGCCAGCGTCAATGCGGTGCTCTGGGCCTTCGACTGGCAGGCCCAGCGCATGGTCTACGTCAGCCCCGCCTACGAGCACATCTTCGGCCGCTCGGCGGCCCTGCTGCTGGCCGACTACAACGAATGGCTCAACGCCATCTACCCCGACGACCTCGACTACGCCGCCAGCAGCCTGCTGCAGGTGCTCGAGCGCGGCGCCGTGGAGCAGCGCGAGTACCGCATCCTGCGCGCCGACGGCGAGGTGCGCTGGCTCAGCGACAAGTGCTTCATCAGCCAGCACAGCGAGGCGGGCCTGCCGCTGATGGTGGTCGGCATCGCCGAGGACATCACCGACAAGAAACACCTGGAAAGCGAGCTGCAGCGCCTGGCCACCACCGACGTGCTGACGCAGAGCAGCAACCGCCGCTACTTCTTCGACAATGCCGAGCAGGCCTTCAACGAATCCAAGCAGGCCGGCACGGCCCTGGCCTTCCTGCTGCTGGACGTGGACGACTTCAAGAAGGTCAACGACCGCTATGGCCACCAGGTCGGCGACCGCGTGCTGCAGCGCGTGGCCCAGTGCGCCTCCGGGGCGCTGCGCCGCGGCGACCTGTTCGGCCGCATCGGCGGCGAGGAGTTCGCCGTGCTGCTGCCCGGCTGCGACCAGGTGACCGCCCGGCAGATCGGCGAGCGCCTGCAGCGCGAGGTGCAGCGGCTGCGCTTCAAGGAAGACGAGCAGACCTTCGGTATCAGCGTCAGCCAGGGCCTGACCCTGCTGCAACCCCATGACGAGAACCTCTCGGCGCTCTACGGCCGGGCCGACGCCGCACTCTACCAGGCCAAGCGCAACGGCAAGGACCGTATCGAACAGGCCTGATCGGCGGCCCGGCCCGGGTTGCTGCCTCTCTTGCGCCCTGCACGTACCCCTTCCGGGAAATGGACCGGGAGGGGATACGGGCGCATTATTTATTCCAATAAGGAATTACATTTTAATAATTAATTCTTTTTGGATTTATTTCCGATTGCTTATCGTTGCCCCCAGCGTGGCCGCAGGGTCCAGGCAATGAAGTCCGGCGAGCATGGCGACAAACCGCCAGCCAGGCCGGGAAAGGTGGCGGATTTCCGCTGACCAGCGCGCAGCGAAGGACCAGGCTACGGGACGCCAACCCGCGCCAATCCACGTGTCGGGGTGTGCCGGGCCGATTGGCCCGCGGATTGCCATGTCGGGGTGAAGCCTCAGGCTTCGCCCACAAGAACAAGACACGAGCATTCACCATGACGCTGCCATGCCTTTCCGCAAGTTCCTTCCTGCCTGCCTGCCCACGTAGAGACCCCGCCCAGGGGCGACCGATCTGACGACCGCCGTTCGCCTGCAGGCCCGGGCCGTGCCCGGCCGCGCGGCTGTCCGGTGGGATTCGCGCCACGCGGCGCCTGGCGCTTTGCCGACTTCACACAAGATCAATAAATGGGGATTACCAATGAAGAGTCGTAACATCACGCAATCCACCCTGGCGTTGGCCGTGGCGGCCGCTGCCCTTGGCGCCCATGTTCCGCTGGCCAGCGCCGGCGGCTTCATCGAGGACAGCAAGGCCAGCCTGACCCTGCGCAACTTCTACATCAACAGCGACAACCGCAACGGCACCGCCGAGCCGAGCAAGCAGGAGGAGTGGGGCCAGGGCTTCCTGCTGAACTACACCTCCGGCTTCACCGAAGGCACCGTCGGCTTCGGCGTCGATGCCCTGGGCCTGCTGGGCGTGCGCCTGGACAGCGGCAAGGGCACCCACTACAACCCGACCAGCTCCAGCTTCTCGGGCACCGTGTTCCCCACCGATGGCGATGGCCGCGCGGTGGACGACTTCTCGCACCTGGGGGCGACCGCCAAGGTGAAGGTTTCCTCCACCGAACTGCGCTACGGCACCCTGCTGCCCAAGCTGCCGGTGGTGACCTACAACGACGGCCGCCTGCTGCCGCAGACCTTCGAGGGCGGCCAGATCACCTCCAACGAGTTCAAGGACCTGACCCTGATCGGCGGCCAGCTGGAACACACCAAGGGCCGCAGTTCGAGCAACAACGAGGGCCTGTCCATCGCCGGCGCCAACAACGCGCGCACCGGCGAGTTCGTCAACAAGTTCTACTACGGCGGCGTCGACTACAAGCTGACCAAGGACCTGACGCTGCAGTACTACTACGGCAACCTGCAGGACTTCTACAAACAGCACTTCCTCGGCCTGCAGCACAACTGGGCGATCGGCCCGGGCGTGCTCAAGACCGACCTGCGCTACTTCAACAGCAGCGACGACGGCAAGAACAGCCACGACTCGCGCTACTACACCTCCGGCTACTACGGCAACGGCGTGACCAAGGGCGAGGTCGACAACAAGGCCTACAGCGGCCTGTTCACCTACATCGTCAGCGGCCACAGCTTCGGCGTCGGCTACCAGCAGCTCAGCGGCGACAGCGACTTCCCGTTCATCAACAACGGCGACGGCGCCACCGCCTACCTGATCACCGACGTGCAGATCGGCAAGTTCCTGCGCGCCGGTGAGCGTACCTGGCAGGCCCGCTACGGCTACGACTTCGCCCAGGCCGGCCTGCCGGGCCTGACCTTCCAGGCCCTGTACCTGCGCGGTGACAACATCGACACCGCCCGCGGCGACCAGAGCGAGTGGGAGCGCGACATCAGCCTGGCCTACGTGATCCCGGACGGCACCTTCAAGGGCCTGGGCTTCACCTGGAAGAACGCCTCGCTGCGCAGCGGCCTGCCGGCCCAGGGCGCCACCCCGGCCCAGCGCGACCAGGACGAGAACCGCCTGATCGTCAGCTATACCCTGCCGCTGTTCTAGGCCCGGGGCTTTCCGTAGGAGCGCGCCGAAGAGGTGACCTGTAGGAGCGGGCCCTGCCCGCGATTTCGCGCGCAGGGCGCGCTCCTACATGGGTATGGCGTGGGGGCGTAGGGCGTATGACCGTTCGCGGTTATACGCCGCCGGCCGGAACACCAGCGCCCGGTCGGGCATGGCGATGGGTATCGCTTCGCCCAACCCATCCTACGAAGTGTGCCGTGACGAAAAAGGCCGTCTCCCCTCGCGGGCAGACGGCCTTTTCGTTGGCAGCTACCGGCTCAGCGCTTCTGCGGCGCCGGTTGCTGCTGGGTGATGCAGTGGATGTTGCCGCCGCCCAGGAGGATTTCCCGGCCCGGCACCATCACCACTTCGTGCTCGGGGAACACGCGCTGGAGGATGGCCTTGGCCTCGGCGTCCTTCGGGTCGTCGAAGCTCGGCGCGACGATGCCGCCGTTGACGATCAGGAAGTTCACGTAGGAGCCGGCCAGGCGGATCGACGGATCGCGCTCCTGGCTGCCTTCCACCAGGTCGACGCCGGCGCACTCTTCCTCGGTGGCGTGCAGCGGGCCGGGGATCGGCATCTTGTGCACCACCAGTTGGCGGCCCTTGGCGTCGCGCACCTGTTCCAGCACGCGCATGGCGGCCTGGCAGCGCGGGTAGTTGGGGTCGTTGGCGTCGTCGGTCCAGGCCAGCAGCACTTCGCCCGGGCGCACGTAGCAGCAGAAGTTGTCGACGTGGCCGTTGGTCTCGTCGTTGTACAGGCCGTCCGGCAGCCAGATCACGCTGTCCACCGCCAGGTGCTCGCGCAGGACCTGCTCGATCTCCTCGCGGGACAGGTGCGGGTTGCGGTTGCGGTTGAGCAGGCATTCCTCGGTGGTGATCAGGGTGCCTTCGCCATCCACGTGGATGGAGCCGCCCTCGAGCACGAAGCCTTCGGTGCGGTAGCGATCGCAGCGCTCGACCTGGAGGATCTTCGCCGCCACCTGGTCGTCGCGCAGCCAGGGGAAGTACAGGCCGCCGTCTAGGCCGCCCCAGGCGTTGAAGGTCCAGTCCACGCCGCGCACGCCGCCCTGGTCGTCGACCACGAAGGTCGGCCCGGTGTCGCGCACCCAGGCGTCGTCGTTGCTGATCTCGATCACCCGGATGGCGTCGCTCAGGCGCGCGCGGGCGTTCTCGAACTGCGCGGCGGAAACGCAGACGGTGACCGGCTCGAAGCGCGCGATGGCCTCGGCCACGGCGCTGAAGGCGGCCTGCGCCGGCTTGCCGCCCAGGCGCCAGTTGTCCGGGCGCTCGGGCCAGACCATCCAGGTCTGGGTGTGGGGTTCCCATTCCGCCGGCATGCGGAAGCCATCGGCGCGGGGGGTACTGGTCAGAGTGGTCATGGGGTCACCAGATGCGGGCAGCTACGGACGAAGCGGCGGAAGGGATCGCCTCCCGCCGCGCGAGGTCATTCGGAGAGGTTCTCTCCGTCGAGGGTCGCGATCGGCCAGTATAGGTTCGGACGGCGGTCGCGGAACACACCCCAGGCGGTGCGGACTTTCTCCAGGGCGTCCAGATCGAAGCTGTGCAGCAGGATGCCTTCCTCGGTCTCGTTCAGTTCCTGGACCTTCTTGCCGAATTGATCGGCGATGAAGGAGGAGCCGTAGAAGGTGATGTCGTAGCCGTCCTGCGCTTCCTTGCCGATGCGGTTGGAGGCCACCAGCGGCATCAGGTTGGCGCCGGCATGGCCCTGCTGCACGCGCTGCCAGTGGTCGCGGGAGGTGATGCTGGCGTCGTGCGGCTCGCTGCCGATGGCGGTCGGGTAGAACAGCACCTCGGCGCCCATCAGCGCCATGCTGCGGGCGCACTCGGGGAACCACTGGTCCCAGCAGATGCCGACGCCGATGCGCGCGTAGGCTGTGTCCCAGACCTTGAAGCCGGTGTCGCCGGGGTTGAAGTAGTACTTCTCGTGGTAGCCGGGGCCGTCGGGGATGTGGCTCTTGCGGTAGACGCCCAGGTTGCTGCCGTCGGCATCGATGATGGCGATGCTGTTGAAGCGCGCGCGGCCGGCGCGCTCGAAGAAGCTGATCGGCAGCACGACTTTCAGCTCGGCGGCGACCTTCCGGAAGTGCAGGATCGCCGGGTTCTCTTCCACCGGGGTGGCCAGCTGGGTGTAGTCGGCGTTGGGCTTCTGGCAGAAGTAGGGGGTCTCGAACAGTTCCTGGATCAGGATGATCTGCGCGCCCTGGGCGGCCGCCTGGCGCACCAGCTTCTCGGCGTTGGCGATGTTGGCCTGGACATCCCAGGAGCACGCCATCTGGGTGGCGGCGACGGTGACGGTACGGGTCATGGAACACCTTTTTATTCGGATACTTATCGGCCTTCCGGGTTGGGCGGCGGCCGTGGGGTGCTGCGAGAAGGCGTGAGGTCGACGTCTTTCGCGGCGCTGGGGCGATTTATATCCGATAAAAATCGACTTTTGAAGCGGTATTTCTCTATCGCGGCATCGAATCCGATGAAAAGACAGATAAATATCGGACTTAAAGCTGCGGGCGATAAGCTTCAAGCCGCAAGCGAAAGCGGCTCTTGCTTGCAGCTTGAGGCTTGCCGCTTACAGCTGCCGTTTTCCTATAGCTGCCGTTTAGGTAGGAAGGGCGGCAGATACAGCGACAGATAGGCATCGAACACCCGCATCCCTTCCTCGGCCAGGCGCGGTTCGATGCGCCCGTGGCGTTGCACCGAGAGGGCGTAGACGCGGTCGCCCAGTTCCATGGCCAGGCTGAACACTTCGATGTCCCGGGGCAGTTCGGGCAGGTGGAAGTGGTGGTCGAACAGGGCCTGCATGGAGCGGCCCAGCTCCATGTCGTGCTGGCGGTCGGCGAGGGTCACCTCGGCCAGGCCGTGGCTGGCGAGGATCAGTTGGCGCGCCGCGGCGTCGCCGGCGTAGACGGCGAGCATGCGCTCCTCCACCAGCCGCGAGAGGTCGCGCCAGTCGCGCAGGGCGTCGTGGTCCACCGGCGCCGCCAGGCAGGCGCGGAAGGCGGCGTGGACCTCGCCGGTCAGCGCCTGCAGCAGCGCCGGCACGCTGGGGAAGAAGTGGTAGACCGAGGACGGCGGTATGTCCGCCCGCTCCGCCACGGCGTAGATCGACAGGCCGGCGGTGCCGTCTTCGGCGAGCAGCGCGCGGGCGGCGTCGAGGATGCTGGCGATGCGCGCCTGGCTGCTGGCGCGGGGCTTGCGGGAGCTGGTGGGGGCGGGCATGGCGTTCTCCGGGCATGAGCGGGCTATTGGACGCCAGCTCATGCGTCCGGAGCAAGTTCGCGGCCCCTGGCGCGCGGCGCGCCGCTGGCCGTCAGTGGTCGGCCAGCAGCTTGTCCCAGGTTTCCTTGAACACCGGCGCGGTCTTCTCCGGGGCGGTTTCCAGGGCGAACAGGCGGCGCTTGGTCTCCTGGTCCGGGTACAGGCCCGGCTGCTGGCGCAGCTCGGCGTCGAGGAAGGCCGCGGCGTCGACGTTGGCGTTCGGGTAGAGGGTGGCGGCGGTGACCTGGGCGGCGACCTTCGGCTGCAGCATGAAGTCGATGAAGCGCAGGGCCAGGTCTGGATGCTGGGCGCTGCTGGGCACCACCAGGTTGTCGATGAACAGCACCGAGCCCTCCTGCGGCACCATGAAGTGCACCGGCTGCCCGGCGCGGGCCGCATGCAGGGCGTCGCCGACCCAGGCCATGGCCACGCACAGCTTGCCGTCGTTGAGGTCCTGGATGTAGCGCTCGCTGTCGATGTAGCGCAGGTTCGGGCGCAGCGCCTGGAGCACCTGGCCGGCGCGGCGGATCTGCGTCGGCGCGCTGCGGGCGAAGTTGCGCCCCTGGTAGTTCATCAGCACCGAGAAGGTCTCGTCGGGCGCGTCCAGCAGGCTCAGCCCGCAGCTCTTCAGGCGCGCGCTGTATTGTGGGTCGAACAGCAGGCTCCAGCTGTCCGGCACCGGCCCGCCCAGGGCCTTCTCGGCCTGCGGCTGGTTCACCGCCAGGCCCACGGCGCCCCACAGGTAGGGCACGGCGTGGCGGTTGTCGGGGTCGACGGCGGCCAGCTTGCTCATCAGCTGCGGGTCGAGGTGGCTGCGGTTGGGCAGGCGGGTGAAGTCCAGCGGCTGGATCAGCTTGTCCTTGATCAGCTGCGGCAGGTCGTTGTGGGAGGGGACGGCGACGTCGATCTTCTCGCCGGAGCGCAGCGCCTGCTTGAGTTCTTCGGCGGTGCTGTAGGTGTGGTACTCGACGCGGACGCCGCTGGCCTTCTCGAAGTCCTTGAGCGCTTCCGGGGCGATGTAGTCGTTCCAGTTGTAGACGCGGATGACGTCCTCGGCCTGGACGAACAGCGGGCAGAGCAGCAGCAACAGCGGGGCGAGCAGGCGTGGCATTGGCATTCTCCCTATGTCAAGGCACAGCATGGACGGCCGGCGGCCATCCCGGGGCTTGGTTGCAGCGTGGAGCGGCAGAACAGGGTGCGGCGGGGCCGCCCGCCCGGCGGGCAAGGCGGTCAGACGGACGCCGGCGCGGGGCCGGCGTCGCCTGGGGTGTTTCTTATACGGTGTGCAGGTACCAGTTGTACTCGAGGTCGGAGATCGAATACTCGAACTCCTGCATCTCGTGTTCCTTGCACGCGACGAAGATGTCGATGTACTCGGGGCTGATGTACTTGTTCATCACGTCGCTGTCGTCCAGCTCGCGCAGGGCATCGCGCAGGTTGTTCGGCAGGCTCTGCTCCAACTGATCGTAGGCGTTGCCTTCGATCGGCGCGCCCGGCTCGACCTTGTTGACCAGGCCGTGGTGGACGCCGGCGAGGACCGCGGCCAGCAGCAGGTAGGGGTTGGCGTCGGCACCGGCGACGCGGTGTTCCAGGCGCACCGCTTCCGGCGCGCCGGTGGGCACGCGCAGCGCCACGGTGCGGTTGTCCAGGCCCCAGCTCGGCGCGTTCGGCACGAAGAAGGCCGAGCCGAAGCGGCGGTAGGAGTTGACGTTCGGGCAGAGGAAGGCCATGGAGGCGGGCAGGGTCTCGAGCACACCGCCGATCGCGTGACGCAACGCGGCGTTCTGCTCGGGATCCTCGCTGGCGAAGATGTTCTTGCCATCCTTGTCCAGCAGCGACACGTGGACGTGCAGACCGTTGCCGGCCTGGCCCGGGTAGGGCTTGGCCATGAAGGTCGAGTCCATTTCATGGTCGTATGCCACGTTCTTGATCAGGCGCTTGAGCAGCACCGCGTAGTCGCAGGCCTTGAGCGCGTCGTTGACGTGGTGGAGGTTGACCTCGAACTGCGCCGGGGCGCTCTCCTTGACGATGGCGTCGGCCGGGATGCCCTGGGCGCGGGCGCCGTCGATGATGTCCTGCAGGCAGTCGGCGTACTCGTCGAGGTCGTCGATGGAGTAGACCTGCACCGATTGCGGGCGCTTGCCGGAGATCGGCGAACGAGGCGGCTGCGGACGGCCGTTCACGTTCTCCTGGTCGATCAGGTAGAACTCCAGCTCGAAGGCCGCGACTATGGACAGGCCCATGTCGGTGAACTTCTGGACGACCTGGCGCAGTACCTCGCGAGGGTCGGCGAAGAACGGCTCGCCTTCCATTTCATGCATGGTCATCAGCAGTTGCGCGGTCGGACGCTTCTGCCAGGGTTCCATGGCTATGGTGTTGGGGATGGGATAGCAGACACGGTCGGCGTCGCCGATATCCAGGCCCAGGCCGGTGCTTTCAACGGTGGAGCCGGTGATGTCGAGGGCGAACAGCGAGGCGGGGAGGTTGATGCCTTTCTCGTAGACTTTCGGCAGGTTGCTGCGCTCGATGCGCTTGCCGCGAACCACGCCATTCATATCTGCAATAAGGAGGTCGACGAACTGGACCTCGGGGTGTTCCTTGAGGAACTCGGTCGCTTCTGAGAGCGGAACGGCACTCGGGGGTACCGACATGGTGCAACACCTTTATTGTTAAAAATATCAATCATGCGGGGGCTAGGCTGTGAGTCAATCCGAAAGGCCTGTTGATGTCAATAGCGCCACTTCCTGCCCGCTGATGGTGCAAGGTGGCCATTCCTGGGGCATTTCGGCCTGTCTCAGGGGCCGTGAAAGCGTGCTGCCATGGGATGTTCAGAGAGGCGTGTGCAATTTTTTACAGGACTATTGTGTAAAAAAATGAACAGCGCTAAGCTCGGTCGCAACCCATAACACTTACAAGCACGGGTGTCCCATGTCTCGCCTGCCGTTAATCGGCGTGACCGCCTGCGTCAGGCAAGTCGGTCATAAACCCAGCCATACCGTCGGTGACAAATACGTCAGTGCCGTGGTGGCCGGGGCCAATGGTCTACCGCTGATCATTCCAGCCCTGGGCGAATCGCTTGACCAGGACACCTTGCTCTCCAGCCTCGATGGGCTGCTGTTCAGCGGATCACCGTCGAACGTCGAGCCCCATCATTATAGTGGTCCCGAGAGCGATGCAGGCACTTTGCATGACATCGCCCGTGACGCTACTACACTGCCGCTCATTCGCGCTGCGATCGCCGCCGGCGTGCCGTTGCTCGGCATCTGCCGCGGGTTCCAGGAGATCAACGTGGCTCTAGGCGGCACGCTGCACCAGAAGGTGCACGAAACTCCAGGCTTCATGGACCACCGCGAGCCGGCCAACCAGCCGGTCGAGGTGCAGTACGCCCCGCGCCACGTCGTCGACGTGCAGCCGGGCGGCATTCTCGCCGGCATCGGCTTGCCGGCGCAGATCCAGGTCAATTCCATTCATGGCCAAGGCGTTGCACGTCTGGCGCCGGGCCTTCGCGTAGAAGCACTGGCGCCTGACGGGTTGGTCGAGGCCTTCTCCGTAGAAGGCGCCAGGGCCTTCGCCCTCGGTGTGCAGTGGCACCCGGAGTGGCAGGTCCGATCCAATCCCAACTATCTCGCCATCTTCCAGGCATTCGGCAAAGCCTGCAGCAAGAGGGCGGGGCAACGTTGAGTCCGGCGGTTGGGGCCGGGCTCTCAAAACCCTGAGGTCTTTATGACTACCAAGCTAGACCAGCTGACCGGCTGGCTGAAGGAACGCAAGATCACCGAAGTGGAATGCATGATCGCCGACCTGACCGGGATTGCCCGGGGCAAGATCGCGCCGACCAACAAGTTCCTCAACGAGAAGGGCATGCGCCTGCCGGAGTCCGTGCTCCTGCAGACCGTGACCGGTGATTACGTCGAGGACGACATCTACTACGACCTGCTGGACCCGGCCGACATCGATATGGTCTGCCGCCCGGACGAGAATGCCGTGTTCCTCGTTCCCTGGGCCATCGAGCCCACCGCGATGGTCATCCACGACACCTACGACAAGCTCGGCAACCCCATCGAGCTGTCGCCGCGCAACATTCTCAAGCGCGTGCTCAAGCTCTACGCCGACAAGGGCTGGAAGCCGATCGTGGCGCCGGAGATGGAGTTCTACCTGACCAAGCGCAGCGACGACCCCGACTACCCGCTGCAGGCCCCCGTGGGCCGTTCCGGGCGCCAGGAAACCGGCCGCCAGTCCTTCTCCATCGACGCGGCGAACGAATTCGACCCGCTGTTCGAGGACATGTACGACTGGTGCGAGGCCCAGGGCCTGGACCTGGACACGCTGATCCACGAGGAAGGCACCGCGCAGATGGAAATCAACTTCCGTCACGGCGACGCCCTGGACCTGGCCGACCAGATCCTGGTGTTCAAGCGCACCATGCGCGAGGCCGCGCTCAAGCACAACGTGGCCGCGACCTTCATGGCCAAGCCGATGACCGGCGAGCCGGGCAGCGCCATGCACCTGCACCAGAGCATCGTCGACATCAAGACCGGCAAGAACATCTTCTCCAATGCCGACGGCACCATGAGCGAGCTGTTCCTGCACCACGTCGGCGGCCTGCAGCGCTTCATCCCCGAGGCCCTGCCGCTGTTCGCCCCGAACGTCAACTCGTTCCGCCGCTTCCTGCCCGACACTTCGGCGCCGGTGAACGTCGAGTGGGGCGAGGAGAACCGCACCGTGGGCCTGCGCGTGCCGGACTCCAACCCGGAGAACCGCCGCGTGGAAAACCGCCTGGCCGGCGCCGACGCCAACCCCTACCTGGCCCTGGCCGCCAGCCTGCTGTGCGGCTACATCGGCATGGTCGAAGGCATCAAACCCAGTGCCCAGGTCAAGGGCCGCGGCTACGAACGACGTAACCTGCGCCTGCCGCTGACCATCGAGGCGGCACTGGAAACCATGGAAGGCAGCAAGACCCTTGAACAGTACCTGGGCAGCAAGTTCATCCGCGGCTACGTCGCGGTGAAACGCGCCGAGCACGAGAACTTCAAGCGGGTGATCAGTTCCTGGGAGCGGGAGTTCCTCCTGCTGTCCGTCTGATCGGCGTGGGGCCCGGCCCTGCCGGCCGGGCCCCGTGTTCATTACAGAGAGGTTTTACCAAAATGACGAAACAGACCAGCGCCCAGACCCAACACTGGCAGGCGCTCAGCCGCGAACACCACCTGGCTCCGTTCACCGACTACAAGCAACTGAACGAGAAGGGTGCGCGCATCATCACCAAGGCCGAAGGCGTGTACCTGTGGGACAGCGAGGGCAACAAGATCCTCGATGGCATGGCCGGCCTGTGGTGCATGAACGTCGGCTATGGTCGCAAGGAGCTCGCCGAGGTCGCCTACAAGCAGATGCTCGAGCTGCCCTACTACAACCTGTTCTTCCAGACCGCGCACCCGCCGGCGCTGGAACTGGCCAAGGCCATCGCCGACATCGCCCCCGAAGGCATGAACCACGTGTTCTTCACCGGCTCCGGCTCGGAGTCCAACGACACCGTGCTGCGCATGGTCCGCCACTACTGGTCGATCAAGGGCAAGCCGCAGAAGAAGGTGGTCATCGGCCGCTGGAACGGCTACCACGGCTCCACCGTCGCCGGCGTCAGCCTCGGCGGCATGAAGGCCCTGCACAGCCAGGGCGACCTGCCGATCCCGGGCATCGTGCACATCGCCCAGCCGTACTGGTACGGCGAGGGCGGCGACATGTCGGCGGAAGAGTTCGGCGTCTGGGCCGCCGAGCAGCTGGAGAAGAAGATTCTCGAAGTCGGCGAGGAGAACGTCGCCGCCTTCATCGCCGAGCCGATCCAGGGCGCCGGCGGCGTGATCGTTCCGCCGGACACCTACTGGCCGAAGATCCGCGAAATCCTCGCCAAGTACGAAATCCTGTTCATCGCCGACGAAGTCATCTGCGGCTTCGGCCGTACCGGCGAATGGTTCGGCAGCCAGTACTACGGCAACGCCCCGGACCTGATGCCGATCGCCAAGGGCCTGACTTCCGGCTACATCCCCATGGGCGGCGTAATAGTCCGCGACGAGATCGTCGATACCCTGAATGAGGGTGGCGAGTTCTACCACGGCTTCACTTACTCTGGTCACCCGGTGGCCGCGGCAGTGGCCCTGGAGAACATCCGCATCCTGCGCGAGGAGAAGATCGTCGAGACCGTGAAGGCGGAAACGGCACCCTACTTGCAGAAACGCTGGCAGGAACTGGCCGACCACCCGCTGGTGGGCGAGGCCCGCGGCGTCGGCATGGTCGGCGCGCTGGAGCTGGTGAAGAACAAGAAGACCCGCGAGCGCTTCGAGAACGGCGTGGGGATGCTGTGCCGCGAGCACTGCTTCCGCAACGGCCTGATCATGCGCGCGGTGGGAGACACTATGATTATTTCGCCGCCGCTGGTCATCACCAAGCCGGAGATCGACGAGTTGATCACCCTGGCGCGCAAGTGCCTCGATCAAACCGCCGCCGTAGCGCTGTCTTGAGTCTTTCACCGGACCTTTGACAGACTGCGCCTGTGCGTTGGCCAGGCTCACCGGGTGGTGAAGGCGGAAAGCCGCCGACGCCACCCGGAACATCAAAAACAATTGGAGCTACCCGCATGTTCAAAACCTTCGGCAAGACCCTGCTCGCCGTGACTCTGGCGGGCGCTGTGGCCGGTATGGCACAGGCCGATGACAAGGTACTGCACGTTTACAACTGGTCCGACTACATCGCCCCGAACACGGTCGACGAGTTCACCAAGGCCACCGGCATCAAGGTCGTCTACGACGTCTACGACAGCAACGAAGTGCTGGAGGCCAAGCTGCTGGCCGGCAAGTCGGGCTACGACGTGGTGGTTCCCTCGAACTCCTTCCTCGCCAAGCAGATCAAGGCCGGCGTCTACCAGCCGCTGGACCGCGACAAGCTGCCGAACTGGAAGAACCTGAACCCGGACATCATGAAGACCCTCGAGGTCAGCGACCCGGGCAACAAGTTCGCCATCCCCTACATGTGGGGCACCATCGGCATCGGCTACAACCCGGACAAGGTCAAGGCCGCCCTGGGCGACGGCGCCCCGGTGGATTCCTGGGACCTGGTGTTCAAGCCCGAGAACATCCAGAAGCTGAAACAGTGCGGCGTGAGCTTCCTCGACTCGCCCACCGAGATGATCCCGGCGGCCCTGCACTACCTGGGCTACAAGCCGGACAGCCAGGATCCCAAGGAAATCAAGGCTGCCGAAGAGCTGTTCCTGAAGATCCGTCCGTACATCACCTACTTCCACTCCTCCAAGTACATCTCGGACCTGGCCAACGGCAACATCTGCGTCGCCATCGGCTACTCCGGCGACATCTACCAGGCCAAGTCCCGCGCCGTGGAAGCCAAGAACAACGTGAAGGTGGCCTACCACATTCCGAAGGAAGGCGCCGGCGCCTTCTTCGACACCGTGGCCATTCCGAAGGACGCCGAGAACCCCGAAGGCGCCCTGAAGTGGATCAACTTCCTGCTCGAGCCGAAGGTGATCGCGGAAATCTCCGATACCGTTTCCTACCCCAACGCCAACTCCGCGGCCACTCCGCTGGTGAACGAGGAAATCCGTAACGACCCGGGCATCTACCCGAGCGATGCGGTCATGAAGAAGCTGTACGCCTTCCCGGACCTGCCGGCGAAGACCCAGCGCCTGATGACCCGCAGCTGGACCACCATCAAGTCCGGCAAGTGACGCCCCGGCCCGGTCGTTCGTCCCGAACGGCCGGGCAGGGCGCAGGGTGGTGGCGGCGCGGTCGCAGGCCCGCCACCGCTCTGCAGGCACGGATCATCTGCAGTGGGATGGCCGTTGGTTGCAGCTAGGGCTGCAGAAGCGCTCGCGCGCGCCACGGAAGGCCCGGACAAGCTGTAAACGCCAACACAAAGAAGCTTCATGACAACAGAGAGGACCGACGTGTGCGCATTCCCTTCCGCAAAACCCTGATCGCCGCCATCTCGACCCTGGGCCTGGGCGCCGCCGTTGCGCAGGCCGAGCCGACCGTCCACGTGTACAACTGGAGCGACTACATCGGCGAGACCACTCTGGCCGATTTCGAGAAGGAAACCGGCATCAAGCCGGTGTACGACGTCTTCGACTCCAACGAAACCCTCGAGGGCAAGCTGCTGGCCGGCCGCACCGGCTACGACATCGTGGTGCCGTCCAACCACTTCCTCGGCCGCCAGATCAAAGCCGGCGCCTTCCAGAAGCTGGACAAGAGCCAGCTGCCGAACTGGAAGAACCTCGACCCGCACCTGATGAAACAACTCGAGGCCAACGACCCGGGCAACCTCTACGGCGTGCCCTACCTGTGGGGCACCAACGGCATCGGCTACAACGTCGACAAGGTCAAGGCCGTGCTCGGTGTCGACAAGATCGACTCCTGGGCCGTGCTCTTCGAGCCCGAGAACATGAAGAAGCTCAGCCAGTGCGGCGTCGCCTTCCTCGATTCGGGCGACGAAATGATGCCGGCCGTGCTCAAATACCTGGGCCTGGACCCCAACAGCACCAACCCGGCCGACTACGAGAAGGCCGAGGCCAAGCTGATGGCGGTTCGCCCCTACGTCACCTACTTCCATTCCTCCAAGTACATCTCGGACCTGGCCAACGGCAACATCTGCGTCGCCGCCGGGTTCTCCGGCGACGTGTTCCAGGCCGCCAACCGCGCCAAGGAAGCCGGCAAGGGTGTGAACATCGCCTATGCGATTCCGAAGGAAGGCGCCAACCTGTGGTTCGACATCCTCGCCATCCCGAAGGATGCGTCGAACCCGAAGGAGGCCCACGCCTTCATCAACTACCTGCTCAAGCCCGAGGTGATCGCCAAGGTCAGCGATTACGTCGGTTACGCCAACCCGAACCCCAAGGCTGGCGAATTCATGGATGAGTCCGTGCGCGACAATCCCGAGGTCTACCCGCCTCAGGAAGTACTCGACAAGCTCTTCGTGCAGCACGAGCTGCCGCCGAAGATCCTGCGCCTCATGACCCGTTCCTGGACCAAGATCAAGTCCGGTAAGTAAGCAATCCAAGTACGCCCGGCCGCGGGGGCCGGGCGTCCAAAAGTTGGGAGTTGTGGTAAATGGCTATAGCCTCCGGTGCCTACAAGAAAGCCCTCGCGGGCGACCAGCAGCCCAAAGAGGTGTTGGTAAAAATCGACCGGGTCACCAAGCAGTTCGACGAAACCCTTGCGGTGGACAGTGTTTCCCTGACCATCAAGAAGGGCGAAATCTTCGCATTGCTCGGCGGTTCCGGTTCCGGTAAATCCACCCTGTTGCGCATGCTGGCCGGCTTCGAGCGGCCGACCGAAGGTCGCATCTTCCTGGATGGCCAGGACATCACCGACCTGCCGCCCTACGAGCGGCCGATCAACATGATGTTCCAGTCCTACGCGCTGTTCCCGCACATGTCGGTTGCGCAGAACATCGCCTTCGGCCTGAAGCAGGACGGCCTGCCCAAGGCCGAGATCGACAAGATCGTCGAGGAAATGCTCAAGCTGGTGCAGATGACCCAGTACGCCAAGCGCAAGCCGCACCAGCTCTCCGGCGGCCAGCGCCAGCGCGTGGCCCTGGCCCGTTCGCTGGCCAAGCGGCCGAAGCTGCTGCTGCTCGACGAGCCCATGGGCGCCCTGGACAAGAAGCTGCGCTCGCAGATGCAGCTGGAACTGGTGGAGATCATCGAGCGCGTGGGCGTGACCTGCGTGATGGTGACCCACGACCAGGAAGAGGCCATGACCATGGCCCAGCGCATCGCCATCATGCACCTGGGCTGCATCGAGCAGATCGGCAGCCCGATGGACATCTACGAGACCCCGGCCAGCCGCCTGATCTGCGAGTTCATCGGCAACGTCAACATGTTCGACGGCCAACTGGTCGAGGACCTGCAGGACCACGCGGTGATCGCCTGCCCGCAGCTGGAAAACCCGATCTACATCGGCCACGGCATCAGCACCCGCGCCGAAGACAAGCGCATCACCTACGCGCTGCGTCCGGAGAAGGTCATGGTCAGCGCGCAGAAGCCGGAAAACCTCGAGCACGAAGGCTTCAACTGGGCCCAGGGCACCGTCTACGACATCGCCTACCTGGGCGGCCACTCGGTGTACTACATCAAGCTGGCCTCGGGGATGATCGTCCAGGCCTTCATGGCCAACGCCGAGCGCCACGTGGCGCGCCCGACCTGGGACCAGCCGGTGTACATCAGCTGGTACGACGACAGCGGTGTGGTGCTGCAATCATGAACATCAGCAAATCGCTCATGAAGCGCCTGCCGCGTGGCCGGCACGCCGTGATCGGTGTGCCGTTCATCTGGCTGTTCCTGTTCTTCCTGCTGCCCTTCGCCATCGTGCTGAAGATCAGCCTGGCGGCAGCGGACGTGGCCATCCCGCCGTACACCGAAGTGTTCCAGTACGCCGACCAGACCCTGCAACTGGTGCTGAACCTCGGCAACTACCTGATGCTGACGGACGACCCGCTCTACATCGACGCCTACCTGGGCTCGCTGAAGATGGCGGCGATCAGCACCTTCCTGTGCCTGCTGATCGGCTACCCGATGGCCTACGCCATCGCCCGCGCCAGCAAGGAAATGCAGACCGTGCTGCTGCTGCTGATCATGATGCCGACCTGGACGGCGATCCTGATCCGCGTGTACGCCTGGATGGGCATCCTCTCCAACAACGGCCTGCTCAACGGCTTCCTGATGTGGCTGGGGGTGATCAACGAACCGCTGACCATCCTCAACACCAACCTGGCGGTGTACATCGGTATCGTCTACTCGTACCTGCCGTTCATGGTGATGCCGCTGTACGCCAACCTGGTGAAGCACGACATGAGCCTGCTGGAGGCCGCCTCCGACCTGGGCGCGCGCAACTTCACCAGCTTCTGGAAGATCACCGTGCCGCTGTCGAAGAACGGCATCATCGCCGGCTGCATGCTGGTGTTCATCCCGGCAGTGGGCGAATTCGTCATCCCGGAACTGCTCGGCGGCCCCGAGACGCTGATGATCGGCAAGGTGCTGTGGCAGGAGTTCTTCAACAACCGTGACTGGCCGGTGGCGTCCGCCCTGGCGGTGGTCATGCTGGCGATCCTCATCGTGCCCATCATCCTGTTCAACAAGAACCAAGCCAAAGAACTGGAGGGCAAGGTATGAACAAGCGTTGGTCCTTCTCCAACATCATGCTTGTCCTCGGCCTGCTGTTCATCTACGTGCCGATGGTCATCCTGGTCATCTACTCGTTCAACGGCTCCAAGCTGGTGACCGTGTGGGGCGGCTGGTCGGTGAAGTGGTACGTCGGCCTGCTGGACAACACCCAGCTGATCAGTTCGGTGTTCCGCTCCCTGGAAATCGCCGTGTACACGGCGGTCTCCTCGGTGATCCTGGGCACCCTGGCGGCCTTCGTGCTGACGCGCATCCCGCGTTTCCGCGGCCGCACGCTGTTCGGCGGCATGGTTACCGCGCCGCTGGTCATGCCCGAGGTGATCACCGGTCTGTCGCTGCTGCTGCTGTTCGTGGCCATGGCCCAGCTGATCGGCTGGCCGCAGGAGCGCGGCATCGTCACCATCTGGATCGCCCACACCAGCTTCTGCTCGTCCTACGTGGCGGTTGTGGTGTCGGCGCGCCTGCGCGAGCTGGACCTGTCCATCGAGGAAGCGGCCATGGACCTGGGCGCCAAGCCCTGGAAAGTGTTCCTGCTGATCACCATCCCGATGATCGCGCCTTCGCTGGCGGCCGGCGGCATGATGTCCTTCGCCCTGTCGCTGGACGACCTGGTGCTGGCCAGCTTCGTCTCCGGCCCCGGCTCCACCACCCTGCCGATGGAAGTGTTCTCCGCCGTGCGCCTGGGCGTGAAGCCGGAGATCAACGCGGTGGCCAGCCTGATCCTGCTGACCGTCTCGCTGTTCACCTTCTTCGCCTGGTACTTCACCCGCCAGGCCGAGGAGCGCCGCAAGCGTGCCGTCCAGGAGGCCATGGAAGCCACGGCCACCGACTGGCAGAAAGGTTCGCCGGCCACCGTCTGAGGTCGTCTTGTCGGCCGGCTGCAGCCGGTGCCTGCGAAAACCATGGGCCACCTTCGGGTGGCCCATGTTTTTGGGGGAGACGGACATATGCCGAAGGGCAAGAAGAGTCGGTCTTCTCAGAAGAATCTGACAGCTAATCGCCGCAACTTCCCTGCATTTGCCAACTACTATTCAGTGTGTCCGTTGGCGGTTGCCGGCTATTCCCCGCAGCTTGGTCGGCCTCCGTGATCCCGGGCAATTTGCCAGTGCTTTCCACAGCACCCAGGCGGGAGGTGGCGCCCAATACAACACCCCAATAGTTATCCCTAGGGGGAATAACGCGCCAGGGAGCTTCGGCGCCTCCCGCAGTCCCTTCTCACGGAAACGAGGAACCCCGCAGCATGCGGGGTTCGTCGTTTCTGGCGCGGCCTAGCGGGCCTGCGGCACCAGCCTGAGCAGGCCGTGGCTGTTGGCGGCGACCTCGTCGGGCGCGAAATGCTCGGCGTGGTAGCGGCCTTCGACGTAGTCCTCGGCCTGGTCCTTGTAGTGCGCATCGAAGAGCACGCCGCTCTGGCCCACCGGGTTGATGCCCAGGGCGTGGGTAGGGTCGGCGAAGTCCACCAGGCGCCGCGTCGAGGGCCCGTAGGTGACGGCCCAGGGCGCCGGGCCGATGGGCGCCGAGAGGTTGTTGGGCACCTCGTGGCCGCCGGGCGCGGCGAAGGGGCCGATGTTGAACAGGCGGTCCAGCGGCTTCTGCATGCCCAGCGGGTGCACGTGGGTGAGGGTGTGCGCCTTGCCCCATTGCCAATTGGCCGGGTCCTCGCCGAAGGTGTCGCGCAGGTGCTTCAGGCTGGCCTGCCAGGCGGCCTTGACGATGTCCGCGCGGCTTTCCTTCTGCGCCGTGGCGCGGTCGTCCCACCAGGGCGAAGCGTCGTCGGCGGCCAGCCGTGGCAGGGCGCTGTCGATGGCCCGGGTGCTCAGCAGGGTGTTGAAGAAGGCGTCGCCCATTTCGTCGTGCATGGCGCCGTAGGCCAGCTGGTAGAGGAACTGGCTGAACAGGGTGGCGGCCAGCGAATCCAGCGGGTAGTCGCCCTTCCAGGCCGCCAGTTGCTCCACCAGCGCCTTCTCCTGCTTGCCGCTCGCCGCCTGGCGCAGGCTCGGCAGCAGCGGCGCCAGGGTGCGCGGGCCGTAGTCGGTGCCGGTGTCCAGCTGCAGCGCCTGGCTGTTCTGCAGGTCCCACTTCACCGAGGCGTCGGCCAGGTGCTGGTCCAGGCGCTGGCCGCGGTCGGCCAGGTTGTAGTAGCCGGGTACCGGCCGGCCGTTGGCGGGCACCGGCTGGAAGTTGGCCGAGACGATGTAGCCGCGCGCCGGATTCTCTTCGTGGGGGTTCTCGACGAAGGGGTAGAAGCCGTCCTTGTCCGCCGCGGCGGTGCTGCCGTCGAGGATGAAGTTCGGATCGACGCCGGCCGGGCGCTTCGGCAGTTGCGCCGAGGCCCACCAGGCGATGTCGCCGCGGGCGTTGGCCCAGACCACGTTGAGCCCCGGCGCGTGGATCTGCGCGGCGGCGGCGCGGGCCTTGTCCAGGGTGTCGGCGCGGTCGAGGTGGTAGAAGGCGTCCAGCAGCGGGTTCTCGGTCTGCAGGAAGCCCCACCACATGGCGATGGGCGTCTTGCCTGAGGCGGCGCCCAGGGCGTCGTTGACGATCGGCCCGTGGGGCGAGCTGCGCAGCACCAGCTTGACCGGCGCCTGGCCCTTCACCGCGATGCTCTGCTCCTCGCGCGCGAGGTCCACCCACTGGCCGTGGTACCAGACCTGCTCGGGGTTGGCCGGGTTGGTCTTCTCGGCCACCAGGTCCATGTCGTCGTTCTGGAACATGGTCAGGCTCCAGCCGAAGTCCTTGTTGTGGCCGAGCATGGCGAAGGGCACCAGGGCCTGGTGGTGGCCGTAGAGTTCGAAGCCGGGGGCGCTGAGCTGCGCCTCGTACCACACCGAGGGCGCGGCGAAGCGGATGTGCGGGTCGCCCGCCAGCAGCGGCCGGCCGCTGCGCGTGCGGCTGCCGGAGACCACCCAGGCGTTGCTGCCCTCGTACTGCGGCAGGCCGGCGGCTTCCAGGGCCTGCTGGCTGATCTGCGCCAGGGCACCGAGGTCCTTCCAGTCGCCGGCGGCCAGCGCGGTGGGGCGCTGCAGCACGCCCTCCGGATGCCAGGCCAGGTCGAAGGCCTTCAGGTAGCCGGCGCCCAGGTCGTCGCGGATGTAGGTGAGCACCGGCTCGGTGCGCAGGGCCACGGCGAAGCTGTAGGCCAGGTAGCCGGACACGGCGAGGGTGTCCTCCACCGTGAAGGGCCGCTTGGGAATGCCCAGCACGTCGAATTCCAGCGGCTTCGGGTGGCTGGCCTGGTACTGGTTGATGCCGTCCAGGTAGGCCTCCAGGGCTTTCCAGGCGGGCGACTGCCGGTCCTGGCGGGCGGCGTACTCGGCGGCATGGTCGCGCAGGCGCAGGGTGCGGAACAGGCGGTCGGTGTCCACCAGCTTGGGCCCCAGCACCTCGGCCAGTTCGCCCCTGGCCAGGCGGCGCAGCATCTCCATCTGGAACAGCCGGTCCTGGGCGTGCACGTAGCCCAGGGCGCGGTACAGGTCGCTTTCGTTCTGCGCACGGATGTGCGGCACGCCACGCTCGTCGTAGCGCACCTCGACCTCGGCCTGCAGCCCGGGCAGCCCGGCCAGGCCGTCGCGGCTCGGCTGCTTGCCATGCAGGTACCAGGCGCCCCCGGCGGCAGCGGCCGCCACCAGCACGGCAAGAACGGTCAACGTACGTTTCATGTAGCGGCTCTCCTTGTTGTTCTGGGCGGATTCTGCGCATTCGCGCCGGGCGCTTTCATTGACCAAACGCGCGCAAGCTGCAAGTCTTCGGTCAAAAGGAGGCTGCATGTCCCTCGCCAGCGCGCCACTCACCCATTCGGCCACCCTGCGCCTCCTGCTCTACGAGGCGCTTACCAACCTGGGGTTGGAGCCGGCGCGCATCTACCGCCAGGCGCTGCGGCGCGTGCGCCTGGCGCCGGTGAGCGCCGACGGCCGCCTGCTGCACGATGAGGTGCCGCTGTTCTGGGCGGCGCTGCCGGAGCTGAGCGGCGACGTGGACATCGGCCTGCACCTGGCCGAGGCGATGAAGCCGCGCCTGCTCGACGTGGTCGGCTACCTGCTGCTGGCCAGCCGCGACCTGGAGCAGGCGCTGCACAGCTTCCTGCGCTTCCAGCACATCCTCTCCGGCGGCCTGGCCGCGCAGCTGCGCGAGGAGGGCGAGCAGGCGCGGCTGGTCCTCGACATCCACTACCGCGACTGCCCGCCGCTGCGCCAGCAGATGGAATGCCTGCTGCTGCTGTTCATCAAGCTGCTGAAGGCGGTCAGCGACGACGAGTTCGCCTGTTCCGCCATCGAGTTCCGCCATGCCGCGCCACGGCGCCTGGCCGAGCACCGCCGGCTGTTCGGGCTGACGCCGCGGTTCGCCTGCGCACACGACGCCCTGCTGTTCCCGCGCGCCCTGCTGCGGCGCCCGTCGCGCACGGCCAACGCCGCCTTGCACGGCGTGCTCACCCGCTATGCGGAGGAGGAATTGCAGCGCCTGCAGGAGAACGACCTGCTCAACCGCCTGCGCTATCTGCTGGCCCATCGCCTGGGCCGCGAACCCTGCACCTTGCAGGCCTGCGCCGAGCTGCTGGGCCTGCCGGCCAGCGCCTTGCAGCGCAGCCTGGCCGGGCAGGGCAGCGGCTTCCGCGAGCTGCATGAGGAGGTACGCCGCCAGCGCGCCACCGAGCTGCTGGCCGAAGGCGTGGCCATCCGCGAAGTGGCGCGGACCTGCGGCTTCGCCGAGCTGTCGCCGTTCTATCGCGCCTTCCGGCGCTGGTTCGGGGTGCCGCCGGAGCTGTACCGGCGGCGTTTGCAGGAGATGGCGCAGGCGCACTGAGGCGTCCCGCGCCGGGCTCATTCGGCCAGCGGGATCTCGCTGGCCATGTCCAGCAGGGCCATGGCGTCGAGCTGCGTCTCGATCTGCAGGAAGCGCATGGCGCGGGTCGGCGAGACGGCCTTGGCCATGCGCGCGATGTAGCGGTTGCGCAGGTCCAGGCGCAGCTGCTGGAGCTTCTCGGCGCGCTTGAGCAGGGCGCTGGCGTCTTTGTCGGAGACCTTGCCGGTGTTGTAGGACTTGGCGTAGTCGAGGATCAGCGCCAGGTGCTGCTTGCTCAGCTTCTCGGCCTCGCTGCGGTAGGTGTTGTAGATCGGCCAGAATGCCTCGCCTTCCTTGCCGGTGAGGTTCATGTTGGCTTCGACGATGCGTTTGCGCTTGTAGTCGATGTCGGCCAGGCGGTTGTCGATCTCCGCCTTGTGCTCGGACATCACCTGGTCGGGACTGGGCGCCTGGTCGTCGGCGCCGGCCAGCAGCGGCAGGCTGAGCAGGGCGCACAGGGCGAGGGTGGGGCGTAGCGGCATGGGAGGCTCCTTGTAGTCGCGCGCCGGCCCTTCATGGGCCGGCTCCGGCTAGTGTAGATGCTGGCGCCCGGCTGTCCGCCCGCCAGGGGCAATAGCAGCCCTGGGCGAGGCTCTGGGTGGACTGCACCGGGCGGCCGTCGATCAGCGCCTGCAGCACCGGTTCGATGAAGCTGTTGGCCGAGCTGCACACCGCGCCCTCGCTGTAGGGGCCGAAATAGGCCAGGCGGCCCTGGCGGTCCCAGATAGCCACCGCCGGGCTCGCCGGCAGCGCCTCGGCGCCGGGCGGCGTGGCCAATGGCCGCAGGGCCTGGAGGGTGGCGGGCAACTGGCCGTGGCTGCCGGGCTTCTGCACGGCGAAGAACTGCACGCCAAGCGGGGCGAAACGCGCCAGCAACTCGGCGAGGTGCTGCTGGTTGCCGACGTTGCATGGGCAGGCCGGGTCCCAGAAATGCACCAGGCGGATGGCGCCGGGGCCGGCCAGTTCGGCCGGCAGCTGCAGGCCGGCGCCGCTGAACAGCGTCGGCTGCGCGTCGAAGGGGCGGATGTAGCGCTGCTGGAACCATTGGTAGGCGCCCAGCAGCATGGCGGCGAGCAGCGCGGCGAGGCAGGCGAGGATGAGCGTGCGGCGGGCAGGCATGGCGAATCCCGGTAAGATAGCCCCCAAGAGTGCCATGCCGTCGCTTGTGGCAGAACCGCCCGGATGCCGCCGGGCGCTCGTCCCAGCGTCACCGGAAACCGCGGAAAACCCCGATGTCAGAAGCCTTCCAGCCCGATCTGCTGCGCCAGCGCCTGCGACCCCTGACCGCAGCCGAACGCGACGCCCAGGTCCTCGCCTACCAGTCCTTCTACGGGCTCGACCTGGCGGCCCGCTACCCGGGCCTGGAAAGCCGCCTGGGCTACTTCGAGTGCGCCGGCTACCGCATCGCCGCGCAGCTGTGGCGCCCGCCCCTGGCCCGCGGCAGCCTGCTGCTGCTGCACGGCTACTACGACCACATGGGGCTCTATGGCCACGTCATCGACTGGGCGCTGGACCTGGGCCTGGCGGTGATCGCCTGCGACCTGCCGGGCCACGGCCTGTCCAACGGCGCGGCGGCCAGCATCAACGACTTCGCCGAGTACCAGGCGGTGCTTGCCGGCCTGCTGGACGTGGCCGCGCAACTGGACCTGCCGCAGCCCTGGCACCTTTTCGGGCAGAGCACCGGCGGCGCCATCCTGCTGGACTACCTGCTCACCGGCGCGCCGCGCCCGGAGCTGGGCCACACCCTGCTGCTGGCGCCGCTGGTGCGGCCGCGCGCCTGGGGCTGGTCGAAGCTCAGCTACCAACTGCTGCGGCCCTTCGTCGACTCCATCCCGCGCAAGTTCACCGACAACTCCAACGACGCCGGCTTCCTCGCCTTCCTCCGCGATCGCGACCCGCTGCAGCCGCGCATCCTGCCCACCGCCTGGGTGGGCGCGCTGGCGCGCTGGATTCCGCACATCGAGGGCGCGCCGCCCAGCGCGCGCAACCTGCTGGTGGTGCAGGGCGACGCCGACGAGACGGTGGACTGGCGCTACAACCTGAAGGTGCTGGAAGAGAAGTTCGAGCGCATCGAGTGCCTGCTGCTCACCGGCGCGCGTCACCACCTGGCCAACGAGAGCGAGGCGCTGCGCCGGCGCTACTTCGACTTCCTCGGCGAGCGCCTGAGCTAGTTCGAAGGGGCGGAGGCCAGCCCGGCCTTCACCGCGGCCAGCGCCGCCTGGTAGTAGGCCTGGCCGGCGGGCGACTCGGCGAAGTCGGCGAACTGCTGCAGCTCGGCGTCGGAGAGCCCGCGGTAGACGTACAGCAGGGTGTTGTCGAGGTCGGCGCCGATCTGCTGCACGACGTTCTGCCGCTGCCCTTCGAGCAGCCCCTGGCCCTGGCCGAGCAGGCCGGGGAGCATCTGGCTGAGGCTGTCGGCGGCCACGCTGGCCAGCGCCATGCTGACCTCGGCGCCGGCCTCGCTGGCCGGCAGGGCCCGGCTCAGGCGCTGGGCCAGCTGCTGGCGCTGCGGCGTGGCCTGCTGGCGCGGCAGGCCGTTGGCGTACTGGGCGAGCTGGTCGCTGCGGGTGGCGAGGGTTTCCGCGGCGGCGATCTTGCGCCCCAGGGGCGATTCGAAGAAGGCCAGCGCCGGGCCGCTGTCCGCCAGGTTCCGGCGCAGGCCGGCCAGCGCCCGGGCGTCGATCTGCGCCGGGGCGAAGCGCTGGTCGCTGTTGTTCACCAGGGCCTGGTACAGCGCCGGCGGCAGGTTGGCCTGGTAGCGCTTCTGCGCGGCGTGCAGGGCATCGTTGAAGTGCGCGCGTTGTTCCGGCCAGCCGGCGGCCTGGTAGAGGCGCTGATAATCGTCGGCCAGTACGGGTAGGCCCAGCATCAGCAGGGCAAGGGCAAGCAGTGCACGCAAATCGGGTCCTCCTGGCGGCAGTGGCCATCCGCCGCGGCTATTGTCGGCAAGCCCGGCCCCGCTTGTCGAGGCGCTTGTCGCCGGCGTTACAATAGCGCATGAACCCCCACGCCGATTCCTCCCCCCTGCAAAACGCCGTCGACGACCTGGCCGAACGCGGCTGGTCGCTGCAACGCGACTTCCTGCCCGCGGACCTGATCGCCGCGCTGGCCGCGGAGTGCCGCAACCGCGCCGCCGCCGGCGAGCTGGCCTCGGCCTCGGTGGGGCGCGGCGCCGGCCAGGCGGTGCGCGAGGGCGTCCGCGGCGACCGCATCCAGTGGCTGGAGCCGGGGCAGGCCGAGCCTTGCGACCGCTACCTGGGGCTGATGGACGAACTGCGCGTGGCGCTCAACCGCGCGTTGTTCCTGGGCCTGGAGGACTTCGAGTGCCACTTCGCCCTGTACCCGCCGGGCGCCTTCTACCAGAAGCACCTGGACCGCTTCCGCGACGATGACCGCCGCTGTGTGTCGGCGGTGCTCTACCTCAACGACGACTGGCTGCCCGAGCACGCCGGCGAACTGCGCCTGTACTTCGCCGACGGCAGCCACGACGACGTGCCGCCGCTGGGCGGCAGCCTGGTGCTGTTCCTCTCCGGCGAGTTCCCCCACGAGGTGCTGCCGGCCCACCGCGAACGCCTGTCGCTGACCGGCTGGTTCCGCCGCCGCGGCGACGCCCCGCTCTAGGGCTCAGTGGCCCCAGACGCGGATGGTGCCGCTGATGTCCTGGATGTCGCGCACCTCCAGGCTGCCCAGGCGGCTTTCACCGACGTAGAGGTCGCCGGCCACGCGTACGCGGATGGTCTGCGCCGGCAGGCCGCCGTCATTGAGCTGCCTGTTGATGGTGGTCAGGTCCGGCAGGGTCAGCGCCAGCTGCTGCTGGCCGTTGCTGCCCTGGACCACGTCGACCTGCAGGGTCGGCAGCTCGACGCCGAAGAACGGCAGGCTCAGGCCCAGCTGCGCCGCGCCCAGGGGCAGCGCGCCGCCGCGGCCGTCCGGGCAGACCGCGGCGCTGGTGCAGCCGTTGTCGATCTTCAGGTTGCGCAGCGAGACGCTGCCGCCGTCGTCGACCCAGGCGGCCTTGCCGATGCTGGCCATGACGTCGGCGCGGATGCTCAGGCCCTCCTGGCCGGTGATGCGGCCGAGGTTTTCGTTGTCCAGCGGTTCGAGCGCGGCCTGGCTGGCGCCGGCGGCGCACAGCAGCAGGCCGCCGAGCAGGTGCGGCAGGCTGAGAGGCTTGAGCATGGGGGCGGTTCCCTCGCGGTGGGCGACATGGCGAGGCAGTCTGCGCGCGATGCGCCCGGCCCGCCATGCCGGCGCGGCAGTTCCAGCCGAAGGATGGGCCCGACCATCGGCGGGTGGCCGCCATCGGTTGCCAGGTGACCGGGTCCGATGTGCGGGCTAGTCTGTTGCGATCGAAAAGGGAGTGTTTCGCCCATGCAGAAGATTCTCGTCAGCCGCTGCCTGCTGGGCCACCGGGTGCGCTACGACGGTGGCAGCCACGGCCCCTTCGACCTGCTGGAACGCTGGCAGGCCCAGGGCCGGGTGGTCGCGCTGTGCCCGGAAGTAGCCGGCGGCCTGCCCACGCCGCGCGCGCCGGCGGAGATTCCCGGCGGCCGCGGCGCCCTGGTGCTGGAAGGCCAGGCGCCGGTGGTGACGGTGGATGGCGTGGACGTCACCGGCGCCTTCGTCCGCGGCGCCGAACAGGCCATGGCGCTGGTCGACCGCCATGGCATCCGCCTGGCCATCCTCAAGGCGCGCAGCCCTTCCTGCGGCAACCGCGAGAACTACGACGGCAGCTTCTCCGGCCTGCGCGTGCCCGGCGAAGGCGTCACCGCGGCGGCACTCAAGCGCATGGGCGTGCTGGTGTTCAGCGAGGAGGAGCTGGACGCCGCGGCGGTCTGCCTGGCCGGCCTGGAAGCCGGCGGCTGAGTGGCTTGTGATAGCCTGCGAGGCTCGGCGTAGAGCCTTCCGACAGCCCTTGTAGCACTCTTTCCCTTGAGCCGTCGGCGTGGCGACCTATGCTGAAGAGTCCCGCCGGAGGTTCGCTGCAGCGTGCCGGGCCTCCCCATCCCGCTCATAAGGAGAACTCCATGAAGCTCACGTTGCCTTGCCTGGGCCTTGCCGGCCTGCTGCTCGCCGCCTCCACCGCCGCGCTGGCGGCCGGCATGCCGCGTACCCCGGCGCCCGAGGGGGCCAAGGTGTATTTCATCGAACCGCAGGACGGCGCCACCGTCGGCCAGACCTTCACCGTCAAGTTCGGCCTGGAAGGCATGGGCGTGGCCCCGGCCGGCGTCGACTCGCCCAGCACCGGGCACCACCACCTGCTGGTGGACCTCAAGGAGCAGCCGGCCATGGACATGCCGCTGCCGATGACCGACAACATCCGCCACTTCGGCAAGGGCCAGACGGAAACCAAGATCACCCTGCCGCCTGGCAAGCACACCCTGCAGCTGCTGCTGGGCGACAAGAACCACGTGCCCTTCGAGCCGAACGTGGAATCCAAGCAGATCACCGTCAACGTGAAATGATGGTTGGGTCTCGGGCCGGCGAGATCGGACTGATATGCCCGTAGCGGATTTATCCGCGATGCTCTTGAGCGGCGGATAACCTCTCGCGGACGGAGTCCGGCGATACACCACGTAGGATGGGTTGAGCGGAGCGATACCCATCACCGTCCCGCATGGGTTTCGCCAAGCTCAACCCATCCTACGAAGAGCGCCTTGGCATAGCCTGTAAGGCCATTGCTCCTGCCGCAGAAACGAAAAAAGGAGGCCGAAGCCTCCTTTTTTCTTGCCGCCGAGCGATCCTTAGAACAGGACGCGGCTGCGGATGGTGCCGTTGACGTGCTGCAGCTTCTCCAGCGCCAGGTCCGAGTACTCGGCGTCGACGTCGATCACCACGTAGCCGACCTTCTCGTTGGTCTGCAGGTACTGGCCGGAGATGTTGATGCCGTTGTCGGCGAACACCTTGTTGATCTCGCTCATCACGCCCGGGATGTTGGCGTGGATGTGCAGCAGGCGGTGCTTGCCCGGGTGCGACGGCAGGGCCACTTCGGGGAAGTTGACCGAGGACACCGAGGTGCCGTTGTCGCTGTACTTGACCAGCTTCTCGGCCACTTCCAGGCCGATGTTGGCCTGGGCCTCGGCGGTGGAGCCGCCGATGTGCGGGGTCAGGATCACGCGGTCCAGGCCACGCAGCGGGCTTTCGAACTCTTCGTCGTTGGATTTGGGCTCGACCGGGAACACGTCGATGGCGGCGCCGATCAGGTGCTCGTCCTTGATGGCGTTGGCCAGGTGGTCCAGCTCGACCACGGTGCCGCGTGCGGCGTTGATCAGGATGCCGCCCTTCTTCATGGCGCGGATTTCCTTCTCGCCGATCATCCACTGGGTGGACGGCAGTTCCGGCACGTGCAGCGAGACGATGTCGCACAGGCCCAGCAGCTCGTGCAGCGAGCCGATCTGCTGCGCGTTGCCCAGCGGCAGCTTGGTCACCACGTCGTAGAAGAACACCTGCATGCCCAGGGCTTCGGCCAGGACCGAGAGCTGGGTGCCGATGGAGCCGTAGCCGACGATGCCCAGCTTCTTGCCGCGGATCTCGAAGGAGTTGGCCGCCGACTTGATCCAGCCGCCGCGGTGGCAGGAGGCGTTCTTCTCCGGGATGCCGCGCAGCAGCAGGATGGCTTCGGCCAGCACCAGCTCGGCCACCGAGCGGGTGTTGGAGTAGGGCGCGTTGAACACCGCGATGCCGCGTTCGCGGGCGGCGTTCAGGTTGACCTGGTTGGTGCCGATGCAGAAGCAGCCCACCGCGATCAGCTTCTTGGCGCAGTCGAAGACTTCCTCGGTGAGCTGGGTGCGGGAGCGAATGCCGATGAAATGGGCGTCGGCGATCTTTTCCTTCAGCTCGTCGCCGGACAGCGCGGTCTTGAGGTACTCGATGTTGGTGTAGCCGGCGGCCTTGAGGGTATCAACGGCATTCTGGTGCACGCCTTCCAGGAGAAGGAATTTGATCTTGCTCTTGTCGAGAGAAGTCTTGCTCATCTGCTTGAACCTGTAGTCCCGGGATAATGGCTAGAAAATGAACAGCTCTGGCCGAACCGGCCGGTGCCGCAGCTCGGCGCCAGGTGGCGAACTGCGTGGGGTGCGTATGCTAGCATGTTCTCCCTTTTCCTTGTCCGGTTGCGACCTGAGCTGTTCTCAGGACGACCATGAACCATTTGAGAGTTCCCTCGATGACCCGCGAAGCCCTGATCGAATCGCTCAAGCCCCTGCTGGAGCCCGGCAAGCTGCTGACCGATGCCGATTCCCTGGATGCCTATGGCAAGGACTGGACCAAGCACTTCGCCCCGGCGCCGCTGGCCATCGCCTTCCCCAAGAGCATCGAGCAGGTGCAGGCCGTGGTGCGCTGGGCCAACGAGCACAAGGTCGGCCTGGTGCCTTCGGGCGGGCGTACCGGGCTCTCCGCCGCCGCCGTCGCCGCCAACGGCGAGGTGGTGGTGTCGTTCGACTACATGAACAGGATCCTCGACTTCAACGCCTTCGACCGCACCGTGGTGTGCCAGCCGGGCGTGGTGACCAAGCAGCTGCAGCTGTTCGCCGAGGAGCAGGGCCTGTACTACCCGGTGGACTTCGCTTCCTCCGGTTCCAGCCAGATCGGTGGCAACATCGGCACCAATGCCGGCGGGATCAAGGTGATTCGCTACGGCATGACGCGCAACTGGGTGGCCGGCATGAAGGTGGTCACCGGCAAGGGCGACCTGCTGGAGCTGAACAAGGACCTGATCAAGAACGCCACCGGCTACGACCTGCGCCAGCTGTTCATCGGCGCCGAAGGCACCCTGGGCTTCGTGGTCGAGGCCACCATGCGCCTGGAGCGCACGCCGAAGAACCTCACCGCGATGGTCCTCGGCACCCCCGACTTCGACTCGATCATGCCGGTGCTGCACGCCTTCCAGAGCAAGCTCGACCTGACCGCCTTCGAATTCTTCTCCGACAAGGCCCTGGCCAAGGTCCTGGCCCGCGGCGACGTGCCGCCGGCGTTCGAGACCGACTGCCCGTTCTATGCCCTGCTGGAGTTCGAGGCCAGCACCGAGGAAGTGGCCAACGAAGCCCTGGCCACCTTCGAGCACTGCGTCGAGCAGGGCTGGGTGCTGGACGGCGTGATGAGCCAGAGCGAGCAGCAGCTGCAGAACCTGTGGAAGCTGCGCGAGTACATCTCCGAGACCATCTCGCACTGGACGCCGTACAAGAACGACATCTCCGTCACCGTCAGCAAGGTCCCGGCCTTCCTCAAGGACATCGACGCCATCGTCGAAGCCAACTACCCGGACTTCGAAGTGGTCTGGTTCGGCCACATCGGCGACGGCAACCTGCACCTGAACATCTTGAAGCCCGAGAACCTGTCCAAGGACGAGTTCTTCGCCAAGTGCGCCACCGTCAACAAGTGGGTGTTCGAGACCGTGCAGAAGTACAACGGCTCCATCTCCGCCGAGCACGGCGTGGGCATGACCAAGCGCGACTACCTGGGTTACTCTCGCTCCGAAGCCGAGATCGGCTACATGAAGGCGGTCAAGGCGGTGTTCGATCCCAACGGGATCATGAACCCCGGCAAGATCTTCGCCGAGTAAGCCAGTCATCCCAGAAGGGCCGGTTCACCGGCCCTTCTCGTGTTCGGGGCCGACGGAACGGCCGGCAGCGCCCGCGGGAGGCGGGCACCGCGCAGCGCCACGAGCGCCGCGGGGCATCCCATTCATCCGTCCAGGAGTCGGTCATGAGTTACCAGCATCAGTACGTCGACGGCACCCGCATCCACTTCCCGCTGGGCAAGGTGGTCTGCGTCGGGCGCAACTACGCCGAGCACGCCAGGGAGCTGAACAACCCGGTGCCCACCGAGCCGCTGCTGTTCATCAAGCCCGGCTCCTGCACCGTGCCGGCCGAGGGCGGCTTCGCCATTCCCGAGGGTCGTGGCGACGTGCACTACGAAGCGGAGATCGCCGTGCTGATCGGCAAGCCGCTGTCGCGCACGCCCAGCCGCGAGGAAGTGCTGGACGCCATTTCCGGCTACGCCCCGGCGCTGGACCTGACCCTGCGCGACGTGCAGGCCAAGCTCAAGGAAAAGGGCCTGCCCTGGGAGCTGGCCAAGTCCTTCGACGGCGCCTTCGTGCTGGCGCCCTTCGTCAGCGCCGACCGCTTCCCCGACCCGGCCGACATCGGCATCCGCCTGAGCATCGACGGCGAAGTGCGCCAGGACGGCAACAGCCGCGACATGCTCAACCCCATCGTGCCGCTGATCCAGCACATCGCCGGGCACTTCTCGCTGCAGCCGGGCGACGTGGTCTCCACCGGTACGCCGGTGGGCGTGGGCCCGCTCAAGCGCGGTAGCGAGCTGGTGCTGGAACTTCCCGGCGCCAGCCGGTTCGAAAGCCGCGTCCTCTGAGCCGTACCCCGCCAAAGGCCGCCATTCGTGCGGTCTTTGCGTTCTGCGGGGCGTTCCCACCCAGACAACAAGAACTCCCCGATGACCCAGGTCCGATCCTCTCGTCTTCTGCGCTGGCTGCTGCTGGCCTTGCTCTTCGCCGCCGTGGTGCTGGTGGTCCTGACCAAGCTGTTCCACTGGGACGACCGCGCCCGCCTGTGGTGGCAGGAAGAGAACACCAGCGAGCAGGCGCGCGCCGACAGCGTCTGGCTGCCCGGCTACCGCGCGGTGATCCAGGGCAAGCCGCTCAAGGGCGGGCTGGAAGGCCAGGAAACCTCCGACCTGGCCTACAACCCGGTGACCCGCACGCTGTTCACCGTGACCGGCAAGAAGCCGCTGCTCGGCGAGCTGTCGCTGGACGGCGAGGTGCTGCGGGTGATCCCGCTGCTGGGCCTGGAGAACCCCGAAGGCGTGGCGGTGCTGCCCAACGGCAACGTCGCGGTGACCGACGAGCGGCAGAACTCCCTGACCATCTTCCACCTCGACCCGCAGACCCACGAGCTGAGCACCGCCAAGCTGGCCAGCTTCGACCTGGGCAACCTCGGCGAAAAGAGCAACAAGGGCTTCGAGGGCATCGCCTGGGACCCGGCGCAGAAACGCCTGCTGCTGGGCCGCGAGCGCGACCCCATGACCCTCTTCAGCTGGACCAGCGACGGCAGCCCGGGGCTGACCGGCAGCATGCGGCCGCTGCCCAGCGAGCAGCTGTACATGCGCAACGTCTCGGCGCTCAGCGTCGACCCGCGCACCGGCCACACCCTGGTGCTGTCGGCGGAGTCGCACCTGCTGCTGGAGCTGGACGAGAAAGGCGAGCCGGTCAGCTTCATCAGCCTGCTCGGCGGGCTCAACGGCCTGCACGACAAGATCCCGCGCGCCGAGGGCGTGGCCATCGACGAGCAGGGCACCATCTACATGGTCAGCGAGCCTGAGCTGTTCTACGTGTTCCGCAAGCTCAAGGACGACGGCAAGGGCGGTTAAGCCTGGATTAAGGGCGGATTCAGGCTGGTTTCAGGCTGTTTGGCTAATCTGATTCCAACGAAAACAGCCAGGAGGCTACTTCATGAAATCCATTCGTCTTCCCCTGATCGCCGCCATCGCCCTGTTCTCCGGCGCCACCTTCGCCGCCGGCTACACCGGCCCGGGCAGCAATGCCGCCAAGCCCGCGGCGACCGGCCCGGTGAACACCGTGAAAGCCGCCCAGGCCGCCGCCGACGACGCCCCGGCCGTGCTGGAAGGCGTGATCACCAAGCGCCTGCACGGCGAGCACTACGAGTTCAAGGACGCCACCGGCAGCATGCAGGTGGAGATCGACCACGAGGACTGGCCGCAGGGCGTGGACGTCTCCGACAAGACCAAGGTGCGCCTGACCGGCGAGGTCGACCATGACCGCAAGGGCGTGGAGATCGATGTGGATCGGGTTGATGTGTTGCAGTAACTGAGTCGCTATGGAAAAGGCCGCGCCGGGAGTGATTTCGGCGCGGCTTTTTTGTGTCTGGCTTTTCGTAGGAGCGAGCTTGCTCGCGAACCGCGTCTCCCGGCGGCCCTGGCGCGCCAGGCTGACTCCGCTCCCTCTCCCCAGCCCTCGGCTGCGCGCCCCGCCCTGAAGGGAGAGGGGGCTTGTCCGTGCCGAGAGAAGGTGTGGTTCATCCTGATGCCCGCGGAGTGGCCGGCTAACGCCGAAACATCAGCGCACTCCGAACGGTCCCCTCTCCCTTCAGGGAGAGGGTTAGGGAGAGGGCGCTCTAAGCCCCGGCATCCTGCGTCACCAGGAAACACCATCCCCGCTCAACCAACACTCTCAAACCCCTGCAACACATTCACCGCATTGACCCCGATCTCCTCCACCGCATACCCCCCCTCCATGACGAACAAGGTCGGCAGCCCCAGCTTGCCGATGGCCTCGCCCATGCGCAGGTAATCCGGCGAGTCCAGCTTGAACTGCGAAATCGGGTCTTCCTTGAAGGTATCCACCCCCAGCGAAACCACCAGCACATCCGGTCCATAGGCCGCGATCTGGCGGATCGCCGCCTGCAGCGCCAGGCTCCATACCGACCAGTCGCTGCCCGAGGCCAGCGGGTAGTTGAAGTTGAAGCCTTCGCCCACGCCCCGGCCCTTCTCGTCGGCGTAGCCGAGGAAGTAGGGGTACTCGAAGCGCGGATCGCCGTGGATCGAGGTGAAGAGCACGTCGGCGCGGTCGTAGAAGATGTCCTGGGTGCCGTTGCCGTGGTGGTAGTCGACGTCGAGGATGGCCACCCGCGCCGCGCCCTGGTCGAGGATGGCCTGGGTGGCGATGGCGGCGTTGTTGAAGAAGCAGTAGCCGCCCATGTAGTCGGCCGAGGCGTGGTGGCCCGGCGGGCGGCACAGGCTGAACACCGAGCGGGCGCCCTTGGCCAGTTCGGCCTGGCCGGTCAGGGCCACGTTCGCCGAGCTGGTGATGGCCTGCCAGGTGCCGGCGGTGATCGGCGCGCCGGCGTCGAAGCTGTAGTAGCCCAGGCGCCCGTCGATGCTGTCGGGCTCCTTCTGCAGCAGGCGGCGGGTCGGCCAGGCGATGGGCAGCATGTCGTGGCTGCGGCCGGTGGCCAGCCAGTCGCGCCAGGCGTGCTGGAGGAAGTTGACGAACCCCTCGGTGTGGATGCGCCGGATCGGCTCCAGGCCGAAGTCGCGCGGGGCCTGGATCTCGCCCAGGCCCACCGCCTTGACGCGGTCCAGGACCATGTCGGCGCGGCTGGGCTTCTCGAAGCAGGGGGTGAACTGGCCGCCGATCAGCTCATGCTGGCCGTGGTGCAAGCGATGGTCGTCGGTGTAGATCGTCAGCATCATGCACTCCTGGGGGCGCCCGGCGGCGCCCGGTAGGTCCGTGGGGTATCAGGCGTTTTCCTCGAAGTTCACGCTCGGCGCCTTGCGGCGGAAGCCGCCGGTGTGCAGCGCCAGGTAGACGAAGCCGACGGCGAACCAGCTCAGGCCAACGATCAGCGTCAGCTGCGACAGGCTGGTCCACATCCAGAGCGTCAGGCACAGGCCGATGAAGGGCACCAGGCCGTAGCGCAGCAGGTCGGCCGGCGCGCGGCGGCCTTCGACGCCCAGGTAGGTGCGGATCACCGCCAGGTTGACCACCGAGAAGGCCACCAGGGCGCCGAAGCTGATCATCGAGGCCAGGGTGGTCAGGTCCAGCACCAGGGCCAGCAGGGAGATGGCCGAGACCACCAGGATCGCCACCACCGGCGTCTGGAAGCGCGCGTGCAGGGTACCGAACAGGCTGCGCGGGAGGATGCCGTCGCGCCCCATGGTGAAGAGGATGCGCGACACCGAGGCCTGGGAGGCCAGCGCCGAGCCGATGCAGCCGGCGATGTAGGCGGCGGTGAAGAAGTTGCCGAGGAACTGGCCGCCGGCCTTGAGCATCACCTCGTTGGCCGCCGAGTCGGCGTTCTCGAACACGCTGCCGGGGAACACCAGCTGGCTGATGATCGCCAGCAGGGTGAACATCAGGCCGGCCAGCACCGTGGTGATGATGATCGCCCGCGGGATGTCGCGGCGCGCGTCACGGGTTTCCTCGGCCATGGTGGAGACCGCGTCGAAGCCCAGGAACGACAGGCACAGCACCGCGGCGCCGGCCATCAGCGGGGCGAAGCCGGGCTTGCTGCCGTCGCCGACGAAGGGCGCGGCCAGGTCCAGGGCCGGGGCGCCGGCCAGGCTCTTCAGCGACATGCCGACGAACACCACGATGAACACCAACTGGGCGCCGACGATGGCGTTGCTCATGCCGGCCACCTGGCTGATGCCCACCACGTTGAGCACGGTGACCAGGGCGATGGAGGCGACCACGAAGACCCAGGCGGGAATCTCCGGGAAGGCGATGTTCATGAACAGGCCGATGAGCAGGTAGTTGATCATCGGCAGGAACAGGTAGTCGAGCAGCAGCGACCAGCCGGAGAGGAAGCCCACCGCCGGGCCGAAGCTCAGGCTGGTGTAGGAATAGGCGGAGCCGGCGATCGGGTACTTGCGCACCATGAAGCTGTAGGAGGCGGCGGTGAACAGCATCGCCAGCAGGGTGATCAGGTAGGCGCTGGCGGTGCGCCCGCCGGTCATCTCGGTGACCACGCCGTAGGTGGTGAACATGGTCAGCGGGACCATGTAGACCAGGCCGAAGAAGACCAGGGCGGGCAGCCCCAGGATGCGTTTGAGGCGGGCGTCCGCCTGGGCTTGGGGGGCGTTGCCGGTGCTGGCGCTCATGCGGGCGCCTTGTTCGATGGCCATCGATGTTTCCTCGCGAATTCTTGTCGTTGTTGCGCTGGCGCGGGGCGCCGCTGGCGGCCGCGCGGAGGGAGCGGGGCGGTCAGCCGCAGCGCTGCCGGCGGGCGTAACGGGCGAGGAAGGGGTGGGCGCGGTGACGGCCGCGAACCGGGGTGGAGCAAGGGCTGGTCATGAGCGTTCTCGGGGCATTGTTCTTGTGGATGCTCGCTGGCGGCGCTCCCTGGATACCGGCGCGGCGCGTGCTGCGCCGGTGATCGCGGCCCTGGCGGCCATTCCCTGGGCGAGTACCCGGACTTTAGGCCGCCGCGCCGCCCCGCAGAACCCTGTAAAGGGTCAAAAAGGGATCGAAGTGGCCAAATTGACTGTCAGGCCCGGCGGCGGGCGCCCGTCCCGCCGCCGGACCGGCCGGTCATTTCTTCAGCTTGGTCCAGACCTTGGCGCGCAACGACAGGGACTTCGGCGAACACAGCTGGAAGGGCTTCAGGCGGTCGATCTTGTCTTCCGGGGTGTTGATCGCCGGGTCGTCGAACAGCTCCTTGTCCATGAACTTCTCGGAACCGGTGATGGCGTTGTTGTACTTGGCGAAGTTGGAGGCGGCGGCGATGTTCTCCGGCTGCATCATCCAGTTGAGGAAGACGTGGGCTTCCTTGATGTTGGTGGCGTCCTTGGGAATGGCCAGGTTATCGATGAACAGGCGCACGCCTTCCTTCGGATAGACGTAGACCAGGCTGGCGCGCTGGGCGTGGGCGCGGTGGTAGGCGCCGTTCCACTGCTGGTGCATGTACACCTCGCCAGCGGCCATGCGCTCGATGGTGCCGTCGCTGTTGTACATGGCCAGCAGCGGCTTCTGCTTGAGCAGCAGGTCGAGAACCTTCTCGGCCTCCTTCGGGTCCTCGGTGCACTCGTTCACGCCGAGGTAGTAGGTGGCCGGGGCCCACAGCTCCTCGATGGAGTTGAGCGCCACCACCTTGCCCTTGAACGCCTCCGGCGGCTCGAAGAACGGCTTCCAGCTCTCGTCGAACTTGCCGCCCGGGGCCTTGGCGCTGTCGTAGCTGTAGCCGGTGCTGCCCCACAGGTAGGGCACGGTATAGTCGTGGCCGGGGTCGTAGCTGAGCGTCTTGAACTTGTCCTTGAGGTTGGCCAGGTTCGGCAGCTGCGACTTGTCCAGCTTCTGCAGCAGGCCTTCCTTGACGAAGATCTCGATGAAGCTGTCCGAGGGCACCACCACGTCGTAGGCGCCGCCGCCGGCCTTGAGCTTGGCCAGCAGCGTCTCGTTGCTGTCGTAGGAGTCGAGGGTGGCGTGGATGCCGGTGTCCTTCTCGAACTTCTTCAGCAGCTCCGGCGGGAAGTAGTCCGACCAGTTGGCGAAGTGCAGTGTGCCGTCGGCGTGGGCCTGGCTGGCCAGGGTCAGGCCCGCCAGGGCGGCGGCCTTGAGGGCCAGGGGAAGGCGGCGGATGGTCATCGGTGAAGCTCCTGTGCGAATGGTTTTTATCGGGAGGCAGTCAACGCCGGCGCTGGCCGACGTAGTACGACAACGCAACGAACGCGATGGAAATCAGCAGGATGATCGACGAGATCGCGTTGATCTTCGGCGATATCCCCATTCTTATGGAACTGAAGATGTACACCGGCAGGGTGGTGGCGCCGGCGCCGGCGACGAAGTAGGTGATGACGAAGTCGTCCATCGAGATGATGAACGCCAGCATCGCCCCGGAGAGGATGCCGGGCATCAGCAGCGGGCAGGTCACCTTCCAGAAGGCCTTCCACGGCGAGGCGTAGAGGTCCGCCGCGGCTTCCGCCAGGCGCGGGTCCATGCCCTCCAGGCGGGCGCGGATCGGCAGGTAGGCGAAGGGGATGCAGAACACCACGTGGGCGATGAGGATGGTGAACAGCGACAGCTTCAGGCCGATGAAGGCGAAGAACATCAGCGTGGCCACCGCCACTACTATCTCCGGCACCAGCAGCGGCAGGCCGAGCACGCCGTTCATCAGGCTCTGCCCGCGGAAGGCGCGGCCGCGCATGCCCAGCGCCGCCAGGGTGGCCAGCAGGGTGGCGAAGACCGTGGCCAGGCTGGCCACTATCAGCGAGTTCTTCGCCGCGCGGACGATCTCCGGGTCGTTGGCCACCACCGCGTACCACTTGAAGCTGAAGCTTTCCCAGAGGGTCGCCGACTGGCCGCTGTTGAAGCTCAGCACCACCAGCACCAGGATCGGTACGTAGAGGAAGGCGAAGAACAGCCAGGCGGCCGGGCGCACGCCGGCGAAGCGCCACAGCGGGTTCAGCGAATTCATGGGTGACCTCCAGCGGCGCCCTGCCTGAAGCGCATGCTGTAGACCAGCATGGCGGCGAGGACGAAGGCGAGCAGGGCGAAGGACAGCGCCGCGCCGAACGGCCAGTTGTGCGCCGTGCCGAACTGCAGCTGGATCAGGTTGCCGATCATCAGCGACTTACCGCCGCCGAGCAGCTCGGGAATGATGTAGTTGCCCAGCGAGGGGATGAACACCAGGATGCAGCCGGCGACGATGCCGGGCATCGCCAGCGGGATGATGATCCGCTTGAGCGCCTTCCAGCGGTTGGCGCCGAGGTCGAAGGCGGCCTCCACCAGGCGCCAGTCCATCTTCTCCAGGCTGGTGTAGATGGGCAGCACCATGAACGGCAGGTAGGTGTAGAGCAGGCCGATGATCACCGCGTTGTCGGTGTACAGCAGGCCGATGGCGGCCTCGCTGAAGCCCAGCTTGTGCAGGCCCTCGTCTATCAGCCCGCCGTTGCGCAGCAGCAGTATCCAGGCGTAAACGCGCACCAGCAGGTTGGTCCAGAACGGCACCGTGACCAGGAACAGCAGCATGTTGCGCCGGCGCTCGTCCTGCAGCGCCAGGTACAGCGCGGTGGGGAAGCCGATCAGCAGGCAGCCGGCGGTGGTCAGGATGGACAGCCAGAAGGAGCGCTGGAAGATGCCCAGGTAGTCGGTGTTGAACACCAGGGCGTCGTCCAGGTCGCGTTCCCAGAGGAAGTTGATGTACGCCTCCAGGGTGTGCTGGCCCCACTTCACGCCGCCGTAGTCGCCGGGGGCCTGGACCGACACGGCGAACATGATGCCCAGCGGCAGCACCAGGAACACCAGCAGCACCAGCATCGCCGGGGTGGTCAGCGCCAGCCGGGCGCGCAGGCTCTTGCGCTCGGCTTGCAGGCGCAGCGTGCTCATTCGGCCAGCACCCGGATGGCGTCGCCGGGCACCCGCACGCGCACCCGCGCGCCGGGCTGGTGCGCGCCCACCGCGCCCTGGCGGTTCTGCTGGCGCACGCGGAAGCCGGGGGCGCCGGCGACCTTCAGGTGGTAGACGGTGTCGGTGCCGACGTAGACCACGGTTTCCACCACGCCTTCCAATTCGCCGTCCTGGGCCAGCTCGGTGCGTTCCGGGCGGATCGCCAGGGTCACCTTGCCCGGCAGCGTGGTGGCGGCGGCCAGGCGCTGGCCGTCGGCGAGCACTACGCCGTCGCCGTTGGCCTCGGCCTCGAGGAAGTTGGTCTCGCCGATGAAGTCGGCCACCCAGCGGTTGGCCGGGGCGTCGTAGATTTCGGTGGGGGTGCCGATCTGCAGGATCTGGCCCTTGTTCATCACCGCGATGCGGTCGGACATGGTCAGGGCTTCTTCCTGGTCGTGGGTGACGAAGATGAAGGTGATGCCGGTCTCGTGCTGCAGGCGCTTGAGTTCGATCTGCATTTCCTTGCGCAGCTTCAGGTCCAGCGCCGAGAGCGACTCGTCCAGCAGCAGCACCTTGGGCCGGCTGGCCAGCGCGCGGGCCAGGGCGATGCGCTGCTGCTGGCCACCGGAGAGCTGATCGGCGCGCCGCGAGCCGACGTCGGGCAGGCGCACCAGTTCGAGCATGGCCTTCACCGTGGCCTCGGTCTCGGCCTTGGGCTTGCCCTGCATCTCCAGGCCGAAGGCGATGTTCTGCGCCACGGTCATGTGCGGGAACAGGGCGTAGCTCTGGAACACGGTGTTGACCGGGCGGCGGAAGGGCGGGAGGCCCTGCATGGGCTCGCCGTAGAGGCGGATGCTGCCGGAGGTGGGTTGTTCGAAGCCGGCGATGAGCCGCAGGAGGGTGGTCTTGCCGCAGCCCGAGGGGCCGAGGAGGGTGAAGAATTCGTTGGCGCGGATGTCCAGGGACACGTCGTCCAGGGCCTTGAGGCCTTGGCCGGGGGTACCGAATTCCATGCCGATTCGCTCGATGGCAATCGCGCTGGTCATGCTTCAATACCATGCAGTTAAGCAGTTGTTATTGTTTGCGGTTTTACGGCTCTGGTGGCCGCTTCACCTAGCTGCGGCTTGATAATGGCCCTCCTTTTCGCAGCGGCAGAACGATAGAACAGGCCAATAAGGGATAAATCAGGCCAAGTTGAGGGGCCGTTTTCACCAGCCTGGCCGGCTCTTCGCAGGAGCGGGCTTGCTCGCGATAGCCGGAGGTTCCGACGCGTTTCGCGGATGGGATCCGCTCCTACGATGCACCCACCGTCGACCCCTCCTGTAGGAGCGGGCCCTGCCCGCGATTTCGCCCGCAGGGCGCGCTCCTACAAGGAGCACGGGTGTTGAGGATGGTATAGGAGCGGATCTCATCCGCGATCCGGCCGCCAGGCCGGCTCGGCCTCAACCGCGATACAGGCTCGGGCTCGCCCCGCTCCAGCGCTGGAAGGCATGGCGGAAGCTGGCCGTCTCGCTGTAGCCGAGCCGTTCGGCGATCAGGTAGATGGGCAGGTCGGTGTCCTTGAGCAGTTGCCGGGCCTTGTCGTAGCGCACTTCGTCCAGCACCTGCTGGTAGCTGGTGTTGTGCTGTTGCAGGTGCCGGCGCAGGGTGCGGCTGGAGCGGTGCAGGTGGCGCGCCACCTCGTCCAGGCCGCGGGCTTCCTGCAGGTGGTTGGCGAGGTGGCGGCGGATCAGTTCGAGGATGTCGTCGCGCCCGCTCATGGCCGCGCTCAGGCGCTGGCATTGCTGCAGGCCATTGTGGCAGCTGACCGGGTCGGCCAGCGGCAGGGCGCGGTCGAGCAGCGCCGGGCCCAGGCACAGGGCGCTGGTGGCGGCGCCGAACTCCACCGGGCAGCCCAGGCGTTCGCTGTAGGTGCTGGCATGCAGCGGCGGGCGGTAGGCCAGCAGCAGGCGCCGCGGACGCACCGACTCGCCGAGCAGGTCGCGCACCACGGTGAGCAGCGAGGTCAGGCACAGTTCGGTGTTGAACACCGTCAGCTCCGGCGCGTAGCGGTAGCCCTCGGCGCTCAGCCAGACCTCGTCGCCGTGGTCCTGCAGGGCCAGGCGGAAGTAGGTGCCGAGCAGGTCGGGATGGGCCAGGGCCAGTTGCAGGGCGTCGCGCAGGGTGCGGCTGGCCAGCATGCTGTAGCCGAGCATGCCGTAGGCCGAAACGTGCATGCGCAGGCCCAGGTAGAGGCCCAAAGCCGGGTCCTGGTAGCAGCTCAGGGCATTGGCGAATACCCGCAGCTCCTGGGCGTGGCTGACGAATTTCTCCGGCGTCAGCAGGTCCGCCTCGGCGATGCCGCTGCCCTCCAGCAGCCGGCCGCGGGGGATGCCGGCCTGGCTCAGCACCTCGGTGGCCAGCACCACGGTGTGCAGGGTGGTCAGGGTACGCTGCTCGGGAAGCTGGACGGCGCTCATCGGAACTCCTTGCGGGGGCGGCGAGAACACGGGATTACGCTAGCCTGACTTTAGCCTTGAGGAATTTTCCTGCACGGGGATTAAGCCTGGCTTCAGCGGCCTTGTGCTATTACGGCGTGCCCCCATCGACATGGACCTGCGATGTTCCGTTTCCTCACCTTGCGCCGCTGCCTGGCGGCGCTGCTGATCCTTCTCCTGCTCGCCCTGGCCTGGCTCGGCCAGCAGTTCCGCGTCTACGAGCGCGCCTGGTTCGCCGTGCGCGAATGGCACCATGCGGAAAACTGGCGCGAACGCTCGATCTGGCTGCCCGACTACCGCGTGGAGATCGAGGCGCAGCCCATCGAGGGCCTGGACGACGACGTCTCGGCGCTGACCTACGATCCCGAGCGGCGCAGCCTGTTCACCGTCACCAACCAGCCGGCGCAGATCGTCGAGCTGTCCCTGGACGGCAAGGTGCTGCGCAAGATCACCCTGCACGATTTCGGCGACACCGAGGCCATCGAATACATCGGCCCCGGCCTCTACGTGCTCAGCGACGAGCGCCGCCAGCGCCTGTTCAAGGTGCGCCTGGACGACGGCACCCGCGAGCTGGATGCCGAACAGGCGCAACAGCTGTCCCTGGGCCTGGGGCCGATGGGCAACAAGGGCTTCGAGGGGCTGGCCTACGACTCGGTCGGCCAGCGCCTGTTCGTCGCCAAGGAACGCGACCCGGTGCGCATCTACGAGGTCCACGGCTTCCCCCACACCCAGCCCGACAAGCCTTTCGCCGTGCACGTGCTGGACGACCTCAAGCGCGACCGCCGGCTGTTCGTCCGCGACCTTTCCAGCCTGCAGTACGACGAGGGCAGCGGCCACCTGCTGGCGCTGTCGGACGAGTCGCGCCTGGTGCTGGAGCTGGACGTCGACGGCGAGCCCATCAGTAGCCTGTCGCTACTGCGTGGCATGCAGGGGCTCAAGCGCAGCGTGCCGCAGGCCGAGGGCCTGGCCATGGACGAGGCGGGCACGCTGTACCTGGTCAGCGAGCCCAACCTGTTCTACGTGTTCCGCAAGGCGCCGGGCGTGGAGTCGGAGTAACAAAAGGCTTACATTGTCGCCCCACCCGTTGTCCCGCCCCTGGAGCGACCTTGAACATCATCCGCGAAGCCCTGATCAACCGCCGCCTGAACAAGGCGCTGAGCGAACACGGCTGCCGCCTGGCCGGCGGGATCAAGTCGCTGCGCGACGGCGCGCGCCTGACCCTGGAGCCGGGGGTGAAGCTGGGCAAGGCGAAGATCTACTCGCGCGAGCTGGAGATAGGCGCGCACACCGATGCCGTCAGCGGCTGCGAGTTTCTCGACGTGGCGCGGATCGGCCGCTACTGCTCGATCGCCACCGGCGTGGTGATCGGTCAGGGCCGCCATTCGCACCCGATGGACTGGCTGACCACCCACAACTTCCCGTCCAACCCCAAGCTGATCGGCCGCCCGATCCTCCGCGACGAGCCGCGGCGCCCCTCGTCCATCGGCCATGACGTGTGGATCGGCCGCGACGTGCTGATCCTCGACGGCCTGACGGTGGGGACGGGGGCGGTGATAGGCGCGCAATCCCTGGTCAACAAGGACGTGCCGCCCTACGCGATCGTGGCCGGGACGCCGGCGCGGGTGATCCGCTACCGCTTCCCGCCGGAAGTGATCGAGCGCCTGCTGGCTAGCCGCTGGTGGGAACTGCCGCTGGAAGTGCTGGGGGAGTTGCCGCTGGACGATCCCGAAGCCTGCCTGGCGCAGCTGGAGCGCCAGGCGCCGCCCGCCGCGCCACGGCCGCGGCGCCTGCGGATCGACTCCAAGCCCTGGGGCGTGGCGCTGCTGGCCGACTGAGGCGGCTCAGCTGTCGTCGCTGATCCCGGCGTCCGGCGCGTAGCGCTTCACCGAGGCGACGCCGTTCTCGGCGTTGGCCTTGCTGGCGTACATCTGGCTCTGCCCGACCACCTGGCCATTGCTGGCCTTGAGCACGAAGTAGTGCTTGCCGTTGCTCGCTTCCTTCAACTCGAAGGCGCCGTCGCGCTGCGAGTTCCTGCGCACCGACTCGATGCCTTCGATGGCCGAGGTCTTGGCCCGGTACAGCTCGCTGCTGAGCACGACCTCGCCGTTGCTGGCGTGCAGGGTGAAATGGAACTGGCCGTCGCTGGCCTTCTTCAGATGGTATTTTGCGGACATGGCGGCCTCCGGCGCGTTGCGCGAACAGCCTAAGCCTAGCCGTTGCCGGGCGCCCGTCCATGGGCGCGAATAGGTCAGGCCTTGAGCGTCTTCACGCCCTCGGCGGTGCCGAGCAGCAGCAGGTCGGCCGGGCGCGCGGCGAACAGGCCCACGGTGACCACGCCGACGATGTTGTTGATCTTCTCTTCCAGGGCCACCGGGCTGTCGATGCGCAGGTTGTGCACGTCGAGGATGATGTTGCCGTTGTCGGTCAGCACGCCGTCGCGGTAGACCGGGTCGCCGCCCAGCTTGACCAGTTGGCGGGCCACGTGGCTGCGGGCCATGGGGATGACTTCCACCGGCAGCGGGAAGGCGCCGAGCAGGGGCACCAGCTTGCTCTGGTCGGCGATGCAGACGAACTGCTTGGCCACGGCCGCGACTATCTTCTCGCGGGTCAGCGCAGCGCCGCCGCCCTTGATCAGCTCCAGGCGCTCGTTGCTCTCGTCGGCGCCGTCGACGTAGAACTCCAGCTCGCTGACGCTGTTCAGGTCGTAGACCGGGATGCCGTGGCCCTTCAGGCGCTGCGCGGTGGCCTCGGAGCTGGCCACGGCGCCGTCGAACTCGGCCTTGTGCCTGGCCAGCAGGTCGATGAAGAAGTTGGCGGTGGAGCCGGTGCCGACGCCGACGATGCTCTTGCTGTCGAGGTGCGGGAGGATGTGGTCGACGGCGGCCTGGGCCACGGCCTGCTTGAGCTGGTCCTGGTTCATCTGGGGATTCCGGCAAAGGGGGCTTGGGGCGCGGATTATAGCGGGGCCGCCGGGCGAATGTGGATTCGCCGCTCCCGGCGGCTGCCGACTGGAGTAGACTGCCGGCTTTGTGCCCCGTCCCTGCGAAGCCCGCCCCGATGCTCGAACAGTACGTCAAGAAGATCCTCACCTCGCGCGTCTACGACGTCGCCGAGGAAACGCCCCTGCAACCGGCCCGCCGCCTCTCCGAGCGCCTGGACAACCAGGTGCTGCTCAAGCGCGAGGACCTGCAGCCGGTGTTCTCCTTCAAGATCCGCGGCGCCTACAACAAGCTGGCGCAGCTGAGCCGCGAGGAACTGGCGCGCGGGGTGGTCACCGCCTCGGCCGGCAACCACGCCCAGGGCGTGGCCCTGGCGGCGAAGGAGCTGGGGGTGAAGGCGACCATCGTCATGCCGCGCACCACGCCCGAGCTGAAGGTCCAGGGCGTGCGCGCCCGCGGCGGCAAGGCGGTGCTGCACGGCGACGCCTTCCCCGAGGCGCTGGCGTATTCGCTGAAGCTGGTGGAAGAGAAGGGCTACGTCTACATCCACCCCTACGACGATCCGGACGTGATCGCAGGGCAAGGCACCGTGGCCATGGAGATCCTCCGCCAGCACCCGGGCCGCCTGGACGCCATCTTCGTGCCGGTGGGCGGCGGCGGGCTGATCGCCGGCATCGCCGCCTACGTGAAGTACCTGCGCCCGGAGGTGAAGGTCATCGGTGTCGAGCCGGACGACTCCAACTGCCTGCAGGCCGCCATGGCCGCTGGCGAGCGCGTGGTGCTGAGCCAGGTCGGGCTGTTCGCCGACGGCGTGGCGGTGGCGCAGATCGGCCAGCACACCTTCGACATCTGCAAGCGGTACGTGGACGAGGTCATCACTGTCAGCACCGACGAAATCTGCGCGGCGATCAAGGACATCTACGACGACACCCGTTCCATCACCGAGCCCGCCGGCGCCCTGGCGGTGGCCGGGATCAAGAAGTACGTCGAGCGCGACGCCGCCCGCGGGCAGACCCTGGTGGCCATCGACTCCGGCGCCAACATCAACTTCGACCGCCTGCGCCACGTGGCCGAGCGCGCCGAGCTGGGCGAGAAGCGCGAAGCCATCATCGCCGTGACCATCCCCGAGCGCCCGGGCAGCTTCAAGGCCTTCTGCGAGGCCATCGGCAAGCGCCAGATCACCGAGTTCAACTACCGCTACAACACCGACAGCGAAGCGCACATCTTCGTCGGCGTGCAGACCCACCCGGACAGCGACCCGCGCGCGGTGCTGGTCGAGCAGCTGCGCGAGCAGGGCTTCCCGGTGCTGGACCTGACCGACAACGAACTGGCCAAGCTGCACATCCGCCACATGGTCGGCGGCCACTCGCCGCGGGTCAGCGACGAGCAGGTGTTCCGCTTCGAGTTCCCCGAGCGCCCCGGCGCGCTGTTCAACTTCCTCAACAAGCTCGGCGGGCGCTGGAACATCACCATGTTCCACTACCGCAACCACGGCGCCGCCGACGGCCGCGTGGTCGCCGGCCTGCAGGTGCCGGAGGAGGAGCGCCACCTGGTGGCGCAGGCGCTGGAAGAGATCGGCTACCCATACTGGGACGAGAGCGACAACCCGGCGTACAAGCTGTTCCTGGGTTGACGCCACGGCCGGCGGGGAACGCCGGGGCAGCGCCCGCTGTCCCAGTTCGACCCGCCGGCCGGCAGCGCTGCTAGGCTGAGGGAACAGCCACGAATCGCGACAGGGACCGCCCGCATGGAAACCTACCAGACCCTCAAGATCCTCCACGGAGTCGCCGTGGCCGTGCCGCTGCTGGCCATCGCCGGCCTCGCCTGGTACGGCTGGCGCAGCTGGCGCGGCGGGGATGCCGGCGTGCTGGCCAAGGCGCTGCTGCGCATCGGCCTGGCGGCCTGGGTGCTGGTGGCCGGCAGCGTCGTCAGCCTGCCGCTGACCGGCTGGCAGATGGTCCACCGCGCCGGCTTCCCGCTGGGGCAGACCTGGCTGCTGGCCAGCGCCTGCCTGCTGATCCTGGTGGCGATCTTCTGGCTGCTGTTCACCAGCCGCCTGTGGCGCATCCGCGCCCTGGCGCTGAGCGCCCGCGACAGCGGCGAGCCGCTGGCCGAGCGCGTGGTGCGCGAGCTGCGCTTCGGCGCGGCGTTCTTCGCCCTGGCCCTGCTCAGCTGGCTGGCGATACTGGCGCTGATGCTGGCCAAGCCACTGTGAATCCGATGGCGATGGAGCGCCGATGAGTCCCTACCTGCTGCTCAAGACCCTGCACATCCTGACCGCCACCCTGCTGTTCGGCACCGGCCTGGGCTCGGCCTACTACGCCTGGCGGGCCTGGCGCAGCGGGCAGTTGCAGGTCATCGCCACGACCTTCCGCCACCTGGTCAGCGCCGACTGGCTGTTCATCGCCACCAGCGCCGTGTTCCAGCCGCTCAGCGGCCTGGGCCTGGCGTACTGGGCCGGCTGGCCGCTGGCCCAGGGCTGGTTGCTGTGGAGCCTGGGGCTGTACGTGTTCGCCGGGCTCTGCTGGCTGCCGGTGGTGTGGCTGCAGATTCGCGTGCGCGACCTGGCCGAGGCGGCGACGGCGGCGGGAACCGCTTTGCCGCCGCGGGCCTTCTTCTATATGCGCTGGTGGTTCGCCCTGGGCTGGCCGGCATTCCTGGCCTTCCTGGCGATCTTCTGGCTGATGGTCAACAAGCCGCTGTGAGGCGCCTCAGTCGCGCAGGCTGAGCACCGGCCAGCCGCGCTCCTGGGCGGTGGCGCGCAGGACTTCGTCCGGGTCGACCGCCACCGGGTGGGCCACCACTTCCAGCAGCGGCAGGTCGTTGCGCGAGTCGCTGTAGAAGTAGCTGCCGTCCAGGCTCATGCCGGTTTCCTGCAGCCAGCGTTGCAGGCGGGTCACCTTGCCGCCCTGGAAGCAGGGCACGTCGAAGGTGCGGCCGGTGTAGAGGCCGTCGCGCATCTCGCACTCGGTGGCGATCAGCGTTTCCACGCCTAGGCGCTCGGCGATGGGGCCGGTGACGAAGCGGTTGGTGGCGGTGATGATCACCAGGCGGTCGCCGGCGGCGCGGTGCTCGGCCAGCAGGGCTTCGCCGCGGGGCAGGATGATCGGCTCGATGACCTCCTGCATGAACTGGCGATGCCAGGTGGCCAGCTGCTCCAGGCTGTTGCGGCCGAGGATCGCCTGGGTGAAGGCCTGGTAGGCGAACACGTCCAGGGTGCCGGCCTGGTAGTCGGCATAGAAGGCATCGTTGCGCGCCTGGTATTCGCCGGCGTCGACCAGGCCGCGCCGGCACAGCCACTCGCCCCAGCTGTGGTCGCTGTCGCCGGCCAGCAGAGTGTTGTCGAGGTCGAAAAGGGCCAGACGCGCCATGGTTCACCATTAATTGCGAAAGCGGAAAAGTCGCCTAGAGTAACGGCTTTTGCCGGCCCTGCCCATGCGCGCCAAGCCTCGCGTTGCCGCTGTCACAGGCTTTGTGGAACAATGCGGGCACACGCGTTTTCGAGGATGTACCGCCGTGATCGATCCCGATGGTTTTCGCCCCAATGTCGGCATCATCCTCTCCAACGAGGCCGGTCAGGTTCTGTGGGCTCGGCGCATCAACCAGGAGGCCTGGCAGTTCCCGCAGGGCGGCATCAACGCCCGGGAAACTCCTGAAGAGGCGCTGTTCCGCGAGTTGAACGAGGAAGTTGGCCTGGAGGAGCAGGATGTGCGCATTCTCGCCTGCACCCGCGGCTGGTTGCGCTATCGTCTGCCGCAGCGTCTGGTGCGCACCAACAGCCAGCCGCTGTGCATCGGCCAGAAACAGAAGTGGTTCCTGCTGCGCCTGACCGGCGACGAGAACCGGGTACGCATGGATGTGACCGGCAAGCCGGAATTCGATGGCTGGCGCTGGGTGAGTTACTGGTACCCCCTGGGGCAGGTGGTGACCTTCAAGCGCGAGGTCTACCGGCGCGCCCTGAAGGAACTGGCGCCGCGCCTTCTGGCGCGGGACTGAAGAGGAGATAAGGCCCTGAGCATGCTCAACACGCTGCGCAAGATCGTCCAGGAAGTGAACGCCGCCAAGGACCTGAGGGCGGCGCTGGGCATCATCGTGCAGCGGGTCAAGGAAGCCATGGGCACCCAGGTGTGCTCGGTCTACCTGCTCGACGCCGAGACCAACCGCTTCGTCCTGATGGCCACCGAGGGCCTGAACAAGCGCTCCATCGGCAAGGTCAGCATGGCCCCCAACGAGGGCCTGGTGGGCCTGGTCGGCACCCGCGAGGAGCCGCTGAACCTGGAGAACGCCTCCGAGCACCCGCGCTACCGCTACTTCGCCGAGACCGGCGAGGAACGCTACGCCTCCTTCCTCGGCGCCCCGATCATCCACCACCGCCGGGTGATGGGCGTGCTGGTGGTGCAGCAGAAGGAAAAGCGCCAGTTCGACGAAGGCGAGGAAGCCTTCCTGGTGACCATGAGCGCGCAGCTGGCCGGGGTCATCGCCCACGCCGAGGCCACCGGTTCGATCCGCGGCCTGGGCAAGCTCGGCAAGGGCATCCAGGAAGCCAAGTTCGTCGGCGTGCCCGGCGCCCCCGGCGTGGCCGTGGGCAAGGCCGTGGTGGTGCTGCCGCCGGCCGACCTGGAAGTGGTCCCGGACAAGCCCATCGACGACGTCGAGGCCGAGGTCGAGCTGTTCAAGCAGGCCCTGGAAGCCGTGCGCGAAGACATGCGCAACCTCTCCAGCAAGCTGGCCACCCAGCTGCGCAAGGAAGAGCGCGCGCTGTTCGACGTCTACCTGATGATGCTCGACGACGCCTCCATCGGCCAGGAGGTCAAGCGCATCATCCGCTCCGGCCAGTGGGCCCAGGGCGCCCTGCGCCAGGTAGTGATGGAACACGTCGCACGCTTCGAGCTGATGGACGACGCCTACCTGCGCGAGCGCGCCTCCGACGTCAAGGACATCGGCCGGCGCATCCTCGCCTACCTGCAGGAAGAACGTAAGCAGACCCTCACCTACCCGGACCAGACCATCATCGTCAGCGAGGAACTGTCCCCGGCGATGCTCGGCGAGGTGCCCGAAGGCAAGCTGGTGGGGCTGATCTCGGTGCTCGGCTCGGGCAACTCCCACGTGGCCATTCTCGCCCGCGCCATGGGCATCCCCACGGTGATGGGCGCGGTCGACCTGCCGTATTCCAAGGTCGACGGCATCGACCTGATCGTCGACGGCTACCACGGCGAGATCTACACCAACCCGTCGCCGCAGCTGGTCAAGCAGTACGGCGAAGTGGTCGCCGAAGAAAAGGAACTGAGCAAGGGCCTGGCCGCTCTGCGCGAGCTGCCCTGCGAGACTTTGGACGGCCACCGCATGCCGCTGTGGGTCAACACCGGCCTGCTGGCCGACGTGGCCCGCGCCCAGGAGCGCGGCGCCGAGGGCGTTGGCCTGTACCGCACGGAAGTGCCGTTCATGATCAACGACCGTTTCCCCAGCGAAAAGGAGCAGCTGGCGATCTACCGCGAGCAGCTCTCGGCCTTCCACCCGCTGCCGGTGACCATGCGCACCCTGGACATCGGCGGCGACAAGGCGCTGTCCTACTTCCCGATCAAGGAAGACAACCCCTTCCTCGGCTGGCGCGGCATCCGCGTCACCCTCGACCACCCGGAAATCTTCCTGGTGCAGACCCGCGCCATGCTCAAGGCCAGCGAGGGCCTGAACAACCTGCGCATCCTGCTGCCGATGATCTCCGGCACCCACGAGCTGGAAGAAGCGCTGCACCTGATCCACCGCGCCTGGGGCGAGATTCGCGACGAAGGCGTGGACATCCCCATGCCGCCCATCGGCATGATGGTGGAAATCCCCGCGGCGGTGTACCAGACCCGCGAACTGGCGCGCCAGGTGGACTTCCTCTCGGTCGGCTCCAACGACCTGACCCAGTACCTGCTGGCGGTGGACCGCAACAACCCGCGGGTGGCCGACCTCTACGACTACCTGCACCCGGCGGTGCTGCAGGCGCTGAAGAAGGTGGTCGACGACGCCCACCTCGAAGGCAAGCCGGTGAGCATCTGCGGCGAGATGGCCGGCGACCCGGCGGCGGCGGTGCTGCTGATGGCCATGGGCTTCGACTCGCTGTCGATGAACGCCACCAACCTGCCGAAGGTGAAATGGCTGTTGCGCCAGATCACCCTGGGCAAGGCCCGCGAACTGCTCGGCCAGCTGATGACTTTCGACAACCCGCAGGTGATCCACAGTTCCCTGCACCTGGCATTGCGCAACCTCGGCCTCGGCCGGGTGATCAACCCCGCGGCGACCGTCCAGGGCTGACCTGGAGCGCCGCACTCCCCGGAGCTGAGTCGTCCCTGGGGCCCTGTACAACCGGCAGTGCCGGGAGAAGGCTTATGGACGAGCAGCAAGCGCTCGCGGGCGACCGCGAAGCCATCGAGAAGACCCTCCGCTATGCCCTGGAGATCGTCAGCGACGGCATCTGGGACTGGGACATCCGCAGCAATGACGTCAAGCGCAGCCCCGGTTGGTACCGCATGCTCGGCTACCCCATCGATGGCCTGCCGGAAAACGTCGCCACCTGGCACTCGGTGATCCACCCGGACGACTTCCCCCGCGTCATGCGCAGCTTCCAGGCCTACCTGGACGGCCGGCAGGCGGCCTACGCCGAGGAATACCGCTGCCTCTGCGCCAACGGCGAGTACCTGTGGATAAGGGATCACGGCCGTTTCGTCGAATTCGACGGCGAGGGCCGCGCCACGCGGATGATCGGCGCCCACCACAACATCCACGAACGCAAGCTAATCGAGCTGGAACTCAAGCGGCGCAACGAGGAGCTGCACGAACTCAACCGCAACCTGGAACAACTGGTCGAACAGCGCACCGAGGCCCTGCGCCAGGCCAACCTGGCCCTGGCCGAACAGGCTGCGGTGGCGGTGCGCCTGAGCGAGACCGACCCGCTGACGCAGATCTACAACCGGCGCCGCTTCGAAAGCAGCCTGCAGCAGGAATGGCAGCGCCTGCAGCGCCACGACCAGCCGGTCAGCCTGCTGATGTTCGACCTCGACCACTTCAAGCGTATCAACGACCTCTTCGGCCACCCGGTCGGCGACCGCGTGCTGGTAGCGGTGACCCAGGCGGTGCGCCGGACCCTGCGCGAGGAAGACTGCTTCGCCCGCTGGGGCGGCGAGGAATTCATCGTGCTGCTGCCGAACACCCCGCTGGCCTCCGCCAGCCGCCTGGCCGAGCGCCTGCGCCTGCACATCCGCGAGGCCTGCGCCGAGCTGGAACAACCGCTCACCGCCAGCTTCGCCCTGGCCGGTATGCGCCGCGCCGAACCCCTGGAAAACCTGCTGCGCCGCCTGGACGACGCCCTCTACCGGGCCAAGCGCCTGCGCGATGCCATCGAGGTGTGCTAGGCCTCGTTGCATGGTGTAGGCGCAATTGCCCTACCGGCTGCGCCGAGGTGCTTTTCGTAGGATGGGTTGAGCTTGCGAAACCCATGCGGTGGCGGTGATGGGTATCGCTTCGCTCAACCCATCCTACGGGGCTGCGCGATGCCATCGAGGTGTGCTAGCGCGCATCGGACGTGATGTAGGAGCGGGCCCTGCCCGCGATTTCGCGCGCAGGGCGCGCTCCTACATGGGATTGGCGCGGTAGGTTGACCATCGCGGACGGAGTCCGCTCCTACAAAACCAACCTTCCCCTAGGCGTTGAGCTCCAGGCGCACCTCGCCCAGATGGGCCCCCTCCGGCCCGAAGCTGCGCTCGATGAACTCCCGGCGCCCATCGGCATGCACGCGCAGCACGCTGCTGGCGCGGGTGCCGTAGTTGGCGCTGGCGATGAACACGCTGGACAGCAGGCGCTCGGTGGCCAGGCCGACGCCGGTTTCCGGCAGCCGTTCGTCGTCGGGGCGTTCACGGTCGCCGAGCAGCCCCAGCAGCGCCCCGGGCTCGGCTTCGTCGAGGTGTTCCTCCAGCGCGGCGCGGGCACGCAGCAGCTTGGGCCAGGGCGTATCCAGCGAGGCGTTGGACAGCCCGTGCAGCCCGGCCGGCAATTCCCGCGGCTCGCCATCACGGGGGTTGAAGTAGCAGAGCTGACGGGCATCGCCGACCAGCAGGTTGAAGCCCGAATACTCGGCGGCGCGGCGCTGCACCTCGGCCAGGTAATCCAGCGGCGCCTGACGGCCACGCAGAAAACCGGCCACCAGCTCGCCACGGGAGCGCGGCCCCAGCGGCTGGCTCGGATCACGCACGTTGGTCAGCGCCGCGAAGCGCCCGCCAGGCCCCAGCCCCATCCAGGTACCCCCGGCCTCCAGATCGCGCCCGGCATAGACGCCCGGCGCATCCTCCCACGCCGCCAGCGGCAGGGTGGGGCGGGCATAGAACTCGTCGCGGTTGGCCGCGACTATCAGCGGCATGGCGTGTCCGGGGCGCCAGGCAAGGACGATCAGGCACATGGGGCAGGGCCCTGCGGTGGTGGTCCTGGCAGGGTAGGTAACTGGCGTTGGCAACTCAATAGCCGCCGTCGTCCGGGCACGGCGCACGATGAAATTTCTTTCATATTGGTACCGAAAGGCCTGTTGCACCGCGGGCGGCTGCCGTCGCCGGCGCATTTTCGGTACCATGCCGCTTTTGCCACCCGAGGTCTCCATGGAGTTCCTTCTCTACCTGGTGCTGGGTGCCTGCGCGGGCGTGCTGGCCGGGTTGTTCGGCGTCGGCGGTGGCCTGATCATCGTCCCGGTGCTGGTGTTCAGCTTCACCGCCCATGGCTTTCCCGTCGAGGTGCTGACGCAGATGGCGGTGGGCACCTCGCTGGCTACCATCGTCTTCACCTCGGTCAATTCCATCCTCGAACACCATCGCCGCGGCGCGGTGCTCTGGCCGGTGTTCCTGTGGATGACCGTGGGCATCGTCGTCGGCAGCGCCCTGGGCGCGCTGACCGCCTCGGCCATCAAGGGAGCGGTGCTGCAGAAGATCATCGGCGTCTTCGCCGTGCTCATCTCCATCCAGATGACCCTGGGCCTGCAACCCAAGGCCGGCGGCAGCCTGCCGGGCAAGGGCGGGTTGGGCGCGGCCGGCGGCTTCATCGGCTGGGCCTCGGCGATCTTCGGCATCGGCGGCGGCTCGCTGACCGTGCCTTTCCTGTCCTGGCGCGGCGTCTCCATGCAGCAGGCGGTGGCTACGTCCTCGGCCTGCGGTCTGCCCATCGCCATCGCCGGGGCGATTTCTTTCATCATGGTCGGCTGGCACCGGCCCGAGCTGCCGCAGTGGAGCCTCGGCTTCGTCTACCTACCGGCGCTGGTGGGCATCGCCGTCACCAGCATGTTCTTCGCCCGCATCGGCGCGCGCCTGGCGCACCGCCTGCCGGCCAAGGTGCTCAAGCGCCTGTTCGCTCTGCTGATGTTCTGCATCGGCATGAGTTTCCTGATCAAACCCTAGGAGTAAGCGATGCTGCCCTATCCACAGATCGACCCCGTCGCGGTGTCGCTCGGCCCCCTGAAGATCCACTGGTACGGGCTGATGTACCTGATCGGCATCGGCGGCGCCTGGCTGCTGGCCTCGCGCCGGCTCGACCGCTTCGACCCGACCTGGAGCAAGGAGAAGCTCTCCGACCTGGTGTTCTGGGTCGCCTGCGGCGTGGTGCTCGGCGGGCGCCTGGGCTACGTGCTGTTCTACAAGCTGGACTTCTACCTGGCCAGCCCGCTGAACCTGTTCAAGGTCTGGGAAGGCGGCATGTCGTTCCACGGCGGGCTGATCGGCGTGATGCTGGCCACCTGGTGGTTCGGCAAGCGCAACGGCAAGAGCTTCTTCCAGCTGATGGACTTCATCGCCCCGCTGGTGCCGATCGGCCTGGGCGCCGGGCGCATCGGCAACTTCATCAACGCCGAGCTGTGGGGCAAGCCCACCGACGTGCCCTGGGCGATGATCTTCCCGCCCTACAGCGACCCCGCGCAGCTGCCGCGCCACCCGTCGCAGCTGTACGAGTTCGCCCTGGAAGGCATAGTGCTGTTCGCCATCCTCTGGATGTTCTCGCGCAAGCCGCGGCCGACCGCCTCGGTGTCGGGCCTGTTCATCCTCTGCTACGGCTGCTTCCGCTTCTTCGTCGAGTTCTTCCGCCTGCCCGACGCCGACCAGGGCGCCGGCGGCAACGGCGGCCCGGGCTACCTGGCCTGGGACTGGCTGACCATGGGCCAGCTGCTGTGCGTGCCGATGATCCTCGGCGGCATCGCCCTGATGGTCTGGGCCTACCGCCATGCGGCGGCGAAGCCGGCGACCCCCTGACGGACGGCGGCTTGCCGTAGAAGCGAGCAAGCCCGCCTGCCTCCTCCGGCAAACGCGACACCCGTAGGATGGGTTGAGCGAAGCGATACCCATCACCGAGACCGCATGGGTTTCGCAAGCTCAACCCATCCTACGGAAAGCACCTCGGTGCAGTGGGCAAGCTCGCTTCTGCCAAGCCAAGAGCCGCTCAGGCGCGGTCCCAGACCTCGAAGGCATAGGCCGGTGTTTCCGCCGTGGCTTCATGCTCGATGCTGGACGCCAGGTGCCAGCGGCTTTCGTCCACCTCGGGGAAGTGCGCGTCGCCCGCCGGGCTCAGGGCCACGCGGGTCAGGTACAGGCGCTCGGCCACGGGCAGGGCCTCGGCGTAGAGCTGGGCGCCGCCGATCAGCATCAGCTCCTCGGCTTCCTCCTCCCGCGCCCAGGCGTTGGCGCGCTGCAGCGCGGCTTCCAGCGAGGTGAAGACCTCCGCACCTTCCAACTGCAGGCCGGCCTGGCGGCTGACCACCAGGTTTAGCCGGCCGGGCAGCGGGCGGCCGAGGGAGTCCCAGGTCTTGCGGCCCATGATGATCGGCTTGCCCAGGGTCAGCGCCTTGAAGTGCTTGAGGTCGGCCGGCAGGTGCCAGGGCAGGCGGTTGTCGATGCCGATCACGCGGTTCTCGGCGAGGGCGGCGATCATCGCCAGCGGCAGGCGGGAAGGGGCTTGGGGCATCGTGGCTCCGGTCATGTGCTCAGGGTGATCCATCGGTGGCAGAGGATACCAGCCGCTGGGCCGGCGCGTCGTTCGCGTAGGGCGGCACGCGCATGAAGAAGGTGCCGTCCTCGTTGACCTGGGTGATGCCGGTGGCCAGCACCTTGCGGTAGTCCTTGAGGCTGAACGCCAGCGTCTGGCCGGGCTGCTCGGCCTTGAGCAGCACCTGCGCGTAGGTGATGAGGATCTCGAAGATCTTCAGGTCGCCCGATTGCAGCCAGATGTACGAAGGACCGGCCAGGCTGGGCGGCTCGAAGCGCGGCGGCGGGCTGCCGGCCGGGCGGGCGAAGCGCAGGTGCAGGCCCTGCGCATCGAGCCAGGCGGCGTCGACCTTGCCGTCGATGCCCACCAGCGGGAACACCTGGTGGTAGTCCAGGCGCATGGCGTTGTCGCGCAGCAGGGCGCCGGGGCGTTGCAGGTCGACCAGCGAATCCAGGTGCAGGCCGACCAGGCTCATGGCGCCGTAGGCCGGCACGCCGAGGACCTTGACCTGGTCCGGCTGGTAGAGGATCTCGTCGCCCTCCAGGCGCACGCTGCCGGCCAGGCGCAGCGGCAGCCAGGGGCCGATGCCCAGGGGCTGTACTTCGCCGCTGACGCGCAGGCGCTCGCCGTCGATGCTCATGCTGAAATTGCGCAGCATGCTCTGTGGATAAGCCAGGATGCGCTCGTTGAAAAGGCTGGCCAGTTGCTGCGGGCCGAGGATCACCTCGCCCTCGGTGACCTGGATGCGCATGTCCTGCGGGCGGTCGAAATCCACCGGCGCGCCGGCCTTGAGCGGCACCAGCCAGCCCTTGAGCTGCGGGCTGTGGAAGCCGATGCCGCCCTCGAAGTACATGTCCACGTTGTGCAGCAGCAGGCCGACGCCGTCCTGGCCGGAATCGCGTACGCCGCCCGGGCGGCTGGCGGCGTGCCCGGCGTCCGGCGGCGTCTGCTGGAACCAGCCCTGGCGCAGCAGCTGCAGTTCCTGCTGCTGGCGGTCGATGGCGCTCTGCGCCTGGGCGAGCAGGGGCAGGGCGAGGAGCAGGGGCAGCAGGCGCTTCATAGGGCTTTCTCCTGCGGGGCCGGCGCCTTCACCGGCGACACCGCGATGTGCACCATGCCGTCCTGGCGCAGGCGGATCTCGCCGTACTGCAGCTGGCGGCGGTAGTCGTAGAGGTTGAACAGCAGCGGCTGCCCGGGGCTGAGGCTGGTGAACAGGGCGTAGGCCTTGACCAGGATGGTGCGGGCCATCTTGATGTCGCCGCCCTGGATGAACATGTAGCTCTCCGGCGCCTGCAACTGCGGCCATTGCAGGCTGGCCAGGTCCTCGCCCAGCAGCAGGTCCATGCCGCCGTCGGCCAGCTTCAGGCTGCGCACGGCGAACTCCAGGCGCGGCGGCGGGAACAGGCCGTCGAGGTCGACCAGGATGCGGTTGCCGACCAGTTGCATGTGCGCGGTGTGCAGTTGCAGCACCTCTGACATCTCGATGGAGGCGGCGCTCAGCGAAGGGGTGACGTCCACGCCGTCGACGAAGATGCGTTGCGGCACCAGCGCCACCTTCAGCGGGCCGGCCTGCTCGATGCCGGTGAGCATCCGCAGCGGCCGCCAGCGGCCCTTGCGCAGCAACTCGCCACGCACTTCCTGGCCGTCCTTGCGGGTGGCCAGGACCAGGTTGCGCACCGGCGCGTCGGCGCTGCGCAGTTCGGCGTTTAGCAGGGTGGCGAGGGTGGCGTCGGCGACGAAGATGTCGCCGGCCTGGATGCGCGCGACCATGGCCCTGGGGTCGTCGAGCATCAGCGGCGTGCCCTTGGGGCCGTTGGAGCTCATGCGGATCAGCATGCGGCGGATGAAGAAGCCGATGTCGTCGTGCAGGCGGAAGTCGGTATGGCTTATCCACAGCTTAGACTCGTCGCTGTCGGAGGCGCGCTGGCCGACCTTGTCGTCCAGCTGGCGCGGCGGCACCGCCTGCATCAGTGGGGTGTCCGGGCCCCAGTCGGAGGGGCGCACCGGGGGCGTTTCCACGGCCGCCGCGTGGGCGGCGGCCAGTAGGAGCAGGGCGCAGGGCAGGACGCGCGGCATGGCGGGCCTCGTTGTTGTTGTTCTGGTTGGCTTTGGCACCCTATACCCGTGGGCGCGCCGGGTAAGCCCTTCCTTGGTTCGGTCGGCGGGCGCCGGTGTTACCGTTACCCCGGAGAGCTGGCGGGCGGACGCGGCGCGGCGCAGCGGTTATGCTTGCGCCCCAGGAACCCGTGCCGGAGACACTGTGAGCGATAGCGCCCCACCTTCCGCCTTCGACCGACTGTGGCTGTGCGAAGCCGTGCGCCTGCGCGAGGAGCAGGCCGGCCCGCTGGAGGACGCCGAGGCCAACCGCCGCGCCATCGCCGCCGGCGGCGAACTGCCCCGGCGCATCGAGAACCGCGCCCTGTGGCTGGCCGGCCGCGACGAGCTGGACAGCGCCCTGCGCCTGTGGAAACAGGGCGCGCAACTGGCCTTCTACCTGCTGATCTTCCTCGCCCTGCTCAGCGGCGCCGGCCTGGCCCTGGCCGCCCTCGGCGACGGCCAGCGCCCGGTCAACGTGTTCTGGGCCCTGGCCAGCCTGCTCGGCCTGGACCTGTTGATGCTGCTCGGCTGGGCCGCGGGTTTCGCCCTTGGCGGCGGCGAGGCGGCCGGCGCCCTGGGCCGTCTCTGGCTATGGCTGAGCGGCAAGCTGGCGCGCGATGCCCGCGCCGCGCAACTGGCGCCGGCGCTGCTGGTGCTGCTCGGCCGCCAGCGCCTGACGCGCTGGGCGCTGGGCATGCTGGTCCACGGCCTATGGCTGCTGGCCCTGGGCGCGGCCATGGTGGTGCTGCTGGCGTTGCTGTCGACGCGGCGCTACGGCTTCGTCTGGGAAACCACCATCCTCGGCGGCGACACCTTCGTCTTCCTCACCCAGGGCCTTGGCACACTGCCTTCGCTGCTGGGCTTCCCGCTGCCGGACAGCGACCTGGTGCGCGCCAGCGGCGACGCCCTGGTGGCCAGCGAGGCGGCGCGCCACGCCTGGGCCGGCTGGCTGGTGGGCATCCTGGCGGTCTACGGCCTGCTGCCGCGCCTGCTGCTCTGGGCCTTCTGCCTGTGGCGCTGGCGCCGCGGCCGCGCGGCGTTGCGCCTGGACCTCTCGCTGCCCGGCTACAGCCTGTTGCGCGAACGCCTGCTGCCCAGCAGCGAGCGCCTGGGCGTCAACGATGCCGCGCCGGCCAGCCTGGTCGAGCCGCAGGCGCAGAACCCCGCCGCCAGCGCGGACGGCGCCCTGCTGGTGGCCATCGAACTGGACGACAGCCAGCCCTGGCCGCCGAAGCTGCCGGCCGGCGTGGCCGATGCCGGCGTGCTGGACGATGGCGCGCAACGCCGCCGTCTGCTGGAACAGCTGACCCGCTACCCGCCGGCGCGCCTGGCCATCGCCTGCGACCCGCGGCGCTCGCCGGACCGCGGCACCCTGGCGCTGATCGCCGAGCTGTCGCGCTGCGCCGGCGCCACCCGCGTCTGGCTGCTGCAGCCGCCGGCGGGCAGCGGCCTGGACAGCGACCGCCTGGCCGACTGGCATGCCGCCATCGACAAACTGAACCTGCCGCACAGCGGCGCATCGCCCCTGGCCTGGCTGGAGAGCGGACATGACTGAGCCCCTCAGGCTGGCCGTGGTCGGCCACACCAACGTCGGCAAGACCTCGCTGCTGCGCACCCTGACCCGCGATGTCGGCTTCGGCGAGGTCTCGCACCGTCCCAGCACCACCCGCCACGTCGAGGGCGCGCGCCTGTCGGTGGACGGCGAGTCGCTGCTGGAGCTGTACGACACGCCGGGCCTGGAGGACGCCATCGCCCTGCGCGACTTTCTCGACGCCCTGGAACGCCCCGGCGAGCGCCTGGACGGCCCGGAGAAGCTGCGTCGCTTCCTCGACGGCAGCGAGGCGCGCGGACGCTTCGAGCAGGAGGCCAAGGTGCTGCGCCAGTTGCAGGCCTCCGACGCCGGGCTCTACGTGATCGACGCCCGCGAACCGGTGCTGGCCAAGTACCGCGACGAGTTGGCGGTGCTCGCCGGCTGTGCGCGGCCGCTGCTGCCGGTGCTGAATTTCGTCGCCAGCGCCAACCACCGTGAGGAGCAGTGGCGCGAGGCCCTGTCGCGCCTGGGCCTGCACGCGCTGGTGCGCTTCGACAGCGTGGCGCCGCCGCTGGACGGCGAACGCCGGCTCTACGAAAGCCTGGCGCTGCTGCTGGAGAAGTCGCGCCCGCAGCTGGAACGGCTGATCCGGGACCACGAGGCCCAGGCCGTGGCACGCCGCGAAGCCGGCGCCAAGCTGATCGCCGAGCTGCTGGTGGACGTCGCCGCCTGCCGCGACCTGGTGCCGGGCGATGCCGAGGCCATCCGCCTGGCCACCGAAGTGTTGCGCGACCGCGTGCGCAAGCGCGAGGAAGCCTGCGTGCAGGCCCTGCTGCGCCTCTACGCCTTCCGCAAGGACGACGCCCGCGCCGCCGACCTGCCGTTGCTGGACGGGCGCTGGGGCGACGACCTGTTCAACCCCGAAACCCTGCGCCAGCTCGGCGTGCGCCTGGGCGGCGGGGTGGCTGCCGGCGCCGCGGCTGGCGCGGGCATCGACCTGCTGGTGGGCGGCCTGACCCTGGGCGCCGCCACCGCCCTCGGCGCCCTGGCCGGCGGCGCCTGGCAGACCGTCGGCCACTACGGCCAGCGCCTGCTCGGCAAGCTCAAGGGCCAGCGCGAACTCTCGGTGGACGACAGCGTGCTGCGCCTGCTCGCCCTGCGCCAGCGCCAGCTGCTGGCGGCATTGCAGGCGCGGGGCCATGCGGCCATGGAGGCGATCCGCGTTGCTTCGCCGGAAGACAAGCAATGGCGCGAGGGCAAGCTGCCCGAGGCGCTGCGCAAGGCGCGGGCGCACCCGGAATGGTCGACCTTGAATGGCCGCAAACGGGTGGACAAGAGCGAACGCCAGGAACAGATCGACGCCTTGGCTCAACAGCTGCTGGAACCCTAGGGCGGATAACCGCGAACGGTTATACGCCGCTACACCTCCGTTGCCGCCGCGTCTTGGCCGAGCCCTGGCGCATACCCGGCCAGCGCCAAGCCCAACAGCGAGCGGGCCGGCGGCCAAGGTCAGGCGGCGGATAACCGCGAACGGTTATTCGCCCTACGTTCAGTCGAGCGCGATCATTTCCACCGAAGCCTGTCCGCCCACGATGCTCAGGATCGCCAGCGAGATCGGCAGCTTGAAGCGCCGCGGCCCGGCGCTGCCGGGGTTGAGGTAGAGCACCCCGTCGCGCACTTCCTGCAGCGGCTTGTGCGAATGCCCGGCCAGCACCACGTCGAAGCCTTCGGCCCGTGGATCGATGGCCAGTTGCTTGAGGTCGTGGATCAGGTACAGGCGCAGCCCGCCCAGTTCCAGACCCAGGGTTTCGGGAATGGCTTCGGCCCAGGCTTCGGTGTCGTTGTTGCCGCGCACCACGTCCAGCGGCGCCAGTTGGCGCAGCGCATCGAGGATCGCCGGCTTGCCGATGTCGCCCAGGTGCAGCAGGCGCTGGCAGCCGCGCAGGGCTTCCAGGGCTTCGGGGCGCAGCAGGTTGTGGGTGTCGGCGATCACGCCGACGCGCAGGGAAGTGCTCATGCCTCCAGCATAAACGACGACGCCACCCGAGGGTGGCGTCGTGGCTGGCTCAGTGTTGGGCCCTGTCCGCCGGCGTTTCCGGCAGGAACCAGTTCAGCAGCAGGGCGCAGATGCCGCCGGTGGCGACGCCGGATTCCAGCACATTGCGCAGCGCCGCCGGCATGTGCGCGAGGAACTCCGGCACCTGCGACACGCCCAGGCCGAGGGCCAGGCTGACCGCGATGATCAGCAGGGCGCGGCGGTCGAGGTGGGTGCCCGCGAGGATGTTGATGCCCGAGGCGGCCACCGCGCCGAACATCACCATGGCCGCGCCGCCGAGCACCGGCTCGGGCACCGCCTGGATCACCCCGGCGACGCTGGGGAACAGGCCCAGCACCACCAGCATGGCGGCGATCCACAGGCCGATGTGGCGGCTGGCCACGCCGGTCAGCTGGATCACCCCGTTGTTCTGCGCGAACACCGAGCTGGGGAAGGTGTTGAAGATGCCCGCCAGCAGCGAGTTGGCGCCATTCACCAGCACCCCGCCCTTGATCCGCTGCATCCACAGTGGGCCTTCCACCGGCTGCTTCGACACCTGGCTGGTGGCGGTGACGTCGCCGATGGCCTCCAGCGAGGTGACCAGGTAGATCACCAGCATGGGGATGAACAGCGCCCAGGAGAAGCTCAGGCCGAAGTGCAGCGGCGTCGGCACCTGGAACAGCGCGGCCTGGTGCATGCCGCTGAAGTCCAGGCGGCCCAGGTAGCCGGCCAGCGCGTAGCCCACGGCCAGCGCGATGACGATGGCGCCGCTGCGCATCCACACCACCGGGATGCGGTTGAGCACCACGATGATCGCCAGCACGCTGCCCGACAGCAGCAGGTTCTCGCCGTTGGCGAAGGTGCCGTTGCCCATGGCGCTGAATCCGCCGCCCATGCTGATCAGGCCGACCTTGATCAGGGTGAGGCCGATCATCAGCACCACGATGCCGGTCACCAGCGGGGTGATCAGTCGCTTCACGAACGGCAGGATGCGCGACACGCCCATCTCCACGAAGGAGCCGGCCATGACCACGCCGAAGATGGCCGCCATCACCTGTTCTACCGGCGTGCCCTGCTTGACCATCAGCGCCCCGCCGGCGATCAGCGGGCCGACGAAGTTGAAGCTGGTGCCCTGGACGATCAGCAGCCCGGCGCCGAACGGCCCGAAGCGCTTGCACTGGACGAAGGTGGCGATGCCGGAGATGACCAGCGACATGGACACGATCAGGTTGGTGTCGCGGGCGGAAACGCCCAGCGCCTGGCAGATCAGCAGGCCGGGGGTGACGATCGGCACGATGATCGCCAGCAGGTGCTGCAGCGCGGCGAGCAGCGCGACGGGCAGGGCGGGACGGTCTTCCAGGCCGTAGACCAGGTCGCGCTGGGCCTTGTCGGCGGTGACGGGGTTCTCGAGGGAGCTCATGGCGGCAGTCCGGGAAAAAGAGCGAGATTTTACGGGGTGGGGGCGGGATCGGACAGTGCCATAGGGCAGGGATTTTTCTTTGGGAGGTGACACTAACTGTCAGGAAGTATCAATTTTGAGGGCATTATCTGCCGTTATTGGTCACTTGTTTTGGGTGTTGTCCAGATATATCGAAGTCAGCAGAAATTTCTGCTTTGCCTTGAAGAAGTGGACTACATATCGGTCCCATTCATGAGTCATTTAATTAACTTCGCCCATGGTTCTTTGGGCGGACTAAATTCATGATCATGGAGACTGAAATGAAAAGGCGACATACTACACAGAAAGGTTTCACCCTTATTGAGCTAATGATCGTTGTGGCTATCATCGGTATCTTGGCCGCCATTGCGATTCCGCAGTACCAGAACTACACCATACGAGCACGTGTTACCGAGGGGTTGAATTTGGCCACGGCAGCGAAAGTTGCTCTGAGCGAAACATATGCAGCCAATGCCGGTTTGGCGGTCAATGCGTATACTGGCACCGGTACACCAAGTGCCGCCGCAGCTAACACTGTGAATACTGGGTTTCAGTTCGCCGCTACGCGTGATGTTGCAAGCATAGCGATTGCGGCTGTAAGCGCTGGCGCCGCGACTGCTGGAGATGGTGCCATAACCATTACCTATACTGGGGCTATCCCTGTCCCGCAAAGCCCCTTGACCTTGACACTTACGCCTGGAACGGGTGCCATTACTGCAGGTATTCCGGCTGGCACTTTGAATCCAAATTTACCCATAGTTTGGGGCTGTGCTGTAAATGACGTTGCCAATAATAGTTTTGTTCCTGCTAATTGCAGGCTTTAGGTTAGTTTGAGCTATTGGCTGGCGAGGATTTATATGTGCTAGGTTTCTGAGAATTGTTGCTGTTTGGATGCGGTGTGAGCATTCACGTGGTTTTATTCCTAATAAAACAAAGCCCGGTAATCATACCGGGCTTTGTTGACGTCGGGAGTTTTTCTCTACAGCTAACTGCTTACCCCTCCAGTAGAGCTTTATTTCGGACAGCCCCCTTGTCGGCACTGGTAGCCAGCAACGCATAAGCCTTCAGCGCAGTACTGACGCGGCGGGCACGCGGCTGCGCCGGCTTCCAGCCCTTCTTGTCCTGCTCGATGCGGCGGGCGGCCAGTTCTTCGTCGCTGACCAGCAGGTTGATGCTGCGGTTGGGGATGTCGATCAGCACCTTGTCGCCATCCTTGACCAGGCCGATGGCGCCGCCTGCGGCGGCTTCCGGCGAGGCGTGGCCGATGGACAGGCCCGAGGTGCCGCCGGAGAAGCGGCCATCGGTGAGCAGGGCGCATTGCTTGCCCAGGCCCTTGGACTTCAGGTAGCTGGTGGGGTAGAGCATTTCCTGCATGCCCGGGCCGCCTTTCGGGCCTTCGTAGCGGATGATCACGATGTCGCCCGGCTTCACCTCGTCGGCGAGGATGCCCTTCACCGCGGCGTCCTGGCTTTCGAAGATCTTCGCGCTGCCTTCGAACACGTGGATCGACTCGTCCACGCCGGCGGTCTTCACCACGCAGCCGTCGAGGGCGATGTTGCCGTACAGCACGGCCAGGCCGCCTTCGGCGGAGTAGGCGTGCTCGACGCTGCGGATGCAGCCTTCGGCGCGGTCGTCGTCCAGGCTCGGCCAACGGGTGTTCTGGCTGAATGCGGTCTGGGTGGGGATGCCGGCGGGGCCCGCCTTGAAGAAGGTGTGGACGGCTTCGTCGCGGGTCTGGGTGATGTCCCACTGGGCGATGGCGTCGGCCATGCTCGGGCTGTGCACGGTCGGTACGTCGGTGTGCAGCAGGCCGCCGCGGGCCAGCTCGCCGAGGATGGAGAAGATGCCGCCGGCGCGGTGCACGTCTTCCATGTGGTACTTCTGGATGTTCGGCGCCACCTTGCACAGCTGCGGCACCTTGCGCGACAGGCGATCGATGTCGCGCAGGTCGAAGGCGATCTCCGCCTCCTGCGCTGCGGCCAGCAGGTGCAGGATGGTGTTGGTCGAGCCGCCCATGGCGATGTCCAGGGTCATGGCGTTCTCGAAGGCCTTGAAGCTGGCGACGTTGCGCGGCAGCACGGACTCGTCGCCTTCGCCGTAGTAGCGCTGGCAGAGTTCCACGGCCAGACGGCCGGCGCGCAGGAACAGCTGCTCGCGGTCGGCGTGGGTGGCCAGGGTCGAGCCGTTGCCCGGCAGCGACAGGCCCAGGGCCTCGGTCAGGCAGTTCATCGAGTTGGCGGTGAACATGCCGGAGCAGGAGCCGCAGGTGGGGCAGGCGCTGCGCTCGTATTCGGCGACCTTCTCGTCGGAGCAGGAATCGTCCGCCGCGACCACCATGGCGTCGACCAGGTCCAGGCCGTGGCTGGCCAGCTTGGTCTTGCCGGCTTCCATCGGGCCGCCGGAGACGAACACCACCGGGATGTTCAGGCGCAGGGTGGCCATCAGCATGCCGGGGGTGATCTTGTCGCAGTTGGAGATGCAGACGATGGCGTCGGCGCAGTGAGCGTTGACCATGTATTCCACGGAGTCGGCGATGATCTCGCGGCTCGGCAGGGAATAGAGCATGCCGTCGTGGCCCATGGCGATGCCGTCGTCGACGGCTATGGTGTTGAATTCCTTGGCCACGCCCCCTGCCTTCTCGATCTCGCGGGCGACCAGCTGGCCCAGGTCCTTCAGGTGCACGTGGCCGGGCACGAACTGGGTGAAGGAGTTGGCGATGGCGATGATCGGTTTCTTGAAGTCTTCGTCCTTCATCCCGGTGGCGCGCCAGAGGGCGCGGGCGCCGGCCATGTTGCGGCCGTGGGTGGAGGTTTTCGAGCGGTAATCGGGCATGACGAGTTCCTGCGGCTAATCAGGCATCGGTAAGAGTCTTATCGTGAGCGTCGTTCGAGGCACATGCAAACGGCAGATGGAGCTGCATGCTCGGAGGGGGCTGCAAGTCGGGGCGGGGTCACCGCCCGCGCGGCCGGGGCTCACGGGCCCGCCGGGGGATGTTGGCGAGGGATGTGCAGGATTCTACGCCGGCCGCCGCCGCCAGGGAAAGGCTGATGGTCGGCGGGTGGGGGCAGCTGGAAGCCTGAAGCTGGAAGCTTGAAGAAAGGGCGGCGCCCGGAATACTTTTCCAGCTTCCAGCTTCCAGCTTCCAGCTTCCAGCTTCCAGCTTCCAGCTTCCAGCTTCCAGCTTCCAGCTTCCAGCTTCCAGCTTCCAGCTTTGAAGCTATCAGCTATTGGGCAACAACCGCACCGTCAGACTCTTGATATAGCGGGTCTCGGCGATGGCCGGGTGTACCGGGTGGTCCGGGCCCTGGCCGCCGCGTTCCAGCAGCTGGAGGTTGCGGTCCAGGTGGCGGGCGCTGCCGAGCAGGATGTTCTGCAGGTCGTCCTCGGGCAGGTGCATGGAGCAGGAGGCGCTGACCAGGATGCCGTCCTTGGAGAGCAGGCGCATGGCCTGTTCGTTGAGGCGGCGGTAGGCGGCCTCGCCGTTCTTCAGGTCCTTCTTGCGCTTGATGAAGGCCGGCGGGTCGGCGATGACCACGTCGAAGCGCTCGTCGGCGGCCTTGAGTTCGCGCAGGGCGTCGAACACGTCGCCTTCCACGCAGGCGACCTTGTCGGACAGGCCGTTGAGGGTGGCATTACGCTCCACGCCGTCGAGGGCGAAGCCGGAGGCGTCCACGCACATCACGTCGCTGGCGCCGAAGGCCGCGGCCTGGATACCCCAGCCGCCGATGTAGCTGAACAGGTCGAGCACGCGCTTGCCTTTCACGTAGGGCGCCAGGCGCGCGCGGTTCATGCGGTGGTCGTAGAACCAGCCGGTCTTCTGCCCGGCCAGCACCGGGGCCTCGAAGCGCACGCCGTTCTCTTCCAGGGCGACCCACTCGGGCACTTCGCCGTAGGCGTTCTCCACGTAGCGCTCCAGGCCCTCGGCATCGCGCGCGCTGGAGTCGTTCTTCCACAGCACGGCGCTGGGCTTGAGCACCTGCAGCAGGGCGGCGAGCACGTCGTCGCGGTGCTTCTCCATGGTCGCCGAGGCGAGCTGCACCACCAGCACGTCGCCGAAGCGGTCCACCACCAGGCCGGGGAGCAGGTCGGCGTCACCGTAGACCAGGCGGTAGAAGGGCTTGTCGAAGAGGCGCTCGCGCAGGCTCAGGGCGACGTTGAGGCGGTGTACCAGCAGCGATTTGTCGAGAACGTGCTTGGTGTCGCGGGAAACCAGGCGTGCGCAGATCAGGTTGTTCGGGCTCAGCGCCACCACGCCCAGCGGCTTGCCATTGGCCATCTCGAGGATCGCCTGGTCGCCGGCGGCGAAGGCGTTCAGCGGCGTGGCCTGGACATCCACCTCGTTGCTGTAGACCCACAGGTGGCCGGCGCGCAGGCGGCGCTCGGCGTTGGCTTTCAGACGCAAGCTGGGCAGGGTCATGGCGGTGCTCCGGGAAAAAGAGCGAGATTATAACCGCTGGCCGCCGGGGTTGCCGATGCCGCGCGGGCGTGACGAGCAGGCATAAAGTTCGCGCCGCGGCAGCCGATACGGTTCTGTCTAAATCGGCAGTTCCAGAAGTCGTCTGTCTGGGTAAACTGTGCGCCCCGTCAACTTTTCCAGACCGTCCCCATGGTCCAAGAACTCTCCGCCGAACAGATCCGCCAGACCCTGCAGGGCATCAGCGTGCCGCCGCAACCGCAGATCATGGTCGACCTGCAGATGGAACAGGTCATGCCCAACCCCGACCTGAAGGCCATCGCCAAGCTCATCAGCCAGGACCCCGGGTTGTCCGGCGCGTTGCTCAAGCTGGTCAACTCGCCGTTCTTCGGCCTGGCCAACCGCATCACCTCGATCCAGCGCGCGGTCAACCTGCTGGGCAGCCGCTCGGTGATCAACCTGATCAACGCCCAGTCGATCAAGGGCGAGATGAGCGACGACACCATCGTCACCCTCAACCGCTTCTGGGACACCGCCCAGGACGTGGCCATGAGCTGCCTGACCCTGGCCAAGCGCATCGGCTACGAGTCGGTGGACGAGGCCTACGCCCTGGGGCTGTTCCACAATTGCGGCATCCCGCTGATGCTCAAGCGCTTCCCGCACTACATGGCGGTACTGGAGGAGGCCTATGCCAGCGCCAGCGACGAGCGCCGCGTGGTGGACACCGAGAACCGCGTGCTGAACACCAACCACGCCGTGGTCGGCTACTTCACCGCGCGCTCCTGGCGCCTGCCGGAGCACGTCTGCGAGGCCATCGCCAACCACCACAACGCGCTCACAGTGTTCAGCGAGGAAAGCAGCCGCAACACCCAGCTGAAGAACCTGCTGGCGATCCTCAAGATGGCCGAGCACATCTGCGGCTCGCACCGCATCCTCGGCAACCAGCCGGAGGATCACGAGTGGGAAAGCATCCGCGCCCTGGTGCTGGATTACGTGGGGCTGACCGAGTACGACTTCGAGAACCTGAAGTCGAGCATCCTCGAGCTGGGCGTGGGGCAGGGGAGCTACTAGGGATCGCGGACGGAGTCCGTTCCTATCATCGTGCTTCCCCGCAACGTAGGGCGTATAACCGTTCGCGGTTATACGCCGTTGGCGGAAATACCGATGCCCTTTAAGAGCGCCCTCTCCCCAACCCTCTCCCGCAAGCGGGAGAGGGGGCTGTCCTGAGCGGCGTCGAAGCCAGGCACCATCCTCATACCCCCGGGAGCCCAGAAAACAACGTAGGAGCGGGCCCTGCCCGCGATTCGCGCGCAGGGCGCGCTCCTACAGGTGCAAGAGAGCCGACCGAAGTGCGCCAAGGCGCGGGACAGCACAATGAAAAAGCCGGGCATCTGCCCGGCTTTTTCATGAACGCGGCGCTTTAGTCGAGCATGTCGCTGAAGCGCTCGTCCTTCTTGTACACCAGCGGCTGGGCGAAGCCCGGCACGCTCATTTCTTCGGCGCCGATGCGGATGTCGCGGTCGTCGATCATGTCGTTGCCGAAGTTGTAGATGATGTCGAACTGGCCCTTGAGCGCCTGTTCCTCGTAGCGCTGGGCGGCGGCGCGGGTCTGTTCGCGGCGCGCCTGGTAGGCGTCGAAGGCGGCGGCGCCGTGGCGCTTGCGCAGCATCTTCTCAGCCAGGCGCGGGGAGAGCAGCACGCCGGTGGCGTTGTTGCCGCCGAAGCCCTTGGAGTTGATGAAGCAGACGTCCAGGTCGTTGCGGCGGCGGTCCTTGTTGGACAGCGCGATGCGATCCTTGTGCACGTCGGCGGCGAAGGTCTCGACGGTCTTGATGCCCGGCAGCAGGCCGTACTTGAAGGTGCCCAGGGCGGAGACCAGCTGGTCGGCGCTGGCGGTGGCCAGGGAGTGGCCGACGAAGGCCTTGACCGCGGCCACCGGCCAGTCGGCGATGCCGAAGGCCTTGGCCACGCGGTCGAGGATTTCCGACTCGGTGACGCGGTTGGCCGGGGTGCTGGAGCCGTGGGCGTGGACGAAGCTGTGGCGGCGCACGCCTTCCTCGCCGACGATCTGCATGGCGGCGGCCACGGCCTTGGCCATGGTCAGGTAGTTGCCTGGGCCGGGGGCGGAGATGGATTTCTTGAAGCCGTCGGCGTTGATGAAGACGTCGGTCACCGCGCCGTGGATGTCGGCGCCCAGCTCCAGGGCCAGGGCGTCGTCCATCAGCACCACGTACTGGCTGGATTCGGCCAGGGTGAAGCCGCAGTTCTCGCCGAACGGGCGGCTGGCGCGGCGGAAGTCCACGTCCGGGCGGCCCTCGATGTTGCGCAGGCCTTCCTCGGTGGCCAGGGCGCTCATGGCCGCGTAGCCCTCGACGATTTCCGAGGTGATCGGCGCTTCGCTGTTGCCCACCACGACCACCCGCGCCTGGCCGGAGGTGATGGCCTCGATGCCTTTCTGCAGGTTGTAGAGGAAGGTGGCGCAGGCGCCGGTGACGCTGCCGGTGAGGCCGACGCTGCCCAGCACGTAGGCGTTGATGAAGTCGGTGGGCATGCTGTTGAAGCCCAGCGGCAGCTGCTTGGCGCTGACGCGGTGGCCCTTCAGGCGCGACTGCAGCAGGCCGCCGAAGCCGTTGTCGTCGAGCTGGCTCATGATGCTGCTGGAGAACACGGCGATTTCGTCGGGCTGCACGCGGTCGACGATGCGCTGCCAGTCGATGCCCACCGAGCGGATCGCGTCGGTGGCGCCGACCACGGCCATCTGCAGGCCGCGCGGGTGGAAGCGCGAGGCGTACAGCTCGCCCGGCTCGAAGCCGGTGGGCAGTTGGCCGGCGGACTTCACCGGCATCTCGCGGTAGCTGTCGACCTTGACCTCGACGCTGTCGTGCAGGGTCACGCGGACCTGGTTGTCGGCCAGTTCCTCCACCGACCAGTTGGCCGGCAGCGGCTCGGGCAGCTGCTTGCGCGCAGTGGTGAAGCTCAGCGGCTGGGCGCCGTCGGCTTCCAGGGTGAGGTTCTTGTGCCAGTGCGCGGCATCGACGTCGAAGTACTGCTTCTCGATGCGGCGGATCAGGGTGGAGCCGAGGATCTGCGCGGCATGCCGCCGCTCGATGGCGGCCAGGTCCAGGCGCGCGCCGTCGGCGGCATCCAGGTAGTGGCCGTCCTCGAACTTCACCAGCTTCATCATCACGGCCAGGCCGGCGAGGGTCTGCTGGCGGGCCTGCTCGTCCAGGGACTCCAGGACGGTGCGACGGAACGCATGGTGGAAGGAACTGCGACCCGCGGCGTTATACCCACCAAAACCAACGATGACCGGTAGTCGAGACATCTCTCGCAAACTCCTTCATATAGGCCCGTCCTGTGCAGGACCGGATGGCGCGACCAGGGTGCACGCGAGGCGCAGGGAGGCGACATCACGGATCGGGGGCACAAGCCCGGCGGCAGCTCTGTGATTGGAATGCTTATGCTGACGAGGATGATGACTGCCGAGTCACGCTTTTGGCCAGGGATTGACGGCGAAAGGCGACGAACTTGCCAGGAAGGAGGGGGTGGAGCGGATGCGCGAAGACGCCGGGAGCCAGCGTGGCTCCCGGGCGGGGTTGCAGAACGGACTCAGCGGTACTCGATGCCGGGTTTTTTGGTACTGACGCGGGTGCCGGACTTGCCCTGGGTGATGGCCACGATGTTTTCCAGCGAGCCGATCACCGCGTCCTTGCCGGTGGCGCGGGCGAATTCGGCGGCGGCCTGGACTTTCGGGCCCATGGAGCCGGCGGCGAAGCCGAGGCGTTCGAGTTCGTCCGGGTGGGCCTGGGCGATGGCCTTCTGCGTCGGCTTGCCCCAGTCGATGTAGGCTGCGTCCACGTCGGTGGCGATGATCAGGATGTCGGCATCCAGTTCCTGGGCCAGCAGCGAGGAGCACAGGTCCTTGTCGATCACCGCCTCGACGCCGGAGAGTTTCTTGCCGGACTCGTCGTACATGGTCGGGATGCCGCCGCCGCCGGCGCAGATGACGATGGTGCCTTTCTCCAGCAGCCATTTCACCGGGCGGATCTCGAAGATGCGCTTGGGCCGCGGGCTGGCCACCACGCGGCGGAACTTGTCGCCGTCCGGGGCGATGCTCCAGCCCTTTTCCTTGGCCAGGGCTTCGGCTTCTTCCTTGGCGTAGACCGGGCCGATCGGCTTGGTCGGGTGCTGGAAGGCCGGGTCCTTGGCGTCCACCTCGACCTGGGTGAGGATGGTGGCGAAGGGCACTTCGAAGGGCAGCAGGTTGCCCATTTCCTGTTCGATCATGTAGCCGATCATGCCCTCGGTCTCGGCACCGAGGACGTCCAGCGGGTACGGCGTGACCTTGTCGTAGGCGGCGCCCTGCAGGGCCAGCAGGCCCACTTGCGGGCCGTTGCCGTGGGCGATCACCAGCTCGTTGCCAGGTGCCACTTTGGCGATCTGTTCGGCGGCGATCCTTACATTTTCACGCTGGTTGGCCGCAGTCATGGGTTCGCCACGACGCAGCAGGGCGTTGCCGCCCAATGCGACGACGATACGCATAGTCATTTCCTCCTGAAGCTGAAAACGCCCCCGGGCCGGCAAACCGGGCCCGGGATGCGCATCCGTCGATCACATGTCGGCGAGGGTCGAAACGAGGATCGCCTTGATGGTGTGCATGCGGTTCTCCGCTTGCTCGAAGGCGATGTTGTACGGGGATTCGAAGACGTCTTCGGTGACTTCGATGCCGTTCTTCAGGTTCGGGTACTGGGCGGCGATCTGCTGGCCGACCTTGGTTTCGCTGTTGTGGAAGGCCGGCAGGCAGTGCATGAACTTCACGCGCGGGTTGCCGGCGGCTTTCATGATGTCCAGGTTGACCTGGTAGGGCAGCAGTTCCTTGATGCGCTCGCCCCAGGCTTCCACCGGCTCGCCCATGGAAACCCAGACGTCGGTGTGGATGAAGTCCACGCCCTTGACGGCTTCCTTTGGGTCTTCGGTGAGGGTGATGCGGGCGCCGCTTTCCTCGGCGAATTTCTTGCAGGCGGCGACGTGTTCGTCGCTCGGCCACAGCGCTTTCGGCGCGGCGATGCGCACGTCCATGCCGAGCTTGGCGCCGATCAGCAGCAGGGAGTTGCCCATGTTGTTGCGGGCGTCGCCCAGGTAGGCGTAGGCGATGTCGTGCAGCGGCTTGTCGCTGTGCTCGCGCATGGTCAGCACGTCGGCCAGCATCTGCGTCGGGTGGTACTCGTCGGTCAGGCCGTTGAACACCGGTACGCCGGCGTACTGCGCCAGTTCCTCGACGATCTCCTGCTTGAAGCCACGGTACTCGATGGCGTCGTACATGCGGCCGAGCACGCGGGCGGTGTCCTTCATGCTCTCCTTGTGGCCGATCTGCGAGGAGTTGGGGTCGATGTAGGTGACGTTGGCGCCCTGGTCATAGGCGGCGACCTCGAAGGCGCAACGGGTGCGGGTGGAGGTCTTCTCGAAGATCAGGGCGATGTTGTTGCCCTTGAGGTGTTGCTGCTCGGTGCCGGTGTACTTGGCGCGCTTGAGGTCGCGGGACAGGTCGAGCAGGTAGCGCAACTCGCGGGTGCTGTGGTGCATCAGGCTGAGCAGGTTGCGGTTGTGCATGTTGAAAGCCATGTTCTTTCTCCTTGTGGGATGGGATCGGCCTCGTCAGTACAGCTTGTGGCTGGCGGGGCGGGCGGCCCTGGCCGGGGCCGCCGCATTGAGTAGGGTGGGCTGTGGCGATCAGTAGTCGATCGGGTCGCGGATGATCGGGCAGGTCATGCAGTGGCCGCCGCCACGGCCGCGGCCGAGCTCGCCGGCGCTGATGGTGATGACTTCCACGCCGGCCTTGCGCAGCAGCGTGTTGGTGTAGGTGTTGCGGTCGTAGCCGATGACCACGCCGGGCTCGACGCAGACCACGTTGTTACCGTCGTCCCACTGCTCGCGCTCGGCGGCGAAGCTGTTGCCGCCGGTCTCGACGATGCGCAGTTTCTTCAGGCCCAGGGCCTCGGCGACCACGCTGATGAAGTCCTTCTCCTCGCGCTGCACGTTGATGCCGTAGGGGCTCTTCTCGTCCGGGCGCAGGGTGAAGGCGACGATTTCCTTGACCACTTCCGGGAAGACGGTGACCAGGTCGCGGTCGCAGAAGCTGAACACGGTGTCCAGGTGCATGGCCGCGCGGGACTTCGGCAGGCCGGCGACTATGACTTTCTCGACCGCGCCCTTGGCGAACAGCGACTGGGCGACCTGGCCGATGGCCTGGCGGGAAGTCCGCTCGCCCATGCCGATCAGCACCACGCCGTTGCCGATGGGCATGACGTCGCCGCCTTCGAGGGTGGAGGAGCCGTGGTCCTTGTCCGGGTCGCCGTACCAGATTTCGAATTCGGCGTTGGTGAATTCCGGGTGGAACTTGTAGATGGCGGTGGTCAGCAGGGTTTCCTGGCGACGCGCCGGCCAGTACATCGGGTTCAGCGTCACGCCGCCGTAGATCCAGCAGGTGGTGTCGCGGGTGAACTGGGTGTTGGGCAGCGGCGGCAGCAGGAAGCTGGAGTGGCCCAGGTAGTCGCGGAACATCTTCAGCGGCTTGGAGCCTTCGCTTTCCGGGATGTCGTCGGCGGTCACGCCACCGATGAGGAATTCGGCCAGTCGTCGCGGCTCGAGGCCTTCCAGCCAGGCGCGCAGTTCGTGGGTCAGGCCCAGGCCGACGCTATCGGCGGTGATCTTGCGATCGAGGATCCATTTCAGCGCTTCGGGGTTCTGGACGGTCTCGGTCAGCAGGTTGTGCATTTCCAGGACGTCGACGCCGCGCTCGCGCATCTTGGTGACGAAATCGAAGTGGTCGCGCTTGGCCTGGTTTACCCAGATTACGTCGTCGAACAGCAACTCGTCGCAGTTGCTAGGGGTCAGGCGTTGGTGGGCAAGACCGGGCGAGCAGACCATCACTTTGCGCAATTTGCCAGCTTCGGAGTGGACGCCAAGTTTGGTTTTTTCCGTGCTCATGAGTGTCTCCAGTGATGTCACAGAGTGAGGAAGCCGTCGTAGAGGCCATACGCCGCGATCAGCGCGCCGATCACGACACCTGCGAAGATGAGCTTCTCGACGTTGGTGAAGATCGGTTGGCCGACTTCACGTTTCGCTTTCGCGAAGAGGATGACGCCTGGTGCGTACAGCAGCGCCGACAGCAGCAGGTATTTCAGGCCGCCGGCGTAGATCAGCCAGACGGCGTAGATCACCGAGATGCCCGCGATGATCAGGTCCTTGTTGCGCTCGCCCGCATCGTTCTCGTAGGTCTCGCCGCGCACCGCCAGCAGCAGGCCGTAGGCCGCGGACCAGAAGTACGGGATGAGGATCATCGAGGTGGCCAGCAGCAGCATCTTGGTGTACGGGTCCATGCCGCTCGGGTCGCCCGAGGTGAAGAAGACGATGACCAGGAAGACCTGCACGCAGATGTTGGTCAGCCACAGGGCGTTGGCCGGCACCTGGTTGGCGTTCTCCTTGCGCAGGAACTCCGGCATGGTGTGGTCCTTGGCCGCGGCGAACATGATCTCGGCGCACAGCAGCACCCAGGACAGCAGGGCACCGAGCAGGGAGATCAGCAGGCCGACGCTGATGAGTATCGCTCCCCAGTGACCGACCACGTGCTCCAGCACCAGCGCCATCGACGGGTTCTGCAGCTTGGCCAGTTCCGGCTGGGTCATCACGCCCATGGACAGCACGTTCACCAGCACCAGCAGCAACAGCACGGTGATGAAGCCAATGACCGTGGCCTTGCCGACGTCGGCGCGTTTTTCCGCGCGGGAGGAGAAGATGCTCGCGCCCTCGATGCCGATGAACACCCACACGGTGACCAGCATCATGTTGCGCACCTGGTTCATCACGCTGCCCAGCTCGGGATTGCTCTTGCCCCAGATGTCGGAGGTGAAGATGTCCAGCTTGAAGGCGAACAGGCAGATCAGGATGAACAGGAACAGCGGCACTATCTTGGCGATGGTGGTGATGGTGTTGATGAACGCCGCTTCCTTGATCCCGCGCAGCACCAGGAAGTGCAGGGCCCACAGCAGCACCGACGCCGCGATGATCGCGGGGAGGGTGTCGCCCTTGCCGAAGACCGGGAAGAAGTAACCCAGGGTGCTGAACAGCAGCATGAAGTAGCCGACGTTGCCCAGCCAGGCGCTGATCCAGTAACCCCAGGCCGAGGAGAAGCCCATGTAGTCACCGAAACCGGCCTTGGCGTAGGCATACACACCGCCGTCGAGGTTGGGCTTGCGGTTGGCGAGGGTCTGGAAGACGAAGGCCAGGGTCAGCATGCCGACCGCGGTGATGGCCCAACCGATGAGAATGGCGCCGACGTCTGCACTGGCGGCCATGTTTTGCGGGAGAGAGAAGATCCCCCCGCCGACCATGGAACCGACGACCAGAGCGGTAAGTGCCCCAAGTCGTAGTTTTTGGCTGCTTTCTTGCGACATTTTCGGAATCTCCCTATAGGAGTTGGAGAGTGTAGTCATTAGGCGCCGACTGTCAGGGAACCCCCCTGACCTAAATCAATAGCCTGCTAACAAATGTTTCCAACTGCGCAGCGGTGCCGGGCCGCATGAATAGGAACGATAGGAGAGGTTTGCCGATATCGCCTGATTTAGAGGGGATTCATGTGAAATCCGGATGGCGTTTCGGTGACCGTCAGGCTTTCTATTGATTGCGTGAATGGATTCCCGCGTCGGGGCATGAATCGGAAAAATCTGTCAGAACTTGTTGCAGGCTTCAGAGAGGCAGAAAAAAGCCCGGCATGGCCGGGCTGCTTTCTATAAGGGGGTGCCCATACAGGGTCGCTGCACAGGCGGCGCGCCCACCGTGCGGAGGGGCGCAGGGCCGGGTGGCCGAAGGGACACCGCCGGGCTTGTGGCCTGGCGGGCGCCACGACGCGGGGCCGGGGCGAGAAGGATGCGCAAGGCACCGGGGTGGCGTATCGCAAGCTCCGTGCCATACGCGAGGTGCGCTGGAGCGCCCATGTGGCCTGGGGTTCAGCGGGCGGGTAGGGCCGGCGTCGGCAAGATTCCGCTTATGCGTCGGCTTCTTCGGCGGGATTCCCGCCAGTGCCACTGAACAGCAGCCCATGTTTGCGCAGCTTGTCATGCAAGGTCTTGCGCGGGATGCCCAGGGCCTCGGCCAGGCTGCGTAGCGAGGCGTGCTGGTTGGCCATCTCCGCGGCGATCAGGGCGCGCTCGAAGGCTTCCACCTGCTCGTTCAGGGAGTTGCCGGAAATTGCCGCCGGCACCTGCATGGCCTGTTCGTCGAGGCCGAGGTCCAGGCCCAGGGCAAAGCGCTCGGCGACGTTCTGCAACTCGCGTACATTGCCCGGCCAGCTGTGGCCCAGCAGTTGTGCGCGCTGCGCGCTGGCGAGGCTGCGCGAAGGGATGCCATGGCGTTGCGCGGCGAGCTCGGAGAAGTGCTGGAACAGCAGCAGGATGTCTTCGCCGCGCTCGCGCAGCGGCGGAATACGCAGGCTGGCGACGTTCAGTCGGTAATAGAGGTCGGCGCGGAAACGTCCGTCGTCGGCGGCCAGGCGCAGGTCTTCTTTGGTCGCGGCGATGATGCGGATGTCCAGCGGGATCAGCTGGTTCGAACCCAGCCGCTCGACCACCCGTTCCTGCAGCAGGCGCAGCAGCTTGACCTGCACGTCCAGGCTCATGCTCTCGATCTCGTCGAGGAACAGGGTGCCGCCGTTGGCGAACTCGAACTTGCCGATGCGGCGCTTCTGCGCACCGGTGAAGGCGCCCTGCTCGTGGCCGAACAGCTCGCTTTCCACCACCGACTCGGCCAGGGCACCGGCGTTGATGGCGACGAAGGGGCCGTTGCGTCGGTTGGACAGGTCGTGCAGCGCACGGGCCACCACTTCCTTGCCGGAGCCGGTCTCGCCGAGGATCAGCACGTCAGCCTGCAGGCCAGACAAGGCCGCCACCTGCTCCTGCAGGCGCTGCATGCCGGCCGACTGGCCGACCAGGCGCCCCTTCAGTTCCTTGCGCTCGGCCAGGGCCATGCGCAGGCTGCGGTTCTCCAGCACCAGGCGACGCACCTCCAGGGCACGGCGCACGCTGTCGAGCAGGGCGTCGCTGGGGAAGGGCTTCTCGAGGAAGTCATAGGCGCCGGCGCGCATGGCCTTGACCGCCAGGGGCACATCGCCGTGCCCGGTGATCAGGATCACCGGCAACTCCGGGTCCTGGGCATGCAACTGTTCCAGCAACTGCAGGCCGTCGACGCCAGGCATGCGGATATCGCTCACCACCACGCCCGGCCAGTCGCGCGCGAGGCTGGCGTCCAGTTCCCGGGCATCGCCCAGGCTGGTGGCGCGGAAGCCGGCGAGGTCTAGTGTCTGGCCCAGTGCCTGGCGCAGGTGCGGGTCATCGTCGATCAGCAGGACCTGGGTATCGGCGGCGAATGCGGCACTGCTCATGCGCGGGTTTCCTCCTGGGGCGTCGGCATCACGCCGGGGACTCCCGGCAACAGGTGCAATTGTACGAGAGCGCCGCCCTCGGGGTGATTGCCCAGTTCCAGGCGGCCGCCGAGGGCGCGTAGCAGGGTGTCGCAGATGGCCAGGCCAAGGCCCAGGCCCTTGGCGCTGGTCTTGGTGGTGAAGAAGGGTTCGCGGGCGTGGGCCAGGGCTTGTTCCGAGAATCCCGGGCCGTTGTCGCGCAGGTATAGGACGATGCCGTCCGGCTTCTGCTCGGCCGTGAGCCAGAGGCGCCGCGGCGGGGCCTTCTCGCTGAGGGCGTCGAGCGCGTTGGAGAGCAGGTTGGCGAGAATCTGCCGCAGGCGCGTTTCCCCGGCCTGCACCCAGATCGGCGCGTCGGGCAGGTCACGCTGCAACTCGACGTTCATTGCCTGGCGCCGGCTGGCCACCAGGGCCAGGGCATCGTTGATCGCCGGTTGCAGGGCTACGTTCTCCGGCGCACGCCGCGCACCGCGGGCATAGGCCTTGAGATGGGCGATGATCGAGGCCATGCGCTCGGTCAGTGAGCTGATCTGATCGAGATTGCCGCGGGCGTCGTCGAGGCGCTGGTGGTCGAGCAGCACCCGGGCGTTGTCGGCGTAGCTGCGGATGGCGGCGAGCGGTTGGTTGAGCTCGTGGCTGATGCTCGCCGACATAGTGCCCAGGGCAGTCAGTTTGCCGGCCTGGACCACTTCGTCCTGGGCGTGCATCAACTCGCGTTGAGCCTGCTGGCGGTCGTGTACCTCCTGCTGCAGACGGGCGTTGGCATCTTCCAGTTCCTGGGTACGCTCCAGTACGCGCATCTCCAGCTGGCGCTTGGCCTGGGCCTCCAGGGCGATGCGCTCGAGATAGTGACGGCGGCTGATGCTCAGCAGGGCGAGCAACAGCAGCAGGGTCATGAGGGTTACGCCGCCTATCAGCAGCACGCTGCGTACTGGCCTGTCGATCTGCGCCTTCGGCGTATAGATGCTCACCGTCCAGCCGGTTTCCGGAAGTTCGCGGCTGAGGCTGATCCAGCGTTTCTCATCGATTCGCAGCGGCTTGGGATCGAGCACCGGATAGGGAATGTTCTCGGCGATCTCACGCCGCTTGGCTGGCGACAGCGGACGGCTGGCATGGAAACGCCAGGCGCTGTTGGAGGAAAGGATGACCACGCCATTGCTGTCGGTGACCAGCAGTTGCTCCGGGGTATTGCCCCAGAGCTGTTCCATGTGTTCCAGGTCCAGCTTGACCACCAGCACGCCCAGCAGCCGGGGGCCATCTCGCACTTCGCTGGCGAAATAGTAGCCACGGCGGTTGGAAGTGGTGCCCAGGCCGAAGAAGCGCGCCGGTTTACCCTGGATCGCCTCCTTGTAGTAGGGGCGGAAGGCGAAGTTGCGGCCGACGAAGCTGTCCGGCTGGTCCCAGTTGGAGGCGGCCTGGGTCTGCCCGTCGGGGCGCATCAGGTAGATGACGTCGGCGCCGGTGCGTTGGCGGATGTCCGCCAGTCTCGCGTTGGCTGCGTCACGGGTCTGGATGTTGTCAGTGTACTGCAGTGTGGCGCGAAGCGTAGGCAACTCGCTCAGAACCGGCGGCAGGTCCTCATAGCGCCGCAGCGTGCCGAGCAGGTTGCCGACGTAGAGGTCTAGTGTCTGCTGGTTCTGCTCGGCGAGTTGTTCGCTGTAGTAGCGTTCGGCGAGGTGGTGGAGGGGCCAGAGGAGCAGGGAGAACAGACCGGCCACTATCGCTAGCGTGCGCCAACGGGATAGGTAGTGATTCAAGGTGACGGTCATCGCTCGGAAACGTCCGCCATGAATGCTACACCCTTGAGGCTTGACCGGCAGCAGTTCCCCTGCGGCCGGAGCACCGGTAATCGGCTCGACAAGGCATTTCGCCGCTGCTAGTCGAATACATCAGCTTCAGAGAGGCGCTGCCCCTGGCGGTCCTTGTCGGAGAGCGTGGGCTCTTGCGACAGCGGCCATTCAATTGCCAGGTCCGTGTCGTCCCAGGCTATACAGCGCTCATGCTCTGGTGCCCAGTAATCCGTTGTCTTGTAGAGGAACTCGGCCTGTTCGGAGAGCACTTGGAAGCCATGGGCAAAACCTTCGGGTACCCACAACTGATGCTTGTTCTCCGCGCTCAGTAGCGCACCAACCCATTTCCCAAAGGTCTTCGATGATCGACGCAGGTCGACGGCGACGTCGAATACTTCGCCATCCACGACACGAACCAGCTTTCCCTGAGGGTTTTGAATCTGATAGTGGAGGCCGCGCAGTACGCCCTTGAGCGAGCGGGAGTGGTTGTCCTGAACGAAGGGCGCCGAGCGGTTGATCGCTTCCTCGAATTTGCGCTGGTTGAAGCTTTCGAAGAAGAAACCACGATCGTCGCCGAAGACCTTCGGCTCGATCAGTACAACGTCGGGAATGGCAAGTCGGGTGATCTTCATCAGAATACGGTATTCACAAGCAGGCGTTTCAGGTACTGGCCATAGCCGCTCTTGACCAGCGGGGCGGCCAGGGCTTCGAGCTGCTCGGCGTTGATCCACTTCTGGCGGAAGGCGATCTCTTCCGGGCAGGCGACCTTCAGGCCCTGGCGGTTTTCCAGGGTGGCGATGAAGTGGCTGGCTTCCAGCAGCGAGTCGTGGGTGCCGGTGTCCAGCCAGGCGTAGCCGCGGCCCATGATCTCCACGGAAAGCTTGCCGGCTTCCAGGTAGGCCTTGTTGACGTCGGTGATCTCCAGTTCGCCACGGGCGGAGGGCTTGATGTTCTTGGCGATGTCGATCACCTGGTTGTCGTAGAAGTACAGGCCGGTCACCGCGTAGCTGGACTTCGGTTTGACCGGCTTTTCCTCGAGGCTGATGGCCTTGCCGTCGGCATTGAACTCAACCACGCCGTAACGTTCCGGATCATGCACGTGGTAGGCGAACACGCTGGCGCCGGAGGTGCGCTGCATGGCGCTGACCAGCAGTTCCTGGAAGTCGTGGCCGTGGTAGATGTTGTCGCCCAGCACCAGGGCGCAGAGGTCGTTGCCGATGAACTCCTCGCCGATCAGGAACGCCTGGGCCAGGCCATCCGGAGAGGGTTGCACGGCGTATTGCAGGTTCAGGCCCCACTGGCTGCCGTCGCCGAGCAGTTGCTCGAAGCGCGGGGTGTCCTGCGGGGTGGAGATGATCAGGATGTCGCGGATGCCCGCCAGCATCAGGGTGCTGAGCGGGTAGTAGATCATCGGCTTGTCGTAGACCGGCAGCAACTGCTTGGAGATGGCCAGGGTCGCCGGATGCAGGCGGGTGCCGGAACCCCCGGCGAGGATGATGCCTTTGCGTTTCATATTGCTCCCTGGTCTACCAGTTCCCGGATCATGCGTTGGACATGGTACTCCCAGGTGGGCAGTACCAGGCCGAAGGTGCGTTGCAGCTTGTCGTTGGCCAGGCGCGAGTTGGCCGGGCGTTTCGCCGGCAGCGGATATTCGCTGGTGGCGATGGGGGCGATGCGTTCTGGCGTGGCGCGCAGGCCGGCGCCCAGGCGGATGGCTTCGCCGATGACGAATTGGGCATAGCGGTGCCAACTGGTCTCGCCGCTGGCCACCAGATGATAGGTACCGCTGACGCGTTCGCGCAGGCCGGCATCATGGGCCAGGCGCTGCAGCGCCAGGGCGGTGACGTCGGCGATCAGTTCGGCGCTGGTCGGTGCGCCCACCTGGTCGGCGATGACGCGCAGTTCGTCGCGCTCCTTGGCCAGGCGCAGCATGGTCTTGGCGAAGTTCGCCCCGCGCGCGGCATGGACCCAGCTGGTGCGGAAGATCAGGTGGCGGCAGCCGCTCTCGCGGATGGCGAGCTCGCCTTCCAGCTTGGTCTGGCCATAGACGCCCAGGGGGCCGGTGGCGGCGTCTTCCTCGAAGGGCGTGTCGCCGCTGCCGTCGAAGACGTAGTCGGTGGAGTAGTGCACCAGCCAGGCATCGACTTCCCGCGCAGCCTGGGCCAGAGTCGCGACTGCCTCTGCATTGATCCGGCGGGCGGCGTCGATGTCGCTTTCGGCCTTGTCCACCGCGGTGTAGGCGCCGGCGTTGACGATCACGTCGGGACGTTCTTCGGCGACCAGCCGGGCCAGCCCCGCGAGGTCGCTCAGGTCGGCCCGTTGCCGGTCACAGACCACCAGTTGCGCCAGGGGGGCGAGGGCGCGCTGGAGTTCCCAGCCGACCTGGCCGTTGGCGCCGAGTAGAAGAATCTTGTTCATGCGTACTGCTTACCTACCCATTCGCGGTATGCGCCGCTGGTGACATTGTTCACCCAGGCCTGGTTGTCCAGGTACCAGCGCACGGTCTTGCGGATGCCGGTCTCGAAGGTTTCCGCCGGCTTCCAGCCCAGCTCGCGTTCGAGGCGGGTGGCGTCGATGGCGTAGCGGCGATCATGACCGGGGCGATCTTTGACGAAGGTGATCTGCTCGCGGTAGCTCCGTCCGTCGGCCCGCGGCTGCTCCTGGTCGAGGATGTCGCACAGGGTATGGACCACGTCGATATTGGCTTTCTCGTTCCAGCCGCCGACGTTATAGGTCTCGCCCAGTTGGCCGGCTTCCAGCACGCGGCGGATGGCGGCGCAGTGGTCCTTTACGTACAGCCAGTCGCGGACCTGCTGGCCGTCGCCGTAGATCGGCAGCGGCTTGCCGGCCAGGGCGTTGTGGATGACCAGCGGGATCAGCTTCTCGGGGAAGTGATAGGGGCCGTAGTTGTTCGAGCAGTTGGTGGTCAGCACCGGTAGCCCGTAGGTGTGGTGGTAGGCGCGGACCAGGTGGTCGGACGCGGCCTTGGAGGCCGAATAGGGGCTGTTCGGCTCGTACTTGTTGCTTTCGCGGAAGGCCGGATCGTTCGGGCCCAGCGAGCCGTAGACCTCGTCGGTGGAGACGTGGAGGAAGCGGAAGGCGGCTTTGGGCTCGTCGCCAAGGCCGTTCCAGTAGGCGCGCACCGCTTCCAGCAGGCGGAAGGTGCCGACGATATTGGTCTGGATGAAGTCTTCCGGGCCGTGGATGGAGCGGTCGACGTGAGATTCGGCGGCGAAGTTCAGTATGGCGCGGGGTTGGTGCTCGGCCAGCAGGCGGGAGACCAGTTCGCCATCGCCGATGTCGCCGTGCACGAATACGTGCCGCTCGTCGCCGTCCAGGCTGGCCAGGTTCTGGCGGTTGCCGGCGTAGGTCAGCTTGTCGAGGCTGATGACCTTTTCGTCATTGCCTGCCAGCCAGTCGAGAACGAAGTTGGCGCCGATGAAGCCGGCGCTGCCGGTTACTAGGATCGTCATGGTGTGCTGAACCCTCTGTGAATTTGGAGAAAACCTGGGGGCTCTCGATAGCTGACAAGGGAGCGGAAGTGCTTAGGACACAGTTGCTATCGACGGGCGGAATAGAGTGCATGAGTTTCCCCCAGTGATCTGCTAGATACTTCATTGCCCTATTCAGAGCAGATGGGAGGGCTGGCCGGGCTGTTAAGAGGGTAGATGACTGCTGCCCTGCCGAGCTCCGTTCATTCAGGGCAGGGAATGGGGTGTCTGCTGTGTCCTGGTGGGGCATTTCATTTCATTCACGATGGCACGCCGTCATGGGGGATGGGCACGGTAGACCATTTCGTATGCCTTACCCCATGAACAGCCTCAGCCATAGCAGAATCAAACCTTTACCGGCTCATCCGCTCTGACCAGGATCGAGTCATCCCAAAGATAGCCATATAGCGCTACGGGGAGGCAGGGGTCATTCCACAAAATACCATCGAAATAGGAATTGAATTCCCGTAGGAAGTTTATTATCTGCATATTGGCTCCCCGAGAATCCACTACACAAAAAAGTCCATTTTCCCAGCATGCCTTGAGTGAGTCGAGAGGCAAGGGGAAGTCCTGAGTTGTGAAGATCTTGTAGTTTTCCCAGTGGAACTTTTCCCCCCCATTCCTCAGCCAACGTGTGGAGTAGTGGCGGCGAACCAAGTTGGTTTTTCTGAATTGCGCAACGGTATCGCCACGCGTGACCGAACCGTCGTGTACCCGATGCCGGTACAAAGGCTTGCCCAGGTAATGGAGTCGGTGCTTCTCCGCAATCTTCAGTGCCAAATCCCAATCCTGCACACCTGAAAATTCGGCATTGCTTCCATTGACCATTTGGTACACGGACCGACGAATGACCTTTAGATGCGAGGCTACCATGCCGTCGAGTAGGTCGGTGCGGATGCGCTCCTGCGTCGAAAAATGCAGATTGGCATAGCCGCCGTAACGGGCGACACGCACTGGCTTGCCCCGTTCATCCACGTCGATTCGGTCCGTGAAGACATAGTCCACGTCGGGATGCTTCTGCAAACAGTCGCGCACCGTCGCCAATGCGCCTGGCTCCAGTTCGTCATCGCAATCCAGGAACGCCACGAATTCTCCGCGTGCCAGGTTGACGGCCACGTTTTGCGTCTCGCTGATCCCCTTATTGGAGGGTTGGATCCGAATTCTCAGCCGTGGGTGGTAATCTATCAGCGCGTTCAGCAAGGTAGCCACGCGTGGGTCGGGCGAGGCGTCGTCCACGCAAACGATTTCCATGGACACATCACCTTGCTCCGCCAACGATGCGAGGCAACCAGGTAGATATTCATAATGCCCGTAGATCGGAATCACCACCGAAATCAGCGGAGTCTGGGTATCACGGGGTAGTACATCCAGTCGCTGCAGGATTTGCTGCGGATCGACCGTGGCAGGTCTATCGGGTATCGCCAGGGTCATATGCTGCGATGTCGACTGGGCTTGAGACTGGAGGGCGGCGATTTCCTGCCGGTAGCTCGGATTCGCGCGATAGCACTGCTCGAACCAGGCCACTACCGATTCGAAAAAGAGAGGTTCGCGTCCCGATAGCATTCCCTCGATCTTGAGTCCGGTCTGCAGCCAGGACCGCCCCATGTTGACGTAAGAACGCCGCATGCTGCCATCGTGCTGGCGGTATATGGCCCAGTGGCCGTGAATATAGCCGAACCGCGCTCCGCCTAAGGCCAGCGACGTCCAGAACAACCAATCCTCCTTGGCCCGGGCGTGGGTGTCGAATGGAGACTCCCCGAACACCCTGCGCTGGAACAAACCACAATGGATGGGAATGCAGAAACCTCGCTCCCAACGGTAAAGAAAATCCTGCTCGGTCAGGTCGAACTGCGCAATGGCTTCGCCTGGCTTCGAGAAATCAGAGCGCGATTCGTCGCATAGCAGGAAATTGCAGACCGAGACGTCCAGATTCGGATTCACCTGTAACTGCGCTACCTGCGCATCGAGTTTGCCTGGGGACAGAAGGTCGTCTGCATCCAGCAATTGGATGAACTGTCCCCGGGCCAGGGCAATGCCACTGTTGCGTGCTCCGGATAGTCCCTGATTAGTTTGCCGATGAATGCGCACGACACCTGGGGCCATTTGTTCAGCTTCAGCCAGAAGCCGCTCCGTTCGTGGGTCTGTACTGCCATCATCTACCACGATGATTTCCAGTGGGTGCCGTGATGCGGCAAGAACCGAAGCAATCGATTGCGGGAGGTAGCGCGCTTGGTTGTAGCAAGGCATCACCACTGAGATGAGTGGTCCTCCGGGCTCGGAGCAAGGAGCAGGTATTGCCTGTTCTGGAGTAGTCGAGAGCGTTCCCACATAGCCAGGAACATCCTTCAGGTTGGTGACAAAGCTTTCCCAACTGTGGCGTGCCAGTATCCGCTCCAGCATTCGGGCCGCTCTTGCCTCGGCCTCCAGAGGGCTCTGGCTTATGGCCTGTAGTGCCTGCTCGTAGTCGCTCACGCTCGGGCGCTCCGGCAACGGGTAGCCTGTTTCCGTGGAGACCAGTTCACCCACTCCTCCCACCGTCGGGGCGATCACAGGAATACCCAGTGCGCCAACCTCGATCAGGATATTGGGCATACCCTCCCAGCGGGAGGTGAACACGAAGGCATCAAAGTCGAACCGATCCAGCCATTCCAGAGGGGATGAGAAAGGCCCTTCGTAGCTCAGGTTGGGCAAGGCCGGCAGTATGGCCCCTGCCTCCAGCACAACCTGGCCGAATACGCGAAAGTCGGCAAAGGTACAACGGCGTACCACATCTAGGAACAGATCGACCCGCTTCTCGGCGTCGAGTCGACCCGCCCAGAGAATCTGGGGACGTTCATTCTTCTGGCCAGGCTTTTCCAGCCAATGTTTGTGACGCTGGGCCAGGCGCTGGCGGCCCAGTTCACGTCCTGTACCGTGAAGCAGGCGGCAGGGCTGATACAAAACAGCCATGCGTGCCCGCTCCTCGGTCGGCAACTCGTACTCCCGGCCAGCGTCGTCAACGAAGCGTTGGTTATCCGACAACAGGCCCGTCAGATGAGGCATGCCCTTCTTCAGGAAGTACGCGGCGTAGCCGATCTTCTGTTGGCCATCAGGTGTGAACTGGAAAGCGAAGATGCTGGCGAAGAGTCGCGTAAAACGCTTCAGACGTTCCCCTTCAGCCAGGATCAGGTGCCATGCCACCTCGCTGTTGATGTTGTGGAAACTTCCGGGTTGTGCCGCCAGTAGCAGGTCTCGCAGTAAGGCCTGCTTGCGGGCATAGCTCAGGTCCTCGCCCAAGTGGTCATCAAATATCACCAGATGTACCCCTTCAGGCACAACCATGCGCTCACTCACAACTTTTCGATCAGTGACCAACAAGACTACGGATTGATCGGGTCGCAGTTGACGCAACGCGCGGCATAAGTTCAGGGCCACCATTTCGGCGCCACCGGTCGCCAGAAATGGCAAAGCGATCCAGTTGTCCGGGGGGCCATATTGCTGGGCATGCTTGCTGATTGCCTGAAGGATATTGGCCAGGGCAACTTCCCGTTCTGTATCTCGGTTATGAAGTGCAACCCCGTTCTCGGTGGGCAGCAGTGCGGCTCGCAATGCCCTGATTATTGCTCGTGGAGTGGGGTCAGAATTGATTGCCTGCAACAGGGGGACAATGCGTTCTCTCAAACGCCACTTGATTGCCTGCGGCAAGGGGAGTTGGTGGTAAGCCCTTCGCGCTATTGCATAGAACCTTGGCGATAAAAAACTCATCAACTCGACCTTCCACTAAACGACTTGAAAAAATAGCTAAAAATTACTGGAATCATTTTCGCCGGAAACGCTGCAGGAAATGACCGATTCTGGACCTGACTTGCGCTGGTATCGGCAAGCGGCGAGCCACGCGCTGCATCATTGCGAATATCCCGACTTCACCCCGAGAGTCGAAATGACCAGCGCGGACGAAACGGGTTATTCCTCTCAGTGGTCGCGTAAATCTCCAGGAGCGGCTGCGATATATCTCTGCCAATGTTGATTCTGCAAAGTGTGTCTGATGTTCAGGTAGTATAGAGGTTTGCCTGACCAGGTTAGCTATTTCTATTTGGGAGCTTTGAAGGTTGCTCTCTGCTATCTCCGCCCGGGCACGTTGCTGATGTACCTCATGCCCAATTTCGGTGATCTGTGCGGTGAGTGCATTTATTCTGCCGATGAGAATGTCTCTTTCGGATTGTGCTTCGCTGACTCGTGCTGCAAGGTGGGCTCTTTGTGATTCCGACTCGGTAAGCCTTTCTTGCAGCGTAGGTGTTCCTTTAAAGAGAAATGGCCAAGGAGCTGGTCCGCCAGAGTTGTCGGGAATGGAGCAAGAATTATTAACTTCCGCAACATTTAACAGCGCGTCTGATAGCAGGGATCGCCAACTGGATCGTCTTTCAAGGTTCATCCCGTGGTCTGCCAGTTTCGGCTCTCGGATGAATTCCTCTAGTTCTTGTGTTACTTGGAGGGCCCTTGATTTTTGATCGTAGAATGGGTTGCTACTACGTAACCAGCACGGAATGCCTGCAAGCTGCAGCCAGAGCGCTACATGATAGGAGCAAGAATAGCCGAACTGGCCAGTAATTCCCTGCTGATTACTGCTTCCCGAATTGCCAAAAATAAGGCTGGTCAAATTAATCAGCCGAGTATCATAGAATGGAAACTGAGCATCGAGCTTCTTGATTGTTTCGAGCGTATCGACAACCTCTTGGCGAGTATCTCGGAATGCTTGAAATATCGTAACTGGCTCCGTAGCGGATGACGTAGCCTTCAGAGCAGATAGCTCGGCCTGTAGAGAAAGATTGGCCGTGTAATCAGACGAGTTAAGATGCAGCAGCAGACCTTCTCCTCGTCTCAAACGAGTGCATTGAGTGAGATCCTGCAAGGCTTCAGTTGCATCATCAAAGGAAAAATGCGGCTCGAACCCCGACTCTAGCAGCAATTGTTGAGAGAGTTCATCTCTCACCCCAAACAACAGCGGCTCAAACTCCTTGATATGGTTGGTAACCTTTTCTTGATAGGGATCCGTGATCTGCTGTCCGGAGACGAAATAGCTAATCCCGGGTGCCAAACGTAGGAAGTGGCTTGCGACCGATAGCACGAAGTCGCCCCACATGTGGTTGAGAAATCCTCCCCCATAAAGATGAACTGCAGCAAGATTTCGAATTTCGCCAACGGCTTTCAGCCTGGGAGAATTCTCATCGAGGATGAGAGGGTAATCAGCAACATAGAGAATGGCATCGGTGCCATATGCCGATTGGGCCCAGTCGGGGAAAGCGGCAAAGCCGATCGCATTTGCAGCCATTACTGAAACAGTAGCATAGCGCCTAGTTTCTTTGACAAGGCGAATGGCATTCAGGTGCTGCAGCACATCACCGAAATTACCATAGCCAAAGTCACTGCCGATCAGTACTAGTTTCTGCTGTTCATTTGCCAGCACGTCGAGACTAGTCTCATCTGCATAGAGATAGATGTTGCTCATGGTTTCTCCTGCACCGTTGTTACTCCAAAGGTCTGGGCGACTCGTTCGGAAAATGCATGTTCGCCATGTCTCTCTTGTATCAGCCCTCGAGCACGCTCACGCATAGAAGATGTATGCTCCCACCGAGCATACATCTGCTTCACGGCTTGCACATAAGCTTCTACTAGAGCTGTGTCATCGATAAGGTCTGGAATTAGATATCCGGTGTCACCGTCTATAACTGCTTCGGCGATGCCTCCCACGTCTGGAGCAATGACGAGAAGACCTGCTCCCATAGCTTCCAGAATTATATTCGGCAACCCGTCAAATTTACTGGTATAGATGAAGGCATCATATTGGTCGATCGGGAGATCAAAGAAGTTTGAGAATTCGCCTCGCCAAGTAAGTCCTGGAGCATCAAATATTTTGCTGTCGTAGCCAGGGTCGATCGTTCCATAGGCATCAATACTGATGTTCGGGATCTCTTGGGATAACCTGGAGGCCACTAAGCGTATTAATTCGGGACGTTTCTCTGTAGCAATGCGTGATGCCCATAGTAAACGCATGCAGGGGGCTGTCGTATTTTTCTTATGCTTTTTAGATATTTTGCAATTTGTATAAATTACATTGTATTTTTGATCATTTTGTCCCAAGGCTGCCGCATCTTTTTCTACGATGCTATAGCAATCTGATACGACTTTATCAATGAAGGAAAAATGTTGGCGCAGGAATTTAATACCCCAAGGTCCGTGAATTCTGTGCTGTTCCCAATCATAGATGCCATCACTGAAGCGATAATAAACTATCTTCAAATGAGCTGATAGTGCTGGGCTAAAGCTGTCCATGATTTGGTGGGAGAACTTGCTTGACTTGAGGTGGAGCCGAGCACCCTCATTAGCGGTCGCGAGTATTGCACGGACAGCAAGAGTGTTTCTGTCCATATCGCTCAGCGATGGAAATGTGTTGAATAAGTCTATAAAAACGCTACCCTTTGGTAACAAGTAGGTCCATTCATGTTTACTTGCACTTTGGCCAGTTAGAACCAGTATCCGTTTTGAGAGTCCTTGGGCCTGTAACTTTCCAAGTATTTGAAGTATATATTTTTCTGCCCCGCCGGGCCTTAACCATGGCAGTAGTACTACATCAGTAAAGGAGTGAGATCCAAGTAACTCATATAATCTTTCCAGCCGGAATCCCCAGTGTTGCCCATCCCAAGGAATAGGGTAATAGCTAGGAGCGCTTTCTATGCGATATGGCTCTACCTCGGGATCCAGTGCTGCGGCTTCAGCGATATAATCCGTCATACCTGCCGAGTCTAGTAGCTCTTTTGCTAGATCTCTCTCATGAAAGCGTCGACGTCCAGCCAAGAAGCCATTCCAATCGGGATGCTCCTTTCGAGAGTTCGTCATGAGTGTGCGGAAAAATGATGGTTCGAACAGCGTCGAATGCGGAATCAGACGAGCCGAAACCGCATTAGCTTGCCTCAGTAGGCTATTGTTTCGTTGTCTGTAAAAAAATACAGTATCGGGTGCTATTAGGAACGTAGTTCCGGATGAAAAAAGTCGGCAGTTGAAGTCCCAGTCCTCATAGGCAAAGCCGGTTGTAACCTTAAGATCAAGATACTGTAGCTCTTTGAAAATTGACGCTCTTAAGAAAATGCGGGATACATACGGGTGCTGATATGCAAAATCTGCTGCGGTCAGCCATTCCGAGCCAACATAGCGCACAACGTGATACTGCTCGCCAAATGCAGCAAGATATTCGATAAAGATTGCGACGTTCTTGTGAGGGTGATTGCGTGCTGTCCGCACAAGCTGAATGAGCGCATTTCGGGAGACCAGGTCATCGGCATCGGCAGTCCAGACAAACTCGCCTTCTGCAAGCTCTACACCGGCATTACGTGCCAAGCCTAGCGAGCCCACGTCAATCTCAACACTCTTGATTGCGGCAAAGCCCGTGAGCGGCGTGGATTGGAATACAGCCCTGGTTGCCGCATCGCTCCGGTCGAAGACGGCCACCAGTTCGACAATGATTCCATGCTGTGCCGCCTCGGTAGCACAGGTATCCAATGAATACAGCGTAGGCCTTAAGTACAGGGCTTCTCTGTGAATATTCAGAACAACACTGACGTCTATTTTCATAGTTGGCATGTAACTTCAAAAGGCATCTTGAACTTGAACCACATGGGGTTTTCCGTGTCGGTCAACACGTCAAACACCATGGCTAACTCATCGGCAAAAACCACCACATTGTCACTGCGATCCCATCTGCTGACCTGATTGACCCGGAGGGCGACCGAATAAGACTGTCCTCCCCGTAAAGACATACTAGACTTGAAGATGAATAGTCCCTTTTGGCCGGCAGAAAAGTTGAGGCTGTGTCGGTGGGTGTTGAAATAGCTCTCCCCTGTCAGTTCCTGGCCAAACTGATCCTTGATTAGGAAGCCGACACTGATATTTCTGACAGTCTGATGAGGCTCCAGCTCAAATTCCAGAGAGAAGCTCTCTCCCTGTTGCAAATAATCAACTATTTGGCCTTGAGAGTTTCTAAGTCGCTTGGCACTAACCGATAGAACAGACCCGCCATCCAGCATAGTGGTCGCTGAAGGAGAATTTACAGCGGTTTCAGTATTGGCAGTATGATCAGTTTGCTTTGGAAGTGCTGGTTCTTGAATATTGCCGTCTTGTTGCTCCTCATCGTGCCGGGCGGTTTGCAGGGTAATGCGGTTATGCTCAATGAACACGTCGTTCATGTAAGCATTGGTCACTTCAGTGACGCCGCCCTGCATTTTGATAGTACCGCTCTCCAGCCATATTGCTTCGTCGCAGAGTGCGCGTACGGCATCGATGGAATGGCTGACAAAAAGAACAGTGCAGCCACTTTCCATCAATGTGCGCATTCTGGCCATGCTCTTGTGCTGGAACCAAGCATCCCCTACGCTCAAAGCTTCATCCACGATCAGGATATCGGGTTCCACGTTGACGGCCACCGAGAAAGCCAACCGAGCAAACATACCGCTGGAGTAGGTTTTGACAGGCTGATGAACAAAATCACCGATATCCGCAAAGGCGAGGATATCGTCTAGCTTTCTGCTCACCTCTTCTTGGGTCAACCCCAGAATCTGCGCATTGAGATAAATATTCTCGATGCCGGTGAACTCAGGATTGAAGCCGGACCCCAGTTCCAGAAGTGCGGCTACTCTGCCGTTGACTTCGATGTCGCCGTGAGTCGGTGACAGCGTAGCGCAGATCATCTGCAGGAGTGTCGACTTGCCCGCGCCATTCTTACCAAGAATGCCGAGAACCTTGCCCCTGGGAATGAAGAACGATACGTCCCTCATTGCCCAGAACTCCCGGAAATAGCGCTTTCCAAATCGTCCCAAGAGCATCTGCAGCAGGCGATGATGGGGCTTATCGTAAATCTGGTAGCACTTCCCCAGATTCTGAACACGGATGGAAAAGTCAGAGGACATCGGCAAAGCCCTTTCGTGTTTTCTGGAACCAGCTGAATCCCAGCCATGCAAAGGTCAGGGACAGTACAGTCCATATGGTCCATTCGAACCAGTCGATGCTTTTGCCCCAGATCATGAGGTTGCGGGCTTCTTCAACGATATATGTTAGTGGATTGAAATGCATGAACCATTGATATTTCTCCGGCAATGCTCCTATGGGGTAGAAAATGGGAGACAAGAACATCAGGACGGTCGTCACTACGCCGATGAACTGGCCCACGTCGCGCAAGTAAACGCCTAGTGAGGCGAGAATCCATGAGACCCCTAGAATTTGTAGGCAAAGGGGTACCAGGATTAGTGGAAAAGCCAATATGCTCGCATGTGGTATGCCAAAGAAAATCAAGTAAAAGCCGAGCCATACGACTAAACTGATCATCATATGGAATGCCGCTGCTCCCAAGGAAATTACCGGTAATATTTCCAATGGAAAAATGACTTTCTTGACGTAATTCGCGTTGCTTAGAATCAGGCTTGGTGCCCGGTTGACCACCTCGGAAAAGAGATTGAATATCAGCAGGCCAGCAAACAATACCAGGGCGAACTCGACCCGCGAACCGCCTCCTCCTTGCCAGCGCGCCTTGAAAACTACGCTAAACACGAATGTATAAACTGTTAGCATCAATATTGGGTTGAAGAATGACCATAAAAGCCCCATTACCGAGCCGCGATATTTTCCAATAACTTCACGCTTGATTAAGTTGAGTATCAGGCTTCGGTGGGCCAAGATCGAACGCCCAAAAGCCAATGGCGATATTGATCTGATAGCATGGGGGTTCATATATATTCCTTTGAGTTTCTAGAGTGCCAATAGGCCAGCAACATGCTGCATATTCATCGAGCTGTTGTCGTCTAGTTTTCTTGCCGATGTGTGCGTTAGTCATAATTGGCTTTGCTCACATAGGCTTTAATTTTATTTTTACTCTGCATTCTATGTTTTAAATCAGCCTGGCTCTATGTATTTTTATTCTGGACTGTCTGGTTTATGTGTTCCAATTTTTGCCGCGATAGCGTCAAGATATGTTTTTTAGTAACGAATCTCTTGAAGATGACCAGTCGGCCAATACGAAATTACTGTCAATAAAATCCACCCTGCTGGTAACTAGAATTAGCATGGACTATATTTTTTTAAAGATTGCTGCAACGACCAGTCCAAGGTTTCCCAGCAAGGTTTGACGATGGATTCCGCTGTGCTTTAGATGATATAGGCGGGGCACAAGGCTCATATGACGTCCTTTATTGAAATGCTCAAGTATTTCCAGGTTTTGTGGCGTCAGCTTGTCTTGGAGCTTATAAAGTGCCGCGACATTGGCGTCATTCCAACGACTGAAATGGCCCTTATTTAATTGGCTAATCCGCTTGAGGCGCCCTTGCCAAGTTGTATTCATGCCAGCTAGGTTTCTGTCGTGCTGACGATAGCGCAGAGAAGGATATCGATCAAAAAAGACCGAACCGCCACAACCACTAACCACAAGGTAGGACCACCAGTCATGGGAGGGCACGGGTGTGTCACATCCTACGTCGCTGAGCAGTGCTCGGGCTGCATTGTTGAAGACTATTGTGTTACCACCGCCGATGCTCTGCACTAGTGCATTAGCAAAACAGGGGGGTTTAGAAAATAGTGGTGATAAGCCGATTTCATTGTTATCTGCATCAACGAGTCTGGTGCGGGAGCAATATAAAGCAGGTTTGTCGGTGGAAACGGTCTCTAGCCATAGTACGGCTCGCGCCAGCTTATCCGCCTCCCAAATGTCATCCTGATCGGCATAGGCGTAATAGTCTGCTTTGATATCAGCGTTACAAGTCAATGATAGAAAATTAGCAGAAAACCCTTTGCCTGGTCCTTCGAGTATCCTTAAGCGGTCAGTGGACCATCGTTGTGCATAGGCCTCAAAGACTGCATGTGTTCCATCACTGGATCCGTCATCTGAGGCCCAAACTTCCCAGTTGCTGTGTGTCTGGGTGGCAAATGAATCAAGTTGCTCCGGTAGGTACAATTGGCCTTGGTAAGTTCCCAGAAGAATTGCTACTTTCGGCAATGTTCCAGTATGTGTGTGGGGGCAATCTACCACTTGATGATTTTCTTGTCGGTTGGCGGCAGGCATTAAACGCTCCATGAGTCTCTCGTGTTCTCTTTCCCGATAACACGTACAGAGGTTATCCGGATGGAGGCCCACGAGAGGCAAAGTTTGCTACCACGACCTTTCAAAGCAGTGTTCATTTCGTCAAACAATGAAAAATTTCACGTCTTTGGTTTCCTCAGGACTCGTCTAGACCGGTTAGATAGCCGTTCGGGTTTTGCGTCTGCCAGCGCCAAGCATCAATGCACATGCTTAACAAGTCCCTCTCTGCGTGCCAGCCAAGATACTGCGCGGCATGACTCGGATCGGCATAGCAGGAAGCAACATCGCCGGGGCGTCGGTTCGCTAGCTGATAAGGAATAGGTCGGCCACTAGCCTGTTCGAAAGCACGAACCACGTCGAGTACGCTGTAACCGGTGCCGGTGCCAAGGTTAGTCTCGAAGCATTGTGGGTGGTCCAACCGCTCTAGTGCCTTCAGGTGGCCGTGTGCTAGGTCGACTACATGAATGTAGTCGCGTACACCTGTTCCGTCTGGTGTAGGGTAATCACTGCCCCAAACCATCAACTGCTCGCGCCGACCAACGGCGACCTGTGCGACGAAAGGCATCAGATTGTTCGGAATGTCTCGCGGATCCTCGCCAATGCGTCCACTTGGATGGGCGCCAACTGGATTGAAATAACGCAAGATGGCTATCTGCCATGAAGGGTCGGAGCAATATAGATCGCGCAGCATATCTTCGACGATCAGTTTGCTTCGGCCATAGGGATTGGTGGCCGATAGTGGGTGGTCTTCGGTCAGCGGTAATCGCTGGGGCTCACCATATACGGTGGCTGATGAACTGAATACCAATCGACGTACCCCGCAATTATTCATTGCATTGAGTAGTCGATGTGTGCCGACGACATTATTGTCGTAGTAGGCGAGTGGCTGTTCGACTGATTCGCCGACAGCCTTCAGGCCGGCAAAATGAATCACTGCATCGCAACTGTAAGCTTGTAGCGCGGATTCGATGGCCGCCTGATCGCGTATGTCACCCTCCACGACGATGAGTGATTTGCCGGTCAGTTCCTCTACTCGGCGCAACGATTCATGGTGGCTGTTGCAGAAATTGTCGAAACAAACGACTTCGTGGCCAGATGCCAGCAATTCTAGGCAGGTATGCGAGCCGATATAGCCGGCGCCACCAGTGACGAAAATCATCGAAAGTCCCACTTTAAAAAGGTGATATCTTAACCCGGCTATCCATCCTCCGACTAGGGAGCGTTCTGCCCCGAGCTAACCATTGATCTATTAGAGACGGCTGTACGAAGTAGTGCGCCTCGTCAAGAGAGTTCAGAACAAGTCGTCATCTCCTGGCCAAGGTCCTCCGGGCCGCTGATGATCGTATACCTCAGCAGCTGAACTGGTGTGGCTGCAGCGATCCGACGATGAAGGATGAACTGTACGAGGCATTCCCTTGCGCCAGGTTTTTGGCTTGACTCTATGGAAACTCCGGAAAAGTCCCGGCTGATCTGATGAAATGGCACCCCCGCTGAACCCGAGCCCTGTCGCATGACCCAAATGAGCTTTTCCGATGCCGAGTACGCTGGCAAACGCAAACAGACCCGGCGCGAGCGCTTTCTGGCAGAGATGGAGCAAGTGGTGCCTTGGGCTGGGTTGCTGGAGTTGATCGAGCCGTCCTATCCCAAAGCTGGCAATGGTCGTCCGCCGTATCCGCTGGAAACCATGCTGCGCATCCACCTGCTGCAAAGCGGGTTCGCCCTCAGCGATCCGGCGATGGAGGAAGCGCTGTACGAGATCACCTCGCTGCGTCAGTTCGCCAAGCTGTCGCTGACCCAGGGCAGCATCCCGGAAGACACGACGATCATGAACTTCCGCCACCTGCTGGAGCAGCATGGTTTGGCGGCGGGCATCCTGGCTGTAATCAATGGCCATCTGGGCGAGCGAGGGCTGTCGCTGCGCCAGGGCACCATCGTCGATGCGACTATCATCCATGCACCGAGCTCGACCAAGAACAAGGAATGCAAACGCGATCCTGAGATGCACCAAACGAAGAAGAGCAACCAGCACCTCTTCGGGATGAAGGCGCATATCGGCGCCGATGCCGAGTCCGGCCTGGTGCACAGCGTGGTGGGGACGGCGGCCAACGTGGCCGATGTCACCCAGGTCGACCGATTGTTGCACGGCGAGGAGAACGGGGTGTGTGCCGATGCGGGCTACACCGGCGTGGAGAAACGCCCGGAACATGAAGGGCGTGAGGTCATCCGGCAGATCGCGGCACGGCGGAGTACCTACCAGCGCCTGAGCAAGCGCAGTGTTCTATACAAGGCCAGGCGCAAGATCGAGAAGGTCAAAGCGCAGGTACGGGCCAAGGTCGAACATCCATTCCAGGTAATCAAACGCCAGTTCGGCTACACCAAGGTGCGCTTCCGGGGACTGGCCAAGAACACCGCGCAACTGGTGACGCTGTTCGCCCTGTCGAACCTATGGATGGCCCGTCGGCACTTGCTGGCCGGCGCAGGAGAGGTGCGCCTGTAAAACACAGAAGCCAGGGCAAAAGCCTGGCTTCGGGTGAATCAGCCCCCGAAGGCTGGGCTGAAAAAGGAGTCAGGTCGCCAATCAGTTGCGTGTGACTGACTTGTTCGGAGCTTCCCTAGGGGAGCAAGGTCCGTCGCGGCGCCTTGCTCATCTGGGCGCCGAGCTCGATCAAGGATCAGGGCGGCAAGCGTAACCCGGAGACACACCAAGCCAAGAAGGAGAATCAGTATTACTTGGATACGATAGCCCGTACTGATTCCGATAAAGGGGGCGTATGGCGCTAGTGTGCGAATAGCTATACGGCAAGGAAAGCGTGGTGTTTGCTGACGCCGACCGTACTGGAGTCGAGCGACCTGTGGGTCGCCAAGTCGTCTGGCAGGTCGCGACTTAGCCCAGTACAAGACGTATGGCAAGGATGCCCCTCGTGCAAGGTACTGCGCAAAATCGAGAACGCCAAAGCCCAGTTTCGTCTCCAAGATCAAACTGTCGCGTGATCAAACGGCAGTTTGGCTACACTAAAGCGTGTTGCGGGAAGGGGGCGTCCAAAAAATCGACGTAAATGAATCAGCTTGTTCGCTCTGTCGAAACGTTGAATGGCGCGCCGAAATTTGTAGATGGTTATAAGTGAGTGTTCCGTAGCAGAGGAGATGCTGGCCGTAGCGATGATATTGAGCATGATGGATTGATTGGCTTAAGAAATCCGATACTAATATGGCCAAAGAATATCTGAAATGACTAAGGTGTCCTCAGAAGCCATGTTTTTTGTCGTGTGAGGCTAACTGCTTTCGTAGCTTGTGTTGCGACTCTTGGATGGAGATCTTAATGATTAATAAAAAATATCTTTATTTTGTATGGTCTCGAGATGACATGAGGCTCTTCGCTCTAATATTCTTTTTTTCTATTATTGCCAAGGGAGCGGCGGCATTCCGGGGCGTGTCGATAGATGATTACCCGTTTTCCTTAGGCGTTTCAGATAAACAGCTTGAGCTTTTCTTAACCCAGGGGAGGTTTCTGGGGTGGCTTACTGCGTATGTCATAGATGCCATTGGGGTAAATCTCAATGATACATATTTCGCGTCGGCCTTGCTTGTGATCGCCTTGCAGGCGGCTCTTGTTGTTTCTGTGATGCGTTTTGTTGGGTATTCATCATTAATTAGTGCTGGAATAATCGGCGGATTGATTTCGCTGTATCCTTACTCTGCCGAACTACTGACCTTTAAAGTGATTCTGCCAATTTACGCGCTGGCGCTCGTTTTTACCATAATTGCAATTGAGTCTGCTAGGGAGGGCTCCAAGGGATTTGGGGTTAAAGTTGTTGCGATGCTGTCTATTGCTGCCGCGCTAATGACCTATCAAGCCTCTTTGAATTATCTATTGGTTGCTGCCTATGGTTGTTTGCTTATGAGTGTCATATTCAAGAGGAAAGACACTGAGAGCGAGCTTGAGTACCATGCCATGAGGTCCCGGGGGTGGTGGCTTCTGCTGTTTTCTTTTTTAGGGGCCGCTTTATTCTTGGCTACGCTATCCCTTGTAAAGCATCTCGGTTTAGTTGGCGATGTCACCGCGCGAGCTAAATTCATTGGGATCAATCAGCTTTCAAAAAGGGTTGAAGAGGTATCCAGTGCTCTGTATACAATTTTTTTAAAATCAGAACCGATTTTTCCGATTGGTTTGAAAGCAGTTTTTATGATTATAACTCTCACCGCTATTCTGCTTGTTTTGGCTAATTTGCTAAGAGGTTTTCGTAATTATTGGAATTTGGTTTTTGGGTTGTTTTTGCTGTCATTGATTCCGCTGTTATCCATAGGAATAATAATCCCTTTCAATGATTGGTGGCCTGTTCCCAGGGTTCTTGCTCATGTCTCATTACTATTTGGTCTGCTTTTTCTTGCAGCCGAAAAAACCATCTCTCAGGGGGCGTGTAACTTAATTGGTAGATTCTTTATGGTCGGTGGATCTCTGATATTGCTTGGGTTTGTTTTTATAAATAATCAGGTGTTTGCCGATCAGCAAAAAATTGCCCAGTGGGATCGCTTTAAGGTGAATCGCATTGTTGGGAGGCTCGAAGGAATGCCAGACTTTAAAGATATAGAGAGATTGTATGTGAATGGGGGGGGGTGGGGCTATCCGATTGGCCTAAGGACTCTTCAGGGTGATATGAATATTTCTGCGTTTTCCGCAGAGTGGTCTAAAGTGCCATTGGTTCTCGAGTCCACTGGATATAATTTTGGTCGTCCATCTGCTACCGATATAAAAATTGGCACTGAACTTTGTGCGGAAAGAAGTCCTTGGCCAGATAAGGACTCTGTATTTGTTCGTGGTGAGTTAGCCGTAGTTTGCCTTGAAAGGTAGGATTTAATAAGTATTCCTAAGGATGGTCTGAAAAAGCCCCTGCTCGAAAATGCGCCCCAGTAGCCACGCGGCTTACAGGCCTGCAAACTCGAAAAAGGCAGGCTTTTTCAGAGTTTCCCTAACAGGCAGGGAGGGGGGTAGGCGGTACGGTTGTCGTTGATCAACAGATATCTGCCTTCGACGTAACGTACGAACTTGCTCTAGTTCACGGCCGCAAAAGGGCAGAAAGGAGAGTACAACGTCTCAGTGACTCCACGCCAATAGGGCATGGACGAGAAAGCCGATTTTGTACGTCTAATTGTACGTTCGGCGAAAATGACAAGGCCCCGCATTGCTGCGAGGCCTTTGAAATGGTGCCGGCACCAGGAGTCGAACCCGGGACCTACTGATTACAAGTCAGTTGCTCTACCAGCTGAGCTATACCGGCAAGGAGGGACGCCATTATAGCCACGCGCCGGGCGGTGTAAACCTCTGATTTTTCAGCCTGTGCCCGTTCGCTCAGTGGCCGCTGGCGGCCGCTCCCGGCTTGGCGCCGAAGGGGGGCTTGGCCAGCCAGATGATGGCCAGCAGGGTCAGGAACAGCCAGCCGAGCAGGGTGAAGTATTCCACCGTGGAGAGCATGTAGGCCTGGCCTTCGACAATGCGGTCGAGCATGGCCGCGCCGTGCTGGTTGGCGCCGCCGAGCAGGTCCAGGGCGTCGCGGGTGGCCGGGTCGTAGGTGCTCAGGCTTTCCGTCAGGTGGGCGTGGTGTAGCGTGGCGCGGCGGTCCCAGATCCAGGTGGTGAGGGAGGCCGCGAAGCTGCCGCCCAGGGTGCGCAGGAAGGTGGCCAGGCCCGAGCCGTCGGCGATCTGGTCCGGCGGCAGGTCGGAGAGCAGGATGCTGAGGATGGGCATGAAGAAGAAGGCCACGCCCAGGCCCATGAGGGTCTGCACCAGGGCGATGTGGTAGTAGTCGACCTCGGTGTTGAAGGCGGCGCGCATGAAGCTGGTGACGGACATCACCAGGAACGCCAGGCCGGCGAGGATGCGCAGGTCGAAGTTGTTGGCGTAGCGGCCGACCAGCGGCGAGAGGAACACCGGCAGGATGCCGATCGGCGCCGCGGCCAGGCCCGCCCAGGTGGCGGTGTAGCCCATCTGCGTCTGCAGCCACTGCGGCAGCAGCAGGTTCATGCCGAAGAAGCCGGCGTAGCCGCCCACCAGCGCCAGGGTGCCGAAGGTGAAGTTGCGGTGCACGAACAGGCGCAGGTTGACGATCGGGTGCTTGTCGGTCAGCTCCCAGATGACGAAGGCCGCCAGGGCGATGACCGACACCACGGTGCCGCCGACGATGAAGTTCGACTCGAACCAGTCCAGGTCGTTGCCCTTGTCGAGCACGATCTGCAGCGCGCCCACGCCGAGGACCAGCAGGATCAGCCCCATGTAGTCCATGGGCGCGTGCTTGATCACCACCGGGCGTTTCTTCAGTTGCTGGTAGACCACGAAGGCGGCGAACAGGCCGATGGGCACGTTGATGAAGAAGATCCACGGCCAACTGTAGCTGTCGGTGATCCAGCCGCCGAGGATGGGCCCGGCGATGGGCGCCACCACCGTGACCATCGCCAGCAGCGCCAGGGCCATGCCGCGCTTGGCCGGCGGGTAGATGGAGATCAGCAGCGTCTGGGTGATCGGGTACAGCGGCCCGGCGACAAAGCCCTGCAGGGCGCGAAAGCCCACCAGCGTACCCATCTGCTGGGCCACGCCGCAGAGGAAGGAGGCGATCACGAAGAGTAGGGTGGCGGCGATGAACAGCCGCACCTCGCCGACCTTGCGGCTCAGCCAGCCGGTCAGCGGCAGGGCGATGGCGTTGCTCACCGCGAAGGAGGTGATCACCCAGGTGCCCTGCTCGGCGCTCACCCCCAGGTTGCCGGAGATGGTCGGCAGGGCGACGTTGGCGATGGTGGTGTCCAGCACCTGCATGAAGGTCGCCAGGGACAGGCCGATGGTGGCCATCACCAGGCTGGGCGGGCTGAAGGCGCCGTTGCTGCTGTTCTCGCTCATGATGCTTCCGGACTCAGCGCGCGGCGGTGCTGCGGCCGCGGCCGTCGGCCATGTTGGCGTGGATCAGCTGCTCGATGAGCTGGTCCGCCGAGGCCAGCTGCTGCTGGTAGACGTCGGTGGAGAACAGCGCTTCCTTCGGCGGCTGCTGCGACAGGGCCGGGCCGCTCTGGTCGTGCAGGTCGACGTTGACGTCCATCGACAGGCCGATGCGCAGCGGATGCTCGTCCAGTTGCCTGGCGTCGACGCGGATGCGCACTGGCACGCGCTGGACGATCTTGATCCAGTTGCCGGTGGCGTTCTGCGCCGGCAGCAGGGAGAAGGCGCTGCCGGTGCCCACGCCCAGGCTTTCCACGCTGCCCTGGTACTTGACCGAGCTGCCGTAGAGGTCGGAACGGATTTCCACCGGCTGGCCGATGCGCATGTGCTGCAGCTGGGTTTCCTTGAAGTTGGCGTCGATCCACACCTGCTCCAGGGGGATCACCGCCATCAGCGCGGTGCCCGGTTGCACGCGCTGGCCGACCTGCACGGTGCGCTTGGCCACGTAGCCGGTCACCGGCGCGACTATCACCGCGCGGGCGTCGTCCAGGTAGGCCTGGCGCAGCTTGGCGGCGGCCGCCTTGACGTCGGGGTGGGAGGCGACGACGGTGTCGTCCACCAGCGCGCGGTTGGTGTCCAGTTGCTGCTCGGCGCTGGTCAGCGAACTGCGCGCGGTGTCCAGCGCGTCACGGGCGTGGGCCAGCTCCTCGCGGGAGATGGCGCCGTCGTCGGCCAGGTGTTGGCGGCGCTTGAAGTCGGCCTCGGCCTTGGCCAGGGCGACTTTCTTCGCGGCGACGTCGGCCTTGTAGCCGTCGACGTTGCTGAACAGCCCGCGCACCTGGCGCACGGTGCGCGCCAGGTTGGCTTCGGCCTGCTGCAGGGCCACGTCGGCGTCGCTGGGGTCGAACTTCACCAGGACCTGGCCCTTGTGTACCAGGTTGCCGTCGTCGGCGCCGATGCTGACCACGGTGCCGGTGATCTGCGGGGTGATCTGCACCACGTTGCCGTTGACGTAGGCATCGTCGGTGTCTTCGTGCCAGCGCCCGTAGAGGAACTCCCAGAGCGCCGCGGCGATGCCGGCGAGGATGACGACGACCAGCAGGATCAGCAGCCAGCGCTTGCGCTGGGGGTTGCCGCCGGTGGTTTCTTGGGTATCGGTGGTCATGGCGGTTGCCTCTTAGTGCACGGCAGCTGCGCCCGCCTGGGCGAGCGGGGCGGAAGACGGGGGAACGGAGTCGGCCTGGAAGCCGCCGCCCAGGGCTTGCACCAGCTGGACGGAGAGGTCGATGCGCTGGGCTTCCAGGTTGGCCAGCTGGCGCTCGGCGAGCAGCAGCTGTTGCTGCACGCTGAGGGCGTCGAGGTAGTTGCCGACGCCTTCGCCATAGCGGCGCATGGCCAGTTCGAAGTTGGACCTGGCGATGTCGCGGGCCTCGCGCTGGTCGACCAGTTGCTGCTCCAGCGAGCGCAGTTGGCTGAGGTCGTCGCTGACCTCGCCCAGGGCGCCGACCAGGGTCTTGTTGTACTGCGCCACGGCCAGGTCGTAGTCCGCATCCTTGCCGGCCAGGTTGGCGCGCAGGCGGCCGCCGTCGAACAGCGGCAGGGAGATGGCCGGGGCGACCTGGAAGAAGCGGCTCGGCGCCTCTAGCAGGTCGCTGGTGTGCATGCTGGCCAGGCCGACCATCGCGCCCAGGTTGAGGTTCGGGTAGAACTGCGTCTTCGCCGCCTGGATGTCCTTGCTCGCGGCCTCGACGCGCCAGCGTGCGGCGACTATGTCCGGGCGGCGGCCGAGCAGTTCCGCCGGCAGGTTCGGCGGCAGGCTCAGGGCGTCGGTCTTGAGCGGTTGCGGGCGCTGCAGGTCGAGGCCGCGGTCCGGTCCCTGGCCGAGCAGCACGGCCAGGGCGATACGGTCGCTGGCGATCTGCTGTTCGGCGGCGGCCAGCTGCTGGCGGGCACTGGCCACCTGGGTTTGCGTCTGCTGCAACTGCACCTTGCTGTCCAGGCCGGCGTCCATGCGCTTGCGGCTGAGCTCGAACAGGCGCTGCGAACGTTCCAGCTCGTCGCGGGACAGGTCGCGCACGGCGAAGGCGTGGCCCAGCTCGCTATAGGCGCGGGCGACGTTGGCCGAGAGGGTGATGGCCGCGGCCTGGCGGTCCACCTCGGCGGCGTTGGCCTGGCCGAGGGCGGCTTCCCAGGCGGCGCGCTGGCCGCCCCAGAGGTCGAAATCGTAGTTGAAGCCCAGCGACAGGTACTTCACCGCCGAATAATGCCCGCCCGTTGGCGCGGGGAGCACGCTGGTGGGCGCGCGGATGCCCGCATAGCTGGCCTTGCCATTGAGCGTGGGCATGCGCTCGGCATCGGCGGCGTTGGCCGCGGCGGCGGCCTGGCGCGCGCGGGCGTCGGCGATCTGCAGGTCCGGCGTGCCTTTCAGGGCCTCGTCGATCAGGCTGTCGAGCTGGGCGTCGCCCAGGCTGCTCCACCAGTTCCGGCGTGGCCAGGCGGCGCTGGACAGCGGTGTGCCGTCGAGGCTGCGGCCAGCCTGCAGCGAGGCGCTGTCGAGCGCCTTGCCGTTGGGCGCCAGGCCCGAGGAGCTGACGCAGCCGGCCAGCGCCACGGCGCTGGCCAGCAGGGTGGCGGCGGGTAAGCGGAATGCACGCATGGCCTACTTCTCCTGGGTCGCGCCGGGCGCGACGCCATGGCTGGCGAGGATCTTGTCCAGCAGCCGGGTGAGAGTCAGCAGTTCCTCGGGGCTGAGGCAGCCGACCAGTTCGTTCATCGCCCGCACGGCGATCTGTGGCGCCTGGGCGTTCACCGCCTCGCCGGCGGGGCTGAGCTGCAGGCGCACGCTGCGCCGGTCGTTGGGGCAGGGCTGGCGCAGCAGCAGGTCTTTCTTCGCCAGGCGATCGAGCATGCGCGTCATCGAGCCGCTGTCGATGGACAGCTCGCGGCACAGCTCGCCCGGGGTGTTGGCGCGGTTCTGGCCGATGAAGAACAGTACCTTGAATTGCGCGGCGGTGATGTCCAGGTGGATCAGATGCTTGTCCAGCAGGCGGTCCTTGAGGATGGCCGCCAGCCCCAGGAACTGGCCGATCGAGCCCCTGAACGGGAAGTCCGTGACGCGGTAGTGATCCATGGCAAGGCTAATAACTGTCTAGGCAGGAAATCTGTTTCGAAATAATACTGCCTAGGCAGCTAATGACAAATAGCGGATTGTTGCAAATGGGCAACAATCCGTTCCTGAAAGCACTATGCGAGCGTTCCGCGAAACAGGATGTGCCCGCTCGGTGTGCGACGCGGCCCCGGCAGCAGTGCTTATGCACAATGCCGGGGCATGGCTTGGCGGCTAGTGCTAAAAAAGCCTCAGCGTTTTTCAGTTTTTCCCTAAGAGTATGTTTTTAAAAGAAATTATATGGTCTGTTCAAAATTCGAACAGAGCCGCGCCGACAGGCCAGCAGCGGGCCGCGTGAGCGATTTTCCCAGTGTTCTCAACAGAGTTATCCACAGGTTCTGTGGGCTTCTCTCTGGAACGCTCGTACTAGACGTGCTCGGCGAGAATGAGCAGGTTTCGCGGCGTGACCTGGCTGGCGCAGAAGCGCCCCAGGCGCACCCGGTAGCCCTGTTCGACGAGGAACAGCGCGCGGTCGAGCAGCAGCCAGAGTTCCAGCGGGCGGCGGAACAGGCCGCGCACCAGTTCGAGATTGCGCACCTCGGCCAGGCGCCGCCAGCCTTGGGCCTCCAGCGCGCTCCAGTCACGCTCGGCGGGGCGGGGCAGGCCCTTGAGCGCGGCCAGGTCGCGGCAGTAGTCGGCGAAGGGTTTGTGCAGCCAGTCGGCGGGCACCGAGGGCACCGGCAGGTAGCTGTCCTCGCCGCGCAGCTCGCGCTGCAGCAGGTCGAAGGCCAGGCGCCGGGCCATGGAGTTGTCGCGCTGGCGCCGTATCCGGGTGCCGGCGGTGACCGTCTCGGCGAGCGGTAGGCGCAGGTCGTCCTGATCCAGCTTCAGGCGGGAAGCGCCCGCGGCTGTGGATAACGGCTGGTAGTGCTCGCTGGCGATGCGGTTGTAGCAGCAGGGCGCCACCGCCAGTTGCCGGCAGCGCTTACTTGCCGCCAGGCGCAGCAACTGGACGTGCAGGTCGCCGCAGGCGTGCAGCGCCACGGCGGTCTGGCCGGGCTGCAGGTAGCGGGCGGCGCCTTCGGCGAGCACGTCCTGCTCGACGTGCATGGCGCGCAGGCCCAGGCGGTCGCTCAGGCGCTGGCCGTCGTCGACCAGCGCGAGGTCGCGCTCCAGGCTCAGCAGCGGCTGCCCGCCATGGGCCAGCAGGCGCCCGAGGTGGCCCTTGCCGGCGCACCAGTCCAGCCACTGCACGGAGGGCGTGGCGAAGTCCAGGCGGCTGGCGAAGGCTTCGATCTGCTGCCATTTGCGCCCGGGCACGTCGACCTGGAACTGCGCCGGCAGCCTGGGCAGCGGATGTGACGGCAGGTCCTCGACTTCGCTCAGTTGCGCGGCGCGGTTCGCCAGCTCCGGGAAGGGCGCCGGCGCGGGCAGGCGTTCGGGCTGGTTGTGCGCGGCGTCGGCCTGTTCCAGGTCGCGCCCGCGCAGCCAGGTGGCCAGTTCCCGGTGTTCGGCTTCCCAGGGCAGCTCCGGCAGGGTGAAGGGCTTGGGCCGCCACAGCCCCTGGTGGGCGAGCAGGAAGGCGTCCAGGGCCTGGAAGCGCTGGAGCAGGACGTCGTCGGTGAGGCGGTTGGCCACGGCGGTGCGCTGGGGATGAGTGGCGGGGCGGCGATTATAGCGGCCCCGCCACCTCCGGGAAGCGCCGGTCAGCGCCCCTGCATGGAGTCGACCCGCAGCCAGCGCTCGGCGAGGCGGAACAGGCGGGTGAGGACCAGGGTGATGACCAGGTAGAACACCCCGGCGAGGCAGAAGAACAGCATGGCCTCGTAGGTGCGGGCGATGATGGTGCGGGTCATGCCCATGATGTCGAACAGCGTCACGGTGTAGACCACGGCGCTGGCCTTGAGCATGAGGATCACCTCGTTGCTGTAGGCCGGCAGGGCGATGCGCGCGGCGCGCGGCAGGATGATATGCAGCAGTGCCTGGCGGCGCGACATGCCCAGGGCCCGCGCGGCTTCCACTTCACCCACCGGGATGGCGTGGATGGCGCCGCGGAGGATCTCGGCGATGTAGGCCGCGGTGTGCAGCGTCATGGTCAGCAGCGCGCACCAGTATGGGTCGCGCAGGTACGGCCAGAGCGGGCCCTGGCGCACCGAGTCGAACTGCGCCAGGCCGTAGTAGACGATGAACAGCTGCAGCAGCAGCGGGGTGCCGCGGAAGAAGAAGATGTAGGTGTAGGGCAGCGCGCGCACGTACCAGTGCCGCGAGGCGCGGGCGATGCCCAGCGGCACGGCCAGGGCCAGGCCGGCGACCACGGCGAAGGCCAGCAGCTCGAGGGTCAGCCCGGCGCCCTGGAGCATCTTCGGCAGCCACTTGAGGATCAGCTCCATGTCGGTCATAGCTCGTTCCTCACGAAACCGCGGCCGGCGCGGCGCTCCAGGAAGTGCAGTGCGGCCATGACGAACACGGTCAGGCCCAGGTAGATCAGCGCGGCGGTCATGTAGAAGGTGAACGGCTCCTTGGTCGCGTTGGAGGCGACCTGGGCTTTGCGCATGATCTCGTCGAGGGTGATCAGCGAGACCAGGGCGGTGTCCTTGAGCAGGATCAGGTACAGGTTGCCCAGGCCAGGCAGGGCCACGCGCCACACCTGCGGCAGGACGATGCGCCAGAAGATCCGCGGGGCGGACAGGCCCAGCGCCTGGCCGGCCTCGCGGTGGCCCTTGGGCACGGCCAGCAGGGCGCCGCGGAAGACTTCGGTGGCGTAGGCGCCGAAGCACAGGCCCAGGGCGCAGGTGCCGGCGGCGAAGGGGCTCAGGGCCAGGTCGGGCTTGCCGAACAGGTCGCCCACGGCGTTCAGCCCGGCCACGGTGCCGAAATAGATCATCAGCACCCAGAGGGTTTCCGGCACGCCGCGCACCAGGGTGGTGTAGGCGCCGCCGAGCATGCGCAGCAAGGCATTCTTCGAGGTCTTGGCGATGGCGCCGAGCAGCCCGAGGATCAGGCCGAGGCAGACCGCGGCCAGGGACAGCTTGAGCGTCATCAGGGTGCCGGCCGCCAGCTGCGGGCCGAAACCGTGCAGGTCGAAAATCATGGGGATCGCGCCTGAAGGGGCGCGCCCTGGGTCACAGGGCGCGCCGGGCTGGCATCAGTAGATGCTGAAGGGGAAGTACTTGTCGTTGATCTTCTTGTAGGTGCCGTCGTCGACGATTTCCTTCAGGGCGGCGTTCAGCTTGTCACGCAGCGGGTCGCCCTTGCGCACGGCGATGCCGATCTTGTCGTTGTCGAACACCGGCTCGCCCTTGAACTCGAAGTCCTTGCCGGCGTCGCTCTTGAGCCAGTCGTACTGCACGAACTTGTCGGCCAGCACGCCGTCCAGGCGGCCCGAGGACAGGTCCAGGTAGGCGTTTTCCTGGGTGTCGTAGAGCTTGATGGTGACGGTGTCGGACATGTTGTCCTCAAGCCAGGTGCCGGCGATGGTCGCGCGCTGGGCGCCGATCACCTTGCCCTTCAGGTAGCCCTTGTCGGTCTTGAAGTCCACCGACCTGGGCGCCACGAACTGCAGCTTGTTGGTGTAGTAGGGGTTGGTGAAGTCCACCGCCTGCTTGCGCTCGTCGGTGATCGACATGGAGGCGACGATGAAGTCGAACTTCTTGGCGTTCAGCGCCGGGATGATGCCGTCCCAGTCGGAGGTGACCACCTCGCACTCGACCTTCATCTTGGCGCACAGGGCCTTGCCGACGTCGAGGTCGAAGCCGACCACCTGGCCGCTGGCGTCGATGCCGTTGAAGGGCGGGTAGGCGCCTTCGGTGCCGATGCGCAGCTTCTCGGCGGCGACCGCGTGGGCGCCGAAGGCCAGGGTGGCGGCAGCGGCCAGAAGGATCTTCTTATAGTTCTTCATGCAAAGTTGCTCCGTTAGCGGTGGCTGGACATGAACTGCTTGCAGCGCGCGGACTGCGGGTTCCCGAAGACCTGCTCGGGGGAACCCTGTTCCTCGACCAGGCCCTGGTGGAGGAACACCACCTCGCTGGAAACCTGGCGGGCGAAATTCATTTCGTGGGTGACCAGCAGCATGGTGCGGCCTTCCTCGGCCAGCGCGCGGATCACGTTGAGCACTTCCTGGACCATCTCCGGGTCCAGTGCGGAAGTGGGCTCGTCGAACAGTATGACCTTGGGCTGCATGGCCAGGGTGCGGGCAATGGCCGCACGCTGCTGCTGGCCGCCGGAGAGCTGCGCGGGGAAGCTGTGGCGCTTGTCGGCGATGCCGACCTTGGCCAGCAGGGCCTCGGCGATCTCGATGGCTTCGGCGCGGCTCTTGCCCAGCACGCGGCGCGGCGCCTCGATGATGTTGTCGAGGATGCTCATGTGCGGCCAGAGGTTGAAGTTCTGGAAGACGAAGCCCAGTTCGCTGCGCAGGCGGTTGATCTGGCGGTTGTCGGCGGCGACCAGCGCCCCGTCCTTGGCCTTCTTCAGCTTCAGCTCTTCGCCGGCGACGATGATCTGGCCCTGGTGCGGGTTTTCCAGCAGGTTGATGCAGCGCAGGAAGGTCGACTTGCCGGAGCCCGAGGAGCCGAGAATGGAGATCACGTCGCCTTCGCGGGCGGTCAGGGAAATGCCCTTGAGCACTTCCAGGTCGCCGTAACGCTTGTGCAGGTTACGGATTTCCAGTGCGGGTATGGCCTCGGCCATTGGGGGCTCCTCTATTGTTGTTCGGATGCTTCGCGGCGCGCCGCGGCAGGGGGTAGGGCCTTCCTGGCGAACGCAAGCTATCACGCGACCCGGGGGGCGCCAAGCGTCCGGGGGCCGCGCCGGGCCTGGATGGTGGCATCTTGTCGCATTGCCGCAGTGCCTTGTCGCCTGGGCTGAACACCGGGGTGCCGGAAGCCTGGCGAGGGGGCTGGCGAAACGAGGGGCGCGATAGTGCCAGCTTCGCCGGCGGGGGAAAAGACCACAGGCCCCGACGTTGGTCGAGGCCCGGGCTCACTGGGTGATCTGCTGCTCGCCGCGGGTGTTGTCGCGGCTCTCTTCGTCGAGCTGGTCGAGCTGGCCGGCCATCAGCGCCGGACGACCGCCGATGCGCGGGCCGGGCAGCACGCTGCCGCCGGCCAGGCGGGTGGGATGCTCGCTGGCGTCGATGGTGGATTTGCGCGGCTGCGTCTGCACGTGGAAATCGGTGATCTCGATGATGCCCTTGCCTTCGGCCAGCAGGTGGAAGGAGAAGGCCTTGCGCGCCCGCTCGTTGTCGAAGCCGAAGGTCACCTCCAGCGGCTTGTCGCGGGTCAGCCGCGGGAACTCGGGGATCGGCAGGTTCACCGGGCGTTCGAACTCGCGGGTCTTCAGCTGCACCCTGGCACCGGCCTTGTCCATCTGCAGGGCGCGGATCTTCAGGCTCACGGTGGTGTGGCTGTCGGCCGGGAACTCCAGGTACTGGGCGCCGATCAGGTTGTCGGTGTACTCGTTGGTGACCTGCGGCTTGATGCGGATCTTCTCCTGGGTGGCGAACTGGTATTCGCGGCCCATCGGGTTACCGATCACCGAATGATCCAGGATGCCCGCGCGGGCGGCGACCAGGCGCGCATCGCGGCCGCTGAAGCGGCCGACGAACTGGGCGCTGTCGGCGATGAAGCCATCGCTCTTGTAGCGCCGGCAGACCTGCTGGAAGTCGCATTCGGTGAAGGTCTGCTTGCCGTCGTGGAAGCGCAGCATACCGTTGGTGAAGGAGACCATCTCGCGACCCTTGTCGTACTCGCGGAACAGCGAGCGGCCGGAAACGTCCTTCGGCGGGGTGAAGCCGAAGTAGTCGAGGATCGAGGCGTCCATGTCGACGTGGCCGTAGACGCCGCTCTTCACTGGCGGCAGCGCCGCCTGCTCGGGGGCCAGCACCAGGTTCAGGCCCCAGGACGAGGCCAGGCGCACGTTGTCGATGCCGTGGGATTCGTCGGAGGTGACGATCACCAGGGTGTCCTTGAGCACGCCCTGTTTTTCCAGGCCGGCGAGGAAGGCGTCGACCGCGTCATCCAGGTAGCCCACCGCGGCCTGGCGCGGGGTGGGGTACTTGGCCAGGTATTCCGGGGTGGCCGAGTAGGGCTGGTGGGTGCCGACGGTGAGCAGGGTGAGCATCCACGGCTTCTTGTTCTTGCGCAGCTCGCCGACGTAGTCCAGCGCGCCCTCGAAGAAGGCCTTGTCGTCCATGCCCCAGGCGAACTCCAGGTAGGGCTTCTTCTTGAACCAGTCGCGGCCGAGTGTCTTGTCGAAGCCCATGGCCGGCATCACCTTGTCCTTGGCCATGAAGCGCAGGCCGGCGCCCTGCAGGAAGTGGGTGCTGAAGCCGTGCTGGCGCAGCTGCGCCGGCAGGCACTCGGCGGCGCGGCCGGGGTTGGACAGCAGCTCGACGCCCTTGGGCGTGCCGTTGTCCAGCTTGCTGTAGTCGCCGCAGAGCAGGGCATAGAGGCCGCGGATGGTCTGGTGGCTGTGCACCACGTAGTCCGGGGTGGTCATCGAGCGTTCGGCCCAGGCGCTGAGCCTGGGCATCATGGATTCTTCGTAGCTGCTGCTCAGCGCCGCGCGGTTGGTCGCCACGTAGGCGCCGGGAATGCCTTCCATGGTGATGATCAGCACGTTCTTCGCCGTGCCCGGGCCGGACAGCAGCGGGGTGCCGGAGAGGTCGAGCTGGGTCAGCCCGGTGACGTCGGGCGGGGTGTCGCCCTGGTCGCCGGCCAGCCAGTCCTCGGCGGCGAGCTGGCCCTGGCTGGCGACGCCGGCCAGCAGGCGGTGCGGCAGGTTGAACTGCTTCCACACGTCGACGTCGTTGGGGATCACGTACTGCAAGCCGAAGTGGGCGCCCAGCAGGGCCACCGGCGCGGCATAGGCGAAGCGCGACAGGCGCTGTTCGTGGCGCCGCCAGAGCAGTGCGCAGAGCGCGATGGCGCCGAGCAGCGCGCCGGCCAGCCACGGGTGGGCGATGCCGCCGCCCTGGGTGGAGTTGCCGACGAAGGTCGGGTCGGCGAGGAAGTGCAGGTCGCTGGGATCGGGCATGCGGCCCACGGCGCTGACCAGCTCGGCGTTGCCGATCGTCATCAGCGCCCACAGCAGCATGATCGGCAGGGCTACGAACAGGCGCAGGCGGTGCAGCAGCAGGACCAGCAGGCTGCCGATGGCCAGATCCGAAAGGTAGCCATAGAGGTTGCCCCAGCCAAAGGCGTGGCGGCTAGCCAGCGGGATCGCCAGGAACAGGATGGCAAGCGTCGCGAGGTTGCCGCGTTGTTGCCACCAGCGTTTTAGAGGATGCACGAGCACTCCCTTTTCAGGCATCGAGGGCCTGAAAGTATCCCATCCCTCGGGCGGAAATCATCCGGAATGTCATCATTCTGAAAAAACCTTGTGCTACGCGCCAGTAGACAACGGAAATCAGCGGAGTTTCGCCGGGCGGGCGACCAGTGGCGGAAGCGCGGCCGTGATCGGCTGAGGGCAAGAATGCAAAAGGCCCCTGGTTCTGGAGAACGCAGGGGCCTTTCGGAGTCTTGGTGCCCAGGGACGGAATCGAACCGCCGACACGGGGATTTTCAATCCCCTGCTCTACCAACTGAGCTACCTGGGCAACGTGGCGCGCATTAAAAGGGTTTTCCGAAGGGGTGTCAAGCGTGCCGCGAAAAAATTTTCAGTTAATACCGGAGCTTACGCGCTCGGCGGGACGTAGCCGTCGGCCTGGGCGTATTCCTCGCCGGAGAGGAACTTGTCCATCTCGCCCTGGAGGAACTTGCGGTCCTCGGCGTTCATCATGTTCAGCCGGCGCTCGTTGATCAGCATGGTCTGGTGCTTCTGCCACTCGTCCCAGGCCTGCTTCGACACGTGCTCGTAGATGTCCTGGCCCTTGGCGCCGGGGTAGGGCGGGCGATCGAGGCCGGGCAGCTGTTCTTTGTACTTGCGGCACATCACCATTCGGCTCATGTCATCTCTCCTGCATTCAACGCGTCGGCTGCCCGCTTGAGCAGCTTCTTGACCGGGGCCGCGAGACCGAGCCGCGGCGGGGTGGCCAGGTTATACCAGAGCCAGTCGCCCTCGGCCACGCCGCTGGCTGCGTCTTCCACGCGCACCAGCCAGGGCTCGATGGCCAGCTGGAAGTGGCTGAAGGTATGGGTCAGGCCGGGCAGTTCGTGGCGCTGCCCCAGGCGCAGGGCGTGCTGTGCGGCGAGCGGGTCGAGCTGGGCGAGGTCGTCCAGTTCCGGGAAGCTCCACAGGCCGCCCCACAGGCCGGTGGACGGACGGCGGTAGAGCAGGATGGCGCCTTCGCGGTTGGCCAGGATCGGCATCAGCGTGCGCCGCTGCGGCAGCTCCTTGCGCGGCTTGGGCACCGGGTAGGCGCTTTCGCGGCCGAGCAGGTGGGCGCGGCAGCCCTCGCTCAATGGGCACAGCAGGCAGCTGGGCTTGCTGCGGGTGCAGAGGGTGGCGCCCAGGTCCATCATCGCCTGGGTGTAGTGGTTGACCCGCGCGTGCGGGGTGAAGCGTTCCGCCGCTTCCCACAGCTGTTTCGCCACCCTGGGCTCGCCCGGGTAGCCGTCGCAGGCCAGGTAGCGGGCCAGCACGCGCTTGACGTTGCCGTCGAGGATGGGCGCGCGCAGGCCCATGGAAATGCTGGCGATGGCCCCGGCGGTGGAGCGGCCGATGCCGGGCAGCTCGGTGAGCTGCTCGAGGTCGCGGGGGAATTCGCCGCCATGGCGCTCCATCACCATCTTCGCGGTCTTCTGCAGGTTGCGCGCGCGGGTGTAGTAGCCCAGCCCGGTCCACAGGTGCAGGACTTCGTCCTCGGGCGCAGCGGCCAGGTCGGCGACCGTGGGCAACGCCGCCATGAAGCGGTCGAAGTAGCCCAGCACGGTGCTCACCTGGGTCTGCTGCAGCATGATTTCCGACACCCACACCCGGTAGGGGTTGATGTCGCGCTGCCAGGGCAGGTCATGGCGGCCGTGGCGGTCGTACCAGTCGAGGACCGCGGTATTGAAGCGTTCGGGGGTCATTTCTTCTTCAGCAGGTTCTTCAGGGCGTCCTTCAGGTCGGGGCTGACCTTGTCGCCGAATTTCTCTTCGAGTTTCTCGTTCAGGCGCTGGCCGGCCAGTTGCCCGGCGATGCGGCCGATGCCGTCCTGGTCCAGGCGGCAGGCCTTGGCGCCCAGTTCCAGCGGGCCGCGGCAGCGCAGCGGCCATTCGATGCCGACGTAGCGCTTGTTCACCTCGCAGGCCGGGTCGGGCATGTCGCTCTTGTCGCCTTCGATGATCACGCCGACGCGGTAGTCCATGCCCAGTACGCGCAGGTCGAGGTCGCCGTCGCCCTTCACCGTCAGGCCGGGCACCGCGACGCGCAGGTCGGGGTTGCTGGCCACGCCGTTGTGGAAGGTCAGGCTGCCGTTGAGTTCGCGGAAGGGCGTGTCCTTGCCGCCGTGCTCGGCGCTCAGGCTCTTCCGGTTGAGGGTGGCGATGCCGCGGCACAGCTGCTCTTCGAGGTTGGCGTTGAGCAGCACGCCCTTGCTCAGCTTGAAGTTGGCCTTGCCGTTGAGGTTGTCGATCCAGGCCTTCTGGCTGTTGCCCTGGGTGGTGATGTCCGCGTCCAGGTTCAGCAGGCCGGTGACCGGCGGCTTCTGGCCCTGGGCCTGGAGGAGTTTTTCCACCGGCACGCCTTCGATGTGCTTCTGCGCCGCCAGCAGCGCCACGTCCTGGCGCACGTCGAGGCTGGCCTTGGCGTTGAAGCGGCCGTCGTAGAGCTCGCCGCGCATATCGTCGAGCGTGAACTGGCCGTTCTGCCCGCGCAGCTTGAGCACGGCGTTCTCGATCGGCAGCTTGTCGAGGGTGAGCTGGCCGAGGTTCAGGTTGAGGTCCAGGTCCAGCGTGCGCAGCTTGGCCAGCGGCAGCATGGGCGCATCGCTCCAGGCCTGCTGGGTGGGGGCGTTGGGTAGCGGGCTGTCGCCCTTGCCGGTGGCGCTGGCGACGGTGGCGTCGACTTCCGCCTTGCGGCTGGCGCTGGCTGCCTCGGCGCCTTTGGCGGCCTTGGCCGGCAGGTAGCGGTCGAGGTTCAGCTTGTCGCCGCTGAGCTGGGCGCGCACGGCCTGCTTGGCGATGTCGGCCAGGCCCAGGCTGCCGCTGAAGCTGCTGTCGTCGAGCTTGAGCTGGATGTCGCTGAGGTTGACGGCGTTGCGGCTGCCGTCCAGGCGCGCGGCCAGTTCCAGCTTGGTCAGGGTGTTGCCGTCGGCCATCTCCGGCAGTTTCTGGCCGAGGCCGTCGAGGAATTCGCGCAGGTTGAACGGGGCGATGGACAGGCCGCCGGTGAACTGCGGCTCCTTGTCGAGGTTGCGCGCCTTCAGCTCGCCGAGGGCGCGCAGCTGGTTGATCGACAGCTTCAGGCCGTTCCATTCTGCGACCTGCGCGGCCTGGTCGAGCAGCAGCTGGCCCTGGGCGGAGAAGGTCGCGGTGCGGCCCTGCAGCTGGTCGCCGGCCAGTTCGCCGGAGAGCTTGGCGTCTTCCAGCTGGTAGCGCTTGAGCGCGCGGTCGAAGCGCAGGTTGCCGGTCAGCTCGGTCTTGGCGCGGGTCACCGGCTGGTTGGTGCCCAGGTAGGCGTTGAGCTTGAAGGGGATGCTGCTGCCTTCGCGGATGGCGCCGGTGTTCAGGTCCAGGCCTTCGACGGTGTACTGCTTGCCGCTCTGCTCGTCGCTGTAGTCGATGCGCGCGCCGCTGACGTTGAGGCTGTCGATGTCCAGCTTCATCGGCGTGGAAGCGCTCTCGGCCGGAGCCTTGGGCGCTTCGGCGGGCGCGCCGGCCTGGCCGGCCGGTGTGGCGGGGGTGGCGCCGGCGGGCTGGGCCGGCTTGCCGATGTCTTCCCAGTTGCCCTTGCCGGCCTTGTCGCGGTTCAGCGTGAGGGTCAGGCCCTGCACGCGGATGTCGCTCATCTGCACTTCGCGGCGCAGCAGCGGCAGCACCCGCACCGAGAGGCCGAGCAGCTGCAGGTCGGCGAACGGCTTGTCCGGGCTGCGCACGCTGGCCACGCTGGTGTCGTGCAGCTCCAGGCCGAGCCAGGGGAACAGGCTCCAGCCGATGTCGCCGCGCAGGTCCAGCTCCAGGTTGGCCTTGTCGCGGGCGAGCTGGCGGATCTCGTCCTTGTAGTCGTTGGGGTCGAAGAAATGGGTGAGGATGAAGCCGGCGGCGACTACCAGTAGCAGCAGGGCGAGGACGGCTATGCCCAGGATCTTGCCGAACGCTTTCATGGACGGGTCCTTGTTCTGGCGGCGGGTGAATTGGCGGGAGTATATCAATGCGCCCGCCCGCTTCAGCAGGCGGCGGCGACGCGTTCGGCGATGGCCAGGCTGGCGGTGAGCCCCGGCGACTCGATCCCGAACAGGTTGACCAGGCCCGGCAGGCCGTGGTCCACGGCGGTTTGGATGACGAAGTCGGAAGCGGGTTCCCCGGCGCCGCTCAGTTTAGGACGAATCCCGGCATAGCCGGCCTGCAGACGTTCGGCGTCCAGGCCCGGGAAGTAGCGGCGGATGGCCTGGGCGAAGGGCTCGCGCAGCGCTTCGTCGACCTGGTAGTCGATGGCCTCCAGGTAGCGCACGTCCGGGCCGAAGCGCAGCTGGCCGCCGAGGTCGAGGGTGGCATGCACGCCCAGGCCGGCGGTGTTGGTCTCGGGCATCGGGTAGATCAGGTGGCTGAACGGCGAACGGCCGCCGTAGGTGAAGTAGCGGCCCTGGCACAGGTGCAGCGGCGGCACGCCTTCCAGGCCTTCGGTGCGGGCGGCCAGTTGCTGGGCGAACAGGCCGCCGGCGTTGACCACCTGTTCGGCCTGGATGCTGAACGGCTCGCCAACGCTGACGCCTTCGGCGATCCAGCCGTCGGCGGCGCGGCGCAGGCGGTCGATGCGGGTGTCCAGCACCAGCTGCGCGCCCTGGATTTGCGCGGCGTGCTGCAGCGACAGCATGTAGGCATGGCTGTCGATGATCCCGGTGCTCGGCGAGAGCAGGGCGGCCACGCCGCGCACCGCCGGCTCCAGCGCGTGCAGCTGGGCAGAGTCCAGCGGCTGCAGGTCATGTACGCCGCTGGCTTGGGCACTGGCGGCGAGGGCTTCCAGCTTGCCCAGTTCGACGTCTTCCACGGCCACCAGCAGCTTGCCGATGCGGCTGTGCGGCACGTTGTGGCTGGCGCACCAGGCGTACAGGCGCTCGCGGCCTTCCAGGCAGAGTTCGGCCTTGAGCGAGCCGGGCGGGTAGTAGAGGCCGGCGTGGATGACCTCGGAGTTGCGGCTGGAGGTGTGGCTGCCGATCAGCCGCTCGGCTTCGACGATCAGCACGCTGCGCCCGGAGGCGGCCAGGCGCGCGGCGCAGGCCAGGCCGATCGCGCCGGCGCCTATGACCAGGATGTCGATGTCGTTCACGGTGCCTCCGCGGTTTCCAGGGCCAGGCCCAGGTGCGCGGCCAGCTCGGCCGCTTCCGCCTGCCCGGCCGGGGCCAGCAGGCGCAGCGGGCAGCCGGCGAGCACCGCTTGGCGCTGGGCTTCCTCCAGCAGCCGGCGGGCCACGCCGCGGCCGCGGGTGACGCGGCGCACGCACAGGCGCGAGAGGCGCCAGGCGTCGGCATCGCGCTGCAGCCAGGCGGCGCCCAGCAGGCGGTCGTTGAAGCGCCCGGTCAGCAGCGTGCCCGCGGCCAGCGCGGCGTCCACCAGGGCCTCGCCGTCGGCGAAGGGCGCGAGCAGCCAGGCCGGCGCCTCGGCGTAGAGCCGGGCCAGGTCCTGGCGGTCCTGGGCGGAGGGCTGGGCAAGGTGTTCGACGATCACGGGCATGGCGGCATCCTCGGCGGGGATGCGCAGTTTACGGACAAGCGGCGCCCCGCGGCCAGCGCCGCCGACCGTCGCCCGTAGCCCTGCGGGGCCCGCCGCGCCTATAATGCGGGCCCTCTTATAATCAAGTGCAGTGTTAGCTGTGGAGCTGGTGATGGCCGAACGCAAGGCAACCGTCGCGCGCGACACCCTGGAAACCCAGATCAAGGTGTCCATCGACCTGGATGGCACGGGCAAGGCCCGCTTCGATACCGGGGTGCCCTTCCTCGAGCACATGATGGACCAGATCGCCCGCCATGGCCTGATCGACCTGGACATCGAGTGCAAGGGCGACCTGCACATCGACGACCACCACACCGTCGAAGACATCGGCATCACTCTCGGCCAGGCCTTCGCCAAGGCTATCGGCGACAAGAAGGGCATCCGCCGCTACGGCCATGCCTACGTGCCGCTGGACGAGGCGCTGTCGCGCGTGGTGATCGACTTCTCCGGCCGCCCCGGCCTGCAGATGCACGTGCCCTTCACCCGCGCCAGCGTCGGCGGCTTCGACGTCGACCTGTTCATGGAGTTCTTCCAGGGCTTCGTCAACCACGCCCAGGTGACCCTGCACATCGACAACCTGCGCGGGCACAACACCCACCACCAGATCGAGACGGTGTTCAAGGCCTTCGGCCGCGCCCTGCGCATGGCCATCGAGCTGGACGAGCGCATGGCCGGGCAGATGCCGTCGACCAAGGGGTGCCTGTAATGCAGACGGTCGCCGTCATCGACTACGGCATGGGCAACCTGCACTCGGTGTCCAAGGCGCTGGAGCGCGTGGGCGCCGGCCGCGTGCTGGTGACCAGCGACGCCGCGGTGATCCGCGAGGCCGACCGCGTGGTGTTCCCCGGCGTGGGCGCCATCCGCGACTGTATGGCCGAGATCAGGCGCCTGGGCTTCGACGCGCTGGTGCGTGAAGTCAGCCAGGACCGCCCCTTCCTCGGCATCTGCGTCGGCATGCAGGCGCTGCTGGAACACAGCGAGGAGAACGGCGGCGTCGACTGCATCGGCCTGTTCCCCGGCCAGGTGCGCTTCTTCGGCAAGGACCTGTACGAGGACGGCGAGCACCTGAAGGTGCCGCACATGGGCTGGAACCAGGTCAAACAGAGCCTCGACCACCCGCTGTGGCACGAAATCCCCGACGAAGCGCGCTTCTACTTCGTGCACAGCTACTACATCGAGGCGGGCAACCCGCGCCAGGTCGCCGGCCGCGGCCACTATGGCCGCGACTTCGCCGCCGCGCTGGCCGAGGGCCCGCGCTTCGCCGTGCAGTTCCACCCGGAGAAGAGCCACACCCACGGCCTGCAGCTGCTGCAGAACTTCGCCGCCTGGGACGGCCGCTGGTGAAGACGGCGCTGCGCGCGAGGCTGGAAGCCGAAGGTTGAACGATGTGCGAGGCGCTTTTTCGTCCAGCCTCTAGCCTTCAGCGAAATTATTTTGTCGATCTTTCAGGAAGCATCCGAATGTTGATCATCCCCGCAATCGATCTGAAGGACGGCGCCTGCGTGCGCCTGCGCCAGGGCCTGATGGAAGACGCCACCGTCTTCTCCGACGACCCGGTGGCCATGGCCGCCAAATGGGTGGACGGTGGTTGCCGCCGCCTGCACCTGGTGGACCTCAACGGCGCCTTCGAAGGCAAGCCGGTGAACGGCGAGGTGGTTACCGCCATCGCCAAGCGCTACCCGAACCTGCCGATCCAGATCGGCGGCGGCATCCGTTCGCTGGAGACCATCGAGCACTACGTGCGCGCCGGCGTCAGCTACGTGATCATCGGCACCAAGGCGGTGAAGCAGCCGGAATTCGTCGGCGAAGCCTGCCGCGCCTTCCCCGGCAAGGTGATCGTCGGCCTGGACGCGAAGGACGGCTTCGTCGCCACCGACGGCTGGGCCGAGGTCAGCGAAGTGCAGGTGATCGACCTGGCCAAGCGCTTCGAGGCCGACGGCGTCTCCGCCATCGTCTACACCGACATCTCCAAGGACGGCATGATGCAGGGCTGCAACGTCGAAGCCACCGCCGCCCTGGCCAACGCCACGCGCATCCCGGTGATCGCCTCCGGCGGCATCCACAACCTGGGCGACATCCAGAAACTGCTGGACGCGCGCACCCCGGGCATCATCGGCGCCATCACCGGCCGGGCGATCTACGAGGGTACCCTCGATGTCGCCGAGGCCCAGGCGCTTTGCGATCGGCAGGCAAAAGACGAATAAAAGCGCTGGAGGCTGAAGGCTGGACGTGACCGAGTCGCTTTTTCGTTCAGCCTCCAGCCTTCAGCCTCCCGCGAATTTCAAGATTGGGAGACACCAGAATGGCCCTCGCTAAGCGCATCATCCCCTGCCTCGACGTGGACAACGGCCGCGTGGTCAAGGGCGTCAAGTTCGAGAACATCCGCGACGCCGGCGACCCGGTGGAGATCGCCCGCCGCTACGACGAGCAGGGCGCCGACGAGATCACCTTCCTCGACATCACCGCCAGCGTCGACGGCCGCGACACCACGCTGCACACCGTCGAGCGCATGGCCAGCCAGGTGTTCATCCCGCTGACCGTCGGCGGCGGCGTGCGCACCGTGCAGGACATCCGCAACCTGCTCAACGCCGGCGCGGACAAGGTCTCGATCAACACCGCCGCGGTGTTCACCCCGGAGTTCGTCGGCGAGGCCGCTGCGCGCTTCGGCTCGCAGTGCATCGTGGTCGCCATCGACGCCAAGAAGGTCTCGGCGCCGGGCGAAACCCCGCGCTGGGAAATCTTCACCCACGGCGGGCGCAAGCCCACCGGGCTGGATGCGGTGGAGTGGGCGAAGAAGATGGAAGGCCTGGGCGCCGGCGAAATCCTCCTGACCAGCATGGACCAGGACGGCGTGAAGAGCGGCTACGACCTGGGCGTGACCCGCGCCATCAGCGAGGCGGTGAACGTGCCGGTGATCGCTTCCGGCGGCGTCGGCAACCTGGAGCACCTGGCGGCCGGCATCCTCGAAGGCAAGGCCGACGCGGTGCTGGCGGCGAGCATCTTCCACTTCGGCGAGTACAGCGTGCCGGAGGCCAAGGCCTACCTGGCCAGCCGCGGCATCGTGGTGCGCTGAAGGGCGCGCCGCACTGCTGGCGTGCAGCTTGCGACAGGGCCCGGCCCGCTCATGGCGGCCGGGCCTTGTGCTTTCTGGCGATGTTTCCTACAGGGCGTGACGCGGTCTGAAAGATGCAAGGCCGAATGATGGCAAACTTGCGGTAAGCTCTGCGCCTTCGCTTACAACCAGGAATGTTCTGCGATGCTGAAACGCCTCCTGCTGGCCAGCTCTCTGCTGTTGGCTGGCACAGTGCATGCGGAAATCTCTCCGGACTACAGCATGGTCCTGCTGACGGAGAACTTCCCGCCCTACAACATGGCCATCAACGGCAAGAACTTCGCCCAGGAAGACAACATCGACGGCATCGCCGTGGACATCGTCCGCGAGATGTACAAGCGCGCCGGCATCAAGTACAGCATGACCCTGCGCTTCCCCTGGGAACGCATCTACAAGCTGGCGCTGGAGAAGCCGGACTACGGCGTCTTCGTCACCGCGCGGCTGCCGGAGCGGGAAAACGCCTTCAAGTGGGTCGGCCCCATCGGCCCGGACGACTGGGTGCTGCTGGCCCGCGGCGACAGCCCCATCGCCCTGAAGAGCCTGGACGAGGCGAAGAAGTACCGGGTGGGCGCCTACAAGGGCGACGCCATGGCCGAGTACCTCGCCGAGCACGGTTTCGAGCCGGCGCTGGCGCTGCGCGACCAGGAGAACGCCGGCAAGCTGCAAAAGGGCGAGATCGACCTCTGGGCCAGCGGCGACCCGGCCGGGCGCTACCTGGCCAAGCAGGTCGGCGTCAGCGGCCTGAAGACGGTGCTGCGCTTCAACAGCGACCAGCTGTACCTGGCGCTGAACAAGGAAACCCCCGACGAAGTGGTGCAGAAGCTGCAGGCCGCGCTGGACAAGATGCGCGCCGAAGGCTTCGTCGACGATGTACTGAACAGCTACCTGTGATCCGTCGGCGCCGCTCGAGGGGAGCGGCGCCGCGCTGTGTTGCCGGCCACGGCCGGAGCTGTGCCAGGGATGGTGTACAGGACGGGAATCGCGTCCACTATGCAGGGATGCCGCTAGCCATAACGATAACCAAGCGAGCGGTATGACCATGCTGAAACTCAAGACCTGCGGGCTGTTCATCGGCCTGCTGCTGGGGGCCGCCACGGCCCGCGCCGACCTGCCCGCCGACTACAAGGTGGTGCTGCTGACGGAGAACTTCCCGCCGTTCAACATGGCGGTGGACGACAAGAACTTCGCCCGCGACGAAGGCATCGACGGCATCAGCGCGGACATCGTCCGCGAGATGTTCAAGCGCGCCGGCATCGGCTACACCCTCAGCCTGCGCTTCCCCTGGGACCGGCTGTACAAGCTGACCCTGGACCGCGCCGGCTACGGCCTGTTCTCCACCACCTACACCCCCGAGCGGGTGCCGCTGTTCAAGTGGGTGGGCCCGCTGGCGAAGACCGGCTGGGTGGTGCTGGCGCCGCCGGGCAGCAAGATCACTGCGCTGAAGGACGTCAAGGAAGCCGGCAAGTACAAGCTCGGCGCCTACAAGAACGACGCTGTCAGCCAGGCGCTGGAGAGCCAGGGCATCCCGGTGATCAACGCCCTGCGCGACCAGGAGAACGTGAAGAAGCTGATGACCGGGCAGATCGACCTCTGGGCCACCACCGACCCGGTGGGCCGCTACCTGGCCAAGCAGGAGGGCGTCAGCGGTCTGCAGACGGTGCTGCGCTTCAACGAGGCGCAGCTGTACCTGGCGCTGAACAAGGACACTCCGGACGAGGTGGTCGAGCGCCTGCAGAAGGCCCTGGACCAGATGCGCGCCGAGGGGTATGTGGACGAGGTTACCAACAATTACCTCTGAGGCCGGCCTGTCGGCCGGATCGCGGACGGAGTCCGCTCCTGCGCCCGCCCTACGGTTCTGAGGATGCACGATTGTAGGAGCGGGTCCTGCCCGCGATTCGCGCGCAGGGCGCGCTCCTACAGGTGGGTTCGGAACTGTTCTATTGGGTTCCCGCGTTCGCGGGAACCCAGAAAACCGCCTAGAAGCAACAGGCCGCACCGGCGTGCTCTTCGTAGGAGCGAGCCATGCTCGCCTGCAACGGCCGGTGCTCGGTCGGGCGCGGCGATGGGTATCGCTTCGCTCAACCCATCCTACGAAAAGCGCTGAGGCGCGGCCGGCGAGCGGGGTTCAGCGGTAGACGCCATCCTTGCCATGCGCCGCCATGGCGCGGTTGCCGCGTTCGGCGATCAGCAGGTCGGGCTTCACCAGTTCGATGCCCGCCGCCTTCAGCTTCGGCAGTTCGCGCAGCAGCACCCGCAGGGTGGCCGGGCGCGGGTGGCCGATCAGCAGCGCCGAGCCCTGCTTGCGCGCCAGGGCCACGCCGCTCTGCAGCTGGCGGGCGATGCTGTCTTCATCCGGCCGGTCGTCGAGGAAAACGTCGCGGGACAGGCTGGCCAGGCCGCGCTTCTGTGCTTCGGCGGCGGCCACTGTGGCGGCGCTGGTGCGGCTGTCGAGGAAGAACAGGTGGCGTTCCTGCAGGGTGCCCATGAGCAGGTCCATGCCGGCGCGGTCGGCGGTCATGCGGCTGCCTTCGTGGTTGTTCACGCCTTGCACGTAGGGCACCGCGGCCAGCGCCGCATCCAGGCGGCGGGCGAGTTCCGCCTGTGGCAGGTCGGGGCGCCAGGCGTAGGGGCCGCCGGCCGGGTCCATCGGCAGGTGCAGGATCAGGGTGCGCCCGCGCTGGTGGGCTTCGCGGGCCAGTTCGGCGGCGTGCGGGGTGTCCGGCATGATCGCCAGGGCCACCGCCGCCGGTAGTTCGAACACCTGGCGGTCGCGCGCCAGGTTCTGCCCGAGGTCGTCGATCACCACGCTCAGCAGCGGCCTGGCCTGCGCCTGGCCGAGCAGGGCGGCCAGGCACAGGCCGAACAGCAGCCGTGCCCGGCGCACCGGTCAGTTGCCGCGGCTGACGCTGAGCCCCTTCAGCAGGCTGAGGGCCTGGCTCAGCTGGAAGTCGCTGTCCTGCGGGGCGGCCTGGGGCGCCTTGCCCGACTGCGTCGGACGGTCCTTGCCGCCGTTGCCGTTGGCCAGGTGGCCCTGCAGGTCGGCTTCCTTGAAGCCTTCGAAGTCGCTCTGCTCGCGGGTCACCTTGGCGCGTTCCACCTCGATGTCCGGGACTATGCCCTGGGCCTGGATGGAGCGGCCGTTGGGGGTGTAGTAGAGCGCGGTGGTCAGCTTCAGGGCGCGGTCGTTGTTCAGCGGCAGCACGGTCTGCACCGAGCCCTTGCCGAAGCTGTCGGTGCCCATGAGGATGGCGCGTTTCTGGTCCTGCAGGGCGCCGGAGACGATTTCCGCCGCCGAGGCGGTGCCGCCGTTGATCAGCACCACCAGTTGCACGCCCTCGCTGGGGTCGGCCGGGTCGGCGGAGAAGCGCAGTTCGGAGTTGGGGATGCGGCCCTTGGTGTAGACGATCAGGCCCTTGGTGAGGAAGGCGTCGGCCACTTCCACCGCGGACTGCAGCACGCCGCCGGGGTTGTTGCGCAGGTCCAGGACCAGGCCCTTGAGCTTGCCCTTGTTGTCCTTCTTCAGCTGCGCCAGGGCCTTGACCACCTCGTCACCGGTGTTGACCTGGAACTGGGTGATGCGCAGGTAGCCGTAGTTCGGCTCCAGCAGCTGGGTCTTGACGCTCTTGACCTTGATGATGGCGCGCTTGAGGCTGACGTCGAACGGCCGGCCGCCGCCGCGCACTATGGTCAGGGTGATGGACGAGCCGGGCTTGCCGCGCATGCTGTCCACCGCCTCGTTCATCGACTGGCCCTTGGTCGGCTTGCCGTCGATCTGCACGATCAGGTCGCCGGGCTGGATGCCGGCCGCGGCCGCCGGGGTGTCGTCGATCGGCGAGACCACCTTGATGAAGCCGTCCTCGGTGCCCACCTCGATGCCCAGGCCGCCGAACTCGCCGCTGGTGCTTTCCTGCAGCTCGGCGAATTCTTCCGGGTCCAGGTAGGCCGAGTGCGGGTCGAGGTTGCTGAGCATGCCCTTGATGGCGTTCTCCAGCAGGGTCTTGTCGTCCACCGGCTCGACGTAGGCGGCCTTCACCCGGTCCAGGACCTCGGCGAAGGTCCGCAGTTCGTCCAGCGGCAGCGGCGCCTCCTTGCCGCTGGCCGCGGCTGGCGCGGCGGGCGGTGTCTCGGCGGCCTGGGCCGCCCCGATACCGAGCAGCAGGGCCAGGGTGATGAGACGGAAGCGATGCGACATGTTTGGCTCCTAAGGCGTGTCCGCCGCTTATCCTTGCGTGCGACACCAGGTAGTGGGGTCCGTCGGGCGGCCCTGATGACGAATGGCGAAATACACCGCCGGAGTCTCCTGCCCGCCGCTGGTGCCGACGGTAGCGATGGGATCCCCGGCCTTGACCGTGTCCCCGGCGCCTTTCAGCAGACTCTGATTATGACCATAAAGGCTCAGGTATCCACCACCGTGGTCGAGGATAACCAGTAGCCCGGCGCCGCGCAGCCAGTCGGCGAACACCACCCTGCCACCATGCACGGCGCGTACCGTGGCACCTGCGCTGGCGCCGATCAGCACGCCGTCCCAGGTGGCGCGCGGGTCGTCGCCGCGCGGGCTGCCGAAGCGCGCCAGGATGCGCCCGTTGACCGGCCAGGGCAGCTTGCCGCGGGTGGCGTCGAAGGCGCCGCCGAAGCCGGCGCCGCTGGACACCAGCGGGCCGCTGTAGTCCGCGCGGGGCTTCACGCTGCCGCCGCTGCTGGCCGTCTCGCGTTCGCGGCGGGCGCGCTCGCGTTCGGCGGCCAGGGCGCGCTGGCGCGCTTCCTCGGCTTTGCGGGCCTGGCGGGCGAGGGTTTCCTCGATGGTCTTGAGCACCTTGTTCAGCTCGGCCTGGGCCTGCTGGCGGTCCTGCAGCTTGCGGTTGCTGTCGCTGTAGTCGCTGTTGAGCTTGGCCAGGGCTTCCTGGCGCTGCTTGCGCACTTCGGCCAGTTCCTGGCGGCGGGCCTCGAGGTCCTGCTGCTGGGCCAGTTGCTGGCTCTTCTGCGTGGTGATGTCGCGCTCGACGTTCTCCAGCTGGCGCAGGGTCTCGTTGAAGGCGTTGAGCTGTTCCAGGCGCGCGCGGTTGATGTACTCGTAGTAGGTGAGGGTGCGGCTGAACTTCTCGGGATGTTCCTGGTTCAGCAGCAGCTTGAGGTATTCCTCGCGGCCGCTCTGGTACGCGGCGCGGGCCTGGATGCCGATCAGCCGCTGCTGTTCAAGGCGCGCGCCCTGGAGTTTTTTTTTCTCCTCGTCCAGGCGCTGGAGCTCCTTTTCGCTCTTCTCCAGCTCCTCCTGCAGCGCCTTGACCTGCTTCTCCAGGTCGCCCATCTGGGTTTCGGTGGACTTGAGCTGCTTCTGCACCCCGGATTTCTCTTCCTGGATGCCGCTGAGGGTCTTCTTCAGCTCGGCGATGTCTTTCTGCGTCCGCTCGATCTGCTTCTGGGTGTCGGCGCGTTCGTCGGCGACGACCGCCAGCGGGCTCAGCAGGCAGATCAGCAGCAGGGAGGATAGGGCGCGATGCATGGGGTGGCGGGCACCTGGAGGCGGAATCGGCCTAGTATGCATAAAAAAATCGTTACAAGCCGCAAGCGGCGAGTGAAAAGCATCACGCCGCCTGCAGCTCGCGAGAGTCACTCCAGGGTGACGATGGATTTGCCGGTCATCTCGGCCGGCACCGGCAGGCCCATCAGCGTCAGCATGGTCGGCGCCACGTCGGCCAGCACGCCGCCTTCGCGGATGCTCAGCTTGCGCTTGCCGACGTAGATGAAGGGCACCGGCTCGCAGGTGTGCGCGGTGTGCGCCTGGCCGGTGCTCTCGTCTTCCATCTGCTCGACGTTGCCGTGGTCGGCGGTGATCAGGGCTTCGCCGCCGACCTTGTCCAGCGCCGCGGCGATGCGCCCGACGCAGGTATCCAGGCATTCCACGGCCTTGACCGCGGCCTCGAACACGCCGGTGTGGCCGACCATGTCGCCGTTGGCGTAGTTGACCACGATGACGTCGTAGCGCTGGTTTTCGATGGCCTCGACGATCCTGTCGGTGACTTCCGGCGCGCTCATTTCCGGCTGCAGGTCGTAGGTGGCGACCTTCGGCGAGGGGATGAGGATGCGTTCTTCGCCCTCGAACGGCTCTTCGCGGCCGCCGGAGAAGAAGAAGGTGACGTGGGCGTACTTCTCGGTCTCGGCGATGCGCAGCTGGGTCTTGCCGTTCTTCGCCAGGTATTCGCCGAGGACGTTGTCCAGCGACTCGGGCTTGAACGCGCTGGGCGCCGGGATGTTCGCCGAGTACTGGGTGAGCATCACGTACTCGGCCAGGTGCAGCTCGCGCTGGCGCGGGAATTCCTTGAAGCCCGGCTCGACGAAGGCGCGCGACAGTTCGCGGGCGCGGTCGGCGCGGAAGTTCATGAACACCACGGCGTCGCCATCCTCCACGCGCACCTGTTCGCCGATGCGCGTGGCCTTGACGAACTCGTCGCTCTCGCCGCGCTCGTAGGCGGCGTGCAGCGCGGCCACGGCGTCGTCGGCGGTGAATTCGGCGGCGCCTTCGGTGATCAGGTTGTAGGCGGCTTCGACGCGGTCCCAGCGGTTGTCGCGGTCCATGGCGAAGTAGCGGCCGATGATGCTGGCGGTGCGGCCCTTGCCGATGCGGGCGAAGGCCTCGTCGACCAGCTTCAGCGACGGCTCGGCGCTCTTGGGCGGGGTGTCGCGGCCGTCGAGGAAGGCGTGCAGGTAGATTTTCTGCGCGCCACGCCGGGCGGCCAGTTCGGCCATGGCGACCAGGTGGTCCTGGTGGCTGTGCACGCCGCCATCGGACAGCAGGCCGAGGATGTGCACGGCCTTGCCGGCGCCCACCGCCTTGTCCACCGCGCCGGTCAGCACCGGGTTGTCGAAGAACTCGCCGTCGCGGATGGCCTTGGTCACGCGGGTGAAGTCCTGGTAGACGACGCGCCCGGCGCCGAGGTTCATGTGGCCGACCTCGGAGTTGCCCATCTGCCCGTCCGGCAGGCCCACGTCCATGCCCGAGCCGGAGATCAGGCCGTGCGGCTGGGTGGCCAGCAGGCGGTCGAGATTCGGCTTCTTCGCGGCGAAGATGGCGTTGTACTCGGGGCTGTCGCTATGGCCGAAGCCGTCCAGGATGATCAGGACCAGGGGTTTGGGCGATGCTGTCATAGGTGCGGCTCTTTCCAAAACGGGGGTCAGAAAAGGATCGGCATTTTACCGTCTGGGTGCGACGGGCGCCATGATTGGCAGGGTTCAGCCGTCAGGAGGGCGCGTGTATACTGGCCGGCATTTTTACCTGTGGATGCCTTGCGCCATGTCGTCGTTCCTTCCCCGTCTGATCGAATTCGCCACCCATCACTACCTGCTGGTCGGCGCCCTGGTGGTGCTCCTGGTCCTGCTCGCACTGCACGAGCTGAACAAGGCCGGCCGCGCGCTCTCGACCCGCGAGCTGACCGCGCTGGTCAATGCCGAGCAGGGTGTCGTACTGGACATCCGCCCGAGCAAGGAGTTCTCCGGCGGCCACATCTCCGGCTCGCTGAACATCCCGGCGGACAAGCTGAACAGCCGCATGAGCGAGTTGGACAAGCACAAGGCCAAGACCATCATCGTGGTCGACGCCATGGGCCAGCACGCGGGCACCTGGTGCGGCGTGCTGAAGAAGGCCGGCTACAACGTGGCCAAGCTGGGCGGTGGCATCGGCAGCTGGCGCGGCGACAACCTGCCCCTGGTGAAGTGAGATGCAGGCGGTTCTGATATACACCACGGCCTGGTGCCCCTACTGTATCCGCGCCAAGGCGCTGCTGGACAAGAAGGGCGTGGCCTACGAGGAGATCGGCGTGGACGGCAAGCCCGACCTGCGCGCCGAAATGAGCCGCAAGGCCGGCCGTACCTCGGTACCGCAAATCTGGATCGGCAGCACCCACGTCGGCGGCTGCGACGATCTGTACGCGCTGGAGCGCGCGGGCAAGCTGGATGCGCTGCTGTCGGCGTGATCCCCTTATTACTGCAAACGAGCCATAAGAAGGTCCTGAAATGACTGAGCAAGCTAGCAACGGCGCCAACGAGCAAGAAAACGGCCCGCAGTTCTCCCTGCAGCGCATCTACATCCGCGACCTGTCCTTCGAAGCGCCGAAGGCTCCGGAAATCTTCCGCCAGGAATGGCAGCCGGCGATCAGCATGGACCTGAACACCCGCCAGAAGCAGCTCGACGGCGACTTCTACGAAGTGGTGCTGACCGTTTCGGTGACCGTGAAGAACAAGGACGACGTGGCCTTCATCGTCGAAGTGCAGCAGGCCGGCATCTTCCTGATCAAGGGCCTGGACGCCTCCAGCATGAGCCACACCCTGGGCGCCTTCTGCCCGAACATCCTCTTCCCCTACGCCCGCGAAGCCCTGGACAGCCTGGTGGTGCGCGGCTCGTTCCCGGCGCTGATGCTCTCGCCGGTGAACTTCGACGCCCTGTACGCCCAGGAAATCGCCCGCCTGCAGGCTTCCGGCGAGATTCCTTCGGTCCAGTAAGGTCCGTCGCAGCGAAGAAAGGCGCCCAAGGGCGCCTTTTCTTTTGCCCATCCGATAGCGAAGCGCTCTTCGTAGGATGGGTTGAGCCCTGGCGAAACCCATGCGGTCATGGCGATGGGTATCGCCAAAGCTCAACCCGTCCTACGGGGAGATCGGGGCCGGCGCGTTCAACTTTGGTGCGCGTGCACTAGCAAGGCGCCTTCTCGGCCAGCCTGTGCGGGCATTTCGGCCATGCCTTTTGTGCCAGGGAATTCACTTGCAGATTTGCTGCAGGTCCCATGAATACTGGCCTGCACGGCTGTTCAGCATGGGGAACCCAGCCCGTCGACAAAACTGGCACAGCCCCTGCAATAGTCCCGATAACGATTTCGGGGGCCTCGGTACAGGCAGGCTGGGGAAACCCCACTTTTACACAAGGCGCGCCGCCGCGGCCCGATGCGGTGGAAGGCGTGAACGGTTCGGGGGTCCTGGTACAGGCAGGCCGGGGAAACCCCCTTTTTACACCGGAGGTTCGCGATGCGGCCTCCGCCCCTTTCGGGGCCCTCGGTTCAGGCAGGCCGGGGAATCCCCTTCTTTCTTCCCGAGGCTGGCCGCCGGCGCCCTCAGCGCAGTTGCGGATGGACCCGCAGCACCCAGTCCCCGTCCTTCTCCCCGCTGTCCCAGCTACCGCCCAGGTGGCGGGTGGAGAGCAGGGTTATCCACAATTGCCCGTCGCGGTTCTCCACGCGCCAGCGCAGCGGCTGGCCATCCAGGCGCATCTGGCCTTCCGCAGCCGTGCCCGCCGCCTGCACGCGCAGCGCCAGGGCGCCCTCGATCTGCCCGGCCTCGACCCTGGCGTTCTGGTCGAAACGCAGAAGCAGGACGCCGTCCTGCGCCTGGACGGCGAGCAGATGCGGCTCGCCCGGCGTGGGCCCGGTGAGGCGGCCGAGCATCAGGCCGATCATCAGCCCGCCGATGGCCAGCGCCGAAAACACCCGCAGCCAGGGCCGGGGCCGCACATCCGCCGCCGCGGGAGTAGAATGCCGGCCGTCCTCAGGCCCGGAGCGCTGCATGTTCCACGTCATCCTCTTCCAACCGGAAATTCCACCGAATACCGGCAACATTATCAGGCTCTGCGCCAATTCCGGCTGCAGCCTGCACCTGATCGAGCCGCTGGGCTTCGAACTGGACGACAAGCGCCTGCGCCGCGCCGGGCTGGATTATCACGAATACGCCCCGGTGCAGCGCTATGCGAGCCTGGAGGAATGCCTGGAGAAGCTCGGCCGCCCGCGGCTGTTCGCCTTCACCACCAAGGGCTCCCACGCCTTCCACGAAGTGGCCTACCAGCGTGGCGACGCCTTCCTGTTCGGCCCGGAAAGCCGCGGCCTGCCGGAAGAGGTGCGCAACGCGCTGCCGCCGGAGCAGCGCCTGCGCCTGCCGATGCGCCCGGATAGCCGCAGCCTGAACCTGTCCAATACTGTCGCCGTGACTGTCTATGAAGCCTGGCGTCAGCTCGGCTTCGCCATGGATTGAGCAGCGATTGATCGATCCGGCGCAGGGCCCGTGGGGTCTGTGCCGCAGCCATTCATCCCAAGGTTGTCCACAGGCGGGCGCACAGCGATTGTGGGCAACGTGGGAAATCCTGCACAGAATTCAGCCGGGGCTGTAAGGGGCACGGGGCCTGGGCTGCGGGGGGATCGATCCCCGGGCTGTGCACAGGGTTATCCACAGGTTCTGGGGGTATTTTCGTGAAGGGTGTTCTGCCGATCGAGACGGTGCGTGTCCTGAAGAACGCCCTCTCCCTAACCCTCTCCCTGAAGGGAGAGGGGACCGTTCGGAGTGCTTGGATACTCTGGAGTCAGCTGGATATTGTGGTGTCCGGCTGAAACCTTGCTTTCAGCCGGCACGGACAAGCCCCCTCTCCCTTCAGGGAGAGGGCTGGGGAGAGGGAGCGGAGTCAAACCCCCACGAAAAAGGGGCCCCAGGGCCCCTTCGATCGCTCCAACGGCGCTTCAGTCGTCGCCTTCGTCGTCCGGGCCGTCCACTTTCATGCCCAGTTCCTTGATCTTGCGCGTCAAGGTGTTCCTTCCCCAGCCCAGCAGCATGGCGGCGTCGCGGCGGCGGCCGGCGGTGTGCTTCAGGGCGGTCTCGATCATGATCCGCTCGAAGGCCGGCACGGCGCTGTCCAGCAGGCTCGACTGGCCGCGGCCCAGGGCCTGGTCGGCCCAGTGGCGCAGGGCCTGTTCCCAGTTGGCCGCCGGCAGGCTGTCCTGGGGCTGGGTCAGCAGCTCCGGCGGCAGGTCGTCGATGTGCACTTCGCGGCCGGAGGCCATCACCGTGATCCAGCGGCAGGTGTTCTCCAACTGGCGCACGTTGCCCGGCCAGCCGAGGTTCTTCAGGTAGTCCTCGGTCTCGGGCTTGAGCAGCTTGGGCTCCACCGCCAGCTCTTGTGCGGCGCGGGCGAGGAAGTGCCGGGCCAGCGCCGGGATGTCCTCGCGGCGGTCGGCCAGGCGCGGGATGTGGATGCGGATGACGTTCAGGCGGTGGAACAGGTCCTCGCGGAACTTGCCCTCGCGCACCAGGTTTTCCAGGTTCTGGTGCGTCGCGGCGATGATGCGCACGTCGACCTTCACCGGGGTGTGGCCGCCGACGCGGTAGAACTCGCCGTCGGCCAGCACGCGCAGCAGGCGCGTCTGGGTGTCGGCCGGCATGTCGCCGATCTCGTCGAGGAACAGGGTGCCGCCGTCGGCCTGCTCGAAGCGCCCGCGGCGCTGCGCGGCGGCGCCGGTGAAGGCGCCTTTCTCGTGGCCGAACAGCTCGGATTCCATCAGGTCCTTGGGGATCGCCGCCATGTTCAGTGCGATGAACGGCTCGGCCGCGCGCGGGCTGTGGCGGTGCAGGGCGTGGGCGACCAGTTCCTTGCCGGTGCCCGACTCACCGTTGATCAGCACGGTGATGTTGGAGTGGCTGAGGCGGCCGATGGCGCGGAACACCTCCTGCATCGCCGGCGCCTCGCCGATGATCTCCGGGGTGCGCGCCTGGTTGGCCGGCGCCTCCAGGCCCTGCTGTTCCTGGGCGTGCTGGTTGGCGCGCTTGACCAGGGACACGGCCTCGTCGACGTCGAACGGCTTGGGCAGGTATTCGAAGGCGCCGCCCTGGTAGGAGGCCACCGCGCTGTCCAGGTCGGAATGGGCGGTCATGATGATCACCGGCAGGCGCGGGTGCAGCTCGCGGATCTGCGCCAGCAGGTCGAGGCCGCTGGAGCCGGGCATGCGGATGTCCGAGATGATCACGTCCGGCTGCTGCCGGCCGAGGCGGTGGATGACGCTGTCGGCGTTCTCGAAGCTGACGGTGGTCATGCCTTCCTGTTGCAGGGCTTTTTCCAGTACCCAGCGGATGGAGCGGTCGTCGTCGACGATCCAGACGGTCTCTGAACGGCTCATGGGTGGTGCACTCCTTGTTCCAGGGGCAGGAACAGACTGAATACGGTGTGGCCGGGGTGGCTCTCGCATTCGACCAGCCCCTGGTGCTGGCTGATGATGTTCTGGGTGATGGCCAGGCCCAGCCCGGTGCCGTCCGGGCGGCCGCTGACCATGGGGTAGAAGATGGTGTCCTGCAGTTCGGCCGGGATGCCCGGGCCGTTGTCGATGATTTCCACCTTGCACACCAGGCGGTGGCGCGTGTGGCCGATGGTGAACTGGCGCAGGGTGCGGGTGCGCAGGGTGATGCGGCCCAGGCGCAGTTCGTTGTGCGCGGCGATGGCCTGCATGGCGTTGCGCACGATGTTGAGCACCGCCTGGATCATCTGCTCGCGGTCGAGCAGCAGGTCGGGAATGCTCGGGTCGTAGTCGCGGATCAGCGGGATGCTGCCCTGGGTCTCGGCGCCCACCAGGCTGCAGACGTGCTCCAGCACTTCGTGGATGTTGGTCACCCGCAGCTGCGGCAGCTTGTTCGAGCCGAGCATGCGGTCCACCAGGTTCCGCAGGCGGTCGGCCTCTTCGATGATGACGTTGGTGTAGTCCTTGAGCGACTCGTCCGGCAACTCGCGGGACAGCAGCTGGGCTGCGCCGCGGATGCCGCCCAGGGGGTTCTTGATCTCGTGGGCCAGGCCGCGCACCAGCAGCTTGGTGGTCTCCTGCTTGGACAGCTGGGCCTCTTCCTTGGTGATGCGCATCAGCCGGTCGCGCGGGTGCACTTCCAGCAGCAGCAGGGTCTCGCGGCGGTTGAGGATGGGCGTCACCGCGTAGTCGACGGTGATGCTCTGGCCGGTGAGCGAGGTCAGCGTGGCTTCGCGCTTGGTGAACGGGTGCGCTTCCTCCACCGCCTGGCGCAGCGACTGCAGGGCCTCCTGGGATTCGGTGAACAGCTCGCTGATGAACTGCCCGTGGCTACGTTGGCCGCTGACCGCCAGGAGCATCTCGGCGGCCGGGTTCATGTACTCCAGGCGCAGTTCGGCGTTGAGCAGGATCACCGCCGTGGTGAGGTTGTCGAGCAACAGTCTGAGCTGGGTTTCTGTAGGCATGGCGGACAGGCGTTCCAAGGTTGGGCAGGAAAATGCAAAAAGCAAACCAAGCCCCGAAAAGACGCGCCAGGCCGCGATCTGCGCCGACTCGTGGCATTTCCTCAAGGAAAACGGGCCGTCAGCGTGACCTGAAATGGGGAGAGTATAGAAAGTGGTGCAGGCGAGCGCACCAAAGTGGTGCGCATCTTCGGGGAAGGCTTCTTAAGAGGGCGTGCGAAAATTCGCTGGGTTCAGGGGCGCGATGCCAGGGCGGGCCGCTCGCCGGCGTCGCTTTCGGCGACCGATACGCGCTTCATGTGGAACGGCTGGTTGGGCGTCTGTTCCAGGGTCTGGCCGCGCTGGTCGAGGATTTCCACCGACAGCTGGTGGGTGCCGCGATCGAGGTTGTGCAGGGGGAACACCGGGCTGCGGCTGGGCTCGCCCACCGGAACGCCGTCGAGGAACAGCCGGAAGCTGTGCCCGGGCAGCAGGTTGGGGTCGCTGGAGACGGTGACGATCAGCTCGCCGTTGTTGGCGCGGACGGTGGCGTCGGGCTCGGGCACCAGGATGCGCAGCACCTGGTATTGCGGCGGCTGCGGCGGCAGGGCCGAGGCGGCGGGCGCGTACAGCGGCGGGGGCATGTTCGGCATGCCGTTGGGCGGCGCCAGGTTCAGGCGCTGGGCGTTGCTGCGCCTGGGCTGGTCGGTGAAGACGCGGTTGCCGTCCTTGTCGATGTAGGTATAGACCTCGGCGCTGGCCTGGAACGCCGCCAGCAGGAGCAGGCCGAGCAGCAGGGCGCGTTTCATCAGTTGCCGCTCCTCGGCATGGGTCGGACGCGCGCGGGGCTGTTGGTGCTGATGCGCTGCAGGGTGAAGCTGACCGGCGCGCTGGACTGCAGCACACGGTCGCCCTGCACCACGTCCACCGAGAGGCTGTGGTCGCCGCGTTCGAGGTTGTTCAGGCTGAAGCGCGTGGAGCTGCTGGGCGCGCCGTAGGGCTGGCCGTCCAGGCGCAGTTGCAGGCGGTCGCCCATGGCCAGTTGCGGCTGGATGGCCACCTCGACGTCGAAGTTGCCGTCGTTGGCGCGCAGGGCCTCCTCGTCGGGCAGCCCGGTGATGGCCAGGATGGCGTAGCGGGCCTGGCGCTGCTCGCCATCGCCGCTGCCCATGGGCGCGCCGGGCGGCTGGGCGCCCACGGTGTTGGTCGGCGGCAGTTCCACCGGCTTGGCGTCCACGCCGCTGGGCGGCTGGTTGGTGAATACCGTCTTGCCGTTGGCGTCGGTGTACTTGTAGATCTGCGCGCTGGCCGGCACGGCCAGGGCGAGCAGCAGGCAGAGGACTGGCACGCGCATGCGTGATCTCCCGGAAGACAATGGGCTAAGCCTTGCATCGGCGCAGACGGGTGGCAAGTGAAACGCCATCACGCCGCCGGGTTTGCGCGGGAGTTAACAGTGCGCAGCCGACGGAGTGCTGCTGCTTTTGTCGAATTTATTTGATATCTAGCGTGGTTTCGTTGTTGATCTCTGCGTTTTCTGACAAATGTCAAGGGTACTTCCCGGGGCATGGCTTGAGATAGGCGCACCGAATCGTACGCGCGCCCCTTCGCCGGGGCGCCCGGAGTGAACGCCATGTCCATCCCTTCGTCCCGCCGCCTGCGGGCCGGCCCCTTCAGCGGGAGGCGCCTAGCATGACCCTCCTGCTGCCGCTGTTCATCGCCCTGTTGCTGGTGGCCTTGCCGCGCCTGTTGCCGCTGCCCGTCGTCAGCACCGCCAGCGTGCCGGCCGGCGCCGCCGCGGCCACCTGGCACGCCTGCGAACTGCCCGAGCCGCCGTCGTTGCCGAAACCGCAGGCCAGCACGGCGCCGAACAACCTGCTCTACCTGCCGCTGGGCCTGCACCCGGCCGATCGCTGCCTGCACGGGCCGCTGGTGGTGGAGGGGCTGGTGCGCATCCGCCCGCCGCTGCAGTTCTGGCGCATCTGCGCGGGCGAGATCCGCTTCGGCGACTGTTCGCGCACGCCGACCGGAATCGTCGCTGCCGGCAGCGGCCGGCGCCAGGTCGAGGAAGGCGAGTACCGCGTGGCCGCCGGCGGCTGCCTGGAGGGCGACCTGCTGGTGCATGGCGACCTGTACCTCGGCCGCTATTCCCGCGTGCTCGGCTCGGTGCGGGTCGAGGGTGGCGTGTGGATGGACGAAGGCGCGGAAGTGGCCGGCGCCATCCTGGCCCGGGGGTCGGTGCGCGTCGGCCGCCGCTCGCGCGTCGCCGGGCCGCTGAGCGCCGGGCGCAGCGTCAGCCTGGGGCGCGATTGCGTGGTCGGCGCGCAGGGCTCGCCGACCAGCATCAACGCCGAGCGGGTGCGGATCAACGAGGGCTGCAAGGTCTATGGCCAGGTGACGGCCGAGAAGGGCGCCCAGGTCAACGCCCGGGCCGGCGCCGAGGCTCCGCGCGAGCCGGTCTGAACCGCGCCGGCGGCCTCAGATGCCGCCGTCGGCGGGCTCGGCGTGGTCCTGCGGGCCTTCCTCGCGCGGCTTGCGCATGCGTGAGAGCTGCACGTTGAGGCGCGGCATGGCCAGTTCCAGCCCGGCCTTGTCCAGCTTCTGGCGCAGGCGCAGGTTGAAGGCGCGCTGCACTTCCCACTGGCGGATGGGCGCGGTCTTGAAGCGGAAGCGCAGGATCGCCTGGCCGTTGTCGAAGCTTTCGACGCCCTGCATTTCCAGCGGCGACCAGATCGCCCGGTTGATGCTGCGGTCGTTGCGCAGCTCGCCGGCCACGTCCTTCACCAGCGCCAGGGCGTCGTCGATCGGCATGCTCGCCGGCACCGGCCAGCGGAACATGGCGTAGCCGAACTGCCGCGAGTAGTTCTTGATGCTCTTGATCTCGCTGAACGGGATGGTGTGCACCACGCCGTCCAGGTCGCGCAGGCGCACGGTGCGGATGGTCAGGCCCTCGACCGTGCCGAGGTGGCCGCCGACGTCGACGTAGTCGTCGATCGACAGCGAATCCTCGATGATGATGAACAGCCCGGTGATCAGGTCGGCCACCAGCGACTGCGCGCCGAAGCCGATGGCCAGGCCGATGACGCCGGCGCCGGCCAGCAGCGGGGTGACGTTCATGCCCATGTTGGCCAGCGCGACTATCAGCGCGATCACCGCGATGGTGATGAACAGCACGTTGCGGATCAGCGGCAGCATGGTCAGCGCGCGGGTGTTGGCGCGGTTCTTCCCGCCCAGGCCGAGGCTGTGCTGCACCGCGGTGTCGGTGAGGATCCAGATCAGCCAGGCCACCAGCAGGGTGCTGCCGAAGCTGATCAGCTTGAGGCTGATCTGCGAGCCGTCGCCCTCGGCGAAGCCGATCAGCGACATGCCCCAGACGCGCAGGCCCACTTCCAGGAACACCAGCAGGGTGGCCAGGTGCAGCAGGGTGTAGCCGAAGTTCTGCAGCTGCTCGATGTAGGGCGCGCTGCGCCGGCTGCTGCGTTGCGCCGAGCGCAGGTGGGCGCGGCGGATCAGGCCGTTGACGGTCATCGCCACCACCGCGATCAGCGCGCACAGCAGGGCCCGGCGCAGGGCGTAGCTGCTGTCGCCGGCGGTGACCACGGTGGCGAACAGCGAGATGCCCACCAGCAGCAGGACCGGCACGTACCACAGCGAGCCGACCAGCTCCACTAGCTCGTGCAGGCTGCGGCGCTTGAGGCGGCGCTCCAGCGGCTGGTTGCGGATCAGGTGGGCGATGGGCCGGCGGAACTGCAGGACGAACAGGGCGGTGAACAGCGCGGCGCAGATGTTCGCCAGCGAACCCACGGTCAGCGCGGTGTTCTGCCCGAGGCTGTCGGTCACCCGCGGGTCGTGCATCACCTCGCCCAGGGCGGCCAGGCTGCCGATCAGCCACAGCGGGCGGAAGGCGCGGCGCCGCAGGATGTCCAGGGCGCGCGTGCGGTGCGGGCCGCCGAGCAGCGACAGGGAAATCACGCAGAGCGCGGAGAACAGCGTGCCGCACACCAGCACGTAGGCGATCACCATGGCCAGCAGCTTGCCCAGAGAGCTGGGCAGCACCACGGAGAGGTACACGGTGATCAGGAAGGCCACCAGCCAGGGCCCCAGCTTGCGCAGGGCGAACAGCAGCAGGTCGCGGGTCTTGGGGTGCTGCGGCAGCTCGTCGGCCAGGCCGAAGCGCTCGCGCATGCGCCGCGCCAGCCAGCGCAGGCCCAGGGCCAGGCAGGCCCAGAGGAGGAGCACCAGGGAGAAGTCGAGGATCATCCCCGGCCATTCCTGCCAGGACGGCGTGCGCTCCTGCAGCTCCACGCCGGCCTGCTGGAACAGGCCGCTCCAGCGCAGCGTCGGGCTGTTGGCGCCTTCGAAGCGCTTCTCCAGGCTGCCCAGGGTGTCGCCGAGCAGGCCGAGCACGCCGCTCTGGTCCTCCGCGCCCTTCTTGGTGGCGTCGCGCAGTTGCTTGAGCTTCTTCAGCAGGTCGCTGCGCTGCTGGTCGTTCTCCAGGGTCTTGATCACCTGGTCCAGCGACTGCTGCAACTGCGCCTCGCTGACCTTGGCATCGCCACCGGTCACGCCGGGGATGCTGGGCAGCGCGGCGGATGCCGGCCCGGCGAGGAGCAGGCCCAGGCTGAGGCAGCACAGCAGCAGGAAGCGGCGAAGAAGATCGGTCACGAATGGCACTCCGGAGCAGGGCGAAACTCGCCACATCATACAGATGCCGGGGGCTGAGCCGAATTGGAGGGGAGATGCTCGCTTTGTAGGAGCGACTGCCTTGCGCCGAGGCACTCTTCGTAGGATGGGTTGAGCTTGCGATACCCATGCTGCCGTGGTGATGGGTATCGCTTCGCTCAACGCCATCCTACGAAAAGCCGTGCTTCCCTGGAACTGTAGGAGCGAGCTTGCTCGCGAAGGGGGCCAGGTGGGCTGGGTGTTTCGGTTTGACGCCGCTCCCTCTCCCCAGCCCTCTCCCTGAAGGGAGAGGGGGCTAGTCCGTGCCGAGAGGAGGAATGGTTTCAGTCGGACACCAACGGCGCTGCCGGCTGACTCAGGAATATCCAAGTACTCCAAACGGTCCCCTCTCCCTTCAGGGAGAGGGTTAGGGAGAGGGCGCTCTTGAGGATGCACACCGCCCCCAACGACAGGACACCGTTCGCGAGCAAGCTCGCTCCTACGAAAAGCAGCAACCCTGCGCACGCCCAATAAAACACACCCAATAAAAAAGGCCTCCCGAAGGAGGCCTTAATGTTGCCGCTACTTATAGGTATTCGTGGATCAGACGCTGTAGTACAGGTCGTATTCCAGCGGGTGCACGAAGGTGCGCACCTTGATTTCTTCCTCGGACTTCAGCTCGATGTAGGCGTCGATGAACTCGTCGGTGAACACGCCGCCCTTGGTCAGGAACGCGCGGCCCTTGTCGAGTTCTTCCAGCGCCTCTTTCAGGCTGCCGCAAACCTGCGGGATTTCCTTCGCCTCTTCCGGCGGCAGGTCGTACAGGTTCTTGTCGGCGGCATCGCCGGGGTGGATCTTGTTCTGGATGCCGTCCAGGCCGGCCATCAGCAGCGCGGCGAAGCACAGGTAGGGGTTGGCCGCCGGGTCCGGGAAGCGCGCTTCGATGCGGCGGGCTTTCGGGCTGGTGACGTAGGGGATACGGATCGAGGCGGAACGGTTGCGGGCCGAGTAGGCCAGCATGACCGGGGCTTCGAAGCCCGGGACCAGACGCTTGTAGGAGTTGGTCGACGGGTTGGTGAAGCCGTTCAGGGCCTTGCCGTGCTTGATGATGCCGCCGATGAAGTACAGGGCGGTGTCGGACAGGCCGGCATAGCCTTCGCCAGCGAAGGTGTTCTTGCCATCCTTGGAGATGGACATGTGCACGTGCATGCCCGAGCCGTTGTCGCCGTACAGCGGCTTCGGCATGAAGGTCACGGTCTTGCCGTAGGCGTCGGCGACGTTGTGCACGCAGTACTTCAGGGTCTGGACTTCGTCGGCCTTGGCCACCAGGGTGTTGAACTTCACACCGATTTCGTTCTGGCCGGCGGTGGCGACTTCGTGGTGGTGAACTTCGACCACCAGGCCCATTTCTTCCAGGGCGTTGCACATGGCGGTACGGATTTCGTGGTCGTGGTCGACCGGCGGTACCGGGAAGTAGCCGCCCTTCACGCCCGGACGGTGGCCCTTGTTGCCCGACTCGATGTCGGCGTCGGTGTTCCAGGAAGCCTGCTCGGAGAAGATCTTGAACATCGAGCCGGAGATGTCGGACTTGAACTTCACTTCGTCGAAGATGAAGAACTCCGGCTCCGGGCCGACGAATACGGTGTCGCCGATGCCGGTGGACTTCAGGTATTCCTCGGCGCGCTTGGCGATGTTGCGCGGGTCGCGCTCGTAGCCTTGCATGGTGCTCGGCTCGATGATGTCGCACACCAGGATCAGGGTCGGCTCTTCGGTGAACGGGTCCAGCACGGCGGTGCTGTCGTCCGGCAGCAGGATCATGTCGGAGGCTTCGATGCCTTTCCAGCCGGCGATGGAGGAGCCGTCGAACATCTTGCCGGCTTCGAAGAAGTCATCGTCCAGCGCGTCGCGGGCCGGCATGGTGACGTGCTGCTGCTTGCCTTTGGTATCGGTGAAGCGCAGGTCTACCCACTTCACGTCATGGTCTTTGATCAGTTGGTGCGACTTGTACGACATGCTGTCCTCCAGGAGGGATTAGAGCTGGGAGCTTTCTGTGCCCCAGTATCGGGTGATGCCGGCCGGAATACTCCGCCAGGGCAACCTGCCTCACAAGAGAGCAAGTAGCGTGCCAGTGCCCGATTTTGGACAGGGCCCCGCGCTACAGGGCTTTGCGCACGGTAGCTGGCGCGAATGACGGAATTGTTGCACCGATTTGGTGCTACACAATGGTGCATGCGTCCATTTTGGTGCACCAAAAAGAATCTGCGCTCGACTGCTCAAGTCTTGAGCAATTTCAGGTATAATTCCGCCCCTTTTTTTCGTCCCTTCGGGCTCGTGCCTTTTCTCGCATGAAACTCATCGTCAAGGTCTTCCAGGAAATCACCATCAAGAGCCGGCCGGTGCGCAAGCGCTTCATCCGCCAGCTCGCGAAGAACATCCGCACCGTGCTGCGCGACCTGGACCCGGCGCTGCTGGTCGAGGGCGAGTGGGACAATCTTGAAGTGGAAACCCGGGTGACCGACGCCAAGGCCCTGCGCGAGATGATCGAGCGCCTGACCTGCGTGCCGGGCATCGGCCACTTCCTGGAAGTGCACGAATACCCGCTGGGCGACTTCGACGACATCCTCGAGAAGTGCAAGCAGCACTTCGGCCACCTGCTGCCGGGCAAGGTCTTCTCCATGCGCTGCAAGCGCGCCGGCAAGCACGCCTTCACCTCCATGGACGTGGAACGCTACGTCGGCGGCGGCCTGCGCCAGCACTGCGGCGCGGCCGGGGTATCGCTGAAGAACCCGGAAGTGCAGGTGCGCGTTGAGATCCGCCACGACCGCCTGTACGTCATCCACGCCCAGCACGAGGGCCTGGGCGGTTACCCGCTGGGCGCCCTGGAGCAGGTGCTGGTGCTGATGTCCGGCGGCTTCGACTCCACCGTGGCGGCCTACCAGATGATGCGCCGCGGGCTGATCAGCCACTTCGTGTTCTTCAACCTCGGCGGCCGCGCCCACGAGCTGGGCGTGATGGAAGTGGCCCACTACCTGTGGGAGAAGTTCGGCCGCTCGCAGCGCGTGCTGTTCGTCAGCGTGCCCTTCGAGGAAGTGGTCGGCGAGATTCTCACCAAGGTCGACGACAGCTACATGGGCGTTACCTTGAAGCGCATGATGCTGCGCGCCGCCAGCCGCGTGGCCGAGCGCCTGGAGCTGCACGCGCTGGTCACCGGCGAGTCTATCTCCCAGGTGTCCAGCCAGACGCTGCCGAACCTCTCGGTGATCGACCGGGTGACCGACACCCTGGTGCTGCGCCCGCTGATCGTCAGCCACAAGCAGGACATCATCGACACCGCGACCAGGATCGGCACCGCCGAGTTCGCCAAGCACATGCCCGAGTACTGCGGCGTGATCTCGGTGAACCCGACCACCCAGGCCAAGCCCTACCGCGTCGAGCACGAAGAGACCAAGTTCGACATGGCCGTGCTCGACCGTGCCCTGGAGCGCGCCACCCAGATGACCGTCGACCGCGTCATCGACGAGCTGGGCAAGGACCTGCCGGTTGAGATGGTCGACGAGGTGCTGCCCGGGCAGATCGTGGTCGACATCCGCCACCCCGACGCCCAGGAAGATGAACCCCTGGCGCTGGAAGGCATCGAAGTGCTGGCCATGCCGTTCTACGCGATCAACAGCAAGTTCAAGGAACTGGACCCCAACCGCCAGTACCTCCTGTACTGCGACAAGGGCGTGATGAGCCGCCTGCACGCCCATCACCTGGTCAACGAAGGGCACACCAATGTGCGGGTCTACAGGCCCGTTGGGCAGCTGCAAGCTGTAAGCGGCAAGCTGCAAGAGAAGAGCGGTCCCGCATGATCCTGTGCCGCATCAGTCGAAACGCAACCTGGCGCAGGCATCCTCCGGACGTCCGTACCTGAACGATATTTCCACCTGCTTGCCGCTTGTGGCTTGCAGCTTGAAGCTACTTTTTACCGAGACAGACACCGTGATCGAAAATCTCCGCAACATCGCCATCATCGCCCACGTCGACCATGGCAAGACCACCCTGGTGGACAAGCTGCTGAAGCTGTCCGGCACCCTCGACCGCAAAGAAGCGGAATCCGAGCGCGTGATGGACTCCAACGACCAGGAAAAGGAACGCGGCATCACCATCCTGGCGAAGAACACCGCGATCAAGTGGAACGGCTACAACATCAACATCGTCGACACCCCCGGCCACGCCGACTTCGGTGGCGAGGTGGAGCGCGTGATGAGCATGGTCGACTCCGTGCTGCTGGTGGTCGACGCCCAGGACGGCCCCATGCCGCAGACCCGCTTCGTGACCCAGAAGGCCTTCAAGGCCGGCCTGCGCCCGATCGTCGTGGTCAACAAGATCGACCGCCCCGGCGCGCGTCCGGACTGGGTCATCGACCAGATCTTCGACCTGTTCGACAACCTCGGCGCCACCGATGAGCAGCTCGACTTCCCGATCGTCTACGCCAGCGCCCTGAACGGCATCGCCGGCATGGACCACGAGAAGATGGACGACAACATGGACGCCCTGTTCCAGGCGATCATCGACCACGTCCCGGCCCCGGTGGTCGACGTCGACGGCCCGTTCCAGATGCAGATCTCGCAGCTGGACTACAACAGCTTCCTCGGCGTGATCGGCATCGGCCGCATCACCCGCGGCAAGGTCAAGTCCAACACCCCGGTGGTGGCGGTCAGCGACGACGGCAGCAAGCGCAACGGCCGCATCCTGAAGATCATGGGCCACTCCGGCCTGCAGCGCGTCGAAGTGCCGGAAGCCGAAGCCGGCGACATCGTCTGCGTCTCGGGCATGGAAGAACTGTTCATCTCCGACACCCTGTGCGACCCGCAGAACGTCGAGGCCCTGCCGCCGCTGACCGTCGACCAGCCGACCGTGAGCATGACCTTCCAGGTCAACGACTCGCCGTTCGCCGGCAAGGAAGGCAAGTTCGTCACCAGCCGCAACATCAAGGAGCGCCTGGAGAAGGAACTGCTGCACAACGTGGCCCTGCGCGTCGAGCAAGGCGACAGCCCGGAGAAGTTCAAGGTCTCCGGCCGTGGCGAGCTGCACCTGTCCGTGCTGATCGAAACCATGCGCCGCGAAGGCTTCGAGATGGCCGTGGGCCGTCCGGAAGTGGTGATCATCGAGAACGAGGCCGGCGAGAAGCAGGAGCCCTACGAGAACGTCACCATCGACATCGAAGAGCAGCACCAGGGCTCGGTGATGGAACAGATGGGCCTGCGCAAGGGCGATCTGAGCAACATGATCCCCGACGGCAAGGGCCGCGTGCGCCTGGAATACACCATCCCGGCGCGCGGCCTGATCGGCTTCCGCAACAACTTCCTGACCCTGACCTCGGGCACCGGCATCCTGACCTCGACCTTCAGTCACTACGGCCCGATCAAGGCCGGCGAAGTCAGCAACCGCCAGAACGGCGTACTGGTCTCCATGGCCACCGGCACCGCGCTGACCTACTCGCTGGAAACCCTGCAGAGCCGCGGCAAGCTGTTCCTCGGCCCGGGCGACGAGATCTACGAAGGCCAGCTGGCCGGCATCAACAGCCGCGACAACGACTTGGTGATCAACCCCACCAAGGGCAAGAAGCTCGACAACATGCGCGCGTCCGGCAAGGACGAAGTCATCGCCCTGGTTCCGCCGATCCGCTTCACCCTGGAGCAGGCGCTGGAATTCATCGCCGACGACGAACTGGTGGAAGTGACGCCGAAGTCCATCCGCCTGCGCAAGAAACTGCTGAACGAGAACGACCGCAAGCGCTACGAACGCGCCAAGGTCTGATCCCGACCGCAGCATGAAGAAGGCCCCGCCGGAGCGATCCGGCGGGGCCTTTTTCATTTTTCCGTGGCGCCTGCCCGGCTTGCGATGCGCATCCTGAAATGCTCGTCCGGCTCGCTCACGCAGCGCCGGCAAGCCTTGCACTGAAACATCCGCTTGCCCTGGTGCCTGCCGTCGACGAAGCCCAAGCGGAAAAAGTGCTCGCGGTTGCCACAGCGTGGGCATTCCAGGGCAGGCAGTTCGGGCCGCATGCCCAGCTTGACCTTCGCCTCCCACTCGCCGCTGGGGTCGAGCCTCAGCAGCCACTGGCGGAACACCCTGACCCAGCGGGACAGCATCCTGTGCGACACCCCCAGCCGTTCGCTGGCATTGGCGATCGAGCGTTGTTGCGACAGCAGGGGCAGGAACGCCTCCAGCTTGTCGCAGCGCAGGAAGCTCTGCAGCGCCGTACCGGTACGCCGGTTGAAGCCCTTGCCGCAGTGCCGGCAATTGAAATAGGGAATGCCGTTCGGCGGCCTGCCCCGGTAGCGCAACACCACTTGGTGGCTGCCGCAGTGATGGCAGGGCGGCGGTGTTGGGTCCTTGGACAGGACTTCGTCGATGTGCCGTTGCAGGAAGGCGGTCAGTGCGGGGTCTTCGTGCCGGGGGATGTCCTGGCCACGGTCGAGGATGGGCAGGGCGTGGTCGAGTTGGCGGCGGGGCATGGGGCGGGCTTTGCGTGACATCGGAGCGCTATTTGAGCTGCGGCGCCGGGGCCTTGTGAATGTGCTCCGTGGGTGACTGGGCATAGTTCGGAAACGGCCTACGCAAGGAGGCTGGAACTCCTCAAGGCCTCACGCCGAGTAGGGGAATAGAGTCCGCCGGGTCAACGATTACCCCGCGCGAGCCCCCGATATGGACATCCGTCGCCCCTTCTATCAAGCCATCGCCAGCGCCCTGGCCGGCCTTCTGTTCCTCAATCCGATAGTCGCAGCCGCCGCCCAACTGGCGGTGGACGCGGCCGCCGGCGGCAACACGCAGATCGGCGCGGCGGGCAACGGCGTACCCATCGTCAACATCGCCACGCCCAACGGCAGCGGTCTCTCGCACAATAAATTCAGCGACTACAACGTCGGCCAGCAGGGCCTGATCCTCAACAACGCCACCGGCAAGACCCAGGGCACCCAACTGGGCGGCATCGTCATCGGCAACCCCAACCTCAAGGGCCGGGCGGCGCAGAAGATCCTCAACGAAGTCACCGGGGCCAGTCCCTCGCAACTCAAGGGCTACACCGAAGTGGCCGGGCAGGGCGCCCACGTCATAGTCGCGAATCCCCACGGCATCACCTGCAACGGCTGCGGCTTCATCAACACCCCGCGCGCCACCCTCAGCACCGGCAAACCGATCCTGGCCGGCGAGCGCCTGCAGGGCTACGACGTGGATGGCGGCGAGATCGCCATCGAAGGCGCCGGGCTCAATGCCAGCAACCTCGAGCAGTTCGAACTGATCACCCGCAGCGCCAAGCTCAACGCCGACCTGTACGCCAAACAACTCACCGTGGTGGCCGGCCGCAACACGGTGGACGCGCAAACCCTGGCCGCCACCGCCAAGCCCGACGACGGCAGCGCCAAACCGCAACTGGCCATCGACAGCTCCGCCCTGGGCGGCATGTACGCCAACACCATCCGCCTGGTCGGCACCGAACAGGGCGTGGGCGTGAAGCTGGCCGGCAACATGGCGGCCAGCGCCGGCGACATCCGCATCGATGCCAACGGCAAGCTGGAACTGGCCCAGGTAGCGGCCAGCGGGGACCTGGCGCTGAAAGGCCAGGACGTGGCCCTGAACGGCCCGGCCTATGCCGGGGGCAGCGCCAGCGTGCAGGCCAGCGGTGCGCTGAGCAATGCGCAGAGCCTGGCGGCGGGCTCGACCCTCGAACTGAAGGCCAACCAGCTCAGCAACAGCGGCGTGATCGAGGCCGGCGTCAATGCCGACAACAGCCGCAACGCCCGCGGCGACGTGGCGATCGATGCGCAGAACCTGCGCAACAGCGGCAGCCTGATCGCCACGCGCCAGTTGCAGGCCCGCGCCGCCGTGCTCGACAACCGCAACGGCCAGATCGGCGGCCAGCACATCCATATCAGCGGCGGCGCCCTGGACAACCGACTCGGCCTGTTCGCCGCCGAGCAGAGCCTGCGCCTGGACCTGGCCAGCCTGGACAACAGCGACCAGGGCACCCTCACCAGCCGCGGCACCCTGCACGCCAACCTCGCCGGCAAGCTGGACAACAGCGCCGACGGCCTCATCCACAGCGCCGGCAACCTCACGCTGGCGGCGCAGCACATCGACGCCAGCCGGGGCGAAATCTCCACCCAGGCCGATGCCGACATCCGCACCCGGCAACTGAGCCTGCGCGGCGGGCGCCTGCTGGGCAACGGCGCGCTCGGCCTCGACCTGCAGGGCGGCGACCTGGACAACAGCCAGGGCGGGCTGCTCAGCGCCGGCACCCTGCGCTTCAAGCAACTGGGCGCGGTGGATAACCGTGGCGGCGAAATCTCCAGCCAGCAGAGCTTCGCCCTCGGCGCCCGGCTGCTGGACAACCGCGACAGCGGCCGCATCATCAGCGCCGGCCGGCTCGACCTGCAGGCCGACCGGCTGCTCAACGCCGGCCTGGGCCTGCTGTCCGGCTGGCAGGGGCTGAGCGTCGGCGGCGGCAGCCTGGACAACAGCCAGGGCGGCACCCTCTCCAGCAAGGCCGGCGCGCTCGCCGTCAGCCTCGCCGGCGCACTGAACAACGCCAGCCAGGGCGCCCTGGTCAGCCAGGGGGACCAGCGGATCAGCGCGGCCAGCCTGGACAACCGCGGCGGCATCGTCTCCGCCGAGGGCAACGTCGAACTCGCCATCGCCGACACCCTCGACAACCGCGACGCCGGCCTGATCGATGCCCAGCGCCGGCTCGACTTCAGCCACGCCGCCACCCGGCTGCTCAACCAGGACGGGCAGATCAGCGCCGGCAGCCTGCTGCTCAAGGGCCACAGCCTGGACAACAGCGGCGGCCAACTGCTCAGCCAGGGGGCCCTGGAGGCGGCGCTGAGCGGCGCGCTCATCAACGCCAACAACGCCCGCCTGAGCAGCGGCGCCGGCCTGCTGCTCAAGGCCGCCAGCCTGGACAACCGTGGCGGCCAGCTGTCCAGCCAGTCCACCCTTGAGCTGATCCTCGGCCAGGGCGACCTGGACAACCGCGACCGCGGCACCCTGGCCAGCCAGGGCGCGTTGCGCATCGAGGCGCTCGGCGGCCGCCTGCTCAACGGTAACGACGGCCTCGTCCACAGCGGCGACAGCCTCAGCCTGCGCGCCGCCGGCCTCGACAACCAGCAGGGGCAGGTTTCCAGCCAGGGCGATGCCAGCCTCGCCCTGAGCGGTGCGCTGAACAATGCCCGGGGCCGCATCCAGAGCGACGGCGGCAAGCTCGACCTGGGCGCCGCGAGCATCGACAACAGCGGCGGCATCCTCAATGCCGCCCAGGGCCTGCTCCGGATCGTCACCGGCTACTTCGGCAACGACGCCGGCGTGGCCCAGGGCGTGGACCTGGACGCCCGGGCCAGCGGAGGCATCGGCAACCGCCAGGGGCATCTCGCCGCCACCGCCGGCCAGGCCAGGGTCGACACCGGCGGCGCAGCCCTGGATAACCGCGACGGTGGTCTCTACGCGGGCAACCAACTGACCCTCGCCGGCGGCGACTTCCTCAACGGCAACGGCAAGGTCGGCGCGAAAGGCATCGACTTCAGCCTGCGGGGCGCCCTGAACAACGACGGCGGCCTGATCGAAGCCGGCGACTGGCTGAGCCTCGACGCCGCCAGCCTGAGCAACGCCCAGGGCCGCCTGCGCGCCCTGGGCCAGAGCGGCAGCACGCGGATCGTCACCCGCGGCCTGCTGGACAATCGCCAGGGCACCCTGGAAACCGCCGCCGACACCCTGCAACTGAGCGGCGGTGCCCTGCACAACGCCGGCGGCACCGTGTTGCACGCCGGCAACGGCCAGTTCCTCGTCGACCTGGGGCAACTCGGCCAGGCCGGCGGCCACTTCATCACCCAGGCCGCGCTGGACATCGACGCGCCGGACTGGACCCTGAACAGCAGCCTGCAGGCCCGCCAGCTCAGCCTCAACGTCGACCGCCTGCAGCTCGGCAGCGACGGCCAGCTGCTGGCCGTGCAGGGCCTTGACGGCAGCGGCGGCCACTGGCGCAACGACGGGCTGATCGCCAGCGATGCCGGCCTGAGCCTGAACCTGAGCGGCACCTACGGTGGCGCCGGGCGCCTCACCAGCCTGGGCGACCTGAGCCTTGGGGCGAGGCAGGTCGAACTCGGCGCCGTCGCCAGCATCGCCGGCGGCAGCGCGGCCAGCGTCACCGCCAACGGCCTGAGCAACCACGGCCGCATCAGCTCCGCCGGCGACCTCGGCGTGCGCGTCGCCGGCCTCGACAACTTCGGCAGCCTCGGCAGCGCCGCCGGGCTGCGCGTGGAGGCCGGCAACCTGCTCAACCAGGGCGGGCTGCTGTTCAGCGGCGGCGACATGGCGCTGCGGGTCGGCACCCTCAGCAACCGCGCCGGCGACCTCTACAGCCTCGGCAACCTGCACATCGCCGCCAACGACCAGAACGGCTGGGCGGCCAAGGTCGAGAACGTCTCCGGCAGCATCGAAAGCGCCGGCGCCCTGACCCTGCTGGCGCAGGACTTCGACAACCGCCGTGGCGACGACTTCCGCATCGGCCAGCGCATCGTCGCCGGCAACATCCGCATGTATGCCGACGACGTGTGCGACGGCAAGGGCTGCGAATTCCGCTTCCAGTCCTGGGAGCGCTACGAGGACGTCATCACCCAGGACTCGCCCCAGGCGACGATCACTGCCGGCGGCGACTTCGTCTTCCGCGGCGGCGCCTTCGCCAACCTCTACAGCAGCATCGCCTCGGGCGGCGACATCGACATCCAGGCCGCCCGCTTCCGCAACCAGGGCGCGGCCGGCGGCGTGGAGCGGCACCTGGACGGGGCCTTCTACACCCGCACCGACGCCTACTACTGGACGTTCCGCAGCAACCAGGCGCTCTACAACCGCTACAACGACCCCAACTCGCCGGACTACGACCCCGGCGCCCTGAGCCGCCAGCAGGTGCTGGAGTCCGGCGGCTACCCGGAACACAACTTCCACAACCTCATGATCTCCGAGGTGCAGGTGTCCGGCGCCCCGGCGGCCAGCGCGGTGATCCAGGCCGCGGGCAACGTCAGCATCATCGCCAGCGAGCAATTCGACAACAGCGTGGTGCGCCGCGACGCCGGCGCCCAGAGCATCGACCCGCGCGACGTGAGCACGGCCACCGGCGCCGCCACCGGCCAGTTCGCCATCACCTCGCAGCTGCCGCCGGACCTGGCGCAGCAGCAGGTCAACCCACTGGAGCTTCCCGGCTTCAGCCTGCCCAGCGGCGGTAACGGCCTGTTCCGCCTTAGCGGCGAGGACGGCAGCGCCGGCGCCGGGAACGGGCCCGATCTCGCCGGCCTCGGCCAGGGGCTTTCCCGCGTCCAGGGCGTGCCGGGCAACGCCGCGCCGGGCAACAGCCACAAGTACCTGATCGAGACCAATCCCGAGCTGACCCGCCTGAAGAGCTTCCTCAGCTCCGACTACCTGCTGGGCCTGCTCGGCTACGACCCGGACCAGGCGCAGAAGCGCCTGGGCGACGGCCTCTACGAGCAGCGCCTGATCCAGCAGGCGCTGGTGGCGCGCACCGGCCAGCGCTTCATCGACGGCATGGCCAGCGACGAGGCGCTGTTCAAGTACCTGATGGACAACGCCATCGCCTACAAGGACCGCCTCAACCTGACGGTGGGTGTGGGTCTAACCGCCGAACAGGTGGCGGCGCTGACCCACGACATCGTCTGGCTGGAAGAGGCCGTGGTGAACGGCGAAAAGGTACTGGTGCCGGTGCTCTACCTGGCCCAGGCCGACAACCGCCTGGCGCCCAACGGCGCGCTGATCCAGGGCCAGAACCTGAGCCTGATCAGCGGCGGCGCCCTGAACAACGCCGGTACCCTGCGCGCCAGCGGCGACCTTAGCGCCAGCGCGGCGAACATCGGCAACAGCGGCCTGATCGAAGCGGGCAAGCGCCTTGACCTGCTGGCCACCGAGAGCATCCGCAACACCGCCGGGGGCATCCTCGCGGGGCGCGACGTCAGCCTCACCGCGCTGACCGGCGACGTGATCAACGACCGCAGCCTCACCACCCTCGACTTGAGCGCCGGCAACGACCGCATCCACAAGGAAATCGCCAACGCCGCCGCCCGCATCGAAGCCAGCGGCAACCTGGCGATCAACGCCGGGCGCGACCTGCGCCTGGAGGCTGCCGGGGAAACCGACAGCGCCGATTTCCAGAGCCGGCGCATGCAGGGCAGCCTCGCCAGCACCACTCAGCACGCCAGCGAAATCAGCGTCGGCGGCAACCTCGATGCCAGCGCCGGCCGCGACCTCAGTGTCATCGCCAGCCACATCGACGCCAAGGGCGACATCGCCCTGGGCGCCGGCCGCGACGTCACCCTCGCCTCGGCGGCGAACGAAGACCATAGCCAGACTAAGTACAAGGGCGGCGGCAAGAAGGTCGAGCAGCAGGACGACCAGGTGCGGCAGCAGGGCAGCAGCCTGAGCGCGGGCGGGGACGTGGTCGTCAGCGCGGGGCAGAACCTCACCCTGGTGGCCAGCCAGATCAGCGCGGGCAACGAAGCCTACCTGGTGGCCGGCGACAAACTGGAACTGCTGGCGGACTACGACAGCGACTACTCCCTGTACAGCGAGGAGAAAAAGAGCGGCTTCGGCAGCAAGAAGACCCAGCGCGACGAAGTCACCGACGTGAAGGCCGTGGGCAGCCAGATCAGCGCCGGCTCCGACATCACCCTGCTCAGCGGCGGCGACCAGAAATACCAGGGCGCGAAGCTCGAAAGCGGCAACGACATCACCCTCCTCAGCGGCGGCAGCGTGACCTTCGAAGCGGTCAAGGACCTGCACCAGGAAAGCCATGAGAAGAGCAAGGGCAACCTGGCCTGGCAGTCCGCCAAGGGCAAGGGCCAGACCGACGAAACCCTGCGCCAGAGCCAGCTGATCGCCCAGGGCGAACTGGCGATCAAGGCCGTGGAAGGCCTGAAGATCGACATCAAGCACATCGACCAGCAGAGCGTCGGGCAGACCATCGACGCCATGGTGCAGGCCGATCCGAATCTGGCTTGGTTGAAGGAGGCCGAACAGCGCGGGGACGTGGACTGGAACCGCGTCAAGGAGGTGCACGACTCCTTCAGCTACAGCAACTCGGGCATTGGTACTGGAGCTGCAATTGCCATTGCCATCATCGTTGCTGCTGCAACTTACGGCGCTGCGACCGGCGCAATGGGTTCGGCCGCAGGAGCTGGGGCCGGTTCTGGAACTACGATGGCGGCTGCAGGTAGTGCCGCCATGGTTGAGGCTGGTGCTGCAGTTGGCACTGCTGCCGCAGGTTGGGGGAACGCCATGGCAGCGACTGCTATTTCTTCTGTCGCTGGAACTGGGGCTGCCAGTTTTGTTGGGAACAAGGGCGATCTGGGGCAAACACTCAAGGACATCACCAGTGAGGACAGCCTGAAAGGTTTTGCCGCTGCGGCACTCATCGCAGGATTCGGCGCTGGCTATACGGAGGGCTGGGGTAGGGAGTTGACTGCCGAGGGGAACTACAAACTGATCAGCTATGGAGATCGGATCAAGGCTTATGCTGCCAATACTGCACTAAAAGGCATCCTTAATGGGAGCGACAAGGATACGTGGCTGAGTATTGCTGCTACAGGGGCGCTGATGGAGTTATACCAATATTCGGTTGGACGAGCTCCGGACGTTAGGCCAGGCGTGGACAGGGAGAATCCAAAATTTGAATCTTTAGATGGTGGCTTTGTGCCGCAGGTGTACTTTGATGGTGGGATGCGAGAAGGTAAAAATATAGGATTGAATTGGCCGACACTTGAAGCTTGCAGTGCGGTTTACTCAGTGTGTCATGGAACCTTTGTTAGTGACTCTTTAAATTCTGTCCCCGGCTTTAACGCTTTTGCGACATTACATGATGGATGGATGATAAATCTTGAGGCGATGAAAGGGGCGGATATGTCTATTTTAGAAAATATTGGAAGTATGCCGCCGGCTATTATTGTTAATTATGGGGCTATTTACTATAAATATAAGGAGTTGGTTGAGTTGGCTAGGAGGGGAGATGAGAAGTAAATTTTGGATTTTGTTTTTTTTCTTTTTCATTCTTGGGTGTTCTACTCGCTCCATGTGGGTTGATGGGATGAATGGAATGGTGGGAGAGTCTTATTACAGGCACTATAACTATTTTTGGTCTCCTTCGAATAAGAATAAGAGTTTCGATAGAGTTGAGGTTGAGGGGGGAGGGAGAAGATACTATATAACTTGGCATGGAGAGTGTAAGTACTCCATTTATGTGGAGAGGGATGGTTTAATAAGGTCATGGAGATATGAAACTAATAATATGGAGTCTTGCTATGTTCCGATGTATTGATCTTGCTTGTCCGGGAACATGTAATTGAGTAATGGTTAGCAATTCTGAGAGTGCTGTTCAAGAAGTAACTGGGTTGTCAACTATTTGTGGTTTGCTGTTCTGTTTGTGCGGATGTGGTCCGTCAAACTATTACTGGGCTGAGGGGATGGATAGATTTGTTGGGTAGAGAGTTGATTCTGGGTTAGGTCGGTGCTTGGATGGTTGTACTGGCTCTTTTGGGTCGCCAGCAAATCACAATAGACAGTTTAGTGAGATCGTCTCTGAAGAGGAGGGGTGAGCAGTATTATTTTGATTAATAGGCTCGGCGGCGGAGTTAAGATAAGCTTATTATTCATGCTTTCGATGTTTATGTTTGTCTTGAGCGGGCTGGTGGCGAACACTGCTCTCGATGGGGCGATAAGGATAGCCTTGCAATGTATTTTTCTGTCTAATGTATTTGCTTATTTATATGATATGACAATGTATGGTCCTCATCTGTACATGAGATTCTCCGGCGATGCAGGCTCCGATCAGATCGGACGATTTGTGTTCATGTTGGTTTGTATGTTTTTGGGTGTGGTTTGTGCCATTTATTAATGGTTTTGAGATGAGTATTACCCTTCTGGAATTGAGGGCGAAAGGGGACGGATTTATTTCTCCTGCTCTAAAGCTGACTGGTTATGTAGGGTTGGAGTGTAGTAGGTGATTTTCTGTTTTTTCGATTTTCTCACCTAGGTCTTATCAATAGGTGGGCTTAGGATAACGGGTGTAAATTTTCTATCTCTGGTTCTTGAGGAGAGATCCTTGGATGAGATTTTTGAGACTTTTGAAGAAGTATAGATTAGCTGTACTTGCTCTGTTGGTTTTGGGCGGTATCGGAAATTCTTTAAGGTTTATTGGTGAATGGAATAGCTTTGGGGTGGTCGTAACTGGTCAGGCTTTTTTTGGCTGGGGGTTTTACTGCTATTTAGCAGATAGAGTTATTTATCTGGCGCCTGGAGGGGCAATCGAAAAGGATCATCCAAAGGAAGTTAGGTTTCTGGTGGGGGTGTTCGCCCTTGGTGTGTACTTATTAATGTTTGCGTTTAATGGCTATGACAGGGATTGGTGGTAAGTGCCGGGAAGGGTGTTTATTATTATTTTATAGTGTTGATTGATGAGGTGAAAAGGGGCGGATTTATTTTTCTACTCTAAAGCTAGTTGGCTGGGTAGGATTGGAGTGCAGGAAATAAATATTTCCCATTTTTATTGTAGGTATTATGGGGCTTGGGATGAAAAAGCTAAAAATGAAAGAAATGTATTTAAATGAAGTTTCTGGCGTTTATGTATAAGTATAGAATCGTTGCTGTTGCTGCTATGGCGGGGTGCAGCGGATTGAACTCGTTAAGATTTATAGGTGAGTGGAGTAGTTTCTGGAGTGTTGTTGCTACTCAGTGCCTATTTGGTCGAGGGTTTTACTGTTATATCGCAGGTAAGCCTATTTATTATGGTCCTCAAGGAATGATTGAGGTTGACCATCCAAGATCCATAAGGTTTTTGGCTGGAATTGGTGCGTTATCTATTTATCTATTGATGTTCGCATTTAATGGCTACGGCAGTGAGTGGTGGTAAGTGTAAGGGAGAATGTTAATTTCTGCTTTATAAGGCTGGCGGGTTGATTTTGGTATGTTAAATGAGCTGTCCTTGCTTGAGATTTTAGTAAGTTTTTAGGTGTGGTTGTGACGGGGCTTGGGGATTTGGTGTCGGGTGGGTGAGAACTATATAAATGGCTTGGCTTGATTTTCTTTATAAGTATAGGCTGGTTATTCTTTTTCTTATGCTGGCAAGTAGTGGGGTGAATTCTCTGAGGTTTATCGGGGAATGGAAAAATTTTTGGGCTGTTATCACGGTTCAGGCGTTTTGGGGTCAGGGGTTTTATTGTTACATTGCGGTCAGGACTATTCGTTTGGCCCCAGGTGGTATCAAGAAATACTATCCGGGAGCGGTTAGGTTATTAGTTGGTGTGGGGGCGCTTTTTATGTATTTATTGATGTTTGCGTTTAATGGCTATGACAGGGGTTTGTGGTAAGTGCCGGGAAGGGTGTTTGTTATTTTTTTGTGGTGTTGGTTGATGAGGCGAGAAGGGGCGGATTTATTTTTCCTGTTCTAAAGCCGACTGCCTGGGCAGGATTGGAGTGCAGGAGAAAACCCTCCTTCGTTAGAGTCCGATCGAGTCTTTCAGATGGCCTTCCAGGCGGCATTCAGGGTAAAGTTTTTGGCCTTTTGCCATCACTGCCGAGTCGATCTTTCGACGCGCCGGCATTGGCAAGGGCAGGCACTGCCGTTGCCTCTGGAAGAAAGGGCGGCGGCTACAACCATATGGAAAGGGAGAAGTCGTTGTGAGAATGCTCAAACTGCTTGCGCTGGCCAGCATCGCGCTTATCTATGGCTGCGCCTCGGCGCCGTCGATGGAGAAAATGCAGGCGGAAGTTGCCGGGTACGAGTTGCCCAAGGCTGCCACTGCCGACCAGGGGCTGGTCTATGTGGTGCGGCCGAGTAACGCCGGTGGCCTGGTGCGCTTCAACGTGTTCCTGGATGACCGCGAAGACGCCTCGGAGATGGGCTACAACCGTGGCAATCAGTACATCTATTTCTACGTCGAGCCAGGCAAGCACACCATCAGTTCCAAGGCGGAAAACTGGGCGGACCTGTCTTTCGAGGTGCGGGCCGGCGAAGTGGTGTTCATCAAGCAGGAAGTGGAAGTCGGGATGCTGATGGCGCGCAACAGCCTGGTGCTGCTTGGCGATACCGAGGGCCGTTACCTGGTCAAGGATGCGAGCTTGGGTAGCGTGGCCAAGGAACGTAAATGACCAGCAGGGAGCAGAGAGGCGGATTCAGCTTTCTGCTCTAGATCCGAAACTGCGCGGGTCGCGGAGCGAAGCGTCATCCGGCAACGGCGGATAACGCTTCGCGTTATGCGCCCTACGGTCGGGTGCGTTGCTCGGCGGCGGCGTACAGCCGCTCGGCATCGGCCGCCAGGTATTCCAGCGCGCTGAAGGTGCCGTCCAGCACTTCCTCGGTGGGCGCGCCCAGGTCCGGCGCGCCGGCCAGCAGGCGCAGCAGGTTGATCAGGGCCGCCTGGCGGGATTGCGCGGCGTCGTAGAGCTCCGAATCGAATGGGTTTCCGCTTCCTGACGCCAATCAGGGAGGGCGGACCGTACAGGTTGGCGTACCGGGACAAGGGAACCGGCGCATCCGAAGATGCCCCGCACGGCCCGCCCATAACGCGGGTGCAGCCATGCCAGGCGCCAAGCATCAGGGGGCTGCTCTGGGGCCGTCAATCGGCGGCGGCGAGAAAGAGGGGGAGAAGTCGTATCGGCTGTGGATACATGCCTCGAAAACGGGACGCTTTACTGCCTTTGTCGATCTTTCCGAGCCCGACTCTCTCGCCCAGCCGATACTTCCGGCGCCTGCCGTTCCTTTTGCTTTGTCTGTGGCTGGCGGCCTGGCGCTGGCGTCATATCCTGTGGAATCAGGGTGCCTGCGCCGCGTGGGGCGATATACTCGGAGCCTTGCGCGCCGCTGGATGGGTGCGTTTCCCTTCAAGGATGTGAATGCATGCAATGGATCTTCATGCTGATCGGCCTGGTGCTGGGCGCCGCCTGGGACGAGTCGATCGCCGATGGCCTGGCGGGCGCCGGGCTGGGGCTGCTGTTCGGCCAGGCGCTGGCGCTGCATGGCCTGCAGCGGCAGAACGCGGCGCTGCGCCGGCAGCTGGAGCAGTTCGCCGAGCGGTTCGAGGCGGGTACCGAGGCGTTGTACCAGCGCCTGCTGCGCCTGGAGCAGGGCGGGGCTGCGGCGCCTGTGCCGCCCGCCGAGCCGGCGGAGCCCGTCGTTGCGCCGGAAGCCGTCGCCGCGCCTGGGCCGGAGCTGGAATGGGAGATCGAGCTGCCCGAAGCGCCGGCTGCGGCCAGCGCTGCGCCTGACTGGTCGTTGCAGCCCCAGGAGCCGCCGCCAGCCCCGATCCCGCCCGCCGTCGAAGTCCCCGTGGCGCGCGAAGCCTCGGCCTGGGAGGCCGAACCGGCTGTACCGTCCGGCCCGTCCTGGTTCGACCGTGCCTTCGGTGCCGCGCGCGACTGGCTGTTCGGCGGCAATACCGTGCTGCGCGTCGGCGTGCTGCTGCTGTTCCTCGGCCTGGCCTTCCTGCTGCGTTACGCCTCCGAGCGCGTGGTCGTTCCCGTCGAGCTGCGCTACATGGGCGTGGCCGCCGCCGCCATCGCCCTGCTGGCCCTGGGCTGGTGGCTGCGGCACAAGCGCGCGACCTATGGCCTGCTGCTGCAGGGCACCGGCATCGCGGTGCTGTATCTGACGGTGTTCGCCGCCATGCGCCTGCATCCGCTGCTGACGCCGGGCCAGGCCCTTGGCCTGCTGGTGGCGGTGACGGTGTTCTCCGCCGTGCTGGCGGTGCTGCAGGACGCCCTCGGCCTTGCCGCCGCGGCGGCCCTGGGCGGTTTCGCCGCGCCCATCCTGACTTCCACCGGCGCCGGCAACCACGTCGCCCTGTTCAGCTACTTCGCCCTGCTCAACGCCGGCATCTTTGCCATCGCCTGGTTCCGCGCCTGGCGCCTGCTCAACCTGATCGGCTTCTTCGGCACCTTCGGCATCGGTTTCGCCTGGGGGCTGCGCTCCTACACGCCGGAGCTGTTCGCCAGCACCGAGCCCTTCCTGCTGCTGTTCTTCCTGATGTACGTGGCCATCGGCCTGCTCTTCGCCCGCCGCCGCCTGCGCGAGGCCGCAGGCCTGGAGGAGGGCGCCGGGCGCGACGAGACGCTGCGCTGGTCGCTGCGGCAGACCGACTACGTCGACGGCACCGTGCTGTTCGGCGCGCCGCTGATCGGCTTCGGCCTGCAATACGCGCTGATCCGCCATCTGGAGTTCGGCCCGGCGTTCAGCGCGCTGGCGCTGGGGCTGTTCTACATGGGCCTGGCGCGCCTGCTGGCCGGGCGCACCGCCGGCCGCGCCCTGCTGCTGGTGGAAGCCTGCCTGGCGCTGGGCGTGGTGTTCGGCAGCCTGGCCATCCCGCTGGGCCTGGACGCGCGCTGGACCTCGGCGGCCTGGGCCGTGGAGGGCGCCGGCATTTACTGGCTGGGCTTGCGCCAGGGGCGGCGGCTGGCGCGGATGTTCGCGCTGCTGTTGCAGGTGGGCGCGGCCATCGCCTTCCTGATGGGCTTGCAGCCGGGTGTGGATAAGCTGCTGGACGGCGCGCCGCTGGGGGCGTTGATGCTCGGCGTGGCGCTGCTGTTCAGCTACTGGCAGCTGCGCCGCCACGGCGACGCCGGCCTCTGGCCCTGGGAACCGCGCTGCCAGCCGCTGCTGGCGGCCTGCGGCCTGGCCTTCCTCTATCTGATCGCGCCGCTGTGCTTTGCCGTGCCGGGCACCGCCATGGCTTGGGCCCTGGCCGGCCTGGCCACGGTATTCGCCGCGCTGCGCCTGGGCTCGCGGACCTTCCTGTTCTGCGCCTTCGCCGTGCAGTTGCTCGGCGGCGCGCTGTTCCTCGCCGACCTGCGGGCGGCCGACGGCGGCGCCGGGGTGCTCGGCAGCGGCTGGACCGGCCTGTTCGGCGCCAGCCTGATCGGCCTGGCGCTGATCGCCGGGATGATCCTCGCCGCGCGCGACCCGCTGGTGCGCGACGACCGCCGGCTGATGCTCGGCCTCAGCGCGGTGCTGCTGGCCGGCCTGGCCTTCGTCAACCTGGCGGTATTGTTCGTCCTGCCCTGGCGCAGCGCCGCGGCGGTATGGGCCGGCAGCGGCCTGCTGATCCTCTGGCTGAGCCTGGCGTTGCAGCAGCGCGCGAGCTTCGTGTTCGGCCTGCTGCTGCAGGTGCTGGGTGGCGCGGCGCTGTTGTTCGGCGGCTCGTCATTGTTCGCCGGGCTCTCCGGCGAAGGCCTGACGCCGCTGGCCCACAGCGGCTTCTGGTGCCCGGCGGTGCTGGCCCTGGCGGCGCTGGTCGGCGCCTGGCGCCTGCACCGGGCGGGGCAGGGCGGGCAGGCGCTGCAACTGGGCGCGCTGACCCTGGAGCGGCTGTCGCAGTTGCTGCTGGCTTGGGGCGCGGGCTGGTGGGCGCTGACCGCGTTGTGCGAGATCGCCCGCTTCGTCCCGGCGCCGCGGCGCGAGCACGCCGCCCTGCTGGTGGCGGCCGTCAGCGTGGTGCTCTGGGCCTTCGTCGCCCGCCGCGAGCAGTGGCGGGCCCTGGCGCTCGCTTGCCTGGCCCTGGCGCCGGCGGGCGTGCTGGCGCTGGCCAGTGCCTGGCAGCCGGAATACCAGGCGCTGGGCGAGCTCGGCTGGCTGGGCTGGGGCGCGCTGTTCGTGGTGCACTTCTGGTCGCTCAAACGCCTGGAGCCGGTGCTGCCGGCGCTGCCCCTGCGCGGCGCCCACGTGCTCGGCTGCTGGCTGTTGCTCGCGGTGCTGGCGCTGCAGCTGCGCTACCTGTTCCTCGCCCTGGCCGAGCATTACAACGCCTGGCGCTGGCTGGGCTGGGCGCTGGTGCCGAGCCTCTACCTGATCCTCATGGGCGCACGGCGCACGCTGCCCTGGCCGGTGGCGGCCTTCCCCCGCGAATACCGCGCCCTGGCCGCGGCGCCGGTGGCGCTGGCGCTGCTCGGCTGGTTCTGGCTGGTCAACCTGGTCAGCGACGGCGCGGCGCAACCGTTGCCCTACCTGCCGCTGCTCAACCCGCTGGAGCTGGGCATGCTGATCGTGCTGGCGGCGGTCTTCCAGTGGAGCCGCGAGGGCCTGCCGCAACTGGGCCTTGCCGGCGAACAGGTGCGCCTGCCGGCCCAGGCGCTCGGCGCCTCGCTGTTCGCCCTGCTGACCCTGGCCGTGTGCCGCACCGCGCACCACTGGGGCGGTGTGCCCTTCGCCCTGGAGCCGCTGCGCGAGTCGATGCTGGTGCAGGCCGGGTTGTCCATCGTCTGGACGCTGATCGCCCTGGGCCTGATGGTCGGCGGCCACCTGCGCGGCCGGCGCGACCTGTGGATGGTCGGCGCGGCGCTGATCGGCGTGGTGGTGGTCAAGCTGTTCTTCGTCGAGCTGGGCAACAGCGGCAGCCTGGAGCGCATCGTTTCCTTCATCGGCGTCGGCGTGCTGCTGCTGGTCGTCGGCTATTTCGCCCCGCTGCCGCCGCACCGGGTGGCAGGGCAACAGGAGCAACCCCCCGCATGAAGCTGGCTTCCCTCATCCTCTGCCTGGCCGCCGGGCTGGCCCAGGCCGCGGAAACCCCCGCCGACTACCCGCAGCAGGTACCCCTGCGCCTGCAGGGCGAAGGCCCCTGGTACCGCCTGCAGGTGCCGATGAGCGTGCAACTGGCTGCTGCCCATGCGGACCTGCGCGACCTGCGGGTGTTCGACAAGGAGGGCGAGGCGTTGCCCTACGCGCTGAGCGCGGCTGCGGCGCAGGGCAGCAGCACCGCCCATGAAACCGCGGCCCGGCTGTTCCCGCTGTACGGCGCCGAGGCCGACCCCGGCCGCCAGGCCGGCCTGCGCATCCAGCGCAGCACCACCGGCACCCTGGTGGAAGTGCTGCCCGACGCGGCGCCCGCGCCAACGGGCGAGCGGCGCAGCGGCTGGCTGCTGGATACCGGTGACGCCGACTTCCCCTTCGAGCGCCTGGCCCTGGACTGGAGCAGCGAGGCCGAGGGCTTCCAGCACTTCCGCATCGAGGCCAGCGACGACCTGCAGCACTGGCGCAACTGGGGCGACGGCCAGCTCGCCCGCCTGAGCTTCAACGGCGAGCGCATGGACGTCAGCGAGGTGACCCTGCCCGGGCAGAAGGCGCGCTACCTGCGCCTGTCGTGGCCGGCCGGCAACGCGGCGGTGACTCTCAAGGGCGCGCGCCTGCTGGGCCGCACCGACCAGGCCGCGAGCACGCCGCTGGTGTGGTCCGAGCCCATCGCCGGGCGCCGCGAGGCGGACGGCAGCTACCGCTGGGACCTGCCCCAGGCGCTGCCGCTGGAGCGGGTGCGCTTCGAGCTGGGCACTGCGGCGCAGCACCTGATGGCGCCGGTGGCGCTGTCCGTGCGCAAGGCAACCGGGCAGGGCAGCCGGGACGACTGGTACCCGCTGGCCCGCGGGGTGCTCTACGACCTGCCGGTGGACGGCCGCCAGGTGCGCCAGGACGAACTGCTGCTGGCCGGCCAGCCAGTGCGCCAGCTGCGCCTGGTCACCGACGCGCGCGGCACCGGCCTGGGCGACACGGCGCCCGACCTGCGGGTGGCCATGCGCGCCCGCGAGCTGGTGTTCCTGGTGCGCGGCAGCGCGCCTTACCAACTGGCCCTGGGCAAGCGCGACGCCACCTCCGCCAGCCTGCCGCTGAGCGTGCTGATCCCCGGCTACCAGCCGGACAAGCCGGCCCAGGTCGGCCAGGTCAGCCTGGACGGGGCCTTGCAGGCCGCTCCGGCGGAAGCCGCCAGCGCCGGCGACGGCAATTGGAAGCGCATCGGCCTGTGGGCCGTATTGCTGGGCGGGGTGCTGCTGCTGGGCGGCATGGCCTTCAGCCTGCTGCGCGGGCAGCGCGCCGGCCAATGAGCAAATACCGGGAAATGGAGAAATTACGCCAGCTTATGTAGGGAAATGCGTCAAGAACGCTACTCTGCGCGATTGTTCTGATACTGTTAACGGCGTTGCACTCTACCTATAAGAACAAGCATGGAGTCAGCCGCATGATCAAACAGGTGCTTTCACCCCTGGCCGCCGCTTGCCTGCTCGGCATCGCCGGTCAGGCCCTGGCGTCACCCTCCCCGTATTCGACCCTGGTGGTGTTCGGCGACAGCCTCAGCGACGCCGGCCAGTTCCCCGACGCCGACGGCCCCGCCGGCGCCTCCACCCGCTTCACCAATCGCGTGGGCCCGACCTATCTGGACGGCAGCGGCGAGGTCTTCGGGCCTACCGCGGCGATGATCCTCGGCGGCAAGCTGGGCGTCGCCGCCGGCGACCTCGGCCCTTCGACCTCGCTGGGGAACGCCGCCGAAGGCCTGCCGGACGGCAACAACTGGGCAGTGGGCGGCTACCGCACCGACCAGATCTACGACTCCATCACCGCCGCCGGCGGCTCGGTGGTCAGCGCCAACGGCCAGACGCGCACCCGTGACGGCTACCTGGTCGGCCGCCTCGCCGATCCCAACGCGCTCTACTACCTCACCGGCGGCGGCAACGACTTCCTGCAGTTCCGCATCACCGACGACCCCTCCGCCCGCGCCGCCGCCGGGCGCCTGGTGGACAGCGCCCAGGCCCTGAGCCAGGCCGGCGCCCGCTACATCATGGTCTGGCTGCTGCCCGACCTGGGCCTCACCCCGGCCACCAACGGCACCGTCCTGCAGAGCTTCGGCACCCAGCTCAGCGGCATCTTCAACGAAGAGCTGGTCAGCCAGTTGGCCAGCAGCGGCGCCAACGTGATCCCGCTGAACATCCCGCTGATGCTCCAGGAAGTGCTGGCCGACCCCGGCGCCTATGGCCTGGCCACCGGACAGAACCTGGTGGGCACCTGCTTCAGTGGCAACAGCTGCCCGGAAAACCCGGCCTACGGCCGCCACGGCAGCAGCCCCGACCCGACCAAGCTGATCTTCAACGATGGCGTGCACCCGACCATCGCCGGCCAGACGCTGATCGCCGACTACGCCTACTCGGTGCTGTCCGCGCCCTGGGAGGCCACCCTGCTGCCGGAAATGGCCCACGGCACCCTGCGCGCCTACCAGGACGAGCTGCGCAGCCAGTGGCTGGCCGACTGGGAGAACTGGCAGGGCGTCGGCCAATGGCGCGGTTTCCTCACCGGCGGCGGCCAGCACCTGGACTACGACGACCAGGACAGCGCCGCCAGCGGCGACGGCTTCGGCTACAACCTGACCCTGGGCGGCTCGCTGCGCCTGGACGACGCCTGGCGCGCCGGCATCGCCGCCGGTTTCTACCGGCAGAAACTGGAGGCCGGCGCCGAGGATTCCGACTACAAGCTCAACAGCTACCTGGGCAGCCTCTTCGTGCAGTACCAGCAGGATCGCTGGTGGGGCGATGCCGCGGTGACCGGCGGCTACCTCGACTACGACGAGGCCAACCGCAAGTTCGCCATCGGCCCGCGCACCGTCGAGGAGAAGGGCGACACCAACGGCAACCTGCTCGCCTTCAGCGGCCGGATCGGCTACGACATCGCCCAGGGCGGCGAGGCCTGGCACCTGTCGCCCTTCGTCAGCGCCGACTGGGCGCGGGTGAAGGTGGACGGCTACGACGAGGGCAACGCTTCCACCTCGCTGTCGTTCGACGAGCAGAAGCGCTATTCCCGCCGTCTCGGCGCGGGCCTGCAGGGCAAGTACGCGCTCAGCGAGCAGACCCAGCTGTTCGGCGAAGTCGCGGTGGAGCGTGAATACGCCGACGACACCCAGAACATCGGGATGGCCTTCACCAGCCTGCCGGCCAACGGCTTCACCCTGCAGGGCTACACCCCGCAGAGCCACCTGCAGCGCGCGACCCTGGGCTTCGCCCGGAAGCTGACCCCGGAACTCTCGCTGCGTGGCGGCTACAGCGCGCACCGCAGCGACGACGACCTGCAGCAGGGCGTGAGCCTGGCGCTGAGCCTGGACTTCTAGGCCGGGCACGCCAGCAAGCCGCCGCGACTGACGGCCGCAGCGACGAGGGAACCGACCACCGGCGGCGCGCTCCAACCTCAGGACGGACGCGCCGTACGGGAGGCGGCGTGGCCGATTCCACGCTAGAATGCGCGCAGTTTTTTTCCTACCTCTCCCCCGGAGCCCTTCCATGTCCCGCGTTACCCTCAGCCGCTACCTCATCGAGCAGACCCGCAGCCACAACACCCCGGCCGACCTGCGCTTCCTCATCGAGGTGGTGGCGCGTGCGTGCAAGGAAATCAGCCATGCCGTGTCCAAGGGCGCCCTGGGCGGCGTGCTGGGCAGCATGGGCACCGAGAACGTGCAGGGCGAGGTGCAGAAGAAGCTGGACGTGATGTCCAACGAAATCCTCCTGGAAGCCAACGAGTGGGGCGGCCACCTGGCCGGCATGGCCTCCGAGGAAATGGACAACGCCTACCAGATCCCCGGCAAGTACCCCAAGGGCGCCTACCTGCTGGTGTTCGACCCGCTGGACGGCTCCAGCAACATCGACGTCAACGTCTCGGTCGGCACCATCTTCTCGGTGCTGCGCTGCCCCGAGCAGCACCTGAGCCAGAACGACAGCCTCAACGAGCAGGCCTTCCTCCAGCCGGGCACCAAGCAGGTCGCCGCCGGCTACGCCATCTACGGCCCGCAGACCATGCTGATGCTGACCCTCGGTGACGGCGTCAAGGGCTTCACCCTGGACCGTGAGCTGGGCAGCTTCGTGCTCACCCACGACAACATCCGCGTGCCGGAAAGCACTGCCGAGTTCGCCATCAACATGTCCAACCAGCGCCACTGGGAAGCCCCGGTGCAGCGCTACGTCAGCGAACTGCTGGCCGGCAAGGAAGGCCCGCTGGGCAAGAACTACAACATGCGCTGGATCGCCTCCATGGTGGCCGACGTGCACCGCATCCTGACCCGCGGCGGCATCTTCATGTACCCGCGCGATGCCCGTGAGCCGGAGAAGCCCGGCAAGCTGCGGCTGATGTACGAGGCCAACCCGATGTCCTTCATCATCGAGCAGGCCGGCGGCGCCGCCACCAACGGCACCCAGCGCATCCTCGACATCCAGCCGGATTCGCTGCACCAGCGCGTGGCCGTATTCCTCGGTTCGAAGGAAGAGGTCGAGCGCGTCACCGGCTACCACCAGGCCTGATGAGCGCGGTACCCGCCTGGCAGGCGCTGCTCGACTGGTGGTTCGGCGACGCCCTGCGCGCCAGCGACGTCGCCGCCCAGCGCAACGGCCTGTGGTTCGGCAAGAGCGCCTGCGAGGACACGGCTTCGGACAACCGCTTCGGCGGCCTGGTGCGCCAGGCCCTGGACGGCGGGCTGGCCGACTGGGCCGGCTCGGCCCAGGGCTGGCTGGCGCTGATCCTGCTGCTGGACCAGTTGCCGCGGATGGTCTTCCGCGACACGCCGCGCGCCTACGACGGCGACGCCCGCGCCCAGGCGCTGGTGCGCCGCGGTCTTGCGGCCGGGCTGGATCGCCAGTTGCAGCCCATCGAGCGGGTCTTCGTCTACCTGGTGCTGGAGCACGCCGAGGACCTGGCGCAGCAGGAGCAGGCGGTGAAGCATTTCGCCGAACTGCACGAGCAGGCCGCCGAGGACGACAAGGCGCTGTTCGCCGATTTCCTCGACTACGCCGAGCGCCACCGCGCAGTGGTCGCGCGCTTCGGCCGCTTCCCCCATCGCAACGCCATCCTTGGCCGCGAGTCCAGCGCCGAGGAAGTCGCCTTCCTCAAGGAACCCGGCTCGCGTTTCTGACTCCAAGGGTGCGTTTCGCGTGGCCTGTGCCACGCTTGTCCAATGGACCATCCGACAATGGAGTTGCCCATGTCCTTCCGCCGTATCGCCCTGATCGCCGTCTGCATCGCCATGGCCGCCTGCAGCAAGCTCAACCAGGAAAACTATTCCAAGCTCAAGGCCGGCATGGACAAGGCCGAGGTGGAGGCCCTGCTCGGCAAGCCGACCGAGTGCTCCGGCGCGCTGGGCGTGTCCAGCTGCACCTGGGGTGACGACAAGACCTTCATCAGCGTGCAGTACGCCGGCGACAAGGTGCTGATGTTCTCCGGCCAGGGCCTGAAGTGAGATGAACGCCGCGCTGCGGGTGCTCGCCGCCGTCGCGCTGGCCGGCATCGGCGGCTGCGCCGGGCACGCCGAGGAGCGGCCGCAAACGATGCAGGTCGACCCGCAGCGCTACGCCGGCACCTGGTACGAGCTGGCGCGCAAGCCGATGTTCTTCCAGCGCGCCTGCCTGCAGTCCGAGGCCCACTACAGCGTGCGCGCCGACGGCAGCATCGGCCTGCGCAACCGCTGCCGCACCGCCGACGGCAGCTGGAAGCAGGTGACCGGCACAGCCACCCCGCAGACGCCGGGCAGCACCGATGCCTTCTGGGTGCGTTTCGATAACTGGGCGTCGCGGCTGCTCCCCGGCGTGGTGCGCGGCGACTACCAGGTGCTCTACGTCGACGAGGACTACCAGACCGCACTGGTCGGCAACCGCGACCGCGACCACCTGTGGCTGCTGGCGCGGCAGACCAGCCTGCCGGAGGCGACGTTGCGTCGTTTGTTGGCCGAGGCCAATCGCAAGGGGTATGACACGAGCGATCTGATTTGGCGGAGCAAGGATAGTGCGATCGCGGGGAATTGAGGGACGGTGCCTGCCGGTAACGCAGGCGCGCTACTTCACCTCCGCTCCCTCTCCCTAACCCTCTCCCTGAAGGGAGAGGGGACCGTTGGGCAGGGCTGGGTGTTTTAGAGTCAGCCGGCGACGCCGGAGGTGTCCGGCTGAAACCCTTCCATCTCTCGGCACGGACTAGCCCCCTCTCCCTTCAGGGAGAGGGCTGGGGAGAGGGAAAAGGGGTTGCCCCGGAGATGAATCTGCCGGCAAACACCATCCGCAATCAACGAAAGCCAGGCGTAGGGCGAATAACGCTCCGCGTTATCCGCCGTTTGACCTCGGCCCCAGGCCGCTCGGTGTCAAGCACGGAGCCGCCCTACGCCAACAACTCCCGCAACACCCCCGCAAACTCCCCGGCGCTCTGCTCTTCCAGCGCATGCCGGCGCTCCCGCACCACCCACTGCCCGTTGACCATCACATCGCGCACCTGGCGGTCGCCGCCGGCGAACAGCCAGCGGTTGAGCAGTGTCTCGGGCTTGGCCGTAGCCAGGTAGGGATCGTTGCCGTCGAGCACCAGCAGGTCGGCGCGGCGGCCCGCCGCCAGTTCGCCCACCGGTTGGCCCAGGGCTTGGGCACCACCTTGGAGAGCCGCTTCGTAGAGCGTCTGGCCGATGTTGGGCTGGTCGCTGCGGTACAGGCGGTTGCGCTTCTGGTCGCGCAGGCGCTGGCCGTACTCCAGCCAGCGCAGTTCCTCCACCACGCTCAGCGACACGTGGCTGTCCGAGCCGATGCCCAGGCGCCCGCCGCGGGCCAGGTAGTCCACCGCCGGGAAGATGCCGTCGCCGAGGTTGGCCTCGGTGGTCAGGCACAGGCCGGCCACCGCGCCGCTGGCGGCCATGGCGGCGACTTCGTCGGGCTCGGCGTGGGTGGCGTGGACCAGGCACCAGCGCTCGTCCACCTCGATGTTGTCGTACAGCCACTGCAGCGGCCGGCGCTGGCTCCAGGCCAGGCAGTCGTCGACTTCCTTCTGCTGCTCGGCGATGTGGATGTGGATCGGCCCTTCGCTGCTGTCGGACTCCAGCACCTCGGTGATCTGCTGCGGCGTCACCGCGCGCAGCGAGTGGAAGCACAGGCCGACGCGCTGCGCCGGCTGCGCCGCCAGGCGCGGCTGCAGGCCATGGATCAGCTCCAGGTAGGCGTCGGTGCCGTTGATGAAGCGGCGCTGGCCCTCGCTGGGCGGCTGGCCGCCGAAGCCGGAATGGCTGTAGAGCACCGGCAGCAGCGTCAGGCCGATGCCGGCCTCGCGCGCGGCCTGGCTGACGCGCAGCGCCAGCTCGGCCGGCTCGGCGTAACGCTGCCCGTCCAGGTCGTGGTGCACGTAGTGGAATTCGGCGACGCCGGTGTAGCCGGCCTTGAGCATCTCGATGTACAGCTGGCGGGCGATGACCTGCAGCTGCTCCGGGGTGATGCGGCCGACCAGGCGGTACATCAGCTCGCGCCAGGTCCAGAAGCTGTCGTTGGGGTTGCCGGCCACCTCGGCCAGGCCCGCCATGGCGCGCTGGAAGGCGTGCGAGTGCAGGTTGGGCATGCCCGGCAGCACCGGCCCGCGCAGGCGCTCGGCGCCCTCGGCGCTGGCGTTGGCCTCGACCCGCGCCAGCAGGCCGTCGGCGGCAACCTCGAAACGGACATCGCGGGCCCAGCCGCTGGGGAGCAGGGCGTGTTCGGCGAACAGGGCAGGCATGCTGGGGTCCTCGCAGGGCTCTTCGAATTTGTATATACATATACAGACGTTTAGGATGGCCGTAAACTAGGTGACGCGCCCGGCGGTCGCCGCGGGACTTGTATGCACCGGTCGATTCCGGTACATGCCGGAGGACAAGAGCGCATCGCGCCGCTGCCTTCCCGCCACTGCCCACCGTCGCCCCGACAAGGAGTACCCCCGTGCCCGCATCGTCCCCGCCCACCCCGCCCGCGGAGGGCTCTTCGCTGGCCTCGCAGATGGGCGAGCTGCCCGCCCCGCTGTACGCGCGGGTGAAGCAGATGATCGTCCAGCAGATCCAGTCCGGCGCCTGGCCGCCGCACCACCGGGTGCCCTCGGAGAGCGAGCTGGTCAGCGAGCTGGGCGTCAGCCGCATGACCATCAACCGTGCCCTGCGCGAGCTGACCAACGACGGCCTGCTGGTGCGCATGCAGGGCGTCGGCACCTTCGTCGCCGAGCCCAAGGGCCAGTCGGCGTTGTTCCAGGTGCAGAACATAGCCGAGGAAATCCAGGCCCGCGGCCATCGCCACCATTGCGTGGTGGTGCGCCTGGAAGAGGAGAAGGCCAGCGCCGAGCGCGCCCTGACGCTGGACGTGCGTGAAGGCCAGCGGGTGTTCCATTCGCTGATCGTGCACTTCGAGAACGACGTGCCGGTGCAGATCGAGGACCGCTACGTCAACGCCGCCGTGGCGCCGGACTACCTCAAGCAGGACTTCACCGGGCAGACGCCCTTCGCCTACCTCACCCAGGTGGCGCCGCTCAGCGAGGGCGAGCACGTGGTCGAGGCGGTGCTGCCCGATGCCGAGGAATGCAGGCTGCTGAACATCGACCGCCACGAGCCCTGCCTGATGATCCGCCGGCGCACCTGGTCGGGGCGCAACACCGTGACCAGCGCGCGCCTGCTCTACCCGGGCTCGCGCTACCGCCTGGAAGGACGCTTCTCCTCATGAACCACCGCCTGCTGCGGGCCGCCGACTACCCGGTGATGCCCTGGAAGAACGGCGCGGGCAGCACCCGCGAAATCCTCCGCGACGCCGGCGACGGCCTGGAGGGCTTCGGCTGGCGCCTGTCCATCGCCGACGTCGGCGTACCGGGGCCGTTCTCTGCCTTCAGCGGTTACCAGCGGGTGATCACCGTGCTGGAAGGCGAGGGCATGCGCCTGACCGTCGACGGCGAGCCGTCCCGCGAGCTGCGCGCCCTGGACGCCTTCGCCTTCGATGGCGCCAGCGCGGTGGACTGCGAGCTGCTCGGCGGCGCCATCCGCGACTTCAACCTGATCTATGCGCCCGCGCGCTACCGCGCACGCCTGCAGTGGCTGCGGGTGGGCGGTGAGGCGCACTTCTTCAGCAGCGCTTCGACTGTGCTGCTGTTCAGTGCGGGCGAGGGGGTTCACGTCAGCCAGGATGGCGGGGCCGCTGCTGTGCTGGGGCTGCATGACACGCTGCTTGCCGAGGGCGAGGAGCGGTTGCGGGAATGGCGGCTGAGCGTGGCGGGAAGTGCCGACATCTGCGTGATCGAACTCGAATCACGCTGAGGGAAAAGACTGCCGGGGGAGCCCTTTTTCGTTAGTGGGAGAAGCGCCTTGCAGGTGCTTTCGCGGGCATGGCCCAGCAAACACGACACCCCGTAGGATGGGTTGAGCGAAGCGATACCCATCACCATGGCGCGATGGGTATCGCAGGCTCAACCCATCCTACGAAGAGCGCCTCGGCAAGGCGCTGTAGGCGCGGGCCGCGTCTGCGGTGGCGTAGAACGCCACCGTCGTCCAATCAGCCGTACAGCCGCGAGTAATCCAGCCAGCGGCTGAGCGCGCCTTCCTCCACCCAGGCACGGGCCGCGGCGATGTCCGGGGCGAAGTAGCGGTCCTGGTCGTAGGCCGGGACCTGGGCGCGGATCATCTTCAGCACTTCCTGCAGCTGCGGCGAGCTTTGCAGCGGCGCGTGGAATTCCACGCCCTGGGCGGCGGCCAGCAGCTCGATGGCGACCACCGCCGAGCTGTTGCCAGCCATGTCCTGCAGGCGGCGCGCGGCGAAGGTGGCCATGGACACGTGGTCTTCCTGGTTGGCCGAGGTCGGCAGGCTGTCCACCGAGGCCGGATGGGCCAGGGTCTTGTTCTCCGAGGCCAGGGCCGCCGAGGTCACCTGGGCGATCATGAAGCCGGAGTTCAGCCCGCCTTCCCTGACCAGGAACGCCGGCAGGCCGGACAGCGCCGGGTCCACCAGCTGGGCGATGCGCCGTTCCGACAGGGCGCCGATCTCGGCGATGGCCAGGGCCAGCACGTCGGCGGCCATGGCCACCGGCTCGGCGTGGAAGTTGCCGCCGGAGAGCACGTCGCCGTCGGCGCTGAACACCAGCGGGTTGTCCGACACCGCGTTGGCTTCGCGCAGGAACACTCCGGCGGCGAAGCGCAGGTGGTCGAGGCAGGCGCCCATTACCTGGGGCTGGCAGCGCAGGGAGTAGGGGTCTTGCACGCGCTTGCAGTCGATGTGCGACTGGTTGATCTGGCTGTCGTGCAGCAGCTCGCGGTAGAAGGCCGCCACGTCGATCTGCCCGGGCTGGCCGCGGACCGCCTGGATGCGCGCGTCGAAGGGCACGTAGGAGCCCTTGAGCGCTTCCACCGTCAGGCTGCCGGCGACCACCGCCGAGACGAACAGCTTCTCCGCCGCGAACAGCCCGCGCAGGGCCAGGGCGGTGGACACCTGGGTGCCGTTGATCAGCGCCAGGCCCTCCTTGGGTCCCAGCACCAGCGGCTGGCAGCCGGCGATGGCCAGGCCTTCGCTGGCCTCCATGACGCGGCCCTGGTGGCGCACCTGGCCGACGCCGATGAGCGCCGAGGACATGTGCGCCAGCGGCGCCAGGTCGCCGGAGGCGCCCACCGAGCCCTGGGACGGGATGCACGGGTAGACGCGCGCCTGGTAGAGCTTGAGCAGGGTGTCGATCACCGCCATGCCCACGCCGGAGAAGCCGCGGGCCAGGGAGCCGATCTTCAGCGCCATGATCAGCGCCACGCTGGCGTCGTCCAGCAGCGGGCCGGTGCCGGTGCAGTGCGAGAGGATCAGGTTGCGCTGCAGGGTGACCAGCGAATCCTCGGGGATGGAAGTGCGCGCCAGCAGGCCGAAGCCGGTGTTGATGCCATAGACGGTGCGCTGGTCGGCGATGATCTGGCTGACCGTGCGGGCGCTGTTCTCGATGTTCGCGCGGCAGGCTGCATCCAGTTGCAGCTCGGGTTGCCGCTGGTGGATGGCGCGCAGCTGGTCGAGGGAAAACTGGCCGGGGGTGATCTGCAGGGTTTCGGACATGACGGCTCCCGTGTTCCGGAGTGTTACCGCGCTCGGCGGCGAGACTATCTATTCCTGTATATACAAGTATGAGCAATAAGCGAGCCATTCCATTGGGCCGGATTGCGCCGACGCCATTCCTGCGCGCGCGAGCGGGGTGCGGCGTCCCTCTGTAGGAAATAAGGAAGGGCAGCGGCGCTCCCGGGAAATGAGGTGAGCTGTAACGGCGAGGCGTTACCGGATGCTACGAAATGGAGCAGGCGATCACCGTTCTGGTGCGTATGACCGACAGATGTAGCTGCCTTCCTGGACCCGCCCGGTTGTACGAAGTCATCTATTAATACTTTTTAAATCAATAGGTTGAGTTCTATTTCCGCTGTGCCCGATGTGCCCGGCGAGGGACTTGGCCTTTCCTTTGCTTATACTTGTATGTACAAGCATATACGTGACAGGAGGCGACGCTTCCTGCACCGATGCCCAACCCGAATCCCGTTGCCGGAAGCCGAACGCCCCGGCTTTCGCATCCGAGCCCAAGACTGCCTTGAAGGAGCCTGCCGTGACCGAATCCAGCAAATTCCGTGACGTCGAAATCCGCGCCCCGCGCGGCACCCAGCTGAACGCCAAGAGCTGGCTGACCGAAGCCCCGCTGCGCATGCTGATGAACAACCTCGACCCGGAAGTCGCGGAGAACCCCAAGGAACTGGTGGTGTACGGCGGCATCGGCCGCGCCGCGCGCAACTGGGAGTGCTACGACAAAATCGTCGCCACCCTTAAAGAGCTGAACGACGACGAGACCCTGCTGGTGCAGTCCGGCAAGCCGGTCGGTGTGTTCAAGACCCACGCCAACGCCCCGCGCGTGCTGATCGCCAACTCCAACCTGGTGCCGCACTGGGCCACCTGGGAACACTTCAACGAACTGGACGCCAAGGGCCTGGCCATGTACGGCCAGATGACCGCCGGCAGCTGGATCTACATCGGCAGCCAGGGCATCGTCCAGGGCACCTACGAAACCTTCGTCGAAGCCGGCCGCCAGCATTACGCCGGCAACCTCAAGGGCCGCTGGGTGCTGACCGCCGGTCTGGGCGGCATGGGCGGCGCCCAGCCGCTGGCCGCGACCCTGGCCGGCGCCTGCTCGCTGAACATCGAGTGCCAGCAGAGCCGCATCGACTTCCGCCTGCGCAGCCGCTACGTCGACGAACAGGCCAAGGACCTGGACGACGCCCTGGCGCGCATCGCCAAGTACACCGCCGAAGGCAAGGCCATCTCCATCGCCCTGCTGGGCAACGCCGCCGAAATCCTCCCGGAGCTGGTGCGCCGCGGTGTGCGCCCGGACATGGTCACCGACCAGACCAGCGCCCACGACCCGCTCAACGGCTACCTGCCGATCGGCTGGAGCTGGGAGCAGTACCGCGACCGCGCGCAGACCGAACCGGCCGCCGTGGTCAAGGCCGCCAAGCAGTCCATGGCCGTGCACGTGAAGGCCATGCTGGAGTTCCAGAAGCAGGGCGTGCCGACTTTCGACTACGGCAACAACATCCGCCAGATGGCCAAGGAAGAGGGCGTGGCCAACGCCTTCGACTTCCCCGGCTTCGTCCCGGCCTACATCCGCCCGCTGTTCTGCCGCGGCATCGGCCCGTTCCGCTGGGCCGCGCTGTCGGGCGACGCCGAGGACATCTACAAGACCGACGCCAAGGTCAAGGAGCTGATCCCCGACGACGCCCACCTGCACCGCTGGCTGGACATGGCCAAGGAGCGCATCAGCTTCCAGGGCCTGCCGGCGCGCATCTGCTGGGTCGGCCTGGGCCAGCGCGCCAAGCTCGGCCTGGCGTTCAACGAAATGGTCCGCAGCGGCGAGCTGAAGGCGCCGATCGTGATCGGCCGCGACCACCTGGACTCCGGCTCGGTGTCCAGCCCGAACCGCGAGACCGAGGCCATGCAGGACGGCTCCGACGCCGTGTCCGACTGGCCGCTGCTCAACGCCCTGCTGAACACCGCCAGCGGCGCCACCTGGGTTTCGCTGCACCACGGCGGCGGCGTGGGCATGGGCTTCTCGCAGCACTCGGGGATGGTGATCGTCTGCGACGGCACCGACGAAGCCGCCGCGCGCATCGCCCGCGTGCTGACCAACGACCCGGGCACCGGCGTGATGCGCCATGCCGACGCCGGCTACCAGATCGCCATCGACTGCGCCAAGGAACAGGGCCTGAACCTGCCGATGATCACCGGCAAGTGAGGCACAGGGGCGGCTCCGCCGCCCCGGGCCAGGGAGGAACCGCCGCGCGGGTGGGGGCGCGGCGGTCGGGCCGAGCGGAATCCGTCCTCTGACACAACAAGAACCCCGGCCCGGCGCCGGGGTGGAGAAGAAAAGCGATGTCCCAGGCCAGTGAGAACTCCAGCAAGCCGCTGATCGAGCGGCGCTCGATCAACTACATCCCCGAGGCCGAGCGCCACGGCAAGCTCTACAGCCAGTTCACCCTGTGGCTGGGCGCCAACCTGCAGATCACCGCCATCGTCACCGGGGCCCTGGCCGTGGTGCTGGGCGGCGACGTGTTCTGGTCGCTGATCGGCCTGCTCATCGGCCAGCTGCTCGGCGGCGGGGTCATGGCCCTGCACGCGGCCCAGGGGCCCAAGCTGGGCCTGCCGCAGATGATCTCCAGCCGGGTGCAGTTCGGCGTCTACGGCGCGGCCATCCCGATCGTGCTGGTGTGCCTCATGTACCTGGGCTTCACCGCCACCGGCACGGTGCTTTCCGGGCAGGCGCTGGGCCAGCTGTTCGGCGTCAGCGACAGCGCCGGCATCCTGATCTTCGCCAGCGTCATCGTCCTGGCGACCGTGCTCGGCTATCGGGTGATCCACTTCATCGGCCGCCTCGCCAGCGTCATCGGGGTGATCGCCTTCGTCTACCTGTTCAGCCGCCTGATGACCCAGACCGACGTCGGCGCGCTGCTGCAGATCCGTCATTTCAGCTGGAGCAGCTTCCTGCTCGCGGTGTCCCTGGCCGCGTCCTGGCAGATCGCCTTCGGCCCCTACGTGGCCGACTACTCGCGCTACCTGCCGAGCAAGACCTCGTCGGTGAAGACCTTCCTCGCCGTCGGCGCCGGTTCGGTGATCGGCGCGCAGGTGGCGATGGTCCTCGGGGTGTTCGCCGCGGCCATGGCCAACGGCCAGTTCGCCGGCCGCGAGGTCGCCTACATCGTCGGCCTGGGCGGCAGCGGCGCCACCGCGGCGCTGCTGTACTTCAGCATCGCCTTCGGCAAGGTGACCATCTCCACGCTGAACTCCTACGGCAGCTTCATGTGCATCGCCACCATCATCAGCGGCTTCCGCGGCCACGTCGAAGTCACGCCCCGGCAGCGCCTGGTGTTCGTGCTGCTGATCGTCGGCGCCGCCACCCTGGTCGCGCTGCTCGGCCAGCATTCGTTCCTCGGCGCGTTCAAGTCCTTCATCCTGTTCCTGCTGGCCTTCTTCACCCCGTGGAGTGCGGTCAACCTGGTGGACTACTACCTGATCACCCGCGAGCGCTACGACGTGCCGGCGCTGGCCGACCCGGACGGCCGCTACGGCCGCTGGAACCTGCCGGGGATCAGCGTGTACGTGATCGGCGTGCTGGTCCAGCTGCCGTTCATCGCCACCAAGTTCTACACCGGCCCGCTGGTGGACTACCTGGGCGGCGTGGACATCTCCTGGATCATCGGCCTGGTGGTGCCCGCCGTCCTCTATTACCTGGTCGCCCGGCGCAGCAGCCGGGCGGTGCCGGACCGGCTGATCCTGCCGGCCCGTACCTGAACCGGCCCGGCCGCGCCCCGCACGGGCGCGGCCCTTGTACTGCCCAACTCCCTTTCCACTTTTAGGAGCATCAGATGAACAATTCCAAGAAGACGCTGCTGGGCCTGATCCTTTGCGCCGGGTTGCTGGGTTCCATGGCATCGGCCCAGGCCGCGGGCTGGTGCGAGAGCGGCAAGCCGGTGAAGTTCGCCGGGCTGAACTGGGAGAGCGGCATGCTGCTCACCGACGTCATGCAGTTCATCCTGAAGAACGGCTACGGCTGCGAGACCGACAGCCTGCCGGGCAACTCCATCACCATGGAGCAGGCCCTGGCCAACAACGACATCCAGATCTTCAGCGAGGAGTGGATCGGCCGCAGCGACGCCTGGAACAAGGCCGCCGCCGCCAACAAGGTGGTCGGCGTGGGCGCGCCCATCGTCGGCGCCACCGAGGGCTGGTACGTGCCGCGCTTCGTGATCGAGGGCGACAAGGCCCGCGGCATCGAGGCCAAGGCGCCGAACCTCAAGGCGGTCACCGACCTGGGCCAGTACGCCGAGCTGTTCCGCGACCCGGAAGAGCCGGGCAAGGGCCGCTTCTACAACTGCCCGGCCGGCTGGACCTGCGAGCTGGAAAACTCCGAGATGCTCAAGAAATACGGCCTGGAGGACAAGTACACCAACTTCCGCCCGGGCACCGGCCCGGCGCTGGATGCCGCGGTGCTGTCCAGCTACAAGCGCAAGGAGCCGATCCTCTTCTACTACTGGTCGCCGACGCCGCTGATGGGCCAGGCCGACCTGGTCAAGCTGGACGAGCCGGGGGTGAACAAGGACGTGAAGATCCAGGTCGGCCTGTCGCGCAGCTTCCATGACCAGGCGCCGGAGCTGGTCGCGGTGCTGGAGAAGGTCAACCTGCCCATCGACCTGCTGAACCAGAACCTGGCGAAGATGGCCAAGGAGAAACTGTCCTCCGAACAACTGGCCAAGGCTTTCCTCAAGGAGCACCCTGAGGTGTGGACCGCCTGGGTCAGCGAGGACGCCGCGAAGAAGATCCAGGCCGCGCTCTGACGCTGCCCGAGCCGGGGAGGCCAGGCCTCCCCGGCGATGCCTAATCCTTGCGAGTACGAGCCATGTTCCCTGAACGCTTCACCTTCTCCATCGCCGACGTGGTCAACGGCTGGGTCGACGCCCTGGTGACCAACTACGGCGACGTCTTCCGGCACATTTCCGACACCCTGCTGTGGGCCATCGTCAACCTCGAAAGCCTGCTGCGCGCCACGCCCTGGTGGCTGATGCTGGCCATCGTCGCCGGCATCGCCTGGCACGCCACCCGGCGCCTGGTGCCGACCCTGGTGATCACCGGCCTGCTGTTCCTGGTCGGCGCGGTGGGGCTGTGGGACAAGCTCATGCAGACCCTCGCGCTGATGATGGTAGCCACCATCATTTCGGTGCTGATCGGCATCCCCCTGGGCATCCTCGCCGCCCGCAGCGACCGCCTGCGCGCCATCCTGCTGCCGCTGCTGGACATCATGCAGACCATGCCCAGCTTCGTGTACCTGATCCCGGTGCTGATGCTGTTCGGCCTGGGCAAGGTGCCGGCGATCTTCGCCACCGTGATCTACGCCGCGCCGCCGCTGATCCGCCTCACCGACCTGGGCATCCGCCAGGTCGACCGCGAGGTCATGGAAGCGGTCACCGCCTTCGGCGCCAACCGCCGCCAGCAGCTGTTCGGCGTGCAGCTGCCGCTGGCCCTGCCGAGCATCATGGCGGGCATCAACCAGACCACCATGATGGCCCTGTCGATGGTGGTGATCGCCTCGATGATCGGCGCCCGCGGCCTGGGCGAGGACGTGCTGGTGGGCATCCAGACGCTCAACGTCGGCAAGGGCCTGGAGGCGGGTCTTGCGATCGTCATCCTCGCCGTGGTCATCGACCGCATCACCCAGGCCTACGGCCGCTCGCGTCACCACGAGGCCAGCAAATGAGCAAGATCCAGGTCAAGAACGTCTACAAGATCTTCGGCGCCCGCGCCGACGCCGCCCTGGCGATGATCCGCCAGGGCAAGAGCAAGGCCGAGGTGCTGGCCGCCACCGACTGCGTGGTCGGGGTGAACGACCTGTCGCTGTCCATCGAGGCCGGTGAAATCTTCGTCATCATGGGCCTGTCCGGCTCCGGCAAGTCGACCCTGGTGCGCCACTTCAACCGCCTGATCGACCCCACCAGCGGCGAGATCCTGGTCGACGGCGAAGACATCCTGCGCTATGACTCGCGCCAGTTGGAGAACTTCCGCCGGCGCAAGATCAGCATGGTGTTCCAGAGCTTCGGCCTGCTGCCGCACAAGAGCGTGCTCGACAACGTCGCCTACGGCCTCAAGGTCCGCGGCGAGAGCAAGGCGCTGTGCCAGGAGCGCGCGCTGCACTGGATCGCCACCGTGGGCCTGAAGGGCTACGAGAAGTCCTACCCGCACCAGCTCTCCGGCGGCATGCGCCAGCGTGTCGGCCTGGCCCGCGCGCTGGCCGCCGACACCGACGTGATCCTCATGGACGAGGCGTTCAGCGCCCTCGATCCGCTGATCCGCGCGGACATGCAGGACCAGTTGCTGGAACTGCAGAAGACCCTGCACAAGACCATCGTCTTCATCACCCACGACCTCGACGAGGCGGTGCGCATCGGCAACCGCATCGCCATCCTCAAGGACGGCCAGCTGATCCAGGTCGGCGCCTCGCGGGAAATCCTCCACCAGCCGGCCGACGAGTACGTCGACCGCTTCGTCCAGCGCCGCGTGGCCAACCTGTAGTCCGGGAGTCTCGATGTCCTCCGCTTCCATCATCACCTTCGGCGACGCGCCCCTGCACTGGCAGGACGTGGTCGCCGTGGCCCGCCACGGCGCGCGCCTGGAGCTTTCGGCGGCGGCCTGGGCGCGCATCGACAACGCCCGCGGCATCGTCGAGCGCATCGTCGAGCGCGGCGAGCGCGCCTACGGCATCAGCACCGGCCTCGGCGCCCTGTGCAACGTGGTGCTCGAAGGCGAGCAACTGGCCCAGCTGTCGCGCAACACCCTGCTCAGCCACGCCTGCGGCGTCGGCGAGGCGCTGAAGGACGAGCAGACGCGCGCGATCGTCTGCGTCGCCATCGCCAACTACAGCCTCGGCAAGTCCGGCCTGCACCGCCGCGTGGTGCAGGCGCTGCTGGAACTGCTCAACCGCGGCATCACCCCGCGGGTGCCGGCCCAGGGCTCGGTGGGCTACCTGACGCACATGGCCCACGTCGGCGTGGCCCTGCTGGGCGTCGGCGAGGTGAGCTACCAGGGGCGCATCGTCAGCGCCGCCGAAGCGCTGGGCGCCGAGGGCCTGGCGCCGGTGGAGCTGGGCGCCAAGGACGGGCTCAGCCTGGTCAACGGCACGCCCTGCATGACCGGCCTGTGCTGCCTGGCCCTGGAAGACGCGACGCGCCTGGCGCACTGGGCCGATGTGATCGGCGCCATGAGCTTCGAGGCCCTGCGCGGGCAGACCGACGCCTTCGACGCGGAAATCCTCGCGCTCAAGCCGCACCCCGGCGCGCAGCTGGTGGGCGAGAACCTGCGCGCGCTGCTCGACGGCAGCGAGGTGCTCGCCAGCAGCCGCGGCATCCGCACCCAGGATGCCCTGAGCATGCGCTCCATGCCGCAGATCCACGGCGCCTGCCGCGACCAACTGGCCCACGCCGCGCGCCAGGTGGAGATCGAACTCAATTCGGCCAACGACAACCCGCTGGTGCTGGGCACGCCCGAGCACTACCGGGTGGTGTCCCAGGCCAACCCCCACGGCGAATCCGTGGCCATGGCCGCCGACCTGCTGTGCATCGCCGTGGCCGAGCTGGGCGGCGTCGCCGAGCGCCGCCTGGACCGCCTGATCAACCCGCTGGTCAGCGGCCTGCCGGCGTTCCTGGTGAGCCAGCCGGGGGTCAACTCGGGGATGATGATCGTGCAGTACGTGGCCGCCGCCCTGGCCGGCGAGAACCGCCAACTGGCGCAGCCGGCGGTGGTCGACAACTACGTCACCTCCGGCCTGCAGGAAGACCACCTGAGCCTGGGCACCAGCGCCGCGCTCAAGCTCGGCCGCTGCATCGGCAACTGCCAGCAGATTCTCGCCATCGAATACCTGCTGGCCGCCCAGGCCTTCGAATTCCTCAAGGAACAACGCTTCGGCGCCGGCACCCAGCGTGCCTGGGAACTGCTGCGCGAGCAGGTGCCGGCCTACGACGCCGACCGCTGGCTGGCCCCGGACATCGCCCGCGCCGCCGCGCTGCTGGCCGACCGCCGGGCGCTGCAGAACGTCGGCGCGAGCATCGGGAGACTGCAATGAAACAGCTCTGGCACAACTGCCACGCCGCCACCATGGCCGGCGGCAAGTACTCGATCATCGAGGACGCCGCGATCCTCACCGAGGGCGCGCGCATCCACTGGATCGGCCCACACGCCGAGCTGCCGCTGCACGAGGTGCAGCGCAGCCACGACCTGGGCGGCGCCTGGCTGACCCCGGGGCTGATCGACTGCCACACCCACCTGGTGTTCGGCGGCGACCGTAGCGCCGAATTCGAGCTGCGCCTGCAGGGCGCCAGCTATGCGGAGATCGCGGCGGCCGGCGGCGGCATCGCCAGCACCGTGCGCGCCACCCGCGAGGCCAGCGAGGAAGAATTGCTGGCCAGCGCCATCAAGCGCGCGCGGCCGCTGCTGGCCGACGGCGTGACCGTGCTGGAAGTGAAATCCGGCTACGGCCTGGACCTGCCCAGCGAGCGCAAGATGCTGCGCGTGGCGCGGCGCCTGGGCGAGGTGCTGCCGGTGACGGTGCGCGCCACCTGCCTGTCGGCCCACGCCCTGCCGCCGGAATATGCCGGGCGTGCGGACGAGTACATCGAGCTGATCTGCGCGGAAATCCTCCCGGCGCTGGCGCAGGAAGGGCTGGTGGATGCGGTGGACGCCTTCTGCGAGCACCTGGCGTTCTCCCCGGCGCAGGTCGAGCGGGTGTTCCAGGCCGCCAAGGCGTTGGGGCTGCCGGTGAAGCTGCACGCCGAGCAGCTGTCGTCGCTGCATGGCTCCAGCCTGGCCGCGCGCTACCAGGCGCTGTCCGCCGACCACCTGGAATTCATGACCGAGGAAGACGCCATCGCCATGGCCAGGGCCGGCACCGTCGCGGTGCTGCTGCCGGGCGCCTTCTTCGTCCTGCGCGAAACCCAGCTGCCGCCGATGGACGCGCTGCGCAAGCACGGCGTGGCCATCGCCCTGGCCAGCGACCTCAACCCCGGCACCTCGCCGGCGCTGTCGCTGCGCCTGATGCTGAACATGGGCTGCACCGCCTTCCGCCTGACCCCGGAAGAAGCGCTGGCCGGCGTCACCCTGCACGCCGCCCGCGCCCTGGGCCTGGAGGCCGACCACGGCAGCCTGGAGGCGGGCAAGCTCGCCGACTTCGTCGCCTGGGACATCCAGCGCCCGGCCGAGCTGGCCTACTGGCTCGGTGGCGACCTGCCCAAGCGCATCATCCGTCACGCAGAGGAAGTCTCCTGTGGATAACGTACTGAGCTTCAGCCGCGGCCGCGTGCCGCTGCTGGTGAGCATGCCGCACCCCGGCACGCGCCTGACCCCGGCCGTGGAAGCCGGCCTGGTGGACGAGGCGAAGGAACTGGCCGACACCGACTGGCACATCCCGCGCCTGTACGACTTCGCCCGCGAACTGGGCGCCAGCACCCTGGCGGCGAACTACTCGCGCTACGTCATCGACCTCAACCGCCCGGCCGACGACAAGCCGCTGTACAGCACGGCCACCACCGGCCTGTATCCGGACACCTTGTTCGACGGCCGCCCGCTGTTCCACGAAGGCCAGGCGCCCTCGGCCGAGGAGCGCGCGCGCTACCTGGCGGAAGTCTGGATGCCGTACCACCAAACCCTGGCCGAGGAACTGGCGCGGCTGAAGGCCGAATTCGGCTACGCCCTGCTGTGGGACGCGCACTCGATCCGTTCGCACATCCCGCACCTGTTCGACGGCAAGCTGCCGGACTTCAACATCGGCACCAACTCCGGCAACAGCTGCCCGGCGGACCTCGCCGAGCGCCTGCAGGCAGTGTGCGCCGAAGCCGAGGGCTACAGCCACGTGTTGAACGGGCGCTTCAAGGGCGGCCACATCACCCGCCACTACGGCCAGCCCGAGCAGCACGTGCACGCGGTACAGCTGGAACTCGCGCAGTGCAACTACATGGATGAACAGGCGCCGTTCGCCTACCGCGAAGACCTGGCCGGCCCGACCGCCGAGGTGCTGCGCAAGATGCTGGAGACCTTCCTGGCCTGGGGCCGCGAGCGTTACGGCCGTTGACGAAACGCCCGCGCACGGTGCTTGCCGAGATGCTTTTCGTAGGATGGGCGTAGGAGCGGGCCCTGCCCGCGAATCGCGCGCAGGGCGCGCTCCTACATGGGGACGCTGTGGGTGGGGCAGCGTAGGAGCGGATCTCATCCGCGAATCGCGCCGGTATGTCCGGCTATCGCGGACAAGGTCCGCTCCTACGGGGGGAGGAATACCGTGCTTCCCCACAACCTGTAGGAGCGGGCCCTGCCCGCGATTTCGCGCGCAGGGCGCGCTCCTACATGGGGACGCTGCGGGTGGGGCGGCGTAGCGGATCTCATCCGCGAATCGCGCCGGTATGTCCGGCTATCGCGGACAAGGTCCGCTCCTACGGGGGGAGGAATACCGTGCTTCCCGACAACCTGTAGGAGCGGGCCCTGCCCGCGATTCGCGCGTAGGGCGCGCTCCTACATGGGGACGCTGCGGGTGGGGCGGCGTAGGAGCGGATCTCATCCGCGAATCGCGCCGGTATGTTCGGCTATCGCGGACAAGGTCCGCTCCTACGGGGGAGGAATACCGTGCTTCCCGACAACCTGTAATTGGATGGACTCACCCTCACCGAGGCGTCGAGGCGCCACGGTGGCGGTCTAAGAAGCCACCGACAGTGAGGGTGAGTCCATGAAAAAGCATACGACGATGAATAAGCCGGTGTCTGCAACCGATGTATCGGTGTGCACGACAGTCGCCGTGGATCTGGCGAAAAAGGTCTTCCAGGTGGCGGGGGAAGACGCCCTGGGTCAACTGGCGTACGAACAGCGAATCAAGTCGCGTGAAGCGTTTCAGGTGTTTCTGCAGAAGCTGCCGGAGGGCGTGACGGTGCTGATGGAGACCGGCCCTGGAGCACAAGCCTGGGCTCGGCTGCTGCAGGCGCAGGGCAACCCGGTGCGTATCCTGCCGGCCCAGCGGGTGGCCGAGCACCGGAGCGGAGCGAAGAATGATCGCAATGATGCCCACGCCATTCTGCGGGCGGGCCGGGATAGCAGTATCGCGTCGGTGCCGGTGAAGAGCGTCGCGGCACTGGCGATGCAGGCCTGGCACCGGGTCCGGCGGGGCTATGTGCGGCGGCGCACCGCCATGGGTAATCAGATCCGCGGGCTGCTGCTGGAGCAGGGCATCGCCCTGGCGCAGGGGGATGTGGGCTTGAAGCAAGGTGTCACCCGGGTGCTGGAAGACGCCCGCCAGCCGTTGCCGGCTCTGCTGCGCGAGCTGATCGACGAGATGCTGAACGAATGGAAACGGCTGGGCGAGCGTATCGCCGCGCTGACCGGGCGTCTGGAAGCCTGTGCCGCCGCCGACCCGACAGCCAAACGGCTGATGACGGTACGTGGTATCGGTCCGATCACGGCCACGGCCTTACTGGCCAAACAGGTCGAGCCGGAACGTTTCGCCAATGCGCGTCAGTTCGCTGCCTACTTCGGCATCGTGCCCGACCAGCACAGCAGCGGGCAGAAGGTACGGCTGGGCAAGATGACCAAACGTGGCGACGCCTATGTGCGCAGCCTGATGGTCGTGGGCTCGCATGCGGTGTTGAAGCAACTGCGGCCCGATTCCGAACACCCGGACGATCGGCGCCTGCAGCGCTGGCTACAACGTCTGGGGCGCAAGGGCGCGGCAGTGCGACTGGCCAACCGCAACCTGCGTATCGCCTGGGTGCTGCTGTGCAGCGAACAGACCTACCAGCGCAAGCCGAATGCTTGCCGGGAGATGGAAATGAGCCACTGATCAACGAGTTCCCGCCAACGGGGCGCCAAGTCGCTCCAACCCTTGCTGAAGAACATTGACCCCTGGTCAGACCGTCGCGGATCGATGCCTACGCTCCTACCGGCCTTCGAGGCCTCTTTGTAATCGGCATTCCGCGGGCTTACCCAATGTTGGCCAGAAGCCCGACGTGGCTTCCTCGAACAGGCCTAATACATAGATGCAGTCGGGTTTTCATGTTCAAAAGCGGGTTGACGGTGGGGGTGAGTCCATACATAGGAGCGGGCCCTGCCCGCGATTTCGCGCGCAGGGCGCGCTCCTACATGGGGACGCTGCGGGTGGGGCAGCGTAGGAGCGGATCTCATCCGCGAACCGCGCCGATATGTCCGGGCTCCTACGAAGAGCACCTCGGCGCGGGGCGCGCGGTCATTCCCAATCCAGCCGGGCCAGCTTCCACTCGCCGTCTTCCAGCCACCACTCCAGCTTCACGTCGTACAGGCGCGCGCTGTCGGGGATCAGCCCCTCGGCGCCGGTCAGGCCGACCTTGGCCTTGGTGTAGCCGCGGCGCGAGACCGCCGGGTCGATCCAGCTGTTCTTCGCCGGGGCGAGCACGCCGATCTTCTGGTGACGGAGGAACAGCACCGCCATGGTGCGTCGGGCCCAGTCGCGGTCGTTGACCTGCTGGGCGCGGAAATCGTCGGCCAACTGGTCGAGCACGGCGCCGGTCTTCTTCGCTTCGATGTTCGCCTGCAATTGCTGCACGGCGGCTTCCAGGGCGGCTTGCGGGTCGTCCTTGCCGCAGCCGGCGAGCAGGGCGAGGCACAGCAGCAGGGGCAGGGCGAGGGGCCTGGCCAGCATGTCGAACTCCTTTTCGGAATGAAGGTGAGCCCGGCACCGTAGCGCAGACGCGCGCCCCGCGGCCACGCCGGGAGTGTTTCCAAAGTTCGCCGTTCAGCGCGCCAGGAGGAACTGCCCGGGGTCGACGAAGAACATCTTCTTCCAGCCCTGGGTCTCGTCGGTGGCCGCCCAGGGCCGCGGCAGCAGCGACAGCACCGCGTAGTGCAGGTGCGGCGGCTTGCCGGCGGCGTTGCCCGAGCTGCCCACCGCGCCGACCACCTGGCCACGGCCCACCGGTTGCAGCGGCGCCACGTTCCAGGCCTGCAGGTGCGCCAGGTAGTGCAGACGCCATTTCGGCCCGAGGATCAGCACCACCTTGCCGCCCAGGCCGATCTCGCCGCGGTACAGCACCAGCCCCGGCACCGGCGACAGCGCCGGGGCGCCGGCGTCGGCGAAGATGTCGATGCCCTTGTGCACCCCGGAAATGCCCCAGGGTTCGTACCAGAACGAACGGCGGTTCCAGTCGCGCTGGCTGGCGCCCTGCACCGGGATGACCGGGCGTTCCGGCAACAGCATCGGCAGGACCAGCAGCGCCGCGAGCAGCAGGAGCCAGCGGCGTTTCATACCTGCAGGCCCAGGTGGCGGATCAGCGGCGCCGGCGCGGCCAGGCGTTCCCAGACGTCGTCGAGCAGTTCGGCGGGATAGAAGGAGGGCAGGGCGGTCAGGTCGGCGCGCGGCACCCAGGCCACCTCGTGGATGGCGAACTCGTCGCCGCCCAGGCCGCGGAGGTTGTCCAGGCTCAGGTCGCCGCGCCAGGCGTCGACGCGGTAGAACAGCTCCATGTGGAAGCGCCCGGCCAGCGGCTCGGCGAATTCGCGGACGTACACCAGCGGCCCGACCTCCACCTCCAGCCCGGTTTCCTCGCGGCATTCGCGCTTCACGGTGTCGCGCGTCGATCGGTCGCTGTGCGACTCGAAGCCGCCGCCCGGGGGAATCCAGTAGACGTCGCCGTCGACCTCGTGGCGCACCAGCAGGATGCTCTGCTCGCGGACCAGCAGGCCGGCGGCGCGGATGCGGTGTTGCAGTGGGTTCATCGCCAGTCGAGCCTCGCCAGCTTCCAGGTGTCACCGTCGCGTCGCCATTCCAGGCTTACGCTGTAGGGGCGGTTGCGCCTGCGCTCGGGCAGCAGGTCGTCGCCGCCGGTCAGCGCCAGTTCCGCCCGGGTATGGCCGACATCGGCATAGTTGCGGTCGACGCGGCTGCTGCGGCCCAGGGTGATGAAGCGCACCCGCGGCTGCTGGACGAACAGCTGCGCCAGGGTCCGGCGCACCCAGTCGCGGTCGTACTCGCCCTGGGCGCGGAAATCCTCGTGCAACTGCGCCAGCACGGCGCTGGTGGCGCGCTCGTCGAGGTTGCGCTGCAGCTGGCGCACCGCGTCGTTCAACTGGTCCTGGGGGGAGTCGCTGCTGCACCCGCCCAGCAGACAAATGACGCACAGCAGGCAAAGATACAACTTCCTCGGCATCCCGAGTGAACTCCTTTATCGGTTTTGCGCGGGCACAGGTATCATGCCGGACACGCAAGGGATGGTATCCGGTCGAGGGACGGACCGTACGTAAAGATTCAGGAGTGCGCCATGCAGCTTTTGTATCCGGAAATCAAGCCTTACGCCCGGCACCAGCTGGCCGTCGATGAACCGCACGTCCTCTACGTGGATGAAAGCGGCATACCGGACGGCCTGCCGGTGCTTTTCGTGCACGGCGGCCCGGGTGCCGGTTGCGACGCCCTGTCCAGGCGCTTCTTCGACCCCAACCTGTACCGCATCGTCACCTTCGACCAGCGCGGCTGCGGGCGCTCCACGCCCTTCGCCAGCCTGGACGACAACACCACCTGGCACCTGGTGGCCGACATGGAGCGCATCCGCCAGCACCTGGGCATCGAGAAATGGGTGCTGTTCGGCGGCTCCTGGGGCTCGACGCTGTCGCTGGCCTACGCCCAGACGCACCCCGAGCGCGTCCACGCCCTGGTCCTGCGCGGCATCTTCCTGTGCCGCCCGCAGGATCTGCGCTGGTTCTACCAGGAAGGCGCCAGCCAGCTGTTCCCCGACTACTGGGAGGACTACCTGGCGCCGATCCCGGCGGACGAGCGCGGCGACCTCATGCAGGCTTTCCGCAAGCGCCTGGTGGGCAGCGACCAGATCGCCCAGATGCACGCCGCGCGCGCCTGGTCCACCTGGGAAGGGCGCACCGCGACGCTGCGGCCCAACCCGGCGGTGGTCGACCGCTTCAGCGATCCGCACCGCGCGCTGTCCATCGCCCGCATCGAGAACCACTACTTCGTCAACGCCGCCTTCCTCGAACCGGACCAGCTGCTGCGCGACATGCACCGCATCGCCCACCTGCCCGGCGTCATCGTGCACGGCCGCTACGACGTGGTCTGCCCGCTGGACAACGCCTGGGCGCTGCACAAGGCCTGGCCGAACAGCGAGCTGCAGATCGTCCGCGACGCCGGCCACGCCGCCAGCGAGCCGGGCATCGCCGATGCCCTGGTGCGCGCCACCAACGAAATCGGCCGGCGCCTGCTGAACCTGCCCCCGGAGGCCGAATGAAAGGGCTGATCCAGCGGGTGAGCGCCGCGCGGGTGGAAGTCGACGGGGAAATCGTCGGCGCCATCGATCAGGGCCTGCTGGCGCTGGTCGGCGTGGAGCCCCAGGACGACGAGGCGAGCGCCCAGCGGCTGCTGCACAAGCTGCTTAACTATCGAGTGTTCGCCGATATTGAAGGTAAGATGAACCTTTCTCTGGGCGATGTCGGCGGCGGCCTGCTGCTGGTCTCGCAGTTCACCCTGGCCGCCGACACCCGCAAGGGCCTGCGGCCGAGCTTTTCCAGCGCGGCGCCGCCAGCCCGGGGCGCCGAGTTGTTCGAACATCTCGTGGATCAGGCACGAGCCCGTCATCCGCTGGTCGCTACCGGCCGGTTCGGCGCCAACATGCAGGTCCACCTGGTCAACGACGGGCCGGTGACCTTTCTTCTGGAGGCGTGAACAGGCGGCAGTCCGTAATCGGGCCGCAGGATGATGGCAACTCGCATGCGACTAGAACAATGGCTCCCCGGAAGCCCAGGCCACAAGGCCGGGCAAGGGTTCTTCGCAATCGCGGGGAATCATTCGGGCTCACCGGGGTCGGAATTCAATCGCCGGCACTTTGGCATTGCCAGGGTCGGCCTTGGTTTTTTCAAGTTCACGGACGAGGGGGACTCGTGATTTTTCGTTCCGTTCAACACACCGCTTCCCGTAATTTCCTGCGCGACCTGATGCTGGTCGGCTCCGCTTTCCTGGCCCTGGGCGCCTCTCACGCCTGGGCTTTCACCATCGATGACGTTGCCGGCGAGGCGAAGAAGCTGGCCAGCGAGAAGTACAGCGCGCCGACCAGCAACCTGCCGTCGGTATTCAGCGAGATGAAATTCGCCGACTACCAGCAGATCCGCTTCCGCATGGACAAGGCCTACTGGGCCGACGAGAAGGAGCCGTTCAAGCTCAGCTTCTATCACCAGGGCATGCACTTCGACACCCCGGTGAAGATCAACGAGGTGACGGCCACCAGCGTCAAGGAGATCAAGTACGATCCCGCGCGTTTCGACTTCGGTACGCTGCAGTTCGACGCCAATGCCACCAAGGACCTCGGCTACGCCGGGTTCCGCGTGCTCTACCCGATCAACAAGGCCGACAAGCTCGACGAGATCGCCACCTTCCTCGGCGCCAGCTACTTCCGCGTGGTCGGCAAGGGCCACGTCTACGGCCTCTCCGCCCGCGGCCTGGCGCTGGACACCGCGCTGCCCTCCGGCGAGGAGTTCCCGCGCTTCCGCGAGTTCTGGATCGAGAAGCCCAAGCCCCAGGACAAGCACCTGGTGATCTACGCCCTGCTCGACTCGCCGCGCGCCACCGGCGCCTACCGCCTGGTCCTGCGCCCCGGCAAGGACACCGTGGTCGACGTGCAGGCCAAGGTGTTCCTGCGCGACAAGGTCACCAAGCTCGGCCTGGCGCCGCTGACCAGCATGTTCCTGTTCGGCTCCAACCAGCCCTCGGAGCAGCACAACTTCCGTCCGGAGCTGCATGACTCCACCGGCCTGCAGATCCATGCCGGCAACGACGAGTGGATCTGGCGCCCGCTGAACAACCCGAAACACCTGTCGGTGAGCAGCTACGCGGTGGAGAACCCGAAAGGCTTCGGCCTGCTCCAGCGCGGCCGCGAGTTCAGCCGCTACGAAGACCTGGACGACCGCTACGACCTGCGCCCGAGCCTGTGGATCGAGCCGCGCGGCGACTGGGGCAAGGGCAGCGTCGAGCTGGTCGAGATCCCCACCCCGGACGAGACCAATGACAACATCGTCGCCTTCTTCAACCCGGAGAAACGCCCGGAGGCCGGCCAGCCGCTGGAATACGCCTACCGCATGCACTGGACCATGGACGAGGACGCCCTGCACTCGCAGAAGGTCGCCCAGGTCAAGCAGACCCTGCGCTCGGTGGGTGACGTCAAGCAGGCCAACCTGATCCGCCAGCCCGACGGCAGCACCGCCCTGGTGGTGGACTTCGAGGGCGCCAACCTCAAGGTCCTGCCGGCCGACGCCGCGGTGACCACCCAGGTGAGCACCGACGACAACGCCGAGGTCAAGGAAAACAACCTGCGCTACAACCCTGTGACCCAGGGCTGGCGCCTGACCCTGCGGATCAAGGTGAAGGATCCGAAGAAGCCGACCGAAATGCGTGCGGCCCTGGTCAAAGATGGACAGACCCTGTCCGAAACCTGGAGCTACCAGCTGCCTGCCGATGAATAACACGACCACCCACAAGGCTCCGCTGGGCGAATACCTCGAGCACCTTCCGCTGACTGCGGAAGGGCGCGAGCGCCTGGCGCGCAGCGCTTCCTTCAGTGACCTGCACCAGCGCCTGGCGGAGGAGGCCGGCACCGCGCCGGTCGTTACCGACGATGCGGCGCTGGGCTCCATCGGCCCGCGCCTGCTGCTCGGCTACGGCCAGGAGCTGCAGGAAACCGGCATGCTCGGCCTGGACGACAACGGCCGCGCCTACCTCAAGGCGGCGCCGCCGATCCAGCGCACCAAGGTGCTGCCCGAACCCTGGCGGACCAACGTGCTGGTGCGCGGCTGGCGCCGCCTGCTCGGCCGCGGCAACCCGTCCAAGCCCGTGCGCGACCTGCCCAAGGCGCGCTGGCAGCGGGTCGGCTCGCTGCGCCGGATGATCCTGCTGCTGCTGATGCTCGGCCAGACCAGCATCGCCACCTACTACATGAAGGGCATCCTGCCGTACCAGGGCTGGGCGCTGATCGACCTGGAAGAGATCAACCGCCAGACCTGGCTGCAGACCCTGCAGCAGGTGCTGCCGTACCTGATCCAGTTCGGCGTGCTGCTGCTCTTCGCCATCCTCTTCTGCTGGGTCTCGGCCGGTTTCTGGACCGCGCTGATGGGCTTCTGGGAGCTGCTCAGCGGCCGCGACCGCTACCGCATCTCCGGCAGCAGCGCCGGCAACGAGCCGATCGCGGCCGACGCGCGCACCGCCATCGTCATGCCGATCTGCAACGAGGACGTGCCGCGGGTCTTCGCCGGCCTGCGCGCCACCTTCGAATCGGTGGCCGCCAGCGGCGAGCTGGACCACTTCGATTTCTTCGTCCTCAGCGACACCTACCAGGCCGACATCGCCGTGGCCGAGGAGCAGGCCTGGATCGAGCTGTGCCAGGAGACCAAGGGCTTCGGCAAGCTGTTCTACCGCCGCCGCCGCCGCCGGGTGAAGCGCAAGAGCGGCAACATCGACGACTTCTGCCGGCGCTGGGGCAGCCAGTACAAGTACATGGTGGTGATGGACGCCGACAGCGTGATGAGCGGCGACTGCCTGGCCAAGCTGGTGCGGCTGATGGAAGCCAACCCGGAGGCGGGGATCATCCAGACCGCGCCCAAGGCCTCGGGCATGGACACCCTCTATGCGCGCATGCAGCAGTTCGCCACCCGCGTGTACGGCCCGCTGTTCACCGCCGGCCTGCACTTCTGGCAGCTGGGCGAGTCGCACTACTGGGGCCACAACGCGATCATCCGCATGAAGCCCTTCATCGAGCACTGCGCCCTGGCGCCGCTGCCGGGCAAGGGCTCGTTCTCCGGGGCCATCCTCTCCCACGACTTCGTCGAGGCCGCGCTGATGCGCCGCGCCGGCTGGGGCGTGTGGATCGCCTACGACCTGGAGGGCAGCTACGAGGAATTGCCGCCGAACCTGCTGGACGAGCTCAAGCGCGACCGCCGCTGGTGCCACGGCAACCTGATGAACTTCCGCCTGTTCCTGGTCAAGGGCATGCACCCGGTGCACCGCGCGGTGTTCCTCACCGGGGTGATGTCCTACCTGTCGGCGCCGCTGTGGTTCTTCTTCCTGGTGCTGTCCACCGCGCTGCTGGCGGTGCACCAGTTGATGGAGCCGCAGTACTTCCTGGAGCCGCGCCAGCTGTTCCCGATCTGGCCGCAGTGGCACCCGGAGAAGGCCATCGCGCTGTTCTCCACCACCCTGACCCTGCTGTTCCTGCCCAAGCTGCTCAGCGTCATGCTGATCTGGGCCAAGGGCGCCAAGGCCTTCGGTGGCGTGGTCAAGGTCACCCTGAGCATGCTCCTGGAGATGCTCTTCTCGGTGCTGCTGGCGCCGGTGCGCATGCTCTTCCACACCCGCTTCGTGCTGGCCGCGTTCCTCGGCTGGGAAGCGCAGTGGAAGTCGCCGCAGCGTGACGACGACGCCACGCCGTGGAGCGAGGCGCTGCGCCGCCACGGCATGCAGACCCTGCTGGGCCTGGCCTGGGCGCTGCTGGTGGTGTGGCTGAATCCGCGCTTTTTGTGGTGGCTGTCGCCCATCGTCGGTTCGCTGATGCTGTCCATCCCGGTGTCGGTGATCACCAGCCGCGTCAACCTGGGCCTGGCCTCGCGCGACGAGAAGCTGTTCCTCATCCCCGAGGAATACGACACACCGCGCGAGCTGCGTTCCACCGACGAGTACACCTACCAGAACCGCTGGCAGGCGCTGAAGGACGGCTTCGTCCGCAGCGTTTCCGACCCGCTGCTCAACGCCCTGGCCTGCGCCATGGGCACCGCGCGCCACGCCCGCTCCGAGGCCATCGAGGCGGCGCGCCAGCGGCGTGTGCAGCAGGCTCTGGAAGGCGGCCCGCAGGCCGTCGCCGGCGAGGCCCGCCTGGCCCTGCTGAGCGACCCGGTGGCGCTCTCGCGCCTGCACCTGCAGGTGTGGGAAGGCGGCCACGAGAACTGGCTGGAGCCTTGGCGCAAGTCGGTGCAGGCCGACGCGCACAGCCCGGCATTGCCGCTGGCGCCGCCGGCCGGCGCCGGCGTGGGCCTGCCCGCCGCGCAGTCCTGACCGCGAGCCGCTCCCCGTCGCCAGGCGGGGAGTGGCAACGCCTTGCAACGGTTTTCCCGGCGCTTTACTGCTGCTAACCTGCGCCATCGATCCAGAAAGACTCCCGACGGACGGCGACAGAGGGTAGGATTCGCACCCTTCAGCGCCCGGCGAGGCTTCGCGCGGCATAAAGACCGCAGCTGGATGCCGTGCCGACGTGCGCACGACTCAATTTCGACTGTCTGGGAGTGTGGGGAATGAAAAAGTATCTGGCATCGCTGCTGCTGGGCGTCTGCGCCCTGGCCGGCGTGGGCGCGGCACAGGCCGGCGCGGTGGATGACGCGGTCAAGCGCGGCAGCCTGCGGGTGGGCATGGACCCGACCTACATGCCGTTCGAGATGACCAACAAGCGTGGCCAGATCGTCGGCTTCGAGGTCGACCTGCTCAAGGCCATGGCCAAGGCCATGGGCGTCAAGCTGGAGCTGGTCTCCACCAGCTACGACGGCATCATCCCGGCGCTGCTGACCGACAAGTTCGACATGATCGGCTCGGGCATGACCCTGACCCAGGAACGCAACCTGCGGGTCAACTTCTCCGATCCCTTCATCGTGGTCGGCCAGACCCTGCTGATCCGCAAGGAGCTGGAAGGCACCATCAAGTCCTACAAGGACCTGAACGACGCCAAGTACCGCATCACCTCGAAGATCGGCACCACCGGCGAGTTCGTCGCCAAGAAGCAGCTGTCCAAGGCCCAGTACCACGGCTTCGACAACGAGCCCGAGGCGGTCATGGACGTGGTCAACGGCAAGGCCGACGCCTTCATCTACGACTCGCCCTACAACGTGGTCGCGGTCGGCAAGTTCGGCGCCGGCAAGCTGGTGTTCCTCGACCAGCCGTTCACCTACGAGCCGCTGGCCTTCGGCCTGAAGAAGGGTGACTACGACTCGATCAACTGGATCAACAACTTCCTCAAGCAGATCCACGAGGACGGGACCTACGATCGTCTGCACGACAAGTGGTTCAAGAGCACCGACTGGCTGAAGGACATGGAATAATCCGCGTCCGACGCTGTTCGACCCGACGCGCAGGCCCCGGCCTGCGCGTTCGCATTTTCACGGTAAAGATACGTGACTAGAAGCAAACGCCCCACCTGGCCCTGGCATGGGCTGACCGCGCTGATCCTCCTGCTGATCGGCCTGGCCATCTGGTATTCCACCTCGCTGATTTCCTACGAGTGGCGCTGGAACCGCGTTCCCCAGTACTTCGCCTACCAGGCGGAGGAACCGCAACGTGCGGACGCCGTCTCGCGGGTGGAGAAGATCGAGGATTCCGGCCGCGAGGCCCGCGTCACCCTGGTCGACGACGACGGCAAACAGCAGGTGCTGAACGTGGCCGGCGACAGCCTGCAGTTCTCCGAGAACGACGACGTCGGCGAAGGCGACGTGGTCGGCGTGCAGCGCCACTGGGCCGCCGGCCCGCTGGCCTGGGGCCTGTGGACCACGCTGTGGATCTCCTTCGTCTCCGGCGCGATCGGCCTGGCCATCGGCCTGTTCACCGGCCTCTGCCGGCTGTCGAAGAACCCCACGCTGCACGACCTCTCGACGCTCTACGTCGAACTGGTGCGCGGCACGCCGCTGCTGGTGCAGATCTTCATCTTCTACTTCTTCATCGGCACCGTGCTCAACCTGTCCCGCGAGTTCGCCGGGGTGGCGGCGCTGGCGCTGTTCACCGGCGCCTACGTGGCCGAGATCGTCCGCGCCGGCGTGCAGTCCATCGCCCGCGGCCAGGACGAGGCGGCGCGCTCCCTGGGCCTGAGCGCGGCGCAGTCGATGCGCCATGTGATCCTGCCGCAGGCCTTCAAGCGCGTGCTGCCGCCGCTGGCCGGGCAGTTCATCAGCCTGGTCAAGGACACCTCGCTGGTCTCGGTGATCGCCATCACCGAACTGACCAAGAGCGGCCGCGAGGCCATCACTACCTCGTTCTCCACCTTCGAGATCTGGTTCTGCGTGGCCGCGCTCTACCTCGTCATCAACCTGCCGCTGTCGCATATGGCGAGCCGGCTGGAACGGAGGCTCGGACAAAGTGATTGAAGTCCGCAACCTGACCAAGGTGTTCGACACCCGCGGCCACGTGGTGCGCGCGGTGGACGACGTGACCACCCGCGTGGACAGGGGCGAGGTGGTGGTGGTGATCGGGCCCTCCGGCTCGGGCAAGTCCACCTTCCTGCGCTGCCTCAACGGCCTGGAGGAGTTCGACTCCGGCTCGGTGAGCATCGACGGCGTCGACCTGGCCAACCCGAAGACCGACATCAACGCCTACCGCCGCGAAGTCGGCATGGTGTTCCAGCACTTCAACCTGTTCCCGCACATGACCGTGCTGGAGAACCTGTGCCTGGCGCAGAAGGTGGTGCGCAAGCGCGGCAAGGCCGAGCGCGAGGAGAAGGCGAAGGCGCTGCTGGCCAAGGTCGGCATCGGCCAGAAGGCCAACGAATACCCCTCGCGCCTGTCCGGCGGCCAGCAGCAGCGCGTGGCCATCGCCCGCGCGCTGTGCATGGAGCCGAAGGTGATGCTGTTCGACGAGCCGACCTCGGCGCTCGACCCGGAGATGGTCGGCGAGGTGCTCGACGTGATGAAGGCCCTGGCAGTGGAAGGCATGACCATGGTCTGCGTCACCCACGAGATGGGCTTCGCCCGCGAAGTGGCCGACCGCGTGCTGTTCTTCGACCACGGCAAGCTGCTGGAAGACGCGCCGCCGGCGCAGTTCTTCGAACAGCCGGCCGATCCTCGGGCGCAGAGCTTTTTGCGGCAGGTGCTTTGAGTACTTGGTGAATGACACGAAGCCGCCTCTTGGGGCGGCTTTTTTGTCACTTGTAGGAGCGAGCTTGCTCGCGAATGGTGTTTCCCTTTGGCAACGGCGTGTCGGCTCAACTCCGCACCCTCTCCCTAACCCTCTCCCTGAAGGGAGAGGGGACCGTTGGGCAGAGGTGGGTGTTTTAGAGTTAGCCGGTTAGCCCGGCAGGTTCCGGCTGAAACCATTACTTCTCTCGGCACGGACAAGCTCCCTCTCCCTTCAGGGCGGGGCGCGCAGCCGAGGGCTGGGGAGAGGGTGCTCTTAGCAAATGCCTGCCGCGAATACCATTCGCGAGCAAGCTCGCTCCTACAGGACCTGCGCACGGGCAAGCTCCGTAGGATGGGTGGAGCGAAGCGATACCCATCACCATGACCGCATGGGTTTCGCAAGCTCGACCCATCCTACGAAAGCACTGCGGTGCGGCCTTTTCCGTCGGCAAGAAAAAACCGCCCCGAGAGGCGGTTTCTTCAGCAACTGACACTCAACGATTGCGCGTCAGCAGCGCCGGGCGTTCGCCCTTGTCGCGGCGCGGTTCCAGTTCTTCCAGTTGCTCGGCGGTGGGGAAGCGGTCGCCGCGGACCAGGTCGCGCTTGTTGATCACCACCGGCTGGCGGGTCGGCTTGGCGGCGCCGTACTCGCTCGGCTCGCGCAGCGGCGCATCGCTCATCAGCGAGGGTTGGCCCTTGCCGCCGCGCTTGCGGGCGGCGCGCTGCTTGCCCTGGGCGTTGCCGCCCTGGCCGCCGCGGGCCTGGCCGTTGGCGTTCTTGCCACGAGGGCCCTGGCCGCCCTGGCCGGTGCCTTTCTGGCCCGGTTTGCCCTGCTTCTGGCCTTGGCCCTGAGCCTGGCCCTGGCCGCGGGCACGCTGGCCTTGGGACGCCTGGCCCTGGGGCTGGCCGCCGCGACGGCGCTGGCCGCGTTGCACGTCCTTGTCCGGGAAGGGGCTGACGTAGTCGGCGCGGTTGCCGAAGTTGTCGTAGTCGTCGTCGAGGAATTCTTCGGGGTCGCGGTCGTTGCTCTGCGCGGCCGGCTTGGGTGGCCTGGGCTGCTTGGCCTGGCCGTCGCCGCGCTGGGCCTGCTGGCCCGGCTGCTGGTCGCCCTGGGCCTCGCCCTTCTTCTTGCCGCGGCCGCCACGACGGCGGCGCTTGCCGGCCGGCTTGTCGCCCTGCTCGGCGCCCGCTTCGGCATGGGCTGCCTCGGCGGCGGGTTGCGCCTGCTGCGGCTCCTTGTCCCTGGGCTTGCGCTCGCGCTTGGCCTTGTCCTTGCGCGGCTGGCGCTGGGGCTGTTCCTTGGGCTCGGGCAGGGCCACTTCCGGCAGCACAGCCTCGGGGTCGAAGCCCTGGGTGTCGCCGGCGGGAATCTGCTGCCTGGTCAGGCGCTCGATGGCCTTGAGCAGCTTCTCTTCGTCCGGGGCCACCAGCGAGATGGCCTCGCCGCTGCGCCCGGCACGGCCGGTGCGGCCGATGCGGTGGACGTAGTCTTCCTCGACGTTGGGCAGCTCGTAGTTGACTACGTGGGGCAACTGGTCGATGTCCAGGCCACGGGCGGCGATGTCGGTGGCCACCAGGATGCGCACGTCGTTGGTCTTGAAGTCGGCCAGGGCCTTGGTGCGCGCGTTCTGGCTCTTGTTGCCGTGGATCGCCGCGGCCGGCAGGCCGTGCTTGCTCAGGTACTCGGCGAGGCGGTTGGCGCCGTGCTTGGTGCGGGTGAAGACCAGCACCTGCTCCCAGGCGCCCACGGTCACCAGGTGCGCCAGCAGGGCGCGCTTCTGTACCGAGGGGATGCGGAACACACGCTGCTCGATGCGCTCGACGGTGGTGTTCGGCGGGGTGACCTCGATGCGCTCGGGGTTGTGCAGCAGCTTGTTGGCGAGGTCGGTGATGTCTTTCGAGAAGGTCGCCGAGAACAGCAGGTTCTGGCGCTTGGGCGGCAGCTTGGCGAGGACCTTCTTGACGTCGTGGATGAAGCCCATGTCGAGCATGCGGTCGGCTTCGTCGAGGACCAGGATCTCCACGCGGGAGAGGTCGACGCTGCCCTGGCCGATCAGGTCGAGCAGGCGGCCGGGGCAGGCCACCAGCACGTCGACGCCCTTGGACATGGCCTGGACCTGGGGATTCATGCCGACGCCGCCGAAGATGCAGGCGCTCTTCAGGGGCAGGTCGCGGGCATAGACCTTGAAGCTGTCGTGGACCTGGGCGGCCAGCTCGCGGGTCGGCGTCAGCACCAGCACGCGCGCCTGGCGCGGGCCGTGGCGGTGTTCACGGTCGGGGTGGCCTTCGGGGAACAGCCGCTCGAGCACCGGAAGGGCGAAGCCACCGGTCTTGCCGGTGCCGGTCTGGGCCGCGACCATCAGGTCGCGACCTTGCAATACGGCGGGAATCGCCCGCTCCTGGACAGGGGTGGGCTGGCTGTAGCCCGCCGCCTCTACTGCGCGGGCCAGCGCCTCGGAGAGACCGAGGGAGGAAAAGGACATGCGGGGTATTCCTATATGAGCCGGCGGCTGGCCGGCGAATGTGAAGTCACCAAGTTCTTCGAACTCCTCTGTACCCTCGTTCCCGTGGCGGGAAGAGGGACGGCGCGGGGCGCTGCGTATGCACCCATGGCCGAGCTACTGGCAGGGGCCCTCGCGGGCTCCTCCGGGGGCCGGCGGCAAGGGCCGCCGGCCTGGGGTTTGCGCCCGGCCCCGGAAGGGCAGAGGCGCTGCCAGCGCCGGCCTGCCGTTCAGAGCAGGTCCTGCTGGCGTAGGTGCTGGCGTATCTCCTTGAGCCTTGGGCCGAGGAGATGGCGCAACACCTTGTGGTTCAGCCATTCACCGAGCTGCTCTTGCACCGGCTGGTCGGGATGGCGTGCGATGACGTTGGTCGCGGCCTTTTCCCACCAGACGGGGCCGCAGGCCCGGTCGAACTCGTTGTCGTAGTCGTGGCACCCGTAGAACAGCTCCAGGCTGAACTGGCGCATCGGGACCGGCAACGGCAGTGTTCTCAGCTTGTACAGCAGGCGCGCGGCACGTGGTGGACGCGGCAGGCGGTCGGTCACCAGCAGGGTGTCGTCGAGAGCCAGGGGGCTGAGAAGGGACGTTCGGTGCTTGTGCAGCCAGGCCTGGGCTTTCGCCCGGAACAACTGCTTGCGGCTCCAATAATGGTGGATGAGGTCGGTACAGCCGACGGGTTCCAGTTGTCTGTAGGCCGCAATCGCCAGAACGAACTCTTCAAGATTATAGGCTGCGCGGGCAATTGGGTAGAGGTCATCCATCAATTCCAACGAACGGTCGAGTACGAGGGCGTCTTCGCGGGTCAGTCCGATCACCCCGGAATTGATCAGCGGCGTCCGTTCGTCGGCCAGCCCGCGGGCCTTCAGGGGCTCGATCAGTTGGCGATAGACGGGCGCCTGCGAGTCGCCAAGCCGGTGCCGCACGGCGTTGCACAGCAGGGCGCCGGGCCGCACCTGGGCGAACAGCCGGGCCGGCGATACGCGGAAGAAGGTGTCGGTGTCGATCAGCACGGCGGCGGGCAGTTCGTCGAGCGCCTGGCGCAGGGCCACGTGCTTGGCGCGGAAGTGATAGCCGTGCGGCCCGTACCAGCCGGCCAGGGTGCCTGCGTCGATGTGGCGCACCCGCACCGGCAGCCCGGCGTAGGGGGCGCTGTCATCGGTGACGACCTGGATGTCCAGGCGCAGCTGCGGCGTTTCCCGTGCCCGGGCGATGGCGCTGGCGATGCTGAACAGGGCTTCCTGATGGTAGGTCTGGCGACCGTACACGAGGTAGATCAGAGAGGGGGCATGTGCCATGCCATGTGCAACCTCTAGCGTCCTGGTCGGTGAACCGCCGCCCGTGGCGGGCGGCGGAACGCCGTTGCGCTAGCGGGGCAGCTTCAGGTTTTTCCACAGTGCCAGGCTGGGGTCGGCCTGGTTCAGCGTGTAGAAATGCAGCCCGGGGGCGCCGCCGTCCAGCAGACGCTCGCACATCTCGGTGATCACCTGCTCGCCGAAGGACTGGATGCTGGCGATGTCGTCGCCATAGGCTTCCAGCTGCTTGCGGACCCAGCGGGGGATTTCGGCGCCACAGGCGTCCGAGAAACGCGCCAGCTTGGAGTAGTTGGTGATCGGCATGATGCCCGGGACGATCGGGATGTCGATGCCCAACTTCTGTGCACGCTCGACGAAGTGGAAATAGCTGTCGGCGTTGAAGAAATACTGCGTGATTGCACTGTCAGCACCGGCCTTGACCTTGCGTACGAAATTGGCCAGATCGTGCTCGGAATTGCGCGCCTGCGGGTGTACTTCCGGGTAGGCAGCGACCTCGATGTGGAAGTGGTCGCCGGTCTCGGCGCGGATGAACTCCACCAGCTCGTTGGCGTAGCGCAGCTCGCCGCTGGCCATGCCCATGCCCGAGGGCAGGTCGCCGCGCAGGGCGACGATGCGGCGGATACCGGCGTCCTTGTAGTGGGCGAGCAGGGCGCGCAGTTCGGCCTTGGTGTCGCCGACGCAGGACAGGTGCGGCGCGGTGGGGACGTTCACCTCGCCGTCCAGCTGCAGGACGGTGACCAGGGTGCGGTCGCGGGTGGAGCCGCCGGCGCCGTAGGTGCAGGAGAAGAAGTCCGGCTTGTAGCCGGCCAGCTGGCGCGCGGTGGCCAGCAGTTTTTCATGCCCGGCTTCGGTCTTGGCGGGGAAGAACTCGAAGCTGAAGCGGCGATCGGATGTCGTCATGGAACAGATCCGCAAGAGGCTGTCGGGACGTGATCGCTGAAGGCTGAAGGCTGAAAGCTGAACGAAAAGGCAGATCGGTGCGCTTTTTCGTCCAGCCTCCAGCCTCCGGCTTCCAGCGGCTTTTTAGTAGCGGTAAGTATCGGGCTTGAACGGACCTTCGACGGTCACGCCGATGTACTCGGCCTGTTTCGGCGTCAGTTGGGTGACCACGCCGCCGAAGCCGCGGACCATCTCCAGGGCGACTTCCTCGTCGAGTTTCTTCGGCAGCACTTCGACGCTCAGGCGCTTGGCCTTCTCGGCGGCCGGCTGGTCGGCGAACTTGCGCTCGAACAGGTGGATCTGCGCCAGCACCTGGTTGGCGAAGGAGCCGTCCATGATGCGGCTCGGGTGGCCGGTGGCGTTGCCCAGGTTCACCAGGCGGCCTTCGGCGAGCAGGATCAGGTAGTCGTCGTTGTGCGGATCGAAGCCGTCCTTGCCGGTGCGGTGGATCTTGTGCACCTGCGGCTTGACCTCTTCCCAGGCCCAGGTCTTGCGCATGAAGGCGGTGTCGATCTCGTTGTCGAAGTGGCCGATGTTGCAGACCACGGCGCGCTTCTTCAGGGCCTTGAGCATGCCGGCGTCGCAGACGTTGACGTTGCCGGTGGTGGTGACGATCAGGTCGATCTTGCCCAGCAGGGCGGCGTCGACGCTGGCCTCGGTGCCGTCGTTCAGGCCGTTCTTGTAGGGCGATACGACTTCGAAGCCGTCCATGCAGGCCTGCATGGCGCAGATCGGGTCGACTTCCGAGACCTTGACGATCATGCCTTCCTGGCGCAGCGACTGCGCCGAGCCCTTGCCCACGTCGCCGTAGCCGATCACCAGCGCCTGCTTGCCCGACAGCAGGTGGTCGGTGCCGCGCTTGATGGCGTCGTTGAGGCTGTGGCGGCAGCCGTACTTGTTGTCGTTCTTGCTCTTGGTCACCGAGTCGTTGACGTTGATCGCCGGGACTTTCAGGGTGCCGGCCTTGAGCATGTCGAGCAGGCGGTGCACGCCGGTGGTGGTCTCTTCGGTGATGCCGTGGATCTTCTCCAGCATCGCCGGGTATTTCTTGTGCAGGATCTCGGTCAGGTCACCGCCGTCGTCCAGCACCATGTTGGCGTCCCACGGCTGGCCGTCCTTGAGGATGGTCTGCTCGATGCACCACTCGTATTCCTGCTCGGTCTCGCCCTTCCAGGCGAACACCGGGATGCCGGCGGCGGCGATGGCGGCGGCGGCCTGGTCCTGGGTGGAGAAGATGTTGCAGCTGGACCAGCGCACTTCGGCGCCGAGGGCGACCAGGGTCTCGATGAGCACGCCGGTCTGGATGGTCATGTGGATGCAGCCGAGGATCTTGGCGCCCTTGAGCGGCTGGCTGGCGGCGTACTTGCGGCGCAGGCCCATCAGTGCCGGCATCTCGGACTCGGCGATGATCAGCTCGCGGCGGCCCCAGGCGGCCAGGGAAATGTCGGCGACTTTATAGTCGGTGAAACCGGCAGGCGTCATGACAGCGCTCATGCGTAACTCTCCATTCGTTGTCTGCGAATGGGCGCCGTTGATGCGTTTGGCGATCGGCGGACGCCGACCGGGACGCGCCCCGTCCGAGCCTGACAAGCCTTGGCTTGCTGCAGCGCCCCTCGGAACGGGTGGCGGGAACGGCCGGAGCGGAGCCGGCCGGTGAAGCCTGCGGATTATAGCGATGCCGGGCGGCAAGCCAAAGGTTTTCCGTCGTCCGCCGGGCCCGCCCGCGCCGCGCCAGGGGCCGTGAATACCCTGGCGCGGCGGCGCGCGGGTTCAGATCACGCCCTGCTCGCGCAGCTTGCCGATGGCGGCGGCGTCCAGGCCGAGCACGCTTTCGAGGATCTGCTCGGTGTGCTGGCCGAGGGTCGGCGGGGCGTTGCGGTACTCGACGGGGGTCTGCGACAGGCGGATCGGGCTGGCCACCTGGGGCACGGTCCCGGCCAGCGGGTGCGGCAGGTCCACGCGCAGGCCGCGGGCGATCACCTGCGGGTCGGCGAACACCTGGGCCAGGTCGTTGATCGGCCCGCAAGGCACGCCGGCCTGCTCCAGCGCGGCGATCCATTCGGCCGTGGTGCGCATCACCGTGGCCTGGCGGATCAGCGGGATCAGTACGTCGCGGTGGGCGACCCGCGCCTTGTTGCTGGCGAAGCGTTCGTCGTCGGCCCATTCCGGGTGCCCGGCCAGTTCGCAGAATTTGCGGAACTGCCCGTCGTTGCCGACCGTGAGGATCATGTCGCCGTCGGCGGTGGGGAAGTCCTGGTAGGGCACGATGTTCGGGTGGGCGTTGCCCAGCCGGCGCGGCGGGATACCGGTGGTCAGGTAGTTCAGCGTCTGGTTGGCCAGGCAGGCCACCTGCACGTCGAGCAGGGCCATGTCGATGTGCTGGCCGATGCCGCTGACGTCGCGGTGGGCGAGGGCGGCGAGGATGGCGGTGGACGAATACAGGCCGGTGAGGATGTCGGTCAGCGCCACGCCGACCTTCACCGGGCCGGCGCCTTCCTCGGCGTCGGAGCGCCCGGTGATGCTCATCAGGCCGCCCAGGCCCTGGATCATGAAGTCGTAGCCGGCGCGCTTGGCGTAGGGGCCGGTCTGGCCGAAGCCGGTGATGGAGCAGTAGATCAGCTTCGGGTTGAGCTGCTTGAGCGACTCGTAGTCCAGCCCGTAGCTCTTCAGCCCGCCGACCTTGAAGTTCTCCAGCACGATGTCGGCCTTGGCCGCCAGCTCGCGCACCAGGCGCTGGCCCTCGGGCCGGGTGAAGTCGATGGTGAGGGATTTCTTGTTGCGGTTGGCCGACAGGTAGTAGGCCGCCTCGCTGGTGTCGCGGCCCTCGGCGTCCTTGAGGAACGGCGGGCCCCAGGCGCGGGTGTCGTCGCCGCTGCCGGGGCGTTCGATCTTGATCACTTCGGCGCCGAGGTCGGCGAGGATCTGCCCGGCCCATGGGCCGGCCAGGACGCGGGAAAGGTCGAGAACGCGGATATGGGACAGGGCGCCGGACATGGATGACCTCGCAGAGGAGCTGGAAGCGGGAAGCTTGAAGCCGGAAGCCCGCGCCGGAGAGGCTTCCAGCTTCGGGCTTCCAGCTTATGGCTCGTCTATGGCTCGTCTTAGAAGAAAGCCTGGATGCCAGTCTGGGCGCGGCCGAGGATCAGCGCGTGGACGTCGTGGGTACCTTCATAGGTGTTCACCACTTCCAGGTTGACCAGGTGGCGGGCCACGCCGAACTCGTCGGAGATGCCGTTGCCGCCGAGCATGTCGCGGGCCATGCGGGCGATGTCCAGGGCCTTGCCGCAGCTGTTGCGCTTCATGATCGAGGTGATTTCCACCGCGGCGGTGCCTTCGTCCTTCATCCGGCCCAGGCGCAGGCAGCCTTGCAGGGCCAGGGTGATTTCGGTCTGCATGTCGGCCAGTTTCTTCTGGATCAGCTGGTTGGCGGCCAGCGGGCGGCCGAACTGCTTGCGGTCCAGGGTGTACTGGCGGGCGGTGTGCCAGCAGGCCTCGGCGGCGCCCAGGGCGCCCCAGGAGATGCCGTAGCGCGCCGAGTTCAGGCAGGTGAACGGGCCGCGCAGGCCGCGCACTTCGGGGAAGGCGTTCTCTTCGGGGACGAACACGTTGTCCATCACGATCTCGCCGGTGATGGAGGCGCGCAGGCCGACCTTGCCGTGGATGGCCGGGGCGGACAGGCCTTCCCAGCCTTTCTCCAGGACGAAGCCGCGGATCTGGCCTTCGTCGTCCTTGGCCCAGACCACGAAGACGTCGGCGATCGGGCTGTTGGTGATCCACATCTTGGCGCCGGACAGGCGGTAGCCGCCGTCGACCTTCTTCGCGCGGGTGATCATCGAGCCCGGGTCGGAGCCGTGGTTCGGCTCGGTCAGGCCGAAGCAGCCGATGTATTCGCCGCTGGCCAGCTTGGGCAGGTACTTCTGCTTGGTGGCTTCGTTGCCGAACTCGTAGATCGGCACCATGACCAGGGACGACTGCACGCTCATCATCGAGCGGTAGCCGGAGTCGACGCGCTCGACCTCGCGGGCGATCAGGCCGTAGCACACGTAGTTCAGGCCGCTGCCGCCGTACTCGGCGGGGATGGTCGCGCCGAGCAGGCCGGTCTCGCCCATCTCGCGGAAGATCGCCGGGTCGGTCTGCTCATGGCGGAAGGCCTCCAGCACGCGCGGGGCCAGCTTGTCCTGGGCGAACTGCTGGGCGCTGTCGCGAACCATGCGCTCTTCTTCGGTGAGTTGCTGATCCAGCAGCAGCGGGTCTTCCCAGTTGAAGCTTGCTTTGGTGGCCATCGGGTTACCTCGGGGCAGTGACAGGGTGTCCGACCAGTTTAGGCGGACGCAGTGCGGTCGATCCTAGTCAGCCGCCGACCGGTGCGGCAACCGACTAATTCGCACGCTGTTGTGCTATTTTCTCACTCCGTGATCGCCCGGGCCCCATGAAACGAATGTTTGAATGGCCTGTTTCCCGGGCTTCGCGGATCACGAGATTCCCAAGAGGCATTCGATGCGGCGCAAGATCCCCACCACCGCGGCGCTGGTCAGCTTCGAGTCGGCGGCGCGCCATGAAAGCTTCACCAAGGCCGCCGAGGAACTGTCGCTGACGCAGAGCGCCATCTGCCGGCAGATCGCCGGGCTGGAGGCGTTCCTCGGCGTCGAACTGTTCCGCCGTTCGCGGCGCGGCGTCAAGCTCACCGAGGCGGGGCTGGGCTACAGCCGGCGCATCGCCGCGCGGCTGGACGCAGTGGAGCGCGACACCCTGGCGGTGATGGGCCAGCAGGGCGGCGGCAGCATCGAGCTGGCGGTGGTGCCGACCTTCGCCACCCAGTGGCTGTTGCCGCGGCTCAAGGCCTTCAAGGGGCTGTACCCGGAGGTCACGGTGAACCTGACCAACCGCACCCGGCCCTTCCTCTTCGCCGACACCGACTTCGACTGCGCGCTGTACTTCGGCGACGGCGCCTGGTCCGGCACGGTGAAGCACTTCCTCATGCGCGAGAACCCGGTGCCGGTGTGCAGCCCGGAGCTGCTCGAGGGCCGCGCCAGCCTCAGCGCCGAGGCGATCGCCGCGCTGCCGCTGATGCAGCAGACCACCCGGCCCTACGCCTGGCGCCAGTGGTTCGGCTCCCTGGGCATGAGCGTCGCCCACGACATGAGCGGCACCCGCTACGAGCTGTTCTCCATGCTCGCCCAGGCGGCCGAGCAGGGCATGGGCGTGGCGCTGATCCCGCCGATGCTGATCCAGCGCGAACTGGCCGAGGGCCGGCTGATCGTGGCGATGCAACATGCCTATTTGAGCGAGCATGCCTATTACCTGATGATTCCCGAGCGCAAGGTGGAGTCCGCCATCGTCCGCGCCTTCCGCGACTGGCTGGTGGAACAGGCGCGCATCTACCGCGAGGAGGCCGGCCTGGGCTGACTCCAGGCAGGACGCGCAGCGGCGATCCGCGCGATAATTGCGCAGCCGGCGGGGCTCGACCCGTCAACTTGCCGACAAGGCATCGCGCTCACGAGGCGCAACCAGCAAGGAGTTCCCATGAATTTCCACACCCGCAAATGGGTAAAACCCGAAGACCTCAACCCCAACGGCTCGCTGTTCGGCGGCAGCCTGTTGAAGTGGATCGACGAAGAGGCGGCCATCTACGCCATCGTCCAACTGGGCAACCAGCGCGTGGTCACCAAGTTCATCTCCGAGATCAACTTCGTCAGCTCGGCGCGCACCGGCGACATCATCGAGATGGGCATCACCGCCACCGACTTCGGCCGCACCTCGATCACCCTGACCTGCCACGTGCGCAACAAGATCACCCGCAAGAGCATCCTCACCATCGACAAGATGGTCTTCGTCAACATGGGCCCGGACGGCCTGCCGGCGCCCCACGGCAAGACCGAGATCACCTACATCAAGGACCAGTTCAAGGACGGGGACGACCTCGAGCCCTGAGCCTGCGGGCCCGCAGCGACGCATCCAGGCTTTGCATCCGCGCGGTTTCGTGTGAGCCTGTGCCCGCCCACGGCGGGTGCGGGCCACCGCTCCCCCGTCGTACCACCACAGAAAAAGACCGGGGAGACACCATGCAAGCGCCCATCGCATCCACGCTGCGCCGCCTCGTCGCGGCCACCTGCTGCGCCGTCCTGCTGGGCGGCGCCGCCCAGGCCGCCGAGCCCAAGGCCGACCTCAAGCCCGAGGCCGGCACCTTCAAGATGGGCATGCAGCCCTGGCTGGGCTACGGCCAGTGGTACGTCGCCGAGCAGGCCGGGGCCTTCAAGGCCAACGGCCTGGACAAGGTCGAGCTGGTCAACTTCACCGAAGACAAGGACATGAACGCCGCCCTGGCCAGCGGCCAGATCGACGGCGGCAACCTCGCCACCCACACCGCCATGGCCATGGTCGCCGCCGGCCTGCCGGTGAAGATCGTCCTGCTGCTGGACCAGAGCACCAGCGCCGACGCGCTGATCGTCGACCCCTCGATCAAGACGCTGAAGGACCTCAAGGGCAAGCAGGTCGCCTATGAAGAGGGCACCACCAGCGACATCCTCCTGCACAGCGCCCTGCGCAAGGCCGGCCTGAGCCTGGCCGACGTGCAGCCGGTGCCGATGCCGGCGGCCAACGCCGGTTCCGCGCTGATCGCAGGCCAGGTGCCGGCGGCGGTGACCTACGAGCCCTACCTGAGCGCCGCCAGGCAGCAGAACCCGAAGGTCAACCTGCTGTACAAGGGCTCGGACGACCCGGGCATCATCAGCGACGTGTTCGTGGTCCGCGACGAGGTGCTCAAGCAGCGCCCCGGCCAGGTGCTGGCCCTGCTCAAGAGCTGGGAAGCCGGCCTGAAGCACTACCAGGCCCACACCGCCGAAGGCCGCGCGGCCATCGCCAAGGGCGTCGGCGCCGAGCCGGCGGAGCTGCAGAGCGCCTTCGACGGCGTGCGCTTCTATTCCCTGGGCGAGAACAAGGCCGAGCTGAAGGGCGCCTTCGTCAAGGACTCCTTCGCGCACATCCAGAAGGCCGCCAGCGAAGCCGGCATCATCCAGCAGCCGGTGACCCCGGAGCAGGCCGTCGACGCGCGCTTCGCCGAGGCGCTCTGACGCACCCCGCGCGCCGGCTCCGGGCCGGCGCGCTTTCCCCGTTACCCCGAGCCCAGCATGAACGCCCGTAAACCCTCCCCGCTGTTCGTCATCGGCAAGCCGCTGGCGCGCACCCACCTGCTGCTGATCGGCGGCGGCGTATTCGTCCTGCTGGCCCTGGCCTGGTGGGCGGCCGGCGCCAGCGGCGCGGTGCCGAAGATCTTCCTGCCGGCGCCCGGCGACGTCTGGGCGCGCATGCTCAGGCTGGCCGCCGACGGTACCCTGTGGGCCGACCTGAAGGTCAGCGTCTACCGCATCCTGGTGGCCTTCGCGATTTCCTCGGCGATGTCCATCGTCATCGGCGTGTTCGCCGGCTGCTACGGCTTCTGGAAGGCCGCCACCGAGCCGCTGGTGGACTTCGTGCGCTACATGCCGGTGGTGGCCTTCGTGCCGCTGAGCATCCTCTGGGCCGGCACCAGCGACTTCCAGAAATTCCTCATCATCTGGATCGGCACCTTCTTCCAGCAGGTGCTGATGGTGATGGACGCCATCAAGCGCGTGCCGCCGGACTTCGTCGGCCTCGGCCGCACCCTGGGCATGCCGGATAGGCGCATCCTCCTGAAGATCGTCCTGCCCAGCGCCCTGCCGGGCATCTGGGACGCCCTGCGCATCAGCCTCGGCTGGGCCTGGACCTGGCTCGTGTTGGCCGAGCTGGTGGCCGCCACCTCGGGCCTGGGCTACCGCATCGTGGTGTCGCAGCGCTTCTTCCAGACCGACACCATCATCGGCTACATCCTGCTGCTCGGCCTGCTGGGGCTGGTCACCGACCAGGCCATGCGCGCCGCCGAGCGCGTCCTGTTCCGCTACAACCGGAGGCGCGGCTGATGGCGACCCTGGAGATTTCCGGCCTGAACAAGAGCTTCGCGGTCGGCAGAGAGCGCCGCGAGGTGCTGCGCAACATCGACCTGACCCTGGCGGACAACGAGTTCGTCTCCATCGTCGGCACCTCCGGCTGCGGCAAGAGCACCCTGCTGTCCATTGCCGCGGGGCTCGAGGACTTCGACAGCGGCAGCGTCAAGGTCGATGGCGTGCCCATCGCCGGCCCCGGCCTGGACCGCGGCGTGGTGTTCCAGGCCTACACCCTGCTGCCCTGGCTGACCGCGCGGCAGAACGTCGAGTTCGCCCTCAAGGCCGCCGGCCGCTCCCGCGCCGAGTGCCGCGAGATCGCCGCCGAGCACCTGCAGCTGGTGAAGCTGGAGAAGTTCGCCGACGCCTATCCCACGGAGCTGTCCGGCGGCATGAAGCAGCGCGTGGCGATCGCCCGGGCGCTGTCCTACCGGCCGAAGATCCTGCTGATGGACGAGCCCTTCGGCGCCCTGGACGCCATGACCCGCCACCAGATGCAGGAGCTGCTCACGCGTATCTGGGAGACGCACCGGCTGACGGTGATGTTCGTCACCCACGACGTCGAGGAGGCGGTCTACCTGTCCGACCGCATCGTGGTCATGGGCCTGGGCCCGGGGCGGATCAAGACCACCTTCGACGTGGGCCTGCCGCGCCCGCGCCGCGAGGAGATGGCCGGCAGCGCCGAGTTCATCGAGCTGCAGCGCCAGGTGTTGCGCTCGATCCGCGAGGAAGAGGCCGGCGCCGCGGTGCTCTGAGGCTCACCAGCGGCCGGAGGCCCCGCCGCCGCCGCTGGAACCGCCGCCCCCGCCGAAGCCGCCGCCACCCCGGCCACCGAAGCCGCCCCCGCCGAAACCTCCGCCGCGCCCGCCGCGGAAGAAGCCGGCCGGCAGCAGGAAGAAGGGGTAGGCGATGAGGGCGAAGACGAAGGCGCTGACGCCGTTGTTGACCAGCGCGGCGAAGCTGAAGGTCAGCACCAGGCTGAGCACGCCGGCCAGCACCCCGACGACCACGCTGCACACCACATAGCGGCCGAAGCTGCGCTGGCGCATGAACGGCAGCGGCAGCAGGCGCCCCAGCAGCGGCACGCCGGCCAGCAGGGCGAACAGCGGCAGCAGGCTGCCGGCCGGCAGGCCCAGGTCGTCGCCCTGGGTGGCCTGTTGGGGTTCGGGCAGCGCCTCGCCGTCGATCAGCTTCTCCAGGCTGTCCACCCCGGCCTGCACGCCGCCGGCGAAGTCGCCTTCGCGGAAGTGCGGGACTATCTGCTCGCGGATGATGCGCCCGGCCAGGACGTCGGTGATGGCGCCTTCCAGGCCGTAGCCGACCTCGATGCGCAGGGCGCGGTCGTCCTTGGCCACCACCAGCAGCACGCCGTCGTCCACGCCCTTGCGGCCCAGCTTCCACTGCTCGAAGGCGCGCACCGCGTACTGCTCGATGCTCTCCTCGCCGGTGCTGGGGATCATCAGCACCGCCAGTTGCGCGCCCTTGCGCTGCTCCAGCGCCGCCAACTGCTGTTCAAGGCGGCCGCGCTGCTCGGCGTCGAGGGTGGCGGTGAGGTCGGTGACCCGCGCGCTCAGCTGGGGCACGGCCACCTCGGCCCGCGCCAGGCCCGCGCAGCACAGCAGGGCCAGCGCCAGCAGCCAGGCGCGCATGCTCATTGCGCCGGTTGCGGCTGCGGCGTGCCGAAATCTACCTTGGGCGCGGTGGAGATGGCCGCCTCGTTCTCCACGCTGAAGTTGGCCTTGGGCTGGTAGCCGAAGATCTTCGCGGTGATCACCTGCGGGAACTGGCGGATCAGCACGTTGTAGTCCTGCACCGCCTTGACGTAGCGGCCGCGGGCCACGGTGATGCGGTTCTCGGTGCCTTCGAGCTGCGTCAGCAGGTCTTTGAACAGGCCGTCGGCCTTGAGCTGTGGATAATTCTCGGTGACCACCAGCAGCCGCGAGAGCGCCGAGCTGAGCTCGCCCTGGGCCTGCTGGAAGCGCTGCATGGCCGCCGCGTCGCCGAGCTGGTCGGCATTGAGGGTGGTGCTGCCGACCCTGGCCCGGGCCTCGGTGACCTGGGTGAGCACGGCGGCCTCGTGGGCGGCGTAGCCTTTCACGGTGTTGACCAGGTTGGGCACCAGGTCGGCGCGCCGCTGGTACTGGTTGAGCACTTCGGACCAGGCCGCCTTGACCTGCTCGTCGCCGGCCTGCATGGCGTTGTAGCCGCAGCCGGTGAGCAGGGAGACGAGGACGTAGCAGCACAGGAACTTGAGCATTCGGGGCATGGCAGGGGACTCTGGCGATCGCGAAACCCCCAGTCTAGACCAGCCACGCTCCTCGGTGCGCAGCCGCGTGCGCACTTCAGGCCTTTCCGAGGCTTGCCGGGCATGGGGAGCGAGGCGCTAGAATCGCAACTGGTCTATACCAGGAAGCCCCGCCTTGTTCGCCACCGCCCTGGTGCTGCTCGCCGCCGTGCTCCACGCGGCCTGGAACACCCTCGTCAAATTCAGCGCCGACCGCCTGCTGGTGGTGGCCTGCATGGACCTCGTCGGCCTGCTCGTGGCCCTCGCCCTGCTGCCCTGGATCAGCCTGCCGCCGGCCGAGGTCTGGCCCTGGCTGGGCAGCGCCGTGGCCCTGCAGCTGGTCTACCGGGTGCTGCTGATCCAGGCCTACAAGGTCGGCGACCTCGGCCTGGTCTACCCGCTGATGCGTGGCCTGTCGCCGCTGGTGGTGCTGGCGCTGACGCTGCTGGTGGGCGGCGAGCAGCTCAGCGACCGGCAGGTCCTCGGCATCCTGCTGATCCCGCTGGGCATGCTGTTCCTGCTCAAGGGCGGCGGCGGTTCGCGGCTGCCCTGGATCGCCTTCCCCGTGGTGCTGCTGATGGGCCTGTGCATCGGCAGCTACACCTGGACCGACGGCCACGCCCTGAAGCGCTGGCCGCAGCCGCTGGACTACCTGGTGTGGCTGACGCTGCTCTCCGGCGTGCCCTTCCCGCTGCTCGCCCTGGGCACGCGCACCCGCGCCTTCGCGCGCTTCTGGCAGACGCAGTGGAAGCTCGGCCTGTGCGTCGGCATCTGCGTGATGGCCAGCTACGGCCTGGTGCTCTGGGCCATGCAGCTGGGCTCGGTGGCCGAGGCCGCGGCGCTGCGCGAGACCAGCGTGGTGCTGGTGGTGCTGTTCGGCATGCGCTTCCTCAAGGAGCCCTTCGGGCTGCCGCGCCTGCTGGCGTGCAGCCTGGTGCTGGCGGGGATGCTGGTGATGAAGCTCTGAGCTAGGCGAACAGGCCGCGAGATTGGCCGCTTTGGCGCACGCATCCGCCCGCCGGCCACTGACCTTCGCCTATGCTTGGCGGCAACCTGCCGACTTCCCAGCCGACGAGACCTCCGTTCATGCCCATCGCCTTCTGGTGCATCCTGATCGCCATCTTCCTGCCCTACCTGGGCACCAGCATCGCCAAGTTCACCGGCGGCGGCTTCGGCCCCCGGCAGAACCACGACCCGCGCACCTTCCTGGCCGGCCTGGAGGGCTACCGCAAGCGCGCCAACGCCTTCCAGCTGAACAGCTTCGAGGTCACCCCGGCCTTCGCCATCGCCGTGCTGGTGGCCTACGTGGTGGGCAACGCCGAGCCGGCGACCCTGGATACCCTGGCCATCGCCTGGCTGACCAGCCGCCTGCTCTACCTGATCTTCTACCTCGCCGACCTGGCGCTGCTGCGTTCGCTGGTGTGGTTCGTCGGCATGGCGCTGATCGCTGCCTTCTTTGTGGTCTCCGCCTGAACCGCAGCTGAACGGTTCGCGCATCGCTGCGGCGGATGGCCGCAGACGGGCGCGCGGGCTCTGGATCAATGCCGGGTAGCGGCGGATAATCCGCCGCTCCCGTGTCTGGCCTGTCCTACAAGAGTCCGCTCATGAAGCTGAAGACCCTGCTCGTCCTGCTGTTGGCCGGTGCCGCCCTGGCCGGTTGCCACCGCCTCGATCCGAATTCCCCGCTGGCCAAGCGCCAGGCGATCTTCAAGCAGATGCTCCACGCCAGCGAGGACATGGGCGGCATGCTGCGCGGCCGCGTGGTCTTCGACGCCGAGAAATTCCGCGCCGACTCGGTTAAGCTCAACGAGCTGGCCGGCCAGCCCTGGCAGTATTTCCCCACCAGCAAGCCGACCGACGAGGGCGGCGACAGCCGCGCCAGGGACGAGCTGTGGCAGCGCCAGCTGGAGTTCCAGGCCGACGCCAAGACCTTCCAGCAGGCCGCCGCCGCGCTGGAGGCCAACACCCGCCAGGCCACCCCGACCGCCGACGGCGTGCGCAAGGACCTGGCCGCGGTGGAAGATGCCTGCGAGGCTTGCCACAAGAAATTCAGGGCGCTTTGACGGGCGCTCCGCTTTTTGTAGGAGCGAGCTTGCTTGCGAACGGTGCTTGCCCAGGTCTTTTGGGGTTGGGCTGTAGAGCGCCCTCTCCCTAACCCTCTCCCTGAAGGGAGAGGGGACCGTTGGGCAGGGTTGGGGATTCTGGAGTCAGCCGGCAGCTCCGCTGGTTTCCAGCTGAAACCATTTCTTCTCTCGGCACGGACTAGCCCCCTCTCCCTTCAGGGAGAGGGTTGGGGAGAGGGAACGGAGTCGACCTGAAGCAACAGTGCAACAGGGAGACTCCGTTCGCGAGCTTGCTCGCTCCTACAGGTAGCCAGCCAGGCACCAGCCTGCTCTCACTCCTCCAACTCCCGCTTCGCCTGCTCCAGCTCCGCGCGGGCCTCGGCCAGCTTGTCCTTGCGCTTCTCGATCTTCTGCGCGTCGCCCTTGTTCATGGCCTTGCGCAGGTCGCTTTCGCGCTGGCTGACTTCGCGCTCGGCATCCAGCACGCGCTGGGTGCGCTTTTGCGTCAGGCTGCCGTCGGTGCAGTAGGTGCGGGCCTTTTCCAGGGCGGTTTCCAGGCCGGCGATGGCGCCCTTGTCGCCGCGGGCGCGGGCTTCTTCCAGCTTGCCGGCGATGGCCGCCTGCTTGGCGGCGCAGCCGCTCAGGGGCTGCTCGGGTTGCGCGGCGAAGGCTCCGGTGCAGAGCAGTGCGGCGAGGCTGAGGGTAATGGATCGGAACATTCTCGGGTCCTGCGTTACCAAATGAGATATCGATGCTGACGAACGTCTAGAGTTTGCCATTAAGCGCGCGCGTGGGGGTTGCCCCATGGCAGTCCGCGGCCTGGTCGATCCATTGAACGCGCTCCGTCGGGCGGAGCGGGGGAGGCTGGATGCGTATCGCGATTCGCCTGGTTCAGACGCTGATCCTGCTGTTGCTGGCGGCCCTGCTGGTGGGCGCCTGGTACCTGCTGCCCGGCGAGCAGTTGCGCCCGCCGATGCTCACCGGGGTGAGCGAGGACAGCTCCCTGCGCGCCGGCGGCCTGCGCCGCGGCTACGTGCTCTACGTGCCGCCCAACCTGGCGCCGAACCCGGCGCTGCTGGTGGTGCTGCACGCCTCGCGCAGCAACGGCCAGCTGATGCGCCGCGACAGCGGCTTCGGCTTCGACGCCCTGGCCGACCGCGACGGCTTCCTGGTGCTCTACCCGGACGGCTTCGAGGGACACTGGAACGACTGCCGCAAGGTGGCCAGCTACAGCGCGCGCGCCCGCAACATCGACGACGTGGCCTTCCTCACCCGGCTGGTGCGGCGGATCCAGCGCGAGCGCCAGGTAGACCCGCAGCGGGTGTTCTTCGCCGGCTACTCCAACGGCGGGCAGATGGTCCTGCGCATGGCCGCGGAGTCCGAACTGCCGCTGGCCGGGATCGCCCTGGTGGCGGCCAGCCTGCCGAGCGCGGCGAACGACGCTTGCAGCGAGTCGCAGCGGGCCGTGGCGGCGCTGCTGATGAACGGCACGCGCGACCCGATCAACCCCTACGGCGGCGGGCGGGTGAAGCTGTTCGGCTTCGGCGACCGCGGCGAAGTGCTCTCCAGCGAGGCTTCGGCCGGCGAGCTGGCGCGGCGCAACGGCATCAGCGCGCCGGCGCAGCGCGAGCCGCTGACGCGCCCCGGCCCGGTCTGGTCGGAGCGCTGGCAATGGCAGGGCGAGGGAATGCCGCCGGTGGAACTGGTGAGCGTGCACGGCGGCGGCCATCTGTTGTCGCAGCCGGGCTATCGGCCGCCGCGCCTGTTCGGCATGGCCGACCCCGAGCTGGACGGGCCGGCGGAGATCTGGCGCTTCTTCAAGCAGTTGCCGGTGGCTCAGACTTCCACGGTGCCGTAGGCGTCGAAGCCGCCCTTTTCGCCCGGATAGCCACCCGGGTTGGCCACCACCCGGGCGCGGCCGATGCGGTAGTCCAGGGCGTCGTGCACGTGGCCGTGCAGCCACAGGTCGCACTGCTGCACCAGATGCTCCAGGTCCGAGGCGAAGGCCGGCGACAGGCTGTCGCCGACGTACTGTGGCGGAATGGAGCGGGCGCTGGGCGCATGGTGGGTGACCACCACGGTCGGCCCGGCGAAGGGCTCGGCCAGCTGCGCCGCCAGCCAGTCCCGCGAGACCTGGAACAGTTGCTGGCTGAGCGCCGGGGTGAAGGGCGCGGTGAACCAGTCGATGCAGCTGAAGTCGGGCATCAGGCGCAGCGCGCGTTGCAGCGCCAGTGGCAGGCTTTCCTCGCCGTAGAGCAGGAAGTCCGTCCACAGGGTGGCGCCGAGGATGCGCACGCCGTCGATGACCACCGCGTCGTTGTCCAGGAAGTGGATGTCCAGGGCGCGGGCCAGGTTGCGCATGGCCTGGGTCAGCTCGGGCAGGTCGGAGTCGTAGAACTCGTGGTTGCCGGCGACGTAGACCACCGGCGTGTCCGGGAAGGCCTCGCGGGCCCAGTGCAGGCCCTGCAGGTGCTCATGGATGTCGCCGGCCAGCACCACCAGGTCGGCGTCCACCGCGGGCAGCTCGCGGCGGCCGCCGAAGTGCTCGTGGTGCAGGTCGGAAAGGACGCGGATACGCATGCGGGTTGTCTCCTGGCCGGGTCCGGCATTGTGCGGCACGCCCGCGGCCTTGCCCAGCGCTTGACCTGGGTCATGGCAAGGCCGAACAGCGGAAAATTCCCATACGAACTTCAGGGATGATTAAGGCCGCGCGCCCAGTCTCGGACCAGGCTCGCAACCAGGGAGGCCATATGAAGTTCGTAGGCATCGTCATCGCCACCGTGTTGGCGGCGTTCGGGCTGGCGCTCGCGCTCGATCCGCCGGCCACTTTCGATATCTGGGTCCTGCGCAAGCAGGCCATCCTGCTGAGCGGCGTCGTCGCCTTCGCGCTGATGTCGCTGATCATGCTCCTGGCGGTACGCCCAGCCTGGCTGGAGCGGCCGCTGGGCGGGCTCGACCGCATGTACCGGGTGCACCGCTGGGCGGGCATCCTGGCCATCAGCCTGGGCCTGCTGCACTACCTGTTGGAGCTGGGCGGGCCGCTGCTGGCGAAATTCGTCGCCAAGCCGGCGAAGGGGCCGCGGGTGGAGACCTTCCTCGAGGTCTTCCGCGGCTCGGCCAAGGAGCTGGGCGAGTGGTCGGCCTGGCTGCTCGCCGCCATGCTGGTGCTGACGCTCTGGCAGCGCTTCCCCTACCACCTGTGGCGCTACGTGCACAAAGCGCTGGCGCTGGTCTACCTGGTGCTGGCCTTCCATGGCGTGGTGCTGGCGCCGGCCGGCTACTGGGCGCAGCCGCTGGGCTGGCTGCTGGCGCTGTGCGCGGCGCTGGGCTCGGTGTGCGCGCTGATCGCCCTGAGCGGGCGCATCGGCCGGCGGCGCACGCACCAGGGCGTGGTGGTGGCGGTGGCGCGGCCCGGCGAGCGCATGCTGGAAGTCACCTGCCGGCTCGGCCGCAACTGGCGGCACAAGGCCGGGCAGTTCGCCTTCCTCACCTGCGACCGCCTGGAGGGGCAGCATCCCTTCAGCATTTCCAGCGCCGACCAGGGCAACGGCGAGGTGCGCTTCAGCATCAAGGCCCTGGGCGACTACACCCGGCGCCTGCAGGACTCTCTGGAGCCGGGCGATGCGGTCAAGGTCGAGGGGCCCTATGGCTGCTTCGACTTCCGCCGCGGCGGCGAGCGCCAGGTGTGGATCGCCGGCGGCATCGGCATCACGCCCTTCCTGGCCTGGCTGGAGGCGCTGCAGCAGCACCCCGCCGATGCGCCGGAAGTGGAGCTGCACTACTGCGTGCGCAGCCCCGCCGACGCCATCTACGCCGGGCGCCTGCACGAGCTGTGCGACGGCCTGCCCAGCGTGGCGCTGAAGGTCCACTACAGCGCCGAAGAGGGCTACCTGCGCGGCGACGACCTGAGCATGGCCCCGGACGCCTCCGGTCGCTGGCCGAGCCTGTGGTTCTGCGGCCCGCAGGGCCTGGCCGACCTGCTGCGGCGCGACCTCGGCCGGCGCGGCATGCCGGCGCGCAATTTCCACCAGGAAGCCTTCCGCCTGCGCTGAGGGCTCAGAAGCCGGCTACCCCGGCCGCGGCGAGCTGGGCGCCCAGGCGCTGCACCTCGTGGTCGGCGAAGAAGGCCTGCAGTTGCCGGGCCCGGACCGGCCCGACGCCCGGCAGCTGGCGCCAGTCGCTGGCCTGCCGGGCGCTCAGTTCGGCCCAACCTTCGGTGGCCGGCAGGCTGTCGACCTGGGGCACGCCCAGCGCCCGCAACCAGTGCTGGAAGGGACGTTGCCGCGCGGCGCGGAACTGGGCGTGCAGGCGTTCGCCACTGTGCTCGGCGAAGCCCGGCAGTTGGCGCAGGGCTTCCGGCGGCAGTTCCAGCCAGTCGAGCAGGCCGGCAATCTGGCCGGCTTCCAGCAACGTCTGCCAAGTCCCAGGCCCCACGCCTTCCAAGGCCAAACCCTGTTCGCCGCCCAGCCAGGCGAGACGGGCGAGGAACTGTTCCTCGCAGCCGGGCGTTGCCCGCCAGCAACTGAGCGCGTGGTAGCGCCCGGACTCCGGGGGCTCCAGCGCAAGGCGCTGCGGCGAGCGCCAGACCACGCTTTCCACGCGCGGGATGGTCAGGCCGGCCAGAGCGATGGCCACCTGGTCGCCGGGGCGGATGTCCAGGGCCTGCCAGCGCCGCGTCGAGCCGAGGCTGACCTGGGCGATGCGGCGCTCGTCCAGCGTCACCGGTTGCAGTTCCAGCAGTGGCGTCACCCGTCCGGTGCGGCCGATGCGGAAATGCACCCGGCGCACCTCGGCCAGGGCCTGGCGGTAGGGGTATTTCCAGGCCAGCGCCCAACTGGCGCTGCCGGCCTGCCAGGCCTTCGCGGCGGGGCGCGAGCCTTGGCGGAGGACGATGCCGTCGCTGGCGAAGGGCAGGGGGCTGCGGTACCAGTGCTCGCGCTGGCGCTGGGCGTCCTCGAAACCCGTCACCGGCAGCGTCAGGGCCGCGCTGTCCGCGAGGCCCAGCGCTCTCAGGCGCTCCAGGCGTTGCGTCATGTTCCCGGGGCCGTGCGGCAATTCCCAGACGAACAGGCCGACCTGCGAAACCTGTTCGCCCGGCGCGCTGCGCGCCATCAGCCCGGCGACCTTGCCGCGGGCGCCGAGGCCGCCCTTTTGCGCCTGCACGTGGCCCGGCAGGCGCCAGTAGAGTTCGCCCTGCAACACCAGCCGCCCCGTGGCGGGCAGACGTTGCGGCACGGCCGGCAGGCGGCGGGCGTTGGCGGTCCAGTCCTGGCCGCGGATGCCGTCGCCACGGCTGATGGCCTGGACCAGTTCGCCGTCCTGGTAGACCAGCGTCACGGCCACGCCGTCGACCTTAGGTTGCACCCAGAGGTCCTCGCGCCCGGCCATCCACTGGCGGACTTCGTTGGTGTCGGCGGCCTTGTCCAGGCCGGTATGGGCTGCGGGGTGGCGCAGCTTGCCGCGGGTGGCCGGCAGTGGCGGGGGCGGCTCGATGGCGAGCTGTGGATAACAGCTGCGCCAAAGGCTGAAGCGTTGCCGGGCCTGGTCGTAGAGTTCGTCGGCGATCGGGCTTTCGCCGCGCTGGTGGTAGGCCTGGTCCCAGGCTTCCAGTTGCTGGCGCAGGCCCAGCAGCTCTTCGCGGGCGCGCTGTTCGGGCCAGTCGGGGCAGGCCAGGGAGAGGCTGGGGACGAGCAGCAGGGCTGAGGCGAGCAGGGCTTTCATCGGCGGGCTTCCTTGCGCCTGGAGGGGGTTCCAGACTAGGTGTGCCGCCGCCGCGAAGGGGCCGGGTGGAGTGTGGGAGGCTTCCGAGATGCGGCGCCATCGCGAACAGGATTCAGGGAGCGTCGTGATTTCACTTCACGCCAAACGGTGAATCCAATCGCGGACAGAGTCCGCTCCTACGCCCAAGCTTCCCTGAATCGTCGGAGCAACTGTCTCACCGACTGCGCCGAGCTGCTTTACGTAGGATGGGTTGAGCCTGCGAAACCCATGCGGTTGCGCTGATGGGTATCGCTTCGCTCAACACCATCCTACGAAAAGCCATGCTCGCTCATGCGGTAGGAGACTCTGTCCGCGATGGGATCGAGGTCGGAGCGAAGGACAGGATGCGTGCGCGAAGCCATGGCCCATCCCATACGAAAAATGCCGTTTCCCCCAGACAGAGAAACGGCATTCTTTCTTACCGTGAACAGCCTGCCGGAGCAGGCTGTTCCGTCGGACGGACCTTACAGGCCAGCCGCGTCACGCAGGGCGGCGGCCTTGTCGGTGCGCTCCCAGGTGAAGGCGGTGAAAGTGTCATCGCCGTAGGTCAGCTCGTACGGGTTGCGGCCGAAGTGACCGTAGGCCGCAGTGGGCTGGTACATCGGGTGCAGCAGGTCGAGCATCTTGGTGATCGCGTACGGACGCAGGTCGAAGTGCTCGCGAACCAGCTGGACGATCTTCTCGTCGCTGATCTTGCCGGTGCCGAAGGTGTTCACCGAGATGGAGGTCGGCTGGGCCACGCCGATGGCGTAGGACACCTGGATCTCACAACGCTCGGCCAGGCCGGCGGCGACGATGTTCTTGGCCACGTAGCGGCCGGCGTAGGCGGCGCTGCGGTCGACCTTGGACGGGTCCTTGCCGGAGAAGGCGCCGCCGCCGTGGCGGGCCATGCCGCCGTAGGAGTCGACGATGATCTTGCGCCCGGTCAGGCCGCAGTCGCCCACCGGCCCGCCGATGACGAAGTTGCCGGTCGGGTTGATGTGGAACTGGGTGTCCTTGTGCAGCAGCTCGGCCGGCAGCACGTGCTTGATGATCAGTTCCATCACGCCTTCGCGCAGGTCGGCGTAGGAGACGTCCGGGTTGTGCTGGGTGGACAGCACGATGGCGTCGATGCCCACCACCTTGCCGCCTTCGTAGCGGCAGGTGACCTGGCTCTTGGCGTCCGGGCGCAGCCACGGCAGCAGGCCGGACTTGCGTGCTTCGGCCTGGCGCTCGACCAGGCGGTGGGAGAAGCAGATCGGCGCCGGCATCAGCACGTCGGTCTCGTTGCTGGCGTAGCCGAACATCAGGCCCTGGTCGCCGGCGCCCTGGTCTTCGGGCTTGGCGCGGTCGACGCCCTGGTTGATGTCCACCGACTGCTTGCCGATGATGTTCAGCACGCCGCAGGTGGCGCCGTCGAAGCCGACGTCGGAGCTGTTGTAGCCGATGTCGATGATGACCTTGCGCACCAGGTCTTCGAGGTCGACCCAGGCCGAGGTGGTGACTTCGCCGGCGATGATGGCGACGCCGGTCTTCACCAGGGTCTCGCAGGCCACGCGGGCGTACTTGTCCTTGGCGATGATGGCGTCCAGCACCGCGTCGGAGATCTGGTCGGCGATCTTGTCCGGATGGCCTTCGGATACGGATTCGGAGGTGAAAATCGAGTATTCGCTCATCTAACGGTTCCTGTCTTTACCGGTGGGTGAGGACGCTTCGCGAATCCGGCTTGGCGAAATGCCGCACCTGGATCTGAAAGCCATTACGTAAACCAATGTACAAGCTCTCGCCGGGGGCGAGCCCCGCGGCATCGGCCCAAAGGGCCAGGTCTTCCTGTTCGAACCCCAGCCAGAGGTCCCCGCAGGCTTCGCGGGCCCAGCTCTGGTCGTGGCTGCACAGTTCGGTCACCAGCAGGCTGCCGCCCGGCTTCACCAGGCGCGCCAGCTGGCGCAGGGCCTCGGCGGGCGCCGCGAAATGGTGCAGCACCATGTTCAGCACCACGCAGTCGGCCGGTTCGGCGGCGTCCTGCAGGGCGTCGGCCAGGTCCAGCCGCACGTTCGTCAGCCCTGCTTCCAGGCAGCGCCGGCGGGCCAGGTCGAGCATGGCCACGCTGTTGTCCAGCGCGGTCACCCGCGCGAAACGCCGGGCCAGCTCGGGGAGGAACCCGCCGTCGCCGGGGCCGACTTCCAGCGCCGTGGCGCCGGGGGCGAAGCTCAGTGCGTCGAGCAGCGCCAGAACACTTTCACGGTATTGCGGCAGCCCCGCGATCAGGTCCTGCGTGGCCTGGAACTTCTCCGCGCTGCGGGCGAAGTAGTCGCGGCTCACCGCCGCGCGCTGGGCATGCACCGCGGCGACGCGGGCGTCCACCTCGGCCGGCAGCGCCAGCTCGTCCACTTCCGCCAGCAGCGCCCCGTGCAGCTTGCCGCCGAGGCTGTCGGCCTGGGGCAGGGCGCGGCGGTAGAAGATCGCGTTGCCTTCGCGGCGCGTCGCCACCAGGCCGGCCTGGGCCAGCACCTTCAGGTGGTGGCTCATGCCCGACTGGCGGATGGCGAAGATCTGCGCCAGCTCCAGCACGCCGAACGAATCGTTGGCCAGCACCCGCAGCACGTTCAGCCGCAGCGGGTCGCCGCCGGCCTTGCACAGCGCGGCCAGCTCGTCGCAGGCATCGTGGCGGATCAGGGGCATGCGCAGGCTCATAGGGGGCGGAGTCTAGAGCCCCGGGAGGATGCTGGCAACGGCTGTATCAAAAAGTTTTGATATTGGAGACGGAAGGTAGCGGCAATGCCAGGACTGCAGGAGCGAGCTTGCTCGCGAACCGGCCTGGCACGGCGCTTGTTCGCGAGCAAGCTCGCTCCTGCCAAAGGCGGCTCGCGCCAGAAACCTGCCGCCTGTAGCCTGCGGCCCGATTGTCATTGCCCCGCGATGGCCGGCTGGGCGAAAATGGCCGCCTTTTTTCATCCCTTCGATCAATCGAAGCAGCCCCCGCAGGAGATTCAGCGATGCCCAGCCGTCGTGAGCGAGCCAATGCCATCCGCGCACTGAGCATGGATGCCGTGCAGAAAGCCAACAGCGGCCACCCAGGCGCCCCCATGGGGATGGCGGACATCGCCGAAGTGCTCTGGCGCGACTACCTCAAGCACAACCCGGGCAACCCGCAGTGGGCCGACCGCGACCGCTTCGTGCTGTCCAACGGCCACGGCTCGATGCTGATCTACTCGCTGCTGCACCTGACCGGCTACGACCTGGGCATCGAGGACCTGAAGAACTTCCGCCAGCTCAACTCGCGCACCCCGGGCCACCCGGAGTACGGCTACACCGCGGGCGTGGAGACCACCACCGGCCCGCTCGGCCAGGGCATCGCCAACGCCGTGGGCATGGCCCTGGCGGAGAAGGTGCTGGCCGCGCAGTTCAACCGCGAAGGGCACGGCATCGTCGACCACTACACCTACGCCTTCCTCGGCGACGGCTGCATGATGGAAGGCATCTCCCACGAGGTCGCCTCCCTGGCCGGCACCCTGCGCCTGAACAAGCTGATCGCCTTCTACGACGACAACGGCATCTCCATCGACGGCGAGGTCCACGGCTGGTTCACCGACGACACCCCGAAGCGCTTCGAAGCCTACGGCTGGCAGGTGATCCGCAACGTCGACGGCCACGACGCCGACGAGATCAAGACCGCCATCGAGACCGCGCGCAAGAGCGACGCCCCGACGCTGATCTGCTGCAAGACCGTGATCGGCTTCGGCTCGCCGAACAAGCAGGGCAAGGAAGAGTGCCACGGCGCGCCGCTGGGCAATGACGAGATCGTCGCCACCCGCGCCGCCCTGGGCTGGAACCACGGCCCGTTCGAAATCCCCACCGAGATCTATGCCGAGTGGAGCGCCAAGGAAACCGGCGCCGCCCGCGAGGCCGAGTGGAACCAGCGCTTCGCCGCCTACCAGGCCGCGCACCCGGAACTGGCCGCCGAGTTCCAGCGCCGCGTCAAGGGCGAACTGCCGGCCGACTTCGCCGAGCAGGCCGCGGCCTACGTCGCCGAAGTCGCCGCCAAGGGCGAGACCATCGCCAGCCGCAAGGCCAGCCAGAACGCGCTGAACGCCTTCGGCCCGCTGCTGCCGGAACTGCTCGGCGGCTCCGCCGACCTGGCCGGCTCCAACCTGACCCTGTGGAAGGGCTGCAAGGGCGTGACCCCCGCCGACGCCTCGGGCAACTACGTGTTCTACGGCGTGCGCGAGTTCGGCATGAGCGCCATCATGAACGGCGTGGCCCTGCACGGCGGCTTCATCCCCTACGGCGCGACCTTCCTGATCTTCATGGAATACGCCCGCAACGCGGTGCGCATGTCCGCCCTGATGAAGCAGCGCGTGCTCTACGTGTTCACCCACGACTCCATCGGCCTGGGCGAGGACGGCCCGACCCACCAGCCCATCGAGCAACTGGCCAGCCTGCGCCTGACGCCGAACCTGGACACCTGGCGCCCGGCCGACGCGGCCGAGTCCGCGGTGGCCTGGAAGTACGCCATCGAGCGCAACGACGGTCCCTCGGCGCTGATCTTCAGCCGCCAGAACCTGCCGCACCAGGCGCGCGACGCCGAGCAGCTGGCCAACGTCGCCCGCGGCGGCTACGTGCTCAAGGACTGCGCCGGCGAGCCGGAGCTGATCCTGATCGCCACCGGCTCGGAAGTCGGCCTGGCCGTGCAGGCCTACGACAAGCTCAGCGCCGAAGGCCGCCAGGTGCGCGTGGTCTCCATGCCCTCCACCAGCGTCTTCGAGCAGCAGGACGCCGGCTACAAGCAGGCCGTGCTGCCGGTGCAGGTCGGCGCGCGCATCGCCATCGAGGCCGGCCACGCCGACTACTGGTACAAGTACGTGGGCCTGGAAGGCCGCGTGATCGGCATGACCACCTTCGGCGAGTCGGCCCCGGCGCCGGCGCTGTTCGAGCACTTCGGCTTTACCGTCGAAAACGTGCTCGCGGTTGCCGAAGAACTCCTGGAAGACTGAAAAGACGCTGGAGGCTGGAGGCTGAAGGCTGGACGACAAGCGGCGCCGAGCTGCTGTTTCGTCCAGCCTCCAGCCTCCAGCTTTCGAGCGGCTTGTGATTAGGCAGGCCCGAATGCCCCGGAATCCGTCCTACCGTGTCGCCCTCAATGGCTACGGCCGCATCGGCCGCTGCGTGTTCCGCGCCCTGCACGAGCGCGGCGCGAAGGCCGGCTTTTCCATCGTCGCGCTGAACGACCTGGCCGACCTGCCGAGCCTGGAATACCTGACCCGCTTCGACTCCACCCATGGCCGCTTCCCCGGCGAGGTGAGCGTGGCCGACGGCTGCCTGCACGTCGGCGGCGACTGCGTGAAGGTGCTGCGCCAGGCCGAGCCCGAGGCCATCGACTGGGCGACGCTGGACGTCGACCTGGTGCTGGAGTGCTCCGGCGTCTACCACAGCCGCGCCGATGGCCAGCGCTTCCTCGCCGCCGGCGCGCCGCGGGTACTGTTCTCCCAGCCCATGGCCAGCGAGGCCGACGTCGACGCCACCGTGGTCTTCGGCATCAACCAGCAACAGCTGTCCGGCGCCGAGAAGCTGGTCTCCAACGCTTCCTGCACCACCAACTGCAGCGTGCCGCTGCTCAAGCTGCTGAACGAGGCCGTGGGCATCGAGTACGTCTCGATCACCACCATCCACTCGGCGATGAACGACCAGCCGGTGATCGACGCCTACCACCACGAGGACCTGCGCCGCACGCGCTCGGCCTTCCAGTCGGTGATCCCGGTATCGACGGGGCTGGCAAGGGGCATCGAGCGCCTGCTCCCGGAACTTGCCGGGCGAATCCAGGCCAAAGCCATCCGGGTGCCGACGGTGAACGTCTCGGCCCTGGACATCACCCTGCAGGTTTCCCGCGACACTTCCGCCGCGGAAATCAACAGGGTGCTGTGCGAGGCCGCCGGCAGCGGGCCGCTCAAGGGCCTGCTGGACTACACCGAGCTGCCCCACGCCAGTTGCGACTTCAACCACGACCCGCACTCGGCGATCGTCGACGGCAGCCAGACCCGCGTTTCCGGGCCGCGCCTGGTGAACCTGCTGGCCTGGTTCGACAACGAGTGGGGCTTCGCCAACCGCATGCTCGACACCGCGGGGCACTTCCTGCGGGTCGCCGCCAGTGAACGTTAAACAACCAGCCCAGACAGGACTGATGTCATGACCGTTTTGAAGATGACCGACCTCGACCTCCAAGGTAAGCGCGTGCTGATCCGCGAGGACCTCAACGTGCCGGTGAAGGACGGCGTGGTGAAGAGCGACGCCCGCATCCTGGCCTCGCTGCCCACCATCAAGCTGGCCCTGGAGAAGGGCGCGGCGGTGATGGTCTGCTCGCACCTGGGCCGCCCCACCGAGGGCGAGTTCTCCGAGGAGAACAGCCTCAAGCCGGTCGCCGACTACCTGAGCAAGGCCCTGGGCCGCGACGTGCCGCTGGTGCGCGACTACCTCGACGGCGTCGAGGTCAAGCCGGGCGAGCTGGTGCTGTTCGAGAACGTGCGCTTCAACAAGGGCGAGAAGAAGAACGCCGACGAGCTGGCGCAGAAGTACGCCGCGCTGTGCGACGTGTTCGTCATGGATGCCTTCGGCACCGCCCACCGCGCCGAGGGTTCGACCCATGGCGTGGCCAAGTTCGCCAAGGTCGCCGCGGCCGGCCCGCTGCTGGCCGCCGAGCTGGACGCCCTGGGCACGGCCCTGGGCAACCCGGCGCGGCCGATGGCGGCCATCGTCGCCGGCTCCAAGGTTTCCACCAAACTCGACGTGCTCAACAGCCTGGCGCAGATCTGCGACCAGCTGATCGTCGGCGGCGGCATCGCCAACACCTTCCTCGCCGCGGCCGGCTACAAGGTCGGCAAGTCGCTGTACGAGGCCGACCTGGTCGACACCGCCAAGGCCATCGCGGCCAAGGTCAGCGTGCCGCTGCCGGTCGACGTCGTGGTGGCCAAGGAGTTCGCCGAAAGCGCCGCCGCCACCGTCAAGGCCATCGCCGACGTCGCCGACGACGACATGATCCTCGACATCGGCCCGCAGACCGCCGCGCAGTTCGCCGAGCTGCTGAAGTCGTCGAAGACCATCCTGTGGAACGGCCCGGTGGGCGTCTTCGAGTTCGACCAGTTCGGCGAAGGCACCAGGACCCTGGCCCTGGCCATCGCCGAGAGCCCGGCGTTCTCCATCGCCGGCGGCGGCGACACCCTGGCGGCCATCGACAAGTATGGCGTGGCCGAGCGGATCTCCTACATTTCCACCGGTGGCGGCGCCTTCCTCGAGTTCGTCGAAGGCAAGGTCCTGCCGGCCGTGGAAGTGCTGGAGCAGCGCGCCAAGCAGTGAGCCTGGCGGCGTCCGACCCCCGGTGAAATGCCCCTGAACCGGGGCGCCGGGGCGGCGCGGGGCTGAATGGACATACGGCATCGCCGTGAGAGGGAGAATTGCCCGATGAAGCGTTACCTCGCCGCCCTGGCCCTGGGCGCCCTGCTGGCCGGTTGCTCCAGCCACCCCGCGGGAAGCGGCGCCGGCACCGCCAAAGGTGGCTGGAACCACTGGACCTGCGACAGCGGCGCCGTGGTGATCTGGCGCTACGTCGAAGGCGCCCGCTCGTCGGTGGTGGACCTGCGCCTGGGCGAGGACGACGTCGTCCATCACCTGGAGGAGGAACCCGGCGGGTCCGGTGCTTTCTATAGTGACGGACTGGTCGGTTTCAGCATCACCGGCGAGCAGGGGCTGATCTACTGGGTGGAAAGCAACGACCTGATCGGCCGCGGCTGCCGCGCACGCTAGCACCGCGCGGCGCAACAGACTTGAATGCGGCCTGCCCCTGCGGCAGGCTGTCGAACCATAGAACGAGCCCAACTTCCTGGGAGAAGTGAAAACATGGCACTCATCAGCATGCGCCAAATGCTGGACCACGCCGCCGAGTTCGGCTACGGCGTTCCGGCTTTCAACGTCAACAACCTCGAGCAGATGCGCGCCATCATGGAAGCGGCCGACAAGACCGATTCCCCGGTGATCGTGCAGGCCTCGGCCGGCGCCCGCAAATACGCCGGCGCGCCTTTCCTGCGCCACCTGATCCTGGCGGCCATCGAGGAATTCCCGCACATCCCGGTGTGCATGCACCAGGACCACGGCACCAGCCCCGACGTTTGCCAGCGCTCCATCCAGCTGGGCTTCAGCTCGGTGATGATGGACGGCTCGCTGAAGGAAGACGGCAAGACCCCGGCCGACTACGAATACAACGTCCGCGTGACCCAGCAGACCGTGGCCTTCGCCCATGCCTGCGGCGTGTCCGTGGAAGGTGAGCTGGGCTGCCTGGGCTCCCTGGAAACCGGCATGGCCGGCGAGGAAGACGGCGTCGGCGCCGAAGGCGTGCTGGACCATAGCCAGCTGCTGACCGACCCGGAAGAAGCCGCCGACTTCGTCAAGAAAACCAAGGTCGACGCCCTGGCCATCGCCATCGGCACCAGCCACGGCGCCTACAAGTTCACCAAGCCGCCGACCGGCGACATCCTCGCCATCGACCGCATCAAGGCGATCCACGCGCGCATCCCGGGCACCCACCTGGTGATGCACGGCTCCTCCTCGGTACCGCAGGACTGGCTGGCGATCATCAACGAGTTCGGCGGCGAAATCCCGGAAACCTACGGCGTTCCGGTGGAAGAAATCGTCGAAGGCATCAAGTACGGCGTGCGCAAGGTGAACATCGACACCGACCTGCGCCTGGCCTCCACCGGCGCCATCCGTCGCTTCCTGGCGCAGAACAAGAGCGAGTTCGACCCGCGCAAGTACTTCGCCAAGACCATCGAAGCCATGCGCGACGTGTGCATCGCCCGCTACGAAGCCTTCGGCACCGCCGGCCACGCCTCCAAGATCAAGCCGATCTCCCTGGAAGCCATGTTCCAGCGCTACGCCAAGGGCGAACTGGAGCCGAAGATCAACTGATCCGGCCCCGTCCCTGAAGAGCCCCGCCCCGGCGGGGCTCTTTCGTATCCATGCCAGACACAGAGGCTGCCATGCGTTGGCTCGTCCCCCTGCTGATGCTCCTGCTCGCCGGTTGCGCCGCGCAGCCGCCCGGTGCGCCCGCGCCCGCCGCAGCCCCCGCGCCGCGAGCGCCGGCGGTCGACCTGCCGGTGGACGCGCAGAACTGCCTGAGCCACACCGAGTGCACGCTGAAGACCTCGCGCTCGCTGCTGTTCGTCTTCGACTACGCCGCGGCCGGCGCGCCCCTGGTGGTCAGCGAAGGCCGCCTGCTGAGTACCCCGGAGAAGGCGCCGAACAAGGGCTGGCCGGCGCTGCGCATCCAACTGGCCGAGCCCGACGGCGGGCGCTTCGAGTTCCACAGCCAGTGCCGGCAGAAGCGCTGCCGGATCAGCGAGGCCAGGCTGCTCGCCTGCTACCGCGACTACCTGGAAGGCAAGGCCTGCCGGCTGCGCTGAGTGTGCTATACCGGAGGGCGACACCGTACAGGAGAGCCGTTCATGGATAGCGTCCACGCCAGCGCCCAGCAGGGCTTCGGCCAGGAAGCCCAGACCTACGCCCACGGGCGCCCCGAATACCCCGACGAGCTGCTCGGCTGGCTCGACGGCAGCCTCGGCATCAAGGCCGGCAGCAAGGTGGCCGACCTCGGCGCCGGCACCGGCAAGTTCACCCGCCTGCTGCTGCGCACCGGCGCCGAAGTGACCGCCATCGAGCCGGTGGCGGCCATGCGCGAACGCCTGCACGAGGAGCTGCCCGACGTGCGTGTGCTGGAAGGCACGGCTCGGGGCATGCCGCTGGCCGACGCCAGCCTGGACGCCGTGCTCTGCGCCCAGGCCTTCCACTGGTTCGCCAACCCCGAGGCGCTGCGCGAGATCCACCGCGTGCTGCGCCCGCGCGGCCACCTGGGGCTGGTATGGAACGTGCGCGACGAGCGGGTGGACTGGGTCGCCGAACTGACCCACATAGTCGCGCCCTACGAGGGCAGCACCCCGCGCTTCCACACCGGCGAATGGCGCCGGGCCTTCGCCGGCGCGCCCTTCGGCCCGCTGCAGCTGCGCGAGTTCAGCTACCGCCACGTCGGCCCGCCGGAGCAGGTGATAGTGGCGCGGACGCTGTCGATCAGCTTCATCGCCGCGTTGCCGGCGGAGCAGAAGGCGCGGGTCGAGCAGCGCCTGCAGGAACTGATCGCCACCCACCCGGCGCTCAAGGGCCAGGCCGAGGTGGCCTTCCCCTACCGCACCGAGGCCTATTCGGCGGTGGTGCTGGACTGAGCCTGCGAAGGGGCGCGCGGATCGGCTAGACTGCGCGCCCCGTCACAGCGAACCGACCTTCATGCAACCGCTCCGCTACCTCCAGGCCTACCCGCAACAGCTGCAGGACCAGGTGCGCCAGCTGATTGCCGAGGATCGCCTGGGCGACTACCTGCAGCGCCGCTACCCCGGGCGCCACGAGGTGCAGAGCGACAAGGCGCTGTACGCCTATGCCATGCAGCTCAAGCAGGAGCACATGCGCAACGCGCCGGCGGTGGACAAGGTGCTCTACGACAGCAAGCTGGACGTGATGCAGCGCGCCCTGGGGCTGAACACCGCGATCTCGCGGGTGCAGGGCGGCAAGCTGAAGGCGAAGAAGGAAATCCGCGTGGCCTCGCTGTTCAAGGACGCGGCGCCGGAATTTCTCAGGATGATTCTGGTGCACGAACTGGCGCACCTGCGCGAGCGCGACCACAACAAGGCCTTCTACCAGCTCTGCGAATACATGCTGCCGGGCTACCACCAGCTGGAATTCGACCTGCGCGTCTACCTGACCTGGCGCGAGCTGGACTGAGCCCCTGACGCCTTGCGCGCCACGGAGGCCGGGTTGCCGCGGGAAGCTCCCGGCGATCGGATGGGGGTCGACCGCACAGGAGCCTTCCCCCGCCGCATCCGGAGAGTAATCAAAAGATTTGGCATATTGCCATCAGTCTTTTCGGAATTTTTCCCCATTTGGGGGAAAAATCGTCGCAGACGTAAGGTGGATCACCTGCGGCTTCGGTGTACTGGCTCACCTTCGCACCCTCTCCCCAGCCCTCTCCCTGAAGGGAGAGGGAGCCGTACGGTGCTGCCGGTTAGTTCTGAGTCACCCCGCAAGTCCGCTATTTCCGGCGAGCGTCGAACTAACGCTTCACACGGAACGGTCCCCTCTCCCTTCAGGGAGAGGGTTAGGGAGAGGGAACGGCGCCAAGCCATAGCACCGAAGCCCCAGGTGAGCACCGACCTCCTAAAAGAGCCCCCTACGAAAAACGCCGTCCCCCCTCAGGGGGACGGCGTTCCCGTAAAGCCAGCGCAGGCGATCAGAACAGATCCATCGGCGCGCCTTCGTCGGCCGGCAGCGGCGTGCCCGGCGCGCCGCTGCCCAGTTCGCTCATGGGCGGCGGGGTGTCTTCGCTCTTGAACAGCTCGAAGTAGGCGCCCGGCGTGCCCGGCGGCGCGGCGCGGCCGCTGAGCGGGTCGATGCGCAGGCTGACCAGGCCGGAGGGCTCGGGCAGCGTGTGCGAGGGCTTGTCCTTGAGCGCCGCGCCCATGTAGCGCATCCAGATCGGCAGCGCCACGTTGCCGCCGAACTCGCGGCGGCCGAGGCTTTCCGGCTGGTCGAAGCCGACCCACACGGTGGTCATGTAGTCGGCGTTGAAGCCGGAGAACCAGGCGTCCTTGGAGTCGTTGGTGGTGCCGGTCTTGCCGGCCAGGTCGTCGCGCTTGAGGGCCAGGGCGCGGCGGCCGGTGCCGCGCTTGATCACGTCCTGCAGCATGCTGGTCATGATGTAGGCGGTGCGGGCGTCGATGATGCGTTCGGCCGGGGTCGGCTCGATGGTGGTCCTGGCATGGGCCGGGTCGTTGTCCTCCGCCGGCGCGGCGACGGGCTGCGCGGCCTCCTTGTCGGCGACCTGCGGGTTGTCCTCCACCGGCACGCTGGGCGGGTTGGCCTGGTACAGCACCTGGCCGTCGCGGCTTTCGATGCGGTCGACCACGTAGGGGCTGATCTTGTAGCCGCCGTTGGCGAAGGTGCTCCAGGCGCCGGCGATCTCCAGGGGCGTCAGGTTCGCGGTGCCCAGCGCCATGGACAGGTTCGGCGGCAGTTCCTGGGCATCGAAGCCGAAGCGGCTGATGTACTGGCGCGCGCGCTCCACGCCCAGGGCCTGCAGGGTGCGGATCGAGACCATGTTGCGCGACTTGTACAGCGCCTCGCGCAGCGGGATGGGGCCGAGGAAGGTGTTGGTGTCGTTCTTCGGCCGCCAGACCTTGTCCAGGTACTCGTCGACGAACACGATGGGCGCATCGTTGACCAGGCTGGCGGCGGTGAAGCCGTTGTCCAGCGCGCAGCTGTAGATGAACGGCTTGAAGCTGGAGCCGGGCTGGCGCTTGGCCTGGACGGCGCGGTTGTAGCTGCTCTGCTCGAAGGAGAAGCCGCCGACCAGGGCCATGATGGCGCCGTTGTCCGGGTTCAGCGAGACCAGCGCGCTCTGCGCCGCCGGCACCTGGGTCAGGCGCAGGGCGCCGTCGTCCTTGCGCTGCACGCGGATCAGGTCGCCGGGCTGCAGCACGTCGCCGGGCTGGCGCGGCGCCGGGCCCATGCTGTTGCTGCTGAGGAAGGGGCGGGCCCACTTCATGTTGTCCCAACTGATGGTGTCGTCCTTGCCGTCACGGGTGACGACCATCACGCCGCTCTTCTCAACGCGGGTGACGATGGCCGGCTCCAGGCCGCCAATCGGGCGCTGCTGGGCCACCGCCAGGCGCCAGGCATCCAGCGACTTGCCCGGCATGCGCGCCTCGGGGCCGCGGTAGCCGTGGCGCTGGTCGTATTCTTGGAGGCCTTCGCGCAGGGCGTCGTTGGCGTACTGCTGCAGGTCGCTGCGCACCGTGGTGTAGACCCGGTAGCCCTCGGTGTAGGCGTTGCCGCCGTAGCGGCCGACCATTTCGGCGCGGGCCATTTCGGCGATGTACGGGGCTGCCAGTTCCGGGCTCGCCACGTGGTAGGAGGCGCCCACCGGCTCGGCGACGGCTTCCTGGTAGCGGGCCTGGTCGATGAAGCCGAGCTTGTTCATCCGCTCGAGAATCCAGTTGCGCCGCTCCATGCTGCGCGCCACGTTGGCCAGCGGGTTGTAGCGCGAGGGCGCCTTGGGCAGGCCGGCGATCATCGCCATCTGCGCCAGGCTCAGGTCCTTGATCGACTTGCCGTAGTAGACCTGGGCGGCGGCCTCGATGCCGTAGGCGCGGTTGCCGAGGTAGATCTTGTTGACGTACAGCTCGAGGATCTCGTCCTTGGTCAGCTCGCGCTCGATCTGCAGGGCCAGGAGGATCTCGGTGATCTTGCGCGAGAAGCTGCGCTCGTTGGTCAGGAAGTAGTTCTTCGCCACCTGCATGGTGATGGTGCTGCCGCCGGTCTGGATGTGACCGGTCGACAATAATTGCGCGGCAGCGCGCATAAGGCTCTTCACGTCCACGCCATAATGATTGGCGAAATTGTCGTCCTCGGCCGACAGAAGGGCGTGAATGAAATCCGGCGGGATGTCAGCGAAACGGATAGGCGTGCGGCGCATCTCGCCGAACTCTGCTATCAATTTGTTATCACTGCTGTAAACCCGCAGCGGAATCTGCAGCTGCACGTTGCGCAGGGCGTCGACCGAAGGCAGGCTGGGGCTCAGGTACAGGTAGGCGCCACTTAAACCGAGCAGCACTCCACAAAAAAGGGTGACGCAAGTCCACCACAGAAACTTCAGCAGGCGCATTGGCAGGTCTTGGATTTCCAGGGAAAAGAGAGAGTTAAGCGAAAGGTGCGGCGAAAAGGGAAAAGCTGATCACATTATAAGCAGTTTTTTTGCCAGCGAGCTATTTGCGCGGGTGTCAAGTCTGGTATCTAATGTCAAAAAACATAAATCGTCCGTAAGTCTCGGATGCTGATAGGAAATCAGTCGTGCTAGGGCTCTTCACTAAGAAAGCGAACACACTGCTGGGGATCGACATCAGTTCGACTTCGGTCAAACTCCTCGAGTTGAGCCGTTCGGGCGGGCGCTACAAGGTAGAGGCCTACGCCGTAGAGCCGCTCCCGCCGAACTCGGTGGTCGAGAAAAACATCGCCGAACTGGAGGGGGTCGGCCAGGCGCTGTCGCGGGTGGTCGCCAAGGCGCGCACCGGCGTGAAGACGGCTGCCGTGGCGGTCGCCGGCTCGGCGGTCATCACCAAGACCATCGAGATGGACGGCGGGCTTTCCGAAGACGAGCTGGAGAACCAGCTCAAGATCGAAGCCGACCAGTACATTCCCTATCCCCTGGAGGAAGTCGCCATCGACTTCGAGGTCCAGGGCGTATCCGCGCGCAACGCCGAGCGCGTCGACGTGCTGCTGGCGGCCTGCCGCAAGGAGAACGTCGAGGTGCGCGAGGCCGCGCTGGCCCTGGCCGGGCTCACTGCCAAGGTGGTGGACGTCGAGGCCTACGCGCTGGAGCGCGCCTTCGGCCTGCTCGGCGACCAGTTGGGCGGCAACGCCGACGAGCTGACCGTCGCGGTGGTCGACATCGGCGCCACCATGACCACCCTCAGCGTCCTCCACCACGGCCGCACCATCTATACCCGCGAGCAGCTGTTCGGCGGGCGCCAGCTCACCGAGGAGATCCAGCGCCGCTATGGCCTGTCGGTGGAGGAAGCCGGCCTTGCCAAGAAGCAGGGCGGTCTTCCGGATGACTACGACAGCGAAGTGTTGCAACCGTTCAAGGATGCGGTGGTGCAGCAGGTCTCGCGTTCGCTGCAGTTCTTCTTCGCCGCTGGCCAGTTCAACGACGTCGACTACATCCTGCTCGCTGGCGGCACGGCTTCCATCCCCGACCTGGACCGGCTCATCCAGCAGAAGATCGGCACCCCGACGCTGGTGGCCAACCCCTTCGCCGACATGGTGCTGAGCAACAAGGTGAATGCCGGGGCGCTGGCCAGTGATGCGCCGGCGCTGATGATTGCCTGCGGTCTGGCGATGAGGAGTTTCGACTGATGGCACGCATCAACCTACTGCCATGGCGGGAGCAGCTGCGCGAGGAGCGCAAGCAGCGCTTCCTGGTTGCCCTGGGCGGCGTGCTGCTGGTCTCCGGCGGCCTGGTGTTCCTCGGTGACCAGTACTTCAGCTCGGCGATCGAGAACCAGAGCGCGCGCAACGACTTCCTGCGCAAGGAAATCGCCGTGCTGGACGCCCGCATCAAGGAGATCAGCGAGCTGAAGACGCGCCGCCAGCAATTGCTGGAGCGGATGAAGATCATCCAGGACCTGCAGGGCAACCGGCCGATCATCGGGCGCGTCTTCGACCAACTGGTGCGCACCCTGCCCGATGGCGTGTACTACACCGGCCTGAAGATGAACGGCCACACCATCGCCATCGCCGGCGCCGCCGAGTCCAACAACCGCGTGTCCAACCTGATGCGCAACCTGGACGCCTCCGACTGGCTGACCTCGCCCAATCTCACCGAGGTCAAGGCGGTCACCCAGGGCGCCGTCGATCAGGCCAACACCTTCCAGCTCACCGTGCAGCAGACGCAGCCTGGCGAGAAGGTCAAGGAGCAGGAGAAGAAGACAGTCGCGCAAGGAGCCAAGAAATGAGTCTGGCCGATTCCCTGCAAAGCCTGCGCAAGATCGACATCAACGAGCTGGACTTCAACAACGTCGGTTCCTGGCCCGCCGCGGCCAAGGTGATCGCCGGCGCGCTGCTGATGGTGCTGGTGCTGGTGCTCGGCTACCAGTTCCACCTCAAGGACCTGCAAGGCGAGCTGGACCAGCGCCGGGCCGAGGAAGAGACGCTCAAGCAGCAGTTCGGCACCAAGGCCTTCCAGGCGGCCAACCTGGAAGCCTACAAGAACCAGATGAAGGAGATGGAAGAGTCCTTCGGCGCGCTGCTGCGCCAGCTGCCCAGCGACACCGAGGTGCCCGGGCTGCTCGAGGACATCACCCGCACCGGCCTGGGCAGCGGCCTGGAGTTCGAGGAAATCAAGCTGCTGCCGGAAGTCACCCAGCAGTTCTACATCGAGCTGCCGATACAGATCAGCGTGGTCGGCGGCTACCACGACCTGGCGACCTTCGTCAGCGGCGTGGCCAGCCTGCCGCGGATCGTCACCCTGCACGACTTCGAGATCAAACCCGTGAGTGCGGACAGTACCACCAAGCTGCGCATGACCATCGTGGCCAAGACCTACCGCTACAACGACAAGGGCGTGCAGGCCAAGCCGGCGGCCAACAAGGCGGGGGCGAAGAAATGAACAAGCGCCTGATGCTCTGTGGTCTGTTGTTGCTCAGCCTGAACGGCTGCGGTTCGGGTGGCGATTTCGCCGACCTGCAGGCGTACATGGACGAAGTCCGTGCGCGGCCCAAGGGCTCCATCGAGCCGCTGCCCAAGTTCCAGCCCTACGAGGCCTTCACCTACAACGCCTCGTCCCTGCGCAGCCCGTTCCAGCCGCCGGTGAAGATCGACCTGGCGATCAAGCAGAAGGGCTCCAAGGTGGTCAAGCCCGACGAAACGCGGGTCAAGCAGTTCCTCGAAGGTTTCAACATCGAGACCTTCGAGATGGTGGGGACACTGTCCAACCAGGAGGGTACGTTCGCCCTGGTCCGCGGTGCAGGAGGGGTGCACCGGGTCAAGGTGGGGGATTATCTGGGGCGCAACGATGGGAAGATCGTTTCCATCAGCGAAGGCAAGATCGATGTAGTCGAGATCGTTCCTGATGGTGAGGGTGGCTGGCTCGAACGTCCGCGCAGCCTGACTCTCAAGGAGCGCTCCTAAGGGCGGGGATGACCATGGATAACAAACTGCTGTCTGCACGACGGATACAGACGACGATGAACAGAACTATGACCCGCCTGGGCTTTGCCCTGTTGGCCGGCCTTTTCGCGCCGAGCCTGCTCGCCGCCAACCTGCAGCGCGTCGACGTGGCCTCGCTGCCGGGGGATCGCGTGGAGCTCAAGCTGGGCTTCGACGAGCCGGTGGCCGCGCCGCGTGGCTACACCATCGAGCAGCCGGCGCGCATCGCCCTGGACCTGCCGGGCGTGCAGAACAAGCTGGGCAGCAAGAACCGCGAGCTGGGCGTGGGCAACGCGCGCAGCCTGACCGTGGTCGAGGCCAAGGACCGCACCCGCCTGATCATCAACCTGACCACCCTGGTGCCGTATTCCACCCGCGCCCAGGGCAACGACCTGATCATCCTGGTTGGCCAGGGGGGCGGCGCGCCCGCCGCGGCGGCCAGCTCCGCACCGAGCGCGGCCCCGGCCTATGCCGCGGCGCCTCGCCCGGCGCAGCCCAAGCCCTACGTGCCGGTGGGCAAGGCGATCCGCAACATCGACTTCCAGCGCGGCGAGCAGGGCGAGGGCAACGTGGTCATCGACCTGTCCGACCCGAGCGTCAGCCCGGACATCCAGGAGCAGGGCGGCAAGATCCGCCTGGACTTCCCGCGCACCCAGCTGCCCGACAGCCTGCGCGTGCGCCTGGACGTGAAGGACTTCGCCACCCCGGTGCAGTTCGTCAACGCCTCGGCGGCCGGCGACAAGGCCAGCATCGTCATCGAGCCCAGCGGCCTGTACGACTACCTGGTGTTCCAGACCGACAACCGCATGACCGTCAGCATCAAGCCGATGACCGCCAACGAGGCCGAGAAGCGCAAGAAGGACAGCTTCGCCTACACCGGCGAGAAGCTGTCGCTGAACTTCCAGGACATCGACGTGCGCTCGGTGCTGCAGCTGATCGCCGACTTCACCGACCTGAACCTGGTGGCCTCGGACACCGTGCAGGGCAACATCACCCTGCGCCTGCAGAACGTGCCCTGGGACCAGGCGCTGGACCTGGTGCTCAAGACCAAGGGCCTGGACAAGCGCAAGGTCGGCAACGTCCTGCTGGTGGCGCCGGCCGACGAGATCGCCGCGCGCGAGCGCCAGGAGCTGGAAGCGCAGAAGCAGATCGCCGAACTGGCGCCCCTGCGCCGCGAGCTGATCCAGGTGAACTACGCCAAGGCCTCCGACATCGCCAAGCTGTTCCAGTCCGTGACCGGCACCAGTTCCGGCCCGGGCGCCCAGCCTGCCGCCGGCACCGACAACCGTGGCTCCATCACCGTCGACGACCGCACCAACGCCATCATCGCCTACCAGACCCAGGACCGCCTGGACGAGCTGCGCCGCATCGTCTCGCAGCTGGACATCCCGGTACGCCAGGTGATGATCGAGGCGCGCATCGTCGAGGCCAGCGTCGACTACACCAAGGAGCTGGGGGTGCAGTGGGGTGGTTCGCTGAATAATCGCGGCAACTTCAACATCACCGGTGGTACTGGTGGTACCAGCAGTGCGAATACCTTCGTCGATCTGGGCGTCAGCACCGCGTCCCCGACCTCCGGTATCGGCATCGGCTTCGTCACCGACAACACCACCCTGGACCTGCAGCTCAACGCCATGGAGAAGACCGGCAACGGCGAAGTGGTGTCGCAGCCGAAGGTGGTCACCTCGGACAAGGAAACCGCGAAGATCCTCAAGGGCTCGGAGATTCCCTACCAGGAAGCCAGCTCCAGCGGCGCCACCTCGGTGTCCTTCAAGGAGGCCGCGCTGTCCCTGGAGGTCACTCCGCAGATCACCCCGGACAACCGCATCATCATGCAGGTCAAGGTGAACAAGGACGAGCCCGACTACCAGAACGCGCTGCTCGGCGTGCCGCCGATCAAGAAGAACGAGGTCAACGCCAAGGTACTGGTCAACGACGGTGAAACCATCGTCATCGGCGGGGTGTTCTCCAACACCCAGACCAAGACCACCTCCAAGGTCCCGTTCCTCGGCGACGTACCGGTCGTCGGCCGCCTGTTCAAGAACGACTATGTGACGGACACCAAGAACGAGCTTCTGGTTTTCCTCACTCCCCGGATCATGAATAATCAGGCCATTGCCATCGATCGTTGATCAATGCCGTGCCCAATCTGATTCTGGTAGGCCCGATGGGTGCTGGAAAGAGCACCATCGGGCGTCTTCTTGCCAAAGAGCTGCACCTCGACTTCAAGGACTCCGACAAGGAGATCGAACAGCGCTGCGGAGCCAACATCCCCTGGATCTTCGACGTCGAGGGGGAGGCCGGCTTTCGTGAGCGGGAAAGCGCCATGCTCGCCGAGCTCTGCGACGGCGACGGCGTGGTGATCGCCACCGGCGGCGGCGCCGTGCTGCGCGAGGCCAACCGCGCCGCGCTCAAGGCCGGCGGCAAGGTGGTCTACCTGCACGCCTCGGTCGACCAGCAGATCGCCCGCACCGCCCGCGACAGGAATCGGCCGCTGCTGCAGAAGCCCAACCCGGGGCAGATCCTGCGCGACCTCATGGCCCTGCGCGATCCGCTGTACCGGGAGATCGCCGACGTGGTGGTGGAAACCGACGAGCGGCCACCGCGCCTGGTGGTGCTGGAGATACTCGATCGCCTGCGCAGGCTGGAGCGCCATTAAAGGGCGCGCGGTTCTGCGTTATCCTAGTGCCCTTTCCTGTCTGGGGGCTTCATGCGCACACTCACTGTCGATCTCGGCGACCGCAGCTACCCGATCCACATCGGCGAAGGGCTGCTGGACGATCCGCGTCATTTCGCGCCCCACATCCGCGGGCGGCAGGTCGCCATCGTCACCAACGAGACCATCGCGCCGCTGTACCTGGCGCGCCTGCAGAAGACGCTGGCCGACTACGCGCAGATCGCCGTGGTCCTGCCCGATGGCGAAGCCTACAAGCAGTGGGAAACCCTGCAGTTGATCTTCGATGCCCTGCTGCAGGCGCGGCATGACCGCAAGACCACCCTGATCGCCCTTGGCGGCGGCGTGGTCGGCGACATGACCGGCTTCGCCGCGGCCTGCTACCAGCGCGGCGTCGATTTCATCCAGGTGCCGACCACCCTGCTGTCCCAGGTGGATTCCTCGGTGGGCGGCAAGACCGGTATCAACCACCCGCTGGGCAAGAACATGATCGGCGCTTTCTACCAGCCGCAGGCGGTGGTGATCGATGCCGCCTCGCTGCGCACGTTGCCGGCGCGCGAGCTGTCCGCCGGCCTGGCGGAAGTGATCAAGTACGGCCTGATCTGCGACGAGCCTTTCCTCGCCTGGCTGGAAGACAACGTCGACGCGCTGCTGGCGCTCGACTCCGCCGCGCTGGCCGAAGCCATCGAGCGCTCCTGCGCGGCCAAGGCCCGGGTGGTGGGCGCCGACGAACGGGAATCCGGGGTGCGCGCCACCCTGAACCTCGGCCACACCTTCGGCCACGCCATCGAGACCCACATGGGCTATGGCGTCTGGCTGCACGGCGAAGCCGTGGGTGCGGGAACCGTGATGGCACTGCAGATGTCGCATCTGTTGGGCTGGCTGACCGCCGCCGAGCGCGACCGCGGCGTGCGCCTGCTGCAACGGGCGAAGCTGCCGGTGGTGCCGCCGAAGGAAATGAGCGCCGGGGACTTCCTCGAGCACATGGCGGTGGACAAGAAAGTGCTCGACGGCCGTCTGCGCCTCGTATTGCTGAAAGGGCTGGGGGATGCGGTGGTCACTGCGGACTTCCCTCGTGAGATTCTGGAAGAAACCCTGCGTACTGATTACCAGGCCCTGGTCGATCAGTTAGGAGAACATTGAGGTCCCATGTCCAGCTTGCATGCCGATGAGGCCTTCCTGGCCCACTACCAGTTCAGCCACGACCCCTTCGCTCCGCGGGTTCCTGGCTTCAAGTTCTTCCCGGCACAGCGCAAGCCGGTGCTGGGCCAACTGCACCACCTGGCGCGCTACAGCCACCTGCTGCTGGCGGTGACCGGCCCCCTGGGCAGCGGCAAGACGCTGCTGCGCCAGGCCCTGGTGGCCAGCACCAACAAGGATGCGGTGTCCAGCGTGGTGATCTCCGGCCGCTCGGCGGCCGACGAAGCCACGCTGATGCGCCAGTTGGCCCAGGGCCTGGGCATCACCCAGGTGAGCATCGAGGCCATCCTGGCCAAGGTTGCCCAACTGGCGATCACCGGGCAGGACGTCTACCTGCTGGTGGACGATGCCGAGCAGCTGCGTGACGGCGCCCTCGAGGTGCTGCTGTTGCTGGCCGCCGGCAACAGCGAAGCGCGCCTGCACGTGTTCCTGTTCGGCGAGCCCGAGCTGCTGTCGCGGCTGGAGGCGCTGTCCGAGGGCGAGGAGCGCTTCCACGCCATCGAGCTGCAGCCCTACAGCGAGGAAGAGACCCGCGAATACCTGGCGCAGCGCCTGGAAGGCGCAGGGCAGGGCGCCGAGCTGATTTCCGACGACCTGCTGGCCGACATCCACGAGCAGTCCGGCGGCTGGCCGGGCTCGATCAACCAGGTGGCCCGCGACGCCCTGATCGAGGCGATGCTGGCCGACCGTGGCGGCGCCCGCAAGGCCGCTCCTGGCGCCAGTCTGCGCCTGCCGAAGAAACATCTGCTGATCCTCGGCGTGGTCGCCATCGGCGTGGTCGCCGCCTGGTTCATGCAGGGCCGCACCAGCAAGCCGGATAGCGCCGCCACCCAGGCTTCCGCGCAGTTGCCGATGGGTTCCGCCGCGCAGCCGGGCGCCGCCCAGGCGCCGGCCTCGGGCTCCGGCCCCTCGGTGGAGTTCGCCGGTTCCAACCAGCCGGTGCCGCTGCCGCTGGTGGGCGAGGCCCAGCCGGTCATCCGCGAGCCCATGGCCCAGGCCGGTGGCCAGGAAGACGCCGACGAAGGCGCCATGCCCGCGCCTGGCGTGCCGCCGACCGTGACCACCTCCGCACCGCCGCTCGCGCCGCTGGCCGGCAAGAGCGCGCCGCAACCGCTGAACCCGGTGCCGCCGGCGCCGAGCGTGGCGAGCGCTCCGGCGCAGCCGGTGGTTTCGACGCCTGCCCCGGCCCCGGTCAGCAAACCGGTGGCCAAGGCCGAGCCGGTGAAACCGGTCGCCAAGCCCGCGGCCAAGCCGGCAGAACCCAAGGCCGTGGCCAAGGCTGCGCCGAGCAAGCCGGCGGCCCCGGCCAAGGCCAGCGCCGCCGCCGGTGGTGCCGGTAGCCAGTGGTATCGCTCGCAGCCCGCGGGGAATTATGCTGTGCAGGTGCTGGGCACCGGCTCCGAGGCCAGCGCCAAGGCCTACATCAGCAAGCAGGGCGGCGGCGAGTACCGCTACTTCCGCAAGACCCTGCAGGGCAAGCCCTTCTACGTGGTGACCTACGGCAGCTTCCCCAGCCGCGCCGCCGCCGTGGCCGCGGTGAAGAGCCTGTCGGCCAAGGCCCAGGGCGGCAAACCCTGGCCGCGCACCTTCGCCAGCATCCAGCAGGAAATCGCCAGCGCCCGCTGACGCGCTGTCGCAAAAATGAAAACCCGCCAGTCACAAGCACGACTGGCGGGTTTTTTCTTTCAGGAATGCGACATCCAGTTTCAGCCTCTCGCCAAAAATTTGTGAGGCGCCTTGTACCTATGTACAATGGCCTCCCTTTGCCTGTCGGAAACTTGCCGCTTGAGCGAGAAGACAGGCGAAGTCGCTGAATTAAAAAAGTTTTGCCGGTGAGAGTTCCCTATGAAAGCAGGTCTGTACCATCCTGAGACGTTCAAGGATAACTGCGGATTCGGCCTGATCGCCCATATGCAGGGCGAGCCAAGCCACGAACTTCTGCAAACCGCCATCGAAGCACTGACCTGCATGACCCACCGAGGTGGGATCAACGCGGACGGGAAGACCGGGGACGGCTGCGGGTTGCTGATCCAGAAGCCCGACGAGTTCCTGCGGGCGGTGGCCAAGGCCGAATTCGCGACCGATCTGCCCGCCCAGTACGCGGTGGGCATGGTCTTCTTCAACCAGGACCCGGTGAAGGCCGAGGCCGCTCGCGCGAACATGAACCGCGAGATCGAGGCCGAAGGCCTGCAGCTGGTCGGCTGGCGCAAGGTGCCGATCGACACCAGCGTGCTCGGCCGCCTGGCCCTGGAGCGCCTGCCGCAGATCGAGCAGGTGTTCGTCGGCGGCGAAGGCCTGTCCGACCAGGACTTCGCCGTGAAGCTGTTCTGCGCCCGTCGGCGCTCCTCGGTGGCCAACGCCGCCGACGCCGACCACTACGTCTGCAGCTTCTCGCACAAGACCATCATCTATAAGGGCCTGATGATGCCGGCGGACCTCGCCGCCTTCTATCCGGACCTTTCCGACGAGCGCCTGAAGACTGCCATCTGCGTCTTCCACCAGCGCTTCTCCACCAACACCCTGCCGAAGTGGCCGCTGGCCCAGCCGTTCCGCCTGCTGGCGCACAACGGCGAGATCAACACCATCACCGGCAACCGCAACTGGGCCCAGGCCCGGCGCAGCAAGTTCGTCAACGAGTTCATGCCGAACCTCGACGAGCTCGGTCCGCTGGTCAACCGCGTGGGTTCGGACTCCTCGAGCATGGACAACATGCTCGAGCTGATGGTCACCGGCGGCATGGACATGTTCCGCGGCCTGCGCATGATCATTCCGCCGGCCTGGCAGAACGTCGAGACCATGGACGCCGACCTGCGCGCGTTCTATGAATTCAACTCGCTGCACATGGAGCCGTGGGACGGCCCCGCCGGCGTGGTGCTGACCGACGGCCGCTACGCCGTCTGCCTGCTCGACCGCAACGGCCTGCGCCCGGCGCGCTGGGTCACCACCAGGAACGGCTACATCACCCTGGCCTCGGAAATCGGCGTCTGGGACTACAAGGCCGAGGACGTGCTGGCCAAGGGCCGCGTCGGCCCGGGGCAGATCCTCGCGGTGGACACCGAGACCGGCCAGCTGCTGCAGACCGAGGACATCGACAATCGCCTGAAGTCGCGCCACCCGTACAAGCAGTGGCTGCGCCAGCGCGCGCTGCGCATCCAGGCGACCCTGGAAGACGACCAGGGCGTGGCCAGCTACGACAGCGACCAGCTCAAGCAGTACATGAAGATGTTCCAGGTCACCTTCGAGGAGCGTGACCAGGTGCTGCGCCCGCTGGCCGAGCAGGGCCAGGAAGCGGTCGGCTCGATGGGCGACGACACCCCGATGGCGGTGCTGTCCAAGCGCATCCGCTCGCCCTACGACTACTTCCGCCAGGTCTTCGCCCAGGTCACCAACCCGCCGATCGACCCGCTGCGCGAAGCCATCGTGATGTCCCTGGAAACCTGCCTGGGCGTCGAGCAGAACATCTTCGAAGAGTCGCCGCACCACGCCAACCAGGCCATCCTGACCACCCCGGTGATCTCCCCGGCGAAGTGGCGCAGCCTGATGAACCTGGAGCGCCCGGGCTTCGACCGCCACCACATCGACCTGAACTACGACGAGTCCGTCGGCCTCGAAGCGGCCGTGCGCAACATCGCCGACCAGGCCGAGGAAGCCGTGCGCGCCGGCAAGGTGCTGCTGGTGCTCTCCGACCGCCACATCGCCCCCGGCAAGCTGCCGGTGCACGCGGCCCTGGCCGTGGGCGCCGTGCACCACCGCCTGGTGCAGACCGGCCTGCGCTGCGACTCGAACATCCTGGTGGAGACCGCCACCGCCCGCGACCCGCACCACTTCGCGGTGCTGGTGGGCTTCGGCGCCTCGGCGGTCTACCCGTTCCTCGCCTACGAGGTGCTGGCCGACCTGATCCGCACCGGCGAAGTGCTGGGCGACCTCTACGAGGTGTTCAAGTACTACCGCAAGGGCATCTCCAAGGGCCTGATGAAGATCCTGTCGAAGATGGGCATCTCCACCATCGCCTCCTACCGCGGCGCCCAGCTGTTCGAAGCCATCGGCCTGTCCGACGAGGTCACCGGCCTGTGCTTCCCGGGCGTGCCCAGCCGCATCCAGGGCGCGCGCTTCCTCGACATCGAGAACGAGCAGAAGCTGTTGGCTTTTGATGCCTGGAACAACCGCAAGCCGATCCAGCAGGGCGGCCTGCTGAAGTTCGTCTACGGCGGCGAGTACCACGCCTACAACCCGGACGTGGTCAACACCCTGCAGGCCGCCGTGCAGCAGGGCGACTACGAGAAGTTCAAGGAATACACCGCGCTGGTGGACAAGCGCCCGGTGTCGATGCTCCGCGACCTGCTGCAGGTGAAGACCGCCGCGCAGCCGCTGAGCCTCGACGAAATCGAGCCGCTGGAGTCGATCTTCAAGCGCTTCGACGCCGCCGGCATCTCCCTCGGCGCGCTGTCGCCGGAGGCCCACGAGGCCCTGGCCGAAGCCATGAACCGCCTCGGCGGGCGCTCCAACTCCGGTGAGGGCGGCGAGGACCCGGCGCGCTACGGCACGCTGAAGAGCTCGAAGATCAAGCAGGTGGCCACCGGCCGCTTCGGCGTGACCCCGGAATACCTGGTCAACGCCGAGGTCCTGCAGATCAAGGTGGCCCAGGGCGCCAAGCCCGGCGAGGGCGGCCAGCTGCCCGGCGGCAAGGTCAACGGCCTGATCGCCCGCCTGCGCTACGCGGTGCCCGGCGTGACGCTGATCTCGCCGCCGCCGCACCACGACATCTATTCCATCGAGGACCTGGCGCAGCTGATCTTCGATCTCAAGCAGGTCAACCCGCAGGCGCTGGTGTCGGTGAAACTGGTCTCCGAGCCGGGCGTGGGCACCATCGCCGCCGGCGTGGCCAAGGCCTATGCCGACCTGATCACCATTTCCGGCTACGACGGCGGTACCGGCGCATCGCCCATCACCTCCATCAAGTACGCCGGTTCGCCTTGGGAGCTGGGCCTCGCCGAGGCGCACCAGACCCTGCGCGGCAACGACCTGCGCGGCAAGGTCCGCGTGCAGACCGACGGCGGCCTGAAGACCGGCCTGGACGTGATCAAGGCGGCCATCCTCGGCGCCGAGAGCTTCGGCTTCGGCACCGCGCCGATGATCGCCCTAGGCTGCAAGTACCTGCGCATCTGCCACCTGAACAACTGCGCCACCGGCGTGGCCACCCAGAACGACAAGCTGCGCAAGGACCACTTCATCGGCACGGTCGAGATGGTGACGAACTTCTTCACCTTCATCGCCAGCGAGACCCGCGAATGGCTGGCCAAGCTGGGCGTGCGCAGCCTCGCCGAGCTGATCGGCCGTACCGACCTGCTGGAAATCCTGCCCGGCGAAACCGCCAAGCAGGGCAACCTCGACCTAACCCCGTTGCTGGGCAGCGACCTGATCCCGGCCGAGAAGCCGCAGTTCTGTGAAGTCGAGAAGAACCCGCCGTTCGACCAGGGCCTGCTGGCCGAGAAGATGGTCGAGCTGGCCCGCGGCGCCATTGAAGGCGCCAAGGGCGGCGAGTACGAGCTGGACATCTGCAACTGCGACCGTTCCATCGGCGCGCGCGTGTCCGGCGAGATCGCCCGGGTGCACGGCAACCAGGGCATGGCCAAGGCGCCGATCACCTTCCGCTTCAAGGGAACCGCGGGGCAGAGCTTCGGCGTGTGGAACGCCGGCGGCCTGCACCTGTACCTGGAAGGCGACGCCAACGACTACGTGGGCAAGGGCATGACCGGCGGCAAGCTGGTGGTGACCCCGCCCAAGGGCAGCCCGTTCAAGACCCAGGAGTCGGCCATCGTCGGCAACACCTGCCTGTACGGCGCCACCGGCGGCAAGCTGTTCGCCGCCGGCACCGCGGGCGAGCGTTTCGGCGTGCGCAACTCCGGCGCCCACGCGGTGGTGGAAGGCACTGGCGACCACTGCTGCGAGTACATGACCGGCGGCTTCGTCTGCGTACTGGGCAAGACCGGCTACAACTTCGGCTCCGGCATGACCGGGGGCTTCGCCTACGTCCTGGACATGGACAACACCTTCGTCGACCGCGTGAACCATGAGCTGGTGGAAATCCAGCGGATCAGCGGCGAGGCGATGGAGGCCCAGCGCAGCCACCTGCGCAAGGTCCTGGTGGAATATGTCGAGGAAACGGCGAGTGAGTGGGGTGCGAACCTGCTGGAGAACCTCGACGACTACCTGCGTCGGTTCTGGCTGGTGAAACCGAAGGCCGCGAGCCTCGGTTCCCTGCTGACCAGCACCCGTGCCAACCCGCAATAAGCGCCTGAAGTCTGAAGAGGTCTTGAAATGTCTGAACGTCTCAACAATGACTTCCAGTTCATCGAAGTCGGGCGCAAGGATCCGAAGAAGAAACTGCTGCGCCAGCGCAAGCGCGAGTTCGTGGAAATCTACGACCTGTTCAAGCCGCAGCAGGCGGCTGACCAGGCCCATCGCTGCCTGGGCTGCGGCAACCCGTACTGCGAGTGGAAGTGCCCGGTCCACAACTTCATCCCCAACTGGCTGAAGCTGGTTTCCGAAGGCAACATCCTGGCCGCCGCCGAGCTGTCGCACCAGACCAACACCCTGCCGGAAGTCTGCGGCCGGGTGTGCCCGCAGGACCGCCTCTGCGAGGGTGCCTGCACCCTCAACGACGGTTTCGGCGCGGTGACCATCGGCTCGGTGGAGAAATACATCACCGACACCGCCTTCGCCATGGGCTGGCGCCCGGACATGTCCAAGGTCAAGCCCACCGGCAAGCGCGTCGCGGTGATCGGCGCCGGCCCGGCCGGCCTGGGCTGCGCCGACGTGCTGGTGCGCAACGGCGTGACCCCGGTGGTGTACGACCGCAACCCGGAAATCGGCGGCCTGCTGACCTTCGGCATCCCCGAGTTCAAGCTGGAAAAGCACGTGCTGTCGCGCCGCCGCGAAGTCTTCAGCGGCATGGGCATCGAGTTCCGCCTGAACACCGAGATCGGCAAGGACGTGACCATGGAGCAGTTGCTCGATGAGTACGATGCCGTGTTCATGGGCATGGGCACCTACACCTACATGAAGGGTGGCTTCCCCGGCGAGGACCTGCCCGGCGTGCACGATGCGCTGGACTTCCTGATCGCCAACGTGAACCGCAACCTCGGCTTCGAGAAGTCTCCCGAGGACTTCGTCGACATGAAGGGCAAGCGCGTGGTGGTCCTGGGCGGCGGCGACACCGCGATGGACTGCAACCGCACCTCCATCCGCCAGGGCGCCAAGAGCGTGACCTGCGCCTACCGCCGCGACGAAGAGAACATGCCCGGTTCGCGCAAAGAGGTGAAGAACGCCAAGGAAGAGGGCGTGAAGTTCCTCTTCAACCGCCAGCCCATCGCCATCGTCGGCGAGGACAAGGTGGAAGGCGTGAAGGTGGTCGAGACCCGTCTCGGCGAACCGGACGCCCGTGGCCGCCGCAGCCCCGAGCCGATCCCGGGCTCCGAGGAGATCATCCCGGCCGAAGCCGTGCTGATCGCCTTCGGCTTCCGCCCGAGCCCGGCGCCCTGGTTCGAGCAGCACCAGGTCGAGATCGACAGTCAGGGCCGCGTCATCGCCCCGGCCGCCGCGCAGTTCAAGCACCAGACCAGCAACCCGAAGATCTTCGCCGGCGGCGACATGGTCCGCGGTTCCGACCTGGTGGTGACGGCGATTTTCGAAGGCCGCACGGCCGCCGAAGGCATCCTCGACTACCTCGGCGTCTGATTGGCTGTCTTGCCGGCTGCGCCGAGGCGCTTTTCGTAGGATGGGTATCGCCTCGCTCAACCCATCCTACGACTGCGAACCCTGCCCCTGTAGGAGCGGGCCCTGCCCGCGAATCGCGCGCAGGGCGCGCTCCTGCAAAAGATGTATGGCGCTGCGGCAGAATGCCGCGATGGACAAAAGGCACGGCCCCCGCCGTGCCTTTTGCTTTGGGCTTTGCGAAAATGCCCGCACTTTTTTGCCGGATGCCGCCATGACTGCCCTGAAGAACGATCGCTTCCTCCGTGCCCTGCTCAAGCAGCCCGTCGACGTCACCCCCGTGTGGATGATGCGCCAGGCCGGCCGCTATCTTCCGGAATACCGCGCCACTCGCGCCAAGGCTGGGGACTTCATGAGCCTGTGCATGAACCCGCAGCTGGCCTGCGAGGTGACCCTGCAGCCGCTGGACCGCTATCCGCAGCTGGACGCGGCGATCCTCTTCTCCGACATCCTCACCATCCCCGACGCCATGGGCCAGGGCCTGTTCTTCGAGAGCGGCGAAGGCCCGCGCTTCAAGAAGGTGGTCTCCAGCCTGGCCGACATCGAGGCGCTGCCGATCCCCGATCCGGAAAAGGACCTGGGCTACGTCATGGACGCGGTGCGCACCATCCGCCGCGAACTGAACGGCCGGGTGCCGCTGATCGGTTTCTCCGGCAGCCCCTGGACCCTCGCCACCTACATGGTCGAGGGCGGCTCCAGCAAGGACTTCCGCAAGTCCAAGGCGATGCTCTACGACAACCCGCAGGCCATGCACGCGCTGCTCGACAAGCTGGCGCAGTCGGTGACCAGCTACCTCAACGGGCAGATCCGCGCCGGCGCCCAGGCCGTGCAGATCTTCGACTCCTGGGGCGGCAGCCTGTCGTCGGCGGCCTACCAGGAATTCTCCCTGGCCTACATGAAGAAGATCGTCGACGGCCTGATCCGCGAGCACGACGGCCGCCGGGTGCCGGTGATCCTCTTCACCAAGGGCGGCGGTCTGTGGCTGGAGTCCATGGCCGATACCGGCGCCGAAGCGCTGGGCCTGGACTGGACCTGCGACATCGGCAGCGCCCGCGCCCGCGTCGGCGACAAGGTGGCGCTGCAGGGCAACATGGACCCGTCGGTGCTCTACGCCAACCCGGAAGCCATCCGCCGCGAAGTGGCGCGCATCCTCGGCGCCTACGGCCAGGGCAGCGGCCACGTGTTCAACCTCGGCCACGGCATCACCCCGGAAGTCGACCCGGCCCACGCCGGCGCCTTCTTCGAGGCGGTGCACGAGCTGTCGGCGCAGTATCACTGAGCGGAAGCTGCGGTGGCTCGCGAGCAAGCTCGCTCCTACGAAAAGCCAAAGCGCATTCGCTCTGGCTTTTGGACTTCCAGAGAAATACCCGAGCGCACCGGAACGCCCCTTCAGCAGGCCGAACGAAACCGGCGCTCAGGAGGTCATGCGACATGGATGTCGCGAGAGCCCCGATGGGCTACAGGGACGTACCCTCGGGGCGGGCCTCCGTGGCGGGGGAATTCGCGAGGGTAGCCCGGCTCCATCGGGCCCGTATGCGGGGCAAGCCTTTTTGGTTCCTTTTGTGGCGATTGACAAAAGGGACTCGCCCGAGGGGGCGAAACAAGACGGTCGGGCAGACTCGGTGCGGCGCAGAAACACCCAAGCCAAGGCAACTGGGTTTCCGCGTTCGCAAGCCAAGCCATAGCCCCAGCCATATGAAAAAACCGTTTCCCCCAGGCAGAGAAACGGCATCCTTTCTTAAGTGAACAGCATTACCGCCATTGGCGGGGCTTTTTCATGGGCGCTGTCGGTCAGGCGGCGTCGGCCGCGTAGCCGGCGGCGCGCTGCTGGGCCTTGCGACGGTTCGCCACCAGCAGCCCGGAGCACACGACCACGATGGTCAGCAGGGCGGTGGCGACCACCTCCATGCGGTGGTCCGGGCGGATCATCATGGTTACCAGGGCGCCGGCGATGAACAGGATCACCGCCCAGGTCAGCCAGGGGAACAGCCACATCTTCAGCGTCAGCTGGTGGCCCTGGGCGAGCAGCTTCTTGCGCATGTTCAGCTGCGAGATGGCGATCACCAGGTACACCAGCAGGGCGATGGCGCCGGAGCTGGCCAGCAGGAAGTTGAACACTTCGGCCGGGGCCAGGTAGTTGGCGAAGGTGCACAGGAAGGCCATGGCGGTGGACAGCAGCACGGCGTACACCGGGGTGCGGCTGGCGCTGGTCACCTGGGCGATGCGCGGGGCGTCGCCGCGCTTGCTCAGCGAGTACATCATCCGCGAGGCGGTGTAGAGCGCCGAGTTCAGGCAGCTGGTCACCGAGACCAGGACGATGATGTCGACGATCAGCTTGGCGTAGGGCACGTGCAGGTGCTCCAGCACGGTCTGGTAGGAGCCCATGCTCACCAGGCGCGGGTCGTTCCACGGCACCAGGCAGACCACGATCAGGATCGACAGCAGGTAGAACAGGGCGATACGCCAGATCACCGAGTTGGTGGCGCGGGTGATCTGCTGCGCCGGGTCCTTGGACTCGGTGGCGGCGATGGTGACGATCTCCGAGCCCATGAAGGAGAACATGGTGGTCAGCAGGGCCGCCAGCACGGCGCCCCAGCCCTTGGGCAGGAAGCCGCCCTCGGCGTACAGGTGGCTGATGCCGCTGACCTCGGGGTTCGGCGAGACGCCGAAGATGGCCGCGCAACCCATGACCAGGAAGGCGATGATCGAGCCGACCTTGATCAGCGCCAGCCAGAACTCGAACTCACCGTAGTTCTTCACGCTGAACAGGTTGGTCACGGTCAGCGCCGCGGTGATCACGAAGGCCAGGACCCAGATCGGCGCGCCGGGGATCCAGGCGTGGATGATGGCGGCGGCGGCGTTGGCCTCCAGCGGGATCACTAGGACCCAGAACCACCAGTACAGCCAGCCGATGGTGAAGCCGGCCCAGTGGCCGATGGCGCGGTCGGCGTAGGTGGAGAAGGAGCCGCTGTCCGGCTGCGCGACGGCCATTTCGGCCAGCATGCGCATGACCAGGACCACCAGCAGGCCGGCGACCAGGTAGGAGACCATGACGCCCGGGCCGGCTTCGGCGATGGCGTGGCCGGAGCCGACGAAGAGGCCGGCGCCGATGGCCCCGGCGATGGACAACATGGTGACGTGGCGGTTCTTCAGGCCCTGGGCCAGACCGGCGGATGGGGTACTGCTCATGCGTTACCTACAGCGAGAAAAGGAAGGAAATGCGTCCTGCGCAGCCGAAGCCGTTTTGATAATCCAACGAGGTGTTCCTTTTCCTGAACGCAAGATGCGCGCCACATTTTGTTACGACCTTGGTCGTAGGCGCGAAAAAAGTTGGGTAGAAGTGCCACGACGCCCCGAGATAGGGGCGTCGCGATCATGGGAATGTCATATCCAGAGGCGACACTGGCATATCTGTCGCCGACAGAATCGAAACTGAGTGTGTAGAAACTACTCAGTTGTGCGGCGTGCTCAGCGCGGGAAGGGTGCGCGGTAACACTGCCAGACGCGCCAGGTGCAACGCCACCAGCACGGCGATGCTCAGCAGCGCGGCGATGAACAGGCCGACGCCGGTCCAGCCGAAGTGGTGCCAGAACACCCCGCCGGTGGTGCCGGCCACGCTGGAGCCCAGGTAATAGCTGAACAGGTACAGCGACGAGGCCTGGCCCTTGGCCTTGAGCGCGCGGCGGCCGATCCAGCTGCTGGCCACCGAGTGCGCGGCGAAGAAGCCGAAGGTGAACAGCAGCATGCCCGCGACTATCAGCGGCAGCGCCGGCAGCAGGGTCAGCAGCAGGCCGCTGAGCATCAGCACTATCACCGCCCAGAGCACCTTGCGCCGGCCCAGGCGGTCGGCCAGCGAGCCGACCCAGGCGGAGCTGTAGATGCCCACCAGGTACACCAGCGAGAGCACGCCGACCACGGCCTGGCTGAGGTGGTACGGATCGGCCAGCAGGCGGTAGCCGATGTAGTTGAACAGGGTGACGAAGGCGCCCATCAGCAGGAAGCCCTCGAGGAACAGCCAGGGCAGGCCGGCGTCGCGCAGGTGCGAGGCGAAGCCGTCGGCCAGTTGCCGGAGGTTCAGCGGGGTGGGGCGGAAGTTGCGCGACTCCGGGAGGATGCACCAGAACACCACGGCCGCCACCAGGGCCAGGCCGCCGAGGATGGCGATGGCCGCGTGCCAGGACATGAAGTCCACCAGCACGCCGGTGATCAGCCGCCCGCTCATGCCGCCGATGGCGTTGCCGCCGATGTACAGCCCCATGGACAGGCCGATGTGCTGCGGGTGGATTTCCTCGCTCAGGTAGGTCATGCCCACTGCCGCCAGGCCGCTGAGCGACAGCCCGACCAGCGCGCGCATGGCCAGCACGCCGTGCCAGGTCGGCATCACCGCGCTGGCCAGGGTGAAGAGGGCGGCGAAGGCCAGCGAGGCGACCATGATCGGCTTGCGTCCGATGGCGTCGGAAATCGGCCCGGTGACCAGCAGGCCGAGGGCCATCATGATGGTCGCGATGGACAGTACCAGGCTGCTCTGCGCGGCGCTGAGGGCGAAGGTCTGCGACAGCACCGGCATCATCGGCTGCACGCAGTAGAGCAGGGCGAAGGTGGCGAAGCCGCCGGAGAACAGCGCAAGCGAGGTGCGCATGAAGGCCGGGGTGCCTTTCTCGATGTAGCTCTCGATGTCGTTCACGGCGCCGGCCAGCGCCTGGTTGGCCGCCTCGGCGGCCTGCAGCAAGGCGGGTTCGGAATCCGACGAAGCCCGCACGGCAGAGTGACTCACAACTCACCTCGATTCTGGAAAGGGGTGTGCCTCGCGGCGAGCGAGATCGGCCCGCGCAGCCAGGCTGGCAGAAAGTGGAAAGTCGTTATTGGGCTTGTGTGACAAGGATAAGGAAGGGCCTTTATTATTTCCAATATATTGATCGACACGTTTGATATGTAATTCGACTCATTCGGAGTTCCCATGGAGCTGCGCCACCTGCGTTACTTCATCGCCGTCGCCGAGGAACTGCATTTCGGCCGCGCCGCCGAGGCCCTGGGCATCTCCCAGCCGCCGCTGAGCCAGCAGATCCAGGCGCTGGAGGAGGAGATAGGCGCGCGCCTGCTGGAGCGCACCAACCGTCGGGTGGCGCTGACCGAAGCCGGCCGGCTGTTCCTCGACGAGGCCCGCCAGGTGTTGGCCCAGGTCGACCGCGCGGTGCTGCTGGCGCGCCGCGCGCACCAGGGCGAACTGGGCGAGCTGCGCATCGGCTTCACCGCCTCGGCGCCCTTCACCTCGGCCATCCCGCGCAGCATCCACGCCTTCCGCCAGGCCTACCCGGAAGTGCACCTGGACCTGCAGGAGATGAGCAGCCGGCAGATCGTCGAAGCGCTGCAGGAAGAGCGCCTGCAGGTCGGGGTGATCCGCTCCTTCCAGCTGCCGGCCTCGCTGGAGGCGGTGGAGCTGTTCAGCGAACCGCTGGTGGCGGTGCTGCGCGCCGACCACCCGCTGGCCCGCGATTCGCTGGAGGGCCTGGAGCTGGCGGCGCTGGCCGAGGAGCCCTTCGTGTTCTTCCCGCGCAGCTACGGCACCGGCCTCTACGACCAGTTGCAGGCGCTGGCGCGGCAGGCCGGCTTCACCCCGCGCATCAGCCAGGAGGCCGGCGAGGCCATGACCATCATCGGCCTGGTGGCGGCGGGCCTGGGGGTTTCCATGCTGCCAGGCTCGTTCCGCCGCACGCGGGTGGACGGGGTGGTCTATCGCACCCTGCTGGACCCTGGCGCGACCAGCTCGGTATGGCTGGTGCGGCGGCGCAGCGAGAGGTCTCCGGCGGCGCTGGCCTTCATCGAGCTGGTCACCCGCGGCGCGGCGGCCTAGGCGCCGCCCGACGGCATGCGCAAGTGCTCGCCCTTGTCATGGGCATTGCATAGAATCCGCTGTCACTTGAACGGCTTGGAGGGGTGCTCATGCGTCGCGTGGTTTTCAATCAGAAGGGCGGGGTCGGCAAGTCGAGCATTGCCTGCAACCTGGCCGCCGTGAGCGCCGCCGAGGGCTACCGCACGCTGCTGGTGGATCTGGACGCCCAGGGCAATTCCACCCATTACCTCACCGGCCTGACCGGCGACGACGTGCCCATGGGCATCGCCGATTTCTTCAAGCAGAGCCTTTCCGGCGGCCCCTTCGCCCGCAAGGGCAAGGTGGACATCTACGAGACGCCGTTCGACAACCTCCACGTGGTGACCGCCACCGCCGAGCTGGCCGACCTGCAGCCCAAGCTCGAGGCCAAGCACAAGATCAACAAGCTGCGCAAACTGCTCGACGAGCTGGCCGAGGACTACGACCGCATCTACCTGGACACCCCGCCGGCGCTGAACTTCTACACGGTATCCGCGCTGATCGCCGCCGACCGCTGCCTGATCCCCTTCGACTGCGACAGTTTTTCCCGCCAGGCGCTGTACGGCCTGCTGCGCGAGATCGAGGAGCTGAAGGAGGACCACAACGAGGACCTGGAAGTGGAGGGCATCGTGGTCAACCAGTTCCAGCCGCGCGCCAGCCTGCCGCAGCAACTGCTCGACGAACTGGTGGAAGAGGAAATGCCGGTGCTGCCGGTGTACCTGATGAGCTCGGTGAAGATGCGCGAGTCGCACCAGGCCTGCACCCCGCTGATCTACCTCGACCCCCGCCACAAGCTGACCCAGCAGTTCGTCGAACTGCACGGTCTGCTTGAAGCTTGAAGCTTACAGCTGCTCTATTCAGGCGCTGACCAGCAGGTCGCAAGGCGGCCGGCGCAGGTAGTAGCGCGCCGTGCTGCCCAGCAGGGCCTGTTGCAGCGCGCCGCGCCCGCGGCTGCCGAGCACCAGTAGCTGCGGCTGCCAGTCGGTCAGGCTGTGGTCCAGCGCTTCGCGAACCCCCATCGAACTCACCAGGCACTCGAGTTGCGGCAGCGGGCCGCCCACCTGCTGGCTCTCGTCGTGCATCAGCTGTTCCAGCAGCTGGCGTTGCTCGTCCAGGCGTTCGCGCAGCCGGGCGGGGTTGTTGCCGGCGTCGTAGGCATGCAGGGCCAGCAGTTCGCCGCCCGGAGCCAGCCAGGCGCAGGCGCTGCGCCAGGCGTGGCAGGCGCCGACGGAGAAGTCCAGGGCGCTGAGCGCCCGCCGGTAGGGGCGCAGCTGCGAGTCGGTCACCAGCAGCGCGGGCACCCGGCTGCAGCGCAGGATCTGTTCCAAGGTGGTGCCTTCGAAACGCTCCACCAGCGCCTGGCGGTGAGTGCCGGTGACCAGCAGGTCCGCCTGCAGCTCCTGCGCCGTGGCGGCTATTACGCTGGCCGGGCGGCCCTCGGCGACCAGCGGCTGGTAATCCGTCAGGCCGGCGCTGCGGGCACTGTCCTGCAGCGCGGCGACGGCGCTCTGCCGGGCCTTGGCCAGCAGCGGCGCGCCCAGGGGCTGTTCGATGACGTGCAGCAGGCTGATGCGGGCATCGTGCTCGGCGGCCAGTTGCGCGGCGCGGCGCACGGCGACGTCGGCTTCGACGCTGAGGTCGTGGGCGACCAGGATGTGCTTGGGCATGGTGGGATCCTCCGGCGGTCCCACCACTCTGGCCCAGCCGCGCGCGCCCATGTTGACGCAGCGCAAGGGCCGCGGATCAACGGCTGCGCAGCTGATAGACGGCGCGGCTTTCTGCTACCACCTCGCCGTGGACGTCCTTGAGCTGCAGTTCCAGCACGTACTCGGCCTTGCCGTTGAGCGTGGCCTCCTCGGCGATGCGCTTGAGCTCGGCCTCGTCCAGGCGGGCCTCCACCCGCACGTCGCTGGCCGCCGGGCGGCGAAAGCGCAGGCCGGCTTCCTTGACGATGGGGTAGAAGCGGTGGCTGTCGAAGCTGGTCAGGGTGATGACGCCGCCGGGCAGCTCGGCGAGGGTGAAGAGGGCGCCGGCGTACATGTTGCCCAGGTGGTTCTCGTTGCCGTGCAGCGGCATGCGCAGGCGCACGTGGCCGCGTTCGAGGATTTCGGCCTTGAGCCCGCAGCGCTTGACGAAGGCGATGTGCTCTTCGGTCATCTGGCGGACGAATTCGACGGGAAAGGACATCGGGCGGCTCCGCTTCTTGTTCTGTCCAGGCAAGCCTAGCCGCCCTGCCGCGGCGGGCAATGACCGCTTCGCTCAGGCGCGCTGACCGAAGCGGTCGCGGCGCCTCACAGGCCCTGGCGGGCCAGCCAGTCGAGCAGTTGCGGCAGCGGCAGGGCGCCGCTCTGGCGCGCCACTTCGCGGCCGTCCTTGAAGAGGATCAGGCTGGGGATGGAGCGGATGCCCAGTTGCCCGGCCAGGCGCTGGTTGGCTTCGCTGTCCAGCTTGGCCAGGCGGCAGCGCCCGGAAAGCCGCGCGGCGGCCTGCTCGAAGGTCGGCGCGAAGGCCTTGCACGGGCCACACCAGTCGGCCCAGACGTCCAGCAGCAGCGGCAGGTCGCCCTTGAGCTGGGCGGCGAAGCCGGCTTCGTCGACGGCGAAGGGCTTGCCCGGCAGCACCTCGTGCTTGCAGCGCCCGCAGCGCGGATGGTCGCCCAGGCGCGCGGCCGGCAGGCGGTTGAGCCCGCCGCAGTGCGGGCAGGGAATCAGCAGGGGATCGGTCATGGCGCGGCTCCGGAAGGGGATCTCCCCAATCTGGAGCCGCGTCCGGCGGATATCAAGCCGCGGCGGCGGCCAGGGCCTGTTCGAGGTCGGCGATGATGTCGTCGCTGTGCTCGATGCCGATGGACAGCCGCACCATGTCCTGGCTCACCCCGGCGCGGGCCAGTTCCTCGGCGTTGAGCTGGCGGTGGGTGGTGCTGGCCGGGTGGCAGGCCAGGGACTTGGCGTCGCCGATGTTGACCAGGCGCACCACCAGCTTCAGCGCGTCGATGAAGCGCGCGCCAGCCTCGGCGCCGCCCTGGATGCCGAAGGACAGGATCGAGGCCGGCTTGCCGTCCATGTAGCGCTTGGCCAGGGCGTGCTCGGGGTGCTCCGGCAGGCCGGCGTATTTCACCCAGGCCACCTGTGGATGCTGTTCCAGGTAATGGGCGACCTTCAGCGCGTTCTCGCAGTGGCGCTCCATGCGCAGGGCCAGGGTCTCCAGGCCCTGGAGGATGAGGAAGGCGTTGAACGGCGACAGCGCCGCGCCGGTGTTGCGCAGCGGCACCACGCGGCAGCGGCCGATGAACGCGGCCGGGCCGAAGGCTTCGGTGTAGGTCACGCCGTGGTAGGACGGGTCCGGGGTGTTGAGCAGCGGGAAGCGCGCCTTGTGCTGCGCCCAGGGGAACTTGCCGGAGTCGACCACCATGCCGCCGATGCTGGTGCCGTGGCCGCCGATGTACTTGGTCAGCGAGTGCACGACTATGTCCGCGCCGTGCTCGAAGGGCCGGCAGAGGATGGGCGTGGCTACGGTGTTGTCAACGATCAGCGGCACGCCGTGGCGGTGCGCGGCGTCGGCCAGGGCCTGGAGGTCGACGATGTTGCCCGCCGGGTTGCCGATGGATTCGCAGAACACTGCCTTGGTGCGCTCGTCGATCAGCGCTTCCAGCGCGGCCACGTCGTCGTGGGGGGCGAAGCGCGTCTGGATGCCGAAGCGCGGCAGGGTGTGGGCCAGCAGGTTGTAGGTGCCGCCGTAGAGCTTGGCCACCGAGACGATGTTGTCGCCGGCCTCGGCCACGGTCTGGATGGCATAGGTGATGGCGGCCATGCCCGAGGCCACGGCCAGCGCGCCCACGCCGCCTTCCAGGGCGGCGACGCGCTGCTCCAGCACGTCGTTGGTGGGGTTCATGATCCGCGTGTAGATGTTGCCGGCCACCTTCAGATCGAACAGGTCGGCGCCGTGCTGGGTGTCGTCGAAGGCGTAGGAGGTGGTCTGGTAGATCGGCACGGCCACTGCCTTGGTGGTCGGGTCGGGGCTGTAGCCGGCGTGGATCGCCAGGGTTTCCAGTTTCATTGTTCGAGCATCCTTGGTGGGCAGAAAGCCCTGAGGATGCGAGCGGCGCCCCGACCGGTCAATGACCGGGAGCAATGCCCGCGGGGCGGCGCCAGAACGATTTTGCCTGAGCTTATAACCGCCTCAGGAGGAGCAACTGATCTCCAGGTGCCGGCCCCAGTCCTCCCCGCCTCTGCCAAGGCCGCTCAACCAAGCGTATCGACATCGGGCACGCCCCGGGTCGCGCTCATGCGATAGTCGTCCAGTGGCGATGCGGGAATCATCGCCAACTGCTCCTGCACGCGGTTCTCCATGTGGTTCGTCCAGCGTGTACGCGCCGCTTCCAGGCTCGGCGACCTGGCCAGGCTACCGTATAGGTCGGCCAGCGAGGGGTGGCGATAGCGCAGCGTCGCCAGGCGTTGCCGCGCCTGCTCCAGGCGCTCGATCTCCGCGCTCAGGGCGGCGATGGCGGACTCCTTCTGCTGCCCCTGGCCATGGCGATCTTCGTGGAGTCGCCGGCGTTCCTCGCGCAACTGCTGCCGTGCCTGTTCCAGGTGCTCGGCGACAATGTCGTACTCGCGTTCGGTCACCAGCGTGCGTCCGGCTTCCTGGGCCTGTTGCCAGCGGCGCAGGGTGGCCCAGCAGTGGGGAACGTAGCTGTTCACCATGGAGTGGTCGCCGGCGCTGAAGAGCTGCCCGAGGAAGGAGGCGCGCTCGGGGTGGTCGCCGTGCTTGCGCAGGGCGTTGCTGCAGCCGGCCTCGTCGAGGGTGTCGCAGCCCGGCGTCCAGAGAATCGCCGAGCGCTCTTCCTGGCCCAGCGCCACCGGGGTGAAATGGCGCAGGTCGCCGTGGTGGCGGTAGGGCTGCCCGCCGACGCGGACCACCCCGACGACGGTCAGCAGCGCGCCCACCGCGGGGTTGACGAACAGGCCGAGCAGGCCCGTGCCCCAAAGCCAGCGCCGGCCATTCATCCAGGGGGCCGGCACGCTGGGCACCGGGTCGTTGTAGTTGACCATGCGGTAGTGCGTCAGGGACTGGGCCCCGGCGACGAACTCGGCATCACCGGCGCGCGGGGCGCCGTAGGTGTAGAGCACGATGTCGTACTGCTGCATTTCGTTGCGCCGCAGGGCCTCGGCCAGCAGCAAGGCGATGGCGCCACCCAGGCTGTGACCGCAGATAATGAGTTTCTGGCCGCTGTAGAACCGGTCCAGATATTCCTGAATGAAGTCCTTGAGCGCCCGATAGGCTTCGTAGAAGCCGCGATGCGCCTTGCCCGCCCCTTCCTCGAAGGGCACCTGCAAGGCATCGGCATCGCGCCAGCCATCGGCGAGCACCTCCGCGGTGCCGCGCACGGCGATCAGGATCGCCTCCTCGTGGTGGCTGATATAGGCCTGGGTATTGGTACCGCCCTTGGTATCGTCGAAGAAATGCAGGCGCGCCGGGTGTTCCTGTTCCTCGCCACGCTCCGGGTGGTTCTGCGGGTACAGCGCGGGGTCGAAGGGCAGGATCTCCAGGCGCTGCGAGTAGGGCACGTCCTCGTATAGCGGGTAGTAGCGCTTGACCTGCTTGGCATCCACCTTCCAGGCCTCCTCGGCCTGGGCGAGGCGCTGGCCGATCACGTTGCCCACGCTGGGGTCGTGGGGGAACTTCACCGTGGTCTCCGGACGGTTCGGCGGCTCCTGGCCGAAGTCGGTGTAGCTCAGGCTCGCCAGCAGCGCCAACTGGTAGAGGTTCAGCGCGCAGAAGGCGCTGTCGGTGGACAGCAGCGGGCGCAGCGCGCGCAGGGGCCGCACCTCCAGCACCGTGAGGCCGTTGGGTAGCAGGGTCACACCGTACAACGGCTCGGCGAGCCCCTTGTTGAGCGTGCCCAGCAGTTTTTGTGGTAGTGGGTGGTGCGCGCTCACCGGCGGCGGCAGGTGGGCGCCATGCCTGACCAGGTCGCGCACCTCGACCTGGTAGAACTCGTCGGCCGTCGCCTTGGCCGGGTTGTTCTTGCGCCGGGCGGCATCCTGGTGGAAGAAGCGGGTCTGTTCGGCGCGGACCTGGAGTTCGGTGATGGGGAGGGGGTAATGTTTGCGCTTCAGAAGATTGGTGTATAACTGCTCACCTTCGCTGTAAGGCGTATCCAACTTTAATACCAACGCCCCACAGAAGTGATTCGTCACCTTGGCGTAGCCATTGGCATCGAGCAGCCCACTGTAGACCTGTCCGACCATATCGGTGGCTTCATAGCGAAGTCCGGCATAGGGGGGCGCCTTCGCCGAATTCGTCCACCAACTGGAAGCGAGTCTCGTCGCCACGTAGCGGGCAGGCGGGCATCTTGTCGCTGAAGAACGGCCTTTCCCATTCCGCCATGGGGGAGTATTTGTGCAGCGTCATGGCCGGGACTCCTGTTCGGTGCAGGTGGGGTAGACAGTGCAGGTGCGGCCGTCGGGCAGTTTGAAATCGGTGAACTGCGGCGGCTCAGTGCAGAGTTCTTCATTTTTGGTTCCCCAACGACCTGTACAAGGACGCCATCCTGCGGGGGTTTTGAGCCAATATCCGTCGTAATAGGACTCTTCCTCCTCCGACATCCCGATCACCAGCCGCACGGTCCTGCCGGGCAACTGGTCGCGCTGCAGAACGGCGCCGGGTTTCCATTTCTGCAGTTGGCCGTCTTCCAGTGCCTGGCACTTCAGCAGCTTGATGATGTAGCGCTGCGGCCCCACGGTGCGGAACATCCAATGGCACTGGCCTTCGACCGCGCGCACGCCGGAGGCGGGCATGCCGGGGTAGTTGGCTGGTAGCGCGTCGCGAAACGATAGGCTGGCAGTGTCGGAGGAGGAACTGCTTTCTGTAAGCGGAGCATTAAGTCGCCATTTGCCCCGCAGTTCGACCCGCATGCTGCGCAGCACCAGCGGGCAGTCGCGCACCTTGTCGCGCAGCGGCACCTGGAATTCCACGCGGTGGGCGGCTGCCTCGTAGTCGCTCTCGAAGAACTTGCGGTCGGGCCTGCGGCCACCGATGCGCTCGGGAACGCTGCAGGTTTCGCCGGGTGCCGGCACATAGTAGGCGTCGCCGGTGAACTTGAAGTTCGCCGGCAGGTCGGCCTGCAGGGTGAAGCTGTCACCGGCGCCGCTGGCGCAACCGCCGAGAAACAGGCTGGCGAACAGCACGGGAGTGAACTTGTGCAGCGTCATGGCCGGGACTCCTGTTCGGTGCAGGTGGGGTAGACAGTGCAGGTGCGGCCGTCGGGCAGCTTGAAGTCGGTGAATGTCGGGGGAGCCTGGCAGCGGATGGTTTCCTTGGTTTCGAGACAAGGTTTCCAGCCTGCATCCGTTTTTAGCCAAGAACGGCCGTAATAGGGCTCCTCCTCTCCCGACATCCCGATCACCAGCCGCACGGTCTTGCCGGGCAACTGGTCGCGCTGCAGGACGGCGCCGGGTTTCCATTTCTGCACCTGGCCGTCTTCCAGTGCCTGGCACTTCAGCAGCTTGATGATGTAGCGCTGCGGCCCCACGGTGCGGAACATCCAATGGCACTGGCCTTCGACTGCGCGCAGGCCGGAGGCGGGCATGCCGGGGTAGTTGGCCGGCAGCGCGTCGCGAAACGACAGGCTGGCAGTGTCGGAGGAGGAACTGCTTTCTGTAAGCGGAGCATTAAGTCGCCATTTGCCCCGCAGTTCGACCCGCATGCTGCGCAGCACCAGTGGACAGCCGCGTACCTTGTCGCGCAGCGGCACCTGGAATTCCACGCGGTGGGCGGCTGCCTCGTAGTCGCTCTCGAAGAACTTGCGGTCGGGCCTGCGGCCGCCGATGCGTTCGGGGACGCTGCAGGTTTCGCCGGGTGCCGGCACGTAGTAGGCGTCGCCGGTGAACTTGAAGTTCGCCGGCAGGTCGGCCTGCAGGGTGAAGCTGTCGCCGGCGCCGCTGGCGCAACCGCCCAGGAGCAGGCTGGCGGCGAGCAGCAGGTGTGGCAGTGGCGATCTGCATTCGGGGCGGGGGCCTTCAGAGAACTGGGTTGCAACTGCGGCAGCGATCATTCGGCGGTATCCGGATAGGAGGGGGGAAGCTGCTTCGACTGTGCGCTCATCGCGTAGCCCAGCCGTTCGTAATGGGTGCTGGGCGTCTCGCCGGGACGGGGCTGCCAGGCCTCGGGAATGGGCATGTCGTCGTTCTCTAGCCGTTCCAGCAGCCAGAAACGCAGTTGCTCCGGCGTCGTCCATCGCCATTCCCGCGCCTGGCGCAATTGCTCGGCGAGCCAGGCGTCGAAGTCGCACCGTTCGGCTAGCCGCGCGCAGGCCGCGGTATGCCGGGCGAGCAGGTAGAAGCGCAGGTTGTGGTGAAGCATCGCGCTGGCGGTGGTTTCGTCCTGCGGGGCGGCAAGCCAGGCTGGAGTTTCGGGCAGTGGGTGCTCGCCGGGGATGGGGTTGTCACGGGCCAGCCATTGCCTGGCTTCTTCGCTCCAGTAGCAAAGGCTGGCGGCCGGGCCCAGGTAGGCGGGCAGGCCCTCTTCCGGCAGGTGGGCCAGGGCCCGGGCAATGACCCGGTTGTCGTGGAAGCGGTACAGGGTGCGCTGTGGCGACTGGCCAACGAGCATGCGGGCGCGCCAGTGCCGGGCCAGCGCCGCCAGGACATCGCCCTCGGCGCTGGCCAGCCAGCCCCAATGGCGTTCGGGATGGGCGAGCAGGGTGGCGAGTGCAGGTGTTGCACGGTTGGCCAACTGCATGACGAAGGGGCCTCGCGCGGCCAGCGGTGCCGCCTCGGTGCCGGCGTAGAGGCTGACATGGGGCACGGCTGGAGGGCTGTTGAGCAAGGCCTGCAGGGCTTCGGTGTTGCCATCGGCATCGAGCACCAGGTAGAGCTGGCGATGCATTCGCGACTGCTCGCGCAGCCAGTGTTCGAGCGGGCTCATGCCGGGGCTCCCGTTTCGCAGAAACCTTCCCGGCAGGCTTCGCAGAGGGGGCAGTAGTCGCTGCCCCATTGCCTGGCGGCGTTCATCGGGATGGCCTGGCCGAGGCTGATCGCCGGAGGCGCCGGGGGCATCGGCGGTGCCGCGAGTGGTTCCAGGGTGCCCGGCGGCAGGGGCATGGCCGGCGTGCCGGCCACGGGCGCGCCGCCGAGTTGGATCGGCGTGCTGCTGAAGATGCCGCCCGGCCCGAGCACGATGTGCTGGCCGGCAGCGCTGAGCGTCAGGCTTGCGCCGGCATCCAGCACTACATGGGCACCGGCGCTCAGGTGCACTTCCTGACCGGCGCCCACGCTGATCACCTGGCCTGCGCGAGTGTGGACGCTGCCGGCAACGCTCAGGTGATCGTCGGCGCCGAGCCAGGTCTTGCGCGCCAGGCTTACGCTGCGCTGCTCCTCGCCTTCGAGGACGTGCACGCTGTTGCCCCGGATCGATTCGCTGCGCTGGCCGCCGACCTGCAGGCGGTCATCGTTGCGCACCTGGCACTCGAGGTCACGCTGGGCATGCAGGTAGATCTGTTCCTGGCCCTTGCGGTCTTCTATGCGCAGTTCGTTGGCGCCGCCACCGCCAGGTGAACTGAGGCTCTTGAATACGCTGCGGGTCTTGTGTTCGGGCAGAAGGTAGGGTGGGCGGCTTTCGGCGTTGTACAGGCAGCCGGTCACCAGGGGCTGGTCCGGGTCGCCTTCGAAATAGGAGACCAGTACCTCCATGCCGACCCGGGGAACGGAGATGGCGCCATGGCCGTTGCCGGCCCAGCCGCTGGCCACGCGCACCCAGCAACTGCTGTGGTCGTCGTTCCGGCCCTCCCGGTCCCAGAAGAACTGGACTCGTACCCGGCCGTGCCTGTCGCAGTGAATCTCTTCGCCGGGAGGGCCGGTGACCACGGCGCTCTGGCTGCCGAGCACACGGGGCCTCGGGTGATCCAGTGGCGGGCGGTAGAAGACATCCCAGGGAATGGCGGTGAAGTGGTTGCGGTAGCCTTGGTGAAAGTCGGCTTCGTCGCGCTGCCGGTCACTGTCGATGAATTCCTCGAGCACCTGGGGCTGCTTGCCTTTGTGGTGAATCCCGGTGAGCAGCCAGAGATCGTTCCACTCTTCGCGCGGGTGTTCGGTGAGCATCAGGAAATGGCCACTGCGCAGGGCGGGCTGATCGCTGTGGCCTTCGGCCAGACGGTAATCGGCGCGGTGGCGTTGCAGAGCGTGCTGGCTGACCAGCGTGCCGTGCTCTCGGTCGGTGAAGCGGCCGGGGTAGTCGTAGTCCTCCAGGTCGGGCTGCGGCTCCTCCTGCAGTGGTCTGCTGGTTGCTTCCAGCAGCAATCTGGGTTTTTCGAAGTTGTAGTCGCGACGGGTGACGCGCGAAGTGCGGGCGGCTATGCGTACGGAGAACCGTTTGACGACTTGCGCGTCGGCGAGCATGCCACTGTCGGGAACGTAGGCGATCGGCTGATCCAGGCGTGCAAAGGCGGTCTGGTCATCGCCGAATATCAGCAGATGGCCGTCGCGACGGTGCTCGAAATGCAAATGGAGGCCATGTTCGGAAGCAATGCGTTGGACGAAGCCCAGATCGGTCTCGCCGTACTGTGTGCAGTATTCCAGTTCCGGATAGGCCCTCGGGCCGAGCCTGAAGCAGTAGGCGTCGGCGAGGATGCCATGTTCCTCGAGCACCCTGGCGATGATCTGCGGGGCCGTGAGGTGCTGGAAAATGCGCTGGTTGATGCGTAATGCCAGGTAGGCCAGGCGCGGCACCAGGTTGACCCGGTAGCGGGTCAGACGTTTGTTGGAATCGCCCTGGCTGACCTGCTGGATCTGGCCGTGGATGCCGGCGCCGTGCGGTGAGAGGCTGAGGAAGGCAGGTTTGTGCAGCAGGCCCTCGAGGTCGAGGTTGGCGCGTTCGCTGACCAGTTCGATGTCGAAGCGGTAGGGCTCGCCAATGGCCTCGTGGCCCGTGAAGGCGAGCACCTGGAGGTCATGCTGGACCCCTTCGATGCTCAGGCCGAAGTTCGGTTGGTTGGCGGGAGCGAACATGGCAGGGCTTCCTGGCTAGGCATGAAGTGCCTATTAGGAAGTTGGATGCCAAATGGCTGGTGCAGGGGGTTTCTGAAAACCCTGGAGGAATTCGACTGGTCGGTTGCTGATAAATTTTCCTCGCCTCAGGAGGAGCAACTGATCTCCAGGTGCCGGCCCCAGTCCGGCGGGCGGCGGGTGAAGGCTTCGCGGCCGGGCTGTTCCTCGAAGGGGCGGCTGAGGGTTTCGTGCAGCTCACGCACCACTGAGTAGTCGCCCTGCTCGGCGGCGGCGATGGCTTCCTGGGCCAGGTAGTTGCGCAGCACGTACAGCGGGTTCACCGCGTGCATGCGGGCGCGGCGCTCGTCCTGGCTGCCGCCTTCGCGTTCGGCGCGGGCGCGGTAGTCGGTGGCCCAGGCGTCGAAGCCGGCGAGGTCGACGAAGTCTTCGCGGACCTGCGCCAGCGCCTGTTCCGGCGCCTGCTCGCCGAGGCGGCGGAAGAACAGGCTGTAGTCCACCGCGCCGCTCTGCATGGCCTGCAGCAGGCGCTGCACCAGGTCCAGGTCGCCGTCCTCCGCGGTGGCGAAGCCCAGGCGGCGGCGCATCAGGTCCAGGTAGTGGGCCTGGTACAGCGGCAGGAACAGGCCGAGGGCCTCGCGCAGTTCGTCCACCTCGACGAAGGGCGTCAGCGCCTGGGCCAGGGCCGCCAGGTTCCAGTGGGCGATGGGCACCTGGTTGTTGAAGCTGTAGCGCCCGGCGTCGTCGGAGTGGTTGCAGATGTGCTTGGCGTCGAAGTCGTCGAGGAAGGCGTAGGGGCCGTAGTCGAAGGTGATGCCGAGGATCGACATGTTGTCGGTGTTCATCACCCCGTGGCAGAAGCCGTAGGCCTGCCAGTGGGCGATCAGTTCGGCGTTGCTTTCCACCACGGCGCGGAAGAACGCGGCGTAGGGTTGCGGCTGCTCCAGGCACTCGGGGAAGTGGTTGGCCAGGACGAAGTCGCCCAGTTCCTTCAGCTTGTCGTGCTGCTGGGTGTAGTAGAAGTACTCGAAGTGGCCGAAGCGCACGTGGCTGGGCGCCAGGCGCAGCAGCATGGCGGCGCTTTCCCTGGTCTCGCGCCACACCGGGGTGTCCGAACCGGTGACGCAAAGCGCGCGGCTGCTGGGGATGCCCAGGGCGTGCAGGTATTCGCTGGCGAGGAATTCGCGGATCGAGCTGCGCAGCACCGCGCGGCCGTCGCCCATGCGCGAGTAGGGCGTCTGCCCGGCGCCTTTGAGGTGCAGGTCCCAGTGCTGGCCGGCGTCGTTGACCACCTCGCCCAGCAGCAGGCCGCGGCCGTCGCCCAGGCGCGGGTTGTAGGCGCCGAACTGGTGGCCGGAGTAGACCATCGCCCGCGGCTCGGCCTCGGACCAGAGCTTGTGCCCGGAGAAGATTTCGGCGAACACCGGTTCCCCGGCCACCGCCGGGTCGAGGTCGAGCAGCGCCATTGCGGCGGGGCTGGCCACCACCAGGCGCGGCTCGGCGATGGGGTCGGGCAGGACTTCGGTGGAGAAGGCGTCGCCCAGGCGGGCGAAGCGGTTGTCGAAGGTCAGTTCGTCGAGCTGTTTCACGGTCACGGGCGGGCTCCGGTAAGTCCGAGCATTGTGCTCGGACTTGTCCGGAGCCGTCCAGACTCAGGGCTTGCTGCCGGGCGGCAGCGGCGGGTCCTGGTCCTTCAGCGGCGCGCCGGGCAGCGCCAGGGGCAGCTGGGTGACGTTCTGCGCCAGGTGGATTTCCTTGCCCTCGCCGTTCTTGACGAACACGTCCAGCTGGTTGAAGGCCATGTCCACGCCGTGCTCGCGGAAGCTCAGGGCGATGGCGGTGAGCAGTTCGTCCACCGCCGGGTTGCGGTCGCCCAACTCGCGCACGTGGAAGCGCAGTTCGTAGTCGAAGGTGCTGGCGCTGATGGCCAGGAAGTACAGCGACGGCTCGGGGTCGCGCAGCACCCGCGGGTTGCCGCGGGCAGCTTCGAGCATGAGCTTGCGCGCCAGGGCCAGGTCGCTCTCGTAGGCCAGGCCGATCTTGATGGTCACGCGGGTCACGGTGTCGCTCAGCGACCAGTTGATCAACTGCCCGGTGATGAAGGTCTGGTTGGGGACGATGATTTCCTTGCGGTCGAAGTCGGTGATGGTGGTGGCGCGAATGCGGATGCGGCTGACGGTGCCGGACAGGTTGCCGATGGTCACGGTGTCGCCGATGCGCACCGGGCGCTCGAAGAGGATGATCAGGCCGGAGACGAAGTTGGAGAAGATCGCCTGCAGGCCGAAGCCCAGGCCCACCGAGAGCGCCGCCACCAGCCACTGCAGCTTGTCCCAGCTGACGCCCAGGGTGGACAGCGCGCTGACGATGCCGACGCCGCTGATGGCGTAGGACAGCAGGGTGGTGATGGCGTAGGCGCTGCCCTGGGCCAGGGTCAGGCGCTGCAGCACCAGCACTTCCAGCAGGCCCGGCAGGTTGCGCGCCAGGGCCACGGTCACCGCGGCGATGACCAGCGCCATGAGCACGTCGCCGAGGCTGATCGGCAGGCTGGTGGCGCTGTCGCCGCTGCCGCCGGTGTACTGGTAGAGGGTGACGTTGTCCAGGTAGGCGGCGACGCTGATCAGGTCGGCCCAGACCCAGTACAGCGCCACCACGAAGCCGATCAGCAGGCCCAGGCGGATCAGGCGCAGGGACTGCTCGTTGATCTGCTCGATGCCCAGGGTCGGCTCCTCCGCGGTCTCGTTGCCGTCGACGCCTTCCTTCGGCGGGTTCTGCCGCTTGGCCTGGGCGCGCTGGTAGGCCAGGCGCCGCGCCGCCACGCTGAGGCCGCGGACGAAGGTGGCCTCGATCACCACCCAGACCATGAGCAGGAACAGGGTGTCGATCAGCCGGTCGCTCAGGCGCAGGGCGGTGTAGTAGTAGCCGAAGCACACGGCGACGAAGAGCAGCACCGGCAGCGCGGTGAAGAGCACGCCGACCACCATCTTCACCACCGACGGCCGGCTGGTGCTGGGGCTGGCGAAGAGCATGCGCGCCATCAGCCAGGTCATCACCGCGAAGCCGCTGAGCACCACGGCGATGCCGATGACGTCGTCGGCCAGGCTGCCGGGTTGGCGCTCGGCCACCGTGACCACCGCGGCCAGGGCCATGACCACCACGCCGAGGCGGCGGATCAGCTTGCTGCTGAAGCGCACCTGGGCCTGGCTCCAGTGGAAGTGCCGCTCGGCGATGCCGCCGGGGCTGAGGATGCGGTGCGCGGCGTAGAACACCAGCCAGACCTCGGCCATCTGCAGCAGCGCGGCGCCCAGGGTGGCGTTCTGCCCGCGGGCGTCGAGCATCAGGGCCAGGCCGGCGATGGCCAGGGTCAGGGTGCCGGGCAGCGCCAGCAGCAGCGCCAGCAGCAGGGCCAGCGGCGTGTGCGCCTGGCTGTCGCGCTTGAAGTGGCCGATGTCGTCGTTGATCGAGGCGAGCTTGTCGTAGAGGTAGCGGCGTTTCCACAGCAGCCCGGCGATCAGCAGCAACAGCGGCAGGAACAGCAGCGGGCGGTCGATCAGGCCCTCGCCCACCTCGACCACCGCCGAGCCCCAGGGCACCTCGGAGAGCTGGTGTTGCAGCAGCGTCGGGGTCATCTTGAACCAGGAGAGGTCCAGCGGGCGGTTGCTGGGAATCCAGAACATCTGCTCGTCGAGGGTGGCGCGCAGGTTGTCGCTGGTGTCCTTGAGCTGCTTCTGGTTCAGCTGCAGGGTGATGGCCTCGTTGAGCACGGCGTTGAGCTCGTGGTTGAGGCGCTCCATCAGCTCGCTGCGGGTGTCCACCAGGGTGGACAGGTCCTTGCGCAGCTGCGGGGTCACGGCTTCCTGGGGCTGCTGGGCGAGCAGGTCGTCGATGTACTGCTGCGGGTTGGCCAGTTCGTCGCGCTTCTGGTTCAGCTCGAACTGGTACAGGCGCAGGTCGGCGATCTCGTCGGCCAGTTCCTGGTCGGTCTTGATCTTCGGCAGCGACTGCTTCTGCTGGTAGAGCACCTTGGACAGCAGCAGGCTGCCGCGCAGCACGTTGATCTGCTGGTCGAGGGTCTGGTCGAGCTGGGTCAGGCTGTCCAGGTGCTGCTTGGCCTCGAGGTTGCGCCGCGTCAGCACGTTGAGGCGGTCGGTGGTGCGCAGCAGGTAGTCGGACAGGCGCAGGTTCTCGGCGTTCTCCTGGCTCAGCAGGCTGTCGCTGCCGGCGCCCTGGCTGCCGTCGCGGGCCAGCTCGGCGACGGTCTTCTCCGACTGCTCGCGGCGCATGCCGCTGATCATGGCCTGCAGTTCGAGGGTCTCGCGCTCGGCGCGGGCGACCTGTTCGCCCAGCAGGTCCTGCTGGCTGCTGGCCAGGTCCTGCAGCAGGTTGTTGCCGGCCAGTTGCTGGCGCAGCAGCTGGATCTGCGCGTTGAGCGCGGCCTGTTCGGCGAGCAGTTCGTTGCGCCGCTCGGGGGCCAGCGCCTTGCCGGTCTCCTTGCCGGCCTTGAGGATGTTGCCGATCTCCAGCAGGCGCGCCTGGGCGTTGCTGATGTCGGACTGGGCGCGTTCCGGGCGGGTCTGCGCGGTGATGTACTGGCTCTTCGCCTCGGTCAACTGTTTCTGCCAGTCGGCCAGTTGGGTGGAGCGGTCGTTGAGCAGCATTTCCAGGCGGCTGACGTTCTCCCCGGCGTAGCGCTGGACCGCCGGCTTCTCGCCGCTGCCCTTCAGGCGCGCCAGGGCGCGCTGGTTCTCCAGTATCTGCCGGGGGGCGTCGCTCAGGCTGGCCTTCAGCTCGGCCAGCTGCTTCTCGCTGTCGTCGCGGGCGCCGAGCAGCTTCAGGGTGCGCTCGAGGCTGGCCTTGGTGGCCTTGGCATCGGCGTCGGCGAGCTTGCGCTCGGCCAGGCCGTCGAGGCTTTGCTGGACGGTTTCGGCGGACGGTGGCTGGTTGCTGTCCTCGGCGTGCGCGGGCAGGACGGCGAGGCAGCCGCCGAGCAGGGCGGCGGCGAGCAGGGTGCGCAGGGATTGCATGGTCGCGGTCAGCGGCTCTCGGTAGGTTGCAGTGAGGGTAGTGCGCCCGGTACGGCGCCGGCAAGGCACGGCCGACGCGCCGCCGCGGAGGGGGCGTGGGCTGGCTTGGCTAGCGTCCGTGGAGGTGGTCTGTCAGAGGAACAATCCGGGGCCCGGGCGACCTTCGGGGAATTTGACCCCCACCTTGCGGATCTTGTTCCCGTCCAGGGCGGCCACGGTCCAGGTCAGGCCGTTCCACTCCACCTGGTCGCCGATGATCGCCTGGCCGCCGATCTGCTGGGCGATGAAGCGGCCCAGGTTCTGCTCGCCGTCGACGCCGTCGAGCTTGAGGCCGTAGAGCGAGGCCACCGCCGAGAGCTGGGCGTCGCCCTCCAGCACGAAGTCGCCGAAGAAGCGCGCGCCCAGGCCGCGGTCCGGGGCCTGGCTGAACAGCTTGCCGAGGGCCGACAGGTCGTGCTCGTGGCCGATCACGCAGAGGATGTCGTCGGCCTCGAGGATGGTGCTGCCGGAGGGGTGCAGCAGCTGGGTGCCGCGGAACAGCGCGGCGATGCGGGTGCCCTCGGGCATCTTCAGCTCGCGCAGGGCCGCGCCTATGCACCACTTTTCCTTGCTCAGGTGGTAGACGAACAGTTCCCACTCGCTGGTCGGGTGCACTTCCAGGCCGGCGCGGGAGATCGGCGCCGGGTCCGGCGGCACCACAACGCGCAATAGCTTGGCGGCCCAGGGCAGGCTGGTACCCTGCACCAGCAGCGAGATCAGCACGATGAAGAAGGCCACGTTGAAGAACAGCTGGGCGTTGGGCAGCCCGGCCATCAGCGGGAACACCGCGAGGATGATCGGCACCGCGCCGCGCAGGCCGACCCAGGCGATGAACACCTTCTCGCGGCCATGGAAGGCGCGGAACGGCGCCAGGCCCACCAGCACCGACAGCGGCCGGGCGAAGAGGATCATCCACAGCGCCAGGCCCAGGGCCGGCAGGGCGATGGGCCAGAGGTCGTGGGGCGTGACCAGCAGGCCGAGGACCAGGAACATGCCGATCTGCGCCAGCCAGGCCATGCCGTCGAGCATGTGCAGGATGCCGTGGCGCGAGCGGATCGGCTGGTTGCCCAGCACCAGGCCGCACAGGTAGATGGCCAGGATGCCGCTGCCGTGCACGGCGTTGGACAGGGCGAAGATCAGCAGGCCGCCGCTGATCGCCAGCAGCGGGTAGAGGCCGCTGGCCAGCTGCATGCGGTTGATCATCTGCAGCAGCAGCCAGCCGCCGCCCAGGCCGAGCACGGCGCCGATGCCGAACTCGCGCAGGAAGTGGGCCAGGAAGCTCCAGCTCATCTCGCTCTGGCCGTGGGCGAGCATGTCGATCAGGGTGACGGTGAGGAACACCGCCATGGGGTCGTTGCTGCCCGACTCGATTTCCAGGCTGGCGGTGACCCGCTCGTTCAGGCCCTTGCCGCCGAGCAGGGAGAACACCGCCGCGGCGTCGGTGGAGCCGACGATGGCGCCGATCAGCAGGCCTTCCATCCAGCTCAGCTTGAACAGCCAGGCGGCGGCCAGGCCGGTGAGCCCGGCGGTGATCAGTACGCCCACCGTGGCCAGCGACAGCGCCGGCCAGAGCGCCACGCGGAAGCTCGCCACGCGGGTGCGCAGGCCGCCGTCGAGGAGGATCACCGCCAGCGCCAGGTTGCCCACCAGGTAGGCCATGGGGTAGTTGGAGAAGCCGATGCCGCCGGGGCCGTCGGTGCCGGCGACCATGCCCACGGCGAGGAAGATGACCAGGATCGGGATGCCCAGGCGCGAGGACAGCGAGCTGACCAGGATGCTCATGCCCACCAGCACCGCGCCCACCAGGAAATAGGTGTTGATCGAGACGGCATCCAAGGCGGCGGATCTCCTGGCGGGGCGAGGGGGGAAGCGGCGGCGTTGACGGGAAGGATGCAGGCCGCATGCCAAGGGATTCTAACCTGCGGATTTGCAAGGCTGTCAAAGGCTAATTGCAGTGCCTTTCAGCGAGCTTTCAGGGGGCCTTTCATCGATGCCGGATCCCCCTGTAGGAGCGAGCTTGCTCGCGAACCGCCGAAGGTTCCAGGATGACACCTGGCTTCCCGCGCATGCCGATCGGCCCCCTCTCCCTTCAGGGAGAGGGTTGGGGAGAGGGGCGGAACCCGACCCGGCACACCGTTGCAACCGGGATACTCCGTTCGCGAGCAAGCTCGCTCCTACGAAAGGCAGCCTGTCGCCAGGGGCTGGCCCATAAAAAAGCCCCGGACGTGACCGGGGCTGGAAGGGACAGGCGGGACTAGAACCAGGCGTCCCGCATGCTGGAACAGGTGTCGTCGCGGGCTTCGAGCAGGGCCAGCTCGTGGTGGCAGGACGGCACTTCCCAGGTCAGGAAGTAGCGCGCCGCCTGCAGCTTGCCGCGGTAGAAGTCCTCGTCGGCGGGGTTGCCCCCGCCGTTGTGGAGCAGGGCCAGGCCTTCCTCGGCGCGGATCGCCTGTTCCAGCCAGCGCCAGCCGATGACGGTGTGGCCGAACGCCTTCAGGTACAGCGCCGAGTTGGCCAGGCCTTGGGCCACCTTGCCCTGCATCAGGTCGCCAAGCAGCGCCAGGGTCACTTCCGACAGGCGCGCCAGCAGTTGCTCCAGCGGCTGGCGCAGGGCGTCCAGCGACGGGTAGGCCCGGGCGCGTTCGCAGGCCTGGTGGATCAGGCGCGTCAGCTGTTTGAGGCCGGCGCCGCCGTTCTGGCTGAGCTTGCGGCCCAGCAGGTCCAGCGACTGGATGCCGTGGGTGCCTTCGTGGATGGGATTGAGGCGGTTGTCGCGGTAGTACTGCTCCACCGGGTATTCGCGGGTGTAGCCGTGGCCGCCGAGAATCTGGATGGCCAGCTCGTTGGCCTTCAGGCAGAACTCCGAGGGCCAGGACTTGACGATCGGGGTGAGCAGGTCGAGCAGTTCGTGGGCCTGCTTGCGCGCCTCCTCGGTGGGCAGCGTCTCGCAGTCGTCCACCAGGCGCGCGGCGTACAGGCCGAGGTCGAAGGCGCCCTCGACGTAGGCCTTCTGCGTTAGCAGCATGCGCTTGACGTCGGCGTGTTCGATGATCGACACCTGCGCCGAGGTCGGGTCCTTGGCGTCCACCGGGCGGCCCTGGGGGCGCTCGCGGGCATATTCCAGGGAGTACAGGTAGCCGGCGTAGCCGAGCATGATGGCGCCCATGCCGACGCCGATGCGCGCCTCGTTCATCATCTGGAACATGTAGGCCAGGCCGTGGTGCGGCTTGCCCACCAGGTAGCCGACGCAGTCGCCGTTGTCGCCGAAGTTCAGCGCGGTGGAGGTGGTGCCGCGCCAGCCCATCTTGTGGAACAGCCCGGCCAGGGCCACGTCGTTGCGCTTGCCGAGGCTGCCGTCCTGATTCACCAGGAACTTGGGCACGATGAACAGCGAGATGCCCTTCACCCCGGGCGGCGCATCCGGCAGCTTGGCCAGCACCATGTGGACTATGTTTTCCGAAAGGGGATGGTCGCCGCCGGAGATGAAGATCTTGTTGCCGCGGATGCGGTAGCTGCCGTCGGCGTGGGGTTCGGCGCGGGTGCGGATGTCGGCCAGGGACGAGCCGGCGTGGGGCTCGGTCAGGGCCATGGTGCCGAAGAAGCGGCCTTCGATCATCGGCTGCAGGAACAGGCGCTTCTGCTCCTCGTCGCCGAAGGACTCGATCAGGTGACTGGAGCCCATGCTCAGCATCGGGTACGACGAAGTGGCGATGTTGGCCGACTGGAAGTGCGCGAAGCAGGCGCGCGACAGCAGGTGCGGCAACTGCATGCCGCCCTGTTCGAAGCTGCGCGAGGCATTCTGGAAGCCGGCTTCGTTGAAGGCGTCCACCGCCGGCTTGACCTCGGGGATCAGCACCGCGGCGCCGTCCACGTACTGCGGCTCGTGCTCGTCGTTCTTGCGGTTGTGCGGGGCGAACAGCTCCTCGGCGATGCCGCGGGCAGTGGCCAGGGCGGCGTCGAAGGTCTCGCGGTTGTGGTCGGCGAAGCGTTCGCGCTGGGTCAGGGCCTCGGCGTCGAGCACTTCGTAGAGCTCGAAGGCGAGGTTGCGGGAGCTGAGCAGGGTCTCGGACATGGTCGGCCTCCAGGGGAATGGCCGCAGTCTAGTCTGGTGAATGAAGTAGGCACAGCAACATCCATGAGCGTGATAAAGGCCTAAAACAATGCCGGTGCAGCTAAACTGCACGCCTTCAAGGAGTCTGCCGTTCATGAACTACCGTCACGCCTACCACGCCGGCAACCACGCCGACGTCCTCAAGCACCTGGTGCTGTCGCGGATCTTCGCCCTGATGGTGCGCAAGGACACGCCCTTCGCCTTCCTCGACAGCCATTCGGGCATCGGCCTGTACGACCTGCAGGGCGACGAGGCCAGCCGCACCGGCGAGTGGGAAGCGGGCATCGGCCGCCTGTGGCAGCTCGACGAGGTGCCGGAGCTGGCGGCGGACTATATGGAAGTGGTGCGCGCGCTGAACCCCGACGGCGAGCTGCAGTACTACCCCGGCTCGCCCGAGCTGGCGCGGCGCCTGACGCGCTCCCAGGACCGCGTGCACCTGAACGAGCTGCACCCGGAGGACGGCCGCCTGCTCAAGGCCAACATGGGCGGCGAGCGGCGCATCGCCGTGCACCAGAACGACGGCTGGCTGCTGCCGCGGGCGCTGCTGCCGGTGCCGGAAAAGCGCGGGGTGCTGCTGATCGACCCGCCCTTCGAGGAGGCCGACGAGCTGGAACGCTGCGTCATTGCCCTGGAAGAGGCCATCGGGCGCATGCGCCAGACGGTGGTGGCGATCTGGTACCCGATCAAGGACGAGCGCCAGCTCAGGCGCTTCTACCAGGGCCTGGAACGCAGCAAGGCGCCCAAGCTGCTGCGCGTCGAACTGCTGGTGCACCCGGCGGACAGCGCCGACCGCCTCAACGGCTCCGGCCTGGCCATCGCCAACCCGCCGTGGCCGCTGGAGGAAGAACTGCGCGAGCTGCTGCCCTGGCTGGCCGAGGTGCTGGCGCAGAGCGAGGGTGGCTGGCGGCTGGATTGGCTGGTCGAGGAAGGGCGCTCTTCGTAGGCGCGGACCTTGTCCGCGATAGCCGGGGGTTCCGGCGCGTTTCGCGGATAAGATCCGCTCCTACGCCGACCCACACCGCTCCCATGTAGGAGCGCGCCCTGCGCGCGAATCGCAGGCAGGGCCTGCTCCTACAGGTTTCCGTGGGGCGCCTATCCATCCGTCCGCGATCCGGCCGCAGGCCGGCGCCATCGCGGATGAATCCGCTCCTACGGGTCGCGTTATGCCGGCAGACACACCCCGGTGCCGCGCAGGCCGCAGTAGCCGTTGGGGTTCTTCGCCAGGTACTGCTGGTGGTAGGCCTCGGCGTAGTAAAACGGCGGCACTTCGCGGATTTCGGTGGTGATCTCGCCGTAGCCGCCGGCGCTGAGCTCCTTCTGGAAGGCGGCGCGGCTGGCTTCCACCGTGGCTTTCTGCGCCTGGTCGTACCAGTAGATGGCCGAGCGGTACTGGGTGCCGGTGTCGTTGCCCTGGCGCATGCCCTGGGTCGGGTCATGGGATTCCCAGAACACCTTGAGCAACTGCTCCAGGCTGGTCTGCTGCGGATCGAATACCACCAGCACCACTTCGCTGTGCCCGGTCAGGCCGGAGCAGACCTCGTCGTAGGTGGGGTTGGGCGTCAGGCCGCCGGCGTAGCCCACGGCGGTGACCCACACCCCCGGCTGCTGCCAGAAGCGCCGCTCGGCGCCCCAGAAGCAGCCAAGACCCAGGACGATCTGCTGCAGGCCGCCGGGGAACGGCGGGCACAGCGGATGGCCGTTGACGTAGTGGGTTTCCGGCACCGGCATCGGTGCCTCACGGCCGGGCAGGGCCTGGGCCTGGGTGGGCAGTTCCTGCTTGTTGACGAGTATCTGCGAGCGAAGGGTCATGGCCTGGGTCTCCTTTGTCCGGATGGCGATAGACGCGCGAAGACCCTGGAGATTACAGCCTTTGTGCGGGCTGTGGAGCTTTTCACTCGCCGCGGCAGGGATAGCGCTGCAAGCTGCTGGCCAGCTGGGCGCCGGGGATCGGCTTGTCGAACAGGTAGCCCTGGCCGATGTCGCAGCGGTTGCGCCGCAGGAAGGCCAGCTGGGCGGCGGTCTCGACGCCTTCGGCGACCACCTGCAGCTTGAGGTTGTGGGCCATGGCGATCACCGCCGAGGTGATTTCCATGTCGTCCTGGTTGTCCGGGATGTCCTTGATGAAGCTGCGGTCGATCTTGATGACGTCGATGGGGAATTTCTTCAGGTAGCTCAGCGACGAGTAGCCGGTGCCGAAGTCGTCCATGGCCAGGGTCAGGCCCAGTTGCTTGAGGCGTTCGAGCTGCTGCTTGGTGTCGGCGGTGGCGTCCAGCAGCAGGCTTTCGGTCAGTTCCAGCTCCAGGCGCCCGGCCGGCACCTGTTCCTCGTGGAGGATGGCGGCGATGGAGCCGACCAGGTCGGGGTCGCTGAACTGCTTGGGCGACAGGTTGATGGCGATGTTCAGGTCGCCCAGGCCGTTTTCCGCCAGCTCGCGGCCCATGCGGCAGGCCTCGCGGATCACCCACTTGCCGATGGGGATGATCAGCCCGGTTTCCTCGGCCACGCTGATGAACTGGTCCGGGCGGATCATGCCCTTCTCCGGGTGCTGCCAGCGCAGCAGCGCCTCCAGGCCGAGCAACTGGCCGCTGCGCAGGCACAGCTTGGGCTGGTAGTGCACCGCCAGTTCGTTCTGCACCAGGGCGCGGCGCAGGTTGTTCTCGACGAACAGCTTGTGGCTGGCCTCGGCGGTCATTTCCTCGGTGAAGGTCTGCAGCTGGTGCTTGCCGTTGGCCTTGGCCTTGTGCAGGGCCAGGCCGGCGTTCTTCATCAGCGTCTGCGGGTCATGGCCGTGCTGCGGCGCGTAGGCCAGGCCGATGGAGCCGGTGATATTGATCAGCTGGTTGTCGACGAACAGCGGCTTGTCGAGCACGTCGAGGATCTGCGCCGCCACCCGCTCGCCGCGGCCGGGGCTGGATTCCTCCAGCAGCACGGCGAATTCGTTGCTGGCGAAGCGCGCCAGGGTGGTGCCGTCCACCAGGCTGCTGCGCAGGCGCCGGGCGAGGCTGGCGAGGAGCTTGTCGCCGGTCTGGTGGCCGAGGCTGTCGTTGATCCGCTTGAAGTTGTCGATGTCCACCAGCAGCAGGCCCAGGGGCGGGCCGGAGCCGGCGCGCAGGCGCTCTTCCAGCACGTTGATGAAGTAGTGCCGGTTGGCCAGGCCCGTGAGGTTGTCGCGGTAGGCGAGCTTCTCGATGTGCTGCTGGGCCAGCTTGCTCTGGGTGATGTCTTCATAGATGCCGATGTAGTGGGTCAGTTCGCCGTCGTCGGCGTAGACCTTGGACAGCGACAGCTGCCCCCAGTAGGGCTCGAGGTTCTTGCGCCGGCTGCGGAACTCGCCCTGCCAGCTGTTCTGGTTGACCAGGGTGGAGTGCGCGTCGAACAGCAGCTCGCTGAGGTTGGCCAGGGCCGGCACCTCGGCCAGGCGGCGGCCACGCACTTCGTCGGCGCCGTACTGGGTGATGGCGGTGAAGCTGGGGTTGACGTATTCGATGACGCCGTCGCGGTCGATCAGCAGGAAGGCGCTGGCGCTCTGCTCGACGGCGCGCTGGAACAGGTGCAGGGCGCTGGAGGCGCTGCGCCGCTCGTGGTTCATCAGCACCTGGGCGTACTGGTCGGCCAGCTCGCCGGCGAAGGCGATCTCGTCGCTCTGCCACAGGCGCACTTCGCCGATGTGCTCCAGGCAGAGCACGCCGACCACCTCGCCGCCGACGCGGATGGTGGCGTCGAGCATGGCGCTGATGCCTTGCGGGCGCAGGTAGGCCTCGGCCAGCTCGCGGGTGCGCGGGTCCTGCAGGACGTTGTGGGCGTCGATGGCGCGGCCGCTGTTGATGGCCTCCAGGTAGTTGGGGTAGCGGCTGGCGTCGAAGCCGCGCGGCAGTTCGAACTGGTCGATGTCGCGGCGGTAGACGGCGATCGGCTCCATGTGGTCGTCGGCGGTCAGCCGCCAGATGCCGGCGCGGGCCACGTCGTAGGCCTCGCTGGCGGCCTGGGCGATCAGCTGCGCGGCTTCCAGCAGCGGGTCGCTGGACTGGTAGCGGTGCCGCGCCAGGCGCACGATCAGGTTCTGCTGGGCGCGCGAGCGCACCAGGTGCTGCAGGTGCTCGTCCTGGGAGCGCTGGTACATCTCCAGGGACATCTGCAGGCGCAGGTTCTGTTCCGCCAGCTCGCCCTGGGTTTCCTGGCGGGCGCCTTCTTCGTCCTGCAGCAGGTAGCCGTGGAGCAGCTGGCGGCCGCGCTGCTGGAAGGCCTCGCCGACTTCCAGCAGGTTCAGCACGCCGCGGGGCGTGTGCAGGGCGTAGCGCACCTGGTAATGGGCATGTTCCACCAGTTGCTGCTGGATCTGTTCGTGCAGGCGGTGCCGCGCCTCGGGTTCCATCAGGCTGGCGTAGGGGGCGTCGAGCAGGCCGCAGAGCTCGGCGGCGGGCACGCCGAAGGCGCGCTCGCAGGCTGGGTCGAGGAACAGCAGGGTCCAGCTCGGTTCATTCAACCGCTCGAAGCGCAGCAGCCCCAGCCGCGACGGGACGGGGAGCTGGGTGACAGCCTCGACCGCCGGGCGATTGGCGGTATCGGGATGACTCTTCATGCTCGGCGGTTTTCCACTACTGGGCGAGGTACTTTGCCTCGGCCGACTTCTGTTGGGCGAAGGCAAGGGTGCATGATGCGGTTTTGTCTGACAAGCAATGCCTGTATCGGCGGGACCGGGAGGATTTTGAGCGGCATGCGGGGTGCCGTTGATCGGAGAATGCCATGGGTAATGGCTGTTTGCCATTATCGCGGCCGGCGCGAATAAAAAAAGCCCCGTCATCCGACAGGGCTGGAGAGAACGAGCGTGGCGTGCTCGTTGGTAGAAAGCGATCGGCCCCCGAATGGGGGCCGATGCGGTTACAGCAGCAGGGTGCGGATATCGCCGAGCAGCTCGCCCAGGCGCTTGGTGAAGCGCGCGGCGGCGGCGCCGTTGATCACCCGATGATCGTAGGACAGCGACAGCGGCAGCATCAGGCGCGGCTGGAAGGCCTTGCCGTCCCACACCGGCTGCATGGTTGCCTTGCTCACGCCCAGGATCGCCACTTCCGGCGCATTGACGATCGGCGTGAAGCCGGTGCCGCCGATGTGGCCGAGGCTGGAGATGGTGAAGCAGGCGCCCTGCATGGCGTCGGCCGAGAGCTTCTTGGTGCGCGCCTTTTCCGCCAGTTCGGCGGCTTCGGCGGCCAGCTGCAGCAGGCTCTTGCGGTCGACGTCGCGGATCACTGGCACCAGCAGGCCGTCCGGGGTGTCCACGGCGAAGCCGATGTGCACGTACTTCTTGCGGATCAGCGCCTTGCCGCTGGGGGCCAGGGAGCTGTTGAAGTCCGGCAGTTCCCTGAGCAGGTGGGCGCAGGCCTTGAGCAGGATCGGCAGCACGGTCAGCTTGACGCCGGCCTTCTCGGCGGCGGCCTTCTGCGCGACGCGGAAGGCTTCCATGTCGGTGATGTCCGACTGGTCGAACTGGGTCACGTGGGGCACGTTCAGCCAGCTGCGGTGCAGGTTGGCGGCGCCGACCTGCATCAGGCGGGTCATGGCCACTTCTTCCACTTCGCCGAACTTGCCGAAGTCGACTTCCGGAATCGGCGGGATGCCCGCGCCGCCAGTGGCGCCGGCCGGGGCCGACTTGGCGCGCTGCAGCTGTTCCTTGACGAACAGTTGCACGTCTTCCTTGAGGATGCGGCCTTTCGGGCCGGTGGCCTTCACCTCGGCCAGCTCGACGCCGAACTCCCGGGCCAGCATGCGCACGGCAGGGCCGGCATGGACCTTGGCGCCGTCGCGGCTGGGCGCGCCGACCGGGGCCGGGGTTTCGGCCTTGGCGGCCGGAGCCGGGGCAGCGGCCGCTGGAGCGGCCGGAGCAGCAGCCGGTGCCGGCGCGGCGGCCGGTTGTTCGGCGGCGGCCGGGGCAGCGGCGTCCGCGACCTTGAGCTTGAGGATCAGGTCGCCGGTGCCGACTTCGTCACCGACCTTGATCGACACGCTTTCCACCACGCCGGCAGCCGGCGAGGGGATTTCCATGCTGGCCTTGTCCGATTCCAGGGTGATCAGCGACTGGTCGGCCTCGACCGTGTCGCCGGCTTGCACCATGACCTCGATGACGCTGGCCTTGCCCGCCGAGCCGATGTCCGGGACGGCGATGTCCTGGACGCTGGCCGCTGCCGCCGGGGCGGCGGCAGGCGCGGGTGCGGCGGCCGGGGCAGGCGCCTCGGCCTTGGGCGCTTCGGCAGCCGGGGCGGGCGCCGCGGCCGGAGCCTCGGCTGCGCCACCCTCGACTTCCAGCTCGAGAATCTCGTCGCCTTCCTTCAGGGTGTCGCCCACCTTGACCTTCAGGCTCTTCACCACGCCAGCCTTGGGCGAGGGGATTTCCATGCTGGCCTTGTCGGATTCCAGGGTCAGCAGGCTCTGGTCGGCCTCGACCTTGTCGCCGACCTTGACCAGCAGTTCGATGACTTCACCCTGACCGTTGCCGATGTCGGGTACGCGGATCAGCTCACTCACAATGCGTCTCCTCAGCAGTCCAGCGGGTTGCGTTTTTCCGGGTCGATACCGAGCTTGGCGATGGCCTCGGCCACCACCTTGGCGTCGATGTCGCCACGGTCGGCCAGGGCTTCCAGCGCGGCCAGGACGACCCAGCGGCGGTCCACTTCGAAGAAGTCACGCAGCTTGCGGCGGCTGTCGCTGCGGCCGAAACCGTCGGTGCCCAGGACCTTGTACTCCTTGCTCGGGACCCACTGGCGGATCTGCTCGGCGTACAGCTTCATGTAGTCGGTGGAGGCGATGACCGGGCCCTTGCGGCCGCCCAGGCATTCCTCGACGTAGCTCAGCTTGGGCTTCTGGCCCGGGTGCAGGCGGTTCCAGCGCTCCACGGCCAGGCCGTCGCGGCGCAGTTCGTTGAAGCTGGGGACCGACCAGACGTCGGCGCCGATGCCGAAGTCCTCGCGGAGGATCTTCGCCGCGGCTTCCACTTCGCGCAGGATGGTGCCCGAGCCCAGCAGCTGCACGTGGTGAGCGGCGTCCTTCTTGTCCTCGTCGAGCAGGTACATGCCCTTGATGATGCCTTCCTCCACGCCCTTGGGCATGGCCGGCTGGACGTAGTTCTCGTTCATCACGGTGATGTAGTAGAAGATGTCCTGCTGCTCTTCGATCATCTGCCGCGCGCCTTCGCGGATGATCACCGCCAGCTCGTAGGCATAGGTCGGATCGTAGGTGCGGCAGTTGGGGATGGTCGAGGCCAGGATGTGGCTGTGGCCGTCCTCGTGCTGCAGGCCTTCGCCGTTCAGGGTGGTGCGCCCGGCGGTGCCGCCGACCAGGAAGCCGTGGGCGCGGCTGTCGCCGGCGGCCCAGGCCAGGTCGCCGATGCGCTGGAAGCCGAACATCGAATAGAAGATGTAGAACGGCAGCATCGGCTGGTTGTGGGTGGAGTACGAGGTGCCGGCGGCGATCCAGCTGGACATGGCGCCGGCCTCGTTGATGCCTTCCTCGAGGATCTGGCCCTTCTTGTCCTCGCGGTAGAACATCACCTGGTCCTTGTCCACCGGCTCGTACAGCTGGCCGACGGAGGAATAGATGCCGAGCTGGCGGAACATGCCTTCCATGCCGAAGGTACGGGCTTCGTCGGGCACGATCGGCACGATGCGCGGGCCGAGCTCCTTGTCCTTGACCAGCTGCGAGATGATTCGCACGAAGGCCATGGTGGTGGAGATTTCGCGGTCGCCCGAGCCGTCGAGGATGGCCTTGAGGGTGTCCAGCGGGGGAACCGGGACCTGGAAGCTCTTCTGCCGGCGCACCGGCATGTAGCCACCCAGGGCGGCGCGGCGCTCGGCCAGGTACTTGGCCTCGGCGCTGCCTTCCTCGGGGCGGTAGAACGGCAGGTTTTCCAGGTCGGCATCCTTGATCGGGATGTCGAACTTGTCGCGGAACGACTTCAGGCTCTCGACGTCGACCTTCTTGACGTTGTGCGCGATGTTCTTCGCTTCGCCCGAACCCGTGCCATAGCCCTTGATGGTCTTGGCCAGGATGACGGTCGGCTGGCCCTTGTGGTTGACCGCCTGGTGGTAGGCTGCATAGACCTTGTAGGGGTCGTGGCCGCCACGGTTGAGCTTCCAGATTTCCTCGTCGGAGAGGTCCTTGACCATCTCCAGCAGCTCCGGACGCGCACCGAAGAAGTGCTCGCGCACGTAGGCGCCGTCTTTCGCCTTGTAGTTCTGGTATTCGCCGTCGATGACCTCGTCCATGCGCGCCTGCAGCAGGCCGGCGGTGTCCTTGGCGAACAGCGGGTCCCAGAAGCGGCCCCAGATGACCTTGTTGACGTTCCACTCGGCGCCGCGGAACACGCCTTCGAGTTCCTGGATGATCTTGCCGTTGCCGCGCACCGGGCCGTCGAGGCGCTGCAGGTTGCAGTTGATGACGAAGATCAGGTTGTCCAGCTTCTCGCGGCCGGCCAGGGAGATGGCGCCCAGGGATTCGGGCTCGTCGCACTCGCCGTCGCCCATGAAGCACCAGACCTTCTGCTTGCCGGCGGGGATGAAGCCGCGGCTCTCCAGGTACTTCATGAAGCGCGCCTGGTAGATCGCCTGGATCGGGCCCAGGCCCATGGACACCGTGGGGAACTGCCAGAAGTCCGGCATCAGCCAGGGGTGCGGGTAGGAGGACAGGCCGTGGCCGTCCACTTCCTGGCGGAAGTTGTTCAGCTGGTCTTCGCTGATGCGCCCTTCGAGGAAGGCGCGAGCGTACACGCCGGGGGAGGCGTGGCCCTGGAAGAACACCAGGTCGCCGCCGTGTTCTTCGGTCGGGGCCTGGAAGAAGTAGTTGAAGCCGATGTCGTAGAGCGTCGCCGAGGAAGCGAAGGAGGAGATGTGGCCGCCCAGATCCGGGTCGTGCTTGTTTGCCTTCATCACCATGGCCAGCGCGTTCCAGCGCACCAGCGAGCGAATGCGGCGTTCCATGAACAGGTCGCCGGGCATGCGTGCTTCGTGGGTCACCGGGATGGTGTTGCGGTAGGGCGTGGTGATGGCGTAGGGCAGTTGGGTGCCGGACCGGCTGGCCAGCTCGCCCATGCGGGTCATCAGGTAGTGGGCGCGGTCTTCACCTTCACGGTCCAGGACCGATTCCAGGGCGTCCAGCCATTCCTGGGTTTCGACGGGATCAAGGTCTTGCATGGCTTGCTCCAGGGCGGAAAGGCTTCCAGAATCGAAAGCCAGTAGATCGTTGCCGATAGCAGCGCCGGCCTCGTGGGCGACGCCGCGAATTCTTGGAAGTGCACCGGGGGTGGTTCCGGCGGGTTGTAGTTTTACTACAAAACGCGACTGGATACAGCCCTTGGGCGAAAAAAGTTAGTAGTAAAACTACAGGCGCCCGAATGGCGGGGCTTCCGCGGGGTTGCCGTTCATCAGGATCGATGCATGACTCTGCCGTCCCGGGCCGCCTTGCCGGCCACCCTGAAGCCCCTCGCCGAGCGCGCGGGGCAGACCTTCAGCACCGCCGTAGCCGATCTTCCCGCCGAAAACGCCGCCCTTTATGAGCAGTGGTCCGCCGAGCGCCACGCCGACTTCGCCCAGGTCTGCGCCGCCAGCGACTTCGTCGCCGAGCAGGCGGCGCGCGATGCCGCGGGCTTTCTCGAGCTGGTGGCCAGCGGCCAGCTGGACCGGCCGCTGGAGCGCGGCGAGATGCGCGCGCAACTGGAGGCGCTGCTGGCCGACTGCGCCGACGAGGACGAACTGGGCCGCCGCCTGCGCCGCTTCCGTCGGCGCCAGCAGATACGCATCGTCTGGCGCGACCTGACCCGCGACAGCGACCTGGCCGGTACCTGCCGCGACCTTTCCGACCTCGCCGACAATTGCATCGACCTGGCCTACCGCTGGCTTTACGAAAGGCACTGCCAGCAGTTCGGCACCCCCATCGGCCACCGCTCCGGCCTGCCGCAGCAACTGGTGGTGCTGGGCATGGGCAAGCTGGGCGCCGGCGAGCTGAACCTGTCCTCGGACATCGACCTGATCTTCGGCTACCCCGAGGGCGGCGAGACCCAGGGCGCCCGCCGTGCCCTGGATAACCAGGAGTTCTTCACCCGCCTGGGGCAGAAGCTGATCAAGGCGCTGGACGCCATCACCGTCGAAGGTTTCGTCTTCCGCGTCGACATGCGCCTGCGCCCCTACGGCTCCAGCGGTCCGCTGGTGCACAGCTTCGCCGCGCTGGAGCAGTACTACCAGGACCAGGGCCGCGACTGGGAGCGCTACGCCATGATCAAGGCGCGGGTGGTCGGCGGCGACCAGGACGCCGGCCAGCGCCTGCTGGAGCTGCTGCGGCCGTTCGTCTACCGGCGCTACCTGGACTTCTCGGCCATCGAGGCGCTGCGCAGCATGAAGCAGCTGATCCAGCAGGAAGTGCGGCGCAAGGGCATGAGCGAGAACATCAAGCTCGGCGCCGGCGGCATCCGCGAGGTGGAGTTCATCGCCCAGGCCTTCCAGCTGATCCACGGCGGCCGCGACCTGAGCCTGCAGCAGCGGCCGCTGCTGCGGGTGCTGGCGACCCTCGAAGGGCAGGGCTACCTGCCGCCGCAGGTGATCGCCGAGCTGCGCGAGGGCTATCAGTTCCTGCGCTACGCCGAGCACGCCCTGCAGGCCATCGACGACCGGCAGACGCAGATGCTGCCGGAGGACGAGCTGTCGCGCATCCGCGTCGCCTTCATCATGGGCTTCGCCAACTGGTCGGCGTTCCACGAGGCGATCAACCACTGGCGCGAGCGCGTCGACTGGCACTTCCGCCAGGTGATCGCCGACCCCGACGAGGACGAGAGCGGCGAGAACGAGGGCGCCACCCCTGGCGCCGAGTGGCTGCCGCTGTGGGAAGAGCAGATGGACGAGGAATCCGCCTGCCGGCAACTGGCCGAGGCCGGGTTCGCCGAGCCGGCGGCGGCCTTCAAGCGGCTCATCGACCTGCGTCACGGCAACCAGGTGCGCGCCATGCAGCGCCTGGGCCGCGAGCGCCTGGACGCCTTCGTCCCGCGGCTGCTGAACATGCTCGCCGAGCACGAGAAGCCGGACCTGACCCTGGAGCGCGTGCTGCCCCTGGTGGAGGCGGTGGCGCGGCGCTCGGCCTACCTGGTACTGCTCACCGAGAACCCCGGCGCCCTGGAGCGCCTGCTGACGCTGTGCGCGGCCAGCCCGATGGTGGCCGAGCAGATCGCCAAGTTCCCCATTCTGCTGGACGAGCTGCTTAATGAAGGGCGCCTGCTCAGCCCGCCGCAGGCGCCGGAGCTGATCGCCGAGCTGCGCGAGCGGCTGATGCGCATCCCCGAGGACGACCTCGAACAGCAGATGGAGACCCTCCGTCACTTCAAGCTGGCCCACGGCCTGCGCGTGGTGGCCTCGGAGATCGCCGGCACCCTGCCGCTGATGAAGGTCAGCGACTACCTGACCTGGCTCGCCGAGGCCATCCTCGAACAGGTCCTGGCCCTGGCCTGGCACCAGCTGGTGCAGCGCCACGGCCGGCCGCTGCGCGCCGACGGCACGCCTTGCGACACCGACTTCATCATCGTCGGCTACGGCAAGGTCGGCGGCCTGGAGCTGGGCCACGGCTCGGACCTGGACCTGGTGTTCATCCACGACGGCGACCCGCAGCGCGAGACCGACGGCGCCAAGCCCATCGACGGTTCGCAGTTCTTCACCCGCCTGGGGCAGAAGATCATCCACTTCCTGACTACCCAGACCACTTCCGGCGCGCTCTACGAGGTGGACATGCGCCTGCGCCCCAGCGGCGCCGCCGGCCTGCTGGTGAGTTCGCTGGCGGCTTTCCAGGCCTACCAGCAGAACGAGGCCTGGACCTGGGAACACCAGGCCCTGGTGCGCGCCCGCGTGTTGGCCGGCAGTGCGCGGGTGGCCGAGGCCTTCGAGGGCATCCGCGCCGCGGTGGTGGGGCGCCATCGCGACCTGGCCGAGCTGCGCCGGGAAGTCAGCGAGATGCGCGCGAAGATGCGCGACAACCTGGGCACCCCCGCGACCGCCGCCGGCACCGCGCCGAATGCCTTCGAAGCCGCGGCGCCCTTCGATCTCAAGCAGGATGCCGGTGGTATCGTCGATATCGAATTTATGGTGCAATATGCGGCCCTTGCCTGGTCGTGGCAGCACCCTGGGTTGCTGCAGTTCACCGACAACATCCGCATCCTGGAAGGGTTGGAGCGGGCTGGCCTGATCGCCAGCGAGGACGTCCGTTTCCTGCAGGAGGCCTACAAGGCCTATCGCGCAGCCGCGCACCGTCTGGCGCTGCAGAAACAGCCAGGGGTAGTGGGCGGCGACCGTTTCCATGAAGAACGCCGCGGAGTGATGCGGATCTGGCGCGAGCTCGAGCTCGCCTGATCCCGGGCAGTACGCACAGGTCGCCGGCGGGGCTGGGTTCCGCGGCGACCGGACGACGAATTTCTGTGAGGAGCTGGCAAATATGTCGATGGCCGATCGTGATGGCGTGATCTGGTATGACGGCGAACTGGTGCAGTGGCGCGACGCGACCACCCACGTTCTGACCCACACCCTGCACTACGGCATGGGCGTGTTCGAGGGCGTGCGCGCCTACAACACCCCGCAGGGCACCGCGATCTTCCGCCTGCAGGCCCACACCGACCGTCTCTTCGACTCGGCGCACATCATGAACATGAAGATGCCGTTCACCAAGGAAGAGATCAACGAAGCGACCCGCGCCGCGGTCCGCGAGAACAACCTGGAAAGCGCCTACATCCGTCCGATGGTGTTCTACGGAAGCGAAGGCATGGGCCTGCGCGCCGCCGGCCTGAAGGTCCACGTGATCGTCGCCGCCTGGCACTGGGGCGCCTACATGGGCGACGACGCCCTGGAGCAGGGCATCAAGGTGCGCACCAGCTCCTTCACCCGCCACCACGTGAACATCTCCATGACCCGCGCCAAGTCCAACGGCGCCTACATCAACTCGATGCTGGCCCTGCAGGAAGCCATCTCCGGCGGCGCCGACGAGGCCATGATGCTGGACCCCGAAGGCTACGTGGCCGAGGGCTCGGGCGAGAACATCTTCATCATCAAGGACGGTGTGATCTACACCCCGGAAGTCACCGCCTGCCTGAACGGCATCACCCGCAACACCGTGCTGACCCTGGCCGACGAGCTGGGCATCAGGGTGGTGGAGAAGCGCATCACCCGCGACGAGGTATACATCGCCGACGAGGCCTTCTTCACCGGCACCGCCGCCGAAGTCACCCCGATCCGCGAAGTGGACGGCCGGCAGATCGGCATCGGCCGCCGCGGCCCGGTGACCGAGCGACTGCAGAAGGCCTACTTCGACCTGGTCACCGGCAAGACCAGCGCCCATCCGGAGTGGCGCACTCTGGTCAAATGAGCCGGAAGCTGGAAGCCTGAAGTCGGAAGCCAACGCGGTTCCAGACAGGCTTCCAGCTTCGAGCTTTCAGCCTCCAGCTTATGAACATTCTGATCGTAGGTCCCTCCTGGGTCGGCGACATGGTGATGGCGCAGACGCTCTTCGAGTGCCTGAAGCGCGAACACCCCGACTGCCAGATCGACGTGCTGGCGCCCGAGTGGAGCCGGCCGATCCTCGAACGCATGCCCGAAGTGCGCCAGGCCCTGAGCTTCCCGCTCGGCCACGGCGTGCTCGACATCGCCGCGCGCCGGCGCATCGGCAAGTCCCTGGCCGGCCAGTACGACCAGGCGATCCTCCTGCCCAACTCGCTCAAGTCCGCGCTGGTGCCGTTCTTCGCCGGCATCGCCAGGCGCACCGGCTGGAAGGGCGAGATGCGCTACGGCCTGCTCAACGACGTGCGCAAGCTCGACAAGGCGCGCTACCCGCTGATGATCGAGCGTTTCATGGCCCTGGCCTACCCGCCGGGCGCCGAGCTGCCCAAGCCCTACCCGCAGCCGCGCCTGGCCATCGACCCGGCCAGCCGCGACGCGGCCCTGGCCAAGTTCGGCCTGAGCCTGGACCGCCCGGTGCTGGCGCTGTGCCCCGGCGCCGAGTTCGGCGAAGCCAAGCGCTGGCCGGCGGAGTTCTATGCCAAGGTCGCCGAGGCGAAGATCCGCGCCGGCTGGCAGGTGTGGATATTCGGCTCGAAGAACGACCACCCCGGCGGCGAGGACATCCGCTCGCGGCTGATCCCCGGCCTGCGCGAGGAGTCGGTCAACCTCGCCGGCGGAACCGCCCTGGCCGAGGCCATCGACCTGATGTCCTGCGCATCCGCCGTGGTCAGCAACGACTCCGGCCTGATGCACGTGGCCGCCGCGCTGAACCGCCCGCTGGTGGCGGTCTATGGCTCCACCTCGCCGCAGTTCACCCCGCCGCTGGCCGATGCCGTGGAAATCGTCCGCCTGGGCCTGGAATGCAGCCCCTGCTTCGACCGCGTGTGCCGCTTCGGCCACTACAACTGCCTGCGCGAGCTGCCGCCGTCGATGGTGCTGCAGGCGCTCGACCGCCTGGTCGCGGACCCGGTCGACGTCGAATGAGGGTACTGCTGATCAAGACGTCGTCCCTGGGCGACGTCATCCATACCCTGCCGGCGCTCACCGACGCCGCCCGGGCCATCCCCGGCATCCAGTTCGACTGGGTGGTCGAGGAAGGCTTCGCCGAGATCCCGGCCTGGCACCCGGCGGTGGCCCAGGTCATCCCGGTGGCCATCCGGCGCTGGCGCAAGAACCTCTGGCAGACCCTGAAGAACGGCGAGTGGCGGCGTTTCAAGAAGCGCCTGCGCGAGGTCGACTACGACCTGGTGATCGACGCCCAGGGCCTGCTCAAGAGCGCCTGGCTGACGCGCTACGCGAAGAAGGTGCCGGTCGCCGGGCTGGACAGGGAGTCCGCGCGCGAGCCGGCGGCCAGCCGCTTCTACGACCGCGGCTACCCGGTCGCCTGGGGCCAGCACGCGGTGGAGCGCGTGCGCCAGCTGTTCGCCCAGGCGCTGGACTACCCGCTGCCGGCGGGCGTCGGCGACTACGGCCTGGACCGCGGCCTGCTGATCGACGGGAGCGCCGGCGAGCCTTATCTGGTCTTCCTGCACGGCACCACCTGGGTCACCAAGCACTGGCCCGAGGCCTACTGGCGCGAGCTGGCCGAGCGCATGGGCGAGCGCGGCTGGTCGGTGCGCCTGCCCTGGGGCAACGACAACGAGCGCCAGCGCGCCGAGCGCATCGCCCAGGGCTTGGAAAACGCCTCGGTGCTCCCCAGGTTATCCCTCGCAGGCATGGCCAAGGTCCTGGCCGGCGCTTCCGCCTGCGTGGCGGTGGACACCGGGCTCGGACACCTGGCCGCCGCCCTGGACGTGCCGACGCTGTCGCTGTTCGGCCCGACCAATCCCGGGCTGACCGGCGCCTACGGGCGTTCCCAGGTGCACCTGGCCAGCGACTGGCCCTGCGCACCCTGCCTGCAGAAGACCTGCACCTACCAGCCGACGGCCGAAGACAAGCGCCAGTTCGACCTGCGGCAAGAGCAGCCCCTGTGCTTCACGCGCCTGAACCCGCAGCGCGTGGCGCTGCAACTGGAGGCGCTGCTGCTGGCCCCGGAGACGCTTCGATGAAACTGGCTTTCGTCCTGTACAAGTACTTCCCCTTCGGCGGGTTGCAGCGCGACTTCATGCGCATCGCCCTGGAATGCCAGAAGCGCGGCCATTCCATCCGCGTCTACACGCCGATCTGGGAGGGCGAGGTGCCGCCCGGTTTCGACGTGCGCGTGGCGCCGGTCAAGGCGCTGTTCAACCACCGCCGCAACGAGAAGTTCAGCGCCTGGCTGGCCGCCGACCTTGCGCGCGACCCGGTGGACCGGGTGATCGGCTTCAACAAGATGCCGGGCCTCGACGTCTACTACGCCGCCGACGGCTGCTTCGAAGACAAGGCGCAGACCCTGCGCAACCCCATCTACCGCCGCTGGGGCCGCTACAAGCACTTCGCCGACTACGAGCGGGCGGTGTTCGCCCCCGAGTCGAAGACCGAGGTGCTGATGATCTCCGAGGTGCAGCAGCCGCTGTTCATCAAGCACTACCACACCCCGATCGAGCGCTTCCACCTGCTGCCTCCGGGCATCGCCCTGGACCGCCGGGCGCCGGCCAACGCCGCGGAAATCCGCGCCGACTTCCGCCGCGAATTCAAGCTGGCCGACGACGACCTGCTGCTGGTGCAGATCGGTTCGGGCTTCAAGACCAAGGGCCTGGATCGTAGCCTCAAGGCCCTGGCGGCGCTGCCGCGGGACCTGCGCAAGCGCACCCGGCTGATCGCCATCGGCCAGGACGACCCCAAGCCCTTCCTGCTGCAGGTGAAGGCCCTGGGCCTGTCGGACCACGTGCAGATCCTCAAGGGCCGCAGCGACATCCCGCGTTTCCTGCTCGGCGCCGACCTGCTGATCCACCCGGCGTACAACGAGAACACCGGCACCGTGCTGCTGGAGGCGGTGGTCGCCGGCCTGCCGGTGCTGGTCACCGACGTCTGCGGCTACGCCCACTACATCGCCGAAGCCGATGCCGGCCGCGTAGTGCCGTCGCCCTTCGAGCAGGACGCCTTCAACCGCATGCTGGCGGAGATGCTCCGGGACGACGCGGCGCGCGCTGCCTGGTCGCGCAACGGCCTGGCCTTCGCCGACACGGCGGACCTGTACTCCATGCCGCAGCACGCCGCGGACGTGATCCTGCAGGAGCGCCCATGAACACCCCTCTCCCCGGCTTCCCCGGGCTCCTACGAAAGGCGGGCGCCCATGAAGCTTGAGCTGCGCGAGCCGTTCAGGAGCCTGTGGGCCGGCAAGGACCCCTTCGTCGAGGTCGAGCGCCTGCAGGGCAAGGTCTACCGCGAGCTGGAAGGCCGCCGCACCCTGCGCACCGAGGTCGACGGCCGCGGCTACTTCGTCAAGATCCACCGCGGCATCGGCTGGGGCGAAATCTTCAAGAACCTGCTCAGCGCCAAGCTCCCGGTGCTCGGCGCCGGGCAGGAACAGCGCGCCCTGGAGCGCCTGCACCAGGCCGGCGTGGCGACCATGACCGCGGTGGCCTACGGCGAGCGCGGCGGCGACCCGGCGCGCCAGCATTCCTTCATCGTCACCGAGGAACTGGCGCCCACCATCGATCTCGAACAGCTGTCGCTGAACTGGCTGCGCGAGCCGCCGCAGCCGCGCTTCAAGCGCGCGCTGATCGACGAAGTGGCGAAGATGGTCGGCACCATGCACCGCGCCGGGGTGAACCACCGCGACTGCTACATCTGCCACTTCCTGCTGCACACCGACCGCCCGCCGACGCCCGACGACCTGCGCCTGTCGGTGATCGACCTGCACCGCGCCCAGACCCGCGCCGCCACGCCGCGGCGCTGGCGCGACAAGGACCTGGCCGCGCTGTACTTCTCGGCGCTGGACATCGGCTTGACGCAACGCGACAAGCTACGCTTCCTGCGCGGTTACTTCCGCAAGCCCCTGCGCGACATCCTCCGCGAGGAGGCCGCTCTGCTCGCCTGGATGGAGCGCAAGGCTGCCAAACTCTACGATCGCAAGCAGCGCTACGGAGACCTGCTCTGATGTCGGGCTGGACCCTGGAACCCGCCTACAGCCACCTGTCCGCCGACTTCGGCAGCCTGGACGCGGTGTTCGCCCTTGAGGGCGAGCGCCTGACCAAGGACCCCAAGTCCGAAGTGATCCGCATCGAGCGCGACGGCGTGCGCTACTACGTCAAGCGCTACAACAGCGCCGGCAAGGGTTACCACCGCTACCTCGCGCGGCCGCGGATCAAGGCCGAGTGGCAGAACCTCAAGCAGTTCGCCAAGTGGGGCATCCCCACCGCCGAAGTGGTGGCCTGGGGCCTGGAGCGCAGGCGCGGCGCCTTCGTCCGCGGCGCCATGGTCACCCGCGAAGTGCCGGGCACCGAGGACCTGGCCGCGCTGGCCCGGCGCGACGACCCGCGCCTGCGCGACCGCGCCTGGGTCGACCACGTCAGCCAGCAACTGGCCGCTCATACCCGGCTGATGCATGACCACCACTTCACCCACAACGACCTGAAGTGGCGCAACATCCTGGTCGACGCCGCCGGCACCGTGTATTTCATCGACTGCCCGATCGGCAACTACTGGGTCAGTTTCATGCTGCGCCACCGCGTGACCAAGGACCTGGCGACCCTGGACAAGGTGGCCAAGTACCACCTTTCCGCCACCCAGCGCCTGCGCTTCTACCTGCAGTACCGCCGGCGCGAGCGGCTGAACGCCTCGGACAAGGTCCGCGTGCGGCGCATCGCCCATTTCTACGAGGGACGCGAGTGAACGACTTCATCGCCGACGACGACCGCGAGCGCCTGCACAGCCAGGGCCTGGCCGACTTCGACGCGCTCTGGACGCTGCCGCTGGAGGCGGTGGACGAGCCCAACACCGAGCGCGGCGGCATGAGCTGCGTGTTCCGCCTGGAGCTGGACGGCGGCGCCTACTACCTCAAGCGGCAGAGCAACCACCTCACGCGCAGCCTGCTGCGCCCGGGCGGCGAGCCGACCTTCGCCCGTGAGTTCCGCAACATCCAGCGCTACCAGCAACTGGGCATCCCGGCGTTGCAGGCGGCCTTCTTCGGCGAACGCCGCGAGGGCGGCGAGCGCCGCGCCATCCTGGTGACCCGCGCGCTGGACGGCTGGCGTGACCTGGACGCCTGGCTGAAGGACTGGTCCGGCCTGCCGGCAGAGCGCCGCCAGGCCATCCTGCACGCCTGCGGCATGCTCGCCCGGCGCCTGCACGAGGCCGGGCAGATGCACGGCTGCTTCTATCCCAAGCACATCTTCCTGCGGGAGGCCGAGGACGGCTTCCAGGCCTGCCTGATCGACCTGGAGAAGACCCGCCCGCTGTGGTTCGGCCTGCGCGACCGCGTCAAGGACCTGGAGCCGCTGCTGCGCCGCGCGCCGGACTGGAGCGAGGTGGACGTGCGTCAACTGCTCGCCGCCTACCTGGGCAGCGCGGCCAGCGGCGCCGAGGTGGACCACTGGTACAAGCGCCTGGGCGCGCGCCGGCGCAAGAAGGAGAAACGCGGGTGAGGCTGGGCGAACTGCGAAGCGCCGGGCGCCAGCCGACGCTGCCGCTGCGGCTGGAACTGGCCGATGGCGCCGGCCCCGCCGAACTGCGCCTGGACAGCCTGCTGCGCGTGCTGCCGGGCCGGCGCTACGTCGGCGCAGGCAACTGGCGCGGGCGCCAGGTGCTGGCCAAGCTGCTGGTCGGCGGCAAGGCCGCGCGGCACTTCCAGCGCGAACTGGCCGGCGTGCGCCTGCTCGCCGAACAGGGCCTGACCACGCCGCTGCTGCTGGCCGACGGCCTGCGCGAAGGCGAGGGCGGCTGGCTGCTCTTCGAATTCCTCGACGATGCCCACAGCCTGGGCGACGCCTGGCGCGCGGTGGAAGCCGAGCCGGCGCTGTCCGACGCCCAGCAGGCGGTGCTCGGCGAGGCCCTGGCGGCCATCGCCGAACTGCACGCCAAGGGCCTGTGGCAGGAGGACCTGCACCTGGACAACCTGCTGCGCCACGACGGCCGCCTGTACCTGATCGACGGCGCCGGCATCCGCGCCGAGACGCCCGGCCAGCCGCTGTCGCGCAAGCACGTGCTGGAAAACCTCGGGGTGTTCTTCGCCCAGTTGCCGGCCAGCCTCGACCCCTTCCTCGAAGAACTGCTGGTGCACTACCTGCTGGTCAACGGCGAGCACGCGCTGCCGCTGGAGGCCCTGCAGAAGGAGATAGCCCGGGTGCGCCGCTGGCGCGTCGCCGACCTGCTGAAGAAGATCGGCCGCGACTGCAGCCTGTTCAGCGTGCGCCGCGGCGCCTTCGGCCTGCGCGCGGTGCGCCGCGAGGAGGAAGCCGGCCTGGCGCCGCTGCTGGCCGAGCCGGACGCTTTCATTGACCGGGGGCATGTCTACAAGACCGGCGGTGCCGCTACCGTGGCGAAAGTGGAACTGGATGGTCGCCTGCTGGTAGTCAAGCGTTACAACATCAAGAACCTGCTGCACTGGCTCAAGCGCTTCTGGCGCCCCAGCCGCGCCTGGGCCTCCTGGCGCGAGGGCAACCGTCTGGAAGCCCTCGGCATCGCCACCGCGAAACCCCTGGCGGTGCTGGAACGGCGCTGGCTTTGGCTGCGCGGGCCGGCCTTCCTGATTACCGATTACCTGGCCGGGCAGGATATAATTGCCCGTTTCAAACCCCATCTGGACGATCCGGACGGGGCCGGCATGCCGCCGGAGGCCGAACTCAAGGCCCTGGACAGCCTGTTCGCGGCGCTGCGGCGCGAGCGCATCAGCCACGGCGACCTCAAGGGCCACAACCTGTTCTGGCAGGGGGAAGGCGATGCGGGGCGCTGGGCGCTGATCGACCTCGACGCCATGCACAAGCACCACGGCCAGGCCAGTTTCGAGCGCGCCTATGCCCGCGACCGCGCACGTTTCCTGCGCAACTGGCCGCAGGGCAGCGCGCTGCACCGGTTGCTGGATGAGCGAATACCTAAGAGCAGCTGGAAGCTGGAAGCTGGAAGCTGAAAGCAAGAGCTGGAGGTTGGCGCTGGTGTTTTGGGCTTCAAGCTTCCGGCTTCAAGCTTCCAGCTGCTTCTAAGACAATTTATCCCAGCGTCGAGCCCGAGGCTTGACGCTGGAAGACGAAAGCCCCCAGGGGCTATGACGAACATCGCTGTTGCTTCAAGCTTCCGGCTTCAAGCTTCCAGCTGCTTCTAAGACAATTTATCCCGGTTTCAAGCCCGAGGCTTGACGCTGGAAGACGAAAGCCCCCAGGGGCTATGAACGAACACCGCTGTTGCTTCAAGCTTCCGGCTTCAAGCTTCCAGCTGCTTTCAAAGAGGCTCTTACCCGTGTCATTGACCATCCTCGGCCTGTCCGGCGCCGTAAGCCATGACCCTTCCGCCGCCCTGTACATCGACGGCAAGCTGGTCGCGGCGGTCGAAGAAGAGCGCTTCGTCCGCGACAAGCACGCGAAGAACCGCATGCCCTACGAGTCGGCCAAGTTCTGCCTGGAGCAGGCCGGCATCAAGCCGTCCGACGTCGACGTGGTGGCCATTCCCTTCGCCCCCATCAGCCTGTTCGGCAAGGCCCGCTGGCACTACGCCAAGCGCTACGCCTATGCCCCGGACCGCGCGCTGGACGCCATCCTGCTCGGCAACCGCCGCTACAAGCGCTACTACAAGCGCATCCAGTGGTGCCTGCAGCAACTGGGCTTCGACCTGAAGAAGGTCAAGATCCAGCCGGTCGAGCACCACCTGGCCCACGCCTCCAGCGCCTACCACTGCTCCGGCTTCAAGGAGAAGACCGCGATCCTCGGGATCGACGGCAAGGGCGAGTACGCCACCACCTTCTTCGGCTACGGCGAGAACGGCAAGATCCACAAGATCAAGGAGTTCTACGACCCGGACTCCCTGGGCGGGCTGTACGGCGCGATCACCGAGTACCTCGGCTTCGACATGCTCGACGGCGAGTTCAAGGTCATGGGCATGGCGCCCTACGGCGACGCCAGCAAGTACGATTTCTCGCGCCTGGCCAAGTTCGAGAACGGCGAGCTGATCATCAACACCGACTACGCCAACGTCATCGGCTTCCGCCGCTACAAGGAAAAGGGCAAGGGCTACTACTTCTCGCCCAAGCTGATCGAGTGGCTGGGCCCGAAACGCGAAGGCGACATCGCCGACGACCCGTACATCCACTACGCCGCCAGCATCCAGGCGCTGTTCGAGAAGCTGGCGCTGGAGATGATGGACTACTACCTGGGCGACATCCTCCGCGAAACCGGCAAGATCGCCTTCGCCGGCGGCTGCGCGCTGAACGTCAAGCTGAACCAGAAGATCATCGCCCGCCCCGAGGTCAAGGAGCTGTACGTGCAGCCCGCGGCCAGCGACGCCGGCACCGCGGTGGGCGCCGCCGCCTACGTGTCCTGGGAGCGCGGCGTGCCGGTGGAGAAGATGGAGCACGTCTACCTCGGCCCGGCCTACAGCAACGAAGACGTCATCGCCGCCTGCGCCCGCCACGAGGCCAAGCCGGCCTGGCGCAAGATCGACAACGTGCCCGAAACCATCGCCAAGGTGCTGGCCGACGGCAACCCGGTGGCCTGGTTCCAGGGCCGCATGGAGTTCGGCCCGCGCGCCCTCGGCGGGCGCTCCATCCTCGGCTGCCCGAGCGTGCCGGGCGTGGCCGACCGCATCAACGCGCAGATCAAGTTCCGCGAGCGCTGGCGGCCCTTCTGCCCGTCGATGCTGGATACCGTCGGCCCGCAGATGTTCAAGATCGACCACCCGGCGCCGTTCATGACCTTCACCTTCGAAGTCAACGAAGAGTGGAAGACCCGCGTGCCGGAAGTCGTCCACGAGGACGGCACCTCCCGCGCCCAGGTGCTCAAGCGCGAGTTCAACCCGCGCTACTACGACCTGATGAAGGAGCTGGAGAAACTCACCGGCAACGGCGTGGCGCTGAACACCTCGCTGAACCGTCGCGGCGAGCCGATGATCTGCTCGCCGACCGACGCGCTGAACATGTTCTACGGTTCGGACCTGCAATACCTGATCATGCAGGACATCCTGGTGGTCAAGGACGGCGCGGCGGCCTATGACTCGCTCGGCTGAACCGCGGGTCCTGCAGTTCTGCCACGGCTATGACGGGCCCTTCCTGGATTGCGCCCGTCAGTACGCCAGCCTGTTCGCCGGCACCGGCTACCGGGTGACCACGGTGTTCCTCACCGGGGCGCCCGACGCCGAGGTGGCCGCCGGCTGCGCCAGCGACGAGGTGCTGTTCCTCGACTACAGCTCGAAGGACGTGCGCGGCCTCAAGCTGCGCGCCATCCGCGACCTGCGCGAGATCGCCCGCTCGCGGGACTTCCGCTTCTGCATCGCCCATCGCTTCAAGCCCACCTGGGTCGCCATGCTCGGCACGCGCCTGCCGGTGATCGGCGTGCACCATGGCTTCGGTGACTACCGCCGGCTTGGCCGCAAGCTGTTCGCCAAGCTGTTCGCCAAGCGCCTGAGCTTGCTGGCGGTGTCCAACGCCGTGCGCGACGAACTGCGCCAGTGCCTGCCGGCCTGGCCGGCGGAGCGCATCGAGACGCTGTACAACCGCGTCGACGTCGACGCCCTGCAGGCCGAGCAGGTGGAGCGCTACCCGGCGCGCCAGCACCTGCGCCTGGCGGACAACGCCTGGGTGGTCGGCAACGTCGGCCGCCTGCACCCGGACAAGGACCAGGCCACGCTGCTGCGCGGCTTCGCCGCGGCCCTGCCGCAACTGCCGCCGAACGCGCTGCTGGCGATCCTCGGCAAGGGCCGCCTGGAGGAAGACCTCAAGGCGCTGGCCCGCGAGCTGGGCATCGCCGAGCGCGTGCTGTTCCTCGGCCAGGTGCCGGACGCGCGGCGCTACTTCAAGGCCTTCGACGTGTTCGCCCTGAGCTCCGACCACGAGCCCTTCGGCATGGTCCTGCTGGAGGCCATGGCCGCCGGCGTGCCGCTGATCTCCACCGCCGGCGGTGGCGCCGGCGAAATCGTCGAGGGCCTGGGCATCCTCTTCCCGCTGCGCGACGACGCGGCCCTGGCCCAGGGCCTGGCGCACCTGGCGGCGCTCGACCGGCAGCAGCGCGAGGCCTGCGCCCGGCTGATGGACGAGCGCCTGCACACGCGCTTCTCCGACGAGGCCGTGCGCCGGGAGTTCTGGAGCCTGCCGATGGTCCGTGCGCTGACGCGTGGCGTTTCCGAATGACGGCCGTGGCCGCCAAGGGTGAATCTTGAAAGTCCTGTTCCTGGTCCAGAAAGAACAACGCGCCATTCTCGACCGCCTCTACGACGGCATCGCCGAGCACTGCGACTGCGACCTGCGCTGGTTGAGCAGCGACGAGCAGGCCAACCTGCGCCGCTACTTCCGCGAGCAGGTGGACGTCTCGCGCTACGACCGCATCCTGTTCTTCCTGCGCTTCAAGAAGGAAATGCGCCAGGCTTCCTTCATCGCCAGCGTGCCGAACCTGGTGATCCTCGAACACGATGCCTACCAGAACTACATCCCCTGCAAGTACACCGGCAAGTTCAGCGCCCACTACCGGCGCATGCCCTGGGCGCGGGTGATCAGCTCCGGCGCGGTGGTCGCCCGGCGCCTGCGCGAGGAGGGCTTCGACGCCGTCTTCGTGCCCAAGGGCTACGACCAGGACCTGCTCCACGACCTGGGCCGCGAGCGCGACATCGAACTGGCCTTCGTCGGCAGCACCGGCAGCGTCGCCTACAGCGGGCGCAAGGCGCTGCTGGACGAGCTGGGCAAGGTAGAGAACCTGCTGGTCACCAAGACCAACTCCGGCGAGGATTACCTGAACACGCTCAACCGCATCCGCTTTTTCGTCAGCGCGGACGTCGGCATGGGCGAATACATGATCAAGAACTTCGAGGCCATGGCCTGCGGCTGCGTGCTTTTCGCCTACGACCAGGGCGAGGAGGAAAACCGCGCGCTGGGCCTGGTGGACATGCACAACGTGGTGTTCTATCGCGACATTCCCGAGCTGCGCCGCAAGCTGCAGGTGCTGCGCGAGGACCCTGAGCTGGCGGCGCGCATCGCCGCCCAGGGCCGCCAACTGGCCGAGGAGGGCTTCGGCTTCAGCCAGATCGGGGCGCGCATCGTCGAGGCGATGACGCCACCCTTGCGCCCACGTCCGCAACCGGGCAGGCTGGAGCGATTACGCCGGGCTCTGGGAATTTGAACATTCATGCGCCGAAGCTTTCGTGGCGGCCATCGGGGCCGGAGGTGGTCGTGCCCAGGCCGCTGATCTCCGTGCTGGTTCCCTGTTACAACCGCGAACGCTACATCGAGGAGGCCCTGCTGAGCATCCTCGAGCAGGATTATCCGAATTTCGAGCTGATCGTCGTCGACGACGGCTCCCAGGATGCCAGCGCCGAAAAGATCGAGGCCCTGCGCCAGCGCTACGGCTTCCAGTTCTACCGGCAAGCCAACCAGGGCGTCAGCGCCGCGCTGAACACGGCCCTGAGCCATGCCCGCGGCGAGTTCATCGCCACGCCCGATTCCGATGACGTCATGCTGCCGGGCCGCCTGTCGCTGCAGGCCGCCTACCTCGAGGCGCATCCCCAGGTGGGCTGCGTCGGGGCGCGGGTGGTCTACGTCGACTCCGAAGGGCGGCGGCTGAAGACCGAGGAGGGCAAGTCGCTGCGCAGCTACAGCTTCGCCGAACTGCTGTCCCGCGCCCACGCCATCGGCGCCCCCGTGGCCATGTATCGACGCGAGGCGCTGGACCGTGCCGGGGGCTATGACCCGGCGATCCGCATCCAGGATTTCCAGATCACCCTGAAGATCGCCCACCTGGGCTATCGCACGGATGTGCTGCCGGACCTGGTGACGCTCTACCGCAGGCATGCGGGCAACATGTCCAAGACCGCCTACCAGCGCCAGCTCGACTACGACCTGATGGCCATCGCCCCCTATCGCGACCATCCGGCCTACTCGCAGGGCCTGACCTGCGTGATCAACAAGGCGCTCAAGCACTCGGTGGTGTCGGACAAGGCCTATGCCCTGCGGCTTCTTCTACGGCTGCCGCCATGGCGCTGGAATCGCGTGACCTGGCGCCGCCTGCGTCACCTCATGTTCAAGTTCCACGAGGGATGAGTGCGTCCGGGATGAAGTCGATGTTGTTGCAAGCGTGGCAGACCTGGCGGCCCGCGATGAGTCAAGGCGGTGTGCCAATCGCCCGCAGGGACCGGGTGGCCGAGGCGGTGCTGGGGTTCGGCGTGTTCTGGACCATCGCCGGGGTGTTGCTGACGCCGACCATGAAGTTCTACTACACCATGGTGGCGCTATTCGTGTACCTGCCGGCGCTCTGGCTGGTGGTTGCCCGCCGCGCCGAGCTGGGGCGGCTGATCGCCGAACGCAGGGAAATGTGGTTGTTCCTGGCGCTGTTCGCCTGGGCCAACCTCTCGCTGTTGTGGGCCGTCGGCGATTTCGACCGATTGTCGCGGGTCAAGCAGTCGAGCCTCTTCGTATTGTTGGTCTGTGGCTGGCTGCTCTGGGCCCGGGCCAGCGAGTCGCGCCTGCGAGGCACCCTGGTGCTGCTTGGCATGGTCAACAGCCTCTATTGCCTGGCTGCGCTGTTGTGGGCTCCAGCCTACGCACCGGGACGCCTGAACGGCTTCGGTGGCTTCCTCGACAACCCCAACGCGGCCGCCTACGCCACGGGTTTCCTGCTGGTGATGGCGTTGCCGCTGCGTCCGGCGAGGCGCGGCTGGTGGCTGGCCTGGCTGCTGTTGCAACTCCCCCCGCTGATCTACGTCGGTCTGTGCGGCAGCCGCGGTGCGCTCCTGGCGCTGATGGTCACAGCGGTGTTCTGCCTAGTGTTGCTGCCAGGCTGGCGCAAGCGCCTGGCGGCCCTGGCGGCCCTGGCCGGCGGCGCCGCGCTGTTCTGCCTGGAGCCGAGCCTGATGGCGCGGGGGGATTCGGAGCGGCTGGAGCTGTTGCGCAGCGCCTTGCCGATCCTGCGCGAGCATTTCTGGATCGGCGTGGGCTACGGCACCACCTATGAGGTCCAGGGCTGGGTCGGTGGCTACCATGGCAGCACCCACAACTTCCTGCTGCACACCGCCCTGCAGTATGGGATCCCGGCGCTGCTCGTCTGGCTGGTGCTCTGGGCGATGCTGGGCCTGCGGGCCTGGCGCAGCCGCCATACGCAACTGGGCCTGGCGTTGCTGCTGCTGTGGGTCTATGCCAGCGTGGCCATGCAGTTCGACGTGTTCAGCCTGTGGGAGCGCACCCGCGCCATGTGGCTGATGCCCTGGGGCGTGTTCCTGCTCGGCCTGAGCCTGAAGCGCCCGGCCGCGGCCGGGGAAGCCGGGAGCGAACTCAGCCGGCGTTGAGGATGCCCCGCAGTTCGCGGGCGTCCCAGCGTACCGTGCCGTGGCGCAGGTAGCCTTCGCTCAGCTCGCCGCCCTCATCCGCCAGCAACCACTGCCGATCCTCCGCATAGCGCAGCATGTGCGCGAAGTTGCGCTTGCGCTGGGTGCGGCCGAGGGCGCGGCGCTGGGTCTTCATGTCGGCGATGTCGATCAGCCCCAGTTCGCCCTGCGGGGTCTGCACCACGTTGCCCAGGTGCAGCGAACGGAAGTACACGCCGCGCTCGTGCAGCCGGGCGATCAGCTCGCCCAGGCGCTCGCGCAGGGCGCCGTCGGCCTGGCCGGCGGCGATCAACTGGCGCAGCGTCTGGCCCGGCAGCGGGCGGTAGTGCACCAGGTCGCGGGCGATGCCGGGCACGCGGTAGACACCGATCACCTCGGGGCAGGGGATGCCCAGCCGCTGCAGCGCCCGGGCGTTGTCGGCGAAGCGCTGGGCATAGGGGTAGAGCGCCGCCGAGGAGATCAGCCGCTTGCGCCGGAACAGCTTGACGAAGTTGCCGTCGGGCAGGCGCAGGACCTTGTCGCCGTGCTTGTCGGCTTCCAGCACGGTGGCGCCGGCGCGAAGCGATTCGTAGGCGGGTAGGTCGAGCTCTTGCATACCGGCTTCCTGGACGGGGGCCGGCTATAGTAGCCTAGGCGCCGGGCAAACGAGAGGCCTGTGTTATAATCGCCGGCCTTTTCAGCGTGCGATTCTTTCATGACCGGCAAAGACACCGCAGAGCCCTCGAGCCTGAAGATCTACTTCCGTCTGCTCACCTACGTGCGGCCCTATTGGGGCATGTTCGCCCTGAGCATCGTCGGCTTCCTGATCTTCGCCGCCACCCAGCCGATGCTGGCCGGCATCCTCAAGTATTTCGTCGACGGCCTGACGCACCCGGACGCCAAGCTGTTCCCCAACGCGCCCTGGCCCTGGCTGCGCGACCTCTCGCTGCTCTACGCGGTGCCGCTGCTGGTGGTGATGATCGCGGTGTGGCAGGGCATTGGCTCCTTCCTCGGCAACTACTACATCGCCCGCGTCTCCCTGGGCCTGGTGCACGACCTGCGGGTGGCGCTGTTCAACAATCTGCTGACGCTGCCCAACCGCTACTTCGACAGCCACAACTCCGGGCACCTGATCTCGCGCATCACCTTCAACGTGACCATGGTCACCGGCGCCGCCACCGACGCCATCAAGGTGGTGATCCGCGAAGGCATGACCGTGGTCTTCCTGTTCCTCTCGCTGCTGTACATGAACTGGAAGCTGACCCTGGTGATGGTCGCCATCCTGCCGGTCATCGCCCTGATGGTGACCAGCGCCAGCCGCAAGTTCCGCAAGCAGAGCAAGAAGATCCAGGTGGCCATGGGCGACGTGACCCACGTTTCCTCCGAGACCATCCAGGGCTACCGCGTGGTGCGCAGCTTCGGCGGCGAGGCCTACGAGCGCGAGCGCTTCCTGCAGGTGAGCCGCGAGAACACCAGCAAGAACCTGCGCATGAACAAGACCTCGGCGATCTACACGCCGATGCTGCAACTGGTGATCTACAGTGCCATGGCGGTGCTGCTGTACTTGGTGCTGCTGCTGCGCGGCGATGCCACCGTCGGCGACCTGGTGGCCTACATCTCCATGGCCGGCCTGCTGCCCAAGCCGATCCGCCAGCTCTCCGAGGTCAGCTCCACCATCCAGAAGGGCGTGGCCGGCGCCGAGAGCATCTTCGAGCAGCTCGACGAGCAGCCCGAGGTGGACCGCGGCAGCGTGGAGAAGGAGCGCGTGCTGGGCCGCCTGGAAGTGAAGAACCTCAGCTTCACCTACCCGGGCACCGACAAGCGCGTGCTCAACGACCTCAACTTCAGCGTCGAGCCGGGGCAGATGGTCGCCCTGGTCGGCCGCTCCGGCAGCGGCAAGTCGACCCTGGCCAACCTCATCCCGCGCTTCTACGACCACAGCCAGGGCAAGATCCTCCTCGATGGCGTGGACGTGGAAGACTACCGCCTGCGTAACCTGCGCAAGCACATCTCGCTGGTCACCCAGCAGGTCAACCTGTTCAACGACAGCGTGCTCAACAACATCGCCTACGGCGACCTCGCCAGCAAGCCGCGCAGCGCGGTAGAGAAGGCCGCCGAGGATGCCTTCGCCCGCGAGTTCATCGACCGTCTGGCCGAAGGCTTCGACACCGAGGTCGGCGAGAATGGCGTGATGCTCTCCGGCGGCCAGCGCCAGCGCCTGGCCATCGCCCGCGCGCTGCTCAAGGACGCTCCGGTGCTGATCCTCGACGAGGCCACCTCGGCGCTGGACACCGAGTCCGAGCGGCACATCCAGGCCGCCCTGGAGAAGGTCATGGAGGGCCGCACCACCCTGGTGATCGCCCACCGCCTGAGCACCATCGAGCGCGCCGACCTGATCCTGGTGATGGACCAGGGCCACATCGTCGAGCGCGGCACCCACGACGAGCTGATCGCCCTCAATGGCTACTACGCGCGCCTGCACGCCAGGCAGTTCGCCGACGAGCCGGCCGAGGACGGCATCGGCGAGTCGGTCTGAATGGCCTTGCTAGATCGCCTGCGCTGCTTCCGCGAGCGCGGCTGGACACCCATCGACGCCGCGGCCTACGCCGAGGCCTGGCAACGCTTCGGCGGCAGCGTGGCCACCCACCCGCAGGTGGTGGAGCGCCTGGCCGGCCTGGCCGGCATCCCGGTGCGCTACCTGGGCTGGGTCGCCGACGGCCAGCTGCGCGCCGCCATCCCCACCTGGGGCCGGCACCTGGCGCTGTCCAAGGACGTGCTCAAGCGCGAAGGCAAGAAGGCGCTGTTCGACCTGGGCAACGCCGAGATCATCCTGCCCATCGCCGAGGACGCGCGGATCGCCCTGCGCCACCGGGTGCGCTACCTGTCCGAGCTCAATCACCAGCAGGTGACCGACGCCCGCCGGCAGGATGAAGAGCTGGCGCTGAACCGCGCGCCGGCGGACTTCTCGAAGAAATTCCGCTACAACCAGCGCCGCGAGCTGCGCCTGCTGGAAGAGGCGGGCGGCGTGCTGCAACCGATGGACGAACTGAGCCCGGTCGAGCAGGCGCACATCTACGCCGAACTGTTCCAGCGCCGCTGGGGCTTCGAGGTGCCGGGCAAGGCGCGCCTGGCCGAGGTGCTGGAACTGATGCGCGAATTCATGCGCGGCTCGCTGGTGCGCCTGGACGGCGAGCCGGTGGCGATCCAGATTCTCTACCGCGTCGAGTCGCCTAAGTGGATCAGCGTCGAATACATCAACGGCGGCGTGGCCCCGGAGAATCGCGAGTTCAGCCCCGGCAGCGTGCTCACCCACGTCAACACCCAGCAGGCCTGGGCCGAGGCCGAGGCGCTGGGCAAGCCGCTACGCTATTCCTTCGGCCGCGCCGACCGCGAATACAAGGACCGCTGGTGCCACCGGGTGCCGGTGTTCCAGGTGTAAATGCTCGAAATGCTCTTCGTAGGAGCAGACTCCGGAGAACTCCCATGAGCGCCCGCAAGCAGCAACTGCTCAAGGCCCACCGCCGCAAGAAGCGCCTGGTGCTGCTGGTCGCGCTGCTGGCGCTGGTCGCCCTCGGCGTGTTCGCCCCCTGGTGGAGCGTGCCGCTGGTCGTGCTGCTGGGCTGGCTGGCCCACGAGGCCTGGTTCGCCGACCACCTGTTCTACTCGCCGCGCGACGACTACCGCTACGACTTCCCGGAAGGCCAGCTGAGCCTGCCGGCCTCCCTCGGCCCGCATGGCCTGCACGTCGCCACCGATGCGCTGCCCGAGGGCTACGAGACACTGCTGCTGCAGATCCGCGTCAAGGCCAACTGGCTGGGGCGCTGGCTCGACCCGCAGGTGCTGATCGAAGGCGCCGAGGGCATCGATCGCCAGGACTTCGAGCGCGGCGTGAACGGCGTGCGCTACCTCAACCTGTCCGGCCAGGGCGCGGCCCTGCGCAGCGGGCACCTGCGCATCCGCGGCCGCCACTGCCGCCTGGACAGCCAGGGCACCCTGCACGCCTTCCACAACCCGGACTACGCCGAGCGCCGGCTGATGGTGATCGCGCCCCACGCCGACGACGCCGAACTGGCGGCCTTCGGCCTGTACAGCCGCGCCGCCGAGGCCAGCATCGTCACCCTCACCCAGGGCGAGATCGAGGCCGGGCACTACCAGCGCCTGGGCCTGGACAAGGCCGCCGCGGCGCGCCTGAAGGGCCGCCTGCGCACCTGGGACAGCCTGGCCGTGCCGCTGTGGGGCGGGGTGCCGGCCAGCCGCTGCGTGCAACTGGGCTACTACTGCCTGCAACTGCCGGCGATGTGCGGCGAACCGGACAAGGGCTTCGGCTCGCGGGAGTCCGGCGAGAGCGACGTCCGCGGCCTGCGCCGGCACAACCCGCTGCAGCTGCCGGCCGACGCCGACGGCGTGCCCAGCTGGAACAACCTGGTGGCTGACCTCGCGGCGCTGCTGGAGCACTTCCGCCCCGAGGTGCTGGTCACCCCGCACCCGCAATTGGACCCCCACGCCGACCACGTGCATGCCACGCGCGCGCTGTGCGAGGCGATCGAACGCAGCGCCTGGAAGCCGCAGACCCTGCTGTTCTACGCCAACCACCTGCACGACAACGACCGCTGGCCCATGGGCCCGGCCGAGGGTGGCGTGGCGCTGCCGCCGTGCATCGAACCGCTGCCGGCCGACGCCTTGTGGAGCCCGACGCTGGACGCCGCCACGCGCCTCGACAAGGCCCAGGCCCTGGCCATGCAGCACGACCTGACAGTCCCGCTACCGGCCAAGAAACGCCTGCGCCGGCTGATCCAGCGGGCCCTGGCCGGGCGCCGCTGGCCGGCCTTCGGCGAGGACGAATTCTTCCGCAAGGCGGTGCGTCGCCACGAGCTGTTCTGGGTCCGTCCGCTGCGCTGAACGACCGGCGCCCGGCGCGAGGCCGGGCGAGCGGCTATGGTATTATCCGCGGCGATTTCGACCTGCGGAGTTCCCATGAAACTGACCATGCCCCGTTTCGATCAGGCCCCTGTGCTGGTGGTCGGCGACGTGATGCTCGACCGCTACTGGCACGGCGCGACCTCGCGCATCTCGCCCGAGGCTCCGGTGCCGGTGGTGCGGGTCGAGCAGCATGAGGACCGCCCCGGCGGCGCGGCCAACGTCGCGCTGAACCTGGCCGCCCTGGGCGCCCCGGCCTTCCTGGTCGGCGTCACCGGCGAGGACGAGGCCGCCGCCAGCCTGGCCGACAGCCTCGGCGCGGTGGGCGTGACCACCCGCTTCCAGCGCATCGCCGGGCAGCCGACCATCGTCAAGCTGCGCGTCATGAGCCGGCATCAACAGTTGTTGCGGGTGGACTTCGAGGAGCCCTTCAGGACCGACGCCGAGGCCCTGGCCCGCGAGACCGAGGCGCTGCTGGACCAGGTCCGCGTGCTGGTGCTGTCGGACTACGGCAAGGGCGCGCTGAAGAACCACCAGGCGCTGATCCAGGCCGCGCGCAAGCGCAACATCCCGGTGCTGGCCGACCCCAAGGGCAAGGACTTCTCCATCTACCGCGGCGCCAGCCTGATCACCCCGAACCTCTCCGAATTCGAGGCCATCGTCGGCCGCTGCCAGGATGAGAACGAGCTGGTGGCCAAGGGCCTGAAGCTGCTCGGCGACCTGGAACTGGGCGCGCTGCTGGTGACCCGCGGCGAGCACGGCATGACCCTGCTGCGCCCCGGCCACCCGGCGCTGCACCTGCCGGCCCGCGCCCGCGAGGTGTTCGACGTCACCGGCGCCGGCGACACCGTGATCTCCACCCTGGCCGGCGCCCTGGCCGCCGGCGAGGACCTGCCGCAGGCCGTGGCCCTGGCCAACCTGGCCGCCGGCATCGTCGTCGGCAAGCTCGGCACCGCGGCCATCAGCGCCCCCGAACTGCGCCGCGCGGTGCAGCGCGAGCAGGGCTCCGAGCGCGGCGTGCTGGGCCTGGAGCAACTGCTGCTGGCCATCGAGGACGCCCGCGCCCACGGCGAGAAGATCGTCTTCACCAACGGCTGCTTCGACATCCTCCACGCCGGCCACGTCAGCTACCTGGAACAGGCCCGCGCCCAGGGCGACCGGCTGATCGTGGCGGTCAACGACGACGCCTCGGTGTGCCGCCTGAAAGGCCCGGGCCGGCCGATCAACAGCGTCGACCGGCGCATGGCGGTGCTCGCCGGCCTCGGCGCGGTGGACTGGGTGGTGAGCTTCAGCGAGGACACCCCCGAACGCCTGCTCGCCCAGGTGCGCCCGGACGTGCTGGTCAAGGGCGGCGACTACTCCGTCGACCAGGTGGTCGGCGCCGACATAGTCGCCGGCTACGGCGGTGAAGTGCGCGTGCTCGGCCTGGTGCCGAACAGCTCCACCACCGCCATCGTCGAAAAGATACGTCGTAAGAATTAGCTGGAAGCTGGAAGCTTCCAGCTTCTAGCTTCTAGCTTCCCACCCACTGACCGCCGCGCCAGCGCGTCCCGGCAAAGCGGTCATGGTCCCCCCGCCGCTTCCCGGCGCATGATCCCGGCATCCCATCCCCGCGTGGAGCGAGATGCCATGACCACCGACGTGCAGGGCCGCGCCCTGGCCGTGCTCAACCGGGTGGCCCAGGCCGACTGGCCGGACCGCCTGAAATTGCGCAAACCCTTCGAGAAACTGCTCTACACCGGCAGCCGCACCGGCTTCCGCATGGCCAGCCAGCGCGCTGCCAAGCAGCTCAAGACGCCGCGCAAGGTCGACCCGGACGGGCTCTTCGACCTGTCGCTGTCCGACGAACAGCAGATGCTGGTGGAAATGCTCGAAGGCTTCGCCGCCGAGGTGCTGCGCCCGGCCGCCCACGATGCCGACGCCAACGCCGGGGTGCCCGCCGAACTGCTCAACCAGGCCCTGGAACTGGGCCTGGCCTACTACGGGGTGAACGAAGTGCACGGCGGCATGGCCGGTGAGCGCACCGTGCTGACCAACGCACTGATCGCCGAAGCCCTGGCCCGCGGTGACCTGAGCCTGGCCGCGGCGCTGCTGGTGCCGCTGTCGGCGGCCAACTGCATCCGCCGCTGGGCCAGCCCGCAGCAGCAGGCGCAGTGGCTGCCGGCGTTCGTCGGCGAGGATGGCCCGCCGCTGATCGGCATCGCCGTGGGCGAGCCGCAGCTGCTGGCCGACGCCGCGCAACTGAAGACCCAGGCGCGCAAGCGCGGCCGCCATTACCTGCTGTCCGGCGAGAAGTGCCTGGTGGTGCGCGGCCTGGACGCCAGCCAGTTGCTGGTCGCCGCGCAGGCTGCCGACGGCCCGGCGCTGTTCCTGGTCGATGCCGCCGCCAGGGGCGTGGAACGCCGCCCCGAACCGGCCATGGGCCTGAAGGCCGCCGGCACCGCGCGCATCCGCCTGAAGAGCGTGAAGGTGGCCGCCGAACGGCGCCTGGCCGCGGAGAAATTCGACTACCAGGCCTTCCTCGACCTCAGCGGCCTGGCCTGGTGCGCCCTGGCCCTGGGCACTGCCCAGGCGGCGCTGGACTACGTGACCGGCTACTGCAACGAGCGCGAGGCCTTCGGCGAACCCATCAGCCACCGCCAGGGCGTGGCCTTCATGGTCGCCGACATCGCCATCGAACTGGACGCCATGCGCCTGATGACCTGGCGCGCCTGCGCCCTGGCAGAGCGCGGCCAGCCGTTCCACCGCGAGGCCTACCTGGCGCGCCTGCTCTGTGCCGAAAAGGCCATGAAGATCGGCACCGACGCCGTGCAACTGCTCGGCGGCCACGGCTTCACCAAGGAACACCCAGCCGAGCGCTGGTACCGCGACCTGCGCGCCGTGGCCGTGATGGCCGGCGGCCTGCACCTCTGAGGAGCGCCTGCATGTACCTGGAAACCCCGAAGAAATTCCGCGGCCTGGTCAACCAGGCGCACCAGGTGGCGGAAAACTACCTGCGGCCGATCTCGCGCAAATACGACAAGGCCGAGCACGCCTACCCCAAGGAACTGGACCTGCTGGCCGCGCTGCTGGACGGCATGAACGCCGGCTCGCCGGACGCCGTGGGCGCCACCTCGGCCAGCAAGCGCAAGGGCGCGGCGGCGGAGGAGGGCGTGAAGAACGGCGGCAACCTCTCCGCCTGCCTGGGCGTGATGGAAATGTGCTGGGGCGACGTCGGCCTGCTGCTGGCCATGCCGCGCCAGGGCCTGGGCAACGCCGCCATCGCCGCGGTGGCCAACGACGAACAACTGAAACGCTTCGGCGGCATCTGGGCGGCCATGGCCATCACCGAACCGGGCTGCGGCTCGGACTCGGCGGCGATCCGCACCACGGCGAGCAAGGACGGCGACCACTACGTGCTCAACGGCGAGAAGATCTTCGTCACCTCCGGCGCCCGCGCCGACGCCGTGGTGGTCTGGGCCACCCTGGACCGTGGCCTGGGCCGCGCGGCGATCAAGTCCTTCGTGGTGGAAAAGGGCACCCCGGGCATGACCGTCACCCGCCTGGAGAAGAAGCTCGGGATCAAGGCCTCGGATACCGCCTCCATCAGCTTCAGCGATTGCCGGGTGCCGGCGGCGAACCTGCTGGGCAATGCCGAGATCGACGTGCAGAAGGGCTTCGCCGGCGTGATGGAGACCTTCGACAATACCCGCCCGCTGGTGGCCGCCATGGCCGTGGGCGTGGCCAAGGCCTCGCTGGACCGCGCCCGCGAATTGCTGAAGAAGGCCGGGTGCCGTTTCGACTACGCCAAGCCGCTGCTCTCCGTCAGCCATGCCGAGGCGACCCTGTACCGCCTGGAGGCCGAATGGGAAGCGGCGCGCCTGCTGACGCTGAAGGCCGCGTGGATGGCCGACAACCGCCAGCCCAATTCCAAGGAGGCCTCCATCGCCAAGGCCAAGGCCGGGCGCGTGGCCAACGAAGTCACCCTGAAGTGCGTGGAACTGGCCGGCGCCCTGGGTTACGGCGAGGACGAACTGCTGGAGAAGTGGGCGCGGGACTCGAAGATCCTCGACATCTTCGAAGGCACCCAGCAGATCCAGCTGCTGATCGTGGCGCGCCGCCTGTTGGGCAAGACCTCCAGCCAATTGAAGTGATCATTCACATGCAGGAGCGCGCCCTGCGCGCGATTCGCAGGCAGGGCCTGCTCCTACAGGGCACGCGTAGTGCTTTTCGTAGGATGGGTTGAGCTTGCGAAACCCATGCGGTCAGGTGATGGGTATCGCTTCGCTCAACCCATCCTACGGGGGACCGGAGGGCGTAGGAGCGGGGCTCAGGCCGTGCGCCGGCCCTTGCCGGAATTGCCGTTGGCCGGCGGCAGGCTGTCGAGCCAGTCGCGGAAGCGGATGCGTTCGTCGCGCACCAGCCAGCCGTCCTGTTCGGCGAAGCTTTCCGACAGCCAGATGCCACGGGTCGCGGCCTTCACCAGTTCGCCCTTGCGCAGGGTGAAGAGCGCGTCGGTGGGCTGGCCGTGTTCCAGCGGCAGCAGGTACAGGTCCGGGCGGCGGCGGTCCAGGCGGGCCACCAGGGGGCCGCTTTCCAGGCGCTCGTCGACGTGGAACAGGCTGACGTCGCGCACGTCCTTGGGCAGTTCCATGCGCAGGTCGTAGACCAGCTGCAGCGAGGCGGTGGGCAGGTGCACGTAGGCCTGCGGGCGCTCGAGTAGACGCAGGGCGCCGGCCTGCACCGGGCGCGCGGCGCCGGACAGCGGCGTCAGCGAGAAGTGGCTGGCCTCGCGGTAGCGCAGGGTGCCCTGGTAGGGCGTCGGCAGCCAGGTGTCGCCGAAGCGCCCGCCGAGCCAGCCGTCGGCGGTCTCCACCAGACATTCTTCGGCCACTTCCTGGATGGCGGTGAGCAGCGGCAGGTTCAGTTCGTGGGACGGCACGTAGCCGGAAATCAGCTTGAGCACGGTGTCGCCGCGGTCGGCGCGCTGCTGGCGCACCAGCACCCAGTAGTCGCGGCCCTGCCAGTTGAGCGTCAGGCGCACCGACACGCCCAGGTTGGCCAGCTCGGCGGTGAAGCGCTGGGCGTCGGCCACTTCGACCGGGCGGCGGCGCTCCAGGACCTGGGAGAAATTCAGCGGCAGGCCGAGGCCCTGGTAGACCAGGCTGTCGGGGTTGGCCTCGACCAGCAACGGCAGGGTCTTGAAGGCGGTCGGGTCCTTGCGGGCGAGCGTACGGGGCATGGGCGGTCCTCGTCGTACAGGGCGCATCGGGCCGCCTTCAGGGGGGCGGCCTGGCCGATCGTTCCGGGTTGCCAGTGGCTAGGGCGTTGACGGCGAACTTCGAAAACCCTCGATTATTTCGAGGTTAGCCCTGAAAGGCGCTTTGTTTTCGGATGTTTTTCCTGTCAGCGAGCTTTTGGCGGCAATTTTGCGTGCCGCGGTTTTTCACCGCGGAGTCTGAGCATGGCACAGGAATGCGCCCTTTGTGTCAACCTTGGGTGACTGCCGATCAACGGTCGTGGCGCCGCCGGATTCGGCCGGCAGGGCTCAGCCGCCGAGGACTTCGGCCGCCAGCGCGACGTTGTGCCGCAGGTGCTGCGGGTCGATGGTGCCGACGATGGCCGCGCCCACCCCGGGGTGGCCGAACACCAGCTCGAAGCTGGCGCGCACGGGGTCCTGGCCCTCGCCCAGGCAGGCGTGGCCGCTGGCCAGGGCCTTCTTCACCAGGATGCCGCGGTGGTGCGCCAGGGCATGGTCGATCACCGCTTTCTCGGCCTGTTCGTTGAGGTTGTAGGTGACCATGGCGCAGTCGCCGCGCTGCAGCGCCAGCAGGCCGCCATCGACGGTCTTGCCGGAGAAGCCGAAGCCGCGGATCAGGCCTTCCTGCTTGAGCCGTTCGAGGCTCTCGTAGACCTCGGTGTGCTGCAGGACGTGCAGGTCGTTGCCGTCGGAGTGCACCAGCACCAGGTCGATGTAGTCGGTCTCCAGGCGGCGCAGGCTGCGCTCCACCGACAGGCGGGTGTGGGCGGCGCTGAAGTCGAAGCGCGACTGGCCGTTTTCGAACTCCTCGCCGGTCTTGCTGACGATCACCCAGTCCTGGCGCTGGCCGCGCAGCAGCGGGCCGAGGCGCTCCTCGCTGCGGCCATAGGCCGGCGCGGTGTCGATCAGGTTGATGCCCAGTTCGCGGGCCAGCGCCAGCAGGTCGGCGGCCTCGCGGTCGTCGGGGATGCGGAAGCCGCTGGGGTATTTCACGCCCTGGTCGCGGCCCAGCTTGACGGTGCCCAGGCCCAGCGGCGAGACGTTCAGGCCGGTGCGGCCCAGCGGGCGATGCAGTGCGTGCAGGTCGCTCATGGCAGCAGCTCCTCCCACACCGGGCGGGCCAGGGGCGGACGCGGCAGCTCCGGCAACGCCTGCCCGGCGGCCGGGCGGATGCCGTCGCGGTCCAGGGCCTCGAAGACGCGGTCGGCGAAGTTCGGCGCCAGCGCCAGCTTGGTCGGCCAGCCCACCAGCAGGCGGCCCTGGTCGGCGAGGAAGGCGCTGTCCGGGCGCAGCAGGCCGGATTGCGCCGGCTCGGCGCGGTCCACCCGCAGGGTGGCCCAGCGTGCGGCGGAGAGGTCGACCCAGGGCAGCAGCTTGCGCAGCTCGCGCTGGGCCTCGGCGATCTGCTCGGCTTCGCTGCGGGCCACGCCCTCGGCTTCGGCGATGTCGCCGCCCAGGTACCACACCCACTGGCCATCGGCCGCCGGATGGGTGGTCACGGTGACCCGCGGCTTGGGCCCGCCGCCGACGCAGTGGGCGTACAGCGGCTTCAGCGTCGGCGCCTTGAGCAGCACCATGTGTAGCGGGCGACGCTGCATGGCCGGCTGCTCCAGGCCGAGTTCGCGCAGCAGCGCCTCGTTGCCGGCGCCGGCGGCCAGCACCACGCGCTGGGCGCGGATGTCGCGGCCGTCGACGCGCAGGCCGACCAGCTCGTCGCCTTCGCGCAGCGGCTCGATGCGTTCGCCGGCCAGCAGGCCGTCGCCGCCCAGCACCGCCAGGTGGGCGACCAGGCTGGGCACGTCCAGCACCAGTTCGGAGAGGCGGTAGGCCTTGCCCTTGAAGGCCTTGTCCTGCAGCGCCGGCGGCAATTCGTCGCCCTTCACCTGGGCGACGCGGCTGCGCACCGCCTTGCTGGCGAAGAAGCTGGTGAGGTTGCCGGCCAGGCCGCCCGGCGACCACAGGTAGTGGGCGTCGGAAAGCACGCGCACGCCACGCAGGTCCAGCTCGCCGTCGCCGGCCAGGCACTGGCGCCACAGCGAGGGCATGTCGGCGATGGCTTCCGAGGCGCCGGTCAGCGCGCCGTGCAGGGCGTACTTGGTGCCGCCGTGGATGATCCCCTGCGAGCGCATGCTCTGCACGCCGCCGAGCGCGGTGTTCTCCACCAGCACGGTGGAATAGCCGGCACGGCGCAGGCGGGCATTCAGCCAGAGGCCGGCGATGCCGCCGCCGACGACGAGGATGTCGGTGCTCAGGGGTTGGGTCATGGAAGGGCGCGCCTCGCGTGAAACGAAGCGCGCAGTATAACCGAGGGGGCTGCGGCTCAGTGGCTGACGCTGCCGGAGAACAGCTGGATCACCACCACGCCGCTGACGATCAGGCCCATGCCCAGCAGCGCCGGGGCGTCGAGTTTCTGCTGGTAGAGCACCAGCGCGGCGACGCTGACCAGCACGATGCCCAGGCCGGCCCAGATGGCGTAGGCGATGCCCACCGGGATGCTGCGCACCACCAGGGTGAGCATCCAGAACGAGATGGCGTAGCCGACGATCACCAGCAGCAGGGGCAGGGGCGTGGACAGGCCTTTCACCGACTTCAGCGAAGCGGTGGCGATGACTTCGGCGACGATGGCGATGGCGAGATAGAGATAGCCGGGCATGTTCAGTCCTCCCCAGGAGCGGCCGGGCGGGCGGCCGATGTTGCGAATAGCGACATTCTAGTGTTCCCGGCGATGGGATAAAGTCATTGCCTATCTGTAAAGGAGATAGGTCATGCAGTGGAACCTGGACCAGTTGCGACTCTTCGTCAGCGTCGCCGATCAATCGTCCTTCTCGGCGGCGGCGCGCCAGCTCAAGCGCGTGCAGTCGGCGGTCAGCTCGTCCATCGCGCTGCTGGAAAGCGACCTGGGCGTGAGCCTGTTCGACCGCAGCAGCGGCCGCCAGCCGGTGCTGACCCAGGAGGGCAGGGCGCTGCTCGACGAGGCGCGCGAGGTGCTGCGCCAGTGCCAGCGCCTGGAAAGCCGGGCGATGGCCCTGGTGCGCGGCGAGGAAGCGCGCCTGCGCCTGGCCCAGGACGAGGCCATGCCCTACCAGCCGGTGCTTTCCGGCCTGCAGGCGCTGGCCCGGGCCTTCCCCACCCTGGAGGTGCAACTGGCCAGCGGCGCCCAGGGCGACGTGGCGCGCAAGCTGCTGGAGCGCCGCGCCGACCTCGGCCTGCTGTTCCACCACGAGGGCATGCCGGACGAACTGGAGCGCCAGCACCTGGGCACCATCGAGATGGTCACCGTCTGCGGCGCCGGCCACGTCCTGGCCAGCCTGGACTACGCCGACCGCCGAGAACTGGCGCGGCACCGCCAGCTGCTGATGGCGCCGCAGGACAGCCACTACCCCGGCGGCGAGCAGATCAGCCCGCTGGTATGGCGCGCCGACAGCTTCTACGCCATGGCCGAACTGCTGATGCGCGACCTCGGCTGGGCCTGGCTGCCGCGCCACGTGGCGCAGTACCCGGCCTACCAGCCGCTGCTGGTGGAGCTGGCCAGCGACTGGACGCCGCCGCCGCTGGTGGTGGAACTGGTCTGGCGCCGCGACGAGCCCCTGGGCCCGGCGGCGCAGTGGCTGGGCGAATGCTTCGCCGAGCACCTGAAGGAGTAGGAGGCACGACTGTAGGAGCAACTGTCTTGCCGGTAGCGCGAGGTGCTTTTCGTAGGATGGATTGAGCTTGCGATACCCATCGGACCCTGGTGATGGGTATCGCTTCGCTCAACACCATCCTACGAAGAGCCTGTCGGCAAGCTAGGCGCCAGGCGAACCCCCGGCGTTATTTGCTACTCTCCGCCGCCATGAACCGGACTCTCTATACCCTGCTGTTCCACCTGGGCCTGCCGCTGGTCGCGCTGCGCCTGTTCCTGCGTTCGCGCAAGGCGCCGGCCTATGCCCGGCGCATCGGCGAGCGCTTTTCCTTCGGCCTGCCGGCGATGCAGCCGGGCGGCATCTGGGTGCACGCCGTGTCGGTGGGCGAAAGCATCGCCGCGGCGCCCATGATCCGCGCCCTACAGCAGCGTTATCCACAGCTGCCGATCACCGTCACCTGCATGACACCGACCGGCTCCGAGCGCATCCGCGCGCTGTTCGGCGACAGCGTGCAGCACTGCTACCTGCCCTACGACCTGCCCTGGGCCGCGGCGCGCTTCCTCGACCGGGTGAAGCCGCGCCTGGCGGTGATCATGGAAACCGAGTTGTGGCCCAACCACATCCACCAGTGCGCCCGCCGCGGCATCCCGGTGGCGCTGGCCAATGCGCGCCTGTCCGAACGCTCGGCCCGCGGCTACGCGCGCTTCGAGGGGCTGACGCGGCCGATGCTCGGCGAGATGAGCTGGCTGGCGGTGCAGACCGAGGCCGAGGCCGAGCGCTTCCGCCGCCTGGGCGCGCGCCCGGAGTGCGTGAGCGTGACCGGTTCGATCAAGTTCGACCTGAGCATCGACGCCGAACTGCTCGCCCGCGCCGCGGCCCTGCGCCACGACTGGCAGGCCGAGGCCCGGCCGGTGTGGATCGCCGCCAGCACCCATGCCGGGGAAGACGAGATCGTTCTCGCCGCCCACCGCAAGCTGCTGGAAACGCACCCGGACGCCTTGCTGATCCTGGTGCCGCGCCACCCGGAACGCTTCGACGGCATGTTCGAACTGTGCCGCCGCGAGGGCTTCGCCACGTTACGTCGTTCCAGCGGCGAGCCGGTGCAGGCCGCCACCCAGGTGCTGCTCGGCGACACCATGGGTGAGCTGCTGTTCCTCTACGCCCTGGCCGACGTCGCCTTCGTCGGCGGCAGCCTGGTGCCCAACGGCGGGCACAACCTGCTGGAGCCGGCGGCGCTGGGCAAGCCGGTGCTGTCCGGGCCGCAGCTGTTCAACTTCCTCGAGATCGCCGCGCAACTGCGCGAGGTCGGCGCCCTGCGTGAGGTGCTGGATGCGCCGACGCTGGCGGTGGCAGTGGGGCAGCTGTGGGACGAGCCGGCGGTGGCGCAGCGCATGGCTGAGGCTGGGTTGGGGGTGCTGAAGGCCAATCAGGGGGCGTTGCGGCGGCTGCTCGATGGGCTGGCGCGGTTGTTGGGCTGAGGGCCGGATCTCCCTGCTGTTGTGGTGCGTGGGGTTGGCTCAGGCCCCTCTCCCCAGCCCTCGGCTGCGCGCCCCGCCCTGAAGGGAGAGGGGGGCTAGTCCGTGCCGAGAGAGGGAATGGTTTCAGCTGGAAACCGTCGGAGCTGCCGGCTAACTCCAGAACCCCCGGCTTTGCCCAACGGTCCCCTCTCCCTTCAGGGAGAGGGTTAGGGAGAGGGCGCTCTTAACCCCAGCACCCACGACTCCCGGCGAACTCCGTTCGCGAGCAAGCTCGCTCCTACGCAATAGACGCGGCGGTCAGAACGTCGGCGGCGTAATCACCCAGAGCACCACCGCATCCACGTCCCCGGGGTTGCCGTAGCGGTGCGGCTCCTGGCTGGAGTAGCTGAAGCTGTCGCCTTCGTTGAGCAGGAAATACCGCTCGCCCACCCACAGCTCGAAGGTGCCGCTGAGCAGGTAGCCGGCTTCCTCGCCCTCGTGGCTGTAGCTCTGCTGGCTGTAGGTGCCGGGCGGGAAGCGCGAGTGGAGGATTTCCAGCTGGCGGGTGGGCTGCGGGCTGAGCAGTTCGTCGACGATGCCGTCCTCGTAGTGCACGCTGGTGCGCGCGTTGCGCCGCACCACGTAGCCGGCGTCGGCCGGGTCGGCCTGGACCTCGCTGGCGAAGAACCACTGGATGGTCACCCCCAGGCTGCGGGCGATGTTGAACAGCGCCGGGATCGACGGGTAGGCCAGGTTGCGTTCCAACTGGCTGATGTAGCCGGCGGTGAGCTTGCTCTGCTCGGCCAGCTCGGCCAGAGTCATGCCGCGCCGCTTGCGCAGGCCGCGAATGCGTGTGCCGAGGAACTGCGCTTCGGCGCTGGCGGGGGCTTGCTGCGGGGCTTTCGGGCTCATGCGGCGCGGGTCCTGGCGAGTCGGTCGTGGGGCATTCTAAACAATGCGCCGCGCCTGTGGGTCGCTGCACCTTGCTTGCCGCGAATGCCGTTGCTGGACTTGGCGTAGGGCGGCTTCGGGTTCGGCTCCGAGCGCGCGGCGGTCAAGGTCAGGCGGCGGATAACCGCGAACGGTTATCCGCCCTACGCCCAACCCAGCGGCTCAGATTGCCCAGGCTGCCTTGAGGCCTTCGTAGATCGCTTCTTCGGCGGTGCGCGGGGCCAGGCAGTCGCCGATGCGGCGGAATTCCACCAGGCCTTCCAGCTCGGCGGCCAGGTCGTCCACCGGCTGGTGGCCCTGGCACAGCACCAGGGTGTCGATGCCTTCGAAGATCATCGGCTCGCCGCTGGCGCTGTGCTGCAGGTAGACGCTGCTGTCGTCGCAGCCGTACAGCCGCGCGTAGGGGGTGATCTCGATGCCCAGGCGGTGCAGCTCGCCGGCCAGGTGGTCGCGCACGTAGAGCGGCAGGTTCTCGCCGGCGTGGGTGCCGTTCACCGCCAGGCGCACCTGGTGGCCGGCGCGCACCAGCTGCTCGGCGATGCCGGGGGCGATCCAGTCGCAGCGCCAGTCGGTGACCAGCACCGAGCGGCCGACCTGCACCTCGCCGCGCAGCACCTGCCAGGCGTCCACCACCTGCAGTTCGCCGCCGCGCTCGAAGGGCGGCCAGTAGGGTTTGGCGCCAGTGGCGACTATCACCACGTCGGGTTTCTCGGCTTCCACCAGGGCGCGGTCGACGCGGGTGTTGCGCCGCACTTCCACACCGGCCAGCTGCATCTCGCGCTGCAGGTTGGTGGAGGCGCCGCCGAATTCGGCGCGGCGTGGCAGCAGCTGCGCCAGGTTGACCTGGCCGCCGAGCTGCGCGCCGGCCTCGCAGAGGATGACCTCATGGCCGCGCTGTGCCGCCACCGCCGCGGCTTTCATGCCCGCCGGGCCGCCGCCGGCCACCAGCACGCGCTTGCGTTGCGTGGCCGGCTCGATGTGCCCGTACTGCAGCTCGCGGCCGGTTTCCGGGTGCTGGATGCAGGAGATCGGGTAGCCGCGGTGGAAGTGACCGATGCACGCCTGGTTGCAGGCGATGCAAGCGCGCACGTCTTCGACGTGGCCGGTCTCGGTCTTGTTCGGCATCTGCGGGTCGCAGATCAGCGCGCGGGTCATGCCGCACACGTCGGCCTGGCCGCGGGCGATGATCAGCTCGGCCTCCTGCGGCTGGTTGATGCGCCCGGTGACGAACAGCGGGATGTCCAGGCGCGCCTTGAAGGTCGCGGCGTTGCTGGCCAGGTAGGCGGCCTCGATGGCCATCGGCGGGACGATGTGAATGGCGCCGCCGAGAGAGGCGGAGGTGCCGGCGACTATGTGCACGTAGTCCAGTTCGCCCTGCAGAGACTGCACGGCCTGCAGCGATTCGTCCTCGGTCAGGCCCTCGGGGTCGCGCTCGTCGGCGGAGATGCGCAGGCCGACGATGAAGTCCTCGGCCGTGGCCGCGCGCACCGCGGCGATCACCTCGCGGGTGAAGCGCAGGCGCGCGTCGAGGTCGCCGTTGTAGCCGTCCGTGCGGCGGTTCACCCGCGGGTTGAGGAACTGCGCCGGCAGGTAGCCGTGGCTGGCCACCACTTCCACGCCGTCCAGCCCGGCCTGGTGCAGGCGCCGCGCGGCGGCGGCGTAGCCGGCGACTATCTCGTCGATCATGCGCGGGTCCAGCTCGCGCGGCATCACGCGGAAGCGCTCGTTGGGCGAGGCCGAGGCGGAGTAGGCCACCGCCAGCAGGCCGTCACTGGACTCCATGATCTCGCGCCCGGGGTGGAAGATCTGCGACAGCACCAGGGTGCCCTCGGCATGGCAGGCCTCGGCGACGCGGCGGTAGCCGGGGATGCACGCGTCGTCGGTGGCCATCAGCACGTGGGAGGTATAGCGGGCGCTGTCGTGTACCCCCGCCACCTGCATCACGATCAGCCCTACGCCACCCTTGGCGCGGGCCTGGTGGTAGGCCACCAGTTGGTCGTTGACCAGGTTGTCGGTGGGCATGGAGGTGTCGTGCCCGGTGGACATGATGCGGTTCTTCAGGCGCTTGCCACGGATTTGCAGCGGGCTGAACAGGTGCGGGAAGACATGGCTCACGGACGTCGTCCTTTCTTGTTGTTCTGCGGGGGGCTCAGGCGTTGCGGGCCTGCCAGTCGACCGGGTAGAGGGCGTAGAACACGCAGGCCTTCTCGCCCTCGTAGGCCAGCGGCGTGCGCTCCGGCACCCAGATCACGTCGCCCGGCGCGGCCTCGATGACGCGCTCGCCCAGGCGCAGGCGGAAGTGGCCTTCCAGCACCACGATCAGCTCGTCGTAGAGCACCGTCCACTCGATGGAGCAGCCGTCGAAGCGGGCCAGGCCGGCGCCCATGGTCTGGCTGTCGGCCGGGCCGATCAGGCGGCAGATGGCGGCGTTCTCCGGCGCCTGGCCGGCATAGGGCTGGAACTGCAGGGCGGACTTCTGGAAGTGGATGACGTCGGGCACGGCGGAGGCTCCTGGTGGGCGGATGGTCATCTAACGTATTTCCATGGAAATTTACCTTCAGTAAAAAATCAACTTGTTTTTTTAAAAGTGACTGGGTAGTTTCATTTCCACGCTCCGTCGCCGACGGGGTGTGTCCAGCGACGTACTCCACAACAACTACAAGAGGAGATGCGCATGAACCGTGCCCCACGGTATCTACCCGCGCCGGCCGCTCCAGGCCGCGGCGCCCCTTCGCCTCTGACTGCCAGTCGCCTCCATCCGCGAGTTGTTCCGGTACGCCCAACCCACCTCCGCCGTGCCACCGCGGTGGCCACGGTTCGCATCCACAGAGGGTCCGCTCGATGATTTCGCGCAAGAACGCTTTGCAACCCCTGCTGCTGCTCCTGGGACTCGGTCTCGGCAGCGCCCAGGCGCAGGATTCCATGGTCGTGGTCGGCTATGGCGGCGCCGGGCAGAAGGCCCAGGACCTGGCTTTCTTCCAGCCCTTCGCCAAGGCCAGCGGGGCGCGCCTGACCCAGGCCGAGTACAACGGCGAGATGGCGCGCATCAAGGTGATGACCGATACCGGCCATGCCGACTGGGACGTGGTGCAGATCGAGGGCCCGGACCTGGCGCGCAACTGCGACCTGGGCATGTTCGTGCCGCTGGACTGGAAGCAACTGGGCGGCGCCGACCAATTGGTGCCCAACGCCGCCAAGGAGTGCGGCTCGGCCGCGCTGGTGTGGGGCGTGGCCATCGCCTACGACGCCGACAAGCTGAAGACCGCGCCCAGCGGCTGGCAGGACTTCTGGGACCTGAAGAAATTCCCCGGCAAGCGCGGCCTGCGCAAGCGCGCGGTGTACAACCTGGAGTTCGCCCTGATGGCCGACGGCGTCGCCCCGGCGGACGTGTACAAGGTGCTCTCCACCAAGGCCGGCGTCGACCGCGCCTTCGCCAAGCTCGACCAGATCAAGCCGTCTATCCAGTGGTGGGAGGCCGGCGCCCAGCCGCCGCAGTGGCTCGCCGCCGGCGACGTGGTGATGACCACCAGCTACACCGGACGCATCGCCGACGCCCACAAGAGCGGGCGCAACCTCGACCTGGTCTGGCCGGGCGCGCTGTACGGCATGGATTACTGGGCGATCATCAAGGGCTCGCAGCACGTCGACCTGGCCAAGCGCTTCATCGCCTTCGCCAACCAGGCCGACGCCCAGGTCGAGTACGTGCACAACATCCCCTACGGCCCGACCAACAAGCAGGCCGCCGAACGCCTGCCGCAGGACCTGGCGCGCTGGGTGCCGACCGCGCCGGCGAACATCAAGGTGGGCCTGGCGATGGACGACGAGTTCTGGGCCGACCATGGCGAGGAGCTGGAAGAGCGCTTCAACGCCTGGGCGGCGCAATAGGTCAAGCTATAGGCTGCAAGCTGCAAGCTGCAAGCTGCAAGCTGCAAGCAAGAGCGAAGAGCCCCGCACATGCTCTTCGCCTGTAGCCTGTCGTTCGAACAACAAGAGGAACCCCGGCATGACCATCCCGATGCCTTCCCGTGAAACCTGCTCCGCCGAAGAGTGGAAGCTGCGCGAGGAGTTGGCCGCCTGCTACCGGCTGATCGCCCATTTCCGCATGAGCGACCTGATCTTCACCCACATTTCCCTGCGCCTTCCGGGGCCGGATCACCATTTCCTGATCAACCCCTACGGGCTGATGTTCGACGAGATCAGCGCCTCCAGCCTGGTGAAGATCGACCTGGCCGGCCACCCGGTGGCGCCGACGCGCTACAAGGTCAACCCGGCCGGCTTCGTCATCCACAGCGCCATCCACGCCGCCCGCGAGGACGCCCAGTGCGTGCTGCACACCCACACCCGCGCCGGCTGCGCGGTGGCGGCCCAGGCCGCGGGGCTGCTGCCGCTGAACCAGATGTCCATGGAGTTCTACGGGCGCCTGGGCTACCACGACTACGAGGGCATCGCGCTGTCGTTCGACGAGCAGCAGCGCCTGGTGCGCGACCTCGGCGACCACCTGGGGATGATCCTGCGCAACCACGGCCTGCTGACCGTGGGCGCGAGCGTGAAGCAGGCGTTCCTGCGCATGTACTACCTGGAGAAGGCCTGCGACATCCAGATCGCCGCCCAGGCCGGCGGCGACTTGGTGATCCCGCCGGACGCGGTGTGCCGGCGCACCGAGCGCCAGTTCAACGAACCGCATCAGCCGCAGGCCGAAGGCGAGCTGAGCGACCCGGACGGCATCGACCTGGCCTGGGAGGCGCTGCTGCGCATGCTGGAACGCATTGCGCCGGGGTATCGCGACTGAGCGACCGGCCTTGTCTTGCCGGCCGCGCCGAGGTGCTTTTCGTAGGATGGGTTGAGCTTGCGAAACCCATGCGGCCGTGGTGATGGGTATCGCTTCGCTCAACCCATCCTACGACGGCGTTTCTCCTGTTCCTTGTAAGCGCGCCCTGCACGCGATTTCGCGCGCAGGGCGCGCTCCTACAGGGGAATGGCGTGGGTGGGGCGGCGTAGGAGCGGATCTCATCCGCGATCCGCGCCGGGACGTCCGGTTATCGCGGACAAGGTCCGCTACGGGGGAGGAATACCGTGCTTCCCCACAACCTGTAGGAGCGGGCCCTGCCCGCGATTCGCGCGCAGGGCGCGCTCCTACAGGGGAATGGCGTGGTGGGGCGGCGTAGGAGCGGATCTCATCCGCGATCCGCGCCGGGACGTCCGGCTATCGCGGACAAGGTCCGCTCCTACGGGGGAGGAATACCGTGCTTCCCCACAACCTGTAGGAGCGGGCCCTGCCCGCGATTCGCGCGCAGGGCGCGCTCCTACAGGGGAATGGCGTGGTGGGGCGGCGTAGGAGCGGATCTCATCCGCGATCCGCGCCGGGGCATCCGGTTATCGCGGACAAGGTCCGCTCCTACGGGGGAGGAGGAATACCATGCTCCCCGGCAACCTGTAAGCGGGCCCTGCCCGCGATTTCGCGCGCAGGGCGCGCTCCTACATGGAAATGGTGTGGGGTGTGGCGTAGGAGCGGACGGAGCCCGCTCCGCAAACGACAAGCCCGGCTTCTGCCGGGCTTGTCGTTCACTGCTGGGTCCTCGCCTTGCTGCTGCTTTCCAGCTGCTGCTCGGCGGCCTTGGCCAGGTCCGGGGGGAGGAAGTCCTTGTCCGGGTTGTAGTCGGCCTTGAGGTAGGTGCCCAGGGCCTGCAGGTCGGCCGGGCTGAGGGTGCCGGCGGTCTGCTTCAGGCGCAGGTTGTCGAGGATGTAGTCGTAGCGGCTGTTGTTGTAGTCGCGCACCGCGCTGTACAGCTGGCGCTGGGCGTCGAGCACGTCGACGATGTTGCGGGTGCCGACCTGGTAGCCGATCTCGGTGGCTTCCAGCGAGCTCTGGTTGGAGATGATCGCCTGGCGCCGCGCCTTCACCGTTTCCACGTCGGTGTTCACCGCGCGGTGCTGGTTGCGCGCGTCCTGCACCACCTGGCGGCGCTGGCTTTCGCGCAGCTGCTCGCTCTGGCTCAGGCGCTGGTACGACTCGCGCACCTGGGAGCTGGTCAGGCCGCCGCTGTAGATCGGGATGTTCAACTGCACGCCGACGCTGGTCTGGTCCACCCACTTGCCGTAGGTCGGGGCGGTGCCGGTGTTGGTGAAGCCCAGCGCGTCGTTGTCGCCCTTCTGGTACTGCACCACCGCGTCCACGGTCGGCAGGTGCCCGGCCTTGCGCTGGCGCAGGGTTTCCTCGGCGGCGGTGACCGCGAAGTTGCTGGCCTGCAGGGCGATGTTCTGTTGCACCGAGGTATCCACCCAGGCCTTGGCGTCGTTCGGCGTCGGCACCACCACCGGCAGCGAGTGGAGGATGCCCTCGATGCCGCTGTACTCGCGGTTGGTCAGGGTCACCAGGGCCTGGAAGGCGTCTTCCACCGCCTGCTCGGCGACGATCCGGTTGGCCCGCGCGGTGTCGTAGCCGGCCTGGGATTCGAGCACGTCGGTCTTGTCCGACAGGCCGACGTCGAAGCGTTCGTTGGACTGGTCGAGCTGGCGCTTGAAGGCCGCTTCCTCGGCCTTGCTGGCGGCCAGGTTGTCCTGGGCGCGGAGCACGCCGAAGTAGGTCTCGGCGGTCTGCAGGATCAGCCGCTGCTGGGTCGCGGAGAATTCCAGCTGGGCCTGTTCGCTGATGTTTTCCGCGGCCTTGAGCTGGAACCAGCGGTCGGCGCGGAACAGCGGCTGGCTGAGGCTGGCCTGGACCAGCTGGCTGCTGCGGTTGAGGGTGGCGTCCGGGGTGTCCAGCGAGGTGCGGCTGGTGCCCAGGCTGCCGCCGGCGTTGATCTGCGGCAGCAGGCCGGAGCGGGCCTGGGGCACGACTTCCTTGCGCGCCAGGTAGTCGGCCTGGGCGGCGGCGAGGTCGGCGTTGTTGTCTACGGCATCCTTGTAGACGCTGATCAGGTCGGTCTTGGTCGGCAGCGGAGCGACGCTCGACGTGGGCTGTGCTGCCCAGACGAAACCTGTGGAGGCGGCCACGGCGACAGCCAGGGAGAGTCTGCGCAGCATTCGTTCGTCCTAGAAAGTGTGCGGGTGGGGCAAGGCTACGGTCGCCCCGATTGGCGGTCAAGGCGCCATCTTCGGGCAATTCGTTGCAGCATTGTAGTTGCCGGGGCGTGACCGCGAAGTCGCATCCGATACTTTCGGCCCGGCGGCATTGGCCAAGCGCCGAACTCTTGTTTAGACTGCGGACGTTCTTGTCGGGGTGCCCCATTGCGAGGGGCTGAGATCGGATAGTTCCGGATCCCGTTGAACCTGATCGGGTTAGCACCCGCGTAGGGAACAAGAAGTCCGCGTCCCCAGTGCCTTTCCGGCCGGCCCCAGCCCTCCCCGGACGCGTCCTTTCTCCGCAGTGCCTTGCGGCTCCCGCGTCACCCAGGTTCTCCCGACAATCAACCCAGGAGAGCCAGGATGAGCACCCAGAAGAACAACGTAACCCGCCTTGAACAGCTCGATCGCCAGTCGGCGCAGCCCTTCCCCAACTCGCGCAAGGTCTACCTGACCGGCTCGCGCCCGGACATCCGCGTGCCGGTGCGGGAAATTTCCCTGGCCGATACCCCCACCGCCTTCGGCGGCGAGAAGAACGCCCCGGTGTTCGTCTACGACACCTCCGGCCCCTACACCGACCCCGAAGTGCGCATCGACCTGCGCAAGGGCCTGCCCGATGTGCGCTCGCGCTGGATCGACGAGCGCGGCGACACGGAAATCCTCCCCGGCCTGACCTCCGACTTCGGCCAGGCCCGCCTGGCCGACGCCAGCCTCGACGCCCTGCGCTTCGCCCACGTGCGCACCCCGCGCCGGGCCAAGGCCGGGAAGAACGTCACGCAGATGCACTACGCGCGCCAGGGCATCATCACCCCGGAGATGGAATACATCGCCATCCGCGAGAACATGAAGCTGCAGGAAGCCCGCGCCGCCGGCCTGCTCAAGGACCAGCACCCGGGGCAGAGCTTCGGCGCCAGCATCCCGCAGGAGATCACCGCCGAGTTCGTCCGCGAGGAGATCGCCCGCGGCCGCGCCATCATCCCGGCGAACATCAACCACACGGAACTGGAGCCGATGATCATCGGCCGCAACTTCCTGGTGAAGATCAACGGCAACATCGGCAACAGCGCCCTGGGCTCGTCCATCGAGGAAGAGGTGGAGAAGCTCACCTGGGGCATCCGCTGGGGCGCCGACACGGTGATGGACCTGTCCACCGGCAAGCACATCCACGAGACCCGCGAGTGGATCCTGCGCAACAGCCCGGTGCCGATCGGCACGGTGCCCATCTACCAGGCGCTGGAGAAGGTCGGCGGCATCGCCGAGGACCTGAACTGGGAAATCTTCCGCGACACCCTGATCGAACAGGCCGAGCAGGGCGTGGACTACTTCACCATCCACGCCGGCGTGCTGCTGCGCTACGTGCCGCTGACCGCCAAGCGCGTCACCGGCATCGTCTCCCGCGGCGGCTCGATCATGGCCAAGTGGTGCCTGGCGCACCATCAGGAGAACTTCCTCTATACGCATTTCGAAGACATCTGCGAAATCATGAAGGCCTACGACGTCAGCTTCTCGCTGGGCGACGGCCTGCGCCCGGGCTCGGTGGCCGACGCCAACGACGCCGCCCAGTTCGGCGAGTTGGAAACCCTCGGCGAGCTGACCAAGATCGCCTGGAAGCACGACGTGCAGGTGATGATCGAAGGCCCCGGCCACGTGCCCATGCAACTGATCAAGGAGAACATGGACAAGCAGCTGGAATGCTGCGACGAGGCGCCGTTCTACACCCTCGGCCCGCTGACCACCGACATCGCCCCGGGCTACGACCACATCACCTCGGGCATCGGCGCGGCGATGATCGGCTGGTTCGGCTGCGCCATGCTCTGCTACGTGACGCCCAAGGAGCACCTGGGCCTGCCGAACAAGGATGACGTGAAGACCGGCATCATCACCTACAAGATCGCCGCGCATGCTGCCGATCTCGCAAAAGGTCATCCGGGCGCGCAGATCCGCGACAACGCGCTGTCCAAGGCGCGCTTCGAGTTCCGCTGGGAAGACCAGTTCAACCTCGGCCTGGACCCGGACACCGCGCGCGCCTTCCACGACGAGACGCTGCCGAAGGACTCGGCCAAGGTGGCGCACTTCTGCTCCATGTGCGGGCCGAAGTTCTGCTCGATGAAGATCACCCAGGAAGTCCGCGACTACGCCAAGGAGAACGGCCTGACCGACGAGCAGAAGGCCATCGAGGCCGGCTTCCAGGAACAGGCCGCGCGCTTCAAGGACGAAGGCTCGGTGATCTACAAACAGGTCTGATCGCTACACCGCGGCACCTGTAGGAGCGAGCTTGCTCGCGAACAGCCCGGGCTCGGGGCCGGTTCGCGAGCAAGCTCGCTCCTACGAAAAGAAGACACATCCCAATAACCCCAGAGCCTTGCGCACATCGTGACCACCACCACTGCAACCAACTATTCACCGGCCATCGCCGTCGGCGCCGCCCAGCGCGTGCTCGGCTTGCGCGACCTGTTCTCCCTGTGGTTCTCCCTCGGCATTGGCCTGATGGTGCTGCAGACCGGCGCGCTGCTGGCGCCCGGTCTGGGCCTGGCCGGCTCGCTGCTGGCGATCTTCCTCGGCACCCTGGTCGGGGTGCTGCTGCTGGCCGCCGCCGGGGTGATCGGCAGCGACACCGGGCTGGCCGCCATGGCCTCGCTCAAGCTCAGCCTCGGCGGCCACGGCGCGGCGCTGCCGGCCGTGCTCAACCTGCTGCAACTGGTGGGTTGGGGCGCCTTCGAGGTGATCGTCATGCGCGACGCCGCCAGCCTGCTGGCCGCGCGCGCCTTCGGCGAGGGCAGCGCCTGGACCAGCCCGGCGCTGTGGACCCTGGTGTTCGGCGCCCTGGCCACCCTGCTGGCGGTCAGCGGGCCGCTGGCCTTCGTCCGCCGCGTGCTGCGCAAGTGGGGCATCTGGCTGCTGCTGGCGGCCTGCATCTGGCTGACCTGGGACCTGCTGCACCGCGCGGACCTGGCGGCCATCTGGGCCCGCGGCGGCGACGGCTCGCTGCCGCTGGCGGTGGGCTTCGACATCGCCATCGCCATGCCGTTGTCCTGGTTGCCGCTGATCGCCGACTACTCGCGCTTCGGCAAGCACGCCGGGCAGGTGTTCGGCGGCGCCGCGCTGGGCTTCTTCATCGGCTGCTTCTGGCTGATGGGCCTGGGCGTGGCCTACACCCTGGCATTCGCCCAGGGCAGCGACGCCAACGCCCTGCTGCTGGCCCTGGCCGGCGCCGGCATGGGCATCCCGCTGCTGCTGATCCTGCTCGACGAGTCGGAAAAGGCCTTCGCCGACATCCACTCGGCGGCGGTTTCCAGCGGCATCCTGGTGCCGCTGAAGGTCGAGCACCTGGCGCTGATCATCGGCGTGCTCTGCACCCTGATCGCCTGGTTCGCGCCGCTTGAGCAGTACCAGAACTTCCTGCTGCTGATCGGCTCGGTGTTCGCCCCGCTGTTCGGCGTGGTGCTGGTCGACCACTTCCTGCTGCGCCGCCGCGCCGCCGCCGAAGTCCGCCCCGGCCTGCGCTGGGGCTCGCTGCTGGCCTGGGCCGGCGGCGTGGTCACCTATCACCTGCTGGCCAACTACGCCCCGGACCTGGGCGCCACCCTGCCGGCGCTGCTGGTGGCCGGTGTGCTGCAGCTTGCGCTGGGGCGTATCGGCGCGAAGGGCTGAGCGGCCTGGCGGAGTGCGGGAGAAACTCAAGCGTAGGATGGGTTGAGCGAAGCGATACCCATCACCATGGCAGCATGGGTTTCGCAAGCTCAACCCATCCTACGAAGAGCACTTCGGTGCAGCCTGTAAGACAGTTGTTCCTACAGGTCGATGCCGAACTTCCCGTCCATGCCGGACAGCCCCCTCTCCCGCTTGCGGGAGAGGGTTGGGAGAGGGAACGGAGTCAGTCCGATGCACCGCTGTCGCCGGTGAACACCGTTCGCGGACAAGGTCCGCTCCTACCGCATGAGCGAGCATGGCTTTCGTAGGATGGTGTTGAGCGAAGCGATACCCATCACCGCAACCGCATGGGTTTCGCCAAGGCTCAACCCATCCGTTGAGGCGCGTCTCGGCGCGGCCGGCAAGACAGTTGCTCCTACGGGCAGCGCCATGCCTCACGGTGATCCGTAGGAGCGGGCCCTGCCCGCGAATCGCGCGCAGGGCGCGCTCCTACATGGGAATCGTGCGATGCCCTACTGCGCTCCACGCCCCGGGAAGTAGTACGGCTTGACGATGCCATTGAGCCGCGGATACGGAATCTTCAGCTCCGGGTGCCCGACCGAGTGCGGGGCGATGCTGTCGATGTCGTACTTCAGCGTCAGCGCGCCGAAGGTCAGGGCGAAGTGCGGGGTCTTGCGGAACGGCCAGTCCCTGAGGAAGTTCGCGTCCTGCTCCACCAGCTTGTTCTGCACTACCCAGGCCTGGTGGGCCAGGCGCGCGTTGTCCCAGAAGGCCTGCTCCTGGCCGGGCAGCAGCACATCCTGCAGCGTCAGCACCTTGTGCAGGCGGCGGTCGTAGTTGATGAAGGCGCGCCCCGGCTGGCCGTACTCGCCGCCGGTGAAGACGTAGCTGGACAGTTCGACGATCACCAGGCCGTCATGCTGCTCGCGTATCTTCGCCTGCAGGTAGCTGCTCCAGCCCGGCTTGGCGCTGGCCAGGAAATCCCGCTCGTAGCCGGCGAGGCTGGCCGGGCGCGGGTCGTCCGGGGTGTTGCGGGTGAGGTCGAGCAACTGCGCCTCGATGGCCGCATTCAGCGCGGGCTCTGCGTCGAAGCTCAGGGTATCCAGGTTGAACAGCGGGCACTGCTCGCCCTGGCAGCCCGGCTGCAGGTGTTCGAAGGCGGTGTGGCGGGCGCTCAGCGGGTCGCCCAGGCCGGGGCCGAAGAGGCTCTGGCAGCCGCCGAGCGCCAGCAGCAGGCCGGCGGCGGCAAGGGTTTTCAGAAAATGCATGGGTGTCCTTCTTTGCGTGTCCGGCGGCGGTCGGCCGCGCGGCTTGGACCAGCGCAGCCGCGCCGGGTTCGCCGCGCCGCCGAGTGTAGCAGTGTCGCGCGGCTCCCCGCCGGGCGGTGGCGGAAAGAGGCTGCGCGGGGCACGGCGTCGCGATAGGATGGCGCGAAGTTCAACCGATCGATGAGTGTGTGGGATGGCGGATATCTTCAAGGCGGGTCCGGACGATGTGGAGATCACTCGACGCGAGGAGTGCTTCCGCGGCTTCTATCGCATCGAGCGTCTGCACCTGCGTCATCGCCAGTTCGCCGGCGACATGGGGCCGCTGATCAGCCGCGAGCTGTTCGTCCGCCACGATGCCGTCTGCGTGCTGCCCTACGACCCGCAGCGTGACGAAGTGGTACTGATCGAGCAGTTCCGCGTCGGCGCCCTGGAGGCCGGGGTCAACCCCTGGCTGCTGGAGCTGGTCGCCGGGCTGATCGACAAGGACGAAGAACCTGAAGAGGTCGCCCGCCGCGAAGCCGTGGAAGAAGCCGGCCTGAACCTCGGCGCGCTCTGGCCGATCAGCCAGTACCTGCCGTCGCCCGGCGGCAGCAACGAACTGGTGCACCTGTTCGTCGGCCGTTGCGACAGCAGCCTGGCCTCGGGCATCCATGGCCTGGAGGAGGAGGGCGAGGACATCCGCGTCCATGTGCTGGCCCTCGAGGATGCCCTGCAGGCCGTGCGCGACGGGCGCGTCAACAACGCCGCGAGCATGCTCGCCCTGCAATGGCTGGCGCTGAACCGCGCCGAGGTTCGTGGCCTATGGGTGTGAACCTGCTGCGTGAACGCTACCGTGTCGACCTGGCCGGGCTGCAAGCCACCTGCGAGGCCAACTACCTGCGCCTGATGCGGCTGCTGCCGGACATGCGCGAAGTACAGTCGCAGCGCCGCGTGGCGCTGAGCGAGGGTGAACGCCTGCTCGGCGTGCTGGCCCTGGAAGTGATCGAGGCCTGCCCCTACACCACCACCCTGCAGGTGCGCCAGGAGCTGGGCCTACCCTGGCTGCCCGCGCCGCGCCTGGAAGTGCGCGTCTACCATGACGCGCGCATGGCCGAAGTGGTCGGCGCCGAGCAGGCGCGCCGCCTGCTGGCCATCTACCCTTACCCGAACCAGGCCATGCACCAGCCGGACGAGAAGAGCCAGCTCAACCTCTTCCTCGGCGAATGGCTGAGCCACTGCCTGGCCTGCGGCCACGAGCTGGAACCGGTCCTGCAACGCTGAAAGCGCGGGTGATGGCGTTGCGCCATGATAGGATGTCGTTCGTCCGGCCGACGGTGAGCATACTGTGAACTGTGACTCTTTCCCGGTTTGCCCGGCACCGGGGCTGTCACCATACTTCCTTCAACGACGACGCCTCGCCTGACAGGAGAAGGCGCATTGCCTGCGAAAGAATTTTCCTCAAATGAGCCGGTGCTGCTGGTACAGCTCACTGACAGCCATCTGTTCGCCGAGCACGATGGCCGGCTTCTCGGCATGGATACCGCGGACAGCCTGCAACAGGTGGTGAAGCGCGTCCTCGAGGAGCAGCCGCGGATCGACCTGGTCCTGGCGACGGGTGATATCTCGCAGGACGGTTCCCCAGAGTCGTACAGACGTTTCCTGGATATCTGTTCCAGCATTCAGGCACCGGCCCGCTGGTTCCCCGGCAACCACGACGAGCTGGCGCCCATGCGCGAAGTCTGCGCCGGCAGCGACCTCCTCGACCCGGTGCTCGACCTGGGCGCCTGGCGCATCGTCCTGCTCGACTCCACCATCCCCGGCGCGGTGCCCGGGCAGGTGTCCGCCGAGCAATTGGCGCTGCTGGACGAAGCCCTGCACGACGCGCGCGATCGCCACGTGCTGGTGGCCTTCCACCACCACCCGGTGAGCATCGGCAGCCAGTGGATGGACCGCATCGGCATCCGCAACCCGGACGACCTGTTCGCCGTGCTCGACCGCCACCGGCACGTGCGCTGCCTGCTCTGGGGCCACGTGCACCAGGAAATCGACCGCCTGCGCGGCGACGTGCGCCTGTTGGCGTCCCCTTCCACCTGCGTGCAGTTCGCCCCGGGCAGCGAGGACTTCGGCGTGGACACCCTGGCGCCGGGCTACCGCTGGCTGCGCCTGCTGCCCGATGGCGGCGTGCAGACCGGCGTGTCGCGGGTCACCGGCATCGATTTCCAGGTGGACTACAGCGTCCAGGGCTACTGACGCGTGCGGCTTGCAGGCAGCGGCTCGCTGCTTGTAGCCTCCCGCACCATGACCGATATCCTCTATATCCACGGCTTCAACAGCTCCCCCGCCTCGCAGAAGGCGCGCCAGCTCGCGGCCGTCATGGAGCGCCTGGGCTTGCAGGCGCACCTGCGGGTGCCCGAACTGCACCACCACCCGCGGCAGGCCATGGCCCAGCTGCAGGCGGCCATCGGCGAACTCGACCGGCCCTTGCTGGTCGGCAGTTCCCTGGGCGGCTACTATGCGACCCATCTCGCCGAGCGGCACGGCCTCAAGGCCGTGCTGATCAACCCGGCGGTGCTGCCCCACGGCCGTTTCGACGGCTACCTGGGGCCGCAGAAGAACCATTACAGCGGCGAGGAATGGGTGCTGACCCAGGACCACGTCGACGCTCTGGCGGAACTCGAAGTGCCGCCGCCGGTCGATGCGGCGCGCTACCAGGTGTGGCTGCAGACCGGCGATGAAACCCTCGACTACAAGGTCGCCGCGGTCTTCTACCGGGCCTGCGCCTTGCGCATCGAGGCCGGCGGCGACCACGGCTTCCAGGGCTTCGCCCGCTGGCTGCCGGCGCTGCTGGCCTTCGCCGGGGTGCCGGCGGGCCTGTGGCGCGACCTCGATTTCACAACTCTTTGAAAAGGGACCCCATGGCCCAGCAGAACGCCTATACCGCAGAAGCCATCGAAGTCCTCTCCGGCCTCGATCCGGTGCGCAAGCGCCCGGGCATGTACACCGACACCACGCGGCCCAACCACCTGGCCCAGGAAGTCATCGACAACTCCGTGGACGAGGCCCTGGCCGGCCACGCCAGGAGCGTGCAGGTGATCCTCCACGAGGACAACTCGCTGGAAGTGATCGACGACGGCCGCGGCATGCCGGTGGACATCCACCCCGAAGAGGGCGTGCCGGGGGTCGAGCTGATCCTCACCAAGCTGCACGCCGGCGGCAAGTTCTCCAACAAGAACTACCAGTTCTCCGGCGGCCTGCACGGCGTGGGCATCTCGGTGGTGAACGCGCTTTCCACCCAGGTGGAAGTGCGCGTCAAGCGTGATGCCAACGAATACCGCATGACCTTCGCCGACGGCTTCAAGGCCAGCGATCTGGAAGTCATCGGCAGCGTCGGCCGGCGCAACACCGGCACCACCGTGCGCTTCTGGCCCGACCCGAAGTATTTCGATTCGCCGAAGTTCTCCGTCAGCCGCCTCAAGCACGTGCTCAAGGCCAAGGCCGTGCTCTGCCCGGGGCTGCTGGTCACTTTCGAGGACAAGAGCAGCGGCGAGCGCGTCGAATGGCACTACGAGGACGGCCTGCGTTCCTACCTGGCCGACTCGGTGTCCGAGCTGCCGCGCCTGCCGGAAGAACCCTTCTGCGGCACCCTGGCCGGCAGCAAGGAGGCGGTGGACTGGGCCCTGCTGTGGCTGCCCGAGGGTGGCGAGTCGCTGCAGGAAAGCTACGTCAACCTGATCCCCACGGCCCAGGGCGGCACCCACGTCAACGGCCTGCGCCAGGGTCTGCTGGATGCCATGCGCGAGTTCTGCGAGTTCCGCAACCTGCTGCCGCGCGGCGTCAAGCTGGCCCCGGAAGACGTCTGGGAACGCATCGCCTTCGTCCTCTCGATGAAGCTGCAGGAGCCGCAGTTCTCCGGGCAGACCAAGGAGCGCCTGTCGTCTCGCGAGGCGGCGGCCTTCGTCTCCGGCGTCGTGAAGGACGCCTTCAGCCTCTGGCTCAACGCCAACCCCGAGCTGGGCCTGCAACTGGCGGAGCTGGCCATCAGCAACGCCGGCCGTCGCCTGAAGGCGGGCAAGAAGGTCGAGCGCAAGAAGATCACCCAGGGCCCGGCGTTGCCCGGCAAGCTGGCCGACTGCGCCGGCCAGGACCCGATGCGCGCCGAACTGTTCCTGGTGGAAGGCGACTCCGCCGGCGGCTCGGCCAAGCAGGCGCGGGACAAGGAATTCCAGGCGATCATGCCGCTGCGCGGGAAGATCCTGAACACCTGGGAAGTGGATGGTGGCGAAGTCCTGGCCAGCCAGGAAGTGCACGACATCGCCGTGGCCATCGGCGTCGACCCGGGCGCCGCCGACCTGAGCCAGCTGCGCTACGGCAAGATCTGCATCCTCGCCGACGCCGACTCCGACGGCCTGCACATCGCCACCCTGCTGTGCGCCCTGTTCGTCCGCCACTTCCGCCCGCTGGTGGAAGCCGGGCACGTCTACGTGGCCATGCCGCCGCTGTACCGCATCGACCTGGGCAAGGAAGTCTTCTACGCCCTGGACGACGCCGAGCGCGACGGCATCCTCGACCGCCTGCTGGCCGAGAAGCGCCGCGGCAAGCCGCAGGTCACCCGCTTCAAGGGCCTGGGCGAGATGAACCCGCCGCAGCTGCGCGAAACCACCATGGACCCGAACACCCGGCGTCTGGTGCAGCTGACCCTGGAAGACGCCGAGGGCACCGTCGAGATCATGGACATGCTGCTGGCCAAGAAACGCGCCGGCGACCGCAAGTCCTGGCTGGAGACCAAGGGCAACCTGGCCGAGGTCCTGGCCTGATGCGCCGCGCGCTGGCCGCCCTGGCGGCCGTGCTCGGCTGCGCCCAGGCCCTGGCGGACGCACCCGCGGTAGGGCAGGGGCCGGCCCTGCAGTTCCTCTCCGAGCACGCCGTGGAAGGCATGCCCGCGGGCAACCTGTCGGGGCTGGCGCTGTGCGGCGGCGAGCTGTGGACGGTGTCCGACCGCGACGACGACCGCCTCTACGGCCTGCGCCCGGACGAAACCCCGGGCAGCGTCTGGCAGGCCCGCGCCGAGACCTTCAGCGCGCCCGGGCTGCCCGACAGCGGCCTGTCCTGGGGCGCCCGCGCGCGCACCTGGCTGTACGGCCTGGTGCGCGGCGGGGCCATGGACTTCGAAGGCCTCAGCTGCGACGGCAAGGGCAACCGCTACCTGGTCAGCGAGGCCTATGCCGGCGTGCTGCGGGTGCCGGAGGCCGGCGCCGCGCAATGGCTGGAGCTGCCGCCGACGCTGCTGCGCCAGGCGCGCGCCAGCGGCCTGCTGATGGTCAACAACGCCTACTACGAAGGCCTGGCCATCGACGCCGACGGCAAGCGCCTGTGGCTCGCTGCCGAGCGCCAGCGCCGCGGCCTGCTGCGCCTGCGCAACGACAACGGCAGCTGGAAATGCGACGGCGCCTGCGTGCTGCTCAGCGAGGCCGGGACGGCGCTGCCGCCGCCGCAACTGGAAAGCGACAAGCCGCTGGCCCTGGACTTCTCCGACCTGGCGCTGTACCAGGGCAAGCTGTTCACCCTGGAGCGCCTGGTGCACCAGGTCTGCCGGCGCAACGCCGACAGCGGCGCCGCCGAGCGCTGCTGGTCGTTCGCCGACGGCGCCCTGGCCCCGCAGCGCCGCTACGCCTTGCCCTACGGCGTGGCCGAGGCCCTGGTGATCGACGACAAGGGCGCCTGGATCGGCCTGGACAACGGCGACGTGGCCCGCGCCGATGGCGATGCGCGCCCCTACGTGCTGCGCTTCGCCGCCCCGGCGGAGGGCTGGCTGGGTGGCAAATGAACGACGCGCAACCCGGACGCCGCCTCGGCAAGGCCATGATGCTGCTCGCCTGGCTGGCCGGCATCGGCCTGGCCACGCACTTCTTCGGCCTGTGGGAAAAGCGCCAGCACAACCCCAACGTCCAGCCGCAGTCGCTGCACGGCGACGGCTACGTGGAGCTGCGCCTGCTGGGCAACCGCCAGGGCCACTACGTGTTCGACGGCCTGATCGACGGTACCCCGGCGACCTTCCTGCTGGACACCGGCGCCAGCGCCGTGGCCGTGCCGGAAGCCCTGGCCCTGCGCCTGCAACTGCAGCGTGGCGCGCCCATCGACCTGGACACCGCCAACGGCCGCACCCGGGGCTGGCGCACGCGCCTGCAGCGCCTGGAGCTGGGCGACATCCTCTTGAAGGACGTGCCGGCGATCATCGCCCCGGGCATGGGCGGCAACGAGGTGCTGCTCGGCATGAGCGCCCTCAGACAACTCGAATTCTCCCAGCGCGACGGCACCCTGGTGCTGCGCCAGAACACTTCCCCGTGAGGCACGCATGAGCGAAACCCTCGATCTGAGCCTGGAAGGCGTGGAGCGTCGCTCCCTCGCCGAGTTCACCGAACAGGCCTACCTGAACTACTCCATGTACGTGATCATGGACCGCGCCCTGCCGCACATCGGCGACGGCCTGAAGCCCGTGCAGCGGCGCATCGTCTACGCCATGAGCGAACTGGGCCTGGACGCCGACTCCAAGCACAAGAAGTCGGCGCGCACCGTCGGCGACGTGCTCGGCAAGTACCACCCCCACGGCGACTCGGCCTGCTACGAAGCCATGGTGCTGATGGCCCAGCCGTTCTCCTACCGCTACCCGCTGGTGGACGGCCAGGGCAACTGGGGTGCGCCGGACGATCCCAAGTCCTTCGCCGCCATGCGCTACACCGAGGCGCGCCTGTCGCGCTACGCCGAAACCCTGCTCTCCGAGCTGGGCCAGGGCACTGCCGACTGGGTGCCGAACTTCGACGGCACCATGCAGGAGCCGGCAGTGCTGCCGGCGCGCCTGCCCAACCTGCTGCTCAACGGCACCACCGGCATCGCCGTGGGCATGGCCACCGACGTGCCGCCGCACAACCTGCGCGAAGTGGCCGCGGCCTGCGTGCGCCTGCTCGACCAGCCGGACGCCGGCGTCGGCGAGCTGCTCGAACACGTGCAGGGCCCGGACTTCCCCACCGAGGCAGAAATCATCACCCCGCGCGCCGACCTGCAGAAGATCTACGAGACCGGTCGCGGCTCGGTGCGCATGCGCGCCGTGTACCGCGTCGAGGACGGCGACATCGTGGTCACCGCGCTGCCGCACCAGGTCTCCGGGGCCAAGGTGCTGGAGCAGATCGCCGCGCAGATGCAGGCCAAGAAGCTGCCGATGGTCGCCGACCTGCGCGACGAGTCGGACCACGAGCATCCCACCCGCATCGTCATCATCCCGCGCTCCAACCGCGTGGACGCCGACGAGCTGATGACCCACCTGTTCGCCACCACCGACCTGGAAAGCTCGTACCGGGTGAACCTCAACGTCATCGGCCTGGACGGCAAGCCGCAGGTCAAGGACCTGCGCCAGCTGCTCAGCGAATGGCTGACCTACCGCACCGACACCGTGCGCCGCCGCCTGCAGTTCCGCCTGGACAAGGTGGAGAAGCGCCTGCACCTGTTGGAAGGCCTGCTGATCGCCTTCCTCAACCTCGACGAGGTGATCCACATCATCCGCACCGAGGACCAGCCCAAGCCGGTGCTGATGGAGCGCTTCGCCCTCACCGACGTGCAGGCCGACTACATCCTCGACACCCGCCTGCGCCAGCTGGCGCGCCTGGAAGAGATGAAGATCCGCGGCGAGCAGGACGAGCTGGCCAAGGAGCGCGCCAAGCTGCTGGCGATCCTCGGTTCCAACGCCAAGCTGCGCAAGCTGGTGCGCGACGAGCTGATCGCCGACGCCGAGACCTATGGCGACGACCGCCGCTCGCCGATCGTCGAGCGCGCCGAGGCCAAGGCCCTCTCGGAAACCGAGCTGATGCCCACCGAGCCGGTCACCGTGGTGCTCTCCGACAAGGGCTGGGTGCGTTGCGCCAAGGGCCACGACATCGACGCCGAAGGGCTCTCGTACAAGGCCGGCGACACCTTCAAGGCCGCAGCGCCGGGGCGCTCGAACCAGTACGCGGTGTTCATCGACTCCACCGGGCGCAGCTACTCGCTGGCGGCCCACAGCCTGCCGTCGGCGCGCGGCCAGGGCGAGCCGCTGACCGGCCGCCTGACGCCGCCGCCGGGCGCCAGCTTCGAGCGCGTGCTGCTGCCCGAGGACAACGCCCTGTACGTGCTGGCTTCGGACGCCGGCTACGGCTTCGTGGTCAAGGGCGAGGACATGCAGGCCAAGAACAAGGCCGGCAAGGCCCTGCTCAGCCTGCCCAACGGCGCCCAGGTCATGGCCCCGCGGCCGGTGGCCGACGTCGAGCAGGACTGGCTGGCGGCGGTGACCACCGAGGGCCGCCTGCTGCTGTTCAAGGTCTCCGACCTGCCGCAGCTGGCCAAGGGCAAGGGCAACAAGATCATCAGCGTGCCGGGCGAGCGCGTGGCCAGTCGCGAGGAATACCTGACCGACCTGGCAGTTCTGCCGCCGGGGGCGACCCTGGTGTTGCAGGCCGGCAAGCGCACCCTGTCGCTGCGCGGCGACGACCTGGAGCATTACAAGGGCGAGCGCGGACGGCGCGGCAACAAGCTGCCGCGTGGCTTCCAGAGGGTCGATGCGCTGCTGGTCGAGTCACTGTCTCAGGACTGAAACGCTCTGCGATACACTCTGCCTCTGGAGCTATGGCGCCGGTTAAGGGATGATAGGTCCCTTTGACGCTGGCGCCATGGCTCCATTGTCGTTTTGGTTTGTGGTTTTTTGTAGCAAGTGACGCCGATCTTCGGCGAATTAACGGTGATTGCACGATGAGCGCCCTGCGCGTCCTCGCATGTCTTTCCCTCGTCGGCCTCCTCGGGCTGGCGGGCTGTACGGTGAATCGGCCGACGCAACTGTACCAACTGGATGCCGGTGCGACCCCGCTGCCGACCCGCGACAACGGTATCGCCGTACTGCTCGGTCCGGTGCAGCTGGCCGACTACCTGCAACGTGAGTCCATGGTCCAGCGCCAGGCCGATGGCATCCTCAACCTGTCCACCGAGGCGCGCTGGGCCGGCAGCCTGGAAACCAACGTCAGCCAACTGCTGGTGCGCCAGCTGTCCAGTAGCCTGGACACCACCCGCCTGGCGCTGTTCCCGGAGCAGCCGGGGTTCACCCCGCAGGTGCAGGTGATGCTGACCATCACCCGCCTGGATTCCGGCCCGAAGGAGCCGGCGGTGCTGGATGCGCGCTGGCGCTTGCTCGACCAGAAGGGCACGCTGCGCGACAGCCGCGTGTTCCACGAAGAGGAAAAGCACGACGGCAGCCTGCAGGACCAGGTTCGTGCGCAGAGCGAACTGCTGCGCCGCCTCGCCGGGCAACTGGCCCAGGACGTGCGCCCGGTGGCGGTGGCCGCCGAGCAGCCGGCCGCTCCGCGCAAGCCGGCGGCGAACACCGAGCAGGCCGCCAAGCCCAAGGAAGAAGGGCCGAAGATGCCGCTGGTGGTGCCCATCCACAACAATGTCGAAGTCTTCCGCTTCTGATCGGCCGTGGCCCGCGAGCATTCTCCTCCGCGGGCCGTTTTCGTTGACGATTTCTTGACCGCGACGGTGCTAACAAGGCAGCGGTTCTGCCGGCACCGTTGATCGGAATCCCTTCGATCGGCGCCCGGCGGGGGTAAGCCCTTGCCAGCCTCCCTCTCCCCGTCGTCCTCCAGGCTGGCCAGCCTGGGCCCGGCCGTCCGCGCCTGGCTGCTGGGCGCGCTCGCCCTGCTGCTGTTCTGCGCCCAGGCCAAGGGGCGGGCGATCATCGGCTTCGACTCGCGTTTCGTGCTGTTCGCCCAGGAAATGCTGCGCCACGGGCCGAGCCTGTTTCCCAGCACCTATGGCGAACCCTACCCGGACTACCCGAGCACCTCGACGCTGCTCATCTACCTGCTGTCGCTGCCGTTCGGCCGCGTCGACAGCCTGGCCGCCTGGCTGCCCTCGGCGCTGGCCGCGGCGGCGCTGGTGGCCCTGGTGTACCGCCTGTTGGAGCCGATCTCGCCGCGTTGGGCGCTGCTCGCCGTGGCGCTGTTGCTGCTCACCGCGACCTTCGTCAGGTCTTGCTGGATCAGATGGTCTCGGCGCTGACCTTGGCCGGCCTGAAGCCGCTGGTGGCCGCCGACTTCGACCGCGAGCCCCATGTGCTGCTGTACCTACCCTGAAGCTGCTCGATAGCAGGTCGCAGAAGGAGGCCGGCCGCCCGATGGGCGGCCGGCAGCGCGGTCAGGAAGTGCGCAGGGCGCGCATGCGGGTGAGCTGGCGTTCCAGCATCGACGGGTAGGGTTCCTTCAGCCATTCCACGCAACTGGCCTCGGCCGGGTTGGCGATGGCGCGGACGCGGGCGCGCTGGCGCACCTGCTCGTCCTCGGCGATGGCGCGTTCGATCAGCAGCAGGTTGCGGCTGTGCTGGCTGAGGTTCAGGGCGTTCTGCACGGCGCCTTCCTGCAGCAGCTCGGCCTGGGCCAGTTCCGCCAGCTCGTCGCCCTGGGTCAGGCCCAGTTGCAGTTGCAGGGTAATGCCGCTGTCCACCACTTCGATCTGCAGGGCGTGGCCGAGGGCGCGCATCAGCTCGCCACAGCACAGGGCGTGGGTGAGGTAGTCGTCGTCGTCGCGGGCGTGGAAGAGGATCAGGCTGCCGCCGTCGCTGAGGGTGAACAGCTGGCCCTTGTACAGCCGTGCGGCCTGCTCCAGGCAGTCGCGGTAGCGCTCCAGCAGGTCCACCAGGCGGCTGCGCGGCAGGCGCCGCAGCTGTTCCTGGTTGCCCAGTTGCACGGCCAGCACGGCGCAGGGGTTGGGCAGCTGTGGCTCGGGTTCTTCCTCGGGCTCTTCGGCGATTTCGGCGGCCTCTTCGGAGAAGTCCTCGGCGAACGCTTCAGTGGCCATGGGCGTTTCGTCGTGCAGCTCGTCCTCGGCGAAGATGTTCTCGTCGAACTCGTGCTCGTCGCGCGGCAGGTCGAGGCGGGGTTCGCGTTCGTCGTCCGGCTCGCTGGCGATGTCGTCGGCGACGGGCCTGGCCGGCTTCTCCGCGGCTTTCGCCAGGGTCGGCGCGGCTGCCTTGGGCGCGGGCTTGCGCGGCGCGGGAGCGGGCTCGGGGGCCGGCGGCTTCTCCGGCACCAGGCGTGCCTGGAGCTGGCGGGCCAGGTCGCCGATCTCGTTCTGCAGGCCGGCGCCGGGGGCGGGGTCGTCCGGGTCGCGCAGCCACACGCGCAGCTGCAGCAGCGGGGTGGAGATGTGGCGGCCCAGGCGCAGGCTGAGGGTCAGGGTGAGCAGCAGCAGGATCAGGCTGATCAGGCCCATGCTCTGCAGGCTGACCATCATCGGCTGCTGGAACTGTTCCATGTCCAGGCTGATGCGCAGCTGGCCGGCCATGACCTCCTGGAAGGTGATCTGCGTCGAGTAGACGCCCTCGCTGTCGCCCAGCAGGCCCTGCTTGGGCCGCGAGCCGGCCTCGGCCAGGGTGCGGCCGTCGGCGCTGTAGATGGCGGCGTGGGCCACCAGCGGGTTCTTGGTCAGGTTGCCCAGCAGCACGTTGAGGCTGAGGATGTCGTTGGACACCAGCAGCTCGGTGGCCGAGGCCGCGGTCTGGGTGGTCAGGCTCTGGCCCACGGCGTCGGCCTGCTGGTGCATGGCCTGCTTGAACTGCATGCCCATCACCCAGGCGTAGATCAGCAGCGCCGCCGCCACCAGCACCAGGCTGTGGATGGCGATGCGCAGGGCGATGGGCACCCGGCGCTGGCGCAGGGCGTGGTACAGCAACAGGAAGAAATTATCGGGCTTGACGGACGTGGGCCGGGTCACAGCGGGCTCGGTCTTCTATGAAGGACAGTCCCGGCAGTATAACGGCGCCCCGGAAGCGGGCAAAGCGCCGGTCCGTCCGTGATCCGGACGGCACGGACGATCCGATCGGCGGTTGTGCCGCCGGCGGGCGAGGCGGCGGCCGAGAAAGGCGCTAGAATGTGCGCTTTTTCCATGGCGGAGACTGCGCCTTGCGCGAAATCGTCCTGATCAACATCACCGGGGAAGACCGCCCCGGTCTCACCGCCGCCATCACCGGCGTGCTGGCCCAGGGCGGGGTGAACATCCTCGACATCGGCCAGGCGGTGATCCACGACACCCTGTCCTTCGGCATCCTGGTGGAGATTCCCGACACCGAGCGGGCCTCCGCGGTCCTCAAGGACGTGCTCTTCACCGCCTACGAGCTCGACCAGCAGGTGCGCTTCACCCCCGTTTCCGAGGCGGACTACCAGCAATGGGTCGGCGGCCAGGGCAAGCCGCGCCAGATCGTCACCCTGCTGACGCGCCGGGTGACCGCCGAGCAGTTGCAGCGGGTCAGCTCGATCACCGCCAAGTACGGGCTGAACATCGACCACATCGACCGCCTGTCCGGGCGCATGCCGCTGGACATGCCGGCCGAGCGCGGCAAGGGCTGCATCGAGTTCTCCGTGCGCGGCGAGCCGGCCGACCCGGTGGCCCTGCGCGCCGAGTTCCTCAGCGTGGCCCAGGAGCTGAACGTCGACATCGCCTTCCAGCGCGACTCGCTGTACCGCCGCAACCGCCGCCTGGCGGTGTTCGACATGGACTCGACGCTGATCGAGGCCGAGGTCATCGACGAGCTGGCCAAGGCCGCCGGCGTCGGCGAGCAGGTTTCGGAAATCACCGAGCGGGCGATGCGCGGCGAGCTGGACTTCCGCGCCAGCTTCAAGGAGCGCCTGGCGCTGCTCAAGGGCCTGTCCGAGGACGTGCTCGAGGAAATCGGCGCCTCGCTGCGCCTGACCGAGGGCGCCGAGACGCTGTTCGCCGAGCTCAAGCGCCTGGGCTACAAGACCGCCATCCTCTCCGGCGGCTTCACCTATTTCGCCCGACAGCTGCAGGCGAAGCTGGGCATCGACTACGTCTTCGCCAACGAGCTGGAGATCGTCGACGGCAAGGTCACCGGCGTGGCCATCGAGCCGATCGTCGACGCCCAGCGCAAGGCCGACCTGCTGCGCGAACTGGCGGCGAAGGAAGGCTTGCAACTGGAGCAGACCATCGCCGTGGGCGACGGCGCCAACGACCTGCCGATGCTCGGCCTGGCCGGCCTGGGCGTGGCCTTCCGCGCCAAGCCGCTGGTCAAGCAGTCGGCCAAGCAGGCCATCTCCACCCTGGGCCTGGACGGCATCCTCTACCTGCTGGGCTTCCGCGACCGCGAGGGCGTGGACGGACGCTGAGACGCTGTGGGAATACCGGCCTGCCGGCCGGATCGCGGATGAATCCGCTCCTACGGGAAATGCCGTGCCCATGGCGGTGTCCGCTGCTTCCGGCTGTTGGTGTATCGGCGGATAACCGCGAACGGTTATGCGCCCTACCGATTACCCGCTACGGAGCTTGGTGTCGACCTGTAGGAGCGCGCCCTGCGCGCGATTCGCGGGCAGGGCCCGCTCCTACAAGTGAATCTGTGCGCCGACGTGTCTTTCGTTGGATGGGTTGAGTTTACGAAACCCATGCGGCCGTGGTGATGGGTATCGCTTCGCTCAACCCATCCTACGTTTGCCGGAAGGCACAGGAGTATCGGCGGATAACTGCGAACGGTTTGCGCCCTACCGAGGCCCCGCCACGGGGTTCGGTGTCGACCTGTAGGAGCGCGCCCTGCGCGCGATTCGCGGGCAGGGCCTGCCCTACAAATGAATCCGTGCGCCGATGTGTCTTTCGTAGGATGGGTTGAGTTTATGAAACCCATGCGGCCGTGGTGATGGGTATCGCTTCGCTCAACCCATCCTACGTTTGTCGGAAGGCACAGGAGTATCGGCGGATAACCGCGAACGGTTTGCGCCCTACCGATCACCCGCTACGGAGCTTGGTGTCGACCTGTAGGAGCGCGCCCTGCGCGCGATTCGCGGGCAGGGCCCGCCTACAAATGAATCCGTGCGCCGAGGTGCCTTTCGTAGGATGGGTTGAGTTTACGAAACCCATGCGGCCGTGGTGATTGATGGGTATCGCTTCGTTCGACCCATCCTGCGTTTGCCGGAAGGCGCGGGAGCGGATCACTCCTCCGAAGAGAAGTCGTAATCCATCGCCTGGCTCGGGCCCTGCAGGTAGCGGCCCTGGATGTAGTTGGCGCCGGCCTGCCAGAGGGTGGCCAGGGCCGTGGCGCTTTCCACCATGGGCACTATGGTCAGCTTGGCCTGGGCGTGCAGGCTGGCCATCAGGGTGCGCAGGTTTTCCTGGTTCTCCGGACGGCTGAGGTCCTGCACGTAGGAGCCGTCGATCTTCACGAAGTCGACGTTCATGTGCTTGAGCGTGTTGAACGGGTTCAGCGCGCAGCCGAACTGGCCGAGGGCGACCTGGCAGTGCAGCTCGGCCAGGCCCTGGCTCAGCGCCTTGGCTTGCTTGAGGTGGGCCACGGCGTCGGTTTCGCTGACCTGCAGGATCAGCGAGTCGGCCGGCAGGCGCGCGGCTTTCAGCGCCACCGCCAGCCAGGGCAGCAGCCCGGCGTCCTGCAGGCTGGGGCCGGACAGGTGCACGAAGAGCTTGGTGTTGTGGCCCTTGGCGCGGTGTTCGGCGAGCAGCTTGATGGAGTTGAGCAGCACCCAGCGGTCGATGCGCTCGGCCAGGCCGCCGGCCTTGGCCGCGCCGAAGAAGTCGGCGGCGGGCACTTCCTCGCCCTGCGGGTTGAGCAGGCGCAGCAGCACTTCGTACAGCTCGTGGCTGTCGCCGCGCAGGCTGATGATCGGCTGGAACAGCAGGCGGAAGGCATTCTTCTCCAGCGCCTGCTGGATGATCGCCAGCAGGTCGCCGCGGCTGGCGGCGGCGGCCAGTTCGTCGGCCGGGTCGTAGAGTTTGATGCCGTTGCCCTCGGCCTGGGCGATTTCGTCGGCGCAGCGATGGGCGCGGTCGATGACGTCCTGGGCGCGACTGGTCTTTTCGTCGAGCCCGGCGCAGCCGATCGACAGGGTGACCTGGGCGGTGCGCCCGTGGATGTCGAACAGGTGGCCCTCGACCTTCTTCAGCAGGCTGGCGAACAGGGCCTTGCTCTGTTCCGGCGTCTGGCCGTCGAGCAGCACGCTGAAGGCGTCGTCGCTGAAGCGGGCCAACTGCACGCTCTCGGGGAAGTGCTCGCGCAGCAGGTGGGCGAGGTCGGCCAGCAGCAGGTCGATGCTGGCGATGCCCAGGCTCAGCTGCAGGTGCTGCGCGCGGTCGAGCAGCAGGTAGGCGAGGGTGGCCGGCTGGCCGGCGGTGACGGCGCGCTCCACGGCGGCATCCATCAGGTCGAGGAAGTGGGCGCGGTTGAACAGGCCGGTGACCAGGTCCTGGCTGCTGACCTCGCGCAGCTTCTCCTGCAGCTCGCTGTTGTCCTGCTCGGCGCGGATCACCACCTGGATGCACGGTTCGCCGTCGTAGGTGGCCGGCGAGAAGCCCATGCGCGCGCGGAACCTCTGGCCGTCGACGCGCACGCCGTCGCACAGCAGTTCGTTGTCGCCCTCGCCGTGCTGGTAGCCCTTGAGGAAGTCCTTGAAGGTGGCTTGGTCGGCGGCGGCGATCAGGTCGATCATCGGCAGGCCTTCCAGTTCCTCGGCGTCCTCGTAGCCGAACATCGCGACGTAGGCGCGGTTGGCGTAGATGTGCATGCCGTCGTGGACGTAGGTGATGGCGTCCACCGAGCTGTCCAGCAGCAGCTGGCAGCGCTTTTCCGCCTCGCGCAGGGCGACCTCGGCGGTGCGCCGGGCGCGGCGTTCCTCCAGGGCGGCAAGTTCGCGGTTGGCCACCAGCACCAGGCGCTCGTCCTCGCCCTGGGGCAGGGCGTCCTGGGCGCCCAGGGCCAGGGCCTCGGTGATGCTGTCGGAATCGTTGCCTTCGACCAGTTGGATGAAGGGGATGTCCTTGGCCTGGCGGCGCAGGCTGGCCAGGGCCTCCTCCGGCGCCAGCGCGCTGCTTTGCGGGGCGGCGATCAGCAGGTCCCAGGTCTGTTGCAGGGCTTCGCCGAGGTCTTCGCTGGAGGTCACGCGGTGGACGCGGGTCGCACGCCCGGCGTTGCGGAACAGGCTGACCAGACGTTCGGCCTCGTTCTGCGAGTCTTCCAGGATCAGCAGGCGGACGGTTTTCTTTTCATTGGCCATGAAGAGCTGCTTATGGCGCGCCGGACGGCAGCCAGGAGGCGACGAATGGAGTGCGGCCGAATCTACAGCGACTTCCAGAGTGAGTCAAAGTCTTCCTCCCCGTGCCCCGTGTGGCCGTTCGCTCCTGTGACGGGCTTATCGTCGGCGCCCTTCGGACGTTCCTGGGTACTGTATTCGAACTGGCTGAAACTGCCGGTGGCGGTGAGCTTGCGTGTCAGGGTGGCGCGACGTTCCTCGCCGTGCAGGTTGATCTGCACGCGGCTGCCTTCCTGGAACGGCAGTCGCGGCGAGATCAGCGTCGCCGGCCGCGAGATGGCGGCGATTTCCGGCAGCAGCAGGGCGCGCAGGTAGTGGCTGCTCTGCTCCGACTTGCGCAGCAGTTGCAGGCCGCAGGGCTGGGCGATGGGGGCGATCAGCTCGATGCCCATCTGCGTGCCGCCGCCGCGGACCTGGCGGATCCAGCGCACCACTGCGATGCTCCAGCCCTGGCCGGGAACGTCCTGGATGCCGAGCAGTTCGCCGGCCTGCAACTGGCTGGGGATTTCCTTCGGCCAGGTCAGGCAATAGCCGCCTGGGCTGTGGTTGACGATGGGCAGGGCGAAGACCGGGTACTCGTCGCAGGTCGCCGATTCGGCGGCGTCGGCCGAGCCTTGCTCCGCCGTCCGCAGCGGCTGGTATTCGATTTCCTCCAGCGGCATGCCCGGTTGCCAGTCGGTGACCTTCTGCGCGTCGAAGGCATTGGCCCAGGCGTCGTTCACTTCCGCCTGGAAGGTCGCCTGCACCGGTTCGGGCAGCTTGAGCAGGTCGGCGAACGGGCGCCGGCCGGACAGGTAGTAGTGCAGCGCGCTCATGCCGATGCAGAGGGTCAGCTGGCCCTGGCCGGAGGTGCGCTGGAAGCTGCGCTCGGCGATGTCGCCCCAGGCGCTGGCCAGGTGCTGCAGCAGGTCGACGCTGATGCGCTCGCCCCCCTTGAGCGGCAGCTTGTCGCGTTGCTCGGCGGGGGCGTTCATGTACTCCTTGATCGCCGCCACCAGGCGCTGCGGGTCCATGCCCAGGCCGTTGTGCAGGTCGCCGGCCTTGTACAGCGAACGGTAGCGCGGCGGGCCGTCCACCTGCGGGGCGACCACGAACAGGCTGGACGGCAGGTCGGCTTCCTGCAGGCGCACCAATGAACCCCAGGCCTCCAGGGCATCGGCCAATTGGGCGATGCCGGCCTGGCGCATCTGGTTGCAGCGGGCGCAGCCCAGCAGCAGGGCCACCAGGTAGGCCTGCTCCACGGTCAGGGTGTTGCCCTGCTTGGCCAGGTCGTCGCGGACCGCCAGGGCCTGCACGCCCTTGCTGCGCGCCAGTTGGTAGAGCTGGTGCAGCTCCAGCCACAGGCTTTCCGGCACCGGGCAGTAGAGCTGCTGGGCGCGGATCAGCGGGCCGCACAGGCTGCGGATCGCCCGTTGCAGGGCGAGGGTGAGGATTTGCGCGCGTTCGCGGGTGAAGCGCGGCGCCTCGCGCACCACCACCAGCTTGTAGCCGACGGCCAGGTGGTTCTGCAGGGCCTGGCAGAGGTTGGCGACCTTGCGCGGGCGCTCGTCGAGGACGATGGAGTGGTTGAGGAAGTGGCGTTCGAGGTTGTGGCAGACCGACTGGACTTCCGGGCGGAACAGCTCCAGCAGCTGCAGGCGGGCTTCCACCGGGAGCTTCAGCTGGTTCAGCTCGATCAGGCCCTGGTAGAGCTGGCGCGCGGTCTCGCCGAGGTTGGCCTTGGGCAGGTGGTCCAGCCAGTATTTGATGTCGCGCGCAGTGACGTTGCAGAAGCTCAGGCTTTCCTGCGTCGGGGTGGGGACGCGCAGCAATTGCTGGGGACTCGTATTGTCCATGGTCGGATGAGGTGCTCCACGATCTGGGCCGTTCGCTGGACCGTTGTGCCGGTCTTGGGCGCCGGTTTTTTCCAAACTCTAGCAGTATCCACCTGAGAAGGCAGCCCGTTCCCTGGTTGGGGAGCGGGCCTGCCGTTGGCTTTCGGGTAACAGGCCGGATACAGGCTGCCCGGCCTGCGCCGGCTCACGCCTGGCGGGCGTTGCCCAGCAACTGGCCCATGCGCACCGGGCTGCCGGCGGCCAGTTGTTCGGCCCAGGCGACCTGCTCGGGGCCGAACAGCACTATGGCGGTGGAGCCCAGTTTGAAGCGCCCCAGTTCCGCGCCTTTTTCCAGGTGGATGGGCTGGCGGGCCGCTTCGTCGTAGGCGAAGGCCTTCAGCTCGCGCTTCGGCGGCGTGACCAGGCCGGCCCACACGGTTTCCACCGAGGCGACGATCATCGCGCCCACCAACACCACGGCCATGGGCCCGCGTTCGGTGTCGAACAGGCAGACCACCCGCTCGTTGCGGGCGAAGAGTTCCGGCACCTGCTCGGCGGTGAGCTGGTTCACCGAGAACAGCCGGCCGGGCACGTAGACCATCTCGCGCAGGGTGCCGGCCAGCGGCATGTGCACGCGGTGGTAATCCTTGGGCGAGAGGTAGACGGTGGCGAAGCTGCCGCCCATGAAGGGCGCGGCGCGCTCGGCGTCGCCGCCCAGCAGCGCGGTCAGGCTGAAGCTGTGGCCCTTGGCCTGGAAGATGCGCCCGTGCTCGATCGGGCCGAGCTGGCTGATGGCGCCGTCGGCCGGGCAGAGCACGCCGCCGGGCGTTTCGTCCAGCGGCCGCGCGCCGTCCTTCAGGGCGCGGGTGAAGAAGGCGTTGAAGTGCTCGTAGGCCTGCAGGTCTTCCACCAGCGCCTCGCGCATGTCGACCTGGTAGCGGCGGGCGAACCAGCCGATCAGGCGGTTCTTGAACCAGGCGGCGCGGCATTCGGCCGCGCAGCCGATCAGGCGCGACAGCAGGTGATGCGGCAGCAGGTACTGGCCGAGGATGAACAGACGATCTTTGAACGACATTCCTTAAACCTCTACGGGGGTGTCGGGGTGGTTGCCCCATTCCGACCAGGAGCCGGCGTAGCCCTTGACCCGCGGGTAGCCGAGGGCCTTGGCCACCAGGTAGGTGAAGCCGGAACGATGGTGGGTCTGGCAGTGGGTGATCACTTCCTTGTCCGGGGTGATGCCCAGGTCGCGAAGGATTTGCGCCATGTCGGTGCGGATGCGCAGGGCGCGGGCCGCGTCCATGCCGGCGGTCCACTCGAAGTTGACCGCGCCGGGGATGTGTCCGGCCTTGGCCGCCAGCACCTTCTGGCCGCTGTATTCGCTGGGGTTGCGCGCGTCCCAGACGGCCAGGTCGGCGGCGCCCAGGCGGCTCTGCAGGTATTCGCGGGTGGCGGTGGGTTCGTCGTGCAGCGTCAGCGGCAGCGGGCCGCCGGCCGGCGCCGGAACCGCCTGGCTCAGCTCGCGGCCCTCGGCCAGCCAGGCGTGCAGGCCGCCGTCCAGGTAGTGGTAACGCTGGTGGCCGATGACGTCCAGCAGCCAGATGAAGCGCCCGGCCCAGCCGCCGCCTTCGTCGTCGTACACCACGTATACGGCGTCCGGGTTGTGCCCCAGTTCGCCGAACAGCGCTTCCAGGTCGGCCTTGGCCGGCAGCAGGCCGGGCGCCGGCGGCTGGCCCCACTGGGTGCGCGCGGGGGCGACGAAGCGGGCGCCGGGCAGGTGGCCCTCGGCGTAGCGCGCCGGGCTGGTCAGGTCGACCAGGATCAGCTCGGGAGCGTCGAGGCGGGCGGCCAGCTCGGCCGGTTCTATCACCAGGGGCAGGTCGGAAAAGGCGGACATGTCGGCATCTCCCTGAAGGCGGGTGCGGGGGACGGGATGGCGTGAGCTGGCGCCCTGGGCTACCCGCGAAACCCCGCAGTTTAACGAAAAAGCGCGGGGCGCTGGCGGGCAATCGCTTCAGGGCGTGTCACTGGGCCGCAGGTGCGCCGAATTGCTGCAGGGCGCGCTCGATGCACTGGCAGGTCTTGTCGAAGGCCTGGCCCTGGACCTCGCCGATGGGGTGGCCGTTGCGGTCGGCGAGCACCAGCATCACCACGCGCTGGCCGCGGGCCAGGGAGCGCAGCAGCAGGTGGTTGCCGGGCAGCGCCGCCTTCAGGCGGCCGGGCAGCAGCGCGGAGTACTCGGCCATGTTGGCCGGGGTGAGGTGCAGGCGCGCCGGGCGTTCCAGCAGGCGGCGCAGCAACTGGCTGCCGGCCACCGGCAGTTGCAGGTTCTGCTCCGCGGGGGCCAGGCCGAAGCTGCGGCGGGCCTGCAGCAGGTTTTGCTGGCGGTCGGCGAGCAGCAGCACGGCGCGGCCCAGGCCGCAGGCGTGCAGGGCTTCGCTGGCGCATTCCAGCAGCGGCACCAGGTTGCCGAACGGGCTGGGCGTGCGCAGCAGTTCGGCGCACAGCCGGCGCCATTGTTCTGGGTTGCCGGCGGCGGGGGCGGGAGCGTTCGCCGCCGTAGGCTCGGACGTGGGCGCGTGGCGCGGCAGCCAGCGTTGGCTGTCCCAGGGCCAGAGCAGCGCCTGGGCCGGGTGCCAGTAGCGGGCGTCGGCGTCCTTGCGGGCGCTCTCCACGGCCAGGGCGTGAACCTGCTGCTGCAGCGCCTCCAGCGGCTCCTGCAGGTAGAGCGCGGTGAGCCGCTGCCAGCGCAGCATGTGCGGCCCGCCCCAGGACTGGTGCGCGGCCATCGCCAGGCTGTTGGCCAGGAGGATGGTGTTGGCCGGGCGCGTCAGCCAGCGCGCCAGCTCGGGATCGGCGTCCAGGCGCTGTTGCTGGGCCAGCGGCTCGCTTTCGGCGTGGGCCAGGTGCAGGGCGCGGACCAGCAGTTCGTGGTCCTCGCCGAGCAGGCGCAGGCCCTGGCCGATCCACTCCGGCAGGCGCCAGCGCTCGGCCAGGGCCGCGCACAGCGGCAGCAGGCGCATGCCCAGCAGCTCCTGCTCCACCTCGGCGCTGGCGCGGCCTTCGCCGAGCACCTGCTGTTGCCATTCTTCGAGCAGGTCCGGGCGCGCCGTGGCCAGGGCCCAGACCGGCGCCAGGATGAACAGGCTGCCCCAGTGGATTTCCTGCCACAGGCGCGCCAGGCGGCTGGCGAACAGGCCGCTGGCCTGCTGCATGGCGTGGCGGCTGATCAGCAGCATCTGCCCCAGGGCCGGCGGCATCTGCGCCTCGGGCACGCTGGGCAGGCTCTCCAGCAGGGCCGTGGCGCGCACCAGGCCGAGGCGGCTGAGGGCCACTTCCAGGCTTTCCGCCGGGTTGTCCTGGGCCATGCGCGCGCGGTTGGCCTCGCGCAGGATGGCCAGGGCCAGGGTGGGGCTGTCCTGCAGCAGGTCGACGATGTCGCGCAGGGACCGGCGGTTGTCCGCCAGGGCGCGGCGCACGCGCTCGTGCTGTTCGGCGGGTACCGGCAGCGGCAACTCCTCCAGCAACTGGAGCCAGGAGGCGAGGCGCTGCGGGTCGGGTGTCTGGATGGGCATGCTTGGGCCGCCGAACTGGTTTTTACAATTTGCAGCCTATAGTCTTGCGCGGTTTCTCCGATAACAAGAGGGTGGCGCATATTGGCGCTCCCGTCCCGTCCACCGTTCCAGTCGACTCTTCAATGGCAAAAATCATCGGCATCATTGTCCTGCTGGGCAGCGTCCTCGGCGGCTACCTGCTCTCCGGCGGCAAGATCATGGCCATCGTGCAGCCCTTCGAAGTGCTGATCATCGGTGGCGCCGCGCTGGGCGCCTTCCTCCAGGCGAACCCCGGCAGCACCTTCATGACGGTGCTGAAGAAGGCGCCGAAGATGTTCAGCAACCGCTTCACCCACGTCTTCTACCTGGAAGTGCTGGGGATGCTCTACGAGATCCTCAACAAGAGCCGCCGCGAAGGCATGATGGCCATCGAGGCCGACCTCGAGGAACCCGCTTCCAGCCCCATCTTCAGCAAGTACCCGGCGGTGCTGAAGGACGAGCGCATGACCGCCTACATCTGCGACTACCTGCGCATCATGTCCTCCGGCAACATGGCCCCCCCACGAGCTGGAAGGCCTGTTCGACATGGAACTGGGCAGCCTCAAGGAAGACCTGGAGCACCCGTCCCACGCCGTGACCCGCGTCGCCGACGCGCTGCCCGGCTTCGGTATCGTCGCCGCGGTGCTCGGCATCGTGATCACCATGGCTCTGCTCGGCCAGGGCAGCCAGGCGGAGATCGGCCACCACGTCGCCGCGGCGCTGGTCGGCACCTTCCTCGGTATCCTCGCCGCCTACGGCTTCGTCGGCCCGCTGTCCAACGCCCTGGAGCACGACGCCAAGGAAGAGCTGAACCTCTACGAGGCGATCAAGGCTTGCCTGGTGGCCTCGGCCTCGGGCATGCCGCCGTCGCTGGCGGTGGAGTTCGGCCGCAAGGTGCTGCTGCCGGCGCACCGTCCGAGCTTCAGCGAGCTCGAGCAGGCGGTGCGCGGGAGGTAGTGTCTGATGGCGTTTCGACACGGCCGCGACGGAGCCGCATTTTGCGCAGGGCAAGGCGCGAGGAGAGAGATTTGGTGATTCCAAATGAACGACGAGTAACGCGGCACTGCGCAAAATGCGGCCCGTCCCTTCGGGTTGTGCGGCAAATCACGCCATGCGTCGTTGCGGGACTTGCCAAGGGGGCGACCATTGCCTGCGTCCCGCGCCTAGCCTGGCGTGATTTGACGCGGCAACGCGGCTCGCGTCGAAACACCATCAGACACTAATCGCATGGACAACAACCAGCCGATCATCGTCAAGCGCGTCAAGCGCTACGCCGCCGGCCACCACGGCGGCTCCTGGAAGATCGCCTTCGCCGACTTCGCCACGGCGATGATGGCGTTCTTCCTGGTGTTGTGGCTGCTGTCCTCGGCCACCCCTGAGCAGAAGAAGGCGATTTCCGGCTACTTCCAGGACCCCATCGGCTTCACCGAGAGCGCCAGCCCCTACGTGATCGACCTCGGCGGCACGCCGACGCCGGCCCCGGACAAGACCCTAAACCCGCAGATCCAGGCGCAGCCGGAGGCGGACGAGACGCGCATCAGCCCGGAGTCGGAGAAGGAGGTCAACCCCGCCGAAGCCGAGCGCCAGGCCGAGCAGATCGAGCACGAGCGCCTGGAACTGCTGCTCCAGGAGTTGCAGAACAAGGTCGACGAGAACCCCACGCTGCGCCGCTTCAAGGACCAGATTCTGTTCGAGATCACCCGCGACGGCCTGCGCATCCAGATCGTCGACGCCGAGAACCGGCCGATGTTCGACCTGGGCAGCGCGCGCCTGCAGCCGTACTTCGAGGACATCCTGCTGGCCATGGCCGAGACCATCAAGCAGGTGCCGAACAAGATCAGCATCAGCGGCCACACCGACGCCAAGCCCTACGCCGGCGACGAGTTCGGCAACTGGGAGCTGTCGGCCAACCGCGCCAACGCCGCGCGCCGCGCCCTGGTGGCCGGCGGCTATCCGGAAGGGCAGATCGCCCGGGTGGTGGGCTACGCCTCGTCGCAACTGTTCGACCGCAAGAACCCGCTGAACCCGGTGAACCGGCGCATCGACATCATCGTCCTGACCAAGCGTGCGCAACGCGCCATCGAGGGCCAGGACGGCACCGCCGAGGAGCCGTCGGCCAGCCAGCCGGCCACTTCTCCTGCCGGGGCGGCAACGCCAGCCGGGGCCGCGCCGACGCCGCCCCAGGGCGCCGCGCCCGCGTCCCAGCCGCTGCCCGCCGAACAGGTGCGCGAGAAGCTCAACCTGTTCGATGACGGCAAGCTGAAGCTGGACGAGCTGAAGAAGCAGTGAAGGCGGGCCTGGCGCTCCGACAAGGCTGTCGGAGTGCGGGTGTCGATCAGTAATCCGTTTCCGGCAGGCTGGCGAGAATGTGCCGATAACTGGCCATGCGCTGCGGGCTGATGCGGCCTTCCTCCAGAGCCTTGAGCAGCGCGCAGCCGGGCTCGCGGTCGTGCTTGCAGTCGCGGAAGCGGCAGTGCCCGAGCAGGTCGCGGAACTCGATGAAGCCGGCCTCGACGTCGTCGCGAGTGACGTGCCCCAGGCCGAATTCGCGGATGCCGGGGGAGTCGATCAGGTCGCCGCCGGCGGGGAAGTGGAACAGCCGCGCCGTGGTGGTGGTGTGGGTGCCCTTGCCGGTGATCTCCGAGAGGTCGCCGACGCGGGTGTCCACCCCCGGTAGCAGGGCGTTGACCAGCGACGACTTGCCCACCCCGGACTGGCCGACGAACACGCTGACGTGATCGTTCAGCGCCGCGCGCAGGGCGTCCATGGCCAGGCCGTTGAAGGCCGAGACCTCCAGCAGCGGGTAGCCCAGGTCGCGGTAGGTGCCCAGCAGGGCGTCGATCTGCTCGGCGTTCTGCTCGTCGATCAGGTCGGCCTTGTTCAGCAGCAGCAGCGGCTGGATGCCGGCGTGCTCGGCGGCGATCAGGTAGCGGTCGATCAGGTTGGCGTGGGGCTCGGGCCGCGGGGCGAAGACGATGACGATGCGGTCGACGTTGGCCGCCACCGGCTTGAGCAGGCCGCGCATGTCCGGGCGGCACAGCTCGGAGGTGCGCGGCAGCTGCGCGACTATCACGCCGATGCCCTGGTTGCCCGGGCGCCAGACCACGCGGTCGCCGGTCACCAGTGGCGGCAGGTTGGCGCGCAGGTGGCAGCGCAGCACCTCGCCGGCGTGCTCGCCCTCCAGCGCCTCGACTTCCACCTGGACGCCGAAGTGGGCGATCACCAGGCCGTTCTGCTCCGGCCCCAGGTCGCCGCCTTCCAGCTCCTCCAGGGCGCGTGACTCGCGCTTGGCGGCACGCGCGGCGCGCTCTTCCTGGATCTTTTCGATGCGCCAGCTCTGCCGGCGGGTGAGATGACGCTTGGCCATATGCAATCCACGGGAAAAATCGCCGGCGAGTTTAGCATGCGCATTCGCTCTTCCCGCTAAACTAGAGGGCTTGAGCCTAGGAGCGCAGCATGCAGAACCCACAGAACCTGATCTGGATCGACCTGGAGATGACCGGCCTGGACCCGGACCGGGACGTGATCATCGAAATGGCCACCATCGTCACCGACAGCGAGCTGAACATTCTCGCGGAAGGCCCGGTGATCGCCGTGCACCAGAGCGAGGAGACCCTCGCCGGCATGGACGAGTGGAACACCCGCCAGCACGGCCAGTCGGGCCTGACCCAGCGCGTGCGCGAAAGCATCACCGACGCCGCCCAGGCCGAGGCCATGACCCTGGCCTTCCTGGAAAAATGGGTGCCCAAGCGCGCCTCGCCGATCTGCGGCAACAGCATCTGCCAGGACCGCCGCTTCCTCTATAGGTACATGCCGAAGCTGGAGGCCTACTTCCACTACCGCAACCTGGATGTCTCCACCCTCAAGGAACTGGCGGCGCGCTGGGCTCCGCAGGTGCGGGATGGCTTCAAGAAGGGCAACACCCACCTGGCGCTGGACGACATCCGCGAATCCATCGCCGAGCTGCGCTATTACCGCGAGACCTTCATCAAGGTCTGAACCGCAGTAGCAGGGGAAGCGCGGTCGTAGGAGCAACTGTCTGCGCCTACTGCGCCGAAGTGCTTTTCGTAGGATGGGTTGAGCGAAGCGATACCCATGCGGTCATGGCGATGGGTATCGCTTCGCTCAACGCCATCCTACGGGGCATTGCCGGAAGATGTAGGGGCGATCCCATGCCGCCGCAGCGCCCACTCGACGTGCTCGCGCACCAGCTCCGACGGAAACTCCCGCCGCGCCTTCAGCGCCTCTATCACCGGAATGCTTGAAGGCGCATTACCCAACCCCACCGCCAGGTTGCGCAGCCACCGCTCATAGCCCGCGCGGCGTAGCGGCGAGCCTTCGGTGCGGCTGAGGAATTCTTCTTCGCTCCAGAGGAACAGCTCGGCCAGCTCGGCATTGTCCAGACCGTGGCGCGGCTGGAAGTCGCCCTGCTCGCTGGGCCGGGCGAAGCGGTTCCACGGGCAGACGATCTGGCAGTCGTCGCAGCCGAACACCCGGTTGCCCATGGGCGCGCGCAGTTCCTCGGGGATCGGGCCCTTCAGCTCGATGGTCAGGTAGGAGATGCAGCGCCGCGCGTCCAGCACGTAGGGGCCGACGAAGGCGTTGGTCGGGCAGATCTCCAGGCAGGCGCTGCAACGCCCGCAGTGCTCGCTGCCGTGGGGCTCGTCCAGGGGCAGCGGCAGGTCGGTGAAGAGCTCACCGAGGAAGAAGTAGCTGCCGGCCTTGCGGTTGAGCAGCAGGGTGTTCTTGCCGATCCAGCCGAGCCCGGCCTGTTCGCCGATGGCTTTTTCCAGCACCGGCGCGCTGTCGACGAAGGCGCGGTAGCCGAACGGGCCGACCTCCTGCTGGATGCGCTCGGCCAGTTGCTGCAGGCGCTTGCGCACCAGCTTGTGGTAGTCGCGACCCAGGGCGTAGCGCGATACGTAGGCCTTCTCCGGCTCGGCCAGGCGCTGGGCCATGCGCGTGTCGCCGGGCAGGTAGTCCATGCGCAGCGAGACCACCCGCAGGGTGCCGGGCACCAGCTCGTCCGGGCGCCAGCGCTTGCTGCCATGGGCGCCCATGTAGTCCATCTCGCCGTGGTAGCCGGCGGCCAGCCAGCGCTGCAGGTGCTCGCCGTGGCTGGCCAGGTCCAGGCCGCCGATGCCGACCTGCTGGAAGCCCAGCTCGCGGCCCCAGGCCTTGATGCGCTCGGCGATGGCGCTGTAATCGGATGTGGAATCGTGCATGCGGGGGCGGGAAAGCGGGACCGGGGTAGGTATAATTCTGCCAGACCGCGCCGACCGGCGCCCGATTCCCCGCGGAAACCCGATGAATTCGCACCCTCACGACAGTCTGCCGACCGCGCTGTACAGCGCCCGGCAGGTGCGCGACCTCGACGCGCGCCTGATCGCCGCCGGCACTCCCGGCTTCGAACTCATGCAGCGCGCCGCCCACGCCGCCTGGCGCGCCCTGCGCCGGCGCTGGCCGGACGCCGGGCGCCTGACGGTGCTGGCCGGGCACGGCAACAACGCCGGCGACGGCTACCTGGTCGCCGCCCTGGCCCAGCGCGCCGGCTGGAACGTGCGCGTGCTGGCGGTGGGCGACACCGCGCGGCTGGCCGGCGACGCCGCATCCGCCCACGCCGAGGCCCTGGCCGCCGGCGTGACCATCCTGCCCTGGCACGAACACGCCGAACTGCATGGCGTGCTGGTGGATGCGCTGCTCGGCACCGGCCTCGGTGGCGCGGTGCGCGACCCGTACGCGGCGGCCATCGCGCGGATCAACGCCAGCGGCCTGCCGGTCCTGGCCATCGACATCCCCTCCGGCCTCAGCGCCGATACCGGCCAGGTGCTGGGCTGCGCGGTGCGCGCCGACCTGACGGTGACCTTCATCGGCCTCAAGTTCGGCCTGTTCACCGGCGAAGGTCCGGACCAGTGCGGCGAGCTGGCCTTCGACAACCTCGACGCCGATCCCGCGCAACTGCCCAAGGAGGCCCAGGCCACGCGCCTGGCGCCCAGCAGCCTGGCGCAGCTGGCGCCGCGGCCGAAGGCGGCGCACAAGGGCCTGTTCGGCCACCTGCTGCTGATCGGCGGCGACCACGGCATGGGCGGCGCCACCCTGCTGGCCGGCGAAGCGGCCCTGCGCAGCGGCGCCGGGCTGGTCTCGGTCGCCACCCGCGCCGCCCACGTGCCGGCGGCGCTGGCGCGCTGCCCGGAACTGATGACCCGCGGTGTGTCCTCGTCAGCCGAAGTGCTGCGCGCCGCCGAGCGCGCCAGCGTGCTGGTGGTCGGCCCCGGCATCGGCCGCAACGCCTGGGGGCGCTGCCTGGCCAGCGCCGCGGCCAGTCTGGAGCTGCCCCAGGTGTGGGACGCCGATGCGCTCAACCTGCTGGCCGAGGGCCAGGTGCAGCGCCCGGCGGGCAGCCTGGTGATCACCCCGCACCCCGCCGAGGCGGCGCGCCTGCTGGGCCGCTCCACCGCCGAGGTGCAGGCCGACCGGGCCGCCGCCGCGCGCGAACTGGCCAGCCGCTACCAGGCGGTGGCCGTGCTCAAGGGTGTCGGCAGCCTGGTCGCTGCGCCGGACGGCCGCCTGGCGCTGTGCTCCCATGGTCATCCGGCCATGGCCACCGCCGGCCTGGGGGACGTGCTGTCCGGGATAGTTGGCGCGTTGCTGGCGCAGAAACTGGAACCCTTCGACGCCGCCTGCCTGGCTGTCTGGCTGCATGCCCGCGCCGGCGAAATGCTTGGCGCGCAGGGGCGGGGGCTCGCGGCCAGCGACCTGATCCCTGCCGTTCGTCAGTTGCTCGAGGAGTTCGCCCCATGCCTGAACTGAAGCTGTTCGCCGACGGCGAGGAAGCCATGTACGCGCTGGGCGCGAGGATCGCCCGGGCCACCGGCGGGCGCGGGGTGATCTACCTGCACGGCGACCTCGGCGCCGGCAAGACCACGCTCTCGCGCGGCATTCTGCGCGGCCTGGGCCATGCCGGGGCGGTGAAGAGCCCGACCTTCACCCTGGTCGAGCCCTACGAGCTGGGCGAGGTGCGCGCCTTCCATTTCGATCTGTACCGCCTGGCCGACCCCGAGGAACTGGAATATCTGGGCATCCGCGATTACTTCGAAGGCGACGCCATGTGCCTGATCGAGTGGGCCGAAAGGGGCGCGGGCATTTTGCCAAAGGCCGACCTGGACATTACCATTACCCCGCAAGCGGGCGGCCGCATGCTGCGCCTGGAACCGCACGGAGTGCGGGGCGAAGCCTGGTGCGCCGTCCTGGCTACGGGAGCATGAGAAAAAACATGGGTTGGGGGTTGCGCCTTCGGGCGCTGTTGGCCGGGTTGTTCATCCTGCTGGCGCTGGGCGCCGGCGAGGTTCTTGCCGCCGCGCAAATCACGCAGATCAAGAGCGTGCGCCTGTGGCGCGCGCCGGACAACACGCGCCTGGTGTTCGACCTGTCCGGCCCGGTGCAGCACAGCCTGTTCACCCTCAGCGCGCCGAACCGCATCGTCATCGACCTCAATGGCGCGCAGCTGAGCACCGCGCTGAACCAGCTCAAGCTGAAGAACACCCCGATCACCTCGGTGCGTTCGGCGCAGCGCTCGCCCACCGACCTGCGCCTGGTGCTGGACCTCTCCGCCCAGGTGACGCCCAAGAGTTTCGTCCTGCCGCCCAACCAGCAGTACGGCAACCGCCTGGTGGTGGACCTCTACGACCAGGGCGCGGACATTACCCCCGACGTGCCCGCCACGCCCACGCCGAACCAGCCGGCCACCCCGGTGACGCCGACGCAGCCGGTGGCCAAGGCGCCGGTGCCGGCCGGCGGCAAGCGCGACATCATCATCGCCATCGACGCCGGCCACGGCGGCGAGGACCCGGGCGCCTCCGGCCCGAACGGCCTGCACGAGAAGAACATCACCCTGTCGATCGCCCGCGAACTGCAGCGGCAGATCAACCAGATGAAGGGCTTCCGCGCCGAGCTGACGCGCACCGGCGACTACTTCATCCCGCTGCGCGGGCGCACCGCCATCGCGCGCAAGAAGGGCGCCGACCTGTTCGTCTCCATCCACGCCGACGCCGCGCCCAGCCGCAGCGCCTTCGGCGCCTCGGTGTTCGCCCTCTCCGACCGCGGCGCCACCTCCGAGACCGCGCGCTGGCTGGCCGACAGCGAAAACCGTTCCGACCTGATCGGCGGCGACGGCAGCGTCAGCCTCGACGACAAGGACCACATGCTCGCCGGCGTGCTGCTCGACCTGTCGATGACCGCCACCATGTCCTCCAGCCTGGACGTCGGGCACAAGGTGCTGACCAATGTCGGCCGCGTCACCTCGCTGCACAAGAACCGCGTCGAGCAGGCCGGCTTCATGGTGCTGAAGTCGCCGGACATCCCGTCGATCCTGGTGGAGACCGGCTTCATCTCCAACCCCGGCGAGTCGCAGAAGCTCAACAGCGCCTCGCACCAGCAGGCCCTGGCCCGCTCCATCGCCGCCGGCGTGCGCCAGTACTTCGTGCAGACGCCGCCGCCGGGCACCTACATCGCCTCGCTGCGCGACGGCGGGCAGATTTCCAGCGGGCCGCGCCAGCACGTGGTGCGCGCCGGCGAGAGCCTGTCGATGATCGCCGCTCGCTACGACGTGAGCATGGCCACCCTGCGCAGCACCAACAACCTGAAGACCGATAGCGTGCGCATCGGCCAGGTGCTGAACATCCCCGCGACTTCCCTGGCGGCGCAGCAATGAACGAAGCACGCCGCATCCAGCTGCTCAGCCCGCGGCTGGCCAACCAGATCGCCGCCGGCGAGGTGGTCGAGCGCCCTGCCTCGGTGATCAAGGAACTGCTGGAGAACTGCCTGGACGCCGGCGCCCGGCGCATCGACGTCGAGGTGGAACAGGGCGGCATCAAGCTGCTGCGGGTACGCGACGACGGCGGCGGCATTCCTGCCGACGACCTGCCGCTGGCCCTGGCGCGCCACGCCACCAGCAAGATCCGCGAGCTGGAAGACCTCGAGGCGGTGATGAGCCTGGGCTTCCGCGGCGAGGCCCTGGCCTCGATCAGCTCGGTGTCGCGGCTGACCATGACCTCGCGCACCGCCGACGCCGAGCAGGCCTGGCAGGTGGAGACCGAGGGCCGCGACATGCAGCCGCGGGTGCAGCCGGCGGCGCACCCGGTGGGCACCAGCGTCGAGGTCCGCGACCTGTTCTTCAACACCCCGGCGCGGCGCAAGTTCCTGCGCGCCGAGAAGACCGAGTTCGACCACCTGCAGGAAGTCATCAAGCGCCTGGCCCTGGCCCGCTTCGACGTGGCCTTCCACCTGCGCCACAACGGCAAGACCATCTTCAGCCTGCACGAGGCCGCGGACGAGGTCGCCCGCGCGCGCCGCGTCGGCGCCGTGTGCGGCCCGGCCTTCCTCGAGCAGGCGCTACCCATCGAGATCGAGCGCAACGGCCTGCACCTGTGGGGCTGGGTCGGCCTGCCGACCTTCTCCCGCAGCCAGCCGGACCTGCAGTACTTCTACGTCAACGGCCGCATGGTGCGCGACAAGCTGGTCGCCCACGCGGTGCGCCAGGCCTACCGCGACGTGCTCTACAACGGCCGCCACCCGACCTTCGTGCTGTTCCTGGAGGTCGACCCGGCGACGGTGGACGTCAACGTGCACCCGACCAAGCACGAAGTGCGCTTCCGCGACAGCCGCATGGTCCACGACTTCCTCTATGGCACCCTGCACCGGGCGCTCGCCGAGGTGCGCCCGGACGACCAGTTGGCGCCGCCGGGGGCCACCACCCTGACCGTCCCGCGCCCCACCGGGCAGGCTGCCGGGGAGTTCGGCCCGCAGGGCGAGATGAGCCTGTCGGACAAGGTGCTGGAGGCCCCGGCCGCAGCGCGTACCTGGAGCGGCTCGGGCGGTTCCTCCGGTTCCGGCGGCGGCTATTCCTACCAGCCGCCGCGCCAGGACATGCCGCCCGCCGCCGAGGCCCAGGGCGCCTACCGCACCTATTTCGCGCCGCTGCCGGAACAGGCCGCGACGGCCGCGCCCCAGGCTCTGCCGGAAAGCGCCCAGGATGTCCCGCCGCTGGGCTACGCCCTGGCCCAGCTCAAGGGCATCTATATCCTCGCCGAGAACGCCCACGGCCTGGTGCTGGTGGACATGCATGCGGCCCATGAGCGCATCACCTACGAGCGCCTGAAGGTCGCCATGGACAGCGAAGGCCTGCGCGGCCAGCCGCTGCTGGTGCCCGAATCCCTCGCGGTGAGCGAACGCGAGGCCGACTGCGCCGAGGAACACGGCGGCTGGTTCAGCCGGCTCGGCTTCGAGCTGCAGCGCCTGGGCCCGGAAAGCCTGGCGATCCGCCAGATTCCCGCGCTGCTCAAGCAGGCCGAGGCGACCCAACTGGTGCGCGACGTGCTCGCCGACCTGCTGGAATACGGCACCAGCGACCGCATCCAGGCGCACCTCAACGAACTGCTCGGGACCATGGCCTGCCATGGCGCGGTGCGCGCCAACCGGCGCCTGACGCTGCCGGAGATGAACGCCCTGCTGCGCGACATGGAAATCACCGAGCGCAGCGGCCAGTGCAACCACGGCCGGCCCACCTGGACGCAACTGGGCCTGGACGAGCTGGACAAACTCTTCCTGCGCGGGCGCTGAAATAAAGCCAGCCTTAAGCCAAGTGCAGTAAACTGCGCGCCAATCGATTCAGCGCGTGGTCCGCACGCGCCCGTTCTACCGAAGAGTTGCCGATGTCTTCCCTGCCTCCTGCCATCTTCCTCATGGGCCCGACCGCCGCCGGCAAGACCGACCTGGCGCTGGAACTGGCGCGGCTGCTGCCCATCGAGCTGGTCAGCGTCGACTCGGCGCTGGTCTACCGTGGCATGGACATCGGCACGGCGAAGCCCTCGAAGGAAATCCTGGCCGAATTCCCGCACCGCCTGATCGACATCCGCGATCCGGCCGAAAGCTATTCGGCGGCGGAATTCCGCGCCGACGCCCTGGCGGCCATGGCCGAGATCACCGCGGCGGGGCGCATCCCCCTGCTGGTCGGCGGCACCATGTTGTATTTCAAGGCATTGCTGGAAGGTATGGCGGACATGCCCAGCGCCGATCCGGCGGTGCGCGCCGAGCTGGAAGCCTGGGCCGCGGCCGAGGGCTGGGCAGCGCTGCATGCCGAATTGCAGCGGGTCGACCCGGAATCGGCGGCGCGCATCCACCCCAACGACCCGCAACGCCTGGTCAGGGCGCTGGAAGTGCAACGCGTCAGCGGCTTGTCGATGAGCGACCACCGCCGGCGCCAGGCGGCTGAAAATGCCGGTGCCAGCGCGCCAGGCGCGGCGCAATTACCGTATACTGTGGCGCAACTGGCGATTGCACCTCAGCAGCGCCAGGTACTGCACGCGCGAATCGCGCAACGTTTTCGTCAGATGCTGGAACAGGGCTTCATCGCCGAGGTCGAAGCACTTCGCGCGAGAGACGACTTGCACGCCGCTCTGCCATCCATTCGTGCCGTGGGCTACCGACAGGTATGGGAATACCTCGAGGGCAAACTGTCCTACGCTGAGATGGAGGAGCGCGGCGTGATTGCCACCCGGCAACTAGCCAAGCGCCAGTTCACCTGGCTGCGCAGCTGGGGCCATCTACACTGGTTGGACAGTCTGGCAGGCGACAATCTGCCGCGTGCCTTGAAATATCTTGAGGCGGTCTCCATATAGGTTCGAGACCATAATTCAGCCGTCTATCCTTGGGGTTACCGACGGCAACAAGCCATTCGACTACTACTAAATCTATTGATTCCCTAAAGGAGTGCGGCATATGTCAAAAGGGCATTCGCTACAAGACCCTTACCTGAATACCCTGCGAAAAGAACGCGTACCGGTCTCCATCTACCTGGTGAACGGTATCAAGCTGCAAGGTCAGATCGAATCCTTCGACCAGTTCGTGATTTTGCTGAAGAACACTGTCAGCCAGATGGTCTACAAGCACGCCATTTCCACCGTCGTGCCCAGCCGTCCGGTGCGTCTGCCCAGCGGCGATCAACCGGCCGAGCCGGGCAACGCTTGACGGTAGCCCGCCTTGTTCTTTGAGCGCCCGGGTGGTGGGGAACGGGCCATTCTGGTTCATCTGGAAGGTCAGGACCCCGAGGCGCGCGAAGACCCGCAGGAATTCCAGGAGCTGGCCCGTTCGGCGGGCGCGGAGTCGGTGGCATTTGTCAACGTTTCGCGCCATCAGCCGTCGGCCAAGTTCCTGATCGGCAGTGGCAAGGTCGATGAGCTGCGCGACCTGGTGCAAGTCCAGGACGTCGAGCTGATCATCTTCAACCACACCCTCACGCCCAGCCAGGAACGCAACCTCGAACGCGTCCTCGAATGCCGGGTGCTCGACCGTACCGGTCTGATTCTCGACATCTTCGCCCAGCGCGCCCGCACCCATGAGGGCAAGCTGCAGGTGGAGCTGGCGCAGCTCGAACACATGAGCACGCGCCTGGTGCGCGGCTGGACCCACCTGGAAAGGCAGAAGGGCGGTATCGGCCTGCGCGGTCCCGGTGAAACCCAGCTGGAAACCGACCGCCGCCTGCTGCGCGCCCGCATCCGCCAGATCAAGCAGCGCCTGGAGAAGGTCCGCAGCCAGCGCGAACAGGCCCGCCGTGGCCGGCGCCGGGCGGAAATCCCCTCGGTTTCCCTGGTCGGCTACACCAACGCCGGCAAGTCCACGCTGTTCAACGCCCTGACCACTTCCGAGGTCTACGCGGCCAACCAGCTGTTCGCCACCCTCGACCCGACCCTGCGCCGGCTCGAGCTGGAGGACGTCGGCCCGGTCGTGCTGGCCGACACCGTGGGTTTCATCCGCCACCTGCCGCACAAGCTGGTCGAGGCCTTCCGCGCTACGCTGGAAGAGTCGAGCAACGCCGACCTGTTGCTGCACGTGATCGATGCCCACGAGCCGGAACGCGACGCGCAGGTGGAGCAGGTGCACGCGGTGCTGACCGAGATCGGCGCCAACGAGCTGCCGATGCTCGAGGTGTACAACAAGATCGACCTGCTGCCGGACATGGACGCGCGAATCCAGCGCGACGAGAGCGGCAAGCCGGTGCGGGTCTGGCTCTCCGCCCGAGACGGGCGCGGGCTGGAACTGCTGGAAAAGGCGGTGGCCGAGCTGCTGGGCGACGACCTGTTCGTCGGCACGCTCTGCCTGCCGCAGCGCCTGGGGCGCCTGCGCGCGCAGTTCTTCGAACTGGGCGCGGTGCAGTCCGAGGACCATGACGAGCAGGGACGCGCCGTTTTGCAGGTTCGCCTGCCGCGTGTCGAGTTGAACCGCCTGGTCAGCCGCGAGGGATGGCAGCCGGCGGAGTTCATTGCGCAACACACTTTGCAATAAAGCCCGGAACGGTGCTTTTGGCACCGGGCGGGGCATTCGGTAGCATGGGTGGTCGCGCCGCTGGCGCGTTTCGCGTTACTAGATGGAGAGCGCTATGGCTTGGAATGAGCCGGGTGACAACTCGAACAAGAACGATCAGGATCCCTGGGGCGGGCGCCGTGGCGGCGGCCGCCAGGGCCCTCCGGATCTCGATGAGGCCTTCCGCAAGCTGCAGGACAGCCTCAATCGCATCTTCGGCGGCAAGAAACCGCGGGGCGGCAGCCCCGTCGGCGGCAAGGGCGGTGGCCTGGGCCTGTTCGGCATCGGCCTGGCCGTGCTCGCCGTGCTCTGGCTGTACAACGCCATCTACGTGGTGGACGAGCAGGAGCAGGCGGTGATCCTGCGTATGGGCAAGTACTACGACACCGTGGGCCCGGGCCTGAACTTCTACTTCCCGCCGATCGACAGGAAGTTCCAGGAGAACGTCACCCGCGAGCGTGCCTACAGCAAGCAGGGGCAGATGCTCACCGAGGACGAGAACATCGTCGAGGTCCCGCTGACCGTGCAGTACAAGGTCAGCAACCTGAAGGACTTCGTGCTCAACGTCGACCAGCCCGAGGTCAGCCTGCAGCACGCTACCGAGAGCGCCCTGCGCCACGTGGCCGGCTCCACCACCATGGACCAGATCCTCACCGAGGGCCGCGAACAGATGGCCACCGAGGTGCGCGATCGCCTGCAGCGCTTCCTGGACACCTACAAGACCGGTATCACCGTGACCCAGGTGAACATCCAGAGCGCCGCCGCCCCGCGCGAGGTGCAGGAAGCCTTCGACGACGTGATCCGTGCCCGCGAAGACGAACAGCGCGAGAAGAACCAGGCCGAAGCCTACGCCAACGGCGTGGTGCCCGAAGCCCGCGGCCAGGCCCAGCGCATCATCGAGGAAGCCAACGGCTACCGCGACGAGGTGGTTGCCCGCGCCGAGGGTGAGGCCGACCGCTTCAGCAAGCTGGCCGGCGAATACCGCAAGGCGCCGGAGGTCACCCGCGAGCGCCTGTACCTGGACACCATGCAGGAGGTCCTGTCGCAGAGCAGCAAGGTGCTGGTCACCGGGCAGCAGGGGCAGAACAACCTGATCTACCTGCCGCTGGACAAGATGATCGACGGCCGTGGCTCGGCGACGCCGGGCAGCGGCGCGGCGGGTACGACGAGCAGCACGCCGGACATCGGCTCGCGGGTCGCCAGCGACCTGCAGCAACGTGACCTGCGCACCAGGGAGAGCCGCTGATGAGTAACAAGTCCCTGATCGCCCTGATCGCCGCCGTGGTGGCTGCCGTGGCGCTGTGGAGCAGCATCTACGTGGTGCAGCAGACCGAGCGCGCGGTGCTGCTGCGCTTCGGCCGCGTGGTCGAGTCGGACGTGCAGCCTGGCCTGCACTTCAAGATTCCGTACGTCAACCAGGTGCGCAAGTTCGACGGCCGCCTGCTGACCCTGGACTCGCCGACCCAGCGTTTCCTCACCCTGGAGAAGAAGGCAGTGATGGTCGACGCCTACGCCAAGTGGCGTGTGGCCGACGCCGAGCGCTTCTATACCGCGACCTCGGGCCTCAAGCAGATCGCCGACGAGCGCCTGTCGCGGCGCCTGGAAGCCGGCCTGCGCGACCAGTTCGGCAAGCGCACCCTGCACGAGGTGGTGTCCGGCGAGCGCGACGCATTGATGGGCGACATCACCGCGTCGCTCAATCGCATGGCGCAGAAGGAGCTGGGCATCGAGGTCATCGACGTGCGCGTCAAGGCCATCGACCTGCCGAAGGAAGTCAACCGCAGCGTGTTCGAGCGCATGAGCACCGAGCGCGAGCGCGAGGCCCGCGAGCACCGTGCCAAGGGCCGCGAACTGGCCGAGGGTATCCGCGCCGACGCCGACCGCCAGCGCCGCGTGCTGTTGGCCGAGGCCTATCGGCAGTCCGAGGAAACCCGCGGTGAGGGCGACGCCAAGGCGGCGGCGATCTACGCCAAGGCCTACAACCAGGACCCGGAGTTCTATGCCTTCACCCGCAGCCTCAAGGCCTACCGCGACAGCTTCGCCGACAAGAAGGACGTCCTGGTGCTGAGCCCGGACAACGAGTTCTTCCGTTATCTGGAGAAGTCCAAGCCCTGAGTGGGTTCTCCGGCGGGCGGCAGCGCCCGCCGGAGAAAACGTGTTATCATGGGTCAGCCGGGAAATCCCGGCTTTTTTGCGTCCGCGAGATTTATGTACAGAGAGCCATGTGGCAGGAATTCGGCAAAGCGTTCTGTCTGTTGCTGGTGCTGGAGGGCATCCTCCCTTTCCTGTATCCGCGTGGCTGGCGTGAGGCCGTCAGCGGGCTCGGTCGCCTCGACGACCGGCGCCTGCGGCTCATCGGGCTGGGCAGCATGCTGCTCGGTACCGGCCTTCTTTACTGGATTCACTAGATGAATTGCCGCCCGGCTGAAAGGGGAGAGGCGACATGGCAACGGTAGACCGCTGGCTGCTGCCAGATGGGATCGAAGAAGTGCTGCCACCTGAGGCGGCGCGCGTCGAAGCAGCCCGCCGTCAGGTGCTGGACCTGTTCCAGCGCTGGGGTTACGAGTTCGTCGTCACTCCGCACATCGAATACCTGGAGTCCCTGCTGACCGGTGCCGGCCAGGACCTGGACCTGCGCACCTTCAAGGTTACCGACCCGGCCTCGGGCCGGCTCATGGGCTTCCGCGCGGACATCACGCCGCAAGTAGCGCGCATGGACGCCCACAGCCTGCGCCGCGAGGGCCCTAACCGCCTGTGCTACGCCGGCAGCGTGCTGCATGCCCGCCCGCGCGCCCTGGCCACCTCGCGCAGCCCGATCCAGCTGGGCGCCGAGCTCTACGGCGACGCCAGCCCGGCGAGCGACGTCGAAGTCATCAGCCTGATGCTCGACATGCTGGCCATGGCCGAGGTGCCGGACGTGCACATGGACCTCGGCCATGTCGGCATCTACCGTGGCCTGGCCCGCGCCGCCGGCCTGTCCGGCGAGGCCGAGCAGGCCCTGTTCGACGCCTTGCAGCGCAAGGCGGTGGATGAAGTCGCCGCGCTCACCGACGGCCTGCCGGCCGAGCTCGCCGGCATGCTTCGCGCCCTGGCCGAGCTGTGCGGCAGCCGCGAGGTGCTGGAGCAGGCCGCCGCAGTGCTGGCCGATGCGCCGGCGGTGGTGAAGGCCGCCCTGGCGGATCTGGTCGTCATCGCCGACTCCCTGGCGCAACGCTTCCCGCAGCTGCCGTTGTACTTCGACCTCGGCGAGCTGCGTGGCTACCACTATCACACGGGGGTGGTGTTCGCCGCCTTCGTGCCCGGCGTCGGCGAGTCCATCGCCCAGGGTGGTCGCTACGACCACATCGGCGCCGACTTCGGCCGTGCGCGGCCGGCCACCGGCTTCTCCACCGACCTGAAGACCCTGGTGACCCTGGGCCAGGTGCGGCTGGACGCGCCGGTGCAAGGCATCTGGGCGCCGGCCGAAGGGGCCGGCCTCTGGCAGGCGGTGCAGCAGCTGCGCCGCGACGGGCGGCGCGTGGTTCAGGCGCTGCCCGGGCAGGATGCGGCTTCGGCGCGCGAGGCGGGTTGCGATGCGCAACTGCAGCTGCGCGAAGGCAATTGGCAGGTGGTGCCCTTCTGACCCGTGATCGACGGGCACCGCGAGTTTCCGCCGGCCGAGGCCGGCACCGAATATCCACGATGGGGACAAGTGTTATGGGTAAGAATGTCGTAGTCCTGGGCACCCAATGGGGTGATGAGGGCAAAGGCAAGATCGTCGACTTGCTCACCGACCAGGCTGCTGCCGTGGTTCGTTACCAGGGCGGCCACAACGCCGGCCACACCCTGGTGATCGACGGCGAGAAGACCGTGCTGCACCTGATTCCGTCGGGCATCCTGCGCGAAGGCGTGCAGTGCCTGATCGGCAACGGCGTGGTGCTGGCGCCCGACGCGCTGATGCGCGAGATCGCCAAGCTGGAGGAGAAGGGCGTACCGGTGCGCGAGCGCCTGCGCATCAGCCCGTCCTGCCCGCTGATCCTGTCCTTCCACGTCGCCCTCGACCAGGCGCGCGAGAAGGCCCGCGGCGACGCCAAGATCGGCACCACCGGCCGTGGCATCGGCCCGGCCTACGAAGACAAGGTCGCCCGTCGCGGCCTGCGCGTGGCCGACCTGTTCCACCGCGAGCGCTTCGCCGCCAAGCTGGGCGAACTGCTGGACTACCACAACTTCGTCCTGCAGAACTACTACAAGGAGCCGGCGGTCGACTTCCAGAAGACCCTCGACGAGTGCATGGGCTACGCCGAGCAGCTCAAGCCGCTGCTGGCCGACGTCACCAGCACCCTGCACGACCTGCGTCGCGCCAGCCAGAACATTATGTTCGAAGGCGCCCAGGGCTCGCTGCTGGACATCGACCACGGCACCTACCCGTTCGTCACCAGCTCCAACACCACTGCCGGCGGCACCGCCACCGGCTCCGGTTTCGGCCCGCTGTTCCTGGACTACATCCTCGGCATCACCAAGGCCTACACCACCCGCGTCGGTTCCGGCCCGTTCCCGACCGAGCTGTTCGACGAAGTGGGCGCCTACCTGGCGAAGAAAGGCCACGAGTTCGGCGCCACCACCGGCCGTGCCCGCCGTTGCGGCTGGTTCGACGCCGTGATCCTGCGCCGCGCCATCGAGATCAACAGCCTGTCCGGCCTGTGCCTGACCAAGCTGGACGTCCTCGACGGCCTGCAGACCGTGCGCATCTGCACCGGCTACAAGAACGCCGCTGGCGAACTGCTGACCGACGCGCCGACCGACGCCGATAGCTACATCGGCCTGCAGCCGGTGTACGAAGACCTGCCGGGCTGGAGCGAATCCACCGTCGGCGCCAAGACCCTGGAAGCCCTGCCGGCCAACGCCCGCGCCTACATCAAGCGCATCGAGGAGCTGGTCGGTGCGCCCATCGACATCATCTCCACCGGCCCGGACCGCAACGAGACCATCGTCCTGCGCCATCCGTTCGGCTGATCCGTCGCGGCGCTAGCCGCTGCGAAGGGTGTGAAAAGCCGCTTCTCCTGATGGGGAAGCGGCTTTTTCGTTTGGGACGCTCTTCGTGGGGGCGAGCTTGCTCGCGAACTGTGCCAGCCGGTGGCGTAGGAGTCCTGGGTTGGCTCCGTACCCTCTCCCCAGCCCTCGGCTGCGCGCCCCGCCCTGAAGGGAGAGGGGGCTTGTCCGTGCCGAGAGGAGGAATGGTTTCAGTTGGTAATCACTGTGCTAGCCGGCTAACGCCGAAATACCCAAGCGCTCCGAACGGTCCCCTCTCCCTTCAGGGAGAGGGTTAGGGAGAGGGTGTTCTTGGAGACATCTCCGGCCAATGGCCACCCTCAACGGCACGCCCCTTGCTGGCAAATGGCATCGGCGCATCCCGCGCCAGTATTCCGTTACCCGAGGAGGCACTCCGTGTCCGCCGTCCTTTCGCTGTTGCGCAGCCGCCTGCTGCGCCCCGTGTTCATCGCCCTGGGCCTGGCGCTGCTGGCGCAGTTGCTGATCGCCCTGTGGCTCACCCGCAGTACCGTGGACCAACTGGTGGCCGACCTGGGCGAACGCCTGGGCGGCCAGTCGCAGCGCCTGGCCGGCGAGCTGGAGCGCGCCGGTGGCGAGCTCAGTTCAGGGCTCACCGAGCTGTCCGCGCGGACCCGCGAGCGCCTTGGCGCCGCTTTGTCGGCACGCCTGGAAGAGGAGCGCGGTGAAACCCGTCAAAGCCTCGAACAGAGCCTGCGGCAGTCCGCCGACCAGCTTGCCCAACTGCTTGCTGCGGTGGCGCCCAAGGCCATGTGGGACAACGACGTACCGACGCTCTCCGAGTACGCCCGGCGCGCCCAGGCCAACCCCAACGTGCTCTTCGTGGTCTACGACGATGCCCAGGGGCAGCACCTGACGCGCTACCTCAACCGCGAGGACCCGCGCATCCAGGCGCTGCTCGCCAAGGGCCAGGCTGAGCGCGCCCTGGACAAGGTGCTGGAAGCGGCCGCCCACGACGACTCGGTGATCCTCTCCAGCGTGCCCATCAGCCCCAATGGCGTGGTGATCGGTACCGTGCGCCTGGGTATTTCCACGGCCGAAGTGGAGAAGCAGGTGCAGGCCCTGGACAAGCGCTTCTCCGCCCTGATCGCCAGTGGCGACCAACTGGTGGCCGACAGCCTGGCCGGCGCCGCCACCGACAGCAACAAGGCGCTGAGCGCCCGTCTGCAGGCGGCGCAACAGGCGGCCGCCGAGATGAGCCAGGGCGCGCAGGGCGCGGTGGAGGCTTCCGCCGGTAGCCTGCGTTGGCATATCGGCCTGGGGCTGCTGCTGGTCGGCCTGGGCGTACTGCTGGTGCTGGCTTTGGTGCTTGGGCGGCGGGTAGTGAACCGCCTGCGTTTGTTGATCGATGCACTCGACGACCTGGCGGCCGGGGAGGGCGACCTGACCCGCCGCGTGCGCCTGGACAGCAATGATGAAGTGGGCGAGATGGCGACCGCGGTGAACCGCTTCGTCGACAAGCTGCAGCCCATCGTCCGCGAGGCGGGGCAGGTGGCGCAGCGCACCGGCAGCGAGATCGCCGCCCTGGCCTCGCGCAGCGCCAGCGCCGAGGCGGCCGCCGATCGCCAGCGCAACGAAGTGGCCGGCAGCCTGGAGGCGCTCGCCGGCATGGCCGCCGAAGCCCAGCTGGAAAGCCAGGCCATGCAGGAGGCGCTGGAGCGCGTGGCGTCCATCCGCAAGGCGGCTGACGACAACGCGGCCATCGCCCGGCGCGTCGGCGGCCTCATCGAAACCCTGGAGTCCCGTGTGCAGAGCGGCGCCGGGGTGATCGAGAAGCTGGCGCAGCAGAGCGAGCAGATCGAAGTGGTGCTCTCGGTGATCCACGGCATCGCGGAACAGACCAACCTGCTGGCGCTCAATGCCGCCATCGAGGCGGCCCGCGCTGGCGAGAGCGGCCGCGGTTTCGCCGTGGTGGCCGACGAGGTGCGGGCGCTGGCGAGCAAGACGCAGCAGTCCACTGGCGACATACAAACGCATATCGATGCCCTGCAGCGCGGTGCGCGCGAGGCGGTGGAAGCCATCGGCCAGGCCCGCGAGCAGGCGGTGCAGGGGTTGGCTGCGCTACACGACAGCGAGCGCCTGCAGCGTGAAGTGCAGCGGGCCGTGGAGGAAGTGCATGGCGCCATCGAGTCGGCGGCCCATGCCGCCGAGCAGCAGGCCGCCGGTGCGGTCGCGGTGCGCGGGCGCGTCGAGGTGATCCACGCCGAGGCGGGACGCGCCGCGGAAGCCGTCGCCGCCACCGCCAGCAGCGGGCGCGTGCTGGACGGCCTGGCGGCGCAGCTGCGCGCCAGCCTGGGGCAGTTCAAGGCATGAGGGGAGGGGCCGGGTGTTTCGTCCGGCCCGCTCCTGCGAACGACGGAAACGAAAAAGCCGAGCAGTGCTCGGCTTTTTCGCTTGAAGATGGTGCCCAGGAGAAGACTCGAACTTCCACGGTGTTGCCACCGCTAGGACCTGAACCTAGTGCGTCTACCAATTCCGCCACCTGGGCATGCTTTTCAGCATGGGGTGCGATGATCGCTCATCGTCTTGCGGTAATGCAACCTTTCGGTCGCTTCGGCGTCTCAATGTCCGGTTATCAGGGTTCCGAACCGCCGCGATACAGCCAGGGGCTCTATCGTGAAATAAGTGGTGCCCAGGAGAAGACTCGAACTTCCACGGTGTTGCCACCGCTAGGACCTGAACCTAGTGCGTCTACCAATTCCGCCACCTGGGCACTGGATGCGATGATTGCTCATCGTTTCCGTGTTACAACGTCGCAGTGACGCTGTGGGCGCGAACTATACGGAGCAGGCTTTGGCTTGTAAACCCCTGATGCGATAAAAAATTTATTCTTGGTCGAAGCTGACCGACGAGCGGATTTCGCGCTTCAATAAGCACATGACGCTTACATTTATATAGACGATAAGGTGATCTCACCCTGATGGCCGATTGGCAAAACCTCGATCCCGAGGCCGCCCGCGAAGCGGAAAAATACGAAAACCCCATCCCCAGTCGCGAACTGATCCTGGCGCACCTCGCCGAACGCGGCGCGCCGGCGACCCGCGCGCAACTACTGGAAGAGCTCGGCCTGTCCGGCGAGGAGCAGGAAGAAGCCCTGCGCCGTCGCCTGCGCGCCATGGAGCGTGACGGCCAGCTCATCTATACCCGCCGCGGCGCCTACGCCCCGGTGGACAAGCTGGACCTGATCCGCGGCCGCATCGCCGGCCACCGCGACGGCTTCGGCTTCCTGATTCCCGACGACGGCAGCGACGACCTGTTCCTCAGCCCGACGCAGATGCGCCTGGTGTTCGACGGCGACCGCGCCCTGGCGCGCGTCTCCGGCTTCGACCGCCGCGGCCGCCGCGAAGGCGCCATCGTCGAAGTCATCGAACGCGCCCATGAGACCCTGGTCGGCCGCTACTTCGAAGAGAGCGGCATCGGCACCGTGGTCGCCGACAACCCGAAGATCCAGCAGGAAGTGCTGATCCCGCCGGGCAAGCACGGCGCGGCCAGGCACAACCAGTTCGTCCAGGTGCGCATCGACCAGTGGCCCAGCGTGCACCGCCAGGCCCAGGGCGAAGTGGTGGAAGTGCTCGGCGACTACATGGCGCCGGGCATGGAGATCGAAGTCGCCCTGCGCAGCTACGACATCCCCCACGTCTGGCCCGAAGGCGTGGAGAAGGAAGCGGCCAAGCTCAAGCCCGAGGTGGCGGACAAGGACAAGGAGAAGCGCGTCGACCTGCGCGCCCTGCCGTTCGTGACCATCGACGGCGAGGACGCCCGCGACTTCGACGACGCCGTCTACGCCGAGAAGCGCAAGGGCGGCGGCTGGAAGCTGTACGTCGCCATCGCCGACGTCTCCCACTACGTGAAGGTGGGCTCGGCGCTGGACGAGGAGGCGGCCAAGCGCGGCAACTCGGTGTACTTCCCTGAGCGCGTCATCCCCATGCTGCCGGAAATCCTCTCCAACGGCCTGTGCTCGCTGAACCCGCTGGTCGACCGCCTGGCCATGGTCTGCGAGATGAACCTGTCCAGGGCCGGCAAGATGACCGGCTACCAGTTCTACGAGGCGGTCATCCACTCCCACGCGCGGCTCACCTACACCAAGGTCAGCCAGTACCTGGAGACCCCCGACAGCCCCGAAGCCAAGCGCCTGGCCGAGCAACTGCCGGGCGTGGTGCCGCACCTGAACACCCTGTATGACCTGTACAAGGTGCTGCTGGCGGCGCGCCACGTGCGTGGCGCCATCGACTTCGAGACCCAGGAGACGCGCATCGTCTTCGGCGCCGACCGCAAGATCTCGGAAATCCGCCCGACCCAGCGCAACGACGCGCACAAGCTGATCGAGGAATGCATGCTGGCGGCCAACGTGGCCACCGCCAGGTTCCTCGAGAAGCTGGAAATCCCCGCGCTGTACCGCGTCCACGACGGCCCGCCGCAGGAGAAGCTGAACAACCTGCGGCAGTTCCTCGGCGAACTGGGCCTGGCCCTCTACCGCGGCAAGGGCGAGCCGACCCCCGGCGACTACCAGGCGCTGCTCGAATCCATCCAGGGCCGCCCGGACTTCCAGCTGATCCAGACGGTGATGCTGCGCTCGCTGAGCCAGGCGGTGTACAGCCCGGAGAACCACGGCCACTTCGGCCTGAACTACGAGGCCTACACCCACTTCACCTCGCCGATCCGCCGCTACCCGGACCTGCTGGTGCACCGCGCCATCCGCAGCGTGATCCGCTCCAAGCGCGAAACCGACCTGGTGCAGCGCGCCGGCGCCACCGCGATGGCCAAGGCGCGCATCTACCCCTATGACGAGCCGCGCCTGGAGCAGCTCGGCGAGCAGTGCTCGATGACCGAGCGGCGCGCCGACGAGGCCACCCGCGACGTCACCAACTGGCTGAAGTGCGAATACATGCGCGACCGCGTCGGCGAGACCTTCGACGGCGTGATCACCGCGGTCACCGGCTTCGGCATCTTCGTCGAGCTGACCGACATCTATGTCGAGGGCCTGGTGCACGTCACCGCGCTGCCCGGCGACTACTACCACTTCGACGCCGTGCACCACCGCCTGGCCGGCGAGCGCACCGGGCGCAGCTTCCGCCTCGGCGACATCACCCAGGTGGTGGTGGCGCGGGTCGACCTGGACGAGCGCAAGATCGACTTCGAGCTGGCCGAAAACGCGCTCAGCGCGCCCATTGGCCGCAAGAAGCGCGGCGACAAGGCCGAGGCGGCCAAGCCTGGCAAGCCTGCCAAGGCGGCCGCCAAGCCGGCCAGGGCCAAGGGCCAGCCGCGCGAGCTGCAGCAGGTGCCGGAGCCGCCGCTGCCCGTGGCGCCGCCGCGCAAGCGCAAGGTCGGTTTGGTCCAGGCGTTGCCCTCGGTGGCGCCGGAGATGCTCGCCAAGGCCGACGAGATGCTCGGCAACACCGATGTGAACAGAAGCCGCGCGCTGAAGCAGGCGCTGCTCGACGAAGCCAAGGTGGGCGGCAAGCGGCCGCCGGCCAAGGCCCAGGGCAAGCCGGCGAAGAACGCCAAGGCCGCCGCGGAGAAACCGCGCAAGCCGTCGAAGCAGAAAGCCAAGGCCGCCAAGCCGAGCAAGCACCGCAAGGGCCCGTCCAAGCCCAAGGCGGAGGGCGCCGCGGCAGGCAAGCCTAAGGCCAAGCCATGAGCCAGTGGGAAAGGGTCTACGGCGTGCACGCCGTGGAGGCGTTGCTGCGCCATCACCCCAAGCGCGTCAAGCAGTTGTGGCTGGCCGAGGGGCGGCACGACCCGCGGGTCCAGGCGCTGGTGGAGCTGGCCGGGCAGACGCGGGTGCCGGTGGGCACCCGTGAGCGCAAGGAACTCGACGAGTGGGCCGAGGGCGTGCACCAGGGCGTGGTCGCCGAGGTCAGCCCGAGCCAAGTGTGGGGCGAGAACATGCTCGAGGAACTGCTCGAGCGCACCCCCGGGCCGGCCTTGCTGCTGGCCCTGGACGGCGTCACCGACCCGCACAACCTCGGCGCCTGCCTGCGCACCGCCGATGCCGCCGGCGCGCTGGCGGTGATAGTGCCGAAGGACAAGTCGGCGACCCTCAACGCCACCGTGCGCAAGGTCGCCTGCGGCGCCGCCGAGGTGATCCCGCTGGTGGCCGTGACCAACCTCGCGCGCACCCTGGAAAAGCTCCAGCAGCGCGGCCTGTGGGTGGTCGGCACGGCCGGCGAGGCGACCCAGACCCTCTACGAGCTGGACCTCACCGGCCCTACCGTGCTGGTCATGGGCGCCGAAGGCAAGGGTATGCGCCGCCTGACCCGCGAACACTGCGACTACCTGGCCAAGCTGCCCATGGGCGGCAGCGTCAGCAGCCTGAACGTGTCGGTGGCCACCGGCGTGTGCCTGTTCGAGATCGTCCGCCAGCGCCAGGCGAAAAAGGCCTAAGAACCCCGTAGGAGCGAGCTTGCTCGCGAACCAAACCCGGCACCGTGCCCGCCCGGTTCGCGAGCAGGCTCGCTCCTGCGAAGAGCCCCAGCGCGGTCTGCAGGACAGTTGGAGCCATAGGAGAAATGCCGTCGTAGGATGGGTTGAGCGAAGCGATACCCATCGCCATGGCCGCATGGGTTTCGCAAGCCCGACCCATCCTGCGAAGAGCCTCTGCCGCCCCTCGCCTGCAATTGCTCAAATATTCATCAATTGCCTTGCGCCGCCTTCCCCCCTTCTCTAGAATGTCGCCCCTTGCCGTCCGGGCAGGCGCTCACGCGCCCACCCGCCGGCAAGTCAAAAAGACATTCACTCCTTGCCTGACCGCATCGTCGGCAGGCTGCAACCCGTAAGGAGCATTTATGCGTCATTACGAAATCGTGTTCCTGGTTCACCCGGACCAGAGCGAACAAGTCGGTGGCATGGTCGAGCGTTACACCAAGGTCATCGAAGAAGACGGCGGCAAGGTTCACCGCCTGGAAGACTGGGGCCGTCGTCAGCTGGCTTACGCCATCAACAACGTGCACAAGGCTCACTACGTTCTGCTGAACGTCGAGTGCAGCGCCAAGGCCCTGGCCGAACTGGAAGACAACTTCCGCTACAACGACGCCGTCATCCGTAACCTGGTGATCCGTCGCGACGAAGCCGTTACCGGCCAGTCCGAAATGCTGAAGGCCGAAGAGAGCCGCAACGAGCGCCGCGAGCGCCGTGAGCGTCCTGACTCCAACGAAAACGAGTCCGCTGACGGCGAAGACAGCCGCGACAGCGCCGACGAGTAATCCCGGACAGTATTGAGGAGCCGATAACATGGCACGTTTCTTCCGTCGTCGTAAGTTCTGCCGTTTCACCGCTGAAGGCGTCAAGGAGATCGATTACAAAGATCTCAACACCCTGAAGGCCTACGTTTCCGAAACCGGCAAGATCGTTCCGAGCCGCATCACCGGCACCAAGGCCAAGTACCAGCGTCAGCTGTCGACCGCCATCAAGCGCGCTCGCTACCTGGCCCTGCTTCCCTACACCGACAGCCACGGCCGTTGATCGGGCAGTCGACGTAGCCTTGATGGATAGATCGCATGCGCGCATTGGCTGAATTCGTCATGCGAGGCCGCATGCAGGCGACCCTGGTGGTCGTCGCAGCCGCGGTACTGCAGCCGTTCTTCTGGCTCGGTGCCGCCGCCGGCAGCCTGGTGCTGCTGCGCCGGGGAACCGGAGATGCCATTGGCATCCTGGCCTGGGCGCTGCTCCCGGCCCTGGCCTGGTGGTACCTGGGCGACCCCACGGTCACCCTGGTGATGCTGGGTTCGGCGGTCCTGGCGCAGGTGTTGCGCACCAGCATGTCCTGGAATCGGGTCATGCTGGCCAGCGTGGTGTTGGGCGTGTTCTACGTGCTGCTGTTGAGCACGGTATCCGCCGGGCTGGTTCAAGGTCTGGCGGAGGCGTTTGGCAAGGTGCTGCCGCAGGTGCTGTCGGAAGCGAAGCTTTCGGCGGACCAGCAGGCCGAGCTGCAAGCGGGGCTGGTGCCGGCCGTTACCGGCCTGCTGGCCGCCTCGCTGCAGGTCATCAGCCTGTTGTGCCTGATGCTGGCGCGCTACTGGCAAGCGGCGTTGTACAACCCGCAAGGGTTCGGCCGCGAGTTCCGCGCGCTGCGCCTGGCGCCGGCGGTGGCCATCGCGCTGCTGCTGGGCGTGCTGGTGGTGCCGCTGCTGGGCCCGCAGTTCGCCGTGGTGGCGCCGTTGTGCGCCGTGCCGCTGCTGTTCGCCGGGCTCGCGCTCGGCCATGGGCTGGTCGCGCTGAAACGCCTGCCGGGGTTCTGGCTGGTGCTGTTGTACGGCCTGGCGCTGATGCTGGGGAATGTGATCTGTCTGGTTGCTGTCGTCGATAGTCTGTTTGATTTTCGTGGTCGCCTGGTACGTCGCCAGGGCTCCACGAACGGTGAAGGTTAAAAGTTAAGAGGTAAGACTCAAATGGAAGTCATCCTGCTGGAAAAGATCGCCAAACTGGGCAACCTGGGCGACAAACTGAACGTCAAGGGCGGCTACGCCCGTAACTACCTGCTGCCGCAGGGCAAGGCCACCGCTGCCACCCCGGCCAACGTCGCTGCTTTCGAAGAGCGCCGCGCCGAGCTGGAAAAGGCTGCCGCCGCGAAGAAGGCTGACGCCGAAGCTCGCGCCGCCCAGCTGGCCGAACTGATCGTCACCATCGGCGCCCACGCCGGCGACGAAGGCAAGCTGTTCGGTTCGATCGGCACCCGCGACATCGCCGAAGCGGTCTCCGCTGCCGGCTACCCGCTGGAAAAGGCCGAAGTGCGCCTGCCCAACGGTGCCCTGCGCACCGTCGGCGAATACGACATCGAAGTGCAACTGCACACCGACGTCGAAGCGACCCTGCACGTGGTCGTCGTCGCCGAGTAAGCGATCCGTCGCTGCGACGCCGTGGACACCTTGCGTGGACGCGGCAGTTCGCTAACATCGGGCACGGTACCGCCTAGCGGTCCGTGCCCTTTGTTTTTCTGCATCCATCCGAGTTTCCTGCGCCGAGCCCATGAACGACATCACCGTCCCCGAGCAATACGACCTGCAAACGGCCACCCTCAAGGTGCCGCCGCATTCGATCGAAGCCGAACAGGCGGTGCTGGGTGGTCTGATGCTCGACAACAACGCCTGGGAGCGCGTGTCGGACGCGGTGTCCGACGGCGACTTCTACCGCCATGACCACCGCCTGATCTTCCGCGCGGTGTACAAGCTCGCCGAAGGCAACCAGCCGATCGACGTGGTGACCCTCTCCGAGCTGCTGGAGCGCGAAGGCCAGCTGTCGCAGGTCGGCGGCCTGGCCTACCTTGCCGAGCTGGCGAAGAACACCCCCTCGGTGGCGAACATCAAGGCCTACGCGCAGATCATCCGCGAGCGCGCCACCCTGCGCCAGCTGATCGGCATCAGCAGCGACATCGCCGACAGCGCCTTCAACCCCGAGGGCCGCAGCGCCAACGAGGTGCTCGACGAGGCCGAGCGGCGCATCTTCGAGATCGCCGAGGCGCGGCCGAAGACCGGCGGCCCGGTGGGCATCGGCGACATCCTGGTGAAGACGATCGACCGGATCGACCACCTGTTCAACACCAACGACGCCTTCACCGGCATCTCCACCGGCTTCACCGACCTCGACGAGAAGACCAGCGGCCTGCAGCCGGCCGACCTGATCATCGTCGCCGGCCGTCCGTCCATGGGCAAGACCACCTTCGCCATGAACCTGGTGGAGAACGCCGTGCTGCGCACCGACAAGGTGGTGCTGGTGTACTCCCTGGAGATGCCCTCGGACTCGATCGTGATGCGTATGCTCTCGTCCCTGGGCCGCATCGACCAGACCAAGGTGCGTTCGGGCAAGCTGGAGGACGACGACTGGCCGCGCCTGACCTCGGCGGTCAACCTGCTCAACGAGCGCAAGCTGTTCATCGACGACACCGCCGGCATCTCGCCCTCGGAAATGCGCGCGCGCACCCGGCGCCTGGCTCGCGAGCACGGCGAGATCGCCCTGATCATGGTGGACTACCTGCAGCTGATGCAGATCCCCGGTTCCTCCGGCGACAACCGCACCAACGAGATCTCCGAGATCTCCCGCTCGCTCAAGGCCCTGGCCAAGGAATTCAACTGCCCGGTGGTGGCGCTGTCGCAGCTCAACCGCTCCCTGGAACAGCGCCCGAACAAGCGCCCGGTGAACTCCGACCTTCGTGAATCCGGGGCGATCGAGCAGGACGCCGACGTGATCATGTTCGTCTACCGCGACGAGGTGTACCACCCGGAAACCGAGTTCAAGGGCGTGGCCGAAATCATCATCGGCAAGCAGCGTAACGGCCCCATCGGCACCGTGCGCCTGGCCTTCCTCGGCCGCTTCACCCGCTTCGAGAACCTCGCCCCGGGCATGTACAACTTCGAAGACGAATAAAGACGAGCAAGGCTGGAGGCTGTACGTAAGAGCTTGATGCGGAGTGGCCGGGGGTTATGCTTTCAGCCTTCAGCCTTCAGCCTTCAGCCTTCAGCCTTCAGCCTTCAGCCTTCAGCCTTCAGCCTTCAGCCTTCAGCCTGGACCCCCATGCGCCCCCTTATCGCCCATATCGACCTCTCCGCCATCCAGCACAACTACGCCCTGGCCAAGCGCTGCGCGCCGGGCCGCGAGGCGTTCGCCGTGGTCAAGGCCAATGCCTACGGGCATGGCGTGCGCGAGGTGGTGACCGCGCTGCGTGACGAGGCCGACGGTTTCGCCGTGGCCTGCCTGGAAGAGGCCGCCGAGGTCCGCGCGCTGCACGGCACCGCGCGCATCCTGCTGCTGGAAGGCTGCTTCGAGCCGAGCGAGTTCCTGGTGGCCTCGCAACTACGCCTGGACATCGCCGTGCAAGGCCCGGAGCAACTGGCGACGCTGTTGGCCAGCAACCTGCCGCAGCCGCTCAATGTCTGGCTCAAGCTGGATTCGGGCATGCATCGCCTGGGCTTCTCCGCCGAGGCCCTGCGCGCGGTCTTCCCGAGTCTGCGCGGCGCCCCGCAGGTCGCCGAGCTGAACCTGATGAGCCACTTCGCCTGCGCCGACGAGCGCGGCCATACGCTCACCGAGGACCAGCTGGAATGCTTCCTCGGCCTGCTCGACCTGGACTTCGACCAGCGCTCGCTGGCCAACTCCGCCGCCGTACTGAGCATCCCGGCGGCGCACATGGACTGGATCCGCCCCGGCATCATGCTCTACGGCGCCTCGCCCTTCGCCGATCTGGGCGCGGCCGAGATGGGCCTGCGCCCGGCCATGAGCCTGCACGCGCAGGTGATGTCCATTCGCGAAGTGGCGGTGGGCGAGAGCGTCGGCTACGGCGCCACCTGGGTGGCCGAACGGCCGTCGCGCATCGGCACCGTCAGTTGTGGCTACGCCGACGGCTACCCACGCCACGCGCCCAGCGGCACGCCAGTGTTGGTCGCCGGCCAGCGCGCGCCGCTGGCCGGCCGGGTGTCCATGGACATGCTGGCGGTGGACCTCACCGACCTGCCCGAAGCCACCGTCGGCGCCCCGGTGGAACTCTGGGGCGCGCAGCTGGCGGTGGACGAAGTGGCCGCCCACGCCGGCACCATCGGCTACGAGCTGCTGACCAAGGTCACCGCGCGGGTGCCGCGGCGCTACCGTTAGTTTCAGCCGCCCATGCGCTCGCGCAACTTGCGCAGCGCCGGCGACTCGCCGCCGGTGGCCTCGATGCAGAATTCGGCGTAGGCCTGTTCCAGTTCGCGGTATTGCTGCAGGCCCTGCTCGGTGAACAGATAGCGCCCGGGAATGTCGCGCCACTGCACCGGCGCATCCAGGCTGCCGGCCTCGGCGCGGCCGAGCAGATCGTCGAGTTCACGCAGCAATTGCCCTGCGGCCGGGTCGCGCGCCAGGTGCTGCTGCAGGTTGGCCCGCAATGCCCGGGCCTTGGCTTTCAGGGTTTCGGTGTGCATCACTTCTCTGCTCATCGTGGGCTGCTGCCTTAGACCAACCGGTCCGAAGTCTTCAGCGTCTCCAGCCAGAAGTCGCCATTGCCAGCGTCCTCCCCGGCCAGCGCGTAGCTGGCCCGGCCGCTGCCCTTGACCTGGTACAGCGCCTGGTCGGCGGCCTTGTACAGCTTGGCGAACTGCAGTGCGTGGCGCGGGTAGATGGCCACGCCGATGCTCGGGGTGATGCTCAGTTCCAGGCGGTCGAAGTGCACCGGCCGCGACAGTTCGCTGAGCAGGCGCACCGCTATCTCCCGGGCGTGGCCTTCGGCGTCGGGGCCGGACACCAGCGCGGCGAACTCGTCGCCGCCCAGGCGCGCCACGCAGTCGCTGGAGCGCACGCACTGGCGCAGGCGGTGGCCGACGTGCTGGAGCATGAAGTCGCCGGCGTCGTGGCCGTGGGTGTCGTTGATCGGCTTGAAGTGGTCGAGGTCGATCAGCATCAGCGCCAGGCTTTCGCCGTTCTGCTGGGCCTGCTGCAGCGCCTGCTCGGCGTGCTCCACCAGGTAGCGGCGGTTGGGCAGCCCGGTGAGGGGATCGTTGTGCGCGGCATGGCGCAGCTGGGCCTCGCGTTCGAGCAGCAGGCGGTTGCTCTGCGTCAGCTCGGCGGTGCGCGCCGCCACGGCCTGTGCCAGGTCGTTCTGCGCGCTCTGCAACAGGGTCATGCGCGCGCTCTTCTCGCGGTTGGCCTGCTCCAGGGCCTGGGCCTTCTCGCGCTTGAGTTCCTGGATGCGCGAGGTCAGGGCGAAGGAGAACAGGATGGACTCCATGGCCACCGACACCGGGAACAGATAGGCGGTGGTCGGCGACGGCTGCACCACGCCCAGAGCGCGCATCACCGAGATGCTCACGCTGGACAGCACCAGGCCGAAGCCCACCAGGTACAGGCGCGCCGGCAGCGAGCCCTGCAGCGAGCGGGTGATGGCCGCGCCGAGCGCCGCCGGGATGCCGACGAAGGTGGTGGTGGCCAGCACCCAGCCGGCCTCGGAGCGGCCGACGAAGACGTTGAGCAGCACCGAGGCGACGTACAGCAGGCAGTTCAGCGTCAGCATGTGGTGCGCCCAGGGCACGTTGCGGCGGGTCTGCAGCAGCGTCTGGGTGAAGCGGGTGACGCACAGGCCCCACAGCGAGGGCAGGGTGATGCGGTTCAGCCACCAGGGCACTGCGTCGCCGGGCCAGAGCAGTTCGAAGGCATGGCCGGTCATGCCCATGCTGAACAGCAGGGCGAAGCCGGTGGTGAGCACGTACCAGAAGTAGGCGCGGTCGCGCAGGCTGACCAGGATGAACAGGTTGTACAGCAGCAGCGCGGCGATCAGCCCGTAGACGCCGCCGAGGAACAGGTTGGTCTCGGCGCGGTGGTCCTGCAGGTCGTCCTGCGACCAGATGCGCAGCGGGAAGGAGTTGCCGGCCGGGTCCAGGCTGCGCAGGTACAGGCGCAGCGGGCCCTCGCCGGCGGGCAGGTGGAACACCGGGCGGCGGTAGCTGCGGTCGCGGCCCTCGGCGAAGGGCACCGCCTCGCCCGAACGCAGCTCGCGGTAGCCGCCCTGGCCGTCGGGCAGGTACAGGCGCAGGTCGAGCAGGTTCACCGCGTCCACCTCCAGCCACCAGCCGCCGGTCGGGGTGGCCTGGCGCTCGAGGTCCAGGCGCAGCCACCAGGGGTTGGGGCTCTGGCCGACGCTGGTGCGGCCCTTGGCGGGCACGAAGGCGGCGTCCTGCTCGCGTGCCTGTTGCAGGTCCAGGCGCGCGCCCGGGTCTTCCAGCAGCATCAGGCCGTCGTTCAGCCAGCGCCCGCTGGCCCGTTCGTCGAGCACCAGGGGCTGGGCCGCGGCGCTGGCGCAACCGAGCAGGAGAAACAACAGACACCACAGATGACGCACGGTTGACACTCCCTGTTTCCGGCCGCTGCGGCCAAGCCTGTTGAGACGGTGGAGCGAGTATAGCCAGTTGCCACTGCGCCGGCTCCGCCAATCGTCCCCGTCCGGCGGTCGCCCGGCGCCGGGAAAAACCCCAGCGTCCCGGTCGGAATTGTTCACTTTTTGTGCTATATTCCGCGCCCGCGATTTCGCGACCCTATTCCTAGAGATGCCCCCGGTGCCCGTGATGCAAGCCGCCAAGCCGCTGTTCGACTATCCCAAGTTCTGGGCCGAGTGTTTCGGCCCGGCGCCGTTCCTGCCGATGAGCCGGGAAGAGATGGATCAACTGGGCTGGGACTCCTGCGACATCATCATCGTCACCGGCGATGCCTACGTCGACCATCCGTCCTTCGGCATGGCCATCATCGGCCGCCTGCTGGAAGCCCAGGGCTTCCGCGTGGGCATCATCGCCCAGCCGGACTGGCAGTCGAAAGACGACTTCATGAAGCTGGGCAAGCCGAACCTGTTCTTCGGCGTGGCCGCCGGCAACATGGATTCGATGATCAACCGCTACACCGCCGACCGGAAGATCCGCTCCGACGACGCCTACACCCCCGGCGGCAACGCCGGCAAGCGCCCGGACCGCGCCAGCATGGTCTACAGCCAGCGCTGCCGCGAGGCGTACAAGGGCGTGCCGATCGTGCTCGGCGGCATCGAGGCCTCGCTGCGCCGCATCGCCCACTACGACTACTGGCAGGACAAGGTCCGCCACTCGATCCTGATGGACGCCAAGGCCGACATCCTGCTGTTCGGCAACGCCGAGCGCGCCGTGGTGGAAGTGGCCCAGCGCCTGTCCGCCGGCGAGCCGATCGAGTCGATCACCGACGTGCGCGGCACCGCCTTCGTCCGCCGCGACACCCCCGAGGGCTGGTTCGAGCTGGACTCCACGCGCATCGACCGCCCGGGCAGGATCGACAAGATCATCAACCCCTACGTCAACACCCAGGACACCGCCGCCTGCGCCATCGAGCAGGACAAGGGCCCGCAGGAAGACCCCAACGAAGCCAAGGTGGTGCAACTGCTGCCCAACCCGAAGCTGACCCGCGAGCGCACCGTCATCCGCCTGCCGTCCTTCGAGAAGGTGAAGAACGACCCGGTGCTGTACGCCCACGCCAACCGCGTGTTGCACCTGGAGACCAACCCCGGCAACGCCCGGGCCATGGTCCAGCGCCACGGCGAGACCGACGTGTGGTTCAACCCGCCGCCCATCCCGCTGAGCACCGAGGAGATGGACTACGTCTTCGGCCTGCCCTACGCCCGCGTGCCGCACCCGGCCTACGGCGGCGAGAAGATCCCGGCCTACGAGATGATCCGTTTCTCGGTGAACATCATGCGTGGCTGCTTCGGCGGCTGCACCTTCTGCTCGATCACCGAGCACGAAGGGCGGATCATCCAGAACCGCTCGGAAGACTCGATCATCCGCGAGATCGAGGAGATCCGCGACAAGGTGCCGGGCTTCACCGGGGTGATCTCCGACCTCGGCGGGCCGACCGCCAACATGTACCGCATCGCCTGCAAGGACCCGCAGATCGAGAAGCACTGCCGCAAGCCGTCGTGCGTGTTCCCGGGCATCTGCGAGAACCTCAACACCGACCACTCCTCGCTGATCCAACTGTACCGCCGCGCCCGCGACCTGCCGGGGGTGAAGAAGATCCTCATCGCCTCGGGCCTGCGCTACGACCTGGCGGTGGAGTCGCCGGAGTACGTCCGCGAGCTGGTGACGCACCACGTCGGCGGCTATCTGAAGATCGCCCCGGAGCACACCGAGCAGGGCCCGCTGTCGAAGATGATGAAGCCGGGCATCGGCAGCTACGACCGCTTCAAGCAGATGTTCGAGAAGTTCTCCAAGGAGGCGGGCAAGGAGCAGTACCTGATCCCGTACTTCATCGCCGCGCACCCGGGCACCACCGACGAGGACATGATGAACCTCGCCCTGTGGCTCAAGCGCAACGGCTTCCGCGCCGACCAGGTGCAGGCCTTCTATCCTTCGCCGATGGCCACCGCCACGGCCATGTACCACTCGGGCAAGAACCCGCTGCGCAAGGTCACCTACAAGAGCGACGCGGTGACCATCGTCAAGGGCGAGCGCCATCGCCGCCTGCACAAGGCCTTCCTGCGCTGGCACGACCCGAACAACTGGCCGATGCTGCGCGAGGCGCTCAAGGACATGGGCCGCGCCGACCTGATCGGCAACGGCAAGCACCAGCTGATCCCCACCCACCAGCCCGACGCCGACGGCAGCTACCAGAGCGCCCGGCGCAAGAACTCCACCCCGGTGGGCAGCAAGAAGGCCGGCAAGCCGCTGCTGACCCAGCACACCGGCCTGCCGCCGCGCGCCAGCGACGGCTCGCGCCCGTGGAACAAGGGCGAGGAGGGCAAGGCCGCGGCCTACGCCAAGGGCAAGAAGCGCACCACCAAGCGCCAGCCGAACATACCGCGCTGAGTGCATGACCGACGACGGGGCCGCAAGGCCCCGTTTTCGTTTCCGGGCCTGCTTTCGTAGGAGCGAGCTTGCTCGCGAACCCGCCGGTGGTACCTGTGCACTGGTTCAACTCCACTCCCTCTCCCTAACCCTCTCCCTGAAGGGAGAGGGGACCGTTCGGAGTGCGCTGATGTTTTGGCGTTAGCCGGCGGTTCCGGCGGTTTCCAGCTGAAACCATTTCCTCTCTCGGCACGGACAAGCCCCCTCTCCCTTCAGGGCGGGGCGCGCAGCCGAGGGCTGGGGAGAGGGTGCGGAGGTCGGTCTGATGCCGGCGTATCCGGGAAACTCTGTTCGCGAGCAAGCTCGCTCCTACAGGAAGGGAACCGCATCTGGTCTATCCACCGAAACATTTTGGTACTATAGTTCCAAAATCATAAAAACAAGACCGGAGACCCCGCCATGCGTCGCGCCGCCCTGTCCCTTCTCAGCCTCGCCGTGCTCCTGGCCGCCTGCGGCGAGCAGGACAAACCCACCGCCGCGGTCAGCGCGGATTTCCAGAAAGACCTGCAGGCCCGGCTGATCAAGGCCAAGCCCGGTGAGGTCATCGCGATCCCCGCCGGCACCTACCACCTCGACCGCGGCCTCAGCCTCAAGGTCGATGGCGTGACCCTCCGCGGCGACGGCATGGACAAGACCATCCTCAGCTTCCGCAACCAGAAGGCCGGCGCCGAAGGCCTGCTGGTGGACGCCTCGGACTTCACCATCGAGAACCTGGCCATCGAGGACAGCAAGGGCGACGCGCTCAAGGTGCTGGGCGGCAAGAACATCGTGATCCGCAACGTGCGCACCGAATGGACCAACGGCCCGGCCACCGAGAACGGCGCCTACGGCCTGTACCCGGTACAGACCGAGAACGTGCTGCTGGAGGGCAACGTGGCCATCGGCGCCTCGGACGCGGGCATCTACGTCGGCCAGTCGCGCAACGTGGTGGTGCGCAACAACCGCGCCGAGCGCAACGTCGCCGGCATCGAGATCGAGAACACCATCGGCGCCGACGTGTACGACAACGTGGCCACCGGCAACACCGGCGGCATCCTCGTCTTCAACATGCCCAACCTGCAGCAGCCGGGGCGCGGCACCCGCGTCTACAACAACGAGGTGCAGGGCAACAACCACGACAACTTCGGCCACAAGGGCACGCCGGTGGCCAGCGTCCCGGCCGGTTCCGGGGTGGTGGTCAACTCCAACGACGACGTGGAAATCTTCGACAACAGGATCGGCGACCACAAGACCGCCAACGTCATCATCAGCAGCTACTACAGCACCAACTACTCGGACAAGGCGACGCAGCCGAACTTCGACCCCTACCCCGAGGGCATCTACATCCACGGCAACACCTTCGGCCCCGGCGGCGACAGCCCCGACCACCTGGAGCTGAAGGCGCTGAAGATCGCCAAGTTCGGCCTCAACGGGCGCCTGCCGGACATCCTCTGGGACGGCTACGTGAACCAGAAGAAACTGGTCGACGGCAAGCTGCCGGAGGAGCTGGCCATCTGCATCGACAACGGCGAGGCCGGCATCGTCAACGTCGACGGCCCCAACGGCTACAAGAACATCAGCACCGACATGAGCGGCCACCGCTGCAAGCTCAAGCCGCTGCCGAAAATCGAACAGGCCGGCCTGGGCGAGAAGGGAGGCAAGGCATGACGCGAGCCGCCCACGCCTGGTTGTCGCTCGCCCTGGCCGTGGCGCTGGCCGGGTGCGGGCAGCAGGCGAAGCCGCGCTACCAGCCCGAGGGCGACGACTACCCGCAGACCTTGAGCGGCTGGGGCATGCTGCACCTGGGCGGCGGCCACCTCGCGCCTGCGCCCGAGGTGCTGCCCTACGACCTCAACACGCCGCTGTTCACCGACTATGCGCACAAGCTGCGCACCGTGTGGATGCCCGAGGGGCAGGCGGCGAAATACGCCGAGGGCCACTTCGACTACCCGCTGGGCACGGTGCTGACCAAGACCTTCTACTACCCCACCGACGGCAAGGGCCAACTGCTGGAGAACTCGCAGGACGACCGCGACCCGCAGCAGGGCCTGGACCTGGCCAGGGTGCGCCTGGTCGAGACCCGCGTGCTGGTGAAGCAGAAGGACGGCTGGACGGCGCTGCCCTACGTGTGGGACGCCGAGCAGAAGGAAGCGCACCTGGAACTGGCCGGCGATAGCCAGGCCCTGGAGCTGCAGGACGCGGCCGGGCAGAAGGTGGCCTTCACCTACATGGTGCCGGACGCCAACCAGTGCTCCGAGTGCCACGCCGAGACCAAGGGCGCCGGCATCGCCCCGCTGGGCCCCAAGGCCCGGCACCTGAACAAGGACTTCGGCTACGCCGAGGGCAGCGACAACCAGCTGCGCCACTGGCAGGCGCGCGGCTTCCTGCAGGGCCTGCCGGAACTGGCGCAGGTGCCGCAGAACGCCCTCTGGGGCCACCCGCGCGCAGGCGAGAGCCTGGAGAAGCAGGCGCGCAGCTATCTGGACGCCAATTGCGGCCACTGCCATAACCCGAAGGGGGCGGCGCGCACCTCGGGGCTGTATATCGATGCCAGTGCCGAGTTGGGCGTGAACTACGGGTTCTGCAAGCAGCCGGTGGCGGCGGGCAATGGCACTGGCGGGCGTCGCGAGGATATCCATCCGGGGCATCCGGAGCTGTCGGTGCTGACCTACCGAGTGGGGAGCGACAAGCCCGGGGAGATGATGCCGGAGCTGGGGCGGGCGTTGGTGCACAAGGAGGGGTTGGAGGTGTTGGAGCGGTGGATTGCGGGGTTGGCGGGGGGGTGTAGTTGACGCTGGAGCTTCCATGCGATGTCGGTGCGTGGGGGGACTCCATTCCCTCTCCCTAACCCTCTCCCTGAAGGGAGAGGGGACCGTTCGGTGTGCTTGGATGTTCTGGAGTCAGCCGGCAATACCGGAAGCTTCCATTTGAAACCTTCTTTGTCTCGGCACGGACAAGCCCCCTCTCCCTTCAGGGCGGGGCGCGCAGCCGAGGGCTGGGGAGAGGGCGCTCTAAAGCCCAACACCAAACCCCCAGGCAATTCCCTCTTCGCGAGCAAGCTCGCTCCTACGAAAGACCACCCCACCGTCTAGGCTATCCCCCACCGGCGCCCTATTTCCGTGCACCCCATGCCCGGCATGCGCCCCCTGGCCCCGCGATGGTGCCCGGCGCCCGTGCGCAGCCTGTTCCACGGCCCCTGGCGGCTGGCACGGGACTTGCGCGGAAGCTGTGTCGCCCAGGCCCGCAGGAGGCCCGCCGTGTCGATCCATGTCGCCTTGCAGCACGTCACCCACTACCGCTACGACCGCGCCGTGAACCTCGGCCCGCAACTGGTGCGCCTGCGCCCGGCGCCGCACAGCCGCACGCGCATCCTCGGCTATTCGCTGAAGGTCGCCCCGGGCAAGCACTTCATCAACTGGCAGCAGGACCCGCAGGGCAACTACCTGGCGCGCCTGGTGTTCCCGGAGAAGACCGAGGAACTGCGGGTGGAGGTGGACCTGGTCGCCGAGATGGCGGTGTTCAACCCCTTCGACTTCTTCCTCGAGCCCTACGCCGAGCAGTTCCCCTTCGCCTACGGCGCCGACGAGCAGCGCGAGCTGGCGCCCTACCTCGCGCGCCAGCCGGCCAGCCCGCGGTTCGCCGAATACCTCGCCGCGGTGCCGCGCGACGCCAGCCCCACCGTGGACTTCCTGGTCGCGCTGAACCAGCGCCTGGCCGGCGACGTGCGCTACCTCATCCGCATGGAACCCGGCGTGCAGACGCCCGAGCAGACCCTGGAGCTGGCCTCCGGCTCCTGCCGCGACTCGGCCTGGCTGCTGGTCCAGCTGGCGCGCCACCTGGGCCTGGCGGCGCGCTTCGTCTCCGGCTACCTGATCCAGCTCAGCGCCGACCAGAAGGCCCTGGACGGCCCCAGCGGCACCGAAGTGGACTTCACCGACCTGCACGCCTGGGCCGAGGTCTACCTGCCCGGCGCCGGCTGGGTGGGGCTGGACCCGACCTCCGGGCTGTTCGCCGGCGAGGGCCACATCCCCCTGGCCTGCAGCCCCGAGCCGTCCTCGGCGGCGCCGATCACCGGCGCGCTGGAGGAATGCGAGGTTCGGTTCAGCCACCAGATGCGCGTGGAGCGCGTCTGGGAAGCGCCGCGGGTGACCAAGCCCTATAGCGAGGAACAGTGGCAGGCGATCCGCGAACTGGGCTCGCGCATCGACGCCGACCTCGCCGAACGGGACGTGCGCCTGACCATGGGCGGCGAGCCGACCTTCATCGCCATCGACTACCCCGACGACCCCGAGTGGAACACCGCCGCCCTGGGCCCGAACAAGCGCCGCCTGGCCGCCGAGCTGTTCCACCGCCTGCGCCGCCACTACGCGCCCAAGGGCCTGGTGCACTTCGGCCAGGGCAAGTGGTACCCCGGCGAGCAACTGCCGCGCTGGTCGCTCAACTGCTTCTGGCGGCGCGACGGCGAGCCGCTGTGGAACAACCCCATGCTCTACGCCGAGGAGGGCCGCAGCTACGGCGCCGACGCCGCCCTGGCCGCGCGCTTCCTGCGCCGCCTCGCCGGGCGCCTGGGCCTGGCCGGCGACACCCTGTTCGCCGCCTACGAAGACTGGTTCTACTACCTCTGGCGCGAGCGCCGGCTACCCAGCAACGTCACCCCGGAAGACCCGCGCCTGGCCGACCCGCTGGAGCGCGAACGCCTGTGCCGGGTGTTCGAGCGCGGCCTGGGCGAGGAGGTCGGCCATGTGCTGCCGCTGGCGCGCAGCGCCGCCGGCGACGCCTGGGAAAGCAGCCGCTGGTTCCTCCGTGGCGAGCACTGCCGGCTGGTCCCCGGCGACTCGGCGCTGGGCTACCGCCTGCCGCTGGACTCGCAGCCCTGGGCCAGCGAGGCCGACTACCCCTACGTCAACCCGGCCGACCCCAGCCAGCCGCGCCCACCGTTGCGCCGCGCCGCGCAACTGCAACAGGTACGCGAGCGCATGCCCGGCGGCCCGGACGCCACGCGCCAGCCGCTGCTGCACCAGTCCGCCGGCTGGATCACCCGCACTGCGCTGTGCGCCGAACCGCGCGAAGGCCGGCTGTACCTGTTCATGCCGCCGCTGGCGGAGCTGGAGGCCTACCTGGAGCTGGTCGCCGCCATCGAGGCCACCGCCGGCGAACTGGGCTGCCCGGTGCTGCTGGAAGGCTACGAGCCGCCGGCCGACCCGCGCCTGAGCAACTTCCGCGTCACCCCCGACCCGGGCGTGATCGAAGTGAACATCCACCCCTCGGCGAACTGGGACGAACTGGTCGAGCGCACCGAATTCCTCTACGAGGCGGCGCGCCAGTCGCGGCTGTCCAGCGAGAAGTTCATGGTCGACGGCCGCCACGTCGGCACCGGCGGCGGCAACCACTTCGTCCTCGGCGGCGCCACCCCGGCGGACTCGCCCTTCCTGCGCCGCCCGGACCTGCTGCGCAGCCTGGTCAGCTACTGGCACAACCACCCCTCGCTGTCCTACCTGTTCTCCGGCCTGTTCATCGGCCCGACCTCCCAGGCGCCGCGGGTGGACGAGGCGCGCAACGACGCGCTCTACGAACTGGAGATCGCCTTCGCGCAGATGCCCGAGCCGGGCGCCGACTGCCCGCCCTGGCTGGTCGACCGCCTGCTGCGCAACCTGCTGGTGGACGTCAGCGGCAACACCCACCGCGCCGAATTCTGCATCGACAAGCTGTACTCGCCGGACAGCGCCAGCGGCCGCCTCGGCCTGCTGGAACTGCGCGCCTTCGAAATGCCGCCCCACGCGCGCATGAGCCTGGCCCAGCAACTGCTGCTGCGGGCCCTGGTGGCGCGCTTCTGGGCCGAGCCCTACACGCCGTCGAAGCTGGTGCGCTGGGGCACCGAGCTGCACGACCGCTTCCTGCTGCCGCACTTCGTCGAGCAGGACTTCGCCGACGTGGTCCACGAACTCAACGTCTTCGGCTACCCGCTGCGCGGCGACTGGTTCGCCCCGCACTTCGAATTCCGCTTCCCGAAATACGGCGACTACGCGGTGAAGGGCATCGACCTGGAACTGCGCCAGGCCCTGGAGCCCTGGCACGTGCTGGGCGAGGAGGGCGCCCCCGGCGGCGCCGTGCGCTACGTGGACTCGTCCCTGGAGCGCGTGCAGCTGAAGCTGGGCGGCATGGCCCCGGACCGCTACGTGGTCACCTGCAACGGCCGCCCGGTGCCGCTGCGGCCCACCGGCCAGGTCGGCGAATACGTCGCCGCGGTGCGCTACCGCGCCTGGCAGCCGGCGTCCTGCCTGCAGCCGACCATCGGCGTACAGGCGCCGCTGGTCTTCGACATCGTCGACACCTGGATGCAGCGCTCCCTCGGCGGTTGCCAGTACCACGTCAGCCACCCTGGCGGGCGCAGCTACGACAGCTTCCCGGTGAACGCCTACGAAGCCGAGAGCCGGCGCCTGGCGCGCTTCTTCCGCCACGGCCACACACCCGGCAAGCTGAACGTGGAGGCGCCGCGCGCCGACGCCGAACTGCCGATGACCCTCGACCTGCGGCGGACATGAGCGCCGCCGCCCGCTAAAGTGAACAGGCCGCCTTGCACGCCGAGTCCCTGATGTCCGAGTTGCTCGCCCACTACCCGCTGTCCGCCACGGCGTACCACGAACTGCTGGACGCCGCGGGCGGCGTGCGCCCGCACTGGCAACGCCTGGTGCAGCGCCTGGAACGCGCCAGCGCCGCGCAGCTGGAGCAGCGCCAGGCCCTGCTGGCGCGGCAGATCCAGGAAAACGGCGTGACCTACAACGTCTACGCCGACCCCAAGGGCGCCGACCGCCCCTGGGAGCTGGACCTGCTGCCCAACCTGCTGTCCGCCGAGGAATGGGCCGGCATCGCCGCCGGCGTGGCGCAGCGCGGGCGGCTGCTCAACGCGGTGCTGGCCGACCTCTATGGCGAGCAGCGCCTGCTCGCCGAGGGCGTGCTGCCCACCGAACTGGTCTACGGCCACCCCAACTTCCTCTGGCCCTGCGGCGGTTTGCCGGTGCCCGGCGGCATCTACCTGCACAGCTATGCCGTGGACCTGGCGCGCGACGCCGATGGCCGCTGGCACGTGCTCGCCGACCGCACCCAGGCGCCCTCCGGCGCCGGCTACGCCCTGGAGAACCGGCAGATCATCTCCCGCGCCCTGCCGGAGCTATACCGCGAACTGCGCGTGCAGTACCTGGCCGGCTACTTCCGCACCCTGCAGGAAACCCTCGCCCACTGCGCCCCGGTCGACGGCGAGACGCCGCTGGTGGTGCTGCTGACCCCGGGGCGCTTCAACGAAACCTACTTCGAGCACCTGTACCTGGCGCGCCAACTGGGCTTCCCGCTGGTGGAAGGCCACGACCTGACGGTGCGCGACGCCACCCTCTACCTGAAGACCCTCGGCGGCCTGAAGCGCGTGCATGCAGTGCTGCGGCGCCTGGACGACGACTTCTGCGACCCGCTGGAACTGCGCACCGACTCCGCCCTCGGCGTGCCCGGCCTGCTCGACGCCGTGCGCCGCGGCCGCGTGCTGGTGGCTAACGCCCTGGGCAGCGGTGTGCTGGAATCGCCGGGGCTGCTGGGCTTCCTGCCGGCGGCCAGCCGCCGGCTGTTCGGCGAAGACCTGCTGCTGCCGGCGGTGCAGACCCACTGGTGCTGCGAACCGGGCGCCCTGGACATGGCGCTGGGCGAGCTGGAGCGCCTGGTCATCAAGCCGGCCTTCCCCTCGCAGAGCTTCGAGCCGCTGTTCGGCCATACGCTGGGCCCGGCGGCCCGCACCGAGCTGTGCCAGCGCCTGCGCGCGCAGCCCCACGCCTACGTGGCGCAGCGCCAGGCGCAGCTGTCCCAGGCGCCGGTGTGGCAGCAGGTCGGGGCGCACGGCGAGCTGCAATCGCGCGCCATCGGCATGCGCGTGTTCGCCGTGGCCGCCAGCGACGGCCGCTACTGGGTGATGCCCGGCGGCCTGACGCGGGTGGCCTCGGCGGCGGACGCCGAAGTGGTCTCCATGCAGCGCGGCGGGGCCAGCAAGGACACCTGGGTGCTGGCCGACCGCCCGGTCCACGGCGAGCCGCTGCGGCCGCGCAACATAGGCGCGCGCGATCTGATCCGGCAGGACCCGTACCTGCCCTCGCGGGTGGTGGAGAACCTCTACTGGTTCGGCCGCTACGCCGAGCGCTGCGACGACAACGCCCGGTTGCTGCGCGTGGTGCTGTCGCGCTACGTCGATGCCGACGGCGACGAGCAGGCCCTGCGCAGCGCGCTGGACCTGGCCGGCGCCATGGGCCTGATCCCCCGGGGCGAGGCGCCGCTGGAGCAACGCCTGCTGGCGGCCCTGCTGGACGAGCACTGGAGCAACAGCCTCTGCGCCAACCTGCGCCGCCTGCACTGGGCCGCCGCCCAGGTGCGCGGGCGGCTGTCGCGGGAGAACTGGCTGGCGCTGATGGAGCTGCAGCGCGACCTGCAGGCACTGGACGCGCGCGACACCGAACTGGGCGACGCCCTGGACTTCCTCAACCGCCTGCTGATGTCCCTGGCCGCGCTGTCCGGCTTCGCCCTCGACGACATGACCCGCGACGACGGCTGGCGCTTCCTGATGATCGGCCGGCGCATCGAGCGCATCCAGTTCTTCGCCGACGCCATCGCCGGCTTCCTAACCGGCGGCGCAGCCTGGGACCCGGGCGCCCTGGAATGGCTGCTGGAGCTGGGCAACAGCACCATCACCTACCGCTCGCGCTACCTCGCCGGGCCGCAGCTGATCCCGGTGCTCGACCTGCTGTTGCTGCACGAGCAGAACCCTCACGCCCTGTACTTCCAACTGCAGGCCCTGGAGCGCTCCCTGGAACGCCTGCACCAGGAATTCGGCATGCCCCGCGAGCAGGAACTGGCGCTGCTCACCACGCGCCTGCTGGCCTTCGACTTCGCCACCCTGGAGAACCCGCTGTTCGGCAGCGCCGGGCAGGACGAAGTGCTCGCCGGCCTGGCGCGCCTGCTGCGCGAACTGGCGCAGGGCGCCGGCCAGGCATCCGACCGCCTCGGCCTGCGCTACTTCGCCCACGTCGACGACGTCAGCCAGCGCACGGTGTCCACCTGATGGCCGAAGCCCAGCTTTCCCCAACGTCCGCGCCGGTGGCGCGCTACCAGGTGTTCCACGACACCCGCTACCGCTATGCCGCGCCGGTGTCGCTGTCGCAGCAACTGCTGCACCTGTGGCCGCGCGACTGCCCGCGGCAGCGCTGCCTGGGCCGCGAACTGCAGATCGAACCCGTGCCCACCCAGCGCAGCGACGGCTTCGACGTGTTCGGCAACCCGCTGACGCGCCTGGCCTTCGAACGGCCCCACGACGAACTGCAGGTGAACGCCCGCCTGCAGATCGAAGTGCTGCCGCGCCCGCCGCTGCACGCCTCGCCGGCCTGGGAACAAGTGGCCGCCGGCCTGGCCTTCAGCGGCCGCGCCCTGTCGGCGCAGGAACTGGAAGCCTGCCGCTTCCGCATGGAATCGCCCTACGTGCGCATCAAGCGCCAGTTCGCCGACTTCGCCGCCGACTGCTTCCCCCCCGGCCGGCCGCTGCTGGAAGGCGCCGCGGCGCTGATGCAGAAAATCTTCGACGAATTCGCCTTCGACGCCGAAGCCACCCAGGTGGCGACGCCCCTGACCGAAGTGCTGGAGCGCCGCCGCGGCGTGTGCCAGGACTTCGCCCACCTGATGCTCGCCTGCCTGCGCTCGCGCGGCCTGGCGGCCCGCTACGTCAGCGGCTACCTGCTGACCCGCCCGCCACCCGGCCAGCCCCGCCTGATCGGCGCCGACGCCTCCCACGCCTGGGTCTCGCTGTACTGCCCGGCCAACGGCTGGGTGGACTTCGATCCCACCAACAACATCCTCCCGGCCCTGGAACACATCACCCTGGCCTGGGGCCGCGACTTCGCCGACGTCTCGCCGCTGCGCGGGGTGATCCTCGGCGGCGGTAGCCACGACCCGGAAGTGCGGGTGACGGTGATGCCGCATTGGGAATTGGCGGTGTAGCAGAGCGGCCAAGGCCAGGCTCCGAGGTGCTCTCCGTAGGATCGAGGGGGACGCCTAGTTCTTGCTCGCGAACGGTGCTTGCGGGTGGCTGCTGTGTGTCCGGTTGACTCCGCTCCCTCACCCCAGCCCTCTCCCGGAGGGAGAGGGGGCCGTTCGGCGTGGGCTGGAGTTTCGACGTCAGCCTGTAGGAGCGGGCCCTGCCCGCGAAACGCGCGCAGGGGAATGGCGTGGGTGGGGCAGCGTAGCGGATCTCATCCGCGAATCGCGCCGGTGGTTCCGGCTATCGCGGACAAGGTCCGCTACGATCTTGCGCCCTACGGGCAAGCGCTGTTCGTAGCCAGATGTACCAGGACGACCCCGGATTCCCCACCCGCTCAGGACAGCCCCCTCTCCCGCTTGCGGGAGAGGGTTGGGGTGAGGGTGGTGCAGGAGAAACGCCGTCGTAGGATGGGTTGAGCGAAGCGATACCCATCACCAAGGCCGCATGGGTTTCGCAAGCTCAACCCATCCTACGAAAAGCGCCTCTGCGCAGCCGGCAAGTTAGTTGCTCCTGACAACCCCACCCGCCGGGCAAGCCGCGAACGGCGTGCTAGCTTTTCCCTGGTCATTTCCCAATCAACGGATGGGCCAGGCCATGGGCGACACGAACATCGTCAACGTGGGTACGGAGAAGTTCAACGAAATCTGGTCGCTGGTGCAGCAGTACGCCCTGGCCTTCGGCATCAAGATTCTCGCCGCCATCGCCTTCTGGGTGATCGGCCGCTGGCTGATCGGCCTGGCGGTGGGCATGGTCGAGCGGGCCCTGGCCCGGCAGAGCGTCGACCCGACGCTGCTGCGCTACGTCGGCTCCTTCATCACCGTGACCCTCAACATCGTCCTGGTGATCGGCATTCTCGGCTACTTCGGCGTGCAGACCACCAGCCTGGCGGCGCTGATCGCCGCGGCCGGCGTGGCCATCGGCATGGCCTGGTCGGGGCTGCTGGCAAACCTCGCCGCCGGCGGCTTCATCATCGTCCTGCGGCCGTTCAAGGTCGGCGACTTCATCACCGCCGCCGGCGTCACCGGCACGGTCAAGGAGATCGGCCTGTTCTCCACCGCCATCAACACCCCGGACAATGTGCTGACCCTGGTGGGCAACAACAAGGTCTTCGGCGACACCATCCAGAACTACAGCCACAACCCCTTCCGCCGCGTCGAACTCAAGGCCCAGTTGTCCGGCGCCGCCGACTACGCGGCCGCCACGGCCCTGCTCAAGGAGCGCATCGCGCAGATCCCCAACGTGCTCGACGAGCCACCGGTGGAGGTGGAGATCCTCGAGTTCAACCTGGTCGGCCCGGTGCTGGCGGTGCGCCCGTACTGCCACAACGACAACTACTGGCAGGTCTACTTCGACACCAACCGCACCATCAAGGAAGCCCTGGGCACCGGCTTCCCGGCGCCGATGCCGGCGCAGACCATCATCGTGCAGCAGCAATCCGCCAACTGATCGCCGCGCCACACGCAGGGGCACCGCAAGGGTGCCCCTGGTGCTTCCGAATGCGTTTTCCTACGCCGTTGGGGATGGGCGGTCGTCAATCCTCGACAGCCGGTGAGTGCGCAGGAGCTTTCCTGCCGCCATAGGAAATTTCACCTTCCCGCGAGTGGGGAGGCCCCGCCGAAGCTGGCGATTCATCCTGCATATTCCCCCCGTCGACAAGCGCACCCTGGGTGGACCTCGACCGACGCTTCCCGCGCCGGTTGCCGTCTTCATCGCCCGGGGGCCCGATGCCACGCCATTCCCGTTTCGCCGCTTTCAGCCTGATCGAGCTGCTCGTCACCCTGGCCGTGCTGGCCATCACCCTCGCCATCGCGGTGCCCGGCTTCACCCAACTGGTACGCAGCCAGCAGGTGCAGGGCGCCGCCCAGGAGCTGTATGCGCTGCTGCTCTATACCCGCAGCGAGGCGGCCAGCCGCGGGCGCTCCGTCACACTGAAGCCGGCCCAGGGCAGTACCTGGCGCGGGACTCTGACGGTGACGGCCGGCAGCACCAGCCTGCGGCAGGTGACGCTGCGTGACGCCGTCGTCCTGGCCAGCGCTGCTAACAGCATCGTCTTCCGCGCCGATGGGCGCCTGGGCGGCAACGCGACCTGCATCAGCATCTGCCCGGCCGTGGACGGCGCGACCTGCCAGCGCATCCGCATCCTCGCCAGCGGGCAGATAGCCTTGCCGGCCAGCGGAGGCTGCTCATGAGGGCCGCATGCGCGGGCGTCGGCCTGATCGAGGTGCTGGTGGCGCTGCTGGTGCTGACGGTGGGCGGCCTGGGCATGCTCGCCCTGCAGTCGCAGGCGGTGCAGAACACCCAGGCGGCCATCCTGCAGGGCAACGCGGTGATGCTCGCCCACGACCTGCTGGAGATGATGCGCAGCAACCGCGACGCGGTGCTCGACGCGACGGGGCAGTTGAACGGCGAGTCGAAGTATTTCAAGGCCGAGAAGTCCGCCTTTCCAGCCATACCAGACAACTGCGGGACACGGCAGCGCGGTAGCGGTGGCGACGGCGTCGCGACCGCCGACCTCGGCTGCTGGCGTGGCCGGATCGAGCGCTTGCTGCCGGTGACCGAGGACCTCCTGACGAAGGAATTCGCGGTCTGCCGCAGCGCTTCGGGCGAAGCCTGTTCCGACGCCGGTTCCCTGGTGATGATCCGCGTCGCCTGGGCCGACAAGCGTTCGAAAATGTGCGACGGGGGCGTGTGCAGCTACGTGCTGCGCGCGGAGCTGTGAAATGAGGGCCTCCCATCTGCAGCATGGCCAGCTGGGCCTGTCGCTGGTCGAACTGATGGTGGCGCTGCTGCTCGGCAGCGTGCTGATCATCGGTGTCACCCAGTTGTTCCTCGACCAGAAGCGCCACGCCCAGTTCCAGTTCGGCCAACTGGCCAACCAGGGCAATGCCCGTTTCGCCACCCACGCCATCGAGCGCCTGGCGGCCCGCGCCGGCTACCGGGCCAGGCCCCAGGCGCAAATAGCCGAGGAAGCCTTCCCGGCACGGGGAGCCGTCCATGGCTGTCCGGCTTTCGCCGCCGGGCAGACGCTGGCCCTGGCCCAGGGCAACAGGAGCGCGGCCTTGTGCGTGCGCTACCAGCGTGGCCTGGAGGCGCAAGAGGCGGACTGCAGCGGCGCGTCGCTGCCTTTCTCGACGAAACCGCTCAACGTGGTCGCCCACCTGGCGCTGGACAGCAACGCCGGAAAGCTGACTTGCACTTCCTTCGTCGAAGGGGGAAGCGGCCCCGGTTCCGCCAGCGTGCTGGTCGAGGACATGGTGGATTTCAGCTTCCAGCCGCTGGCCGACAGCACCGAGCAAGTACAGCAGGTCGGCCTGTACCTGCTGTTCGCCGGCAAGGGCGGCCAGGGCGACGGCATCGTCAGCGGGGTGCGCAACGACTGGCAGGCGCTGAGTGGCCGAGCCCCCGCCATCGCCGCCAGCGACACCCGTCCGTTGCAGATCGCCTTCGCCGCCATCGCCCAGAGGAACCTGAAGCCATGAATGTCCGTGCAAGCGCAACGGCCCAGGGCGGCGCCGTGCTCGTCGTGGCGCTGGTCATGCTGCTGCTGATGACCGTGCTGGCCCTGTCCGGCATCTCCGCCAGCCAGTTGGAGTTCCGCCTGGCCGGCAACCGCGCGGAACAGGTGCGCGCCTTCAACGCGGCCGAATCGGCCTTGCGCAACGTCGAGCGGCGCCTGGCGGATATCGCCGGCAGCGACGACCTGCGCGGCGCCAGTTGCGCCGGGCGCCAGGGCCTCTGCGTGCTGCAGGTGGACAGCGTGCGGCGCGTCGACGAGCAGGGCGCCTGGCAGTGGAGCTGGAGCAGCGATCCGGGTGCGTGGTGGGGAAAGGCGCAGAACGCCATCGACTACCGCGGCGCCGACGGCCAGAGCGGCTTCGACCGGACGCTGCGCCAGCACGCCGCCTACTTCGCCAGCGATGGCGACGGCCTGAACCTGGGCAACCTCGACGAGCCGCAGCTGCGCACCGACTACTACTACGCCGACGTCTATGCCGGGAGCGATGACGGGCGCACGCCGGTGCTCCTGCAATCGGTCTTCGCCCGGCGCTACGTGAACTGAGGAAAACCGATGAGCCTTCGCCGCCACTACCCCCGTCTCTTCCTCGGTCTGGCAGCGGCCTGGCTGGCTATGCCGGCGAGCGCCGATAAGCTGCACATCAGCCAGCAGCCGCTGTTCCTCAGCCAGACGGTGGCGCCGAACCTGATCCTGACGATGGACAGTTCCGGCAGCATGCACATGGCTTACGTTCCCGATGCCATCGGTAAGCATGCCGATAGTCGTCGGGCCAAGGCGGCCAGCTACAACCCGATGTACTACAACCCCCAACTGACCTACCGGGTGCCGAAGCAGGTCACCTTCAGCAACGGTCGACTGACGGTGCGCGAATACCCCGTCAGCCAGGGCGGTGGCTTCGATTTCACCCGGGTCAGGCGTAACGGCTTCGATGAAAGACGCGAGACGATCGACCTGGCCAATGAGTACCGGGTGACCTGGCGTTATTCTCCGGATTCGTCGAGCGATCTCGAGCAGACGAAGAATCCCGAAAGGGACTTCAAGCGCAGCGCTTCGCTGTCCACCGGGCAGACCTGGGATGGTGACCTCGCTCCCGGCCTTAGGCTGGAGATCAAGCGCACGGAGTGGTTCGCGTGCGATGGGCATCTCAACGGCAGGTGGGTTCCCTGTAGTTACAATGTGCTCGCAGGCACCTCCACGGTGGACCTTACCCAGCATGGTGTGCCGGCCTACTACTACAGGTTCGACGCGAGCCTGAGCGGCTGCTCGGCGTCCTCGACCGACGACAAGTGCTACAAACTGGTCAAGGTCGGCGCGAACTCCGGCCCGAACGGCGAGGACGAACGGGAGAACTTCGCCATCTGGTACGCCTTCTACCGCAACCGCGCCCTGGCCACCCAGAGCGCCGCCAACCTGGCCTTCAACAGCCTGCCCGAGTCCATCCGGCTGACCTGGCAGGATTTGAACGGCTGCAGCCAGCTCGACGGGCAGTGGGGGTGCAACGGCATCAGCTACAGCGGTGGCAACCCGTTTCGTCCATTCGCCAAGAAGCACCGCGCGGATTTCTTCCACTGGCTGTCGAGCGTCAGGTTCAGCGGCGGTACGCCTCTGCGCCAGGCGCTGGACCGGGCCGGCAAATTCATCGCCGACGAGGACGGCCCAGCCTACGACTTCGAGCCCGGCGGCAAGAAAGAGCCGAAATTCACCTGTCGCCCCAGCTATCACCTGATGATGACCGATGGGCTGTGGAACGGCAGGGCGGGCTCGGTGGGTGGCAACGTCGATGGTAGTGGCAGGACGTTGCCGGACGGCGCTCACTATGCGGCCCGCTCGCCCTTCAAGGACGGGGCGAAGAACACCCTGGCCGACCTGGCCTTCCACTACTGGGCCACCGATGCGCGCACGGACCTTGCCAACGAGCTGAAGCCCTACGTTCCCTTCGCCCAGGCGGATGCCACCCGGCAATACTGGGACCCGCGCAACAACCCGGCGACCTGGCAGCACCTGGTGACTTTCACCATGGGCCTGGGCCTGGGGCACTCGCTGCTCAGCCCGCAATGGTCCGGCGGCACCTTCGAGGGGGCCGGCTACCAGGGCCTGGCCAATGGCAGCATCGCCTGGCCGCCAGCGAGCTCCGATCATGAAAACAACGTCTACGACCTCTGGCACGCGGCGATCAACTCCCGCGGCGAGTTCTTCAGCGCCGAGGACCCGCAGCAGATGGTCGACGCCTTCGCCAGCATCCTCTCGCGCATCGTCAACCGTGCGGCCTCGGCGGCGCGGCCGGCGGTGGCGGCCGGCGAGGTGAAGGACCAGGCGCATGTCTACGTCGCCTCCTTCTCCAGCGAGGACTGGAGCGGCGACCTGGTCAAGTACCTGCAACCGGCGAACGCCGGCCGGCAGCAGCTGTGGAGCGCCAAGGCGCTGCTCGACGCGCGCAAGAACCCGCGGCGGGTACTCATGGGCAAGGGCAAGAGCCTGGTGGACTTCGCCTGGAGCAACCTCGACAGCGGGCAGCGGCGCGTCTTCAACCAGACGCTCTCCGGCGACCAGGACTCCCGCGGCGAAGCACGCGTGCAGTACCTGGCCGGCAAGCGCGACCTCGAAGGGAGCGAGTTCCGCGTGCGCGGCGGGCTGCTCGGCGACATCGTCAACTCGGCGCCGCTGCTGGTGACGGCGCCGTCCCGCCCGGCGCTGCCGCGCGACCGCCTGGAAAGCCCCGACAATGACGGCCTGAGCAGCAGGGACGACGCCTACAGCGAATTCAAGGCGGCGCAGGCCTCGCGGCGCAGCATGATCTACGTCGGCGCCAACGACGGCATGCTGCACGCCTTCGACGCCGAGACCGGCGAAGAGGTCTTCGCCTTCGTGCCCCGTCCCGCCCTGGCCGGCATGTACCGGTTGACCGATCCGCGCTACACCATTGCGGAGCATCGCTACCTGGTGGACGGCCCCCTGGTCGCCGAAGACGTGTTCTTCGACGGCGCCTGGCGCACCGTGCTGGTCGGCGGCCTCGGCGCCGGCGGCCGCGCGCTCTTCGCCCTGGACGTCACCGACCCGCAGCAGCCGAAGCTGCTCTGGGAGATCGAAGGCGGCGCCGGCCCGTTCGCACGCCTCGGCCATACCTTGGCGCGCCCGGTCATCACCCGCCTGCACAGCGGCCAGTGGGCGGTGCTGGCGGCCAACGGCTACGACGGCCTGCAGGACATGGCGGTGCTCTACCTGATCGACATCGCCACCGGCTCGCTGCTGCGCGAACTCAACGTGAGCCGGGGCGGCGATGCCGCCAACGGCCTGTCCAGCCCCCGCGCCGCGGACATGGACGGCGACGGCATCGTCGACCATGCCTACGCCGGCGACCTGCTCGGCAACCTCTGGCGCTTCGACCTCTACAAGGCCACCAGCCAGGGCGGATATGGCGGCCCCGACTCCGCCAGCGCCTCCGACTACCGGGTCGGGCTGGCCGGCCGGCCGCTGTTCCGCGCCCGCCTTGCCCCTCTTGCTCCGAGCAAAGAGGGCGAGGTACAGCCCATCACCGCGGCGCCCTGGCTGGTCCGCCATCCCTCGGGCCAGGGCGTGCTGGCGCTGCTGGGAACCGGCAAGTACTTCGAGGTCCACGACGCCGAGGCCGACACCAGCCGGGCGATGAGCCTCTACGGCATCTGGGACAGGCTGGCCGCGGGAGAGCAGGGCGGCAACGACTCGACGGTGACGCGCAACAGGCTGCAGGCCCAGAAGTTCACCAAGGCCACCGACAGCTACCGAAGCCTCAGCAGCAACCCGCTGGCCTGGGCGCCCGCTGCGCAGAAGCCCGGCTCGGCCGGCAACGGCGTGCATGGCTGGCTGCTGGACCTGCCGAAGACCGGCGAGCAGGTCGTCGCCGACCCGGCCAGCAGCGGCCGGCTGGCCTTGTTCGCCACCCTGACGCCGAACGCCGACCCCTGCCAGGATGGCGTCAGCACCTGGCTGCTGGCGCTCAACCCCCTGACTGGCGGGGCGCCGCTGACGGACGCGCTGGACTACAACAACGACGGCGTGGTCGATGCGCGGGACCGTGTCGAAGGCAACAAGGTCGCCGGTGTGCTGTTGCCCGGCGGCCTGGGCGGGGCGTCCCTCGGCTTCGACCTGTCCAGCGGCCTGGGTGTCGCCCACGGCAGCGAAGGGGCGGTGCGTTTCTACGACGGCATCCGCCCGGGCCGGCAGAGCTGGCGCCAGATGGAGGCATCGGAATGAGCGGGCAGAACGGCTTCAGCCTGCTGGAGCTGATGATCGTCGTGGTCATCGTCGGCATCCTCGCCAGCGTCGCCTATCCCAGCTACGTGGAATACGCGCGGCGCTCCGACCGCGCCGAAGGCCAGGCCCTGCTGATGGAGGCGGCGGCGCGCCAGGAACGATTCTTCGCGCAGAACCGCCGCTATGTGGTGGCCGATGCCGATATCGCCTCTCTCGGCCTGCAGGCGACCTCGCGCAATGGGCGCTACGTCCTGACGCTGTCGGCCGGCGAAGATGGCGATGGCGGCTACCTGCTGGAGGTCGAGCCGCAACGCAACGATCCCCGCTGCGGCACCCTGACGCTCAACGCCCTGGGCCAGCGCAGCCCGGCCACCAGCGAGTGCTGGCGCTAGGTCGGCGCGCGGTCGACCCACTTGGGCGCGGCCAGGGGCTTCCAGGCCTGCAGGGCATCGATCAGTTCGGCCGGGGTGGCGCCGCGCTGCAGCATCTGGCGGTGTTCCGTACGGACGAAGCGTTCCTGCACCAGGTGGTCGAGGAAGCTCAGCAGCGGGTCGTAGAAGCCGTTCACTTCCAGCAGGCCCAGGGGCTTGGCGTGGTAGCCCAGTTGGCCCCAGGTCCAGACCTCGAAGAGTTCCTCCAGGGTGCCCAGGCCGCCGGGCAGGGCGATGAAGGCGTCGCTCAGCTCGGCCATGCGCGCCTTGCGCGCGTGCATGCCGTCGACCACCTCCAGGCGGCTCAGGCCCTTGTGGCCGATTTCCGCCTCCTTCAGGCTCTGCGGGATGATCCCCACCACCTCGCCGCCGGCGGCCAGGGCGGCATCGGCCACCATGCCCATCAGGCCCACGGCGCCGCCGCCATAGACCAGGCGCAGGCCGCGCTCGGCGATGTGCCGGCCGAGGCTCTCGGCTGCTTCGCGGTAAATGGGGCTGGCACCGGGGCTGGCGCCGCAGAATACGCAGATGGAACGCAAGGTCATTGTCTGGAACTCCGTGACCGTCAAAACGGTCGTCAGAGTAACTGCTGCGTGTCCGCGCTCCAAGCCGCCATGGCCGACCTAGCCGCCGCAGGCGCCCTGGGCATAGCACGCGAGGACTTGCTGAAAAATTGTATACATGTTTGTATCCGATTTGTCGTGCATGGCGACGCTCTCCGTCAGGCATCCGTGACGGTCTATGCTGGACGGGGCGCGCTAATTTGCCTCGTTGAAAGTTCGTATCAGCCTGATAGAACTGCATGCTGGCAAGACTATGGCGCCGCCCGCACCGAATTGACCTGGATCAGCAGGCGCCGCCCGACTATCGGGCAGTCTGCCGTTCCGGATTCTCCGCCCAACCTGCCCAGGAGGCTCGTATGTTCCACAAACTCGCTGCTGTCACCCTGCTCGGTCTGTTCAGCGCCCCGCTGCTGGCTGCCGAATGCTCGGTGGACATTCAAGGCAACGACCAGATGCAGTTCAACACCAACGCCATCAGCGTGGACAAGAGCTGCAAGACCTTCACCGTGAACCTGTCCCACCCCGGCGCCCTGCCGAAGAACGTCATGGGCCACAACTGGGTGCTGACCACCGCCGCCGACATGCAGGGCGTGGTCGCCGACGGCATGGCCGCCGGCCTGGACAAGAACTACCTGAAGGACGGCGACACCCGCGTGATCGCCCACACCAAGATCATCGGCTCCGGCGAGAAAGACTCGGTGAGCTTCGACGTCTCCAAGCTGAAGGAAGGCGAGCAGTACATGTTCTTCTGCAGCTTCCCGGGCCACTCGGCAATGATGAAGGGCACCCTCGCTCTGAAGTGAGTTCGTCGCTTCGTACGAAAGCCCGGCTTGCAGCCGGGCTTTTTCGTTTTAACTTATCCTGGTAGGCGACCCGCCGTGCCTGGGTCGCGTCAGGGGGGAAGAACGTGTACCACGGTGAACGATTCAATGCCTGGACCCACCTGCTCGGCGCCGTGGCGGCGCTGGTGGGCGGCACCTGGCTGGTGATCGCCAGCAGCCTGCTCGGCGATGCGCTGAAGATAGTCGGCGTCTCGGTCTACAGCGGCAGCCTGCTGCTGCTCTACAGCGTCTCCACCACCTACCACAGCGTGCGCGGGCGGGCCAAGACGATCCTGCGCAAGCTCGACCACCTGTCGATCTACCTGCTGATCGCCGGCAGCTACACGCCCTTCTGCCTGGTGAGCCTCAAGGGCGCCTGGGGCTGGACGCTGTTCGGCATCGTCTGGAGCCTGGCGGTGCTGGGCATGCTGCAGGAACTCAAGCCGCGCTCCGAGGCGCGGGTGCTGTCCATCGTCATCTACGCGGTGATGGGCTGGATCGTGCTGATTGCCCTGGGCCCGCTGTACCGCGCCCTTGGCCCGGGCGGCCTGGCCTGGCTGGTGGCCGGCGGGGCCAGCTACACCATCGGCATCCTGTTCTTCGCCTACGACGAGCGCTTCCGCCACTGGCACGGCATCTGGCACCTGTTCGTGATCGCCGGCAGCCTGCTGCACTTCATCGCGGTGTGGCAGTACGTGCTGCCAGCGCGGGTGGCATAGAAGCGGAATACCGTGTCCCCCGGCAACCTGTAGGAGCGGGCCCTGCCCGCGAAATCGCGCGCAGGGCGCGCTCCTACATGGAATGGCGCGGGTGGGGCGGCGTAGGAGCGGATCTCATCCGCGAATCGCGCCGGAGGTTCCGGCTATCGCGGACAAGGTCCGCTCCTACGGGAGGAGGAATACCGTGCCTCCCGGCGACCTGTAGCGGGCCCTGCCCGCGAAATCGCGCGCAGGGCGCGCTCCTACATGGAATGGCGCGGGTGGGGCAGCGTAGCGGATCTCATCCGCGAATCGCGCCGGAGGTTCCGGCTAATCGCGGACAAGGTCCGCTCCTACGGGGGGAGGAATATCGTGCCTCCCGGCAACCTGTAGGAGCGGGCCCTGCCCGCGAAATCGCGCGCAGGGCGCGCTCCTACATGGAATGGCGCGGGTGGGCAGCGTAGCGGATCTCATCCGCGAATCGCGCCGGAGGTTCCGGCTAATCGCGGACAAGGTCCGCTCCTACGGGGGGAGGAATACTGTGCCTCCCGGCAACCTGTAGGAGCGGGCCCTGCCCGCGAAATCGCGCGCAGGGCGCGCTCCTACAGGGAATGGCGCAAGGCGCCCTCACGGCGCCTTCGGCAGCTGCCGCTTGTGGTGGGTCTTCTCGTAGGTGCGCTTGATGATCTCGAAGGCCTCCGGGCTGACCGGCTGGCCGTGCAGGAAGGCGTCGATCTCCTGGTAGGTCACGCCGTGGGCGTGTTCGTCCGGCTTGCCCGGGGCCAGGTCTTCGAGGTCGGCGGTGGGCACTTTTTCCACGAGGAATTCCGGGGCGCCCAGGGTGCGGGCGATGGTGCGCACCTGGTGCTTCACCAGGCCGGTCAGCGGGGCGATGTCGCAGGCGCCGTCGCCGAACTTGGTGAAGAAGCCCATCACCGCCTCGGCGGCGTGGTCGGTGCCCACCACCAGGCCCTGGCGGGCGTTGGCGATGGTGTACTGGGCGACCATGCGCATGCGCGCCTTGGTGTTGCCCAGGGCGAAGTCCACGGTGGCGGCGGGCAGGCCGTCGAGGGCGCGGGTCTGCTCGGCCAGGGCCTGGACCGCCGGGCCGATGTTCACCGTGTGGCGCTCGTCCGGGGCGATGCAGTCCACCGCCGCCTGGGCGTCGGACTCGTCGCCCTGCACGTTGTACGGCAGGCGCACGGCGATGAAGCGGTAGTCCGAGTTGCCGGTTTCCTCGCGCAGGCCTTCCACGGCGCGCTGGCAGAGCATGCCGGCGGTGAGGGAGTCGACACCGCCGCTGATGCCCAGCACCAGGGTCCTGGTGCCCGACTCGCGCAGGCAGTCCTGGATGAAGCGGATGCGGCGCTGGATTTCCGCCTGCACGTCGGCCTCGGTGGCGAAGGGCCGCTGCACGTTGAGGTCCTTGGCGATGTCGTCTTGGATGGTTTTCATGGGCTTCTCTGTCCGGTTGTGGACGGGCGCGGCCCGTCGGATGCGGAAAAAATACCAGCACGCGGCGTGCCGGGCGATGCCCGGATGGTCGCGGGCGCTTCAGGGCTGTTGCAGGTGCTCGCCGATCCACTCGACGAAGGCGCGCACCTTGGGCACCGCCGCGGCCTGCTCGGGGTAGGCCAGGTAGTAGGCGCTGCGGCTCTGCAGGCTGTGCGGCCAGGCGACCACCAGCTTGCCTTCGGCCAGTTCCTCCTCCACCAGGAAGCGCGGCAGCAGGGCCACGCCGCAGCCGGCCTGGGCGGCGCGGATGCACATGTAGAAGGTGTCGAAGCGCGGCCCGTGGAAGCTGTGCTCGCTGCGCCGGTCGAGGCTGGCGAACCACTCGTGCCAGGCCTCCGGGCGGGTGGCGTTCTGCAGCAGCACCAGTTCGTCCAGTTGCAGCGGGTCGTCCAGCGGCTGCGCCGGGAGGAGCGCCGGCGAGCACACCGGCAGCATTTCCTCGCCGAACAGGTGCAGGCACTCGGCGCCGGGCAGGGTGCCGGGGCCGAAGAAGAAAGCCACGTCGCAGCGCGAGTGCAGCAGGTCGTCGGGCTCCAGTTCCTGGCGCAGGTCCAGGTGGATGTTCGGGTGGCGATGGCGCCAGCCGTTGAGCAGCGGGATCAGCCAGCGCGCACCGAAAGTGGGCGGGGTGGACACGCGCAGCACCTCGGTCTCGCCGCCGTAGGACAGCAGGTAGCGGGTGGACAGCTCCACCTGGCTGAGGATCTTGCGCACCTCCTGCAGGTACAGCTCGCCCGCCGGGGTCAGCTGCAGGCGCCGGCGCACGCGGCGGAACAGCAGGTGCTGGAGCATCTCCTCCAGCTGCGCCACCTGCTTGCTCACCGCGCTCTGGGTCAGCGCCAGCTCCTCCGAGGCGCGGGTGAAGCTCAGGTGCCGGGCCACGGCCTCGAAGCACTGCAGGGCGGTCATGGAGGGCAGGTGGCGTTTGTTGAGCATCGTCGTGATCGGCTCTGTGAATGCCGGTAGGGCGGCTCCGCCGACGCGCAGCCGCCCCTGGCATGAATTTACGGAATGATGTGCATAGGAAACGTCGTTTGTTGGCCGCCTGCAAGCCGGTTATTACTGCTTGCATTCCAATGGCTTAACCGACTGGCTCAGGAGACGCGATGATTTCCGCACTGCTCGAGAAACTGGGAGTCGATTCCTCCCTCTACTCCAACGGCGACCATGTCATCCACAGCCCCATCGACGGCAGCCGCCTGGGCGCCGTGCGCCTGGAAAGCGCAGCCGAGGTGGAGCAGAAGATCGGCCGCGCGGCCCAGGCCTTCGCCGCCTGGCGCGCGGTGCCGGCGCCGCGCCGCGGCGAGTTGGTGCGGCTGTTCGGCGAGCAGCTGCGCGCGCACAAGGCCGAGCTGGGCGAGCTGGTGTCCTGGGAAGCCGGCAAGATCACCCAGGAAGGCCAGGGCGAAGTGCAGGAGATGATCGACATCTGCGACTTCGCCGTCGGCCTGTCGCGCCAGCTCTACGGCCTGACCATCGCCTCCGAGCGCCCCGGCCACCACATGCGCGAGACCTGGCAGCCGCTGGGCGTGGTCGGCGTCATCAGCGCCTTCAACTTCCCGGTCGCCGTGTGGTCGTGGAACACCGCGCTGGCCCTGGTGTGCGGCAACCCGGTGGTGTGGAAGCCATCGGAGAAGACGCCGCTCACCGCGCTGGCCTGCCAGGCCCTGTTCGACAAGGCCCTGGCGCAGTTCGGCGACGCCCCGGCCTGCCTCAGCCAGGTGCTGATCGGCGACCGCGCCGCCGGCGAGGCCCTGGTGGACGATCCGCGCGTGGCCCTGGTCAGCGCCACCGGCAGCACCCGCATGGGCCGCGAAGTGGGCCCGCGCGTCGCCGCCCGCTTCGGCCGCAGCATCCTCGAACTGGGCGGCAACAACGCCATGATCCTGGCCCCCAGCGCCGACCTGGACATGGCCGTGCGCGCCATCCTGTTCAGCGCCGTGGGCACCGCCGGGCAGCGCTGCACCACGTTGCGTCGGCTGATCGCCCACGAGTCGGTGAAGGACGAGATAGTCGCGCGCCTGAAGGCCGCGTATTCGAAAGTGCGCATCGGCCACCCGCTGCAGGGCAACCTGGTCGGCCCGCTGATCGACGAGCGCAGCTTCCTGGCCATGCAGGGCGCGCTGGAGCAGGCGCGCGGCGAGGGCGGCACGGTGTTCGGCGGCGAGCGCCAGCTGCAAGACCAGTTCCCCGAGGCCTTCTACGTCTCCCCGGCCATCGTCGAGATGCCCGAGCAGAGCGACGTGGTGCGCAGCGAGACCTTCGCCCCGATCCTCTACGTGATCCCCTACAAGGACTTCGACGAGGCGGTGGCGCTGAACAACGCCGTGCCCCAGGGCCTGTCGTCCTGCGTGTTCACCACCGACGTGCGCGAGGCGGAAGCCTTCATGTCGGCGATCGGCAGCGACTGCGGCATCGCCAACGTCAACATCGGCCCCAGCGGCGCGGAAATCGGCGGCGCCTTCGGTGGCGAGAAGGAAACCGGCGGCGGCCGCGAATCCGGCTCCGACGCCTGGAAGGCCTACATGCGCCGGCAGACCAACACCGTGAACTGGTCGCGGGAGTTGCCGTTGGCCCAGGGCATAGTGTTCGATTAGCTGAAAGCTGAAAGCTGAAAGCTGAAAGCTGAAAGCGCAAGACCAGGGTGTGACTTCTAGCTGTGGGTGGGGCGGCAGGCTCTTTCTTGGAGCTTGCCGCTTGCCGCTTGCAGCTCCTTGTACAAGGATCAGCGGATGTCGCTTCGCCAAGAGTGTCTGTGGGAACACCTGACCCCCGAGCGGCCGCAGGCGCCGTCGCTGCTGGGGGAACACGAGGCCGACGTGTGCGTCGTCGGCGCCGGCTTCACCGGGCTCTCCGCGGCCCTGCACCTGCTGGAGGCGGGGCGCAGCGTCTGTGTGCTGGAGGCTCATCGCACCGGCCATGGCGGTGCCGGGCGCAACGTCGGGCTGGTCAATGCCGGCCTGTGGATTCCGCCGGACGAGATCGAGGCGGGCATGGGCCAGGAGGTCGGCTCGCGCCTCAACCGCATGCTCGGCGCGGCGCCCGCGCTGGTCTTCTCGCTGATCGACAAGTACGCCATCGACTGCCAGGCGCGCCGCGAGGGCACCCTGCACATGGCCCACAACCAGCGCGGCCTGGACGACCTGCGCAGCCGCTGCGAGCAATGGCAGCGCCGAGGCGCCCCGGTCGAGCTGCTCACCGGCGCGGCCTGTGCCGAGGCCTGCGGCACTGAAAGAATCGCCGGCGCGCTGCTCGACCGCCGCGCCGGCACCCTCAACCCCATGGCCTACGTCAGCGGCCTGGCCCGCGCCGTGGTCGAGCTGGGCGGCGGGCTGTACCACAACTCGGCGGTGACCGCGCTGGAGCGCGAGGGCGCCGCCTGGCGCGTCATCACCGGCGAGGGCAGCGTGCTGGCGCAGAAGGTGGTGATCGCCTCCAGCGCCTACACCGAGGGCGAGTGGACGCAACTGCGCCGCACCTTCTTCCCCGGTTACTACTACCAGGTCGCCTCGCGCCCGCTGGAGGGCGCCGAGGCCGCGCGCATCCTGCCCGGCGGCCAGGGCTCCTGGGACACCCGCCAGGTGCTCAGCAGCATCCGCCGCGACGCCGACGGCCGCCTGCTGCTCGGCAGCCTGGGCAAGGGCACCGGCAAGCCGGAGTGGTTCATCCGCAGCTGGGCCGACCGCATCCAGCAGCACTACTTCCCGCGGCTGGGCAAGGTGGACTGGGAATTCACCTGGACCGGCTGCATCGACTTCACCCCCGACCACCTGATGCGCCTGTTCGAGCCGGCGCCGGGGCTGCTCGCCATGAGCGGCTACAACGGCCGCGGGGTGACCACCGGCACCGTGGTGGGCAAGGCCTTCGCCGACTTCCTGCTGCGCGGCGAGGCCAGCGCCCTGCCCATGCCCCTGCGGCCGCTGGAGGAGGTTTCCGCGGCGGGCCTGCGCAGCTGCCTGTACGAGGCGGGCTTCTCGCTCTACCACGCCGGGCAGTGCCTGCGCGTGGTGATCTAGCGGCGCGCCCGGGACGGGGGCGCCCGGCCCCGTCCGCCTCGTCTGGCCCCTTCTGCACTTTGGTCTAGCCTTTTTGGTGCGTTACCTCGATGGGCGCGCACCGAGAATGTGCAGTTAGGTGACAGCGATGGTTACCGCTCGGGTTGCGCCCGTTGGCTGCTGGTTGTGCCAGCTCGCGGGATGGACGGTTGCGCCCATCGGATGTTTGGGTTGCACCTTTTGTTTTTGGGGGTTGCACACGCCAAAAGCTGTTTTCTGCCGGCCCTGGCCGGTTCTGCTGTCCGACTTTTCGAATAACAAAAACGGATGGCACGCGGCTTGCTGTTGGCTAATCGCCAACATCTGTTGTTTCGCGCGTCACCACAAAAACCTCAGGAGCAAAACTCCATGTCGCAGAAGATTTTCAGAAAAGGCTTTCTGGCCCTGGCGGTAACCGCCGCGATGGGCATGACTTCTCTCGCCCAGGCTGACGTCGTGATCGGCGTCGCTGGCCCGCACACCGGGGCCAACGCCTCCTTCGGCGAGCAATACTGGCGCGGAGCGACCCAGGCCGCCGAGGACATCAACGCCGCCGGCGGCGTCAACGGCGAGAAGATCAAGCTGGTGAAGGCGGACGACGCCTGCGAACCGAAACAGGCCGTGGCCGTGGCCAACCGCCTGGTCGACGAAGACAAGGCGGTGGCGGTGGTCGGCCACTTCTGCTCCTCCTCCACCATCCCCGCCTCCGAGGTCTACGACGAGGCCGGCATCATCGCCATCACCCCCGGCTCGACCAACCCGCAGGTCACCGAGCGCGGCCTCTCCGGCATGTTCCGCATGTGCGGCCGCGACGACCAGCAGGGCATCGTCGCCGGCGACTATATCGTCGACGTGCTCAAGGCCAAGAAGGTCGCGGTCATCCACGACAAGGACACCTACGGCCAGGGCCTGGCCGACGCCACCCGCGCGCAGCTGAACAAGCGCGGCGTGAAGGAGGTGCTGTACGAAGGCCTGACCCGCGGCGAGAAGGACTTCAACGCCCTGGTCACCAAGATCCGCGCTTCCGGCGCCGAGGTCGTCTACTTCGGCGGCCTGCACCCCGAGGCCGGCCCGCTGGTGCGGCAGATGCGCGAACAGGGCCTGACCGCCAAGTTCATGTCCGACGACGGCATCGTCACCGACGAGCTGGTCACCACCGCCGGCGGCCCGCAGTACGTCAAGGGCGTGCTGATGACCTTCGGCGCCGACCCACGGCTGATCCCCGACGGCAAGGCGGTGGTCGAGAAGTTCCGCGCCGGCGGCTTCGAGCCCGAGGGCTACACCCTCTACGCCTACGCCTCGGTGCAGGCCCTGGCGGCCGGCTTCAACGGCGCCGGCAAGACCGACCCGGCGGCCGCTGCCAAGTGGCTGAAGTCGCACCCGGTACAGACCGTGATGGGCAAGAAGGAGTGGGACCAGAAGGGCGACCTGAAAGTCTCCGACTACGTGGTCTACGAGTGGGACGACAAGGGCAAGTACCACCAGCTGGACGCTTTCAAGAAGTGATCCCGGCCTGACGCGCCGCCTGCCGGCGCCGCCACGAGCGGCGCCGGCATCCCCGCAGGTCGACGTCGCCCGCGGGCGGTCACGAGCCGCATCAGGCGCGCTGCGTCAGCCTTTTCCTGCCCCGCTTGCGTGAGTATCCAATCGTGGACGGCATCTTTCTCCAGCAAATGATCAACGGGCTGACCCTCGGGTCGGTCTACGGCCTGATCGCCATCGGTTACACGATGGTCTACGGCATCATCGGCATGATCAACTTCGCCCACGGCGAGGTTTACATGGTCTCGGCCTACCTTTCCGCCATCGGCCTGGCGCTGCTGGCCTTCTTCGGCCTGCATTCCTTCCCGCTGCTGATCCTCGGCACGCTGATCTTCACCATCCTGGTCACCGGCGTGTACGGCTGGGTGATCGAGCGCATCGCCTACAAGCCGCTGCGCAACTCCACGCGCCTGGCGCCGCTGATCAGCGCCATCGGCATGTCGCTGATCCTGCAGAACTACGTGCAGCTGGCCCAGGGCCCGCGCCAGCAGGGCGTGCCGACGCTGCTCGAAGGCGCCTTCAAGCTGCACATCGGCGACGGCTGGGTGCAGCTGACCTACACCAAGCTGTTCATCCTGCTGGCCTCCTTCGCCGGCATGGCCGTGCTCACCTACGTGATCCAGTACACCAAGCTCGGGCGCATGTGCCGCGCCACCCAGCAGGATCGCAAGATGGCCTCGATCCTGGGCATCAACACCGACCGGGTGATCTCCTACGTGTTCGTCATCGGCGCCGCCATGGCCGCGCTGGCCGGCGTGCTGATCACCATGAACTACGGCACCTTCGACTTCTACGCCGGCTTCATCATCGGCATCAAGGCGTTCACCGCCGCGGTGCTCGGCGGCATCGGCTCGCTGCCCGGGGCCATGCTCGGCGGCCTGATCCTGGGCGTGGCCGAGGCGCAGTTCTCCGGCATGGTCAACACCGACTACAAGGACGTGTTCGCCTTCGGGCTGCTGGTGACCATCCTCATCTTCCGACCGCAAGGACTCCTGGGCCGGCCCCAGGTATCGAAGGTGTGAGCATGGCTACCGCAACCGCTTCCGCCCCGCGCATCGACCTCAAGCAGAGCCTGGTGGACACCGTCCTGGCCGGCCTGGTCGCCCTCATCGTATTCGGCCCTATCGTCGGCATCGTGCTCGACGGCTACAGCTTCAACCTGCAACCGGTGCGCCTGGCCTGGATGGTCGGCGCGGTCATGGCCGGGCGCCTGGTGCTCAGCCTGTTCCTGCAGACCGCCGTCGGCAGCCGCGTGCTCGACCGCTTCGAGGGCTCCGACTCCGGCATCCAGGTGCTGCCGCCGGGCTACAAGACGCGCCTGCGCTGGATCATCCCGCTGCTGGTGGTGGTCGCCGTGGCCTTCCCGTTCTTCGCCACCAAGTACCTGTATGGCGTGATCATCCTCGGGCTGATCTACGTGCTGCTGGGCCTGGGCCTGAACATAGTGGTGGGCCTCGCCGGGCTGCTCGACCTGGGCTACGTGGCCTTCTACGCCATCGGCGCCTACGGCCTGGCGCTGGGCTACCAGTACCTCGGTCTAGGCTTCTGGACCCTGCTGGTGCTGGCGCCGTTGATCGCGGCGATGGCCGGGGCGCTGCTGGGCTTCCCGGTGCTGCGCATGCACGGCGACTACCTGGCCATCGTGACCCTGGGCTTCGGCGAGATCATTCGCCTGGTGCTCAACAACTGGCTGTCCTTCACCGGCGGCCCGAACGGCATGCAGGTGCCGGCGCCGACCTTTTTCGGCCTGGAGTTCGGCAAGCGGGCCAAGGAGGGGGGGATACCCATCAACGAATTCCTTGGCATCCAGTACAGCGCTAACTTCAAGTCCCTGTTCCTCTACATCGTGCTCTGCCTGGTTGTCATCCTGGTGCTATACATCAAGCACCGGCTGACGCGCATGCCGGTCGGACGCGCCTGGGAAGCGCTACGCGAGGACGAGATCGCCTGCCGCTCTCTGGGCCTGAACCACGTGTTGGTGAAGCTCTCGGCGTTCATGCTCGGCGCCTCTACCGCCGGCCTGGCCGGGGTGTTCTTCGCCAGCCAGCAGGGCTTCGTCAATCCCACCTCGTTCAACTTCTTCGAGTCGGCGCTGATCCTCGCCATCGTCGTGCTCGGCGGCATGGGCTCGACCCTCGGGGTGGTGATCGCCGCCTTCGTGCTGACGGTGACGCCGGAACTGCTGCGCAGCTTCGCCGACTACCGCGTGCTGCTGTTCGGCATGCTCATGGTGCTGATGATGATCTGGCGCCCGCGCGGGCTGATCCGCATCAACCGCCGGGGCTTCGCCAAGCGCAAGGGGGTGGCGCCATGAGCGACAAGATTCTCAGCGTCGAGCACCTGATGATGCACTTCGGCGGCATCAAGGCGCTCAACGACGTCAACCTGGACGTGGAGCGCGGCTCCATCACCGCGCTGATCGGCCCCAACGGCGCCGGCAAGACCACCGTGTTCAACTGCCTGACCGGCTTCTACAAGGCCACCGGCGGGAAGATCCTGCTCAACACCCAGGGCACTACCACCGACGTCATCAAGATCCTCGGCCAGCCGTTCCAGGCCGGCGACTTCGTCAACCCGGCGCAGTTCGGCAGCCGCGTGTACTACAAGATGTTCGGCGGTACCCACCTGGTGAACCGCGCGGGGCTGGCGCGCACCTTCCAGAACATCCGCCTGTTCCGCGAAATGTCGGTGGTGGAGAACCTGCTGGTGGCGCAGCACATGTACGTCAACCGCAACCTGGTTTCCGGCATCCTCAACACCCCCGGCTACCGCCGCGCGGAAAGCGACGCGCTGGACCACGCCTTCTACTGGCTGGAAGTGGTCGATCTGGTGGACTGCGCCAACCGCCTGGCCGGCGAGATGTCCTACGGCCAGCAGCGCCGCCTGGAGATCGCCCGGGCCATGTGCACGCGCCCGGAAATCATCTGCCTGGACGAACCGGCCGCCGGCCTCAACCCGGCCGAGACCCAGGCGCTGAGCCGGATCATCCGCTTCCTGCGCGACCACCACGGCATCACCGTGCTGCTCATCGAGCACGACATGGGCATGGTGATGAACATCTCCGACCACATCATCGTGCTCGACCACGGCGACGTGATCGCCCGCGGCCTGCCGGCGGAGATCCGCAGCAACGACAAGGTGATCGCCGCCTACCTGGGCGCAGACGAAGAGGAGGTCGCATGACGGCGCCGATTCTGGAATTCCGTGATGTGGATGTGTTCTACGGGCCGATCCAGGCGCTGAAGAAGGTTTCCCTGACCGTGGGCGAAGGCGAGACGGTGGCGCTGATCGGCGCCAACGGCGCCGGCAAGTCCACCCTGCTGATGTCCATCTTCGGCCAGCCGCGCGCGGCCGCCGGGCAGATTCTCTACCGCGGCCAGGACATCGCCCGGCGCTCGGCGCACTACGTGGCCTCCAACGGCATCGCGCAGTCGCCGGAAGGGCGCCGGGTGTTCCCCGACATGAGCGTGGAGGAGAACCTGCTGATGGGCACCATCCCCATCGGCATGGACCACGCCCAGGAAGACATGCAGCGCATGTTCGAGCTGTTCCCGCGGCTGAAGGAGCGGCGCAACCAGCGCGCCATGACCATGTCCGGCGGCGAGCAGCAGATGCTCGCCATCGCCCGCGCGCTGATGAGCCGGCCCAAGCTGCTGCTGCTCGACGAACCCTCCCTGGGCCTGGCGCCCATCGTGGTCAAGCAGATCTTCCAGACCCTGCGCGAACTGGCGCAGACCGGCATGACGCTGTTCCTCGTCGAGCAGAACGCCAACCACGCCCTCAGGCTCTCCGACCGCGGCTATGTGATGGTCAACGGCGAGATTCGCATGAGCGGCACGGGCGCGGAACTGCTGGGCAACCAGGAGGTGCGCGACGCCTATCTGGGCGGGCACTGACCGCACATCTGCTCTTCGTAGGAGCGAGGGGGACGCCTCGCTCCTACAAGGGCTCGCCTGACTTTATGGGGAGTCTCCATGCACGATGTCCGTTTCCTCACCAACGCCGACGTCGCCGAGCGCCTGGCTTATCCACAACTGATCGAAGCCCTGCGCCAGGGCCTGGCCGACACCTGCGAGGCGCCGGTGCGCGGCTGCCATGCGCTGCCCGATAACGCCACGCTGCTGACCATGCCGGTGTGGCGCCCGGGGCAGGACATCGGCGTCAAGCTGGTCACCGTGTTCCCCGGCAACGGCGCGCGCGGCCTGCCGGCGGTGGCCGCGCTGTTCTGCCTGTTCGACGGCGTCGACGGCCGCCCGCTGGCGCTGCTCGAAGCCTCCGAACTCACCGCCCGGCGCACCGCCTGCACCTCGGCCCTGGCGGCGGACCACCTGGCCCGGCGCGACGCCGAGCGCCTGCTCATCGTCGGCAGCGGCACCCTGGCGCCGCACATGGTGCGCGCCCACGCGGCGGTGCGCGACTACACCGACGTCGCCATCTGGGGCCGGCACCCGTCCAAGGTCGCCGCGCTGGTCGAGCGCCTGGCCGGCGAAGGCTACCCGGTGCGCGCCTGCGAAGACCTCGCCGCAGGCGTGGCCGCGGCCGACACCATCAGCTGCGTGACCACCTCCCGCGAGCCGCTGGTGCGCGGCGAGTGGCTGAGCCCTGGCAGCCACCTCGACCTGGTCGGCGCCTTCCTGCCGAGCATGCGCGAGACCGACAGCGAAGCCGTGCGCCGCGCGCGCATCGTCGTCGACACCCGCGAAGGCGCGCTGGAGGAAGCCGGCGACCTGCTGATCCCCCTGGCCGAGGGCGCCATCGCCGAATCGGCCATCCACACCCAGCTCGGCGACCTGCTGCAGGGCCGCGGGCTGCGCCGTGACGACCAGGAAATCACCCTGTTCAAATCGGTCGGCTACGCCCTGGAAGACCTGATCGCCGCGCGCCTGCTGGTGGAGCAGGGCGGCTAGCGGGTTGTCCACGGAATCTGTTGGGCAAGCTGTGGATAAGCTTGGGAAAGCTGCTCCCGGCCCAGACGCGCCGTGGCTTGCGCAGCGCTGCCTGAATACTGACCAGGGGCATGGCGCAAGCCGCGAAACGCCTGGGCTGCTGCGCCCGTGGCAGGCGCTCGCCAGGCATTGCCGAAAACCGCTGCCGACTGTGGAGCAGCCTGTGGAAAACCTGGGGGAAAACCTCTCCGTCCCGCGTCCCTGGGCGTCTGCCGAACTGTTCGGCCATTGTGGACGGCCGCTGTAGCGCTGGCTGGCGGGGCAGGGCTGCTATCCTGCGAAGTCCGACAGAAAAACCGCCAGCAGAGGAATTGGCCCATGACTCCCACCCTGTTCATTACCGGCGCCACCTCCGGCTTCGGCGAAGCCTGCGCCCGCCGTTTCGCTCGCGACGGCTGGTCGCTGGTGATCACCGGCCGCCGCGAAGACCGCCTGCAGGCCCTGGCCAAGGAGCTGTCCGCCCAGGCCGAAGTGCTGCCTATCACCCTCGACGTGCGCGACCGCGCCGCCGTGGCCCGCGCCGTGGACAACCTGCCGGCCGGCTTCGACAAGCTACGCGCGCTGATCAACAACGCCGGCCTGGCCCTGGGCGCCGACCCGGCGCAGGAGTGCGACCTGGACGACTGGGACACCATGGTCGACACCAACATCAAGGGCCTGATGTACTGCACCCGCCTGCTGCTGCCCCGGCTGATCGCCCACGGCCGCGGCGCCAGCATCCTCAACCTCGGCTCGGTGGCCGGCCAGTGGCCGTACCCCGGCAGCCACGTCTACGGCGCCACCAAGGCCTTCGTCGAACAGTTCTCCCTGAGCCTGCGCTGCGACCTGCAGGGCACCGGCGTACGCGTCAGCAACCTGGAGCCGGGCCTGTGCGAAAGCGAGTTCTCCCTGGTGCGCTTCGGCGGCGACCAGGCGCGCTACGACAAGACCTACGCCGGCACCGAGGCACTGCAGCCCGAAGACATTGCCGAGACCATCCACTGGATCGTCAACCAGCCGCCGCACATCAACATCAACAGCCTGGAGATCATGCCGGTGAGCCAGGCCTGGGCGGGGTTCTCGGTGCATCGCAAGGGGTGAGGAGCGCGGGCTCTTGTAGGAGCGAGGGGGACGCCTGGTTCTTGCTCGCGAACGGAGTATCTCGGCGATTCCTCTGCGTTGGTTTGACTCCGCTCCCTCTCCCTAACCCTCTCCCTGAAGGGAGAGGGGACCGTTCGGAGTGCGCTGATGTTTCGGCGTCGGCCGGCTCGTACCGATTACCCGGCTAACACCAAATTCCTTCTCGGCACGGACAGGCCCCCTCTCCCTTCAGGGAGAGGGCTGGGGAGAGGGGACTGAGTCTGGGGCAAACTGCGAGGCTGCCGGGTAACGCCATTCGCGAGCAAGCTCGCTCCTACGAAAAGCGCCACGCCGCGCTATCATCCCCCGACTCTCCCCGCCACAAGAGCCTCCTCGATGAGCAAACCAGGCCAACGCGTGCTGGCTGAACTGCGCAAGATGATCGCCTCCGGCGAACTGGCCGCCGGCGAGCGCATCGTCGAGATTCCCACCGCGGAGCGCCTGCAGGTTTCGCGCATGCCGGTGCGCATGGCGTTGCGTGTGCTGGAGCAGGAAGGGCTGCTGGTCAAGGCCGGCAACCGTGGCTATACGGTGCGCGAAGTCACCGAGGACGACATCGCCGGCGCCGTGGAGGTACGCGGCGTGCTGGAAGGGCTGGCAGCGCGCCAGGCGGCTGAGCGGGGAATTTCCGAAGAGACGCGGGCGCAGCTCCAGCAGTGCCTGGACGAAGGCGACCGCATTTTCGCAAAGGGCCATGTACTGCCCGAGGACCTGGAGGCCTACCACAGCCTCAACATGCGCTTCCACCAGGCGATCATCGAGGCCAGCGGCAACCGCGCCATCACCGAGGCCCTGGCGCGCAACGACCACCTGCCGTTCGCCTCGGTCAGCTCGCTGGCGGTGGACCGCGACAACCTGCCCCGCGAATACCAGCGCTTCAACTTCGCCCACATGCAGCACCACGCCGCCTACGACGCCCTGGTCAACGGCCAGGGCGCGCGCGCCGAGGCGATCATGCGTGAGCATGCCAACGCTACTTTGCGCTACGCCGAATACTTCCACCCGCCGCGGGAGGGGGTGGCGGTGCTGAAGAAGTCCGTGGCGGGGGAAAAAGACCGGTCGTAGGACCAACCAGCGGTGCCGAGATGCTTTTCGTAGGAGCGAGCTTGCTCGCGAACGGGCTTCACCGTTGTGCCTGGCCGAAGAGCGCCCTCTCCCTAACCCTCTCCCTGAAGGGAGAGGGGACCGTTCGGAGCGCTTGGATGCTCTGGAGTTCGCCGGATGCTGTGGTACCCGGCTGAAACCTTGCCTTTAGCCGGCACGGACAAGCCCCCTCTCCCTTCAGGGAGAGGGCTGGGGAGAGGGGACGGAGTCAAACCGAAACACCCAAGCCGCCTGGAAACTCCCTTCGCGAGCAAGCTCGCTCCTACAGATCCAACACCAACCGCGCACTCCGCGACCGCGAACAGCAAGGCGTGAACTGATCATTGGCAGCCTGCTCGTCCTCGGTCAGGTACTGGTCACGATGCTCCGGCACCCCTTCCAACACCCGCGTCAGGCAGGTGCCGCAGATACCCTGCTCACACGCCACCTGCACCTCCACACCGACACCGCGCAGCGCCTCCACCACGCTCTGCCCATCCTCCACGCGCACCACCTGCCCGCTGCTCGCCAACTGCACCTCGAAGGCTTCGCCGCCCACGTCCGGCTCAGCGCCGAAGTACTCACGGTGCAGGCGCGACTCGTCCCAGCCCAGGGCACGCGCACTGTCCAGCACATGCGCCATGAAGCCCGCCGGGCCGCAGGTGTACAGCTGCGCATCGCCCGCCTGCGCTGCCAGCAGCGCGGCCACGTCCAGGCGCCGCGCCGGCTCGCCGTTGTCGAAGTGGCAATGCACGCGGGTGGCGAAGGCGGACTGCGCCAGGTACTCGACGAAGGCCGCCTGCTGCGCCGAGCGCGCGCAGTAGTGCAGCTCGAAGTCGGCGCCGCTGCGCGAAAGCTGCTCGGCCATGCTCAGCAGCGGGGTGATGCCGATGCCGCCGGCCAGCAGCAGGCGCCTTCCCGGGCCTTCGGCGAGGGGGAAGAGGTTGCGTGGTTCGCCGATGCGCAGCGGCTGCCCGGCCTGCAGTTCGTGCACCGCGCGGGAGCCGCCGCGCGAGTCGGCGCAGCGCAGCACGGCGATGCGGTAGCGGTGGGTTTCCTCCGGCGCGTTGCACAGCGAGTACTGGCGCACCAGCCCGCCCGGCAGGTGCAGGTCGATGTGCGCGCCGGCGCTGAAGGCGGGCAGGGGGCCGGCGTCGGGGCGGGCCAGTTCGAGGCTGAGGATGTCCGGGGTTTCCCGCTGCACGCGGGTGATGACGACGTCTAGCACGGTGGCGGTCTCACGCTTGGCCGGCCTCGCGGGCCGGCGCTGGAAAGGGGGCTCAGGCGCTGGCGATGAGCGCGGCGGCGGGTTGCTGTTGCTCGGCCGCGCAGAGGCGTTCGAGGATGCGCCGCGACTGCACGCCGCCGGCGTCGATGTTCAGCTTCAGCAATTGCCGTTGCGGGTGGCGCAGCAGGTTCTGCTGCTGCTGTTCGAGCATCTCCAGGTCCTCGCCGAAAATCTTCCCCTGGCCCTCGCGGATGGTCGCGGTAAGCGCCGCGTCCTGCGGCTGGAAGTTGCGCGCCATGCCCCAGAAGTACCAGATGGAGGTCTCGCTCTCCGGGGTGATGAAGTCGACCACGATGCTCGCCGCCTTGTGCTGCGCTGGGGCGTGGTAGCCGCCGTGGCCGGCGTGGGCCACGCCCACTTCGATCAGCACGTGGCTGGGCGGGGTGAAGCGGCAGATCTGCCAGCGGTCCACCGGCACGTCGTCGGCCAGGCCGTTGCCGCGCAGGGCCAGGCGCCAGAAGGGCGGGGCCATGACGTTCTGCATATGCCGCTCGGTGATCACTTCCTCGCCTTCCACGCGGGTTTTCGGCGCGGCTTCGTCGATCTCCTTCTGGCCGATGCTGTTGGCGTGCACGTAGGTCTCGTGGGTGAGGTCCATGAGGTTGTCGATCATCAGCCGGTAGTCGCACTGGATGTGGTACAGGCCGCCGCCGTAGGCCCAGTCCGGGTTGTCGGCCCATTCCAGGTGGTGGATCAGCGCCGGGTCGGCCTGCGCGGCGTCGCCCGGCCACACCCAGATGAAGCCGTAGCGCTCTTCCACGGCGAACTTGCGGATCGCCGGGAAGCCGCGCACGCGCTGGCCGGGCATGGACTCGGTGTGGCCTTCGCAGCCCATGGCCAGGCCGTGGTAGCCGCAGATCAGCTTGCCGTCCTCGACGAAGCCCAGCGACAGCGGCGCGCCGCGGTGCGGGCAGAAGTCCTCCAGCGCCGCCACGCGGCCTTCGGGGCCGCGATAGAAGACCATCTTCTCGCCGCAGACCTGCCGGCCCAGGGGCTTCCCGGCGATCTCGTCGGGGGGGCAGGCGACGTACCAGGCGTTCTTCGGGAACATGGGGCGATCCTCATCTTGTGGTTTTTATTGGATCCAATGGTTGGCTTCGAGCGGAAAGCCTGTCAACCGTGGTGGTCGAAAAATAATCAGTTCGATAACCGAACGAATTCCGAATCCAAGCTGAAGGCTCCGTAAAATCTGGATCTTGGCGTCGTAAAGGCTGTGGGATCTGTGGTTTCCGTCAGCCCATTCCGTGATTTTGGGATCCAATGGGGGCTTGTGCTCGGGATCCACCGCTGCCAGGGTGTGCGCCAACCAAGCCTCCACAACAAGAACAAGAGGAACCCGCCATGCCGTGCGCCCATTCCCGAACCTCCGTCTGCCGGAGGTGCGCCCATGAATCGTGACCTGCGCCATGCCCTCGACCAGGGCCCGATGAACCGCTTCCAGTGGACGGCCATCGGCATCTGCATCCTGCTCAACATGATCGACGGCTTCGACGTGCTGGTGATGGCCTTCACCGCCGCCTCGGTCTCCGCCGAGTGGAGCCTGAACGGCGCCCAGGTCGGCCTGCTGCTCAGCGCCGGGCTGTTCGGCATGGCCGCCGGCTCGCTGTTCATCGCCCCGCGCGCCGACCGCTTCGGGCGCCGCCCGCTGATCCTCTTCTGCCTGCTGCTGTGCGGCCTCGGCATGCTGTGCTCGGCCCTGGCCCAGAGCCCGACGCAACTGGCCCTGCTGCGTGGCTTCACCGGCCTTGGCATCGGCGGCATCCTCGCCAGCAGCAACGTGATCGCCGCCGAATATGCCAACCGCCGCTGGCGCCCCCTGGCGGTCAGCCTGCAGTCCACCGGCTATGCCCTGGGCGCCACCTTCGGCGGGCTGCTGGCGGTGTGGCTGATCGGCCACTGGGGTTGGCGCTCGGTGTTCCTGGCCGGCGGCCTGATCTCCCTGGCGGCCATCCCGCTGGTGCTGGCGGGCCTGCCCGAGTCGCTGGACTTCCTCCTCGCCCGCCGTCCGGCCAACGCCCTGGCGCGGGTCAACGGCCTGGCCCGGCGACTGGGCCTGCAGAGCCTGGATGCGCTGCCCGAAGCCCGCTCGCGCGAGGCCTCCGGCGTGGCGATGCTGCAGCTGCTGGCGCCCGCGCTGCGCCGCTCGACGCTGCTGATCTGGCTGCTGTTCTTCCTCGCCATGTTCGGCTTCTACTTCATCATGAGCTGGACGCCCAAGCTGCTCACCGCCGCCGGCCTCACCGCGCAGCAGGGCATCACCGGCGGTGTGCTGCTGAGCATCGGCGGCATCTTCGGCGCCGCCCTGGTCGGCGCGCTCTCGGCGCGCGTGCCGCTGGCGCGGGTGCTGCAGGGCTTCATGCTGGTCACCGCGGCGCTGCTGGTGCTGTTCCTCGGCTCGGCCTCGTCACTGGCCGCCGCGCTTGGCCTGGGGCTGCTCATCGGGCTGTTCGCCAACGGCTGCATCGCCGGGCTCTACGCGCTGTCGCCGCTGATCTACCCGGCCGGCGTGCGCGCCACCGGGGTGGGCTGGGCGATCGGCGTGGGGCGCCTGGGCGCCATTCTCTCGCCCACCGTGGCCGGGCTGCTGCTGGACGACGGCTGGCAACCGCTGCACCTGTACGGCGTGTTCGCCGTGGTCTTCGTCGCCGCCGCCATGGTGCTGCTGGGCCTGCGCCCGGCGGCGCCGGCCGGCGAGCCGCTGGCCGCGCACTGAGGGCGCCTCAATGCTGCCCTTCGAGGATCGCGTCGGCGATGGCGTTGCGGAACCACTCCAGCGCCGCCGACTGCTCGCTGCTCGCGCGCCAGTGCAGGGACACCTCGAACGCCGGCACGGCGAAGGGCAGTTCGAGCATCTTCAGCCCGCCCTCGACGACGAACATGCGGGCGATCTGCGCCGGCAGGATGGTCAGCAGGTCGGTGCCGGGGATGATCTTCGGCAGCACCGAGAAGTGCGGCACGCGCAGGGCGATGCGGCGCTCCAGCTTCATCGCCTGGAGCACGTCCTCGGCGATGCCGTGGCCGGAGGTGCGCGTCACCACCACATGGCGTTCGGCGAGGTAGCCGGGCAACTCCAGGCGTTCGCCGATGCGCGGGTGGTCGGCGCTGAGCAGGCACACGTAGCGCTCCTGGATCAGCACCCGGCTGCGGCTGCCGGGCACCGCCTGGCGGCAGATGGCGGTGTCCACCTTGCCGCTGGCCAGCCAGTCGCCCACCTCGTCCACCTGCAGCGGCAGCACTTCCACCTCGGCCAGCGGCGCCTCGCGGTTCAGCCGCGCCAGGATCAGCGGCAGGAAGCCCAGCTCGCCCAGGTCCGACAGGGCGATGCGGAAGCGCCGCTCGGTGGTGGCCGGGTCGAACTGGCGGGTGCTCTGCACCGCGCCCTCGATGCGCGTCAGCGCCTCGCGCAGGGTGGCGTACAGCTGCTCGGCGACGAAGGTCGGCTGGATGCCGTCGCGGCTGCGGCTGAACAGCGGGTCGTCGAACAGCTCGCGCAGCCGCGCCAAGGCGTAGCTCACCGAAGGCTGGGTGACGAACAGGCGCTCGGCGGCGGCCGTCACGCTGCCGGCCTCGTAGAGGGTGACGAAAGTGCGGATCAGGTTGAGGTCGATCTGGGCCATGGCAGTCACATAGATGGTTTTTATTTTCGATAGAAAGACTATCGATTTGATCGATTATCAGGCCGCTGCGACAGTAGCGCAAACCCAAGAACGAGCCTGAAGGGCCAGCATGAAAACCGTCCATTGCGCCTCCTACGACATCCTCCGTCGCCACGGCCTGACCACCATCTTCGGCAACCCCGGTTCCAACGAGCTGCCGTTCCTCAAGGACTTCCCCGCGGACTTCCGCTACATCCTCGGCCTGTACGAAGGCGCGGTGGTCGGCATGGCCGACGGCTTCGCCCTGGCCAGCGGCAAGCCGGCCTTCGTCAACCTGCACGCCGCCGCCGGCACCGGCAACGGCATGGGCGCGCTGACCAACGCCTGGTACAGCCACAGCCCGCTGGTGATCAGCGCCGGCCAGCAGGTGCGCTCGATGATCGGCGTGGAGGCCATGCTGGCCAACGTCGAGGCGCCGCAACTGCCCAAGCCGCTGGTGAAGTGGAGCGCCGAACCGGCCTGCGCCCAGGACGTGCCGCGCGCGCTGAGCCAGGCCATCCACATGGCGAACCTGGCGCCCAAGGCCCCGGTGTACTTGTCGATTCCCTACGACGACTGGGCGCAGCCGGCGCCGGCCGGCGTCGAGCACCTGGCCGCGCGCAACGTGGCCAGCGCCGGGCTGCCTTCGCCGGCGCAACTGGGCGAGCTGGCCGGGCGCCTGTCGCGGGCGCGCAACCCGGTGCTGGTGCTGGGCCCGGACGTCGACGGCGCCCGCGCCAACCCGCTGGCCGTGCAACTGGCGGAGAAGCTGCGCATGCCGGCCTGGGTCGCGCCCTCGGCTTCGCGCTGCCCGTTCCCCACGCGCCACCCGTGCTTCCGCGGCGTGCTGCCGGCGGCCATCGCCGGCATCTCGCAACGGCTCGCCGGGCACGACCTGATCCTGGTGGTGGGCGCTCCGGTGTTCCGCTACCACCAGTTCGCCCCGGGCGACTACCTGCCCGCCGGCGCCGAGTTGGTGCACATCACCTGCGACCCCGGCGAGGCCGCCCGCGCGCCCATGGGCGATGCCCTGGTCGGCGACATCTTCCTCACCCTCGAAGCCCTGGTGGAAGCCGTTCGCCCCAGCGCGCGGCCGATGCCCGAAGCCCTGCCGCGCCCGGCGCCGCGCGCCGCCGAAGCGGGCCCGCTGCACCCGGAAACGGTGTTCGACGTGATCGACGAACTGGCCCCGGACGACGCCATCTTCGTCAAGGAATCCACCTCCACCGTGACCGCCTTCTGGCAGCGCGTGCAGATGCGCGAGCCGGGCAGCTACTTCTTCCCGGCCGCCGGCGGCCTGGGCTTCGGCCTGCCGGCGGCGGTCGGCGTGCAGCTGGCGCAACCGCAGCGGCGGGTGATCGGCATCATCGGCGACGGCTCGGCCAACTACGGCATCACCGCCCTTTGGACCGCCGCGCAATACCGCGTCCCGGCGGTGTTCATCATCCTCAAGAACGGTACCTACGGCGCGCTGCGCTGGTTCGCCGGGGTGCTCGACGTGCCCGACGCCCCCGGCCTGGACGTGCCCGGCCTGGACTTCTGCCAGCTCGGCCGCGGCTACGGCGTGCGCTCGGTGCAGGCCGCCGACGCCGCCAGCCTGCGCGCGGAACTGGCCCGCGCCCTGGCCGGCGACGAGCCGGTGCTGATCGAGGTGCCCACCCTGACCATCGAGCCCTGACGCGTGCGCGCCCTGCCTGGGGCGCCTCCCGCTACACCCACAGAAAAATAACAAGAGGTGGTTATGCACAAGACGACAGTCGCGGCGGTGATCGACGCCGCCCGCTTCAACCGCACCCACTGGCTGATCCTCGCCTGGGGCTGCTTCATCATGCTGTTCGACGGCTACGACATGCTGTTCGACGGCTACGACATGGTGGTCTACGGCTCGGTGGTGCCGCGCCTGATGCACGAGTGGCAGCTCAGCCCGGTGCAGGCCGGCACCCTGGGCAGCTGCGCGCTGTTCGGCATGCTCTTCGGCGGCACCCTGCTGGCGCCCCTGGCCGACCGCTTCGGCCGGCGCCGCCTGGTGATCCTGATGACCCTGCTGGCGAGCCTCGCCGCCTTCCTCACCGGGCATGCGCGCAACCCGCTGGAGCTGGGCGTCTGCCGCTTCGGCACCGGCCTTGCGCTGGGCGCCCTGGTGCCCAGCGCGGTCAACCTGATCAGCGAGTTCGCCCCGGCCGGGCGCCGCGCCACGCTGATCACCGTGATGTCCAGCTTCTACTCGGTGGGCGCGGTGCTTTCGGCGCTGGTCGGCATCGCGCTGATCCCGCAGTGGGGCTGGCAGTCGGTGTTCTACGTCGCCGTGCTGCCGGTGCTGAGCGTGCCGCTGATGCTGCGCTACCTGCCGGAGTCGGCGGCGTTCCTCGAACTCAAGGGCCGCCGCGGCGAACTCGATGCGCTGTTGGCCAAGGTCGAGCCGAACTACCGTGCGGGGGCCGAACTGGCGATCGCCAAGCCTCATGCCGACGCGGACAAGGCGCGCCTGCCGCAGCTGTTCGCCGGCGGCCAGGCGCTGGGCACGCTGCTGCTGTGGCTCGGCTTCGCCATGTGCATGTTGATGAGCTACGGCCTCAACACCTGGCTGCCGAAGCTGATGGCCAACGGCGGCTACCCGCTGACCTCCAGCCTGGTGTTCCTCGTCACCCTCAACGTCGGCGCCACCCTCGGCGCGCTGTTCGGCGGCTGGCTGGCCGACCGCCTCGGCACCCAGCGCACGCTGGTGCTGTTCTTCGCCCTGGCCGCGGCCTCGCTGGCGGCGCTGGGCATCAACCCCGGCCCCTGGCTGCTCAACGCCCTGCTGGTGATCGCCGGCGCCACTACCATCGGCACCCTGGCGGTGATCCACGCCTACGCCTCGCAGTTCTACCCGGCCCACGTGCGCTCCACCGGCGTCGGCTGGGCAGCTGGCATCGGCCGCCTCGGCGCCATCGCCGGGCCCATGCTCGGCGGCAGCCTGCTGGCCCTGGAGCTGCCGTTCCAGGAGAACTTCCTGGCCTTCGCCCTGCCCGGCGTCATCGGCGCGTTGGCCATCGGCTTCATCCGCGTGCGTCCGCGCGACGCCGGCGCGGCCTTCGCCGCCCCGGAAAAACCCGTTTGATCAGGAGAACGTCCATGACCGCTTACACCGACTTCCACCTGCAACCCCTCGCCGGCGAATGGCGCACCGGCAGCGCCGGCAAGGTGCTGCGCGACAGCAACCCCTACGACGGCAGCCTGCTGGCGGAAATCCCCCAGGCCAGCCGCGAGGACCTGGACGCCACCTACCGCAAGGCCGCCGAGGCGCAGCCGGCCTGGGCCGCGCTGCCGCCGGCGGAACGCGCCGCGCTGCTCCACCGGGTGGTGGAGGTGTTCGACCGGCGCCGCGAGGAGATCATCGACTGGATCATCCGCGAGTCCGGCAGCACCCGCCTGAAGGCCACCCTGGAATGGGGCGCGGCGCGGGGCATCACCCTGGAGTCGGCGTCCTTCCCCAGCCGCGTGCACGGGCGCATCGTCGACTCCAACATCCCCGGCAAGGAGAGCCGTGTGTACCGCAGCGCCATCGGCGTGGTCGGCGTCATCAGCCCGTGGAACTTCCCGCTGCACCTCACCCAGCGCTCGCTGGCCCCGGCCCTGGCGCTGGGCAACGCGGTGGTGGTCAAGCCGGCCAGCGACACCCCGGTGTGCGGCGGCCTGCTGCTGGCGCGCATCTTCGAGGAAGCCGGGCTGCCGGCCGGCGTGCTCAGCGTGGTGGTCGGCGCCGGCAGCGAGATCGGCGACGCCTTCGTCGAGCACCCGGTGCCGGGCCTGGTGACCTTCACCGGCTCCACCCCGGTGGGGCGCAACATCGGGCGCATCGCCAGCGGCGGCGCGCACCTCAAGCACGTGGCCCTGGAACTGGGCGGCAACAGCCCCTTCGTGGTGCTGGAGGACGCCGACCTGGAGCAGGCGGTGAACGCCGCGGTGTTCGGCAAGTTCCTGCACCAGGGGCAGATCTGCATGGCGATCAACCGCATCATCGTGGTCGACGCGCTGTACGACGCCTTCGCCGAACGCTTCGTCGAGCGCGTGAAGCAGGTGAAGGTCGGCGACCCGCAGTCGATGGACACCGCCATCGGCCCGATCATCAATGCCCGCCAGCTCGAAGGCCTGCTGGAGAAGGTCGCCCTGGCCCGCCGCGAAGGCGCCAGGCCGCTGTACGAAGGCGGCGTGCAGGGCCAACTGCTGGCGCCCCACGTGTATGGCGAAGTCGGCCCGGACATGGAGATCGCCCGCGACGAAATCTTCGGCCCGCTGATCGGCCTGCTGCGCGCCCGCGACGAGGCCCATGCCCTGGAACTGGCCAACGCCAGCGAGTACGGCCTTTCCAGCGCCGTGTTCACCGGCGACCTGGAGCGCGGTGTGGCCTTCGCCCGCAAGGTCCGCGCGGGCATGACCCACGTGAACGACATCCCGGTCAACGACGAGGCCAACGCGCCCTTCGGCGGCGAGAAGAACTCGGGCCTTGGCCGCTTCAACGGCGACTGGGCGATAGACGAATTCACCCGCGACCACTGGGTGAGCGTGCAACGGGAGGCGCGCCGCTACCCGTTCTGATCGCCTAGCCGGTTCTGCCACCCACCCCGCCCACGGCGCGCCTACACGGACGCGCCGCGGGCCGCTGCACCCCGAAAAAAACGGAGAACAATAACAATGCAAAACCGTCACACCGCCGTATTGCCGTCCCTCGCCTGCGTGGCCCTGCCGCTGCTGTGCGCGCCCGCGCTGGCCGAGGAGGGCGGCTTCTTCGAGGATTCGCGCACCGACCTGGTGCTGCGCAACTACGCGTTCAACCGCGACTTCCGCGACCACAGCGCCGGCAAGAGCCTGATCAACGAATGGGCCCAGGGCTTCATCCTCAAGTTCAGCTCCGGCTACACCCGCGGGCCGCTGGGCTTCGGCGTGGATGCCATGGGCCTGTACGGCGTGAAGCTGAACAGCAGCCGCGAGCAGAGCGGCTCCGAACTGCTGCCGGTACATGACGACGGCAAGGCCGCCGACGAATACGGGCGCGTGGCGGTGGCGGCCAAGCTGCGGCTGTCGGCCAGCGAGCTGAAGATCGGCGAAATGCTGCCGGACGTGCCGGTGCTGCGCTACGACGATGGCCGCCTACTGCCGCAGACCTTCCGCGGCGCGGCGCTGGTGTCCCGCGAGTGGGCCGGGGTGAGCCTGTACGGCGGGCGCTACGACCAGGTCAGCCTGCGCAATTCGGCGGACATGCAGGACCTGTCGTCCTGGTCGGCGCCCACGGCCAAGTCCGACGCCTTCAACTACGCCGGTGGCGAATACCGCTTCAACGACCAGCGCACCCTGGTCGGCGCCTGGTACGCGCAACTGGAGGACATCTACACCCAGCGCTATTTCAACCTGCTGCACAAGCAGCCGGTGGGCGACTGGGTGCTGGGCGCCAACCTCGGCCTGTTCTTCGACCGCGACGACGGCCGCGCCCTGGCCGGCGACATCGACAGCCACACCGCCTACGCGCTGCTCTCGGCCAACCATGGCGGGCATACCCTCTACCTCGGCCTGCAGAAGGTCGGCGGCAAGGGTGGCTGGCAGTCGGTCTACGGCAGCAGCGGCAGGACCATGGGCAACGACATGTTCAACGGCAACTTCACCAACGAGGACGAGCGCTCCTGGCAGCTGCGCTACGACTACGACTTCGCCGCGATGGGCGTGCCCGGCCTGGTGAGCATGGTGCGCTACGGCAAGGGCGACAACGCCACCACCAAGGTGGGCCGCGGCGGCAAGGAATGGGAGCGTGACCTGGAGCTGGGCTACACGGTGCAGAGCGGGCCGCTGAAGAAGCTCAACGTGCGCGTCAACCATGGCAGCAACCGGCGCAGCTTCAACAGCGATTTCGACCAGACGCGGGTGATCTTCAACTACCCGATTTCGCTCTGACGGGGCGGTGCGTATGGCTTCTCGTAGGAGCGAGCCTTAGCGCCGTCGTAGGATGGCGTTGAGCGAAGCGATACCCATCACCGTGACCGCATGGGTTTCGCAAGCTCAACCCATCCTACGAAGAGCACCTTGGCTCAGTCCCATGCTCATTCCCATGTAGGAGCGCGCCCTGCGCGCGAATCGCGGGCAGGGCCCGCTCCTACAGGTTGCTGGGAGGCACGGTATTCCTCCTCCCGTAGGAGCGGACTCCGTCCGCGATTCTCAATCCGGATTCGCGATCAACCCGCCAGCAACCACACCCCGGCACCCGCCGAGGCCAAACCCGCCACGCGCACCAACGGCGCCGCAGCCTGCGGCAGGAAGCGCACCAGCGCATAGCCCGCGGCATGCAGGGCGGCGGTAGCGCAGACGAAGCCGGCGGCGTAGGCCCAGGGGCTGGACAGTTCCGGCAGCTCCAGGCCGTGGGCGATGCCGTGGGCCAGGGCGAAGAGCGCGGTCACGGCCGTGGCCAGCGGCAGCGGCGGGCGCACCGCCAGGGCCACGCACAGGCCGAGGGCGAGCACCGAGGCGGCGATGCCGGTCTCGACGAAGGGCAGCTGTACGCCGTCGAAGCCGAGCAGGCCGCCGAGCAGCATGGCGCCGACGAAGGTACAGGGCAGCGCCAGGCGCGCCGCGCCCTGTTGCTGGGCGGCCCAGAGGCCGACGGCGAACATCGCCAGCAGGTGGTCGAGGCCGGTCAGCGGGTGCAGCACGCCGGCGGCCAGGCCGTGCTCGCCGTGGCCGGGGTGGGCGAAGGCGAGGGCCGGGGCGAGGCACAGCGCCAGGGCATAGAGGCTTTTGCGCAGGGACATGGGGAACTCCTTGTGGGTTGTGCTTCAGGCCGCGCTCAGCAGCCCCTGGCGTTCGATGAAGGCGATGATTTCGTCCAGCCCCTGGCCGGTCTTCTGGTTGCTGAACACGAAGGGCCGCTCGCCGCGCATCTTCTTCGCGTCGCGCGCCATCACCTCCAGCGAGGCGCCGACCAGCGGCGCCAGGTCGATCTTGTTGATCACCAGCAGGTCGGACTTGCAGATGCCCGGGCCGCCCTTGCGCGGGATCTTGTCGCCCGCGGAAACGTCGATCACGTACAGCGTCAGGTCCGACAGCTCGGGGCTGAAGGTGGCCGAGAGGTTGTCGCCGCCGGACTCCACCAGGATCAGCTCCAGGCCCGGGAAGCGGCGGTTGAGCTGGTCGACCGCCTCCAGGTTGATCGAGGCGTCCTCGCGGATCGCCGTGTGCGGGCAGCCGCCGGTTTCCACGCCGATGATCCGCTCCGGCGCCAGGGCCTGGTTGCGCACCAGGAACTGGGCGTCTTCCTGGGTGTAGATGTCGTTGGTCACCACGGCCAGATCGTAGCGCTCGCGCAGGGCGTGGCACAGCGCCAGGGTCAGGGCGGTCTTGCCGGAGCCCACCGGGCCGCCGATGCCGACGCGCAGGGGTTGGGAGTTCATGCGGGGTTCTCCTAGGAACGGAACAGACGGCTGTATTGCGTTTCGTGGAGCATGCTCGCCAGGGCCAGGCCGAAGGGCGCGCCACCGGGCGCATCCTCCGCCAGCGCGGCGGCGCAGGCGCGTTCGAGTTCGGGGAGCAGGCGCGAGGTGAGCTTCTGCGCGGCCAGCTGGCCCAGGGGCAGGGCCTTCATCAGCACCGCGAGCTGGTTCTCGGCCCAGCTCCACAGCCAGGCGGCCAGGGCCTGCTCCACGTCCAGGCCCCAGGCCCGCGCGGCCAGCGCCCAGGTGGCGGCCAGCGAGGGCTCCGGCTGCGCGGCCAGCCAGGCGCGGGCCGCTTCGTCCAGCTCGGGCAGGGCCTCCAGCAGTTGCGCCAGGGAAAAGCCCATCTGCCGGCTCTCCAGGGCCAGCTCGCGGGTTTCGCGGCTGGCGCGGTGGCGTTCGGCGGCATCGCTTAGCGCGGCCCAGTCGGCGGCCAGCGCGGCGCGCAGCAGCTCGGCCAGCAGCGGCCCCTCGAAGCGCGCCAGGTTCAGTTGCAGCTGGTCGGCCAGCCAGGCGAAGGCGCTGTCGGCATCGCTCACCAGGCCATGCTCCAGGGCGGCTTCCAGGCCCTGGGAATAGCTGTAGCCGCCGATGGGCAACTGCGGACTGGCGAGGCGCAGCAACGGCCAGAGGCCTGTGCCGGTCACTTGCGCACTCCGAACTGGTGCAGCTTCGGCGCGTAGTTGAACTCCGCCTCGCCGTGGTGCGAATGGTGATGGCCGCCGCCATAGGCGCCGTGCTCGGGCTGGAACGGCGCCTCGATGCTCTGCACCGTGGCGCCTAGCTGGTCGAGCATGGCCCTGAGCACGTAGTCGTCGAGCAGGCGCAGCCAGCCTTCGCCCACCTGCAGCGCCACGTGGCGGTTGCCCAGGTGGTAGGCGGCGCGGTTCAGCTCGCGGGGGCTGGCGCAGGTCACGTGCATCAACTGCTCGGGCGCGGCGCACACGCGCACCACGCGGCCGTCGTTGGCCAGCAGGCAGTCGCCGTCCGCCAGCGGCGGCTGGCCGCGTTCGAGGAACAGGCCGACGTCCTCGCCATCGCGGCTGTAGCAGCGCAGGCGGCTCTTGCTGCGCGCCTCGTAGTTCAGGTGCAGTTCGGCGTCCCAGCGCTCGCGGGGCTCGATGCGTTGGTGGATGACCAGCATGGCGGTGTCCGGCAGTAGGCAATGGCCGAGCTACAGCAAGGGCCTTGCCAGGGGCGGGCGCGGCCAGCAGTGGCGGGGGCTGGGCGGGTTGTCCGAGTGGTCAGCAATGGTGCGCGTGCGCGTTGCTGGTGCGCACGTAAATGGTGCGCACCGATGTGGGGCGGAATGAGGGTTTTTGTAGGAGCGAGGGGGACGCCTAGTCCTTGCTCGCGAAGGGAGTTATCCGGTGACGCCGGTGTTTGGGGTTGGCTCCATTCCCTCTCCCTAACCCTCTCCCTGAAGGGAGAGGGGACCGTTCGGAGCGCTTGGATGTTCTGGAGTTAGCCGACAGCTCCGACGGTTTCCAGCTGAAACCATTCCCTTTCTCGGCACGGACAAGCCCCCTCTCCCTTCAGGGCGGGGCGCGCAGCCGAGGGCTGGGGAGAGGGAGCGGAGTTGAACCAGAACTCAGGCGTCTCCGGCGGGTTCGCGAGCAAGCTCGCTCCTACAAGGAAGCCCCCAGCCTCAGCCCCGCGCCCCGATCCCCAGCCAGTGCTTGGCCCCAATCATGATGAAACGCAGCTGCTGGGTAACCTTGGCCTCCGGCGTCAGGTGCGCCGGCAGTGCCTCGGCCGGCGCGTCGATCAGCTCGGGCAGGGTGGCGAACACCGTCTTCACCACCAGGTCGGCGAGCACGTCGAGGTCCTGCACCTGCAGGTGCGGCAGCTTGTTGAGCAATGCCAGGTCCGCCGCCAGGTCGTCGGTGATGCGCTGGCGCAGGGTGCCGATGGCCTGGCGGATGGGCAGCGAGCCGCCGTACTGCTCGCGGGCCAGGAACAGGAACTGGGTGCGGTTGGCGCTCACCGCGTCGAGGAAGATGCGCACCGAGGCCTCGATCACCCCGCCCAGCTCGAACTCGTTGCGCCGCACCGCGCGCAGGGTCTGGCGGAAGGTCTCGTCGACGTCGGCCACCAGGGCCAGGCCCAGGGCGTCCATATCGGCGAAGTGCCGGTAGAAACCGGCCGGGACTATGCCCGCCGCGCGCGCCACTTCGCGCAGGCTCAGGCTGCCGAAGCCGCGGCCGCTGTCCATCAGGCCGCGCGCGGCGTCCATCAGGGCCTGGCGGGTCTGCTGTTTCTGTTCGGCGCGGGGAGAGGACATCGGGGCTTCCATGGCAGGGGCCCCGGCACTCTAGCAAATGGCCGGGGAAATCGGCGACTGCGCCGGCCACTTCAGTGAACGACTGTTGACTGAAAAGTGGCGGCATGCCAGTTTAGTGAACAAGTGTTTACTGTCTGGATGCCGTCCATGTCTCTGCTTCCCCTGGCCTGGCTGCGTGCCTTGCGCCCGCTGCTCGGCCCCCTGCGCGCGCTGGTGCACCAACGCTGGTTGCGCGAGGCCGACGTCGATGCCGCGCTGGCCGCGCTCAACCCGGCCTGGGCGCTGAACCGGGTGTTTGCCCGCGTCGAAGGCCGCCAGTGGGTGGCCGACGACATGCTCGCCTTGCGCCTGCGGCCCAATGCCAACTGGCGCGGCGCCCGGCCGGGCCAGCACCTGCAGCTGTTCATCGAGCACGACGGCGTGCGCCTGGGGCGCAGCTACAGCCTGATCGCCGATGAGGACGGCTGCCTGGAGATCGCGGTGAAGCTGCAGCCCGGCGGGCGGGTCTCGCCGCTGCTGCTGGGCCGGCTGTGCGTTGGCGACGTGCTGGAACTGGGCGCGCCGGGCGGCGAGCTGCACTGGCCGCAGGACGAACGCGGCGTGCTGCTGCTGGCTGCCGGCAGCGGCCTGACACCCTTGCTCGGCCTGCTGCGCCAGGCCCTGGCCGACGGCTACCGCGGCCCGGTGACGCTGCTGCACTACGTGCGCGAACGCAGCCAGCGCGCCTTCGTCGAGCGCCTGCAAGCCCTGGCCCGCGAGTACCCCAACTTCCACCCGCGCTGGGCCATCAGTGGCGGCGCGGCGCAGGCCGGCGAACTGCGCGGGCGCTTCCACGCCGAACACCTGCAGGGCCTGCCCGCCGGGCACGTGCTGGCCTGCGGCCCGGCCGGCTTCGTCGGCGCCGTGCGCGACCAGCTCGAACCCCGCGCCGCCAGCCTGCAATGGGAAGCCTTCAGCGCGCCCGCCTGGTCCACCGACGATGCCCCGCGCGAGGTCCATCTCCACTTCGCCCGCAGCGGCCGCCAGGTGGCCGGCGACAACCAGCGCAGCCTGCTGGAACAGGCCGAGGCCGCCGGCCTGCGCCCGGCCCACGGCTGCCGCCAGGGCATCTGCGCCAGCTGCACCTGCACCCTGCTCGCCGGCAGCGTGCGCGACCTGCGCAGCGGCGCGCTGCACAACGAGCCGCAGCAGCCCATCCGCCTGTGCGTCAGCGCCCCGCAGGGCGACGTCAGCCTCGACCTCTAGCCTCCCCGGAACCCCAGCATGCGCGAAGACCGCGACCTCACCCCGGCCGAGCTGGCCGCCTTCGGCGCCGAACTGGACGCCCTGCGCCAACGCACCCAGGACGACCTCGGCGGCGCCGACGCCCGCTACATCCGCCGCGTGCGCAGCGCCGTGCGCGCCTGCTGCTGGGCCGGCCGCGCACTGCTGCTGTGCGGCTGGTCCGCGCCCACCTGGCTGCTCGGCAGCCTGCTCCTGGGCCTGGGCAAGGTCCTCGAGAACATGGAGCTGGGCCACAACGTCATGCACGGCCAGTACGACTGGATGAACGACCCGGAATTCGCCGGGCGCCAGTACGAATGGGACATCGCCGGCCCCTCCGACTTCTGGCGGCACACCCACAACCACATCCACCACACCTACACCAACGTCCTGGGCAAGGACGACGACGTCGGCTACGGCGTGGTGCGCCTGTTCCCCGAGCAGAAGTGGAAGCCCTTCTACCGCTGGCAGCCGCTGTGGGTGGCGATTCAGGCCGTGCCTGGCCAGGCCGGACCAGTACTTCAAGGGCCGCCTGGGCAGGGAACTGCGCTGCCGGTTCAATCGCCTGGCAGGACCAACTCGTGCTGCCGCAACCTGTGGACCTTCACGGTGATCTTCTGCGGCCACTTCACCGAGAAGGCCGCGGTGTTCCCGGCCAGCGTGCTGCAGGGCGAGAGCCGCGGCCACTGGTACCTGCGCCAGCTGCGCGGCTCCAGCAACCTGGAGGGCGGGCCGCTGCTGCACCTGCTCACCGGCAACCTCAGCCACCAGATCGAGCACCACCTGTTCCCCGACCTGCCGGCGCGCCGCTACGCCGAACTGGCCCGCGAAGTGCGGCAGATAGCCGAGCGCTATGGCCAGCACTACAACAGCGGGCGCCTGTCGCGGCAATTCGCCACGGTGCTGCGGCGCATCTGGGTTCACCGTCTGCCGGCTTCATAGGAATAGTCCTAAAAGAGAAACCAGTCGCCGAATGACACTCCCTCAACATCAATTGGCCATGATTTAATCGGCCCGGTTTTGTAACCGGATGTCGTAGCCGAGGGATCGAAGGGATGAAGTCCATTCCCCATTACTGGACGCTGGGCCTGGCCCTGGCCGTCGTTCTGGATGTTTCCGCCGCGCCGCTGACCACCCCCGGCGACCGCGACCTGCAACGCGACCGCCAGGAGCAGCTGCTGCGCGAACAGCAGAAGCGCCTGGAGGAATTGCAGCAGCTACCCGGCAAGGCAGCGCCGCAGGCCCCCGCCGAGCAGCCCGCCGACACGCGCTGCTTCGACATCCGCGACATCACCCTGGAAGGCGCCGGGCACCTCGGCGCCGCCACCCGCGAGCGCCTGCTGGCGCCCTACCGCGGCCAGTGCCTGGGCGTGGCCCAGCTCAATGCGCTGCTCAAGGCCATCACCGACCACTACCTGGCCCGCGGCTTCGTCACCACCCGCGCCTACCTGCCGCAGCAGGACCTCTCGGGCGGCGCGCTGAAAATCATCGTGGTCGAAGGCCGCCTGGAAGGCTTCGACGACTCCGCCGTGGCCAGCCCACGCGAACTGGCCATGGGCTTCCCCGGCAAGGCCGGCGAGGTGCTCGACCTGCGCGAGCTGGAACAGCTGGTCGACCAGGTCAACCGCCTGCCCTCGCGCCACGCGCAAGTGGAGTTGGTGCCCGGCGAGCAGGTCGGCGGCAGCCGCGTGCAGCTGGCCGGCGAGCGCAGCAAGCCCTGGCGCGTTTCGGCCTTCCGCGACAACAACGGCGACCGCAGCAGCGGCGAGCAGCAGGCCGGCCTGGGCCTGGACTGGGACAGCCCGCTGGGCCTGGCCGACCAGCTCGGCCTGCGAGTGGCCGAAGACGTGGTCAGCGACCACTGGAAGCACTCCGACAACCAGGGCCTGTTCTACAGCCTGCCCTACGGCTGGTGGACCTTCAGCTACAGCTACAACCAGAGCTACTACCGCACCCGCAACCAAGGCAGCGGCTTCGCCTTCAAGCTCGACGGCGACAGCCGCTCCCACCAGTTCGGCGCCGAGCGCGTGCTGCACCGCGACAGCCTGAGCAAGACCGCGGTCAACTTCGGCCTGGCCCACGTGCGTTCGAACAACTACATCGACGACGAGAAGCTCGACGTCTCCAGCAGCCGCATCACCGAGGGCCAGCTGGGCTTCAACCACGGCCGGCGCATCGGCAGCGCCTTCGTCAACCTCGACGCCGGCTGGCAGCAGGGCATAGGCGCGCTCGGCGCCCAGGGCGAGCACGACCCGCAGCCCTACCAGCCCCACGCCCGCTACGACAAATACACCCTCACCCTCAGCTACCTGCAGCCCTTCCAGCTGTGGGGCGAGAACTTCAGCTTCGACGCCCTGGCCACCGCGCAGAAGAGCGAGGACGTGCTCTACAGCCCGCAGCGCATCAGCCTCGGCGGGCTCAACTCGGTGCGCGGCTTCAAGGACCAGAGCCTGTCCGGCGACAGCGGCTACTACTGGCGCAACCAGCTACGCTGGCGCCGCCCGGTGACCTGGGTGGCGCTGCAGCCCTGGCTGCAGGAGTACGGCGTGGGCTACGGCTACGACTTCGGCGCCATCGCGCACGACCGCTACAACCCCGAACTGCACGGCCGCCTGAGCGGCCACGCGCTGGAGTTCAACGCCCGCGGCCAGTACCTGGCCGCGACCCTGAGCTTCGCCCGCTCCCTGGAGCGGCCCAGCGTGATCGACAAACGCGAACACCCGGTCTACTTCCGCGTCGACCTGTTCTTCTGACGCCGCAACACCACGGAGACCCCAGGACATGGACATCCGCCGCCCCTTCTACCAAGCCATCGCCAGCGCCCTGGCCGGCCTTCTGTTCCTCAATCCGATAGTCGCGGCCGCCGCCCAGTTAGCGGTGGATGCGGCCGCCGGCGGCAACACGCAGATCGGCGCGGCGGGCAACGGCGTGCCCATCGTCAACATCGCCACGCCCAATGGCAGCGGCCTCTCGCACAATAAATTCAGCGACTACAACGTCGGCCAGCAGGGCCTGATCCTCAACAACGCCACCGGCAAGACCTCCAGCACCCAGCTGGGCGGGATCATCATCGGCAACCCCAACCTCAAGGGCCAGGCGGCGCAGAAGATCCTCAACGAAGTCACCGGGGCCAATCCCTCGCAGCTCAAGGGCTACACCGAAGTGGCCGGGCAGGGCGCCCACGTCATAGTCGCCAACCCCCACGGCATCACCTGCAACGGCTGCGGCTTCATCAACACCCCGCGCGCCACCCTCACCACCGGCAAACCGATCCTTGCCGGCGAACGCCTGCAGGGCTACGACGTGGATGGCGGCGAGATCGCCATCGAAGGCGCCGGGCTCAACGCCAGCAATCTCGACCAGTTCGAACTGATCACCCGCAGCGCCAAGCTCAACGCCGACCTGTACGCCAAGCAACTCACCGTGGTGGCCGGGCGCAACACGGTGGATGCGGAAAGTCTCGCCGCCACCGCCAAGCCCGACGACGGCAGCGCCAAGCCGCAACTGGCCATCGACAGCGCCGCCCTCGGCGGCATGTACGCCAACACCATCCGCCTGGTCGGTACCGAACAAGGCGTGGGCGTGAAACTGGCCGGCAACATGGCGGCCAGCGCCGGCGACATCCGCATCGACGCCAACGGCAAGCTGGAACTGGCCCAGGTAGCGGCCAGCGGGGACCTGGCGCTGAAAGGCCAGGACGTGGCGCTGAACGGCCCGGCCTATGCCGGGGGCAGTGCCAGCGTGCAGGCCAGCGGTGCGTTGAGCAATGCGCAGAGCCTGGCGGCCAGGCAAGGCGTGCAACTGCGCGCCGGCAGCCTGGATAACGCTGGCCAGATCGTCGCCGGCATCGAGGGGGAGCAGCGCATCGCCGGGCAGGGCCTGGACATCGCCGCCGACCACGTTGGCAACCGTGGCCGGCTGGATGCCACCGGCAGCCTGAAGGTGGCCGCCGACACCCTGGACAACGCGGGGCAGGCCTACGCCGAGCGCATCGATGTCGACGCCCGCCAACAACTGGACAACCGCGGGACCCTGCAGGGGCGCGAAGTCGCGCTGCGCACCCGCCAGTTCAACAACCTCGGCGACAGCGCGCAGCTGATCGGCGAGCGCAGCCTGCTGCTCGATGCCCCCGCCGTGGTCAACCTGGGCGGCCTGGTCCGCTTCGGCGACGGCCAGGCGGCCAGCCTGAACTTCACCAGCCTGGACAACCGCAACGGTCGCCTGGAGGTGAATGGCGGCAGCCTGACGCTGGCCGGCGGCACGCTGGATAACCAGCAGGGGCGCATCGTCGCTGGCAGCGCACGGATCGACGCGCAGCGTATCGACAACGCCGGCGGCCTGATCGGCACCAGCGGCGGCGACCTGGCGCTGAACAGCCAGGGCGCACTGAACAACGCCGGCGGTAAGCTGCAGGCCGCGCAGGCCCTGCGGATCAGCGCCGGAGCGGTGGACAACCGGGCGGGAACCCAGGTCGGCGATTCCATCGACCTCGCCGGCAGCAGCCTGGACAACCGCCAGGGCGGCGTTCTCAGCGCCGAGCGGGGCGACCTCGACCTGCGCCTGAGCGGCGCCTTCGATAACGCCGAGGGCCTGGCCCAGGCCAGCGGCGCCCTGCTGCTGGACGTCGGCAACCTCGCCAACGCCGCCGGCAAGCTGGTGGCGCAGCGCCTCGACCTGACCTCCCAGGGGGCCGTGGACAACAGCGGCGGCACCCTGGCCGCCGAGCGGCTGAACCTGAATGCCCAGTCGCTGGCCAACCGCAATGGGTTGGTCCAGGCCGGCTCCGCCCTGACCCTGACCGCCGGCGATCTCGACAACGCCAACGGCCTGTTGCTGGGCGGCACGCTGCAGGCCGACCTCGCCAGCATCAGCGACAACGCCGGCGGTACGCTGAGCGCCGACGGCGCGCTGAAACTGACCGTGGCCCAGGCGCTGAACAACGCGTTGGGACGCCTGCAATCGGTGCAGGGCAACCTGGACGTCACGGCGGGCAGCCTGGACAACCGCCAGGGCGCCCTCGCCGGGGCGCAGCTGTTGCTGCGGACCAGCGGGGCGCTGGATAACCGCGGCGGCCGCATCGTGGGTGATGGCATCCAGGCGAGCGCCGGCGTCATCGACAACAGCGCCCAGGGGCTGCTGGTCGCCGGCGCGGATGGCCTGGCCCTCACGGCGCAACAGCGCCTGTCCAACGACCAGGGGCGCATCCAGAGCGACGCGGGCCTGCGGTTGCAAGCGCCGCAGCTGGAAAACCGTGGCGGCGTGGTGCTGGGCCAGCGCGTCGAGCTGTTGGGCGGCAACCTGGACAACAGCCAGGGCGGCGCGGTGGTGGGCAATGGCGAACAGCTGAGCCTGAGCCTGGATGGCGTGCTGAACAACGCCACCGGCCTGATCGACGCAGGCGACCAGGCTCTGCTGTTCACCCGTGCCGTCGGCCAGCTCGACAACCGTGGCGGCACCCTGCGCGGCGAGCGGCTCGACGTGCTTGCCGGCAGCGTCGACAACTCCGCGTCCGGGCGCTTGCTGGCGGGCGCCGCGGGCCTGTCGGTGACGGCCGGCGCGCTGAACAACCAGCGGGGCCTGGTCCATGCCCAGGGCGGCGCCGTGACCGCCGTGCTGGGGGCGGGCAGCCTGCAGAACCAGGCCGGCACCGTGCAGGGCGACAGCGTCGCCATCAGCGCCGCGAGCCTCGACAACAGCCAGGCAGACGGCGAGGCCGGCAGCATCGCCAGCCTGCTCGGCAAGCTCGAACTGGTGGTTGGCAACCTCATCAACCGGGGCGGCCAGCTGTTCGGCAAAAGCGAGCTGAGCGTCACCGGCAACACGCTGGACAACGGCGGCGGCCAGCTCAGCGGCGGCCGCGTCATGCTCGCCAGCAGCGGCGCGCTGAACAACCAGGCTGGCCTGATCGAATCGGCTACCAGCCTGGAACTGGACAGCGGCACGCTGGACAACAGCCAGGGTGGGCGCCTGCGCGCGCTCGGCGGCGACAGCAGCCACATCCGCAGCGCCGGCCAACTGAACAACCAGGGCGGGAACATCGGCGTCGCCAGCCAGGCCTTCGAACTGGACAGCGGCGCAGCCCTGCTCAACGGCCAGGGGCAGGTCCAGCATGCCGGCACCGGCCTGTTCCGCCTGGGCGCGGGCAGCCTCGTCGGCGCGGGTTCGCTCACCGGCCTGGGCGAGGGCCAATGGCAGTTCGGCAGCGTGGCCAATGCCGGGCAGATGCGCGTCAACGGCGCCCTCGACCTGCGTGTCGGCCAGGGCCTGGAAGTCGGCGCCGGCGAACGCATCGCCAGCGCCGGCAACCTGAGCGTGACGGCCGCCTACCTGAACAACCAGGGCGAGCTGCTCAGCGATGGCGACCTGGGCCTGACCCTTGGCGGCGACGCCTACAACACCGGCCTGCTTTCCGCCCAGCGCAACCTCACCCTGAACGCCGGTAACTTCACCCAACTGGGCGGTCGCCTGGCCAGCGGCCTGGACACCCGGCTCAGCCTCGCCGGCAACCTGAACAACCAGGGCTGGCTGATCGCCAACCAGGCCCTGCACGCCAGCGCCGCGCAAGTGAACAACACGGGCACCCTCGGCGCCCTCGGCGCGCTAGACATCACCAGCCAGGGCATCGCCAACGGCGCCGACAGCCTGCTGTTCAGCGGCGGCGACATGACCCTGCGCGCGGCCAGCCTGAGCAACCGCTACGGCGACCTCTACAGCCAGGGCAACCTCAGCTTCGCCGGCCGGGACGGCGGACGGGCGCAGAGCCTGAGCAACCGCTCCGGCACCATCGAGGCGCAAGGCGACATCCACCTCGACGTGGCGAGCCTGGAAAACGCCCGCGACGTCTTCGCCTTCGAACAGACCACCAGCTTCGGCGAATTCGACGTGCAGTGCGGCCAGCACTGCGGCGGCCACGACTCCTTCAAGCGCGGCAAGATCGACGTCAACGAAACCCTCTCAGAGCGCATCACCCAGAACAGCCCCGCCGCCTGGCTGACCGCCGGGGGCAACCTGACCATCGACGCCGGCGCGGTGGAAAACCGCAACAGCACCCTCGCCGCCAACGGCGACCTGACCATCAACGCCGACTCGCTGCTCAACCAGGGCAACACCTCGCGCACCGGCAACAAGGTGGTGGTCATCAACGTGGTGCCGGGCGACTACGGCAAGATCCCCACCGGCCAGTGGGACACCATGGAAAACCTGGCCCGCGCCTTCAACACCAAGATGGCCGCGGGCACCTTCGACCAGGACCTGTACGACCAGCTCTGGGCCATCTACAACGGCGACCGCTGGGCGATCGGCACCCCGGTCGTCACCTGGAGCGAAGACGGCGCCCAGTCCGCGCCGGCCACGCTGCAGGCCGGCAACCGCGTCACCCTCAACGTGGCGCACAACCTGCAGAACGGCACCGTCAGCGAATACAGCCTCGCCCAGCTCACCGGCCAACTGGCCGGCAGCCTGCTGGGCGGGCAACTGGGCACGGTCAACCTGACCCTCAACAAACAGTCCAGCGACGCCCAGGTGAGCGGGCCGCAGACCGTGCAGAGCGTGACGCACACGGCCGCCGACGGTAGCCAGAAGGTCAGCTTCATCCCGGTGGACTACAGCGGCGTGCCCTTCGCCGCCGTGGACCCGACGGCGGCCGACACCTTCCGCCTGCCCCAGGGGCAGTACGGGATGTTCATCCGCAGCCCGGACCCACAGAGCCACTACCTCATCGAAACCAACCCGGCGCTCACCGACCTGGGGCGCTTCCTCAACTCCGACTACCTGCTCGGCAAGCTCGGCTTCGACCCGGACCAGGCCTGGAAGCGCCTGGGCGACGGCGCCTACGAAACCCGCCTGATCCGCGAGGCCATCCAGGCCCAGACCGGCCAGCGCTTCCTCGACGGCCTGACCAGCGACTACGACCAGTTCCAGTACCTGATGGACAACGCCCTGGCCGCCAAGGATGCGCTGCAGCTGAGCGTTGGCGTGGGCCTTTCCGCCGAACAGGTGGCGGCGCTGACCCACGACATCGTGTGGATGGAAACCCGCGTGATCGACGGCCAGCAGGTGCTGGTCCCGGTGGTCTACCTGGCCCAGACCGACGCGCGCAACCTGCGCGGCGGCAGCCTGATCCAGGGCCGCGACCTCAACCTCATGGCCGGCGGCGACCTGGTCAACGTCGGCACCCTGCGCGCCAGCGAAGACCTCAGCGCCAGCGCCGGCGGCAGCATCCTCCAGGGCGGCCTGATGGACGCCGGCCAGCGCGTCAGCCTGCTGGCCGGCGACAGCATCCGCAACGCCCTGGCCGGGCAGATCCGCGGCGAGCAGGTGGACCTCACCGCGCTCAAGGGCGACATCGTCAACGACCGCACCGCCGTTACCGCCGGCATCGGTGGCGACGAATACCGCAGCTTCCTCGACGCCGGCGCGAGCATCAGCGCGCGCAGCGACCTCAGCCTGGACGCCGGCCGCGACATCACCAACCGCGGCAGCCTCGCCAGCGGCGGCGACAGCTACCTCGGCGCCGGCCGCGACATCAACCTGCAAGCCGTGACCGACGCCAGCCGCCTGCGCGACATCCAGCAGGGCGGGCACCACGTCACCACCACCACGGTCGCGCAGAACCACGGCTCCAGCCTGACGGCCGGGGGCGACCTGGTGCTGGATGCGGGGCGTGACCTGAACGTCGTGGGCAGCCAGGCGAGCGCGAAGGGCGACCTGACCGCCGCCGCCGGTCGCGACATCAACCTGAGCGCTGTCGAAGACGCCGCCAGCGTCGAAGTCCGCAGCAAGACCAGCAGCAGCCGCACCGTCGAACAGATCGGGCAGACCCGCCAGCTCGGCGCGGAACTGACGGCGGGCGGCGACCTGGTGGCCAGCGCCGGGCAGGACCTGAACCTGACCGCCAGCACCATCAGCGCCAGCAACGAGGCCTACCTATACGCCTCCCGTGACGTGAACCTGCAGGCGGCGGCGGAAACCGACAGCCATGCGCTGAGCAAGACCAAACGCAGCCATGGGCTGCTCTCAAGCTCCGAGAAAAAGACCGAGGACACTTCCCTCTACACCACCCAGAAAGGTTCGCTGGTCAGCGCCGACAAGATCGCCATCCGCGCCGGCCAGGACATCGGTGTCAGCGGCAGCGGCGTGGCCTCCACCAACGGCACCAGCCTGCTGGCCGGGCGCAACGTGCTGATCGACGGCGCCACCGAAACCAGCGAGACCAGCCACGCCGAGTCGAAGAAGAAATCCGGCGTGATGAGCAGCGGCGGGCTCGGCTTCACCATTGGCTCGGCCAGTACCCAGGCCACCCAGACCAGCCACAGCGAGCAGACCCGCGGCAGCACCATCGGCAGCGTGCTGGGCAACGTCGACATCCAGGCCGGCAAGGACCTGACCATCCGCGGTTCGGACGTCATCGCCGGCAAGGACATCAACCTCATCGGGCAGAACGTCGACATCCTCGCCGCACAGAACGAGAACCGCAGCGAGCAGACCTACAAGAGCAAGAGCAGTGGCCTGACCCTGGCGCTCTCCGGCACCGTGGGCAGTGCCATGGACGCTGGCTACCAGACTGCCAAGCAGGCCAGGCACGAAGACGACAGCCGGCTCTCCGCGCTGCAGGGCATCAAGGCCGGGCTGACCGGCGTGCAGGCCTGGCAGGCGGCGCAGCAGGGCACCGAAGGGGGCGGCGTCAGCCAGTTCTTCGGCATCAGCGCCTCGCTCGGCTCGCAGAAGTCCAGCTCGAAGCAGACCCAGGAGCAGAGTGTCAGCCAGGGCAGCAGCCTGACCGCGGGGAACAACCTCAACATCCTCGCCACCGGCAGCGGCGCCGTGGGCCAGGACGGCGACATCCGCATCCAGGGCAGCCAGCTCAAGGCCGGCAACGACATGCTGCTGGCCGCCAACCGCGACATCCTGCTCGAAGCCGCCGCCAACACCCAGAAGCTCGATGGCAAGAACAAGAGCAGCGGCGGCGCAGTTGGCGTGAGCGTGGGGTATTCGGCGGACAAAGGGGTAGGCCTGAGCATCTTCGCCAACGCCAACCAGGGCTCGGGTAAGGAAATCGGCACCGGCACCACCTGGACGGAAACCACCCTGGACGCCGGCAGCCAGGTCAAGCTGGTCAGCGGCCGCGACACCACGCTCAAGGGCGCCCAGGTCAACGGCGAGCAGATCATCGCCAACGTCGGCCGCGACCTGACCCTGCAGAGCCTGCAGGACAGCGACTACTACGACGCCAAGCAGAAGAACGTCTCCGCCGGGGCGAGCGTCGCCATCATCGGCACCGGCGGCAGCGCCAGCGTCAGTGCCAGCCAGAGCAAGATCGACTCCAACTACAAGAGCGTGCAGGAGCAGACCGGCCTCTACGCCGGCAAGGGCGGCTTCCAGATCGACGTGGGCAACCACACGCAACTGGACGGCAGCGTCATTGCCAGCACCGCCGAAGCCGACAAGAACCGCCTGAGCACCGGCACCCTGGGCTGGAGCAGCCTCGACAACAAGGCCGACTACAAGAGCCAGCAACAGAGCGTCAGCATCAGCAGTGGCAGCGATGGCAGCGGCAAATTCATCAGCAACATGCCCAGCGGCATGCTGGTGGCCTACAACCACGGCGACAGCGCCAGCGGCACCGGCCATCTCCAACGGCACCCTCGAAATCCGCGACCCGGCCAACCAGCAGCAGGACGTGGCCAGCCTGAGCCGCGACGTCGAGCACGCCAACGGCAGCATCAGCCCGATCTTCGACAAGGAGAAGGAACAGAACCGGCTGAAGCAGGTGCAGTTGATCGCCGAGATCGGCACCCAGGCGATGGACATCGTTCGGACGCAGGGGGAGATCAATGCCACCAAGGCGGCGAGAGAAGAGCTAGCCAAGAACGGGAACCATAATCCGAGCCGAGAGCAGATCGAAGAAAGCGCGATCTACCAGAAGGAAATGTCCCAGTACGGCACCGGGAGCCAGCTTCAGCGAGCGGCACAGGCCGTGACTGCCGCACTTCAGGGGCTTGCTGGTGGTGATATTGGGGCTGCGTTGGCCGGGGCATCGGCACCTTATCTCGCGAACACCATCAAGCAACTGACCGAGGGTGATCGCGAGGTGCAATTGATGGCCCACGCGGTGCTCGGTGCATTGGTCGCCCAGGCTCAGGGGAATTCGGCGATTGCGGGGGCTGCGGGTGCTGCTACGGGCGAAGCGATGGCCTCGGTCATCGCCCAGCAGTTGTATGGCAAGAACACCGATGACCTCAGTGAGTCGGAGAAACAGGCCGTCGTTGCACTTTCTTCGCTGGCGGGTGGCTTGGCCGGCGGTGTGCTTGATGGCAGCGCCGGCGGCGCTGTCGCGGGAGCGAAAGGTGGGCAGAACGCCGTCGAGAACAACGAGTTTGGTGGTCGGCTCTATGTCGACCATGTATTCGAAGCCTATGTACAAGGCGGCGGATGCCATGGCGGTTCGCGCCAGCAGTGCCGCACGCAATTTGAGAACACCCAACTAGCTAACGGTGGGCTAGAGACCGCAGCTGCATTCGCATTGCTCCCCTTTGCCATCGCGGGCGCGGCGTTGACGCCTGCAATGGTGGCCGCAGCAAGAGCCGGTGCTAGTGCTTGTGCGGCGAATCCGCCTTTGTGTGTAACGCAAACTACCAACCTGCTCGTTGAGTTGGGACTTAGCGATGCATTGCCTACAGGAATACTACGGGTTGCTGGGGCAAAGCTCACTTACGAGCAGGCCTCAAAGATTCGTGCGGCACTGGAGGTCGAGCAACAGACTGGGCAGAAGCTTTCGGCTGATGCGGTAGCGAGTATTTTGACGGAGGGGGGGGGCGCAAAAGCAACTGCTAACGCTCCCCATACACCCAGGTTTATTGCGGATTCTGTTGGTAACACTATTGATTTAGATTATACCAAGGGGCTCAGGGAGACGAATGTGACGGTCACGGGAACGCGTGGTGGTGTTCAGTATCCATTGCAAGGACAAACTCCCGATTCTTATGCGAACCTTGGAAATGGGCATGTTGTTGTATACGGTCCAGAGGGGCGTGCACTATATGATGTGTCTAGCTCTCGGATTAAGGTGATCGAATGGAACCAAGCTCCGAATGGAACATATTTCCCTAAGAAGGGGAGTGACACAAAGGCTTTTGAAGGAAGTGTTCCTCAGTCGGTTCTTGATATCTTGGGGTTGAAGTGATGAAAGTTTATAAGGGTGATATTTCTAAGGAGTCGTTGAGCCTGTTTGTTTCGGATATTGGCTCCGGGGAATTTTTTTCATATGTAGGGAGCTTGGTTTCATTAGAACAAGCAATTTCTGTTATAGGGTTGCTCTCTCCTGATTTTATTGAGGTCAATGGTCACATTTTCTGGCTGCCTAATGCTCAGCAATACGACCCGAAAAAATTTCATTTAAAGGGGCTGGTCGAGACCGAATCTGGAGTGCTGGAACAAAGTGCATCGCGTAGAGACGTTGAACGATACAGAAATATTTTTTCAATAAGTCAGTTCTTTTCAAAGTGGGAAGATGTGCCGGGTCGAACCATATTTAAAGTGGGCTTGTCGGAAGAAGACTATCGTCTTTGTAATTTATTTGCTGAGCAGATCGCTAAATATTGGGGGCGCGCATTGTCAGACGCCTTCCCAGAGAAGGTCTTTCAGTTTGAAATTGCTGACGATCTTCTCGATGAATATGGGGTTTGTCTGACATTCTGGCAGTCGTAGTTTAACGGTAGGGCCGAAAGGGGATTTATTTTTCCTACTCTAAAGCTGGCTGACTGGACAGGATTAGGGTGTGATAAATAAATTTGTCCCCTTTTTTCAGCTTTTGAGAAAGATGGCGTAATTTACAGCTTGGATAATCGTCGTTTGCTAGCTGCTTCTCAGGCTGATGTCCCAGTAAAAATAGTTCCTGCTACTCAGGCGGAGGTGGCGAAGGAGGCTTGGAAAATGACCACTCCGAATGGTGGGGGAGTTATCTGCGTTAGAGGATCTTGTCAGTGACCTTCACAAGTAAAGAAATTGATTCTATAAGCACAAAGGAAGACTTTGCAGACTTTATTTCTGGTCTGCGAGAGGAACTGACGAATAATCCAGATGAGTGGGAGAACCAGACCCTGGATAGATTTTTGGATGCAATGGAGTCTTGGATTAGGATGATTGATGCCTATTCCAAAAATACTGGAGATGTGGAGGCTCTTAGCCCGAGTTGGAAAACTTTTGCCAAGATACTTTGTGCTGCGAAAGTCTATGAATAAAAAAGCCCCGGCGCTGCCGGGGCTTTTTGTTTAACTTAGCTGTAATCACCAAAGGACCGAAAAGTGGATGGATTTATTTTTTCTACTCTAAATCTAATCTAACGGGCAGGATTAGATTAATGAGGATAGGTTTATCCTATTTTTGTTAGATCTTCTTGAATTGCTGTCGGAGGTTATGTGTCTAGGTTTTTGCCTTTGGCTGTCGCGGCTATTTTGGTTAGTGGATGTAGTTCTTACAATGCTCCCACAATCCCTGGCGTTGCAGCTAGTGCATTGTGGAAAGGCAAGAGTATTAATGATGCAGCTCTAAAGTGGGGTGATCCATCAGGGGTTTTTAGATTTGACGATGAGCAGAATTTGGCATTCTGGAATAGTGAAGGAAATTGCTTTGTAAAAAGATATCAAGGGCGAATTGTCGAGCCCGAGACGAAGTGCATGCTTAAGGCGAAGGCCGATAAGGAGGCTAGTGAGCTTTCTACTTGTCGACTGGAAATATTGTATGATAACAAAGGGGTTGTGAAAGACTTGAAAACTTGGCAGCGACGTGCGGGTGGGTGTTCAGACTTGTTTTATGGGGAAAATAATCCATGGTAATTTTTAAACCTTTCTGGAGCCAGAAAGGGGGACGGATTTATTTTTCTATTCTAAAGCTGGTCTATCGGGAAAAAGAGAGTGGCAAAAATAAATTTTTCCTATTTTTTATAAAGTTTATCCAATATTTTGAGCGATATAATTTGGCCGGTTGATGGGGGACGGGTGTTTAGGGGGATATAAAGCATGTGTTGCTTTATGGAAGAGATACGGGCTGCCGTTTATGAGCTTGGCAAGAAGATTGGAGCGCCAAGAGCTCTTCTATTGGTAAGAGGGAGCTCTCCGGAGGATGGAAGTCCTCATGTTGAAATTCATGATAATGGATTTGATTATGTATGTTCTGAAAGAGGTTGTGAAATATATAGGAGGCATACTGATTTCGTGGATGATTTATTGTATTGGATAATCAGTGGAGTGGCTCTTAGATTGGCCTCTGACTACGAGCTGGCTAACAGGGCTGAAGGCGTTGATTTTCGTAGGTTGTATTTTTCGAAATACATTTCAATTCTTGGTGAAATTAGTGAGGAGTGGAAAGAAAAGGCGTCCAATGAGGTGCGGGAAATCTTAGCATCTGCTCCCTATGTTGATGGTCAATAGGTGAGTAGTAAAGGTTTGGAATAAAAATGGTAATTTATCTGTTAACGAAAAGGGGACAGATTTATTTTTCCTACTCTAAAGCTGGCTGACTGGACAGGATTAGGGTGTGATAAATAAATCTGTCCCTTTTTTTTATTCCTGCGGTGATTGGTGCTGGAGCAGGTTCCGGGGTTGGCAGTGTATTCGGGAAATATGCAGGGGGATATTTACCTAAGGAACTAGGTTCAGGAACTAATGAAATCCTAGGGAATGTGACGGGAGGGGTGATTTCTGAGATGGTGAGCGATGAAGCTTCTGGAGGGCTAAGTAATGATAGGAAGTAAAGTAGTGTTTTGGGTTTGGTTTATTGTCCGTACTTTTTTTATTTTCTGTGCTGCGATGTTTTTTGCATTTGTAGTTAGTATTGTCTTGGTTAGAGTGTTAAGAGGGGAGGTAATAGATGTTCTGGATGTTCTCGCGTCTTCCCTGTTTGATGTGGTGAGGGGGGGAGCGGTTGCAACTGGCGCAGTATGTGTTTTGGTTTTGATAAATTACTTTAAGGCCAGGGGTAAGGGGGAGGATGAGTAATATCCCAAAAGGGCGCGAAAAGGGGGCAGATTTGAATGGCACTTACTTAAGTAATACCGCAGCACGAGGAGCTGTAAATATACTTACGGAGAAAGCTGCTTGCGCAAGCTGTCTGAACGTAGCTGAACAGTTAAAAGCAAAGTATCCAAATACACAGTGAACATTCTCGATAACCAAGGAGTCATGCTCCGCCCGCCGAGGAAGACACCGTGATGGAAGAGCGCGTGACTTATGGTGAAATCCGGGCTTGGTTTCTAGGCAGTTATTACAGCTATTGCCGGGGGAAGCTTAGTGATAAAAGCCCATGGATTGAAGGGGAAAGCGAAGTAGGCTATGCCTATATGGAGCTTGAGAATTCCTTTGATATGCCAATTGAGAAGTTAATGCTGGAGGTTTTAGCACTTGTTCTCTCGGCAGGTAGGTCTTCGGAGGAGGTTGAGAGATATCATCTTAATGCTATCTCTGGATTGCTTGCGGAGATTGATATTTCCTCTGTCTTTGAGAGTTTGCCTTCTGAAGAGGCAGCAGAGCTAAGAGCTGATCTTAAAGTCTTAGGTTTGTATTAGTTACGAATATGAAAATAGCCCCGGCACTGCCGGGGCTATTTGTTTCTACTGCTGTAATTCTACCGCCTGAACCTCCGCCGCTTGACGAAAAGGGGATACCCATTAGCCGGCCTGACGTCAAGACCTAAAGCCCACACGTCCCGCTTTTCTCTAGCGGAATGATCTGCACTTCCAACCTGGCCGACGGAACCGTTCGTACCCGTTTCCTCGTGTATGGCTACGACCGCGTCGTGCCGGTCAGCGGCGCCGTGGGCCAGGACGGCGACATCCGCATCCAGGGCAGCCAGCTCAAGGCCGGCAACGACATGCTGCTGGCCGCCAACCGCGACATCCTGCTCGAAGCCGCCGCCAACACCCAGAAGCTCGATGGCAAGAACAAGAGCAGCGGCGGCGCGGTCGGCGTGAGCGTGGGGTATTCGGCGGACAAAGGGGTAGGCCTGAGCATCTTCGCCAATGCCAACCAGGGCTCGGGCAAGGAAATCGGCACCGGCACCACCTGGACGGAAACCACCCTGGACGCCGGCAGCCAGGTCAAGCTGGTCAGCGGCCGCGACACCACGCTCAAGGGCGCCCAGGTCAACGGCGAGCAGATCATCGCCAACGTCGGCCGCGACCTGACCCTGCAGAGCCTGCAGGACAGCGACTACTACGACGCCAAGCAGAAGAACGTCTCCGCCGGGGCGAGCGTCGCCATCATCGGCACCGGCGGCAGCGCCAGCGTCAGTGCCAGCCAGAGCAAGATCGACTCCAACTACAAGAGCGTGCAGGAGCAGACCGGCCTCTACGCCGGCAAGGGCGGCTTCCAGATCGACGTGGGCAACCACACGCAACTGGACGGCAGCGTCATTGCCAGCACCGCCGAAGCCGACAAGAACCGCCTGAGCACCGGCACCCTGGGCTGGAGCAGCCTCGACAACAAGGCCGACTACAAGAGCCAGCAACAGAGCGTCAGCATCAGCAGTGGCAGCGATGGCAGCGGCAAATTCATCAGCAACATGCCCAGCGGCATGCTGGTGGCCTACAACCACGGCGACAGCGCCAGCGGCACCACCGGCTCGGCCATCTCCAACGGCACCCTCGAAATCCGCGACCCGGCTAACCAGCAGCAGGACGTGGCCAGCCTGAGCCGCGACGTCGAGCATGCCAACGGCAGCATCAGCCCGATCTTCGACAAGGAGAAGGAACAGAACCGGCTGAAGCAGGTGTAACTGATCGCTGAGATCGGCACCCAGGCGATGGATATCGTTCGGACGCAGGGGGAGATCAAGGCGTCGGCAGAAGGCCGCAAGGAGCTGAAAGCCCAAGGTAAGGACAATCCCACGCAGAAGGAACTCGAAGCGACCGCCGCGTACCAGAATGTCATGCGTGAATATGGCACCGGCAGCGATTATCAGAAAGCTGCGCAGGCCGTGACGGCGGCGCTGCAGTACCTAGCCGGTGGCGATATCGGTGGTGCTATAGCAGGTGCCTCTGCGCCTTACATAGCCCATCTCATCAAGCAGCAGACTGGCGACAATGACACGGCTCGCATCATGGCTCAGGCATTACTCGGTGCCGTGGTTGCCGGGGTACAAGGCAACTCCAGTGTTGCTGGAGGGATTGGGGCTGCCACTGGGGAGTTGATCGCAGCGAACCTTTACCCAGGTAAGAAGCCTGAAGATCTGACGGAAAACGAACGCCAGATTGTTTCGGCCCTTTCCAGTTTAGCCGCGGGTATGGCTGGAGGTTTAGCCAGTGGTGATACAGCCGGTGCGGTGGCCGCAGCGGGAGCAGGTAAGACTGCTGTGGATAATAATTTCCTGAGCGGAGATCAAACCAAGGCATTCGATCATGAGATGCAGCAATGCACAAAGGAGGGAGATTGTACGAAAGTAATTAAGAAATATGTTGCATTGAATGAAGAGAATAGAGAGCTTCTGAAAGCTACTTGTTTAGAGAAGCCGTGGGTTTGCTATGGGAACAGTAGGGATGTTGTTCTTGCAGGTCTGAACTCGGCTGACCCTTCTAGGCCGGTTTCCTTTGGAGGGATTGAAAATGATAATGTTAGATTGTTCGTGCAGTATGAAAATAGTCTTGATTTGCAGTATATAAATAAAAATACTGATACTTTGTACAAGGCATTGGTGTTTGCCTCAGAGCCTGAGAATTTCATGCTTATGTTTGGCGGTTTAGCGAACCTGACAAGCGCCTCAGGAACATCCATCGCAACGGGTGCTGGGTTGGGCATGGCCGCGAATGGGGGAGTACAGTTTGCAACGGGGAACACGGGGGATAAATTCGATTGGCTTGGATTCATGACATCAGGAGTCACTGGCGGTATGTCTGCTGGTCAAACATTGACTCCTACGTTGCAAACTAATATTGGTGGTGCGTACATATCTAGCCAGCTTAGTGGTCAGAACTCTACAGATGCTATGATGGGAGCCATGCTTGGCTCAATCGTCGGGTACGGGGTTGGAGCTGGCATAGCGGGTCAGTTGGAAAAAAATTATGTAAACAAGATTTTTGGATTGTCTGGTAATAGCGTTAGCTCTCTTAAGTATTCTGAGATTCCAGCGTTCCCTGGATCTTACCTTTATAAAGAAACTCCGATGAGCCCAATTCCAGGTGTTGCTGGTGGCATTGGTGGCAGTGCGGCCTCGGAGATTTCAAATAGTGCGGCTATGAATGATTTAAGTAAGGAGAAGTAGTTTGAAGCGCGCTTTGCTCTGGTTTGTGCTTTTTGCGATTTCGTTTTCTGCAATGTTCTTAGTGGTTTCGGTTTTATATTTTATACATACGGCGAAATACGATGGCGGGGTGGTTTTTAATTATACGAATTCAGCTTTTTTTTATTCGGTAAAAGTTAGTGCTTGGGTGGGTGGGGTGATGGCTTCAGGGATTTGGTATCTCTTATGCTATGGAAAGCATAATGGTCGGTAATAATTAGTGCCTTCTGATTGATAGGGAGTGGGTGTTGCTATAGTGTGAGAGAGATTGTGGATTTTTTCTATTCTAAAATTGTATGGTGGTCGGTGTTGACGTGGCGAAAATAAAAGCCCCCTCATTTCTTGGGTTTTTCTATAATAGTGCCGCAGGATTGACTGTTGAAACTTCTCTCTGTTAGCTCTTTAAAAATTTCACCGCTGATTTAGATCGTAAGACTGGTGTCTTTCGTTTCAGTTGGAGCCATATCAACGAGAGAGTGTAAGACATCTCTGTCGCAACTTCTGCGCAATCTTGATTGCCCGGCCCGCCATCATCAGCACCGGCTTCAGCGCGAGCCAGAGCAAGATCGACTCCAACTACAAGAGCGTGCAGGAGCAGACCGGCCTCTACGCCGGCAAGGGCGGCTTCCAGATCGACGTGGGCAACCACACGCAACTGGACGGCAGCGTCATTGCCAGCACCGCCGAAGCCGACAAGAACCGCCTGAGCACCGGCACCCTGGGCTGGAGCAGCCTCGACAACAAGGCCGACTACAAGAGCCAGCAACAGAGCGTCAGCATCAGCAGTGGCAGCGATGGCAGCGGCAAATTCATCAGCAACATGCCCAGCGGCATGCTGGTGGCCTACAACCACGGCGACAGCGCCAGCGGCACCACCGGCTCGGCCATCTCCAACGGCACCCTCGAAATCCGCGACCCGGCCAACCAGCAGCAGGACGTGGCCAGCCTGAGCCGCGACGTCGAGCACGCCAACGGCAGCATCAGCCCGATCTTCGACAAGGAGAAGGAACAGAACCGGCTGAAGCAGGTGCAACTGATCGCCGAGATCGGCACTCAGGCGATGGATATCGTTCGGACGCAGGGGGAGATCAATGCCGAGAGCAAGGCGCGGGAGGAACTAGTCAAAAACGGTACTCCGAATCCTACGCGCGAAGAGATAGAGAACAGCGCCATCTACCAATCTGAGATGGCTCGTTATGGCACTGGCAGCGACTTGCAGCGTGCTGCTCAGGCCATAACCGCCGCGCTGCAAGGGCTTGCCGGTGGAGATATGGGGGCAGCCCTGGCGGGAGCTTCGGCGCCCTACCTTGCGAATCTCATTAAGCGTTACACCGATGGAAACACCGAAGCGCAATTGATGGCCCATGCTGTGCTGGGGGCGCTGGTCGCTCAGGCCCAAGGTAACTCCGCCGTCGCGGGCGCGGCAGGTGCGGCCACTGCTGAGGGTTTGGCATCAACCATCGCCAAGCAACTGTACGGCAAGGGTTCCGAAGACCTCACCGAGGCACAGAAGCAGACAGTGGTGGCGCTGGCCTCGCTGGCGGGCGGCATGGTGGGCGGGGTGCTGGAAGGCGGAGCCGAGGGTGCCGTCGCCGGTGCGAAAGGAGGACAGAACGCCGTCGAGAACAATGAGTTCGGCGGCAGGCTATACCTCGACCGTGTATTCGAGGCTTACGTGCAGAGCGGGGGGTGTGGCGGAGCCGCACGTCAACAGTGCCGCCAGGACTACGAGAACAAACAATTGGCCAATGGCGGCCTTGAAGTGGCCGCCACCTTTGCACTTTTGCCGGTAGCCATTGCGGGAGCGGCCAGTACTCCGGCGATACTCGCTGTTGCGAGAGCAGCAGTGGAGGCTTGCAAGCTCAACCCCATTCTGTGTGTTAACGAAACCAGCATTGCGGTAGCCGAGATGGGGATCGGCGAAGCTCTGCCTGCCGGGCTGGTGGGCGCGGCGGGTACAAAACTCACCCTTGAGCAGGCGACCAAGGTCCGTATTGCCCAGGAGGTGGAGCAGCAGACTGGGCAGAAGCTGTCGGCTGATGCTATAGAGAGTATTTTGACGGGGGGGAGTGGTGCAAAAGGGGTTGGTGAGGCTACTGCTTTGCGTACTCCGTTAGCTGGGACAACAGGAAACTGGAATAACTACACTCACGCAGAGGCTGTAATTCAAACTCGGATCTCTGGGCAACTCGTTAACGCAGAAAGCAGTTATTGATCCTAATAAAATTACGTCATATGCGCTGAATACAGAGCATCCGGTCGGTGGCAACAAGGCTAAAGTTTTTGAGTCAGCTTTAGGCTATAGTCAAAAGAACGCTTCTGAACTAATCACGAAGGTGCAAGAAGGAGCTGCGCTGTATCCAGCTAAGCTAGGTGTCGCTGATAAATTTGGCCAACGCATAACCATCGATATGCCCATAACTGGCCCTAATGGGAAGACGGCAATTGTTCGAACCGGCTGGATTTATGATCCAGGCTCCTCGATTCCAAGAATGACGACTCTCTATGTCAAGTAAGGATCGTATTCAGTGAAGTACAAATTATTTGATGTTGTTGTTTTGAGTGAGGATCTTTCGGATGAAGGACTGCGTGCTGGAATGATAGGTGCAGTAATTGATGTATATAGCCAGCCTGTTGAAGGATATGAGGTGGAATTTTGTGATGAACAGGGGCGTACAATTGCACAGCTAGCACTTTCACCTGACCAACTAAGATTAGCTCCTGACTCATAGTGAATAGCCCCGACTCTGCAACTGGCAGAATTTTTACTTGGATACGCGGAACTAATGGGTGGGAGTTATGATTGAATATGAAGATATCTCGATTCATTTGGAATTGAGCTATCGAGACAAATCAATGCCACTGCTGTCTAATGTAGTGGAAAAGCCTGTTTGGGAAAGTATTGAAAAGGGTATAAAGGGATCGTTTGAATTTGGTGGGTTCGTTCGGCTGGCAGTTATCGCCCCTAAGACATCTTTCGTTAGTCAGCTATCGATGAAATCCTTGCCAGGTAAATTTAGACTTGAAGTCCTAACTCGCGCGTCTAATCCTAAGGAAGAGTATCTTGAGTGGTGGGAACTTTCTGACTCCACTTTTAGAGGCGTGGTCAGGTTTGGTGATGATGATTGGGATGCCCGAACGGTTTGCACGGACATCTCAGTAGCAAAAGCTATTTTCAAGGAGCTTTATGAAACGGGAGATTTACAGGCGGGGCTATCTCAAATGCGTTCGCCGTGGAATCCTAAGCCATAAAAGGACATCAACCTCATAGGGACGAAAAGGGGACAGATTTATTTTTCCTACTCTAAAGCTGGCTGGCTGGACAGGATTAGGGTGTGAGAAATAAATCCCCTTTTCTGCTTTTGGTGCTTACTATTTGAGGTCTAGATGATGGATGAGTGGAAAAGGCTCTCTGATTTTGATGATCTAATAGCAAGGGGTGTTGTAATTAGATCTCCATCGGGTGGGTTGTATGAGGAATATGTGGATATTATTGTATTTGACCCGCTGGACCGGAATAGGGGAATGGGAGGGCTGATTGTCTCAGGGCGGAAGGCGGGTATGTATTTGGCAATTTTCCCAGTTGAAAGTACCGAAGGAAGGTGCCTTAAAAAAAGATGGGTTATCGAGAATTGGCAGCGCTGGTTCTTTCCTGGGGTTGATGTCGGAGACGTCTATTGTGCTAGGTTTCCAGCGCCAGCTTCATTGCCGAAGAGTTAGCGGAGCTGAAAGGGAGCGAAAAGGAAACAGACTTATTTTCCTATCCTCACAAAATAAGCCTGTCTCTTTTTTCCTGAACCAGTAAATAGCCGCACCTGCCCCTCACCGATCCAGCATCAACCTCGGCATCTCCTCCAGCGGCACCCACAGTTCCCCTTGCCAATCCAGCAACATCACCCGGCGTGCCTGCCAGCTCATCAGTACGCGGCGGGGGGTGTGGTGGTCGGGGGTGTGTTGGTCGCGCAGGGTGGGGATGACTTCGCGGCTCAGCCATTGGTCCAGGTGCTGGCTTTCCGGGTGGCCGAAGCGGATCAGGGCCTTGTAGAGGCCGGCTTCGTTGATCATGTCGAGCGGTTCTTCGCTGTCGGTGGCGTAGCGGACGTGGATGCGGCGGGTTTCGTGGGGGCGGAAGCGGTGGTGGAAGCGCTGGGGGTAGCCGAAGCCGAGGAGTCGGGCGAGGTCCTGGGCGGCGAACCAGGGTTGGTTGTCGATCATCACGCCGCGCAGGGGGCGGCCGTGGCGAATGAAGGTGGTTGGGGTGTATGCGTCGTGCATTGTCGGACTCCTATTCCATTGAGGAGCCGCCGCCATCTGCTGTCAGTCGAATGGAGGCGGACCGTGCGGAGGTGACAGACCGGGAATAGGAACCGGCAGACCCGAAGGTCTCCCCCGCACGATCCGCCATGGAGGATTGCAGCAGAAAACTGCAGGTGTGCGGGAGCCTGCGAAAACGTTCGCCGTTTTCGCCTGCACCTTCTGGCGCATCGCGCCTATTCGTCGGACTGTCAAACCCGGCCACGGGACTGACCGTGGCCGGGGCAGGATAGGCAGGTCGCTGGAGCGGCGGAAGACGGATAATTTCCGAAATTCCCTGTAGGACGGGCCTTGGCGACAAGGCGGCGGATTTATCCCGGGCTGCCAGCCGGCTCTGCCTCCACCTCGATGTCCAGGCGCTGCAACCTGAAGCAGGCCGGTTCCGCTCCGTCGTCCAGCGCCTCGCCGAGCAGGGCGATGTAACGGCTTTCAGCTTCTTCCACCAGCAGCTTCTTGCCGCTGGCCAGCGGCAGCGTGGGGCAGAGGATGCGTGTCGTGCCGGCGTCGTCCAGCAGCAGGGCGTTGCGCGGGGCGCTTTCCTGCAGTTTGCTGCGCAGGGTGATGCGGCAGGCGCGGGGATGTTTCGAGAGCCAGGCGAGGGTCAGTTGGGCTTGGCCGTTGCCTGTCGGGGTTGCCCTGTCGACGCGCGCCAGTTGCCAGGGCGCTTCGGAGCCGGGGCGGATGCCGAGCAGGTCGCCGGCCTTGGGCGGTGGGGGTTCGCTGTTGCTCCAGAGCGCGGATACGCCGTTGGAAAGGGGCGTGACCTGGCTCAGCGCTATGACCGGGGGCCGTTCGGCGGCGCTTTCGCTGGGGGATTTGAATTCGATGGGTTCCAGGTGCGGCACTTCTTCGTCGAGCCCGGCCCGGCCGTCGCTGTGGATTGCCCAGACGTCCTGCGCCTTGGCCTGGAGGGCGAAGTGGCGGGCGTCCAGGGCGGCCTCGTCCTTGCCGGCGCCCAGGTGCTCCAGGAGTGCGCCGAAGCCGTGGCAGGCTTCCCAGTCGGCGCCGGGCGACTGGCCGCGCCAGCTGCGCAGCAGGTGGTCCTTGAGGTCGAACCCCTCTTTGGCGCCGCCGAGGCCCTTGAAGTGCTGCATCACCTTGATCGCTTCGTCCAGCTGCAGCGCCAGGTGGCCCTCGGTGGCGGGCGCCTTGTCGATGTCGAGGAACGCTTGGTCGCGGTCGCTGGCGATGATCCAGCGGTCCGTGTCGCGGGCATTGCCCAGGCGGGCCGTCGAGGCGAGCGTTTCCAGGGATTCGATCAGCACCTGCAGGGCTTCCCCGGGCATCTGCAAGGGGGCCGAGCTTGCCAGCAGCAGGGCGCCGAGGTAGCCGCGGCTGATGCTTTGGCTGCGGGCTTCCGGGATTTCCGGGTCCTTCACGTCGATGTCCTGCAGCGACGCCTGCCGGGCCTTGGCGTAGAGGCGATGGAGCAGGCGCCAGAAACCGGCCGGCGCCTCCTGGCCGTTGAGCAGGGCGCTGAAGTGGATTTCCTGGGCGCTGCGCAGCGTGCGCTGCAAGAGCAGTGCCTTGAGTTGCGCCTCGGTGCATTCGCCCCGGGCCAGGGCCCAGTAGCCCTGGATCAGCCGGCGGTGCAGGGCGGCGATGAGTTGCGCCGCCTTGTCCGCCCGCCGTCGCTCGGTGCTGCCCCGTCGGTCGCCGAGCAGTTCGGCGAGGTTGTGCCCCAGGTCGAAGACTTCCGCTCGCGAACGCTCCAGTTGCTTGAGGCGTGTGGCTGGCGGCAGGCGTGCGGAATCCAGGTCGACCAGGCGGTGGTAGAGGGCTCGTGTCCGGGTTGCCAGGTAGGCAACGTCGGGGCGCCGGGTGGCGTCGTTCGACTGCGTTTTCATCGCGGAAGGCTCTAGGTTGCGGTTCTCCAGAACTTGCCCGGAGACTGCTTGCTTCGCTATGCGATGGGTTTAGGACGCATCTGAAAAACGCTGGGGAAAGGGCTTTTTGCATGGACTGTTGCGCGCCGATGTGCTCGCCAGGGCCAGGAGCGCCGTGCTGGAGCCGCGGTTCCGTCCACTGCGCGAAGAGGATTTCTTGAGGCACTTCTGATTCCACGTAGGTGGTATGGGTGGTGGCGCAATGCTTGTGTTTTAATGGCGCGGCCAGGTAACAAGATGTCTTCGAAGGATCGACGGGATGCAGTTCATTCCCACAGGCTGGATGCCAGGCCTTGTCTCGCCTCCTCCTGCCGTTCACGCCGGTACGTCCTGTAGCGGCTGCGTTTCCCGTGCTCGAACTTTCCTTCCTCGCATGCCTGCGCGCATGGGTTCCGCCGTGCGCGTCAGGTGCCCGGGCCCATCGTGACTCCGGTTGCCATGGTGGCTCTATGGCATTGCCTGGCCATTGAGAGGTCGGCCGTCGGCATTGGCTGACGGCCCTGTTTATTGGATTTCCGAGGGGGAATGCAGTGTGAAGATGAAAATGTCCCGGGGCTTGTTGTTGGGCGTGGCGTCCGCCGCCCTGCTGACGGTCGGCGGTTGTGCCACGGAAAGCTCCAGGGCGCTGCCGGTGCAGCAGGTGGAGAGCGTCAACAAGCCGTATTCCGGCGTGCGTTCGCCCATCGCGGTGGGCAAGTTCGATAACCGCTCCAGCTACATGCGGGGAATCTTCTCCGATGGCGTCGACCGCCTTGGCGGCCAGGCTAAGACCATCCTGATCACCCACCTGCAGCAGACCAACCGCTTCAACGTGCTGGACCGTGACAACATGAGCGAGATCCAGCAGGAGGCCGCTATCAAGGGCCAGGCCCAGCAGCTCAAGGGCGCCGACTACGTGGTGACCGGCGACGTCACCGAGTTCGGCCGCAAGGAGGTCGGCGACCGCCAGTTGTTCGGCATCCTCGGGCGCGGCAAGACCCAGGTGGCCTATGCCAAGGTCGCGCTGAACATCGTCAACATCAGCACCTCCGAGGTCGTCTATTCCTCGCAGGGGGCGGGCGAGTACGAGCTGTCGAACCGCGAGATCATCGGCTTCGGCGGCACCGCCAGCTATGACTCCACGCTCAACGGCAAGGTCCTGGACCTGGCCATGCGCGAGGCGGTGAACAAACTGGTGAACGCGGTGGACAGCGGCGCCTGGAACCCGGCCCGATAACCCGAAGAAAAGCAGGGAGTAGTGATGTTCATGGGTAAGAACTTTGTTGCCAGGGGCTGCCTGGTGGCGCTGGTGTGCGCAGGCGTGGCGTCGCTTGCCGGGTGTTCCTCGCCGAAGACGCTGTACCAGTGGGAAAGCTACCAGTCCCAGGTCCACGACTATTTTACCAGCGAGGCGAAGGAGGCGCAGGCCGAGGCGCTGGAGCGCGACCTGCAGAAGATCGCCGCCACCGACGGCCATGTTCCGCCGGGCTATCACGCGCAACTGGGCCTGCTGTATTCGAGCCTGGGCAAGGACGACCAGATGGTCCAGCAGTTCAATACCGAGAAGGCGTTGTTCCCGGAGTCGTCGGCCTACATGGATTTTCTGCTGAAGAACGCAAGGCAGGGAGGTAGCAAGTGATGTGGAACCCGATCAAGCCCCTGCTGGCCCTGTTCGCGCTGGCGCTGCTCGCCGGTTGCGCGCCGCAGAAGACCGTCGACTACTCGGCTTACAAGCAGGCCCGACCGCGCTCGATCCTGGTGCTGCCGCCGCTGAACGATTCGCCGGACGTGAAGGCGACCTACAGCATGCTCTCGCAGGTGACTTTCCCGCTCGCCGAGGCCGGGTACTACGTGCTGCCGGTGGCGCTGGTGGCCGAGACGTTCCGCCAGAACGGCCTCTCCACCCCGGCGGACATCCATGCGGTGTCCCCGGCGAAGCTGCAGGAAATCTTCGGTGCGGATGCGGCCCTGTACATCACCGTGACGCAGTACGGTACCAGCTACATGGTGCTGAGCAGCGCGACCGTGGTGACCGCCGGGGCCAAGCTGGTGGACCTGAAGACCGGGACCACGCTGTGGACGGGAAGCGCCACCGCCTCCAGCGAGGAGGGCAGCAGCAATAACAACGGCGGCCTGCTGGGCATGCTGATCACCGCGGCGGTCAAGCAGATCATCAGCAGCGCCCAGGACGATGCCGGCTACCCCATCGCCGGTGTCGCCAGCCAGCGCCTGCTGTCCGCCGGGCGGCCGGGTGCGCTGTTGTACGGTCCGCGTTCGCCGAAGTACGGCACCGACTGATCTGCCGGCTGTAAGGACGGGGACGGCGTCCCTGCCATGACCCATCCGCCCTCAGCAAGGGCCCGCTCAGCATTCGCCGGGCGGGCCTGGCGGGGCAATCAGACGATTCCGATCAGACGCGGAAGTGGCTCACCAGCGTCTGCAGCTGCCCGCCCAGGCGCGCCAGTTCCACGCTGGAGGCGGCGACTTCTTCGCTGGCCGCGGCGGTCTGTTCGGACACGTCGCGCACGCTCACCACGCTGCGGCTGATTTCCTCGGCCACGGCGCTCTGTTCCTCGGCCGCGGTGGCGATCTGCTGGTTCATCGCCTGGATGTTCGACACGGTGCGGGTGATGCTGCCCAGGGATTCGCCGGCCTGGCGGCTCAGGGCCACGCTGCTGGCGGTCAGCTCGCGGCTGCCGAGCATGACGCTGGAGACCTGGCGGGTGCCGCTCTGCAGGCCGGCGACCAGGGCTTCGATCTCTTCGGTGGACTGCTGGGTGCGTTGGGCCAGGGCGCGGACTTCGTCGGCCACCACGGCGAAGCCGCGGCCGGCCTCGCCGGCGCGGGCGGCTTCGATGGCGGCGTTGAGGGCCAGCAGGTTGGTTTGTTCGGCCACTGATTTGATCACGTCCATGACCTTGCCGATCTTCTCGCTCTCCTGTTCCAGGCGCTGCATGGCGTCGGCGGAGCGTTCCACTTCCTCGGCCAGGCGCTCGATCTGTTCCACGGCCTGGTTCACCACGCGGTCGCCGTCGTGGGCTTCGCGGTCGGCGGCGGAGGCGGCCTGGGAGGCCTGCTCGGCGTTGCGCGCCACTTCCTGCACGGTGGCGGACATCTCGTGCATCGCGGTGGCCACCTGGTCGGTTTCCACCTTCTGGCTGTTGGCGCCGGCGCTGGTCTGCTCGGTGACCGACGAAAGCTGCTCGGCGGCGCTGGCGATCTGCGTCACGCCATCGCGGATGCCGCCGATCAGGTCGCGCAGGTTGTGGCTCATGCGCTGCATGCTCTGTTGCAGGCGGCCGAGTTCGTCGCGGCGCTCGACCTGGATGTCGCGGGACAGGTCGCCGGCGGCGATGCGGTCGACCACTTCCATGGTGGCATGCAGCGGGCGGGTGATCTGCCGGGTGATGACCAGCGCGGCCAGGCCGCCCAGCACCAGGGCCAGCATGGTGAAGAGCACCTGCAGGTTGCGGGCGCGGGCGCTCTCGATGTCGCGGCGGTCCAGTTGCAACTGGTAGAGGGATTCGCTGAGCTTGACGATGTCCTGGCCCTGGGTGGTCATTTCCTTGCGCGCCTGGACGATGGCGGCCATGTTCGCCCGCAGCGCCTGCACGCCCTCGCGGTAGCCTCGCAGCGCCGCGCCCAGTTGCTGCACGCGGGCCGCCAGGTCGGGGCCGAGGGTGTTTTCCAGCGCCGGCAGGCTGGCGAGGCTTTCGTCGAGGTGGCGGGTAACGCCGTCGCCATCGCGGGACAGGGCGGTGGCCAGGTAGTCGCGCACGTCGTAGCGGGCCTGCAGCAGGTCCTCGCGGGTGCGGCTGATGGCCTGGTAGCGGGCGGCGCGTTCTTCGTCGGCCGGGGCCTTGAGCACGTCTTCCTGCAACTGCGCGGTCAGCTCGCCGGCGCGGGTGGCCTCGCCTTCCAGGGCGCGGCGGGTGGCGTTGGCGTTCTGGTAGCCGCTGCGCATGGCGGCCAGGGATTTCTCGTAGTCGGCGATGACGCCGCCCAGCTGGTCGAGCATGCGCACGTTCTCGGGGCTGACGAAGTAGCCGCGCAGCTTCTGCTGGTGGGCCTTGAATTCGCCCAGGGCGCTCATGACGGCGCCGGCTTCCTGCTCGCCGCCGTCGGCGATCATGTATTGCAGGCGGGTGATGCGCAGCTTGGTGAGGCGGGCGTTGAGCTCGGTGATGTCGCTCATCCAGTTGCTGCGGTCGATCAGCGAGCCCAGGCCGACCCAGCTGACCACGGCGAGGATGGCGGTAAACGCCAGGACCACGCCGAAGCCGAGGGCCAACTTGAGGTTCACGCTCAGGTTGGATATCCAGCTATGCATTGACGATCTCCAAAGAAGGTTCGGTGAAGGCAGGCCATTCGGAGATTGTTCTTGTCGAGGCCATGGCAAGGCGCACCGCGCCAGGGAGGAGTTATCGGCAGGGCATGGCGGAACCGTAGGAAAAGTAAGAAAAATCTGACGCCAGAAACGCGGCGAGCCATTCCGGGGGCGGCTCAGCCCCCGGTTATCCACAACGCCAGCAGCGGCACCAGGTTGAACAGCAGCACGCCGATCTTGTAGATGGCCATGCCGCCGTAGTGCAGGGCGTCGAAGGCTTCCCGGCCCAGGCCGAACCAATGCTTGTGCAGGCGGTACAGGCCGTCGTGGGCGAGGCTGAAGGCGCCGAACCAGAGCAGCAGCACGGCGTAGTTGAGCAGGGTGCACCAGAGCAGGAATTCCTGCGGGTCTCTGACGTTCATGGCGATCTCCCGGGCGTTTTTTCATTCGAGGGCGTCTATGTCGGACGGTTCCGGCGCTCGCCGAACGTCGCGGCCAATGGCGGGGCGGCCGGCCGCCGTGGATAATGCGCCACTGCCGTGCCGCGGCTTTGCGGCGTGGCCCGCGGCCGGTTCCCGCGCGGTGGTGGTCGCCCCGCTGCGCTCGTGGTTTCCCGGCTCCTCTCCCTGGTCCTCTCGTCCGCCGTGCGCAGCGTCGCCCGGCGAGGTAGCCCCATGTTCAGCCCGCTCGTCACCTTCCCCGCGCTCTACACCGCCACCCTCCTGATGCTGGCCGGCTCCGGCCTGTTCACCACCTACATGGGCCTGCGCCTGACCGCCGAGGGCGCCGGCGACCTGTGGGTCGGCGGCCTGATGGCGGCCTACTATTTCGGCCTGGTCTGCGGCGGCAAGTTCGGCCACAAGCTGATCGCCGGCTTCGGCCACATCCGTTCCTACGTGGCCTGCGCGGGCCTGGCCACGGTGATCGTGCTGCTGCACGCGCTCATCGACACCCTGGCGGTCTGGGTGGCGCTGCGCTTCGTGATGGGCGCGGTGATGATGAACCAGTACATGGTGATCGAGAGCTGGCTCAACGAGCAGGCCGAAGGGCACCAGCGCGGCAAGGTGTTCGCCGGCTACATGGTGGCGGTGGACCTCGGCCTGGTGCTCGGCCAGGGCCTGCTGGCGGCGAGCCCGGCGCTGGACTACAAGCCGCTGCTGCTGGTGGCGATCTGCTTTTCCGCCTGCCTGATCCCGCTGGCGCTGACGCGCCGCGTGCACCCGGCCAAGCTGGTGGCGGCGCCGCTGGAGATCGGCTTCTTCTGGAAGCGCGTGCCGCAGTCGCTGGGCACCATCTTCGTCGCGGGCCTGATGGTCGGCGCCTTCTACGGCCTGGCGCCGGTGTACGCCAACCGCAACGGGCTGGACACCTCGCAGTCGAGCCTGTTCGTCGGCATGTGCATCGTCGCCGGCTTCTGCGCGCAGTGGCCGCTGGGCTGGCTGTCGGACCGCGTCAACCGCAGCTGGCTGATCCGCGGCAACGCGCTGCTGCTGTGCGTGGCCGCCGCGCCGATGTGGGGGCTGATCCAGCTGCCCTACTGGGCGCTGCTGGCCAACGGCTTCGTCACCGGCATGTTGCTGTTCACCCTCTACCCGCTGGCGGTGGCCCTGGCCAACGACCACGTCGAGCAGCCGCGGCGCGTGGCGCTCTCGGCCATGCTGCTGACCACCTACGGAGTGGGCGCGTGCATCGGCCCGCTGTTCGCCGGCGCGCTGATGAGCCACTTCGGCCCGGGCATGTTCTACATGCTGGTGTCGGCCTATGCGCTGGTGCTGATCTTCTGGGTGCAGCCGCGGCGCGTCACCGGCATCCACCGCGTCGACGAGGCGCCGCTGCACCACGTGGCCATGCCCGACACTGTCAGCCCCATGGCCGCCACCCTCGACCCGCGGGTGGAAGAGGTGCCGGAAGAGCTGGTGGTGGAGGCGCCGCCGAGCATCGGCCGCTCCGACGGTTCGCCCGACCAGGCGAGCTGACCTGCGGAAATGAGAAAGCCCGGCGAATGCCGGGCTTTTCTTTCACCTTGCGGTGTACTGCGCGTGGCTTCAGACCTGACGGAAGTGGGCGTTGAAGACGGTGTCGCCACCGGATTCGGCAACGCTCATGGCGCCATGCAGACGGTCGATGGTGTGGCTGCTGCCGTTTTCGGCGACGCGGGCTTCCTCGCTACCCATCTGTTTGTGCAGACGGTCGATGGTGTTGGAGCTGCCGTTCTCGGCTACGCGAGCCTCTTCACCCATCTGCTGGTGCAGGCGGTCGATGGTGCGGCTGCTGCCGTTCTCGGCCACGCGGGCTTCTTCACCCATTTGCTTGTGCAGGCGATCGATGGTCTGGCTGCTGCCGTTTTCCGAAACGCGGACCTGCTCGCTCAGTTGCTTGTGCAGACGGTCGATGGTCTGGCCGCTGCCGTTCTCGGCGACGCGGGCCTGCATTTGCTGGTGCAGACGGTCGACGCTGTAGGAGGAACCGTTCTCGGCCACTTGCGGGGCGGCGAAGGCGAGGTTGGCGGCGATCAGGGAAAGGGCGAAACCGAAGGTGAGAGTGCGTTTCATGATGTGTGGCTCCTGGAGGAAAGGGGTGTTGTTCTGGACACGGAGCCAGTATCCAATCTGGATTATCGATTTGAAAACGAAGCCGGGCAATTGTCGTTATCGATGCCGATGATGTTTAATTTATTCCTTTAAAAACAATAAATTGATTATGAATATTGACTTCTATCAATGGTCTCGATGGGGCGTATCGACGTGATTGTTAATATCTGTCGATTAGATAAATCTACCGGCGAAAAAGGCCAGGGCTATCGCCGCAAGCGGCCCGGTCGCTCGCTAAGCCGCATGCCAGAGCGGTTGCGCCTGTTTCTGGGGGCATGGCGTCGGCTTGCATCGATGCGCGGATACCGGCGTGCGGCCGGCGTGGCGTGCTACGGTGGGGAAGCGTTCGATTTTCCGCCCCGGCGATTTTTCCGGCATTTCGCCGGCGCCCTGCGGTCCAACCCGGTAGAAGAGCCTGCCTGGGCGCACCCAACCGACGCGGCGACAAGGAGTTCTGCATGACGCGCGGCGCAAAGATCTGCCTGTTCAGCCTTGCCGGCCTGCTCACCCTGCTGGTGGCGGCGCTGGCGTTCATCGCCACCTTCGACTGGAACCGCGTGCGGCCGTTGATCAACGACAAGGTCTCCGCCGCCATCGGCCGCCCCTTCGCCATCAACGGCGAACTGCAGGTGCTCTGGCAGCGCGAACCGGAGGAGGGCGGTTGGCGCGCCTGGGTGCCCTGGCCGCACTTCGCCGCCAGCGACATCACCCTGGGCAACCCCGACTGGGCGCAGGGCAAGACCCGCGCGCCCGAGTTCGCCAGCCTCAAGCACGTGGAGTTCCGCCTTTCGCCGCTGCCGCTGCTGTGGCACCAGGTGGTGATCCCGCAGGTGCGCCTGACGCAGCCCAGCGCCGACCTGCTGCGCCTGGCCGATGGCCGCGCCAACTGGACCTTCACCCTGCCGCCCAAGGAAGAGGGGCAGCCCGAGGAGCCCACGCCCTGGTCCCTGGCCATCGGCGAGATCGGCTTCGACAAGGGCCGCGTGGGCTTCGACGACCAGACCCTGAAGACGCGCCTGGAAGTGCTGGTGGACAGCCTCGGCAAGCCGGTGCCCTTCGCCCAGTTGGCCGGCAAGGCGCTGGGCGGCGAGCAGGCGGCGGCCACCCAGGACTACGTGTTCGGCTGGAAGGTGCGCGGCACCTACAAGGGCCTGCCGCTGGCCGGCGAGGGCAAGGTGGGCGGCGTGCTGGCCCTGGAGGACGCCAGCCGGCCGTTCCCGCTGCAGGCCGAGGTGAAGGTGGGCGACACCCGCGCCGCGGTGGTCGGCACCCTTACCGACCCGCTGCACCTGGGCGCCCTGGACCTGCGCCTGAAGCTGGCCGGCACCAGCATGGCCAACCTCTACCCGCTGACCGGCGTGACCCTCCCGGACACCCCGGCCTATTCCACCGACGGCCGCCTGCGCGCGCAGCTGCACGACCCGGACGGCGCGCGCTTCGAGTACCAGAACTTCAACGGCAAGGTCGGCGAGAGCGACCTGCACGGCAGCCTGACCTTCGTCAACGGCCAGCCGCGGCCGCGGCTCAGCGGCAAGCTGACCTCCGAGCAGCTGCGCATGGCCGACCTCGGCCCGCTGATCGGCGCCGACAGCAACGCGCAGAAGCAGGCGCGCGGCCAGAGCACCCGCCAGCCGGCGGACAAGGTGCTGCCGGTGGAGGAGTTCCGCACCGAGCGCTGGCGCGCCATGGACGCCGACGTGGAGTTCGCCGGCAAGCGCATCGTCCACAGCGACAAGCTGCCCATCAGCGACCTGCAGACCCACCTGCGCCTGGAGAACGGCCTGCTGCGCCTGGACCCGCTGCGCTTCGGCGTGGCCGGCGGCAGCCTGACCGCGCAGATCCGCCTGGACGGCGGCAAGGCGCCGATGCAGAGCCGGGTACAGCTGCAGGCCCGCGGCTTCAAGCTGAAGCAGCTGTTCCCCAGCTTCGCGCCCATGCAGACCAGCTTCGGCGAACTCAACGGCGACGCCGCCCTGAGCGGCACCGGCAACTCGGTGGCGGCCATCCTCGGCGGAGCCAACGGCGAGCTCAAGCTGCTGATCAACGACGGGCGGATCAGCAAGGGGCTGATGGAAATCGCCGGGCTGAACGTCGGCAACTACCTGGTGGCCAAGCTGTTCGGCGACGACGACGTGAAGATCAACTGCGCGGCGGCCGACATCGGCATCAGCAAGGGCCTGGCCCAGCCGCGGATCTTCGCCTTCGATACCGAGAACGCCATCATCAACGTCGAGGGCACCAGCAACTTCGCCACCGAGCAGCTGGACCTGGACATCATCCCTCACAGCAAGGGCGTTCGGCTGTTCTCGCTGCGCTCGCCGCTGTACGTGCAGGGCACCTTCAAGAACCCGAAGGCCGGGGTCCACGCCGGCCCGCTGATCGCCCGCGGCGCCGGCATGGTCGCCCTGGGCGTGGCGGCGGGGCCGGCGGCCGGGCTGCTGGCGCTGATCGCGCCGAGCAAGAGCGAGGACAACCAGTGCGCCGCCCTGCTGGCGCAGATGAAGCAGCCGGCCCGGGCGCCGAAGCGCTGAGTCAGTAGACGGGGATGTACAGGTCGGTTTCCGAGGTGACGTCGTCCGGCCCGTGGAAGCGCTCGGTGTAGCGCTCGAAGGATGGCGCGTGGCGCGGCTCCAGCCCGCGTTGTGGCAGCAGTTCGGTGTGGATGCGCTGGAAGCTGTCGGCGATGCCTTCCACCGGCCCGATATGAGTGAACACGGCGTACTTCTGCGCCGGCACTTCGAACTTCACCATGCCTTCGGGAATCGCGGTGCCCGGTTCGACCGGCAGGCCGGCAATGTAGTGGAAGACGCCGCCGGCGGCCTGGGCGCAGATGCCATAGGCGCTGCGGTCGTCGGCCTGCGCGGCGACCTCGTGCTCGCGCGGCAGGAAGCGCTGCCAGAGCTGGCCGATGCTGCCGTCCTGGCCGTCGCCACGGTATTCCAGGCCCACCACGCTGAAGGCGGGCAATTCGACGATGCGGTGTTTCATGAGGTCCTCTCCTATTTTCCTGCTCGCATGATAGACGGCAGCGACAAAGGCTGAATATTTTTCGCAGCGCCCGGTCCATTGCTCTGTTCCCCTTTTGCAGAAGGAGATTGCCATGCCTCGCAACGGTACGCAGGGCCACACGGCGCGCCACGAGAAGCAGCGGGCGCACGTTCAGGCGCATTATGGGAAGCTGGGCCTGAGCCCGGAAGAGGTGGACGCCCTGGCCAGGCTCGCCCGGCGCAGCAAGCCGGCCACCGAGAAGTTGCTGGGCATGACGCGCAAGGAGTTGCTGGCGCGCGCGACCCGCGCAGGCGTGCGCGGGCGCTGGCGGATGACCAAGGCCGAGCTGGTGGCGGCGCTCAGCTGAGCGCCGCCCGCCGGCCTCAGGGATGCGCGTCGCGGTCGTGGCGGTCGCGTTCGGAACAACTGAGGAAGCCGGTCCCGTCGACCTTGCCCTGGTCGTCGAAGGTCACGTAGTAGGGCTGCTCGCGGCCGTCCTTGTTGAGGATGTAGCTGTTGCAGCTACCGGCCTTGTACGCCCGCGCCTGGCTGCTGGACGGCGGACCGCCGACGCGCAGCACCTCGTCCTTGCTCATGCCGTCGTGCACGTCGCGCACCAGCGGCGCGTCGCGGTAGGTCACCAGGTTGACCGGGTTCTGCACCCGGGTGGATTCATGGGAACAGCCCGCGAGCAGGGCCAGGGCGGTGGCGGTCAGCAGGGCTTGCCGGTACATGGGGCCTCCTTGTCGGCTCGGACCTGTGGGTGGTGCTGTTTCGAGTCGGGGGCGGGGAGGGGAGTTCGAAAAAACTGGGGGGATGGGGCTTGGGGCGGTGGCGTATAACCGCGAACGGTGGGGGGCTTGTAGGAGCGAGCTTGCTCGCGAACGGAGTTTCCCGATTGCTCTTGAGCTGGACCTGAGCGCGTTCCCTCTCCCCAGCCCTCGGCTGCGCGCCCCGCCCTGAAGGGAGAGGGGGCTTGTGCCGAGAGAGGGAATGGTTTCAGTCGATAGCTTTCGGCGTCGCCGGCTGACTCCAGAGCACCAGCGTCTGCCCAACGGTCCCCTCTCCCTTCAGGGAGAGGGTTAGGGAGAGGGTGCTCTACAGCCCACCCCCCAAAGTCCCCGGTAGGCACGGTTCGCGAGCAAGCTCACTCCTACGAAAGAGCCTGCCTCTCAGCCGTAGCACTTCTTCGCCTCAGCGGTCGCCATCGACGTGGCGAGTGTTGGGTTGCATGGCCGCCACGCTCCGGCGCAGGGCCGGCACGCTGCGTTGGCTCGGGTACAGGCGGTGTCGGGGTGATTGTTTCTGTAGGAGCGAGCTTGCTCGCGAACGGAGTTTCCCGATTGCTCTTGAGCTGGACCTGAGCGCGTTCCCTCTCCCCAGCCCTCTCCCTGAAGGGAGAGGGGGCTAGTCCGTGCCGAGAGGAAGATTGGTTTCAGTCGGTAATCTCCGTGCTAGCCGGCTAATGCCGAAACATCAGCGCACTCCGAACGGTCCCCTCTCCCTTCAGGGAGAGGGTTAGGGAGAGGGCGCTCTACAGCCCAACCCCCAAAGTCCCCGGTAGGCACGATTCGCGAGCAAGCTCACTCCTACGAAAGAGCCTGCCTCTCAGCCGTAGCGCTTTTTAGCCTCGATAGCCAAACCGCTGCCAATACCGCCGAAGCGGTCGCCATCGACGTGGCGGGCGTTGGGCAGCATGGCGGCCACGCTCTGGCGCAGGGCCGGGACGCCGCTGGAGCCGCCGGTGAAGAACACGGTGTCGACCTTGTCCGGGTCGATGTCGGCATCGCCCAGCAGGTTGCCGATGCCGGCGCGCACGCGGTCCAGCTGCGGCTCTATCGCGCCCTCGAACAGTTCGCGGGTCAGCTCGGCCACCAGGCCCGGTTCGATGCGCGCCAGGTCGATGTCGCGGCGCTGGCTGTCGCTCAGTTCTATCTTGCTGGCTTCCACCTGCATCGCCAGCCAGTGCCCGGCGCGCTGTTCGATCAGGCGGAACAGGCGGTCGATGCCGGTGCCGTCGACGATGTCGTAGCGCATGTTCTTCAGCGCCAACTGCGACTTCTGCGCGTACACCGCGTTGATGGTGTGCCAGGTGGCCAGGTTCAGGTGGTAGCTGGTGGGCATCAGCGCGTCGGACTTCATCCGGCTGCCGTAGCCGAACAGCGGCATCACGCCCTGCAGGCTGAGCTGCTTGTCGAAGTCGGTGCCGCCGATGTGCACGCCGCCGGTGGCCAGGATGTCGGCCTGGCGCTCGGCCTGCTCGCGGCGTTCCGGGGCCAGGCGCACCAGGGAGAAGTCCGAGGTGCCGCCGCCGATGTCGACGATCAGCACCAGTTCCTCGCGGTCGATGCCGCGCTCGTAGTCGAAGGCCGCGGCCAGGGGCTCGTACTGGAAGGAGATGTCCTTGAAGCCGAGTTTCTGCGCCACCGCCACCAGGGTGTCCTGGGCTTCGCGGTCGGCCTCGGGATCGTCGTCGACGAAGAACACCGGGCGGCCCAGCACCACGGCCTCGAACTCGCGGCCGGCGACTACCTCGGCGCGCTTCTTCAGCTCGCCGATGAACAGCCCGAGCAGGTCCTTGAACGGCAGGGCGCTGCCCAGCACCGTGGTCTCGCTCTTGAGCAGGGGCGAGCCGAGCAGGCTTTTCAGCGAGCGCATCAGTCGCCCCTCGTAGCCTTCCAGGTATTCGCCCAGGGCCTGGCGGCCGTAGACCGGGCGGCGTTCCTCGGTGTTGAAGAAGACCACCGAGGGCAGGGTGATCTTGCCGTCTTCCAGTGCGATCAGCGGTTCCATCCCGGGGCGCCACCAGCCGACGGTGGAGTTGGAGGTGCCGAAGTCGATGCCCAGGGCGCGGGCGTCAGTGGAGTGCAGCATGGCGGAAAGGTCCGGCGAAAAAAACGGCCGCGCAGTTTACGCGAGAGCGCCCGGGCCTGCTCGACTATCGGCTCATGTGCCGCTGGACGGTGGAGGTTATAGAGTGCTTGGGAAGGCCTTGTAGTTTTGCTACATTTGCCGTCCTGTAGTTTTGCTACATGAGTTTGCCGATTCCGCAGAACCCTTTCCCACTTCCAGGTCGCAGTTGGATCCCGCCATGCACAGAGCCTCCCACCACGAGCTACGCCAGAGTTTCCGGGCGTTGCTGAACTCTTCCTCCTGCTACCACACGGCATCGGTGTTCGACCCGATGTCGGCGCGCATCGCCGGTGACCTCGGCTTCGAGGTCGGCATCCTGGGTGGTTCTGTAGCTTCGCTACAAGTGCTCGCGGCGCCCGACTTCGCCCTCATCACCCTCAGCGAGTTCGTCGAGCAGGCCACCCGCATCGGCCGCGTGGCGCGCCTGCCGGTGATCGCCGACGCCGACCACGGCTACGGCAACGCGCTGAACGTGATGCGCACCATCGTCGAGCTGGAGCGCGCCGGCGTGGCCGCGCTGACCATCGAGGACACCCTGTTGCCGGCGCAGTTCGGCCGCAAGTCCACCGACCTGATCCCGGTGGAGGAGGGCGTGGGCAAGATCCGCGCGGCGCTGGAGGCGCGGGTGGACCAGGAGATGGCGATCATCGCGCGGACCAACGCCGAGGTGATCGAGGTGGACGACGTGATCCGCCGCACCCTGGCCTACCAGGCCGCCGGTGCCGACGGCATCTGCATGGTCGGCATCCGCGACTTCGAGCACCTGGAGGCCATCGCCCGGCACCTGAGCGTGCCGCTGATGCTGGTGTCCTACGGCAACCCGAAGCTGCACGACGACAAGCGCCTGGCCAAGCTCGGCGTGCGCATCGTGGTGGACGGCCATGCCGCCTACTTCGCCGCCATCAAGGCGACCTACGACTGCCTGCGCGAGCAGCGTGGCGTGGATGCCTCCGACCTGACAGCCTCGGAGCTGGCGAAGAAGTACACCCTGCCGGAGGAGTACCAGATCTTCGCCAGGGAATACATGGAAGTGAAGGAGTAGGGCCTTTCAGGCTGGCCCGTTCTCGCCGAGCTTCTCCAGCAGGTACTCGACCTGGGCGTTGAACGGGTAGAGCAGGGTGCCGGCCGGGCGCTCGGTCAGCCGCAGGTAGCGCCAGCGGGCGCGCATCGCCTCGCCTTCGACGCTGGCCGGGAGGGCGGCGAACTGCGTCTCGATGGTCTGCTGCAGGTCGGCGATGGCCTCGCGCAGGGTGTCGGTGTCTTCCCCCAGCAGGCGGTGGTTGGCCCGCTTGGCCTGCAGCAGGGCCAGGCGCTGCAGGTTGGCCGCCAGGGTCGCATCCCCCGGCGCTGCGCCGGGCTGGAGGCGGAATTCCTGCAGCAGCGCCGAGACTTCCAGGGCCTGGGCCAGCGCCTCGCGTAGCGCCGGGCCGCTCTGTTCGTAGCCGCTTTCCACCTGCGCCACCGTTTCGCCGTAGAGCGACCAGATGTCCTGCAGCGTCTCGCCGTTGTGCTGTTCGGCGACCTGGCCCTGGAAGGCCTCGTCGAGCCGTTCCAGGCGCTTGAGGAAGCGTTCGTCCCCCGTGGCGCTGTAGAGCAGCAGGTAGCGCTGCGCGGCCTGCAGGGTGGCGTCGAAGTCATCGGCCAGGGCCGCGGTCGGCAGGCTGGCCAGCAGGCTCAGCAGCAGGGAAAGGACGAGGCGGTGCATGGGGCGGCTCCTGGCGATGGAGCCGCCATTCTTGGCGGCCCTCCCGGCGCCGGATATCGGACGATTCCGAAGCTGCGGTAGACCGCCTCCGCGTCCCCGTCAGGCGCCGGCCAGCTTGCCGAGCATGGCCTCGATCTGCGCGTTGAAGGGGTAGAGCAACTGCTGGCCGTTGCGCTGGCTGACCTGCAGGTAGCGCCAGCGCTTGTCCAGTTCGTCGTGCAGGGCCGGGTCGCTCTTCGCCAGGGCGTCGATGTGCTGCTGGATGCGCTCGTCCAGGGCCTTGACGTTCGCCGCCTCGGCCTCGGCGCGCGGGCCGTCGACCTTCTGCAGGTTGGCCAGGCGGGCGGTGAGCAGGGCGCGGCTGCGCAGGTCGTCGGCCAGGCCCGGGGTGGCCAGGGGGTGGGCCTGCAGGTAGGCGTCCAGGGGCTCGGCCAGCTTCAGGCTGCGGGCCATCTCGCCGTTCTGGTCGAGCTTATGGGCGGCGTGCTCGGCCAGCATCTGCTGGCGGCCTTGCTCGTAGCTGGCCCAGAGTGCGTGCAGCGCGGCGGCGTCCTGGCGCTGCCCGAGGGCCGCCTGCAGGTGCTTGCCGGTGGCGTCCAGGCGGTCGAGGAAACGCTCGTCGGCGGTGGCGCTGTACAGCAGCAGGTAGCGGTTGGCGTCGACCAGGTCGGCTTCTACGCCGGGGGCCTCGGCGGCCTGGGCCTGGCTGCCGAGCAGGGCGCAGAGGGCCAGCGGCAGGCAGTGGCGCAGAGGAGACGGGAGGATTCGCATCGGGGAACATCCATGGCGGGAAAGCGCGCTATTGTTCTCGTTGCGCGGCGCCCGGGGAAGGGGCTTTTCAGCGCACCCCGCCGCGTTTTCGCCCTTGCAATCGGCCGCCGGGGCGCCAATATCTGCAATCTGTACAAAGTTTGATCGGAGGTTGCCATGGCCAGTGGTTGGGCGAACGACGGCGCGGTGCAGGAACAGATCGACAGCACCATTGAGGATGCAGTCGCCCGGGCGCGCAGCCAGTTGCCCCGCGGCGAGAGCCTGACGCATTGCGAGGAATGCGATGCGCCCATTCCCGAGGCGCGGCGCAAGGCCGTGCCCGGCGTGCGTCTGTGCGTGAACTGCCAGGCCGCCCACGACGAGCAGGCGGCCTTCGCCGGCTACAACCGGCGCGGCAGCAAGGACAGCCAGCTGCGCTGAGGCGCTTCACTGCAGCAACGGGGGCTTGCCGGCGGCGCGCCTTTCCGCCTTCCACTCGTCGAGGCTGGGCGCGGCCTGGTCGCCGTCGAGCTGGTGGATGATCTCGAAGTAGTCCTGCTTCAGCGGGTCCTTCAGCACCTCGCTGCGCGGCTTCACTTTCACCGCATAGATGCGCTGCACGTTCTGGTGGTCGAACGCGCGCCAGTACTGCTCGCCCTTGAGCAGGGCGTAGCGGTGGCCTTCCAGGGCCCTGATCAGCGCCTCGCTGTCCAGGCTGTTGGCGCGCCGCACGGCGTCCGCCCACTGGTAGACGATGCCGTAGGCCGAGGCGGCGGAGCTGGACGGGTACTTCTGGTAGCGCTTCACGTAGTCGTTGACGAAGGCCTTGCCGCGGGCGCTGTTCTCCAGTTCCGGCACGCGCCAGGTCCAGGGCTCGGTGCCGACCACGCCCTCCATCACGCTCGGCCCGGCCTGCTCGATCACGTTCAGGGTGAGGTTGGGCGCGACTATCTGCATGCGCCTGGTCAGGCCGAGGTCGTGGGCCACCCGCATGGCCCGCTCCAGGTCGCGGCCGAACAGCACCAGGACCAGCACCTGGACGTCGCTGGCGGCCGCCTGGGTGAGGCTGTCGCGGTAGTGCGCAAGGCCGACGGCGGGGAAGGGAATGCGCCGCCCGGGGTGCTGGGCGCCGTCCTGCGTGCCGGTGGCCTGGCGCAGCGAGGCTTCGGTGGTGTGGCCCCAGGTGTAGTCGGAGGTGACGTAGAAGTAGCGGCTGCCCGGGTGCTTCTGCGCCAGGTACTGGCCCAGCACCCGGGCGCTCATCCAGGCGCTGATGCCCTCGCGGAACATGTAGCGGTGGCCGTCCTTGCCGGTGGTGTCGTTGGAGTAGGTGACGGCGCCGAAGTACAGCAGCCCGCGCTCGGCGGCGCGCTTGCCGGCGGCGATGGCCACGGCGCTGGAAGCGCCGCCGAAGAGCATGGCGGCGCCCTCGTCGGCCAGCTTGTCGACGTTGGCCACGGCCTTCTTCGAGCGCGAGGCGCTGTCGTGGCTGGACAGCCGCAGCGAGCGGCCGAGCACGCCGCCGTTGGCGTTGATCTCGTCGATGGCCAGCAGGGCGCCGCGCATCTGGTCGCGGCCTTCGTTCTGGTAGCTGCCGGTGCGGGGGTAGTTGAGGCCCAGGGTGATGGGATCGGCGGCCTGGGCGCAGGCGCACAGGCCCAGCGCCAGGGCCAGGGTGGCGGTCAGTCGTTTCATCGGGAGTCCTTGTTGTTCTGGAGGGACGGGCACAGAGGCCCTGCCAGCGTAGGGGGTGGACTCCGGGGGGAAATGCGAAGCGGTGCCGGTGGAGGAGGTCTTCTGAATTTCCCCGGGGGATTTCAGCCGCCTGTAGGAGCAACTGTCTTGCGCCGAGGTGCTCTTCGTAGGATGGGTTGAGCTTGCGAAACCCATGCGGTTGCGCTGATGGGTATCGCTTCGCTCAACACCATCCTACGAGGGTGTTCCTGGGCGGGTTCTCAGAACAGGAAGTAACGCTGCGCCATGGGCAGCACTTCGGCCGGTTCGCACCACAGCAACTGGCCGTCGGCACGTACCTGGTAGTTCTGCGGGTCCACCTCGATGTGCGGCAGGTAGGCGTTGTGGATCAGGTCGGTCTTCTGCACCGCGCGGCAGCCCTGCACCACGCCGATGGCCTTGTGCAGGCCCAGGCGGGCGTGCAGGCCGGCTTCCCAGGCGGCCTGGCTGAGGAAGGTCAGGCTGGTGGCGTGGCGGCTGCCGCCGAAGCTGGCGAACATCGGCCGGTAGTGCACCGGCTGCGGGGTGGGGATGGAGGCGTTGGCGTCGCCCATCAGGCTGGCGGCGATGGCGCCGCCCTTGAGGATCAGGCTCGGCTTCACGCCGAAGAAGGCCGGGCGCCAGAGCACCAGGTCGGCCAGCTTGCCCACTTCGATGCTACCCACTTCGTGGCTGACGCCATGGGTGATCGCCGGGTTGATGGTGTATTTGGCGATGTAGCGCTTGGCGCGGAAGTTGTCGTTGCGCGCGCCGTCGCCGGGCAGGGCGCCGCGCTGCTTCTTCATCTTGTCGGCGGTCTGCCAGGTGCGCGTGATCACTTCGCCGACGCGGCCCATGGCCTGGCTGTCGGAGCTGATCATGCTGAAGGCGCCGAGGTCGTGGAGGATGTCTTCGGCGGCGATGGTCTCGCGGCGGATGCGCGACTCGGCGAAGGCCACGTCCTCGGCGATGCTCGGGTCCAGGTGGTGGCAGACCATGAGCATGTCCAGGTGTTCGTCGATGGTGTTGCGGGTGAACGGCCGCGTTGGGTTGGTGGAGCTGGGCAGCACGTTGGCGAAGCCGCAGGCGCGGATGATGTCCGGCGCGTGGCCGCCGCCGGCGCCCTCGGTATGGTAGGTGTGGATGGTGCGGCCCTTGAAGGCGGCCAGGGTGGTTTCGACGAAGCCGGATTCGTTGAGGGTGTCGGTGTGGATGGCCACCTGCACGTCGAGGCGGTCGGCCACGCTCAGGCAGTTGTCGATGGCCGCCGGGGTGGTGCCCCAGTCCTCGTGCAGCTTCAGGCCGATGGCGCCGGCGCGCACCTGTTCCTCCAGCGGCAGCGGCAGGCTGGCGTTGCCCTTGCCGGTGAAGCCTATGTTCATCGGGAAGGCGTCGGCGGCCTGGAGCATGCGCGCCAGGTGCCAGGGCCCGGAGGTGCAGGTGGTGGCGTTGGTGCCGGTGGCAGGCCCGGTGCCGCCGCCGATCATGGTGGTGACGCCACTCATCAACGCTTCTTCGATCTGCTGTGGGCAGATGAAGTGGATGTGCGTGTCGATGCCGCCGGCGGTGAGGATCATGCCCTCGCCGGCGATGACTTCGGTACTGGCGCCCAGGGCGATGCTCACGCCGGGCTGGATGTCCGGGTTGCCGGCCTTGCCGATGGCCTTGATGCGCCCGTCCTTCAGGCCCACGTCGGCCTTGACGATGCCCCAGTGGTCGAGGATCAGCGCATTGGTGATGACGGTGTCGACCACCTCGGCCGCCGGCAGCTGGCCCTGGCCCATGCCGTCGCGGATGACCTTGCCGCCGCCGAACTTCACTTCCTCGCCGTAGACGGTGAAGTCCTGCTCCACCTCGATCCACAGCTCGGTGTCGGCCAGGCGCACGCGGTCGCCGACGGTGGGGCCGAACATGTCGGCGTAGGCTTGTCTGCTGATCTTCATTGCGGCTCCTTGGCGGCCAGGGCATTTGGTACTTTTCCTGAGCCTTCGGCACGGGGCTCAACCACGCGCCCTCTCCCTAACCCTCTCCCTGAAGGGAGAGGGGACCGTTCGGTGCAGGATGAAACCTTGGCGTCAGCCGGCACGGACAGCTCCCTCTCCCTTCAGGGAGAGGGCGGGGGAGAGGGTTCTCTTGCTTGCATCAATCTCAAAGCGCGCCCATCACCCGCCCGGCGAAGCCGTAGACGCGACGCTCGCCAGCCAGCTCCACCAACTCCACCTCGCGGCTCTGCCCCGGCTCGAAGCGCACCGCGGTGCCGGCGGGGATGTTCAGGCGCATGCCGCGGGCCGCTTCGCGGTCGAACTGCAGGGCGTCGTTGGTCTCGTAGAAGTGGTAGTGCGAGCCGACCTGGATCGGCCGGTCGCCGCCGTTGGCCACGGTCAGGGCCAGGGTGCGGCGGCCGGCGTTGAGTTCGATCTCGCCGGGCTGGACGTCGTATTCGCCAGGGATCATGGGGTGCTCCTGAGGCCGAACCTGTCGGTGTGGGGTTGACGACTGTTTTTCATGCGCAGCTTCCCTCAATTCGCTGGAGGCTGAAGGCTGGAGGCTGGACGAAAAAGCGACTCCCTCGTTCAGCCTTCAGCCTCCAGCGGCTTTTCTCGTCTTTTGTCAGGGCGTATCCCGCGCATCGAGGATCAGTTGCATGAAGGTCAGGTCGAGCCAGCGGCCGAACTTCTGGCCCACCTGCGGCATCTGCCCGGTGGTGGCGAAGCCCAGGCGTTCGTGCAGGCGGATGGAGGCGGCGTTGCCGCTCTCGATGGCCGCCACCATCACGTGCAGGCCCTGGGCGCGGGCGCGGTCGATCAGCGCTTGCATCAGTTGCGGGCCTACGCCCTTGCCGCGCTGGTCGGCGCGCACGTAGACCGAGTGCTCGACGGTTTCGCGGAAGCCGTCGAAGGCGCGCCAGGGGCCGTAGCTGGCGTAGCCGACCACTTCGCCGGCGTCTTCCGCGACCAGCACCGGGAAGCCCTGCTGGGCGCGCAGTTCCAGCCAGGCGCGGCGGTTGTCGAGGTCGATGGCGACTTCGTTCCAGATCGCGGTGGTGTTGAGCACGGCGTCGTTGTAGATGTCGCGCAGGGCGCCGAGGTCGGCTGGGCTGGCGTCGCGGATCAGCATTGCGGTGTTCCTTCAGGCAGGTTCGTTCGAAAGCGGCCGCTGGTCAGGCGATGGGCTGGTGCACGGTGACCAGCTTGGTGCCGTCGGGGAAGGTGGCTTCCACCTGGATCTCCGGGATCATCTCCGGCACGCCTTCCATCACCTGCTCGCGGCTGAGCAGGGTGGTGCCATAGTGCATCAGCTCGGCCACCGTGCGGCCGTCGCGGGCGCCTTCGAGCAGGGCGGCGGAGATCAGCGCGATGGCTTCCGGGTGGTTCAGCTTGAGGCCGCGGGCCAGGCGCCGTTCGGCCACCAGGCCGGCGGTGAAGATCAGCAGCTTGTCTTTCTCGCGGGGCGTCAAGTCCATCTCAGGTGCTCCAGATTCTGGGGGGAACGGCCTCGCGGCCGAGCAGCGCGGGCCGCAGCGCGCGCCAGAGTTCGATGAGCCAGGCGCGGGCGTGCAGCGCCTCGGCGGCCAGGCAGCGGGCGACCAGCAGCCCGGGTAGCTGGCTGAGGTTGCCGCGGCCCTGGCAGGGTAGCGCGCGGCAGGCTTCCAGCAGCTCGGCGTCGATCTGCCCGCTGGCGATCAGCGTGGCCATGACCGGCTGCCCGGCCAGGCCGATGGGCGAGTCCAGCAGGCGCTCGCCGCCGTCGATGCGCTGGCGTTCGTGCCACAGGCGGCGGCCGTCGCGGCGGATGTCCAGGTTGGCGGCGAAGCGGCCCTGGTCGAAGCGCTCGCCGGCGGCGGGGCGGCCCAGGGCGACCACGTCCCAGTAGAACAGGCGGGCGTCGCCCTGCAGGTCGATGTCGGTGTGCAGCTCGGCCCGGGCGCCGGAGAAGACGATGGTTTCCTGGGGCAGCCATTCCAGGGTGGCGCCGGCCTCGACGCGGATGCGCAGGCGCTGGCTGGCCGGCGTGGCGGCACGGTACCACTTGGCCGCGCCGGGGCTGGTGAGCTGGGCCCAGGCATCGGGGCCGGCGTGGATGTCGAGGGCGAGGGTGTCGCCGCCGGCGATGCCGCCGGGCGGGTGCACCACGATGTGCTGGCAGACCTGCGGGCCCTCGGCGTACAGGTGCTTCTGCACCCGCAGCGGCCCCAGGTGGCGCCGCGTGACCGGCCGCGTGCCGTCGCCGACGCGGGCATAGGCCAGCTCCAGCTCGGCGTGCCAGGCGGGGTGGAAGAGGGCGGCGGGTGCGTTCATGGGGCGTGTTCTGCTGGGGTTGCCCTGGGTAGAGCAATTGGCGTGCCTTCTGCGCCAGGATAGTGCGTGGGCCTGGCAAGCCTGGGCGGCAGCGGGGGATGGGGTTGTCCGAGTGGTCAGCTATGGGCGCGATTGCGGTGCGTTGGCACGCGCCATGCACCATCATGGGGCGTAGGGCGAATAACCGTTCGCGGTTATCCGCCGCTACACCAATCTCCCTGGCCGTTCCGAAGTCGGCCTGGGTGGTGCCCAGGTCGACACCGAGCGGCCTGGGGCCAAGGTCAAACGGCGGATAACGCCGGAGGCGTTATACGCCCTACGTCAGATGGCCACCAATCCGCGTACCCCTTCGCTTTCCATGTCCGCGCCGCGGCCCTGCTGGACGATCTCGCCGCGGGCCATCACCAGGTACTGGTCGGCCAGTTCGGCGGCGAAGTCGTAGAACTGTTCCACCAGCAGGATGGCCATGTCGCCGCGCTCGGCGAGCTTGCGGATCACCGCGCCGATCTCCTTGATCACCGAGGGCTGGATGCCTTCGGTGGGCTCGTCGAGGATCAGCAGGCGCGGGCGGCTGGCCAGGGCGCGGCCGATGGCCAGCTGTTGCTGCTGGCCGCCTGAGAGGTCGCCGCCGCGGCGTTGCTTCATCTCGCGCAGCACCGGGAAGAGTTCGTAGATGAATGCCGGCACCTGCTTCGCCTCCCTGGCGCCGAAGCGGGACAGGCCCATCAGCAGGTTCTCCTCCACGCTCAGCCGCGGAAAGATCTCGCGGCCCTGGGGCACGTAGGCGATGCCGGCGCGCACCCGCTGGTGCGGCTTGAAGCCGGTGATGGCCTTGCCCTCCCAGGTGACGCTGCCCTCGCGCGCCGGCACCAGGCCCATCAGGCAGCGCAGCAGGGTGGTCTTGCCCACGCCATTGCGCCCGAGCAGGCAGGTGACCTCGCCGATCTTCGCGTCGAACGACAGGCCGCGGAGGATGTGGCTGCCGCCGTAGAACTGATGCAGATTTTCAACATTGAGCATGCTTTGAATCCTTTGAAAAGCCGCTGAAGGCCCGAGGCTGAAGGCTGAACGAAAAAGCGACTCCCTCGTCCAGCCTCCAGCGATTTTCTCGGCTCTTATCGGTTTTAAAAGCCGCTGGAGGCTTAAGGTTGGAGGCTGAACGAGGAAGCACCGGCTCTTTCGTCCAGCCTCCAGCGCTTTTTATCGGCTCTTATCGACTCTTTTATCGTCCTAAATAAACCTCGATCACCTGTTCGTTCGCCTGCACTTCCTCCAGCGAGCCCTCGGCCAGCACGTGGCCCTGGTGCAGCACGCTGACGTGGTCGGCGATGCTGCCGACGAAGCCCATGTCGTGCTCCACCACCATCAGCGAATGCTGGCCGGCGAGGGACTTGAAGAGTTCGGCGGTGAACTCGGTCTCGGCGTCGGTCATGCCCGCCACCGGTTCGTCGAGCAGCAGCAGTTGCGGCTCCTGCACCAGCAGCATGCCGATCTCCAGGAACTGCTTCTGGCCGTGGGAGAGCAGGCCGGCCGGGCGGTTGCGCGATTCGCGCAGGCGGATGGTGGCCAGCACTTCCTCGATGCGGTCCTTCTGCTCGCCGGAAAGCTTCGCCCGCAGGCTGGCCCACACCGACTTGTCGGCCTTCTGCGCCAGCTCCAGGTTCTCGAACACCGAGAGCGCCTCGAACACCGTGGGCTTCTGGAACTTGCGGCCGATGCCGGCCTGGGCGATTTCCACCTCGCTCATGCGCTGCAGGTCGTAGGTCTCGCCGAAGTACGCCTTGCCGCTGTCGGGGCGGGTCTTGCCGGTGATCACGTCCATCAGCGTGGTCTTGCCCGCGCCGTTGGGGCCGATGATGCAGCGCAGCTCGCCCACGCCGATGTACAGCGTCAGGTCGCGCAGGGCGCGGAAGCCGTCGAAGCTGACGTTGATGTCTTCCAGGGTGAGGATGGTGCCGTGGCGCACGTCCAGGCCTTCGCTCGCGCTGGCGCCCAGGCCGACGGCGTCGCGGCCCGTGCCGCTGGGGTCGAAGGCCGGTTCCAGCATCAGGTGGGGGACGGCTCTCATTGCGCTTTCTCCCGCTTGATCAGCCCGAGGATGCCCCGCGGCAGGTACAGGGTGACGACGATGAACAGGGCGCCGAGGAAGAACAGCCAGTACTCCGGGAAGGCCACGGTGAACCAGCTCTTGGCGCCGTTCACCACGCCGGCGCCGAGCAGCGGGCCGAGCAGCGTGCCGCGCCCGCCCAGGGCCACCCACACGGCGGCCTCGATGGAGTTGGTCGGCGACATCTCGCTGGGGTTGACGATGCCCACCAGCGGCACGAACAGGGCGCCGGCCAGGCCGCAGAGCACCGCGCTCAGGGTCCAGACGAACAGCTTGTAGCCGCGCGGGTCGTAGCCGCAGAACATCAGGCGGTTCTCGGCGTCGCGCAGGGCGGTGAGCACCCGGCCGAACTTGCTCCGCGCCAGAGCGAAGCCCAGCGCCAGGCTGGCGGCCAGCAGCAGGACGATGGCCAGGAACAGCGCGGCGCGGGTGCCCGGCGCGGTGATCGAAAAGCCCAGGATGCTGTGGAAGTTGGTGAAGCCGTTGTTGCCGCCGAAACCGGTCTCGTTGCGGAAGAACAGCAGCATGCCGGCGAAGGTCAGGGCCTGGGTCATGATCGAGAAGTACACGCCCTTGATCCGCGAGCGGAAGGCGAAGAAGCCGAACACGAAGGCCAGCAGCCCCGGCGCCAGCACCACCAGGCACAAGGCCCAGAGGAAGTGCTGGGTGCCGGCCCAGTACCAGGGCAGCTCGTTCCACGACAGGAAGGTCATGAACGCCGGCAGGCCGTCGCCGGCGGCCTCGCGCATCAGGTACATGCCCATGGCGTAGCCGCCCAGGGCGAAGAACAGGCCGTGGCCGAGGGACAGCAGGCCGGCATAGCCCCAGACCAGGTCCAGGGCCAGGGCGACTATGGCGTAGCAGAGGATCTTGCCGGTCAGCGTCAGGCCGTAGGCCGACAGGTGCAGGGCGCTGGTCTCGGGCAGCAGGTGCAGCAGCGGCAGGATCAGCAGTGCGACGAGGGCGGAGACGACGATGCCGGCGGTGAGTTTCGGGCCGGCCTTCTGCGCGGCCGTCACGGTGAGTGGTTGGTTCACGGGCAAATCTCCCCCGATTCCTGTAGGAGCGAGCTTGCTCGCGAACGGATTCGCTGCTGGGGCTGTTCGCGAGCAAGCTCGCTCCTACGAAGAGCAACTGGTTCGGGCATTGGCGTTTTCATCAATCGATGACCCTCCCTTTCAGGGCGAACAGCCCCTGCGGGCGTTTCTGGATGAACAGGATGATCAGCGCCAGGATCAGGATCTTGCCCAGCACCGCGCCGATCTGCGGTTCGAGGATCTTGTTCGCCACGCCCAGGCCGAAGGCCGCGCAGACGCTGCCGGCCAACTGGCCAACGCCGCCGAGCACCACCACCAGGAAGGAGTCGATGATGTAGCTCTGGCCCAGGTCCGGGCCGACGTTGCCGACCTGCGACAGGGCCACCCCGCCGAGCCCGGCGATGCCCGAGCCGAGGCCGAAGGCGAGCATGTCCACGCGCCCGGTGGGCACGCCGCAGCAGGCCGCCATGTTGCGGTTCTGCGTCACCGCGCGGACGTTCAGGCCCAGCCGCGTGCGGTTGAGCAGCAGCCAGGTTAGCGCCAGCACGAACAGGGCGAAGCCGATGATGACGATGCGGTTCCACGGCAGCACCAGGTTCGGCAGCAGCTGGACGCCGCCGGAGAGCCAGGCCGGGTTGGCCACCTCGACGTTCTGCGCGCCGAACAGCACGCGCACCAGCTGGATCAGCACCAGGCTGATGCCCCAGGTGGCCAGCAGGGTTTCCAGGGGGCGGCCGTAGAGGTGGCGGATCACCGTGCGCTCCAGGGCCATACCGATGGCCGCGGTGACGCCGAAGGCCACCGGCAGCGCCAGCAGCGGGTAGTACTCCAGCAGGCCGGGGGCGAAGCGTTGCAGCAGCGACTGCACCACGTAGGTGGAGTAGGCGCCGAGCATCAGCATCTCGCCATGGGCCATGTTGATGACGCCGAGCAGGCCGTAGGTGATGGCCAGGCCCAGGGCCGCCAGCAGCAGGATGGAGCCCAGCGACAGGCCGCTGAAGGCCTGGCCGAGCAGGTCGCCGACCATGAGCCGGCGCTTGACCTGGGCCAGGCTGGTGGCGGCGGCGGTGCGCACCTGTTCGTCGGCCTCCACGGCCGGGTCGAGCAGGTTCTGCAGGCGGGTGAGGGCCAGCGGGTCGCCGGAGTCGCCGAGCAGGCGCACGGCGGCCAGGCGTACCTGCGGGTCGGTGTCGGCCAGTTGCAGGTTGGCCAGGGCTAGCTGCAGGGCGGCTTTCACCTTGTCGTCGGTTTCCGCACCGGTGCGCTGGGCGAGCAGTTCGCGCTGCGCGGGCTTGGCGGTCTTCTGCAACTGGCGCGCGGCTTCCAGGCGCAGCGTCGGGTCCTTCGCCACCAACTGGTGGCTGGCCAGGGCGGTGTTGAGCAGGCCGCGCAGGCGGTTGTTCAGGCGCAGCTTGTCGGGCTCGCCGGCGGGCGGGGCGTCGCCTTCGGCGGCGCGGTAGTGCTTGTCGTCGCCGAGGAGGAAGGCATGGTTCTGCGCGTCGACGGCGAAGCGGCCGGCCTGGAGCGCTTCGAGCAGCGGCAGGCGCTCGGCCTCGGGTGCGGCGGCCCAGTGTTCGAGCAGCGTGGCGCGGCCGGCGTTGTCGGCGGCGGCGAAGTCCTGCGCCGGGCCGGCTTGCGCGGGCAGGGCGAGGAGGGTGGCCAGCGCGAGGGCGCAGGTTTGGATGAGACGGATAAGGGCGGGTGGGGGCATGGGTTTTTTCGTTGGTTGGAGGCTGGAAGCTGGAAGCTGGAAGCTGGAAGCTAGAAGCTAGAAGCTAGAAGCTAGAAGCTAGAAGCTAGAAGCTAGAAGCTAGAAGCTAGAAGCTAGAAGCTAGAAGCTAGAAGCTAGAAGCTAGAAGCGAGACCGCGTCGCTTTTGGCTTTCAGCTTCCAGCTTCCAGCTTTTTTCAACTCAGTCCGGCTTCTTGTCGTTGCCCGGGATGAACGGGCTCCAGGGCTGGGCGCGGATCGGCTCGGGGGTTTTCCAGACCACGTTGAACTGCCCGTCGTCCTGGATCTCGCCGATCATCACCGGCTTGTGCAGGTGGTGGTTGGTCTTGTCCATGGTCAGGGTGAAGCCCGAGGGCGCCTTGAAGGTCTGCCCGCCCATGGCTTCGCGGACCTTGCCGACGTCGGTGCTGCCGGCCTTCTCCACGGCCTGGGCCCACATGTGGATGCCGACGTAGGTGGCTTCCATCGGGTCGTTGGTCACGGCGGTGGAATAGTTCGGCAGGTTCTTCGCCTTGGCGTAGGCCTTCCAGTCGGCGACGAACTTCTCGTTCTGCGGGTTCTTCACCGACTCGAAGTAGTTCCAGGCCGCGAGGTTGCCCACCAGCGGCTTGGTGTCGATGCCGCGCAGTTCTTCCTCGCCCACCGAGAAGGCCACCACCGGCACTTCGGTGGCTTCCAGGCCCTGGTTGGCCAGTTCCTTGTAGAAGGGCACGTTGGAGTCGCCGTTGACGGTGGAGATCACCGCGGTCTTGCCGCCGGCGGAGAACTTCTTGATGTCGGCGACGATGGTCTGGTAGTCGCTGTGGCCGAACGGCGTGTAGACCTCCTGGATGTCCTTGTCGGCCACGCCCTTGCTGTGCAGGAAGGCGCGCAGGATCTTGTTGGTGGTGCGCGGGTAGACGTAGTCGGTGCCGAGCAGGAAGAAGCGCTTGGCCGCGCCGCCGTCCTCGCTCATCAGGTATTCCACCGCGGGGATGGCCTGCTGGTTCGGCGCGGCGCCGGTGTAGAAGACGTTGGGCGACATTTCCTCGCCCTCGTACTGCACCGGGTAGAACAGCAGGCCGTTGAGTTCCTCGAACACCGGCAGCACGGATTTGCGCGAGACGCTGGTCCAGCAGCCGAAGACCACCGCGACCTTGTCCTGGGTCAGCAGCTGGCGGGCCTTCTCGGCGAACAGCGGCCAGTTTGAGGCCGGGTCGACCACCACCGGTTCCAGCTTCTTGCCGTTCACCCCGCCCTTGGCGTTGATTTCGTCGATGGTCATCAGCGCCATGTCCTTGAGCGAGGTCTCGGAGATGGCCATGGTGCCGGACAGCGAATGCAGGATGCCGACCTTGATGGTCTCGGCGGCCTGGGAGCCGAAGGGGAACAGGCCGGTGAGCAGCAGCGCGCTCACCGCCAGGGTGCTTTTCAACAGGGGACGACGTTTCATCGCGGCAGCCTCCTTGGCTTCCAGTACCTGGGAGGGTGCCGCGCGGATTCTGGGCCGTCGCCTGTGCAGCCTCCCGAAGTGGGTAGGGGACCCCTGCGGGTCGGGAGGTCTATCGCAGCATCCGTGCCAAGCAGCGCAAAGCCCTGTGCCAGAAGGCCTGCGCGGGATTTTCTGCCGTTTCGGCCAGGCTTTTCGCGGCGCCATTCTGGTGCGCCGAGGGGGCGCACGGACGATTCGCCCCCAATTGGGGCGCGCCGCTGTGTGACGCCGGTCTCAGGGCGCGGGCAGGAAGTAGCCGCGCACGCCGGTCATGATGATCTGCGCGGCCAGGGCGCAGACGAACAGGCCCATCAGCCGGCTGACGATCTGCAGGCCCTGCTCGCCGAGGATGCGTTCGATGCGGTCGGACAGGAAGAGGGTGACGCCGAGGGTGAGGCAGGCGAGGACGATCGCCAGCAGCGCCAGCAGCTTGTCCTCCCAGTGCTGGCCGACGCCCATCACCAGCAGCGCGCCTATGGTGCCGGGGCCGACGGTGATGGGGATGGTCAGCGGGACGATGGTGACGTCCTGCTGCACGTTGTCGCTCTGCACCGCCGAGCGCCCCTGGGCCATGCCCAGGGCGGAGATGAACAGCACGCTGCCGGCGCCGATGCGGAAGGCGTCGGCGGTGATGCCGAAGAGGGTGAAGATGTAGCGCCCGAACAGGTACAGCAGCACGCTGGCGACCAGCGCCGCCAGGGCCACGCGCCAGGCCATGTGCTTGCGATCGCGCGGGGCGAAGCCGCGGCTGAGGCTGATGAAGCAGGAAAGCACGAAGAAGGGGCTGTAGAGCACCAGCATCTTCAGGTACACGCTGAACAGCACATGCATGGGGGGATCTCGTCCGGGTGAGATGGCTCTGCTGGGGCTGAAGCATAGCGGGCGGGGTGGGCGGCGGTCATTGCCTGGGGGCGGGTTTTGGTGGGGGTTTTATTGTAGGAGCGAGCTTGCTCGCGAAGGGGGTTTACCGGTGGCTACGGTGTTTCGGGTTGACCTCGCCCCTCTCCCTAACCCTCTCCCTGAAGGGAGAGGGGACCGTTGGGCAGAGCCGGGCGTTCTGGCGTTAGCCGGCAACGCCGAAGGTTTCCGGCTGAAACCATCACTTCTCTCGGCACGGACAAGCTCCCTCTCCCTTCAGGGAGAGGGCTGGGGAGAGGGAAAGGCGGCAAGCCAATACACCGAAGTCGCCGGTAAACCCCCTTCGCGAGCAAGCTCGCTCCTACACCCTCCGGCAGACACAACGCCCGTAGGATGCGGTTGAGCGAAGCGATACCCATCACCGCAATCGCATGAGTTTCGCAAGCTCAACCCATCCTACGAAAAGCACCTCGGGGCAGTGATGGACGTCAGGACGGCAGCGCCGCGTCGCTCTGCTGGCGCAGGCGGCGTTCGCGTTCGGCTACCCAGTAGGCCACCAGCTCGCGCAGTTGCGACAGTTCCACCGGCTTGGCCATGTGCCCGTCCATGCCGACCAGGCGGGCGCGTTCCTTGTGTTCGCTGAGGATGTGCGCGGTGAGCGCCACCACCGGGGTGTGCGGGCGGTGTTCGCTGGCTTCCCAGGCGCGCAGGCGCTCGGTGGCGGAGAAGCCGTCGAGCACCGGCATCTCGCAGTCCATCAGCACCAGGTCGTACTGGGTGGCCTTCATCGCGGCCAGGGCTTCCTCGCCGTTGCTGGCGGTGTCCGGCTGCAGGTCGAGCTTGCCGAGCATGCCGCGGATGACCTTGGTGGAGATGCTGTTGTCCTCGGCCACCAGCACGCGGAAGTCGCTGGGCGGGCTCAGCGGCGCAGGTTCGGCGGCCGCCGGCAGGTAGTTGGTCACGCCGCTGGGGCCGCGCTGGGCCAGTTCGTCGGCGAGGGTGGCCTTGAGCGTGTAGCCGGCCACCGGCTTGGCCAGGATGCGCTTGATCCCGGCGTTGCGGGCGATGATCTTGCTCGGCGCGTTGCTGATGCCGGTGAGCATGATCAGCAGGATGTCGTGGTTGAGGTTGGGGTCTTCCTGGATCTTGGTCGCCAACTGCATACCGGTCATGCCGGGCATGTCCTGGTCGAGCAGGACCACGTCGAAGTATTCGCGCAGGTGCGCCTTGGTACGCAGCAGGGCCAGGGCTTCCTTGCCGGAAGCCACGGCGCTGACGTTCATGCCCCAGACGCTGCACTGCTGCACCACCACCTTGCGGCAGGTCTGGTTGTCGTCCACCACCAGCAGGCGCGCGCCCTGCAGCGGGCTGTCGAGGTCGGCGGTGGGGTGTTCGAGCATGTCCTGGTCCAGCGGCAGGCTCAGCCACAGGGTGTTGCCGCTGTCGCCGCCGCTGTCCAGGCCGCTTTCGATGCCCAGCTGGCCGGACATCAGCTGGATCAGCTGGCGCGCGATCACCAGGCCCAGGCGGCTGCTCAGGCGGGTGGCGGAGAGGAAGTCGCGGCTGTGCAGCTCGGCGGTGAGCAGGGCCTGGCGGTCGTTGGGGTCCAGCGGGCGGCCGCTGTCCTGCACGGCGATGCGCAGGCGCGTCTTGCCCGGCGGGCCGTCGAGGGCTACCACCAGGAGGATCTCGCCTTCCTCGGTCTGCTTGAAGGCGTTGTCCAGCAGGCTCAGCAGCACCTGGCGCAGGCGCGTCGGGTCGCCGCTGATCACCCGTGGCACCTGCGGCTGGGTGAAGCTGATCAGCTCGATCTTCTGCTGCTCGGCGCGCACCCGGAAGATCGCCAGGCAGTCCTCGATCAGCGCGCCCAGGTCGAACTGCACCTCGTCCAGCTCGATCTGCCCGGACTCCAGCTTGGAGATGTCGAGGATTTCGTTGATCAGCGCCAGCAGCTCGTTGCCGGCGCTGTGGATGGTCTGCACGTAGTCGCGCTGCTTGGCCGACAGCGGCGTGCCGAGCAGCAGCTCGGTCATGCCCAGCACGCCGTTCATGGGGGTGCGGATTTCGTGGCTGATCTTCGCCAGGAACTCGCCCTTGGCCTTGAGCTCGGCGCTGCTGGCGGCGCGCTTGCGGCTGGCGTCGAAGCTCTCCTGCTGCAGTTGGCGCTGGCGCTCGGCCAGGGCCAGGCTGAGCAGGAAGCCGGCCGCCGCGGTCAGCCCCAGCAGCGCGCTGCCGAGCCAGTCGCTGCGCGTGGGCACGTAGCCGAGCAGGGCCGGCAGGCTCAGCAGCCAGGCGCTGACGAACACGCCCATGGCGATGACGAACAGCCGGGCCGGGCGGTAGCCGTGGCGCATGTAGTAGGCGGCGATGAGGAACATGCCCAGGCTGGTGATCGCCACCAGGCCGTAGAGCAGCTCGCCGGTGGGGATGTCCAGGGCCAGGTGCAGCAGCGCGCCGAGGCCCAGCAGGCCGAGGCTGCCCAGGGCCAGCAGGCGGCCCAGGGGGCGGCGTGGCGACTGGCCGTGGAAGAAACTGGCGGTGTAGCCCAGGGCGCAGAACAGCACCAGCAGCAGGGCCAGCTGGGCGGTCAGCGGCTGCCAGGTCTGGTGCGTGCCGTACCAGGGGCTGAGCAGGCCGAACAGCGTCAGGCAGGCCAGCAGCAGCCCGGCGTGCACCCCGGCCAGCCACAGGCCGCTGAGCACGCGGTTGTAGGCGAAGCGCACCAGGTTGTAGAGCAGCAGCATGCCCAGGCAGCCGAGGAGGATGCCGAACTGCAGCGGGCGCTGCTGGCCGGCGGGGTACTCGGCGCTTTCCAGGCTGATGGTGGGGCGCAGGCTCTGGCTGGAGCTCAGGCGCAGGTAGAGGTCGAGGACTTCGGGGCTGCTGCGCAGCGGCAGCAGGATGTCGCTGTTGAGCAGCGGGCGCTGGCCGGGGTAGAGGTTGCCGGCCTGGCGCTCTTCCAGCAGCTGCGAGCCGTGCAGCAGGTAGAGCTGCAGGCTGTCCAGGCTCGGCGAGAACAGGCGCAGCTGGCGCGGCGCGTCGCTGGCCGGCAGGCGGTAGTGCAGCCAGATGGCGCCGGGGCCGGCGGGGGCGTGCAGGTCTTCGATGTCGAGGGGGCTGAACAGCGGGCGCAGGCGTGCGGAGAGGACGTCCTGCAACTGCAGGCGGCCTTCGCCGTCGTGCAACTGCGACCAGCCGTCGGCATCCTGCGCCTGGACGAGGCCCGGGCCTACGAGCAGGGCCGTCAGCAGCAGGCAGACCAGAAGTCCTGTGGCGTTCCAGAGCCGGCGCACGGCGAATTCCCTTCGGTGGAGAGTGGCCGGATTATAGCCAAGTGCCGACGGCCCCGAAATCCACCCGGGCCCGCACGTGGCCGCCTGCCGACCGCAGGTCGGAAAAACGGGCGCAAAGGCGGCTCAGCCCCTGCGCCCGCCGGCCTTTCAGCCTTCGCCGCGTTCGCGGGCGATGGCGCGGTAGCCGATGTCCTTGCGGTAGAAGCAGCCGTTCCAGCGGATCTGCTCCGCCAGGCGATAGGCCTGCTGCTGCGCCGAGGACACGCTCGGGCCGATGGCGGTGGCGCAGAGCACGCGGCCGCCGGAGGTGACCACCTGGCCGTCCTTCAGCGCGGTGCCGGCATGGAACACCTTGCCGTCGAGCTTGGCGGCTTCGGCCAGGCCTTCGATGACGTCGCCCTTGGCGTAGTCGCCCGGGTAGCCGCCGGCGGCCAGCACCACGCCCACGGTGGGGCGCGGGTCCCAGGTGGCCTCGACCTTGTCCAGCGCCTTGGCCAGGGCGGCCTCGACCAGCAGGACCAGGGAGGACTCCAGGCGGACCATGATCGGCTGCGTCTCGGGGTCGCCGAAGCGGCAGTTGAACTCGATGACCTTGGGCGCGCCGCTCTTGTCGATCATCAGGCCGGCGTAGAGGAAGCCGGTGTAGACGTTGCCTTCCTCGGCCATGCCGCGCACGGTCGGGTAGATGACTTCGTCCATCACCCGCTGGTGCACCTCGGGGGTGACCACCGGGGCCGGCGAGTAGGCGCCCATGCCGCCGGTGTTGGGGCCAGTGTCGGCGTCGCCGACGCGCTTGTGGTCTTGGCTGGTGGCCATGGGCAGCACGTTCTGGCCGTCGACCATGACGATGAAGCTGGCTTCCTCGCCGTCGAGGAATTCCTCGATCACCACGCGCGAACCGGCGTCGCCGAAGGCGTTGCCGGCGAGCATGTCGCGCACGGCTTCCTCGGCTTCTTCCAGGGTCATGGCGACGATCACGCCCTTGCCCGCGGCCAGGCCGTCGGCCTTGATCACGATGGGCGCGCCTTTCTCCTTCAGGTAGGCCAGGGCCGGCTCGACTTCGGTGAAGTTCTGGTAGTCGGCGGTGGGGATCTTGTGGCGGGCCAGGAAGTCCTTGGTGAAGGCCTTGGAGCCTTCCAGCTGGGCCGCGCCCTTGGTCGGGCCGAAGATGTCCAGGCCGCGCGAACGGAACAGGTCGACCACGCCGGCGACCAGCGGTGCTTCGGGGCCGACGATGGTCAGTTGCACGTTCTTCGCGGCGAAGTCGGCCAGTTGCTCCAGGGCCAGCACGTCGATGGCGACGTTCTCGCACTTGGGCTCGGTGGCGGTGCCGGCGTTGCCCGGGGCGACGAAGACCTTCGCCACGCGCGGGTCCTGGGCGACCTTCCAGGCCAGGGCGTGTTCGCGACCGCCGCTGCCGATGATCAGTACATTCATATTCGATAGCTCTCGTCTGAGAGCTGGAAGCTGGAAGCTGGAAGCTGGAAGCGGTCGGGCTTCAGGCTTCCAGCTACAGGCTTCCAGCTTTTAGTGCCTGAAATGGCGCATACCGGTGAAGACCATCGCGATGCCGGCTTCGTCGGCCGCCGCGATGACTTCGTTGTCACGCATCGAGCCGCCCGGCTGGATCACCGCGGTGATGCCGGCCTTGGCCGCGTTGTCGATGCCGTCGCGGAATGGGAAGAAGGCGTCCGAGGCCATGACCGCGCCTTTCACTTCCAGGCCGGCGTGCTCGGCCTTGATGGCGGCGATGCGCGCGGAGTTCACGCGGCTCATCTGGCCGGCGCCGACGCCCACGGTCTGGCGGTGCTTGGCGTAGACGATGGCGTTGGACTTGACGAACTTGGCCACTTTCCAGGCGAAGATCAGGTCGTGGATTTCCTGTTCGCTGGGCGCGCGCTGGGTGACGATCTTCAGGTCCGCCTCGGTAATCATGCCGATGTCGCGGCTCTGTACCAGCAGGCCGCCGTTGACGCGCTTGAAGTCCCAGCCCGGGGCGCGCTCGGCCGGCCACTCGCCGCATTCCAGCAGACGCACGTTGGCCTTGGCGGCGACCACGGCGCGGGCGGCCGCGGAGACTTTCGGGGCGATGATGACTTCGACGAACTGGCGCTCGACGATGGCCTGGGCGGTGTCGCCGTCCAGCTCGCGGTTGAAGGCGATGATGCCGCCGAAGGCCGACTCGGTGTCGGTGGCGTAGGCCAGGTCGTAGGCCTTGCGGATGCCGCCCTCGTTCTCCGGGACCACGGCCACGCCGCACGGGTTGGCGTGCTTGACGATGACGCAGGCCGGCTTGACGAAGCTCTTCACGCATTCCAGCGCGGCGTCGGTGTCGGCCACGTTGTTGAACGACAGTTCCTTGCCCTGCAGCTGCACGGCGGTGGAAACGCTGGCCTCGCCCTTCTCCGCCTCGACGTAGAAGGCCGCGCTCTGGTGCGGGTTCTCGCCGTAGCGCATTTCCTGGGCCTTGATGAACTGGCTGTTGAAGGTGCGCGGGAAGGCGCCGCGGCCTTCGGTGGAGAGGGTGTCGCGGGCCTGGTCGATGGTGCCCAGGTAGTTGGCGATCATGCCGTCGTAGGCGGCGGTGTGCTCGAAGGCCTTCAGGGCCAGGTCGAAGCGCTGGGCATAGGTCAGGCCGCCGGCCTTCAGGGCCGCGACCACGCTGGCGTAGTCGCCGGCGTTGACCACGATGGCGACGTCCTTGTGGTTCTTCGCCGCGCTGCGGACCATGGTCGGGCCGCCGATGTCGATGTTCTCGATGGCGGTCGGCAGGTCGCAGTCGGCCTTGGCCACGGTGGCCTCGAAGGGGTACAGGTTGACCGCCACCAGGTCGATCGGCTTGATGCCGTGCTCGGCCATCACCGCGCCGTCGATGTCGCGACGGCCGAGGATGCCGCCGTGCACCTTCGGGTGCAGGGTCTTGACGCGGCCGTCCATCATTTCCGGGAAGCCGGTGTAGTCGGCCACTTCAACGGCGGCGATGGCGTTGTCCTTGAGCAGCTTGTAGGTGCCGCCGGTGGAGAGGATCTCCACGCCGAGGGCGACCAGCTCGCGGGCGAAATCGACGACGCCGGTCTTGTCGGAGACGCTGATCAGCGCGCGGCGGATGGGCAGGCGGAGGGAGTGGTCGGTCATAACGGTTCCATCTGATGAGGATAAGAGCGCTGGAGGCTGGAGGCTGGACGAGGGGCGCTTTTTCGTCCGGCCTTCAGCCTTTAGCCTCCAGCGGCTTTTAGAGGAGGTCGTACTGCTTGAGCTTCTTGCGCAGGGTGCCGCGGTTCAGGCCGAGCAGCTCCGACGCCTTGGTCTGGTTACCCTTGACGTGGTCCATCACGGTTTCCAGCAGCGGTGCCTCCACTTCGCAGAGCACCATGTTGTACACGTCCGTGACCGGCTGCCCATCGAGGTGGGCGAAGTAGTTGCGCAGTGCCTTCTCGACGCTGTCGCGCAGGGTATGGCCTTCCTGCGTCGGCGTGTTCAGGTGCTGTTTGAGGTTCGCGTTGTCGCTCACGGGTGTCATTCCACTCACTAAAGTCTCGGTCATCGTTGTCATGCGGCCACCCCTTTTCCGTTGTCGTGGCGCTCGGCGAAGAACTGCCTGACGCTGGCGCTCTGTGCATCCGTGTTCTGCAAACGATTGAACTGGGCGCGGAACTCCGCCGCCCCCGGTAACGTCGCCAGGTACCAGCCCACGTGCTTGCGGGCGATGCGGACACCCAGCTCTTCCCCATAGAAGGCATGCAAGGCGGCCAGGTGCTCCAGCAAAATGCTTTCCACCTCGGCCAGGGACGGCGCCGGCAAGGTCTCGCCGGTGCTCAGGTAGTGCTCGATCTCACGGAATATCCACGGCCGGCCCTGGGCGGCGCGGCCGATCAGCAAGGCGTCGGCGCCGGTGTGCTGGAGCACCTGGCGGGCCTTCTGCGGCGAGGTGATGTCGCCATTGGCGAACACCGGGATGGACACCGCCTGCTTGATCGCGGCGATGGTTTCGTATTCGGCGTCGCCGGTGTACAGGTCGGCGCGGGTGCGGCCGTGCACGGCCAGGGCCTGGATGCCCGACTGCTCGGCGATGCGCGCGACGTTCACGCCGTTGCGGTTGTCGCGGTCCCAGCCGGTGCGGATCTTCAGCGTCACCGGCACTTCGACGGCGGCCACCACGGCTTCGAGGATTTCGGCCACCAGCTTCTCGTCGCGCAGCAGCGCGGAGCCGGCGGCCTTGTTGCAGACCTTCTTGGCCGGGCAGCCCATGTTGATGTCGATGATCTGCGCGCCCAGCTCGACGTTGGCGCGGGCGGCCTCGGCGAGCATCTGCGGGTCGCCGCCGGCTATCTGCACCGAACGCGGCTGGTCCTCGCCGTCGTGCACCAGGCGCAGGCGCGACTTGCGGCTGTTCCACAGGCGCACGTCGCTGGTGACCATCTCCGAGACCACCATGCCGGCGCCGAGGCGGCGGCACAGCTGGCGGAACGGGCGATCGGTGACGCCGGCCATGGGAGCCAGGATCAGTCTGTTGGGCAGTGTGTAAGAGCCGATGCGAACCACCGACATCGCTTCCCTGTTATGGGGCGCAATCGCTGCACGCTCCCGCGGGTCGAGGACTCGGGGAGGGTCGGCGAGAGGCCACCGGTGCTTGCAAAAAAGGGAGGGCATGATACCCGCTCTCGATGACCGGATAAAGGCGATTTTGGATAAATTCTGAACAGCCGCCGGCTTATTGCCTGGGGTTGGAAGACGAGCGGAACTGGCGCTGCGCGGGGTTCTGCGCTATGCGCCGGTCACTCCGGCGAATGGAAGCTGAGGCTGTAGTTGACCGCCTTGGGGCCCGGGTCGAGGATGTCCAGCGACACGTGGATCGGCGTCTGCGGCGGCATCTCGCTCTGCCCGGCCAGCTCGCCGCCCAGGTATTCGCTGGGCTTGAAGCTGCGGCTGGCGATCAGTTGGCCGTTGAGGTCGGCGAAGCGCAGCTCCAGCAGCGGGAAGGGCTGGGAGAAGCTGGCGCGGTTGTAGATGATCGCGTCCACCACCAGGGCGCCGCTGAAGTCCGGGTGGCTGCGCACCACCAGGTTGCTGCTGCGGATCTGCTCGACGTCGACTTTCGACGGCAGGGTGCAGCCCAATTGCGGGCAGAGTTCGGCGAACCAGGGGCGGTAGGCGTCCTCGCGGGCCAGTTCGTCGAAGTGGTAGGCCACGTACTGGCCGCCCAGGCCGGCCAGGGCCAGGAGGATCAGCAGCAGCCAGAGCAGGCGCCAGCCCCAGCGGCTCTTGGGCTTCTGCCAGTCCAGTTGCAGCGGCTCGTCGCTGAGGTCGTGCAGGGCGGCCTCGCCCAGGCCCGGGTCGGGGCGGCGCGGGGCCTTGTCGTCTGCCTCTTCGTCCTCGTCGTCCAGCGGCGCGCCCAGGCGGGGCATCTCGCGTTCCGCCAGCGGGGGCTCGGCCTCGGGTTCCTCGTCCGGCTCGGCTTCGGTTTCCAGCGGCTCGTCGTCGCGGCGGGCGCTGAAGCTCGGCAGGTCGTCGTCTTCCTCTTCTGCGGCAGCGGCGGCCACGGCCGGCTCTTCGACCGGCGCGCTCTGCGGGTGCGGCGGTGCGACGGGGGGCTGCTCGGGCTCTTCTTCGATGCGGCCCAGGCTCGGTTCCTGGCGGCCGCCTTCGCTCGCCTGGCGTTCCTCGTCGCGCAGCAGGGCCTCGGCCCAGCGTTCGTCATGCGGGTCGCGCGCCGACGGGCGGTTGCCCAGCAGGGCCTCGGCCGGCTTGGGCGCGGCCTGCAGTTCGCGGAATTCCTGGGACAGCTCGAATTCGTCGAGCTTGGCCAGCTCTTCGTCGAGGTTGAGGCTGTCCAGGTCGAGATCGTCGTGGATCCACAGGGTATCGTCGGCGGACTTGGCCGCTACGGCGGCTTCTTGCGCCGGCCTGGCCGGTGCCGGGGCGGGCGCCGGGGGCTGGGTGGGGGCCGGCATGGGTGTGGCGGCCGGGGCTACCGTGCTGTCGGCGGACGGCCGCGCGCTGTGCGGCGCCAGCGGCCAGCCGAGGGTGGCGACGCCGGGCGCCGGGACGGGGCGCGGGGCTCGCTCGGCGCGGCGGGCGCTGCGGGTTTCGGGGCCGCAGCCGGCGGCTGGATGGGCTCGCCGCCGGAGCGCGCGGTGCCGCCCAGCATATGTTGCGGGGCGTTGAACACCTTGAGGCAGGCGCCGCAGCGCACAGCGCCATTGGCCGCACCCAGCTGCGCCTGGTTGACGCGGAAACTGGTGAGGCAATGCGGGCACTGTGTGATGAAACTGGCGCTCATGCGGCGGTCCGGCGATAAACGGTCGATTAGTCTAACTCAAGCCTCGGCGTGCGGGCAGTTGGCCGCCACCAGGGTTCAGCGGCGGCGGCCGCTGATGCGTACCCAGCCTTCGCGCTCGGCGGTGGGCTCCAGCTCGAAGGCGTCGGCGTAGGCGGCGCGCACTTCCTCGGCCTGCTCGGCGAGGATGCCCGACAGGGCCAGGCGGCCGCCGGGCTTGACCAGGGAAGTCAGCTGGCCTGCCAGTGAGACCAGGGGACCGGCGAGAATGTTCGCCACCACCACGTCGGCCTGCCCGGCGGGCAGATCGGCGGGCAGGTAGACCGGGAACAGCGCCGGGTCGATGCCGTTGCGCGTGGCGTTGTCGCGCGAGGCCTCCAGGGCCTGCGGGTCGATGTCGGTGCCCAGCGCCCGCTTCGCACCCAGCAGCAGCGCGGCGATGGCGAGGATGCCGGAGCCGCAGCCGAAGTCCAGCACGGTCTCGCCGGCCAGTTCCTGGCCGTCCAGCCATTCCAGGCACAGCGCGGTGGTCGGGTGGGTGCCGGTGCCGAAGGCCAGGCCCGGGTCGAGCAGCAGGTTCACCGCCTCCGGCTGCGGCGCCTCGTGCCAGCTGGGGACGATCCACAGGCGGCGGCCGAAGCGCATCGGCTTGAAGTTGTCCATCCAGCTGCGTTCCCAGTCCTGGTCCTCGACCACTTCGACCTGGTGCTGGGGCAGTTCGCCGCCGGTCAGCAGCTGCAGGTGCGCCAGCAGCGCGGCCTCGTCGGTGCCGTCCTCGAACAGGGCCAGCAGGTGGGTGTGGGTCCACAGCGGGGTGGTGCCCAGGTCCGGCTCGAAGATCGGCTGGTCCTCGGCGTCCATGAAGGTCACCGAGACGGCGCCGACTTCCAGCAGCGCGTCCTCGTAGGTGGGCGCCTGTTCCGGGGTGATGGCGAGGCGGACTTGAACCCAGGGCATAAAAAACCTCGTGAGAAAACGGCTGAAGGCTGGAAGGCCGGACGAAGGGCGGGATTATCCGCTTTTTCGTCCAGCCTTCCAGCCTCCAGCGCTTTTATCGGCGTGGGGTCAGTGACTCATGCCGAGTTTCTTTTCCAGGTAATGGATGTTCACACCGCCCTTGCAGAATTCCTTGTCGCGGACCAGGTCCTTATGCAGGTCGATGTTGGTCTTGATGCCGTCGACGATCAGCTCGTCCAGGGCATTGCGCATGCGCGCCAGGGCTTCGTCGCGGTCCTTGCCGTAGGTGATCAGCTTGCCGACCAGCGAGTCGTAGTTCGGCGGTACGGTGTAGCCGCTGTACAGGTGCGAGTCGACGCGCACGCCGTTGCCGCCGGGGGCGTGGAAGTGCTTCACGGTGCCCGGGCTGGGCATGAAGTTCTTCGGGTCCTCGGCGTTGATCCGGCATTCCAGGGCGTGGCCGCGGATCACCACGTCCTCCTGGCGGACCGACAGCTTCTGGCCGGAGGCGATGCGCAGCATTTCCTTGACGATGTCGATGCCGGTGACCATCTCCGACACCGGATGCTCCACCTGCACGCGGGTGTTCATCTCGATGAAGTAGAAGCGGCCGTTCTCGTAGAGGAACTCGAAGGTGCCGGCGCCACGGTAGCCGATCTCGACGCAGGCGCGAACGCAGCGTTCGAGGACTTCCGCGCGGGCCTTCTCGTCGATGCCCGGCGCGGGGGCTTCTTCCAGCACCTTCTGGTGGCGGCGCTGCAGCGAGCAGTCGCGGTCGCCCAGGTGGATGGCGTTGCCCTGGCCGTCGGAGAGCACCTGGACTTCCACGTGGCGCGGGTTGGTCAGGAACTTCTCCAGGTAGACCATGGAGTTGCCGAAGGCGGCGCCGGCCTCAGTGCGGGTCAGCTTGGCCGACTTGATCAGCTCTTCCTCGCTGTGCACCACGCGCATGCCGCGGCCACCGCCGCCGCCGGCGGCCTTGATGATGACCGGGTAGCCCACTTCGCGGGCGATGGCCAGGGCGGTTTCCTCGTCTTCCGGCAGCGGGCCGTCGGAGCCCGGTACGGTGGGCACGCCGGCTTTCTTCATGGCGTCCTTGGCCGAGACCTTGTCGCCCATCAGGCGGATCACGTCGGCGCTGGGGCCGATGAAGGTGAAGCCGGAGCGTTCGACCTGCTCGGCGAAGTCGGCGTTCTCGGCGAGGAAGCCGTAGCCCGGGTGGATACCGTTGGCGCCGGTGACTTCGGCGGCGGCGATGATCGCCGGGATGTGCAGGTAGGACTGGCCGGCCGGGGCCGGGCCGATGCACACGGCCTCGTCGGCCAGCGACAGGTGCATCAGCTCGCGGTCGGCGGTGGAGTGCACCGCGACCGTCTTGATGCCCAGCTCCTTGCAGGCGCGCAGGATGCGCAGGGCGATCTCGCCGCGGTTGGCGATCAGTACTTTATCCAACATCGCAGGTTCCCCGCGGCTTAGACGATGGTGAACAGCGGCTGGTCGTACTCGACCGGCTGGCCGCTTTCGACCAGGACCTGCTCGATGACGCCGCTGGTTTCAGCCTCGATGTGGTTCATCATCTTCATGGCTTCGACGATGCACAGGATGTCGCCTTTCTTCACGCTCTGGCCGACTTCGACGAAGGGCGCGGCGGTCGGCGACGGCGAGCGGTAGAAGGTACCGACCATCGGCGAGCGGACCACGTTGCCGTTGAGCTTGGCGGCAGCCGGCGCGGCTTCGGCGGCCGGTGCGGCGGCAGCGGCCACCGGGGCCGGGGCCGCAGCGGGGGCGGGCGCGTAGGCCGGGGCGGCAGCGTAGATCGGCTGGGCGGCGGTCTTGCTGTGGCGGCTGATGCGCACCGATTCTTCGCCTTCGCGGATTTCCAGCTCGTCGATGCCGGATTCTTCGAGCAGTTCGATCAGTTTCTTGACTTTACGGATGTCCATTAGCGTTCGCACTCCCAGGTGATGGTCACGGGCGTTCAAGTTGTTCGAGGGCGGACTCCAGGGCCAGGCGGTAGCCTGTGGCCCCCAGGCCGCAGATCACCCCTACCGCCACGTCGGAGAAGTAGGAGTGATGCCGGAAAGGTTCACGTTTGTGCACGTTGGACAGGTGCACTTCGATGAATGGGATGCTCACCGCGAGCAACGCGTCACGTAGCGCGACACTCGTATGCGTGAAAGCCGCCGGATTGATGAGGATGAAGTCCACGCCTTCGCTGCGCGCGGCATGGATGCGCTCGATCAGTTCGTACTCGGCGTTGCTCTGCAGGTACATCAGGTGATGGCCGGCCTCGCGGGCGCGGCGCTCCAGGTCCTGGTTGATCTGCTCAAGGGTGACCGAGCCGTAGACGCCGGGTTCGCGGGTGCCGAGCAGGTTCAGGTTGGGCCCGTGCAGGACCAGTAGGGTGGCCATCGGCTTTTTGTTCTCTCGTCGCGCGGATTGGAAATTGGCCGGGACTATGCCGGAAACCGGTCGTGACTGTCCAGTCATGCCGGTTTTGCGGTAGATGTCGGCATGTTGCCTGATGATTGCTGCAGAAATATGAGGCGCGCTCTAGCGCGCGCCGGCCTGCTGCAGATGGGCGGCCAGGGTGGCCGCGTTGGTCTCGCCGACGATGCGCAGGTCGCTGTGTTCCTGGCCGCCCGCGTCGAACAGCAGCAGCGCCGGCGGGCCGAAGAGGTTGTAGCGGTCGAGCAGGGCGCGCTGCTCGGCGGTGCTGTCGGTCATGTCGAAGCGCAGCAACTGGTAGCCGGCCAGTTGCGCTTGCACTGCCGCGTCCGGCAGCACCTGGCGTTCGATGATCTTGCAGCTGATGCACCAGTCGGCGTACCAGTCCAGCAGCACCGGCCGGCCGGCGGCGCTGGCCTGGGCCAGGGCGGCGTCGAGCTGCGCTGGGGTGGTCAGGTTCTGCCACTGGCCGGGCGTCGAGCTGGGCGGGCCGGCATGGCTGGAGGGTTCGGAGCGGCCCAGCGGGTGCAGCGGGTCGGATTCGCCGCGCAGGGCGCCGGCCCAGGCCGCCAGGGCGTAGACCAGGAACATCAGGCCGAGCAGCTGGGCGCCGCGCTGCAGCGGCGTCTTGTTCACCAGTTCCAGGGTGCCCAGGGCGATGGCCACGCCGCCGGCCAGGGCGCCCCACAGGGCCAGGCTCACCGGGCCGGAGAGCACCCGCTCCAGCAGCCAGATGGCCACCGCCAGCAGCAGCACGCCGAAGAAGTTGCGCACGCCGGTCATCCAGGCCCCGGATTTCGGCAGCACGGCGCCGCCGCCGGCGCCGAAGATCACCAGCGGGGTGCCCATGCCCAGGCCCAGGGCGAACAGCAGCAGGCCGCCGCCGAGGGCGTCGCCGGTGCTGCCGATGTACAGCAGCAGGCCGGCCAGGGGCGCCGAGACGCAGGGCGAGACCAGCAGGCTGGAAAGCACGCCCAGGGTGGCCGCGCCGGCGATGGAGCCGCCACGGGTGTCGGCCGCCATGCGGTCCAGGCGCTCGCGCAGAAAGCCCGGCAGGCGTAGCTCGAAGATGCCGAACATGGCGATGGCGAAGGCCACGAAGAAGGCCGCGAAGGGCACCAGCACCCAAGGCGACTGCAACATCGCCTGCAGGTTGAGCTTGGCGCCGAACAGGCCCATCAGCGCGCCGAGCACGGCGTAGCACACCGCCATCGGCAGCACGTAGGCCAGCGACAGGGTGAAGCCGCGCATGCCGCCCGGGCGCCCGCGCAGGACCACGCCGGAGAGGATCGGCAGCATCGGCAGCACGCAGGGGGTGAAGGTCAGCGTCAGGCCGGCGAGGAAGGCGATCAGCAGGCCGCGGTCGAGCTTCTTGATCTTGCCGCTGCCTTCGCCCTTGAGCAGCGCCAGCAGGTCGTCGACCACCGCCGGCTCGCCGGAGGCCACGGCCGCCTTGCCGGCGGCGGCGGGCTTGGCGCCGAGGCTGGCGACGCCCGCGGCGGAAACCTGCACCTGGACGGTTTCCGGGGCGTAGCACAGGCCCTTGTCGGCACAGCCCTGGTAGGTGACGGTGAGGCGGTAGGGCAGATTCTGCGGGTTGTTCAGCGGCACCTTGACGTCGGTGATGGCGTAGTAGACCTGGGAGTCGCCGAAGTAGTCGTCGTGGTGGGCCTTGCCCGGCGGCAGCTGCACGTCGCCGAGGCTGACCTCGGCCGGCTCGACCTGGAACTTCATGCGGTGCCGGTAGAGGTAGTAGCCCTCGGCGTTGACGAAGCGCAGCAGCACCTGCTGGCTGTCGCTGTCCTCGACGCTCAGGCGGAAGGCCTCGGCCACCGGGAGGAACTTGCCCTCGGCCGGCGCCGCGGTACTGAAACCGGGGGCGGCGGGGGCCGGCTTGTCGAACAGGCCAGCGGTGGCGGGCAGGGCGACCAGGAACAGGAGCAGGGTCAGCAGACGGCGCATGGAACTCTCGCGGACTTTCTGGGTGGCGGCATGATAGCGGAAAGCTTCCGATGCGGCCCGAGGAGCTGTCACAAGAAGTGCTCGAGGCTGTGGGACTGCGCCGGCGAGCTCGGGTTCCCGCATCGCTGCCGCGTCAATCGGCCGCGTGCTGGCCGAACGCCCCCAGCAGGTCGCTGACGAAGGCCTGCTCGGCGTCGCCGGGGTGGCGGCCACGGTGGCGAGTCAGGCTGAAGGCCACCTCGAAGCCCAGTTCGCCCGGCAGCAGCTCGCGCAACTGGCCGCGTTCGATCCAGGGTTGCGCGACATGCCGGGGCAGGTAGCCGATGTGCGCGCCGGAGAGGATGAACGCCAGGCTGCCGTCCACCTGTTCGCAGCGCGCGCTGCTGCGGCCGGTCTGCAGCGGTTCGTCGGCGGCGATGAAGCGGTAGGGGTGCAGCACCTGGTCGGCGTCGGCCAGGGAGTCGCGGGTCGGCTTGCTGTGCTCGAACGCCGGGTGGCCCGCGCCGCAATACAGGCCCTGGGATTCGACGAACAGGGGGTGATGCTCCAGCGCCGCCTGGGTGCCGGCGAAGTAGCCGACCGCCAGGTGCAGCCGGTCCTGCAGTAACAGGCGCTCCAGTTCGGCGGGCGTGGCGGTGAGCAGTTCCAGGCTGACCGCCTGGTTGCGCTGGCGGAAGCGGCGGATCGCCTCGGACAGTCGCGCGACGACGCTTTCTTCGAGACTTTCCGAAAGGCCGATGCGCACCTCGCCCAGCAGCTTGTCGGCCACGCCGCGCGCCTCGTCGCGGAAGCCCTCGATGGCGACGAACAGCCGCCGCGTCGATTGCAGCAGGCGCTCGCCCTTGGGCGTCAGGCGGAAGCCGCCCTTGCCGCGCTCGCACAGGCGGTAGCCCAGGCGCGTCTCCAGCTTGGCCATCTGGATGCTGATGCTCGGCTGGCTCAGGCCCAGCTCGCCCTGCGCCGCGCTGAAGCCGCCGCACTCCACCACGGTGACGAACAGGCGCAGCAACTGCAGGTCGAGGTCGCGCAACTGGCTGAGCATGGCTGTCTCCAAACATTGCCAAAATGCAATGCCAAAGTAATTAACTTTGTATTTTTACAAAGTAAAGCCCGCCCCATGCTCGCCCCATAACCACAACAACCCCGAGGCGATGATCATGCGTGTGTTTCCCTGGGCTTCCCTTGCGGCCCTGCTCGCGGTCCTGGCCATGCCCCTGCAGGCGCAGGAGCGGGTACTCAACCTGTACAACTGGGCGGATTACGTCGGCGCCGAAGCCTTGCAGCGCTTCCAGAAGGAAACCGGCATCCGCGTCAAATACGACACCTTCGACAGCGCCGAGGTGCTCGACAGCAAGCTGATGACCGGCCGCAGCGGCTACGACGTGGTCTTTCCCGCCAGCAGCGGGCTGGCCCGCGCCATCCAGGCCAAGGCCGTGCAGCCGGTGGACGACGCGCAGCTGAAGAACTTCGCCAACCTCGACCCGGAACTGCTGGCCAAGCTGGCCGCCATCGATCCGGGCAACCGCTACGGCGTGCCCTACACCTGGGGCACCGTGGGCCTGGCGATCAACAGGGACGAAGTGCTCAAGCGCATCCCCGATGCGCCGCTGGACAGCCTCGACCTGCTGTTCAAGCCCGAATACGCCAGCCGCCTGGCCGACTGCGGCATCTCGCTGATCGACTCGCCCCAGGAAGTGATCAGCGTGGCGCTCAACTACCTGGGCAAGCCGCCCTACAGCACCGACGCGGCCGACCTGGCCCAGGTCCGCCAGTTGCTCGAAAAGCTGCAGCCCAACGTGCGTTACATCGCCAGCGGCAAGCACATCAACGACCTGGCCAACGGCACGCTGTGCCTCGCGCTGACCTACACCGGCGACGCGCTGATGGGCGCCGCGCAGGCCAGGCAGGCGAACAAGCCATTCGAGGTGATCTACCGGATACCCAGGGAAGGCACGCTGATCTGGTTCGACACCATGGCCATCCCGGTGGACGCGCCGCACCCGCAGGAAGCGCGCGCCTTCATTGACTTCATGCTGCGCCCGGACGCCATCGCCGAGCTGACCAACACCCTGTACTTCGCCAATGCCAACCGCAAGGCCACACCGCTGCTCAATGCCGATGTGGCCAGCGACCCGGACATCTACCCGGCGCCGGCTATGCGCCAGAAGCTGTTCGGCGAGCAGTTGCTGACCTTGAAGCAGCAACGTGAGCGGACGCGGCTGTGGTCGGCGTTCCGCACCCGCTCCTGAGCGAGGGTAGAGCCGCAGGCACCGAGCTATCAGGACACACCAAAAAACACCGATGATGAGGACACCATGGATCAAGCCCACGACAACGACCAGGCCATCACCCGCGACAGCCTGTATGGCACCGCCGCCGAATCCACCTACGCCGGCATCACCAGCTTCATGCGCCGCCGCTACAGCCGCGACCTGCGCGGCGTCGACCTGGTGGTGAGCGGCGTGCCCTTCGACACCGCCACCACCAACCGCCCCGGCAGCCGCTTCGGGCCGCGGGCGATCCGCGCCGCCTCGGTGCAGATGGCCTGGGCCCGGCACTTCCCCTGGGAGTTCGACCCCTTCGACCACCTGGCGGTGATCGACTACGGCGACTGTTCCTTCGACCACGGCGTGCCGCAGGAAACCCCGGCAGCCATCGAAGCCCACGCCGCGCGCATCCTCGATGCCGGCTGCGCGCTGCTGACCCTGGGCGGCGACCACTTCATCAGCTACCCGTTGCTCAAGGCCCATGCGAAGAAGCACGGCCCGCTGTCGCTGATCCACTTCGACGCCCACAGCGACACCTGGCCGGACGAGGACTGCCAGCGCATCGACCACGGCACCATGTTCTACCATGCCGCCCGCGAGGGGCTGGTGGACCCGGCGCGCTCGGTGCAGGTCGGCCTGCGCACCACCAACGACGATGTGATGGGCTTCCAGGTGCTGGATGCCCGCGAAGTGCACCGCCACTCGCCGCAGGCCATCGCCGAACGCATCCGCGCGCGGGTGGGGGACCACCCGGTGTACCTGACCTTCGATATCGACTGCCTCGACCCGGCCTTCGCGCCGGGCACCGGCACGCCGGTCTGCGGCGGGCTCAGTTCGCACCAGGCGCTGGAAATCCTCCGCGCGCTGCGTGGCATCAACCTGGTGGGCATGGACGTGGTGGAAGTCGCGCCGCCCTACGACAGCGCCGAGATCACCGCCCTGGCCGGCGCGACCCTGGCGATGGAGATGGTTTGCCTGTACGCGGCGCGGCACAAGCTGGGCGAGCGTTGATGGGATGGCCCGGTAGGCGCGGGAAACCCATTTTACGGGGCGTCGTGGTTGGACCTGGCGCGCTCTTCAACGGCGTTTCGTGCCCATCACCGAGCGGGGCATGGCCAAGGTCAAGCGGCGGATAACCGCGAACGGTTATCCGCCCTACGCCGAGCCCATCCCGGCGTTATCCGCCTATCCGCGGGGTCAGGCGAACACCTCGACGCGATTGCGCCCGCCATGCTTGGCGCGGTACAGCGCCTCGTCGGCGCGGCGGGCCAGGACGGTGGCGTCTTCGTCCGCGCCCAGCTGGGCGATGCCGCAACTGAAGGTGCAGGCCAGGTCGGCGGGCTTGGCCGGGTAACGGATTTCGGCGAAGCGCTGGCGGATTTCCTCCAGCACCTTGTGCGCCGCCACGCTGTCGGTGTCCGGCAGCACCACGGCGAATTCCTCGCCGCCGTAGCGGCCGATGTGGTCGGTCTTGCGCAGGCGCTGCTTGAGGAACAGCGCCAGGCTCTTGATCACCCGGTCGCCCATGGGATGGCCGTAGCTGTCGTTGACCTTCTTGAAGTGGTCGATGTCGAGCATGGCGAAGGCCAGCGGCTGGCCTTCGCGGCGCGCGCGGTAGCTGGCGTCTTCCAGCAGCTGCAGGGTGTGGGTGTGGTTGTACAGCCCGGTGAGGCTGTCGCGCACCATGCGCGCCTTGAGGCTGCGCGCCCGCGCCGCGCGGTTGCGCACGGTGGCGATCAGGTGGCGCGGCTTGATCGGCTTGGTGAGGAAGTCGTCGCCGCCCTCGCTCATGGCGTCGAGCTGCTTGTCCAGATCGTCCTCGGCCGACAGGTAGATGATCGGCACGCTGACGTGGCGCTCGTGCTGGCGGATCACCTTGGCCAGCTCGGTGCCCAGGCATTCGGGCATGTACATGTCGAGGATGATCAGGTCCGGCTGGAACTCGGCCAGCTCGGCCATCACCGACAGCGGCGCGGTGAGCGCGCGGGTGACGATGCCGGCGCCGTTGAGGACCATCTCGGTGTGCGCCGCCTGGGCCCGCGAGTCGTCGACGATGAGCACGCGGAAGGGGTCGTAGTGGGCGACGCGGGTGAGCATCTCGATCTTTTCCAGCACCCCGGAGGCGTCCAGGGTGCCGCTGAAGAACTCCTGGCCGCCGGCGCGGGCCGCGGCCAGGCGGGTGGGGGTGTCGGTGTCCTCGTGGCTGAAGAACAGCACCGGCAGCTTGTGCGCCAGGCCCGCCTGCACTTCCTCGGCCAGGGCCAGGCCGAGGCCCGCGCCGGCGAAGTCGACGTCCATCAGCAGCGCCGCCGGGTGGCGTTCGGCCATGGCCGCGCGGAAGGCCGCGGCGTGCTCGCACAGCTGCGCGTGGACGCCGAAGAACTCCAGCTGCTGGGCCAGGCGCTCGGCGCGCTCGGCGTCCTGCAGGGCCAGGTAGACCGGCTTGCGCAGCGGCGGCAGCTGGGTGTGTTCGAGCTGGTCGCCATGGCGCAGGCCGGTGCGCGACAGGCGCAGCATCAATTGGGCGAACTCGTTGATCCGCTCGCTGGACAGGCGCCCGCGATTGCCCGCCACGGCGTCCAGCCCGGCGCCGATGGCGGCGGCCAGCTGGGCGTGCTCGGCCTGCTCGAAGCGCTCGGCGTAGCGCTGCAGGCGCAGGACGGCCTCGCGCAGGTCGGCCATGCCGCTGGCGGTCCATTCCGAGCGGCTGAGCTGCTGCCAGATCTCCAGCACGTGCCGGGCCTGGTGGATCACCCGCTGGGCAAAATGGTGTTTCAAGCGATCGCGGGTGGGATCGTCGTGCTCGGTCATGGCGCACTTCTTGTGAGGGCTGACGCGGTGGCGGGGTCGCCAGAGCGATGATGGCACCATGCTACCATTTGCCGCTGGCAATTCCAGTGATGTCGGTCAAGGATCGCCAGGCGTGCCATGCAGAGGGTAGGCTGCCCTTCGGGCGCCGACTGCGGCATGCTAGTGCGCCTGGATCGCGGCATCGCCCGGCACCTGTGGCGGGGCCTGCGGTCCAACCTTTTTCCGTTAGGTCGAACCAAGGACTTTGCCATGTGGAACTGGAAGAATCGCGGCGGCTCGGTGCGCGAGCGCGTCGACGACAGGGTTGACGATGTGCGCGCCTACTTCGGCGGGCCCTGGCTGGTGCGCGTGGTCGGCGGGCTGCTGGGCGCCTACCTGGTGGTCGCCGCCCTGGTCGGCTGGTACTGGAGCCGCGAGCCGGACCTGTTCCCCGTGCAGCAGCATGCGCAGCAGGCCGCCGAGCGCGCCGGGCGGCAGATGGTGGTGGGCTACACCACCGTGGAAACCCTCAAGGAAGTGGTCGGCACCCTGCTGAACAAGCCGGGCGGCTACCTGTCCAACGACATCTTCCCGCCGGGCCTGTGGCTGGACAACATGCCCAGCTGGGAATACGGCGTGCTGGTGCAGACCCGCGACCTGTCCCGCGCGCTGCGCAAGGACTTCGCCCGCTCGCAGTCGCAGTCCACCGAGGACGCCGACCTGGCCCGCGCCGAGCCGCGCTTCAACTTCGACAACAAGAGCTGGGCGCTGCCGTCTTCCGAGTCGGAGTACGCCGAGGGCATCAAGTCCCTGGACCGCTACCTGGCGCGCCTCTCCGCCGAGCAGCCCAACGCGCAGTTCTACGCCCGCGCCGACAGCCTGAACAACTGGCTGGGCGACGTTTCCACCCGCCTGGGCTCGCTGTCCCAGCGCCTGTCCGCCAGCGTCGGGCGGGTCAAGCTGAACACCAACATCAAGACCGCCTCGGCGCTGGCGCCGGGGGAGGCGCCGCAGGTCGACGAAGAGGTGCAGGAAACCCCCTGGCTGCAGATCGACAACGTGTTCTACGAGGCCCGCGGCCAGGCCTGGGCGCTGTCGCACATCCTGCGCGCCATCGAGGTCGACTTCGCCGACGTGCTGGCGAAGAAGAACGCCACCGTCAGCGTGCGGCAGATCATCCGTGAGCTGGAAGCCACCCAGGAAGCGCTGTGGAGCCCGATGGTGCTCAACGGCAGCGGCTTCGGCGTGCTGGCCAACCATTCGCTGGTGATGGCCAACTACATTTCCCGGGCCAACGCCGCGATCATCGATCTGCGGCAACTGCTGGCGCAGGGCTGATGGACCTCGTCAGCGCCGCCGAGGCCGCCCACCGGCTGGCCTCGGACCGGGAACTGATCGCCTGGGTCGACGAGCGCGACCAACTGCTGGGCGAGCTGCCGCGCGCCCAGCTGCGCGAGCGCGGGCTGATCGGCCGCGGCACCTTCATCCTGCTGTTCAATGGCGCTGGGCAGCTCTGCGTGCACCGCCGCAGCCTGAGCAAGGCGGTGTACCCGGGCTACTGGGACGCCGCCGCCGGCGGGATGGTGCAGGCCAGCGAGAGCTATGCGCTGTCGGCCAGCCGCGAGCTGGAGGAAGAGCTGGGCGTGGCCGGCGTGGAGTTGCGCGAGCATGGCACCTTCTTTTTCGACGAGCCGGGCAATCGGTTGTGGTGTGCGGTGTTCTCGGCGACCTGGGATGGGCCCTTGAGGCTGCAGCCGGAGGAGGTGCTGGAGGCGCGGTTCGTCGAGCCGGGGGTGGTGCTGGAGGAGGCTACCTCTGGGGCTTTGTACTGTCCGGATTCGTTGCAGGCTTTGCGGTTGTATCTGGGGCAGCTTTAAAGAGCAAGAGCCCCTCTCCCTAACCCTCTCCCGCAAGCGGGAGAGGGGACTGTCCGGAGTGTGCAGTAGCACGGTGCTTTGGCCATACCTTCGTTTGTGCATCCACTCCGAAGGTGCGGCGAAGCGCGTAGTTCCCGGCGCGGACTCCCTCTCCCGCTTGCGGGAGAGGGCCGGGGTGAGGGTGCTTTTCAGGCATGTCGCCAATCCGCCGATCAATGACGCATTTCCACCCTTAGCATTTGCCTCCAATGCTGGTAAATTGCGCGACCTTTCCGCTCGGGTCCTCCGGCGGGAATGCGCAGCCCCTGCCTGAGTGGGGCGTCGCGGTCGGCGCCAGCCGATCATTCGTTGACCTGGCCCTTAGAGGCCAATCCTGGGGAAAACGCCCGGTGGTCAAGAAAGCATCCTCCCTGTCCGCCCTTGGCGGGCTCGTCTACTCCACCGATGCGGGCCGGCATTGCCCGGACTGCAACCAGCCCATTGGCGCCTGCATCTGCAAGCAGTCCGTGGTTCCGGCCGGCGACGGCATCGCCCGTGTGCGCCGCGAGACCAAGGGCCGCGGCGGCAAGACCGTGACCACGGTCAGCGGCGTGCCCCTGGCCGAAGACGCCCTCAAGGAACTGGCCACGGCGCTGAAGAAACGCTGCGGCACCGGCGGCGCGTTGAAGGACGGCGTCATCGAGATCCAGGGCGACCACGTCGAGCTGCTCCTCGAAGAGTTGGCCAAGCGCGGCTTCAAGGCCAAGAAATCCGGCGGCTGATTCGTCTCTCCCCTGCAGGGAACGGGTTAGGCAGCGGCGCACGGCGCCGGCATGCCGGCCAGCCCGTTCCCTAGATGGGAGATGCGCCGCGCTCGCGAGTTCGCCACGCTTTCCTAAACTACCGCCAGAGATGGCGGTCAACACGGCAACGTCATACCCGACGTTTAGGCTTGTTGCGTCCGCGCGCTACCCCGCCGGGCGCTCGACATTCTTCTGAGGAGACACCCGCGCATGGCCGCAAGACGGACCCGCAAAGACGACGGCAGCAACTGGACGGTGGCGGACAGCCGCGGCATCTACGGTATCCGCCATTGGGGCGCCGGCTATTTCGCGATCAACGACGCCGGCAACGTCGAGGTGCGCCCGCAGGGGGCCGACGCCCAGCCGATCGATCTGCATGCGCTGGTCGGCCAGCTGCGCGAGGCGGGCCTGTCGCTGCCGCTGCTGGTGCGCTTCCCGGACATCCTGCAGGACCGCGTGCGCAAGCTGACCGGCGCCTTCGACGCCAACATCGCGCGCCTGGAGTACGGCAGCCGCTATACCGCGCTCTACCCGATCAAGGTCAACCAGCAGGAAGCGGTGGTGGAAAGCATCATCGCCACCCAGAACGTCTCCATCGGCCTGGAAGCCGGCTCCAAGCCGGAGCTGATGGCGGTGCTGGCGCTGGCGCCCAAGGGCGGGACCATCGTCTGCAACGGCTACAAGGACCGCGAGTTCATCAAGCTGGCGCTGATGGGGCAGAAGCTCGGGCACAACGTCTTCATCGTCATCGAGAAGGAGTCCGAGGTGCAACTGGTGATCGAGGAGGCCGAGCACGTCGGCGTGCTGCCGCAGGTCGGCCTGCGCGTGCGGCTGTCCTCGCTGGCCTCCTCGAAGTGGGCCGACACCGGCGGCGAGAAGGCCAAGTTCGGCCTCTCCGCCGCGCAGCTGCTGTCGGTGGTCGAGCGCTTCCGCCAGGCCGGGCTGGACCAGGGCGTGCGCCTGCTGCACTTCCACATGGGCTCGCAGATCGCCAACCTGGCCGACTACCAGCACGGCTTCAAGGAAGCCATCCGCTACTACGGCGAACTGCGCGCCCTCGGCCTGCCGGTGGACCACGTCGACGTCGGCGGCGGCCTGGGCGTGGACTACGACGGCACCCACTCGCGCAACGCAAGCTCCATCAACTACGACATCGACGACTACGCCGGCGTGGTGGTGGGCATGCTCAAGGAGTTCTGCGACGCCCAGGGCCTGCCGCACCCGCACATCTTCTCCGAGAGCGGCCGCGCGCTGACCGCGCACCACGCGGTGCTGATCACCCAGGTCACCGACGTCGAGCGGCACAACGACGAACTGCCGAAGATCACCGACCTCGCCGAGCAGCCGGAGATCGTCCAGTACCTGGCCGACCTGCTCGGCCCGACCGACGCCGAGATGGTCACCGAGACCTACTGGCGCGCCACCCACTACATGAGCGACGCCGCCAGCCAGTACGCCGAGGGCAAGATCAGCCTGGCCCAGAAGGCCCTGGCCGAGCAGTGCTACTTCGCCATCTGCCGGCGCCTGCATAACCAGCTCAAGGCCCGCCAGCGCTCGCACCGCCAGGTGCTCGACGAGCTCAACGACAAGCTCGCCGACAAGTACATCTGCAACTTCTCGGTGTTCCAGAGCCTGCCGGACACCTGGGCTATAGGCCAGGTGCTGCCGATCCTGCCGATCCACCGCCTGGGCGAGGAACCGGACCGCCGCGCGGTGCTGCAGGACCTGACCTGCGACTCCGACGGCAAGATCACCCAGTACGTCGACGAGCAGAGCATCGAGACCAGCCTGCCGGTGCATGACGTGAAGGAAGGCGAGGACTACCTGATCGGCGTGTTCCTGGTCGGCGCCTACCAGGAAATCCTCGGCGACATGCACAACCTGTTCGGCGACACCGACTCGGTGAACGTCTACCAGAACGCCGACGGCAGCTTCTACCACGCCGGCATCGAGACCCACGACACCATCGAGGACATGCTGCGCTACGTGCACCTGTCGCCCGAGGAACTGATGACCCACTACCGCGACAAGGTGGCCGGCGCCAAGCTCACCGCCCGCGAGCGCACCCAGTTCCTCGACGCGCTGCGCCTGGGCCTGACGCGCTCGGCCTACCTGTCCTCCTGACCGGCACGGCCTGCTCTTCGTAGGGCGTATAACCGTTCGCGGTTATACGCCGTTACCCCGCCGACGTGGTGCTCTTCGTAGGATGGGTTGAGCTTGCGAAACCCATCGGGTCATGGTGATGGGTATCGCTTCGCTCAACCCATCCTACGTCTCCATCACCTGCGCCACGCGCCTGGCCAATTCGGCTGCCTGCCTTTCGTCCTTCACATTGGTGAAGCTCATCACCAGCGCCGGTTCCTGGCGCGCCTCCACGCACCAATTGTTCAGCGCCTGCAAGCCCAGGCCGGCTTCCCTTGCGCGGGCGGCGATGGCCTTGTCGTCGCCATCGATCCGGCCGATCAGGTGCAGGCCGCCGGGCAGCTCGGCGAATTTCATGCGCTCGCCCAGGCGCCGCTCCAGGGCCGTGCGCAGCAGTTGCCGGCGCTGCGCGTAGAGCGTGCGGGTGCGCTTGAGGTGGCGGGCGAAGTGGCCTTCCGCGATGAAGTCGCACAGCGTCGCCTGCTGCAGCTCGGCGCAGCCGTTGGCGAAGGTCTGTTGGCTGCGCACGAAGCGCTCCAGCAACGGCGGCGGCACCACCAGGTAGCCCAGGCGCAGGGCCGGGCACAGCACCTTGCTGAAGGTCCCGGCGTAGAGCACGCGGCCCTGGCGGTCCAGGCTCTTGAGCGCCGGCAGGGGGAAGCCGGCGTAGCGGTATTCGCTGTCGTAGTCGTCCTCGACTATCCAGGCCCCGGCCTGGGCAGCCCAGTCCAGCAGGGCCAGGCGCCGCGGCAGGCTCAGGGCCACGCCGGTGGGGCTCTGCTGCGAGGGCGTGACCAGGGCGAAGCGGGCGTCGGGCGTGCGGCGCAGGCCTTGTTCCACGCACAGGCCGTCGGCGTCCACCGGCACCGCGACCGGCCGGGCGCCGGCTGCGGCCATCAGCTGGCGCCCGCGGGGGTAGCCGGGGTCCTCGTGCCAGAAGGCGTCGCCCGGTTGCAGCAGGGTGCGGCTGATCAGGTCCAGGGCGCCCTGGTAGCCGGCGCAGATCAGCACCTGCGCCGGCTCGCAGGCGATCCCGCGGGACACGTTGAGGTAACCGGCCAGCGCCTCGCGCAGCGGGGCGTAGCCGCAGGGATCGGGGTAGGCCAGTTCGACCTCGGCGGTGTTGCGCAGGCGGCGCGCGGCCAGGCGCGACCACAGCGCCTTGGGGAAGGCGTCCAGCGCCGGCAGGCCGAGTTGCAGCGGCAGCACCTGCGGGCCGTGGGCGATCAGCCCGGGCAGCACCTGCTCCGGTTGCGGCGCCAGGCGCGCCGGGCGCTCGGCGTTGCGCCCGGCCAGCTGCGGCGAAACCACTGTGCCCGCCGGGCCGCGGGCCAGCAGGTAGCCTTCGCTGGTCAGCAACTGGTAGGCCAGCTCCACGGTGCCGCGGGCCACGCCCAGCTCGCTGGCCAGGCCGCGCACCGGCGGCACCCGCTCGCCCGGGCGCAGGGTGCCGCGGGCGATGGCCTCGCGGATGCGTTCGTAGAGCTGGCGGTAGATCGGCTGCGCCAGGCCGGGGTCCAGGCGCAGGGCGAGGGGCTCGGTCATGGCCTGGTTCGCTGCGGGCTTTGTGGATAAATGACTATGCCATGACGCGGATCAGCCGTCGCGAGCGGACGAGTGCCGCGCCAGCGACTAGGCTTGCAGTTCCAGACCCGGGAGCAGCAAGGCGATGGACTTCAAGGATTACTACGCGGCGCTGGGCGTGGCGCCGGACGCCGACGAAAAGGCGATCAAGACCGCCTACCGCAAGCTGGCGCGCAAATACCACCCCGACGTCAGCAAGGAGGCGGACGCCGAAGCGCACTTCAAGGAAGTCTCCGAGGCCTACGAGGTGCTCAAGAGCCCCGAGAAGCGCGCCGAATACGACCAGTTGCGCCAGTACCAGCAGAGCGGTCGCTTCGAAGCGCCGCCGGGCTGGCAGCCGTCCGGCGGCTTCGAGGGCGCCGAGCATTTCCAGGAGCAGGATTTCTCCGACTTCTTCGAGTCGATCTTCGGCGCCCACGCCGGCCCGCAGGGGCACCGCCGGCGGGAAAGGCGCGGCCGCGACATCGAGCTGGAGGTGCCGTTGTTCCTGGAGGAGAGCCAGTCCGGCGAGCCGCAGCCGATCCGCTTCGGCCTGCCCAGCTACGACGAGCAGGGCCGACGCCTGCCCGACGTGGAGAAGACGCTGAAGGTGCGCATTCCTCCGGGCGTAGTGGACGGCGAGCGCATCCGCCTGAAGGGCCAGGGCGCGCCCGGCATCGGCGGCGCGCCGGCCGGCGACCTCTACCTGATCATCCGCCTGGCGCCGCACCCGCTGTTCGACGTCGACGGCCGCAACCTTGTCCTCAGCGTGCCGCTGGCGCCCTGGGAAGCGGCGCTGGGAGCGAAGATCGAGGTACCCACCCTGAACGGCCGCATCGCCCTCAGCGTGCCGCCGGGCAGCCAGAGCGGCCAGCGCCTGCGCATCCGCGGCAAGGGCCTGGCCGGCAAGGGCGAGGACCCTGCCGGCGACCTCTACGCGGTGCTCAAGGTGGTGATGCCCAAGGGCGCGCCCGAGGGCGAGACGCGCAAGCACTGGGAAGAACTGGCCGCCCGCGCGGCCTTCGATCCACGCAGCCAGTGGGGTAAACGGCCATGAGCGAGATACTGCTGAGCCTGGAGCTGGAAGAGCTCTGCGAGGGCGCGCGGCTGCCGCGCGAGACGCTGCTGGAGATAGTCGAGGTCGGCATCGTCGAGCCCCTGGAGCGGCGGGGCGACACCTGGCTGTTCAGCGTCGAGTCGCTGACCCTGGTGCGCCGCGCGGTGCGCCTGCAGCGCGAGTTCGAGGTGGACTGGCCGGGCATCGCCCTGGCCCTGCGCCTGCTCGACGAGGTGGAGCAGCTGCGCAGCGAGAACGCCCGCCTGCGCCAGCGGCTGGCGCGTTACGAGGAAGATTGAAGGGGCGGGAGAGTCCGCCCCGCTCCACATTCCCCGCTCCTACAGGTTGCCGGAAAGCACGGCATTCCTCCCCGTAGGAGCGGACCTTGTCCGCGATAGCCGGATATCCCGGCGCGGATCGCGGATGAGATCCGCTCCTACGCCACCCCACCCACACCATTCCAATGTAGGAGCGCGCCCTGCGCGCGAAATCGCGGGCAGGGCCCGCTCCTACAGGTTGCCGGAAAGCACGGCATTCCTCCCCGTAGGAGCGGACCTTGTCCGCGATAGCCGGAGGTATCGGCGCGAATCGCGGATGAGATCCGCTCCTACGCCACCCCACCCACACCATTCCAATGTAGGAGCGCGCCCTGCGCGCGAAATCGCGGGCAGGGCCCGCTCCTACAGGTTGCCGGGAAGCGCGGTATTCCTCCCTGTAGGAGCGGACCTTGTCCGCGATAGCCGGAGGTATCGGCGCGGATCGCGGATGAGATCCGCTCCTACGCTGCCCCACCCGCGCCATTCCAATGTAGGAGCGCGCCCTGCGCGCGAAATCGCGGGCAGGGCCCGCTCCTACAGGTTGCCGGGAAGCACGGTGTTTCTCCCCGTAGGAGACCTTGTCCGCGATAGCCGGATATCCCGGCGCGGATCGCGGATGAGATCCGCTCCTACGCCACCCCACCCGCGCCATTCCATGTAGGAGCTCGCCCTGCGCGCGATTTCGTGGGTAGGAAGGCACACCGTTGCCCGGGAACGATGGCGTGCTACGAGAAGGATGATGCTCGCTCCTACAAAAACGGCTCGGCTCGGCGCGGGGCTCAGGCTCCGGCGATCTTCTCCACCCAGCGGGCGTAGCTGTCGATGATGGTCTGCAGGAAGGGCCCGACCTGGTCGTTGGCCTTGCCGGCGGCGTCGAAGAAGTTGCCGGCGCCGCCCAGGTAGGTTTCCGGCTGCTGCATGCAGGGCACGTCGAGGAACACCAGGGACTGGCGCAGCGCATGGTTGGCGCCGAAGCCGCCGATGGCCCCCGGCGAGACGCTGACCACGCCGCCCGGCTTGCCGCCCCAGGCGCTCTTGCCGTAGGGGCGCGAGCCCACGTCGATGGCGTTCTTCAGCGCCGCCGGCACCGAGCGGTTGTATTCCGGGGTGACGAACAGCACCGCGTCGGCGCGGCGGATGCGCTCGCGGAAGGGGGCGTAGGCGGCCGGGGCGTTGTCGCCGTCCAGGTCCTCGTTGTACAGCGGCAACTGGCCGATCTCGACGATCTCCAGCTTCAGGTTCGCCGGGGCCCGCTCGGCCAGGGCCAGGGCCACCTTGCGGTTGAGGGATTCCTTGCGCAGGCTGCCGACCAGCACGGCGACGTCGAAGACTTTGCTCATGGGCGTTTCCTTGTGGCGAGGGAAGTCGGGAACCTTCGTTATAGACGAGAAATCTGGCATTCGCGGAAGCGCTGCGCGGATCGGTCGCGCGATCATGTCCCAGGCTTTCAATCGATTCTTGGCTCTGTCGACTATGCCATGGCGCCCCTAGAGTGGCCCCATCCACTCTCCAGACGAGGTCGAACATGTGCACGAGAATCTTCTTCGCCGGCGCCACCGGCGCCGTGGGCAAGCGCCTGCTGCCCATGCTGCTGGCGCGCGGCTACCGGGTGCTGGCGTGCAGCCGTGAGCCGGCGCGGGCCGAGGCCCTGCGCGCGGCCGGCGCCGAGGCGCAGGTGCTGGACGTCTTCGATGGCGCGGCGCTGACGCGCGCCATGCTGGAGTTCCGCCCGCAGTGGGTGCTGCACCAGCTCACCGACCTGCCGCCCGGCCTGGACCCGGCGCGCATGGCCGAGGCCGCGCCGCGCAATGCCCGGTGCGCCGCGAGGGCACCGCCAACCTCGTGGCCGCCGCCCGCGCCGCCGGGCGCAGCGGCTGGTGGCGCAGAGCATCGCCTGGGCCTATGCGCCGGGGCCCTTGCCGCACCAGGAGCGGCAGCCGCTGGACCTTGCGGCCGAAGGCCCGCGCGCCATCAGCGTCGGCGGCGTCGCCGCGCTGGAGAACGCCGTGCTCGGCGCCGCGCCCCTGGAAGGCCTGGTGCTGCGCTACGGGCGCCTGTACGGCCCGGGCACCGGCTGCGACGAACCCGACCCGCGCCTGGCCCTGCACGTCGACGACGCCGCCCGCGCCGCGCTGCTGGCGCTGGAGTGGGGCGCGCCCGGGTGCTACAACCTGGCGGAGCAGGACACCGAGGTCAGCACCGCGCTGGCGCGCCACCGGCTCGGGTGGCAGCCGGGCTTCCGCCTGGCCCGAGGAGAAACCCCATGACGCCACTCACCCCCTTCACCCCGCAGCAGCTGCAGGCCTGCCTGGCGCGCCTCGGCCTGCCGCCGCAGCCGCCGGCCGCGACCCTGCAGACGCTGGAACGCCTGGTCGACGCGGCGCTGCACCACCTGCCCTTCGAGAACCTCGACGTGCTGCTGGCGCGGCCCGTCGCCATCGAGCCGGAGGCGGTCTTCGCCAAGGTCGTCGAGGGTGGCCGCGGCGGCTACTGCTTCGAGCTGAACAGCCTGTTCGCCCGCCTGCTGGCCAGCCTCGGCTACCGCATCAGCCTGCTGGTGGCACGGGTGCGCTGGGGCATGCCGGCGGAGGTCGAGCGCACCCAGCAGAGCCACCTGCTGCTGCGCATCGAGCTGGACGAGGGGCCCTACCTGGCGGATGTCGGCTTCGGCGGCGCCAACCCGCCGCGGCCGCTGCCGCTGGTGATCGGCGAGGAGCTGCCCGGCGGCTGGCGCATCGCCCCCCACGACGGCGACGAACTGGAACTGGCGCTGCATACCGCCAGCGGCTGGCAGGCGCTGTACCGCTTCACCCTGCAACCGCAGCACTGGGTCGATTACCTGCCGCGCAACTGGTACACCTCGACGCACCCGGACAGCGTGTTCCGCAAGAGCCTGCGGGTAGCGCTCAGCGAGGGCGACAGGCGCCTGACCCTGCTCGACGGCCAGTTCGGCTGGCGCGATGCCAAGGGCAACGCCGAGCAGCGGCGGATTCTCGACGTGGACGAGCTGATCGAGGTGCTGCGCGGGCGCTTCCACCTGCGCCTGCCGCCGGCCACCGCCGAGGCCCTGCGCGAGCCCCTGGCGCGGCTGCTCTAGCTGCCGGTCATGCCGATGCCGTGGGCCATCAGGCTGGCCAGCAGCGGCAGGATCAGCATCGCCAGCAGCTCGATGCGGATCACCAGCGTCACCCGCCGGCCCTGGGCCTCGCCGACCTGCGGGGCCTGCCCGGCCTTGAGCGCGTTGCGCCAGTTGAGGAAGGTCAGCGTCGGGTAGATGGACAGCAGCGCCACCAGCACGAACAGGCCGACCAGGGCGTGGAAGGCGGCGTTGTGCAGGTAGTAGTCCAGGCCCTTGGCGAACCACAGGGTGCGGGCGATGCCGCTGAGCAGCACGACGCCGGCGCTGGCGCCGTAGGCCAGGTCGATGATCACCAGGCTGCGGGCGCGCCTGGCGTCCAGCGGCAGCTGGAACAGGCGGTGCTCCAGCACCAGCAGGGCGAACATCACGAAGATGGAGATGAAGTGCAGGTAGGCAACCAGGGCTGAAGCCATGTCGTCGGGTCCTTGTCAGGCGTGGGCCGTGGTCCGCGCCACGGCTTCGTTGTGCTCGGCGCGATCGTGGGCGCCGCCTGGCACTTTAGAGCGCGGCGGCGGCGCCTGCCAGTCAGGCCGAGGGCAGGCCGACCCATGCGTCGCGGCGCGTCAGGCGCCAGGCGTAGGCGGCGAGGATCAGCCCGCGCAACAGCATGAAGCTGAGGAACGCCAGCCACAGCCCGTGGTTGCCCAGCGGTTGCAGCAGCCAGCCCAGCGGCAGGCTCACGGCGCAGGCCAGGAGCATGGCGTTGCGCATCTCGCGGGCGCGGGTGGCGCCGATGAACAGCCCGTCCAGCAGGTAGCTCCACATGCCGATCAGCGGCAGCGCGGCGAGGTAGGGCAGGTACTGGTCGGCCACCGCACGCACCTCGGGGATGTCGCTCTGCAGGGCGATGAACAGGTGTCCGGCGCTGCCGAAGAACAGCACGAAGGCCAGGCTGGCCAGCAGCGACCAGCCGCAGGCCACCAGCAGCGAGCGGCGCAGCGTGCGCCGGTCGCCGCTGCCGATGGCGTGGCCGCACAGGGCCTCCACCGCGTGGGCCAGGCCGTCGAGGGCGTAGGAGGTGATCATCAGGCCGTTGAGCAGCAGGGCGTTGGCCGCCACCGTGGCGTCGCCCAGGCGCGCGCCCTGCACGGTCACCAGGAAGAACACGCCCTGCAGCGCCAGGCTGCGGATGAAGATGTCGCGGTTGACCATCAGCAGCGGCGCCCAGCTCACCCAGCGGCGCAGGCGGCGCCAGTCCGGCACGCCGGGGAAGCGCCCCAGCGCGCCGCGAGCGAGCCACAGGCCGAGGGCCGCGCCGCTCCACTCGGCGATCACCGAGGCCTGCGCGGCGCCGGCCACGCCCCAGCCCAGGCCGAGCACGAAAAGCAGCTCCAGGGCAATGTTCACCAGGTTGGTGGTCAGCAGGATGGCCAGCGGCCCGCGGGCGTTCTGCGTGCCCAGCAGCCAGCCGATCAGCGCGTAGCTGGCCAGGGCCGCGGGCAGGCCGAACAGGCGGATGTGGAAGAACTGCCGGGCCAGGCCGTCGAGTTCCGGCGAGGCGTTCATCAGGCCCATGGCCAGCGGCGTCAGCGGCAGCGCCAGCAGGCCCAGCAGCAAGGCCAGGCCCATCGCCAGCAGCAGGCCCTGGCCGAGGATGCGCCGCAGCGCGCCGCCGTCGCCGCGCCCGGCGGCCTGGGCGGCGAAGCCGGTGGTGCCCATGCGCAGGAAGCCGAGCACGCCCACCAGCAGGGTGTACAGGCTGCCGCCCACGGCCACCGCGCCCAGCTGATGGGCGTGGGGCAGGTGGCCGATGACCGCGCTGTCGACCAGGGTCACCAGCGGCACGGATACGTTGGACAGGATCATCGGCGCGGCCAGCGCCCAGACCCTTCGGTGGGTCGGGCGATCGCGCCAGGCGTCGCTCAGTGGGTTCATGCAATGCTCCGCAGCAGCGCCGCAGTATAGCGGGGCCTGCGCGCCCGCGGCCTTACGCCGGCTTCTTGCGGTAGGCGCAGTAGCCCGGGCGCGGGCCCACCTGCGGGTGGTTGCGGCAGGTGTCCGGGCGCTTGGCGTAGACGGTGCACAGGCGCGTCTTACGGTCCAGGTACAGGCAGTCGCCGTTGCTGCTGCGGGTGAGGGTGAAGATGCCGCTCTTCTGGTTGAAGCGCTCGACCAGGCCTTCCTTGCTCAGGCGCCTGGCGATGTTCTTGGCCGGCTCCTCGCGTTCGAATTCGTCCACCACGCCCAGGCGGATGAGGTCGCCGATGCGCACTTCCACCGGCATGGTGCAGCAGGTGGCGTGGCAGTCGCGGCACAGGCCCGAGCTGTACTTGGCCCAGGTCTCCAGGCGGTCGAGTTCGGCGTTGGCGATCAGCGGCGGTTTTCTCATGGCGGCGGCACGGTGCGTTGCGGGGCGCGCAATCATAGTGGCCTCGGCGGCGGATTGCGCGCCCTTTCGACGAAACGGCGGCTCAGTCGCGCCAGCGCGGCTGCAGGTCGTCGTCCAGCGTCCAGTGCGGCTGCCCCGGGCGCAGGCGCACGCCGCCGACCCAGCGCTCGGCGGCCAGTTGGTCCAGGCCGTGGCGCTCGCCGGCCAGCACCTGGCGGCCCAGCGCGGTGAGGCGCACCGGGCGCTGCGTCCAGGGCAGGTGCTGCTCGGCTTCGACCAGCAGCGGGGTGGGGCTGTCGATCAGCGGGCGCATCAGCACGTGGAACATCAGGTCGCCCAGATAAGGCAGCGGCTCGCGGTGCGTCATCAGCTCGGCGAACACCCGGCCAAGGGGCAGCTCGCCGCGCTCGGCGACTATGCCCAGGCTCAGGCGCTCGGTCAGCGACAGGCCGTCGCGCGCGTCGGGCAGCTCCTGCAACTGGCGGCGCAGGGCGTTGCCCAGCAGCGGCAGCGCCGGTGTCGGTTTGCTGGCCAGCGTGGCCCAGGCCTGTGGCGAGGGCTGGCGGTAGGCGTCCCAGGCTTCGCGGGCCAGCAGCAGGGCCTCTTCGCCCAGCGGCCGGCGCTGCGGCCAGAGCCAGGCCAGCAGGTCGGGGGCCAGTTGGCCGATGCCGATGAAGCGCTGCACGCCGGGCACCCGGTCGGTCTCGATCAGCTCCAGGCGCTCGGGCAAGCGCGGCAGGCCGGCGAGCACGCGGACCAGGAACAGCTGGTCGTAGGCATCGGCCTCGCACCAGAGCACCACCCGCTGGCGCTCGGGGAGTTGGTCGAGCAGGGCGTATTCGTCCCGGGTGCGGCGCAGGGCGTCGGCCGCGGGGATGTCGAAGGCCTGGCTGACGAAGGCCGCGCGCAGCTGGCGGAAGCTTTCTTCCGGCAGCACCGGCACGGGGCCCATGCTCAGCGGGTCAGCGAACATGCGAAATTCGCCGCGGAAGCCGGCGAGTTCCAGGCTGTGGGCGATATCGTTGCCGCAGCGCAGGTGCAGGCAGGCGGCTTCGTCGCCGCTGGCGAAGTCCGGGTGGCGCGCGGCGAAGGTGATGGCCTCGACGTGGGCCTTGAGCTTCGGCCAGCTGGCGAAGCCCAGTTCCCGCGCCAGCAGCCACTGGCAGTCGGCCAGCCGCGGCGGGTGGCCGAGGCCGTGCGGGGCCTGGGCGTGGAGGCGTTGCAGGGCTTGCGCCTGGCCGGCGCGCAGGTCGCGCAGCAGGGCCTTGGCGTGCTGGCGTTGGCGGTCGAGGTCGATACGGCCGTCTTGGCCGGAAGTCGGGGACATACGAGCTCCTTTCGGGCCGGGTCCGCTGTCGGGCCGGAGTCGTATGGAAAGTCGGCGGATGCATCACCTGGGCGAACCCTTTCCGCGGACCGGTGGCGTGGTGGACGCCGCCGCCCGACTATAGCGGCGGCGCCCGCGCCGGGCAATGCCGGCGCTCAGCCCTTGCGGATCAGCCAGATGCCTACGCCGATGGCGGCGATGCCGGCGAGCTTGAGGGCGCTGATGGGGTTCTCCCTGAAGCCGGCCCAGCCGAAGTGATCGAGGGCCATGGCCATGCCCAGCTGGCCGGCCAGCACCAGCACCATGAACAGCAGGGCGCCGACCCGCGGCGCGGCGAAGGCGGCGATGAAGATGAAGAACATGCCGAGGAAGCCGCCGCACCAATGCCACCAGTGCAGCGAGCGCAGTGCCGGCACGCCGGGGAACTCGCGGTTGGCGAGGGTCAGCACCAGCAGGCCGAGGGTGCCGACGAAGAAGGAGATCAGCGCGGCGGCCAGCACGCTGGACACCTGCTTGGCCAACTGGCCGTTGATGCCCGCCTGCAGCGGCAGGCAGGTACCGGCGATCAGCGGCAGGACGAACATCCACCAGGGTGGCGTGGGCATGGGGGACTCCTTGGCAGTCGAAGCGAAAAGGACAGCCGGCTAGTATGCACCAGACCGGAGCAGCGCTCCCGCTTCCCAGGAGAGAAACCATGGGCACCTCCGCTTCCCGCACCCTGGCCGTGCGCATCGAGCGCCCCTGGCAGGTGGCCTACGACTTCCTCGCCGAACCGCGCAACTTCCCGCGCTGGGCCTCGGGCCTGTGCAGCGCCATCGAACCGCTGGACGCCGACCACTGGCTGGCGCAGACGCCGCAAGGGCCGCTGCGGGTGCGCTTCTCGCCACGCAACCCGTTCGGCGTGCTGGACCACGACGTGCTGCCCGAAGACGCCCCGCCCATCCACATCCCCCTGCGCCTGATCGCCAACGGCGACGGCTGCGAGCTGCAGCTGACCCTGCTGCGCCAGCCGGCGATGGACGACGCCGCCTTCGAGCGCGACGCGCAGTGGGTGGAGAAGGACCTGGGGACGATCAAGGCGTTGCTGGAGTCGGAGGAGCTGCCTTGGACGATGGGGTTTTCGCCGTGAAGTTCGGGGCGGGTGCTTCGAGGTTGAACGCGGAGCGTGTTTGGGGCCAAGGTCAGGCGGCGTATAACCGCGAACGGTTATACGCCCTACGCCACCTGTAGGCGCCGCTGCTTTTCGTAGCCTGTAGGATGGGTTGAGCGAAGCGATACCCATCACCGTGACCGCATGGGTTTCGCAGGCTCAACCCATCCTACGAAATGCACCTGGTGTAGCCGGCAGATAATTGTTCCTACGGGATTTCCCTCTTTACGCCACCGCCTGCAGCCGGGGGATCGGCGGATGGGGTTGCTGGCTGACCTGCCAGAGGTCGTAGGCGGCCTGCATCGCCAGCCAGTGCCGGGCGCTGGACAGGCCGGCCTGTTCCAGGCGCCAGGCCAGGTCGGCGCTGATGGGCGCGCGGCCATGCAGCACCTTGGACAGGTGCGGCCGGCTGAAACCCAGGTGCGCGGCCAGCGCGGTGACCGACAGGCACAGGGCCGGCAAAACATCCTCGCGCAGGATTTCGCCCGGGTGGGGTGGGTTGTGCATGGCCATGGCGAGCCCTCCGCTCAGTGGTAGTCGAGGTAGTCCAGCAGTTCCGCGTCGGTGTCTTCGAAGTGCTAGCTGCTGTTGACGGGCAAGTTTATCGCCAGACTGTAATCGGACCGATTACAGCCGCCCGAGCCGAGATGCTTGTAGGATGGCGCCGCTTCTCGTAGGAGCGAGCTTGCTCGCGAACGGAGTTTCCCGGTCATGGCGGTGCATGAGGTCACCACCGTTCCCTCTCCCCAGCCCTCTCCCTGAAGGGAGAGGGGGCTTGTCCGTGCCGAGAGAAGGCAAGGTTTCCGTCGGAAGCTTTCGGTGTTGCCGGCTGACTCCAGAACAGCCAAGCACGCCGAACGGTCCCCTCTCCCTTCAGGGAGAGGGTTAGGGAGAGGGCGCTCTTCGGAACCGCACCAGGCCCTCCCAACAGAACACCTCACAACCGCGCCCCCAACTCCGCCCCCTCCCTGATCGCCCGCTTGGCATCCAGCTCCCGCGCCAGGCGGGCGCCGCCGATGATGTGGTGGCGCAGGTTCTCCGCGGCCTGGGTGGGGTGCAGTTCCAGCAGCGGTTCCTGGCCGGCGCAGATCACCACGTTGTCCACCGCCAGGCACTGTTCGCGGCCGTCCACGCGGATGTGCAGGCCGGCGTCGTCGATGCGCAGGTATTCCACGCCGCCCAGCATTTGCACCTGGTGATGCCTCAGGTGGGCGCGGTGGACCCAGCCGCTGGTCTTGCCCAGGCCGGCGCCGGGCGTGCCCGGCTTGCGCTGCAGCAGCCAGAGCTGGCGTTTCGGCGTTATCGGCGTGGGCCTGCGCAGCCCGCCGGGTGTGCTGTTGTCCAGGTCGATGCCCCATTCGCCCAGCCACTGGCCCAGCGGCTGCGGGCCTTCGCGTTCGGCGAGCAGGAAGCTGGCGACGTCGAAGCCGATGCCGCCGGCGCCGATCAGCGCCACCTTCCGGCCCACCGGCGCGCCGTTCAGCACGTCGAGGTAGCCGAGCACCCTGGGATGCTCGATGCCCGGCAGCTGCAGCCGGCGCGGGCGGATGCCGGTGGCGACTATCACCTCGTCGAACTGCCCTTGCAGCTCGCCTCGGGCGATGCGCCGGTTCAACTGCAGGTCCACGCCCAGCTCGGCCAGGCGCACGGCGAAGTAGCGCAGGGTTTCGCCGAACTCTTCCTTGCCGGGGATGCGCCGGGCCAGGTTGAACTGCCCGCCGATCGCGCCGCCGGCCTCGAACAGGCTGACGCGGTGGCCGCGCTCGGCCGCCACGCAGGCCGCCGAGAGCCCCGCGGGGCCGGCGCCGATCACCGCGATGCGCTTGGGCTGGCGCGCCTTGCGGTAGCGCAGCTCGGTCTCGTGGGCGGCGCGCGGGTTGACCAGGCAGCTGGCGCGGCGGTTGGCGAAGGCGTGGTCGAGGCAGGCCTGGTTGCAGGCGATGCAGGTGTTGATGCGCCCGGGCTGGCCGGCGGCGGCCTTCTGCACGAACTGCGGGTCGGCCAGCAGCGGCCGGGCCAGGGACACCAGGTCCGCCTGGCCGCTGGCGAGCAGCGCCTCGGCCAGTTCCGGGGTGTTGATGCGGTTGCTGGCGATGAGCGGGATGCGCAGTTCGCGGCGCAGGCGCGCGGTCACCTCGGCGAAGGCCGCGCGCGGCACCGAGGTGACGATGGTCGGCACCCGCGACTCGTGCCAGCCGAAGCCGCTGTTGAGCACATCGACGCCGGCTTCCTGCAGCGCCAGCGCCACCTGGCGTACCTCGTCCCAGGTATTGCCGCCTTCCACCAGGTCGAGCAGCGATAGGCGGTAGCCGATGACGAAGCGCTCGCCCGCCGCGCGGCGGATGCGCCGGACGATCTCCAGCGCCAGGCGCATGCGGTTCTCCAGGCTGCCGCCCCAGCGGTCCCGGCGGCGGTTGCCGCGCGGGCAGAGGAACTGGTTCAGCAGGTAGCCCTCGCTGCCCATGATTTCCACCCCGTCGTAGCCGGCGGCGCGGGCCAGGCGCGCGCAGCGGCCGAAGGCGGCGATGGTGCGGGCGATGCCGCGCTCGGACAGCTCGCGCGGGGCGAACCAGCTGATCGGCGACTTGAGCGGCGAGGCCGAGACCACCAGCGGGTGATAGCCGTAGCGCCCGGCGTGGAGTATCTGCAGCAGGATGCGTCCGCCCTCGGCGTGCACCGCCTGGGTCAGGCGGCGGTGCGCCGGCACCTGCAGGCTGCCGGTCAGGTCGCTGCCCAGCGGCAGCAGCCAGCCCTCGCGGTTGGGCGCGAAGCCGCCGGTGATGATCAGCCCCACGCCGCCGCGGGCGCGCTCGCGGTAGTAGGCGGCGAGCTTGCCGAAGTCCCACAGGCGGTCCTCCAGGCCGGTGTGCATGGAGCCCATGACCACGCGGTTGCGCAGCTGCAGCGGGCCGATCCGCAGCGGGGCGAGCAGGTGAGGGTAGGGGCTGGCGTCGGTGGCGTGCATGCTGGCTTCGTCGGCAGGGCGATGAGCGCACCATAGGAAGTTGCGCGGCGCCGGTGAACGGCCCGGCTGACGGCTGCGCCGGGCATTTGGGCCAAGCCGCCGCGGCTTGACAGCTGGCGCAGCGGGCACACACTGGAACGGTGGGGCGGCAGCTTTCGCCGCCCCCGGTTCCCTGACCGGCTTCCTCGGGAGGTTGTCATGAACGGCACAAGAAGAAAGCACCTGCGGCACTACCGCCACTATCTGCTAGCCGCGCTGCTGGGCCTGTTCCTGCTGGGCCTGCACGAGAGCGTCAACCAGGACCTGCAGCCCTCCTGCCTGGGCGACGACGGCCAACTGATCTGTTCCTACCCCTCGCGTACCGATTTGCAGGTACTGCTTTATTTCCGCTGAGCTGGCCTGCGTGGGCTGACCTGGGTCAGGGAAGCGTCTCGGCCTTTTCAGGCAGAGTGCTCGGCCGCGCCTGCTGGCGCTGCCTGGCGCAATGCGCCAGGTTGGCTATCTTTTAAACAGAGGCGCCTGGCCAGGTACTGGGCGCCCTTTGCCTGATCAGGAGACGCACGATGGATATGAACCGTCGGCAATTCTTCAAGGTCGCCGCCGTCGGCCTTGGAGGATCAAGCCTTGCGGCCCTCGGCATGACGCCCCCGGAGGCCTTTGCCGAACAGATCCGCCACTTCAAGCTCGAACGCACCACCGAGACGCGCAACACCTGCACCTATTGCTCGGTAGGCTGCGGCATCCTCATGTACAGCCAGGGCGACGCGGCCAAGAACGTCACCCAGAACATCATCCACATCGAGGGCGACGGCGACCATCCGGTCAACCGCGGCACCCTCTGCCCGAAAGGCGCGGGCCTGCTGGACTTCGTCCACAGCCCCAACCGCCTGAAGTACCCGCAGATCCGCGAGCCCGGCTCCAGCGAGTGGAAGCGCATCGAATGGGACGAGGCGCTGGACCGCATCGCCCGGCTGATGAAGGACGACCGCGACGCCAACTTCATCGAGAAGAACGAGCAGGGCCAGACGGTGAACCGCTGGCTGACCACCGGCTTCCTGGCCGCCTCGGCGTCTTCCAACGAAGCGGGCTACATCACCCACAAGGTGGTGCGTTCCCTCGGCATCCTGGGGTTCGATAACCAAGCGCGTGTCTGACACGGCCCGACGGTGGCAAGTCTTGCCCCGACGTTTGGCCGTGGAGCCATGACCAACCACTGGACCGACATCAAGAATGCCGATCTGATCCTCATCATGGGCGGCAACGCGGCCGAGGCGCACCCCTGCGGCTTCAAATGGGTGACCGAAGCCAAGGCGCACAACAAGGCGCGCCTGCTGGTGGTGGACCCGCGCTTCACCCGCTCGGCCTCGGTGGCCGACTACTACGCGCCCATCCGCACGGGGACGGACATCGCCTTCCTCGGCGGCCTGATCAGCTACCTGATCGAGAACGGCAAGTACCAGAAGGAATACGTCGAGCACTACACCGACGCCGCCTTCATCGTGCAGGAAGGCTTCGGCTTCGAGGACGGCCTGTTCAACGGCTACGACGCCGAGAAGCGCAGCTACCCGGACAAGTCCGCGTGGAACTACGAGCGCGGCGAGGACGGCTTCGCCAAGGTCGACCCCACGCTGCAGCACCCGCGCTGCGTGTTCAACCTGCTGCGCCAGCACTACAGCCGCTACACGCCGGACGTGGTCAGCAACATCTGCGGCACGCCCAAGGACATGATGCTCAAGGTCTGGGCCGAGATCGCCGAGACCTCGGCCCCCGGCAAGGCCATGACCATCATGTACGCCCTGGGCTGGACGCAGCACTCGGTGGGCGCGCAGATGATCCGCACCGGCGCCATGGTGCAGCTGCTGCTGGGCAATATCGGCATGCCCGGCGGCGGCATGAACGCCCTGCGCGGGCACTCCAACATCCAGGGCCTGACCGACCTGGGGCTGCTGTCCAACTCGTTGCCCGGCTACCTGACCCTGGCCATGGACGCCGAGCAGGACTACGCCGCCTACATCGCCAAGCGCACCGCCAAGCCGCTGCGCCCGGGGCAACTGTCCTACTGGCAGAACTACAGCAAGTTCCACGTCAGCCTGATGAAGTCCTGGTTCGGCAAGGCCGCCACGGCCGAGAACAACTGGTGCTTCGACTGGCTGCCCAAGCTCGACATGCCCGGCGCCGGCTACGACGTGCTGCGGGTGTTCGACATGATGTACCAGGGCAAGGTCAACGGGTACTTCTGCCAGGGCTTCAACCCCATCGCCTCGTTCCCCAACAAGGCCAAGGTCGGCGCCGCGCTGGCCAAGCTCAAGTGGCTGGTGATCATGGACCCGCTGGCCACCGAGACCTCGGAGTTCTGGCGTAACGCCGGCGACTTCAACGACGTCGACACCAAGTCGATCCAGACCACGGTGATTCGCCTGCCCACCACCTGCTTCGCCGAGGAGGACGGCTCCATCGTCAACTCCGGGCGCTGGCTGCAGTGGCACTGGAAGGGCGGCGAGCCGCCGGGCCAGGCACGGCCGGACATCGCCATCATGGCCGGGCTGTACCACCGCCTGCGCACGCTGTACGCGAAGGAGGGCGGCAAGTTCCCCGACGCCATCCTCGGCCTCGACTGGCCCTACCAGCGTCCGGACGACCCGAGCCCCGAAGAGCTGGCCAAGGAGTACAACGGCAAGGCCCTGGCCGACCTGGTGGACCCGAAGAACGGCATGGTCCTGGCCAAGGCCGGCGAGCAGTTGCCCGGCTTCGCGTTGCTGCGCGACGACGGCAGCACCGCCAGCGGCTGCTGGATCTTCGCCGGTTCCTGGACGCAGCAGGGCAACCAGATGGCCCGCCGCGACAACGCCGACCCCTACGCCATGGGCCAGACCCTCGGCTGGGCCTGGGCCTGGCCGGCCAACCGGCGCATCCTCTACAACCGCGCCTCGGCGGACCTTGCCGGCAAGCCGTGGGACCCGGTCAAGAAACGCCTGGTGTGGTGGAACGGCAAGGCCTGGGGCGGCACCGACGTGCCCGACTACAAGCCCGACGTGCCGCCGGAAGCGGGCATGAACCCGTTCATCATGAACCCCGAGGGGGTGGCGCGCTTCTTCGCCGTGGACAAGATGGCCGAAGGGCCCTTCCCCGAGCACTACGAGCCGTTCGAGACGCCCATCGGCATCAACCCGCTGCACAGGGACAACCCCAAGGCCACCAGCAACCCGGCCGCGCGGGTGTTCAAGAACGACATGGAAGTCTTCGGCAAGGCCGACGAGTTCCCCTACGCGGCCACCACCTACCGCCTCACCGAGCACTTCCACTTCTGGACCAAGCATTGCCGGCTGAACGCGATCACCCAGCCGGAGCAGTTCGTGGAAATCGGCGAGGTACTGGCCAAGGAACTGGGGATCGCTGCCGGCGACCGCGTGAAGGTCTCCTCCAACCGCGGCTACATCAAGGCCGTGGCGGTGGTGACCAAGCGCATCCGCCCGCTGCAGGTCGACGGCAAGACCGTGCACCACGTCGGCATCCCGCTGCACTGGGGCTTCGCCGGGGTGGCGCGCAACGGCTACCTGACCAACACCCTGACGCCCTTCGTCGGCGACGGGAACACGCAGACGCCGGAGTTCAAGTCGTTCCTGGTCAACGTCGAGAAAATCAGCGGAGGTGAGGCATGAGCACGCAAGACATCAGTGCCCGTTCGGCCACCACCACGCCGATGCCCTCGGTGCGCAACCAGCAGGAAGTGGCCAAGCTCATCGACGTGTCCAAGTGCATCGGCTGCAAGGCCTGCCAGGTGGCCTGCTCGGAATGGAACGAGCTGCGCGACGAGGTGGGCCACAACCACGGGGTGTACGACAACCCGCTGGACCTGACGGCCGACTCCTGGACGGTGATGCGCTTCACCGAGCACGAGAACCCCAACGGCAACCTCGAATGGCTGATCCGCAAGGACGGCTGCATGCACTGCGCCGAGCCGGGCTGCCTGAAGGCCTGCCCGAGCCCGGGGGCGATCGTGAAATACGCCAACGGCATCGTCGACTTCAACCAGGACCACTGCATCGGCTGCGGCTACTGCATCACCGGCTGCCCGTTCAACATCCCGCGCATCTCGCAGAAGGACCACAAGGCCTACAAGTGCACCCTGTGTTCCGACCGCGTGAGCGTGGGCATGGAGCCGGCCTGCGTGAAGACCTGCCCCACCGGCGCCATCGTCTTCGGCACCAAGGACGCCATGAAGGAGCACGCCGCCGAACGCATCGAGGACCTCAAGTCGCGCGGCTTCGAGCACGCCGGCCTGTACGACCCCGAAGGCGTCGGCGGCACCCACGTGATGTACGTGCTGCACCACAACGACCAGCCCTCGCTGTACGCCGGCCTGCCCGACAAGCCGGCCATCAGCCCGCTGGTCAGCCTGTGGAAGGGCATCACCAAGCCGCTGGGCCTGCTGGCCATGGGCGCGGTGGTGCTCGCCGGGTTCTTCCACTACACCCGCATCGGCCCCAACCGCACGGAAGAGGACGAGCAGCCGGGGCCGGACCCGGAGGCGCCGGTACACAAGGTCGACCCTTCGGTGCACCGCTATGACCCGCGCGACCCGCGTTGAGCCCATGCACCGAACAGCCCCCTCTCCCGTCGGGGAGAGGGTTGGGGAGAGGGCGCTCGTCGGCCCTCAGAGGAGCCCAGCATGAAAAAAGACATCCAACGCTATACCGCCAACGAGCGCAGCAACCACTGGCTGGTGGCGATCTTCTTCATCCTCGCCGGCCTGTCGGGGCTGGCGCTTTTCCACCCGGCGCTGTTCTGGCTCAGCAGCCTGTTCGGCGGCGGGCCCTGGACGCGCATCCTGCACCCCTTCCTGGGGCTGGCGATGTTCGTGTTCTTCCTCGGCCTGGTGCTGCGCTTCGCCCACCACAACCTGCTCGACCGCAGCGACGTGCAGTGGCTGAAGCAGTGGCGCGACGTGGTCGGCAACCACGAGGAGAACCTCCCCGCGGTGGGCCGCTACAACGCCGGGCAGAAGCTGCTGTTCTGGACCCTGCTGCTGTGCATGCTGGTGCTGCTGGCGACCGGCCTGGTGATCTGGCGCCAGTACTTCAGCGCCTGGTTCGGCATCGAGGTCATCCGCCTGTCGGCGCTGCTGCACGCCTTCGCCGCCTTCGTGCTGATCAGCAGCATTATCGTGCACATCTACGCCGGCATCTGGGTCAAGGGCTCCATGGGCGCGATGCTCTATGGTTGGGTCAGCCGCGCCTGGGCCCGCAAGCACCACGCCGCCTGGCTGAAAAGCGTGGACAAGGGCGAGGGCCACTGACCGGGCCCGCACCCCCCGTAGGATGGCGTTGAGCGCAGCGATACCCATCAATGGGACGAGCACAGTAATCCAACCCATGCACCGAACAATCCCCTCTCCCTTCAGGGAGAGGGCTAGGGAGAGGGAACCCACGCCGGCCCAGGGCTCGGCCTTCACCCCTTCTCCAAAGCCCATCGCAAAGGAGTCCTGCGTGCCAGGCCAAATCCTCGAACCCGGCCAGATCGAAGCCGCCGCCAACATCCCCCCCTTCCTCAAGCTGCCCTCGCCGCAACTCTTCACCCAGCGCGGCCAGCGCCTGCGCCAGCTCGCCGAAGGCCACCCCCTGGGCGACTACCTGAACCTGCTGGCCGAACTCTGCGACATCCAGCAGAACCTGCTCGACAACCCACCGCCGCTGCCCATGCCCGACGAAGCCGCCCTGCGCCGCAGCGTCGAACACGGCATGCCGCCGCTGGGCTTCGAAGTGCTGGTGCGCGAAGGCACCTGGCTGGCGCTGCTCGACCCGCTGCTGCAGGCCTTCGCCACCAGCCCCGCCAGCCCCATCGCCGATGCCCTGCAACAACTGCGCAAGGCCGACGCCGGCCAGCGCAAGGCCTGGGCCCTGGCCCTGCTCAACGGCCAGTTCGACCTGCTGCCGGCGGCCCTGGTGCCTTTCCTCGGCGCCACCCTGCAGGTCGCCTTCAGCCACTGGCTGCTGCGCCTGCCCGAAGGCCTGCTCAGCGAGCGCGAGGAACAGACCCTCTGCCCGGCCTGCGGCTCGCCGCCGGTGGCCGGCGTCATCCACAACCGCGGCAAATACAACGGCCTGCGCTACCTGGCCTGCTCGCTGTGCTCCTGCCAGTGGCACTACGTGCGCATCAAGTGCAGCCACTGCCGACAGAGCAAGGGCCTGTTCTACCTGTCCCAGCAGCACGACGGCCGCGAGGTCATCCACGCCCCGCTGCGCGCGGAGGTCTGCCCCAACTGCCAGGCCTACCTCAAGCAGTGCTACCTGGAGCACGACGAAGCCGCCGAGCCCCAGGCCGACGACCTCGCTAGCCTGGCCCTGGATATCCGCCTGGCCGAAGAGGGCTACCTGCGCAGCGCGCCCAACCTGCTGCTGTCACCCGGCGGCGCAGACTGACCTAGACTGCATCCAGACCCCCCGTAGGATGGGTTGAGGAGCCCGCGACGATACCCATCGCCTCCCAACCCTCGAAGCACCAGACAGGACCGCGCATGACCTCCGCCCGCCTGCCCTCCATCGACCGCCTGCTGCGCAGCCCGGCCTGCGCCCCCCTGCAACAGCGCTACGGCCGCGAAGCCCTGCTCGGCACCCTGCGCGACCTGCTCGACGAACTGCGCGAGCCGGCCCGCCACGGCCAGCTCGCCGCCGTGGAACTGAGCGAAGCGGTGCTCGCCGGCCGCGCCGGCGAACGCCTGGCCGCGCACCATGCCAGCCGCGTGCGCCGGGTGTTCAACCTCACCGGCACCGTGCTGCACACCAACCTCGGCCGCGCCCTGCTGCCGGACGAAGCCATCGAAGCCATCACAATGGCCGCGCGCTACCCGCTGAACCTGGAATTCGACCTGGCCAGCGGCAAGCGCGGCGACCGCGACGACCTCATCACCGGGCTGATCCGCGAATTGACCGGCGCCGAGGCGGTCACCGTGGTCAACAACAACGCCGCCGCCGTGCTGCTGGCGCTCAACAGCCTGGGCGCGCGCAAGGAAGGCATCATCTCCCGCGGCGAACTGATCGAGATCGGCGGCGCCTTCCGCATCCCCGACATCATGGCCCGCGCCGGGGTGAAACTGGTCGAGGTCGGCACCACCAACCGCACCCACGCCAAGGACTACGAAGCCGCCATCGGCCCGCGCTCGGGCCTGCTCATGCGCGTGCACACTAGCAACTACAGCGTGCAGGGCTTTACAGCCAGCGTCGCCACCCGCGACCTAGCGGCCATCGCCCACGCTCACGACCTGCCGCTGCTGGAAGACCTGGGCAGCGGCACCCTGGTGGACCTGACGCGCTGGGGTTTGCCCAAGGAACCGACCGTGCAGGAAGCCCTGAAGGACGGCGCCGACATCGTCACCTTCAGCGGCGACAAACTCCTCGGCGGCCCCCAGGCCGGGCTCATCCTAGGCAGCAGGGAACTGATCGGGCGGATCAAGAAGAACCCGCTCAAGCGCGCCCTGCGCGTGGACAAGCTGACCCTCGCCGCGCTGGAAGCCGTGCTCGGCCTGTACCGCGACCCCGACCGCCTGGCCGAACGCCTGACCACCCTGCGCCTGCTCAGCCGCCCGCAGGTCGACATCCAGGCCCAGGCCGCGCGCCTGGCGCCGCTGCTCGCCGCGCAATTGGGCGCCGGCTGGGCGGTAAGCGCGGAAGCCGCCCTGGGCATGATCGGCAGCGGCGCCCAGCCGGTGGCGCGCCTGCCCAGCGCCGCCCTGGCGCTGCGCCCGCAAGCTTCCAAGCGCTTGCGCGGCCGCGCCCTGCGCGAACTGGAAGAACGCCTGCGCGGCCTGCCGATCCCGGTGCTCGGGCGCATCGACGACGACACCCTGTGGCTCGACCTGCGCCAGCTCGACGACGAGGCCGCCTTCCTCGCGCAACTGCCGCTGCTGGCGGAGGGCGAGGCTTGATCGTCGGCACCGCCGGGCACATCGACCACGGCAAGACCGCCCTGCTGCGCGCCCTCACCGGCGTGGAAGGCGACCGCCGCCCGGCCGAGCGCGAACGCGGCATCACCATCGACCTGGGCTACGTCTATGCCGACCTCGGCGACGGCGCGCTGACCGGCTTCATCGACGTGCCCGGCCACGAACGCTTCGTCCACAACATGCTGGCCGGCGCCAGCGGCATCGACCTGGTGCTGCTGGTGGTGGCCGCCGACGACGGCGTGATGCCGCAGACCCGCGAGCACCTGGCTATCGTTGAGCTGCTCGGCATCCCCCGCGCCCTGGTGGCCCTGAGCAAGGCCGACCGCGTCAGCCCGCAGCGCCTGGCCGAGGCCCGCGGCGAAGTGGAAAGTCTGCTGGCCGCGGGGCCGTTGGCCGGCGCGCCGGTCTACCCGGTTTCCAGCGTCACGGGGGAGGGCGTAGATGCCCTGCGCCAGGCCCTGGCCACGGCTGCCCGCGAGGTCCGTGAGCGCTCCAGCCAGGGCGGCTTCCGCCTGGCCGTGGACCGCGCCTTCAGCGTCAGCGGCGCCGGCCTGGTGGTCACCGGAACGGCCTTCTCCGGCAGCGTGAAGGTGGGCGACGAACTCCTCCTCGGCAATGCCGGCCGCCCGGTGCGCGTGCGCGGCCTGCACGCCCAGAACCGCGTAGCCGAACAGGCCCACGCCGGCCAGCGGGTGGCGGTCAACATCGCCGGCGAACGCCTGGGCCCGGACCAGGTGAAACGCGGCGACTGGCTGCTGACGCCGGAACTGCACGCACCCACCACCCGCATCGACATCGACCTGCAACTGCTCCCCGGCGAACCCCGCGCCCTGGCCCACTGGACGCCGCTGCACGTGTACCTGGGCGCCCAGGACGTGACCGGCCGCGTCGCCCTGCTGGAAGACGAACGCCTGGCGCCGGGCGAAAGAGCCTTCGCGCAGCTTGTGCTGAACGCTCCCGTGCAAACCGTGCACGGCGACCGCCTGGTGCTGCGCGACCAATCCGCCCAACGCACCCTCGGCGGCGGCCGCGTGCTCGACCCCTTCGCCCCGGCCCGCAACCGCCGCAGCCCCGAGCGCCTGGCACAACTCCAGGCCCTGCGCGGCGAAGGCCTGGAACAGGCCCTGCCGGTGCTGCTGCAACACGCCGACAACGGCCTGGACCCCAAACTGCTGGCCCGCCAGTTCAACCGCCCCCGGGCAAGCTGGCAACTGCCCGCCGAACTGGTGGAAATCCCCACCCGCGGCGGCCCGCGCCTGTTCACCGCCGAACACTGGCACGCCCTGGGCGAACAGCTGCTGCAAGCCCTGGCCCGCTTCCACGCCGAACAACCCGACGAACTCGGCCCCGACCGCGACCGCCTGCGCCGCTACGCCTTCCCACAACTGGAACGCCCGATCTTCATCGCCCTGCTGGAACAGGCCCTGGCCGGCAAAACCGTGGAAAGCAGCGGCCCCTGGCTGCACCTGCCGGACCACCGCGTACAACTGGGCGCCGAAGACGAAGCCCTGCGCGAACGCATCCGCCCCCTGCTGCAAGCCGGCGCCTACGACCCGCCCTGGACCCGCGACCTGGCCCGCGAACTGCAAGTCGACGAAGCCGCCATGCGCCTGCTGCTGCGCAAACTCGCCCGCCTCGGCCAACTGCACCAGGTGGTAAAGGACCTGTTCTACCCCGACGAAACCCTCCGCCAACTGGCCCGACAAGCCCTGCAACTCCACACCGAACAAGGCCTGATCCGCGCCGCCGCCTTCCGCGACCGCATCGGCATAGGTCGAAAGCGCAGTATCCAGCTACTGGAATACTTCGACCGCATCGGCTTTACCCGGCGCTTCGGCAATGAGAGAAGGGTTCGGGAGGATTCGGCGTTGGCACTCGGGGCAGGCGTCAATGCAGAGCGAACTGCCTGAGTGCCGCCATCATGGTGATCACCAAGACTGCAGGCCAATGGCGGCAAGGCAGGTCTGATTGCTCAAAAAAGCAGCAGCGCTTACCATGGTGAGCATTGCAATCCCCGTTTCAGGAGGGATTTTATGGTGATGCACCTTGTTGGCCGGCCCGCGGCCAAACCTACCGGCAAGCCCAAGCCCAGGACCAAGAAAGGCGCGCGTGATCCGCTCGCGGTCGTGGAACAGGCCGCGCGTGCCGGGGACGCCCAATATCAATACTTTGTCGAGACCGGGAAGCTTCCGGACTCTAAGTGAGGTTGCGTGTCGATTGCGCGAGTCTTCGTAACCGACAGCTTCATGAACCTCCCCGCCTGGCACGACCTGTACGTCGATTTCTACAACCTGAAGGTCTGCGATATTCATCCGTCCCATTGGGGGCGTGATGCCTCTCTTTGGCAGGTGCCTTTCGGCCATGTCCAGTTGACTGATAGCCGAGTGGTCCTGCTGCGCTGGAGCAAAATCGGCGATCCCTTCAAACGCACCGTGAAAGACAGCGAGTCCGAGCATGACCTGTGGCTGCTCTATGCGCAGGACCTCCCGGAAAACCGTTATTTGATGCTGTCCGTATTCGGCCCTCATGCGCATAAGGACTCGCGCTTCCAAAGCTACATCCGCACATTGAAAGTGGATATAGTCGATCCCTGGCTGGATGGCAGGCTTCATTGCTTCGAGCCGCCGGAAGACTATGAGCCGTGATTGAAATGGCCGTTGCTCTTGATGGAAGAAACGGCATTGCTGTTCTGGGCAGTGATGCGTCCAGGGATTTTCGACACTTCTTCGACACTCCACCGGAGTCGGCAACGGAAGCTGGCGAAAAAGCCTTGTAGATCAATATGGAAGGCAATCACGCCCGGTGGCGTGGCCGGGCTTCAAACCCGGTGGGGGACGGCAGCCGTTCCTGGGTGAGTTCGACTCTCACTGCCTTCCGCCACTTCCACACCCCGGAGCCCGCATGGCTCTAGGCTTCCAGCTCGGCGAGCTTAGGCAATTCGACGCCAGTGTCGAAAAAGTGTCGAAAATCCCTGATCGGTCCAAGCATCAACACATCCTGCAAGTGATCAGGCGCAAGGTGCGCATAGCGCATCGTCATATTAAGCGAAGCATGCCCTAGCACCCGCTGCAGAGTCAGGATATTGCCGCCATTCATCATGTAATGACTGGCAAAGGTATGCCGCAGAACGTGAGTTTTCTGACCAGCCGGCAACGACACCCCAGACACCTTCACCGCATAGTCAAAGCTATCCCGGCAGTTTGAAAACAAGCCATAGACCTTGAAATGAGCATGAATCCGAGCCTCAAGCTCTACAGGGATCGGAACCGAACGACGACGCTTCGACTTAGTATTGACGAAGTGGACAGCACCGGCCCGCACACGCTCAGGAACCAACGCTTGTGCCTCGCCCCAACGACAGCCAGTAGCTAAGCAAATCGTCGCCACCATCTCGACATGCGGAGTCTTGCAATGATGCCGCAGCGAGTAAAAAACCTTGGCAATGTCAGCCTTCGACAGAAAAGAAAGTTCACGCTCTTGCAGCTTCAAAGGCCGGACCTTAGCCAAAGGGTCAGGATAATCAATCTCCCCCAGCTGCAACAAAACGTTAAAAAGAGACTTGAGATAGCCAAGTTGAATATTAACCGTTTTCCCACTAATACCAGACGCCAACCGCGCAGCCCGATACGCAGTGTACTGAGCCCCAGTAAGCTCCGAAGCTACCGGATCACCCAACGCCTCAGCCATGCGACGCAACACAAGATCAGTACGCTCCACATCGACCAAAACATGCCCATGAAGCAGCTTCCAACGTTCAATCAGCACCAACAGCCTACGACGATCCTTAGGCTTAGGGTTCCAGGCAGGATTAAGCGCAACCTGAGACCGAACCATCGACTCAAAACGCTGCGCCTCACCCTTTGTCTTAAATTTCTTGCGAAACCGACGGCCCTTAATAGGCTCAACGTCAGACAACCAACGACCGTCCTCAAGCTTACTGATAGTCACTAGACGGCCCTCCCCCAGCGCACAGTCCGCTCCCGAAGCAACTCAGCGACGTGCTTGTAAATCTGATGCTCCCCCTTACCCTTGGACGCGTAATGGTCCCGAATCACAGGCCAACAATCCCATTGCTTTAGCTGCTGAAACGCACGCTGAGCACCGATGCGATCACGCGCAACGATGGAAAGGAAATTCCCTAGAAAAAGCTCCACGTTCTTACCGGAGAAACCCCGAGCCGTCTTGTAGTAGCGCTTGTAAACGGTATCCTCAAGCAAGGAATCCGCCTCAACAGAAACCACCACGTCATCACGAATCAAGGTCCAAAAAGGATCATACATACCGGGCCGAGACAACAGCCGAAACGACCCCAAAGCATAGGTCCAAAGCCCCTGCAAATGCCCCGCTAGCGACGCGAACGAATGCGTTCCAATGCACTCCCCAGTCCGATGCAAAACCGAGCCATCAGCAAACTGGCGCACCACGGAATGATGAAAACGAGCCTCAATGCGATAAACCGGCTTTTCAGGGTCATAGTTGGAAGCGTCATCAGCGTCAAAAGGATTGTCCGAACGTCGCCATACAGATTCCCAATAATCCAGCTTGTCAATGGCACGTGCCTGTAGCGTCTTGTTATAGATCGCCATTTGCATGCCAGATGCAGAGCCAAATAAAAACGACTGGCCTCGCCCATAGGTCGCCACATTCTCATCAAAGCAAACCGACTGAATACCCGAATGGTCACGCTGTGCCCTAGCACGGCAATGCAGGCGAGCCACCAAATCAGCAGGTGGTACCCAACCCTGCACATCAAGGGCAACGTGCACCGCACACTGATTAACCTCGCACTGATCAAGCACCTGAGCCGCAAACCCATCAAGCCACACCTGAAGCTGTTCAGGCGACTTAGAATCGATAGCATGCGGAGACACCTCAATTTTAAGGTGAGAGCCCACCACATCAGCTTTTTCGTTGAAATTCTTGACCAAAAGAATCAAGCCAAGATCAGCGTTCTGAAGCTTGCACTGATACCCCGAATCGCGCCCCACGCGACCGGCATGCCACCACTCGCCTGCAAACTCCACCATGCCGGGCTCTTCAAAAAGCGCCAGCACCTGAGGACGAATCAGTCCCTTGTAAAGCTGGCGAACGGTATCCACGCCACACCGAAGAATGCGAATGCCTGACAGATCGGTGATGGCAGCCGAAGAAGGATCAACGAAGAGCCGCCCCCGCGAACTCTCTTCCCCCGTAAGCACATCCAGACGTTCCTGATCCTTAGCCTTTTTCATTCCCCAATTCCTTCAACAATGTGCAGTAATGACCACTTGGAAAACTGTTTATAAGACGTGCTACAGGGGCGTCTTTGGGCCCCCGGGCGGCCACTAGGGGGCGTCCCCGTGCTGCGCCCGACGCCGCCCCCTATCGGCTCGCCCAGGGGCCTCAGAATCGCCAATGCCGAGCGTCGGCAGAGCCAGTTGGGCGGCTACCTGAGGAGCAGTGAAAGGGGCTTGAGAGAGGTCGGAGAAAGGCTTACTCGGGTCAAACACCCGAGCGGAAAGCATGACCACAAGATTGGATGCCTTAGTCCGCTCAGAATCGAACCGGAAAAGGCGCCCCACCACCGGCACATCCGATAGCAGTGGCACCCTCGAGGTCGACTTATCCGTCTGTTCCGAGCGCAACCCACCCAGCAATATCCCCGAGCCATTGGCAAGCTGCACCTTGGTGGAGATACGCCGCGTATTAGTAATGATATCGGCGGCTGTCTTGTCGTTTGAAACACTAGAGGCATCCTGTTCAATCGTGAGTTCGATCGAACCGGAAGGCGTAATGAAGGGCGTTACCTTGAGCGTAACGCCAACATCCTGCCGCGTAATGGTCTGATAAGGATTGTCCGCAGGCGTAGCGCCAGACGTAGTGGTACCCGTGATGAAAGGGACATTCTGGCCGACGACAATGCTGGCCTCTTCCCGATTGAGCGTCAGCAGCTGCGGAGTCGAAAGAATACGACTACGCCCGGTGGACTTCACCGCCTGAAAAAACGCGCCCAAGGTCGGACCGTCAAACGTCAGGCTAAAACCAAGGTCTGAATAGTCCACCTTACCGAAGGCAGTACCGCTAAGGCTCAACCGATTATTCGCAGCCGTAACATTGAGCCCCAGCGACTGAAAATCATCATCCGAGAGTTCAGCCACAACAGCGGTAATCATCACCTGCCGCCTAGGCCGATCAATCTCTTTGACGACCTGGCGCACCACCTCAAGCTGATCCACCGTCGCAGTCACGATCAACGCGTTAGACGTAGGCGAAGGGGAAACCATCGCTTGAGCTTGCCCAGGCATTGCCCCCTTGTTTGACGCTTGATCGGCGGCCATTCTGGAATTCAGCACATCGCGAACAGACTCAAAAGCAAAATCTGACTGTAGATGCTGAAGTTGAATAACCTCTGTTTTAAATGCCAGCGGAGTAGGCATTTCCTTAGAGCTAACCTGAATAGTCTTTGCGTCACTCGAAAAGTAAAATCCAGCCGTTCTAACAGCTTGGCCTACTAATTCTTCCAGCTGCTGCGGAGTATCATACTTGGCATAAATAGACAAAGGCGCCGACTTCAAATCAGCGCCCACAATTAAAGACTTTCCAAGATGGGCAGATGCCCAATCCACCAAATCCATTACGGTGCCTTCTGATATATCAATTGCCTCAGTGGCGTTAACCACAGGCGCAAGCACCATCCCAAGAGCTAATAGCCCTCTTGCCATATAAGACATGATCAATCCCTAGCGATAGATGGAAAGATAGTCACTGTCACGAACTAACAGAGCCTCAGAGGCACCCCTGTCTTTAACAGTGATGTTCTTTACTGCAAAATCTTTAGAGTTAATGCGCTTGCCGTCCTTAGTCTCAAAAATATATCGAACTCCGTCCGGGAAGCGCTGGAACGAAACTATCTTGTAGTCTGAGAACTCTTCTTTTAGTTTCTTAGTCGCTACAGGAGCAGCTACAGGCTTAACACCCTCGGCCGCTGAAGAAGACGCAGAAGGGCGGTACGTAGCTGCAAAAGTCACCGAGGCGGCAAAGACCGCACCAACAAAGAAGCCCGTAATTACACGAGTGCGACGGAAAAAGATTTTCGTTGTACGCATGTAGAACCCCGCATTACGAACAGCCGCCGGGAGCTTTCTGCGCCAATATCCCGGAGGCAACATTGAATAGCAGCCTTTGTCGTACTCTTTGTCATATTCCTGAGTGGTATCGTAAAAATCATAAAACTCTGACCCGCGATAAAACCACTCATCTACCTTCATTGAATTGAACTTGGCGCCATATTTAACAATGGCGTAATGCATCTTGGGCAAGCATCCATTCCAAAAGCCAAGACTCAAGATTCGACCAATAGAACTTAAGAACGGAACCTTTACGCGATCAAGGCGATTGATATAAACAACATGTTCAGCAATCGATTCACGAACTTGCTTATCGATCACATTGATGTTCTGGACAATAAGCCAAAGGTCCCAGCGCCGTTTGCGGAGGAATAAAAAGAACTTGAGAAGGTCAGAGCGCCCGCCGGAATTCCAATCGCGGGAGTTCAACCAAACGCCGGCTTCATCAAGAAAAATTCCACCAAACTTTTCCTCATCGTAAACATCGCAACCAATACCAAGACCAACCAAGTCATCAGCGGTAGGAAGATCAGGAAGCCGAACAAGGCGAGAGTGCTTATTGTTCGGCCGGCAAAGCTTATCCATCCGAACATCAACATTTACCGCAACACGCCGACCTTTCTTGAGATACTCAAGTATCTTCATTACGGCAAGCAGAGTCTTACCGGCACCAAGTTTGCCGGTGACGATATAAACGGCCATGGCAAACCTATGCGTTTTCGAATTTTTCAGTGATACGGATAACCCACATGAAGATAAGCGACTTCAAACGGGCTAAAAGCAGAGTAGAAATAGCAATGGAGAAATTGCTAGGAATAAACATGCGACCGATAACAATTAAATCATTAGGTGCTTGGGCAGCAATGCCAGAGCCAATCGCATTCAACGCCACAGTAAAAGCAGTGATAGCCGCGCCAATTGCTCCAATAACAAGAATAATCATTCCAAGCTTGCTAAAGAACTTGGCTATGTACTCCAGCAGTGGTCCGATGATTGGCGATATAAAACCAATGAGAAAGCGTGAAAGCTGAGCAAAGAAGCGGGGGAAAAGCTTTTTAAGAAAACCAATTATCCAGCCCATGATTAATACCCCGATTTTGCTGCTTTCGTATCTTCAAGGCGTAAGCCCGAATAGAAAATCTTCCAAACGCCAATAATGGTCCAGCACCAGACAATCCACTCAAGCAATGCCCTGACGCGACTCAGAACACAGGTATCAATGTCCATATGAGCCGAATACTTTCCTAGGCTAAAACTTATCGAAAAAATACCGCAGCCCGAAGCAGAGGGGAAAATTCGCTCAAGCGCATTCCCCATATCAATTCCACCACCAAACCAAGAGTCCACCGTAGACTCAACTTTATCCAATTGCTCCTGAGTCTTTTCCTCGCGCTCTTGCTGAACACGATCACCTTCAGTCTTAATCTTATTGCCTATCGCATCACCGGCGTTCCCACCCTTAACCTCAGCTTCAGAGTCAGAACCATCACCGGAGTTGTCGTAATCCTGGCCAAAAAGACCATCAATAATTTGCTGAAGTAAACTATTGGTTTTATCGATTTTAGGGCCTAGCTTTTCGCCCAAGTCATTTATCGCTTGGTTAGTCGCACCAGAGCCACCAGACTGCGGAGAGCTTCCAGGCGTACCGCCAGGGGCCATAGGATCATTGTTTTGATTGCCATCGGCATTACCGCCATTGGCAGGATGATCGGGCGAAGAGGGATCAATTACCTTTGTAGGATCGCTAGGATCAAAGCAAGTTTGCTGACCATTGAAATAGCCACAATTACCCTGAGGTTTATCAGTACTTACACATTGGAATGTACCGTTAAATGTTCCACAGCCCTCATCTTGCTTATAGCACCCATATTGACCATTAATTGTTCCGCAGCCGTTCTCTTCATCCTTTATACAAATAGTTTTTCCACCAGCCGTAACACAGCCAGAATCAGGATTCGTATCGCCAGGGCTAGGCGCATCAGCACAACTTTGCGCCGTGCAGTCTGTCGAAGTGTCACTAGCCTCTTCACCAGAGCCCGTATAATAAGCAGAACAAACAAATGTACCGTCAGGTGATGCATCCGTATTGCAATTGGTTTTTGCGCCATTGGGAATGTATGCGCACCCATCGGAATTCATTTCACGAGGGCATGAAAAAAGATTCGCACTCTTAACATAGGTACAAGACATAGCCACGGCTTTCTTTTTTCCGGCCGTAGCCGAACAATTCTTAGGAGCAGTGCACTCACCGGTAGACGGATTATAAGTGCCGCCATTAGGGCAGGAGTCCCCTGTTCTTTGAACAGCAACACCAGTATGAATAGAACCATCAGACTGACGAATCGCATAACAATGGTAAAGAGTGTCAGATTCCCTAATTACATGATCAAAAGAAAAACCATTACCATAAGGGATTTGAGAACAAACATTCGCAGGCGATGGACCCGAATAAGTAACACCATTCCATGCCGTAGGCGTAAACCAAGAATAATCAACCGCAAAACCAAATTGCCCCCACGCCAGAAGCGTGAGGGCAACCAGTAGGCGGATAGCCGCGCGCATCTACCCGCCCACCCGTCAGGCGCCGGCCGCGGAGAAGATGCGGCTGGCGATCTTGAAGAGAGCGACACCGCCACGAATCACGCCGAACAGGACGGCACCGGCGGCCATGAGCACGCCGAAGGCGGCTGCCAGATCGGTGAAGACCTCGAGAATCTCCGGCGGAACCGTGATGGCGGCATTGGCCATGCCAGCAGTCATGGAGCCCGCGACGACGGCGATTACAGCAGTGTTTTTGATGGAGAAAGCGGCCAGGCTTTGGCCTCCGGCTTTACCGGCCGGAGTCACTTCGCTGGACACACCAACCGGCATGGCCGGCAGCTTGCTTTGCAGTTTCATGAGGTTTTTCCTCTTACGATGCGGCATCAATCAGTTCCTTCCACCCAAGGCGGAAGTGCCCGTAGGCGATGCCAATACCTACAGAACCCACAGCGAGCCCAGCGATAAACAGATACGTATCCCAAGAGAGCGACATAGCCGTTACCTCTGATGCCCATGAATGAGACCCAAAGCCGCGCACTGGACGAGACCGAGGACGAGTTGAAGGGCGAACAAATCGCCCAAAGTGACATTGGCCAGCCAAGCGGACATTTACGCGTCCCCCTTGCCTTCGCAGGCGGCTGAAAGATCGGTAGAAGTTGCCCGGCTGTGCCGGAGGCTCTTTATTGATGGCCCTCCGGGGGCCAAAGGCTGCGCCCTTGGAACGCAGATCAAAGAGCAAAGTCGTAAGGGCTCCGCCCTTACCATCCCGCCCTTCGCCAGGGAGTCAGAGGGGCGGGGGGATAGAGCTTCCCCCGCCCCTATGACTCGGAGGCTGTTTTGTCGGGGAGCCATCAAGGGTTCGCTTCGCCCGTGCCTCCGTTCGCCGGAACGATGAAGCTGTTCCGACGAGCCGGGGGCGCGGCCCTTGACGGGGGCGAGAGTGGCGCCGTCGGTAAGCACGTAAACGGCAAGATCGGCGCCGACCAGGGCCGCGCAGACGCCGGGAGCATCGTCAGACGGTGCGTGGGCAGAGCGCGGCGGCTCGCAGGAAACGGGCCACGCGATGGAGCAGCGGGCCACACCTGCTAGGCCGCCACGGCCCCCGTTTTCGTCCGAACACATCGACAGAGAGGCGCGGCCGGAGAACGGCGCCACGTCAGACGATGCAACCCAGGCGGCGCACATGCTTAGGCCCCAGCCTTGTCACTGGCGGCAGGACGCGACACAGCAGCACCCGCCTTGACGGCTTCCACGTCCACGATGCGCGGTTGCATCTTGCCGCCCGCCGCCTTGACCAAGCGGATATGCAGGTTCAGCTCCACCGGCTCCGTCACCGCAGGAAACTTGTCGAAGACCGACGGTTCGACGCTGATTTTCGAAATCGCGTAAGCGCGGGTATCGGCTACCCGCTCAGTTTCCGGCTGGCGACCCACGAAGGCCGAGACGAAAACGGAACGATCAACCGTAGTGCGCTCAACACCGAGCACGAGCATTTTTTGTTGCATGACTTGATCGAACATAGGAATTACCTCCTAGGGGTTTTTGAAGTGCCCAACCGGGCGTTAAATCTGAAAGCCTGCTTTTACTGCCTCTTCCCGAAATCGCCCGAACTCTGTCTTTTCAAGACGAGCCCGATTAAGCATCCGAGCCAGCGGCATATAACGATGGCGACACCGACGGCACCGAATCGACCAAACGAGAGTCGCGGCATAACCCGGATCAAACGTTTCGGGACTCTGTCTGCAATGCCACAAATAAATCAGAAACCGCTCGCCAACTTCATGCTTGCTATCCTGATAGTTCCAAACAGCCCGGCAACCGGCACTAATTACTGAAATCAGGACAGCCAGCAGCAAGCCAAGCACTAAGAACAAACCCACCCAGCTTGAGAAGATCAGTTCCACGATTAGCTGCCTCTTGCTGCAAAAGAAGGAAATCGGAAGTTTTCACTTGAACCAGGAACTTTTTGGGCGGGTCGCCCGGAGTTTCCCGGCGCGGGGGAATAATCGCGCTCATAATGACCACCAATAAAAGAAGTAGAGAGGAATCCCCAAGTAAGTCGTAACCACGACAACAAAAAAGAAATACAGCTGCACTACACGACTAGGCTCTACGGAAGATATCTCCCGCATAGAACGCCCTAGAATCGAATCCCTCAGCTCTAGAGATACGCCAATCAGAGCGACTACGATCACCGCAGTAGCAAGGTCCACGTACAAATCGCCAAACACCATCCTGAAGATAAATACGGTGCTTACGACAGAAAGGACCATGTATGCGAACAGGGTTAGGGCCCATTCTCTTAACCCAGCAAACCGAGCAATCACAGTCTTCAGCATGAGGGCGCCCCGAGTACTTACGCGCATGCATGGCTACTCCCCAAGGAAATCCCAAGCCTTGCTTTCAACAATTTGCTTCAACACAAAAGCAAGGACCGGGATAAGCAAAAAGAACAGCGCAGCGATAAACAGCATGAAACAAAGAAAGGTCGAAAAGCTGGAATCATTCAAATCAAAAGTAAACTTAAAAAACGAACCAATAGAGGCAAAGAGAATGAAAAACCAAAACCCCAAACCAAGCATGGCTTTCAAAATATTCATGCCAAAGCCCTCCGCTGACGGGCAACCCAAGAAGGCATAATTGGCCCAACATTCATTGCAGACGGGAAACAAGAGTGACTTTTATCGAACTCAAATTGAAGGTTAATAGAAAAAGACCGCAACAGGCCGCTTTGCTCAGCCGAAATTTGAGACGAAACAAAAAGCGCCTCAATAAATCCATCCAGCTTAAATACATAAAGAAGATTTTGCTGAACGGAATCAGCCAAATAAGCCTTTTCCGCAATACACATGATGGATTGAAGAACAAAGCGATCCATTAGAAATCCTCCTCTTCCAGCAGCTGCTTATTCAGCAAAGCCACATTGACCATCAGGTATTTCCCGACACGACGAGTCGGCAGGTAGCCCTGGCGAATCCAGCCACGCACCGTGTCAGTCTCCGAGCCCATGCCAATCCAGACGCAGAAGACCTTCCACGGCAGAAGGGGAGGGGCTGCCGTCAATTCCTTAACCTTTATCTGTTCCAGTTCCATGGGCTTTGCTGCACTATGTTGGTCTATAGGTAATGCGCTTGGTTCACTTGTAGAGGGTAAATAGTGAACCGTTAGAGACATAGTAATAGTGCATTCCAAGAGAGTAAATACTGAACTTGGAGTCTTTTTAGAACCTTATGGAATCAATCCAGGATAGGGCTATAACCTTAATTTATAAGGTTGGACTAGACGACCTAGTGCGGCAATCTGACATCAACTACAGCCGATGGAAGAACCTACGCCACAAAAAGGCGAGGCTTAGCACTGAAGAAATAGAAGTGCTGGTCAAAATTTATCCACAATATGCTTTGTGGATAGCAAGCGGCCAAATCGCACCAGAATGCGGACAGACAAGCCCCGAATACGACGAGGCCAACAGAAACTTGCCCAATCAAAACGCGGGATAGCGATCACCAAGGAAGTGAGTAGGCGCTGGTACGCCCGAGCAAAAGGACAAGGAGCAGAAAATTGATAAGGACAAACAGGCCAATACATATCCATGTAAGCCCAGCAAACCTAGTTGCATCAATTGCATTAGGAATATTTCTAGGGGGAGTCGGCTTAGGAATGGCATGGCACCTATACATGGCTTGGCAACTAAAAATAATCGAAACAAGCTTCATAGAGCAGCCACCCCAAACCTCGCCGCCGCTCAACAGAAAAACACCTCAAGCCAACCCAAATTGCCAAGCATGGACTTCAATTTTCAATAATGAGAAAAACCCACAATACAAAGAAGCGTACCGTGCACGCATGCTGAAGGAATGCCCATAAGTGTCGAAAAAGTGTCGAAAACATAGCCCAGCAATGGGCTACAAAAACCTTGACGCATGGCACCAAACCCAGCAATGACCAGCGTAGACCATTGATAACCAAGACATTTAAAGGGTTCGACTCTCACTGCCTTCCGCCACTTCCCTCCGCTTCTGTCTTTGCTGCGATAACTTTCAGGTTTCGCTGGCTGGCGTCTCGTCGTCGATTACCTGCATTCTGTGGATATCGCTCCATAACAATTCTTCCGGAAAGCGCTGCGGCTCAGCCGGATTGCGCACCAGAAAGTACGGGGGCTCATCCTCCACGGTCAGGGCCACCCCGACGACGCGACCGCGATAGCTTTCAAGATACGGCGCGTCTTTCAAGGTCAGGTCCGCTTGGATGGTCTTGCCCAGCAGTGCGAGGGCGGTGGAGGTGTCGAAATGGGGCATTGGTGTCTCCTTCCGTGATGGAAACTCAGGGGACAGGAACAGGCCGATCCTGGGCAGCAGTCTTCCAGTTCAACGCCTGTTCCGTCAGTATTCATCGGACTTGGGATCACGATGATTTATGGATTATTTCCATAGATCTGCACTTATGGCAATACTCCATAACGGAATTTTTTAATGGCGCAAGGCATGGCCGATAGAGCGCTGTTCTTGCTGGAGCAGACAAGTCTGAAGGATTTGGCTGAGGTGAACAGCAAGGACTACGTGCGCTGGCAGAGCATCAAGCGGGGAAGAGCACGTATTGGTGCTGAGGAGCTGGAGCGGCTTGGGGAGCTTTATCCGCAGTATCGGTGGTGGTTGTTGACTGGAGAGTCTTTGCCCGTTGCCGGGCAACTCAGTCCTGACGAAGAGCAGTAGTTGCAGTCATGGAAAGCTCGGCAGACAGAGCCAGGAAAGCGATGCGGTATGCGTGCCTGCTGCACCACGTAGGATGGCGTTGAGCGCAGCGATACCCATCATCGACCGCATGGGTATCGCTGGCGCTCAACCCATCCTACGTTCTGGCTCCCTGTACCGATCCACCTGAGTCGCGGCCCTCTTGCAGGGCCTTGCCCAGTATCCGGGCCACCAGCTCGTCCTTGCCTTGCGTGTAGGCCTCGCGGTCGGTGGGGAAGCGTTCTGCCAGTCGTTCCTTGAGGCGTTGGTATTCCGCCGCGTCCTGCGGATGGTTGCGCAGCCAGTTGCGGAAGATCAGGTGGCGGTCGGCGTCGGCCAGGTTCATGACGTGGACGTGGTGGGTTCTGCCCTGGCCCCGGGGTGGCATGCCCTTGACGAAAAACATCCGCTGCGGCGCCGGGTTGTCGCGCCAGTATTGGTAGCCGAGGGCTTCCAGCGGGGCGACCAGGCTTTGCCAGTCGGCGTCGGGCGGGGGTAGCAGGAGGATGTCGATGATCGGCTTGGCCTTCAGGCCGGGCACCGCCGTGCTGCCGAAGTGTTCGATCTTCAGGCCGGGCAGGGACAGGGCGCTGGCGATGGCGCCGGCTTCCTCGGCGAAGCGCCGGGGCCAGTCCGGGTTGGCTTCGGCCAGTTCGATGCGGTCGGCTTCGGCGTTGCTCCAGCGTTGGCCGTCGAAGGTGGGGGGCTGGGTCATGGGATGTCCTGGCTGAGGGGCTGTCGTTCGACGTTCGGGCCGGTGCGCAGGTTCATCGTCGTTGTTAGGGCTTCTTCCTCTGTTCCTTGATTCGGTTGCGCAGGTGCTCGAAGAAGGCCGCATCGGCGTGCTCTGTGGGAGCGGATTCGGCGCCGGCCAGAAGGCGGTTTCGCAAGCGATGGCGGTCTTGCGTCCTTTGATCGCTGGCGTGTGGGTTGGTCTGGTCGTCGACGGTGCTCATGGGTCTTCCCGTTTGCAGGTTTGGGCTGAGCCTATTCCTGAGGTGGGCGGGTTGGCCATGCTCTTGTAGGAGCGAGCTCGCTCGCGAACCGCCTCAACTCCGCAATCAGCGGATAACACGTTCGCGAGCAAGAACTAGGCGTCCCCCTCGCTCCTACGAAAAGCTGGCAGGCTATTTCACCGGGAAGTCGAAGGCAGTGTTGGGATACGGCTCCTGCTTCAACGTGTAGTGCCACCACTCGTTGGCGTAGGGCTCGAAGCCGTGGCGTTGCATGGCGCTGCGCAGGGTTTCGCGGTTGCGCGTCTGTTGCACGCTGATCAGGTTGGTGCCGTGGTGGGAGATGGGGCCGAAGAAGTCGAAGTGGCTGCCCATGTCCAGTTCCTGGCCGGTGCTGGCGTCGACCAGGGTGAGGTCCACGGTGCTGCCGCGGCAGTGGGCGGATTTCTTGGCGATGTAGCCGTCGCGGAACAGCGCCGCCTTGTCCAGGTGCGGGTAGTAGCGGTCCTTGGTGCGGGTGTCGGCCAGGTCCGCGGCCCAGCGCTGGAAGTGGGCCACGGCGCGTTGCGGGCGGTAGCCGTCGAAGAGTTTCAGTTGCAGGCCGCTGAGGGCGACGTCGCGCTCCACTTCGGCCAGGGCCGTGGCCGCTTCCTTCGTGAGGATCACCCGTGGGCTTTCGTAGCCGTCGATGCGGCTGCCGACGAAGTTGTCGCCGCTGTAGTAGCGCGCTTCGTAATGGGCGTGCTGCAGCACCTGGTCGAGGTAGACGAAGCCGGGTTGCGCCGGCTGGTCGGCGTTGGCGCCGAGGCTGGCCAGCAGCAGGAGCAGGGCGAGGGCGTGGCGGAGCATCCGGCCTCCCGGGCGTGGGGTTTCTTTCACCCTAGCAGCCCTTTCCTGCGACGCATCTCTCTAAATGGCGGGATTTTTCCTACTTAATCCTCAGGTCCAGTTATCCCCTGGCGGGCCGATCCATTCGCCGAGACGAGCGGATCGCGGTTGTGCGGTCCGCGCACGAGTTCGAGCAGCCCAGGAGAGATGCGATGCTCAACCAGATCCGCGTACGTACCCGCCTGCTGTCGCTGGCGTTCCTGCCCCTGCTGGTGCTGGCCGGGGTGATGGCGCTGGCGGCGTACAACGCCGACCAGCTCAACGATGATTTCGACGAGCTGTTCAACGACCGCATGCGCCCGGTGAACCGGCTCAACCTGATCTCCAACGCCTATGCGGTGAACATGGTGGATGCGCTGCACAAGTACCGCTCCGGGGTGATAGACGTGGACGCCTTGCGCGGCGCCATCGGCGAGGCGCGCAAGACCATCGCGGATTCCTGGCGCCTGGTGCAGGACAGCAAGATGACCGATGCCGAGCAGCAGATGGTGGCCGGCATCCGCGCGCGCATGGCCGCGGTGGACAAGCTGGTGGACACGCTGCAGGAACAGACCGACGGCAGCCTGCGCGGCGAGAGCGACGCCAGCTTCATCCGGCGCCTGTATGCGGCCTTCGACCCGCTGGGGGATGCGCTGGAGGAACTGGCCCAGCTGCAGGTCCGCGAGGGCGAAAGGCTGAGCCAGGCCTCCACCGCACGCTACCAGGCAATGAAGGCCAGCTTCGTGGCCATCGCCGTGGTGGTGCTGGTCGGCATGCTGCTGTTCAGCCTGCTGGTCAGCCGTTCGATCAACCGCCCGCTGGAACAACTGGGCCGGACCATCGCCACGGTGCAGCGCAATTCCGACCTGAGCCTGCGCGCCGAGGCCGTGGGCCGCGACGAGCTGGCGCAGACCGCCCAGGCCTTCAACACCATGCTCGAGCACTTCCAGCGGCTGATCCGCCACCTGGGCGGCGCCTCGGTGCAGCTGGCCAGCGCGTCGGAAGAGATGAGCGCCATCAGCGCCCAGGTCAGCGATGCCGCCAACGGCCAGGGCGACCAGACCGCCATGGTCGCCACCGCCGTGCACGAGATGAGCGCCGCGGTGCAGCAGGTGGCGGAGAACGCCCTGGACATGGCGCGGGTGGCCGAGGACGTGCGCCGCGAGGCGCACCAGGGCACCGAGCTGGTGGAGGCCAACCTGGGCGCCATCGAACGTCTGTCGCAGGCGGTGCAGGAGAGCGCCGAGGTGATCGACCGCCTGCACAGCCAGAGCGACGAGATCGGCAGCGTGCTGGGGGTGATCCAGAGCATCGCCGAGCAGACCAACCTGCTGGCGCTCAACGCCGCCATCGAGGCGGCGCGGGCCGGCGAGGCCGGGCGCGGGTTCGCCGTGGTGGCCGACGAGGTGCGCAGCCTGGCGAGCAACACGCAGAAGGCCACCGAGTCGATCCGCGGCATGATCGATTCGCTGCAGAGCGGCGCGCGCCAGGCGGTGGGCGTGATGCAGGAGTCCCGCGAGCGGGCCGGGGACAGCGTGCGGCATTCGCGCGAGTCCGGCGAGGCGCTGCGGCACATCGCCAACGCCATCGACCGCATCGCCGACGGCAACGCGCAGATTTCCACCGCCACCGAGGAGCAGACGGCGGTGGCCCATGAGATCAGCCAGAACATCACCCAGCTCAACGACAGCATCCAGAGCGTGGTGGAGAACGCCGAGCAGAGCGCCGCGGCGAGCCTGGAGCTGGCCCGCCTGGCGGTCGAGCAACAGCAGCAGCTGGCCGGCTTCCGGGTGGACTAGGACTGCCTCACTGGCCCATCAGCAGGCGCTGCTGCTGGGAGGAGAAGCCGCCCTGTTGCTGGAACTGCGCGCCCATCATGGGCTGCCGTTCGACGTCGTCGAGGCCGAAGGATTCCTTCACCGGCGACTCGATGGCGCCGAGGTTGTAGCTGCTCTGCCCGGCACAGCCGGAGAGGGCGAGCAGGGCGAGGACGAGCGCGGGAAGCCGGGGCATGGTGGACTCCTTCTGTGGGGGAGCTTGCGGATCGCACAGCCTAGGCCGGCGAAGCTTATGGCTTGCTTAAGCTCAGTCGCGGCGCAGGGCCTGGACGTCGTTGCCCTCGGGGTCGAAGGCGTCCAGGCGCATGCGTTCGGCGAAGGCCTCCAGCGCCGCCTGGCCGCTGACGAAGCCGGCCTTCGCGCTGGCCCAGTCGTCCGGGCGCAGGCGCACCATCCAGCCTTCGCCGTAGCAGTCGAGGTTGATCAGACCTGGGCGGCGCTGCACTTCCTCGTTGCTCACCAGCAGGGTGCCGGCCAGCGGGCAGCGCGCCGAGGAGGCGGCCTTGGCGAATTCCACCACGCCGAAGCTGCGGTCGCGCTCGATGTGCCAGCCGTCGCGCTTGGGGGTGAAGGCGAAGATCTGCCCGTAGAGCGCGCAGCCATAGGCGCTCAGGCCGAGGGTTACGGCGCCGTCGGTTTCCTCGCGCAGCCACAGGTTGTAGTCCGGGGCGTAGAGCAGGTCGTCGGGGAATTCCAGGCCATGCAGTTTCACAGGGTCAGCACCCGGTCGTATTCGAGGATCATCCGCGCCAGTTCGCCGCCGCTGGCGATTTCGTCGATTTCGCCGATCAGCGCGCTTTCGTCGATGGGCACGCCGGGGGCGCGGCACATCAGCAGGCGCGCGCCGGCTTCCTTGGCCTGCTGGATGAAGTGGCTGAGCGGCTCGCCGCCGGGGGCTGCGTAGAGATTGTCCACCACGTCCTGGCGCGCCAGCTGCACGCCCTCGCCGCTGAGGAAGAGCGTCACCTCGGCGTCCATGCAGGCCAGCAGGGTGGCGGTGTAGAAGGGTGCGGCGCAGCGCGCCGGGGTGCTCGGGCCGCTGCTGACGATGATCAGCACGCGCTGGATGTCAGGCTGGTCCAAGGGCTTTCTCCATCTGCACCAGGGCCACGCGGCGGCCGTCCGGCGCCTGGCGCTCGACGATGCCCACCGGGCGATAGCCCAGGCCGGCGTAGAGCAGCAGGCCGCCGGCGTTGTCGTTGAAGCAGGAGATTTTCATCAGCGGTGCAGCGTAGTCGCGCCGGGCGAGGTCTTCCATGACGCCGATCAGGTAGCGCGCCACGCCGTGCCCGCGGGCCCAGGGCGCGACCATCATGTTGCCCAGCGCGCAGTACTCGCCGGGCAGGCTCTGGTAGAAGTTGGCGAAGCCGGCGGCGCGGCCGTCGAGCAGGGCCAGGGTGCTGGCGCGGCGCTCGGCCACCGCCGCGGCCAGCTGTTCGACGCTGAACGGCCAGCGGGCCTTGGGGTAGGCGTAGAAGAGTTCGTCGGCGCTACGCACGAAGCCGGCCACCTCGGCTAGGTCGCCGGCTTCCACGGGGCGATGCTGCAGGCTCATCCGCGCGGCGGGTACTGGGCGAGGACCTTCTGCACGGTCTCGCGGATGGCCGCTTCGCGCTCGGCCGGGGTCGGCGGGCTGCTGCGCATGATCTGCTCGCCGCTGCCGCGCCATACCAATTTGCCGTCCTTGCCGTCGAGCAGGTCGACCTGGATGGTGGCGACCTTGTAGGTCACGGTGCGCGACTCGGCCATCGCCGGGCCGCCCCAGTAGCCGCCCCAATAACCGTTCCAGTAGCCGCCGGTGTAGGTGGTGACCTGGTCCTGGCGCTGGTCGACGATCAGGTAGGCGCGCACCGTCACGTCGGGCGCGGCGCCGCCCTGGCTCGGGCGCAGGCCGCGCTGGTCGAGCTGGTCGGCCACCGCCGAGCGGATGCGTTGCTCGGTGAGGTCGCTCTTGATGCGCGGGTCGTCCGGGCGGTATTCGAAGGCCGGCTGCGCCCAGGCCCAGCTGCGGTAGGCGGCGAAGTCGCGGCTGGAATCGTAGTCGCGGCTGAGGTTGACGGTCTCACAGGCGGCCAGGCCCAGCAGCAGGCCCAGCAACAACAGACGGCGGATCATGATCGGCATACTCCAGGCAGAGTCTTCATCGAAGCTCAGAGCGTGCGCAAAGGCAAGTGGCGGAATGCCTCGAAATGGCCCTATTCCGCAGTTTTCTGGCAGCAAAGCCGGACAAGCGCCTCAGTGCGGCGGGTAGCCCGACAGCGCCTTGCGCACCGCTTCGCGCAGGCCGCGGGCTTGTTCGCTCTGGTTGCCGCTGGGCTGGTATTCGGCCGAGGCCACCCAGACGGCGTGGTTGTCGCGGGCGTCGTAGAGTTCGATGCGCACCACGTTGACCTGCACTATGTAGGTTCGCGTTACCGGGATGGAGGCGCCGTACCAGGGATCGTTCCAGCCGCCGTAGTAGCCGCCGCCGTAGTAGTCGGTGACTTGGCGGGTGCGCTGCTCGCTGCTGACCCGCGCGCTTACGCGCAGGTCCGGCGTGGCGCCGGGGCGCGCCGGGCGCAGGCCGACCTGGTCGAGGCCTTCGCTGACCGCGTCCTGCAGCGAGCTGCCGTAGGTGGTGGCGCCGCTGGGCGCGCCGGTCCAGTTCCACGAGCGGTAGCGGCCGTAGTCCGGCGGCGCGGCCGGGTAGGCGCCGGGATCGAAGCCCGGGGCGCTGGCCTGGGCTGGCACCGGGGGCGGCGGCAGCGACTGGTTGGTGTAGGGATTCTGGCTCTGGCAGGCGGCCAGCGCGGCGAGCAGCGGCAGCAGGATCAGGCGTGGCGACATGCGGGGGCTCCCGCCCGCGCCGGGGCGCGGGCGACGACGGTGATGGGGCGATTGTGCACCTATTCGCGCGGGCGGCACAGCCAGTGCAGGTAGCGGCCCAGGCCGGCGAAGGCCGGGTGGCGGCGGTAGGCCAGTTCCATTTCCACCAGGTCCAGGGGCTCGGCTTTGTGCTGGAACTCCTGCGGCATGTAGTCGTGGAACACCCGCACACCGCTGCGTGCCTCGATGTTCCAGGCATCCGCCATGGCCGCTTCCAGCTCGCGCGGGTCCAGCGGCTGCTGCGGCGTCAGGCTCTGGCCTTCGCCGGCGAAGCGCTGTTTGCGCAGCTTGCGGAAGTGGCCCTTGAGCAGGTTACGGTAGATGAGCGCGTCGCGGTTGTAGAAGGCCAGCGACAGCCAGCCGTCGCGGGCGGTCAACTGGTGCAGCACGGGGAGGATAGCCTGGGGCTCGGCCAGCCATTCCAGCACGGCGTGGCACAGCACCAGGTCGTAGGGTTCGTCGAGCTGGCCGAGCAGTGCCTGCCAGGGCGCCTCGATGAAGGTGGCCGCGCGGCCGGCCTCGGCGAAGCGCTGGCGGGCGCCTTCGAGCATGGGCACGGCGGGTTCGGCGAGGGTCACCTGGTGGCCGCGCTCGGCCAGCCACAGCGCCATGTGGCCCAGGCCGGCGCCTATGTCGAGCACGCGCAGCGGGCGTTCGGGCAGCGTTTCGGCCAGGTCGGCCTGCAGCACGGCCAGGCGGATGGCGCCCTTGGCGCCGCCGTAGATCTTCTCGGCGAAGCGCGTGGCCAGTTCGTCGAAATGCCGGTCAGCCATGCACGAAGCGCCTTTCGCTGTCGGCCAGCTTGGCGCGCACCACCTGGTCCATGTCCAGGCCCAGTTCGGCGCAGAGCAGCAGCAGGTAGAGGACGATGTCGCCGACCTCCTGGCCTGCGTGGGCGAGCTTGTCGGCGGGCAATTGGCGCGACTCGTCTTCGCTCAGCCACTGGAAGATTTCCACCAGCTCGGCCATTTCCACGCTGGCGGCCATGGCCAGGTTCTTCGGGCTGTGGAAGCGTTTCCAATCGTTGTGGTCGCGGATCGCGTGCAGGCGCGCGGTGAGTTCGTCGAGGTTCATCGGGGGCTCCTTGGGAGCCCCATAGCTTCCGGCTTCAGCGGCGCCGCATCAAGCGTCGAGCGGTTTCCAGGCGCCGGCCATGTGCGGCAGGCCGTCCTCGCCGCGCAGGGCGAACTGCCCGGCCGGGGCCACCTCGCTGGCCAGCAGGCTGACGCTGGAGGGCAGCAGCACCGGCTTCTGGAAGCGCACTTGCACCTGGTAGCCGGCCGCCGGCAGGCGCTCGCCCAGGGCCGCCAGGCTGCGCGCCTTGTTCCACAGGCCATGGGCGATGGCGCGGGGGAAGCCGAACAGCCTGGCGCTGGCCGCCGACAGGTGGATGGGGTTGTAGTCGCCGGCCACCCGGGCGTAGCGCCGGCCGATGTCCGCTGGGCATTGCCAGTGGTCGATCTGTTCCAGCGGCAGCTCGGGCTGTTCCTCGCGTTCCGGCGGCGTGCCTTCCAGGCGCATGCCGCGGAACAGCAGGCGGCTGTCGCCTTCCCAGAGCAGGCCGAGCTGGTCGTGCAGCTGGGTGATCAGGCTGAAGGTCACGCCCTTGTCGTGGGGCTGCAGGTCGGCCACCCGCACGCTGGCCTGGAACGGGCCCAGGCCGCCGAGCGGGCGCAACACGCTGATACGGTTCTCCAGGTGCACCAGGCCCAGCAGCGGGAAGGGGAAGCGGGCGTCGGTGAGCAGGCCCATCTGCAGGCCGAAGGCGAGGATGTGCGGGTAGGTCGGCGGCAGCAGGTGGTCGTTCCTGAAGCCGCACACCTGGCGGTAGCGCTCCAGGTTCCGGGCGTCGACCATCACCGGCGCGCGCACGCCGCGGGTGGGCAGGCTGCGGCCGCGCAGGCCGCGGCGCACGGCGGCGCGCAGGAACAGGCCGGGCAAGGCGGGTGGGGCGGACAGGTCCAGCCAGTCTTTGGGCATTAGGAATCTCCTGGGCGGTATTGCCTTCAGCTTAGCCGCCGGGCCCGGCCGGGCATTGGCCGGGGCGGGGCGGCGTGGCGGCAGGCCGGTCAATCGGCGGCTCTGGCATGGGGCTTGTGGATAATTCGACCGCTGCCATGGCGTGTTACTTGAGAGGCGGTAGGAAAGCTGCCTAAGATGGGCCCGCTTCATGGATAACCAGAATAAATACCATGCACGATCTGACCGACGATGTGGCGCTGATGCGCCCGGTGATCGACGCGCTGCGCGCCAGCGGCAGCGATCCCGACCGTGTGCTCGCCCGGGTTGGCCTGCCGCCGGGCTCGCTGCCGGCCGGGCGCTTCCCGCATAGCGCGCAGAACCTGTTCTGGAAGGCCGCCGCCGAGGAATGCGGCGAGGAGCACGTCGGCCTGTACCTGGCCGGGCACCTGCCGGCCTTTCACGGCCTGCTGCTGGAATACCTGTTCCTCTCCAGCGCCACCTTCGGCGAGGGCCTGCGCCACGCCCTGCGCTATGTGCGCCTGCTCTCCGACACCCTCAACGCCCGCCTGGAAGTGGAGGGCGAGCGCGCCGTGCTGCTGCTCGGCCACAGCGCCGGGACCAACCGGCACTTCCCGGAAATGCTCGCCGGCGCGGTGATCCGCCTGTTCCACGCGCTCACCGAGGGCGACTTCCGGCCCCACGAGGTGGAGCTGATGCACGGCGAAGGCGCCCCCGCCGAACGCTACCGACAGGTCTACGGCTGCCCGGTGCGCCTGGGCGCCGAGCGCTATGCACTGGTCTTCGACGCCGCGGTGCTGGACAAGCCCTCGCGCCACGCCGCGCCGGAGCTGCTGCGCATGCACGAGTCGCTGGCGCGCCGGCAACTGGCCGAGGTGGAACGCCTGGACCTGGTGCGCAAGGTGCGCGAGCTGATCGGCGAGCTGCTGGTGGACGGCGGCGCCACCCTGGAGCAGGTCGCCGCACGCCTGGACATGCCGGCCCGGCGCCTGCGCGAGCGCCTGGCCATGGCCGGGGTGCGCTTCAACGACCTGGTTACCGACTATCGCTGCCGGTTGGCCAAGGAGCTGTTGCTGAAGACCGACGAGCGTATCGAGGTGATCGTCGAGCGTACTGGGTTCTCAGAGCCGAGTACCTTTTACCGCGCCTTCAAGCGCTGGGTGGGGGAGACGCCGGTGGAGTTCCGCAAGCGTGGGAAGGTTTGAGAGGGGCGAACCTCGCGACGGGAGGGAGCGGCTTTTCGTAGGAGCGAGCTTGCTCGCGAACGCTGTTCTGCCGGTGGCTGCGGTGCTTGCCCTGAAGAGCGCCCTCTCCCCGGCCCTTGGCTGCGCGCCCCGCGGGCCTGTCCGGCGTGGGGCGAAGGTTCGGCATTAACCTTGTAGGAGCGGGCCCTGCCCGCGAATCGCGCGCAGGGCGCGCTCCTACAGGTGGGTTTGGTGTCATCGTGTGGAAGCACGATCGTAGGGGCAACTGTCTTGCGCCGAGGTGCTCTTCGTAGGATGGGTTGAGCTTGCGATACCCATGCTGCCGTGGTGATGGGTATCGCTTCGCTCAACACCATCCTACGAAAAGCCGTGCTTCCCTGGAGGTGTAGGAGCGAATTCATCCGCGATCCCCCAGGCAATGCCGGCACATCATCGCCACCCTCACGCCCCAAGCAAACTCTGCCCACACACTCTTAACACCTGCCCACTCACCGCCCCGCTGCCCGGCTGGGCGAACCAGGCCACGGCCTCGGCCACGTCCTGGGGCAAGCCGCCCTGGCCCATGGAGTTCATGCGTCGGCCGGCTTCGCGGATGGTCAGGGGGATGGCCGCGGTCATCTGCGTCTCGATGAAGCCCGGGGCCACCGCGTTGATGCTGATGCCCTTCTTGCCCAGGGCCGGGGCCCAGGCCTGGGCCAGGCCGATCAGGCCGGCCTTGCTCACCGCGTAGTTGGTCTGCCCGAGGTTGCCGGCGATGCCGCTGATGGAGGCCAGCAGCACCACGCGGCCGTCGTCGCGCAGCTTGCCGGCGTCGAGCAGGGCCTGGGTGAGCACCTGCGGGGCCTTGAGGTTGACGTCGATCACCGAGTTCCAGAACGCCTCGCTCATCTTCGCCACGGTCTTGTCGCGGGTGATGCCGGCGTTGTGCACCACGATGTCCACGCCTTCGGGCAGCGCTTCCACCAGCTTCTCGCCGGCGTCCGGCGCGCAGATGTCCAGGGCCACGCCTTTGCCGCCCAGGCGCGCGGCCAGGGCGTCGAGGGCGTCCTTGGCCGGCGGCACGTCCAGCAGCACCACCTCGGCGCCGTCGCGGGCCAGGGTTTCGGCGATGGCCGCGCCGATGCCGCGGGCGGCGCCGGTGACCAGGGCGCGCTTGCCCACCAGCGGGCGGCTCCAGTCCTGCACCTGGCCGGCGTAGGCGGAAAGGCGGATCACCTGGCCGGACACGTAGGCGCTCTTGGGCGAGAGGAAGAAGCGCAGGGCGCCTTCGAGCTGGTCTTCCGCACCCTTGCCGACGTACAGCAACTGCACGTTGCCGCCGCGGCGGATCTCCTTGCCCAGGGAGCGGCTGAAGCCCTCCAGGCTGCGCTGCACGCTGGCGGCGATGGGGTCTTTCAGCGATTCCGGGGCGCGCCCGAGGATGACCACGTGGGGGCACAGGTCCAGGCCCTTGAGCGCGGCCTGGAAGAAGTTGCGCAGTTCGATCAGTTGCTCGAAGCCGGTGAGGCCGCTGGCGTCGAACACCATGGCCTTGAGCTTCGGGCCGTGCTCGGCGGTCCAGCGCGGCAGGCCGTACTGGCCTTCCACGGCGGCGTAGACGGCGTCGGTCAGGCGCTGGCTGAAGCCCCGCACGGCCTCGCCCAGGTTGCCCGTCCCGCCCAGCAACAGGGCGCCGTCCACCGGCCGGGTGCGCCCGGCGCTCCAGCGTTCCAGGCGTACCGGCGCGGGCAGGCCGAAGGCGCCGACCAGGCGGCGGCCGACGTTGGAGTTGGCGAAGGCGATGTAGCGATCGGTCATGGACGGGGGCTCCTGCACGGATACTCGAAGTGCCGACCACTCTACGCAGGCACCGGTTCCGCGCAATTGACCGCGCTGACCTGCGCCATGGCGGGGCGGCCAATGCGACGGGACCGGCTAAGGTTAGCCTGTGCGCCAGAACCCGCTCAGCCCGCAAGGAGCCTTGCATGACCCAGACCCGACGGGTCGCCATCGTCGGCGGCAACCGTATTCCCTTCGCCCGCTCCAACACCGTCTACGCCACGGCGAGCAACCAGGAGATGCTCACCTGTGCCCTCGACGGCCTGATCGAGCGCTACAACCTGCACGGCGAGCGCCTGGGCGAGGTGGTGGCCGGCGCGGTGCTCAAGCACTCGCGGGACTTCAACCTCACCCGCGAATGCGTGCTGGGCACCCGCCTGGCCCCGGAAACTCCGGCCTACGACGTCCAGCAGGCCTGCGGCACGGGGCTTGAGGCGGCGATCCTGGTGGCCAACAAGATCGCCCTGGGGCAGATCGACTGCGGCATCGCCGGCGGCGTGGACACCACCTCCGACGCGCCCATCGGCGTCAACGAGGGGCTGCGGCGCATCCTGCTCGAGGCCAACCGCGGCAAGTCCAACGGCGACAAGCTCAAGAGCCTGCTGAAGATCCGCCCGCGCCACCTGATGCCGCACATCCCCAGGAACGGCGAGCCGCGCACCGGGCTGTCCATGGGCGAGCACTGCGAGCTGATGGCGCAGACCTGGCAGATTCCCCGCGACGAGCAGGACAGGCTCGCCTACGAAAGCCACATCAAGCTGGCCGCCGCTTACGCCGAGGGTTGGCAGAACGACCTGATGACGCCGTTCCGCGGCCTGACCCGCGACCAGAACCTGCGCCCGGACATCAACCTGGAAAAGCTCGGCACCCTCAAGCCGGTGTTCGAGAAGGGCCCGCGCGGCACCCTGACGGCAGCCAACTCCACCCCGCTGACCGACGGCGCCTCGGTGGTGCTGCTGGCCAGCGAGGACTGGGCCAAGGCGCGCGGCCTGCCGATCCTGGCGTACTTCCGTGACGGCGAGGCGGCAGCGGTGAACTTCGTCGGCGAAGGCGCAGAAGGCCTGCTGATGGCCCCGGTGTACGCCGTGCCGCGGCTGCTGGCGCGCAACGGTCTGAGCCTGCAGGACTTCGACTACTACGAGATCCACGAGGCCTTCGCCGCCCAGGTGCTGTGCACCCTCAAGGCCTGGGAGGACGCCGAGTACTGCAAGACCCGCCTCGGCCTGGACGCGCCGCTGGGCTCGATCGACCGCAGCAAGCTCAACGTCAAGGGCAGCTCCCTGGCCGCCGGCCACCCCTTCGCCGCCACCGGCGGGCGCATCGTCGCCAACCTGGCCAAGCTGCTGGACACGGCCGGGAAAGGGCGCGGGCTGATCTCGATTTGCGCGGCGGGCGGGCAAGGTGTGACCGCGATCGTGGAAAAGTAATCCAATACATCGGGCGGCTGTGGCCGGCCCACGATGTAACAGCAACTCCGTGACTTAAGGCGGTGCCGTGCGAGCGGTGCCGCCTCTTTTTTTGCGCGCAGGGTGGGGGCTTTGGCTTTTCGTAGGAGCGAGCTTGCTCGCGAACAGCCTCTCCCGGCAGCGCTATCGTCTCAGGTCGACTCCGTCCCCTCTCCCCAGCCCTCTCCCTGAAGGGAGAGGGGGCTAGTCCGTGCCGAGAGAGGAAGTGGTTTCAGCCGGAAATCGCCGAGGTTGCCGGCTGACTCCAGAGCATCCAAGCGCTCCGAACAGTCCCCTCTCCCTTCAGGGAGAGGGTTAGGGAGAGGGTGCTCTAAAGCCCACCTCCCAAGCCCGCCGGCAAGCACCATTCGCGAGCAAGCTCGCTCCTACGAAAAGCCCTCAGCCTCCAGCCTCCAGCCTTTCATCCCCCCTGCAACATCGCCGGATGCACCCGCCCATCCAGCGCCGTGGACAACACCAGCGAAGTCTTGCTCGCCCCATGCTGCGCCAACTGGTCGATCAGTTCTTCCAGCTCGGCGGTGCTGGTTACCGTCACCCGCAGCATCACGCAGGATTCGCCGGTCACCCGGTAGCAGTCGAGCACCTGGGGGATTTCCGTCAGGCGTTGCAGTTGCAGGGCGCCGCGGTGGTCGTTCAGGCGCAGTTCGATCAGGCACTGGATCGGGCGGCCGAGCTTGGTCAGGTCTACGCTGGCGTGGTAGCCGGTGATCACGCCGTCGGCCTCCAGGCGCGCCACGCGGTCGGCCACTGCCGGGGGCGAGAGGTTGATGCGCCGGGCCAGTTCGGCGAAGGACAGGCGGCCGTTTTCCAGCAGGGCGGCGAGCAGTGCGCGGTCGTATTTGTCCATCGGTTTCTCCCGTCTGTCGAATCGACGGCTTTGCGTTTGAAAATCCATCGAAAGAAAAGTGTTCCGCCAGATAATGCGTTTTCTGTGCCTTATAAGGCCTGAAAGCACTTAATAAAATGAGGCGCCACGACCCACTTGTCGAGCCCTCTGCCATGTCTGTCATGCCCATGCCCAAAGCCCGCGTTTCGCTGACGCTGATCGCCGCCTTCTTCGCCCTCTACTTCATCTGGGGCTCGACCTACCTGGTGATCCGCATCGGCGTGGAAAGCTGGCCGCCGATGCTCATGGCCGGCTGCCGCTTCGTCATCGCCGGGACGCTGCTGCTGGCCTGGGCGCTGTACCGCGGCGCGCCGCTGCCCAGCGGGCGGCAGTGGCTGAACGCCGGGGCCATCGGCGTGCTCCTGCTCAGCTGCGGCAACGGCGGGGTGACGGTGGCCGAGCACTGGGGCGTGGCTTCGGGCGTGGCCGCCCTGGGGGTGGCCACGGTGCCGCTGTTCGCGTTGGTGTTCGCGCGCCTGTTCGGCCAGCGCAACAGCCTGCTGGAGTGGAGCGGCATCGGCCTTGGGCTGTGCGGCATCGTGCTGCTCAACCTCGGCTCCAACCTGCAGGGCAGCCCGGCGGGCGCCGCGCTGATTCTCTTCGCCGCCGCGGCCTGGGCCTTCGGCTCGGTGTGGAGCCGGCGCCTGGACCTGCCGGCCGGGCCCATGGCCAGCGCCTTGGAGATGCTGGTGGGCGGCGCCGCGCTGCTGCTGGGCAGCCAGCTTTCCGGCGAGCACCTGCAGCAGATGCCGGATGTGCGCGGCTGGCTGGCGCTGGGCTACCTGGTGGTGTTCGGTTCGATCATCGCCTTCAGCGCCTACGTCTACCTGCTGGCCAACGTGCGGCCGGCGGCGGCCACCAGCTATGCCTTCGTCAACCCGGCGGTGGCCGTGCTGCTCGGGGTGGCGTTCGCCGGCGAGCACATCGGCTGGCCGGAGGCGCTGGCGATGGCGGTGATCATCGGGGCGGTGGTGTTGATCAGCCTGCCGCAGTGGCGGCGGCGCGAGGCGGCCTGAGCCGGCTCAGTCGATCGGGACGATGCGCACGCGGCTGACGCCGACGCGGTCGGCGCTGTTGCGCAGGTTGGGGATCAGGTTGGGGTCCAGCGGCGCGTCGGTCAGCCCGGTGGGGTCTTCGCCGGTCTCCTGCGCCAGGTGCAGCAGCACCTGGAGCAGGGCGAGGAACTCGTTGGGTTCCTCGGACCACTCGTGGATCAGCCGGCGCGGCTGTTCGCGCAGGCGGTAGTGGATGGCGTAGCGGTGGGTGACGTTCATGGTGGCACCTCTGCAGGCTAAGACACCCCAGAACGTCAAAATTCCCATCACTTTCCCGGACAGCCGACAGGTGGTCATTTTTTCGCCACTCACCGACAGACGTCGCGAAATGGCGGGCTTTCAGATGACGAAAAAGCCGTGGGTGCCATCACGGCCGAGCTGCTCGACCAGGCCGAATTCCCAGTCCAGGTAGCCCTGCATGGCCTCGCGCGGGTTGTCGGTGCCCTCGTAGGGGCGGCGGTAGCGGTCGATGCGCGGCGCGGCGAGCAGGCTCTCGCCTTCCTCGGTGGGCAGCCCGGCGGCGACCCAGGCGGCGGTGCCGCCTTCGAGCAGGAACACCGGCTTGCCGCTCAGGGCCTGCACTTCCGGCACGGCGAAGCGCGCCAGCAGGCTGCTGCCGCAGGTGAGCACGTAGCGCTCGGCCGTGCCCAGCTGCGCCAGCGCTTCTTTCAGCTGGCTGCGCAGGGCCCAGGCGGCGCCGGGAATGTGGCGTTTCACGTAGTTGGCGCTGGCGGTGAAGTCGAGCACCCGGGTGCCCGGCTCGCGCAGCCACTCGGCCAATGTCTGCGGGGCGATGGTCTCGGCCTGCGGCTGCTGCGGCAGCGGCGCGGCCCAGGCGCCCCGCTCGCTGAAGTCGGCGGCGGACAGGCCGTCCAGCACCGCCACCTCCCAGCCCATCTGCGCCAGCCAGGAAGCGCTCATGTTGGCGCGCACGCCGTCGTCGTCCACCAGCACCAGGCGCGCGCCGCGCACGCTGGCGACGTGGTCGGTCTCCTGCACCAACTGGCCGCCGGGGGTGGAGCGCGAGCCGGGCAGGTGGCCGGCCTCGTATTCCTCCGCGGTGCGCACGTCGAACAGGTAGGTGGTGCGCGCGCCTTCGGCCTGCCACTGGCGCAGGCCGGCCAGGTCGATGCGCGCCACCCGCGCGCGGTCGGCCACGGCGCGGGCGCGCTGGGCGGCGGCTGCGCGGGTGGCGGCGGAGACTTCGCCGAAGCGTCGCGCCTGGCCGTGTTCCAGTTGCTGGCCGGCGAGGGTCCAGCCGATGGTGCCGTTGCGCAGCGCCGACACCGGGTTGGCGATGCCGGCGTTCACCAGCGACTGGGTGCCGATGATGCTGCGGGTGCGCCCGGCGCAGTTGACGATGACGCGGGTGGCCGGGCTGGGCGCCAGCTCGGCGACGCGCAGCACCAGCTCGGCGCCGGGCACGCTGATGCCGCCGGGGATGCTCATGGTCTGGTATTCGTCGAAGCGGCGGGCGTCGAGCACCACCATGTCGGCCTTGGCATCGAGCAGCGCCTGCACTTCCTCGGCGGCCAGCGACGGCGTGTGGCGCTCGGCCTCCACCAGTTCGCCGAAGGCCTTGCTCGGCACGTTGACGTCCTTGAACAGCTCGCCGCCGGCAGCGCGCCAGCCGGCCAGGCCGCCGTCGAGCACGGCCACGTCGCTGTAGCCCAGCGCCAGCAGGCGCTGCGCGGCGACTTCGGCCAGGCCTTCGCCGTCGTCGTAGACGGTGACCGGCGTATCGCGGCGCGGCACGCGGGCGTAGACCTCCAGCTCCAGCTTCGACAGCGGCAGGTTGGCGGCGAACAGCGGGTGCGCCTGGGCGAAGGGGTCTTCCTCGCGCACGTCGAGCAGCGCCAGCTCGCGGCGGGCGAGGAGGGCGGCGCGGAGGTCGTGGAAGGTACGGCGGGCGATCTGGCTCATGCGGGGTTCTCTTTCGACAGGTCCCAGATATTGGGCAACTGGCTGTTGGAATAGCCGGAGATGAAGGGCTTCTCTTCACCCTCGGCGGTATAGACGGCACGCCGCACCGCGCCGATGTTGGCGCCGTAGACGTGGATGCTGATGGACGGCCGGTCGGCGAAGGCGTTGCTGACCTGGTGGATGTCGCCGATGCGCGGCGACACCGCCTCCACCTCGCCCGGCTCCAGGCGCAGCGCCGCGCCGGCCGGCTGCAGGCTGCCGTCGGCGGCGAAGGCGAAGGGCTGCGAGTATTCGGCGCCGCGCAGCATGCCGATCAGGCCCCAGACGCGGTGGTCGTGCACCGGCGTGCGCTGGCCCGGACCCCAGACAAAGCTGACCACCGAGAAGCGCTGCTGCGAGTCGGCGTGCAGCAGGTACTGCTGGTAGCGCTGCGCGTCGGGCTGGGCGCAGGCCTCGGGCAACCAGTCGTCATGGCGCACCAGCTCGGCCAGCAGCGGGCGGGCGCTGGCGAGCAGGGTGGCTTCGTCGGGATGTTCGTCGAGCAGGCTGGCCAGGTCGCCGATGAACTGGCGCAGGCGGTCGAGACGCAGGGGGGCGGACATGCGGCGTATTCACTCCGGAAGGTTCTGGGTGTACGGTAGCAAACGCGTTTTTATTCCTGAAATGCATTTTGAATCTAAGCTAATATGCAAGAAATGCAATTGGTGCCAGCCCCATGAAGATCGACGACATCGACGCCTTCGTCGCGGTGATCCGCAACGCCTCCCTGAGCCAGGCCGCCGAGAGCCTGGGCCTGACGCAGTCGGCCATCACCCGCCGGGTGCAGAGCCTGGAGGAAGCCCTGGGCGTGGAGCTGCTGGACCGCAACACCAAGCCGCTCAAGCCCACCGCCGCCGGCCTGCGCGTCTACGAGCAGTGCCGCCGGGTGCTGCGCGAGGTGGACGGGCTGCGCGAACTGGTGGCCAGCGACACGACGCCAAGCGGCGTGCTGCGCCTGGGCGTGCCGCAGAGCATCGGCGAGGTGGTGCTGCTGGAAGCGCTGCGGCACCTGGCCGGCGAGTACCCGGAGCTGCGCGCCCAGGTCAGCAGCGGCTGGGGCAGCCACCTGCTGGCGCGGCTGGAGAACGCCGAGCTGGACGCGGCGGTGGTGCTGTTCCCGCCGAGCAAGGTGTTCCCCGACGACCTCGGCGCCACGCCGCTGGGCCGCGTGGAGCTGTGCGTGGTGGCCGCCCGCGACAACGACGTGCAGGCCCGCCGCCTGCTCGACTGCTACCAGCACGGCTGGGTGCTCAACCCCGACGGCTGCGGCTTCCGCGCCGGCCTGCAGCGCGCCCTGGCTGACCAGGGGTTGGGCTTGCAGCTGAACCTGGAGACCTTTGGTAGCGAGCTGCAGCTGGGCCTGGTCGCCGAGGGACGTGGCCTTGGGCTGGTGCCGGCGCCGGCTCTTGCGCGCAGCCGCTACCGCGAGCAACTGCGGGTGTTGCAGCTGGAGGATTTCCAGCCGCTGATCCAGCTCTGGCTGGTGCGGCCGCGCTTGCTGGGCAACCTGGAGGCGCCGGCGCGGTTGTTCGGCGATGCGGTGGCTGATGGGTTGGATATGCGGGTGGGGTGAGTCTTACTCATTCGCCCCCTGTAATTGGATGGACTCACCCTCACCGAGGCGTCGAGGCGCCACGGTGGCGGTCTAAGAAGCCACCGACAGTGAGGGTGAGTCCATGAAAAAGCATACGACGATGAATAAGCCGGTGTCTGCAACCGATGTATCGGTGTGCACGACAGTCGCCGTGGATCTGGCGAAAAAGGTCTTCCAGGTGGCGGGGGAAGACGCCCTGGGTCAACTGGCGTACGAACAGCGAATCAAGTCGCGTGAAGCGTTTCAGGTGTTTCTGCAGAAGCTGCCGGAGGGCGTGACGGTGCTGATGGAGACCGGCCCTGGAGCACAAGCCTGGGCTCGGCTGCTGCAGGCGCAGGGCAACCCGGTGCGTATCCTGCCGGCCCAGCGGGTGGCCGAGCACCGGAGCGGAGCGAAGAATGATCGCAATGATGCCCACGCCATTCTGCGGGCGGGCCGGGATAGCAGTATCGCGTCGGTGCCGGTGAAGAGCGTCGCGGCACTGGCGATGCAGGCCTGGCACCGGGTCCGGCGGGGCTATGTGCGGCGGCGCACCGCCATGGGTAATCAGATCCGCGGGCTGCTGCTGGAGCAGGGCATCGCCCTGGCGCAGGGGGATGTGGGCTTGAAGCAAGGTGTCACCCGGGTGCTGGAAGACGCCCGCCAGCCGTTGCCGGCTCTGCTGCGCGAGCTGATCGACGAGATGCTGAACGAATGGAAACGGCTGGGCGAGCGTATCGCCGCGCTGACCGGGCGTCTGGAAGCCTGTGCCGCCGCCGACCCGACAGCCAAACGGCTGATGACGGTACGTGGTATCGGTCCGATCACGGCCACGGCCTTACTGGCCAAACAGGTCGAGCCGGAACGTTTCGCCAATGCGCGTCAGTTCGCTGCCTACTTCGGCATCGTGCCCGACCAGCACAGCAGCGGGCAGAAGGTACGGCTGGGCAAGATGACCAAACGTGGCGACGCCTATGTGCGCAGCCTGATGGTCGTGGGCTCGCATGCGGTGTTGAAGCAACTGCGGCCCGATTCCGAACACCCGGACGATCGGCGCCTGCAGCGCTGGCTACAACGTCTGGGGCGCAAGGGCGCGGCAGTGCGACTGGCCAACCGCAACCTGCGTATCGCCTGGGTGCTGCTGTGCAGCGAACAGACCTACCAGCGCAAGCCGAATGCTTGCCGGGAGATGGAAATGAGCCACTGATCAACGAGTTCCCGCCAACGGGGCGCCAAGTCGCTCCAACCCTTGCTGAAGAACATTGACCCCTGGTCAGACCGTCGCGGATCGATGCCTACGCTCCTACCGGCCTTCGAGGCCTCTTTGTAATCGGCATTCCGCGGGCTTACCCAATGTTGGCCAGAAGCCCGACGTGGCTTCCTCGAACAGGCCTAATACATAGATGCAGTCGGGTTTTCATGTTCAAAAGCGGGTTGACGGTGGGGGTGAGTCCATACATAGGAGCGAGCTTGCTCGCGAACAGACTCTCCCGGCAGCGCTGTCGTCTCAGGTCGACTCTGTCCCCTCTCCCCAGCCCTCTCCCTGAAGGGAGAGGGGGCTTGTCCGTGCCGGCTGCAAGCCTGATGTTCGCCGGATACGCCAGAGTTTCCGGCTGACTCCGTAATACCCGTTTCTGCCCAACGGTCCCCTCTCCCTTCAGGGAGAGGGTTAGGGAGAGGGCGTTCTCGAACCCAGCCCCGCAGTTTCCGTTGATACGAAAGCGAAAACCCCTCCCGCGCAACTTGCCCAACTCTGAATATGCTTAATTAGCATATTAGAATATGCCAAAAATGAATTTCCATCATGAAGTGCTTGCCTATAGCTTCTAAGAACAACGTCAATCAAGACGTTTTTCTTATAACGAAAGCCGCCGCCCTTATGCAGCGGCCCAGGCGAGGGCAACACAGTGAGCGTGGAAATTCTCGGCATGATCACCGCCACCCCGAGTTCCGAGGTGGACCAGCCGCTGGGGGAGGCGGTGGACGCCGGTTTCGTCCGGCGCTTCGCCCAGGCCCATGAGGACGCCGGTTTCGACCGCGTGCTGGTGGGCTACTTCAGCAATGCCGCCGAGGGCGCCGTGGTCAGCTCCTTCGTTGCCGCCGCCACCCGGCGCCTGGGCATCCTGCTGGCCTACCGGCCCGGGGTGATCGCACCGCCGCTGGCTGCGCGCCAGCTCGCCACCCTCGACCAGTTCAGCGACGGCCGCCTGGCCCTGAACGTGGTCAGCGGCGGCAACGACGAAGACCTGGCGCGCGACGGCGACTACCTCGACCACGACCGCCGCTACGCCCGCACCGACGAATACCTCGACGCCCTGCGGCGCATCTGGACCGCCGAGGCCCCGGTGGACTTCGCCGGCGAGTTCTACCGCTTCCAGGGCGCCTCGCCGGCCGTGCGCCCGCGGCAGAAGCCGCACATCCCGATCTACTTCAGCGGCTCCTCCGACGCCGCCATCGAGGTCGCCGCCAGGCACGCCGACACCTACATGCTCTGGGGCGAGCCGCTGGCCGCCGTCGACGGCCACATCCGCCGGGTGCGCGACGCCGCCAACGCCCAGGGCCGTGAGCCGCGCTTCTCGGTGTCGTTCCGGCCGATAGTCGCCGACACCGAGGAAGCCGCCTGGAAGCGCGCCGCCGAAGTGCTCGAACAGGTGCGCGAGAACCGCGCGCGCCTGGGCCTGCCGCTGCACGACCACCAGCCGCAGAACGTCGGCTCGCAGCGCCTGCTGGCCGCCGCGCAACAGGGGGAGGTGCTCGACACCCGACTGTGGACCGGCGTGGCCCGGCTGACCGGCGCGCGCTGGAATTCCACCGCCCTGGTCGGCACTCCCGAGCAGGTCGCCGCCGCCCTGGGCGAGTACTACCGCCTGGGCGTTTCCACCTTCCTGATCCGTGGCTTCGACCCGCTCGGCGACGCCGTGCGCTACGGCCAGGGCCTGATTCCCGCCATCCACGACCACATCGCCCGCCTGCCGCAACTGCGCCGCGCCGGCTGAGGAGCCCCACCGATGAACCTGAAACGACGCCTGCGCGCCACCTTCGCCGCGCTGCTGCTGGGCGCGCCCCTGGCCCAGGCCGCCGACCTGCCGACGCTGCGCGTGGGCGACCAGAACTACTACAACGTGCGCGCCTCCATGGAGGCCTCCGGGGTGCTCGAAGGCGCGCCCTACACGGTCGACTGGAAGCACTTCCAGTCCGCCGCGCCCGTGGCCGAAGGGCTGCAGGCCGGGGCGCTGGACCTGGGCTTCCTCGGCGATTCCGGGTTCATCTTCCTGGCCGCCAAGGGCGCGCCGGTGAAGCTGATCGGCGTGTCGCGGCAGAACCCCGACACCATCGCCCTGCTGGTGCCCAGGGACTCGCCGGTGCAGAGCATCGCCGACCTCAAGGGCAAGAAGGTCGCCTACTGGCCCGGCGCCTGGAGCCAGCAGCTGACCCTGCGCGCGCTGGAGAGGGCCGGCCTGCCCAGCGACTACGTCGACTTCGTCAAGCTGATGCCCATCGACGCCGCCGCCGCCCTGCCGCGCGGCAGTATCGACGCCTTCCCGGTATGGGAACCGTACATCTCGCAGCAGATCGTGTTTTCCGGCGCGCGCCCGATCCTCACCGCCCGCGACCTGATGCCGGGGCTGTCGAGCATCGCCGCCAACGCCGCTTCCATCGAACCCAAGCGCGCACAGATCGCCGACTTCCTCGGCCGCCTGCAGCAGGCCCGGGCCTGGGTCGAGGCGCACAAGGAGCAGTACGCCGATATCTGGGCGAAGAAGGCCAACCTCGACCCGGCCGTGTCGCGCCACTGGATCGGCCAGGCCGGCATGAGCGTCGGCCCGGTGGACGCCCAGGCCGCCGCCGACTACCAGGGCACCGCCGACTTCCTGCTGCAGACCGGCGCGCTGCCCAAGGCCTTCGACACCGCCAGCGTGATCGACCCCTCCTTCGCCAACGCCTTCCATTGAGCACAGGACGCAACCCCATGAGCATCCAGTTCCTCGGCATGATCGGCCACCGCCTGGCCTCCGAGACCATCGCCCCGGCCGGCCCGATCCTCGACAAGCAGTACATCGCCGCCTTCGCCCGCGCCCACGAGGAGGCCGGTTTCGACCGCATCCTGGTCGGCTACTGGTCCGATCAGCCGGACGGCTTCCTGGTGGCCGCCACCGCCGGCCTGGCCACTTCCAGGATCAACTTCCTGCTGGCGCACCGCCCCGGCTTCGTCGCCCCGACCCTGGCCGCGCGCAAGCTGGCGACCCTCGAGCACCTGCTCGACGGGCGCCTGGCGGTGCACATCATCAGCGGCGGCAGCGACGCCGACCAGCGCAAGGACGGCGACTACCTCGACCACGACCAGCGCTACGCCCGCAGCGACGAGTTCATCGAAGTGCTCAAGCGCACCTGGACCAGCGCCGAGCCCTTCGACTTCCACGGCGAGCACTACCGCGTGGAGCAGGCCTTCTCGGCCATCCGCCCGCAGCAGAAGCCGCACATCCCGGTGTATTTCGGCGGCTCCTCGGAGGCGGCGCTGAAGGTCGCCGGCAGGCAGGCCGACGTGTTCATGCTCTGGGGCGAGCCCCTGGCCCAGGCCGCCGAGACCATCGCCGCGGTGCGCGAGCAGGCGCGGCAGAACGGTCGCGAAGTGGAGTTCAGCCTGTCGTTCCGGCCCATTCTCGGGCGCACCGAGGAAGAGGCCTGGGCCAGGGCCGAGGCGATCCGCGCGACTGCCAGCCAGCGCCTGGGCGAGGCCGGCTTCCCCAAGGGCAAGCCGCAGAGCGTCGGCGCCCAGCGCCTGCTCAAGGCGGTGGAGCAGGGCGACCGCGTCGACGAACGCCTGTGGACCGGCATCGCCAAGCTGGTCGGCGGCGGGCACAATTCCACCGCGCTGGTCGGCACCCCGGAGCAGGTCGCCGATGCGCTGCTGGCCTACTACGACCTGGGCGTGCGCAGCATCCTCATCCGCGGTTTCGACCCGCTCAACGACGCCGTGGAATACGGCCGCGAGCTGATCCCGCTGACCCGCGCCAAGGTCGCCGAGCGCGAGCGCCGGCGTGCCACGGCCTGAGCCCATGAGCAACTTGCAGAGCCCGCCGCTGGCGCTCAACGACCTGCTGCCGGCGCTCACCCGGCAACTGGCCGAGAGCGCCGAGGCCTACGACCGCAGCGGCGACTTCCCCCATGCCAACCTCGCCCTGTTGCAGCACTTCGGCCTGCTCGGCCTGGCCCTGCCGCAGGCGCTCGGCGGCCCCGGCGCCGGCCTCGGCGAACTGCGCCGGGTGGTCGGCGCCGTGGCCCGTGGCGAACCCTCCACCGCGCTGGTGCTGTGCATGCAGTACCTGCACCTGCGGCGCCTGGCGGACAACCCCGGCTGGCCCGAAGCGCTGAAGCGCCGCGTGGCCCGCGAGGCGCTGGAGCAGGGCGCGCTGATCAACAGCCTGCGGGTGGAGCCGGAGCTGGGCTCGCCCTCGCGCGGCGGCCTGCCGCAAACCGTGGCGCGGCGTGACGGCGAGTGCTGGCGGCTGTCCGGGCACAAGCTCTACACCACCGGCATTCCCGGCCTGACCTGGCTGGCGGTGTGGGCGCGCAGCGACGAGCCGACGCCGCGGGTGGGCGCCTGGCTGGTGCGCCGCGACAGCCCCGGCATCCGCATCGTGGAAAGCTGGGACCACCTGGGCATGCGCGCCACCGGCAGCCATGAGGTGATCTTCGAAGAGGTGCCGGTGCCGCTGGAACACGCCGTCGGCCTCTACCCCCACGACCAGCCGCCGGCGCCGGACGAGGCCGTGCTGCGCGACTTCGCCCAGGCCAGCGCGGCGCTGCTCGGCGCGCTCTACGACGGCATCGCCGGTGCCGCCCGCGATTGGCTGCTGGGCTGGCTGCGCGAGCGCGTGCCGGCCAGCCTCGGCGCGCCCCTGGCGAGCCTGCCGCGGGTGCAGGAAGCGCTGGGCGCCATCGACGGCCTGCTGCTGCAGAACCGCCTGCTGCTCGACGCCGCCTGCCGCGAGCGGCTGAGCGCCAGCGAGGCGGGGCTGATCAAGGTCGCCGTCACCGACAACGCGGTGGCGGTGGTCGAGAAGGCCCTGGAGCTGAGCGGCAACCACGGCCTGAGCCGGCACAACCCGTTGCAGCGCCACTACCGCGACGTGCTCTGCGGGCGCGTGCACACCCCGCAGAAGGACAGCGTCTGGATCGCGGCGGGGAGGGCGGCGCTGAGCCCCTGAGCCCGCGCGATCACCCGACAACAACGACGGCAATATCGGCGACCGCACCGGCGGAACGGATAGCCCCAAGACAACCCCTGGCTTCCGTGCGAAGCCGCCTGGAGATTGCCCCATGAAACGAACCCTGCGTGTTTTCGCCGGCCTGCTGGCCGCGACCTTGCTGGCGGGCGCCGCCAGCGCCGCCGAACCCGTCACCCTGCGCCTGGGCGACGTGAAGGGCGACCGCTATGCCTCGCTGCGTGCTTCCGGCGAGCTGGACAACCTGCCGTACAAGCTGGAGATGTCCGCCTTCCCCTCCGGCGCCCCGGTGCTCGAAGCGCTGAACGCCGGCGCCCTGGACATCGGCTTCACCGGCGACATCCCGTTCCTCTTCGTCTATGCCGCCGGCGCGCCGCTCAAGGCCGTGGGCGCCTGGCACTTCAACCCGGCGACCGTGGCGCTGGTGGTGGGCAAGGATTCGCCGATCCACTCGGTGGCCGAGCTCAAGGGCAAGCGCATCGCCGTCAACCGCGGCGGCTGGGGCCACTTCATGGCCCTGGGCGCACTGCGCCGCGCCGGGCTCAAGCCGGAAGACGTGACCTTCTCCTTCCTCGGCCCGGTGGACGGCCGCGCCGCCCTGGTGCGCGGCTCGGTGGACGCCTGGGTGCCCTGGGAGCCCTACACCTCCAGCGCCGTGCTGCTCGACCAGGCGCGGGTGATCGACAACGGCGACGGCATCATGACCGGCTACTCCTACGCCCTGGCCAGCGACGCCGCCATCGCCGGCAAGAAGGCCGCCATCAGCGACCTGCTGACGCGCCTGGCGCGCGCCCAGGTCTGGGCCCTGCAGCATCCAGACGCCTTCGCCGCGGCGCTGGCCAAGGACCTGAACATGCCCCGGGAGGTGACGCGCCGCTGGGTGGGCGAGGCGCGCATCAGCCCCATCGTGTTCGATGCGAACATCGCCGCCACGCTGCAGAAGGCCGCCGACTTCTTCCACGGCGAGGGCGTGCTGCCCAAGGCGCTGGACGTCGCCCCGGCGTTCGATTTCAGCCTGTCCGCCGGCGCCGCCGAAGTGGCCCGCCAGCTACCCGCCGACCTCACAGTCGGCCAGCGTTGAGGAGCCCCGCCATGCGCAAGATCCTCAGCCTGTTCCTGCTGCTGTGCCTGGCCGCCGGCCAGGCCCTCGCTGCCGAGCGCGTGACCCTGCGCCTGGCCGACCAGAAGGGCAACATGCGTGCCCAGCTGGACGCCGCCGGCGCGCTCAAGGGCCTGGCCTACGACATCCAGTGGTTCGAATTCCCCGCCGCCGCGCCCCTGGCCGAGGCGCTCAACGCCGGCGCGGTGGATGCCGGCATCATCGGCGATGCGCCCCTGCTCTTCGCCCTGGCCGCCGGCGCCCAGGTGAAGGCCATCGCGGTGGACAAGTCCGACCCCTATGGCACCGCCGTGATCGTCCGCGGCGACTCGCCGCTGCATTCGGCGGCGGACCTCAAGGGCAAGCGCATCGCCACCGGGCGCGGCTCCATCGGCCACTTCGTGGCGCTCAAGGCGTTGGCTTCGGCAGGCCTGAGCGAGAAGGACGTGGAACTGCGCTTCCTCGGCCCGGTGGACGCGAAGATGGCCCTGGCCAACGGCTCGGTGGACGCCTGGGCGACCTGGGAGCCCTACACCGCGCTCTCGGAGACCGCCGACAAGGCGCGGGTGCTGGTCAACGGCCGCGGCCTGTGGGCCGGCAACAGCTTCCTCGCCGCCACCGACAGCGCCCTGGCCGACCCGGCGAAACGCGCCGCCCTGCAGGACTACCTGCAACGCCTGGCCGGCGCCCAGCGCTGGGCCTACGCGCACCTGGACGAGTATTCGCGCAGCCTGGCGAAAATCATCGGCTTCCCCGAGGACGCCGCGCGCCTGCAGTTCCAGCGCCGGCAACTGCGCTGGCAGGCACTGGATGCCCAGACCCTCGCCCAGCAGCAGGAAACCGCGGACTTCTATCAGGCCCATGGGCTGATCCCGCAGCGCCTGGACGTGCAGCCGACCTTCGCCGCGGGCTTCGCGGTGGAGCAGGGGCCGGCCGTTGGCCAGCGGCAGCCCTGACGGTTCTCAGCTAAGGCAAAAAGGTTATTTAACCTTGCCGCACTGCTTGGATATGGTTCTAAGTGCCGCCCCGGCCACGCCTTGTGCGCGGCGCAACGGGGCGCCGCCGAACCCCTTCGCTTCAGTCTTCCCGCGCGCCATTCGCCCAGGCACTGATTCCGTCGTCCCGAGGTGCCCATGAGCGTCGCCCCGCCCCGGCTGGCTCCCGCCGAGCCGTTCCCCCAGCCCGCCGTCGCCGGCCCCGCCGCCTGGGCCCGCGCCCTGCGCGAGTCCGGGTTGCTGCGGCTGTCGCTGCCGGCCCAGCTGGGCGGCGCCGGCAGCCCCTGGCGCGAGGTCCTGCAGGTTCTGCGCGACCTCTGCGAGCGCGACGGCGGCCTGGCCCGGCTGTTCGCCGTGCACCACCTGCAACTGACCCGCGTGCGCCTGCTCGGCAGCCGCGAACAGCTGCAGCGCCTGTTGCACCTGAGCCTGCTGCGCGAGCCGCTGTGGGGCGCCCTGGGCGAGGACGATGGCCAACTGCTGCGGGCCGAGGAACACCTGCGCGGCGGCTTCCGCGTCAACGGCGCGCAATGGGATGCCTTCACCGCCGAGGCGGCCGACTGGCTGCTGCTGCGCGCCTGGCACGCGCCCAGCGGCGACTTCCTGCTGGCCGCGCTGCCCAGCGCGCGGGCCGGCCTTGCGCTGCGCGCCGGCGCCCACTGCCAGGGCCTGCGCCTGCACCCGGAGGACATCCTGCTGCCGCCGGGCCTGGCGGCCACGCCACGGCGCGTGCTCGGCGACGGCCTGGCGCAACTGCTGCAGGCCAACGTCGCCCTGGGCCTGGCGCTGCAGGCCGCGGACAGCCTGGACCTGCCCGAGGCCTCGGAACTGTCGCGGCTGCTCGGCCTGGGCCTGGTGCTCAGCGAGCAGGCCGCCCGGCAGCTGGACGAGGACATCGAGGCGGGCGCGGCGCTGGCCTTCGGTCGCGCCAGCCACTTCGCCAACCTCGCCGCCCAGGCCCTGGCGGTGGCCCGCCAGGCGGCCCAGGCCAGCCTCCGCGCGGAGGGCGTGAGGGCCCGGCTGCTGGGGGCTGCGCACTGATGGCGGGATGAATCCGCGCGGCATTAGTTAAGAACTAAAAATTATTTATTTCTGATTTTTTATGCCTGTAATCTCTGCTTCACCGGACCACCGGACTCATCCAGAACACCTGACACCAGTCCAGTGGTCCGTCCTCGCTCTGCAGGCGGCCGCCCCGTACCCGAGGAGCCGTACCCATGTCCCGCAGCCCGTTCCTGCGCCGTTTCGCCGTTGGCCTCGCCGCCTTCGCCGCCCTGCTGGGCGCCCTGGGCGCGCACGCCGAAGGCACCCTGCGCATCGGTTTCCAGAAGTCCTCCACCCTGCTGACCATAGTCAAGGCCCAGGGCACCCTGGAGCGCGAGCTGGGCAAGCAGGGCATCAAGGTGTCCTGGCATGAGTTCCCCAGCGGCCTGCCGCTGCTCGAATCGCTCAACGTTGGCAACGTCGACCTGTCCGCCGACGTCGCCGACACCGTGCCGGTGTTCGCCCAGGCCGCCGGCGCGCAGCTGACCTACTTCGCCCGCGAGACGCCGTCGCCCACCGCGCAGTCGATCCTGGTGCCGGAGGATTCGCCGCTGAAATCCCTGGCCGATCTGAAAGGCAAGCGCGTGGCCGTGACCAAGGCCGCCGGCAGCCATTACCTGCTGATCGCCGCATTGGCCAAGGCCGGGCTGAAGTTCTCCGACATCCAGCCGGCCTACCTGACCCCCGCCGACGGCCGCGCCGCCTTCGAGAACCACAAGGTGGACGCCTGGGTGACCTGGGACCCCTACGTCGCCAGCGCCCAGCGCCAGCAGCACGCCCGCGTACTCGCCGACGGCCAGGGCCTGGCCAGCTACCAGCGTTACTACCTGGCCTCCAGCGACTACGCCAAGGCCCACCCGCAAGTGCTCGGGCAGGTCTTCGCCGAACTGCAGAAGACCGGGCGCTGGGTGAAGCAACACCCGGCCGACGCGGCCAAGCTGCTCGGCCCGCTGTGGGGCAACCTCGACGCCGCCACCGTGGAGCAGGCCAACGCCCGCCGCAGCTACGACGTGCAGCCGGTGCGCGCCGACGGCCTCGACGAGCAGCAGCGTATCGCCGATGCCTTCTACGCCGAGGGCCTGCTGCCCAAGCCGGTGGACGCCCGCGCCGTGCAGGTGTGGCAGCCGGACCTGGCGCGCAACTGAAGCGAATTTCCCGCCGCTCCGCGAGGGGCGGCCCGTCACGGCCCGGCCGGCCGCCCCGAATGCATTTCCAGGAGCACCCCATGAAACGCACTTTCGCCCCGCGCCGCCTGCTGGCCGCGCTCGCCCTGGCCGGCGTCGCCGGCATCGCCCAGGCAGACATCACCCTCGGCTACCAGACCGGCGTGGACCCGACCAAGGTCCCGCAGGCCGACGGCACCTACGAGAAAGCCATCGGCGAGAAGCTCGACTGGCGCCGCTTCAACAGCGGCCCGGAAGTGGTCGCCGCCATCGCCTCGGGCGACGTGCAACTGGGCAACCTCGGCTCCAGCCCGTTGGCCGCCGCCACCTCGCGCGGCCTGCCGATCGTGGCCTTCATCGTCACTGCGCAGATCAACGCCGCCGAGGCCCTGGTGGTGCGCAACGGCAGCAGGATCGAGAAGCCCGAGGACCTGGTCGGCAAGACCATCGCCACGCCCTTCGTCTCCACCTCGCACTACAGCCTGCTGGGCGCGCTCAAGCACTGGAAGATCGACCCGACCAAAGTGAAGATCGTCAACCTCAACCCCACCGAGATCGCCGCCGCCTGGCGCCGTGGCGACATCGACGGCGCCTTCGTCTGGTCGCCGGCCCTGGGCGAGATCAAGAAGAGCGGCAAGGTGCTGACCGACGCCGCGGAAGTGGGCAAATGGGGCGCGCCGACCTTCGAAGTCTGGGTGGCGCGCAAGGACTTCGCCGAGAAGCACCCGGAGGTGCTGGCCAAGTTCGCCCGCGTGACCCTCGATTCCTTCGCCGACTACAACGCCCACAAGGCCCAGTGGACCGCCGATTCCGAGCAGGCGAAGAAGATCGCCCGGCTGACCGGCGCGGCGCCTGAGGACGTGCCCGAGCTGCTGGCCGGCAGCGCCTTCCCCGAGACCAAGGAACAACTGTCCAGCGCGCTGTTGGGCGGCGGTACCGCCAAGGACATCGCCGGGACCGCGGCCTTCCTGAAAGAGCAGAAGCGCGTGCCTTCGGTGCTCAAGGACTACTCGCCCTACGTCAGCGCGGAGTACGTGCGCCAGGCGGAGAGCGTGCAGGTGGGGCAGCGCTGAGAGTACTGGGAAGCCCGCTGAAGAGCCCCTCTCCCCAGCCCTCTCCCCGAAGGGAGAGGGAGCCGTCCGTCGCCAGGCCTGGGCACCGATTCCCGGGGATGGCACGGCTAGCCCCCTCTCCCGCTTGCGGGAGAGGGCGGGGGAGAGGGTGCTCCAGCGAGCCACTTCTTACCCTGCGGAGGGCAGAAACATGAGCCGTCTGACGGCAGAGGCCGTGAGCCTTTCTTTCCAGCAGCATGGCCAGACCCGGCGCGTGCTGCATGAGCTGACCCTGGACGTGGCCAAGGGCGAGTCCCTGGTGGTGCTGGGCCCCTCCGGCTGCGGCAAGTCCACGCTGCTCAACGTCCTGGCCGGGTTCCAGAAGCCCGACCGCGGCCGCGTGCAGATCGACGGCCGGACTCTCGAAGGCCCCGGCGGCGAGCGTGGCGTGGTATTCCAGGACGACGCCCTGATGCCCTGGCTGGACGCTCTCGACAACGTCGCCCTGGGGCTGCGCATCCGCGGCCTGGGCCGTGCCGAACGCGAGGCCCGCGCCCGCGCGGTGCTGGCCCTGGTGGGCCTGCAGGAGCACGCGCATTACCGCGTCTCGCAGCTTTCCGGCGGCCAGCGCCAGCGCCTGGGCCTGGCCCGCGCGCTGGCGGTGGAGCCGGACTTCCTGCTGCTGGACGAGCCCTTCGGCGCCCTCGACGCACTGACCCGCGAGCGCATGCAGGTACTCACCCTGGACCTGTGGCGCAAGACCGGCAAGGGCCTGTTCCTGATCACCCACAGCGTCGACGAGGCGCTGTTCCTGGCCACCGACCTGGTGGTCATGGACGGCCCGCCGGCGCGCATCGTCAAGCGCCTGCGCCCGGACTTCGCGCGGCGCTACGCGGCCGGCGAGCCGGTGCGCTCGATCAAGGCCGACCCGGAGTTCGGCCGCCTGCGCCAAGCGTTGTTGGACGAGTTCCTGGAAGAGCCGGAGGCCGAACATGCCCACTGACACCCTCAGCGCCAAGCTGCCTGCCCGCCGCCGCGCCAAGCCTGCCCGCCCACGCGACGCGCGGCGCTGGGCCGCCGCCGGGAGCATCGCCGCACTCGCCGCGCTCTGGTGGTTCGCCACTCACTTCGGCTGGGTCGACACGCTGTTCCTGCCGGCCCCCGAACAACTCTACGAAGCCCTGCAGCGCGTGCTCGCCGAAGGCTACGTCGACGCCACGCTGTGGCAGCACATCGGCACCAGCCTGCTGCGCGTGCTGCTGGCACTCGGCGCGGCGGTGCTCACGGCGATTCCGCTGGGCATCCTCATGGGCCTCAACCCGCTGGTGGGCGCCGCGCTGGACCCGCTGGTGGAGTTCTACCGACCGATCCCGCCGCTGGCCTACCTGCCGCTGATCGTCATCTGGTTCGGCATCGGCGAGCTGTCCAAGGTGCTGCTGATTTACCTCGCGCTGTTCGCCCCGCTGCTGATCGCCACCGCCGCCGGCGTGCGCCGCGTGGACAGGTCGCGCATCCAGGCGGTGCGCTGCCTGGGCGCCAACCGCTGGCAGGTGGTGCGCCACGTAGTGCTGCCCAGCGCCCTGCCGGAAGTCCTCACCGGCCTGCGCATTGCCCTGGGCGTGGGCTGGTCGACCCTGGTCGCCGCCGAGCTGATCGCCGCCAACCGCGGGCTGGGCTTCATGGTGCAGTCGGCGGCACAGTTCCTGGCGACCGATGTGGTGGTGTTGGGGATTCTGCTGATCGCCGGGATCGCGTTGAGCTTCGAGGTGGGCTTGCGCTGGTTGCAGGGGCGGTTTGCTTCCTGGGAGTAGGGCTGTAGAGCCAAGAGCCCCTCTCCCTAACCCTCTCCCTGAAGGGAGAGGGGACTGATCGGAGCTGCCGGCTAGCTCGGCGCTCGACTGACACACCGAACAAAGCCCCCTCTCCCGCTTGCGGGAGAGGGCTGGGGAGAGGGTGCTCTTCCCTGCACAGAACACGAGAGAGAAAAGAAATGACCACCCTGACCCTGGCCCCCCTCAGCCCCGCCCTGGGCGCCGTAGTCTCCGGCATCGACCTGCGCCAGCCGCTGGACGACGCCCAGCAGCAGGCCATCGAGCAGGCCCTGCTCACCCACCAGGTGCTGTTCTTCCGCGACCAGCCGCTGACTCCTTCGCAGCAGGCCGCTTTCGCCGCGCGCTTCGGCGACCTGCACATCCACCCGATCTACCCCAGCGTGCCCGAGCAGCGCGAGGTGATCGTGCTCGACACCGCCGTCACCGACGTGCGCGACAATGCCATCTGGCACACCGACGTGACCTTCCTGGAAACCCCGGCCCTGGGCGCGGTGCTGGCCGCCAAGCAGTTGCCGCCCTATGGCGGCGACACCCTCTGGGCCAGCGGCATCGCCGCTTTCGAGGCGCTGTCCAAACCCTTGCAGCGCCTGCTCGACGGCCTGACCGCCACCCACGACATCAGCAAGTCCTTCCCCCAGGAACGCTTCGGCGCCACCGACGCCGACCTGGCGCGGCTGGAGGAGGCGCGCAAGAAGAACCCGCCGCGCTCGCACCCGGTGATCCGCACCCACCCGGTCACCGGGCGCAAGGCGCTGTTCGTCAGCGACGGCTTCACCACCCGCATCAACGAGCTGTCGGCGGCCGAGAGCCGGGCCATCCTCGACCTGCTGTTCGCCCACGTCGCCCGCCCGGAGTTCACCGTGCGCTGGCGCTGGCGCGAGAACGACGTGGCCTTCTGGGACAACCGCGTGACCCAGCATTACGCGGTGGACGACTACCGCCCGCAGCGCCGGGTGATGCACCGCGCGACCATACTCGGCGACAAGCCGTTCTGACCCCCGCACGCCAACCCTTGCCCTTGTAGGAGCGAGCTTGCTCGCGAACCGCCTCGTGCCGAAGCTGTTCGCGAGCAAGCTCGCTCCTACGAAAAGCGGGGGGCGTCGCCTGGGCGACATTCGGTGACGTGGGCGCGCGCGCCGCTCTGGCCTAAGCTTGGCAGGTTGCCTTTCAGAGACTTCCTTCCATGCTCGAACGGATTCCGGACGAATCGAACCTCGCCGAACTGACCCTGCGCGGGCTCATCCTCGGCGCCCTCATCACCGTCGTCTTCACCGCCTCCAACGTCTACCTGGGCCTGAAGGTCGGGCTGACGTTCGCCTCCTCGATCCCCGCCGCGGTGATCTCCATGGCGGTGCTGCGCTACTTCTCCGGCTCGAACATCCTGGAGAACAACATGGTGCAGACCCAGGCCTCGGCCGCCGGCACCCTGTCGTCGATCATCTTCATCCTCCCGGGGCTGCTGATGATCGGCTACTGGGCCGGCTTCCCGTTCTGGCAGACGGCGGCCATCTGTTCCATCGGCGGCATCCTCGGGGTGCTCTACACCATCCCGCTGCGCCGGGTGATGGTGGTGCAGAGCAGCCTGCCGTACCCCGAGGGCGTGGCGGCGGCGGAAATCCTCCGTGTCGGCAGCCATGACGAGGAACACCCGCAGGCCGGCGACGGCAACAAGCCGGGCCTGCGCGACATCCTCGCCGGCGGTCTGGTGGCGGCGCTGTTCAGCCTGTTCAGCAGCGGCTTCAAGCTGCTGGCCGAGGGCTTCAGCTTCTGGATCAGCGCCGGCCAGGCGGCCTTCCGCCTGTCCACCGGCTTCTCCCTGGCGCTGGTGGGCGCCGGCTACCTGATGGGCATCACCGCCGGCATCGCCATCCTCATCGGCGTGGTGATCGCCTGGGGCGTGGCGGTGCCGCTGCTCACCGTGAACAGCACCCTGGCCGCCGGGCAGAGCCTGCCGGAACTGGCCAGCAAGCTGTGGAGCAGCCAGGTGCGCTTCCTCGGCGCCGGCACCATAGGCGTGGCCGCGCTCTGGACCCTGGCCACCCTGTTCAAACCCATGGTGCAGGGCGTCTGGGCCTCGCTCGGCGCCATCAGCGGACGCGTCGAGGCCAGCGACCTGCGCACCGAGCGCGACATGCCGGCGGCCTGGATCCTGGCCATCGCCGCCTTTCTGCTGGTGGCGCTGTTCGTGGTCTTCGCCTACTTCCTCGGCCAGGCCGCGCCGGACCTCGCCGGCTTCGCCTTCTGGGGCCTGGTGGCCACCTGCGTGGTGTTCGCCTTCTTCTTCGGCTTCCTGATCGCCGCCGCCTGCGGCTACATGGCCGGCCTGGTGGGTTCCTCCAGCAGCCCGATCTCCGGCATCGGCATCATCGCGGTGATCCTGGTGTCGCTGCTGATCCTCGGCGTCGGTTCGCTGGAGACCGGCTTCCTCGACCGCGAGGGCGGCAAGCTGGCGATCGCCCTGGCGCTGTTCACCACCTCGGTGGTGCTGGCCATCGCCGCCATTTCCAACGACAACCTGCAGGACCTCAAGACCGGCTACCTGGTCGGCGCCACGCCCTGGCGCCAGCAGGTGGCGCTGATCGTCGGCTGCCTGGTGGGCGCGCTGGTGATCCCGCCGGTGCTGGAGCTGCTGTACAACGCCTATGGCTTCACCGGTGCCCTGCCGCGCGAGGGCATGGACCCCGGCGCGGCCCTGGCCGCGCCCCAGGCGACGTTGATGACCGCCATCGCCAGCGGGATTTTCCATAACGCGCTGAACTGGAACATGATCCTCATCGGCGTGGCCCTGGGCATCGCCCTGATCCTCGTCGACGTGCTCCTGCGCCGCACCGGCAAGGCCAGCCTGCCGGTGCTGGCCGTGGGCCTGGGCATCTACCTGCCGCCGACCATCGGCATGACCCTGGTGGTGGGCGCGGTGCTCGCCTGGCTGCTGGAAAGCGCGCTGAAGAAGCGCGCCCAGGCCGCCGGAGTGGACGAGGAGAAGTACGCCGACCTGCCGCGCCGCCGCGGCGTGCTGCTGGCTTCGGGGCTGATCGTCGGCGAGAGCCTGATGGGCATCCTGCTCGCCGCGCTGATCGGCACCAGCGGCAAGGACGCGCCCCTGGCGCTGGTCGGCGCCGGCTTCGAGGACAGCGCGCAGTGGCTGGGGCTGCTGGTGTTCGTGGTGGTCTGCGTGCTGTTCCACCGCCAGGTGCTGGGCAAACGCTGATACAAACGCAGGCTTGGTCGATCAGGGATGTGTGATATATGTTGTCGATATCACATATGGAGGCGCCATGCGTACCCTGGTCGACATCCCCGCCGAACATCTCGAGGCGCTCAACGCCCTGGGCGAGCAACAGCAGCAATCGCGCGCCGCGCTGATCCGCGAGGCGGTCGCCGAGTACCTGGTCCGGCACCGCCGGCAGGATGCCGAGGCCGCCTTCGGCCTGTGGAACGGCAGCGCCGGCGACGGCCTGGCCTACCAGGAGAAGGTACGCGAGGAATGGTGAAGGCGCTGTTCGACACCAACGTCCTCATCGACTACCTCAACGGCCACGAACAGGCCCGCGACGAGTTGCGCCGCTACGATGACCCCGCCATCAGCATCGTCACCTGGATGGAGGTGATGATCGGCGCCACGCCCGCCACCGCCGCGGCCACCCGCGCCTTCCTCGACAGCTTCGCCCTGGTGCCGCTCGACGCGCCCGTCGCCGAGCGCGCCGTGGCGGTGCGCCAGGCGCTGCGGGTGAAGCTGCCGGACGCCATCATCAAGGCCAGCGCCGAGGTGCAGGGGCGCCTGCTGGTCACCCGCAACACCAGGGACTTCCCCGTCGACGACGCCGGCGTGCGCCTGCCCTACCGGCTCTGAGCCCCGCGCCGGGCGAACCACAGGCTGGAGAAGGCGTAGGCGACGAACCAGCCGATGTTGATGCCGGCGCCGCGCAGCCAGGTGCCCAGCGGCTCCGGTAGCACGGCGGGGACGAAGTGGCCCAGCACCCCCAGGCTCAGCGGGTTGAGCAGCAGCGCGCTGCTGCGCGGCAGGCGCGTGCGCCCGCAGGCGATGGCCAGGGTGAGCACGCCCAGCCCGGCCACCAGGCCGCCCACCGCCGCCACCCAGGCGATCATCAGCAGGCGGTGGAACTGCTCGCCCAGCGCCAGCAGCGCCGGGTGGGCGTCGGCCGGCACCAGCAGGAGGGTCTTGTAGACCATCCCCAGGTGGTAGAAGGCGGCGTGCCCCAGCGGTGAGTAGGCGTTGCCGCAGACCAGCAGGGCGAACAGCGTCCAGGCCATCCAGCCCCGGCCGCGGGCGACCAGGAACCAGTGCCAGGCGCCGAGCAGGTACAGCGGCATGGCCAGCACCGCCACCAGGGCGCCGAAGGCCAGGCGCGGCTCGCTGTTGGGCAGCATGTAGTCCAGGCCTTCGAAGCTGATCCGCGCCAGGTAGTCCTGCAGCGGCGGGTAGTCGGCGAGGTTGGCCCGGGCGCCGAGCAGGCCGGCGTCGCCGATCATCCAGAACACCGCGGCCAGCAGCCCGGCGTAGCCGCACAGGCGCAGGGCGCGGTCGCTGTAGATCGGGTTCATGGCGACGGCCTGCGGGCGCGGGCCAGCGCCGCCAGGATCACCGCTAGGGGAACGCCCAGGGCGAACCAGGACAGCGCGTCCCAGGGGCCGTCGCCGACCAGCGCGGAAACCAGCCCCACCAGGCTGAGCACGGCCAGCGCCAGGGGCCAGCGGAACACCCTCCACAGGTTGCGCTTCATGCCTCGCCCTCCGCGGCCAGGTGCCCGGCCTGCAGGTCGGCCAGGCGTTTCTCCAGGGTCTTGCGCCGCGCGAACCACAGGTACAGGCCGCTGCCGAGGACGACGATGGCCACCAGGTCGAGCAGCGTCCAGACGATCTTCAGCGGCAGCCCGCCGTAGTCGCCGAAGTGCAGCGGCTGCGAGAGGAACAGCGTCTTCACGTACAGCGGCATCTCGCGGATGTCGGTCAGCTCGCCGGTCTGCGCGTCCACCAGGGCCGGCTTGAGCAGGCGCTTGGTCAGCGGCGTGGCGCCGTGCATGAACACCGCGTAGTGGTGCTGGCTGCTGAACTGGGTGCCGGGGAAGCCGATGAAGCTCATGGTCATGTCCGGCGCCGCCGCCTGGGCGGTCTGCAGCGCCTTGTGCAGCGAGCCGTTGTCGGCCATGGGCGGCGCGTCGCGGTAGGGCGCGGTCATGTCGGCCAGCTGGTCGCCGCGCCAGAGCATGAGGATCGGCAGCGCCAGGGTGTTGATCACCCCGGTGGCGCCCACCACCAGCACCCAGGCCAGGGTGACGATGCCCAGCATGTTGTGCAGGTCCAGCCACTTCACCCGGCGGCTGCGCCGGGTGCGCACCGCGGCGAAGTCGAGCTTGCGCATGAAGGGCGTGTAGACCACCACCCCGGATACCAGCGAGGCCACCAGCAGCAGCCCCATGAAGCCGAGGAACAGGTAGCCGGGCAGGCCCATGAACAGGTCGGTGTGCAGCTTGAGCATCAGGTACATGAAGCCGCCGGGCGGCGGCTCCGGGTCGAAGAACTCGCCGGTGCGCGCGTCGAACGGCTGCACGTGGCCGATCTCCGGCGGCGGCACCAGGCTGGGCGCGGTGATCACCGCGCCCAGCGGCTCGTCGGGGTCGAACACCACGAAGCGCACCACCTCGCCCGGGCGCGCGGCCAGGGCGCGGGCCACCACGTCGTCGTAGTCGATGCGCGGCGACTCGGCGGTCAGCGGCTTGAGTTCCGGGTGCGGTTCCAGGTAGTGCTCGATCTCCTCGTGGAAGATCAGCGGCAGGCCGGTCAGGCACAGCAGCAGGAGGAACAGCGTGGACACCAGGCTGGTCCACTTGTGCACCAGGTACCAGGTGCGCAGGGCTTTCGCGGTCATGGGCGCCTCAGAAGTCCGCGGTCAGCGACAGCGACAGGGTGCGCGGCGAGCTGACGGTCATGTAGCCGTTGGACGCGGTCCAGTAGTTCTTGGCCAGCAGGTTCTCAAGGTTGGCCCGCGCCACCAGCGGCTTGCCGGCGACCTGGAAGGCATAGCTGGCGCCGACGTCGACGCGGTTCCAGTGCGGGACCTTGAGGTCGTTGGTGGTGTCCAGGTAGGCCGCGCCGGTGTAGATCCAGCGGCCGTCGAGGGTCAGCCCCCGGACGAACGGGGTGTCCCAGCTCAGCCCCAGGTTGGCCTGGCGCCGCGGCACGCCGGGGGCGTCCTGGCCTTCGCTGGCGGGGTTGGCGGTCTTGCTCTGCTCGGCCTTGATGTAGGTGGCGCCGGCCAGCACGCGCAGGTCGTCGGTCAGTTCGCCGAACAGGCTCAGCTCGATGCCGCGGTTGCGCTGCTCGCCGTCGGCGCGGAACACGTTGTCGGCGTCGAGGAAGGCATTGGGCTTCTTGATCTCGAACAGCGCCAGGGTGGTGGTGAAGCTGCCCAGTTCGTACTTGGCGCCGACCTCGTACTGCTCGGCCTTGTACGGCGCCAGCGCCTGGCCGGCGTTGGCCGCGGTGGAGGGCGGGGTGTCGCCCTGGCTCAGGCCCTGGATGTAGTTGGCGTACAGCGACAGCTCGTCCAGCGGCTTGACCAGCAGGCTGAACATCGGCGTCCAGGCGTGCTCGTCGTACTTGTTGGTGCGCGCCCCGCTGGACGGGTCGTAGTCCTTGGACTGCACCGTCTGCCGGCGCACGCCGGCGGTGAACTGCACGCGCTCGTCGAGGATCGACAGCTTGTCGGCCAGGGCCACGCCGGAAAGGTCGGTTTCGTTGGTCTTGGGGATGCCGCCGTCGAGGCTGGAGAAGTCCGGGATCGGCGTGTGCGGCGAGGTCTCGTAGAGGCTGCCCGGCTGCATGCCGGTGAATACGTAGACCATGCCCACGCGCTCGTGCAGGCGGTTGGCGCTGAGCGTCCAGTCGTGGCGCACCGGGCCGGTGTCGAAGTCGCCGCGCAGGCCGGCCTCGCCGGAGTAGGTGCGGCGGTCGGCGCGCTGGCGCGCCAGGCCGTTGATGATGTCGCCCTGGTTGCCGTTGAGGATGCTGTTGGCGGCGATGGTCTCGTAGTTGCTCTGCCGCCCGCCGATGCTGGCGAAGGCGGTGAGGTGGTCGCCGAGGTCGTACTCGCCGCGGTTGACCAGGGAGTAGTCCTCCTGGTCCAGGTAGGAATCGCGCAGGCCGAAGCGCGTCTTGGAGTCCGGCGCGTGGGGGATGCTGGTGGCGGTGCCGGTGATCACCGGGCGCACCACGCCTTCCAGGCTCTCCTTCTGGTACAGCAGGTCGCTGGACAGGCGCAGGCGCTCGCCGCGGAAGTCCAGGGCCAGGGACATCAGCGGGAACTCGCGGCTCTGGTGGTCGATGGCGGTGTCGCCGTTGCGGTACACGCCGTTGAAGCGCACGCCGAAGGCGTTGCCCTCGCCGAAGCGGCGGCCGATGTCCAGGTGCGTGCCGACCTGCGAGCGGTCGGTCCAGTCCAGGCTGACGCGGGTCAGCGGCTGGTCCTCGGCGCGCTTGGGCACCAGGTTGATGGTGCCGCCGACGCTGCCGCCGGGGGACATGCCGCCGAGCAGGGCGGTGGGGCCCTTGAGCACTTCGACGCGCTCGGCGAACTCGATCGGCACCCGCCAGTAGGGCAGCACGCCGTACAGGCCGTTGAGGGCGACGTCGGCGTTGTTCACGTTGAAGCCGCGGATGACGTAGGTGTCCACCAGGTCGCCGCGGCCGCCGACCACCCGCACCGACGGGTCGTTGGCCACCAGCAGGTCGGCGACGCTGCGCGCCTGCTGCGCCTCGATGGTCTGCGCGGTGTAGCTGGTGACGCTGAAGGGCGTGTCCATGAGGTCGGCGTTGCCCAGCATGCCCAGGCGCGCGCCGCTGGCCACCTGGCCGCCGGCATAGGCGGGCGGCAGCGTCTCGGCGCCGAGGCTGGCGATGATGGTGCTGGCCGACAGGGCCACGGCGCCGTCGGTGGGCAGTGGCCGCAGCACGTAGCTGCCGTTGGCCTGGGGCTCGGCTTCCAGGCCGCTGCCGGCGAGCAGCGCGCTGAAGCCGCCGGTGACGTCGTAGCTGCCGTGCAGGCCAGTGGACTGGCGGTCGCGCAGTTGCGCGGCGTCGAACGACAGGGCCACCCCGGCGGCGCTGGCGAAGCGCCCGAGCACCTCGGCCAGCGGGCCGGCGGCGATGTCGTAGCGCACGGCTTCCGCGGCCTGGGCCGTGGTGGCGGCGAGCGCGCCGGCGCCCAGGGCCAGGGCGATGGCCAGGGCCAGCGGTTTGTGCAACGAGCGGCTGCCGGTGGTCGGCGCCGGGGCGGTGTAACGGTTCATGCAAGCTCCCCCAAGTTGGGCCAGATGGCCCGGAATAAGAGGGGGCCGGGCGAGGGCGGAAAAAAGTGCAAGGGCGGGCGGATTTTTTTCGCCCCCGGCGTTCAGGCGCGTGGCTGCACGCTGACCCAGAAGCGCGTATGGCGCACGATGCGCAGGTCGAAGCCGGATTCCAGGGCGGCCAGGGCCAGGTCGGTGTCGCCGATGGGGGAGTTGCCGGAGACCTTCAGGCCGGCCACCCGCGGGTCGCAGTGCAGCACGCCGCTGCGGTAGCGCGAGAGTTCCTCCAGCAGCTCGCCCAGCGGACGGTCCACGGTGATCAGGCTGCCGGCGAGCCAGGCGGCGGTGTTGGCGTCGTTGTGCCGCAGCGTGCCGAGGTCCAGCGCGTCGAGGTCGAGCTGCTCGCCACCGTGCAGGATGCGGCTGCGCTGCGGCGCGGCCTGGGGGCGGACTTCCACGGCCTTGTCGAGCACGGCGACGCGGGTACGGCCGTCGAGCAGGCGCACGCTGAAGCGGGTGCCCAGGGCGAGGATGCGGCCCTGGGACGTCTCCACGCGGAAGGGCCGCGCGCTGCCGCTGGGGTCCGGCGCGGTGCTGACGAAGATTTCCCCGCGCAACAGGCGCAGCAGGCGTTGTCGGGGGTCGAACAGCACGTCCACCGCGCTGTCGGTGTTGAGCGTCAGCGAGGAGCCGTCGGCCAGGGTGACTTCGCGGCGTTCGCCCACCGCGCTGCGGTAGTCGGCCAGCCAGGTTTGCCAGGGCGTTTCGCGCCAGGCCAGCCAGGCCAGCGGCAGGCCCAGGGCGAGGCTGCCCAGGCCGCCGAGCATCTGCCGCCGCGACAGCGCGCGGGCGCCCAGCGTCGGCCCGGCCAGTTGCCCCGGCACCCGGGCGAACTGCTGGCGTACTTGTTCCACCCGGGCCCAGGCGCGCTGGTGCTCGGCGCTGGCGGCGTACCAGTGCTGCCAGGCGTTGCGGTCGGCATCGCTGGCCTGGCCGGAATAGAGGCGCGCGTACCACTGGGCGGCGGCGCGGATGGCCTGGCGTTCGGCCTCGTTGGGGTTGGCGGCGCTCATGGCAGCATCAGGCAGCAGTGTTCCATGGCCTTGGCCATGTGGTTGTTCACCGTGCGCAGGGAAATGCCCTGGCGCTCGGCGATCTCGGCGTAGGTCAGGCCTTCCACCTGGGCCAGCAGGAAGCTGCGCTTGACCTTGGCGCCCAGGCCGTCGAGCAGGCGGTCGATCTCCATCAGCGCCTCGAACAGCAGGGCCTGGGTTTCCGGCGAGGGCTGCTCGTCTTCCGGCAGGCTGGCCAGGGCTTCCAGGTAGGCCTGTTCCAGCGCGCGGCGGCGAAAGTGGTCGACCATCAGGCCGCGGGCGACGGTGGCCAGGTAGTCGCGTGGCTCGCGGATTTCGCTGGCGTTGCGCGCGCGCAGCACGCGGACGAAGGTGTCCTGGGCCAGGTCGGCGGCATCGCAGGCATTGCCCAGGCGGCGCCGCAGCCAGCCGTGCAGCCAGCCGTGGTGCTCGCTGTAGAGGTCGCGCAGGGCGTGCTGTGGGTCGAGGACGGTCGCCGACATGGGAATGGCCTGGAAAAAGAATGGCCAATGATAATCACTATCAATTGCCTATTTCCAGGCCTCCCTTGGTCGCGTCTGGAAACTGTCTACGCAGCCATGCCAACGCATGGCGGATCGTAGACGGCTTCTCAGCGGACCAGATGCAGGAACTGCAGATGCCGCTCGTACTGGTCGAGCATGTCGTTGATGATCTGCTCCTTGCCGTAGCCCATCAGGTCGTAGTCCTGGCTGCCCTCGGCCAGGTGCACCTCGGCGCGGAAGTAGCGGCGGTTCTTCAGGTGCAGGCCGCCCATGCCGGCGCGGGCGAAGGACGGCGTGAAGTAGCCGCGCATCGATACCTGGTAGTAGAACGGGTGCTGCTCGCCGTGGCCGATCTCCAGGCTCAGTTCCAGGTTGCCCGGGTCGAGGTCGGCGTCCACCTGCAGGCCCTTGTCGCGGAACACCTCCGCCACCTCGGCCATCGCCGGGCTCACCACGTCCGCCAGGAAGCGGTACACCTCGTCGCGGGTGGGGAAGTGCACCGCCTGGGAGATGCGCCGCTTCCAGCCGCCGGCCTTGGCCGCCAGCGGCGGCGCCAGGGAGTGGCTGCGCGCGCGCTGGCGCTGGGATTCGAGGTAGAAGGCCTTGTGCAGGCCCCACATCATCAGCAGCAGGATCAGCGAGAAGGGTAGCGAGGTGAGCACCACCGCTGATTTGAGCGCGTCGATGCTGCCGGCGAACAGCAACCCGCCGGTGACCAGCGCGGTGGCCAGGCCCCAGAACACCCGCAGCCACTTGGGCCCGTCATCGTCGGCGCTGCCGCCGCGGGCGGAGAGGGTGGAGAGCACCACGGTGCCGGAGTCGGCCGAGGTGACGAAGAACACGAAGCTGACCAGCACGGTCACGGCGATCAGCGCGCGGCTGCCGGGGTAGTCCTGCAGCAGTTGGTAGAGCGCCATCTGCGGCTCCGCCACGGCCACCCGGCCGAGTTCGACGGCGCCGTGGTTGAGCACCTGGTCCAGGGCGCTGTTGCCGAAGATCGACATCCACGCCAGGGTGAAGCCCAGGGGGATGAACAGCACGCCGAAGACGAATTCGCGGATGGTCCGCCCGCGGGAGATGCGCGCGATGAACAGGCCGACGAAGGGCGCCCAGGCGATCCACCAGGCCCAGTAGAACACCGTCCAGCCGCCCAACCAGTCGCCGCCCTCGCCATAGGCGTAGAGGTCGAAGCTCTTGGTCGGCAGCGCGCCCAGGTAGTCGCCGATGTTCTGCACCAGGGTGTTGAGCAGGTGCTGGGTGGGCCCGGCGAACAGCACGAACAGCAGCAGGCCGCAGGCCAGCAGCATGTTGATGTCGGACAGCAGGCGGATGCCCTTGTCCACGCCGGACACCGCCACGGCGATGGCCGCGCCCATCATCAGGGCGATCAGCGTCATCTGCACCGGGTGGCTGTGGGCCACGCCGAACAGGTAGTCGAGCCCGGCGTTGAGTTGCAGCACGCCGAAGCCCATGTCCGCGCCCAGGCCGAACACGGTGGCGACGATGCCGAAGCAGTCCACGGTGTAGCCGATGGGCCCGTTGATGCGCTTGCCGATCAGCGGGTACAGCGCCGAGCGCAGCGCCAGCGGCAGGTTGTGGCGGTAGGCGAAGTAGGCCAGGGCCATGGCCACCAGGGCGAACACGCCCCAGCCGTGCAGGCCCCAGTGCAGGAACAGCAGCTGCATGGCCTGGCGCGCGGCCTCGGCGCCGCCGGCCGCGCCCTGGGGCGGCTGCAGGAAGTGCGTCAGCGGCTCGGACACGCAAAAGAAGAACAGGGTGATGCTGATGCCCGCGGCGAACAGCATGCCGGCCCAGGACAGGTAGCTGAATTCCGGCTCGTCGTGGTCGGCACCGAGCTTGATCTTCCCGTAGCCGGAAAGCGCGGTGACCACCACGAAGATCAGGTACAGCGTCATCGCCAGCAGGTAGTACCAGCCGACGTTGGCGGCGGCCCAGGCCTGGGCGTCGAGCAGCCATTGGCCGGCCTCGGCGGGAAAGCCGATGACCAGGGCGACGAACAGCAGGATCAGCGCTGCCGCACCGTAGAAGACCGGTGGGTTCATGCGCATGACGGGGGTGGGTGGCGCGGTGACGGAGGGGGAGGGAACGGCGGACAAAACGGGCGGGGTTCCTCGTGTTTTTAATTGATCAACCAATCAATATAAACACGAAAGGCCGTGCCAGGGCCAATCCTCGGGACCGATGGTCCCGCCGCCGGCCCCGTGCGGGGGCCGAGCGGAGCGGGTACTGCTTTACTTGCGGCGGCGCTTCACGCGGCGGACTTCACGGCGTTCCGGATCGACCTGCTGAGGTACGTTGAGGAAAGCGGTGGCGGCGAAAAAGCTGGCAAGAGCGGCAAAGCTGGTCACGATAGTCTCCAAAGGCGCCGGGGAAATTGGGTCCCGACTGCCTGACAGCCATTTTCCCTGATCTTCATGACAAAAAGAAGTTGATGCGCCTGATGATCGGTATCGAAGTGGTCGATGAGGCTGCTTTTTTATGTAAATGTCAGAGAAATTCCTGTTTTTGACCTTTCCATCAGGATTCCCTGCTGCCGGCGGCGGGGTAGGCGAATCGTTTCACTGCGACCATTCGTCGCTTTTCGCGGATGTTCGGGGCGCGGGGCCGATTTTTCGCGGGGGCCGAGCTCCTTGCAGGAGCGCGCATGGCTTTTCGTAGGATGGTGTTGAGCGAAGCGATACCCATCAGCGCAACCGCATGGGTTTCGCAAGCTCAACCCATCCTACGAAAAGCACTCTGGTGCGGCTTGCAAGACAGTTGCTCCTACATTGCAGGCGAGCAGAAGAGCAGCTCGGCGTTACGGGAGCGGGTCTTCTTCCAATAACGCGCGCAACTGCTCGCGCACGCCGGGCCGGCGCAGCAGCTGGCGCAGCTCCGCCGGCGCGGCGTCGGGCAGGTTCAGGTGCTGCGGCTGGATTTCCGCGCCCGGGCTGACCAGCAGGGCGAAGTGGATGACGTTCTCCAGCTCGCGGATGTTCCCCGGCCAGGGGTAGGCCTCCAGCGCCGCCTGGGTCGCTTCGCCGATGTGCGGCACCGGCAGGTCCAGGCGCTGGGCGTGGATGCCGAGGAAGTATTCGGCCAATGGCAGGATGTCGCCGATGCGCTGGCGCAGCGGCGGCAGTTCCAGGTCGCCGTCCACCAGGTATTGCCGCAGCGGCTCTAGGAACTTGCCGGCGGCCACCGCCTGGCCCAGGTCGATGCTGGTGGCCACCACCAGGCGCACGTCCACCGGGATCGGCTCGCGGGCGCCGACGCGCAGCACCTCGCGCTCCTGCAGCACGCGCAGGAGTTTTTCCTGCAAGGCCAGCGGCAGGTCGGCGATCTCGTCCAGGTACAGGGTGCCGCCGTTGGCCGAGCCCAGCCAGCCGGCGCGGCTGCCCACCGGGCCGTTGTGGGCGCCGGGGGCGTAGCCGAACAGCTCGGCCTCGGCGAAGTTGCGGCTCAGCGCGCTGCAGCTGACCGCGACGAACAGCCCGGGGCGCTCGCTGGCGCGGTGGATGTGCCGGGCCAGCAGTTCCTTGCCGGTGCCCGTCTCGCCGCGGATCAGTACCGGCTGCAGGCCCGGGGCCAGGCGCTCGACCTCGTCGCGCACCTGGTGCGAACGCGGGTCGAAGAACACCAGCGCCTTGGCGCGGATGCTCAGCGGGCTCTTGTCGGCGTCGGGGAAGGTCAGCAGCGGTTGGGGGACTTTCATCTGCGCGATCTCGAAATGAAAACGCCGGTGCGGATGCTCACCGGCGTGGGGGATGGGCGGCGCTGCGCGGCGCCGCCGGCTGGGCATCGATCAGAAGGCGGGGATCACCGCGCCGTCGTATTTCTTCTCGATGAAGGCCTTCACTTCCGGGCTGGTAAGGGCCGCGGAGAGTTTCTTCAGCGCATCGCTGTCCTTGTTGTCCGGGCGCGCCACCAGGTAGTTCACGTAGGGCGAGTTGCGGTCTTCGAGGATCAGCGCATCCTTCACCGGGTTGAGCTTGGCTTCCAGGGCGTAGTTGGTGTTGATCAGGTCCAGGTCGACCTGGTCCAACACGCGCGGCAGCAGGGCCGACTCCAGCTCCTTGAACTTCAGGTGCTTGGGGTTCTCGGCAATGTCTTTCGGCGTGGCCAGGGCGTTGTGCGGGTCCTTCAGCTTGATGATGCCGGCCTTCTGCAGCAGGAGCAGGGCGCGGCCGCTGTTGCTGCCCTCGTTGGGCAGGGCGACGGTGGCGCCGTCGGGCAGCTCGGCCAGGGACTTGTACTTCTTCGAGTAGCCGCCGAAGGGCTCGACGTGCACGCCGGTCACGGTGACCAGGTCGGTGCCCTTGCCCTTGTTGAAGTTGTCCAGGTACGGCTTGGTCTGGAAGTAGTTGGCGTCCAGGCGCTTCTCGGCCACCTGCACATTGGGCTGCACGTAGTCGGTGAAGACCTTGACCTCCAGGTCCACCCCTTCCTTGGCCAGGGTCGGCTTGATCAGCTCGAGGATTTCCGCGTGGGGCACCGGGGTGGCGGCCACCACCAGTTTCTCGTTGGCGTTGACCGAGGCGCTGAAGGCGGCGGCGAGGGCAGTGATGAGCAGCAGTTTCTTCATGACGGCGTCCTTGTAGGGCAGCGTGCCGGGCAGGTCGCGCTCGTGGCGGCGACGCGGGCGGCGGGGGTTGGCTCCGGCGCCTCTGCGGGCGCCGTTGGAGCGAAAGCTACCGGGATTTTTTATTCCATTAAAATATTATTTATTCATTTTTATATGACTGAAATTCATATTCAGACTGAGGCAAGCTGCCGCGCGGCAACCCGCCACGGCGGCATTTTCCGGGGCCGGGGGTACCATCGACGGGCTTTCTTGAGCTGCATCAATGCACGCCCTGCTAGTCTTTGCTTGGCGTACCGCCGCGACCACAGGTCCGCCGGCCCGAACAAGAATCCGATTCCAGGATCACCACTGAAACTGTCGGCTCCCGTGGGCCGGCGAGTTGCCCGCTGCGTGCGACGACGGGCGTCACCCTGAAGAGGAAACGTCATGTTGGGTCTAGAGGCGTTGGAACTGGCGCGTATGCAGTTCGCCTTTACCGTCTCCTTCCACATCATCTTCCCCGCCATCACCATCGGCCTGGCCAGTTACCTGGCCGTGCTCGAAGGGCTGTGGCTGAAGAGCGGCCAGGAGGTCTACCGCGACCTCTATCACTTCTGGTCGAAGATATTCGCGGTCAACTTCGGCATGGGCGTGGTCTCCGGCCTGGTGATGGCCTACCAGTTCGGCACCAACTGGAGCCACTTCTCCGCCTACGCCGGGAGCATCACCGGGCCCTTGCTGACCTACGAGGTGCTCACCGCGTTCTTCCTCGAGGCGGGCTTTCTCGGCGTGATGCTGTTCGGCTGGAACCGCGTCGGCCCGGGCCTGCACTTCTTCGCCACGGTGATGGTGGCCCTGGGCACGCTGATGTCGACCTTCTGGATCCTCGCCTCCAACAGCTGGATGCAGACCCCGCAGGGCTTCGAGATCGTCGACGGCCGGGTGATCCCGGTGGACTGGCTGGCGGTGATCTTCAACCCGTCCTTCCCCTACCGCCTGCTGCACATGTCCATCGCCGCCTTCCTCGCCACCGCCTTCTTCGTCGGCGCCTCGGCGGCCTGGCACCTGCTGCGCGGGCGCGACAACCCGGCGATCCGCAAGATGCTCTCCATGGCCATGTGGATGGCGCTGCTGGTCGCGCCCATCCAGGCCATGATCGGCGACGCCCACGGGCTGAACACCCTGGAGCACCAGCCGGCGAAGATCGCCGCCATCGAAGGCCACTGGGACAACGCCGAAGGCGGCCCGACGCCGCTGATCCTGTTCGGCTGGCCGGACATGCAGCGCGAGGAAACCCGCTTCAAGGTCGAGATCCCGGTGCTCGGCAGCCTGATTCTGCGCCACAGCCTGACCGAGCCGATCCCGGCGCTGAAGGACTTCCCGCGCGAGGACCGGCCCAACTCCACCATCGTCTTCTGGTCGTTCCGCATCATGGCCGGCCTGGGCATGCTGATGATCCTGGTCGGCGTCTGGAGCCTGTGGCTGCGCTGGCGCGAGGGGCTGTACCGCAACCGCGCCTTCCTGCGCCTGGTGCTGTGGATGGGCCCCTCGGGGCTGCTGGCGCTGCTCGCCGGCTGGTTCACCACCGAGGTCGGCCGCCAGCCCTGGGTGGTCTACGGGCTGATGCGCACCGCCGACGGCGTGTCCAACCACAGCACCCTGCAGATGAGCCTGACCCTGGTGATGTTCGTGCTGGTGTACTTCTCGCTGTTCGGCGTGGGCATCGGCTACATGATGCGCCTGGTGCGCAAGGGCCCGGTCACCGACGAGGGCCGCGAGCACAACGAGGGCGGCGCCGGTCGCCAGCGCACCGCGGCGCGGCCGCTGTCGGCCACCGCCGAGGGCTTCGACGAAGATGACGACCACCCGGCGGGGAGGAACTGAGCATGGGTATCGACCTTCCGCTGATCTGGGCGGTGATCATCATCTTCGGCGTGATGATGTACGTGGTGATGGACGGCTTCGACCTCGGCATCGGCATGCTCTACCCGTTCTTCAAGGACGAGCGCGACCGCGACGTGATGATGAACACGGTGGCGCCGGTGTGGGACGGCAACGAGACCTGGCTGGTGCTCGGCGGCGCGGGGCTGTTCGGCGCCTTCCCGATGGCCTACTCGGTGGTGCTCTCGGCGCTGTACCTGCCGCTGGTGCTGATGCTGGTGGGGCTGATCTTCCGCGGCGTGGCCTTCGAGTTCCGCTTCAAGGCCAAGGCGCACAAGCGGCACATCTGGGACAAGGCCTTCATCGGCGGCTCGCTGGCGGCGACCTTCTTCCAGGGCGTGGCCCTGGGCGCCTTCATCGAGGGCCTGCCGGTGGTCGACGGGCAGTACGCCGGCGACTCGCTGGCCTGGCTGGCGCCCTTCCCGCTGTTCTGCGGCCTGGGCCTGATCGTGGCCTACAGCCTGCTGGGCTGCACCTGGCTGATCATGAAGACCGAAGGCAAGCTGCAGGAGCGCATGCACGACCTGGCGCGGCCGCTGGCGCTGGTGCTGCTGGCGGTGATCGGCATCGTCAGCCTGTGGACGCCGCTGGCCCACGCCGAGATCGCCCAGCGCTGGTTCAGCCTGCCCAACCTGTTCTGGTTCGCCCCGGTGCCGCTGCTGGTGCTGCTGACCTTCTACGCCCTGCTGCGCTCGGTGGCGCGCAACGACAACGCGCTGCCCTTCGTGCTCACCCTGGTGCTGATCTTCCTCGGCTACAGCGGCCTGGGCATCAGCCTGTGGCCGAACATCATCCCGCCGGGGGTGAGCATCCAGGCCGCCTCGGCGCCGCCGCAGAGCCAGGGCTTCATGCTGGTGGGCGCGCTGTTCATCATTCCCTTCATCCTCGGCTACACCGCCTGGAGCTACTACGTGTTCCGCGGCAAGGTGAAGCACGGCGATGGCTACCACTGAGGGCTCGGCGATGAAACCGCAAACCGTGAAGGCACCGCTGTACAAGCGCCTGGGCTGGCTGGTGCTGATCTGGGCATGCAGTGTCGCCGCCCTGGGCGTGGCGGCTTGGCTGATGCGCCTGCTGATGAATGCGGCGGGGTTGGGGGCGCCGCACTGAGACTCCCACTTGGGCGCCTTCGGGTGCCTGTAGCCCTCGCTTTGGCGGGGGCTTTTTTATTGGGGGGCTTTTGGGCTTTTCGTAGGAGCGAGCTTGCTCGCGAATGGCGTTTCCCTGTCGCTACGGCGCCTGAGGTTGACTCCGCTCCCTCTCCCTAACCCTCTCCCTGAAGGGAGAGGGGACCGTTGGGCAGAGTCGAGCGTTCTGGAGTTAGCCGGCAGGTATGGTGTTTCCGGCGGAAACCATATCGTTCTCGGCACGGACTAGCCCCCTCTCCCTTCAGGGAGAGGGCTGGGGAGAGGGCGCTCTGAAACCCGAACTCCAGAATCGCCGGGGAACTCTGTTCGCGAGCAAGCTCGCTCCTACGAAGAGCGCTTCAGTGCAACTTGTCCCGCTGCGCCAACGTCGGAAACAGCTTCATCCACGCCCCCGTCACGACCAGCGTCCCCACGCCGCCAATAACCACCGCCGGCACCGTGCCGAACCAATGCGCCGTCAGCCCCGACTCGAACTCGCCGAGCTGGTTGCTGGCGCCGATGAACAGCCCGTTCACCGCGCTGACGCGGCCGCGCATCTCGTCCGGGGTTTCCAGCTGCACGAAGGCGCCGCGGATCACCATGCTGATCATGTCCGCCGCGCCCAGCACCACCAGCACGCCCAGGGACAGCCAGAAGGACGTGGACAGGCCGAAGGCGATGGTCGCCACGCCGAAGATGCCCACCGCCAGGAACATGATGCGCCCGACGTTGCGCTCGATGGGGAAGCGCGCCAGCCAGAACGACATCAGCAGCGCGCCCAGCGCCGGCGCCGAGCGCAGCAGGCCCAGGCCCCAGGGGCCGGTGAGCAGGATGTCCTTGGCGAACACCGGCAGCAGCGCGGTGGCGCCGCCCAGCAGCACGGCGAACAGGTCCAGGGAGATGGCGCCGAAGATGTCCGGGCGGCTGCGGATGAAATGGATGCCGGCCATCAGCGAGGCCAGGCTGGCCTTGCCCTGGATGCCGTTCTGCCGGCGCGCCTGCAGGCTCAGCGACAGCGCGCAGGCCATGAAGTACAGCAGCGTGGTCGGCGCGTACACCCAGAAGGCGCCGAAGGCGTAGAGCAGGCCGCCCAGGGCCGGCGCGGCGATGGTCGCCGCCTGCATGGCCGAGGCCGAGGCCGCCACCGCGCGGGGGAAGAGGGCGCTGGGCACGATGTTCGGCAGCAGCGCCTGGGTGGTCGGCATCTCGAAGGAACGCGCGCTGCCGAGCAGGAAGGCCAGCACGAAGATCATCTCGCGGGTCACGCTGCCCGTGCTGGCGCCCAGCACCAGGGCCAGCGCCACCAGGCCCTGGGCCACCTGGCACAGGGCGGCGACCTTGCGCCGGTCGTAGCGGTCGGCGACGTGCCCGGTGTGCAGCATGAACAGCACCCGCGGCAGGAATTCCACCAGGCCCACCAGGCCGAGGTCGAGCACGTTGTGGGTCAGCTCGTACATGTGCCAGCCGATGGCCACGGTGAGCATCTGGAAGCCACTGGCAGTGCACACGCGGGCGAGCCAGAAGGCGAGGAAGGGACGGTGGCGGAGCAGCGAGGTGGCTTCGGCGGACATGGTGCGCGGACGACTGGTTAGGGAGCTAAGCAAAGGCCGGTGAGCGTAGCACGCCGTAACAAATTCGGTAGGCATTTTCCTTCAGACGAGTGGACGGCCACGGCGCATTCGGTTCGCTGACCGCCCTGCTTAACTTTTGCCTGAGGCGTGCGATTTGGGTAAAGTTGACGTATCGGTCAGGATTTTCCGTAGGACGACGCGGCCCGCAACGCCGTCGTCGCGCCGTTCCACGCCTCGGTTCCGCCGGTTCCAGAACTCCATAACGACATGGGCGGGTAGTGCACCGCCCAGAGGATGATCCATGTCCAACCGTGATATCTCCCGGCGCGCCTTCCTCCAGGGCGGTCTGATCGCCGGCGTGAGCGTCACCCTGGCGCCGCTGGGCAGCCGGGCTTTCGCTGCCTTGATGGAGAAGAGCGTGACGGTGCCGGCCGAGCAGTGGCTCGGCCACGACGGCAAGGTGCGCTTGCGCAACGACGCCATTTCCAAGGTCTGCGGCAACAAGGTGTTCGCCCGTGACATCCGCGCGAAAGACATGCCCGGCTGGCCGCAGCAGCAGGGCCACGCCATGCTGCTGAAGACGCTCAAGGCCGACCGTATCTACGAAGGCTACGACCTCGCCTGGCTGGGCGACGACCTGCAGCCGGACCGCATCGTCACCGCTGACGATCTGGCCAAAGACGGCATCGCCTTCCCCGAGGCCCACGGCCCGGACCCGCTGCTGCCCACCGGCAAGGTGCCGATGTTCATCGGCCACCCGGTGGCCATCCTCATCTGGCATGACTTCGAGCGCTTCCGCCGGGCCAAGCTCAAGCTGAAGTTCAACGACAAGGCTATCCGCTACGGCGCCCAGGCGCCGCTGTACCAGGGCGACCCCTACGGCAGCTTCCGCTACGTGCGGGTGGGCGGGAAGACCTCGGCCGACGAGGACGAGTTCTCCAGCCTCAAGGCCTCGATCCTCTTCCCGATGATCCGCAACCGCAAGCCGGTGTGGGACCAGCAGCCCAGCCAGCACGGCAACCTCACCGAGCAGGGCCTGTTCTACGCGCAGAAGATCAAGGACCAGGTCGACAACCCGCCGGCCGACTGGCTGGTCTTCGACGAGCGCTACAGGACGCCGTCCATCGAGCCCGCCGCGCTGGAACCGGACAACGGCAACGGCTGGTACGACCCGGCCAGCAAGACCCTGCACTTCGTGGTCGCCACCCAGTGCCCGTTCGAGGCCGCCTACGAGACGGTGCACATGATCGCGCCGTCGCGCTTCGGCCTGGCCACGCTGAACATCCACCCCGGCTACACCGTCGGCTACGGCTCCAAGGACCACAACATCTTCGTCTACTACGCGGCCCTCGCCGCGCTGTACGGCGAAGGCGTGCCGGTGCGCCTGGCGAACGACCGCTACGAGCAGTTCCAGAGCGGCATCAAGCGCCACGCCTTCGACATCCGCTACCAACTGGCGGTGGACAAGAAGGACCTGGGCTTCCGCATCTTCCGCGCCGAGATGAGCCTGGACGGCGGCGGCCGCGCCAACTACAGCGCCTCGGTGGCCGCCGTGGGCGCCACCGCCGCGCAGTCCATCTACTACATGCCGCAGAGCGACCTGCAGGCCACCGCCTACCATTCGCGCGGCGTCGAGGCCGGCTCCATGCGCGTTTACGGTACCCTGCAGAGCATGGCCTCCACCGAGATGATGGTGGACGAGATCGCCGAGCGCCTGGGCGTCGACCCCATCGAACTGCGCAGGCGCAACGCGCTGGTCTCGGGCATGAAGAACACCCAGGGCGCGGTGCCCGCCGGCGCCCTGCGCCTGCACGAGATCCTCGACAAGGCCGCCGCCCACGAGGTGTGGAAGAACCGCGCCGAACGCAAGAAGCAGTTCGACGCGCAGGATGCGGACAACTGGTACGGCGTCGGCTTCGCCATCTGCCAGAAGGACTTCGGCACCGGCTCCGAGGCGCCCATGGCCAGCCTGGAGTTCGACGCCGAAGGGCGCATCCAGCTGCGCCACATCGGCATCGAGATCGGCACCGGCATGTCCACCTCCCAGGCCCTGGTCGCCGCCGACTTCCTCGGCCGCCCGGCGGACGAGGTGAAGACCGCCGAGACGCAGTGGCCGGAGCTGCAACTGCTCAGCGGCGAAGACCCCTACACCATGAGCCAGGCCACCCAGGACGAGAAGCTGCGCAACCCGCGCTGGGTGGGCAAGTACGCCTCGGCGTCCTCGGCCACCAACTCGGCCTACTACTTCAGCCACGCCACCCGCGAGGCGGCGCGCGTGCTGTTCAACCACGGGCTGTGGCCGGCGGCCCTGGAAATCTGGCGCCAGGGCCCCTACGGCGGCCAGGCCAACCCCTACGTGGTGCGCCGCGAGGACGCCCACTGGGTGAACGGCGAACTCACCGCCAACGGCATGCAGCCGCTGCCCTTCGCCGTGCTGGCCAGGCGCGCCCACGAGCGCGGCCTGGTCACCGGCGCCACGGTGCACGCCTTCAACCGCTGGAGCTGGGCCGAGTGCGAGTTCAGCATCGACGGCGTCAGCGAGCGCCTGCCGCTGGACGGCCTGGCGGTGAAGTACGGCGACGGCGCGCCGCAGGCGAAGAAGGCGCAGATGACCAGCGCCGGCTTCCACCTGCTGGACCGCAGGAACGTGAACTACCCGCCGGTGCAGCTGAACAACGCAGCGGTCACCTACTACAGCCCGGTGGCCACCCTGGTGGAGCTGAAGGTCAACAAGGGCAGCCACGAGGTGCAGGTGCTCAACCACCACTCCTGGGTGGAGTGCGGCCGGGTGCTGGTGCCGGAGCTGGTCAAGGGCCAGATCGAGGGCGGCACCGCCATGGGCCTGGGCCACGCGCTGCTGGAAGAGATGCCGCTGCACGAGGGCGGCCCGGCCGAGGGCGACTGGAACTTCAACCGCTACCGCCTGCCGCGCGCCAAGGACGTGGCGGTGTGGAAGCAGACCTCGGAGATCCTCCCGCCGCTGTCGCCCAGCGACCCGTCCAAGGGCATCGCCGAAGTGGTGATGATCCCCATCGCCGGCGCCGTGGGCAACGCCATCGCCCACGCCATCGGCAAGCGCGTCCGCGACCTGCCCGCCACCCCCGCCCGCATCAAGGAGGCCCTCAATGGCTAAGCTCCAGCTGACCCTCAACGGTCAGGGCGTCGGCCCGGTCGAGGTCCCCGAAGACCTGCCGATGATCGACTACCTGCACGAATACCAGAACCTCACCGGCTCGCGCCTGGGCTGCGGCCAGGGCATCTGCCACGCCTGCGTGGTGATCGTCGACAACCCCGACGGCACCAGCGAGGAAGTGCGCACCTGCATCACCGGCGCCAACTGGTTCGACGGCAAGAAGGTGCGCACCATCGAAGGCCACGCCAAGCGCGATGCGCAGGGCCAGGTGAGCGAGCTGAACCCGATCCAGCAGAAGTTCGTCGAGCGCTTCGCCTTCCAGTGCAGCTACTGCGCGCCGGGCTTCGTCAACGCCGCCACCGTGCTGGTGGAAAAGGCCCAGCGCCAGCCGCTGAAGAAGAGCGAGCTGGAGTCGGCGATCGAGGCCAGCCTCGGCCACCACATCTGCCGCTGCACCGGCTACGTGCGCTACTACAACGCCACCGCCGAGGTCCTCAGCGACCTCGGCCTGGTCAAGGAGGGCTGAGCATGGCGCGACTGCTAACCGGCCTGCTGCTGAGCGCGGGCCTGGTCGCCGGCGCCCAGGCCGCCGACGCCGACCTGGTCAAGCGCGGCGAATACCTGGCCCGCGCCGCCGACTGCACGGCCTGCCACACCGCGGCGGGCGGCGCGCCCTTCGCCGGCGGCCTGCCGATCGCCTCGCCGTTCGGCACCATCTACGGCAGCAACATCACCCCGGACAAGGACTACGGCATCGGCAACTACAGCGCCGACGACTTCTTCGCCGCCCTCACCGAGGGCAAGCGCAAGGACGGCGCCAACCTCTACCCGGCGATGCCCTACACCTCGTACCACCTGATCAGGCGCGAGGACTCCGACGCCATCCACGCCTACCTGATGACCGTCGAGCCGGTGCACCGCGCCGCGCCCGAGACTGCGCTGAGCTTCCCGTTCAACGTGCGCGCGGGGCTGGCCGGCTGGAACCTGCTCTACGGCAAGAGCGTCCAGCTGCAGGGCGCCGAGGGCAAGAGCGAGCCCTGGCAGCGCGGCCAGTACCTGGTGGAAGTGCTCGGCCATTGCGGCGAATGCCACACCCCGCGCAACGCCATCGGCGCGCTGCAGCAGGACAAGCGCCTGTCCGGCGCCCTGCTCAACGGCTACCTGGCGCCCAGCCTGCTGCCCGCGGACCTGGCCGCGCGCGGCTGGAACCACGCCGACCTGTCGGCCTTCCTCGAGCACGGCATGAGCGCCCAGGGCAGCATGTTCAACGAGATGTTCCCGGTGCTGCACCACAGCACCCAGCACCTGGACAGCGCCGACCTGCAGGCCATGGCCAGCTACCTGCTGGGCGACCAGCCGCCGGCGGCCAGGGCGGTGCAGGCGGTGGCTTATCCACAGCTGTCCGCCAGCGCCAAACGCGGCCGCCAGCAGTACCTCAACGTCTGCGCCGGCTGCCATGGCACCGAAGGCGAGGGCAAGCCGCACATCGCCGTGGCCATGCAGGGCAACACCACCCTGCGCCTGGCCGACTCGCGCAACCTGCTGCGGGTGATCGTCGACGGCATCGGCGAACAGCAGTTCGGCGGCTTCGAACGCATGCAGCCGATGCCCGGCTTCGCGGATAAACTGGATGACGCGCAACTCACCGATCTGCTCAACTACCTGCGTCAAAGCTGGGGCGGCCTGCCCGGCGACCTCGACGCCAAGGCGGTTGCGCAACTGAAGTCCGATGGTGTGCCGGCCCATGCCGGCAAGGCGATGTGAAGTGCAACATCTCGATCTGCAAGTGATCCGCCAGGCGCTGCGCTGGTCCCGGGAGGGCCAGCGTGTCTGGCTCTGCACCGTGCTCTTCACCTACGGCTCGGCGCCGCGCGCGCCGGGCTCGCTGCTGGCGGTGAACCAGGGCGGGCAGTGGGTGGGCTCGCTGTCCGGTGGCTGCGTCGAGGACGACTTCCTCGAGCGCGTGGCCGCCGGCGAGTTCGCCGAACCGGTAAAGGTGGTGCGCTACGGCGAAGGCGACGAGCGCAGCAACATCCGCCTGCCCTGCGGCGGCATCCTCGACGTGCTGGTGGAAAACCTGGCGCCGGACTGCGAAGTCCAGGCGCACCTGCGCGAACTGGAAGCGGCGCTGCTCGGCCAGCGCCGCCTGCTGCGCCGGGTGGACCTGGCCAGCGGCGCGCGCAGCCTGAACGACGACCACAGCCACGGCCCCCGGGTGGAACGCGACGCCGGCACGGTGCAGCTGCGCGTCGGCGCAGCCCAGCGCCTGCTGCTGGCCGGCTATTCCAGCGTGGCCCATGCCTGCGCCGAGTTCGGCAAGGGCCTGGGCTTCGAAGTGATCCTGTGCGATCCGCGCGAGGAAGCGCTGGATGGCGTCGAGCTGGACGGCATCGAGATCCGCCGCGAACTGCCGTCGATCTTCATCGCCAACGGCGGCTGCCACGCCGACACGGCGGTGGTGGCGCTGACCCACGACCCGAAGATCGACGACCTGGCGATGCTCGAAGCGGTGCGCACCGAAGCCTTCTACATCGGCGTGATGGGCTCGCGCACCACCTCGGCCAGGCGCATGGAGCGCCTGGAGCGCGTCGGCGGCCTGGGCGAGCGCGAACTGGCGCGCATCCACGCGCCCATCGGCCTCAACCTGGGCAGCAAGACCCCGGCGGAAATCGCCCTGGCGGTGCTCGCCGACATCCTCCGCACCCGCAGCGGCATCGAGCGCGAGAGCCTGTGACGACCGTCGCGCTGCTGCTGGCCGCCGGCTTCGCCCGGCGCTTCGGCGCCGACAAGCGCCAGGCGCGCCTGGCCGATGGCCGTGGTTTGCTGGCGGCTAGCCTGGCCAATGCCTGCGAGGCGTTCGACGAAGTCTGCGTGGTACTGCGCCCGGAGGATGATGCGGCGGCGCTCGGCGTGCCTGTGGATATCTCCATCGTGCGCTGCGCGGAGGCGGAATCCGGCCTGGGCCACAGCCTCGCCGCCGGCGTCGCCGCGCTGGCCGACAACCCGGCCACCAGCGTGGCGATCCTGCTCGCCGACATGCCCTGGATAGCCCCGCAAACCCTGCGCCTGCTGGCGTCGCACGCCAGCGAACAGCACATCGTCTTCCCCCTGCACCAAGGCCAACGCGGCCACCCGGTCCTCTTCGGCCGCGCCTTCTGGCCGGAACTCCGCGCCCTGCAAGGCGACGAAGGCGCCCGCGCGGTGCTGCAAGCCCACCGCGAAGCCTGGCAACCCATCGACGTGAACGACCCCGGCGTCCTGCGCGACGTAGACACCCCCGCGGCCCTGACACCCGGCTCGCTCCTACAAGGGAATGGTGCGGGTGGGGCCGCGTAGGAGCGGATCTCATCCGCGAACCGCGCCGATACGTCCGGCTATCGCGGACAAGGTCCGCTCCTACGGGGGAGGCATACCGTGCTCCCCGGCAACTTGTAGGAGCGGGCCCTGCCCGCGATTCGCGCGCAGGGCGCGCTCCTACAGGGGAATGGCGCGGCTGGGGCAGCGTAGGAGCGGATCTCATCCGCGAACCGCGCCGATACGTCCGGCTATCGCGGACAAGGTCCGCTCCTACGGGGGAGGCATACCGTGCTCCCCGGCAACTTGTAGCGGGCCCTGCCCGCGATTCGCGCGCAGGGCGCGCTCCTACAGGGGCGTGGCGCGGCTGGGGCAGCGTAGGAGATCTCATCCGCGATCCGCGCCGATACCTCCGGCTATCGCGGACAAGGTCCGCTACGGGGGAGGAATGCCGTGCCTCCCGGTAACTTGTAGGAGCGGGCCCTGCCCGCGATTCGCGCGCAGGGCGCGCTCCTACAGGGATGCGGCGCGGATGGGGCCGCGTAGCAGCGGACTCCGTCCGCGATGCCCTACTCGACCGCCCAGTCTTCCAGGCGTAGCCCGTCGATGCGTTCGAACTCGCGGGTGTTGTGCGTCACCAGGGTCGCCTCCAGCGCCAGGGCGTGGCAGGCGATCCACAGGTCGTTGGCGCCGATCGGCGTGCCGGCCAGCTTGAGGCGGGTGAACTGCGTCGCGTAGTGCTCGCACAGGCGCGGAGTGCCGTCGTAGACCACCGTCACCTGGCGCGTCAGGCGCTCCAGCTGGCGCAGGACCTCGCTGCGCCGGGTGCTGCGTTCGGCGCCCTTGAGCAGTTCGGCATAGGTGAAGAAGGACATGCACAGGCCGGCGTCGGCGGGCAGGGCATTGACCCGTCGGGCCACGGATTCCGGGCGGTTCTTCAGCAGGTAGATGAGGATATTGGTGTCGAGCAGGTATTTCACAGCTCTTCCCGCTCCTGCATCGGCGGCTGTTCGCGCTGCCCTTCTTCCAGTGCTTCGATGAACTCGTCGTCGAAGCCGGACAGCGCCTGCAGCAACGCCTCGCCGCGGTCCTCGGGCAATGGGTGGATGACCAGGTCGCCATTGGCCTGGCGGCGGATTTCCACGCGGCTGGCGTCCAGGCGGAACTCCTGGGGAATGCGCACCGCCTGGCTGTTGCCGTTCATGAAGACGCGGCTGGGGAGTGTGGGCGAGGACATGGCAAGGACCTCCACAGATATGTGTGTACAGCTATGTGTGTATTCTGCGCCGCCGCCCTGCGGAAGGCAATGACCGTCGGTCCTACTTGCTCGCCTTGAGCACCACGAACTTCGGGTTCGCCGCCACCTGCTCGACGCCGCGGAACAGGCGCTTGAGCTTGGCGTGGTAGCCCAGGTGGCGGTTGCCGACTATCCACAGCTGGCCGCCGCTGACCAGCGCGTGGCGGGCCTGCTGGAACATGCGCCAGGCGAGGAAGTCGCCGACCACCTGCTGCTGGTGGAAGGGTGGGTTGCACAGCACCACATCCAGCGAGTCCGCCGGCTGCCCGGCCAGGCCGTCGGCGGCGTGGAACTGCGCCTCGCGTTCGCCCAGGGCGGCGCGCCAGTTCTCGCGGGCCGACTGCACGGCCATGAAGGATTCGTCCACCAGGCTGTAGTGGGCCTCCGGGTTGGCCAGGGCGCTGGCGATGGCGAGCACGCCGTTGCCGCAGCCCAGGTCCGCCACCCGCGCCCGGCCCAGGCCGCGCGGCAGGTGCGGGAGGAAGGCGCGGGTGCCGATGTCCAGGCCCTCGCGGCAGAACACGTTGGCGTGGTTGAGCAGTTCCAGCTTCGGCTGGTCCAGGGTGTAGCGGTTGGGGTAGGGCGAGGCGACCGGGGCTTTATCCACAGGCGTGGCGAACAGCAGGCGGGCCTTCTTTTCGGCCAGCGAGGCCTGCACCGGGCCGATGTATTTCTCCAGCAGGTCGCCGGCGGCGCGCGGCAGGTGCTTGACCATGGCCCCGGCGATCACCCGCGCGCCCGGCGCCAGGCGGCCGTGCAGGCGGATCAGCTGTTCCTCCAGCAGGGCGAGGGTCTTGGGCACCCGCAGCAGCACCAGGTCGAAGGGGCCCGCCGGGGTTTCGCTGGCCGGCACGAAGGCCACTGCGTCCTCCGCCAGGCCGTTGCGCGCCAGGTTCTTGCCCAGGGCCAGGGCGGCGAGGAAGGAGTCGCCGCTGCTGGTCACCTGCGCGTGCCCGGCCAGGCCCGCGGCCAGGGCGCCGAAGGCATCGTTGAGCACCAGCACCCGGCAATCGCCGGCCAGGCCGTCGGCGGCCACCTGGCGCAGCAGGTATTCGTCGGCGGCGTCGAAGGCTTGCAGCGGGTCGTTGCGTTGCTCCGGCTGGCGGATCAGGTCGAGTTCGGCGAAGGGCGTGTGGAAGGTCGGCATGGGCATCGCTTTTTCGTTGCGCCAGGTCAGGCCGGCCGCGGTTTGCGGCAAAGGCCCTGATATCTGACGGTGTTTCTCGCTCTTGCGATGGGAGAAACTGTAGGCAGAGATTGGATCGGGAGCGGAGTATGACCGCCAGCGAAGAGAAGTTCACCCGTCAGACGCTGCTCGACGTGCAGACGCTGACCCCCAGCCTGTTCACCCTGCGCACCACCCGCGACGCGGGCTTTCGCTTCCGCGCCGGGCAGTTCGCCCGCCTAGGCGTGTACAAGCCCAGCGGCAGCATCGTCTGGCGCGCCTATTCGATGGTCTCGGCGCCCCACGACGAGCACCTGGAGTTCTTCTCCATCGTGGTGCCGGGCGGGGAGTTCACCAGCGAGCTGAGCCGCCTGCGCGAGGGCGACCAGTTGCTGGTCGACCGCCAGGCCTTCGGCTTCCTCACCCTCGACCGCTTCCCCGACGGCCGCGACCTCTGGCTGCTGGCCACTGGTACCGGGCTTGCGCCCTTCCTGTCGATCCTCCAGGACTTCGAGGTGTGGGAGCGCTTCGAGACCATCAAGCTGGTGTACAGCGCCCGCGAGGAAAAGGAGCTGGCCTACCGCGACCTCATCGCCGGCCTGGCCGGGCGCGACTACCTGGCCGAGCACGCGCACAAGCTGCAGTTCATCCCGGTGGTGACCCGCGAGCAGGTGCCCGGCTGCCTGGGCGCGCGCATCACCACGCTGATCGAGAACGGCGAGCTGGAACGCGCCGCCGGCCTGGAACTCACCCCCGAGCATTCGCGGGTGATGCTCTGCGGCAACCCGCAGATGATCGAGGACACCCGCGCGGTGCTGAAGACCCGCGGCATGAACCTGGCGCTGACGCGCAAGCCCGGGCAGATCGCCGTGGAGAACTACTGGTAGGCAAGATTTGGAAAAGATTGCCCGCTTAAGCCGCGGGCGTCTTTGCCCTTAGGATGGCCGTCCATCCATAGCCCCTGGAACCCCATGGACTGCCACACGAGCGAGCCGCCCCCGGCGGCCGACGACCCCTTCGATAATACCTTCCCCCACACCCTCGCCGCGCCCCAGCGCGCGCCCCGGAGCTGACCATGGAGTGGCTCCTGGACCCTACGGCCTGGCTCGGCCTGCTCACCCTGATCCTGCTGGAGCTGGTGCTGGGCATCGACAACCTGGTGTTCATCGCCATCCTCGCCGACAAGCTGCCGCCGCAGCTGCGCGACCGCGCCCGGCTGATCGGCCTGTCGCTGGCGCTGCTGATGCGCCTGGGCCTGCTGGCCAGCATCTCCTGGCTGGTGACCCTCACCGAACCGCTGTTCGAGGTGTTCGGCAAGGCCTTCTCCGGGCGCGACCTGATCATGCTGTTCGGCGGCCTGTTCCTGCTGTTCAAGGCCGCCCTGGAATTGCACGAACGCCTGGAAGGGCGCGTGCACAAGGCTGGCGGCGCGCGGGTCTACGCCGCGTTCTGGCCGGTGGTGGCGCAGATCGTGGTGCTCGACGCGGTGTTCTCCCTGGACGCGGTGATCACCGCCGTGGGCATGGTCGAGCAGCTGGAAGTGATGATGATCGCCGTGGTCTTCTCCATGGCCCTGATGATGGTCGCCAGCAAACCGCTGACCGCCTTCGTCAACGCCCACCCCACGGTGATCATGCTGTGCCTGGGCTTCCTCATGATGATCGGCTTCAGCCTCACCGCCGAGGGTCTGGGCTTGCACATCCCGAAGGGTTACCTGTACGCCGCCATCGGCTTCTCGATCCTCATCGAGCTGGCCAACCAGGCGGTGCGCTGGCGCCGCCGGCGCAGCCTGCAGGGCAGCCGCGGCCCGCGCGAGCGCACGCGCTACGCGGTGCTGCGCCTGCTGGGCGGCAAGGTGGAGGCCGACGAGGTGGGCGAGGAAATCGCCGACATGCTGGGCGAAGAGCCGGCCGACGCGCCCTTCGACCGCCGCGAGCGGGTGCTCATCAGCGGCGTGCTGGAGCTGGCCGAGCGCTCCATCCGCTCGGTGATGACCGAACGCACCGAGGTACACCGCATCGACCTGGACGCCGATGCCGCTCAGACGCGCCAGGTGCTGCTGGATTCGCCCTACTCGCGCCTGCTGGTGATCCGTGCCGGCCAGGTGGACGAGCCGCTGGGCTACGTGCACAAGAAGGAACTGCTCAAGGCCATCCTCGCCGGCCGCCAGCCGGACATCGAGCCGCTGCTGCGGGCGCCGCTGAACCTGCCGGACAGCTGCAGCGTGCTCGGCGCCCTGGAGCAGATGCGCCAGGCATCGACCCACGTGGCCTTCGTGGTCAACGAATTCGGCGGCTTCGAGGGCCTGCTGACGCTGACCGACATCCTTCAGGCGATCGCCGGCGAACTGCCGGACGCCAGCGAGATGGCCGGCCCGGACATCGAGAAGGGCAGCGATGGCTGGCGCGTGCGCGGCGCCACCACCCTGGCGTTGCTGGCCGAGCGCATCGGCTTCCGCGGCCAGGCGCCGGAGGATTGCCGCACCCTGGGCGGCCTGGCGCTGCACCTGCTGGACCGCCTGCCGGCGGCCGGTGACGAACTGGAGCACCGCGGCTGGCGCCTGCGGGTGCTGGAGGTGAAGGAACGGCGCGTCGAGCGCCTGCTGCTGCAGCCGCCGCGCGCCGCCTGACGGCGCGCGGGGCCGGATCAGCTGCGGTTCTGCTGGTTCTTCAGCAGGTCGCGGATCTCGGTCAGCAGCACTTCCTGGGGCGTCGGCGCTGGCGGCGCCTCGGGGGCGGCGGCCTCTTCGCGCTTGAGCCGGTTGATGGCCTTCACGCCCATGAAGATGGCGAAAGCGACGATCAGGAAGTCCAGACAGGTCTGGATGAATTTGCCGTAGGCCAGCACCACCGCCGGAGCGTCGCCCTGGGCGGCCTTGAGGGTGATGGCCAGGTCGGAGAAGTCGACCCCGCCGATCAGCAGGCCGATCGGCGGCATGATCACGTCGCCGACGAAGGACGAGACGATCTTGCCGAAGGCGGCGCCGATGATGATACCGACGGCCATGTCGACCACGTTGCCTTTGACGGCAAAGGCCTTGAACTCGCTAAGCAGACTCATGCACAGACTCCTTGTAGGGATAGAGGGGACAGGGGGGAGTTTAGCGGCCGCGCCGGTGTTGAACACTCCCCCGAGCCGGCATGGACAGCCGCCAGCGCAAAAGTTCCGGCATGACCGGCGGCGCTGGGCGAAATTCGGTGGTGGTCTAGGCTGAAGGGAATCATCCACCCACGCAGTAAGGAGGACCGCCATGCCGCTGGAGCACCATCCCCTGGCCCGTGAGTTTCCCGATCAGCGCGCCAAGATCGCCAAGCTTATCGGCGAGAACAGCCATTTCACCCGCCTGGCCGGCACCTACGAGGAGCTGGACCGGCGCATCTACGACATCGAGGACGGCCGCGAGCCGCTGGATGACCTGGCCCTGAACAACCTCAAGCTGCAGCGCGTCGCCCTGAAGGACGAGATCGCCGAGCTGCTGCAGCGTTCAAGCTGAGCTTGATCGATATCAAGGGAGCTCGCCGAGGTCGGGCGTAGTCTTCGGACAACTTTTTCTACTGCTGGTGATCAGCCATGCGTAAAGAGCAGCGTCCCCTCGGCAAGACCCTCCGCAAGCAGGCCAAGACCTCGTTCGACCCGCACCGGGCCCAGGAGCGTCTGGTACGTCTGAAACTGCAGTACGAATTGCTGGACCAGCGCATCAGCCGGGTGGAAGAGGGCATCGAGCGCCCGGACGGCACCCTGGCCGCGCTGATCATGCGCCGCGAAGGTCTGCGCTACGACATGGAGAGCCAGTACCGCCTGCTGGCGGGCTGATCCTTCGGCCGCATCCGTCGGCCACTGTCGCAGCGGGCTGAAGCGCCAGGCGCGAACCGCTATGATGCGGGCTTTGTCTTCGACGGAGTCCGCCCATGGCCAAGGCCAAGCGCATGTACGGCTGCACCGAGTGCGGCGCCACCTTCCCCAAATGGGCCGGCCAGTGCGCCGACTGCGGCGCCTGGAACACCCTGGTGGAGACCGTTCTCGACACCACGCCTACCGGCGGCTCCGGCAGTTCCGGACGCGGCGGCTGGGCCGGGCAGCAGGCCAACATCAAGACCCTGGCGGAAGTCAGCGTCGAGGAGATGCCGCGCTTCAGCACCGCCTCCAACGAACTCGACCGCGTCCTCGGCGGCGGCCTGGTGGACGGCTCTGTCGTGCTCATCGGCGGCGACCCCGGCATCGGCAAGTCGACCATCCTCCTGCAGACCCTGTGCAGCATCGCCAACCGCATGCCGGCGCTCTACGTCACCGGCGAAGAGTCGCAGCAGCAGGTGGCCATGCGCGCGCGGCGCCTGGGCCTGCCGGAAGACAAGCTCAAGGTCATGACCGAGACCTGCATCGAGAGCATCATCGCCACTGCTCGCCACGAGCAGCCCAAGGTGATGGTGATCGACTCCATCCAGACCATCTTCACCGAACAGCTGCAATCGGCCCCCGGCGGCGTCGCCCAGGTGCGCGAGAGCGCCGCGTTGCTGGTGCGCTTCGCCAAGCAGAGCGGCACGGCGATCTTCCTGGTCGGCCACGTCACCAAGGAAGGCGCCCTGGCCGGCCCGCGGGTGCTGGAGCACATGGTCGACACCGTGCTGTATTTCGAGGGCGAGTCCGACGGCCGCCTGCGCCTGCTGCGGGCGGTGAAGAACCGCTTCGGCGCGGTCAACGAACTGGGCGTGTTCGCCATGACCGACCGTGGCCTGAAGGAGGTCTCCAACCCTTCGGCGATCTTCCTCACCCGCGCCCAGGAATCGGTGCCCGGCAGCGTGGTCATGGCCACCTGGGAAGGCTCGCGGCCGATGCTGGTGGAGGTGCAGGCGCTGGTCGACACCAGCCACCTGGCCAACCCGCGGCGCGTCACCCTGGGCCTGGACCAGAACCGCCTGGCCATGCTGCTGGCGGTGCTGCACCGCCACGGCGGCATTCCCACCTACGACCAGGACGTGTTCCTCAACGTGGTGGGCGGGGTGAAGGTGCTGGAAACCGCGTCGGACCTGGCGCTGATGGCGGCGGTGATGTCCAGCCTGCGCAACCGGCCGCTGGATCATCAACTGCTGGTGTTCGGCGAGGTCGGCCTGTCCGGCGAGGTGCGCCCGGTGCCCAGCGGCCAGGAACGCCTGAAGGAAGCCGCCAAGCACGGCTTCAAGCGCGCCATCGTACCCCAGGGCAACGCCCCCAAGGAAGCCCCGCCGGGGCTGCAGGTGATCCCGGTGACGCGCCTGGAGCAGGCGCTGGATGCGTTGTTCGAATAGCGCGCACCGCCCGCCCATACGGTAGGAGCGGGCCCTGCCCGCGATTCGCGCGCAGGGCGCGCTCCTACAATGGGAATGGCATGAGTGGGGCCGCGTAGGAGCGGATCTCATCCGCGAATCGCGCCGGGACGTCCGGCTATCGCGGACAAGGTCCGCTCCTACGGGGGAGGAATGCCGTGCTACCCAGCGAACTGTAGGAGCGGGCCCTGCCCGCGATTCGCGCGCAGGGCGCGCTCCTACAATGGGAATGGCATGAGTGGGGCCGCGTAGGAGCGGATCTCATCCGCGAATCGCGCCGGGGCGTCCGGCTATCGCGGACAAGGTCCGCTCCTACGGGGGAGGAATGCCGTGCTCCCCGGCAACCTGTAGGAGCGGGCCCTGCCCGCGATTTCGCGCGCAGGGCGCGCTCCTACAGGGGAATGGCGCAGGTGGGGCGGCGTAGGAGCGGATCTCATCCGCGATCCGCGCCGATACGTCCGGCTATCGCGGACAAGGTCCGCTCCTACGGGGGAGGAGGAATAGCGTGCTCCCCGGCAACCTTGTAGGAGCGGGCCCTGCCCGCGATTTCGCGCGCAGGGCGCGCTCCTACAGGGGAATGGCGTGGGTGGGGCGGCGTAGGGCGGATAACGTTCGACGTTATCCGCCGGTTAACCGTGATCCCCGGCAGCCCCGAGGCTGACCTGGGCGCGGCCGTACCCTGGGTCAAACGGCGTACAACCGCGAACGGTCGTACGCCCTACGCCTGTTCCCCCAGCGCCGTCAGCTCGCGCTCCAGCAGGCTTGCGTCGCCCAGGTTGAGTTCCACCAGGCGGCGCAGGTGGCTGATGGAGTCCAGGTCGATGTGCCGGCAGATGAAGCCCAGCAGGCCCTCGCGTTCCCAGGCCAGGTCCGCCTCCATGTAGATGTTGGCGTCGAAGCCCAGGTAGATGCGCACCTCGAAGGGCTTGCCCGGGTCGCCGTTCCAGCCCGGCGGGCGGGTCACCAGCAGGCCCTGCAGCGACAGGTCTTGCAATTCGGCCTTCCAGCGCTGGCCGTCCTGGGCGACCTCGGTGCTGGCGTCGAAGGCGATGCGGCTGAAGCGCCGTCGTTCAGCGTGATCGTCACTCATGGGTGGGCTCTCCGGCCGATTTGCGTTCGCCTCACTATAGCCAAGCCCCTGTCGCCCGTCGCATCGCCGGCCGGCGGTTTGACAGCCGTCCGGGCGTCGCCAAAGCTGCTAGGGCGATTCCCCATCAAACCAAGGCGGAGCGGAGCATGGACAACAAGATTCCGGGAAAGGGGCTTATCCTCGGGGTTCTGGCGCGCTACGCCCAGCAACCCGCCTGAGCTTCCCAGGCCGCGCCGGCCCGCGCGCAAACCCTCGACGCAGAGCGGTTTGCGCGGCGCGGGCCGCGACACCAGACCGCCCCTTTTCAGGCGGCAATATCGTTGCAACGGCTCTAGACTAAGGTCGTATGAATGACTCGCCGGAAAGGACTAGAATTTTTCCTGCGAATTCTCGCCCTTCAACAGTCGGAAGCATCGCCATGAACAATAACAACAGCCTGCTACGTCACCTCGCCTGGGCGATCGTGGCGATAGTCGGAGCATGTGCCTTAGGAGTCGTGGCGCTTCGCCGCGGCGAAGCCATCAATGCCCTGTGGATCGTGGTAGCGGCGGTCGCCATCTACCTGGTCGCCTACCGCTACTACAGCCTGTTCATCGCCGAGAAGGTGATGCAACTGGACCCCAACCGAGCCACCCCCGCGGTGCTCAACAACGACGGCCTGGACTACGTCCCGACCAACAAGCACATCCTCTTCGGTCACCACTTCGCCGCCATCGCCGGCGCCGGCCCGCTGGTGGGCCCGGTGCTCGCCGCGCAGATGGGCTACCTGCCCGGCACCCTCTGGCTGATCGCCGGGGTGGTCCTGGCCGGCGCGGTGCAGGACTTCATGATCCTGTTCATCTCCAGCCGCCGCAACGGGCGCTCGCTGGGTGAACTGGTGCGCGAGGAAATGGGGCAGGTGGCGGGGACCATCGCCCTGTTCGGCGCGTTCCTGATCATGATCATCATCCTCGCGGTGCTCGCCCTGATCGTGGTGAAAGCCCTGGCGGAAAGCCCCTGGGGCATGTTCACGGTGATGGCCACCATCCCGATCGCGATCCTCATGGGCGTGTACATGCGCTACATCCGCCCGGGCCGCATCGGCGAGATCTCGGTGGTCGGCGTGGCCCTGCTGCTGGGCTCCATCTGGCTCGGCGGGCAGGTCGCGGCCAGCCCCGAGTGGGCGCCGGTGTTCACCTTCCACGGCGTGCAGATCGTCTGGATGCTGATCGGCTACGGCGCCATCGCCTCGGTGCTGCCGGTGTGGCTGCTGCTGGCCCCGCGCGACTACCTGTCGACCTTCCTGAAGATCGGCACCATCGTCGCCCTGGCCATCGGCATCCTGATCGTCATGCCGGAGCTGAAGATGCCGGCCCTGACGCAGTTCACCGACGGCACCGGCCCGGTGTGGAAGGGCAGCCTGTTCCCCTTCCTGTTCATCACCATCGCCTGTGGCGCCGTGTCCGGCTTCCACGCGCTGATCTCCTCGGGCACCACGCCCAAGCTGCTCAACCGCGAGCCCGACGCCCGCTACATCGGCTACGGCGGCATGCTGATGGAGTCCTTCGTGGCGATCATGGCCATGGTCGCCGCCTCGGTGATCGAGCCGGGCATCTACTTCGCCATGAATAGCCCGCCGGCGGTGGTCGGCACTGACGTCGCCGCGGTGGCCGCGACCGTCAGCGGCTGGGGCTTTGCCATCACCCCGGAAATACTCACCCAGACCGCCAAGGACATCGGCGAAACCACCATCCTGGCCCGCGCCGGCGGCGCCCCGACCCTGGCCGTGGGCATCGCCCACATCCTCCACCAGGTGCTGCCGGGCGAGAACACCATGGCCTTCTGGTACCACTTCGCGATCCTCTTCGAGGCGCTGTTCATCCTCACCGCGGTGGACGCCGGCACCCGCGCCGGGCGCTTCATGCTGCAGGACCTGCTGGGCAACTTCGTCCCGTCGCTGAAGAAGACCGACTCCTGGGGCGCCAACATCGTCGGCACCGGCGGCTGCGTGGCGCTGTGGGGCTGGCTGCTGTACCAGGGCGTGGTCGACCCGCTGGGCGGCATCAACACCCTGTGGCCGCTGTTCGGCATCTCCAACCAGATGCTCGCCGGCATCGCCCTGATGCTCGCCACCGTGGTGCTGATCAAGATGAAGCGCCAGCAGTACGTGTGGGTCACCGCGCTGCCGGCGGCCTGGCTGCTGATCTGCACCAGCGCCGCGGGCCTGATCAAGATCTTCGACGGCAACCCGGCGGTGGGCTTCGTCGCCCTGGCGCAGAAGTACGGCGCCGCGCTGGACGCTGGCCAGGTCCTGGCCCCGGCCAAGGACCTCGCCCAGGTCAAGACGGTGATGCTCAACGCCTACATCAACGCCGGCCTCACCGTGCTGTTCCTGCTGGTGGTGTTCAGCGTGCTGGTGTACTCCATCAAGGTCGGCGCCAAGGCCTGGACCAAGAAGGAGCGCACCGACAAGGAAGCGCCGTTCCAGCCCATTCCCGAGGCCTGAGGCAGGAGGTGACACGTGTTCAATGACCTCAGCCGCATGGGCAAGTACCTCGGGCAGGCCGCCAGGATGCTGGTGGGCATGCCCGACTACGACACCTATGTCGAGCACATGCGCAACAAGCACCCGGACAAGCCGGTGATGAGCTACAAGGAGTTCTTCCGCGAACGCCAGGAGGCACGCTACGGCGGCGGCAAGGGGCGACCGATCCGTTGCTGCTGAAGCCGCGGATGGGTGTATAAACGGACGGGCCGCCAGCGAGCGGCCCGTTTTCATTTTCCTGCCCGGATGGTTCCCATGAGTGATTCCGTAGTGCCCGCGCAGATTCCGGTGACCGTGCTCACCGGCTTCCTCGGCGCCGGCAAGACCACCCTGTTGCGCCACATCCTGCAGGCCGAGCACGGCCTGAAGATCGCGGTGATCGAGAACGAATTCAGCGACGCCCCCATCGACGGCCAGCTGCTGGGCGATGCCCCGGCGCAGGTCATGACGCTGTCCAACGGCTGCGTCTGCTGCACCATCAACAACGACCTGGAGCGTTCGCTGTACCTGCTGCTGGAGCAGCGCGACAGCGGCGAGATCGCCTTCGACCGCCTGGTGATCGAATGCACGGGCCTGGCCGACCCGGCGCCGGTGGCGCAGACCTTCTTCGTCGACGAGACGCTGCGCGAGCGCTACCTGCTCGACGGCATCATCACCCTGGTGGACGCCGCCAACGCCGACCGCCACCTGCAGGAAGCCATCGCCCAGGCCCAGGTCGGCTTCGGCGACCGCATCCTGGTGAGCAAGCGCGACCTGGTCAGCGCCGAGCAGTACCAGGCCCTGGCCGAGCGCCTGCAGCGCATCAACCGCCGCGCCGAGCTGTACCCGGTGGACCACGGCCGCATCGAACTGGAACGCCTGCTCGACGTGCGCGGCTTCAATCTCAACGCCGACCTCGGCCTGCGCCCGCTGCAGCCGCTGCGCCCGGTGGCGGCCAGCGACGACCGCATCCGCACCCTGGTGCTGCGCAGCGACAAGCCGCTGAACATCGAACGCCTGAGCGAGTTCATGGACGACCTGCTGCAATGGCACGGCAACTCGCTGCTGCGCTACAAGGGCGTGCTGAACATCCAGGGCGAGGAACGCCGCCTGGTGTTCCAGGGCGTGCTGCGGCTGTACGGCTTCGACTGGGACACGCCCTGGGGCGATGACGCGCGCGAGAGCGTGATCGTGTTCATCGGCGACAACCTGCCGGAGGAGCAGATCCGCCAGGGGTTCGAGGCGATCGTGGGGTGAGCGGCGGGGCGCCGTAGGGCGCATCCTACGTGGCCGGTGGGCCCAATCGCGGACAAAGTCTCCTACCGCATGAGCGAGCATGGCTTTTCGTAGGATGGCGTTGAGCGAAGCGATACCCATCAGCGCAACCGCATGGGTTTCGCAAGCTCAACCCATCCTACGAAAAACGCCTCGGCGCAGACAGTTGCTCCCTCTCCCCAGCCCTTAACCCCTCTTCAAAAAGAAACGCCCGGCATTCACCGGGCGTTCTTCTTCAGGCCAGGCCTCAATGCCGGGCCAGCTTCCACGCATCCCCAGCCGGCGCCGTGCCCTTGTCGTAGGGCTTGAACACCGTCATGTACACCAGCCCCACGGCGATCACGATGGCGCCCACCAGGATGATCCCGTAGTTGATGTACCAGGGCGCGTCCGGCGTGCGCGGCCAGGACATGTTGATGATCGCCAGCAGGCCGTAGACCTGGGCGGCGATGTTCACCGGCCAGCCCCACTTGCCCAGGGTGAAGGCGCCGCTGGGCTTCCAGCCGCGCAGGCGGGCGAACAGGGCGGCGCCGACGATCATCTGGAAGGCCAGGTAGATGCCGATGGCGGCGAAGCTGACCACGGTGCCGATGGCGTTCTGCAGGTAGAAACCGATGCACACGATGATCGCCGGGATCACCCCGCACACCACCAGGGCGGCGGTGGGCACGTGGGTGTTGGGCGACAGGCGCTGCAGCAGGCGGCTGCCCATGACCATCTCGTCGCGGGCGTAGGAGTACAGCAGGCGGCTGGCGGCGGCCTGCAGGCTGAGCACGCAGGACACGAACGACACCAGGATCACCAGCATCACCAGGCGCGCGCCGAGCGGGCCGAAGGCGCCGTCGAAGATGGTGGTCATCGGGTCCTTGTCGGCGCCGGAGATCACCGCGCCTATGTCCGGCACCGCGAGGATCAGCGCCAGGGCGGCGAACATCGAGGCGCCGCCGCCGATCCAGATGGTCATGCGCATGGCCTTGGGAATGCGCCGGCTGGGGTTCGGGGTTTCCTCGGCGACGTCGCCGCAGGCCTCGAAGCCGTAGTAGAGGAACATGCCGGCCAGGGAGGCGGTGAGGAACGCCGGCCAGTAGGCGCCGTCGATGCGGATGTCGAAGGTGTTGAACAGCACCGAGATCGGCTGGTGGCGTTCGAAGATCAGCAGGTAGCCGCCGATGACGATGGCGCCGATCAGCTCGCAGAGGAAGCCGAACATGGCCACCCGCGCCAGCAGCCTGGTGCCGCTGAGGTTGAGCAGCGTGGCGACCAGCGTCAGGCCCAGGCCGATCAGGGTGTTGGTCGCCGGGTCGGCCTCGAAGCCGAGCAGCGTGGCGACGTAGGGGCCGGCGCCCAGGGCCACCGCGGCGATGGTCACGCACAGCGACACCGAGTAGATCCAGCCGACCATCCACGCCCAGCGCTTGCCCACCAGGCGTCGGGCCCAGGGGTACACGCCGCCGGAGATCGGGAACTGCGAAACCACCTCGCAGAAGATCAGGCACACCAGCATCTGCCCCAGGCCCACCAGCAGGTACGACCAGAACATCGGCGGCCCGCCGGCGGCCAGGCACAGGCCGAAGATGCTGTACACGCCGACCACCGGCGACAGGTAGGTGAAGCCCAGGGCGAAGTTCTGCCACAGGCTCATGCTGCGTTCGAAGTTGGAGGAATAGCCCAGCGCGCGGAGCTGTTCCGCATCGCGGTCGACCGGGGCGATGCCGGGTTGGATCGGACTGTTCATCGTTATTGTTCCTGTATGGCTATGCACGTCGGCATTGAACAGATGGATCGGGACTGGGAGCCCGCTGCCCACGGTGTGTGGCGGCAGCGGTGAAAACCGGGGCGGCCGGGCTTGGGTAACAGCGGCGGCCGCCTGCGTGGAGCAAGCACAGCCTATGCCATATTACATATGATTTAAAATGTTTTAGTGGGCGCTCTGCGCTGGAAGTTGGGAAGGCTGGAGCTAGAGCGGCGGGCTCTTGCGCGCAACGGCCCGGGCGACGGGGCCGCCAGGGCAGCGCAGCACCCCGGCGGGGAACGAAAATGGGGCGGAGTAACGCCGCATTGCTCCCTTCGGGAGCACTGGCTGGCTCAGGCTGCGCGGTGGCGCTTCTCCGGCAGTTGCACCAGGGTCCAGTGGGCGGACTGCTCGGCCAGGTTGGCGCGCTGGCAGCGGGTATCGCTGGCCAGCCCCAGGCTGGCTATCTCGCCGGCGATGAAGTTGGCGGTGTTGGCCGCCACCACCCGGCCTTCGCCGCTGAGGATCAGCGCCTCGTGCTCCAGGCGCATGAGCTTGGCGGTGACCACCCGCTCGAAGCGGTTCAGCGCGATGTCCGCGGCGGCCACGCCGAGGAAGCGCCCCTCCAGCAGCAGCGGGCGGGAGAAGGTGAGGATGTACATGTCCTGGCCGTAGAGGTCGACGTAGGGACCGACCACGCTGCTGCGCCCGCTGTCGCGCGGGATGGCGAACCAGGGCATGGCGCAGTAGTCGTAGAAGTTCTCGCTGCGCCGGTTGAAGTTCAGGCTCAGCGGCACGGTGCGCCCGCCGGCGCCCAGCTGGCGCCACTCCAGGTACATCTCCTTGTCGCGCAGCACGCCCGGCTGCAGCACCACGCCACAGCCCTGCAGGCAGGCGCCGGGCTGCGTCAGGCAGCCTTCTATCAGCGGCCGCAGGCTGGCCAGGTCGGCGGAATCCACGGGCCTGCCGTTGGCCTCGCGCCAGATGCTGTCGATGGCGTTGGCCAGGGTGTCGATCTGGGCAAAGATGTTACTGATCGACACGTCGATGCGCTGGGCGCACTCGTCCAACGGGGTTTCACACACTGCGCTCGCCATGGCCTGGAGTCTCTTGTTCTAAGGGGAAGCGGACCTCCGGCGGATAAAAATCCTAAATCAGAGGTTTGCACGGGAAAAACAGGGCAAGGGTTGTGCCAATCGGCTCCGAATCCACCTGTAGGAGCGCGCCCTGCGCGCGAATCGCGGGCAGGGCCCGCTCCTACAGGTGTACGCAGTCGACTTCCACGTAGGGTGGGTTGAGCTGTGAATGCTGCCTTGGCGATGGGTATCGCTTCGCTCAACACCATCCTACGAAAGACGCTGCTAGCCGGTGATGTGGGAGCAACTCTTGCCGACTGCACCGAGGCGCTTTTCGTAGGATGGGTTGAGCCTTGGCGAAACCCATGCGGCCGCGGCGATGGGTATCGCTTCGCTCAACGCCATCCTGCGAAAGACGCCGCCAGCCGGTGATGTGGGAGCAACTGTCTTGCCGACCGCACCGAGGTGCTTTTCGTAGGATGGGTTGAGCCTTGGCGAAACCCATGCGGCCAGGCGTTGGGTGTCATATTCGCTGGGGGTGTAGGAGCGGACCTTGTCCGCGATTCGCGCGCAGGGCGCGCTCCTGCATGGGGCCGTTCGGCCTAGGGCGCTTCCTGGGCCAGGAGTTCCAGTTTCATGTCGATCAGGCGCTTGATGCCGCGGTTGACGTGGGCCTCGACCAGGGCGCCGGCCAGGTTCGGGTCGCCAGCGACTATCGCTTCGCGGATCGCCGTGTGCTCCTGCTGGATGGTTTCCACACTGGGCGCGCCGGGCACCGGCAGCCAGAGCAACTCGCCGATCTCCGCCTGCAGGCGGATTTCCGCGTGGGTCAGTCGCACCGACTGCGAGGCCACCGCTATCTCGATGTGGAAGCGCGCATCGGCGCGGCGGCGTTCGTGGCGGGTGGTGGCCTTGCCCAGGGTCTCGATGTACTGCGCCAGGTGCTGGTGGTGCTCGCGGGAGGCGCGGCGGGCGGCCAGGCGCGCGGCGGTGCCGGAGATGGCGATGTGCTCGTCGCAGAGGTCGCGCAGGTCGATGGTGCTCAGCTCGTCGAGGCGGCTCAAGACGATCTCGGCGGGGATTTCCTCGATGGCGCGGATGAAGCTGCCGCCGTTGCGCCCGCGGCGGGTCTCGATGACGCCGCGCTGGCGCAGGTAGGCCAGGGCTTCGCGGAGGGTCACGGTGGCCACGCCGAACTGCATGGCCAGCTCGGTCTCGCTGGGCAGTTGCTGGCCCTCGGCGAACAGGCCGAGGTCGATGGCGTCCATCAGCCGGCGCACGACCTCTTCGGTGCGGCCTTCCTGGCGCAGGCGGATGAAGGGGCCGGGAGCGGTGGGTGAGGATCCATTCATACTGCGTTGCGGCCGCGGCGGGTGCTGGGCGCCGGAGCCAGAACTCCTGTAAGGGCCGGAGGGGGTGAGGGGCTGGCGCAGTATAACCTCATACTCAGAGTTCAATGTAGAAAGCGGCCGCCCCAAAGGGGCGGCCGATTGCCGCGAGTTGTGTCAGAACGGGTAGGCCAGGCTCGGCATCCACCGTTGCCAGATGCGTTGCAGTTCGCCGTCGGCCTTCAGCGCCGCCAGGGCGCTGTCCACCTCGTCCAGCCACGGCCCCTGGCCGCGCTTCACCGCGATGCCCCAGCGGTTGTGGGTGGGCACGCTGAAGCCGATGGCCAGGTCGGGCTCCTCGGCCAGCGGCACCAGCGCCACATCGTCGTCCACCAGGGCGTCGATCTGGCCTTCGCGCAGGGCCCGGACCATGTCGCCGAGCACGTCGTCGGTGTCGCCGCCGAAGGGCACGGTGACGCAGCCTTCGAAGGTTTCCGCCAGGGCCATGTTGAGGCTGTTGGCGATCGCCCCGACCTTCTTCCCGACCAGGTCCGCCGGGCTGCGCACCAGGCTGCCGCGCAGCACCATCACCGCTTCGTCGAACACCGCGTAGGGCGCGGTGAAGTCGGCGAGGGTCAGGCGGTAGTTGGAGATGCCCTGGCCGCACAGCAGGATATCGGCGTCGCCGGCCTGCAGCGCCGGGTAGAAGTCCGCCCAGTTGCGGTAGACGAACTGCGCTTCGCGGCCCAGGCGCCTGGCCAGGGCGCGGGCGACGTCGGACTCGTAGCCGTGGCGGTAGCCCTCGGCGTCCTTGTGGAACAGCGGCGGGGCCGGCAGGTCGGCGCAGAGAACGCGCAATACGCCGCTCATGGCAGGTAGTCCATGTACATCTTGGCTTCCCACTCGGTGACGACGGAGCAGTAGCGCGCCCACTCGTCGGCCTTGAGGTCGCGGTACAGCTCGGCCATCGCCGGCGGCAGCGCGCCGCGCACCACGGCGTCTTCGTCGAAGGCCTGCACGGCTTCGCCGAGGGTCATCGGCATGCGCACGTTCTCGCGGGCGGCGGGGATGCTGTCGCTGTTGTCCGGGGCGCCCGGGTCGGTGCGGTTTTCCAGGCCGTCGCGGATGCCGGCCAGCAGCAGGGTGTGCGACAGGTAGGGGTTCACGCTGGCATCGGGCAGCTTGTATTCCAGGCGGCCGTTGGCCGACAGGCGCACGGTGCAGGTCTTGTTGTCCATGCCCCAGTTCAGGCGGTTGGGGGCGAACAGGCCTGCGTCCCAGAAGCGCTTGTAGGAGTTCACGGTGGAAGCCATCACCAGCATCGAGCCGGGGGCGTGGGCCAGCAGGCCGCCGAGGGCGTGGCGGCCGGTGTCGGTCAGGTGCAGTTCGCGGCGGTCGGCTTCGGCCAGCACGTTCTGCTCGCCGCGCCAGAGGCTGAAATTGTGGTGGCAGCCGCTGCCCATGCTGCCGGTGGTGGGCTTGGGCATGAAGCTGGCGCGCACGCCGAACTCGTTGGCCACCTGGCGGCAGATCAGGCGATAGGTCACCAGGCGGTCGGCGGTGAGGTGGCAGTCGTCGAACATCCAGTTCAGTTCGAGCTGGCCCGGGTCCTCGTAGTCGCCCTCGATCATGTCCAGGCCCATGGCGCCGGCGTACTGCATCACGCGCTGGAAGATTGGTCGCATGGTCTCCAGGTTGCCCAGGTGGTAGGCCGGGCTGGCGCCGGGGCGCATCTTGACTTCCAGCTTGTCGCCGAACCAGGTCATCTCCGGTTCGCAGCCGGTCTTCAGGCTCAGCCCGGTGTCGGCGGTGAAGGCCTTGTGGCTGTCGATCAGCAGGCCGCGGGCGTCGGTGGCCAACACCTGGCCGGCCAGTTCCTGGCGGTGGTCGGGCTCGTACAGGCGGCAGAAGAAGCTGCCGATGGACTTGTCCCAGGGCAGCACGTTGAAGCTGCTGACGTCGGGGATGGCGGTGAACTCGGCGGCCTGGGCGCCGCCGCCGAGCAGCACGCCGGCGCGGGTGCTCTGCAGGTCGGATAGGGCGGTGCGGTGGAACTGCACGCCCTTCTCCAGGTTGCGCAGCAGGTGCTTGGCCGGCACCACCTTGGCCAGCACGCGGCCGCTGAGGGTGACCACCTGGTAGTACAGGTACTCCACGCCGGATTCGCGGATGCGCGCGGCGAGGTCCTGGGCGACGGCGGAGCTGGTGTTGTATTCCTTGTGTAGATCGAGCGCTGTCATTTCGGGGTTCTCCTCGGGCAGCGGCAGGCAAGGCACGCTGCGATGGCGGATGAAATTAAATTTGTAAACTGTGTTTATATGTTTTAGAGCGAAGAACGGAACCTCTCTGCGAAGCGCCGGGCTAGGGGATGAACGGGGAACAGACCGGGCGGGCGTGTTCGCGGAAGAAGGCGGCGGTCCAGCGGGCGATCTGCCGGTTGTCCGGGCTCAGCCGCCGCAGCGATTCCCAGGCCCGCGCGGTGACGTCCGTCGGCAGCAGGCCGTTGCCGTAGCGGTCGAGCAGGGCGGCCAGGTAGTCCACGCTGAACTCCGGGTGGAACTGCACCGAGCGCGCCGGGAAGGCGTACTCCAGCACGCCGTGCGGGCAATGGGCGGAGCCGCCGGCTACGCGCGCCTGCGGCGGCAGGCTGCTGACCTGGTCCTGGTGGAACACCAGGGTGGCCGCGTCCTCCAGGCCCTCGGCGTCATAGTGGTAGGCCTGGGCGCCGACGCCCCAGCCGACCTCGGCGCGGGTGGTGCGGCCGTCGAAGGCGTCGGCCATGATCTGGTGCCCGAAGCAGATGCCGAACACCGGCCGGCGCAGGCTGCGCAGGCGCCGCAACAGGGCGACCAGATGCAGCATCCAGGGGCTGTGCTCGTAGCAGCTGTGGCGCGAGCCGGTCAGCAGGTAGCCGTCGAAGGCGGTGGCCTCGGGCAGCGGCTCGCCGCGCACCGCCGAGACGTAGGTGAAGTCCGCCTCGGGCAGCGCCGGGGCCAGCCAGCTTTCGATCATCGCCGGGTAGCTGCCGAAAGCCTCCTGCAGTTCCTCGGGGATCAGGCCGTTCTCGATGATGCACAGGCGCATGGCGTTCTCCTCAGAGCTGCCCGAGCAGGCCCTTGGCCCAGGCCAGCGCCGCGTCGCCGGGCAGTTCGCCGCTGGAGGCGTCGTGCTGGCCGTGTTCGCCGACCTGCTGCGCGCCCAGTTCCACCAGGGCGTCGGCGATGATCCGGCTGCCGCGGTTGAAGGTCTCGTAGAAGCTGTCGCCCAGGCCGAAGGTGGCGAAGCGCAGGCCGGCCAGGTCCGGGCGCCGGCCTTGCAGCGCGGCGTGGAAGGGCTGGGCGCTGTTGGGCAGCTCGCCGTCGCCGTAGGTGGAGCAGACGATGACGTGGAAGTCCTGCGGGTTCAGCGTGGCCGGATCGAAGGCGGCCATGTCGCGGACCTGGGTGGGGTAATCGGCGCCCAGGGCGTCGGCGAGGTCGTCGGCGACCATCTCGGCGTTGCCGGTCTCGGTGCCGAAGAGGATGAGGATGTTCATGCGGGGTTCTCCTGGGGGCTGCGGGCGATGGCGAGCATGCCGGCGCGGTCGGTGATCTTGCGGCGCACGCGGCCGGGGGCGGCGGCCCGGGTTTCGGCGTGGTCGATGCGCTGCCACTGCGGGTAGCCGACGGTGCGTTCGCGCAGCCCGGCGGGCAGGGCGGCGAGGCCGGGGCGGCCATTGCGCGGCGTGGCCTGCTGGTCGGCGACCATGGTCTCGGCGACCAGGCGGGCGTCCAGGCGGTTCTCCGGGATGGTCCCGCGCGGGCCGCGGCGCAGCCAGCCGACGCAGTACAGGCCGTGGTCCAGGCGGCCACGTTCGAGGTCGGCGTTGGCGCCCCGCAGGGCGTCGCGTTGCAGCAGGCCGTCGGCCGCTTCCTCGAAGCCGATGGCGCTGACCAGGCTGTCCACCTCCAGGCGCAGTTCGCGGCCGTCGGCGTGGCGCAGTTCCAGGGCTTCGACGCTTGCGGCGCCGTGGATGGCCTGGGGTGTCCAACCGAAGTGGAAGACCAGTTCGCGGCCGGCTGCCGGCTGCTCCTGCGCGGCCAGCGCGCGCAGCACGTCCAGGCGCGCCTGCTCGGCGGCGTCGGCACAGGGGGCGTCTGCCGGCGGCAGGTCCTCGATGCGGATGCGCACCCCGGCCAGCTTGCCCAGCTCGCGCAGCATCACCGGGTCGAAGCGGGCCTGGGCGGCGGGCGAGCGGCCGAGGATGTCGATGCGCTCCACGCCTTCGGCCAGCAGCGCCTGCAGCGGCGCCTCGGCGATGTCGGAGCCGGCGAAGTCCTCGGCCGACTTGGCCAGCAGGCGCAGCACGTCGATGGCCACGTTGCCGTTGCCGACGATGGCCACGCGGCGGCCGAATGCCGGGGCGAAGCCCTGTTCGTCCGGGTGGCCGTTGAACAGCCGGGTGACGCGGCCGGAGCCGTAGACGCCGGGCAGCTCGTCGCCGGGGATGCCCAGGCGGCGGTCGCCGTATAGGCCGGTGGCGAGCACCACCAGGTCGAAGGCTTCGCGCAATTGCTCCAGCGATAGGTCGCGGCCGATCTCCAGGTTGCCGAGGAATGCCACGCCTTCGCGCTCGAACAGCCGCTCGAACTGCCGGCACACCGCCTTGGTGCCCTGGTGGTCCGGCGCCACGCCGTAGCGCACCAGGCCGAAGGGCGCGGGCAGACGCTCGAGCAGCACGATCTGCGCGTCCGCCCAGCGCTTGCGCAGGGCCTGGGCCAGGTAGCAGGCCGAGGGCCCGCTGCCGACGATGGCTACGCTGGGGGCGTTCATTTCGCCGGCACCGCGTCGAAGCGGATCGGCAGACGGGTGGCGCCGGTGTTGCCGCTGTCCGGCAGCCACTCGGCCTTGCCGTTGGGCGCCGGATGTTTCAGGTGCTGGGCGAGCAGGGCCAGGGCCGCGGTCATGTCGCCGCGGGCGATGAAGTGGCCGATGCAGTGGTGCGCGCCGGCGCCGAAGCCGAAGTGCGGCAGGCGCTTGGCGGTGATGTCGAAGCTGGCGTCCTCGAAGGCGTGCGGGTCGCTGCCGGCGGCCTGGCTGAACAGGTGCACGGTGGTGCCCTTGGCGATGTGCAGGCCCTGGTACTCGAAGTCTTCCAGCGCCTCGCGGGTCACCCAGGTCACGGTCGGGCGCACGCGCATCACTTCTTCCACGGCGGCGCGGGCCAGTTCCGCGTCGTTGCCCAGCAGCTCCCATTGCGCGGGGTGCTGGAGGAAGGTGTCCATGGCCAGACTGAGCTGGTTGCGGGTGGTGTCGATGCCGCCGAAGATCGCCAGGACGATCATGTCGTACAGCTCCTGGTCGCTGAGGGCGTTCTTGTCCTCTTCGTTGGCGCGCACCAGGCTGCTGAGGAAGTCCTCGCCCAGGCCGTTGCGCTTGAGCGCTTCCACCGCCTGGCGTGCATAGCCGAACAGCTTGTCGGTGGCGGCGTTGATGCGCGCCTCGTCGCGCTTGAAGGTGACGCCCAGGGCCAGGCCCATCTCCACCGCCAGGTCGGCCAGGCCCTTCCACTCGCTGATCGGCAGGCCGAGCAGCAGGCAGATCACCTGGGTGGCGTAGGGCTCGGCGAACTCGCTGACGAACTCGCACTCGCCGCGGCCTTCGAACTGCGCGATCAGGTCGCCGGCCAGGCGCTGGAAGTCCGGCATCATCTGCTTCACCAGCTTGGGCGCGAAGGCCGGGTTGGCCAGGCGGCGCAGGCGCGAATGGTCGGCGCCCTCCTTGCTCAGCAGCATGCGCATCCACCAGTCGGCGAAGCTGCCGCTGGCGTTGTTGTGCGCGGGCCAGGCGTAGCTGCCCTGGCGCAGGCGCTGGTCGCGCAGCAGCTTGTTCACCTCGTCGTAGCGCAGCACGGCGATGCCATAGGGCGTGCGGGCGAACCAGCTTTGCGCGCGGGCATCCATTACCGCCTGGGAGCGGATGGAGAAGCTCGGGTCGCTGACATCCAGGTAGGGCGCGTCATCGAGGCGGGTAGGGGCGCTGGTGGTCATTCGGACACCTCCGTTCTGGCGCTTGCCGCCAGTGGGCGGTGCGCTGTTGTTGTGATGGGCGATGCCGGGCGGCGCCGCCATCCGCCGTCGGTGGGCGGCGGGGGATGGATTTGAATTTAAAATATGGTTTCATAGTTTTCAACAGGCTTTTTTCGCCTTTCCGGTGCCTTTTGGGTGGGGCTTGGTTGCTCGTGAAAGCGAGAATCCAGGTTTCATGCGGGTTCCAGCGCCGCGGATGAGGCAAATAAAAAATCTGTTTTAAAATCTTTTAAGGAGAAAGCGCCATGAAACCATCCCGTGCCATCGCCGTGCTGCACGACGCCGCCGACGTCGCCGGTTGCCTGCCGGAGCTGTTCGCCGAGCAGGGCGTCGACCTGGAGCTGCGCTGCGTAGAGGAAGGCCTGCCGCCGCCGGAGAGCCTGGAACTGCTGCTGGTGCTGGGCAGCCCCGAGTCGGCCTACGACCACCGCGTGCCCTGGCTGGGCGGCGAACTGGCCTGGCTGAAGGCCGTGCAGGCGCGCGGCGTGCCGACCTGGGGCATCTGCTTCGGCAGCCAACTGCTGGCCCGCGCCCTGGGCGGCGAGGTGTACCGCAACCGCCAGGCCGAGATCGGCTGGACGCCCATCGATACACCACAGACGGACTGGGCGTTCCGTGGTCCCTGGCTGAACTTCCACTTCGACGCCTTCACCCCGCCGCCGGGTGCCACCCTGCTGGGTGCAACTGAGTTGGCGGCGCAGGCCTATAGCCATGGGCGCAGCCTGGGCGTGCAGTTCCACCCGGAGATCGACACGGCGATGTTCGATACCTGGATCGCCTACTGGCGGCGCAGCGAGGAGGGCCGGCGTTTCATGGCCGAAGCGGGGGATTTGCCGGAGCGGATTCGCGCGGAGATTGCCGAGCGGGAGGGGGTGAACAAGGGGAATTGCCGGGCGTTGCTGGGGGATTTTCTGGGGCGGTTGTGATTGGGGGGCTTGGTGCTTGTTGTAGGAGCGAGCTTGCTCGCGAAGGGAGTTTGCCGGCGGTTGCGGTGTGTGGGGTTGGCTCCGTTCCCTCTCCCTAACCCTCGGCTGCGCGCCCCGCCCTGAAGGGAGAGGGGACCGTTCGGTGTGCTCGGATGTTCTGGCGTTAGCCGGCTACTCCGGAGGTACCGGCATGAGCCACATTCCCCCTTGGCACGGACGGCTCCCTCTCCCTCTGGGAGAGGGCTGGGGTGAGGGTGACGGACTTCGACGACGCTCCGGAGCACGGCTGGGCTCCGCTCCCTCACCCTAACCCTCTCCCGGAGGGAGAGGGGACCGTTTGGTGCGTTTGGTTGTGCTGGCGTTAGCCGGCTGCCCGGAGGTACCGGCATGAGCCACATTCCCCCTTGGCACGGACGGCTCCCTCTCCCTTTGGGAGAGGGCTGGGGTGAGGGTAACGGACTTCGACAACGCTCCGGAGCACGGCTGGACTTCGTTCCCTCACCCTAACCCTCTCCCAGAGGGAGAGGGGACCGTTCGGTGCGCTTGGTTGTGCTGACGTTAGCCGGTTGCTTCGGAGGTATCGGCGTAAACCATGTTTCCCGGCCGCACGGATAGCCCCCTCTCCCTCTGGGAGAGGGCTGGGGTGAGGGTGACGGACTTCGACGACGCTCCAGAGCACGGCTGGACTTCGTTCCCTCACCCTAACCCTCTCCCAGAGGGAGAGGGGACCGTTCGGTGCGCTTGGCTGTGCTGGCGTTAGCCGGCTGCCCCGGAGGTATCGGCGTAAACCATGTTTCCCGGCCGCACGGACAGTCCCCTCTTCAGAGGGAGAGGGGACCGTTCGGTGCGTTTGGTTGTGCTGGCGTTAGCCGGCTGCCTCGAAGGAGCCGGCGTAAACCATGTTCCCCGGCGGCACGGACAGCTCCCTCTCCCTTCAGGGCGGGGCGCGCAGCCGAGGGTTGGGGAGAGGGAACGGAGCCAACCCCATACACCACAGTCACCGGCAGACTCCCTTCGCGAGCAAGCTCGCTCCTACGAAAGACGCCGGCGCAGGGACAGTCAGAGCTTGATCCAAGTCGCCTTCAACTCGGTGTACTTGTCGAACGCATGCAGCGACTTGTCCCGGCCATTGCCCGACTGCTTGAAGCCGCCGAAGGGCGCGGTCATGTCGCCGCCGTCGTACTGGTTCACCCACACGCTGCCGGCGCGCAGGGCGCGGGCGGTCTGGTGGGCCTTGGTGATGTCGCGGGTCCAGACCGCGGCGCCCAGGCCGTACTGGGTGTCGTTGGCGATGCGGATGGCTTCCTCGGCGCCTTCGAACTCGATCACCGACAGCACCGGGCCGAAGATTTCCTCGCGGGCGATCTTCATGGCGTTGCTCACGCCGTCGAACAGCGTCGGCTCCACGTAGGTGCCGCCGGTTTCCTCCAGCACCTGGCGGCCGCCGGTCATCAGCTGGGCGCCCTCGGCCTTGCCGGCCTCGATGTAGCCCAGCACCTGCTCCAGCTGGCGGCCGTCCACCAGGGCGCCGACGTTGGTGTCCGGGTCCAGCGGGTGGCCGGCCTTCCAGCCTTTCAGGGCCTCGACCACCATGGGCACGAACTGCGCCTTGATGGACTTCTCCACCAGCAGGCGCGAGCCGGCGGTGCAGACCTCACCCTGGTTGAAAGCGATGGCAGCTGCCGCGGCTTCGGCGGCCGCCTGCAGGTCCGGGGCGTCGGCGAAGACGATGTTCGGGCTCTTGCCGCCGGCCTCCAGCCACACGCGCTTCATGTTCGATTCGCCGGCGTAGACCAGCAGTTGCTTGGCGATCTTGGTCGAGCCGGTGAACACCACGGTGTCCACGTCCATGTGCAGCGCCAGGGCCTTGCCGACGGTGTGGCCGTAGCCCGGCAGCACGTTGAGCACGCCCTTGGGCAGGCCGGCGTCCAGCGCCAGTTGGGCGATGCGGATGGCGGTCAGCGGCGAGCGCTCGGATGGTTTGAGGATCACCGAGTTGCCGGTGGCCAGGGCTGGGCCGAGCTTCCAGCTGGCCATCATCAGCGGGAAGTTCCACGGCACTATGGCGGCGACCACGCCCACCGCCTCGCGGGTGACCAGGCCGAGCTGGTCGCGCGGGGTGGCGGCCACCTCGTCGTAGACCTTGTCGATGGCCTCGCCGCTCCAGCGGAGGCTGTCCGCCGCGCCGGGCAGGTCGACGTTCAGCGAATCGCCGATGGGCTTGCCCATGTCCAGGGTTTCCAGCAGCGCCAGCTCCTCGGCGTGTTCCTCCAGCAGCTCGGCGAAGCGCACCAGCACGGCCTTGCGCGCGGCCGGCGCCTGCTGCGACCAGGTGCCTGCCTCGAAGGCGGCGCGGGCGCTCTGCACGGCGCGCTCGGCGTCGGCGGCGTCGCAGCTGGCGACCTTGGCCAGCAGGCGCCCGTCCACCGGGCTGAGGCAGTCGAAGGTGGCGCCGTCGGCGGCGTCGCGGTACTGGCCGTCGATGAAGGCGCGGCCTTCGATGCGCAGTTGGCTGGCGCGGGCTTCCCAGTCGGCTCGGGTCGCTTGGGTCATGGTGGGGTCGCTCCTGATCGTTGTTGTGGTGTGGATGGCCGCCGGGTAGGCGAGCCGAATAATACATATGAGACCATATCTTAAGCCCTCGCCAGTGCCAATAGTCGCCTGCGAAGCGCTGCCGGTCAGCCGCCAGCAAGGAGGCTCGGCATGAGGCGCGACGCCATGGAGGGTGCCAAAGCCGACGGACGCGGCTAGGCTAAGGGCCTCGACGCGACCCCTGGAAACAACATGAACGAAGAATCCACAAGCCTGCCCGAGCGCGACCCCCTTAGCGCGGTGGACATCCGCGTGCTCGGCAGCCTGATCGAGAAGCAGCTGACCACCCCGGAAGCCTATCCGCTGACGCTCAACGCCCTGGTCACCGCCTGCAACCAGAAGACCAGCCGCGAGCCGGTGATGGACCTCAACCCCGGCCAGGTCGGCCAGGCCCTGCGCAGGCTGGAGGGCCTGGAGATGGTGCGCCTGGTGATGGGTAGCCGCGCCGACCGCTGGGAGCAGCGCCTGGACAAGGCGCTGGAGCTGGTCAAGCCGCAGTGGGTGCTGCTCGGCCTGCTGTTCCTGCGCGGCCCGCAGACGCTCAACGAGCTGCTCACCCGCAGCATGCGCATGCACGATTTCGACGACACCGAGGAAGTCCGTCACCAGCTGGAACGCCTGGCCGCCCGCGGTTTCGCCGTGCAGCTGGAACGCCAGAGCGGCCAGCGCGAGGACCGCTACATGCACCTGCTGGGCAGCGCCGCCGACCGCGAGGCCGCCATCGCCGCCAGTGGCCGTGGCGCCCCGGCGCCGCGCGGCGAGCACAGCGTGCAGGACGAGGCGCGCATCCTCGAACTGGAGGCCCGGGTGGCCGCCCTGGAGGAACGCCTGGCGCGCCTGGAACAGGACCGCGACAACGGCCTGGACTGAAACCAACGATGGCCATGGAAACGGCCGGATAAGCATTCTTTAAGAATTCGTCCGCATAGTGCCAGGACCGTTTTCATGGCTGCACAGGGGAGCTTCCATGGGGCCCAGACTTACGCAGGCGCTGCTGGTGTCGGTGCTGTGCCAGCTGTCCGAAAGCCAGCCGCGCTCGCTCGCCGAGTTGAGCGGGCAGCGCGAGAACAACCTGCTGGCGATCCGCGAGCTGTTCCGCCAGGGGCGCATCACCGGCGTGCTGCGCGACGACCCCTTCGGCGCCGAGGACGCCCAGGGCCCGCTGCTCTGCGATGCCGAGCGGCTGCGCCTGCGCCGCTCTTACGCGCTGCAGATGGAGGAACTGAACGAGCAAGCGCCGCCAGCCGAGGGGTTGATCCGCGTCTGACGGTGCTTGCGCAGGCCTCAGAAGATGTAGTCGGTGGTCAGGAAGTTCGACTCGCGGCCCTGGATGATCTCGCTGATCAGCGCCTTGTTGGCGGCATTGAAGCGCGTCGCCACCAGGGTGCGGATGGAGAAGGTGCGCAGCGCGTCGTGCACCGACAGGGTGCCCTCGGCGGAGTTCTTGCGGCCGTTGAACGGGTAGCTGTCCGGGCCGCGCTGGCACTGGGCGTTGAGGTTGATGCGGCCGACCTGGTTGGCGAAGGCGTCCACCAGCCGGCCGACCTGCTCGGGGTCGCTGCCGAACAGGCTCAGCTGCTGGCCGTAGTCGGACTGCAGCACGTAGTCGATCACTTCCTCCAGCTCGCGGTACGGCACCACCGGCACCAGCGGGCCGAACTGCTCCTCGTGGTACAGGCGCATCTGCGCCGTCACCGGGCTGAGCAGCGCCGGGTAGAAGAAGCTCTCGCGCGACTGGCCGCCGCCGGCGTTGATCACCTTGGCGCCTTTCTCCAGGGCGTCTGCCAGCAGGCCGTTGAGGTAGTCCACCTTGCCCGGCTCGGGCAGCGGCGTCAGGGCCACGCCCGGCTCCCAGGGCATGCCCGGCTTGAGCTGGGCCAGGCGCGCGCTGAACTTGTCGAGGAAGCCCTGCAGCACGCTTTCGTGGACGAACAGGATCTTCAGCGCGGTGCAGCGCTGGCCGTTGAACGACAGCGCGCCGGTGATGGCTTCTTCCACGGCGTTCTCCAGGTCCACCTGCGGCAGGACGATGCCGGGGTTCTTCGCGTCCAGGCCCAGGGCCGCGCGCAGGCGGTGCGGGCGCGGGTGCAGGCGCTTGAGGTCGGCGGCGCCCTTGTGGGTGCCGATGAAGGCGAACACGTCGACCTTGCCGCTGGCCATCAGCGCCGAGACGGTTTCGCGGCCGCGGCCGTAGATGATGTTGATCACCCCCGGCGGGAAGCTGTCGCGGAAGGCCTCCAGCAGCGGGCGCATCAGCAGCACGCCGAACTTGGCCGGCTTGAAGACCACGGTGTTGCCCATGATCAGTGCCGGGATCAGGGTGGTGAAGGTCTCGTTCAGCGGGTAGTTGTACGGGCCCATGCACAGCGCCACGCCCAGCGGCACGCGGCGGATCTGGCCGAGGGTGCCCTGTTCCAGCTCGAAGCGGCTGGAGCGGCGGTCCAGGTCCTTGAGCGCGTCTATGGTGTCGACGATGTAGTCGCAGGTGCGGTCGAATTCCTTCTCCGAATCCTTGAGGTTCTTGCCGATCTCCCACATCAGCAGGCGCACCACCGCCTCGCGCTGCTCGCGCATGCGCGCCAGGAAGGTCTCCACGTGCTGGATGCGCTCGGCCACCCGCAGGTTGGGCCACAGGCCCTGGCCGTTGTCGTAGGCGGCCACGGCGGCGTCGAGGGCGGCCAGCGCGGCGTCGGCGTCCAGCAGCGGGGTGCTGCCGAGGATCACCTGGCGCTCGCCCTCGGCGGTCTTCAGGAAGATCGGGCTGCGCACCGGCGCCAGCGGGCCGTCCCAGCGGCGCAGTTGGCCGTTCACCAGGTAGTCGCGTTGCTCGACCGGGGCGTCGGGGCGCCAGGCCTCGGGGATGTCGTCGATGGCGGGGAACAGGGTGTCGAGGTTGTGGCTCATGGTTCCTCCCTCAGGAACGGGCGCCGCTGGGGCAGAAGGGAAGGGCGCCCGGAATGTTGTTTTTAGCCTGGATCGGCCTGAAGGTGAATCGTTTCAGCCTGCGTTCGTCGGAAAGCCCGGCGAGGGGCTTTCAGCGGGCGCGGCCGGACGGCCGGGGCGCGGCTGGCGCCCGGGCCTCGCCGAGCAGCTCCTGCTGCTCGGCATAGCGCTCGCGCACGTCGAAGTCGCGCGGCCAGTCGTTGGCGGGGGAAGGCTTGGGCTCGCGGGCTCGGGCGGACATCGGCGGTACTCCTTTCACGGGGGAAGCCGGTGGTCTTCAGACCACCAGCGAAAGCAGCAGGATGAACACCAGGCCGACCACGGAGAGGATGGTTTCCATGGCCGTCCAGGTCTTGAAGGTCTCGGCGACGCTCATGTTGAAGTACTGCTTGACCAGCCAGAACCCGGCGTCGTTGACGTGGGAGAGGATCAGCGAGCCGGCGCCGGTGGCCAGCACCAGCAGCTCGCGGTTGACCCCCGGGATCATGCCCACCACCGGCACCACGATGCCGGCGCCGGTGATGGTGGCGACCGTGGCGGAACCGGTGGCCACGCGGATCACCGCCGCCACCAGCCAGGCCAGCAGGATCGGCGAAATCTGCGCGTGCACGGCCAGGTGGCCGATCACGTCGCCCACGCCGCTGGCCACCAGCATCTGCTTGAAGCCGCCGCCGGCGCCGATGATCATCACGATGGCCGCGGTGGGCGCCAGGCTCTGGTCGAGCAGCTTGAGGATCTGCTGCGAGCCGAAGCCGCGGGCGTAGCCGAAGGTGTACAGGGCCAGCAGCAGCGCCAGCAGCAGGGCGGTGATCGGGTGGCCGATCATGTCCATCCAGGCGCGGAAGGCGTGGCCGTCGGGCAGCAGCACGTCGGCGAAGGTCTTCAGCAGCATCAGGAACACCGGCAGCAGCACGGTCAGCAGGGTGATGCCGAAGCTGGGCAGGTCGCTGCTCTCCGGCTCGTGGGCGATCTGCGCCACCAGCTCCTCGGACGGGCTGCCGGGGATCACCCGGGCGATCCAGGCGCCGAACAGCGGGCCGGCGATGGCCGCGGTGGGCAGCGCGACTATCAGGCCGTAGAGAATGGTCTTGCCGATGTCGGCGCCGAACACGCCGATGGCCAGCAGCGGGCCCGGGTGCGGCGGCACCAGGCCGTGCACCGCGGAAAGCCCGGCCAGCAGCGGGATGCCGATCTTGATCAGCGACACGCCGCTGCGCCGCGCGACGATGAACACCAGCGGGATCAGCAGGATGAAGCCGATCTCGAAGAACAGCGGGATGCCCACCAGGAAGGCCGCCAGCATCATCGCCCAGTGCACCTTGCGCTCGCCGAAGGCGTCGATCAGGGTGCGGGCGATCTGATCGGCGCCGCCGGACTCGGCCATCATCTTGCCGAGCATGGTGCCCAGGGCGAGGATCACCCCGACGAAGCCGAGCACCCCGCCGAAGCCGTCCTGGAAGGCCTTGACGATCTGCGCCACGGGCATGCCCGAGGTCAGGCCGAGGAAGCCGGCGGCGATGATCAGGGCGAGGAAGGGGTGGATCCTGAAGCGGGTGATCAGCACGATCAGGCCGATGATGGTGACCAGCGCATCCAGCAGCAGGTAGGTGTCGTGGGACAGACCGAACATGGCGGGGCTCCCTTGTCGTTGTTTTTACGGGCGTTTTGGGATAGCGCTGTCTTCAGCGCGCGGCAAAAATCGGTTCAGGCCGGCTCGTGGGCGCGCCACCAGGCCAGGGCCTGCTCGACGATGATTTCCACCGGCAGGGTGGCATCGACGGCGAGGGTCAGCGGTTCGTCGTGGGGCGGTTCCAGGGCGGCGAACTGGCTGTCCACCAGGGTCGCCGGCATGAAGTGCCCGGGGCGCTCGGCGACGCGGCGCGCGGCTTCCTCGCGGGGCAGTTCGAGGAACACCACGCCCAGGCCCGGCACGGCCTCGCGCAGGCGTTCGCGGTAGGCCAGCTTGAGCGCCGAGCAGGTCAGCACCGGGCGCTGGCCGGCGGCCACGGCCTGGCGCAGCAGCTCGGCCAGGGTGGCCAGCCAGCCGGCGCGGTCGTCGTCGGTCAGGGGGATGCCGGCGCTCATCTTGCGGATGTTCTCGGCCGGGTGGAAGGTGTCGCCTTCGATCTCGTGGGCGCCGCTGGCGCGGCACAGCGCCTGGCTGACGCTGGTCTTCCCGCAACCGGAGACACCCATGATCAGCAGGGCGTGGATGGGAGGGAGCATATCGCACCTCGGTGGGGAGACAGCGCTGTCTTTAAAAGTCGAAGCCAAAAGCATGGGGCTGCCTCCGCTTTCTTGTCATTCTAGTGCTTGCGTATGGTGTCCGCGGTTTTTCCGCCACAGCGCGATCCGGGGCTTTCAGGCAATTGCCGGGTTCGCGAGACAGCGCTACCTTAGTGCCTCGATTTTCGTTTGGCAAGCCAGCCGATGCCCTCGCAGAAGAAGAACGACAAGCACTCCCGCGCCAGCGGCCGCCCCACCCTGAACGAAGTGGCGCAGCGCGCCGGCGTCAGCCCCATCACCGCCTCCCGCGCCCTGCGCGGCGTCAGCAGCGTCGCCGAGGCGCTGGTGCTGAAGGTCCGCGAGGCCGCCGCCGAGCTGGGCTACGTGGCCAACCCCGCGGCGCGGGCGCTGGCCTCGGCGCAGAGCCACAGCGTGGTGGTGCTGGTGCCGTCGCTGTCCAACCAGCTGTTCGTCGACACCCTGGAGGCCATCCACGGCGTGCTGCGGCCCCAGGGCCTGGAAGTGCTGATCGGCAACTTCCACTACTCGCGCGACGAAGAGGAGGACCTGATCCGCAACTACCTGGCCTACCAGCCCCGCGGCCTGCTGCTCACCGGCTTCGAGCGCACCGAGAGCGCGCGACGGATGGTCGAGGCCAGCGGCGTGCCCTGCGTCTACATGATGGACCTGGACCATAGCCCCGGCCTGCACTGCGTGGGCTTCTCGCAGATCGCCGCGGGCATGGCCGCCGCCGAGCACCTGCTGGCCGGCGGGCGCAAGCGCCTGGCCTACGTCGGCGCGCAGCTGGACCAGCGCACCCTGCTGCGCGGCGAGGGCTTCCGCCGCGCCCTGCAGAAGGCCGGCTGCTACGACCCGGCGCTGGAGATGCTGACGCCGCGGCCGTCCTCGGTGGGCCTGGGCGGCGAGCTGTTCCGCCAGCTGCTGGCCGCGCGGCCGGACGTGGAAGGCATCTTCTTCGGCAACGACGACCTGGCCCAGGGCGCGCTGCTGGAGGCGCTGCGCCAGGGCATCGAAGTGCCGCGGCAGGTCGCCGTGGTCGGCTTCAACGACCTGCCCAGCTCGGCCTACATGGTGCCGCGCCTGTCCAGCATCCGTACCCCGCGCGAGGCCATCGGCCGCCGCGCCGCCGAGACGCTGCTGGCGCTGATCGCCGGGCGGCCGATCGCCGAGCCGGTGCAGGACCTGGGCTTCGAACTGATGGTGCGCGAGAGCAGTTGAAGCATGCACAGGGTATTTCTGCCGATCTCGCTGCGTCCGCTGCCGCCGCGCTTCATTTCCCGGGCCTTGCGGTCGCCCTGTTTCACGGCCGGCGGGGCGCGTTGCAGAGCGCCCCGCCCATCGTTCGACGGCCGGTACTGGGGAATGCCGCCGGTCTGCCGATAGGCATCAGGTACCCGCCCGGTGGTTGATCGGATGATGGCTAAGTGACATAACCGGGTTCGACACTCTCGCTGCAGTCACAGACGGATCTACATGACCAGCAATTTCGATGTCTTCACCCACGCCCGGGGAGGCTCGCGCCGGCAGCGCATCGGCGTGCTCTTCTATGCCGGCGTGCTGCTGGTCCTCACCCTGCTGGTCGGGCTGAGCGGCTGGAGCGTGTACCGCGACTACCGCAGCAGCACCGACCAGGTGCGGCAGAACCTCTCGGCGCTGGCCCGCTCGCTGGAGGGCTACATCAGCGCGCTGCTGCTGCAGAGCTACGGCAGCATCTACGCGGTGTCGGAAGACCTGCAGGGCCTGGGCGAGGTCGCCGACGCCGGCCTGGTGCGCGGGAAGCTGGCGCAGGCGATGCGCTACGACCCGGTGTCGACCTACCTGTTCGTGCTCCGCGACGGCCACCTCTACGCCGTGGACGGCCACGGCCAGCCGGCCGAGGAGCACCTGCGCCCGCTGCTCGCCCTGGGCGACCTGCCGGCCAGCGAGCGCCCGGCCTTCGGCCACACGCTGCGCGGCCCCAACGGCGCCTTCCTGCTGCCGATGTACGTCGGCCAGCGCGGCGCCGACGGCCGCACCCAGCGCGTCGGCGCGCTGATCGACACCGACCGCGTCGGCGACCTGCTGCGCCGCCTGGGCCTGGCCGAGCACATGAACGCCGGCATGTTCGACAACCTCGGCACCGTGCTCTACCGCACCCCCGACACCCTGAACTCCGTCGGCCGCCGCCTGCCGGAGTGGTCGCCGCTGTTCCCGCGCCTGGGCCGCCCGGACTTCGCCCTGGTCGAGGGCCGCAGCATCAGCGGCGAGCCGTCGCTGTTCGCCGACGCGCCCTCGGCGAGCTTCCCGATCCACGCCGTGGTCGGCCAGGCTTCGGCCAGCTACCTGCTGCCCTGGCTCAAGCGCGCCGGCTTCAGCGCCGTGCTGCTGGCCATCTGCGCCCTGGCTCTGGGCCTTTCCGCCTGGCAGCTGCGCCGGCTGATCGGCGAGATCAGCCAGAACGGCCGCTTCTACCGCCAGCTGTTCACCAACATCAACGACGGCGTGTTGCTGATCGGTGTGGACGGCCGGGTGCGCGCCACCAACGAACGCGCCGCGAGCATGTTCGGCGTCGATTCGCCGGAGCGTCTGATCGGCCTGCTGCCCTCGGAGCTGTCGCCGGAGCGCCAGCCGGACGGGCGCCTGTCGCTGGTGGCCAGCCGCGCCAATCTGGAAGGCCTGCTCAGCGGCGAGCTGCGCGAGGTGGACAGCGAGTGGCAGTTCCTGCGCCGCGACACCCGCCTGCCGTTCGACTGCGAGGCCCACGTCACGCGCTTCAGCTGGCAGCAGAACGCGCTGTTGCTGGTGGTGCTGCACGACATCACCGAACGCAAGCGCTACCTCGCCGAGCAGGAATACCTGGCCAACCACGATTCGCTCACCGGCCTGCCCAACCGCTACTGGCTGGGCCGCCACATCGAGCAGCGCATCGCCCGCGGCGGCGGGCGCTTCGCCATCCTGCTGCTGGACATGAACCGCTTCAAGGAAGTCAACGACACCCTCGGCCACCAGCACGGCGACAGCGTGCTGCAGCAGGTGGGCGCGCGCCTGGGCGCCTGGCTGCGCACCCAGGAGGCCGGCATCGCCCGCCTGGGCGGCGACGAGATGGCGGTGATCACCCGCGAGCTGGACGACGAGCGCGGCGTGCCCGGGCTGTGCCAGGGCATCGCCCGGGTGCTGCGCCAGCCGCTGTCCGCCGGCGGCATCCAGCTGGAGTTGTCGGCCAGCATCGGCGTGGCTCTCTACCCGGACCACGGCGACACCCCCGGCGACCTGCTGCGCTGCGCCGACATCGCCATGTACCAGGCCAAGCACGGGCGCCGCGACTTCCTGCTCTACCAGCGCTGCGACGACACCTACACCCCCGAGCGCCTGGCCTTGCACACCGGGCTGGGGCGGGCCATCCGCGAGGGCGGGCTGCAACTGCATTACCAGCCCAAGGTGAGCCTGGCCGACGGCCAGGTGATCGGCTTCGAGGCCCTGCTGCGCTGGGAGCACCCCGAGCGCGGCATGATCCCGCCCGGCGAATTCATCCCCATGGCCGAGTCCACCGAGCTGATCCACCCGCTCACCCGCTGGGTGCTGGACGAGGCCCTGCGCCAGCTGCGCGCCTGGAGCGAGCACGGCCTGGAAACCTGCATGGCGGTGAACATCAGCGCCAACAACCTGCGCAACCCGCACTTCGTCAGCGAACTGCAGGGCCTGCTGGCCCGCCACGGCATCGCCGGCTCCCTGGTCGAGCTGGAAGTCACCGAAGGCACCCTGCTGGAAGACCCGGAGATGGCCCTGCGCAGCCTGCAGGCGATCCGCGACCTGGGGGTGACGCTGTCGATCGACGACTTCGGCACCGGCTACTCGTCCCTGGCCTACCTCAAGCGCCTGCCGGTGCAGGTGCTGAAGATCGACCGCACCTTCGTCTCCGGCATGGCCGACAACTTCTCCGACGCCATGATCGTGCAGTCGACCATCGCCCTCGGGCACAACTTCGGCATGCAGGTGGTGGCCGAAGGCGTGGAGGACGCGGCCACGGCCACTGCCCTGGCGCGGCTGGGCTGCGACATCGCCCAGGGCTACCACTTCGGCCGCCCGATGGGCGCCGCCCAGGTGATGGACTGGCGCCTGCAGCGCCAGTTGGAAGCCCTCGGCCTGAGCTGAGGCGCGCCGTATGGTGCGCGGACAAGGTCGGGCAATTGTTACGTATTTGTTAAAAGACCTTTGTCCATATCCGGATTCAAATAGCGCTTCGATCCGGCATCATGTCCCCACTCCGCCAGGGGAATAGAGCGGGGTTCGGAAGTACTTCCACTACAGAAACTTACGTTCGCTCGACCATGACTGTTACGCATGGCCGAACATTTGTTCCTGCCTACAAGAAAAGTCGGCCATCACGCTTACCACTGGCCGGCACTCCAAGACTCAAGGGGCAACTCCATGAAGCACCTCAAACGCAGCATGCTCGTGCTCGCCGTTTCCACCGCCGCCATGCAACTGGCCCAGGCCGAACCCTTCGTCAGCGACCAGGCCGACGCCAAGGGCTTCCTCGAGGACAGCCACCTCGACCTGCTGCTGCGCAACTTCTACTACAACCACGACGGCAAGAACGGCGCCGACGACCAGCGCGACTGGACCCAGGGCATCTTCGCCACCTACAGCTCCGGCTACACCCAGGGCACCGTCGGCTTCGGCGTCGACGCCTTCGGCTACCTGGGCATCAAGCTCGACGGCGGCTCCGGCACCGCCGACAGCGGCAACCTCCCGGTGGACCGCCACGGCAACCCCGAGGACGACTACGGCAAGGCCGGCGGCGCGCTGAAGGTGCGCATCTCCAGGACCGAGCTGAAATTCGGCGACATGCAGCCCACCGCCCCGGTCTTCGCCGCCGGCGGCACCCGCCTGATGCCGCAGACCGCCAAGGGCTTCGCGCTGATGAGCAGCGAGCTGCAGGGCCTGGACCTGGAAGCCGGCCACTACACCGCCGGCACCAGCCCGGTGACCACCAGCCACACCGGCGGCATCTGGGCCACCTACGCCAACGTCGAGGCCGACAGCGCCGACTTCGTCGGCGGCCGCTACGCCATCACCCCGGACCTGAGCGTGTCGCTCTACGCCGCCGAGCTGGAAGACATCTGGCGCCAGTACTACGGCAACGCCAACTACAGTCTGGCGCTGGGCGGCGACCAGTCGCTGGGCTTCGACTTCAACATCTACCGCACCAACGACTACGGCCAGGCCAAGGCCGGGCGCATCGACAACACCGCCTGGTCGTTCGCCACTGCCTACTCCTTCCTGCAGGCGCACACCCTGACCCTGGCCTTCCAGAAGGTGCAGGGCGACACCCCGTTCGACTACGTGGGCTTCGGCGACAACGGCGCGGGCGCCGCCGGCGACTCCATCTTCCTGGCCAACTCGGTGCAGTACTCCGACTTCAACGGCCCGGGCGAGCGCAGCTGGCAAGCCCGCTACGACCTGGCGATGGACACCTACGGCGTGCCCGGCCTGAGCTTCATGGCCCGCTACATCAACGGCACCAACATCAACGGCGAGCACATGGCCGCCGACAGCTCGTACCGCGGCTACGAATACGGCCGCGACGGCAGCCACCACGAAACCGACCTGGAAGCCAAGTACGTGGTCCAGTCCGGCCCGGCCAAGGACCTGTCCTTGCGCCTGCGCCAGGCCTTCCACCGCGGCAACGCCGACCAGGCCGAGGACGACAACAACGAACTGCGGCTGATCGTCGACTACCCGCTGTCGATCCTCTGAGGCGCCTCTTTCTTGGGGAAGTTGCCGCGCGATGAACGCAGCTTCCCCAAGAGTTCCCCGCAGATTGTTACGTTTTCGCTGAAGGTGTTTCCCAGGACAGGGAATTTATCTGAGGCCGGCTGGTCGTTAATGTATTACCCATCCGATTCGGCCCGCCGCACAGCGGTTATTCCCGAATCCCTGCTCCTGACGTTGATTAAATCGTGATTGCTCAATTCAACGTCCTTCCAGCCGCTCCGCCAGGGGCGGCTTTTTTTTGCGACGGTGTTTCTCCTCCACCTAGCGCGGTCTTGCAGGCTGCGCCGAGGTGCTCTTCGTAGGATGGGTTGAGCTTGCGAAACCCATGCTGCCATGGCGATGCGTATCGCTTCGCTCAACGCCATCCTACGACGGCGTCGTAGAGCGCGGTCTTGCAGGCTGCGCCGAGGTGCTCTTCGTAGGATGGGTTGAGCTTGCGAAACCCATGCTGCCGTGGCGATGGGTATCGCTTCGCTCAACGCCATCCTACGACGGCGTCGTAGAGCGCGGTCTTGCAGGCTGCGCCGAGGTGCTCTTCGTAGGATGGGTTGAGCTTGCGAAACCCATGCTGCCGTGGCGATGGGTATCGCTTCGCTCAACGCCATCCTACGACGGCGTCGTAGAGCGCGGTCTTGCAGGCTGCGCCGAGGTGGTCTTCGTAGGATGGGTTGAGCTTGCGAAACCCATGCTGCCGTGGCGATGGGTATCGCTTCGCTCAACGCCATCCTACGAGAGGCCGTGCCCTTGTCCTCGATAACCGGAACCAACGGCGCGATTTCACCCAGCTGCCGTCGTCACCAGGTATCGATGAACGACCGCCCTCCGGTGTCCGCGGGTGCAACGCCGGAAGCCGCGTTGAGGCCGCGCAGCAGCCAGGCGCGGGTATCCGCCGGGTCGATCACCGCGTCGATCTCCAGGTAGCTCGCCATGTTCAGCGCCTTGCCGCTCTCGTAGGCCCTGGCCACCAGTTTGTCGAACAGCGCCTGGCGCGCGGCTTCGTCCGGCTGCGCGCCCAGCTCCTTGGCGAAGCCCAGCCGCACCGCGCCCTCCAGGCCCATGGCGCCGAACTCGCCGCTGGGCCAGGCGGCGGTGAACAGCGGCGCGTGGAAGCTGCCGGCGGCCATCGCCTGGGCGCCCAGGCCATAGCCCTTGCGCAGCACCACCGTGAAGAAGGGCACGCTGAGGCTGGCGGCGGTGACGAACATGCGCGAGACGTGGCGCACCGTGCCCTGCTTTTCCGCCTCGGGGCCGACCATGAAGCCGGGGGTGTCGCACAGCGAGACGATCGGCAGGCCGCGCGCCTGGCACAGCTGCATGAAGCGCGCGGCCTTGTCGCCGGCCACCGCGTCGATGGCGCCGCCCAGGTGCGCGGGGTTGTTGGCGATCAGGCCGAACGGCTTGCCCTCGATGCGCACCAGCGCAGTGACCAGCCCAGGGGCGAACTGGCGGCGCAGCTCCAGCACGCTGCCCTGGTCGGCAAGCAGCTCGATCACCCGGCGGATGTCGTAGACGCGCAGGCGGTTTTCCGGGATCACATGGCGCAGCTCGCGCGGGTCGGCGCATTGCCAGTCGCCCGTCTCGCCCTGGAAGTAGGCCAGGTACTGCTTGGCCACCCGCACCGCCTCGGCCTCGTCCTCCACCAGCACGTCGATCACCCCGTTGGGGCCCTGCACGCTGGTCGGGCCGACCTCTTCCGGCGTGTAGCTGCCCAGGCCGCCGCCCTCGATCATCGCCGGGCCGGCCATGCCGATGCTGGCGTTGCGGGTGGCGATGATCACCTCGCAGCAGCCGAGCAGGGCGGCGTTGCCGGCGAAGCAGCGGCCGGACACGACGCCGACGGTCGGCACCCGCCCCGAGAGCTTCGCGAAGCTGACGAAGGTGTGGCAGTCCAGCCCGGCCACGCCGACGAAATCGGTATCCCCCGGACGGCCGCCGCCGCCCTCGGCGAACAGCACCACCGGCAAGCGCCACTGCGCCGCCAACGCGAGCAGGCGGTCGGTCTTCTTGTGGTTCATCACCCCCTGGGTGCCGGCGAACACCGTGTAGTCGTAGGCGATGGCCATGCAGCGCGCCGCCTGCTCGCCGAACTGCGCGGCGCCCACGGTGCCGATGCCGGCCACCAGGCCGTCGGCCGGGCTCAGCTCCAGCAGTTCCTCGGTGGAACGGCGCCGGCGCTGCGCGGCCAGGGCCATGGCGCCGTATTCGCTGAAGCTGCCTTCGTCCAGCAGGTCCGCGAGGTTCTCCCGGGCGGTGCGCTGGCCGGTCTTGCGCCGCTTGGCCACCGCCGCGGGGCGGCGCGCATCGCTCAGGCGCTCGTGGCGCTCCCTGACTTCGGCCAGGTCGGCCCGGATGTGGGCGAGGTCGATGGCCTGCTCGCTCAGCACCACGCCGCCCTCGACCTCGGCCGGTTCGAGGAACAGCAGCGGCTGCTCCTCGGCCAGCGCATCGCCCGGGGCCGCCGCCAGCAGGCGGACGATGCCGCCGCTTGTGGCCTTGACCTCGAACTCCATCTTCATCGCCTCCAGCACGGCGACGGTCTGGCCGGCGGCCACGCTGTCGCCCTCCGCGACCGCCAGGGCCACCACCACCCCGGTGCTCGGCGCGTTCAGGGCGATGGTGCCGGGCGGCGCATCGACGTTCTGGCGCCGGGTTTCGGCCACGCTGCCGGCGCCGCTGAAATAGCGATGCGGGTGGCTCTCGCCGCGCGCGCTGAGCAGTTCGCCCAGGTGGCGCTCGACGAAGCGGGTGTCGACCTGGTTGGCGGCGACCTCCTCGCGTTGCAGCAGGTTCTGCAGCAGGTGCAGGTTGCTCGCCACGCCCTCCAGGCGGAACTCGCAGAGCGCGCGGTAGGCGCGGCGCAGGGCACCGGGATAGTCGCCGGCGCTGGCGATCAGCTTGGCCAGCAGCGAGTCGTAGGCCGGGCTGACCGCATAGCCGGCGTAACCGTAGCCGTCTACCCGCAGGCCGGGGTCGGACGGCGGCTGGTAGGCGCTCAGCACGCCGGCGGCCGGCCGCGCGCTGCCGTCGGCCTGGAGCGTTTCCAGGTTCAGCCGCAGCTGTATGGCGCAGCCCTGCACGGCGGGTGGCCGGTCCAGTTGGAGTTCGCCGAGCGTGGCGCCGGCGGCCAGGCGCAGCTGGGCGTGCAGCAGGTCGACGCCGGTGACCTGCTCGGTGACCGTGTGCTCCACCTGGATCCGCGGGTTGGCCTCCATGAAGTAGAAGCGCCCGTCGGCCACCAGGAATTCGAAGGTGCCCAGGCCGCGGTAGTCCACCGCGCCGGCCAGGCGCAGGGCGCAGGCGATGATGGCCTCGCGCAGGCCCGCGTCCAGGCCGGGGCTGGGGGCGATTTCCACCAGCTTCTGGTGGCGGCGCTGCAGGCTGCAGTCGCGCTCCCACAGGTGGCTGACGGCGCCCGTGCCGTCGCCGAGCACCTGAATCTCGATGTGCCGGGCCTGCTCCAGCAACTGCTCCACGTACAGCGCGCCATTGCCGAAGGCGGCCTGCGCCTCGGACTGGCAGCGGGCGTAGGCCTCGGCCAGTTCCGCCGGATCGCGCACGGCGCGCATCCCCCGGCCGCCGCCGCCGGCCAGGGCCTTGAGCATCACCGCGCCGTGTCGCGCGGCGAAGGCCTGCGCCTCGGCCAGGTCGATGGCGTGGTTCAGGCCGGCCACCAGCGGGGCGCCGCAACGCTCGGCCAGGGCGCGGGCGGCGGCTTTGTCGCCGAACAGCTCCAGCACCTCGGCCGCCGGCCCGACGAAGGTCAGCCCGGCGGCCTGGCAACGGCGGGCGAACCCGGGGTTCTCGGCGAGGAAGCCGTAGCCCGGGTGCACCGCGTCGCAGCCCTGCTCGCGGGCGATGGCGATTAGCTGCTCCATGTCCAGGTAGGCGGGCACGCCGCGCCCCTTGAGCGGCACGGCCTGGTCGGCCTTGCGCGTGTGCAGGCTGGCGGCGTCGTCGTCGGCGAACACCGCGACGCTGCGGATGCCCAGGTCGGCGCAGGCCTGGGCGATGCGGATGGCGATTTCGCCACGGTTGGCGATCAGCAGCTTGGCGAAGGGCGGGGTCACAGCAGAGGCTCCAGTTCGTTCTTCTTGATCTTGCCGGTGGCGGTCATCGGCAGGCTTGCGACCACGCGGACCTCCGGCACCTTGTAGACGGCCATGGCCTCGCGGCACCAGGCGAGCAGGCTCTCGGCGCTTTCGCCGGCGCCCGGCTTGAGCACCACGAAGGCCACCGGCTGCTGGCCGCGGCGCTCGTCGGGGCGGGCGAGCACCGCGCTGGCGAGCACCGCCGGGTGCTGGCCGAGCAGCGCCTCCAGCTCGCTGGGGAACACGCTCATGCCGTTCACCTTGATCATCTCCTTGCGCCGGCCGAGGTAGCGGATGAAGCCCCGCTCGGTGATCTGGCCGAGGTCGCCGGTGTGCAGCCAGCCGTCGCGCAGCACCTCGGCGCTGGCCTCGGGGCGGTTCCAGTAGCCCTTGAGCAGCGACGGGCTGCGGATGCACAGCTCGCCTTCCGCGCCCAGGGGCAGCAGCTCGCCGGTCTCGAAATCGCAGACCTTGAAGTCGGTGCCCGGCACCGGCAGGCCGACGAAGGTCGGCGCGCTGTTGAGGTCGAAATCGTCCTGCTGGAAGCCGACGATGAAGGTGTCGCAGGTGTGGGTCTCGGTCATGCCGAAGCTGGTTTCCACCAGTGTGGTGCCGGTCAGCTCGCGCCAGCGCCGGCGGTAGCTGGGCGTCAGTTTCTTGATGAAGGAAATGGCGCCCGACACCCGCAGCGAGGAGAAGTCGTATTCGCCGACCCGCGGGTGCTCCAGCACTTCGGCGGCGCTGTCGACCAGCAGGGTGCAGTGGCTGACGCGGTAGCGCTGCACGGCGGCCATGAAGGCCTCGGCGTCCCAGCGCGCCAGCAGCACCAGCCGGCAGCCGGCGAACACCGGGAACAGCAGGCCGCCGTTCTCCCCGGCGATCCAGAACTCCGGCAGGAAGTTCAGCAGTACGCTGTCCTGCTCCAGCCGGTTCGCTACCGACAGGTAGCTGGCGCAGGTGTAGAGCATGTCGCCGTGGGTATGCACGCAGCCCTTGGGCAGGCCGGTGGTGCCGCCGGTGTAGTTGAGCGCCGCCACCTCGTCGAGCCGCGCCTGGTGCTGCGGCACCGGCCCCTGGCAGGCCTCCAGGGCCGGGAGGAAGTCGACGAAGTCGTCCCCGGCCAGTTTCGGCGCCAGCAGCATGTCGGGCGGTGGCAGGCTGGGCGTGGCCGGGCACAGCTCGCTGAGGCTGGTGGCCAGCAGCCGGCGCAACGGCGTTTCACCGCGCACCTGGCGCACGACCGGCAGCAACTGGTCGAAGCACAGCAGGGTTTCGGCGCCGCTATCGTTGAGCTGGTAGCCCAGCTCCAGCGCCTTCGACAAGGGGCTGACCGGCACGTACACCGCCCCCGCGCGCAGGATGCCGTAGAAGGCGACGTGCAACTGCGGGCAGTTGGGCATGAATACGGCGACGCGCTCGCCGGGGCGCACGCCCAGCTCGGCCAGCAACGCGGCGCAGCGGTCGGCCAGGCGGTCCAGCTCGGCCCAGGCCAGGCTGTGGCCATAGAAGTCCAGCGCGGGCGCCTCCGGCTTCAGGCGCGCCCAGCTGCGCAGGTATTCGCCAAGCGGCTGCTGCCCATGCGGGTAGTGCGGCTCGCGCGGCGTGCCGGCTGGCCAGGCGGCGGCCTGGAGGCGATGCAGCGCCTGGAGGTAACGGGCTTCGTTCATGGCGGGCACTCTTGTCGTTCTTGTTGAGCCGCATCTTAAAAAGCCGGGGGGAGCGAAAGAACTGACGCCTATTCATCGATATCCATGAACGCTATGCATGGTTGTTCCGGTAGGGATCGCTGCTAGGCTGGAGCGGCTGGGGATAGAGGATGATCGGCATGAATCAAGCACATGAATGGTCGACGCTCGGTCGTCTGGACCTGAACCTGTTCCGCGTCTTCGAGGTGGTCTACCGCGAGCGCAACCTGACCCGCGCGGCGGACGTCCTGCACCTGAGCCAGTCGGCGGTCAGCCACGCCCTGGCGCGCCTGCGCGAGCAGATCGGCGACCCGCTGTTCGTCCGCCACGGCCGCGGCGTGGCGCCGACACCGCTGGCCGAACAGCTGGCGCCGGACATCCAGCACGCCTTGAACGGCCTGCGCCGCAGCGTGATCCGCCGCCAGGACTTCGACCCGCAGCGCGACCAGCGCACCTTCCACCTGAACATGCCCGAACAGTTGGAGCCGGTGGTGCTGCCGGGCATCCTCGACCACCTGCAGCGCACCGCCCCGCAGGTCGGCGTGCGCAGCAGCAGCGTGCACTGGGCGGAACTGAAACAGGAACTGGCCGCCGGCCGCATCGACTTCGCCATCGAGATCGCCCGCCCCACCGACGCCACGCTGCGTCACCGCCAACTGTGGCGCGACGACCTGTGCGTAATGGCCGGCCCGGCCTTCACCGGCGAACTGACGGCGGAGCGCTACCTGGCCGCCGAACACGTCGCCGTCACCTCACGACGCCGCGGCATCTGCATAGAAGACCTGGCGCTCGGCCAACTCGGCCTGACCCGCCAGGTGCGCCAGCATTGCCAGCACTACCTGTCGGCCGCGCTGCTGGTGTCGCAAAGCGATTGCCTGCTGACCATGGCCAGGCGCTACGCCGAACTGCTCAACCGCGGCCTGGGCAACCGCCTGCTGCCAATGCCCCTGGAACTGCCGCCGGTGACGCTGAACCTCTACTGGTCACGGCACGCCGATGGCGAGGCCGGGAACCAGTGGCTGCGCGGGCAGTTGATGGAGGTGGTGAAGCGGATGCGTTGAGGTTGGTGGCTACGCCTAAAGCCATTTCCCGCTGACCAGCATGCTGCCGATCAGCGCCAGCCACAGCGTGGCCGGGACGTTGAGCAACTGCAGCCAATGAAGCGCCCTGGGGCCGCGGAACGCCCAGAAGGACAAAGCTATCAAGGCCAGGGGAAGCAACTGCAGCCAGGCGAACAGTTGCCCATTCACCTCCCGGTGCCAACCGCCGAACCCGATGACGAGCGCGAGCAAAAACAGCAACAGCGCGCACGCCCCATGGGCAGACGAAATCAGCCGCAAGGCCATCGGGGTGCCGGCAGGCGCGGTCTTGAAATACCAGTAGCTCGTCGAAAGCAGGATGAGGACGCAGAGCACTTCCATGGCCTTGCCTCGTGGCGGGAGAGGGATGGAGCACAGTGTGTAATTACAGGCCCGGCAACAAAAAGCCCCCGACGAGGCGAGGGCTTCTGGAAGCGGCGCAGCGCTTACTGCAGCAGCACCAGGTCGATGCTTTCGGGCTTCAGCTTGAGCAGCAGCACGTCGTAGTAGAACGCCAGCGCACCGAAGCCGACGCAGAACACCAGCATGCTCAAGGTGCCGCCAACCATGCCGTCGCGGTCGGCGATAGCGAACAGGCCGAAGATGAAACCGAACAGGAACAGCCCGGAAAGGAGCTTGCAGACCAGCCGTACCAGGCCGCGGAAGGTGTAGAGCAGGTGGAACAGAACGGTCTTGATGGCGCGCATGGCGACCTCCGTGTCGTTGATGAAAGCGAGCGCCGAGTCCATCGGCTGAATGGGGGGGATTATGCCAGAGCTGGCGGCGGTGTCGCTGCCCCAGGCTGTGCCTGAAGGGAATACTCCCTCCTTTTTCGTTCAAGCCGTGGTATTCACCCCGGTCCCGCTGGTGCTGCTGCCGGAGTCCGTCAGCGCCTCGGAGTAGGCGGCATAGGCAGTCGCCACCGCGGCGCTGGCCGTCGCGACGCGCGCCCGGGCAGCTTGCTCCTGCACCTGGCGGGCCTGCTTCTCCTCCTCGGTCTGGTTGCCGCCGCTCTGGCTGACCTTGGCAAGTTCCTGTTCGGCTTCCTGCAGTTCCTTCTGCGCCTGTTCCACAGCCTCCTTGAGCTTCTCCAGCGTGCTGTCCGAGGTGCTGCTGGAACTGCTGCCGCTTCCCCCGGCGCCACCCGCGCCACCGGCCCCGCCAGCACCTTGCGCCGAACCGCTTGTATTGGTTTGGGAGGTGCTCGTTGCGCTAGAGGTGGTACTACTGTCGTCACTCGTCGACGCGGTGGCGGTGGATGAGTTTGAGGTGGAAGTGAAGCGGAGATTCATGTTGCTGACGGACGAGATGCTGGACATCGGAAGGCTCCGGATCGTAATGGATACCCGGCATGGCGGCCTTCGTGGGGAAACCTTTAGTGGGGTTTGTTAGCGGCTTGGTATCGGTCTAGATACTTTGTTTGGGCAAGGTGCGGGAAACAAAAATAAATCTGTCCTCATTTTCTCAGATGTGTGCTGCAGTGGAAGCCTGCAGATGAGAAAGGGTGGCCTTACGGCCACCCTTTGGAGCGAGCTACATCAGCTGATGTAGATTTTGAAGGGCTTGCCCACCGCGCGCTGGATCTGGCCGTTTTTCAGGCGGCGAGTCCAGCGCAGGATGAAGGTGCCCCGTTCGTCGGTGTAGGTCATGACCTAATTCCTTTTCGGGGGTTGCCACCACTTGTCGTTCTGGACAAACCGCAAAGATGTACTTAGACTTGGCTCTTGCGTAGGGAGCCTCCGCTATCACACTTCTTTGCGTTTTGCAAGAAGCGGGTGGAGAACTTCTTTGGCTGGTATTGCTAGCCACCAAGTTCTGACTGTTTACGCCGCAATCGTATTCAGTCAGAACTTAAACTCCATCTGCATTTCAGCTTTTGGCAGCCCGAGCAGCTCAACTACGGAGTCTGCGAAGAAATCTGCCTGCCATTCAGAGTCTTCGTGCTTCGTTGCTTTGCCTTCAGAGAAGTGGAGCAACGGCTTATGGCCAAGCACGATGTGCCCGATCTCATGCAAGAAAATACGAACTGCTTCAGCCTTGCCGCGGCACAGGTCGGTGTAGAGCTTGTTAGGTACGTAGATCATTCCTTTGTTGGGATCGACTGTGGCGCGGGTATAGTCCAGCCATTCCTCATCTTCGATGACGTCCACTTGGATGCCGTAGTGCTCGAGGCGCGAAACAAGGTTTTCTGCTTTGCCGCTTTTGAACGACGTCTTGTGGATCCTGATGATTTCGCATACGCGATGGGCGACGTCGCGAATCAATCTCTGATCTAAGGCGGGGACGCGATGTCCCCGCATGCAATAGTTATCATCGGTTTCAGGCGTCATCTTTACATTTCTCCCCATAAATTTCGGAAAGTAGAGTGCCGAGCTTGGTCAATTGCTCCTGATTGAGGTCGGAATTGGCGAAGCCTGCGATCAGCATTTTGTGATGTGCGGGAAGGCCTTCTAGGGACACGCTTTCATTTGATTCGCATGCCATCGCCTTGAGGCGATTTACTTGGACGTGCTCCCCTTTCGCATTGAAGTAGCTAGCAATTTTTTCCACCCACTCCATGGGCACCTTGCTTCTGCCGGTCTCCATTGCGCTGAGAAAGGCGGGCGAGGTACCGAGTGCGGTGGCCATATTGCTGAGCGTCAGCCCCAAATGGCGCCGATACTCTCTGACGGCGGTGCCGAATTTTGTAAGCGACATAGGTAGCTCCCTTTTGTCCCCAGTGATTTGCTACTTCGTATTCTCGCTTTTAGCGATTCAAGTAGTCAACTTGAAAACTATAATGGTTGAGCGAGACAGTTTCGTCAACCTGTGTTCTGGCAATCTCCTTAGTGGGTTCAATCAACTGTCCCTCTGATTCCGGACGTCCCCTGCATCCGTGCTGACGCGGAACCACTCGAAGGTTCTTCCATGCGCGTGATTTGTTCGATGTGCTACTTCGGCGTCTGCGGGGTCCATCCATTCCGCGGCGAACTCCTGCGATAGCATCACCAGCCGGCGGTCGTTCACGTCCGCCATACTGCCTTGGGCGTCGCGGTGATGATCACGAATCCATCGTGTTCGCCTCCTATTGGGAGCTGGCCGATAGCTGCCGCCAGGCAGGCCTGTCCGTCGCGTCGGCGAATGAAATAAGCCTGCTTCTTCGGCCCGCCTTCGTCCTCTCGGTGCGGCTAGATCGCGCGGAAGAATGGGCCGTGCGCTACCTTCTCGACGCGGGCGCTGATCGGTGTCGCTCGATCCTTGGTCTGTACGGCCGCCATCCTCGTCTCATGCGCTCACCGATGACCACTCTCTCATCGTTGATCGTCAGCAGCACATGGGTGGTCGGCGCCACGTTGTAGCGCATGTCGATAGGCTCTTTCGGCAAGGCCGACCCCGGTATCTGAAGAAAGGCTATGCCGTCTGATGAGTATCACCAAGCTCCCGGATGGCCTCTGGTTCGTCGACGTCGAACCGATCAAGGGCAAGCGCTTCCGCAAGCGGTTCAAGGCCAAGGGCGAGGCCCAGCGCTTCGAGACCACGGTGCGGCAGAAATGCGCGGAGAACCCCGCGTGGAGCATCAAGCCTAAGGATCGCCGTCGACTCTCTGAGCTGGTGCAACTCTGGTACGATCTGCACGGCCGTTCACCGCGCGACGCACCCCGGCGCCTCTCCAAGTTGCGGCAATTGGCTGCGCGATTGGGCGACCCGGTAGCGACGGCCCTGGATGCGTCTTCGTATGCAAGCTTGCGGTGCAAAAGGCTGGAGGAGGGGGTATTCGGAAAGACGCTGAACAACGAGCTGGGCTACATCCGTGCTGTGTTCAACGAGCTGAAGGACCTGGGCCAGATCGACTACGACAACCCACTGGCCGGGGTGAAGCTGCTCAAGCTGCAAGAGCGGGAGCTGTCGTGGCTGACAACTGAGCAGATCGGCGAGCTTCTCGACTCCATCCGCAACTGCTGCGACAACCCGCATACCGAACTGGTAATGCTGCTCTGCCTGGCTACCGGTGCTCGATGGTCTGAAGCGGAAAAGCTGCCTGCGCATCGACTCCAGGGCAACGTCGTAACCTATGCCGGAACCAAGTCAGGGAAGGTACGCCACGTACCGATTCCACCAGAGCTGGCTGACCGAGTAAGGGCGCATTGGCGAATGCATGGTCCGTTCACGTCCTGCATCACATCCTTCCGCCGCGCCCTGGATCGAACCACGATTCAACTGCCGCAAGGTCAGGCTAGCCATGCTCTCCGGCATACCTTCGCCAGTCACTTCATGATGAATGGCGGGAACATCCTGACGCTTCAGAGGATACTCGGGCATTCGACTCTGACGATGACTATGCGTTATGCGCATCTCTCGCCGGAGCATCTGCAAGATGCAATTAGGTATGGGCCATTGGTGGGTTACAAGGGGGGCGCAGTGATGTATAGTTCGCGCCGAGGAAGCTTTAGTACAGGCAATGCCAAGGTTGTCGCTACTTAAAAAAGGCGATAATGTTGCTCCGGCAATAGTCCTATGTTTGTCTAGAACGAGTCTTCCTCTCTTCTTGTTACATGCTCTTTCGAGCGCGCGCTACCTCATAGATTGAGTATAGTGTTCTAGTGGTTTCCTCTTTTCCTGATAGCGGTTCTCTTATGGTCGTGCTTTCTATAATTACGCGAACTACCGCTTCTTGTCGCTCGAAAAAGGTCACTCGTACCGTAATGCCCTCATAGTGCCTACTCTGTATTCTCCCGCTTGGAAGGGTGTGCTGGGATACTTTAGTAAGCATGGCTGGGGTCAGGTTATTCGAGGGGTCGAGTAGTTTGCTGGCAGCGGGGAGCAAAAGTAACGACTGCATCATGCGGGCCTTAGAGCGCCCTGATCGTGTCATGTGGCGCCAGCCGCGGTTAGTGATCCTAACGTTACTAAATCTAGTCGGCCTTTTCTCTGCCTCTTGCATCCACGCACTGTAGAACTCTCTGCACCGCTCGTGAAAGCTTTCGGAGCTAGTGGTGATTTTCCCAGGGTGGATGTTTGTCCAATCAAGTCTCGAAGGCGCGATAACTACAGGGAGTGCCCTTAGTTCTGCCCATTGCCAACAAAGATTGTAGAGTTCGGATTTTCCGTTAATCGCGTCTAGCTTTCTTTTTGTTTCAAAGCGAACTGCGCCACTATCTCTGAAATTAGATGGGTCTCTGAGGTCCGTCCAGAAAACAAGAGGTGTGCCTTTTGTTACCTTGGGAGGTATTACGTTTATCATGATTACCGGGCCTGGAAATTTTAGCCATCTAGGTCGGTGGCTATCCAAGTAATCTTTTTTTAGGTTGATACTATATTCCCTTCCTTTGGGGATGTTGCTTTTGTAGCCGGTTTTAACTTGGGCAAAAATAACATCGCCCGTAGGGCCTGCGTACTTGGATTTTTCCCTTCTCTTTAGGAATATGAGAATATCTAAGCTGTTGTCATTGTGGGCTGATATTGTCTCTATCCCACACCCCCAAAGCCCCTCAAGTATCCAGGACAGCCAGCTAATTCCAATCTGGCCGGTATGGTTCGTATCAGAGAGTTTTTTCCCCATTTGGACCTCAAGCCCTACGATGCTAGGTTGGCCCGTAAGCGTCTAGCTAACTCACCTTGCGTATCTGTATCACAGGCTGCACGGGTAGCTGTATCACACGCTGAACGCTTACCGTGTATCACATCGTGAACGCCCAAAAAATCAGTGCGAGACTATTACGGGTAGGCTGTTTGGGGTGATACACCGCTGTGGTTACATGCCTGCTTCAGGCTGTATCCACTGATGCGGCAGCAGTTGACTGATTTCGCTTGCCCGCTGCGTTGGTAGCCGCATGAGCACGTCCTTCAGGTAGGCGTACGGATCGTGACCGTTGAGGCGTGCTGACTGGATCAGGCTCATGATCGCAGCCGCCCGTTTGCCGCTGCGTAGTGAACCGGCAAACAGCCAGTTCGAGCGCCCCAATGCCCAAGGCCGAATCTGGTTCTCGACCTGATTGTTGTCGATGGGCACGGCTCCATCTTCCAGATAGCGCGTCAGCGCTAGCCAGCGTTTTAGGCTGTAATCCAGGGCTTTTGCCGTGGCTGATCCATTGGGCACCCGATCACGCTGGGCCAGCATCCAGTCATGCAGCGCATCGAGGATCGGTGAAGACTTTTCCTGGCGTATTCGCCAGCGTTCTTCATCGCTCATGTGCCGTGCTTGCCGCTCGATTTCATACAGCCCGGCAATGGAGTGCAGCGCCTGTTCGGCTAACTGGCTTTTGTTCGCTGAGTGCAGATCGAAAAATTTGCGGCGGGCGTGGGCCATGCAGCCAATTTCGGTGATGCCCTGCTCGAAGCTGGCCTTGTAGCCGGCGAAGTCGTCGCAGACCAGTTTGCCATTCCACTGACCCATAAAATTGCGCGCATGCTCACCTGCACGGCTTGGGCTGAAGTCATAGACCACGGCCTTCAGGTCGGCGAAGGGTGTGGTGCAGTATGCCCAGACGTAAGCCCGGTGGGTTTTCTTCTCGCCAGGGGCCAGCATTTGCACGGGGGTTTCGTCGGCATGGATCACGCCTTGCGCCAGTACCGCCTCGCGCAGGGCATCGACCAATGGTTGGAGCTGTACGCCGGTTTGTCCGACCCACTGCGCCAATGTCGAACGCGCGATAGCCAGACCCGCACGGCCAAAGATCTTCTCTTGCCGGTACAGCGGCAGATGATCGGCGTATTTGGCCACCATGACATGAGCCAGCAAGCCGGCAGTCGGGATGCCCTTGTCGATCACCTGGGCTGGTACCGGCGCCTGGATCAATGTTTCGCACTGGCGGCAGGCCCACTTGCCACGCACATGCTGTTCGACGGTGAACACGCCAGGCGTGTAATCCAGCTTTTCGCTGATGTCTTCGCCGATGCGTTGCAGCGGGCAGCCGCAGGCGCATTGAGTGTTCTGCGGCTCGTGACGGATCACAGTACGCGGAAACTGGGCTGGCAGCGGCGCGCGCTTGGGCTGTTGGCGGGGTTCAGCCGGAGCCGCCGGAGGATTGAGGGTTTTCAGTTCCGCCTCGATGGCGGCGATGTCCGTGTCGAGCAAATCATCCAGCAGGCTGCCCTGTTCAGGGCTTAGTTGCTCGCTACGCTTGGCGAACTTGTGGCGCTTGAACCAGGCGATTTCGTGGGTGAGCTGCTCGATGATGGTTTGATCACGGTGGATCTTTTTGCCCATCGCATCGACCTGCGTGAGCAACTGGGCGGCCAGTGCGCGCAGTTGCTCAGGTGTTAGTTGGTCGAGATTGGGCAAGGAAGTCATGCCGCTGATTGTGCCAGAGCAGGCGATCCGCGCAGATAAAGCGATAGGCTAATGGCCGGCGCTACAGCATTGTGATCGCACCGGCTGCACCAACCCGCTGCCAGGGTAAACCGAGCACCAAAGCCTGAAGCTGCTCGGTGTCGAGTTCAACTTCCAAGCCGCGGTGGATGCCTGGCCAGTGAAACTTGCCTTGGTTCAATCGCCGCGCGGCCAGCCAGATCCCTACACCGTCATGCACCAACACTTTCATGCGGTTGGCGCGGCGGTTGGCGAACAGATAAGCACAGTGCGGCTTCGCCGCACCGAATACCGCCACTACACGGGCCAATGCGGTTTCGGTGCCGGCGCGCATGTCCATCGGCTCGGTGGCCAGCCAGATGCGATCGATGCGAATCATGCGAGCAGCCCGCGCAGCAAGCGTGTACAGCCTTCGCCGTCCTGCACCGGCCAGTGCACCGACAGACTGCCGGCGTGGTAGGGGATTTCGATTCGTATCGTCAGCTCTTCAGAGCTGGCCTGCTCTGAAGGCAGGATGCCGAGCGGCACCGGGATAAAGCGTGCAGATACGACCGGTAGCGGCTCGCGCTGCTTACGAATCCATTTATGCACCAGGTTGGCATTGAGCCCGTGGCTGAGCGCCACGCCGGCGACGGAAGCACCGGACTGGGCGCACTCTTCGATGACCTGGGCCTTGAAAGCCTTGGGGAATGTACGGCGCTGTCGAGACACGAAACCCTCCAGAAAGTGGCTTGAAATGGTGTCCACCAAAAATAGGTGCACACCATGCCGCTATCTGGAAGAAGCGGGGAGATGGGTTCGGCGGACGGTTACGTTGGCCCTTCGCGACCACCCCAACATCATTGCAATCTTTTTAGGCGGAATCAGCTAGGTGGCGACACTTTTTCGACATTTAGTATTAGGCATGAAAAAAGCCCCTGGAATTCGCTAGGAAAATCAGGGGCTTATCTCTTTTTTTGGTGGGCCGGGGTAATCTGAAATGACTTTCTATCTGCATGAAATTTAAATAAAAAACCCGGTTAAGAAATTCTGTGGAATGCCATTTGGAATACCTCTTAGCTGGATTTGAACTGGAGGCACCTGACACGGCTTGGTGCAGGTCTCTAGCTTTCACGGCTCGTTAGGTCGGGCGTTCAGTGGTCAGGCGGTCTCTGAGGTCCATGTAGGCCAGCGCGCTTTTAAGGTCCTTCATTCTGGCCTCAATACGCTCGTTGATGTCGTCGTCGCTGTCAGAAGAGGGTATTCCGTCAGGGTACTTCCGCTCCCACTGGGCGAGAAGCCTCAGGTATCGCTCTACGTGTTTTAGTGCTTCGTCCCGTTGAGCGCTCATGGACGCCGTTATCTGGCCGGCAATTTTGCGCTCCCTTGAAATTGATTCCTTGAGCTGTTTTTCGTAGTTCTTCTCGGCTTCGGCCGCTTGCCCTGCCTTATCTATAAGCGCGGTGATTACGGCCGTTTCGCTTGTCTCATGCCGCTTGGCAAGATGCTTCAACCTAGAGATGGTTTCTTTGCTAAGGGTGAACGTCAGCGGCTTCCTGCCGTTGCTATCGGACCGGTACCGACGTTGCCGTACAGCGCCCTGCAGTCTGATGACAAGCTCAGGGTCATTCTTCCGGATTTTTCCGATGGCAGAAACCACGTTTTCGTAGGTTCCCAGTCGATTGGTCGGATTGGGCGCTATCGACTTTATGTACTCGGAATCGAGTCGTTGCACCAGGTAGTCAGCTGCCCACTCCCACTCACCATCCTGCCGGCGCAGCCACCTCAGCGGTTTCTCATTCTCTGACATTACATCCTCCAAAGAGGGCGACTCACGCCTAGCTAGAATTTTTGAAAATAACCGTTACGGTTTCGATATGCAATACGATACAAAACCGTTATTAGTAACGTTTTGATGTTTAGTCGGTTGTGTTTTGATGTGTTATATGAGTTGATACTGCTCGTATGTATGAATAATACAGGGTGTAAAAACCGTGAATTGGAGAGAAATTTGAAATGGCTCTTCTCTTCGAAAGCCTATTGGATGCAGATTCTTCTTTTTCACCTGATACTCGCTTCATATTAGAAGTCATAGCCAGAGATCCAGGGTACTGGCGAGATTCAGCGAGAAAGCGGAGCGTGAAGCCGTTTGCGAAGACGCTCCATGTGGAGGAGAAAGTCGTCTCTGCCGCGTTGAACGAGCTAGTCGATGCCGGTGTCATGAAGCGTCATGTTGTCCCACGAGCGGGAAGCGCAGGGCGGGCATCGGTTGCCTACACGCTAGGTTCGTGTCATGTGGACGCATTGATAGGGGATGACTCCTACCCTCAACATGCCGAGCTGTTGCAGGTGCTGTTCTCGGGCGCGGACATGGCTTTTCCTGTGCTCGGACGTGAGCCTGATGAGGGTGACGAACAAGACGAACAAGACGAGCAAGACGAACAAGGCGAGCAAGACGAACAAGACGAACAAGACGAACAAGGCGAGCAAGACGAAAAAGACGAAAAAGGAGGGGGGAAGATGGCTGCGGAGAAGCCTAAAAAGAAGAGGCATCCGCCGCCAGGTGGTCGTGGGCGGCTGAGCATCCGTAATCGTCTGCTTTTTGCGGTTTTGCTCTCTCGCTCTGATCAGTTTGGTGAGGTACAGATCGGATTCCCTGAACTGGCCCAGCTCACGGGCATGAAGCCTACGCAAGTTAAAAATCGCCTCTTTCGCCTGATGCACCTTGGGCTGATTCGTCGTTATGTGGCGGGGCTTTCGAGCAAGGTTTTCGCCTTGCGCAAAGTCAACAGCACCTACTTCCTGAATATCGATGCCCTCGGGCCGCAGGGAAGTATTGCCATACACATCGCACGTGACCCGGAGGCTAAGAGGTTTATCCATGCTGACCTTCTTCAAGGCGATTGTGCGAAAGCCATGAGGGGCGAGTCCGACGGAGTAAGGACACCCAGCAGCCTTCTCCAGCTCTTGGCTGGGCAGGAATGGGGAGTCTTTTCCCTGTTCCAACATCTGCTCTCCAGGTACGCCTCTCATCTGCTATCTCGCCACTGGCAAGATTTGGGTTCTGGGGTGCAGATTGAAGACGCGGAGCTGATGACGTCTATTAAGAAGGACTTCATCAGGGAGCCACAGCTTGGGGCGGTAAGTGAAACCGATATTGAGTCAGAGGAGGGAGCCAGCAGCGAAGCTCCGAGTAAGCTGAAAGATGGAGCAGGTGGTGATGCCGAGCAAACCTGCGAGAGCATCTACTCGCTGGCGATGGATATCGCACGTGAGTACCGGGAGCGATTTGGCCAGGCTAACTGGGTGGACTTCGAGTCGGCGGATGTTCGAATTCTTCCGGCGAAGCGGCGGACCGGATACAGAGCCATTACGCTCATGCTCCAGCCGGCGCCTGTGGATCTCGGCCGCTTCACGGTGTTTTTCGAGGGCCCTCGGGGAAGTTTGAAAGTAGGGCTGGCGAATGATGAGACCGAAATAACCCTGAAGAGTCGATTGCGGTTCGGGTTGGCCACCTTGCCGCCCAAGGCGAGAAAGGTTCGGGCGCAGTAAAAAAATCCCCGGTGTGCAGATCTTCTGAGCTAATAGAGGAGCCTGCTCATGAGGATCATCCGCCTGAAAGAAGTCATCGATTCGACCGGCCTGGCACGGTCGACCATCTACAAGTACATCGGGGAGGGCACCTTCCCGAAACCCGTCTCTCTGGGTGACCGTTGTGTCGGTTGGGTCGATAGCGAAGTTTACGACTGGATCTTGGCCAGGATCGAGGAGCGCGACTCGGTCAGTGACTCTCCCGTCCGATTTGGCCGCTTGGGTGTGGCCGGCTAATCATTAAGCATCGGCGCCATGACCGGCTGCGGCTGGTCATGGCGTTTATGCCGAATGGGCGGCAGTATGCCTTAGCCCTCCTGGTGGGCCGTCAATGTTGCTCCTCATTGCCGGGGCCATCGGGAGGGTACGCAGTTTGATTGCTGGCTGTATCAAGATGGATGGTCGATGGTTTATTTCCGGAGTAAGTGCAGAGAAGAATTTCCCGGTGTGCCCGGTGAGAAACACCCTTCGATCACGGCGTAGCTGAAAGGATCCTGTGCGGTGTGGGTAATATGCTTTTACTAGCTATTCACTACCCTTGGATTTGAGCCACTCCTGATCTTTCTATCTCTAGATTTCTACCCATAGGCTCGGATGCCCACTACACCATAGAGCAATAGCATCTCCTGCCTGTAGGGGCTCTGGACGGCATCGAGGGGAGCAGCAAGCACCTGTTGGACTGGTGCTATCTCTCAGATAACTCCCAGTGCCCGGCTCTGTGATTTCTCCCGACTACGCTTGACATTCTTCGTCTGGATGCTCGATGGCGCTTGGTGTTTTGCAAGCAGGATAGTGGGGTTTATTGATATAGATAGCTACTAACCATCTCTATCAATCTATCTAATCCATTCATCTACTCCATCGCTAACCATCTCCAATAACCTATCACTAATCCATCCACCTCTACTCACTAATGGCTAGCTACAACAGGAACCTAGCTACCCACCTCTCCAGTTTAAAAATACCCACTCCGTACTTGGTATGCCTTAAACCAACCAGGTACACACCATGACCAATCAAGCAGCGAAACACCTCTCCCAATCCGACATCGCTATCCAGATCGAACGACTCGTGAATGCAGTCATCCGTCATGACTGTCCTGCATTCAGGATCAGCTACGACGCACAGGGGGATGAGGTTGTCGAGAGAACCAGGCTCTCTCGGTACTTCGACCACATTCGGCAGATGTATCACCTGGTGCATGACGAGACGTATGCCCTGAGTGAACACCTGCTTGCGTTCAAGGAAGCGTGCTACGACATCGGCATCGAGTTCGGGATGTTCGGGATGACGTGCATGGATGAGAGCGAGGGAGGGCTCCTGTCAGAGGCCCAGACCTACAATTGGCTCGTGGAGAGGATCCGGGAGCACGTGCAGACCAAGTGGTTCAAGCGTGGGAAGCATGACCGTGTATGCCGGGAGAAACGCAATCGGCAAGCAGTCATCGAGTACGTAGAGCGGGTGATGGCTAGCCGCTCTCGTACCGTAGTGGTGAGGGTGAATCTGTACTACCGGGAAGCAGCACGTGCTCGCCTGAAGGTAGAGGACGTCTTCGAGGACCTGGACAGGCTGATCCGAGCTAGGGAATACGATCCGGTCTTCCAACACGAGACGGGCTATATCTGCGCTGTGGAGCAAGGGGAGGACATGGGCTATCACATCCATGCAGCCTTCTTCTTCGATGGCCGGAAGGTGCTCATGGACATCGCCAAGGCTAAAGCGATTGGCAAGCTGTGGGAGAGGATCACGGATGGCTGGGGGTACTTCCACAGCTGCAACCATGACAAGGCACGGTACAAGGAGCGGTGCGGGGTAGGGATGTTCAAGCATCGCGACAGTACAGGTAAGCAGAACGTCGTCGACGCCTGCCACTACCTGATCGAGGACGGACAGTCTTTGCGAGTGAAGCCAGTGGGAGCCAGGTGTCTTCGCTTGGGGCGCCTGACCAGCTTGTCGGAACGTGCTGACCACGCTCTGACTCCATCTCGTTGGGCCCGTTAACGGTAGTGATGGATTGCGACCCAGAGCAGTCTCAATCCAGCGTTGATGGTCTTGACTGGTTGCCTGCGGTTCCGATGCCAACGTAGGCTGACCTTGTTTCCGATGCGCGGGAACAAGGCATCCATTCCATAGCCGAACCTTCTGAAGCAGCTCTCCATGACATCGATGCGACGTCCGCCTCCGCTTCAACTTCTTCCGGCATTTGAAGCCTCGGCCAGACTTCTGAGTTTCAGCAAGGCCGCCCAGGAACTGCACCTGACGACTTCGGCGATCAGCCAGCAGATCAAACAGCTGGAAAATCAGTTGGGGCTGCCACTGTTCCGGCGCCTGACTCGGCGCCTGGAACTCACGGATGCGGGCCACCAGTTTGCTCGGGTAGCCTCGCAGACGCTGGCGACATATCGACAGGGGCACGCCGAATTCGCCCATCGTTTCGACAGGCCGACGCTGCGGTTGAGCATGACGCCCCTCATTGCACATGAGTTCCTGCTTCCCCACGTCGAGGTTTTCCAGGCCCGCCATCCGGGGGTGAGCCTTTCGCTCGAAGCCAGCATGGAGTTGGTCGATTTCGAAAAGGAGTCGGTCGATGCTGCCATCCGTGTCGGCCACGGCCATTGGCCCGGACTGGAATCCTGGCTGCTGTGCGGATGCGAGGCAGTGCTGCTCGCGGTCCCCTCTCTGCTGGCGCGGCATCCGGTGAACCGACTGGAAGACCTGGAGCACCACACGTTGATCCGCCGCAGGCATGAGCAGTTCGGCTGGGAGTCTCTGGCGAGTCTCGCCAAGGTTCCCACCGTCCCGAGCAAAGGGGACCTGCTGGTGGATTCCGACCTGGCTGCCCTGCATGCGGCGGAACGGGGTCTGGGGATCGCGCTGGGCTTCCTGCCGGCGGGGACACCGTTTTCGAAACTCTGGCCGGACAACCGCCTGGTGGCAGTGCTGCCGCCGCTGACGACGCCACTCAGCGCTTACTTCGTATTCCGTCCTGACAACGGAAAGGCTGAACTGCTCAGGGATGCCTTCGACTGGATTCGTTCCCAGGTGACACCGGTGTCCAGTCATGATGGTTAAGTAGGGCTTAATCGTGTGACAGAAATCATCGTTCGTCATGCGCAGGGCCAGTCCTTAGAGTCGTCTGCACACGCAGGTTGCTGCAGCGAGGGCTCCCATGAACGCATTCCAGTCAGAAAAGCCATCGGTCGAATATCCCGAATCAGGCCTGGCCAAGCCACTGATCCTGAAGACCGGCACCATCATCCGCAATCGCATCGCCAAGGCGGCCATGCACGAATCCATGGGCGACAAGCATGGAGCCCCCAGCCACTGGCTGCTGCCGCTCTACGAGGCCTGGGCGCAGGGTGGTGTCGGCCTGAGCCTCACCGGCAATGTCATGATCGACGGCCGGGCTCGCAGCGAGCCTGGCAACGTGGTGGTGGAGGACGAGCGACATCTGGAGTTCCTGCGCGAGTGGGCACGGAGAGGAAGCAGCGGCGGTACCCAGCTCTGGATGCAGATCAACCACCCCGGGAAGCAGGCGATGAACGGCCTCAATCGGGAGAACCTGGCGCCCTCCGCCATTCCCTTCAACGCGGAGCTGGCTCCCTATTTCCCGACACCCCGCGAAATCCGGCCTGACGAGATCAAGGAGGTCATCGATCGTTTCGCCAGCACCGCTCGTATCGCCAAGAAAGCTGGATTTGGTGGCGTCCAGATCCATGCCGCCCATGGCTATCTGATCAACCAGTTCCTGTCGCCGCACCATAACCGACGCGAGGACGACTGGGGCGGTTCGCCGGAGAAGCGTCGGCGTTTCCTCATGGCCGTCTATCACGCTATGCGAGATGCGGTGGGCCACGATTACCCGATAGGTATCAAGCTCAACTCGGCCGATTTCCAGAAAGGCGGTTACGACGAAGGTGAATCCATGGAGGCCGTGCTGGCCATCGCGGATGCTGGTATCGACATGATCGAGATTTCCGGCGGCACCTATGAGTCACCGGCGATGACCGGCACACAGCCGGTGCAGAAGGAAAGTACTCGTCAGCGCGAGGCCTATTTCCTCGCGTTCGCCGAGAAGGTGAGAGAACAGACGTCCGTGCCACTGATGGTGACCGGTGGCTTTCGTACCGTCGCGGGCATGAATGAGGCGTTGCAGAGTGGGGCTCTGGAGCTGGTCGGGCTGGCTCGCCTGCTCAGCCTCGACCCCGCCGTACCGCAACGTCTTCTTGCTGGCCTGGACCCTAGCCATGAAGTCAGCCCCAGGGTTTCCGGCGTGGAGGCCATCGACCGCTCGCGGATGATGGAAATCATCTGGTACACGCACCAACTCATGCGCATCGCGCGCAAGGGACAGGCCCGCCCGGACGAATCCGTCCTGAAAGTCGCGCTCTGCTACATGCTGGGCAATTTTGTCCGCGGCGACATCGGCTTGCCCAAGTTCCGCGCTGGCTGAGCGCGTATGCCTGCCGGTGAGTAACCGGCCTTCCCTGAAGTGATTCCAGACCTGGCGCTTCGCTGTCCGCCGGTTAGCCCCTGTCGGATGGTTTCTGCCATCGAAAACGGAGAACACCCATGGTATTCGAACTCCCCCAGCTTCCTTTCGAACTGGACGCGCTCGCTCCCCATATTTCGAAAGAGACGCTCGAATATCACTACGGCAAGCATCACGCTGCCTACGTAGTGAAATTGAACGAGTTGATCCGAGGTGGCGAGTTCGAAGGCCGCACCCTGGAGGAAATCATCAGGACTTCCGAAGGGGCGACCTTCAACAACGCTGCGCAAATCTGGAACCACAGTTTCTATTGGAACTGCCTGAGCCCCAGCGGCGGCGGTCGGCCGGACGGCGCGTTGGCCAATGCCATCGACACCGGATTCGGCTCCTTCGAGGGTTTCCAGCAGGCGTTCAACGACAAAGCGGTCAGCAACTTCGGCTCTTCCTGGACCTGGCTGGTGAGAAAGCCCAGCGGCTCGCTCGCCATCGTGAACACCAGCAACGCGGAAACGCCGCTGACCTCTGCCGATAGGCCCCTGCTGACCTGCGACCTGTGGGAGCACGCCTATTACATCGATTATCGCAATGCCCGTCCCAAGTACCTCAATGCGTTCTGGCATCTGGTGAACTGGGATTTCGTAGCGGCCAATCTGGCCTGCTGAGTCATTGCATCGGCGACCTCCACCCACCAAGAGAGTCAATGTAATGAACAACGATCAAGACTCCCGTTGTCTGTCCGCAATCGGTGAAGCGGGCAGGTCATCGCCATTGAGCAAACTCGAGTCGCTGGGAGTCCGTTACCCCGTGATGCAGGCCGGCATGACGTCCATCTCGGGGCCGGCTTTGGCCGGGGCGGTTTGTGCGGCAGGAGGAATCGGCACGCTGGGTCTGCATGATGTCTCGGTCTGGGAACAAACCATCGAGCAGACCCGGGCGAAGGCGGCCGGGCAACCGATCTGCGTCAACCTGCTGTTGCCCTACACGCGCGCGAAGCATGTCGAAGTGGCCATCCGTCAGCAGGTACCGATGGTCACGCTGTTCTGGGGGGATGGAAAACCCTTGATCCAGCAGCTTCGCCGCGAGGGTGTCTTCGTCTTCCAGCAGGTGGGGTCGAGGCAGGAAGCGGAAAGGGCGCTCGATGCCGGGGTCGACGGGTTGATTGTGCAGGGTGTCGAGGCTGGTGGCCATGTCAGGGCAACCCAGCGGCTCGATGCTGTTCTGCCGGAAATCGTTGCGCTGACGTCGACCATCCCCCTTTTCGCTGCCGGAGGCATTTACACGGCAGAGGATGCTGAGCGGGCTATTCGTCTGGGGGCACATGGCGTCTGCTCGGGAACACGCTTTGTGCTGACGCCCGAGAGCAACGCGCATGAGGCATATCGCCAGAGGCTGCTGGCAGCGCAGGATACCCTTGTCACTGAACTGTTCGGATTGGGATGGCCGGACGTTCATCGTGTGGTGCCCAACAAGGCGACCGATCGCTGGTGTCGGGCGGATGGTTCCATTCCCGCCTGGCTGCGGTGCTTCAATTCTAGCCTGTCGTTCACACGTAGGCTGCTGCCGATGAAGGCCCATGCTGCCGTTTTCCAAAGACCGGGCCTGCCGGTCTTTTCGCCCGTTCCACTCGTCGACCAATTGCCCGCGGCCTTGCTCGAGGCTACAGCGCTATATGCCGGCGAGCAGGTGGGCCGTATTCGCAGCATTCTTCCCGCCGCCGAGATCGTCGAAAAGCTGGCTCGAGGAGTGACGCTGGGCGGTGCCGCAGCAAGAGCTTACGCGAGGAGTTAGCTTCAGCCTGAGGGCCAAGAGACTTCCAATGGCCGTTTTGAGGACTGAAGGGGGCTACACCATTACATAGAGGGTTGTATTGCTCGTGTCACTTTGACACTATCCGATCGTCATCATTGCAGCTGACCAGTCTGAACCCCATCTCCTGCTGAGCATCCACAATGATGGATTTTCCCTTTAAGGACCCGGCTTCGGCCGGGTTTCTTTTTTCAGGGCCGCGACAGGAAAGCTCTATTGAACTGCCTTGCCGGTTTGCTCCGGCATGCGCAATTCCCTTACAGGGAAGGCGAATTCGACGCCTAGCTCATCGAGCCCCGAAAGCAGCCGCAGGTTGATCGCCTGCTGGACGTCCATATAGCGGTTGTAGTCGGCGGTCTGCATGATGTAGACGACCTCGAACAGCAGCCGGCTTTCTTCGAAGGTGGCTAGATGGGCGCGGTCGAACTTCGCCTCTGTCTGGGCGTCGATGATTTCCTTCACGAGTCCCGTCACCGCCTTTGCCTTGTCGGCTGGGGTCCGGTAGCTGATCCCGAACTGGAACACGATCCGCCGGGTATTCATTCGTTTGTAGTTATGCAGCGTCTGCTTGAGCAGTTCGGTGTTGGAGCAGACGATCTGCTCGCCACTGAGGCTGCGGATGCGGGTGGTCTTCAAGCCGATGTGCTCGATGGTGCCCGCCACGTCACCGAACACCACGAAGTCATCGATCTCGAACGGCTTGTCGAAGCCAATCGAGAGTGATGCGAACACGTCGCTCAAGATGGTCTGCACTGCGAGTGCTACAGCGATGCCGCCTACGCCCAGGCTGGCGATCAGGGCGGTGATGTCGACGCCCAGGTTGGCCAGGATGGAAAGCAGCATTACAGCCCAGACGACGATCAGCACCACCACCGAGATGATTGTCGCCATCACCGGGTTCTGGATGCCACCGAATCGCGAGAGGGCGAGGTCGCGGGTCCACAGGCGGGCGCAGGCATCGAGCCACAGGGCCACCTGCAGGGCCAGGACGACGAACCATCCATGGGCCAGCGCCATCTCCCAGTTGACGGGAAGGGTGACCAACTTGAGGGCCAGCATCAGCGCGAAGACGAACACCAGGGTGTTGCGGGTCCTGTTCGCGATGACCGATGCGTAGCGTGCCCAGTGGCTGGTCCTGCCCTCCAGGCGCTTCCTCGTGGTGCCCAGCAGGAAACGAAACAGCCCATAGCCGATGACGGTCGTGGCCGCCACTAGCAGCAGATGACCGAGAAAGGCCAGATCGAGCCAGGTGTCGAGTTGCTCCATGGAAATCCTCCCGTTCGACTCGGTTTGAATAGTCTTGGTCGAGTCGGGTCGGGAGAAGTTCAGGAAAATGGCGAAAGGCGTCTCGAGGGCACCTCAGCCCGACGCCAGTGTCTGGCTAGCCGTTGCCGCCTCGCGCAAGGGCGGCTCCGGCAGATTGTCGGGTGGGGCTTCCAGGATGCGCAGGGCGCCACTCATCACGCGACTGAACACCGGCGCGGCGACCTTACCGCCGAAGTAGCCGTCGCGGCTGGGCTCGTCGATCACCACCGAGATGGCGATGCGCGGAGCGCTGACCGGGCCGAAGCCGACGAACATCGAGCGGTAGGCGTTTTCCCGGTAGCCGCGCGCACCGGTGGCGGCCTTGCGCGCTGTGCCGCTCTTGCCGGCCACGTGATAGCCGGGCACCCGGGCGCGATGGATGCCGCGGGGCGATTCGACCACCTGTTCGAGCATGGCCGTCACGGTGTGCGCGACCTTTTCCGGAATGACCTGCTCGGGGCGCGGCGCGCGCTCGCGGCGCACCAGCGATAGGGGCACCATGCGCCCGCCATTGGCCAGGGTGGCATAGGCGTGGGCCAGCTGCACGGCGGTTATCGACAGGCCGTAACCGTACGACAGCGTGGCCGTCTCCGCTGGCCGCCAGCGCGGGTAGGCCGGTAGGTTACCGACGCGCTCGCCGGGGAAGCCCAGACCGGTGTACTGGCCCAGGCCCATCCGTTGCATCACGTCGTGGATGGCTTGGCCGCCGATGTCGAACGCTACCTTGCTCATGCCGACGTTGCTGGAGTTGATGAGGATGCCGGTGAGGTCGAGTATGCGGCCCTCGCTGCGGGTTACGTCGCGAATGGTGTAGTGGCCGATGCGTAGGCTGCCGGGCCACACTTCGACCTGGTCGGACGGCCGCCAGCGGCCGCTTTCCAGCGCCGCGCACATGGAGATGGGCTTGACGGTGGAGCCCGGCTCGAACACGTCGGTCAGCGCGCGGTTGCGGATGGCCGCGGAGTCCAGGCCCTGGCGGTTGTTCGGGTTGAAGGTGGGCTGGTTGGCCATCGCCAGCAACTCACCGGTACGCACGTCGATCATCACCAGGCTGCCGGCCTTGGCGCCGAACTGGTCCAGCGTCCGCTTCAGTTCGCGGTTGGCGAGGTATTGCAGGCGCAGGTCCAGCGACAACGCCAGGTCCTTGCCGGGCTTGGCGTTGCGCACGACCTGCAGGTTCTTCACCACGCGCCCGTACAGGTCCTTGAGCACCAGGCGTCGGCCGGGCACCCCGGACAGCCAACTGTCGAAGGCATATTCCACGCCCTCCTGGCCGTGGCCGTCGATATCAGTGAAGCCGACCACCTGGGACGTCGTATCGCTGGCCGGGTAGAAGCGCCGATACTCTTCCCGCGCATAGACGCCCGGCACCTTGCGCGCCAGGATGGCCTGTCCGATCATCGGCGGCAGGCCCCGCTCCAGGTAGAAGAACTCGCGTTCGCGGTTGGCCTGCAGGCGCGCCGCGAAGGCCGCAGGCGTCTGGCCCAGGGCGTTGGCCAGTTCGGCCCAGCGTTCGGGCGCGGTGGCCAGTTCCCTGCCGTTGGCCCAGAGGGTGAGCATCGGCGTGCTCACCGCCAGGGGCTCTCCCCGGCGGTCGGTGATCTCGCCGCGATGGGCGGGAATCTTCAGATAACGCAGGCTACGCGCATCGCCATGGGCCTGCAGGAACTCGCGCTGATGCAATTGCAGTTCGAGCAGGCGCCAGCAGAGCACGGCCGAAAGAAGGCCGAAGAGCAGGATGACCAGGCGCAGGCGCCAGGGGTGGCTGAGGCTGGGTGGAATGTTCATTGGGCGACGCTGTCCGGGCGTTTCACTGGGCTATCTGTCGACCTGGGGCGCTGAAAGGGGGGCAATGTACCACGTCATCCGGACTGGCCTGCTTCGGGCGTTCGGCCCGAGAGGCTGACGGTCGTTGTGCGCTGGGCCGAGCGCCGGCTGGCAGGCCCTGTCGTTACGCATGGTCACTCGGGCGGTCGGCCGAAATCCTGAACCCCTTTGTCAGACGTCGGTCGACCGGGTTGTCGCCTTGTGCAGAACGATCAAGCGCGGTCGTTTGGCGATTCCTTCAACCACGATAACGAAGCGAGGATCAACCCATGCAGACTCAAGACTACGAGGCCTGTTTGCAGGCGTGCACAGACTGCGCCGTTGCTTGTGAGCGATGTGCCAGTGCATGCCTGGGCGAAGAAAATGTGCGGTCGATGGCTCGATGCATCGAGCTGGATCGCGATTGTGCCGATACTTGCCGTCTCGCCGCATTGCTCATGGCCAGAAACAGCTCGTTGGCCAAAGACGCCTGCCGGCTTTGTGCATGGATTTGCAGGGCATGTGGCGAGGAGTGCGGCAAGCACGAGCATGAGCATTGCCGCCAGTGCGCGGCGGCTTGCCGACTCTGCTCCGAGGCTTGCGAGCGGATGGCAGCCTGAAGTCTCGGGCACCGGTAGCGGATGCAATCGGTGCCTTGGGGGCTCAGGCCTCGCGTTCGGTGCTGGCGATGAGTCGCGAGTCGGCCAGGGCGGCTGTGCGATGCACCGTTGCCGCACGATATTCGCTATCGGCCAGCATGCTCAGGAACGCTTCCCTCGAGGGGTAGCGCACCAGCAGAATTTCGTCCCATCGCTCGTCTTCCGGAGCGATGAGCGCCACATGGGCGTCTGCCAGCAGCCGAACCGAGCCGCCGACTGCGGCGACTTTCGCCCCGGCGACGCGGGCATAGCGGGCATAGGCCTCGCGGCCGGTGCAGGGGGGCGCTCCCGCATCCGGCGGATAGTCGGCTTCGGTCCGGTAACGCAGCAGATTGAGCATCAGTATCGGCTTGCCTGCCGGCATTTCCTCGGTGAACCGGGCAAGTTGTTCGCGGCTTGGATTCAGGCTGGGCATGGCGTCGCTCCGGAAGGGGTGGGGATGACGTTGCTGCCGAGCGAGTTGGGTGGTCAAGGCCTATGCATGTGCTGAATGGCGCCGGATGACCCTGAGGCGGATCCTGGATCGGATCGTTCACTTCGCGCGCGCAGGCTCCCTTCCCTTGTCCTGACGCATGACGAAAGCCCCCCAGGCCAGCCCCAGCGCCGCGGCGAAGGTGGAGCCGATCAGTACGCCGAGCTTCGCGGGGCCGAGCAGGCTGGGCTCGGAGAAGCCGAGCATGGCGATGAAGATCGACATGGTGAAGCCGATACCCGCGAGCAGCCCGATCAGGATGACGCCTCGCCAGGTGACCCCGCTCGGCAATGCACACCAGCCCAGGCGCACCATCAACCAGGTGATGCTGATGATGCCGAGTGGTTTCCCGACGATGAGCGCGGCGGCCACGCCCAGCAGGACCCAATGCGGTGCCTCGGCAGCCAGGTCGATGCCCTGGAGGCTGACCCCGGCATTGGCAAGGGCGAACAGGGGCATGATGCCGTAGGCGACCCAGGGATGCAGGGCCTGCTGAACGCGTACCACGGGCGGGACCAGTTCGCGCTGAGCATGGCGCAGGCTCTTCAGGGGCGGCATCAGGTCGCTTGCGTCCCGTTCCGGCGATTGGGCCCGGCCGATCAGTTCGCCGGTGATGCGCGAAACACGCTTCAGGGGGCGCTCCCGCATCGGCATGCTGTATACCGGTGTCATCAGGCCGAGCACCACGCCAGCCAGGCTGGGATGCGCCCCGGTCATGAGCAGGCCGGCCCAGGTCACCGCACCCGGAAGCACATAGGCGTAGGCGGTTCCGACGCCGATCTTCTGCAGGCCGAGCACGAGCAGGATGCCCACTGCCGCGATGGCGAAGCCACTGTAGTCGAGGCCTCCTGAGTAGAAGACGGCGATGATCAGGACCGCGATGATGTCGTCGATGACGGCCAGCGCCAGCAGGAACACCCTGACGTTGGCGGGGATGGATTTGCCCAGCAACGCCAGCACGCCCACCGCGAAGGCGATGTCGGTGGCCGTCGGTATGGCCCAGCCCGAGTGCGCGGCGGGGGTGTGGTTTATCGCCAGGTAGATCGCTGCCGGCGCCAGGACACCACCAACAGCCGCTATCATGGGTAATGCCGCCTGGCGCAGGTTGGCCAGGGCACCCTCATGGATTTCCCGGCGGATTTCCATGCCGACGACCAGGAAGAACACGGTCATCAACCCATCGTTTATCCAGAAGTGGAGCGAACGCGAGAACGTGAAGGAGCCGATTCCGAAGGACAGCGGAGCGTGCCATAGGGCGTCGTAGCTATGAGCGGCCGGGGAGTTCGCCCACAGCAGGGCGATGACGGCGGCGACCAGCAGGACGGCGCCACTGACGGCTTCGATATGCAGGAAACGTTCAAGGTTGGCGAAGGCGCGTTCGGCCATTCGCTGGGCACGGGGCAGGGGATTCTGTTGCATGCGCACAAGCTCTCCGCGCGGCGGCCCGACCTACGCATTGACCTGTCTCGCCACCCTTGCAGCAGACACCCGGAGCGCAAGTCTACAGGACCCTTTCGCGGTGAGTGAAGTACCAGCGCCTCACGTTCGCACCGTTGCGTAAGCGTCATCACGCTGGCTGGAGAGCCAGGAATTACTCGGCGAAAAAAGCACCCATTTCCCATTTGCGGTAGGGATAGCAGGCCATGCTTGTTACCCTTGATAGGTTTTCCGCTGTGCTTCGGCACACAGATTCAAAGGAGAAAACCCGCAATGAATGCCCCATCCAAGCCAAGGAGTACCCTGAATCCACCGGTGTTCTACAGCAGTGCAGTGCTTATCCTGGTACTGGTGCTCTATGCCTCCGTTTTCCAGGAGCAGGCACAAGCGTTGTTCAACGACGTGCAGCAATGGATCATCACCAATGCCAGCTGGTTCTACATCCTCGCGGTGGCGCTGATCCTGATCAGCGTCGTGTTCCTGGCGGTCAGTCGCTATGGCGATATCAAGCTCGGCCCCGACCACAGCGAGCCGGAGTACCGCAGCAGCAGTTGGTTCGCCATGCTGTTTTCCGCCGGCATGGGCATCGGCCTGATGTTCTTCGGCGTCGCCGAGCCGGTCATGCATTTCACCACGCCGCCGGTGGGTGAGCCGGGCACGGTAGCCGCCGCGCGCGAAGCGATGAAGATCACCTTCTTCCACTGGGGCCTGCACGCCTGGGCGATCTATGCGATGGTCGGGCTGATCCTGGCCTACTTCAGCTTCCGCAAGGGCTTGCCGCTCACGCTGCGTTCGGCGCTCTATCCGCTGATCGGCGAGCGCATCCATGGGCCCATCGGCCATGCCGTGGACATTTTCGCCATCCTCGGCACCGTGTTCGGTGTCGCCACTTCGCTGGGCTATGGCGTGCTGCAGATCAACAGCGGTTTCCACCATCTGTTCGGTTTGCCGGTGAACCCCACCGTGCAGATCGTCCTGATCGCCATTACCTGCGGCCTGGCCACGCTTTCGGTGGCCAGCGGCCTGGATAAGGGCATCCGCATTCTTTCGGAGCTCAACCTGGGGCTGGCGGCGGTGCTGCTGCTCTTCGTGCTGTTGCTGGGCCCCACGGTCTTCCTTCTGCAGACCTACGTACAGAATACCGGCGCCTACCTGTCCGACATCGTCTACAAGACGTTCAATCTCTACGCCTACCAGCCCACGGACTGGATCGGTGGTTGGACCCTGCTGTACTGGGGCTGGTGGTTGTCCTGGTCGCCTTTCGTGGGTCTGTTCATCGCGCGCATCTCGCGTGGCCGGACGATTCGCGAGTTCGTCTGTGGCGTGCTGTTCGTACCGGCCGGTTTCACCCTGCTGTGGATGACGGTTTTCGGTGACTCTGCGATCCACATGATCCTCACCGATGGCGTGCAGGACCTGGCGGCGATAGTCGACCAGGACAGCTCGCTGGCGCTGTTCGCCTTCCTCGAGCATTTCCCGCTGTCGAGCGTGGTGTCCATGGTCGCGGTACTGATGGTGGTGGTGTTCTTCGTCACCTCCGCCGATTCCGGTGCTCTGGTGGTGGATATGCTGGCCTCGTCCGGGCATGACCACTCGCCGCTATGGCAGCGCATCTTCTGGTCGGTGAGCATTGGCGTGGTGGCGATTGCGCTGCTGCTGGCCAACGGACTGAAGGCACTGCAGACCGCGACCATCGCCAGTGCGTTGCCGTTCTCCATCATCCTCCTGGCGTCGATCTGGGGATTGTTCCGTGCGTTGCACCTGGACGCCACCCGCCGCGGCCTGCGCAACCAGGCACTGCCGTCGCCGCGCCAGGCGCCCCATGCCCATGGCGGCTGGCAGCGGCGTCTGCGCAACATCGCCATGTTGCCGCGGCGTGCCCATGTGACGCGCTTCATCGCCGAGGTGGCGAGGCCGGCGTGCGAGGAGGTCGCCGCCGAATTGCGCAAGCAGGGCTACGAGGTAACGGTGAGCGAACGCGAAGACGGCCGCGTGAGCCTGGAACTGGACCACGCCGGCGAAGGCCGCTTCCTCTACGAAGTGCGACCGCGCGCGTTCACCACACCCAGTTTCGTCATGCGTGACACCGAGGAGAGCAGCGATGCGCGCAAATACTTCCGTGCCGAGGTGCATCTGCGCGAGGGTGGCCAGGACTACGACATCATGGGCTGGAGCCGCGATGACGTGATCAGCGACATTCTCGATCAGTACGAAAGGCACCTGCACTACCTGCACGTCGTCGGCTGAATGAGCGCGATTTGCTGCGCTAGAGGGGCCGGGACGTTTCTGTGGTCGTCTCGCAGGCCCAGAAATCCACGGCCGGGGTCGCCGTCGTCGGTGGCCCCAGCCAGTGCGACAGCGCCTGGCAGCCGTGTTCGGTGCATAGCTGGTAGTCGCCGGCCTCGGGCGTGCGCCCGGCGTGCAGCGGTTGCAACGGTGGAAGGTGGCGCCGGTAGTGCCAGGCGCCGTCGCGCAGGACCGCACCATCCGGAATCTCCATGCCGGCGCCGTTGCCGCGCACTCTCGCCTCGCCCAACAGCAGGCCGGCAGAGGTCACCTGGTAGTCCTCCTCCCAGCGGATCTTCTCGATGCTGTGCTGCCAGGCCAGGGTGAAGTGCTGCAGCGGCAGGCTGGCCCAGACCACCCCGGCCAGCCCCAGGCACAGGCCGGTCATGCCGGCTGCCCGGCAGCGCCGCGATGGCGCCACAGGTGCCAGCCGAGCACCGCCGCGCCCAGGGCGAAGCCGGCTTCGTCGCTGATCGGCAGGGCGAGGATCAGCAACAGGCCGGCGGCGAACGCCAGGCCGCGCTCCCACCATGGCATGGGGGCACTGAGGTGGCCGATGGAGGCCATGCCCCAGAGCACCACCGCGAAGATCGCCTTGACCAGCATATAGAGCGTGGCCGCCCAACTGTCGCCCTGCATCATCAGCGCCGGGTCGTAGACCGCCATGAAGGGCACGACGAAGCCGGCCAGGGCGATGCGCACCGCCCAGAAGCTGATCTTCAGCCCCTTCTCCTGGGCGATGGGGGCGGCGGCGAAGCAGGCCAGGGCCACCGGCGGGGTGAGGTCGGCGAGGATGCCGAAATAGAACACGAACATGTGCGAGACGATCAGCGGCACGCCCAGCTCCAGCAGGGCCGGGGCCGCGATGGAACTGGTGATGATGTAGTTGGGGATGGTCGGGATGCCCATGCCCAGCACCAGGCAGGTGAGCATGGTCAGCACCAGTGAGAGAAACAGGTTGTCGCGACCCAGGTCGAGGATGTAGCCGGCGAAGGTGGTGGCCACCCCGGTCAGCGAGATGACGCCGATGATCACCCCGACCAGGGTACAGGCGATGCCCACCGGCACCGCATGGCGGGCGCCTTCGGCCAGGGCCATGACGCAGGCCCGCAGGGTGGCGTGGCCGCCGCGGATGAAGAAGCAGGCCAGCGCCAGGGCGGCGATGACCAGGAAGACGATGCCGATACCCAGGCGGAAGAACCCCGAGCAGAGCACCCCTAGCGCCACCCAGAAGGCGATGCGCAGCCAGGTGTTGCCGGCGCGCAGGATGATCGCCGAGCCGAGGATGACAATGGCAGTCAGCGCTAGGCCGACCATGCCCGAGTACAGCGGGGTACGCCCGGAAAACAGCAGGGCGATCAGCACCAGCAACGGGATCAGCAGGAACCAGCGCTGGCGCAGCGCGCCCCAGGCGCTTGGGCATTGCTCCGGCGGCAGGCCGTGCAGGTGGCTGCGCCGGGCCTCCAGGTGGACCATCCAGTACACCGAGCCGAAATACAGCAGGGCCGGGATCAGCGCCGCCTTGGCCACCTCGGCGTAGGGCACGTTGATGGTCTCGGCCATGATGAACGCCACCGCCCCCATCACCGGGGGCATGATCTGGCTGCCCATGCTGGAGGTGGCTTCGACGCCGCCAGCGAAGGCCGGCGAGTAACCGAAGCGTTTCATCAACGGAATGGTGAACTGCCCGGTGGTGACCACATTGGCCACCCCGGAGCCGGTGATGGTGCCCATCAGCGCCGAGGAGAACACCGAGACCTTGGCCGGTCCGCCGCTGCGGTGGCCGAACAGGCCCATGGCGAAGTCGGTGAACAGGCGGATCATCCCGGCCTGTTCGAGGAAGGCGCCGAATAGGATGAACAGGTAGATGTAGGTGGCCGACACGTAGGTGGGCGTGCCGTACAGGCCTTCCGTGCCGAAGGATAGCTGGTTGACGATTTGGTCGAAGCCATAGCCGCGGTGCGCCAGGTCGCCCGGCAGGTACTGGCCGAGCAGACCGTAGACGAGGAACAGGGCGCAGATGATCGGCAGGGCGATGCCCATGACGCGCCGGGCGGCCTCGAACACCAGCACGATCAGTACCAGGCCGATGAGCATGTCGCCGTGGGTCAGCTCGCCGGAGCGCTGGATCAGGTCGGCCTCGAAGAACCACTGGTAGGCCGCGGTGGCCATGCCCGCTAGGCCTAGCAGCCAGGCCAGCGGTTGCCAGGGACGGCCATGGCCGCGCGCCGGGTAGCTCAGGTAGACCACCAGCAGCAGGAGGCCCACGTGCACCGCGCGCAGGACCTGGGTGGAGATCAGCGGAAAGGCCGCGGTGGCGACCTGGAAAATCGAGAAGGCCAGGGCGACGGCGAACAGGCTGGCGGGCCAGCGCTCGGTGTCGGCATGCAGGCCGTGGGCGGTATCGCTCATTCGGGGTCTCCTGCGGTGGCCGGCCCCGGCGTGGGGCCGGCCCATGGCTCAGGGAAGCAGACCTTTTTCCTTGTAGAAGCGCTCGGCGCCGGGGTGCAGGGGGATCGGCAGGTTCTTCGCCGCCTTGTCCAGGCTGATGTCCTTGGCTGCCGCATGGGCGGTGGCCAGGCGCGGCAGGTTGTCGAACAGTTGCTTGGTCATCTGGTAAGCCAACTCGTCACTCACCCCTTCATGGGTTACCAGGATATTGACGATGGCCGCGGTGGGCACGTCGGCGTCCTGGCCGTCGTAGGTCTTGGCCGGGATGGTCGCCGGCAGGTAGGCGTTGTTGCCGATCTTCGCCACCACCTCGGCGGGGATCGCCACGAAGCTGACCGGCATGGTCGAGGCGAGGTCGCGGATCGATGCCTGGCCCAGACCCGAGGACTGCAGGGTGGCGTCGAGCTGGCGGTTCTTGATCAGCTCCACCGACTCGGCGAAGGGTAGGTATTCCACCTTGCCCATGTCCTGGTAGCTCAGGCCGGCGGCCTTGAAGATCGCACGGGCGTTCAGCTCGGTGCCGGACTTGGGCGCGCCGACGGAGATGCGCTTGCCCTTGAGGTCGGCCAGGGAGGTGATCCCCGACTCCTTGCTGGCGACGATCTGGATGTAGTTGGGGTAGGTGCCGGCGATGGCCCGCAGCTTCTTCAGCGGCGTCTTGAAGCCGGCGTCGGCCTCGCCTTTCCAGGCGTCGGCCACCGAGTCGCCAAGAGCGAAGGCCAGTTCGCCGCGGCCGGCCTGCAGCAGGTTGAGGTTCTCCACCGAGGCCTTGGTGGCCTGCACCGAGGTCTTGCTGCCCTCGATGCCGTGGCTGTAGATCTGCGACAGGCCGACGCCCACGGGGTAGTACACACCGCTGGTGCCGCCGGTGAGGATGTTGATGAAGACAGGGGCGGCCTGGGCGGTGGCGCAGACGGCGAGGAAGGCGGCGCCGGCCAGCGCCAGGCGGGTGCGTCGGATCATGGCTGGGTCTCCAGGTTCTTGTTCTTGTGCCTGAATGACTAACCGTAGAACGCTTGCGCCCGGCTTGCCCAGGTTTTTAGCCGAAAGTCTAAGAGCGCGCGACTGCTTTTAGCTCAGGGTTTATTTGGTGCCAGCTTGTCGAGGACCTGCCGCGCCAGGGCGTGGTACAGCGAGACCGGTGCGATCCAGCCGGAGACGGTGGCGGCCATGACCGTGGCCGCCAGCATGGGGATGAGCAGGTCGGGGCTGTGGGAGAGTTCCAGGACGATCACCGAGGCGGTCAGCGGCGAGCGCGTCACCCCGGCGAGGTAGGCGCCCATGCCCAGCAGCGCGCAGGTCTGCGGGTTGACGTCGGGCAACTGGGCCAGCAGCGGGGCGAAGGCCGCGCCTATGCTCAGCGAGGGCGAGAACAGGCCGCCGGGGATGCCGGCGAGGTAGGACACCACGTTGGCCAGGAACTTCCACAGCAGGAAGCTCTGCTCGGTCATCGGGTGGCCCTCCAGCAGGGCGCGGGTCTCCTCGTAGCCGGTGCCGAACACGTGGTTGCCCGAGGCCAGCCCCAGCAGCGCCAGCAGCAGCCCGCAGGCACCGGCGAAGCGCACCGGGAAGCGCTCGCGCAGGCGGCACATGCGGCCCAGCCAGCCGGCCCGGGTGGGCAGCACCAGCTTGACGTAGAGCCCGCCCAGCAGGCCGCCGAGCAGCGCGCAGGCCGGCACCTCGCTCCAGCCCCAGCCCGCCGGCAGGCTGCCGCCGATCTCGCCGAAGTAGGAGTAGTGGCCCATCAGCCCGAGGGTGACGGCGCCGCCGATCAGCACCGCGGTCAGCACCAGGCCGCTGAAGCGCTGCTCGAAGGTTCGGCTGAGCTCCTCGATGGCGAACACGATGCCGGCCAGCGGCGTGTTGAAGGCCGCGGCGATGCCGGCCGCGCCACCGGCGAGGATCAGCCCGGCGATGGTGCGCCGGCCGTGCAGCCCCAGGCGCCGGCCGAAGGCGTAGATGACCGCGGCGCCGACGTGCACCGTGGGCCCTTCGCGGCCCACCGAGCCGCCCACCAGCAGCGCGCCCAGGGTGAAAAACATGCGCACGGCGGCCACCGGCAGCGTCAGTACCTGGGCGCGGAAGCGCCGCGAAGGCGACTCCAGCGCGGCGATCACCTGGGGAATGCCGCTGCCCTTGGCCTCGACGAACCAGCGCTGGGTGACCCAGGCCAATAGGGCGAAACCCGCGGGGGTGACCAGCAGCGGCAGCCAGGGGGCGACGCCGAGCATGCGCTTGAACAGGGCGAAGGACTGGTCCGCCAGCCAGGCGAAGGCCAGCGCCACTAGGCCCACCAGCAGCGCGCCGACCCAGAACGCCAGGCGCTGTCGCCATTCCAGCCAGCGGGGCCGGCGGAAACGCCGGGGGCGGGCAGGGGAGGCTTGTTCTGCGTTGGCTGGGCTGGGTTGCTCGGACATCGACGGGGCCTGGAGCGTGGACAAGAAGTCGATTATCGTAATCTTTGACTTGTCTGCCGATGAGAGAAATAAGTCTCTGACTCCGATCTAACGTCTCTGTGCCTTCTCTTCAGCCCGATGCCAATCCGATGGAAGGGTGGTTGAGCACACTGGTCAAAATCAAGCGCAAAGTCGGTGATGGCGTGCTGGTGCTGCCCGCCCACAATGAGTGTTTCAGGGGGCTGCATGCCCGCTTGGATGATCTGCTGCAGCTCCAGCACCGGCTGCTGGCGGATTTGCTCGTGCGCCTGAAGCAGCCTCGTCGGGCGGTCGACGTATTCGAGTGCCTCTTCAGGCGCGAAATCACGATGTCCGATGGCTTCCTGCTGACGATGGCAACCGGCGAGAGCCTTGCGAATCTGAACTACCTGGTCGCTTCCGGAAAGGTGACGAGGCAACAGGATGAGTCAGGCGTCGATTGGTATTGCGCCGCAGGTGTCTAGGCACGGATGTCGTGTGCTGAGGATGAACCCCCGTAAGCCATCTCAGCGCAGTGCCCGCCGCAGGATAGCGACGGTCACATCGGGTTCGATTGAACGGTGACCTTCGTGTTCATTTTTTTGCCTGCAGACAGGCCGTGGAAGTCGCCTCGATGGTTGCAGCCGAGGGCGCTCCACTGGGGCGTTTCAAACGCCATTCTCTCGAAGAGTGTCTGCTGGCAGACACTCTGGCCTGCAGCGTACCAATAGGATTGCGAGCGCCATATTCGGGCGCTTCTTCGGAGAGTCCGGGCGTGGTAGCGACCCCTGGCAAGGGGCCTATTTCCGACTCGGAGCCCGATAATAATGTACAGGAAGACCTTTCAAGGCCTGGTCACGATAGCCGCGTGCGCTTTTGCCTTTCAGGCGCGTGCGAATGGAATTGCGCTCAACGAGCAAAGCGCCAGTGGTGCGGGGACTGCGTTCGCGGGGCGGGCATCGACCGCATTGGACTCGAGCGTCATCCATGGCAACCCAGCCGGTCTGGTGAAGCTCAAGCAGGCTGAAGTCAGCGGTGGCGCTGGTGTCATTCGACCGCGCCTGGATATCAGTAGCGGGCACGGCAAGGCGGCGGGCACTAACGAGGGGGACTCCGCGCCCCTCGCCACGGTGCCATTCGGATTCATCTCTTCGCCGATCTCGGAGGACTTCAGTATTGGTCTGGGCCTTTATGTGCCCTTCGGTCTAGTCAACGACTACGAGTCGAGTTTCCAGGGCCGTTACCATGGCTCGTATAGTGAGGTGAAAGTTGCCACGTTGCAGCCGACCGTTAGCTATCGCATCAACGATGTCCTCTCCGTTGGAGGGGGCCTCACTATCAACCGCATCGAGGGCGAGTTGCGCAATAACCTGGCTACGGCTCCGCTCAACCCATCTCGTCGGGACACCGAGATCAAGATCGCAGGCGATGACACTGCCTTCGGTTACAACCTCGGCTTAATGGTCGATCTGAGCGACGCTGCCACTTGGGGGATGACTTATCACTCCAAGGTTCGATACACCCTGCAAGGGCATACCTCGGTAACAGACTCACCCCCCGCTTTTGGGCTCAATGGCCACTACAAGACCCAGATGGAGGTTACCCTGCCCGAGTCCGTTGACACGTCCGTGACCTATCGCTTCGATGAGCGATGGACTGGCTATGTCGGCGCAACATGGACGCGTTGGAGCCGGATGAACGAACTGCTCGCAGAGAATAGCGGCGTGCCGGCGCTAGGGATGGCGCTGGGCTTCGGCTCGATTGGCGAAGAGATGAACTGGCACGATACCTTGGCCATGGCGGTCGGTGCGTCTTATCTAATTGGCCCACAGTGGGTACTGCGCGCGGGCTTCGCTTACCCAGCAGACATGAGACCGGGATGAGGCTCCGTTCACATCCTGTAGCTGGGCTGTCAGCTCATCCGATTTTTGGATTCTCCGAATTCAAAACATGGATTTCCCGCAGGTTTTTCCGCCGCATAGAGTCGGCCGGTCTCGGCGCCACCCGGGCGCCGGCCCACTTGGCGAGATGCAACCATGCACGACGAGTCCTATCCTTCCCCTCTGGCCGCCTGGAGCACGCTGCTGATCCTATTGCTGGCGGCCATCCTATCCTTCGTCGACCGGCAGATCCTCAACCTGCTGGTAGAGCCGATCCGTCGCGACTTGCAGATCAACGATACCCAGATGAGCCTGCTGATGGGCCTGTCCTTCGCGCTCTTCTATGTGGTCTGTGGCATTCCCTTCGGCCGCCTAGCGGATTCCCGGAGCCGGCGTGGCGTGATCGCCCTGGGCGTCCTGCTGTGGAGTGGGGCTACTGCGGCTTGCGGCCTGGCGGTAGCCTATTGGCAGTTTCTTCTGGGCAGGATCAGTGTGGGAGTTGGCGAGGCGGCGCTGACGCCGGCGGCCTATTCGCTGCTTGCCGACAGCTTCCCCAGCGAGCGCCGTGCTACCGCTTTTAGCATCTATGCCATGGGCATCTATCTGGGATCGGGTATCGCCTTCCTGCTCGGCAGTCTGGCGGTGGCCTTCACGGCTGCGCAGCCAAGCGTTGAGTTGCCGCTGCTGGGCAGCATCCGATCCTGGCAGTTGGTGTTCATCCTCCTTGGCATTGTGGGCCTGGTCTTCACCCTGTTGCTGTCGGCGATTCGGGAGCCGCTTAGGCAGGGCGTTGGCGCTGGCAGCGTAGTGCCGCTGGCGCAAGTATTCGACTACCTGCTTGCCAATCGCCGTACTGTGCTGCATCACAACTTGGGGTTCGCCTGCCTGGCGGTGGCCGGCTACGGCAGCAGTTCCTGGGTGCCGACATTCCTCATGCGCACCTATGGCTGGAGCGCCCAGCATGCAGGTGGCGTCTATGGCGGCCTGGTGCTGGTGCTGGGCTGCCTGGGCATTCTCTTCGGTGGTCGCCTTTCCGAGCATCTGGCGCGGCGTGGCTATCGCGATGCCAACATGCGGGTTGGCTTCCTTGCCGCGCTTGGCGCGTTGCCTTGGGTCGTGGCCTTTCCGCTGGCGCAAGATGGTCGCCTGGCCGCGCTGCTGCTGGCACCGACAGTGTTTTGCCTGAGCATGCCGTTCGGCGTCGCCGCTGCGGCGCTGCAAGAGATCATGCCAAACCCAATGCGCGGCCAGGCCTCGTCGCTGTACCTGTTGGTTATCACACTGATCGGCCTGGGGGCGGGGCCGACCCTGGTGGCGCTGCTCACCGACTACCTGTTCGCCGATGACCGCGCGTTGCGTTACTCGCTGTTGCTGGTGTCCTCCGTGGCAGTGGCACTCGCTGCGTTGCTGCTAGGCGGTGGACTGGCACCTTACCGTCGAAGTGTCGAGCATCTGGCCGCTTGGGTGCCGTCGACGTCGGCTCCCGCCGTAGTAGTGACTGCGCTGCGCGGCTAAGGCGAGTGCATCCAGAAAATCGATGCAGGGCATCCATAAAAGCAGTTTCCCCCGGCAACCGGTGGCTGTTTATGGTTGTCCTGCCTGCATGATGCAGGCCTCAGCATGAATTGAAGGGGACAGGCGAGCCGATGTCTCGAGTGAAAGTCGAACGTTTCTTCCGCATCCTGGTTTTGATCCTGATACTGGTGTTCATCTTCAAGGCCCTGACCGGTCCGGTCAGGGCGGCAGAGCGCGAAGGGCGGCCAGCTGTTGTGGTCGCATGCCTCTCGGACCGCTGAGTTAGGTGTCCGGGAGGGAAGATGCGGTATCGGATCTGGCACCGGCCTTGCGCCGGTGCTTTTTTTTGCGGGCACAAAAAAGGGGAGCCGGACGTTCCGGCTCCCCTGGACTGCGTCGGTTCAGCTGCGGCGAATTCCGTACTGGCGGGCGATCAGGCGGTCGACCAACCGCGTGGGCAGCAGCAGCGGCAGCGTCCAGTTGCGCAGCCGGTCGGGAATGATCGCGTAGCGGGCCTTGGGCGAGCGCTCGGTAAGCACCTCGAAAATGATCTCGGCCATGCGTTCGGCGGGCAGGCCGCGCTTGCCCTCGGCGATGAAGTGATCGCGCGAGCGCTGCATCGCCGGGGCAATCTCCAGCCCGGCATACGGCGTGATGTCCATTTCCTCGCCCTTGTCCCAGATCGGCGTAGCGATCTGGCCGGGACCGAGGGTAATGACGTCGATGCCATAGAACAGCAGCTCGCGCCGAAGGCTTTCGGAGAAGCCCTCCATGCCGTGCTTGGACACTGTGTATGGGCCGAGGAAGGGGATGCCGATGCGTCCGGCCAGGGAACTCATGTTGATGATGCGTCCCGGCTCGCCGTGGCGCCGACGTTCGGTGCCAAGCAGGGGCAGGAAGGCCTGAGTGACGATGAGCGGACCAACAAGGTTGATTTCGAGCTGCTTGCGGTATTCGTCCACCGGCAGGTGCGAGAAGGGGCCGGACACCGCAATGCCAGCGTTGTTGACCAGGCCGGCGAGGGTGCTGTCGCGCAAGCGCTCGCGAACGATCGCCGCGCCGACCTGGACGGCGGCGGTGTCGGTGACGTCGAACAGGAGCGGTGTAAAGGTATCGCCCAGGCGCTTGCTCAGCGATTCGGCGTCTTCAGCCTTGCGTACGCTGCCGAAGACGTGGAAGCCGTTTTCGGCGAGGTGGATGGCGGTGGCGCGGCCGATGCCGCTGGAAACGCCTGTTATCACGACTGATTTCATGGAGGGTTCACCGTTGCGTTTTGGGAGCCATGGTTCGTTCTGCAATAGCCATAACCCAGGTCCTCGGGGACATGGGCGCCAGGTGCGCCATCAGGCAGTTCAGCGCGCCGTGCACGGCGACGCCGCGACGGCCCTTGAGGATCAGCCGGCGGATGTCCTCGGCCACCTCGACCGGGGCGACGGTGCGGCCCTGCTTGAAGTTGTTCGACTGCTCGGCTCCGGCGGCCGAGGCGAAGCCGCTGGCGGTGGCGCCGGGGCAGTAGGCCAGCACGCGCACGCCGGTGTGGCGCAGCTCGTAGGCGAGGGCTTCGGTGAGGCTGAGCACGTAGGCCTTGCTGGCGCCATAGACGGCCATCCACGGCAGCGGCTGGAAGGCGCCGGTGGAAGCGACATTGACGACCTGCCCAGCGCCGCGCTGCAGCATGTTCGGCAGCAAGGCATGGGTCAGTTGGGTGAGCGCCACCATGTTGACCTGCAGGGTCTGTCGGTAGTCGGCCCAGTCGGCGTCCTGGAAGCGGTCGAACTCGCCGCAGCCGGCGTTGTTCACCAGGATGTCGACCGGCGCACCGCCGAGCTTCTGCAGTACCTGGTCGACGCCGTCGGGGCGGCCAAGGTCGCTGGCAATGATCTCGACGCGAACCCGCTGGCTACGCTGCAACTCCTCGGCGAGGTTCTGCAGGCGGTCGGCATTGCGCGCCACCAGGATCAGATCGTGGCGGTCGGCGGCGAGCAGGCGCGCCAGTTCCAGGCCGATGCCGCTGGAGGCGCCGGTAATCAGGGCTGTGGTCATTCAGTGGACTCCGAGGGAGGGAAGGAAGCGGCCGAAGCGACGGGTCTTGCCCAGGTCCTGGGCGAAGCCTTCGCGGCGCGAATAGGCGATGTTGCCGTTGATCAGGGTGTAGTCGACCGCCGTATCGTTGCGGTTCACCAGGCGTATCAGGCCGAGGTTCTCCATGACGTCCTCGTGCACCTGGTCGAGTTCGTCGGTCAGCCCTACCGGGTTGACCACCACCAGGTCGGCGCGGTCGCCGACTCGCAGGTGTCCGGCGTCGAGGCCGAACCAGTCGGCCAGTTCTCCGCTGGTGCGATGCACGGCTTGTCCCAGCTTCATGATCGGCGTGCCTTCGAGGTAGGCGTCGCGGACGTACTTGAGCAGGCGCAACGGGAAGTTATAGCCGGCCAGGTTGCGGATATGCGCGCCGGAGTCGGCGAAGCCCACCTGGGTGTGCGGGCTGCGCAGCAGCTTGTGCATGACGTGCGGGCGATGGTTGGCCAACTGGGTGGTCCAGCGCAGTGCCTCGCCATGCTCCAGGCAGAGGTCGAAGAAGGTATCCACCGGGTCCTTGCCGAGGGTTCGGCCGATCTCGGCGAAGTTGCGACCGACCAACGCGCCTTCTGGACAGTGGGTCACGGTGCCATCGGAGAAGTCGCGGTGCCACAGGCCGACGCTGAGCACAGCCTTGAGGTCGCGCTTGAACTGCGCGCGAAACTGCGGATCGCGAATCTTGCCGTACTGCTCGTCGGCGGTACGCAGGTCGCGCAGCAACTCGCCGCTGGTGAACTCCTCGAAGACGTTGAAATCGAGGCCGCGCACATGGATGCGGAAGGGCGCGGGGAGCATCTGCCAGCGGAAATCGGCGCGCAGCAGGCGATTGGCAATCCAGCCGGCTGCCCGGGTCACGGCATGCATCCAGGGCTGCGACTTGAGGTCCATGGCGGTGAGCATGGTCATGCGCAGGCGCCGTCCGGACCAGCCCATTGCGTGCCAGAGGAAGGCGAAGATGTTGATCTTGGTGACTGCGTCCGGGGCACCCTGGAGCACGCCGCCGCGTCGGCGAAGAATCTCGAACAGGCGGCCGAACTCCGACCAGTTGGCGAAGGTGGAGGGCAGCGGGCGCGACCAGGCACGGTCGCCGTCGATCTTGTCCAGCCGCGTGGTCATTACCGAAAGGCCGAGCAGACCAGCGTCCAGCGCTTCTTCGAGAAGCTGCTCCATGCGCCGCATCTCCGACTCGCTCGGCGGCTGCGGACTGGTGGCGCGCTCCATGCCCATCACTGCTACGCGCAGGTCGGAGTGGCCGAGGAAGGCGCAGACGTTGGGGCCCAGCGGGTGCTCATCGAGGAAGGCGCGGTAGGTCTGCGGTCGGTCCCAGCTCTTGCTGCGCTCGAGCATCGGCAGCACCGCTTCGCGCGGCACCGCCTCCACACGTGTGAAGAGGTCGGAGCAGTCCAGCGGCGAGGCCACGATGGTGGACAACGAGCAGGAGCCGACCGCCACGGTGGTCACGCCGTGGCGTACCGATTCCTTGAGCGCAGGTGCGGCTATCACTTCGGCGTCGTAATGCGAGTGGATTTCCAGGAAGCCGGGCATGACCCAGCGGTCCCGGGCGTCGATCACCCGCGCGCAGCTCCATTCCTTCAGGGGTTGCTCGCTGACGACAGCCACGCGGCCGTCACGGATGCCGAGATGGCGGATGCTGCCGGAGGCGCCGCTGCCGTCGAAGTACAGACCGTTCTTGATGATGATGTCGAACATGCACGAATGCTCTCCCAGGGTGTGGGAGACCAGCTTGCCAAGCACCTGGATGCTCCGTCTTTGCCGCCCATGCCGTCGATTGGCTGTCGATGCCACGCCATGCCGAGATTACTTTCATGAACGCTTCCCGCTCCCCGGAAACCACGCAATACATCACCATCGGATACCTGCGCTGCCTGGCCGACTACTTGCGCCAGCAACGCATTTCCCTGCCGCGCGTACTCGCCATGGTCGACCTGCGGGAGGCCGATCTCGACGACCTCGACCGGCGCATTCCCGATGTCGCCGAGGAGCATCTGCTGCAAGTGGCCGAAGAGGTCACCGGTGATCGCAACGTCGGCCTGCACGCCGGACAGAGCATGCGTCCGACCCACCTGGGAATCCTTGGCCATCTGATGATGACGAGCCGGCAGAGCCGTGACTGGTTCGAGCTGCACATGCGCTACGAGCAATTGGTGGGCAACGGCAGCCGCGCCGAATACGAGCTGGTCGACGGCCTGGTGCGCTTGACCTTGCATCGCCGCGGTGCGGTGCCGGCCTATTCGCGCCAGGTCATCGAGTACAGCCTGTCCGGCTGGATGGCGGTGACCCGCTTGCTGGCCGGGCCGGAGTTCTCCCCGGCGCGCATCGACTTCCCGCACCCGGAGCCGGCGGAGCTTGCCGAGCAACAGGCGCTGTTCCGCTGCCCACTGCACTTCGGCTGCGAGGAGCTGCGACTGTACTTCGCCCCGCAGACCCTGGCGCTGCCGCTGCAACATGGCGACACCAGCCTGCGCGAGGCGCTGGAGAAGGAGGCTTCGCGGCGCCTGCAGGCGCTACGCGTGGAGCAGATCGACAGAGACCCGGAAGTGGCGCTGGTTCGCCAGTTCGTGGCCAATAATCTGGCCCTTGGCGTGCCGGGCATCGAGGCAGTGGCGCGAGCCATGCAGACCTCGGTGCGCAGCCTGCAGCGGCGCCTGGATGCCCAGGGCACGCATTACTCGCAACTGGTCGAGCAGGTGCGACGCAGCCTGGTCGAGCAGTACGCGCAGGATCGCTCGCTGTCGCTGGCCGACATTGCCCTGATGCTCGGCTTCTCCGACCAGAGCACCTTCCAGCGCGCATTTCGCCGCTGGTTCGGCATCACCCCCGGCGAATACCGCCGCGGCTAGTCGCCGAGCAGGGCGGCGCGCAGGCCGCGGACCAGGGCTGCGGGGTCGGTGTCGGCGAGCACGCCGCGCTGGGCGATGAAGCCCAGGAGCAGGGAGAGCAGCAACTGTGCGGCGTCCTCCGGCGAGGCGGCGAACTCCGCGCGGCGCGCCAGTGTGCTCGCCAGGCTCTTCCGGAAGCGTGTGTAGTGGCCGCGCATCAGCTCAGCCAGGCCGGCGTTGTGCTGCGCCTCGCTCCAGCCGTGCAGGGCAATGCGCAACAGGTCGAAGCGCTCATGCCCGGCGAAGCGCAGCAGGGCGGCAAGCATGCTCTCCAACAGTTGGTCCAGCGGCTGTGTCGTCCTGTCCTGCAGCAGCGGCGCGAGCTCTTGCTCCAGCCCGCCGAGCGAGCGATCCACCGCTGCCAGCACGAGCTCGTCCTTGCTGGCGAAGTAGAGGTACACCGAGCCGGCGGAGACACCGGCCTCGCGGACGATGTCCTCCATGGTGGTGGCGCTCAGGCCTCGGTGCTGGAAGCAGCACCAGGCGGCTTCGAGTATCTGTTCGCGGCGTTTGGCGCGCTGGGCGTCGGAAATCTTCGGCATGGGGTTTCTCGTCCTGCTTGACAGTCTGGCGGGAGGCGCTCAGATTAAAAAATGAATACTCATTCATTTTAACGGTATTTCAACTCATGCGCATCCATCATCTGAACTGCGGGACCATCCAGGGGCTTTCCGTCTGCGGTAAGCATCTCGTCTGTCATTGCCTGTTGATCGAGACGCCCAGCGACGGGCTGGTACTCGTCGACACCGGCCTCGGTACGCCGGATTTCGTCGACCCTGCCAAACGCCTGGGCAAGATGTTCACCTACGGCTATGCGCGGCCCAAGCGCGATCCGGGACTGGCGGCGTTGGCCCAGGTGCGGCGCCTGGGCTTCGACCCGCGCGATGTACGCAACATCGTCATGACCCATCTGGACCTCGACCATGTCGGTGGCCTGGTGGACTTTCCCCACGCGAAGGTGCACACCCATGCCATCGAGTACGGCCTGGCGATGACCCGGCCGGACCTGCTCAGCCGCAAGCGCTATGCGCCGCGCATGTTCGAGCATGGCCCGCTGTTCCGTACCTATGCCGAGAGTGGCGAGTCCTGGTTCGGCTTCGATGCTGTGCGTCAGCTCGAAGGACTGCCGCCGGAAATCCTGCTGGTGCCGACATTCGGCCATACTCGCGGGCACACGGCTGTGGCCATCCAGCGCGAGGACGGCTGGATGCTCCACGCGGGCGATGCCTACTTCGATTATCGCGAGGTGAAAGGGCCCGCCCGGGTGTGTACGCCGCTGCTGCGCACCTTCCAGTTCTTCAACGAGACCGACCGTCGCCAGCGTCTGCACAACCAGGACCGGCTGCGCCAGTTGATCGCCGGTACGCCTGACGTACAGGTGTTCTCCGCGCACAACCCCTTCGAACTGGAAGAGGCGGTCGAGAGCGCGCAGGCGCGCGCCGTGGACTGATCCCTTCCCGGCGCGAGGTCAGGCGGCGCCCACCAGGCGCCGCACACGCTCGCGCAACCATTGGTGGTCGGGTGCCTGCTGTGTGCGCTCGTGCCAAACCTGCTGCACCTGGAAGGGCGGGAAATCGAACGGTGCCGGCAGCACACGCAGCCCGAAGGTGCTCCGGCAGGTCTGCGCGAGGCGGTTCGGCACTGTTGCTATCAGATCGGTTTGCGCGGCAATCAACGCCGCCTCCATGAAATGCGAAACGTGCGCGCAGATGTCCAGCGTGGCGTTGTGCCGCGCCAGCATGTTGCGTGCATAGACCAGGTACATATGGTCGTCCGCCACGGCCACCACGTGCTTCTCGTTGACGAGGTCCGTCAGGCTCAACTCGTTGCCGATGCGTGGATGTCCCGGGCGCACCGCGCACACCGGATGCCCTTCGAAGAGTTGCTCCCCGCGACAACCCTGAGGAACCTCGCCGAAGCTGCCGATCACCAGGTCGAGCTCGCCGTAGGCCAGTTGTTGTTCGGGAAAGCTTGAGTAGCCGTTGATCTTCACTTCCACCCCGGGCGCCTCCTTGGCCAGGCTGGCGAGCAGTTGCGGCAGCAGTACCGAGGCGTCGTTCATGGCGATGTGGAAGGTGCGCTGCGAGGTTGCCGGGTCGAATACCCGGGCGCTGACCAGTCCTTCGATCTCGCCAAGGATGGTGCGCAACGGTACCGCCAGCTCCTGCGCCCGTGGTGTGAGGGTGTAACCGGAGGGGCCGCGTACCAGCAATGGATCGTCCAGCCATTCACGCAGGCGTGCGACCACATTGCTCATCGCCGGTTGGCTCAGGTGCAGACGCTCCGCGGCGCGGGTGATGTTCTTGTCGGTGATCAGGGCGTCCAGGGCGACCAGCAGATTCAGGTTTCGGCGATGAAAATTCATTTTTTGGATGCCTGTTAACCAAACAATTGATTGGTCCGATGATACAGCGCGCACCTAGCATCGCCACAGGTTCTTCGCCGTCCTGTTGCCATGTTGCGACGGCCGGACGAGGGCCTGCATTCATCGCATCATCACGGAGCAGACAATGACAAAAATCAGCGCCGTACCGGCGGGTGTCGCAGTCGACAGTCCCTACCCGGCAGGCAACTGGCAGCTTCTGCCGCAGGCTCGCGTCACCCCCTTGCCCGAGGGCAAGCGCGGCTTCCTGCACAAGGTCATCCTCTGGATGAGCCGGCGCCAGGGCAAATCCAAGGAAGACATGACGGTCATCTCCACCCTGTTGCGCCTGGGGCCGCTGGCGCCGCGCTACCTGCTGTTCGTTTCCAACCTGCTGTTCAAGGGTGGCATCTCCCGTCAGGACAAGGAACGCGTGATCCTGCGTGTGGCTTGGCGCACCGGCAGCGTCTACGAATGGGCACACCACGTTGCCTTGGGACTCGACGCCGGGCTGAGCCGCGAAGAAATCGACTCCTTTGGCCAGGACGATTCGCCGCTGTGGACGCCGCGCACCCGCGCCTTCGTCCAGGCAATCGACGAACTGCATGTGCGGCAATCGCTGGGCGAGGAGAAGTGGCGCGAGCTGGCGCTGTTCCTCTCCGAGGACCTGTGCGTGGAGTTCCTCGTACTGGTCGGCCACTACGTGATGGCGGCGACCATGCTCAATACCCTGGGCGTGCGCCTGGAACCGGAATTCAGCATCGGCAAGCTGCCGCCGCCCGTATCGCGTTGAGCCCCGGCGCACCTCCCTGGCGGAGGTGCCCCTCCCACCTTCGGAGATACCCGCATGCTTTCCCTACCGTTGCGAATGCTCGCGGCGTTGGGCCTGCTCGTGCCCGCGCTGGCCTGGTCGGCCGACGACTGCGCTGCCTTGCCCGCTCATCAGCTATTGCGCGAGGCGCTGCAAGCGGCGCATGGACCGCACAACGGCGGTTTCGGCCTCGATTTGTGGGCGACCCTGGTCGATCGCAGCGGGCGCATCTGCGCCCTTGCCTATAGCGGTGCCGGGCGCGATGCGCAGTGGCCGGCCGCGCGACTGGTCTCAGCGGAGAAGGCCTACACCGCCAACGCCCTAAGCCTCGACGGCCTGGCCATGGCCACCGCGAATCTGTATGCGGCCATGCAGCCGGGTGGCAGCTTGTTCGGCCTGCAGGGCACCCATCCGCCGCGCACCGAGCTGGCTTATGCCGGTCCAGCCGAGCGCTGGGGGGAGGTCGACGACCCGCTGGTCGGTCAGCGCCTGGGTGGCCTGGTCGCCTTCGGTGGAGGTCTGGCGCTGTACGACCACACCGGGCGCCTGCTAGGAGCCCTTGGCGTCTCCGGTGACAGCGCCTGCGCCGATCACGCGGCGGCTTGGCGCGTACGCCATGCCCTGCAGTTGGACTACGTGCCCGCCGGGGTCGGCCCGGGCGGCTTCGACCAGATCGCCTTCCGCGGTCCCTGGGCCCAGCCGCATTGCTTGAACCCAACCAAGGAGGACGCCGTGGTTCGGAGTCTGCCAGCCGTCTCCAGGCGTTCCTGAACCTTATCCCAGCAGAAAGCGACACGGCCGTGGAGGAGCCGCGTCGCTTGCTTGACCGACGCAAGCCACGACGACCGGGGTCCAGCGAGGCCTCGGCTCCAACAATAACAATGATCGATCGCGGAGCAGTCCCATGACCGTCCCCTCGTGCAAGCCCTCGTTGTCGCTCGCTATCCGCCAGGCTCTCGGCCTGGTCGGCCTCGCCGTCGCCCTGCCGGCCGGCGCGGTGGAATTCAGCTTCCTCGACAACGAGCTCAGCGGAAACCTCGACACCACTCTGTCCTACGGTCGCATCTGGCGTGTCCAGTCCCAGGACAAGCGCTACGACGCAGCCGACATCAACCTCAACGACGGCAATCGAAACTTCGATACCGGACTGGTCTCGGAGGTCTACAAGATCACCAGCGACTTTGAAGCGCGCTACCAGAACTACGGCGCATTCGCTCGCGGTTCGGCGTTCTACGACACGCAGATCATGGACAAGCGCAACGACTACTACCACAACGACGCCTTGCCCCAGCCGAGCCAGAACTATCCGCAGGATGACCACTTCACCTCGGCTACCCGCGACAATGCCGGACGCGGCGCCGAACTGCTCGATGCCTATCTCTTCGGCAACTGGGACTTCTATGGCCACAGCCTGAATGCGCGCGTCGGCCGGCAGGTGTTCAACTGGGGCGAAAGCCTGTTCTATCGCGGCGGCGTCAACACCACCAATCCGGTGGACGCCACCAAGCTGCATTTGCCTGGCTCGGAGATCAAGGAAGTGCTGATCCCCCTGGAGGCTCTGCAGTTCAGTGTCGACCTGACCCAGAACCTGTCGCTGGAAAGCTTCTATCAGTGGAATTGGCGCGAGACCCAGGTGGACCCGGTGGGCACCTTCTTCTCCGAGACCGACCTGTTCGCTGACGGTGGCAACTCCGCCTATCTGCAGAACCCCGGCTTCGCTGCGGTGCTTTCGCCGCTGGCGGTGCTCGGTGGGCGCTCGGCCTATCAGGCGGCGCTGGCCAACCCTGCTTTCGGTCTGGCCGGCAGCAGCTACGCGCAGGGCGACACCATCAAGGTGGCCAACATCGGCAAGGATCTCAACGCCCGCGACAGCGGCCAGTTCGGTGCGGCGCTGCACTATATTGCCGAGCAGCTCAACTCCACCGAGTTCGGCTTGTACTTCGTCAATTATCACAGCAAGGAGCCGCTGACCGCTGTCAGCTTCGCGCCGGGCTACCAGGGAGCTGACATGGCAGCCCTGCGCGGTAGTCCTCTGGCGGCGGGGGCCAACCTGATCGGCAGCATCGACATGGCCGGCAACGCGGTGGCCAGTCGTGAGTACGTCGAGAACATTCAGATGTATGGCCTGAGCTTCAACAGCACCGTCGGCCAGGCCTCGGTGTTTGGTGAGCTGGCCTACCGGCCGAACCTGCCAATTAGCATTGCCGCGACCAACGACATCGTCGGCGACTTGCTCGGCCAGTCGCTCAGCGGAGAGGCCACGGTCTACGACCGCAATACTCCGGCCGACCAGGCCTGTGCTCTGGTGGCGGGCAAGCAGCTGTGCCGCGGCTCGACCTTCCACAACTACGAGCGGGTCGAGGCCTTCAACAGCAGCCTGGGCACCCTCTACAACTTCGGCCAGGGCTTGAGCTTCGACTCACTTCTGGGCACCGCAGAGATCGCCGCTGAGCAGATCCGCGGGAGCAGCCTGAAGTACACCGCCTACAACGGCCAGGTGCGCTACTACGCCGGGAGGCCGAACAACGCCTATGGCGCCGGTTTCGGTGACGGCGACCAGGCGGACCGCAATGCCTATGGTTTCACCCTGCAAATGATCGGCACTTGGAACGATGCTTTCGCCGGCGTCAACGTCTCGCCCTATGCAGTGTTCAAGGACGACTTCAAGGGCAACTCCTACCAGAACGGCAACTTCATCGAGGGGCGCAAGGCCTACACCCTGGGTGTGAAGACCAGCTACCGCAGCAAGTTCGACACCGAGCTGCAGTTCACCAAGTACTACGGCGCCAGCCGCGACAACACCCTGCGCGACAGGGACAACGTCGGCTTCAACGTCAAGTACTCCTTCTGAAACCACCACCTGACCGACCGGTCCGGATGGGGGCGGTCGGTGTAGTCGCGGAGTCGCACATGCTCAACAAGTCGCTCGTCGCCGGGGCGTTGGCCCTGGCCTTCCAATTTTCCTGTTCGCCGATCTTCGCCGGCGTGTCGGCCGACCAGGCTGCACGGCTGGGCAAGGACCTGACGCCGCTGGGGGGCGAACGGGCCGCCAACTCCACCGGCAGCATTCCTGCCTGGGACGGCGGCATCACGCGGGCGCCGGCCGGCTACAAGCCCGGCGACCACCACCTGGATCCGTTCCCCGACGACAAGCCGTTGTTCACCATCGACAAGGCTAATCTGGCGCAGTACCGGGCGAACCTGACGGCAGGGCAGATCGCCTTGTTCGACACCTACCCGGACAGTTTCCGCATGCCGGTGTACGTCACCCGGCGTTCGGCATCGGCACCCCAGTGGGTCTACGACAACACACGCAAGAACGCCGTGACTGCCAAGCTGGCCGACGGCGGTAATGGCTTCACTGACGCCTTCGGCGGCATTCCGTTCCCGGTTCCGCAGAGTGGCGTAGAAGCGCTGTGGAACCACATCGTCCGTTATCGCGGCACGCACATCGTGCGCCAGTCCACTGAAGTGGCGATGCAGCGCGACGGTTCCTACACGCCAATCGACTATGAGCAGGAATCGCTGTTCCGTTACTACGACCCGCAGGGCTCCTACGAGAAGCTGGACAACATTCTCTTCTACTTCGTCGCCTTCGTTAAAACGCCACCACGGCTGGCCGGCTATTCCAGCCTGGTACACGAGACCATGGATCAGGTGAAAGAGCCACGCCAGGCCTGGGGCTATAACGCCGGACAGCGCCGCGTCAGGCGTTCGCCGAACCTCGCCTACGACACCCCGGTACCGGCGTCCGACGGCCTGCGCACCACCGACGACACCGACATGTTCAACGGTGCGCCGGACCGCTTCGAGTGGAAGCTGCTCGGCAAGCGCGAGGTTTACATTCCCTACAACAACTACCGGCTCGCCGCCGCCGGAGTAAAGTACGCCGACCTACTGCAACCGGGGCATCTCAATCCGGCGCTGACCCGCTACGAGCTACACCGGGTATGGGTGGTGGAGGGCACCCTCAAGCCCGATGCCAGGCACATCTACAGCAAGCGCACCTTCTATCTCGACGAGGACAGCTGGCAGATCGCTGTGGCCGACCAATACGACAGCCGAGGCAAAATCTGGCGCGTATCCATGGCCTACCTGAAGAACTTCTACGAGCTGCCCACCACGTGGTCGGCGGTCGAGGTCTATCACGACCTCTATTCGCATCGCTACAACGTGCAAGGCCTGGACAGTGAGCAGAAGTCCGCAATCGATTTCCAGCAGCCGAGCCCCGGGGACAGCTATTTCAATCCTTCGGAGCTGCGCCAGCGGGGCACGCGCTAGAGCGGCTGCACAGGTTCCGGAATTCAACACCAACGTTGACCATGGTTCGTTTGCTAAAGAACAAACCATGGTCACCGACGGCTTGCGGCTGTGGACTCAATTGCTCTTGCAATTTAGCGGTTGACCCCGCCATTTTCTCCAAGAGGTCTCCCAGCCTTGCTGATGATCTGTAGCCGGGGAGACTACAACCTGGCTGCAGGCAGATGGATGTAGCTGCACTAGGTAGGTATTGGCCAGCGATGCTGGAATTACTCCATCCGTATCTCCCACTAAGTGTCGCTGCGGTATTGATGCCAGCCGGTTGCGATAGTCCAACGGATCCAGCGAGCCGCCGAGGGGCGAGAGTCCTTTCATTTCAGCCCAAAGCCGCGGGCTGAGATTGCCGGCCAGGGTTTGGACCAAGGTGACGTCATCCCGCTGCGCCGCCAGCAGCAGCGCCAGTGCTGCGCCACCGGAATAGCCCACCAGTTCGAACTCCCGATTGCCATAGCGCTGCTTCAACTGGTCCAGCGCCCGACTGAGGCTGGTGACCACCTCCTGCGAAAAGCGCCGATTAGTCCAGAGAGTAGGCTCGCAGGCCGGTGCCATGACGAACTGGCAGGGCCGCGCCAGGTAGGCATTCGGCGACGGATCGTCTACCGCCAGCCGCGCCACCAACAGGTTATGTGGGCTCGGATCCACGCTGGGTTGCGTGGCGGTGGCCCAGGCATGACCATCGCCTTCCAGGTAGACGCGTAAACGAGTGGCTTTCGTGGTGTCCTGCGGCGCTAGCATGACCAAAGGAAACGGCTGCCCCGGCAGTATCTCCAGTTGCCGCCCATGCTCATCCGCCAATTGCTGCAGCACTTCGCGTGGCGACTGGCAGCCGGCGAGGAGGGCGCCGACCAGCAGCGCCATCAGGACTTGAAAGAAACCGGCCCACGCGCGTGGGCCGGAAAGATAGTGGCTCATCAGAAGTCGTAACGGACCTTGGCGGTGAAGGTGTCGGCGTTGAAGGCGGTTTTGCCGGTGTAGTCGTAGCTGACCCCGACCGTAACCGCACCCAGATGGTAGTCCGCACCGACACCGGCTTCGTAGCTGTTGCGCACCGCCTTGGCTCCCTGACTCACGAAGGGTGTGCCACCCAGCGTGAAGGTCGAGGTGCTCTGGGCTTCGTCCGCGGCGAAGTCATGGTAGGCCATCAGCTTGGCCTGCGGCTGCAGATTGCCGTTGCCGACTTGGAAGTCGCCCGCTACCCGCACACCAGCACCCAGTTCCGCCACCTCGTAGCGCTGGCTATCCACCTTGAGCGCCGCCGCCGACCCCTTCTCGTGGTAGCCGTCGATATCGACGCGCGCATAGCGTGCGGCCAGGCGCGGCTCGATCAGGAACTGCTGGTTCAGGTGGTAGGTGTAACCACCGACGACGTTGGCGCCCAGCACCTGGCTGTCGTAATCGCCCTTCGCCGTGGTGCCTGCGATGCGGCGCTTGCTCTCGTTGTCGTTGATCCCATAGCTCAGGTTGGCATCGACGAAGTAGTTGTCCTGTTCGAAACCGCTGTACAGGGTGAGAGCATTGCCATCCACATCGGTGGTGTTGCCGCTGTCGCTGTTTACGCTGGAGTGCAGGAAGCTGTAGGCCACGCCCAGGGTCAACTGGTCGGTGAGCTTGCCATCGGCGCCAATGGCGATGCCACGGCTGTAGGCGTTGAAGCCGGCTACACCATCACGCAGGTCCTGGTTGGCATCGCTGTACAGCGCCTGGGCCCAGATCCCGGTGTTCTGCAGCACGTCGCCCGAGGACGCACCGCGTAGGCTGCTGGTGCGATTGCCGGTGATGTTGCTCACCAGCGTTTGCCCACTGGTAGCCGCTTGGGTCGCACCGCCGTTCACCTCAGGGGCGAGCTGCTCAGCCAGTTTCTTCAGTGCTGCTGGATCCTGCGAGGCATTCACGTAAGCCTGGAACACCGGGTCGTTGGGGTTGCTCTGCGCCAGCCCGGTCACCACCTGGCTGAAGGCTGCACCCGCACGTTGGGCGTTGGCCGAACCACCAATCTGGCCGATCACCTCACCGACTTCGTCCTGGCCCTTGGTGCTGACCTTGGCCAGGATCTGGTTGTCGCCACTACTGACGGTGTCGACGTTCAGCAGGGCCGAACGGCTGGTCACGCTCACGCCGTCATCCTGTAGGGTGCCGGCCTGGACCAAAGTGTAAGTCGTGCCCTGGGCCTTGAAGTCGCTGCCCTGGGCCGCCAACTGGATCTGCGAGCCCTTGGCGAATTCCGCGGTACCGGAGACCGCGACCACGGCCTTGTTCGGATCCGTGGCCGAACTCAGGTTGAGCCCCAGCGAGGAGTTGCCCGCCACATCCAGGTTGCCCTGGATCGTGGTGTGTGGCTGAGCGAACTCCAAGTATGCCGGCGTGTTGCCCGCATCGCTGCCGACATCCAGCCAACCGCCGTCCTTCAAGCGGATATTCGCGCCATCGGTGCTGGCGTCGGTACCGCTGAAGGTCACGTCGCCGTTCACTTCGATGTTGGACAGGTCGATCAGGTTGCCGGTGATGCTGCCGGCGTTCCAGATCAGGTGCACGCCGCCACTGGCCTGGGAGGCATCGATGGCTTCGTCCTTGGAAATCAAATTGCCGCTGTTCTGAATGACCAGGGTATTGCTGGCGTTCGCGCCGTCGATATCGAAGGCACCGACCTCGATGGCGGCATCGTCAGCCTGGATCGTGCCGGTGTTGAGCACCTGGACCGGCGCATTGGCAAAGCTCACGCCATCGAGACGTAGCGCGGTTGCATCATCGCCGCTGGCCAGGATGCTGCCATGGTTCTCGATCCCGCCGAGGTCCACCCGATCCGGACCACCGTTGTCATCGTCATAGGTGGCGAGGATTGCCGTCGAGCCGGCGCCGCTGACCTGGATAAGACCATCGTTGATCAGCTTGCCAGCGATGGTGCCGCCCTTGAGCTGAATGCCCGTGGCCTCTTCGCCATCGGCAAGGATCTTGCCGCTGGTAGCGTTGACCAGGTCGCCCTGCAACACCGACTGACCGGCGAACTTCAGGCCACGGATACCATCGCCCTCGAGCACTCCGCCGGCCACCTGCAGGGTGCCTTCATTGACCAGGTTGCCGTAGATGATGGCCGGATCAATCAGCAGGCCGGTGACGCCCGCGCCATTCACCGTGATGCTGCCCTTGTTTTGCAGGTTGCCGAGCACCTCGGTCGGCGCGCCGATGGGCGAGGGAGTGTCATCGTCTCCGGCGTAGGACAGGTCGACACCGTTGAGGTCATCGCCCGTGGCTTGCACCTGGGCGTTGAGCACCAGGTCGTGGTTGAAGGTGTCGCTGTAGAAGCGAATGGGCTGGTCGCTGCCAGTGAAGGCGCCGGTGACTTCGGTGCTGTCGGCGTAGGTGTTGCCTTCGCTATCCAAACCGCTGTTGGTCAACGTCAGGGCGTGGGCGGCGAGGGGCAGGGCACTGGCGGAGATGGCCAGGGCGAGCAGGGTTTTGCGGTACGTCGGGGTCATGGGTTCAGGTCCTTGAGTGTGTGTGGCTGTGGTGCGTTGTTCTTCTGGGATGTGTCTCGACGGGCAGCTCCTGGGTTTTCAAAAAACAAAAGAACCCCTGCCCCGCACACGGCCAGTTATGGCCGTGTGCGGGGTTGGTTATGTTCGGGGCGTGATGCTTGTTAGTTGGTGCTCACGGTTCCGAGGTGATCGGGAGCGGCACGGTTGCTGTCACTGCTCCGCTATACAGGCCTTTGCATACGTGATGCTGTCCTGCATGAAGTTCGATACCAGCGGACTTCGCCCTGCCTGAATCTGCTTCAACTGCTCGGTCGAGTAGGTCTTTTCCAGCTTGTCGTAGACGCATGTGCAAACTGGCTTGGGAGAGCCACCTTGCACGCAGCCTGAGAGAAACTGTCCGCGTAGCTTGGACTTGTCATCCGAACAGCCCGCCAGAACCAGCAGACCCAGCACCAGATAGAACTTGCTCTTCATCGGTCTTCCTTATCGCAATACCAGGGAGCATCCGAGGCCGATGCCAACTACCAGGCCAATGACTTGCGGGCCTATCAGCCAGAACACTTTCAACCAGATCAGGTGAAGCGCGCCGCCGTTGGTGTAGATCGCATCGGGTTGGGCAAACTTGCGGACCGCGTTGCCCACCAGGGCGCCGATCCAGCCTGTTATCAAACCAACGAGGCCGGCCAGCAGCTTCAACATGAAGCTGGCGCCCAACACCATTGCTGAGGTGTTGACGGTCAGGAAAATGATGGTGAGGACGAGCGAGGCGACGCCCCAGCCGATCACCTCCGGACTGGCGGGCAGATCATTCGGCGCGTCTGCCGTTTCGTGTTCATGTTCCATGGTGTTGTCTCTATGTCGTGTGGGAAGGGTTACCAGCCGGAGCGGCAGAGGTTCTTCTTGCTGGTCAGGGGTTGGAGAACCTGGGGAAGGTTCTGGGTTGGGAGCTTCACCGTCTGGCCGCCGGCGCTGAGCTGCAGGGAGTTGGCCTTGCGCAGCGCAGCCCAGAAGCCCGGGAAGCTGGAGCTGCAGGCTTCGCAGTCGGTGTAGAAGGGGTTGCTGAAGGTGGTGCCGTCGACGATGACATCGAAGCCATCGTTTTCGGAGGAGTACTGCTTGCCGGCGATAGTGGCGTAGGCGGAGACCGCGCTCTCTCCATCGTCTGGGCAGGTGATGTTCAACTGGTTGCCGTTGCCGTCGTCGACCAGATGTTCCTCGACGCCCTGGGTGTAGCTGGCGGTCCATGTGGAAGTGCCTGCCTGCGCCACACTGCTTAACAGCGTGCCGAGCAGAGCGGTCAGCAGCAGTTTCTGATTCATCAGGACATTTCCTTCTGTCGATTGGTTGAGTGAGCAGCATGCTCAGGAGGGATACTGAATCTAATTGGGTCGTAAATGCCGTGGTCGTTTTGACATCATAGCGGGACGATTTTTGCCATGGCAAGAATCTCCGCTCAGTTGGATAAAGACCGTGATCTCGTGAAGCTGGGAGCCGCGATACGGGCTCGCCGTATCGCGTTGGCGTATTCGCAAGAAGCACTCGCAGATGCCTCTTCGATAGACCGCTCTCACATGGGCAAGATTGAGCGAGGCGAGCGCAACGTCACCTTCCTCAACATTTGCCGAATTGCAGCCGCTATCGGGTGTAAACCCTCAGAGCTGCTGATGGATGCAGGGTTGTAAGAGGCTTACGCCACGTCCTTGAACACTGGCAGCCCATCCAGCAACGCCGCATCCGGGTCGAACAGCAAAAAGCGCACATCGGCCTCCCCTGCCAGGTGCAGGATCTCCACGAGTTCGGCGGGCAACCCATAGTCCAACTGCTGCTGACGCAGCTCAGCCGAACTGGTGTTGAACAGGTCCAGGTGCTGATCCGTCCAGGGTGTGTTACGCAGCTTGCAGCCAATTACGCTTTGATTGGCGTTCTCGAAAAACTCCAGCTGTAGGGCGTGGAGATCGGTGCGCATAAGGAAAAGTTGGTTCAGCACGTCCTCTGGCAGATGCTCTGCGCTGATTTCCCAGCACCGGCTGAAGTGCCCGGTCTCAAAGCTCAAGCGCTGCACGATGTCGCGAGCTAGCTCCAGTGTCGGCTGTATACCGAGCACTAACGTGTGTTCCTGGTCTTGGGCATGAATCACGTAGGACATTTCGCGTACCGTGCTGCCTGCCTGCAGGTCGTGCACGATCAGTTCAATGGACAGCTTGTCGTAACCGCGTAGAAAGGGATTGGGACTCATGGATGCTCCAAAAGGAATGTCCAGAAAATGAGAAAACAGGAGCCCATGAGGGCTCCTGTTTATGCCGTCTCAGACCGATGTATTCAGGCGCACGCCGGTCCAACGCATGAAGTGCTGGAACAGCAGCAGGGCGAGCACGATGACCACCAGCAATGGCCAGAAGCGCAGCGCCAGAACCGCCAGCGCGACGACAGCTGCCGTACCGGCGAAGAGGCAGACGAGCACGAACAGCAGACCTAAAAATCTCAGTAAGATCATGGGGAAACCTCGTAGGCCAGAAGGGTCAGGACAGCGGGACCTGTGCAGCCTGGATGCGTTGATAGACCTCATCACGATGCACAGCGATGTCGGGTGGCGCGGTGACGCCGACGCGCACTTGGTGGCCCTTGACTTGAAGAATGACGATCTCGATGTCATCGCCAATGCGGATGGTTTTGCCAATGCTACGGGTGAGAATGAGCATGGAGAGTCCTCCAGTGACAGATTGGGTGGAGTAGCGATGGGAGAGAGCCGCCCTGCGTGGGCGGCTAGTTCGTTGAGCTGGTTCGAGCCTCGGCACGTTCGCGTAGCAGGGTGGAAAGGGTCGGACGGGGCTTGTCGGTGAGGGCCGGTGGCGCGGTCTCAGTCGGCTGTGGAGTGGGGGGTACTGGTGTATCGGTAGCGCTCTCCGGAAAGAACTCATCGACGATGGCGGTGCCTTCCTCCTGGCTGTCCTCGAAGGCGCCATTGGCAAAGCCCAGGCGCGCCGTGGCATCCAGTGCCACCTGGTCGAAGCCGGAGGCCTGGCGCGCCTCATCGAGCTCCCGGGCTTGCAGCAGCGCTTCCTCCATCGACAATCCACTGCGCACCGTGATGTCGACGTAGAAGATCGGTGAGCCGTGGCTCTGTCGGGTGGACTTGCCGCGCAGGCGCAGTTCCAACGGCAGGCACGCCAGGCGGTTACCGGAAATCGCTTGCAGGTACTGCAGTCGGGCCGCCAGGGTGCGGATGCTGTTGAAGCCGGTGGTGCGGAACACGAAGCTGCCCAGCGGATCCTCATCGCCGATGGCGACGTTGAGGCGACCGTAGGGCTTGCAGGCACCACCCTTGGCCAACGGACAGCCATCCGGCGAAGGGCAGGGCAGCGAGGCAATGCCGTCCTGGCCCCGACGCTTGCAGGTCTCGCCGTTGCCGACACACAGCGGTCGCCCGGACTGCCGATCGAACAGGCAGTACTCGGCGCGGAAATTCAGTTCCGGCGCATTGAACAGCAGACGGATCGGAATGCTGCGGATCTTGCCGCCCTGCGCTTTGCGCAGTTCTTCGTCCAGCGGATGAGGTAGCCAGCCATCCCGCAGTTGGACCTGTGAGGTGAGGGTGAATTGATCGTCCTTCTCCGGCAGTCGCTTGCCGCTCTTCTCGACGACCTTGCCGATGGAAATCCGTCCGAGCACCGGCGGGGTAATGGCCAAGCCTTTGAGCATGCTGGTTCTCCAGTGGATGAATAAAAAAGACCACCCCGGCGCAGGGGAGGCGCCGGGGTGGTCAAGGGGGAAGCGAATTCAGGTAATCAGGAAGCGTCGGCTGCCGAGCTTGGTGGTGGGGTAGCGCGCCAGCAGGTAGGGCTTTTCCTTGAGCAGTAGGGGCACATCGAGCACCACGCTGTCTTTGGCCTTGCGCCAGGACACCGTGCCATTGGCGAACAGCGCCCGACTGGCATCGCCCATGGCCTGCTGCAGTTGCTGCTTCAGCTCGGCCTCGCGCTTGCTCTGTAACTCCAGGCTGGCGCGGACGGCCTGCAACTCGTCGAAGGCGGCTGACAACATCGGATCCTGGGTAAAGTCCAGGGTATGACCCAGGTCCTCCGGGTACAGGCAGCGCAGGGCCTGCTCCGCCGACTCGGAGCCATCCGCCGGCGGTGGCGTATCGCGTTGCACGTAGCCCCAGAAGTCGCGCTCCAGCTCGATCAACCGGCCGATGAGCTCGTCGTCGCGCTCGATGCGATGGATCTCCAGGTGCTGGCCGCCGAGCAACACGGCCACGTCGGCCGCCTGCTTGCCGGTGACCGCCAACTGGTGCATCACCTGCAGTTGCACGTACACCGGTACACCTTCCTTCCACAGGCGCGCGCCGTTGATGCCGGCGGTCTTGCATTCGAGGATCTGTACGTCGCTGGCGCCGATCACCTCACGGTCGATGTTGGCCAGCATCCAGTCCAGCTTCGGATCGGGATGCTGCAACACCGCATTGATCCGCCGCACCCGATTGCCAGTGCGGCGGACGTAGTGGTTCGCGACTATGGGCTCGAGGATGTTGCCCCAGTAGGTCGGGCTTTCCTCGTCGTTCGGATCGCTCTTGGGCAGCCCAGCGTCGCGGCCGGTCTTTTCCAGCCACAGCTCCAGCTGCGACTTGTAGGGGTTGAGGCCGACCGCGGCCGCAGCGTCAGAACTGCCAATACCGTGTTTGCGTACCGCCAGCCAGTCATCGCGGGACAGATCCTTGGTACCGACCAGGCGCAGGGCAGGGCGCTGCCGTGCCCTGTTGGGCGTGGAATGGGCGTGAGTCATGAGGCTTTTTCTCCGGACATAAAAATGCCCGGCCGGCAGAGCCGGTCGGGCATCGTGGGAGGAATGAAGAGGGCCATGGCCGTCAGGCCATCAACGGGAGGACCGCATCCAGGTGGCGCTGCGATCACTCCCGCTTACTGGGCTACAGCGCCGGCTGTGGCGGTCGCCGACTGACGTCGCCGAGCATGATGGGCGCGAACCTTGTCGCGCCAGGCGGGAGAGAGTTCCTTGGCCAGGTCGAGATAGCGCAGCGGGCAACTGTAGTAGTACGGCGCCATGGACTCATCCATGGCCTTGTACCCCCACTCACCGCCACGGCGTTGCAGCAGATCACAGCGGATGTAGCGCATGGACTCGCCGGGAGCGAGGCCTGGGTGAACGCCTTCGGTTTTCGCTGTCACTTCGCTGACCGACCACAGCACATTGCCCCGCAGGGTGTGGGCAATGACTCGAACGTGGGCGCGAGCCTGGTCTTCAGGTCGGGTCAGATCTCGGATCAGCTCTGACCGGGTACGGGATGAGAACAGCCAGCCCATGAGAGAGGCCTCCAATGAAACACCGGAGTCCACTCCACAGGAGCGGAACCCCGGCGGGTGGAAGAGAGCGCCCAATGCTGTGGTACTTGCGAGCAATCGCTGTAGCCGCAGAACTGCTTGGGCGAAGATGAATAGCGAGAGGAGGGAACTGTCGTCAGGCTACCAGCTGCAGGGCCACATCCAGGGCACGTTGTTTGATCACTGCCCCTTGGCCGAACCAGGCCGAGTCCATGCGGTATTCGTTGCTGCGTGCGCGTCGCTCGTGGTCTACGTACTCGGTGACGGCATTGAGCAGACCCCAAGCGGTGCCGTTGGCAGCCTCCAACTGCGAACCACGACCGCGGCCTTCGTACAGGCTTTGCACTCGACGCAGCGCACGCTCGTTCGGCAGGGCATCCGGTAACGGATTGTTGGGCTGGGCGTCGCAGAGCACTTGCATGAAATAGCCCATAGCTTCGTGCCACTGCACTTTGCGCTCGGCGAGATGACGCATGCGGTACATGAACTCGTCCCATTGCGAGACGGCGATGCCCAGTTGCTTTTTCACCACCTGGGCATCGAAGCGGGTGCTGTGCGGCACCTTGATCGCCCGGGTAGCACCGTCGACGGCGATGGTCAGAGTGTTGTTGCAGACTACCCGTACGGTGGTCGGCGTCGCCGTGGTGGCCAGGGTGCCGTCGCAAGAGGTGGCCAGCAGCAGGTAGCCGTTGACCAGGTCGTTGCCCTTCAGCGAGGTGTTTTGCCCAGTGCGTGCCAGTGCCCAGAATTTGCGGCCGCCCTTGAGCACACCAGCGGTTTCCAACTCGTAGCCAGAGACCTGGGTCAGGTCGCGATAGAACTCCAACACCTCTCGCGGCTGCACCACCTGATAGCGCTGGGAGACTACCGAGAGCGGCGCCTTGGTATCGGAGCGGTAGAGCACCTTCTGTTCGGGGAAAGAATGGATGCTACCCAGGTGACCGACTGCGTCGGCTTTGAAATGGACCGGGCTTTCCTGGATTTGCCAGTCCATGCCAGCTTCTCGCTGCCAGACTTCCAGCGGTTGTTTCGGGGAGAGGCGACTGCCCAGGCCATGCCAGGGAGCTTCGCCGACATAGGCCATACGTTCGATGAGATGAGCCATGATGAGTTTCCTGTGAGCAATAGCCGGCATAAAGCGCTGCGCGAAGCGCAGCACCGGCGGAAGGGATGAAAGGGAAGGGGAGCGAAGAACGAAGCCGATCAGGTCGGCAGGTTGAAGCGATGACCGCAGATCAGGCAGAGGTTGTTGGCGAGCACGTGACGATCCAACTGGTCGCCGAGCTGGGCACCGAGCGCACAACCGCCGACGCCACCGGTCAGGCCGCCGAGAATGGCGCCGGACAATGAGCCAAGGGTGATGCCCAACGGGCCGGCAATGGCGCCGACTGCTGCGCCGGCCTGGCCGCCAGCAAGAGCGGCTGATGCGCCGCGTGCGGCGCCACCGATCGTGCCGACCAAGGCACCGATCTTCATGGCGGGGTGCAGGGTTGCGATCTTGGGGGAGTTACAACGAGGACACTGCAATGACATGGCTGGAGAGCCTCCATGGTGGGTATGTCATGGCAGTGATGTAGGACTGAAATTATTTCGAATCTAATTGCTGTGTCGTAGAAAGCCCAACGCTGCCGGCCGTGGCCGGCAGCAAGCGGCCAAGAGCAGACGTTCCCACCACCTAGGAACGACCGCTAAGTTGCTGTACATCCAGGGCAGTTTGGGCTATCAGCCAGTCTACGAACTGAACCACTCCTGTTATGTGCCGTTGCTCTTCAGGACATAGGCAGTAGTAACCGAGGCCAGCAGGTACTTCAAGATTGAAGGGCCGCACGAGCAGACCCTGATCTAGATCCCGGCGCGAGTTAAACTCATCCGAGAGGGCCACTCCGTAACCGTCGCGGGCAGCTTGCAAGGCCATGCTAAAGCTCTCGATATGCAGATCTGACTCACCTGGGTAGGGTACGCGCGCTTCCAGCAGCCAACGACGCCAGAGGGTGCCGTCATCCTCATGCAGTAGTCGGTGATGTACTAGGTCGTACGGATTAGACAATGCGTTGGGCCCCCGCAACAGTTGTGGGCTACACACCGGAAACATGTGAAGGGTGCGTAGAGGGCGCCACCACAGCCCCTCCCAGGGCGGGGCTGCGTACAGCAGAGCGACATTAGCTCTCTTCCAATCCACTTCCGTGACATGGTTGGCGGCGATAATGCGAAGGCGGATGTGCGGATAGGCCTCCTTGAACCCTAACAAACTAGGTATCAGCCAAGACGAACCAAATACCGGTTCGGTCGAAATGGTCAGAGTTGTTGTCGGTATGGCCTGTTGCGACTGGCTAATGATCTGATTGAGTCCATCGTTAATCTCATGCATGCCCTTGGCAACCGAGCGGTGTAGCGCCAACCCCGCCTGCGTGAGAACTATGTTTCTCCCTTGGCGACTGAATAGTTCCACACCCAGAGCAGATTGCAGGCTCTTGAGCTGCTGGCTGACGGCACCTGGAGTGATGTGCAGCTCCGCAGCCGCAGCCCCCACATGACCAAGACGGGCGACGGACTCAAACACACGCAAGTTATTTAGTGCAGGAATGTGCATGGGAATCGTTTAGCCAGCCTCAACAATAAATCATTAAAATATATAGCTTGTCTGATCTTATTACGCTTGCGAAGAATTGGCTACCACTTCCGATCTGGAGCATTGCCGATGGAAAGCCTGCGATTCGCTTCACTTGTTACAACAGCGACTGGAATGTTGCTAATCGCCTCAAACTCTGTGGCGGCCGATGCCGTACGAACAGTCAACGTCTACGCCTGGGCGAGTTATCTCGCACCAGAGACTCTGGCTCGCTTTGAAAAACAGACTGGCATCAAGGTTAAGTACGACAGCTTTGATAGCGCGGACGTCCTAGAAGCTAAGTTGATGACCGGACACACCGGTTACGACGTAGTCCAACCGGGCGTCGCCATGCTTGATCGCTTGATTCGGGCCAAAGCGCTACAGCCATCGGGCATGCAGCAATATAAAACGAAAGAGCAGTACGATCCCCAGTTGCTCGCTCAGCTCGAGAAGGTCGACCCCGGGAACCTCTATGCTGTGCCCTATGCTTGGGGCACTACTGGCCTTGCATACAACAAGGACGCCATCGAGAAACGCATTCCAAATGCACCGCTAAACAGCTTTGACCTACTGTTCAAGCCGGAATACACCAGCAAGCTGAAGGACTGTGGCATCGCTATCATCGACTCCCCCCAAGAAGTCATGAGTATCGCCCTGCACTACCTCGGAAAGAATCCTTACAGCCAAAATTCGGCCGATTATATAGCCGCCAAACAATTGCTCGACAAGCTGCGGCCGAACCTTCGTTATATTGCATTCGGCAAGCAGAGCAATGATCTGGCTAACGGTGACCTATGCCTGGCTCTGTCTTATAACGGTGACGCCATGACTGCCAAGGGGCAGGCTGTCGCGGCCAATAAACCATTCGCTATCGGCTATCAGATTCCCAAAGAAGGAACCCTGGCCTGGATTGATAACTTCGCAATCCCCGCAGACGCCCCCCACGTTGAGGAAGCGAAGGAATTTATCGAATTTGTGACCGAGGCCGAGGGAATGGCAGAGATGACGAACACTCTGTACTACGCCAATGCCAATCGGGCATCACTCGACAAGGTCAACCCGGTACTACGCAACGACGAAACTCTGTTCCCATCCGCCGAAAGCCGCAAGACATTGTTCGGCGAGGAACCGTTGCCGGCCCGGACATTACGCGAGCGGACTCGGACCTGGGCAAGTTTCAGAACCAATGTCGGGAACTAGCGACATGACGCTCAAAGTGGCAGACGCTTGGTTCGAGAAAAGGACATTTGATGATGGAGTCACGTTGCTATGGGAACCTCATGTACATCCCATGTTGCGCTGCAATATCTGGCATGTCCCTGGGCGCGATCGCGACCTGCTAATCGATACCGGACTAGGTGTTGCCAGCCTTCGCGAAGCAGCACGCAACCTATTTCTGAAACCGGTGTGCGCAGTAGCAACTCATAGCCATCTCGACCACATGGGAGGTCTGCACGAGTTCGAATGCAGGCTATGTCACGCCGCAGAGGCAGAGTATTTTTCTCAGCCAAACAGCGATAACCGCTTGGTTATCAATGATGATCATTGGCTAGCGACGTACATGTCAGACTTGGGCTGCGACCGCCTGGTAATCGATGCCCTCCCAGGGCCTGGCTTCGACCCCGCGAAGTGGGCACTGCTACCGGCGCCGCCTACCGGACTTTTAGTAGACCAAGACATCATCGATCTGGGCGACCGTCATTTCGAGGTGCTCCATCTGCCCGGACACTCCCCAGGCAGCATTGCCTTGTACGAGCAGAGTACGAGAACGCTGTTTTCTGGAGATGTGGTGTACGACGCCGATCTGCTTGATTCCATTCCGCACGCGAATATTGGCGACTACGCGGCGTCCCTAGAACGCCTGCGGGGGCTTCAGGTTGATGTTGTGCATGCCGGACACGAAGCCAGCTTCGGCCGCGAAAGATTGCTAGCCATCATCGATACGTACTTGGAACGCTGGAATAAAGATATAGGGGGCTGAAGGCTGCACTAGTCCACTTGGGTCAGTTGTTGGGTTGGGGTTCACCAACTACAGCAGGCTTTAATCAGCCATTAACGAACTTCCTAGTGTTCGCGACTCACCTGCTCGCGCGAGCTCTCATGCCCAAAAAGTACCAGGTGGTCGTACACGGCAGCCGGGGCGATAAGACTCTCGCGAAGCAAGAAGAAACATCGGCACCTTCTAGTGATGGGGCTTTTAGTCGGAAGGCGTCGTTACAAAACTAGAAAATAAAAGTAGGGAGCACTGCATGAATCACATATCAAAGCTTTGCATTGCTGGCATATTGCTGGCGCCGTGGGGGGCGAGCCAAGCATTCCAGTTGAATGATGACCTTAGCCTAGATTTGAATATTGGCGCTTACAGTGACTACCACAGTCGTGGTATGTCACAAACCCAGAACGATCCAGCCATTCAGGGTTCCGTCACGCTTTCTCACTCCAGTGGGCTGTACGCCGGAGTATGGAGCTCCAACGTCGATTTCGGTTATGGCAGTAAGACTCGCCAAGAAATAGACTATTACGCAGGCTATTACTGGAAAATAACCGACAATGTATCCCTCGACCTTGCTTATTTCGAGTATGAGTACCCGAAAGAAAGCAAGCTTAACTACAGCGAAACCTACGCAAAGCTTTCCGCATACGGGATCTATGCAGGAGGATATTACTCAGGTGATATGGGAGGCGACCAGAGTTACTTGTACAGCTTTGTCGGCTATGAAACCGCACTCCCTATGGATATTGGACTTAATATCCGTTACGGTTTGGTTGACTTCAAAGATGACATCTTGGTTGATGGAAACGGCAGCACTGCCTCCACCTACAAGGAATGGCAGGTTTCGCTAAGCAAGAAATTACTTGGTCTTGACTGGTCGCTAGCCTATGTAGACTCCAACTTGTCGAATGATGAGTGCGCTAGTTACAACGGTTTCGACGATGTCTGTGGCTCAAACCTAGTACTTGGCGTGAGCAAGTCCTTCTGATTTATCGCGTTGCGTGTTACTCCTCTGGCTTGCCTCGATGAACTATGTTCGTCGAGGCTTTTTTTAGGCAAATATCTAAATCCCCAAGAGTCACTGAGCGCAAGGCTTAGATCCCTGTCAGTCATATGCCAGTTTTTCGTTCCGCATGTCCGTATATGGACTCCCCCTCATTGCAAGCCCCTTCGCTTTGGCCCCCGTGCCGACTGCACACGTATATTCGGCCTCTGACTTCGGCATCTCTTTGATGCTGGGCCATGATGGGCTATTCGCGCGCTGGCTCCCAATCGCTTCTACGTGCTTTTCGCACATGGACATTTGAGGGTTTTGCCAGCGCCGGTTCGACCGGTTTGCCATCGTTCAGGTTGCTTCGCAATCGTGGGTGACGGTTACTCTCTTGCTGAGCGTGCTGGTTGGTGGGTCAGGCAGCAGCCCGATCCGGTTGGTAATCGGTGCCGTTACGCAGCATCGCCCAAGCCATGCGCGCGGTTTTGTTGGCCAGCGCGATTGCTGCCACGTTGGCATGTGATCGCTCAGCCAGGCGGACGATCCACTGGCTAAGTCGGTCGTCTTTGGAATTGGCTGTACGTAACGCTGATCGAGCGCCATGAACCATCAGTGTCCGTAAGTAGGCATCGCCGCGTTTACTAATGCCGAGCAATCGATCTTTGCCGCCGGAGCTATGTTGTTTGGGCGTTAATCCCAGCGAAGCAGCAAACTGCCGGCCATTGGCAAACTGACGAGCGTCACCGATGGCAGCGACGAGTGCAGTGGCGATCATCGGGCCGACACCACGCAGTTGCTGTAGACATAGAGCGTCAGGCTCATTTGCCGCGATCACGGATATCTCGCTATCAAGCTCTCTCACCCGTGCATCCAGTGCGCGCAGATCGCCCCACAAGCCATCCAGTAGATGTCGGAAACGCGGCGTTAAACCGTTGTCTGCATCTTCCAGCCAGCACGGTATTGCTCGACGCAGCGAGAGCAATTCTTTCGGTGCAATTAGACCGTACTCAGCGACCAGCCCACGGATCTGATTGGCTTTTGCCGTACGCTGCTCAATTAACCCGGCACGAATTCGATGGGTCGCCTGAATGTCCTGCTGCTCGACTGTTTTGATAGCTACGAAACGCATGCTGGGCCGGCTCATCGCCTCACAGATTGCTTCAGCATCATTGGCGTCATTCTTGTTGCTTTTGACGTAGGGTTTGACGAATTGGGGAGCAATTAACTTGACCTGGAATCCACGAGCCTCAAGTTGCCGCGCCCAATGGTGAGCACCGCCACAACTTTCCATGCCAATTACACAGCCTGGCTCAGCCTGCTCAAGCAAGGCTTGTAGCCATCGATCGCGTTGTAAGCGCTGCCGCCAAATCGGCTTCTCGTGACAGTCAACGCCATGGATCTGAAACACGTTCTTGGCCAAGTCGACCCCAATGCGCATAAGCTTCATGTGTGGACTCCTTCTAGCTGTTAACTGTGGTTCGCACCTTCAGTCTGGCACTCAGATGCCGAGGCGAGGGGGAGTCCATCCCATTGCTTTTGGCCGATTCTGTTGAAAAAGTAGCTGCCGCCCCATGCCGCCGGCAAAATCACGCGCTCAGTGAGCGTGGGGGCAAGCAGCATGATGGGGCAGTTACCGGGAGGACAGCAGCGGCTGTTCTACTCGTTCAATCTGGAAGACCACGTCCCGCCCCAACACCTCCTGCGCAGCATCGATCAGTGCCTGGATCTCAGCGACCTGCGCGCCCACCTGACCGACTTCTACAGCCCTATCGGACGCCCCTCGATTGATCCGGAGTTGATGGTGCGCATGCTGGTGGTTGGCTACTGCTACGGCATCCGTTCCGAGCGGCGACTATGCGAAGAGGTGCATCTGAACCTGGCCTACCGTTGGTTCTGCCGGCTGGGTCTGGAGGACGAAGTCCCCAATCACTCGACCTTCTCGAAGAATCGCCACGGCCGCTTCCGTGACAGCGGCCTGTTCCGCTGGCTGTTCAATGAGGTGCTCCGGCGCTGCATGGCGGCCGGCCTAGTAAAGGGTGCAGGCTTCGCCGTCGACGCCAGCATCATCAAGGCCGATGCCAGCCGGCAACGTGGCGTGGCGGGAGATGAGGTCGACTGGCGCGATCCGGCGCTCAGTACCCGTGCTGTGCGCGAGTACCTCGAAGCGCTCGATGAGGAAGCGCTGGCCGAAGCTCTGCCCAAGAAGATTTCGCTTACCGATCCGCAGGCGCGGTGGACAGCAGCACCAGGTGGGCCGGCCTACTTTGCCTACTCCACCAACTACCTGATCGACACCGAGCACGGCGTGATCGTGGATGTGGAAGCGACTCCAGCGCACCGCACCGCCGAAGTCGAGTCGACCAAAACGATGGTCGAGCGCGTCGAAGCGCAATTCGACCTCACACCTGCACGCCTCATCGGTGATACCGCCTATGGCACGGCCCCGATGCTGGCCTGGATGGTCGAGGAGAAGGACATCGAGCCGCATGTGCCGGTGTGGGACAAGACCGAGCGCAAGGACGACAGCCTCTCCAGCCACGACTTTCACTGGAGTCCGGAAGCGAATGAATACCGCTGTCCGGCCGGTAAACCGCTGCGTAGTGAATGGCGTGCCTTCACTCAGAAACGATCGCGGGTAACCAAGGCCAACACCATCATCTACCGCGCCAGCCAAACCGACTGCGTCACCTGTCCGTTGAAAGCAAAGTGCTGCCCCAACACGCCGAACCGGAAAATCGTCCGTAGCATCCATGAGGCTGCCCGTGACGTGGCTCGACGCATCGCCAAGACATCGGAATACCTGGTCTCTCGTTGCGAACGGAAGAAGGTGGAGATGCTCTTCGCCCACCTCAAACGGATCATGAAACTCGACCGTTTACGACTGCGTGGAATGACAGGTGCGGCTGACGAATTCACCTTGGCCGCGACGGTGCAGAACCTGCGGCGCATGGCCAGGCTTTTGCCTCAAGGGCCACCGCTCACGGGATAGGTGCGCCTGCAGCGAGCAAAAACCCTCGAATTAACCCGCAAACCTGAGCCCGATTGCTCAGTGCCACGCCGAAAGGCAATTTGAAGTGGCTTGCAGCCACTTCAAAAGCTGGTGCACCTGGCCGACTGGCTGCCGCAGAACCGCCTTTTTCAGCAGAATCGGCCGGAAACGGACATTCAAGGCAGGAAAAGCCTGCCCTCAGTGAAACGTAGGGAAACGCTCTTTCACCAATGCCTGAGCCTGATAGGCCAACTGGTCGAGCAGGCGGTCGCGTTTGTTCTCGGCGTCGCTCATGGCCTTCTTGCCGCGTTGCTGCAGCAGGTAGGCGTGGATCTGCCGCACTTCCCTGGATTGGTAGATCGGGGCCAGGTCCTGTACCGCCACCATGCCGTCCGAGCGCTGAGCGCGGGTGTTCAGCAGCACCTGCGGCCCCTGCGCCGCCAGTACCCGAAAGCCCATCGATTCGAAGACCGGCACCTTGCTCGCTACGCAGGCCAGCTCGGCGTGGGCCCGGTGCTCGACCATCTGCCGCAACATGGCCCGGGCAATGCCGCGGCGGCGGTGGCTGGCCTTGACGGCCAGGTAGGCCAGCGTGCAGGCCTCGGCGTCATCCAGGCTCGGCAGGTAGAGGGCAAAACCCAGCACCTGGGAGGGATCGTCGTCATCCAGGGCCAGGATCAGCCGCGTGGGGCTCTCCGGGGTGCCGTTCATGGCCTGCAGGTACAGGTGCACCTCGTAGCCGATCACGTACTGGTACAGCTGATAGAGCGGATTGCTGGGCGTCAGCGGCACCGGGCTGATGTCGCTGAAGTAGTCCACCACCATCTGCAGAACCTGGCTCTTCAGGGATTCGGGCGGCGACGTGTCGAGGTTTGCAAGGGTGAACATCTGAAGCTGGCTCCGGGCATGCCCGATCGGGAAATCGGCGTTGGCGCCATTGTAACGCCCGCGGGCAGCCGGCGTTCTCGCCGTATCTGCGTGGGCACGCTCAACGAAGGGGAGGGCGGATTGATTGTTGCCGTTGGTTTTCGGCTCGAGGCAGTCGGTGGGGGCCGGCAGAAACCGGCCAGGCGCGGACACGCCCTTTCTTTGCGGTGCCTTCAGTGATCTACCTCAACACTGGCCTAGCTTGGATCCTGCAAAGTGCTTTTTCACTCTCCTGGAGAATCCTCATGTTTCCCGAATTCCGCGAAAAGATTTCCCGCCTCAAGACCGAGGATCCGCATTTTGCAAAGCTCTTCCATAGCCACAACGATCTCGACCAGGAGATCAAGAACATGGAAGCTGGCATCACTCCCGCAACCCACGACACCATCGAGTCGCTGAAGAAGCAGAAGCTGCAGCTCAAGGACGAACTCTACGAAATTCTGCGCAAGAAAGATGGCTGCCAATGTGGACATGGCTGCGGCGGTTGACTAGCCCTGGGGCATAGATCTCAGCCTTCGATGCAACGGCAGAAATGCCGTGCACATATGTAACGCCCGCGGGTATCCGGTGTTCTCGCCGTACCTGCGTGGGCGCTCAACGAAGGGGAGGGCGAATCGATTGTCGACGTTGGTTTTCGACCCAGGCTGTGTGAAAACGTCGTCCTCGCCTAGAGTTGCTGGAGCATCGTCAGCGGGGGCGGCGTATGAAGCGATTCATCGAGGAAGCGAGCCGGACACAGGTCAGCTTGCTGCCGGAATGCCTGGATGACTTCGTTGCCGAAGACAATCCGATCCGTGTAGTGGAAACCTTCGTCGAGCAACTCGACCTAGCGGCCTTGGAGTTCGATGGAGTGGCACCGGCTGTAACCGGGCGACCGTCTTATCATCCCGCCGTGATGCTGAAGATCTACATCTACGGTTACCTCAATCGCATCCAATCCAGCCGCCGCCTGGAGCGCGAATGCCAGCGCAACCTTGAACTGATGTGGCTGACTGGACGGCTGGCGCCGGACTTCAAAACTATTGCTGATTTCCGCCGTGACAATGGCAAGGCCATCCGCAATGTCTGCCGGCAGTTCGTCGTGCTGTGTCGTCAGCTCGACTTGTTCTCCCAGTCGCTGGTGGCCATCGACGGCAGCAAGTTCAAAGCGGTCAACAACCGTGATCGCAACTTCACTCACGGCAAGCTGCGCGCCCGCATGGAGCAGATCGAAAAAAGCATCGAGCGCTATCTGGCGGCGATGGATACCGCCGACCGGACGCAATCTGATGTCGCCGAAGCCAAGGCCATCCGCTTGCAGGACAAGCTCGAAAAGCTCAAGCAGCAGATGGAGGCGCTCAAGGACATGGAGGAGCAGTTGCGTGACGCACCGGACGGGCAGATCTCCCTGACCGATCCGGATGCGCGATCCATGGCCACCAGTGGCAGAGGCACCGGCGTGGTCGGCTACAACGTGCAGACGGCCGTAGATACCCAACATCACCTCATCGTCGCCCACGAAGTCACCAATGTCGGCCATGATCGCTCGGCACTGGCGATGATGGCCGAGCAGGCGCGCAGCGCCATCGGGGTTGAAGGCCTGACCGTCGTCGCCGATCGTGGTTATTTCAAGGGCGAAGAAATACTTGCCTGCGACCAATCTGGCATCACCACCTATGTCCCTAAGCCGCTGACATCCAATAGCAAGGCGGACGGGCGCTTCGGCAAGCAGGATTTTGTGTATGTGCCGGAGAAAAATGAGTACCGCTGTCCCGCGGGGCAAAGCCTGATTTATCGCTACACGAATCTTGAGGCCGGCCTGACGACACATGCGTACTGGAGCTCGAACTGCAAGCAATGTGCACTCCGAACGCAGTGCACCAGTGAGCCATTCAGGAGAGTTCGACGCTGGGAGCACGAGGACGTCATCGATGCCATGCAGCGTCGCCTCGATCATCAGCCAGAGATGATGAGCATCCGCCGCCAGACCGTCGAGCATCCATTTGGCACGCTCAAGCACTGGATGGGCTCGACGCACTTCCTGACCAAAACGCTACCCCGAGTGAGCACCGAGATGAGCCTGCATGTGCTCGCCTACAACCTCAAACGACTGATGAGCATCTTGGGCATCCGCGAAGCGGTGGCGGCCTTGCAGTCCTGAGAAGGACTTTTTCCACGTTCCTTGTCGTCTCCCGAGGCGATCGGAGACCTCAGATGACCCACTACCGCAAGCAGAACGCTATTTCGGCCCAAACCCCATCTCAGCCTTTGCCATGGACCAGGAGCGATGCAGAACCCCGAGTTTTGCTCTTTTCACACAGCCTGGACCCGCAGCGGACGTTCAGGCCTGGCAGCAGAGCCCTTCAAAGCGAAGCATCGCCTGCCGTGCATCGTCGAGAACTTCATCGAAGATGGCTTCCACCGGCTGTACGGCATCGGCAAATACCACTGACGGGCCATAGTCGAGCATGCCAAGGCTGCTGTCGCCGGTCAGGTATGCCTGGGTGGTCAGCGCCCCCATGACGTGTGGGCGGTAGCGTTCGAAGTCGCTGGTCCCCGTCGCATCCAGGGCTGCAACTGCTTTTGCGCTTTCGTTGTTCAGCACCCTGTGATGCTGCCGCAGCCCGGTCTTTACAACGACGCTATCGGTACCATCGCTTTTAACCAGCAGATCCTTGTATCGGCGGTGGATCCACAGTTCCTCGGAGACCAGCATCCTCGAACCCATCAGGACGGCGTCCGCCCCCATCATGAGTGTGGCAGCCAACTGGCGGCCGGTTCCCATTCCTCCGCCAATCACCAACGGGATGGATATCTCCTTTGAGGCATGGGGCGCCTGGACCATGCTGCTGATGCCATAAGTCCCCGGATGGCCTCCACAGTCATTGCCGACGACGATCACTGCATCCACGCCAAGCCGTTCAGCCGATCGCGCGTAACGGACCGCGGGAACCTTGTGCAGCACCTTGATACCCGCATCCCGCAGGGCTGGAAGAATACCTTCGGGACTTGCGCCAGAAGTCTCGACGCAGAGGACATCCTCTTCCGCAAGAATCTTCACTTGCTCCTGCAGACGCCCAGCCGCCTTGGCTTGCCCTGAAAGGTAGAGGTTCACGCCGAACCGTTTTCCGAAAGTCAGCTGGCGGCACTTCCGCAGCTGCTCACGAAATTCTTCCGGATCAGGGAAGCCGGCGGCAACGATGAATCCCATTCCGCCGGCGTTGACTACAGCCGCGACATAGGTCGCGTCGGAGAGACCGGGCCCCATGCCTCCGCAAAGGATGGGATGGCGAATGCCGAGCATTTCAGTGATACGGGTCTTGAACAATGGGCTTCGCATGGGAGCACTCCAGTTCATTCACGACACGGGGCGGGCAAGCCGAGCCGGGCAAAGGAAATCGACCCCACAGGGTGGTGCCGCGCAGAGCCGGAAGGTTGCGAACTTATAGCTGAACAATTGTTCAGTAGTAAAGTGCCCTGCGACGCCAATCGACCCAAAAAGGATGCGCAAGACACTCCTCGCACATCCTCCATGGCCTGGACCCAGCCCGTCAGGTACCCGTCTTGATCCTGGTCCACATGCGGGTACGCACGCGCTCGAGCCGCAGGGGCAGGGTTTCCAGCGGGTACAGGGTGCTCATGACTTCCTTGGATGGGTACAGCGCCGGGTTGTCGCGCAGCTGGGCGTCGATCAGGGCGGTGGCGTCCTTGTTGCCGTTGGGGTAGCCCACGTAGTTGGAGTTCCTGGCGGTGATCTCCGGGCGCAGGATGTAGTCCATGAAGGCGTAGCCCTGTTGCGGGTGAGGCGCGTCCTTCAGCAGCACCATGTTGTTCACCCACACCGGCGCGCCCTGGCGGGGGATGCTGTAGGCGATCCTGATGCCGTTGTGGGCGCGCTCGGCGGTCTGCTTGGCGCCGTAGACCGAACCGCCCCAGCCGACCACGGCGCAGATGTTGCCGTTGGCCAGGTCGGAGGGGAATTTCGAGGAGTCGAAGTAGCGGACATAGGGGCGGATGTCGCGCAGCAGCGCCTCGGCCTTCTTGTAGTCGTCGGGGTTCTTGCTGTTGGGCGGCAGCCCCAGGTAGTGCAGGGCGATGGGGATGATCTCCACTGGCGCGTCGAGCATGGCCACGCCGCAGGCGCTCAGCTTGCTGATGTTTTCCTTCTTGAAGATCAGGTCCCAGGAGTCCACCGGGGCATCGGGCCCCAGCCGTTGCGCGACCTTGTCCAGGTTGTAGCCGATGCCGGTGGTGCCCCACATGTAGGGCACCGCGTAGCGGTTGCCCGGATCGTTCACCTGCAGCTTGCGCAGCACTTCGGCGTTCAGGTGCGGCCAGTTGCCCAATTGCGAGCGGTCCAGCTCCTGCAGCACGCCAGCCTTGGCGAAGTTGGGGATCAGATCGTCCGGGATGATGACCACGTCGTAGCCGCTGCGGCCGGCCATCAGCTTGCTTTCCATCACCTCGGCATCGTCGAAGACGTCCTGGACCAGCGTGGTGCCGGTGGCGGCCTGGAACTCCTTGGCGGTTTCCGGGGCGAGGAAGTCGGACCAGTTGTGCAGGTGCACGGTCGGCGGCTCGGCGTGGGCGTTGCCCAGTGCGAGCAGGGAGGCCAGGCCGAACGAGAAAAGACGCAGGTGTTTCATGGGGGCTCCTGGCCGGCCTGTCCCAGGGGAGACGGCCGGCGGTGTGTTTTTGTTGGCAGGTAGCGAAAGGTGCTGGTGAGGTCAGGGAATCAGCAGTTCATGACGCCCATCGGCGTGCTCGATGCGTTCCCCGGGCAGGCGGAAACGCTTTTCCGCCTGGTAGTCGTAGAGTTCGCGGGCGCTGGCGACCTGGCTGAAGTCCAGCTCGACGAAGTGCCGGCACTCGCGGTTGCCGGCCTCGAACAGGGTATGGCCGAAGGGGTCGACCACCGCGCTGCAGCCGGCGAAGGTGATGGCGTCCTCGCCTTCGCCCACGCGGTTCACCACCACGGCGAACACCTGGTTCTCCTGGGCGCGGGCGGCGATCGAGGTGCGGTGCACGTGGCCGAAGGGCTCCATGTTGCCGTCGCTGACCAGGATCAGCTCGGCGCCCAGCTCGGCCAGGGCGCGGGCGCTTTCGGGGAACTCGCTGTCGTAGCAGATCAGCAGGCCGATGCGCACGCCGCGCCATTGCAGCGTGGCGAAGCGGTCGCCAGGCAGCACCAGGCCCGGCTCGGAGACCCACAGGTGGGTCTTGCGGTAGCTCAGCAGCAGGCCCTCGGGGGCGACGAATACCGTGGTGTTGTAGAACTTGCCGCCGTCGTTCTCGATCAACCCGACGACCACCGCCACGCCGCGCTCCCGTGCGGCACGCTGTACCGCCTGCAGGCTCGGGCCATCCAGCGGTTCGGCGTTGCCGGCGATGTTCTGCGCGTTGAGGAAGCCGGTGATCTGCGCCTCGGGGAACACCACGATGTCCGTGTCCGGCGAGCAGCCGGCGATGGCCTGTAGGATGCGGTGGAGGTTGTACGAGGTGTCGCCGTCGCGGGCGGCTTGTTGCACGAGTTCAAGCTTCATTGTTCGGACCTTGTTGATGAACCGGGGCCACAGTGGGAAAGTCGGGGACTTTTCCGAGGGGCCGCTGCAAGTATGCGAGCCGCCACCGAATTTCCTATTCCGCCGATTGATTAACCCCGGGGGTACCCGCATGAACCTGACGCTCCTGGACGTGGGCTGGCACCGGGCCTTCGGGCAACTGGCCGAACGCCTCGACCAGCCCGATTTCTGGCGCGCCATGGCCCAGGTGCTGGGCGACCACATGGCGCTGGGCAGCTGGGTGGCGCTGCTGTTCAGCGACGACCGCCCGCGGATATTCGCCGAAAGCCCCTACGAGGGCGGCGGTCCCGACCCGCTGTTCCACGACTACGTGCAGGGCCTGTACCTGCTCGACCCCTTCTACGTCGCCAACCGCGAGAAGCCGGCAAGCGGCCTGTTCCGCCTCTGCGAGGTGGCCCCGGAATGCTTCCGCGACACGGAATACTACCGGCTGTACTTCACCCACAACGTGGTCGAGGACGAGGTGCAGTACAACGTTGCCCTCGATGGGGAGCGCAGCCTGTGCCTGTCGCTGGGCAGCCGCTCGCGCTTCGAACCGCAGCAGGTCGCGCTGCTCGAGCTGATACGCCCCTGGGTCTGCGCGCTGATGCGCCAGCGCCTGTTCTTCGAGGCCGGCGTCAACGAGCCGCCCTCACGGCCAAGCGAACGCTGGCAGGGCAACCTGGAGCAGATGATGGCGCGCCTGGGCACGCCCCTGACCGCCCGGGAACTGGACGTCATCCGCCTCGTCCTCAGCGGCTGCTCCAACAAGGAGGCGGCGGCGAAGCTCGACATTTCCGCCGAGACCGTGAAGGTCCACCGGCGGCACGTCTACGCCAAGCTCAAGATCAAGTCGCAGTCGGACCTCTTCAAGATCTTCCATAACGCGCAGAGCACTCGCTAGCCCGGGCCGATAGCGGAGGGGCACAACGGCGGCTATCGGCTGTACTTGCCTGGGCCGCCAGGCGTTCGAGAGGCGATGGATAGATTGCGAGGCAATTCCATTCTTCCGTAGTGGACGCCATGAGCACCGGTCGACGACGCCGAACCTCGATAACCGGTTCGACAAGGGCTGCCACCAAACCGTCGGCACTTCCGCCAACGGCAACCTCCACGGTGAACCGCGGAGGCCGGTGCTGGCCGTGCATGGCAAGTTCCGAGGAGGGCAGTTGCCTGGGTGGGAGCCGGTGTCAAGGCTCGTTTCCGAGCCTCAGCGGACATTCCTTCGAAGCTTCGATTTCTTCATGGCGGATCGCTGGGTCGTAAAAAGCGGAAGTCGACCGTCATGCCCAGCGCGAGCTTAGAGCTGTGCCTCCAGCGCCGCACGGTGTCGCGGGTGGGCGATTTCCAGCATGCATGCCACTCTTTCCCGAATAGTCTTGCCACGTAAGTCGGCGACGCCGAATTCGGTGACGATCAACCCGGCGTCACTGCGCGGGATGGTGGCGGGGCCGTTGAGTCGGGCGACGATGCGGCTGCCGCTGCCTGCGGTGGAGGGCAGGGCGATGATGGGCAGGCCGCCTTTGGCGCGAGCAGCGCCGCGCAGGAAGTCCAAGGCACCGCCCACGGCGCCGACGTAGCTGCCGGCGGCGACTTCCGAGTTGATCTGGCCGGTGAGGTCGACCTCCACGGCGGAGTTGATCGCCACGAAGCGGTCCAGGCTGGCGAGCACGTCCGCGTCGTGGGTATAGGCGGTAGAGCGCAACTGGATGGCCGGGTTGTCGTGGGCGTAGTCGTGGATCACCCGGCTGCCCAATAGCACCCCGCCTACGCTGGCATGCCGGTCGCGGCTCTTGCAGGCGTTGGTGATCACGCCGGCCTGCATCAGTTGCGCGACGCTGTCACCCAGGCTGCCCGAATGCACACCCAGGTCGCGATGGGCGCGCAGGGCGCCGAGCACCGCGTCGGGGATGGCGCCGATGCCGATCTGCAAGGTGGCGCCGTCGTCGATCAGCTCGGCTATGTGCGCGGCGATACGGGTGTCCGCTTCGCGGATGCGTGCCGGGGGATTTTCCAGTGGAGGCCGGTCGGTGTGCAGGATGGCGTCGAGGTCTGCCTCGCCCAGCGTGCGTTCGCCGAAGGTGCGTGGTGCCTGCTGGTTCACTTCTGCGATGACCACCCGCGCATGGTCCAATGCAGGCAGCAGGTATTCGTGGGCGATGCCCAGGCTGTAGCGGCCATTGGCGTCGGCGGGTGCCAGTTGCAGCATCAGCACGTCGATGCGCAGGGCTCCGCTGGCGATCAGCCCGGGCAGTTGCGAATAGTGGCTGGGCAGGATGTCGAGCGCCCCGGCGTTGCCCAGTTCGCGGTTGGCGCCGGCGCCGCAGTAGGCGAGGAAATCGACCACGTCGGCATGTTCGGGGCCACAGGTCCGGCTGCTGGCGATGCCGAGCATGACGCGGAAGCGGCCGATGCGCGCGCGTTGCTCCATCAGGGCCTGGGTCAGTGGCAGGGGTTCGGCGTTGGCCTGGCCCCAGAGTACGGTATCGCCGGGGCGGATCAGTTCACTGAGGTCGAGCGCGTCCGCTTGCAGCAGCATTGGCATGGCGTGGCCGCATCCTGAAAGTCGTGGGAAGACGGCGGCGGCCCGGAAGAGCCGCCGCCAGAGTCAGGCGATGGAGGAGGGGTGCCTGGCCAGCGGGGTGACCTGTATCGTCATGAAGGGGAACAGCGGAAGGCTGGAGAGCAGAGCGTGCAGCTCGTCGTTGCTCTCTACGTCGAACACGCTGATGTTCGAGTACTGGCCGACGACGCGCCACAGATGCGGCCATTTCCCCGAACGCTGGATTTCGGTGGCGCGGGCCTTCTCGGCGGCCTTGATCGCCTCGACTTCCTCGGCCGGGATATCGCGGGGAATGTTCACGTCCATTCTTACGCAGTACAGCATGGTGATTCCTCGGGTGTCAGAGTTTGCTCTGGGACAGTTGGGCGCCGCTGGAGGGCTCGCTTTCGCCGTCGTTCATGACCTTGGCGTCGACATCCTGCAGGCGTACGCCACGGGTTTCGGGCAGCAGCAGCACGGCGGTCACGGACAGTGCGTAGGCCACCAGGCAGAACGTGCCGATGGACTGCGCCAGGCCGATCTTCTCGGAGAGCACGCCGACGCCGGCGATGGACAGCGCGCCCAGGGATTTGCCCAGGTTGTAGGAGAAGCCCATGCAGGTGGTGCGCACATGGGTGGGGAAGAGTTCGCTCAGGAACGGGCCGAGCACCGCGAAGATGCCGGTGGCGAAAGCGCCCACGGGGAAGGCCATGGCCATCAGCAGTTCCGTACTCATCGGCACCAGCATGTAGACCACGGTGAAGATCCAAGCGCCGACGCTGAACAGCAGCAGGGCGGGGCGACGGCCGTAGCGGTCGGCGATCCAGGCGGTGACCATGAAGCCGGCGAAAGCGCCCGCGCACATGATCAGCATGGTGAAGATCACCGGGCCAGGCTTGAGCCCGCGCTCGGAGACCATCAGCGTCGGCAGCCAGGCCATGATGGTGTAGGCGGCGGCCTGCAGGCCGGTGACCAGTACGGCGGCCAGCAGAGTCAGGCGGATCACGGCGGGGCGGAAGGCGGAGAGCATCGAGGCCTTCTCTTCTACCTTGGCGGTGGCCTGCCGGTAGATCTCCGGATCTTTCACGTGGAGGCGGATGAACAGCACGAAGCCAGCCGGAATCACGCCGACCCAGAAGGCCACGCGCCAGGCCAGATCCTGCGGCAGCCAGGCGAGCAGGCCAGTCATGATCACCGCGGCGGCGGCCCAGCCCAGGGCGAAGCCGCTCTGCACGAAGCCCAGTGCCTTGCCACGGTGTTCCGGGCGGATGACCTCGGCCATCAGCGCCGCGCCGACCGCCCACTCACCACCGAAACCCAGGCCCTGCAGGGTGCGGATCACCAGCATCTGCTCATAGCTCTGGGTGAAGCCGGCGATGAAGCCGAACAGGGTGAACCAGCAGATGGTGAAGATCAGGATGCGCACACGGCCATAGCGGTCGCTGAGGATGCCGGCGATCCAGCCGCCTAGGGAGGCCGAGAGCAGCGCGGCGGTGCCGACGATGCCGGCCTCGCCCTTGGAGATCTGCCAGACCGCCATCAGCGCCGGCAGCAGGAAGCTGAACATCTGCGCGTCGTAGGTATCCAGCGCCCAGCCGGAGAAGCAGGCCCAGAAGGTCTTGCGCTCCTGCCGGGAGCCGGTTTTGTACCAGTCGAACATGGTGATTACCGTCCTTATTGTTATTGGGTGTCGGTTCGCGGCGCGTGGCCGCGGTTGCAGCGTTTGGGTGGCGCTCGTCGTGCGAGCTGACCGCCAGGCGGGCGGGGCTCGGTTCGTGAAGCGAGCATGCGGCAGATTGCTTCGCGCGCCCATTTGCCTTTGCGAAAGCCTGCCTTTGGGTCGGGTTAAGCGGTCAGTCGGTCCTCGGAGAAATCAGCAGGTCCTGGGCCATGCTGGCGATCAGGCGGCCGTCGCGGCGGTAGATGTGCGCCAGCGCCAGGCCGCGTCCGGCCAGGCTGCGGGTGGCCTGGCTGACGAACAGCAGCCAGTCGTCGCAGGCCGGTTCGGGGGTGTGGAACCACAGCGTGTGGTTGAGGTTGGCGACGTAGTGCCGTTGCCACAGCTCCCTTGCACCCGCAGGGGGTGTCAGGGCGCCGTTGAACCAGCAGTCGGAGAGATACGCAAGCGCCGCATGGTGCAGGCAACCTTCGGCCGTCAGCGGTTGCAGCAGGCGTACCCAGTAGGCGATTTCGTTCTGCGACGGTGTGCGGCCGAAGTACACCGCGGGGTTCACCGGGCGGATATCCAGCAGTGGTTGCCCGGTGAAACGCACCTGCGCCGCCTCGCCCTGGCCGGGGTAGCGCTCGGCCAGTTCGCGCAGGTCCGGCAGGCTTTCCGGGGGCGGGACCTCGCGCTCTAGGCGTGGCGTCGCATCGATGCATTCGCCGGGGTGCTGGAAGGTCGCGTGGGCGCTGAGCACCAGCGCGGTGCCCTGCACGCCGTAGATGTGCCGGCTGGAGAAGCGCCGGCCATCCTGCAGCGCCTCCACCTTGTATTCCAGCGCGTCCTCGGGGCGCGCGCCCTGCAGGAAAGTGGCCTGCAGGGTACTGGGCACGCGGTGCGGCACGGTCTGCGCGGCGGCCCAGAGGGCCTGGCCGAGCAGTTGTCCGGCGTACACGCGGCCGTTGACGTTGCTGTCGTTGACGGTGGCACGGAAGGTGTCCTGCGGGCCGTCTTCCAGGCTCAGCAGCTGTGTCAGATCGCCCTGATCCCAGGCTCTTGCACGGTCGAAGGTGCTCACGGCGGCGTCCTCAGGTGGAGCTGCCCAGCGCCCGCTCGGCGCTCGGGCTCAAGGCCCGCGCAGGGCGGCTGCGCAGCGTGGAGAAGTCCAGCGGGATCGGCGTGACGGCCTGCAGCGCCTCGGCCGTGGTCTCGCCCGCCAGCTCGATGACCTGCACGCCCTCGGCGGTGATCTCCAGTGTGGCGAGGTCGGTGTACACGCGGCTGACGCAGCCGATGCCGGTGAGCGGGTAGGTGCAGTGTTCGATGAGCTTGCACGCTCCGTCCTTCGCCAAGTGCTCCATCATCACGAAGATACGCTTGGCGCCGATGGCCAGATCCATGGCGCCCCCGACGGCAGGGATGGCGTCCGGCGAGCCGGTGTGCCAGTTGGCCAGGTCACCGTTGGCCGCAACCTGGAAGGCGCCGAGCACGCAGATGTCCAGGTGGCCACCGCGCATCATGCCGAAGGAGTCGGCATGGTGGAAAAACGCCGCGCCCGGCGACAGGCAGATGGGCTCCTTGCCGGCGTTGATCATGTCCCAGTCTTCCTCGCCGGGCTTGGCACCGGTCCAGCGGCCGAGCACGCCGTTCTCGCTGTGCAGGAAGATGTCCTTGTCCGCCGGCAGGTGGTTGGCCACCAGGGTCGGCAGGCCGATGCCCAGGTTGACGTAGGCGCCTTCGGGGATGTCGCGGGCCACGCGGGCGGCCATGGCGTTGCGGGTCTGTTTGTCCATGCTCAACCTGCCTTGCTGCGGTCGACTTCACTGGGGGCGACGGCGCGGGTGCGCTGCACGATGTGTTTGACGAAGATGCCGGGGGTGACGACCTGTTCCGGGTCGATCTCGCCCAGGGCGCAGACGCGGCCTACCGAGGCGATGGTGTGGCGCGCGGCCATGGCCATCACCGGGCTGAAATTGCGCGCGGTCTTGCGGTACACCAGGTTGCCCCAGCGGTCGCCGGCCTCGGCGTTGATCAGCGCGTAGTCGACGTGGATCGGCGTTTCGAACACGTAGTGGCGGCCGTCGATCAGGCGGGTTTCCTTGCCTTCGGCGAGCAGGGTGCCGTAGCCGGTGGGAGTGAAGAACCCGCCGATGCCGCAGCCGGCGGCGCGCAGGCGCTCGGCGAGGTTGCCCTGGGGGACGATCTCCAGCTCGATCCTGCCGGCACGGTACAGTTCCTCGAACACGTGGGAGCCGACCATGCGCGGGTAGGAACAGAGAATCCGGCGCACGCGGCCGGCCTTGAGCAGGGCGGCCAGGCCGGTGTCGCCCTGGCCGGCGTTGTTGCTCACCAGGGTGAGGTCGCGCGCGCCCTGGGCGATCAGCGCATCGATCAGGTCCTCGGGCATCCCGGCGCCGCCGAAGCCGCCCACGGCGATGATCGCGCCGTCGGGAATCTCGGCCAGCGCCTGGGCGGCACTGGGGCAAAGCTTGTCGATCATGACTGCGGGTCCTTTTTCGTTTTCATCGCAGGCGGATGCGGCCTTTTCCGGCCTTCATCGCGCCTGGAAACCAGCTTGCCAGCGCGCCCTGGGGGTCACAATTTCAGTCTGCGGAAGGGGTGTTTAACCGCGGATTAACAAGCTGCTGGCCTGCTGATGAGGCGGGCCAGCAGGGTGAGGCAGGTCAGACGGCGGCTACACCGACGGTCATGCCACCGCACACGTAGAGCACCTGGCCGGTGACGAAGCTGGCGCGCGCATCGAGGAAGAACGAGGCCGCCTGGGCGATGTCGTCCGGCACGCCCAGGCGCTTGACCGGCACGCTATCGATGATCGCCCGGGTGCGCGGGCTATCCGGCGGATTGGCGCGCTCGAACAGCTCGGTACGGATGGGGCCGGGGCCGATGGCATTGGCGGTGATGCCATGCCGGCCCAGCTCCAGCGCCCAGACGCGGGTCATGCCCAGCAAACCGGCCTTGGTGGCCGCGTAGGCGCTGCGCAGCTCCTTGCCCAGCGCGGCGCGCGAGGACATGTTGAGGATGCGCCCGAAACCGGCGGCCTTCATGCCCGGCAGCAGCGCCTGCATGCACTGCAGCGAACAGCGGACGTTCAGCGCCCAGACCCGCTCCAGTTCTTCGAGGCTTTGCTCGTCTGCGGGGTTGGGGCAGACCATGCCGACGTTGTTCACCAGGCGGGTGATCGGGCCATCGGCCAGGGCCTGTTCCAGGGCGGTGGCAGTGGCGGCGGGGTCGGTGAGGTCGGCGATCAGGCCGTCGCCGATGCGGTCGATGATCACCGGCTCGAAGCCATCCTCGCGGCAGCGTTGGACGATGGCGGCGCCGATGCCGGAGGCGCCTCCGGTGATGAGTACGCGTTCTCTGGGCACGGTGGAACTCCGTCAGACTGTGGCGATGGGGTTGAGCGGCGCGCCCACGGCGCCGGGCAGGCGCAGCGGCGGGGCGGTGAGCAGGAAGCGGTTGCGGCCGTTGGCGCGCAGCCAGTTGGCCAACGGCGTGAGGTGCCAGAGCTCGCCCAGGTGCACGCCGAGCTTGAACAGGCAGTGGTGGTGCAGCGGCATCACCGAGCAGCAGTCGCCCGCATGGCCGGCGGGGAAGATCTCCACCGAGTAGTTGTCGGCGGCGATGGCCACCAGGTTGCTGTCGGTGATCCAGTTCAACAGGCGCGAATCGTGGCCGTCGAGCACGGCGGCCAGCCGTTCCAGCACCGCCGGGTCGGGGTTGCGGTTCATCCCCAGCAGGGCGTCGGCGTAACCGGTGTGCAGGCAGACGATGTCGCCGGCCTCGACTTCCACCTTGTCGGCGTCCATCACCCGCATCAGCTCGTCGTAGCCGATGTGCGTGCGCTCGAGGCCGAAGTGGTGGTGCAGGTCGATCAGCACGCCGCGGCCCTGCACGCAGGTTTCGGCCATGCGCTCGATGCCCAGGGCGTGGGCGCAGGAGGTGCTGTGGGGCTTGATCGGCCCGGCGATGCCGCAGTCTTCGAGGTCGCTGGGGCCTTCGATGTCGCCGCCGGCGCTGAAGCCGTTGTAGTACAGCGGCTCGGGCACGCCGTCGTCATCGGCGTCGAACAGCGCGCCGACGTGGGAGAGGGCGTCCCACTGGGTGGAGTACTGCAGGTGGAGGATCGCCAGGTCGTCGCTGAGCACGTCGGGGCGGCCTTGCTGGATCAGCTGGTACTGGTAGTTCATGTTGACCCCGCCCTTGCGCAGCAGCGGGCGCAGGATCGGCGGCAGGCGGTTGACATTCATCGCGTTGCCGCCGGGGTAGTCCAGCGGCAGGCTGAGGCAGAAGGCCAGGCCCTCGCGTACTTCGGCGATGCCCTGCAGCACCTTCTGCGGCGTCAGCAGGTTCAGCCGCCCCCTCTGGTCGTCGGGGCCGAAGTCGCCCCAGTTGGAGCCCTCGGGGCGTTTCTTCCAGCGTTGTTCGGCCATGGGTGGTCCTTGTCATTGTTGGTCGCGGAGCGCCCTGGAACGTGGCGCGTCCTTGTGCAACAAGGCTCCCAGACTCGTTTGGGGCGGACAATTGGCCTCTTCGAAAGGGAGGCTTAACCTGGGGTTAAGCCGCGCGGTAGCAGTCGATCAGGCTGTCGGCGAAGTCGCGGGCGAAGGCCGAGAGGCCGTCGAAGTCCTGGGCGCAGAGCTGGAAGGTGCGCACCGCCCAGGGGTCGAGCAGCTTGCACGAGCCGATTTTCTGCTTGCCCTTGAGCCGCTCGAAGCCGGCCTGGGGCACGATGGCGATGCCGGCGCCGGCCTCGACCATGCGGAAGATGGCGTCGGAGCTTGCGACCTGCACGCGGAGGGTCAGCGGGATGTGCAGCGCCGCCGCCGCGCGGCTGAGGAAGACGTGGATGGCGCTGCCTTCGAGCAGGGAGACGAAGGCGTACTGCAGGGCTTGCTTGAAATACACCTCGCCGCCTTCGAGGATCGGGTGGCCTTCGGGGGCGATGACCATCAGCCGGCTACTCACCAGCGGCACGCTCTGCAGGCCGTCGGTGACCACGCTGCCGGAGACGATGCCCAGGTCCGCGCTGCCGTCGCGGATGCAGCGCACGATGTCGTCGCTCAGGCGCTCGCGCATGTCGATGTGCACGTCGGGGTGGCTCTTGAGGTATTCGCCCACCACCGGCGGCAGGTATTCGGTAATGGCCGTGGTGTTGGCCAGCAGGCGCAACTGGCCCTTGAGGCCTTCGGCGTACTGCTGCAGGTCGCCGGTGAGCATCTCCAGCTGGGAGAGGATGATGCGCGCGTGCTGCAGGTAGGTCTTGCCCGCGTTGGTCAGGGTCACGCCCTGGGGCGAGCGCTCCAGCAGGCGCATGCCGAGGTTGTCCTCGAGGTTCTTGATGCGGTTGCTGGTGGCCGGCACGGAGAGGAAGGAGCGCTCCGCGCCGCGGGTGAGGCTGCTGGTTTCCGCGATGTTGATGAACAGCCGGAAATCCGTGATATCGAAATGCATCGCCATGGTCAGGTACTTCTTGCCAAGTGGTATGCCACGGTACTGGCTGGTGAATGGCCTGCATAGACGGTGTTCGTCGCCTCAACGCCGCCATGCGCCGCCCGCGCCGCACAGGGCGCGGCGCGGGCGGCGGGCTCACCAGTGGGCCGCCTCGAAACGGAAGCCCTCGCCCTGGCGGCGGATGAAGCCGCAATGGGGCTCGCCGAAGTGCACCGGCAGGATCAGCGCGCCGGAGTCGGCGGCCTCGTTGAGGAAGGCCAGGCGCGTCTGCCGGGCGGTGTCTTCCCAGATGCAGTAGCCGGAGTTGATGTCCGGGCGGACGATCTGCACCGGGCTGTGCAGGATGTCGCCGCAGAAGATGCCTTCCTCGTTGCCGGAGCGTACCTTGAAGATCACCTGGCCGGGGCTGTGGCCGGGCGCTGCCTGCACCTGCAGGCAGTCGGCGATTTCCTCGCCGGGCAGCATCATCCGCGCAAGGCCGGCATCGACGATGGGCATCACGCTGTCGAAGAAGGATTCGCCGAACACGTCGATGACGCCGCCTTCCCGGTTCTTGCCCTGGTGGCAGAAGTCGAAGTCGTCCTTGGGGAAGTGGTAGGTGGCGTTGGGGAAGGTCGGTTCCCAGCGCCCGTCCTTCCAGGTGGTGTTCCAGCCCACATGGTCGGCGTGCAGGTGAGTGATGACGACGTGGGTGACTTTCTCCGGCGGCGCGCCGGCGGCGATCATCCACTCGCGCACCAGGCCGTTGAGCATGTTCATCCGCGCGATGCCCGGGCGCGGCTTGAAGTTGCCGACGCCGGTGTCGATCACCACGATCTCGCTGCCCACGTGCACGATCCAGAACTGGATGGTGACGATCAGCTTGTTCATGTGCGGAATCCAGTGGTTCGGCGCCATCAGCTCGCGGTGTTCTTCCAGCACCTGGCCGTCCATCTGCGGGAAGAGGAAGGCCGGATCGTGGGTGGGGCCTGCGTATTCGAGTAGGCGGGTGACCTTGATGTCACCGATCATGCGCGACTGCATCATGGGGCATGGTTCCTCATTGTCGTTGTTCAGCTATCACGGTGTGCCTCAGGCGGCATGGCCACTGGCGCCGATGCGGTGCCGGGGGTGTTCGATGAAGGTCCGGTAGATCGCCGAGCCGGACAACCCGGCGCATACATAGCCGCGCACCAGCGCGGCGACCAGGCGCGGGCTCTGCAGCGGCATGAAATGCCCGGAGGCTACCTGCAAAGGCTCGATCTGTGCAGCGAATCGGGCCAGGCGGTCGATTTCCGCCGGGGGCCGCAGGGCGTCGTATTCGCCGGCCACCAGCAGGGTGCGTTGCGGAAGGCGCGGCAGGTCGCTTTCCAGCTCCAGGCCGGCAAGCATGGCGAAGGTCGCGGCGAAGCCCTGGGGATCGGCGGCGCGCCAGCGCAGGCGGAAGGCGTCGAAGCGCCCGGCATCGGTGCGCAGCGGGGCCGGCCAGGTCTTTTCCAGCAGCGCCGGCACCAGTTCGCCCAGGCCTTCTTCACCCAGCGCGGCAGCGCGCTGGCGGGTGGCATCGCGGGCCGAAGCGGCGACCCCGCAGGCCGGCGCCAGGCCGATCAGTTGCTGGCTGCGCCGGGGATGCCGGGCGGCGAAACGGATGGCGATGGCTGCGCCGACAGCGACGCCCATCAGCGCGACCGGGGTATCGATCCGCAGCGCGTCGAGCAGGGCTGCCAGGTCGGCCACGTGATCGTCGATGGCCAGCTCGCCGGGAAATTTTTCCGACAGCCCGGCGCAGCGGGTGTCGTAGCGCAGCAGCGTGAGTTCGCCGGCCAGGGTGGCGCAGAGGTCGTCCCAGCTTTCCAGGCTGCCGCCCATCTCGTGGATGAGTACCAGCACCGGCGTGTCGGGGCGTTCGGCCGGCAGCAACTGGTAGCGCAGGGCGGCCTGGTTGACTTCGATCCAGTTCATGGCGGCCCTCACAACCGCTCGAACAGCGCGGCCATGCCCTGGCCGCCGCCGATGCACAGGGTTTCCAGTCCGTAGCGTGCGCCGCGGCGCTGCATCTCGTGGAGCAGGGTGGTCATGATGCGCACGCCGGTGGCACCGATCGGGTGGCCCAGGGAGATGCCCGAACCGTTGACGTTGACCCGCTCGTCATGCTCCAGGCCCCAGGCCTTGAGCACGGCCAGCGCCTGGGCGGCGAAGGCCTCGTTGACCTCGATCAGGTCCATCTCGGCCAGCGTGCGCCGGGTGCGTTGCAGCAGCTTCTCCACCGCCGGTACCGGGCCGATGCCCATGCGCGCGGGGTCGCAGCCGGCCGCCGCCCAGTCCACCAGGCGCGCCAGCGGCTTGAGGTTGTGGCGTCGGGCGTAGTCCGGTGAGACCACCAGGCAGGCCGCGGCGGCGTCGTTCTGCTGGCTGGAGTTGCCCGCCGTGCACACGCCGTCGGGCCGCAGCACGCGCAGGCCGGCCATGCTTTCCAGGCTGGCGTCCTCGCGGATGCCTTCGTCCATCGACACGCTGGTTAGGCTGCCGCGCCTTCCGGGTACGTCGACCGCCACGACTTCCTCGGCGAAGCGTCCGTCACGCCACGCGGCGGCGGCATTGCGGTGGCTGCGCACGGCGAAACGGTCGGCTTCCTCGCGGCTGATGCCGTAGTCGCGGGCCAGGTTCTCGGCCGTCTCGGGCATGCCGGAGATGTAGCCGAAGCGCTCGTGCGGCTGCGAGCGCTCGCGGCCGCGCTCCAGGCGGTCGTGGAATTTCACGCTGCCGGCGCGGGCGCCCCAGCGCATGTCGGTGCTGTAGTACTCGATGTTGCTCATGCTCTCCACGCCCACCACCAGTACCGCCTGGGCGTGGCCGGTCTGCACGTGCATCGCCGCGTCGGCCAGCGCCTGCAGGCCGGAGCCGCAGCGGCGGTCGAGGGTATAGCCGGGCACTTCCAGCGGCAGGCCGGCGGCCAGCGCGGCGTAGCGGCCCATGCAGGGCGCCTCGCTGGAGGCATAGGACTGCGAGACGATCACCTCGTCCAGTGTCGCCGGGGGAATGTCCAGGCGCTGCAGCAGGGCCTGGATGATGCCGGCGGCGAGCTGGTCGGCGGTCAGCGGGGCGAGGGCGCCGCCGAACTTGCCGATGGGGGTTCGCAGGGGAGAAACGATCAGCGCGTCGTGCATGGGGTCGGCCTTGTTCTTGGGGGAATGGGCTTGCCAGGGGAATGCTGGCCAGCATGGGCAAGGTGACGCAGGTGGGGCAATTTCGCATCGCAAAAGCCTGCCTTCCGCATTGCTTAAGTCGCCGCGCCCGCCTGGGCTGCGAGGCGCTCTTCGTTTTCGTGAAACGGCTCCTTAAGAAAAACCCAATACCTGTCCGTGCCTTCGCGTTTGCATCCTTCTGCGCACCCCGGCGTTCCCCTTCCGGGTCATTCGAAAACAACAACAACCAACACGGATACCTCCATGCAGAATCCTTCTCTGGCCCGGCTCTGCGGCCTGCTCGCGCTGCCGCCGGCCCTGGCGCTCCCGGCGCTGGCCCATGCCGACTTCATCAAGGACAGCAGCGTCAACCTCGGCCTGCGCAACATCTACTTCAACCGCGACTTCCGCCAGGACAACGCGCCGCAATCCAAGCGCGAGGAGTGGGCCCAGGGCTTCATGTTCAGCGCCAAGTCGGGCTACACCGAAGGCACCGTCGGCGTGGGGCTGGAGCTGTACAGCGCGCTGGGCCTGAAGCTCGATTCCTCCGACGCCCGCGCCGGCACCGGCCTGTTGCCCAACCGCTTCGGCGATTCCGGCCCTGGCAGCTACAGCGACCTCTCGGGCGTGGCGAAGGTGAAGATCGCCAGGACCGAGCTGAAGGTCGGCGGCTTCACCCCCAAGACGCCGGTGCTGCTCTCCAGCGATGCGCGCCTGCTGCCGCCGATCTACAACGGCGCCACGCTGACCTCCAGCGACATCGACAACCTGACCCTGGACCTGGGCCGTTTCGACAAGGTCAACTTCCGCAACTCCAGTGGCAACCACGACGAGATCATCGCCGGCAACTACAACGTCAGTGGTGATCACTTCGACTACTTCGGCGCTACCTACGCCTTTTCGCCGACGGTCAACCTCGCCTACTGGCGTGCCGAACTGCAGGATGTCTACGAGCAGAACTACCTGGGCTTCCAGGGCAGCCGCAAGGTGGGTGACTGGGTACTGAGCGCCAACCTGGGCTACTTCGATTCCTCGGAGAACGGCGCTGCCCGTGGTGGCGACATCGACAACGGCCTGACCACCGCTATGCTCTCGGCCAACTACGGCGCGCAGACCTTCCGTGTCGGCTACCAGGACAACAGCGGCGATAGCCCCTTCCCGTACCTGCAGGATGCCGACACCTACGGTGCCAACGTGGTGCAGATCCTCGACTTCACCCGCGCGCAGGAAACCTCCTGGCAGGTGCGCCATGACCTGGACTTCAGCGCCTTCGGCATCCCCGGCCTGACCATGATCAACCGCTACATCCGTGGCGACGGCTATGAGATCGGCGGCAAGGCCGGCAAGGAATGGGAGCGCAACCTGGATATCACCTACGTGGTGCAGAGCGGCCCGCTGAAGAATTTCGGCGTGCGCTGGCGCAATGCGACGGTGCGCTCCGATGGCGCCGGCGAGCTGGACGAGAATCGCCTGATCCTCTCTTACACGCTGTCGCTGAAATGAGTTGCGGGGCCGCCTTCCACAAGAAGGCGGCTGCCCGATCCACCGGGCTTGCCCGGTGCGCCCGGACGGCGAGCCAACTCTTGCCGATGCCGGAATCCCTACCCTGAGGTAAACGCACGCCCGGTCTCCACGATGGACCGGGTGTTCGTCTTTGCGCTGCCTGGATATCTGCTCGCAAGCGCATCTGCGGGGTGGCGGCGGTGCAAAAAAAGCCGGCCACGAGGGCCGGCGCAAGCGAGGTCGGTACTGTCAGTCGTGCAGTGCGAGCAGGCGCCGGGCGCGTTCGATCACCGGTGCATCGACCATCTGCCCGTCCAGTTGGAAAGCACCATTGCCTTGGGCCGCGCCGACGATCTTTTGCGCCCAATCCAACTGTTCACGGGTTGGCGCCAGCGCCTGGTGCACGCCGATGACCTGGCGCGGGTGGATGCACAGCATGCCGGCGAAACCGGCATCTCGGGCATCGCGGGCGAAGCGGGCGAGGCCCTCGGGGTTGGCGATCTCGGGAAACACGGTGTCCAGTGGCGCGGCGAGGCCGGCCAGGCGGGTGTGCAGCAACAGCTCGTAGCGCACCTGGTCGAGCAGGCGCGTTGCGACCGGGGTACCCGCGCTGATGCCCAGGTCCAGGCACAGGTCGAGGCCGCCGAAGGTCAGGCGCTGCACGCCGGCAACCCGTGCCATTTCCGGCAACGCCCGCAGGCCCAGGGCGCTCTCGACGATGGGCAGTACCGGTTTGCCGACCGTGGCGGCATTGACCACCTGCTCGACGCTTTCCGACTTGGGAAGCAGCAGGCCGACCACGCCACGATGACGGCACAGGTCGAGGTCCGCATCGTGTTCCCGGTGCCCGGCCATGTTCACCCGTACCCAGACGCCGGCGTCGGGGTGGGCGTCGAGGAAGGCGCGCAGATGTTCGCGCGCCTGGGCCTTGGCGGACGCCTGCACGGCATCCTCCAGGTCGACGATCACGGCATCGGCGCCGCTGGCCAGGGCCTTGGCGAAGCGCTCCGGGCGATCTCCCGGCACGAACAGCGCGCTGCGCAGCTTGTCCAGTTGCATGTGGCCTCCGTCAGAACGAGCGCGGCAGTTCGAGCAGGTGCTCGGCCACGTAGGAGAGGATCAGGTTGGTGGAGATCGGCGCCACCTGGTACAGCCGCGTCTCGCGGAACTTGCGCTCGACGTCGTATTCGTTGGCGAAGCCGAAGCCGCCATGGGTCTGCAGGCAGGCGTTGGCCGCCTCCCAGCTGGCCTTGGCCGCCAGGTACTTGGCCATGTTCGCCGCGGCCCCGGCGTTGCGCCCGGCGTCGTATTCCGCGCAGGCCTTCCAGCGCATCAGGTCGGCCGCTTCCACCTCGATGTGCGCCTCGGCGATGGGGAACTGCACGCCCTGGTTCTGCCCGATGGGGCGGCCGAACACCACGCGGTCGCGGGCATATTGGCTGGCTTTGTCGATGAACCAGCGGCCGTCGCCGATGCATTCGGCGGCGATCAGCGTGCGCTCGGCGTTGAGGCCGTCGAGGATGTAGCGGAAACCCTTGCCCTCCTCGCCGATCAGGCTGCTGGCGGGGATTTCCAGGTTGTCGAAGAACAGCTCGTTGGTCTCGTGGTTGACCATGTTGGCGATGGGCTGCACGGTCAGGCCGTTGCCGATGGCCTCGCGCAGGTCGACCAGGAAGATCGACATGCCCTCGGCCTTCTTCTTCACCTCGGCCAACGGCGTGGTGCGGGCCAGCAGGATCATCAGGTCGGAGTGCTGCACCCGCGAGATCCACACCTTCTGGCCATTGATGACGTATTTGTCGCCCTTGCGCACGGCGGTGGTCTTGATCTTGGTGGTGTCGGTGCCGGTGGTCGGCTCGGTGACGCCCATGGACTGCAGGCGCAGTTCGCCGCTGGCGAGTTTGGGCAGGTAGTAGCGCTTCTGCTCCTCGCTGCCGTTACGCAGCAGGGTGAACATGTTGTACATCTGCCCGTGGATGGTCCCGGAGTTGCCGCCGCAGCGGTTGACCTCCTCGAGGATCACCGAGGCCTCGGCCAGGCCCAGGCCGGAGCCGCCGTATTCCTCGGGGATCATCGCCGACAGCCAGCCGGCCTCGGTCATGGCCTTGACGAAGGCTTCGGGGAAGCCTTTCGCTTCATCGACCTTGCGCCAGTACTCGGCGGGGAACTCCGCACAGAGGGCGCGCACGCCTTCGCGGATGGCATTGAGTTCTTCGTTGTCGTGGTGGTTCATCGCTCTTCCTTTGGGCTGCGTCAGCGGGATGGACGCGGGGCAGGGTCAGTCGAACAGGACTTCGGCGCGCTGGCACACGCCGGTGGAATTGGCGGCCCACAGTTCGGCTACGCCGGGTTCGGTGTGGCGTCCACCCACCTGGAACGGCTCGGGTGCGATTAACGGGCGCACGCCTCGGAAGCTGAAGCGGCGCAGGCGTGCCAGCGGGTTGGCGCGGGCGAAGGCAGCGAGGCTCAGGGTTGCAGTCAGTGGGCCGTGCACCACCAGGCCGGGGTAGCCCTCGGCGCCGGTGACGTAGGGCCAGTCGTAGTGGATGCGGTGGGCGTTGAAGGTCACCGCGGAGTAGCGGAAGAGCAGGGTGGGGTCAGGCGCGATGCGCTCTTCCCAACCCATCTGGGGCGAGGGCTCGCCTGCGCCGAGCTTGGGCGGCGAGGGCTCGCGGTAGACGATGTCCTGCTCCTCGCGCAGGCACAGTTGACGGTCCTGCCAATACTCGTGGGCGAGGGTAACGAACAGCAGCGAACCGGTGCGCCCGGCCTTCTCCTCGATGCGCTCGATACGCGTCTTGCGCCAGGCTTCGGCGCCGATCCGCAAGGGTTCGAGGAAATCCAGCCGGCCGCCTGCCCACATGCGATTGCGCCCGTGGGCCGGTGGCATGAAAGTACCCAGCACCGGGTGGCCGTCCGGGCCCAGACGGTTGCCCGCCACCTGATCGTTGAAGAAGCACCAGTGCCAGAGCCATGGCAGCTCTTCGCCGTGGGCCGGCGCCGATGCATTGAAGGTAGCCGCGATGCGTTGCACGAGGTTGCGGCTAAGTTGGTCGTGAACTTCCTGGGTACGCCCCAGCCATTCCGAGGGATCGAAGTCGGTCATGCCTTGTATCCGCGTTGAGTGAGATGCCTGGCATGATGCTGGCGAGCGCGGAGGTGGAGGAATTCGATTTTGCCGAAGTCCGGTTGAAGCCCAGGCTAATACGTGGCCCGTTATTGTCGGTCCTTTTCTCTCTATAACGCTGCAGATCGCTGTTAATGAGGGAGTGCCCGCTCCTGGCCGATTGCAGCCCTTGATGAGAGGCCACTACCGACCCAGGCTGTGTGAAAACGTCGCCCTCGCCTAGAGTTGCTGGAGCATCGTCAGCGGGGGCGGCGTATGAAGCGATTCATCGAGGAAGCGAGCCGGACACAGGTCAGCTTGCTGCCGGAATGCCTGGATGACTTCGTTGCCGAAGACAATCCGATCCGTGTAGTGGAAACCTTCGTCGAGCAACTCGACCTAGCGGCCTTGGAGTTCGATGGAGTGGCACCGGCTGTAACCGGGCGACCGTCTTATCATCCCGCCGTGATGCTGAAGATCTACATCTACGGTTACCTCAATCGCATCCAATCCAGCCGCCGCCTGGAGCGCGAATGCCAGCGCAACCTGGAACTGATGTGGCTGACTGGACGGCTGGCGCCAGACTTCAAAACCATCGCTGATTTTCGCCGTAACAATGGCAAGGCCATCCGCAATGTCTGTCGCCAGTTTGTCGTGCTGTGCCGCCAGCTGGAGCTGTTCTCACAGTCACTGGTAGCCATCGACGGCAGCAAGTTCAAAGCCGTCAATAACCGTGATCGCAACTTCACTCCGGGCAAGCTCCGCGCCCGCATGGAGCAGATCGAGAAGAGCATCGAGCGCTATCTGGCGGCGATGGAGACCGCCGATCGGACGCAATCTGATGTTGCCGAAGCCAAGGCCGTCCGCCTGCAAGACAAGCTCGAAAAGCTCAAGCAGCAGATGCAGGCGCTCAAGGACATGGAGCAGCAGTTGCGTGAAGCGCCGGACGGGCAGATCTCCCTGACCGATCCGGATGCGCGATCCATGGCCACCAGTGGCAGAGGCACCGGCGTGGTCGGCTACAACGTGCAGACGGCCGTAGATACCCAACATCACCTCATCGTCGCCCACGAAGTCACCAATGTCGGCCATGATCGCTCGGCACTGGCGATGATGGCCGAGCAGGCGCGCAGCGCCATCGGGGTTGAAGGCCTGACCGTCGTCGCCGATCGTGGTTATTTCAAGGGCGAAGAAATACTTGCCTGCGACCAATCTGGCATCACCACCTATGTCCCTAAGCCGCTGACATCCAATAGCAAGGCGGACGGGCGCTTCGGCAAGCAGGATTTTGTGTATGTGCCGGAGAAAAATGAGTACCGCTGTCCCGCGGGGCAAAGCCTGATTTATCGCTACACGAATCTTGAGGCCGGCCTGACGACACATGCGTACTGGAGCTCGAACTGCAAGCAATGTGCACTCCGAACGCAGTGCACCAGTGAGCCATTCAGGAGAGTTCGACGCTGGGAGCACGAGGACGTCATCGATGCCATGCAGCGTCGCCTCGATCATCAGCCAGAGATGATGAGCATCCGCCGCCAGACCGTCGAGCATCCATTTGGCACGCTCAAGCACTGGATGGGCTCGACGCACTTCCTGACCAAAACGCTACCCCGAGTGAGCACCGAGATGAGCCTGCATGTGCTCGCCTACAACCTCAAACGGTTGATGAGCATTTTGGGCATCCGCGAAGCGGTGGCGGCCTTGCAGTCCTGAGAAGGACTTTTTCCACGCTTCTTGCCGTCTCCCGAGGCGATCGCAGACCTCAGATGCCCCACTACCGCAAGCAGAACGCTATTTCGGCCCAAACCCCATCTCAGCCTTTGCCATGGACCAGGAGCGATGCAGAACCCCGAGTTTTGCTCTTTTCACACAGCCTGGACCCAAAGCAGCGCAGTTTTCTCTTGCCTGAATACGCGAAGCGTTTCATCCAAGGCGAGCATTGAGGTCAATGCACGCAGCTGCCCGGGAACCTGGCCGGCCTGCGTATAACCCGGCCGTCCTGCTGAAGATCTATATCTACGGTTACCTCAGCCGCATCCTGTCGAGTCGCCGCCTCGAACATGAGGCACAGCTCAACATCGGGCTGACGTAGCTGAGCTTTTCATTGGGCAGGCGTCACACTAGGAACGGGGTGATCGCTCTGCTGTACCCATTGCGTACGCCAGAGGAGAAGAAGCCCCCGCATTGGGATTTGCGGGCGCAGCCGTCGCACTCTGGTACGTACTCGTTCTTCCAATCGCTGATGGACTTACGGTAATAGGGAAGCACGTCATCGTTCACCAAGCACAACTGGTGGTTATAAACGGACACGTTCATGCGATAGGCTGCCAAGATGCCTACAGCTTCACTCAGGACGTCTCGGTAGTCTGCGGGGTCAACCCACAGGGCATCCAAATTGGCGCGCGTGAAGCCAATCATTTCCAGTCCCATCAGCGTCACGTGATCGACGAACAGAAGGTTCCGCGCGATGTACTCGCACAGTTGCGGTAGGCGACTGATCGACTGCTTGTGCAGCACGATCCGAATCTCAACCTTCTGACCAAGACGCTTGAGGTTGAGGATCCCTTGAACGGTTTCCTGGAATGCTCCCGGCGCTTGAACAATGTAGTCATGCAGGTCGGGATCATCGGAGTAGAGTGGGATTCCGATCATGATGTCGGGGTGCGCAATCTCTGCGTACTGTCGAGCAAAATGCTCATCTGCGAACGTGCGTCCGTTTGAGAGCACATGGACGACTGTCCTCGGCAGATACGACTTCATCATCCGGATGAGATTGATGAATCGCCTCCCTGCCAGCGTCGGTTCTCCACCTGAAAAACCTACCTCAGGCGTTTCCCTGGGGATCAGGGGAATCAGTGCCTCGAGCTCATCGAGTATCCAGCTGTCGTCGATGTTCTTGGGAGGCTGAGAACACATCAGACAGTAGTGGTTGCACTGCTCAGTTACCAGCAGCGAGTTGTGACCGGAGTTGGCCCTGAAGAGCACTCGGATCGCCTGGCCGTCCAGGCGGATGATGTCGTTGTGGCCCAGGTAGTTGTAGTCATTGGGCAGCAAGGTGAACGAGCTCTTTCCTTCCAGCTCTCGAACGCGCCATTCAAGAGGCTCGGGGATTAGATAGTGCTGGTAGCCTTCCGGCAGCTCCTGCGAAGAGACCAGGAATGCTCTAGTCGTCCGCAGCACCATCGGCAGCTCCGGGTTGGTGCTCACCTGCAGAAGCAATGGGCGATCTTGGACTTCAACCAGTTGGATTCGACCGACTTTCCCAGCGAGTTTCAGCATGCGTTGGCCCACTGCATGAAGAGGCGGCGAGTGGATGCATCAGACTGCATCAGGCGGATAAGGTGTTTGAAGATCGTCATGTTCCGCTTGCAGAACGAGGACTCTGATTTGCGCCCCAAGACGTCTTTGAAAATGGCGTGATGGAAGACCGGCTCGGCACCGCAATAGGGCTCAAAGGCGCAGTCAGAACACATCGGCGCACTAAGCGTGAAAGACTGTTCCAAAGCGTCGAGCAGCACATCGGAGAGGATGATGTCTTCGTAGCTGTCAGTCAGGATGTTGCCCAACCGGAAGGACTGATCACCCATCTCTGCGAGCATCCGACTCTCGTCCGATGCATAGACCGAGCCGTCGTAGTTGAAGACGATCGCCGCGATGCCGGCGCCGGCGGGGTTCATCAGATCAACATAGCCCGGGTCATTGCTGGTCAGCATCTTCTTGAGGATCAACGATGCATAGTGCTCAACGAAGGGGATGCCTGCCTTGTTCAGCTCGAGGATGTACGCGAGGCCTTCCTTGTAGAATTCCAGCCAGCGCTCCGTATTGTAGGTCATGAATTTGCGGGTTTTGATCGCAAATCCATACGGAGAAAGAGCCCGAAGAAAAATGCCGTTGAACCCCAGTCGAACGTACTCATCGATGATTTCACGGACTCGAGGCAGGCTCTTGTCCGTGGTAGTCATGAGGGCGCTGACTCTGTCCACGCCGAGGACATTTCGAGCCTTGGCCAAGCCATCTTCGAAGCGTTCGAAGCTATCGCGACCGACGCGTGGGCGATTGGCGTTGTGTAGGTCTGCAGGACCATCGAGCGAGGTCGACAGGATGATGTCGTGCTCGTGGCAGAACGTGAGGACTTCGTCAGTGAGCAGTGAAAGCGTGGTGGCGATGACAAACTCAAGATCACGCTTTTCAACCAGGTTACGCCGTTTTGCGGCCTCGACCACATAGCGCACCATCTCGAAATTCAAGAGCGGCTCGCCGCCCTGGAACTCGATCTTGATCGCTGGGTTAGGAGATCGGAAAACGAAATCTAAAGCCTTGTCCGCCATCTCTGGCGTCATGTCGAAGGCTTCCCCGTCCATTTGCCGCGACACTTGGCAGTACGGGCAGCTGTGGTCACAACGCAGTGTCACAACGAAGATGTGGAGGCTAGTGAGGCCTGCCAGTCGCGAGAGGCGCGTACGCAGCTTCAGCGCCAGCAGATCCAGCGGTGCCTGCTCATCGGCGTATCGGATGAAATGCTTGGCACGCAGCGACGCATAGAGCGGATGTTCAGCGGCAAGATCTTTGGAGAGGAGCGCGCGCAACTCCTCCATCGGCACGACAAGGTGTTCGCCGGTCATGTTAGTAATGACATAGTCATCACCTTCGAGGCGGTCGAATTTGAACGGCAGCAGCTCGTACCCGTCTCGCCGGATATAAGCATCCAGTCCTTGGAATTTACTCACTTCAGTTCAGCCTGGCATTGGAGAAAGCCAATCCCATGATTAGGTTGCGGATGGGGGCGGTTTCTGCGTGAAGCTGTGCCCGCAACTGATAGTCGAGGACGTCTTTGCGGAACTCTTCGACAGCGCGTTCAAACGCGTCTTGCTCTGTCGTGATGTTGCCGATCAGCTTGCAGAGCATGTTCCCGCCTTCGACCTTTAGATTGAGCGTGAAGGCGTGCATAGAGCGATATGCCGCCTTCTGGATCGCATCCACACCATACAACTGACTGTCGAAGGTCAGCTCAGCGAGACCAGCCATCAGCGGCTCGAGTAGTGCGAGCTGTGAGAGCTATGGGAGGCGTGCGAGCTATGCGAGTAGTGGGCAGCGACCATCTGGCCGTCTTCTCCACGCTTGAGGATGAAGCTGAAGAGGTTGTCGCCTTGGCGACCGGTGACCATTTGCTCGCCGACGTTGACGATTGGCAATGCCGCCCCCTGGTTCTCAATGGCAGTGTTCTCAGCTGCCTTGTCGGTTCCATGCACTGCAACGGAGGCCGAGGCTTGGTTAGCGGTTACGGCGGCAGTCAGGGTAGCAAGGGGCAGCAGGAAATCACGTTTTTTCATCTCAACATCCCTGTGAATGGTGGGGGTATAGCGGCACTATAGGGGCAGATCCATGGTGGAGCAAAGTGCCATTAGTCGAAATTTCACTGACTCCAGCGGACTAACCTTTGTAGGTGCTGCAGCTGCGAATCAGCCCGCTTAGCGCGGCATCTCGGATTCACCTGCCGTTATGCAAAGCTTTAACTGTCAGTGTCCGCTTCTGGCCGAGGCTGTGTAAAAACGCTCGCTCATAATCGAGGTTCACGTCGCTACGTAAAATTTGCGGAGGTTTTCTAGGCTGAACCGGCTGGAATTCGCGAGGAAGTGCGCAATTCGCTCGCTTTTTTAGCAGACCCGATTCTCAGAAACGTTTTTACACAGCCTGGGCCGTTCTCTGCCGTTCACCTGCTAGAGGCTTTGCATCACCCTGCATCGGGGAGCCCGAGCAGCACCAGAACTACTGTCCCGCGGTAGCGGAAGGGGGCTCAGGGGCCCCATTCACAGTGCTGACGTTGCCCTGCTACAAGGAGCACAAAAAAGGCGCCGTGAGGCGCCTTTTTTGTCGGCTTTCACTAGGTCATCTAGGGAAAACTCGTCGGAAGCGTCCACCACCTCAGTGCAGGTAAGGTATGTGAGTCTAGGCCTAGGTGTTTACGCTGGATGAGCCCTCGCTATTGGTCTTCCAAGCTTCCAGCATATCCGCCCATTGCTGCATCATTTTAGCCCGGTCGGCTAGATACTCTGCGTGGTTATAGGTGCGCCGAACTGCATTCTGCTCGGTATGTGCCAGTTGCCTTTCGATCCAGTCTGCTGAAAATCCCATTTCATTGAGTCTGGTGCTGCCTGTCGTCCGTGTGACGTGAGGGCTGTATTTTCCGCCCCAGCCCAAGACGTTGAGCATCTGGCGGAATGAGGAAGCTTCATCAGTCAGTCCTTCAGTACCGCGAAAAACCTGCTTTTAATCTGATTGCTCAACGAAGCGACACGACTTTTCTGTCCCGGTTTTCCTTGATGGCTGACATCGAAAGGTTGCCGGTAGCTGATTCCTGAATGTGTTCACTCCACCACGCCATCATCGGACGTCTGCGCTCGATATAGTCCGCCCGGTTGTAGGCGCTGCGAACCTCGTCCTTGTCTACGTGAGCCAGCGCCACCTCGATCAGTTCAGGATCCCAGCCATGCTCGTTGAGGATGGTGCTCGCCATCGAGCGCATGCCGTGGCTGACCAGGCGCCCTTCGAAACCCATGCGTTTGAGTGCCATGTTGGCGGTCTGGCTGTTGCAGTGGGTGCGAGGGTTCCGGTCTGCGGGGAACACGTATTCCCTGTGCCCACTGTAGGGTTTGATCGCTTCTAGGAGCGCGAGCGCCTGCTCCGTGAGCGGGACAATGTGCGTACGGCGTTTCTTCATGCGTTCTGCAGGGATCGTCCAGATCTTCTTCTCGATATCGATGTCCACCCAGCGGGTGGTCGCTGCCTCGGCTGGCCGGGTCATAGTGTGAAGCTGCCATTCGATCAGGCAGCGGGTTGTCCTTTTGATGCTGGCATTGGCGATTGCCACCATGAGTTCTTTCAGCTCATCAGGAGGCAGTGCTGCCATGTTCTTTTTCTTCGGCTTCTTGAAGACGGAGCGGATCCCACTGAGTGGGTTCGCGTGAATCAGTCCCGAGTTGACCCCGTAGGTCATGATCTCATTGAGCCGCTGTGTCAGCCGCTTAACGGTTTCGAGGCTCCCCTTGGTCTCAAGCGGCCGGAGTAGGTTGATCACCTGGGGGGCGTTGATGGCGGAAATCGGAGTGGTGCCCAAGTCGGGGAAGATGTGCAGCGTGAGGGAGCGCCAGATGTCTTCGGCGTAAGCTTGCGTCACCGCATCCTTTTTCAGTTCATACCAAGCCGTCGCCACATTCTGGAATGTGTGCTCGGTTGCCGCCTTCTTGGCTTGCTGCTCTGTATTCCGTTTCTCTTTGGGGTCGATGCCGTGGGCGAGGAGTTCTCGTGCCTCAACGGTTCTCTTGCGTGCTTGCGCCAATGAAACTTCGGGGAAGGTTCCGAGGCCCATGTTGATCCGGCTCTTCGTCACCGGGTGACGGTAGTTGAAGTTCCAGAGCTTAGAGCCATTGCTTCTCACTCGCATCTGTAGGCCGTCACCATCGCTCAGGACATAGTCCTTCTCCTGAGGTTTGGCGGCTTTGACCTTGAGATCAGATAGGCGGGTTGCTTGGGCGCACATGGGGTATTCCAGGGACGGTTTCGGTATTCCAAAAATTACCAGTGGATGGCTTGGAATACCACTTGGAATACCGAATCTCATAGATCCTGCTGGACGCTATCGGATCGTGATGACGCTGAAAGCCCCGTATTTACTGGGTTTCAGGCGAAAAAAAAGACGTCCGAGGACGTCTTTAGATGTGTATTTGGTGGAGCCGGGGGGATTTGAACCCCCGTCCGCCAGCTCTCCGCTATCGGTTCTACATGCTTAGCCATCTCTACTGAGTTAACTCCGCGCGGCCCGAGTGGCAGGGCGCTTGGAGCGAGCTGTATGAGTTTTAGCCGTTACGTCTACAGCGAACTTGGCGGCGATCCTGTTCTATCTGACAGACCTAATCTTCGGGTTTACAGGCATCCCCTAGGGTCTGCTGGCGCCCTTAGGCGGCCAGAGCGTAGTTGTCGTCGTTGGCAACTATGAATTGTGGCAGCGGATTTACGAGAACTGTCACCTACTCGGCATGCCCCTCAAGTTTTGTTACCGGCGTCGAATCCTAATCGGCCCCAGAACCTTTGAAGGTCCCGGCCAGTGTACGGCAAAGCCCCCGGCGAGTCCACCGGGGGCTCTGCAAGCCCCTGTCAGACCAGGAGTTTCAGCACGGCGGCGGCCACCGCTTCGCTCGATGCGGGGTTCTGCCCGGTGATCAGCAGGCGGTCCACTTCCACGTGGCTTTGCCAGTCGTCGGCCTTGGCGTAGCGGCCGCCCTTGGCCTTGAGTTCGCTCTGCACCAGGAAGGGCACTACGGCGGTCAGGCCCACGGCTTCTTCCTCGCTGTTGGAGAAGCCGGTGACGTGGCGGCCCTCGACCAGCGGCTTGCCGTCGCCGTTCTTCACGTGGCGCAGCACGCCGGGGGCGTGGCAGACGGCGGCGACCGGCTTGCCTGCGCTGGCGAAGGATTCGATCAGGGCGATGGAGTACCTGTCCTCGGCCAGGTCCCACAGGGGGCCGTGGCCGCCGGGGTAGAACACGGCGTCGTAGTCGGCTTCGTTCACCTCGGCCAGCTTGCGCGTGTTGGCCAGGGCGGCCTGGGCTTCGGGGTCCTTGCGGAAGCGCTCGGTGGCCGGCGTCTGGGCGTCGGGCTCGTCGCTTTTCGGGTCCAGCGGCGGCTGGCCGCCCTTGGGCGAGGCGAGCGTCAGCTCGGCGCCGGCGTCCTTGAACACGTAGTAGGGCGCGGCGAACTCCTCCAGCCAGAAGCCGGTTTTCTTGCCGGTGTCGCCCAGTTGGTCGTGGGATGTGAGCACTACCAGGATCTTCATGGCCTCTCCTTGCATGCAGCGGTGTGTCGGCAGGCGCCGGCCGGGCGCCTGGCGGAACCGTCAGTTTAGGCGCTGCGCCGTGGCTTGCACGGCGGCGCCGGCGTTCAGCGGCCGAGGGTGATGGCCAGGTAGGCGACGTAGAGCGCGCCGTTGCCCAGCAGCGCCCAGGCGGCGATGCCGTCGTGGCGGGCGTTGAGGCGCAGCCAGAGCGCCGCGCCGAGGGTCACCAGCACCCCTGTGAGCACTTCGATGCGCGGCTGCCAGGGCGTCAGCAGGATGCCGATGGCCGGCAGCAGGGTGCCCTGGAAGACCATGGCGCCGGTGATGTTGCCGAAGGCCAGGGTGTCCTTGCCGCGGCGCACCCAGAGGATGCTGTTGACCTTCTCCGGCAGTTCGGTGGCGATGGGGATGATCAGCAGCGAGAGCAGCAGGGCGGAGATGCCGAGCAGGTCGGACAGGCCCTCCACGCCGTGGATGAAGCCCTTGGCGCCGAGCACCAGCAGGGCCAGGCCCAGGGCCAGTTGCACGAGGACGGTGAAAACGTTGGTCGGCAGGCCCAGGCGCGACAGCCACATGGGGTTTTCCGCCGCGGTGCCGTGGCCGTCTTCCACCAGGTCGCGGGAGGCGCGCAGGGTGAGGGTGATGTAGCCGACGTAGGTGAGCACCAGCAGCACGCTCAGGCCGATGCGGTAGCTGTGCAGTTGCGAGGGCACGAACATCGCCACCGTGGCCAGGCAGAAGGCCAGGAGGAAGAAGTTGAGGTCGCGCAGCAGGCCGCTGCGCTCGGGCACCAGGCGCCCGCGCAGGCCGCGGCCGCGGAGGACGAAGCAGGCCATCAGGCAGGTGGACAGGGTGGAGAGCATCAGCGGCGCGCCGAGGATGGCGCCCACGCCCACTTCTTCGTTGAGCGAGACGTTGCTGGTGCCGGCCACCAGCGCCAGCAGCGGCACCAGGGTTTCCGGCAGGGCGGTGCCGATGGCGGCGAACAGCGAGCCGGTGACGCCTTCGGAGATGCCCAGGCGCTCGCCCAGGTGTTCCAGGGCGTTGGTGAAGAGTTCGGCGGCGATCAGGATCAGCAACAGCATGCCGAGCAGTTCGAGGACGAAGGTCAGCATGGCGCGCGCTCCTCGCGGGTGGAGGGCGATTCGGGACGGAGGCGGTGCATCACGGTGGAACTCCCGGCCGGTATGGTACCCATGACCATGCGCCTCCCCGGCCGTTGCGGAGGTTGCATGGTCAAAGGTCTTGCCAGGCTTTGCGCTGGCCACGCCATGGCCTGCCGGCCAAGGATGTTGACGTGGTCCCCGCCGGTGTTCCGGGCGGGCGGCTACTCCCCAATGACGCCGGGCATTCTAGCGGATTGCCCGGCGCGCTCAAGGGGTTGTTTCCTCATGTGTCGATTGCCGCGGCCCGGGGCCGCCGCGTTTCCCCGCTCGCGGCGGCGCCCGCCGGGCGTCGGCTCAGCTGCTGGACGAGGCTTTCAGCAGCTTGAGGGCCTTCTCGGTCATGGCGACGCAAGCCTGGGTATTGCCCTGTTCCTGGGCCTGGGCGGCCTTTTCCTGGAGCCGCATGGCCTGCTCCTGCACGCTGTCGCTGCGGTTGGTGCTCTGCATGCTCTCGTCGATTCTCTGCAGGTTGTCGCTGCAGCGGTCGGCGGCGAACACCGGCGACGCGAGCAGCGCGGCACTGATGAACAGGATGGTGGTTTTCATGATGCGGTACCTGTACGGCTGAACATGTCACAGGCGGCGACTCGCCAGGCGAGCGGGGCCTGCACGGTGGACTGCGCCGCAGGTGCCGGGGTTCAGGAAAGTTGCGCGGACGGCAGTTCCACCCGCACGCCCAGGCCGCGCCCGTCCAGGCCGGGGTGCAGGCTGATGTGGCCCTGGTGGATTTCCACCACGCGCTTGACGATGGGCAGCCCCAGGCCACTGCCGCCGGTGCCGGAGGCGACGCCGGGGCTGCGGTAGAAGCGGGTGAAGATGGCGGCCTGCTCGGCGGTGGCCACGCCGGGGCCGGAGTCCAGCACCCACAGCTGCACCTTGCTGCCCTCGGTGCCCAGGCGCACTTCCACGCGGCCGCCCTCGGGGGTGTAGCGCAGGGCGTTGCTCACCAGGTTGCCAAGCATGATGCCCAGCCACACCGGCACGCCCATGACCACGGCGCCCTGGCTCTCCAGGGTCAGTTCGATGTTCTTGTCGATGGCCTGGGGCGCCAGGTCGGCGATGGTTTCCTCGCTGAGCTGGCCGAGGTCGACGGGGGTGAAGGTCTCGTGCAGTTCCTCGTTGTCCAGGCGCGCCAGCAGGAGGATCTGTTCCATCAGCGTGCCGATGCGCTCGACGCTGCGGCTGACCTGCTGCAGGCCGTGGGCGAGCACCGCCGAGTCGGAGGAGCGCAGCGCCACCTGGGCATGGGTGCGCAGGCTGGCCAGGGGCGTGCGGATTTCGTGGGCGGCGTCGCTGGTCAGGCGGCGCTCGGCTTCCATGGCGGTGCCCAGGCGTTCGAGCAGCAGGTTGAGTTCGTTGACCAGGCTGTGCACTTCCACCGGCGCGCGGTTGAGCGCCAGCGGCTGCAGGCTGCGCGCGCTGCGCTGGTGCAGTTGCGCGGTGAGGCTGCGCAGCGGCGCCAGGCCGTTGTTGACGCCGAACCACACCAGCAGGGCCAGCAGGGGCAGGGCCAGCAGCAGCGGGAAGAGGGCGCTGAGCAGCAGCAGGTGCAGGGTATGGCTGCGGTGGTGGAGGTTTTCCACCACCCAGATGCGCGCGTTTTCGTCGCGAGTACTCAGCTGCAGGACGCGCCAGGTGATGCCGCCGTGCCTGATTTCGGAGAAGCCGGTCTCCAGGGCTTCCAGGCCCGTGGGCAGGCCGGGCGTGGCGAACAGCGGCTGGCCCTGGTACCAGAGGCTGTAGCCCAGGGCGGATTCGCGCTTGATCAGCGGCAGGCCCTCGATGGCCTTGCGGCTGCGGGCGATCAGCTCGCCCTGGCCGCCGGCGACGTCCACCAGGCGCAGGGCGGCCTCGCCGAAGTCGATCATGTCTTCGTCGTAGAGCCGGTCCACCTGGCGCGAGGCGAGGTGGTAGGTGAGGGTGCCGGCCAGCAGCCAGCAGAGCGTCACGCCGCCGATCAGCAGCAGCAGCAGGCGCCGGCTCAGCGAGCCGGCGCGGCGCGTGCGGCCGGGCGTGGCGCTCAAGGCGCGTCCTTGGCCGGGCGGTCGATGCCGTAGCCGATGCCGCGCACGGTGCGGATCAGCTCGTTGCCCAGCTTGCGCCGCAGGTGGTGGACGTGGACTTCGATGGCGTTGCTTTCCAGCTCGCCGTCCCAGCCGTACAGGGCTTCCACCAGGCGGGTGCGCGAGAGCACCTTGCCGCGCTGTTCCAGCAGCAGGCGCAGCAGGGCGTATTCGCGCGGAGCCAGTTCCACCGGCTCGCCGCCCAGGCTGACCTGGTGGGTGGCCGGGTCCAGGCGCAGCTGGCCGTGTTCCAGCAGCGGCTGGGCGCGGCCGGTGTGGCGGCGGGTGAGGGCGCGCACGCGGGCCAGCAGTTCGTCGAGGTCGAAGGGCTTGCTCAGGTAGTCGTCGGCGCCGGCGTCCAGGCCGGCCACGCGGTCGGCCACCTTGTCGCGGGCGGTGAGGATCAGCACCGGGGTCATGTCGCCGCGCTTGCGCAGGCCGCGCAGCACTTCCATGCCGTCGCGCCGCGGCAGGCCGAGGTCGAGCACCAGCAGGTCAAACTCGTCGGTGGCCAGGGCCTGGTCGGCGGCCACGCCGTCGGTCACCCAGTCCACGGTGTCGCCTTCCAGGCCCAGCCCGGCGCGGATGCCGTCGCCCAGCAGCGGGTCGTCTTCAGCCAGCAGGATTCTCATCTTCGCCCCCATTCGCATGCTGTCGCCGAGCAGGATAGCCGCAGCGGCGGTTTCGCGGCAGAGGCTGGCAGGGCTCGCTTAACGTGGGGTTAAGGCCGGCGCTTTTCGTAGGATGGGTTGAGCTTGCGAAACCCATGCGGTGGTGGTGATGGGTATCGCTTCGCTCAACCCATCCTACGGGGAGCTCGCCGGGTGGTTGCGTGCCGGGGCAACGGCGGATGACCGCGAACGGTTATTCGCCCTACGGTGCGTCGATCCGCTGCGCCTGCGCGCGGGGGCGGGTTACCCGGTCCACCAGGTAGACCACGCCGTGGTAGTCGATGCCGCTGTGGGCGCTCAGGCCGATTTCGCAGGTGCGGCTGGTGGAGATGCCTTCTTCGCAGTACTGCACCGCGTCCTTCAGGCTGCGCAGCGAGTGGGCGTTGAGTTCCGGGGTGGTGAAGCCCTTGTCGCCGGCGAAGCCGCAGCAGTGGATGCCTTCGGGGATCACCACTTCGTTCGTGCAGCGGCGCACCAGGTCGATCAGCGCCTGGCTTTCGCCCAGGTGCTGGGTGCTGCAGGTGACGTGCACCGCCACCGGCTTGTCCAGCGGCTGGAAGTCCAGGCGTTCGACCAGGAAGCTGCGGATGAACTTCACCGGGTCGTAGATCCGCAGCCGGCTGTCGGCCAGCTCCTGGACCAGGCGCAGGGTGCAGGGGCTGGTGTCGCAGTAGATCGGGTCGAGCCCGCCGCGGCTGGCCTGCAGCAGCGCGGCCAACAGTTCGTCGCGCTTGTCGTCGGCCTGCTGCTTGTAGCCCTTGGAGGCGAAGGGCTGGCCGCAGCAGAGGTTGTCGGCGTTGTCCGGGAACACCACCTGGTAGCCGGCTTTCTCCAGCAACTGGCGGGTCTTGTCGATCAGCGGCACCTGTTCCTCGTCGCCGGCCGCCGGGCCCATGGCGCGGGACACGCAGGCGGTGAGGTAGACCACCCGCGGCTTGTCGGCGATATCGCTGGCTGCCGGCAGGCTGAAGCGCACCGGCTGCGGCATGGCTGGCGTCCACTGCGGCACGCGGCCCTTGCTGGCGTGGCTGATGGAGGCGCTGAGGCTGGCCAGACGCGGTGCGCCGAGCAGCCTGCGTGCGCCGTTGGCGGCATGCAGCATGAAGCGCGCACCTTGCATGGCCGTGGCGAAGTTGCGCGCCAGCCAGGTGGCGGTGCCGGCGTGGTGGGCCTGCTCGCCGCGCAGTTTCTTCACCAGCTCGCCGGTGTTGATGTTCACCGGGCAGCGCTGGGCGCACAGGCCGGTGGCGGCGCAGGTGTCGATGCCCTGGTACTGGTAGTCGCGCTCCAGTTGCGTGGTGTCGACGCCGCTGCGGCGCTTGGCCTGGATGTCGCGCCACATGACGATGCGCTGGCGCGGGCTCAAGGTCAGGCCCTTGGACGGGCAGACCGGTTCGCAGAAGCCGCACTCGATGCACTTGTCGACGATCTCGTCGGCGGCCGGCAGCGGCTTGAGGTTCTTCAGGTGCAGTTGCGGGTCGTCGGTGAGGATGACGCCGGGGTTGAGGATGCCCTTGGGGTCGAGCAGGCGCTTGAGCTGCCACATCAGCTGGTAGGCGTCGTGGCCCCATTCCAGTTCGACGAAGGGCGCCATGTTGCGCCCGGTGCCGTGCTCGGCCTTCAGCGAGCCGCCGTATTCCACCGCCACCAGGTGCGCCACGTCGTCCATGAAGGCCGAGTAGCGCGCCACCTGCTCGGGCGAGTCGAAGCCCTGGGTGAAGACGAAGTGCAGGTTGCCCTCCAGCGCGTGGCCGAACAGGATCGCCTCGTCGTAGCCGTGCTTGTCGAACAGCTCGATCAGGCGGTTGACGCCCTCGGCCAGTTGTTCGACGGGGAAGGTGACGTCTTCGATGATCACCGTGGTGCCGGTCTCGCGCACCGCGCCCACGGCCGGGAAGGTGTCCTTGCGGATGCGCCAGAGCTGGTTGTAGACGAGCGGGTCTTCGCTGAAGTCGACCTGCTTCTCCACCGGGAATTCGGCGATGGAGGCCATGATCTGCGCGAGCTGTTCGTGCAGCAGCGTCTGCGTCGCCGCGCGGGATTCGATGAGCAGCGCGCAGGCGCCGGCGGACAGGCTCTTCACCCACACCGGCATGCCCTGCATGTTCTCCACCGAGCGCAGGCTGCGACGATCCAGCAGCTCCACGGCGGACACCGGCTGCTGCTTGAGCACCGGCACGGCCTTGCAGCAGGTTTCCACGTCGGAGAAGACGATCAGCGCGCTGGCCTTGTGCGGGTGGTCCGGCACGGTGTCGTAGGTCACCGCGCTGATGAAGCCCAGGGTGCCCTCGGAGCCGACCATCAGGTGGGTGAGGATGTCCAGCGGCTGGTCGTAGTCCACCAGGGCGTTGAGGGAGAAGCCGGTGGTGTTCTTCAGCCGGTACTTGTGGCGGATCTTCGCCGCCAGCTCGGTGTTGGCGCGGGTCTGCCGGCCCAGTTCGGCCAGCTGTTCCAGCAGCTCGCCGTGGCTGGCCTGGAAGGCTTCGATGCTGGCTGCGTCCTCGCTGTCCAGCAGGGTGCCGTCGGCCAGCACCAGGCGCAGGCCGGCCAGGGTGTTGTAGCTGTTCTGCGCGGTGCCGCAGCACATGCCGCTGGCGTTGTTGGCGACGATGCCGCCGATCTTGCAGGCGTTGATCGAGGCCGGGTCCGGGCCGATCTTGCGGCCGAAGGGCGCCAGCCAGGCGTTGGCCTGGGCGCCGATGACGCCGGGCTGCAGGCGGATCTGCCCGCCGCTGGCGCGGATGTCGCGGCCGTTCCAGTTGTCGCCCAGCACCAGCAGCACCGAGTCGCTGACCGCCTGGCCGGAAAGGCTGGTGCCGGCGGCGCGGAAGGTCACCGCCACCTGCTGGGCGTGGGCGGCGCGCAGCAGGGTGCGCACCTCGTCTTCGCTCTCCACGCGGATGACCAGCTTGGGGATCAGCCGGTAGAAGCTGGCGTCGGTGCCGAAGGCCAGGGTCGAGAGCGGGTCGTCGAAGCGGCGCTCGCGGGGGATCAGGTGTTCTACCGTGTCGAGGAACGCGGCGGGCAGGCTCATGGCGGCTCCAGTCATCATCGGTGAGCGTGGACCGCTGGACGGCCCATCGGTGTTCTTTTGATTTTGCAGGAGCGAGCTGGCTCGCGAACCCGGCGGGCCCGGGGCCGGGCAGGTTCGCGAGCAAGCTCGCTCCTACAGGGGGCGCCTTCAGGCGCCGAGTTCGCGCACCAGCGAATCGCGGGTGATTTCGCCGATGGACTTGGCGCCGGTGAGCACCATGGCCACGCGCATTTCCTTCTCGATCAGCTCCAGCAGGTTGCGCACGCCGGCCTCGCCGTCCACCGCCAGGGCGTAGAGGAAGGCGCGGCCGAGCAGCACGCTGTCGGCGCCCAGGGCGATCATGCGGACCACGTCCAGGCCGTTGCGGATGCCGGAGTCGGCGAGGATGGTCAAATCGCCCTTCACCGCGTCGGCGATGGCCGGCAGGGCGCGGGCGCTGGACAGCACGCCGTCGAGCTGGCGGCCGCCGTGGTTGGAGACGACGATGCCGTCGGCGCCGAATTTCACCGCGTCCTTGGCGTCCTCGGGGTCGAGGATGCCCTTGATCACCATCGGGCCTTCCCAGAAGTCGCGGATCCACTCCAGGTCCTTCCAGGAAATCGACGGGTCGAAGTTGGCGCCCAGCCAGCCGATGTAGTCGGCCAGGCCTGTGGGGTTGCCGCGGTACTTGGAGATGTTGCCCAGGTCGTGCGGGCGGCCCAGCAGGCCCACGTCCAGCGCCCACTGCGGGTGGGTCATGGCCTGCCACATGCGCCGCAGCGGGGCGTTCGGGCCGCTCATGCCGGAGTGCGCGTCGCGGTAGCGGGCGCCGGGCACCGGCATGTCCACGGTGAACACCAGGGTCGAGCAGCCGGCGGCCTTGGCCCGCTCCAGGGCGTTCTTCATGAAGCCGCGGTCCTTCAGCACGTAGAGCTGGAACCACATGGGCCGGTCGATGGCCGGCGCCACTTCCTCGATCGGGCACACCGAGACGGTCGACAGGGTGAAGGGCACGCCCTTGGAGGCCGCGGCGCGCGCCGCCTGCACTTCGCCGCGGCGGGCGTACATGCCGGTCAGGCCGACCGGGGCCAGGGCCACCGGCATCGCCAGGGTCTCGTTGAACAGCTTGGTTTCCAGGCTCAGCTCGGACATGTTCTTCAGCACGCGCTGGCGCAGGGCGATGTCCGACAGGTCCGCCACGTTGCGGCGCAGGGTGTGCTCGGCGTAGGCGCCGCCGTCGGCGTAGTGGAACAGGAAGGGCGGAATCTTGCGTTGGGCCGCGGCGCGGTAGTCGGTGGAGGCGGAAATGATCATCTGGCAGGGCACCGGTTGGGGTGGACGGTGAAGGCCGGGCCCCGTAGCGCTGGGGCCCGGCAGGTACAGCTTAGTGAACGAGCATGCCGGTGAAGACATAGGCCTGCAGCAGGGTGATCACGCCGATCACCGCGGCGAACAGCAGGCTGTGCTTCAGGGTGAAGCGGAACAGGTCGGATTCCTTGCCGACCATGCCGGTGGCGGCGCAGGCCACGGCGATGGATTGCGGCGAGATCATCTTGCCGGTCACACCGCCGGTGGTGTTGGCGGCCACCAGCAGGGTGTCGTTGACGCCGATCTGGTGCGCGGTGGTGCCCTGCAGGGCGCCGAACAGCGCGTTGGACGAGGTGTCCGAACCGGTCAGGAACACGCCCAGCCAGCCGAGGAACGGCGAGAAGAACGGGAAGGCCGCGCCGGTGCCGGCCAGGACCAGGGCCAGGGTGGTGGACATGCCGGAGAAGTTGGTGACGAAGGCGAAGGCCAGCACCATGCCGATGGACAGCACCGGCCACTTCAGCTCGACCAGGGTTTCCTTGAAAGTGGTCAGACCAGTTTTCGCGGCGATGCGCAGGATGAACATCGAGACGATCGCGGAGATCAGGATCGCGGTGCCGGTGGCGGCCAGCGGGTCGAACTTGAACACGGCCGGCAGCGCGGTGGCGGCGGCAGCGATCGGCGGGCCCTTGAATACCAGTTGGTCCAGGCCCGGGATCGGGAAGTTGAACACCAGGCTGTAGAGCGCGCCGCCGGGCAGGAACATGGCCTTGAACGGCTTCAGCGTCCAGATGGTGACCAGCACGGTGAGCACCAGGAACGGCGACCAGGCCTTGATGATCTCGCCGGTGCTGTAGGGCGAGGGTTCGGAGCGCGGCGCGTTGCCGCCGCCGACCACGGCTGCGCCGCCGGAGACGCCGACCACTTCGACGGCGTTGGCCGGTTGCCAGACTTTCAGGAACAGGGTCAGGCACACCAGGCTGATCAGCGCGGAGGTGATGTCCGGCAGTTCCGGGCCGATGAAGTTGGAGGTGAAGTACTGGCTGACGGCGAAGCTGCCGCCGGCGACCAGGGCGGCCGGCCAGGTTTCCTTCACGCCCTTGAGGCCGTCCATCATGAACACCAGCCAGAACGGCACCAGCAGCGACAGCAGCGGCAGCTGGCGGCCGGCCATGGCGCCGATCTTGAAGGCGTCGATGCCCGAGACCTGGCCGGCGACGATGATCGGGATGCCCAGGGCGCCGAAGGCCACCGGCGCGGTGTTGGCGATCAGGCACAGGCCGGCGGCGTATAGCGGGTTGAAGCCCAGGCCGACGAGCAGGGCGGCGGTGATCGCCACCGGCGCGCCGAAGCCGGCCGCGCCTTCCAGGAAGGCGCCGAAGGAGAAGCCGATCAGCAGCACCTGCAGGCGTTGGTCGGAGGTGATCGACAGGACCGAGCTGCGGATGATCTCGAACTGCCCGCTCTTGACCGTCAGTTTGTACAGGAACACCGCCGCGACGATGATCCAGGCGATCGGCCAGAGGCCGTAGAGGAAGCCGTAGAACGCGGCGCCCAGGGCCTTGCCGACCGGCATGCCGTAGGCGGCGATGGCGACGACGATGGAGAGGATCAGGGTGATGGTGCCGGCGACGTGGCCCTTGAGGCGGAACACGGCCAGCGCCAGGAAGAAGAAGACGATCGGGATCACGGCGACCAGCGCGGACAGGCCGAGGCTGCCGAGCGGGGTATAGATCTGCTGCCAGGTTTGCATGCTGTTTTGGCTCCTAATTGTTTTTTGATTGGAGTCTAGTCTTGCGCCGTGTCGTGGGTTTGGCGCCGCCCCGGGCGGGGTTGGCGGCAGGCGGACGACCGTCTCGGCGGATCTCGCAAAAATTGGTAATACCAATTTACAAAAGCGAGCGCTCAGAGTAAAAGCATCCCTGTAGGCTGTCAATTTGCGGCGCTACAACTTTTGTCGGACCGGGCGATCCCGGCGATCGTCGGGCTTGTTGTGTCGGGTGCCGCTGGTTAGGCTGCCGCCCCTGCGAAACGGGGCCTTCCGCCAGGCGGGCCGAGAGGTGGGGAAAAGATGGCTTTCAATCAGGTACGGCAGCGCCGCTTGTCGGACGATATCGTCGAGCGTCTGGAGGCGATGATCCTCGAGGGCACGCTGAAGGCGGGCGAACGCCTGCCGGCCGAGCGGGTGCTGGCCGAGCAGTTCGGGGTGTCGCGGCCTTCGCTGCGCGAGGCGATCCAGAAGCTGGTGGCCAAGGGGCTGCTGGTCAGCCGCCAGGGCGGCGGCAACTATGTCGCGCAGTCCCTGGGCTCGACCTTCAGCGACCCGTTGCTGCACCTGCTGGAGAGCAACCCCGAGGCGCAGCGCGACCTGCTGGAGTTCCGCCACACCCTGGAAGGCTCCTGCGCCTACTACGCCGCGCTGCGCGCCACCGAGGTGGACCACCAGCGCCTGACCAGCGCCTTCGAGACGCTGCAGGCCTGCTATCAGCGCAACGACAAGGTCAGCGAGGAGGAGGGGGCAGCCGACGCCAGCTTCCACCTGGCCATCGCCGAGGCCAGCCACAACACCGTGCTGCTGCATACCATCCGCGGCCTGTTCGACCTGCTCAAGCACAACGTGGTGACCAACATCGGCGGCATGTACGCCCAGCGCACGGAAACCCGCGAGCAACTGATGAGCCAGCACCGCGAGCTGTACGACGCGATCATGCAGGGCCGGGCGGAAGAGGCGCGGGAGATTTCCCACCGGCACATTTCCTATGTGCGGGAAGTGCTGGAGGAGGCACAGGACGAAGTGCGGCGCCTGGAGCGGGCGCAGCGCAGGCTGGGGGTTTGACGGCAGGAACCTGTAATAGGAGCGAGCAAGCTCGCTCCTACGAAAAGCGGGGGCTGGCGTCAGCTTCGTAGGATGGGTTGAGCCTTGGCGAAACCCATGCTGTCACGGTGATGGGTATCGCTCCGCTCCACCCATCCTACGAAAAGCCTGGCGTCAGTCGTCCTTGCCGTGCCGCATGGCGCGCTGGATCTCGCGATTGGAATCGCGTTCCTTCTCGGTGTCGCGCTTGTCGTATTCCTTCTTGCCCTTGGCCAGCGCGATCTCGCACTTGATCAGGTGCTTCTTCCAGTACATCGACAGCGCCACGCAGGCGTAGCCCTTCTGCTGCACCGCGCCGAACAGTTTGCCCAGCTCGCGCTTGTGCAGCAGCAGCTTGCGCGTGCGCACCGGGTCGGCGATCACGTGGGTGCTGGCAGTGGTCAGCGGGGTGATGTGGCTGCCCAGCAGCCAGGCCTCGCCGTCCTTGAGCAGGACGTAGCTGTCGACCAGCTGGGCCTTGCCGGCGCGCAGGCTCTTGACCTCCCAGCCGGCCAGGGCGATGCCCGCCTCGAAGCGTTGCTCGATGAAGTAGTCGTGCAGAGCCTTCTTGTTCTGCGCGATGGTTCCCTGGGGGTGTTTCTTCTGTTTAGCCATAGGCCGCGCATTATAGGGAGTCGCTCGCCGCGCCGCCATCGGGGTCGGTCAATTCCGGGTGCGGCGGGATGCGCGCTTGAGGGTGGGTGGCTAATCTCGGAGAATGCGCGCTGTTTTTCGTACCGTTGGAGGCCGGTTCGCCGGCGTCCGCCACTGAAGAAGCGAGACCCCTATGAGCACGCATATCCAGCGTTCGGCCCTGCTGCCCTATCCCGCGAAGGCGCTGTACGACCTGGTCAACGATGTGGCGCGCTACCCGGAGTTCCTGCCCTGGTGCTCGGCGAGCAAGGTGCTGGAGGCAAGCGAAACGGCGATGCGCGCCGAGCTCAGTGTGGCCAAGGGCAACCTGTCGCAGCGCTTCAGCACGCGCAACGTGCTGGTGCCCGGGCAGAGCATCGAGATGAACCTCGAGGACGGCCCGTTCTCCGAGCTGCACGGCGTGTGGACCTTCAAGGCCCTGGGCGACAAGGCCTGCAAGATCACCCTGGACCTGACCTTCGATTACGCCGGCGCCCTGGTCAAGGCGACCCTCGGGCCGCTGTTCACCCAGGCGGCCAACACCATGGTCGACGCCTTCTGCCAGCGCGCCAAGCAGCTGTATGGCTGATGAGCGCAGCATCGCCATCGAGGTGGTCTGCGCGCTGCCCGAGCGACAGCGCCTGCTGCGCCTGAGCGTGCCCTACGGCACGCGGGTGCGCGAAGCGGTGAGGTTGTCCGGCATCGCTGCGCAGTTCCCCGAGCTGGACGTGCTCGACAGCCCGCTGGGCATCTTCGGCAAGGCGGTCGCCGACCCGGACGGCCGAGTGCTGGAGGAGGGCGAGCGGGTGGAAATCTACCGGCCGCTGATCGCCGACCCCAAGGAAGTGCGCAAGCAGCGTGCCGCCCGCGCCAAGGCCAGCAAGGGCTGAGCGAAACACGCGGACATGAAAAAGCCCGGTCGATGCCGGGCTTTTTTCATGGATGTGCCGGTTACTGCGGATTGGTTTCCAGCGGTTCCGGGGTGGGCACGGCGACCGGCTTGGCCTCGTCGACTTCGCGCTGCAGCTGTTCTTCCACCGAGCCCGGCTTGGCCGGCTCTTCCTTGGGCTGCTCCGGCTTCTGCTGTTGCGGCTGCTCGGGCGAGGCGGGGGTGGATTCCTTGCCGAGGATGGCCTCGTCGCGGCTGACGCCCGGGCGGAAGTCGCCGTTCAGGCCGATCAGCTGGTCGTTGCCGTTGAACATCAGGCTGACGCGCTCCTGCTGGCGCTGGCCGCCGCCGGGCTGGATGCTGTACAGGTAGTCCCAGCGGTCGGGGTGGAAGGTATCCACGATCAGCGGGTTGCCCATGATGAAACGCACCTGCCGACGGGTCATTCCCGGCTTCAGTTGGTCTATCATGTCTTGTGTTACGACGTTGCCTTGCTGGATGTCGATCTTGTAGACCCCCGGGAACGAACAACCGGCGAGTGCGGCTAGTCCCATTGCGAATGCGAGACTGGTCAGCATGAGCTTGGTGTTTTGCATCGGGGGGTGACTTCCACTATCTTGGCTGGGCGACGAAACCCCGATCATACCCGCATTGAAGGATGCTGCGAAGCATTCCGCGCCGAGAAAGCACACATGGTTGAAAATAGCGAACTGCGCAAGGCCGGCCTGAAAGTCACCCTGCCGCGCGTCAAGATCCTGCAGATGCTCGATTCCGCCGAGCAACGCCACATGAGCGCCGAGGACGTCTACAAGGCGCTGATGGAGGCTGGCGAGGATGTCGGCCTGGCCACCGTGTACCGCGTGTTGACCCAATTCGAGGCAGCCGGCCTGGTGGTGCGCCACAACTTCGACGGCGGCCATGCCGTGTTCGAGCTGGCCGACAGCGGCCACCACGACCACATGGTCTGCGTGGATACCGGCGAGGTCATCGAGTTCATGGACAGCGAGATCGAGAAGCGCCAGAAGGAAATCGTCAAGGAGCGCGGCTTCGAGCTGGTGGACCACAACCTGGTCCTGTACGTGCGCAAGAAGAAATAAGTAGCCTTGCAACGAACGGAAAACGGCGGCCCTGGGGCCGCCGTTTTCATTTTCAGGGGGATTTCAGGTGAGATTGGTGCGTAGGAGCAACTGTCTGCGCCGAGGCGCTTTTCGTAGGATGGGTTGAGCTTGCGAAACCCATACGGTGGTGGTGATGGGTATCGCTTCGCTCAACACCATCCTACGAAAAGCCATGCTCGCTCATGCGGTAGGAGCGGACCTTGTCCGCGATAGTCGGAGGTCTCGGCGCGATTCGCGGATGAGATCCGCTCCTACAGGTTGCCCATGCGCCGTGCCCTTGTAGGAGCGCGCCCTGCGCGCGAATCGCAGGCAGGGCCTGCTCCTACAGTCAGCCCGAGGCGTGGCATTTCCCCGAGTGGACCTTGTCCGCGATAGCCGCGCATCGCGGCGCGATTCGCGGTTTTTCAGCCCTGCAGCGCCCGGTCCACCATCTTGCGGGCGTGGGCCAGGGATTCCTTGGTCATGTCCACGCCGCCGAGCATGCGGGCGATCTCTTCTATGCGTTCGGCCTTCTTCAGGTTGGCCACCGCGGTGCGGGTTTCGCTGCTGCCGCGTTCCTTGTGCACGAACAGGTGCTGGTGGCCCTGGGCCGCGACCTGCGGCAGGTGGGTGACGGTCAGCACCTGGCCGCCTTCGCCCAGGCGGCGCAGCAGTTGGCCGACCACTTCCGCGGTGGGGCCGCCGATGCCGACGTCCACTTCGTCGAAGACCAGGGTGGGCGTGCGCGATGTTTGCGCGGTGATCACCTGGATGGCCAGGCTGATGCGCGACAGTTCGCCGCCGGAGGCGACCCGCGCCAGGCCCTTGAGCGGCTGCCCGGGGTTGGCGCTGACCAGGAATTCCAGCTGCTCCAGGCCGTTGGCCTGGGGCTCGTCGGCGGGGGCGTCGCTCAGTTCGATGGCGAAGCGCCCGCCAGGCATGCCCAGGCGCTGCATTTCCGTTTCCACCAGGGTGGCCAGCTGCGGGGCGGCCTGGCGGCGCAGGGCGCTGAGTTCCGCGGCTTTTTCCTGGTAATGGCGCTCGTAGGCGGCCAGTTCCTCGCCCAGGCGTTCCGCGGCTTCGTCGTCGGCGTTCAGCGCTTCCAGTTCCTCCAGCAGGCGCTGTTGCAGGGCTTGCAGGTCGTGGGGCTGCACGCGGTGCTTGCGGGCCAGGCTGTAGATGGCGTCCATGCGTTCTTCCAGTAGCTGCAGGCGGCTGGGGTCGGCATCGAAGTTGTCGACGAAACGGTTCAGCTCGCCCACCGCTTCCTCTACCTGGATCTGCGCGCTGGACAGCAGGTTGACCGCCTCGGCCAGCGCCGCGGGCTGGCTCTGGAAGGCGGTCAGGCGGTTGAGGCTGGCGGTCAGCACCGAAAGCACGTTGCCGGCGTCGCTTTCGCTGCACATGTCCACCACCTGGCGGCAGGCGCCGAGCAGCGCGCCGGCGTTGCTCAGGGTCTTGTGCTCGGCCTCCAGCGCCTCCAGTTCGTTCTCGCCCAGGGCCAGGTTCTCCAGTTCGTCCAACTGGTAGCTGAGCAACTGGTGGCGGGCGCGCTGTTCGTCGCTGCTGCGCGACAGGCGGTCGAGTTCCTGGCGCGTCTGTTTCCAGCGCTGCGCGGCCAGCTGTACCTGGCGCGCCAGGTCCTGGCTGCCGGCGTATTCGTCGAGCAGGCGGCGGTGGGTGTCGGCCTTGAGCAGCGACTGGTGCTCGTGCTGGCTGTGGATATCGATCAGCAGCTCGCCCAGGGCCTTGAGGTCGCCCAGGGTGCAGGGCGTGCCGTTGATGTAGCCGCGCGAGCGGCCTTCGGCGGTGATCACCCGGCGCAGGATGCACGGGCCGTCCTGCTCCAGGTCGCGCTCGGCGAGCCAGTCGCGGGCCTCGGCGATGGCGCCGACGTCGAAGCTGGCGAGGATGTCGGCCTTGTCCGCGCCGGGGCGCACCACGCCGCTGTCGGCGCGGTCGCCCAGGGCCAGGCCGAGGGCGTCGAGCATGATCGACTTGCCGGCGCCGGTCTCGCCGGTGATCACGGTCATGCCGGCGGCGAGCTCGAGATCGAGGTGCTCGACGATGGCGTAGTTGTGCACGGAGAGGTGAACCAGCATGGAGGGCGGCTCCGGTGAAAAGGTCTGTTTATTTATACAGTATTTTTTGCCGCTGGCAATTCATCGCCCGCCCCTTGAACCGGCGCAAATGGCCCCCATATAGCCGGCAGAGCCGCGAGCCATTGGGTTCGCTTTGTTTTCAAAGGCTTTTTCTTTTTTAGGAGAGTGGCATGTCTGACGAGCAACAGACTCAGGATTCGCACCTGAACGAGCAGCCGGAACAGGTTGCCGGCGACGACCTGAACGCCCGCGTGCTGGACCTCGAGGAACAGCTGGCCGCGGCCAAGGACCAGAGCCTGCGCGTCGCCGCCGAGCTGCAGAACGTGCGTCGCCGCGCCGAGCAGGATATCGAGAAGGCGCACAAGTTCGCCCTGGAGAAGTTCTCCGGCGACCTGCTGCCGGTGGTCGACACCCTGGAGCGCGCGCTGGAAATGTCCAGCCCGGACGACGAGGCGATCAAGCCGATGCGCGAAGGCATCGAGCTGACCCTCAAGATGTTCCACGACACCCTCAAGCGCTACAACCTGGAGCCGGTCGACCCCCACGGCGAGCCGTTCAACCCCGAGCACCATCAGGCGATGGCGATGGAAGAGAGCGTGCACCTGGAGCCCGGCAGCGTGGTCAAGGTGTTCCAGAAGGGCTACCTGCTCAACGGTCGCCTGCTGCGCCCGGCCATGGTCGTGGTCAGCAAGGCACCCGAGCAAACCCCGCCTTCGATCGACGAGAAGGCTTGAAATCCGCCACCCGGTCCCCATCTGGGTAATCAACCGAGCACAAGGTCCGCAGCGGGATCAGCACGGAATCTAATTTCTGGAGAGTGAATATGGGCAAAATCATTGGTATCGACCTGGGGACCACCAACTCCTGCGTCTCCATCCTGGAAAACGGCAGCGTCAAGGTGATCGAGAACGCCGAAGGCGCTCGCACCACCCCGTCGATCATCGGCTACGCCAACGATGGCGAGATCCTGGTCGGCCAGCCGGCCAAGCGCCAGGCGGTCACCAACCCGAAGAACACCCTGTACGCGGTGAAGCGCCTGATCGGCCGTCGCTTCGAAGAAGACGTCGTGCAGAAAGACATCAAGATGGTGCCGTACAGCATCGTCAAGGCTGACAACGGCGACGCCTGGGTCGAAGCCAAGGGCCAGAAGATGGCCCCGCCGCAGGTTTCCGCCGAAGTCCTGAAGAAGATGAAGAAGACCGCCGAGGACTACCTGGGCGAGCCGGTCACCGAAGCGGTCATCACCGTGCCGGCCTACTTCAACGACAGCCAGCGCCAGGCCACCAAGGACGCCGGCCGCATCGCCGGCCTGGACGTCAAGCGCATCATCAACGAGCCGACCGCGGCTGCGCTGGCCTACGGCCTGGACAAGGCCAAGGGCGACCACACCATCATCGTCTACGACCTGGGCGGCGGTACCTTCGACGTCTCGGTGATCGAGATCGCCGAAGTCGACGGCGAGCACCAGTTCGAAGTGCTGGCCACCAACGGCGACACCTTCCTCGGTGGCGAAGACTTCGACCTGCGCCTGATCGACTACCTCGTCGACGAGTTCAAGAAAGAGACCGGCATGGACCTCAAGGGCGACCCGCTGGCCATGCAGCGCCTGAAAGAGGCTGCCGAGAAGGCCAAGATCGAGCTGTCCTCGACCCAGCAGACCGACGTCAACCTGCCGTACATCACCGCCGACGCCAGCGGCCCGAAACACCTGAACGTCAAGGTGTCCCGCGCCAAACTGGAGTCCCTGGTGGAAGACCTGGTGCAGCGCACCATCGAGCCCTGCCGCGTGGCCCTGAAGGACGCCGGCCTGGACGTGTCGAAGATCGACGAAGTGATCCTCGTCGGCGGCCAGACCCGCATGCCGCTGGTGCAGAAGACCGTCGCCGAGTTCTTCGGCAAGGAAGCGCGCAAGGACGTCAACCCGGACGAAGCCGTAGCCATGGGTGCCGCCATCCAGGGCGCCGTGCTGGCCGGTGACGTCAAGGACGTGCTGCTGCTCGACGTCACCCCGCTGACCCTGGGCATCGAGACCCTGGGTGGCGTGATGACCGCGCTGATCGACAAGAACACCACCATCCCGACCAAGAAGTCGCAGGTGTTCTCCACCGCCGACGACAACCAGGGCGCCGTGACCATCCACGTGCTGCAGGGCGAGCGCAAGCAGGCCGCGCAGAACAAGTCGCTGGGCAAGTTCGACCTGGCCGACATCCCGCCGGCGCCGCGCGGCGTGCCGCAGATCGAAGTGACCTTCGACATCGACGCCAACGGCATCCTGCACGTGTCCGCCAAGGACAAGGCCACCGGCAAGCAGCAGTCCATCGTGATCAAGGCCTCTTCGGGCCTGTCCGAGGACGAGATCCAGCAGATGGTGCGCGACGCCGAGGCCAACGCCGAGGAAGACCGCAAGTTCGAGGAACTGGCCGCCGCCCGCAACCAGGGCGATGCGCTGGTCCACGCGACTCGCAAGATGGTTACCGAGGCTGGCGACAAGGCCACCGCCGAGGAGAAGGCTGCCATCGAGAAGGCGCTGGCCGACCTGGAAGCCGCCGTGAAGGGCGACGACAAGGCCGAGATCGAAGCGAAGATGAACGCGCTGTCCCAGGCGTCCACCCCGCTGGCGCAGAAGATGTACGCCGAGCAACCGCAGCCGGGCGCCGAAGCCCAGTCCGGCGATGCTGACCACAAGGCCGGCGACGACGTGGTCGACGCCGAGTTCGAAGAGGTCAAGGAGAACAAGTAAGCCTCGTGCAAGCTTGCGCTCCGGCGCACCGACCAGCGTGTCGGTGCGCATGAAACGTCACGCGGGGGCTTGCTCCCGCGTCGGCGTGTCTGGGGGAGAGGTTTTCAAGGTGCAAAGAATTTATGGCCAAACGTGATTTCTACGAGGTACTGGGTGTCGAGCGTGGCGCCAGCGAGTCGGACCTGAAGAAGGCCTACCGCCGGCTGGCCATGAAGTACCACCCGGACCGCAATCCCGGCGACAAGGAAGCCGAGGATAAATTCAAGGAGGCCAACGAGGCGTACGAGATCCTGTCCGACGCCAGCAGGCGCGCGGCCTACGATCAGTACGGCCACGCCGGCGTCGACCCGCAGATGGGCGGCGGTGGCGCCGGCTTCGGCGGCGCGAGCTTCTCGGACATCTTCGGCGACGTCTTCAGCGACTTCTTCGGTGGCGGCGGCGGTGGCCGTGGCGGCCGCGGCGGCCCGCAGCGCGGCGCCGACCTGCGCTACACCCTGGACCTGGACCTGGAAGACGCGGTCCGCGGCACCACCGTGACCATCCGCGTGCCGACCCTGGTCGGCTGCAAGACCTGCAGCGGCAGCGGCGCCAAGCCCGGCACCTCGCCGGTCACCTGCACCACCTGCGGCGGCATCGGCCAGGTGCGCATGCAGCAGGGCTTCTTCTCGGTGCAGCAGACCTGCCCGCGCTGCCATGGCAGCGGCAAGATGATCAGCGACCCCTGTGGCACCTGCCATGGCCAGGGCCGCGTGGAAGAGCAGAAGACGCTGTCGGTCAAGGTGCCGGCCGGCGTCGACACCGGCGACCGCATCCGCCTCACCGGCGAGGGCGAGGCCGGGGCCCATGGCGGCCCGGCGGGCGACCTCTACGTGGTGGTCAACGTGCGCGAGCACGACATCTTCCAGCGCGACGGCAAGCACCTGTACTGCGAAGTGCCGATCAGCTTCGCCGACGCCGCCCTGGGCGGTGAGCTGGAAGTGCCGACCCTGGATGGCCGGGTGAAGCTGAAGATCCCGGAAGGCACCCAGACCGGCAAGCTGTTCCGTCTGCGCGGCAAGGGCGTGGCCCCGGTGCGCGGCGGTGGCGCCGGCGACCTGATGTGCCGCGTGGTGGTCGAGACCCCGGTGAACCTGGACAAGCGCCAGCGCGAACTGCTCGAGGAGTTCCGCAGCAGCCTGCAGGGCGACACCTCCCACTCGCCCCGCGCCAGTGGCTGGTTCGAAGGCATGAAGCGCTTCTTCGACGATTTATAAGTGATGGGCTGGAAGCTCGAAGCTGGAGGCTTGAAGCGGGCCGGCTCGGGCTTCCGGCTTCTGGCTTCCAGCTTGGAGCTTTCTGTTATGCGACGTATAGCCGTAATGGGCGCCGCCGGGCGCATGGGCAAGAACCTGATCGAGGCGGTGCAGCAGACCAACGGCAGCGCCGGCCTGACCGCCGCCATCGACCGCCCGGACAGCACCCTGGTGGGCGCCGACGCCGGTGAACTGGCCGGCCTGGGGCGCATCGGCGTGCCGCTGTCGGGCGACCTGGCGAAGGTGGTCGACGAGTTCGACGTGCTGATCGACTTCACCCATCCCACCGTGACCCTGAAGAACCTGGAGGTCTGCCGCAAGGCCGGCAAGGCCATGGTCATCGGCACCACCGGTTTCTCCGTGGAGGAGAAGGCCCTGCTGGCCGAGGCCGCCAAGGACATTCCGATCGTCTTCGCCGCCAACTACAGCGTCGGCGTCAATCTCTGCCTGAAGCTGCTGGACACCGCCGCCCGCGTGCTGGGCGACGAAGTGGACATCGAGATCATCGAGGCCCACCACCGGCACAAGGTCGACGCGCCGTCCGGCACTGCCTTGCGCATGGGCGAAGTGGTGGCCAATGCCCTGGGGCGTGACCTGGAGAAGGTGGCGGTCTACGGTCGCGAGGGCCAGACCGGCGCCCGCGAGCGCGAGACCATCGGCTTCGCCACCGTGCGCGCTGGTGACGTGGTGGGCGACCACACCGTGCTGTTCGCCGCCGAGGGCGAGCGCGTGGAGATCACCCACAAGGCCTCCAGCCGCATGACCTTCGCCCGCGGCGCGGTGCGTGCGGCGCTGTGGCTGGAAGGGCAGGGCAGCGGCCTGTACGACATGCAGGACGTGCTCGGGCTGCGCTGAGCGCCTGCCGCGCGTCGGCATGACGGCGCAAAAATGACCCAGCGGTAGCGTTACGCGTCGTGCAAAAGGTGGACCATTATGTCGCGTTTCTGTAAACTACAGATTTAGTGTGTCCACTAAAAGCAGCGCAGCATGAACCATATAAAAAGCGGGATGACCTCTTCTGATGTCATCCCGCTTTTTTACAACCTGCGCACGCCCAGCCAGGCTTGATTCACGGGAGGTCTTCTTGACTAAGCCAGCCATACTTGCACTTGCCGACGGCAGCATTTTTCGCGGTGAAGCCATCGGTGCCGACGGCCAGACCGTCGGCGAGGTGGTGTTCAACACCGCCATGACCGGCTACCAGGAAATCCTTACCGATCCTTCCTATGCCCAACAGATCGTCACCCTGACCTACCCGCACATCGGCAACACCGGGACCACCCCGGAAGACGCCGAAGCCAATCGCGTCTGGGCCGCCGGCCTGATCATCCGCGACCTGCCGCTGCTGGCCAGCAGCTGGCGCAACAAGCAGTCGCTGCCCGACTACCTGAAGGAAAACGGCACCGTCGCCATCGCCGGCATCGACACCCGCCGCCTGACGCGCATCCTGCGCGAGAAGGGCTCGCAGAACGGCTGCATCCTCGCCGGCGACGACGCCACCGAAGAGAAGGCGCTGGAACTGGCGCGTTCCTTCCCGGGCCTGAAGGGCATGGACCTGGCCAAGGTGGTGTCCTCCACCGAGCGCTACGAGTGGCGCTCCAGCGTGTGGAACCTGGAAACCGACAGCCACCCGGAAATCCCCGCCGCCGAGCTGCCCTACCACGTGGTCGCCTACGACTTCGGCGTCAAGCTGAACATCCTGCGCATGCTGGTGGCCCGCGGCTGCCGCCTGACCGTGGTGCCGGCGCAGACCCCGGCCAGCGAAGTGCTGGCGCTGAACCCGGACGGCATCTTCCTCTCCAACGGCCCCGGCGACCCCGAGCCGTGCGACTACGCCATCCAGGCCATCCGCGAGTTCCTCGATACCGAGATCCCGGTCTTCGGCATCTGCCTCGGTCACCAACTGCTGGCCCTGGCGTCGGGCGCCAAGACCATGAAGATGGGCCACGGCCACCACGGCGCCAACCACCCGGTGCAGGACCTGGATACCGGTGTGGTGATGATCACCAGCCAGAACCACGGCTTCGCGGTGGACGAGGAAACCCTGCCGGGCAACCTGCGCGCCACCCACAAGTCGCTGTTCGACGGCACCCTGCAGGGCATCGAGCGCACCGACAAGGTGGCCTTCAGCTTCCAGGGCCACCCGGAAGCCAGCCCCGGCCCGCACGACGTGGCGCCGCTGTTCGACCGTTTCATCTCGGCCATGGCCGAGCGTCGCTGAGAGCTGCGAAGAGGTAAGCGAAGATGATGCCGACCCTGGGAATCACCGACCTCTGGACCTACGTCCTGGGTACGCTGTTCATCGTCCTGCTGCCGGGCCCGAACTCGCTGTTCGTGCTGGCCACCGCCGCCCAGCGTGGCGTCGGCGCCGGCTACCGGGCGGCCAGCGCGGTGTTCCTGGGCGATGCCATCCTGATGCTGCTCTCGGCCCTGGGCATCGCCTCGCTGCTCAAGGCCGAGCCGGTGCTGTTCCTCGGCCTGAAGTACGCCGGCGCCGCCTACCTGTTCTACCTGGGCCTGGGCATGCTCCGCGGCGGCTTGCAGAAGCTGCGCCAGCCGCTGGAACAGGCCGCCCCGGCGAAGGAAGTGGACGTCGCCCAGCCGTTCCGCAAGGCGCTGCTGCTGAGCCTGTCGAACCCCAAGGCGATCCTCTTCTTCGTGTCCTTCTTCATCCAGTTCGTCGACCCGGGCTATGCCTACCCCGGCGTGTCGTTCCTGGTGCTGGGCACGATCCTCGAGGTCATCAGCGCCCTCTACCTCAGCTTCCTGATCTTTTCCGGTGTGCGCCTGGCGGCCTGGTTCCGCCGCCGGCAACGACTGGCGGCCGGCGCCTCGAGCGGCGTCGGCGCCCTGTTCGTCGGCTTCGGCGTGAAGCTGGCCAGCGCAACCCTTTCCTGAATATTGCAACGAGAGTCCCATGCCCAAGCGTACAGACATCAAGAGCATCCTGATCCTCGGTGCCGGCCCCATCGTCATCGGCCAGGCCTGCGAATTCGACTACTCCGGCGCCCAGGCCTGCAAGGCCCTGAAGGAAGAAGGCTTCCGCGTCATCCTGGTGAACTCCAACCCGGCCACCATCATGACCGACCCGGCCATGGCCGACGCCACCTACATCGAGCCGATCAAGTGGCAGACCGTGGCCAAGATCATCGAGAAGGAGCGCCCCGACGCGCTGCTGCCGACCATGGGCGGCCAGACCGCGCTGAACTGCGCGCTGGACCTGGAGCGCCACGGCGTGCTGGAGAAGTTCGGCGTTGAGATGATCGGCGCCAACGCCGACACCATCGACAAGGCCGAGGACCGCTCGCGCTTCGACAAGGCCATGAAGGCCATCGGCCTGGCCTGCCCGCGCTCGGGCATCGCCCACAGCATGGAAGAGGCCTATGGCGTGCTGGAACAGGTCGGCTTCCCCTGCATCATCCGTCCGTCCTTCACCATGGGCGGCACCGGCGGCGGCATCGCCTACAACCGCGAAGAGTTCGAAGAGATCTGCGCCCGCGGCCTGGACCTGTCGCCGACCAACGAGCTGCTGATCGACGAATCGCTGATCGGCTGGAAGGAATACGAGATGGAGGTTGTCCGCGACAAGAAGGACAACTGCATCATCGTCTGCTCCATCGAGAACTTCGACCCCATGGGCGTGCACACCGGTGACTCCATCACCGTGGCCCCGGCGCAGACCCTGACCGACAAGGAATACCAGATCATGCGCAACGCCTCCCTGGCGGTGCTGCGCGAGATCGGCGTGGAAACCGGCGGTTCCAACGTGCAGTTCGGCATCTGCCCGGACACCGGGCGCATGGTCGTGATCGAGATGAACCCGCGGGTGTCGCGCTCCTCGGCCCTGGCCTCCAAGGCCACCGGCTTCCCGATCGCCAAGATCGCCGCCAAGCTGGCCGTCGGCTACACCCTCGACGAACTGCAGAACGACATCACCGGCGGCCGCACCCCGGCGTCCTTCGAGCCGGCCATCGACTACGTCGTGACCAAGGTGCCGCGCTTCGCCTTCGAGAAATTCCCCAAGGCCGACGCCCGTCTGACCACCCAGATGAAATCCGTGGGCGAGGTCATGGCCATCGGCCGTACCTTCCAGGAGTCGGTGCAGAAAGCCCTGCGCGGCCTGGAAGTGGGCGTCGCCGGCTTCGATCCGAAACTCGACCTGGCCGACCCGGAAGCCGAGGGCATCCTGCGCCGCGAGCTGACCGTGCCGGGCGCCGAGCGCATCTGGTACGTGGCCGATGCCTTCCGCGCCGGCAAGAGCATCGAAGAAGTCTTCGCCCTGACCAAGATCGACGAATGGTTCCTGGTGCAGATCGAGGACCTGATCAAGGAAGAAGAGAGGGTCAAGACCCTCGGTCTGTCCGGCATCGACGCCGACCTGATGCGCAAGCTCAAGCGCAAGGGCTTCTCCGACGCGCGCCTGGCCAAGCTGCTCGGCGTCACCGAGAAGAACCTGCGCAGCCACCGCCACAAGCTGAAAGTCGTGCCGGTGTACAAGCGCGTGGACACCTGCGCCGCCGAATTCGCCACCGACACCGCCTACATGTACTCGACCTACGAGGAAGAGTGCGAGGCCAACCCGTCCGGCCGCGACAAGATCATGATCCTCGGCGGCGGTCCGAACCGCATCGGCCAGGGCATCGAGTTCGACTACTGCTGCGTGCACGCGGCGCTGGCGATGCGCGAAGACGGCTACGAGACCATCATGGTCAACTGCAACCCGGAGACCGTCTCCACCGACTACGACACTTCCGACCGCCTGTACTTCGAGCCGGTGACCCTCGAAGACGTGCTGGAGATCGTCCGCGTCGAGCAGCCCAAGGGCGTGATCGTCCAGTACGGCGGCCAGACCCCGCTGAAACTCTGCCGCGCCCTGGAAGAGGCCGGCGTGCCGATCATCGGCACCAGCCCCGACGCCATCGACCGCGCCGAGGACCGCGAGCGCTTCCAGCAGATGGTCCAGCGCCTGAACCTGCGCCAGCCGGCCAACGCCACCGCGCGCAGCGAAGACGAGGCCCTGAGCCTGTCGAAGAACATCGGCTACCCGATGGTGGTGCGCCCGTCCTACGTACTGGGCGGCCGGGCGATGGAAATCGTCTACCAGGAAGAAGAGCTCAAGCGCTACATGCGCGAGGCGGTGAAGGTTTCCAACGACAGCCCGGTGCTGCTCGACCGCTTCCTCAACTGCGCCATCGAGGTGGACATCGACGCGGTCTGCGACGGCGAGACCGTGGTGATCGGCGCCATCATGCAGCACATCGAGCAGGCCGGCGTGCACTCCGGCGACTCCGCGTGCTCGCTGCCGCCGTACTCGCTGCCCAGGCACATCCAGGACGAGATCCGCGAACAGGTCAAGAAGATGGCCCTGGAGCTGGGCGTGGTCGGCCTGATGAACGTGCAGATGGCCGTGCAGGGCGAGGACATCTACGTGATCGAGGTGAACCCGCGCGCCTCGCGTACCGTGCCCTTCGTCTCCAAGTGCATCGGCGAATCCCTGGCCAAGATCGCGGCGCGCGTCATGGCTGGCAAGAGCCTCGCCGAAGTCGGCTTCACCGAAGAGGTGATCCCGCCGTACTATAGCGTCAAGGAAGCGGTGTTCCCGTTCGCCAAGTTCCCTGGCGTCGACCCCATCCTCGGCCCGGAAATGAAATCCACCGGCGAGGTCATGGGCGTGGGCGACAGCTTCGGCGAGGCTTTCGCCAAGGCCCAGCTGGGCGCCAGCGAGATCCTGCCGAACGCCGGTTGCGCCTTCATCAGCGTCCGCGAGGACGACAAGCCGCAGGCCGTGCAGGTCGCCCGTGACCTGGTCGCGCTGGGCTTCGAGGTGGTCGCCACCGCCGGTACCGCCAAGGTGATCGAGGCGGCCGGCCTGCCGGTGCGTCGCGTGAACAAGGTGACCGAGGGCCGCCCCCACGTGGTCGACATGATCAAGAACGACGAAGTCACCCTGATCATCAACACCACCGAAGGCCGCCAGTCGATCGCCGATTCCTATTCGATCCGTCGTAACGCCCTGCAGCACAAGATCTACTGCACCACCACCATCGCGGCGGGGCAGGCGATCTGCGAGGCGCTCAAGTTCGGTCCCGAGAAGACCGTTCGCCGGCTGCAGGACCTGCATGCAGGAATCAACGCATGAGCAAATTCCCGATGACCGTCCAGGGCGCCCGCGCCCTGGAAGAAGAACTGAAACACTTGAAGACCGTTCTGCGCCCGCAGATCACCCAGGCCATCGCCGAAGCGCGTGAGCTGGGCGACCTCAAGGAAAACGCCGAGTACCATGCCGCCCGCGAGCAGCAGGGCATGTCCGAGGCGCGCATCCGCGACATCGAGGCCAAGCTGTCCAACGCGCAGATCATCGACGTCACCACCATCCCGCACACCGGCAAGGTGATCTTCGGCACCACCGTGGACATCGCCAACGTCGAGACCGACGAGACCGTGACCTACCAGATCGTCGGCGACGACGAGGCCGACATCAAGGCGCGCAAGATCTCGGTCAACTCGCCGATCGCCCGCGCGCTGATCGGCAAGACCGAGGGCGACGCCGTGCTGGTGAAGACCCCGGGCGGCGACGTCGAGTACGAGATCGTTGAAGTCCGCCACGCCTGAGTCGCGTCCGCTGAAAGCCGCCGCAGCCAGTTGGTTGCTGGCCCAGACCTTCTGGGTCGGCGGCCTCTGGCTGTTGCGTTTCGTGGTCCTGCCGGCGCTGCAGAAGGTCGGCCTGGCGCCGCTGCTGGTGCAGTCGGTGGCCGACGCCCTGACGCCGTTGCTGGTGGGGTTCGCCGGCTTCTGCGCGCTGCTCCAGGTATTGGTGCTGGTGACTGCGCAGGGGCTGTCGAGCCTCTGGCGCGAGATGCGCGGGCAATTGCTGCTGACGGCGCTGGCGATGGTGGCGAGCTACCTGGTGGTGAACCAACTGGCGCCGGATGCCCAGCGCTGGCTGCTGTTCAACTACCTGGTGCTGGCCCTGTGCGGCGTGCTGCTGGTGCTGCAGCCGGTGCCGGGGCGGGACGCGGCGCGCTGAGCGCCGGCGGGGAGCCTCGGCCGGGCGCCTGGGCGCCCGGCCTATGCTGTCACAGGCCGCTGTAGCGGCTGACGTTCGACAGGTTGCGGTTCGGCTTGGGGTTGCGGCGGTAGACCAGGGCCATCTTGCCGATGGTCTGGATCAGCTCGCAACTGCCGTTGCTGCACAGCTCGTCGATCAGCGCGCGGCGGTCGTCGCGCTCGGTGATGCGGAACTGCACCTTGATCAGTTCGTGATCGTTGAGCGCACGTTCCAGCTCGGCCATGACGCCCTCGGTAAGACCGTTTTCGGCAACGGTCAATACAGGCTTCAGGTGGTGGCCGATAGATTTGAACTGTTTCTTCTGCTCCTGAGTGAGCGCCATAATCAGACCCCTGGGAAAAAAGGCGGATATTCTACCCGAGTTTCGGTTTACCGGGTGCCCGCTCAGACGAGGTAACAAGTGGCCCGTTCCAAGACTAGCCATCGCTGGCTGAAAGAACACTTCGACGATCCTTACGTGAAGATGGCGCAACGCGACGGCTACCGCTCGCGCGCCAGCTACAAGCTGCTGGAAATCCAGGAGAAGGATCGCATCCTGCGCCCGGGCATGACCGTGGTCGACCTTGGCGCCGCGCCGGGCGGCTGGTCGCAGGTCACCAGCCGGGTGATCGGCGACAAGGGCACGCTGATCGCCTCGGACATCCTGCCGATGGACAGCATCCCGGACGTCACCTTCATCCAGGGCGACTTCACCGAGGACGAGGTCTTCGCCCGGCTGCTCGAGGCCATCGGAGAAAATCCGGTAGACCTTGTGATTTCCGATATGGCCCCCAATATGAGTGGACTGCCCGCCGTGGACATGCCCCGTGCCATGTTCCTCTGCGAGCTGGCGCTGGACCTGTGCACCCGGGTGTTGCGACCGGGCGGCGATTTCCTGATCAAGATCTTCCAGGGCGAGGGCTTCGACACCTACCTGAAGACGGTCCGCGAGAATTTCGAGAAGGTACAGATGCGCAAGCCGCTGTCCTCCCGCGACCGCTCCCGCGAGCAATATCTGCTCGCGCGGGGCTTCCGCGGGGCCTAGACTGCGACGAATGGGCCGTCTGTCCGTCCACTGCACGCAAGTAGGGCTTGTCCCGGCTCGCGCCGGGGTTCATAAAGGGTTACAGACGCCTCCTACGTCGCTAGGGGTTGTGTAGTAATTTGGCCGGCAGGAGTCTGGCCGTCGTGTGAAGCGGTTTCCAGGGCGGAGCCGGCTTCAGAGGGTAATCAATTGAACGACATGGCAAAGAACCTGATCCTGTGGTTGATCATCGCGGCGGTGCTGGTCACCGTGATGAACAACTTCTCCAGTCCGAGCGAGCCGCAGACGCTCAACTACTCGGACTTCATCCAACAGGTGAAGGAAGGCAAGGTCGAGCGGGTTACCGTCGACGGCTACGTGATCACTGGCAAGCGCCAGGACGGGGATACCTTCAAGACCGTCCGTCCGGCGATCCAGGACAACGGCCTGATCGGCGACCTGGTCAACAACAACGTGGTCATCGAGGGCAAGCAGCCCGAGCAGCAGAGCATCTGGACGCAACTGCTGGTCGCCAGCTTCCCGATCCTGGTGATCATTGCCGTGTTCATGTTCTTCATGCGCCAGATGCAGGGCGGCGGCGGTGGCCGCGGCGGCCCGATGAGCTTCGGCAAGAGCAAGGCGCGCCTGCTGTCCGAGGACCAGGTCAAGACCACCTTCGCTGACGTCGCCGGCTGCGACGAGGCCAAGGAAGAGGTCAGCGAGCTGGTCGAGTTCCTCCGCGACCCGGGCAAGTTCCAGCGCCTGGGCGGCCGCATCCCGCGCGGCGTGCTGATGGTCGGCCCGCCCGGTACCGGCAAGACCCTGCTGGCCAAGGCCATCGCCGGCGAGGCCAAGGTGCCGTTCTTCACCATTTCCGGTTCCGACTTCGTCGAGATGTTCGTCGGCGTGGGCGCCTCCCGCGTGCGCGACATGTTCGACCAGGCCAAGAAACACGCCCCGTGCATCATCTTCATCGACGAGATCGACGCCGTCGGCCGCCATCGTGGCGCCGGCCTGGGCGGCGGTCACGACGAGCGCGAGCAGACCCTCAACCAGTTGCTGGTGGAGATGGACGGCTTCGAGATGAACGACGGCATCATCGTCATCGCCGCGACCAACCGTCCGGACGTGCTCGACCCGGCGCTGCTGCGCCCGGGCCGCTTCGACCGCCAGGTGGTGGTCGGCCTGCCGGACATCCGCGGCCGCGAGCAGATCCTCAAGGTGCACATGCGCAAGGTCCCGCTGGGCGACAACGTCGACGCGGCGGTGATCGCCCGCGGTACCCCGGGCTTCTCCGGCGCCGACCTGGCCAACCTGGTCAACGAGGCCTCGCTGTTCGCCGCCCGCGCCAACAAGCGCATCGTCGACATGCGTGAGTTCGAGCTGGCCAAGGACAAGATCATGATGGGCGCCGAGCGCAAGACCATGGTCATGTCCGAGAAGGAGAAGAAGAACACCGCCTTCCACGAGGCCGGCCACGCCATCGTCGGCCGCCTGGTGCCGGAGCACGACCCGGTCTACAAGGTTTCCATCATCCCCCGCGGCCGCGCTCTGGGCGTGACCATGTTCCTCCCCGAGGAGGATCGCTACAGCCTGTCCAAGCGCGCCCTGGAAAGCCAGATCTGCTCGCTGTTCGGCGGCCGTATCGCGGAAGAGATGACCCTCGGCTTCGAAGGCGTCACCACCGGCGCCTCCAACGACATCATGCGTGCCACCCAGCTGGCGCGGAACATGGTGACCAAGTGGGGCCTGTCCGAGAAGCTCGGCCCGCTGATGTACGCCGAAGAGGAGGGCGAGGTGTTCCTCGGCCGCAGCGCCGGCAGCCAGCACGCCAACGTGTCCGGCGAGACCGCCAAGCTGATCGACCAGGAAGTGCGGCGCATCATCGACGACTGCTACGGCACCGCCAAGCGCCTGCTGGAAGAGAACCGCGACAAGCTGGACATGATGGCCGACGCGCTGATGAAGTACGAAACCATCGACGCCGACCAGATCGACGACATCATGGCCGGCCGCGTGCCGCGCGAGCCGCGCGACAGGCAGGGCGGCGGTTCCGGTTCCTCCGGCTCGGCGACAGCCAGCCGCGACGAGGGTGGCCGCAAGGAAAACCCCATCGGTGGGCCCGCCGGCGAGCACTGAGAGCACTAGATGAGTTTCGAGCTGTACCCGACCCGGTTGCCTTGCGGCAACCGGGTTCTTGATTTAGGGCGTACCCATGTCATGGGTATCCTCAACGTCACCCCGGACTCCTTCTCCGATGGCGGCCGCTTCAGCCAGCGCGACGTCGCGTTGCGCCACGCCGCCGCGATGGTCGAGGCCGGCGCCAGCCTGATCGACGTGGGCGGCGAGTCGACCCGTCCGGGCGCGCGCCTGGTGTCGCCGACCGAGGAGCTGGAGCGCGTGGCGCCGGTGGTGGAAGCCATCGCCCGCGAGTTGGACGTGGTGATTTCCGTCGACACCTCGACCCCCGCCGTGATGCGCGAGACCGCGCGCCTGGGCGCCGGGTTGATCAACGACGTGCGCTCGCTGCAGCGCGATGGCGCGCTGGACGCCGCGGTGGATACCGGGCTGGCCGTGTGCCTGATGCACATGCGCGGCGAGCCGAGCACCATGCAGGACGACCCGCGCTACCCCGACATCCTGGCCGAGGTGCATGGCTTCCTCGCCGAGCGCATCGCCGTCTGCGAAGCGGCGGGGATCGCGCGCGAGCGCCTGGTGCTGGATCCCGGCTTCGGCTTCGCCAAGACCCAGGCGCACAACCTGGTGCTGTTCCGGCGCATGGAGCGTCTGCTGGAACTGGGCTGCCCGCTGCTGGTCGGAGTGTCGCGCAAGAGCATGATCGGCCGCGCGCTGGGGCGCGAGGTCGGTGACCGTCTGTATGGCAGCCTGGCGCTGGCGGCCTTGGCCGTGGCCAAGGGGGCGCGCATCATTCGCGTGCACGACGTTGCCGAAACGGTGGATGTGGTCCGCATGATCGATGCGGTGGAACAGGCTAAGGAAGAAGGAATGACAGCATGAGCAGGAAATATTTCGGTACCGATGGCATCCGTGGCCGCGTCGGCACGCCGCCGATCACGCCGGACTTCGTGCTCAAGCTGGGCTGGGCGGTGGGCATGGCCTTCCGCCAGCAGGGCAAGTGCCGCGTGCTGGTGGGCAAGGACACGCGGATTTCCGGCTACATGTTCGAATCGGCCCTGGAGGCCGGCCTGTCGGCCGCCGGTGCCGACGTGATGCTGCTGGGCCCGATGCCGACCCCCGGCATCGCCTACCTGACCCGCACCTTCCACGCCGAGGCGGGCATCGTCATCAGCGCCTCGCACAACCCGCACGACGACAACGGCATCAAGTTCTTCTCCGGCCAGGGCACCAAGCTGCCCGACGACGTCGAGCTGATGATCGAGGAACTGATCGACACGCCCATGACGGTGGTCGACTCCGCGCGCCTGGGCAAGGTCTCGCGGATCAACGACGCCGCCGGCCGCTACATCGAGTTCTGCAAGAGCAGCGTGCCCACCAGCACCGACTTCTCCGGCCTGCGCCTGGTCGTCGACTGCGCCCATGGCGCCACCTACAAGGTCGCGCCCAGCGTGTTCCGCGAGCTGGGGGCCCAGGTTTCGGTGATCGGCGCGCAGCCCAACGGCCTGAACATCAACGACAACTGCGGCTCCACCCACGTCGCCGCGCTGCAGGCGGCGGTCATCGCCGAGCAGGCCGACATGGGCATCGCCTTCGACGGCGACGGCGACCGCGTGATGATGGTCGACCATACCGGCGCGGTGGTGGACGGCGACGAGATCCTCTTCCTGATCGCCCGCGACATGCAGGAGCGCAACCGCCTGCAGGGCGGCGTGGTCGGCACCCTGATGAGCAACCTGGGCCTGGAGCTGGCCCTGGCCGACCTGCAGATCCCCTTCACCCGGGCCAAGGTCGGCGACCGCTACGTGATGGCGGAAATGCTCGATCGCGGCTGGCAGCTGGGTGGCGAGAACTCCGGCCACGTGGTCTGCGCCCAGCACACCACCACCGGCGACGCCATCATCGCCGCGCTGCAGGTGCTGATGGCGCTGAAGAGCCGCGGCCAGACCCTCGCCGAGGCGCGCCAGGGCATCCGCAGGTTCCCGCAGGTGCTGATCAACGTGCGCTACCAGGGCAAGGACGTCGATCCCATCGAGCATCCGGCGGTCAAGGAGGCTTGCGCTCGCGTCACCGAAAGCATGGCTGGCCGTGGTCGCGTGCTGCTGCGCAAGTCCGGCACCGAACCGTTGGTGCGGGTGATGGTCGAGGGCGACGAAGAGACCCGGGTGCGTGCCTACGCCGAACAGCTGGCGAAGGTCGTAACCGAGGTATGTGCTTGATTTCTCTTGTCAGTCCGATTTTTGTCGAGTAACATCTGCGCCCACTTTGCTCAGCGAGGTACAGCATGCGTCGACCCTTAGTGGCCGGGAACTGGAAAATGCACGGTACCCGCTCCAGTGTTGCGGAGCTGATCAAAGGCTTGCGACAACTGGCTCTGCCTACAGGTGTCGACGTGGCGGTTCTGCCGCCCTGTCTGTACATCAACCAGGTTCTTCAGGGCCTGGATGGCAAGGCGGTTGCGGTCGGTGCGCAGAACTGCGCGATCGAGCCGATGCAGGGCGCCCTCACGGGCGAGATTGCTGCCAGCCAGCTGGCCGATGCCGGTTGCTCCCTGGTTCTGGTGGGGCACTCCGAGCGCCGCCAGGTGCTGGGCGAAAGCGATGGTGTCATCAGTCGCAAGTTCGCCGCGGCGCAATCCTGTGGTCTGGTTCCCGTGTTGTGCGTGGGCGAGACCCGCGAGCAGCGCGAAGCCGGCAAGACCCTCGAGGTCGTCGGGCGTCAGTTGAGCTCGGTGATAGAAGATTTGGGCGTCGGGGCTTTCTCCCGCGCCGTAGTGGCTTACGAGCCGGTGTGGGCAATCGGGACGGGGCTTACCGCTTCGCCTGAAGAAGCCCAGGAAGTACATGCGGCCATCCGTGCGCAATTGGCGGCAGAGAATGCCGAGGTCGCCCGCGGGGTTCGCCTGCTTTACGGCGGTAGCGTCAAGGCAGCGAATGCGGTCGAACTGTTCGGCATGCCGGACATCGATGGGGGGCTGATTGGTGGTGCCTCCCTGAATGCGGATGAGTTCGGCGCGATCTGTCGCGCCGCGGGAAGCTGAAGATGCTGGAAACAGTTGTAATCGTGATTCACCTGCTGATGGCGCTGGGTCTGGTTGTACTGGTCCTGCTTCAGCATGGCAAGGGTGCGGATGCCGGTGCCTCCTTTGGCGCTGGTGCTTCGGGTACCGTTTTCGGTAGCCAGGGTTCCGCAACCTTCCTCAGTCGTTTTACTGCTGTACTGGCTGCAATTTTTTTCATTACCAGCTTGGGTTTAGCGTATTTCGCTAAAGAAAAAGCTGATATGATACGTCACATCGGACTTCCTGATCCGGCAGTGATGGAGCAGCATCAGGAGAAGGTCCCGGCAACCTCCGACGTGCCGGCGACCCAGGGGCAGCAACAAGCCCCGGCAGCTGGCAACGGTGACGTTCCGGCAGCTCCTGAGCAGAAGTAAGGCAAAGGTTTTTGCCGAGGTGGTGGAATTGGTAGACACGCTACCTTGAGGTGGTAGTGGCCATAGGCTGTAGGGGTTCGAGTCCCCTCCTCGGTACCATATACGAAGCCCCGCATGCGGGGCTTTCGTTTCCGGTGCGTCGGTTGACCTGGATAGGGTGTAACCGTATAATTTCGCACCAGCTTTGACGCGGGATGGAGCAGTCTGGTAGCTCGTCGGGCTCATAACCCGAAGGTCGTTGGTTCAAATCCAGCTCCCGCAACCAGTTATGGCAGAGCCCCTTTTCAGGGGCTTTTTGCTAGCTGGACAGTCCGCGCCGCCGTTGCTGGGCGGCCCTTTAGGGATGGGCGTTTCGCCCATTTTTCGTTTCTACGGCATACGCGAGGCGATCAGGTGTCGAGCAAGCTAGAACAGTTGCAGGCCTTGCTGGCCCCTGTGGTAGAGGCGCTCGGCTACGAGTGCTGGGGCCTCGAGTTCCTGTCCCAGGGACGTCATTCCCTGCTGAGGGTTTATATCGACAAGGCCGACGGCATCCTGATCGAGGACTGCGAGACGGTCAGTCGTCAGGTCAGTGGCGTGCTCGACGTCGAGGACCCGATCAGCGGCGAATACACCCTGGAAGTTTCCTCCCCGGGTATGGACCGCCCGCTGTTCACCCTCGAGCAGTTCGCCCGCTACGTTGGCGAGCAAGTGAAGATCAAGTTGCGCGTGCCCTTCGAGCGTCGCCGCAACTTCCAGGGCGTCCTCCGCGGTGTGGAGGAGCAGGACGTGGTGGTCCTGGTGGACGACCATGAATACCTGCTGCCGATCGATTCGATCGATAAGGCCAACATCATTCCCCGATTTGAGTGAGCCGCGGATCAAGCGGATTCCAATGGATTGAAAGGCGAGGCGTACGATGAGCAAAGAAGTACTGCTGGTTGTTGAGTCGGTATCCAACGAGAAGGGTGTACCGCCCGGCGTGATTTTCGAGGCGCTGGAACTGGCTCTGGCGACCGCCACCAAGAAGCGTTTCGAGGACGAGGTCGACCTGCGCGTGCAGATCAACCGCACCAACGGCAACTACGACACCTTCCGCCGCTGGACCGTGGTCGAGGACGAGGACTACTCCAACCCGGCCGCCGAGCTGACCGTCGAGGACGTGCAGGAAAGCCACCCGGGCACCAAGGCCGGCGACGTCATCGAAGAGAAGATCGAGTCCATCGAGTTCGGCCGCATCGCCGCGCAGACCGCCAAGCAGGTCATCGTGCAGAAGGTCCGCGAGGCCGAGCGCGCCCAGGTGGTCGACGCCTACCGCGAGAAGGTCGGCGAGATCATCTCCGGCACCGTCAAGAAGGTCACCCGCGACAACGTCATCGTCGACCTGGGCAACAACGCCGAAGCGCTGCTGGCCCGCGACCAGATCATCCCGCGCGAGACCTTCCGCGTCGGCACCCGCGTGCGTGCCCTGCTCAAGGAAATCCGCAGCGAGAACCGCGGCCCGCAACTGGTCCTCTCGCGCACCGCGCCGGAGATGCTGGTCGAGCTGTTCCGCATCGAAGTGCCGGAAATCGCCGAGCAGCTGATCGATGTCATGGCCGCCGCCCGCGACCCGGGTTCGCGCGCCAAGATCGCGGTCCGCTCCAAGGACAAGCGCATCGACCCGCAGGGCGCCTGCATCGGCATGCGCGGTTCGCGCGTCCAGGCCGTGTCCGGCGAACTGGGCGGCGAGCGCGTGGACATCGTCCTGTGGGACGACAACCCCGCGCAGTTCGTCATCAACGCCATGGCCCCGGCCGAAGTGGCGGCGATCATCGTCGACGAAGATACCCACACCATGGATATCGCCGTCGCCGAGGACAACCTGGCCCAGGCCATCGGCCGCAGCGGCCAGAACGTCCGCCTGGCCAGCCAACTGACCGGCTGGACGCTGAACGTGATGACCGAGGCCGACATCCAGGCCAAGCAGCAGGCCGAGACCGGCGACATCCTGCAGCGCTTCATCGACGAGCTGGATGTCGACGAGGAGCTGGCCCAGGTGCTGGTCGAGGAAGGCTTCACCACCCTGGAAGAAATCGCCTACGTACCGATGGAAGAGATGCTCAACATCGACGGCTTTGACGAAGACATCGTCAACGAGCTGCGCTCGCGCGCCAAGGACCGTCTGTTGACCAAAGCCATCGCGACCGAGGAAAAACTTGCCGACGCGCAACCGGCCGAAGACCTGCTCAGCCTCGATGGCATGACCAAAGAGCTGGCCTTGGACCTGGTGCTGCGTGGCGTAACCACCCGTGAAGATCTTGCCGAGCAGTCTATCGACGACCTGCTCGACATCGACGGCATGGACGAAGAGCGTGCCGGCAAGTTGATCATGGCCGCCCGGGCCCATTGGTTCGAGTAAGCATTCGCGGCCTGAGGAGAGAAATGCATGACGCAAGTCACGGTGAAAGAACTGGCCAAAACGGTCGATACGCCGGTCGAGCGCCTGCTGCAGCAGATGCGCGAGGCGGGCCTGCCGCACAGCAGTGCCGAGCAGGTAGTGACCGACAACGAAAAGCAGGCTCTGCTGGCGCACCTCAAGGGTGCCCACGGCGATCGCCTGGAAGAACCGCGCAAGATCACCCTGCAGCGTAAGACCACCTCCACCCTGCGGGTGGCCGGCAGCAAGACGGTGAGCGTCGAGGTCCGCAAGAAGAAGACCTACGTCAAGCGCAGCCCCGACGAGATCGAGGCCGAGCGCCAGCGCGAGCTGGAAGAGCAGCGCGCCGCCGAGGAAGCGGCTCGCCTGAAGGCCGAGGAAGAAGCCCGTCAGAAGGCCGAAGCCGAAGCCCGCCGTCAGGCCGAGGAAGCGGCTCGTCGCCAGCCTGACCAGGCTCCCCAGCCGGCGGCCCCCGCTGTCGCCGCCGGGGCTCCGGCTGCCGCGCCTGTCGCGCCCGCCGCCGCTCCGGCTGCTGGCGAGGAGCGCAAGAAGGAAGCCGAAGTACGCCGTCCGCCCAAGCGCGAAGAGGAAGACGAGCGTCGCGATCGCAAGCATGCCCAGCATCGCCCGTCGATCAAGGAAAAGGAAAAGACCTCCGCGCCGCGCGTTGTTCGCACCGGTGTGGATGACGACGACAGTTTCGGTCGCCGTGGCGGCGGTCGCGGCAAGTCGAAGCTGAAGAAGCGTAACCAGCACGGGTTCCAGAGCCCGACAGGACCGATTGTGCGTGAAGTGAGTATCGGTGAGACCATCACAGTTGCTGAGCTGGCTCAGCAGATGTCGGTGAAGGGCGCCGAAGTCGTCAAGTTCATGTTCAAGATGGGCACCCCGGTGACCATCAACCAGGTACTCGACCAGGAGACCGCCCAACTGATCGCCGAGGAACTCGGCCACAAGGTCAAGCTGGTCAGCGAGAACGCCCTGGAAGAGCAACTGGCCGAGTCGCTGAAGTTCGAAGGCGAGGCGGTAGCCCGTGCGCCGGTAGTGACCGTGATGGGGCACGTCGACCACGGCAAGACCTCGCTGCTCGACTACATCCGCCGTGCCAAGGTGGCCGCGGGCGAAGCCGGCGGCATCACCCAGCACATCGGCGCCTACCACGTGGAAACCGACCGCGGCATGGTCACCTTCCTCGACACCCCCGGCCACGCCGCGTTCACCGCGATGCGTGCCCGTGGCGCCCAGGCGACCGACATCGTCATCCTGGTGGTGGCGGCCGACGACGGCGTCATGCCGCAGACCCAGGAAGCCGTCCAGCACGCGAAAGCCGCTGGCGTGCCGATCGTGGTCGCGATCAACAAGATCGACAAGCCCGACGCCAACCCGGACAACATCAAGAACGGCCTGGCCGCGCTCGACGTGATCCCGGAAGAGTGGGGCGGCGACGCACCCTTCGTGCCGGTCTCGGCGAAGATGGGTACCGGTGTCGACGAGCTGCTCGAAGCCGTGCTGCTGCAGGCCGAAGTCCTGGAACTCAAAGCCACCCCGTCGGCCCCCGGCCGTGGCGTGGTGGTCGAGTCGCGCCTGGACAAGGGCCGCGGCCCGGTAGCCACCGTGCTGGTCCAGGACGGTACCCTGCGCCAGGGCGACATGATCCTCTGCGGCGTGAACTACGGCCGCGTGCGCGCCATGCTCGACGAGAACGGCAAGCCGATCAAGGAAGCCGGCCCGTCGATCCCGGTCGAGATCCTCGGCCTGGACGGCACGCCGGATGCCGGTGACGAAGTGACCGTGGTCGCCGACGAGAAGAAGGCCCGCGAAGTCGCGCTGTTCCGCCAGGGCAAGTTCCGCGAGGTCAAGCTGGCTCGCCAGCAGTCGGCCAAGCTGGAAAACATCTTCGAGAACATGGGCCAGGAAGAGAAGAAGACCCTCAACATCGTCCTCAAGGCCGACGTGCGTGGTTCTCTGGAAGCCCTGCAGGGCTCGCTCAGCGGCCTGGGCAACGAAGAAGTGCAGGTCCGCGTGGTCGGCGGCGGCGTCGGTGGCATCACCGAATCCGATGCCAACCTGGCGCTGGCCTCCAACGCGGTGCTGTTCGGCTTCAACGTCCGTGCCGACGCCGGTGCGCGCAAGATCGTCGAGGCCGAAGGCCTGGACATGCGTTACTACAACGTGATCTACGACATCATCGAAGACGTCAAGAAAGCCCTGACCGGCATGCTCGGCAGCGATGTCCGCGAGAACATCCTGGGTATCGCCGAAGTGCGTGACGTGTTCCGTTCGCCGAAGTTCGGCGCGGTCGCCGGCTGCATGGTCACCGAGGGCCTGGTGCACCGCAACCGTCCGATCCGCGTACTGCGCGACGACGTGGTGATCTTCGAAGGCGAGCTGGAATCGCTGCGCCGCTTCAAGGACGACGTGGCCGAAGTCCGTGCCGGCATGGAGTGCGGTATCGGCGTGAAGAGCTACAACGACGTCCGCGTCGGCGACAAGATCGAAGTGTTCGAGAAGGTCGAAGTCGCTCGTACCCTGTAAGGGCCGACGAGCGTAAACGCAGCGCCCGGGTCAGCCTTGCTGATCCGGGCGTTTGCCGCTTATTCGTCCGGTGCCCATGGGCCACCGGAAGCAGGTTAGGAAAATGGCAAAAGAGTACAGCCGTACCCAACGCATCGGCGATCAGATGCAGCGCGAACTGGCGCTGCTGATCCAGCGCGAGGTCAAGGACCCGCGCCTGGGCCTGGTGACCATCACTGGCGTCGACGTGGCGCGCGACCTGTCCCACGCCAAGGTGTTCATCACCGTGATGGGGCAGGACGACAACGCCGAGCTGATCAAGCAGAACGTCTCGATCCTCAACGACGCCGCCGGCTTCCTGCGCATGCACCTGGGCAAGGCGATGAAGCTGCGCAGCGTACCGCAGCTGCATTTCAGCTACGACGCCAGCATCCGCCGCGGTGCCGAGCTGTCGGCGCTGATCGAGCGGGCGGTGGCGGAAGACCGTCGTCACGGTGGCGGTTCCGAGGAGTAAGGCGTGGCCCAGGTGAAACGTATCCGCCGTGCGGTCAACGGCGTGCTGGTGCTCGACAAGCCGCGCGGCATGAGCTCCAACCAGGCCCTGCAGAAGGTGCGCTGGCTGCTCAATGCGGAAAAGGCCGGGCACACCGGCAGCCTCGACCCCCTGGCCACCGGCGTGCTGCCGCTGTGCTTCGGCGAGGCCACCAAGTTCTCCCAGTACCTGCTGGATGCCGACAAGGGCTACGAGACCCTGGCGCGGCTGGGCGTCACCACCACCACTGGCGACGCCGAGGGCGAGGTGCTCGAGGAGCGTCAGGTGACCGTCGGTCGGGAGGCCCTGGAGGCCGTGCTGCCGCGCTTCCGTGGCGAAATAGAGCAGGTGCCGCCGATGTATTCGGCACTGAAGAAGGACGGCCAGCCGCTGTACAAGCTGGCCCGCGCAGGAGAGGTAGTGGAGCGCGAGGCGCGTTCTGTTACTATTGCGCGCTTGGAACTGCTGGCCTTCGAGGCGCCTTGCGCCACCCTGGCCGTTTCCTGCAGCAAGGGCACCTACATCCGCACCCTGGTCGAGGACATCGGCCGCGAGTTGGGCTGCGGCGCCCACGTGGCTGCGCTGCGGCGCACCCAGGCGGGCCCCTTCGGCCTGGCCCAGGCGGTGACGCTGGAGGAACTGGTGCAGGTCCATGCCGAGGGCGGCAACGAGGCCCTCGACCGCTTCCTGCTGCCGGTGGACGCCGGCCTGGAACACTGGCCGCTGCTGCAGCTGTCCGAGCACAGCGCCTACTATTGGCTGCACGGGCAGCCGGTACGCGCACCCGAGGCGCCGAAGTTCGGCATGCTACGGGTACAGGATCACGAAGGTCGCTTCATCGGTATCGGTGAAGTGACCGACGACGGGCGCATCGCGCCGCGTCGACTGATTCGGTCGTAAGGCCGGAAACCCGAGGGTGGCTGTCAACAGGCACGGTCACACCTCCTTTATGAACACAGGGAAAAGTCCCTGGCCTGTTACCTCAGAGGAAAGCCCATCATGGCACTGAGCGTCCAAGAGAAAGCCCAGATCGTAAACGAGTACAAGCAAGCTGAAGGCGACACCGGTTCCCCGGAAGTGCAGGTTGCCCTGCTGTCCGCCAACATCAACAAGCTGCAGGACCACTTCAAGGCCAACGGCAAAGACCACCACTCCCGTCGTGGCCTGATCCGCATGGTCAACCAGCGCCGCAAGCTGCTGGACTACCTGAAGAACAAGGACACTGCTCGTTACAGCGCCCTGATCGGTCGCCTGGGCCTGCGTCGCTAAGACGTGAGCGAGCCGGAAGCTGGAAGTGGGAAGGTGGAAGTGGGGCGTTGCTCTTGCTTCCAGTTTTCGGCTTCCAGCTTTCGGCTTTTTTAGGGAATGATTTTGGGTCCGACTCCCGGCATTTCCACGATTTCCCCCAAGGCAACTAAGTGAAGGTAAAGACACCGTGAACCCGGTAACCAAGAAATTCCAGTTCGGTCAATCGACCGTAACCCTCGAGACTGGCCGCATCGCCCGCCAGGCCACCGGCGCCGTGCTGGTCACCATGGACGACGTCACCGTGCTGGTCACCGTCGTGGGCGCCAAGCAGGCCGACCCGAACAAGGGCTTCTTCCCGCTGTCCGTCCACTACCAGGAAAAGACCTACGCAGCCGGCCGCATCCCCGGTGGTTTCTTCAAGCGTGAAGGCCGTCCTTCCGAGAAGGAAACTCTGACCTCGCGCCTGATCGACCGTCCGATCCGCCCGCTGTTCCCCGAAGGCTTCATGAACGAAGTGCAGGTCGTCTGCACCGTCGTTTCCACCGGCAAGAAGACCGATCCGGACATCGCCGCCATGATCGGCACCTCCGCCGCCCTGGCGATCTCCGGCATTCCCTTCGCCGGCCCGATCGGCGCCGCCCGCGTGGGCTTCCACCCGGAAGTCGGCTACATCCTCAACCCGACCTACGAGCAACTGCAGAGCTCCAGCCTCGACATGGTCGTGGCCGGTACCTCCGACGCCGTGCTGATGGTCGAGTCCGAAGCCGACGAGCTGACCGAAGACCAGATGCTGGGCGCCGTGCTGTACGCCCATGAAGAGTTCCAGGCGGTCATCCGCGCCGTCGCCGAACTGGCCACCGAAGCCGGCAAGCCGAGCTGGAACTGGAGCGCCCCGGCCGAGAACACCGCCCTGATCGAGGCCATCAAGGCCGAGTTCGGCGCCGCCATTTCCGACGCCTACACCATCACCATCAAGCAGGAGCGCTACGCCGCCCTGGACGCCCTGCGCGAAGAGATCGTCGCCAGGTTCGCCGGCGAAGGCGAAGGCCAGTACTCGGCCAGCGAGGTCAAGGACGTCTTCGGCCTGCTGGAATACCGCACCGTTCGCGAGAACATCGTCAACGGCAAGCCGCGTATCGACGGCCGCGACACCCGCACCGTGCGTCCGCTGAAGATCGAAGTCGGCGTGCTCGGCAAGACCCACGGCTCGGCCCTGTTCACCCGTGGCGAAACCCAGGCCCTGGTCGTCGCCACCCTCGGCACCGCCCGTGACGCCCAACTGCTCGACACCCTCGAAGGCGAGCGCAAGGACCCGTTCATGCTGCACTACAACTTCCCGCCGTTCTCGGTGGGCGAGTGCGGCCGCATGGGCAGCCCGGGCCGTCGCGAAATCGGCCACGGCCGTCTGGCCCGTCGTGGCGTCGCCGCCATGCTGCCGTCGCAGGACGAGTTCCCCTACACCATCCGCGTGGTTTCCGAGATCACCGAATCCAACGGTTCCAGCTCCATGGCTTCCGTGTGCGGCGCCTCCCTGGCGCTGATGGACGCCGGCGTGCCGGTTCGCGCTCCGGTTGCCGGCATCGCCATGGGCCTGGTCAAGGAAGGCGACAAGTTCGCCGTCCTGACCGACATCCTGGGTGACGAAGACCACCTGGGCGACATGGACTTCAAGGTCGCCGGTACCGCCAAGGGCGTCACCGCCCTGCAGATGGACATCAAGATCAACGGCATCACCGAAGAGATCATGGAGATCGCCCTGGAGCAGGCGCTGGAAGCGCGCCTGAACATCCTCGGCCAGATGAACCAGGTCATCGCCCAGCCGCGCGCCGAGCTGTCGGAAAACGCCCCGACCATGCTGTCGATGAAGATCGATCCGGACAAGATCCGCGACGTCATCGGCAAGGGCGGCGCCACCATCCGCGGCATCTGCGAAGAGACCAAGGCCTCGATCGACATCGAGGACGACGGCAGCGTGAAGATCTACGGCGAAACCAAGGAAGCCGCCGAGGCCGCCAAGCAGCGCGTCCTGGGCATCACCGCGGAAGCCGAGATCGGCAAGATCTACGTCGGCAAGGTCGAGCGCATCGTCGACTTCGGCGCCTTCGTCAACATCCTGCCGGGCAAGGACGGTCTGGTGCACATCTCGCAGATCAGCGACAAGCGCATCGACAAGGTCACCGACGTGCTCAAGGAAGGCGAGGAAGTCAAGGTCCTGGTTCTGGACGTCGATAACCGCGGCCGCATCAAGCTCTCCATTAAAGATGTAGCCGCTGCCGAAGCCTCCGGCGTCTAAGAACCTGCCCACGACCTGCTGCGCGTCGGCATAACTGCGTTAAAAACAGGCGAGTGATGCTCATTTAGTGGACTAAACTGCGCTCCCTCGCCTGTTTGACTCGCTGCGCTCGCCCTTCGGGCCAGCCTTCGGCTGTTACTCCCGTTGGTCGTTGCGCCTTGTTCTGCTCTAGCTCGCGAGATCGTGAACAGGTTCTAAGCGGTAGCAAAATGAAAGAGGGCCCCTTGCGGGCCCTCTTTTTTTGCCTGGAAAATGGCGTCTCGCCAGCACGCAAGGACAGCCAGGCCGATGGACAAGCATTACTGCCACTACCACCAGGCGCAGCCCGCCACCTGGTTCTGCCTGCCGTGCCAGCGCCACTACGGCGACTGCTGCGTGCCGCTGAACGCCGACGCGCCGGAATACGCCCCGGCCTGCCCGCTGTGCCGCAACGGCCTGCAGTACCTGGGCGCGGCCAACAGCGCCCAGCCGTTCTGGGAGCGCCTGCCGAAGTTCTTCGCCTACGCCCTGCAACCAGGCCCGCTGATGTTCGCCGCGGCGCTGGCCCTGGCCAGCCTGTTCATGCCCAGCATGCTGCTGCTGTGGCTGGCCCTGCTGAGCGTGGCCACCAAGTATCTGCACAGCGTCATCGAGGCGGTCAGCCTGGGCAGCAACGACGCCCCCGGCCTGGCCGAGGCCTTCGATCTCTCCAGCCTCGGCGCCTTCCTGCGCCAGTTGGCGGTGTTCGTCGTGGCCGCGGTGGTGCTGTGGCTGGCCGCGGACTTCGACAATCCCTCGCTGTTCTGGGTGGTGAACGTCGCCCTGGTGCTGGTGTTGCCGGCCAGCGTCATCCGCCTGGCCCTGGACAAGAGCCTGGGCGCGGCGCTCAGCCCGGTGGAGGTCGGCCAGGTGATCGGCGCCATGGGCTGGCGCTACCTGATCCTCTGCGTCTTCCTGTTCATCCTCTGGCAATCGCCGAACTACCTGGCCTGGCTGCTCGGCTTCGGCCTGCCCAAGGTGGTGCTGATGCCGGTGATGGTGGCGCTGCTCGGCTACTTCGGTGTGGTGATGTGCGCGATGATGGGTTACGCCGTGTTCCAGTACCAGGGCGCGCTGGGCTACGCGGTGGCTGGCGATGACCTCGTGCAGGGCTTCCCCGAGGCCGAATGGCGCCGGCGCCGGGCGCTGGCAGAAGCCGAAGTGCGGGTGAAGGAAGGGCAGGGCGGCGCCGCCGTGGAAACCCTGGCCGCGGCCCTGCGCCAGGACCCCGAGGACCTGCGCCTGAACGAGCGCTACCACCAACTGCTGTACGGGCTGAACGAGCGCGAGGCCTGCCTGGCCCACCTGGCGGGCTACCTGCCCCTGGCGACGCGGCTGAACCCGCAACTGGCGGCCGGCGCGCTGCTCAATGCCCGGCAGTTGCAGGCCGACTACCTGCCGGACGACCCGCTGGTGTGCGAACGCATCGCCGAGGTGCTGCTGCAGCGGCACAAGGCCCGCGAGGCCCTGAGCCTGCTGCGCAATCTGCACCAGCGCTTCCCGCAGTACCCGCAGATTCCGCGGGCGTACCTGCTGGCCGCGCGCGGCTTCGCCGAAGGCCTCGGGCAGCTGGAGCCGGCCGGCAAGCTGCTGGCGTTCATCCGCCAGCGCTACCCGGACACGCCGCTGCTCGCCGAGGTGGCCAGCCTGGAACAGGTGCTGGAGAAGATGGCCCGCCAGGGCGGCTAGGGCCGTGCAGTTTGCACGGCCAGGCGTGGCGTACTGTGCAAATTGCCCATGTGCTGGTATTGCTGGTTCAATCTAACTGATTGATCCATAAGGAATTTACATTTCCGGAAAAGCTGGCCCGGAGCTTGCGATATCCCTTGTGAAACTGCCGCCAGGCATGGTCGCAGTTCCTTGCAAAGTACAGGAGAGATCGCCATGAAACACCGTTTCAGCAAACTGGCCCTTGCCGCTGCCACCGCTTCCGCCCTGAGCTTCTCGCTCGCCAGCCCGGTGTTCGCGCAACCGACGACCCTCGCTGCGAATGACACCGTGCAGAAGACCGAGGAAGCGGTTTCCGATACCTGGATCACCAGCAAGGTGAAATCCAGCCTGATCGCCAACAAGGACATCAGCGGCACCAGCATCAAGGTGGAAACCAACCAGGGTGTGGTCTCCCTGTCCGGTACCGTGAAGACCGACGCCGAGCGTGACCTGGCGATCGAAACCACCAAGGGCATCAAGGGCGTCAAGGCGGTTTCCGCCGACGGCCTGAAGGCCGTGGACTGACAATGGCGGCCCGGCTCGCGCCGGGCCTGCCCACCGAACGAGGAATAGCGTGATGAATTCCGACGTGATCAAGGGCAAGTGGAAGCAGCTGTCCGGCACCCTGAAGGAAAAGTGGGGCAAGCTGACCGACGACGACCTGCAAGTGGCGGACGGACATGCCGAATACCTGGTCGGCAAGCTGCAGGAACGCTACGGCTGGAGCCGCGACCGTGCGGAGCAGGAAGTCCGCGACTTCAGCGACCGCCTGTAACCCTGCGCGAGGTTTCACGAGGCCCCGCCGGCGCAAGCCGGCGGGGCCTTTTCGTCAGCGCGCCAGTTGCTGCTGGTAGAGCGCAAGCTGGCGCGTCTGCTCGGCCTCGGGGTAGCGCTGGCGAAGGAACTGCGCCAGTTCGCGCAGGCCCTGGCTGTCGCGCTGGGCGCCGAGGCGCTTGGCCAGTTGCAGCGTCATCTGCGGCAGCTGCGCCGGGTGCTGGCCGCTTTTCGCCAGGCGCCGCCAGGCCCCCAGGGCGCGTGGCCCGTCTTCCAATTGCAGGAGCCTCTGCAGCAGGTGCAACTGCACCGCGGGGTGGGCCAACTGGCGCTGTTTCTCCGCGGCGCTGTCGTCGGCCAGACGGCGCAACAGGGCGGCGGCCTCGCTCGGCGGCAGGGCGAACAACTGCTTGAGCACGGCGCCGAGCAGCGCCGCATCCTGGCGGGAGACCGCCACGCCGTACAGGCGCTCGATCAGCAGCAGGCGCCCGGGGTGGCGTTGCAGCAGGTCCTGCCCGCGGCTCGCCGCCTGGTCCAGGGCGAAGCGGCCGATCAGGGCGTCGAGGGCGGCCAGGTCGCGCTTGAAGGCGGCGTCGGGGTCTTCCTTGGCCAGGTAGGCCTCGTCGACCTTCAGCCGCCCGAAGCGGCGCGGCAGCCACACCAGCAGGAAGCCCGAGGCCAGGCCGCCGAGGTGGGCGTAGTAGTTGACGTGGTCGGCGGCGCGCAGCAGGCCGTAGAGCTCCTTGCCCATCCATAGCGGCAGTATCCACAGCGCCGGCGCGCTGAAGTAGCCGAGCAGCGGCCCCAGCCAGTAGAAGAAGCGGATGCGCCGCAACCCGTAGACGCCGATGTACATGCCCATCAGCCCGGAGATGGCGCCGGAGGCGCCGATGCCGGTCACCCACACCGGGTCCAGCGCCCACCACAGCAGCCCGGAGCAGAGCCCGCTGACCAGGTACAGGGCGAGGTACTTGAGGCGGCCCAGGGCGATTTCCAGGGCGAAGCCGAAGATGAACAGGAACACCATGTTGCCGGCCAGGTGCCAGAAGTCGCCGTGCAGGAACATGGAGCCGAACAGCCCCTGCAGGCTGAATTGCGCGGGGATGAAGCCGAAGCGCAGCGAGCTCAGGCGGTCCCGCGCGGCCTCGGCGCTGGCCCGCGCCGCTTGCCAGGCCGGGTCCTGCTGGAAGGCCGGCTGGCCGCGCAGTTCATGGCCGAACTCCAGGTCGCGGAGGATCAGCCAGGCCAGGTCCTGGCGGCGCAGGCCCTCGATGGCGCGTTTCTGGGTGTCGTCCAGCTTCTCGCGGCGCGCCAGCGATTCGCCGAACAGCGCGCGCTCGCGGCCCAGCAGGTCCAGCTCCAGGTAGACGCCGACGGCCTGTTCCTGGCGGGCCCGGTCGCCCCCCTGGTAGACGAAGAAGATCAGGCAGTTGAGCAGGATCAGCAGCAGCGTCACCAGCGGCGGCTTCTTCCAGTCCAGCGGGTGTTCGGCGGGCACGATGAGCATGGGCGACCTGTCCTTGGCGGTGATGGCGCGAGACTATCACCGGCATCGGGCGCTGTCTGTCAGTTGCTGCGCTTGCTCTGGATGGCGTCGACGCGGTTGCCGCGCAAGCGCACGAAATACAGCATGCCGTTCCAGGGCCCGTAGATCCATTCCTCCACCCGCACCTCCTCGCGCTGGCCCCAGTCGCCGACGACGATGCGGTTGCCCAGGTAGGAACGGTCCACCGGCTGGCCGCAGCGTTCGAGCACGTCGCTGCTGCTGTCGCCGCTGCTGATCAGGCGGCTGCCGCAGCGCAGGCTGTCGGCCAGCGCCGGGGCGGCGGCGAGCAGCAGCAGGGGGAGGACGAACAGGCGCATGGCGGCTCCGCTGCGGTCAGTCGCGCTTGAATTCGATGCGCTTGAGGCGGTTGGCTTCGAAGGTGAGGATGTAGGTGGCGCCGTTGCGCGGGCCGTACACCCATTCCTCGACCTTGAATTCGCGGCGGTCGTAGCCGCCGAGGGTATAGCCGACGTCGTCGCGATGGTCCGGCGCGCCGCACTTCTGCTCCACTTCCCAGGCGCGGTCGCCGACGCTGACCAGGGCGCTGCCGCAGCGCATGCTGTCGGCCTGGGCGCCGGCGCTGGCCAGCAGCAGGGCGCCGGCCAGCAGGGGAAGGGACTTCATCGGGGCGTGCCTCATTCGCTGTCGAGGTGGAGCTGGGTGACGACCTCGCCGCCCTTTTCCGCCTCGGCCTGGCTGACGTCGATCAGGTAGATGCGATCATCCCCCAGTCCGCCCTTGCTGACCAGATAGTCCTTGATGTGCGCGCCGCGCTCCTGGGCCAGCTTGCGCAGCAGCAACTGGCTGCCGCTCCAGGAGTCGACCACCGCCTGGCGCAGCTTGGCGCTGCGCTCGTCCTTGCCCAGTTCCTGCCACTCGGCCGGCGGCTGTTTCTTCAGGCGCGTGCGGTAGATGCCTTCGAGCAGGGCCGGCTGCAGGTCTTCCGGCACCTCCAGCTGGCTGGCGTCGCTGGGCACCTTGTCGCCGCGGCGCTGCAGCATCTTGTAGTAGTTGCTGCGGAATTCCTGCTGCAGGCGCTGCTCGGCCAGCAGCGGGCCGTCGGCCGCGGCGGCGCTCACGCCCTCGACTTCCAGCTTCAGCGCCGGACGCTGCTTGAGCGCGGCGGCGAGCTTGTCGAGGTTGCCTTGCGCCGCGGGCGTCAGCTCGCTGGAGCCGGCGGCGAAGGGCACGTTGCCCAGGTCCTCGTCGCCACCGCCGGCGGCCAGGCCGGCGATGAACTTGAAAGGCGCCTGCACGGCACGCAGCACCAGGTTGCGCAGGGTCTGCCAGACGATGGGCATGACGCTGAACTGCGGGTTGTTCAGGTCGCCTTCCACCGGCAGCTGGATGTCGATGTTGCCGTTGGTGTCCTTGAGCAGGGCCACCGCCAGCTTCACCGGCAGGTCGACGGCGTCGGGGCTGTCGACCTTCTCGCCCAGCTGCAGGTGTTCCACCAGCACCTTGTTGTCGGCCTTCAGCTGGCCCTTGGTGATCTGGTAGTGCAGGTCGAGGTTGAGCCGGCCCTTGCGGATGCGGTAGCCGGCGAATTTGCCGGAGTAGGGCGTCAGGGTGGTCAACTCGACGCGCTTGAAGCTGGTGGCGATGTCCAGCTTCTCCAGCGGCGAGAAGGGGTTGAGGCTGCCCTTGATGGTCACCGGGGCGTACTTGTCGACCTTGCCCTTGATGTCGACGCTGGCCGGCTGCGGGTTGCGGTTGTCGAGGGTGCCGATCTCGCCGCCCAGTTGCTGGATGGCGGTGGCGAAGTCCGGGCGCAGGGTCAGGTCGGCGAAGTTGGCCGAGCCGTCGTTGATGCGGATGCCGCCGATGTGGATGCCCAGGGGCTTGTCGCTGCCGGCCTTGGCCGGGCTGGCGGCGCCCTTGGCCGCCGGCTGCTCGGGCTGGGCGATGATCAGCTCGCTGACGTTGGTGCTGCGGTCCTCGTTGATGATGAAGCGCGCGTAGGGCTGCTCGAAGGACACGCTCTGGATCACCAGGCTGTCGCCATGCTTGTAGGCCAGCCCGTCGAGGGTGAGCTTCTGCCATTTGACGAAGTCGCGGCTCTTCAGGGTGTCCAGGGTGTGCAGCTGGCTGACCTCGGCGCTGCCGCCGACGCTGAAGGCCAGCGGCTCGGTGCTCTTGAGGTCGACGTCGAGCTTGCTGGCGAGGAAGCCGCTGCGCAGCTCCAGGCGGATGAAGGGTTCCAGGTACGACTGCGCCAGGCGCAGGTCGATGTCGCGGGTGGCGACCTTGAGCCTGGCGCTGACCGGGTTGGGGATGACGCTGCCGCTGGCCTCGATCAGCCCGCGGTTGCCGATGCCGGTCTTGAGCTTGAGCTGTAGCGCCTGGGTCAGCGAGCTGTCGAGGTCCTGCAGGTCGAGGTCCAGCGGGCCGACGTCCAGGGCCACCGACCTGGTCGGTACGCGGTCGGCCAGGTGCACCTTGTAGCCGCGCAGCTGGGTGTCGCGCAGGACCACGTGCCAGGGCTTCTGCGGCTCGGTCGGCCTGGCCGGTTCCGGCGGCGGGCTTGCCGGCTTGTCGGCGGCGGCCGCAGCCTGGTCGGCTTGGGCTTGGGCTTGGGCTTGGGCTTGGGCTTGGGCTTGGGCCTCTGCTTCAGGTTTGGCCTCGGGCTTCGCCGCGGCCTGGGTTGCGGTCTTGTCCGCCGGGGCCGCATCGGTCTTGGCGGGCGCAGGGCTGGCTGCGTCCGCTACGGGCTTGGCGGCCGGCGCGGTGTCGGCGGGTTGCGCTGCCTCATCGGCGGTGGGTTTCGGCTGCTCGGCAGGGGCCGGCTTGCGCGCGGGCTTCTGGAAGTCGGCGAAGAGTTTCTGCCAGTCGAGCTGGCCGTCCTTCTCGCGGGCGGCCCAGGTTTCCAGGCCCTGGCTGCGGATCTGGCCGACCAGCACTTCGCGCTTGGCCAGGTCCAGTCTGGTCTCGGCCACGTCGAGGCTGGCCAGGGTGACCAGCGGCTTGCCGGCCGGGCTCTTGAGGTCGAGGTCACGCAGGTTGGCGCTGGTCTTTTCCAACTGCAGCTGGGTGTCCTTGCTCAGGTCCAGCTTGTACTCGGTGGCAACGCTGAGGATGCCCTTCTGCAACTCCAGCGGCGCGTTGTCGCGCACGTAGGGCCACCAGGCCTTGAGCGGAATGCCCTGGATCGACAGGCTGCCGCTGGAGGCGAGCGGGGTCAGGCTGAGGTCGCCCTTCCAGTCGACCTTGCCGCCGTGGGGGCCGGCGCCGCTCAGGGTCATCTGCGCGCCGCTGTCGGGCAGGGTGCTGAGGTTGTGCAACTCGAAGCCCAGCGGGTCGAAGACGAAATCCACCTGCTCGCTCGGGCGGTTGTCCTGGAAGTGCACGCTGCCCTGGCTCAGGGCGACGCGCTCGATGCGCAGCGGGAAGGGCTTGCTGTCCGGCTGCTCGGGCTTGGGCTCGCTGGGCGGCAGCTTGAACAGGCGGCCGAGGTTGAGGCTGCCGTCCTCGGCGAACACCACTTCGCCATGGGGCTTGTCCAGTTGCACGTCGGCCAGGTGCAGCTGGCGCGTCCACAGGCTGTCGAGCTGCAGGTTGGCGTACAGGCGCTCGAAGGCCACCTGCTCCTGGCCGGGCTGGCCGATGCGCAGGCCCCAGACGTTCAGCTCCAGGCTGAAGGGGTTGAGTTCGATGCGCTCGATGTGCGCCGGCACGGTGGCGTACTGGGCCAGTTGCTGGTTGACCACGCGCAGGGCGATGCCGGGGAGGATCAGGAAGCCCAGCAGGCAATAGAGGAGGAACAGCAGCACCAGGGTGCCGATCGCGCGAATCAATCCTTTGGGCATAGCGGGAGTCATTTTCCGTCGTGGCGTACCTCGGAGTATGGCACGCGTGCAAAGTTCCAAGTCTTGAGCCGTGGCAGCGCGGCCGCGGCGCTCAGGCCTGCAGGTTGTGCTGGCGGGCGAACTCCACCAGGTCCACCAGGCTGTTCAGCTGCAGTTTCTCGAGGATGCGCGTCTTGTAGGTGCTGACGGTCTTCTGGCTGAGGAACAGCTCCTCGGCGATCTGCTTGTTGCTCTGGCCGCGCACCAGGCTGCGCAGCACCACCAGCTCGCGCGGGGTGAGCGCCGCCACCGGGTCGTCGCCGGGCTGCCCGGGCGCGCCCAGGGGGCGCTCGGGGAAGCAGCGGTAGCCGGCGACCAGCATGCGCGCGGCGTTGAGGATGGCCGTGGTGTCCTTGTTCTTGCTGACGAAACCGTGCCCGCCGGCGGCTTCCACGCGGTTGGCGTAGAGCCGCTCGTCCTGGGAACTGAGCACCAGCAGGCGGATGTTCTCGTCGAAGATGTGCACCCGCGCCAGCAGGTCCATGCCGTCCATGCCCGGCAGGTTGAGGTCGAGGATGACCAGGTCGGGCTTGTGCTGGCGCACCAGGTTGAGCCCGGTGTTGCCGTCGTCGGCCTCGCCGACGATTTCGAACTGGGGGTCCTGGGCGAGCAGCGAGCGAATCGCCAGGCGCATGGCCGGGTGATCCTCCACCACGATGACGCGTTTGTTCATGGGCAATCCTTTAAGGCGCGATCCGCCCAATGAAGATAGCCCAGTTGGCGCGACCTTGCGGCCGCGCCCGGCGAGGCTCAGCGTTGCAGGGCCAGCGCGACGCCCTGGCCGCCACCGATGCAGAGGGTGGCGAGGCCCTTCTTCGCGTCGCGGCGGAGCATTTCGTGCAGCAGGGTGACCAGCACGCGGCAGCCGGAGGCGCCGATGGGGTGGCCGAGGGCGATGGCGCCGCCGTTGACGTTGACCTTGGCGGCGTCCCAGCCCAGTTCCTTGCCCACCGCCAGGGACTGCGCGGCGAAGGCTTCGTTGGCCTCGATCAGGTCCAGCTCGGCCAACTGCCAGCCGGCCTTGTCCAGGCAGCGGCGGGTGGCGGACACCGGGCCGATGCCCATGATCGCCGGGTCGACGCCGGCATTGGCGTAGGCGGCGATGCGCGCCAGCACCGGCAGGCCCAGTTCGGCGGCCTTGGCGGCGCTCATCAGCAGCACGGCGGCGGCGCCGTCGTTGAGGCTGGAGGCATTGCCGGCGGTGACGCTGCCGTCTTTCTTGAAGGCCGGCTTGAGCTTGGCCAGGGACTCGGCGCTGGTGCCGGCGCGGACCTGTTCGTCGGTGGCGAAGCGCAGCGGCTCGCCCTTGCGCTGGGGAATCTCGATGGGGGTGATCTCCGCCTCGAAGCGCCCGGCGGCGATGGCTTCGGCGGCCTTGCGCTGGGACTCGGCGGCGAAGGCGTCCTGCTCCTCGCGGCTGATGCCGTACTTGTCCACCAGGTTCTCGGCGGTAATGCCCATGTGGTAGTCGTTGAAGGCGTCCCACAGGCCGTCGACGATCATGCTGTCGAGCAGTTGCGCATGGCCCATGCGCAGGCCGGTGCGGGCCTTGGGCAGCACGTAGGGCGACAGGCTCATGCTTTCCTGGCCGCCGGCGACGATCACTTCGGCATCGCCGCAGCGGATGGCCTGGGCGGCCAGGTGCAGGGCCTTGAGGCCTGAGCCGCAGACCTTGTTGACGGTCATCGCCGGTACGCTGTGCGGCAGGCCGGCGGCGATGGCGGCCTGGCGCGCGGGGTTCTGCCCGGCGCCGGCGGTGAGGGTCTGGCCGAGGATGACTTCGTCGACCGCCTCCGCGGCGACGCCGGTCTGCTCGAGCAGGCGGCGGATCACCGCGGCGCCCAGTTCATGGGCCGGCAGGGCCGATAGGGAACCCTGGAAGCTGCCGATGGCGGTGCGGGTGGCAGCGACTATGACGACATCTTGCATGACACGAATCCTCAGCATGGGGCGGCGCGGGCCGCGGCGAACGAGCGGGCATGGTTGCACAGGCGGGCATGGCCGACCACTCTCCGAACCGCTGAGTCAGGCGCGGGATCGGCCGGTCAGCGCAGCGGCGGCAGGCCCATGCGCCGGCGCGCGCGGTGCAGCGAGCCGTTGCGCACCGCCCAGCGCAGCAGTGGCACGCTGCGCTTCACGCTGGTGCGGATCAGCTGGCGTTGCAGCGGGCGCAGGGAGAAACCGAGCATGTCGGCGGCCCAGTCCGGCAGCAGGTCGATGCCGGCGCGCATCATCAGCGCGCTGAAGGGCCTGGCCAGGGAGCTGGGCGCCGGGGCGTCGAGCAGCACCTCGACCACGTCGCGGGTGCGCTCGTTGTAGTGGAGCTGGGGGCGCATGCGTTCCAGGTACTCGGCCACCTCCAGGCGCGAGCGCGGCACGTCGCGGGCGCCCAGGCGCTCGGCGACCAGGGCGATCTCGTCGTAGTAGCGGTCCTGCTCGCTGCCGGGCAGGTCGGGGTTCAGATAGCGCAGGTGCGACTTGAGGAAGCAGCTGACCTCGGCGACGTGCACCCAGGTCAGCAGGTCCGGGTCGCTGGCCGAGTAGAAGGTGCCGTCGGGCAGGGTGCCGCTGACGTTGTCGTGGATGCGCCGCACCCGGGCGATCAGCTTCTCGGCGTCGGCCACCGAGCCGTAGGTGGTGGTGGAGATGAACTGGCCGGTGCGGCGCAGGCGGCCGAGCATGTCGGCGCGGAAGTTGGAGTGGTCCCAGACGCCGCCCAGGGCGGCGGGGTGGAGCATCTGCAGGAGCAGGGCGCTGATGCCGCCGATGAGCATGGAGCTGAAGTCGCCATGGACTTTCCAGCAGGCCGAGTCGGGGCCGAACAGGCCCGGGTCGCCCTTGGGGGATTCGAAATCGACGCCCCCGAGGGCGAGTCCGGTCAGGCTCAGGACCTGGCTTTCGATATGACGGCGAACGGTTTCCATGGCGGGGAGCTGCAAGCCTCAAGCGTCAAGCTACAAGTGGTGCATACGGTTAGCTTAACCGCAGGCGCTCTGTCTTGCAGCTTGCAGCCGCCCTTCACCTGTTGATGCGGTTGTCGATCAGCCCCTGGACCACGCTGGGGTCGGCGAGGGTCGAGGTGTCGCCGAGGTTGTCCAGCTCGTTGCAGGCGATCTTGCGCAGGATGCGCCGCATGATCTTGCCCGAGCGCGTCTTCGGCAGGCCCGGCGCCCACTGCAGCGCTTCCGGCTTGGCGAAGCTGCCGATCTCCTTGCTGACCACCGCCAGCAGTTCCTGCTTCAGCTCTTCGCTGGGCTCGACGCCGTTCATCGGCGTGACGAAGGCGTAGATGCCCTGGCCCTTGAGGTCGTGGGGGTAGCCCACCACCGCGGCCTCGGCGATGCCGTCGTGCAGCACCAGGGCGCTTTCCACCTCGGCGGTGCCGATGCGGTGGCCGGAGACGTTGATCACGTCGTCGACGCGCCCGGTGATCCAGTAGTAGCCGTCCTCGTCGCGGCGCGCGCCGTCGCCGGTGAAGTAGTAGCCGGGATAGGGCTTGAAGTAGGTGTCGACCATGCGCTGGTGGTCGCCGTAGATGCTGCGGATCTGGCTCGGCCAGCTGGCCTTGATCGCCAGCACGCCGGCGCCGGGGCCGTCGATCTCCTTGCCGTGCTCGTCCAGCAGCACCGGCTGCACGCCGAAGAACGGCAGGGTCGCCGAGCCGGGCTTGAGCGAGGTGGCGCCGGGCAGCGGGGTGATGAGGATGCTGCCGGTCTCGGTCTGCCACCAGGTGTCGACGATCGGGCAGCGCGTCTCGCCGACCACGTGGTAGTACCACTCCCAGGCCTCGGGGTTGATCGGTTCGCCCACCGAGCCGAGCAGGCGCAGGCTGGCGCGCGAGGTCTTCTTCACCGGTTCCTCGCCTTCGCGCATCAGGGCGCGGATGGCGGTGGGCGCGGTGTAGAAGATGTTCACCTGGTGCTTGTCGATCACCTGCCAGAAGCGCGAGGCGTCCGGGTAGCTGGGCACGCCCTCGAACATCAGGGTGGTGGCGCCGTTGGCCAGCGGGCCGTAGACGATGTAGCTGTGCCCGGTGACCCAGCCGACGTCGGCGGTGCACCAGTAGATGTCACCCTCGTGGTAGTCGAACACGTACTTGTGCGTCATGGCCGCGCCCAGCAGGTAGCCGCCGGTGGTGTGCAGCACGCCCTTGGGTTTGCCGGTGGAGCCGGAGGTGTAGAGGATGAACAGCGGGTCCTCGGCGTCCATGGGCTCCGGCGGGCAGTCCTCGCTGACGCCGTGCAGGGTCTCGTGGTACCAGAGGTCGCGGCCCTCGACCCAGGGCACCTTGCCCTGGGTGCGCTGCACCACCACCACGGTGGAGACGTTCGGGCAGTCCTGCAGGGCCTTTTCCACGTTCTGCTTGAGCGGGATGTACTTGCCGCCGCGCACGCCTTCGTCGGCGGTGATCACGGTGCGGCAGTCGGCGTCGAGGATGCGGTCGCGCAGGGAGTCCGGCGAGAAGCCGCCGAACACCACAGAATGGATGGCGCCGATGCGCGCGCAGGCCAGCATGGCGTAGGCCGCCTCGGGGATCATCGGCATGTAGATGCACACCCGGTCGCCCTTCTCCACGCCGCGGCTCTTGAGTACGTTGGCCAGGCGGCAGACGTGGCTGTGCAGCTTGCGGTAGGTGATGTGGGCGGACTCGGCGGGGTTGTCGCCTTCCCAGATGATGGCGACCTGTTCGCCGCGCTGTTCCAGGTGGCGGTCGATGCAGTTGTAGGCGACGTTGAGCTGGCCGCCCTTGAACCAGCTGGCCTGGCCGCGGGCCAGGTCGCCGTGGTGCACGGAGTGCCAGGGCTTGAACCAGTCGAGCAGGGCCTTGGCCTGCTCGCCCCAGAACACGTCCGGTTGTTCGATGGATTGGCGGTAGAGGCGCCGGTAGCCCTCCTCGTCGAGGTAGGCACGCTGGCGAACGGCGTCCGGCACCGGGTGAGCGGTGATTTCGAACATGACGATATCCTTGTTGTTGTGATGTTTTGCTAAGGCGTCTGGTTCAAGACTGGGCCAATGCGCGGCCCGGTTCAAGCCTTGGAGGGATGGCCGGCAGTTCGGTTGGGGCGTGGAGCCGTGAGCGCGGCATAGGGGCCATTGCCTTGCCGGCTGCGCCGAGGTGCTTTCGTAGGATGGGTTGAGCCTTGGCGAAACCCATGCGGTCATGGCGATGGGTATCGCTTCGCTCCACCCATCCTACGGGAAGCCGTGCCTTGTAGCGGATCTCATCCGCGAATCGCGCCGGAACCTCCGGCTATCGCGGACAAGGTCCGCTCCTACGAAGAGCATCTCGGCAGGCGGGCGGCGTATGCCGTAGCGGAAATGAAAACGCCGTTTCCCCTAGGGAGGAAACGGCGCTTTTTCCCAGGGCGGGAATCAGCCGCGGTGACGGCCGCGGAAGAAGTCGATCAGGCCCTGGGTGGAGGCGTCCTCGGCCGGGCTTTCCTCGCTGCCGACCAGGCGCCCGTAGACGGCCTTGCCCAGCTCCTTGCCCAGCTCCACGCCCCACTGGTCGAAGGCGTTGATGCCCCAGAGAATGCTCTGCACGTAGACCTTGTGCTCGTACATGGCGATCAGCGCGCCCAGGCGGCGGGCGCTGATGCGCTCCAGCACCAGGGTGTTGCTCGGGCGGTTGCCGGGGATCACCTTGTGCGGCGCCAGGCGCTGCACCTCGGCCTCGTCCAGGCCCTTGGCGCGCAGCTCGGCCTCGGCTTCGGCGCGGGTCTTGCCCTGCATCAGCGCCTGGCTCTGCGACAGGCAGTTGGCGTACAGCCACTGGTGGTGGTCGGCCAGCGGGTTGTAGCTGGACACCGGGACGATGAAGTCCGCCGGGATCAGCTGGGTGCCCTGGTGCAGCAACTGGTGGTAGGCGTGCTGGCCGTTGCAGCCGACGCCGCCCCAGATCACCGGGCCGGTGCCGGCGCTGACCGGGGTGCCGTCCTGGCGCACGCTCTTGCCGTTGGACTCCATGTCCAGCTGCTGCAGGTGGTCGGTGATGTTCCGCAGGTAATAGTCGTAGGGCAGGATGGCGTGGCTGCGCGCGCCCCAGAAGTCGCCGTACCAGACGCCGAGCAGGCCCAGCAGCACCGGGATGTTGCGGGCGAAGGGCGCGCTCTGGAAGTGCTGGTCCATGCTGTAGGCGCCGGACAGCAGTTCCTTGAAGTTGTTGATGCCCACCGACATGGCGATCGGCAGGCCGATGGCCGACCACAGCGAGTAGCGCCCGCCGACCCAGTCCCACATGGGGAACACGTTCTCTTCGCGGATGCCGAAGGCCACCGCCGCTTCCTTGTTGCTGGAAACCGCGATGAAGTGGCGGTACAGCTCGGCTTCGTTGCCGCCCTGGGCCAGGTACCAGGCGCGCGCGGCCTGGGCGTTCTTCAGCGTCTCCAGGGTGCCGAAGGACTTGGAGGAGACGATGAACAGGGTGGTCTCGGCGTTCAGCTTGCTGGTCAGCTCGCGGAACTCGCTGCCGTCGATATTGGCCAGGTAGTGGCAGCGCACGCCTTTCTGGGCGAAGGGCAGCAGGGCCTCGGAGACCAGCTGCGGGCCGAGGAAGGAGCCGCCGATGCCGATGTTCACCACGTCGGTGATGGGCTTCTCGGTGTAGCCGCGCCACAGGCCGTTGTGCACGTAGGCGACCAGCTCGGTCATCTGGTGCAGCACGCGGTGCACTTCCGGCATCACGTCGACGCCGTCCACCAGCACCTTGTCGCCAATCGGCCGGCGCAGCGCGGTGTGCAGCACCGGACGGCGCTCGGAGGCGTTGATCACCTCGCCGCGGAACATGGACTGGATGGCCTCGCCCAGCTGGGCTTCTTCCGCCAGCTTGACCAGCAGGCCGAGGGTGTCCTCGCGGATCAGGTTCTTCGAGAAGTCGAGGAACAGGCCGCAGGCGCTCAGGGAGAAACGCTCGAAACGCTTCGGATCGCCGGCGAATGCCTGGCGCATGCTGAAGTCCTGCAGATCCTTGCGGTGCTCGGCCAGTGCCTGCCAGCTCGGCAGGCGAGTGGCATCCAGCGGGGTGAGGTGGTGTTCCATGCGGTACCTTCGGGGGTGTGACGTGCGTTGGAGCGTGAAAAAGCCCGGGGGTTCCGGGCTTTGACGGTTCAGGCGAGCTGCACCGGGATGGCGTTGCTGGTGTGGCTGAGCTGGTTGCCCGGGGCCATGTAGAGCATGCGCGGCTGGTAGTTGGCGAGCTCGGCGTCGCTGTACTGAGCATAAGCGCAGATGATCACCCGGTCACCCACCTTGGCCTTGTGCGCGGCGGCGCCGTTGACCGAAATCATCCGCGAGCCTTCCTCGCCGCGGATGGCGTAGGTGGTGAAGCGCTCGCCGTTGTCGACGTTGTAGATCTGGATCTGTTCGTACTCGCGGATACCGGCGAGGTCCAGCCACTCGCCATCGATGGCGCAGGAGCCTTCGTAGTCGAGGACGGCGTGGGTGACTTCGGCGCGGTGCAGCTTGGCCTTGAGCATGATGCTGTGCATGGCGGGCGCTCCTGTTGTTGTGGGGCTTGGCGCGGACGGCGGCAGAGTATGCCCAACCTGTTACCTGGCCTCAAGCCGCGTGCGGCGCGGCCTGGGCGGGTAACGGCGGGTCAGTCGAGCTGCAGCGGCAGGTTGTCGATCAGGCGGGTCTTGCCGAGGAAGGCGGCGGCCAGGACCACCACCTGCCGGTCGCCGGCGTCGGCGGGGCGCAGGCTCAGGGCCTCGCGGATTTCCAGGTAGTCCACCCGCAGGCCGGCGGCCTCGATCTGCCGGCGGCCCTCTTCGAGCAGCGCCGGGAAATCGCGCGAGCCGCCGCGCAGGGCCTCGGCGAGCTGCCGCAGGGTGCGCTGGATGACCGGCGCGCGGGCGCGCTCGTCGTCGTTCAGGTAGCCGTTGCGCGAGGACAGCGCCAGGCCGTCCTCGGCGCGCACGGTGGGTTCGCCGAAGATCTGCACGGGGATGTTCAGGTCGCGCACCAGCTTGCGGATCACCGCCAGTTGCTGGAAGTCCTTCTCGCCGAACAGGGCCATGTCCGGCTGCACCATGTTCAGCAGCTTGCAGACCACGGTGGCGACGCCGTCGAAGTGGCCCGGGCGGCTGCCGCCGCACAGCCCCTCGGAAACGCCGGGCACGCTGACCTTGGTCTGGCCTTGCATGCCGTCGGGGTACATCTCTTCCACGCCCGGGGCGAACAGCAGGTGGCAGCCGGCTTCCAGCAGCCTGGCCTGGTCGGCGGCGAGGGTGCGCGGGTACTTGTCCAGGTCTTCGTTGGGGCCGAACTGCAGCGGGTTGACGAAGATGCTGGCGACCACGAAGTCTGCGCGCTGGCCGGCCTTGGCCACCAGGGCGGCGTGGCCGGCGTGCAGGTTGCCCATGGTCGGCACCAGGGCGATGCGCTTGCCTTCGCCGCGCGCGCGGGCGACGGCGGCGCGCAGTTCGCGGACGGTCTTGACGGTGTTCATGCGGAGAATCCGTGTTCGGGGCCGGGGAAGGTGCCGTCTTTCACGGCCTTGACGTAGGCGGCGAAGGCGCCCTGGATGCTGTCCTGGCCTTCCATGAAGTTCTTCACGAACTTGGGCGCGCGGCCGGACAGCGACAGGCCGAGCATGTCGTGCATCACCAGCACCTGGCCGTCGGTGCCGGGGCCTGCGCCGATGCCGATCACCGGGATCTTCACCGCTTCGCTGATCTCCTGGCCCAGGGCGCTGGGCACGCACTCCAGCAGCAGCATGGCCACGCCGGCCTGCTCCAGGGCGATGGCGTCGGCGCGCAGCTGGCGGGCCTGGGCTTCCTGGCGACCCTGGACCTTGAAGCCGCCGAACAGGTTGACCGATTGCGGGGTCAGGCCCAGGTGCGCGCACACCGGCACGCCCATCTGCGCCAGGCGCACGATGGGCTCGGCCAGCCAGGCGCCGCCTTCGAGCTTGACCATGTGGGCGCCGGCCTGCATGACCTTGACCGCGTCGTCCAGCAGGCGCTGCAGCGAGGTGCCGGAGGCGAAGGGCAGGTCGGTGACGATCATCGCGCCCTGGTTGCCGCGCTTCACGCAGGCGGTGTGGTAGGCCATTTCCTCGACCGTGACCGGCAGCGTGCTGTCGTGGCCTTGCAGCACCATGCCGAGGGAGTCGCCGATCAGCAGCATCTCCGCGCCCGCGGCGCTGGCCGCCTGGGCGAAGGTGGCATCGTAGGCTGTGAGCATCGCGATCTTCTCGCCGCTTTGCTTCAGGCCTTGCAGGGTGGTCAGGGTGACATCAGGCATGAAAACGGTCCTCGTTGGGCCGGCTGGCGCCGGCGCGGGGCACCTATAGTCCGGATGGGGCGGAGCGAAGTCAATCGCAGGTGTTACCGGACTGTTACGGCGTTACCGCCAACTGGGGTGACGATCAGGATAGCCGCTCGAGACCGGCGAATGGGCAATCCGCCAGCAGTTCCGACAGGCTGCGGCCATCGGGCAGGCGCAGCTGCGGCGCCAGGTCCGCCAGGGGGTAGAGGACGAAGGCGCGGGCGTGCATGTGGTAGTGCGGCACGGTCAGGCGCGGTTCGTCGAGCTGGCGCTCGCCGAACAGCAGGATGTCCAGGTCGAGGGTGCGCGGGCCCCAGCGTTCGTCCTTGCGCACGCGGCCCTGTTCCAGCTCGATGCGCTGCAGGGCGTCGAGCAGGGCCAGGGGGGCAAGCTCGGTGTCCAGCGCGGCCACGGCGTTGACGTAGCGCGGCTGGTCCGGCGGGCCCAGCGGGTCGCTGATGTAGAAGGGCGAAACCGCGGCCAGCGTGGTTTGCGGGATGGCCCGCAGGGCTTCGATGGCGGCGCGCAGTTGGCCCAGGGGATCGGCAAGGTTGCTGCCCAGGCCGAGATAGACGCGCTCGCTCACTCGTTGCCGGCCCCCTCGCTGCGCGGGCCACGGCGGCGACGGCTAGCACCGCCGCGGCGACGCTTGCGCGGGGCGGCGCCGCCATCGTCCGGGCTGGCTGCCAGGTTGCGGATCATGCCGCGGCGTTCGCCGTCGCTGGCGTCCTGGTAGTCGGTCCACCAGTCGCCGAGGCCGCCGGTTTCCTCGCCGGCGCTCTCGCGCAGCAGCAGGAAGTCGTAGCCGGCGCGGAAGCGCGGGTTCTCCAGCAACAGATCGGCGCGCTTGCCCTGGCGCCGCGGCAGGCGTTCCTGCATGTCCCAGATCTCGCGGATCGGGATGGTGAAGCGCTTGGGCACGGCGGTGCGCTGGCACTGCTCGCTGATCAGTTCGTGGGCGGCTTCCTGCATCGCCGGGATCGGCGGCATGCCGCGCTCCTGCAGCTGCGCCACGCGCGCCGGCAGGGCCGGCCAGAGCAGGGCGGCGAAGAGGAAGGCGGGAGTGACCGGCTTGCCCTGGTGGATGCGCAGATCGGTGTTGGCCAGGGCCTGGCGGATCAGCTTGCCGGTGTACTCCGGGTCGCGGGCCAGGGCCTTGGCGCTGGCCGGGAACAGCGGGGCGAACAGCTCGTATTCGAGCAGCAGCTCGAAGGTGCGCTCGCCGCGGCCGCTGAGGAACAGCTTGAGCACTTCGTCGAACAGCCGCGCCGAGGGAATCTCGCGCAGCAGCGGCGCCAGCTTGCGGATCGGCGCGGCGCTGTGCTTCTCGATCTCGAAGTCCAGCTTGGCGGCGAAGCGCACCGCGCGCAGCATGCGCACCGGGTCTTCGAGGTAGCGCTGCTCGGGGTCGCCGATCAGGCGCACCAGGCGGTTGCGGATGTCGTGCACGCCGTGGGCGTAGTCGAGGATGCGCTCGTCGCTGCAGTCGAAGTACAGGGCGTTGATGGTGAAGTCGCGGCGCTGGGCGTCGTCTTCCAGGGTGCCGTAGACGTTGTCGCGCAGGATGCGCCCGGCCTCGTTGCGCGACGCCTGGTTGCTGTCGCCTTCGCCTTCTTCCTGCGGGTGGTGGGCACGGAAGGTGGCCACCTCGATGATCTCGCGGCCGAAATGCACGTGCACCAGCTTGAAACGCCGGCCGATCACCCGCGCGTTGCGGAATTCGGCGCGCACCTGCTCGGGGGTGGCGCTGGTGGCCACGTCGAAGTCCTTGGGGGCGATGCCCAGCAACTGGTCGCGGACGCCGCCGCCGACGATGTAGGCCTGGTATCCCGCCTTCTGCAGCCGGTCCACCACGCTCACCGCATGCCGGCTGAACTGCTCGCGACGCAGCGGATGCTGGTTGCTGCCGACGATTTCCGGAGTGGTGCGGATTGCGCGCTTGCGGCGCAAGGGAGAGCGAAGGGAGGAGATCAGCTTTTTCAGCATGGAGGCACTATTAACAGGTTGGGGTGGATTGCGTCGCGCAACGCAGCGTGCCCTGGCCGGTGGTCGCAGTCGGCAGGCAGCCCATCATGCTTGAAAAGCATGGCCAGCGGAAACAATCGGCGGTAATTCTGATGCGTTGTATATCCGAACGGGTTCGGATTCTAGCATCGGGGCGCAGGAGATGGGGAACGAAGGAAGGAGAGGGAAGCAGGGGAGAGCGGGGAAAGCTACTGGGGGAGCCGAAGCTCCCCCCCAAGTAGGTGCGTGCTTTGTTCTTGTTATGATGCCGGGCTTGTTGTTTTTGTTTGTAGACCCGTCCTCGAGGCTAGCCGCTTCGAGGCATTCCCATTCGGGATCGACAAGAGCAAACGGATTGCTTTGGTCGCTGAGTGAGCAGTGATCTTTCGATCCAACCGATTTCGCCGCTGCCTCGAGGCAGTTTTATTGTTCTTCGATCGGTTGCGGGATTTCTCCCGCCAGCTACTCTCCTCCAAAAGAATCAGTTAGCTGCGCCTCCGCGATTTTGTTTTTGTTGTGCTGGAGTCGTTACGTGTTGTTTTTGTTCTGTGGTTTCGTGCTTGTTATTGTTGTTGTGCCAATAACAAAGCAGATGCCGTGCCAACTTTTGTGAATCCTTATTTTTCAAGGGTTTAGCTGTAGGAAGGGGTTTCGGGCAGGCACAAAAAAGCCGGGTTATCGTTACCGATGAACCCGGCTTTTGTTACGCGGGATGTCCGCGGTAACAGCTGTGCGCACCTCAGGAGTCGGCCGAGGCCCCCGACTTGCGCCGCGGGATGCCCAGGCGCTGGCGTCGTTCCCACAGGCATTTGCGGCTGATACCCAGCTTGCGGGCCAGCTCGGTCTCGGTCATGTGGTCCTGGTGCTCGAGGACGAAATGCTGGAAGTAGTCCTCCAGCGACAGGTCCTCGGTGGGCTCGTGGTTGTTGGCCGCCACGGCGTTGCGCACCTCCGTCTCGTCGACGAAGTCGTCCTCCAGATCGTCCAGCTCGATGTCGATGCCCAGCAGGTCGGCGGGGATTTCCTGGCCTTCGCTGAGGATCACCGCGCGCTCGATGGCGTTCTCCAGCTCGCGCACGTTACCCGGCCACGGGTAATGGCGGATGGCCTGTTCGGCCTCGTGGGAGAAACTCAGCGGGGCGCGCCCCATCTGCGAGCACTGGCGCGCCAGGAAGGCGCGGGCGATCTCCATCACGTCGCTGCCGCGCTCGCGCAGGGGCGGCAGCTTCAGCGAGATGACGTGCAGGCGGTAATAGAGGTCTTCGCGGAACTGCCCGGTCTTGGCCAGCATCTTCAGGTCGCGGTGGGTGGCGGCGATCAGGCGCACGTCGACCTTCTGCGACTGCACCGAGCCGACACGGCGGATCTCGCCTTCCTGCAGCACGCGCAGCAGGCGGGCCTGGGCTTCCAGCGGCAGTTCGCCGATCTCGTCGAGGAACAGGGTGCCGCCGTCCGCGGCTTCCACCAGGCCGGCGCGGCCGGCGCTGGCGCCGGTGAAGGCGCCCTTCTCGTGGCCGAACAGTTCGGATTCGATCAGGGTTTCCGGGATGGCCGCGCAGTTCACCGAGATCAGCGGCGCCTTGGTGCGCTTGGAGAGGTTGTGCAGGGCGCGCGCCACCAGTTCCTTGCCGGTGCCCGATTCGCCCTGGATCAGGACATTGGAGTCGGTGGGGGCGACCTTGCGGATCTTCGAATACAGCTCGAGCATCGGCGGACAGGAGCCGATGATGCCGATCTCGCCCTCGGCCGGGGCGGCGTTACCGTTACCGCGCTCGCCCGCCGCGCGGGTGTTACCCCGCGCTTCGGCGCTGGCGCCATGGCCTTCCTGGCGGTCCTTGAGGATGCGCGCCACGGCCTGGAGCATCTCGTCGTGGTCGAAGGGCTTGGCGATGTAGTCCACCGCGCCCATCTTCATCGAGTCCACGGCCGAGCGCAGGCTGGCGTAGCTGGTCATGATCAGCACCGGGGTGCCCTGGGCCAGCTTGATCAGTTCGGTGCCGGGGGCGCCGGGCAGGCGCAGGTCGCTGACGATCATGTCGAAGGACGGAATGCTGTAGCGCTCCTGGGCCTCCTGGACCGAGCCGGCCTCGCTGACCTGGTACTGGTTGCGCTCGAGCAACCGTCGCAGGGCGGAACGGATGATGGTTTCGTCTTCGACGATGAGGATATGTGCCATGTATTCAGCTCTCTCGACGTGCTCGTCTACTGCTCGGCCGTCGGGCCAGGATGCCGCGGCAAGGTCACGCGGATGCGGGTGCCGCATTCGCGTTCCGGATCGGCCGGGCTGTCGATGGTGATCTGCCCATAATGCTCTTCCACGATCGAATAGACCAGTGCGAGGCCCAGGCCGGTCCCCTTGCCGGGGTCCTTGGTGGTGAAGAAGGGCTCGAACAGGCGATCGATGATGGACTTGGGAATGCCGCTGCCTTCGTCTTCGACGATGAGGTCGACGGTGTTCTCCGAGGCTTCGCTGCGTACCCGTATGGCGCCGCCGGGCGGGGAGGCGTCGCGGGCGTTGGACAGCAGGTTGATGAGTACCTGGGCGAGGCGCTGGGCATCGCCCTCCACCCAGTGGTCCGGGTCGCACAGGTTGAAGAACTGCACTTCGACGCTGCGCCGGTTCAACGATAGCAAACTGATGGCTTCCTGGGTGACGTCGGCCAGGCACACCGGCTCGGCGGCCACCTGCTTGCCGCCGGCATGGGCGAAGCTCATCAGCGACTGGACGATGCGCGAGACGCGCTTGGTCTGTTCGAGGATCTGCGCGCTGATCTCGGTCAGCTCGCCGTCGCCCTCGCGTTCCTCGCGCAGGTTCTGCGCCAGGCAGGCGATGCCGGTGATGGGGTTGCCGATCTCGTGGGCCACGCCGGCGGCCAGGCGGCCGATGGAGGCCAGGCGCTCGGAGTGGATCAGCTTGTCTTCCAGGGACTGCGTCTCGGTGAGGTCCTCGACCAGCAGCACCAGGCCGCTGTTGCCCGGCGCCAGGGGCTCCTCGATGGCCGCCTTGTGCAGGTTCAGCCAGCGCGTCTGGCCGTCGATGGCCAGGCGCTGCTTGTGCAGGTGCTGGTCGGGGGCCTCGATGAAGCCTTCCAGCAGGCCCTTCCAGGGATCCGGCAGGGCCGACAGGCGCGAGCCGACCACGCGCTGCGCGGGCACCCCGGTGAGTTCCTCGATGGCGCGGTTCCACATCAGCACTTCCTGGTCCTTGGCCAGCGAGCACACGCCCATCGGCAGGTCCTGCAGGGTCTGGCGGTGGTAGCGGCGCAGGGCGTCCAGCTCGGCGGCCAGGCCGGTGAGCCGCGAGTGGTAGTCCTCCAGGCGGCTCTCGATGAAGTGGATGTCCTCGGTGACGTAGCTTTCGCTGCTGGCCTTGTAGGGCAGGAAGGTCTCGACCATGTCCTGGGCCACGCTTGGGCCCATCAGCCCGGAGAGGTTGGCCTCGATGCGGTCGCGCAGGCGGCGCAGGGCGTAGGGGCGGCGCTCGTCGAAGGGCAGGTGCAGGTCGCGCAGGGCCTGTTCCACTTCCTTCTGCGCGGTCTTGGCGCCCAGCGGCTTGGCCAGCTGGCTGGCGAATTCCTGCGGCGAGACGGCGAGCAGTTCGCGGCGCTGCGGGCGGCGCACGTTGTCCACCGCGCAGGCTTCGGCGGCGCCCTTTTCCTCGTCGCTGGGCTCGCTGAACAGCGACACCAGGGTGAACACCAGCACGTTGGCCGCCAGCGAGGCGAGGGCGGCCAGGTGCCAGCTGGCCTCGTCGAGCACGTACAGCGAGTCGAACAGCGGGATGTGCAGGGTCTGCACGTTGCCCATCAGCGGCACCAGCATGGTGGCGCCCCACACCAGCATGCCCGCCACCAGGCCGGCGATGAAGCCGCGGCGGTTGGCCGCGGGCCAGTAGAGCACCGAGAGCGCGCCGGGGAGGAACTGCAGGGTGGCGACGAAGGAGACGATGCCCAGGTTCGACAGTTCCTGCTCCGAGCCCAGCAGCAGGTAGAAGCCGTAGCCGAGCAGGATGATGGTGGCGATCAGCGCCCGCCGCGTCCATTTCAGCCAGCGGTAGATGTTGCCCTCGGCCGGCGGCTGGTACAGCGGCAGCACCAGGTGGTTGAGGACCATGCCCGACAGCGCCAGGGTCATCACGATGATCAGCCCGCTGGCCGCCGAGATGCCGCCGATGAAGGCGGCCAGCGCCAGGGCCGGGCTGTCCACCGCCATGCCCAGGCCGAGGGTGAAGTACTCCGGGTTGGTCGAGGCGCCCAGGTGCAGGCCGGCCCAGAGGATCGGCGGCACCGCCAGGCTCATCGGCAGCAGGAACAGCGGCAGGCCCCAGCTGGCGCTGAGCAGGGCGCGCGGGTTGAGGTTCTCGGTGAAGGTCATGTGATACATGTGCGGCATCACGATGGCCGAGGCGAAGAACACCAGCAGCAGGGTGCGCCAGGGCCCTTCGGCCAGCGGCGTGTGCAGGGTGCTCAGGGCCTCCTGGTTCTGCAGCAGCCACACTTCCAGGCCGTCGGGGCCGCCGAACACGCCGTAGAGGGCGAACAGGCCGATGGAGCCCAGGGCGATCAGCTTGACCAGCGACTCGAAGGCGATGGCCATCACCAGCCCTTCGTGGCGCTCGCGGGTGGCGATGTGGCGGGCGCCGAAGAGGATGGCGAACAGGGTAATCAGCGCGCAGAACGCCAGCGCCGCGCTGTGGGCGTCGGCGCCGCGGGTCAGCAGGCTGATGGAGTTGGTCACCGCCTCGATCTGCAGGGCCAGCATGGGCAGCACGCCGATCAGCATGAACAGCGTGGTCAGCGCGCCGGCCCAGGTGCTGCGGAAGCGGAAGGCGAACAGGTCGGCCAGCGACGACAACTGGTAGGCGCGGGTGATGCGCAGGATCGGGTAGAGCAGCACCGGGGCCAGCAGGAAGGCCCCGGACACCCCCAGGTAGATGGCCAGGAAGCCGTAGCCGTACTGGTAGGCCAGGCCGACGGTGCCATAGAAGGCCCAGGCGCTGGCATAGACGCCCAGCGACAGGGTGTACACCAGCGGATGGCGCACCAGGCGGCGCGGCACGTAGCCGCGCTCGGTGATCCAGGCGACACCGAACAGGGTGGTGAGGTAGGCGGCGCTGATCAGGATCAGCTGGGTGAGGCTAAAGCTCGTCAGCATCGCGCTGGCTCTGCAGGATGAAGGTCACGACTATGAGAATCAGCCACAGCAGGTAAGGGCGATACCAGGCGCCGTTGGGGTCGATCCACCAGTCCATGATGGCGGGCGAGAACAGGTAGATGCCCACGACCAGGAGCAGCACCAGTCGGTAGATGTACATGTCATGCCTCTCGTTGTGCGGACGGCAGGCTACAGGCAGCCGATGGGCGCCTGCAAGCCGGGGCGCATGGCCCCTCCCATCATCTTAGAGCCGGGCGTCTTCCAGCGTCAGTACGCGGGGGATGCGCGCGGCGTCCCAGTGCGCCACGCCCCAGGCCAGCACCTCGGCCGGGGTGGCGCCGGCCAGTTCCGCCGGCGCGGCCTGGCCCAGGGCCTTCAGGGCGCGCAGCAGCAGCGGGGCGGCCTGCTCGGCGGCCAGCGGCGGCGAGCGGTAGGACTTGCCCAGCTTGTGGCCGTCGGGCTGGACGATCAGCGGCACGTGCAGGTAGCGCGGATGGGGCACGCCGAGCAGTTCCTGCAGGTACAGCTGGCGCGGGGTGTTGTCGAGCAGGTCGGCGCCGCGGACGATGTCGGTCACGCCCTGCCAGGCGTCGTCCAGCACCACCGCCAGTTGGTAGGCATAGAGGCCGTCGCGGCGGCGGATGACGAAGTCGCCCACCGCGCGGCCCAGGTGCTGGCGGAACTCGCCCTGGACGCGGTCGACGAAGGCGTATTCCAGCTCCGGCACGCGGATGCGGATGGCCACCTCGCCATGCCAGTCGTGGCCGGCGTTGCGGCAGGTGCCGGGGTAGATGCCGCCCGTGCCTTCGAGTTGCTTGCGCGAGCAGGTGCAGGCGTAGGCCAGGCCGCTGCGCAGCCACTGCTCGACCACCGCCGCGTAGGCTTCGCCGCGCTCGCTCTGGCGTTCCACCGGGCCGTCCCATTCGAAGCCGTAGCGCTCCAGCGTCTGCAGGATGGCGGCCTGGGCGCCGGGCATTTCCCGCGGCGGGTCGAGGTCTTCCATGCGCACCAGCCAGCGCCCGCCAACGGCGCGGGCGTCGAGGTAGGAGGCGACGGCGGCGACCAGCGAGCCGAAATGCAGGTAGCCGCTGGGGGTGGGGGCGAAGCGTCCGGTGTAGCGGGAGTCGGGCATGGCGCAGGCTTGTGGTCAGGGGCGGGGAGCGCCGCACAAACGCGACGGGGCGCCTAGGCGCCCCGTTCGCGAAAAGCCGCCGGCATCAGGAGCCGAGCTGCTTTTCCTTGATTTCCGCGAGGGTCTTGCAGTCGATGCAGAGAGTCGCGGTGGGGCGGGCTTCGAGGCGGCGGATGCCGATCTCCACGCCGCAGGAGTCGCACCAGCCGTAGTCGTTGTCCTCGATCAGTTGGAGGGTCTCGTCGATCTTCTTGATCAGCTTGCGCTCGCGGTCGCGGGCGCGCAGTTCGAGGCTGAACTCCTCTTCCTGGCTGGCGCGGTCGGCCGGGCCCGGGAAGTTGGCCGCTTCGTCCTGCATGTGGTGCACGGTGCGATCGACTTCTTCCATCAGCTCAACTTTCCACTTGTTGAGGATGGAGGTGAAGTGGGCGCGCATGCGCTCGCTCATGTACTCCTCGCCCTTGGTTTCCTGGTAGGGCTCGAAGCCACGAATCAGTTGGCTGCTCTGCTGTTTTGCATTGGTGGGCATGTGTGGCCGCCTCTCACTCTCGCTAATCCTGTCGCGGATGGTCCCTCTCCGGTCGACGCCGGCCCCGCGCTCGCAAGCGGGCGAACTTACCAGATCGATAATCGCGATGCTACTCCCGGTTGTCGAGCCTGCTGCCACCCGCCGATGGCTTGGTTAGAATCGCCTCTTCGTCGCAAAGTTCGGTATTTCCCATGGTTTCTTCCTTCAGTGCCCGCAGCCGCGCCATCGAACCTTTCCACGTCATGGCGTTGCTGGCGCGAGCCAACGAGCTGCAGGCCGCCGGTCACGACGTCATTCACCTGGAGATCGGCGAGCCGGACTTCAGCACCGCCGCGCCCATAGTCGCCGCCGGCCAGGCCGCATTGGCCGCCGGCCATACCCGCTACACCGCGGCCCGCGGCCTGCCGCAGCTGCGCGAGGCCATCGCCGGTTTCTACGCCTCGCGCTACCGCCTGGCCATCGACCCCGAGCGCATCCTGGTCACCCCGGGCGGTTCCGGCGCCCTGCTGCTGGCCAGCAGCCTGCTGGTCGACCCGGGCCGCCACTGGCTGCTGGCCGACCCCGGCTACCCGTGCAACCGCCACTTCCTGCGCCTAGTGGAGGGGGCCGCGCAACTGGTGCCGGTCGGCCCGCAGAGCCGTTACCAGCTCACCCCGGAGCTGGTGAGTGCGCACTGGAATCAGGACAGTGTAGGCGCTTTGCTGGCATCGCCGGCGAATCCTACCGGCACTTTGCTGCACAAGGATGAACTGGCCGCGTTGTCGCAGGCGCTGAAGGCCCGCGGCGGGCACATGGTGGTGGACGAGATCTACCACGGCCTGACCTACGGCGTGGACGCCAGCAGCGTGTTGGAAGTGGACGACGAGGCCTTCGTCCTCAACAGTTTCTCCAAATATTTCGGCATGACCGGCTGGCGCCTGGGCTGGCTGGTGGCGCCGCCGGAGGCGGTGGGCGAGCTGGAGAAGCTGGCACAGAACCTCTACATCAGCGCCCCGAGCATGGCCCAGTACGCCGCGCTGGCCTGTTTCGAGGAAGGCACCCTGGCCATCCTCGAAGAGCGCCGCGCCGAGTTCGCCCGGCGCCGCGACTACCTGCTGCCGGCCCTGCGCGAATTGGGCTTCGGCATCGCCGTGGAGCCGGAAGGGGCCTTCTACCTGTATGCCGACATCAGCGCCTTCGGCGGCGACGCCTACCGCTTCTGCCAGCACTTCATCGAGACCGAGCACGTGGCCTTCACCCCGGGGGTGGACTTCGGCCGCTATCAGGCCGACCACCACGTGCGCTTCGCCTACACCCAGAACCTGGAGCGCCTGGAACAGGCGGTGGAGCGCATCGCCCGCGGCCTGAAGAGCTGGCGGCCCTGATGCGCTTCGCTCCGGAACTGGAAGAGGCGCGCCTGCTGCGCCGCTACAAGCGCTTCCTCGCCGATATCGAAACCGCCGGCGGCGAGCAGTTGACCATCCACTGCCCGAACACCGGTTCCATGCTCAACTGCATGAGCGAGGGCTGCCGGGTGTGGTTCAGCCGCTCGGACGACCCCAGGCGCAAGCTGCCGGGCACCTGGGAGCTGAGCGAGACGCCCCAGGGGCGCCTGGCCTGCGTCAACACCGGGCGCGCCAACCGCCTGGTGGAGGAGGCCCTGCTGGCCGGGAGTGTCGCCGAACTGGCCGGCTTTGCCGCGCTGCGCCGGGAAGTCGCCTACGGCGTGGAGAACAGCCGCGCGGACTTTCGCCTAGAGTTTGCCGCCGGGCCGGTGTTCGTCGAGGTGAAGAGCGTCACCCTGGGCTTCGACGCCACGCCGGTGGCGGCCTTCCCCGATGCGGTCACCACCCGCGGGGCCAAGCACCTGCGCGAGCTGGCGGCGCTCGCGCGGCAGGGCACCCGCGCGGTGCTGCTGTATTGCGTGAACCTGTCCGGCATCGATGCGGTGCGCCCGGCGGAGGAAATCGACCCGGCCTATGCCGCGGCGCTGCGCGAGGCGCGTGACGCTGGCGTCGAGATGCTGGCCTACGGCGCGGACATCGACGTCAGCGAAATCCGCCTGAGCCGGCCGCTGCGCATCGAGCTGTAGGTCGCTCGGAGCCTGTCTACGATCTCGTGAGCTAGAGCAGAACAAGGCTAAAACAAGCGAGAGAGCGCAGTTTAGTCCGCTAAATGAGTATCGCTCGCCTGTTTTTAACGCAGTTATGCCGGCGCGCAGCAGGTCGTAGACTGGTTCTCAGTCATCCTCGGGCAGGCTTATCCACAGCCCCTGCTCGTCCTCGCGACACGGCAGGCTGTCGAGCACCTCGCCCAGGCAGGGGCCCTGGATGCATTCGCCGGATTCGATGAGGAACAGCGCGCCGTGGTGGGCGCACTGCAGCAGCGCGCCACTGGCATCGAGAAAGCGGTCGGCCTCCCATTCCAGGGGCACGCCGCGGTGCGGGCAGCGGTTGCGGTAGACATGGACGCGGCCCTGGCGGCGCACGGCGAAGACCTTCAGGCCTTCGACCTGGAAGCCGCGGGTCCGCCCCTCGGCCAGCTCGCCCGGATGGCACAGCCGGATCATCCGGACGCTCCCGGCGCCGACAGCAGGGCGCAGGGCGCCCTCTGACGTCGGGATAGGGTGCACGTCCTTGTGCTGAAGCTGGTCAGATCTCCCAGATCAGGTTGGCCGCCGCGTAGCGGCCGGGCTGGGTGTAGCGATCCAGGCTGGGGCTGTTCTCGGTGAGGCCGCGTACGTCGCCCCATTGCCAGTACTTCTTGTCGGTGAGGTTGAACAGGCCGGCGTTGAGGGTCACGCCGTCGGTGATCCGCACCCAGCCGCTGAGGTCGAGCAGACCATAGCCGCCGGGCTTGAATTGGCCGGGGACTTCGTTGTCGTCGATGCGCTGCTTGGCCTGCACCAGGGTCCAGGTCAGCTCGCTGCCGAAGCGTCCACCGGGCGCATCATACCCCAAACCGAACACGCCCTTGAGCGGGTCGACGCTGTTGATCGGCTCGCCGGTTTCCTCGTCCTTGCCGCGCGCGTAGGACACGGCGCCGCGCAGGCGGGTGCCGTCGGGCAGGCCGGCGGCCAGGTGCAGGTCGAGGTCGCCGCGGGCCTCGGCGCCGCGGATGGTGACCTTGTCCAGGTTGGTGTACTGGTAGGTCAGGCGGCCGTTGCCGGTGGGGTCGTTGGGCAGGGTGACCTGCTCGATGAAGTCGTCGTAGCGGTTGTAGAACAGGGCGACGCCGAAGCTGCCCATGGCGTACTTGCCGCGCAGGCCGATCTCGTAGCTGTCGCTGGTTTCAGGCTTCAGGTCGGTGTTGGCGATGGTCTGGTAGCCGATGGCGGTGTTGACGAACTCGCCGAAGATATCCACCGGTTCGGGTGCGCGGAAGCCGGCGGCGTACTGGCCGTAGACGCTGTGGTGGTCGTCGATGCGGTAGGTCACGCCGAACTTGGGCGACAGCGCGTGATCGCTGAAGTTGGACGGGTTGGTATCCAGCGGGTTGCTGTTCAGGTAGCGCTGGCTGACCTCCGGGCGCATCTCGTAGTAGTCGTAGCGCAGGCCCGGCAGCAGGGTCCAGCGGCCGATGTCGATGCTGTCCTGGATGAAGACCGCGTATTCGTGGGTGACCGGGTCGGGGAAGTCGCTGAGCGGGAAGGTCTCGCTACCGAAGGCCGGCGGCACCGGCTGGCCGTTGCTCTGGAAGGTCTCGCCGCCCTTGCGCAGGTCGCTGCTCTCCAGGCGCTTGAGATCGAAGCCGTAGATCAGGTGATGCTGGGTGTCGGCCAGGGCGAACCGCTTGTCCAACTGGCTGTTCAGGCCCCAGAGCGTTTCCTGGTATTGCGAATCCCGGGTGCGGTCGCGCAGGCGGCCGCCGCTGAAGCGCTCCTGGTAGGTCTGCTGACGGATCTGGCTGTCCTGATAGTTGAGCTGCCACTGCACCAGGTCGGCCAGCGCGCTGTCGAGCTGGAAGCGGTGCTGCAGGCTGATGCGCTCGCGGTCGGTGCTGTCGTTGGCATCGGAGGTGCGGGTGGTGCCGGTGGCGCTGTATTCGTTGAGCAGGCGGGTGTCGGCGTCGTCGGCGTAGCGCTCGTAGGCCAGCTGCAGGCGGCTGCCTTCGGCGTAGTCCCAGCCGACCTTGGCCAGCAGGTTGTCGGTGTCGAAGTCCACCGGGTTGGCTTCGCCGCGGCTGCTGCCGATGCCGCCCTGGCCGCCGAAGGTCTCGGTGTCGTGGCCTTCGCGGCGGCTGATGGTCAGCAGGCCGTCCACCGGGCCCTGGCGCCCGGCGAAGGTGGCGCTGCCCAGCCAACTGTCGTCGGAGCCGTCGTAGCCGGTCTTGAAGCGGGCGTAGAAGTCCTTGCCGTCCTCCAGGTAGTCCGCGGCGTCCTTGGTCAGGAAGCTCACCGCGCCGCCCAGGGCGTCGCTGCCGTACAGCGAGCTGGCCGGGCCGCGAAGTATTTCAACGCGTTTCACGGTGTCCAGGTCGATGTAGTTGCGCCGCGCATCCATGAAGGGGCCGAAGGCGAAGGCGCCGGGGACGCCGACGCCATCCACCTGGGTCAGCACGCGGTTGCCGCCGATGCCGCGGATGGTGAAGCCCGACAGGCCGAAGCGGCTGCCGCTGCCGCTCACCGACACGCCGGGCTCGTAGCGCACCAGTTGCTTGATGTCGTTGGCGTTGTTGCGGTCGATGTCCTGCTCGGTCTGCACGCTCACGGTGCTCGGCACCGCATCCACGGGCTGCTCGCTACGGGTCGCGGTGACCGTGGTCTCCCCGAGGGAAACTGCGTTGTCCGCCAGAGCGAGGGAAGGGCTCAACAGCAGCAGGGCCAGCCAGTGTCGGCGGGCGAACGGAGGCGTGATCGACATGGGATACCTGTTTTTCTTGGAAATGGCAGATGGCAAATGGCCGTTGGCAGAAGGCGGCGCAGACCATAATTCTTCTCAAATCTAAATGCAAATTATTATCAAATAGATTTATTAAATTCGTTGTGGCACAGTTCGTCGGTGCCGCCGCGATGCGGCAGGTCCCCTTGCGAACGAGGATTTCTGCGATGACTACCCTTTCCGCGCCGGCTTCCGAGCTGTACCGCGCCTGGCAGGCGCTGCGTGCCGAGAAACCGCGCCTGCGCGCCCGCGATGCCGCGCAACACCTGGATGTGAGCGAGGCCGAGCTGACCGCCAGCCGCCTCGGCGTCGATGCCGTGCGCCTGCGCCCGGAATGGGCCGCGCTGCTGCCGGCCCTCGGCGAGCTGGGCCCGATCATGGCGCTGACGCGCAACGAGCACTGCGTGCACGAGCGCAAGGGGCCGTACCAGGAGGTCACCGTATCGGGCAATGGGCAGATGGGCCTGGTGGTGTCCCCGGACATCGACCTGCGTCTGTTCCTCGGCGGCTGGGGCAGCGTGTTCGCCATCGGCGAGGAAACCGCCCACGGCACCCAGCGCAGCATCCAGGTGTTCGACCGCCAGGGCACCGCGGTGCACAAGGTGTTCCTCACCGAGCACAGCGACGTCGCCGCCTGGGCGCCGCTGGTGGAGCGCTTCCGCGCCGAGGAACAGAGCGAGCGCCTGGAGCTGCGTCCGGCCGAGGCGAAAGCCGCGCCGCTGGCCGACGGCGAGATCGACGTCGCTTCCCTGCGCCAGGGCTGGGCGGCGCTGAAGGACACCCACCACTTCTTCGCCCTGCTGAAGAAGCACAAGGCCGAGCGCACCCAGGCGCTGCGCCTGGCCGGCCGCGAATGGGCCGAGCCGCTGGACGTCGCCGAGCTGCCGCGCCTGCTGGAGGCTGCGAGCCAGGCCCGCCTGCCGATCATGATCTTCGTCGGCAACGCCCACTGCATCCAGATCCACACCGGCACCGTGGACAACCTGAAGTGGCTGGACGACTGGTTCAACGTGCTCGACCCGCAGTTCAACCTGCACCTGAAGACCTCCGGCGTGCGTGAGCTGTGGCGCGTGCGCAAGCCGAGCAGCGACGGCATCGTCACCAGCTGGGAAGCCTTCGACGCCGACGGCGAGTTGGTCCTGCAGGTGTTCGGCGCGCGCAAGCCGGGTGTGCCGGAACTGCAAGAATGGCGTAGCCTCGCCGAATCCTTCGCGGCCATCTGAGGAGGCAACCATGACTGCGCGTCCCCTGCTGGCCGGACTGTTCGCCGGGCTGTGCCTCGTTGCCTCCAGCGCCATCGCCGATACTCTGCCCAAGCGCTGGGTGAGCGCCGGCGGTTCGCTGAGCGAGTGGGTGGTGGCCCTGGGCGGCGAGTCGCGCCTGGTCGGCGTCGACACCACCAGCCTGCACCCGGCCAGCCTCAAGGCGCTGCCGAAGATCGGCTACCAGCGCCAGCTGGCGGCCGAAGGCATCCTGGCGCTGAAGCCGGACATCCTCCTCGGCAGCGAGGAGATGGGGCCGCCGCCGGTGCTGCAGCAACTGCGCGCGGCGGGCGTGCGGATCGAAACCCTGTCGGCCAAGGCCGACGAGAAGACCGTGCACGACAACCTGCTACGCCTGGGCGAGCTGCTGGGCACGCCCGAGCAGGCCGGCAAGGCGGCGGCGGACTTCCAGGCGCGCCTGGCGGCGCAGCAGGCCTGGGTGGCCAAGGCCCAGGTCGGGCAGGCCGCGCCGGGCGTGGTGCTGCTGGTCGGCAACGCCGGCGGCAGCCTGCTGGTGGCCGGGCAGGATACTGCCGGCGACTGGATGATCCAGCACGCCGGCGGGCGCAACCTGGCCAGCCACAAGGGCTACAAGGCGTTGTCCGGCGAAGCCCTGACCGCCCTCGATCCGCAGGTGGTGGTGCTGGCCGACCGCAGCCTGGATGGCGACAAGGCCCGCGCGGCGCTGATCCGCCAGAACCCCGGGCTGGCCGCTACCCGCGCGGCGCGTGAGGCCCGCGTGCTGGTGCTCGATCCGACGCTGCTGGTCGGCGGTCTCGGTCCGCGCGTTCCGGACGCATTGGCCAGCCTCTCCCAGGCCTTTTATCCTTCCGCGCAGGCCCTGAACCCGGAAGGTCGTCCTTGACTGCGAAGCACGCTGCCCGACCGCTGTTCCTGCTCCTTGGTTTTCTTCTGCTGCTGGTCCTCTGGCTGTCCCTGGCCCTGGGGCCGGTCAGCCTGCCGCTGGGCGACACGCTGCGGGCGCTGGCGCGTCTGTGCGGCCTGCCGGTGTCCGCCGACGACCTCGGCCAGGCCGAGCTGATCGTCGGGCAGATCCGCCTGCCGCGCACCCTGTTGGGCATCGCCACCGGCGGCGTGCTGGCGCTGGCCGGGGTGGCCATGCAGGGGCTGTTCCGCAACCCGCTGGCCGACCCCGGGCTGATCGGGGTGTCCAGCGGCGCCGCGCTGGGTGCTGCCATCGCTATCGTCTTCGGCGCCTCCATGGGGGGCCTGCCGGAAGCCTTCGCGCCCTACCTGCTGTCCGCCTGCGCCTTCGGCGGCGGTTTGCTGGTGACCGCGCTGGTCTACCGGCTCGGCCGCCACAATGGGCAGACCAGCGTGGCCACCATGCTGCTCGCCGGTATCGCCCTCACCGCGCTGGCCGGCGCGCTGATCGGTCTGTTCACCTACCTCGCCGACGACGCCACGCTGCGCACCCTGACCTTCTGGAACCTCGGCAGCCTCAACGGCGCCAGCTACCCGCGGCTGTGGCCGCTGCTGCTGGTCACGCTGCTGGTGGCCTGCTGGCTGCCGCGCCGGGTGGATGCGCTCAACGCGTTGCTGCTGGGCGAGTCCGAGGCGCGCCACCTGGGCTTCGACGTCGAGCGGCTGAAGGTCGAACTGATCCTCTGCACGGCGCTGGGCGTTGGCGCCGCGGTGGCCGCGGCCGGGCTGATCGGCTTCATCGGCCTGGTGGTGCCGCACCTGCTGCGCCTGATCGTCGGCCCCGATCACCGGGTGCTGTTGCCGGCCTCGATGTTCGGCGGCGCCATCCTGCTGCTGCTCGCCGACCTGGTGGCGCGCCTGGCGCTGGCGCCGGCGGAGCTGCCGATCGGCATCGTCACGGCGCTGATCGGCGCGCCCTTCTTCCTTTATCTGCTGATCCGGGGGCGTTCCTGATGCTGACGGCGGAGAACCTGACGGTGAAGCGTGGGCATCAGGTGGTCCTGCAGGGCGTGAGCCTGGCGCTGCAGCCGGGCGAGGTGCTCGGTGTGTTGGGGCCTAACGGCGCGGGCAAGAGCACACTGCTGGGCGCCCTCAACGGCGAGCTGCCGCTGGCCGGCGGCAGCGTGAGCCTCGATGGCCGCGCGCTGGATCAATGGCAGGGTACGGCGCGGGCGCAGCGCCTGGCGGTGCTGCCGCAGTCCTCGTCGTTGAATTTCGCCTTCAGCGTCGAGTCGGTGGTGGGTTTCGGCCGGCTGCCCCACGACAGCGGCCGCCAGCGTGACCTGCAGATCATCGGCGATGCCATGGCCGCCGCCGATGCCTCGCACCTGGCCGGGCGCAGCTACCTGTCGCTGTCCGGCGGCGAGCGCCAGCGCGTGCACCTGGCGCGGGTCCTGGCGCAACTGTGGCCGGGTGGCGCGGAACAGGTGTTGCTGCTGGACGAGCCGACCTCGGCGCTCGACCCCCTGCACCAGCACACCACCCTGCATGCGGTGCGCGAATTCGCCGGCCGCGGCGCCGCAGTGCTGGTCATCCTGCACGACCTCAACCTCGCCGCGCGCTACTGTGACCGTCTGCTGTTGTTGCACGATGGCCGCCCGCACCTGTTCGGTACGCCTGACGAGGTGCTACGCGCGGAACCGCTGCGCCAGGTGTTCGGCCTGGACGTGCTGGTGCAACGACACCCCGAGCGCGGCCATCCGCTGATCGTTGCCCGTTGAAAGGAGTTCGCATGAAATACCTGCTGATCCCGCTGGTGGCGCTGTTGGCTGCCTGCCAGAGCCTGCCGTCCGCGCCGCCCCTGCCGGCCTGGCAGAGCCCCGAGGGCCGCGACAGCGCGGAGCTGGGCGTCATCCGCGACCTGCGCAGCGGTCAGGCGCTGACCCCGGAGCAATTGCTGGAGCGCTTGCAGGGGGCACCCCGCGTGCTGGTCGGCGAGCAACACGACAACCCGGACCACCACGCCCTGGAGCTGTGGCTGGTGCGCGCCCTGGCCCAGCGCCGCGAGCAGGGCAGCGTGCTGCTGGAAATGCTCAATCCCAACCAGCAGCAGCGGGTGACGGCAGCCCAGGAGGCCAGCGCTGCCGGCAAGGCGCCGCAGGACCTGTATGCCGCATTGGCCTGGCAGCCGGGCTGGGACTGGTCGCTCTACGGCCCGATGGTGACCTGGCTGGTCAAGCAGCCGGCGCCGTTGCTGGCGGCCAATCTGGACCGCAGCGAGATCAAGCGCATCTACGGGGAGCAACCGGCCCTCGCCGGTACCCGTTCGACGGCCGAGGAAGTCCGCCGGGTGCTGCTCGACGACATCCGCGAGTCCCACTGCGGCCTGCTGCCGGAAAGCCAGATGCCGGCCATGCTGGCGGTGCAGCAGCAGCGCGACCGGCGCATGGCCGAACGGCTGAAGGCGGCGCCTGCTCCGGCCGTGCTGATCGCCGGCGGCTTCCACGTCCGTCGTGACCTGGGCGTGCCCCTGCACCTGGAAGACCTGGGGGCGGGGGAGGGCATGCAGGTGCTGATGCTGGCCGAGGTCGGCAAGACGGTGTCGCCGCAGCAGGCTGATTACGTCTGGTACACGCCGGCGCTGCCGCCGCAGGATCATTGTGCGAAGTTGCGTTGATGCGGGCGGGAGGGCTCCTCTTTTGTAGGAGCGAGCTTGCTCGCGAACAGCGCTCCCGGCTGCGTTGGTGTTTCGGTGGTATTCCGTTCCCTCTCCCCAGCCCTCGGCTGCGCGCCCCGCCCTGAAGGGAGAGGGGGCTAGTCCGTGCCGAGAGAAGGCGTGGTTTCAGCCGGTAATCTCTGTGCTAGCCGGCTAACGCCGAAACACCAACGCACTCCGAACGGTTCCCTCTCCCTTCAGGGAGAGGGTTAGGGAGAGGGCGTTCTTCAGAACAGGCGCCGAAGCCACCGGTAGAACACCCTTCGCGAGCAAGCTCGCTCCTACGAAAAGAAATCCCCCCATGACTTTCCTCCAGGCAAAAAAAGACCCGGCGATGAGCCGGGTCGAAACCGTGATTAGCCTGATGAGGAGATAATCTGATCGTCCGACTGCGTGGTCGCTCAGCTTACCGACTGGCCTCGCGACCAGTTGAGTTAATAATAACAATTATCATTCGCGAGTCAATGCTTTTTTCATCGCCCCGGCAATTTCCGGCGAACGGTCAGAGGGAAGCGGCCCTGGAAAAAACGCGGGCAAAAAAAGACCCGGCGATGAGCCGGGTCGAAAACCGTGATTAGCCTGATGAGGAGATAACCTGAGTGTCCGACTGCGGTAGGGCTCTCAGCTTACCCGCCGACCTCGCGGCCAGCTGTGGTAATAATAACTATTATCATTTGTGAGTCAACAGCATTTCGCAAAAAAAGTCCGCCCTGCTGAAATGACGAAGCCCGGCACATGGCCGGGCTTCGTCTGGATCGGGCTTCGGCTAGCCGGCGCCGAGCTGCAGGCGCAGTTGGGTGACCTCGCGGTTGAGCAGGTCGATGCGCCGGGCCATGCCCTCGATCAGGCTGTGGGCGATGCGTGGGTTGCTCTGCATCAGGCTGAGGAACTGGTCCTTGGGGATCACCATCACGGTGCAGGGCTCGCTGGCGACCACGCTGGCGCTGCGTTTCTCGCCGGTGAACACGGCCATGGCGCCGAAGATCTCGTCCTTCTGCACGTCGCCGACCTTCTGCCCGTCGACGAAGGCCTCGGCATGGCCCTCGATGATGATGAACACATGCTCCGCGTCGTCGCCCTGCTGTATCAACTGGTCGCCGGCGGCGAAGTGGCGGAAGCCGGTGGACGGGCGGATGTCCGGCTGCTTGAGGTGCGCCAGGGCATCGGAAAGCAGGGCGGTGTGGCCGATCAGGTAGTGTAGGAAGAGTTCCTGGCGCTGCTCGTCGGCGTGGATGTGGCGGAACACGTCGCTGCGCGAGTAGGGCACCAGGCACAGCGGCTCGTCGCTGGTGTAGCGGCACGGCGGCAGGTCGATGCCCTGGCGCAGTCCCACCAGGTCGCCCTCTTGCAGGTAGAACAGCGGGCGTTCGTCGACCAGCGCGTGGAGCAGGCCGTTCTCGATCAGGAACAGCTGCTGGTTCGGCAGCTCGGCCGACAGGTCGTCGGTACGTTCCAGGCGGATGGGCTCCGCGCAGGGGGCGAGGCCGGAAAGCAGCTGGGCGGGAATCCCCTGCAGACGGCTGATCAGCTGGTCGGCATAGGCCGGTTGTTCACCGAGTAGGTACATGGGCCGTAATTCCTTGGACGGACGTTGGCGGTCGGGGCGCACGAAGGGCCCTGAAACGATAGGGTTCTGGCCCGCGGCCGTAAATCATTTCCTGGAAGGCTTGTGAGCTAACTCTGATTCCTTTGAGGAAAAGTCTCCAATTGGCCCAATAGTTCGGCCTTGTGCGCCGGCGGCAGGTCGTTCCAGTGGACGTCCAGCAGGGCGCCCTCGATGGCATAGAGCAGCACCTTGGAGGCCCGGAAGCCGCGGGCCCGAACGGCGCGGTAGGCGCCGACCGCCCCCAGGCGGCGGAGGTCGGAGGCGTTGTGGATGCCCACGGCGTGCAGCCACTGGGCCGAGGTCTTGCCGAGATTCTTCAGATGCAGCAGTTCGTCGTTCATCGTCGGTCCTTGCGATGCGGCACACGGGGTGGGTCATGCATGGCGGCGAGGGCCGTGAACTGCTGGAGACGGCCGGCTCACTTGACGATGAAGTGTAGCGGGCCCTTGGCGGGGCAATGTGGCTTTGTGATATCGGCAGGCGCCAAAGCGCCCTCGGCATGACGAACGGCAGCCCGGGCATCGATCGTGCCCGGGCTGCGTCGAGGGGGTCAGATGCCCGGCAGGCGCTGGCGGATGCTTTCCACCAGGGTATCCAGGCTGGCGCTGTCCTGGGTGTCGACGCGCTTGCTGTGGGCCTGCTCGTCGGCGTCCAGGGCTTCGCGTCCGGCCTGTTGGGCCTGCACCACTTCGAGGGTGGCGTCGGACGGGTCGCCGCCTTGCGCCTGGCGCTGGGCCAGCCAGCCGGCGATCACGCTTTCCGGCGCCTGGCAGTCGAGGATCAGGTAGGGCACCCCGGTGTCGTCGGCGATATGGCGCGCGGCCTGGCGCTGGGCGTGCTTGAGGAAGGTGGCGTCGAGCACCACCGGGTAGCCGGCGCGGAGGATGTCGCCGGCCAGGGCGTTGAGGCGCTCGTAGGTGGCCGCGCTGGATTCGGGATTGTAGATGCCGCCTTGCAGGGCGCCGCGCTGGGCTTGCTGCTGTTCGCCGAACAGGCGCTTGCGCTCCACGTCCGAGCGCAGGCGGATGGCGCCCAGGGCCTCGACCAGGCGCAGCGCCACCGAGCTCTTGCCCACCGCGGAAACGCCCATGGTCAGGGCCAGGAAGCGCGAGGGGATGGCGCTGTAGCTCTCCGCCAGGTTGGCGTAGTTGCGGTACTGGCGCAGGGTCGCGGCCTTCTGCACGGCGTCGTTCTGGTGGGCCAGGCTGAACAGGGCGATCTTGGCCCGCACCAGGGCGCGGTAGGCCTTGTAGAAGTTGAGGATTTCCAGGGACTGGTAGTCGCCGGTCTGCTCCAGGTACTGGCTGACGAAGCGCCGCGAATGGCACTTCAGGCCGCGGTCCTCGAGGTCCATGGCGAGGAAGGCGTAGTCGGCGCAGACGTCGGTGAAGCGGAACGGCTCGTTGAACTCGATGCAGTCGAACAGCACCACCTGGCCGTCGATCAGCGCGGCGTTGCCCAGGTGGATGTCGCCGTGGCATTCGCGGATGAAGCCGTTCGCCTTGCGCGCCTGCAGCAGCGCTTCCAGGCGGTCGTAGGAGCTTTCGGCCCAGGCTTCCAGGGCGTCCAGCTGCAGCAGGTCGGCCTTGTCGCTGAGCAGCGGGCGGATCTGCTCGAAGTTCTGCCGCACCGGCGCCATCACCGCCTCGGCCGAGCCCAGCGGGTTGTCCTGCGGCACCTGCGGGGTGCGCAGGTGGAAGCCGGCGATCTGCTTCGCCAGGGCGTCGATGTGCTCGGAGCTCAGCTCGCCGCGCGTCTGCACCTCGCTGAGCAGGGCGTTCTGCGGGAATTCGCGGCACTTGAGCGCGTATTCGATCGCCGGGCCTTCACCGCCCAGTTGCGGCGCGGCCTCGCTGCCGGTGATCGGCAGCACTTCCAGGTACAGGCCTTCGGTGAGGCGCTGGTTCAGGCGCAGTTCCTCCTCGCAGAAGTGCTTGCGCGCCGCGAGGTCGGTGAAGTCGAGGAAGCCGAAGTTCACCGGCTTCTTGATCTTGTAAACGTACTGGCCGGTGAGCAGGACCCAGGAAATGTGGGTTTCGATGACCCGCACCTGCTCCACCGGGTGGGGGTACAGGGCAGGGTTCTGCAGGGCAGCGATCAGAGTCTGGCTCACGGGATATTGTCCTTGGCTGTCCGGATTCGGGAGGCAGGCATTATGGCGGCATCGCCGGTGGCTGCAAACTTGCCTGGCGCCGCAGGCAACCAATCGGCCGCCCGCTGGTCGAAGCTGCGTCGCTTTGGCCGGGGCACTTCCGCGCGCCTGCGACAGAGCCCGGACACCGCCTCGCGCGGCGTCTGTCCCCTGTGGATAAAGTACGTATAATGCGCCGCCATGACGCGTCCCCGATCCCCCCGTTCCCGTAAGAATCAAAAAGCAGCTCCGTCGCGCAAGTGGTTGGGCTGGCTGCTCAAGCTCAGCCTCGTCGGCCTGGTCGTGCTGGCCGGTTTCGCCGTGTACCTCGATGCGGTCGTGCAGGAGAAGTTCTCCGGCAAGCGCTGGACCATCCCGGCCAAGGTCTATGCCCGGCCGCTGGAGCTGTTCGTCGGCCTGAAGCTGAACAAGGACGACTTCCTCCAGGAACTCGGCGCCCTGGGCTACCGCCGCGACGGCACGGTCAGCGGCCCGGGCATGGTGGCCGTGTCCGGCGGCACGGTCGACCTCAATACCCGCGGCTTCCAGTTCTACGAGGGCGCCGAGCCCGCGCAGCGCATCCGCGTGCGTTTCTCCGGCGACTACGTGGCCGGCCTGTCCCGCGCCGACGGTTCCAAGCTGGACGTGGCGCGCATGGAGCCGCTGCTGATCGGCGGCATGTACCCCTCGCACAACGAAGACCGCATCCTCATCAAGCTGGACGAGGTGCCGCCGTACCTGGTCGACACCCTGGTGGCGGTGGAAGACCGCGACTTCTGGTCCCACCACGGCGTCTCGCTGAAGTCCATCGCCCGCGCCGTCTGGGTCAACGCCAGCGCCGGGCAGCTGCGCCAGGGCGGCAGCACCCTGACCCAGCAGCTGGTGAAGAACTTCTTCCTGACCAACGAGCGCAGCCTCAGCCGCAAGCTCACCGAAGCCATGATGGCGGTGCTGCTGGAGCTGCACTACGACAAGCGCGAGATCCTCGAGGGCTACCTCAACGAGGTGTTCCTCGGCCAGGACGGCCAGCGTTCGGTGAACGGCTTCGGCCTGGCCAGCCAGTACTTCTTCAGCCAGCCGCTGGCCGAGCTCAAGCTGCCGCAGATCGCGCTGCTGGTGGGCATGGTCAAGGGGCCGTCCTACTACAACCCGCGGCGCAACCCGGAGCGCGCCATGGAGCGGCGCAACGTGGTGCTCGACGTGCTCGCCGAGCAGGGCGTGATCACCCCCGAGCAGGCCGCGGCGGCCAAGCAGGCGCCCCTGGGCGTGACGCGCCAGGGCAGCATGGCCAACAGCTCGTACCCGGCGTTCCTCGACCTGGTGAAGCGCCAGCTGCGCCAGGACTACCGCGAGGAAGACCTGACCGAGGAAGGTCTGCGCATCTTCACCAGCTTCGACCCCATCCTGCAGTACAAGGCGGAAACCGCGGTCAGCGAGACCTTCAAGCGCTTCGCCGGGCGCAAGGGCCTGGACCAGACGGAAACCGCGATGGTCGTGACCAACCCGGAGACCGGCGAGGTGCAGGCGCTGATCGGCAGCCGCGATTCGCGCTTCGCCGGCTTCAACCGCGCGGTGGACGCCACCCGGCCGATCGGCTCGCTGGTCAAGCCGGCGGTCTACCTGACCGCCCTCGAACGGCCCAGCCAGTACACCCTGACCACCTGGATCCAGGACCAGCCGTTCTCCATCAAGGGCAAGGACGGCCAGGTGTGGACGCCGAAGAACTACGAAGGCAGCTCCAACGGCACCATCTTCCTCTACCAGGGGCTGGCGCGTTCGCTGAACCTGTCCACCGCCAAGCTGGGCCTGGACCTGGGCGTGCCCAACGTGCTCAAGACCCTCGAACGCCTGGGCGTGCAGGTGGACTGGCCGGCCTACCCGTCGATGCTGCTGGGCGCCGGCGCCATGACGCCGATGCAGGTGGCGACCATGTACCAGACCATCGCCAGCGGCGGCTTCAACACCCCGCTGCGCAGCATCCGCAGCGTGGTCGCTGCCGACGGCCAGCCGCTCAAGCGCTATCCGTTCCAGGTCCAGCAGCGCTTCGACTCGGGCTCCATCTACCTGCTGCAGAACGCCATGCAGCGGGTGATGCGCGAGGGCACCGCGCGCTCGGCCTACAACCAACTGCCGTCGAACCTGACCCTGGCGGGCAAGACCGGCACCACCAACGATTCCCGCGACAGCTGGTTCTCCGGTTTCGGCCAGGACCTGCTGGCGGTGGTCTGGCTGGGCCGCGACGACAACGGCAAAACGCCCTTCACCGGCGCCACCGGCGCGTTGCAGATCTGGACCAGTTTCATGCGCAAGGCCGACCCCCTGCCGCTGGACATGCCGATGCCGGATAATGTCAGCATGGCCTGGGTCGATCCGCGTACCGGCCAGGGCAGCGACGCCAATTGTCCGGGCGCCGTGCAGATGCCCTATATTCGCGGAAGCGAGCCGGCGCCCGGCGCCGGCTGTGGCAACAACCAGACGCCGGCCGGCGAGGTCATGGACTGGGTCCGTGGCTGGCTGAACTGAGGCGAGAGGATTCGAAGTGAAAAACGCGTGGTTTGTCGTGGCTGCCGCCGCGGCCGTGCTGTCCGGCTGCGCCTCCCCGCAGCAGGGCGCCATCCCGGTACGGGATTCCGGCACCTCGGTGTCCAACCAGGAGCGGGTCGGCTATTCCAATGCCAACCGCCCGGCCAATGCCAGCACCGCGCCGAGCGCGGCCTCGCAGCCAGCGGGTGATTCCGGCGTGACCGTGATGGTGCCCCAGGATGCCGGCATGGCGCCGATCCAGACCTTCCCGGCGCAGAGCGGCGCGGCGCCGCTGTCCACCGGCCCGATCACCCCGGGCGTGCAATCCGGCAGCGTCCCCGCGGCCCCCGCCGCCAGCGCGCCGAGCAACATCAGCGCCACCGGCGGTTTCAGCCAGCAGACCTACCAGCAGCCGGTCTACCAGCAGCAACAGCCCAGCTACCAGCAGCAGGCCCCGGCCGCGCCGGTGCAGGCGCCGTCGGGCATTCCCTCGCGCAACGCGCCGCTGGCCGCCGACGAGCAGCTCGATGGCCCGGTCCTGGCGCTGCTCACCACCGCTCAGCAACAGCAGGGCGGCGGCGACCTCAACGGCGCCTCGGCCAGCCTGGAGCGCGCCCAGCGCATCGCCCCGCGCGAGCCGCAGGTGCTCTACAAGCTCGCCCAGGTGCGCCTGGCCCAGGGCGATGCCGCCCAGGCCGAACAGGTGGCGCGCCGCGGCCTGTCGCTGGCCAATGGCCGGCCGACGCTGCAGGCCAGCCTGTGGGACGTGATCGCCAAGGCCCGCGAAGCCCAGGGTGACGCGGCCGGCGCGGCCACCGCGCGGCAGAACGCCAAGGCAACGCTGTGATGGACGACCGCCTGCCGGCCGTGGCCGACCAGCTCCTGCTGATCGAGCGGGAGCTGCGCGCGCTGTCGCTGTGGGGGGAACAGCCGCCCTCGGAGGAGGCGCTGGCCAGCCAGGAGCCGTTCTGCGTGGATACGCTGGAGCTGGAGGAATGGCTGCAGTGGATCTTCCTGCCGCGCATGAAGCTGATCATCGAGACGGGCGCGCAGCTGCCGCGCGCCTCGGGCATCCGCGCCATCGCCGAAATGGTCTACGTGGACGAGGGCGAGCACATGCACGCCCTGTTCGAGGCCCTGGGCGAGTTCGACCGGCTGATCGGCGAGGCGCCCTGAGCCGCGCCTACGCGCCGGTCAGTTGCAGTTCTTCTGCAGGTCCTGCTCGGTCTGGGTGATGCGGGCCTGCCGCTCTTCTTCCGGTATGCGCCGCATCTCGCCGTCGTCGTCGGCCACCCGCACCCGCGGGTTGTTCTTCAATTGCGCCAGGTTGGTCCGCAGGGTGTCGCAGTAACGCGCGCGCTCGGCCTCCTGCTGGGCGACCTCCTGGCGCACCTTCTCGTCGGCGGCCTTCTGCTTGTCGCTGGCCGAAGGCGCCGGCGCGGGAGCCGGCCTGGGCGGCAGCGGGAAGCCCGAGGGCGGCGGGGCGACCTTGGTGTCCACGGTGGCGGCTTCGGCGCCCTGCGGCGGCTGCGCGCCAAAATGCGTGACGCCCTGGGCGTCGACCCACTTGTATACCTGGGCGGCCATCAGCGGAGCACTCAGGGCGAACATCAGGGCGCCCATCACAATCGTCCGTCGCATGCGGTTTCGGTCCTTGGATGCGGAAACTGCGGGTAACTATAACCAAAAGTGTCGATGCGTCCGCAGAGAAAGATCACAACCTGCGTTAGACACAAATCCATATATGGCTTGACTTGACGCGGCCGAATCAGAAGAATCCAAGGTTCGCTGCAGTGGGCCGGCCGCAAGCTGGTTTTACTCGGCAGACAAGAGGCGCTACCCGCGCCGCTAAGTTTCACCCTGCTTCGCGTTACCTCGCGCTGGGTGGAGGCCCTCCGTAACACACCAGGTGCGCCTCCAAGTTCTGCTCATTCGGCAGTCGACGTAGCCGGCGATTACATTCGCCCAATTGTCTGCCGGGCAGCCAACCAAGTTTCGGTCCCCCGCCCCTGGGAGATCGTTTAGCGTTCTAGAGGTGACAACGTGGAGCTTTTATCCGGCGCTGAAATGGTCGTCCGCTCGTTGCGTGACGAAGGCGTTAAGTACATCTACGGGTACCCGGGCGGTGCCCTCCTGCACATCTACGACGCTCTCTTCAAAGAGAACGACGTGACCCACATCCTCGTGCGTCACGAGCAGGCCGCTACCCACATGGCCGACGGCTATGCGCGCGCCACCGGCAAGCCCGGCGTGGTCCTGGTGACCTCCGGCCCCGGCGCGACCAACGCCATCACCGGCATCGCCACCGCCTACATGGACTCCATCCCGATGGTGGTGATCTCCGGCCAGGTGTCGAGCAACATGGTCGGCACCGACGCCTTCCAGGAAACCGACATGGTCGGCATTTCCCGGCCGATCGTGAAGCACAGCTTCATCATCAAGCACCCTTCGGAAATCCCCGAGGTCATCAAGAAGGCCTTCTACATCGCCCAGTCCGGCCGTCCCGGCCCGGTGGTGATCGACATTCCGAAGGACATGGGCGACCCGACGCAGAAGTTCGAGTACGCCTATCCGAAGAAGGTCAAGCTGCGCTCCTACAGCCCCGCGGTCCGCGGCCACTCCGGCCAGATCCGCAAGGCCGCCGAGCTGCTGCTGTCGGCCAAGCGCCCGATCATCTATTCCGGTGGCGGCGTCATCATGGGCAACGCTTCCGAGCCGCTGACCGAAGTGGCGCGCCTGCTCAACGTCCCGGTGACTAACACCCTGATGGGCCTGGGCGGCTTCCCCGGCAACGACCGCCAGTTCGTCGGCATGCTCGGCATGCACGGCAGCTACACCGCCAACCTGGCGATGCACCACGCGGACGTGATCTTCGCCGTCGGCGCGCGCTTCGATGACCGCGTCATCAACGGCGAGACCGCGGCCAAGTTCTGCCCGAACGCCAAGATCATCCACGTCGACATCGACCCGGCGTCGATCTCCAAGACCGTCAAGGCCGACATCCCGATCGTCGGCCCGGTGGACAGCGTGCTGGCCGAGATGGCCACCATCCTCAAGGAAATCGGCGAGACGCCGAACAAGGAAGCCCTCGCCGCCTGGTGGAAGCAGATCGACGAGTGGCGCGGCAACCGCGGCCTGTTCCCCTACGACAAGGGCGACGGCAGCATCATCAAGCCGCAGAGCGTCATCGAGACCCTCTGGGAAGTCACCAACGGCGACGCCTTCGTGGCTTCCGACGTGGGCCAGCACCAGATGTTCGCCGCCCAGTACTACCGCTTCAACAAGCCCAATCGCTGGATCAACTCCGGCGGCCTGGGCACCATGGGCTTCGGTTTCCCCGCGGCCATGGGCGTGAAGCTGAACTTCCCGGAGGCCGACGTGGCCTGCGTGACCGGCGAAGGCAGCATCCAGATGAACATCCAGGAGCTGTCGACCTGCCTGCAGTACGACCTGCCGGTGAAGATCGTCAACCTGAACAACGGTGCGCTGGGCATGGTCCGCCAATGGCAGGACATGCAGTACAACAGCCGCTACTCGCACTCCTACATGGAATCCCTGCCTGACTTCGTCAAGCTGGCCGAGGCCTATGGCCACGTCGGTATGCGCATCACCGACCTCAAGGACCTGAAGCCGAAGATGGAAGAGGCGTTCGCCATGAAGAACCGCCTGGTCTTCCTCGACATCCAGGTCGACACCAGCGAGCACGTCTATCCGATGCAGATCCGCGGCGGTGCGATGCGCGACATGTGGCTGAGCAAGACGGAGCGTACCTGATCATGCGACACATCATTTCCCTGCTGCTGGAAAACGAACCCGGCGCGCTGTCCCGCGTGGTCGGCCTGTTCTCCCAGCGCAACTACAACATCGAGACCCTGACCGTGGCGCCGACCGAGGACCCGACCCTGTCGCGCCTCACCCTGACCACGGCCGGGCATGACGAAGTCATCGAGCAGATCACCAAGAACCTCAACAAGCTGATCGAGGTGGTGAAGCTGGTGAACCTGTCGGAAAGCGCCCACATCGAGCGCGAGCTGATGCTGGTGAAGATCAAGGCCACCGGCGCCCAGCGCGCCGAGGTCAAGCGCACCACCGACATCTTCCGCGGGCAGATCGTCGACGTCACCAGCAGCGTCTACACCGTGCAGCTGGCCGGCACCAGCGACAAGCTCGACAGCTTCATCCAGGCCATCGGTACCGCTGCGATCATCGAGACGGTGCGCACCGGCGTGACCGGCATCGCCCGCGGCGACAAGACTCTCAGCATCTGAATTTGAAAGACGGCCCACGAGGCCACTAGACCAGGGGATTACCCAAATGCGCGTTTTCTACGATAAAGACTGTGACCTCTCCATCATCCAGGGCAAGAAAGTTGCCATCATCGGTTACGGTTCCCAGGGCCACGCCCATGCCTGCAACCTGAAAGACTCCGGCGTCGACGTCACCGTCGGCCTGCGTTCGGGCTCGCCGTCCGCCGTCAAGGCGCAGAACCACGGCCTGAAAGTCGCCGACGTGGCCAGCGCCGTCGCCGCCGCCGACCTGGTGATGATCCTGACCCCGGACGAGTTCCAGGGCCGCCTGTACAAGGACGAGATCGAGCCGAACCTGAAGAAGGGCGCTACCCTGGCCTTCGCCCACGGCTTCTCCATCCACTACAACCAGGTCGTACCGCGCGCCGACCTCGACGTGATCATGATCGCGCCGAAGGCTCCGGGCCACACCGTGCGTTCCGAGTTCGTCAAGGGCGGCGGCATCCCTGACCTGATCGCCATCTACCAGGACGCTTCGGGCAATGCCAAGAACGTCGCCCTGTCCTACGCCTGCGGCGTCGGTGGCGGCCGTACCGGCATCATCGAAACCACCTTCAAGGACGAGACCGAAACCGACCTGTTCGGCGAGCAGGCCGTTCTGTGCGGCGGTTGCGTCGAGCTGGTGAAAGCCGGTTTCGAAACCCTGGTCGAAGCCGGCTACGCGCCGGAAATGGCCTACTTCGAGTGCCTGCACGAACTGAAGCTGATCGTCGACCTCATGTACGAAGGCGGCATCGCCAACATGAACTACTCGATCTCCAACAACGCCGAGTACGGCGAGTACGTGACCGGCCCGGAAGTCATCAACGCCGAATCCCGTGCTGCCATGCGCAATGCCCTCAAGCGCATCCAGAACGGCGAATACGCCAAGATGTTCATCAGCGAAGGCGCCACCAACTACCCGTCGATGACCGCCTACCGCCGCAACAACGCGGCCCATGGCATCGAAGTCATCGGCGAGCAGCTGCGCGCCATGATGCCCTGGATCGCCGCCAACAAGATCGTCGACAAGTCCAAGAACTAAGGGCTTAGCGACACTCGAAGAAACGCGGCCCCGGCCGCGTTTTTTCGTTCTTGCCCGGGGTTCTGGTATAAAGCCTGTGCGCCCGGGCGTCAGTGCCCCGCGCTCGATCTTTTTCCGCTGAGTTCCCTAAGGAAGTCTCCATGAGTGAAGGTCCCGAGGAGCCGAACAAGGCCTCCGAAGAAACCGAAAGCCTGCTGCCCATCGACGAGCACGTCGAGGAAGGGCACGACGCCGACGGCCGCAAGGTCCGCCACCGCGGCATCTACCTGCTGCCCAACCTGTTCACCACCGCGGCGCTGTTCACCGGTCTGTACGCCATCATCAACGCCATGAGCGGCGACTTCTCCAATGCCGCCATCGCCATCTTCGTCGCCATGGTCCTGGATGGTCTGGACGGTCGCGTCGCGCGCCTGACCAACACCCAGAGCGCCTTCGGCGCCGAGTACGACTCGCTGTCGGACATGGTCGCCTTCGGCGTGGCCCCGGCGCTGGTCGCTTTCGAGTGGGCGCTGAGCAGCCTGGGCAAGGTCGGCTGGATGGTCGCCTTCATCTATGTGGCCGGTGCCGCGCTGCGCCTGGCGCGCTTCAACACCCAGGTGGGCAAGGCCGACAAGCGCTACTTCATCGGCCTGGCCAGCCCGGCCGCCGCCGCCCTGGTGGCCGGCACCGTGTGGGCCTTCGCCGACTTCGACATCCAGGGTGCCAAGGTCTCCCTGCTGGTCGCGCTGATGGTCGCCGCCGCCGGCATGCTGATGGTCAGCAACATCAAGTACCACAGCTTCAAGGATCTCGACCTGCGTGGCCGCGTGCCTTTCGTGGCGATCCTGGTGGTGGTGCTGGCCTTCGCCGTGGTCTTCACCGACCCGCCGCGCATCCTGCTGCTGCTGTTCCTCGCTTATGCCGCGTCCGGTCCGGTGCAATACTTGTTGCAATTGCGCCGTCGCCGCCGTCCGAGCTGATGTAATTTCCCCCGGGCTCCGCAGTCTATTGGCGCACACAGCCAGTCGTTGCGGAGCCCGCCATGCTGATCCGTATTGCCCGACCTTCCGCTTGCCACGAGTCGGAAGTCACCCCTGAACCCCTCTATCTCTCCCGCCGCCGTTTCCTCGCCGCCAGTGCGGCAGGCGCCGCCCTTGCCGGGCTGCCGGCCATGGGGTTGGCTGATCCTTCCCGATATGCCGATGTGGAAGCCGCTGCGAGCACACCGGGCTGGTTCAGTGAGAAGCTGCCGGCGATCAAATGGGATGCCGTCACCGTGCAAGGGGAGAGCATCACCCCCTTCAAGGATGCGACCACCTACAACAACTTCTACGAGTTCGGCCCGGACAAGGGCGACCCGGCCGCCAACGCCGGCGCGCTGAGGACCGAGCCCTGGTCGGTGGTGATCGATGGCGAGGTGGCGAAGCCCGGCAAGTACGCCCTCGAGGACTTCATCAAGCCCTACCAGTTGGAAGAGCGCATCTACCGCCTGCGCTGCGTGGAGGCCTGGTCGATGGTCATCCCCTGGATCGGCTTCCCGCTGTCGGAGCTGATCAAGCGTGTCGAGCCGACGGGCAACGCCAAGTACCTGCGCTTCGAAACCCTGGTCGACCGCGAGCGCATGCCCGGCGTGCAATCCAATTTCGCCCTGATCGACTGGCCCTACGTGGAGGGCCTGCGGATGGATGAGGCCATGCACCCGCTGGCGATTCTCGTCGTGGGCATGTACGGCCGCATCCTGGCCAACCAGAACGGCGCGCCGCTGCGCCTGATCGTGCCGTGGAAGTACGGCTTCAAGGGCGCCAAGTCGATCATCCGCATCAGTTTCGTCGCCGAGCAGCCGAAGACCACCTGGGAAAGCCTGGCGCCCGACGAGTACGGCTTCTATGCCAACGTCAACCCGACGGTGGACCACCCGCGCTGGAGCCAGGCCCGCGAGCGGCGCCTGCCCAGCGGACTATTCAGCCCCAATGTTCGTCCCACCCTCATGTTCAACGGCTACGCCGACGAAGTGGCCTCGCTGTACGCGGGGATGGACCTGAGGAAGAACTATTGATGCAGATGCGCAATCCTATCTGGCGCGCCAGCGTATTCCTGCTGGCGCTGATACCGCCGCTCTACTGGCTGTACCTGGCCTGGATCTTCGCCCTGGGGCCCGACCCGGGCAAGGCGCTGGTCGACAACCTGGGGCAGGGCGGCCTGGTCCTGTTGCTGCTGACCCTGGCCATGACCCCGCTGCAGAGGCTGACGCGCTGGAACGGCTGGATCCTGGTGCGCCGGCAGCTCGGCCTGTGGTGTTTCACCTATATATGCCTGCATCTGTGCGCCTACCTGGTGTTCATCCTCGGTCTGGACTGGACGCAACTGGGCGTCGAGTTGCGCAAGCGGCCCTACATCATCGTCGGGACCCTGGGTTTCCTGGGCCTGTTGCCGCTGGCCCTGACCTCGAACAAATACAGCATGCGCAAACTGGGCAGCGGCTGGAAGAAGCTGCACCGGCTGGTCTATGTCATCCTCGCTCTGGGGCTTCTGCATATGCTGTGGGTGGTGCGTTCGGACATCGAGCGCTGGTCGCTATATGCAGCCATAGGCGTATTCCTGCTGTTGCTGCGCCTGCCGCCGGTGGCGCGGCAATTGCCGGCGCTGCGGGCCCGTTTCGCATCCCGCTGAAGATTCTTTCAGAAAAGTGTTGACGGGCATTTTGAAGTCCCTATAATGCGCACCACTCCCAGCGACGAAGCGCTGAAAGAGCTTGAAAATCAAGCACTTAAGCAGGTTCGAAGTTGGGGTGGTGATCAGGCGGGTGATTCACTCGCCGCCTTTGGGTTCGACAACTGCTCCGGCAGCGAGCTGAAAAGGAAGGTCGCCGAGGTGCTTGACAGCGAGTTTGAACGCTGTAGAATGCGCCTCCCGCTGACGAGAAGCTCCGGCCGATCAACAGCGCAAGCGGTTGAGTAGGAACGAAAAATTCTGAAAATAACGCTTGACGAAATAAGAGGTTGGCGTAGAATACGCGGCCTCGGTTGAGACGAAAGCCTTAACCAACTGCTCTTTAACAAGTTGAATCAAGCAATTCGTGTGGGTGCTTGTGAGTTAAGACTGGTGATCGCAAGATTATCAGCATCACAAGTAACACTCGTGAATTCGAGAGTTTTTTGCGATTGCTGAGCCAAGTTTAGGGTTTTCTCAAAACCCGATCAGTATTGAACTGAAGAGTTTGATCATGGCTCAGATTGAACGCTGGCGGCAGGCCTAACACATGCAAGTCGAGCGGATGAAGGGAGCTTGCTCCCGGATTCAGCGGCGGACGGGTGAGTAATGCCTAGGAATCTGCCTGGTAGTGGGGGACAACGTTCCGAAAGGAGCGCTAATACCGCATACGTCCTACGGGAGAAAGTGGGGGATCTTCGGACCTCACGCTATCAGATGAGCCTAGGTCGGATTAGCTAGTAGGTGGGGTAATGGCTCACCTAGGCGACGATCCGTAACTGGTCTGAGAGGATGATCAGTCACACTGGAACTGAGACACGGTCCAGACTCCTACGGGAGGCAGCAGTGGGGAATATTGGACAATGGGCGAAAGCCTGATCCAGCCATGCCGCGTGTGTGAAGAAGGTCTTCGGATTGTAAAGCACTTTAAGTTGGGAGGAAGGGCAGTAAGTTAATACCTTGCTGTTTTGACGTTACCAACAGAATAAGCACCGGCTAACTTCGTGCCAGCAGCCGCGGTAATACGAAGGGTGCAAGCGTTAATCGGAATTACTGGGCGTAAAGCGCGCGTAGGTGGTTTGGTAAGATGGATGTGAAATCCCGGGCTCAACCTGGGAACTGCATCCATAACTGCCTGACTAGAGTACGGTAGAGGGTGGTGGAATTTCCTGTGTAGCGGTGAAATGCGTAGATATAGGAAGGAACACCAGTGGCGAAGGCGACCACCTGGACTGATACTGACACTGAGGTGCGAAAGCGTGGGGAGCAAACAGGATTAGATACCCTGGTAGTCCACGCCGTAAACGATGTCGACTAGCCGTTGGGATCCTTGAGATCTTAGTGGCGCAGCTAACGCGATAAGTCGACCGCCTGGGGAGTACGGCCGCAAGGTTAAAACTCAAATGAATTGACGGGGGCCCGCACAAGCGGTGGAGCATGTGGTTTAATTCGAAGCAACGCGAAGAACCTTACCTGGCCTTGACATGTCCGGAATCCTGCAGAGATGCGGGAGTGCCTTCGGGAATCGGAACACAGGTGCTGCATGGCTGTCGTCAGCTCGTGTCGTGAGATGTTGGGTTAAGTCCCGTAACGAGCGCAACCCTTGTCCTTAGTTACCAGCACGTTATGGTGGGCACTCTAAGGAGACTGCCGGTGACAAACCGGAGGAAGGTGGGGATGACGTCAAGTCATCATGGCCCTTACGGCCAGGGCTACACACGTGCTACAATGGTCGGTACAGAGGGTTGCCAAGCCGCGAGGTGGAGCTAATCCCAGAAAACCGATCGTAGTCCGGATCGCAGTCTGCAACTCGACTGCGTGAAGTCGGAATCGCTAGTAATCGTGAATCAGAATGTCACGGTGAATACGTTCCCGGGCCTTGTACACACCGCCCGTCACACCATGGGAGTGGGTTGCTCCAGAAGTAGCTAGTCTAACCGCAAGGGGGACGGTTACCACGGAGTGATTCATGACTGGGGTGAAGTCGTAACAAGGTAGCCGTAGGGGAACCTGCGGCTGGATCACCTCCTTAATCGAAGATCCCGGCTTTCTCATAAGCTCCCACACGAATTGCTTGATTCACTGGTTAGACGATTAGGTTGTTGCTCGGTTGGTTAGAGCGCACCCCAGGCTCTTGGATAGAGAGCAGGGTGAGGTCGACCTGCAGGGCCAAAACGATTGGGTCTGTAGCTCAGTTGGTTAGAGCGCACCCCTGATAAGGGTGAGGTCGGCAGTTCGAATCTGCCCAGACCCACCAATTGTTGTGGTGGTGCCTTGATCCGATGGGGCCATAGCTCAGCTGGGAGAGCGCCTGCTTTGCACGCAGGAGGTCAGGAGTTCGATCCTCCTTGGCTCCACCATCTCCAAATCGTCGTGAAAGCTCAGACAGGAATGTTCGAAGAAACGAACCTTGCTGTCTGGTCTTTGTACCGGAATCGTTCTTTAAAAATTTGGGTATGTGATAGAAGTAGACTGAATGATCTCTTTCACTGGGGATTGTTCAAGTCAAGGTAAAATTTGCGAGTTCAAGCGCGAATTTTCGGCGAATGTCGTCTTCACGTTCGAGACGTATGACCAGATTGCTTGGGGTTATATGGTCAAGTGAAGAAGCGCATACGGTGGATGCCTTGGCAGTCAGAGGCGATGAAAGACGTGGTAGCCTGCGATAAGCTTCGGGGAGTCGGCAAACAGACTTTGATCCGGAGATCTCTGAATGGGGAAACCCAACCAGCACAAGCTGGTTATCACACACTGAATCCATAGGTGTGTGAGGCGAACCAGGGGAACTGAAACATCTAAGTACCCTGAGGAACAGAAATCAACCGAGATTCCCTTAGTAGTGGCGAGCGAACGGGGACTAGCCCTTAAGCTTCTTAGAATCTAACAGAACGCTCTGGAAAGTGCGGCCATAGTGGGTGATAGCCCCGTATGTGAAAGGTTCTAGGAAGTGAAATCGAGTAGGACGGCGCACGTGAAACGTTGTCTGAACATGGGGGGACCATCCTCCAAGGCTAAATACTACTGACTGACCGATAGTGAACCAGTACCGTGAGGGAAAGGCGAAAAGAACCCCGGAGAGGGGAGTGAAATAGAACCTGAAACCGTATGCGTACAAGCAGTGGGAGCCCACTTGTTGGGTGACTGCGTACCTTTTGTATAATGGGTCAGCGACTTATATTCAGTGGCGAGCTTAACCGAATAGGGGAGGCGTAGCGAAAGCGAGTCTTAATAGGGCGTTTAGTCGCTGGGTATAGACCCGAAACCGGGCGATCTATCCATGAGCAGGTTGAAGGTTAGGTAACACTGACTGGAGGACCGAACCCACTCCCGTTGAAAAGGTAGGGGATGACTTGTGGATCGGAGTGAAAGGCTAATCAAGCTCGGAGATAGCTGGTTCTCCTCGAAAGCTATTTAGGTAGCGCCTCACGTATCACTCCAGGGGGTAGAGCACTGTTTCGGCTAGGGGGTCATCCCGACTTACCAAACCGATGCAAACTCCGAATACCTGGAAGTGTCAGCGTGGGAGACACACGGCGGGTGCTAACGTCCGTCGTGAAAAGGGAAACAACCCAGACCGTCAGCTAAGGTCCCAAAGTTGTGGTTAAGTGGTAAACGATGTGGGAAGGCTTAGACAGCTAGGAGGTTGGCTTAGAAGCAGCCACCCTTTAAAGAAAGCGTAATAGCTCACTAGTCGAGTCGGCCTGCGCGGAAGATGTAACGGGGCTCAAACCACACACCGAAGCTACGGGTGCATCGCAAGATGCGCGGTAGAGGAGCGTTCTGTAAGCCTGTGAAGGTGAGTTGAGAAGCTTGCTGGAGGTATCAGAAGTGCGAATGCTGACATGAGTAACGACAATGGGAGTGAAAAACTCCCACGCCGAAAGACCAAGGGTTCCTGCGCAACGTTAATCGACGCAGGGTTAGTCGGCCCCTAAGGCGAGGCAGAAATGCGTAGTCGATGGGAAACAGGTTAATATTCCTGTACTTCTAGTTACTGCGATGGAGGGACGGAGAAGGCTAGGCCAGCTTGGCGTTGGTTGTCCAAGTTTAAGGTTGTAGGCTGGGCACTTAGGCAAATCCGGGTGTTCAAGGCCGAGAGCTGATGACGAGCTTTCTTTTAGAGAGCGAAGTGGTTGATGCCATGCTTCCAGGAAAAGCTTCTAAGCTTCAGGTAACTAGGAACCGTACCCGAAACCGACACAGGTGGTCGGGTAGAGAATACCAAGGCGCTTGAGAGAACTCGGGTGAAGGAACTAGGCAAAATGGCACCGTAACTTCGGGAGAAGGTGCGCCGGTGAGGGTGAAGTATTTACTGCGTAAGCCCACGCCGGTCGAAGATACCAGGCCGCTGCGACTGTTTATTAAAAACACAGCACTCTGCAAACACGAAAGTGGACGTATAGGGTGTGACGCCTGCCCGGTGCCGGAAGGTTAATTGATGGGGTTAGCGAAAGCGAAGCTCTTGATCGAAGCCCCGGTAAACGGCGGCCGTAACTATAACGGTCCTAAGGTAGCGAAATTCCTTGTCGGGTAAGTTCCGACCTGCACGAATGGCGTAACGATGGCGGCGCTGTCTCCACCCGAGACTCAGTGAAATTGAAATCGCTGTGAAGATGCAGTGTATCCGCGGCTAGACGGAAAGACCCCGTGAACCTTTACTGTAGCTTTGCACTGGACTTTGAGCCTGCTTGTGTAGGATAGGTGGGAGGCTTTGAAGCGTGGACGCCAGTTCGCGTGGAGCCAACCTTGAAATACCACCCTGGCATGCTTGAGGTTCTAACTCTGGTCCGTGATCCGGATCGAGGACAGTGTATGGTGGGCAGTTTGACTGGGGCGGTCTCCTCCTAAAGAGTAACGGAGGAGTACGAAGGTGCGCTCAGACCGGTCGGAAATCGGTCGCAGAGTATAAAGGCAAAAGCGCGCTTGACTGCGAGACAGACACGTCGAGCAGGTACGAAAGTAGGTCTTAGTGATCCGGTGGTTCTGTATGGAAGGGCCATCGCTCAACGGATAAAAGGTACTCCGGGGATAACAGGCTGATACCGCCCAAGAGTTCATATCGACGGCGGTGTTTGGCACCTCGATGTCGGCTCATCACATCCTGGGGCTGAAGCCGGTCCCAAGGGTATGGCTGTTCGCCATTTAAAGTGGTACGCGAGCTGGGTTTAGAACGTCGTGAGACAGTTCGGTCCCTATCTGCCGTGGACGTTTGAGATTTGAGAGGGGCTGCTCCTAGTACGAGAGGACCGGAGTGGACGAACCTCTGGTGTTCCGGTTGTCACGCCAGTGGCACTGCCGGGTAGCTATGTTCGGAATAGATAACCGCTGAAAGCATCTAAGCGGGAAACTAGCCTCAAGATGAGATCTCACTGGGAACTTGATTCCCCTGAAGGGCCGTCGAAGACTACGACGTTGATAGGTCGGGTGTGTAAGCGCTGTGAGGCGTTGAGCTAACCGATACTAATTGCCCGTGAGGCTTGACCATATAACACCCAAACAATTTGTGTGTTAGACGGTGAAGTCGACGAACCGAAAGTTCGTGTGAACCGCAAATACCTGTCACATACCCGAATCTGGGTGAGCGTGAGCGCAAGCCACGAGCATCCGAAAGAATTGCTTGACGACCATAGAGCGTTGGAACCACCTGATCCCATCCCGAACTCAGCAGTGAAACGACGCATCGCCGATGGTAGTGTGGGGTTTTCCCATGTGAGAGTAGGTCATCGTCAAGCACCTATCCCAAAACCCCTGATCAGCCTGGCTGGTCGGGGGTTTTGCTTTTGGGCGCGGAAAAGCCGGAACGGCAGAAGCGCTCCCGGCGTAGGGCGCATAACGCCTACGGCGTTATCCGCCGTTTGGCCTTGGCCCCCGGCGACTCCGGGGTTGGCCTGGGCACGGCCTGTGGCCTCGGTGTATCGGCGGATAACCGCGAACGGTTATTCGCCCTACGGCTTGCCCTGGGCTGGCTGTGGCGCTTCGCTCAACGCCATCCTATGTAGCTGCACCCCGTAGGAGCGGACCTTGTCCGCGATCGCCGGCGGTCCCGGCGCGGTTCGCGGATAAGATCCGCTCCTACGCCGCCCCACCTGCGCCATTCCCTCTGTAGGAGCGCGCCCTGCGCGGGAATCGCGGGCTACAAAGGCATCTCCTGTCATTCCGCCCTCCGCTAGTGCATAGGCAAGCGGAAAGCGCCTCTATATCATGCGTGCCTTATTGTGGCGGGACGCGATATGCAGACATTGCTGAAACTACTGGGCGATGGACGATTCCATTCCGGCGAGGAGCTGGGGGCGGCGCTGGGTGTCAGCCGTAGTGCCGTCTGGAAACGCCTGCAGGGCCTGGAGAGCGAGTTCGGGCTGGAGGTGCAATCCGTGCGCGGCCGTGGCTATCGCCTGGCCGAGCCGTTGGTGGCCATCGATCCGCAACAGGTCCGGGCGCCCTGGCCTCTGGACGTGCTGTTCTCAGTCGATTCGACCAATGCCGAAGTCATGCGCCGTCTGGATGCCGGCGCCGCCACGCCCTTCGCCGTGGTGGCCGAGCGGCAGACGGCGGGAAGGGGGCGGCGCGGGCGCGCCTGGGTGAGTCCGTTCGGCGCCAACCTTTATTGCACCCTGGGCATCTCTGTGAGGGGAGGGCCCAAGGAGCTGGAAGGGCTGAGTCTGGTCGTCGGCCTTGCCGTGGTGCGCGCCATCCAGTCGCTCGGCATCGCCGGTGTCGGCCTGAAGTGGCCGAACGACATCCTGCTCGATGGCAGGAAGCTGGCCGGCATTCTCCTGGAGTTGACCGGCGACCCTGCAGACCTGTGCAGCGTGGCCATCGGCATAGGCATCAATGTGAACATGCGTGCCGCTGAAGGCATCGACCAGCCCTGGACGTCCTTGCGCGAAGCCGCGGGGCGCCCGGTGGATCGCAACGAACTGCTCGCCGCGCTGAGCCGGGAATTGGAGTGGCACCTGGCCCGTCATCGCGAGCAGGGCTTTGCGGCCAGCCAGCGGGAGTGGGAGTCCTTCCACCTGTGGCAGGGGCGCGAAGTCGTGCTTTCGACCGCGGCCAAGCACATCGTCGGTCGCGCCTTGGGGATCGACGAGCAGGGGGCGTTGCGCCTCGAGGTCGATGGCGTGGAAAGCCGCTTCAGCGGGGGCGAGTTGAGTCTGAGGTTGTCTGATGATTCTTGAACTGGACTGTGGCAATAGCCTGATCAAATGGCGGGTGATCCGCTCCGCCGGGTTGACGACCGTCGCCTCCGGCGTCGCGGATTCCGATGCTGCGCTGCTCGAGCGGCTGCGCGGCTGCGAGGGGCTCGCGCTTCGTCATTGCCGTCTGGTCAGCGTGCGCAGCGAACAGGAAACGGCGTCGCTCGTGCAGGCGTTGAGCGAGGCTTTCGGCATAGACGCGAGCATCGCGCAGCCGGCCGAGGTCCTGGCCGGTGTCCGCAATGGCTATCGCGACTACCAGCGCCTCGGCCTGGATCGCTGGGTGGCTCTGGTGGCTGGCTACAAATTGGCGGGTGGTGCGTGCCTGGTGCTCGATCTGGGCACCGCGGTGACCTCCGACCTGGTGGATGCCGCCGGGCAGCACCTGGGGGGCTATATCTGCCCGGGCATGCCGTTGATGCGCAGCCAACTGCGCACCCATACCCGGCGTATCCGTTACGACGACGCGGCGGCTCGCGAAGCCCTGCAGGGGCTCTCGCCGGGGCGCGAGACCGCGGAAGCGGTGGAGCGAGGCTGCCTGTTGATGCTGCGCGGTTTCGTGCGCGAGCAATATCAGTTGGCCTGCGAGTTGCTCGGCGGCGACTGCGCCGTGTTCCTCACCGGCGGAGATGCCGAGCTGGTCAGGGATGAGCTGCCCCAGGCGCGAATCCTTCCCGACCTGGTCTTTACCGGCCTGGCCATCGCCTGCCCGCTGGAGTAATACCCCTCATGCGTTGGTTCTTTCTGTTCCTCCTGGTGCTGAACGCCTTCTACTTCATCTGGCATCAGCAGCAGACGCCCTTGCGGGCGAAAGAAATCGCGCCCCTGAGCCTGTACCGCGGCGAGCAGAAGAACATTCGCCTGCTCAGCGAGTCGCCGGAGTCCGCGCAGCGGCGTCAGTCGGAGATGGCCGGGGCGCCGCCGACGCAGGAGAGCGCATGCCTCTATTTCGGTCCCTTCTCCGACGAGAACCGGGCCAAGGCGCTCGAGCAGCGCCTCACCAGTCTCGACGTGCATGTGAGCCGGCAGAAGATCGACGCCGCCGCCGGAACCGACTACTGGGTCTACCTGCCGCCGTTGGCCTCGCGCCAGGCTTCGCTCTGGCAACTGCGTGAGCTGCAGGCGCGCAAGATCGACAGCTACATCATCACCGAGGGCGACCTCGCCGATGGCATTTCCCTGGGGATCTTCCAGAACGAGGATTCGGCCAACGCGGTCGTCGAGCGCCTGAAGACCGCCGGGTACGATGCCCTGGTGCGGGAGCTGGGGCGCAATCGTCATGATTTCTGGGTGCAGATCGCTCCCGAGAGCCGGCGCCTGGCGGACGATAGCCTGCTGCGCCAACTGCTCGTGGACTTCCCGGAATTGCAAAGGCAAACAATGCCATGCAAAAGCGTTGCAACCGCCGAATAGTTTGCATAGAATGGCGCCCGCTTCGTAGGGGGGACCTGAAAGGGGAATTTCACGAAGTCGTTGTCGAAGAGCTAAGCTCAAGTTTTTAAAGAAAAAACTGTTGACAACGCGGTGGCAGACTGTAGAATGCCGCCTCACTCGGAGGGGTTCCCGAGCGGCCAAAGGGATCAGACTGTAAATCTGACGTCTCAGACTTCGAAGGTTCGAATCCTTCCCCCTCCACCAGTTTCAAGCGTGAGCGTCAGGCTCCGCGGGTATAGTTCAGTGGTAGAACCTCAGCCTTCCAAGCTGATGATGCGGGTTCGATTCCCGCTACCCGCTCCAGACTTGCTGCTTATGTTTGCTCATGTAGCTCAGCTGGTAGAGCACACCCTTGGTAAGGGTGAGGTCAGCGGTTCAAATCCGCTCATGAGCTCCACTTAACAAAGGCAGATATGAAAGTATCTGCCTTTGTTTTATCGGTGATACGGCTTTCTCAATTCCTAGTGGGAGACGGTCAAAATGGCTAAAGAGAAGTTTGAACGTAACAAACCGCACGTCAACGTTGGCACCATCGGCCACGTCGACCACGGTAAGACCACTCTGACCGCTGCTCTGACCAAGGTCTGCTCCGAGACCTGGGGTGGCTCCGCTCGCGCCTTCGACCAGATCGACAACGCGCCGGAAGAGAAAGCCCGTGGTATCACCATCAACACTTCGCACGTCGAATACGACTCGCCGGTACGCCACTACGCTCACGTAGACTGCCCGGGCCACGCCGACTACGTGAAGAACATGATCACCGGTGCTGCCCAGATGGACGGCGCGATCCTGGTTTGCTCGGCTGCCGACGGCCCCATGCCGCAGACCCGCGAGCACATCCTGCTGTCCCGTCAGGTAGGCGTTCCCTACATCGTCGTGTTCCTGAACAAGGCCGACATGGTCGACGACGCCGAGCTGCTGGAACTGGTCGAGATGGAAGTTCGCGACCTGCTGAACACCTACGACTTCCCGGGCGACGACACTCCGATCGTGATCGGTTCCGCTCTGATGGCTCTGAACGGCCAGGACGACAACGAGATGGGCGTTTCCGCCGTGCGCAAGCTGGTAGAAACCCTGGACTCCTACATCCCCGAGCCGGTTCGTGCCATCGACCAGCCGTTCCTGATGCCGATCGAAGACGTGTTCTCGATCTCCGGCCGCGGCACCGTGGTAACCGGTCGTGTCGAGCGCGGTATCGTCAAGGTCCAGGAAGAAGTGGAAATCGTCGGCATCCGTCCGACCACCAAGACCACCTGCACCGGCGTTGAAATGTTCCGCAAGCTGCTCGACGAAGGTCGTGCTGGCGAGAACGTCGGCGTCCTGCTGCGCGGCACCAAGCGTGAAGACGTAGAGCGTGGCCAGGTTCTGGCCAAGCCGGGCACCATCAAGCCGCACACCAAGTTCGAGTGCGAAGTGTACGTGCTGTCCAAAGAAGAAGGTGGTCGTCACACCCCGTTCTTCAAGGGCTACCGTCCGCAGTTCTACTTCCGTACCACCGACGTGACCGGCAACTGCGAGCTGCCGGAAGGCGTCGAGATGGTAATGCCGGGTGACAACGTCAAGATGACCGTCACCCTGATCGCCCCGATCGCCATGGAAGACGGCCTGCGCTTCGCTATCCGCGAAGGCGGTCGTACCGTTGGCGCCGGCGTGGTTGCCAAGATCATCGAATAATCGATTGATCTTTCCCTCTCAGGCCGGCATAATGGTCGGCCTGACTTTGTTCTAGGCCAGTAGCTCAATTGGCAGAGCGGCGGTCTCCAAAACCGCAGGTTGGGGGTTCGATTCCCTCCTGGCCTGCCAAATTTCTCGACGGAATTTGGCATTTCTTCAACGGGATTCCCAGCAGATGAATGCGAAGGCAGAAGCCAACGAGTCGCGTTTTGACATCTTGAAGTGGCTCTTGGTCGCAGTGGTTGTCGTGGTCGGCGTCGTCGCCAACCAGTATTACTCCGCTCAACCGCTCCTCTATCGCGTGCTCGGTATCCTGGTTCTTGCGGCTGTAGCTGGTTTCGTGGCCCTGCAGACCGTCAAGGGTCGTGCCTTCTTCACCCTGGCGAAAGAGGCGCGTGCCGAGATTCGCAAGGTCGTATGGCCGACTCGCCAAGAAACGACTCAGACCACCATGATCGTGGTCGCTGTAGTGCTGGTTATGGCGCTGCTGCTGTGGGGGCTCGACTCCCTGCTGGGTTGGTTGGTTTCCATGATCGTAGGTTAAGGGTGTTCCGTGGCTAAGCGTTGGTACGTAGTGCATGCCTACTCGGGTTACGAGAAGCATGTCATGCGCTCGCTGATCGAGCGGGTCAAGCTGGCCGGCATGGAAGACGAGTTCGGCGAGATTCTGGTTCCCACGGAAGAAGTCGTGGAAATGCGTAACGGCCAGAAGCGCAAGAGCGAGCGCAAGTTCTTCCCCGGCTATGTGCTGGTCCAGATGGAAATGAACGAGGGTACCTGGCACCTGGTCAAGGATACTCCTCGCGTCATGGGCTTCATCGGCGGTACCGCCGACAAGCCGGCTCCGATCACCGACAAGGAGGCTGAGGCCATCCTGCGTCGTGTCGCCGACAGCGGCGACAAGCCCAAGCCGAAGACGCTCTTCGAGCCGGGTGAAACCGTTCGCGTCATCGACGGTCCCTTCGCGGACTTCAATGGCGTGGTTGAAGAGGTCAACTACGAAAAGAGCCGGATCCAGGTCGCAGTGCTCATTTTCGGTCGCTCTACCCCGGTAGAGCTGGAGTTCAGCCAAGTCGAGAAAGTCTGACTTGCACAATGCATCCCACACCCCGCAGCCATAGGCTGCGGGGTTTTGTCGTCCTTGGGATAAACGCGAAAGCAACCGGGGAGCCCTTGTGGCGCTAGAACCCGTAACTGGAGTAGCACATGGCTAAGAAAATTCAGGCTTACATCAAGCTGCAGGTAAAGGCTGGTCAAGCCAACCCGTCGCCGCCGGTCGGTCCCGCTCTGGGTCAGCACGGCGTGAACATCATGGAGTTCTGCAAGGCGTTCAACGCCAAGACCCAGGGCATGGAGCCCGGTCTGCCGACTCCGGTGATCATCACCGTATACAGCGACCGCAGCTTCACCTTCGAAACCAAGAGCACCCCGGCTTCGGTACTGCTGAAGAAAGCTGCTGGCATCAGCAGCGGCTCCAGCCGTCCGAACAGCCAGAAAGTGGGCACCGTTACCCGTGCTCAGCTGGAAGAGATCGCCAAGACCAAGCAGGCCGATCTGACCGCAGCTGACATGGATGCGGCCGTGCGTACCATCGCCGGCTCCGCGCGTAGCATGGGCCTCAACGTGGAGGGTGTGTAATGGCTAAGCTGACCAAGCGCCAAAAGGCTATCGCCGAGAAAATCGAAGCCGGCAAGCAATACGGCTTCGAAGACGCCGCCAAACTGCTGGCCGAGCTGTCGACCATCAAGTTCAAGGAGTCCGTGGACATCGCCATCAACCTGGGCGTCGATCCGCGTAAATCCGACCAGGTCGTTCGTGGTGCCACCGTTCTGCCGAACGGCACCGGCAAGAGCGTCCGCGTTGCCGTCTTCACCCAGGGCCCGGCTGCCGAAGCCGCTCTGGCTGCAGGCGCCGACAAGGTCGGTATGGACGAGCTGGCTGCCGAGATGAAGGCCGGCGACCTGAACTACGACGTGGTCATCGCCTCCCCGGACGCGATGCGCGTTGTCGGTCAGCTGGGTCAGGTTCTCGGCCCGCGCGGCCTGATGCCGAACCCGAAAGTCGGTACCGTGACCCCGGACGTAGCCACTGCCGTGAAGAACGCCAAGGCTGGTCAGGTTCGCTTCCGTACCGACAAGAACGGCATCATCCACGCCTCCGTTGGCAAGATCGATTTCGAGCCGGTGAAGCTGAAGCAGAACGTCGAAGCTCTGCTGGCTGACCTGAAGCGCCTGAAGCCCGCCTCCTCGAAGGGCGTGTACGTTCAGCGCGTGACCCTGAGCACCACCATGGGCCCGGGTCTGCAGATCGATCAGGCTTCCCTGGACGGCTGATAGGACAAAGTCGGGTGGTGGGCCTGGCCCATCACCCGCAGGTATTGGGGTCCCTGCCTGGCGGGGGCTGTCCAAGACCGTAGGCGGCGCAAGCCTTAAACCACAAGCCTACGCAGATGGTGCTCCCGATTCGTTAACCGGATCAGACACCAAAACGCCGTCCGGCTCCGGCTGGACGAAACGGTAACATCCAGGAGTAAACCCGTGGCAATTAAACTCGAAGACAAGAAGGCCATCGTCGCTGAAGTCAACGAGGCTGCCAAAGCCGGTCTGTCCGCTGTCGTGGCTGATGCCCGTGGCGTGACCGTCGGCGCAATGACCGGACTCCGTAAAGAGGCCCGCGCAGCTGGTGTGTACGTGAAAGTCGTACGTAACACCCTGCTCAAGCGCGCCGTTGAAGGCACTCAGTTCGAAGTGCTCAACGACACGTTCAAGGGCCCGACCCTGATTGCTTTCTCCAACGAACATCCGGGCGCTGCCGCCCGTATCTTCAAGGAGTTCGCCAAGGGTCAGGACAAGTTCGAGATCAAGGCGGCCGCGTTCGAGGGGCAATTCCTCGCAGCCAATCAGATCGACGTTCTGGCGACCCTGCCGACCTACAACGAAGCCGTTGCACAGCTGATGAGCGTGATCCAAGGCGCCACCAGCAAGCTGGCTCGTACTCTGGCGGCTATTCGCGACCAGAAAGAAGCCGCCGCTGCCTAAGGCAACCGGTACGCTTTCAAACCTTTTTTGTTTAATCGATGGCGCGAGCGCCGTCACCCAATACAGGAATTAGAGTCATGGCTCTGACCAACGAAGACATCATCAACGCCGTATCCGAAATGTCCGTCATGCAGATCGTTGAACTGATCAAGGCGATGGAAGAGAAGTTCGGCGTTACCGCTGCTGCCGCTGTTGCCGCTGGCCCGGCTGTTGCCGCTGCCGCTGCCGAAGAGCAGACCGAGTTCACCATCGTCCTGGCCGAAGCCGGCGACAAGAAAGTGAACGTGATCAAGGTCGTTCGTGAACTGACCGGCCTGGGCCTGAAAGAAGCCAAGGCTGTCGTTGACGGCGCCCCGGGCGTGGTCAAGGAAGGCGCTTCGAAAGAAGAGGCCGAAGCTGCCAAGAAAGCCCTGGAAGAAGCTGGCGCCAAGGTCGAGCTCAAGTAAGCTCGCCCCTTGCGTCTACAGCCCGAGCGTCAAGCGACAGGCTGATGGCTGGTGGCTTTTGCCACCGGCCTTTTTCCGTTCTGGGTGGGGTGCCGACAGGCCCCTTCCCATAACGGAAAACTCCCACCCTCAGGGGTGGCGCAAACGCCAGGTTTGCACGATTTTTCGGCTGCTCCCGTGGGAGAGGCCAAACAAGCAGGTGACCAAGCTGGGGAACGCTGATGGCTTACTCATACACTGAGAAAAAACGTATCCGCAAGGACTTTAGCAAGTTGCCGGACGTCATGGATGTGCCGTATTTGCTGGCCATCCAGCTGGATTCCTATCGCGAATTCCTGCAGGCAGGTGCAAGCAAGGATCAGATCCGCGACATCGGTCTGCATGCGGCCTTCAAGTCCGTTTTCCCGATTATCAGCTATTCCGGCAACGCTGCCCTGGAATACGTCGGTTATCGCCTGGGTGAGCCGGCCTTCGACGTCAAGGAGTGCGTGCTGCGCGGCGTGACCTTCGCCGTCCCGCTGCGGGTGAAAGTGCGCCTGATCATCTTCGACAAAGAGTCGTCGAGCAAAGCGATCAAGGACATCAAGGAACAGGAAGTCTACATGGGGGAAATCCCCCTGATGACCGAGAACGGTACCTTCATCATCAACGGTACCGAGCGCGTCATCGTTTCCCAGCTGCACCGTTCCCCGGGTGTGTTCTTCGACCACGACCGTGGCAAGACCCACAGCTCCGGCAAGCTGCTGTACTCCGCGCGCATCATTCCTTACCGCGGTTCCTGGCTGGACTTCGAATTCGATCCGAAGGACTGCGTGTTCGTCCGTATCGACCGTCGCCGCAAGCTGCCGGCGTCCGTCCTGCTGCGCGCGCTGGGCTATAGCACCGAGGAGATCCTCGATGCCTTCTACGCGACCAACGTCTACCACATCAAGGGCGAAGGTCTGCGTCTGGAGCTGGTGCCGCACCGTCTGCGCGGCGAGATCGCCAGCTTCGACATCAAGGATGCCGCCGGCAAGGTCATCGTCGAAGCGGGCCGCCGTATCACCGCGCGCCACATCAATCAGCTGGAGAAGGCTGGCATCACCGAGCTGGAAGTGCCCTTCGACTACCTCATTGGCCGTACCGTGGCCAAGGCTGTCGTGCACCCGGCTACCGGCGAGATCATCGCCGAGTGCAACACCGAGCTGACCGTCGACGTCCTGGCGAAGATCGCCAAGGCCCAGGTCGTGCGCCTGGAAACCCTGTACACCAACGACATCGACTGCGGTCCGTTCATCTCCGACACGCTGAAGATCGACTCCACCGGCAACCAGCTGGAAGCCCTGGTCGAGATCTACCGCATGATGCGTCCCGGCGAGCCGCCGACCAAGGAAGCCGCAGAGACCCTGTTCGGCAACCTGTTCTTCAGCGCCGAACGCTACGACCTGTCCGCCGTCGGCCGCATGAAGTTCAACCGCCGCATCGGCCGCAGCGAGATCGAAGGTCCGGGCGTGCTGAGCAAGGAAGACATCGTCGACGTACTGCGCACCCTGGTCGACATCCGTAACGGCAAGGGCATCGTCGACGACATCGACCACCTGGGCAACCGTCGCGTCCGCTGCGTCGGCGAGATGGCCGAGAACCAGTTCCGCGTTGGCCTGGTGCGCGTCGAGCGCGCGGTCAAGGAACGCCTGTCCATGGCCGAAAGCGAAGGCCTGATGCCGCAGGACCTGATCAACGCCAAGCCGGTGGCCGCCGCGATCAAGGAGTTCTTCGGTTCCAGCCAGCTGTCGCAGTTCATGGACCAGAACAACCCGCTCTCCGAGATCACCCGCAAGCGCCGCGTCTCCGCACTCGGCCCGGGCGGTCTGACCTGTGAGCGCGCGGGCTTCGAGGTTCGTGACGTACACCCGACCCACTACGGCCGCGTGTGCCCGATCGAAACCCCCGAAGGTCCGAACATCGGCCTGATCAACTCCCTGGCGACCTACGCCCGCACCAACAAGTACGGCTTCCTGGAAAGCCCGTACCGCGTGGTGAAGGAAGGTCTGGTCAGCGACGAGATCGTGTTCCTCTCCGCCATCGAAGAGGCCGACCACGTGATCGCCCAGGCCTCCGCGACCCTGGACGCGAAGGGCCGCCTGATCGACGAGCTGGTCGCCGTACGTCACCTGAACGAATTCACCGTGAAGGCGCCGGAAGACGTCACCCTCATGGACGTATCGCCGAAGCAGGTCGTTTCCGTCGCTGCCTCGCTGATTCCGTTCCTCGAGCACGACGACGCCAACCGTGCGCTCATGGGTTCGAACATGCAGCGTCAGGCCGTTCCGACCCTGCGCGCCGACAAGCCGCTGGTGGGCACCGGCATGGAGCGCAACGTCGCCCGTGACTCCGGCGTCTGCGTGGTGGCTCGCCGCGGCGGTGTGATCGACTCGGTCGACGCCAGCCGTATCGTGGTGCGCGTGGCGGATGATGAGGTCGAGACCGGTGAAGCCGGCGTCGACATCTACAACCTGACCAAGTACACCCGTTCCAACCAGAACACCTGCATCAACCAGCGTCCGCTGGTGAGCAAGGGTGACGTGATCGCCCGTGGCGACATCCTCGCCGACGGTCCGTCCACCGACATGGGTGAGCTGGCCCTGGGCCAGAACATGCGCGTCGCGTTCATGCCCTGGAACGGCTTCAACTTCGAAGACTCCATCTGCCTGTCCGAGCGCGTGGTCCAGGAGGATCGTTTCACCACGATCCACATCCAGGAACTGACCTGCGTCGCCCGTGACACCAAGCTCGGCCCAGAGGAAATCACCGCGGACATCCCGAACGTGGGCGAGGCCGCGCTGAACAAGCTGGACGAAGCCGGCATCGTCTACGTCGGCGCCGAAGTACAGGCCGGCGACATCCTGGTCGGCAAGGTCACCCCGAAAGGCGAGACCCAGCTGACTCCGGAAGAGAAGCTGCTGCGCGCGATCTTCGGTGAGAAGGCGTCCGACGTTAAGGACACCTCCCTGCGCGTGCCGACCGGCACCAAGGGCACCGTGATCGACGTCCAGGTCTTCACCCGCGACGGCGTGGAGCGCGACAGCCGCGCCCTGTCCATCGAGAAGATGCAGCTCGACGAGATCCGCAAGGACCTCAACGAGGAGTTCCGCATCGTCGAAGGCGCCACCTTCGAGCGTCTGCGTTCGGCCTTGGTCGGCGCCGTCGCCGATGGCGGCCCGGCGCTGAAGAAAGGCACCGAGATCACCGACGAGTACCTCGACGGCCTCGAGCGCGGCCAGTGGTTCAAGCTGCGCATGGCCGAAGACGCCCTGAACGAGCAGCTGGAGAAGGCCCAGGCCTACCTCAGCGACCGCCGTCAGATGCTCGACGACAAGTTCGAGGACAAGAAGCGCAAGCTGCAGCAGGGCGACGACCTGGCTCCGGGCGTGCTGAAGATCGTCAAGGTCTACCTCGCCATCAAGCGCCGCATCCAGCCGGGCGACAAGATGGCCGGCCGCCACGGTAACAAGGGTGTGGTCTCGGTGATCATGCCGGTCGAAGACATGCCGCACGACGCCAACGGCACGCCGGTGGACATCGTTCTGAACCCGCTGGGCGTACCCTCGCGGATGAACGTCGGTCAGATCCTCGAAACCCACCTGGGCCTCGCGGCCAAAGGCCTGGGCGAGAAGATCAACCGCATGCTCGAAGAGCAGCGCAAGATCGCCGAGCTGCGCCAGTTCCTGAACGAGATCTACAACGAGATCGGTGGCCGCCAGGAGAACCTGGAAGAGCTGTCCGATAACGAGATCGTCGCTCTGGCCAACAACCTCAAGGGCGGCGTGCCCATGGCTACCCCGGTGTTCGACGGTGCCAAGGAGCGCGAGATCAAGGCCATGCTGAAGCTGGCCGACCTGCCGGAGAGCGGCCAGATGCGCCTGTTCGACGGCCGCACCGGCAACCAGTTCGAGCGTCCGACCACCGTCGGCTACATGTACATGCTCAAACTGAACCACCTGGTCGATGACAAGATGCACGCACGTTCCACCGGCTCCTACAGCCTGGTCACCCAGCAGCCGCTGGGTGGTAAGGCGCAGTTCGGTGGCCAGCGTTTCGGGGAGATGGAGGTCTGGGCGCTGGAAGCCTACGGCGCCGCCTACACCCTGCAGGAAATGCTGACCGTGAAGTCGGACGACGTGAACGGCCGTACCAAGATGTACAAGAACATCGTGGACGGGGATCACCGCATGGAGGCCGGCATGCCCGAGTCCTTCAACGTGCTGATCAAAGAGATCCGCTCGCTCGGCATCGATATCGAACTGGAAACCGAATAACACGTGACGATAAACGGTGCGGCGGCTAGCCGCCGCACCGGGTCCGTGAGGAGGAAAGGCCTTGAAAGACTTGCTCAATCTGTTGAAAAACCAGGGTCAAATCGAGGAGTTCGATGCCATCCGTATTGGTCTGGCCTCGCCCGAGATGATTCGTTCCTGGTCGTTCGGCGAAGTTAAGAAGCCGGAGACCATCAACTACCGCACCTTCAAGCCGGAGCGCGATGGCCTGTTCTGCGCCAAGATCTTCGGCCCGGTGAAGGATTACGAGTGCCTGTGCGGTAAGTACAAGCGCCTGAAGCACCGCGGTGTGATCTGCGAGAAGTGCGGCGTCGAAGTCGCCCTGGCCAAGGTGCGCCGCGAGCGCATGGGCCACATCGAACTGGCCTCGCCGGTCGCCCACATCTGGTTCCTGAAGTCCCTGCCGTCCCGTATCGGCCTGCTGCTGGACATGACCCTGCGTGACATCGAGCGCGTGCTCTATTTCGAGAGCTACGTGGTGATCGACCCGGGCATGACCACCCTGGAGAAGGGCCAGCTGCTGAACGACGAGCAGTACTTCGAAGCCCTCGAGGAGTTCGGTGACGACTTCGACGCGCGCATGGGCGCCGAGGCCGTTCGCGAGCTGCTCAACCAGATCGACCTGGAGCACGAGATCGGCCGCCTGCGCGAAGAGATTCCGCAGACCAACTCGGAAACCAAGATCAAGAAGCTGTCCAAGCGCCTGAAGCTGATGGAAGCCTTCCAGGGCTCCGGCAACCATCCGGAGTGGATGGTGCTGACCGTCCTGCCGGTGCTGCCGCCGGACCTGCGTCCGCTGGTTCCGCTGGATGGCGGCCGCTTCGCGACTTCGGATCTGAACGATCTGTACCGCCGGGTGATCAACCGTAACAACCGTCTGAAGCGCCTGCTCGACCTGGCCGCTCCGGACATCATCGTGCGCAACGAAAAGCGCATGCTGCAGGAGGCCGTCGACGCCCTGCTGGACAACGGCCGCCGCGGTCGCGCCATCACCGGCTCGAACAAGCGCCCGCTGAAGTCCCTGGCCGACATGATCAAGGGCAAGCAAGGTCGCTTCCGTCAGAACCTGCTCGGCAAGCGCGTGGACTACTCCGGTCGTTCGGTAATCACCGTCGGCCCGACCCTGCGCCTGCACCAGTGCGGCCTGCCGAAGAAGATGGCCCTCGAGCTGTTCAAGCCGTTCATCTTCGGCAAGCTCGAAGCCCGCGGCATGGCCACCACCATCAAGGCCGCGAAGAAGATGGTCGAGCGCGAGCTGCCCGAGGTCTGGGACGTTCTCGCCGAAGTCATCCGCGAACACCCCGTGCTGCTGAACCGTGCGCCGACCCTGCACCGTCTGGGTATCCAGGCGTTCGAGCCGGTGCTCATCGAAGGCAAGGCCATCCAGCTGCACCCGCTGGTGTGCGCGGCGTACAACGCCGACTTCGACGGTGACCAGATGGCCGTCCACGTTCCGCTGACCCTCGAGGCCCAGCTGGAAGCGCGCGCGCTGATGATGTCGACCAACAACATCCTCTCGCCCGCCAACGGCGAGCCGATCATCGTGCCGTCGCAGGACGTGGTGATGGGTCTGTACTACATGACCCGTGAAGCCATCAACGCCAAGGGCGAGGGCATGGCCTTCGCCGACCTGCAGGAAGTCGACCGCGCGTACCGCAGCGGCCAGGTGTCCCTGCACGCCCGCGTGAAAGTACGGATCAACGAGAAGATCAAGAACGAAGACGGCAGCCTGACCGCCAACACCCGCATCGTCGACTCCACCGTCGGCCGCGCCCTGCTGTTCCAGGTCGTGCCGGCAGGCCTGCCGTACGACGTGGTCAACCAGCCGATGAAGAAGAAGGCGATCTCCAAGCTGATCAACCACTGCTACCGCGTGGTGGGTCTGAAGGACACCGTCATCTTCGCCGACCAGCTGATGTACACCGGCTTCGCCTACTCGACCATCTCCGGCGTCTCGATCGGCGTGAACGACTTCGTCATCCCGGACGAGAAGGCGCGCATCATCAATGCCGCCACCGAGGAAGTGAAGGAGATCGAGACCCAGTACGCCTCCGGCCTGGTAACCCAGGGCGAGAAGTACAACAAGGTGATCGACCTCTGGTCCAAGGCCAACGACGAAGTGTCCAAGGCGATGATGGCCAACCTCTCGAAAGAGAAGGTCATCGACCGCGAGGGCAAGGAAGTCGACCAGGAGTCCTTCAACTCCATGTACATGATGGCGGACTCCGGTGCGCGGGGTTCCGCGGCCCAGATCCGTCAGCTGGCCGGTATGCGTGGCCTGATGGCCAAGCCGGACGGCTCGATCATCGAGACCCCCATCACCGCGAACTTCCGTGAAGGCCTGAACGTACTCCAGTACTTCATCTCCACCCACGGTGCTCGTAAAGGCCTGGCGGATACCGCACTGAAGACCGCGAACTCCGGTTACCTGACCCGTCGCCTGGTCGACGTGGCCCAGGACCTGGTAGTGACCGAGATCGACTGCGGCACCGAGCACGGCCTGCTGATGTCGCCGCACATCGAAGGCGGCGACGTGGTGGAACCGCTGGGCGAGCGCGTGCTCGGCCGTGTGGTCGCGCGCGACGTGTTCAAGCCTGGTGGCGACGACGTCATCGTGCCGGCCGGTACCCTGATCGACGAGAAGTGGGTCGATTTCCTCGAGCAGATGAGCGTCGACGAAGTCCTGGTCCGTTCGCCGATCACCTGCGAAACCCGTCACGGCATCTGCTCCAAGTGCTACGGCCGCGATCTGGCCCGTGGTCACCAGGTGAACATCGGTGAAGCGGTCGGCGTCATCGCCGCGCAGTCGATCGGTGAGCCGGGTACCCAGCTGACCATGCGTACCTTCCACATCGGTGGTGCGGCCAGCCGGACCTCCGCCGTGGACAACGTCCAGGTGAAGAACGGCGGTACCATCCGCCTGCACAACCTGAAGCACGTCGAGCGTGCCGACGGCGCGCTGGTGGCGGTTTCCCGTTCCGGCGAGCTGGCCGTGGCCGACGACTTCGGTCGCGAGCGCGAGCGCTACAAGCTGCCGTACGGCGCCGTGATCTCCGTGAAGGAAGGTGACAAGGTCGACCCGGGCGCCATCGTCGCCAAGTGGGACCCGCACACCCACCCGATCGTCACCGAAGTGGACGGTACCGTTGCCTTCGCCGGCATGGAAGAGAACATCACCGTCAAGCGCCAGACCGACGAACTCACCGGTCTGACCAACATCGAGGTGATGGATCCGAAAGACCGTCCGGCTTCCGGCAAGGACATCCGTCCGGCGGTGAAGCTGATCGACGCCGCAGGCAAGGACCTGCTGCTGCCGGGCACCGACGTGCCGGCGCAGTACTTCCTGCCCGCCAACGCCCTGGTCAACCTGACCGACGGCGCCAAGGTGCGCGTGGGTGACGTGGTTGCACGTATCCCGCAGGAAACCTCGAAGACCCGCGACATCACCGGTGGTCTGCCGCGCGTTGCCGACCTGTTCGAGGCTCGTCGTCCGAAAGAGCCTTCGATCCTGGCGGAAATCAGCGGCACCATCTCCTTCGGCAAGGAAACCAAGGGCAAGCGCCGCCTGGTCATCACGCCGAACGATGGTAGCGATCCGTACGAGGAGCTGATTCCGAAGTGGCGTCACCTGAACGTGTTCGAAGGCGAACAGGTGAACCGCGGCGAAGTCATCTCCGACGGCCCGAGCAACCCGCACGACATCCTGCGTCTGCTGGGCGTCAGCTCGCTGGCCAAGTACATCGTCAACGAGATCCAGGACGTGTACCGCCTGCAGGGCGTGAAGATCAACGACAAGCACATCGAGACCATCCTGCGGCAGATGCTGCGCAAGGTCGAAGTGGCCGAGTCGGGCGACTCCTCCTTCATCAAGGGCGACCAGGTCGAACTGGTCCAGGTGCTGGAAGAGAACGAAGTACTGGCCACCGTGGACAAGTTCCCGGCCAAGTACGAGCGCGTCCTGCTGGGTATCACCAAGGCCTCGCTGTCGACCGAGTCGTTCATCTCCGCGGCTTCCTTCCAGGAGACCACCCGCGTCCTCACCGAGGCGGCGGTCACCGGCAAGCGCGACTTCCTGCGCGGCCTGAAGGAAAACGTGGTGGTCGGTCGACTGATCCCGGCGGGTACCGGCCTTGCCTATCACAGCGAGCGCAAGCGTCAGCGCGAGCTCGGCAAACCGCAGCGCGTGAGCGCCAGCGAAGCCGAAGCAGCACTGGCCGAAGCGCTCAACCTGAGTGGCAATTAAGCCTTGAGCGAAGCCCCGGCTGTCCTGACAGCCGGGGCTTTGTCTTGACGGGGTGCTGGAAGCTCTTTAGTATTTTGTACCCCGAAAATTGGCAGGGCGCATGCTCTGCCATTTCGTTTAAGTGTCGTAAGACAATCAGTGGAGCTATAGATGGCAACTATCAACCAGCTGGTGCGTAAGCCGCGCAAGCGCATGGTCGACAAGAGCGACGTGCCGGCGCTGCAGAACTGCCCGCAACGTCGTGGCGTATGCACCCGCGTATACACCACCACGCCGAAAAAGCCGAACTCGGCACTGCGTAAGGTATGCCGTGTTCGCCTGACCAACGGCTACGAAGTTACTTCGTACATCGGTGGTGAAGGTCACAACCTGCAAGAGCACAGCGTAGTGCTGATCCGTGGCGGTCGTGTAAGGGACCTTCCGGGTGTGCGTTACCACACCGTGCGCGGTTCGCTGGACACCTCGGGTGTCAAAGACCGTAAGCAGGGTCGTTCCAAGTACGGCGCCAAGCGTCCGAAGTAATCGTTTTTTCCTATTTGCTGAGTCGATAAGAGTAAGGTCGGGCGCGTAACCAAAGTGTTGCAGTCCCGGGCTAACCTGAAGACCGTTTGAGGGCTTATCAATGCCAAGACGTCGTGTAGCGGCCAAACGTGAGATCCTGGCCGATCCGAAATACGGAAGCCAGATTCTGGCCAAGTTCATGAACCACGTGATGGAAAGCGGCAAGAAAGCCGTTGCCGAGCGTATCGTTTACGGTGCTCTGGACAAGGTCAAAGAGCGCAGTAAAGGTGACCCCCTGGAACTCTTCGAGAAAGCTCTCGACGCCATCGCTCCGCTGGTCGAAGTGAAGTCCCGCCGTGTCGGCGGTGCTACCTACCAGGTTCCGGTCGAAGTACGTCCGTCCCGTCGTAATGCCCTGGCCATGCGCTGGCTGGTGGACTACGCCCGCAAGCGCGGCGAGAAGTCCATGGCCCTGCGCCTCGCCGGCGAACTGCTGGATGCCGCCGAAGGCAAAGGCGCCGCCGTCAAGAAGCGTGAAGACGTGCACCGTATGGCTGAAGCCAACAAGGCCTTCTCCCACTACCGCTTCTAATCGCGGCTTCCATTCTTTTGCGAGGGCTTTATGGCTCGTACTACAGCAATTAACCGCTACCGGAACATTGGTATCTGCGCCCACGTCGACGCGGGCAAGACCACCACTACCGAGCGGATCCTGTTCTACACAGGTCTCAGCCACAAGATGGGTGAGGTACACGACGGCGCTGCTACCACCGACTGGATGGTGCAGGAGCAGGAGCGTGGTATTACCATCACCTCCGCTGCGATCACGACCTTCTGGGAAGGTTCGCGCGGCCAGTACGACAAGTACCGCGTAAACGTCATCGACACCCCCGGCCACGTAGACTTCACCATTGAAGTCGAGCGCTCCCTGCGCGTACTGGACGGCGCTGTCGTGGTGTTCTGCGGCACCTCCGGCGTTGAGCCGCAGTCCGAAACCGTATGGCGTCAGGCCAACAAGTACGGCGTTCCGCGTATCGTCTACGTGAACAAGATGGACCGCGCCGGCGCCAACTTCCTGCGCGTCGTCGGTCAGATCAAGAACCGCCTGGGCCACACCCCGGTCCCGGTTCAGCTGGCCATCGGTGCAGAAGATGACTTCCAGGGTCAGATCGACCTGATGAAGATGAAGGCCATCTACTGGAACGAAGACGACAAGGGCACCAGCTACCGCGAGGAAGAGATTCCCGCCGAGCTGCTGGACCTGGCCAACGAATGGCGCAACAACATGGTCGAGGCTGCTGCCGAGGCCAACGAAGAGCTGATGAACAAGTACCTGGAAGGCGGCGAGCTGTCGATCGAAGAGATCAAGGCCGGCCTGCGCCAGCGTACCATCGCCTGCGAAATCGTTCCGGCGGTCTGCGGTTCGTCCTTCAAGAACAAGGGCGTGCCCCTGGTTCTGGACGCCGTCATCGACTTCCTGCCTGCTCCGACCGAGATCCCGGCCATCCAGGGCGTCCACCCGGACAGCACCGATGACAACGAGATCCACGACGAGCGTCCGGCCGACGACAACGCTCCGTTCTCCGCTCTGGCGTTCAAGATCGCTACCGACCCGTTCGTCGGTACTCTGACCTTCGTCCGCGTCTACTCGGGCGTTCTGGAGTCCGGCCAGTCGGTCATCAACTCCGTGAAGGGCAAGAAAGAGCGCGTTGGTCGTATGGTGCAGATGCACGCCAACCAGCGTGACGAGATCAAGGAAGTGCGCGCTGGCGACATCGCGGCTCTGATCGGCATGAAGGACGTCACCACCGGTGACACCCTGTGCGACATCGAGAAGCCGATTATCCTCGAGCGCATGGACTTCCCGGAGCCGGTCATCTCGGTCGCTGTCGAGCCGAAGACCAAGGCTGACCAGGAGAAGATGGGCATCGCCCTCGGCAAGCTGGCCCAGGAAGACCCGTCGTTCCGCGTCAAGACCGACGAAGAAACCGGCCAGACCATCATCTCCGGTATGGGTGAGCTGCACCTGGACATCCTCGTCGACCGCATGAAGCGCGAGTTCGGCGTCGAGGCCAACATCGGCAAGCCGCAGGTTTCCTACCGCGAAACCATCTCCAAGGACAACGTCGAGATCGAAGGCAAGTTCGTTCGTCAGTCCGGTGGTCGCGGTCAGTTCGGTCACTGCTGGATCCGCTTCTCGACTCCGGATGTGGACGAGAAGGGCAACATCACCGAAGGCCTGGTGTTCACCAGCGAAGTCGTAGGTGGTGTGGTTCCGAAGGAATACATCCCGGCGATCCAGAAGGGCATCGAAGAGCAGATGAAGAACGGCGTCGTCGCCGGCTATCCGCTCATCGGCCTGAAGGCCACCGTGTTCGATGGTTCCTACCACGACGTCGACTCCAACGAGATGGCGTTCAAGATCGCTGCTTCCATGGCGACCAAGCAGCTGGCCCAGAAGGGCGGCGGCAAGGTGCTCGAGCCGATCATGAAGGTGGAAGTGGTGACTCCTGAGGACTACATGGGCGACGTGATGGGCGACCTGAACCGTCGTCGCGGTCTGATTCAGGGGATGGAAGACTCGGTTTCCGGTAAGGTTATCCGTGCCGAGGTTCCGCTGGGCGAGATGTTCGGTTATGCGACCGACGTACGTTCCATGTCCCAGGGTCGCGCGAGCTACTCCATGGAATTCTCCAAATACGCCGAAGCTCCGTCGAACATCGTCGAAGCGCTGGTTAAAAAACAAGCTTGATTCAGCCCTTTAAGTTAAGAGGTTACTGTCGTGGCTAAGGAAAAATTTGAACGTAACAAACCGCACGTCAACGTTGGCACCATCGGCCACGTCGACCACGGTAAGACCACTCTGACCGCTGCTCTGACCAAGGTCTGCTCCGAGACCTGGGGTGGCTCCGCTCGCGCCTTCGACCAGATCGACAACGCGCCGGAAGAGAAAGCCCGTGGTATCACCATCAACACTTCGCACGTCGAATACGACTCGCCGGTACGCCACTACGCTCACGTAGACTGCCCGGGCCACGCCGACTACGTGAAGAACATGATCACCGGTGCTGCCCAGATGGACGGCGCGATCCTGGTTTGCTCGGCTGCCGACGGCCCCATGCCGCAGACCCGCGAGCACATCCTGCTGTCCCGTCAGGTAGGCGTTCCCTACATCGTCGTGTTCCTGAACAAGGCCGACATGGTCGACGACGCCGAGCTGCTGGAACTGGTCGAGATGGAAGTTCGCGACCTGCTGAACACCTACGACTTCCCGGGCGACGACACTCCGATCGTGATCGGTTCCGCTCTGATGGCTCTGAACGGCCAGGACGACAACGAGATGGGCGTTTCCGCCGTGCGCAAGCTGGTAGAAACCCTGGACTCCTACATCCCCGAGCCGGTTCGTGCCATCGACCAGCCGTTCCTGATGCCGATCGAAGACGTGTTCTCGATCTCCGGCCGCGGCACCGTGGTAACCGGTCGTGTCGAGCGCGGTATCGTCAAGGTCCAGGAAGAAGTGGAAATCGTCGGCATCCGTCCGACCACCAAGACCACCTGCACCGGCGTTGAAATGTTCCGCAAGCTGCTCGACGAAGGTCGTGCTGGCGAGAACGTCGGCGTCCTGCTGCGCGGCACCAAGCGTGAAGACGTAGAGCGTGGCCAGGTTCTGGCCAAGCCGGGCACCATCAAGCCGCACACCAAGTTCGAGTGCGAAGTGTACGTGCTGTCCAAGGAAGAAGGTGGTCGTCACACCCCGTTCTTCAAGGGCTACCGTCCGCAGTTCTACTTCCGTACCACCGACGTGACCGGCAACTGCGAGCTGCCGGAAGGCGTCGAGATGGTAATGCCGGGTGACAACGTCAAGATGACCGTCACCCTGATCGCCCCGATCGCCATGGAAGACGGCCTGCGCTTCGCTATCCGCGAAGGCGGCCGTACCGTTGGCGCCGGCGTGGTTGCCAAGATCATCGAGTAATCGACCGATCTAGCGCATGAGGAAAAGGGGCCCTTCGGGGCCCCTTTTTCGTTGGATTGGTTAAATATTGACACCCTCCAGGGGCATCCGTACAATTGCGCCTCCTTTTAACGGGCGGAGTCCGCCCGTTGGGAATGGCAACTTGGAGTCTGAGGTCAAATGCAAAATCAACAAATCCGTATTCGGTTGAAGGCTTTTGACCATCGCCTGATCGACCAGTCTACCCAGGAAATCGTGGAAACCGCGAAACGTACTGGGGCTCAGGTGCGTGGTCCGATTCCTCTGCCGACCCGCAAGGAACGTTACACCGTGCTGATTTCCCCGCACGTCAACAAGGACGCTCGTGACCAGTACGAAATTCGTACCCACAAGCGTGTGCTCGACATCGTTCAGCCGACCGACAAGACCGTCGACGCGCTGATGAAGCTCGACCTTGCTGCTGGCGTCGAAGTACAGATCAGCCTCGGCTAATGCCTTCGGCATTGGTCGTGTAACGCTCTGAAATGGGCGGCCATAGCGGGTGAAAGCCCCGTACACTAAAGAGGTTCTTAAGATGACAATTGGTGTTGTCGGTCGTAAGTGCGGCATGACCCGCATTTTCACCGAAGATGGTGTCTCCATTCCGGTCACGGTCATTGAGGTCGAGCCGAATCGCGTCACCCAGTTCAAGAACGAAGAGACCGATGGCTATCGCGCTGTGCAGGTAACTGCCGGCGAGCGTCGTGCTTCTCGCGTGACCAAGGCTCAGGCCGGTCACTTTGCCAAGGCGAATGTCGCCGCCGGTCGCGGCGTGTGGGAATTCCGTCTGGGCGAAGAGGAGTTCAAGGCAGGCGATTCCATCTCCGTCGATCTGTTCCAGGCAGGCCAGCTGGTAGACGTTACCGGCGAGTCCAAGGGTAAAGGCTACGCCGGTACCATCAAGCGCTGGAACTTCCGTGGTCAGGACAATACCCACGGTAACTCCGTTTCCCACCGCGTCCCGGGTTCGATCGGCCAGTGCCAGACTCCTGGTCGAGTGTTCAAGGGCAAGAAAATGTCCGGTCACATGGGTGCTGAGCGTGTAACCGTTCAATCCCTTGAGGTCGTGCGTGTCGATGCCGAGCGTAATCTGCTGCTGGTCAAGGGTGCCGTTCCTGGCGCTACCGGCGGTGACGTGCTCGTGCGTCCGGCAGCCAAGGCTCGCGGTTAAGAGGGGAAGCTGAGATGCAACTTAATGTGAACGGCGCTCAGGCTATCGAAGTCTCCGAGCGTACCTTTGGCAGCGAATTCAACGAGACTCTGGTTCACCAGGCAGTCGTCGCCTACATGGCTGGCGGCCGTCAGGGCACCCGCGCTCAGAAGACTCGTTCCGAAGTCTCCGGTGGCGGCAAGAAGCCGTGGCGTCAGAAGGGCACCGGTCGTGCTCGCGCTGGCACCATCCGCAGCCCCATCTGGCGTGGGGGCGGCACCACTTTCGCCGCCAAACCGCAGGATCACTCCCAGAAGCTCAACAAGAAGATGTACCGCGCAGCCCTGCGCTCCATCCTCTCCGAGCTGGTCCGTCTGGACCGCCTGGTTGTCGTTGCCGACTTCGCCGTCGATGCACCGAAAACCAAAGGTCTGGTCAGCAAGCTGGACGGCCTGGGCCTGAAAGACGTGCTGATCGTCACCGATGGCGTTGATGAAAACCTGTACCTGGCTGCGCGCAACCTGGCGCACGTCGATGTACGCGACGTCCAGGGTTCCGACCCGGTCAGCCTGATCGCCTACGACAAGGTGCTCGTCACCGTGTCCGCCGTGAAGAAGTTCGAGGAGCTGCTGGCATGAACCAGGAACGCGTATTCAAAGTGCTGCTGGGCCCGCATATCTCCGAGAAAGCCACGGGGCTGGCGGACGGCAAGAGCCAATTCGTTTTCAAGGTTGCCACTGATGCAACCAAGCTGGAAATCAAGAAGGCCGTCGAAAGCCTGTTCGGCGTGAAAGTACGTCGCGTCACCACCCTGAACGTTCAGGGCAAGACCAAGCGTACCGTTCGCGGCCTGGGCAAGCGTAACGACTGGAAGAAGGCGTACATCGCCCTTCAGCCCGGCCAAGATCTCGATTTCGCAGCTGGCGCTGAGTAAAGGGGTGCATCATGGCAATCGTTAAATGCAAACCGACTTCCGCTGGTCGTCGCTTCGTCGTCAAGGTCGTGAACCAGAACCTGCACAAGGGTGCTCCGTTCGCTGGCCTGGTCGAGAAGAAGTCCAAGTCGGGCGGCCGTAACAACAACGGTCGTATCACCACCCGCCACATCGGCGGTGGTCACAAGCAGCACTACCGTCTGGTCGACTTCCGCCGCAACAAGGATGGCATCCCTGCCATCGTCGAGCGCGTGGAATATGACCCGAACCGCACTGCGCACATCGCTCTGCTGAAGTACGCGGACGGTGAGCGTCGTTACATCATCGCCCCCAAAGGCGTGGTGGCTGGCGATCAACTGATCTCCGGTATCGGCGCTCCGATCAAGCCCGGCAACAACATGCCGCTGCGCAACATCCCGGTTGGTAGCACCATCCACGGTATCGAGCTGAAGCCGGGCAAAGGCGCCCAGCTGGTTCGCTCCGCTGGCGCCTCGGCCCAGCTGGTAGCCCGTGAAGGCGCTTACGTAACCGTGCGTCTGCGTTCCGGTGAAATGCGTAAAGTCCTGGCTGACTGCCGTGCGACCCTGGGCGAAGTCTCGAACTCCGAGCACAGCCTGCGTTCGCTGGGTAAAGCTGGTGCCAAACGCTGGCGCGGCATTCGCCCGACCGTTCGTGGTGTTGCCATGAACCCGGTCGACCACCCGCATGGTGGTGGTGAAGGTCGTACCTCTGCTGGTCGTCATCCGGTATCGCCGTGGGGTCTTCAGACCAAGGGTAAGAAGACTCGCGCGAACAAGCGTACCGATAACATGATCGTCCGTCGCCGCAAGTAAATAGAGGGATACGACAGTGCCGCGTTCTCTGAAAAAAGGTCCTTTTATCGATCTTCACCTGCTGAAGAAGGTCGAAGTGGCGGTGGAAAAGAACGACCGTAAGCCGATCAAGACCTGGTCGCGTCGTTCGATGATTCTGCCGCATATGGTTGGTCTGACCATCGCTGTCCACAACGGCCGTCAACACGTGCCGGTCCTGGTCAACGAAGACATGGTCGGTCACAAACTCGGCGAGTTCGCTGCTACCCGCACTTATCGTGGGCATGCTGCGGACAAGAAAGCCAAGCGTTAAGGGGTAAGGAAGATGGAAGTAGCCGCTAAGCTGTCGGGCGCTCGTATCTCCGCCCAGAAAGCCCGCTTGGTCGCCGACCAGATCCGCGGGAAGAAGGTGGGCGAAGCGCTCAACCTCCTGGCTTTCAGCAGTAAGAAAGCCGCCGAGATCATGAAGAAAGTGCTGGAGTCGGCTGTTGCCAACGCTGAGCACAACGAAGGCGCCGATGTGGACGACCTGAAGGTCTCCACCGTCTTCGTCAACGAAGGTCGTTCGCTCAAGCGCATCATGCCGCGCGCCAAAGGCCGTGCTGATCGCATCGTCAAGCGGTCTTGCCATATCACTGTCAAGGTTGCGGACAAGTAACGGAGTCGATCAGATGGGTCAGAAAGTACATCCCAATGGCATCCGCCTGGGTATCGTCAAGGAGCACACCTCCGTTTGGTACGCAGATAAGCGCACTTACGCCGATTATCTGTTCGCCGACCTGAAGGTCCGTGAGTACCTCCAAGACAAACTAAAAAGCGCGTCCGTAAGCCGTATCGATATCCATCGCCCGGCTCAAACCGCACGTATCACCATCCACACCGCCCGTCCCGGTATCGTGATCGGCAAGAAAGGTGAAGATGTTGAGAAGCTGCGTCAGGACCTGACCAAGCAAATGGGTGTGCCCGTGCACATCAACATCGAGGAAATCCGCAAGCCGGAACTCGATAGCATGCTGGTTGCGCAGAGCGTAGCTCAGCAGCTGGAACGCCGCGTCATGTTCCGTCGCGCCATGAAGCGCGCCGTGCAGAACGCCATGCGTATTGGTGCCAAGGGCATCAAGATCCAGGTGAGTGGTCGTTTGGGCGGCGCTGAAATTGCTCGTACCGAATGGTATCGCGAAGGTCGTGTGCCCCTGCACACCCTGCGTGCCGATATCGACTATGCCACCTACGAAGCGCACACCACCTACGGTGTGATCGGTGTCAAGGTTTGGATCTTCAAAGGCGAGGTCATCGGTGGCCGCCAGGAAGAGCTCAAGCCGGTAGCGCCCGCTCCTCGTAAAAAAGCTGCTAAGTAAGGAGTACGCAAATGCTGCAACCTAAGCGTACGAAGTTCCGCAAGCAAATGACCGGTCACAACCGTGGCTTGGCTCATCGCGGTAGCAAAGTCAGCTTCGGCGAGTTCGCCCTCAAGGCGACCAGCCGTGGCCGTCTCACCGCGCGTCAGATCGAGTCCGCACGTCGTGCGCTGACCCGTCACGTAAAACGTGGCGGCAAGATCTGGATCCGCGTATTCCCCGACAAGCCGGTTACCAAGAAGCCCCTCGAAGTTCGTATGGGTAAAGGTAAGGGCGGCGTCGAGTACTGGGTAGCCCAGATTCAACCGGGCAAGGTCCTGTACGAGATCGAGGGTGTATCCGAAGAGCTGGCGCGTGAGGCATTCGCCCTGGCTGCTGCAAAGCTGCCGCTCGCCACCTCCTTTGTTAAGCGGACGGTGATGTGATGAAAGCGAATGAACTTCGTGAGAAATCCGTGGAGCAGCTGAACGAGCAACTGCTCGGCCTGCTGCGCGACCAGTTCAATCTGCGTATGCAGAAAGCAACTGGCCAGTTGGCGCAGTCCCACCTGCTCTCGCAGGTGAAGCGCGACATCGCTCGCGTCAAAACTGTGCTCAATCAGCAAGCAGGTAAGTGAACATGGCTGAAGCTCAGAAAACCGTCCGTACGCTGACCGGCCGCGTCGTCAGCGACAAGATGGACAAGACCGTCACCGTTCTGATCGAGCGTCGCGTCAAGCGCCCGATCTACGGCAAATACGTGAAGCGTTCGACCAAGCTGCACGCCCACGACGAAACCAATCAGTGCCGCATTGGTGACCTGGTCACCATTCGCGAAACCCGTCCGCTGGCCAAGACCAAGGCCTGGACCCTGGTTGATATCGTCGAGCGCGCAGTGGAAGTCTAAGGGTCGGAGATAGATAATGATTCAGACTCAATCCATGCTCGATGTCGCTGATAACAGCGGCGCGCGTCGCGTAATGTGCATCAAGGTGCTCGGCGGTTCCCACCGTCGCTACGCCGGCATTGGCGACATCATCAAAGTCACCGTCAAGGAAGCGATTCCGCGCGGCAAGGTGAAGAAAGGCCAGGTCATGACTGCCGTGGTCGTTCGTACCAAGCACGGCGTTCGTCGTACCGACGGCTCCATCATCCGCTTCGACGGTAACGCCGCCGTCCTGCTGAACAACAAGCAGGAGCCGATCGGCACCCGTATCTTCGGGCCCGTGACTCGTGAACTTCGTACCGAGAAGTTCATGAAGATCGTCTCGCTCGCCCCTGAAGTGCTGTAAGGAGTAGCCGTCATGCAAAAAATTCGTCGTGACGACGAAGTCATCGTCATTGCCGGCAAGGACAAGGGCAAGCGTGGCAAGGTGCTGAAAGTTCTCGCTGACGACCGTCTGGTCGTCGGCGGTGTGAACCTGATCAAGCGCCACACCAAGCCCAACCCCATGCTCAACCAGCAAGGCGGGATCGTCGAGAAGGAGGCGCCTCTGCACGTCTCCAACGTCGCCATCTTCAACCCGGAAACCAGCAAGGCTGACCGCGTTGGCTTCAAGGTAGAAGACGGTAAGAAGGTTCGTGTCTTCAAGTCGACCCAGAAACCGGTCCAGGCTTGAGGGAGTAGGTAGATACCATGGCACGATTGAAAGAACTGTACCGGAAGGAAATCGCGCCCAAGCTGAAGCAAGAGCTTCAGCTGGCGAACGTGATGGAAGTTCCGCGCGTTACCAAAATCACCCTGAACATGGGTCTTGGCGAAGCTGTCGGTGACAAGAAAGTCATCGAGAGCGCCGTGGCCGATCTGGAAAAGATCGCAGGCCAGAAGCCGGTCGTGACTTACGCTCGTAAGTCCATCGCCGGCTTCAAGATCCGTGAAGGCTGGCCGATCGGCGTGAAGGTCACCCTGCGTGGCGACCGCATGTACGAATTCCTGGACCGCCTGCTCTCCATCTCCCTGCCGCGCGTGCGTGACTTCCGCGGCCTGAATGCCAAGTCCTTCGATGGCCGCGGCAACTACAGCATGGGCGTGAAAGAGCAGATCATCTTCCCGGAAATCGATTACGACAAGATCGATGCTCTGCGCGGCATGGACATCACTCTGACCACCACCGCCCGTACGGACGATGAAGGTCGCGCTCTGCTGCGCGCCTTCAACTTCCCGTTCCGCAACTGATTGGAGTAGGAACATGGCCAAAGAGAGCATGAAAAACCGTGAGCTGAAGCGTCAGCGCACGGTAGCCAAGTACGCCCAGAAGCGTGCCGAGCTGAAAGCGATCATCGCTAATCCGAACTCCTCCCAGGAAGAGCGTTGGAATGCGCAGGTCGCCCTGCAGAAGCAACCGCGTGACGCGAGCGCCAGCCGCCTGCGTAACCGTTGCCGCCTGACCGGTCGTCCGCACGGCTTCTACCGCAAGTTCGGCCTGAGCCGTAACAAGCTGCGTGAAGCCGCCATGCGCGGCGACGTACCGGGCCTGGTGAAAGCCAGCTGGTAAGTCGGTCGAGACGGGGCCGGCAACGGCTCCGTTGATCGCTTTGCGAAGCAAGCCCCCTCGTGGGGCTTGATTCGTTTTTGAGCGGTCTCTAGAATACCCGGCTCCCCTGAGCCTGGGTTTTTCTCACCCTGCGTTTTGAGGGTGAGTATCGTTGAAGGCTTATCTTTTGTATCAGGAGCATTAAGCCCATGAGTATGCAGGACCCGTTAGCAGACATGCTAACTCGCATCCGTAATGCCCAGATGGCTGAGAAGACCGTCGTGAGCATGCCGTCTTCCAAGCTGAAGGCGGCAGTAGCCAAAGTCCTCAAGGACGAAGGTTACATTGCGGACTATCAGGTCAGCGCCGAGGCCAAGCCTCAGCTGTCCATCGAGCTGAAGTACTTCGAAGGCAAACCCGTCATCGAAGAAGTGAAGCGAATCAGCCGTCCTGGCCTGCGCCAGTACAAGTCCGTAGATCAGCTGCCGAAAGTTCGCGGTGGTCTGGGTGTGTCGATCGTCTCCACCAACAAAGGTGTGATGACCGACCGCGCAGCCCGTGCCGCTGGCGTTGGTGGCGAAGTGCTCTGCACTGTGTTCTAAGGGGAATCAGCATGTCTCGCGTTGCTAAGAACCCCGTCAAGCTGCCCGCCGGCGTCGAAATCAAGCTGGCTGGTCAGGAACTCTCGGTCAAGGGCTCCAAAGGCTCCCTCGAGCTGAAAGTCCACCCGTCCGTAGAAGTCATCCAGGACAACGGTGAGCTGCGTTTCGCCGCCCGTAACGGCGACCAGCAGACCCGTGCCATGGCCGGTACCACCCGCGCCCTGGTCAACAACATGGTGATCGGCGTCAGCCAGGGCTTCGAGCGCAAGCTCCAGCTGGTCGGCGTTGGTTACAAGGCGCAGGCCAAAGGCCAAGTGCTGTCCCTGGCCCTCGGCTTCTCCCACCCGGTCGATTACGAACTGCCCGCCGGCATCGTCGCCGAAACCCCCAGCCAGACCGATATCCTGATCAAGGGCATCGACAAGCAGCTGGTCGGCCAGGTTGCCGCGGAGATCCGCGATTTCCGTCCGCCGGAGCCGTACAAAGGCAAGGGCGTGCGGTATTCGGACGAAGTCGTACTTCGTAAAGAAGCCAAGAAGAAGTAGGGCATAGCAAATGAGCGTCAAGAAAGAAACCCGTCTGCGTCGCGCTCGCAAGGCACGCCTGAAGATGCGCGAGCTGGAAGCCGTACGCCTTTGCGTGTACCGCTCCTCCCAGCACATTTACGCCCAGGTCATCGCGGCCGACGGCGGCAAGGTCCTGGCCAGCGCCTCGACCCTGGACAAGGAACTGCGCGAAGGTGCCACCGGCAACGTCGACGCAGCCAAGAAAGTTGGTCAACTGGTCGCCGAACGCGCCAAGGCTGCCGGCGTCACCCAAGTGGCGTTCGACCGTTCTGGCTTCAAGTACCACGGCCGCATCAAGGCCCTGGCTGATGCCGCTCGCGAAGGCGGTCTGGAGTTCTAAGTTATGGCAAACAACGATCAAAAGCGCGACGAAGGCTACATCGAGAAGCTGGTTCAAGTTAACCGCGTCGCCAAAACCGTAAAAGGTGGCCGTATCTTCGCCTTCACCGCGCTGACCGTGGTTGGCGATGGCAAGGGCCGTGTTGGCTTCGGCCGTGGCAAGGCGCGTGAAGTGCCGGCCGCGATCCAGAAGGCCATGGAAGCTGCTCGCCGCAACATGATCCAGGTCGATCTGAACGGCACCACCCTGCAGTACCCGACCAAGTCCGCCCATGGCGCCTCCAAGGTGTACATGCAGCCGGCTTCCGAAGGTACCGGCATCATCGCCGGCGGCGCCATGCGTGCCGTCCTGGAAGTGGCCGGTGTGCAGAACGTTCTGGCCAAGTGCTACGGTTCGACCAACCCGGTCAACGTGGTATACGCCACCTTCAAGGGCCTGAAGAACATGCAGTCCCCTGAGTCGGTAGCGGCCAAGCGTGGCAAGAGCGTCGAGGAGATTCTCTAACCATGGCAACTGTAAAAGTTACCCTGATCAAGAGCCTGAACGGCCGCCTGGCCAATCACAAGGCTTGCGTCAAAGGCCTGGGCCTGCGTCGCATCAATCATACCGTCGAAGTTCAGGACACTCCTGAAAACCGCGGCATGATCAACAAGGCCTACTACCTGCTGCGTGTGGAGGGTTAATCCATGCAACTGAACGATCTGCGTTCCGCGCCGGGTGCCCGTCGCGAGAAGCTGCGTCCGGGCCGTGGCATCGGTAGCGGTCTGGGCAAGACCGGTGGCCGTGGTCACAAAGGTCAGACCTCGCGCTCCGGCGGCACCATCGCCCCGGGCTTCGAGGGTGGCCAGCAGCCGCTGCACCGTCGTCTGCCGAAGTTCGGCTTCAAGTCCCTGAAAGCCCTGGATCGCGCCGAGGTTCGTACCTCCGAGCTGGCCAAGGTCGAAGGCGAAGTCGTCACCGTGCAGGCCCTGAAGGATGCCAACGTGATCAACCGCAACGTACAGCGCGTCAAAGTCGTGCTGTCCGGTGAAGTTGCCCGCGCGGTCACCCTGAAAGGCATCGGCGCCACCAAGGGCGCTCGTGCGGCTATCGAAGCAGCTGGCGGCAAAATCGAGGACTAAATGGCTAAGCAAGGTGCTCTCTCTGCGCTGAGCAACGGTGGCGGTCTGTCCGAGCTCTGGGCACGTCTGCGTTTCCTGTTCCTGGCGATCATCGTCTATCGGATAGGTGCGCACATCCCGGTTCCGGGCATCAACCCCGATCGCTTGGCGGCACTGTTCCGGCAGAACGAGGGGACCATTCTTAGCCTCTTCAACATGTTTTCCGGCGGCGCGCTGGAGCGCATGAGCATCTTTGCACTGGGGATCATGCCGTACATCTCGGCGTCGATCATCATGCAGCTCATGACCGCTATCAGCCCGCAGCTGGAGCAGTTGAAGAAAGAGGGTGAGTCTGGGCGTCGCAAGATCAGCCAGTACACCCGCTACGCAACGCTCGTCCTGGCGCTCGTCCAGGCCATCGGCATGGCCGTTGGTCTGGGCAGCCAGGGCGTGGCCTTCTCCAATGACTTCGGCTTCTACTTCGTGGCAGTCACCACCTTCGTGGCGGGTGCGCTGTTCATGATGTGGCTGGGCGAGCAGATCACCGAGCGGGGCGTCGGCAATGGTATCTCCATGCTGATCTTCTCCGGGATCGTCGCCGGCCTTCCGCGCGCCATCGGGCAGTCCTTCGAGTCCGCCCGTCAAGGTGACATCAACATCTTCGCCCTGATCGCCGTAGGCCTGCTGGCCGTCGCGATCATCGCGTTCGTGGTGTTCATCGAGCGCGGTCAGCGCCGCATCGCCGTGCATTACGCCAAGCGCCAGCAAGGTCGCAAGGTGTTTGCCGCGCAGACCAGCCATCTGCCGCTGAAAGTGAACATGGCGGGCGTGATCCCGGCCATCTTCGCCAGCAGCATCCTGCTGTTCCCGGCGTCCCTGGGCGCCTGGTTCGGTCAGTCGGAGGGCCTGGGTTGGCTGCAGGACGTCGCGCAAGCGATCGCTCCGGGGCAGCCGCTGAACATTCTGCTGTTTAGTGCAGGGATCATCTTCTTCTGCTTCTTCTACACAGCGCTGATGTTCAATCCCAAGGACGTGGCGGAAAACCTCAAGAAGTCCGGTGCATTTATTCCGGGTATTCGTCCGGGCGAACAGTCCGCTCGCTACATCGATGGCGTGCTGACCCGTTTGACCATGTTCGGTGCCCTGTACATGACGGCGGTGTGCCTGTTGCCCCAGTTCCTGGTGGTGGCTGCCCACGTTCCGTTCTACCTCGGCGGGACCTCGTTGCTGATCGTGGTCGTGGTTGTGATGGACTTTATGGCCCAAGTACAATCGCACCTCGTTTCTCACCAGTACGAATCCCTCATGAAGAAAGCCAACCTGAAGGGTTATGGCGGCAGCAGCATGCTGCGCTGACCGGCCCGTAAGGTTAGTAGGAGTCACTGATGAAAGTTCGTGCATCGGTTAAGAAGCTGTGCCGCAACTGCAAGATCATCCGTCGCGAAGGCGTCGTTCGCGTGATCTGCAGCGCGGAGCCGCGTCACAAGCAGCGCCAAGGCTGAGTGTGATCCACGCGTTATAGCCCGGCAGCTAGTGCGCTGCCGGGTTGATTATTTGTTATTACAGCGCTAATATCCGCGCCCTTTCTTGGCTTCCTGGGCGCCGGGTAGCTGTCAATTGGAGTTTTTCTGAATGGCCCGTATTGCAGGCGTAAACATTCCGGATAACAAGCACACTGTTATCTCGCTGACCTACATCTATGGTGTAGGTCGCACCACCGCACAGAGCATCTGCGCTGCCACGGGCATCAGCCCGGTAGTGAAGATCAAGGACCTGAGCGAAGAGCAGATCGATTCGCTGCGCAACGAGGTGGCCAAGCTGACCACCGAAGGTGACCTGCGCCGCGAAATCAACATGAACATCAAGCGTCTGATGGACCTCGGTTGCTACCGCGGTCTGCGTCATCGTCGCGGTCTGCCGGTTCGCGGTCAGCGTACCAAGACCAACGCGCGCACCCGCAAGGGCCCGCGTAAGCCGATCCGCAAGTAATCGCTTAGGAATATAGTCATGGCAAAACCTGCTGCTCGTCCTCGTAAGAAAGTCAAAAAGACGGTGGTTGACGGGATCGCGCATATCCACGCGTCCTTCAACAACACCATCGTTACCATCACCGACCGTCAGGGCAACGCCCTGTCCTGGGCCACTTCCGGTGGTTCGGGCTTCCGCGGCTCGCGTAAGAGCACCCCGTTCGCTGCCCAGGTAGCGGCCGAGCGTGCCGGCCAGGCTGCTCTGGAATACGGTCTGAAGAACCTTGACGTCAACGTCAAAGGCCCGGGCCCGGGTCGCGAATCGGCTGTTCGTGCGCTGAATGCCTGCGGTTACAAGATCGCCAGCATCACCGACGTAACCCCGATCCCGCACAACGGCTGCCGCCCGCCGAAAAAGCGTCGCGTGTAATAGGAGACAGTGAGAAATGGCTCGTTACATTGGTCCCAAATGCAAACTGTCTCGCCGTGAAGGCACCGACCTGTTCCTGAAGAGCGGCGCTCGCGCGCTCGACTCCAAGTGCAAGGCCGAACAGGTTCCTGGCCAGCACGGCGCTCGCCGTGGCCGTCTGTCCGACTACGGTCTGCAGCTGCGTGAGAAGCAGAAAGTCCGCCGCATCTACGGCGTGCTGGAGCGTCAGTTCCGTGGCTACTACCAAGAGGCTTCCCGCCGCAAGGGCTCCACTGGTGAGAACCTGCTGCAACTGCTGGAATGCCGTCTGGACAACGTCGTCTATCGTATGGGCTTCGGTTCCACCCGTTCGGAATCCCGTCAGCTGGTGTCCCACAAGACCATCAGCGTGAACGGTCAGACCGTCAACATCCCGTCCTATCAGGTGAAGGCCGGCGACGTCGTTGCTGTTCGCGAGAAATCGAAGAACCAGCTGCGTATCGCTCAAGCCCTTGAACTGTGCGCCCAGCGCGGTCGCGTTGAGTGGGTCGAAGTGGACACCGACAAGAAGGCCGGTACCTTCAAGAGCGTTCCGGCTCGTGCCGACCTGTCCGCCGACATCAACGAAAACCTGATTGTCGAGCTCTACTCCAAGTAAGGGCTAGAAAATAGGTGCATCCATGCAGAGTTCGGTAAATGAGTTCCTGACCCCCCGCCACATCGATGTGCAGGTGGTCAGCCAAACCCGCGCCAAGATCACGCTCGAGCCTCTCGAGCGTGGCTTCGGCCATACCCTGGGCAACGCGCTGCGTCGCATCCTGTTGTCCTCCATGCCTGGCTGTGCAGTGGTCGAGGCCGAGATCGACGGCGTACTCCACGAGTACTCGGCGATCGAAGGTGTTCAGGAAGACGTCATCGAAATCCTGCTCAACCTGAAAGGTCTGGCCATCAAGCTGCACGGCCGTGACGAAGTGACGCTGACCCTGGCGAAAAAGGGCTCGGGTGTGGTGACCGCTGCCGATATTCAGCTGGATCATGATGTCGAGATCGTCAACGGTGACCATGTTATCGCCCACCTGGCCGATAACGGCGCGCTGAACATGAAGCTGAAAGTCGCTCGTGGCCGTGGCTACGAGCCGGCTGATGCCCGCTCGAGCGATGAAGACGAAAGCCGCAGCATCGGCCGTCTGCAGCTCGATGCCTCGTTCAGCCCCGTGCGTCGTGTTGCCTACGTGGTCGAGAACGCCCGTGTCGAACAGCGTACCAACCTGGACAAACTGGTCCTCGATCTGGAAACCAACGGCACCCTGGACCCCGAAGAGGCTATCCGTCGCGCCGCTACCATCCTGCAACAGCAGCTGGCAGCGTTCGTGGACCTCAAGGGCGACAGCGAACCCGTCGTTGAAGAGCAGGAAGACGAGATCGATCCGATCCTGCTGCGTCCGGTCGATGACCTGGAGCTGACCGTTCGTTCGGCCAACTGCCTGAAGGCGGAGAACATCTACTACATCGGTGACCTGATCCAGCGCACCGAAGTAGAGCTGCTGAAAACTCCGAACCTGGGCAAGAAGTCCCTGACCGAAATCAAGGACGTCCTGGCCTCTCGCGGTCTGTCCCTCGGTATGCGCCTCGACAACTGGCCGCCGGCAAGTCTTAAGAAAGACGACAAGGCTACTGCCTGATCGTCGTAGCTACCGAACGTAAAGTTTGGAAAGGAATTGAACCATGCGCCATCGTAAAAGTGGTCGTCACCTGAGCCGCACCAGCGCGCACCGCAAGGCTATGTTCCAGAACATGGCTGTGTCGCTGTTCGAACACGAACTGATCAAAACCACCCTGCCCAAGGCCAAGGAACTGCGCCGCGTTGCCGAGCCGCTGATCACCCTGGCCAAGGAAGACAGCGTCGCCAACCGTCGTCTGGCTTTCGACCGTACCCGTTCGAAAGCTGCCGTAGGCAAGCTGTTCAACGAGCTGGGCAAGCGCTACGCCAACCGTCCGGGCGGCTACCTGCGCATCCTCAAGTGCGGTTTCCGCGCTGGCGACAACGCCCCCATGGCGTACGTCGAGCTGGTTGATCGTGCTGTCGGCGGCGAAGCGGTCGAAGCTGCTGAGTAAGGCGAACGCCACTCATGAAAAACCGGGCCTTGGCCCGGTTTTTTATTGCCCGCTGGAAATGTATCTCGTTCCCTTCGGCCCAGGATCCGCGCGTCTTGCAAGGCACTCTCGCGCCGGCGGGACTATCCTCGAATTGATGCGGGTCATGGTCGTCGAGGACCAAATTCTCTTCAATTATTCACCGGACTCATGGAGCTGACTGATGCAAGGCCATGCTGAAGTAATCGACTACCTCAATACCCTGCTGACCGGCGAGCTGGCCGCGCGCGACCAGTACTTCATCCACTCGCGCATGTACGAGGACTGGGGCTTCGCCAAGCTCTACGAGCGCCTCAACCACGAGATGGAAGAGGAAACCCAGCACGCCGACGCCCTGATCCGCCGCATCCTGTTGCTGGAAGGCACGCCGCGTATGCGTCCCGACGATATCCACCCGGGCCGTACCGTGCCGGAAATGCTCGAAGCCGATCTCAAGCTGGAGCGCCAGGTGCGTGCGGCCCTGGCCAAGGGCATCGCGCTGTGCGAGCAGCACAAGGACTTCGTCAGCCGCGACATGCTCAAGGTCCAGTTGGCCGATACCGAGGAAGACCACGCCTACTGGCTGGAGCAGCAACTCGGGCTGATCGCCAAGATGGGCCTGGAGAACTACCTGCAGTCGCAGATATGAGGTTTCGTCTGCAATGAAAGAAGCCCCTCGCGCCTATCGGTCGCAGGGGCTTTTTTGTTTCCACCAGGCGCGCCAGGGGGAGGATTCCGGTGCTGTATTTCCGTTGTTCGGGAGGCTATCGCGCACGGTTCTGCTAAGAGACAAAAACTATCGTGCCGTTGCTTTTCATAAATTGGTCCCCCCAGCGGAGCGGTACTAGTCTTAATCCACCGTCGGCAGCTGTCGACCAGACCGACCCGATGAGGACAAAGGAGAAAGCAATGTCGAATGAATCGAAATGCCCGTTCCATTATGTTGCTGGTGGCGGTACTACCAACGAGGACTGGTGGCCGAATCAACTGAAGTTGGACCTACTGAACCAGCATTCGGAAAGATCCAACCCGTTGGGTGAGAAGTTCAACTACCGCGACGAGTTCAAGAAACTCGACTACTCGGCCCTGAAGGCCGACCTGAAGCACATGATGACCGACTCCCAGGAATGGTGGCCGGCCGACTGGGGCCACTACGGTGGCCTGATGATCCGCATGGCCTGGCACGCCGCCGGGACCTACCGTATCGCCGACGGCCGCGGCGGCGTGGGCCGCGCCCAACAGCGCTTCGCCCCGCTGAACTCCTGGCCGGACAACGTCAGCCTGGACAAGGCGCGGCGCCTGCTGTGGCCGATCAAGCAGAAATACGGCCAGAAGATCTCCTGGGGCGACCTGATGGTGCTCGCCGGCAACGTGGCTCTGGAAACCATGGGCTTCCGCACCTTCGGCTTCGGCGCCGGCCGCGAAGACGTATGGGAGCCGGACAACGACGTCAACTGGGGCGACGAGAAGACCTGGCTCGTCCACCGCGACCCCGAGGCCCTGGCCAAGAACCCCCTGGCGGCCACCGAGATGGGCCTGATCTATGTGAACCCCGAAGGCCCCAATGCCAGCGGTGATCCGTTGTCGGCCGCGCCCGCCATCCGTGCGACCTTCGGCAACATGGCGATGAACGACGAAGAGATCGTCGCCCTGATCGCCGGTGGCCACACCCTCGGCAAGACCCACGGTGCCGGCTCGGCGGACCACGTCGGCGCTCCCCCGGAAGACGCCCCCCTCGAGCAGCAGGGCCTGGGCTGGGCCAGCAGCTATGGCTCCGGCGTCGGCGCCGACGCCATCACCTCCGGCATCGAGGTGGTATGGACGCAAACGCCCACCCAGTGGAGCAACTTCTTCTTCGAGAACCTGTTCAAGTACGAATGGGAACAGACCCGCTCGCCCGCCGGGGCCATCCAGTGGGTCGCCAAGGATGCGCCGGAGATCATCCCCGATCCCTTCGATCCGTCGAAGAAGCGCAAGCCCACCATGCTCACCACCGACCTGACGCTGCGCTTCGATCCGGAATTCGGGAAAATCTCCAAGCGCTTCCTCGATGACCCGCAGGCCTTCGCCGATGCGTTCGCCCGCGCCTGGTTCAAGCTGACCCACCGCGACATGGGGCCGAAGGCCCGCTACCTCGGCCCGGAAGTGCCGAAGGAAGACCTGATCTGGCAGGACCCGCTGCCGCCGGCCACGCACAACCCGAGCGCCGCGGACATCGCCGACCTGAAGGCGAAGATCGCCGAGTCCGGCCTGTCGATCGCCGAGCTGGTGTCTACCGCCTGGGCCTCGGCCTCCACCTTCCGCGGTGGCGACAAGCGCGGCGGCGCCAATGGCGCGCGCATTCGCCTGGCGCCGCAGAAGGACTGGGAGGTCAACAACCCGCAGCAGCTCGCCAAGGTATTGGCCAAGCTCGACGAGATCCAGCGGTTCTCCGGCAAGGCCTCGCTGGCCGACGTGATCGTGCTGGCCGGCAACGTGGGCGTCGAGCAGGCCGCCAAGGCTGCCGGCGTGAACATCGAGGTGCCCTTCGCTCCGGGCCGCGCGGATGCCCGCCAGGACCAGACCGACGTCGAGTCCTTCGAGGTGCTCGAACCCATCGCCGATGGCTTCCGCAACTACAAGAGCGCCAATCCCGGCGCGTCCACCGAGGCACTGCTGGTCGACAAGGCCCAGTTGCTGACCCTGACCGCTCCGGAAATGACCGTGCTCGTCGGCGGCCTGCGTATGCTGGGGGCCAACTACGACGGTAGCGCCCATGGCGTGTTCACCGACCGGCCTGGCGTGCTCAGCAACGACTTCTTCGTCAACCTGCTGGACATGGGGACCGTCTGGGCGCCGGTGGACGGCTCCGCGGAGGTCTTCGAGGGCCGGGCCCGCAAGGGCGGCGAGCTGAAGTGGACCGCTACCCGTGCCGACCTGATCTTCGGTTCGCACTCGGTGCTGCGGGCGCTGGCCGAGGTCTACGCCAGCAGCGATGCCAAGGAGAAGTTCGTGAAGGACTTCGTCGCCGCCTGGACCAAGGTGATGAACCTGGACCGCTTCGATCTGGCCTGATGTTCTTGGGCTGGGAAGAAAAGGCGCCGCTTTGGCGGTAGCAGTGGCCACTTGAAAGAAAATGCCGTTTCCCTTTTACGGGGAAGCGGCATTTTCATGTGGGTTGCCGGCTGCTTCGAGGTGCTTTTCGTAGGATGGGTTGAGCTTGCGAAACCCATGCGGCCATCGGTGATGGGTATCGCTTCGCTCAACGCCATCCTACGAAAAGCTACGCTCGCTCCTACGCCGCCCAGGCTATGACATTGCCATGTGGACTCACTGGCCCCCGGACGCCCGGGGGCACGGACAGCCTCTTTCAGCAGTCAGGCCCGATCGCGTTCCAGCAGTGGCTTGAGGAAGCGCCCGGTGTGCGAGGCCTCCATCTCCGCCACCTGCTCCGGCGTGCCGCTGGCGATGATCTGGCCGCCCTTGGAGCCGCCCTCGGGGCCGAGGTCGACCAGCCAGTCGGCGGTCTTGATCACGTCCAGGTTGTGCTCGATCACCACCACCGTGTTGCCGTGGTCGCGCAGGCGGTGCAGTACGTCGAGCAGTTGCTGGATGTCCGCGAAGTGCAGGCCGGTGGTCGGTTCGTCGAGGATGTACAGGGTCTTGCCGGTGTCGCGCTTGGACAGCTCGCGGGACAGCTTCACCCGCTGCGCCTCGCCGCCGGACAGGGTGGTCGCGCTCTGCCCCAGCTTGATGTACGACAGGCCCACGTCGATCAGTGTCTGCAGCTTGCGGGCGATGGCCGGCACGGCGTCGAAGAACGCGCGGGCGTCTTCGATGGTCATGTCCAGCACCTCGGTGATGCTCTTGCCCTTGTAGCGGATCTCCAGCGTCTCGCGGTTGTAGCGCTTGCCCTTGCAGACGTCGCAGGGCACGTAGATATCCGGCAGGAAGTGCATCTCCACCTTGATCACGCCGTCGCCCTGGCAGGCTTCGCAACGGCCGCCCTTGACGTTGAACGAGAAGCGCCCCGGGCCGTAGCCGCGGGAGCGGGCTTCCGGCACGCCGGCGAACAGCTCGCGGATCGGGGTGAACAGGCCGGTGTAGGTCGCCGGGTTGGAGCGCGGCGTGCGGCCGATCGGGCTCTGGTCGATGTCCACCACCTTGTCCAGGTGCTGCAGGCCGTCGAAGGAGTCGTAGGGCGCGACTTCCAGGCTGGTGGCGCCGTTCAGCGCGGTGGCGGTGATCGGGAACAGGGTGTTGTTGATCAGCGTCGACTTGCCCGAGCCGGACACGCCGGTGACGCAGGTGAACAGGCCGACCGGAAGCTCCAGGTTGACGTTGCGCAGGTTGTTGCCGCGCGCGCCCTTGAGCTTGAGCAGTTGCTTCTTGTTGCGCGGCGTGCGCTGCGCCGGCACCACGATCTTCTGGCGGCCGGAGAGGTACTTGCCGGTGACCGAGTCCGGGTGGCTCATGACCTGCTCGGGCGTGCCTTCGGCGACGATCTGCCCGCCATGCACGCCGGCGCCGGGGCCGATGTCCACCACATAGTCGGCGAGGCGGATGGCGTCCTCGTCGTGCTCCACCACTATCACCGTGTTGCCCAGGTTGCGCAGGTGGGTGAGGGTGGCCAGCAGGCGTTCGTTGTCGCGCTGGTGCAGGCCGATGGAGGGCTCGTCGAGGATGTACATCACCCCCACCAGGCCGGCGCCGATCTGGCTGGCCAGGCGGATGCGCTGGGCCTCGCCGCCGGACAGGGTGTCGGCGCTGCGGTCGAGGGTCAGGTAGTCGAGGCCGACGTTGACCAGGAACTGCAGGCGCTCGCGGATTTCCTTGAGGATCTTCGCCGCGATCTCGCCGCGGCGGCCGGTCAGGGTCAGGCCGGCGGCGTATTCGCTGGCCTCGCCCACCGGCATCGCGGTGACCGCCGGCAGCGTCTTGTCGCCCACCCATACGTGGCGCGCCTCGCGGCGCAGGCGGGTGCCGTGGCAGTCCGGGCAGGGCTGGGTGCTGAGGAACTTGGCCAGCTCCTCGCGCACGGTCATGGACTCGGTCTCGCGGTAGCGGCGCTCCAGATTCGGCAGGATGCCCTCGAAGGGGTGCGCGCGCTTGACGATGTCGCCGCGGTCGTTGAGGTAGCGGAACTCGACGTTCTCGCGCCCCGAGCCGCCGAGGATGAACTTCTGGTGCTCGGGCGAGAGTTCCTGGAAGGGCACCTCCAGGCTGAAGCCGAAATGCGCGGCCAGCGAGCCGAGCATCTGGAAGTAATAGACGTTGCGCCTGTCCCAGCCGCGGATGGCGCCCTCGGCCAGGGTCAGTTCGCCGTTGACCACCCGGCGCGCGTCGAAGAACTGCTTCACGCCCAGGCCGTCGCAGGTGGGGCAGGCGCCGGCGGGGTTGTTGAAGGAGAACAGCTTGGGTTCCAGCTCGCTGATGGAGTGGCCGCACACCGGGCAGGCGAAGCGTGCGGAGAAGATCATCTCCTCGCCTTCTTCGCCCTGCTTTTTGTCGTCTTCGTCGGGAAGGGGGGCGACCAGGGCGATGCCGTCGGCCAGGTTGATGGCCGTCTCGAAGGATTCCGCCAGGCGCTGCTGCAGGTCGCCGCGGACCTTGAAGCGGTCCACCACCACGTCGATGGAGTGCTTCTGCTTCTTGTCCAGCTTGGGCAGCTCGTCCAGCTCGTAGAGCTTGCCGTCGACCCGCGCGCGGACGAAGCCCTGGGCACGCATCTCGTCGAACACCGCCAGGTGCTCGCCCTTGCGCTCGCGGATCACCGGGGCCAGCAGCATCAGCCGGCGGCCTTCGGGCAGCGCCAGCACCTGGTCGACCATCTGGCTGACGGTCTGCGCCTCCAGCGGGATGTCGTGGTCCGGGCAGCGCGGGATGCCGACGCGGGCGTAGAGCAGGCGCAGGTAGTCGTAGATCTCGGTGATGGTGCCCACGGTGGAGCGCGGGTTGTGCGAGGTGGACTTCTGCTCGATGGAAATCGCCGGCGACAGGCCCTCGATGGTGTCGACGTCGGGTTTTTCCATCATCGAGAGGAACTGCCGGGCGTAGGCCGACAGGGATTCCACGTAACGGCGCTGGCCTTCGGCGTAGAGCGTGTCGAAGGCCAGGGACGACTTGCCGGAGCCGGACAGGCCGGTGATCACGATCAGCTTGTCGCGCGGCAGGGTCAGGTCGATGTTCTTCAGGTTGTGGGTACGTGCCCCACGGATGAGGATCTTGTCCACAGCGGCCTCGCATGGCGGGCGAAAACCGTTGAGTATACGTTTCCCCGGCAGTACGCGGCAAAGTGGCGCGTCTGTGCCTCCGGGCGGCTGGGCTGCTAGAATGCCCGGCTATTTTTCGGCGTCGGCGGCAGCCGGCCATCCGGGAACGGATGGGCACGCCATTGCGGGGGCAAGAAGCACAGCCCGCTCCAGTCATTCCCCTGAGGGACTTATGCACGACACCCACACTGAGCGCATGAGTGGCACCGAAACCCGCGCGGCCGTCGGCCTTTCCCTGGTCTTCGCGTTCCGCATGCTCGGCATGTTCATGGTCCTGCCGGTCCTGGCCACCTACGGCCAGGACCTGGCCGGCGCGACCCCGGCGCTGATCGGCCTGGCCATCGGCGCCTACGGCCTGACCCAGGCCATCCTGCAGATTCCCCTGGGCACCCTGTCCGACCGCATCGGCCGCCGGCCGATCATCGTCGTCGGGCTGCTGGTGTTCGCCCTCGGCGCGGCCGTGGCGGCCAACGCCGACAGCATCTGGGGCGTGATCGCCGGGCGGGTGATCCAGGGCGCCGGGGCGATCTCCGCGGCGGTGATGGCGATGCTCTCGGACCTGACCCGCGAGCAGCACCGCACCAAGGCCATGGCCACCATCGGCATGAGCATCGGCGTGTCCTTCGCCGTGGCCATGGTCGCCGGCCCGGTGCTGACGCACCTGTTCGGCCTGCACGGGCTGTTCTGGTTCACCGCCGGCATGGCCCTGGTCGGCCTGCTGATGATCCTGTTCTTCGTGCCGACCCCGGACCACCGCCTGCAGCACCGCGAGTCCAGCGTCGCCGGCCAGGCGCTGCTGCCGACCCTGAAGAACGCCGAGCTGCTGCGCCTGGACGCCGGCATCCTGGTGCTGCACGCGATCCTCATGGCCAGCTTCGTGGCCTTGCCGCTGGCCCTGGTGGAGCGCGCCGGGCTGCCCAAGGAAGAACACTGGTGGGTCTACCTGACCGCGCTGCTGGTGGGCTTCTTCGGCATGGTGCCGTTCATCATCTACGCCGAGAAGAAGCGCCAGATGAAGCGCGTGCTGGCCGGCGCGGTGGCCACCCTGATGCTCTGCGAGCTGTTCTTCTGGGAATTCGGATACAGCCTGAAGGAACTGCTGTTCGGCATCGTCGTCTACTTCACCGCGTTCAACCTGCTGGAAGCCTCGCTGCCGTCTCTGGTGAGCAAGGTCTCGCCGGCCGGCGGCAAGGGCACGGCGATGGGCGTGTACTCCACCAGCCAGTTCCTCGGCGCCGCCGTGGGCGGCATCCTCGGCGGCTGGATGTTCCAGCACGGCGGGTTGGACGGGGTGTTCATCGGCTGCGCCGTGCTGGCTGCCATATGGTTGGCGATTGCTGTTACCATGCGCGAACCGCCGTATGTAACGAGCATCCGCCTGCCCCTGTCCGACGAGGCGCTGGGCGATGCCTCGTTGGCCGAGCGTTTCAAGGCATTGCCCGGTGTGAGCGATGTGATGGTGGTCGCCGAAGAGGCCGCCGCTTATGTCAAAGTAGATTCCCAACAAGTGGATCGCACGTCCCTCGAACGCCTGGCAGGCATCGAGCCGGCGACGTGCTGAAGCCTTTAGGAGAGCGTCATGGCCCGTGGGGTTAACAAAGTCATTCTGGTTGGTAACGTCGGTGGCGATCCGGAAACCCGCTACCTGCCCAACGGCAACGCGGTGACCAACGTCACCCTGGCCACCAGCGAGAGCTGGAAGGACAAGCAGACCGGCCAGCAGCAGGAACGTACCGAATGGCACCGCGTGGTGTTCTTCGGCCGCCTGGCGGAAATCGTCGCCGAGTACGTGCGCAAGGGCTCGCAGATCTACGTCGAAGGCAGCCTGCGCACCCGCAAGTGGCAGGGCCAGGACGGTCAGGACCGCTACACCACCGAGATCGTGGTAGACATCAACGGCAACATGCAACTGCTCGGCGGCCGTCCGGGCGCCGGTGGCGACGACGCCCCGCGCGCGCCGCGCGAACCCCAGCAGCGCCCGCAACAGGCCCCGCGCCCGGCGCCGCAACAACAGGCCGCCCCGGCTCCACAACCGGCCGCCGACTACGACAGCTTCGACGACGACATTCCGTTCTAAGCGTCGGACAGGTCCGAAAAAGCCCGGCATTCCCCCAGGGGATGCCGGGTTTTTTCATGCCTGCAGAGCGTCGGCTGTCTCGCCGGCCCGGCCCGGCCCGCGATCCGCGCCGGGGCGTCCGGCTATCGCGGACAAGGTCCGCTCCTACGGGGGAGGCATACCGTGCCTGCCGGCAACCTGTAGGAGCGGGCCCTGCCCGCGATTTCGCGCGCAGGGCGCGCTCCTACATGGGAATGGCGCGGGTTGGGCAGCGTAGGAGCGGATCTCATCCGCGAATCGCGCCGGGACGTCCGGCTATCGCGGACAAGGTCCGCTCCTACGAGGAAACTCCATGCCTCACAGCAAATTGTAGGAGCGGGCCCTGCCCGCGATTTCGCGCGCAGGGCGCGCTCCTACATGGGAATGGCGTGGGTTGGGCAGCGTAGGAGCGGATCTCATCCGCGATCCGCGCCGGATCGTCCGGCTATCGACACCTCGTAGGATGGCGTTGAGCGAAGCGATACCCATCGCCATCGCCGCATGGGTTTCGCAGGCTCAACCCATCCTACGAAAAGCGCCCCGGCGCGGTGGGCACGGCAATTGCCTCGCGTTCCCCACGTTTTTCGCAAAAAACCTTTGCTGACTCGGCTATTTCGTTAGCTGGCTAATTAAGTGATTCTGACTCCGCCTTGATGCAAGTCAAACAACGGAGAAGAACCCATGAGCGTAGTTGTCACTGAGCGCGACGAAGACCATAAATCCCGCGAATTCCGTGCCCTCGGCCGGCGCTGCTGGGACGTGCACCAGCAGGGCCTGCTGGTCGGCGTGTTCTACAGCGAGCAGGAGGCCCACGCCTACCGCGAGAGCCTGGAGCGGGAAGAGGTGCAGCGCCACGCGCAGGACGCGGAGCGGTTCTGAGCGGCCCGCGGGGCCAGGCGCCGGCCTGGCCCCGCCGCCCGGCTCAGAAGTAGTAGCCGATGTTCAGGTTGGTGCGGAAGTACCAGTCGTTGCTGCCCGAGGAGGTGGTCGAGGTCCAGCCCGTGCCGTTCTCCGCGCCGCCCCAGGGGTTGGCGTTGCGCGCCCAGGTGAAGTCCAGCCAGGCCATCACCGGCAGGGCGAAGAACTGGATGCCGGCGGTGTACATCTGCGAGTCGTCCCAGCCGCTCTTGTCCTTCCACAGCCGGCTGTAGTCGTTGTACAGCTTCACCTTCTTCACCGGCCCCAGCCAGGGCGTGGCGAGGTCGTAGCCGACGTTGAGCCCGCCGATGCTGCCCTTGGCCGCGACCATGAAGGCCGGGGTCAGGCCGTTGCCGCCCATGAGCACGGAATCGTCGCTGACGCCGCCGGGGTTCTTCGGGTCGTATTCGTAGCGGATCGCCTGGCTCGAGATCGTCCAGGGGCCGTTCTTGAACACCCCGTGGGCGCCGGCCGCCCAGAAGCTGCCGTTGTCGTCGGTGGTGGCGTTGTACAGCCGCGAGGCGGCCAGGGACGCGCCCAGCTCGTTGTTCCAGTCGCCGGCCTGGAAGCTGCGCGCCAGGCGCAGGTTGACCTGGTCGCGCTTCTCGTTGTCCTGGCGGCCGTGCAGCGCCGGGATGGCGTTGTCCTTGAGGTCCGCGTAGCGCCCGACTTCCGGGGCGTAGCGGATGCTCGACGGCAGCATGCGCGGGTAGTAGGCGGCCTGGAAGTCCCAGTCGTTGTCCTTGTAGCCGTACTTCAGACCGGTACCGGTATTCACGCCGAAGCCGAGGAAGAACGGGATGTGGTAGCTCCAGCCGAACTGCGGGTAGGGCAGCAGGCCGAAGGGCCTGGCCGGCGCGCCGACCTGCAGGTCGGAACGCTCGTCGAAGCGGTAACCGAGGTAGGCGCGGTCCACCGCGCGCTTGTTGCGGTCCTGGAACCAGTAGCCGGCATCGAGGTTGAACTGCTGGTAGCGGCCCTGCACGTCCAGGCGGAAGGTGTCGAACAGCCAGCGCGCCGGGCGGTTGATGCTGCTGCCTATCAGTGCGCCACCAAGGGCGCGCGGCGGGAAGGAGAGGGGGACTTTGTAGGAGCGAGCTTGCTCGCGAACAGCCTCCGCAGCGAGGCCCGTTCGCGAGCAAGCTCGCTCCTACGAGGGAATGGCGCCCTCACCCCAGCCCTCTCCCGCGCGTCCGGTCCTGGGGAGGGAATGCGGCGGGCGGAAGAGGGCTGGGGTGAGGGGCCGCCCGCGGTGCGGGCGGCTTGGGCTCAGAACTGGTAGTTGACCGTGGCGGTGACGTTGCGTTTCTCGCCGAAGTAGCAGTAGTCGAGGTTGTAGCAGGAGGCCACGTAGTCCTTGTCCAGCAGGTTGTTGGCGTTGAGGCTGACGTCCAGGCCCTTCATGCCGAGCTTGCCAAGGTCGTAGCCGATGCGCGCGTCGACCAGGGTGTAGTCGGGCACGCGCAGGGTGTTTTCCTTGTCCGCCCAGGTTTCGCCGACGTAGCGGGCGCCGCCGCCGATGCTCAGGCCGTCCAGGGGGCCTGCGTCGAAGGCGTAGTCGGCCCACACCGAGGCCATGTGCTTGGGCGCCTGGTTCGGGGTGTGGCCCTGGTTGCCGTCCAGCGCCTTGCTGTAGGTGATGTCGGTGTAGGTGTAGCTGCCCAGCAGCTTGAGGTTCTTGGTCGCCTGGATGTGCGCTTCCAGTTCCAGGCCCTGGGAGCGGATCTCGCCGACCGAGGTGTAGAAGTTGTCCTGCGGCTCCTTGGTGGCCACGTTTTCCTGGGTGATGTGGAACAGCGAGGCGGTGTACAGGCTGGCGCTGCCCGGCGGCTGGTACTTCAGGCCAAGCTCCCACTGCTTGCCTTCGGTGGGTTCCAGCGGGGTGCCGTTCTGGTCGGAGTAGGCGTTGGGGTTGAACGACTCGGAGTAGCTGACGTAGGGCGCTATGCCGTTGTCGAACAGGTAGAGCACGCCGGCGCGGCCGGTGAATTTCTTCCAGTCGTCGTCGGCCTTGCTGCCGCTGCTGCGGTTCTTGTCTTCCACCGTCACCCAGTCCTGGCGCATGCCCAGGGAGAAGCGCCAGTTGTCCAGGTCGATCAGGTCCTGGGCGTAGACGCCGGTCTGTTCCAGGCGGCGGGTGTGGTTGTCGTCGGGGTAGTAGCTGATGGCGGCGTTGCCGTAGACCGGGTCGAAGGCGTCGATGGGCGCCACCGAGCCGGAGGACCAGTCCACCGAGGTGTGCCGGCGCTGGTAGTCCAGGCCCATCAGCAGGGTGTGCTGCGCCGCGCCGGTGGCGAATTCGGCCTGGGCCATGTTGTCGATGATGTAGGCCTCCAGGCGCTCGCGGGCGCCGGAGAAGTAGCGCATCAGCTCGTTGCTGTCCGGGGCGGTCCAGCCGTAGCCATAGACTTGCGCCAGGCTTACGTCGGACTCCAGGTAGCGGAAGTTCTGCCGCGCCGACCAGACGTCGTCGATGCGGTGCTCCAACTGGTAGCCGAACATGCGCTGGGTGCGGTCGAAGTCGTCGACGCTGGGCTCGCCGTCGAAGAAGTCGCGGTCGATCTTGCGGCCGTTGTGATGGTACAGCGCGCCGTCGGCCGGCACGCCGCTGTGGTAGCCGCCGTTGGGGTCGTGCTGCAGGTAGCCCTGGAGGGTCAGGGTGGTGTCGTCGCTGAAGTCGATGGCCAGGCTCGGGGCGATGGCGTAGCGCTCTTCCTTGGTGTGGTCGAACTGGGTGTCGGCGCCCTTGCCCAGGCCGACCACGCGGTAGGCGATGCGTTTCTCCTCGTCCAGCGGGCCGCTGAAGTCGAAGCCCAGCTCGCGCTGCTGCATGTTGCCGACGCTGGCGGTGACCTGGTGGTAGTCCTCGTACAGCGGTTTCTTGCTGGTCAGCGCCACCAGGCCGCCGGGCAGGCTGCGGCCATAGAGCACCGAGGACGGGCCCTTGAGCACGTCGATGCGCTCGAGGAAGTACGGGTCGACCTGCATCGAGCTGAAGGTACCGCTGTCGCCCATGGCCTTGAGGCCGTCCAGGTAGATGTTGTCCACGCTGTTGTCGGCGAAGCCGCGCATGACGATGTAGTCGTAGCGGTTGGAGGCGCCGACCTGGCCGGTGAAGATGCCGGGGGTGTAGCGGATCGCCTGCTGCACGGTCTTCGAGCCCTGGTCCTGGATCTGCTCGCGGGTCACCACCGAGACGCTCTGGCTGGTTTCCAGCAGGGCCTTGGAGGTCTTGGTGGCGATCTGGCTGTGGGTGGCCAGGTAGCCGTCCTCGCTGCCCAGCGCGTTGCCCAGGGCGAACACGCTGGTGGCCGGCATGGCCAGGGCGTCCTGGGGCGCGACGCTGCGCAGCACGTAGCTGCCGTCGCCCTGGTCCTCGGCCTGCAGCGGGGTGTCGGCGAGCAGGCGGGCCAGGCCCTGGTCCACCGAGTAGGTGCCGTTGAGCCCTTCGGACTGCAGCCCGGCGGTCTGCTGCGGGGTGGCCGAGAGGGTGATGCCGGCTTCGCGGGCGAAGCTGTTGAGCACCTCGCCCAGGGGCCCGGCGGGGATGGCGTAGGCGCGGCTGCGAGTGATGCTGGCGGCGTCGGCGGCCCAGGCCGTCAGGGGCAGGGCGCTGCCCAGGGCGGCGCACAGCAGGGCGCCGCGCACGGCGATGGCGAGGCGGCTGGCGGGGGCGTTCGGGGAGGGAGATCGGGCCGGGACTGCGCGCATGGGGAGGTATCCGTCAGGGCGGGAAATGGGAGGGTTTATCTCCATGCCGGGCCAGTGGGGAAAACCCGACAAAAATAATTCTCATCCGCGAAAAAATGGTACCCAGGCGGCTCTTCGTAGGCGCGAGCTTGCTCGCGAATGGAGTTTCTAGGTGGCTTAGATGTTTTGGTTTGACTCCGTCCCCTCTCCCCAGCCCTCTCCCTGAAGGGAGAGGGGGCTAGTCCGTGCCGAGAGGAGGAATGGTTTCAGCCGGAAACCTTCGGTGCTGCCGGCTAACGCCAGAACACCCAGCCCTGCCCAACGGTCCCCTCTCCCTTCAGGGAGAGGGTTAGGGAGAGGGCGCTCTCATGCCTGGCACCGGCATGACCGGGAAACTCCATTCGCGAGCAAGCTCGCTCCTACAGGTACAGGGGAGTCCGGTTCAGGTGCGGGCTTCGACGGTCACCCACCAATCGCTGCGACGCATGACGCGTACTGGCAGGGTGCGCGGCAGCAGGTCGAGCAGCTTGTCGGTGTCGTCCAGGCGGAACACGCCGGACAGGCGCAGGTCGGCCACCAGCGGGTCGCAGCCGAGGTGGCCGTGGCGGTAGCGGGCGACCTCGGCGAGGAAGTCGGCCAGGCGCATGTCGCGGCTGACGATCAGGCCGTCGGCCCAGGCGCCGCTGTCCATGCCGCTGGCGGCCAGCGGGGCGGCGCCGTTGGCGTCGACCAGGTAGCGCTGGCCGGCCTCGGCCAGTGTGCTGGTCTGGCCGAGGCGGCGCGGGGCGATGGCCACGGCGCCCTGCTGCACGCTGAGCAGGGTGTCGCTCGCGTTCTGGCGCAGCACGAAGCGGGTGCCCAGGGCTTCGAACAGGCCGTCGCGGTTGCGCACGCGCAGCGGCCGGGCGGGGTCCCTGGCGGTGCTGACGAGGATTTCGCCGCGCTGCAGGACCAGCAGGCGCTGCTGCGGGGCGAAGAAGACGTCGACGGCGGTGTCGGTGTTCAGTTGCAGTCTGCTGCCGTCGGCCAGGACGAAGCGCTTGCGTTCGCCGATGCTGCTGGCGTAGTCGGCGCTCCAGCGCTGCCAGGGGCCGAGGTCGCGGCTCAGCCACAGGGCGGAGCCGCCCAGGGCGACCACCGAGAGCAGTTTCAGGGCCTGGCGGCGTTGCAGGCGCTGGCTGCCTTTCTCCAGGGTTTCCAGGGCCACGCGGCTGCCCGGTACGCTCTGCAGGCCGCTGCGCAGTTCCTGGTTCAGCGACTGCACGCGTTGCCAGGCCAGTTCGTGCTCGGCGCGCTGGGCGCGCCAGCGGGCGCAGGCTTCCTGCGCGGCCGGGTCGGCGCCGCCGGAGAGGCGCAGCATCCATTGGATGGCCTGCTTGACCACCCGGGCGTCGGGTTGCAGTTCGGCGCTGGCGTTCATTCGGCGTAGCGCGCCTGGTAGCAGTGGAACAGCGCCTCGGCCACGTAGCGCTCCACCGAGCGCACGGAAACCCCGAGCCGTTCGGCGACCTGCGCGTGGGGCAGGCCCTCGCACTGGGCCAGGAGGAAGGCGCTGCGTACCTTGGGCTTCAGGCCGTCGAGCAGGCGGGCGATGCTTTCCAGCAGTTCCAGGAGCATTTCGCGGGTTTCCGCCGAGGGCGTTTCCGCCTCCGGCAGGTGGGCGATGGACTCCAGGTAGGCGCGCTCCAGTTCCTCGCGGCGCCAGTGGTCGATCACCAGGCCGCGGGCGATGGTGCGCAGGAAGGCGCGCGGGGTGCGCAGCTCCAGCAGCTCCTGCTTGAGCAGCACGCGCAGGAAGGTGTCCTGGGCCAGGTCGGCGGCATCCGCGGCATTGCCCAGGCGGCTGCGCAGCCAACCGTGCAGCCAGCCGTGGTGGTCGCTGTACAGCTGGTCGATGTCGAGGGTGGAGGAGGCCATGGGCGCCGGGAAAGATGAAGAATGATAATTCGTCGCATTTTCATCAACGCACTGGCCATTTGCAAGCGGGCGCCGAACTTCCAGGGACGTAGGGCGAATAACCGTTCGCGGTTATCCGCCGCCTGGCCTGCCTCAGCGATACCACCGCGGCGTATACACCCAATCACCACCGCCGGCGCGGGGGAAGCGGCGGGTCAGCGACGAGCCGATGATCACCAGGGTGCGCATGTCCACCATCTCCGGCCGCAACTCGCCGAGGGTGAGCGTGCGCAGCGCCTCGGCCGGGCGGCCGATGTCGCGGCCGAGCACCACCAGGGTCTGCGGCGCGCGGTGTTGGCGGACGATCTCCAGGGCGCGGCCCAGCTGCCAGGGGCGGGCCCTGGAGATGGGGTTGTAGAAGGCCATGGCCAGGTCGGCGGCGCCGGCGTGGTCGAGGCGCTTTTCGATGACTTCCCAGGGCTTGAGGTTGTCCGACAGCGAGATCAGGCAGAAGTCGTGGCCCAGCGGCGCGCCGGCCTTGGCCGCGGCGGCCAGGGCGGCGGAGACGCCGGGCAGCACTTCCAGTTCGACGTTGTGCCAGTCGGCGTCGCTGCTTTCATGCAGCGCCTCGACCACCGCCGCGGCCATGGCGAACACGCCTGGGTCGCCGGACGACACCACCACCACCCGCCGGCCGCTGGCGGCCAGTTCGAAGGCGTGGCGGGCGCGCTGCATCTCTTCGCGGTTGTCGCTGCAGTGGCGCACCTGGTCCGCGCGCAGCGGTTCGGCCATCTTCACGTAGGTCTCGTAGCCCAGCAGGTCCTGGGCCTCGTCCAGGGCGCGGCGCACTGCCGGAGTCATGTGTTCGGCGGCGCCGGGGCCGAGGCCGATCACGCTCAGGCGCCCGCGTGGGCGGCCGATGCCGGCGGCCTGTTCGGGGGAGTCGGCGAGGCGCAGGTGGATGCCATCCTGCGCCGCCGGCAAGGCTTGCTCATCGATGAAGCGCAGCGGCACGTCGAGTGCCTTGGCGGCCTCGGCCAGGCTCGCATCGGCCATGTACCGGCGCGGAGCGAGCAGGGCGGCCAGGGCAGCCTCCGCCAGCCCGGATGCGCGCAAGGCCTGGCGGACCCGCTCGGCGAGGTCGTCCACAGGCGCGGCGACTTCCGCCAGCACCTGGCGCGGGTGGATCAGCAGTTCGTCGCGTTGCGCCGGGCGGGCCTCGCAGGTCACCCGCACGCTGCGCCGGGCATCCTCGGCCAGCGGCAGGCGCGCTGCGGCCAGCCAGGGCGCGTCGCCGTCGATGCGCAGGCTTTCGCCGCCCAGCAGGTCGGCGACGAAGCGCTTGCCCTGCTCGATGTCGGCCAGGGCGTAGCCTGGCGGCGGTTCCAGCAGGCAGGTGCCGAAGCGCAGCTCGCCGCTGGTGGTGATGGCCGGCGCCACTTCCAGCGCGGCGGCGATCTCCCGGGCCAGGCGGTTGACCCCGGCCAGGCCGCCGAGCAGCGGCACCACCGCGCTGCCGTCCTCGGCCACGGCCAGCACCGGCGGCTCCGCGCCCTTTTCCTGCAGCGCCGGGGCCAGGCTGCGGATGACGATGCCGGCGGCGCACAGGGCGATGATCGGCGTACCGCTGCGATAGAGCGCGCGCAGGCTGTCGCCGAAGTCCTGGTAGCTTTCTTCGGCGCCGTCGACGCGGCCCTGCAGGCCGTGGATACGCGCCTGTGGATAAAGCGCCTGCACGCGCCGGGCGGTGGCCAGGGCGCTGGCGCCGAGGATGACGATGGCGGGGGAGGCGTTCATCAACCGCGCCACCTCTGCCCGGGGATCACCACCATGGAGAAGTAGGGCGAGGCCATCGGGTCCACCTCGTCCAGCGGCACGATGCGCTGCTCGCGCATGGTCGCCCGCTCCACGTAGTGCGCGCCGCCGTCGCGGCCCAGTTCACGGAGCACGCGGCGGACCTTGTCGAAGTTGCGCCCGAGCTTCATCACCACCGCCGCATCGGCGGCCGCCAGGCGCTGCTTCAGCTCGTCCTCCGGCAGCACGCCGGAGAGCACCGAGAGGCTCTGGTTGCGGTACACCAGCGGCACGCCGAGCACCGCCGCGCTGCCCAGCATGGAGCACACGCCGGGCACCACTTCGGCCGGGTAGCGCTCGGCCAGGCGGTCGTGCAGGTACATGTAGGAGCCGTAGAAGAACGGGTCGCCCTCGCAGATCACCGCGACGTCGCGGCCGGCTTCCAGGTGGCCGGCGACCTGTTCGGCGGCGGTGTCGTAGAAGTCGCTGATGACGCCCTCGTAGGTCAGCGGCGGCTCCAGCTTCTCGGTGGTCACCGGGTACACCAGGGGCAGGCGCTGCTGGCTCGCCCCCAGGTGCTGCTCGATGATGCCGAAGGCGTTGCCGCCATGGCCGGCGTGGTGCTTGGCCTTGGCCACGAAGTAGGCGACCACGGGCGCGGCTTGCAGCAGGCGCAGGGCCTTGAGGGTGATCAGTTCGGGGTCGCCGGGGCCGACGCCCAGGCCGAGCAGGCGGCCAGTCATCATTCCACCTCCGTGGCCAGGGCGTTCACCGCGGCGGCGGCCATGGCGCTGCCGCCGCGGCGGCCGCGGACGATGACGTAGGGCACGCCGCGGCTGTCGGCGGCGAGCAGGTCCTTGGATTCGGCGGCGCCGACGAAGCCCACCGGGAAGCCGAGGATCAGCGCCGGCTTCGGCGCGCCGGCGTCGAGCATTTCCAGCAGGTAGAACAGCGCGGTGGGGGCGTTGCCGATCACCACCACGCTGCCTTCCAGGTGTTCGCGCCAGTGCTCCAGGGCCACCGCCGAGCGGGTGTTGCCCAGCTCGCGGGCCAGGGCCGGGACGTCCGCTTCGTTGAGCGTGCAGATCACCTCGTTGGCCGCCGGCAGGCGTGCGCGGGTGATGCCCTCGGCGACCATGCGCGCGTCGCAGAGGATCGGCGCGCCCGCCGCCAGGGCCGCGCGGCCGATGGCGCCGGCACCGGGGGAGAAGCGCAGGTCCTGCACCACGTCGACCATGCCGCAGGCGTGGATCACCCGCACGGCGAGCTTTTCCAGGTCGGCAGGAATGGCCGAGAGGTCGGCCTCGGCGCGGATGGTGGCGAAGGATTGGCGGTAGATCGCCTGGCCGTCGCGGATGTAGTCAAGCATCGGGTAGGGCTCCGGGATCGCGCAGCCGGTCGGCTGCGGCGTCGAGGGTCAGGTCGCGCGCTAGCGGCTGGCCGAAGCCGGCGTGGCCGGGGGCGCGGCGGTAGAGGTCGTAGCGGCCGTCGGCGACGGCCAGCAGGGTCAGCGGCGCCACGTGGGCGGCGGCGCAGGAGCGCGGGCAGCCGCACAGGTGCACGCCGGCGGGCAGCGGCGCGCCCAGGCGTTCGGCCAGGCGCAGGGCGTCGGCCTTGGTGTCGGCCAGGCCGCGGGCGCAGCCGGCCGAGCCGCTGCAGGCCACTAGCCGGGACAGCGGCTGTTCGGCCGAGGTGATCAGGCCCAGGCTGTCGAGTGCGGCGATCACGGCGCTGGCGCGCGCAGCCGGTACATTGGGCAGCAGCAGGCCCTGCCAGGGCGTCAGGCGCAGGCTGCCGTCGCCTTCGCGCTCGGCGAGGTCGGCCAGCTCGCGCAGCAGTTCGCTGTGCAGCCGGCCGAGGACGAAGCCTGCGCCGACGCTGCACAGGCCGCCCTGGCGCTGTGGGCGGATGCCCAGGTGGGCGAAGGGCTCGACGGCGGCGCGGCGCCAGTCGGCCACGTCCTGTTGCAGCGGCAGGTCGAGGCGCGCCAGCAGGTCTTCGGCGGGAAGGCTTGCCAGCAACTGGCGCATGCGCGAGACGCCTTCGCCGGCCAGGTCGAGGAACAGGTTCAGCAACGCCTCGACCAGGGCCGGCAGCTGTTCGCTGGCGACGGCGGCGAGCGCGGGTCTGTCCTGCGCGCGCAGCGGTGGGCAGCCGGCCAGGCCGAAGGCGAAGCGCCCGGCGTCCATGGCCGACAGCCAGATGTCGTGGGGGTGTTCGAGCATCGCCAGGGATTCGCCGCCATCCAGTTGCAGGGCGAACTTGGGCGACAGGCCGTGGAAGCGCGGCTCGTCCTGCAGCAGGTCGAGCAGCGTGGCGGCCAGCGGCGCGACGTCCAGGGCCTGGGCCGGGTCGAGGCCGGCGGCGGGGCTGAGCAGCAGGTTGCGCACGTCGTCGGCGGCGGCGATGCGCGGGCCCAGCCCGGCCCGCAGCAGCTCGGCGGACAGCGCCGCGCCGGCGCCTTCGTGCACGCCGCGGATCTGCAGGTTGGCGCGGTTGGTCGCCTCCAGCACGCCGTCGGCATGGCGTTCGGCGGCGCGGGCGATGGCCCTGGCGCCACTGGCGTCGAGGTGCCCGCCGGGCAGCTTGATGCGGCAGATGCCGCCATCGCCGGAAGCGACCACGCGCAGCAGCCCCGGGCAGGGCGACGGGCGGATTTCGACAGGGGGAACGGGCGGCAGATTCGGCACAGGGTCACCATGGCTGGGTCGCGGTGACCTTGCGGATCGCCCCTGATTGGGAGGATCTACAACATCGATACACCCCGCTCGATGCTTGCACGCGCGACTGGTCCCGTCGGCAGGTCTCCTGGCTGGCAGGTCTTCGCCCGACGCGGCCTTCCCGGTCTCCCAGTGGCCAATGACGCGTGGACTCGCTGCTTACAGTTGCGGGGGCAGCCGCGCTTGGATGGCTCCTGCGCGTTCCCTCTTCGGCCCTGATGGGCACCGACGAAGGTTGTATTATGCCCGCTTTGGCCGACCCCTTGAAAACCCTGCCCGTCGGAACGCCGGCGGCGCAGTGTCGCAACGCAGAGGAACCCCCATGACGCCCTGGCTGACCATCGTCGGCATCGGCGAGGACGGCTATGCCGGCCTCGGCAAGACCGCCCGCCGCGCCCTGCTGGCGGCCAGCGACGTGTTCGGCGGCGAGCGCCAGCTGGCCCTGCTGCCGCCGTGCATCGGCGCGCAGCGCAGGCGCTGGCCGAGTCCCTTCGACATGGCGCCGCTGCTGGCGCGGCGCGGTACTCCGACCTGCGTGCTGGCCAGCGGCGATCCGCTGTTCTTCGGCGTGGGCGCGAGCCTGGCGCGGCAGCTGCCGGCGGCGGAAATGCGCGTGCTGCCGGCGCCGTCCTCGGTGAGCCTGGCGGCGGCGCGGCTGGGTTGGGCGCTGCAGGACGTGGAGCTGCTGTCGCTGGTGGGCCGCCCGCTGGCGGCGCTGAACGCGCGCCTGCATCCGGGGCGCCGCCTGCTGGTGCTGTGCGCCGATGGCCGCAGCCCGGCAGCGGTGGCCGCGTTGTTGCGCGAGCGCGGCTTCGCGCCGAGCCGGCTGAGCGTGCTGGAACACCTGGGCGGCGAGCGCGAGCGGCGCATCGACGGCCTGGCCGCCGACTGGTCGCTGGACGAGGCCGCCGCGCTCAATGTGCTGGCCATCGACTGCGTGGCCGGAGCCGACGCCCGGCGCCTGGCGCTGACCCCCGGCCTGCCCGACGACGCCTACCGCCACGACGGCCAACTGACCAAGCGCGACGTGCGCGCGGTGACCCTCGCGCGCCTGGCCCCGGAGCCGGGCGAACTGCTCTGGGACGTCGGCGCCGGCTGCGGCTCCATCGGCATCGAGTGGATGCGCGCGCACCCCAGTTGCCGGGCCTTCGCCATCGAGGCCGAGGAAAGCCGCCTCGGACACATCGCCCACAACCGCGACGCCCTCGGCGTACCCGGCCTGCAACTGGTGGCCGGGCGCGCACCGGAAGCCCTGGAAGGCCTGGAGGCGCCGGACGCCATCTTCATCGGCGGCGGTGTCACCGTGCCGGGCGTGCTGGAGTATTGCTGGGATTGCCTCAAGCCCGGCGGCCGGCTGCTGGCCAACGCGGTGACCCTGCAGAGCGAGGCGGCCCTGGTCGGCTGGCGCGAACGTCACGGCGGCGAGCTGGTGCGCCTGCAGGTGGCCCAGGCGCAGCCCCTGGGCGGCTTCGACACTTGGCGCGCGGCCCTGCCGATCACCCTGCTGGCGGTGCGTAAGCCGTGAGCGGCAAACGCATCCTGCTGCTGGGCGGCATCGGCGAGGCCCTGGCCATCGCCCGCCGCCTCGGTCCCGGTCACCTGTACAGCCTGGCCGGCCTGGGCAAGGTGCCGGACGACCTGGCCTGCCAGGTGCGTGTCGGCGGCTATGGTGGGGCAGAGGGCCTGGCGGATTTCATCGCCGGGCAGGGCTACGATCTGCTGCTCGACGCCACCCATCCCTATGCCGCGCAGATCAGCCGCAACGCCGCCCGCGCCGCGCAGCTGGCCGGCGTGCCCTGCTGGGCGCTGCGTCGCCCCGGCTGGCAGCCCGGGCCCGGTGACGACTGGCGCGAAGTGGAAGGCTGGGCGCAGTTGATCGCCGCCCTGGCGCCGTTCCGCCGGCCGCTGTTCACCCTGGGGCGCGAGCCGCTGGAGCACCTCGGCGAAATTCCCGAACATCAGTTCTGGACCGTGCGCTGTTTGCAGAGCCTGCCGGGCAATGCGCGCGCCGAAGTGCTGGGCGCGCGCGGGCCCTTCAGCCTGGAGGGCGAGCGCGAGCTGTTCGCGCGCCTGGGCACCGACGTGCTGGTGAGCAAGAACAGCGGCAGCCAGGCCACCGAGCCGAAGCTGCAGGTGGCGCGCGAGCGGGGCGTGCCGGTGCTGATCCTGGCGCGGCCGGAGTTGCCCGAGGTGGATCGGCGGTTCGACAGCGTCGAGGCGTTGTGGATGGCGTTGGAGGCGCTTCTGTAGGGCCGGGTTCGCGAGCAAGAACTAGGCGTCCCCCTCGCTCCTACGAAGAGCGTATGTGCGCCGCCTATGGGAGCAATTGTCTTGCCCATCGCGCCGGGGCGCTTTCGTAGGATGGGTTGAGCCTGCGAAACCCATGCTGCCATGGTGATGGGTATCGCTTCGCTCAACCCATCCTACGGGGGTGGAGGGTGCAGGGCTTGCTCGCGAACCGCCCGCCGACGCTCTAAGCTGCCCTTTTCGGCAAGGAGCCGGCAGATGCTGCGAATCCTCGGCAAGGCCTCATCGATCAACGTGCGCAAGGTACTGTGGACCTGCGCCGAGCTGCAGCTTCCCTACGCCAGGGAAGACTGGGGCAGCGGTTTCCGCGCCACCGACTCGGAGGAATTCCTCGCGCTCAATCCCAATGCGCTGGTGCCGGTGCTGGTGGACGGCGATTTCGTGCTCTGGGAGAGCAATGCCATTTGCAGTTACCTCGCCAGCCAGTACCCGCGCGACGAGCTGCTGCCGTCCGCGCCTCGCGAGCGGGCGCTGGTGGAGCAGTGGATGGGCTGGCAGGCCACCGAGCTGAACAACGCCTGGCGCTACGTGTTCATGGCGCGGGTGCGCAACAGCCCGGCCCATGCCGATGCTGCTGCCATCGCGGCGAGCGAGCGGGAATGGGGCCGGCTGATGGCGCTGCTCGACCGCCAGCTGGAGCGCACCGGCGCCCATGTCGCCGGCGAGCGTTTCAGCCTGGCCGACGTCGCCGTCGGCCTGTCGGTGCAGCGCTGGTTCATGACGCCGATGCAGCGCCCCGAACTGCCTGCCGTGGCCGCCTATTACCAGCGGTTGGGCCAGCGTCCGGGGTTCTGCGAGCACGGTTGCAACGGCCTGCCCTGAGCCTGCTTCAGTGCAGGGGCAGGTCGCCGATGGCGCAGTATTCGGCGCCGAGGTTCGCGGCCAACTGGCGGGCGCGGCCCAGGCGCACCGGGCCGCTCTCGATATCCACCAGCAGGCTGGCGCAGGGCAGCGGCGCCAGGGGCGGGCAGTCGCTCAGGCGGCCGTCGGTGACGATCAGCAGGCGCTGGCGTTCGCCGGGCTTGTGGCGCTGGCGCTGCTGCAGCCAGTCGGCGGCCTGGGCCAGCGCCTCGGGCAGCGGCGTGCCGCCGCCGGCGCCCAGTTCATGCAGCCAGTCGCGCAGCTGCGCCGAAGCCTTCTGCCCCTGCCACAACCAGCGCGGCTGCCGCCCCGCGGCGTGCAGCACGGCCAGGCGCGCGCGTTGCCGGTAGGCCTGCTCGAAGACTTCCGCCAGCAGGCCCTTGGCCTGGCCCAGGGCGCCGTGCCGGCGGGTGCTGGCCGAGGCGTCGACGATCACCAGCCAGAGTTCGCGGGGCTTGGCGCTGCGGGCGCGCAGCACCAGTTCGTCACGCTTCTTCGGGCGCCCGCGCAGGAAGCTGGCTGGCCAATCGACGCGCGACTGCGCGCCGTGCCGGCGGGCGCCGCTGCGGCCGCCGGCGAGTTGGCCGGGTGTGGGGCTGGCATCCGCGCCTGGGGCCGGGCGCGGGCGGATGCTCAGGGCTTTTTTGGCCAGCGCGGCAGTTCGCGGGCGGCGCCGGCGGGCACGGCGCGGGGCGGCAGTTCGCCCCACTGGCCTTCGTTTTGCGCGCCTTGTTCGGGCTGGTTGGCGGCCGGGGCCTGGGGTGCCTGCGGCTGCGCCGGTGCTGGCGGCGCATGACGGCGGCGGTGGGCGAGGGCGAAGGGCTCCAGGGCGTCGATATCTTCCTTCTCGATGCGCTCGGCGCCGCGCCAGGCGGCATGGGCGCGGGCGCCGCGCAGCCAGACCAGGTCGGCGCGCAGGCCGTCCACCCCGGCGGCGTAGCAGCGCTCGGCGATGGCCTGCAGCGCGGCATCGTCCAGGGGGATGCCGGGAAGACGCTGGCGGGCCTGGGCGCAGCGTTGGCGCAGGGCGTCCTGCTCGGCCTGCCAGTGGCCGAGGAAGGCCTGTGGGTCGGCGTCGAAGGCCAGGCGGCGGCGGACGATCTCGGCGCGCTCGGCCGGCGGCGGCGTGCCGCCCAGCTCGACCTTGAGGCCGAAGCGGTCCAGCAACTGCGGGCGCAGTTCGCCTTCCTCGGGGTTCATGGTGCCGATCAGCACGAAGCGCGCCGGGTGGCTGTGGGACAGGCCGTCGCGCTCGACATGGTTGACGCCGCTGGCGGCCACGTCCAGCAGCAGGTCCACCAGGTGGTCGGGCAGCAGGTTCACCTCGTCGACGTAGAGCACGCCGCCGTCGGCATTGGCCAGGATGCCCGGGGAGAAGCGCGCGCGACCCTCGCCCAGGGCGGCGTCCAGGTCCAGGGTGCCGACGATGCGTTCCTCGCTGGCGCCCAGGGGCAGGGTGACGAAGCGCCCGCCGTCGAGCAGGTCGGCCACGCCGCGGGCCAGGGTCGACTTGGCCATGCCGCGAGGGCCCTCGATCAGCACCCCGCCGATGGCCGGGTCGATGGCGGCCAGGCACAGCGCCAGTTTCAGGTCGTCGGCGGCGACCACGGCGGCGAGGGGGAAGTGCGGTTGCATGGGCGTTACCTGCGGCGAGCTTGGGCGTGCATGGAAGGCGAATGGTAGCGAAGCCGGCGCGGCCGGGCGAGGCGCCGTCGATGAAGGCGATAGGAAAGGATGATTGAAAGCCCCGCGCCGATGCGGTAGCTTGGCCGGCATCTTGTGGAGATAACCATGCCGTCCAGCCTGTCCATCCAGTCCCTCGCCCGCCCCGGTGCCCTCGGCTCCGCGGTCGTTCGCGCACAGGTGCTGGCCGCTGCCGCCGGTTATTTCTTCTATGGGTATTGGTTTAGCCACAGGCGCGCCTGATACCCCACAGGCGCCCTAGCAAGCAGGGTCGCCAACCAGACAGTTTCAGCAAACCCCGGTCGGCAACCCGACCGGGGTTTTTGTTTTTCCGGCCCACAAGGCCAACGCACTTCAACCAAAGGATCGAAACATGACCGCCTACACCACCTACCGCTATTACCGCACCTCCGACTGGCGATTTAGCAGCCGTACCGCTGCCACACCCGAACTACTCAGTCGAACACTCAGATAGCGCCGCGCGCGGCCACGACCGCGCCGGCCAAGGATGCCAGTCCATGAATTCCTCCGTTTCCGCCCTGATCCGCAACGACCTGCCGCAGTCCGCCGAAGTCCTCGAACTGCCGCGCCCCTCCGCCCGCCGCCGCGAACAGCCGCTGCCAAGCCCCGCCGAACTGCGCCAGCGCCTGCCGCTTTCCGCCGCCCTGGCCGAACGCGTACAGCACGACCGCCAGGCCATCCGCGCCATCCTCGACGGCCGCGACCCGCGCCTGCTGGTGGTGGTCGGCCCCTGTTCCCTGCACGACGCCGATTCCGCCCTCGACTACGCCGAACGCCTCGCCGCCCTGGCCCCCGAAGTGAGCGACCAGTTGCTGCTGGTGATGCGCGCCTACGTCGAGAAGCCGCGCACCACCGTCGGCTGGAAGGGCCTGGTGTACGACCCGCGCCTGGACGGCAGCGGCGACATGGCCGAGGGTCTGGCGCTGTCGCGCCGGCTGATGCTGGACATGCTCGAACGCGGCCTGCCGGTGGCCACCGAGCTGCTGCAACCGCTGGTGGCCGGCTACCTCGACGACCTGTTGGGCTGGGCCGCCATCGGCGCGCGCACCAGCGAATCCCAGGTGCACCGCGAGATGGTCAGTGGCCTGGACCTGCCGGTGGGCTTCAAGAACGGCACCGACGGCAGCCTCGGCATTGCCTGCGACGCCATGCGCTCGGCGGCGCACCCGCACCAGCACTTCGGCATCGACGGCCTGGGCCGCCCGGCGCTGGTGCAGACCCTCGGCAACCCGGACACCCACCTGGTGCTGCGCGGCGGCCACGGCGGGCCGAACTACGACGTGGCCAGCGTGCGCGCGGCCCGCGAGGGGCTGGAGAAGCAGGGCATCCCGGCGCGGATCATGGTCGACTGCAGCCACGCCAACAGCGCCAAGGACCCGCTGCGCCAGCCGGCGGTGCTGGCCAGCGTGCTCGACCAGCGCCTGGGCGGCGACGCCTCGCTGCGCGGGGTGATGCTGGAGAGCCACCTGTTCGACGGCTGCCAGCCGCTGAAGGGGGAGCTGCGTTATGGGGTTTCCATTACCGATGGCTGTCTGGGGTGGAGCGGGACCGAGGCGTTGTTGCTGGATGCGGCGGGGCGGTTGCGGCGGGGGTAATGGGCTCCGCGTTATACGCCGTTTATCCGATGTTTCCGTGTGCTCCGGGGGTTGTTACGGAGCCGCTGTTTGGGGGGCGCTTCGGGGTCGACCGGGAGGCCGGGCATGAGGTGGGTGTATCGGCGTATAACCGCGAACGGTTATACGCCCTACGTTACTGGATGCCTGTAGGAGCGAGCTTGCTCGCGAAGGGAGTCTCCCGGTCGTGTCGGTGCCAGGTATGAGAGCGCCCTCTCCCTAACCCTCTCCCTGAAGGGAGAGGGGACCGTTCGGTGTGCTCGGGTATTTCGGAGTTAGCCGGCAGCGCCGAAGGTTTCCGGCAGAAACCACTCCTCCTCTCGGCACGGACTAGCCCCCTCTCCCTTCAGGGAGAGGGCTGGGGAGAGGGGCGGACTCAGCCGAAAACACTGGAGTCGCCGGCGAGCCCCTGTTCGCGAGCAAGCTCGCTCCTACGAAGAGCCAGCACGCGCCTCACTGCTCCTCGCTATCCACCAGAATGTTCTCCAACGCCTCGCGATACTCCCCAGGCTCCTGCCAAAGCCCGCGCTGCTGCGCCTCCAGCAGGCGTTCGGCCATGTCGCGCAGGGCTTCGGGGTTGTGGCGCTGGATGAATTCGCGGGTGTCTTCGTCCAGCAGGTAGGCGTCGGCCAGTAGCTGGTACTGGTGGTCTTCCACCAGCTCGCTGGTGGCGTCGAAGGCGAACAGGTAGTCCACCGTGGCGGCCATTTCGAAGGCGCCCTTGTAGCCGTGGCGTTTCATCCCGGCGATCCATTTCGGGTTCACCGCGCGGGCGCGCAGCACGCGGCCGAGTTCTTCCTTCAGCGTGCGGATGCGCGGGTTGTCCGGCTGGCTGTGGTCGCCGTGGTAGCTGGCCACGCGGCGGTCCTGGATGACCTCGGCGGCGGCGAGCATGCCGCCCTGGAACTGGTAGTAGTCGTTGGAGTCGAGGATGTCGTGCTCGCGGTTGTCCTGGTTGTGCAGCACCGCCTGCAGGCCGTCCAGGCGCTGGGCGAAGCGCTCGCGGGCCGGGGTGCCGTCGTCGCCGGCGCCGTAGGCGTAGCCGCCCCAGTTGAGGTAGGCCGCGGCGAGGTCGGCGCGGTTCTCCCAGCTGCGTTCCTCGATCACCCCTTGCACGCCCGCGCCGTAGGCGCCGGGCTGGGCGCCGAAGATGCGCCAGCCGGCCTGGCGCCGGGCTTCTTCCTCGGCCACGCCGCTGGCTTGCAGTTGGGTGCTTTCGGCGCGCACGCGGGCGGCCAGGGGGTTCATGTCTTCCGGCTCGTCCAACGCGGCCACCGCCTGCACCGCGGCGTCGAACAGGCGGATGAGGTTGGCGAAGGCGTCGCGGAAGAACCCGGAGACGCGCAGGGTCACGTCCACCCGCGGGCGGTCGAGCAGGCTCAGCGGCAGTATCTCGAAGTCTTCCACGCGCTGGCTGCCGGCCTGCCACACCGGGCGCACGCCGAGCAGCGCCAGGGCCTGGGCGATGTCGTCGCCGCCGCTGCGCATGGTCGCCGTGCCCCACACCGAAAGGCCGAGCTGGCGCAGGTGGTCGCCGTGGTCCTGGAGGTGGCGCTCCAGCAGGCGGCTGGCGGATTGGAAGCCGAGGCGGTAGGCGGTGGGCGTGGGCAGGTTGCGCACGTCCACGGTGAAGAAGTTGCGTCCAGTCGGCAGCACGTCCAGGCGCCCGCGGCTGGGCGCGCCGCTGGGGCCGGCGGGGACGAAGCGGCCGTTCAGCCCGGCGAGCAGTTGGCCGATCTCGTTGGCGCCGCAGGCATCCAGCAAGGGCGCCACGTTTTCCCGCAGTTGCCGGAGGACCAGCGCGCTGGCTTCGCCGGGGCCGTCAAGGTCGTGCTCGATCAACTGCAGAGCCAGCAGTTCCAGGCGCTCGCGGGTGTCGCCGTTGCTGCGCCAGGGTTCGTCGCTGACGGCCTGCAGCACCTCGGGGCGCGGGCCGTCCCAGGGTTCGGCGAAGTTGCTGTCCAGCGGGTCGCGGCCCAGTCGCAGGTCCGCCGCCAGGGCGCGCAGCAGGCTGGCGTTGCCGCCGCGTCCGTCGCCCCGGGGGATGCGCACCAGCGACAGCAGGGTGTCGCGGCGCAGTTGGCCCACCGGCGATTCGCCGAACACGTGCAAGCCGTCGCGGATCTGCGATTCCTTGAGGTCGCAGAGGTAGGCGTCCAGCTGCGGCAGCCAGCTGTCTTCGTCGTCGTTGAGTTGCAGGCCCAGCTCGCGGTCCAGGGCGGCGGCGCGCACCGCGTCGAGGATTTCCCCGCGCAGCTGCACGGCGCGGCGCGGGTCCAGCAGCGAGGCGTCGTAGTACTCGTCGGCCAGGCGCTCCAGGTCGCGCAGCGGGCCGTAGTTCTCGGCGCGGGTCAGCGGCGGCATCAGGTGGTCGATGATCAGCGCCTGGCTGCGGCGCTTGGCCTGGGCGCCTTCGCCGGGGTCGTTGACGATGAACGGGTAGAGGTTCGGCAGCGGGCCGAGGATCGCGTCCGGCCAGCATTCCTCGGACAGGCCCACGCCCTTGCCCGGCAGCCATTCGAGGTTGCCGTGCTTGCCGACATGGATCAGCGCGTCGGCGCCGAAGGCCTCGCGCAGCCAGAAGTAGAAGGCCAGGTAGCCGTGCGGCGGGACCAGCGCCGGGTCGTGGTAGATGGCCGCCGCATCGAGCTGGTAGCCGCGCGCCGGCTGGATGCCGACGAAGGCCAGGCCCAGGCGTAGGCCGGCGACCATCATGCGGCCGTTGCGGTGCATCGGGTCTTGCTCGGGCTCGCCCCAGCGTTCGCGCACGGCGCGCTGGTTGGCCTCGGGCAGGCGCGCGAAGCAGGCCAGGTAGTCGGCCAGCGCCAGGCTCTGGGCGCAGGGGCGCAGGTCGAGGTTGTCGAGGTCGTTGCTCACCCCGCCGAGCAGGCTGTGGATAAGCGCGTCGCCAGTCTCCGGCAGGCCGGCCACCGGGTAGCCCGAGGCTTCCATGGCGCGCAGGATGTTCAGCGCCGCGGCGGGCGTATCCAGGCCGACGCCGTTGCCGATGCGCCCGTCGCGGGTCGGGTAGTTGGCCAGGATCAGCGCCACGCGCTTGTCGGCGTTGGCCTTGCGCGCCAGCAGCACCCAGCGCCGCGCCAGCTCGGCGACGAAGTCCATGCCCGGGCGGTGCGCCAGGTAGCAGACCACGTCGCTCTGGCTGCGCTCGCTGCGCCAGGCCAGGCCCTTGAAGCTGACGGGGCGGGTGATCAGGCGGCCGTCCAGCTCCGGCAGCGCCACGTGCATGGCCAGGTCGCGCGGGCCCAGGCCCTGGGCGTTGGCGCGCCACAGTTCGAGGTTGTCCAGCGAGCAGATGGCTTGCAGCACCGGCACGTCGCGGCGGAACGGGCGGGCCTGGGGCGCGTCGGGGTTGGACTGGGCGAAGCCGGTGGTGTTGATGATCAGCTCGGCGCAGGCCTCGTCCAGCAGCGCCTCGACCTGCTCCAGGCAGGCCGCTTCCTTGAGGCTGGCCACGGCGATCGGCAGCGGGTTGAGCTGCTGCGCGCGCAGGCTGGCGCAGAAGGTGTCGATGAAGCCGGTGTTCGCCGCCTGCAGGTGGGTGCGGTAGAACAGCAGCGCCGCCACCGGCCAGCCGGGGTTCCACTCGGCCTGCCAGTGGCCGAGTTCGGCTGCGGCATGGGTGGGGTGATGCAGGGCGACGCGGGGCAGGGTGCGCGGTTCGTTCCAGGGATAGGCGCGGTCGAGGTACTGGCTGGCCAGGTTGGCGAAGAATTGCCGGGCGTTGTCCAGGCCGCCCTGGCGCAGGTACTGCCAGAGGCGTTCGGCCTCCTCGGGGGTCACGCTGCACAGCGCGGTGAGTTCGGGGTCGGGCTTGTCGTCGCCGGGCACCAGAATCAGCGTGGCGCCGCGCTCGGCCAGGGCCACCAGTTGCTCGATGCCGTAGCGCCAGTAGCCGACGCCGCCGTGCACCGAGATCAGGATGACCTTGGCGTGCTGCAGCACCTCGTCGACGTAGAGGTCCACCGAGGCGTGGTTCTGCAGCTGCATGGGGTTGGCCAGGCGCAGGCTCGGGTAGTCGTCGGGCAGCGCGCGGGCGGCCTCGGCGAGCAGCGCCAGGTGCGAGTCGCCGCTGCAGAGGATGACCAGCTCGGCGGGCGTCTGGGCCAGGTGGGCGATGCCGTCGTCGGGGACGAAGCCGCCGGGTTGGGTGCGCAGCAGGTGCATGGGGTCGCCTCGGTCTATGGCTTCTCGTAGGAGCGAGCTTGCTCGCGAACGGCTCCGCAGCGGGGTTGGTTCGCGAGCAAGGGCTAGGCGCCCCCCTCGCTCCTACAGGGGGCGTTAGGCGAGTGCGGTGCGCAACTCGTTGGCGATGGCGGCCTGGTCCAGCTCCTGGCCGATCACCACCAGGCGGGTGGCGCGGGTTTCGTCGCTCAGCCACTTGCGGTCGAAGTGCTTGTCGAAGCGCTTGCCCACGCCTTGCACCAGCAGGCGCATGGGCTTGCCGGGGATGGCCGCGAAGCCCTTGACGCGCAGCACCGCGTGGCGCTCCACCAGTTGGCCGAGGGCGGCGAGCAGGGCCTGTTCCTGCACTTCCGGGAGGTCGACGTGGAAGGAGTCGAACTCGTCGTGGTCGTGGTCCTCATGGCCTTCGTGGTCGTGGTGGGTGGGGCGGCTGTCGATGTGCAGCTCGGCCTCGGCGTTGAGCCCCAGCAGCACCGACAGCGGCAGTTGGCCGGCGCTGGCTTCGACTATCTTCACCGCTGGCGGCAGTTCTTCGGACACGTGCGCGCGCACTTGCGCGAGGGTGTCGGCGTCGAGCAGGTCGGCCTTGTTCAGCACCACCAGGTCGGCGCTGGCCAGTTGGTCTTCGAACAGCTCGTGCAGTGGCGATTCGTGGTCCAGGTTCGGGTCCTGCCTGCGCTGCTCGTCCACCTGCTCGGGATGCGCGGCGAAGGTGCCGGCGGCCACCGCCGGGCTGTCGACCACGGTGATCACCGCATCCACCGTGCAGGCGTTGCGGATTTCCGGCCACTGGAAGGCCTGCACCAGGGGCTTGGGCAGGGCCAGGCCGCTGGTCTCGATGAGGATCTGGTCCAGCTCGCCGCGACGCGCCACCAGTTCGCGCATTACCGGGAAGAATTCTTCCTGCACGGTGCAGCACAGGCAGCCGTTGGCCAGTTCGAAGACGCGGCCCACGGCTTCTTCTTCGCTGCAGCCGATGGAGCATTGCTTGAGGATTTCGCCGTCGATGCCCAGTTCGCCGAACTCGTTGACGATCACCGCGATGCGGCGACCTTCGGCGTTGTCGAGCATGTGCCGGAGCAGGGTGGTCTTCCCGGCGCCGAGGAAGCCGGTGACGATGGTGACGGGGAGCTTGGCCAGGGTTTGCATGGTCGCCTCTGCGCTGCGATGGCGGGAGGCAGGGGCGCGCGCACGGAGGTTCCGCGCGTCGGAAGCCGCCACCGGATCACCCCGCCCGGTTGTGGTAATGCTGGTTCGAGGCAGGTCTCCTGGCTCACGATCCGGCTTGCGCCTGGCCTTCGCCTTCCCGCCCGTGGGCAGTGGCATTCGAAGGGTTTTGGACCGTTCACAGTTGCGGGGGCAGCCGTGGCCTTGACCACGTTCCCTCTTAGCTCCGGCGCCGGGCCGAAGAACCTCGAAGCGGCAAAGGCTACGCAGTGCCCGGCGGGCGGTCAATCGCCGCCGGGCCGGTTGACGCTCTGCCTGGGCCGTGCTGTGCTGCCCGGCGATAGCCCGTGGAAGGATCGCCCGCGTGATACTGGTTGCCGGACTGGGGTGCCGCCGTGGCTGCGGCGCCGACGAACTGCTCGCCCTGCTGCGCGCCTGCCTGCGCGAGGCCGGCCTCGACGAGGCGGCGCTGAGCGCCCTGGCCAGCAGCGAGGCCAAGGCCCTGGAGGGCGGCCTGCGCGACCTGTCGCGGCAACTGCGCCTGCCCCTGGAACTGCTGGATGCGCAGCGCCTGGCGCCTTACGAGCAGCGCCTGACTTCCACTTCCGAGCGGGCTCGCCAGGTCACCGGCAGCGCTGGGGTGGCTGAGGCTGCTGCCCTGGCATTGGCCGAAGCGCTGGCCGAGGGCCCGGCGCGGCTGGTGGTGCCCAAGCGGCGCAGCGCCAATGCAACCTGCGCGCTGGCCATGGCGCCGGCTCTGATGGGATAGCTGGCTGGGGTAGACTGCGCCTTTTCCGATCCGAAGCGAAACGCCCATGGCGGTCTATTTCATCGGCGCCGGCCCCGGCGATCCCGAGCTCATCACGGTCAAGGGCCAGCGCCTGCTGCGCAGCTGCCCGGTGATCCTCTACGCCGGCTCGCTGGTGCCCGAGGCGGTGCTCGAAGGGCACAGCGCCGAGGTGGTGGTGAACACCGCCGAGCTGCACCTGGAGCAGATAGTCGCGCTGCTGGCCGAGGCCCACGCGAAAGGCCAGGACGTGGCCCGCGTGCATTCCGGCGACCCTTCGCTGTACGGCGCCATCGGCGAGCAGATCCAGCACCTGCGGCGGCTCGGCATTCCCTACGAGATCGTCCCCGGCGTCACCGCCACCGCCGCCTGCGCCGCGCTGCTGGGCTGCGAGCTGACGCTGCCGGAGGTGTCGCAGACGCTGATCCTCACCCGCTATGCCAGCCGCACGAAGATGCCCGAGGGGGAATCCCTGGGCGACCTGGCGCGGCACCGGGCGAGCATGGCCATCCACCTGGGCGTGGGCCAGTTGGAGAAGATCGTCGCGGAGCTGTTGCCGCACTACGGCGCGGACTGCCCGATCGCAGTGATCCACCGCGCCAGTTGGCCGGACCAGGACCAGGTCAGCGGCACTCTTGGCGACATACTGCCCAAGGCCCGGGCCAAAGGCTTCAAGCGGACTGCGCTGATTCTGGTCGGGCGGGTGCTGGCGGCGGAGGGGGCGGCGAGTCGTCGTTGTATAGCGCGGGGCATGGGCATTTGTATCGGCCGGACTGACGGCAGATGGCTGGGGCTTGTTTGTAGGAGCGAGCTTGCTCGCGAACGGTGCCAACCGGATGCTCTGGTGCTGGGTGTGGCGCCTTTCCCTCTCCCCAGCCCTCTCCCTGAAGGGAGAGGGGGCTTGTCCGTGCCGAGAGGAGGAGTGGTTTCAGCCGGAAACCAACGGCGCTGCCGGCTAACGCCGAAATATCCAAGCACACCGAACGGTCCCCTCTCCCTTCAGGGAGAGGGTTAGGGAGAGGGCGCTCTCAAACCCAGCCCCCACAGCTCCCAGCCGTGGCGATGGGTATCGCTTCGCTCAACCCATCCTACGACGGCGTTTCTCCGCACCTTGCAGGAGCAACTGTCTTGCAGGCCGCGCCGGGATGCTCTTCGTAGGAGCAAGCTCGCTCCTACGAGAAACCGTGCCCACCGATATGGTAGGAGCGGATTCATCCGCGATTCCGCCGGCAGGGCGGACGACGCCCGGGCTAACCTTGGCGCCGCCGGGGCTTGCCCTACGCCATCCAATCATCCGGCCCGCGCCCGGGCAGGCCGTGGCGGATGTACCAGCGCACGCCCAGGTGCAGGCCCAGGGCGGTGCCCACTGTCAGCAGGATCGTCAGGGTTTCCGCGTCCATGGTCGCTGTCCTTCGTCCGGGGTCTGGTCTGACAGCCTATGCCTGCGGCAATCTGTCGCACAGATACAGATCCTGTCCGAATGTACGGAGCAGCGCTACAGCGACTGGATGATCCGCCCGAGGGTCTCCATGGCCTTTTCGCTGCGCGGCGTCCAGGGGTGGCCATAGTTCAGCCGCAGGCAGTGGCGGAAGCCGCGGGTGGCGGAGAAGATCGGCCCGGGGGCGATGCTGATGCCCTGGGCGTGGGCCAGCTGGAACAGTTTCAGCGCATCGACCCGTTCGGGCAGCTCCAGCCAGAGGAAGTAGCCGCCGCTGGGGCGGGTCACCCGCGTCGCTTCGGGGAAGTGCCGGGCCACCGCGGCGAGCATGGCGTGCTGCTGGCTTTCCAGGGCGTGGCGCAGCTTGCGCAGGTGGCGGTCGTAGCCGCCGTGCTGCAGGTAGTCGGCGATGGCCGCCTGGGCCGGCACCGAGGCCGACAGGCTGGTCATCAGCTTCAGGCGCTCGATCTGCTCGTGGAAGCGCCCGCCGGCCACCCAGCCGACGCGGTAGCCCGGCGCCAGGCTCTTGGAGAAGCTGCCGCAGTGCATCACCAGGCCCTCGGCGTCGTAGGCCTTGACCGGCTTGGGCGCCTGCTGGGCGAAGTACAGCTCGGCGTAGACGTCGTCCTCGATCAGCGGCACCTGGTGCTTGCCCAGCAGGCCGGCGAGGGCGCGCTTGCTGTCCTCGCCCATGCTCGCGCCCAGCGGGTTCTGGAAGTTGCTCATGAACCAGCAGGCCTTGATCGGCAGGCGCTCCAGGCTGTCGGCCAGCACCTGCAGGTCGATGCCCTCGCGCGGGTGCACGGGGATTTCCACGGCCTTGAGCTTGAGCCGCTCCAGCACCTGCAGGGTGGCGTAGAAGGCTGGCGCCTCGATGGCCACCAGGTTGCCGGGCTGGGTGACCACCTGCAGGCACAGGTTCAGCGCCTCCAGCGCGCCGTTGGTCACGACCAGTTCCTCCACCGGCAGCGGCGTGCCATTGACCATATAGCGCAGGGCGATCTGCCGGCGCAGGGCGTGGCTGCCCGGGGTCATGTCGGCCACCGCGGCGCGCGGCTCCATGTCGCGCACGGCGTGGGCCATGGAGCGCGCCAGGCGTGGCAGGGGGAACAGCTCCGGGGCCGGGAAGGCCGAGCCGAAGGGCACGGTGTCCGGGTCCTTGATCGAGCTGAGCACCGAGAACACCAGCTCGCTGACGTCCACCTCGGTGGTCTGCGCCTCGTGGCGGGCGATCTCCGGTTCGGCCAGGGCGCGGCGTACGTGCTCGCGGACGAAGTAGCCGGAACGCGCGCGGGCCACGATCAGGCCGCGGTCCTCCAGCAGGTAGTAGGCCTGGAACACGGTGGAGGCGCTGACCCCGTAGGTGCGGCTGGCGTGCCGCACCGAGGGCACCTTCTGCCCGGGGGCGAGCACCCCGTTGCGGATCAGTTCGGCGATCTCGTCGGCGAATTTCTCGTAGCGCTTCATCTTGTCCCGGGGGCCGTTGGGGAGCTCCCACTCTAGGCGTTGCGCGGCGCCGCCGCCATGCCGCGGGGCCATCGCTCAGCGCCTCGGCGCGACGAAGGTACTGGCCGCTTCGACCTGCTCGCCGTCCTGCGCGCTCACGCGGAAGTGCAGGGGCACCGGGCCGCCGCTGCCGCTCAGTTCGAGGCGCGCCACCGAGACGGCGAAGTCACGGATCTCGCCCGGCTCCAGGCGCTGGTCGAGGGCGCCCTGCAGGCGGTAGCCGCTGGCCTCGGCCAGGCCCAGGCGGTAGCGCTGCGCCTGCTGGGTCTTGTTGATCAGCTTGAGGTTGTAGACGTTCTCGATCTCGCCGGCCGCGTTCTCGCGGAACAGGCCGCGGTCGCGGGCCACGTCCAGGGCGATCAGCGGGCGCGCCTGCAGGGCCCAGGCGAAGGCGCCGAACATGGCCAGCAGCACCGCCGCGTAGCCGACCAGGCGCGGCCGCAGCAGGTGGGTGCGGCCGCCTTCCAGGGCGCGCTCGGAGGTGTAGCGCACCAGGCCGCGGGCGTAGCCCATGCGGTCCATCACCGAGTCGCAGGCGTCGACGCAGGCGGCGCAGCCGATGCAGGCGATCTGCAGGCCGTCGCGGATGTCGATGCCGGTGGGGCAGACCTGCACGCACTGCTGGCAGTCGATGCAGTCGCCCAGGCCGAGGGCCTTGGGCTCGGCGTCTTTCCGGCGCGCGCCACGGGATTCGCCGCGGGCGGCATCATAGGAAATGATCAGCGTGTCCTTGTCGAACATCACGCTCTGGAAGCGCGAGTAGGGGCACATGTGGATGCACACCTGCTCGCGCAGCCAGCCGGCGTTGGCGTAGGTGGCGGCGGCGAAGAAGGCCACCCAGAAGGCGCTTTCCAGGTCCAGCTTCAGGGTGAAGAGGTCCGCCACCAGCGGCCGCACCGGGGTGAAGTAGCCGACGAAGGTCAGCGCCGTGGCCAGGCTGACCAGCAGCCAGAGCCCGTGCTTGGCGCCCTTGCGCAGGTACTTGGCGGCGCTGGGCGGGGCCTTGTCCAGCTTCATGCGCTGGTTGCGGTCGCCCTCGGTGACCTGCTCGGCCCACATGAAGATCCAGGTCCACACGCTCTGCGGGCAGGTGTAGCCGCACCACACGCGGCCGGCCAGCACGGTGATGAAGAACAGGCCGAAGGCGGCGATGATCAGCAGCGCCGAGAGCAGGATCAGGTCCTGCGGCCAGAAGGTCGCGCCGAAGATGTAGAACTTGCGCTCGGGCAGGTCCCAGAGCACCGCCTGGCGGCCGTCCCACTGCAGCCACAGGGTGCCGAAGAACAGCAGGAACAGCAGTGCCCCGCCGAGCCGCCGCAGGTCGCGGAAGCGGCCGCTGAAGCGCTTGGTGTAGACCGCCGGAGTGACCGCCGAGAGCGGCTTGGGCGGCGGGGTGAAGCGTTGCGGGGCGGCGATCTCGACGATCTTCGCGGGGATTCTCTGGCTCATTGTCGTGGCCCATCAGGCTTGGGATGCGCCGCGACTATAGGAAGCGCCCTGGGCACGAAACAGATTCAGGTCTCCCGCAAAAAACCGGATCAGATGCGCCGCGCCTGGCATGGCCGCTCATCGCCATCGATTTCCCCAGCTTCCGCGACGGCCGCGGCTACAGCCTGGCCTACCTGCTGCGCCGGCGCCTGGGCTGGCGCGGCGAGCTGCGCGCGGTGGGCGATGTGCTGCGCGATCAGTTGGCGCACCTGCGCCAGTGCGGGTTCGACGCCTTCGCGGTGCGCCCGGACAAGTCCGTGGAGGACGCGCTCAAGGGCCTGGCCGGGCTCGGCGTGCTCTACGGGCGCTCGGCGATCGAGCCGCGGCCGCTGTTCCGCCGGCGCTGAAAACCGCCCGCTTTCAGGGACCCGGGCCGCGCCGTGCGTGGCGCCGCGCTTGACGCTGTTCCGGTGCGCAGGAAAAATGCCGGCAAAGTGTCGGCGAAACGCCGCCGGCCGTGGCCCACGATTCGAGTGACCCCCTGAAGATGCGTATGCGCCTGATGCTGTTGGGTGGCGGTAATGCCCTGGGACAGGCGCTGATCCGCCTGGGAGCCGAGGAAGACATCGGCTTCCTCGCCCCGCGCCCGCCCGAGCAGGGCTGGGATGCCTCCAGCCTGACCCTGCTGCTGGACGAGACCCGCCCCGACGCGGTGATCAACCTCGCCTACTACCACGACTGGTTCCAGGCCGAGCAGGTCGACGACGCCCGCCTGGCCGGCCAGGAACGCGCCGTGGAGCGCCTGGCCGAACTCTGCCAGCACTACGAGATTCTCCTGCTGCAGCCTTCCAGCTACCGCGTGTTCGACGGCGCCCGCGCCACCGCCTACAGCGAGAAGGACGAGCCGCTGCCCCTGGGCCGACGCGGCCAGGCGCTGTGGCGCATGGAACAGTGGGTGCGCGCCACCTGCCCGCGCCACGTGCTGCTGCGCTTCGGCTGGCTGCTGGACGACAGCCCGGGCGGCAGCCTGGACCGCTTCCTCAGCCGCGCCCTGGGCGAGGACGAGCTGTACCTGGCGGACGACCGCCGCGGCAACCCCACCCCGGTGGACGACGCCGCGCGGGTGATCCTCTCGGTGCTCAAGCAGCTGGACTGCCAGGCGCCGCTGTGGGGCACCTACCACTATGGCGGCCTGGAGGCCACCACCACCCTGGCCCTGGGCCAGGTGATCATCGCCGAGGCCCGCACCCTCACCGGCCAGGCCCTGCGCGACCCCGTCGCCCAGGCCCACGCGGCGCGCCCGGACGCCAGCGAGGAACCGCAGCACGCGGTGCTCGCCTGCAAGAAAATCCTCCACACCTTCGGCATCAAGCCGCGCGCCTGGCGTGCAGCGCTGCCGACCCTGCTGGACCGTTACTACCGTCATGGCTGACATCTCCCCGGCATCCGCCGCCCCCATCCTCATCACCGGCGGCGCCGGCTTCATCGGCTCGCACCTGGCCGACGCGCTGCTGGCGCGCGGCTTCAAGGTCCGCGTGCTGGACAACCTGTCCACCGGCAAGCGCGAGAACCTCGCCGCGGATGTGGAACTGCTGGTCGGCGACGTCGCCGACGCGGCCGTGGTCCGCCGCGCCCTGCAGGGCTGCCAGGCGGTGGCGCACCTGGCCGCGGTGGCCTCGGTGCAGGCCTCGGTGGACGACCCGGTGGCCACCCACCAGAGCAACTTCATCGGCACCCTGAACCTCTGCGAAGCCCTGCGCGAAGCCGGGGTGAAGCGCGTGCTGTACGCCTCCAGCGCCGCCGTCTACGGCCACAACGGCCAGGGCACGGCGATAGCCGAGGACCTGCCCAAGGCGCCGCTGACGCCCTACGCGGCGGACAAGCTGGCCGGCGAGTACTACTTCGACTTCTATCGCCGCCAGCATGGCCTGGAGCCGGCGGTGTTCCGCTTCTTCAACGTCTACGGCCCGCGCCAGGACCCGTCCTCGCCCTATTCCGGGGTGATCAGCATCTTCACCCAGCGCGCCCTGAGCGGGCAGCCGATCACGGTGTTCGGCGACGGCGAGCAGACCCGCGACTTCATCTACGTCGCCGACCTGGTGCAGTTGCTGGTGCAGGCGCTGGAGGCACCACAGGTGCCGGAAGGGGCGGTCAACGTCGGGCTGAACCAGGTGACCAGCCTGAACCAGCTGCTGGGCGAGATCGGCGCGCTGGTCGGCGGCCTGCCGCAGGTAGCCCACGCCGAGGCGCGCCCTGGCGACATCCGCCATTCCCGCGCCGACAACGGCCGCCTGCTGGCGCACTACCGCCTGGAACGGCCGACGCCGATCGGCGAGGGCCTGGCGCGCCTGCTCGGGCGCTGATCACCACCAGGGCTTGTTCAGCGCCAGGTAGAAGATGCCGCCCAGGCAGGCCAGGGCCAGGGCGCTGAGCAGCGCCTTGGGCCCGCGCGCGGCGCTGCGCATGGCGAAGGCGGCGAGCACGATGTAGCCCACCAGCAGCCCCAGCTTGGCCTGCAGCCACAGCGGCAGCGGCCAGGGCATGGCCAGGTGCACCAGGCCCAGGGCGCTGAGCAGCAGCAGGCTGTCCACCAGGTGCGGCGCCCAGCGCTGCCAGCCGGCCAGGCGCCGGCCTCGCCAGCTCAGCCCCAGGCGCCAGAGGAAGAGCAGGCTGCTGAGGACTGCCAGGGTGATGTGCAGGTGCTTCAACCAGAGGTACATGGGGCGCTCACTTGTATTCGGTGGTGTAGAGCACGACGAACTCGAAGGGCCCCGGCCGGACCTCGGCGCCCGCCAGCAGCTCGGCCTCGAAGGCGGTGTCGAAGCTCAGCGAGCGCGGCGTGCGGACCACGTGCTCGACGGGCTGGTTGAAGACTACGTACCGCTCGTTCTGCAGGTCCTTGATCTTCAGCAGCAAACCGGCGGATTCGTGGAGCAGCGCGGTGTTGCCGTCGAGGAGCTGGCCGTTGGCCGGTGACAGCGTGGTGTGGATGACCGCGCCGCCGTCGCACTGCCAATGAAAGTCGAAACGCCGCTGCAGGGGCAACTGGTTCTTGCTGAAACTGCCGAAATCGACCCGCGTCGGCGCGTCGGTCATCTCGCAGGTGGTGGGCAGGAAGGTCAGGGCGACGCCCGGGAAGGGGTCGATGGGGTAGGCCGGCGGCGTGTTGTTCCAGCGCGAGCCGACGAACAGCGCCGGCTCGCGGAAGTTGATCGAGTACACCCCGGGGGTGTCGATCGGGCCGTTCTTCAGCACCTCGATGAAGCTGTTGGACAGCGAGCCGCTGACGCATTCGCTGGGGCCCAGGCTGCGGTCGCCGACGATGCCCAGCTGGATGCGCTCGGCCACCCCGCCCACCTGCTTGACGCCGACGCCGTCCTTGCCCGAGGGAATCACCCGGTAGACCAGGCCGTTGAGGTTGGTGGCGAAGTCGTTGCCCTGCATGTGGCTGGCCTCGCTGGCCACGCCCAGCACGATGTAGCGCCCGGCGTCCCCGGCCAGGTATTCCTGCAGGCGGCAGGCGTAGTCCAGAGACAGGTTCAGGGTGCCCAGCACGCTGCCCACCGGCAGGCCGGCGCTGATGTAGGTCTCGCCGTCGTAGGTGAACTGCTGGTTGGTGAAGTAGCACTGGTTCGGCTCGACCGGGCACTCGTCGGCGGCGGCCGGCAGCGCCTGCAGCAGGCAGGCGGCCAGGGCCAGGCAGTGGAACAGGGGGCGGCGGCGCGGGTGGATCATGGTCTTTCCTCGCTTGGCGGGCCGCCGGCGGCGGCCTGGCAGTCGACCGGGATGGCCCGGTAGCTGTCCTGCTTGTCCTTCTTCGCCGGCATGGCGTAAGTGAAGCTGCATTGCTGCTCGTCCGCCTCGCCCCAGGATACCCGGTAGCTGTCGCGGCCCTTTTCCAGGTACAGGTAGACCAGGTTGTCCTGGCCGACGTAGGCGAGGACTTCGCCGGCGCCGCCGACCTCGGCGCCGAAGGGCACCTCCTGGCCTCCGGGGCGGCGCAGTTCGAGCAGCACCGAGATGCCGCTGCGGGTGCGGTAGGGCACCCGCACGATGGCGCCGTAGCGCGGCGCGGTCTTCTGGATGTTTTCCTTGATCTCGACGTCGGCGGTGGCGCTCTTGGCGTCCAGCACTATCTCGTTGTGGCGGTAGGGCGTCAGCCCGGTGAGCAGGGCCTTGCCGTCGTCGTCGAGGCGCACGCGGCCGCGGGGCAGCAGGGCGCCCGCGGCGCCTTCGGCCTCGACTATCGCCATGGTCTCGCCCTGGCTCGGCGACAGCGCGATGCCGCCGGAATAGGCCACCAGGCTGCCGCGCGCCGACAGCGACTCGCGGCTGAAGCCGTCGCCGCGCGCCAGGCTGGCGCCCAGGGCGCTGGCGGAGGTGCGCAGGTTGAGGTTGCCGCCGTAGGACTGGGTGCTGGCGCTGTCGGCCTGGCTGTGGTTGCCGTACAGGTTGTAGTTCCACTGGCCGCGCTCGCCGGCGATGCCGCTGAGGCTGGTCTGCAGCGAGCGGTTGTGCGCGTCCTGCAGCGACAGGGTGCTGCTCAGGCGCGGCGCGCCGGCATCGCGGCCCAGCGGGATGCTGATGCTCAGCAGGTACTGGTTGTCGTAGCCGTCGACGCTCTGGAAGCGCGTCGCCGACAGGCCCAGGCTGCCCCAGTTGAAGGTGCGGCTGAAGCCGCTGCTGAAGGTCAGGCTGCGCCGCTCGCCGGTCCAGTAGCTCTGCCCCACGCCGGAAATGTACAGGCTGCCGCCGGCCAGCGCCTGGCTGAGGCTGAGCTGGACGCGGTCGCGCTCGCGGAACAGGCTGGCGTTGTCGGTGTCCAGGGCGTCGGCCGCGGCGGCCAGCCCCAGGTAGCCCTTGTCCGAGCGGCGGTAGGACAGCTGCAGGTTGGTGCCGCCGAACGACTTGTTGTAGGCCAGGCGGTAGCTTTCGCCGTTGTCGGGCATGCCCTGGCCCGCGGCGTCGGCGGGCAGGGCGTCGAAGCGCGACAGGGTGGCGTCCAGGGAGAAGGCGCCGTAGCGCGTGTTCAGCGCGGCGCCGATCAGCGAGGCCATGTAGCTGTCGGCGATCACCGCGCCGGAATAGGCGCTGAGGTTGTTGCTCAGGCCCCGGCGGTAGCCGCCCTGGACGAACTTCAGCGGGTTGTCGACGTCCTCGCCGCGGTAGCTGCCGGAGGCCACCTGGTAGCGCGAGGCGCCGGGCCTGAGCAGTTCGGCGGCATAGGAATAGGGCACGCTGAAGCTCTTCTCGCGGCCGTCGGCCTCGATCACCGTGACCAGCAGGTCCTCGGTGTAGCCGGTGTTGTACAGGTCGTCGATGACGAAGGGGCCGGGCGGCACGCTGACCTGGTGGATCAGTTGCTGGCCCTGGTGGATCTTCACGGTCGCGTTGCTGTCGGCGATGCCGCGCACCACCGGCGCGAAGCCGCGCTCGCTTTCGGGCAGCATGCGCTCGTCGCTCTCCAGCTGCACGCCGCTGAAGGGGATGCTGTCGAACAGGTCGCCGGCGGTGAAGTGCTGGCCGAGGGTCAGCTGCGAGGACAGCGCGGTGATGTCGCGCTGGGCGTAGTTGTTCAGGGTGCGGTAGTGGCTGCCCTGGCGGGTGGTGTCGCCGTGGCTGAAGGTGGCGTTGTGGCGCAGGCGCCAGTCCATCAGGTTGAGGCCGCCGTTGAGGCCGAGGAACAGGTCGTTGCGGGTGTCCTGGCTGTTGCTGGAGCGGTCGAAGTTGCTGGTGTAGCTGACGAAGCCGGCGTTGATCCCCGAATCCCAGCTCTGCGGCGGCGCATAGTTGCGCGGGCGCTGTTTGACGTAGGCCTGGGGCAGGGTGAGGAGGATGGCCCCGCTGGCGCCGTCCAGTTCCACGCGGCTCTGCGGCACGCGTTCGGGCAGGTCGACGCAGTCGCCGCTGGCGGGCTTGGCGTCGGCGGCGGGCCCGGGCAGCAGCACGCCCCACTGTTCCAGTTGTTCCTGGGTGAAGCAGTAGACCTGGCGTTGCTCGGCGGTATGCACCACGCGTACTTCCTGCTGGCCGAAATACACCTTGTTCAGGGTCAGGTCGAGGGAGTAGGTGCCCGGCGGCAGCGCCGAGGGATTCTTCTCGAACCCGGAAACGTCCGTGCTCATGCCCAGCGTCTCCAGCAGGCCGCGGTCGAAGTGCACCTCGCCGGTGCCTTCGGCGGCCACTGCCGGGGCCGGGAGCAGGGCGCAGAAGAGCCCTCCCAGGCACCCCAGACGCAGGAGGCGGGACAGTATCGAAGGGGACACGATGGACCTCGCGAGGGAGGGTTACTCGACGGTGGCTTCGGTTTCGATCAGGCCGCCGAAATCGTTGATCCAGGTGTAGCGGACCCGTGCGCCGGGCCTGGCCCAGGCCGCCGCGTCGCGGGGCAGGGCGATGCCGTAGCTGCCCTTGGCCGGGACCATGTCCAGGTCGTCGTTGTCGTATTGCCTGGCGCCCGAGCGCAGTTGCAGGCGGGCCAGGGACACCGAGTAGGGCAGGTCGTTGACCGCGCGCAGCGTGCTCTTGCCGCCCTCGGAAACGATGCGCCACTTCAGCTGCTGCGCCGCGTCGGCGGCCACGCCCTTGAGCTTGGCCGGGCGGTAGAACAGCTTGAGCTGCGAACGGAAGGCCACCTGCAGCTTGCCCGCGCTGTTGTTGCTGGCGGCTGCGTCGGCCTTGTCCGGGCTGCTCGAGGGCACCTCCAGGACGTTCAGCCAGAACACCGATTCGCGGTCCTGGGGCAGCGAGCGGTCGATGTTGGCGATGCGCAGCAGCAGGCCCTTGTCCGGGTCGACCCGCGAGACCGGCGGCGTGACGATGAAGGGCGAGCGCCCCTGCTTGTCGGCGCCGGGCGTGCCCTTGCCGTTGTCCACCCAGGCCTTGATCAGCGACGGCGTCTTGCCGGTGTTGCGGATGTTGACGGTGATGTCCCGCTCGGCGGCCGGGTAGACCACGCGGGTGCCGGTGATGACGATGCTGGCGTTGGCCTGGAACGCCAGCAGGCAAAGACCGAGCAGGAAGAACAAGTGGGTAGCGGGACGCATCGGGCAACCTCCTTCTCTGTAAAGAAGGACTTTGGGTGGAGTCTAGGCGGGGCCGGCATACTGGCAAGTTCCCGGGCGGTGAAGTTTTCCGGAGAACTTGTAAGTGCGTTTACTCATTCAGCCTGTGTATGAACTTTCGTCGATGTGTTCATGCGCGTGATGAATATTCCGAGTGCATCCCCCGATGGGGGAGGGGGATGCATCCGGGGTCGCTGTCAGTCGTAACGGATGGAATACAGCAGGGCGGTGTCGGCGGTACCGGGCGATACCAGTTCCGAGGTCTGCACGTAACGGGCGTAGTAGGCGAATTCCAGCGGGCCGGCTTCGTCCATGGGCTTACTGACGTTGTTGGCGTTGGTGCGCAGGTCGATGGCTTCCAGTTCTTCGTTGGCGATCTGCAGCTCGATGCCGGACATGCTCATGGCTTCGCCGTTGAAGGCGAGGTTGCCGGTGGTCGGGTTGACGTTGGCCGAGGCGAAGTCGACCTTGTAGGTCTGGCCGACGGTGCAGCCGTTCAGGGCGATGGTGAAGCGCTGCTCGCCGGCGGTGGAGCCCACGGTGTCGAAGTCGCTGGTGGAGATCGACGGCAGGTTGATGGAGGCATCGGCGCCGCCACCGTTCACGCTGACTTCGCAGGTGTCTTCCATAACGTGGCCGGTGAAGCTGATCTGGCCACCGGTCGCTGCCTGGGCGCCACCGGCCGCCAGGGCGAGGAGTACGGCTGCGGGGAGAGTGAGACTTTTCATGGAGTTTTTCCTTGCAGGTTTTTCGGTAGGTGAATTCTCCCTGCTTCCTGAAATTTCGAATATTAGGAAACTTCTGATGAGTCGTAGGTGTATTCCTATGAATGAGGTAGGCAACGGATATAAGTGGGTTAATTATTGAAAAGCAGGAAGTAAACAAGTTGCCTGGAATGTAGGGCGTATAACCGTTGGCGGGGACACCGGGGTCCTATGCAGGTGGGTTTAAGAGCGCCCTCTCCCCAGCCCTCTCCCGCAAGCGGGAGAGGGGGCTGTCCTGAGCGGGGGGCGAATCCTGAGTCATCCTGAAATGCCTATCTCCCCCCACGTCATTCCCGCGAATGCTGGAGCCCAGTGACTGGCGGGTTCGCGAGCAAGCTCGCTCCTACGAAAAGCAAAAGCGCGTCCGCTCTTGCTCTGGCTTTTGGATTTCCAGAGAAACATCCGCGCGCACCGGAACGCCCCTTCAGCAGGCCGAGCGAAACCGGCGCTCAGGAGGTCATGCGACATGGATGTCGCGAGAGCCCCGATGGGCTACAGGGACGTACCCTCGGGGCGGGCCTCCGTGGCGGGGGAGTTCGCGAGGGTAGCCCGGCTCCATCGGGCCCGTATGTCGGGGCAAGCCTTTTTGGTTCCTTTTGTGGCGATTGACAAAAGGGACTCGCCCGAGGGGGCGAAACAAGACGGTCGGGCAGACTCGGAGCGGCGCAGAAACACCCAAGCCAAGGCAACTGGGTTATTCCCCTTCGGGCCAGCGCAAGCGCGCGTTCGCAGGAATGAGGGAGTCAAGGTCGGAGAGGAGGACAGGCTTCGCGAGCCAAGCCTCAGCCCCCCAAATGAAAAAATGCCGTTTCCCCAGACAGAGAAACGGCATCCCTTCCTAAGCACTACCGGCATTTGTCGACGGCTATCGCCGTTATGCCGACTCGCAACAGATCGTGGTCAGGCGCTTAGAACTTGTAACCGAAGCCGATCATGTACACCCACGGATCGACGTCCACGTCGACCTTGGTCTTCTGGATGCCCAGGGCGCCCGGGCCGTTGACGCTGGCCTTGGTGTCGATGTCCATGTACCACACGGCAACGTTGAACAGGGCGTGCTCGTTGAGCATGTAGTCGAAGCCCAGTTCGCCGGCCAGGCCCCAGGAGTCCTGCAGCTTCAGGTTGCTGAAGCCCTGGTCCTTGCGGAAGCCGGCCAGGTCTTCGTCGAAGAAGGTGGTGTAGTTCACGCCCAGGCCGCCGTAGGGCTGGAAGGCGGAGTTGGTGCCGCCCATGGGGTAGTACTGCAGCAGCACGGTCGGCGGCAGCTGCTTGATGTCGGCCAGCTTGCCGTCCAGGCCTGGGCCGAGGCCCTTGACGTCGACCTGGTGGTTGAACGGGGTGGCGGCGACCAGCTCGACACCGATCTTGTCGGTGATCAGGTAGCTGAAGGTCAGGCCCAGCTGGGTATCGCTGTCCACGGTGGCCTTGGTGCCGCCGACCTTGGCACCGTCGAGCTTGAGGTTGCCGCTGTCGTCGTTGGGGTCGACGGTGGCGAAGCCGCCGCGGACGATGAAGTCACCGGCCTTGTGGCCCTGGATGTCCGCAGCCTGGGCGGCGAACGGCGTGGATACGGCGGCGGCGAGCAGGGAGGCGGTGAGCCAGGACTTGCGCATGATGGTGATGCTCCATGATTTTGGAATAAGCGTTGGTAAGCATCATGGTAGACAGCGCTAAGCGATTCTTCTTGATTCAGCTCAATAAAGCCCCCCTACCTCGTAGGGGTAATGCCTGTGGCAGATGGTCGCAGGTCATTCGCCCTCGTATTCGTAGGGCGTGACCTCGTCGGCCTTGAGCTGGTAGCCGGCCTGGGCCAGGTCGCTGTCGATGTGCTTCACCTGCATGCGCCCGACCACCCAGTAGGGCTGGTACAGCTCGTCCATCTTCACCCCGTGGGCCTGGTGCACGTAGACGATCTGATTGGACGGCGGCGGCGGCACGTGGATGCAGGCGCCGTAGTAGGGCACCAGGAGGAACTCGTTGACCTCGCCGTCCTGGCCGACGTCCAGCGGCACTATGTAGCCGGGCAGCTTCACCTGCTGGCCGTCCAGCGCCTGCACCACCGGGGCGGCCGGCGACTGCTGCTTGGCCGCCGGGCCGCTCTCGGCGTTGAGCGCGTCGCTGAGCTGGGAAATGTCGTGCAGCGGCACCGGCGGCGGGGGCGGCGGCGCGCCCTCGGGGATCAGCTGCGGCCAGGTCAGCGTCTGCGGCGTGGCGGCCCAGGCCGCGCTGGTAGCGAGCAGGCACAGGGCGAGGAGAGTGGAAGCGGTTGTTTTCATGGGGCTACTCAGATGCGGATCGACAGGCCGTCGGCCAGCGACTGGCGATAGGCGCGCCAGGCCGGCACGCAGCCGATCAGTACGGCGGCCAGCAGTATGCCGCCGAGCAGCGACCACTCATAGGCGCTCGGCGCCGCTAGCGGCAGGAAGATGCCGTAGTTGGCCTGCACGTAGCCCTGGGCGGCGGCGATGCCGGCGTACAGCAGGCCCAGGCCGAGGGTGACGCCGGCCAGCGCCAGGGCGAAGGCCTCGGCCAGCAGCAGGCTGAACACGTGCCAGGGCCGCGCGCCCACCGAGCGCAGGATGGCCATCTCGCGGCGGCGTTCGTTGAGGCTGGTGAGGATGGCGGTGAGCATGCCGATCAGCCCGGTCAGCACCACGAACAGCGAAACCACGAACAGCGCCTTCTCCGCCGTGCCCATCAGCCCCCACAGCTCCTGCAGGGCCACGCCGGGGAGGATGGCCAGCAGCGGCTCGCCGTCGTATTCGTTGATCTGCCGCTGCAGGGCGAAGGTCGCCACCTTGCTCTTCAGGCCGAGCAGGAAGGCGGTGATGGCGGTCGGCTGCAGGTCCATGTGGCGTGCCTGGTCGGCGCTGATACGCCCGGCGCCGCGGGCCGGCACGCCGTTCTTCCAGTCGACGTGCAGCGCCTCCATGCCGGCCAGGGAAATGTGCAGGGTGCGGTCCACCGGGGTGCCGGTGCGCTTGAGGATGCCGACCACGGTGAATGGCTTGTCGTCGTGCTGCACCAGGCTGATGGTGCTCACCCCATGGCTCAGCACTATGTGGTCGCCCAGCTTGTAGTGCAGCGCCTCGGCCACCTCGGCGCCGAGCACCACGTCGAACAGGTCCTGGCCGAATGGCCGGCCCTCGGCCAGTTGCAGCTGCTGGTCGCGGCCGTAGCGGTAGTGCTCGAAGTAGCCGGTGTCGGTGCCCATCACCCGGTAGCCGCGGTGCGAGTCGCCCAGGGATATCGGGATGGCCCACTTCACCAGCGGGCTGGCCTTGACCGTCTGGAAGCTCTCCCAGCGGATGTTGTTGGTGGCGTTGCCGATGCGGAACACCGAGTACAGCAGCAGGTTGATCGAGCCCGAGCGCGCGCCGACGATCAGGTCGGTGCCGGAAATGGTGCTGGCGAAGCTGGCGCGGGCCTCGCTGCGCACCCGCTCCACGGCCAGCAGCAGGCAGGCGGAGAGGGCGATGGCGAAGACCGTGAGCCACGCGGTGAAACGGCGGTTGGAAAGGCTGGCCAGGGCCAGGCGCAACAGATACATGCTCAGATTCCGGGGGCGGTGGCGGCGCGGTTGAGGTCGGCCAGCGACAGGCTGCGGTCGAACAGTGGCGCCAGGCTCTGGTCGTGGCTGACGAACAGCAGGCTGGCGCCGGCCGCGCGGCATTCGGCGAACAGCAGCTGGAGGAAGGCTTCGCGGGCGTCGGCGTCCAGCGCCGAGGTCGGCTCGTCGGCGATCACCAGTTCTGGCTGGCCGATCAGCGCGCGCGCCGCGGCGACGCGCTGCTGCTGGCCGATGGAGAGGTTGTCGGCGCGCCGCTGCAGCAGCGCCGCGTCGCCCAGGCCCAGGTGCGCGAGCAGGGCTCTGGCGGCTTCGCCGACGCTGCCGTGGCGCTCGCGGGCGCGGGCCGCGCGGCTGCGCGAGAAGTGGCAGGGCAGCTCGACGTTCTCCTGCACCGAGAGGAACGGCAGCAGGTTGAACTGCTGGAAGATGTAGCCGGTGTGGTCGACGCGGAAGTGGTCGCGGCGCGCGGCGGAGAGCTGCGCCAGGTCCTCGCCGAGCAGGCGGATGCTGCCGCGCCGGGGCTTCTGCACGCCGCCCAGCAGGCCGAGCAGGGTGGTCTTGCCGCTGCCGGAGGGGCCCTTGAGGAACAGCGTCTCGCCACGGCCGAGGGAAAACTGCGGGATGTCCAGCAGCTCCGCCTGGCCGGGCCAGGCGAAGCCGAGGTCGCGGAGTTCGAGCAGGGTGTCCATGGGGCGCGTCAGAACTTCAGCAGGCTGCTGGCCGGGGTCAGCTCGGCGCCCTGCTGGCCGTTCGGGCCGATCAACTGCACCACCAGCTTCTGGGTGCCGGGGAAGCGCTTGAACAGCGGGGCGAAATCGAGGCTGGTGAGGGCCTCGGGCGCGGCGCAGGTCAGCTTGTAGTGGGCGTTGATGTCGCTGTGCTGATGGCCTTCGTGCTCGTCGCCATCGTGGTCGTGCTCGTGGGCCTTGGCATTGCCGAACAGCGGGCTTTCCAGTTCCACCTCGGCGACGCCGCACTTGGCCGCGGCCGGCGCCTGCACCAGCTCCAGGGGCTTGCCCAGCTGGGCGCGGGCGGCGGCCACGGTGGCCTGGTCGGCGGCGCTGCTGGCCGGGTGCTCGAAGCCGACGAAGTTCATCGCCGGGCTGTCCACTTCCAGCTCCAGGGTGTTGCCGTCCAGCGCGACGTTGAGCTGGGCCACGCCGTGCTCGTGCTTGCCGAGGCTGCCGTGCTCGTGTTCGTCATGGGCCTGGGCGGCGGCGAAGGGGATCAGGGCGAGGGCGAGCAGCAAGGGGCGCATGGACGGTCTCCGGGAGGGGAAAATCGAGGGTTCGTTACGTTATAACGAAATATTGCGGCTGGCTAGAGGCGCCCCAGGAGATTGGCGCGGCCGGGCAGGCGTGGGAGCATGCCGGCCATGCAGGAGGAAACCGACATGCGAATCCGTGGAAGCATCGGCGACTGGCCGGTGGACCTGAGCCTGGAACTGGACGAGGAAGAGTGGCAGCGCCTGGGCGCGGCACTGCGCCATGCGCCCGCCGCACCGGTCGCCGCGCCGGCAGCGCCTGTGGATAACCCGCCGGTAGCGCCCAGCGGCGTTGATCGACTGTGGCAGGCGGCCCGCGACCTGCTGCGCCGGGCCGGCAGCTGCGAAGGCCCGCAGCTGCTCGATGAACTGGCGGCTCTGGCTGGTAGTGCTGGCGCGGCCAAGGGGTTGTTGGTGCGCTTGCGGCATAGCGCGGATGTGAGGATCGAGGTGCGGGAGGGGACTCAGGTGTTTACCTGGGTTGGGGAGTAGGAGCTTTTTGATTTTTGCTTTTCGTAGGAGCGAGCTTGCTCGCGAACGGTGCCAACCGGATGCTCTGATGCTGGGTGTGGCGCCTTTCCCTCTCCCCAGCCCTCTCCCTGAAGGGAGAGGGGGCTTGTCCGTGCCGAGAGAGGTGATGGTTTCAGCTGGAAGCCAACGGACTAGCCGGCTAACTCAGGAATACCCAAGCACGCCGAACGGTCCCCTCTCCCTTCAGGGAGAGGGTTAGGGAGAGGGAGCGGAGTTGAACCCCGCGCCAGGTTCGCGAGCAAGCTCGCTCCTACACGAAACGAACCCCGCCACTCAATACAGCAGATTGGCCAACTTCCGCCGATAGGCGATCACCAGCGGATGCTCATTGCCCAGCAGGTCGAACACCTGCACCAGCGTCTTGCGCGGCAGATCTTCGCCATAGCCGCGGTTGCGCTGGAACAGGCGCAGCAGGCCATCCATCGCCGCCTCGTACTGCTGCCGCGCGAGTTGCTGCACGGCCAGTTGGTAGGCGGCCTCGTCGTCGCCGGCGTCGGCCGCCAGGCGGGTTTTCAGGGTGGCGGCGTCGGGCAGGTCGGCGGCCTGGCGCAGGAAGGTCAGCTGGGCGCGGGCGGCGGCCAGGGCGGACTTGTGCTCGTCGCTCTTCACCGCGTCCAGCACCGTCTCGGCTTCGCCCAGTTCACCGCGCTCGGCCAGGCAGCGGGCGTAGAGGATCAGCGCCGCGGCGTTGGTGTTGTCTTCGCCCAGCAGGGCCTTGAGCTGGGCCTCGGCCTCGGCGAAGCGGCCTTCGGCGAAGGCGGCTTCGGCAGCGTCCAGCGGGTTGGCGGCGGGGGCTGCCGGCGGCTGTACGTGCTGCTCCAGCATCTGCCGCACCGCCGATTCCGGTTGCGCGCCGGCGAAGCCGTCGACCGGCTGGCCGTCCTTGAACAGCACCACGGTGGGCAGGCTGCGGATGCCGAAGCGCATGACGATGTCCTGCTCGACGTCGCAATTGACCTTGGCCAGCAGCAGCTCGCCCTGGTAGGACTCGGCGACCTGCGCCAGCATCGGCATCAGCGCCTTGCAGGGCGCGCACCAGTCGGCCCAGAAGTCGACCAGCACCGGCTTGTGGAAGGAGTTCTGGATCACCAGCTGGTCGAAGTCGGCGCTGGTGACGTCGAAGATGTAGGGCGTGTCGCTCATGGGGGCTCTCGTCGGGCGAAAGGGGCGAAAGGATGCTGGTCACTATAAGTGGGGGCGCGGCGGACGGAAACAAGGCAATGCCGCGCCCTGGGTTCCTGTAGGAGCGCGCCCTGCGCGCGAATCGCGGGCAGGGCCCGCTTCCTACAGTTCCAGGAAAGCCCGTAGGATGGGTTGAGCGAAGCGATACCCATCACCATGGCCCGATGGGTTTCGCAAGCTCAACCCATCCTACGAAAAGCACCTCGACGCAGACGGTTGCTCCTACAGGGGACGGCTGGCGTGATACAGGCTGACCTTGCGGAATTCGTGGGGCTCGGCCAGGTCCGGCCAGGTGCAGGCGTCGAGGATGTCCAGGCGCCGGTACAGCGGGTGCTGGAAGTCGCGCACCCGCGAGTCGGCCACCAGGGCCTCGCGGCCCTTGCCGAGGAAGGCGTCGAGCAGCGGCAGGTTGGCGCGGTCGTAGAGCACGTCGGCGACCAGGATCAGGTCGTAGCGGTCCTCTTCGCCGAAGAAGTCTTCGGAATAGCTCAGCTGCACGCCGTTCAGCTCGGCATTGGCGCGGCTGGCGGCCAGGGCCAGCGGATCGAGGTCGCAGGCCACCACTTCGGCGGCGCCGGCCCTGGCCGCGGCGATGGCGGCGATGCCGGAGCCGGCGCCGAAGTCCAGCACGCGCTTGCCGGCCACCCACTGCGGGCGCTCGGCCAGCCAGCGCGCCAGGGCCAGGCCGCTGGCCCAGCAGAAGCACCAGTAGGGCGGTTCCTCGAGGATGCGGCGGGTCTCGTCGGGGCTGAACTGGCGGTCCATGTTCTGCGCATCGATCAGCCACAGCGCGATGTCGGTGCCGGGCAGGCGCTCGGCGCCCAGGCGGGCGTCGCCGAGCAGCTCGCCCAGGGCCCGCTGCAGGTCCTGCGGGGCCTTCATGGCGCCGGCTCCAGGCGCAGCTCGCCGAGGGCCCGGGACTGCCCGGGAGCGATGGTCAGCGGGCGCAGGCGCCAGGCCAACTGGCCGTTCTGCGCCACCCGCGCATGCAGTTCTATGCGTCCGCCGCTGGGGAAGTCGCTGGGGTCGTAGCGCAGGCTGAAGGGCAGGGCGCCGCCATTTCCCACCAGCTCCAGGCTGGCCAGGGCGCGCTGCGGGCGGTCGCGTTCGTCCATCAACAACAGGGCCAGTTCCACTTCGGCGCCATCGGGCAAGGCGCCGCGGCTGCTGGTGAGCACCCCGGACAATTCGCGTTGGTTGGCCGGCAGCGGCGTCGCGACGGCCTTGGCCGGGGCGCTGGCGGCGGGAGGCTGCGGAGCGGGTTGCTTGCTCGAACAGGCGGCCAGCAGGGCCAGGGCGAGCAGGCAGAGAAGGCGGTGCGGCATGGGCGATTTCCCTCGCGGCGGTTTCCAGGGCGGCGCCTGTATAGCGTAAAGCCTGCGGCTTGTCTCGGGGAGCGCGGCGCCGGATGTTTCGTCGAACGGCCGGTCGAAGGGCCCGGGCGGATGGGGTACCATGGGCCACCATTTCGTAGGGCCATTCTCTGCCATGCATTGTCCCTTCTGCGGTGCCCACGACACCAAAGTCATCGATTCCCGCCTGGTCGCCGAGGGCGACCAGGTCCGCCGCCGCCGCGAGTGCCTGGCCTGCGGCGAGCGCTTCACCACCTTCGAGACCGCCGAGCTGGTCATGCCGCGGCTGATCAAGCAGGACGGCAGCCGCCAGCCGTTCGACGAGGACAAGCTGCGCGCCGGCATGCAGCGCGCGCTGGAGAAGCGTCCGGTCAGCGTCGAGCGCCTGGAAGAGGCCATCGCCCACATCAAGCACAAGCTGCGCGCCACCGGCGAGCGCGAGGTGAAGTCGCGGGTGCTCGGCGAGCTGGTGATGGCCGAGCTGCAGAAGCTCGACGAGGTGGCCTACATCCGCTTCGCCTCGGTGTACCGGCGCTTCCAGGACCTCAACGAGTTCCGCGAGGAGATCGAGCGCCTGGCCCGGGAGCCGTCCAAGGAATGAGCGCCGTCGACCAGGCCTACATGGCCCGCGCGCTGGAGCTGGCGCGCAAGGGGCTGTATTCCACCCACCCCAACCCCCGCGTCGGCTGCGTGCTGGTCAAGGACGGCGTGGTGATCGGCGAAGGCTGGCACGTCCGCGCCGGCGAGCCCCACGCCGAGGTCCACGCCCTGCGCCAGGCCGGCGACAACGCCCGCGGCGCCACCGCCTACGTCACCCTGGAGCCCTGCAGCCACTTCGGCCGCACCCCGCCCTGCGCCGATGCCCTGGTGAAGGCCGGCGTCGCCCGCGTGGTGGCGGCCATGCAGGACCCCAACCCGCAGGTTGCCGGGCAGGGGCTGCGGCGCCTGGCCGAGGCCGGCATCGAGGTGGCCTGCGGCGTGCTGGAGGCCGAGGCCCGGGAAATCAACGTCGGCTTCATCAAGCGCATGGAGACCGGCCTGCCCTTCGTCCGCGTCAAGCTGGCGATGAGCCTGGACGGGCGCACCGCCATGGCCAGCGGCGAGAGCCAGTGGATCACCGGCCCCGCCGCGCGCCGCGCCGTGCAGCGCCTGCGGGCGCGCTCCAGCGTGGTGCTTTCCGGCGCCGACACGGTGCTGCTGGACGCTGCCCGCCTGACCGTGCGCCCCGACGAACTGGGCCTGGACGCCGAGCAGACCGCCCTGGCCGCCGCGCGCCAGCCGCTGCGCGTGCTGGTGGACGGCCGCCTGCGGGTGCCGACCGACGCCGCCTTCTACCAGGCAGGCCCGGCGCTGGTGGCCAGCTGCGCCGAACGCGACGGTTTCGCCGCCGAGGGCCGCGAGCTGCTGGTGCTGCCCGGCGCCGATGGCCACGTCGACCTGGCGAAGCTGCTCGCCGGACTGGGCGCGCGCGGCGCCAACGAAGTGCTGGTGGAAGCCGGCCCGCGCCTGGCCGGGGCCTTCGCCCGACTGGGGCTGGTGGACGAGTACCAAATATTCGTTGCGCCCAAGCTACTGGGCTCCAGCGCCCGCCCGCTGCTGGAGCTGCCGCTGGAGAAGATGGCCGAGGCGCGCGAACTGAAGATCGCCGACATCCGCGCCGTGGGCGACGACTGGCTGGTCACGGCGCGGCCGGTCTGACGGAATTGTCTGCGCTACCCCCTGCGAATGCGCGGGGAGAGCAAACTGAACCTTCCGACTTGCGCCGGCCTGTGGTAAAACGCCACACGCGGTCAACGCTGTAACGGCCGCGATTGACGTTCTCAGGGCGGGGTGCAAGTCCCCACCGGCGGTGATGGCGCGCAACGCGTCGAGCCCGCGAGCGCTTGCCACGACCGGCTTACCGCCGCAGCGGCAAGGTCAGCAGACCCGGTGCGATCCCGGGGCCGACGGTAACAGTCCGGATGAAGAGAGAACGGGATGAACCTGCGCAAGGTGCTTCTGCACGCCTGCGCGTCGTGTCCCTTCGATCGGTATGCCCTGTTTTTCCCAAAACAGGAGTTCCAACACCATGCACCACCCCTTCGTTTCCACTGCGCTGGCTCGCGCCGGCCGGCACGCCTGCGCGCAACCGCATTGCGCCGTCCGGGAGGCCCCATGTTCACCGGCATAATCGAAGCCATCGGCAGCATCCGCTCGATCACCCCCAAGGGCGGTGACGTGCGTCTCTACGTGCAGACCGGCAAGCTCGACCTCGCCGACGTCAAGCTCGGCGACAGCATCGCCGTCAACGGCATCTGCCTGACCGCCGTGGAGCTGCCCGGCGACGGCTTCTGGGCCGACGTCAGCCGCGAGACCCTGGCGCGCACCGCCTTCGCCCAGCTCAAGGTCGGCAGCCGCGTCAACCTGGAGAAGGCCCTGACCCCCACCACCCGCCTGGGCGGCCACCTGGTCAGCGGCCACGTCGACGGCGTCGGCGAGATCGTCAAGCGCGAGGATAACGCCCGCGCCATCCAGTTCACCGTGCGCGCCCCGCGCGAGCTGGCCAAGTACATCGCGCTGAAGGGCTCGATCACCGTCGACGGCACCAGCCTCACGGTCAACGCGGTGAATGGCGCCGAGTTCGAGCTGACCATAGTCCCGCACACCCTGCTCGAGACCATCATGGGCGACTACCGCCCCGGTCTTCAGGTGAACCTGGAAGTGGATCTGCTGGCGCGCTACCTGGAGCGCCTGCTGCTCGGCGACAAGGCCGCCGAGCCCGCCGCCAGCGGCATCACCGAAGCATTCCTGGCCGAAAACGGCTTCATGAAGCATTGATAGGAGCTGCCCAGATGGCACTCAACAGCATCGAAGAACTGGTCGAAGACATCCGCCAAGGCAAGATGGTCATCCTCATGGATGACGAGGACCGCGAGAACGAAGGCGACCTGATCATGGCCGCCGAGTGCGTGCGCACCGAAGACATCAACTTCATGGCCAAGTACGCCCGCGGCCTGATCTGCATGCCGATGACCCGCGAGCGCTGCGAGCGCCTGGGCCTGTCGCTGATGGTGCAGCGCAACGGCTCGGGCTTCGGCACCAAGTTCACCGTTTCCATCGAGGCCGCCGAAGGCGTCACCACCGGCATCTCCGCCGCCGACCGCGCCCGCACCGTGCAGGCCGCCGCCGCGAAGGAAGCGGTGGCCGCCGACATCGTCAGCCCCGGCCACATCTTCCCGCTGATGGCCCAGCCCGGCGGCGTGCTGGCCCGCGCCGGCCACACCGAGGCGGCCTGCGACCTGGCGCGCATGGGCGGCTTCGAGGCCTCCGGGGTGATCTGCGAGATCATGAACGACGACGGCAGCATGGCCCGCCGCCCGGAGCTGGAAGCCTTCGCCGCGCAGCACGGCATCAAGATCGGCACCATCGCCGACCTGATCCACTACCGGCTGATCCACGAGCGCACCGTCGAGCGCCTCGCCGAGCAGCCGCTGGACACCGAGCTGGGCCAGTTCAACCTGATCACCTACCGCGACTCGGTGGAGGGCGAGGTGCACCTGGCATTGACCCTGGGCGAGATCTGCGCGGAAGAGCCGACCCTGGTGCGCGTGCACAACATGGACCCGCTGCGCGACCTGCTGATGGTCAACCAGGCCGGGCGCTGGAGCCTGCGCGCGGCCATGGCCAAGGTGGCCGAGGCCGGCAGCGGCGTGGTGCTGCTGCTGGGCCACCAGATCGGCGGCGAGGACCTGCTGGCCCACGTGCGCGAGATCGCCGCCAGCGCGCCGGCGCCCAAGCCCACCACCACCTACAGCACCGTCGGCGCCGGTTCGCAGATCCTCCGCGACCTGGGCGTGCGCAAGATGCGCCTGATGTCGGCGCCGATGCGCTTCAACGCGATATCCGGTTTCGACCTGGAAGTTGTAGAATACCTGCCCGCCGAATGAACCCGCGCCGCCGTGCCCTGGCACGGCGGCGTTGTTCTTCTAGCCTAATTTCGCGGAGCGTCGCCGACGCTCTGGCTCTTTAACAGACGAGACCTGCCCATGACCCTGAAGACCATCGAAGGTACCTTCATCGCCCCTAAAGGCCGCTTCGCCCTGGTGGTTGGCCGCTTCAACAGCTTCGTGGTGGAAAGCCTGGTGCAAGGCGCCATCGACGCGCTGGTGCGCCACGGCGTCGCCGAAGGCGACATCACCATCATCCGCGCCCCGGGTGCCTTCGAGATCCCCCTGGTAACCCAGAAAGTCGCCCAGCGCGGCGAGTTCGACGCCATCATCGCCCTCGGCGCGGTGATCCGCGGCGGCACCCCGCACTTCGAATACGTTGCCGGCGAGTGCACCAAGGGTCTGGCGCAGGTTTCCCTGCAGTTCGGCGTGCCGGTGGCCTTCGGCGTGCTGACCGTCGACTCCATCGAACAGGCCATCGAGCGCTCCGGCACCAAGGCCGGCAACAAGGGCGCCGAGGCCGCGCTGTCCGCCCTGGAAATGGTGAGCCTGCTGTCGCAGCTGGAGGCCAAGTGAGCAGCAACGACAACGGCGCTCCGTCCAAGCCGGCCAAGCCCAACAAGATCGCCATGCGCCGCAAGGCCCGCAGCCTCGCGGTGCAGGCCCTGTATTCCTGGCAGATGGCCGGCCAGCCGCTGAACGAGATCGAGGCGACCTTCCGCACCGACAACGACTTCAGCGACGTCGACGGCGCCTACTTCCACGAGATCCTCCACGGCGTGCCGCGCCTGAAGACCGAGCTGGACCAGGAATTCACCCCCTGCCTGGACCGCCCGCTGGAAGAGATCGACCCGGTCGAGCTGGCCATCCTGCGCCTGGCCACCTACGAGCTGCGCAACCGCCTGGACGTGCCCTACAAGGTGGTGATCAACGAAGGCATCGAGCTGGCCAAGACCTTCGGCGCCACCGACGGCCACAAGTTCGTCAACGGTGTGCTGGACAAGCTGGCGCCGCGTCTGCGCGCCGCCGAGCTGCGCGGCGCCAAGCGCTGAGTCCGCCGCAAGGCATGGGTGAGTTCGAACTGATCCGCCGCTATTTCGCCGCGGCCGCCTGTGCGGCCGCGGCCGATGGCGTGGCCCTGGGCATCGGCGACGACTGCGCCCTGCTGGCGCCGGCCGCCGGGCAGCAACTGGCGGTGTCCACCGACACCCTGGTGGCCGGCGTGCACTTCCCCGCGCTGTGCGATCCCTTCCTGCTCGGCCAGCGCGCCCTGGCGGTTTCCGCTAGCGACCTGGCGGCCATGGGCGCCGCGCCCCTGGCCTTCACCCTCGCCCTGACTCTGCCCGAGGCCGATCCGACCTGGCTGGAAGCCTTCGCCCGGGGCCTGAACCGCATGGCCGCGGCCTGCGGCCTGGCGCTGGTCGGCGGCGACACCACCCGCGGCCCGCTGAGCATGACCCTCACGGTGTTCGGCCAGGTGCCCGTCGGCCAGGCGCTGACCCGCAGCGGCGCCCGTCCCGGCGACCTGCTCTGCGTCGGCGGCCCGGTCGGCGAGGCTGGCGGCGCCCTGGAGCTGGTGCTCGGCCGTCTGGCCGCCGAACCCGAAGTGGCCGAGCCGCTATTGGCGCGCTACTGGGCGCCGCAGCCGCAACTGGCCCTCGGCCAGGCCCTGCGCGGCCGCGCCACGGCGGCGCTGGACGTGTCCGACGGCCTGCTCGCCGATTGCGGCCACATCGCCCGCGCCTCCGGCGTGGCCTTGATCGTCGAAGCCGAACGCCTGCCGGCCAGCGCGCCGCTGGAAAGCCTGCTGGGCGCCGAGCGCGCGTTGCAGGCCAAGCTCGGCGCCGGCGACGACTACGTCATCGCCTTCACCCTGCCGCCTGCGCAGTTGCCGGTTCTGCAGGCGCAATGGCCGCAGCTGGCGGCCATCGGCCGCGTCGAGGCCGGCAGCGGGGTGCGCGTGCTGGACGGCGCAGGCCACGACATCACGCCGCGCCAGGGCGGCTACCTGCATTTCACGGAGTGACCGCAGTGCCCGAACATCCCGACCAAGCCCCCGCCCAGCCCGTGCCGCCGTCGGTCTGGCGCAACCCCTGGCACTTCCTGGCCTTCGGCTTCGGCTCCGGGACCCTGCCCAAGGCGCCGGGCACCTGGGGCTCGCTGGTGGCCATTCCCTTCGTCCCGCTGTGGCAGCTGCTGCCGGACTGGGGCTACTGGCTGATGCTGGGGCTGACCATGCTGTTCGGCTTCTGGCTGTGCGGCAAGGTCGCCGACGACCTGCGCGTGCACGACCACGAAGGCATCGTCTGGGACGAGATGGTCGGCATGTGGATCACCCTCTGGCTGGTGCCCGAGGGCTGGTGGTGGCTGCTGGTGGGCTTCCTGGTGTTCCGCTTCTTCGACATCCTCAAGCCCTGGCCGATCCGCTGGGTCGACCGCCACGTGCACGGTGGCGTGGGCATCATGCTCGACGACGTCCTCGCCGGGGTCTTCGCCTGGCTGGCCATGCAGGGCCTGGTCTGGGCCTGGGCCACCTGGCTGCTCTGACGATAGCCGCCCTGACAACAGCCGACTTCATCACTGACGGCGCAGCGGCGCCGGTGTAACGTGGCGCCACCCTCGCGCCAGCCGACAAGGAGCCCCACCATGCTGCGCCTGCTGCCCGCCCTGAGCCTCGCCCTTGCCGCCAGCGCGGCCCTCGCCGCCCCGCAGGTATGGGTGGTGGGGCTGTTCCCCAACGCCGCGGTGGTCAACATCGACGGCCAGCGCAAGTTCCTCCGCGTCGGCGAGACCGGGCCGCTGGGCGTGCAGGTGGTCAGCGCCGACGCGCACAAGGCGGTGCTGCGCGTCGAGGGCGTGGAGCGCACCTACGAACTGAGTCGCGAATACAACGCCAGCGGCTACTCGGCCCCGGCGCCGGTGCAGGAAATGAGCATCGCCCGCGGCACCGGCGGGCATTACTGGGTGTCCGGCTCGATCAACGGCCAGAACGCCCAGTTCCTGGTCGACACCGGCGCCACCACGGTGGCCATGAACGAAGCCCAGGCGCGGCGCCTGGGCATCGACTACCGGGTGGTCGGCAAGCCCATGGTCGCCTCCACCGCCAGCGGCACCGTCAAGGGCTGGCGCATCAGCCTGAACAGTGTGAAGCTCGGCGGCATCGAGGTGCTGGGCGTGGACGCCAGCGTGCTGGAGGGCGAGTTCCCCACCGAGATCCTGCTGGGCATGAGCTTCCTCAACCGCGTCGGTTGGCGGGAGGAGCAGGGGATGATGTATATCCAGTCCAAACACTGAGAGCCCCTCCACCGCCTGCTGCGCGTCGGCATAACTGCGTTGGGAACAGGTTCGAAATGCTCATTTAGCGGTCTGAACTGCGCTTCCGAACCTGTTCCCGCCTTGTTCTGCTCTAGCTCGCGAGGCCGTGAAGGGACTCTGCCAGATCGCCGATCCATCGATGGCTTCGATAGCCAACTTGCGGATTTCGCAATGACGGCGGCCCCGGCACTGCTGTTACAATGCCGGCTCCTTACTACTGTCTGACTTTCAGGAGTTTCCGGTGTCCGTCGTGTTCGTCGCCGCCTCCAAGCTGCCCACTCCCTTCGGCGAATTCACCATGCATGGCTTCCTCGACGAGGAAACCGGCAAGGAACATGTCGCCCTGACCATGGGCACCATCGACGACGGCCAGCCGGTGCTCGGTCGCCTGCATTCCGAATGCCTGACCGGCGATGCCCTGTTCAGCCTGCGCTGCGACTGCGGCTTCCAGCTCGAAGGCGCGCTCTCGGCCATCGCCCGCGAAGGCCGCGGCGTGCTGCTGTACCTGCGCCAGGAAGGCCGCGGCATCGGCCTGCTGAACAAGATCCGCGCCTACGCCCTGCAGGACGAAGGCGCGGACACGGTCGAAGCCAACCTCAGGCTGGGCTTCGGCGCCGACCAGCGCGACTACGCCATGTGCCTGCCGATGCTGCAGCACCTGGGCGTCTGCTCGCTGAAGCTGATGACCAACAACCCGCGCAAGGTCAAGGCGCTGGAAGGCTACGGCCTCACCGTGGCCGAGCGCGTGCCCCTGCAGAAGGGCCTGAACCCGCACAACAAGCGCTACCTGGCGACCAAGGCCGGCAAGCTCGGGCATATGCTCGGCGAGCTGCACCAGGGCGAGGCGGAGATCGAGGCGCAGTGAACCGCGCCGCCGAGTTCGGCCGCCTGGGGCGTCTGTGGTGGCTGCACCTGGCCCTGGCTCTCGGGCCGCTGCTGGCGCTGCTGCTATGGGGCTTCGAGATCGACGCCCTGGCCGTGCTGGCCACCCCGCTGTACGTCGTTGCGCTGGTCTCGATGTACTTCACCCTGCCGCTGTTCCGCCGCTACAAGCTTGCCCTGATCGACGCCGGCAAGGCCCGTGACACGGCCGAAGAGCCCGCCGCCTGGGCGGAGTTGGCGCGCACCTGGCGCAATGGCGTCCTCGGCGCCAGCCTGCCGGCCTGGATCGGCGTGCTGGCGTGCTTCACCGACCTGTCCGGCGTGGCGCTGATCCTCCTCGGGCTGACCAGCCTGCTGATCCTCTGGCTGTACCGCCTGCCGCGCCAGTTGCTCTGATGCGCCTGCTCGCCGCCATCCTGCTGCTATCGCTAGGCCTGCCGGCACTGGCGGCGCAGCGGGTGGTGAGCCTGTCGCCCTCGATGACCGACAGCGTCCTGGAACTGGGCGCCGGCGCGCGCCTGGTGGGTGTGCTCGACGGCGACGAACGTCCGGCGCAACTGGCGGCCCTGCCGTCGCTGGGGCGCTACGGGCAGCTGAACCTGGAGCGCCTGCTGAGCCTGCGGCCGGACCTGGTGCTGGTCTGGCCCGGCAGCATTCCCGATGCGCAGATGGCGCGGCTGAAGGGCCTGGGCCTGAAGCTCTACGTCGCCGAACCGCACCGGCTGGAGGATATCCCCAGCCAACTGGAAGAGCTGGGCGCGCTGCTCGACGCCCAGGACAAGGCCACGGCCCTGGCCGCCAGCTTCCGCCAGCGCATCGCCGAACTGCGCCAGCAGTACGCCCGCGAGCACCCGCTACGGCTGTTCTACCAGGTATGGAACCGCCCGCTGTACACCCTGGGCGGACGCCAGGTGGTCAGCGACGCCCTGCAGGTCTGCGGCGCGCGCAACCTGTTCGACGACCTGCAGCAGCCGGCGCCGCAGGTGGGCATGGAAGCGGTGCTGGCCCGCGATCCGCAAGTGATACTGGCGCCCAATGCCGAACAGGCGGCGCAATGGCGGACCATGAAACAGCTGAGCGCAACGCGCCTGAACCAGCTGTGGGTACTGCCCGACCGCAACCTGGAGCGGCCGAGCTACGCCATGCTGGCCGCCACCGAAAAACTCTGCCGCCTGCTCGCCAAGGCCGAGCCGTAGGGCGGATAACCGTTCGCGGTTATCCGCCGGCCGGGATGCCGTACCTCCCCATAACCTGTAAGCGGGCCCTGCCCGCGAAATCGCGCGCAGGGCGCGCTCCTACATGGGGATGGCGTGGGGGCGGCGTACCGTGCCTCCCGCCGTTCAGAACCCCTCCAGCACGATCTTGCCCTTGGCCTTGCCGCTCTCCAGCAGCGCGTGGGCGCGGCGCAGGTTGGCGGCGTCGATGCGGCCGAAGTGCTCGCCCAGGGTGGTGCGCAGCACGCCCTGGTCGACCAGGCTGGACACGCGCTGCAGCAGGCGGTGCTGCTCGATCATGTCGTCGGTCTGGAACATCGAGCGGGTGTACATGAACTCCCAGTGCAGCGACAGGCTCTTCTGCTTGAGCAGGCTCACGTTCAGGTTCGCCGGGTCGTCGATCAGGCCCAGGCGGCCCTGCGGGCGCAGGCTGGCGACTATCTGCTGCAGGTGGCTGTCGGTGTGCGTCAGGCTGGCCACGTGGCTCACCTGGCCGATGCCGATGCGCTGCAGTTCCTCGCTCAGCGGCTTGCCGTGGTCGATGACGTGGTGGGCGCCGAGGTCGCGGACCCATTCCCGGGTTTCCGCCCGCGAGGCGGTGCCGATCACGGTTACGCCGGTCAGGTGCCGGGCCAGTTGGACGAGGATGGAGCCCACGCCGCCGGCGGCGCCGACGATCAGCAGGCTCTGCCCGGCGCTGCCCGGGCCCTCGGCGATCTGCAGGCGTTCGAACAGCAGTTCCCAGGCGGTGATGCTGGTCAGCGGCAGGGCCGCGGCCTGGGCGAAGTCGAGGCTGGCCGGCTTGGCGCCGACGATGCGCTCGTCCACCAGCTGCAGTTCGGCGTTGCTGCCCGGGCGCGTCAGGTCGCCGGCGTAGAACACCTCGTCGCCGGGGCGGAACAGGCTGACCTCGCTGCCCACCGCGCGGACCACGCCGGCGGCGTCCCAGCCCAGCACCTTGTATTCGCCGGCCGCAGGCTCCGCGCGCTGGCGCACCTTGGTGTCCACCGGGTTGACGGAAATGGCGCGGACCTCCACCAGCAGGTCGCGCGGGCCGGGCGTCGGCTCCGGCAGTTGGATGTCGAGCAGGGCGTCGTCGGCGTCGATCGGGCGGCTGTGGGTGTAACCGATGGCTTTCATGGCGGCTCCTCAGTCGATGCGGTTCATCAGGCGGATGTCGAGTTCGTCCAGATCGTCCCGGCTGGCCGCGACGAAGGCCTGGAAGTGCTCGCTGGCCTCGTGCTCGGCGAGGGCCGCCTCGTCGCGCCATTGCTCGATCATGTAGATCAGGTCGGCGTCCTTGCGGTCGCGGTGCAGGTCGTACTGGATGCAGCCGGGCTCGGCCCGCGAGGGCACGCGCAGCTCGGCCAGGCGGGCCTGCAGGGCGTCGGCGCGGCCGGGCTTGGCGCGGATGATGGCGATCAGGGTAATGGGGCTGCTCATCGGGACTCTTCCTTGCGGCAGTGGGGGATGGGCGCATCCTCCGCTCTTTCGTTGTGAAGAAAAACCGGGTAGGAAGAAAGTCTCTTTCAAAGGAAAATTGAAAATGCTGCGTTTCGACGACCTCCAGCTGTTCGTCCGCACCGCCGAGCGCGGCAGCCTCTCCGCCGCGGCCCGCGAACTGGAGGTGTCGCCGGCGGTGGCCAGCGCCGCGCTCAAGCGCCTGGAGGGCGCCCTGCAGGCGCGACTGTTCGCCCGTTCCACCCGCAGCCTGCGCTTGACCGCCGAGGGCGAGCTGTTCCTGGCCCATGCGCGGGCCTCGCTGCAGAGCCTGGAGGAGGGCCGCCAGCTGCTGGCCGGCGGGCGCAGCGAGATCGCCGGGCCGTTGCAGGTCTCGGCGCCCTCGGACCTGGGGCGCAACGTGCTGTTGCCCTGGCTCGACGAGTTCCAGGCGCAGCACCCGCGGCTGGTTTTGCGCCTGCTGCTCAGCGACCGCCAGGCCGACCTCTACCGCCAGCCGGTGGACGTGGCCATCCGCCTCGGCCAGCCGCCGGACTCCAGCCTGGTGGCGCTGCCCCTGGCGGCGGACAACCGCCGCGTGCTGTGCGGCGCGCCGGCCTATTTCGCCCTGCATGGCCGGCCGCAGCGGCCGCAGGACCTGGCCCGGCACAACTGCCTGCTGTACATGCTCGGCGGCCGTGTGCACGAACGCTGGCGCTTCGGCGACGAGACGGTCGAGGTGGGCGGCGACCGCGTCAGCGACGACGCCGACGTGGTGCGGCGCTGGGCGGTGGCCGGGCGCGGGCTGGTCTACAAGTCCTGGCTGGACGTGGCCGCCGACGTGCGCGCCGGGCGCCTGGAAGTGGTCCTGGCCGACCAGCGGGGCGAGGCGGCGCCGCTGAACCTGTTCTGCACCCACCGCGCGCAGCTGAGCCCGCCGGTGACCCTGCTACGCGAGTTCGTCCAGCAGCGCTGCGCCGAGCATCTGCGCGGCGCGCCCTGGCGTTGAGGCTCAGAGCGGGGTGTAGCGCGCCACGGCGTGGCTGAGGTCCCAGCCGACCGAGACCGAGAACACCAGCAGCAGGGTCGGCACCAGGCACCACCAGATGCGCCTGGGCAGGGCCGGCAGCGGCTGGCGCAACTGGCTGGCCCAGAGCGCGGCGGCGCAGACGGCGGCGGCGAGCAGGGCGCCGGCGATCACGTCGCTGGGCCAGTGCGCGCCCAGGTACAGACGCGAGCCGGCGATCCACGCGGCCGGCAGCATGGCCAGCAGCAGCCAGGTCAGGCGCACCCGCGGCGAGCCCTCGCGGCTGGCCAGCACGCCGAGCACCAGGAAGCAGGCGAAGGACGCCGAGCTATGCCCGCTGGGCATGCTGAAGGCGCTCAGCGGGTCGGCGATCACCTCGGGGCGGGCGCGGCCGAAGAAGTGCTTGAGGGTGGTGTTGAGCAGCGCCGTGGCCAGCAGGGTGCCGCCGGCGAACAGCGCGTGGCGCCACTTGCCCAGGCCCAGCAGCAGGCCGCTGACGACGATGCCGACGATCACCTGGGTGCGGAAGTCGCCCAGGCGCGTCACCGCCACCATGATGTGGTTCAGCAGCGGGCTGCGTTCCTGCTGGATCAGCGTCATCAGGCCGTGGTCGAGGGCATCCAGGTGCGGCCAGCCGATCAGGATACCCAGCAGCAGGGCGGTGCTCAGCCCGGCGGCGATCAGTGCGGTGCCGTGGCGCCGCTTCAGGCAGGCATGGATCAAGGCGCCGCCGAGCACGGCCAGGCCGCCGGCGACCACCGCCATCTCCGGCCAGAAGCCTTCCGGCAGTGGCAGGCGCAAGGCCGCGCCGGTGGTCCAGCCGGGCAGCAGGTAGGCCACCGACCAGCCGGCGGCGGCCAGGATGGAGACCGCCAGGAAGCGCCCGAAGGGCATGTCGAGCATGCCCGCCACCAGCGGCAGGAACGGCCGCAGGGCGCCGATGAAGCGGCCCACCAGCAGGCTGGTGACGCCGTAGCGGGCGACGAAGCCTTCGGCGCCGGCCAGCCATTCCGGATGGTGGCGCAGCAGCGGCAGGCGGCGGATGTCCTGGTGGAAGCGGCGGCCGAGGAAGTACGAGCAGAGGTCGCCCAGCAGGCCGCCGGCGAAGGCCAGCAGCAGCGTCTGCCCCAGGCCCAGGGCGCCGCCGCCGGCCAGCACGGCCACGGCGAAGAGCATCACCACGCCGGGCAGCACCAGGCCGACCACCGCCGCGCATTCGAGGAAGGCGATGAGGAAGACCACCAGCCCCAGCCACTGCGGGTGGCCGGCGATCCATTGGTTGAACAGGTCCAGGCTCATGTGCGGTGCGCTTCCGAGCTGTCCAGCAGGTAATAGTCGCGGCCTTCGACCTGGCCGCGGCGCAGTGGGTTTCGCGTGCAGAAGGGCGCGAAGGCAGCGTCGACGAAGCGGTACATCAGGTGCTCGTCGCGGCCGTGGGGGATGCCCAGGCGGGTGGTCTGGATGACCTGGGCCGGGGTGTCGCCGACGTCGTCGACGAACAGCCGCTGCACGTCGAACTGCCTGGCGTCCCAGTCCGGCACCTTGAGGCCCATGGCCTTGCACAGCAGGGTCTGGCCGGCGCAGAGCTTGCCCAGCGGGCGCTCGCTGCCATCGGCGGCGGGGTTGAGCTGGCGCATGCGGGCCAGGGCCTCGTCGCCGCTGACGCGGTCCATCCACGGGTGGCCGGACTTGATCAGCACGGCATTGCCGGCGCCGCCTGCGCTGAAGTTCAGCGAGTCGCCGCCGCGCGCGTAGTACATGTAGATGTGCCCGCCGTCGAGGAACAGCGCCTTGCGCTTCTCGGTGTAGCCGAGCGAGGCGTGGCTGCCTTTCTCGGCCAGGTAATAGGCTTCGGTCTCGATGATCCGCGTGGACAGCCAGAGCTCGCCGACGCGGTGACGGATCACCTTGCCCAGCAGCTGGCGCGCCACCAGCAGGGCGTCGCGGTCGAGGAAGGAATGGGGCAGCGGCCGCGCTTCGGGCCAGGGCAAACCAAGGATGGGATCGGCAGGCATGGGATTGTCGTGGGTACCAGGGCGCTTTTAGGCTGGCGGATGATAACAACAAGAGACTGAATCATGGCTGAACGCATCCGCGCCGACAGCGCGCACATCACCCCCAGTGCGCACTACACCGGCTATGTCTGGTTCCGTCACAAGCTCGCCGAGCCGGCCTTCGCCACCGCCTTCGGGCGCTGGGTGCACGGCTGCGTGGCGCCGATCGCCTGGGGCGCGCGCCTGGGCTTCGGGCTGAACATCGAGGACTTCCTGCTGCAGCGCCACCTGCTGATAGACGCGCGCCTGCGCCAGGCCATCGAGCAGCGCGGCGTCACCCAGGTGGTGGAGATCGCCTGCGGCCTGTCGCCGCGCGGCAGGCGCTTCCGTCAGCGTTACCCACAACTGGACTACCTGGAGGCGGACCTGCCGCCCATGGCCGCGCGCAAGTCGGCCCTGCTGCAAGGGCAGGGCTGGCTGGACGAAAGGCACCGGGTGCACCCCGTGGACATCCTCGCCGAACAAGGCCCGCATACCCTGGCCGCGCTCTTCGCCCAGCTCGACCGCCAGCGCCCGGTGGTGGTGATCACCGAGGGTCTGGTGAACTACTTCCGGCGCCCGCTGATCGAGGGCTTCTGGACGCGCCTGGCGGCGGCCCTGGCCGACTTCCCGGCGGCCACCTACCTTACCGAACTCTACCCCGACCTGCGCGAACACCCGCGCTACCGGCAGATCCGCTGGGGCGTCGGCCTGATCGGCCGGCTCACTCGCGGCGGCTATCCGCTGCACTACCGCAGCGAGGCGGAAATAGCCGCGGCCTTCCGCGGCTGCGGCTTCGCCGGCGTGGAAGTGCTCGACCCGCAGGTGCACGGCGCCGAGCTGTGCCTGCCGCGCGGGCGCATGCCGAGCCTGGTGCGCGTCATCGAAGCCCGCACCTGAACTGCTCTTCGTAGGAGCGAGCTTGCTCGCGAACCGCATCCTGCCCAAGGGTGGGTTCGGCGGGGTTCGCGAGCAAGCTCGCTCCTACAGGGGAGGGCGAACCTAGGCGGCATCGTTCCGTTGCCTCAGGCCGCGCAGGCTCCTTGCTGCAGCGGCACCACCAGCTCCGCCAGGCTGGCGCTGGCGCGGGGATCGCCGTGGGGGAAGATGAAGGCGACGCCGTCCGTGGTGCGGCGCAGCGGGAGGATGTCCAGTTCTTCCACGCCGGGGATGGCCAGGCGCCAGCCGCGTTGCGGCAGTTCTGGCGGCAGGTCGGCGTGGGCCAGGCCGCCGAAGTAGCCGATCTCCATCAGTTCGGCGCGCCATTGCCCGCCGTCGGCGTGGCGCAGCAGGGCGCGGGGTTGCGGTGGCGCCAGGCGCGGTTCGAAGCGGCGTTCCAGGTGCGGCAGTTGCTGGCGCTGGAAGCGCGTGCTGCCGGCGGCGTTGCGCGGCAGCGGCTGGCCGTCGAGGAAGGGTGTGTACAGCCGGGCGCAGGCGCCGCGGCGTTCGAACTGGGCCAGGTGGTCGGCGTCGTGGATCAGGGCGAACTGGGCGTCGGCGCAGGCGAGGGCGAATTCGGCGTGTTCCCAGGGTTGGGTGAAGTGGTCGTATTCGCCGGCCAGCACCAGGGTCGGGCATTGCGGGTGGCGCTCGAAGCCGCCGAAGGCCAGCAGGCGCCGGCTGTTCTGCCGGTAGCGTTCGACTTCCGCCGGCGTCAGGCGCTGCAACTGGCGCAGCAGGGCCTTGCGGAACACCGGGGAGACGCCGGTATCGGCCAGGCGCAGCGGGTTGACCAGGCCGGTCAGCACGCCGTTGGCGAAGGGCTCGTGCTGGCCCAGGTCCAGGCGCGCCAGGGCTTCTTCCAGCAGGGCGCGGGCGCCGGGGCGGCCGAAGGCGGTGATGCCGGCCAGCAGCAGGCGCGCGCAGCGCCCGGGATGGCGGGCGGCGAAGAGGGCGGCCAGGGCCGAGCCGTAGGACAGGCCGATGGGCATCAGCGGTGGCAGGCGCAATGCCTCGGCGAAGGCGGCGATCAGGTCGGCCAGGTCCTCCAGGCTCAGTTGCGGCGCCAGTTGCAGGTTGCCGCCCTGGCTGGGCAGGTCGAGGAGGATCACCGGGTGCTCGGCGAGCAGCTCGCTGACTTCGCCGGCGAAGGAGCGGAAGCTCTGGAAGGCGCCGCCGAGCAGCAGCACCGGCGGGCGCGGGTCGTCCGCGCGGTGGGCGAAGGCCTGGTAGTGGAGTTGCCAGCCGTCCAGTTCGAGCACCGCCGGGGCGGCGGTGAGGGCCTGGGCGCTGTAGTCGGTGCGGTAGCGCATGGCGAATCTCCGGCGGTGTTCCGCCTCTTGTTGTTCTTCCCTGGCGTGCCGGATGGCGAACGGCTGGCAGTGCGCGGCGGGGTGGCTCCAAGGTAGACAGAGGCCGGCCTTTTGTTTACCCAACCTTCGGGCGGGGGAAATCGCAACGCGCTGTTGCGGGTGTCACCGTTCCGCGGCCGGGGCGCGGCCCGCGGCGCCTGGGCGGCGTTACCGGCGCGCCGGTGGGACGCCCTGTCTACCGGCTGGCTGCTGTGGCTGGGCGGGCGCAGGCGGGGTCGCTATAATCGCGCATTTCCCTCACGCAGACGCGTACGAACCATGACCGAGTCCGTCCTCGACTATATGAGCCGCCTGGGCCGCGCCGCCCGTGAAGCCTCGCGCGTGCTCGCGCGGGCCTCCACCGCGCAGAAGAACGCCGCCCTGCTGGCCGCCGCCGATGCCCTGGACGCTGCCCGCGAGCAGCTCGCCCACGCCAACGAGCAGGACCTGGCCGCCGGCCGGGCCAATGGCCTGGAGCCAGCCATGCTCGACCGCCTGGCGCTGACCCCGGCGCGCATCGACGACATGATCGAGGGCCTGCGCCAGGTGGCCAAGCTGCCGGACCCCATCGGCGAGATCCGCGACATGCGCTTCGTGCCCTCGGGCATCCAGATCGGCAAGATGCGCGTGCCCCTGGGCGTGGTCGGGATCATCTACGAGTCGCGGCCGAACGTGACCATCGACGCCGCCAGCCTGTGCCTGAAGTCGGGCAACGCCACCATCCTGCGCGGCGGCTCCGAGGCCATCCATTCCAACCAGGCCATCGCCCGCTGCATCCAGCAGGGCCTGGCCGCGGCCGGCCTGCCGGCGAGCGCCGTGCAGGTGGTCGAGACCACCGACCGCGCCGCCGTGGGCGCGCTGATCAGCATGCCCGAGTACGTCGACGTGATAGTCCCGCGCGGCGGCAAGGGCCTGATCGAGCGCATCAGCCGCGAGGCCAAGGTGCCGGTGATCAAGCACCTGGACGGCATCTGCCACGTGTTCATCGACGAGTCGGCCGACCTCGACAAGGCCATCCGCATCGCCGACAACGCCAAGACCCAGCGCTACGCGCCGTGCAACACCATGGAAACCCTGCTGGTGCACAAGGCCATCGCCGCGCGCGTGCTGCCGCCGCTGGCCGCCATCTACCGCGACAAGGGCGTGGAGCTGCGCGGCGACGCCGCCACCCGCGCGCTGCTGGGCAGCGACGTGCTGGAGGCGACCGAGGAAGACTGGCGCACCGAGTACAACGCGCCGATCCTGTCGATCCGCATCGTCGACGACCTGGACAGCGCCATCGAGCACATCAACACCTACGGCTCGCAGCACACCGACGCCATCGTCAGCGAGAACTTCAGCAACGCCCGGCGCTTCCTCGCCGAGGTGGACTCGGCTTCGGTCATGGTCAATGCCTCGACGCGCTTCGCCGACGGCTTCGAGTATGGCCTGGGGGCGGAGATCGGCATCTCCACCGACAAGCTGCATGCCCGCGGCCCGGTCGGCCTGGAAGGCCTGACCAGCGAGAAGTACGTGGTCTTCGGCGACGGGCACGTGCGCACCTGATGGGCAAGCAACGCCCGCGGCGGATCGGCCTCTTCGGCGGCACCTTCGATCCGGTGCACATCGGTCACCTGCGCAGCGCGCTGGAGACCGCCGAACTGCTGGGGCTCGACGAGCTGCGCCTGTTGCCGGCGGCGCGCCCGCCGCACCGCGAGACGCCGCAGGTCTCGGCGCAGCAGCGCCTGGCCATGGTCGAGCTGGCGGTGGCCGGCGTCGCGCCCCTGACGGTGGATGCCCGCGAGCTGGCCCGCGACAAGCCGTCCTACACCATCGACACCCTGGAATCGCTGCGCGCGGAGCTGGGGAGCGAGGCGCAGCTGTTCCTGATGGTCGGCTGGGACGCTTTCTGCGGCCTGCCCACCTGGCACCGCTGGGACGAGTTGCTGCAGCACTGCCACATGCTGGTGCTGCAACGCCCGGATGCCGACGTGGAGGCGCCGGAAGCCCTGCGCGACCTGCTGGCGGCGCGTAGCATGGCCGACCCCAACGCCCTCGCCGGGCCGGCCGGGCAGGTCACTTTCATCTGGCAGACGCCCCTGGCGGTGTCGGCCACCCAGATCCGCGCCCTGCTGGCGCAGGGGCGCTCGCCGCGCTTCCTGGTGCCGGACGCGGTATTGAACTACATCGAGGCGCACGGGCTGTACCGCGCGTCCCTGGCAAACTAGAGAGTCATTCAATGCAAACCGAACAACTGGTCGAGCTGGCCGTCGCCGCTCTGGAAGACATGAAAGCGCAGGACATCACCGTCCTCGACGTGCGCGACAAGACCAGCATCACCGACGTCATGGTCATCGCCTCCGGCTCCTCCAGCCGCCAGGTCAAGTCGCTGGCCGACAACGTCCTGGAGAAGGTCAAGGAACAGGGCGTCAAGCCCATCGGCAGCGAGGGCCAGGAAGGCGGCGAATGGGTGCTGATCGACCTGGGCAACGTCGTGGTCCACGTCATGCAGCCGGCCACCCGCCAGTTCTACGACCTGGAGCGCCTCTGGCTCGGCGCCGAACAGAGCCGCGCCCACCACAGCGGCGAGTAAGCGCCCTTGCGCCTGCGTCTGATCGCGGTCGGCTCGCGCATGCCGCGCTGGGTCGAGGAGGGCTGGCAGGAGTACGTCAAGCGCCTGCCCTCGGAGCTGTCCCTGGAACTGGTGGAGATCCCGCTGAACACGCGCGGCAAGAACGCCGACGTGGCCCGGCTGATCCGCCAGGAAGGCGAAGCCATGCTGGCCAAGGTGCAGCCCGGTGAACGGGTGGTGACCCTGGAAGTCGAAGGCAAGCCCTGGAGCACCCCGCAACTGGCCGCCGAGCTGGATCGCTGGCGCCTGGACGCACGCACCGTCAACCTCATGGTCGGCGGCCCGGAAGGGCTGGCGCCGGAGGTCTGCGCGCGCAGCGAACAGCGCTGGTCGCTGTCGCCGCTGACGTTGCCGCACCCGCTGGTGCGCATCCTGGTGGGCGAGCAGATCTACCGCGCCTGGACGGTGCTGTCCGGGCACCCCTACCACAAGTAGTCGTAGCCGTACCCGATGCCGCAGCCGATACAACTCAAGGACCACGAGAAGGACGCCCGCCTGGTGCGTCGCCGGGTCGTCGTCGGCGCGGTGGCGATCTTCCTCCTGGCCCTGGTGCTGGTGGCGCGCATGTACCACCTGCAGGTCACCCAGTACGAGTACCACTCGACGCTGTCGGAGAACAACCGCGTCCACGTCCAGCCGATCCCGCCGAACCGCGGCCTGATCTACGACCGCAACGGCGTGCTGATCGCCGACAACCGCCCCAGCTTCAGCCTCACGGTCACCCGCGAGCGCACCGAGAACCTGCAGCAGGAGCTGCAGGCGCTGGTGGAGATCCTCGGCCTGACCGAGGAGGACAAGGCGATCTTCGAGAAGCGCATGAAGCAGGGCCGGCGGCCGTTCGAGCCGGTGCCGATCATGTTCGAGCTGTCCGAGGAGCAGATCGCCCGCATCGCCGTGAACCAGTACCGTCTGCCGGGTATCGACGTCACCGCGCAGTTCGTCCGCCACTATCCGCTGGGCGAGCACTTCGCCCATTCGGTGGGCTACGTCGGGCGGATCAACGAGGCCGAGCTGAAGGTGCTCGACCCGGTCAACTATTCCGGCACCCACCACATCGGCAAGACCGGCGTGGAGAAGTTCTACGAGGCCGAGCTGCACGGCACCGTGGGCTACGAGGAGGTCGAGACCAACGCCCGCGGCCGCGTGCTGCGCGTGCTCAAGCGCACCGACCCGGTGCCGGGCAAGGACATCGTCCTGAGCATCGACAGCAAGCTGCAGGCCAAGGCCGAGGAGGCCCTGGGCGGGCGCCGCGGCGCCATCGTGGCGATCCAGCCGGCCACCGGCGAGGTGCTGGCGATGGTCAGCCAGCCGAGCTACGACCCCAACCTGTTCGTCACCGGCATCAGCTTCAAGGACTACTCGGCGCTGCGCGATTCCATCGACCGCCCGCTGTACAACCGCGTGCTGCGCGGCCTGTACCCGCCGGGCTCGACGGTGAAGCCGGCGGTGGCCCTGGCCGGGCTCGACGCCGGAGTGGTCACGCCCAGCTCGCGGGTCTTCGACCCCGGCTACTACCAGCTGCCCAACTACGACCACAAGTACCGCAACTGGAACCGTTCCGGCGAGGGCTGGGTGAACCTGGAGACGGCGATCATGCGTTCCAACGACACCTACTTCTACGACCTCGCCCACAAGCTCGGCATCGACAGGCTGCACGACTACATGAGCCGCTTCGGCTTCGGCCAGCGCGTGTCCCTGGACATGTACGGCGAGTCGCCGGGGCTGATGCCCTCGCGCGAGTGGAAGCGCGCCACCCGCCGCCAGGTCTGGTTCCCCGGCGAGACGCTGATCCTCGGCATCGGCCAGGGCTACATGCAGTCCACGCCGCTGCAGCTGGCGCAGATGACCGCGCTGATCGCCAACCACGGCAAGTGGATCCGCCCGCACCTGGCCAGGACCGTCGACGGCCAGCCGCCGGTCGACCCCGAGCCGATGCCCGACATCGAGCTGCGCGAGCCGGGCAACTGGGAACTGATCGACTCCGACATGCAGCAAGTGGTGCACAATGCCCGCGGCACCGCGCACAAGGTCGGCGCCGCCTCGGTCTACCGCATCGCCGGCAAGTCCGGTACCGCGCAGGTGGTGGCGATCAAGCAGAACGAGCGCTACGACCGTTCCAAGCTCAACGAGCGCAACCGCGACCACGCGCTGTTCATCGGCTTCGCCCCGGCGGACAACCCGCAGATCGCGGTGTCGGTGATGGTGGAGAACGGCGAGTCCGGCTCCGGCGTCGCCGCCCCCGTGCTCAAGCAGGTGATGGATGCCTGGCTGCTGGACGAGAGCGGCAAGCTCAAGCCCGAATTCGCGCCACAGGTGGCGGAGGCGCCGAAGCCATGAGCATGAACATGAACCCCAACTTCGACCGCACGCTGTCCAACGAGGACGTGATGAAGCGGCGCGCCAGCCTGCTGCAGCGGCTGCACATCGACGGCCTGCTGCTGCTGCTGTTGCTGGTGCTGGGCGCGGCCGGCCTGTTCGTCCTCTATTCGGCCAGCGGCAAGAGCTGGGACCTGCTGCTCAAGCAGGCCTCGTCCTTCGGCCTGGGCCTGGTGATGATGTTCGTCATCGCCCAGATCGAGCCGCGCTTCCTGGCCCGCTGGGTGCCGCTGGGCTACCTGATCGGGGTGCTGCTGCTGGTGGTGGTGGACGTCATGGGCCACAACGCCATGGGCGCCACGCGCTGGATCAACATCCCCGGGGTGATCCGCTTCCAGCCCGCCGAGTTCATGAAGCTGTTCATGCCCATGACGCTGGCCTGGTACATGTCCAAGCGCAACCTGCCGCCGAATCTCAAGCACCTGGCGATCAGCCTGGCGCTGATCGGCGTGCCCTTCGTGCTGATCCTCAAGCAGCCGGACCTGGGCACCGCCATGCTGGTGCTGGCCTCTGGCGCCTTCGTGCTGTTCGTCGGCGGCCTGCAGTGGCGCTGGATCCTCGGCGCGGTGACCGCGGCGGTGCCGGTGGCGGTGGCCATGTGGTTCTTCGTCATGCACGATTACCAGAAGCAGCGGGTGCTGACCTTCCTCGACCCGGAAAGCGACCCGCTGGGCACCGGCTGGAACATCATCCAGTCAAAAGCGGCCATCGGTTCCGGCGGCGTATTCGGCAAGGGCTGGCTGCTGGGCACCCAGTCGCACCTGGATTTTTTGCCGGAAAGCCATACGGACTTTATCATTGCCGTGCTCGGCGAAGAGTTCGGCCTGGTGGGGGTATGCCTGCTGCTGGCCCTGTACCTGATGGTGATCTACCGCGGGCTGGTGATCACGGCGCAGGCCCAGACGCTGTATGGCAAGCTGCTGGCCGGCAGCATCACCATGACCTTCTTCGTGTACGTGTTCGTCAACATTGGTATGGTCAGCGGGTTGCTGCCGGTCGTGGGGGTTCCGCTTCCCTTCATCAGCTACGGCGGAACTTCGCTGGTGACGCTGATGTCAGGGTTCGGGGTTTTGATGTCGATTCATACGCACCGGAAATGGATCGCCCAGGTTTGAAGAAGAAACGTTGAGACCAGAGTGAAGAAAGGAATGCAGATACTGCGCGAGTGGGCCGTCAGGGGTGTCCATTGGGTGGGGCTGGCCGGGGCCATCGGCTTCGGCGGCGCCGCCCAGGCGGGCGACTACGACGGCTCGCCCCAGGTCGCCCAGTTCGTCGGCGAGATGACCCGCGACTACGGCTTCGCCGACGAGCAGCTGCTTTCGCTGTTCCAGGACGTCGAACGCAAGCAGTCGATCCTCGACGCCATTTCCCGGCCCGCCGAGCGCGTCAAGCCGTGGAAGGACTACCGGCCGATCTTCCTCACCGACGCGCGCATCAAGCGCGGCGTGGAGTTCTGGAACCAGAACGCCGAGGCCCTGGCCCGCGCGGAGAAGGACTACGGCGTGCCGGCCCAGTACATAGTGGCGATCATCGGCGTCGAGACCTTCTTCGGCCGCAACACCGGCAACTACCGGGTGATGGACGCGCTGTCCACCCTGGCCTTCGACTACCCGCCGCGCGCCGACTTCTTCCGCAAGGAACTCAAGCAGTTCCTCCTGCTGGCCCGCGAGCAGCAGGTCGACCCGCTCGGCCTGAACGGCTCCTACGCCGGCGCCATGGGCCTGCCGCAGTTCATGCCCAGCAGCTTCCGCGCCTACGCCGTGGACTTCGACGGCGACGGCCACATCAACATCTGGACCGACCCGACCGATGCCATCGGCAGCGTCGCCAGCTACTTCAAGCAGCATGGCTGGCAGGCCGGCGAGCCGGTGGTGTCGCAGGCCGAGCTGAGCATGGACAGCGCCCAGGACGCCATCACCCAGGGCCTGGAGCCGCAGATGAGCCTCGGCCAGCTGCGCGCCGCGGGCTGGCGCACCCATGACGTGCTGCGCGACGACCTCAAGGTCACCGCCATCCGCTTCGAAGGCGCCGACGGCCCCGAATACTGGGTCGGGCTGCCCAACTTCTACGTGATCACCCGCTACAACCGCAGCGCCATGTACGCCATGGCGGTCCATCAGCTGGCCGGCGAGATCGTCCGGGCGCGAGGTGTCCAGTGAACCAGCGACTGAAGCGACCGGGCTTCTGGTCGGCGGCGGCGTGCTTCGGCCTGAGCGCCGTGCTGCTCGCCAGCTGCACCAGCTCCCGGGCTCCGCAACCGGCGAAAAGCGGCGGCCTTTCCGGGCCGATGGACTACAACCGGCCGCACCGCGACGGCGCCCCCTGGTGGGACGTCGACGTATCGCGCATCCCCGATGCCGTGCCGATGCCGCACAACGGCCCGTTCAAGAACAACCCCTACACCGTGCTGGGCAAGACCTACTACCCGCTCAGCGACGCGCGCGCCTACAGCGTGACCGGCACGGCGTCCTGGTACGGCACCAAGTTCCACGGCCAGGCCACCGCCAACGGCGAGATGTACGACCTCTACGGCATGACCGCGGCGCACAAGACGCTGCCGCTGCCCAGCTACGTGCGGGTGACCAACCTGGACAACGGCAAGAGCGTCATCGTCCGCGTCAACGACCGCGGCCCGTTCTATTCCGACCGCGTCATCGACCTGTCCTTCGCCGCGGCCAAGAAGCTCGGCTATGCCGAGACCGGCACCGCGCGGGTCAAGGTCGAGGGCATCGACCCGCAGCGCTGGTGGGCCGCCCAGGGGCGCCCGGTGCCGATGGTCCTGGCGCAGCCGAAGATGGCGCCGGTGCAGAGCGCCCCGGCGGCCGGCGCGCAGCCCCAGGCGGTGGCCATGGCCCAGCCGATCGAGGTCTACACCCCGCCGCCGGCGCAGCACGCCGCGCCCGTGGCGCCGGTGCAGGTCGACTCAAAAAAAAACGCTTCATTACCAGCCGCTGGCCTGTATCTCCAGGTGGGTGCCTTCGCCAACCCGGACGCTGCGGAACTGCTCAGGGACAAGATCAGCGGCATGACTTCCGCCCAGGTCTTTATCAGCTCGGTCGTGGTCAACAAGCAGACCCTGCACCGGGTACGCCTGGGGCCGATCGGAACGCAGGATGAAGCGGCGCGGATGCAGGACAGCATCCGCCTGGCCAACCTCGGCCAACCCAAGCTGGTGCGCCCGGACTGAACGCGGCGCACCGATCAAGCGGCACGCCAGAGGCCGCCCGGGAATTCCCCCAAGGGATTGTTTGACCATTAGTGAACCCAGAGAGACGGATGAATATCATCACCATCGCCAAACGCCTGTCCATGCTCGTGTTGCTCAGCGCCCCCGTGGCCGGCTGGGCGGCTGAATCCGTTGTCCCCGCCGCGCCGCAGCTGGCGGCCAAGGCCTGGGTGCTGATGGACGGCGCCAGCGGCCAGGTCCTGGTGGAGAACAACGCCGACGAGCGCCTGCCCCCGGCCAGCCTGACCAAGCTGATGACCGCCTACATCGCCACCAAGGAAATCGAGGGCGGGCGCATCGCCGAGAGCGACATGGTGACCGTCAGCGAGCACGCCTGGCGCACCGGCGGTTCGCGCATGTTCATCAAGCTGGGCTCGCAGGTGTCGGTCAGCGACCTGCTGCACGGCATCATCATCCAGTCGGGCAACGACGCCTCCGTCGCTCTCGCCGAGCACATCGCCGGCAGCGAGGACGCCTTCGCCGACATGATGAACAACACCGCGCAGAAGCTGGGCATGACCAACTCCCACTTCATGGACGCCACCGGCCTGCCGAACCCGGAGCACTACTCCTCGGCCCGCGACATGGCGACCCTGGCCCGCGCCATCATCTACGGCGAGCCGACCCACTACGCCATCTACGCGCAGAAGGAATTCCTCTGGAACAACATCAAGCAGCCCAACCGCAACCTGCTGCTGTGGCGCGACAAGACCGTCGACGGCCTGAAGACCGGCCACACCGAGGAAGCCGGCTACTGCCTGGTGGCCTCCGCCGTGCGTGACGGCCAGCGCATGATCGCCGTGGTGTTCGGCACCAACAGCGAGCAGGCCCGCGCCGCCGAGACACAGAAGCTGCTGACCTACGGCTTCCGCTTCTTCGAATCGCAGACCTTCTACAAGAAAGGCGCCGAGCTGACCAAGGCCCTGGTCTGGAAGGGCTCCGAGCATGAAGTGAAGGCCGGCCTGTCCGAAGACCTGACCATGACCGTGCCGCGCGGCCAGCTCAAGCAGCTGCAGGCCAACATGGTGCTGCAGCCGCAGCTGATGGCCCCGATCCAGCAGGGCCAGGTGATCGGCAAGGTGGAAGTGAAGCTGGGCGACAAGGTCGTGCGCACCTCCGACCTGGTGGCCCTGAACGCCGTGGAGGAGGGTGGTATCTTCCGCCGCCTGTGGGATAGCATCCGCCTGTTCTTCTACGGCCTGTTCAACTGACCGACGGTCCCCCGGGCTCGTACTTTTGTATACAAGCCCGGGAATTTCTACGCATGCGCGCGCTCGACTCAGGTAAAATGCGCGCCTGCGCCTGATCGACCTCCCCCGTGGCGTCGGCAGCCGTCAGGTCCGATCCATCCGGAACCTCCCGACCCGGGAGCTTCGTGCGGAGGCGGGCTACCCGCCCGCGACAGCCATGACTGAAACCACTGATACCAGCACTCCTCCCGCGCCCAAGATCGAGTTCCCCTGCGAACGCTACCCGATCAAGGTGATCGGTGACGCCGGCGACGGCTTCGCCGACCTGGTCGTGGAGATCATCCAGCGCCACGCGCCGGACCTGGACGTCACCACCCTGGTGAGCCGCGACAGCCGCAACGGGCGCTTCCTCTCGGTGCAGGTGCTGATCACCGCCACCGGCGTCGACCAGTTGCAGAACATCCACAGCGACCTGCGCGCCAGCGGCCGCGTGCACATGGTGCTGTGATGCCCGAGGCCGGTTCTTCCCTGGGCTTCCGCGAACTCGGCGTGCTGCCCTACGAGCCGACCTGGCACGCCATGCAGCGCTTCACCGCCGAGCGCGACGAGGGCACGCCCGACGAAGTCTGGCTGCTGGAGCACGAGCGGGTGTTCACCCAGGGCCAGGCCGGCAAGGCCGAACACGTGCTGATGCCCGGCGACATCCCGGTGGTCAAGGTGGACCGCGGCGGCCAGGTGACCTACCACGGCCCCGGCCAACTGGTGGCCTACCTGCTGCTCGACGTGCGCCGCTCGCACCTGGGCGTGCGCGAGCTGGTCACGCGCATCGAACAGAGCCTGATCGGCCTGCTCGAGGGCTTCGGCGTCAGCGCCGTGTCCAAACCCGACGCCCCGGGCGTCTACGTGGACGGCGCGAAGATCGCCTCCCTCGGCCTGCGCATCCGCAACGGCCGGTCCTTCCATGGCCTGGCGCTGAACGTCGACATGGACCTGGAGCCTTTCCGTCGTATCAATCCCTGCGGCTACGCAGGCATGGCCATGACCCAGCTGCGCGAGCTGGCCGGCCCCATCACCCTGGCCGAGGTGCGCAAACGCCTGCGCGGCGAACTCACCGAGCGTCTTGGCTACGCTGAACAGAAGACCCTAACGGGCGGGATCGAACTGAGATGAGCACTGTTGTGGAGACCCCGGGCCAAGGCAAGCCGGGCAAGGTGGAAGTCGGCGTGAAACTGCGCGGCGCCGAGAAGGTGGCGCGCATTCCGGTGAAGATCATCCCCACCGAGGAACTGCCGAAGAAACCCGACTGGATCCGCGTGCGCATCCCGGTCTCGCCCGAGGTGGACCGCATCAAGCAGCTGCTGCGCAAGCACAAGCTGCACAGCGTGTGCGAAGAGGCCTCCTGCCCGAACCTGGGCGAGTGCTTCTCCGGCGGCACCGCGACCTTCATGATCATGGGCGACATCTGTACCCGCCGCTGCCCGTTCTGCGACGTCGGCCACGGCCGGCCGAAGCCGCTGGACGTGGACGAGCCGACCAACCTGGCCATCGCCATCGCCGACCTGCGCCTGAAGTACGTGGTGATCACCTCGGTGGACCGCGACGACCTGCGCGACGGCGGCGCCCAGCACTTCGCCGACTGCCTGCGCGAAATCCGCAAGCTGTCCCCCGGCATCCAGCTGGAAACCCTGGTCCCGGACTACCGCGGACGCATGGACATCGCCCTGGAAATCACCGCCGCCGAGCCGCCGGACGTGTTCAACCACAACCTGGAAACCGTGCCGCGGCTGTACAAGTCCTCGCGCCCGGGTTCGGACTTCGAGTGGTCGCTGGACCTGCTGCAGAAGTTCAAGCAACTGGTGCCCCACGTGCCGACCAAGTCCGGCCTGATGCTCGGCCTGGGCGAGACCGACGACGAGGTCATCGAGGTCATGCAGCGCATGCGCGAGCACGACATCGACATGCTGACCCTCGGCCAGTACCTGCAGCCCTCGCGCAACCACCTGCCGGTGCAGCGCTTCGTCCACCCAGACACCTTCGCCTGGTTCGCCGAGGAAGGCGCGAAGATGGGCTTCAAGAACGTCGCCTCCGGCCCGCTGGTGCGCTCCTCGTACCACGCCGACCAGCAGGCCCACGGCGGCAAGATCGGCTGACCGGCGCCCGATACCCCGGCCGGCCCGCAAGGGGCCGGCCGTTCATCCTGCGAATTTTCCCCTCCCTGCGACACCTCTCTTTCCCCTCCGCGCCATACCCACGAACCGCGCTTGCCCCGGGCCTCTGTGCGGCCGGTCACAGATATGGCTTACGGGAATAGTGGCACATTGCCAGGAAATAAGTGGGGCTGAAGGCGCCTTTCCCTGACTGTATAGGGGAAAAGTTCGATTGGGCGTATAGGGCGTTTCCTACGTTTTTTGGGGGTTCCCTTACCTTAATTCATTTCCGAGTTTGTTCGACCATTTGTCCGGGCCTTTGAAGACGCCCTGACAACCAACGAGTCAGTGCCAGCCAAGCGCTGCCTGACGCCGTATCGACCTGGAGTTCGAACAAATGAGCAAGAAGCTAATCGCCGCCCTGGCGTGTCTTTCCGTGGCCGGCTTGTCCGGTGCGGCAACGGCTGCCGACGGTACCCTGACCTTCGAGGGCCTGGTCAACGCCAAGACCTGCACCCTCGAGCCTTCCAGCGCCAGCCAGCTCGTCACCCTGCAGCCGGTGAACGCCGACCTCCTGCAGGGCGCCGGGACGGTTGCCGGCTCGCAGACCTTCACCCTCAACACCACTGGCTGCGACGCCAATGCCATGGTCGCCGCGGTGTTCGCCACCGGCGGCAACGTCGACCCCGCCACCGGCAACCTGAACAACACCATCCCTCCCGCGAACGGCGGCACCAATGCGCAAGTCGCCCTGTTCCGCGCCGACGGCACCACCAAGATCGACCTGAGCGACATCTCCAGCTCCGGCGGCTACCAGGTGGAGTCCGGTGCCGACGGCAAGGCTTCCCTGGGGTTCGTCGCCAAGTATGCCGCGAGCAGTGCCACCACCACCCCTGGCGTACTGAAGACCAACCTGCAGTACACCATGAGCTACCAGTAAGTCCCGCTTCCCCCGGGAGGCGACTCCCGGGGCATCCACCGAGGTTTCCATGAGCATGCTGATTCGTGCTGTCGCAATGACGGCAGGGCTCGCCTTTGCCGCGTGCCTGAGCACTTCCGCCTGGGCCGCCGTCACCGTCCAGGGCACCCGCCTGGTCTACCCCGCCGGCGAGCGGGAAATCACCGTCCGCCTGAGCAACGACGGCAAGGTCCCGGCGCTGATGCAGATCTGGGTCGACGAAGGCGACATCCAGACGCAACCCCAGGATGCCGACGCGCCCTTCGTCATCACCCCGCCGATCTTCCGCCTCGACCCCGCCAAGGGCCAGTCGGTGCGCGTGGCCTTCAGCGGCGAGACGCTGCCGGACGACCGCGAGTCGCTGTTCTGGTTCAACGCCCTGGAGATCCCGCCGCTGCCGGACGCCAGCGAGCGCAGCTACATGCAGATCGCCGTGCGTTCGCGGCTGAAGCTGTTCTACCGCCCCTCGGGGCTGCCCGGCAGCGCCGCGGAGGCGGTGCGCAAGGTGCGCTGGCAGGTGCTGGAGCAGGCGGGCAAGCGCGTACTGCGCGGGGAAAATCCCACGCCTTACCACGTGTCCTACGCCAGCTTGGGGCTGAAGCAGGGCGGGCGCGGCCACGATCTCGGCCCGGGCATGCTCAAGCCGTTCTCCCACGAGGATTTCGCCCTGCCCGCCACCCTGAAGGCCGCCGGCGGCACCCTGGAGTACAGCTGGATGAGCGACTACGGCGTCGCCACCGACGACAAGGTCAAGCTGCCGTGACCGGCATGGGCTCCTGCACAGGCTTCATCCGGCGCTGGAGCGGGCGGCGCGGGACCACCGTCGCCCTGGGCTCGCTCGCCGCCGCCCTGGCCGGCCTGCCGAGCCTCGTCGGCTGGGCGGACGACCAGCCGGTGCGCTTCGACACCGACTTCCTGCGCAACGCGCCGGGCCAGACGGTCGACCTGACGCGCTTCGAGCAGGGCAGCCCGGTGCAGCCCGGCAGCTACACGCTGGACCTGTACCTCAACGACAACTGGCAGGGGCGGCAGCGCGTCGAGGTGCGCGAGGACGCCAGCGTGTGCTGGGCGCGCGAGCAACTGCCGCTGCTGGGGCTGGCCATCGACCGCCTGCCGGCCGAGGCCCGCGAGGCGCTGCAGGCCGCCGACCCGGCGTGCATCGACCTCCAGCGCCTGATCCCGGACAGCCGGGTTGCGCCCGACCTGGCCGACATGCGCCTGGAACTGAGCATTCCCCAGGCCTATCTGCGCCGCACCCGCGCCGACCACGTCGACCCGCGCGACTGGGACCGCGGCATCACCGCGGCCTTCGTCGACTACAACGCCAACGCCTACCGCAGCGACGTCGGCGGCAGCAGCTCCAGCCAGTACTACGCCGGGCTCAACAGCGGGGTGAACCTCGGCGACTGGCGCCTGCGCCACAACGGCAGCTACAGCCGCTCCGACGGCGTTTCCGAGTACGACGCCATCAGCAGCTACGCCCAGCGCGACATCACCGCGCTGAAGTCGCAGCTGACCCTGGGCGAGTACTACACCCCCGCCGACCTGTTCGACAGCGTGCCCTTCACCGGCGTCCAGCTGGCCTCGGACGAGCGCATGCTGCCCGACTCGCAGCGTGGTTTCGCCCCGGCCATCCGCGGCACCGCCGAGACCAACGCCAAGGTCACGGTGCGCCAGGGCGGCAACATCCTCTACGAAACCACGGTGGCGCCCGGCCCCTTCATCATCGACGAGCTCTACGGCACCGGCTATGCCGGCGACCTTGAGGTCACCGTGACCGAGGCCGACGGCCGCGAACGGCGCTTCACCGTGCCCTTCGCCAGCGTGGCGCAGCTGCTGCGTCCGGGCGTGTCGCGCTACAGCCTCAGCGCCGGCGAGTACCGCGACGAGCGCCTGGACGACGCGCCTAAGTTCCTCCAGGGCACCTACCAGCGCGGCCTGTCCAACCTGTGGACCGGCTACACCGGCGGCATAGTCGCGCAGAACTACCTGGCGCTGCAGGGCGGGGTGGCGCTGAGTACGCCGGTGGGCGCCTTCGCCTTCGACGTCACCCGCTCCAGCGCCTCCGGCCTGGACCCGGTCCACGGCCTGGGCGGCGATGCCAGCGGGGAGAGCTACCGGCTGAGCTACAGCAAGCTGGTGGAGTCGACGCGCACCAACTTTGCGGTCGCCGCCTACCGCTTTTCCAGCGAAGGCTACCTGGGGCTGGGCGAGTTCGCCGAACTGAGCGACGGCTCCGGCGGCACCGGGCGCTTCCGCCAGCGCAACCGCCTGCAGGCCAACATCAGCCAGCCCCTGGCGGACGGCTGGGGCAGCTTCTACCTCAGCGGCTCGGCGCAGAACTACTGGAACGTCGACGCCGGCAGCGACCTCAGCTACCAGGCCGGCTATAGCAACGGCTGGCGCTGGGGCAGCCTGAACCTGTCGGCCAGCCGCACCCGCTCGCAGTCCGGGCAGAGCCAGAACCAGTACATGCTCAGCCTGTCGCTGCCCCTGGGCCGCGCGCCCAGCTCGCCCTACCTGAGCAGTTCCTACAGCCGCACCGACAACGGCGCCAGCGATGCCCAGCTCGGCCTGTCCGGCTCCCTCGGCGAGCGCAGCGCCTTCAGCTACGGCGTCTACGCATCGCGCAGCCGCAACGACGGCGGCAGCAGCACCAGCAGCGGCGCCAACGCCCAGTATCGCGCCTCGGCCGCCTCGCTGTCGGCCAGCGTCAGCGATGGCGACGGCTACCGGCAACTGGGCGTGGGCCTGTCCGGCAGCCTGCTGGCCCATGCCGGCGGCATCAACTTCAGCCCCGACCAGGGCGAGACCAAGGTCCTGGTCGAGGCCCGCGGCGCCAGCGGCGCCGGCCTGGTCAACAGCACCGGCGCGCAGGTCGCCGGCAACGGCTTCGCCTTCACCAGCGGCCTCACCCCCTACCGGCGCAATCGCGTGGGGCTGGACCCCAAGGGCCTGGGCGAGGACGTCGAACTGCAACTGACCGAACAGACGGTGTCCCCGCGCTTCGGCTCGGTGGCCCTGCTCAAGTACCCGACGCGCAACGGCCAGCCGCTGCTGCTGACGCTGCGGGACGAGGACGGCGGCAAGCTGCCGGTGGGCGCCGAGGTGCTGGATGCCGAGGGTACCAGCCTGACCCTGGTGGGGCAGGGCAGCCGCGTGTTCCTGCGCGCCGAACAGGCGCAGGGCGAACTGCTGGTGCGCTGGGGAACCAGCCCCGACCGCCAGTGCGCGGCCGCCTACCAACTGCCGGAAGCGAAGGCCGAAGGCCAGCCGTTCTTCCGCCTCGAGGCGCTCTGCCGCCGATCCGCCAACTGACAGGTGGGCGCCCGGCGTCCACGGAGACTCCCCATGCTGAGAACAACCCTGTCGCTCTGCCTGCTGCTGTTCGCCGCGCCCTCGGCCTGGGCTTCCTGCGCCTTCGTGCCGGGCTACATGACCTCGGTCTTCAGCGTGCCCATCGATAACGTCCTGGCCGTTCCGCGGGACGTGCCGGTCGGCACCGCGCTGTTCGACAGCGGCTGGCGGCGCGCGACCGGCGTGACCATCCGCTGCGACAGCAGCGGCCAAGCCCAGGGCCAACTGGGCGGCGGCTTCGGTGCGCCACTGTCGGGCATTCCCGGGTTCGGCAATGGCGAGGTGCTGGATACCGACATTCCGGGTGTGGGCATCCAGGTGTTCTGGTGCAACTACGACTCCAAGTGCGGAAGCCCTCCCGTGCCGAACGAGAGCGTGTCGCTGGTACAGAAGCTGGACTGGCGGGTGTTTGCCGAGACCTATTCGCCCAGGAACAACTGGTGGGTGCGGCTGGTGAAGACCGGGCCGCTCCAGGCTGGCCTCCACAGCTTCGCTGGCACGGCGACGGTACGCTACATCGACCTGGACATCGGTACGCTCAGCGTCCAGGGCTCGTTGACCACCAGCGCACCGACCTGTCGGCTGGACACGCCCAACCTGGTGGTGCAGATGCCCACCGCGCCCCTGGATGCCTTCCAGGGCCCGGGGGTATTGCCGGAGCCCTGGCAGAAGCGCTTCGACATCAACCTGCAGTGCGACGCCGGCATCCGCCTCAGCTACCGGGTCGACCCGCTGTCGCTGTCGGCCGCGGCGGTGGGCGTCATGGCCAACCGCGAGGGGCCGCACATGGCCAGGAACGTCGGCATCCAGCTGTTCCACGGCGATGGCGAGGACGCGCAGCCGCTGCCCATCATGACCAAGCTGCTGCACACCCCCTCGACCGCGGCCGGCCTGGTGCGCATCCCGCTGCTGGCCAGGTACTACCAGATTTCCCCGAAGGTCACCTCGGGGCTGGTGACCACCTCGGCCACGCTGACCCTGACCTACGAGTGAGGCCTCCCATGTTCAACAGAACCCTGGGTTGTGCCCTGTGCCTGCTGCTGTGCCTCGCCGCACCGGCGGCCTGGGCGAAATGCAGTTTCAAGCAGGGCTACAGGAAGTCCGTCTACAACGTCGAGCTGCCGGCGGACCTGGACTTCCCCCAGGACCTGGCGCCAGGCCGGATGCTGTATTCCAGCGCCTGGCAAAACGCCACCGGCGTGCGCATCGCCTGCAACGCCTCGGGCAGGGTGTCCGGGCGGGTGGCGGGGCACATCGGCCCGCTGCTCGAGGTGCCGGGCTGGTACAACGGCGGCGTGCATTCCACCAACGTGCCGGGCGTGGGCGTCGCCGTGTACTGGTGCAACCGGGGCAACAGCTGCGAGCCCTCGCTGCCGGTCACCAGTCTGGACTGGGAGGTCGGGCCCTGGGACTACGATCCGGAGAACAACTGGCTGGTGCTGCTGGTCAAGACCGGGCCGATCGCCTCGGGCGTGCACGACTTCCTCGGCACCGCGACGGTGCGCTACGACAACCTGGACGTCGGCGAGCTGAGCATCCACGGGCGCTTGAAGGTGACCGCCCGGGGCTGCCGGCTCGACCCCGCCAGCAGCACCCAGACCATACGCCTGCCGACGGTCCCGGTGGATGCCTTCCAGGAGGGCGGCGTGTTGCCCGACCCCTGGCTGGGGCGGCCGTTCGACCTGCGCATGGAGTGCGATCCGGACATCCGCCTGAGCTACCGCATCGATCCGCTGTACCCCAGCAACTTCCCCGACGTCCTGGCCAACCGGCAGGGCGACGGCCTGGCGCGCAACGTCGGCATCCAGCTGTTCCGCGAGCTTGGCGGCAAGAGCGTGGTGCTGCCGCTACGGATGACGGTGTTCGAGGGCTGGACCCAGGGCGGCGCGCAGCGTATCTCGCTGTTCGCCCGCTACTACCAGACCGGCGCGCGGGTCACGCCCGGCGCCCTCAACACTGCTGCGACCTTCAGCATGATCTACGAGTGACGCATTCGACATCCTGAGCCCTGGCGGCGGAACCCGTTTGCATTTGCGCGGACGGGCCGTTGAGCCAGGGCGGCGGCACCCCGATCATGGTCCGACCCGGCAGGCGCCTGCCGCCGAGCCGGGGCACATTGCCACGGAGCGGGGGAGTCGTGTGCGGAGGTTCCTGGCACCGTTCGTCTGCCACTGGATGGAGAACGAGAAGTGTCACGGAAATGCTTGCGTGTCGGATCCTTGTCATTGCCCATGAAATCCCTGGGGTTGTCGATCGCCTCGGGCCTGGCGCTACTGTCGCCGGTGCTGGCCCAGGCCGACTGCTCCTGGAGCAACGGCGGCTCGGGGTATGCTGGCCCCGGCAAAGTCGATTGGCCTCTACCTGCCACGCTGTCGGTCCCGCGGGATAAACCGGTAGGCGCGGTGCTCTGGCGTTCGGGTTGGAAATGGGGGGCCACCGGCATGCTCAACCGCTGTTCGGCGGGGCGTATCAGCGGCCGCCTGAGCAGCGACATCGGCCAGCCCACCGGCAATCCTGCGGTCCATGCCACGAACGTTCCCGGTATCGGCATCGCGGTGTTCTGGTGCAACGTGGGCCAGTCTTCCTGTGTACCCGATCCGTTTCCGCTCGGGCTGACCGACAATCGCACCTGGTCGGAAGTCTCGGCGCTGAACTGGAGCTACCGGGCCGGCACCTACGATCCTTTCACGCACTTCATCGTGTATCTGGTGAAGACCGGCGACGTCAGCCCCGGCGTGATACGGATCGGTGGCCTGTCACAAGTGTTCTACAACGCCATCGAGGTCTCCCAGCTGACCCTGTCGGGGCAGACCATCGTCAGCGCGCCCGCCTGCCAGATCACCTCGGGCACCGACGTGCGCGTGCGGATGCCCCAGGTGACGGTCACCGACTTCCCGCCGGGCATCGGGGTGATGACCGACGACAGCAAGGCCGCCCCGTTCAATATCGGCCTGCTGTGCAGCGGCAGCATGAAGGTCAGCTACAGGATCGATCCGCTGAACGCCGCGACCGTCGCCAACGTCATCGACAATGCGAAGGGCGCGGACTACGCGGCGGGCGTCGGCATCCAGCTGTTCCAGGGCGACGCGTCCAGTTCCACGGTGCTGCCGCTGTCCACCCGCCTGACCCAGGCGAACGTCTCGGGCTCCAACCTGCCGCTGTCGATCCCGCTGGTGGCCAGGTACTACAAGACTTCCAACCGCATCAGCGGCGGTGCGGTGCGGGCTTCGGCGATGTTCACGCTGTTCTACGAATGAGGCGGTCGGTGCGGGCCGGCGTTGCCGGCCCGCACTGGACCTTTCAGTCGCCTTGCTGCAGGCGCGCCAGCAGCGCCGGAGTGGGGTAGCCGTCGGCCGGCAGGCCCTGGCTCTGCTGGTAGGCGCGGATGGCCGTGCGGGTGTTGGCACCGATGATGCCGTCCGGGTTGCCCGGCTGGTAGCCGCGGGCGGCCAGGCCCTGCTGCAGGGCGATGCGCTCGCTGCGGCTGAGCGGGCGGTCTTCCACCGGCCAGCCGGCCTCGATGCGGCCCAGGCCCTTGAAGCTGTCCGACAGCAGCCCGACGGCCAGCGCATAGGCGGTGGAGTTGTTGTACCTGAGGATGGCGCGGAAGTTGTCCAGCACCAGGAACGCCGGGCCGCGGTAGCCGGCCGGCAGCAACAGCGAGGCCGTGGCCTGGGGGTTGCCCGGCAGGCGCCCGCCCACCGGTTGCACGCCCAGGCGCAGCCATTCGCCGATCGGCTTGCGGATGCTCATGTCGGCCTGGGCGTAGTCGAAGCCCTGGGCCAGGCGCACCTCGAAACCCCAGCTCTGGCCGGGCTTCCAGCCGGAGGCCTGGAGGTAGTTGGCGGTGGAGGCCAGGGCGTCGTCGGCCGAGCGCCAGATGTCGCGGCGGCCGTCGCCGTCGAAGTCCACCGCGTACTGGTCGTAGGTGGTGGGGATGAACTGCGTCTGGCCCATGGCGCCGGCCCAGGAGCCGACCATGGCGCTGGCCGGCACGTCGCCGTGCTGGATGATCCGCAGGGCGCTCAGCAACTGGCCGTGGGCGTACTCCGGGCGGCGCCCTTCGTAGGCCAGGGTGGCCAGGGAGCGGATCACGTTGCGCTCGCCCATGTTGTTGCCGAAGTTGCTTTCCATGCCCCAGATCGCCACCACGGCCTCGGCATCCACCGCGTAGCGGCTGTCGATGCGCTGCAGCACGGCGGCGTTCTGCGTCAGCTTGCCCTGGCCATTGCGGATGCGCGCCGGCGACACGGCGCCGGCCAGGTATTCCCACACCGGCCGGGTGAACTCCGGCTGGCTGCGGTCGGCGGTGACCACCGCCGGGTCGGGCTCCAGGCCGGCGAAGGCCTGGTCGAAGGTCTGCGCGCTGATGCCGGCGGCCAGGGCCTGCTGGCGGAAGCCCTCGCGCCAGGTCTCGAAGCTGATGGACGGCAGCGGCTGGCCATCGGCGTCGAGCAGCACGCTGGCCGTGGACGGCTGCGAATTCGCCGCCGGCGCGTCGGCGCAGGCGGAGAGCACGCAGGCACTGAGAAGGGTCAGGCAGAGGGGAAACAGACGGAAGGGTGAAGCGGGTGTGCGCATTGCGCTCCTCGGCGGGTTCTTCAGGCAGCGGCCACCTTAGCACGCGGACGCCGGAGCGTCTGCCGCCGGGCCGGGCGCCGCGATGACAGGTTGTTGCAGGTTCAGGGGGCGGGCTTGGCCTTGGCGGCGCTCTGGTCCAGCTCCTTGAGCATCTGGTCGTAGGCCGCGCAGTCGTCCGGGCGCTCCTTGCTGGAACGGCTCTTCTTCATGGCGGCGAGCTGGGCGTTGAGGCGCTTGGCGGTTTCCGGGTCGCGCTTGGTGATGGCGGCGACCTTGTCCGCGACCTGGCGGCCCTTGGCCAGGGCCTGCTGGTCGGAACAGAAGGCCCAGGCCGAGCCGGCCATGGGCAGCAGGGCCAGCACCAGGCCGGCGGCGAGTGTCCTGGTGTTCATCGTGCTTCTCCGGGTGTCGTGCCTATTCCATGGAGGCTCGAACGGGCTGCCAAGTTCAATCGAACTGGCCGGGAAGCGCAGGGGGCGGGGAGGGACGAGGGCAGGGCGATGCGGAGGGACGTGCGGTTTTCAGGCTGCCAGAAAGAACGAAGCCTCCCAGTTGTGGGAGGCTTCGCGGCGGTAGCTGCCTTTGCCTTTCTGCGGTTTTTCCTGGCGGCTGCGGAACAGCGGTTGGGCTACCAGGGACTTGGCCTTGTTCGGCCGCTTGGCTTTCTTCGCCATGCTCTTCTCCTCGGGATGAACGCCCGCCCATTGCGGGCGCGGGCATCATCGGCGCTTTCGCCGGGAATGTCCATGCTCGGCTCAGGCCTTTGGTCGGTTGCGCCGGACCTCGCCGGGGGTGACGCCGAAGCGCTGCTTGAACAGGCGGCTGAAGTGGGCCTGGTCGGCGAAGCCCCAGCGGTAGGCCAGCTCGCCCAGCGGCAGGTTCGGCGGGCCGCTGCTCAGGGCTTCGTGGCAGGCCTGCAGACGCAATGCGCGAATCCACTCCTGCACGCTGCGGCCGCTGCCCTGGAACAGGCGGTGCAGGTAGCGCACCGAAATGCCGCAAGCCGCGGCGATGTTGGCTGGACTCAGGTCGTTGTCGCCGAGGTGGCGGTGGATGTGCCGCTCGATGCGCAGCAGGTGGGCGGCGCTCACCGCGCTTTCGCCGCTCTCGCCCGGGGCCTGGCGCTCCAGGGCCAGGCCCAGCAGTTCCATGAGCTGGCGGCCAAGGTGCGCTTCGTCGCCGGGGTGCAGTTCGCCGAGGCGCCGCACGCACAGCTCCAGGTAGTCGACGAAAAGGGCGCCGGCGCCCTGGCTGGCGTCGAAGGCCAGGGCGCAGAGGCGATCGGGTGCGGCCACGTGGCGGCGCAGGGTGGTTTCGGGCAGCTTGAGCACGCGCAGCAGGTTGTCCTGGGCGTAGTGGAACTCGTAGGGCTCGGCGCTGCGCTCGAGGACGAAGGACCCGGGCGCGCAGCGGATGCTGCGGCCGCGCTGGGTAAATTCGAAACAGCTGTGCAGCGGCAGCGTCAGCAGGAACGACGCCTCGTCGCAGGCGCTCAGGTGGCGCGTCTGGCGGCGGTAGCACAGCGGCGTGGAGCGCAACTGGGAGAGCGACAGTTCGCCCAGGTCGAAGAGCTCCAGGCTGGCGCACAGGGGCTGGGGCCCGGTGTAGTCCAGTTCCAGCGGGAAATAGGCGCCGCTGACGCACTGGTTCCAGTAGGCCTGGCGCTGCTGTTCGGGCTGGCTGGCGGTGTCGAAGCGGGCGATGGCGGTCATGGCGGGCGCTGTGTGGCTGGCGTGCAGGGGCGTTTTTCAAGCAGGTCCCGTGCCGCATCCCGGGCAACGGCCGGGGCGGGGCCCCGGCCGTGCGGCTCAGCGCTGGCGGGTCAGGCGGTAGCAGCCGGACTCGTGCAGCTCGACGACCCAGCCGGGGCGGATGAGGATGTTGGTGGTGGCTTCTTCGATCACCGCCGGGCCGTGCAGGCGGTCGCCGGCCAGCAGCAGGGCGCCCTGGTAGACCGGCGTGTCGGTGCGGATGCCGTCCTCGCCGAAGAGCATCGGCCGGCTGCCGGCCAGGGCCCGCCGGGCGTGGCCGTCGCTGGCCGCCAGGCTGGGGAAGGGCGGGCGCGAGACGCGGCCGATCACCTGGCTTTCCAGGTTGACGATCTCCACCGGGTTGTCCGCCTCGGCGTAGGTGTAGAGCGCCTCGTGGCGGCGGTGGAAGGCTTCGACTATGGCCGGCAGGGTGTCGGCGTTGACCTGCAGGTCGCCGATTTCCACCGTGCATTCGTGGATCTGCCCGACGTAGCGCATCTCCAGGCTGCGCACCACGGCGATGTCCTCGTCGCGGAAGCCGTCGCCGCGCAGGGTGGCGCGGCCCTGCTGCTCCAGTTCGGCGAAGGCCGCTTCCAGGCCGGCAAGGTCGGCGTCCTCGCGGGCGAGGATGGGGTAGGTGGCCAGGTAGTTGTGCTTCACGTCGGAGAGGATCTGCCCGAGCGCGCACAGGCCGGAGGCGACCTTGGGGATCAGCACGGTGTCGATGCCCATGTCCTCGGCCAGCGCGGTAATGTGCACGCCCGCCGCGCCGCCGGCGCCGATCAGGGCGAAGTCGCGCGGGTCGTAGCCGCGCTCGATGGACACGCGGCGGATGCCGTTGACCATGTTGGCGTTGACGATGGCGTGGATGCCCCAGGCCGCCTTGTCCGAGTCCATGCCCAGGGGCTCGGCGATCTTCCCGCGGATGGCCGCCAGCGCCGCCTCGCGGTCCAGGCTGATGCGCCCGCCCAGGCGCGCCTCGGGGTTGAGGTAGCCCAGGGCGAGGTTGGCGTCGGTCACCGTCGGCTGCTCGCCGCCCTGGCCGTAGGCCACCGGGCCGGGGCTGGAGCCGGCGCTCTGCGGGCCCACCTCGAGCATGCCGTAGGGGTTGATGTGGGCGATGGAGCCGCCGCCGGCGCCGAGGGTCTCGACCTGGATCATCGGCACGCCGATGCGCTGGCGCAGGAAGTCGGCGTCGCGGCTGAGGTTGGTCTTGCCTTCGCGGGTCAGGGTGATGTCGAAGGAAGTGCCGCCCATGTCCACGGTGATGACGTTGCGGATGCCGAATGGCTGGGCCACGAACAGCCCGGCCTGGGGCGCCGAGGCCGGGCCGGAGTTGATCGCGTTCACCGCGCGGCCGCGCATGTGCTCGCCAGTGGCCAGGCCGCCGTTGGACTGGAAGTAGCGCACCGGGCGCTGGGCGCCGAGCTGGCGGAAGTAGTCGTCGATCTTCGCCACGTAGCGCGCCATCACCGGGCTCAGGTAGGCGTTGACCAGGGTGGTGGAGGTGCGGGTGTATTCGCGGATCTGCGGGAACACCTCGGTGCCGGTGCAGACGAACACCCCCGGCAGCATCTCGCGGAGGATGGCCGCGGCGCGCTGCTCGTGGGCCGGGTTGCGCACCGACCAGAGGAAGGACACGGCGACCGCCTCCACGCCCTGCTCGGCGAACAGCCGCGCGGCCTCGCGCACGTCGTCCTCGTTCAGCGGCGTGTGCTCGCGGCCATCGGCGAGGATGCGCCCGCGCACCGGGCGGCGCAGGAAGCGCGGGGCCAGCTGCGGCGCCGGCGGGTAGTCGGGGTCGTAGCGGTAGCCTTCTTCCTTGTGGCCCAGGCGGATCTCGATGCTGTCCTCGTGGCCGGCGCTGGCCAGCAGGCCGACCTTCACGCCCTTCAGCTCGATCAGCGCGTTGAGCGCCACGGTGGTGCCGTTGATGCAGAGGTCGCAGTTGGCGACGACCTCTTCCACCGGGCGGCCCAGCGCCAGGCTGATCTGGCGCAGGCCGTCGGCGATGGCCAGGGTGCCGTCCTGCGGGGTGGAAAGGGCCTTGAACAGGTGAACGCGGCCTTCGCGCTCGGCCAGGATGAAGTCGGTGAAGGTGCCGCCGGCGTCGACACCGAGGCGGTATTGGCTGTGCATGTCGGTTTCCTCAGGCGGTTTGGCGGCGTTGGGCGGTGGCGTCGTGGTCGACTTCGCCGGCGGGGCTCAGCACCACGCCGTAGTCGAGTTCGGCGCCCTGCGGCGAAACCAGGCCGTCGCGCACGTCGCGGGCGACCGCCTCGGGCAGGCGGCGGAAGGCCGGGCCGTAGCCGCCGCCACCCGGGGTGCGGTTGACCAGGCGCTCGCCGGGCTTGAGCACGGTCATGACGTTGCGGGTGTGCTTCTCGTGCTCGCCGCCTCGGACGATCTCCACGCCGCCCAGCTTGGGCGCGTCCAGGCCGTTGGCCGCGCCGGCGGCGCCCATGGTGGTGCGCTGGCGGCCTTCGCCGAAGGAGATCACGGTCATCTCGTGGTCCAGCGGCTCCACTTCCAGGCAGGTGCCCGAGCCGCCGCGCAGCTGGCCGGCGCCGGCGCTGTCGGCCATCAGGCCGTAGCGGTGGATGAGGATCGGGTAGCTGTACTCCAGCAGCTCGATGTCCCCGGAGTAGAGCGCGCCGAAGCAGCACAGCGGGCCGCAGGCGTGCCAGCCGTCCAGCTCCGAGGTGGCGCCGGCGCCGGAGATGATCGAGGCCAGCACCATGGTCACGTATTCCTCGCCGGTGCGCGGGTCGACGCCGGCGATGTTCACCCCGCTGGTGTGCCCCCAGGAGGCGGTGACGCGTTCCGGCGCGGCCTGCTCGAAGGCCTGGCGCACGGCGTCGGTGAGGGTTTCCATGGGCGTGGTGGTGCAGTTGACGTGGGGCGCCGGTTCCTCGGCGTTGCACAGGGTGCCTTTCGGCCCCAGGTCCACGCTCACGCAGCGGTACAGCCCGGCGTTATAGGGCGGCGGCACCTGGGCGAACATCATCAGCCCGAGGTAGATGCCCGACATCGAGTTGCCGGCGTAGGAGTTGATGAAGTAGGGCACCTGCGGCGGGCTCTGCACGGCGATGTGGCAGCTGTCGTCCTCGATGGTGACGGTGGCGCTGATGGCCAGTTCGCCCAGACCGTGGCCGGAGTCCTCCAGCACTGCGTGGCCGGTGTAGCTGCCGTCGGGCACCGAGCGGATCAGCTCGCGCATCTGCCGGTCGGCCATGTCCTTCAGCTCGGCGATGCACTCGCGCACCGTGGCCACGCCGTACTTGTCGAGCAGGGCGACCAGGTTGCGCTCGCCGACGCGGCAGGCGCCGTACTGGGCGTTGAGGTCGCCTTCCTGGTTGCGCCGGGCGCGCATGTTGGTGAGCAGCAGGTTGATCACGTCCTCGCGGCGGCGGCCCTTTTCCCACAGCTTCACCGGCGGGATGCGCAGGCCTTCGGCGTAGATTTCCTTGGCGTCGGGGTTGTAGCCGGCCGGCACCGGGCCGCCGATGTCGGTGAGGTGGCCCTTGCACACGGTCCAGAACACCAGTTCGCCCTGGTAGAACACCGGCTTGTACATGCAGCAGTCGATGATGTGGCTGCCGGCGTAGGTGGGGTCGTTGTGGTAGATCACGTCGCCTTCGGCGATGTCGTCGCCGAAGTAGCCGGACACGGCTTTCATCGCCGGGATCAGCGAGCCCAGGTGGATGGGGATGTCCTGGCCCTGCAGGATCATTTCCGAGTGGTGGTCGAAGAGCGCGTTGGAATAGTCGTGGGCGAGGTTGAAGACGCTGGAGCGGCTGGTTTTTTCCAGCGTCAGGGTCATCTCGCGCTGGGTCATCTCCAGCGCGCCGCGCACCACGGCCAGGGTAATAGGATCGGCCGGCATCGCTTTGTTCTCCTTATCGGCGGGTCGATGGGGCGACGATAGGGAGGCGCCGGCCGGGCGTATTGCGCGGCAGCGCAGTGGTTCTTGTCGTACAGCGCACAGGTGCCGAACGGCGGTTGTCCGGCATCAACCTGTAGGAGCGGGCCCTGCCCGCGATTCGCGCGCAGGGCGCGCTCCTACGAGATGCCGTGCGACTGTCTTGCCCACTGCACCGAGGCGCTTTTCGTAGGATGGGTTGAGCTTGCGAAACCCATGCGGTGGTGGTGATGGGTATCGCTTCGCTCAACCCATCCTACGGGTGTCGTGTTTGCCGGAGGATGTATTCGCGATTGCGCCAGGCCGGGAAATCAGCCCGGCGGCAACGGCAAACGCTGGCCGGCCAGCAGCAGCGCCAGGCGCGCCAGGCCGTTCCAGGCGTCGCCCTGGGCCTGGCCCTTGATCTGCGCGTCGATCAGCTGGGCGTCCTGCAGCAGCTGGTTCCAGCGGTTGCCGCTGTGGCGCTGCAGGGCGCGGGTGAGCAGGGGGCGGCGTTTGTCCCACACCGGCGGGCGGCACTGGGCGAAGGCCTTGTCCAGGGGCACGCCCTGGCCGAACTGCTGGGCGATGCCGGCCAGCTGGCGGATTTCCCGGGCCAGGGCCCAGAGGATCACCGGCGGCTCCACGCCCTCGCCGCGCAGGCCTTCGAGCATGCGCAGGCTGTGCGCGGCTTCGCCGGCCAGGGCCGCGTCGATCAGGCCGAACACGTCGAAGCGCGCGCTGTCGGCCACCGCCGCCTGCACGGTGGCGGCGTCGAGCTGGTTGCCGTCGGCCAGCAGCTTGAGCTTTTCGATCTCCTGCGCGGCGGCCAGCAGGTTGCCTTCCACCCGCGCGGCGATCAGGTCCACCGCGTCCTGGCTGGCGGCGAGGCCGGCCTGGGACAGGCGCTGGCGAATCCACTGCGGCAGCTGGTGCACGTCCACCGGCCAGATCTGGATGAACTGCGCGGCCTCGCCGTCGATCAGCGCCTTGGCCCACTTGGTCTTCTGGGTGGCGCCGTCGAGCTTGGGCAGGGTGACCAGCAGCACCGTGTCTTCCGGCGGGCGCTGCAGGTATTCCTGGAGGGCGGCGGCGCCCTTGTCGCCGGGCTTGCCGGAGGGCAGGCGCAGTTCCAGCAGGCGCTTTTCGGCGAACAGCGAGAGGCTGGCGCCGGCTTCCAGCAGCAGGCCCCAGTCGAAGTTGGCTTCGGCGTTGAACACCTGGCGTTCGCTGAAATCACGCTGGCGGCAGGCGGCGCGGATGGCGTCGCAGGCTTCCTGGCAGAGCAGCGGTTCGTCGCCGCTGACCACGTAGACGGGGGCCAGGCTGCCCTGCAGGTGCTTGGCGAGTTGGGCGGGATTGAGCTTCATGAAAGTACTGGGGCCGGCATGGCCGGCCCCCTGGTCCTCTTACTGCGCCTTGGGCAGTTCGATCGGCGACTGCTGCGGCTGCTGCCTGGCCGCTTCGTCCGCGGCCTTGAGCGCGTCGGCTTCGGCCTTGGCCTTGGCTTCGGCCTGCTGCTGCAGGTATTCCAGGCGGGCCGGGGTGAGCATCTGCAGGCGCAGGGCGAGTTGCTGCACCAGGTCGCGGCGCATTTCCTTGCGCAGCTGGGCGGCTTCCTGGTCGGAGCCGATCAGGTTGTTCTCGTCGTGCAGGTAGACCTTCTGCACCTCGACCTTGTCGGTCATCAGCAGCAGGTTGTCGGCGCCGCGCACTTCGTAGTCGACCGTGGTGGTCAGCTCGTACTCGGCACTGCGCGCCGAGCTGCTGTAGCTGGCGGTGCGCTGGGTCTCGGCCTCGCTGGCGAGGAACAGGTGGTAGGGCGCGCTCTTGGTCACTTTCACGCCGCTGTTCTCCAGCAGGCGCTGCAGGTCCTTGACGGTGTCGCCATAGGCGTTGCGCGCGCTCAGGTCGACTTCCTTGAGCGCGAAGTTCGTATCGCCCAGGCCGCGCAGGTGGAAACCGCAGGCGGCCAGCACGGTGGTCAGGCCGATCAGCGCGATGCCGGTCAGGATACGTTTCATCAAGCTTCCCTCACTCCTGTTGATCCGGGTTGCCCGCGGCAAGCGCCGCGGGCGAATGCCATCAGTTGGCGACGATGTTGACCAGCTTGCCGGGGACCACGATCACCTTGCGGATGGTCAGGCCGTCGGTGAAGCGCAGCACGTTCTCGTTGGCGCGGGCGGTGGCCTCGACGTCTTCGCGGCTGGCCTCGGCCGGCACTTCGATGTGCCCGCGCAGCTTGCCGTTGACCTGCACCACCAGTTGCAGGGTGTCCTGCACCAGTGCGCTCTCGTCGACCTGCGGCCAGGGCGCGTCGATCACCGCGCCGGTGTGGCCCAGCTCGTGCCAGAGCACGTGGCTGATGTGCGGGGTGATCGGCGCCAGCAGCAGGGCGACGGTCTCCAGGCCTTCCTGCAGCAGGGCGCGGTTGCCGGCGCCTTCCTGCGGGACCTTCTCCAGCACGTTCATCAGCGTCATCACCGCGGCGATGGCGGTGTTGAACTTGTGGTTCTGGCCGATATCCTGGCTGGCCTGCTTGATGGCCAGGTGGATGGCGCGGCGGATTTCCTTCTGCGCGTCGTCCAGCGTGTCCTGCGCCACGGCGGCGGCGAAGCCGGCGTTGACGTGGGCCTGGGCCAGGCGCCAGACGCGGCGCAGGAAGCGGCTCGCGCCCTCGACGCCGGAGTCGGACCATTCCAGGCTCATGTCCGGCGGCGAGGCGAACATCATGAACAGGCGGCAGGTATCGGCGCCGTAGGCGTCGATCATGGCCTGCGGGTCCACGCCGTTGTTCTTCGACTTGGACATCTTCTCGGTGCCGCCGATCTCCACCGGCAGGCCGTCGGTCTTCAGGCGCGCGCCTATGACCTTGGCCTTGGCGTCGCGCTCGACTTCCACGTCGGCCGGGTTGAACCAGTCCTTGCCGCCGTTGGCGGTGGTGCGGTAGTAGGTCTCGGCGACCACCATGCCCTGGGTCAGCAGGTCCTTGAACGGCTCGTCGGAGTCGATCAGGCCCTCGTCGCGCATCAGCTTGTGGAAGAAGCGCGCGTACAGCAGGTGCAGGATGGCGTGCTCGATGCCGCCGATGTACTGGTCCACCGGCAGCCAGTAGTTGGCGGCCTTCTTGTCCAGCATGCCGTCTTCGAACTGCGGGCAGGCGTAGCGGGCGAAGTACCAGGACGACTCGACGAAGGTGTCCATGGTGTCGGTTTCGCGCTTGGCCGGCTGGCCGCATTTCGGGCAGCTGCACTCGTAGAACTCGGGCATCTTGGCCAGGGGCGAACCGGCGCCGTCCGGCACCACGTTCTCCGGCAGCACCACCGGCAGCTGCTCGGCCGGCACCGGCACGTCGCCGCAGGCCTCGCAGTGGATGATCGGGATCGGGCAGCCCCAGTAGCGCTGGCGGCTGATGCCCCAGTCGCGCAGGCGGAACTGGGTGCGCGCCTGGCCCAGGCCCTTGGCGGCCAGGTCGGCGCCGATGGCGTCGAAGGCGGCCTGGTAGCCGAGGCCGTCGTACTTGCCGGAGTTGACGGTGCGAATGCTGTCGTCCTTGGCGCCGTACCACTCCTGCCAGGCGCTGGCGTCGTAGCCGTCGTCGCCGGCGGCCAGGGTGATCACCTGCCGGATCGGCAGCTGGTACTTGTTGGCGAACTCGAAGTCGCGCTCGTCATGGGCCGGTACGGCCATCACCGCGCCTTCGCCGTAGGTCATCAGCACGTAGTTGGCGATCCACACCGGCAGCTTCTCGCCGGTCAGCGGGTGCTCGACGAACAGGGAGGTGGCGACGCCCTTCTTCTCCTGGGTGGCGATGTCCGCCTCGGCGACGCCGCCGCGCTTGCACTCGTCGATGAACGCCTGCAGGGCCGGCTCGCGCTGGGCGGCCAGGGTCGCCAGCGGGTGCTCGGCGGCCACGGCCACGTAGGTGGCGCCCATCAGGGTATCCGGGCGGGTGGTGAAGACCTTCAGTTGGCCGGCCTCGCCGATGGAGGCCTGGTCGTAGGGGAAGGCGATCTCCATGCCGCGGGACTTGCCGATCCAGTTGCGCTGCATGGTCTTGACCTGCTCGGGCCAGCCCGGCAGGTGGTCGAGGCTTTCCAGCAGTTCTTCGGCGTAGGCGGTGATCTTGAAGTAGTACATCGGGATTTCGCGCTTCTCGATCAGCGCGCCCGAGCGCCAGCCGCGGCCGTCGATGACCTGCTCGTTGGCCAGCACGGTCTGGTCCACCGGGTCCCAGTTGACGGTGCCGTTCTTGCGGTAGATCACGCCCTTCTCGAACAGGCGGGTGAACAGCCACTGCTCCCAGCGGTAGTAGTCCGGCTTGCAGGTGGTGACTTCGCGCGACCAGTCGATGGCCAGGCCCAGGCTGTTGAGCTGGGCCTTCATGTAGGCGATGTTGTCGTAGGTCCAGGCGGCGGGGGCGACGTTGTTCTTCATCGCAGCGTTTTCCGCCGGCATGCCGAAGGCGTCCCAGCCCATCGGCTGCAGGACGTTCTTGCCCTGCATGCGCTGGTAGCGGCTGATCACGTCGCCGATGGTGTAGTTGCGCACGTGGCCCATGTGCAGCTTGCCGCTCGGATACGGGAACATCGACAGGCAGTAGAACTTCTCCTTGCCGGGGACTTCCTCGACGCGGAAGGAGTTGTGTTCGTTCCAGTACTTCTGGGCCTGGGATTCGATCTCGAGAGGCTGGTATTGCTCGTGCATGGCGCGACTTGGACCTGTACGGAATAGACGGCGCGGCCGTGGGAGCGGAGCGGGCGCTCCCGTCTTGCCGGGGCACCGCGGCGGCCGGTCGGCAAGGGGCTGCATAAAGCCTCGTAGCATACATGAGCCCTCCCCGAGCCGGTAGCCCGCGCCGTTTGTCGCGCGCTCGGTGGCCCGGGGGCCGGGGCGCTAAGCTTGGCCTGAGGGCGGGAGGTTTCCGCCTGCTTGAGGTGACTGATGGCTGAGCTGCATCGTGCAAGTTTGTCGGGTCCCGGTCTTTATGAGCGGTTGTTGCATCGACTTGAACTGGCCCTGGACGAGGCCGAGACCGCGGAACGCCTGCGCGATGAGCATCCCGAGGAATTGGAGTTGCGCGGCCTGAGCAGCGCCGAGATGCAGCTGATCCGCGCCTACCTCGACCAGGATGTCAACTGGCTGCGCGGCTGGCACGCCGCCGCCGAGGAACTGGCGCTGATCGAGCACGCTCCCGCCCGCTCCACGCGGGCGCGCCTGGGCGGCAGCGCCGGCAAGACGCGTCCGTCCCACCGCCACCTGCAATTGCTCTGCGCGCTGTGCGGCACGCCGGTTGTGTACAACCGCCAGCACGGGGTGATGCCCTGCGCTTCCTGTGGTTCGCAGTTGTTCCGCGGCTCCCGCGGGCGTTGATTCCGCGCGTTCATCCGCTAGGCTGTGGCGCTCCATGAAAGGAGCCGCCGATGCCGTTGCGCTATCTCATCAAGCAGATCCTGATGCCGCCGGGCATCCTGCTCATTCTCCTGTTGCTGGGCTTCGTCCTGCGCCGCCGTCGGCCGAGGCTGGCGTTGGCCTGCTTCGTCGCCGGGTTCGCCGGCTTCTGGCTGCTCAGCCTGCCGCTGACGGTGGAGTGGGGCGCGCGCCTGCTGGAGCGCCAGCCAGCCCTGGCGCGTTCGGAGTGGGCGGGGTTGGCGCAGCGCGCCGAGGCCATCGTCATCCTCGGCGCGGGCCGCGAGCGCGGCGACCCGGCCTGGGGCGACGACCAGCCCGGGCTCATGGCCCGCGAGCGGCTGCGCTACGCCGCGCGCCTGGCCAAGGCCAGCGGCTTGCCGATCCTGACTTCCGGCGGCCTGCACTACGGCACGCCGCCCAGCGAGGCGCAGATCATGGCCACCAGCCTGGCGGATGACTACGGCGTGAGCGTGCGCTGGCAGGAAGGGCGCAGCCGCACCACCTGGGAGAACGCCGCCATGAGCGCGGAAATTCTTCGCCAGGCCGGCGTGCGCCGCGTGGTGCTGGTCACCCAGGCGCAGCACATGCCGCGTGCGGTCTGGAGTTTCGAGGCCAATGGCCTGGAGGTGGTGCCGGCGCCGATGGGCTTCATCGGCGTGGACAACGCCCGCCCGTTCGGCGGCTGGCTGCCGGAGGCCAAGGCGTTCTGGCAGAGCAACCAGTTGCTCAACGAGGCGCTGGGGTTGCTGGGGTACCGGTTGTTCTATCGCTGAGGGGATGCATCGCGGACCTTGTCCGCGATTCGCGCGCAGGGCGCGCTCCTACAGGGGAACGATGTGGGTGGGGCAACGTAGGGCGGATAACCGTTCGCGGTTATCCGCCGCCTGACCTTGGCTGCATTCCGCTCGGTGTCGAGCACGGAGCCGCTGTTGAACTCAACCTCGGCGTACAACCGCGAACGGTTGTACGCCCTACACTCAACCGAACATCCGGCGCTGCTCGGGCGCGGTCTGGCGGCGCGCCACGGCCCAGAGCGCCAGGACCACCGCCAGGCTGCCCAGCGGCCACAGGCGCCATTTCAGGTAGGGCGTCAGGCCCTGCATCGGGGTGACCTCGCCGCGCAGCACGCCCTGCTGGAACTGCGGGATCTCGTGGGCGATGCGGCCCTGCGGGTCGATCAGCGCGGTGACGCCGTTGTTAGTGCCGCGGACCATCCAGCGTCCGGCTTCCAGGGCGCGCATCTGCGCCATCTGCAGGTGCTGCAGCGGGCCGATGGAGGTGCCGAACCAGGCGTCGTTGCTGATGGTCAGCAGCAGCTGGCTCTGTGCCGCCAGGCCGGCTGCGAACTCCGGGTAGACCACTTCGTAGCAGATGTACGGCGCGACGGCGTAGCCCTTGGCCTTGAGCAGCGCCTGGTCGGCCGGGCCGCGGGCGAAGTCGGACATGGGCAGGTCGAAGAAGGTGATCAGGCCGCGCAGGTCCTGCAGCGGCACGTACTCGCCGAAGGGCACCAGCTTCTGCTTGAGGTAGTCGCCGCTGCCGTCGCCGACCACGGTGATGCCGTTGTAGTAGTGCACGCCGTCGGCGTCGCGCTGGCGCATGGGCACGCCGGTGATGAGCGCGGCGCGCTTCTGCTTCGCCATCTCGTCGAGCATGGCCAGGTAGCCGCCGGCCTGGTCCTTGAGCAGCGGCACGGCGGTTTCCGGCAGGACGATCAGGTCGACATCGTGCTGCTCGGCGCTGAGGTCGCGGTACAGCTCCAGTTGCGCGGTGACGTGCTTGGGGTCCCACTTCATGTCCTGGGCGACGTTGCCCTGGATGGCGGCGACGGTCAGCGGCGCGCCGGCGGGGGCGGTCCAGGCGTGGCCCTTGAGGACGAGGCCGGCGATCCACGGTGCCAGCAGCAGGAGCAGGCCGACGACCAGTTGCGCCGGGCGGAAGGTCAGCTGCGGCAGGTTGATCAGCAGCGCGGCGCACAGGGCGATGCTGAAGGAGATCAGCCACACGCCGCCGATCGGCGCCAGGCCGGCCAGCGGGCCCTGCAGCTGGCTGTAGCCGGTGAACAGCCAGGGGAAGCCGGTGAGGAACCAGCTGCGGAACACCTCCAGGCCCAGCCACAGCGCGGCGAAGGCCAGGGAATCGCTGACCGGTGCGTTGTTGCGCCGCAGCAGGCGCACCCAGGCCCAGGCCGGCAGGCCGAAGAAGAACGCCACCCCGGCGCTGAAGCCGACCACCAGGAAACCGGCCAGGGCCGGCGAGGCGCCGCCGAAGTCGTGGATGCTGTAATAGATCCAGCCGGTGCCGGCGAGGAAGGCGCCGAAGCCGTACCACCAGCCGCGCCACAACGCCGAGCCCGGGGTGACGCCACGCAGCCCGAGGTAGAACAGGGCGACGGAGAGCAGCGCCAGCGGCCAGATGCCGTAGGGGGCCAGGGCCAGCGGGGTGATGGCGCCGGCGGCGAGGGCCAGCAGGTGGCCCGGCCAGCCGGGACGGGTGATCCAGCGCATCGGTATTCCTTGGAAGCGATTTGGCGATGCGCAAGAGTAATGGAGAGACGAACGGTCGGCTATGGGGACGAGGGCGAAAAGCCACGAGGCGTCTGCGACGCGGTGTTGCAGGACGTCTGAACGGCCCGTAGGCGCGGAGCTTGTCCGCGGCGGGAGGCGCTCTTCGTAGGATGGGTTGAGCCTTGCGAAACCCATGCGGTTGCGGTGATGGGTATCGCTTCGCTCAACCCATCCTACGATGGTGCTTCCCTGGAACTGTAGGAGCGGGCCCTGCCCGCGATTCGCGCGCAGGGCGCGCTCCTACAGAGCAGCAGGCCCGCCTCAGTCGCGCAGCGGCGTCAGGCGCAGCAGGTGCAGGCGGCGGCTGTCGGCGTTGAGCACGCGGAAGCGGAAACCGCCCAGCTCGGTGGTCTCGTTGCGCTTGGGCAGGTGGCCGAAGGCGCTCATCACCAGGCCGCCGACGGTGTCGAATTCCTCGTCGGAGAATTCCGCGCCGAAGAAATCGTTGAAGGCTTCCACCGGGGTCAGCGCCTTGACGATGAAGTCGCCGCTGGGCAGCGGCTTGATGTAGCTGTCTTCCTCGACGTCGTGCTCGTCCTCGATGTCGCCGACGATCTGCTCCAGCACGTCCTCGATGGTCACCAGGCCCGCCACGCCGCCGTACTCGTCGATGACGATGGCCATGTGGTTGTGGTTGGCGCGGAACTCGCGCAGCAGCACGTTCAGGCGCTTGGACTCGGGCACGAAGGTGGCCGGGCGCAGCAGGTCCTTGATGTTGAAGGCGTGGCTGTCGTCGTGGAGGATCAGCGGCAGCAGGTCCTTGGCCAGCAGCACGCCCATCACGTCGTCGAGGCTCTCGCCCACCACCGGGTAGCGCGAGTGCGCCGCCTCGATGATCGCCGGGAGGAACTCGCGCGGGCTCTGGCTGGCCTTGATGCTGATCATCTGCGAACGCGGCACCATGATGTCGCGCACCTGCAGGTCGGCGACCTGGATGGCGCCCTCGACGATGGACAGCGCCTCGCTGTCCAGCAGCTTGTTGTCGTGGGCGTCGCGCAGCAGCTCGAGGAGCTCCTGGCGGTTTCTCGGCTCATGGGCAAAAGCCTGGGTGATCTTGTCCAGCCAGGACTTATGCCCGTTGCTCGATCGGTCTTCGCTCATCTTTCCTTTGCTCGTTGGCTTTTATTCTTCATCCGCCGCGTACGGGTCGGGGTAGCCCAGTTCGGCCAGCAATTGCCGTTCCAGGGCCTCCATTTCCTCGGCCTCGGCGTCTTCGATATGGTCGTAGCCCAAAAGGTGCAGGCAACCGTGGATCACCAGGTGGGCCCAGTGCGCCGCTGGTTCCTTGCCCTGTTCGGCGGCTTCGCGCTCGACCACCGGCACGCAGATCACCAGGTCGCCCAGCAGCGGTATGTCCAGCAGTTCGTCGGGTACGTCGGCGGGGAAGGACAGCACGTTGGTGGCGTAGTCCTTGTGCCGCCAGGTGCGGTTCAGCTCGCGGCCCTCGGCCTCGTCCACCAGGCGAATGGTCAGCTCGGAGTCGGCCTGGCGCTGGCGCAGGGCCAGCTCGCACCACTGGCGCAGCTGCGCCTCGGCGGGCAGGTCGGCAGCCTGGCTGGCGACCTGCAGGTCGAGTTCAAGCATCGCGGGTTTCCCCGGGGGCGCGCTCGCCGTCCTGGCGCAGCGGCTGGCGTGCCTCGAAACGCTCGTAGGCCTCGACTATGCGTTGCACCAGTGGGTGGCGCACCACGTCCTTGGGCTTGAAGTGGGTGAAGCTGATGCCCGGCACGTCGCGCAGCACTTCCATCACGTGCTTGAGGCCCGAGCGGGTGCCGCGCGGCAGGTCGACCTGGGTGGCGTCGCCGGTGATCACCGCGGTGGAGCCGAAGCCGATGCGGGTGAGGAACATCTTCATCTGCTCGATGGTGGTGTTCTGGCTTTCGTCGAGGATGATGAAGCTGTTGTTCAGCGTGCGGCCGCGCATGTAGGCCAGCGGCGCGACCTCGATCACCTGGCGCTCGATCAGCTTGGCCACGGTCTCGAAGCCGAGCATCTCGTACAGGGCGTCGTACAGCGGGCGCAGGTAGGGATCGATCTTCTGCGACAGGTCGCCAGGGAGGAAGCCGAGCTTCTCGCCGGCCTCCACCGCCGGGCGCACCAGCAGGATGCGGCGGATCTGCTCGCGCTCCAGGGCGTCCACCGCGCAGGCCACCGCCAGGTAGGTCTTGCCGGTGCCGGCCGGGCCGATGCCGAAGTTGATGTCGTGGTCGAGGATGGCCTTGACGTAGCGCTGCTGGTTGGCGCCGCGCGGGCGAATGTGCGCCTTGCGCGTCTTCAGCGTGATGCTGGGCGCTTCGCCGGAGCTGGCCAGGTCTTCCAGGCCGGATTCCTGGAGGAACAGGTGGACCATGTCCGGGGTCAGCTCGGTGCCGCTCTGCGCCTCGCGGTACAGGCGCTGCAGCAGGTGCTCGGCGGCCTGGGTGCGCGCGGCCTCGCCAACCAGTTCGAACTGGTTGCCGCGGTTGCGGATCTCGATGTCCAGGCGTTTCTCGATCTGGTGCAGGTGCTCGTCGAACTGCCCGCAGAGATTGGCGAAGCTGCGCGCGTCGAAGGGTTCCAGGGTGAAGCGATGAAGATCCAGGGGGGCGTTCAAGGTGCTGTCGGTATGACCGTTGGGAAATTAGGGATGACCGAAGAATAACCCCGGCGGCCCCTGTGGGAAAGTCGGGCGCCGGGATGCACTTCAGTGGCGGGTGGGTTCGATGAGGCGGCCGCGCAGCGAGTTGGGCAGCGCTTCGTAGATCTCCACCTCGGCGAACTGGCCGATCAGGCGCGGATTGTCGCAGGCGAAGTTGACCACGCGGTTGTTCGCCGTGCGGCCCTGCAGCTGGCCCGGGTCGCGCTTGGAATAGTCGGTGACGAGGATGCGCTGGATGCTGCCGACCATGCGTCGGCTGATCTCGAAGCCCTGCTGCTGCAGGCGCGTGTTGAGAATCATCAGGCGCTGCTTCTTCACTTCTTCCGGGGTGTCGTCCGCCAGGTCCGACGCCGGGGTGCCCGGGCGCTGGCTGTAGATGAAGACGAAGGAGTAGTCGAAACCGACTTCTTCCACCAGCTTCATGGTCTGTTCGAAGTCCTTGTCGGTCTCGCCGGGGAAGCCGACGATGAAGTCCGAACTGATGCAGATGTCCGGCACCGCGGCCTTGAGCTTGCGGATGCGCGACTTGTATTCCAGCGCGGTGTGGTTGCGCTTCATGGCGGCCAGCACGCGGTCCGAGCCGGACTGCACCGGCAGGTGGACGAAGGGCACCAGCTGCGGCAGTTCGGCGTGGGCGGCGATCAGCGCGTCGCTGAACTCCAGCGGGTGCGAGGTGGTGTAGCGGATGCGCTCGATGCCGTCGACCTCGGCGACCACGCGCAGCAGTTCGGCGAAGTCGGCGATGCGCCCGTCATGGGTGGCGCCGCGGAAGCCGTTGACGTTCTGCCCCAGCAGGGTGACTTCCCTGACGCCGTTCTCGGCCAGGTGGATGACCTCGGCGAGCACGTCGTCGAACGGCCGGCTGACTTCCTCGCCGCGGGTGTAGGGCACCACGCAGAAGCTGCAGTACTTGCTGCAGCCTTCCATCACCGAGACGAAGGCGGTGGGGCCGTCGACGCGCGGTTCGGGCAGGCGGTCGAATTTCTCGATCTCCGGGAAGGACACGTCCACCTGCGGCTTGCGGGTGGTGCGCGCGGCGTCGATCATTTCCGGCAGGCGGTGCAGTGTCTGCGGGCCGAACACCACGTCGACGAACGGCGCGCGCTCGCGGATGGCGGCGCCTTCCTGGCTGGCCACGCAGCCGCCGACGCCGATCACCAGTTCCGGCTTGCGCTGCTTCAGGGCCCGCCAGGCGCCCAGTTCGGAGAACACCTTCTCCTGGGCCTTTTCGCGGATCGAGCAGGTATTGAGGAGGATCACGTCGGCTTCTTCGGCCTTCGCGGTCAGCTCCAGGGCATGTTCCTCGCCCAGCAGATCGGCCATGCGCGAGCTGTCGTACTCGTTCATCTGGCAGCCGTGGGTCTGGATGAAAAGCTTCTTGGCCATGCGCGTTTCGTCGGGGAAATCCAAAATGACCGGGCATTATAGTGGCGCGCCGGGCCCGTTCCTAGGGTTGCGCGCCAGGCGGCTGTGCTATGATTCGCGCCCTCCTTTTCGCAGAACTGTCACCCGTCGTTCATGAACAAGCGCGAGAACCCGATCTACAAAGTCGTCTTCCTCAACCAGGGCCAGGTGTTCGAGATGTACGCCAAGCAGATCTACCAGAGCGATCTGTGGGGCTTCCTGGAAATCGAGGAGTTCGTCTTCGGCGAGCGCACCCAGGTGGTCGTGGACCCCAGCGAAGAGAAGCTCAAGGCCCAGTTCGAGGGCGTTATCCGCAGCTTCGTGCCGCTGCACGCGATCATCCGCATCGACGAAGTCGAGCGCCTGGGCACACCGAAGATCAGCGAAGCCAAGGGCGGCGGCAACGTGATGCCGTTTCCGATGCCGATGCCGGACAAGAGCTAGAAGCTTGAAGCCATGAGCTGGAAGTGGCTGCATGCTTCCAGCTTCCAGCTTCTTTTTTTAGGGCAACGGCGAAAACGGCGTATTGCCCGCGGTCTGCAGTTCGATCAGGTAGTTGCGGAAGATCTGCCCCAGCACCTTGCTGGCGATGTCCAGTTCGTCCTTGCTCATCTGCTCGGCGACCAGGTCGGCGCTGTCCATGGCGTCTTCGGCGCCGTTCACCGCGGCCATCTTCAGCACTATGTAGGCCTGGATGTTGTTGGCCTTGACCCCTTCGCCGCGGAAGAACATGGTCCCCAGGCGCCACTGGGCCTGGGCGTGGCCCTGCAGCGAGGCTTTTTCGTACCAGCGCAGGGCGGCGGGGAAGTCGCGCGGGGCGCGTTCGCCGGTGTAGTAGTACTCGCCCAGTTCGAACTGCGCCTGGGCGTCGCCGCCATTGGCGATCTGCTGGCAGCTGGCCAGGGCCTGCTGCAGTTGCTCGGGGACGGTGTTCAGGGTGCAACGGCCGGTCGCCGGAACCAGCAGCGAGTTGCCTCCCGCCTGCGCGAGCAGGGGCGAGATGAACAACAGGCTGCCCAGCAGCAGGGCGCGACCAGAACGGTACATGGGGAGAAACGGCCTCCGGCAACGGGGCGGGCACAATGCCCGGCCGGCGAAAACGTGCCGGCCTGCACATTATGAAATAAGCCGATGCTTCCTTACAAAGTCTTTACGGTGTTTTTCGCGGTTTCCGTCCGAATGGCCAAGAAACCGGCGTAGGGCTCGCCGGGAAAGCGTAACGACGGAAAATTGGCCGCGGCGGGCGCCGCGGCCGGAGGGAGTTACTTGAGGGCGGCGAAGGCACGCTCGGCGGCGTCCAGGGTCAGCTTCAGCTCGGTGTCGCCGTGGGCGATGGAGGTGAAGCCGGCCTCGTAGGCGCTGGGCGCCAGGTACACGCCGCCGTCCAGCATCAGGTGGAAGAAGCGCTTGAAGCGCTCGGCGTCGCTGGCCATCACGTCGGCGAAGGTGACGATGTCGTCCGCGCCGCTGAAGTACAGGCCGAACATGGCGCCGGCCTGGGTGGTGACGAACGGGATGCCGGCGGCATCGGCGCGCTCCTGCAGGCCCTGCAGCATGCGGCTGGTGTAGTCGGTCAGCTCGTCGTGGAAGCCCGGGCGGCTGATCAGCTTCAGGGTGGTCAGGCCGGCGGCCATGGCCAGCGGGTTGCCCGACAGGGTGCCGGCCTGGTAGACCGGGCCCAGCGGGGAAATCTGCTGCATGATCTCGCGCTTGCCGCCGAAGGCGCCCACCGGCATGCCGCCGCCGATGATCTTGCCGAAGGTCGACAGGTCCGGGGTCACGCCGTACAGCGCCTGGGCGCTGCCGAGGTGGACGCGGAAGCCGGTCATCACCTCGTCGAAGATCAGCACCACGCCGTGCTTGTCGCAGGCCTTGCGCAGGCCCTGGAGGAAGCCCGGGGCGGGCGGCACGCAGTTCATGTTGCCGGCCACCGGCTCGACGATGATGCAGGCGACGTTCCGGCCGCACTCGTCCAGGGCCTTCTCCACCGCTTCCAGGTCGTTGAACGGCAGCGTCAGGGTGTGCTTGGCGAAGTCCGCCGGCACGCCCGGGGAGTTCGGCACGCCGAAGGTCAGGGCGCCGGAGCCGGCCTTCACCAGCAGGCTGTCGGAGTGGCCGTGGTAGCAACCCTCGAACTTGATGATGTCGTCGCGCCCGGTGTAGCCGCGGGCCAGGCGGATGGCGCTCATGGTCGCCTCGGTGCCGGAGCTGACCATGCGCACCATGTCCATGGACGGCACCAGCGAGCAGACCAGGTCGGCCATTTCCACTTCCAGCGCAGTCGGCGCGCCGTAGGACAGGCCGTGCTCCAGCTGGCGGCGCACCGCGTCGAGCACTTCCGGGTGGGCGTGGCCGAGGATCATCGGGCCCCAGGAGCCGACGTAGTCGACGTAGCGCTTGTCGTCTTCGTCCACCACGTAGGCGCCTTCCGCGTGCTTGAAGAACAGCGGGGTGCCGCCGACGCTCTTGAAGGCGCGCACCGGCGAGTTGACGCCGCCGGGGATGTGCTTCTGGGCGTTGGCGAAGAGGAGTTCGGAACGGGACATGGCGACCTCTCGTTGGGATCCGTGAAAGCGGGGCGGCGCCGGGCCGGCGCCGCGGGAAAAGGTTAGAACAGCGCGGCGAAGGCGCGGGCGCGGCGCTCGACCTCGGCCGGGGTGTCGGCGGCGAAGAGCGCGTTGATCACCGCCAGCAGGTCGGCGCCGCGGCCGATCAGCTCGGGGGCGTTGTCCAGGCTCACGCCGCCGATGGCCACCAGCGGCACGTTGGCGAAGCGCGCGCGGGCCTGCTCCAGCAGCTCGGGGCTGGCCTCGGAGGCGCCGGGCTTGGTCAGCGACTGGAAGAAGCGGCCGAAGGCCACGTAGTCGGCGCCCTCGGCGACGGCCTGGTCGGCCAGTTGCAGGCTGCCGTGGCAGGTGGCGCCGATGATCGCCTGGCGGCCCAGCAGGGCGCGGGCGGCGGCCAGGGAGCCGTCGGTCTGGCCCAGGTGCACGCTCACGCCCAGGCGCGCGGCCAGCTCGGCGTCGTCGTTGATGATCAGGGTGGCGCCGTGGCGCTCGCACAGCTCGCGCAGGGCCTCGGCCTCGCGCAGGCGGCGCGACTCGTCGGCGGACTTGTCGCGGTACTGCAGCAGGCGCGCGCCACCGCGCAGCGCGGCCTCGACGTAGGGCAGCAGGCGGCCGTCGGCGAGCAGCTTGCTATCGGTGATGGCGTAGAGTCCGCGGAGTTTCATGAAGGCCTCGGCAGGTGAATCAGGAGCAGAAGTCCAGCGGCAGCCGGCGCGGGACGTACTGGCCGTGGCCGGGGGCCTCGGCGTCGCGCAGGGTGCGCCAGGTGTAGTCGAGGGCGCTGCGCACGGCGCTGGCCAACTCCTCGCCCAGGGCCAGGCGGCCGGACAGGGCGCTGGCCAGGGTGCAACCGGAGCCGTGGTAGCTGCCCGGCAGGCGCTGGCAGGTGAAGGTGTGCCGGCTGCCGTCGCGGCCGTACAGGCGGTTGTGCACCTCGGACTCGTCGCCGTGGCCGCCGGTGATCAGCAGGTTGCGGATATACGGCAGCAGCTTCTCGGCGCATTCCTCGGCGCTGCCTTCGGGCAGCTCGGCGAGGATGCGCGCCTCCGGCAGGTTCGGCGTGGCAATGGCGGCCACCGGGAACAGCCGCTCGCGGATCGCGTAGCCGACTTCGTCCTTGCCCAGGGCGCCGCCGCCGCCGGCGCGCAGCACCGGGTCGCAGACCAGCGGCACGCCGGGCAGCGACTGCATGATCTCGACCACGGTGTCGACCATCTCCACCGAGCCGAGCATGCCCAGCTTGACCGCGGCCACCGGCAGGTCGGCGATCACGGCGTTGGCCTGGGCCAGCACCCACTCGCGGTCGAGCACGCGGAAGTCGGAAACGTTGACGGTGTCCTGAACGGTCAGCGCGGTGACGGCGGGCGCCGCATGGCAGCCTTGGGCGATCAGGGCTTCGATGTCGGCCTGCAGGCCGGCGCCGCCACTGGGGTCGTGGCCGGACAGGCAGAGCACTACGGGACGGGAGGTTGGCGTTTTCATGGCGCGGGAGCTTACCACTAAACCCGGCAGGCGTCGTTTGCCCCGACCCCCGGCCCGGCGCTGCTTGATCGTCATGCCGGCGTGCTAAAGTTGGCCGATTCGAAAATCACGCCCACAGGGCGCGCCGATCGCGGGGGATGGGGCCCCTGGGCGCCGTCCGGAGGGGCACTGCGGGGTAGCATGCAGCGCTGGCTGATCCTCTTCCTTCTCCTTCTTTCGCCGCTGGCCGGCGCGGTCAGCTTCGACGAGCACACCAGCCGCCTGCCGCTGGGCCACTCGATCGACGTCTTCGAGGACGTGCGCGGCACCGCCGACATCGCCGACATCACCTCCGCGGCCCTGGCCGACAGCTTCCGCCGCCACGACCGCGACGTGCTCAACGCCGGCTACTCGCGCTCGGTGTTTTGGATCCGCCTGGACCTGGACTACCGCCCGCAGGAGTCCCAGGACCCGGCGCCCTGGCTGCTGGAACTGGCCTACCCGCCGCTGGACCGCCTGGACCTCTACCTGCCCGGCGCCGACGGCAAGTACCAGCTGGCCCAGCGCACCGGCGACACCCTGCCGTTCGCCAGCCGGCCGATCAGCCTGACCAACTACCTGTTCGACCTCAAGCTGGCGCCGGGCAAGCCGCTGCGGGTGTACCTGCGCCTGGAGAGCCAGGGCTCGATCCAGGCGCCGCTGACGCTCTGGTCGCCCAAGGCCTACATGGAAAACCTGCCGGGCAACGTCTACGTGCTCGGCATCATCTACGGCGTGCTGCTGGTGATGCTGGTGTACAACCTGTTCATCTTCGTCAGCGTGCGCGACACCAGCTACCTCTATTACATCCTCTACATCGCCTCCTTCGGCCTCTACCAGGTCTCGGTCAACGGCGCCGGCATCGAGTACTTCTGGCCCAACAGCCCCTGGTGGGCCAACGCCGCCACGCCCTTCCTGATCGGCTCCGCCAGCCTGTTCGGCTGCCAGTTCGCGCGCAGCTTCCTGCACACCCGCGAACACAGCCCGTGGGTCGACCGCACCCTGCTGGCGCTGATGGCGGTGGGCGCGCTGGTGATGCTGCTGGCGTTCTCGGCCAGCTATGCGTTGTCGCTGCGCCTGGCCACCTACCTGGCGCTGGCGTTCGTGGTGGTCATCTTCAGCGCCGGCATCCTCGCCTGGCTGCGCGGCATGCGCGTGGCGCGCTACTTCATCTTCGCCTGGACCGCCTTCCTCCTCGGCGGGACCATCAACACCCTGATGGTGCTGGGCTTGCTGCCCAACGTGTTCTTCACCATGTACTCCGGGCAGATCGGCTCGGCGCTGGAGGTGGGCCTGCTGTCCCTGGCCCTGGCCGACCGCATCAACGCCATGAAGGAAGAGCGCACGCGCATCCTCCAGGAATCCAGTCGCAAGCTGGAACAGCTCAACCTCGAACTGGCCAACAGCAACCGCCTGAAGGACGAGTTCCTGGCCACCGTCACCCACGAGCTGCGCACGCCCATGAGCGGGGTGATCGGCTCGCTGGAGCTGATGCAGACGGTGCCCATGGACGTGGAGCTGGCGCAGTACCAGAAGACCGCCACCGGCTCGGCGCGTGACATGATGCGCATGGTCAACGACATCCTCGCGCTGATCGAACTGCAGGCCGGCAAGCTCTACCCGCGGCGCGAGCCCTTCAGCCTGCGCGGCCTGTTCGACAGCCTGCGCGCCCAGTACGCGCCGCGCGCCGAGGCCAAGGGCCTGCGCTTCGACCTGCAACTGGAGGAGAACCTGCCCGACACCCTGGAAGGCGACGCCGGCAAGCTGGCCCAGACCCTCGGCTACCTGCTGGACAACGCCATCAAGTTCACCCACCAGGGCGGCGTGAGCCTGCGGGTGGACGGCCAGCGGCAGAGCGACGGCGTCGCCCTGCGGGTGACGGTGCAGGACTCCGGCATCGGCTTCGAGACGCCGGCCGACGATGCGCTGTACCAGCGCTTCCACCAGCTCGACGGCTCGCTGACCCGCGAGTACGGCGGCCTGGGCATCGGCCTGGCGCTGTGCCGCCAGCTCACCGAGCTGCTCGGCGGGCAGCTGCAGCACCATTCCAGCCCCGGGCGCGGCAGCCGCTTCGTCCTCGAACTGAACCTCGGCCAGCCGGCGCAGAGCTTCAGCGTGCCGCCACGCCGCGCCGGCGGCCAGGCCCTGCGCCGTCCGGAACAGTGCACGGTGCTGGTGGTGGAGGACAACGCCATCAACCAACTGGTGATCCGCGGCATGCTGCTCAAGCTGGGCTACCGGGTGCGCACCGCCGACAACGGCTCGGAAGCCATCGACCTGCTGCGCCGCGAAGGCGTCGACGCCGTGCTGCTGGACTGCCAGATGCCGATCATGGACGGCTTCGCCACCTGCCGGGCGATCCGCGCGCTGCCCCAGGGCGGCGAGCTGCCGGTGCTGGCCATCACCGCCCACAGCCACAGCGGCGACCGCGAACGCTGCCTGGCGGCGGGCATGAGCGACTACCTGGCCAAGCCGGTGAAGTTCGAGGAACTGCAGACCCTGCTGCACGACTGGCTGCTGTGCCAGCCGGCGCTGCCCAGCCACGCCTGATCCGCCACGCCCGTTGCTTCACGCGGCGCGCTCCGCTGGCCGGAACGCCCGCACCGCTGGCGCAATTCCCCCTATGGCCAAGCCCTGAACCGTGATTCACTGCTTGAAACAATGAATCCGGATTCAGAGCATGGTCTACCGTCTCACCGAAGCCCGCCTGCAGAAAGATGTGGAACTGCGCGAGCGCATTCTCCAACTGGCCCTGGCGCGGGTCGCCGAGGGCGGCTTCGCGGCGCTGACCATGCAGGGCCTGGCCGAAGAGGCGGGCATCGCCACCGGCAGCCTGTACCGGCATTTCCGCGGCAAGGGCGAACTGGCCGCCGAAGTCTTCGCCCGTGCCAGCCAGCGCGAGGTGGACGCCCTGGCCGTCGTCCTGCGCGGCCCAGGCGGGCCCGCCGGGCGCCTGGCCCGTGGCCTGCGCCAGTTCGCCCGGCGCGCCTGGGAGAGCCGGCGCCTGGCCTTCGCCCTGATCGCCGAACCGGTCGACCCCGAGGTGGACGAGCAGCGCCTGCTCTACCGCGAGGCCTATGCCGAACTGTTCATCGAACTGCTGGAAGAGGGCATGCGCAGCGGCCACTTCCACTGCGGCCCCGCGCCGCTGATCGCCGCCTGCCTGGTGGGGGCGATCGCCGAATCCCTGGTCGGCCCGCTGTCGCCGCCGGCCCGAGCCGCCCGCGATGCCGGGCAACCCAGCCCTGGCCTGGAGCAAGTCAGCCAGGCCCTCGTCGATTTCTGCCTGCGCGCCGTCGGCGCGCCCCAGCCGGAGGAACAGCGATGAACCTGCACCAGTACGCCGAGACCCACGAAGTGACCAACCAGGTGCCGCCGCTGGATGGCGCCAACCTCTACCGCATCGACCTGCCCTTGCAGGAATGGGTGCGCCGCTACGACGGCGGCTGGGCCGAGCAGCGCCTGGGAGCCTACGGCGCCCTGGCCGGCGGGCCGCTGATGGCCGCCGGCTTCCTGGCCAACGAGAACAAGCCGGTGTTCAAGAGCCACGACCGCTACGGCCACCGCATCGACCTGGTGGAGTTCCACCCGGCCTACCACGAGCTGATGCGCACGGCCATCGAGCACGGCATCCCGTCCATGCCCTGGACCGACCCGCGCGCCGGCGCCCACGTTGCCCGCGCCGGCCTGAGCTACCTGCACAGCCAGGCTGAGGCCGGCACCGGCTGCCCGCTGACCATGACCTTCGCCAGCGTCCCGGCGATCCGCCTGCAGCCGGACATCGCCGAGAAATGGCTGCCGAAGATCCTCGCCAGCGAATACGACCCGCGCAACCTGCCGATCGAGCAGAAGGCCGGCGCCACCATCGGCATGGCCATGACCGAGAAGCAGGGCGGCACCGACGTGCGCGCCAACACCACGCGCGCCTACCCGGTGGGCATCCCCGGCCCGGGCCAGGCCTACGAGCTGGTCGGGCACAAGTGGTTCTGCTCGGCGCCGATGTGCGACGCCTTCCTCACCCTGGCCTATACCGACAAGGGCCTGACCTGCTTCCTGCTGCCGCGCCACCGCCCGGACGGCACGCGCAACGAGCTCTACGTGCAGCGCCTGAAGAACAAGCTGGGCAACTGGTCCAACGCCTCCAGCGAGGTGGAGTACCGCGGCGCCCTGGCCTGGATGGTGGGCGAGGAGGGCCGCGGCGTGCCGACCATCATCGAGATGGTGGCCATGACCCGCTTCGACTGCATGGTCGGCTCCAGCGCCCTGATGCGCCAGGCGCTGACCCAGGCCGCGCACCACTGCGCCTACCGCCAGGTCGGCGGCCGGGTGCTGGCCGAACAGCCGCTGATGCAGAACGTGCTGGCCGACCTGGCCCTGGAAAGCGAGGCCGCGCTGGCCCTGACCATGCGCATGGGCCGCGCCCTGGACCACCTGCCCGACGAGCAGGAAGACAAGTTCGCCCGCCTGGTCACCGCCGTGGGCAAGTACTGGATCTGCAAACGCGCCCCGGCGATGATCAACGAAGCCGCCGAATGCCTGGGTGGCGCCGGCTACGTCGAAGACACCATCCTCCCGCGCCTGTACCGCGAGGCCCCGGTGAACTCCACCTGGGAAGGCTCGGGCAACGTCCAGTGCCTGGACGTGCTGCGCGCCCTGTCCAAGGAGCCGGGCGTACTCGACGCGCTGTTCCACGAACTCGGCGACGGCCACGGCGACGCCCGCCTGGCAGCCTTCATCGGCAACCTCAAGGCCTCCTTCGCCGACACCGCCGACATCCAGTTCCGCGCCCGCCAGCTCACCGAGGACGTGGCCGTGGCCCTGCAGGCCAAGCTGCTGCTGGAAGCCGGCAACGCCACCGTCTCCGACGCCTTCATCGGCAGCCGCCTGGGCGGCGGTGGCCGCGTCTATGGCACCCTGCCGCGCGGCACGGACGTCGAGGCGCTGGTGGCGCGGGCTACGCCGCATCTGGCGTGATGCCGCTGGCCGGGAGCCGCGAGGCTCCCGGCCTAGCCCAGCAGGCGCCGACTCAGCAGGTGTTGCAGGTCGCGGCGGCCGTCCACTACCAGATAGACGTGAATGTCCCGTTCACGCTGGCGATAGATGATGCGGTAGGGCTTGAAGAACAGCTGGCGGTATTCGCGGATGCCCAGGCTCAGCAGTTCCTTGGGGAAATTTCCGCGCTCCGGTGAGTGACTCAGCTCGCCGATGCATTCCAGCAGCATGCTCAGGACATGAACCGCATGTTGCGGCCCGTCGAATTCGGCAACGTAGTCGTGGATGGACTTCAAATCGCGTTCGGCGCCCTGCGTGATGAACACGCGATAGGGCGATTCTGCCCCCATCAGGCGTCCCCGCGCAGGCGTTTCGCCACTTCGTCCAGAGCAGCGAATCGGCCTTCCTCGATTTCCTGGTTGCCCAGTGCCAGTAGTTTCAGCAGGGCCAGGGTCTCCTGGGTTTCCTCATAGCTGCGGACGTCCTGAATCACCGCCTTGGCTTCGCCGTTCTGGGTGATGATGAGCGGCTCCTGCTGCTCGCCGAGCTGCTTGAGCACCTCTGCCGCATTGGCCTTGAGGTAACTGATGGGTTTGACCTGGGAGGAGTAGCGCATGGTGGCGGCACCTGGAAGAGTTAAGGACTGAATATAGTCTTTTAATGGTTGCCCGCACAGTGGGAGTCCTCCCGGCTGGATGGGGAACCAAGGACATGATTCAGTCATCCCCTTCCTGCAAATAAGCAGGCAAGATGGAGCTGATCGCTCAGACAGGAAGCCCACCATGAATGCCGAGCTCGGCGACGCTTTCGTCGTCGCCCATACCGCAGAAGAAGCGGTCGACCGCCTTGCCGCCTTGCACCAGCGCGCCACCGGGGCGCTCAGCCAGGCTCTGCGGCGCTACCTGAAGACCCGCGAGCAGCCGGGCGCCGAGGAGCGCGCGCTGTTCCGCTATCCGCAGCTTCGCCTGACCTACCTGTGCCAGGGCGAGGTGCCCTCGACCACCCGCGCCTATGCCAAGGTGCAGACGCCCGGCACCTATGCGGTGACCATCACCCACCCCGCGGCCTTCCGCAAATACCTGCTGGAGCAGTTGCGCCCGCTGATGGAAGACTTCACCGTGCGCATCGAGGTCGGCCCCAGCGAGCAGAACATTCCCTATCCCTACGTGGTGGAGCAGGGCGACGAGCTGGCCGGCTCGGGCGTGACCGCCGCCGAGCTGGCGCGGGTGTTCCCCAGCACCGATCTGTCGGCCACTTCCGACGGCATTGCCGACGGCCTGTACCAGTGGGAAGGCGCCGACCCCATGCCGCTGGCGCTGTTCGACGCGGCGCGCACCGACTTCTCGCTGCGCCGTCTGGTGCACTACACCGGCAGCGACTGGCGCTGCGTGCAGCCGTGGATCCTGCTGACCAACTACCACCGCTACGTCGACCAGTTCATCCACATGGGCCTGGAGCGCCTGCACGAGGACCCGCGCTTCGTGCGCATGGTGCTGCCGGGCAACGTGGTGATCGAGCGCGACATGGATCGGGGCGAGGCCAACGCCATCATCGCCGGCGTCGAGTGGCACCGTTTCCAGATGCCGGCCTATCACCTGATCGCCAGCGACGGCGACGGCGTCACCCTGATCAACATCGGCGTCGGCCCGTCCAACGCCAAGAACATCACCGACCACCTGGCCGTGCTGCGCCCGCACTGCTGGCTGATGATCGGCCACTGCGGCGGCCTGCGGCAGTCGCAGACCATCGGCGACTACGTGCTGGCCCACGCCTACATGCGTCGCGACGGCATCCTCGACCGGGTTCTGCCGCCACACATCCCGATCCCGGCGCTGGCCGAGGTGCAGGTGGCGCTGCAGGAGGCCGCGGCGCTGGTCACCGGCGAACGCGGCGAGCAGCTCAAGCGGCGCCTGCGCACCGGCACCGTGCTGACCTACGACGACCGCAACTGGGAGCTGCACTGGGCCCAGGAGCGCCCGCTGATCAACCTGGCGCGGGCCGTGGCGGTGGACATGGAGAGCGGCACCATCGCCGCCCAGGGCTACCGCCTGCGGGTGCCCTACGGCACGCTGCTGTGCGTCTCGGACAAGCCGCTGCACAGCGAGATCAAGCTGCCGGGCGCCGCCAGCGCCTTCTACCAGCGCGCGGTGAGCCAGCACCTGGCGATCGGAATCGCCGCCGTCGACCTGCTGCGCACCCAGCTCAACTCGCTGCATTCGCGCAAGCTGCGCAGTTTCGACGAGCCGCCGTTCCGTTGATCCGGCGCATGGCCACGGCCCTTTCCCGCCCGCGCGGGGAGGGGCCGTGGCAGGATGGCGCAAAGGCCGCAACCGGAGGACGCCATGGCTGAACCCCTGCAACCGACCCGCGCCGAGCGCGCTGCGCGGGTACTGTCGCTGCTCGACCTGACCTCGCTGAATGCCGACGACGATATGCCGCGCATCGTCCAGCTCTGCCGCCGGGCGTTGACGCCCTATGGCGAGGTGGCGGCGGTGTGTGTCTACCCGCGTTTCGTGCATGTGGCGCGGCGCACGCTCAATGGCTTTGGTGCGCGCTCGGTGAAGGTCGCCAGTGTGTGCAACTTTCCCGCCGGTGATGCGCCTTTGGCCGAGGTGGTGGAGGAGGTGCGGCGTACCCTTGCCGAGGGTGCTGATGAGATCGATCTGGTCTATCCCTGGCAAGCGCTCAAGGCTGGACGGGCAGATGGGGCGGTGGAACTGATTCGTGCCTGCAAGGCGCTTTGCGGGCCCTACCATCGGCTCAAGGTGATTATCGAAAGTGGCGAGTTGGGTGAGCCCGAGTTGATTCGTACGGCTTGTCGCGAGGCTATTGCCGGTGGTGCCGATTTTCTCAAGACCAGTACTGGCAAGGTGGCCGTGAACGCCACGCCTGAGGCTGCGCGGGTGATGCTGGAGTGCATCGTGGAGTCGGGCGGCAAGGTGGGACTCAAGGTGGCCGGTGGTATTCGTAGCCTGGACGATGCCGAGGTCTACCTGGCTATCGCGCAGGAGATGCTTGGGGATGACTGGATTACGTCCGAGCACCTGCGCATCGGGGCTTCGGCGTTGCTCGATGAGCTGTTGCGCGAAATGGAGGCGTGACTTTTGTAGGAGCGAGCTTGCTCGCGAATGGCGCCTCTCTGCGATGCCTCCAAAGAGCACCCTCTCCCCAGCCCTCTCCCTGAAGGGAGAGGGGGCTAGTCCGTGCCGACGTGGAAGACATGTCTCATGGAAATATCAGGCGCTATGCGGGGCATCAGGGAGTGCGGAAGTGCCAGCGCACGCCGAACGACTCCCTCTCCCTTCAGGGAGAGGGTTGGGGAGAGGGGCGGCGTTCGTATTGGCACCAATGGTTCCGGGAGACTCTGGTCGAGAGTCCCCCCACACACGAAGCTAAGGCCTACCCACCCATCCGCCCCACCAACCACTGCTCCCCCGGCTTTGGCGCACGAAACGCCTGGCTTTCCACGCCCTGTTCGTCCAGCGCCCGGGCCAGGTCGTGGACGGGGGCGAACTGGCCTTCGTCGCTGAGGCGGAAGGTGCCGAAGTGGATGGCCATGCTGCACTGCGATTCCAGCGTGCGGTGGGCCTGCACGGCGTCGTCCGGGTTCATGTGGTGGTGGCGCATGAACCAGCGCGGTTCGTAGGCGCCGATGGGCAGCGCGGCGAAGCGCATCGGCCCGAAGCGTTCGCGGATCAGCGCGAATTCCGGGCCCAGGCCGGTGTCGCCGGGGAACAGCACGGGGCCGTCCGCCGATTTCAGCACGAAGCCCAGCCACAGGGTGCGGTTGGTGTCGTAGCGCGAGCGCGCCGACCAGTGCTGCGCCGGCACGCCGGTGAGCAGCATGCCCTCGTGCAGCGGCAGGCTCTGCCACCAGTCCAGCTCGTGCACGTCGACGAAGCCGCAGGCGCGGATCAGCTCGGCGTTGCCCAGGCCGGTCACCACCTTCGCTTGCGGGAAGCGCCGGGCCAGTTCGCCCAGGCTGCCGACGTCCAGGTGGTCGTAGTGGTTGTGGCTGACCAGGATCAGGTTGATCGGCGGCAGTTCGTCCAGGGCCAGGCCCGGCGGATGGTGGCGCTTGGGGCCGACGAAGCTGAAGGGGCTGGTGCGCTCGCACCACAGCGGGTCGGTGAGGATGTTCAGGCCGCGGTGCTGGATCAGCAGGGTGGCGTGGTTGATGTAGGTGACGCGCAGTTCCTCGCCGCTGACCTGCGCCGGGGTTTCCGGACGGCGTTCGGCGCCGGGCTGTTCGATCCAGGCCAGTTGCCTGTCGCGCTCCAGCTGCCACTTGAGGAATTCACGGAAGCCGTGGTGCGGCTTGGCGTCCAGGTTGCGGAAGCGCAGGCCGTCGAAGTTCGGGCTTTGCGGCCCGCTGTAGCCGCCGCCGAGGCGGCCGGCGAGGTTGAGCAGGGTGATCAGCCAGGGGGAGCGACGGGCCTTGGGCATGGTGGGATGCTCTGCGTGCTCTTGCGGGGGAACGGTGGCACAACCTAGCATGCCGGCCCATCCTTGTGCTCCGCCGACTCGTTGCCTTTTCGCCCATGCCCCGTCCGCCTCGTCCCACCGCACGTCGTCCCGCTCCCCGCCGCGTCGCCAAGGCGCCGCCGGCGCAGCCGCGGCTGATCCTGCTGAACAAGCCGTTCGACGTGCTGACGCAATTCAGCGATGGCGAGGGCAGGGCGACGCTCAAGGACTACGTGCCGGTGCCCGGCGTCTATCCCGCCGGGCGCCTGGACCGCGACAGCGAGGGGCTGCTGCTGCTGCTGACCAACGACGGCCGCCTGCAAGCGCGCATCGCCGACCCCAGGCACAAGCTGCCGAAGACCTATTGGGTGCAGGTGGAGGGCGAGCCGGACGAGGCGCAGTTGCAGCGCCTGCGCGAAGGCGTGCAGCTCAACGATGGCCCGACGTTGCCGGCCGAGGCGCGGCGCATCGACGAGCCGCAATTGTGGGAGCGGGTGCCGCCGGTGCGTTTCCGCAAGTCGGTGCCCACTGCCTGGCTGGAACTGGTGATCCGCGAGGGGCGCAACCGCCAGGTGCGGCGCATGACGGCGGCCGTCGGCCTGCCGACCCTGCGCCTGGTGCGGGTGCGCATCGGCCCCTGGAGCCTGGACGGGCTGCAGCCGGGGGAGTGGCGCGAGGTGCAGCCCTAGGGCTGGATCAGAAACCGCCTTCCAGGCCGGCGACCACGAAGGATTTGACCAGGAAGCCGAAGACGCCGAGGCCGAGGGCGAAGAACAGCACCATGGTGCCCATGCGTCCGGCCTTGGACTTCTTGGCCAGGTCCCAGACGATGAAGGCCATGAACAGGACCAGGGCGCTGACCAGCCCGTACATCATCCAGTCTTCGAAACTCTCGTTCATTGCTGCTCCTGCCCGGCGCGGGCGCTTGAGTGGGGGCCGGAAGGTCCGGCGGTCGCGAGGACGGGCGGCATTATAAGGGCTTGGTCGCCGGTTGATCAGCGCTGTGCAGAAAGTGAGCAGAATTTCCCGCGCGGGGCCGGCGACGGCCGAAGAAGTCCCGCCGCAGCGGCCCCGGCGGGAAATAGTCGAGCGCCGGGCGGCGCTGGCAGGACGCGGGGTGCGCGGATTTGTCGCAGTGGGCGTCCTTCGTAGGAGCGAGCTTGCTCGCGAATGAGCCCCGCGGCGGAATCTGTTCGCGAGCAAGCTCGCTCCTACGAGAAGCCGTGCCTGCCCATGCGGTCGTGGTGATGGGTATCGCTTCGCTCAACGCCATCCTACGTGTCTTGTGTTTGCCTGAGAGCGTAGGAGCGGACCTTGTCCGCGATTCGCGCGCAGGGCGCGCTCCTACATTTGCCGGGTCAGCTGCGCAGGTGCTCCAGCGGCAGCTCGGTGCTGGCCATGATGTTGCGCAGCACGAAGCTCGACCGCACGCTGGTCACGCCCTCGATGCGCGTCAGGGTGCCGAGCAGGAAGTGCTGGTAGTGCTCCATGTCCGGCACCATCACCTTCAGCTGGTAGTCCGCATCCATCCCGGTGACCAGGCTGCACTCCAGCACCTCCGGGCACTGGGCGATGATCGACTGGAAGTGCTCGAAGCGCTCCGGGGTGTGCCTGTCCATGCCGATCAGGACGAAGGCGGTGAGGCTCAGGCCGAGCTTCTTGCTGTCCAGCAGGGCGACCTGGCGCAGGATGTAGCCGTCGTCTTCCAGTTGCTTGACGCGCCGCGAGCAGGGCGAGGGCGACAGGCCGATGCGTTCGGCCAGCTCCTGGTTGGAGATGCGCGCGTCGCGCTGCAATTCGGCGAGGATTCGCAGGTCGTAGCGGTCCAGTTTGTTCATTGTGGCCTCGAAAATTTATCGGCTTGCATGTTTTTATACATTCTTGGGGATTTATTGCGCAATGGATAGTTTGATGCGCAATCTTCGCAATCCGCTGCCGCTTCGCTCCCCGTAACATGGCTCCAGAAATCACGGCCCGGACCCATACGTCCACGGCGATCCGCCCAATCAGGCGCATCGCGGCCTGCCGACCCGATCGGGTCGCCCAGGCCACCGGGCTACGCACCGCCCAGAAGGTGGAGCGAGGTGAGCCGGCGCCAGGAGCGACGAGCCAGGACGAATTTCCCGAGGGGAGGTCACTGACCTCCCTTTTTTCTTGCCTGCGATTCGCCCGCCGACCTTTACCTTGACTTTACCCTGGCCCCGGGGATGCGCGGCCTGCGCGGTTGTCTATCTGTCATGCAAACGAGTGAGATCGGCCGGCAGGCCGCTGCGAGGCATTCATGAAGTCGGGCATCTGGCGTCTGGCATCCGTTGGGTTGCTGTCACTGGCCATCGCTGGCCAGGCCTTCGCCGAAGGGCAGGGGCCCGGGCAGGGCGGCCATGGCGGACAGGGTGGGCATGGTGGCGGAAATGGGGGCGGCCAGTGGCAGGGCCGTCCGCAGGGCAACCAGGGCAACCAATGGCAGGGGCGTCCGCAGGGCAACCAAGGCAACCAATGGCAAGGCCGGCCGCAGGGCAACCAGGGCGGCCAGTGGCAGGGCCGGCCGCAAGGCAACCAGGGCGGCCAGTGGCAAGGCCGGCCGCAAGGCAGCCAGGGCAACCAATGGCAAGGCCGACCGCAGGGCAACCAGGGCGGTCAATGGCAAGGCCGGCCCCAGGGCAACCAGGCCAGCCAGGGACAAGGCCGACCCCAGAACGACTGGAACGGCCAATCGCCGGGCCGCCCCGCCACCGGTCATGACGACCGCGGCCCCGACCACCGTCCCGGGAACTGGACCACCCAGTGGTCCAGCCCCAACCAGGGTGGCGGCAATGGCCACGGCCCCGGCCGGCCTTCCGGCGGAGGCGGTTCCTGGCAGGGCCGGCCGCCGCCCGCGCCCGGCAATGCCTGGCATGGCCGCCCGGGCGGCAACTGGGGGCCGCATCCGTCGAACTGGCGGCCGGGCTATGTGGTGGACCGCGTGCCCTCGGGCTATTACCGGGTGCCCTGGCGCGGCAGCGACTACTTCTTCAACGACGGCTACTGGTACCGCCCCCATGGCGCGCGTTACGTGGTGGTGGTGCCGCCCTACGGCGTGCGGGTGAGCTACCTGCCGTCCTATGCTGAGCAACTGTGGTTCGGCAGCATGCTGTACTTCCTCGCTGCCGGCACCTACTACCTGTTCGACAATTCCTCGCAGACCTACGAGGTGGTGCCGCCCCCGCCGCAAGTGGCGCAGGCCCCGGCGCCGACGGGCAACCCCTACGACGTGATCGCCTACCCGATGTACGGGCAGAGCCCGCAGCAGCAGGCCCAGGACCACTACGAGTGCCATACCTGGGCGGTCGGGCAGAGCGGCTTCGACCCGGCCATGGCCGGCTACGCGCCGTCGCAGCAGGCCGTGGATACCTACCGCGGCGCGCTGGGCAGTTGCCTGCAGGGGCGCGGCTACAGCATCAACTGATGGTTTCCCGGCCCACCACTTCCAGCGGGTCTGCGTGTACCAGCACCTCGGCCCGGGGGAACTCGGCGCGGATCGCCAGTACGGCTTGATCGCACAGGGTGTGGGCCTGGGACAGGCGCATGTCGCCGGGCAGCTCCAGGTGCAACTGGACGAACCAGCGATCGCCGGAAATCCGCGTGCGCAGGTCGTGTGCACCGACTACTCCGGGCACCTGGCGCACCAGTTCGAGCATGCGCTCGCTGACGTCCGCCGGCAGTTCCTCGTCCATCAGCACCGCCACCGACTCGCGGGCGATGCGCACGGCGCTCCAGAGGATGTAGGCGGCGATGCCCAGGCCGAAGAACGCGTCCATCCGCGGGAAGCCGTAGTGCGCCAGCAGCAGGGCGACCAGGATGCTGCTGTTGAGCAGCAGGTCGGAGCGGTAGTGCAGCGAGTCGGCCTGCACCGCCAGCGAGCCGGTGCGCTTGATGACGTAGCGCTGCACGCCCAGCAGCGCGGCGGTCAGGGCCAGCGACAGCAGCATCACCAGGATGCCCCAGCCGGTGGCGCCCAGCGGTTCGGGGTGCTGCAGGCGGTCCAGCGCCTGGGAGCCGATGAGCACGGCGCTGACCGAGATGAACAGCGCCTGGCCCATGCCCGACAGCGACTCCGCCTTGCCGTGGCCGTAGCGGTGGTCGTCGTCCGCCGGGCGCAGCGAATAGCGCACCGCCAGCAGGTTGAGCAGCGAGGCGGCGCCGTCGAGCAGGGAGTCGGTCAGGCCGGCCAGCAGGCTCACCGAGCCGCTGTGCCACCAGGCCAGGGCCTTGGCCACTACCAGGGTGACGGCCACCGCCAGCGAGGCGCTGGTGGCCAGGTGCAGCAGGCGGGCGCGTCGGTTGTCCAAGTTCAGCGGGTGTCCTGGCGTTGCGGCAGGAAATAGATGTAGTCGAGCAGCGGCGCCGGCTGGCCGAGGGCGGTGAGCGCGGCGCTCATCTGCCCGCGGTGGTGGGTGCCGTGGTTGACCAGGTGCTGGACGATGTCGGCCAGGCTCTGGCGGTGGTCCTGGCCGGCCATGTTGCGGTATTCCAGCAGCTTGCCGAGGTCGCGCTCGTCCTGCCGGGCCAGCCACTGCTTCCAGCCGTGCACGCCCTCGCGGAGGAAGTCGGCCAGGGCTGCGCGGTCCGGCGCGGCCTCGCTGTCCAGGCGGGTGAACTGCCAGGGCCGGCCGACGACGCGATCGAGCCAGATGCGGTCGACCACCGCGAGGTGGTTGAGGGTGCCGTGCAGGCTGCCGAAGAACAGCCCGCGCGGTTCGCGGTAGGCGGCCTCGTCCAGGGGCGCGACGGCCTCGAGGATGCGTTCGTGGGCCCACAGATGGTAGTCGAGGAGTTTTTCCAGGTGGCGCCCCAGTGCCGCGTGCATGTCAGCCCTCCAGCTTGAGCCCCAGGCTGGCCAGCTGCTGCGGGTTGCCGACGCGCTGGATCAGGCGTGGGTCGTCCAGCGGCAGGGCACGGCCGGTCTCGCGTTCGATGATTGCCTTGAGTTTAGTCCGGTCCACCTGGCCGTCGGCGCCGACCGCCTCGTGCAGTTTCTCGGGGGCGACGGAGTATTTCTCGTCCGGCAGATAGATGGCTCCGGTGGCGAAGTCTACGCCGAAGGCGATCAGCCCCGGGATGATGTAGAACAACAGTCCGATGGCGTCGAACACGGCGATGGCCGGGTCGATGCGGCCGTCGATCTGGCCGCGGCGGTCGGGGTAGAACAGGGTGCCGCAGGCGGCCAGTTGGCTCAGCAGGGCTGCGCTGAGAACCGCGCAGGAAACTCGGGTGGCAAGACGCATCTAGGACCTCCGGAATAGGCTTCGGGCAACTATATCAATGCGGCGCAGGGGCCTCTATCGTCGGCCGCCGCCCTTGTTGCATAGGACTGCGGCGGGTCGGTCGTGGTTCGCCGTTATAATCGCCGGTTCGTTGTTTCCGCGTGCTTAAGGGTGGATGAAATATAGCCATGAATGCCCTTCCCATCGATGCCATTCTGCCATCCCTGCGCCAGGCCCTGGGCGAGCGCCACGAGGCCGTGCTGGAGGCGCCGCCCGGCGCCGGCAAGACCACCCGGGTGCCGCTGGCGCTGCTCGACGAGCCCTGGCTGGCCGGGCAGGGCATCCTCATGCTCGAACCGCGCCGCCTGGCCGCCCGCGCCGCGGCCGAGCGCCTGGCCGCGGAGCTGGGGGAGAAGGTCGGCGACACGGTCGGCTACCGCATCCGCCTGGACAGCAGGGTAGGGCCGAAGACGCGCATCGAGGTGGTCACCGAGGGCATCCTCACCCGCCGCCTGCAGGACGACCCGGCGCTGGAAGGCGTGGGCCTGGTGATCTTCGACGAATTCCATGAGCGCAGCCTGGACGCCGACCTGGCCCTGGCGCTGACCCTGAACGGCCGCGAGCTGCTGCGCGACACGCCGCTGAAGGTGCTGGTGATGTCCGCCACCCTGGAGGGCGAGCGGTTGTCCGCCTTGCTCGACGAGGCGCCGGTGGTGCGCAGCGAGGGGCGCATGTTCCCGGTGGAGCTGCGCTGGGGACGGCCCTGGCAGGCTGGCGAATTCGTCGAGCCGCGGGTGGTGCAGACGGTGCTCCAGGCCCTGGCCGACGAGCCCGGCAGCCTGCTGGTGTTCCTCCCGGGGCAGGCGGAGATTCGCCGCGTCGCCGAGCAACTGGGCGAGGCCCTGGCCGGGCGCGACGAGGTGCTGCTGTGCCCGCTGCACGGCGAACTGGAGCTGTCCGCCCAGCGCGCCGCTATCGAGCCGGCGCCGCCCGGCAAGCGCAAGGTGGTGCTGGCCACCAACATCGCCGAGACCAGCCTGACCATCGACGGCGTGCGCGTGGTGGTGGACGCCGGGCTGGCGCGGGTACCGCGCTTCGACCCGGGCAGCGGCATGACCCGCCTGGAGACCCAGCGCATTTCCCGCGCCTCGGCCACCCAGCGCGCCGGCCGCGCCGGACGCCTGGAGCCGGGCGTGTGCTACCGGCTGTGGTCGGAGGCGCAGCATGAGCAACTGCCGGCCTACGGCACGGCGGAAATCCTCCAGGCCGACCTCGCCGGCCTGGCGCTGCAACTGGGCCGCTGGGGCGTGGCGCCGGAGGAGCTGGCCTGGCTCGACGTGCCGCCGGCGGCGGCCTATGCCCAGGCCCGCGAGCTGCTCGCGCGTCTCGGTGCACTGAACGACAGCGGCGCGCTGAACGCCCACGGCCAGGCCATGGCCGAACTGCCGGCGCACCCGCGCATCGCCCACCTGCTGCTGCGCGGCCAGGCGCTGGGCCTGGGCAGCCTGGCCTGCGACGTCGCCGCCTTGCTGGGCGAGCGCGACATCCTGCGCGGCGCTGGCGCCGACCTGCACGAACGCACGGCGCTGCTTGCCAGAGAGTCGGCCGGCAACCGCGCCAGTCGCGGCGCAGTACAACGGGCCAAGCAACTGGCCCGGCAGTTCCGCGGCTACCTGCGCGGCAAGCCGAGCGAAGCGGTGGCCGACCCCGACCACCCGCGCTGGCTGGGCGCGCTGCTGGCCTTCGCCTATCCCGACCGCGTGGCCCGCCAGCGTCGCGAGGGCGGCGGCGAATACCGCCTGGCCAACGGCCGCGCCGCGCAGTTCGGTGAGCCGGATGCATTGATGAAGGAACCCTGGCTGGTGGTCGCCGACCTCGGCAGCCGCCAGGGCCAGCGCGAAGAACGCATCTACCTGGCCGCCGCCCTGGACGCGGCGCTGTTCGATACTGTGCTGGCCGAGCAGGTGAAGGTGCACGACGAACTGGACTGGGACGAGCGCGAAGGCGTGCTGCGCGCCGAACGCCAGCGCAAGGTCGGCGAACTGGTGCTCAGTCGCGAGGCGCTGCCCGGCCTCGACGCCGAAGCCCGCAGCCGCGCGCTGCTCGGCCTGGTGCGGCGCAAGGGCCTGGAACTGCTGCCCTGGACCCCGGAACTGCGCCAGTGGCAGGGGCGGGTGAACCTGCTGCGCCGCCTCGACCTGGAAGGCAAGGGCGAAAGCGAGTGGCCGGACGTTAGCGATGCGGCCCTGCTGGCCTCCCTGGAGGACTGGCTGCTGCCATACCTGGGCAAGGTCTCGCGCCTGGCCCACTTCGCCAACCTGGAACTGCCCGGCATCCTCCACGGCCTGCTGCCCTGGCCGCTGCCGCAACGCCTGGACGAACTGGCGCCACGCACCCTGCAGGTGCCGTCCGGCTCGAACATCCGCCTGGACTACAGCGAATTCCCGACGGTCCTGGCGGTGCGCCTGCAGGAACTGTTCGGCCTGGCCGACACCCCGCGCATCGCCGGCGGCCGCCTGGCGGTGAAACTGCACCTGCTGTCGCCGGCACAGCGCCCGGTGCAGGTGACCCAGGACCTGGCCAACTTCTGGCGCAGCACCTACGCCGAGGTGAAGAAGGACCTCAAGGGCCGCTACCCCAAGCACTACTGGCCGGATGACCCGCTGATCGCCGAACCCACCGCCCGGGCCAAGCCGCGCAAATGAATGTGAGTCGGAATTAAAATGCCGATTTATAGGGGGCGGAAGGGATGAACCGGAATTTTATTGCCGAAAAAGGCTGATGGGGCCTGCTATGAGGAACATCACCACCGAGGAGCGCCAGCGGCTGATCGACGACATTCTGCGGGCGAATGTGCAGGGGCGGGAGTCGCTCGGTGTTTCCATTCGCCGGTTGCGCGTCGAGGTCACCGGGCTCGACCAGGACACCTTCGCCGCCATGTGCAGGATATCGACGAAGGCGCTCTACCAGCTCGAGAGCGACAAGGGAAACCCCACCATCGGGACGCTCAATGGCATCCTCAACAAATTCGGCATGCGGATGACGCTGGGTGCGATCGTGGCTGATGCGCTGCTTCCGGCGCGGCCCGCCAAGGCCGAGGGCCGGTTCCTTCCACGCGGCACCAGCCCCGCCATGGCAAAGCGCCGGGCGGCGGCAGGAGCCACTGGGAAACCCAGGGCCTGAAACACCGCCGATGGCAAGCCCCGCGAGCGGCTTTTCGGCTGATTCCGAGGCGCTGCGGGCGCAGCGCCGCGGGGGCCGCCTCGTCTACAATAGGCACAAATCATCCAGAGTCCCCCCATGTCCGAAACCGACAGCCGTGCGCTGCGAGACCTGCCGCTGGAGCAGCTGATCGCCTGCCATGAATGCGACCTGCTGATGCGCCGCGAGCCGGTCCCCACGGGCAGCCGCTCGGTCTGCCCGCGCTGCGGCTACGAGCTGGAAATCCACCGGCCGCACATGGTGCGCCGCGCCATGGCGCTGGTGCTCACCGCGCTTTTCCTCTACATCCCGGCCAACTTCCTGCCGATCATGAAGATCGACATCCTCGGCCAGGTCGGTATCGACACCGTCTGGGGCGGGGTGCTTGGCCTGTACGCCTCGGGCATGCACGGAGTGGCCGTGCTGGTGTTCCTGTGCAGCATGGTGATCCCCCTGGCCAAGCTGCTGTGCCAGCTGTTCGTCCTCTGCAGCCTGCGCTTCGACGTGGCGCGCGCGCAGGCCATGCAACTGCTGCGCTGGTACCAGCACCTGCGCGAGTGGGGCATGCTGGAGGTCTACCTGATGGGCATCCTGGTGGCCATCGTCAAGCTGATCGACATGGCCGAACTGCACATCGGCGTGGGCCTGGCCTGCTTCATCGGCCTGCTGCTCAGCCAGATATGGCTGGAGGTGACCATGTCGCGCCACCAGGTGTGGGAATCGCTGGCCGGGGAGTTCGACGATGAGGGCCATTGACGCCGGCATCCTGACCTGCGGCGAATGCCACCAGCTCAACCGCGCCACCGACGAAGAGCCGCAGCACTGTTCGCGCTGTGGCTCGGTGCTGCACGCGCGGCGGCCGAACAGCCTCACCCGCACCTGGGCGCTGCTGATCACCGCGGCCATCCTCTACATCCCGGCGAACCTGCTGCCGATCATGACCGTCAACTTCCTCGGCAGCGGCACCCCGGCGACCATCATGGAAGGGGTGGTGGAGCTGATCCACGCGGACATGATCCCGGTGGCCGCGGTGGTGTTCGTCGCCAGCATCCTGGTGCCGACCTTCAAGCTGGTCGGCATCGCCCTGCTGCTTTATTCGGTGCAGCGCCACCAGCCGATGTCGGCGCGGCAACGCATCCTGATGTACCGCTTCATCGAGTGGATAGGTCGCTGGTCGATGCTCGATATCTTCGTCATCGCCATCCTCGTGACCCTGGTGAACTTCGGCAACCTGGCCAGCATCGAGGCGAACCTCGGTGCAGCCGCCTTCGCCACTGTGGTGGTGCTGACCATGCTGGCGGCAGTGACTTTCGATCCCAGGCTGATCTGGGATAACACGGACGCGGAAAACGACGATGAGTGAACTCCCCACCCCGAAACTGCGCAAGACCACCAACTGGTCGGCGATCTGGATCCTGCCGCTGATCGCCCTGGCCATCGGCGCCTGGCTGGCCTGGCGCGCCTACGACCAGGCCGGGGTGACCATCAACATCCAGTTCGAGAGCGGCGACGGCATCCAGCCGAACAAGACCGAGGTGATCTTCAAGGGCATCGCCGTGGGCAAGGTCGTCGACCTGCACGTGAACAAGCCTACCCTGGGCGTCACCGCGGTGGTCGAGATGCGCAAGGAAAGCATCGAGTACCTGAGCAAGCGCACGCGCTTCTGGCTGGTCAAGCCGCGCGTGTCCCTGGCCGGGGTGACCGGGCTGGAGACCCTGGTGTCGGGCAACTACATCGCCGTCGACCCGGTGAAGGGCGAGCTCAACCACGACTTCGTCGCGCTCAAGGAGCCGCCGCCGCTGTCCGACAGCCTGCCCGGCCTGCACCTGATGCTCAAGGCCGAGCGCCTGGGTTCGCTGGAGCAGGGCAGCCCCATCTACTACCGGCAGATCCAGGTCGGCCAGGTGAAGAGCTACCAGCTGGCCGACGACCAGAAGACCATCGAGGTGAAGATCCACATCGAGCCGGCCTACGCCAACCTGGTGCGCAAGCACACGCGCTTCTGGAACGCCAGCGGCATCACCCTGTCCGGCAGCCTCAGCGGCCTGAAGCTGCGCACCGAGTCGCTGGCCAGCATCGCCGCCGGCGGCATCGCCTTCGCCACCCCGGACAGCTACCCGGACAGCCCGCCCACCGACCCGACCAAGCCGTTCCGCCTCTACGAGGACTACGACGCCGCCCAGGCGGGCCTGGCGGTGCGCCTGAAGGTGGACGACGTCAGCGGCCTTTCCGCCGGCAGCACCCCGGTGATGTACAACGGCGTGCAGGTGGGCACGGTGAAGGCCATCGACATGAACAAGGACTTCAACGGCGCCACCGCCACCCTGTCCATGGACCCGCGCACCGAGGAGTTCCTCAACGCCAAGAGCGAGTTCTGGCTGGTCAAGCCGAGCATCTCGCTGGCCGGCATCACCGGGCTGGAGGCGCTGGTGAAGGGCAACTACATCGCCGTGCGCTTCTCCAAGGAGGGCGAACCCACCCGCGAGTTCACCGTGCGCCCGAAGGCGCCGCCGCTGAACCTGGACGCGCCCGGCCTGCACCTGGTGCTGACCAGCGACCGCCTGGGCTCGCTGGAGGTGGGCACGCCCATCCTCTACCGGCAGATGAAGGTCGGCACCGTGCAGAGCTACCAGCTGTCCCGCGATCGCCAGCGGGTGGTGGTGGGCGTGCACATCGAGCCTGAATACGCGGCCTTGGTGAACACCTCGACGCGCTTCTGGAACGTCAGCGGCGTGACATTGAGCGGCGACCTCAACGGCATCAAGTTCAAGAGCGAATCGCTGCAGACGCTGATCAGCGGCGGCATCGCCTTCGACACCCCCGACCCCAAGGCCGCGCCCGTCACCAAGGTGCGCCGCTTCGCCCTCTACGGCAGCGAGGACAGCGCCCACGCCAAGGGCCAACTGATCGAGCTGCGCGCCGACTCGGCCGACGGCCTGCGCGAGGGCACGGTGATCCGCTACCGCGGCCTGGACGTGGGCCGCGTGGAACAGGTGGACCTCAGCCGCGACCTCGGCGGCGTGGTGCTCAAGGCGCGCCTGATCAAGGCCCAGGACAGCATCGCCCGCCAGGGCAGCCGCTTCTGGGTGGTCTCGGCGCAGCTCGGCCTGGGCGGCGCGGAGAACCTCGGCACCCTGGTCAGCGGCCCGTATATCGAAGTGCTGCCGGCGGCCAAGCCGGGCCCGGCGCAGAACAGTTTCAAGCTGCTGGCGCAGCAGCCCAACCGCCTGCTCGACGCCGACGGCCTGCGCCTGACCTTGAGCGCCGCCCGCCGCGGCTCGCTGAAGCCCGGCGTGCCGGTGACCTACCGCGAGGTGCAGGTGGGCAAGGTGACCTCCTTCGAACTGGGCGAGCAGGGCGACCGGGTGCTGATCCACATCCTCATCGAACCGCGCTACGCGCCCCTGGTGCGCACCGGCAGCCGCTTCTGGAACACCAGCGGGGTAGGCGTGGATGCCGGCCTGTTCAAGGGGGTGAAGGTGCGTACCGAGTCCTTCGAGACCATCCTCGCCGGGGGCGTGGCCTTCGCTACGCCGGACAATGCACAGATGGGCGCTGCGGCGCGGCCGGGGCAGACCTTTGCGTTGTTCGACGAGTACCAGGATGAGTGGCTGCAGTGGGCGCCGAAGATTCCGTTGGGGAAGGCGGTGGGCGAGTAGGGCGTATAACCGTTCGCGGTTATACGCCGCTTATCCGAGACCAAGCGCCCCGCCGGGAGACCGGCGGGGCGTTTTTGCTTGGGATGTGCGGGGCTTTTGATTTTCGTAGGAGCGAGCTTGCTCGCGAACAACAGGCGGCTTGGTGTTTGGCTCAAAGAGCACCCTCTCCCCAGCCCTCGGCTGCGCGCCCCGCCCTGAAGGGAGAGGGGGCTTGTCCGTGCCGAGAGAAGTGATGGTTTCAGCCGGTAGCTTTCGGTGTTGCCGGCTGACTCAGGAGCACCAGCGTCTGCCCAATGGTCCCCTCTCCCTTCAGGGAGAGGGTTAGGGAGAGGGGGCGGAGTGTCCCATCGCGTCTATGTCACAAGGAGCCTGGTTCGCGAGCAAGCTCACTCCTACGAAAGCGCTCCCGCTTCAGCGCCCACTCCGCGCTGCCCGCGTCGTCAGCAGGTACACCGGCACCCCGGAAATCAGAATCAGCAACGCCGCATAGGGCGCCGCCGCCGCGTACTCCAGCGTCGACGTATGCACCCACACCGCCGTAGCCAAGGTCGTCAGCCCCGTGGGCCCAAGCACCAGGGTGGCGGTCAGTTCCTTCATGCTATCCAGGAACACCAGCACGAACCCCGCACCCATGGCCGGCGAGATGATCGGCAGGGTGATGCGCAGGAAGGCGCGCAGCGGTGTCTGGCCCAGCGTGCGGGCGGCTTCTTCCAGTTGCGGCGAGGCCTTTTCCAGGGCCACGCGGATCGGCGCCTGGGCCAGGGGCAGGAACAGCAGGGCGTAGGCGATCAGCAGCAGCGCGCTGGTCTGGTACAGGTCCGGCACGTAGTGCAGGGCGAAGTACACCAGCGACAGGGCGATCACCAGCCCCGGCAGGGCCTGCAGCAGGTAGGGCAGGCGTTGCGCCCAGCGCGCCAGCGGGCCGGGGTAGCGCACCACCAGGATGCTCACCGGCAGCGCCAGCAGGCAGCCGAGCAGGGCGCCGCCGAAGGACAGCGACAGTGACGACAGCAGCGCCTGGCCGATCTCCAGCAGCGGGAAGGCCGCCGAGGCGCCGGTGAGCAGCCAGTAGCCGAGCATGGCCATGGGGATGCCGGTGCCGATCACCACCAGCGCCACCAGCAGCAGTTGCAGCGGCCATTTCCAGGCGTGCAGGCGCACCCGCTCGGCCTGCCGCGCGCTGCCCTGGCCGGTGCGCACCAGGCGGCCGCGGCCGCGCATGCGCAGTTCCAGCCACAGCAGCAGGAAGCACAGCGCCAGCAGCACCGAGGAGAGCATGGCCGCGGTGGCGTTGCTGAACTCCAGTTCGAACTCCTGGTAGATCGCCGTGGTGAAGGTCTGGAAGCGCAGGATCGACAGCGCGCCGAACTCCACCAGCATGTGCAGCGCCACCAGCAGACTGGTGGCGGCCAGGGTCGGGCGCAGCAGCGGCAGGGTCACCCGCCAGAACACCTGGCGGCGCGACACGCCGAGCATGCGCGCGCTTTCCTCCAGCGACGGGTCGAGGTTGCGCAGGGTGGCGGCCAGCGGCAGGTACACCAGCGGGTACTTGGACATGGCCATGACCAGCACCGCGCCGCCCAGGCCTTCGTAGGCCGGGCTCAGCGACACCCAGGTGAAGCTGCTGACGAAGGAGGGAATGGCGAACGGCAGGCACAGCAGCACGTTCCAGTAGCGCCGCCCGGGCAGGTCGCTGCGCTCCACCAGCCAGGCGCAGGCCAGGCCGAGCAGGGCGCTGAGCACGGTGACCAGCACCAGCAGCTTGAGGGTGTTGCCGAACAGGCGGAACACGTAGGGCCGCCAGAGCAGTTCCCAGGCCAGGTGCCAACCCGAGTCCCAGGCCTTGGCCGCGACGTAGAACAGCGGCAGCGCCGCCAGCAGGGCGAGCAGGAGCACCGGCGGCAGCAGCCACAGCGGCGCCTTGCGCCCGTGGCCGCCGCGGGCCTGGACCACGGGCGCGGCGATGGACATCAGTTCAGGCCGACGTCGCGTTCGAGGTCCAGCGCATCCTTGGCCTCACCCATGTCGGCGGGGCTGAGCTGCGGCGGGTTCAGCTCGGCGAACGGCTTGAGCTGCGGGTCGGCCTGCATGCCCTTGCGCAGCGGGTATTCGGCGGACTGGCTGAGGATGGCCTTCTGGCCCTCTTCGCTGAGCATGAAGGCGACGAACTGCTGGGCCTCCTGCGGATGCTGGCTGGACTTGAGCACGGCGGCGCCGGAGACGGTGACCAGCGCGCCCGGGTCCTGGTTGCCGAAGAAGTACAGGCGCGAGTTCAGCTCGCCCTTCTCCTTCTTCAGGGTGTACCAGTAGTAGTTGTTGATCAGCGCCATGTCGACCTCGCCGTTCTCCACGGCTTTCATGGCGGTGACGTTGTTGGTGTAGATGGAGCCGAAGGCCTTCAGCCCGGTGAGCCAGTCCTCGGCGGCGTCGCGGCCCTTGAGCTTGATCACCGCGGAAACCTGTTCGAGGAAGGCGCCACTGGTAGGAACGAAGCCGAAGCGCCCGGACCACTGCGGGTCGGACAGGTCCATCAGGCTCTTGGGCAGGTCCTTCTCGTCGATCTTCTTCGGGTTGTAGGCCAGCACTCGGGCGCGGGCGGTGATGCCGACCCAGTCGCCCTTGCCGCCGGCGTTCTGCGCCTCGACCAGGGCCAGGGTGCCGGCGTCCAGCGGGGCCAGCAGGCCGGCGCCGGACAGGCGCATCAGCGGCGGCGATTCCTCGGTGTAGATGACGTCGGCCGGCGAGCGCGCGCCTTCCTCGGTGATCTGGCTGGCCAACTGGCCGTCGCCGCCCTTGCGGATCTTGACCTGGATGCCGGTCTTGTCGGTGAAGGCCTTGGCGATGGCGATGCCGGTGGCGGCGTGCTGGCCGTTGTACAGGGTGAGGGTGACCGGATCGGCAGCGGCGTGCAGAGACAGGCCGCCGAGCAGGCAGGCCAGGACAGCGCCCTTGACGCCGGCGAGCAGACGAACAGACATGGAAACTCCCGTGGTGTCGCCAATGAGAATGCAAGCCATTATATGTAACCTGGCCTTTCCGGCCAAACTCCATAGCCTGCTCATGAATGCCGCCGCCGGCTGCGCGCCGGCGGCGGGGGCGCTCAGGCCGGTTCCGCGGCCTCCTCGGCCGTGGCGGCGGGGTGGTCGACGGCCAGTTCGCGGCGGCGGATGAACTTCCAGTCGGCCTCGTCGATGTAGATGCCGTTGGGCCCGCTGCCGCCTTCCAGGTCGATGGCCACCTGCGCCGATACCTGCGGCTTGACGCTCGCCAGGATCGGCACGAAGCCCAGCTGCAGGCTGGTTTCCAGCAGCGCGGCCTGGTTGCGTTCGTCGATGTCGGCGGCCTCGTCGAGGTAGTAGGGCAGGCGGATGCGCCCGGCCTGCTCGCGGTCCATCAGGTGCAGCAACAGGTACATGTTGGTCAGCGCCTTGATGGTCATGGTGGTGCCGTTGGAGGCGGCGCCGTCGATGTCGGTGTGGACGATCGGCTGGCCGCCGACCTTGGTGATCTCGAACGCCAGCTCGAACAGGTCCTTCAGGCCCAGCTGGTTGTTGTTCGCCGCCACCAGGCGCGACAGGTAGTCCTTGGCTTCCTCGTTCTTGGCATCCTGCTCGGCGCTCTGCGTCAGGTCGAACACCGAGAGGTTCTCGCCTTCCTCGTACTGGCCGGCGCTGTGGATGATCTGGTCGATGTGCTTGAGCGCTTCCTTGTTCGGCGCCAGCACGATGCGGAAGCTCTGCAGGTTCGACACCTGGCGCTTGTTGATCTCGCGGTTGAACAGCGCCAGCTGGTGCTCGAGGTTGTCGTAGTCGCTGCGGATGTTGCGCAGCGTCCGCGCGATGTCGGTCACCGCCGCGCGGCGCGCCTTGGCCAGGGTCAGGGCCTCGTCGGTGCGGTGCGCGTAGGCGTTGATCAGCAGTTGCAGGCGACGCTCGGGGTCGTCCTCGCTGTCGAACTTGGCCACGCCCTTCAGGCGTACCTGGGCATACAGCGCCTCGATCTGGCCGTCGATGCGCTGCAGTTGCTGCCAGGTGTCCTGGTAGTCGTTGAGCAGCGGCAGCAGATTGTCCAGGGAGTCGTCCACCGGCTCCATGAACGGCGTGCCGAAGGGCAGGTCGGCGGGCAGCAACTGGCGGCGGCGCAGGGCGTCGTCGAGGGTGCGCTGCTTGGCTTCCAGGTCGGCCAGTTGGCGGCCCACCAGTTGCAGCTTGGCGGAGAGCTGCTGGACGCGCTCGGTGAAGGCGTCGGCCGAGCGCTTGAGCTCGTCCTGGGTGGCTTCCAGTTGCGCGAGTTTTTCCAGCTTGGCCGGTTCCTCGGCGCTCAGCGTCTCGCTGCGGCGGAAGTCTTCCAGGGCCTTCTGCGCGTCGAGCACGTCCTGGTACAGCTTGTCGGCCTGGGCCTTGCTGGCGTTGCGGTCGGCGGCCACGGCTTGCTGCGTCCTGAGCTGCTTGAGCTCCTTCTCCAGGCGCTCCTTCTGGTCGCGCAGGGCGGCGCGGTCGGCCAGTGCCTGCAGCGCCGGCGGCTCGATGTGCGACAGGTCGATGGCAAGGCCGGGCACTTCGAAGCGCTCGCCCTTGAAGGCGTCGAGGATCTTCTCGACGCTGCCCACCCACTGGCCTTCCTCGTCCAGGCTCACGCCCTTGTCGCCCAGCGGCAGGCTGAACAGCGCGCCGTTGAACAGGCGCATCAGGCGCTCCACGTCCTGCTGCGAGAACTCCTCGCGCAGGCGCGCATAGCTGTTGTTGTCGGCGTGTTCGAGCTGCTGGCGCACGCTCTTCACGCGCTTCTCCAGGTCGCGCACGCGCTCGTCCAGGTCTTCGCTGGAGAACTGCCGCGAGTGGGCCAGGGCGCCGGCCAGTTCGTCGTGGGCGTCCTTGGCGGCGAGCAGTTGCTGCTCCAGGACCTTGGCGTCGTCGACCAGGGCGAAGCGGTTCTTCAGCACCGCCAGCTCGCCCATCCAGCGCTGGATTTCGCTGATCTCGCGCTCCAGGCGCATCAGCTCGGCGGTGCCGCCGCGCTGTTCGTTCTGCAGGCCGTCCTGCTCGCTGCGGTAGTGCTCGGCCTGGATCACCAGCTCTTCCTTGCGCGCCCCGGCGTAGTCTTCCCAGGTGCCCAGCAGGTTGTCGAGCAGCGGCGAGAGGCGGTGCATCTTGCCGCGCAGGAATTCGCGCTGCTGCACGCCGTTGGCCAGCGCCTCGACCAGCGGGCCGGCGGCGACCAGGGCCTGGTAGTCGCCCTCCATGCGGCGCACGTCGCGGAAGGCTTCCTCGCAGGCGGCGATGTAGTCGACGCTGCCCGAGCGCAGGCTGTGCTCGAAGGCGTCGAGGAACAGCTGCTTGAGCTTGGCCGCGGTGATCTCGCGCATGTGCAGCAGGTTGATGAACAGCGAGCGGAAGGTCTTCAGGCTCTGTTCGCTGGTGGAGCGCAGCGGGATCAGCGTCAGGTCCAGCGGCACCGAGGTGTGGCCGCCGACCAGCAGCCGGCGCAGCTCGTCGGGCTTGAGCTCGTAGGCCTTCAGGCCGGCGCGCTCCAGGCTGGCGTACAGCTCGCGCAGGCGCAGGCAGGTGCCGTTCTTCTGGTAGTGCTCCAGGTCCAGCTCGCCCTGGTAGGCGAAGAACTGGTGGCCGAAGCCGCCGCCCGGGCCGCGCCCGCCGCAGCCGATGACGTGGCGGCCGTGGGGCAGTTCCAGCTCGATGAGGATGTAGCTGGTGTCGGTGGCGAAGTAGAACTTGCGCGAGGCTTCCAGGCTGTACTTGCCGAAGCTCATGTCCGACATGCGCGCCAGGATCGGGAACTGCAGCGCGTTGATCGAGGCGGACTTGCCGAGGTTGTTGGCGCCGTACACCGACAGCGGCTGCTCCAGGGGGAACACGCCGAGGCTGTAGCCGGCGGTGTTGAGCAGGGCGAAGCGGCGAATGCCGTAGCGTTCCTGGGTCATGCCTGGGCCTCCATGTCGGCTTGTTCTTCGGCGATGGCGCGGGCGAGGGCGTCTTCCTCGCTTTCCGCTTCTTCAATGAGCGGCGCGGCCGGCTCGGCGGGTTCTTCCAGGCTGACGATGGGCTCTTCGTCCTCCTCGGCCAGGGCCGGGGCGACGTAGGCCAGGTCCTTGGCGTGCAGGCTGGCGGCCAGGTCGCGGTCCTGCTGCACCGACAGGCAGACGTCGAGGAAGCGGTGCACAGGCGGCAGGAAGCGGTACACGCCGTTGTCCTCGGCGGCGAAGCCGAGCTGGGTCATCCGGCGCATGACCTTCTCTTCCAGTTCCTCCTGGGTGGTCACCTCGGCCTGCAGGAACAGGTCGCGGTACTTCTCCAGCAGCGGCGGCAGCTCGTCGCGGCCGATGCTGCCGCCGTCGAGCACGGCCAGCGGGTCGCGGCCCTGGTCGGCCAGGTGTTCCACCAGGATGAAGGTGAACAGCGCCAGGCGCTGGGCGGTCTTGTTGACCTGGGCGCCGATCTGCTCGGGGACGAAGTAGTAGAAGCCGCGGGTGTCGCAGACCAGCTCGAAGCCCAGCGAACGGAACAGCGCGCGGTACTGGTCCTGCTGGTTGGACAGCTGGCTGTACAGCTCGGGGTCGCGGCGGCTGATGTGGAAGCCCTTGAACAGCTCGCGGAAGATGGGCCCGAGCTGGGTCAGTTCGGAAAGGTCAATTTGCATGGGGTTCGCTCGCTTTGTCGGCCTTGCCGCTCGGGGCGGCGAGCAGGGCGAAGGAGCACAGGCTGACGCTGTGCTGGGCGGTATCGTAGTCGCGGCGCTCCAGGCGCTCGCGCTGGAAGCGGCCGTCGCGCGACAGGCGCGAGAACCAGTAGAGCAGCTCGTCGGTGGCGCCCTCGGGCTCCTGCTCCAGCAGCCAGACCATCAGGTCCGGCAGCGGCAGGGCGGCCTGGCAGCGCTCGAGCATCTCCCGCGCGGTGCGTGGCGCGCTGCGCGGGCCGTCGCCGCCGCGCTTGCCGGTGGCCTTGGGGAAGTGCGCGGGCTTGGGCTCGAAGCGGGCCAGGGCGAAGACGTAGCTTTCCACCTGCGAGGCGCTGCCGAGGAAGGTGCTCTGCGGCCGGGTGAACAGCGGCAGGGAGGCCTGGGGCACGGCGTCGATGCCCTTGCGGCGGATCACCGACAGGGCCAGGGCGGCGCCGCGGGTGATCGCGTTGTGCCGGCGCGCTTCCTCGCGCAGTGGCAGCAGCAGTTCGCGGGCGCGGCGCAGGGTGAGCTGGGCGGTGGTCTGCATCTCCAGGATGCGCGCGTGGGTGCGCAGCAACTGGTCGTCGTCCACCAACTGGCCGAGGCGCTGCTGTTCGCCCAGCAGGCGCAGCAGCACCTGCTCGACGCGGCGCACTCCCTGTTCGAAGGCGCCGTCGGCGGAAACCAGCTGGATCATCGGCTCGACGTACTCGTCCCAGGTCGCCAGGACCTCGGCGTAGCGCTGGCGCAGGGGAATCTGCCGGTCGCTGGTCTTGGCCCGCTCGGCCACGGCGATCAGCGCCTGTTCGTCGTTGGCCAGCTTCTTCAGCACGTCGCGCACGCGCATGTCGAGCAGGCGCAGCTGGCGCGCCAGGTCGTTGCCGTCGCGCACCTCGAAGGCGTCGCGGATGTAGCCGGCCAGGCGCTCCAGGTGGCGCAGGTAGGCCTCGATCTCCAGGCACAGGCCCAGGCGGTGCTCGTGGCGCAGGTAGGCGAGGAAGTCGTGGATCTGGGCGTTCAGCTCGAAGCGGTTGGGGCTCTTGGCCACCGGCACCAGGATGTCCAGGCGGATCCACTGGTCGAGCAGGGCGGTGACGTCCGCCGGGCTGCCTTCGGGCAACTGCGCCGTGAGTTGCAGGCGCAGCTCCGCCAGTGCCAGGGTGCCGCTGTCGAAGCGCTCGCAGAGCGGTTCGAGCAGGGCCCAGTGTTCGGCGAGGGCGCGCAGTACGCGTCGGGGGTCGATCATCGGGTAGCCGCTGTTGACGGGTAAAGGGGGCGATTGTACTGCAAAGGTCCGCCCGCGGCGGAAGGGGTGACGAAACGCGGCAGTTTACGCCGTGAGGGATGTCGCCACGGCCCTGAAAAACGGCGTTAACCCCCTGAAATTCCTGGCATGTTTTCTGCCAGTTGGCCAGGGCCTGTTCCCGTTTCGTTCGCTCGTGAACGAAACGGGAACAGGCCCTGACAGCCAGTAGCCAATTGCCGCCATGACTTACGACGCCGCACTCGCCAAGGCCCGCTGGGCCGAACTGGAGCGCCAGGACGATCTGGACTGGGACCTGGACGCCATCACCGACCGCAGCGAGGCCATCGACTTCCTCAGGCGCTTCGAGAACCGCCTGTGCATCTATTCCTCCTACGTGGAGAAGCTCTACAGCAACTACAGCTTCGTGATCCCCGAGAGCCAGGAGGGCGGCATCACCATCCTGCCCAACGAGCAGGCCTGGTTCGACACCTTCCACGACATCCCCGCCGACGCCGTGGAACCCACCGGCATCCACATCCTGCCCGGCGAGACCATGGGCCACAGCGGCCTGTACCTGAAGATCCCCGGCGAGCACCGCCTGGTGGGCTCCGCCGAGCTGCCGTTCCAGGACGGCCTGAAGCTGCTGATCCGCCGCTACCGCATGCGCGACGAGCCCTTCCTGCCGGTGCTGGTCAAGGGCGACCTGCGCGAGTACGAGGCGCGCATGCCCTCGCTGCACCTGCACCGGCTGAACAGCGCGAAGCTGCAGACGCAGTCGCGGCTGAACCTGGAGGCCATCAAGGGCGCCATCGCCGAGCACCTGATCGGGCTGTTCCGCCACGGCTGACGCGGCTGTTACGCCGGTGTGACCTTGGGTAACACGGCGGCCACCTGCCAGCAGGCGATTCTCGACTATGGGTCGGGCCACGATGGCCGGCGACTCCCTATAGTGGCAGACAGGGTTTTTTGCCCCTTGGTCGGCGAACGAGAAAAGAACAAGAGGTGGCCATGGCCAGCAGCCGTATCAGCCTTCCGCGCCCCGCCCGCATTGCGCTGGCGACCGGCGCCTGCCTTGCCTGGATGGCCCTGGCGGCGCGCGCCGACATGGTCGCCCTGGACGACGAGCAGCTGTCCGACGTGCAGGGCGCCGGCATCGGCTTCGTGGTGGACAACGCCATGATCGACGGCAGCAAGGCCACCACCAACATCACCGGGCTGAAAGACCCCAACGGCAAGGACGTCTCCATCGCGGTGCGCAACCTCTACCTGGGCGCCACCGGCAGCAACCACGGCAGCAACCTGCAGCCGGTGACCATCGGCCGCCTGACCTATCCCTTCAAGCTCAACCTGGCCAAGGGCTCGGTGCTCACCACCCAGCTCGCCGACGGCCGCGTGGTCAACACCCTGCCCAGCGATGCCGACGTGCTCGAACTGGCCTTCCCGCCGCTGATCGCCAACAACGCCGGGCAGCCCTGCATCAGCGGCTACGCCGGCGCCGGCAGCGGCTGTTCGAGCCGCGCCAGCGAGAAGGTCGACCTGGGCGCGCGCTTCGACTTCACCGTGCCGGTCAGCGGCGGCACCCGCACCGACGTGCTGGCCCTGGACTTCCAGGACCTGGCGATGGACGGCAGCTACCTGCGCCTGTGGGGCTCCAGCGCGCGCAGCCAACTGGTCGGCGAACTGCGCCTGAACCTCTACGCCAAGACCCTGGACATCCTCTCCTGCGCCGCGGGCAACACCAACTGCGCCAGCGCGGCGGAGAAGGCCGCGCGCAGCGTCTACCTGACCAACGCCTACGCCAGCGTCGCCCTGGGCTACGGCAAGTCCCAGCCGCTGCTGCTGTCGGTGACCGCGGACGGCAACTTCACCTTCGAGCTGCCCATGCTGACCGCGGCCAACGCCGCGGACTTCTATGCCAACGCGCCGCGCACCAGCCTGGTGATCGACAACCTGAACATCGGCGGCACCCGGGCCTCCTACGGCGCGGTGCCGACCGGCGGGGTCAACCTGGGGCGCAGCGAGCTGTCCGGGTTGAGCTTCAACTACCTCAAAGTCACTTCCCACAACCTCTGACGGAGCACGGCACGATGAGCTTTCCACCGCTGCTTCCGCCCGGCCGCCGGCTCCGGGCCGCCGCCGTCGCCCTGCTGGCGATGCTGGCTGGCCCGCTCGCCCAGGCGGAACTGCGCACCCTGCCGGACGACGACCTCGGCCTGGTAGTGGGCCAGGACGGCCTGAGCCTGGGCGTCACGGTCAACATCCAGAAGACCCCCAGCATCACCCGTTGCCCGGGCGGCTGCGGCGCGCGGGTGGCGATCCAGCCGGCAGGCAGCGGCAACAACTTCCTGGTGCTGGACAACATCAGCGGGACCTTCAGCTTCGACGAGGTCACCGTGGACATCCTCTCCATCAACAGCGGCTTCGGCGGCGATGGCGCCGCCTTCAACCGCCAGGTCCTGCGGGTCGGCCTGAAGGACGTCAACTTCGACAACATCAGCCTGACCCTGGCCGGCGCCAACAAGGCCCGCAGCACCGACGCCGGCCTGGTGCAGACCGACCTGCTCAGCGCCCGTGTCGACGGCGTGCTGCACGTGCAGGGCAACCTCAACCTGTTCCAGGTCCCGGCCCGATGAGGGGAGCGCCCATGGCCGGGACCAAGCTCCAGGGGGAAAACCCATGACCTTCCTTTGCGTACGGCGCCTGCTGCTGGCCGGCGTGCTGCTGTGTCTGGCCGGCGGCGCGAACGCCGAGCTGCGGGCGCTGAGCGACAGCCAGCTGTCCGACGTCACCGGCCAGGCCTTCATCAACCTGGCCACCGACGCCGCCGCGGGCATCAACTACACCCGCCTGAACATCGGCGCCACGGTGGAAACGCAGCTGAACATGAACAAGCTGCAGCTCGGCCTGTACGACCGCGCCGGCGAAGCCGCCAACAGCGCGGACATCTCCATCAACAACTTCGCCCTGGGCACGGTCAACAACCAGACCGGGCAGATCAACCCCTTCACCATCGTCGATCCCTACGTCGAGTTCGCCTACGACGGCAACAAGATGGTCGGCGTGCGCATCGGCTTCAACCAGGCCAAGGGCGTGCTTTCCGGCGACATCCAGTCGCTGACCGGGAACATTCCGGTGCACATCAAGGGCACTGCCGACGCCATCTACAACAAGGCCACGGTAGGGCAGCAACTGCTGCTCGGCCTGGCGGGCATCTACCGCAGCAGCACGGTGGAGGCGGATGCCGGCCTGGTCACCTCCGGCGGCGCCAGCGACCCGGTGCGCGGCACCTACGCCGGCATGACCAACGGCTCGCGGCTGGACTGCACCAACGGCTGCGTGCCGCTGTGGACGGACATCGTCACCGGGCTGTTCACCTCCAACAGCTGCGCCATCCTCGGCATTACCACCTGCTTCAAGCTCAGCCAGTTCCAGTCGCTGCCGGTGGGCGACCTGAGCCAGGCCGGCCTGGCCGGCGCCGCCAAGGGCTTCTTCATCTCCCTGCAGAGCCAGGACGTGCAGTGGCGCGACATGGACTCCGGGCAGATGATCACCGCGCTCAAGGGCGCCTTCATGAACATGCCCAAGTACCGCGACGCCAACGGCAACCTGGTTTCGCCGATCAACATCGACTTCAACCAGGCCTTCAACGGCATCCCCCGCCAGGACACCTGCGTCGGCATGAACAAGGGCTGCTGAGCGGCCCATCCGCCGGCCGGCCTTTCCGTCGGACGCGTTTCACGCGACAATTCCGCTCCGTTGCGTTTAGCCCTGCGCCCGCAGGATGCCCACAGGTACAGGACTCTTGATCGAAGAAGCCCGCCGCCGCGCCTATCTCGGCGCCATGCAGGTCGCCTCCTGGCTGCCCCGCGTGGTGCTGCCTTTCGCCGCGCCTTCGCGCCCGCAGCTGCTGGAAGCGCCGGAGCCCGTCCAGGCCCCGGTGCCGAGCGCCGCGCCCGTAACCGCCCGCACGCCGGCCGCCGCGCCGGAGAAACCGGCGCCGACGCCCGAGGCCCGGCCCTCGATCCCGGTGGTGGTGCCGCGCCCCGCCGCCCAGGCCCGCACGCCGGTGGCCGCAGAAGCGCCCGCCGAAGCCGAGGCGCCTGCACCGCGCGCGCCGGTCGAGCCGCCGCCGCGCTTCAGCCTGCAACTATTGCGCGCCGGCGATTGCGCGCTGCTTGTCGAGCTGCCCACCGGCGAGCTCCTGGCCAGCCGCGACCCGGCCTACCTGCTGCTCAAGGACCTGCTGCGCGCCGCCGGCCTGCCGGACAGCCCGCAACTGCTCGGCGAGCCGGTGCGCTGGCCGCTGCTTTCCGGCGGCAACATGGACCAGGGCCCGCAGGCGGCCCGCGAGTTCGTCCAGGGCTTCGTCGCCGCGCGCCTGGAAGACAGCGGCCCGTGCCGCTGCCTGTGGCTGGTCGGCCGGCCGGCCGTGCGCTTCGCCGGCGAGGCGGACGACGAGGCGATGCTGCGCGAGCTGCAGATCGAGGAACTGGGCGTGGCCTGGGCCATCCCCGGCCTGGAGCGGCTGAGCGACGAACCCGCCCTCAAGGGCGAGCTGTGGCGCGCCATGCGCCGGGTGCGCCAGCGCTGGCTGGACCAGGACGCAGAATGACCGACGCCATTTCCTTCCGCCCGATGACCGAGGCGGATCTCGACGCCGTGCTCAAGATCGAATACGCCGCCTTCAGCCACCCCTGGACTCGCGGCATCTTCACCGACGGCCTGAAGAGCTACGACTGCTGGCTGATGTTCGAAGGCACCCAGCAGGTCGGCCATGGCGTCATCCAGATCATCCTCGACGAGGCGCACCTGCTGAACATCACTGTGAAGCCGGAAAGCCAGGGCCGCGGCCTCGGCCTGCGCCTGCTCGAACACCTGATGGCGCGGGCCGGCGAGCTGGGCGCGCGGGAGTGCTTCCTGGAGGTGCGCGAGACCAACCAGAGCGCCTACCGCCTGTACGAGCGCTTCGGCTTCAACGAGATCGGCCGCCGGCGCGGCTACTACCCGGCGGTGGGCGGGCGCGAGGACGCCCTGGTGATGGCCTGCACTCTGCTCGACTGACCGTCATCCAGGCCATATCCGGCCGCCGCGCACAGGCGTAGGCTGGGCGATCAATAACAAGAACAAGGTCGCGACATGAAGCCAACCGCTGCAGCGGCGGCGCCTGCCCGTCGTCATCCGCTTCCCGCCTCACATGCCGCCGGCGCGCGGCAGGGGGGCGCCCATGTGTGACACCCTCGTCCTGCGCGCCGACGGCTGCACCTGGTTCGCCAAGAACAGCGACCGCGAACCCTCCGAACCCCAGCGCCTGCTGCGCCTGCCCGCGGTGCGTGGCGATACGGCCAGGCAGGTGCGCGTGACCTACCTGGAGATTCCCCAGGCCGCCGACCGCCATGCCGTCATCCTCAGCCAGCCCGCTTGGCTGTGGGGTGCGGAAATGGGTGTGAACGAGCACGGCGTGGCCATCGGCAACGAAGCGGTCTTCACTCGCCTGCTGGACCAGACCGGCGAGGCGCTGCTGGGCATGGACCTGGTGCGCCTGGGCCTGGAGCGCGGCGCCAGCGCGCGAGAAGCCCTGGAAGTGATCACCGGCCTGCTGGAGCGCCACGGCCAGGGCGGGCCGGCGGGCTTTCGCAACAAGCGCCTGCGCTACGACAACAGCTTCGTCATCGCCGATGCCGGCGAGGCCTGGGTGCTGGAGACCGCCGGCCGCCTGTGGGCGGCGCGGCGGGTGGAGCGCTGCGCCATCTCCAACGCCCTGAGCATCGGCCACGAATACGACCTGTGCAGCCACGACCTGCCGGCCCACGCCCGGCGCCTGGGCTGCTGGAACGGCCGCGGCGACTTCCACTTCGCCCGCGCCTTCGACGGCCGCCTGCTGCCCTGGGTGGCCGGGGCGCACCAGCGCCGGCGGATGAACCAGGAGTTCCTCGCCAGCTGCCCGCGCCAGCCCGGCTGGGAGGCCCTGGTGGTCGCCCTGCGCAACCATGGCCGGCGCGACCACAACTTCACCCGCCACGACAACCGCCAGGTGTGCATGCACGCCGGCAGCTTCTGGCGTCCCTCGCAGACCACCGCCAGCCTCATCGCCCGCCTGGGCCCGGACGGCCCGCGCCTGGCCGCCACCGGCACCTCGGCGCCGTGCCTGTCGCTGTTCCAGCCGCTGGGCTTCGAGGCGGCCGCCGGCGCCAGCCTGCTCAGCAAGGCCGACGAGCCGCTGGAGCAATCCCTCTGGTGCCGTTTCGAAGCGGTGCACCGCCGCGCCCTGGTAGATGCCGAATTCGCCGCCGCCCTGCGCGCCGGGCACGCCTGGCTGGAGGCCGAGCAACTCGCCGCGCTGGACCGCCGCAACCCCGACTGGGCGCGCCTGGCCGCCGAAGCCGAGGCCTGGCATGCGGCCTGGCAGCAACTCGCCGGGCAACTGGAGCCGCGCCTGCCGCGCTGGTGGCGGCAGCACGCCACGCCTTGAGCCATAGTGCTTGTCAAAGGCCGTCGGCGTTACGTAAGGTGCGCCAGCCGCAGAGGAGGAGCCACCATGAGCGACCTGGAACAACTGTTCGAGAACAACGCCCGCTGGGCCGAAGCAATCAATCGCGAGGACCCTGACTTCTTCGCCAAGCTGGCCCGCCAGCAGGCACCGGAATACCTGTGGATCGGCTGCTCCGATGCGCGGGTGCCGGCCAACGAGATCGTCGGCATGCTGCCCGGCGACCTGTTCGTCCACCGCAACGTCGCCAACGTCGTGCTGCACACCGACCTCAACTGCCTGTCGGTGATCCAGTACGCGGTGGACGTGCTCAAGGTGAAACACATCCTGGTCACCGGCCACTACGGCTGCGGCGGCGTGCGCGCCTCGCTGCAGGACCAGCAGTTCGGCCTGATCGACGGCTGGCTGCGGACCATCCGCGACCTCGCCTACGAGTACCGCGACCACCTGTCCCAGTTCGCCAGCGAGGAAGAGCGCGTCGACCGCCTGTGCGAGCTGAACGTCATCCAGCAGGTGGCCAACGTCAGCCACACCACCATCGTGCAGAACGCCTGGCACCGCGGCCAGTCGCTGTCGGTGCACGGCTGCATCTACGGCATCAAGGACGGCCGCTGGAAGAACCTCAACGTCACCGTCAGCGGCCTCGACCAGCTGCCGCCGCAGTACCGCCTGCGCCCCATGGGCGAGGCCTGAGCCGCCCCGTGCCGGTCGTCCGGCCCGCCTCGCCGGGCGCGCCGGGCAGACCGAAGATAGGGCAAGGCCACTGACGAAGAGGCGAGCATGCGCGAACTCTGCGTGATCCCCGGCGACGGCATCGGCCGTGAGGTTGTGCCGCCGGCCGTGGCCGTGCTGCAGAAACTGCTGCCCGACCTGCGCCTGCGCGAAGCGGAGGCGGGTTGGGACTGCTTCCAGCGCCACGGCACCTCGGTGCCCGAGGCCACCCTGGAAGCGCTGCGGGCATGCGGAGCCGGGCTGTTCGGCGCGGTGTCCTCGCCCAGCCACAAGGTGGAAGGCTACCGCAGCGCCATCCTGCGCCTGCGCCAGGAACTGGGCCTGTACCTCAACCTGCGCCCGGTGCGCACCTGGCCGGTGGTATCGCCCCACGCCGGCATCGACCTGCTGATCCTGCGCGAGAACAGCGAAGGCCTGTACAGCGGCCGCGAGCACTGGGAGGCCGACGGCGTGGCCATCGCCGAGCGGGTGATCAGCCGCGCCGCCTGCACGCGCCTGGCCCAGGCCGCATCGCGCATCGCCCGGCAACGCCAGGCGCGGCGCATCACCCTGGTGCACAAGGCCAACGTCCTGCCGCTGACCTGCGGCCTGTTCCGCGACACCTGCCGCGACCTGCTGGCCACCGAAGGCTGGGGCGACGTGCTCGACGAGCGCCTGGTGGACGTGGCGGCCCTGCAACTGGTGGAGCGCCCGGAAGCCTTCGACCTGATCGTCACCAGCAACCTGTTCGGCGACATCCTCTCCGACCTCGCCAGCCACTGGGGCGGCGGCCTGGCCCTGGCGCCCTCGCTCAATCTGGGCGAGCAACTGGCCCTGGCCGAACCGGTCCACGGCAGCGCCCCCGATATCGCCGGCAGCGGTCGCGCCAATCCCCTGGCTGCCATCCTCAGCGCCGCCATGCTGCTGCGTTTCCACTGGCACGACGAAACCGGCGCTACACGCATCGAGCGCGCGGTGGAAAGCTTCCTGCGCGAAGAAGGCCACCTCGACCACGGCCTGGAAACCACCCGCGTGGTGGGTGAAGGCGTCCTGCAGCGTCTCTAGGGCTAGCCCAACTCGGGATGGTCGGCCAGCCAGGCCGCGCAGCCGCTGCCCACGGCCAACAAGGGCAGCACCGTCAGCATCGCGCGCAAGCCTCCGCCCATGGGCAGCCCCTGGACGAACAACGTCCATTCCTGGGCCGCCAGCCCGAGCAGCAGGGAAAGACAGACCACGATCAGCGTGCGGACGAGATAACGCATACAAACGCCCTGAAAAGCGGGAAAAAAGAAGCCATCGCCCGCTCGGAGCGGGGGCGGGCAATGGCTATGGGAGGGCAGGAAATGGAAGAACCTGCGAAGGAAAAGGTAGCGCCCGGGGATAACATTAGCTAGCTAACGAATGCGCGAAGGAGTTTTTCCCGGGGTGAAACAATTCGGGTATCTGGAGTGGGAGCCGATGGGCGGGGCTGCGTCCTACGGCATGCCTTCGCCTGTCATTACAGGAGAGGGGGAGGAAGCATACCGCCGTTGCGGCGAATTCCGGGGCACTCTTCGATCATCATGGATGCGCTTTGAATGATCGCACTGGAGGCAGCCATGGCCAGCATCACCATCAGAAACCTGGATGACGACCTGGAGACCCGGCTCCGTGCGCGCGCCGACAGTCATGGCCGCTCTATGGAAGAGGAGGCCAGGGAGATCCTGGTTCGTGCACTCTCCAAGGATGAAAAGCGGGGAGGCCTGGGGAGCCGGATTCATACCCACTTCGCATCTGTAGGTGGAGCTGACATCGAGCTTCCAGTTCGCAGGCGCAAGGCTCGAGCGGTGGTCTTCGGAGAATGATCCTGTTCGATACCGGCCCGCTTTCGGAGCTGAACTTCGAGGTTTTCAGCGCTCGGCCTGTACGAGAAATACCCAAGGAGGTGCCGTTATGCGTGTAGTCAACTTCTCCTATGCCCGCAACAACCTGAAGAAGCTCATCGAAGATGTTGTTGATGGCGAGGATTTCATCGTGATTTCTCGTCGAGACGCGCCGAATGCCGTGCTGCTTTCGCTCGATAGCTTCAACAGCCTGATGGAAACCGTCCATCTGCTGAAGTCCCCAGCCAATGCCGCGCGCCTGGCGCGTTTCTTGGCTCAAATGGAGCAGAGATAGTGGATTGCCACTGAGGGAGCTGGACCATGACAACCAACGGCATGCGCCCCATTCATCCTGGGGAAATCCTGCGTGAAGAGTTCCAGCAGGCGCTGGGGATAACTCCGGCCGCTCTGGCTGGCGCCTTGAACGTGTCGGTCCCGACTGTCAAAGACATTGTCCGCGAGCGCCGTGGCGTCACTGCGGATATGGCTATTCGGCTGGGCCGCTACTTCGACACCTCCGCCGGGTTCTGGATGAACCTGCAGAGCCAGTACGAGCTAGCGACTCACGGTTAGAACTACTGGCTCGATGAAAGTATCAGGATGACTCCGAACTCTCAGCACCTAAAGCACTCGGGAAATCCGTAGGGCGCATAACGCCTATGGCGTTATCCGCCGAATCGCGGACAGAGTCCGCTCCTACGGTTCAGGGAAGCATGGGCGTAGGAGCGGACTTCGTCCGCGATTGGACTTGCCGGCCACTCCAGCCGTCCAGATGGCACGGTCGGCGGCGGATAACCGCGAACGGTTATCCGCCCTACGTATTCAGGATGACTCCAGACTCACCATCTGCTCCGAACGGCCCCCTCTCCCTCCGGGAGAGGGCTGGGGTGAGGGGAGCGGAGCCAGGTGGCTCCTTCGCTGAACCAACGCATCGCTTAAATGAACAGAGGGATGCGGAGGCTTGAGCGCGCAGGGAAGGGCGGAGTCAGGTTGCGGACGCTTTGTAAGCGCCGCCCCAAAAGAAAAGGGGTTAGCTTGCGCTAACCCCTTGAAAATAATGGTGGCTACACCGGGACTTGAACCTGGGACATCAGCATTATGAATCGCATGGGACACCCCATGTCCCACCCTAAAGCCCCATGAGTCGGGCCTTTCAGCGGTTCCACTTCCTCACACGAACAGGCTTTTCCTGACAATACACCTTATGTAGTCACCTTAGACTCTTTACGGATACTAGCGTCTCGCGCTAGCTTCGATCATGGCCTCGTGCCATGAAGGGATGCACCGTAAGGATCAGATCATGGGATTAGATGACCGCGACTGGACGCGTCGCGAAAGCAAGGAACGTCGGGAAGAAGGTAGGTCCCACAGACAAGCCCGCCGAGGCTTTCGTCTGAATGTGCTCCATTTGTTCGCCGGCCTGATGTTTCTGATTGTCCTTGTGGTGGCTTGGCCGTTGCTATGCTCGCTTGTGAATCAGATTATTGTTTCTCCTCCGGTTGATGAGTCCAGCCCGCTCGCGGATGTACCCGGCCACTCCCCTTCTGTACCACCGTCACCGGCGATTGCTCACCACCTGCATCTCTCTGTAGAGCCCAATCGCCGCTCCCTCCGAGACTGTTTCAATGGTGGCAACATCATTGATGAAAGCGTGATCCGTTGCCAAAACGGTGGCGAACTGCCGCGCGTTCATATTCCACAGAAGACTTCTGAGTCTCAAGGCATGGTTTCTCAAGAGTATTTGACTCAGTTTCAGGCTGAGCGGGATCGGCGCATCTCTCAGCAAGGCAACACTCAAAATTATGCGCAGGAGCGTGACTCTCGGCGGATAAAGAGTTGGGACGGTGGCAGCAATTACTTGGCTGAATGGGTCGTTGTAAATAACGTTATTGACGGAGGAACTGTATGCCGAAATCAAGGCTGGGGCTCTGTCGAGTACAGAGAGTGTCGAAAGGGCGCCAAGGTATATTTTCGAGATCAATGCCGTGCATGGCGGCTTCTTAATGAACGAGATAGTTCAGGCTGGAGCCTGAAAATGAGACAGCAGTTACTGTACTGCTGAAAGTGGTTTTAGCTCTATGGGTTAGTTAATAGGTTTGAGGTGGCTTATGCAGAATTATCTTATTCGAGTTGATATTGAAGGGTTGTGGGGCGATGGTCCGGGGGTCTCAATACCTTTTGATCGAAAGTTTAATTTTATTATTGGAAAGAATGGGACGGGTAAAACTACTGTAATTAATCTCTTGGCTGCCGCTTTGACGGGGGATTTTGAACGGCTAGATAAAATTAATTTTAGCAGGATATTTATCCTGTTGGGGACTGCAGGCAATCGCCGGCGTCCGTCAATTGAAGTAATAAAAGAGCAAAAGCCGGATTTGCCTTACTTTGATATTACCTACAAGATAAAAATGTCATCCTCGGAAGATCCTATAATTTATGATCTGGATGCGTTTGCAGAGGAGCGCTCCTTTAGAGGTGCTCCGCAAAGGTTTGTTCGAGATCGGTTCTATCGAGAGAAGTTTATATACATTCAAAGCCAGCTTGAGAATATGATAAAAGTGAACTGGCTTTCTGTTCATCGCCATGTGGAAAGTGAGCGGGTTGGTGAGGATCGGCGCCCAATTAATGCTGTTGATCAAAAATTAGCTTTGATGAATAATCAGTTGGTGCGATATTTTTCCAGGTTAGGGACTAGTTTCGCCGAAGAGACAAAGAATTTTCAAAAATCTAGTTTCCTTTCTTTGACGAGCATACAGAAAGAGGCAAATATTCGGTCGTTCGTCGAGTCCGTCGATGTCGAAAATGAGAAGAGGTCGCTGGCTTCTATTTTTGAGTTGTTGGGGGTAGAGCAAACAAAGGCCACTCGGCAAGTCGAGCGGATTTCTCAAGAGCTGGTTAAGGCGAAAACTCCTTTTTTGAAAAATGAGGGTATAAGTCTTCAGCAGTTGCTAGCTGTTTTTAATTCATTCAAAACTCATGCGCTTGTACAGTCATATGAGAGTCTTCAGGAGAAAAAGGAAGCAATTTTCCAGCCAATAAATAAATTCATTGATGTGGTCAATAGCCTTTTCAGTCCACAGAAAAAAGTTGAGATATCTCCGCAGAATGAGCTTATCGTTAGAAGTCGAACTGGCTTGAAGATTGAAATTGAAGATCTTTCCTCGGGGGAAAAGCAGCTTCTTATCATCCTTGGGCAGGCGCTCCTGCAGGAGTCTGGTCAGGTTGTATATATCGCGGATGAGCCAGAACTATCGTTGCATATTGATTGGCAGGAGAGATTAACTACCTCAATTTCGAAGCTTAACCCCAATGCGCAGATCGTCTTCGCTACACATTCCCCTGATATAGTTGGAGAACATCCTGACAACGTTATGGATATGGAGGCGTTGTTAGTATGAGGGCGTTTACACGAACGGTTTCTGGAATTGCTAACTATCATAAGTTCCATCATGCAAACTTTACTGTATTTATAGAAGGTAAGGTTTTAAGCGATAGTGATGATGATGGGGTTTTGTATAAGGATATTAGGTATTATTTAAGCATTCTCTCTGCCGCATCTGATGGGCGTAAGGCAAAGGTGAAGTGTCTCGGAAATAAGGCGGTTGTCCTAGAGTACGCTAAAGTAATTTCACGTAATAATATTCCAAATAGTTTTGTTTTAATTGATAAGGATCTGGAGGGGGTTATTACCTCATCTCTAAATTGTCCTGGTGTTGTTAGGACGTACGGTTATAGTTGGGAGAATGAACTTTGGACGTCTTCAACAGTATCTTATGTCGTTGATCAGTTAACTGGAAGTTGCCAAAGGGCAGTGAATGATGCTGGGAAATATTACAATCAGCTCTTGCGCAAGGTTAAATATTTGTCGGCATTAGATGCAGCGGCGCAGGCAGATGGAACCGCTCTCTTGAAAAAGAGTTCGGCGCTCTGCGGTGTTGGGTTTAATTTTCCATATTTGCCTACTGGTGAGCTTAAAAGAGTGGCGCAAAGATTTAGGGCTCTCCCGGCTGCAAACTGTGATATTTGCAAAGAGGTCGCAAGGTATGCGTATACGAAATCTCCCGAGGAAATTATTCAGGGGCATTTTTGGTCAAACGTAGCTATGCGATTGATTGCTTTTTTATACAAGAAACACACAGGTGATACTCCACCGAGTAACGGAGTTTTAGAGAATATAGCGTTGAGCGGAATTGCAAGTAACCCATTGGTGCTGGCAGGTGAGAAATTAATTGGCCGCTACCATGCTGAATTGGCAAGGGTCGGAATTTTACCGAATTAATATTTCGCCCATTCTGGGCGCAAATTAAATATTGCTTAGTTCTGGCTGAATCATTTTGAGTGCTTATTGGAAAGTTTAGAGGCGTAGGGGCAGCATAAACCTTATGCTGCCCTACCCAGCACACCAACAGGAAAATACTGAAAAGCATGGAGCGAGACTTATTCGCTGAGCATACTCGTCACCTTCTGATGCCTAGCGCAGGCTAAGCCTGCTGACACATGCATTATATCTTCTTGGCGGATTTGTCTTGGGTAAGCTAACGCCTAGCAGCTATTTGAGTGATCTCTATCCCGCGTTTTGTTCGGTCAAGTTTCGGCTTGCCTCATCGTAGTTGCTATCTGGAGCGATTTTTCCAGTCACGAGCCATAGTGCGTACTGAGGGAATAACTCTACGACTGCCTCAATCTCGGTATCGGTGATCCTGGTCTTACCGTTTCGGAGAGAGCGGTCTTTTCTTCTGCGATTGCTGCAGTACTGAGAAGGAGAGTGGTGATGGTGACGAATCGTTTCATGGTGAGTTCCTCCTGTATTGCTATCCCTTCGTGAGCCAGCGCAGTGCTGCTTTCCGTGTCAGCTCTACTCCGCGTTTGGTTGGCGCAAGCTTATATTGGCCTCGTCATAGGCCGGGCTCACATGGCCGTTTTGAGGTTCGATCCGTCCTGAGATCAACCATAGGGCGTACTGCGGAAATGCGTCCGCAAGAATTCCTACTTCTTCCGTACTGATTCTGATCTTCCCGCCGCTGATATTTTTCCAGCGGTCGTAGTTTTTTCCTCCGAGCTCGCTGAGATGCTTAGGACCAATTGTTCGGATCAGTTGTAATGCTCTATTTCGTACAGGATCCATAGAAATTTCCCGCCAGGAGTAACCTTTACTAAGCCTAGAGGCGGGAGTAAATTTTACTAAGGGGTAAATTTTACTCCATTCGAGAGCTGGTTAAGTCTCGCCCGATTATAGGGATTTCGTATGGAAGAGTCTGGAATAGTGGGGTTCACCGCTCTATTCTGCTCCCAGGCGGTATTCGCCCAGATGCTGGGCCTGGAAGAGATCACCGAGGACGTAGTGCGTGGCTGGGCCGAGACCAAGACCATCCTCACCGCCAAGATCGGCCGCCGTCGCGTCATCAACCTCCATCGCATCCGCCGTGATCTGGAGCGGGGCAAGTCGATCTTCTGCCAAGGGGATTACGACGATGAGTAAGCCGCTCGCCACTGAGAAAGCGAGGCGCACTCACTACCTCGTCGAAATGTCCACGCTCCACGGCCCGGCTCGCCAACGCCGCTGGCATCGCGTCCATCAGGGGGCTTCCCGCGCCGACTGCCATGGATTGAAGAGTCGGTTTCGTGCTTCCCCGCCGAAGCTGAGGTCCGCCGCTATTTTAGTCTTCCCCGCGAACGCGCCTTGCAGGCCTACCGCGTGCGTGGGGTGTCGGCGGTCTTCTCGGAGCTGATTCGTCTAGGGTCCTGGCACAAGGTGAACCCCCTGGCCAAGGTCCGCCAGATCAAGACGGATCAGGTGTCGCTGCTGCTGGAGGAGTGCAAAGCAAGCACGAACACCCACACGTATCCCGTCGCGATGTTGTGTCTCGCCACTGATGCCCGTTGGAATGAGGCCGAAAGCCTGCCCCGAGGCGCCGTCCAGGGTGGGAAGGTCCACTATCACCGAACCAAGAACCGGCAGAGTAGGGCGGTGCCTATTCCTAAGGACTTGGAGAGGCTGATTCTCAAACGGGGTATGCCCGGTACTGGTCGCCTGTTCATGTCCTGCCGTGCTGCCTTTCGCAGTGCATACCGGCGTTGCGGTTTCCACACGCCCGGCCAGATGACACACATCCTACGGCATACCTTCGCTAGTCATTACATGATGGGCGGAGGCGACATACTGACGTTGCAGCGCATTCTCGGGCATTCCTCCATCACCATGACCATGCGTTATGCACACCTGTCGCCGGAGCATCTGGAGTCCGCCATGCGTCTATCACCCCTTGTGCAGTCGGAGCATCAACTGGATGCAGCAGATATCGACGAAGCTGAAGATGATATGGAGCTATGCCGAATCGTTGAGAAGCGAGTGAACGAGCCGTCTCGGGAGGTTTCTCTGGATGAGCTGTGAACGTTGTCAGGAACCGTTGGTGTAATGGGATGAGCCCTAGTATGCTATCAGTGATTTCATTGATTGCGTCGGAGACGATTATGGCCAGCATCACTATTAGAAACCTGGATGAAGATCTCAAAGCCAAGCTTCGCGTGGTTGCCGCCAGCCACGGTCGCTCGATGGAGGAGGAAGTGCGGATCATCCTCGCTCAGGCGCTCTCCAAGGGGGAGAAGCGGGGAGGGCTGGGTAGCCGAATCCATGCTCGCTTTGCTTCCGTGGGTGGCGCTGAAATCGAGCTACCGGCGCGCAAGACCAAGGCTCGGGCTGCGGACTTTGATGAATGATTCTGCTCGACACCAATGTGCTTTCGGAATTGATGAGGCCCAATCCGGATCCGGCAGTGGTGGCCTGGCTCGATGCCCAGTCTGTGGATGACTTGCACATCTGTGCGATCACTGTGGCAGAAATTCTCTACGGCATAGCCAGGATGCCCGATGGGAAGCGTAAGCAGGCCCTCCATGACCTGGCCCTCGCAATGTTCGAGGAAGACTTCTCCGGCAACATCCTGCCGTTCGATACCGATGCAGCGGTGCACTATGCCGAACTGGTTGCTGCGAGCGAAGCGCGAGGCAAGATTGCCGATATGGCGGATGGGCAGATTGCCGCGATTGCCAGGTTGAATGGCGCGCAGATCGCCACGCGGAATGTCCGGCACTTCGAAAGCTTCGGTGTTCCGCTGATTGATCCCTGGAAGGGCTAGGCGGTAGACACGCTGTAGTCACTTCGTAGTCACCACAGGCAAAAGAAAAGGGGTTAGCTTTCGCTAACCCCTTGAAAATAATGGTGGCTACACCGGGACTTGAACCTGGGACATCAGCATTATGAATGCTGCGCTCTAACCGACTGAGCTATGTAGCCGAGTGGCGCGCATTTTCCGGATCTTTCGGGAGGCTGTCAACCCCCTTTGGTTAGATATTTTTCTGTTCTTTCAAGCGTTTAGCGGGACGAGCGGTAGGGCGGGAACGAAAAAGGCCCCGCGGGCTGCGCGGGGCCTTTTCGGCTTGCTGGCGGGCGCTTTGGGGCGCTGCCGGGGGCTTAGACGTTGAAGCGGAAGTGCATCACGTCGCCGTCCTTGACGATGTAGTCCTTGCCTTCCAGGCGCCATTTGCCGGCTTCCTTGGCGCCGGCTTCGCCCTTGTACTGGATGAAGTCGTCGTAGGAGATGACTTCGGCGCGGATGAAGCCTTTTTCGAAGTCGGTGTGGATCACTGCGGCGGCCTGCGGGGCGGTGGCGCCGATGCGCACGGTCCAGGCGCGGACTTCCTTCACCCCGGCGGTGAAGTAGGTCTGCAGGTTGAGCAGTTCGTAGCCGGCGCGGATCACGCGGTTCAGGCCCGGCTCTTCCATGCCCATGGACTCGAGGAACATCTGCTTCTCCTCGTCGTCGTCCAGTTCGGCGATTTCCGCTTCGATCTTGTTGCACACCGGCACCACGACTGCGCCTTCTTCTTCGGCGATGGCGCGCACGGCGTCCAGGTGCGGGTTGTTCTCGAAGCCTTCCTCGGCGACGTTGGCGATGTACATCACCGGCTTGCTGGTCAGCAGGTGGAAGCCGCGCACCAGGCGCTTCTCTTCGTCAGCCATGTCCTTGACCAGGCTGCGCGCGGGCTTGCCGGCGGTGAAGTGGGCGATGAGCTTTTCCAGCAGGGCTTTCTGCGCCACCGCTTCCTTGTCACCGCCCTTGGCGTTGCGGGCGACCTTCTGCAGTTGCTTCTCGCAGCTGTCGAGGTCGGCGAAGATCAGTTCGAGGTCGATGATCTCGATGTCGCGCTTGGGGTCGACGCTGTTGCTGACGTGGATGACGTTGTCGTCCTCGAAGCAGCGCACCACGTGGGCGATGGCGTCGGTCTCGCGGATGTTGGCGAGGAACTTGTTGCCCAGGCCCTCGCCCTTGGAGGCGCCCGCCACCAGGCCGGCGATGTCGACGAATTCCATGGTGGTGGGGAGCACCCGCTCGGGCTTGACGATCGCCGCCAGGGCGTCGAGGCGCGCGTCGGGCATGGGCACGATGCCGCTGTTCGGCTCGATGGTGCAGAAGGGGAAGTTCTCCGCCGCGATACCCGATTTGGTCAGGGCGTTGAACAGGGTGGATTTGCCGACGTTGGGCAAGCCGACGATGCCGCAGTTGAAGCCCATGCTGTGTACCTCTGGCGAGACGGGTCAGGCCTTCGGGCTGTGCAGCTTGTGCATCGCGCGGGTCCAGTCGCCTGCGAGCATTTCCGGCAGCACGCCGAGGGCGGAATCGATGCTGGCGTCCAGCAGCTCCTGCTCGCTGCGCGGGGCGCGGCCGAGGACGAAGCCGGAGACCAGGCTGCTGTGCCCCGGATGGCCGATGCCAAGCCGCAGGCGATGGAAGCCGTTCTGGTTGCCGAGCTGGGCGATGATGTCGCGCAGCCCGTTGTGCCCGCCATGGCCGCCGCCCTTCTTGAGCTTGGCGGTACCGGGGGGCATGTCGAGTTCGTCGTGGGCCACCAGGATGGCTTCGACCGGGATGCGGAAGAACCCGGCGAGCGCCGCCACGGCCTGGCCGCTGCGGTTCATGTAGGTGGTGGGGATGAGCAGACGAACGTCGCGGCCCTGGTGGCTGAACTTGCCGACCAGGCCGAAATACTTCTTGTCGGGGCTCAGGCTGACGCGTTCGCGGTCGGCCAGGCGCTCGACGAAAAGGGCCCCCGCGTTATGCCGGGTCTGTTCGTATTCCGGGCCTGGGTTGCCCAGGCCAACGATCAGTTGCACGGCGGTCACGACGGGGGCCCTTTCCTTGAGGCGGGAGGCTAGCGAGCGATTACTCGGCCGCGCCTTCCTCGCCTTCTTCCTTGACTACGCGGGAAGCGTGGATGTTGGCCACGGCCAGGTCGTTGCCATGGGCCAGTTGAACCAGTTCCACGCCTTTCGGCAGCTTGAGGTCGGACAGGTGAACGATCTGACCGACTTCGACTTTCGCCAGGTCGACTTCGATGAATTCCGGCAGGTCTTTCGGCAGGCAGGAAACTTCGACTTCGGAAATGACGTGGGAAACTTCACCGCCGCCTTGCTTGACGCCAACTGCGGTTTCCTCGTTGAGGAAGTGCAGCGGAACGTGAGCGGTCAGCTTGTGGTCGGCGACGACGCGCAGGAAGTCGGCGTGCATGACGAAGCCTTTGGCCGGATGGCGCTGCAGGGCCTTGATCAGCACGGTTTCCTTGGCGCCATCGACGTTCAGGGCGATGACGTGGCTGAAGGCAGCCTCGTTTTCCAGCAGTTTGGCGATTTCACGCAGTTCCAGGGTCACGGAAACCGGGGCTTTCTCGCCGCCGTAGATGACCGCGGGAACCAGGCCGGCGTTACGACGCAGGCGGCGGCTCGCACCTTTCCCCAGGTCGGAACGCGCTTGGGCATTCAGAACAAAGTCAACCATTACTCTATCTCCACAATGAAAAGATCGCCCGAGCGCTTGCGACCAGCGTTCGGGCGAATCTTCAATTGCCCCGCCGTGGCGGGGCGCTTTCGTCAGGCCCTGTTCCTCAGCGGAACATGGCGCTGATCGATTCTTCGTTGCTGATCCGGCGCATGGCTTCGGCCACGACCGGCGCGATGTCCAGCTGGCGGATGCGGCCACAGGCCTGGGCAGCGGCGGACAGCGGGATGGTGTTGGTCACCACCAGCTCGTCCAGTACGGAACCCTCGATGTTCTCGATGGCACGGCCCGACAGCACCGGGTGGGTGCAGTAGGCGATGACCTTGGCGGCGCCGTGCTCTTTCAGAGCCTTGGCGGCGTGGCCGAGGGTGCCGGCGGTATCGACCATGTCGTCGACCAGTACGCAGGTACGGCCTTCGACATCACCGATGATGTGCATGACTTCGGACTGGTTGGCCTTCGGACGACGCTTGTCGATGATGGCAAGGTCCACGCCCAGGGACTTGGCGACGGCGCGAGCGCGCACCACGCCACCGATGTCCGGGGAGACGATCATCAGGTTCTCGAAGCGCTGGTCCTCGATGTCGTCGACCAGTACGGGCGAGCCGTAGATGTTGTCGACGGGGATATCGAAGAAGCCCTGGATCTGGTCGGCGTGCAGGTCGACGGTGAGGACGCGGTTGACGCCCACCACGGTCAGCATGTCGGCGACGACCTTCGCGCTGATGGCCACGCGGGCGGAACGCGGGCGGCGATCCTGGCGGGCATAGCCGAAGTAGGGGATGACCGCGGTGATACGAGTGGCCGAGGAGCGGCGGAAGGCATCGGCCATCACCACCAGTTCCATCAGGTTGTCGTTGGTCGGAGCGCAGGTCGGCTGGATCAGGAAGACGTCCTTGCCGCGGACGTTCTCGTTGATTTCGACACTGATTTCGCCATCGGAGAACTTGCCGACGGAAACATCACCGAGGGGAATGTGCAGTTGACGCACGACTCGGCGTGCCAGGTCGGGGTTGGCGTTCCCCGTGAAGACCATCATCTTGGACACGCGCAGTACCTGCCGGCTGAGGGTGGGCCTGATGAACCAAAAAGCTGTTCAAAGGCCGTGGCTTTTGAACAGCTTTTTTGTATATGGCAGGGGCGGCTGGATTCGAACCAACGCATGGCAGGATCAAAACCTGCTGCCTTACCGCTTGGCGACGCCCCTATGAATTTTGCTGTGCAGCGCTTCGGTTACCGTCGTACGCAAACCCCCGTGGGGTTAATGGCAGGGGCGGCTGGATTCGAACCAACGCATGGCAGGATCAAAACCTGCTGCCTTACCGCTTGGCGACGCCCCTGTATCGTACAACCGAATGCTCTGCATCCCTTCTCAGGTCAGCTCTTGAAGCTTGCGATGCAACAGGGAGATGTTGCGACCCCGTGCGACGAAGCTTGGCAGAGTGGCCGGAAGTTGGCGGCGAACTTTATCAGCATCGCCCTGGTTTGGGAAGCTCCCAAACACACAAGCTCCGGTTCCGGTCAGTCTGGCCGATGTGAATTTGTTCAACGACATCAGCGCGTTACGTACAGCTGGGTAACGTTTCTCGACGACCGTCTGACAGTCGTTTCGACCGTCCACCCCGAGAAGGCTGCGAACTTTAATGGGCGCGGTATCCCGTGTCAACTCGGGATCGGAGAAAACTTCTGCTGTGCTGACAAAGACTTGCGGCACGGCGACGAGGAACCAGGGCTCCTCCAGTTCGACCGGCGTGAGCTTCTCGCCCACCCCTTCGGCGAAGGCCGCGCGGCCGCGCACGAACACCGGAACGTCGGCGCCCAGGCCCAGGCCCAGGGCCGCCAGGCGGTCTTCGTCCCAGCCCAGTTGCCAGAGGTGGTTGAGGCCGACCAGGGTGGTGGCCGCGTCCGAGCTGCCGCCGCCGATGCCGCCGCCCATGGGCAGGTGCTTGTCCAGCCAGATGTCGGCGCCCAATCGGCAGCCGGACTGTTCCTGCAGCTGGCGCGCGGCGCGGACGATCAGGTTGCTGTCGTGGGGCACGCCGGGTATCTCGGTGTGCAGGCGGATCTGCCCGTCCTCGCGGGGGGCGAAGTGCAGTTCGTCGGCGTGGTCGAGGAACTGGAACAGCGTCTGCAACTCGTGGTAGCCGTCGGCGCGGCGCCCGAGGATGTGCAGGAACAGGTTGAGCTTGGCCGGGGCCGGCAGCGTCAGGCGTTCGCGCATGTCAGCGGGCCTGGCCGAGCAGACGCGGTTGCCAGCTCTTGATCACCAGGGTGACGTCGAGGTTCTCGCCGTGCAGCTTCAGGCGCTCGGGCAGCCAGTAGCCGTCCTGCTGGGCGTAGCTGCTGTATTCCACGTCCCAGCCGTCCTGCTCCAGGCGCGCCAGGCGGCTGTCGCTGTCGAGGGTCAGGCGGCTCTTGCTGTCCGGGGCCGGCAGGCCGCGGATCCACCAGAGCAGGTGGGATACCGGCAGGCGCCAGCCCATCTGCTGCTCCAGCAGGGCCTCGGGGGACTCGGCCTGGTAGCGGCCCTGACCGGCGACTTCGAGGGTCACCGCGCCTTCGCGCCCGGTCAGGCGCGCCGCGCCGCGGCCCAGCGGGCCGGACAGGCGGATGTCGTAGTAGCCCTGGCGTTGCAGCCAGAACAGGGTGCCGCTGCCGGAATCCCGGGGCGCGCGAATGCCGACCTTGCCGTCGATCTGCCAGCCATCGAGGGCGGCGACGCGTTCCTTGTGGGTCTTCCAGCTGTTGGCGTTGCCCTGGCCTTGCAGGGCTTCCTGGGTGGTGAAGCCGGCGCAGCCGCTGAGCAGGAGCAGGGCGGCGGCGCCAAGGACGTGAATCAGACGCATGGGAAATCTCAGGGGGTCTTGGACCCGGTCAGGCGCAGCAGGGTGTCGCGCAGCACCGGGCTGTCGGGCTGGTTCTGCAGGGCGGTGCTCCAGACTTCGCGGGCCTCGCGCTGCTTGCCGCGGGCCCAGAGCACTTCGCCCAGGTGGGCGGCCACTTCGTGGTCGGGGAACTTCTCCAGGGCCTGGCGCAGGTAGGTTTCGGCCTGGTCGAGGTTGCCCAGGCGGTAGTTGACCCAGCCCAGGCTGTCGAGGATGGCCGGGTCGTCCGGGTTCAGCTGGTGGGCCTTCTGGATCAGCTCGCGGGCCTCGTCGTAGCGCGTGGTGCGGTCGGCCAGGGTGTAGCCTAGAGCGTTGAGCGCCATGGCGTTGTCCGGCTCGCGCTGGATGATCAGGCGCAGGTCCTTCTCCATCTGCACCAGGTCGTCGCGCTTCTCCGCCAGCATGGAGCGGGTGTAGAGCAGGTTGAGGTCGTCGGGGAACTGCTTGGTGCCCTGCTCGATGACCTGCCAGGCGCGGTCGGTCTGGTTGCGGTTGGACAGGCCCTCGGCCTCGATCAGGTACAGCTGGATGGCGTAGTCGGGCTGGCGCTCGCGGGCCTCGGCGAGGCGCCGCGAGGCTTCGGCGCTGCGCCCGGAGTCCATGAGGATTTCGCTCTGGCGCAGCTGCGCCGGGAGGAAGTCGTTGCCCGGGCCGACCTGGGCGTATTCCTTCAGTGCGGTTTCCGGGTCCTTCTGCTCCTCGGCGAGGCGGCCGAGGTTGAAGTGCGCGGCGTCGGTGTGGCTGTCGCGTTCGACCAGTTCCTGCAGGTAGACCTTGGCTTCGTTCCAGGCCTGGGCCTCCAGGCACACCAGGGCTAGGGAGAAGCGCAGGTCGTCGTCGTCGGGGAACTGCTGCACCAGGGCGGAGAACTCGGCCTTGGCGTCGTCCAGGCGGTTCTGCTCCACCAGCAGGCGAGCGTAGGCCAGGCGTACGCGCTTGTCGTCCGGGTGTTCCTTGATGCCGGCCTTGAGCAGCGGCAGGGCCTCGTCGCTGCGCTTCATGCTCTGCAGCAGGCGCGCGCGCAGCAGCATCGGCGCCACTTCGTGGCGGCTGGCCGGCTTGCTCTCCAGCAGGCTCAGGGCCTCCTGCGGGCGGCCGTCCTGCTGCAGCAGCAGGGCCTTGCCGAACAGCAGCTGGCCGTTGTCGGGATACTTCTTCAGCAGGCGGTCGAAGCTCTGCAGCAGGCCGGCGCGGGTGTCCGCGTCGGTTTCCGCGGCGGACAGGGCGAGGAAGTCGAAATGGGTGTCGCCCTGGCCGTTGAGGACCTTCTCCATGTACACCATGGATTCGTCGTACTGGCCGGTGCGCGCCAGCTGCAGGGCGGCGGCGCGCTGCGCGTCGAGGTCGTCGGGGGCGGCCTTGGCCCAGATCAGCGAGGTGTCCAGGGCTTCCTGGTCGGCGCCCAGGTACTCGGCGATGCGGAAGGCGCGCTCGGCCACGCCCGGATCCTGGGTCTGCTTGGCTTGGTCGACGTAGTTGGCCAGGGCGATGTCGAAGCGGTTGCGCTGCCCGGCGATCTCCGCCACCAGCAGGGAGTACAGGGTGTCCTCGCTGAAGGAGCCGTACTTGCGGCCCTTCTCCGCGCTGGCCGCACTGTCCTTGGCCGGTTTCGGCGCCGGTTCCTTGTGCAGCATGGATTGGCAGCCACCGAGCAGCAGCAGGGCGGTCAGCAGCGCTAGGGATTTGTTCATAGACGAAAGAGAGGGACCTGAACGGCGGGTTGTGCCCCATCATGACATAAGCCATTCGGCAAGCCCATGGGGTGGGGGCCGCCAAACCCAGCATAGACGCACAGATCGGCTGCTTGTATTGCGGTGGTTGTCCTCCACCGGTCGACGTAGGACAATTGCGGGCTTCCCGAATTACCTCAGCGATCCCGCATGGCCTTCATCGCCCTTGGCATCAACCACAAGACAGCTTCCGTGGCCGTCCGTGAGCGCGTGGCGTTCACCCCCGGGCAGATGGTCGAGGCCCTGCAGCTGCTCTGCCGGCTGACCGCCAGCCGCGAGGCGGCGATCCTCTCCACCTGCAACCGCAGCGAGCTGTACCTGGAGATCGAGCACCCGGAAGCCGAGGACGTGCTGGCCTGGCTCGCCGACTACCACCGCCTGAGCCTGGACGAGCTGCGCAACTGCGCCTACGTGCACCAGGACGAGGACGCGGTGCGCCACATGATGCGCGTGGCCGCCGGCCTGGACTCCATGGTGCTCGGCGAGCCGCAGATCCTCGGCCAGATGAAGTCCGCCTACGCCGTGGCCCGCGAGGCCGGCACCATAGGCCCGATGCTCGGCCGCCTGTTCCAGGCCACCTTCAGCACCGCCAAGACCGTGCGCACCGACACCGCCATCGGCGAGAACCCGGTGTCGGTGGCCTTCGCCGCGGTCAGCCTGGCGCGGCAGATCTTCAGCGACCTGCACCGCAGCCAGGCGCTGCTGATCGGCGCCGGCGAGACCATCACCCTGGTCGCCCGCCACCTGCACGAGCAGGGCGTGAAGCGCATCGTGGTGGCCAACCGCACCCTCGAACGCGCCAGCCTGCTGGCCCAGGAGCTGGGCGCCGAGGCGATCCTGCTGGCGGACATGCCCGAGCACCTGGCGCACAGCGACATCGTCATCAGTTCCACCGCCAGCCAGTTGCCGATCCTCGGCAAGGGCGCGGTGGAGCGGGCGCTCAAGCAGCGCCGGCACAAGCCGATGTTCATGGTCGACATCGCCGTGCCGCGCGACATCGAGCCGGAAGTCGGCGAACTGGACGACGTCTACCTCTATAGCGTCGACGACCTCCACGAAGTGGTGGCGGAGAACCTCAAGAGCCGCCAGGGCGCCGCCCAGGCCGCCGAGGAGCTGGTTGGCGACGGCGTCCACGAATTCATGCAGCGCCTGCGCGAGCTGGCCGCGGTGGACGTGCTGCGCGCCTACCGCCAGCAGGCCGAGCGCCTGCGCGACGAGGAACTGCAGAAGGCCCAGCGCCTGCTGGCCAACGGCGGCGACCCGGCGGACATCCTCGCCCAGCTGGCCCGCGGCCTGACCAACAAACTGCTGCACGCGCCCAGCGTACAGATGAAGAAACTCTCCGCCGAGGGCCGCATCGATGCGCTGGCCCTGGCCCAGGAACTGTTCGCCCTCGACGAGGGCCCTGAGAAGCGATGAAAGCCTCCCTGTTGACCAAGCTGGACACCCTCAGCGACCGCTACGAGGAGCTCACCGCTCTGCTCGGCGACGCCGAGGTGATCAGCGACCAGACCAAGTTCCGCGCCTATTCCCGCGAGTTCGCCGAAGTCGAGCCGGTGATCCTGGCGTTCCGCGACTTCCGCAAGACCCAGGCCGACCTGGAGGGCGCCCAGGCGCTGCTCAAGGACAGCGACCCGGACCTGCGCGAGATGGCCGAGGAAGAAGTCGCCAGCGCCAAGGCGCGCCTGGCCGAGCTGGAAGACGCCTTGCAGCGCATGCTGCTGCCCAAGGACCCGAACGACGGGCGCAACGTGTTCCTGGAAATCCGCGCCGGCACCGGCGGCGACGAGGCGGCGATCTTCTCCGGCGACCTGTTCCGTATGTATTCGCGCTATGCCGAGCGCCAGGGCTGGCGCGTCGAAGTCCTCTCGGAGAATGAGGGCGAACACGGCGGCTATAAAGAGGTGATCGCCCGCGTCGAGGGCGACAACGTCTACGCCAAGCTCAAGTTCGAATCCGGGGCGCACCGCGTGCAGCGCGTGCCGGCCACCGAATCCCAGGGCCGCATCCACACCTCCGCCTGCACCGTGGCGGTGCTGCCGGAGCCCGACGAGCAGGCGGCCATCGAGATCAACCCGGCCGACCTGCGGGTGGACACCTATCGCTCCTCCGGCGCCGGCGGCCAGCACGTGAACAAGACCGACTCGGCCGTGCGCATCACCCACATCCCCTCGGGCATCGTGGTCGAGTGCCAGGAGGAGCGTTCGCAGCACAAGAACCGCGCCAAGGCCATGGCCTGGCTCGCGGCCAAGCTCAACGACCAGCAGCAGGCCGCGGCGCAGCAGGCCATCGCCAGCACCCGCAAGCTGCTGGTGGGCTCGGGCGACCGCTCCGAGCGCATCCGCACCTACAATTTCCCCCAGGGACGGGTCACCGACCACCGCATCAACCTTACCCTGTACTCCCTGGGCGAGGTGATGGAGGGCGAAGTGGAGCAGGTGATCGAACCGCTGCTGCAGGAATACCAGGCCGACCAGCTGGCCGCCCTGGGGGATTGAGGCGCCATGGCCACCATCATGACTCTGCTCGCCGAAGCGCAACTGCCGGATTCGCCCAGCGCGCGCCTGGACGCCGAGCTGCTGCTGGCCGCCGCCCTGGGCAAGCCGCGCAGCTTCCTGCGCACCTGGCCGGAGCGGGTGGTCGACCGTGAGGTGCGTGAACGCTTCGAAGGCTGGCTGGCGCGCCGCCGCGCCGGCGAGCCGGTGGCCTACATCCTCGGCCGCCAGGGCTTCTGGAGCCTGGACCTGGAAGTGGCGCCGCATACCCTGATCCCGCGTCCGGACACCGAGCTGCTGGTGGAAACCGCCCTGCAACTGATGCCGGCCAGCCCGGCGCGGGTGCTCGACCTGGGCACTGGCACCGGCGCCATCGCCCTGGCCCTGGCCTGCGAGCGCCTGAGCTGGCAGGTCAGCGGCGTCGACCGCATTCCCGAGGCCGTGGCCCTGGCCGAACGCAACCGCGAGCGCCTGCGCCTGGCCAACGTCGGCTTCCGCCAGAGCCACTGGTTCTCCGCCCTGGAAGGCGAGCGCTTCGCCCTGATCGTCGGCAACCCGCCGTACATCCCCGGCAGCGACCCGCACCTGCAGCAGGGCGACGTGCGCTTCGAGCCGAAGAGCGCGCTGGTGGCCGGCCACGACGGCCTCGACGACATCCGCCTGATAGTCGCCCAGGCCCCGCGCTTCCTCGAACCGGGCGGCTGGCTGCTGCTGGAGCACGGCTACGACCAGGCCGCGGCGGTGCGCGACCTGCTGCTGGGCAACGGTTTCAGCGAAGTGGAAAGCCGCCGCGACCTCGGCGGCCACGAACGCATCAGCCTGGGGCGCCTGCCATGTTGAACGACCAAGAGTTGAACGACGAACAGTTGAACGACGAAGAACTGCTGCGTTACAGCCGGCAGATCCTCCTGCCGCAGATCGACATCGACGGCCAGCTGCGCCTGAAACAGGCCCGCGTGCTGATCGTCGGCCTCGGCGGGCTGGGCTCGCCGGTAGCGCTGTACCTGGCCGCGGCCGGCGTCGGCGAGCTGCACCTGGCCGATTTCGACAGCGTCGACGTGACCAACCTGCAGCGCCAGGTGGTGCACGACAGCACCCAGGTCGGGCGCAGCAAGGTGGACTCGGCCATGGCCCGCCTGGCCGCCATCAACCCGCAGGTGAAGCTGGTGCCGCACCGCCAGGCGCTGGACGAGGATTCCCTGGCCGCGGTGCTGGCCCAGGTCGACCTGGTGCTGGACTGCTGCGACAACTTCTCCACCCGCGAGGCGGTCAACGCCGCCTGCGTCGCCGCCGGCAAGCCGCTGGTCAGCGGCGCGGCCATCCGCCTGGAAGGCCAGCTCTCGGTATTCGACCCGCGCCGCGACGACAGCCCCTGCTACCACTGCCTCTACGGCCACGGCAGCGAAGCCGAGCTGACCTGCAGCGAAGCCGGCGTGGCCGGGCCGCTGGTGGGCCTGGTCGGCAGCCTGCAGGCGCTGGAGGCGCTGAAGCTGCTGGCCGGCTTCGGCGAGCCGCTGGTGGGCCGCCTGCTGCTGGTGGACGCCCTGGGCACGCGCTTCCGCGAGCTGCGCGTCAAGCGCGACCCGCAGTGCGCGGTCTGCGGTTCACGGCATGGCTGACGAGCGGCCGATAGGGGTCTTCGACTCCGGCGTCGGCGGCCTTTCGGTGCTGCGCGAGATCCGCGCGCGGCTGCCGGACGAATCGCTGGTGTACCTGGCCGACTGCGGCCACGTGCCCTACGGCGAGAAAACCCCGGAATACATCCGCGAGCGTTGCCGGCGCATCGCCGAATTTCTCATCGCCCGCGACTGCAAGGCCCTGGTGCTGGCCTGCAACACCGCCACCGCGGCGGCGGCCTCCGACCTGCGCGAGCGTTATCCACAGCTGCCGATCCTGGCCATGGAGCCGGCGGTGAAACCGGCCGCGGCGGCAACCCGCAGCGGCGTGGTCGGCGTGCTCGCGACCACCGGTACGTTGAAGAGCGCGCGCTTCGCCGCGTTGCTCGACCGCTTCGCCAGCGACGTGCGGGTGATCACCCAGCCCTGCCCGGGGCTGGTCGAGCGCATCGAGGCCGGCGACCTGGAGGGGCCTCAGACCCGCGAGCTACTCCGGGGCTTCGTCGAGCCGTTGCTGGCCGAAGGCTGCGACACCCTGATCCTCGGTTGCACCCATTACCCCTTCCTGCGCCCGCTGCTGGGCCGGATGCTGCCGCCCGGCGTATCGCTGATCGACACCGGCGCCGCAGTGGCCCGCCACCTGCAGGCGTCGCTGGCCAGCCGCGGCCTGGAGGCGCGGGGGCCGGCAAAAAAAACGCACTTCTTCACCAGCGGGGCGGTCGAGATGTTCGAGAGGGTGTTGCCGGTGCTGTGGGGCCTTGATGAATCGGTCAGTTTTTTTGCCGATTGAGCAAGGAAGTTTCCGCGCATACGTAACAATGCGCTGACATTTCGCAGGCCATATCTGGCAAATCGCCTTATAATCATTAGCTATTCGCGGGGATTTTTCATTCAGCTTATCCATAAGGATCTTTCGATGAAGAAGCTACTCTCGCTGGCCGCCTTGGCCGCAATCATGATGGTGGGTGCCGCCGGCGCAGCGCAGGCCGCGAATCTGACCGCCGCGGCAGGCGCCACCGGCCAGGGCGACATGACCCTGCGCCTGGGCGCGAGTTTCGACTGGGACAAGACCTGGTGGGAAAGCAGTACCGGCCACCTGACCGGCTACTGGGACACCGGCGTCACCTACTGGGGGGCCGGCGACCGCGCGGGCGCCCGTTATTCGCTGTCCGTCGCGCCGGTGTTCGTCTACCAGTTCAACGGCGACAGCGTGAAGCCCTTCATCGAGGCCGGCATCGGCATCGCCGGCTTCACCGGCTCCGAGGTCGGCGACCATGACCTGGGCAGCGCCTTCGCCTTCGAAGACCGCCTGGGCTTCGGCCTGAAGTTCGCCGGCGGCCAGTCGGTGGGCATCCGCGCCATCCACTACTCGAATGCCGGGCTCGCGATGCCCAACGACGGCATCGAGTCCTACAGCCTGTTCTACAGCCATCCGCTGTAAGTTCCAGCTGTGCGAAAAAGCCGGCCCTGGTGGCCGGTTTTTTCATGCCTGTTTGCCGACTACGCCAAAGGGTTTTTCGTAGGATGGGTTGAGCTTGCGAAACCCATGCGGACATGGCGATGGGTATCGCTTCGCTCAACCCATCCTACGGGCTGTTTCTTCCGGACCATGTCACACCCCGGCGCGATTCGCGGATGAGATCCGCCTACGCCGCCCCACCCACACCATTCCATGTAGGAGCGCGCCCTGCGCGCGATTTCGCGGGCAGGGCCTGCTCCTACAGGCCCCGAGAAGCCATGTTCGCCTGCAACGTAGGCAGACTAGGCAGCTCCCGGCAGATTGCGGAAGGCCTCCAGCACCCGCTCGCGGCTCGCCGCCAGATCGAGCATCGGCGCCGGGTAGCCGGGCGCGCCGAACAGCCCCAGGCGCGATGGCTCGTGCAGGCTTTCGTTGTCCAGGCCGGCCAGCTCCGGCAGCCACTGGCGCAGGAAACGCCCGTGGGGATCGAAGCGGCGCGATTGCGCCAGCGGGTTGAACAGGCGGAAGTAGGGCGCGGCGTCGGTGCCGGTGGAGGCGCTCCATTGCCAGCCGCCGTTGTTCGCCGCCAGGTCGCCGTCCACCAGGTGGCGCATAAACCAGCGCTCGCCTTCGCGCCAGTCGATCAGCAGGTTCTTGCTGAGGAACATGGCGGTGAGCATGCGCAGGCGGTTGTGCATCCAGCCGGTGGCCAGCAACTGGCGCATCGCCGCGTCGATGATCGGGAAGCCGGTGCGGCCCTGCTGCCAGGCTTCCAGCTCCGCCGGCGCGTGGCGCCAGGGCAGCGCCTCGGTTGGCGCGCGGAAGGCGCGGCCGCGGCTGACCTGCGGGAAACCGACCAGGATGTACTTGTAGAACTCGCGCCAGAGCAGTTCGTTGATCCAGGCCACGGGGCCCGGGCCGCCGCTCTCGAATTCGCCCCGGTTGTTCGCCAGTGCCGCGTGCAGGCACTGGCGCGGCGAGAGCACGCCGGCGGCCAGGTAGGCGGAGAGTTGGCTGGTGCCGTCGAGGTCCGGGCGGTCGCGTCGCTCGTGGTAGTGCGCCAGGCCATCTTCGGCGAAGCCGGCCAGGCGTTCGCCGGCGGCCTTTTCCCCGGCGGGCCAGAACTCCCGCGCCAGTGCTGCGCTGGGCGTGAAGCCGGGCAGTTCCCGTGGCACGGGGTCGCCGTCCACCTCCAGCGGCGCCTGCGCTGGCGGCGCCGGTAGGCAGGCGGGCAGGGCAGTGGCCAGTCGCTGGTAGCAGAGCTTGCGGAACTGGCTGAAGACCTGGAAGTAGCTGCCGCCGCGGGTGAGCAGGCTGCCGGGGGCGAACAGCAACTGGTCCAGGTGGCTGTGGAAGCCGACGCCGGCTTCGGCCAGGCGCCGTTTCACCGCCTCGTCGCGGCGGCTTTCGTGGATGCCGTACTCCTCGTTCACCCGTACCGCGGCGATGCCCAGGCTGCGGCACAGCTGCAGCAGCACTTCCGGCGCCTGGCTCCAGGTGTCCGCTTCACGCAGCAGCAGGGGAATGTTCAGCCGCGCCAGGTCGCGTTGCAGCACCTGCAGGTTGCGCAGCCAGAAGTCGACCTTGTTCGGCGAATCGTCATGGGCGCGCCACTGGCCGGGGCTGAGCAGGTAGCAGGCGATCACCGGGCCGGCCTGGGCGGCGGCGGCCAGGGCGCTGTTGTCGCGCACGCGCAGGTCGCTGCGTAGCCAGAGCAGTTGGCGCCTCATTCGCCACCCCCGCCGTTGAGCAGGCCCAGGGCGTGCAGGGTGGCGCGCGCTTGTAGCGGGTCTTGCGCCAGGTGCAGGCCCGGGTGGCTTTCACGTTGCAGCTCGGCCAACTCCTGGGCATGGATGTCCACGCTGGCGCCCACCAGCAGGGTGGGGCAGATGCAGCCGGCGAGCAGGCGCGACAGCTGCGCCGGGCTCAGGCTCTGGTCGGAATAGAGGAGCAGGGCGCGCGGGTTCAGGCGCTGTTCGACCAGGGCGATCTCGGCGCAGGACAGCGGGCCGTCGAACACCTGCACCGGGCACCCGGCGGAGCTGGCCAGCCAGGCGCACAGCCAGTGGCCGGTTTCCCGCGGGTGTTCCGACTGGTTCACCAGCAGCAGCGGCCGCCCCTGGTGCTGGCGGTTGTAGTGATACAGGCGGCCGCCCAGCTTGCTGCGCAGCCAGGAGTGGTAGAGCAGGCGCTCCAGGCCGCTGCCGAACTGGCCCTGCCAGCGTAGCTGGAGGTCGCGCTGCAACGGCAGCATCAGGTGCTCGCACAGTGTCTGCGCCGGGTAGATCGACAGCGCGCCGTTGAACAGCTCGTCCAGGCGCTGTTCGTCGAGCCGGGCGATGGCGCTCAGCGCCTGCTGGCGCAGGTCGTCCCAGGGCGAGTGGGTATCGGCTGCCGCCCGCGGCGGTTCGTCGAGCAGGTCGCGCACCTTGCCCACCGCCACGCCGCGCTCCAGCCAGGTGAGCACACGGCGGATCCGCTCCAGCTGCTCGGCGGAGTACAGGCGGTGGCCCTTGGCGGTGCGCTGGGGGACGACCAGCCCGTAGCGGCGTTCCCAGGCGCGCAGCGTCACCGGGTTCACCCCGGTGCGCCGGGCTACTTCGCTGATCGGCAGCCAGCCGGCGGCCAGCGCCTGGCGATAATCGTCGGGAAGGGTGTTGCTTCGTTCAGATGGCATTGCGTAGACCCAAGGCCTCGGGGTGGGGTTGCAGGTACGCCTGGCGGGCGATGTACGGGTGCGGGTGGCGGCGGAAGTGGTGCTTGAGCAGCGCCAGGGGCACCACCAGCGGTACCTCGCCGTGGCGGTACTGTTCGATCAGCCGTTGCAGCTCGGCGCGGTCGTCCGCCCCCAGCGCGCGCTTGAGGTAGCCGGCCAGGTGCTGCAGCACGTTGCTGTGGCTGCCGCGGCTGGCGCAGTGGCCCAGCGCCTGGCTGAAGGCCCGGTAGTAAAGCGGGCCGAACTGCTCCGCCGGATAGCGGCCGATGTCCGCCAGCAGCCGGCCCAGTTCGGCGTACTGGCGCGGGGCGTGGGCGAGCAGCTGGTACTTGTGGCGCGAGTGGAAGTCGAGGATCGCCTTGTGCGTCAGCCCCGCGCGGCACAGGGCGAGCCAATCGAGATGGGCGTAGACGCGGGTGACGAAGTTCTCGCGCAGGCGGGGATCGTGCAGACGGCCTTCCTCTTCCACCGGCAGCTCGGGGCGGGCGGCGCAGAAAGCCTCGGCGAACAGGCCGCGGGCGCCGGCCATGGGCGGCTGGCCATCTTCCGCGTAGAGCTTGACGCGGTGCAGGCCGCAGGAGGGGGACTTCTGCATGAAGATGAAGCCACCCAGCTCACTCAACTGGCCGGCCTGTTCCGCGCCATAGCGACGCAATGCCGCACTGTGGTCCAGGGTCGCATCGCGGCTATCTACCGCACTGGCCACCGCGCGTGGCTGCGTGGCCTCGCCAACCAGGCGCAGGGTAGGGCGCGGCACGCCCAGGCCGATGGCGACTTCCGGGCACAGCGGGACGAAGTCGAAGTGCCGGGCGAAGTCCTCCAGGCACAGGCGCGAAGCCTTGTGCCCGCCGTTGTAGCGGACGTTCGCGCCGAGCAGGCAGGCGCTGATGCCGAGCTTGGGCCGGGAAGGGGAGGTGGGCATGGTCTGACCCTGTACAAGTAGGCTTTGCGTGTACAACTGCTTTTCAGCATAGGCCGAACGTTGTACAGCCGCAAATCATTTGTACAGGGTACGGCGCCCAAGCGGGCGCCGTCGGGCTCAGAGGTGTTGCAGCAGGCGGCGGGCGGCTTCCAGGCCGCTCAGCCAGGCGCCTTCGACGCGGCCGGAGAGGCACCAGTCGCCGCAGGCATAGATGCCCAGGTCGGCATCGGCCAGCGCGCCCAGCTGGTGCGCTTCCAGCGGCCGGGCATAGAGCCAGCGGTGGGCCAGGGCGAACACCGGTTCGGGCACCGCGCAGCCGATCATCTCGGCGAAGGTGCCCAGCAGGTGCTCGATGACGGTTTCCTTGGGCTTGTCGATGTTCTGCCGGCTCCAGCTGCTGCTGGCGTGCAGCACCCAGGTGTCCATGTGTTCGTCGCGGCCGGGCTTGCAGCGGTTGCTGGCCATCCAGGTCAGCGGGCCTTCCTGGACGAAGCAGCCTTGCACCGGCGTCTGCAGGGGCTCGGCGAAGCCCAGGGCCACGGCCCAGGTCGGCTCCATGGCGATGCTCGCCGCCGCTGCTGCCAGCTTGGGCGCGCCGGCCAGCAGCGCCGCGGCCTGCGGCGCCGGGGTGGCGACCAGGACGTGGCTGAACGGGCCGTGGTTGCAGCCTTCGGAGTCCTGCAGGTGCCAGTGCTGTTCGCCGCGGAAGACTTCGGTGATGCGGCAGGAGAAGGTGACCTGCAGCCCCTGCAGCAGCGCGCGGGTGATGGCGCTCATGCGCGGGGTGCCGACCCAGCGCGGCTGCTCGTCCGGCGATGGGCTGAGCATGCCGTCGCGGTACTGGTACAGGGCCGGGTTCCACTCAGCGACCCAGCCGGCGTCGCGCCAGTGCTGGATGGCGTCGAGGAAGCGGCGGTCGCGGGCGGTGAAGTACTGGGCGCCGAGGTCGAGCGCGCCAGCATCGCTGCGCTTGCTCGCCATGCGGCCGCCGCTGCCGTGGCCCTTGTCGAAGAGCTGGACTTCCTGTCCCGCGTCGAGCAGGGCGTGGGCGGCTGAAAGTCCGGCGATTCCGGTGCCAATGATGGCAATGGGGGCGCTCATGACATGCCTCGTAGGTTGTTGTGTTCAGGTTAGCGAGTCGAACAGCCTTGTACAATCTGTTTTATTTGTATAGTTGTTCGGTCGCCGTTCGAACGGTCGAGCGGAATTTCGTCCACGCTTCGCGGCCATTCCTTCGGGGCGTCGCGTATCGGTTCCGGCATTTACAGCGTAGACGTTCGCCACACTCGGACGGGTGCAGTAATGCAAGCGTCGTTCCCTCGTCCAGACTGATGGTAGGTGTGGGAGTTCAGCGCAAGGAGGTTCAGATGCACATCTTCATTACCGGCGGTACCGGCCTGATCGGCCGCCGCCTGTGCCGCCACTGGAGCGCCGCCGGCCATCGGCTGACGGTGCTCAGCCGCCGTCCGGAGCGCGTCGCCGAGCTTTGCGGGCGCGAGGTGCGGGGCGTTTCCAGCTTCGAGGCGGTGGGCGACGAACAGGTCGACGCGGTGGTCAACCTGGCCGGCGAGCCCATCGCCGAGCGGCCCTGGACGTCGCGGCGCAAGGCGCTGCTGTGGGACAGCCGGGTGCGCCTCACCGAGCGTCTGGTGGAGTGGCTGGAAGGCCGCAGCCAGCGGCCATCGGTGCTGATCAGCGGCTCGGCGGTCGGCTGGTACGGCGACGCCGGCGAGCGTCCGCTGGACGAAGGCAGCGCGGCGGCCGGCGAGGATTTCGCCAGCGAGCTGTGCCTGGCCTGGGAGCAGATCGCCATGCAGGCCGAGGGCCTGGGCATCCGCGTGGTGCGCCTGCGCACCGGGCTGGTGCTGGCGCCGGAGGGCGGCTTCCTCGCGCGCCTGCTGCCGGCCTTCCGCTTCGGCCTGGGCGGCCAGCTGGGCAACGGCCGGCAATGGATGTCCTGGGTGCACATCGAGGACATGATCGGCCTGATCGATTTTCTCTTGCAGCTAAGCGACGCCAGCGGTCCGTATAATGCGTGCGCGCCGCAGCCGGTGCGCAACCGCGACTTCACCCGGGCCCTGGGCCAGGCGCTGCACCGCCCGACCCTGCTGGGCGTGCCGGCCTTCGCCCTGCGCACCCTGCTCGGCGAGCTGTCGCTGCTGTTGCTCGGCGGCCAGCGCGTGGAGCCCCGGCGCCTGCTGGAAGCCGGCTTCGTGTTCCGCTACAACGATCTGCCGGCCGCCCTCGCCGATGTCCTCGCGCATCGCCCGGCGGCCGCCGCCCACCGTCACTAAGGATGCTGCATGACCCTCAACGCCCTGCTGCTGGTCAACCTGGGCTCGCCGGCCTCGACGGAGGTGGCCGACGTGCGCCGTTACCTGGACCAGTTCCTCATGGACCCGTACGTCGTCGACCTGCCCTGGCCGGCGCGGCGCCTGCTGGTGTCGCTGATCCTGCGCAAGCGCCCGGAGGAGTCGGCGCACGCCTATGCCTCCATCTGGTGGGACCAGGGCTCGCCGCTGGTGGTGATCAGCCGCCGCCTGCAGCAGGTCATGCGCAAGTACTGGCCGCACGGCCCGGTGGCGCTGGCCATGCGCTACGGTCAGCCGTCCATCGAGAACGCCCTGCTGGACCTCTACGAGCAGGGCGTGCGCCAGGTGACCCTGGCGCCGCTGTACCCGCAGTTCGCCGACAGCACCACCACCACCGTCATCGAGGAGGCCCGCCGGCTGATCCGCCAGCTCGGCCTGCACGGCATGCACCTGCTGGTGCTGCCGCCGTTCTACGCCGAGCCGGAATACCAGCAGGCCCTGCTGACCAGCGTGCAGCCCTACCTGGAGCAACCCTACGACCACCTGCTGCTGAGCTTCCACGGCCTGCCCGAGCGGCACATCCGCAAGCTGGTGGGCGACCGCAAGCATGACCTCGACGCCGCCGACAGCCGCCACGTGCGCCCGGAGGTCCTGGCGCTGTGCTACCGCAGCCAGTGCCTGCGCACCGCGGAGCTGTTCGCCGAGAACGCCGCCCTGGAGAAGGGCCGCTGGTCGGTGTCGTTCCAGTCGCGCCTGGGCCGCGCCAAGTGGATCGGCCCCTACACCGACGCGCAGCTGGAAGTCCTGGCGAAGCAGGGCGTGAAGCGTTTGCTGGTGATGTGCCCGGCCTTCGTCGCCGACTGCATCGAGACCCTGGAGGAAATCGGCCAGCGCGGCCGCGAGCAGTTCATCGCCGCCGGCGGCGAGGAGCTGGTGCTGATTCCCTGCCTGAACGACCAGCAGGCCTGGGCGCTGGCGCTGGCGCGGTTGTGCGAGCGGTTGCCGGAGCCGCTCTGACGGCCGGCTTTGCGCCCGCAGGAGAAACGTCGTCGTAGTCGTAGGATGGGTTGAGCGAAGCGATACCCATCACCATGGCTCGGCTTTGGCCCGGCGCCTCCGGGGCTGGCCTTGGCGTTGGCTGTGGCCCCGGTGTATCGGCGGATAACCGCGAACGGTTATTCGCCCTACGTCACGGTCGGGCCTGGCGTAGGGCGCATAACGCCTACGGCGTTATCCGCCGTCTGGCCTTGGTTCCCGGCGGCTCCGGGGCTGGCCTGGGCGTTGGCTGTGGCCTCGGTGTATCGGCGGATAACCGCGAACGGTTATTCGCCCTACGTCAAGGTCGGGCCTGGCGTAGGGCGCATAACGCCTACGGCGTTATCCGCCGTTTGGCCTTGGTTCCCGGCGCCTCCGGGGTTGGCCTTGGCGTTGGCTGTGGCCCCGGTGTATCGGCGGATAACCGCGAACGGTTATTCGCCCTACGTCCCGGTCGGGCCTGGCGTAGGGCGCATAACGCCTACGGCGTTATCCGCCGCTTGGCCTGGGCTATGCCGATTCAGGGCGGCAGCCAGGCCCTACACCTTGAATTGATTCACCAACCGCCGCTGCTGCTCCGCCAGCCTGGTCAGCTCGGCGCTGGCCTGGGAGGCCTCGTCGGCGCCGCCGGCCACCTGGTTGGCGACCAGGCCGATGTTGGCGACGTTGCGGTTGATGTCCTCGGCTACCGCGCTCTGTTCCTCGGCGGCGCTGGCGATCTGGGTGTTCATGTCGTTGATCACCGACACCGCCTGGGTGATCGACTCCAGCGCCTGGGCCGCCTCGTGGGCGTGGCGCACGCTGTCGTCGGTCTTCTCCTGGCTCTGCTGCATCACCTGCACCACTTCGCGGGTGCCGTTCTGCAGCTGCTGGATCATGCTCTGGATTTCCTCGGTGGCCTGCTGCGTCTTCTGCGCCAGGTTGCGCACTTCGTCGGCCACCACGGCGAAGCCGCGGCCCTGCTCGCCGGCCCGCGCCGCCTCGATGGCGGCGTTGAGCGCCAGCAGGTTGGTCTGCTCGGCGATGCCGCGGATGGCCACCAGGATGGCGTTGATGTTCTCGCTGTCGCGGGCCAGCGACTGCACCACGCCGACCGCGCGGCCGATCTCGGTGGCCAGGGCCTGGATCGCCGCCGAGCTGCTTTCGACTATCTGCTTGCCCTGGTGCGCGGCCTGGTCGGCGTGGCTGGCCGCTTCCGCCGCGTGGGTGGCGTTGCGCGCCACGTCCTGGGCGGTGGCGGTCATCTCGTGGACGGCGGTGGCCACCAGCTCGATCTCCGCCAACTGCTTCTGCACGCCCTGGTTGGTGCGGATGGCGATGTCCGCGGTGTGCTCGGAGGAGTCGCTGACGTGCTGCACCGACGTCACCACCTGGCCGATCATGCCCTGCAGCTTGCCGAGGAAGGTGTTGAAGCCGCGGGCGATGGAGCCCAGCTCGTCGGCGCGCTCGCTGGACAGGCGGCGGGTCAGGTCGCCTTCGCCCTGGGCGATGTCGTCGAGCATGCCGACCAACTGGCGCAGCGGCCGGGCGATGCCGTGGCCCACCAGCCAGATCACCAGCAGGCCGCCGGCGGCGATGAGCAGGCCGACCAGGGTCATGCCCAGGGTGTCGGAATCGCTCTGCGCCTTGAGCGCGCCCTGCAGTTGCTTGAGTTCGCCGAACACGGCCTGCCGCGGGATCTCCAGCATCAGCGTCCAGCGCGTGCCGGTGTCGCCGATGGCGAAGGGCAGGAACACGGCGATGGTGTCGCGAGTCGGGTCCTGCAGGTACAGCGGCTCCTCGCCCTGCAGCTTGCCGAGGCTGGCGGCCTGGCTCGCGTCCAGCACCTTGTCGGCCGGTTCGCCGAGCTTGCCGGCGTCCTTGGTGTAGGCCACCAGGCGGCCGTTGGCGGAGATCAGCGCCAGCTCGCCGGCGCCGTCGTAGAGGGTGGCGTCGGCGGCCTTGAGCAGGTCCTGGATGAAGTCCAGGGACAGGTCGGCGCCCACCGCGCCGCGGAACTGGCCGTCGACCAGGATGGGCGCGTTGAAGGACGACATCATTACCATTCTGCCGCCCATTTCATAGGGCGCGGGGTCGATCACGCAGGGCTTGTGGCGTTCCTTCGGGCACAGGTAGTACTCGCCCTCGCGCACGCCGGTGGGCAGCACCTTCTGGCTTTCCAGGGTGTCGCCCATGGCTTCCACGGTGAGGCTGCCGTCGGCCTTGCGGTACCACCAGGGCATGAAGCGCCCGCTGGCGTCGTAGCCGGCGCCGGTCTGCCCGGCGTAGAGGCTGTCGGGGCCGGCGAAGGCGCCGGGTTCCCAGCCGGCGAAGGCGTCCAGCAGCTTGGGGGTCTGCTGCACGGTCTGGCGCAGCAGGTTGGACATCTCGCCGCGACTGATGCCCAGCAGCGGCTTGCCCTCGGCATCCTTGCCGTCCATCAGCATGTTGGCCTGGGCCAGGCCCTTGACCACCGTCAGCGGGTATTCCAGCTCGCGCTGGATCTGGCTGGCCTGGGCGCGCGCCAGGGCCACCAGGCGTTCGTTGATGACCTTCTCCAGCAGCGCCTGGGTGCGTTCCTGCACCAGCGTCTGGGTGCGCCCGCCGGCGAACAGGGCATAGAGTACCAGCGCAGCCACCACTGCCAGGACGCTGGCCCCGGCCAGCGCCACCACGGAAAACTGGATCGACTTGAACTTCATGGCGAAATACTCGCGTACCAGGGACAGCCTGTTCCGCTGTATCGGCAGGACTTCAGAGTTTCCTTAGGAAATGCCTGTAATGGGTTGTAACGCCCTTGTGTCGTCTCCTTTGCGGAGCGGTTGCCGGCCACCGGGGGGCGGCCTACCATTGCGCGCTGTCCAAGGGAGATTGCATTGCTTCAGGAGAGCATCATGCCCAGCCTATTCCGCTTCACCGGCCTGGCCGCCGCCCTGCTCCTGGCCGGGTGCCAGCAGGTCAACACCACCAGCGGCGGCGCCGTCGGCGTCGAGCGCAAGCAGTACATGTTCAGCATGCTGTCGAGCCAGCAGGTCGACCAGATGTACTCGCAGTCGTACCAGAAGACCCTCACTGACGCGACTTCGGCGGGCAAGCTGGACAACGACAGCAGCGACGCCAAGCGCGTCAAGGCCGTGGCCGCGCGGCTGATCCCGCAGACCGGTTCGTTCCGCCAGGACGCCCCGGGCTGGGACTGGCAGGTCAACGTGATCAAGAGCGACGAGCTCAACGCCAACTGCGGCCCCGGCGGCAAGATCATCTTCTACAGCGGCCTGATCGATCAGCTGAAGCTCACTGATGACGAGATCGCCGCGGTGATGGGCCACGAGATCGCCCACGCCCTGCGCGAGCACGGCCGCGAGCAGATGTCCCGCGCCTACGCCGTGCAGATGGGCGAGAACCTCGGCGGCGCGCTGCTGGGCCTGGGCGAGACCAGCAAGCAGCTGGCCGACCAGGTGGTGCAGTACAGCCTGACCCTGCCCAACAGCCGGCAGAACGAGACCGAGGCCGACCTCATCGGCCTGGAGCTGGCCGCCCGCGCCGGCTACAACCCCCAGGCCGCGCTGACGCTGTGGCAGAAGATGGGCCAGGCCGGTGGCGATGCGCCGCCGGAAATCCTCAGCACCCACCCGGCGGACAGCACGCGCATGGCCAACCTGCAGGCCGCCATTCCCAAGGTGATGCCGCTGTACGAGCAGGCCAAGGGCCGCAATTGACGAGCGGGGGGATCGACGCCGTCGATCCGTTGCAGCCGGCCGCCGACGCGGCCGGTTCGACCACCACCAGGGAGCGCCAGTGAAAATCGCAGTACTCGGAGCCACCGGGCTCCTCGGCCACCACGCCGCGCGCGCCATCAAGGCCGCCGGCCACCAGCTGGTGCTGATCCACCGCCCGTCCTCGCAGATCCAGCGCCTGGCCTACCTGGAGCCGGAGTGCCGGGTCGCCGAACTGTTCGACTACAAGGGGCTGGAGCGCGCCCTGAGCGGGCTCGACGCGGTGATCTTCAGCGCCGGCTACTACCCGCAGCGGCCGCGCCGCTGGCAGGAGGAGGTGGCCAGCGCCCTGGACCAGACCAATCATTTCTACGCGGCCTGCCTGCACAACAAGGTGCCGCGCATCCTCTACGTCGGTTCGGCCTTCGCCATGCCCCCGCACCCCCAGGGCCTGCCCGGCCACGAGGGGCTGTTCTACGAGAGCCTGCCCACCGGCAAGAGCGCCTACGTGATGTGCAAGTGGGCGCTGGACGAACAGGCCCGCGAGCAGGCCCGCGGCGGCCTGCCGGTGGTGATCGGGATTCCCGGCATGGTGCTGGGCGAGCTGGACATGGGCCCGACCACCGGGCGCCTGATCACCGCCATCGGCCGCGGCGAGATGTCCCACTACGTGCCGGGGCGGCGCAACGTGATCGATGCCGGCGAGGCGGGGCGCGGCCTGCTGATGACCCTGGAGCGCGGGCGCATCGGCGAGCGCTACCTGCTCACCGGGCACAACGTGGAGATGGCCGAGCTCACCGCCACCATCGCCCACCTGCTGGGCCGCCCGGCGCCGCAGCCGATGCCGCTGCACCGCGCCCGCGCCCTGGCCACCCTGGGCCGCTGGCGCTACCGCCTGACCGGCAAGCTGCCGCTGCTGGACGAAACCGCCATCGAGGTGATGGCCGGCGGGCAGTTCCTCGACGGACGCAAGGCCCGCGAGGAGCTGGGCTTCGAAAGCCACGTGCCGCTGGAAGACACCTTGCAGCGGGCCATCGACTGGTTCCGCGCCAACGGGTACCTGTAGGCGCAACAGTCTTGCCGACTGCGCCGGGGAATACCGTGCCTTACCGCAAACTGTAGGAGCGGGCCCTGCCCGCGAATCGCGCCGATATGTCCGGCTATCGCGGACAAGGTCCGCTCCTACGGGGGAGGAACACCGCGCTTTCCCGGCTACCTGTAGGAGCGGGCCCTGCCCGCGAATCGCGCGCAGGGCGCGCTCCTACGGGGGAATGGCGTGGGTGGGGTGGCGTAGGAGCGGATCTTATCCGCGAATCGCGCCGATATGTCCGGCTATCGCGGACAAGGTCCGCTCCTACAGGGAGACTCCGTGCCTTACCGCAAACTGTAGGAGCGGGCCTTGCCCGCGATTCGCGCGCAGGGCGCGCTCCTACAAGAGAAGGCCGCTGCCTCAGGGTAGCGCCTGCTCCGCCAGCGGGCGGTTCTGCAGGCCCATCTGGCTGCGGAAGCTTTCCATGTCGATCAGCGTGCACAGCTCCTGCAACTTGCCCTGGCTGTTGAACAGCCACAGGGCCATGCCGGGGATGCTGACCACCTTGTCGCTGGCCGGGTAGCCGAAGGCGGGGCGGCTGATGGTGCCCACCAGGGTGCTCCAGGTGAACACCTTGTGGCCCTCGCTTATGCATTCCTCGACCACCACTTCCAGGTCGTCCATGGACGCGCGGATGCCCTCGATCAGTTGCCGGTAGCCGGCGCTGTCCAGGGGCTGGGCGGAGAAGCTGCTCTTGTAGAGGAAGTCCGGGCTGTGCAACTGGGTGGCCAGGGCCAGGCGGCCCTTGTTCCAGCTCAGGTCGATGTGCTGGCGGGCGAGGCGTTTCAGGTCCTTGTCGGTCATGGCTGTTTCCTTCAGCGAAGGGACGACAGCCACAACTATAGGACGAAGGCGTGGCGGCAGCATTGGCCGCCACGCCGGAGCGCCTGTCAGAACAGCCCGGACAGCTTGGCCGCGTGCCAGGCCGCGGCCAGGCCCAGGACGGCGAAGGCGCAGGCGGCCAGGCGGCGGATCAGTGCCAGCGGCAGGCGTTCGGCGGCGAAGTTGCCGGCCAGTACCACCGGCACGTTGGCCAGCAGCATGCCGATGGTGGTGCCCAGTACCACCAGCCAGAAGTGCGGGTACTGCGCGGCCAGCATCACGGTGGCGACCTGGGTCTTGTCGCCCATCTCGGCGAGGAAGAAGGCGATCAGCGTGGTGAGGAAGGGGCCGAACTTCTTCAGGCCGCCCTCTTCGTCGTCATCCAGTTTGTCCGGCACCAGGGTCCAGGCCGCCACGGCGAGGAAGGAGGCGGCCAGCAGCCAGCTCAGGGCGGCTTCGGAGAAGAAGGTGGAAACCCATTTGCCCACGGCGCCGGCGGCGAAGTGGTTGACCAGGGTCGCGGCGACGATGCCGGCGATGATCGGCCAGGGCTTGCGGAAGCGCGCGGCGAGGACGAGGGCGAGCAGTTGCGTCTTGTCGCCGATTTCGGCGAGGGCAACCACCAGGATGGGGACGAACAGGGATTCCATCAGGCTTTCCTAAGGGGGCGGGTCGACTAATCACCAATGACACGTGCCATCCGCCCACCCCGGGTCGGATCGCTCGTGTCATAGGTCTTGTCAAACCCGGGCCCGACTGCTGCGGGCCTTGGGGCCGCACGCGCCATGGTCTGCGGACCAAGTGTGTTGACGCGTGCCGGGCGAGGGCGGGAACCGCTCGCGGGAGACTACTCCCCTAGGACGGGGCGCATTCTGCCCAAGTCGTCCGGCTTGGGCAAGCCCGGCGTTCAGTCGACGTCGCGGCCGGAGGTGACGTCCATCTCCTCGTAGCGGACGAAGCGGCTGCCGTTCTTCAGCCGGTAGCCCCACTAGATGACGAGGAACAGCGGCAGGCTGACGTAGGTGGCGACCAGCCCGGTCCAGTCGATCGTCTCGCCGACGAACGCCTGGTAGTTCTGCCCCAGGGTGATCGCCAGGCACAGGGCGAAGGCGAACAGCGGGCCGAAGGGGAACCACTTGGCGCGGTAGGGCAGCTCCTCCAGCTTGCCGCCCTGCAGCAGGTAGCCCTTGCGGAAGCGGTAGTGGGAGATGGCGATGCCCAGCCAGACGATGAAGCCGCACATGCCCGAGGTATTGAGCAGCCAGGTGTAGACGGTCTTGTCGCCGATGAAGCTGGTGAGGAAGCACAGCCCGCCCACCAGTGTGGTGGCGTAGAGCGCGTAGCGTGGCACGCCGCTCTGCGAGATCTGCCGGAACAGGCGCGGCGCCTGGCCATGCAGGGCCATGGTGTAGAGCATGCGGGTGGAGGCGTACATCCCCGAGTTGCCGGCGGAGAGGATCGCCGAGAGGATCACCGCGTTCATCACTCCGGCCGCCGCGGCCAGGCCGGCGCGCTCGAAGAGCAGGGTGAAGGGCGAGGTGCTGATGTCGCTGCTGTCGGTCTTCAGCAGGTTCGGATCGGTGTAGGGGATGAGCATGCCGATGACGAAGATCGACAGGATGTAGAACATCAGGATCCGCCAGAACACCTGGCGGATGGCGATGGGGATCGACTTGTGCGGGTGCTCCGACTCGCCGGCGGCGACGCCGATCAGCTCGGTGCCCTGGAACGAGAAGCCGGCGATCATCGCCACCCCGACCATGGCCTGCAGGCCTCCGACGAAGGGCGCGTCGCCGGTGGTGAAGTTGCTGAAGCCGGGGGAGTCGATGCCGTGCATGATGCCGAAGATGCTGGCCAGGCCGATGCCGATGAAGATCACCACGGCCACCACCTTGATCAGCGCGAACCAGAACTCGCTCTCGCCAAAGCCCTTCACCGAGAAGAAGTTGAGGCCGAACATGATGGCCAGGAAGATCGCGCTCCAGTACAGGCCGGGCACGTCGGGGAACCAGAAGTTCATCACCAACTGCGCGGCCACCAGTTCCGCGGCGATGGTCACCGCCCAGTTGTACCAGTAGTTCCAGCCCATGGCGAAGCCGAAGCCTTCGTCGATGAAGCGGCTGCCGTAGGTGGAGAAGGAGCCGGAGTCGGGGATGTAGGCGGCCATCTCGCCCAGGCTGGTCATCAGGAAGAACACCATCAGGCCGATCAGCGCGTAGGCCAGCAGCGCGCCGCCGGGGCCGGCGGTGGCGACGGTGCTGCCGGAGGCGACGAACAGCCCGGTGCCGATCGAGCCGCCGATGGCGATCATGTTCAGGTGCCTGGGCTTGAGCGAACGCTTCAGGTGCGCTGGGGTCTTTTCCGGCGACTTCACGAAGGTCAGCTCGGCTTCTTTCACGGTGCTTTTCACGGCGATCCTCGGCTCGTGAGGCGCGCCGGCCCGGCGCGCCCTTTCGGTCTGGGTGGAGTGTAGTGGGGCTGCGGCGAGGCGCCCGGGCTCAGGGGCGACGGGCGCTGTAGATGCGGAAACCGTCGCCCTCGGCGAGGCTGCGGCAGGGCCCCAGGTGCTGTTCGATCAGCGGCGGGTACTTGAGGAAGCTGTTGGCCACCAGGCGCAGTTCGCCGCCCGGGCGCAGGTGTTGCGCGGCTTCGCGCAGCAGGCGCTCGCTGGCCTGGTAGTCGGTGTGCACGCCCTGGTGGAAGGGCGGGTTGCTGACGATGGCGGCCAGGCCGGCCGGCGCCGCGTCGATGCCGTCGCCGCCGATCACCTCGCCTTCCAGGCCGTTGGCGGCGAGGGTCAGGCGGCTGCTCTCCAGGGCGAAGGCGTCAACGTCGAGCAGGCTCAGGCGGCTGCCCGGGTAGCGGCGCTTGAGCACCGCGCCGAGCACGCCGGCGCCGCAGCCGAAGTCCAGCACCTGGCCTTCGGGCAGGCCGTCCAGGTGTTCCAGCAGCAGGGCGCTGCCGCGGTCCAGGCGGCCATGGCTGAACACGCCGGGCAGGCTGACCACCTGCAGTTCGCCGTCGGCCAGGGCCAGCGTGTAGCGCTGGGCCAAGGAATGCAGGTCGGGGCAGGGCAGGGCGCCGTCGATGGCGGCGTGCCACAGCTGGCAGTGCCGCGCGCTGTCGAGCTTGGCGGCCTTGGCCAGGGCGCCGAGCTGCTTGGCGGCGCGCTCGACGCCGGCGCGCTTCTCGCCCACCAGGTACAGCTGGCCGCCGGGCACGCGGCTGGCCAGGGCGGCCAGCAGGTAATCGGTCAGCTCGCGGGACTTGGGCAGGAACAGCACGGCGGCGTCGAACCCGCCCTCCGGCGGCGTCACGCCGAAATGGCAGCGTCCCGGGTAGCGGCCGTCCAGTTGCCGCTGCTCGCCGGCGTGCCAGCTCCAGCCCAGGGCGTGCGGCAGTTCGCCGAGCAGGCCGTCGGCGGGCAGGCCGGCCAGCAGCACTCGGCCGGCGAAACGTTCGATCTGGCGCAGCAGCACCTCGCTGGTGGGGGCGTTGGACATGCGGCCTCCTGAAAAAGGGCGCGAGTTTAGCACTTCGCGCTTCAGTCGACCCGCCGCAGCTTGTCGCCGCGGAAGAAGGCCGCGGCGTTGTCCGTCACCTGGCCGACGATGCGCTGCCGCGCCTCGCGGCTGCCCCAGGCGTTGTGCGGGGTGACGATCAGCCGCGGGATGTCGCCGGCCAGCAGCGGGTTGCCGTCCTTCGGCGGCTCGACGCTGAGCACGTCGGTGGCGGCGCCGCCCAGGTGCCCGCGGCGCAGGGTGTCGGCCAGGGCCTGCTCGTCGATCAGGCCGCCGCGGGCGGTGTTGACGATGAAGGCGCCGGGCTTCATCAGGTCCAGTTCGCGCTGGCCGATCATCCCGCGGGTCTGCTCGGTCAGCGGGCAGTGCAGGCTGATGGCGTCGACCTGCGGCAGCAGCTCGTCCAGCGCCAGGCGGTCGGCGCGCGGCGGGCGGCCAGGAAGTTGGCCGAGCAGCACGCGCATGCCGAAGGCCTCGGCCAGGCGGGCCACCGCGCCGCCCAGTTCGCCGTGGCCGAGCAGGCCGAGGGTCTTGCCTTCCAGCTCGACGATGGGGAAGTCCAGCAGGCAGAACTGAGTGGACTGTTGCCAGCGTCCGGCGCGGACCGCCGCCTGGTAGTCGGGCAGCCGGGTGGCCAGGGCGAGCAGCAGCAGGATGGCGTGCTGGGCCACCGAGGCGGTGCCGTAGCCCTGGCAGTTGGCGACGGCGATGCCGCGCTCGCGGGCGGCGGCCAAGTCGACGTTGTTGGTGCCGGTGGCGGTGACCAGGATCAGCCTGAGGTCCGGGCACTGGGCCAGGGTTTCGGCGCTGATGGGCGCCTTGTTGCTGATGGCCACGTTGGCCTCGCGCAGGCGCCCGGCGATTTCGCCGGGGGCGCTGGCGGGGTGCAGGACCAGCTCGCCGAAGGCCTGGCGCAGGGGCTGCAGGTCGAGGTCGCCGAGGTCGAGGGAGGCGGTGTCGAGGAAGACGGCGCGGGCACTGTTCATCTGTGGCTGTACCTTTTGCGGGAAGCGGGGCTGGCGTAAGGTTGCCAGCCTGACGGCGTTAATCCCACCCCTGCGGAGGTTGCATGTACTGGACGGAATTTCTCACCGTGGCGCTGATCCACCTGCTGGCGGTGGCCAGCCCGGGCCCGGACTTCGCCGTGGTGGTGCGCGAGAGCGTCACCCACGGCCGCCGCGCCGGCACCTGGACGGCGCTGGGCGTGGGCTGCGCCATTTCCATCCATGTGACCTACTCGCTGCTGGGCATCGGCCTGATCGTTTCGCAGTCGATCATGCTGTTCAACACCCTCAAGTGGCTGGCCGCGGCCTACCTGTTCTACATCGGCATCAAGGCCTTGCGCGCCAAACCCAGCGGTGGCGACGGCAGTGTGACGGCCGCTGCGCCGAGCGAACGCACCCCGCGCGGCGCCTTCGTCGCCGGCTTCGTCACCAACGGCCTGAACCCCAAGGCCACGCTGTTCTTCCTCTCGCTGTTCACCGTGGTCATCAACCCGCACACCCCGGTACTGGTGCAGGCCGGCTACGGCGTCTACCTGGCCTGCGCCACCGCGGCCTGGTTCAGCTTCGTGGCGCTGCTGTTCAGCCAGCAGCGCGTGCGCGCCGGCTTCGCCCGCCTGGGGCACTGGTTCGACCGGATGATGGGGGTGGTGCTGGTGGGGTTGGGGGTCAAGCTGGCGTTTACCGAGTTGCGCTGAGGGTTGGGGGCCGCCTTTCGTAGGGGCGAGCTTGCTCGCGGATGGTGTTTGGCTGGGGCTTTGGGGGTTGCGCTTTAGAGCGCCCTCTCCCTAACCCTCTCCCTGAAGGGAGAGGGGACCGTTCGGTGTGTTCGGTTGCTTCGGCGTTAGCCGGCTTGTACCGATTACCCGGCTAACACCAAATCCTTTCTCGGCACGGACAAGCTCCCTCTCCCTTCAGGGAGAGGGCTGGGGAGAGGGGCTCTCAAGCAGCCGAGAATCGCGACAGCCCTGTCCGCGATATCACGCGCAGGGGAATGGCATACACAGCGGCTCGCACGGAGCCGAAACGCAAAGGGCGCGACCATGGTCGCGCCCTTTGCGTTTCCGGTAACAGCGTTACAGCAACTCGACGGCCACCGCGGTGGCTTCGCCGCCGCCGATGCACAGCGAGGCCACACCGCGCTTGCCGCCCTTGTTCTGCAGGGCGTTGATCAGGGTGACGATGATCCGCGAGCCGGTGGAGCCCACCGGGTGGCCCTGGGCGCAGGCGCCGCCGTAGACGTTGACCTTGGCGTGGTCCAGGCCGTGCTCGCGCATGGCCAGCATGGTGACCATGGCGAAGGCTTCGTTGATCTCGAACAGGTCGACGTCGTCCTTGTTCCAGCCGGTCTTCCTGAACAGGTTGGTCATGGCGCCGATCGGGGCCAGGGTGAACTCGCTCGGGTCCTGGCTCTGGGTGGCGTGGCCGACGATCTTCGCCAGCGGCTTCAGGCCGCGGCGCGCGGCTTCCTCGGCGGTCATCAGGACCAGCGCGCTGGCGCCGTCGGAAATGGAACTGGCGTTGGCCGCGGTGATGGTGCCGTCCTTCCTGAAGGCGGGCTTCAGTGTGGGGATCTTGTCCAGGTTGGCGGTCAGCGGCTGTTCGTCGTCCTTCACCACGACCTCGCCCTTGCGGGTGGTGACGGTGACCGGGACGATCTCGCTGGCCAGCGAGCCATCCCGGATGGCGGCCTGGGCGCGCTTGAGCGATTCGATGGCGTAGGCGTCCATGTCTTCGCGGGCGATGCCGTTGCTGTCGGCGGTGTCCTGGGCGAAGGAGCCCATCAGGCGGCCGCTGCGGGCGTCCTCCAGGCCGTCGAGGAACATGTGGTCCTTGATCTCGGCATGGCCCATGCGCAGGCCGGTGCGGGCTTTCTCCAGCACGTAGGGGGCGTTGGACATGCTCTCCATGCCGCCGGCGACCATCACCTGGTTGGTCCCGGCCTTGAGCAGGTCGTGGGCCAGCATCACGGCCTTCATGCCCGAGCCGCACAGCTTGTTGATGGTGGTGCAGCCGGTGGCGGCGGGCAGGCCGGCGTTGAGCGCCGCCTGTCGGGCCGGGCCCTGCTTCAGACCGGCGGGCAGCACGCAGCCCATGATCACTTCCTCGACATCGCCGGCCTCGATGCCGGCGCGGGCGACTGCTTCGCGGATGGCGATGGCGCCCAGGTCGACGGCGGAAACGCCGGCCAGGCTGCCCTGGAAGCCGCCCATGGGAGTGCGGGCGCCGCTGACGATGACGATTTCGGACATGGAAACTACCTCTTGGCTTTTGTTCTCGGGGTGTTCTGGAGGCTCGGCCGTGAACGACCGGGTGGCGGCGATTCTAGCGCGTGACCCGATCAGGCCAAAGAGTCACCCGCAAATCACTCTTTGGATGGATGATTGGTCATGGTTGCGCCTCTACAGTCACCGGCATCGACTCCCATGAAGGTCCCACAGGTAAGCCGAACATGCTCAAGACCCGTCTCCTCCCCGCTGCGAGCAATGCCTACCAGTACCCGTTGCTGATCAAGAGCCTGCTGCTGTCCGGCGCGCGCTATGAAAAAAGCCACGAGATCGTCTACCGCGACCTGGTGCGCTACAACTACGCCACCTTCAACGAACGCGTCGCGCGCCTGGCCAACGTGCTCACCGAGGCCGGCGTGCAGGCCGGCGACACCGTGGCGGTGATGGACTGGGACAGCCATCGCTACCTGGAGGCGATGTTCGCCATCCCGATGATCGGCGCGGTGCTGCACACCATCAACATCCGCCTTTCGCCGGAGCAGATCCTCTACACCATGAACCATGCCGAGGACCGCTTCGTGCTGGTCAACGCCGAGTTCGTGCCGCTCTACCAGGGCATCGCCGGGCAACTGACCACGGTGCAGAAGACCCTGCTGCTGACCGATGGCGCCGACAAGAGCTGCACACTGGCCGACTGCATCGGCGAGTACGAGACGCTGATGGCCGCGGCCAGCCCGCGCTACGCCTTCCCCGACTTCGACGAGAATTCGGTGGCCACCACCTTCTACACCACCGGCACCACCGGTAACCCCAAGGGGGTGTATTTCACCCACCGCCAGTTGGTGCTGCACACCCTGGCCATGGCCTCGACCATCGCCAGCCTGGACAGCATCCGCCTGATGGGCAACAGCGACGTGTACATGCCGATCACGCCGATGTTCCACGTGCACGCCTGGGGTACTCCCTACGTGGCCACCATGCTCGGTATCAAGCAGGTGTACCCGGGGCGTTACGACCCGGAACTGCTGGTCGAGCTGTGGAAACGCGAGAACGTCACCTTCTCCCACTGCGTGCCGACCATCCTGCAGATGGTGATGAACGCCAAGGCCGCCCAGGGCGTGGACTTCAAGGGCTGGAAGATCATCATCGGCGGCAGCGCGCTGACCCGCTCGCTGTACGAGGCGGCCCAGGCCCGAGGCATCCAGCTGACCGCGGCCTACGGCATGTCCGAGACCTGCCCGCTGATCTCCTGCGCCTACCTCAACGACGAGCTCCTGGCCGGCAGCGAGGACGAACGCACCACCTACCGGATCAAGGCCGGCGTGCCGGTGCCGCTGGTGGACGCGGCGATCATGGACGAGCACGGCCAACTGCTGCCGGCCGACGGCGAGGCCCAGGGCGAGCTGGTGCTGCGTTCGCCCTGGCTGACCCAGGGCTACTTCCGCGAGCCGCAGAAGGGCGAGGAACTCTGGGCCGGCGGCTGGATGCACACCGGCGACGTGGCCACCCTCGACGGCATGGGCTTCATCGACATCCGCGACCGCATCAAGGACGTGATCAAGACCGGCGGCGAATGGCTGTCCTCGCTGGAGCTGGAAGACCTCATCAGCCGTCACCCGGCGGTGCGCGAAGTGGCGGTGGTGGGGGTGCCGGACCCGCAATGGGGCGAGCGCCCGTTCGCCCTGCTGGTGCTCTTCGAGGGCCAGCAGCTGGACGCCAAGGGGCTGAAGGAGCACCTCAAGCCTTTCGTCGAACAGGGCCACATCAACAAGTGGGCGATTCCTTCGCAGATCGCCGTTGTTACTGAAGTTCCCAAGACCAGCGTGGGCAAGCTGGACAAGAAGCGCATCCGTGTGGATATCGCTCGTTGGCAGGAGTCCGGCAGCGAATTCCTCTCCGCCCTGTAAGCCCTTCCCTACAGGCTGCGTCCCCCGAGCAAGCGCTTGGCACGGGGCGCAGCCTCTGCTAATCCTTCCTGCGAGCCGTCTAGCTTGCGGCTCGTTGCCGCAGCGACGCGCTAAATCACACTTTCGAGGGATCAAGCCCGCCGGGGGGCTGGCTATAGTCGCTGCCACTCATAACAAAAAACACACATGGAGTAGCGTCGATGACACAAATGAAGAAGATCTGGCGCCTGGCTCGTTTGCCACTGGCCGTCAGCCTGGCTTCCACGCTTGCCACCCCCGCTTCGGCGGTCACCTTCAACATCGGCGAGATCGAGGGCTCCTTCGACTCCAGCCTGTCGGTCGGCGCCAGCTGGTCGACGCAGAATCCGGACAAGAACCTGATCGGTTCCAACAACGGCGGTCACGGCCTGTCGCAGACCTCCGACGACGGCCACCTGAACTACAAGGCCGGCAAGACCTTCTCGAAGATCTTCAAGGGCATCCACGACCTGGAGCTGAAGTACGGCGACACCGGCGTGTTCCTGCGCGGCAAGTACTGGTACGACTTCGAGCAGAAGGACGAGAGCACCGAGTTCAAGCCGCTCAGCGACAGTGGCCGCAAGACCGCCGCCAAGGCTTCCGGCGCCGAGCTGCTGGACGCCTTCATCTATCATAAGTACAGCATCGCCGACCTGCCGGGCAACGTGCGCCTGGGCAAGCAGGTGGTGAACTGGGGCGAGAGCACCTTCATCCAGGGCGGCATCAACTCGATCAACCCGTTCGACGTCACCGCGCTGCGCCGTCCTGGCTCCGAGATCAAGGAAGCCCTGGTACCGGTGAACATGTTCTACCTGTCGCAGAACCTCACCGACAACCTGTCCGCCGAAGGCTTCTACCAACTGGAGTGGGACCAGACGGTGGTGGACAACTGCGGCACCTTCTTCTCCCAGCCGGACGTGATCGCCGACGGCTGCACCGACAACCTGCGCGTGCTGACCAACGCCCAGGCGCTGGGGGCGGGGAACGTGGCGCTGGCCAAGCAGTTCGGCGTGGACGTCAACAACGAGGGCGCCCTGGTGCGCCGCGGGCCGGACCGCGATGCCCGCGACAGCGGCCAGTATGGCCTGTCGCTGAAGTACTACGCCGACGCCCTGAACACCGAGTTCGGCGGCTACTACATGAACTACCACAGCCGCCTGCCGATCTTCAGCGGCCGTGGCGCTTCCCAGTCCATCTACAACCTGGCCAACTCCCTCAGCGGCACCCCGCTGCAAGCCTTCGCCCCGCTGCTGGTGGCGGGCAACTCCTCGTACTTCGTCGAGTACCCGGAAGACATCCACCTGTATGGCCTGAGCTTCTCCACCACCCTGCCCACCGGCACGGCCTGGCAGGGCGAGATCAGCTACCGGCCCAACGCCCCGGTGCAGCTGAACACCACCGACATCCTGTTCTCCGGCGTGGTGCCGCTGGGCGGCGTGTACGGCAACGCTTCGGTGCTCCAGGGGGTTCCGGACACCGACCTGCACGGCTACCGCCGCAAGGAAATCACCCAGCTGCAGACCACCTTCACCCACTTCTTCGACCAGGTCATGGGCGCCGAGCGTCTGACCCTGGTGGGCGAGGTGGGCTGGACCCACGTCGGCGGCCTGGAAAGTACCTCCAAGGCGCGCTACGGCCGCGACCCGGTATTCGGCCCCGGCCCGCTCCCGGCGACCGGCAACCTGAACACCTGCCAGGTGCTGAACAACTCGACCCTGGGCAGCGCGCCGAAGAACAACCTGTCGCGCAACTGCGAGAACGACGGCTTCACCACCGCCGACTCCTGGGGCTACCGCATGCGCGCCATCTGGGACTACAACGACGTGTTCGCCGGGGTGAACCTCAAGCCCAACGTGGCCTGGTCCCACGACGTAGACGGCTATTCGCCCGGCCCGGGCGGTAACTTCGAGGAAGGCCGCAAGGCGATCAGCCTGGGCGTCGACGCCGACTACATGAACACCTACACCGCGAGCCTTTCCTACACCAACTACTTCGACGGCAAGTACTCCACCCTGGTCGACCGCGACTTCGTCGCGCTCAGCTTCGGCGTGAACTTCTAAGCGGCACCCGCGCCCCGCCCGGGCCCGGGCGGGGCGCCAGCAGACAGAGATCGCGAGCGCGGCGGCGCGGCCGCCGCGCGAGCAGTAACGACTCATCGAGGACGACGCGATAATGAGAACAACAAAGAGACTGCTGCAAACCGGCGCACTGGCCCTGGGCCTGAGCCTGCTGGCCACCCAGGTGATGGCTGCGGTGTCCGCCGCCGACGCCGCCAAGCTGGGCACCACCCTGACCCCGGTCGGCGCCGAGAAGGCCGGCAACGCCGACGGCAGCATTCCCGCCTGGACCGGCGGCCTGCCGAAGAACGCCGGCGCCGTGGACAGCAAGGGCTTCCTCGCCGACCCCTTCGCCAGCGAGAAGCCGCTGTTCACCATCACCGCGCAGAACGTCGAGCAGTACAAGGACAAGCTGACCCCCGGCCAACTGGCCATGTTCAAGCGCTACCCCGACACCTACAAGATGCCGGTGTACCCGTCGCACCGCACCGCCACCCTGCCTGACTCGGTGCTCGAAGCGACCAGGAAGAACGCCACCGCCACCAACCTGGTGCAGGGCGGCAACGGCCTGCAGAACTTCCAGACCGCCAACCCCTTCCCGATCCCGCAGAACGGCCTGGAAGTCATCTGGAACCACATCACCCGCTACCGCGGCGGCCACGTGCGCCGTCTGGTGACCCAGGCCACCCCGCAGGTCAACGGCAGCTACTCGCTGGTGTACTTCCAGGACGAGTTCGTGTTCCGCACCGACCTGAAGGACTACGACCCGAGCAAGCCGAGCAACGTGCTGTTCTACTTCAAGCAGCAGGTCACCGCCCCGGCGCGCCTGGCCGGTAACGTGCTGCTGGTGCACGAGACCCTCGACCAGGTCAAGGAACCGCGCCTGGCGTGGCTCTACAACGCCGGCCAGCGCCGCGTGCGCCGCGCCCCGCAGGTGTCCTACGACGGCCCCGGCACCGCCGCCGACGGCCTGCGCACCTCGGACAACCTGGACATGTACAACGGCGCGCCGGACCGCTACGACTGGAAGCTGGTGGGCAAGCAGGAGCTGTACATCCCGTACAACAACTACAAGCTCGACGATCCCAAGCTGAAGTACGCGGACATCATCAAGCCCGGCCACCTGAACCAGGACCTGACCCGCTACGAGCTGCACCGCGTATGGCATGTGGTCGCGACCCTGAAGGCCGGCGAGCGCCACATCTACGCCAAGCGTGACTTCTACATCGACGAGGACACCTGGCAAGCCGCCGAGATCGACCATTACGACGGCCGCGGCACCCTGTGGCGCGTAGCCGAGGCCTTCTCGCAGTACTACTACAACAACCAGGTACCGTGGTACACCGCGGAAACCCTGTACGACCTGCTCTCCAGCCGCTACCTGGTGCTGGGCCTGAAGAACGAGGAGAAATCCGCCTACGACTTCAACTACAGCGCCTCTGAAAGCGACTTCACCCCCGCGGCGCTGCGTCAGGAAGGCGTGCGCTAAGTCGAGTCGCTTTGCTGAAAGCCGGCCTTCGGGCCGGCTTTTTCATGGGCGGACGGATACGGTGATGTGGCGATATGCCGCTATAATCACGGCAAAACGCCGCCATGGGTGAGCCCTTGCCTCACGCGTACCGCAACCTGCTCGACGACGAAGAGATCGAGGCGCTGCTGGAAATCACCGTCCGTCCCGAGCGTCCGCCGACGGTGCTACTGGTGGACGACGACCCGCAGGTGCTCGCCGAGATGCGCGAGCTGATCGAAAGCGCCGACCTGCAATGCCTGACCGCGAGCAACAGCGCCCAGGCCCTGCGCCGTATCGGCCGCGACGAATCGGCCATCGACCTGCTGGTCACCGACCTGTGCATGGAAGGCGAGGGCGCCGGCCTGGAGCTGATCCGCCAGCTCCACGCCCAGGGCACCTTCCTGCCGATCATCGTGCTCTCCGGCACCACCCGCGCCCGCGACGTGGTCGAGGCGATGCGCCTGAACGTACTGGACTTCCTGCTCAAGCCGGTGGAGCCGGAGGAGTTTCTGCGAACGCTCAAGCGTTGCCTGTGAGGCGTTCCGATAGCCCTGGCCATCTCCGCTACGGGGGGAGGAAACCGCGCTTTCCCGGCTACCTGTAGCGGGCCCTGCCCGCGATTCGCGCGCAGGGCGCGCTCCTACATGGGAATGGCGCGGGTGGGGCGGCGTAGGAGCGGATCTCATCCGCGAACCGCGCCGTTGGTTCCGGCCATCGCGGACAAGGTCCGCTCCTACGGGGAGGAGCAGCAACCTGTAAGCGGGCCCTGCCCGCGATTCGCGCGCAGGGCGCGCTCCTACATGGGAATGGCGCGGGTGGGGCAGCGTAGCGGATCTCATCCGCGAATCGCGCCGATACGTCCGGCCATCGCGGACAAGGTCCGCTCCTACGGGGGGAGGAACACCGCGCTTTCCCGGCTACCCGCGGGCCCTGCCCGCGATTTCGCGCGCAGGGCGCGCTCCTACATGGGAATGGCGTGGGCATGGCTTTTCGTGGGAGCGAGCTTGCTCGCGAACATGTCCCCGCGGCGGAATCCCTTCGTACTGGTTACAGCGCCTGCGCCTTGAGGGTATCGCACTTGCCCGGCGAGCCCGTGTCGAAGCCGAGCTTGAACCAGCGCATGCGCTGCGCCGAGGTGCCGTGGGTGAAGGAGTCCGGCACCACGGTGCCGCGCGACTGCTTCTGCAGGCGGTCGTCGCCGATGGCGTTGGCGGCGTTCAGCGCGCTTTCGATGTCGCCCGGCTCCAGCCATTGCAGGCGCTGCTGGGCTTTGTTGGCCCATACGCCGGCGAAGCAGTCGGCTTGCAGCTCCAGGCGCACCGACAGGCCGTTGGCGCCCTCCATGGGCGCGCCGCGGCGGCGCGCGGCCTCGACCTTGGCCGAGATGCCCAGCAGGTTCTGCACGTGGTGGCCGACCTCGTGGGCGATCACGTAGGCGCGGGCGAAGTCGCCGGCGGCGGAGAAGCGCTGCTCCATCTCGCGGAAGAAGCCCAGGTCCAGGTACACCCGGTGGTCGCCGGGGCAGTAGAACGGGCCCACCGCCGAGGAGGCGAAGCCGCAGGCGGAGTTCACCCCGCCGTTGAACAGGATCAGCTTGGGCTGCTCGTACTGGGCGTTGCTGTGGGCGAAGATCTGCCCCCAGGTGTCCTCGGTGTCGCCGAGCACGGCGCGCACGAAGTCCACCTGCGGGTCGGCGCCGGTCGCCGGGCGGCCCTGCACCTGCGGGCGCGCCGGGGCCTGGCCGGCGTCCATCTGGCCGAGCAGGCTGCCGAGGATCTGCATCGGGTCCTGGCCCATCAGCAGGCCGACCACCACCACGATGGCCACCCCGCCCAGGCTCAGGCCGCGGCCGCCGATGCGCATGCCGCCACCGCCCATGCCGCCGCCGCTGTCGTCGCGGGCATCCACCACGTTGTCGCTGCGTCGTCCTTTGCGCCAGAGCATGGCGTCTTCTCCTGAAAGTTCGTGGATTGAGTGTCGTCGGCGCCCGGCCGACCCGCCAGGCCGGCCGTCAGGCCAGCGCGCAGAGCAACTGGGCGTGGGCCAGCAGCTGCACCTTGCCGCCCACCTGCACCTGGTCGTCGTCGCCGACGCGCACCTCCAGCAGGCTGGGGCGACCGGCGAAGCGGCCCTGGTGCAGCTCGAAGGTCTCGCCGCGACGGGCCTTGCCCAGCTCCACCAGGTAGGCGGCGACCGGGCCGGCGGCGCTGCCGGTGGCGACATCCTCGACCAGCCCGGCGTTGTCCCAGGTGCGGCCCTCGCGGTTATCCACATCCAGCAGGAAGACGAAGGCCGCGCCCAGGGCGGCCAGGCGCTCGGCCAGTTGTGCGGTGAACTCGGCGCGCTGACGGATGCGCCCGAGAGCCTCGCTGCGCACCGGCAGCAGCACGTAGGGCAGGCCGGTGCTGATCACCTGCGCCGGGTAGTCGGCGAGGTCGCCCGCGTTCAGCGAGAAGGCTTCGGCGAACCAGCGGCGCTCCTCCGCGTCGAGCACGGCGCCGAACTGCGCCTGGCCCTGGTTCATCTGCGCGATGAAACTTTGACCGTGGCGGCGGGTGGTGAGGTTCACGTCCCTGGTCGCCAGCTGCAGCGTCCAGTGCTCCTGTTCGCCGCGCTGGTGGATGTGGTGCAGCAGCGCGGCGGCGCCCAGCAGCGGGTGGCCGGCGAAGGGCAGTTCTTCCTCGGGAGTGAAGATGCGCGCGGCGTAGGTGTCCAGCTCGGCGCTGGGGAACAGGAAGATGCTCTCGAACTGGCGCAGCTCCTGGGTCAGCGCCTGCAGCGTGGCGTCGGCCAGGCCGCGCGCGTCGGCGAACACCGCCAGGCCGTTGCCGGCCAGCGGGCGGTCGGCGAACACGTCGAGTTGCCAGTAATGCAGAAAGGACATGGTGCTCCCGTGGAAAGTAGGGCTCGACAGCGAGCCTAGCGGCGGATATGTTCGCCGACAAGAAAAGCCCAGCTTTTCAGGCCACCGCAGTGGCCGGCGTCGCTCGGACGGTTCCGGGCGCTTACGTTCACCGAGGAAATCATGACTGAACCCCGTTCAGCACGCCGCTTCGCGCGTATCGACCGTCTCCCGCCCTACGTCTTCAACATCACCGCCGAACTGAAGATGGCCGCCCGCCGCCGCGGCGAGGACATCATCGACCTGTCCATGGGCAACCCCGACGGCGCCACCCCGCCGCACATCGTCGAGAAGCTGGTGCAGGTCGCCCAGCGCGAAGACACCCACGGCTACTCCACCTCCCGCGGCATTCCGCGCCTGCGCCGGGCGATCTCGCACTGGTACAGGGAGCGCTACGCGGTGGACGTCGACCCGGAAACCGAGGCCATCGTCACCATCGGCTCCAAGGAAGGCCTGGCGCACCTGATGCTGGCCACCCTGGACCATGGCGACAACATCCTGGTGCCGAACCCCAGCTACCCGATCCACATCTACGGCGCGGTGATCGCCGGCGCCCAGGTGCGCTCGGTGCCGCTGGTGCCGGGCATCGACTTCTTCAACGAGCTGGAGCGGGCGATCCGCGAGTCGATCCCCAAGCCGAAGATGATGATCCTCGGCTTCCCCTCCAACCCGACCGCTCAGTGCGTGGAGCTGGACTTCTTCGAGCGCGTGGTGGCCCTGGCCAAGCAGTACGACGTGCTGGTGGTGCACGACCTGGCCTACGCCGACATCGTCTTCGACGGCTGGAAGGCGCCGTCGATCATGCAGGTGCCGGGGGCCAAGGACATCGCGGTGGAGTTCTTCACCCTGTCCAAGAGCTACAACATGGCCGGCTGGCGCATCGGCTTCATGGTCGGCAACCCGGAACTGGTCTCGGCTCTGGCGCGGATCAAGAGCTACCACGACTACGGCACCTTCACCCCGCTGCAAGTGGCTGCCATCGCCGCCCTGGAAGGCGATCAGCAGTGCGTGCGCGACATCGCCAGCCAGTACCAGGCGCGCCGCGACGTGCTGGTGAAGGGCCTGCACGAGGCCGGCTGGATGGTCGAGAACCCCAAGGCGTCGATGTACGTCTGGGCGAAGATTCCCGAGCCCTATGCGCACCTAGGCTCGCTGGAGTTCGCCAAGAAGCTGTTGAAGGATGCCAAGGTGTCGGTGTCGCCGGGTATCGGCTTTGGTGACTATGGCGACGACCATGTGCGCTTTGCGTTGATCGAGAACCGTGATCGCTTGCGCCAGGCGGTGCGGGGGATCAAGGCGATGTTCCGGGCGGATGGGGTGTTGCCGAAGGCCAAGGTGGCTGAATAAGGCGGGAATGAAGAAGGGGCGGCCGGTTGGTCGCCCCTTTTTGTTTGTGGGGGAGGGGCGGAAGGGCTTGGTGGGGGACTGGAGAGCGCCCTCTCCCTAACCCTCTCCCTGAAGGGAGAGGGGACCGTTGGGCAGGGTTGGATGTCGTGGCGTTAGCCGGCAACGCCTGTAGTGGTCAACTAATTCCGGACACCTCGATAGGTGGTTTCGACGCCATCGCCCGCTCGTAAACGGTCGGTGGCAGATATCCCAGTTTCGAGTGCAGCCGCTCGTTGTTGTAAAACCCAACGATGTATTCCACGATGTCACGTATCGCTTCTGCGTGATTGGCGTAGTCGCGGCGCCATACCCGCTCCATTTTCAAACTCAGAAAAAAGCGTTCCATCACTGAGTTGTCCCAGCAGTTACCTTTACGGCTCATGCTTTGCTGCATGTCATTTCGCGCCAGCAACGCTCTGTAGCTTGCGCTGGCGTACTGGCTACCGCGATCCGAGTGGGCGATCAGGCCAGGTGGCGGTTGACGCTGAGCAATTGCCAGCTGCATTGCACTACACACCAGCTCGGCAGGCATGTTCGGGGCCATGGACCAACCCACGATCTTGCGTGAGAACAAATCCAATACCACAGCCAGGTACAGCCAGCCGCTGCGGGTCCGGATGTAGGTAATGTCCGCTACCCAGGCCTTGTTTACCGCCTCAGGCTCGAATTGACGATTCAGTACATTGTCGGCAACTGGCAGGTCGTGCTTGCTATCGGTCGTGTGCACAAACTTACGCTTCCAAGCCGAACGCAGGCCGTTGGCACGCATCAAGCGACGAATTTTATAAACGCCGATTTCCATACCCTTGGCGCGCAACGCTTTACGTAACGGACGGCTCCCATAGCAGCCGCCACTCGCATCAAACGACGCTTTGAGCTGCACGGTCACGGGGCAAACCGATGCTGGCGTGTCGGCACGCCTGTTTGCCTCGTAGAACCCCGATCGGCTGACCCCCAGCAGCCGACAGACATACGCCACCGAATAAGCCTTCTGTTGCAGCTGCCGAACCAGGCGATACGTTACTTCAGCTCGCGGGCAAAGAAGGCGGTGGCTTTTTTTAATACATCGTTATCCATCTTGAGCTGGCGGTTTTCCTGCTCCAGCTGCCGGATTCGCTGCTGTTCGGATGTTAGTGGTTTACCGATCCCGGGCTGACCCAATTGCTCAGCCTCGTACTGCTGAACCCAGCGCCGGACGGCTGTCTCACCAATATTCAGATCGCGACAGACCTGCGGAGCGGTCAGCCCCTGGTCCTTGATCATCTTCACGACTTGCAGCTTGAAGCTGTCGTCGAATGTCCTGCGTTTGGTGGTCATGAAAAACTCCTCGATAGATGCATTTTCCACCTATCGAGGTGTCCGGGGAAATTAGACCACTACAGCCGGAGGTTTCCGGCTGAAACCATTCCTTCTCTCGGCACGGACTAGCCCCCTCTCCCTTCAGGGCGGGGCGCGCAGCCGAGGGCTGGGGAGAGGGCGCGGAGTTGATCCCAGGCTCCAAAGCAGCAGGGATACTCCAAGCCCCCCTCAACGCCCCGGATAATCCGCCAGCACCACCGCCTTCCCATCCTTGCCCAACCCCAGCACCTGGTAGGCATCGTAACGCCCACCCATCTCCATCCCCGGCGAGCCCATGGGCATCCCCGGCACCGCCGCGCCCACCAGGTCGGCGCGCTCGCGCAGCTTGAGCACTTCGCTGGCCGGCACGTGGCCTTCGACGAACTTGCCGTCGATCACCCCGGTGTGGCACGAGCCCATGGCGTAGGGCACGCCCAGGCGCGTCTTCACCGCGCTCATGTCCGCCTCGACGTGGTCGTTGACCGTGAAGCCGTTGGCCTGCAGGTGCTTGATCCAGTCCTTGCAGCAGCCGCAGTTGACGTCGCGGTGCACGTCGATGGTCAGCGGCTGGGCGGCCTGGGCGGTGCCGGCGAGGAGGGCGGCGAGAAGGAGGATGCGGCGCATGGGAAGCTCCTGTCAGAACGAAATCCGTGGAGCATACTCTCAGGGACGGCGGCGCCCGTCCCTGCTCTGTATCAGCTTATGACGCCGCCGCCGAACTCGGCGTGCCGAGCAAGGTCTGTGTCCTTTATCCATCTTCATTTTGCCGAGGGCTGACGGGCCCCAGGAGGAACAGGATGCTCTTCGCCCGCTTCGTCTTGCTGCTACAGGCCCTGGTGTGGGCCGGCCTGGGCCTGCTGTACTGGGTGCGCCCCTACGAGATGGCCAACCTCAGCGGCATGCTGCTGATGGAGCCGGAGTCGGTCAGCGACGCCCAGGTGTTCTACGGCGGCCACCAGTTCGCCCTGGCGCTGTTCCTGCTGTTCGCCCTGCGCCGCCGCGAGCTGCTGCGCGCCGGGCTGATCCTGGTGGTGCTGGTGCAGCTCACCCTGACCCTGTCGCGGCTGCTCATCGCCTGGTCCTCGGGCCTGGGCATCGACACCGACGCCACCCTCTACGGCCTGGTCTACCGCGGCAGCGTGTCGCTGCTGGCGATCTTCGCCCTGTACTGGCTGGAGCGCGGCCGGCGCGAGCCGGAGCCGGCCGAACCGCTGCCGGAGGCGCCGGTGGAGAAGGTGCGCGACGCCGACTTCGAAGGGCTCTGAAACAAGGTCCGAATGACTCTGCGGCGAGTCAGGATGACTCCGCCGGATGATGTCATTTCGACTCCTTCATCGCGCCAACCCTTGATCCATGGGCCCTCGGGGGCTGGCACGCTTGCTGTAATGGCTTGGCTACCTTCAAACGCCAATGGAGCGATCATGAAAGTAGCGAGCCTGTGTGCAATGGGTGTGGTGCTGTTGTCCTGCGCGGTGGCGCAGGCGGACCAGGTGGTGGCTGAACGGCCGGACAACACGGTCGGCGGCGGTTTCGGCGCGGGCAGCGGGGTGCTGATCGGCGGCGCCCTGGGCGGGCCCTTCGGCGCGCTGGCGGGGGCCGGCATCGGCTGGCTGGCCGGCAGTGGCGTGCAGCAGGCCAGCGGCGCCAGCCAGAAGGCCTACGTGGTGCAGGCGGAGGACGGCAGCCAGCGCAGCGTGCGTTCGCCCAACGCCGAGTTCCAGGTGGGCCAGCGCGTGGAGGCCGACGGTATCCGCCTGCGCGCCGCGAACTGACGCGCATCCGCCCGGCGCCGCTGGGGCGGCGCCGGCTTCCGTGCTATCGTTGCGCCCCGTTCGATCGTCACCCGCAGGCCCGCAACATGAAATTCATCCACAAGCGCGAACACCTCAACGAGGGCGACCTCGTGGTCATCGAATGCTCGCGCACCTGCAACATCCGCCTGATGACCGACGCCAACTTCCGCAGCTTCAAGAACGGCGCGCGCCACGCCTACCACGGCGGTGCCTTCGAGCGCTTCCCGGCGCGCATCCGGGTGCCCAGCACCGGGTTCTGGAACGTCACCCTGGACACCGTCACCCGCCGCGCCATCAGCGTCACCCGCAAGCCGGACTTCAGCTACAGCATCAAGTTCGTGCGCAAGACTCCTTCCAGCTATAGCTGAGAGCTGAGCCGCCTCAGGGGCGGTGCGCCGGGAAATCCTCCAGCAGCTTCGCCAATGCCTTGTCGAAAGCCTCCTGGCTCAGGTTCGGGTCCTGTAGCTGGCTGCTCAGCTGCGCTTCGTAGAGCACCTCGCGACTCCTCTCGTCGACGATGCGCATGACCAGCCGCGCCAGGTCGGAATCGGCGATCTGCGTCTGGTTCACCACGCCTTCCTGGGTCGCCACCGGGCGCTGGATCACCCCGGTCTGGCGCTCCAGGCCCAATGCATAGAGCACCCGCAAATCGCCATTCTGCGCCTGGAAGCGGTAGCCCTTGGCTTCCAGGGCGCGGCGCAGGGCGGCGTCGAAGCGCTCCTCCAGGTCCAGGCGATGGCCGGGGGCGCGTACCGCCTGGATGGAGAAGCTGCCCTGGTGGCCATCGGCGACCGGCGAGACCGTGACTTTGGCCGGGTCGCTGCCGGCGCAGGCGGCCAGCAACAGGGCGAGCAGGGGAAGCAGGAAGCGGTGCATGGCGAGGCTCTCTTGTGGTTATCCACAGCAGCCTAGCCGGCGGCGCTGGGGGCGCCGCCCAACCCAGGTTGGGTTCTCAGCGGCGTTCCAGTAGCACGCCCGCTTCCATGTGATGGGTATAGGGGAACTGGTCGAACAGCGCGCAGCGCGTCACCTGGTGGGTGTCGTGCAGTTGGGCGATGTTCTGCGCCAGCGTCTCCGGGTTGCAGGAGATATAGAGGATGCGCTCGAAGCGGCGGGTCAGCTCGCAGGTGTCCGGGTCCATGCCGGCGCGCGGTGGGTCGACGAACACGCTGCCGAAGTCGTAGCCCTTCAGGTCGACGTCGGCCAGGCGGCGGAAGGGGCGCACCTCGTTCAGCGCCTGGGTCAGCTCCTCGGCGGACAGGCGCACCAGGGTGACGTTATCCACGGCGTTGTCGGCCAGGTTGGCCAGGGCGGCGTTCACCGAAGTCTTGCTGATCTCGGTGGCCAGCACCTTGCGCACCCGGGTGGCCAGCGGCAGGGTGAAGTTGCCGTTGCCGCAGTACAGCTCCAGCAGGTCGTCGTCGCGCTGGCCGAGGGACTCGTAGGCCCAGTTCAGCATCTTCTGGCAGACCGCGCCGTTGGGCTGGGTGAAGGCGCCTTCCGGCTGGCGGTAGCGGAAGGTCCGCCCGGCCACCTGCAGTTCCTCTTCGACATAGTCGCGGCCGACCACCAGGCGCTTGCCGCGCGAGCGCCCGACGATGCTCACGCCCAGCTCGGCGGCCAGCTTCTGCGCGGCGGCCTGCCAGGCGTCGTCGATGGGGCGGTGGTAGCAGAGGGTGATGAGCGCGTCGCCCGCCAGGGTGGTGAGGAATTCCACCTGGAACAGCTTGTGGCCCAGGGCGCGCTCGGCCCAGGCGGCCTTCAGGCGCGGCATCAGTTCGTTGATACGCTGGCTGGCGATGGGGAACTGCTCGATGTAGATGGGCGTGTGCTTGTCGCCCTGCTCGAACATCGCGTAGTGCCGGCTTTCGGTCCCGGCGTCGCGCCACAGGCGGAACTCGGCGCGCAGGCGGTAGTGCTCGCGGGGCGAGTCGAATACCTGCGGCTCGGGCGCGGCGAAGGGCGCCAGCAGCTCGCGCAAGCGCGCGGCCTTGTCGGCCAGTTGGGTGTCGTAGGTGGCGGGGTCGAAACGGGGACTGCTCATGGGGAACTCTTGCTGCGCGGTGGCGGGCGATGGGTTTCGTTGCGCCCGACCCATCCTGCAGGCGACTCGCGGGATGGGTGGAGCGAAGCGATACCCATGCTGCACGGGTATCGCTATCGGTCAGGCGTTGTACCAGCCCAGCTTGATGACGAACAGCACCGAGAGGATCACCAGCGCCCAGTTCAGTTCGCGGAAGCGGCCGGACAGCAGCTTGCAGGCGGTCCAGGTGATGAAGCCGAAGGCGATGCCGTTGGCGATGGAGAAGGTCAGCGGCATGGCCAGGGCGGTGACCACCACCGGCGCGGCGACGGTCAGGTCGTCCCAGTCGATCTCGGCCAGGCCCGAGGCCATCAGCACGGCGACGAAGAACAGCGCCGGCGCGGTGGCGAAGGCCGGGACGTTGCCCGCCAGCGGGGCGAAGAACAGCGCCAGCAGGAACAGGACGGCGACCACGATGGCGGTCAGGCCGGTGCGCCCGCCGGCGGACACGCCCGCGGCCGACTCGATGTAGCTGGTGGTGGTGGAGGTGCCCAGCAGCGAGCCGAACATGGCCGCGGTGCTGTCGGCGATCAGCGCGCGGCCCATCTTCGGCATGTGCCCGTCCTTGCCCATCAGCCCGGCGCGCTTGGCCACGCCGATCAGGGTGCCGGAGTTGTCGAACAGGTCGACGAAGAGGAAGGCGAAGATCACGCTGGTCAGGCCGATGTCCAGGGCGCCCTTGATGTCCAGCTGGAGGAAGGTCGGCGCCAGCGACGGCGGCATCGACACCACGCCGCCGAACTGGGTCACGCCCAGGGCGATGGCGACGAAGGTCACCACCAGGATGCCGATCATCACCGCGCCGGTCACGCGGCGGGCTTCCAGGGCGACGATGAGGATGAAGCCGAGGATGGCCAGCAGCGGCTCGGGCCTGGCCAGGTCGCCCATGCCCACCAGGGTGGCCGGGTTGGCGACGACGATGCCCGACTCCTTGAGCGCGATCAGCGCCAGGAACAGGCCGATGCCGGCGGCAATGGCCGAGCGCAGGGCCAGCGGGATGCTGTTGATGATCCATTCGCGGATGCGGAAGATCGAAATGACGAAGAACATGCACGCCGAGAGGAACACCGCGCCGAGCGCCACCTGCCAGGTGTGGCCCATGTGCAGCACCACGGTATAGGTGAAGAAGGCGTTCAGGCCCATGCCCGGGGCGAGGGCGATGGGGTAGTTGGCGATCAGGCCCATGATCGACGAGCCGATGGCTGCGGCCAGGCAGGTGGCGACGAACACCGCGCCCTTGTCCATGCCGGTTTCGCCGAGGATGCTCGGGTTGACGAAGAGGATGTAGGCCATGGTCAGGAAGGTGGTGATCCCCGCCAGGATCTCGGTGCGTACGTTGGTATTGTGCGCCTTGAGTTGGAACAGCTTTTCCAGCATGTCGTGCTCCCGTGTTTGGGCGTCTTGTCGGCTCGACCGGTCGGTCAGGATTGGCCGTCTTGCGCGGCCTGGGCAAAAAAGGCGGGCATGATAGCAGCTCGCCGGAAACGCGGGTATCGAGCCCGTCGACCGGCCCCACGACGAGCCTAGTTGGCCGGGGCCGTCACTGCCAGCGCAGGGCCCGCGCCAGCGCCTTCGTTGACTTCGGCCACGCCTGCCGGGAGGTCATTGGCGTTATCATGCGCCGGCCGGTACGCAATGACCGGCGCGCGCCGTTGTCCAACCGGCATTCGGCCCGATTCCCTTGTTGCCTGACCCCATCGTCGACCCATGAAACGCCTGATTCCGCTCTGCCTCCTCGCCCTGCTGGGCGCCTGCGCCGGCGCGCCGCCAGTCCTGCCGCAGCACAGCTTCGACATCCACGCCACCGCCGACAAGCCCAGCGCCAGCACCCGCACCCTGGCCGACCCGCAGGGCCAGGCGGTGCTGGTCATCGCCCGCGCCGAACTCACCCAGCGCGACGTGCAGCGCGCCGAGGTGGTGCTGGGCAACGGCGGCCGCCCCGGCGTGCTGGTGACCTTCGCCCCCGACGCCAGCAAGCGCCTGGCCCGGCTGACCGAAAAGCAGCAGGGCAAGGCCCTGGCGGTGGTCATCGACGGTCGCCTGCGCATGCTGCCGCAGGTATCCGAGCCGGTGCGCGACGGCCGGGTGATGCTGGAGGGCTTCGACAGCCAGGCCGAGGCGGAGGTGCTGGCGCGGCAGCTCAATGGGCTGCGGGATGTGCCGGCGCAGCCTTGAGCAGCGGCAAGCAGGAGGGAAAGTCCGAATCCCCCGAATTCTTCCGAGGCCAACCGGCTCACTCTGATACTGCTTCGGGGGGCTTTACCGGATACTGGCATCTCGCTGTAATAGTGCTCTTTCCCTTCCATGGATGGGCCTGGCTTGCAGAGCCCACCAAGCCCGCAAGGAGAGCGCCAGTATGATAGTCGGCATTGATCTGGGCACAACCAACAGCCTCGTCGCCGTATGGCGCGACGATGCCCCGCAACTGGTGCCCAATGCGCTGGGTAGCGTGATCACCCCAAGCGTAGTTGGCCTCGACGACCAGGGCCTGGTTCTGGTCGGCCAGGCTGCCCGCGAGCGCCTGCAGACCCACCCCCAGCTCACTGCAGCCTTGTTCAAGCGCCATATGGGCAGTGCCCAGGAAATTATCCTGGGCAAGCGCAGGTTCCGCCCCGAGGAGCTCTCGGCGCTGGTCCTGCGTAGCCTCAAGGAAGATGTCGAGCGCGTCTTCGGTGAGCCGGTAGAGGAGGCGGTGATCAGCGTGCCGGCCTATTTCAGCGATGCCCAGCGCAAGGCCACGCGTATCGCCGGCGAGCTGGCCGGGCTGAAGGTGGACAAGCTGGTCAACGAGCCCACTGCCGCGGCGTTGGCCTATGGCGTGCACCAGAAGGGCCAGGAGACCTCCTTCTTGGTTTTCGACCTGGGCGGCGGCACCTTCGACGTTTCCATCCTCGAACTCTTCGAAGGCGTCATGGAGGTGCGCGCCAGCGCGGGCGACAACTTCCTTGGCGGTGAAGATTTCGATACCGCGCTGGTCCAGCATTTCGTCGCCAGCCAGCGCCAGGACAAGCAGTTTCCCGATGTCGAGGCCCCCGGCATGTACAACCGTCTGCGCCGGGAAGCAGAACGGGTGCGCCATGCACTTGGCCTGCAACCCAGCGCCAGCTTCTCCCTGGCGCAGGGTGGCCGGCAATGGGCGCTGGAAGTCACCCTGGACGACTTGCAGCGCGTCTGCGCCCCGCTACTGGAGCGCCTGCGCGGGCCTATCGAGCGGGCTTTGCGCGATGCGCGCATCCGCGTCGCCGACCTCGACGAGATCCTGCTGGTGGGCGGCACTACCCGCATGCCGTTGATCCGCAAGCTGGCCGCGACCCTGTTCGGCCGTTTCCCGGCCATGCACGTCAACCCCGACGAAGCGGTTGCCTTGGGCGCCGCGGTACAGGCGGCGTTGAAGCAGCGTGAGGCGGCGCTGGAGGAAGTGGTGCTGACCGACGTCTGCCCCTACACCCTGGGCATCGAGACCACCGCGCAGTTCGGCCGGGTATACGAAGGCGGCCACTACCTGCCGATCATCGAGCGCAACAGCGTGGTGCCGGTGAGCCGGGTGAAGACGGTGCAGACTCTGCAGGACAGCCAGACCCGGGTGCTGCTGCAGATCTACCAGGGCGAGAGTCGCCTGGTGAAGGACAATATCCCCCTCGGCGAGCTGGATATCCCGGTACCGCCGCGCAAGGCGGGCGAGGTCAAGCTGGACGTACGTTTCACCTACGACAACAACGGTATTCTCGAAGCGGAGGTGACGCTGCCGGAGAGCGGCGCGCGGCACAGCCTAGTCATCGAGAAGAACCCCGGCGTACTGACTCCCGAGGAAATCCGCGAACGCCTGGCGGCCCTGGCGCAGCTGAAGGTGCATCCGCGCGACCAGTTGCTTAACACGACCTTGCTGGCGCGCCTGGAACGCCTTTACCAGGAACACCTGGGCGACACGCGGGAAGCGCTGGCGCAGATGGCCGGGCGTTTCCAGCAGGTGCTGGGCGAGCAGGACCCGCAGCGCATCGACAATCTGCGCGCGTCGATCGAAGCGCAGCTCGACGAGCTCGAACGTTCGTCCTGGCGCTGAGGAGGCTGCGATGAGCTGTTGGGAGATTCTCGGCCTGGAGGCCGAGGCCGATGAGCGGAGCATCAAGCGTCAGTACGCGCGGTTGCTCAAGGTCACCCGGCCGGACGAGGATGCGCAGGCTTTCCAGGCCCTGCGTGAAGCCTATGAACAGGCTATGAGCTTCGCCCAGTGGCGCGAGCGAGGTGGCACCGAGGATGGGGATGACGACATCGCCGTTGCGGCCCCCCCTCTGGCGGCTAGCCCGTTGCATTCTGTTGCCGTCGAGGTTCCATTTCGTTCCTTGGCGTCGCTGCTGGAGGATCTGCGCCCGGACGAGTTGTCCGAACGTCTGCGCACGGCCGAGGCGGAAGGGCTGGCGCTGTCCTTTGAGGATGGCGTACTGCAGTTGTGCCTGGCGGATGCGCGAGGCACCGGGTTGCGTGATGCCGCCTGCGAGACGTTCGGCTGGTTGCGCACCAACGAACGTTCGGGCCTGAGCGCACAGACGCTATGGCCGTTGTGGGTGCAATTGCTTGGCGAGCGTCTGGACGCTCTGCGCGAATTGCATGAGCAGGATGGCGGAGAGGCGTTCGTCAGGGGGCTGGCGGCTCTGGCCGGGGAGCCCTGGTTGCAGAGTTTCGATGCCCGTGAACTGTTGGAGACGGCGGTGGTGCGGCTGCTGTTGGACTTGCCGTACTGTTCCGGGAGGACCCTCGATGAAATTGCGGCGCTCTTCCGCTGGAATGAAGGGCAGCGTGACGCCAGTTGCCCCGCGCACCTCTGGCATGCCCTTCTAGATCGCTGGGATGCTGAGCGCTTCTATGACCGCTTGCAAAATGACGCACGGCGCTGGGAGTTGACCAGTGAATGCCGTGCGGCAAGGCTGGTGCTCGGTCCGTTCGATCGCTTCCAGCGGCGACGCTTCAGCGCAGACTTCACGGAGGCCGACTGGGACTGTTCGCGGCGCGTCGCGGAAACGCTCAGGCATCGCTATCCGCAACTGACTCGACGCCTGCCATTGGCCAATAGCCTGGATGCCGGCTTCTGGCACGACCTGGCCCGCAGCGAGACCCGCTGGCCACGGGTGTTGATGCTCTGGCTGGGGTTCATGCTGATGTATGCCATTGCCCTCATGCCGGCCGAGTTGGCGAAGCCTTCGCCCAACCTGACGCAGCTGTTCATCAGCGTCCCGGTCACCTCGGTGCTGCTGGCTGCGTCGCTCGATAAGCTGCTCCGGATTTCCCAGCGATTCCTCGGGGCACCGCTCAAGCGCCTTGACTACTACTTGAGCAGCCTTCTACCGGCGGCCTTGCACGAGCATGGCGCGGGGCTACGACCGTTGCGCGACGGTGCCATTGGCTACCTGCTCGGGCTGGGCGCCGCGATGCTGGCAGGGTGGCGGGGACACGAAGTGTGGTGGGGAGGGCTGATCCTCGCCGTGCCGGTTCTAGGGGCCATGCAGTTGCTTCGCCGTACCAGCTTGCTCGGACGTGCGCAATTACTGCTGGAGCGTGGTTGGGCCTATCGGCGCAACGCCTTCTTCATCGGCGTCTTGTTGCTTGCCGGCTTGGCGGCCATCGCTGGCAGTGTGTCGAAGAACGCAAATCAGGTTCGGCGCCAAGTCCCGAACATTGCGCCGGCGGAACTGGAGCGTTTCTGTAGCGATCTGCGCTATCGGCGCGATCTGGTCTGCCTGCGCTGGCAAATTGAGCGCACGCCGCCGCTCTCAGGTGATTAGACAGCAATGAAAAAGCCCGGCATTCGCCGGGCTTGTTCGTGTTCGCGGTTCGGCTTACTTGCCATACACCGGGAACTGGGCGCACAGGGCCTTGACCTGCTCGCGCACGCGGCCTTCCACGGCTTCGTCGCCCAGGTTGGCGAGGATCTCGCAGATCCAGCCGGCCAGTTGGCGGCACTCGCCTTCCTTGAAGCCGCGGGTGGTCACGGCCGGGGTGCCGATGCGCAGGCCCGAGGTGACGAAGGGCGAGCGCGGGTCGTTCGGCACGCTGTTCTTGTTCACGGTGATGAAGGCGCGGCCCAGGGCGGCGTCGGCGTCCTTGCCGGTGATGTCCTGCTTGATCAGGCTGAGCAGGAACAGGTGGTTCTGGGTGCCGCCGGAAACCACGTCGTAGCCGTTCTCGATGAACACCTGGGCCATGGTCTGGGCGTTCTTCACCACTTGTTCCTGGTAGGCCTTGAACTCGGGCTGCAGGGCTTCCTTGAAGCACACGGCCTTGGCGGCGATGACGTGCTCCAGCGGGCCGCCCTGGCCGCCCGGGAAGACCGCGGAGTTCAGCTTCTTCTCCAGCTCTTCGTTCTTGCGTGCCAGGATCAGGCCGCCGCGCGGGCCGCGCAGGGTCTTGTGGGTGGTGGTGGTGACGACGTCGGCGAAGGGCACCGGGTTCGGGTAGATGCCGGCGGCGACCAGGCCGGCCACGTGGGCCATGTCGACGAACAGGTAGGCGCCTACCTTGTCGGCGATGGCGCGGAAGCGCGGGAAGTCGAGGATCTGCGAGTAGGCGGAGAAGCCGGCGATGATCATCTTCGGCTTGTGCTCCACGGCCAGGCGCTCGACTTCGTCGTAGTCGATCAGGCCGTTGCCGTCGATGCCGTACTGCACGGCGTTGTAGATCTTGCCGGAGAAGCTGACGCTGGCGCCGTGGGTCAGGTGGCCGCCGTGGGCCAGGCTCATGCCCAGCACGGTGTCGCCGGCATTCAGCAGGGCCATGTAGACCGCGGCGTTGGCCTGGGAGCCGGAGTGCGGCTGGACGTTGGCGTAGTCGGCGCCGAACAGCTGCTTGGCACGGTCGATGGCCAACTGCTCGACCACGTCGACGTACTCGCAACCGCCGTAGTAGCGCTTGCCCGGGTAGCCTTCGGCGTATTTGTTGGTCAGCACGCTACCCTGGGCTTCCATCACCGCCGGGCTGGTGTAGTTCTCGGAGGCGATGAGCTCGATGTGCTCTTCCTGGCGCTGGGCTTCCTGCTCCATCGCGGCGAAGAGTTCGGCATCGTAGCGGGCGAGGGTCAAATCACGGCTGAACATGGCGGTCCTCATAAGGATCGGTGCTGGGAAAGGGGCGCATTCTAACCCAGGGCGCGCGCGCTGGCATATGAAAGGCGGTCATGTGGCGGATAAGCGGGGTTCACGCGGGGGGAGCGCTGTAGGAGCGGGCCCTGCCCACGATTCGCGCGCAGGGCGCGCTCCTACAGGGGAATCCTGGCGCTAGCCGAGCAGGAACAACGCATTGCTGGAGAACAGCGCGGCGAACTGCTCGGCGGTCATCGGCCGGCCGAACAGGAAGCCCTGCACCTCGTCGCAGCCGTGCTCGCGCAGGAAGTCCAGCTGCGCCTGGCTCTCCACGCCCTCGGCGATCACCATCAGGTTCAGGCTGTGGGCCATGGCGATGATGGCGCGGGCGATCTGCGCATCCTGCTCGCCGTGGGGCAGGCCGTCGACGAAGCTGCGGTCGATCTTCAGCACGTCGATGGGGAACTGCTTGAGGTAGTTCAGCGACGAGTAGCCGGTGCCGAAGTCGTCCACCGCGATGGCCAGGCCCAGGCGCTTGAGCCCGGAGAGAATGTGCATGGCCTCGGACACGTCGCTCATCAGGATGCTTTCGGTCAGCTCCAGCTCCAGGCAGGCCGGTGGGATGCCGGTTTCCATGAGGATGCCGGCGATGCGCGTGCCCAGTTGGCCATCGGCGAACTGCCGCGCCGAGAGGTTCACCGAGACCTTGGGCACCCGCACCTTGTCGCGGTGCCAGATGCGGATCTGCCGGCAGGCCTCGGCCAGCAGCCAGTCGCCGACCTGGGCGATCAGCCCCAGTTCCTCCAGCACCGGGATGAACTCGGCGGGCGCGATCAGCCCGCGCGTGGGGTGCTGCCAGCGCAGCAGGGCCTCGGCGCCGGTGAGGCGGCGGCCGTCGCCGGTGAACTGCGGCTGGTAGTGCAGGACGAATTCGTCCTGCTCGATGGCGCGGCGCAGGTCGCTTTCCAGCTCCAGGCGCTCCAGGGCGCGGGCGTTCATCTCGGCCTGGTAGAACTGGAAGTTGTTCTTGCCCACTTCCTTGGCGTGGTACATGGCGGTGTCGGCGTTCTTCATCAACTGGCTCAGCTCGGCGCCGTCCTGCGGCGACAGGGCCACGCCGATGCTGGCGGTGACGAAGAACTCGCGGCCTTCCAGGGTGAAGGGCCGGGCGAGGCTGGCGAGGATGCGCTCGGCCACCTGGATGGCGCGCTTGAGCGCCTTGTCGCGGTCCTCCAGGCCCGGCAGCAGCAGGGTGAACTCGTCGCCGCCCATGCGCGCCACGGTGTCGTTGTCGCTGACGCACTGGTTCAGGCGCTCGGCCACTTCCTTGAGCATGCGGTCGCCCGCGGCGTGGCCCAGGGAGTCGTTGATCGGCTTGAAGCGGTCGAGGTCGAGGAACATCAGCACCACCCACTGGCGGTGCCGCTCGGCCTGCATCAGCGCGGTGTGCAGGCGGTCCTGGAACAGCGTGCGGTTGGGCAGGTGGGTGAGGGCGTCGTAGTAGGCCAGGCGGTGGATGCGCCGTTCGCTGGCCTTGCGCTCGCTGATGTCGCTGAAGAAGCAGACGAAGCTGACCAGGTCGCCTTCCTCGTCCTGCACCGCGGTGATGCCCACCCAGGACGGGTACAGCTCGCCGCTCTTGCGTTTCTGCAGGATCTCGCCCTCCCAGCTGCCGCTGCGCTGCAGGCTGTCGAGCACGTGCTTGAGCTGGTTGGCTTCCTGCTGGTCGGCGGTGAGCAGGCGCGGCTGCTGGTCGAGCACCTCGGCGGCGCTGTAGCCGGTTAGGCGCGAGAAGGAGTCGTTGACCTGGACGATGTAGCCGGCCGGGTCGGTGACCATGATGGCCGCGGTGGAATGCTCGAACACGGTGGCGGCCATGCGCATCTCGCGCTCGGCGCGGCGCTGCTGGCTGATGTCGCGGGCCACGCCGAGCAGGCCGACGAAGCGCCCGTTGTCGTCCCACATCAGGGCGATGCGCAGCTCCACCGGGACCTTGCGGCCGTCGGCGCGCAGGCAGTCGAAGGTGAACAGGTGCACCGCGCTGGATTCGCGCAGCGCGGCCAGCCGGCGCGGCGCGCCTATGGCGTCGCGCACGCGCTCCAGCAGGTCGTGCAGGCGCCCCAGCTGCGCCGGGTTGGCGGCGATCTGCTGCAGGTCGTTGTGCAGCAGCCAGGCCGGGCTGTAGCCGAAGGTCTGCTCGATCGACGGGCTGATGTAGTCGATGTTCAGCTGGGCGTCGGTGGTGAGGATCACGTCGCTGATGCTTTCCGCCAGCATCTGGTAGCGGCGGCTGCTCTCGCGCAGCGAGTTGTTCGCCTCCACCGTGTCGGTGATGTCCTTGGCCACGCCGATCAGGCGCGCCACGCGGCCGTCGGCGTCGCGGCTGAAGGCCTGCTCGCGGATGTCGAACCAGTGCCAGCTGCCGTCGCGGTGGCGCCAGCGCAGCAGGCTGTCGAGCAGCAGGTTGTCGCCGATCACCTGTTGCAGGTTGCGCACGCGCCAGTAGTACTCGACGTCGTCCGGGTGCAGCAGGCATTCCCAGAAGCGCTCGCCCATTTGCTGCAGCTCGTCCTTGCCGTAGCCCAGCTGGCTGCCCAGGTGGTGGTTGCTGAAGATCACCCGGCGCGCGGTGATGTCGTGGATGTAGAGGGTGTCGGGCACCGCGCGCACGGCGTCGGACCAGAACTTCTCGCGCTCGATCAGCGACAGCTCGACCTGCTTGCGGCTGCTGATGTCGGACAGGCTCAGGGTGACCGCGCGGTAGTCTGGCAGGTGCTCGGGGATGCGCAGCTGCAGCCAGAAGTGGCGCAGCTCGCCCTGGCCGGTGCGGATGGCGACTTCCTGCTCGATGGGGCCGGTGCCGCAGAGGATTGCCTCGATGATGCGCGCGCGGGCGCTGCCGGGGCGCCGCGGGCTGTCGCTGATCAGGCGCCGCCAGGCCTGCTCGCCGCTCTCCACGCCGAGCAGCCGGCGCGCCACCTCGTTGACCTCGCTGATGCGGATCAGCCGCAGCAGCTGCGGCCAGTGTTCCTCGCGGCGATCCAGCCAGGCCTCCAGGCGGCCCGGCTCGCGCAGGCCGTTGTCGGTGAAGAAGCGCTGCAGGTCCGAGAGGTCGAGCACGCAGAGCGCCACGCCGACGCCGTCGAAGATGTCCTGGTAGCGTCGCCGGGTTTCTTCCAGCACCTGCAGCGAGCGCTGTTCCTCGGTGACGTCGCGCAGCACCCAGACATGCCCGCCCGGCGCCTGCTGGCCGCGCAGCACCCAGCCGGGCGCCTCGCCCGGCGGGGACTCCTCCAGCGGATGGCGGCTGACGGCATAGCGCCGGCGGCGGCCGTTGCGTTCCAGGGTGACGTGCTGGGTACCCGATGGCTGGCCTTCGCCGCTCTGCCGTTCCAGTTCCGGCAGCAGGCGGGCGAGATGGTGCTGCGGGGCGTCTTCGGCGCTCACGCCCAGCAGCCGCTCCGCCGGCGGGTTGAGATAGACCAGGCGGCCGTCGGCGCTGGTCACCAGCACCCGCTCGTCCACCGCCGCCAGGGCCTGGGCGGCCTGGCGCAGGCGCGACTGCGAATCGGCGGTCTGCGCGCGCAGGCTCTGTTGTTCGCGTTGCAGGCGCAGCAGGGCGGCGCAACTGATGCCGGCCAGCAACAGCAGCAGGCCCAGCTCGCCGAGCAGGCGCGGCGGCAGCCTGGGCTGCAGGACGGGCGCATCGACCAGCGGGCGGACCTGCCAGTCGCTGTTGGCGACCTTCAGCGCCGGCGCTTCGACGCTTTCCGGCGCGGCGTCGGTCGGCTCGTCGGGCGCGGCCAGGATCGGGTGGCCGACCTCATCTTCCAGCACCCAGGCGTGGCCGCCGTCCAGGATGCGTCCGGTCCATTGCCGGCGCGCCTCGGCGGCGTCCAGGCGGAGCACGGCGAAGGGGCCACCGGCATCCTGGAGGCGCAGCAGCAGGTAGAAGTGGCCGCCATCGGCGTCGCTGTAGGCGTAGTGGAAGGAGCTGGCGCCGGCGCGCTGACGCAGGCCGGCGATGAAGGCGTCGTCGCCGCTGTCCGGCGCGGTGTCCAGTTGCTTGGCGCCGCTGGCCGCATACCAGGCCAGGCTGCGCAGGGCGGGGTAGACCTGGCGCAGGTCGTCGAGCAGCAGCGCCGGCTCCTCGCCGCGGCCCAGGCGTTGCAGCGCCAGGCTGCGCGCGGCCAGGGCCTTGAGCTCCAGGGCCAGGGACAGCTGGTGCGCCAGTTCCTGGCTCTGGTGCACCACGCGCTCGCGCTCCAGCCGCGCCTGGCCGAAGTATTCCTGGCCCAGCTGCCAGAGCAGCAGGCCGAGCATCAGCGGCACCAGCAGCAGGGCGCTCCTGATGGCCAGCCGTTCAGGCCGGGCCAGGCTGGCCGGAGGGCGGGGAGGTCTGGACAAGGAGCGGCTACCTGGAACGGGGCGACGGGGTTCGGCGCGCAGTAGCATGCCCGGAAGCAGGGCCAAGTGCCAGTATCGCCGACGAGCGTCGTTTGCCCTTCACGGTCCATTCCGGTAGCTTTGCCGCACGCGCGCGTTGAACGCTGCGCCCTGTTTCCGCGAGTCCGGCCCTGCCGTCGCCGTTCTCGCCGGTCGCCCGCGGCCAATGGTCGCGCCCGGAGCCCCGGGCAACACCGGCCCGCAGGCCGCGACAGCCATAACGGCCATTCACACTTTCATCCCAGAAGCTAGGTATCCATGGCTCAATACGTCTATACCATGCACCGGGTCGGCAAGGTCGTGCCGCCCAAGCGTGAAATCCTCAAGGACATCTCCCTGTCGTTCTTCCCCGGCGCCAAGATCGGCGTGCTGGGCCTGAACGGCGCGGGTAAATCCACCCTGCTGCGCATCATGGCCGGCGTCGACACCGAGATCGAGGGCGAAGCCCGCCCGATGCCGGGCATCAAGGTCGGCTACCTGCCGCAGGAGCCGCAGCTCGACCCGCAGAAGACCGTGCGCGACGTGGTCGAGGAAGCGGTGGACGAGGTCAAGCAGGCCCAGGCCCGTCTGGACGAGGTCTACGCCGCCTACGCCGAGCCGGACGCCGACTTCGACGCCCTGGCCGCCGAGCAGGCCAAGCTGGAAGCCATCATCCATTCCTCCGACGGCCACAACCTGGAGCGCCAGCTGGAAGTCGCCGCCGACGCCCTGCGTCTGCCGCCGTGGGACGCGAAGATCGAACACCTCTCCGGTGGCGAGAAGCGCCGCGTGGCGCTGTGCCGCCTGCTGCTGTCGGCCCCCGACATGCTGCTGCTGGACGAACCGACCAACCACCTGGACGCCGACTCCGTCGCCTGGCTGGAACACTTCCTCCACGACTTCCCCGGCACCGTGGTGGCGATCACCCACGACCGCTACTTCCTCGACAACGTCGCCGGCTGGATCCTCGAGCTGGACCGTGGCCACGGCATCCCCTTCGAAGGCAACTACTCCGGCTGGCTGGAATCCAAGGCCAACCGCCTGGCCCAGGAAGCCAAGCAGGAGGCCTCCCACGCCAAGGCCATGAAGGCTGAACTTGAGTGGGTGCGTCAGGGCGCCAAGGGCCGCCAGGCCAAGTCCAAGGCCCGCCTGCAGCGCTTCGAGGAAATGCAGTCGCAGGAATTCCAGAAGCGCAGCGAGACCAACGAAATCTACATCCCGGCCGGCCCGCGCCTGGGCGACAAGGTCATCGAGCTGCGCAACGTCTGCAAGGGCTACGGCGACCGCGTGCTGATCGACGACCTGTCGCTGAGCATTCCCAAGGGCGCCATCGTCGGCGTGATCGGCGGCAACGGCGCGGGCAAGTCCACCCTGTTCCGCATGCTGACCGGCAAGGAACAACCGGACTCGGGCACCATCGAGATCGGCGAAACCGTGCAGATCGCCAGCGTCGACCAGAGCCGCGACAGCCTGGACGGCACCAAGACCGTGTGGGAGCAGGTTTCCGACGGTTTCGAGCAGATCAGGATCGGCAACTACGAAGTCCCCTCGCGCAGCTACGTCGGCCGCTTCAACTTCAAGGGCGCCGACCAGCAGAAGTTCGTCAAGGACCTCTCCGGTGGTGAGCGTGGCCGCCTGCACCTGGCCCTGACCCTGAAGCAGGGCGGCAACGTGCTGCTGCTCGACGAACCGTCCAACGACCTCGACGTGGAAACCCTGCGCGCCCTGGAAGAGGCGCTGCTGGACTTCCCCGGCGCCGCCATCGTGATTTCCCACGATCGCTGGTTCCTGGACCGTATCGCCACCCACATCCTGTCCTACGAGGACGACGGCAAGGTGACCTTCTTCGAAGGCAACTACACCGAGTTCGAAGCCGACCGCAAGAAGCGCCTGGGCGAGGCTGCAGCGCAGCCGCACCGCGTGCGCTACAAGAAGCTGGCGTAAGCCGCTTCTCACGACAGACGGGGCCTTCGGGCCCCGTTTTCGTAGGTGTACGAGGTTGTTTGAAATATTTAGAAATACTTGCTGCAGCCCAGTAGCTGAAAGGGCTTTCTTACAGATTTGCACCAAAAAGATTCATAAAGGCGTCATGTCGCACTGTCTCGGTGCGATATCGGTTGTTAGAGTCTCGCCGCAAAAGGGCCCCGCCCATAATCAGAAAGACCGGTGTAGACATGACGCAATCCGTTGACTCGTTCCTCGAGCGCCTCAAGCGGCGCGACCCCGATCAGCCCGAATTCCACCAGGCGGTGGAAGAGGTGCTGCGTTCCCTCTGGCCGTTCCTCGAAGCCAACCCGCGCTACCAGCAGGCCGGCATCCTCGAGCGCATCGTCGAGCCCGAACGCGCCATCCTGTTCCGCGTGCCCTGGGTCGACGACCAGGGCCGGGTGCGGGTCAACCGCGGCTTCCGCGTACAGATGAGCAGCGCCATCGGCCCGTACAAGGGCGGCCTGCGCTTCCACCCCTCGGTGAACCTGGGCGTGCTCAAGTTCCTGGCCTTCGAGCAGGTGTTCAAGAACTCCCTGACCTCGCTGCCCATGGGCGGCGGCAAGGGCGGCTCGGACTTCGACCCCAAGGGCAAGAGCGACGCCGAGGTGATGCGCTTCTGCCAGTCGTTCATGAGCGAGCTGTACCGCCATGTCGGCGCCGACCTGGACGTGCCGGCCGGTGACATCGGCGTGGGCGCCCGCGAGATCGGCTATCTGTTCGGCCAGTACAAGCGCCTGGCCAACGAGTTCAGCTCGGTGCTCACCGGCAAGGGCCTGGCCTACGGCGGCAGCCTGATCCGCCCGGAAGCCACCGGCTACGGCTGCGTGTACTTCGCCCAGGAGATGCTCAAGGCCCGCGAAAGCGGTTTCGACGGCCAGCGCGTGGCCATCTCCGGCTCCGGCAACGTGGCCCAGTACGCGGCGCAGAAGGTGACGGAGCTGGGCGGCAAGGTGATCTCGCTGTCCGACTCCGAAGGCACCCTGTTCGCCGAGGGCGGCCTGAGCCTGGAACAGTGGGAAGAAGTGATGGAGCTGAAGAACGTCCGCCGCGGCCGTCTCAGCGAAATGACCGGCCCCGGCCTGCGCTTCCTGGCCGGCCAGCGCCCCTGGGCGCTGCCCTGCGACATCGCGCTGCCCTGCGCGACGCAGAACGAACTGGATGCCGAGGACGCCCGCACCCTGCTGGGCAACGGCTGCATCTGCGTGGCCGAGGGCGCCAACATGCCGTCGACCCTCGAGGCTGTGGATATCTTCCTCGAAGCCGGCATCCTCTACGCGCCGGGCAAGGCCTCCAACGCCGGCGGCGTCGCCACCAGCGGCCTGGAGATGAGCCAGAACGCCATGCGCCTGCACTGGAGCGCCGGCGAGGTGGACCAGCGCCTGCACGGCATCATGCAGAACATCCACCACGCCTGCGTCGCCCACGGCGAGGAGAATGGCCGGATCAACTACGTGAAGGGCGCCAACATCGCCGGCTTCGTCAAGGTCGCCGACGCCATGCTGGCGCAAGGGGTGGTCTGACCTGCTGATGCGTAGGGCGTATAACGCTCCGCGTTATACGCCGCCTGGCCTTGGCTCCAGGCGCGCTCGGATTTGGCCTCGGAGGCGCTTCGATCCCGACCAATAAGCCGGGCATGAGATAGGTGTAGCGGCGGATAACCGCGAACGGTTATTCGCCCTACGTCCCGGTCGGCCACGGCGATGGGTATCGCTTCGCTCCACCCATCCTACGCGAGCGCACCGAGGTGCTTTTCGTAGGAGCGGACCTTGTCCGCGATAGCCGGACGTCCCGGCGCGATTCGCGGATGAGATCCGCTCCTACACTGCGCCACCTATGCCTTTCCCCTGTAGGAGCGCGCCCTGCGCGCGAATCGCAGGCAGGGCCTGCTCCTACAGGGGGAGGCCCCTGGTCAATCCACCGGGCGCGGTGTGCTGGCGGTGCTCGGCGGCAGCAGCGGGTATTCCACCTGCGGCTGCTTGCCGGTGACGGTCTTGAGGAAGGCGACTATGTCGCCCACTTCGCCGGCATCCAATTGCTTGCCCAGTTGCGCGGTGCCCATGATCGTCACCGCTTCCTCCAGGTCCCACACCTGCCCGCTGTGGAAGTAGGGCGCGGTGAGGGCCACGTTGCGCAGCGGCGCGGCGCGGAACACGTATTCGTCGTTCTGCGTCTTGGTCACCGCGAAGCGGCCCTTGTCGCCGCTGGGCAGGATGCTGGCGTCGGGTTTTTTCACCAGGCCGAACGGGAAGTAGGCCTGGCCGCCCAGGTTCACGCCGTTGTGGCAGCTGATGCAGCCGGCGCTCATGAAGGCCTGCAGCCCTTTCTTCTCCTTGGCGTCCAGGGCCTTGTCGTCGCCCTTGAGGTACTGGTCGAAACGCGAGTCGGGGGTGATCAGTGTCGATTCGAAGGCTTGCAGCGCGCGGGCCATGTTGTCGAAGCTCACCGCCTGCTTGTCGCCGGGGAAGGCCTTTTCGAAGGCCGCCACGTACTCGGGCATGCTCTTGAGCGTGGCCTCGACGTTCTTCGGCGTGTTGTGCATCTCCACCGGGTTCTGCACCGGGCCCTTGGCCTGTTCCTCCAGGTCCTTGGCGCGGCCGTCCCAGAACTGCGCCACGTTGAACACCGCGTTGAACACCGTCGGCGAGTTGCGCGCGCCTTTCTGCCAGGCGTGGCCGCTGGAGGCCGGCACGTTGTCGGCGCCGCCGGTGCCGATGTTGTGGCAGGTGTTGCAGCTGATCACGTGGCTGGCCGACAGGCGTGGCTCGAAGAACAACTGGCGGCCCAGCTCCACCTGGGCCGCATCCAGCCCGGTGGTCTGCTCGGGAATGGGCTTGAAGATGGCGTTGGCCTGGTCGCGCAAGGCGTCGGCGTGGGCGGCGGTGCTGCTGGCGGCCAACAACAGGCCGCCCAGGGCCAGTTTCAGGGGCTGCATGGAGTGTTCTCCTCGTTATCAGGCTATTGGTTTTTTCCTGTTTCAAGGAGAGGCCAGGCGGCGGGGGCGAGAATTGACCGGGATCAAGCCGCCCCTCCCGGGGCAATGGGTGCGGGGATATGCCGCAGCTTCAACCCTTCACGCAGACCACCTGGCGCAGGGTGTGCACCACTTCCACCAGGTCGCGCTGGGCGGCCATCACCGCGTCTATGTCCTTGTAGGCCATGGGGATCTCGTCGATCACGTCCTTGTCCTTGCGGCACTCGACGTGGGCGGTGGCGCGCACCTGGTCCTCGACGCTGAAGCGCTTCTTCGCCTGGGTGCGGCTCATGCTGCGCCCGGCGCCGTGGCTGCAGGAGCAGAACGCTTCTTCGTTGCCCAGGCCCCGGACGATGAAGCTCTTCGCGCCCATGGAGCCGGGAATGATGCCCAGCTGGCCCTTCTGCGCCGAGACCGCGCCCTTGCGCGTGACCAGCACCTCGCGGCCGAAATGCCGCTCGCGCTGCACGTAGTTGTGGTGGCAGTTCACCGCTTCCAGGCTGGCCTCGAAGGGTTTGCGGATCACCTTGCGCGCCGCGGCGATCACCGCCTGCATCATCAGCTCGCGGTTCTGCCGGGCGAAGTCCTGGGCCCAGCCCACCCCCTCGACATAGTCGTCGAAGTGCCGGCTGCCTTCCTCGAAGTAGGCCAGGTCCTTGTCCGGCAGGTTGGCCAGGTGCTGGCGCATGTCCGCCTGGGCCAGTTCGATGAACAGGCAGCCGATGGCGTTGCCCACCCCGCGCGAGCCGCTGTGCAGCATGAACCACACGCGCCCGGCCTCGTCCAGGCAGACCTCGATGAAGTGGTTGCCGGTGCCCAGGGTGCCCAGGTGGTTGCGGTTGTTGGTCTTCTCCAGGCGCGGGTACTTGTCGGTGATGGCGTGGAAGCGCCGGGCCAGGCCCTTCCAGGCCTGGTCGGCATGCGCGGGTACGTCGCCCCAGGCGCCCTGATCGTGGCGGCCGAAGGTCTTGCCGTGGGGCACCGCCTTCTCGATGGCGCTGCGCAGGCCGTGCAGGTTGTCCGGCAGGTCGGCGGCGAGCAGCGAGGTGCGCGCGGCGATCATGCCGCAGCCGATGTCCACGCCGACCGCGGCCGGGATGATGGCGCCGACGGTGGGGATCACGCTGCCGATGGTCGAGCCCTTGCCCAGGTGCACGTCGGGCATCACCGCCAGGTGCCTGAAGATGAACGGCAGGCGCGCGGTGTTCATCAACTGCTGGCGCGCCTCGTCTTCCACGGGCACGCCCTGGGTCCAGAGCTTGATCGGCTTGCCGCCGGCGACTTCGAGCAGGGTGGGGGCTGGGGTTTTCATGGCGCGCTACCCGCCCGCCATCGCGGCGGGCGCTGAATCCGTCGATTCAGTAATGGTACCAGCGCAGCTCCAGCATGACCTCGCTGACCGGCCCGGCCTGGTGGCTGAACTGGCGTTCGGCAGACAGCCGCAGGCCCAGGTTGCGGCCCAGTTCCACCTGCTGGCCGAGGCTCAGGCTGCGGCGCACCTCGCCGTTGTGGAAGTAGTCGCCCTTGCCCTCCAGGGCCAGGTTGCCCAGCGGGTTGCGCCAGAGCACGCCGGTGTCGAAGCCCACTGCCGGCGCTATGGTCGCGGCGAAGTCGGGGTTGTTCTCGATGCGCGCGGTGCCCAGGGCGTAGGCCTGCAGGTCGTCGGCGAGCTTCCAGCTGCCGCCGGCGCCGCCGTTGACGTGGCCGGCCAGGGTGTCGTGGTCGTCGTCGCTGTGCTTGCCCGGCACCCGCTCCCAGCCGCCGGTGACCTGCCAGGACAGCGGCTGCAGCAGGGCGTTGCGCGGGGTCATGGAGCGGATGCTGACCACGTCGAAGCGCTGCAGCTGCCAGCGGTTGCCTTCGTACTGGCGCAGACGCAGGTCGCCCAGTTCCAGCTGCGCGCCCTGGGGGAAGCCGTAGCTGTTGTCCAGCAGGTCGTGGTAGGCCATGCGCAGGCCGTAGTCGGCGAAGGCCTGGCCGTCGCGGCTGCCGGCGCCGAGCTGCCAGGTCAGCGACTGGTGGCCTTCCTCCGGCTGCCCCGGGCGTTCCACCTGGGCCGGCGGCGGCGGGTTCTGGTTGATCGCCCGCAGCAGCTGGTAGCTGCGCGCGGCGTCGGCCTCGTCGCGTTCCTTGCCGGTGGCGCGGTAGCGCAGCAGGCGGAAGGCGGTGTCCTGCACCAGGGCCTGGCGCGGCGCGGGCAGGGCCTTGAATTCGGGGGAATCGAGCAGGCGGTCGTCGTCGGCCAGGCGCCGGGCCAGCTGCTTCTCGCCGGCGTCCAGCGGCTCGGCGCGGGCCAGCAGTTCCTTCTCCCGCGAGGGGCGGTAGTCGACCTTGTCGATCATCCCGGCCTGCTTCACCGCGCGCACCGTGTCGGTGGGGATGGCGTAGAGCGGGAATTCGTCGGTCAGCTTCACCCCGGGGCGGGCGATCTCCAGCAGTTCGAGCAGGCGGAAGGAGCAGTTCTCGTCGAAGAAGAAGTACTTGAAGCGGACCTGCTTGAGCTCCCACACGTGCTCGACCATGCGCCCGGTCTCCTCGGGCGTGAGGTTCAGGCGGTACTCCCAGAGGTCGCGGTTCTCCAGGCGGCTGTATTCGGAGAGCTTCTCGCGGTAGGGCACCAGGGCGAACAGGCCGGGGTAGCCGCCCATCAGGCCCTTCCAGGCGTAGAGGATGCTGTTGTCCATGCCCTCGATGTAGGCGCCGAAGTTCAGCGCGTAGCTGAGCAGGGCGGTGTTGTTGCTGTCGACGTCGGCCTGGTCGATGCGCAGCAGGGTGTGGCCGAACATCGACGAGGGGCTGTTCAGGTAGGCGGCGGGGAACACCAGCACGGCGCTGTGCGGGTTGATGTCGCCGTACCAGGTGTCGTACTCCTTGCACGCCGGCCGCGGCAGGCCGGTCAGCTGCAATTGCTGCTTCAGCCAGCGGGTGCGCGCCGGGTAGACGCACTGGGCATGCTTGTCGCCGAGGTCGGGGGCGGCGTAGAGGGCGTCGACGGTGGCCTTGAGCTCATGCTCCGGCGAGCGGTCGCCGTCCTCGGCGAGGAAGAATTTGTCGTCGTCAACGAAGCTGCGCCAGCCGCCCAGCTTGCTCGGCGTGTAGTGCCCCAGGGCCAGCCAGTAGGGCTGCGCGGCCAGGGCCTGGAGGCGGGATTCGGGAAACTGGGGGCTCGCGTGCAGGGATGCGCAGGCGCACAGCGCCAGCCATGGCAACAGGCGTTTGGGCATGGGGACCTTAGCGGGTCGGGGTAGGGGAGCCCGCCCCGGTGGGGCGGGCCATCAGGCTCAGGCCTGTTCGGCGTACTTGGCCAGGCGGGTGTCCTGTTTCAGCACGGCCTGGGTGTTGGCGTAGACGTCCTCGGCGGTGACGTCGGACTTGTTGAAGATCTGCGCGAAGTGCTCGTGGGTCACTTCGGCGAAGTGCGCGCGGTCTTCGGGCTTCACGCCCAGGACCACGGCGTAGGTGGTCAGCGCTTCGCCGTCACCCTTGGCCATGTCTTCGGACAGCTCGTCCATCATGCTGCTGAGCACGATCATCGGCTTGCCGCCGTAGGTCAGCGCGCCATTGGTGTGGCAACCGTTGGTGCCGGTGGTCATGCCGAAGGTGTTGTTGCCCGAGGAGCCGTTGGTGGTGGCCGCCAGCACGTGGGTGGCGGTGCCGCGCTGGCCCTTGAAGAGCATCTGGCCCCAGCCGCAGCCGTCGCTGCCGGGGGCGTCGGCGAAGGCGCCGATGGAAACGGTGGCGAGGAGGGTACCGAGTAGAATCCTTTTCATCTGCGTATCTCTCTTTGTTCGAATGCATGGCTGTACGTAGCCGCTGACAGCAAACAGCGCCTGCCAGAGCTTTGTAGGAATATCCTGAGGGTGTCAAGGCGCGATGTCCCTGAATCCTCGGCGGGGAGAACCGCGTCATGCTCCCTGCAACAGGCTATTGATCGGTATCAGCGGCGATTCCCTTGGAACCGGCCACACTTGAAACAGTTTCTTGTCCGTCGGAGAGGCGTCATGGCCGTAGATGATTTCGACCCCCGTTCTGCCCTGGATGCGCTGGCCAGCGAATATTCCCAGCGTGCCGCCGCGATCCGCAGCGACCTGGCGCGGACCCACTCGCCGGACTTCGCCGAACAGGCCCAGCAGCGGGAGAACGACGATGTGCTGCGGGCCCTGCTGGCCGAAGCCGAGGCGGGCATGCGTCTGGTGGGCCTGGCGCGCCTGCGCCTGGCAGACGGAACCTACGGACAGTGCGTACGCTGCGGCGAAGCCATCGAGCCCCGCCGCCTGCGCGCCCTGCCGGCCACGGAATACTGCCTGCGCTGCGCCGATCTGCAGCACTGATCGGCCAGGGCTTGCGCGCGCCTTGCCAGTGGCGCGCGGGCAGCGCGAGAATGCGGGCAACTCTCCGCGGCCCCGTGCCGCCCGATGCAAGGATTTCCGATGCCCCAATCCGTTGCCGCCGGCCTGCGCCTGGCGCCCGATGAACTGACCCGTCCCTTCTCGCCCGAGCAGTTTGCCTTCGCCACCACCGACGATCTGGAGCCCTTCCTCGGCGTCCTAGGACAGGAGCGTGCGGTGGAGGCCCTGCAGTTCGGTGTGGCGATGCCGCGGCCGGGCTACAACGTGTTCGTCATGGGCGAGCCGGGGACCGGGCGCTTCTCCTTCGTGCAGCGCTATCTGAAGGCCGAGGCCAAGCGCCTGCCGACGCCGGCCGACTGGGTCTACGTCAACCACTTCGAGGAGGGCCGCGAGCCGCGCGCCATCGAACTGCCGCCGGGCAGCGCCGCCGACTTCGGCGCGGACATCGACCAACTGATCGACAACCTGCTGTCGACCTTCCCCTCGGTGTTCGAGAACCCGGCCTACCAGCAGAAGAAAAGCGCCATCGACCGCGCCTTCAACCAGCGCTACGACAAGGCCCTGGACACCGTCGAGCGCCTGGCCCTGGAGAAGGACGTGGCGCTGTACCGCGATAGCGCGAACATCGCCTTCACCCCGATGAAGGACGGCAAGGCCCTCGACGAGGCCGAGTTCGCCCAACTGCCGGAGGCCGAGCGCGAGCGTTTCCACGCCGACATCGCCGACCTCGAGGAGCAGCTCAACGAGGAGCTGGCCAGCCTGCCGCAGTGGAAGCGCGAGTCCAGCAACCAGCTGCGCCAGCTCAACGAGGAGACCATCACCCTCGCGCTGCAGCCGTTGCTGGCGCCGCTGGTGGAGAAGTACAACAACAACACCGGCGTGTGCACCTACCTGCAGGCCATGCAGCTGAACCTGCTGAAGACCGTGGTCGACCAACTGGTGGACACCGAGCGCAGCGATGCTCAGCGCAAGCTGATGCTGCAGGAGCTGTACGCGCCCAACCAGGTGATCGGCCACCACACCACCAGCGGCGCGCCGGTGGTGTTCGAGTCGCACCCGACCTACGACAACCTGTTCGGCCGCATCGAGTACGCCTCCGACCAGGGCGCCCTCTACACCAGCTACCGGCAGCTGCGCCCGGGCGCGCTGCACCGCGCCAACGGCGGCTTCCTGGTGCTGGAGGCGGAGAAGCTGCTGGGCGAGCCCTTCGTCTGGGACGCGCTCAAGCGCGCCCTGCAGTCGCGCCAGCTGAAGATGGAATCGCCGCTGGCCGAACTCGGCCGCCTGGCCGCCATGAGCCTGACGCCGCAGGTGATCCCGCTGCACCTGAAGGTCATCATCATCGGCTCGCGGCAGATCTACTACACCCTGCAGGACCTGGACCCGGACTTCCAGGAGATGTTCCGCGTGCTGGTCGACTTCGACGAGGACATCCCGCTGGCCGAGGACAGCCTCGAACAGTTCGCCCAGTTGCTCAAGACGCGCACCTCGGAAGAGGGCATGGCGCCGCTGAGCGCCACCGCGGTGGCGCGCCTGGCCACCTACAGCGCGCGCCTGGCCGAGCACCAGGGGCGGCTGTCGGCGCGCATCGGCGACCTGTTCCAGCTGGTCAGCGAGGCGGACTTCATCCGCCAGCTGGCCAATGAGCCGGTCACCGACCTGGGCCACATCGAGCGCGCCCTCAAGGCCAAGGAAACCCGCACCGGCCGCGTCTCGGCGCGGATCCTCGACGACATGCTGGCCGGCATCGTGCTGATCGACACCGAAGGCGCCGCCGTGGGCAAGTGCAACGGCCTCACCGTGCTGGAGGTGGGCGACTCGGTGTTCGGCGTGCCGGCGCGCATCTCCGCCACCGTCTACCCGGGCGGCAGCGGCATCGTCGACATCGAGCGCGAGGTCAGCCTGGGCCAGCCGATCCACTCCAAGGGCGTGATGATCCTCACTGGCTACCTGGGCAGCCGCTACGCCCAGGAGTTCCCGCTGGAAATCTCCGCGAGCATTGCCCTGGAGCAGTCCTACGGCTACGTCGACGGCGACAGCGCCTCGCTCGGCGAGGTCTGCACGCTGATCTCGGCGCTGTCGCGCACGCCGCTGCGGCAGTGCTTCGCCATCACCGGCTCGATCAACCAGTTCGGCGAAGTGCAGGCGGTGGGCGGCGTCAACGAGAAGATCGAAGGCTTCTTCCGCCTCTGCGAGGCTCGCGGCCTGACCGGCGAGCAGGGGGTGATCATCCCGCGTTCCAACGTCACCACCCTGATGCTCGACGAGCGCGTGCTGCAGGCGGTGCGCAACGGCCTGTTCAACGTCTACGCGGTGCGCCACGTCGACGAGGCGCTGGGCTTGCTGGTCGGCGAGCCGGCCGGCGCGCCGGATGCCAAGGGCCAGTTCCCGGCCGGCAGCGTCAACGCGCGGGTGGTCGAGCGCCTCAAGGAGATCGACGCCATGGGCATGGACGAGGAGGACAAGGAAAAGCTCGCCAAGGAAGCCGCGCCTGCCGCCGCCAAGGCCGCCAAGGCGCCCCAGGTGGAGAAGGAGCGGGCGCGCAAGAAGAAGGACAGCGACTGAGCCCGCTGCCGCTGGCCAGTCCTTGACCAGCGGCGGGCCCCCCAGCAATGGCGCTCGTCGGGCGCCGTTGCCCCCGTGGTGTCCATAACGATATCCACAGCTATGGTGGATAAAACGGGCTTTCCCGAGGTCAACCCCGGGTGTAGGCTCGAAAACAGGACAACCGCGAGGGTGCCGCCATGCCGCGTAACCTCTGCCTTATCCGCCCCTGTCTGGGGCTGACCACGCGCATCGAGTGCGTGATCAGGCCGCTGGCCGGAGAGAATGGACTCTGGACACTGCTCTGCGCCGCGGGCATGGCGGGGGCCCAGCCCACCGCCATCAAGGCCCAGGGCCCGTTCTACGGGCCTTTCGTGGCCGAGGGCGTGCTCGACGCCATCGCCGACTGCCTGGCCCAGCAGGGCTACGTGCTCGCCGACGACCTGCCCATCTGGCAACTGCACCTGCAGGCCGAGCTGCGCCGCATCAACGGCGAGCGCGTGCGCAATTTCGGGGACTACCAGTCTCACCCCGAGTCCTGAAGGCGCATTGCGCAGTCTCTGAGCGACCGCCGGCAACCCACGGCGGGCGGGGGCTGGCGCGTTTCTTCCGGCGTTCCTGCACATATTTATCCACAGAATAACTGGATAACTCGTCGCGGGCCTTCAGCTATAATCCTGCGCCATTTCTGAACTCCTTTTGCGAAGGCCATGGAACGTTTCATCGAAAACAGCATGTACGCCGCCCGCTGGCTGCTGGCGCCGGTCTATATCGGCCTGTCGCTGGCATTGCTGGCATTGACCATCAAGTTCTTCCAGGAAATCTTCCACATCCTGCCGGACATCTTCTCCATCGCCGAGGCCGACCTGATCCTGGTGCTGCTGTCGCTGATCGACATGGCCCTGGTCGGCGGGCTGCTGGTGATGGTGATGTTCTCCGGCTACGAGAACTTCGTCTCGCAGCTGGACATTTCCGAAGGCAAGGAAAAGCTCAGCTGGCTCGGCAAGATGGACGCCAGTTCGCTGAAGAACAAGGTGGCCGCCTCCATCGTGGCGATCTCCTCGATCCACCTGCTGCGCATCTTCATGGACGCCAAGAACGTCCCGGACAACAAGCTGATGTGGTACGTGATCATCCACCTCACCTTCGTCCTCTCCGCGTTCGCCATGGGCTACCTGGACAAGGCCACGCGCCACGACCACTGATCGCTTTTCCCGCCTCCAGCGCACCGCCCGTCAGCCACAACTGACGGGCGGTGTCGTTTGCGCTGGGCGCGGCCGGCGCGCTGTACCAGACTGGCTGCGTTGGAGCCTACCCTGGAGGTGCGCGATGAACCTGCAAGAGCTGACCAACCGTTCCCTCGCCGGGGATATCGACGAACTCAACCTGGTATCCCTGGAGGGCGGCATCTACGTGCTGGAGGCGCGCGTGGGCCAGCGTTTCTTCCCGATCCAGGACGCCAAGGGGCACGTGCTCGGGGTGCGTTCGCTGGAGCACGCCCGCCAATTGCTGACGGCGTTGCCACCGATCCCTTTCCAACTGGTGCATGCCGCGGTGCAGGACGAGATGTGCGGCTCGCAGAGCGGCAGCGCGCAGAACGACGAGGGCGTGCCCATGCCGCTGCATTGAGGCCGCGGTGGGGCGGGGCGGCCGACTGTGCTAGGCTGGCCGCCCTTTTTTACCCAGCGGAGCCCCCGCCATGAGCGAACTCAACCTTTCCACCGACGAAGCCCGCGTCAGCTACGGCGTCGGCCGCCAGTTGGGCGACCAGCTGCGTGCCAACCCGGTCCCGGGCATGAGCCTGGACGCGGTGCTGGCCGGCCTCTCCGACGCCTTCGCCGGTGCCGATAGCCGGGTGCCCGCCGAGCAGCTGTCCGCCAGCTTCCAGGTGATCCGCCAGCGCATGCAGGCCGAAGCCCAGGCCAAGGCCGATGCGGCCGCCGCCGAAGGCAAGGCCTACCTGGTGGAGAACGCCAAGCGCGAGGGCGTCACCGTGCTGCCGTCCGGCCTGCAATACGAAGTGCTGGTCGCCGGCGAGGGCGCCAAGCCGTCCCGCGACGACACCGTGCGCACCCACTACCACGGCACCCTGATCGACGGCAGCGTGTTCGACAGCTCCTACCAGCGCGGCCAGCCGGCCGAGTTCCCGGTGGGCGGCGTGATCGCCGGCTGGGTCGAGGCCCTGCAACTGATGAACACCGGCAGCAAGTGGCGCCTGCACGTGCCGGCCGAGCTGGCCTATGGCGGCCAGGCGGTGGGCAGCATCCCGCCGCACAGCACCCTGGTGTTCGACGTCGAGCTGCTCGACATCCTCTGATGGATGCAGCCCGCGGCGGCCGTCCCTGGCCGCCGCGGCATGCAGGGGGCTCCACGTTGCCCCCGCTGTGCAGCCGCCTCCCGGGCGGCGACCGCACGGATGGCGCATCCTGCGCCATCGCAAAAAGCCCTGTACATCCCGCTCTTGCTCTTCGTAGGAGCGAGCTTGCTCGCGAACGGCCCGCATCCGACCCATCCTAGGGGTCGTTATGTTTGCCAGATGAGATGTAGCGGATTTATCCGCGATTCCGCCGGCAGGGCCGGCGCTCATCCCGCCATCGCGGACAAGGTCCGCTCCTACGCCCGTGCTTCCCCGGAACTGTAGGAGCGGGCCCTGCCCGCGATTCGCGCGCAGGGCGCGCTCCTACAGGGGAATGAGCGTAGGAGCGAGCGTGGCTTTTTCGTAGGATGGTGTTGAGCGAAGCGATACCCATCAGCGCAACCGCATGGGTTTCGCAAGCTCAACCCATCCTACGAAAAGCGCCTCGGCGCAGACAGTCTCTCCTACGAAGCCCCGTCGCTCCCGCGAACAGCCGCGGCGTTCAACGCAGCGCGCGGGCGTAGCAGAACAGGAACAGGTTGCGCACCAGCTCCTTGAGCACCTGCGGCTCGCTGGTGCCCAGTTCGTGCAGGTCCAGACCGCCCTGTTCGCGCAGCTCATCCAGGGCGTCTTCCTGCAGCAGGGCGCAGACTTCCCCGGTATCGCGATTGAGGATGCGCAGATAGGGATGGGGGCGGTCCAGCCAGGCATCGATCATGTAGGTCATCTCTGCATCTCCTTGGTAGCTGAGTTAATGAGAATAATTCTTATTATCTCGATAGCAAGCCCCTATGCAGAATTTTTTTCCACCAACCGACCAATGCCATGGCCTGGATCAACCGCGCATAACGCAGAACGCCCGCGCGGCAGGGCCGGGCGGGCGTTCGTCGGATCGTGTGCGGATCAGTGGGTGCGGGCGACGGCGAATTCGCTGAGCTCGATCAGCGCGGCGCGGTACTCGTTGTCCGGCAGCGCCTTGAGGCAGTCGATGGCACGGGCGGCGTATTCGCGCGCCAGCTTCGCGGTGTAGTCCAGGGCGCCGGCGGCTTCCACGGCGGCGCGGATACCTTCCAGGTCCTGGCTGCCGCCCTGCTGGATGGCCTTGCGCACCAGCTGCGCCTGCTCCGGGGTGCCGTCGCGCATGGTGGCGATCAGCGGCAGGGTGGGCTTGCCCTCGGCGAGGTCGTCGCCGACGTTCTTGCCCAGGGTGCTGGCGTCGCCGCGGTAGTCCAGCAGGTCGTCCACCAGCTGGAAGGCGATGCCCAGGGCGTCGCCGAACTGGCGCAGGGCCTCGGCCTGTTCCGGCGTGGCGCCGGCGATGGCGGCGGCGCTGTGGGTGGAGGCCTCGAAGAGCATCGCGGTCTTGCCGCGGATGACTTCCATGTAGGTTTCTTCGGTGGTGCTGGCGTCGCGCACCTTGGTCAGCTGCAGCACCTCGCCCTCGGCGATCACCCGGGTGGCCTGGGAGATGATGCGCATCACCGGCATGGAGCCGAGTTCGACCATCATTTCGAAGGAGCGGGCATAGAGGAAGTCGCCGACCAGCACGCTGGGCGCATTGCCCCATTGCGCGTTGGCGGTGGCGCGGCCGCGGCGCAGGCCGGAGGCGTCGACCACGTCGTCGTGCAGCAGGGTGGAGGTATGCAGGAATTCGATGGTGGCGGCCAGCAGGCGCAGGTCGTCCCCGGAGTAGCCCAGGGCTTTGCCGCTGAGCAGCACCAGCAGCGGGCGAAGACGCTTGCCGCCGGCGGAGATGATATAGTCGCCGATCTTCTCGACCAGGGGAACGCGGGAGCTGAGCTGGCGACGGATGATGCCGTCGACGGCGGTGAAGTCGTCCGCCACCACCCGATAGAAAGCCTGGGGTTGCATATTACGAAGGCGCTCCTCGAAGAATGCGCGGCATGCTAGGTGCCGGGGTGGGGGCTGTCAAGGAAAGCGCCGCAAGGCTTGTGTCCGCGTAGGGCTTTGCGTACAATCGCGGCCCCGAACTTCCCTGGCATACCCTGCCTTACGCAATTGCACGGGCGCTCTTCCGGCCCCATGCAGCCATGCCGACCGATACCTCTTCCTATAAAGCGTCGGGTGAGCAGGTCTAACGGAGACATCCAGATGTACGCAGTTATTGTTACCGGCGGCAAGCAATACAAAGTCGCCGAAGGCGAATTCCTCAAGGTCGAGAAACTCGACGTCGCCACCGGCGAATCGATCAACCTGGATCGCGTTCTGCTGGTCGCCAATGGCGATGACGTCAAGATCGGCCTGCCGGTGGTAGAAGGCGCGAAAGTGACCGCTGAAGTGGTTTCCCACGGTCGTCACGACAAAGTGCGCATCATCAAGTTCCGCCGCCGCAAGCACCACATGAAGCGTCAGGGCCACCGCCAGTGGTTCACTGAAATCAAGATCACCGGCATCCAGGCCTAATTCCTTTTTTGGAGGATATGACTCATGGCACACAAGAAAGCTGGCGGTAGTACCCGCAACGGCCGCGACTCCGAAAGTAAACGCCTTGGCGTGAAGCTGTTCGGTAGCCAGGCTGTCAAGGCAGGCAACATCATCGTGCGTCAGCGCGGCACCCAGTTCCACGCCGGCTACGGCGTTGGCATGGGCAAGGATCACACCCTGTTCGCGAAAATCGACGGCGTGATCAAGTTCGAAGTGAAAGGCGCCTTCGGCCGTCGCTACGTAAGCGTCGTCGCTGCCTAAGCGAGCCTTCACTGAAAAAGCCCTGTCTCGCGACGGGGCTTTTTTGTTTCTGGCGTTTCCCGGCAACGGATCCCGGGCTCCTGCGTTTGCGCGGGCTTGGCTGTATCCTATGCTCCTTTTCTTATTCAACCCGCCACGCTGGCGGGAGGCGTTCCCATGAAATTCGTCGACGAAGTATCCATCCACGTGAAAGCCGGTGACGGCGGCAATGGCCTCATGAGCTTTCGCCGCGAGAAGTTCATCGAGAAGGGCGGCCCCAACGGCGGTGACGGCGGTGACGGCGGCTCGGTGTTCCTCGAGGCCGACGAGAGCCTGAACACCCTGGTGGACTATCGCTACACCCGCCGTTTCGACGCCCAGCGCGGGCAGAACGGCGGCAGCAAGGACTGCACCGGCGCCAAGGGCGACGACCTGGTCCTGCCGGTGCCGGTGGGCACCACCGTGATCGATGCGAACACCCATGAAGTCATCGGCGACCTGACCGAGCCCGGCCAGCGCCTGATGGTCGCCCAGGGCGGCTGGCACGGCCTGGGCAACACCCGCTTCAAGTCCAGCACCAACCGCGCGCCGCGGCAGACCACCCCGGGCAAGCCCGGCGAGGCCCGCGACCTCAAGCTGGAGCTGAAGGTCCTGGCCGACGTCGGCCTGCTGGGCCTGCCGAACGCCGGCAAGAGCACCTTCATCCGCGCCGTGTCCGCGGCCAAGCCGAAAGTCGCCGACTACCCCTTCACCACCCTGGTGCCGAACCTGGGCGTGGTCAGCGTCGGGCGCTTCAAGAGCTTCGTGGTCGCCGACATCCCCGGCCTGATCGAGGGCGCCGCCGAAGGCGCCGGCCTGGGCATCCGCTTCCTCAAGCACCTGGCGCGTACCCGCCTGCTGCTGCACATCGTCGACATGGCGCCGCTGGACGAGAGCGACCCGGCCGATGCCGCCGAGACCATCGTCAACGAGCTGGCCAAGTTCAGCCCGGCGCTCACCGAGCGTGACCGCTGGCTGGTGCTGAACAAGATGGACCAGATCCTCGAGCCGGAAGAGCAGGAGCGGCGCAAGCAGCAGGTGGTCGAGCGCCTGGGCTGGGAAGGTCCGGTCTACGTGATCTCCGCCCTGGAGCGCGAAGGCACCGAGGCGCTCAGCCAGGACATCATGAAGTACCTCGACGAGCGCAGCCTGCGCATCGAGGAAGACCCGGCCTACGGCGAGGCCCTGGCCGAACTCGACCAGCGCATCGAAGACGAGGCGCGTTCCCGTCTGCAGGCCATGGACGACGCGCGCGCGCTGCGCCGTGCCGGCCTGAAGAATGCCGACGACCTCGACGACGACGATGATTTCGACGACGAGGACGACGGCGACGGGCCGGAAATCTTCTACGTGCCCTGACCGGCGCCGCGTGCGCCGGTCCCGAAGCAACCTGGTGAAACCTGACTTCGTAAGGTTGATGTATGCGTGAGAAAGTGACCGGCGCGCGGCGCTGGGTGGTGAAGATCGGCAGCGCCCTGCTCACGGCCGATGGCCGCGGGCTGGACCGCGACGCCATGGCGGTGTGGGTCGAGCAGATGGTCGCGCTGCACTGCGCGGGCGTCGAGCTGGTGCTGGTGTCCTCCGGCGCCGTGGCGGCGGGCATGAGCCGCCTGGGCTGGGTCTCCCGCCCGAGCGACATGCACGAGCTGCAGGCCGCGGCGGCGGTCGGCCAGATGGGCCTGGTGCAGGCCTGGGAGTCCAGCTTCGGCCAGCACGGCCTGCAGACCGCCCAGGTGCTGCTGACCCATGACGACCTGTCCGACCGCAAGCGCTACCTGAACGCCCGCAACACCCTGCGCACCCTGGTCGACCTCGGCGTGATCCCGGTGATCAACGAGAACGACACCGTGGTCACCGACGAAATCCGCTTCGGCGACAACGACACCCTGGCGGCCCTGGTGGCCAACCTGGTGGAGGCCGACCTGCTGGTGATCCTCACCGACCGCGACGGCATGTTCGACGCCGACCCGCGCAACAATCCCGAAGCCCAGCTGATCTACGAAGCCCGCGCCGACGACGCCCAGCTCGACCTGGTGGCTGGCGGCAGCGCCGGCGCCCTCGGCCGCGGCGGCATGCAGACCAAGCTGCGCGCGGCGCGCCTGGCGGCGCGTTCCGGTGCGCATACGGTGATCGTCGGCGGGCGCATCGAGCGCGTGCTCGACCGCCTGCGCTCCGGCGAGCGCCTGGGCACCCTGCTGACCCCCGAGCAAAGCCGCAAGGCCGCCCGCAAGCAGTGGCTGGCCGGCCACCTGCAGATGCGCGGCACCCTGGTGCTGGACGCCGGTGCGGTCAAGGCCATCGCCGAGGACCACAAGAGCCTGCTGCCGGTGGGCGTGAAGCAGGTCCAGGGCAGCTTCCGCCGCGGCGAGATGGTGGTCTGCGTGGACCCGCAGGGTCGCGAGATCGCCCGCGGCCTGGCCAACTACAGCGCCCTGGAGGCGCAGAAGATCATCGGCCAGCCGACCGATGCCATCGAGGGCCTGCTGGGCTACGTCGACGGCCCGGAGCTGGTGCACCGCGACAACCTCGTGCTGGTCTGAAGGAGTCACCGATGAAGCTGTCGTCCATGAGGCTGTGGAAGAGCGTGTGCGCCGGTCTGTTGATGTTGCCGGCGCTGGCGGGCGCGGAGGAGATCGGCGAGGTCTCCACGGTGTTCAAGTGGGTGGGGCCGAACGACAAGATCGTGGTGGAGGCTTTCGACGATCCCAAGGTGGAAGGGGTGACCTGCTACCTGTCGCGGGCCAAGACCGGCGGCGTCAAGGGTGGCCTGGGCCTGGCCGAGGACCGTGCCGAGGCGTCCATCGCCTGCCGCCAGGTCGGACCGATCCGCTTCGTCGGCGAGCTCAAGGATGGCGAGGAGGTGTTCAAGCAGCGCACTTCGCTGGTGTTCAAGTCCATGCAGGTGGTGCGCTTCTTCGACAAGAAGCGCAACGCGCTGGTCTACCTCGTCTACAGCGACCGCATCATCGAAGGCAGCCCGCAGAACGCGGTGACCGCCATCCCGATCATGCCCTGGCCGACGAAATAGAAGCCTTTCGCTTTTCGTAGGAGCAACTGTCTTGCGCCGAGGTGCTCTTCGTAGGATGGGTTGAGCTTGCGATACCCATGCTGCCGTGGTGATGGGTATCGCTTCGCTCAACACCATCCTACGAAAAGCCGTGCTTCCCTGGAGGCGTAGGAGCGGGCCCTGCCCGCGATTCGCGCGCAGGGCGCGCTCCTGCAGGGGAATGCGTGGGTGGGGCGGCGTAGGAGCGGATCTCATCCGCGAATCGCGCCGGGGATTACGGCTATCGCGGAGAAGCTCCGCTCCTACGGTCCGGGGCTGGGGTTTGGGCTTTTCGCGGGCAATAAAAAACCGGCCACTGGGGCCGGTTTTTCAAGAACGGAACGCTTACGCGGTGGCCAGGGCCTTCACGTGGGCGTTCAGGCGGCTCTTGTGGCGAGCGGCCTTGTTCTTGTGGATGATGCCTTTGTCAGCCATGCGGTCGATGACCGGTACGGCGGCAACCAGAGCGGCCTGGGCCTTGGGCAGGTCCTTGGCATCGACTGCCTTGACTACGTTCTTGATGTAGGTACGAACCATGGAACGCAGGCTGGCGTTGTGGCTGCGACGCTTCTCAGCCTGTTTGGCGCGTTTTTTGGCGGAAGGTGTGTTGGCCACCGTCGAGCTCCTCGAGAAAAACTTGGGATATAGCGAATAAATTAAGGCCGCGAATGATGCCGTCGAGTCCGTGCCTTGTCAAGGGTATGAGCGGCCTCCGACGAGCGGCATGGCCGGGTATTCGCGGACTGGGTGGGTGATTTATTCGACCGGCGGCCATACACTCGACGCCCTTTACTGGCCGCCGGGCGATCCGGCCGCCCGCGGGCAGGGCCACCCTGCGCTGACAAGTCCCGGATGCAATGAATCTACTCAAATCGCTGGCCGCGGTCAGCTCCATGACCATGATCTCGCGGGTGCTCGGCTTCGTCCGGGACACCATAGTAGCGCGCATGTTCGGCGCCGGCATGGCCACCGACGCCTTCTTCGTCGCCTTCAAGCTGCCCAACCTGCTGCGCCGCATCTTCGCCGAGGGCGCCTTCTCCCAGGCCTTCGTGCCGATCCTCGCCGAATACAAGACGCAGCAGGGCGAGGAGGCCACCCGCACCTTCATCGCCTATGTCTCCGGCCTGCTGACCCTGGTGCTGGCGCTGGTCACCGCGCTGGGCATCCTCGCCGCGCCCTGGGTGATCTGGATCACCGCACCGGGCTTCGCCGACACTCCGGAGAAGTTCGACCTGACCACCGCGCTGCTGCGGGTGACCTTCCCCTACATCCTGCTGATTTCCCTGGCCTCGCTGGCCGGGGCCATCCTCAATACCTGGAACCGCTTCTCGGTGCCGGCCTTCGTGCCGACCCTGCTGAACGTCAGCATGATCGTCTTCTCGCTGTTCCTCACGCCGTACTTCGACCCGCCGGTGATGGCCCTGGGCTGGGCGGTGCTGGCCGGCGGCCTGGCGCAGCTGCTCTACCAACTGCCGCACCTGAAGAAGATCGGCATGCTGGTGCTGCCGCGCCTTAACCTGCGCGACAGCGGCGTGTGGCGCGTGCTCAAGCAGATGGGCCCGGCGATCCTCGGCGTGTCGGTGAGCCAGATCTCGCTGATCATCAACACCATCTTCGCCTCCTTCCTGGCCGCAGGCTCGGTGTCCTGGATGTACTACGCCGACCGCCTGATGGAGCTGCCCTCCGGCGTGCTGGGCGTGGCCCTGGGCACCATCCTGCTGCCGTCCCTGGCCAAGACCTACGCCAGCGACGACCGCCACGAGTATTCGCGCCTGATGGACTGGGGCCTGCGCCTGTGCTTCCTGCTGGTGCTGCCCTGCGCCCTGGCCCTGGCGCTGATCGCCGAGCCGCTGACCGTGTCGCTGTTCCAGTACGGCAAGTTCAGCGCCAACGACGCGCTCATGACCCAGCGCGCGCTCATCGCCTACGCCGTGGGCCTGCTCGGGATCATCCTGGTCAAGGTGCTGGCGCCGGGCTTCTATGCCCGGCAGAACATCCGCACGCCGGTGAAGATCGCGCTCTTCACCCTGGTTTCCACCCAGGCGATGAACCTGGTCTTCATCGGCCCGCTCAAGCACGCGGGCCTGGCCCTGGCCATCAGCCTGGCGGCCTGCCTCAACGCCGGCCTGCTGTACTGGCAGTTGCGCAAGCACGACCTGTTCGAGCCGCAGCCGGGTTGGGCGAAGTTCCTCGGCAAGCTGGTGCTGGCGGTGCTGGTGATGTCCGCCGTGCTGCTGGGCCTGATGCATTTCATGCCGGCCTGGGACCTGGGCGGCATGCCGCTGCGCCTGGCGCGCCTGGGCGTGCTGGTGGTGGCCGGCGTAGTGGCCTATTTCGGTATGCTGGCGCTGCTGGGCTTCCGCCTGCGCGACTTCTCGCGGCGGGCGGTGAGCTAGCCCGGCGCCGGCACTTGGGTGCATCCGTGACGCGCGGCGGCTTTGTGCCTGTCGCGCGGCGGCGGGTGCAGGTATAATCGACCACTTTCTGAGCAATACGCGCGATATGCAGCTGCTTCGAGGCCTCCACAACCTGCGGCCCCTGTCCGGGGGCTGCGTTGCCACCATCGGCAATTTCGACGGCGTCCACCTTGGCCACCAGGCGATCCTGGCGCGTCTGCGCGAGCGCTCGCAGGAGCTGGGCGTGCCCAGCTGCGTGGTGATCTTCGAGCCGCAGCCGCGCGAGTACTTCGCCCCGGATGCCGCGCCGGTGCGCCTGACGCGCCTGCGCGAGAAGCTCGAACTGCTGCGCGAGCAGGGCGTCGACTTCGTCCTGTGCCTGACATTCAACCGCCGCCTGCGCGAGCTGTCGGCCGCCGAGTTCGTCCGCCAGGTGCTGGTGGACGGCCTGGCAGTGCGCCACCTGGAAGTGGGCGACGACTTCCGCTTCGGCTGCGACCGCTCCGGCGACTTCGCCTTCCTGGTCCGGGCCAGCGCCGAGCAGGGCTTCACCGTCGAGGCCGCCACCACGGTGGAAGTCGACGGCATGCGGGTGAGCAGCTCGCGCATCCGCAAGGTGCTCGCCGACGGCGACCTGCACCAGGCCGAGCGCCTGCTGGGCCGGCCGTTCCGCCTGAGCGGGCGGGTGCTGCACGGGCAGAAGCTCGGCCGCACCCTGGGTTCGCCCACCGCGAACATCCAGCTCAAGCGCCGCAAGGCGCCGCTCAACGGCGTCTACCTGGTCAGCACGGAAGTGGCCGGCCAGCGCGTCAACGGGGTGGCCAACATCGGCACGCGGCCGTCGGTCAACGGTGATGGCCGGCCCCACCTGGAAGTGCATCTGCTGGACTTCGCCGGCGACCTCTACGGCCTGCACCTGGATGTGACCTTCCACCAGAAGCTGCGAGATGAGCAGCGCTTCGCCTCCCTTGAGGCACTGAAGGCGGCGATCCTCGCCGACATAGCCGCCGCCCGGGCCTACTGGCTGGGCCAACCGCTTGATTGAAGAAATTCCGAACAGGCCCTGAGATGACCGACTACAAAGCCACGCTGAACCTTCCCGATACCCAGTTCCCGATGAAAGCCGGCCTGCCCCAGCGCGAGCCGGAAACCCTGAAGTTCTGGAACGACATCGGCCTGTACCAGAAGCTGCGGAAGGCCGGCGAAGGTCGCCCGAAATTCATCCTGCACGATGGCCCGCCCTACGCCAACGGCAGCATCCACATCGGTCACGCGGTCAACAAGATCCTCAAGGACCTGATCGTCCGCTCGCGCACCCTGGCCGGCTACGACGCCCCCTACGTGCCGGGCTGGGACTGCCACGGCCTGCCCATCGAGCACAAGGTCGAGACCACCCACGGCAAGAACCTGCCGGCGGACAAGACCCGCGAACTGTGCCGCGCCTACGCCAGCGAGCAGATCGAAGGGCAGAAGGCCGACTTCATCCGCCTGGGCGTGCTCGGCGAGTGGGACAACCCCTACAAGACCATGAACTTCGCCAACGAGGCCGGCGAGATCCGCGCCCTGGCCGAGATGGTCAGGCAGGGCTTCGTGTTCAAGGGCCTGAAGCCGGTGAACTGGTGCTTCGACTGCGGCTCGGCCCTGGCCGAGGCGGAAGTCGAGTACGCCGACAAGAAGTCCGACGCCATCGACGTCGCCTTCCCGGTGGAAGACGAAGGCAAGCTGGCCGCCGCCTTCGGCCTGCAGAGCCTGGCCAAGCCCGCCGCCATCGTCATCTGGACCACCACCCCCTGGACCATCCCGGCCAACCAGGCGCTGAACGTCCACCCCGAATTCACCTACGCCCTGGTCGATACCGGCGAGCGCCTGCTGGTGCTGGCCGAGGAGCTGGTCGAGTCCTGCCTGCAGCGCTACGGCCTGGAAGGCCAGGTCATCGCCACCGCCAAGGGCGAGGCGCTGGACCTGATCCGCTTCCGCCACCCATTCTACGAGCGCTTCTCGCCGGTCTACCTGGCCGAGTACGTGGCCCTGGACGCCGGCACCGGCATCGTCCACTCCGCGCCAGCCTACGGCGAGGACGACTTCCGTACCTGCAAGCAGTACGGCATGAGCAACGACGACATCCTCAGCCCGGTGCAGAGCAACGGCGTGTATGTAGCCGACCTGCCGTTCTTCGGCGGCCAGTTCATCTGGAAGGCCAACCCGAACATCGTCGCCAAGCTCGACGAAGTCGGCGCGCTGCTCAAGCACACCAGCATCAACCACAGCTACATGCACTGCTGGCGCCACAAGACCCCGCTGATCTACCGCGCCACCGCGCAGTGGTTCGTCGGCATGGACAAGCAGCCGGAGAGCGGCGCGACCCTGCGTGAGCGTGCGCTGGAAGCCATCACCCAGACCGAATTCGTGCCCAGCTGGGGCCAGGCGCGCTTGCACGGCATGATCGCCGGCCGTCCGGACTGGTGCATCTCGCGCCAGCGCAACTGGGGCGTGCCCATCCCGTTCTTCCTGCACAAGGCCACCGGCGAGCTGCACCCGCGCACCGTCGAGCTGATGGAAGCAGTCGCCCAGCGCGTGGAGAAGGAGGGCATCGAGGCCTGGTTCAAGCTCGACGCCGCCGAGCTGCTCGGTGACGAAGCCGCGCAGTACGACAAGATCAACGACACCCTGGACGTCTGGTTCGACTCCGGCACCACCCACTGGCACGTGCTGCGCGGCTCCCACGCCGAACTCGGCCACGCCAGCGGCCCGGCCGCCGACCTCTACCTGGAAGGTTCCGACCAGCACCGCGGCTGGTTCCACTCCTCGCTGCTGACCGGCTGCGCCATCGACGGCCACGCGCCGTACCGCCAGTTGCTGACCCACGGCTTCACCGTGGACGAGTCCGGCCGCAAGATGTCCAAGTCCCTGGGCAACACAGTGGTGCCGCAGACCGTGATCGATACCCTGGGCGCCGACATCCTGCGCCTGTGGGTGGCCTCCACCGACTACTCCGGCGAGATCGCGGTCTCCCAGACCATCCTGCAGCGCAGCGCCGACGCCTACCGGCGCATCCGCAACACCACGCGCTTCCTGCTCTCCAACCTGACCGGCTTCGACCCGGCCAAGGACCTGCTGCCCAACGACCAGTTGCTGGCCCTGGACCGCTGGGCCGTGGACCGCGCCCTGCTGCTGCAGCGCGAGCTGGAAGAGGCCTACCGCGAGTACCGCTTCTGGAACGTCTACTCCAAGGTGCACAACTTCTGCGTGCAGGAGCTGGGCGGCTTCTACCTGGACATCATCAAGGACCGCCAGTACACCACCCAGGCCGACAGCGTCGCCCGCCGCTCCTGCCAGACCGCGCTGTTCCACATCGCCGAGGCGCTGGTGCGCTGGGTTGCGCCGATCCTCGCCTTCACCGCCGAGGAAGTGTGGAAGTTCCTACCCGGCGAGCGCGCCGAGTCGGTCATGCTGACCACCTGGTACGACGGCCTGTCCGAACTGCCGGCCGACGCCGAGCTGGGCCGCGCCTACTGGGAGCAGGTCATGGCCGCCAAGGCCGCGGTCAACAAGGAGCTGGAGAACCAGCGCACCGCCAAGGCCATCGGCGGCAACCTGCAGGCCGAGGTCACCCTCTACGCCGAGGACGACCTGGCCCGCAGCCTGGGCAAGCTGGGCAACGAGCTGCGCTTCGTGCTGATCACCTCCACCGCCACCCTCGCGCCCCTGGCCGATGCCCCGGCCGATGCCGTGCAGAGCGAACTGCCCGGCCTCAAGCTGAAGGTAGTGAAGTCGGCCCACGCCAAGTGCGCCCGTTGCTGGCACCACCGCGAGGACGTCGGCAGCCACGCCGCGCACCCGGAAATCTGCGGCCGCTGTGTGGAAAACATCGAAGGCGCGGGCGAGGTTCGCCACTATGCCTAACCGCTTCGGCCGCCTTGGCTGGTTGTGGATAACCGTGCTGGTCCTGGTCCTCGACCAGGTCAGCAAGGCCTACTTCGAGGGCACGCTGAGCCTGTACCAGCAGATCGTGGTCATCCCCGACCTGTTCAGCTGGACCCTGGCCTACAACACCGGCGCGGCCTTCAGCTTCCTGGCCGACAGCTCCGGCTGGCAGCGCTGGCTGTTCGCCCTGATCGCCATCGTGGTCAGCGCGGTGCTGGTCATCTGGCTCAAGCGCCTGAAGCCCAGCGACACCTGGCTGGCCATCGCCCTGGCCCTGGTGCTGGGCGGCGCGCTGGGCAACCTGTACGACCGCATCGTGCTCGGCCACGTGATCGACTTCATCCTGGTGCACTGGCAGAACCGCTGGTACTTCCCGGCGTTCAACCTGGCCGACAGCGCCATCACCGTAGGCGCCATCATGCTGGCGCTGGACATGTTCAAAACGAAGAAATCCGGAGAGACCGCCCATGGCTGACAGCAACAGCGATATCCAGCGCATCGGAGCGGATACCGAAGTCACCCTGCACTTCGCCCTCAAGCTGGAAGACGGCAACGTCGTCGACAGCACCTTCGACAAGCAGCCGGCCACCTTCAAGGTCGGCGACGGCAACCTGCTGCCGGGCTTCGAGCAGGCGCTGTTCGGCCTCAAGGCCGGCGACAAGCGCACTCTGAACATCGAGCCGGAGCAGGGCTTCGGCCAGCCGAACCCGGCCAACGTGCAGGTGATGCCGCGCGACCAGTTCCAGGACATGGAACTGGCCGAAGGCCTGCTGGTGATCTTCAACGACGCCGCCAAGACCGAGCTGCCCGGCGTGGTCAAGGCCTTCGACGAACAGCAGGTGACCATCGATTTCAACCACCCGCTGGCCGGCAAGAGCCTGACCTTCGAAGTGGAAATCATCGACGTAAGGGCGCTCTGAGGGCCCTTCGCAGGCGTAGGATGGGTTGAGCCAAGCGATGCCCATCGCGCCATCCCCTCTGCGCGCCGAGGCCGAGACAGACCGACCATGCAAATCAAACTCGCCAACCCCCGCGGCTTCTGTGCCGGCGTCGACCGGGCGATCGAAATCGTCAACCGCGCCCTGGACGTGTTCGGCCCGCCGATCTACGTGCGCCATGAAGTGGTGCACAACAAGTTCGTGGTGGAGAACCTGCGCAACCGCGGCGCGGTGTTCGTCGAGGAACTCGACCAGGTGCCGGACGACACCATCGTCATCTTCAGCGCCCACGGCGTGTCCCAGGCCGTGCGCAAGGAGGCCGAGAACCGCGGCCTGAAGGTCTTCGACGCGACCTGCCCGCTGGTCACCAAGGTGCACATGGAAGTGGTGCGCTACAGCCGCGACGGCCAGGAGTGCATCCTCATCGGCCACGAAGGCCACCCCGAGGTGGAAGGCACCATGGGCCAGTACAACCGCGACAATGGCGGCGACATCTACCTGGTCGAGGACGAGGAAGACGTGGCCGCGCTGCAAGTGCGCAACCCCGAGGCCCTGCACTTCGTCACCCAGACCACCCTGTCGATGGACGACACCTCCAAGGTGATCGACGCCCTGCGCGCGAAATTCCCCCACATCAAGGGCCCGCGCAAGAACGACATCTGCTACGCCACCCAGAACCGCCAGGACGCGGTCAAGGACCTGGCCGACCAGTGCGACCTGGTGCTGGTGGTGGGCAGCCCGAACAGCTCCAACTCCAACCGCCTGCGCGAACTCGCCGAACGCATGGGCACCCCCGGCTACCTGATCGACGGCGCCGAAGACCTCAAGCGCGAATGGTTCGAAGGCAAGCGGCGCATCGGCATCACCGCCGGCGCCTCCGCCCCGGAAGTGCTGGTGCGCGGTGTGATCGAGCAACTGCGCAAATGGGGCGCGGAGCCCGAGGTGGAGCTGGATGGGCGGGAGGAGAACATTACCTTCTCGATGCCCAAGGAACTGCGGGTGAAGGCGGTTTAGTCTTGCCCATGCAACAAAAGATGCCCGATTGGATGATCGGGCATTCTCGTCTTAATGCCAGCAGCTTTCCGTGCTTCCAGTTCCGCTTGAGCCACGAGTACCCACCGCGTTCAGTGTCAAGGTTTCACATTCATCGTCGTTGGTCTGCGGTGCTCGTTGAGGCGTGGCTGTCAGCAGATAGCCCCCATCAGTCGCTGTTCCCGGTGCAATGGCGAGGGTGTAGAGGCCTGTCCGCGAGGCGGCGCTGATGCCTAGGTTGGCGATATTCGTCGTGCTGGTAACGTAGCTGTTGTTTTGGGTGAAGAAGCGCTCTTCCCGGGCCGCCGCGTCGCTCAGCAGCGCCTGTGCTTCGCTGCGATTGCTGCGGATGACATAGCTTTGATAGCTGGGAACCACGATGGCGGCAAGGATGCCCAGAATGACTACCACGATCATGATTTCGATCAGAGTAAAACCTGCGGAGCGCTTCATTCGTCTTCTGCCTTGGGCTCGGTTGTGTCGGTCGGTTGGCGCAGGTGGATGGCTAGGGAGTCGATGGTATCTATAGCCCCAGTGTGGCCGGAGAAGACCACGAACATGCCGGGCTGTAATTGCAAGATCGCAGGTCCTGCAGTGGGGGTGTTGCTTTCCGGAACGTTGTTGGGCAGGAGATAGCTCTTGCCGTCTACGATGATGTGGTTGGTCGCCAGTATGACGTTCTCGACCGTGCCGTTGTCTTCGAAAGCTTCTGCCTGAGCCAGGCAGGGAAGAAACGCTCCGAAAAATAGTGTGATGTACTTTGTTCGGCTTTTCATCATTCATCCTCGATCTGCCGCCAGTTCTGACGACCGCGAGCCAATTCACCGAAGGTGATCCGAGTACGGGATACGCCATCAGGCAAGTTGGTATAGAGATCCTTGCCGACAACACTGGGTGAGCCGTAGCCTGGCATGCGTATGCTTGATACCACCTTGCCGGAGGCGCTGTCTGCCGCAGTCACGTAGTTGTTGCCGGTCAGGTCAATCACATCGTAACTGGTCGAGCCGCCGGTGACGGCATCGACGACTTGGATCCAGCGATCGATACTAGGTTGGCACGGATCCACGTTGGGAATGGTGCTGGTAAAGATCAGCACGTTGCCACGTATCGTCATATCGGTGGTAATCATTTCACCTTTGAGAGTGTCACCTTCCTTGAGGTCCATGTACCAGCCGTACTTGTTGATGCCCTCGGCAGGATTGTTGTTGCGATACCACTGTATGGGGTTGCGGCTGATGAGCCGATATTCTTGTGTCCGACCGCTGCCATCGGGGTCGGTGAAGGTGCCTGCGGTTCGGGTCGATATGGTTTGCTGGACTAGGTTTGAGCGACTCAGTGATGGTGTGGAGGTGGCTCCACCGGATACGGGGCTAGTCTGCGTGTCCCAGATGCCGTAAAGAGCCATGGCTTTGCTGGAGTCTGCCTGGGCGTCGCTACTTTCGAAATACTTGCCGGTGCCGAAGTCGACAATATAGCCGACTCCACTCGGGTGGCGGACCAGAGACGGGGCCGCGGTGATGGGCTGAGCTACTGTCTGGCCGGATGTATTGGTCGTAGTGGCCCGGTAGAGCGGATTGCCCCCGAATGCGACGCGCCATTTTGCTGAACTGCCAGTAGGTACTGCTCCGTTGCTGCCGATGACCTCGAGACTTGTCAGGCTAGGGTCGAACAGATCGAAGCGCCACAGGTTGCCCTGAAGGTCTCCAGCATAGACATAATCGGCTATGAGGTCGCCATTGATATCCGCTACTCGAGGCGTGGAGAGACCATTGACCAAGTTGCCGGTATTCGGTGTCAGTTTCTTGATAACCGCTCCGGTGACTGCATTGAGGACAAACAAAACGGCCTTGTCGTTGGTGCTGTTGTAGCCGTTGGTAAGGATTACTCCCCAGTTGCCATCGTGCAGTTTGGCTACCACCGGCTTGCTAAAGGTGTAGCCGAGATCACCGTCGTCATTGTCACTGAACTCCCACAGCAGCTTTTCCTGCCCCGGGATGGTGATATCCAGGGCGAAGACCGAACGACCACCTCCACGCAGGCTGCCAACCAGAATAGTGCGCCACTCTTTTCCGATCTGGATTTCCGATACTACCGGCGTGCCATCGACGTAGAAGCGGTGCTTGGTTCCCTTGTAGGTCTGTGAACTGAGCAGATAGAGCTTGTTCAGCACTGCCGTGGGGATGAAGGCGAAGCGTTCGATGCCATCGGCATCGAAACCATGGAGCATGCCGTCGTTGGCGCCGACATAGATGCGTTTTGCCCGGTCTTGGTTGGCGCTGAAGAAGGCTGCATATTTTTGCTGTGTCGACCCGGTTTGAGTGGCCCCGCTGACTCGGTCCATCAACGAGGGCAAGCTGTCCGGTTTGCTGACGACTACCGGGCTGGAATAGATGATGTCGCCCAGTACGTAGTTGCGTTCGCGCAGGTCGGTGCTGCCAGTTCCCTCGTAGGTCCGGTCGCCTCGAATATAGGCAACACGTCGTTGGGCATAGGTGTCGGTGCTTTCGGTATTGCCGTCGTCATCTTTCTGGAATAGCAATCTTTGTGCTGAGCTGAGGTTGCTCCAGTTGAAGTCGGTCAATTGATTATTTTGAACAAACTTGATGTTACGGCTCGAGGCTGCCCGATTGTTCAGTAGATCGCGGGCATCCCATGAAGGCGTGAGAGCGCCACTTTGGTCGTTAATTTCGTACTTGATCAACTGCCCGCTCCAGTTCTGGCTGGAGAAGCGGGCGTAATAGGCTTCGTTGCCCGCAGTAGTGACAGCCGATTCCAGGGATACGGCAGAGGCCGAAGTATCGCGATCGGAAATGCGGCTGAGGATGGTCGAGAAAGCGTTGGTCATGGCTTCGGGGCTGTCGGCGCTGAAGAATTCTCCGCGACCGTTGATTGCCGCATGCCACAGGTCGTAGACGTTATTGGCGCTGTTGTCGGCCGCTTTGGGCCATGTTTTGTCGCCTCTGGCTAGGGCCGAATAGTCCCCGGTATAGGTGGACCCTCCCCACTTGGGATCGGTCAGGCTGGTTGTCAGGCCGAGGCCAAGCGTATAGGTGACTAGATGTTGCCAAGTTGCCGGGTCATTGCGTGGATCGAAATACTGCTTTGTCGCGTCGCTGTCTTTATATGGTGAGTAAGGTGCCAGGTTGTTGGCGAGATCCGACCGGGCATCCGTGGCCCAATAATAGAAAGTGAGATCGGCGAGGGTGTTGCTGGTACCATCCTTATAAGGGGGGCGCGAGTTGTATGTGATTCCGTCTGGCAGGGAGGTTGAGCTACTGTCGGTATCGCCGACACTAACCTTGTCGCCATTCCATAGACCATCGGTCATCACGATGCTGTAGCTCGGGCGACAGGTGTATTCGGTACCGATGCTGGTACCGGGAACTGCTGCATAAGGTCCATTCACGTCTTTCCTGCGCAGGAATTCCCCTGCACGTTGTACCGCGACTCGCAGGGGGGTGCCGCCTGTCACGCTCAAGTTCTCGAGGAAACTGAAGAAATTGGCGCGGTGATTGCCCGAAAAGGGGCGCAGGTAGTTGCTGTAGCATTTGGAGTTTCCTTCGCCAATGCTGTCACAACTGGAATTGTTCAGAACCTGCCAGGTTACCCGGACGTTTTCCGGCAGGCTGTAGAAGGCCAGGTTGGCTGCAGACTGGGTAGCCAGTGCACGTGTCCGATAGAAGGAGAACCAGATTGCGAAGTTGGTCTGCTGGCTGGAGGGTACTACAGCTTTTGTATAGCAGGACTCGTTGGTCAGGCTTCCTGTTTTGCAACCGGAGCCACCAGGGGTGTAATCGTAGTAGTAGGCAGCCTGGGCGGTGCCGGTATCTTCGTCGTAGCCGCGACCATATTCAACTGTGGCTTTATAGGATTTTGAAAGATTGATGCTACCCGACTGGGTGAAGCCGTTCTTCCAGGCAGACGTGAAGCTTGGTGTCGGGTAGTCGGTTACCTGCAAGTTCCCATTGGATACCGTTACCTTCTTCGGCACCTTATAGATGATGTTCGGGTTGTAGTACATTGGGTTGTAGACATTGGACTTGAAGTAGTCTTTCGATTTGTTCGACTCGATGGAGTCCGGCGCATACGCAAAGGCCATGCTGCCAGAATCATCCAGCGTGACCAGAATATTCGGGTCCACCGTTTCGTTGAGGAAAAGCGGCTGCTGACTGATGGTCAGGGCTGCCGCCTGGATGGCATTCGAAGTGAGCGCGAGGTAACCGAAAGCAAACGAGGTGAGCACCGTCCTGCGGAGTAGGCTGAGCTTCATGAATTGAGTTCCCTGGTCGTCAATAGCGCTGCACGGAGGAAGACTGCAGCATCACCATGATTCGCTGTGAGTCACCTTGAGCGGCTGCGTTCAACTGGTAGTAGTAAGGGCCAACGCCTCGTCTACGTTCGTCGATATCGGTTACTTCCACCGTGCCCTTCGAGTTCTGCGGATCGAATCCTATGAAGGCGGCGAACCAGCGGGGAGAGTTGTTCAGACCGAACAGTCTGGTTGTGTCCGAGGTATTGCCGTTGTATGTCTGCGAATGATCATCGTTATCCCACCAGTCCCAGTCATGGGGATGCGTGTTGGCTGGCACTTGCTGCAGGACGCACATGCCGCTCTGGCTACTGCAATCTGTCATAGTGTCCGCCGGCCCCAGACTGGCGGCCAGACGGTTTTCTCCTTCGCGTAGAGCCGATTCGGCGCCGGCGGCGGAAATCTGGTAGGAGCGCAGGTTGCCGACCAGGCGCTCTTCCAGAACGGTGCCACGCATACTGGAGATCGCGAGCAGGGTGACGACCAGTAGCAAGATCAGGCTGATGAACAGCACAGCACCTCGTTGGTAATGAACGCTGCTTTCTTGCTTCATTGTGCGATGTTCCTCAGAGTCACGGTCGTCTGCGCCGACCGATAGAGTCGGGTATCGGGAGCAGTTGTCGTGGCAGAGGCGGACAGGGGGAAGTGGTAGACCTGCTTGGCCAGGGCGATGCTATTACTTGCGCTGCCCTGTAGGAGCGCAGTCCGGACGGAGACCAGAGAAGCGTTGGTGTCTGGATCAGTTGCGTAGGACTCGGCGAGACGATCATCGTTGGTGTCGATACCGAACGAGAAGCGGATATCGACGACATCCGAGACCAGGGTTTGTGCTGTTGCGCCTTGGGCCGCACATTGCAACTCGTTGGTTTTGGTATCGAGTTCCAGACGGGTCACGATGGCGTTGCTGGTATCGATGGTGGCTCCAAGACAGTCTTTCTCGTTGTTTGAGCTGTGTTGGTAGCGGATGCAGACGCCTTTGCCCGAAGCTGTTGGTAGCACAGTCTGCCCTGCTTGGAAGGCCGGACAGCCGGAGCCGGCGGCCTGGTAGGGAAAGGCGATTTCACGGCTGTCCTGAGGCAAGGTCTTGTAGCCGGTCTTGAGCAGCAATTGCTCGATGGCATAAAGGGCAAATCGACTGTTGTCCTGGGTATCGGCGTGGCCGTGCTGGGCCAGGTAGGTACGCTTATTGTCGAGATAGACCTGGGTGACGCCTAGGATCAGAAAGCTGGTAATCAGCATGGCAACCATCAGTTCGACTAGCGACAGGCCTTTCTGCTGGAATATCCATCGGCTCATTGTCTGGCTCCTCATGGCTGGAAACTGACCCGGTAGAACTCGCGGCGATTACTGTCCAGGGCGGTGCAATTTTCTCCGCTCGGACAGGTGTCTTTGCCTAGCCAGGCAATCTGGATCAATACGCTGGAGCCGGTTCCTGAGCAGGGGGCGTCCTCGTCGCTAGGGTTATCGGTTCTGCAAATAACATATTGGTTTTTGAGTAAGGACAGAGTGCTATCCAGCGGTAGGCTGTTGCGCACTTGTTGGGTCCATTGAGCCAACTGCGTCGTGGCCATCTGATCGGCGGTGCATCCCGTACCATCCAGGCAGGCCGTGGTTTGTGCCGTCGGGAAGGAACTGCCCGCTGCTTTGTAATAGCTCGAGGCATTTCTGAGCAGACCGTCGCCGTCAATCAGTGCCGATCGGTTGCTTCGCATCAATTCGATGAGATCGTTGGCCAGCATGGCCGCATTGTTACGCTGGGCGTTCTCATTGGCGTACTGGACGGCTCGTCCTTGTAGGGCAACCAGCCCCAGTATCCCAATGCAGATGATTAACAGGGCGACCATGGTTTCTATCAGGCTGAAACCCTTTTGCGTTTTCATTATTCGGTTCACGGTGAACATGATGTCAGGGCTGTGTTGTTTTCATTCATGCCGCGGCCAAAATGGCGCACTCGGCCGCTTCGTTCCGCAATGATCTTGCGTGCCTCAGCTGCGCTCTCGTCACGGCAGAGAACGATACTTACCGTTTCGCTTGCAGCGCCCGTGGCGTTGTACTGAATGTCGTCGGCGGAAAGCTGAAGGTTGATGTCGGTGGAGAGCGTTATCTGGCGTAAGGGCGTGTTTCCCTGGCGGACTGTCAGGGTGTCTCCGTTGAAATTGACTGTGATCGCTGTGCCACGAGTTGCCGCCTCCATGCGCGCGTACTCCAGGAGGCCGCTGACATCGTTGCTGGCGTTCTCCAGACGGTTGCTGGTTATCAGGCCCTGCATTGCCGGCATGGCGATACTGGCGAAGATGGCCAGCAGAACCACTACGATCATCAACTCGATCAACGTGAACCCCGCCATTTTCTGGGGGCGCGACATGGCGCATTCCTCCTATTTACCTTGAAGGAAATGCTGCCAATTTGTGTGGGAAATGTCCCTTTTTGTTGGATGGCCGATACAAAACGCGCGATGTCCGGTCATATCCGCTGGTCTTCTGTGACCTCGGTCGCAGAGCGGCTGTGCGCTGCTCAGCGTGCGCAGAGGCTGGCGCTGGGGGCGCTTTCGTGGCGGATGCGGCCGCTGCGGTTGATCACGATCCGGTGGGCTGTGGCGTGCTGGGCACAGATCCGGAAATGGCCGGCGTGGAAGGCGCCGTTGGGGCGGATGGCGCGGCCCTGGGGGCGGTAGTGGATGTAGCGGCGGGAGGTTTCGTCCGGGTGTATTTCCACGTCTTCCAGGGCTGGGTGCAGGCGCAGCAGGGGTTCGCCGGATTGCTGCTGGCCGTCGTTGTTGTCGTCGTGGAACAGCGCCCAGCCTTTGGCCCAATCGCCTTCGTGGGCCACGACGCTGACCGGGCGGCCAGTCAGTACCGCGGTTTGCCGGGCATGGCTCAGGGCGCCATGCAGGCTGTGCAGGGCGACAAGGGCGCGATTTGACTGGAGCAGGTTGTCGAAGGCCGGTACGGCCAGGCTGGCGAGCAGCGAGAGCAGGAGAATCGAGAGCAATGCTTCCAGCAGGCTGAATCCGCGATTCTTGGGCATGAGGAGCCGTCCCTGGCTTTGCCTTGCTGCCGCAGTATCTTTCTTTTGGTCCGTTATCTGGGCCTTGGGTGTTGTGCGTCGATTCTGTCGAGAGTGTAGGGCGATTCGCTTCGGTGGGGTTGGTATAGTGGCGCGCCGGATGACCGTCCGGTTTCCTGTCGGTTCGAGGTGCAGCGGTATGTCGGATGTTCTGCTTGTCGGTGGTGGCGTTGTCGGGCTGTTGAGCGCCTGGACCCTGGGGCGCGAGGGGCTGCGGGTGACTCTGGTCGAGCGTGGCGAGACCGGGCGCGAGGCCTCCTGGGCCGGCGGCGGCATCGTTTCCCCGCTCTACCCCTGGCGCTACAGCCGGGCGGTGGCGAACCTGGCGCACTGGTCGCAGGACTTCTATCCGGCACTGGGCCAGCAACTGCTGGAGGACACCGGCGTCGACCCCGAGGTGCACGTCACCGGCCTCTATTGGCTGGACCTGGACGACCAGGCCGAGGCGTTGGCCTGGGCCCGCGCCAACGACCGCCCGTTGCAGGAGGTGGATATCTCGGCGGTCCATGATGCCGTCCCCGCGCTGGGAGCCGGTTTCCAGAAAGCGGTCCACATGCCGGGCGTGGCCAACGTGCGCAACCCGCGCCTGGCGCGTTCGCTGCGCGAGGCGCTGCGGCGCATGCCGAACGTCGAGGTGCTTGAGGGTTGCGAGGTCAGCGGTTTCATTCATGAGCAGGGCGCCATTCGCGGCGTGCGCTGCGCCGCCGGCGAGCTGCGGGCCGATGCGACCGTGCTGGCGGCCGGCGCTTGGAGCGGCGAGCTACTGGCCGGCCTGGGCCTGGAACTGCCGGTCGCGCCGGTGAAGGGGCAGATGATTCTCTACAAGTGCGCGGCGGATTTCCTGTCCAGCATGGTGCTGGCCAAGGGGCGCTACGCCATTCCCCGGCGCGACGGCCATATCCTGGTGGGCAGCACCCTGGAGCATGCCGGCTTCGACAAGACGCCCACGGACGAGGCCCTGGCCAGCCTGCGCGCTTCCGCCGAGGAATTGCTGCCGGCGCTCGCCGGGCAGGCGCCGGTGGGGCATTGGGCAGGGCTGCGGCCGGGCTCGCCCGAGGGCATTCCCTTCATCGGCCAGGTGCCGGGGTACGAAGGGCTTTGGCTGAACACCGGGCACTACCGCAACGGCCTGGTGCTGGCGCCGGCGTCCTGCCGGTTGCTGGCGGACCTGATGTTGAAGCGCGAGCCGATCATCGAGGCGCAACCCTATGCGCCGGAAGGGCGGTTGGTGGCGACGCCGTTGGCGTGATCCCGTTCGCGAGGACGGGCAGGGCGGCAATAGGTGGGCTTTGCGTAGGGCGAACGGTTATCCGCCCTACGTTCTGCCTGGGCGGGGCGTAAGGGGCTCAATCGATACCCAGCTTCTTCAAGCGATAGCGCATCGAGCGGAACGTCAGACCCAATCGCTGGGCTGCGGCCGTGCGGTTCCAGCGGGTTTCCTCCAGCGCCTGCATGATCAGCTTGCGCTCGATCTCTTCGAGGTAATCCTCGAGATTGTCGATCTGCGCCAGGCTGGCCTCGCCGCTTTCGCCGCCGCCGGTGGCCTCGGCGAAACGAAGGTCGTTGGGCTGGATGACATCGTCCTCGCACAGGGTGTAGGCGCGTTCGAGCATGTTCTCCAGTTCGCGCACGTTGCCCGGGAAGCGGTAGCTCTTGAGCTTTTCCAGAGCTTCGGGGCTGACCTGTGCCGCGGCCAGGCCGCTGTCGCTGGCCAGGCGCTTGAGCACGCGCTCGGTGAGCAGCGGGATGTCCTCGCGGCGCTCGCGCAGCGGCGGCACGCGCAGTTCGATGACGTTCAGGCGGTAGTAGAGGTCCTGGCGGAAGCGGCCGGCGGCGACTTCCGCGGCCAGGTCCTTGTGGGTGGCGCAGAGCACGCGCACGTCCACCGCCACTTCCTGCTGGCCGCCCACCGCGCGCACGGCCTTTTCCTGGATGGCGCGCAGCAGTTTCACCTGCATCGGCAAGGGCAGGTCGGCCACTTCGTCGAGGAACAGGGTGCCGCCATTGGCGGCCTGGAACAGGCCCTGCTTGTCTTCCACGGCGCCGGTGAAGCTGCCTTTCTTGTGCCCGAAGAATTCGCTTTCCATCAGCTCGGACGGAATGGCGCCGCAGTTCACCGGGACGAAGGCCACTTCGCTGCGCGGGCCCTGTTCGTGGATCAGCCGGGCCACCAGCTCCTTGCCGCTGCCGGATTCGCCGCTGATGTAGACCGGCGCCTGGCTGCGCGCCAGCTTGGCGATCTGGTTGCGCATCTGCCGCATGGGCGGCGAATCGCCCAGCAGGCGGTTGTCCACCGGCGCGTCTTCCGCGCCCGGCGAGCGCAGGCGCAGGGCCGTGGCCACCAGTTCGCGCAGGCGGCCGAGGTCCACCGGCTTGGTGAGGAAGTCGAAGGCGCCGGCCTTGAGTGCGTTGACCGCGGTGTCCAGGCTGCCGAAGGCGGTGATCATGGCCACCGGCACCTGCGGGTGGCGCTGCTGGATGTGCTGCACCAGGTCCATGCCGGTGCCGTCGGGCAGGCGCATGTCGGTCAGGCACAGGTCGAAGGGCTCGCGGGCCAGGTATTCCTTGGCCTCCTTGACGTTGCGGGCGCTGCGGGTGTCCAGCTTCATGCGGCCGAGGGTGATCTCCAGCAGCTCGCGGATATCCGGTTCGTCGTCGACGATCAGGGCTTTTTGCCGGCTCATGCTCTTTTCTTTCAGCTCTGCTTGCGCGGGTGGGCGAAGGTGATGCGGAAGCTGCCACCGCCTTCGTCGCGGTTCTTGAAGTCGATGCGAGCCTGGTTGCTTTCGCACAGCTCGCGGGAAATGTACAGGCCCAGCCCGGTGCCCTTGCTCTCGGTGGTGAAGAAGGGTTCGAACAGCTTGCCCAACTGCTCCGGGGCGATGCCGGGGCCGTCGTCGAGCACCTCCAGCACCGGCAGGTCGCTGTCCCGGTCGCGGAACAGGTTCAACCACACCTGGCCGCTGCCGTTCTGCCGGGCACTGTACCGTAACCCATTCTGCACCAGGTTACCCAGCACCTGGGTGAGTTGGCTGGGGTCCATGCGCGTCTGGATCTCGCCGCCGCCCATTTGCAGGTGGATCTGCTGGTCGCCGCGCAGGCCTTCGCGCTGCTCGTCGGTGAAGCGTTGCAGCCACTGCCTGAGGTCCAGCTGTTGCGGCTCGGCCTGGCGTCGCCGCGACAGTTGCAGGACGTTCTCGATCACCAGGTTCATGCGCCGCGACTGGTCCTGGATGATCTGCGTCAGGCGCCGGTCGGGGGCGTCGAGCGTTTCGGATTCCTGCAGCAGCTGCGCGGCGTGGCTGATGGCGCCCAGGGGGTTGCGGATCTCGTGGGCGATGCCGGCGGTGAGCCGGCCCAGGGCCGCCAGCTTGAGCTGCTGGGCCTGCTGGGCGATCTGCGAGATGTCTTCGAGGAACACCAGGGTGTGCTGCTCCTCGCCGCGGCGCAGCGGGATGAAGCTCGGCTGCAGCATGGGGCCGCCTTCGGGCGCCTGCAGGCTGGGCGGGCGCAGCGAGGGGTTGCGCTCCCACTGCTGCAGGCTGTCGAGCAGCTCCGGGCAATGCTCGGTGGCGAGCTTGCCGGCCAGTTCCGGCTGGGCCAGCAGGCCCAGGGCGCTCTGGTTGGCCAGCAGCACGCGGTGCCGGCTGTCCAGCACCAGGATGCCGGTGCGCATGCGCTGCAGGATGAGGGCGTTGAGTTCTTCGAGGTTGGCCACGGTGGTGGCGCGTTCCTCGGCCAGGTGCTCGGTGAGTTGCTGGCGCCGCGCCAGGCCCTGCAGCAGCAGCGCGGCGGCGAAGCTCAGGGCGCCGAGGCTGCCGGCCTGGACGTAGTGGTTGATCGCCGTGGGCTGGCTGAGGCTGAGGTAGAAGGTCAGGTAGATCATGCCGATCGCGGCGACGGCGGCGATCAGCAGGCCGATGCGTCCGCGCAGCAGGATGTTGGCGATGCCCACCGCCACCACCAGCAGGTTGCCGATGCCGCTGGGCACGCCGCCGGCGGCGTAGAACAGGCCGCACAGCGCGAGGATGTCGAACAGCGCCAGGAGGAAGATCGGCAGCAGCTGGCGCGGCGTCGGCATCAGCACGGCGATCAGGATGTTGACGATCAGGTAACTCCAGCAACTGGCATGGAACAGCGCCGACTGGCCGACGTTGAGCACGCGGTCGTCGAGGTCGCTGGAAATCAGCAGCACCAGCAGCAGGCCGATGCTCAGGCGGTACAGGTGGTACAGGCGGAGGATGCGCTGCCCCTGCTGGCCGCTGATGGGGATGGCCTTAGCCATGCCGCTGGCTGTCCTGCTGCAGGTGGGCCTGGCTGCAGTACCAGCGCTGCTCGTGCTGCAGTGCGTTGGCGCGCGGTACGTGCACGCCGCACTGGGCGCAGCGGACCATGGGCTCGGCCGGGTCGTCCGGCGGCGCCTGGGGCGGGCGTTGCGGGCGGGTAGCCTTGCGCCACAGCCACCAGATCAGGGCGATGAGGAGGATCCAGAACAGCAGGCGGACCATGGCGTTCCCTTTTTTCGTGAAGAGCCGCAGTTTATCCGAGCCACCACGGCGTACAAGTCGCGCGGGCCGCTACTGTGCGGCAGATTCGCGCGGGCATGAAAAAGGGAGGCCGGAGCCTCCCTCTGCATGGCGGGTCGATCAGTCGACCAGGCCGAAGGTCAGGTAGTGCCACCAGGAGTGGCTCTTCTTGCCGCTGGTGTCCGGCTTCTCGACTTCCTCGTCCTGGTGCTCGGGCTGCAGCTCGCGCGGGATCTGCTGGCGCGCGTCTTCGTACTGGCGCATCACGTCCTTGCTCGCCTGGGTTTCCATCTGCGGCGGCGCGGTGTTGGAGTCGATCAGGCCGAGGGTGGCCTTGGCCAGCCAGGAGCGGCTGCTGTCGTCGTCCTCGCGGGGCTCGAACTGGCCGTCCTTCAGGCTGGGGTTGTCCGGGTAGTTGAGCTTGAGGGTCTGCAGGCTGCTGTCGGCCAGGTCGTTCAGGCCCAGGCGCTGGTAGGCCTCGGTCATGATCGCCAGGCCATCGCCGACGGCCGGGGTCTCCTGGAAGTTCTCCACCACGTAGCGGCCACGGTTGGCGGCGGCCACGTAGGCCTTGCGCTTGAGGTAGTAGTGGCCGACGTGCACTTCGTAGGCCGCCAGCAGGTTGCGCAGGTAGACCATGCGCGCCTTGGCGTCCGGGGCGTAGCGGCTGTTGGGGAAGCGGCTGGTGAGCTGGGCGAACTCGTTGAAGGAGTCGCGCGCCGCGCCCGGGTCGCGCTTGGTCAGGTCCAGCGGCAGGAAGCGCGCCATCAGGCCGCGGTCCTGGTCGAAGGAGGCCAGGCCCTTCATGTAATAGGCGTAGTCGACGTTCGGGTGCTGCGGGTGCAGGCGGATGAAGCGCTCTGCCGCCGACCGCGCGGCTTCCGGCTCGGCGTTCTTGTAGTTGGCGTAGATCAGCTCCAGCTGCGCCTGTTCGGCGTAGCGGCCGAACGGGTAGCGCGACTCCAGCGCCTTCAGCTTGTTGATGGCGTTGGTGTAGCTGTTGTTGCCGAGGTCTTCCTGCGCCTGCTGGTACAGCTGGCTCTCGCTCAGGTTCTCGTCGACCTTGTCGCCCTTGGACGAGCAGGCGGAGACCAAGACGAGGGTGGCGATCAGCAGCAGGTGTTTCACTTGCATGGCGGCTTGCGTCCCTGGACGGTCGGCTGTCGCGGCCGCATCCGTCTGTTATGATTGGCGCCCCAGGCGAACCCCTGGGACAAAGGCCCCGTATTTAACCACAGCGTGCCGCCCACCAAAAGGTGGCGCGCCTACTGTGTCCCATCATGTCCGATCTCATCCAACTGGCGGCAGAAGTGCCGTTCGACCTGGGCGGCCAACGCCTCGACCAGGTCGCCGCACAACTCTTCCCCGAACACTCCCGCTCGCGCCTGGCCGGCTGGATCAAGGACGGCCGCCTGACCGTCGACGGCGCCGTGCTGCGCCCGAAGGACGTCGTCCACGCCGGCTCGCACCTGGCGCTGGAGGTGCAGCTGGAGGCCCAGGGCGAATGGAAGGCCCAGGACATCGAGCTGGACATCGTCTACGAGGACGAGCACATCCTGGTGATCGACAAGCCCGCGGGGCTGGTGGTCCACCCGGCCGCCGGGCACCAGGACGGCACCTTGCTCAACGCCCTGCTGCACCACGTGCCGCACCTGGCCAACGTGCCGCGCGCCGGCATCGTGCACCGCCTGGACAAGGACACCACCGGCCTGATGGTGGTGGCCAAGACCCTCGAAGCCCATACCAACCTGGTCGCCCAGCTGCAGGCGCGTTCGGTGAGCCGTATCTACGAGGCCATCGTGGTCGGGGTGATAGTCGCCGGCGGCAAGATCGACGCGCCCATCAGCCGCCACGGCGTGATGCGCCAGAAGATGGCGGTGGTGTCCACCGGCAAGCAGGCGATCAGCCATTACCGGGTGCTGGAGCGCTTCCGCTCGCACACCCACACCCGGGTGAAGCTGGAGACCGGCCGCACCCACCAGATTCGCGTACATATGTCGCACATCGGCTTCCCGCTGGTGGGCGACCCGGTCTACGGCGGGCGCTTCCGCATTCCGCCGGGGGCCAGCCCGACGCTGGTCGAGTCGCTGCGCGACTTCCCGCGCCAGGCCCTGCACGCGCGCTTTCTCGAACTGGACCACCCGGCCACCGGCGCGCGCATGAAGTGGGAGTCGCCGCTGCCCGACGACTTCACCTGGCTGCTCAGCCTGCTGCGCCAGGACAACGAGTCCTTCGTATGACTTCGCCCTGGCTCATCCCCGACTGGCCGGCGCCGGCCAATGTGCGCGCCTGCGTCAGCTCCCGCGCCGGCGGGGTGAGCCAGGCGCCGTTCGACAGCTTCAACCTCGGTGACCACGTCGGCGACGAGCCGGCTGCGGTGGCCGAGAACCGCCGCCGCCTGGAACAGGCCCAGGGCTGCCGCCCGGCCTGGCTGAGCCAGGTGCACGGCATCGAGGTGGTGGAAGCCGATCCTTCCCGCGTCGCCACTGCCGACGCCAGCTGGAGCGCCACGCCGGGCATCGCCTGCGCGGTGCTCACCGCCGATTGCCTGCCGGCGCTGTTCTGTGACCGCGCCGGCACCCGTGTTGCAGCGGCCCACGCCGGCTGGCGCGGGCTGGCCGGCGGCGTGCTGGAAGCCACGTTGGACAGGCTGGCGGTGCCGGCTGGCGAGGTGCTGGTCTGGCTCGGCCCGGCCATTGGCCCGCAGGCCTTCGAGGTCGGTCCGGAAGTCCGTGAAGCCTTCCTCGCCGACCACGCCGAGGCCGCGGCGGCCTTCGTGCCCAGCGTCAATGCCGGCCGCTACATGGCCGACATCTACCAGCTCGCGCGCATCCGCCTGGCCGCGCGGGGCGTCACCGCCGTCTATGGCGGGGGGCTGTGCACCTTCAGCGACACCGAGCGTTTCTATTCCTACCGCCGCAACCCGCGCACTGGGCGTCAGGCCAGCCTGGTCTGGTTGGCCTGACTCTGTAGGTCCCGATCTTCGTAGGAGCGAGCTTGCTCGCGAACAGGTTCCGCAGCCCCGTAGGATGGGTTGAGCCTGCGAAACCCATGCTGCCTTGATGGGTATCGCTTCGCTCAACCCATCCTACGAAGAGCACCTCGGCGCAGTCGGCAACGCTCTTCCCCTGCATGCGAATGCCGGTGCCGTGATGGCCTTGCGCCGGCACGAACTGACCGGCGTCATGGCGATTTGGCTTGAAGCGGCCAAAATCGTCCTTATCTAACTGGCATCCCGGCGGGTTGTTTCTTCATCAGGGGCAGGTATCGCCCCGACCCGCTATCTAGAAGGAAGGACGAACTCCATGCGAATCGACCGTTTGACCAGCAAGCTGCAACTGGCGCTGTCCGATGCCCAGTCCCTGGCCGTTGGCCACGATCACCCGGCCATCGAGCCGGTGCACCTGCTTTGCGCCCTGATCGACCAGCAGGGCGGCTCCATCAAGCCCCTGCTGATGCAGGTCGGCTTCGATATCCCGGCCCTGCGCGCAGCCTTGAATAAAGAGCTGGATGCGCTGCCGAAAATCCAGAATCCCACCGGCGATGTGAACCTCTCGCAGGACCTGGCGCGCCTGCTCAACCAGGCCGACCGCCTGGCCCAGCAGAAGGGCGACCAGTTCATCTCCAGCGAACTGGTGCTGCTCGCCGCCCTGGACGACAACGCCAAGCTCGGCAAGCTGCTGCTCGGCCAGGGCGTGAGCAAGAAGGCCCTGGAGAACGCGGTGAACAACCTGCGCGGCGGCGAGGCGGTCAACGACCCCAATGCCGAGGAGTCGCGCCAGGCCCTGGACAAGTACACCGTGGACATGACCAAGCGCGCCGAGGACGGCAAGCTCGACCCGGTGATCGGCCGTGACGACGAGATCCGCCGGACCATCCAGGTCCTGCAGCGGCGCACCAAGAACAACCCGGTGCTGATCGGCGAGCCCGGCGTGGGCAAGACCGCCATCGTCGAGGGCCTGGCCCAGCGCATCGTCAACGGCGAGGTGCCCGACGGCCTCAAGGACAAGCGCCTGCTGGCCTTGGACATGGGCGCGCTGATCGCCGGCGCCAAGTTCCGCGGCGAGTTCGAGGAGCGCCTGAAGGCGGTGCTCAACGAGCTGTCCAAGCAGGAAGGGCGGATCATCCTGTTCATCGACGAACTGCACACCATGGTCGGCGCCGGCAAGGCCGAGGGCGCCATGGACGCCGGCAACATGCTCAAGCCGGCCCTGGCCCGCGGCGAGCTGCACTGCGTCGGCGCCACCACCCTGGACGAATACCGCCAGTACATCGAGAAGGACGCGGCCCTGGAGCGGCGCTTCCAGAAGGTGCTGGTGGACGAGCCCAGCGAGGAAGACACCATCGCCATCCTCCGTGGCCTGAAGGAGCGCTACGAGGTGCACCACGGGGTGACCATCACCGACGGCGCCATCATCGCCGCGGCCAAGTTGTCGCACCGCTACATCACCGACCGCCAGCTGCCGGACAAGGCCATCGACCTGATCGACGAGGCCGCCAGCCGCATCCGCATGGAGATCGACTCCAAGCCGGAGGAACTGGACCGCCTGGACCGCCGGCTGATCCAGTTGAAGATCGAGCGCGAGGCGCTGAAGAAGGAAGACGACGAGGCCACCAAGAAGCGTCTGGCCAAGCTGGAAGAAGACATCGCCAAGCTCGAGCGCGAGTACGCCGACCTGGAAGAGATCTGGAAATCGGAGAAGGCCGAGGTGCAAGGTTCGGCGCAGATCCAGCAGAAGATCGAGCAGGCCAAGACCGAGCTGGAGCTGGCCCGCCGCAAGGGCGACCTGAACCGCATGGCCGAGCTGCAGTACGGGGTTATCCCGGACCTTGAGCGCAGCCTGCAGATGGTCGACCAGCACGGCAAGGCGGAGAACCAGCTGCTGCGCAACAAGGTGACCGACGAGGAAATCGCCGAGGTCGTGTCCAAGTGGACCGGCATCCCGGTGTCGAAGATGCTCGAAGGCGAGCGCGAGAAGCTGCTGCGCATGGAAGACGAGCTGCACAAGCGCGTCATCGGCCAGCACGAAGCGGTGGTGGCCGTGGCCAACGCCGTGCGCCGTTCCCGCGCCGGCCTGGCCGACCCGAACCGGCCCAGCGGTTCCTTCCTGTTCCTCGGCCCGACCGGGGTGGGCAAGACCGAGCTGTGCAAGGCCCTGGCCGAATTCCTCTTCGACACCGAAGAGGCGCTGGTGCGCATCGATATGTCGGAGTTCATGGAAAAACACTCGGTGGCCCGCCTGATCGGCGCCCCGCCGGGCTACGTCGGCTATGAGGAAGGCGGCTACCTGACCGAGGCCGTGCGCCGCAAGCCGTACTCGGTGGTGCTGATGGACGAGGTGGAAAAAGCCCACCCGGACGTCTTCAACATCCTCCTGCAGGTGCTGGAAGACGGCCGCCTGACCGACAGCCATGGCCGCACCGTGGACTTCCGCAACACCGTGGTGGTGATGACCTCCAACCTCGGTTCGGCGCAGATACAGGAGCTGGTCGGCGACCAGGAGGCCCAGCGCGCGGCGGTGATGGACGCGGTGAACGCGCACTTCCGTCCGGAGTTCATCAACCGGATCGACGAAGTGGTGGTGTTCGAACCGCTGGCCCGCGAGCAGATCGCCGGCATCGCCGAGATCCAGATGGGCCGCCTGCGCAAGCGCCTGGCCGAGCGCGAGCTGAGCCTGGAGCTGAGCACGGAGGCGATGGACAAGCTGATCGCCGTCGGCTTCGACCCGGTGTACGGCGCGCGGCCGCTGAAGCGGGCGATCCAGCGCTGGATCGAGAACCCGCTGGCGCAGCTGATCCTGGCCGGCAAGTTCCTTCCCGGCGCGAAGATCCATGCCAAGGTGGAGGGTGACGAGATCGTGTTTGCCTGATCTTGGTGCCTCTGGAAAAGCCCCGCGTTGCGGGGCTTTTTCTTTTTTGCTTTTTGCTTTTGTAGGAGCGAGCTTGCTCGCGAATGGTGCTTACCGGCAGCACAGGTGCCTTGGAGTGGCTCCGCTCCCTCTCCCCAGCCCTCTCCCTGAAGGGAGAGGGGGCTTGTCCGTGCCGAGAAATGGCGTGGTTTCAGCCGGCAATCTCTGTGCTAGCCGGCTGATTCCAGAACATCAGCGTCTGCCCAACGGTCCCCTCTCCCTTCAGGGAGAGGGTTAGGGAGAGGGCGTTCTTTGGAATCCTGCCAACTCCTTCCGGCAGAACACCATTCGCGAGCAAGCTCGCTCCTACGAGGAGCGCGGCAAATGATGGGATATCGGAGGATGGTTCGCGTAGCGCGAAGCCCCCTCAAAGATGCGCAATCAACTCCTCCAGCGCCTTCGCCTGGTCGTCCGCCAGGTCGATGATGTGGAAGCCTGCCCAGCCCAACTGCCCGTCGGTGCCCTTGCGGCTCCACAGGCAGTCGGCGCCGAGGGTGATCTCGCCCACCTCGTGCAGCGGCGGCAGGGGCACCAGGCGGCATTCCAGCACCGAATCCGCCGCCGGCACGTCGACGCCGCAGAGCATGAAGCCTTCGACGGAGAGGTCGGCCAGGCGGCCGAGGCTGCGTCCGGTGTGGCGGTCGAAGACCTCGACCTTCAGGTCCGTGCTGTGCCGGTTGTGCTGGCGGCGTTCGTCCATCGCTTACTCCTCGGATGGGCTGTTGGGGCGCCCGGCAAAGCGCTGCAGCATGCGGTAGATGGCGCCGAGCGCGCGGTCGACCAGGGGCTGGGCCCCGGCTCCGGCCAGGCGCACCTTGCCTTGTTCCATCTCCAGCGCCAACTGGCCGATGGGTTTGACGGCGACGCGCTGCCCCAGGTGATCGACGAACATATAGTTGCGCGTGGTGGGGCTGAACCAGGACAGCTTCAGGCGCCGTGGCGGCGTGCTGTCGGTGAACTCGAACCAGGTGCCGAATTCGATGCGGCGCAGTTCCTCCATGATCGCCCGGGCGCGGATGGACAGGCTTTCCTCGGTTTGCCGCTCGGCCACGCTTTCGCCGTCGAGCATCGCCCCCAGCGGGCTTTCCGGCAGTTCGGGGTGCAGCCTGGCGGCGATTTCCGGCTGCTGCGCCTGGATCGCGTGCTGGCAGGCGACCAGGTCCTGCAGCAGGCGGCGGATGCCTTCCTCGTGATAGCCGCCGAGCACTTCCAGGCCCTTGCGCAGGTCTTCCAGCAGCGCCGGGCGCATGGCTTGCAGGCGCGCGCGGCCGGTGCTGTCCTGCGGTGTGACGCTCCAGGCCAGTTGCTCGGCGATCTCGCAGGCGCGGCGCCATTCATCGCTGTCCTCGCCGTTGCGCAGGAGGATGAAGGTCAGGGCGTCGGCCCAGCTGAGGTCGAGGAAATTGCGCACCAGCTGCGGCAGTTCGCGTTCGGCGCAGGCCTTGCGGATGACCTCGATCGCCTGTTCGCGCGCACCCAGCAGGCGGTCGCGGCCGCGGGCCGCCTCGGTGGCGCGGCGTTCGCGCAGTTCGGCCTTCTGGCGGATGTTGCCGATGTATTCGTTGAAGTCGCCGAGCAGCTCGTCGAACAGGCGCAGGTCGCCGGCGAAGTCCTGGATCACCCGCTCGACCACCCAGTGCATCTTCGCCAGCAGCCCGCGCTCCTCGCCGTCGCCGCCGTACAGCGAACCGGCCTGGGCCATGGCGTTGAGCAGGCGGCGGGCCGGATGGTGGTGCTGGGTGAACAGCGCCTTGTCCTGCAGGGCCACCTTGAGGAAGGGCGTGTGCAGGTGGGAGAGGGTGGTCTTGCAGCTGTCCGGCAGGCTTTCGTCGTCGAGGATGAAGTCGAAGACCATGCCGACCAGGTCGATGACGTCGGCTTCCTGGTCGGTCAGCTTGTTCTGCCCGGGGCGGTCGCTGCCGGCTTCCAGTTGCTGGTGCAGGTCCTCCTTGAACTGCTGGACCGCCTGGGGCTGGCGGATGCGCCGGGCGAGGTCCTGGGCGGAGATACGCTGCAGGCGATTGAGCGCGTCGAGCAGTTCCCCGGCGCTGTAGGTGCGGGTAGCGCCGCGTGGCGTCAGGCGGGCGATGCTGTCGCTATGGCCGAAGTTCTCCAGGCCGCGCCGCCGGTGTTCGGCGAGCAGGGCGTTGAGGCCGCCGTAGAGCGCCTGCTGGTCGCTGGGCGGGTAGGGCGGCAGCTCGCTGAAGTCCAGCGGCGGCGCTTCGGTGCTGGCGGATGCGCCCGGGGCGCCGGGAGGCACCGCGGCGTTGCTGCCTCCGCTGCCGGTATCGGCCGGCGCCGCTGGCGTGGCTTGCCCGGGGGCCGCTGCGCTCGGGCGTGGTGCCGGGCGCGAGCCCTGCTGGGCGCGGTAGCGCAGGTTGGGCAGGATGCCGGCCTCGGTCAGGCGTCGGTTCAGCTGTTCATATAGAGGCGGCAGGTTGCGCATCACCTGCTGGTCGAACAAGACATAGAGCACGGTCTTGATGCGCAGGGCGAAGCGGCTTTCCGCGAGCATCTCGCGGAAGCACTGGGCGATCGCCTGGGGGCCGAAGGGGTTGCTGTCCTCGGCCAGCTTGCTGCCGTTGTTGAGCAGGGCCAGGCGCTGGTCCAGGGCGAACAGGGACTGCGCGCACTGCGCCTTGACCTGGTTCACCATGTTGGTGATGAGCAGGGTTTCCTCGTATTCCTCGTTGCCGACCAGGGACAGCTGCTCGACGTCCAGCTCCTCCAGATGCGCCCGGGAGGGCAGGGTGCCCTGCATGAAGTCGCCAAGGCCCTTGGCGAAGCGCTGGTGATAGAGGCGCTCGAGGGTGGGGCGCTGGCGGCGGATCTCGCGCATGCTGTCGAAGAACAGCGCCTGCACCTGGTTGTTCTCGGCCTTCTCGGCGCATTCGAAGAGGGTGTCGTCGACCTGGGCGAAAACCGCCGCCAGGAGTTCCGCCAGGTGGTTCATCGCCAACTGCCGGCAGCCCTGTACCAGCTCGCCGAAGCGTGGCTGGATGGCCCGGCTGGCGACGTTGGAAGACGGCGGGGTGTCCTTCGAACTCATGGGCGATCCTGTCCGTGATCTCAGCGCCTGCAGGCGAGGGCAACTTGTTTTATGCAGATATAGCAATCTGCCTGCCGGCCTGCAAAGAAAAAGAAGAAAAACTTTTTGGATCAGAGGGTTGACAGTCCGTTCGAGACCCGTAAAATGGCGCGCCTCTGATACGGGAAACGGCAACGCCGAAACGTAGAAGGGATTGGAAGGCTCGTCGTTCCGCGATAGCTCAGTCGGTAGAGCAAGTGACTGTTAATCACTGGGTCCCTGGTTCGAGTCCAGGTCGCGGAGCCAACTTCCAAGCGGGGTATAGCGCAGTCCGGTAGCGCGCCTGCTTTGGGAGCAGGATGTCGGGAGTTCGAATCTCTCTACCCCGACCATATCGAGGGTCGTTAGCTCAGTCGGTAGAGCAGTTGGCTTTTAACCAATTGGTCGTAGGTTCGAATCCTACACGACCCACCATCTTCCAGCCGGTCGCCCAGGTGAACGGCAATCGAAAAGCCCGCAGTCTCGTTGAGATTGCGGGCTTTTTTGTTTTTCGGCTGGGGGGGTATTGGGGCTGGTGTTGGGATCTGTAGGAGCGAGCTTGCTCGCGAACCGGCCGGTGATATCTGCGCTTTGGTTCCACTCCGCTCCCTCTCCCTAACCCTCTCCCTGAAGGGAGAGGGGACTATTCGGAGTGCGTGGGTATTCCTGAGTTAGCCGGCAGCGCCGAAGGTTTCCAACTGAAACCATTCCTCCTCTCGGCACGGACTAGCCCCTTCTCCCTTCAGGGCGGGGCGCGTAGCCGAGGGCTGGGGAGAGGGGCGGAGTCAATCTAAAGCACCTGCGCTACCCGTGAAGCACTGCGCGGCTTTCGACGTACCGGCGGAAGGCCGCGAAGTCGCTGGAGCAGAGCAGCGGTGAGATGCGCCGCAGTTCTTCCTCGGGCCAGGTCCACCAGGCGGATGCCAGCAACAGTTCGCGCTCCGCTTCTTCGAAGCGCCAGCGGATGAAGCGCGCGGGGTTGCCGCCGATCACCGCATAGGGCGCACGTCCTTGGTTACCACCGCGCCCGCTGCCACCACGGCGCCGTCGCCGATGGTCACGCCCGAGAGGATCATGACGTTGGAGCAGATCCAGCAGTCGCTGCCGATGACCACGTCGCCGTTGGTGCCGCCGTATCCGGTGACATGAGCGGCTTCCTCGACCTTGGCGGGGAAGGGGAAGCAACTGATCCAGTCCGTGCGATGGTGGCCGCCGAGGTAGATCTCGACGCCGGCGGCAATCGAGGTGTAGGCGCCGACGCTGAGCGTCGAGCCTTCGTTCCAGTCGTATACCTCCGGCTCGCCATAGGTGCCCGGCCCGAAACTGTAGTTCGGGTAGCGATTCTTCAGGCGCTGGGTTTCCCGGTGGAGCTTCGGGAGTTCGCGGATCTGGCGCCGCTCTGCGCGCTTGCGGAATTTCAGGAACTGCTTGAGCACGGTGCACCGCTTGGGCTGTGTTCGAGGGCGCCTGCACGGCAGGCAGCTGGATGTAAGGCGAATGATACATGAGCCCGGATGCCGAGGCTTCGGGGCTAGGTCGCAGGCATTTCGAATGCGCTATCTTCCGGTCGGGGTTCAGTCGATCCTGATCGGGCGGGTATGAAGCCAAGCAGTGCTTCGCCAAACTAATGTTTTTCGCCGTTTGTACTCATCGCAAAATCAGTCATATCCGGCCGGATTTTGCCCAGTCAAAAACGGCCACGCCGTTAGAATCTGAAACGCTTTTCCCGCCCGAATCGCTTGCTGCGGCGATGTGTCGCACTCTGCGCAGGGCGTTTGCGACAGCTTTTTCGGCTCTCTTGATCGAGATCATTTTCAGCCTTGCGAGGTTGTTCTAAGGCACCTCGCCAAGGCACCTTTCGATGCGGCTGGATGCCGCGCCAGTCGGGGCATTCAGGCCTCCTGGCGAGGGCTTTCGGAGGGTTCCGGAAAGCGCCTTTCCAACCTTGCATTTCCTGTGGGAATTGCTCGTTTTTCGAGCAGTGGCGGCGGCCACTCTTAACCCTGGCGAGATAATGTCTTGTTAAAAATGAGACCATCAGGCCTTGCCAGTGGTTTCTGAAATGTCTTGTAATATCGCCCGCCCATTCCTGACCCCATAGCGCCTCGGTTCCAGCGTCGCAGAACCTTGGCAGGCACCCGCCGCAGGCGGTGCTGGAATAACAACGAGGGGCTGACTGTGGTGGGTTTCCGCTCAACAACGAGTAGGGCAATCCGCTCGTGAACAGGTGTCGGCCAGGCAGGCTTCCGAGGAAGCGGCAGGGCAGGCGCCAACACGCTGAATAACACGGAACGAATCAGCACACGGATCGGTTTCGCTACGCGAAAGCCGGGCTGGGTTCCTTTTGCCTTGTTTTCTTGCAGCGCCGATTCGCTACCCCATGGATCCACTAAGACGTCTCGCCTTGGAAGGCGCGGCGGGCAGTTCGTCGAGCATGAACCCTGCGTGGGTAAATCTCATGGGCGGTGTAGCTATGTTCATCCATTAAGGCCGCAAGATGAAAATAGACCAGTACTCTGGATACCTGAAGAGATTGTCCGTGCTGCTCCCCCTGCTCTCGCTGGGTGGCTGCAACATGGTCCTGTTCGACCCCAAGGGGCAGATCGGCGTCGATGAGAAGTCGCTGATCATCACCTGCACCCTGCTGATGCTGCTCGTGGTGGTGCCGGTCATCGTCATGACCCTGGCATTCGCCTGGAAATACCGCGCTTCCAACACCAAGGCCACCTACATGCCCGACTGGGCGCACTCCACCCGCATCGAGGTGGTTGTGTGGCTGGTGCCCTGCATCATCATCGCCATCCTCGGCTGGCTGACCTGGGAATCCACCCACAAGCTGGACCCCTATCGCCCGCTGGATTCCGACGTCAAGCCGATCACCATCCAGGCCGTCTCGCTGGACTGGAAGTGGCTGTTCATCTATCCGGAACAGGGCATCGCGACCGTCAACGAGATCGCCTTCCCGAAAGACACCCCGGTGAACTTCCAGATCACCTCGGACACCGTGATGAACTCCTTCTTCATCCCGCAGCTGGGTAGCCAGATCTACTCGATGACCGGGATGCTGACCAAGCTGCACCTGATCGCCAACGAAGAAGGCGTGTTCGACGGCATCTCCGCGAACTATAGCGGCAGCGGCTTCTCGGGCATGAAGTTCAAGGCCATCGCCACTTCCGAGCAGGGCTTCCAGGACTGGGTCGCCAAGGTCAAGTCCGCCCAGGCCGGCCTCACCGAGGAAGGCTTCCCTGAGCTGGCCAAGCCGAGCGAGAACGTTCCGGCTACCTACTTCTCCTCGGTCACCCCGGACCTGTTCCAGCACATCCTGACCAAGCACGAGCGTGCCGGTCTGGCCATGGGCAAGGGCAAGGCCGAGCACGCCGAAGGCGAAGCAGAATCGCAATCCAATCCGAGTATCCAGGAGTAACCGCGCAGATGTTCGGGAAACTGACTCTGTCGGCCGTGCCTTATCACGAGCCGATCATCATGGTCACGCTGGCGGTCGTTGCCCTGTTGGGCATCGGCGTCTTCGGCGCGATCACCTACTACCGCAAGTGGACCTACCTGTGGACCGAATGGCTGACCTCCATCGACCACAAGAAGATCGGCGTGATGTACATCATCGTCGCCCTGATCATGCTGCTGCGCGGCTTCGCCGACGCCATCATGATGCGCGGCCAGCTGGCCCTGGCCGAAGGTGCCAACCACGGCTTCCTGCCGCCTGAGCACTACGACCAGATCTTCACCGCGCACGGCATGATCATGATCATCTTCATGGCCATGCCCTTCATGACCGGCCTGATGAACCTGGCCGTGCCGCTGCAGATCGGCGCCCGCGACGTGGCCTTCCCGTTCCTGAACTCCCTCAGCTTCTGGCTGCTGGTGGTCAGTGCGATGCTGGTCAACGTGTCCCTGGGCCTGGGCGAATTCGCCCGTACCGGCTGGGTGGCCTACCCGCCGCTGTCCGAGCTGGCCTACAGCCCGGGCGTGGGTGTGGACTACTACATCTGGGCCTTGCAGATATCCGGCATGGGTACGCTGCTGACCGGTATCAACTTCCTGGTCACCGTGTTCAAGATGCGCACCCCGGGCATGAAGCTGATGCAGATGCCGATCTTCACCTGGACCTGCACCTTCGCCAACATCCTGATCGTCGCGTCCTTCCCGATCCTGACCGCGGCCCTGGGCCTGCTGTCGCTGGACCGCTACCTGGACATGCACTTCTTCACCAACGAGCTCGGCGGCAACGCCATGATGTACATCAACCTCTTCTGGGCCTGGGGCCATCCTGAGGTGTACATCCTGATCCTGCCGGCCTTCGGTATCTTCTCCGAAGTCACCGCCACCTTCGCCGGCAAGCGCATGTTCGGCTACACCTCGATGGTGTGGGCGAGCGCCGCGATCACCTTCCTCGGCTTCACCGTGTGGCTGCACCACTTCTTCACCATGGGTTCGGGCGGCGACGTCAACGGCTTCTTCGGCGTTGCGACCATGCTGATCTCCATCCCCACCGGTGTGAAGCTGTTCAACTGGCTGTTCACCATCTACCGCGGCCGCCTGCGCTTCGACACCCCGATCCTGTGGACCCTGGGCTTCATGATCACCTTCACCATCGGTGGCATGACCGGCGTTCTGCTGGCTATTCCGGGCGCTGACTTCCTGCTGCACAACAGCCTGTTCCTGATTGCCCACTTCCACAACACCATCATCGGTGGCGCGGTGTTCGGCTACCTGGCCGGCTTCGTCTTCTGGTTCCCGAAAGCCTTCGGCTTCAAGCTGGACGAGAAGTGGGGCAAGCGTTCCTTCTGGTGCTGGCTGGTCGGCTTCTACATGGCCTTCATGCCGCTGTACATCCTCGGCTTCATGGGCATGACCCGTCGTCTGAACCACTACGACAACCCGCTGTGGAAGCCGTACCTGGTGGTGGCGTTCTTCGGCGCCGTGCTGATCCTGTTCGGCATCCTCAGCCAACTGATCCAGCTGTTCGTCTCCATCAAGAACCGCAAGCAACTGGCCGACGTGACCGGCGACCCGTGGGGCGGCCGTACCCTGGAATGGTCCACCTCCTCGCCGCCGCCGTACTACAACTTCGCCGAGCTGCCGGTGGTGCGTGACGTCGACGCCTTCCACGAAATGAAGCAGAACGGCCGCGCCTACCAGGCCCCGGCCTCGTACAAGCCGATCCACATGCCGAAGAACACCGCCGCTGGCTTCTCCATCGCGCTGTTCGCCTTCATCTTCGGCTTCGCTGCGATCTGGCACATCTGGTGGCTCGCGGGCATCGGCTTCGTCGGCATGATCGCCTCCGTCATCGTGCGAAGCTACGTCACCGACCTGGACTACTACGTCCAGCCGGACGAGATCGAGCGCATCGAGAACCGCCACTTCCAGCAACTCGCCAAACAGGTCTGATCCATGTCTACGGCAGTATTGAGCAAACACTCGGTCGCCCACGAAGCGGGGCATGACCACGATCACGAACACCACGACGCGGGTGGCATGACGGTCTTCGGCTTCTGGCTGTACCTGATGACCGACTGCATCCTGTTCGCCAGTGTCTTCGCCACCTACGCTGTGCTCGTCGGCCATACGGCCGGCGGCCCCAGCGGCAAGGACATCTTCGAACTGCCCTACGTGGCCGTCGAAACCGCGATCCTGCTGATCTCCAGCTGCACCTACGGCCTGGCCATGCTGGCCGCGCACAAGGGCGCCAAGGCCAAGGCCATCGCCTGGCTGGGCGTGACCTTCCTCTGCGGCGCCGCGTTCATCGCGATGGAAGTCAACGAGTTCCATCACCTGATCGTCGAAGGCTTCGGCCCGAGCCGCAGCGCGTTCCTGTCGTCCTTCTTCACCCTGGTCGGCATGCACGGCCTGCACGTGACCGCAGGCCTGCTGTGGATGCTGGTGCTGATGGCGCAGATCGGCAGCCGTGGCCTGACCGCGCAGACCAACACCCGCATGATGTGCCTGAGCCTGTTCTGGCACTTCCTGGACATCGTCTGGATCTGCGTATTCACAGTCGTCTACCTGATGGGGGCCGTGTAATGAGCGCCGCTGCACACGACAACCACGGCGCCGGCCACGGCAGCCTGGGTTCCTACGCAATCGGTTTCGTGCTGTCGATCATCCTCACCGCGATTCCGTTCTACATGGTCATGGACGGCGGCTTCACCCGCCACGCGACCATCCTCACCATGGTCATCCTCGGCCTGGTGCAGGTGGTGGTGCACCTGGTGTGCTTCCTGCACATGAACATGTCCTCGGAAGGCCGCTGGAACGTGATGGCGTTCATCTTCACGGTGATCGTCATCCTGCTGGTGGTGGGCCTGTCGCTGTGGATCATCTTCAGCGCCGATGGCCTGATGATGCCGATGGTGAACTGAGGCTGACGACGTGAAGCTGAAGCGTTATCTCCTGGTGACCAAGCCGGGCATCATCTTCGGCAACCTGATCGCCGTGGCGGGGGGCTTCTTCCTCGCCGCGCGCGGCAGTGTCGACCCGATGCTGCTGCTGGCGACGGTGATCGGGCTGTCGCTGGTGGTGGCCAGCGGGTGCGTGCTGAACAACTGCATCGACCGCGACATCGACCGCCACATGGAGCGCACCCGCGGCCGCGTGACCGTGACCGGGCAGATCTCGCTGAAGGCCGCCCTGGCCCACGGCGTGGTGCTCGGCCTGGCCGGCTTCGGCCTGCTGCTGTGGAAGACCAACCTGCAGGCGACCCTGATGGCGGCGTTCGGCTTCGTGGTCTACGTCGGCTTCTACAGCCTGTGGCTCAAGCGCACCTCGATCTACGGCACCCTGGTGGGCAGCCTCTCCGGGGCCATGCCGCCGGTGGTGGGCTACTGCGCCGCGGCCGGTCACTTCGACATGGGCGCCGCGGTGTTGCTGCTGATCTTCTGCCTGTGGCAGATGCCGCACTCCTACGCCATCGCCATCTTCCGCCTGAACGACTACAAGGCGGCGGGTATCCCGGTGTGGCCGGTGGCGCGTGGCATCGAGGCGACCAAGCGGCAGATCCTCTACTACGTGCTGGCCTTCGGCGCCGCCACCCTGCTGCTGACCCTGACCGGCTTCGCCGGCTACGGTTACCTAGTGGTGGCCCTGGCGGTCAGCGCCTGGTGGCTGTTCATCGCCGTGTCGGGCTTCCGCGCCGAAGACGATCGCCTGTGGGCACGCAAGCTGTTCGCGTTCTCCATCATCGCCATCAGCGTGCTGAGCCTGATGATGTCGATCGACTTCCAGGGCCTCCCGGCCCCGGCGCTGGTCGCAGCGCTCTAAGGCAAGCCTGTGGTACGAAAAAGCCGCCTCTCGGGGCGGCTTTTTCATGCCTGGAAAAACATCGCGGAGGACGGGTACGGCTTTTCGTAGGAGCGAGCTTGCTCGCGAACAATAGACCCACCGCCGAACCCTCCTGTAGGAGCGCGCCCTGCGCGCGAATCGCGGGCAGGGCCCGCTCCTACAGGGAGCACGGCATTTTCCGGCGGGCGTAGGAGCGGACCTTGTCCGCGATAGCCGGACGTATCGGCGCGTTTCGCGGATGAGATCCGCTCCTACGGGTTGCCCCGCACCGTGCCGCTTGTGGCCGTCAATGCAACTTCAACCGCGGCTCGGTGCTGCGCCCGATGCGGTCGCCGATCATCATCAGCGCCGTGCGCGTCACGCCGTACAGCGCCATCTGGTGCATGCGGTACAGCGAGATGTAGAACATCCGCGCCAGCCAGCCTTCCAGCTTCACGCTGCCCATCAGGTTGCCCATGAGGTTGCCCACGGCGCTGAAGCGCGACAGCGAGATCAGCGAGCCGTAGTCGGTGTAGCGGTATTCCCCCAGCGGCTTGCCGTCCAGGCGCGCCACCAGCGACTTGGCCAGCAGCGAGGCCTGCTGGTGCGCCGCCTGGGCGCGGGGCGGCACGTTGCGTTCGCTGCCATTGCCGAGCGGGCAGGCGGCGCAGTCGCCGAAGGCGAAGATGTCGTCGTCGCGGGTGGTCTGCAGGGTCGGGCGCACCACCAACTGGTTGATGCGGTTGCTCTCAAGGCCGTCCAGGTCCTTCAGCAGGCTGGAGGCGCGGATGCCGGCGGCCCAGACCTTGAGGCTGGCGGGGATGAACTCGCCGCTGGCGGTCTTCAGGCCCTCGGCGGTCACCTCGCTGACCGGCGAGCCGACCATCACCCGCACGCCGAGCTTCTCCAGGGTGCGGTGCACCGGCTGGCTGATGCGCTCGGGCAGCGCCGGCAGCACCCGCGGGCCGGCCTCGATCAGGGTGATGCGCATGTTCTCCGGCTGGATGCCGGTCAGCCCGTAGGCGGCCAGCTCCTGCGCGGCATGGTGCAGCTCGGCCGACAGCTCGACGCCGGTGGCGCCGGCGCCGACGATGGCCACGCTGATCTGGTCGTCCTCGCCCTGGCGGGCATGGGCGCGCAGGTAGTGGGTGAGCAGCTGCTTGTGGAAGCGCTCGGCCTGCTCGCGGGTGTCCAGGAAGATGCAGTGCTGCGCGGCCCCGGCGGTGCCGAAGTCGTTGGTGGTGCTGCCGATGGCCAGGACCAGGGTGTCGTAGTCCAGGGTGCGCGCCGGCAGCAGCTCGCGGCCGTCCTCGTCGAGGGTGGCGGCCAGCTGGATGCGCTTGGTCGCGCGGTCCAGCCCGCTCATCCGGCCGAGCTGGAACTGGAAGTGGTTCCATTTCGCCTGGGCGACGTAGTTCAGCTCATCCTCCGAGGAGTTGAGCGAGCCGGCGGCCACTTCGTGCAGCAGGGGTTTCCAGATGTGGGTGAGGTTGGCGTCGACCAGGGTGACCTGGGCGCGGCCCTTCCTACCCAGGGTGCGGCCGAGACGGGTCGCGAGCTCCAGCCCGCCGGCGCCGCCGCCGACGATCACGATACGATGGGACATGGGACGTACTCATAGCTAGGGAATCCTGTGCGGGCCGGCGGCGCTGCTAATGCGCGAGGTAGGCCAGGAGGCGGCTGAGCAGTCCCAGGACGATGACCACGAGGGTGAGCCCGGCCATCATCAGCCAGGGCTTGAAAGGTGCACGCTCGACTTGGTGAACGGGCGAGCTGAGGTACTGCTCGACCTTCTGCTGGTCTTCGGGGCTCAAGCGACTGGGCATGGGCGGCCTCCGTTTCTAATGCCGAGCATTCTAGTCGGCTGTTGGCTCGCGCTCAATCCGACCCGGCGGTCAGAGCCCGACACCGTTGTCCAGCAGCACCACGCGGCCGAGCTGGTCGCGCAGGAAGTCCGGGGCGTCGTCGTGGGCGAAGATCACCCGGGCGAAGTTCGGCCCCACCAGCGACAGCGAACGCCGGCCCTGGCGCAGGAACTCGGTGGGCGGCGGAAAAGGGGTGTTGAAGTCCGGCGTTTCGCGCTTGAGGCTGACGAAGGCGAGCAGGTCCAGCTCGCCCGGGTCGATGCCGCGCTCGCTGTAGTTGTGCGCCTTCTTGCGCAGGGTCGGCGCCAGGCGCCGCTGCAGCTCGGCGCAGTTGATCCGCCTGGGCTTCTGCTCGCGGCGGATCAGCTGGCGCAGGCTCTGCGCCAGGCGCCGGCGCTGCAGTTCGTCGCGCCATTCCTCGTTGAGCCGGCGGCCCTCGTCGAGGACGAAGAACACCTCGAAGCAGGCATCGCGAAACAGCACGTCCGGCGGCTGCTGTTCCGGCGCGATGAACTCGTCCTGGCGAAAGGGCACCTTGAGCGTCTGCAGCAGGCGCTCGCAGGCCCAGCACTCCCGGTCCCACTTGCGCGCGTTGGAGAGGAACTCATTGGCCAGTTCCGCCTGGCGCCGGAGCAGGTGCAGGTAATCGGCTTCATTCATATCAACAGCTTAGCCGCTGCTGGCGCTTCGGTCCCGCTGCGACATGGCGCCTCACCCCGCGGCCGGGCAAAAGCGGCGGAATCGGCGGCGCCCTGTGTACACTGTGGCGATCCTTCCCCGGAGCCCTTCAGCATGTTCCTGCGCAGCGCCTCGACCGCCGACCACCCGCGGCTCATCGCCCTCTGGGAACGCACGCCGGGCATCCAGCTGCGCCGCGACGACGAATTCGAACCCTTCGCCGCCTACCTCGCGCGCAACCCCGACCTCAGCCTGGTGCTGGAGGCCGAGGGTGCGCTGATCGGCAGCCTGCTGGTCGGCCACGACGGCCGCCGTGGCTACCTGCAGCACCTGGTGGTGGACGCGCCCTACCGCGACCGCGGGCTGGCCCGGCGGATGCTCGACGAGGCCCTGGCACGCCTGGCGCGGCTGGGCATCGGCAAGTCCCATGTCTTCGTCCTGCGCGACGCCCCCGAAGCGCTGGCCTTCTGGGAGGGCCAGGCCGACTGGGGGCGGCGCGACGACATCCTGGTCTATTCCGCCGGAGCCTGAGCATGAACATCAGAAGAACCTGCGCCGCACTCTTGCTATCCCTGGTCCCGCTGCTGGCCCTGGCCGCCGGCGAGGCGGGTGCCCCGACGGGCTGGACGCTGCTCGACCAGTACGACAAGTCCTACACCCAGAACGATGACCTGAAGGTCCTGCTGGTGGCCCGCGACATGGCCGGCGGCAAGTTGGTGAAGGCAGCATTGGAGGGGCGCCCGCAGGGTTACCTGGAGCAACGCCACGCGGTCTTCGTCGCCGACATCAGCCGCATGCCCTCGCTGATCTCCAGGATGTTCGCCGTGCCGGCCATGCGCGACTACAACTACCGCGTGCTGCTCGACCGCGAACCGCGGGTGGCCAGCCACTTCCAGGTGCCGGAAGACAGCGTGTTGTGGATAAGCCTGCAGCAGGGCAGGGGGCTCGCCAGCCAGGCCTATACCTCGGCGCCCGCGTTGCGTGAGGCGCTGGAGCAGGTCGCCAAGTGATAGCCGCGCAACTGCTCTCGGAAGAGAGCCTGGCCCTGGGTTGGGCGATCTACCTGCCCGCGCTGGCCCTCGCCGCATGGCGCGCGCCCTGGGTGGAAATGGTCAGCGACTTCCGCCGCCAGCACCTGGTGTTCGGCACCATGCTGGCGCTGTTCCTGCTGTGGCTGGTGCGCCGGGACTTCGCCTCGGGGCTGTCGTTCCATTTCATCGGCATGACCGCGGTGACCCTGCTGCTGGACTGGCCGCTGGCGCTGCTCGTCGGCCTGGTGGCGCAGCTCGGCCTGTGCCTGCTGGGGCGCCAGGACTGGGTGGCGATCGGCGTCAACGGCGTGCTGCTGGTGCTGGTGCCGGTGTTCATCACCGAAATGGCCGCGCTGTTCGTCGAGCGCCGCCAGCCGCGCAACCTGTTCGTCTACATCTTCTGCTCGGGCTTCTTCCCCGCGGCGCTGGCGGCCCTGTGCTGCATGCTGCTGGGCCTGGGCCTGCTGTGGGTCGACGGCATCTTCCCGATGCCCCCCTGGCTGGATGACTTCATCGGCTACCTGTGGCTGATCATGTTCCCCGAGGCCTTCATCAATGGCACCGTGGTCACCGGCCTGGTGGTGTTCTACCCGGACTGGCTGGAAACCTTCAACCGCACCCGCTACCTGCAGGCGCCCTGGAAGGAAGAGAAGAAGGAAGAGGGCAAGGACGACGAGGATGAGCCGCCTTGATGACAGCCAATTCGCCGCTGTCATCCTTTTCCTCGGATTGATCCAGGTCAGTTCGCCGTGATCGCCACGCCGGGACACTCTGCTGCCCCACAGCAATGGAGAACGGCATGAGCATTCACAGTTGGGCCGAACAACGTCTTCACGAACTGCTGCTGGAAGCCGAAGCGGCGGGCATGGACACGCAACTGGTGCTGCGCGCCCTGCTCAGCTCGGTGGTGCGGGCCAACGCCCAGGTCCGCACGGAAGAAGACCTGGCGCACGAACTGCACTTCCTCGCCGAGAACCTCGACGAGGAGCGTGACTACGCGTTCATGCGGCCGTGAAGACGATCAGGGATATTCCTGGCGCGAATGCAGGACGCTGACTACTTCGATGCATTCAGCGTCGATCCGGTAAACCAGGATGTAGTTGGGGTGGATCACGACTTCTCGTGTGCCGGGTACTCGTCCATGACGGTAAAGGTAGGGATGCTGGGCCAACGGCAGCACGGCAGACTCCACGCGTTCCTTGAGGCGCCTTGCTGCTTGGGGATCCTCGTTGGCTATATAGGCGAGAATGGTCGCGAGGTCATCACTGGCACTCCTGCGCCAGATGATCGATAGCACTAGTCGTTGCCCTGGCGCCGGGCTTCGGCCTGGGCAATGATGGCGTCCATGTCGACCATTACCTCGTCATGGGGACGCCCTGGTTGGTTGTCTGTAAGGGACTTCTGCACCTTTTGGCGGAACCAGCGATCATGGCTGGCTGCCTGCTCCGGGGTTTCGAACTCGGAGACTATGGGGGAAAGTCGGGCGCTCATGATTCGGGCCTCTGCTGCAATTCTCGTCAGTCTACACCCCGGCGTGGGCCAGGGCGCAACCGTGAAGTCTCTGGTTGGTTCGTAGGAGCAACAGTCTTGCCGACTGCGCCGAGATGCTCTTTGTAGGATGGGTTGAGCTTGCGAAACCCATGCGGTCGCGGTGATGGGTATCGCTTCGCTCAACACCATCCTACGGGGGAAGGTGTAGGAGCGGATTCATCCGCGATGCCGGCCAACAGGCCGGCCCATCCAACTCGGCGAACCCTCAATGCCCCCGCAGCGGCGGCGCATCCAACTCCCCGGAGAACACATCGTCTTCCAGGTCGTTGCCGGGAATCGCATGCTCCTCGGCGGCCCAGGCGCCCAGGTCGATGAGCTTGCAGCGCTCGGAACAGAAGGGGCGGTAGAGGCTCTTGGCACTCCACTCCACCGGGGCGCCGCAGGTCGGGCATTCAACGGTCAGGGGCTGGCTCATGGGCGTCCTCCGCGTAGGCTGAGATAAAAGTCGTGCAGGCGCTCCACTTCGCGCTGCAGGTGGCCGAGATCGCGGTCGTTCAGCAGTATGTCATCGGCATGCTTGAGGCGGTCGTCGCGCTGCGCCTGTGCCTGCAGAATGGCGCGCACCTGTTCCTCGGAAACGTTGTCCCGGCGCACGGTGCGCTCCAGCTGCAGGTGTTCGGGCGTATCCACCACCAGTACCCGCTGGGCCATGCGGTGCTGCCCGGATTCCACCAGCAACGGCGAAACCAGAATGGCATAGGGCGACTCGGCCTGCGCCAGGTTGCTGGCGATCTCCTGGCCGATCAGCGGGTGCAGCAACTGCTCCAGCCAGCGGCGCTCCTCCGCGGACTGGAAGATGCACTCGCGCAGGGCAGCGCGGTTCAGAGTGCCGTCGGGCTGCAGCATGGCTTCGCCGAAGCGCTCCACGATGCTCGCCAGCGCCGGCCGGCCGGGCTCGACGACCCAGCGCGCGGCATGGTCGGCATCCACCATGTGCACGCCAAGGTTGGCGAAGTGGGCGGCGGCGGCGCTCTTGCCGCTGCCGATGCCGCCGGTGAGGCCAAGGATCCAGGGTTTCATCGTACTCCTCGCGCCAGGCTCTCCGTCGCCCCGCGAACGCAGGGGCCCAGGCGAGCCAGCGTTCGAGCAGGAGCTACCGGAAACCGGCGAACTGCAGATAGGTAGTGGTTATTTGATCACCCCAGAGCAGCGCAATCCAGCCGGCAATGGCCAGATAGGGCCCGAAGGGGATCGGCGTGCTGGTCTCGGCATTGCGCAGACGCAGCAGAATGACCCCCAGCACGGCCCCGACCAGGGACGAGAACAGAATGGTCAGCGGCAACACCTGCCACCCACCCCAGGCGCCGAGCATGGCCAGCAGCTTGAAGTCGCCATAACCCATGCCTTCCTTGCCGGTCAGCAGCTTGAACAACCAGTACACCGACCACAGGCTCAGGTAACCGAACACCGCACCCCAGAGCGCATCGCCCAGGCTGGTGAAAAGCCCGAAGTAATTGACGATCAAGCCCAGCCAGAGCAGCGGCAGCACCAGCGCATCCGGCAGCAACTGGTGATCGACATCGATCAGGCTCATGGCCAACAGCCCCCAGGTCAGCAACAGCATGGCCCCGGCCTGCCAGGTAAAGCCGAAGTGCCAGGCAACGAAACCGGAAAGCAGGGCGGTGGCCAGCTCGACCAGCGGATAACGCGCACTGATCGGCACCTTGCAGGCCGAGCACTTGCCGCGCAGGGCCAGGTAGCTGATGACGGGGATGTTCTCCCAGGCACGGATTTCATGACCGCAATGCGGGCACGCCGAGTTGGGTAGGACCAGGTTGTAGGTGGCTTTCTGCTCAGGCTGAGGCAGGGAAAGAGCGTCACGCGCTTGTTGCTGCCACTCCAGTTCCATCATCTTCGGCAGGCGATGGATGACCACGTTGAGGAAGCTGCCGACCAGAAGGCCGAGCAGGGCGGCGCATAAAACAAAGGCCAGCGCGTGGCTGGCCAGGAAGTCGAATACGAGCATTTAGACGACGTTGCCGAGTTGGAAGATAGGGAGGTACATGGCGATGATCAAGCCGCCGACTAGTACACCAAGTACGGCCATGATCATGGGTTCCATCAGGGTGGTGAGGTTATCGACAGCGTTGTCCACTTCCTCTTCGTAGTAGTTGGCGACCTTGTCCAACATGGAGTCCAGAGAGCCGGACTCCTCGCCAATGGCCGCCATTTGTACGGCCATGGTGGGAAAGACACCGGTGGTGCGCATGGAGAAGTTGAGCTGGGTGCCCGAGGATACGTCTTGCTTGATCTTGGTCACTGCGTTGCGGAACACGACGTTGCCAGTGGCGCCGGATACCGAGTCCAGTGCTTCCACCAAGGGAACGCCTGCCGCGAACGTGGTGGACAGGGTGCGTGCATAACGGGCGACAGCAGATTTGTAGATAATGCCGCCAACGATGGGGAGCTTAAGGGTTGCCCTGTCTATTGAGTCGCGGAATCTCTCTGATCGGCGGTGCGCCTCACGGAAGGCGAAAGCCAGCGCGAACAAGGCGATCAAGACGATAAACCACCATTCCTGTAATACTTCTGAGAGACCGATAACCATCAGAGTGAAGGCAGGAAGTTCGGCGCCGAAGTTGGCGAATACGGACTGGAATTGGGGGACCACTTTGATGAGAAGGATTGCAGATACGATAATTGCAACGATGATTACCGCTATCGGATAGGTCATCGCCTTCTTGATCTTGGCTTTCAGTGACTCGGTCTTTTCTTTGTAGGTGGCTACGCGATCCAACAGGGTTTCCAGTGCACCGGATTGTTCACCTGCGTCGACTAGGTTGCAGTAGAGGTCATCGAAGTACTGTGGTTTCTTGCGCAACGAGTTGGCTAAGCTGTTGCCCGCAGCCACTTCCTGTTTGATGTCGTCGACCAGCTTCCTCATGTTGGGGTTGTCGAAACCCTCCGCGATGATGTCGAAGGACTGCAGCAAGGGTACGCCTGAGCCCATCATGGTCGCCATCTGCCGAGTGAAAAGGGCGATGTCCATAGGCTTGATCTTCTTGCCCTTGCTCAGCAGCGAGACGCCCTTCTTGCGAACCTTGATCGGGTTGATGCCCTGTTTGCGCAATTGCGCCTTGACCAGAGCGACATTCGTGCCAGATAGCTCTCCCTTGATCTTGCCGCCCTTGCGATCCGTGCCTTCAAATGCGAAGACACTGGTTTTCAACGCTTTTTCCGCCATGGATTAATCCTTGGTCACGCGGTTGACTTCCTCGAGGCTGGTAATGCCTTGCATGGCCTTGACCAGGCCCGAGGTACGCAGGTCATTGAAGCCTTCTTTGCGGGCTTGCTCCGCGATCTGAATGGAGTTGCCTTCTTCCATGATAATCCGCTGCAGCGCCGGCGTGATTTTAACCACTTCATAAATACCCACGCGGCCCTTGTAGCCGTTCTTGCAATTTTCACACCCCACGGGGGCGTACAGCTTGAAGCTGCCGATCCTGTCCTCGGGAAAACCTTCATGGAGCAGGGTTTCGTTGGGGACGTCGTGTTCCTTCTTGCAGTGCGGGCACAGCTTGCGTGCCAGGCGCTGGGCGATGATCAGATTGGTGGAAGTAGCCAGGTTGAAGGATGCTACTCCCATGTTCAGCAGGCGCGTCAGGGTTTCCGCAGCACTGTTGGTGTGCAAGGTGGACATCACCATGTGACCAGTCTGTGCGGCCTTGATGGCGATCTCTGCGGTTTCAAGGTCGCGGATCTCACCAACCATGATCACGTCTGGATCCTGACGGAGGAAGGCGCGCAACGCCTGAGCGAAGTCCATGCCCTGGCGTGGATTGACATTGACTTGATTGATGCCCTCCAGGTTGATCTCCACTGGATCTTCAGCGGTGGAGATGTTGATGTCCGGAGTATTGAGGATATTCAAGCCGGTATACAGGGAGACGGTCTTGCCGGAGCCGGTTGGTCCGGTCACCAGGATCATGCCCTGTGGTTGCTTCAAGGCTTCAAGATAGAGCTGTTTCTGCGCATCCTCATAGCCAAGGGCATCAATGCCCATCTGTGCGCTGGCCGAGTCGAGAATACGCATCACGATCTTCTCACCCCACAGGGTAGGCAGGGTGTTGACGCGGAAGTCGATGGACTTGCTCTTGGATACACGCATCTTGATGCGGCCGTCCTGAGGCTTGCGCCTTTCGGAAATATCCAGTCCGGCCATTACTTTCAGGCGCGCCGAGATACGGCTAGCCAGTTGGATTGGAGGCTTGGCCACCTCATGCAGCATGCCATCGGTACGGAAGCGTACGCGGTAGATCTTCTCGTAGGGCTCGAAGTGTAGGTCCGATGAGCCTCCCTTGATGGCGTCCAGTAGCATCTTGTTGACGAAGCGGACTACTGGAGCATCGTCAGCATCTCCTCCGATACTTTCTTCCTTGCGGTCTGCATCACCACTTTCAATGTCCAGCCCATCCAAATCGACGTCGGCCAGATCGTCCAGGCCGCCGGTAGCACTTTCGAAGAGCTTCTCAATGGTGTCACCGAGCTTGTCGTCTTCGACCAGAATCGCCTCAGTGGTCAGGCCGGTGCTGAACTGGACGTCAGTAATGGCTTGGTGATTGGTTGGGTCGGAAATGCCCACAAATAGCTTATTTCCGCGCCGCCAGAGTGGGATGACGCGGTGTTGGCGTACCAGCTTTTCGCTGATCAGATCCCTTGGAAGGCTGTCCTTGTCTATGGCGCCCAGATCACAGAAGGCTATTCCGAACTGCTCAGCGGCCAACTCGGTAAGTGGCCGACTCTTCACCAGTTTGTTCTGTACGAGGTAAGTCACCAGCGAGAGCTTGTTCCGCTGTGCTTGCTGCTGTGCTTGTTGAGCGCTTTTTTCGTCGAGTAACTCAGCTACCACCAGTTGGCGGGCAAGCCCGGAAAGCATGACTTGGTCGTTCATGAGGAAGGCGGCGTGCAAATGGAGGTTGGGTAGCTCTTATAACGTACTGACTTAATGGTGCCAAATCGCCAAGCTGAAAGTGTCAATTTTTGTCAGATTCTGACTGGTGCGGATTTCCCTGTTCGTAGGCAATGTCTGTAGGTGTTGGTCTTGCGTGCGTGTAGGAATTGGCATGAGATGTGCTTGGATTTTGTCAGGTCGACAGGCCTTATCCCATTTCAAGGAGAGTTTCATGAAGGCTCAAAAAGGCTTTACCCTTATTGAATTGATGATCGTGGTAGCGATCATTGGTATTCTTGCCGCGATTGCCATTCCGCAGTATCAAAGCTATGTTGCTCGTTCCCAAGTTTCCCGAGTTATGGAAGAAACTGCTTCGCTGAAGACTGCTATTGAAAGCTGCATTGTCGATGGTCGTTTGACTATTGGTGCAGGTGCTGGTGAGTGTGATCCGGGTGGTACTGGTTCTAACTTGATGGCCGCTGCGGCTGGCGGCTCTAGTGTCATGGTGAGTGGTGCCCCAGGGGCCGGTCAGGGTACTGCCGGTGTTACTAACCCTCTGACTACTACGTCCGTTATCACCGCTACTTTTGGCAACAACGCTGCTGCTGTTCTTGGTAATGCTACCTTGACTTGGACTCGTGATGCCAATGGAGGTTGGACTTGTGCGACCACCGCTCCTGCTAACCTGCGTCCTGCTGGTTGCCAGTAAGCATTTACTCCGAGGTCCTGGGCTGATGGGGCCTTTGCATTGGGTTGCGATATATTGAGGTTGTGTCATTCACAGGGATAGACCCTTGGGCATATCGATCTGTCTATGTGGTGATTGATTGCTCTTGTACTCACTGTTAGAGTGCGCCCGCCCGCCGGTGTAGCTCAGTCGGTAGAGCAGCTCATTCGTAATGAGAAGGTCGGGGGTTCGATTCCTCTTACCGGCACCATCTCTGGCAAAGGCCCCGCTTCGGCGGGGCTTTTTGCTTTCCGGCGCCGAAACCGCCGTACTTGCCGCTTGGGCGCTATCGAACTGCCATCATTCGCCGGACTATACTCTCGCTGCCCAGGGAAGCTTTCGGTGAGGAAGGGAGCGGTCTGTGAAGCAGTCGAGTGAGTCCGCCAGGTTCAGCCGTTCCTATGCCCAGCGCGTGCTTTTGCCGCGCGCGGTGGGTTTGGCCGTGGGGTTCTTCTGTGTCGCCGGCGTGCTCTGGGGGAAGGGGCATTCGCCTTGGCTGTGGGGGCTGCTGTTGTGGTTCTGCTATCTGTGGCCGCTGATGGCCTACCAGATCACTTCGCGTTCGCCGCGGCCCAGGGAGCTGGAGCGGCGTTTCGTGCTCTTCGATTCGCTGATGGGCGGATTCTGGATCGCCACCATCCAGTTCAACGTGCTGCCCTCGGTGATGATGCTTTCCATGCTGGCGATGAACAACACCGCCGCAGGCGGCGCGCGGTTCGTGGCCCAGGGTTTCGTGCTGCAGGCGCTCGGCATGGTGCTGTCCGGCCTGGTGCTGGGCTTCGGTTTCTCGCCTGACACCTCCCAGGCCGAGTTGTATGCCTGTATTCCCATGCTGGTCATCCACCCCATGACCATCGGCCTGGTGCTCTATCGGCTGGCCATCCAGCTGTCGCGACACAAGAAGGCGCTGCGCGACCTGAGCCGCACCGACAGCCTGACCCAACTGTTCAACCGCGGCTACTGGAAGGAGCGTCTGCAGCAGGCCTTCGAGCACTGCCGGCAGGCGCAGCAGCCCGCTTCGCTGGCGCTGATCGACGTCGACCATTTCAAGACCACCAACGACCGCCATGGGCACGTGATCGGCGACCTGGTGTTGCGTCGGCTCAGCGAGTTCATGCGCAGCCACCTGCGCGCCGAGGATCTGGCCGGGCGCTACGGTGGCGATGAGTTCTGCGTGCTGTTGCCGGGGCTGCAGCCGGAGGCGGCGCGGGAGGTACTGGCGCGGCTGTCCCGCGAGTTGGCCGGGGAGGACTGGGAGCGGGTGCCGGAATTGCGCGTCAGCCTCAGCATCGGCATCGCCGGCTTCGATCCGGCCATGCCCGACGCCACCGAATGGCTGCGCCGGGCCGACCAGGCGCTGTACGAGGCCAAGGGGCAGGGACGCGACCGCATCGTCCTGGCTTCCGCGCTGGATGCCGCTGCGCGCCTGGCCTAGCCGAAGGTCCTGGCGAAGGGTTCGGCGCTGTGTCGGACAGCGGCCACCACCTGGGGCACCTGCTCGCAGAGCCCGGGGTGGCTCGCCAGCACCTTTTCCACCGCTTGCAATTGAACGCGTATGACTTCGGCCGGCCGGGCCACATCACATGCCCTGGCAAGGTCCAGGGCAAGCACGTCTCTGGGGTAGAGGACCGTTGACGATCAAATGGTATGCAACTATTTTTAGTTGCATGAAGGGGCTCCATGTCCAGGAACGAGAAACTGCTGGCCAAGCTACTCAACGAAAGCACCAGCTTTACCTGGCAGGAGCTTGTGACACTGCTGCGTTGGCTGGGCTACAGGCAATTGGAGGGCAGCGGGAGCCGGGTCAAGTTCGACAACGGCGACCCGCAGGCGTTGATCAACCTTCACAAGCCGCACCCGGGCAACGAGCTGAAAGCCTATGTCCGGCGCCAGATCATCGAGCACCTCAAGGCGGGGGAACTGATTCCGTGAACAACCTGCTGCAATACCGGGGCTATTACGGCTCCATCGAAGCCAGCACCGAGGACAACTGCCTGTTCGGCAAGCTGCTCTTCATCCGCGCGCTGGTCAACTACGAAGGCGAGACGGTGGCCGAACTGCAGGCCGCTTTCCGCGAGGCGGTGGACGACTACCTGGCCACATGCCAGGCGCAGGGGCAGGAGCCGGAAGTGCCTTGCAAGGGATCGTTCAACGTGCGGGTCGGCCATGACTTGCATCTGGCAGCGAGCCTGGCAGCCAACCGGCAGCACATGAGCCTGAACGACCTCACCCGGCAGGCGCTGAGCGAGTATTTGCAGCACCACGGCTGAGGCGCAAACAAAGCGGATTCGGATGGCTCCCGGATCATCGAACGAACATAAGTCGAGACAGAGCCATGGCGGATGAATCGAGGATTACCCTGGAGCCCGGCAGGCGTGGCGGGAAGCCCTGTGTGCGTGGGCTGCGGATAACCGTGGAGGATGTCCTGAGCTGGCTGGCCGCCGGAATGAGCCAGGAAGAAATCATCGCTGACTACCCGGAGCTCGAGCGTGAAGACATTCTCGCTTGCCTGGCCTTCGCGGCGGCCCGCATGAAACATTCGGCCAGGATCGAGGCGGCATGAAGCTGCTGCTGGACGAAATCTTTCCCGGCGCATGTTGCCCTTTCTGAAGAAGGGCAGCAGTTCGAACCAGGCGATCGCCCAAATTCGGCAGAGCAATTGAAAAGGAGCCTGGAAGACGAGCGTATCGGCCTGGTGGAGCTGATCTGACCTGCTGCGCCGTTACAGGCTCAACCGCCGCGCGCCGGGCCTAGCCGAAGGTCCTGGCGAAGGGTTCGGCGCTGTGCCGGATGGCGGCCACCACCTGGGGCACCTGCTCGCAGAGCCCGGGGTGGTTCGCCAGCACCTTTTCCACCGCTTGCAGTTGAGCACGTATGACTTCGGCCGGCCGGGCCACATCACATACCCTGGCAAGGTCCAGAAGCCCTTGCCGCGACGCGAACAGCGACTTGTTGCCGGCAAGGTCCAGGGCAAGCACGTCCTCTGGGATATAGGCGGTGGTATTGACGATGTCATAGGCCGGCGCCAGCCGCGCGTCGGCTTGTGTCGGATCCGAATAGAGCAGGCCGAAATTCTTCAGGTGCGCGTCGCCATTGCCGACGATGCAGCTCAGGGACACGATGCCGAAAAGCTGTTCCAGGGAGGCCTGCACATGCTCGGGAGGACAGAACAGCCGGATGGCCTTGGCAATGGCTGCATAGCTCTTGCTGTACTTCTGTTGCGCCGAGAGTCCCATCAGGGCCGCCATGTCCTCGAAGCCGATGGGGTCGAGTTGCTCGTCCCTGTCGAAACGTCTCATGACGAACAGCCTGGCGTTGTCTGACAAGTAGAACTCTGGAACGGAAATGCCGCATGCCTTTGCCATGGACATGCAGAGGAATTCATTGATCGCCAGCCCCGGGAGTTCAGCCCGGCCGCTCTTGACGATCAGGTCGGAGGTTTTCGAGGTGAACCGCTGCGGTAGCGAATCCCGGTGTTCCGGAACCAGCACCTTAGGCTGTACGCCCGATATGCCGGCCCGCAGGATGTAGCGGTCCACCAGTTCGGCAAAGATATCGTCCGTGCCGTCCCAGGCCAGGATTTCCTCCAGCTTCTCACCTGGAAACTGCCTGCGTTGCAGTAGCGCATCGACCTCTTGCGAATTCACCAGGACCCGTCCGATAGGCGCACTGCTGCCAGACAGGGCCAGCAACAGCATCGGGTCGACATTCACCACCTTGGCCAGGCGGTTGCGCAGTTGTTCCAGGGCATAGCCTTCGGGCAGGTTCATCTGGAAAATCGGGTGCAACTCGCGATGGCGATACTCTTCCAGGCGCACGGGCATGAGCAGGCTGACCGCGGCGCGCGCATCCGTCCCTTCCTGATAGCGGAACAGGTAGTCATCCGCGCTACTGAAGAGCCTTCCGCTCGGACCTTCTGGCGTCGAAACCTTCAGCGTCGCCGGCATCAGTCGAACACTCCCTGGATTTCCTCCAGCGTAGGCCTCGCTGCCGGCACGAGCGCGAACTCGCAGTCCAGGGCGCCGAGGATGCGGGCATAGGCCATCATGGCGACCGACAGGCTGCCTTTCTCGGCGGCGATGATCTTTTGTCGGGTGAGCCCGGCCATGGAGGCGAGCTCGGCCTGGGTCAGCCCGCGATTCAGGCGCCTCTGTCGAATCTGCTCACCCAGGCGGGTCGAGATGAGGGAATAGTCCATGTTCTGAATACGTGACAAGTCATGTGTTATGTAACGTATACGGAACCTGCTGGAAAGGCAAAGTCCTGGGTCGCCTACGCCGCCCCACCCGCACCATTCCCTTGTAGGAGCGCGCCCTGCGCGCGATTTCGCGGGCAGGGCCCGCTCCTACAGGTAGCCGGGAAGCACGGTATTCCTCCCCCCGTAGGACCTTGTCCGCGATGACCGGGTATATCGGCGCGATTCGCGGATGAGATCCGCTACGCTGCCCCACCCACGCCATTCCCTTCTGGTGGAGCTGATCTGACCCGCCGCGCCGTTACAGACTCAGCCGCATCGACAGGTCCAGCGCCTTGACGTCCTTGGTCAGGGTGCCGATGGAGATGTAGTCCACGCCGGTTTCGGCGATGCCGCGCAGGGTGCTTTCGTCGATCCCGCCGGAGGCCTCCAGCTTGGCGCGGCCGGCGGTCACTCGCACGGCGGTGCGCATGTCTTCCAGGCTCAGTTCGTCGAGCATGACGATGTCGGCGCCGGCGGTCAGGGCCTGGTTCAGTTCGTCCAGGTCTTCCACCTCGATTTCCACCGGCTTGCCCGGGGCGATGCGCCGGGCCTCGGCGATGGCCTGGGCGATGCCGCCGCAGGCGGCGATGTGGTTTTCCTTGATCAGGAAGGCGTCGTACAGGCCGATGCGGTGGTTGTGGCAGCCGCCGCAGGTGATCGCGTACTTCTGCGCCAGGCGCAGGCCGGGCAGGGTCTTGCGGGTGTCCAGCAGCTTGACGCCGGTGCCTTCCACCAGGTCGGCGTAGTGGCGCGCGCGGGTGGCGGTGCCGGACAGCAACTGGAAGAAGTTCAGCGCGCTGCGCTCGCCGCTGAGCAGCGCGCGGGCCGGGCCCTGCAGGCTGAATAGCGTCTGGTCGGCGCTGACCCGCTCGCCGTCGCGCACCTGCCATTGCACCTGCACGCGCGGGTCGATCTGCCGGAATACCTCGTCGACCCAGGCGCTGCCGGCGACGGTGGCGTCTTCGCGGGTGATGACGCGGGCCTGGGCCTCACGCTCGGCGGGGATCAGCTGCGCGGTGATGTCGCCGCTGCCGATGTCTTCGGCCAGGGCGGCGCGGACGTTGGCCTGGATTTCCCCGGAAAGGTCGGCAAGGGTGAGGTTCGGCATGGCGGACTCCTGATTCGCGGTGGCGGGATTATACGGGGCGCGGCGGCCGCCGTGTGCATCCGCGGCGGCCGGCGGGAGTCGGACGAACGGTGGCTGTTCTTGTGTGAATTTCATCAAGAATGCCTTCTAAGGGTCTTGGTTGTCATAGGCGCTTCTCTATAATGACTAAGAATATTCTTATTTTGACGTCAGTCGATTGACATTCCGAACGACGCTTACCCGATTGGTGTCATCGGGCCTTTGGTAGGCCCGGCGGCAGGAGACTAGCGATGCAGAACGACGCGAACGTAGTGCCGCTGAACAAGGCGGCCCAGGGCCAGTCGCCGACTGCTATCCCCGGGCGCCTGCCCGCGGCGCTGGTCAACGTCCGCGACAAGGCTTCGGTGCAGCTGCGCCAGGCTCTGCAGGTGTTGTTCGACAATGCCGACGACACCCTCTTCGAGATGGCCGACCGCGCCACCAGCAACGCCGAGCAGAGCGCCTTCTTCGAGGCCATGCGCGACCTGCGCCTGAAGCGCAAGGGCATCGAGCGCGGCTTCGTGCAGAAGTTCTTCGAGGGCTTCGCCAACCTCAACCAGTACCAGGTCGGCAAGGCGCCGCAACTGGACGCCGTCTCCTTCGACAACCTGTCGCTGGTGCAGAACGACGAACTGGAAGAGACCGTGGCGATGGACGCCATGGTCGGCAAGGTGCTCAGCCGCGACGGCCTGGCCCTGGGCCACCTGACCACGCGCCTGAACACCCTGGTCAGCAACAAGGTCGATGACAAGACCAACCCGCTCGGCCCGCGCCCGCTGTGCGAGGCCTTCCTCGAGGCCTGCCAGGGCCTGGGCGTGGAGATCAAGGTCAAGCTGATCGTCCTCAAGCTGTTCGAGAAGTACGTGCTTGCCGAGCTCGAGCAACTGTATGCCGAGGCCAACGAGATTCTCGTCGCCCATGGCGTGCTGCCGGAGCTGAAGTCCGCCCCCGTGCGCCGCCCGCCGCGTCCCGCCGCCGAGGCCCCGGCCAGCGCCGGCTACACCGGTGCCGCCGCCCAGGCCGCCGCTTCCGGCGCCTACCTGGATGCCGAGAGCCAGGAAGCCTTCGGTGCCCTGCAGGAGCTGATGTCCCAGGTCCGCGGCAGCCTGGCCGCGCGCCGCCAGGTGCCCGCCGACGCGGTGCCGATTTCCAGCAACGACCTGATGCGCCTGCTCTCGCACCTGCAGGACCACCTGCCGGCCCAGGGCATGGACGAGGTGGACGTGCGCCACCACCTGGACCACCTGCTCACCCGCGTCAGCCACAAGAGCGGGCGCTCGCGGGTGGTGGGGCAGGTCGACGAGGACGTGATCAACCTGGTGTCCATGCTCTTCGAGTTCATCCTCGACGACCGCAACCTGCCGGATTCGCTCAAGGCCCTGATCGGCCGCATGCAGATCCCCATGCTCAAGGTCGCGGTGCTGGACAAGACCTTCTTCAGCCGCGGCAACCACCCCGCCCGGCGCCTGCTCAACGAGATCGCCTCGGCGGCGCTCGGCTGGGCGGAACAGACCGACCTGCAGCGCGACAGCCTGTACCAGAAGATCGAGCAGGTGGTGATGCGCCTGCTGAACGACTTCGTCGACGACACGGCGATCTTCGGCGTGCTGCTGGAGGACTTCATCGCCTTCACCGGCGACGAGCGCCGCCGCAGCGAACTGCTCGAACAACGCACCCGCGACGCCGAGGAAGGCCGAGCCCGCGCCGACGCGGCCCGGCGCGAGGTGGCGCAGGTGCTCAACCAGCGGCTGTTCGGCCGCACCCTGCCCGAAGTGGTGGTGCGCCTGCTGCGCGAGGCCTGGAGCAAGGTGCTGCTGCTGACCTGCCTGAAGCACGGCAGCGACTCGCAACCCTGGCGCGACGCCGTGGCGACCATGGACGACCTGATCTGGAGCGTCGAGCCCCATGAGGACCCGGAGTCACGCACGCGCCTGCTGGAAATGGTGCCGCAACTGCTCAAGTCGCTGCGCGAGGGCCTGACCAGCGCGGCCTTCGATCCGTTCTCCACCGGCGAGTTCTTCAGCCGCCTGGAGAGCCTGCACGTGCAGGCCTTCCAGCGCTTCAAGCAGGCGCAGGAAGCGGCGGCCGACGACGACCTGCTGGATGGCATTCCGCTGCTTGACGACGCTGTCGAGGCGCCTGCGGCGCAGGCTAGCGGTCAGCCGGAGATGGTCGCCGTGGTGGAGGAAATCGTCCTGGCGACGCCTGGCGAGGAGCGCGCGCCTGAGCCGGAAGAACTGCTGGCGGACGACGACGAGTCGCTGCGCAAGGTCGACGAGTTGCGCGTCGGCAGCTGGGTGGAAATCCTCGAGGATTCCGAGCACAAGCTGCGTTGCAAGCTGGCCGCGGTGATCAAGCCGACCGGCCGCTACATCTTCGTCAACCGCACCGGCATGAAGGTGCTGGAAAAGACCCGCATGGGCCTGGCCGTGGAATTCCGCCGCAACGCCGTGCGGCTGCTGGATGACGCGCTGTTGTTCGACCGGGCGTTGGAGTCGGTGATCGGCAACCTGCGGCGGTTGAAGAACGGCTGAGCCAGCCGCCTCCTGGGGACTGTGTAGGAGCGCGCCCTGCGCGCGAATCGCGGGCAGGGCCCGCTCCTACAGGGGATGCCGGGCTGCGGCGTATAACCGCGAACGGTTGTACGCCCTACGACTTGGGATCGAGCGAGCAGGCCTGCGGCCCCCTCACCCTAACCCTCTCCCGGAGGGAGAGGGGACCGTTCGGCAGACGCTGGTGTTCCTGAGTCAGCCGGCTGGCACGGCGGCTACCGGCTGAGGCCAAGCCTTCTCTTGGCACGGACAAGCCCCCTCTCCCTCTGGGAGAGGGGGCTGTTCGGCAGACGCTGGTGTTCCTGAGTCAGCCGGCTGGCACGGCGGCTACCGGCTGAGGCCAGGCCTTCTCTCGGCACGGACAAGCCCCCTCTCCCTCTGGGAGAGGGGGCTGTTCGGCAGACGCTGGTGTTCCTGAGTCAGCCGGCTGGCACGGCGGCTACCGGCTGAGGCCAGGCCTTCTCTCGGCACGGACAAGCCCCCTCTCCCTCTGGGAGAGGGGGCTGTTCGGCAGATGCTGGTGTTCCTGAGCCGGCTGGCACGGCGGCTACCGGCTGAGGCCAAGCCTTCTCTCGGCACGGACAAGCTCCCTCTCCCTCTGGGAGAGGGGACTGTTCGGCAGATGCTGGTGTTCCTGAGTCAGCCGGCTAGCACGGTGACTACCGGCTGAGGCCAGGCCTTCTCTCGGCACGGACAAGCCCCCTCTCCCTCTGGGAGAGGGCTGGGGTGAGGGAGCGGAGTCAACCCAACGCACCAGCGCCCCCGGGAAACACGGTTCGCGAGCAAGCTCGCTCCTACGAAAAGCGCTTCGGCGCAGTCGGCAAGACTCTCGCTCCCGCACCGCAGCGGCCGTTCTCTTCCGCCGCAAGCTGCTTTAGAGTGGGTCCAATCAAGGAGCCCCTATGCAGTTCGATCCCCGCAGCGGCTGGTGCCAGGGCATCAGCCACTGTCCTTCGCCCAATTTCAATGCCCGCCCGGAGGGGGAGGTGGTCTCCCTGCTGGTGATCCACAACATCAGCCTGCCGCCCGGGCAGTTCGGCACCGGCAAGGTGCAGTGCTTCTTCCAGAACCGCCTGGATGCCGACGAGCACCCCTATTTCGCCGACATCGCGCAGATGACGGTGTCCGCGCACTTCCTCATCGAGCGCGATGGCAGCGTGTTCCAGTTCGTCTCCTGCAACGACCGCGCCTGGCATGCCGGCGTGTCGCGCTTCGACGGCCGGGAGAACTGCAACGACTTCTCCATCGGCATCGAGCTGGAAGGCACTGACGATGAGCCCTACAGCGATGCGCAATATGCCGCCCTGGCGGAGCTGGGCCGGCAGTTGTTGCGGGCCTACCCGGCCATCACCCCTGGGCGCATCCAGGGCCACAGCGACATCGCCCCGGGGCGCAAGACCGATCCCGGCCCGGCTTTCGACTGGCAGCGTTTCCTCGCCGCCCTCTGCAAGGAGTCGACATGAGTTTCCTGGTACTGCTGCTGGCCCTGCTGGTAGAGAAGTTCTCCGGCTGGCGCGCGCGCCTGCAGAGGGATGGCGCCTGGCTCGCCTGGCTGGGCCTGGTGCAGGGGCTGCCGGGCGTGGTGGCGCGGCCCTGGCTGGCGCTGCTGGTGGCCCTGCTCGGGCCCTTGCTGGTGCTGGCGCTGGTCCTGACCTTGCTGCAGCCGCTGGCCTACGGCCTGCTGGCGCTGCCTGCGCACCTGCTGGTGCTGATCTGGAGCCTGGGCCGCGGCGACGTGCACCAGGCCATGGGGCCGTTCCGCGACGCCTGGCGCCGCGAGGACCTGCAGGGCGCCTACCACGTCGCCGAGCGCGATCTGGGCGTGCAGGCCGATTCCGATGCCGAGCTGTTCGCCCAGGTCCAGGGCATGCTGGTGTGGCAGGCCTTCCAGGGCTTCTTCGCGGTGATCTTCTGGTACGCCCTGCTGGGCCCGGCGGCGGCCCTGGCCTATCGCCTGCTGTCGCTGACCGAGGTGCACCTGGGCCGGGGCTCGGGCCTGGGCGAGCGGGCCGCGCTGCTGCGCCACGCCTTCGACTGGCTGCCGGCGCGGGCCCTGGCGCTGAGCTTCGCCTTCGTCGGCAACTTCGTCGCCGTGGCCCGGGTGCTGCTGCACCACCTGCTGGCCTGGGATTACCCGGCGGCGCGCCTGCTGGCCCAGGCCGCCTGCGTCGGCGAGGACCTGTGCGACGCCACTCCCGGCCCGGCCGGGGTGGCCAGCCTGGATGCGCTCTGGCAACTGCTGGTGCGCACGGCGGTGCTCTGGTACGCGGCCTTCGCCCTGTGCGCGATTTTCCTCTGAGTACCGCACGTCGCCACTGATGGCGTTTTAACCTTAAGTTACAGAACGTCCCGCCGATATCGGGTACACAGGAGCCTGCGCCAAGCGCGGGCTCATAGCCCGCCTCGGCCATCCCACACAAGAACAACAACGGGAACAGGAGACGTCTTACGTGAAGACCGTGCTCTATCCAGCTATCGCACTGATGAACCGCCTGAGCTTCGGCATGAAGTTCAGCCTCATCAGCGTGCTCTTCTTCCTGCCGATGCTGGTGACCAACTTCTACCTGGTGCGTGATTCCTACCGCCAGTTCGTCAGCACCCGCGCCGAGCTGCAGAGCCTGCAGCTGATCGCCTCGGGCATGCAGATCCGCCGCGACGTCGAGGCCTACAACGACCTCCTGCAGATCAACATCGGCATCGGCCAGACGCGCACCACCGGCGACCTGGACAGCCGCATCGGCCAGTTGCAGCAGCGCCTGCACACGGCGCTTTCGGCGCTGCAGCCGGTGGCGCGGGACAGCGAGCAGGTGGCCGCCTTCACCGCCAAGCGCGACGAACTGCTCGCCGCCCTCAAGGCCGTGGAGACCGAAGGCTCGATGCAGAGCAAGGCCGGCATGGCCATGCGCCTGCTGAGCAACGTGCAGATCTTCAACAAGCTGCTGGCCACGCAGTCCGGGCTGAGCCAGGACGACAGCGCCGAAGTGCGGCAGATGGCCGACCTGATCAGCAGCGTCACCCCGGCGGTCACCGAGACCATCAGCCGCGGCCGCGTGCTGGGCACCGCGGCGCTGGGCCAGGGGTTCCTCAATTCCTCCACCAGCGGCAAGCTCGACGACCTGCTGCAGGACCTGGAGAAGCTCCACGCCGAATACGCCCTGAAGCTGCAGGAGGCGCTGGGCGCCAGCAGCGCGGCGCAGCAGGCGCTGGCCGGCGAGGCCGAGGCCAGCCGCGAGACGCTCAAGAGCCTGGGCAAGCTGATCGAGGACAAGGTGGTGATGGCCGACTCCCTCGACCTGCCCTGGGCGCAGTTCTACGACCAGGTCAGCCAGGGCATGGACAAGACCTATCAGCTCAACGACAAGGTGCTCGGCTACCTCGGCGGCCAGCTGGAGCAACGCCTGACCGGCAAGCAGGCGCAGATGGTCCTGCTGGTGGTGGCGCTGTTGGTGGTGTTCCTCGCCATCGTCTACCTCTATGGCGGTTTCTACGTCTCCACCCGCTCCACGCTCAAGAGCCTGGGCGCGATGATGGAGCGCGTCGCCGCCGGCGACATGACGGTCAACTACCAGGCGCAGAGCCGCGACGAACTGGGCGAGCTGGGCCAGGCCTTCAACGAGACGGTGCGCCGCGTGCACGACCTGATCGAGCAGGTGGGCCGCACCGTGGCCGAGGTGGAACGGCAGACCGGCCGCGTGGAAGTGGTATCGGCGCAGAGCAACCAGGCGGTGGCCGGCCAGCGCGACCAGATCGAGCAGGTGGCCACGGCGATGAACCAGATGGCCGCCACGGCCCAGGAAGTGGCGCGCAGCGCCGCCGCCGCCGTGGGCAGCGCGCAGAGCGTGAACCAGGAGACGGTCAGCGGCCGCGACCTGGTGGAATCCCAGGTGGGCAGCATCCAGCGCCTGGCCGCGGAGATCGACCAGTCGGTGGAAGTGATCAACCAACTGGCTGCCGACAGCGCCTCCATCAGCCGTGTGCTGGACGTGATCAAGGGCATCGCCGAACAGACCAACCTGCTGGCGCTCAACGCCGCCATCGAGGCGGCCCGGGCCGGCGAGCAGGGCAGGGGCTTCGCGGTGGTGGCCGACGAGGTGCGCACCCTGGCCAAGCGCACCCAGCAGTCCACCGAGGAGATCGAGCAGATGATCTCGCGCCTGCAGAGTGGCGTGGGCGCCGCGGTGAAGGCCATGGGCAGCAGCCACCAGACCGCCGATGGCACCGTCAGCCAGTCGGCGCAGGTGCAGCAGGCGCTGGACAACATCCTCGGCGCGGTGGGCATGATCGTCGACCAGAACCAGCAGATCGCCGCCGCCGCCGAGCAGCAGACCACGGTGGCCCACGACATCGACCAGAACATCGTGCAGATCAACCAGGCCGGCGAGCGCACCGCCCTGGGCGCCAACGAGACCGAGCGCGCCAGCCGCGAGCTGTCCGAACAGGTGGTGGAGCTGAAGCGGCTGATCGGCGCCTTCAGGGTCTAAGGGGTTTCACCAGCAGCCCGGCACCCGCGCGAGCGCAAGGATGCTTCCCCGTCTCGCGGGTGCCGGGTTGTCGGTGGAAGGCTGTCGCCGGGAGCGTAGGGCGTATAACGTTCCGCGTTATACGCCGTTTGGCCTCGCCCCCCGGCGGCTCCGGGGTTGACCTTGGCGTTGGCTGTGGCCCCGGTGTATCGGCGGATAACCGCGAACGGTTATGCGCCCTACGCTATGGTCGGGCCTGGCGTAGGGCGGATAACGCCTACGGCGTTATCCGCCGTCTGGCCTTGATTCCCGGCGGCTCCGAGGTTGACCTGGGCGTTGGCTGTGTCCCCGGTGTATCGGCGGATAACCGCGAACGGTTATGCGCCCTACGTCCAGCCGAAAACCTCCCTCGCATTCCGCGTACTAACCTGCGCCAACTCCTCCGCACTCACCCCCCGCAGCTCCGCCAGCGCCTCGCAGATCGCCGGCAGGTGCTCCGGGCTGTTGCGCTGGCCGGGGAACATCGCCGGGGCCATGTCCGGGGCGTCGGTTTCCAGCACGATCGACTCCAGCGGCAGTTCCGCCACCGTCTTGCGCAGGCGGTTGGCCTGGGGCCAGGTGGGCGCGCCGCCCAGGCCCAGGCGGAAGCCCAGCTTGATGTACTCGCGGGCTTCCTCGCGGCTGCCGGCGAAGGCGTGGACGATGCCGCGGCGCGGCGGGCGGAAGCGCTTGAGGGTGGCGATCGTCGCGGCGTGGGCGCGGCGCACGTGGAGCAGCACCGGCAGTTCGCAGTCGATGGCGATGCGCAGCTGTTCCTCGAACAGCGCCTGCTGCGCCTCGCGGTCCAGGTCCTCGAGGTAGTAGTCCAGGCCGATCTCGCCCACCGCGCACAGCTTCGGGTGGCCGGCCAGGCGTTGCAGGTGCTCGCGCAGGTCGCGCAGGTGTTCGGGGCGGTGCTGCGCCAGGTAGATCGGGTGCAGGCCCAGGGCGGCGTAGAGCGTGTCGTTCTGCTCGGCCAGTCGCAGCACCCGCTCCCAGTTCTCGCGGAACACCCCCAGCAGCACCTGGCGCTCCACGCCGAGCCTGGCGCAGCGTTGCAGCAGGGCGGCGCGGTCGGTGTCGAAGTCCGGGAAGTCGATGTGGTTGTGGGTGTCGACCAGGCGCATGGCGGTCACCCGGCGCGCAGTTTGAGGGTGCGCGGGATGGGGTGCACGCCGGGCTGGTAGTGCTCGTGTTCCACGGCCTCCAGGGCCAGGTCCAGCGCGCGGGCGGCGATCAGCGCGTGCTGCTGGGAGATGGCGTTGACCTTCAGCGGCACGAAGTCGAGCAACTGGGTATCGCCGAAGGTGCCCAGGCGCAGGTCGCGTGGCCAGCCGCCGGGCAGCGCCTGGAACACGTCGAACACGCCTTCGAGCAGCACGTAGGAGGTGGTGATCAGCGCGTCCGGCAGGTAGCCCAGGCGCTGCAGCAGGCCTTCCATCAACTGGCGGCCGCACTCGCGGCTGAAGCTGGCGCCCTGTTCGATGAAGCGCTCGCCGCCAAAGCCCTGCAGGGCCTGTTCGAAGCCGGCGCTGCGTTCCTGGCTGATGATCAGCTCCGGGCGGGCGCCGAGCAGGGCGATGTGCCGCGGCGCGGGTTGCAGCAGGGTGGCGGTGAGGCGCTGGGCGGCGTCGCGGTCGTCGCTGACCACCGAGCAGAAGCGCCGTGGGTCCAGTTGGCGGTCGATGGCAATCACCGGCACGCCCTTGTCCAGCAGTAGCTGGTGGCTGTCGTCGTCGGCCGGCAGGCAGCTGGCCACCACCAGGGCGTCGCAGCGCCGCGCGCGGAACAGGTTCAGGGCCTGGCGCTCGCTTTCCGGTTCGTCGTCGGAGCAGGCGATCAGCAACTGGTAGCCGCGGGCGCGGGCGCCCTGTTCCAGCAGCTTGGCGATGCGCGCGTAGCTGGGGTTCTCCAGGTCCGGGAGGATGAAGCCGAGGGTGCGCGTCTGCCCGCGGCGCAGGCTGGCGGCCTGCTGGTCGGGGTGGTAGCCGTGGGCTTCGATCACCGCGCGCACGCGCTCCACGGTGGCCGCGCTGATGCGCCGCTGCACGGCCTTGCCGTTGATGACGTAGCTGGCCGTGGTCACCGAGACCCCGGCCAGACGGGCGATATCACTGAGTTTCAACACATACCCCGGCACTGCTGACTGACAACTGGAGGCTTCCAAGGATCACGCATTATCGGGTAACGTGCCAGTCTCAATAGGTGAAACGATTCAGCAAAAGCTGTCCCCCTGCCTGCGGCCACTATGCTGGTCACCAGGGACAGCCTCGCTGTTCACCCCAACAAGCGGATAACCGCCCCGTTTCGGCAGCCCGGCCTTCCTCCCGGGCGAGCCGCTGAGGAGAACGATGTGCTCGAACTGACCGCGCAGCAGGTCCGCATGCAACAGCGGGCCGCGGACAAGCCGGCCGCCCTCGAACTGCTCTGCCGGGCCCTGGAGGCCGACGGCCTGGTCGAGCCGGGCTACCTCGCCGGGCTCAAGGCCCGCGAGGCCCAGGGCTCCACCTACCTCGGACAGGGCATCGCCATCCCCCATGGCACCCCGCAGACCCGCGACCTCGTGCGCCGCACCGGCGTGCGCCTGCTGCATTTCCCCGAAGGCGTGGACTGGGGCGACGGGCAGATCGTCTACCTGGCCATCGGCATCGCCGCGCGTTCGGACGAGCACCTGAACCTGCTGCAACTGCTGACCCGCGCCCTGGGCGAGGGCGACACCGGCGCGGTGCTGCGCGAGGCGCAGGATGCCGAGCAACTGCTGAAGGCACTGAGCGGCGCCCCGCAAGCCCTGGCCCTGGACGCGCAACTGGTGGCGCTGGGGCAGGGCGCCGAAGACTTCGACGAACTGCTGCTGCTCGCCGCGCGCCGGCTCAAGGCCGCCGGCTGCGTGGAGAGCGGCTTCCTCGCCGCGCTGCAGCAGGGCGAGGTGCTGCCGCTGGGCGAGGGCCTGTGGTGGCTGGGCGGCGGCGAGAAGGTCAGCCGGCCCGGCCTGGCCTTCGTCACCCCGCAACGCGAGCTGCAGCACGCCGGCCAGCCCCTGCGCGGGCTGTTCTGCCTGGCCGAGCGCGGCGATGCGGCGCGCGTTGTGCTGGAGCGCCTGTGCGACCTGCTGGTGGACGGCCGCGGCGCCGAACTGGCCCGTGCCACCTCGGTGCGCGCCGTGCTGGAGGCCCTGGGCGGCGAGCTGCCGGTGGACTGGCCGAGCCTGCGCGTGCCCCTGGCCAACCCCCATGGCCTGCATGCGCGGCCGTCGCAGGTGCTGATGCAGATGGCCCGCGACTTCGACGGCGAAATCCGTGTGCGCGTCGCCGACAGCGAGGCCGCGCCGGTGTCCATCCGCAGCCTGAGCAAGCTGCTCAGCCTGGGCGCCCGGCGTGGCCAGGTGCTGGAGTTCTTCGCCGAGCCGGCAATCGCCGAGGCGGCGCTGCCGGCCTTGCGCGAGGCGGTGGAGCAGGGCCTGGGCGAGGAAGTCCTGCCGCTGGCGGAAGCGCCCGTGGAACCCGAGGCGCCTGCCGAGCCGGAAGCGCCCTTGCCCGAACTGGTCCGGGGCGAGTGGCTGGACGCCATTGCTGCCGCCCCGGGCATCGCCAGCGGCCCGGCGCACCTGCAGGTGGAGCCGAAATTCCAGTACCCCGCCCGCGGCGAATCCCCCGAGATCGAGACGCAGCGCCTGGCCGAGGCCAAGGCCGCCATCGCCACGGAAATCGAGGCCCTGGTGGCGCACAGCCGCAGCAAGGCGGTGCGCGACATCTTCGTCACCCACCAGGCCCTGCTCGACGACCCCGAACTGGGTGCCGAGGTGGCTGTGCAACTGGCCGACGGCGCCAGCGCCGAAGCGGCCTGGCACGCGGTGATCGAACGGGCCGCCAGCCAGCAGGAGGCCCTCGGCGACGCCCTACTCGCCGAGCGCGCGGCGGACCTGCGCGACCTCGGCCGCCGGGTGCTGGCGCGCCTGTGCGGGGTGAGCCTGCCTGCCGAGCCGGCGCAGCCGTACATCCTGGTGATGGACGAGGTCGGGCCTTCCGACGTGGCGCGCCTGGACCCCGAGCGCGTGGCCGGCATCCTCACCGTGCGCGGCGGCGCCACCTCGCACAGCGCCATCATCGCCCGCGCCCTGGGCATTCCCGCCCTGGTCGGCGCCGGCGAAGGCCTGTTGGCGCTGCCGCCGGGCACGCCGCTGCTGCTCGACGGCGAGCGCGGCCGCTTCGTGGTGGCGCCCGCGGACGAGGTGCTGGAACAGGCCCTGCGCCAGCGTGAGGAACACCAGCGCCGCCAGGCCCTGGCCGAGGCGCGCCGGCATGAACCGGCGCGCACCCGCGACGGCCATGCGGTGGAAGTCTGTGCCAACCTCGGCGACAGCGCCGGCGCCGCCCAGGCCGTGGAACTGGGCGCCGAAGGCGTGGGCCTGCTGCGCAGCGAGTTCGTCTTCCTCGACAGCCCGCGCGCGCCGGACCTGGCGGCCCAGGAAGCCGAGTACCGCCGTGTGCTCGACGCCCTCGACGGCCGCCCGCTGGTGGTGCGCACCCTGGACGTGGGCGGCGACAAGCCGCTGCCGTACTGGCCGATCCCGGCCGAGGCCAACCCCTACCTGGGCGTGCGCGGCATCCGCCTGACGCTGCAGCGCCCGCAGATTTTCGAGACGCAGCTGCGCGCCCTGCTGCAGGCCGCCGCCGGACGGGCGCTGCGGATCATGTTCCCGATGGTCGGCCAGGTCGAGGAATGGCGCCGGGCGCGCGACCTGGCGCTGGCCCTGCGCGAGGAATACGACTGCGCCGACCTGCAGCTGGGCATCATGGTCGAGGTGCCCTCGGCGGCGCTGCTGGCGCCGGTGCTGGCGCGCGAGGTGGACTTCTTCAGCGTCGGCACCAACGACCTGACGCAGTACGCCCTGGCCATCGACCGCGGCCACCCGACGCTGTCCGCCCAGGCCGACGGCCTGCACCCGGCGGTGCTGCAACTGATCGACATGACCGTGCGCGCCGCCCATGCCCACGGCAAGTGGGTGGGCGTGTGCGGCGAGCTGGCCGCCGACGCCCAGGCGCTGCCGGTCCTGCTGGGGCTGGCGGTGGACGAGCTGAGCGTGTCCGCGCGCAGCATCCCGCTGGTGAAGCAGGGCGTGCGCGAACTGGACCTGGGCCAGGCCCGCGAACTGGCCGGCGCCGCCCTCGGCCTGGCCTCGGCGGCGGAGGTCCGCGCCCTGGTGGCGCGGGCCCTGGGGGAGGCGCGCTGATGGCCCGCATCCTCACCCTCACCCTGAACCCGGCGCTGGACCTCACCGTGCGCCTGCCGAGCCTGGAACTGGGCGCGGTGAACCGCTGCAAGGCGGTGCTGGCCCAGGCCGCCGGCAAGGGTCTGAACGTCGCCCAGGTGCTCGCCGACCTCGGCCATGAGCTGAGCGTGGGCGGCTTCCTCGGTGCCGACAACGCGGAGGCCTTCGAGGCGCTGTTCCGCCGCCGCGGCTTCCGCGACGCCTTCGTCCGGGTGCCGGGCGAGACGCGCAGCAACATCAAGCTGGCCGAACGCAGCGGGCGCATCACCGACCTCAACGGCCCCGGCCTGGAAGTGCATGCCGAGGCCCAGCGGCGCCTGCTGGACGGTTTGGACGAACTGGCCGCCGATCAGGACCTGGTGGTGGTGGCCGGCAGCCTGCCGCGCGGCGTGGACCCGCAGTGGCTGCATGAACTGCTGCTGCGCCTGAAGCGCCTGGGCCTGCGGGTGGCCCTGGACAGCAGCGGCGAAGCCCTGCGCCAGGGGCTGGCGGCCAGGCCCTGGCTGGTCAAGCCGAACGCCGAGGAACTGGCCGAGGCCTGCGGCCCGGCGGGCGAGGGCGGCGCCGATGCCCAGGCCCGTGCCCTGCGCGCCGGCGGCATCGAGCACCTGGTGCTTTCCGAGGGCGCCGAGGGCGTGCGCTGGTACGGCCCGGACGGGCTGTGGCAGGCGACGCCGCCGAAGGTCGAGGTGGCCAGCACCGTGGGCGCCGGCGACTCGCTGCTGGCGGCCATGGTCGACGGCCTGCTCGCCGGCCGGCCCGCCGCGCAGGTGCTGCGCCAGGCCACCGCGGTGGCCGCCCTGGCCGTGACCCAGTTCGACTTCGGCATCGCCGACCGCGAGCGCCTGGCCCGCCTGCAGGCGCAGGTGGCGGTGCGCGCGCTGGATCGATCCGCCCGCCCGCAGCGCCGGGCGGAGCCATGACAAGAGGTATGACGATGAACCTTGCCCTGATCACTGCCTGCCCCAACGGCCAGGTCACCAGCCTGCTCAGCGCGCGCCTGCTGCGCGCCGCCGCCGAACGCCTGGGCTGGTCGGTGTGCGTCGAGAGCAACGAACCGCAGCGCCCCGAGCAGCGCCTGAGCGCCGAACAGATCGGCTCGGCCGACCTGGTGCTGGTGGTCAGCAGCCAGCCGCTGGACTTGTCCCGCTTCGCCGGCAAGCCGCTGTTCCAGGCACGCCCGGCCGAGGCCCTGGCCGAGTCTGCGGCCTTTCTGCAACGCGCCGCCGCCGAGGCGCAGCCCTGGCAAGGCAACGCTGAACCGCAGGCCAAGGCGCTGCGGGTAGTGGCGGTGACCGCCTGCCCCACTGGTGTGGCGCACACCTTCATGGCCGCCGAGGCGCTGCAGCAGGCCGCCGAGCGCCTGGGCTGGCAACTGCGGGTGGAAACCCAGGGCTCGGTGGGCGCGCGCAACCCGCTGTCGGCCGAGGACATAGCCGCCGCCGACGTGGTGCTGCTGGCGGCCGACATCGAGGTGAACGACGAACGCTTCGCCGGCAAGCGCATCTTCCGCTGCGGCACCGGCGTGGCGCTGAAGCAGCCCGAGGCGACCTTGCGCAAGGCCCTGGAGGAAGGTGCCACGGAAAGCGCCGTCGCCGCCGCTGCGCAGAAGCCGGGCAAGGGCGAGGCGCGCGGGCTGTACAAGCACCTGCTGACCGGCGTGTCGTTCATGCTGCCGATGGTGGTGGCCGGCGGCTTGCTGATCGCGCTGTCCTTCGTGTTCGGCATCCAGGCCTTCAAGGAGCCGGGCACCCTGGCCGCGGCGCTGATGCAGATCGGCGGCGAGAGCGCCTTCAAGCTGATGGTGCCGATGCTCGCCGGCTACATCGCCTGGTCCATCGCCGACCGCCCGGGCCTGGCGCCGGGGATGATCGGCGGCCTGCTGGCCAGCAGCCTGAGCGCGGGCTTCCTCGGCGGCATAGTGGCGGGCCTGCTGGCCGGCTACTCGGCGCGCGCGGTGAGCCAGTGGCTGAAGTTGCCGCAGAGCCTGGAGGCGCTCAAGCCGATCCTGCTGATCCCGCTGCTGTGCAGCCTGTTCACCGGGCTGGTGATGATCTACGTGGTGGGCCAGCCGGTGGCCGGGCTGATGAGCGCGCTGACCGATTTCCTGGCCGGCATGGGCACGGCCAACGCCATCCTCCTCGGCCTGCTGCTCGGCGGCATGATGTGCGTCGACCTCGGCGGGCCGATCAACAAGGCCGCCTACGCCTTCTCCGTGGGCCTGCTGGCCTCGCAGAGCTACGCGCCCATGGCGGCGACCATGGCCGCTGGCATGGTGCCGCCAATCGGCATGGGCCTCGCCACCCTGCTGGCCCGACGCAAGTTCGCCCGGAGCGAGCGCGAGGCCGGCAAGGCGGCGCTGGTGCTGGGCCTGTGCTTCATCTCCGAGGGCGCCATCCCCTTCGCCGCCAAGGACCCGCTGCGGGTGTTGCCGGCGAGCGTGGTGGGCGGCGCGTTGACCGGGGCGTTGTCGATGTACTTCGGCTGCAAGCTGCTGGCGCCCCATGGCGGGTTGTTCGTGTTGCTGATTCCCAATGCGATGAATCATGCGTTGGCGTATCTGCTGGCGATCGTCGTGGGGAGTGTGGTGACGGGGGTGATTTATGCGCTGCTCAAGCGGGATGAGGTGCAGGGGATGGTGGGGGTGCCTGTGCGGGCTGCTGAGTGATTCCGTTGGGCAATGCACCGGTGCCAGTTCCAAGAGCGCCCTCTCCCTAACCCTCTCCCTGAAGGGAGAGGGGACCGTTCGGAGCGCTTGGATGTTCTGGAGTCAGCCGGCTGGCACGAAGTTTCCGACTGACGCCAAACCTTCTCTCGGCACGGACAAGCCCCCTCTCCCTTCAGGGCGGGGCGCGCAGCCGAGGGCTGGGGAGAGGGAGCGGAGTCAATCCAACGCACCAGCGCCGCCGCACTACTGTCCGGCACGCCTTATGCTATTAACAGCTGCCCCTGACGCAGGCTGATCTCGCGTATTCGCTCCTGCCGTCGTCGGTAACGTTCGGCCTCCAGGCCAGGACGCTGAAACAGCGTCGCCTGTACCTCCACCATCAGCATCCACAGGCTTTGCCGCGTTCCCGTCCTGCGTTGGTAAAGGTTCAGCAGCAAGTAGCTGATCAGCGCACAGAGAATCTGGATGCGCACGGCATTCTCGCTACGGCCCAGGAAACGCCTGACCTTCAGGTGTTGCTTGATCCATTTGAAAAACAGCTCGATCCGCCAGCGATCCCGGTAGCGCTCGGCGATTTCTGCCGCCGGGCTGCTCAGGTCGTTGGTCGCCAGGCTTAGAGGCGGCTCATCGCCTGGGCGGTTCACCAGGATCCGCCGCAGGGGCTGGGTGTAGTGATTACGCCGTCGGCCACCTGGGTTGCGGTTGGAGAAGTTCACCTCTTCGTCTCGCAGGATCGTTTCCCGGTCTTGCTGGGGAACCTCGCGCTGGGCCAGGACCTTGAGCCGCACATTGGACTTGAATCGTGTGACGAAGCGGGCCTTCTGGGCATCCAGGCTCGCCCACCAGTTGAAGTCGTAATAGCCCTTGTCGAATACGTAGGTGGCCTGTGGCTCGATACCCAGCGTCCGGCCTTCGTCGATGTCGTTGACGTTGGCTGCGCTGAAGCTGCAATGCACCGGCGCCGCCGCCTGCTCGGCATACAGCACATGGACTTTCAGCCCCTGGGAGCGGGTTCGATTGGACAGCGTCCATTCGTCGAAGCCAGGGCCCTTGAGGGTGATCGTGGTGGAGTCCAGCAGGTACAGCAGTTCCTTCCCGTCACGGCGTAACTGCCGGCAGACGCCCGCCATCAGGTAGTGCGCAACCTGGGCGAAGACCTCGGTATTACGGCGTTCGTTGGCGTCGGCCAGGGTGGAACGCCGGATCGGGCCCGTACCCAGGTGATAGTGCTGATGGGGATGGCTGTTGAAGCTGGTTTCAAGCGCCCGCAGGCTGCTCACGCCGGCCAGTTGGGCATACACCATGGCGACCAGGTGATCCCAGCTGCCAAAGCGCTTGCTGTGCTTGTCGGCGCCGTGTTCGGCGACCAGTCGATCGAAGACGCCGCGAGGCAGCGCTTTTAGTACATCGTGAAAACGGCTTATCCTGAACATCTTGCGGGGGCTGTGAGGTTGAGTTGGCGCTCAACGGTTTAACCCGTGCCTTCAGCCCCCGCAAGCCCTCCAGACGCCCCCTCGAAAATATTCCGGACAGTAGTGAGCGCCGCCGGGAAACACGGTTCGCGAGCAAACTCGCCTACGAAGAGCGCCCCTCAGGCACTCCGCCGCAACGGCTGCTCTTGCGCCGGCACCGGCAGCCGGTGCGAATCCCCCCGGCCCATGGCGAAGTATTCGAAGCCATAGCGCGCCATCCGCTCCGGATCGTAGAGGTTGCGCCCATCGAAGATCACCGGCGCCTTCAAGCGGCTGGCCAGCAGCTCGAAGTCCGGGGCCTTGAACTGCTGCCACTCGGTGCAGATCACCAGGGCATCGGCGCCGCCCAGCGCCGCTTCCGGGGTGCCCATCAGCGTCAGGCGTTCGTCATGGCCGTACAGGCGCTGGGCCTCGGGCATGGCTTCGGGGTCGAAGGCGCGGACCTTGGCCCCGGCCGCCCACAGCGCCTCCATCAGGGCGCGGCTGGGGGCGTCGCGCATGTCGTCGGTGTTGGGCTTGAACGACAGGCCCCAGAGGGCGAAGGTGCGGCCCTTGAGGTTGCCGCCGAAGTAGGCGGCGATGCGCTCGAACAGCTTGTGCTTCTGGCGCTGGTTGATGGCCTCCACCGCGCGCAGCAGGTCGCTGGAGCAGCTGGCGTCGTCCGCGCTGTGGATCAGCGCCTGGACGTCCTTGGGGAAGCAGGAGCCGCCGTAGCCGCAGCCGGGGTAGATGAAGTGGTAGCCGATGCGTGGGTCGGCGCCCATGCCCTGGCGCACCGCTTCGATGTCGGCGCCCAGGTGCTCGGCCAGCTCGGCGATCTGGTTGATGAAGCTGATCTTGGTGGCGAGCATGCAGTTGGCGGCGTACTTGGTCAGCTCCGCGCTGCGCAGGTTCATGCACAGGATGCGGTCGTGGTTGCGGTTGAACGGCTCGTAGATCTCGCGCATCACGTCCAGCACCTCGGGCCGCTCGCAGCCGATGACGATGCGGTCGGGGCGGCGGCAGTCGGCCAGGGCCGAGCCTTCCTTGAGGAATTCCGGGTTGGACACGATATCGAAGTCCAGGCTGCGGCCATGCTGGCTCAGCACCTTGTGGATATGCGCCTTGACCAGGTCGCCGGTGCCCACCGGCACCGTGGATTTCTCGACGATCACCACCGGCGCCTTGCGGTGCAGGGCGATGCCCTCGGCCACCGCGAACACCGCGCCCAGGTCGGCCGAGCCGTCGGCGCGCGGCGGCGTGCCCACGGCGATGAACTGCACCAGGCCGTGGGCCGCGGCCACTTCCACCTCGCTGGTGAAGCGCAGGCGGCCGGCTTCCAGGTTCTCCTTCACCAGCTCGGCCAGGCCGGGTTCGTAGATGCTCACCTGGCCGCGCTGCAGCTTGGCGACCTTGGCCTGGTCGATGTCCATGCAGACCACGTCGTGGCCCACTTCGGCCATGACCGCGGCCTGCACCAGGCCGACGTAGCCGATCCCGAATACGCTGATTTTCATGGTTGTGTCCCTGGTGGTTACGGGTGATTCGAGCGCACCGCCGTGCTGCCGCCCTGGCTGGATCCAGCATGCCGGTGCTTCGTTACGGTTCTTTTGCCGCGCGGCGCGTTGATGGTCAGCACGCCGGCGATCACCAGGGCCACGCCGAGGGCGCCGCGGGCGCTGAGCGGTTCGCCGAAGCCGGGCAGCGCGGCGGCGCCCAGGTAGACCAGGGCGTAGCTGATGCTCAGCAGCGAATAGGCGCGACCCAGCGGCAGCTGGCGCAGGGCGCCCAGCCAGCACAGCAGCGACAGCGCGTAGGCCAGCACGGCGGCGGCGAGCACGCCCAGCAGCGGCAGGTGGTAGGTGCTCAGCGCTTGCAGCCACTGCGCCGGCTCGGGCAGGCGCACCATGGCCCAGCGCATGCCCAGTTGGGCACTGCTGACCAGCGCCACGCTGCCCAGCGCCAGGGCAAAGCCGGCGACGCGGCTCATGCCTGCGCCCCCAGCAGCGCCACGCCGGCGCCGATCAGCAGGATGCCCAGCCAGTGGCGCGCATCGACGCTTTCGCCGAAGAGCAGGCGCGCGGCCAGGGTGACCAGCACGAAGTTCAGGCTCAGCATCGGGTAGGCCAGGCCCACCGGCAGGCGCTGCAACAGCAGCAGCCAGAGCAGCAGGGCGGCGCCCAGGCAGGCCACGGCCAGCAGCAGCCAGGGCGACAGCAGCTTGCCCAACAGGCTCAAGTCGCGTTCGCCCCAGCCGTCCACGGCGAGTTTCTGGGCCACCTGGCCGAGGCAGGTGAGCAGGCACACGGCGGCGAGCAGCACGGCGGTCATGGCGCGGCCTGCGGGATCAGCAGGAACACCAGGTGGTTTTCCCGGTAGCTGGTGACGTCCTTGGGCATCAGCGCCAGCTCGGCTTCGTCGCCGGGGCTGTTGACGCGCAGGATCACGCCCACCGGCCCCTTGCGGCGCGCATCGGCGAGCCAGGCGGGGAAGCCTTCCAGGCTCAGCGAGCGGCCCTGGGCGTCGGGGTAGCCGAGGCCGTACTTGAGCTCGCCCTCGGTGTTGAGCAGGAACACCTCGCTGCGCCCGGTGCGCCAGGCCAGCGCCGAGGCGCTGCCCAGGTCGTTGCTCAGCAGGGTGCGGGCGCCGGCCAGCTCCTCCAGGTGCTGGGCGATGAACTGGTCGGGCATCTTGCTGTTGACCATGCGCTCGGGCAGCGCCGCCGGCGCCGCAGCCACCAGCAGCCAGGCGGCCAGCGCCGGTGCGCCCCACAGCTGCTGCGGGCGCAGCCATTGCAGGGCGCCGCACAGGGCCCAGAGGGCGCAGACCAGGCCGATCAGCAGCAGGCTCGGCAGTTGCTGGTGGTACAGCGCCTTCTTCGCCTGCAGGAATGCCAGCGCGGCCAGGCCGAGCAGGCCCAGCAGCAGGTTCAGCGCGCCGTTCAGGCGCAGCGCCCGCAGGCGCCCGCTCTCCAGGGCGCCGGCCAGGGCATCGGCCATCAGCAGGGCCAGGGGCGCGAAGCAGGGCATGATGTAGGTCGGCAGCTTGCCCCTGGCCAGGCTGAAGAACAGGAAGGGCATGGCGAACCACAGCAGCAGGAACACCGCGTGGGGCGTGCGGCGCGCCTGCCAGCCGCGCTGGAAGGCGGCGGGGACCAGCAGCGTCCAGGGCGCCGCGCAGGCGAACAGCAGCGGCACGAAGAACCAGAACGGCCGCGCGTGCTGGGCGTCGCTGCCGGCGAAGCGCTGGATGTGCTCGTGCCAGAAGAAGAAATGCCAGAAGTCCGGCTCGCGCAGGTGCACCGCCAGCGCCCAGGGCAGGCTGGCCAGCAGCGCCACCAGCAGCGCCAGCGGGCCGAGCAGGAAGAGTTCGCCCAGGCGCCGGCGCCACAGCGCGTAGGGCAGCGCCACCAGCACCGGCAGCAGGCCGGCGAGGAAGCCCTTGGTCATGAAGCCCATGGCGCAGGCTGCGCCCAGCGCCACCCAGGCGCCGAGGCGGGCACGGGGCGAGGTGGCCTCGAAGGCGAACCACAGGGCGAACAGGCTCAGGTTCACCCACAGGGTGAATTGCGGGTCGAGGTTGGCGTAGCCGGCCTGCCCGGCGATCAACGCGAAGCTGCCGTAGAGCAGCGCGGCCATCCACGCCCGGGCCGGCTGCGGCCACAGCCGCCGGCCCAGCAGCCACACCAGCAGTGTGCTGCAGGCGCTGACCAGCACCGAGGCGAAGCGCACGCCGAACAGGTTCTCGCCGAACGCCGCCTGGCCGAGGGCGACCAGCCAGTAGCCGGCGACGGGCTTCTCGAAGTAGCGCAGGCCGAGGAAGTGCGGCGCTACCCAGTCGCCGCCATGCAGCATGTCCTGGGCGACCTGCGCGTAGCGCGTCTCGTCGGGTATCCACAGGCCGTGCAGGCCCAGCGGCACGAGGAAGAACAGGACCAGCACGGCCCCGGCCAGCAAGCTATAGCGCCGGTTCATCGCTGTACGCCCAGCCAGCCTTCGCGGCCCGCCAGGCTGCCGCGGCGCAGCTCGCCCAGCGGCAGCGTCGCCGGGTCGGCCGGCAGCAGCTGGCCGAGGGGGCGGAAGCAGATGCCGCCCTCGCGGGCATGGCTCAGCAGCGCGCGGAAGACGTCGGCCATGACGATGCCTTCCACCTCGGCGTGCACGGTGTAGACGTTCAGCGCCCGCGGGCGGAAGCGGGCCATGATGAAGTCGTTGAAGGCGTCGGCGGAAAGGTCCGGGCCCACCACCTCGTCGAAGGTCGGCAGGTCCACCGGCACCTGCGGGGTGCCCGGGCGGCCGTCGGCCAGGCGCGGGCGGAACGGCGAGGCGCCGCGGCAGTCGCTGTTGTAGCGGAAGCCGAAGGCCTCCTTGGCCTGCACGGTGCGCTCGTCGGCGCGCCAGCCGGCCACCGCCGAGCAGTCCACGCGCTGGCCGAGGATGTCGCTGAGGCTGTCCACGCCCAGGGCGATCTGCCGGTGCAGCTGCTCGGCGCTCCAGTGGCCGGCGTTGGCCTGCCAGCCGTGGTGGTCCCAGGCGTGCAGGCCGACCTCGTGGCCGGCGGCCAGGGTGCGCCGCATCAGCGGGCCGAGGTCGCGGCCGATGGGCCGGCCGGGCCAGGCGGTGCCGGCCAGGAGGATGTCCCAGCCGTACAGGCTGGCGGCTTTGGAGCGCAGCATCTTCCACAGGAAGCGCGGCCGCGCCAGGCGCCACAGGTGGCGGCCCATGTTGTCCGGGCCGACGCTGAAGAAGAAGGTCGCCTTCACCCCCGCCTCGTCGAGTAGCTCCAGCAGCCGCGGCACGCCGTCGCGGGTGCCGCGGTAGGTGTCGACGTCGATGCGCAGCCCGGCCTGCATCAGCTGGCGATCCTCAGCTTGCCGGCCTGCTGCTGTTCGGCGATGGCCTCGCGCAGGAAGAAGTCGAGGGTCTTGGCGATGGTCTCGCGCATGTGCACCTTCGGCTCCCAGTCCAGCAGGCGGCGGGCGTTGTCGATGCTCGGCTTGCGGTGCGCCACGTCCTGGTAGCCGTCGCCGTAGAAGCTGCGGCTCTCCACCTCGCGGAAGCCGGCGAAGGGCGGGAAGTGCGCGCGCAGCGGGTGGGCCTCGAACTGGCGCAGCAGTTCCTCGCCCAGCTCGCGGATGCTCGCCTCGTTGTCCGGGTTGCCGATGTTGACGATCTGCCCGTCGCAGCGCCCGCCGTCGTTGTCGACGATGCGCGCCAGGGCTTCGATGCCGTCGTCCACGTCGGTGAAGCAGCGCTTCTGCGCGCCGCCGTCGACCAGGCGGATCGGCGTGCCTTCCACCAGGTGCAGGATCAGCTGGGTGATGGCTCGCGATGAGCCGATGCGCGCCGAGTCCAGGCGGTCCAGGCGCGGGCCCATCCAGTTGAACGGGCGGAACAGGGTGAAGCGCAGGCCCTTCTGGCCGTAGGCCCAGATCACCCGGTCGAGCAGCTGCTTGGACACCGAGTAGATCCAGCGCTGCTTGTTGATCGGGCCCACCACCAGGTTGGAGCTGTCCTCGTCGAAGCTGGCGTCGCTGCACATGCCGTACACCTCGGAGGTGGACGGGAAGATCACCCGCTTGCCGTATTTCACGCAGTAGCGCACCAGCTTGAGGTTTTCCTCGAAGTCCAGCTCGAACACGCGCAGCGGGTTGCGGGTGTACTCGATGGGGGTGGCGATGGCCACCAGCGGCAGCACCACATCGCACTTCTTGATGTGGTACTCGATCCACTCGGTGTGGATGCTGATGTCGCCCTCGACGAAGTGGAAGTCCGGGTTGCTCTTCAGCCGTTCGATGGCGTCGGAGCCGATGTCCAGGCCGTACACCTCGTAGTGGCCGTCGCGCAGCAGGCGCTCGGAGAGGTGGTTGCCGATGAAGCCGTTGACGCCGAGGATCAGCACCCGCGTCTTGCGCCGGGGCTTGCCCACCGCGTGCAGCCGCGAGCCGGTCACCAGGCCCATCTCGCGGGCCAGTTGCGCGCCGGCGAGGAACAGCCCGGCGTCGCCCTGCTGGCCGGCGACTATCTCCAGGCTGTCTTCGCCGCAGGCGATGCGCAGCGGTTCCACGCCAAGCACGGCGCCGGCCGGGCGGCCCTGGTTGCCGGGCACCACCTTCGACTGCCAGACGATCAGCTTGCGCTCGCCCACCGGGGCGAAGGCGCCGGGGTAGGGTTGCGTCACCGCGCGCACCAGGTTGTGCAGTTCGCTGGCCGGGCGGCGCCAGTCGAGCAGGCCGTCGGCCGGGGTGCGGCGGCCGAAGTAGCTGGCCTGGCTTTCGTCCTGTTCGCGCTCGACGAAGTCGCCTTCGAGCATCGCCGGCAACAGCCGGCCGAGCAGTTCGCCGGCGGCCTCGCGCAGCTTGCCGTGCAGGCTCAGGGCGGTGTCCTCGGCGTCGATGGCCACGCGCTGCTGGGCGATGATGGCGCCGGCGTCGGGGCGCTTGACCATGCGGTGCAGGGTCACGCCGGTTTCGCTTTCTCCGTTGACCAGCACCCAGTTGGCCGGGGCGCGGCCGCGGTAGCGCGGCAGCAGCGAGCCGTGCAGGTTGAAGGCGCCGCGGCGGGCGCAGGCCAGCAGTTCCTCGCCGAGCAGGTGGCGGTAGTAGAACGAGAAGATGAACTGCGGCTGCAGCTCGCGGATGCGCGCGATCCACAGCGGGTGGTTGACGTCCTCCGGGGCGTGCACCGGGATGCCGCGCTGCGCGCACAGCTGCGCCACCGAGCCGAAGAAGCGGTTTTCCCGCGCATCGTCGGCGTGGGTGAACACCGCGTCGATCTGGTAGCCGGCGGCCAGCAGGGCTTCGATGCCGGCGCAGCCGATGTCGTGGTAGGCGAATACGAGGGTCTTGGCGCTCATTGGGCTAGGGACTCGACGGCAGGGGTAGGGGAGATCGACGCGGTGCTGGCGGTGGGCAGGGCCGCGCCGCGCGCCACGCGCTCGATGAAGAAGCGCGGGCGGGCGCGCACGTCGTTGTACATGCGGCCCAGGTACTCGCCGAGCAGGCCCATGCCGACCAGCTGCACGCCGCTGAACAGGAATAGGATGGCGAACAGCACGAACAGGCCGTCGCCGGCCCAGGCCGCGCCGAACAGCAGGCGAAGCGCCAGCAGCAGGACGCCGAAGGCCGTCCCGGCCAGGGCCATGCCGGCGCCGACCAGGCTGAGCAGGCGCAGCGGGCTGGTGGTCATGCAGGTGACCAGGTCGAACATCAGGTTGACCAGGCGCAGGAAGCCGTACTTCGACTCGCCGTGCTCGCGCTCGGCGTGGCCGACCACGATCTCGCTGGTGTGGCGGGCGAAGCTGTTGGCCAGGATGGGGATGAAGGTGCTGCGCTCGCGGCAGGCCAGCATCGCCTTGACGATGCCGCGGCGGTAGGCGCGCAGCATGCAGCCGTAGTCGCTCATGGCCACGCCGGTGGAGCGCTGCACGGCCAGGTTGATCAGCTTCGACGGCCAGCGGCGCAGGGCCGAGTCCTGGCGGTTGCCGCGCACCGTGCCGACCACGTCGTAGCCCCTGGCGGCCTGCTCGACCAGGCGCGGGATTTCCTCCGGCGGGTTCTGCAGGTCGGCGTCGAGGGTGATCACCAGGTCGCCGCGGCACTGCTCGAAGCCGGCCATGATCGCCGCGTGCTGGCCGTAGTTGCGGTTGAGGATGACCGCCAGCACGTGGCTGTCGGGCGCCTCGGCGGCTTCCTGGAGCAGTTCGGCGGAGTCGTCGCGGCTGCCGTCGTCGACCAGCACGATTTCGTAGGCGCGGCCGAGCTGGCGGCAGGCGGCGTCGGTGCGGCGCAGCAGTTCGGGCAGGCTGTCCTGCTCGTTGTACACCGGGATGACCACGGAGACGCAGTCGATGGCATAGGGTTTCACGGGTTCACCGAAGAAGGGTTTCGCAGGCCCCGACCACGCGCTCCAGGTCGGCGTCGGTCATGTCGGGGAACAGCGGGATGGAACACAGGCGCGCCGAGTTCCATTCGGTGGCGGGCAGGCTGACGCCGGGGAAGCGCTGGCGGTACCAGCTGTGCAGGTGGGTGCCGATGAAGTGGATGCCGCTGCCGATGCCGCGCTGCTGCAGAGCCTGCATGAAGGCGTCGCGGTGCATGCCGCAGGCCTGCTCGTCGATGCGCAGGATGAACAGGTGCCAGGCGTGCTGCTGCGGGTAGCCGGGCACGCTCAACGGCTGCACCGGCAGGTGCGCCAGGCGCTCCAGGTACTGCGCGGCGAGTTCGGCGCGGCGGGCATTGAGCGCGTCCAGGCGCTCCAGCTGTACCAGGGCAATGGCGGCGTTGATGTCGGTGAGGTTGTACTTGAAGCCTGGCTCGATCACCTGCGCCTGGGGCTTGCGGCCGTGGCTCAGGCGGTCGTAGGCGTCCACCCCCAGGCCGTGGAACTTCAGGGTGCGCACGCGGTTGGCCAGGGCCTCGTCGTCGCTGACGAACATCCCGCCCTCGGCGCAGGTCATGTTCTTGATGGCGTGGAAGGAGAAGATCGCCGTGCCGCGTGAACCGACGTGGCGGCCGCGGTAGCGGGTGCCGGCGGCGTGGGCGGCGTCCTCGATCACTGCGATGCCGTGTCTTTCGGCCAGGGCGTAGAGCGGGTCGAGGTCGAAGGCGGCGCCGGCATAGTGCACCGGGATGATCGCCTTCGTGCGCGGGGTGATGGCCGCCTCGATGCGCGCGGCGTCGGTCATCAGGGTGTCGCGGTCGACGTCGACGAACACCGGCGTGGCGCCCAGCAGGCAGATCATGTTGGCGGTGGACACCCAGGTCTGCGACGGGGTGATTACCTCGTCGCCCGGGCCGATGCCCAGCGCGAGCAGGGCGATGTGCATGGCGCCGGTGGCCGAGGCCACGGCCACGGCGTGCTTGCAGCCGACGTAGTCGGCGAAGCGCTGCTCCAGCAACTGGTTCTGCGGGCCGGTGGTGATCCAGCCGGAGCCGAGCACCTGGCTGACGGCCTGGATTTCCTCGGCGCCGATGCTGGGCCGGGAGAAGGGGAGGAACGCGTTGTCCATGCGGGTCACGGGACTGTGGCCATTGAGTGCATCCATGCTCGCCGAGCAATCGTTAAGAACCCGTTATGAGCATGTTCGGAAAATGTCGCGGCCCTGCCTGCACCCTGGCGGGGCAGGGCAGACGGGTGGGAAGGGAGCGTTGCGGGCCCTTCGCCAGGAGTGCCGGTGCCTGCCGCGCCGGGCGCCGAAAATGGGCCCGCAGGCCGCAGCCGCTCTATTCCGGGGCAAATTGAACGAGCGCTCGATTTGGCCGGAAAACACTGTTGAACACTCGTTCATTCGTGGTTATGGTGATGCCACGCCCCGCCGCCGAACGCCGTTCCCGCCGCGGGTTCTCCGTCATTCGGGTGAGGTCCGTGCATGCGTTATTCGTCGCTTGTGGACAGGATGGTCGGGCCAGGCGCAGCCGCCTGGGATATCCACTACGCCGCCGTGGCGGCGCAACGCGCTGGGGAGGACGCGATCGTCCTCAGCGTCGGCGATCCGGACTTCGCCACCCCGGCCTTCATCACCGACGCCGCGGTGGTCTCGCTGCAGGCCGGCGACACCCATTACAGCGACGTGGCCGGGCGCCCGGAACTGCGCCAGGCCATCGCCGACCTGTACCGGCGGCGCTTCGACCTGCAGGTGTGCGCGGACAACGTTATCGTCCTAGCCGGCGCGCAGAACGCCCTGTTCGCCGCCGCCCTGTGCCTGCTGGAGGCCGGCGACGAAGTCATCGTCTTCGACCCGGTCTACGTCACCTACGAGGCCACCTTGAAGGCCACCGGCGCCAAGCTGGTGGCGGTGCCCACTCCCGCCGACAACGGCTTCCGCCTCGACGCGACGGCCCTGGAAGCTGCCATCACCCCGCGCACCCGGGCGATCTTCTTCGCCAACCCGAACAACCCCACCGGCGTGGTCATGCGCCCCGACGAGCTGCGCGCCATCGCCGCCGTCGCCGAGCGCCACGACCTCTGGGTGGTGGTGGACGAGGTGTACGAGGCGTTGACCTTCGAACAACCGCACCAGAGCTTCGCCGCGCTGCCGGGCATGGCCGCGCGCACCCTGAGCCTGGGCAGCCTGTCCAAGTCCCACGCCATGACCGGCTGGCGCGCCGGCTGGATCGTCGCCGAGCCGAAGCTGGTCGGGCACATCGAGAACCTGGCGCTGAACATGCTCTACGGCCTGCCCGGCTTCGTGCAGGAGGCCGCGCTGGCGGCGGTGCGCCGCCACGACGAGGTGGCCGCCGGGATGCGCGAGGTCTACCGCCGGCGCCGCGACCTGGTGCTGCGGCAACTGGCGCGCAGCCCGCGGCTGAAGGTGCTGAGCCCCGAGGCCGGGATGTTCGTGATGGTCGACGTGCGCGGCACGGGCCTGAGTTCCCTGGACTTCGCCTGGCAGCTGTTCCGCGCCCGCGGCGTGTCGGTGCTCGACGCCGCTGCCTTCGGGCCCCAGGCCGACGGCTTCGTGCGGCTGTCCTTCACCCTGGCCGACGAGACCCTGGCCGAGGCTTGCGAGCGCATCCTCGCCTTCGTCGAATCCCTGCCCGCGGCCTCCCCTGTAGGAGCGGGCCGTGCCCGCGAATCGCGCGCAGGGCGCGCTCCTACACAGAGCGTACCGGCGCAGCCCGCCGGCAAACCGGTGATCGAAGTCTGCGACCTGCACAAGCGCTTCGGCCAGTTCGAGGTGCTCAAGGGCGTCTCGCTGTCGGCCCGCGAGGGCGGCGTGGTCTCGCTGATCGGCGCCAGCGGCTCGGGGAAGAGCACCCTGCTGCGCTGCATCAACATGCTCGAGGTGCCCAACGCCGGCAGCGTCAGCGTCGACGGCGAGATCATCCGCCTCGACCAGGACCGCCACGGCGAGCCGCGGGTGGCCGACCAGAAGCAACTGACGCGCATCCGCTCGCGGCTGGGCATGGTGTTCCAGAACTTCAACCTGTGGCCGCACCGCACCGTGCTGGAGAACCTGATGGAGGCGCCGACCTTCGTCCTCCACGAGAGCCGCGCCGAGACCCGCGAGCGCGCCGAGGCGCTGTTGGCGCGGGTGGGCCTGGCGGAGAAGCGCAACGAATACCCGGCCTTCCTCTCCGGCGGCCAGCAGCAGCGCGTGGCCATCGCCCGCGCCCTGGCGGTGCGGCCGAAGGTGATGCTGTTCGACGAGCCGACCTCGGCGCTGGACCCGGAGCTGGTCGGCGAGGTGCTGCGGGTGATCCGCTCGCTGGCCGAGGAGGGCCGCACCATGATCCTGGTGACCCACGAAATGGCCTTCGCCCGCGACGTCTCCAGCCACGTGGCCTTCCTCCACCAGGGCCTGATCGAGGAGGAGGGCACCCCCGAGGAGGTCTTCGCGCGGCCGCGCAGCGAGCGCTGCCGGCAGTTCGTCAACGCGCACCAGAATCGTTGAACCGGCCGCCCCGCGCGGCCACCCGGGCAAGCTTCTAGCATGACAAACCACAAGAAGGCGGAAGGGGCATCATGAACAGACAGGGTCTTTGCGGTTGGTTGGCGGGTGCGGCATTGCTGGCGGCGGGCATGGCCAGCGCGCAGGCGGAGACATTGCGCTTCGCCCTGGCGGCGGAGCCCTACCCGCCGTTCTCGGTGAAGCAGCCGGACGGCCAGTGGACCGGCTTCGAGCCGGACCTGATCCACAAGGTCTGCGCCGAGATGAAGGCGCAGTGCGAGATCGACGAGGTGGCCTGGGACGGCATCATCCCGGCGTTGATGGCGAAGAAGATCGACGTCATCTTCAACTCCATGTCCATCACCGACGAGCGCGAGAAGCAGATCGCCTTCAGCGTGCCCTACTACGACACCCCGGTGGCGGTGGCCGCGCCGGCCGCCAGCGACATCACCATCAGCCCCGAGGGCCTGAAGGGCAAGGTGATCGGCGTGCAGATCTCCACCGTCAGCTCCAACTACCTGAAGAAGTACTACGAGAAGATCGCCGACGTGCGCTACTACGACACCCAGGACTCGGTGAACGCCGACCTGGTGGCCGGGCGCATCGACCTGATGATGGCCGACGGCATCGCCGTGAAATCCTTCCTCGACTCCCCCGACGCCAAGGCCGCGGGCATCGTCAGCAAGGGCGAGGTGCCCCACGACCCGCTGTTCGGCCGCGGCGTGGGCGCCGGCCTGCGCAAGGACGACACCGCGCTGAAGGCCAGGCTCGACGAGGCCATCGGCAAGCTGCTGGCCAGCGACGACTACAAGGCGCTGTCGGACAAGTACTTCGGCCTCAGCGTCGCGCCCAAGCAGCAGTGATGAGCCGGCGCCGCCCCTGCCCGGGCGGCGCCGTCGTTCGAGGAATTCACCATGCAATCCTATCTCGACCTCGTCGGCTTCGGCGCCCAGGGCTGGGGGCCGGCGCTGCTGCGCGGGCTGCTGGTCACCCTGCAGATTTCCTTCGGCGCCTTCCTGGTCGGCATGCTGATCGGCCTGGGCGCCGCCAGCGCCAAGCTCAACGGCCCGCGCCCGCTGGCCGCCGCCGCGCGCGGCTATACCACGCTGTGCCGGGCGGTGCCGGAGCTGCTGCTGATCCTGCTGCTGTACTACGTCGGCTCCATGGGCCTGAACCAGTTGTTCGCCTGGCTCGGCTACGGCGACGTGAAGCTCAACGGCACCATGGTCGCCATCGCCGTGCTCGGCCTGGTGCAGGGCGCCTACGCCTCGGAAATCTTCCGCGGCGCCATCCAGGCCATCCCCTACGGCCAGATCGAGGCGGCGCGGGCCTACGGCATGCACGGCTTCGGCCTGTTCCGCCGCGTCACCCTGCCGATCATGGCGCCCAACGCCCTGGCCGGGATGGCCAACCTGTGGGTCAACCTGATCAAGGACAGCGCGCTGATCAGCGTGGTGGGCACCAACGAGCTGCTCTACACCGCCAAGCAGGCGGCCGGCTCGACGCGCCACTACCTGACCTTCTACCTCACCGCGGCGGCGCTGTACTACCTGCTCACGGTGCTCTCCAACCTGTTCTCCGGCTGGCTCGAGCGGCGTTTCCGCCGCTGGATACCGGCGGTATGAGGCGCGCGCGATGAGCGATCACTGGATATTCGCCTACGCCAGCCTGCTGCTGCGCGGCCTGGGCACCACCCTGTCGCTGCTGCTGGTCAGCGCCGTGCTCGGCTTCGCCCTGGCGCTGCTGGTGGCGCTGGCGCGGATGTCGCGCAACCTGTTCGTGGCCAAGGCCAGCCTGGCCTTCACCAGTGTCATCCGCGGCACGCCGCTGCTGGTGCAGATCTACACCTGCTACTACGGCCTGGGCAGCCTGTTCGCCACCTACCCGCCGATCCGCAGCAGCTTCCTCTGGCCGTACCTGCGCGACGGCTACTGGTACATAGTGCTGGCGCTGGTGCTGTCGGTGGGGGCCTATGTCGGCGAGGTGGTGCGCGGCGGCCTCAAGGCCGTGCCGCGCGGCGAGCTGGAAGCCGCCGCGGCCTTCGGCATGCACCGTCGCCTGGTGCTCTACCGGGTGTGGCTGCCGCGGGCGATCCGCCTGCTGCTGCCGACCCTGGCCGGGGAAACGGTGCTGCTGCTCAAGTCCACCGCGCTGGCCTCGACCATCGCCGTGGTCGACCTGCTGGGCGCGGCCAACGTGGTGCGCGCGCAGACCTTCCAGGTGTACCAGCCGCTGCTGCTGGTGGCGGCCATCTACGTGTGCCTGACGTTCATCATCGAGGGCTGTTTCAACCTGCTGGAGCGCGCCACGCCGGTCCGCCGCGAGTCCGCCGCGCCGCGTTCGCGCGCCGGCTGGGTGTTCTGGCGGCGCAAGGCGAAGGTCTAGGCGTAGGCGCCGCGGCGCAGGCCCTCGACCCAGTGGCGGCTGAGCTGCAGGCCGTCCTCGGCGCTGAAGGTGGTGGGGTTCAGGCACCACTCCAGCCACAGGCCGTCGAGCATGGCCGACAGGCCGATGGAGGCCAGGCGCGGGTTGGCGATGGCGAAGCCCTCGCTGCGGGCGAGGTCGGTGATCAGGCCTTCGAGCAGTTGCAGGTAGGCGCGGTAGCCGCGCTCGTGGGCGTCGTTGACCGGCGTGGAATGGCGGATGAGGCTCCAGAACACCACCCAGGGGCTGAGCAGGTCGGGGTCGAGCACGCCCGGGGAGAAGGAGCCGACCAGGAAGGCGTCCAGGCGTGCGGCGGGGTCCGGGCCGGCGGCGGCGACGCTCTCGCGCAGCGACTGGGTGACGCCGGCGGCGAGGCTCTCGTAGGCCTGGGCGACCAGCGCCTCGATGCTGCCGAAGTGGTGGTTGACCAGGCCCACGGCCACCCCCGCTTCCCTGGCGATGCGCCGCACCGAGATGCCGGCGTGGCCATCGGCGACCAGGCACTTGAGGCAGGCGCGCACCAGGTCCTCGCGGCGTTCCTCGGGCGTGGCGCGGCGGGCTTTCTGGCGGGGGCTGTCCACGCGGGGGAGTTCCTTGTGCGGGGCGCCGGGGCGCGGTGGGTGGAATCGATACTAGGGGGCGCCGGGCAAGTTTGCCATGCCCCGCGACGAGGGAGGAGGCAAGCATGATCGAAGACGTATCGCTGCGGCTGAGCGGGGATTCCGGCGCGCCATTGACGGTGCCGGCCTGGCGCATCGACGCCGGCCGGCCGGGGCCGCGGGCGCACCTGCAGGCCGGGGTCCACGCCGACGAAATCGCCGGCATGCTGGTGCTGCACCAGTTGCTGCCGAGGCTGCGCCAGGCGGCGGAGCAGGGGCGGCTCAACGGCAGCGTGACGCTGGTGCCCCAGGCCAATCCCTTCGGCATCGGCCAGTTCCGCCAGGGCCGGATTCTCGGCCGCCATCACGAAGCGACGGCGCGCAACTTCAACCGTGGCTTCCCGGCCTCGGCGAAAGCCACGGGCACGCTGGACAACCTCGGCGACTGGCAGCGCCAGCTGGCCGCGCTGGCGGCGCCGGCGGATATCGTGTTGGACCTGCATACCGACGACGAGGCGCTGCAGTACCTCTACGTCCACGAACGCCTGTGGCCGGCGGCGCAGGACCTGGCCGCGGCGCTGCGCGCCGAGCTGGCGATCATCTGGGAAGGCGACAGCGACGGCGCCTTCGAGGAAGTGGTGATCGAACCCTGGTTGGCCGAGGATCGCTTCGACGGGCGCCTGGTGGCCACGCTGGAACTGCGCGGCCAGGGCGACGTCAGCGACGCGCTGGCGCAGCAGGATGCTGACGGGCTGTGGGCCTTTCTCTGCGGGCGCGGGGTGATCGAGGAAGCGGCGGAGCTGCCGGCCTGGCAAGGCGTGGCGGTGCCCATGGGTTTCATGGAAACGGTGTTTGCGCCGGTGGCCGGGGTGCTGGTGTTCGAGCGCGAGTTGGGCGAGGTGGTGCAGGCTGGCGAGCGCTTCGCCCGCATCGTCGCCCGGCCGGGGGATGCCGGGAGCGAGGTGGTGCTGCGGGCGCCGCAGACCGGGTTGTTCGTTACCCGCTATCGCGACCGGTTGATCCCGCGCGGGGCGATTGCGGCGAAATTTACCGGGGCGGCGCCGTCGTCCACCTGGAGCTCCGGTGCGTTGGATCCGTGATGAGATGTCAGGTGGGAAGAGTTGTGAGGGGGCGGAGTTCATTCGGAATACCGGCCCACCCGGGAGGCCCCCGCCACCAACAAAAACGCCCGCACAACGGCGGGCGTTTTCACGAAGGCACCGAACTCAGTGGTGTTCGCGCGTGGCGCGGAAGGTGATGTCCGGCCAGCGCTCTTCCATCAGGCTCAGGTTCACCCGGGTGGGGGCCAGGTAGGTGAGGTGGCCGCCGCCGTCCACGGAGAGGTTCTCGAAGGCCTTGTCCTTGAACTCCTTGAGCTTCTTCTCGTCCTTGCACTCGATCCAGCGCGCCGACCAGACGTTGATCTGCTCGTAGGCGCACTCGACCTTGTATTCCTCCTTCAGGCGGCTGGCGACCACGTCGAACTGCAGCACGCCCACGGCGCCGAGGATGATGTCGTTGTTGCGCTCGGGGAAGAACACCTGGGTGGCGCCTTCCTCGGCCAGTTCCTGCAGGCCCTGGCGCAGCTGCTTGGACTTCAGCGGGTCCTTCAGGCGCACGCGGCGGAACAGTTCCGGGGCGAAGTGCGGGATGCCGGTGAAGCCGAGGTTCTCGCCCTCGCTGAAGGTGTCGCCGATCTGGATGGTGCCGTGGTTGTGCAGGCCGATGATGTCGCCGGCGTAGGCCTCTTCCAGCTGCTCGCGCTCGCTGGAGAAGAAGGTCAGGGCGTCGGCGATCTTCACGTCCTTGCCCAGGCGCACGTGGCGCATCTTCATGCCCTTCTCGTACTTGCCCGAGCAGATGCGCATGAAGGCGATGCGGTCGCGGTGTTTCGGGTCCATGTTCGCCTGGATCTTGAACACGAAGCCTGTGAACTTCTCCTCGGTGGGCTCGACGATGCGCTCGTGGGCAGCGCGCGCCAGCGGCTGCGGGGCCCAGTCGACGATGCAGTCGAGCACCTGGTCGACGCCGAAGTTGCCCAGCGCGGTACCGAAGAACACCGGGGTCATCTCGCCCTTGAGGAAGGCTTCCTTGTCGAACTCGTGGCAGGCGCCCTGCACCAGCTCCAGCTCTTCTAGGAAGTTGTCGTAGAGGTCGCCCAGGTGCGCGCGGGCCTCGTCGGAGTCGAGCTTGTCGATCACCTGGGTCTCGATGCGCTCGTGGCCGTGGCCGGGCACGTAGACGATGATCTTGTCCTCGGCCAGGTGGTACACGCCCTTGAAGTCCCGGTAGCAGCCGATCGGCCAGGTGATGGGCGCGGCCTTGATCTTCAGCACCGCCTCGATCTCGTCGAGCAGCTCGATGGGGTCGCGGATGTCGCGGTCCAGCTTGTTGATGAAGCTGACGATGGGCGTGTCGCGCAGGCGGCAGACTTCCATCAGGGCGATGGTCCGCGGCTCTACCCCTTTACCGCCGTCGAGCACCATCAGCGCCGAGTCCACCGCGGTCAGGGTGCGGTAGGTGTCTTCGGAGAAGTCTTCGTGGCCGGGGGTGTCGAGCAGGTTGACCATGTGCTCGCGGTAGGGGAACTGCATCACCGAGGTGGTGATGGAGATGCCGCGCTGCTTCTCCATTTCCATCCAGTCGGAGGTCGCGTGGCGGTCGGACTTGCGCGACTTCACGGTGCCGGCGACGGCGATGGCCTTGCCCATCAGCAGCAGCTTCTCGGTGATGGTGGTCTTACCGGCGTCGGGGTGGGAGATGATCGCGAAGGTACGGCGCTTGGCGACTTCGGCGGCCTGGTTGGTCATGGGTGCGTGCCTGCTGGAGTTCGGTGACGGCGGGCGCGGTCGGCCCGGAAAAGCGCGGGATTATAGCCCAAAGCCTTGCGTCGCCGGCAGGTGCGGCGACGCAAGGCCCCGCCTCAGTGGCCGTCGTCGGCCGCGGGCGCCGCGCCGCGGTAGAGGGCGCGCACCAGCGGGCCGATGGACAGGCCCTGGAGCAGGATGGACACCAGCACCACCACGTAGGTCAGGCTGAGGATCAGGTCGCGCTGTTCGCCCAGCGGCAGCGACAGCGCCAGGGCCACCGAGACGCCGCCGCGCAGACCGCCCCAGACCAGGATGCGGATGGTCCCGCTGGGCACCTGGCGGCGCCCGGCCTCGGTCTGGCGCAGCACCAGGATGGCCGGGGCCACGGTGAGCAGGCGCGAGGCCAGCACCGCGCCGCCGAGGACCAGGGCGGCCACCACGTGCAGCCAGTTGAACGGCAACAGCAGCAGTTCCAGGCCGATCAGGGCGAACAGCAGGGCGTTGAGGATTTCGTCGATCAGCTCCCAGAACTTGTCGATGTAGCGCCGCGTCTCGTCGGACATGGCGTACTGGCGCGCCTGGTTGCCGATGATCAGCCCGGCCACCACCATGGCGATCGGCGCCGACACGTGCAGGCGCGCGGCCAGGGCGGCGCCGCCGATGACCAGGGCGAGGGTCAGCATCACTTCCACCTGGTACTGGTCGATGCCGCGCATCATCAGGAACACCCCGTAGCCCAGCGCCGCGCCGAACAGCACGCCGCCCACCGCCTCCTGCAGGAACAGCCAGGCGGTGGCCGAGACGGTCGGCGTCTCGCCGGCCATGAGGATGCCCAGGAGGATGGTGAACACCACCACCGCAGTGCCGTCGTTGAACAGCGACTCGCCGACGATGGTGGTGGCCAGCGGCTTGGGCGCGCCGGCCGAGCGCAGGATGCCGAGCACGGCGATGGGGTCGGTGGGCGAGATGAGCGCGCCGAACAGCAGGCAATAGATGAAGTCCACGTGCCAGCCGAACAGGGCGAAGGTGTAGTAGGCCAGGTAGCCGATCACCGTGGTGGCGATCAGCACGCCGAAGGTGGCCAGCAGGCCGATGGGCCACTTGTAGTTGCGCAGGTCGCCGAGGTTCACGTGCAGGGCGCCGGCGAACAGCAGCGCGGGCAGGAACCAGGTCATCAGCACTTCGGAGAAGTCGATGCGGCGGATGATCTGCTGCATCTCCACCTCCAGCACCGGGTAGCCGGCCATCGACAGGCCCTGGGCGAGGAGCGAGAACACCAGCGCCGTGGCCATCACGCCGATGGTCGGCGGCAGCCGCACGAAGCGGTAGTTCACGTAGGTGAGCAGGGTGGTCAGCGTGATGAACGCCGCGGCGAGGTCGAGCATGTCGCAGGTACTCCTTGGCAAGGCAAGTGGGCCGGCCCCAGTGACCTATCCCTGGGTCGGGGGCACGCGGAAAGAGACCGGATGATAACCGGATATGGCGGACATATTGGCGAGCGCCGAGGTTTCGTCCGACAGGGGCGGGGAGTATGGGGTCCAGCCGTGGTTCGGGTTTCCGAGCCTGGTGCGCGAACTTTCCCCAAAGTGAGGGGGCGGTGGTCGGTCGGCACTGCTTGCGGATGAACCCTCGTCGCTGTCCCCGGTCTGTCAAAAAGAAGGGGGATGATCGGGGCGTTCCGAAACCCCTGGAAAGCCCGTGCTGTGCGGTATTCCGTGCATTTTGTGGAGTATCTAGAACAGTCAACCGGCAAGGCGACAAAGGGATTCGGGAAAGCGGCAATTTCTGGTTGAACTCACGGACTTCAGGTCCTAAAGTTCGCGCCCGAACGTCCATGCTGGAAACGATCCATCCGGCTCAAGTACTGACGACGAGAGTCTGCCTGACTAATCAGTTCAGCGGTTTCAGCGAGCCCTTCGCAGAAAGCGCCGGGCACCAGGTGATACTCGGCGACATGCCTTGGGAAGTAGGCGAACCAAAGTGGGGAAACGGATTAGACGTTCAGCTTCACCCCTACGTATCCATGTGTTTTGCCATTGGGAGTCCCAACCATGTCCATCAAGGTCGAGGATTACTTCGCCCCTGAAACCTTCCAGCGTATGAAGGCATTTGCCGACAAGCAGGAAACCCCCTTCGTCGTCATCGACAAACAGACCATCGCCGACGCCTACGACCAGCTGACCCACTGCTTCCCGTTCGCCAAGGTGTACTACGCGGTCAAGGCCAACCCGGCCACAGAGATCACCGAGCTGCTGCGCGACAAGGGCTCGAACTTCGACATCGCCTCGATCTACGAGCTGGACAAGGTGATGAAGACCGGCGTGGGCCCGGAGCGCATCAGCTACGGCAACACCATCAAGAAAGCCAAGGACATCCGCTACTTCTTCGATAAGGGCGTGCGTCTGTTCGCCACCGACTCCGAGGCCGACCTGCGCAACATCGCCAAGGCCGCGCCGGGCTCGAAGGTCTACGTGCGCATCCTCACCGAGGGTTCGACCACCGCCGACTGGCCGCTGTCGCGCAAGTTCGGCTGCCAGACCGACATGGCCATGGACCTGCTGATTCTCGCCCGCCAGCTGGGCCTGGTGCCCTACGGCATCTCCTTCCACGTCGGCTCGCAGCAGCGTGACATCTCCGTGTGGGATGCGGCCATCGCCAAGGTCAAGGTGATCTTCGAGCGCCTGAAGGAAGAAGACGGCATCGAGCTGAAGATGATCAACATGGGCGGCGGCTTCCCGGCCAACTACATCGCCAAGACCAACGACCTGGAAACCTACGCCGAGGAAATCATCCGCTTCCTCAAGGAAGACTTCGGCGACGACCTGCCGGAAATCATCCTCGAGCCGGGCCGCTCGCTGATCGCCAACGCCGGCATCCTGGTCAGCGAAGTGGTGCTGGTGGCGCGCAAGTCGCGCACCGCGGTGGAGCGCTGGGTCTATGCGGACGTGGGCAAGTTCTCCGGCCTGATCGAAACCATGGACGAATCCATCAAGTTCCCGATCTGGACCGAGAAGAAGGGCGAGATGGAAGAAGTGGTGATCGCCGGCCCGACCTGCGACAGCGCCGACATCATGTACGAGCACTACAAGTACGGCCTGCCGCTGAACCTGGCCGCCGGCGACCGCCTGTACTGGCTGTCCACCGGCGCCTACACCACCAGCTACAGCGCGGTGGAATTCAACGGCTTCCCGCCGCTGAAGGCCTTCTACATCTGAGCCGTAGCTGAACCGAAGAAACCCCGCCGATGCGGGGTTTTTTCTTTGCCCCCGGCCAATGCCTTCCCCACTGCGCCGAGGTGCTTTTCGTAGGATGGGTTGAGCTTGCGAAACCCATGCGGTGGTGATGATGGGTATCGCTTCGCTCAACCCATCCTACGGGCTGGATGGCACGGGCGTAGGAGCGGACCTTGTCCGCGATAGCCGGGGGTGTCGGCGCGATTCGCGGATGAGATCCGCTACGCTGCCCCACCCACACCATCCCCGGGACGCACGTCATGCGCACGAAATCGCGGGCAGGGCCCGCTCCTACAGTTCCAGGAAAGCACGGGCGTGGGCGGACCTTGTCCGCGATAGCCGGAGGTATCGGCGCGATTCGCGGATGAGATCCGCTCCTACGCTGCCCCGCCCACACCATCCCCGGGACGCACATCATGCGCACGAAATCGCGGGCAGGGCCCGCTCCTACAGTTCCAGGAAAGCACGGGCGTAGGACCTTGTCCGCGATAGCCGGGGGTATCGGCGCGATTCGCGGATGAGATCTGCTCCTACGCTGCCCCGACCACGCCATCCCCAGGACGCACGTCATGCGCACGAAATCGCGGGCAGGGCCCGCGCGGCCTCAACCCTCGTTGGCCTGGCGCACCTGGACGGTGGCCGGCGCCTTGCTTGCCTTGGCCAACTGCTGGTCGCCCATTGCGTTATCCAGCGGCAACTTGTCGAACTCGTGCAGGCCGTTCTTCGCGTAGGGGTCGCCGATCCAGCGTGGCGCCGCGACGAACTCGGGGCTGACCAGGCTCTTGCCCGGCTCGTAGCGGTCGTAGCTCAGGCCGGCCAGGTCGGACAGGGTGTGGATCAGGTGCGAGCTGCTGTAGGGCCTTCCGCTCAGCGCCTGCAGGTCGCGCGGGTGGGCCTGTTGCCAGCTCGGCGAGGTCCAGAGCAGGAAGGGGATGGTGTACATCGGCCGCGTCGGGTCGCCTTCGTTGCGCCCCAGGCGGTCGTGCTTGCCGGAGCTGAAGACTTCCTCGCCATGGTCGGAAAGGTACACCAGGAAGCCGTTCGGCTCGCTGGCGGCGTAGCGCTTGATCAGGCTGGCGACCACGAAGTCGTTGTGCAGCACCGCGTTGTCGTAGGCGTTGTAGGTGTCCGCCTGGTCGTCCGAGAGCCCGGCCGGCACGCCCTGGCGGTCCTTGAAGCGGGCGAACGCTTCGGGGTAGCGATAGCGGTAGTCCATGTGGGTGCCCAGCAGGTGCACCACGATGAGTTTCTTCGGCGCCGGGTCCTTGAGCACCTGTTCGAAGGGCGCGAAGACCACGTCGTCGTACTGGCGGGCGTTCTGGTTGCGCTGGTTGTTCAGGTAGAACTGCTCGTCCGTCTGCTGCGAGAAGGTGGTGAGCATGGTGTTGCGCTTGGTCATCGTCTGCTGGTTGGTGATCCAGAAGGTCTTGTAGCCGGCCTGTTTCATCAGGTTGATCAGCGACGGGTCGGTGAGGAAGCGGTCCGGGTGCTGCTCGTCGCCGAAGGTGAGGATCTGCTGCATCACCTCGATGGTGTAGGGGCGCGGCGAGACCACGTCCTTGAACACCGTCAGGTTGCGGTCGCCGGCGGCCAGGGCGTCGAGGTTCGGCGTGGTCGGCCGGTCGTAGCCGTACAGGTGCATGTGCTCGCGGGTGGTGGATTCGCCCAGCACCAGCACCAGGGTGCGCGGCGCCTCGCCGCTGTCATCCTTGAGGTTCTTCAGCGGCGGCAGGGCGGCGTTGCGCTGCAGCAGCTTCTGCATGTTGTCCAACTGCTGGCGGTACTGCGCGTAGCCCACCACCAGTTGCCAGGGCACCGCCGGCTCCATGCGCTGCTGCACCTTCTCCAGGGCCTGGGCGAAGCTGCGCTCCTGGCTGACCATCTGCTTGTAGAAGGGGTAGACCAGGTTCGCCGCCACCAGCAGCACGGCCAGGGCCACCCGGGCCGGCGCCGGCATGCGCAGCGGGCGCACGCGCCGCCACAGCAGCACCGCCACCGCCGTGTAGAGCAGCAGGGCCAGGCACAGCCAGGTGCTGAAGTACTGGCTGAAGTATTCGCCGGCCTCGGCCGTGTTCGACTCGAACATGACGAAGATGACGCTCTGCGAGAACTCCTGGTGGTAGATGCCGAAGTAGCTCAGGCCCACCAGCGAGGCCGCCCACAGCACCAGGCCGATCAGCGCCGCCAGGCCGCGGGTGAAGCGTGGCAGCAGCAGCGGCGGGGCCAGCCACAGGCTGCTGAGGAAGAAGGCGTCGCGGAAGCCGGCGAAGCCGGTGGTGCCGCTGAACAGGATCAGTGCCTGGGTGACGCCGGAGAAGTACCAGAAGAACAGCAGCAGCCAGCCCAGGCCGGCCCAGTCCACCTTGCGGCGGGAGGGGTTGGTTGCAGTCGACACGCTTGCCTCGTCTTGCAGGGGCCGCCCGTGCGGGGCGGTCAGTTGGCTTGTGAGCCTAGCGAGGCATGTGTGAAGGGCGGGGCAAGGACATGTGAAAAAAACGTCAAGAAATCGCTTACAGGCGCTTGAGCGCCGCGGCGAACAGATCGGCGTCGGCCGTCTCGCCGAGTTCCGCGGCGCGCCGGTAGTAGGCCAGGGCCAGGCTGCGCAGTTCCGCCTGCGGCGCCCGTTCCAGCTGTTCGCGGGCCACCCGCAGGAAGTTCAGGTTGCCGCCCTCCAGGGCGCGCAGCAGCCAGTAGCGCGCGTCCTCCACCTCGCCCCGCTCGGCCAGCGCCGCGGCGTGGCTGAACTGGCCGCGGAAGTCGCCGGCCACCGCCGAGCGGCGGTACCACTCGCGGGCCAGTTCCGGGTTGCGCGGCACGCACAGGCCTTCCTCGTAATGGCGGCCGACCAGGTTCATCGACTTGGCGTGGCCGAGGTCGGCGGCGCGCCGGTACAGCGCCAGGGCATGGGCCGCGTCGCGCGGCACGCCGCGGCCGGTGGCCAGCAGGTTGGCCAGGTTGTACAGGCCCCAGTCGAGGTCCACCGCCGCTGCGCGGGCGTAGTGTTCGGCCGCCTCGGCGGGGTTGGCGGGCACGCCCCAGCCGTGCTCCAGGCAGCGCCCGAGCATGTTGCGCGCCATGGCGTGGCCGCGCTCGGCGGCGATGCGGAACCAGGTCGCCGCCAGCGCGGCGTCGCGCTCGATGCCCTGGCCGTCGAGGAGGATCTGCCCGAGCAGCGCCTGGGCCTCGACGTCGCCCTGGCGCGCGGCTTCGAGGATGGCCGCCGCGGCCTGGCGCGGGTCGCTGGCCAGGCGGGCGCGCAATTGCTCCACCGAGAGCTCTTCGCGCCGGCGCAGGACGAACGCCATGTCAGACCTCGACCCAGCGCCGCAGCAGGTTGTGGTAGGTGCCGGTCAGCTCGACCAGGGCCGGGTGCTCCGGCACGTCGGCGGTGAGCTTCTGGATCGCCTGGTCCATCTGGAACAGCAGGGCGCGCTGGCTGTCCTCGCGCACCAGGCTCTGCGTCCAGAAGAACGAGGCGAAGCGCGCGCCGCGGGTCACCGGCTCGACCTTGTGCAGGCTGGTGCCGGGGTAGAGCACCAGGTCGCCGGCCGGCAGCTTCACGCGCTGCTCGCCGTAGGTGTCCTGGATGACCAGTTCGCCGCCGTCGTAGTCCTCGGGGTCGCTGAAGAACAGGGTGGAGGAGAGGTCGGTGCGCACCCGTTCGCGGCCGCCCTGCACGTCGCGCACGGCGTTGTCGATGTGGAAGTCGAAGTTGCCGCCGCCGGTGTAGCAGTTGAACAGCGGCGGGAACACCTTGTGCGGCAGGGCCGCGGACATGAACAGCGGGTTCTGCCACAGGCGCAGCAGCATGGCCTCGGAAATCTCGCGGGCCAGCGGGTGGTCCTGGGCCAGCTGCAGGTTATGCTTGGCCTTGGCCGACTGGTAGCCGGCGGTGACCTTGCCGTCGCCCCACTCGGCCTGCTCCAGGGCGGTGCGGATGCGGGTCACCTCGTCGCGGGTGAACAGGCCGGGAATGTGCAGCAGCATGGCGGGGCTCGGTCAAATGAAAATCCGACGCCGATGATAGACATTTGCATTTGCAGCGTATAGCCGAGGTGGCGAACGGTCGCACGGGGTAAATGTAAATGTTGTAAATAAAGTGCGTCTGATAATATTTACTAATTGATACAGATTCTCGTTTTGCACTAGATTGCGCCGCCTTCAGCAAGTCCCTGGGGAGGGAACTTTCGATGTCGCGTCAATCTGTCGAAGCCACCAGCGCTCCGCGCCTGCTGGTCTCCGCCGTCGGTGTGGCCATCACCGCCATGTCCGGCAGCCACTTCGCCCAGGCGGCGGAGTCCTCCGAGAAGAAGCCCGCACAGGATGTGCTGTCGCTGGATGCCGACACCGTCGTCGGCCAGCAGGGCGAAGAAACCTACAACGTCCAGCAGTCGGCCTCGCAGAAGTACACCGCGCCGCTGCTCGACACGCCCAAGACCGTCACCGTGATCCCGCAGCAGGTGATCAAGGACACCGGCGCCCTGACCCTGGTCGATGCCCTGCGCACCACGCCCGGCATCACCTTCGGCGCCGGCGAGGGCGGCAACCCGGCGGGCGACCGTCCGTTCATCCGCGGCTTCAACGCCGAGAGCGACACCTTCCTCGACGGCATGCGCGACGTCGCCTCGCAGACCCGCGAAGTGTTCAACATCGAGCAGATCGAAGTCAGCAAGGGCCCGGGCTCGGCCTACACCGGCGCCGGCTCCACCGGCGGCAGCCTGAACCTGGTGAGCAAGACCGCCAAGCTGCAGGACTTCAACGACGCCAGCTTCACCTACGGTTCCGACCAGACCCACCGCACCACCCTGGACGTCAACCACACCCTGGGCGACAACGCGGCCTTCCGCCTGAACCTGATGAAGCACGAAGCCAACGTCGCCGGCCGCGACGACGTCAGCGTCAGCCGCTGGGGCGTGGCGCCGACCATCACCTTCGGCTTCAACACCCCGACCCGCGCGACCTTCTCCTACTACCACCTGGCCACCGACGACATCCCGGACTACGGCCTGCCGCTGACCAACGTCGACCGCAGCAAACACAACCCGAGCAAGCCGGCCTCGGTCGACCGCGACAACTTCTACGGCCTGACCCACCGCGACTACCGCAAGAGCACCACCGACAGCGGCACCTTCCGCATCGAGCACGACCTCAACGACGACCTGACGCTGTCCAACAGCTTCCGCATGGTCCGTACCACCCTCGACTACGTGGTCAGCAACCCCGACGACAGCCGCGGCAACGTCGCCAACGGCTACGTCTATCGCTCGTCGAAGAACCGCAATTCCACCTCCAAGGGCTGGGTCAACCAGACCGACCTGAAGGCCACCTTCGACACCGGCAGCATCCAGCACAGCCTGGTGACCGGCCTGGAGTTCAGCTACGAGGACGTGCACAACCGCCCCTACGTGGTGACCCCGGGGGCCGCGGGCAACACCTGCAACGCCGCCCTGCTGGCCAGCGGCGACTGCACCAGCCTGGCCAACCCGACGCCCAAGGACCCCTGGACCGGCAGCATCGTCGACAGCCAGGCCTACACCGACACCGATACCAAGACCTCGGCCGTCTACGTGTTCGACACCCTCAAGCTCAACGAGCAGTGGGACCTGAACCTGGGCCTGCGCTACGACGACTTCGACACCGAGTCCAGCGGCTACAGCACCGGTGGCCGTGGCTCGGCGCCGGGCAACTTCAAGCGCGAGAGCAACACCCACTTCTGGAACTACCAGACCGGCCTGGTCTACAAGCCGCTGCCCAACGGCAGCATCTACCTGGCCTGGTCCACCTCCAGCAACCCCAGCGGCGAGACCGCAGGCGAGGGCGGCCAGGAAGTCAGCGCGGCCAACACCAGCCTGGACCCGGAACGCAACCGCAACCTGGAGCTGGGCACCAAGTGGGACTTCTTCGACGAGGCGCTGTCGCTGAACGCCGCGGTGTTCCGCACCGACAAGACCAACGCCCGCGTCGCCGACCCGGACAACAGCTCCTTCCAGGTGCTCGACGGCGAACAGCGCGTACAAGGCGTGGAACTGGGCTTCAGCGGCCAGCTGACGCCCAAGTGGAAGGTCTTCGGCGGCTACACCTACCTGGATAGCGAGATCCGTAAGTCGACCACCAAGTCCGACGAAGGCAACCGCATGCCGCAGGTGGCGCCGAACAACTTCACCCTGTGGACCACCTACGAGGTGCTGCAGGACCTGACCATCGGCGGCGGCACCACCTATGTGGACAAGCAGTTCGGCAACACTGCCAACTCGACCTACATCCCGTCCTACTGGCGCTACGACGCCATGGCCAGCTACAAGCTGAGCAAGAACGTCGACCTGCAGCTGAACGTGCAGAACCTGACCGACAAGCGTTACTTCGACCAGGTCTACAGCACCCACATGGCCCACGTGGCCCCGGGCCGCACGGCGCTGCTGGGGGTGAACCTGCACTTCTGATCGCACGGCCTTCCGTGCACCCCGCCCGTTGCTCCTTCGGGCGGGGTTTTCTATTGTTTGGCGCCCCGCGCCCGAGGTGAGAGCAAGGTGTTGAAGAAAGTCTGGTTCCAGCTGCATTGGTTCTTCGGCATAAGCGCCGGCCTGGTGCTGGCCCTGATGGGCGTGACCGGGGCGGCGCTGTCGTTCCAGGACGAACTGCTGCGCGCCTTCAACCCTGCCAGCCTGACGGTGCAGGAGCAGCCCGGCGGCACCCTGGCGCTGGACGAACTGGTGCAGCGGGTGGAGTCCGCCGAGCCGGGCAGGAAGGTGTCCTTCGTCTGGGCCAAGGTCGACGGCGACGAGGCCGCGCGCATCTTCTTCACCCCGCCACCGGGCCAGCGCCGCGGCGAATCGCGCTACGTCGACCCCTACACCGGTGCCTCGCTGCCGGCGCCGTCCGGGGAAGGCTTCTTCATGTTCATCATGCAGCTGCACCGCTTCCTGGCCCTGGGCGAGTTCGGCAAGCAGGTGACCGCGGCCTGCACCCTGATCCTCATCTATTTCTGCCTCTCCGGCCTGTACCTGCGCTGGCCGCGCAAGACCCTGAGCTGGCGCGCCTGGCTGGCCCTGGACTGGCGCAAGAAGGGCCGCGCCTTCAACTGGGACCTGCACGCGGTAGCCGGCACCTGGTGCCTGGCCTTCTATCTGCTGGCCTCGCTGACCGGCCTGTACTGGTCCTACGACTGGTACCGCGGCGCGCTGTTCAAGCTGCTCGACGACGCCCCGGCCGGCCAGCAGCGCCAGGGCGGCCGCGGTGGCCGTGGCGGCGAAGCGCCCAAGGGGCCGCCGCTGGAAGTGGACTACAGCGCCCTGTGGAACACCCTGCGCAGCACCGCCGGTCCTGGCCTTGAGGCCTACAACCTGCGCCTGCCGCCGGTGGGCGGGCAGCCGGCCACGGTGTTCTACCGCCTGGACGACGCCGCCCACGAACGCGCCTTCAACGAAATGCGCATCGACCCGAAAAGCGGCCGCCTGCTGGGCGACAAGCGCTACGCCGACAGCAGCTTCGGCAAGCAACTGCTGACCAGCGTCTACGCCCTGCACGTGGGCAGCTACTTCGGTATGCCCGGGCGCATCCTGATGATGCTGGCGAGCCTGGCCATGCCGCTGTTCTTCGTCACCGGCTGGCTGCTCTACCTCGATCGCCGGCGCAAGAAGAAAGCCGCCCAGGCTGCCCGCGTCGAACTGGCTGGCGCCGGCGGCGCCGATGCCTGGCTGGTGGGCTACGCCAGCCAGAGCGGTTTCGCCGAGCAACTGGCCTGGCAGAGCGCCGGGCAGCTGCAGGCCGCGGGCCTGGCGGTGCGCGTGGAGCCCCTGGCGCGCCTGGACCGCCAGCAACTGGAGCAGACGCGCAACGCGCTCTTCGTGGTCAGCACCTTCGGCGACGGCGGGGCCCCGGACAGCGCCCGCGGCTTCGAGCGCAAGCTGCTCGGCGAAGCCGCCGGCCTCGGCCAGCTGCGCTTCGCCATGCTCGCCCTGGGCGACCGCCAGTACCAGGCCTTCTGCGGCTTCGCCCGGCGTATGCAGGGCTGGCTGCAAGGACAGGGCGCGCAGCCGCTGTTCGACGGCGTGGAAGTGGACAACGGCGACGCCGCCGCCCTGCGCGAGTGGCAGCAACAGCTGGCACAACTGACCGGCGTGGCCGCGCCGACGCCCTTCGCTGCGCCGCAATACGAGCTGTGGAGCCTGGCCGCCCGCGAACACCTCAACCCCAGCAGCCAGGGCCAGTCCACCTGGCTGCTGCGCCTGCAGGCGCCGGCCGGCAGCAGCGCCGACTGGCGCGCCGGCGACCTGGTGGAAATCCTTCCGCAGCACCCGCGCGAACGCGTGCTGGCCTGGCTGGAGCATCTGGGCGTGGACGCCGAGGCCAGCGTCGAGGTCGAGGGCGGCAGCATGGCCCTGGCCGATGCCCTGACCGGGCGCGAGCTACCGGTTTCCCTCGGCCACCTGGTCGGCCTGCACCCACAGGCCGTGCTGGACGCCCTGGTGCCGCTGGCGGCGCGGGAATACTCCATCGCCTCGCTGCCCAGCGACGGTGCCCTGGAACTGATCGTGCGCCAGGAGCGCCACCCCGACGGCAGCCTGGGCGTGGGCTCCGGCTGGCTCACCGAATACCTGCAACCCGGCGCCGGCCTGGCCCTGCGCCTGCGCCGCAACGCCGGCTTCCACCTGCCGGAGGAAGACCGCCCGCTGATCCTGATCGGCAACGGCACCGGCCTGGCCGGCCTGCGCTCGCTGCTGCGCGCCAGCATAGGCGCGGGCCGCCGGCGCAACTGGCTGCTGTTCGGCGAACGCAACCGCGAGCACGACTTCTACTGCCGCGAAGAGCTGGAAGGCTACCTGCTGAGCGGCGAACTCCAGCGCCTGGACGTGGCCTTCTCCCGCGACCAGGCGAGCAAGGTCTACGTGCAGGACGTCCTGCGCGAACGCGCTGAGGAGTTGCGGCAGTGGCTGGAAGAGGGCGCGGCGATCTACGTTTGCGGCAGCCTGGAAGGCATGGCCGGCGGCGTGGACGCAGTGCTGCGCGAAGCGCTGGGCGACCTGGCGGTGGAAGCGTTGCTGGAAGAAGGGCGCTACCGGCGGGATGTTTATTAAAGAGGCTGAAGGCTGAAGGCGGAAAGGCTCTTACCTCCAGCCTTCAGCCTCTAGCCTCCAGCGGCTCTTCAAACCCAGAGAATGAACGCCAGGATCGCCCCGAAGAACGCCCACTTCTGCAGGTAGTACAGCTTGCGGTTGCGCTTCTTCAGCGCCTTGCCCTGCAGGCGGATCTTGTACAGCGTGCCGAAGGCGCGGTTGATGCCGCCGGTCTTGTCGCCGTCGTCGTTGGGCGAGGCGGCGGCGGCCATCACGTTGCGGCTGAACCAGCGGTTGAAAGCCTGCGCCCAGCGGTACTTCAGCGGCCGCTCGACGTCGCAGAAGAGGATCACCCGGTCGTGCTCGGTGGTGTTCTCGGCATAGTGGATGTAGGTCTCGTCGAACACCACGGCCTCGCCGTCCTTCCACGAGTAGCGCTGGCCGTCCACCTCGATGAAGCAGCCCTCGTCGTTCGGCGTGAACAGCCCCAGGTGGTAGCGCAGCGAGCCGGCGTAGGGGTCGCGGTGGCGCACCAGGCGCGAGCCCGGCGGCAGCTCGGCGAACATCGCCGCCTTCACCGAGGGGATTTCCCGCAGCAGCGCAGTGGTCTGCGGGCAGACCACGTCGGCCGAGGGGTGGGCGTCGTCGTACCACTTCAGGTAGAAGCGCTTCCAGCCGGTCTTGAAGAAGGAGTTGAAGCCGACGTCGTTGTACTGCTCGGAGCGCTTGATGCTGCCGGCCTCGCGCAGGCGCAGGGCCTCGGCGCGGATGACTTCCCAGTTGTCGGTGAGCTTCTGCATCTCCGGGAAGGCGTTGGGCGTCAGGTACGGCGTATTGGGCACCCTGGAGAACAGGTACATGAAGCAGTTCAGCGGGGCGAGGAAGCTGGAGTGGTCGCTCAGCTGCCGGGACAGCTTGTGGCGGACCTTGCCGCGCACGTGCACATAGGCGATGCAGGCCGCGTAGGCAGCCAGGATCAGGGCTTTCATCTTCGAGTCGATGGCTTTCGGCGGGAGGAAGCGGAGGATATTACTCCCCTGAATCGTTACTGAATATTCCTAAGACTAAATGATGGCTCTCTGGTTTAACCTAGGGATGTTTCCGAAACTCGCCGGCGAAGTCGAGGCAGTATCATGACCGATCAGTCAACTCGCATCCTGCTCAACTGCGACATGGGGGAAAGCTACGGCGCCTGGCGCATGGGCGACGACGTCCACGCCATGCCGCTGATCGACCAGGCCAACCTGGCCTGCGGCTTCCACGCCGGCGACCCGCTGACCATCCAGCGCACCGTGCGCCTGGCGCTGGAGCAGGGCGTGAGCATAGGCGCGCACCCGTCCTACCCCGACCTGGCCGGCTTCGGCCGCCGCCATCTGAGCTGTTCGCCGGAAGAGGTGCAGGCCCTGGTGCTGTACCAGGTGGGCGCGCTGGACGCCTTCTGCCGTGCCGCCGGCACCCGCGTCGACTATGTGAAGCCCCACGGCGCGCTGTACAACGACCTGGTGCGCGACGACGCCCTGCTGGCGGCGGTGCTCGATGCCTGCGCGGCCTACCGCAAGGGCCTGCCGCTGATGGTCCTGGCCCTGGCCGACAACCGCCGCGAACTGGCCCTGGCCGACGCTGCCGACGTACCGCTGATGTTCGAGGCCTTCGCCGACCGCGCCTACCTGCCCGACGGCCAGCTGGCCCCGCGGCGCCTGGCCGGCGCGGTGCACCACGAGCCGCAGCGCATCCTCGACCAGGCCTTGGCCATCGCCCGTGGCGAGCCCTTCCCGGACATCGACGGCAACCCCCTGCGGCTGCGCGCCGACAGCCTTTGCGTGCACGGCGACAACCCCGAATCCCTGGCGGTGCTGCGGCGCCTGCGTGGCCTGCTGGACGCCGCATGATCCGCGTCGAGCCCTTCGGCGCCGAAGCCCTGCTGCTGACCCTGGCCGAACGCCCGGACGCGCACCTGCCGTTGCGCATAGCCGCCCTGGCCGAACGCCTGCGCTCGGCCTTGGGCGAGGTGCTGACCGATTTGGTGCCGGGCTGGACCACGCTGCTGCTGCACTACGACCTGCGCCGCACCAACCCCCTCGACCTGCAGCGCCGCCTGGCGCCGCTGCTGGCGGACTGGCCCGGCCCAGAGCCAAGCGACGCCGCCGGGCGCCTGCATGAAATCCGCGTGTGGTACGCCGGCGAGGACCTCGACGAGGTGGCCCGGCGTTGTGGCCTGCGGCGGGACCAGGTGATCGAGCTGCACAGCGCCCGCGAGTACCGCGTCGGCGCCATCGGTTTCGCGCCTGGCTTCGCCTACCTCGGCGAGCTGGACGAGCGCCTGGCCCTGCCGCGCCGGGCCAACCCGCGCACCCGCGTGGCGGCCGGCAGCCTGGCCATCGCCGAGCGGCAGACCGCGGTCTATCCACAGGCCTCGCCGGGCGGCTGGCACCTGCTGGGGCTCACCGCGCAGCGTCTGTTCGACCCACACCAGGAGCCGCCGTGCCCGCTGGCGGTGGGCGACCAGGTGCGTTTCCTGCCCATCGACGAGGCGGCCTTCCGCCGCGCCGGAGGTTGCCCATGAGCGGCCTGCGGGTGCTCAAGGCTGGCCTGCTGAGCCTGCTGCAGGATGCCGGCCGCCACGGCTGGCAGCATCTGGGTGTTTCCACTGGCGGGCCTGTGGATATCCATGCCGCGGCCTGGGCCAACCATCTGCTGGGCAACGCCTGGGGCACGCCGCTGCTGGAGGTGGCCCTCGGCGGCCTGCGCCTGCGGGCCGAAGCGGACTGCTGGCTGGCGCTGTGCGGTGCGCAAGTGCCGATCCGCGTGGACGGCGAAGCGCGCCCTGGCTGGTCGCGCTTTGCCCTGCGCGCCGGGCAGGAACTGGAACTGGGCTTCGCCGCCGGCGGCCAGCGCGCCTACCTGGCGGTGGCGGGCGGCTTCCGCGTCGAACCCGTGCTGGGCAGCGTCGCCACCCTGCGCCGCGAGGGCCTGGGCGGCTTGCACGGCGACGGCCGGGCGCTGGAGGAGGGCGACCTGCTGCCTTGCGCGGCTAGCGGCGAAGCCTTCGAACGCGGCGCCAGCGTGCCCTGGCCCTACGTGCCGGACTACCGCGAGACGCCGATGCTGCGCGTGCTGCCCGGCGGCGACGTCTTCGAGCCGGAGCAGCGGGCGGCCTTCTTCGAGCGCACCTGGCAACTCAGCCCGCAATCCGACCGTATGGGCGCGCGCCTGCACGGCGAGCCGATCCGCGCACCCCGCCGGCAGTGGTCGCTGGGCATGGTCCGCGGCGCCATCCAGGTGCCGCCGGACGGCCAGCCCATCGTCCTGCAGGCCGACCACCAGAGCATGGGCGGCTACCCGCTGCTCGGTTTCGTCCACCCCCTGGACCTGGGCCGCCTGGCGCAGTGCCTGGCCCACGCCGAGGTGCGCTTCGCCGAGACGACGCTGGAAGCAGCGCAGGATGAACTGCGGCGCTTCTACCGTTTCTTCCGCGGCTAGCGGGGCAGGTGCTGCAAGGGCAGCGGCGCCGATTCCTTGAGGGTGCTGATGGCGAAGTTGCTGCGGATGTCGCTCACCCCCGGCAGCTTCAGCAGGGTGCCGGTGAGGAAGTGCTCGTAGGCGCGCAGGTCCGGCACCACCACCTGCAGCAGGAAGTCCGCTTCGCCGGAGACCAGGTGCACCGAGATCACCTCGGGCAGGTCGACCACCGCGCGGCGGAAGGCTTCGGCCTGCTCCTCGTGGTGGCGCTCCACCTTGATCCCGACGAACACCGTCAGGCCCAGGCCGACCTGGTCGCGGTCCAGGTCGGCGCCGTAGCGGCGGATCACCCCGGCCTCTTCCAGCAGGCGCACGCGGCGCAGGCAGGGGGAGGGCGACAGGCCGATGGCCTCGGCCAGTTGCACGTTGCTCAGGCGGCCGTCGCGTTGCAGGGCGGCGAGGATGCGGTGGTCGTAGGCGTCCAGTTTGTGGTTTGGCATATCTGGCCAGCTTTCAGGATTTGGATTGGCAGATCATGCCAAAACTACCCAGGCTGGCAAGCCGAATACGCAAGCACCTGCCCTGGCCTTCGGGCATAGAATCCTCCTACAGGTCGCCGAGTGGCACGGCATTCCTCCCCGTAGGAGCGGAACTTGTCCGCGATAGCCGGACATTCCGGCGCGGTTCGCGGATGAGATCCGCTCCTACGCTGCCCCACCCGCAGCGTCCCCATGTAGGAGCGGGCCCTGCGCGCGAATCGCGGGCAGGGCCCGCTTGACCGGAGCCCCTTCCTGCGGAGTGCGAACCATGGATTTCGGCGTCTTCCTGCTGGCCCTGGCGATGGTCTACCTGCTGCCCGGGCCGGACATGCTCCTGCTGCTGCACACCGGCGCCAGCCGCGGCGGCCGCACGGCCCTGGTCACCGCCTTGGGCCTGGCCACGGCGCGGGGCTGCCATGTGGTATTGGCTGGTGCCGGGCTGGCGCTGTTGTTTCGCAGTGTGCCCTGGACCTTCGATGCGGTGCGTTTGGCTGGCGCGGCCTACCTGGCGTGGCTGGGGTTGCGCATGTTGCTGGCGCGGCCGTCGTTGGCGGGCATCGAGCCTGTGGCCGAGGTCCAGGCGCGGAGTTGGCGGCGGGCCTTTGGCAATGGATTGTTGACCAATCTGCTCAATCCCAAGGCGTTGTTGTTCTGTTCGGTGCTGTTGCCGCAGTTCGTGCGGCCGGATGCGGGGCCGTTGGCGTTGCAGTTCGGCGTGCTGGGGGCGGTGTTGGTGGGGGTGGGCTTGGTGTTCGATAGTTTCTATGCGTTGAGCGGGGCGCGGTTGGGGCGTTGGTTGGAGCGGCATGCCTTGGCGCAGCGGGTGCAGCAGTGGGCTTTTGCTTCGTTGCTGATCGGGTTCGGGGCGCGGTTGGCTTTGTTGAGGGAGGTGTAGGAGTGTGGGGGAATTGTGGAGTACAGGGATGCTCCGTTCCCCTCACCCCAGCCCTCTCCCGGAGGGAGAGGGGGCTTGTCCGTGCCGGCTGGGGGTGAAGTTTCAGCCGGATATCACAGCGTCCGGCTGACTCCGAAATATCAGCACACTCCGAACGGCCCCTCTCCCGGAGAGAGAGGGGGGCTTGTCCGTGCCGGTTGGAAGTGTGGTTTCAGCCGGACAGCACGGAGAGATATCCGGCTAACTGCAGAATACCCAGCTCTGCCCAACGGTCCCCTCTCCCTTTGGGAGAGGGTTAGGGTGAGGGAGCGGAGCCCAGCATTAGCACCATTACCCCAGAAACTGCTCCGCATGATGACAAGCCACCTGCCGCTCATCCAGCAGCCGCAGTTCCGGCACTTCCACCTTGCAGCGCTCCGTCGCATAGGGGCAGCGCTTGTGGAAGGCGCAGCCGCTGGGCGGGTTGAGCGGGTTGGGCAGCTCGCCCTGGATTTTGATCTTCGGCTTGCCCGGGTCCGGGTGGATCGCCGGGGTGGCCGAGAGCAGGGCGCGGGTGTAGGGGTGCAGCGGGCGTTCGTAGAGCTTGTCCGCCGGGCCCATTTCCGCCGGGCGGCCGAGGTACATCACCAGCACGTCGTCGGCCACGTGGCGCACCACCGCCAGGTTGTGGGAGATGAACACGTAGGCGGTGCCGAACTCCTGCTGCAGGTCCATGAACAGGTTGAGCACCTGGGCCTGGATGGACACGTCCAGCGCCGAGGTCGGTTCGTCGGCCACCAGCACCTTGGGCTGCAGCATCATGGCGCGGGCCAGGGCGATGCGCTGGCGCTGGCCGCCGGAGAACATGTGCGGGTAGCGCTGGTAGTGCTCCGGGCGCAGGCCCACCTGCTGCATCATCGCCTGCACCCGCTCGCGGCGTTCGCTGCGCGACAGACCGGTGTTGATCAGCAGCGGCTCGCCGAGCTGGTCGCCGATCTTCTGCCGCGGGTTGAGCGAGGCGTAGGGGTTCTGGAACACCATCTGCACGTCGCGGCGCAGTTGCTTGCGCTGCTCGTGGCTGGCGCCCTTCACTTCCTGGCCGGCGATGCGCAGGGAGCCGGAGGTGGGCTCCTCGATCAGCGTCAGGGCGCGGGCCAGGGTGGACTTGCCGCAGCCGGACTCGCCGACCACCGCCAGGGTCTTGCCGGCCTGCAGTTCGAAGGACACGCCGTTGAGGGCGCGGACCAGGGCGTGGGGCTTGAACAGACCCTGGGCGATGTCGTAGTGGCGGGTCAGGTCGCGGGCGGTCAGTACGGCTTCCATCAGACCACCTCCTTCAGGTTCAGCGGGTAGTAGCAGCGCACCGCGCCGCGGACGTGGGATTCCAGGGCCGGGCGGATGGCGCGGCAGTCATCCTGCACATAGGGGCAGCGCGGCGATAGCAGGCAGCCCTGTGGCCGGTCGTAGCGCCCGGGGACGATGCCGGGCAGGGTGGCCAGGCGTTCTTCGCCTGCGCTGTGCTCGGGAATCGCCTTGAGCAGCGCCTCGGTGTAGGGGTGGGTGGGCAGGTCGAACAGCGCCGGCACCTGGCCGATCTCCACCGCCTGGCCGGCGTACATCACGCAGACGCGCTGGGCGGTCTCGGCGACCACGGCGAGGTCGTGGGTGATGAGGATCAGCGCCATGCCTTGGTCGCGCTGCAGGTTCAGCAGCAGTTCCATGATCTGCGCCTGGATGGTCACGTCCAGGGCCGTGGTGGGTTCGTCGGCGATCAGCAGCTTGGGCTCGCCGGCGATGGCCATGGCGATGGCCACGCGCTGGCTCATGCCGCCGGAGAGCTGGTGCGGGTAGGCGTCCAGGCGCTGGGCGGCGCCGGGGATCTCGACCTTCTCCAGCAGTTCCAGGGCGCGCTGGCGCGCGGCCTTGCCGCGCAGGCCCAGGTGCAGGCGCAGCACTTCCTCGATCTGGAAGCCCACGGTGTAGCTGGGGTTGAGCGCGGTCATCGGGTCCTGGAAGACCATGGCGATGTCCTTGCCGACGATGCGCCGGCGCTCGCGGCCCTTGAGCTTGAGCATGTCGCTGCCGTCGAAGCGCAGGGTGTCGGCGGTGATGCGCCCGGGGGCGTCGATCAGGCCCATCAGCGCCATCATGGTCACCGACTTGCCGGAGCCGGACTCGCCGACGATGGCCAGCACCTCGCCCTTGTCGACGTTCAGGTCGAGGCCGTCGACCACGGGCACGGCGTCGGCGCCGCCGAAGCGCACCGAGAGGTTGCGGATTTCCAGGAGGCTCATACGGCGGTCTCCATCAGGCGCTGCACGGGAACATTCATCGTTGCGGGGGCGGGCATGCGGGGCGCGTAGGATGGGTTGAGTGCAACGAAACCCATCGGCTTGGCGCTGGAATGATGGGTATCGCTTCGCTCCACCCATCCTACGAGGAGCATGAAGTTCTTCATCTGCATGCTCCTTACGCCGCGCTCTTGAGTTTCGGGTCCAGCGCGTCGCGCAGGCCGTCGCCCACCAGGTTGATGGCCAGCACGCTGAGCAGGATGGCCAGGCCCGGCAGGCTCACCACCCACCAGGCGCGCTCGATGTAGTCGCGCGCCGAGGCCAGCATGGTGCCCCACTCCGGGGTCGGCGGTTGCACGCCGAGGCCGAGGAAGCCCAGGGCGGCGGCGTCGAGGATGGCCGAGGAGAAGCTCAGGGTGGCCTGGACGATCAGCGGCGCCATGCAGTTGGGCAGCACGGTGACGAACATCAGCCGCCAGAGGCCGGCGCCGGCCAGGCGCGAGGCGGTGACGTAGTCGCGGTTGACCTCGCCGAGCACCGCCGCGCGGGTCAGGCGCACGTAGGAGGGCAACGAGACCACGGCGATGGCGATCACGGTGTTGAACAGTCCCGGGCCGAGTACCGCGACGATGGCCACCGCCAGCAGCAGCGAGGGCAGCGCCAGCATGATATCCATCAGGCGCATGATCACCGGGCCCAGGCGGTTCGGCGAGAAGCCGGCGACCAGGCCCAGCACCAGCCCCGGCAGCAGCGAGATGACCACCGAGCTGAGGGCGATCATCAGCGACAGGCGGGCGCCGAAGATCAGCCGCGAGAGCATGTCGCGGCCCACTTCGTCGGTGCCCAGCAGGAACTGCCCGGTGCCGCCTTCCAGCCACACCGGCGGGGTGAGCAGGAAGTCGCGGAACTGCTCGCTGGGGTCGTAGGGCGCCACCCAGGGTGCGAACAGCGCGCAGAAGACGATCAGCACCATGAAGGCCAGGCCGCCCACCGCACCCTTGTTGTGCGCGAAGGCTTGCCAGAACTCTTTCAGGGGCGAGGGGTAGACCAGGCTCGGGTCGCCGGCGGGAGCGTTTTGCATGGAATTCATCGCGGGCTCCTCAGCGTTGGTGGCGGATGCGCGGGTTGACCAGGCCGTAGAGGATGTCCACGGTGAAGTTGACCAGGATCACCAGGGTGGCGACCAGCAGGATGCCGTTCTGCACCACCGGGTAGTCGCGGCGGCTGATGGCGTCGATCAGCCACTTGCCGATGCCCGGCCAGGAGAAGATGGTCTCGGTCAGCACGGCGCCGGCCAGCAGCGCGCCGACCTGCAGGCCGAACACGGTGAGCACCGGGATCATGGCGTTGCGCAGGGCGTGCACGAACACCACGCGGGCCGGCGACAGGCCCTTGGCGCGGGCGGTGCGCACGTAGTCCTCGCGCAGCACTTCGAGCATGGCCGAGCGGGTCATGCGGGCGATCACCGCCAGCGGGATGGTGCCCAGCACGATGGCCGGCAGGATGAGGTGGTGCAGGGCGTCGAGGAAGGCGCCCTCCTCGTCGGAGAGCAGGGTGTCGATGAGCATGAAGCCGGTTTTCGGCTCGATGTCGTAGAGCAGGTCCAGGCGCCCGGACACCGGCGTCCAGCCGAGGGTCACGGAGAACAGCATGATGAGGATCAGGCCCCACCAGAAGATCGGCATCGAGTAGCCGGCCAGGGAGATGGTCATCACCCCGTGGTCGAAGACCGAGCCGCGCTTGAGCGCCGCTATCACCCCCGCCAGCAAGCCGAAGGTGCCGGCGAAGAGCATGGCGGCGATGGCCAGCTCCAGGGTCGCCGGGAACAGCGTGAGGAACTCGTGCCAGACGCTGTCGCGGGTCACCAGGGATTCGCCGAGGTTGCCCTGGGCGAGGTTGCCGATGTAGTCCAGGTACTGCTGGTACAGCGGCTTGTCCAGGCCCAGGCGGTGCATGGCCTCGGCGTGCATCTGCGGGTCGACGCGGCGCTCGCCCATCATCACCTCGACCGGGTCGCCGGGGATCATGCGGATCAGCGCGAAGGTCAGCAGCGTGACGCCGAAGAAGGTCGGAATGAGCAGGCCGAAACGGCGTGCGATGAAACTCAGCATGGTGGGGGCGGACTCCTCATCACGCGGCTGCCCGCGGGGATAACGCGGGCGCCCGTTTTTATTGTCACTTCACCCGGGTTTCGGCGAAGTTGTTATTGCTCAGCGGGCTGATGGTGTAGCCCTCGATATTGCTGCGGCGCACATTGAACAGCTTAGGATGCGCCAGGGGAATCCAGGGGGCCTGTTCGTGGAATATCTTTGTCGCCTTTTCATAAAGTTCCTGCCGTTTCGACCGCTCGTCGGTGCGCCGGGCCTGCTGGATCAGTGATTCGAAGGCCGCGTCGCACCAGCGCGCCTGGTTTTCCCCGGATTTGGCCGCCGCGCAGCTGAGGTTGGGGCTGAGGAAGTTGTCCGGGTCGCCGTTGTCGCCGGCCCAGCCGAGCAGCGAGAGGTCGTGCTCGCCGGCCTTGGAGCGCTTGAGCAACTCGCCCCATTCCAGCGAGCGGATCTGCAGCGCGATGCCGACCTTGGCCAGGTCCGCCTGCATCATCTGTGCCGCCAGCGCCGGGTTGGGGATGGTCGGCGAGCTGCCGTTGCGGATGAACAGCGTCAGCTTCAGGCCGTCGTCCACCCCGGCTTCCTTGAGCAGGGCCCGGGCGCGCCCGGGGTCGTGCGGCCAGTCCTGGAGCTGCTTGTTATAGCCGAGCAGCGTCGCCGGGTAGGGGTTGATCGCCGGGGTCGCCGCGCCGGGGCCGAACACCGCCTCCAGCAGCGCCGGCTTGTCGATGGCCAGGTTGATGGCCTGGCGCACTCGCGCATCGTCCAGCGGCTTGTGCTGGGTGTTGAGGGCCACGTAGGTGGTCAGCAGGGCGTCGGTGCTGTCCACCGCCAGGTTCGCTTCCTTCTGCAGCTGCGGCACGTCGGCCGGTTTCGGGTAGAGCGCCACCTGGCATTCGCCGCGGCGCAGCTTCTGCATGCGCACGTTGGGGTCGAGGGTGATGGCGAACACCAGGTTGTCGATGGCCGGCTTGCCGCCGAAGTAGTCCGGGTTGGCCTTGTAGCGCACCTGGGCGTCGCGGGCGTAGCGGCTGAAGACGAAGGGCCCGGTGCCGATGGGCTGGGTGTTGAGCTGCTCCTGCTTGCCGGCCTTGAGCAACTGGTCGGCGTATTCGGCCGAGTAGATGGAGGCGAAGCCCATGGCCATGTCGGCGAGGAAGGGCGCTTCCGGGTGGTTGAGGGTGAAGCGCACGGTCAGGTCGTCGAGCTTGTCCACCGACTTGATCAGCTCGCCCATGCCCATGGCCTCGAAGTAGGCGTAGCCGCGCGGCGCCGAGGCGTGCCAGGGGTGTTGCGGGTCCAGCGCGCGCTGGAAGCTCCAGAGCACGTCGTCGGCATTCAGCGTGCGGCTGGGCTTGAAGTAGTCGGTGCTGTGGAACTTCACTCCCGGGCGCAGGTGGAAGGTGTAGGCCAGCCCGTCGGGGCTGACCTCCCAGCGCTGCGCCAGGGCCGGCACTACCTCGGTGGTGCCCGGGCGGAACGCCACCAGGCGGCTGAACACCGTCTCGGCGGCGGCGTCGGCGGTGACCGCGCCGGTGTACTGGACGATGTCGAAACCCTCCGGGCTGGCCTCGGTGCACACCACCAGGTTCTGCGCCAGCGCGGGGCCGGCGCCGAGCGCCAGGAGCAGGGGCAGGTAGCGCGGGATCATGGGGGTTCTCCTACAGCAGGTCGAAGGGGAAGGTGCTGACCAGGCGGACCTCGTCGACGCTGCCGTCGACCTGGTTCTGGCTGGCCAGGTGCTTCATGTACATCAGGCGGAACTTGCTGCGCTTGAGCGGGCCGTCCTGGACCACGTAGGTGCCCATCAGGCCCAGCTCGTGGTGCTTCTCGCCGTCCTGGTTGCGGACCTCGGCATAGTTGCCGTAGGCGCCGTTGCGATCGCCGTCGTAGTGGGTGCCGTCGATGTCCCAGCCCTTGGCGTACCACACCGCGGTGCTCAGGCCGGGCACGCCATAGGGCGCGAAGTCGGTGCTGTAGCGCAGCTGCACGGACTTTTCGTTGGGACCGTTGTAGTCCGACAGCAGCGAGTTGGCCAGGTAGATGGCCGAGGTCTCGTGCACGTAGTCGAAGTACTCGTTGCCGTCCACCTGCTGCCAGCCGAGCATCAGGCTGTGGGCGCCATGGCTGAGGGTGAAGGCCAGGCTCCAGGTGTCGTTGTCGATGTAGCCGGCCTCGCGGTTACCGGTGTCGCGGGTGCTGTAGAGGTTGAAGCTGGTGTTCAGGGCCAGGCTCTGCGCATCGCCCAGGTCGTGGGAGAAGCCGAGGTAGTACTGGTTCCAGACGTCCTCGAAATGCCCGCCGTAGGCGCTCACCGAGAGGTTGTCGGCGACCTTGTAGGTGCCGCCGAGGTAGCTGTAGCGGTCGCCCTTGACCTGGCGCGTGCCGTACTCGGTGGTGAAGTCCTCGTCGCCCGCCCCGGTGCGCGGGCTGGCGCGGGTGAAGCTGCCGGCCTGCAGCGAGAGGCCGGCCAGCTCCTCGCTGAGCAGACCGACGCCGTTGAAGCTCGACGGCAGGGCGCGGTTGTCGATGCTGTTGAACACCGGCGTCTCCACCTGGAAGCGCCCGGCCTTGAGCTCGGTGTTGGAGACGCGCAGGCGCAGGTTGGCGATGCCCAGCTTCGACCATTCGTCCAGCGCCTCGCCGTCGCTGTGGGCCAGGGTGCGGTTGCCGCCGCCGCCGATCACGCCCTTGCCGCGCTCCAGGTTGATGGCGTTGAAGCCGGCCACGTCGAGGCCGAAGCCGACGGTGCCCTGGGTGTAGCCGGAGCTGTACTGGAGGATGCTGCCCTGCACCCAGGCGCGGCGGCTGTGGGTGAATTCCGAGCCGCCTTCCTTGGGAATGCGGAAGCCGAAGCTGTCGTGCATCTGCTCGCGGGAAAAGAAGTTGCGCGTGCTGAGGGTCAGTTTCTGGCCCTCGATGAAGCCGCTGGCGCCGGCCTGGCCCTTGTTCGCATCGTCCTCGGCGGCCTGCGCCTGGCCGAGCAGCCCGGCGCCGATCGCCAGGCCCAGTACAGCGGGTTTGAGGTAGGGACACTGCATGGATTGCTCCTTTTTCTTCTTCGTTGTTGTTCGAGACGGCAAACGCATCCCGCCGCGCCTGCCGGGGCGGGCGCGCGGGGTGTGGGGCAGTGGCGAAACGAAGGGCCGCCCGGTCTGCGCCGGGTCGGCGGGCCGAAAGCCTCGGCTAGGGCTGGTTGCTCACGCCGTAGAAGGTGTTGCGCCCGAAGGGGCTGATGAGGAAGCCCTGCACCGACTTGCGCATGGGCTGGTACACCGTGGAGTGGGCGATGGGGCTGATGGGCAGTTGCTGGGCGAGCAACTGCTGGGCCTGCTGGTAGAGGGCGACGCGCTGGGCATGGTCGGTGGTGGCCTTGGCCTGCTTGACCAGCTTGTCGTAGGCCGTGTCGCACCACTTGGAGATGTTGTTGCCGTTGACCGCGTCGCAGCCGTAGAGGGTGCCGAGCCAGTTGTCCGGGTCGCCGTTGTCGCCGGTCCAGCCGAACAGGGCGGCGTCGTGCTCGCCGGCGTGGGCGCGCTTGATGTACTCGCCCCACTCGTAGCTGACGATCCTGGCCTTGATGCCGACCTTGGCCCAGTCGGCCTGGATCATCTCGGCCATCAGCCTGGCATTGGGGTTGTACGGGCGCTGCACCGGCATGGCCCAGAGGGTGATCTCGGTGCCTTCGGCGATGCCGGCCTGCTTCAGCAGTTCGCGGGCCTTCGCCGGATCGTAGGCCTGGCCCTTGATGGATTCGTCATAGGACCACTGCGTCGGCGGCATGGCGTTCACCGCCAACTGGCCGGCGCCCTGGTAGATGGCGTCGATGATCGCCTGCTTGTTCACCGCCATGTCCAGCGCCTGGCGCACCTCGACGCGGTCCAGCGGCTTGTGGGTGACGTTGTAGGCGATGTAGCCGAGGTTGAAGCCCGGCTGCGAGGGCATGTTCAGGTTGGCGTCCTGCTTCAGCGAGGCCAGGTCCGCCGGGCGCGGGTTGAGGCTGATCTGGCATTCGCCGGCCTTGAGCTTCTGCATGCGCACCGAGGCGTCGGTGTTGATGGCGAAGATCAGGTTGTCCAGGCGCACGTCCTCGGGCTTCCAGTAGTCCTTGTTGCCCTTGAAGCGGATCAGCGCGTCCTTCTGGTAGCGGCTGAGCACGAAGGGCCCGGTGCCGATGGGCTTCTGGTTGATCTCGCTGGCCTTGCCTTGGGCGAGCAACTGGCCGGCGTATTCGGCGGACTGGATGGCCGCGAAGCTCATGGCCAGGTTCTGGATGAAGGCGGCGTCGACTTCGTTGAGGACGAACCTGACGGTGTAGTCGTCGAGCTTCTCCACCCTGGCGATGTTGCGGTCCAGGCCCATGTCGGTGAAGTAGGGGAACTCGGTGGGGTAGGCCTTACGGAACGGCTGGTCCTTGTCGAGCATGCGCTCGAAGGTGAAGACCACGTCGTCGGCGTTGAACTCGCGGCTGGGCTTGAAGTAGTCGGTGGTGTGGAACTTCACGCCGTGGCGCAGGTGGAAGGTCCAGGCCTTGCCGTCGGCGCTGGTCTCCCAGCTTTCGGCCAGGGCCGGCACGGCCTCGGTGCCGCCGCGCTCGAACTGCACCAGGCGGTTGAACAGGGTTTCCGACGTGGCGTCGTAGTCGGTGCCGGTGGTGTACTGGCCCGGGTCGAAGCCGGCCGGGCTGCCTTCGGAGCAGTACACCAGGGTGCTGCCGGCGAAGCTCGCCGAGCTGGCCAGCAGCAGGCCGCCGGCGACCAGTGAATGCATGGAGTTACGACGCTTCATACGCATGCCTAACCTCGTTGTTCTTTTTCTGAGGGAGCCGGGCGCGGGCCTGATGGACCTGTGCCGGCTCGGGCGCCACCGCTCCCCCGTGGGCGATGGTCGGATGCCGCCGGGGTAGCCGGCGAACGTCGAACGCGAAGTTAAGTCAGGCTGAAATTAAGGTCAACTTAAATTCAGTGCTACTGCAAAAATCAGAAGCGTCCTAATACCTAGGGAATGTCTCAGGTACCCGGATGCTCGCCGAACAGCGGCATGGTGGTGACGGTCAGCACCTCGGCGGTTTCCTCGCCGGCATTGCGCAGGCAGTGGGGCTTGCCGGCGTCGAAGTGCACCGAGTCGCCGGGGCCCAAGGGGTAGCTGCGGCCGTCGATGGTGTAGACGATGCTGCCGCTGAGCACGTAGGCGAATTCCGCGCCCTCGTGGGCGATCAGCTCGGACTGGTAGCCGACCGGCATGTTCATCTTCACCGCGTTGAGCTGGTTGCCGGGGAAGGAACTGGACAGGCGTTCGTAGCCCAGCGGCTGGCCCTCGATGGCATAGCGCACGCGCTCGCCCTGGTGGGTGTCCGGCTGCGCTTGCTGCGGCTGGTCGAACAGTTCGTTGAGCGGCACCCCCAGGGACTTGGCGATGCTGGCCAGGGACGAGATGGAAACCCCGGTGAGGTTGCGTTCGGCCTGGGACAGGAAGCTGGCGGTGAGGCCGGATTCGCTGGCCACCTGGTTGAGGGTCTTCTTCGCGGCGCGCCTATAGCGACGCAGGCGCTCTCCGATTCGATCGACGGTCATTGGCTGGGCTCTTGGAGGATGCCGGCAGTATACCGGCGAAGGAAGGCGGAGGAAGAGGGCCGGAAAGGTTGGCTTGCGAAGAGGGCTTTTGCCGTGATTTTAAGTGGTGCTTAAAATTCGTTTGGCATGAAATTTAAGTAATGCTTAAATTCCGCTGAATTTTTCAGGATGGGAGTTGGCGATGACGTTGGGCGTTGGGGGCAGCAGCCCCGAGCAGGCTCTGGCGGGGCTGCGCGACATGAGCGGCGGCGTCGAGCCGATCGGGCTGGACGAATACCGGGCCCGCGTGGCCGGCCTGCAGGCGCGCCTGCGCGAGCAGGGCATGGCCGCGGCGTTCGTCGATGCCGGCAGCTACCTGCGCTATTTCAGCGGGGTGAAATGGAACCCCAGCGAACGCCTGGTCGGCCTGCTGGTGCCCGCCGAGGGCGCGCCGCAGTACCTCGCCCCGGCCTTCGAGGAGGGCACGGTGCGCGACTTCCAGGTGCTGCCCGGGGCGATCCGCACCTGGCAGGAACACCAGAGCCCCTACCGCCTGCTGCTGGACATGCTGGTGGAGCTGGGCGTACCGGCCAACGCCCGCCTCGGCCTGTGCCCGAGCCTGCCGTTCGGCATGGCCGAGCGCCTGCGCGAGGTTGCCGGCGCCCTGCGCCTGGTGGATGCGAGCGCCGCCGTCGACCATGGACGGCAGCGCAAGTCGGCCGCCGAGCTGGCGCTGATGCAGCGCGCCAAGGACATGACCCTGGAAGTGCACAAGGCCGCCGCCAGCATCCTCCGCGAAGGCATCAGCACCACCGAGGTGGTGCGCTTCATCGAGGCGGCGCACCGCCGCGTCGGCGCGCCCGGCTCGACCTTCTGCATCGTGCTGTTCGGCGAGGACAGCGCCTTCCCCCACGGCGTGCGCGAGCCGCGCCCGCTGCGCGAAGGCGACATGGTGCTGATCGACACCGGCTGCCAGTTGCACGGCTACAACTCGGACATCACCCGCAGCTACGTGTTCGGCACGCCCAGCGAGCGCCAGCGCAGCCTGTGGAACCTGGAGAAGGCCGCGCAACTGGCCGCCTTCGCCGCCGCCGTGCCGGGTGCGCCCTGCCAGGCGGTGGACGCCGCCGCGCGGCGCTGCCTGGAAGCCGGCGGCCTGGGCCCGGACTACGCCTTGCCCGGCCTGCCGCACCGCACCGGCCATGGCATCGGCCTGGACATACACGAAGGCCCCTACCTGGTGCGCGGCGACGAAACCCCGCTGGAGACCGGCATGTGCTTCAGCAACGAACCGATGATCTGCGTGCCCGGCGAGTTCGGCATCCGCCTGGAAGACCACTTCTACATGAGCGCCGAAGGCCCGCGCTGGTTCACCCGGCCGAGCCATTCCATCGACGATCCGTTCGGTCTGGCGGGGTAAGGCCAACCTACAGGGGATGCCATGGCTGGTGCGGCGTAGGGCGCATAACCGTTCGCGGTTATCCGCCGATACACCGAGGCCATAGCCAACGCCCAGGTCAACCTTGGCGCCGCTGGAAGCCAAGGCCAAACGGCGGATAACGCCGTAGGCGTTATGCGCCCTACGGGTTGTGGGAACACCGTCGTAGGATGGTGTTGAGCGAAGCGATACCCATCATCACCACCGCATGGGTTTCGCAGGCTCAACCCATCCTACGAAAAGCGCTTCGGCACGGCTGGCAAGACAGCTGTGGCTACTAGAGCAATTCGAAGGGAAAGGTACTGACCAGCCGCAGCTCGTCGACGCTGCCGTTGCTCTGTTTCTGGCTGGCGCGGTGGCTGACGTACATGAGGCGGAAGTGGCTGCGTTTGAGCGCCCCGTTCTGCACCACGTAGGCGGCCGACAGGCCCAGTTCGCGGTGCTTCTCGCCGTCCTGCTCGCGGCCCTTCGCGTAGTTGCCGTAGGCGCCGTTGCGGTCGCCGGTGTAGCCCGTGCCGTCGATGTCCCAGCCCTTGACGTACCACACCGAGGTGCTCAGCCCCGGCACGCCGTAGGCCGCCCAGTCGGTGTTGTAGCGCAGCTGCGCGGATTTCTCGTTGGGCCCGTTGTAGTCGGCGAAGGCCACGTTGCTCAGGTGGATGGCCTTGGTCTCGTGCACGTAGTCGAAGTACTCGTCGCCTTCGACCTGCTGCCAGCCGAACATCAGCGAGTGGGCGCCGCGGCTGAGGGTGAAGTCCAGGCTCCAGGTGTCGTTGTCGATGTAGCCGGCGGCGCGGCGGCCGGTGTCGCGGGTGCTGTAGAGGTTGGCGCGGGTCCGCAGGGCGAGCTTCTGCGGGTCGCCCATGCTGTGGCCCAGGCCCAGGTAGTACTGGTTCCAGATGTCCTCGAAATGCCCGCCGTAGAGTGTCGCCGACAGGCCGCCGGGGGCCTTGTAGCTGCCGCCGAGGTAGCTGTAGCGGTCGCCCTTGGCCAGGCGGGTGCCGTATTCGGTGGTCAGGTCCTCCTCGCCGGCGCCGGCGCGGGGGCTGGCGCGGGTGAAGCTGCCGGCCTGCAGCGCCAGGCCCGGCAGTTCCTCGCTGAGCAGGGCGAAGCCGTCGAAGCTGGCGGGCAGGACGCGGTTGTCGTGGCTGTTGAACACCGGCGTGTCGACCTGGAAGCGGCCGCCCCTGAGCTCGGTGCCGGAGACGCGCAGGCGCAGGTTGGCGATGCCCAGCTTGGACCATTCGTCCACCGCGTTGCCGTCGCTGTCGGTCAGGGTGCGGTTGCCGCCGCCGCCGGCGATCACACCCTTGCCGCGCTCCAGGCTGAGGGCGTGGTAGCCGGCCACGTCCAGGCCGAAGCCGACGGTGCCCCGGGTGTAGCCGGAGCTGTACTTGAGCAGGGTGCCCTGCACCCAGGTGCGGCGGTTGTGGGTGAACTCCGAACCGTCTTCCTTGGGGATGCGGAAGCCGTTGCTGTCCTGGGCCTGCTCCAGGGCGGCGAAGTTGCGGGTGCGCAGGCTCAGGCTCTGGCCTTCGACGAAGCCCTTGGCGCCGGCCTGGCCGCGGGCCTCGCGGCGGTCGTCCTCGGCGGCCCAGGCCTGGCCGAACAGGCAGGCGCCGAGGGACAGGCCCAGGGCGGTGGGGCGGATGTGCTGCTGGATCATTGGCTGTTGCTCCCTTCTTGTTCTTGTTGGAGGGGCTAGGCCGATGACGCCGTGGGTGCGCTGGCCCCTGTGAGGGGCCGAAGCTAAGTGGGGGCGGGAAGGGCGATCAAGGCGGATTCGGCCGCGCCGCGAAAAACGGAAAATTCCGAATATTCAGGGGATTGCATTCGGGCGACGGGGTACTCGTCGAAGGTAGGCGCGGGGGCGATGGAGGGCGCCTACCTGCCCGGCGCCGCCTCTGGCGGGGCGGCGCCGGGGTGGGTGGCTACAGCAGGTTGAAGGGCAGGGTGGTGATCAGGCGCACGTCGTCGATGCTGCCGTCGGCCTGGTTCTGGCTGGCCCGGTGGCGCCGGTAGGTCAGCTTGATGCTGCTGCTCTTGAGCGGGCCGTCCTGGATCTTGTAGGCGATGGTCATGCCCAGTTCGCGATGCCTTTCGCCATCCTGCTTGCGCACCTCGGCGTAGCTGCCGTGGGCGCCGTTGCGGTCGCCGTCGTAGCGGGTGCCGTCGATGCCCCAGCCCTTGGCGTACCACAGCGTGCTGCTCAGCCCCGGTATGCCGTAGCGGGCCCAGTCGGTGCCGTAGGCCAGCTGGGCGGACTTCTCGTTGGGGCCGTTGTAGTCGGATTGCAGGTAGTTGACCAGGTAGATGGCCGCGGTCTCGTTGACGTAGTCGAAATACTCGTCGCCATCGACCTGCTGCCAGCCCGCCATCAGGCTATGGGCGCCGCGGGCGAGGGTGAAGGCCAGGCTCCAGGTGTCGTTGTCGATGTAGCCGGCCTTGCGGCTGCCGGCATCGCGGGTGCTGTAGCCGTCGAAACGGGTGTGCAGGGCCAGCACGTCGGGGTCGCCGAGGTCGTGGGAGAAGCCCAGGTAGTACTGCCGCCAGATGTCCTCGAACTCGCCGCCGTAGGCGCTGAGGCTGAGGTTGGGCATCGCGCGGTAGGTCCCGCCGAGGTAGCTGTAGCGGTCGCCCTTGGCCTTGCGGTCGCCGTAGGTGGTGGTGAGTTTCTCGTCGCCGGCCCCGGTGCGCGGGCTGACACGATCGAAGCTGCCGGCCTGCAGCCTGAGCCCGGTGAGTTCGCTGCTGGTCAGGCCGACGCCGCGGAAGGTGGAGGGCAGGGCGCGGTTGTCGATGGTGGCCAGCACCGGCGTCTGGACCTGGAAGCGGCCGGCGCGCAGTTCGCTGTTGGACAGCCGCAGGCGCAGGTTGGCCACGCCCAGCTTGGACCACTCGTCCAGCGGCCGCCCGTCGCTGTCGGTCAGGGTGCGGTTGCTGCCGCCGGCGACCACGCCCTTGCCGCGCTCCAGGTTGAGGGCATGGAAGGCGCCGACGTCGAGGCCGAAGCCGACGGTGCCCCGGGTGTAGCCGGAGCTGTACTGCAGGATGCTGCCCTGCACCCAGGTGCGCCGGCTGTGGGTGGGCTCGTAGCCGTCGTCCTTGGGGATCTTGAAGACGAAGCGACCGTGCTTCTGCTCACGGGAGGCGAAGTTGCGGGTGCTCAGGGTCAGGCTCTGGCCTTCGATGAAGCCCTTGGCGGCGGCCTGCCCCCGCTGCCTGTCGTCCTCTTCGGCCGCCCAGGCCTGGCCGGTGACGCCGGCGAGCAGCGCCAGGCCGATGGCGGTGGGGCGGATGTGTGGATTGGTCATCTGATTGCTCCTCGTTTCTAGTGCTGTGCGCAACGGCGGGCACCTGGGCGCGCGCCGGGAACGGCCGGTGGCCGGCTGCAAGGCGGAAAGCGAGTGCGGTGGGATGATTGTTGGAAGAGCCTGGCCGGTCGGGCCTGGCTCGTGGCTGCCCGCAGCGGATGGGGCGGGCGCAGGGACGGCAGCGGCGGGTACGCCGTGCCGTAGAAGGCGTGGGGGCCGGGGCTGCCGGACCTTCAGGGGGGAAGCTAAGCCATGCCTGGCGGCCGCGACAATGAAAAAATGCCTGGTGCTTCACTACGCCGCTTCTCGCCGATGCCCGGAATAGAGGCTTCGCAGCGTTTTTGGATACAGTGTCGTAGGAATATTAGTGCCAACCTGTAGGAGCGGGCCCTGCCCGCGATTTCGCGCGCAGGGCGCGCTCCTACATGGGAATGGTGCAGGTGGGGCGGCGTAGCGGATCTTATCCGCGAACCGCGCCGGAACCTCCGGCTATCGCGGACAAGGTCCGCTCCTACGGGGGAGGCATGCCGTGTCTCTCGGTAACCTAGCGGGCCCTGCGCGCGATATCGCGCTCAGGGCGCGCTCCTACATTGGAATGGTGCGGGTGGGGCGGCGTAGGAGCGGATCTTATCCGCGAACCGCGCCGGAACCTCCGGCTATCGCGGACAAGGTCCGCTCCTACGGGGGAGGCATGCCGTGTCTCTCGGTAACCTGTAAGCGGGCCCTGCGCGCGAAATCGCGCGCAGGGCGCGCTCCTACATTGGAATGGTGTGGGTGGGGCGGCGTAGGAGCTGATCTTATCCGCGAACCGCGCCGGAACCTCCGGCTATCGCGGACAAGGTCCGCTTGTGTCAGCGACTTTCGATAGGATCGAAGATGAGAGCGACGGGAGGCAAGCTGCAGGTCCGCGGTGTTGCGAGCACGAGTAGGAGCCCAAGCTGCCTCCCGCCGTCCTCTGACTCAAGCCCGAACAGTTGAACGAGCTAAACCTCGAACCACAAGCGTGGGCAGTCAGAGTGCTCTCGCCGTGCAGTTTACGAGGGTTTGGTCATGACGTGTTGGGTCGGTATCGATGTCGCCAAGGATTCGCTGGCCGTATGGCTGCGTCCACAAGGCAAGAGCTTCAGCGTTTCCAATGACGAGCAGGGCCACCAGCAGTTGCTGGCGCTGTTCGCCGAGGAAAAGCCCGAACGTATCGTGCTGGAGGCGACCGGCGGTTATGAGTGCGGAGTGATGTTCAGCCTGTCTCGTGCCGGTCATAGGGTTTCACGGCTTAACCCCACACGGGTGCGAGCCTTTGCCACGGCCATGGGCAAGCTGGCCAAGACCGATCCCATCGATGCAGCCGTCCTGGCGCATCTGGCGCAGACGCTGGAGGAAGCGCCCAGCACGGTGCCTTCGCCAGAGCGCGAGCGGCTACGGGAATTGGTGCAACGCCGAGAGCAACTGGTCAGCCAGCGCGATGATGAACGTCGTCGTTTGCATCAAGCCCGGGATTCCTTCGTCCGCCAATGCCTGGAAGGCGCCATCAAGGCGCTTAAAGAAACGATCCGCGGCTATGACAAGGAAATTGCCAAAGCGATGAACGTCGTGGACGCAGAACAGGCCCAGCAATTATGCCAAGTCAAAGGCGTGGGGCCGGTCACCGCGGCTGGGCTGCTGGCCTATCTGCCGGAGCTGGGACAACTGAACCGCCGCCAGATCGCCGCCCTGGTGGGCCTGGCCCCGTACAACAGCGACAGCGGGCAGAAGTCGGGACAGCGCCGAATCCGGGGAGGACGAGGAATGATCCGGCGCATCCTGTACATGACGACCTTGTCGATTATTCGCTATCAGGAAGACTTCGCCCGCCGCTACCAAGGCCTGCGCGAGAACGGTCGATGCGCCAAGGTTGCCCTGGTGGCCTGCATGCGTGTGCTCATCGTGCGGTTGAACGCCATGGTCAGGGACGGTACCTGCTGGAGAACAGGTACCGTGCAGCAGTGAAAGACAGTTGCTCCTACGGGGGAGGCATGCCGTGTCTCTCGGTAACCTGTAGGAGCGGGCCCTGCCCGCGATTTCGCGCGCAGGGCGCGCTCCTACATGGGAACGGCGGGGTGGGGTGGCTTAGCGGATCTTATCCGCGAACCGCGCCGGAACGCCCGGCTATCGAGGACAAGGTCCGCTCCTACGGGGGAGGCATGCCGTGTCTCTCGGTAACCTGTAGGAGCGGGCCCTGCCCGCGATTTCGCGCGCAGGGCGCGCTCCTACATGGGAACGGCGGGGTGGGGTGGCTTAGCGGATCTTATCCGCGAATCGCGCCGGAACGCCCGGCTATCGAGGACAAGGTCCGCTACAGGGGGCGGGAAATACGGGCTCAGGGCCCCAGTTCGACGTGGGTGAAGTTGTTCGAGCCCAGCGGGCTCAGGGTGAAGCCCTTCACCCTGGGGCTCAGCACCACGAACTGCTTCGGGTAGGCCAGGGCTATCCAGGGCGCTTCGCGCTGGAAGATCGCCAGGGCCTGGCGGTACAGCGCGGCGCGGGCGTCCTGGTCTGTGCTGGCGCGGGCCTGGCGCAGCAGGTCGTCGAACTGGGCGTTGCACCAGCCGGCCATGTTCTCGCCGCTCTGCGCGGCGGCGCAGGACAGGTTGGGGGTGAGGAAGTTGTCCGGGTCGCCGTTGTCGCCCACCCAGCCCATGAACACCAGGTCGTGCTCGCCATGCTTGGCACGGCGGATCAGCTCACCCCATTCGTAGACGCGGATGTCGGCGCGGATGCCCAGCTTGCCCAGGTCGTTCTGCAGCATCTGCGCGCCTATGCCGGGGTTGGGGTTGGCCGGGCCGCCGCCGGGGCGGGTCCAGATGCTGAGCTTCTGCCCTGGCTGCACGCCGGCCTCGGCCAGCAACTGGCGGGCCCGTTCGAGGTCGCGCGGCCAGCCCTTCAGGTCCGCGTCCGAACCCCACAGCGTCGGCGGGTAGGGCGCCACCGCGGGGCTGGCGCCGCCCTCGCCGAACTGCGCCTTGCGGTAGGCGTCGCGGTCGAAGGCGAGGTTGATGGCCTGGCGCACACGCACGTCGTCCAGCGGCTTGTGCCGGGTGTTGATGGCGACGTAGGCGACCAGCAGGGAGTCCAGTTCCTCCACCTTCAGGCGCGGGTCCCTGCGCAGTTCGGGGATGTCCGTGGGCCGCGGGTACACCGCCACCTGGCAGTCGCCGGCGCGCAGTTTCTGGATGCGCACGCTGGGGTCGGGAGTGATCGCCAGCAGCAGGCGCTCGATCTTCGGCGTGCCGCCCCAGTAGTCGGGGTTGGCGGCGAAGCGCACCTGGGCGTCCTTCTGGTAGCGCTGGAAGACGAAGGGGCCGGTGCCCAGGGGCAGGTTGTTCAGTTGTTCGGGCTTGCCGGCCGCCAGCAGCAGGTCGGCGTATTCGGCCGAGTAGATGGAGGCGAAGCCCATGGCCAGGTCGGCGAGGAAGGGCGCCTCGGGATGGCGCAGGGTGAAGCGCACGGTCAGGTCGTCGACTTTCTCGACGCGCTCGATCAAGCCCGGCAGGCCCATCGACTGGGCATAGGGGAAGCCGCGCGGGGCCAGCCTGTTCCATGGATGCGCCGGGTCGAGCTGGCGCCGGAAGCTCCAGAGCACGTCGTCGGCGTTGAAGGTGCGGGTAGGCGTGAAGTAGTCGGTGCGCTGGAACTTCACGCCGGGGCGCAGGTGGAAGGTATAGGCCAGGCCGTCGGCGCTGATGTCCCAACTCTGCGCCAGCGCGGGGATCACCTTGGTGCTGCCGGGGGCGAACTGCACCAGGCGTTCGTACACCGTCTCCGCCGTGGCGTCGGCGGTGGTGGCGGCGGTGTACTGGGTGATGTCGAAGCCTTCCGGGCTGCCCTCGGTGCATACCACCAGGGGCCGGGCCAGGGTCGGCGCGGCGACGAGCAGCAACGCCAGGGCCGCCCACGTGGGGCGGCCCGGTCGTCTATCGGTAAGCGGCTGTAACCAGCGCAGCATGGCGTGACGGCCGCCTCGCGGCGGCCGCGGGCCTTACTTGCCGACGCCCACGCCGTAGAAGGAGTTGAGCGCGAAGGGGCTGATCTTGAAGTCCTCGACCGTCTTGCGCATCGGCTGGTACACGGTGGAGTGGGCGATCGGGGTGATCGGCACCTGCTCCTTGAGGATGTGCTGGGCCTGCTTGTACAGCTCGGTGCGCTTGGCCTGGTCGGGGGTGCGCTTGGCTTCCTTGATCAGCTTGTCGTAGGGCTGGTCGCACCATTTGGAGAAGTTGTTGCCGTTGACCGCGTCGCAGCTGTACAGGGTGCCCAGCCAGTTGTCCGGGTCGCCGTTGTCGCCGCTCCAGCCGATCAGCATGGCGTCGTGCTCGCCGGCCTTGGCGCGCTTGATGTACTCGCCCCATTCGTAGGTGACGATCTTCGCCTTGATGCCGACCTTGGCCCAGTCGGCCTGGAGCATCTCGGCCATCAGCTTGGCGTTGGGGTTGTACGGGCGCTGCACGGGCATGGCCCACAGGGTGATCTCGGTGCCTTCGGGCACGCCGGCCTTCTTCAGCAGTTCCTTGGCCTTCTCCGGGTCGTAGCCGGCGTCCTTGATGCTGTCGTCGTAGGACCACTGGGTCGGCGGCATGCCGTTCACGGCGAGCTGGCCGGCGCCCTGGTAGACGGCGTCGATGATGGCCTTCTTGTTCACCGCCATGTCCAGCGCCTCGCGCACTTCCAGCTTGTCCAGCGGCTTGTGCAGCACGTTGTAGGCGATGTAGCCGAGGTTGAAGCCCGGCTGCGAAGGCATGTTCAGGTTGGCGTCCTTCTTCAGCGACTCCAGGTCCGCCGGGCGCGGGAACAGGGTGATTTGGCACTCGTTGGCCTTGAGCTTCTGCATGCGCACCGAGGCGTCGGTGTTGATGGCGAAGATCAGGTTGTCGATCTTCACCTCGCCGGGCACCCAGTAGTCCTTGTTGGCCTTGAAGCGGATCATCGCGTCCTTCTGGTAGCGGCTGAACACGAAGGGCCCGGTGCCGATCGGCTTCTGGTTGATGTCGCTGGCGCGGTTCCGCTTGAGCAACTGGTCGGCGTATTCGGCGGACTGGATGGAGGCGAAGCTCATGGCCAGGTTCTGGATGAACGCGGCGTCGACCTCGTTGAGGACGAACTTCACGGTGTAGTCGTCGACCTTCTCCACCTTGGCGATGTTGGCGTCCATGCCCATGTCGGTGAAGTAGGGGAATTCGGTGGGGTAGGCCTTACGGAACGGGTGGTTCTTGTCGAGCATGCGCTCGAAGGTGAACAGCACGTCGTCGGCGTTGAATTCGCGGGTCGGCTTGAAGTAGTCGGTGGTGTGGAACTTCACGCCGTGGCGCAGGTGGAAGGTGTAGGTCTTGCCGTCATCGGATACGTCCCACTTCTCGGCCAGGCCGGGGATCACCTGGGTGCCGCCGCGCTCGAACTGGGTGAGGCGGTTGAATACCGTCTCGGCGGCGGCGTCGAAATCGGTGCCGGTGGTGTACTGGCCGGGGTCGAAGCCCGCCGGGCTGCCCTCGGAGCAGAACACCAGGTTGCCGGCGGCGTGGGCGAAGGGAGCGCTGGCGATCAACCCAGCGGCGATCATGGAGCGGATGACGGCATTCTTGCGCATGCTGACCTCAGTTTGTTGTGGTTGTCATCGAGGCACGTCCTTGTGGGGCGTGTCGCCTGAAACTATGCAGGGCACATGCCGGGCGCAAGGGCCACACCCGCCACAGTGTAGAAGCTGTGGGGAAGTCGTAAGGGAATGTCGCAATAACGCAAGAAGCCCGCCGCGGCGCCCAGGTGGGCGGCGCCGCGGCGGGCCCGCATCAGGGCATCTGCACTTCGATGGTGCCGTCGGCGGTCACCGTCACCTGGCTGGTGCCGGCCTCGATCTCCGGGGCCGCGGCGAAGCCGGCGTCGGCCTTCATCGCCGCCATGCGCATCACCGGCATCGGCCGTGGCGCGCCGGCGCTGTTCAGGTTCAGGTTGACCAGGCGGTAGCCCTTGCCGCCGAGGGAGTCGGTCAGCAGCTGGGCGCGGGCCTTGAACGCCGCCACGGCGTTCTTCATCAGGCTGTCCTCGTTCTGCTGGCGGGTGGAGTCGGCGATGCTGAAGCTCATGTTGCCCATCTTCAGCTTGCCCAGCAGGCTGGCGGTGAGCTGCGACAGCGCGGCGAAGTCGGAGCTTTCCAGGCGCAGCTCGGCGCGTTCGCGCCAGGCGGTGATCTTCTGGCCCTTGTCGTCGTACACCGGGTAGCTGTTGCGGCTGCCCAGGCTGACGGTCACGCCCTTGGCCTTGCGCGCCTCGGTCACCGCGGCGTTGAGGGCGGCGGTGGTCTCGGCGGCGAGTTTGGCCGGGTCGCTGGCCTGGGCTTCGTTGAAGAGGGTCACGTGCATCTGGTCGTGGGCCACTTCCTGGCTGGCCTCGGCATGCAGCGACACCAGGTTGTAGCGCGGCTCGTCGGCCTGGGCGGCGAAGCTGGTGGCGGCCAGGGCGACGGCTGCGGCCAGGGCGGCGAGGCTTTTCTTCAATGCGGACATGTTCGACTCCTTGGTCCTGTAATGAGTCCCGGGTGCAGGGTAGACGACCCCGCACATGGACAGTCAGACCTATTGACGCAGGTCGGCGTTCAAAGGGGTTGAATCGCGATAGCCTTTATCTCGTATGCTGTGTCGCTATGACGCACCGAGAGGGGAAGGGGCTTGGCTATACTCGCGCAAATTCCGGAATTCACCATGCGCACACCGGTTTTCCAGTTATCCGCCAGCCGGCAGAACCTGCTGCACCTGACGCTCATCCGTATTCTCGTGCTGGCCGCCCAGGCCGGTTCGGTGGGCATCGCCTACAAGGCCCAGTTGATCCCGCTGCCCTGGGCTGCGCTGGGGGTGACCCTCGGCGTGTCCCTGGTGCTGTGCCTGGCCACCGCCCTGCGCCTGCGCGGGCCCTGGCCGGTGACCGAGGTGGAGTACGCGGTGCAGCTGGGCTGCGACCTGATCATCCACAGCGCCCTGCTGTATTTCTCCGGCGGCTCGTCCAACCCCTTCGTCTCCTATTACCTGGTGCCGCTGACCATCGCCGCGGCGACCCTGCCGTGGCTCTACACCATCGTCCTCGCCGGCCTGGCCCTGGCCGCCTACACGGTGCTGCTGGTGTGGTTCCACCCGCTGAACATCGCCCCGGCGCAGCGCGACTACCTGCTGATCTACGGCATGTGGCTGAGCTTCGCCCTGGCCGCCGGGCTGATCACCTTCTTCGTCGCGCGCATGTCCCAGGCGCTGCGCCGCCAGGAACAGATAGTCGCGCAGCGCCGCGAGGAGGGCATGCGCGACCAGCAGCTGCTGGCCGTGGCCACCCAGGCCGCCGGCGCCGCCCATGAGCTGGGCACGCCGCTGGCGACCATGAGCGTGCTGCTCAAGGAGCTGCGCCAGGCGCACCCGAAGGACCCGCTGCTGCAGGAAGACCTGGCGCTGCTGCAGGAGCAGGTCAAGCTGTGCAAGGACACCCTGCAGCAACTGGTGCGCGCCGCCGAGGCCGACCGCCGCCAGGCCATCCAGGAACAGGGCGTCAACGAATGGCTGGAGGCGGTGCTGCGCCGCTGGCACCTGATGCGCCCGGAGGCCACCTACCGCTACCTGAACCTGGGCCCGGGCAGCGCCCCGCGGCTGACGCCGCCCACCGACCTCACCCAGGCCCTGCTGAACCTGCTGAACAACGCCGCCGATGCCTGCCCGGACGACCTGGAGATCTGCGTCGACTGGACTGCCACCGACATCTGCCTGAGCATCCGCGACCACGGCCCCGGCGTGCCTCTGGCGATCGCCGAGCAACTCGGCAAACCCTTCTTCACCACCAAGGGCAAGGGCTTCGGCCTCGGCCTGTTCCTCAGCCAGGCCAGCGTCACCCGCGCCGGCGGCACGGTGAAGTTGTACAACCACGAAGACGGCGGCACGCTTACCGAGCTGCGCCTGCCGCGCAGCTATGGTGTGGTGTGAACCCACGCGCGAGGAAGTACCCATGAGCGAAGAGAATCTGTTCGAAGGCGAAGAGCAACCCCACCTGCTGCTGGTGGACGACGACGCCACCTTCACCCGTGTGATGGCGCGCGCCATGAGCCGCCGCGGCCTGCGCGTATCGGTCGCCGGCTCTGCCGAGGAAGGCCTGGCATTGGCCAAGGAGGACCTGCCCGACTACGCCGTGCTGGACCTGAAGATGGACGGCGACTCCGGCCTGGTGCTGCTGCCCAAGCTGCTGGAGCTGGACGCGGAGATGCGCGTGGTGATCCTCACCGGCTACTCCAGCATCGCCACCGCGGTGGAGGCCATCAAGCGCGGCGCCACCAACTACCTGTGCAAGCCGGCCGACGCCGACGACGTGCTGACCGCGCTGCTCTCGCAGCACGCCGACCTGGACAGCCTGGTGCCGGAAAACCCCATGTCGGTGGACCGCCTGCAGTGGGAGCACATCCAGCGCGTGCTGGCCGAGCACGACGGCAACATTTCCGCCACCGCCCGCGCCCTGGGGATGCATCGGCGGACGTTGCAGCGTAAGCTGCAGAAGCGCCCCGTGAGGCGTTAAGGAATTCATAAGAAGCTGTATCTACGATCTCGCGAGCTAGCGCAGAACAAGGCGAAAACAGGCGAGGGAGGCACCGGGCTCGCGTTCGAGTTCAGTCCGCTAAATGAGCATCACTCGCCTGTTTTTAACGCAGTTATGCCGACGCGCAGCAGATCGTAGACAGGTTCTAAGACAGGGAGCGCCGACTGGGCGCTCTTTTTTTGTGCCCGTGCTGAGCCCGACCCGATGACCGAAAGCGCCGAATACCGTGCCGCGAACGATGCCGTTCGCGGGCATTTCTTCTCCCAGGTGTGGAAACTGACGGCGCCCTACTGGCGCAGCGAAGAGAAGGGCATGGCCTGGCTGCTGCTGATCGTGGTGATCGTCCTGTCGCTGGTCGGCGTGGGCGTCTCGGTGTGGGTCAACACCTGGTACCGCGACTTCTACAACGCCCTGCAGAACAAGGACCTCGACGCCTTCATCCGGCTGATCCTGTACTTCTGCGGGATCGCCGCGGTGGCCATCCTGGTCGCCGTGTACCGCCTGTATCTGACGCAGATGCTGACCATCCGCTGGCGTCGCTGGCTCACCGAGAAGCACTTCGCCGCCTGGCTGTCCGACAAGAACTACTACCGCCTGGAACAGCGCGGCTACACCGACAACCCCGACCAGCGCCTGTCCGAGGACCTCAACAGCTTCACCGACACCACCCTGAGCCTGGGCCTGGGGCTGATCCGCAACCTGGTCAGCCTGGTGTCCTTCTCGGTGATTCTCTGGGGCGTGTCCGGCAGCATCGAACTGTTCGGCATCAGCATCCCCGGCTACATGTTCTGGGCCGCGCTGCTCTACGCCCTGGTCGGCAGCTGGCTGACGCACCTGATCGCCCGCCGCCTGATCGGCCTGAACAACCAGCAGCAGCGCTACGAGGCCGACCTGCGCTTCGGCCTGGTGCGCATCCGCGAGAACGCCGAGAGCATCGCCCTGTACAACGGCGAGGGCAGCGAGAACGAGCGCCTGATGACGCGCTTCCGCAACGTCTGGGGCAACTTCTGGGAACTGATGAAGGTGCAGAAGCGCCTGACCTTCTTCAGCTCCGGCTACGCCCAGATCGCCATCATCTTCCCCATCGTGGTAGCCGCGCCGCGCTACTTCGCCGGCAAGATCCAGCTCGGCGAGCTCATGCAGATCAACTCCGCCTTCGGCAACGTCCAGGACGGCCTGAGCTGGTTCATCGACGCCTACTCCAGCCTGGCCACCTGGCGCGCCACCTGCGACCGTCTGCTGAGCTTCCGCAACGCCATGGACGAGGTCGCCGGCGAGCACGAGAGCATCGCCGTGCACGCCGCCGGCAACGGCCTGCAGCTCAAGCACCTGAGCCTGCGCCTGGGCGACGGCAGCGTGCTGCTGGAACCCACCGACCTGACCCTGCGAGCCGGCGAGCACGTGCTGATCAGCGGCCCCTCCGGCGCCGGCAAGAGCACCCTGCTGCGCGCCATGAGCGGGCTCTGGCGCTACGGCGCCGGGCAGGTGCAGATGCCCGCGGCGCGCACGCTGTTCCTGCCGCAGAAGCCCTACCTGCCGATCGGCAGCCTGGCCACGGCCCTGAGCTATCCGGAAGAACCCGGCCGGCACGGCCCCGAGCGCCTGCGCGAAGTGCTGCGCCTGTGCCGCCTGGAGCACCTGGGCGAACGCCTGGACGAAGCCCAGCACTGGCAGCGCCTGCTCTCGCCGGGCGAACAGCAACGCCTGGCCATCGCCCGCGCGCTGCTCTATGCGCCGGCCTGGCTGTTCCTCGACGAGGCCACCTCGGCGCTGGACGACAACGACGAAGCCGCGCTCTACCAGACCCTGCTGGAGCAACTGCCCGGCGTGACCCTGGTCAGCATCGGCCACCGCGCCGACCTCAGGCGCTTCCACGAGCGCCAGCTGCGCCTGGAGGATCGTCACCTGCGGGAGGTCGAGGCGGTGCTCCCGGCCTGACACGCCTACCTGTCGCAAGGGAATCCCCCGGCGATAGGATTTTGGGAAAGATCGTGCTGTGAATTCCTTCAGATTTTGCAGGAAAGCTCGCAATTGCTTGGCAGTTTTGGGGACTGCTGCATCGTTCCCGGACCCATACCCGGTACCCTCGACGGCTTTGCGGTAAACAGCCCGTCGCATTCGGATTCCGGATATCGCCATGCATGGTCTTTCCCCTTCTGGTCAGGCGTTGACGCGCGAGGCATTGCGCCTGGTGAACCCGCGCCGCTTCCTTGGCCTCGCGCTCGCCGGCGCCGCGGCGCTGGCGCTGCTGACCTTCGCCGCCGGCCTGTGGCTCGGCCGCGTCATGGCGCCGCCCGCGCCGCTGGCCGAGGCCGCCCCGCAGCAGACGCCGGAGCAGCGCTTCGCCGTGGCGCGCCTGGGCGAGCTGGCCGGGCGCCTGCAAGTGCTGGAAAAGGACGCCGCCTACCTGCTGAAAGTGGTCGACGGCCACGAGGACATCGCCCGCAAGCTGGCGCGCATCGACCCCGGCCTGGTGCCGGAGCAGGCACCGGCACGCGGCGCTGACGGGGAGGGCGGCCTGCTGCTGCCGCCGCGGCCATGCCAGGCCGCGCCGCTGGTCGACGTGCAGCAGGGCACCGAGGCCGCCCGTTGCCTGAGGCGTCAGCTAGACCTGCTGCTGGACGCGGTGTCGCGGCGCAACGCCGACTTCCTCGCCATCCCCACCCATCGCCCGGTGGACAAGGCGCGCCTGGGCTCGGCCTTCGGCAACCGGGTGGACCCGTTCAACCGCCGCCTGGCCTTCCACTCCGGGCTCGACTTCGCCGCGCCCGGCGGCACCGGGATCCAGGCCGCCGCCGGTGGCCGGGTGGTCGCCGCCGGCCCCTTCAGCTCCTATGGCATCCGCGTGGAAATCGACCACGGCAACGGCCTGCTCACCCGCTATGCGCACCTGTCCAGGGCCGAGGTGCGCGTCGGCGACGTGGTGATGCCCGGCCAGCGCATCGCCGCCATGGGCTCCACGGGCCGCTCCACCGGCTCGCACCTGCATTTCGAAGTGCTCTACCGCGGCGAGTTCGTCGACCCGCAGCACTTCCTTTCCCTCGGCGACATGGAGAAGGCCCTCGATGCGCTGGCGCAGGACTAGGCCGGCGACCACCCGCGAACTGCTGCGCGCCGAGCACCAGCCGCGGGCCCAGGTGGCGCGCAGCTACCGGCCGCTGCTCTGGGCCGCGCTGGCGCTGGCCATGGCCTTCGCCGCGGTGCATTTCTGGCGCGGCTCGCAGCAGGCCGAAACACAGCGGCGCATCGACGCGCTGCAGGCCGGCAATGCCGCGCTGGCCGCCGACCTGCAGCGCCAGCGGCTGCTGACCGCCGAGGCCCAGGCTACGCGCGAGCAGCTGCAGCGGCGCATCGACCAGATGTCCGGGGAACTCAAGAAGCTCAAGACCGACCTGGCGTTCTACCGCCAGCAGAAACCCGCCAAGTGATCCGCAGGAGGACGAACATGTTCAGCAGCAACAAGAAGAAGGGGCCGCAGGTGGCGGTGGACAGGTTTTCCAGCCTGCTGTCGGGCAACCTGGCGCTGGTGGGCGACCTGGAGTTCGAGGAGGGCCTGAAGGTCCAGGGCCGCATCCAGGGCAACGTGCGCCACAAGCCGGGTACCCAGAGCCTGCTGGCCCTGGGCGCGGAAGGGCGGATCGAGGGCTGCGTCAGCAGCTACGACGCGCTGATCGACGGCACCATCGTCGGCGACCTCTACGTCGAGCACCTGCTGGAACTGCATTCCAACGCCCGCGTCATCGGCAATATCCACTACCGCCAACTGAGCATGGAGAACGGCGCCAGCGTCGACGGCAAGCTCACCCGCCTGGACGAGCAGCGCCCGCTGGAACTGCCGGCGCCCGAGAGCCACCGGGCGCGTGCCGGGGCCGAGGAAGCGGAGCCCGCCTGAGGCAAATCGTTAGCACGCGAAGCACTGCCCCTTGCTATGATCGCCGCAGTTCTTCCGCCGGCGCTTCCCCTCCATGCTCGCACTGCTGCTCCAGACTCTCGGCATCACCGCGCCGGTGTTCTCCATGCTGTTCATCGGCGTGCTGCTGCGCCGCGTCGGCTGGATCGACCAGGGCTTCATCCAGACCGCCTCGGCCCTGGTGTTCAACGCCACCATGCCGGTGATGCTGTTCCTCGGCATCTACCATTCCGACCTGCACCGCGCGGCCAGCCCGGCGGTGCTGACGTTCTTCTGCCTGGCCACCCTCGGCGGCTTCCTGCTGGCCTGGGCCTGGGCGCACTGGCGGGTGCCGCGGCAAGAGCGCGGCGTCTACGTGCAGGGCGCCTTCCGCGGCAACAACGGCATCGTCGGCCTGGCCCTGGCCACCAGCCTCTACGGCGAGCACGGCCTGGCCCTGGGCTCGGTGCTCGCGGCCCTGGTGATCCTCTGCTACAACACGTTGGCCACCGTGGTCCTGGCGATCTACAGCCCGGTGCTCAAGTCCGACCCGCTGAGCATCGCCCGCCAGGTGCTGGTCAACCCGCTGATCATCGGCGTACTGGCGGCCTTCCCGTTCGCCTGGTGGGGCATCGCCCTGCCGGCCTGGGTGCTCACCTCCGGCGACTATTTCGCGCAGATGACCCTGCCCCTGGCGCTGGTCTGCATCGGCGGCACCCTGTCGCTGCCGGCCCTGCGCAGCAGCGGCAGCCTGGCCCTGAGCGCCAGCCTGATGAAAATGCTCTGGCTGCCGGCGCTGTGCACCGCCGCCGCCTGGCTCTGCGGCTTCCGCGGCGCCGAACTGGGTGTGCTGTTCCTCTACTTCGCCAGCCCCACGGCCGCCGCCAGCTACGTGATGGCGCGCGCCGCCCAGGGCAACGCCGAACTGGCGGCCTCGATCATCGTCATCACCACCCTGGCGGCGGCGCTGACCACCAACCTCGGGCTGTTCATCCTGCAGTGGGGTGGGTGGATCTGAGGTGCTCAACCTCGAATCGCGGCGTCAGCCGGCAAGTTCGTAGGGCGTATAACCGTTCGCGGTTATACGCCGCTTCACCTAACTCATGCCCGGCGTTGCGGTCGAGCCCGGAGTGTCCCGAAACAGGCGCTCCGTGGCCGAACCCGAAGCGCGCCTGGGATCGAGGTTAAACGGCGTATAACGCCGTAGGCGTTATACGCCCTACGCCCAGCCCTCCCTCGGCGTAGGGCGTATAACCGTTCGCGGTTATACGCCGCTTCACCTAACTCATGCCCGGCGTTGCGGTCGAGCCCGGAGTGCCCCGAAACAGGCGCTCCGTGACCGAGCTCGAAGCGCGCCTGGGATCGAGGTCAAACGGCGTATAACGCCGTAGGCGTTATACGCCCTACGCCCTGGACAACCTCCCGCTGGGGCGCGGTCTAGGCAGATTCTGAATTCGCAGACAGCATCACTTACTCTGCCCGAAGGCCATTTCAAGCCGTTTTACAGGCGGTTACACTGTCCCCCTTCCAACGCGCGACAAAGGATTGCTCATGCGTTTCCAGGATTCCGCCCGCAGCCTCGCGCTGCTGCTCGGCCTGCTGTGGCTGGCGTCGTCGTATGCCGGGCCGGGGGCCGAACTGTCCAGCCCGGCCGCCGGCTGGCGCTACTCGGGGTTGCTCGACGACCTCGACAGCCCGCGCGTGGCCTATCCGACCCCGCCCATCGACCGTGGCGGCCAGCGCGGCCGCAGCCTGATCGAGGGCGACCTGAAGAACCTCGCCGGCACCGACCGCGCCCAGCGCCTGGTGGTCAACGGCAACCCGCTGCCGCTCTATACCGACGCCCAGGGCCACTTCGTCCGCCCCTACGCCTTCGGCGCGGGCTCCAACAGCGTCGAGGTGGCCAGCGCCGACGGCCAGTCGCTCAAGCGCGTGCAGTTCTACGAGGCCAACGCCGGGCGCGTGCCGCCGCGGGTGCGCGTGGCCCTGGGCTGGGACGACCCCAAGGCCGAGCTGGACCTGCACATAGTCACCCCCGACGGCCAGCACGCCTTCTGGGCGCGCCCGCGGCTGGGCAACGGCGGCGGCCTCGACCCGGACGGCGTCGACGGCCCCGGCCCGGAAATGTTCAGCATGGCCGCGCCGCTGCACGGCACCTACCTGGTCTACGTCAACTACTGGGGCAATTTCGGCGCGCAGGGCTATAACTTCCAGGCCGGCGCCAACCAGCAGGACGTGATCACCGCCCAGGTCAACCTGGTGTTCAACGAAAACAGCGTCGACGAGAAGCGCGAGACCTTCGTGGTGCCGCTGCGCACCATCGGCGATCTGGTCCTGGTCAAGACCTTCACCTACTGAAAGCTGTCCCCTGCCAGGGATGAAACGGGATCGAGCAAGCATGAGCGACAACACCACTCCCAGCCCCACTCCTTCCGCCGAAGCCGCACCGGTGAAGCGCTGGCCGCTGATCTTCGGCGGCCTGGTGCTGGCCCTGCTGGTCCTCGGCGGCCTGTTGGCGCGCTACGTCTGGCTGGCGCCGCCGAGCGGCCCGCTGGCCGGGCTGGAGGCGCCGCCGGCCAATGCCCCGGGCCGCGACATCAGGCACCCGGACGCGCTCATCGAAAGCGCCTCGCTCGCCCGCCTGCCCAAGGAACTGCTGGAGGTGCCGCTGCTGCGCGACACCCTCACCGAGGACTTCGTCTTCTACTACGAGAACGACGGCGACCGCCTCGGCCTGGCCGGCAGCCTGCGGCGCATCGTCTACGAGCACGACCTGACGCTGAAGGACAGCCTGGTCGAGGAACTGCTTGACCAGCCGGCCCAGGTCGCCCTGTGGCGTGGCGCCGACGGCCGCCTGCGCGACTTCCTGGTGGTGATGAAGCGCGGCGGCCTGGCCAAGTTGCTGGAGCCGCTGGCGCACATCGCCGCCGACGACAGCCAACTGCGCAAGGTCGGCGAGCTGAAGGGCGGCACCGGTGTCTATCGCCTGCGCTACAACGCCCAGAAGACCCTGCTGTTCGCCTCCAGCGGCGACTACCTGGTGCTGCTGTCCAACCCGAAGATGCTGTTCCCCGACGCCAGCGACGAGGAGCCTGGCGCGGCCGATGCCCAGGTCAGCGCCGACCTGGCTGCTCTGCTCGGCGGTGACGACGCCTTCCCGCGCGCCTTCGGCCTGGGTCCGCGCGGCGAGCTGAGCCAGCGCATCAGCCTCGGCGCCGGCGCCCTGGCCATGGGCTACCAGCGCTTCATCCCGGCCTTCGCCGGGGTGCGCTTCGACAAGGATGCCAAGGGCTGGAGCAGCTACCTGGCGCTGAACGCGGTGGAGCGCCAGCCGGACCTCGACTTCAGCCCCGTGTGGCAGGCCATGCCCATGGGTGCCAGCGCCTGCGTGGCGCTGCCGCTGACCCCGGGCCTGTACGACAGCCTGCTGGTGCGCCTGGGCGCCGAGCAGAAGATGGCCGCGGCCTTCTCCGAACACCTCTCCGGCGCCGCCGGCCTGTGCTGGTACGCCGACTCGCGCCTGTACACGCCGCTGCTGGTGGCCACGCTCAGCGCGCCGCCCGGCCCGGAACTGGACGCCGACCTGGGCAGGCTGTTCGACAGCCTGGTGGGCGCCTACGAGGCCAACGCCGAAGGCGGCAACTTCCCGGTGGACGAGCAGAACCAGGGCGAGACCCACAAGTGGCTGCGCCAGGTCAGCTCCAATTTCGGCCAGTACGCCGCTGCCGATGCGGCCGACCCGGACGCCGTCAGCGGCCGCGGCTTCTTCCGCGTCGGCCTGGCGCGGCAGGGCAGCACCCTGCTGTTCTCCCTCGACGACCAGTTGCTGGACAAGGCCCTGGGCACCCTCGACAAGCGCTTCCCGCCGCTGGCCGACGTGCTGCCCAAGGACGCCCTGGTGCCGGCCTACCTGGCGCCGCAGTCGCTGTCCACGCTGCTCCAGCGCGAAACCCTGGAGAGCCTGCCGCAGGACATGGAGCCGGTGTTCCGCAACGCCGCCGACAGCCTGCTGCTGCCGCGCCTGAAGGCCCTGGCCGGGCACGGCGGCTACGCCCTCGGCCTGCCCGCCGGCAGCCGCGCCGAACAACCCTGGCAATGGCTGCCGCTGCAGTGGCGCGCGCTGTGACGGCACGCGCCCTGCTGCTGGCGTTCGGCCTGTGGGCCGCCCAGGCGGCACAGGCCGGTAGCGTGTCGCTCGACCCGCAGCAGTCCCAGGTGTTCCGCGCCTGGTTCGTGCGCATCGCCGAGGAACAGCTGCGCCAGGGCCCCAGCCCGCGCTGGCACCAGCAGGACTGCGCGGGCCTGGTGCGTTTCGCCGCCAACGAGGCGCTCAAGCCCCACGACGCCAAGTGGCTGCGCGCCAACGGCCTGTCCAACCGCTACCTGCCGCCGGAGCTGGCGCTGAGCGACGAGCAGCGCGCCCTGGCGCAGAACTGGCGGCAGGGCGGCGGCCAGGTCGGCCCCTACGTCAACGCCATCAAGCTGATCCAGTACAACAGCACCCTCGTCGGCCGCGACCTCAACCAGGCACGGCCCGGCGACCTGATCTTCTTCGACCAGGGCGACGACCAGCACCTGATGATCTGGATGGGCCGCAACATCGCCTACCACACCGGTACCAGCACGCCGACCGACAACGGCATGCGCTCGGTCAGCCTGCAACAACTCATGACATGGAAGGACACCCGATGGATACCCGACCCTGCCAACCCCAACTTCGTCGGCGTGTACCGCTTGTCGTTCCTCGCCCGATGAAGCTGCTCGCGCTGTGCGCCGGCCTGGCCCTGGGCGGCCTGCTGGCGGGCGCGCCGGCGCAGGCGTGGGCCGACGACGAGGTGCCGGCGAGCAACTACGCGCCGATCAGCGGCGAGTCGTTCTTCCTGCTCGCCGACAGCAGCTTCGCCCCCGATGAGCAGGCCCGCGTGCGCCTGGAGGCGCCGGGCCGCGACTACCGCCGCTACCGCATGGAGGCCTACGGCGGGGTGGACATGCGCGTCTACCGCATCGACAAGCCGCTGGACTTCCTCAAGCGCCAGAAGAACCTGCACCGGGTACTGGCCGAGGGGCAGTTCAGGGGCGAGGGGCTGTCCAACACCCTGGCCTACCTGTGGGACAACTGGTACCGCAAGTCGCGGCGGGTGATGCAGCGCGCCTTCTCCTACGAGTCGCGCAAGCAGGTCACCGAGGTGGTGCCGGAGCTGAAGATGGGCCAGGCTATGGCCGCACCCACGCCCTACGACGCCCAGCCGCAGTACGCGCCGATCCCCGGTCTGCCGCTGGTCGAGCAGTTCCGCTACCCGCTGTGGGACGCCAAGCCCATAGAGCCGCCGGCCGACGTCAAGCTGGCCGGCTCCTCCAGCGAGTTCATCAACGTCTCGCCGGGCAACGTCTACGTGCCGCTGGGCAAGCTCAAGCCGGGGCTGTACCTGGTCGAGGCGCTGGTGGGCAAGTACCGCGCCACCACCGTGGTGTTCGTCTCCAGCACCGTGGCGGTGAGCAAGATCGCCGGCAACGAGCTGCTGGTGTGGTCGGCGCGCAAGCACGAAGGCACCCCGGTGCCGGATACCCAGGTGCTCTGGACCGACGGCCTGGGTGTGATGAGCAGCGGCCGCACCGACGCCGAGGGCCTGCTGCGCCTGCAGCACGCCAGCCCCGAGCGCTCCTTCGTGATCGGCGAAGACAAGGAGGGCGGCGTCTTCGTCTCGGAAAACTTCTACTACGACAGCGAAATCTACGACACCAAGCTCTACGCCTTCACCGACCGCCCGCTGTACCGCCCGGGCGACTGGGTGGCGCTGAAGATCTACGGCCGCGAATTCAAGAACGCCCGCGACTCCGCCGCGCCCCAGGCCGCGCCGGTGAAGCTGAGCGTGATCGACGCCGCCGGCACCACGCTGCAGACCCTCGACCTGCAGATGGACCCCAAGGCCGGCGCCAACGGCCGCTTCCAGCTGCCCAGCAATGCCGTGGCCGGCGGCTACGAGCTGCGCTTCGACTACCGCGGGCAGACCTACAGCAGCGCCTTCCGCGTGGCCGAGTACATCAAGCCGCACTTCGAGATATCCCTGGACCTGGCCAAGCCGGACTTCAAGACCGGCGAAGCGGTGAAGGGCAACCTGATCCTGCTCTACCCGGACGGCAAGCCGGTGGCCAACGCCAAGCTGCAACTGAGCCTGCGCGCCCAGCAGCTGTCCATGATGGACAACGAGCTGCAGTACCTCGGCCAGTTCCCGGTGGAGCTGAGCAGCACCGAGCTTGCCACCGACGCCCAGGGCCGCGCGGCCCTCGAACTGCCGGCGGCGGACAAGCCCAGCCGCTACCTGCTGACGGTGTTCGCCAGCGACGGCGCGGCCTACCGGGTGAAGACCAGCAAGGAAATCCTCATCGAGCGCGGCGCCGCGCGCTACCGCCTGGCCGCGCCGCAGCGCTTCAGCGCGGTGGGCGACAAGGTCGAGTTCAGCTACGCGCCCGAACAGCCCACCGAACTCAAGCCCAAGAGCTATCGCTGGGTGCGCCTGGAAGACCGCTCCACGGGTGACGGCGAGGCTGGCGACGGCAAGTTCGTCATCGCCTTCGACAAGCCCGGCACCTACAGCATCGAGCTGCGCGACGCCCAGGGCCAGCTGCTCGGCGGCACCGGCCACTCTGTGAGCGGGGAGGGCGTGAAGGCGGTGCCCGGCACCGTGGAAATCGTCCTCGACAAGGCCGAGTACCAGGCCGGCGACGAAGCCCTGGCGCTGATCACCTTCCCCGAGCCGGTGGACGACGCCCTGCTGTCGCTGGAGCGCGACAAGGTCGAGGCCACCGCGCTGCTGTCCAAGGGCGGCGACTGGCTGAAGCTGGAGAAGCTCAACCCCACCCAGTACCGCGCGCGCATCCCGGTGAAGCCGGACTTCTCGCCGAACCTGACCTTCTCCGTGCTCTACACCCGCGGCGGCGACTACAGCTTCCAGAACGCCGGCATCAAGGTGACGGTGCCGCAGGTGGAAATCGCCATCGCCACCGACAAGGAACGCTACGAGCCGGGCGACACCGTGACCGTCGACCTCTCCACCAGTTACGCCGGCAAGCCGGTGTCCAGCCAGGTGGCGGTGGGCGTGGTGGACGAGATGATCTACGCCCTGCAGCCGGAGATCGCCCCGGGCATCGACCAGTTCTTCTACCACCCGCGGCGCAACAACGTGCGCACCAGCGCCAGCCTGTCGTTCATCAGCTACGACGTGGCCCTGCCGGGCAGCGCCAGCGCGCCGGGGCGCAGCAACCGCAGCGAGCGCGGAGTGAAGGTGCTGGAGCGGCCGCGCCGCGAGGATGTAGACACCGCCGCCTGGGAACCGAAACTGGTCACCGATGCCGAGGGCAAGGCGCGCTTCAGCTTCCGCATGCCCGATTCGCTGACGCGCTGGCGCATCACCGCGCGGGCCATGGACGGCGACGGCCAGGTCGGCCAGAAGAAGCAGTTCATCCGCTCGGAAAAACCGCTGTACCTGAAATGGAGCGGCCCGAAGCGCTTCCGCGCCGGCGACAAGCCGGACCTCGGCCTGTTCGTCTTCAACCAGGGCGAGCAGGCCAAGGCCGAGCTGCTGGTGCGCTACGCCGGCCAGGAGCAGACCCAGGCGCTGGAACTGGCCAAGGGCGTGAACTACGTGCGCCTGCCGGCCCAGGCCCTGAGCGACGGCGAGTGGAGCGCCGAGCTGCGCCAGGACGGCCAGGTGCGCGACAGCCTGGCCGTGCGCTTCGCCCTGGCCGCCGACGGCTGGCAGGTGCTGCAAGCGCGCAGCCTGCAACTGGCCGGGCAGAACAGCCCGCTGCAACTGCCGGCGGACGCCCGCGACATCCGCCTGCGCCTGGACGACAGCGCCAGCGCGCTGTTCCGCGGCAGCCTCGACGACCTGCTGGCCTACCCCTACGGCTGCGTCGAGCAGACCGCCAGCCGCCTGCTGCCGCTGAGCGTGGCCTACCCGCTGCTGGCCGAGGGCGAGCCGCGGGTGCGCGACCGTCTGCGTCTGATCATGCAGAACAGCCGCCTGCGCCTGGTGCAGATGGCCGGGCCGAACGCCTACTTCACCTGGTGGGGCGACAACACCGACAGCGACGCCTTCCTCACCGCCTACGCCTACTACGCCGACTGGCACGCCAGCCGCGCCCTGCAGATCAGCCTGCCGCCGGAGCACTGGCAGCGCGTGCTCGACCTCTACGCCAAGCTGGCCGAGCAGACGCCGCTGCTGCAGCGCGCGCTGATCCTCGGCTTCGCCCGCGACATGCAACTGCCGGTGCAGACCCTGGTCGGCGGCCTGCTCGACGACCTGGCCAAGGCCGGGGCGGGCGAGGACGCGAAACTGCCGGCAGACGCCGAAGTCAGCCTGGTGATGGCCGAGCCGGACTCCAACCTCGGCCTGGCCGTGGCGCGGGTGCTGGCCGCGAACCTTGCGCAGCAGGCCAAGGTGCCGCTGCCGGCGGCCTTCGCCAAGCAATTGGATGCCGCTCGCTTCAAGGTCAACAACAGCGACCAGCCGTTCGCCCAGGCGGTGCAGCTGTCGCTGGCGGCGCCCGAAGTCAACCGCGCCCGCGTCCTGCTGGCGCGCCTGGGGCCGCAGCAGTCGACCCTGGAACGCGCCCTGGCGCTGACCTGGCTGCAGCGCGCCCTGGCCCAGGCGCCAGCGGCCGAACCGCTCAAGCCGGGCAAGGACTGGGCCGAGCAGCAAGGCCCCAGCGGCGAGCGCTACTGGCAGTGGCAAGGCCAGGGCGTGCCCGCCGAGCTGACCCTGCAGACTCCGCCGTCGCGCCCGCTCAATGCCGCGCTCAGTTACCGCAGCGCTGAGGCGCCGGCCAGCCAGTTGCCGGTGAGCATCAGCCGCCGCCTGCTGCGCCTGGTGCCGGGGGACAAGGCCTTCGAGTTCAAGGTCGAGGAACTGGGCGACAAGCCGCTGTCCAGCGACGAGCTGTACCTGGACGAAGTGACGGTCAAGACCGAGCAGCCCACCGCGCTGCGCTACGGCATGCTGGAAGTGCCTCTGCCGCCGGGCGCCGACGTCGAGCGCACCACCTGGGGCATCCAGGTCAGCGGCCTGGGTGGTACCGAGGCCACCAGCCTGGAACGCGCGCGCAACGAGCCGGGCGACCTGCACTACGGTACCCCGGTGGACAGCCTGGCCGGCGAGCTGCGCTTCCGCCACCTGGTGCGCTTCTCGCAGAAGGGCGAGTTCGCCCTGCCGCCGGCGCGCTATGTGCGCATGTACGCGCCGGCGGAGCAGGCCCTGGAGCAGCACCCGGCGCTGGCCAGGGTGAAGGTGCAGTAAATGGGACGGCGCCTGGCCTGGCTGCTGCTTCTGCTGCCGCTGTGCGCGGCGGCGCAGGCGCCCGTCGAGCTGGCCTGGCGCAGCCCCCAGGGCGATCTGCTGCTGCGTCTGGACCAGCAGCAGGTACTCGCCCGCGAGCCCCTGCCGGCGGACCTGCGCACGCCGCTGGGCAGCCTGTGGAAACTCTTCGTCTTCGCCTGGCTGGTGGACAACGACCGGCACGAGCCGGAGTACGCCTGCAAGGGCCAGTCCCGCGAGGAGGTGTACTGCTGCTCGGCCGGGCAGAGCATCGGCCGCGACCAGGCGCTGGTGAAGTCCTGCGGCCTCTACTACCAGCCGGCGCGCCTCGGCCTGGACGCCGCGACCTGGCGCCGCTACTGGCAGGAACGCCAGGCGCCGGCCTGGCTGCTCGACCTCGAACACCTGCAACCACAGACCGAAGTGCCGGTGGCCGAACTGCTCGACATGCTGACGCGCCTGCCGGCCCAGGCCGAGGCGCGCCAGGTGCTGCTCGACGTGGTGGTCAACGCCGACGACGGCCGCGCCCTGGCCAGCCTGGGCGGGCGCCTGCGGGTGAAGACCTGGAGCTGGCTCGACGAGCACGACCCGCAGTCCCGCCGCGGCGGCTTCGCCGGCTGGCTGGCGGACGGCTCGGCGGTCTGGGCCTCCGGCCCTGGCACCAGCAAGACGGTGCTGGCGCAGTACGCCGAAGCCCTGGGCGCCGCATTGCCGGCGCCCTGGCCGCGCGAGCCGGGGCGCTGCGTGGCGGTGGCGCTGTTCGAGCGCTATCCGCTGCGCGAGGTCTTCGACGTCCAGGGCCGCCCGGCGGCGGCCGGCGGCCTCAGCGGCAGCTACCGGGTGAGCTTCGCGAACGGCAACGACCTGGATATCCACAGCGACGGCGAACTCTTCCTGCAGCGCGACGGCAAGCCGCAACTGGTGGCGCGCCTGGACCGCGAGGAATACGTCGCCCGGGTGCTGCAGCGCGAAGCCGCGGCAACTCCGGTCGAGGCCGCCCGCGCCTTGGCAGTGGCCATCCGCAGCTACCTGCTGCAGAACGCCGGGCAGCGCGGCGAGTGCCTGAGCATCGCTGACAGCAGCCAGCGCCAGCGCGTCGCGCCGCGCCCGGCCACGGCGCAGATGCGCGCCGTGGCGGCCTTCACCGATGGACTGGTACTGGCCGGCAGCCCGGTCACTTACCACGCCGACCAGGCCGGCCCGGCGAAACTCTCCTGGCAGGACGCCAAGGCCCAGGCGACCAACGGCCTGCGCTTCGACGCCATCCTCGCCCGCGCCTTCCCGCAGGCCAGCCTCAGCGCCTGGAACAACCCGGTGGCCGCCTGCCAGCCGCTGCCGGCGGCCGAGGACTGGCTGCGCAAGCAGCGCCGCGCGTGGCGCACGAAGCTGGACGGTGAGCCGGGCTACGAGGAACTGCAAAGCTTCGCCGTGTGCCAGCTGTCCTCCGGGCGCCCCTACGTCGACCGCGAGCGCCAGCGCATCTACGTGCGCGGCCTGTACTCGCTGCAGGACCGCCTCGACCTCACCCACGAATACCTGCACCTGGCTTTCCAGGCGCACCCCAACGGCCAGGACGAGGGCTTCGTCGAAAGCCTCGCCCGCCGCCTGATACTGGAATGACCGCCATGAAGCTGCGTCCCTGCCTGCTCCTCCTCCTCATCACCGGGCTCGCCCAGGCCGCCGAGCCGGGCATCCGCCTGGACGCCCCGCTGGGCGGCTGGCGCCCCGGCAACGGCGAGGGCGCCAACTTCCGGCAGAGGGTGAACTACCCGGCGGCCTCGGTGAACACCCCGGCCGACCAGGCCATGACCGCGCGGATCAAGGGCGAGATCGCCAACGCGGCCAAGGACAAGCCGGCGACTTTGGTGGTCAACGGCGTGTCGATGCCGCTGAAGATAGGCGAAGACGGCGGCTTCGACAGGCCTTACGCGTTCCCGGCCGGCAGCAACAGCCTGGAAGTGATCAGCCCCGATGGCCAGCAGCGCAAGCGCGTGCAGTTCTACCACGGCGGTGGCGGCGGCGAGGTGCCGGCCAAGCTGCGGGTGATGCTGTCCTGGGACAGCGACAACACCGACCTCGACCTGCACCTGGTGACCCCCGACGGCGGCCACGTCTGGTACGGCAACCGCAGCCTGCCCAACGGCGCCACCCAGGACGTCGACGTGACCACCGGCTACGGCCCGGAAATCATTGCCACCCCTACGCCGCTGAAGGGCGCGTACCTGGTCTACGTGAACTACTTCGGCGGCGGCTACAGCCAGGACGAGGAGAGCGGCGACGTGGAAGCCGCCCAGCCGCTGACCACGGCCAGGGTGACGATAGTGACGGAGGAGGGCACGCCGAACGAGAAGCAGGAGAGCTTCCTGGTGCCGATGCGCCAGCCGGGGGAGCTGACGTTGGTGAAGCGGTTCAGTTATCCGTAAGGGCGGCTGGAGGCTGGAAGCCGTAAGCAAAAGCGTTCCCTACGAAAGCGCCGGGGTTGCCGGCTGACTCCTGACCTTGAACTCGCTCAGGACAAGCCCCCTCTCCCTTCAGGGAGAGGGCTGGGGAGAGGGTTACGGACTTCGCCCACACACCTCTGCCAACCCTGACTCCGCTCCCTCTCCCTAACCCTCTCCCTGAAGGGAGAGGGGACCGTTTGGAGCGAGCTGGAATCGCGGAGCTCCCGGTTATCCGCCATTGGCCCTGTCTCCGGCGTTCCGGCTGTCGTAGGAGCGAGCTTGCTCAGGACAAGCCCCCTCTCCCTTCAGGGAGAGGGCTGGGGAGAGGGTTACGGACTTCGCCCACACACCTCTGCCAACCCTGACTCCGCTCCCTCTCCCTAACCCTCTCCCTGAAGGGAGAGGGGACCGTTTGGAGCGAGCTGGAATCGCGGAGCTCCCGGTTATCCGCCATTGGCCCTGTCTCCGGCGTTCCGGCTGTCGTAGGAGCGGACCTTGTCCGCGATAGCTGGACGTATCGGCGCGATTCGCGGATGAGATCCGCTCCTACGGGCTGCCCCAACACCATGCCCATGTAGGAGCGCGCCCTGCGCGCGATTCGCGGGCAAGGCCCGCGCCCGTCAGGCCTGCCGATCCGCCTGCCACGCCTCGATCACTTCCTGCGCCGCGCGGAAGGCATCGATCGCCGCCGGCACCCCGGCGTAGACCGCGCAGTGCAGCAGCGCCTCGCGAATCTCCTCCACCGTGCAGCCGTTGTTCAGCGCGCCGCGCACGTGGCCTTTCAGTTCCTGCGGGCATTTCAGCGCGGTGAGGGCGGCCAGGGTGATCAGGCTGCGGGTCTTGCGCGGCAGGCCGTCGCGGGACCAGACGCTGCCCCAGGCGTTTTCGTTGACGAAATCCTGCAGCGGCTGGGTGAAGTCGGTAGCGTTGTTCAGGGCGCGGTCGACGAAGGCGTCGCCCATCACTTCGCGGCGAACCTGTTCGCCGGCCTTGCGCTTGTCGGTCATTCGGACTGCTCCTAATCGATGGCTTCCAGGCGCACCGGCGCGGTGCCGCTGCGCAACATGTCGAGGCGTTCCGCGGCCGCCCGCGACAGGTCGATGATCCGCCCGCGGCCGAAGGGCCCGCGGTCGTTCACCCGCACCACCACGCTGCGGCCGTTGTCGAGGTTGGTGACCTTCAGCCGCGTGCCGAACGGCAGGCTGCGGTGCGCGGCGGTCAGGGCGTGCTGGTCGAAGCGCTCGCCGCTGGCGGTTTTCTTCCCATGGTGCGCGCGGCCGTAATAGGACGCGGTGCCCTCGGCGCGGTAGCCGCGCGCCGAGCCGCTTTCATAGGACGAGCTGGCGCAACCGGCCAGCAGGGCCAGGCCGCAGAGCAGGGCAGGCAGGGCGAGGGAGCGCAGCATCGAACCTCCGGACGAAAAAACGCCGGGCAAGCCCGGCGTCAGGAAGAGTGGGCTCAGCCTTCGAGCTTTTTCTTCAGCAGTTCGTTCACCTGGCCGGGGTTGGCTTTCCCCTTCGAGGCCTTCATGGCCTGGCCGACGAAGAAGCCGAACATCTTGCCGCGCTTGGCTTCGTCGCTGGCACGGTACTGTTCGACCTGCTCGGCGTTGGCCGCCAGCACTTCGTCGAGCATCTTGTCGATGGCGCCGGTGTCGGTGACCTGCTTCAGGCCCTTGGCCTCGATGATCTGGTCGGCCGAGCCTTCGCCGGCGGCCATGGCCTCGAAGACCATCTTGGCGATCTTGCCGCTGATGGTGTTGTCCTTGATGCGCAGGATCATGCCGCCCAACTGCTCGGCGGAAACCGGCGACTGCTCGATCTCCAGGCCGTCCTTGTTGAGCAGGCTGGACAGCTCGCCCATCACCCAGTTGGCCGCCAGCTTGGCGTCGCCGCATATGCCCTGCACCTGCTCGAAGTAGTCGGCCATCTCGCGGCTGGCCGAGAGCACGCTGGCGTCGTAGGCGGACAGCCCGTACTGGCTCTCGAAGCGCTCGCGCTTCTGGTCCGGCAGCTCCGGCAGGCCGGCGCGCAGCTCTTCCAGGAAGCTGCGCTCGATCACCACCGGCAGCAGGTCCGGGCAGGGGAAGTAGCGGTAGTCGTTGGCTTCTTCCTTGCTGCGCATGGAGCGCGTCTCGTCCTTGTTCGGGTCGTACAGGCGGGTTTCCTGCACCACCTTGCCGCCGTCCTCGATCAGCTCGATCTGCCGCTGCACTTCGTGGTTGATGGCCTTTTCGATGAAGCGGAAGGAGTTGACGTTCTTGATCTCGGCGCGGGTGCCGAACTCGGCCTGGCCCTTCGGCCGTACCGAGACGTTGCAGTCGCAGCGCAGCGAGCCCTCGGCCATGTTGCCGTCGCAGATGCCCAGGTAGCGCACCAGCGCGTGGATGGCCTTCACATAGGCCACCGCTTCCTTGGCGCTGCGGATGTCCGGCTCCGAGACGATTTCCAGCAGCGGCGTGCCGGCGCGGTTCAGGTCGATGCCGCTCATGCCGTGGAAGTCTTCGTGCAGGCTCTTGCCGGCGTCCTCTTCCAGGTGCGCGCGGGTGATGCCGACGCGTTTGACGGTGCCGTCTTCCAGGGTGATGTCGAGGAAGCCCTTGCCGACGATGGGGTGGTCCATCTGGCTGGTCTGGTAGCCCTTGGGCAGGTCCGGGTAGAAGTAGTTCTTGCGGGCGAAGACGTTGCGCTCGGCGATTTCGGCGTTGATCGCCAGGCCGAACTGGCAGGCCATGCGCACCGCCTCGGCGTTGAGCACCGGCAGGGTGCCGGGCATCGCCAGGTCGATCAGGCTGGCCTGGGTGTTGGGCTCGGCGCCGAAGGTGGTGGCGCTGCCGGAGAAGATCTTCGATTGGGTGGCGAGCTGCGCGTGGATTTCCAGCCCGATCACGGTTTCCCATTGCATGTGTGTCGTCCTCAGAATCCAGCCGGTGCTTGTTTGTGCCAGTCGGTCACCTGTTGGTACTGGTGCGCGACGTTGAGCAGGCGGCCTTCCTGGAAGTACGGGGCGAGCAGTTGCACGCCCACCGGCAGGCCATCGACGAACCCGGCGGGCATGGACAGCCCGGGGATGCCGGCGAGGTTGGCGGTGATGGTGTAGATGTCTTCCAGGTACTGGGCGACCGGGTCGTCGTTCTTGGTGCCGAGCTTCCAGGCCGGATTCGGCGTGGTCGGGCCGAGGATGACGTCGACGTCGGCGAAGGCGCTGACGAAATCGTTCTTGATCAGCCGGCGAATCTTCTGCGCCTTCAGGTAATAGGCGTCGTAGTAGCCGGCGGAAAGCGCGTAGGTGCCGACCATGATGCGGCGCTTCACCTCGGCGCCGAAGCCTTCGGCGCGGGAGCGCTTGTACAGGTCCTGCAGGTCCCTGGGGTTCTCGCAGCGGTAGCCGTAGCGCACGCCGTCGAAGCGCGACAGGTTGGAGCTGGCCTCTGCAGGCGCGATCACGTAGTAGGCCGGGATGGCGTGCTGCATGTTCGGCAGGGAGATGTCCTTGACCTGCGCGCCGAGCTGCTTGAGCTGCTCGACCACGGCCAGCACCGCGTCGGCGATGCGGCTGTCCAGGCCGGCGCCGAAGTATTCCTTCGGCAGGCCGATGCGCAGGCCGGCCAGGGGCTTGCCCAGGGCGGCCAGGTAGTCGTCCAGCGGCTGGTCGACGCAGGTGGAGTCCTTGGGATCGAAGCCGGCCATGGCGCCGAGCATCAGCGCGCAGTCCTCGGCGGTGCGGGCCAGCGGGCCGGCCTGGTCGAGGCTGGAGGCGTAGGCGATCATGCCCCAGCGCGAGACGCGGCCGTAGGTCGGCTTGATCCCGGTGAGGTTGGTCAGCGCCGCCGGCTGGCGGATCGAGCCGCCGGTGTCGGTGCCGGTGGCCGCGGGGATCAGGCGCGCGGCCACGGCCGCGGCCGAGCCGCCGGAGGAGCCGCCGGGCACGCGGCTGGTGTCCCAGGGGTTCTTCACCGCGCCATAGTGGCTGGATTCGTTGGCCGAGCCCATGGCGAACTCGTCCATGTTCAGCTTGCCCAGGCTCACGGCGCCGGCGGCGGCCAGGCGCCCGACCACGGTGGCGTCGTAGGGCGAGACGAAGTTGTCGAGGATCTTCGAGCCGCAGCTGGTGCGCACGCCCTTGGTGCAGAACAGGTCCTTGTGGGCGATGGGCGCGCCGAGCAGGGCACCACTTTCGCCATTGGCGCGCCGTTGGTCGGCTGCCTTGGCCTGGGCGATGGCTTCGTCGGCGGTGACGCTGATGAAGCTGTTCAGCTGCGGGTCGAGCTGCTCGATGCGGCTCAGCAGGGCACGGGTCAGCTCTTCGGCGGAGAACTGTTTGTCGGCGAGGCCGCGGGCGACTTCGGCGAGGGTCAGTTGGTGCAGCATGGGTCCGTGTCCTTCCTTATTACTCGATCACTTTCGGAACCAGGTACAGGCCGTCTTCCACGGCCGGTGCGATGGCCTGGTAGGCCTCGCGCTGGTTGCTTTCGGTCACCACGTCCTGGCGCAGGCGCTGGGTGGCTTCCAGGGGGTGGGCGAGGGGGTCGACGCCGTCGGTGTTCACCGCCTGCATCTGGTCGACCAGGCCGAGGATGTTGTTCAGGGTCGCGGTGGTCGGTTGGACGTCGGTTTCCGCCAGGCCCAGGCGGGCCAGGTGGGCGATTTTTTCCACGTCGGAGCGGTCAAGCGCCATCGGGGGTCTCCAGGCTAGAGCTGCCAGCGTCGATCGGACGCATGGCCGGACGAAACGTAGGCGGGGGAACGGAACCCGCGGCGGGCGGTCCCAGGGACCGCGGGGACAGGCCTCAAAGGCACTGAAAGTCAAGCAATTTAACACAATGCCGCCTTGCCCAAAATCCCCGTCGTTGTTAGAGTTTGCCGCACTTTTTTACCCGCGCATTTTTCACCCACGCATCGTCCAGGGTTCCCTTTCCATGTTCAAAAAATTGCGTGGCATGTTCTCCAGTGATCTGTCGATCGACCTGGGCACTGCCAATACCCTTATTTATGTGCGCGAACGCGGCATCGTCCTCAATGAGCCTTCGGTAGTGGCCATCCGCAACCATGGCAACCAGAAGAGCGTGGTCGCTGTCGGCACCGAGGCCAAGCGCATGCTCGGCCGCACCCCGGGCAACATCTCGGCCATCCGCCCGATGAAGGACGGCGTCATCGCCGACTTCAGCGTCTGCGAGAAGATGCTGCAGTACTTCATCAACAAGGTGCACGAGAACAGCTTCCTGCAGCCCAGCCCGCGCGTGCTGATCTGCGTGCCGTGCAAGTCCACCCAGGTGGAACGCCGCGCCATCCGCGAGTCGGCCCTCGGCGCCGGCGCCCGCGAGGTGTACCTGATCGAGGAGCCCATGGCCGCGGCCATCGGCGCCGGCCTGCCGGTTGAGGAAGCCCGTGGCTCGATGGTCGTCGACATCGGCGGCGGCACCACCGAGATCGCCCTGATCTCGCTGAACGGTGTGGTCTACGCCGAATCCGTGCGCGTCGGCGGCGACCGCTTCGACGAAGCCATCGTCACCTACGTGCGCCGCAACTACGGCAGCCTGATCGGCGAATCCACCGCCGAGCGCATCAAGCAGGAGATCGGCGCGGCCTTCTCCGGCGGCGAAGTGCGCGAGGTGGACGTCCGCGGCCGCAACCTGGCCGAAGGCGTGCCGCGCAGCTTCACCCTGAACTCCAACGAGGTCCTGGAAGCCCTGCAGGAATCCCTGGCGACCATCGTCCAGGCGGTCAAGAGCGCCCTGGAGCAGTCCCCGCCGGAACTGGCCTCGGACATCGCCGAGCGCGGCCTGGTGCTGACCGGTGGTGGCGCCCTGCTGCGCGACCTGGACAAGCTGCTGGCCCAGGAAACCGGCCTGCCGGTGATCGTCGCCGAAGACCCGCTGACCTGCGTGGCCCGTGGCGGCGGCAAGGCGCTGGACATGATGGACCGTCACTCCATGGACCTGCTCTCCACCGAGTGAGGTGGGAGCCTTGAGGGTGGTTGACGTTTTGTCGCGCGCGGCGAAACATCAACCGCCTTCAATCAGCTAGGAGCTGGTCATCAAACCGCTATTCTCCAAAGGGCCCTCGCTGGGCGTGCGCCTGCTGGTGCTTGCCGTGCTCTCGGTGGGCCTGATGGTGGTCGACGCGCGTTTCGACTACCTCAAGCCCGTGCGCAGCCAGATGGGCCTGGTGCTGACCCCCTTCTATGGCGTGGCCGACCTGCCGGTGCGCGCCTGGGAAGGCGTGCGCGACCAGTTCACCAGCCGCAGCGAGCTGCTCGCCGAGAACGAACGGCTGAAGGCCGAGTCGCTGTTGATGCAGCGCCGCCTGCAGAAGCTGGCCACCCTGACCGAACAGAACGTGCGCCTGCGCGAGCTGCTCAACTCCGCCGCCCTGGTGGACGACAAGGTGCTGGTCAGCGAGCTGATCGGCGTCGACCCCAACCCCTTCACCCAGCGCATCCTCATCGACAAGGGCTCGAAGGACGGCGTGTTCCAGGGCCAGCCGGTGCTCGACGCCAGCGGCCTGATGGGCCAGGTGGTCGAGGTCATGCCCTACACCGCCCGCGTGCTGCTGCTCACCGACACCACCCATAGCATCCCGGTGCAGGTCAACCGCAACGGCCTGCGCGCCATCGCCGTCGGCACCGGCAACCCGGAGCGCCTGGAACTGCGCTTCGTCGCCGACACCGCGGACATCAAGGAAGGCGACCTGCTGGTCAGCTCCGGCCTCGGCCAGCGCTTCCCGGCCGGCTACCCGGTGGCGGTGGTCAAGGAAGTCATCCACGATTCCGGCCAGCCGTTCGCAGTGATCCGCGCCGTGCCCACCGCGAAGATGAACCGCAGCCGCTACGTGCTGCTGGTGTTCAGCGACAGCCGCACCCCCGAACAGCGCGCCACCGAGGCCGCCGAAGCCCAGGCCGAGGCCGACCGCAAGGCCGCCGAGGCCGCCGGCCAGGCACCGGCGCCTGCCGCTCCAGCCACGCCTGCCGCTCCGGCTGCCCCGGCCCAGGGCGCCGCTCCGGCACCTGCACCCGCCACGCCGGCCGCTACCCCCGCGCATCCGCCGGCGCCGGCCCAGGCCGCGCCACAAAGGAACCGTCACTGATGCCCGCTCAAGGACCGCGCAACGGCTGGCTGATCTGGGTCAGCCTGCTGCTGGCGCTGCTGCTGTCGGTGGCGCCGATGCCCAGCTTCACGGAAATCGGCCGGCCGCTGTGGCTGGCGCTGTTCCTCACCTTCTGGGTGCTGATGGTGCCGCAGCGGGTGGGCATGGTCACCGCCTGGGTCTGCGGCCTGGCCGAGGACGTGCTGTACGGCAGCCTGCTCGGGCAGAACGCGCTGATCCTCAGCTTCATCGTGTTCCTGGTCATGGCCCTGCAGCAGCGCCTGCGCCTGTACCCCGTCTGGCAGCAGTGCCTGGTGCTGATGGTGGTCTACGGCCTGGCGCAGCTGGTGCAGCTGTGGCTCAACGCCCTGACCGGCAACCGCCCGCCGACCCTGGCCTTCCTGTTGCCGGCGCTGGTCAGCGGCCTGCTCTGGCCCTGGGTGCTGGTGCTGCTCAAGGGCCTGGGTCAGCGCCTGAAGGTCTACTAATAGCCGTCCCGCCGCTTCCCACCTGGCACGGGCCGGGGGAGGGGCGGCCGGGACTCTTCCGGGAGTCGCAGATGCCCCAGCTTTACCTGGCCTCCAGCTCGCCGCGCCGGCGTGAGCTGCTGACACAGATCGGCCTGTCCTTCCACCTGGTTTCCGGCAATATCGACGAAACCCCGCAGGACGGCGAGACGCCGGCCGCCTACGTCGAGCGCCTGGCGCGCGGCAAGGCCCTGGCCGGACTGACTATGCTTGCCCAGAGGCCCGACGTCTGCGTGCTCGGCGCCGATACCGCGGTGGTGCTCGACGGCCGCATCCTCGGCAAGCCGGCGGACCGCGAGGACAGCCTGGCCATGCTGCGCGCGCTGTCCGGCCGCCAGCACCAGGTGCTGACCGCGGTGGCGGTGGCCGACCGCGACCGCTGCGAGGTGCGGGTGGTGACCAGCCTGGTATCGTTCCGCAATGTTTCCGAGGCCGAAGCCGAGGCCTACTGGGCCACCGGCGAGCCCCAGGACAAGGCGGGCGGCTACGCTATCCAGGGGCTGGCGGCGATCTTCGTCAACCGCGTCGAGGGCAGCTACAGCGGGGTGGTCGGCCTGCCCCTATGCGAGACCGCGGAACTGTTGGCTGACTTCGCGATCCCTTGCTGGCAGTCTTGAAGAAGTAGCGCTGCACACGGGCGCGATAAGGAAGGGCGCATGAGCGAAGAGATCCTGATCAATATCACGCCGATGGAATCGCGCGTGGCGGTGGTGGAAAACGGTGTCCTTCAGGAAGTCCACGTCGAGCGCACGCTGCGCCGCGGGATAGTCGGCAACATCTACAAGGGCAAGGTGGTCCGCGTGTTGCCGGGGATGCAGGCGGCCTTCGTCGACATCGGCCTGGAGCGCGCGGCCTTCATCCACGCGGCGGAAATCTCCACCCGCGAGGGCAGCGCGGTGGAAAGCATCGGCGCCCTGGTCCACGAGGGCCAGAGCCTGGTGGTGCAGGTCACCAAGGACCCGATCGGCACCAAGGGCGCGCGCCTGACCACGCACCTGTCGATCCCCTCGCGCTACCTGGTGTACATGCCGCGCACCAGCCACGTCGGCATTTCCCTGAAGATCGAGGACGAGCAGGAGCGCGAGCGCCTCAAGCAGGTGGTGGCCAAGTGCGTCGAGGCCGAGGGCATCGTCGAGAAGGGCGGCTTCATCCTGCGCACCGCCGCCGAGGGCGCCGGGGAGGACGAAATCCTCGCCGACATCCGCTACCTGCGCCGGCTGTGGGACCAGATCGATGCGCAGATGCAGACGGTCGGCGCGCCGACGGTGATCTACGAGGACCTGTCCCTGGCCCAGCGCACCCTGCGCGACCTGGTCAACCCGCGCATCGAGAAGATCCGCGTGGATTCCCGGGAGAACTTCCAGAAGATCACGCAGTTCGTCGACGAACTCATGCCGGAAATCGCCGACCGCCTGGAGCACTACCCCGGCGAGCGGCCGATCTTCGACCTCTACGGCGTCGAGGACGAGATCCAGAAGGCCCTGGAGCGCAAGGTGCTGCTCAAGTCCGGCGGCTACCTGATCATCGACCCGACCGAGGCGATGACCACCATCGACGTCAACACCGGCGCCTTCGTCGGCCACCGCAACCTCGAAGAGACCATCTTCAAGACCAACCTCGAGGCCGCCACCGCCATCGCCCGCCAACTGCGCCTGCGCAACCTCGGCGGGATCATCATCATCGACTTCATCGACATGGAGGACGAGGAGCACCGCCGCCAGGTCCTGCGCACGCTGGAGAAGCAGCTCGAGCGCGACCACGCCAAGACCAACATCATCGGCATCACCGAGCTGGGCCTGGTGCAGATGACCCGCAAGCGCACCCGCGAGAGCCTGGTGCAGGTGCTCTGCGAGCCCTGCCCGTGCTGCCAGGGGCGCGGCATGCTGAAGACGCCGGAAACCATCTGCTACGAGATCTTCCGCGAGATTCTCCGTGAGGCCCGCGCCTACCAGGCCGATTCCTACGTGGTGCTGGCCAACCAGAAGGTGGTCGACCGCCTGCTCGACGAAGAGTCGGGCAACGTTGCCGATCTGGAGATGTTCATCGGGCGCACCATCAAGTTCCAGGTCGAGCCGATGTATTCCCAGGAGCAGTACGACGTGGTTCTGCTCTGAGGCGCGCGGCTGAGATGGACCGCTTCGGCCGCCTGTTCGCCCGCCTGCTGCGCCTGCTCCTGGGGCTCTGCGCCCTGGGCCTGGTGCTACTGGCGCTGTACGTCAGCCTGGGGCGCCAGTTGGCGCCGCTGGTGGCGGAATATCGCGAAGACCTGGCCGAGCAGGCCAGCGCGCGGCTGCACATGCCGGTGCGCATCGGCGCCCTGGAAGGCAGCTGGCGCGGCTTCGGCCCGATCATCACGGTGCGCGACATCCAGCTCGGCGAGGGCAGCGACGCCCTGCGCCTGGAGCAGGTGCGCCTGACCCCCGACCTCCCCGCCAGCCTGCTGGCGCGCCAGCCGCGCATCGACAGCCTGGAGCTGCAGGGGCTACACCTGAGCCTGCGCGAGGGCGAGGACGGCCACTGGCAGGTCGAGGGCCTGCCGGCCAGCCCGCAGGGCAGCGACCCGCGCCAGCTCGTCGACCTGCTGCTGACGCCGCGCCGCCTGTCGCTGCTGGACAGCCAACTGAGCCTGCTGCCGCGCGAGGGGCAGACGCTCAACCTGACCTATCTCGGCCTGACCCTGCACAGCGGCGTGTTCGGCCAGCGCCTGGACGGCCGCTTCAACCTGCCCGACGGCCAGCCGGTGGCGCTGCGGGTGGACACGCGCATCGACCGCGAGGACTGGAAGCGCAGCTCGGCCGACGCCTACCTCAGCCTGCCGCAGAGCGACTGGGCGAAGTGGCTGCCGGCGAGCCTGACGCGGCAATGGCGCATCCAGCGCCTGGAGGCCGGCGGCGAGTTCTGGGCGCGCATCGACAAGGGCCAGCCCAGCGCGGCGGTGGCCAGGCTCAATGCGCCGCAGGTGCAGGCCTCCTTCGATGGCCGCGAGGCGGTGAAGGTCGGCGACCTCGGCGTGGGGCTGTACTTCCAGCGCCAGGGCGAGGAAATGAGCCTGCGCGTCAGTGATCTGGCGGCCAACCTCGGCGAAAAGCGCTGGGGCGAGGCGGAACTGGAGCTGAACCGGCAGACCCGCGGCGAAGACCACTGGCGCCTGCGCGCCGACCGCCTGGACCTGGGCCCGCTGCTGCCGGTGGTGGAAAGCCTGGCGCCCTTGCCGGACAAGGCTGTGGAATGGCTGCAGGGCCTGGCGCCGCAGGGCGTGCTGCACCACCTCAACCTCGACTGGTGGCCGCAGCGCCAGGGCGCCGAGCGCCTGGCCTACGGCGTGAACCTGGAGAAGGTCGGCGTCAGCGCCTTCCACGAAGTGCCGGCGGTGGCCAACGTCGACGGCACCTTCAGCGGCAACCTCGGCGGCGGCCAGCTGGACGCCTCGGCCAAGGACTTCATGCTCCACCTGGCCACGCTGTTCCCCGAGCCGTGGCGCTTCCGCAGCGCCAACACGCGGCTGTTCTGGAAGTGGGACGACGAGGCCTTCACCCTCGGCAGCCACCTGATGAAGGTCGAGGGCGACGTCGGCCGCCTGGGCGGCGACATGCTGATCCGCCTGATGCACGACCACGACAAGGAAAGCTACATGGACCTGCGCGTGGGCCTGGAGGACGGCGACGGCAGCTACACCCCGCAGTTCCTGCCCACGGTGCTGCCGGAGATGAACAAGGACCTGGCCCGCTGGCTGGCCAGCGCCATCAAGGGCGGGCGCGTCGAGCAGGGCTACTTCCAGTGGCAGGGTTCGCTGAAAAAGGGCTCGGCGCCGGAAGACCACGCCATGAGCCTGTACTTCAAGGTCCACGACGGCGAGCTGGACTACCAGCCGGGCTGGCCGGCGCTGAGCCAGGCCGAGGGCGAGGTGCTGGTGGAGGACAGCGGCGTGCGCATCCGCGCGCAGTCCGGGCGCATCCTGCAGAGCCAGGTCCGCGACGTGCAGGTGGACATTCCCCACGTGCCCAAGGGCGAAGTCGCCCACCTGCACGTCGATGGCGACGTCGACAGCAGCCTGGGCGACGGCCTGAAGATCCTCCAGGACTCGCCCCTGGGCGTGCAGCAGGTCTTCGCCGGCTGGGAAGGCGAGGGCCCGCTCAAGGGCCACCTGAACCTGGACATCCCGCTGGCCAAGGAACAGGCGAAGCAGGCGCGGGTGGTGGTGGACTTCGCCACCGAGGGCACGCGCCTGAAGATCGCCAAGCCGGCCCTGGAACTGGCCCAGCTCAAGGGCGACTTCCGCTACGACACCAACAGCGGCCTGAGCGCCAAGGGCCTCAGCGCCCAGGCCCTGGGCAGCCGCGTCAGCGGCAGCATCCGCGCCGAGGGCAGCCCGGGCAAGCCGCGCACCCGCGTGCTGGTGGGCGGCCAGGTGGCGCTCAAGAGCCTGCTCGACTGGGGCGGCGTGAAGCAGGCCGTGCCGGCCGCCGGGCGCCTGCCGTTCCAGCTCGACCTGCTGCTCGACGGCCATGACAGCCAGTTGCAGGTCAATTCCGACCTCAAGGGACTGGCCATCGACCTGCCGGCCCCCTTTGGCAAGGCCGCCGACGAGACCCGCGCCAGCGACTGGCGCATGACCCTCGAAGGCCCCGAGCGGCGCTACTGGGCCAACTACGACAAGGTGGCCAGCCTGGCCTACGCCGCCCCCGCCGACAAACCCCTGGGCGGCCGCGGCACCCTGCGCCTGGGCGGCGACCCGGCGCTGCTGCCCAACTGGAGCGGGGTGCAGGTGCGCGGCAGCCTGGACACCCTGGACGTCGAGCAGTGGCAGGCGGTGCTGAAGAAGTACGGTATTGGCGGCGTGCCCAGCGATACCCAGGGCCTGCTGCGTGGTGCCGACCTGCAGATCGGCCATTTCCGCGGCTTCGGCACCAGCCTGGACAACTTCAAGCTCGACCTGGCGCGGATTTCCGGCGGTTGGCAACTGGGCGTCGACAGCGCCCCGCTGGCCGGCCAGGCGGTGTTCCCGGACAGCGGCCAGCGGCCCATCCAGATCAACCTGGCGCGCCTGGACCTGCCGAAGAACCCCACCAACGACCTGGCCGCCGCGCCGACCATCGCCCCCGACCCGCTGGAAAAGGTCGACCCGCGCAGCATTCCGGCGATGGACGTGGCCATCCGCCAGATCTCCCAGGGCGGCAAGCCCATCGGCGCCTGGAGCTTCAACGTGCGCCCGACCACCAGCGGCATCGCCTTCAACAGCCTCAAGCTCGACCTGCGCGGCCTCAAGGTCGGCGGGACGCTGCGCTGGGAAGGCCCGGTGGGCTCCACGCGCAGCACCTTCCAGGGGCGCCTGGAAGGCAAGAACCTGGCCGACGTGCTCAAGGCCTGGGACTTCGCCCCCACCGCCACCAGCGACCGCTTCAGCCTGGACATCGACGGCAACTGGCCCGGCTCGCCGGCCTACATCAGCCTGCGCCGCTTCGGCGGGCGCCTGGAAGCCGACATGCGCAAGGGCCAGTTCGTCGACGTCGAGGGCAGCGCCCAGGCCCTGCGGGTGTTCGGCCTGCTCAACTTCAACGCCATCAACCGCCGCCTGCGCCTGGACTTCTCCGACCTGTTCGGCAAGGGCCTGAGCTACGACCGCGTGCAGGGCGTGCTGGGCGCCACCAATGGCGTCTACCTCACCCGCGAGCCGATCAGGCTCACCGGGCCGTCCAGCAACATCGAGATGAACGGCACCCTGGACCTGGCCCACGATCAGATCGACGCCAAGCTGCTGGTGACCCTGCCGCTGACCAACAACCTGCCGCTGGCCGCGCTCATCGTCGGCGCGCCGGCGGTGGGCGGCGCGCTCTTCGTGGTGGACAAGCTGCTGGGCGACAGGGTGGCGCGCTTCGCCAGCGTGCAGTACCGCGTCAAGGGCCCCTGGCAGAACCCCGAGATCGCCTTCGACAAGCCGTTCGAGAAACCGCGGTGAGCAGAGCCGGCGGGCATCGGTTAGGATGAATCGCATCTGTCGTCGGAGAAACGCATGTCCCTCGCCGTGATCCAGATGGTCAGCCAGGACGACGTCCCGGCCAACCTCGCCGCCGCCCGTCGCCTGCTCGAACAGGCCGCCGAGGGCGGCGCGCGCCTCGCCGTGCTGCCGGAGAACTTCGCCGCCATGGGCCGCCGCGACCTGGCCGAGCTGGGCCGCGCCGAGGCCCTGGGCGAGGGCCCGATCCTGCCCTGGTTGAAAAGCGCCGCCCGCGACCTCAGGTTGTGGATAGTCGCCGGCACCCTGCCGCTGCCGCCGGACGGCCAGCCCGAAGCCAAGGCCAACGCCTGCTCGCTGCTGGTCGACGAGCGCGGCGAGCGGGTGGCGCGCTACGACAAGCTGCACCTGTTCGACGTGGACGTCGCCGATGCCCGCGGCCGCTACCGCGAGTCCGACGACTACGCCTTCGGCGGCCAGGTGGTGGTGGCCGACACGCCGGTCGGCCGGCTGGGCCTGACGGTGTGCTACGACCTGCGCTTCCCCGAGCTCTACACCCGGCTGCGCGAGGCCGGCGCCGAGCTGATCACGGCGCCCTCGGCCTTCACCGCGGTGACCGGCCAGGCGCACTGGGAAGTGCTGATCCGCGCCCGCGCCATCGAGACGCAGTGCTACGTGCTGGCGGCGGGGCAGGGCGGCACCCACCCGCGCGGCCGCGAGACCTGGGGCCAGTCGGCCATCGTCGACCCCTGGGGGCGCATCCTCGCCGAGCGCGACAAGGGCGAGGCGGTGCTGCTGGCCGAACGCGACAGTGAAGAACAAACGGCGCTCCGGCAACGCATGCCGGTGGTCCGCCATCGAAGATTCTACCCGCCGGCCGTACCCGGACCGGCGCCTACGGAGTAGCCATGAGCGAGTTGTTGTCATCCGTCAGCCAGCACCTGCTGGCCCCCGGCGGCCTGGACGTCGACGGCCTGCAGCCGATCCTGCACGAGCTGAGCGGCCCGGGCATCGACGCCGCCGACCTGTACTTCCAGAGCCAGGTGTCCGAGTCCTGGATGCTCGAGGACGGCATCGTCAAGGAAGGCAGCTTCCACATGGACCAGGGCGTGGGCGTGCGCGCCCAGTCCGGCGAGAAGACCGGCTTCGCCTACAGCAATGCCATCACCCCCGATGCCCTGTCCCAGGCGGCGCTCGCTGCGCGCTCGATCTCCCGGGCCGGGCAGAACGGTAGGGTGCAGGCGTTCAAGGCGGTCGCGCCGACGCGCCTGTACGCCGGCGAGAACCCGCTGGACGTGCTCAGCCGCGCCGAGAAGGTCGAGCTGCTGAAGAAGATCGACGCTGCCACCCGCGCCCTCGACCCGCGCATCCAGCAGGTCACCGTGAGCCTTGCCGGCGTCTGGGAGCAGGTCCTCATCGCTGCCGCCGACGGCTCCCTGGCCGCGGACATCCGCCCGCTGGTACGCTTCAACGTCAGCGTCATCGTCGAGCAGAACGGTCGCCGCGAGCGCGGCGGCCATGGCGGCGGCGGGCGCACCGACTATCGCTATTTCCTGTCTGAAGACCGCGCCATGTCCTACGCCCGCGAGGCGCTGCGCCAGGCTTTGGTCAACCTCGAAGCGGTCCCCGCGCCGGCCGGCACCCTGCCGGTGGTGATGGGCGCCGGCTGGTCCGGCGTGCTGCTGCACGAGGCGGTGGGCCACGGCCTGGAAGGCGACTTCAACCGCAAGGGCAGCTCGGCCTACAGCGGGCGCATCGGCGAGAAGGTGGCCTCCAGCCTGTGCACCATCGTCGACGACGGCACCCTGGCCGGGCGCCGCGGCTCGCTGTCGGTGGACGACGAGGGCACTCCCACGCAATACAACGTGCTGATCGAGAACGGCATCCTCAAGGGCTACATGCAGGACAAGCTCAACGCCCGCCTGATGGGCGTGGCGCGCACCGGCAACGGCCGCCGCGAGTCCTACGCGCACCTGCCGATGCCGCGCATGACCAACACCTACATGCTGGCCGGGCAGAGCGACCCGGCGGAGATCATCGCCTCGGTGGAGAAGGGCATCTACTGCGCCAACCTCGGCGGCGGCCAGGTGGACATCACCAGCGGCAAGTTCGTCTTCGCCACCAGCGAGGCCTACCTGATCGAGAACGGCAAGATCACCCGCCCGGTGAAGGGCGCGACCCTGATCGGCAACGGGCCGGAAGTGATGAGCCGGGTGTCCATGGTCGGCAACGACATGGCCCTGGACAGCGGCGTGGGCACCTGCGGCAAGGATGGCCAGTCGGTACCGGTGGGCGTCGGCCAGCCGACGCTGAAGATCGACGGCATCACCGTGGGCGGGACCGGCGCCTGAGGCGCCGGGGAGCATTTGGAAAGTCTGCTCACGGCCTCGCGAGCTAGAGCAGAACAAGGCAAAAACAGGTGAGGAAGCGCAGTTTACTGATGCTAAATGAGCATTTCTCACCTGTTTTTAACGCAGTTATGCCGACGCGCAGCAGGTCGTGGGTAGGCTTTCAGCGGAGGCCGCGCTTGAGCTCGTCTAGTTCGCGGATGTATTTGAAGATCTTCCGCGCCGCGGCCGGAGGCTTGTCGTGAGCGGCCTCGTGCTGGGCGTGGCGGATCAGTTGCAGCAGGTGCTGGCGGTCGCTGTCCGGGTATTCGGCGAAGAATGCGGAAAGGGCCTCGTCGCCGCCGGTGACGAGGCGGTCGCGCCAGCGCTCCAGGGCGTGGAAGCGCTCGTTGTACTGGCGCGTGGAGCTGTCGAGCTGGTCGAGCAGGGCGACGATGGCGTCGAGGTCCTGGTCGCGCATCAGCTTGCCGATGAACTGCCGGTGGCGTTTGCGGGCGGCATTGGCCTTGTGCTTGGGCGCCTCGTCGATGGCGCGGCGCAGCGGCTCGGTGAGCGGCAGGCGGTCGAGCATGTCCGGCTTGAGCGCGGTCAGGCGCTCGCCGAGGTCCTGCAGGGCGTGCAGCTCGCGTTTTACTTGCGACTTGCTCTTCTCTTCGAACAGCGAGTCGTCGTCTTGATATTCAGCCATGGCGGTGGTCCAGTGGAAAACGCCGCCATGATAACGAGTCGAGGGTCGCTTGTCCGGCCCGCCCGCGATGCCACGGGGCCCGTCGCCCCGGCCGCGGAACAGAACAGGAGAGTTTGGCAATGAGCGAACAGGCCAAGGCAGTCGGCCCCGAGGCACTTCCGGCGCTGCGCGAGCAGGTCGAGCGGATCGTCGCCGAGGCGAAGCGCCAGGGCGCCACGGGCTGCGAAGTGGCGGTGTCCCTGGAGCAGGGGCTGTCCACCAGCGTGCGCCAGCGCGAGGTCGAGACGGTCGAATTCAACCGCGACCAGGGCTTCGGCATCACCCTCTACGTCGGCCAGCGCAAGGGCTCGGCGAGCACCTCGGCGACTGGTGACGAGGCCATCCGCGAAACCGTGGCGGCGGCGCTGGCCATCGCCAGGCACACCTCGGAGGACGACTGCGCCGGCCTGGCCGATCCCGCGCTCATGGCCCGCGACCTCCCCGACCTGGACCTCTACCACGCCTGGTCGCTGACCCCGGACCAGGCCGTGGAGCGCGCGCTGGCCTGCGAAGCCGCGGCCTTCGACGCCGACCCGCGGGTGACCAAGGCCGACGGCACCACCCTGAACATCCACCATGGCTGCCGCGTCTATGGCAACAGCCATGGCTTCATCGGCGGCTACGCCAGCACCCGTCACAGCCTCAGCTGCGTGATGATCGCCGAGGGCGAGGGGCAGATGCAGCGCGACTACTGGTATGACGTGAAGCGCCGCGGCGAACTGCTGGACAGCCCGGAAAGCATCGGCCGCCGCGCCGCCCTGCGCGCCGCCAGCCGCCTGGGCGCGCGCCCGGTGCCGACCGCCGAGGTGCCGGTGCTGTTCGCCCCGGAGGTCGCCGTGGGCCTGTTCGGCCACTTCCTCGGCGCCATCTCCGGCGGCAGCCTGTACCGCAAGTCGTCGTTCCTCGAAGGCTGCCTGGGCCAGCGCCTGTTCCCCGAGTGGCTGACCCTCGACGAACGCCCGCTGCTGCCCGGCGCCCTGGGCAGCGCCTCGTTCGACAACGACGGCCTGGCCACCTACGCCAAGCCCTTCGTGGAGAACGGCACCCTGGTTTCCTACGTGCTCGGCACCTACTCCGGGCGCAAGCTGGGCATGCCCAGCACGGCCAACGCCGGCGGCGTGCACAACCTCTTCGTCAGCCACGGCGACGAGGACCAGAAGGCCCTGCTGCGGCGCATGGGCCGCGGCCTGCTGGTCACCGAGCTAATGGGGCAGGGCGTCAACCTGGTCACCGGCGACTACTCCCGCGGCGCCGGCGGCTACTGGGTGGAGAACGGCGAGATCCAGTTCCCGGTGCAGGAAGTCACCATTGCCGCCAACCTCAAGGACCTGTTCGCCAGCATCCTGGCCATCGGCAATGACGTGGAGAATCGCGGGAACCTGCATACCGGGTCGGTGCTGGTGGAAAGGATGATGGTGGCCGGGAACTGATAGCAGGCTGTGGTTCTGGAGAACGCCGTTTCCTGCCGAGGGAAGCGGCGTTTTTCTTTCCGTAATGGCTCTTCGTAGGAGCGAGCTTGCTCGCGAATGGCGTTCTGCCGGCTAGGCTCGGCGTTTGCTCCAAGAGCGCCCTCTCCCCAGCCCTCTCCCTGAAGGGAGAGGGGGCAGTCCGTGCCGAGAGGAGGAATGGTTTCAGCCGGTCATCTCTGTGCTAGCCGGCTAACGCCGAAACATCAGCATCTGCCCAACGGTTCCCTCTCCCTTCAGGGAGAGGGTTAGGGAGAGGGGCGGCCTTGATCCAATGCACCTCAGCCACCAGCAACTTCCCTTCGCAAGCAAGCCCACTCCTTACCATACGATCAGGCACGGCTTCTCGTAGGAGCGAGCTTGCTCGCGAACACACTTCGCTGCGGGGCCCATTCGCGAGCAAGCTCGCTCCTACGAAGAGCACCCGGCGCATACCACCCCCGATTTGCCCTACTCCCTTGCTCTGACTTGTATTTTCTTTCTCTCGTAACGATAATCAATCTCATTATCGTTCGAGAGCCAGCCATGTTTGTCGAAACCCACACCTCCCTGCTCGACCGCTGGTATCGCCTGGGCACCCGCATCCGCTGCGCGCTGGAGCCCGACGAGCCGCGCCTGCTGGAGCTCTACCTGTTCGAGACGCGCTACCTGGTGGCCTGGGAGCCGCTGCCGGCCTGGCAGTTGTTCGAGAAGAGCTTCCAGCTGCTGCTCGACACCGCCGCCGATGTCGCCTTGCCGTGGCATTGGCGCGGGCTCTGCCTCGACCACGCCTATCGCCCGCTCTGCGACCTGCGCCGCCTCGCCGGCGATGCCGAACGCAGGCAGCGCCTGCAACAGCTTTCGCGCCGGCTGGCCACGCAGCCGATGGCGCCTTCCCTGACGTACCACGACCTGTAAGCGAGAAAGCAGAATGACTGACAGCCGTATCGAACGCGACAGCATGGGTGAACTGGCGGTGCCGGCCGCGGCGCTGTATGGAGCCCAGACCCAGCGTGCGGTGAACAACTTCCCGGTCAGCGGCCAGCGCATGCCCGCCGCCTTCATCCGCGCGCTGCTGCTGGCCAAGGCCGCCGCGGCGCGGGCCAACGTCGCCCTGGAGCAACTGGATGCCGAGACCGGCGCGGCCATCGTCGCCGCCTGCGAGGAACTGCTGGCCGGCGACTTCCTCCAGCACTTCCCGGTGGACGTGTTCCAGACCGGCTCCGGCACCAGCTCCAACATGAACGCCAACGAGGTGGTGGCGACCCTCGCCGGCCGTCGCCTGGGCCGCGCGGTCAATCCCAACGACCAGGTCAACTGCGGGCAGAGCAGCAACGACATCATCCCCTCGACCATCCACATCAGCGCCGCCCTGGAAATCCACGAGCGCCTGCTGCCGGCGCTGCGCCACCTGCAGGCCACCCTCGAGCGCAAGGCCGGCGAGGTGCAGCAGTACGTCAAGACCGGGCGTACCCACCTGATGGACGCCATGCCGGTGCGCCTGAGCCAGGTGCTCGGCGGCTGGGCCCAGCAGGTACGCCAGGCCAGCGCCAACCTCGAGGCTCTGCAGCCGGCGCTGCAGCAACTGGCCCAGGGCGGCACCGCCGTCGGCACCGGGGTGAATGCCCACCCGCAGTTCTCCGCGCGCTTCTGCCAGGAACTCAACGGCCTGACCGGCCTGGCCTTCCGCCCGGGAGACGACTTCTTCGCGCTGATCGGCGCCCAGGACACCGCCGTGGCCGTCTCCGGCCAGCTCAAGACCCTTGCCGTGGCGCTGATGAAGGTCGCCAACGACCTGCGCTGGATGAACTCCGGCCCGCTCGCCGGCCTCGCCGAGATCGAGCTGGAAGCCCTGCAGCCGGGCTCCTCGATCATGCCCGGCAAGGTCAACCCGGTGATCCCCGAGGCCACCGCCATGGTCGCCGCCCAGGTGATCGGCAACGACGCCACCATCGCCGTGGCCGGGCAGTCCGGCAACTTCGAGCTGAACGTGATGCTGCCGGTGATCGCCGACAACCTGCTGCAGAGCATCCAGCTGCTGGGCAACGTCAGCCGCCTGCTGGCCGACAAGGCCATCGCCAGCTTCAGGGTCAACGAGGCGCGCCTGCGCGAAGCGCTGTCGCGCAACCCGATCCTGGTCACCGCGCTGAACCCGATCATCGGCTACCAGAAGGCCGCCGAGATCGCCAAGCAGGCCTACCGCGAGGGCCGCCCGATCATCGAGGTGGCGCTGGAGAACACCGATCTCGGCCGCGAGCGCCTGGAGGCCCTGCTGGACCCCGAGAAACTCACCGCCGGCGGCCTCTGAGGCCGCTTCACCATGGAGGTATGTGACATGCGCCATTGGCAACAGACCATCGAACTGGGCAACCGCTGCTTCATCCGCAACGAGTTGATCGATGCCCGCGAGCACTACCTCCACGCCCTGGCCCACGCCCAGTTGCTGCTGGGCCGCTGGCACGACCCGGACGAGGCGGTGATGGCTTTCGTCATCTCCCACCACAACCTGGGCGACCTGCACGTGCAGCTGGGCCAGCCGGAAGAGGCCGCCGAATACCTGTGCAACTGCCACGAGCGGCTGCTGGAGCTGAGCATCGACCCGCGGCAGAGCCGCGACATGCGCGAGGCCGCGCTGCGCCACAGCCGGCGCAGCTACCTCGAACTGCTCAACTTCATCGGCGAGCACGGCAACTACCCGCGCACCCGCGAGCTGCTGCACCAGCAGGGCGAAGTGGAGCTGCGCCCCGGCCTCTTCGCCACCCCGCAATCCATGCGCTACCACTAGGAGCGACCATGCCCCACAGTCTTCCCGCCTTGCCCTACGCCTACGACGCCCTGGAGCCGCACATCGATGCGCGGACCATGGAGATCCACCACAGCAAGCACCACCAGACCTACGTCAACAACCTGAACGCCGCGCTGGAGGGCACGCCCTTCGCCGAACTGCCGGTGGAAGAACTGCTGCAGCAGCTCAACCGCCTGCCGGAGAAGCTGCTCGGCGCGGTGATCAACAACGGCGGCGGCCATGCCAACCATTCGCTGTTCTGGCAGGTGATGTCGCCGAGCGGCGGCGGCGAGCCCGACGGCGCCCTGGCCCGCGCCATCGAGACCGAGCTGGGCGGCTACGCGGCCTTCCGCGAGGCCTTCACCAAGGCCGCGCTGACCCGCTTCGGCAGCGGCTGGGCCTGGCTCTGCGTCGACCGCCAGGGCCGCCTGAAGGTGGAAAGCAGCGCCAACCAGGACAGCCCGCTGATGCAGGACCTGATCCCCATCCTCGGCCTGGATGTCTGGGAGCACGCTTACTACCTGCAGTACCAGAACCGCCGGCCGGAATATATCGCGGCCTTCTACGAGGTCGTCGACTGGCCGGAAGTGGCGCGCCGCTACCGCCTGGCCCTGGAGCAGCGGGGGCTCGCCTGATGCCCGCCGCGGAAGTGACGCCATGCGCCCGCTAGAGGCAGGCGCGCGGCAGGGCGGCGCGCGCAGCCTGCGCTGGCTGCTCGGCCTGGGGATAGTGCTGCTGGGCAGCGGCCTGCTGTTCAACCACCTGTTGCTGCTGGCGCGCCTGCAATTGCCGGCGCCGCTGTACCAGGCGCTGAGCGGCGGCCTGATCTGCGCCCTGGGCACCGCCCTGGGCGCCGTGCCCGTGCTGCTGATCCGCAGCATGCCGGCGCGGGTCGCCGATACCCTGCTGGGCTTCGGCGCCGGGGTGATGCTGGCGGCGACGGCCTTTTCCCTGCTGCTGCCGGCCCTGGAGGCGGTCGAGGCGGGCGGTCGCTCGCCGTTGTACGCCGCGTTGCTGGTCAGCTTCGGCATGGCATTGGGCGTGCTGGGGCTGATGCTGGCCGGGCGGATGCTGGACGATGCCCAGCATGACCTGGACGACGCGCCGACCCCCGCCATTCCCGCCCGCATCCTGCTGTTCGTCGCGGCCATCGTCCTGCACAACATTCCCGAGGGCATGGCCGTGGGCGTTGCCGCCGGCGGCGAGGTCCAGGGCGCCGGCGGCCTGGCGCTGGGCATCGCCCTGCAGGACGTGCCCGAAGGCTTGGCCATCGCTCTGGTGCTGGCCGGCGCGGGGATGTCGCGGGTGCGGGCGATGCTGGCCGGCGCGGCTTCCGGGCTGGTCGAGCCGCTGTTCGCGGTGCTCTGCGCCTGGCTGGTGGGGGTGTCGCGGATGCTGCTGCCCTGGGGCCTGGCCCTGGCGGCGGGGGCGATGCTCTACGTGGTGGTGCGGGAGATCATTCCCGAATCGCAGCGGCGCGGCTATGCCGGGGAGGCGACCCTGGGCCTGATCGTCGGCTTCTGCCTGATGATGGTGCTGGATACGTCGCTGGGCTAGCGCCCGGCGCGGTGCGGACGGGCGGTCACTCGCCTTCGTCGAAGTAGTTGTTGATCAGGTCGACGAGAGCCTGCAGGGCCTCGTCGGCCTGCTCGCCCTCGGCGTTCAGGTGCAGGTTGGTGCCCTTGCCCGCGGCCAGCATCATCACCGCCATGATGCTCTTGCCATCCACCGTGCTCTCCGGGCTGCGACCGACGCGGACCTGGCACGGGAAGCGGCCGGCCACGCCGACGAATTTGGCCGCCGCGCGGGCGTGCAGGCCGAGCTTGTTGATGATGGTGATCTCGAGGGCGGGCATCGCGAGGGGGCTGTCCTTTCGTTATCTGCTGCTAGCTCAGGTCGCGGTGGCGAATCTGCACGTTCTTCAGGGTGGCTTTCAGGGCATTGCCGATGCGCTCGGCGAGGTAGACCGAGCGATGATGGCCGCCCGTGCAGCCGATGGCAATGGTGACGTAGGCGCGGTTGCTGGCGGCGAAGCGCGGCAGCCATTTGTTCAGGTAGCCCAGGGTGTCCTGGTACATCTCTTCCACGTCGGGCTGCTCGGCGAGATATTCCTGCACGCCCTTGTCCAGGCCCGACTGCTCGCGCAGCTCGGGTTTCCAGTAGGGGTTGGGCAGGCAGCGCACGTCGAACACCAGGTCGGCGTCCACCGGCATGCCGCGCTTGAAGCCGAACGACTCGACGAGGAAGGCGGTGCCCGGCTCGGGTTTGTTCAGCAGGCGCAGCTTGATGACGTCGCGCAACTGGTAGAGGTTGAGGCTGGTGGTGTTCAGCTTGAGGTCGGCGAGGTCGGCGATCGGGCTGAGCAGTTGCTCCTCGTCGGCGATGGCCTCGGCGAGGGAGCGGGTGTCGGTGGTCAGCGGGTGGCGCCGGCGCGTCTCGGAGAAGCGCTTGAGCAGCGTCTCGTCGTCGGCGTCCAGGTACAGCACGTCGCACTGGATGTGCTTGTCGCGGGCTTCCTGCAGCAGCTCGGGGAAGCGCTTGAGCTGGCTGGGCAGGTTGCGCGCGTCGATCGACACGGCCACCTGCGGGTGCATCAGCTCGGTGTGCAGCAGTGCGCGCTGGGCCAGGTCCGGCAGCAGGCTGGCCGGCAGGTTGTCGATGCAGTAGAAGCCGTTGTCCTCGAGGACGTTGAGGGCAGTGCTCTTGCCGGAGCCGGAACGGCCGCTGACGATGATCAGGCGCATACTAGTGGCCGTTCTGCACTTCCACGACTATCTGGTACAGCGCCTCGCCATCGCTCGCGCGGCGCAGGCGTTCGCGCACCTCGGAACGGTCGAGCATCGAGGCGATCTGGCGCAGCAGCTCCAGGTGCTCCTCGGTGGCCGCTTCGGGTACCAGCAGGACGAACACCAGGTCGACCGGGGCGCCGTCGAGGGCGTCGAAGTCCACCGGCGCATCGAGGTGAAGAATGGCGCTGATCGGCGCCTTGCAGCCGGTCAGGCGGCAGTGGGGAATGGCGATGCCATTGCCGAAGCCGGTGGAGCCCAGGCGTTCGCGGGCCACCAGGCTTTCGAAGATGTCTTGCGCGTCGAGGCCGGGAAGGTCTTTCACGACCAGGTTGGCGATCTGTTCGAGTACGCGCTTCTTGCTGCCGCCCGGCACGTTCACCAGGGAACGGCCGGGGGACAGGATCTGCTCAAGTCGGATCATAGGGGAGGGGGGTTAGCGGACTCCAACGCCCTGTTGGCGTTCGAGGTACTTTTCCTTGTGTTTGATCAGTTGTCGATCGAGTTTGTCGGTCAGCAGGTCGATGGCGGCGTACATGTCTTCGTGTTCTGCACAGGCCACGACTTCGCCACCGGAAATGTGCAGCGTGGCTTCGATACGCTGTTTCAGCTTTTCGACCTCCATGATGACCTGAACATTGGTGATCTTGTCGAAGTGGCGCTCCAGTCGGCCGAGTTTCTCGACCACGTAGTCGCGCAGGGCGTCGGTCACATCCAGTTGATGGCCACTGATGTTGACTTGCATACCGCTTTCTCCTTATTGCCCGTGTATAAGTGGCAGGTTATGGGGCCTGCCGCCGGAACACCTTGGCTTGGGTCAATCAGACCAGTCGCTTGCGCTCGCTCGATGGAGCTATTCCGAGAGATTCCCGGTACTTGGCGACTGTCCGACGTGCCACTTGAATGCCCTGTGCCTCCAGTAAACCAGCGATCTTGCTGTCGCTCAACGGCTTTTTCGGACTTTCTGCCGCGACCAGTTTCTTGATGATCGCGCGGATCGCCGTGGACGAGCATTCGCCGCCCTCGGAAGTGCTCACGTGGCTGGAGAAGAAGTACTTCAGCTCGAAGATGCCGCGCGGGGTGTGCATGAATTTCTGCGTGGTGACCCGCGAGATGGTCGACTCGTGCATGCCCACCGCCTCGGCGATGTCGTGCAGGACCAGCGGCTTCATGGCCTCCTCGCCGTACTCGAGGAAACCGCGCTGGTGCTCGACGATCTGCGTCGCCACCTTCATCAGCGTCTCGTTGCGGCTCTGCAGGCTCTTGATGAACCAGCGGGCTTCCTGCAACTGGTTGCGCATGAAGGTGTTGTCGGCGCTGGAGTCGGCGCGGCGCACCAGGCCGGCATACTGCGAGTTGACGCGCAGGCGCGGCACCGCTTCCTGGTTCAGCTCCACCAGCCAGCGCTCGTTGTGCTTGCGCACTATCACGTCCGGCACCACGTACTCGGCCTCGCCGGACTCGATCTGCGAACCCGGGCGCGGGTGCAGCGACTGGATCAGCTCGATGGTCTCGCGCAGCTCGTCTTCCTTGAGCTTCATGCGCCGCATCAGCTGGGTGTAGTCGCGGCTGCCGAGCAGGTCGAGGTGGTCGGCGACCAGGCGCAGGGCCTCGCTCAGCAGGTGGGTGTTGGCGGGCATCTGGCGCAGCTGCAGCAGCAGGCATTCGCGCAGGTTGCGCGCGCCGACGCCGGCCGGCTCCATCTGCTGGATGCGCCGCAGCACCACTTCCACCTCGTCCATCTCGATGCCCAGCTCGGGGTCGAGGGAGGTGAGGATGTCCTCCAGGGACTCTTCCAGGTAGCCGTCGTTGTTGATGCCGTCGATGATGCTCAGGGCCACCAGGCGGTCGCTGTCGGACATGGGGCAGAGGTTCAGCTGCCACAGCAGGTGGCTCTGCAGGCTTTCGCCGGCGGAGGTGCGGGCGGTGAAGTCCCATTCGTCGTCGTCGTTGCTGGGCAGGCTGCTGGCGCTGGTCTGGTAGACGTCTTCCCAGGCGGTGTCGACCGGCAGCTCGTTGGGGATGCGCTCGGCCCACTGGTCTTCGTCCAGGCTGTCGGCGCTGGGCGTGGTGGTTTCCTGGAAGCTTTCGCTCTGCGAGTTGACGTTGGTATTGGTGGGGGTTTCCGCGCCCTCGGCGTAGGGGTCGCTACCGTCGAAGTCTTCGCCTTCTTCCTGGCGCTCGAGCATCGGGTTGGATTCCAGCGCCTCCTGAATCTCCTGTTGCAGATCCAGGGTGGAGAGTTGGAGCAGTCGGATGGCCTGTTGCAGCTGCGGAGTCATCGTCAGCTGCTGGCCCATCTTGAGGACGAGCGATGGTTTCATGGCTGGAACTTGGCACCTTGTCCGCGGGCGTGTAGCGCACCCAATCCACGACTACGGGCGCCTGGACCCAAATTCCCGGACGCCGCTAGGAAGCAAATTATATGCCTGAATTCTCAGACTTTGCCTAGGGGCGTTTGCGCATAATTCGCTGCCTGTCCGTCGGCGCGACATGAGGTTGCGCCCCGGCGCGACGGCCGGGGCAGGACTTCAGAGGCGGAACTCGTGGCCCAGGTAGACTTCCTTGACCAGTTCGTTGGCCAGGATGGCCGCGGAATCGCCCTCGGCGATCAACTGGCCGTCGTTGACGATGTAGGCTGTCTCGCAGATGTCCAGGGTCTCGCGCACGTTGTGGTCGGTGATGAGCACGCCGATGCCCTTGGCCTTGAGGTGGTGGATGATCTGCTTGATGTCGCCCACCGAGATCGGGTCGACGCCGGCGAAGGGCTCGTCGAGGAGGATGAACTTCGGCGAGCTGGCCAGGGCGCGGGCGATCTCCACGCGGCGGCGCTCGCCGCCGGACAGGCTCATGCCGAGGTTGTCGCGGATGTGGTGGATGTGGAACTCCTCCAGAAGGCCTTCCAGGGCCTCCTTGCGGCCGTTGCGGTCGAGGTCGGAACGGGTCTCGAGGATGGCGCCGATGTTGTCCGCCACCGACAGCTTGCGGAAGATCGAGGCTTCCTGCGGCAGGTAGCCGATGCCGGCGCGGGCGCGGCCGTGCATGGGCAGGTTGGTGACGTCCTGCTCGTCGATGCGGACCACGCCCTGGTCGGCGCGGACCAGGCCGACGATCATGTAGAAGCAGGTGGTCTTGCCGGCGCCGTTGGGGCCGAGCAGGCCGACGATCTGCCCGCTGTCGATGCTCATGCTGACATCGCGGACGACCTGGCGACCCTTGTAGCTCTTGGCGAGGTGCTGTGCGGTGAGCGTGGCCATTACTGGGCTTGATCCTGCTTCTTCTTGGGCTGGATGACCATGTCGATGCGCGGGCGCGGGGTGGTCACCTGGGTGCCGGTGGCGCGGCCGGCGTTGACGATCTGCCGTTCGGTGTCGTAGACGACCTTCTCGCCTTCGAAGGTGTTGCCTTCCTGGATCACCTTGGCCTGGTCGATCAGGATCACCCGGTTCTGGGTGACGAAGTACTGGATGGTCAGGCCGTAGGCCTTGGTGATTTCCTTGTCCGGCGCCGGCTTCTGCTCGAAATAGGCGGGCTTGCCGACCGAGGTGACCACCTCGATCTCGCCGTCCTTGTTCTGCTTGAGGGTGACGGTGTTGCCGGTCAGCTTCATGCTGCCCTGGGTCACCACCACGTCGCCGCGGTACACGGCGACGCCCTGCTTGTCGTCCAGTTCGGCGCTGTCGGCCTGCACGCGGATCGGCTGCTCGCGATCCGTCGGCAGCGCCCAGCCAGCGCTGCTGCCCAGGGCGGCGACGAGGCCGAGGAAAAGGGGGAAGGTTTTAACGAACCTCATGCTGACCTCTTACGTTGGACAGCAGGGTCATCCGGCTGTCTTTCAGATACGCTTTCATGCCTACCGCCGTGGTCACCCCTTGGGGCTCGGTGATCTTAACGGGTTGACTGGTCTCGGCATAATCCTTGTCCGGGAACACCGTCATGCGCGTGGTGGTGAGCAGCAGGGTGCGGTTCTGCGCGTCGGTGCGCTGGACCCGGACGTTGTCGATCAGTTCGACCTGCTTGCCTTCCGGACCCACCTCGGCGCGCACGCTCTGCACGTGCCACGGCTGCGGCTCGCCCTCGCGGAAGAAGAACAGGTCCGGCGTGGTGACGTTGGTGACGTCGGTGGCTTTCATGTGCTCCAGGCGATCGGCGGTCATCTCGTAGGCCAGGCTGCCGTCCTCGCGGTACTGCAGGCTGTGGGCATTGGCCGCGTAGAAATCGATGGCGTCGTTGCTCGGCGCGACCTGGCGCTCGTTGAAGTCCAGGCGCACGTTCCAGTAGTAGCCCAGTGCGACCAGCAGGACCGCGATCAGGGCGAGGAGGAGCTTCTGGCGAAGGGTCTTCGGCATGTCTGGCTCTACAGGTAGGCGCTTTGCGCCGCCTCGAGGTTGCCCTGGGCGCGCAGGATGAGTTCGCAGAATTCACGGGCCGCGCCTTCGCCGCCGCGCGCCTGGGTCACGCCGTGGGCGTGCTGGCGAACGAAGGCGTCGGCGCTGGCCACCGCCATGCCCAGGCCGACCCGGCGGATGACCGGAAGGTCCGGCAGGTCGTCGCCCAGGTAGGCGACCTGTTCATAGCCTAGCCCGAGTTCGGCGAGCAGTTGGTCGAGGACCACCAGCTTGTCCTCGCGGCCCTGGAACAGGTGCTCGATGCCCAGGTTCTGCGCGCGGCGCTCGACCACGGCGCTCTTGCGGCCGCTGATGATGGCGGTGCGCACGCCCGAGGCGATGAGCATCTTGATGCCGTGGCCGTCGAGGGTGTTGAAGGTCTTGAACTCGCCGCCGTCGGGCAGGAAGTAGAGCTTGCCGTCGGTCAGCACGCCATCCACGTCGAACACCGCCAGGCGCACGCCACTGGCGCGTTGCAGCAGGTCTGCGGTCATTCAGATGACTCCGGCGCGGGTCAGGTCGTGGACGTGCAGGACGCCGACCGGGTGGTCGTCGCCGTCGACCACCACCAGGACGTTGATCTTGTGGTCGTCCATGATCTTCAGGGCTTCGGCGGCGAGCATGTCCGGGCGCACGGTCTTGCCGTGCACGGTCATCACCTGGTCGATGGTGGCCGTGCGCACGTCCACGCCCTTGTCCAGGGTGCGGCGCAGGTCGCCGTCGGTGAACACGCCGGCCAGGCGGCCGTCTTCGCCGAGGACGATGGTCATGCCAAGGCCCTTGCGGGTCATTTCCAGCAGGGCGCCGCTGAGCGAAGTGCCGGGGGAGACCTGCGGCAGTTCTTCACCCACGTGCATGATGTTTTCCACTTTCAGCAACAATCTCCGGCCCAGGGCACCGCCCGGATGGGAGAAGGCGAAGTCCTCGGCGGTGAAGCCGCGGGCCTCCAGCAGGGCCACGGCGAGGGCGTCGCCGAGCACCAGGGAGACGGTGGTGGAGGAGGTCGGCGCCAGGTTCAGCGAGCAGGCCTCGTGTTCGACGCTGGCGTCCAGGTTCACCGCGGCGGCCTTGGCCAGCGGCGACTCGGGGTTGCCGGTCATGCTCACCAGGGTGATGCCCAGGCGGGCGATCAGCGGCAGCAGGGTGATGATCTCGGCGGTGGAGCCGGAGTTGGACAGCGCCAGGACCACGTCGTCCCTGGTGATCATGCCCATGTCGCCGTGGCTGGCCTCGGCCGGGTGCACGAAGAACGCCGGGGTGCCGGTGCTGGCCAGGGTGGCGGCGATCTTGCGGGCGATGTGCCCGGACTTGCCCATGCCGACCACCACCACGCGGCCGGTGCAGCCGAGCAGCAGTTCGCAGGCCCTGGAGAAGTCGGCCCCGATGCGTGGCAGCAGGGCATCCACCGCATCGCGCTCGAGGCCGATGGTGCGTTGTGCCGACTGGATGAAATCGTGATTCTGGCTCATGTTCCGATCGCGTGGGGCGAAGTGAAGGGCGAGATTATAACGGTAAAGCGGTCCGGGCTTCACCCTGCCGATACCGGATCTTGCACAGGGAAAGCTGAATCCGAGCTGAATCGCCGGCGGCGGGCCTTGGGCCGCCGCGCGCGCCAATGCTATAGTTCGCCGCCGTTCGGCCTGTCTTGCGTTACCGTGTTCCGACGGTTCGACGGGGCATTGCAGGGACAGGGCCGTCATGCAAGGAGTTCTATGAGCACCGATGAAAAATACGCTGTCGAGCTGAAGGGGGTCACCTTCAAGCGCGGTACCCGCGCCATCTTCGACAACGTGGATATCCGTATTCCGCGCGGCAAGGTCACCGGCATCATGGGGCCGTCGGGTTGCGGCAAGACCACCTTGCTGCGCCTGATCGCCGCACAGCTGCGCCCGGTCAAGGGCGACGTCATGGTCAACGGGCAGAACCTGCCGAAGCTGGCCCGCGCCGACCTGTTCGACCTGCGCAAGCAGTTCGGCGTGCTGTTCCAGAGCGGCGCGCTGTTCACCGACCTGGACGTGTTCGAGAACGTCGCCTTCCCGCTGCGGGTGCACACCGACCTGCCCGAGGAGATGATCCGCGACATCGTCCTGATGAAGCTGCAGGCCGTGGGCCTGCGCGGGGCGCTGGAGCTGATGCCGGACGAGCTGTCCGGGGGCATGAAGCGCCGCGTGGCGCTGGCCCGGGCGATCGCCCTGGACCCGCAGATCCTCATGTACGACGAACCCTTCGTCGGCCAGGACCCGATCGCCATGGGCGTGCTGGTGCGGCTGATCCGCCTGCTCAACGATGCCCTGGGCATCACCAGCATCGTGGTCTCCCACGACCTGGCGGAAACCGCCAGCATCGCCGACTACATCTATATCGTCGGCGACGGCAAGGTGCTGGGGCAGGGCACGCCGGCGGAGCTCAAGGAGCTCGACGATCCGCGCGTGCGCCAGTTCATGAAGGGGATTCCGGATGGTCCGGTGCCCTTCCACTATCCCGCGCGCGACTATCGCGCCGACCTGCTGGGGGAACGCTGATGCGCAAGACTTCACTGCTCGAGCGGATTCGCCTGCTCGGGCGGTCGGGCCTCGACGTGCTCGAGGCGCTCGGCCGTTCCACGCTGTTCCTCGGCCACGCCATGCTCGGCCGCCGGGTGCCCGGCGGCATGGGCCAACTGCTGGTCAAGCAGCTGTACTCGGTGGGCGTGCTGTCGCTGGCGATCATCGTGGTTTCGGGCGTCTTCATCGGCATGGTGCTGGCCCTGCAGGGCTACAACATCCTCAAGGACTATGGTTCGGAGCAGGCGGTGGGACAGATGGTGGCCCTGACCCTGTTGCGCGAACTGGGCCCGGTGGTGACCGGCCTGCTGTTCGCCGGCCGCGCGGGCTCCGCGCTGACCGCCGAGATCGGCAACATGAAATCCACCGAACAGCTCTCCAGCCTGGAGATGATCGGCGTCGACCCGCTGCGCTACGTGATCGCGCCGCGCCTGTGGGCCGGCTTCATCTCGATGCCGCTGCTGGCGGCGATCTTCAGCGTGGTCGGCATCTGGGGCGGCGCCGCCGTCGCCGTCGACTGGCTGGGCGTATACGAGGGTTCCTTCTGGTCGAACATGCAGAACAGCGTGCAATTCGGCGAGGATGTGCTCAATGGCGTGATCAAGAGCGTGGTGTTCGCCTTCGTGGTGACCTGGATCGCCGTGTTCCAGGGCTATGACTGCGAGCCGACCTCCGAAGGGATCAGCCGCGCAACGACTCGAACCGTGGTCTATGCCTCCCTGGCGGTACTGGGGCTGGACTTCATACTGACCGCTTTGATGTTTGGAGACTTCTGATGCAAACCCGCACCCTGGAAATCGGTGTAGGCCTGTTTCTTCTCGGCGGCCTGCTGGCCCTGCTGCTGCTGGCGCTGCGTGTCAGCGGCCTGACCATCGGGCATTCCAATGACACCTACCAGCTGTATGCCTACTTCGACAACGTCGCCGGTGTGACCGTGCGCGGCAAGGTGACCATGGCCGGCGTGACCATCGGCAAGGTGGTTGCCGTGGACCTGGACCACGACAGCTACCGTGGCCGGGTGACCATGGAAATCAACAAGAGCGTCAACAACCTGCCGGACGACTCCACCGCGTCTATCCTCACCGCAGGCCTGCTGGGCGAGAAATACATCGGCATCAGCGTCGGCGGCGACGACAAGATGCTCACGGACGGCGGCGTCATCCACGACACCCAGTCCGCGCTGGTGCTGGAGGACCTGATCGGCAAGTTCCTGTTGAACTCGGTCAACAAAGAAGAGCCCAAGAAGCAATGACGATGATGAGGATGAACGCCATGCTGACTCTCCTGCGCCGCGGCCTGCTGGTCCTGCTCGCAGCACTGCCGCTGATCGCCAGCGCCGCGCCCAATGCGCAGCAGGTGGTGCAGCAGACCGTCGACAACCTGCTGTCCGACCTCAAGGCCAACAAGCCGGCCTACCGCGCCGATCCCAAGCAGCTCTACGCCGCCCTGGACCGCATCCTCGGCCCGGTGGTGGACTCCGAGGGCATCGCCAGGGGCGTGATGACCGTCAAGTATTCGCGCCAGGCCTCCCCGGAGCAGATCAAGCGCTTCGAGACGGTGTTCAAGAACAGCCTGATGCAGTTCTACGGCAACGCCCTGCTCGAGTACGACAACCAGGACATCCGCGTGCTGCCGTCCACCGGCAAGCAGGACCCGGAGCGCTCCAGCGTGAACATGGAGATCCGTGACAGCAAGGGCACCGTCTATCCGGTGCAGTACACCATGGTCAACCAGTCGGGGACCTGGCGCCTGCGCAACGTGATCATCAACGGCATCAACATCGGCAAGCTGTTCCGCGACCAGTTCGCCGACTCCATGCAGAAGAACGGCAACGACCTGGAGAAGACCATCGCCGGTTGGGACCAGGTGGTCGCCCATGCCAAGGATGCCGCCAAGGGCAACCCGGACGAGGGTGGCGCGCAATGACCAGCGCCGCCAGCATCAGCGAGGGCGCGGCCGGCGAGCTGCGCCTGGCCGGGGTGCTCGACTACCGCAGCGGCACGCAGCTGCGCGAGCAGGGCAAGGCCCTGATCGCCGCGAGCGGCGCCCAGCAGCTGGTGGTGGATTGTTCGGCGGTGGAGAAGTCCAGCAGCGTCGGCCTGTCGCTGCTGCTGGCCTTCCTGCGCGATGCGCACCAAGCGGGCAAGAGCCTGCAGGTCCGCGGCTTGCCGAAAGACATGCAAGACATCGCCAAGGTCAGCGACCTCGACGGCATCCTGCCGCTGCAGGGCTGATCGGGGCGCTCGAAAGGCCCTCCGTCCGCGACTTCCCCTGGCGGGGTTCGCAGGCGGGGGGCTTTTTTGTATCATTGCCGGCCCGCGCGCGTTGAGCGCCGATCGAGGTCGAGCATGCAGGCGATTGAAGTCAAGAACATCCTGGAAGCCAAGCTCCCGGGTACCCAGGTCGAAGTGGAAGGCGAAGGCTGCAACTTCCAGCTGAACCTGATCAGTGACGAACTGGCCGGTCTGAGCCCGGTGAAACGTCAGCAGCAGATCTACGCGCACCTTAACGAATGGATCGCCAGTGGCGCCATCCATGCCGTGACCATGAAATTCTTCAGCCGCGCCGCCTGGGCCGAGCGTTCCTGAGCCGCCGGGGATATACCTGCTATGGACAAACTGATCATTACCGGCGGTTCCCGTCTCGACGGCGAAATCCGCATCTCCGGCGCCAAGAACTCCGCGCTGCCGATCCTTGCCGCCACCCTGCTGGCGGATACTCCGGTTACCGTGTGCAACCTGCCGCACCTGCACGACATCACCACCATGATCGAGCTGTTCGGTCGCATGGGCGTGCAGCCGGTGATCAACGAGAAGCTCAACGTCGAAGTCGACGCCAACAGTATCAGGACCCTGGTCGCGCCCTATGAATTGGTGAAAACCATGCGCGCCTCGATCCTGGTGCTCGGCCCGATGGTCGCGCGCTTCGGCGAGGCCGAGGTGGCCCTGCCCGGCGGCTGCGCCATCGGTTCGCGTCCGGTCGACCTGCACATCCGCGGCCTCGAGGCCATGGGCGCGCAGATCACCGTCGAAGGCGGCTACATCAAGGCCAAGGCCCCGGCCGGCGGCCTGCGTGGCGCGCACTTCTTCTTCGATACCGTGTCCGTGACCGGCACCGAGAACATCATGATGGCCGCGGCCCTGGCCAACGGCCGCACCGTGCTGGAAAACGCCGCCCGCGAGCCGGAAGTGGTCGACCTGGCCAACTGCCTGATCGCCATGGGCGCGCAGATCCAGGGCGCCGGCACCGACACCATCGTCATCGACGGCGTGAAGCGCCTGGGCGGCGCCAAGTACAACGTGCTGCCCGACCGCATCGAGACCGGCACCTACCTGGTCGCCGCCGCCGCCACCGGTGGCCGCGTCAAGCTCAAGGACACCGACCCGACCATCCTCGAGGCGGTGCTGCTGAAGCTGGAAGAGGCCGGTGCGCACATCAACACCGGCAACGACTGGATCGAGCTGGACATGAAGGGCAACCGGCCGAAGGCGGTGAACATCCGCACCGCGCCGTACCCGGCTTTCCCCACCGACATGCAGGCCCAGTTCATCTCGCTGAACGCCGTGGCCGAAGGCACCGGCGCGGTGATCGAGACCGTGTTCGAGAACCGCTTCATGCATGTCTACGAGATGAACCGCATGGGCGCGCAGATTCTCGTCGAAGGCAACACCGCCATCGTCACCGGCGTGCCGCAGCTCAAGGGCGCCCCGGTCATGGCCACCGACCTGCGCGCTTCCGCCAGCCTGGTGATCGCCGGCCTTGTGGCCGAGGGCGACACCCTGATCGACCGCATCTACCACATCGACCGTGGCTACGAGTGCATCGAAGAGAAGCTGCAACTGCTCGGCGCCAAGATCCGCCGCGTACCGGGCTAGGGCTGACCAGACATGCTGACCATCGCCCTGTCCAAGGGCCGGATCCTCGATGACACCCTGCCGCTGCTCGCAGCGGCAGGCATTGTGCCGACCGAGAACCCGGACAAGAGCCGCAAGCTGATCATCCCCACCAGCCTCGACGACGTGCGCCTGCTGATCGTCCGCGCCACCGACGTGCCGACCTACGTCGAGCACGGCGCCGCCGACCTCGGCGTGGCCGGCAAGGACGTGCTGCTCGAATACGGCGGCCAGGGGCTGTACGAGCCGCTGGACCTGAAGATCGCCAACTGCAAGCTGATGACCGCCGGCGCGGTCGGCGCGGCCGAGCCCAAGGGCCGCCTGCGCGTGGCCACCAAGTTCGTCAACGTGGCCAAGCGCTACTACGCCGAGCAGGGCCGCCAGGTCGAGGTGATCAAGCTGTACGGCTCCATGGAGCTGGCGCCGCTGGTCGGCCTGGCCGACAAGATCATCGACGTGGTCGACACCGGCAACACCCTGCGCGCCAACGGCCTGGAACCCCAGGAGCTGATCGCCCACATCAGCTCGCGGCTGATCGTCAACAAGGCCTCGATGAAGATGCAGCACGCGCGCATCCAGGCCCTGATCGACACTCTGCGTGAAGCGGTGGAGTCTCGACACCGGGCGTAATTCCCTGCGCGGCCTTCCCGCCGCGCCCGCCTATCCGTGTCATAGCCAAATTTTCTCGGGTGCCCGCACGGTGGGCTTGCTAGTCTAGCGGCGCCCGAGATCACGCCAATTTTAAGAGGCCAGCTATGACCGCACCCTTCGCCATCCGTCGACTCAATGCCGCCGATCCGGACTTCGCGCGTCATCTGGACCATCTGCTGTCCTGGGAAAGCGTGTCCGACGACGCCGTGAACCAGCGCGTGCTGGACATCATCGCTGACGTGCGCAGCCGTGGCGACGCCGCCCTGGTTGAGCTCACCCAGCGCTTCGACGGCCTCGCGGTCGCCAGCATGGCCGACCTGATCCTGCCGCGCGAGCGCCTGGAACTGGCCCTGACGCGCATCACCCCGGCCCAGCGCGAGGCGCTGGAAACCGCCGCCGAGCGCGTGCGCAGCTACCACGAGAAGCAGAAGCAGGACTCCTGGCGCTACACCGAGGCCGACGGCACCGTGCTCGGCCAGCAGGTCACCCCGCTGGATCGCGCCGGCCTGTACGTGCCCGGCGGCAAGGCTTCCTATCCGTCTTCGGTGCTGATGAACGCGATTCCCGCCAAGGTCGCCGGCGTCGCCGAAGTGGTCATGGTGGTGCCGACGCCGCGTGGCGAGATCAACGAGATCGTCCTCGCCGCCGCCTGCATCGCCGGCGTCGACCGCGTCTTCACCATCGGCGGCGCCCAGGCGGTGGCCGCGCTGGCCTACGGCACCGAGAGCGTGCCCCAGGTGGACAAGATCGTCGGCCCGGGCAACATCTACGTGGCCACCGCCAAGCGCCACGTGTTCGGCCAGGTGGGCATCGACATGATCGCCGGCCCCTCGGAAATCCTCGTGGTCTGCGACGGCGGCACCGACCCGGACTGGATCGCCATGGACCTGTTCTCCCAGGCCGAGCACGACGAGGACGCCCAGTCGATCCTGGTCAGCCTGGACGCGGCCTTCCTCGACAAGGTCGCCGCCAGTATCGAGAAGCTGCTGCCGACCATGGAGCGCGCCGAGATCATCCGCACCTCGCTGGGCAACCGCGGCGCGCTGATCCAGGTCGCCGACCAGGCCCAGGCCTGCCAAGTGGCCAACCGCATCGCCCCGGAGCACTTGGAATTGTCGGTGGCCGACCCGGAAAGCTGGCTGCCGAACATCCGCCACGCCGGCGCCATTTTCATGGGCCGCTACACCGCCGAGGCCCTGGGCGACTACTGCGCAGGCCCGAACCACGTGCTGCCCACCTCCGGCACCGCGCGCTTCTCCTCGCCGCTGGGCGTGTATGACTTCCAGAAGCGCTCGTCGATCATCTTCTGTTCGGCCGACGGCGCCTCGGTGCTCGGCAAGACCGCCTCGGTCCTGGCCCGCGGCGAGTCGCTGACCGCCCACGCGCGCAGCGCCGAATACCGGATCAAGGGCTGAAAAGCCGATAAAAGCCGCTGGAGGCTTGAGGCTGGACGAAGTGGGTTTCGCTTTTTCGTTCAGCCTCCAGCCTCCAGCCTTCAGCGAATCTTTTAAAGGAGCGAGGGCGATGAGCAAGTTCTGGAGCCCCTTCGTCAAGGACCTGGTGCCCTACGTGCCGGGTGAGCAACCCAAGCTGGCCAAGCTGGTCAAGCTCAACACCAACGAGAACCCCTACGGCCCGTCGCCCAAGGTGCTGGCCGCCATGCAGGCCGAGCTGGGCGACGCCCTGCGCCTGTACCCGGACCCCAACGCCGAGCGCCTGAAGCAGACCATCGCCGACTACTATGGCGTGCGCCCGGGCCAGGTGTTCGTCGGCAACGGCTCCGACGAGGTGCTGGCCCACGCCTTCCACGCGCTGTTCCAGCACGACGGCCGGCCGCTGCTGTTCCCCGATGTGACCTACAGCTTCTATCCGGTGTACTGCGGCCTCTACGGCATTCCCTTCGAGGCGCTGGCGCTGGACGAGCAGTTCCAGATCCGCGTCGAGGACTACGCCCGCCCCAACGCCGGGATCATCTTCCCCAACCCCAATGCGCCGACCGGCTGCCTGCTGCCGCTGGACGCCATCGAGCGCCTGCTGCTGGCCAACCCGGACAGCGTGGTGCTGGTGGACGAGGCCTATGTCGACTTCGGCGGCGAGACCGCCATCGGCCTGGTGGAGCGCTACCCGAACCTGCTGGTGGCGCAGACGCTGTCCAAGTCGCGCTCCCTGGCCGGGCTGCGCGTCGGCCTGGCGGTCGGCCACGAGGACCTGATCGAGGCCCTGGAGCGGGTCAAGAACAGCTTCAACTCCTACCCGCTGGACCGCGTGGCCCAGGCCGGCGCCATCGCCGCCTTCGAGGACCGCGAGTACTTCCAGCGCACCTGCCAGGCGGTGATCGACAGCCGCGAGAAGCTGGTCGGCGAACTGAGCGGCATGGGCTTCGAGGTGCTGCCGTCGGCGGCCAACTTCATCTTCGCCCGCCACCCGCGCCACGACGCCGCCGAACTGGCCGCCGGCCTGCGCGAGCAGGGTGTGATCGTCCGCCACTTCAAGCAGGCGCGCATCGCCCAGTTCCTGCGCATCAGCATCGGCACCGAGGAGCAGAACCAGGCGCTGCTGGACGCCCTGCGCACGCGGCTCTGAACCACTCCCGGCGGAAAAAGCAACGGCGCCCTCGGGCGCCGTTCTTCGTTACTGCTGCTGCGGTTGCTGCACCGGCGGAGTGGGCGGCGGGCGCAGGCCCACTTCCGCCTCCAGGGTGACGTGCTTGCCGTTGCGCAGCACCTGGATGCTGATCTTCTCGCCCGGCTTGGTGCGCGCCACCTGGTTCATCGCGGTGCGGCCGTCGGCGGCCTTCTTGCCGTCGATGTCGAGGATGATGTCGCCCGGCTGCATGCCGGACTGGGCGGCCGGGCCGTCGCGGTAGACACCGGCGACCACCACCCCGCCCTGGTCCTGCAGGCCGAAGGACTCGGCCAGCTCCGGCGTCAGCGGCTGCACCTCGACGCCCAGCCAGCCGCGGATCACCGAGCCGTGCTCGACGATCGACTTCATCACCTCCAGCGCCAGCTTGATCGGGATGGCGAAGCCGATGCCCTGGGAGCCGCCGGACTTGGAGAAGATGGCGGTGTTGATGCCCACCAGGTTGCCGCTGGCGTCGACCAGGGCGCCGCCGGAGTTGCCCGGGTTGATCGCCGCGTCGGTCTGGATGAAGTCTTCGTAGGTGTTCAGCCCCAGCTGGTTGCGGCCGGTGGCGCTGATGATGCCCATGGTCACCGTCTGGCCCACGCCGAAGGGGTTGCCGATGGCCAGGCAGACGTCGCCGGTGCGGATGCCGTCGGAGCGGCCGAGGGTCATCACCGGCAGGTCCTTGAGGTCGATCTTGAGCACCGCAAGGTCGGTTTCCGGGTCGCTGCCGACCAGGCGCGCCGTGGTTTCGCGGCCGTCGCGCAGGGCCACGACTATCTGGTCGGCGCCGGCGGTGACGTGGTTGTTGGTCAGCAGGTAGCCCTCGGGGCTCATGATCACCGCCGAGCCCAGGCTCGACTCCATGCGCTTCTGCTGCGGCAGGTTGTCGCCGAAGAAGCGGCGGAACAGCGGGTCGTCGAGCATCGAGTTGCCCGGCCGGCTGACCATCTTGGTGGTGTACAGGTTGGCCACCGCCGGCGCGGCGCGGGTCACGGCGTCGGCATAGGTTCCGGGGCCCTGCTGCAGGCGGCTGAGCAGGGGCGCCTGCTGCAGGTGGACTTCCTGTTCGGGCAGGCCGACCCATTCGGGGTTACGCTGGATGATCAGCAGCGCCAGCAAGACGCCGACAAGCGCGGGCCAGCCGAGAAAACGCAGGGCCTTCAGCATCGGAGGACGATCCTTGGGGGTTGCTCGGCCTGGGGAAGGCCGCTAGGGTGGCCGCCATTATACGGGCGGCGTGGCAAGAAAATAGCCGTCTCCCCTAATGCCTGGAGGAAATTCGATGGCGATCGATCTGACCGAGCTGGTCGAAGAGGCCGACCGCTACCTGGACGCCGCGCGCATCCAGGACTACTGCCCCAATGGCCTGCAGGTGCAGGGCCGGCCGCAGGTGCGGCGCATCGTCAGCGGCGTGACCGCCAGCCAGGCGCTGCTGGACGCGGCGGTGGCCGAGCAGGCCGATGCGGTGCTGGTCCACCATGGCTACTTCTGGAAGGGCGAGAACCCTTGCGTGGTGGGCATGAAGCAGCGCCGCCTGAAGACCCTGCTGGCCCACGACATCAGCCTGATCGCCTACCACCTGCCGCTGGACCTGCACCCGCAGGTGGGCAACAACGTGCAGCTGGGCCAGCAGCTCGGCCTGGACATCGAAGGCCCGCTGGAACCGGGCAACCCGCGCTCCATCGTGCTGCTGGGCGCGCCCGCGGCACCCGTGGCGCCGGCCGATTTCGCCGCCCACGTGGCCCGGGTGCTGGGCCGCGAGCCGCTGCTGGTGGAAGGCGAGCGGCCGATCCGGCGCATCGCCTGGTGCACCGGCGGCGCCCAGGGCTACATCGACCAGGCCATCGCGGCGGGCGTGGACGCCTACCTCACCGGCGAGGTCTCCGAGCAGACGGTGCACAGCGCCCGCGAGAACGGCATCACCTTCATCGCCGCCGGCCACCACGCCACCGAGCGCTACGGCGTGCAGGCGCTGGGCCGCTACCTGGCCGAGCGCTTCGGCATCGAGCACCGCTTCATCGACTGCCCGAACCCCGCCTGAGCGCCGCGGGCGCTCACGGCGTCGAGGCGTAGCGGCGCCGGGCCTGGTCCACGGCCGCGCCGAGCTGCCAGACCGCCATCGCATAGTGGGTGCTGTGGTTGTAGCGGGTGATCACGTAGAAGTTCGGCAGGCCGTACCAGTACTGGTAGTTGCGGCCCATGTCCAGGCGCAGCAGGCTGGCGCTCTGGTGCTTGCCCAGCGGCGCCTGCGGGCGCAGCCCGGCGGCGCTCAGCGTCTGGATCGGATACTGTGTCTTGAAGCCATCCTCGAGCCCGCGCGCCTGGCCGCTGGCCGGCACGGCGATGCTGTCGTGGGTGACCCAGCCGTGCTGCTGAAAATAGTTGGCGACGCTGCCGATGGCGTCCTGCGGGTCCCACAGGTCGACGTGGCCGTCGCCATCGAAGTCCACCGCGTAGCGGGCGAACGAGGTCGGCATGAACTGGCCGTAGCCCATGGCGCCGGCGTAGGAGCCGCGCAGGGCCAGCGGGTCGTCGCGCTCCTTGCGCGCCAGCAGGAGGAACTGCTCCAGCTCGCCGGTGAAGAAGTCGGCGCGCCGCGGGTAGTCGAAGGCCAGGGTGGCCAGGGCATCCATGATCCGCGTCTTGCCCATCACCCGGCCCCAGCGGGTTTCCACGCCGATGATGCCGACGATGATCTCCGGCGGCACGCCGTAGATCTTCGAGGCGCGTTCGAGGGCGTCTTCGTACTGGTTCCAGAAGGCCACGCCGTTCTGGACGTTGTCCGGGGTGATGAACTTCTTGCGGTAGCGCAGCCAGGCGCCGTTCGGCCCGCTAGGCGCCTGGTAGGTCGGCGCCTGGCGGTCCATCAGGCGGATCACCCAGTCCAGGCGCTGGGTGCGGCCCAGCACGTCCTGCAGCTGCTGGCGATCGAAGCCGTGCAGGCTGACCATCCGGTCGACGAAGCGCTGGGCGTTGGGGTTGTTGGCGAAGTCGCCGGTCAGCGGGCGGATCGGCTGCACCGGGTTCGCCGGGGTGTACAGGCGCGTCGTGCCGGTAGCGGCGCTTTTCTGCGGGGCGGCTGCCGGCGTCGGCGCGGTGGGCTTGCTGCTGCAGGCGGCGATGAGGAGGAACAGGGGCAGGAGCGGAGCGATGCGGCGCATGGGAAATCTGCTGGGGCGTGGGGAATGAGGAATAGGGTAGCGCAGATGGGGGCGCTTACCGGGGCCTACTCTAGCGGAGGGCGGGATGCGCTTCCTCCTGAATCTGTTTCCGGGCCCGGAGCGGGTGGCGGCTTTGCGGGTGAAGGGCAGTTCGTCGGAGAGGCGGGCGTCTGTGGATATCTCGTTTCCAGCGGCGCGCCCCATCCGCCCGGTCAGGCCCGGGGCCTTAGTCTCCTGGGCGCTGGCGCGGTCTGACAAGTGGCTATATGGGTATATTCTTTCGGTATAAGTGGCCGCCCGGTTAGAGTCTGACGTTGTGGTAGAGTGCGCCCTCGTCTACGGCCCGAAGGCCGTCCATAAGCAATTCCGTGAGTAGCCATGGTCGACAAACTGACGCATCTGAAACAGCTGGAGGCGGAAAGCATCCACATCATCCGCGAGGTGGCCGCCGAGTTCGACAACCCGGTGATGCTGTACTCGATCGGCAAGGACAGCGCGGTGATGCTGCATCTCGCGCGCAAGGCCTTCTTCCCCGGCAAGCTGCCGTTCCCGGTGATGCACGTCGACACCCGCTGGAAATTCCAGGAGATGTACCGCTTCCGCGACAAGATGGTCGAGGAAATGGGCCTGGACCTGATCACCCACATCAACCCCGATGGCGTGGCCCAGGACATCAACCCCTTCACCCACGGCAGCGCCAAGCACACCGACATCATGAAGACCGAGGGCCTCAAGCAGGCGCTCGACAAGTACGGCTTCGACGCCGCCTTCGGTGGCGCCCGCCGCGACGAGGAGAAGTCCCGCGCCAAGGAGCGCGTCTACTCCTTCCGCGACAGCAAGCACCGCTGGGACCCGAAGAACCAGCGCCCGGAGCTGTGGAACGTCTACAACGGCAAGGTGAAGAAGGGCGAGTCGATCCGCGTCTTCCCGCTGTCCAACTGGACCGAGCTGGACATCTGGCAATACATCTACCTGGAACAGATCCCGATCGTCCCGCTGTACTTCGCCGCCGAGCGCGAAGTGATCGAGATGAACGGCGCGCTGATCATGATCGACGACGAGCGCATCCTCGAGCACCTCAGCGACGAGCAGAAGGCCAGCATCCAGAAGAAGATGGTGCGCTTCCGTACCCTGGGCTGCTACCCGCTGACCGGAGCGGTGGAATCCACCGCCACCACGCTGCCGGAAATCATCCAGGAAATGCTGCTGACGCGCACTTCCGAACGCCAGGGCCGGGTCATCGACCACGACCAGGCAGGTTCCATGGAAGAGAAGAAGCGGCAGGGGTATTTTTAAAAGCCGAAAAAAGCGCTGGAAGGCTTGAGGCTGGACGAAATGGATTTCGAACGACTCGATGTATGGAAGCTCTCCGCAAGGCTTTCGGTTGATGTCTATCGGGCGCTGGCCGGCTGCCGAGACTTCGGTTTCAAGGATCAGATCACCCGATCGGCCCTGTCCGTTCCCAGCAACATTGCCGAAGGCATGACGCGGGATGGCGACAAGGAAAAGCGCTACTTTCTGAGCATGGCCAAGGGCTCGTGCTCGGAGTTGAGAACTCAGATTTATATAGGTGTTGAAGTCGGCTTCATATCGGCCGAGATCGGCCGGGACTGGATCGAGCGATGCAAGCGCATCGCGGCGATGCTTTCCGGCCTTCTAAAACGACTTCAACGTCCATGAATTATCGGCTTGCTCGGTGCGCTCGTTCGTTCAGCCTCCAGCCTCAAGCCTTCAGCGATAGAGAAAGACCATGTCCCACCAGTCTGACCTGATCAGCGAGGACATCCTCGCCTACCTGGCCCAGCACGAGCGCAAGGAACTGCTGCGCTTCCTCACCTGCGGCAACGTCGACGACGGCAAGAGCACCCTGATCGGGCGCCTGCTGCACGACTCCAAGATGATCTACGAAGACCATCTGGAAGCTATCACCAAGGATTCCAAGAAGGTCGGCACCACCGGTGACGAAGTCGACCTGGCGCTGCTGGTCGACGGCCTGCAGGCCGAGCGCGAGCAGGGCATCACCATCGACGTGGCGTACCGCTACTTCAGCACCGCCAAGCGCAAGTTCATCATCGCCGACACCCCCGGCCATGAGCAGTACACCCGCAACATGGCCACCGGCGCGTCCACCTGCGACCTGGCCATCATCCTGATCGACGCCCGCTACGGCGTGCAGACGCAGACCCGCCGGCACAGCTTCATCGCATCCTTGCTGGGCATCAAGCACATAGTCGTGGCCATCAACAAGATGGACCTGAAGGACTTCGACCAGGGCGTCTTCGAGCAGATCAAGGCCGACTACCTGCAGTTCGCCGAGAAGATCAACCTCAAGACCAGCTCGCTGCACTTCGTGCCCATGTCGGCGCTCAAGGGCGACAACGTGGTCAACAAGTCCGAGCGTTCGCCCTGGTACACCGGCCAGTCGCTGATGGAAATCCTCGAGACCGTCGAGATCGCCGGCGACCGCAACCTGGACGACATGCGCTTCCCGGTGCAGTACGTCAACCGCCCGAACCTGAACTTCCGCGGCTTCGCCGGTACGCTGGCCAGCGGCATCGTGCGCAAGGGCGACGAGGTCGTGGCGCTGCCGTCGGGCAAGGGCAGCAAGGTCAAGTCCATCGTCACCTTCGAGGGCGAGCTGGAACACGCCGGCCCCGGCCAGGCCATCACCCTGACCCTGGAAGACGAGATCGACGTCTCCCGCGGCGACATGCTGGTCCACGCCGACAACCGCCCGCTGGTCACCGACGGCTTCGACGCCATGCTCGTGTGGATGGCCGAGGAGCCCATGCTCCCGGGCAAGAAATACGACATCAAGCGCGCCACCAGCTATGTGCCGGGCTCGATCCCGAGCATCGCCCACAAGGTGGACGTGAACACCCTGGAAGAGACCGCCGCCAGCGAACTCAAGCTCAACGAGATCGCCCGCGTGAAGGTCAGCCTGGATGCGCCCATTGCCCTTGACGGCTATGCGCAGAACCGCACCACCGGCGCCTTCATCGTCATCGACCGGCTGACCAACGGCACCGTCGGCGCCGGCATGATCATCGCCGCGCCGCAGGCCGGCCAGAGCCATGCCAGCCATCACGGCCAGGGCGCCCACGTGAGCCGCGAGGAGCGCTCCGCGCGCTTCGGCCAGCAGCCGGCCACCGTGCTGTTCAGCGGCCTCTCCGGCGCCGGCAAGAGCACTCTGGCCTACGCCCTGGAGCGCAAGCTGTTCGACATGGGCCGCGCGGTCTACGTGCTGGACGGCCAGAACCTGCGCCACGACCTGAACAAGGGCCTGCCGCAGGACCGCGCCGGGCGCACCGAGAACTGGCTGCGCACCGCCCACGTCGCCAGGCAGTTCAACGAAGCGGGGCTGATCAGCCTGTGCGCCTTCGTCGCCCCCAGCGCCGAAGGCCGCGAGCGGGCCAAGGCGCTGATCGGCGACGAGCGCCTGATCACCGTCTACGTCCAGGCATCGCCGCAGGTCTGCCGCGAGCGCGACCCGCAGGGCCTGTACGCGGCCGGCCAGGACAACATCCCCGGCGAGTCCTTCCCCTACGACGTGCCGCTGGATGCCGACCTGGTGATCGACACCCACCACCAGTCGGTGGAAGAGGGCGTGAAAGCGGTCCTCGACCTGCTGCGCCAGCGCGGCGCGATCTGATCGCGACAGCGTTGTGAAAAGCCCCGCCTAGGCGGGGCTTTTTCTTTGGTGCTCGGCGGGGGCCGGAACGCCACGCCTCACGGTGAGCTGTAGGAGCGGACTCCGTCCGCGATTCGCGCGCAGGGCGCGCTCCTGCATGGGGTGCGAAAGGTAGGATGTTGCGCTCCCTGGTTTGCCTGGCCTCTCTGTAGGACGCCCTGCTAAGACGATATTTGGTATCCGAAGGTCGTGTACTGGTTTGGCTACGAGTGCGTGAGTAGTAAGCCGATGGCCATTTGCCGAGGGTAGGCGGGGTCGGGGACTGGAAAGCATCCAGGTTAATGGTGTAATTTCACCCGGTTGATGGATGAATTTACACAATGTACCCACGCAAAATCCGCCAGTACACGCTTGAAGCTTTGGATGACTCTCCGGTCGTTCTGATCAATGGCGCCCGCCAGACAGGCAAGAGCACCCTGGTTCGAACTCTGGAGCAGGATGTCCGCTATTTCACCCTTGACGATCCGGCTGTGCTGGCGGCTGCTCAAGCCGACCCGTTCGGCTTCATCGGGGCGCTCGAAGGGGCGGTCTGCCTGGATGAAGTGCAGCGAGCTCCCGGGATTTTTCTGGCCATAAAGGCCGAGGTGGACAAGGATCGTACGCCCGGCCGTTTCCTACTGACCGGATCGGCCAACGTCCTGCTACTGCCCCAGATTGCCGATTCTCTGGCCGGGCGTATGGAGGTGCTGACGCTCTGGCCGCTGGCGCAGAGTGAAATTGCCGGCCGGCCAATCAGCATGATCGATAGGCTGTTCGACGGGGAGTTCCCGGATCGCTGTGCCTATCAACGCGATGACTTCATCGGGCGGCTGATGGCTGGGGGCTATCCGGAGGCATTATCGCGTACGAGCGAGCGCCGGCGCGAAGCCTGGTTCGACAACTACCTGAGCACCATCCTGTTGCGTGACGTTCGTGATCTGGCCCAGATCGAGGGGCTGACGGAGCTGCCCCGGTTGATGCAGTTGCTGGCCGCGCGTAGTGGTGGCCTGCTCAACGCTGCTGAGCTGTCCCGCGCCACAGGCATTCCGCAGACGACTTTGAAGCGCTACCTGACGCTGCTGGAAACACTTTTCCTGATTCGCCAGGTTCCGGCCTGGTCCTCCAATCTGGGCAAACGCCTGCAGAAGTCCCCCAAGCTATTCGTGACGGACTATGGGCTGATGGCTCACCTGCTGGGGGTGAGCAAATCCGGCGTATCAGCTTCGCTCGGTTTGCCGGGTGACCTAGTGGAGGCCTTTGTATATGCGGAGCTGGCCAAGCATCAGACATGGGCGGAGATACGCACGACATTGATGCACTATCGAACTTCCACGGGGATGGAGGTCGACTTTGTCCTGGAGAACCGGCGGGGTGATCTGGTCGGGGTAGAGGTCAAGGCGGCTACCACGATCAGTGCGAAGGACTTCAACGGCCTGCGTCACCTGCGTGATACGACCCCTCGGCAGTTCAAGCGAGGAATCGTTTTCTACACGGGGGAGCAGGTGGTGCGTTTCGACCAGCAACTGACGGCCGTTCCGCTTTCTCTGTTCTGGGGATGATTGGCTGAAACGGTTCTTCAGATGCGCAATTGCACTTCTCTTGACTGTCCATTGACCACACATTGCGCCTCCCCTGGCTCGTGGCTCGCTCAGGGACTTTTGCGGGGAACCGTCGGAAATCGTCTGACATTGTTGGGCATCGATTGCAGCGAGAGCTGTTTTTAGTGTTTAAAATCAAAGCCTTACAGTCTAAATGCGTAGATGGGGTGCATGGTGGGGCGGCGTAGGACTTCATCCGTGATCCGCGCCGACATCTTCGATCATCGCGGACGAAGTCCGCTCCTACAGGGGATGCTCGTCGCCAGTGCCTGTAGGTCGCTTCTGAAATGAAAAAGCCCCGCCATGGCGGGGCTTTTCTGCGGGCGCTGCGGGCTCAGAGCTTGCGCTTGAGGCCGTAGGTCTCGTCCAGGGTGCCGGGGCCTTCGCCGCTCTTCGGCGCGTAGTCCTTCGGCGCTTCCTGGCTGGCCGGCGGGGTCAGGCGCTCGCGGCGTTCGGGGTAGCCGTCCTCTGCGTGCAGGGCGGCCAGCAGGCGCTGCTTGGTCTGCTCGTCCAGGGCCAGGCGCTCGGCGCTCTCGGACAGGTGTTCCTGGACGTCCTGGTAGCTCTGGGTGAGCTTTTTCACCAGGCTGGCGGTGGTGTTGAAGTGCGTCACCACCTCGCGCTGGTAACTGTCGAAGCGTTCCTGCAGGTCATCGACCTGGCGTTGCATGCGGTTGGGTGCGGCGCTGGGCAGCAGGCGGGCGATCAGGAAGCCGACAGCGGCCCCGACGAGCAGAGCGATGACCGGGACCAACCAGGTGGTGAGGGACTGTTCCACGCGAATCCTTCCTCTATAGACGGCTTTGCTTTACGTTAGCGGCTTGCACCTGCGCTGTATACCACGGGGCGAGGCCTCGGTGTCGGCGCGGTATCGAGCTAGACGAGACGACTCGCTTCGGGGTCACGGAGTTGTTGTTTGTCCACCCGCGAAATCCCCCTGTTCATCGATGGCCCGGACGGCCCCCTGGAAGCCCTGCACCTGGACACCCCCGAGGCCATCGGCGTGGCGCTGATCTGCCATCCGCACCCTCTGTTCGCCGGCACCATGCAGAACAAGGTGGTCGCCACCCTGCAGCGCATCGCCCGCGACGCCGGCTACGCCACCCTGCGTTTCAACTTCCGCGGCGTCGGCCAGAGCGCCGGCAGCTACGCCGAAGGCCGTGGCGAAATCGACGACGCCCTGGCCGCGGCCCGCTGGCTCGGCGAGCGACATCCCGGCCTGCCGCTGACGCCGATGGGCTTCTCCTTCGGCTCCTGCGTGGCCGGCAATGCCGCCGCGCGCCTGGAAGGGCAGGGCGTGGCCCTGCGCCACCTGTTCATGCTGGCGCCGCCGGTGGAGCGCTTCGCGGTCGAGCTGCCGCGGCAGTGTCCCATCACCGTGGTACAGCCCGAAGATGACGAAGTGGTGACTCCGGCCCGCGTCTACGCCTGGAGCGAGTCGCTGGCGCTGCCTCACGAACTGCTGCGCGTGCCCGGGTGCAGCCACTTCTTCCACGGCAAGCTGATCGAGCTCAAGGACCTGCTGCAGCCCCGGCTCGCGCCGGCCGGCGCCGCGGGTTAACATCCAGGCCGCTCATTTTTCCCGCGCTGATTTCTGGTATCCCATGACGACCCGCATCCTTACCGGCATCACCACCACCGGCACCCCGCACCTGGGCAACTACGCTGGCGCCATCCGCCCGGCGATCGTCGCCAGCCGCGACCCGCAGGCCGATTCGTTCTACTTCCTGGCCGACTACCACGCGCTGATCAAGTGCGACGACCCGCTGCGCATCCAGCGCTCGCGCCTGGAGATCGCCGCCACCTGGCTGGCCCTGGGCCTGGATACCGACAAGGCGACCTTCTACCGCCAGTCCGACATTCCCGAGATCCCCGAGCTGACCTGGCTGCTGACCTGCGTCTCGGCCAAGGGCCTGCTCAACCGCGCCCACGCCTACAAGGCCTCGGTGGACAAGAACGTCGAGGCCGGGGAAGACCCGGACGCCGGCGTCAGCATGGGCCTGTACAGCTACCCGATCCTGATGGCCGCGGACATCCTGATGTTCAACGCGCACAAGGTGCCGGTCGGCCGCGACCAGATCCAGCACGTGGAAATGGCCCGCGACATCGGTCAGCGCTTCAACCACCTGTTCGGCAACGGCAAGGAGCTGTTCACCCTGCCGGAAGTGGTGATCGAGGAAGAAGTGGCGACCCTGCCGGGCCTGGACGGGCGCAAGATGTCCAAGAGCTACGACAACACCATCCCGCTGTTCGGCAGCAGCAAGCAGCTCAAGGATGCCATCGCCCGCATCGTCACCGACTCCCGCGCCCCCGGCGAGCCGAAGGACCCGGACAACTCGCACCTGTTCACCCTCTACCAGGCCTTCGCCACGCCGGCGCAACTGGCCGAATTCCGCGCCGCGCTGCTCGAAGGCCTGGCCTGGGGCGAGGCCAAGCAGCGCCTCTACGAGCTGCTGGAAGCCGAGCTGGGCGAGGCCCGCGAGCGCTACCACACGCTGATCGCCCGCCCGGGCGACCTGGAGGACATCCTCCTGGCCGGCGCCGCCAAGGCCCGCCGCATCGCCACCCCATTCCTCGGCGAGCTGCGCGAAGCAGTTGGTCTGCGCTCCTTCCGCGAGCAGGTGCAGGTGGCCGGCGAGGGCAAGAAGAAGGCCGCCAAGAGCGCGCGCATCGTCAGCTTCCGCGAGGACGACGGCAGCTTCCGCTTCCGCCTGCTGGACGCCGCCGGCGAGCAGCTGCTGCTGTCCAATGCCTTCGCCGACGGCAAGTCCGCCGGTGCGGTGAGCAAGCGCCTGCAGGGCGGCGAGGCGCTGGACCTGCGCGTCGAAGGCAATGCCTTCGCCCTGTGGCTGGATGGAGCGGCCGTGGCGCAAAGCCCCGAGTTCGCCGACGCAGCTAGCCGCGACGCCGCCATCGAGCGCGTGCGCGAGGCCCTGGCGCCACAGGAGTAAGCCCGCACACGGCCATCCTCGACGGATGGCCGATTGCCAAGAAGCGGGGCCGTCGCTAAAGTGTCGGCCCCGTTTTCGTTGCCTTGCTACCGATCATGACGCCCCTTCAGCGCTACCAGGAAGACCTCAAACGTCCCGATTTCTTCCACGATGCGGCCCAGGCCAATGCCGTGAAGCACCTGCAGCGTCTATATGACGACCTGCTGGCGGCCGACCAGGCCAAGCCCGGGCTGTTCGGCAAGTTGCTCGGCAAGAAGTCCAACGGGCCGGTCAAGGGCCTGTACTTCTGGGGCGGCGTGGGGCGCGGCAAGACCTACCTGGTGGACACCTTCTTCGACGCGTTGCCGTTCAAGCAGAAGATGCGTACGCACTTCCACCGCTTCATGAAGCGCGTGCACGAGGAAATGAAGACCCTCAAGGGCGAGAAGAACCCGCTGACCATCATCGGCAAGCGCTTCGCCGACGAGGCCCGGGTGATCTGCTTCGACGAATTCTTCGTCTCCGACATCACCGACGCCATGATCCTCGCGACCCTGCTGGAGGAGCTGTTCAAGAACGGCGTCAGCCTGGTGGCGACCTCCAACATCGTGCCCGACGGCCTGTACCGCGACGGCCTGCAGCGCGCCCGCTTCCTGCCGGCCATCGCCCTGCTCAAGGAGCACACCGAGGTGGTCAACGTCGACAGCGGCGTGGACTACCGCCTGCGCGCCCTGGAACAGGCCGAGCTGTATCACTGGCCGCTCACCGAGCAGGCCGAGCAGGCCATGGCCCGCGACTTCCGCAAGCTCACCCCGGAATGCGCCGCGGCCACCCGCGACGACGTGCTGATGATCGAGAACCGCGAGATCCGCGCGCGCCTGACCTGCGACGACGTGGCCTGGTTCGAGTACCGCGAGCTGTGCGACGGCCCGCGCAGCCAGAACGACTACATCGAGCTGGCGAAGATCTTCCACGCGGTGCTGATCTCCAACGTCGAGCAGATGAACGTGGCCAAGGACGACATGGCCCGCCGCTTCATCAACCTGGTGGACGAGTTCTACGACCGCAACGTCAAGCTGATCATCTCCGCCGAGGTGGAGCTGAAGGACCTGTATACCGGCGGGCGCCTGGAGTTCGAGTTCCAGCGCACCCTGAGCCGCCTGCTGGAGATGCAGTCCCACGAGTTCCTCAGCCGGCCGCACCGGCCTTGATGGGGTCGTGCTGATGCGAAAAGGGCTGCCGGATGGCAGCCCTTTTTCGTTTCTGGCTCTTCGTAGGAGCGAGCTTGCCCGCGAAGGATGCTGGCAGGGTGGTTTAGTGCCAAGGTTGAGGCCGCCCCCTCTCCCCAGCCCTCTCCCTGAAGGGAGAGGGGGCAGTCCGTGCCGAGAGATGGAATGGTTTCAGTTGGAAGCCGTCGGAGTTGCCGGCTAACTCCAGTATACCCAGCCCTGCCCAACGGTCCCCTCTCCCTTCAGGGAGAGGGTTAGGGAGAGGGGCTCTTCGGGACAACACCAAGCACCGCCGGCAAACCCCCTTCGCGAGCAAGCTCGCTCCTACGAAAAGCGTTCAGCGCTGCGCCGTCTGCGCCTCCGCCTTCTGCAACAACTGCTTCGCATGCGCCACTTCCAATGCCTCCATGGCATTGATCGGCTTGATCGCCACCGCTTTCCTCAACTGTTCCAGCGCCTTGTCCTGCTCGTCATCTCCATACACATAGCCCAGCGCATTGGCGTATTCGTAGTGCCCGATGGGCAGGTCGTCGCTGGCGCGGAATGAGCGGGCGAAGTAGGTCTCCATCTTGTCCGCGCTGACGCCGTAGGTCATGCGCCCGACCAGCTTGCCGACCTTGCGGATCACCCCGGCCTCGTAGCCGCCGTACAGCGCCAGGGCGAAGGGCTGGCTGGGCTGCTTGGCGAGGATGGCGTCCAGTTCCTTGGGAATGTCGCTGGTGTAGCCGCGCTTGAGCACCACCGGGACCGGCAGTTCCTCGGCCAGCCGCGCCTTGGCGTAGGCGCGGCCGAACTGGGCGATGGGGTCGGCGTTGAGCAGCGGGCCGGCCTGGTCGGTGTAGCTGATCACCTCTTCCAGCAGTTGCTGCTTGTCCGCCGCCGGAGCCAGGAACATGGCGTAGAGCACCTGGGCGAACATCGCCGGCACCTGGCCGCCGACGCCCAGGGCCAGGCCGTCCTGTTTGGCCTGGGCGAAGTCGCCGCGGAACAGCTTGCGCCAGACGTCCTGCAGCTTCTCGGCGTAGGCCTGGGCTTCCTCGGGCCTGCCGCTGAAGCCGCTGCCGGCGGCGACGGTCTTCGCCACCGCGTCCGGGTGGGCGGCGGCCATCTTCGTCACCCAGTCGGCGTCGGGGAAGGGGTAGCCGCCGAAGCCGCGGGTCAGTCGCGGCCAGGCGCTGCGCAGCTTGTCGCCGGAATAGTCGAAGGCGCTCTGGTCGTAGGGGAAGGGTTTCCAGTCGCCCGCGGCGAAGGCGGGCAGGCAGAAGCAGGCGAGCAGGACGAGCAGTAGGCGGTGCATGAGGGAATCCCGTGTTCTTGTTCTGGAAGGGCAGCCCCGATCATAGGGAGCTGCCCGCGGGCACGGGACCTATCCTATGGATAGCGTGTTTCAGGCCTCTTTCCGTCGGTACTGATTGCGGTAGTGGTTGGGCGACAGCTTGGTGTGCTGGCGGAACAGCCGGGCGAAGAAGCTGGCGTCGTCGTAGCCCACCTCGTAGCTGATGGTCTTGATGCTCTTGCGCGAGGTCGACAGCAGGCTGCGCGCCGTCTCGATGCGCAGGCGCTGCAGGTAGTGCAGCGGCTTGTCGCCGGTGGCGGCCTGGAAGCGGCGCATGAAGTTGCGGATGCTCATGCCGTGCTCGCGGGCCACGTCCTCGAAGCGGAACTTGTCCGCGTAGTGCTCCTCCAGCCACTGCTGGACCTGCAGGATGGCCGGGTCGTGGTGCAGCTTCTGGCCGCCGAAGCCCAGGCGCCCGGGGGTGTAGCTGCGCTGCACCTCGAAGAGGATGTCGCGGGACACGCCCTGGGCCACGCTGGCGCCGCAGAAGCGCTCGATCAGGTACAGGTAGAGGTCGCGGGCGGAGGTCACGCCACTGGCCGCGTAGAGGTTGTCGGCGTCGGTGATGTGCTTCTCGCGGTTGAGCAGCACCTTGGGGTAGCGCGCGGCGAAGTCGTCGAAGAAGCGCCAGTAGGTGGTCGCCTCCTTGCCGTCCAGCAGGCCGGCCTCGGCCAGCCAGAACACCCCGGTGGCCTCGCTGCCGATGGCGCTGCCGGCGGCATGGCGTTCGCGCAGCCAGGGCACCACCTGCGGGTAGCGCGCCAGGAGCTGGTCGAAGTCGCCCCAGAAGGCCGGCAGTATCACCAGGTCGGATTCCTCGAGGGCGCCGTCCACCGCCAGCAGGTCGCCGCTGAAGGCGCGCACCGGCTGGCCGTCGGGGCTGACGATGCGGCTTTGCAGCAGCGGCGTGAGGCCCAGGCCTTCCTGCCTGCCGAAGCGCAGGCTGGCCATGTGCAGGAAGTCCCGCGCCTGCATGAGGGTGGAGGCGAAGACACCGTCGGTCGCCAGGATGCAGACCCTTTTCAGGGAAGATTCGGATTGTTCGGACATCGTTCTTATCATTGTTGTGGAGGGCCGCATTCGACGCCTAACCGGTCAAATGGCGGCTGGATCGTCTTATTTTTTGGCGCAAGTGTCCAGTAGGCGCCGCTCGGCGGGCTGACCTACATTCGGCCCTCCAGCGAGGCGCCAGGAGGCGAGCATGATCCCCAGAACCCTGTTCAGTTCCGACCACGAGCTTTTCCGCGACAGCGTGCGCAAGTTCCTCGAGCAGGAAGCCGTGCCCTTCCATCACCAGTGGGAAAAGGACGGTCACATCGACCGCGCCCTGTGGAACAAGGCGGGGGAGGCGGGGATGCTCTGCTCGCACATCCCCGAGGCCTACGGCGGCATGGCCGCGGACTTCCTCTACAGCGCCGTGGTGATCGAGGAGATCGGCCGTTTCGGCCTGACCGGCATCGGCTTCTCCCTGCACTCGGACATAGTCGCGCCCTACATCCTGCATTACGGCAGCGAGGCACAGAAGCAGCACTACCTGCCCAAGCTGGTTTCCGGCGAGATGGTCGGCGCCATCGCCATGACCGAGCCGGGCGCCGGTTCCGACCTGCAGGGGGTGAAGACCACCGCGGTGCTGGATGGCGACGAGTACGTGATCAACGGCTCCAAGACCTTCATCACCAACGGCTTCCTCGCCGACCTGGTGATAGTGGTCGCCAAGACCGATCCCAAGGCCGGCGCCAAGGGCACCAGCCTGTTCCTGGTCGAGGCCGGCACCCCGGGCTTCGAGAAGGGCAAGCGCCTGGAGAAGGTCGGCATGAAGGCCCAGGACACCTCGGAGCTGTTCTTCCAGGACGTGCGCGTGCCCAGGGAGGCGCTGCTCGGCCAGCCGGGGCAGGGCTTCATCTACCTGATGCAGGAACTGCCCCAGGAGCGCCTGACCGTGGCCCTGGGCGCCCTGGCCTCGGCCGAGGCGGCGCTGAAGTGGACGCTCGACTACACCCGCGACCGCAAGGCTTTCGGCAAGGCCGTGGCGGACTTCCAGAACACCCGCTTCAAGCTGGCCGAGATGGCCACCGAGATCCAGATCGGGCGCACCTTCGTCGACCGCTGCCTGGAGCTGCACCTGGAAGGCAAGCTCGACGTGCCCACCGCGGCCATGGCCAAGTACTGGACCACCGACCTGCAGTGCAAGGTGCTCGACGAGTGCGTGCAGCTGCACGGCGGCTACGGCTTCATGTGGGAGTACCCGGTGGCCCGCGCCTGGGCCGATGCGCGGGTGCAGCGCATCTATGCGGGGACCAACGAGATCATGAAGGAAATCATCGCCCGGGCGCTGTAAGCGGCAAGGCCCTCCTGCGAGGTGCAGGAGAAACGCCACCGTAGGATGGGTTGAGCGAAGCGATACCCGTCGCCACCACCGCATGGGTTTCGCAGGCTCAACCCATCCTGCGAAGAGCGCAGTCGGCAAGACAGTAGCTCCTACAGGCGGCAGGCTCTTGCCTGCAGCCTATGGCTTGTAGCCTGCCGCCGCTTTTTCAGGGCGCCGGGTTCGGCTGGTCCTTGTGGATCGCCTCGATGCCGGCCAGGACTTCCTCGGAGAGTTGCAGCTGGAAGCTGGCGAGGTTGCTTTCCAGCTGCTCCAGCGAGGTCGCGCCGATGATGTTGCTGGTCACGAACGGCTGGCGGGTGACGAAAGCCAGGGCCATCTGCGCCGGGTCCAGGCCGTGCTCGCGGGCCAGGGCCACGTAGCGGGCGCAGGCGCGCTCGCTCTGCGGGTTGGTGTAGCGGGTGAAGCGGCTGAACAGGGTGATGCGGGCGTTGGCCGGGCGCGCGCCGTTGTCGTACTTGCCCGAGAGCATGCCGAAGGCCAGCGGCGAGTAAGCCAGCAGGCCGCAGCGCTCGCGGATGGCGACTTCCGCCAGGCCCACCTCGAAGCTGCGGTTGAGCAGGTTGTAGGGGTTCTGGATGGAGACCGCGCGCGGCCAGCCGCGCTCCTCGGCCAGCTGCAGGAAGCGCATGGTGCCCCAGGGCGTCTCGTTGGACAGGCCGACGTGGCGGATCTTGCCGGCGCGCACCTGCTCGTCGAGCACCTCCAGGGTTTCCTCCAGCGGAGTGAAGTCCTGCGTCTTGTGCTGGTAGCCGAGCTGGCCGAAGAAGTTGGTGCTGCGTTCGGGCCAGTGCAACTGGTAGAGGTCGATCCAGTCGGTCTGCAGGCGCTTGAGGCTGGCGTCCAGGGCCGCGACCAGGTTCTTGCGGTCGTGCTTGAGCTGGCCGTCGCGGATATGGCTGATGCCGTTGCCGGGGCCGGCCACCTTGCTGGCCAGGATCCAGTCGGCGCGGTCGCCGCGCTGGCGGAACCAGTTGCCGATGATCTGCTCGGTGCGCGAGTAGGTCTCCGCGCGCGGCGGCACCGGGTACATCTCGGCGGTGTCGATGAAGTTGACGCCGGCGGCCTTGGCCAGGTCGATCTGGGCGAAGGCCTGGGCCTCGGTGTTCTGCTCGCCCCAGGTCATGGTTCCCAGGCACAGGGCGCTGACTTTCAGTTCGGTGCGGCCGAGCGGGCGGTACTCCATGGCGTCTCCTCGTGAAATCAAGTAGTTAACAAGGTTGTAAATTCTGCCGGAATCTGCATAATTCGGCAGCCTTTCATCGGTAGGGGATGCCTAGCCTGCCGATTGATACATCTAGTCGTTACGGACGCACACTGACCCGAGCCCCAAATCGTGTCTGTTTCTGGCTGTCCTTGACTTGTCAAGGCAACCACTGTCCAGTAAGATTCGCCGTCTTATTTTCAGGCGGCCCCTGAGGCTATAACGAATGAAAACTTTCACCGCGAAACCAGAAACTGTTAAGCGCGACTGGTTCGTCGTCGACGCTGCTGGCCTGACCCTGGGTCGTCTGGCTACCGAAATCGCTACCCGCCTGCGCGGCAAGCACAAGCCGGAATACACCCCGCACGTTGACACCGGCGACTACATCGTCGTGATCAACGCCGAGCAGGTTCGTGTCACCGGCGCCAAAGCCACCGACAAGATGTACTACCATCACTCGGGCTTCCCGGGCGGTATCAAGTCGATCAACTTCGAGAAGCTGATTGCCAAGGCTCCCGAGCGCGTCATCGAGATCGCGGTCAAAGGCATGCTGCCGAAGAACCCGCTGGGTCGCGACATGTACCGCAAGCTGAAAGTGTACAAGGGTGCCAACCACCCGCACACCGCTCAGCAGCCTCAAGAACTGAAGATTTAACGGGATAGCTCATCATGTCGGCGACTCAAAATTACGGCACTGGCCGTCGTAAGACCGCTACCGCACGCGTCTTCCTGCGTCCGGGTACCGGCAATATCTCCATCAACAACCGCAGCCTGGACGTGTTCTTCGGCCGCGAAACCGCTCGCATGGTCGTGCGTCAGCCCCTCGAGCTGACCGAGAACACCGAGAAGTTCGACATCTACGTCACCGTCGTCGGTGGTGGTGTCAGCGGCCAGGCCGGTGCGATCCGTCACGGTATCACCCGCGCCCTGATCGAATACGACGAGACCCTGCGCAGCGCCCTGCGCAAAGCCGGCTACGTCACCCGCGATGCCCGTGAGGTCGAGCGTAAGAAAGTCGGTCTGCGTAAAGCGCGTAAGCGTCCGCAGTACTCCAAGCGTTAATACGACGCTTCGAAAAAAACGCCCAGCGCCGAGAGGACTGGGCGTTTTTTTATGCCTAGGATTAAGGGGGCCGGTAATTTATGCGGCAAGGTGTCGCACGGTCTGGGAGCCGCATGGCGCAAGGGTTCCAGCTTCCTGCTCGGGGGTAATTACCTTGTCAGCTACAGGGCTTTTCTTTACCATTTGGCGAATTTTTCTGCGGCACAACTTTTACTCTAAGGCCCGAGAAGATAACGGGCTAAAGCTGATGGGAGACGACTGAATGAGTAATGACGGCGTGAATGCAGGCCGGCGTCGCTTCCTCGTCGCGGCCACTTCGGTGGTCGGCGCCGCGGGAGCTGTCGGAGCTGCGGTCCCGTTCGTGGGGTCATGGTTCCCCAGTGCCAAGGCCAAGGCGGCCGGCGCGCCGGTGAAGGTGAACGTCGGCAAGATCGAGCCAGGACAGCAGGTCATCGCTGAATGGCGCGGCAAGCCGGTGTTCCTGGTTCACCGAACCAAGGAAATGCTCGATGCCCTGCCGACCCTCGAAAGTCAGCTGGCCGACCCGGAGTCCAAGGCTTCCGAGCAGCCGACCTACGTCGATCCCAAGCTGCGCTCCATCAAGCCGGAACTCGCCGTCATCGTTGGTATCTGCACCCACCTGGGCTGCTCGCCGACCTTCCGCCCGGAAGTCGCTCCCGCCGACCTCGGCCCGGACTGGAAGGGTGGCTACTTCTGCCCCTGCCACGGCTCCCACTACGATCTGGCCGGTCGCGTCTACAAGGGCCAGCCCGCGCCCCTGAACCTGCCGATTCCGCCCTATAGCCTCGATGGTGACGTGCTGACCATCGGTGTGGACCAGGAGAAAGCCTGATGAACAAGTTCATGGCTTGGGTCGATGCCCGCTTCCCCGCGACCAAGATGTGGGAAGACCATCTGAGCAAGTATTACGCCCCGAAGAACTTCAACTTCTGGTACTTCTTCGGCTCCCTGGCACTGCTGGTGCTGGTCAACCAGATCCTCACCGGTATCTGGCTGACCATGAGCTTCACGCCGTCCTCGGAAGAAGCCTTCGCCTCCGTGGAATACATCATGCGCGATGTGGACTACGGCTGGATCATCCGCTACATGCACTCCACCGGTGCATCGGCGTTCTTCATCGTGGTCTACCTGCACATGTTCCGTGGCCTGCTCTACGGCTCCTACCAGAAGCCGCGCGAACTGGTCTGGCTGTTCGGCATGCTGATCTACCTCGCCCTGATGGCCGAGGCCTTCATGGGCTATCTGCTGCCCTGGGGCCAGATGTCCTACTGGGGCGCCCAGGTGATCATCTCGCTGTTCGGCGCCATCCCGGTGGTGGGCGAGGCGCTGGCGCAGTGGATCCGCGGTGACTTCCTGATCTCCGGCATCACCCTGAACCGCTTCTTCGCCCTGCACGTGATCGCCCTGCCGATTGTCCTGCTCGGCCTGGTCGTGCTGCACATCCTGGCGCTGCACGAAGTGGGCTCGAACAACCCCGACGGCGTGGACATCAAGAAGAAGAAGGACGAGAACGGCATCCCGCTGGACGGCATCCCGTTCCACCCGTACTACACCGTCAAGGACATCCTCGGCGTGGTGGTCTTCCTGTTCGTGTTCTGCACCGTGATCTTCTTCTTCCCGGAAATGGGCGGGTTCTTCCTCGAGAAGCCCAACTTCGAGATGGCGAACCAGTTCAAGACCCCCGAGCACATCGCCCCGGTGTGGTACTTCACCCCGTTCTACGCGATCCTGCGCGCCGTTCCGGACAAGCTGATGGGCGTCATCGCCATGGGCGCCGCCATCGCCGTGCTGTTCGTCCTGCCGTGGCTCGACCGTAGCCCGGTGCGCTCGATCCGCTACAAGGGCTGGCTGAGCAAGATCTGGCTGGTGATCTTCGCGGTGTCCTTCGTGATCCTCGGCTACTACGGCTCGCAAGCGCCGTCTCCGCTGGGCACCACGCTGTCGCGTCTGTGCACCATCCTGTATTTCGCGTTCTTCATCCTGATGCCGTTCTACACCCGGATGGAGAAAACCAAACCGGTTCCGGAAAGGGTGACTGGCTGATGAAAAAGCAATTCGCAGCATTGATTCTGGCCCTGGTGCCCCTCTTCGGCTTCGCCGCCGAAGGCCACGGACCGGCCCTCGATCACGTCGACATCGACCTGACCGACAAAGCAGCCATGCAGGATGGCGCGCGTACCTTCGCCAACTACTGCATGGGTTGCCACAGCGCCAAGTTCCAGCGCTACGAGCGCGTTGGCCGTGACCTGGGGATTCCCGAGGAGCTGATGCTCAGCCACCTGGTGTTCACCGGGGCGAAGATCGGCGACCACATGGACATCGGCATGAAGCCGGCCGACGCCAAGGTCTGGTTCGGCGCCGCGCCGCCGGACCTGACCCTGGTGGCCCGCGTGCGTGGCACCGACTGGCTGTACACCTACCTGCGCTCCTTCTACGAGGATCCCAAGCGTCCGTGGGGGGTGAACAACAAGGTGTTCCCCAACGTCGGCATGCCCAACGTGCTGGGTAGCGTGCAAGGCCGCCAGGTTATCGGTTGCAAGCAGATCCAGGTCGTGGAAAATGGCAAGAAGCAGTTCGATCCGCTGACCGGTACGCCGCTGACCCACGAGGCCTGCGACCAGCTCACCGTGGTGCCGAAGACCGGCCAGCTGACCGAAGCGCAGTTCGACGAGAAGGTGAAGAACCTGGTGACCTTCCTGGCTTACTCGGCTGACCCGAACAAGCTGGATTCCCACCGCATCGGCACCTACGTCCTGCTGTACCTGGCCTTCTTTTTCGTGTTCGCCTACCTGCTCAAGCGCGAGTACTGGAAGGACGTGCACTAAGCACAAGCCAGTTCCAAGCGTTGAAGCGCGCGCGCCCTACGGGGCGCGCGCGTCTTTTTACCTCCCTGAAATGCTGTTGCGAGGAGGCCCGGCATGGCCGCAGTCAATAAGCTCACCTGTTACTCCGACCCTGCCGATCACTACTGCCATCGTGTGCGTCTGGTCCTGGCGGAAAAGAACGTCCAGGCCGACATCGTCGAGGTCCAGGCCGGGCGTTGCCCGCCGAAGCTGGCCGAGGTGAACCCCTACGCCAGCGTGCCGACCCTGGTCGACCGCGACCTCGTGCTCTACGAGTCGACGGTGATCATGGAGTACCTGGAGGAGCGCTATCCGCACCCGCCGCTGATGCCGGTGTACCCGGTGGCGCGGGCCAACACCCGTCTGCTGGTGCACCGCATCCAGCGCGACTGGTGCGCCCTGGTCGACCGCATCCTCGACGATCGTCAGAAGGATGGCGATCGCGCCTTGGCGCGCAAGGAGTTGCGTGAGAGTCTAACGGGGGTGTCGCCGCTGTTCGCCGAGAAGCCTTTCTTCCTCAGCGAGGAGTTGAGCCTGGTCGACTGCTGCCTGCTGCCGATCCTCTGGCGCCTGCCGCTGCTCGGCATCGAGCTGCCGCGCCAGGCCAAGCCGTTGCTCGACTACATGGAGCGGCAGTTCGCCCGCGACAGCTTCCAGGCTAGTCTGTCCTCCATCGAACGTGATATGCGCTAAGGAAACCGATGATGAATTCCAGTCGACCCTACCTCGTACGAGCCCTCTATGAGTGGATCGTCGACAACGGCTGTACGCCGCATATCCTGGTGAACGCCGAATATCCAGGGGTCAGGGTGCCGCCGGGATATGCCAGCGATGGCCAGATCGTCCTCAACGTATCGCCCACGGCGGTGCGCCACCTGCAGATGGACAACGAGGCGGTGAGTTTCGAAGGGCGCTTCGGCGGTGTGGCGCAGAGCCTGTACATCCCGTCCCAGGCGGTGATGGCGGTCTACGCGAGGGAGAATGGCCAGGGCATGGTCTTCGACCTGGAGCCGCCAGTGCCGGCGGACGACGAGGAACTGCAGGACGACGACGGCCCCAGCGACGAGCCGCCACGGCCCAGCGGGCGGCCCAGCCTGAAAGTGGTCAAGTAGGAAAAAAGGCGATCCTCGGATCGCCTTTTTCATGCCCGCGCGGTTGCGATGGTTCGCTGCCAGGTGGCATTTCTCCGGTGTGCCAACGTCTACGGGTTATCCGCCGAATCGCGGACAGAGTCCGGGCAAACACAACGCCCCGTAGGATGGTGTTGAGCGAAGCGATACCCATCGCCACGACCGCATGGGTTTCGCCAAGGCTCAACCCACCCGTTGAGGTGCACCTCGGCGCGGCCTGCAGGACAGTTGCTCCTACGGTTCCAGGGAAGCACGGGTGTAGGAGCGGACTCCGTCCGCGATTGGTTTCGCCGGCCACGCCGGACACCTCGGCGGCACGGCCAACGGCGGATAACCGCGAACGGTTATGCGCCCTACGTTCCTGCCAAGGAAAAAGCCCCGCATGGCGGTAATGCTGTTCACTTAAGAAGGGATGCCGTTTCTCTGCCTGGGGGAAACGGTATTTTTCATTTGGGGTTATGGCTTGGCTCGCGAAGCTTGCCCCACTCCGGCCTTAACCTCGTCATTGCCGCGAACAATACTGAAGGGGAATAACCCAGTTGCCTTGGCTTGGGTGTTTCTGCGCCGCACCGAGTCTGCCCGACCGTCTTGTTTCGCCCCCTCGGGCGAGTCCCTTTTGTCAGTCGGTGGAAGGCCACCCCCGCAAAAAGGAACCAAAAAGGCTTGCCCCGACATACGGGCCCGACACAGTCGGGCTACCCTCACGAATTCCCCCGCCACGGAGGCCCGAACTAGGCGTCCCCCCCCGAGCGTACGTCCCTGTAGCCCATCGGGGCTCTCGCGACATCCATGTCGCATGACCTCCTGAGCGCGGGTTTCGCTCGGCCTTCTGAAGGGGCGTTCCGGTGCGCTCGGGTATTTCTCTGGAAGTCCAAAAGCCAGAGCGAATGCGCTTTGGCTTTTCGTAGGAGCGAGCTTGCTCGCGAACCCAGGGTTCGCGTTCGCGGGAATGACGGGGTGGGGTTAGGCGTTTCAGGAAGACTCCGAACTCTCCAGCCACTCAGGACAGCCCCCTCTCCCTTCAGGGAGAGGGCTGGGGAGAGGGTGCTCTTGAGTCCAGCACCTAAGCCACCGACAAACCCCGTTCGCGAGCAAGCTCGCTCCTACAGGGGAGACGCCATGCCTTCCGCTGGACTGTATACGCCCCGGTGGCACGGCCGACGGCGGATAACCGCGAACGGTTATGCGCCCTACAGCGGTCGCGGTAGCAAGAAAAAAGCCCCGCGTGGCGGGGCTTCTTCAACTGGCTGAAGTCGCTCAGTCGATGTACTCGAACAGCCGGACGATCTTCTGCACGCCATTGACGTTCTGCACCACCTGGGTGGCCAGGTCGCCTTCGCGGCGGGTCACCAGGCCCAGCATGTAGACGATGCCGTTCTCGGTGACGACCTTGATGCGCGAGGACGGCACGTTGGCGTCGGTGAGCATCTGCGTCTTGATCTTGGTGGTCAGCCAGGTGTCGTTGTTGCGCGCCAGCAGCGAGGAGGGCTGCAGGACCTGCAGCTCGTTGTGCACGGTCTTGACCTTCTGCACGTTGCGCGCGGCCTGCTCGGCCTTGTTCTTCAGGTCGGCGCGCGGCGTCTGGCCGGCCAGCAGGACCACGCCGTTGTAGCTGATGACCACGATGTGCGAGTTGCGGTCCAGGTCCGGATCGGCCTTGGCGACGTTGACCGCGACCTTGGTCTCGATCAGCGAGTCGTCGATGGTGCTGCCGATGGTGCGGGTGCCGCGGTTGTCGTCGATGGGCTCCTCGCGGGTGGCGCTGAGGAAGCTGCTGCAGCCGCCCATGACCAGGGTCAGGGCAAGGAGGCCGGCGAGGGTCAGCGGACTACGACTCATTCTTCACTCCCGAACAGTTGACGATCGATGAGGTCGCACAGGCAGTGGATCACCAGCAGGTGCACTTCCTGGATGCGTGCGGTCACCTTGGCCGGCACGCGGATTTCGACGTCCTCCGGCAGCAGCAGCGAGGCCATGCCGCCGCCGTCGCGGCCGGTCAGGGCCACCACCACCATCTCGCGGTCGTGGGCGGCCTGGATGGCCTGGATGACGTTGGCCGAGTTGCCGCTGGTGGAAATCGCCAGCAGCACGTCGCCGGGCTGACCGAGGGCGCGGATCTGTTTGGAGAACACCTCGTTGTAGCTGTAGTCGTTGGCGATCGAGGTGATGGTCGAGCTGTCGGTGGTCAGGGCTACTGCGGGCAGGCTCGGGCGCTCGCGCTCGAAGCGGTTGAGCAGCTCGGAGGAGAAATGCTGGGCGTCGCCCGCCGAGCCGCCGTTGCCGCAACTGAGGATCTTGCCTTCGTTGAGCAGGGCATTGACCATCACCATGCTGGCCTGTTCGATATGCGGAATCAGCACTTCCGTGGCCTGCTGCTTGGTCTCGATGCTGGCGTGGAAGAGCTGGCGGATACGGGATTGCATGTCCATCAGGTGTGACCTTTCGTCGAGCGTCTGATCAGGTGTCAAAGGCGTTGGTGATCCAGTTCAGTTGAGCGGGTGGGATTCCCGCGGAGGGCTGCACCGCTATTACGTCGAACCGGCAAGGGTGCCGGGACCAGCGGGCTTCCTGTTGCAGAAAATGTTCGGCGGCGGCGATCAGCCGTTGGCGCTTGTGCGCGTCCACGCTTTCCAGGGCGCCGCCCCAGGCCTGGTGCCGGCGGCAGCGAACTTCGACGAATACTACTGTATCGCCGTCCAGCATGACCAGATCGAGCTCGCCGCGGCGGCACCGCCAGTTCTGCGCCAGCAGGCGCAGGCCATGGCGCTGCAGATGCTCGCGGGCGAGCTGCTCGGCGCGGCGCCCGAGTTCCTGCGAGTCGCCGCGCCGTCCGCTCAAAGGCCGCCGTTCTCCAGCGGCTGCGCCTGGCCATTGCGGAATTCCGCCCAGGGCAGCTGGCGCTGGATGCGCTGGTTGGGCGCCAGGCTCAGGTTGCCGGTGAAGCCGTCGAGCTGCATGCTCGGCAGCGCCTTGAGTTCCGGCAGGCGCGGCGCCAGGCGGTAGGCGTCGGCGCCCATGGCGTAGAGCCGGCCGAGGCTGCTGGCGGCCTGCGGCCACTGGGCCACGACCTGCTGGCGCAGCGGGTTGCCGGTCTGCAGCAGCCAGGGCGTCTCGCAGAAACGGATGCCGTTGAGGTCCTGGTCCTGCGCCGGGTTGTTCTGCCCGGTGTAGAGGTTGGAGGTGGCGTAGACCGGCAGGTCGCCGGCGTACTGGAAGGCCAGGGTCGGCTTGATCTGGCGCGCCTGCTGCGGGGTCGAGGCGAGGAAGATGAAGTCGATGTCCTGGCGCCGCGAGGGCTGGGTGTCGACGTTGCTGTCGAGCACGCCCTGCAGGCGCTTGGCACGGCCTTCGCTCTGGCGCAGCTGGAGCAGGTCGGCGATCTGCTGGGCCAGCTCCACCGGCTGGTCGACGTGCTCGGCGGCGATCAGGGTGCCGCCGCGGGCCTGCCAGTCACGGCTGAAGGCGGCCAGCACGCGGTCGCCCCAGTCGCCGCGCGGCACCAGCGCCACGGCGCGGCGCATGCCGTCGTCCCAGGCCTTGCGGGCCACTTCGCGGGCCTCGTCCTCGGCCGACAGGCCGAACTGGAACAGCTGGGCCGGGCCGGTCTGGGCGCTGTCGGTGTAGTTCAGGGCCAGGGTGGTGATGGGCAGCTGCGGGCGATCGCCGAGTTGCTTGACCAGCGGCTTCTCCAGCGGGCCGACCACCAGTTGCACGCCGTCGGCCTGGGCCTGGCGGTAGAAGTCGTCCAGCGAGCGCACCTGGCTGCTGTCGTAGAGCTGGATGGACGGTTGCTGGCTGCCGCTCTGCTGGGCCTGGTAGTAGGCGGCCATGAAGCCGTCCTGCAGGGCTCGGGCGACGCCGGCCAACTGGCCCTGCTGGGGCAGCAGCAGGCCGATCTTGTTCAGCGGCTGGGCGGCCAGCGACTTGAGCTTCTCCAGGGCGTCCGGCAGTTGCTTGGCCGCCGGGTGCTGCGGGTTCTGCTGGCGCCAGGTGTCGATGTTGGCCTGCTGCTCCTGCAGGGTCGAGGCGCTCTTCACCACGCGGGCCAGCTCCATCCAGCCGTTCAGGTCGCCTTCGTTGGCCACGGGTTGCAGCTGCTCCACCGGCAGGCTGGAGACCAGGCCCCAGATGGCCTCGTGGTTGGCCTTGCTGGCCTCGGCGTTGAGCAGTGGGTCGACGAACACGCGTTCGCGGGCGGCGGCCAGGGTCTGGCCGTCGGCGGCCAGGGCCTGGGCCTTGACCAGGCCGCTGCGCGCCTGCTGTTCCACCGGCAGTTCGCCCAGGTGGGTGAAGCTGGGGTGGTCGAAGGCCTTGAGGGCGGCCTTGGGCTTGTTGCGGGCCAGGGCGATCTGCGCGTCCAGGGTGCTGGCGAAGATCTGCTGCGCCGGCTTCAGGCTATCCATCGGGATCTGTTCGAGGATCTGCGCGGCGCGGCCGACGTCCTTCTGCTGGTAGGCCAGGTCGGCGGCCGACAGCTTCAGCAGCACGGCTTCCTCGGGCTTGGCGGTGGCGGCCTGCTGCAGCAGTTGCTCGATGCTGGCGTTCGGGGTGCGCGGCAACTCGCCGAGGTTGGAAGAGGGCGAACTGGCGCAGGCGGCCAGCAGGGTGGCCAGGCACAGGGCGGAAAGCGGACGCAGTCGAGCGATCATCATCGGGCTTCTCGTGGCGCATTCAAAAAGAGTCGGCAATTGTACCCAAGGCGGCTGGCCGAGGCGATGGCGGGTGCCGGAAACGGGATACAATGGGGAATTTTCCGGTTCGGCTTTAAGGAGTGCTGCGTGTCCCTCGGTACCTTGTATGTGGTGGCTACGCCCATCGGCAACCTCGACGACATCAGCGCCCGCGCCCAGCGCACCCTGCGCGAGGTGGCCCTCATCGCCGCCGAGGACACCCGCCATTCGATCCGCCTGCTGCAGCACTTCGGCATCGAGACGCCGCTGGCCGCCTGCCACGAGCACAACGAGCGCGAGCAGGGCGGGCGCTTCATCACCCGCCTGCTGGCGGGGGACGACGTGGCGCTGGTGTCCGACGCCGGCACGCCGCTGATTTCCGACCCCGGCTACCACCTGGTGCGCCAGGCGCGCGCCGCGGGTATCCGGGTGGTCCCGGTGCCGGGGGCCTGCGCGCTGATCGCCGGGTTGTCGGCGGCGGGCCTGCCGTCGGACCGCTTCGTCTTCGAAGGGTTCCTGCCGGCGAAGACCGCCGGGCGCAAGGCGCGCCTGGAGGCGCTGCGCGAGGAGCCGCGCACGCTGATCTTCTACGAGGCGCCGCACCGCATCCTGGAGTGCATCCAGGACATGGTCGAGGTGTTCGGCGAGGCGCGCCAGGCGGTGCTGGCCCGCGAGCTGACCAAGACCTTCGAGACCCTCAAGGGCCTGCCCCTGGGCGAGCTGCGCGACTGGGTGGCGGCGGACGCCAACCAGCAGCGCGGCGAGTGCGTGCTGCTGCTGGCCGGCTGGGAGGCGCCTGAGGATGAGGGCATCGACGCCGAATCGCTGCGGGTGCTCGACCTGCTGCTGGCGGAGCTGCCGGTCAAGCGCGCGGCGGCGCTGGCGGCGGAGATCACCGGGGTGCGCAAGAACCTGCTGTACCAGGCGGCGCTGGAGCGCAAGGCGGACTGAAGCGTCGGTTCGCGATTTTAAGACCTTCGTACCAGGCTGGCGGATTGCCCTTGCGGCTGGCCGCCGCTGTCGCTAACCTTGGCGGCGGAGAGTCGATTGGACAGTCGCTGCTTCGTGGTTCGCCACGGGGGGGAGGAAAGTCCGGGCTCCATAGGGCAGAGTGCCAGGTAACGCCTGGGAGGCGCGAGCCTACGGAAAGTGCCACAGAAAATAACCGCCTAAGCGCTACAGCGCCGGTAAGGGTGAAAAGGTGCGGTAAGAGCGCACCGCACGGCTGGCAACAGTGCGTGGCTAGGTAAACCCCACTCGGAGCAAGACCAAATAGGAATCCGTTGCGTGGCCCGCGCTGGATTCGGGTAGGTCGCTTGAGGCGTTCAGTGATGGATGTCCCAGAGGAATGGCTGTCCTCGACAGAACCCGGCTTACAGATCGACTCTCTCCTCTTTTCCCACTTCTTCCCACAACGACCATTTGTCGCGCGATGGAAGAAGCATAAATCTTAAGAAGTTGCTTTAAGTAGAAAAGCCCAGTGTTTTGAAAACACTGGGCTTTTTGCCTTTCAAGGTGGCGTCAAAAACACTGCGAAACCTCTTAAAAGCACGCTAAATCTCCGTCCTATAAGGATTTTTCCCTCCAGCCTCGCCTTGACGGTGGGGAGCGCGCATTTCTATAGTGTGCGCAAGTGGTATGAAGTGGGTAAAAGTGGGATCAACTGGCAAGGAAAGCCAACCACCGGGGGAAACGCTGACGTGTTTCGCGGAGCTAACGCCATCAGTCTCGACGCCAAAGGGCGCCTCGCGATGCCGAGTCGGTATCGTGACGAGCTCGTTTCGCGTTGCAATGGCCAGCTCATCGTCACCATCGATGCCGTCGACCCCTGCCTGACCGTCTACCCCTTGCCCGAATGGGAAATCATCGAAGCCAAGCTCCGCGAGCTGCCCTCGCTGCGTGAAGAGACGCGGCGCCTGCAGCGTTTGCTGATCGGCAACGCGGTGGACCTGGAACTGGATGGCAACGGGCGTTTCCTGGTGCCGCCGCGGCTGCGCGAGTACGCCAAGCTGGACAAGCGGGCGATGCTCGTCGGCCAGTTGAACAAGTTCCAGTTGTGGGACGAAGACAAGTGGAATGCGGTGGCCGAGGCCGACCTCGCCGCCATCAAGGAACCCGGCGGACTGCCGGACGAACTACGCGACCTTATTCTGTGAGCCTGCCTGTGAACGCCACCTACCAACACATCACCGTACTGCTCGAGGAGGCCGTCGAAGCGCTGGCCCCAAGGGTGGGCGGCTGCTATGTGGACGGTACCTTCGGCAGGGGAGGGCACAGCCGGGCCTTGCTTGGCAGGCTGGACCCGGGCGGGCGGTTGCTCGGGTTCGACAAGGACCCCCAGGCGATAGCCACGGGTCAAGCACTGGCGGCCGAAGATGGCCGCTTCGTCGTTGTACAAAGGTCGTTCGCCGAGATGGGCGAAGAGCTGGCCGCGCGCGGCCTGACCGGCCAGGTCGACGGCGTTCTGCTGGACCTGGGCGTGTCCTCGCCGCAGCTGGACGACCCCGAGCGCGGCTTCAGCTTCCTCAACGACGGCCCGCTGGACATGCGCATGGACCCCAGCCGCGGCGTCAGCGCCGCCCAGTGGATCGCCAGCGCCGCCGAGGACGAGATCGCCCGGGTGTTCAAGGAGTACGGCGAGGAGCGTTTCGCCAAGCGCATGGCCCGCGCCATCGTGCAGCGCCGGGCGGAGAAACCCTTCGAGCGCACCGCCGACCTGGCCGCCGTGATCACCGAGGCCAACCCGGCCTGGGAAAAGGGCAAGAACCCGGCCACCCGGGCCTTCCAGGGCCTGCGTATCCACGTCAACAACGAACTGGGCGACCTCGAGCGTGGCCTGGACGCCGCCCTGGAGGCGCTGGCCGTGGGCGGCCGCCTGGTGGTGATCAGCTTCCACTCCCTGGAAGACCGCATCGTCAAGCAGTTCATGCGCAAGCACGCCAAGGGCGAGGCGGACAACCTGCCGCGCGACCTGCCGATCCGCGCCAAGGTCTTCGAACCGCGCCTGAAGCTGCTGGGCAAGCCGCAGTACGCTTCCGAGGCCGAGCTCAAGGCCAACCCGCGCTCGCGCAGCGCGGTGATGCGCGTGGCGGAGAAGCTGCGATGAGCCGCCTGTTCGCCAAGCGCCTGCCCACCGGCAGCTTCATCATGCTGCTGCTGTTCATCGGCGTGCTGCTGTCGGCGATTTCCGTGGCCTACAGCGCCTACTGGAACCGCCAGCTGCTGAACACCCTGTACACCGAGCTGAGCGTGCGCGACAAGGCGCAGGCCGAATACGGCCGGCTGGTCCTGGAGCAGAGCACCTGGACCGCCTACAACCGCATCGAGACCCTGGCCACCGGCCAACTGAAAATGCGCGTGCCGGACCCGGCGGAAATCATCATGGTGGCGCCATGAAGAACCTCAACGGCGCGCTCTACCCCTGGCGTTTCCGCGTCGCCGTCGGCCTGTTGCTGGCGATGGTGTCGGCCATCGTCTGGCGCATCGTCGACCTGCACGTGATCGACCATGACTTCCTCCAGGAGCAGGGCGACGCGCGCAGCGTGCGGCACATCTCCATTCCTGCCCACCGCGGGCAGATCACCGACCGCAACGGCGAGCCGCTGGCGGTGAGCACCCCGGTCGCCACCCTTTGGGCCAACCCCAAGGAACTGGTCCTCGAACGCGACAAGTGGCCGATCCTTGCCCACGCCCTGGGGATCAACCGCGATGCGCTGAGCGCACGGCTGGAGCAGATGGCCGACAAGGAATTCATCTACCTGGTCCGCGGGCTGACGCCCGAGCAGGGCGAGGCGGTGATGGCCGAGGTCAAGGCCAACAGGATTCCCGGCGTCTACTCCATCGAGGAGTTTCGTCGTTTCTACCCGGCCGGCGACGTCACCGCCCAGGTGGTCGGCTTCACCGACGTGGACGACCGCGGCCGCGAGGGCGTCGAGCTGTCCTACGACAGCTGGCTGGCCGGCGTGCCGGGCAAGCGCCAGGTGCTCAAGGACCGCCGCGGCCACCTGATCCGCGACCTGCAGGTCACGCGCAACGCCAAGGCCGGCAAGACCCTGGCGCTGTCCATCGACCTGCGCCTGCAGTACCTGGCCAACCGCGAGCTGCGCAACGCCATCGTCGAGAACGGCGCCAAGGCCGGCAGCCTGGTGATCCTCGACGTGAAGACCGGCGAGGTCCTGGCCATGGCCAACCAGCCGACCTACAACCCGAACAACCGCCGCGACATGCAGCCGGAGATGATGCGCAACCGCGCCATGATCGACGTCTTCGAGCCGGGTTCGACCATGAAGCCGTTCTCCATGAGCGCGGCCCTGGAAACCGGGCGCTGGAAGCCCAGCGACACCGTCGAGGTCTACCCCGGCACCCTGCAGATCGGCCGCTACACCATCCGCGACGTGTCGCGCACCGAAGGTCCGGTGCTGGACCTCACCGGCATCCTCATCCGCTCCAGTAACGTGGGCATGAGCAAGGTCGCCTTCGACATCGGCGGCGAAGCCATCTACCAGCTGATGCAGAAGGTCGGCCTCGGCCAGGACACCGGCCTTGGCTTCCCCGGCGAGCGCGTCGGCAACCTGCCCAACTACCGCGAGTGGCGCAAGGCCGAGACCGCGACCCTGTCCTACGGCTACGGCCTGTCGGTCACCGCCATCCAGCTGGCCCATGCCTACGCGGCCCTGGCCAACAACGGCCAGACGGTGCCGCTGACCATGGTCCGCGCCGACCGCCTGCCGACCGCCACCCAGGTGATCCCGGAGCCGGTCGCCAAGACCATGCAGGGCATGCTGCAGCAGGTGGTCGAGGCGCCGAACGGCGTCTACCGCGCCCAGGTCCCCGGCTATCACGTGGCCGGCAAGTCCGGTACCGCGCGCAAGACCCAGACCGGTGCCAAGGGCTACGCCGAGAATTCCTACCGCTCGCTGTTCGCCGGCTTCGGGCCGATGAGCAACCCGCGTTTCGTGGTCGTCGTGGTGATCGATGAACCCAGCAAGGCCGGCTACTTCGGTGGTCTGGTCTCGGCCCCGGTGTTCAGCAAGGTGATGTCCGGCACGCTGCGCTTGATGAACATTCCGCCAGACAACCTGCAGACGACCCCGCAGCAGCAAGCCGATGCTGCGCCCACGAAAGGAGGGCGTGGCTGATGCCGATGAGCCTTAACCAACTGCTGCCGCAGGCCGAAGCCGGCGTGCTGATCCGCGAGCTGACCCTGGACAGCCGCGCGGTCAAGCCGGGCGACCTGTTCCTGGCCATTCCCGGCGCCCAGCATGACGGCCGCGCGCATATCGCCGACGCCGTCGCCCGTGGCGCCGCCGCCATCGCCTACGAAGCCGAGGGCGCGTCCGTCGCGCCCATCGGCGATACGCCGCTGGTCGCCATCAAGGGCCTGGCCGCGCAGCTGTCGGCCATCGCCGGGCGCTTCTACGGCGAGCCCAGCCGCGGCATCGAGCTGATCGGCGTGACCGGCACCAACGGCAAGACCAGCGTCAGCCAGTTGCTGGCCCAGGCCCTGGACCTGCTCGGCCAGCGCTGCGGCATCGTCGGCACCCTCGGCAACGGTTTCCACGACGCCCTGGAAAGCGGCAAGCACACCACGCCCGACGCCCTGGCGCTGCAGGCCACCCTGGCGCGGCTGAAGCAGGCCGGCGCGCGCGCCGTGGCCATGGAAGTGTCCTCCCATGGCCTGGAGCAGGGCCGCGTGGCCGCCCTCGAATTCGACGTCGCGGTGTTCACCAACCTGTCCCGCGACCACCTCGACTACCACGGCACCATGGAAGCCTATGGCGCCGCCAAGGCCCGGCTGTTCGCCTGGCCGGGCCTGAAGTGCCGGGTGATCAACCTGGACGACGCCTTCGGCCGCCAACTGGCCGGCGAAGCCCATCCCTCGCGCCTGATGGGCTACAGCCTGGAAGACGCCAGCGCCTTCCTCTATTGCCGCGAGGCGCGCTTCAGCGACGCCGGCGTCGAGGCCCTGCTGGTCACGCCCAAGGGCGAAGGCGTGCTGCGCAGCTCGCTGCTCGGCCGCTTCAACCTGAGCAACCTGCTGGCGGTGGTCGGCGCGCTGCTCGGCCTGGACTACCCGCTGGGCGACATCCTCAAGCTGCTGCCGCAACTGCAAGGCCCGGTGGGCCGCGTGCAGCGCCTGGGCGGCGGCGACAAGCCGCTGGTGGTGGTGGACTACGCCCACACCCCCGATGCTCTGGAGAAAGTCCTGTTGGCGCTGCGCCCGCACGCCCACGGCAAGCTGCTGTGCCTGTTCGGCTGCGGCGGCGACCGCGACCGCGGCAAGCGCCCGATCATGGCCCAGGTGGCCGAGCAGCATGCCGACGGCGTGCTGGTGACCGACGACAACCCGCGTAGCGAAGACAGTGCGCGGATCATCGACGACATCCGCGCCGGTTTCGCCAGGCCCGAGGCCGTGCGCTTCGTGCCGGGCCGCGGCCAGGCCATCGCCGAGCTGATCGCTGGCGCCGGCGCCGACGACGTGGTGCTGCTGGCCGGCAAGGGCCATGAGGATTACCAGGAGATCGCCGGCGTCCGCCATCCGTTCTCCGATCTGCAAGAAGCCGCCAAGGCGCTGGCTGCCTGGGAGGTGAAGAAAGATGCTTAAGCCGCTGCTGCTCAGTGAAGTCGCCGCCGCCCTCGAGGGCCGCGTGCTCGGCGCCGACGTCGCCTTCGACGCGGTGAGCACCGACAGCCGCGCCATCGAGGCCGGCCAGTTGTTCGTTGCCCTCGCCGGGCCGCGCTTCGACGGCCATGACTACCTTGCCGAGGTCGCCGCCAAGGGCGCCGTCGCCGCCCTGGTGCAGCGCGAAGTGGCGGATGCGCCGCTGCCGCAACTGCTGGTGGCCGATACCCGCGAGGCCCTTGGCCGCCTGGGCGCGCTGAACCGCGCCGGCTTCACCGGCAAGGTGGCGGCGGTCACCGGCTCCAGCGGCAAGACCACGGTCAAGGAGATGCTCGCCAGCATCCTGCGTACCCAGGGCGAAGTCCTGGCCACCCGCGGCAACCTGAACAACGACCTGGGCGCGCCCCTGACCCTGCTGCAGATCGGCCCGCAGCACGCCAGCGCGGTGATCGAGCTGGGCGCCTCGCGTGTCGGCGAGATCGCCTACACCGTCGGCCTGACGCGCCCGCAGGTGGCCATCATCACCAACGCCGGCACCGCCCACGTCGGCGAGTTCGGCGGCCAGGACAAGATCGTCCAGGCCAAGGGCGAGATTCTCGAAGGGCTCGACGATACCGGCACCGCCGTGCTCAACCTCGACGACCGCGCCTTCGACACCTGGAAGAAGCGCAATGGCGAACGCCGCGTGCTGAGCTTCGCGCTGAACAAGACCAGCGCCGACTTCCACGCCCGCGACCTGCAGCGCGACGCCCGCGGCTGCGTCGGCTTCACCCTGCTGGGGCTGGCCGGCGAGGCGCGCATCCAGCTCAACCTGCTGGGCGAGCACAACGTCGCCAACGCCCTGGCCGCCGCCGCCGCCGCCCACGCCCTTGGCGTGCCGCTGGTCGGGATCGTCCAGGGCCTTGCGCAACTGCAGCCGGTCAAGGGCCGCGCGGTAGCCCAGCTGGCGACCAACGGCATGCGGGTGATCGACGACAGCTACAACGCCAACCCGGCGTCAATCTGCGCGGCCATTGATATACTCGCCGGCTTTTCCGGCCGGACCGTCCTGGTCCTCGGGGACATGGGCGAACTGGGCGCCTGGGCCGAGGCCGCGCACCGCGAGGTGGGCGCCTACGCTGCGGGCAAGGTCGGTGCGCTCTATGCCGTGGGGCCGCTGATGCGCAACGCCGTCGAGGCGTTCGGCGCGGCGGGCCGGCACTTCGCCGACCAGGCCAGCCTGATTCAGGCCCTGGCCGGCGAACCCTCCACCACCACCATTCTGATCAAGGGCTCGCGCAGCGCGGCGATGGACAAGGTCGTCGCGGCGCTGTGCGCGTCCCCCGAGGAGAAACATTAATGCTGCTGCTGCTCGCCGAGTACCTGCAACAGTTCTACAAGGGCTTCGGCGTCTTCCAGTACCTGACCCTGCGCGGCATCCTCAGCGTGCTGACCGCGCTCGCCCTGTCGCTGTGGCTGGGCCCGTGGATGATCCGCACCCTGCAGATCCGCCAGATCGGCCAGGCCGTGCGCAACGACGGGCCGCAGTCGCACCTGTCGAAGAAGGGCACCCCGACCATGGGCGGCGCCCTGATCCTCACCGCCATCGCCATCAGCACCCTGCTCTGGGCCGATTGGTCGAACCGTTACGTTTGGGTAGTGCTGGCCGTGACCCTGCTGTTCGGCGCCATCGGCTGGGTCGACGACTACCGCAAGGTGATCGAGAAGAACTCCCGCGGCCTGCCGAGCCGCTGGAAGTATTTCTGGCAGTCGGTGTTCGGCCTGGGCGCCGCGGTCTTCCTCTACCTGACCGCCGAGACGCCGGTCGAGACCACGCTGATCCTGCCGCTGCTGAAGAACATCGAGATTCCCCTGGGCATCTTCTTCGTGGTGCTGACCTACTTCGTCATCGTCGGCTCCAGCAACGCGGTGAACCTGACCGACGGCCTGGACGGCCTGGCGATCATGCCGACGGTGATGGTCGGCGGCGCCCTGGGCATCTTCTGCTACCTGTCGGGCAACGTGAAGTTCGCCGAATACCTGCTGATCCCCAACGTGCCGGGGGCCGGCGAACTGATCATCTTCTGCGCCGCCATCGTCGGCGCCGGGCTGGGCTTCCTGTGGTTCAACACCTACCCGGCGCAGGTCTTCATGGGCGACGTCGGCGCGCTGGCCCTGGGCGCCGCGCTGGGCACCATCGCGGTGATTGTCCGCCAGGAAATCGTGCTGTTCATCATGGGCGGGGTGTTCGTCATGGAAACCCTGTCGGTGGTCATCCAGGTCGCCAGCTTCAAGCTGACCGGGAAACGGGTGTTCCGCATGGCGCCCATCCACCACCACTTCGAACTCAAGGGCTGGCCGGAGCCGCGCGTGATCGTGCGCTTCTGGATCATCACGGTGATTCTCGTGCTGATCGGCCTGGCCACGTTGAAACTGCGTTGAGGGCAGAGCGAGCATGAGCCTGATCGCTTCGGACAATTTCCGCATCGTTGTCGGCCTCGGCAAGAGCGGCATGTCGCTGGTGCGCTTCCTGGCGCGCCAGGGCGTGCCTTTCGCCGTGGCCGACACCCGCGAGAATCCGCCGGAGCTGGCCACCCTGCGCGCCCAGTACCCGCAGGTGGAAGTCCGCTGCGGCGAGCTGGACGCCGGCTTCCTCTGCCGCGCCAGCGAGCTGTACGTCAGCCCCGGCCTGTCGCTGCGCACGCCGGCGCTGGTCGAGGCCGCCGCCCGTGGCGTGCGCCTGTCCGGCGACATCGACCTGTTCGCCCGCCATGCCAAGGCGCCGATCGTCGCCATCACCGGTTCCAACGCCAAGAGCACCGTGACCACCCTGGTCGGCGAGATGGCCGTGGCGGCCGGCAAGCGCGTGGCCGTGGGCGGCAACCTGGGCACCCCGGCCCTGGACCTGCTGGCCGACGACGTCGAGCTGTACGTGCTGGAGCTGTCCAGCTTCCAGCTGGAGACCTGCGAGCGCCTGGGCGCCGAGGTCGCCACCTGCCTGAACGTCAGCGAAGACCACATGGACCGCTACGACGGCATGGCCGACTACCACCTGGCCAAGCACCGCATCTTCCGCGGCGCGCGCCAGGTCGTGGTGAACCGCGCCGACGCCCTGAGCCGGCCGCTGATCGCCGACTCGGTGCCGTGCTGGACCTTCGGCACCAACAAGCCCGACTTCAAGGCCTTCGGCCTGGTGGAAGAGGGTGGCGAGAAGTACCTGGCCTTCCAGTTCGAGGCGCTGATGCCGGTGCGCGAGCTGAAGATCCGCGGCGCCCACAACCAATCCAACGCTCTGGCCGCCCTGGCCCTGGGCCACGCCGTAGGCCTGCCGTTCGAGCCCATGCTGCGGACCCTGCGTGAATTCGCCGGCCTGGCCCACCGTTGCCAGTGGGTCGGCGAGCGCGCCGGGGTGAGTTTCTATGACGACTCCAAGGCCACCAACGTCGGCGCCGCGCTGGCCGCCATCGAAGGCCTGGGCGCCGACATCGACGGCAAGCTGGTGCTGCTCGCCGGCGGCGACGGCAAGGGCGCGGACTTCAGCGCCCTGCGCGAGCCGGTGGCGAAGTTCTGCCGCGCCGTGGTGCTGCTCGGCCGTGATGCCGAGCTGGTCGGCGCCGCGTTGAGCGACGAGACGCCGAAGGTGCGCGTGCAGACCCTGGACGAAGCCGTGCGCAAGGCCGCCGAGCTGGCCAAGCCGGGCGATGCCGTGCTGCTGTCGCCGGCCTGCGCCAGCCTGGACATGTTCAAGAACTTCGAAGAGCGCGGCCGCCTGTTCGCCAGGGCCGTGGAGGAGATCGCCTGATGTTCTCCTTCCTGCGTCCGTACCCGTCCCCGCTGATCAGCCGCAACGGCATCGATCTGGACTTCCCGCTGCTCGCCGGTTGCCTGGCGCTGCTCGGCCTGGGTCTGGTGATGGTGACCTCGGCGTCCTCGGAAGTGGCGGCGGCGCAGTCGGGCAACCCGCTGTACTTCTCGGTGCGCCACCTGATCTACCTGGCCATCGGCTTCGTCGCCTGCGGCGTGACCATGCTGACGCCGATGGAGACCTGGCAGCGCCACAGCTGGAAGCTGCTGGGCGTGGCCTTCCTGCTGCTGGTGGCGGTGATCACCCCCGGCGTCGGCCGCGAGGTCAACGGCTCCATGCGCTGGATCGGCTTCGGCCTGTTCAACATCCAGCCCTCGGAGATCGCCAAGGTCTTCGTGGTGGTGTTCATGGCCGGCTACCTGGTGCGCCGCCAGCACGAGGTGCGCGAGAGCTGGATCGGTTTCTTCAAGCCCTTCGCCGTGCTGCTGCCGTTCGCCGGCCTGCTGCTGCGCGAGCCGGACTTCGGCGCCACCGTGGTGATGATGGGCGCCGCGGCGGCCATGCTGTTCCTCGGCGGCGTCGGCCTGTTCCGCTTCGGCCTGATGGTGGCCCTGGCGGTGGGCGCGGTGGCCCTGCTGATCTGGACGCAACCCTACCGGATGGCGCGCCTGACCAACTTCAGCGACCCCTGGGCCGACCAGTTCGGCGCCGGCTACCAGCTCAGCCAGGCGCTGATCGCCTTCGGCCGCGGCGGCTGGCTGGGCATGGGCCTGGGCAACAGCATCCAGAAGCAGTTCTACCTGCCCGAGGCGCACACCGACTTCGTGTTCGCCGTGCTGGCCGAGGAGCTGGGCATCGTCGGCGCCCTGGCCACCGTCGGCCTGTTCGTCTTCGTCGGCCTGCGCGCGCTCTACATCGGCATCTGGGCCGAGCAGGCCAAGCAGTACTTCTCCGCCTACGTGGCCTACGGCCTGGCGTTCCTGTGGATCGGCCAGTTCCTGATCAACGTCGGGGTGAACGTCGGCCTGCTGCCGACCAAGGGCCTGACCCTGCCGTTCCTCAGCTACGGCGGTTCCTCGCTGGTCATCTGCTGCGGCTGCCTGGGCATGCTGCTGCGCATCGAATGGGAGCGGCGCACCGCGGTGGGCAGCGAAGAGTACGAATTCACCGAGGAGGACTTCGCCGATGAAAGGTAACGTCCTCATCATGGCCGGCGGCACCGGCGGCCACGTGTTCCCGGCCCTGGCCTGCGCCCGCGAGTTCCAGGCCCGCGGCTATGCCGTGCACTGGCTCGGCACCCCGCGCGGCATCGAGAACGACCTGGTGCCCAAGGCCGGCCTGCCGCTGCACCTGATCAACGTCAGCGGCCTGCGCGGCAAGGGCCGCCTGGCCCTGCTGCGCGCGCCCTTCGACCTGCTCAAGTCGCTGTTCCAGGCCCTGGGCGTGGTGCGCAAGCTCAAGCCGGTGTGCGTGCTCGGCCTGGGCGGCTACGTCACCGGTCCCGGCGGCGTGGCGGCGAAGCTGAGCGGCGCGCCGCTGGTGATCCACGAACAGAACGCCGTCGCCGGCACCGCCAACCGTGGCCTGGCGCCGCTGGCCAAGCGCGTCTGCGAGGCCTTCCCGGACACCTTCCCGGCCAGCGCCAAGCGCCTGACCACCGGCAACCCGGTGCGCGCCGAGCTGTTCCTCGAGGCCGATGCCCGCGCCGAGCTGGCCGGCCGCAAGGTCAACCTGCTGGTGCTGGGCGGCAGCCTGGGCGCCGAGCCGCTGAACAAACTGCTGCCCGAGGCGCTGCGGCTGATCCCCGCCGAGCAGCGCCCGGCCATTCGCCACCAGGCCGGTCGTCAGCATGCCGAAGTCACCGCGGAGCGTTACGCCCAGGCCGGTGTCCAAGCCGACGTTGCTGCGTTCATCGGCGACATGGCCGCGGCCTACGCCTGGGCCGACCTGGTGATCTGCCGCGCCGGCGCCCTGACCGTCAGCGAGCTGACCGCCGCCGGCCTGCCGTCCTTCCTGGTGCCGCTGCCCCACGCGATCGACGACCACCAGACCCGCAATGCCGAATTCCTGGTACGGGAGGGCGCCGCCCGCCTGCTGCCGCAAAAGTCTACCGGCGCCGCCGACCTGGCCGCGCAGCTGTCCGAGGTATCGATGCATCCCGAATCCCTGAAGCAGATGGCCGCCAGCGCCCGGCGCCTGGCCATGCCCGAGGCTACCCGCACGGTAGTCGATGCCTGCCTGGAGGTGGCCCGTGGTTAAGGAACCCAACGGCATCACCCGCACCATGCGGCGCATCCGCCGCATCCACTTCGTCGGCATCGGCGGCGCGGGCATGTGCGGTATCGCCGAAGTGCTGCTGAACCTCGGCTACGAAGTGTCCGGTTCCGACCTCAAGGCTTCGGCTGTGACCGAGCGCCTGGAGAAGTTCGGCGCCCAGGTATTCATCGGCCACCGCGCGGAAAACGCCGACGGCGCCGACGTGCTGGTGGTTTCCAGCGCGGTGAACAAGGCCAACCCGGAAGTCGCCGCCGCCCTGGAGCGCCGCGTGCCGGTGGTGCCGCGCGCGGAAATGCTCGCCGAGCTGATGCGCTACCGCCACGGCATCGCCGTTGCCGGCACCCACGGCAAGACCACCACCACCAGCCTGATCGCCTCGGTGTTCGCTGCCGGTGGGCTGGACCCGACCTTCGTCATCGGCGGCCGCCTGAACGCCGCCGGCACCAACGCGCAGCTGGGCACCAGCCGTTACCTGGTGGCCGAGGCCGACGAGAGCGACGCCAGCTTCCTGCACCTGCAGCCGATGGTCGCCGTGGTCACCAACATCGACGCCGACCACATGGCCACCTACGGCGGCGACTTCAACAAGCTGAAGAAGACCTTCGTCGACTTCCTGCACAACCTGCCGTTCTACGGCCTGGCGGTGATGTGCGTGGATGACCCGGTGGTCCGCGAAATCCTCCCGCAGGTGGCGCGCCCGACCGTCACCTACGGCCTGAGCGAGGATGCCGACGTCCGCGCCATCAACATCCGCCAGGAAGGCATGCGCACCTGGTTCACCGTGCTGCGCCCGGAGCGCGAGCCGCTGGACGTCTCGGTGAACATGCCCGGCCTGCACAACGTGCTGAACTCCCTGGCGACCATCGTCATCGCCACCGACGAAGGCATCTCCGACGAAGCCATCGTCCAGGGCCTGTCCGGCTTCCAGGGCGTGGGCCGGCGCTTCCAGGTCTACGGCGAACTGCAGGTCGACGGCGGCAGCGTGATGCTGGTCGACGACTACGGCCACCACCCGCGCGAAGTCGCGGCGGTGATCAAGGCCGTGCGCGGCGGCTGGCCGGAACGGCGCCTGGTGATGGTCTACCAGCCGCACCGCTACACCCGTACCCGCGACCTCTACGAAGACTTCGTGCAGGTGCTCGGCGAAGCCAACGTGCTGCTGCTGATGGAGGTCTACCCGGCCGGCGAGGAGCCGATCCCCGGCGCCGACAGCCGCCAGCTGTGCCACAGCATCCGCCAGCGCGGCCAGCTCGACCCGATCTACCTGGAGCGCGACGGCGACCTCGCCGCGCTGCTCAAGCCGCTGCTGCGCGCCGGCGACATCCTGCTCTGCCAGGGCGCCGGCGACATCGGCGGCCTGGCCCCGGCGCTGATCAAGAACCCGATGTTCGGCGGCGACGCCCCGAGGAAGGCGTGATGAACGACGCACTCAAATCCACCCTCGAGCCCCGCGCCTTCGGCCGCGTCGCCGTGCTCTACGGCGGCAAGAGCGCCGAGCGCGAGGTGTCGCTGAAATCCGGCGGCATGGTCCTCAAGGCCCTGCAGGACGCCGGGGTGGACGCCTTCGGCATCGACGTGGGCGACGACCTGCTGCAGCGCCTGCTGAGCGAAAAGATCGACCGCGCCTTCATCATCCTCCACGGCCGTGGCGGCGAGGACGGCAGCATGCAGGGCCTGCTGGAAGTCGCCGGCATCCCCTACACCGGCAGCGGCGTGCTGGCTTCGGCGCTGGCCATGGACAAGCTGCGCACCAAGCGCGTGTGGCTGAGCCTGGGCCTGCCGACGCCGGCCTATGCCGTGCTGGCCAGCGAGGACGACTGCCGCCGTGCTGCGGCGGAACTGGGCTTCCCGCTGATCGTCAAGCCGGCCCATGAAGGCTCCAGCATCGGCATGGCCAAGGTCGACGGCGTGGACGCGCTGATCGCCGCCTGGCGCAGCGCCGCCGAATACGACTCGCAAGTGCTGGTCGAGCAGTGGATCAGCGGCCCCGAGTTCACCGTGGCCACCCTGCGCGGCCAGGTGCTGCCGGCCATCGGCCTGGGCACCCCGCACAGCTTCTACGACTACGACGCCAAGTACCTGGCCAGCGACACCCAGTACCGCATCCCCTGCGGCCTGAGCCCCGAGAAGGAGCGCGAGCTGCAGGACCTGTGCGCCCGCGCCTGCGAGGCCCTGGGCATCCAGGGCTGGGGGCGGACCGACGTGATGCAGGACGCCGAGGGGCGTTTCTGGCTGCTCGAAGTCAACACCGCACCGGGCATGACCGACCACAGCCTGGTGCCCATGGCCGCGCGCGCGGCCGGCCTGGATTTCCAGCAACTGGTGCTGGCGATCCTCGCCGACAGCGTCGAGGCAAGGGGGTAAGACCATGAACGGCGCGATGCTCCGCCACTCGCAACCCGGTATCGGCCGCGTGCCCGCACGCAAGCCGGTGCCGCGCGGCGCCAGCCGCCTGGTGGCGAAGGAGCCGATCAGCGCTCGCCTGCCCAGGCCCAGCTTCGGCTTCCTGCGCATGCTGATGTGGCCGGTGCTGCTGGCCGTGCTGGGCTTCGGCGCCTACCAGGGCGCGCAGTACGTGCTGCCCTACGCCGACCGCCCGATCGCCAAGATCAGCGTCGAGGGCGACCTCAGCTACATCAGCCAGCAGGCGGTGCAGCAGCGCATCGCGCCGTTCGTCTCGGCCAGCTTCTTCAGCATCGACCTGGCCGGCATGCGCCAGGAACTGGAGCAGATGCCCTGGATCGCCCACGCCGAAGTCCGCCGCGTCTGGCCGGACCAGGTGGTGATCCACCTGGAGGAACAACTGCCGGTGGCCCGCTGGGGCGACGAGGCGCTGCTGAACAACCAGGGCCAGGCCTTCGCGCCCCACGAGGTGTCGCACTACGAACACCTGCCGCGCCTGTCCGGCCCGCAGTTCGCCCAGCAGAAGGTGATGCAGCAGTACCAGATCCTCAGCCAGCTGCTGCGGCCCCTGGGCTTCACCATCGCCAGCCTGGAGATGAGCTCGCGCGGCGCCTGGACTCTGGACACCGCCCAGGGCGTGCAGATCGTCCTGGGCCGCGACCACACGGTCGAACAGATCCGCCGTTTCGTGACCATCTACGAAAAGGCCCTGAAAGAACAGATATCGAAGATTGCGCGCATCGACATGCGCTACCCCAACGGCCTGGCCGTGGCGTGGCGCGACCCGCTGCCGCAGACGGACGTGGCCCAGGCCGCGCCCGCGCAGTGATTTGAGGAGACAGCAATAAACATGGCAAGCGTGCAGAGCGGCAAGATGGTCGTCGGCCTGGACATCGGCACCTCCAAGGTGGTGGCGCTGGTGGGCGAGGTAGCGGCCGATGGCAAGCTGGAGATCGTCGGCATCGGCACCCATCCGTCGCGCGGCCTGAAGAAGGGCGTGGTGGTGAACATCGAGTCCACCGTGCAGTCCATCCAGCGCGCCATCGACGAGGCGCAGCAGATGGCCGGCTGCCGGATCCACTCGGCCTTCGTCGGCATCGCCGGCAACCACATCCGCAGCCTGAATTCCCACGGCATCGTGGCGATCCGCGACCGCGAGGTGAGCCCGGCCGACATCGACCGCGTGCTCGACGCCGCCCAGGCCGTGGCGATCCCGGCCGACCAGCGGGTGCTGCACACCCTGGCGCAGGACTACGTGATCGACAACCAGGAAGGCGTGCGCGAGCCGCTGGGCATGTCCGGCGTGCGCCTGGAAGCCAAGGTGCACGTGGTGACCTGCGCGGTGAACGCCGCGCAGAACATCGAGAAATGCGTGCGCCGCTGCGGCCTGGAAGTCGACGACATCATCCTCGAGCAACTGGCCTCGGCCTACTCGGTGATCACCGAGGACGAGAAGGAACTGGGCGTGTGCCTGGTGGACATCGGCGGCGGCACCACCGACATCGCCATCTTCACCGAGGGCGCCATCCGCCATACGGCGGTGATCCCGATCGCCGGCGACCAGGTCACCAACGACATCGCCATGGCCCTGCGCACGCCCACGCAGTACGCCGAGGAAATCAAGATCCGCTACGCCTGCGCACTGGCCAAGCTGGCCGGCGCGGGCGAAACCATCAAGGTGCCCAGCGTCGGCGACCGGCCGCCGCGGGAGCTGTCGCGCCAGGCCCTGGCCGAGGTGGTGGAGCCGCGTTACGACGAGCTCTTCACCCTGGTCCAGGCCGAGCTGCGCCGCAGCGGCTACGAAGACCTGATCCCGGCCGGGATCGTCCTGACCGGCGGCACCTCCAAGATGGAAGGCGCCGTGGAGCTGGCCGAAGAGATCTTCCACATGCCGGTGCGCCTGGGCGTGCCGCATGGCGTCAAGGGGCTGACCGACGTCGTGCGCAATCCTATCTATTCCACTGGCGTGGGCCTGCTCATGTATGGCCTGCAGAAGCAATCCGACGGCATCTCCATGTCCGGCGGCAGCTTCAGCGATGAACCCAAGACACCTGTTCTGGAACGGCTCAAACGCTGGGTCCAGGGCAATTTCTGATTTACCGGCGCGGTAAAACGTAGGCGACACAACTAGAAAGGAAGGAGAGGGGAAAATGTTTGAACTCGTCGATAACGTCCCACAAACGGCAGTAATCAAAGTCATCGGTGTCGGTGGGGGCGGCGGCAACGCCGTGAACCACATGGCCAAGAACAACGTCGACGGCGTGGAATTCATCTGCGCCAACACCGACGCCCAGGCGCTGAAGAACATCGCAGCGCGCACCGTGCTGCAGCTCGGCCCGGGCGTGACCAAGGGCCTGGGCGCCGGCGCCAACCCTGAAGTCGGCCGCCAGGCCGCGATCGAGGATCGCGAGCGCATCGCCGAGGTGCTGGAAGGCGCCGACATGGTCTTCATCACCACCGGCATGGGGGGCGGCACCGGTACCGGTGCGGCGCCGATCATCGCCGAAGTGGCCAAGGAAATGGGCATCCTGACCGTTGCAGTGGTCACCCGTCCGTTCCCGTTCGAAGGCCGCAAGCGCATGCAGATCGCCGACGAGGGCATCCGCTCCCTGGCGGAAAGCGTCGACTCGCTGATCACCATCCCCAACGAGAAGCTGCTGACCATCCTCGGCAAGGACGCCAGCCTCTTGGCCGCCTTCGCCAAGGCGGACGACGTGCTGGCCGGCGCCGTGCGCGGCATCTCCGACATCATCAAGCGTCCGGGCATGATCAACGTCGACTTCGCCGACGTGAAGACCGTGATGAGCGAGATGGGCATGGCCATGATGGGTACCGGCGCCGCCAGCGGCCCGAACCGCGCCCGCGAGGCCACCGAGGCGGCGATCCGCAACCCGCTGCTGGAGGACGTCAACCTGCAGGGCGCGCGCGGCATCCTGGTGAACATCACTGCCGGTCCCGACCTGTCCCTGGGCGAGTACTCCGACGTGGGCAACATCATCGAGCAGTTCGCCTCCGAGCATGCCACCGTCAAGGTGGGCACCGTGATCGATCCGGACATGCGCGACGAACTGCACGTCACCGTGGTCGCCACCGGCCTGGGCGCACGCCTGGAAAAACCGGTCAAGGTGGTCGACAACACCGTGCAGACCCAGGCGGTCAGCAGCCAGGCTCCGGTACAGCGCGAGCAGCAATCGGTGAACTACCGCGACCTGGACCGCCCGACCGTGATGCGCAACCAGGCGCACGGCAGCGCGGCCACCGCGGCCAAGCTCAACCCGCAGGACGACCTGGACTACCTGGACATCCCGGCATTCCTGCGTCGCCAGGCCGATTGAGGCAATTTATCAGGAGTATGAATGTGATTGGTGTTCAGCAAAGGGCGGTTCTGCTATCATCGCCGCCCATTGTTGACAACAGTTCGCAACTTGCGCGAAAGCGGCCAAAGCCATGATCAGACAACGCACCTTGAAGAACATCATCCGGGCCACCGGCGTCGGTCTGCACTCGGGGGAGAAGGTCTACCTCACCCTGAAGCCGGCTCCGGTGGACAGCGGTATCGTGTTCGTCCGTACCGACCTCGACCCGGTGGTGGAAATCCCGGCTCGGGCCTCGAACGTCGGCGAGACCACCATGTCGACCACCCTGGTCAAGGGTGACGTCAAAGTGGATACGGTGGAGCATCTGCTCTCGGCCATGGCTGGCCTGGGCATCGACAACGCCTATGTCGAGCTGTCCGCCTCGGAAGTGCCGATCATGGACGGCAGCGCGGGGCCCTTCGTATTCCTGATCCAATCCGCCGGTCTGCAGGAGCAGGAGGCGGCCAAGAAGTTCATCCGCATCAAGCGTGAAGTGACCGTGGAAGAGGGCGACAAGCGCGCCACTTTCGTTCCCTTCGACGGCTTCAAGGTGAGCTTCGAGATCGATTTCGATCACCCGGTCTTCCGTGGTCGCACCCAGAAGGCGACGGTGGACTTCTCCAGCACTTCCTTCGTCAAGGAAGTCAGCCGCGCGCGGACCTTCGGGTTCATGCGCGACATCGAGTACCTGCGTTCGCAGAACCTGGCGCTCGGTGGCAGCGTGGAGAATGCCATCGTGGTCGACGAGTATCGCGTGCTCAACGAAGACGGCCTTCGTTACGAGGACGAGTTCGTCAAGCACAAGATCCTGGACGCCATCGGTGACCTGTACCTGCTTGGTAACAGCCTTATCGGCGAGTTCCGCGGCTTCAAGTCCGGCCATGCCCTGAACAACCGCCTGCTCCGCGCACTCATCGCGGACAAGGAGGCCTGGGAAGTGGTCACCTTCGAAGACGCGAGCACCGCGCCGATTTCCTACATGCGGCCCGCTGCGGCCGTTTGAGGAAACCTCCTCCTTTCAAGCTGTACATATTGAAGGCCACCCTCGGGTGGCCTTTTTTTATGCGCGCGAAATGGCGCGGGCAGGAGGCTTGGAGTTTGGAGGGGGAAAGTTCTCACGAGTTCATCGGCAAGCGCCGACGAGGGGCGTTATGAGACCGGCGGTAGGCGAGGGGTTCAGTCTTCGCGCGGGCGGCTGCGGCTGGCCAGGCGTTCCAGCGCCGCGCGCAGGCGCGGGTTGGCGATGCCTTCGGCGGCCTCCTGCAGGGCCTCGGCGGCGGCGGGGGAGAGCTGGTGGGTGCGCACCGGCGCCTGGCGCTCGACCTGGGGCTGGACCTTGAACAGGATGTGCTGCAGCCCGGCGAACTCGTCGAACATCTGCAGCTGGCGCAGCAGGCGCTTCTGCTGGTAGCGCAGGCGCGTGGCCCAGTGCGCGTCGGTGAGCACCAGCAGCAGGTTGCCGCCGCGCCAGGAGGCGACCCGGCAGTGCGGGCGCGCGGCCGGCTGCAGCTGGCTGTCGAGCAGCTGTTGCAACTGAGCGAGGCGCTGGGCCTCGTTGAACAGCGACTGCAGCGGCTTGGCTTCGCGCAGCAGCTTGGTGGTGGCCTGTGCGGGCAGCGGGCGGAACGCCATGGTGAAAATTCCGGGGTTGTTGAGCGCCGATGGTATCAGAATGCGGTCATCGCAGGCCGTCGCGCCGACGCCCGCCGGCGCCGAGCCTTGAACTTTGCCGGCGCGACACAATATAAAGCAGGCGGACTGCCAGTCCTCCCCCGAGTTCCTGCCGGGCAATGTGCGCGCATGGAAAGTCCCCGGCATGACCTGGGCACTTCTTTCGTTCACGTTTCCGAGTAGAATGCCCCCTTTGCCGTCGATGCAAGCCGCGGCCAGCCAGTCGGGCAGCCCTCCATTCCCCAAGTTCGGATGACCCAGTCGATATGTTTGCGCCTTTGTTGAAAAAACTCTTTGGAAGCAAGAACGAGCGTGAAGTGAAGCGCATGGCCAAGCAGGTCCAGGCCATCAATGCGCTCGAACCACAGATGGTGGCGCTTTCCGATGAGCAACTGAAGGCCAAGACCGAGGAATTCAAGCAGCGCCTGGCCAAGGGCGAGACCCTCGACCAGATTCTCCCGGAAGCCTTCGCCGTGTGCCGCGAGGCGGGCAAGCGGGTGATGGGCATGCGCCACTTCGACGTCCAGCTGATCGGCGGCATGACCTTGCACGAGGGCAAGATCGCCGAGATGCGCACCGGCGAGGGCAAGACCCTGGTGGGCACCCTGGCGGTGTACCTGAACGCGCTGTCCGGCAAGGGCGTGCACGTGGTCACCGTGAACGACTACCTGGCCCGCCGCGACGCCAACTGGATGCGTCCGCTGTACGAGTTCCTCGGCCTCTCGGTGGGCATCGTCACGCCCTTCCAGCCGCCGGAAGAGAAGCGCGCGGCCTACGCCTCGGACATCACCTACGGCACCAACAACGAATTCGGCTTCGACTACCTGCGCGACAACATGGCCTTCAGCCTGCAGGACAAGTTCCAGCGCGAGCTGAACTTCGCCGTGGTCGACGAAGTGGACTCCATCCTCATCGACGAGGCGCGGACCCCGCTGATCATCTCCGGCCAGGCCGAAGACAGCTCCGAGCTGTACATCAAGATCAACAAGCTGATCCCGCGCCTGAAGCGCCACATCGAGGAAGTCGAGGGCCAGGTGACCCAGCAGGGCCACTACAGCATCGACGAGAAGACCCGCCAGGTCGAACTCAACGAGCAGGGCCACGCCTACGTCGAGGAACTGCTGAGCCAGGCCGGCCTGCTCGGCGAGGGCGAGAGCCTCTACTCGGCGCACAACCTCAGCCTGCTGACCCACGTCTACGCCGCGCTGCGCGCCCACACCCTGTTCCACCGCAACGTCGAGTACATCGTCCAGGGCGACCAGGTCCTGCTGATCGACGAGCACACCGGCCGCACCATGCCCGGCCGCCGCCTCTCCGAGGGCCTGCACCAGGCCATCGAGGCCAAGGAAAACCTGCCGATCCAGGCCGAGAGCCAGACCCTGGCCTCCACCACCTTCCAGAACTACTTCCGCCTCTACACCAAGCTGTCCGGCATGACCGGCACCGCCGACACCGAGGCCTTCGAGTTCCGCCAGATCTACGGCCTGGACGTGGTGGTGATCCCGACCCACCGGCCGGTCGCCCGCAAGGACTTCAACGACCTGGTCTACCTGACCCAGGAAGAGAAGTACGCCGCGATCATCACCGACATCCAGCAGAGCCAGGCCCTGGGCCGGCCGATCCTGGTCGGTACCGCGTCCATCGAAACCTCCGAGTACGTGTCCAAGCTGCTGGAGCAGGCCGGCATCGAGCACAAGGTGCTCAACGCCAAGTACCACGAGAAGGAAGCCGAGATCATCGCGCAGGCCGGCGCGCCGGGCTCGGTGACCATCGCCACCAACATGGCCGGCCGTGGTACCGACATCCTCCTGGGCGGCAACTGGGAAGCCGAGATCGCCGGCCTGGAAAACCCCAGCGACGAGCAGATCGCCCAGATCAAGGCCGAGTGGCAGAAGCGCCACCAGCAGGTGATCGAGGCCGGCGGCCTGCATGTGATCGCCTCCGAGCGCCACGAATCCCGCCGTATCGACAACCAGTTGCGGGGCCGTTCCGGCCGCCAGGGCGACCCGGGCTCCAGCCGCTTCTACCTGTCGCTGGAAGACAACCTGATGCGCATCTTCGCCTCCGACCGGGTGAAGAACTTCATGAAGGCCCTGGGCATGCAGCCGGGCGAGGCCATCGAGCACCGCATGGTCAGCAACGCTATCGAGAAGGCGCAGCGCAAGGTCGAAGGCCGCAACTTCGACATCCGCAAGCAACTGCTCGAATTCGACGACGTGGCCAACGAGCAGCGCAAGGTGATCTACCACATGCGCAACAGCCTGCTGGCCGCGGAGAACATCGGCGACACCATCGCCGAGTTCCGCGAGGAAGTGCTGAACAACACCATCAGCCAGCACATCCCGCCGCAGTCGCTGCCCGAGCAGTGGGACATCGCCGGCCTGGAAGCCGCGCTGTACAGCGACTTCGGCCTGAAGCTGCCGGTCCAGCAGTGGCTGGACGACGATGAGAAGCTCTACGAGGAGACCCTGCGCGAGAAGATCCTCGCCGAGCTGGTCGCCGCCTACAACGAGAAGGAAGACCTGGCCGGCGCCGAGGCCCTGCGCACCTTCGAGAAGCAGATGCTGCTGCGCGTGCTGGACGACCTGTGGAAGGACCACCTGTCCACCATGGACCACCTGCGCCACGGCATCCACCTGCGCGGCTACGCGCAGAAGAACCCGAAGCAGGAGTACAAGCGCGAGTCCTTCAACCTGTTCCAGGAACTGCTGGACTCGATCAAGCGCGACACCATCCGCGTGCTGTCCTTCGTCCAGGTCCGCCGCGAGGACCCGGCCGAGGAAGAGGCGCGCCTGCGCCGCGAAGCCGAGGAAATGGCCAAGCGCATGCAGTTCCAGCATGCCGAGGCGCCGTCCATCGACCAGGCCCCCGATGCCGAGGAAGGCGAAGAAGGCGAGCAGGGCCCGGGCCAGGTCGTGCCGCTGGAGCCGGTGCGCGCCGAGCCGAAGATCGGCCGCAACGAGCTGTGCCCCTGCGGTTCCGGCAAGAAGTACAAGCATTGCCACGGCCAGGTGAACTGATCCGCCTGCCGTCGTAACCCCCGACGCCGCGACCGGCCCTGCCGCTCGCGGCGTTTTTCACATTCGATCCACCCTTTTTCGTAAGGAGCACATCCATGGCTGTCGGTCTCGGCCCCATCTCCACCCTGCACCCGGTCCCCGGCTTCGAACTCGGCATCGCTTCCGCCGGCATCAAGCGCCCCGGTCGCAAGGACGTCGTGGTGATGCGATGCGCCGAAGGCTCCAGCGTGGCGGGTGTGTTCACCACCAACGCCTTCTGCGCCGCCCCCGTGCTGCTGTGCAAGCAGCGCTTCCTCGGGCCGGTGCGCTACCTGGTGACCAACACCGGCAACGCCAACGCCGGCACCGGCGAGCCGGGCCTGGCCAACGCCTCGGCGGTGTGCGCCAAGCTGGCCGAGCTGGCAGGCGTGGACGAAAGCCAGGTGCTGCCGTTCTCCACCGGGGTGATCGGCGAGCCGCTGCCGGTGGCCAAGATCGAAGCCGCGCTGCCGGCCGCCCTGGCCGCCCTGGGCCCGGACAACTGGGCCGAGGCCGCCGCCGGCATCATGACCACCGACACCCTGCCCAAGGGCGCCAGCCGCCAGTTCGTGCACGACGGCATCACCGTCACCGTCACCGGCATCAGCAAGGGCGCCGGCATGATCAAGCCGAACATGGCCACCATGCTCGGCTACATCGCCACCGACGCCAAGGTCGCCCAGGGCGTGCTGCAGGACCTGCTGCGCGACGCGGCGAACAAGTCGTTCAACCGCATCACCATCGACGGCGACACCTCCACCAACGACAGCTGCACCCTGGTCGCCACCGGTCAGGCCGCGCTGCCGGAGATCACCCAGGCCAGCGGCGCGCTGTTCAGCGCCCTGAAGCAGGCGGTGATCGAGGTGTCCATGGAGCTGGCCCAGGCCATCGTCCGCGACGGCGAGGGCGCCACCAAGTTCGTCACTGTGCAGGTCAACGGCGGCGGCACCCACCAGGAGTGCCTGGACGTCGGCTACGCCGTGGCCCACTCGCCGCTGATCAAGACCGCGCTGTTCGCCTCCGACCCTAACTGGGGCCGCATCCTGGCCGCGGTCGGCTACGCCGGCGTGCCGAACCTGGACGTCAGCAGGATCGACGTCTTCCTCGACGAAGTCTGCATCGCCAGCCGCGGCTGCCGCGCCGCCAGCTACACCGAGGACCAGGGCGCGCGGGTGATGGCCCAGGAAGAGATCACCATCCGCATCGAGCTGGGTCGCGGCGACTGCAGCGAGACCATCTGGACCACCGACCTGTCCCATGAGTACGTGAAGATCAACGCGGAATACAGGACTTGATGGGAGCGGGAAGCTGGAAGCTGGAAGCTTGAAGCCGGAAGTGAAAGGCGCCACGCTCTCTAGCTTCTAGCTTCTAGCTTCTAGCTTCTAGCTTCTAGCTTCTAGCTTCTAGCTTCTAGCTTCTAGCTTCTAGCTTCTAGCTTCTAGCTTCTAGCTTCTAGCTTCTAGCTTCTAGCTTCTAGCTTCTAGCTTCTAGCTTCTAGCTTCTAGCTTCTAGCTTCTAGCTTCTAGCTTCTAGCTTCTAGCTTCTAGCTTCTAGCTTCTAGCTTCTAGCTTCTAGCTTCTAGCTTCGTAGCGGAGAAACGAGCGATGAAACTGGTCATTGGCAGCAAGAACCTGTCGTCCTGGTCGTTGCGCGGCTGGCTGGCCATGCAACTGACCGGTGCGGAATTCGAAGAGGTGCTGATCCCGCTGGGCGGCGTCGACACTGCGCGGCGCATCCGCGAGCACTCGCCCACCGGCAAGGTGCCGGTGCTCAAGTGCGAGGACGGGGTGATCTGGGATTCCCTGGCGATCGCCGAGTACCTGGCCGAACGCTTCCCCGAGGCGCACCTGTGGCCGCGCGGCGAGGCGGCCCGGGCGCTGGCGCGGTCGATCTGCGCGGAGATGCACAGTGGCTTCCTCGCCCTGCGCTCGCACATGCCCATGGACCTGCAGCGGCACAAGCCGCTGGCCAAGGTGCCGCCCGAAGTGGAAACCGACATCGCCCGCGTCGTCGAGCTGTGGACCCTGTGCCGCCAGGGCTTCGGCCAGGACGGGCCGTTCCTGTTCGGCCACGCCAGCATCGCCGACGCCTTCTACGCGCCAGTGGCCACGCGCCTGCGCAGCTACGCCGTGGAGCTGCCGCCGCTGGCCAAGGCCTACGTGGACACCATCTACCAGTGGGCGGCTTTCCAGCCCTGGCTGCAGGCCGCGCAGGCCGAGCGCCCCTGAGCGCCGGCAACCGACGAGGAGTAATGCTGTGAAACGAGTACATGTCGCCGCCGCCGTGATCCGTGGCGCCGATGGCCGCGTGCTGATCGCCCGGCGCCCGGACGACAAGCACCAGGGCGGCCTCTGGGAATTTCCCGGCGGCAAGGTGGAGGAGGGCGAGCCGGTGCAGGCCGCGCTGGCCCGCGAGCTGGAAGAGGAGCTGGGCATCCGCGTCGAGCGCGCCCGGCCGCTGATCCGCGTGGCCCACGACTACCCGGACAAGCAGGTGCTGCTGGACGTCTGGGAAGTCTCGGCGTTCTCCGGCGAACCCCATGGCGCCGAGGGCCAGCCGCTGGCCTGGGTGGCCCCGCGGGAGCTGCCCGACTACGAGTTCCCCGCCGCCAACCGGCCCATCGTGCAGGCCGCGCGGCTGCCCGAACGCTACCTGATCACCCCCGACGGGCTGGAGCCGCAGGAAGTCCTGCAGGGCATTCGCGCCGCCGTGGCTGGGGGCGTGCGCCTGATCCAGCTGCGCGCGCCGAACATGTACAGCCCGGAGTACCGCGACATGGCGGTGGACGCCGTCGGGCTGTGCGCGGGCAAGGCGCAACTGATGCTCAAGGGCCCATTGGAATGGCTGGGCGACTTCCCCGCCGCCGGCTGGCATCTGACCGCCGAGCAACTGCGCAAGTACGCCCCCAACGGCCGCCCGTTCCCCCAGGAGCGCCTGCTGGCGGCGTCCTGCCACGGCGCCGAAGAACTGGCGCTGGCCAGCGCGATGGGCGTGGACTTCGTCACCCTGTCGCCGGTGCAGCCGACCGAGAGCCATCCGGGCGAACCGGCAATGGGTTGGGATGTGGCGCAGCAACTGGTGGAAGGCTTCAACCAGCCGGTATTCCTGCTCGGCGGCCTGGGCCCGCAGGACCTGGAACGCGCCTGGCAGATAGGCGCCCAGGGCGTGGCCGGCATCCGCGCGCTCTGGCCGAAGGCCGGGGCATAGGCCGTCGTAGGTGCCGCTTTCTTTCCGGCTGCACCGGGGTGCTCTTCGTAGGATGGGTATCGCTTCGCTCAACCCATCCTACGGGGCTTCAGGGAGACACGTTCGTAGGAGCGGACCTTGTCCGCGATAGCCGGGCGTATCGGCGCGATTCGCGGATGAGATCCTACAACCGCCCCCACGCCATTCCCATTGTAGGAGCGGGCCCTGCGCGTGAATCGCGGGCAGGGCCCGCTCCTACAGTTTTGCCGTGAGGCATGGCGTTTCCCCGTAGGAGCGGACCTTGTCCGCGATAGCCGGACGTATCGGCGCGGATCGCGGATGAGATCCGCTACAACCGCCCCCACGCCATTCCCATTGTAGGAGCGCGCCCTGCGCGCGAATCGCGGGCAGGGCCCGCTTACACATCTACGCGGGCTTTTCCGCCGCCTTCCACAGCACTTCGGCGACGCCCTGGCGCTTGGCGGCTATGCGGGCTGCCACGAACAGCAGGTCCGACAGCCGGTTCAGGTAGCGCAGCCCGGCGCCTTCCAGCGGCTCCTCGGCGTTGAGCTGCTGGCAGCGGCGCTCGGCCTTGCGCGCCAGGGCGCGGCATACGTGGATCTGCGCCACCAGCCGGGAGCCGCCGGGGAGGATGAAGTCCTTCAGCGGTTCCAGCTCCTCGTTCCAGGCGTCGATGGCCTGTTCCAGGCGCGCCACCTCGTGGTCGTCCAGGGCGCGGTATTCCGGCATCGCCAGTTCGCCGCCGAGGTCGAACAGGCGGTGCTGCACCGGCGCCAGCACCGTCAGCAACTGGTCCAGCGCGGCGCTGCGGGCTTCCTGCAGGTCGGCCAGCAGCAGCCCCAGCTGGCTGTTCAGCTCGTCCACGCAGCCGATGGCTTCGATCCGCGGGTGGTGTTTCGGCACCCGGCTGCCGTCGGCCAGGCCGGTCTCGCCGGCGTCGCCCGTGCGGGTGTAGATCTTCGACAGGCGATAGCCCATGCCTCAGAGCTCCTTGTTCTGCGGGGGCGGCAGCGCCACCGGCGCCACGGGCTCGTCGCCCAGCGGCAGGCGCAGGGTGAAGCAGGTGCCCTGGCCGAGTTCCGATTGCACTTCCATCTGCCCCTTGTGGTTGTTGGTGATGATGAAATACGACACCGACAGGCCCAGGCCGGTGCCCTGGCCCACTTCCTTGGTGGTGAAGAAGGGCTCGAAGATGCGCTTGCGCACCGTTTCCGGCATGCCGCAGCCATTGTCTTCCACCTGCACTTCCGCCCACGGCGGGTTGAGCCGGGTGCGCAGGACGATGCGGCCGTGCTCGCCTTCCTCTTCGTCGTCGCGCAGGTGGATGGCCTGGGCGGCGTTCTTCAGCAGGTTGAGCAGCACCTGCTCGAATTCGTTGGCGATGACCGGCACCGGGCCCAGGCGCGGGTCGAACTCGTGGACGATCTCCAGCGACTTGAAGTCGAAGCCGCCGGCCAGGTCGAAGTCGTTGCCGGCGATCTCCACCGCCTGCTCGATCAGCGAGGGCAGTTCGCAGGGCGCCATCTGCCGGTGGCTGCGGCGGCTGAAGGCGAGCATGTGGGTGACGATCTTGGCGGCGCGCGAACCGGCGTACTGGATGCCGTCCATCAGCTTGGGAATCTCCCGCGCCTCCAGGTAGTGGTTGAGGTCGTCCAGGGCGACGCCCACCTCGGCCGCCACTTCCAGGTTCTTCGGCAGTTCCGGCGACAGCCGCCGGCGAATGTTCTGCACGTTGTGCAGGATGGCCCCCAGCGGGTTGTTGATCTCATGGGCCATGCCGGCGGCCAGGCCGCCCACCGAGAGCATCTTCTCCGACTGCACCATCAACTCTTCCATGCCCAGGCGCTCGGTGATGTCGTCGATGCGGATCACCGCGCCACGGCCGGTGCCGCCCATCAGCGGATAGAAGGTCAGGGCGTAGTGCCGTGGCGAGTCGATCAATGCCCAGGTGACGCGCTCCACGCGCTCCACCTTGTGCTGCTCGGCGGCGCGGGTCAGTTGCAGCAGGAAGGGCTTGAGCGAGGGGAAGGCGAGGAACACCGGCTGGTTCACCGCGTCGTCCAGGCTGGTGCCGGAAAGCCGGCTGGCCTCCTGGTTCCATTGGGTGACGTAGAGCTGCTCGTCCACCGCGATCAGCGCCGAGGGCATGGAGTCGATGATGCTGTTGAGGTAGTGCTGGAAGCCGGTGAGCTTCTTCTCGATCTTGCTGCGCACCTGCACTTCCAGCTCCAGCTTGCGGTTGGAGCGGCGGGTTTCCTCGGCCAGGTCCTGGGCCTGGGCCATGGCGTCCTGGGCGTCGTCGCGGGCGCGCTTGAGCTGCTGCTCGCGGGCCTCGATGCGGGTGAGCATGGTGTTGAAGGCGTCGGACAGGCGGCCGATCTCGTCGGCGTTGCCGCGTTCGGCGCGCAGCGAGTAGTTCTCCTCGCGGGTGACCTGGCGCGACAGCTCTTCCAGGCTGCGGATCGGCCGGGTGATCAGGCGGCGGATCTGCCGGGCGATCAGCATCCACAGCAGCACGCTCACGGCTAGGATCGCCAGGCTGGCGGTCAGCGTGCCGGTGTAGAAGGCGCCGGGCAGCTCGCTGCTGGCCACCAGCAGCAGGTAGCCGTTGCGCCCGCCGGGCTGCGGCAGTTCGAACAGGGCGTTGAGGCGGTATTCGTGGGCGCGCCAGCGTTCCAGGTCCTCCAGGTGCCTGGGCAGCGAGCCTTCCCGGGGCGACTGGGCGATGCGCGTGCCGTTGGCGTCGTAGAGCGCGGCGGCGCGCAACGGCTGGTAGTCGTCGAGCTGGTGCAGCAGGGTGTCGGCCTGCTCCGGGGAACTCAGCGCCGGGTAGCTGAGCGCCGGGTTGGCGATCAGCCGGCCGATGGTCTGCAGGGCCTGGGGCGCCACGCTGTCCTGGGAGATCCAGTAGGCCGCGCTGATGAACGCCAGGTTGGCCGCCAGCAAAACAGTGGCCAGCAGCACCAGCAGGGCGGCGAGAATCTTCTGGCCGACCGGCAGGTTTTCCAGGCGCTGGCGCAGGTTGATGAAGGACAGCATAGGGGCTCGGCGATCGAAAGCGTGGCGGGCAGGTTAGCCCGCCGCTCAGGCCTCGGGCAATCCGCGTTGGCGCAGCGCGTCGCGCAGGCGCCGGTGCAGGGCGTTCAGCCCGGGCAGCGCCAGGTGGCGGCGCTGGCCCTCGGCGCAGGCATGGCCGAGCAGGTAGGCGATTTCGGTGCGCCGACCGTTGGCCACGTCCTGGTACATGGAGGAATAGTTGGCCGCGGTGGCGGCGATCACCCGTTCCACTTCGCCCTGCAGCTCCCGCGCCGCCGTGTCGTAGCCGCAGGCGTGGAGCAGTTGGCCGAGTTCGTCGCACAGGCCGGCGACTTCCTCGGCATGGCTGGCCAGTTCGCCGTTGCGGCAGTGGTGCAGTACGCTCAGCGGGTTGATCGCGCAGTTCAGCGCCAGCTTGCGCCACAGCCGTTCGAGGATGTCGCCGCTCCACTGCACGGGGATTTCGGCGCGGGCCAGCTCGTCCAGCCAGGCCGGCGCAGGGCCACCGCGCTCGTCGCCGAGCCAGGTCTGCCCGCGGCCGGCGAAGACCACGCGGAAATCGCCGTCGCGGAACGCCCCTTCGGTGCTGGAGGCGTACAGGCAGCGCGCCCGCGGCAGGTGCGCGGCCACCGCCTGCTGGCTGCCCAGGCCGTTCTGCAGGAGGATGATCTCGGCGCCGGGCGCCAGGTGCGCGGCCACGCTGGCGGCGGCTTCCTCGGCGTCGTAGGCCTTGCTGGCCAGGAGCAGGCGCTGGATGGGCGCGTTCAGGTGCCCGGCGGTTTCCGCCGGGATCGGGTAGAGGCTCTCGCGGCCGTCCTCGCAGAGGGTGATGCCGCCGCAGGCGCGGTACGCCGCCAGGCGCTGGCGGTCACGCAGCAGCAGCTGCACGGGCAGGCCGGCGCGGGCCAGGCGGGCGGCCCAGAGGCTGCCGAGACTGCCGGCGCCGAGGATGGTCCAGTTCATGGTGGGCTTCGCGTGTCGATGGGCGTACTGCGAAGTCTAGCGCACCCCGGGCAGCCGGCTGGCGTTGATTCGCCCGCTGGCATAGGCATCGGGCAGCAACTGGCGGGCCTGTTCCATCACCTCTTCGGCCTGCAGCGGCAGGGACTTGGCGTCCAGCCCCACCAGGCCGATGCCGGCCTTCAGGCTGACGAAGCCGCGGCTGGTCTTGAAGGCCTTGAGGTTGAGCCCTTCGTGCAGGCGACGGAAGCTGCTCGGCGAGCATTCCTGGAGGTCGTCGATCAGGGTGATGAGGCCGAAGTGCTGTTCGTCGATGCGCGCCAGCACGTCCAGCGGCCGCACCAGTTGCTGCAGGCGCCGGCCGATGCCGTGCAGCAGCTCCTGGTGGAAGCCGGGGAAGTGCTGGCCGTCCTGCTCCAGCAGGACGGGAATGCCGATCAGCAGGTAGCACACCGCGCCGCCGCGGGATTCCACCTGGCGGATGCTGTCGGCGAGCTTCTGCCGCAGGTAGCGCAGGTTGCCCAGGCCGGTGGCGGCGTCCACCAGGTTGCGCTCTTCCAGGCGGTTGATGTTCTCGGTGAGCAGGCGGTTCTCCACCAGCAGGCGCTGCAGGGTGTTGCACAGGCGGTCGGCGGCCAGCACCCGCGGCACCAGTTGCTCGCTCATCGCCGTCTTGCTGACGAAGTCGTCCACGCCGCGGTCGAAGGCCTCGGCCAGGGCGTTGTCGCCCTCCTTGCCGGTGAGCAGCATGATGTAGGTGTAGTGGTCGCCGCTTTCGTCCAGCTGGCGTACCCGCGCGGTGAGCTCCAGGCCGTCCATCTCCGGCATCAGCCAGTCGGCCAGGAGCACGCTCACCGGTTCCCGTTCCAGCAGTTGCAGGGCCTCGCTGGCGCTGCTGGCGAAGCGCACGTTCTGGTAGCCGGCCTGGCTCAGCGCCCGGCCGATCATGGCGCTGGAGAATTTCGCGTCGTCGACCACCAGGATGCTCAGATGGTTGGTTGGCATGGGGCAGGGGACTCGGAGGAGGCGGGGATTCGCCGGTTCTGGGCCGGGCGCGTGCTTGTGGCTCAGTTATAATGAGCGCGCATTTTTACCGTCAAGCCAGGCGCGTGCCCGAGTGTGAACCGGATCGCGCCGTCCATCTGGAGAGATGACATGCCTTCGTTCGACGTGGTGTCCGAACTGGACAAGCACGAACTGACCAACGCCCTGGATAACGCCGGCAAGGAGCTCGAGCGCCGCTTCGACCTCAAGGGCAAGTGCAGCTTCGAGCCCAAGGACAAGTCGGTTACCCTGACCGCCGAGGCCGATTTCATGCTGGAGCAGATGCTCGACATCCTGCGCAGCAACCTGATCAAGCGCAAGATCGACATCCAGTGCATGGAGCTCAAGGATGCCTACCCCTCGGGCAAGGTGGTCAAGCAGGAAGTGAACTTCCGCGAGGGCATCGACAAGGACCTGGCGAAGAAGATCGTCGGCCTGATCAAGGACCGCAAGATGAAGGTCCAGGCCGCCATCCAGGGCGAGCAGGTGCGCGTCACCGGCAAGAAGCGCGACGACCTGCAGGAAGTGATCGCCATGCTGCGCGGCGAGTCCCTGGGCATGCCGGTGCAGTTCAACAACTTCCGCGATTGAGCGGAACCTCGTTGTCCGGGCGGCGTCGCAAATAGAGCGCCGCTCGGCGAATACCGATCGCCATGGTTCGCCATGGCGTTCGTATTTCTAATAATCGAAAACCAAGGGGGCCCCATTCCATGGACATGAATTACGACCAGCTAGTACGGAGCGCAGAGGCCTGGATGCCGGTGGTGCTGACTTACCTGGGCAACGCCGTGCTGGCGCTGATCACCCTGCTGATCGGCTGGTGGCTGATCAACCTGCTGACCCGCCGGGTGGGCGGGCTGATGGCCAGCCAGCGGGTGGACAAGACTCTCCAGGGCTTCATCGGCAGCCTGGTGAACGTGGCGCTGAAGATCCTCCTGGTGGTCAGCGTGGCCTCGATGATCGGCATCCAGACCACCAGCTTCGTCGCCGCCATCGGCGCCGCCGGCCTGGCCATTGGCCTGGCCCTGCAGGGCAGCCTGTCGAACTTCGCCGGCGGCGTGCTGATCCTGCTGTTCCGTCCGTTCAAGGTCGGCGATGCCATCGAGGCGCAGGGCGTCTCCGGCACCGTGGACAGCATCCAGATCTTCCACACCGTGCTGCGCACCGGCGATAATCGCACGGTCATCATGCCCAACGGCGCGCTGTCCAACGGCATCATCACCAACGTCTCGAGCCAGGCCACGCGCCAGGTGATCTTCGACATCAAGCTGGCCTTCGACGCCGACCTGGACGCGGCCCGCGGCATCCTCCTGGAACTGGCCCAGGACCCGCGCGTGCTCAAGAACCCGGCGCCGGTGGTGGTGGTCTCGGCCCTGGGCGAGAACTCGGTGACCCTGTCGCTGCGCCTGTGGACCGCCAACGCCGACTTCGGCGCGGTGACCTTCATGCTCAACGAGCAGGTGCGCCTGTGCCTGCGCGACCGCGGCATCGACCTGGCCCTGCCGAGCCGGGTGGTGCGGGTGGTCAGGGGCTCGGAGGAAGAAGCATTCGCCGAATAAAGGCGAATCCATCCATGGAAAAGGCCGGCGATATCAGGCTGTGTGAAAACCTCCGGATCGGTCCAGCTGGTTAAAAAACAACCTGGATTTCGCGTTTCTACGCGGATTCTGGGTTGGCTGAATAGCCAAGCCTTTTCAGATTTCACGTAGGAACGCACTCTTCGAAGAGCCGCTCGGGTTTTCACACGGCCTGGATATGTCGGCCTTTTTCGTTTCTGGGCCGGCCTTGCCGGCGCAATCGCGGGCAGGGCCCGCTCCTACAGGTCGAGGGGGAATTCTGGCGTAGGATGGGTGGAGCGAAGCGATACCCATCGCCATGACCGCATGGGTTTCGCAGGCTCAACCCATCCTACGAAGGCGCCTCGGTGCAGATTCCCCTGTAGGAGCGCGCCCTGCGCGCGAATCGCGGGCAGGGCCCGCCCAAGGCCGCTCAGTGGCGCTGATGGGTATCGCTTCGCTCAACACCATCCTACGAAAAGCCATGCTCGCTCATGCGCCCTACGAACCTGCGCTGCGCGGGGGGGCTACCGGCTCTTCCGGCTCGCTCGGCACGCCGTCGGGCATGCCCTTGTCGCGGCGCATCCACAGCCAGCCGATCAGCAGCAGGGTGGGGATGCCGAGCACGGCGGTGACGAAGAAGAAGTGCTCGTAGCCCATGTACTCGACCATCTTGCCCGAGTAGCCGCCGATGAAGCGCGGCAGCAGCAGCATGGTGGAGCTGAGCATGGCGTACTGGGTGGCGGAGAACTTCAGGTTGGTCAGGCTCGACAGGTAGGCGACGAAGGCCGAGGCCGCCAGGCCGCCGCTGAAGTTGTCGAGCATGATGGTCAGCACGAACATGCTGACGTGGGGCTCGAATTCGCGCAGCAGGGTGAAGACGTCTTCGCTGATCACGCTCGGGTCGGTGATCGGCCCCATGTGCGCGAGCATGGCGAACAGCAGGTTGGTGCCGGCCGAGGCGGCGCCGGCGAGGAGCAGGATCGGCAGGATGCTGAAGCGGGCGATGAGCAGGCCGCCGGCCGCCGCGCCGACCAGGGTCATGATCACCCCGAACAGCTTGCTGACGGTGGCGATCACTTCCTTGGAGAAGCCCATGTCGATGTAGAACACCCCGGCCATCACCCCCATCACGGTGTCGGAGAGCCGGTAGGTGGAGATCAGCCCGAGCAGCAGCAGCGCCTGCCAGCGGTAGCGGCGGATGAACTCGGTGATGGGCGTGAGCACCGGCGCCATCAGCAGGCGGCCGGGGGCCGACAGGCAGCTCAGGGCGATCAGCAGGTAGAGGCTGGCCAGCCACCATTTGCCGGCGCCCGCGGAGTTGGTCATGGCGGTGCCGGTCACCAGCAGGATGATCAGCACTATCACCGACACCGCCTGGTGGACGAAGTCGAACTGCGGCACGCCCTTGCCGTGGGCGGCGATCAGCAGCGGCCGGCGCACCCGCGAGAGCAGCTCGCGCACCGGGCGGATCTGCTTGCGCCCGCGCGGGCTCAGGCAGAGGACGATGAACAGGGCGTAGAGCGCCGCCCGCGGCCAGGCCTGGTTGGTCAGCGCGGTGAGCATGGCCGGCACCGAGATCAGCAGCACCAGCAGCTGCAGCACCGAGAGCAACTGGTGGTTGAAGGCGTAGGCGGAGTTGCCCACCGCCTGCGGCTGGACGTTCACCTCGGGCTCGCGGATCAGCAGGCTGGTGACCAGCCCGGGGAGGATCAGCAGGGCGAACAGCGCATAGGTCAGGCCCCAGGCCGCCTGGCTGTAGTGCAGGCTGCTGGAGCCCAGCCATTCGGCGAGGAACAGCGCGCCGGCGCTGGCCAGCAGCACGGCGCCGCGGTAGCCGGTCATGTAGCAGGCGGCCAGGGCGGCCTGGCGGGTGTTCTCGGCGATCTCCAGGCGGTAGGCGTCGATGGCGATGTCCTGGGTGGCCGAGGCGAAGGCCACCACCAGGGCCAGGCCGATCAGCCACGGCAGGTGGCTCTGCGGGTTGCACAGGGCCATGCCGAGCAGGCCGATGGCGATCAGCGCCTGGGAGAACACCAGCCACGAGCGGCGCCGGCCGAGCCGGCCGACGACGGGCAGGCGCCACTGGTCGAGCATCGGCGACCACACCCACTTGAACGCGTAGACCAGCCCCAGCCAACTGGCGAAGCCGATGGTTTCCCGCGCCACGCCGGCTTCCCGCAGCCACACCGAGAGGGTGGTGAAGACCAGCATCGTCGGCAGCCCGGCGGCGAAGCCGAGCAGCAACAGCGCGAGACTGGCGGGAGACTTGTAGGCAACCAGTGCCTCTCGCCAGGAGTGCTTCTTCATGAAAGGTTTCCAGCACGCAAAAAATTATCGCGAACTCTACTAGCAGAGCCCGGCGTGAAGCCAGCCATGCCGACGTATGTCCACCCGATCGTTGTGGATTCGGACTCCCTCGGCGCGCAATCGTGCCCGTTGTTCGTCGCCGCCCGGGCTGCCCAACGGCAGGCTGATGCGCCCGCCGGCGGCGATCACCCGGTGCCAGGGCAGGCGCGAGCCCTCCGGCAACTGGCTGAGCACGCGGCCCACCAGGCGCGCTGCGCGGCCCAGGCCGGCCATGCGGGCCAGCTCGCCGTAGCTCACCACGTAACCTTCGGGCACCTGGGACAGCGCCAGGTAGATGGCTTCGCGGCGCACCTGCAGGCTTTCCAGGCCGAGGTCGGCGACATTTTCAGGGGCGGGGGCGGGCGGTTTTCTCGAAGGCATGGGGCGGCTTTCCGATGGCTGCGGGCCAGGTCGACAGCATATCGCCAGGCACCGTCGGGGCAATGATGCAGGAGGTACCCTTCATCCATCCAGTTGAACTCCCTGCATGGGCCCCGGTCAGTCGTTGCTCTGGTGTCGGGTATGCGGATAATGCCCGGCTTTTTTTCCAGCCATCCGAATTGAATGCCGCTCATGCTGTCGAGAACCCTGCTGTGCCTTGCCGTCGCCGCCGCTCCCCTGACTTCCCTGGCCGATACCGTCTGGTTGAAGAACGGTGACCGGCTGACCGGCAAGATCAAGCTCTACGACGGGGGCCGCCTGGTGCTGGCCACCGACTATGCCGGCGAGGTCACCCTGACCGGCGACAAGATCGCCACCCTGCAGACCGAGCAGAACCTGCTGGTCAAGCACGACGAGGATGCCACCGGCGAGCACTCCAAGGGCCTGAAGGCCGCCGAGCCGGGCAAGGTCACCCTGGTCAACGGCGCCGAGGAGACGGTGCCGCTGGCCAGCATCGAGCAGATAGTGCCGCCGCGCCCGCTGCTGCAGGACTGGGTATGGAAGGGCCAGGTGGACTTCTCCGTCGACCACACCATGGCCGAGAACGACGTCGAGGACTACGACGTCGACTTCAAGACCAACGCCCGCCACGGCATGTGGCGGCACAACCTGCAGGGCGAGTACAACCGCGAGAAGAAGGACGACTCGGTCAGCGTCAACAACTATTCCGCCGAATACGCCCTGGACCGCTTCCTGGACGAGCACTGGTTCTGGCAGGGCAAGGTGGAATACAAGCGCGACTGGGTCGAGGACCTGGAGAAGAAGCGCACCGTCGGTACCGGCCCCGGCTACCAGTTCTGGGACAACGAGCTGGGCGCCTTCTCCCTGGCCACCCTGGTCAACCGCAACGACTACGACTTCGTCGGCGGCGAGAAGGACCACTTTTATTCGGCGAGCGTGAAGTGGGACTACAACCGCTACCTGTTCGCCAAGCAGTTCGAGATCTTCACCAACGGCGAAGTGGGCAAGCCGCTGTCTTCGAAGGTGGACTACGAGGTGGAGAGCGAGGCGGGCGTCCGCTACAAGCTGACCTCCTGGGCGGCGCTGAGCCTGAAGGGCGAATGGGACCGCCTGAGCGCCGAGGATGGCGGGGTGAACCAGCGGCGCTATACGCTGGGGATCGGGGTGGGGTGGTAAGTAAATTAGCTAGAAGCTAGAAGCTAGAAGCTAGAAGCTAGAAGCTGGAGGGCGCTTCCAGCTTCGGGCTTCGGGCTTCGGGCTTTACAATCTCAACCCGCCATCCAGCTCCAGCACGCGGCCGGTGTAGTAGTCGTTCTCGAGGATGTAGGCCACCGAGTGGGCAATCTCGTCCGGGCGGCCCAGGCGCTTGAGCGGGATGCCGCTGGTCATCTTCTCCAGGGCCTCGGGCTTCATGCTGGCGACCATGTCGGTCTCGATGAAGCCCGGCGCCACGCCGGCCACGCGGATGCCGTAGCGCGCCAGTTCCTTGGCCCAGACCACGGTGTCGGCGGCGACGCCGGCCTTGGCCGCGGAATAGTTGGCCTGGCCCATGTTGCCGGCGCGGGAGATGCTGGAGATGTTGACGATCGCGCCCTGGTTGTCCAGCTCGATCATCTTCGCCGCCACTTCGCGGGTGCAGAGGAACACGCCGGTCAGGTTGACGTCGATCACCGCCTGCCACTGGGCCAGGCTCATCTTGCTCAGCTGGCCGTCCTTGACCTTGATGGTCAGGCCGTCGCGCAGGATGCCGGCGTTGTTCACCAGGCCGTTGATGGCGCCGAAGTCGCTGGCCACCTGGGCCACCATGTGGCTAACCTGTTCCTCGTTGGCCACGTTGCACAGGTAGGCGCGGGCGTCGCCGCCGGCGGCCTTGCAGGCGGCGACGGCCTCGTCCAGTTTCTCCTGGTTCAGGTCGACCAGCGCCAGTTTCGCTCCCTTGGCGGCGAGGAACTCGCCCATGGCGCGGCCCAGGCCCTGGCCGCCGCCGGTGATGATGATGACCTTGTCTTGCAATTGCATGGTTGGAATCCCCACGGCAATGTCGAGTGATTGGCCTCGCCGGCAACGGTGAACGAATTTTCTGTGCCCGTCCGTTTGCGACGGATTCTTAGCGAGGAGTCATAAGGTGAGCGTGAAAGCTGCCAAGAATGCCCGAGAATTGCTGCTCAAGGAATACCGGGCAGTGCTTTCCACCCAGTCGAAGAAGTGGCCGGGCTACCCCTTCGGCTCGGTGGTTCCATACTGCCTGGACGGCGCCGGCCGGCCGCTGATCCTGATCAGCCGGATCGCCCAGCACACCCACAACCTGCAGGCCGACGCCAAGTGCTCGCTGCTGGTCGGCGAGCGCGGCGCCGACGACATCCAGGCCGCCGGCCGCCTGACCCTGCTGGCCGAGGCCCGGCCGCTGGAAGACGTCGAGGAGATCGAGGCCGCGGCGGAGCGCTACTACCGCTTCTTCCCCGGCTCGCGCGACTACCACACGGCCCACGACTTCGACTTCTGGGTGCTGCAGCCGGTGCAGTGGCGCTTCATCGGCGGCTTCGGCGACATCCACTGGCTGGGCGCCGACAGCGTGCCGCTGGCCAACCCCTTCGTCGGCGAGGTGGAGCGGGGCATGGTCGGGCACATGAACCAGGACCACGCCAACGCCATCGCGCATTACCTGGAACTGGCCGGCCTGCCGGTGGGCGAGGCCCCGGAGCTGGCGGGAATCGATACGGAAGGTTTCCACCTGCGTGTCGGCTTCATCCTCCACTGGCTGCCGTTCCCGGCGCCCTGCGCCAACCCCGGCGAGGTTCGCCAGGCGCTGGTGCAACTGGCGCGGGCGCAGGCCTGGCCGGGTACCGAGGTGATCCAGGCTTGAAATAGGCGGCTGTCGGCGCCAACTACTGAATATCCGGGCCGACGCCCCGCCAAGGACCCCTGAAATGCGAGTTACCCTGTTCTTCCTGCTGCTCTTCCCGCTGATCGAACTGGCCGTGCTGATCAAGGTCGGCAGCGTCATCGGCGTGGGCTGGACCCTCCTGCTGCTGGTCGCCGGTGCCTTCCTTGGCGCGGCGCTGCTGCGCGTGGCCGGCCTGGCCACCCTGTGGCGCGCCCGCGAGCGCCTGGCCCGCGGCGAACTGCCCGAGCAGGAAATGCTCGAGGGCCTGCTGATCGCCGTCGGCGGCGCCCTGCTGATGCTGCCGGGCTTCATCAGCGACGTCTTCGGCCTGCTCTGCCTGCTGCCGTTCACCCGCAGCCTGCTGCTGGGCGGCCTGCGCCGGCGCATGCGCGAGCAGGAAGAGCGGCGCCGCGCCTTCGCCGGCGACCCGTCGGCGCAATCCCGCGGCCCGCATGGGCCGAACGTGATCGAGGGCGAGTTCGAACGCCGCGACAACGATCGCCTGCGCTGAAAATTTTTTCTTCACGGCCTTGAAATGCCCCACGACGACCTCATGTAGCAGGCACCGCAAGGTCCCTGTCATTCGGACAGGCTGTCTTACGCGGCTCGCCCGTCGGGCCGCAAACCGGCGAAGCCGGCTTCAACAAAACCTGCCGGACACTGATCCGGCCGTTGTAAACCACTGTTTGGGAGAGTTACGACTATGAAGCTTCGTCCTCTGCATGATCGCGTCGTCATCCGTCGCAGCGAGGAAGAAACCAAGACCGCAGGCGGCATCGTGCTGCCGGGTTCCGCCGCCGAGAAGCCGAACCGTGGCGAAGTCGTCGCCGTCGGTACCGGCCGCGTGCTGGACAACGGCGAAGTTCGCGCTCTGGCAGTGAAAGTGGGTGACAAGGTGGTGTTCGGCCCCTACTCGGGCAGCAACGCCATCAAGGTCGACGGCGAAGAACTGCTGGTGATGGGCGAGTCCGAGATCCTCGCCGTCCTGGAAGACTGATCAGTCCGCCCCAACCCCACTGAATTCGATTTAGAGGAAACAGAACATGGCTGCTAAAGAAGTCAAATTCGGCGATTCCGCTCGCAAGAAAATGCTGGTCGGCGTGAACGTCCTGGCCGACGCCGTCAAGGCCACCCTCGGCCCGAAAGGCCGCAACGTGGTGCTGGACAAGTCCTTCGGCGCACCGACCATCACCAAGGATGGCGTGTCCGTCGCCAAGGAAATCGAACTGAAGGACAAGTTCGAGAACATGGGCGCCCAACTGGTGAAAGACGTTGCCTCCAAGGCCAACGACGCCGCCGGTGACGGCACCACCACCGCCACCGTCCTGGCCCAGGCCATCGTCAACGAAGGCCTGAAGGCCGTTGCCGCCGGCATGAACCCGATGGACCTGAAGCGCGGCATCGACAAGGCCACCATCGCCATCGTCGCCCAGCTGAAGGACCTGGCCAAGCCGTGCGCCGACTCCAAGGCCATCGCCCAGGTCGGCACCATCTCCGCCAACTCCGACGAATCCATCGGCCAGATCATCGCCGAAGCCATGGACAAGGTCGGTAAAGAAGGCGTCATCACCGTCGAAGAAGGCTCGGGCCTGGAAAACGAACTGTCCGTCGTCGAAGGCATGCAGTTCGACCGCGGCTACCTGTCGCCCTACTTCATCAACAAGCCGGACACCATGGTGGCCGAGCTGGAAAACCCGCTGCTGTTGCTGGTCGACAAGAAGATCTCCAACATCCGCGAAATGCTGCCGGTGCTGGAAGCCGTCGCCAAGGCCGGCCGTCCGCTGCTGATCGTCGCCGAGGACGTCGAGGGCGAAGCCCTGGCCACCCTGGTGGTCAACAACATGCGCGGCATCGTCAAGGTCGCCGCCGTCAAGGCCCCGGGCTTCGGCGATCGCCGCAAGGCCATGCTGCAGGACATCGCCGTCCTGACCGGCGGTACCGTCATCTCCGAAGAAGTCGGTCTGAGCCTGGAAGGCGCCACCCTGGAGCACCTGGGTAACGCCAAGCGCGTGACCATCAACAAGGAAAACACCACCATCATCGACGGCGCCGGCGCCCAGGCCGACATCGAGGCCCGCGTCGCCCAGATCCGCAAGCAGGTCGAAGAGACCTCCTCGGACTACGACCGCGAGAAGCTGCAAGAGCGCCTGGCCAAGCTGGCCGGCGGTGTTGCCGTGATCAAGGTCGGCGCTGCCACCGAAGTCGAGATGAAAGAGAAGAAAGCCCGCGTCGAAGACGCCCTGCACGCTACCCGCGCTGCGGTGGAAGAGGGCGTGGTCCCCGGCGGTGGCGTGGCCCTGGTGCGCGCACTGCAGGCCATCGAAGGCCTGAAGGGTGACAACGAAGACCAGAACGTCGGCATCGCCCTGCTGCGCCGCGCCGTCGAATCCCCGCTGCGCCAGATCGTCGCCAACGCCGGTGACGAGCCGAGCGTGGTGGTCGACAAGGTCAAGCAAGGCTCCGGCAACTTCGGCTTCAACGCCGCTACCGGTATCTACGGCGACATGATCGAGATGGGCATCCTGGACCCGGCCAAGGTCACCCGTTCGGCCCTGCAGGCCGCTGCCTCCATCGGCGGCCTGATGATCACCACCGAGGCCATGGTTGCCGAAGTGGTGGACGACAAGGCCGCTCCGGCCATGCCGGACATGGGCGGCATGGGTGGCATGGGCGGCATGATGTAAGCCTCCCGGCCCCAGACTGAGAAATAGCCCCGCTTCGGCGGGGCTTTTTCGTTTCCGGCCCTTTGTGCCAAGATGTGCCGCGCAGGAGATGGCATTCCTCCTTCAACCGCCCCCGTGGCTGATGATGCCTACGCATTCACCTGGACCAGGCGCGTAGGCGTTCGCCTGCGGCCTGTCCGAAAGCCCCTCAAGGACAGGATCATGTGGAAACCCGTTCTCGCCATCGCCCTCGGCGCCGCCATCGGCGCGTTGCTGCGCTGGTACCTCGGCCTCAAGCTGAACAGCCTGATGCCCAACGTCCCTCCCGGCACCCTGGCCGCCAACCTGATCGGCGGCTACATCATCGGCGTCGCCGTCGCCTACTTCGCCAGCGCCCAGGGCATCGCCCCGGAGTGGCGGCTGCTGATCATCACCGGCTTCTGCGGCGGCCTGACCACCTTCTCGACCTTCTCCGCCGAGGTCGTCACCCTGCTGCAGGAAGGCCGCCTGGCCTGGGCCATGGGCGCGGTCGCCGTGCATGTCTGCGGCTCCCTGGCGATGACCCTGCTCGGCCTGTTCAGCGGCAACTGGCTGATGGGCAAGTGAGGCGCTGCAAGTTCGCCTCTGCAGGCCTTCGCAACACCTCCCCTGCGATCCCCTTGACGCCCCGGCTGGCGCGGCCTGGCGCTTTGTGAAAAAAACGTCAAAGACGCTTAAGTTCCAATTAAGCGAGCTAGTCTAGGGTGCCCTGCAAAGCGGAGAGGAACATGCGGATTCTGTTGGTGGAAGACAATCGGGACATCCTGGCCAACATGGCGGATTACCTGGGGCTCAAGGGTTACACGGTGGATTGCGCGCAGGACGGCCTGTCCGGCCTGCACCTGGCGGCCACCGCGCACTACGACCTGATCGTCCTGGACGTGATGCTGCCCGGCCTGGACGGTTTCACCCTGTGCCGGCGCCTGCGCGAAGACGCGCGGCGCGACACCCCGGTGATCATGCTGACCGCCCGCGACCAACTGGACGACCGCCTGCAAGGCTTCCGCTCCGGCGCCGACGACTACCTGCTCAAGCCCTTCGCCCTGTCGGAGCTGGCCGCGCGCATCGAGGCGGTGCTGCGCCGGACCCAGGGCGGCGGCCGCCGCGAGCTGCAGGTGGCGGACCTGAGCTACAACCTCGATACCCTGGAAGTGAACCGCGCCGGCAAGGCGCTCAAGCTCAACCCCATCGGCCTCAAGCTGCTGGCCGTGCTGATGCAGAAGAGCCCCCACGTGGTGCGCCGCGACGTGCTCGAGGAAGCCGTCTGGGGCGACGACTGCCCGGACAGCGACAGCCTGCGCAGCCACGTGCATCAACTGCGCCAGGTGATCGACAAGCCTTTCGCCCTGCCGTTGCTGCACACCGTCCACGGTGTCGGCTACCGCCTGGCGGAGGAAACGAATGGAGTATAGGCAGAGCCTTTCCCGCCGGATCGTCTTTGCCTTCGTGTTCATGACCGCGCTGGTCGGCGGCCTGTTTTCCCTGAGCATCGTCGGCGTGGTGCACGTGGTCGAGGAACGCCTGATCTCCCGTGACCTGGGCGGCGAACTGGACCGCATCATCAACGAGGACCTGCACAGCGGCAGGGGCCCGCGGCTGGACCCGGGCATGCGCTTCTTCGTCAGCGATGGCGTCGGCATCTATGCCATGCCGCCGGCGCTGCGGCGCCTGGAGTCGGGCTTCCACGAAGTGTTCGACGGTGAGCTGTCGTTCCACGCGCTGGTGCGCGACACCGACGGCCGCCGCTACGTGCTGCTGCAGGACCAGAGCGATTTCGAGGCGCGTGAGCAGGTGCTGTACGCCGCCGTGGTGACCGGCTACGTGCTCAGCCTGGCGCTGGCCGGCCTGCTCGGCTGGCTGCTCTCGCGCAAGGTGATGGAGCCGGTGGTGCGCCTGGCGCGCCAGGTGCGCCACCGCGACCAGTTGCTGGACCTGGCGCCGCCGCTGGCGCCGGACTACGCCCACGACGAGGTCGGCGAACTGGCCGAGGCCTTCGACTATGCGATCGGCCAACTGCACCAGGTGCTGACCCGCGAGAAGCTGTTCACCAGCGACGTCAGCCACGAACTGCGCACGCCGCTGATGGTGATCGCCACCAGCAGCGAGCTGCTCGCCGAGGAACCGGGCCTGAGCCCGAAGGCGCGCACCCAACTGGCGCGGATCGCCAGCGCCAGCGAGGAAATGCGCGACCTGGTGCAGACCTTCCTGATGCTGGCGCGCTCGCGCACCAAGGAACTGGACATCGCCCCGCGGGCCGGCCTGCAGCGCATCGCCGACGACCTGGCCGGGCAATGGCGCGGGCCCATCGAGGCCAAGGGGCTGCAGCTGATCTACGAGGTGCAGGGCGTGCCGCCGGAGGAATACAACGCGGCTTTCCTGCGCTCGGTGATGAGCAATCTGTTGCGCAACGCCATGCACTATACGGACGCCGGACATATCCGCTTGCAATTGACCGACAGCGGTTTCGTCGTCGAGGACAGTGGCCAGGGCATTCCCGAGGAGCAGCGCGAGCGCATGTTCCAGCCCTTCGTCCGCGGCCCGCAACAGCGCGGCGAGGGCCTTGGCCTGGGCCTTTCGCTGGTGAAGCGGATCTGCGCGGCGGAAGGCTGGGAAGTCGGCCTGACGCCGGCGCAACCGCACGGATGCCGTTTCGAGGTTCGCCTGGTGGGCGAGCCTTGACGAATTTTTCACATGCGCATGACCGCATGGATACAGAATCACCCTTAGTTTCGTATAAAAAATGAGCAGGAACCCCATCATGAGCGACAAGCCCGTCGAGCTTGAGTTTTCCCAGAAGTACGACCGTCAGCATGCCGAGCGCTACCTGCGCAAGCATCGCAGTGGGCTGTCCCGGAAACTTTCCCATTGGCGCGATGTCCAGATCGCCCGCCAGGCACTCAAGCTGGCCGGCCAGCCGAACCTGGTGCTGGACCTGCCGTGCGGCGCCGGTCGCTTCTGGCCGATGCTGGCCGAGAAGGACAACCGGGTGATCATCGGCGCGGACAATTCCGCCGACATGATCGCCGTGGCCTGCGCCGGCCAGCCGGAGGAGGTTGTCAAACGCGTGCGGCCTTTGCAGACTTCGGCGTTCGCCATCGATTTGCCGGACAACGCCGTCGACAGCATTTTCAGCATGCGCCTGATGCACCACATCGGTGAACCGAGCGACCGCATGACCATGCTGCGCGAGTTCCACCGCGTGACCCGCGACAGCGTGATCCTCTCGCTGTGGGTCGACGGCAACTTCAAGGCCTGGAAACGCCGTCGCGCCGAGGAAGGGCGCAAGAAGCACGCGTACCAGAACCGCTTCGTGATTCCTGCCCGCAGCATCGAGGAGGAGTTCCGCCAGGCCGGTTTCTCGGTGCAGGACCATATCGATTTCGTCCCGCTGGTGCACATGTGGCGGGTCTACATTCTGCGTAAGGAGTAATGATGGGCGCTGATTTGGCCGCTCTGCAGCGAATTTCCGGTGAAGATGCCATCGATCGCTGGTTGCAGATTCCCGGCAAATGGGTAGAGGAGCCGAATCGGCGGCGGGGCGGCGAAAGCGGGGTCCAGCGCGTGCTGACCGACGATGGCCGCCTGCTCTACCGCAAGCAGCAGGTCGGGCATATCTACCGCGACCTGCTGCACCCCTTCGGCTACCCGACCGCCATCCGCGAGCGCGATGCGCTGCAGGCCGCCGCGAGCCTGGGCGTCAAGGTGCCGACCCTGGTCTACGCCGGCTGCCGCAAAGTGGACGGCGAATGGCAGGCGCTGCTGGTCACCGAGTCGCTGGACGGCTACTCGAGCCTGGAAGACTGCTACGCCCGCGGTGACCACGAGCGCTGGGGCGAGGCCGTGCACCAGCGCATTCTGCAGCAGTACGGCAAGACCCTCGCCAGGCTCAACCTGGGCCGCTGGCAGCATGGCTGCCTGTACCTCAAGCATGTCTTCGTCAAGGTCGAGGGCGAGCAGATCGACGTCGCCCTGATCGACCTGGAAAAAGCCCGCCAGCGCTTCAGCGCCCGCCGCGCGGCCCGCCACGACCTGCGCCAGGTGAAGCGCCGTTCGTCGTGGACGGAAGCGCAATGGCAAGCCTTTGTCTATGGTTACGAGGCGGCGTTTGGCAGCGCCATCAAAGGGTTGCAGGCATGAAACTAGAAATCACACGAAGTTTGCTCCTCGTTGGCGCCCTGGGCGTGGCAACGCTGGCGGCGGCTGCCTGGCATGAGCCGGGTCCCGAGGTGATCGGCTCCCATGGCGAGCAGGCCAGCTGCCGTGTGCCGGCGAACGTGCAGGCCAAACAGGCGGCGCGGCCGGACCACGATCTGCTGCTGTTCCTCTTTGGCATGTCGCAGGGTGGTGTCAGCGCGCCACGTTGAGCAGGGTCCGCCTCGGCGGTGAAGAAAAGAATGCCGTTTCTCCCTATGGGGGAAACGGCATTTTTCATGATGCACCGGGGCCCGGCGTGGCCGGTGAATCCAATCGCGGACAAAGTCCGCCCGTGTCTCCCTGAACTCGTAGGAGCAACTGTCTTGCCGGCTGCGCCAAGGCGCGCCTCAACGGATGGGTATCGCTCCGCTCAACGCCATCCTATGGGTCTTGTGTTTGCCGGAGGGCTACGGATTTTCTGCGCCTGCCGAACACATCCCGTTAGACTGCAAGCTGACGACAAGCGAGAGGCGAGCATGGCTGAGTCCGCATTCACCCCCTTCGGCGTGCAGAACCTGCTGGATACCGACTTCTACAAGTTGAGCATGATGCAGGCGGTGTTGCACAACTACCCCAACGTCGAGGTGGAGTGGGAGTTCCGTTGCCGCAACCGCGAGGACCTGCGCCCCTACCTGGCGCGCATCCGCGAGCGCATCGAGGCGCTGGCCGGGTTGAGCTTCAGCAGCGAGCAACTGGCCTTCCTCGAACGCATTCCCTTCTTCAAGCCGGACTTCATCCGCTTCCTCGGCCTGTTCCGCTTCAACATGCGCTACGTGCAGACCGGCATCGAGAACGACGAGTTCTTCCTGCGCCTGAAAGGCCCCTGGCTGCACGTGATCCTCTTCGAGGTGCCTGTGCTGGCCAGCATCAGCGAGGCGCGCAACCTGCAGCGTTATCCACAGGTGACCCTCGACCTGGTGCGCGAGCGCCTGAGCGACAAGCTCGACTGGCTGCGCCGCGAGGCCAGCGCCGAGGAACTGGCCGGCTTCAAGATGGCCGACTTCGGCACCCGTCGGCGCTTCTCCTATGCTGTGCAGGAATGCGTGGTGCGCGAGCTGAAGGCGAGCTTCCCCGGGCGCTTCGTCGGCACCAGCAACGTGCACCTGGCGCGCAAGCTCGACCTCAAGCCGCTGGGCACCATGGCCCACGAATGGCTGATGGCCCACCAGCAGCTCGGCCCGCGGCTGATCGACAGCCAGGCCGCCGCGCTGGACGCCTGGGTCCGCGAATACCGCGGCCAGCTGGGCATCGCCCTGACCGACGTGATCACCATGGACGCCTTCCTGCGCGACTTCGACCTGTACTTCGCCAAGCTCTTCGACGGCCTGCGCCACGACTCCGGCGACCCGCTGGTCTGGGCGGAGAAGGCCATCGCCCACTACGAGAGCCTCGGCATCGACCCGTGCAGCAAGACCCTGGTGTTCTCCGACGGCCTCGACCTGCCGCGCGCGCTGCACATCTACCGCTCGCTGCGCGGGCGCATCGACGTCAGCTTCGGCATCGGTACCCATTTCACCTGTGATATCCCCGGCGTCGAGCCGATGAACATCGTGCTGAAGATGACCGCCTGCAACGGCCAGCCGGTGGCGAAAATCTCCGATACCCCGGGCAAGATGCAATGCAACGACGAGAATTTCGGCCGCTACCTCAAGCACGTCTTCCGCGTCGACGAGGCCCGCGGCTGAAAAGCGCTGCGGCGCCGTTGCGCTCGGGCGCGCGAAGCGCCAGTCTTGCCGGGTGACCTTCCGTTCACCAGGGGAGCAAGGATGTCAGCAAGCAACCAACTCATCATCGGCGCCGGTCCCGATGGCCAGGCCGTCAGCCAGCCGTGGAAGCTGGCCAACCGCCACGGCCTGATCGCCGGCGCCACCGGCACCGGCAAGACGGTGACCCTGCAGCACCTGGCCGAGAGCTTCAGCGATGCCGGCATCGCGGTGTTCGCCGCCGACATCAAGGGCGACCTCTGCGGCCTGGGCGCGGCGGGCAACCCGCAGGGCAAGGTGGCCGAGCGCATCGCCTCGATGCCCTGGCTGGGCTACCAGGCCAAGGCCTATCCGGTGAGCCTGTGGGACGTCGCCGGCCACAGCGGCCACCCGCTGCGCACCACCCTCAGCGAGATGGGCCCGCTGCTGCTGGGCAACCTGCTGGAGCTGACCGACAGCCAGCAGGCCGCGCTCTTCGCCGCCTTCAAGGTGGCCGACCAGCAGGGTCTGCTGCTGCTCGACCTGAAGGACCTCAAGGCGTTGCTCAATTACCTCAAGGACCACCCGGAAGTGCTCGGCGACGACCGCGCGCTGTTCACCGGCGCCTCGTCCCAGGCGCTGCTGCGGCGCCTGGCGACCCTGGAACAGCAGGGCGCCGAGGCCTTCTTCGGCGAGCCGGCGTTGCAGCTGGAAGACATCCTGCGCCCGGATTCCGACGGCCGCGGGCGCATCCACCTGCTCGACGCCAGCAAGCTGGTGCACGAGGCGCCCAAGGTCTACGCCACCTTCCTGCTCTGGCTGCTGTCGGAACTGTTCGAGCAACTGCCCGAGCGCGGCGATGCCGACAAGCCGGTGCTGGCGCTGTTCTTCGACGAGGCGCACCTGCTGTTCAACGGCACGCCCAAGGCCCTGCACGACCGCCTGGAGCAGGTGGTGCGGCTGATCCGCTCCAAGGGCGTGGGTGTGTACTTCGTCACCCAGTCGCCCAGCGACCTGCCGGACGACGTCCTGGCCCAGCTCGGCCTGCGCATCCAGCACGGCCTGCGCGCCTTCACCGCGAAGGAGCAGAAATCCCTGCGCGCGGTGGCCGACGGCTTCCGCCCGAACCCGGCGTTCGACACCCTGAAGGTGCTCACCGAGCTGGGCATCGGCGAAGCGCTGGTGGGCACCCTGGAAGAGAAGGGCACCCCGGCCATGGTCCAGCGCGTGGCCATCGCCCCGCCGCAGTCGCGCATCGGCCCACTGACCGATGCCGAGCGCGCGCAGATCATCCGCACCTCGCCCCTGGCCGGGCGCTACGACAAGCCGATCGACCGCGAATCGGCCTACGAGCGCCTGACCGGCCGCACCGACGACAAGATGGCGCCCAGCGAAACCAAGGCCGACGCCGGCAGCAGCCTGGGCAGCATGGCCGGGGAAATCCTCGGCAACCTGGCCAGCCAGACCATGAAGACGGTGGTGCGCCAGGCCGCCAACCAGATTGGCCGCGAGCTGGTGCGCGGGCTGATGGGCTCGCTGCTGGGCGGCAAGCGGCGGTAGGTGGGCATATCGCTTACAGCCGGCGCCGCGATGCTCTTCGTAGGATGGGTTGAGCTTGCGAAACCCATGCGGTTGCGCTGATGGGTATCGCTTCGCTCAACGCCATCCTACGAAAAGCCGTGCTTCCTGGAACCGTAGGAGCGGACTCCGTCCGCGATGGGCCGGGCATGAGATCGGTGTATCGGCGTATAACCGCGAACGGTTATTCGCCCTACGGGTGCCCATGCCCCGCACCCCTGTAGGAGCGCGCCCTGCGCGCGATTCGCGGGCAGGGCCCGCTACTGCAGGTAGCCTCTTGCGAACATGAAAAAGGCGCCCGCAGGCGCCTTGTTCATGGATGGCGGTTCAGATACGGAAGCTGTCCACCAACTGCCGCAGCCGCCCGGCCTGGGTCTCCAGGTCGGCGCAGGCGCGCAGGGTGGCCTTGAGGTTCTCCACGCCCTCCTGGTTGAGGGTGTTGATCTCGGTGATGTCCATGTTCAGCGAGTCGACCACCGCGGTCTGTTCCTCGGTGGCGGTGGCTACCGACTGGTTCATCGCATCGATCTCGCTGATCCGCCCGGTCACGCTGGCCAGGCGCTGGCCGGCGCGGTTGGCGATCTCCACGCTCTCCAGGCTGTAGCGCTGGCTTTCGCCCATGGTGGTGACCGCCTCGCGGGCACCCACCTGCAGTTCCTCGATCATGCCCTGGATCTGCTGCGCGGCTTCCTGGGCGCGGTGCGCCAGGTTGCGCACCTCGTCGGCGACCACGGCGAAGCCGCGGCCCGCCTCGCCGGCGCGGGCGGCTTCGATGGCGGCGTTGAGCGCCAGCAGGTTGGTCTGCTCGGAGATGCCCTTGATCACTTCGAGAATCTGCCCGATGTTCACCGTGCGGCTGTTCAGCGACTCGATGTGGGTGCTGGCGTAGCTGATCTTCTCCGACAGCTGGTTCATCGCGCTGATGGTCTGCTCCACTACCTGACGGCCGTCGCCGGCCTGGTGGCTGGCGTCGCTGGCGTGGTGCGAGGCATCGGCGGCGTTGCGGGCGATCTCCTGGGCGGCGGCGCCCAGCTCGTTGATCGCCGCGGCCACGCTGTTGGTGCGGTTGGCCTGCTCGTCGGAGTTGGCCATGGACGAGTTGGAGGCGTTGACCACCAGTTGCGACACGTCATGCAGTTGGCGCGCGGTGCCGGCTACTTCGCGAATGGACTCGTGGATGCGCTCGACGAAGCGGTTGAAGGCTTCGGCCAGGGCGCCGAACTCGTCGCGGCTGTGCACCGCCAGGCGCTTGGTCAGGTCGCCTTCGCCCTGGGCGATGTCCTGCATGGCGCGGCCCATGGCGGTGAGCGGCTGCATCAGCACGCGGATCAGCATGCCCAGCAGCAGGAGGATCGCGACTATGGCGACCAGCGCGGCTATCACCGCCGAGGTGCGGAAGGTGCTGAGCATGGCGTAGGCCTTGTCCTTGTCGATGGACAGGCCGATGTACCAGTTCACCGAAGGCAGGCCCTTGACCGGGGCGAAGGCGAGGATGCGGGTAGAGCCGTTGAGCTCGCTCTCGCTGAAGCCGCTGCCGATCCGCGGGGTGTTCTGCGGGTAGATTTCGCTGAGGTTCTTCATCACCTGCTGCTTGTCCGGGGCGACCAGCACCTTGCCGTCGCCGCTGACCAGGAAGGCGTAGCCCATGCCGCTGAAGTCCAGCGAGTTGATGATCTGCACGATGGCCTGCAGGTTGAGGTCGCCGCCGACCACGCCCACGGTCTTGCCGGCGGCTTGGGCCGGCGTGGCGATGGTGATGATCAACTGGCCGGTGGCGGCATCGACGTAGGGTTCGGTCAGGGTGGTGCCGCCGGCGGCCAGGGCGTCCTTGTACCAGGGGCGGGTGCGCGGGTCGTAGCCGTCGGGCATCTTGTCGTCCGGGCGCATGGTGAAGCTGCCGTCGGCCTGGCCGAGGTAGGTGAAGCTGAAGGTCGAGGTCAGCGCCTTCTGCTCCAGCAGGCCGCCGAGGCTGGCCGGCGCGCTGTCGCGGCCGATGCTCTGGGCGGTGTGTTCCACCAGCAGGATGCGCCCGCTGAGCCAGTTCTGGATGTTGCTGGCGGTGACTTCACCCATTTCCTGCAGGTAGGACTCCAGGTCCGCGCGGATGGCGTTGCGCTGCAGGGAGTCGTTGTACAGGGTGAAGAGCGCGAATGCGGCGAAAACCACCAGAGAAGCGGCCAGCAGTATTTTGTGGCTGAACTTCAGGTTCTTCATCATCTTGTTTTTGCATCCAGGGATGGGGCCAGTGATTTGGGGGCCTCGGCGATGGTTCCGAGCCCCCGGACTACAGACCGCGCGCCGGGTGGGGCGGCGGTGGGGCCGCCCGCGGGTGACGTGCGGCCGGTGGCACTCCTGTGCCGGGAAGCCCTTGCCCGGGGCTGAAGCGCCGGCTGATGCGGCTTTCAGACAAGAAGTCGGCATTTTCCGTAGGAAGCTTTAGCGAGGCGGACGAACGGTAGCGGCCGGAGGGTGAAAGGCAGAGAAGTGTGTAGGGCGTATAACGCTCCGCGTTATACGCCGCTTGGCCTTGGTTCCAGGCCCTTGCATGGTCGAGCCCGAACCTCTGTTTCCGCGCATTCCGGGCTCGGCCAGGAGGTTGGCCTGTGGATGAGGTGTATCGGCGTATAACCGCGAACGGTTATACGCCCTACGGGTGCCCATGCCTCGCACCCTTGTAGGAGCGCGCCCTGCGCGCGATTCGCGGGCAGGGCCCGCTCCTACAGATGGCATCTTGCGAACATGAAAAAGGCGCCCGCAGGCGCCTTGTTCATGGATGGCGGATCAGATGCGGAAACTGTCCACCAGGTGCCGCAGCCGCCCGGCCTGGGTTTCCAGGTCGGCGCAGGCGCGCAGGGTGGCCTGGAGGTTTTCCACGCCTTCCTGGTTGAGGGTGTTGATCTCGGTGATGTCCATGTTCAGCGAGTCGACCACCGCGGTCTGCTCCTCGGTGGCGGTGGCCACCGACTGGTTCATCGCGTCGATCTCGCTGATGCGCCCGGTCACGCTGGCCAGGCGCTGGCCGGCGCGGTTGGCGATTTCCACGCTCTCCAGGCTGTAGCGCTGGCTTTCGCCCATGGTGTTGACCGCCTCGCGGGCGCCCACCTGCAGTTCCTCGATCATGCCCTGGATCTGCTGCGCCGATTCCTGGGCGCGGTGCGCCAGGTTGCGCACCTCGTCGGCCACCACGGCGAAGCCGCGGCCCGCCTCGCCGGCGCGGGCGGCTTCGATGGCGGCGTTGAGCGCCAGCAGGTTGGTCTGCTCGGAGATGCCCTTGATCACTTCGAGGATCTGCCCGATGTTCACCGTGCGGCTGTTCAGCGCCTCGATGTGGGTGCTGGCGTAGCTGATCTTCTCTGACAGTTGATTCATCGCGGCGATGGTCTGCTCCACCACTTGGCGGCCGTCGCCGGCCTGGTGGCTGGCGTCGCTGGCGTGGTGCGAGGCATCGGCGGCGTTGCGGGCGATTTCCTGGGCGGCGGCGCCCAGTTCGTTGATCGCCGCTGCCACGCTGTTGGTGCGGGTGGCCTGCTCGTCGGAGTTGGCCATGGACGAGTTGGAGGCATTGACCACCAGCTGCGACACGTCATGCAGCTGGCGCGCGGTGCCGGCCACTTCGCGGATGGACTCGTGGATGCGCGCGACGAAGCGGTTGAAGGCCTCGGCCAGCAGGCCGAACTCGTCGCGGCTGTCGACCTTCAGGCGCTTGGTCAGGTCGCCCTCGCCCTGGGCGATGTCCTGCATGGCGCGGCCCATGTCGGTGAGCGGCTGCATCAGCACGCGGATCAGCATGCCCAGCAGGAAGATGATCGCGACGATGGCGACCAGGGTGGCGATCACCGCCGAGGTGCGGAAGTCGCTGAGCATGGCGTAGGCGGCGCTCTTGTCCAGCACCAGGGCGACGTACCAGGACACCCCCGGCAGGCCCTCGACGCGGGTCATGGAGACCAGTTGCGTATGGCCGTCGACTTCCACTTCCTGCACGCCGGGGCGGACCTGCGGCGCGCCGTGCGGGTAGACCTCGGCGAGGTTCTTGAACACCTTCGCGTCGTCCGGGTGCAGGAGGATCTTGCCGGCGTCGCTGACCAGGAAGGCATAGCCGTCGCCGTCGAACTTCAGCGAGTTGAGGATGGCGGTGATGGTCTGCAGCTTCATGTCGCCGGCGGCCACGCCGACCAGTTGGCCGTTGCGCATGACCGGCATGGACATGGCGAGGATCTGCTCCTTGGTGCCGGCGTCGAGGAAGGGCTCGGTGACGATCAGCCGGCCGGCGGCCGCGGCGTCCTTGTACCAGCCGCGCTGGCGCGGGTCGTAGCCGTCGGGCATGGGCGAGTAGGGGCGCATGGTGAAGACGCCGCTGGCGGCCTCGCCCAGGTACACCGATTCGAAGTTCCGCTGCAGCACCTGCTGCTCCAGCACGTGCTGGATGCGCTCGGCGGTGGGCTCGCCATCGGCCAGTTGCGCGGCTTCCATCTCCACCAGGTGGATGCGGCCTTCCAGCCAGCTCTGGATGTTGCTGGCGGTGAGGCTGCCGATCTCGCGCAGGTAGGAGTCGGTGTCCTCCTGGATGGCGCGGCTCTGGCGGAAGTCGTTGAAGAAGATGAAGCAGGCGAAGGCGAAGATCACCACGAGGGAGGCCGCCAGAAGGATCTTCTTGGCGAAGGACAGCGAGCGAAGCATGGGTAGAGCATCCTGCGGGAACGACGGTGTGGGCAGGTTGTATCGGCCGTTTTCTGTAGGACTTTAGCTTTGTGATGGGAAAATGACGTCAGAAAAGAATGACGGATCCCGCGGGCATCGTTCAGGTGAATGCCAGTTGCAGCAGATAGCCGGTAAAGATCGAGAAAGCGAAGGGAAATGACTTGGAACGGCTGGCATCGAAGGATTTCAGCCGCGCCACGACGGGCTGCGGAAGCCTGTTCGAGTCGATCGAAAGCCTGCTGCCCAGCATCAGCAGCAGCGTCGCCAGGCAGGCCAGGCCCAGGCTGTAGAGCAGGGTGTCGGGGTCGCTGGCCAGGCCCAGCGCGGCCAGCAGCTTGACGTCCGCCGCGCCCAGCTTGCCGAGCCAGTAGCCGGGCAGGCTCAGCGAGAGGCCCAGGGCCGCCGCGGCGAGGGCGGCCGCCACGGAATGCTGGGTCAGGCTGTGGCCGTGCAGGTACAGGTAGGCGGCGGCCGCGGCCAGGCCGCCGAGGGTCAGCAGGTTATCCACCTTGCGGCGGCGCAGGTCCTGGTAGGCACAGGCGGCCAGCCAACCGAGCAGCATCCATGTCGCCAGCATTCGCTCGTGTCCTGCTCAGGTCAGGCCCGGATGGCCAGGCGACGCCTGCGCGGGGCAGGCGTCGGCGGGGCCGTCAGTAGAAGCGCGAGGCCAGCCAGAACAGGCCGGCGGCCAGGGCCATGGAGGTGGGCAGGGTGAGGATCCAGGCCATCAGGATGTTGCGCACGGTGCCGCCCTGCAGGCCGCTGCGGTTGGCGACCATGGTGCCGGCCACGCCCGAGGACAGCACGTGGGTGGTGGACACCGGCAGGCTGTAGAGGTTGGCCATGCCGATCGCCGCGGTGGCGGTGAGCTGGGCGCTGATGCCCTGGGCGTAGGTCATGCCCTGCTTGCCGATCTTCTCGCCGACGGTGAGCACCACGCGCTTCCAGCCGACCATGGTGCCCACGCCCAGGGCCAGGGCCACCGCGATGATCACCCAGAAGGGCGCGTATTCGGTGGTGCTGGTCAGGTCCTTGCGCAGCTTCTCCAGGTCGGCCTTCTCGCGCGCCGGCAGGCTGTCGAGCTTGCCGACCTTCTTCGCGGTGTCGTCCAGGCACAGCAGGTAGCGGCGCACCTGCACGCGGCTGTCGGCGGACAGCTCGTTGTAGCTGGAGATGCCCTTGATGTCGCTCAGCAGGCCCTTGAGGGTGGATTCGGTCTGCTTTGCTTCGCAGCGGTACAGCTCGGGCATCTCGCCGTCGGCGCCCTTGCCCAGGGCGAGCATGTCGCCGAGCACGTCGGTGTGGCGCTGGTAGAACTGGCTGAGGTGGATGGCGGCGTCGCGGGTGCGTTCGATCTGGTAGGTGGTGCTGTTCAGGTCGAGGACGAACTTGGCGGGGACGATGCCGATCAGCACCAGCATGATCAGGCCGATGCCCTTCTGGCCGTCGTTGGAGCCGTGGACGAAGCTCACGGTCATGGCCGAGAGCACCAGCACCAGGCGGTTCCAGAACGGCGGGTGCTTCTTCTCGTCGACTTCGCGGCGGGTTTCCGGGGTCTTGTGCATCTTCGACAGCGGGTACATCCACTTCAGGCCGATCAGCACCAGGGCCGCGACGATGAAGCCGGCCAGCGGCGAGAAGATCAGCGACATGGCGATGTCGATCGCCTTCTGCCAGTTCACCCCGTCGGCCAGCGGCACGCCGGTGATGACGGCGTTGGCCAGGCCCACGCCGAGGATCGAGCCGATCAGGGTGTGCGAACTGGAGGCGGGGATGCCGAAGTACCAGGTGCCCAGGTTCCAGGCGATGGCCGCGGCCAGCAGCGAGAACACCATGGCCAGGCCGTGGCCGCTGTTGACGTTGATCAGCAGTTCCACCGGCAGCAGGTGCACGATGGCATAGGCCACGCCGACGCCACCGAGCAGCACGCCGAGGAAGTTGAAGATGCCGGAGAGGATGACCGCGCGGTAGGGCGACATGGCCTTGGTGTAGATCACCGTGGCCACCGCGTTGGCGGTGTCATGGAAGCCGTTGATGAACTCGAAGGCCAGGACGAAGCCCAGCGCCAGCACCAGGCTGATGCCTACCCAGAGGTCGAGTCCGCTGAAGAGATCGAACATGAAGTTTCTGTGACCGGTCGGTGACGGGGCGGCGATTATGCCAGAAGCGATAGGATGTCGTCTGAAACCTGAAGCGATTCTCGGAATCCAGCGACACCCGGTCGCACGGGGCTTGCAGCGCTGCGGGCAATGCGCTGCAACGTTTTCGGGGGGCCGTCGCGGCTCAGTTCGCGTCCTGTTCGGCCTGGCGTTGCTGGGCCTTCTGCAGGTCGGTCTGCATCTTCTCCAGTTCCCGGTCGAAGGCCTTGTCCTGCACGGTCGGGCGCTTGCGCCAGGGCTTCTTGTCGGGGTCGGGCTGGGCGGCGTAGAGGGTGACCTCGCCGCCATAGACATCCTTGTAACGCTGTTCCTGGCGCTCCAGTTCGGCGCGCAGTTCGTCTTTCGTCACCTGTGTTCCTGATGGCGTGTGGCTGATGGGGGGATATGCGGGGAAAGCATAGCAGGCGCGATTATAACCGCTGGCGAGGCGCTGTCAGCCGTGACCGGGGCACGCGGGTGGGCTCGCACAAATGTAACAGCAGGCTACGCTCAGGAAGCGATCAACATTCGAGGAGACCGCTCCATGATCAAGCTCCGCCTTCCCCTGCTGCTGTGCGCGCTGTTGTTCTCGGTGCAGGGTTTCGCCGCCAACACCGCCCAGCAGGAAAAGATGAAGACCTGCAACGCCGACGCTACCGCCAAGTCGCTGAAAGGTGATGAGCGCAAGACCTTCATGAGCAGCTGCCTGAAGGCCGGCGGCGGCGATACCGGCAAGAAGCTGACGCCGCAGCAGGAGAAGATGGCCCAGTGCAACAAGGACGCCGCGGCCAAGGCGCTGAAGGGCGATGAGCGCAAGACGTTCATGAGTGGGTGCCTGAAGAAATAGCGGGGGCGGGGCGCAGGTGTGGCCGGGGCGTCCGGCGTGGCCGGTGAACCCGATCGCGGACAAGGTCCGCTCCTACGCCGGTGCTTCCCTGGGGCCATAGAAGAAACTGGCGCTCTTCGTAGGATGGGTTGAGCCTTGGCGAAACCCATGCGGTCGTGGTGATGGGTATCGCTTCGCTCAACACCATCCTACGGGGCATTGCGTTTGTCGGAGGGATAGGACTCTGTCCGCGGTGGAGCCGCGTTCCGCGTTCGTGGGAATAGCGAGGTGGACGGTGCGAGAGGACAAGGCCCGCTCGCTCAAACTCCCGAGCACAATAACCAGGCCACCGCCAGCAGATAGAACAACACCGACCCATCTTCGCTCAACGGCGACTGGACGTAATGACGTGCGTTCATGCCTTCACCTCCGCCGACCAGTAACCCTGGGCATTGCGGAAGGGCTGCCGGGCCATCTGCTCCGGGCGGGTGATGCCGTTGGCGCGCAGGGCGTTGACCAGCGCCGAGAAGGACTTCGCGGTATAGCTCATGGCGGGCTCCTTGCGTTCCGTCAGTGGGGGACGGAGCTATGAAAACGCAACGGCCACCATCAACGGAAATGGAACTTCCTGCTTTCGACTATTGATGAAATCGATGAAAGACCCGGCTCACCAGTCCAGCTGCAACTGGCTGTCGAACTGCCGCGGCCGGCCCGTCAGCGGGTCGTCGAAGGCCAGGTGCCGGGCCAGCAACTGCAGCGGGCGGGAATAGTCGTCGCTGCGCCGCTGCTCTTCCGGCAGCAGCTGTGGATAAAGCGGATCGTTGCGCAGCGCCGCACCCAGGGCGGCCATGTGCACGCGCAGCTGGTGGCGCTTGCCGCTCACCGGGTAGAGCGCGTAGCGCCACCAGTGCTCGCGGCGCTCCAGCACCTCGATGCGGGTTTCGCTGTTGATCGCGCCCTCGGCCTCGCGCATGAGGATGAAGGGCTCGCCGTCCACCAGGCGGCTGCGCCGCACATGGGGGAAGTCCAACTGCGGCAGCGGCGGGGCGATGGCCTCGTAGCGCTTGTGCATGCGCCGCTCGCGGAACAGCGCCTGGTAGGCCGTGCGGCTGGCCGGGTTGGCGGAGAACAGCACCAGCCCGGCGGTGGGCCGGTCGATGCGGTGCAGCGGCACCAGCAGCGGGTTGTCCAGGCGCCGGGCCAGGCGCGCCAGCAGGGTCTGCTCGACGTACTGGCCGGAGGGCGTCACCGGCAGGAAGTGCGGCTTGTCGGCCACCACCAGGTGCTCGTCGACGTGCAGGATGCGTTCTTCGAAGGGGATCGGCGTTTCCGCCTCCACCTCGCGGAAGTAGTGCACGCGCAGGCCCTCGCGGTGCGGTGTGCTGGCGTCCAGCGGCTTGCCCTCGGCGTCCAGCACGCGGCCGCGGGCCAGGCGTTGCAGCCAGGTCTCGCGGGGGATCGCCGGGAAGCGCGCGCACAGGCAGTCGAGCACCGTCGACCAGGGCCCGGCCGGCAGGTGCAGGGTGCTGGCGCGGTGCTGGGCGGCGGAAAACGGCTTCTCGGACATGGGCGGCGGTGGCGGTCGGGGGCGTGCATTAGGCCGCAGATGGGAGTCGCCGTCAAAGGCCGCCCGGCGCTCAGTGGGACAGCCGCGCGGCCAGTTCGTCGACTTCCTCGGCCCAGTCCGAGTCCTCTTCCAGGGCCTCGCGGATGAAGGCCGCCTGGGCCTCGTTCCAGAAGGGCGCGTCGGCCAGGGCCTGGTCCGCGGGCAGGCGGTGCGCGGCGAGGAAGGCGTCGATCTCCTGGCGGCCGCTGGGCAGGCCCAGTTGCTTGAACAGTTCGGCGAAGGTGTGGGGTGTGGTGTCCATGGCGGGCCTCCTGTGGTCGGTCGTGCATCAACTATAGGCGTTCGGCGCGGGCCGGTCGGCCGCGGAATCGATAGGTGGCTTTCAATTTTCCCGGCATCGGGCAATGATGGCGCAGTCCCTGACATCCCCTCGCGCCAGGCCCGTTCATGAGCTCTCCCGAGCAGCGTCCGCACGCCGTCACCCTGCAGATCGTCTCGATCGTCGGTTTCACCTTCCTGCTGTTCCTGTGCATCGGCTTCCTGCTGCCGGTGCTGCCCGGCTTCGTCCACCACGACCTGGGCTTCGACGCCACCACCGCGGGCCTGGTGATCGGCGCGCAATACCTGGCGACCCTCGCCTCGCGGCCGCTGGCCGGGCGCCTGACCGACACCCTGGGGGCCAAGCGCGCGGTGATCTACGGCCTGCTCAGCCTGGCCGGCGGCGGGGCGCTGGTGCTGCTGGCCACCAGCCTGCAGGCGCTGGCCTGGGTGAGCCTGGCGCTGCTGCTGGGCAGCCGCCTGCTGATCGGCTTCGCCCAGGGCCTGATGGGCATCGGCACGGCGAGCTGGGGCATCGCCCGGGTCGGCGCGCAGAACACCGCGCGGGTGATCTCCTGGAACGGCATCGTCTGCTACGGCGGCATCGCCCTGGGCGCGCCGCTGGGCGTGGGCATGGCCGCGCAGCTGGGGCTGTGGAGCCTGGGCGCCGGCATCCTGGCGCTGGCCGGCCTGGGCCTGCTGCTGGCCCGCGGCAAGGCGCCGGCGCCGATCATCGCCGGCACGCGCATGGCCTTCTTCGCCGTGCTCGGCCGGGTACTGCCCTACGGTATGTGCGTGGCCCTGGGCTCCATCGGCTTCGGCAGCCTGGCCACCTTCATCACCCTCTACTATGGCAGCCGCGGCTGGGCCGACCCGGCCTGGTGCCTGAGCCTGTTCGGCATCAGCTTCGTCGGCGCGCGGCTGCTGCTGTCCTGGACCATCAACCGCTTCGGCGGCTTCAACGTGGCGGTGCTCTGCCTGCTGGTGGAAAGCGCCGGCCTGCTGCTGTTGTGGCAGGCGCCGAGCCCGGCCTTCGCCCTGCTCGGCACGGCGCTGACCGGCGCCGGGCTGTCGCTGGTGTACCCGGCGCTGGGCGTCGAGGCGGTGCTGCGCATCCCCGCCGCCAGCCGCAGTTCGGCGCTGGGCGCCTACGCGCTGTTCTTCGACCTGGCCCTGGGCCTGGCCGGCCCGCTGATGGGCGCGGTGGCCGCGCACTCGGACTACGCCAGCATCTTCCTGGTGGCCGCGCTGCTGGCCGCCTGCGGCTTCCTCATCTGCCTCTGGCTGCTGCGCTTCACCCGCCAGCGCCACGAGGAACTGGACTTCGACTAGACTGCGGCATCCCCCGTCGTGACCGCTTCCCATGGACATCGAACTGGCGCGCACCTTCCTGGAAATCGCCCGTGGCGGCAGCTTCGTCGCCGCCGCGCAGCGCCTGCACGTGACCCAGACCACGGTCACCGCGCGGGTGCACAACCTCGAGACGCAGCTGGGCTGCCGGCTGTTCCAGCGCAGCCGCGCCGGCGCCCGGCTGACCGATGACGGCGAGCGCTTCCTCGGCTACGCCAACCAACTGGTGCAGACCTGGGACGCGGCGCGCCGCGACCTGCCGCTGCCGGCGGGCTACCGCGAGGTGCTCAACATCGGCGGCGAGCTGAGCCTGAGCAACCCGCTGATGCTCGCCTGGACGGTGCGCCTGCGCCAGCGCATGCCGGCCCTGGCCCTGCACGCCGAGATCGGCAGCGGCGAGCGCCTGCAGAAGCAGCTGGAGCTGGGCGTGCTCGACGCCGCGCTGGTCTACCGCCCGGACTACTGGCCGGGCATGCAGGTGGAGCAGTTGCTGGAGGAGAAGCTGATCCTGGTGCGCTCGACGCAGCAGCCGGAGCCCTACATCTACATCGACTGGGGCGAGGAATTCCGCCGCCAGCACGATGCCGCGCTGCCCGACCGGGCCCACGCCGCCACCAGCTTCAGCCTCGGCCCGCTGGCCCTGCAGCACCTGCTGCAATGCGGCGGCAGCGGCTACTTCCGCACGCGGGTGGTGCACAGCTACCTGCAGGCCGGGGTGCTGGAGCGGGTACCGCTGGCGCCGGAATTCATCTACCCGACCTACCTGGTGTATTCCCGCGAGAAGGATTCACCGGCGCTGCAGAACGCCCTGGCCATCCTCCGCGAGGTGGTGGCCGGGGACATCGACTGGTCGCAGCGCTGGGACTACGAGGCCTAGACCGCCACCTGCAGGGCGCGCTCGGCCTGCACCTGCGGCTGCAGCCAGAGGTGGCGGAAGGCGGCGATCAGGTCGGTCTGGCTGAGCATGCCGACCAGCCGGCCGGCGCCGTCGACCACCGGCAGGCAGTGGCGGCCCTGGTCGGAGAGCAACTGGATCAGCTCCGGAAGCTGGGCGTCCTCGCGCAGCGATTGCACGCGGTGCGTCATCAGGTTGCCGACGCGCTGGCCGAAGGGCGAGCGCAGGCGGCGCTGGCCGCGGAACAGGTCGCTCAAGGTGAGGATGCCCACCAGGTGGCCGCGGTCGAGCACCGGCAGGGCCTTGAGGTGGTGCTTGTCGAGCAGGCCCCAGGCTTCCTCGATGCGCGCGTCCGGGCTGACCGAGCGGATGTCGCGGGACATGATGTCGCGCGCGCGGATGCCGCCCAGCAGGCGTTCGCTGGCGTGCTTCTCGGCGGCCAGCAGCAGGCGTTCGAGGTCCTCGGGGGTGACGTCGACGAAGCCGCCGGCGCTGGCCAGGGCGCTTTCCAGGTCGTCGGCATGCAGGCCCAGGCGCTCGCCGGGCAGCGGGTCGGCGGTCAGGTGCGGGTTGCTGGCCGGGACGGCGAGCTTGCGCGGGTAGGGCGCGCGGGTGAGGTTGTTGTAGACCAGGGCCACGCCGATCAGCGCCAGCGAGGCCACGCCCACCGGCAGCAGCAGGTGCAGCAGATGCTGGTCCACCAGCGGCCCGCCTACGGCCAGGCTGAAGGCCATGGCCGTGCTCGGCGGGTGCAGGCAGCGCAGGCCGAGCATCAGCAGCACCGCCACCACCATGGACAGCGACGCCTGCGGCCAACTGTGGCCGAGCCAGTGGCCGAGCAGCAGGCCCACCAGCGCCGCCACCAGGTTGCCGCCCAGCAGCGACCAGGGCTGCGCCAGCGGGCTGGACGGCACGGCGATGGCCAGCAGGGCCGAGGCGGCCAGCGGCGGGCCGATGCGCAGCATGGTGTCGACGCCGAACAGCCAGGCGCACAAGGGCATGCACAGGCCCAGGGCGAACCCGCAGCCGAGCACGGCGCGCAGCCAGTCGCGGTTGGACGAGGGGCCGGCGCAGGGCGCCAGGCGGTGCAGCCAGGCGCCGAAGGCAGCGGCTTTCATCGCGGCACCTCGCGGGAGGCGCCGGGAAGGGGGGCAGTCAATGGATGCATGTCACGCAGGCACCGCGCATCACGATTCCGGCCTGGGGCCGGTCGGGCGGGCGCTTCCTTATGGTTGGTCGAGCGGCGTTCTGTCGCAGGGGCGAGGCCGACGGCCATCCTAGACAGCGTGACGATCCATATCCAATGAATGTTATTGCTGTTTGAGTGCAATATCGGTGAAGTGTGGGCTCGCCCGCGCGGGCCTCACACCGGCGGGAAGGCCTTGAACGCCTCCAGTGTCTCGGCATGGGCGGTCCAGTCGCGCAGGGCCGGGTAGTCGTCGGCGGCCACGCGCTCGGCATGCACCAGCTGGATGAAGGTCCAGGCCACGGCGGCGCTCAGGCCGGCCTGGTCGAGGCGGCCGTCGCGCGGCAGCGGCTGCGTCAGCAGCTCCAGTTCCAGGCCGGCGCAGGCGGCGCGCAGCTGCTGGTCCACCCGGGCGTACCAGGCGGCGTCGCGGCGGGCCTCGTCGCGCTGCAGCTCGTAGTACAGCTGCACGGCCTTCTCGCAGGCCGCCAGGGCCAGGCCCAGCAGGCGCGTGGCGCGCACCCGCTCGGCCGGCTCGGCGGGCATCAGGCTGCGCCCGGCCTGGTGTTCGGCCAGGTCGATGATCAGGCTCGAATCCATCAGCACCTGGCCGTCGTCCAGCACCAGGCTGGGCGCCTTGACCACCGGGTTGATGGCGCGGAACTCCTCGACGTGGCGGAACACCGAGAGCGAGCGGTGGCTGAAGTCGACGTCCAGCAGGCGCAGGCTGATGGCCACGCGGCGGACGTAGGGCGAGTCGAGCATTCCGATCAGTTGCATTGAGGCATCCTGTTATTGGAGATTACATGGGGTGGCCGGCTGCGAAGGCCGCATGGCAGCGCTGCTGTCGCTAAATCTAGCGGCTGGAAAGGCCGGAAAAAATCGACGATTTATAACTGCAAGGGTTAGCAGAACTTACATGAGCGCCTATCCACCCCTGTCCGCGCTGCGCAGCTTCGAGGCCGTGGCCCGGCTCGGCAGCGTGACCCAGGCCGCCGCCGAGCTGCACGTCACCCACTCGGCGGTCAGCCAGCAGGTGCGCCAGCTGGAGGAACTGCTCGGCGTCACCCTGCTGCAGCGCGAGGGCCGCGGCCTGCGCCTGAGCGAGGAGGGCCGCCTCTACGCCCTGCAGGTGCGCCGCGCCCTGCGCGACATAGCCGAAGCCACGCGCCTGGCGCGGGCGCGGCCCAGCGAGGGGGAACTGGTGGTGGCGGTGCTGCCGTCCTTCGCCCAGCAATGGCTGCTGCCGCGCCTGCCGGCGTTCCGCGAACGCCATCCCGAATACCGCCTGCGCCTGCTGGCCAGCCTGGAAGTCATCGACCTGCGCCAGGGCCTGGCCGACGTGGCCATCCGCATCGGCCAGGGGCACTGGGAGGGCCTGGCCCAGCAACGCCTGTTCGACGACGAACTGCTGGCGGTCTGCGCCCCGCACTTCAACGGCGGACGCCTGCCGCGCACGCCGCAGCAGATCCTCGCCGGCCCGCTGATCCACGGCTTCGAATCCTGGCTGCCCTGGTGCCAGGCGGCGGGCGTGGCGCTGCCCGAAGGCGACGGCCTGTTCACCGTCAACGACTCCAACCTGGTGGTGGAAGCCCTGCGCCTGGGCCTGGGCATAAGCGTCGAACGCCGCAGCCTGGTGGCCGGCGCCCTGGCCCGCGGCGAACTGGTGCAACTGGGCGAGGTCAGCGCGCCCTACGCCTACCCCTACTGGCTGGTGTGGCCACAGCGGGAGGAGACGCGGACCAAGGTGGCGGTGTTTGCCCAGTGGTTGGCGGAGGAGGTGGATGGGTATTTGGGGTGGGGGTGATGCGCGTCCAGCGTAGGGCGAATAACCGTTCGCGGTTATCCGCCGTTTCACAGAGCTTATGCCCGGCTTCGCGGTCGAGTCCGGAGTGCCCGGAAGCAGGTGCTTCGTGGCCCAACCCGAAGCGCGCCTGGGGTCGAGGTCAAACGGCGGATAACGCCGTAGGCGTTATGCGCCCTACACCTGGCCCAGCCAAAGCACGCGCTTCACGACACAGACCGTCGCCCCACCCCGATAAAATCCCCCCTCGCAGGAAAAACCCTCCCACCCCACCCCGGCTTCTGCTCAAATTGCCGGGCCCCCCGGCAAACCTGGAGAAACGATGAGCGAAGCCCTGAGCCCCGGCCTGATGGTCATCCACGGCAACCACCCCGAGGCGCTGCGCGACCTGCTGGTGGCCTGGATGGCGCGCTACCCGCTGGCGCCGCTGGAAAGCGAAACCATCCTGGTGCAGAGCAACGGCATCGCCCAGTGGCTGAAACTGGCCCTGGGCCGCGACGTCGCCGACGGCGGCTGCGGCATCACCGCGGCGCTGGACGTGCAGCTGCCCGCGCAGTTCCTCTGGCGCGCCTACCGCGGCGCGCTGGGCAAGGACCAGGTGCCGGAAGTCTCGGTGCTGGACAAGGCGCCGCTCACCTGGCGCCTGATGCGCCTGCTGCCGGCCCTCCTGGCGCGCGAGGAGTTCCAGGCCCTGCGCCGCTTCCTCGCCGACGACGCCGACCTGCGCAAGCGCTACCAGCTGGCCGAGCGCCTGGCCGACCTGTTCGACCAGTACCAGGTGTACCGCGCCGACTGGCTGGAGGACTGGAGCGAGCACCGCGACCAGCTGCGCACCGCCGGCGGCAACCTTCGCCCGCTGAACGACGACGAACGCTGGCAGGCCGAGCTGTGGCGCGCCCTGCTGGCGGAAGTGGGCGAGGACGGCCTGGCCGGCAGCCGCGCCGGCGTGCACCGGCGCTTCCTCGAACGCCTGCGCGAAGGCGCGCCGCCCAAGGGCCTGCCGCGCCGGGTGGTGGTGTTCGGCATCTCCGCCATGCCGGCGCAGACGGTGGAAGCCCTGGCCGCGCTGGCGCAGGTGGCCCAGGTGCTGCTGTGCGTGCACAACCCCTGCCGCCACCACTGGGCCGACATCGTCGCCGACAAGGACCTGCTGCGCCACGAGTACCGCCGCCAGCAGCGCCGCCCCGGCGTGCCGCTGCAACTGGACGACGACCTCCAGCACCAGTACGCCCAGCCGCTGCTGGCCGCCTGGGGCAAGCAGGGCCGCGACTACATCAACCTGCTCGACCAGTACGACAACCCCGAGAGCTACCGCAGCCGCTTCGGCGAGGTCAGCGGCGGGCGCATCGACCTGTTCAGCGAGGAGTCGCCGGCGCACCTGCTCGGCCAGTTGCAGGACGACATCCTCGAACTGCGCCCGCTGGCCGAGACCCGCGCGCAATGGCCGGCGCTGGAGCCGGCGCGGGACCGCTCCATCCGCTTCCACCTGGCCCACAGCGCCCAGCGCGAGGTGGAGGTGCTGCACGACCAACTGCTGGCGCGCTTCGACGCCGACCCCACGCTGCGCCCGCGCGACGTCATCGTCATGGTCCCCGACATCGACGCCTACGCGCCGCACATCCAGGCGGTGTTCGGCCAGCTCGGGCGCGACGACCGGCGCTTCATCCCCTTCACCCTGGCCGACCAGGGCCAGCGCGGCCGCGAGCCGCTGCTGGTGGCCCTGGAGCACCTGCTGCAACTGCCCGACAGCCGCTTCGCGGTGAGCGAAATCCTCGACCTGCTGGACGTCGGCGCCCTGCGCGCGCGCTTCGGCATCGGCGAGGCCGACCTGCCGCTGCTGCAACGCTGGATCGACGGCGCCGGGGTGCGCTGGGGCCTGGACGGCGAGCAGCGCGAAGACCTCGGCCTGCCCGCCGCCGAAGAGGCCAACACCTGGCGCTTCGGCCTGCGGCGCATGCTGCTGGGCTTTGCGGTGGGCGAGGGCGAGGCCTTCCAGGGCATCCAGCCCTATGCCGAGATCGGCGGCCTGGACGCCGCCGTGCTCGGCCCCCTGGCCGGCCTGCTGCAGCGCCTGGCCGAGGCCTGCGAGCGCCTGGCCGAGCCGGCGCCGCCGGAGGTCTGGCGCGAGCGCCTGCGCCAACTGCTCGACGACTTCTTCCTGACCCGCGACGAGCACGACGAACTGCTGCGCCAGCAACTGCTGCAACTGCTCGAACGCTGGCTGGAAACCTGCGGGCGCGCCGCTTTCGGCGAACCGCTGCCGCTGTCGGTGGTGCGCGAGGCCTGGCTCGGCGGCCTCGACGCCGGCGGCCTGAACCAGCGCTTCCTGGCCGGCGCGGTGAGCTTCTGCACGCTGATGCCGATGCGCGCCATTCCCTTCCGCGTGGTCTGCCTGCTGGGCATGAACGACGGCGACTACCCGCGCCAGCAGCCGCCGCTGGACTTCGACCTGATGCGCAACGACTACCGTCCCGGCGACCGCTCGCGGCGCGAGGACGACCGCTACCTGCTGCTCGAAGCCGTGCTCTCGGCGCGCGACCAGCTGTATGTCAGCTGGGTGGGCCGCAGCATCCGCGACAACAGCGAGCGCCCGCCGTCGGTGCTGATCGGCCAGCTGCGCGACCACCTGGCGGCCGGCTGGTCGCTGGCCGGCCAGCCCGGCGACGGCAAGGCGCTGCTCCACGCGCTGACCACCGAACACCCGCTGCAACCCTTCAGCCGCCGCTACTTCGAAGGCCGGGGCGAGGGCGTCGACGGCTTCTACACCTACGCCCGCGAATGGCGCGAGGTGCACCGCGACGACGAGCCGGCGGAACAGGCCGAGGCGCCGCTGCCCGAACTGCTGCCGGACGCGCCCATCGGCCTGCGCGCGCTCGCCGACTTCCTCGCCAGCCCGGTCAACGCCTTCTTCCAGCAGCGCCTGAAGGTGCGCTTCGCCGAGGAAGACCTGACCGGCCACGACGAGGAAACCTTCGCCCTCGACGGCCTGCAGGTCTGGCAGCTGCAATTCGAACTGTGCGAGCGCCTGCGCCCGTGGATCGAGCAGCACTGGGCCGACGGCGAACTGCCCGGCCGCATCGAGGGGCAGCTGGCGCGCCTGCGCGGCGAGGGGCGCCTGCCGCTGGCGGCCTTCGGCGCCTTCAGCGCCCGCGAGCTGAGCGCGCCGCTGGGCGAACTGCTGACGCGCTACCGCGAGGAACTGGAGCACTGGAGCGAGGCCGAGGAAGGCCAGCGCGAGCTTATCCACAGCCACGCGGCCAGCGGCGTGGAGCTGGGCGACTGGCTCGGCGGCCTGCGGCGCAACGCCGAGGGCCAGTGGGCCAGCGTGCAACTGGTCAGCGGCAAGCTGCACGAAGGCCGCGGCTACAAGTGGCACAGCCTGGTGCGCCACTGGGTGCGCCACCTGGGCTTGCAACTGTGCGGCGCGCCGGTGCGTAGCCTGCTGGTCAGCCAGACCGGCACCCTGGAGCTGCCGCCGCTGACCGCGGAGATCGCCCGCGGCCACCTGGACGCGCTGATCACCGCCTGGCTCGAAGGCCTGCGCCGGCCATTGCCGGTGGCCTGCAAGGCGGCCTTCGCCTGGCTGGGGGCCGACGGTGACGAGGCCCGCGCCGCCAGCGAGGCGGCCAAGCGCTACGACGGCGGCTTCGGCAGCAGCGGCGAGGCGGCTTCCTCGCTGGCTCTGGCGCGGGTCTACCCGGACTTCGCCAGCCTCAACGCCAGCGGCGAATTCGCCAGCTGGGCCGAGAACCTCTACGGCCCGCTGTACCAGCTGCTGCAACGCCGCGACGACGAGGAGCAAGGCCAATGAGCCGCGAACTGCGCGCCCTGGAATTCCCCCTGCACGGCAGCCGCCTGATCGAGGCCAGCGCCGGCACCGGCAAGACCTTCACCATCGCCCTGCTGTACCTGCGCCTGGTGCTCGACCACGGCGGCGAACTGGCCTTCGGCCGGCCGCTGAGCCCGCCGGAAATCCTCGTGGTGACCTTCACCGACGCCGCCACCCAGGAACTGCGCGAACGCATCCGCGCGCGCCTGGGCGAGGCCGCCGCCTGCTTCGCCGAGCCGGCGCTGCAGCACGACGCGCTGCTGGTCGAGCTGCGCGCCAGCTACCCGGAGCAGCGCTGGCCCGGCTGCGCGCGCCTGCTGCGCCTGGCCGCCGAATGGATGGACGAGGCCGCCGTGTCGACCATCCACAGCTGGTGCTACCGCATGCTCCGCGAGCACGCCTTCGACAGCGGCAGCCTATTCACCCAGGACCTGATCACCGACCAGAGCGAACTGCTCGCCGAAGTGGTGCGCGACTACTGGCGGCGCAACTTCTACCCGCTGCCGGCGCCGGCGGCGAAGGTGGTCGGCGACATCTACAAGGGCGGCCCCGAGGCCCTGGCGCGCCTGCTGCAGCCCTTGCTGGCGCAGCAGGAGGCCGGCTTCCGCTATGCCGACCAGCCGCTGAGCGCGCCCGGCTCGCTGCGCGAGCTGCTGGAGGAGACCGGCGCCTTCTACGCGCGCCTGGACGAACTGGAGCAGCAGGCCCGCGCCGCCTGGGCCGCCAACGCCCAGGGCCTACGCCAGCTGCTGATCGACCTGCGCCCGCAGCTCAACGGCAACAGCTACCGCAACAAGGACGACGACGCCGTCTTCGAAGGCTGGCTGCAGGCGCTGGAAGCCTGGAGCCTGGGCGGCGCGGCGCCGGAAAACCTCCACCGCTTCGGCCAGACGCGGATCAAGGTGAAGGGCAAGACGCCGGTGCCCGAGCATGCCGCGTTCCAGGCCATCGATGCCTGGCTGGAGGCCGCCGAGCAGCAGCCGGACATCGCCCCGCAACTGCTGCTGCACGCCCTGGGCGAAGTCAGCCGCGCCCTGGAGGCGGAGAAGCAGCGCCGCGCCGAACTGGGCTTCGACGACCTGCTGGCGCGCCTGGACCGCGCCCTGGCCGGCCCCGGCGGCGAGCACCTGGCCGAGCGCATCCGCCAGCAGTTCCCGGTGGCGCTGATCGACGAATTCCAGGACACCGACCCGCTGCAGTACCGCATCTTCGAGCGCATCTACCGCATCGCCGAGAACCCCAGGGATTGCGGCCTGTTCATGATCGGCGACCCCAAGCAGGCGATCTACGCCTTCCGCGGCGCCGACATCCACACCTACCTGCGCGCCCGCGCCGCCACCGCCGGGCGCCACTACACCCTGGGCACCAACTACCGCTCGACCCTCGCCGTGGTGGAGGCGGTGAACCACTGCTTCGCCTTCGCCGAGGGCCACGAACGCGGCGCCTTCCGCTTCGCCGCGCAGGGCGACAACCCGGTGCCGTTCCAGGCGGTGGCCGCCAAGGGCCGCGACGAGCGCCTGCTGATCGACGGCGAGGAAGCCGCGGCGCTGACCCTCTGGCAACTGGAGAACGACGGTCAGGTGGTCGGCAGCCGGCTCTACCGCGAGCAGATGGCCGCCGGCGCCGCCAGCGCCATCCGCCACTGGCTGAGCCTGGCCCAGCAGGGCCGCGCCGGGCTGTACAAGGCCGATGGCACGGGCCGCGCGCTGCGCCCGGCGGACATCGCCATCCTGGTGCGCGGGCGCAGCGAGGCCGAGGCGGTGCGCGCGGAACTGGCGGCGCGGCGCCTGGCCAGCGTCTACCTGTCCGACCGCGACTCGGTGTTCGACAGCCCCGAGGCCGGCGACCTGCTGCACTGGCTGCGCGCCTGCGCCGAGCCGGGCAACGACGCCCTGCTGCGCAGCGCCCTGGCTACCCGCACCCTGGGCCTGGGCTGGCAGACCCTGGAGCGGCTGAACCAGGACGAACAGTTCTGGGAAGGCATGCTCATGCGCTTCCGCGACTACCGCAGCCAGTGGCAGCAGCAGGGCGTGCTGCCCATGCTGCGCCGGCTGCTGGCCGACTTCGAACTGCCGGCGCGGCTGCTGCGGCGCGCCGACGGCGAGCGCAGCCTGACCAACCTGCTGCACCTGGCCGAATGGCTGCAGCGCGAGGCCGCCGAGCTGGACGGCGAGCATGCCCTGCTGCGGGTGCTGGCCGAGCAGCTGGCCAGCCCGTCGAGCGAGGAAATCCTCCGTCTGGAAAGCGACGCCGACCTGATCAAGGTGGTGACCATCCACAAGTCCAAGGGCCTGGAATACCCGCTGGTGCTGCTGCCGTTCATCTGCAGCTGGAAGGAGCTGGACGGCAAGAGCCAGACGCCGCCCAGCTTCCAGGGCGAGGACGGCAAGGTGATCGAGCTGGCGCGCGGCAAGGACTTGGCCGAGGCGGCCTACCGCCTGGCCAACGACGAACGCCTGGGCGAGGACATGCGCCTGCTCTACGTGGCCCTGACCCGCGCCCGCCACGCCCTGTGGCTGGGCGTGGCGCCGCTGGTGGCGGGCAACGCGAAGAACCCCGAGCTGCACAAGGGCGCCTTCGGCTACCTGCTCGGCGGCGGCGCGGCCATCGCCCTGGACGGCTTCGCCGGCTGCCTGCAGGCCCTGGGCGGCGGCTGCCCCGGCATCCGCATCGAACCCGTGCCGGCGGTGGACGCCACGGCCTACGACGAAGCCCGCGCCGGCCTGCTCGGCCAGGCCCGTGAACCGCAGCGGCGGGGGGCGGAGAAATGGTGGATCGCCAGCTATTCCGCGCTGGCCACCCTGGATGCCGAAGGCGACGCGCCGGCGCCGGCCAGCGAACCCATCAGCGCCGAGGAGGCCACCCTGCGCGAAGGCGACGCCGACAGCGCCGCGGCCGAACTGGCCCAGGCCGCGCCGGCCGCCGGCAGCCTGCACGCCTTCCCGCGCGGGCCCAACCCCGGCAGCTTCCTCCACGGCCTGCTGGAATGGGCCGCCGACGAGGACTTCGCCGTCGTGGCGGAGCAACCCGAGGCGCTGCGCGACCTGATCGCCCGGCGCTGCCAGCTGCGCGGCTGGGAAGCCTGGATCGAGCCCCTGGCGCAGTGGCTGCCGGCCTTTCTCCAGGCCGAACTGGCGGTGCCCGGCGCGGCGCCGGTGCAACTGGCGGCGCTGGCCAGCTACCAGAAGGAAATGGAGTTCTGGTTCGCCGTGAAACCCACCGACAGCACCCGCCTCGACGCCGCCGTGCGCGCCCACGTGCTGCCCGGCGAGGCGCGCCCGGCGCTGCAGCCGACGCAGCTGGGCGGCATGCTCAAGGGCTTCATCGACTTGGTCTTCGAACACGAGGGGCGCTACTACGTGGCCGACTACAAATCCAACTGGCTCGGCCCCGACGCCGCTGCCTACACCGCGCCGGCCCTGCGCGCGGCGGTGCTGGAGCACCGCTACGACCTGCAGTACGCGCTCTACCTGTTCGCCCTGCACCGCCTGCTCAAGGCGCGCCTGGCGGACTACGACTATGACCGCCACGTCGGCGGCGCGCTCTACCTGTTCCTGCGCGGCGGCGAGCACGGCGTGTTCCACGAATGCCCGCCGAAGGCGCTGATGGAGGCGCTGGAAGCGCTGTTCAGCCAACACGCCGAGGAGGTGCCGGCATGACCCGCGAGCAACTGCTGGAACTGCTCGGCCAATGGGCCGAACGCGGCTGGCTGCGCGAGCTGGACCGCGCCTTCGCGGCCTTCCTGGTGGAACAGGCGCCCGACGCCGAGCCGCTGCTGATCCTCGCCGCCGCCCTGGCCAGCCACCAACTGGGCCGCGGCCATGTGTGCCTGGACCTGGCCGCGACCCTCGCCGACAGCCGCTTCGCCCTGTCGCTGCCGCCGGACGGCGAGCTGGAAGGCACGCCGCTGACGCTGCCCGGCGAACTGCTCGATGGCCTCGACCTGGCCGCCTGGCAGGCCGCCCTGGCCGACCCGCGCCTGGTGGGCGAGGGCCCCGGCGCCACGCCGCTGGTGCTGGCCGGACCGCGCCTGTACCTGCGCCGCTACTGGCAGTACGAACGCGAGGTGCGCGCCGGCATCGACCAGCGCCTGGCCCGTGGCGAGGCCCTGCGCGCGGCGCTGCCGGCGGATGCCCTGCGCCAGGCCCTGGACGCGCTCTTCCCGAAACAGGCGAATGCCCCGGCGGACTGGCAGAAACTGGCCTGCGCCCTGGCCGCCGGCAACGCCTTCGGCATCGTCACCGGCGGCCCCGGCACCGGCAAGACCACCACAGTGGTGCGCCTGCTGGCGCTGCTGCAGAGCCTGGCCCTGGGCGGCGAGGGCGGGCGGCCGCTGCGCATCCGCCTGGCGGCGCCCACCGGCAAGGCGGCGGCGCGGCTCAACGAATCCATCGCCAACGCCATGGACCGCCTGGACCTCGGCGCCTTCGCCAACGGCGAGCAGATACGCCAGCAGGTGCCCAAGGAAGTCACCACCCTGCACCGCCTGCTCGGCAGCCGCCCGGACAGCCGCCAGTTCCGCCACCACCCCGGCAACCCGCTGGCGCTGGACCTGCTGGTGGTGGACGAAGCCTCCATGGTCGACCTGGAAATGATGGCCGCGCTGCTCGGCGCGCTGCCGGACAAGGCGCGGCTGATCCTGCTCGGCGACAAGGACCAACTGGCCTCGGTGGAGGCCGGCGCGGTGCTCGGCGAACTGTGCAGCCGCGCCCGCGAAGGCCACTACCGCGCGGCGACCCGCGACTGGCTGCAGGCGGTCAGCGGCGAGCAGGTCAACGACGACCTGCTCGACGCCCACGGCCAGCCCCTCGACCAGGCCGTGGCCATGCTCCGCCACAGCCACCGCTTCGACGCCGCCAGCGGCATCGGCCAGCTCGCCGAGGCGGTCAACGCCGGCGACGTGGCGGCCATGCGCGCGGTCTGGGAACGGGGCTACGCCGACCTGGCGCGCCTGGCCCTGGACGCCCGCGACGACCGCGGCCTGCGCGAACTGGTGGTGGAAGGCGGCGGCCGCTACTTCCTCGACGCCGCCGCCCGCCCGGATGTGGCGCCGCCCCAGGGCTACCGCCACTACCTGCAGGTGCTGCGCGACACCCGCCCGGCGCCGGACGCCGCCCAGGCCGAGTTCGACGCCTGGGCCGGGCGCGTGCTCGCTGCCCACGGCCAGTTCCAGGTGCTCTGCGCCCTGCGCCGCGGCCCCTGGGGCGTGGACGGGCTGAACCTGCGCATCGCCGAGCTGCTGCAGGACGAGGGGCTGATCCAGCCCCACAGCGGCGCCTGGTACCTCGGCCGCCCGCTGCTGGTCACGCGCAACGACTACGGCCTGGGCCTGATGAACGGCGACATCGGCATCACCCTGGCGCTGCCGCGGGAGGAGGGCGGCGAGCGCAAATGGCCGCTGCGGGTGGCCTTCGCCGACGGCCGCGGAGGCATCAAGTGGGTGCTGCCCAGCCGCCTGCAGGCGGTGGAAACGGTGTTCGCCATGACCGTGCACAAGTCCCAGGGCTCGGAGTTCACCCACGCCGCCCTGGTGCTGCCCGACGCGCTCAACCCCATCCTCACCCGCGAGCTGGTCTACACCGGCATCACCCGCGCGCGCAGCTGGTTCAGCCTGGCCAGCGCCGGACGCGGCCAGTGGGTGCTGGAGGCGGCCATCGAACGGCGGGTGCAGCGGGCCAGCGGGTTGCTGGAGGGCTGAGGGCTGCTTTCGTTACATGTGCTGGACGTCACAATTAGAATCGTCTGATAGAGGGGGTGGCACCATGCCGACATGCTGGCGGCATGAAACTCAAGCAATTCCTACAGCCGCTCGATGCCGGTTTCTCCACGCCCAGCGCTGCGCGCAAGCTACTGCGTATGCTCAGTTGCGCATTGATGTTCTGCCTGCTGTGCAGCCTGGCGTTCGCCTTGAGCATGGCGTTCAACCACGAAGTGTCGCTCAGGCGCCGCACCATGAACGCCGCCATGTACGAGGCCCAGCTGTACCTGAGCCATCGTGAGTCGTTGATTGACCATCTCAGCCGCAACGTGATGCCCGTATCGGTGGGCAGGACGTTGGTCGGCGAGGCCCTGAGCCGCGGGCAGGAACACGTGCCGACGATCCTGTCGTTGAATGCCGGCCAGGGGCTGCTGCTTTCCGCCCGCGACCTCGCCGAGCTGCAGGACAAGCGCCTGGGGCTGCTGTACGTCGTCGAGGCTGGCGCGCGCCCGGTGGTCGACCGCCTGATCCCTACCGGCATGCCCGAATCGCCATTGCCCGTGGCAGTGCTCGAAGCGCTACGCCAGGCGTCGTCGACGGCGCCGGCGGTGCGCGTGCACTGGCTGGCAGACGCCGAGGACAGCGAGCGCCGGTTGTTCCTGTTCGAGCCCCTGGGCGACGGCCATGATGCCGGCTGGCTGGGGCTGGAGATCCGTGGTGACGACCTCGACGCGGTGTTGCATGGGGCGGGTGCCGGCGAGTACCTGCTTCTCGACCGGCGACATCAGGTCGTTTTCGCCAGCGACGCCGGGAGCACCCAGGTCGATGCCCTTCGCACGCTCTGGGATGGCGACAGCTTCGACATCACCGGCTACGGCCCGCTACCGCAGCGCATGGTGCTGCTCAAGCACCTGGGCGCCTCGAACTGGATGCTGGTCTATTACCTGGGCATCGGGCAGTTGCTCGTGGCGTTGTGGTTGCCTCTGGTGCTGGCTTTCAGCCTGGCGCTGAGCGTCGGCATGTTGCTGTACCGGCTGGGGCGGCGTATCGACCAGCGGCTGATCCGGCCGGCGCAGCAGCGCCTCGAGGCACTGAAGGAGAGCGAGGCCTTCTCCCGCGCGGTGATCCAGACGGCGCCTGTGGCCTTGTGCGTGCTGCGCCGTGTCGATGCCGCGGTGGTGCTGGAGAATCCGCAGGCGAAGCAGTGGCTGGGTGATGGCCGGGTGATCGCCCGCGAGGGGCCGCGCTGGATTTCCCGTGCTTTCGCCGGGTCTGGCGAGGCGACCGGGGAGGAGATCGAGACCGAGGCCGGGTTGCATCTTTACCTCTGCTACGCGACCACTCGCTACAAGGGCGAAGACGTACTGTTCTGTGCCTTCAGCGACATCAGCGCGCGCAAGCAGACCGAGGCGGAGCTGGCCCGTGCCAAGCAATTGGCCGATGCTGCCAACGAGGCCAAGACGTTGTTCCTGGCCACCATGAGCCATGAGATCCGCACGCCCCTGTACGGGGTGCTCGGTACGCTCGAACTGCTCGGCCGTACCGAGCTGGACCTGCAGCAGACCGGCTATCTGCAGGCTATCCAGCGCTCCTCGTCGACCCTGCTGCAATTGATCAGCGATGTGCTCGACGTATCCAAGATCGAAGCCGGGCAATTGGACCTGGAGCCGGTGGAGTTTTCCCCGGTGGAACTGACCGAGGACGCGGTTCAGTCCTTTGCCGCCGCGGCCCAGGCCAAGGGCCTGCAGATATACGCCTGCCTTGACCCGGAGCTGCCGGCGCGGATGCGTGGCGACGCCGCGTGCATCCGGCAGGTCCTCAACAACCTGCTGAGCAATGCGGTGAAGTTCACCGATAGCGGACGTATCGTAGTGCGGGTGAAGGCTGGCGCAGCGGATGCCGAGCGCATGATGCTGACCTGGCAGGTCACCGATACCGGCTCGGGAATCGGCACCGAGGAGCAGGCCCGCCTGTTCGAGCCTTTCTACCAGGTGCGCCGTTCGGTGCACCAGGTTGGCGGCACGGGCCTGGGACTGTCGATCTGCCAGCGCCTGACGCAACTGATGAACGGCAGCCTGAAGCTGGTCAGCGAGCCGGGCCTGGGTAGCAGCTTCAGCCTCGGCCTGCCGTTGGAGCGTATCGCCGCGCCCACCGAGACCCAGGAACTGGTCGGTTGCGCGGTGCAAGTATTGGCCCCGGTGCGTGAGTTGGCGGACAGCCTGTGTGGCTGGATCGCACGCTGGGGCGGGCGGGCCCGGGTCGCCGTACCCGAGGTGCTGGCCGAGGCGGACGAGCGCACCCTGCTGGTGGAGGTGCAGTTGCCGGAGGCTCCTCAGGCGTCGGTGCCGCAGTGGCCCGGCTGCCGGGTGATCCTCTCCGTGGAGGGTTATGTCGAGCCGCGCCTGCAAGGCTGCGACTGGCTGGTGGGGCTCAACAGCCTGGATGGGTTGCGCCGTGCCCTGGGTCTGGCTCAGGGCTGCGTAAGCAGCGCCGTCGCCTGCCAGGGACCGGCCAAACCGGTGCGCGACCTGGGTATTCGTGTGCTGGTTGCCGAGGACAACGTGATCAACCAGTTGATCCTCAAGGATCAGTTGGAGGCGCTCGGCTGCGTGGTGGAACTGGCCTCCGACGGTCAGGAGGCGCTGCAGCGCTGGCGCCCGGAACGTTTCGACGCGGTGCTCACCGACATCAACATGCCGCGCTTGAACGGCTACCAACTGGCTGCCGAACTGCGTCGACGTGGCTGCCAGCAGCCGATCATCGGCGCCACCGCCAATGCCATGCGCGAGGAACGCGAGCGTTGCATGGCCGCCGGCATGAGTGATTGCCTGCTCAAGCCGGTGGACCTGGACTCGCTGCAGCGCTGCCTGGTGGCGGCGCTCGAGGTGGAGCTATGAGCACGCAATCCTATCGGGTGCTGGTGGTCGAGGACCAGCCGTTCCAGCGCGAGTATCTGCTCAACCTGTTCCGTGAGCGAGGCGTGGAATACCTGGTGGGCGCCGGCGATGGAGCAGACGCCCTGCGTTGGCTGGAGCGGGAGGAGTTCGATCTGATGCTCAGCGACCTGATGATGCCGGGTATGGACGGCGTGCAGATGATTCAGCAACTGTCGCGCCTGGAGCATCGCCCGCAACTGGCGCTGATGAGCTCGACTTCGCGACGCATGATGGTCAGCGCCAGCCTGGTGGCGCAGAGCCTTGGCCTGTCGGTGATCGATCTGCTGCCCAAGCCGGCTCTGCCCAGCGCCATCGGCCGCCTGCTGGCGCGCCTGGATAAACGCCTGCGGCAGGGGGGGGAGTCCCACGTCGGAGTCGGCCGCAGCGGCCGTTCGGCTCTGTCCGAAGCACTGGACAAAGATCAACTGCAGGCCTGGTTCCAGGCCAAGAAGTCCCTGCACACGGGGCGCATCGTTGGTGCCGAGGCACTGGTACGCTGGCTGCATCCACAGCAGGGGCTACTTCTGCCAGGTTGTTTCATGGCCGACATCGAGGCCCATGGCCTGCAGGAAACGCTGCTCTGGCACATGCTCGAGCAGACCCTGCGGGCCCAGACGCTGTGGCGTGAGTCGGGCTACGAAGTGCCGGTGTCGGTGAACCTGCCGACCCAGTTGCTGGACATCCCGGACCTGCCGGATCGCCTCGGCGAATTCGTTGGCGATCATGGTGCCAACCCCGGTTCGCTGTGCTTCGAGCTGACCGAGAACAGTGCCACGACATTGCCGGGCAACTACTACGCCGGAGCCTGCCGCCTGCGCATGAAGGGCTTCGGCCTGGCCCAGGACGACTTCGGGCAAGGCTACAGTTCGCTGTACAACCTGGTCTCGACACCCTTCACCGAGCTGAAGATCGACCGCTCCCTGGTGCATGGCTGCGTGGAGGACAGCGATCTGGCCGCCGCCGTGGCAAGCAGCATCGAACTGGGCCGCCAGCTACGCCTGGACGTGGTCGCCGAGGGCGTGGAGACCTGGGAGGAGTTGAGCCTGCTGCGCCGCCTGGGTTGCGACCGGGTGCAAGGCTTCCTGATTTCCGAGGCGGTCACCGCCCGCGTATTCGAGCAGCAGTTGCAAGAGGACGGACCAAGCGCCGGTGGCTAGCGCCGGCTGTCGCGGAATCGGTCGCGGGCATCTACAGTCAGCGCATTGTCGCTGCTGAAGGAACCGTGTCTCGTGAAGTCCGATCGCTCCGTGGAACACGACAACAGTTTGTTGCTGAAATGGGCGAGCATTTCGCAGGGCCTGAACATCGGCCTGCTCTGCGTAGCGGTGCTGGCCGTGTCGCTGTTCGGCATCTGCTACTGGGCGCTGGGGCGGGTGGTCGAGGAAGAGAAGGACAAAGTCAGCTTCCACTTCACCCGCCTGATGGGGGATATCCGCGAGCATGAGACCTTTCTCGCCCGCATTGCCCAGAAAAGCGATGATGCCACCCAGAAGAAGGACCAGGATGTCGTGCCATTGCAACGTCGGCTGCTGACGCGGGAAAGCGGCCTGGAAATCTATGAAGGGCGCGAGTTCTCCTTTGCCATGCCTTTCATCCTGGCCACCGGGCGCGAGCTGGACGAAGGCGGTTCGTGGGGACCCTTCTCCCTGGGCGTGCTGCTGGCCAACTTCTATGGCAGCTTCTGGAGTATCTCGCCATACCCGGCGCCGCAGCTGCTGGTCTTCGACCTGAACGGCGACACCAACCTGGCGGTGCCGGCCATCGATACCTCGGCGACGCATGACGGTCCGCGCGATACCTACCCTGAGCTCGCCGCGCGTATCCTCGCGCGTCTGCACGAGCGGCCACCAGGGAGCGACGACCTGCGCGTGCACTGGGCGCGTGCCGACCACTACCGCGGTCAGGCCCGGGAGCTGCTCGGCTACGTCGGCGTTGAGCTGCCCGCTCCGCTGTGGTGGCAGGGCGAAACGCGCCGCTCGATCGTCGCCGCGAGCCTGCTCGACCTGGGGCGTATCAACGATTTCGAACAATTGATGGAGCGTCCGGCCTTCGCGTCCTTCAGCCTGGCTTCGCCGAATGGCGAGATACTGGTGGGGACAGCGCCGCCGGCGGACCTGGTCGATGGCCTGAACCTGAGTCGCCAGGGCATTCTGATCCAGTTGCGCAGCCAGCCGGAGAGCGGCTGGACTGCCGTCTACCGGATCGACTACGCCAGTTTCTTCCGCCAGGCCCAGTGGCTGTTGGCGGGCCTGCTGCTGCTATTGCCCGGCTTCCTGCTGGCCGGCTGGTTGGGCTTGCGCTGGTATGCCCGCCGCGTGGTGCGTCCGGTGCACCGGGCGCACCGGCAACTGGTCGAGAGCGATACCTTCAGCCGTACCCTGATCCAGACCGCGCCCGTGGCTCTGGTGGTGCTCAGCCACGACGGCCGGAAACTGGTCACCTGCAATCACCTGGCCGCGCAGTGGTTGGGCGACGAGGCGGACATCCTCGCCCTGACCGCCGGCTGGAACCTTTTCGAGTCGCATGGCCAGGTGCCCGGAGGCATCTGCATCCAGGTCGGCGGACGCTACCTGCAGGCAGCCTTCGCGGCGACCCGCTATGCCGGTGTCGAGGCGGTGCTGTGCGTGTTCAACGATATCACCGTGCACTGCGAGGCGGAGGAGGCGCTGGCCAGCGCAAAGCGCGCGGCCGATGCCGCCAGCCAGGCCAAGACGCTGTTCCTGGCGAGCATGAGCCATGAGATCCGCACCCCCCTGTATGGTGTGCTCGGCACTCTGGAACTGCTCGGCCTGACCGACCTGGACAGCCGGCAGCGAGCCTACCTGCGCACCATCCAGAACTCCTCGTCGACCCTCCTGCAGTTGATCAGCGACGTGCTCGACGTTTCCAAGATCGAGGCCGGGCAGATGGCCCTGAACCCCGCCGCATTCAACCCCGCGGAGCTTGTGGAGGAAGTGCTGCGCAACTATGCCGCCAGCGCCGCGGCGAAGGGCTTGCAATTCTATGCTTGCATTGATGCGGGGGTGCCGGCGCAACTGCTGGGCGACGCCGCACGCATCCGCCAGATCCTCAACAACCTGGTGAGCAACGCGCTGAAGTTCACCGATATCGGTCGTGTGGTGCTGCGCCTGAAGTTGCTGGCCCGCGAGAACGGCCGTGCCAATCTGCAATGGCAGGTCGCCGACACCGGCGCTGGCATAGCCGAGGAACAACAGGGGCGCTTGTTCGAGGCCTTCTACCAGGTGCCCGGGGTACACCACACCAGCGGTACCGGCTTGGGGTTGTCGATCAGCTGGCGCCTGGCCGAGATGATGGGCGGCAGCTTGCGAGTGGTCAGCGAAGTGGGCTTGGGCAGCAGCTTCAGCCTGTTGCTCGAACTGCCCGAGGGTGGGCGCCAGGGGTTGGCCTTCCATCCGGCGTGCCTGCGGCCCGGCCCCGTATACGTCCATTCGCCGGTCCGCGAACTGGCCGACAGCGTTGCTGCCTGGCTGGAGTGCTGGGGCTGCAATGTGCTTGGCGGCGAGCCATCGTCCGACGGCTACGGGGGCGCGGTATTGCTGGAACTACTACCGGCGGCGGAGCCCCGAGCCTGGTCGGGGCCGCGGGTATGTGCGACGGCTGATGCACCCACCCAGCCTGAGCTGCGCGAGGATGGCTGGTACGTCAGCCTCTATAGCCTGACGGGCATTGCCCTGGCCCTGGCGCTGGCCCAGGGTAGCGAGCTGCCGGCGCCGGCCCGCGCGGCCGCGAACATCCGCTCCGAGGGCCTGGGTCTGCACGTGCTGGTTGCCGAGGACAATCCGATCAACCAGACGCTGTTGTGCGAGCAGCTCGAAGAGCTGGGCTGCAGCGTGAGCCTGGCCAGCGATGGTCGGGAGGCCCTGCGGTTATTCGACGACCGCCACTTCGATGTGCTGCTCAGCGACGTCAACATGCCTAACATGAATGGGTATGAGCTGACCCAGGCGTTGCGCGGGCGCGGAGAGACTCTCCCGATCATCGGCGTCACCGCCAACGCCTTGCGTGAAGAGGGCGAGCGCTGCCGGGCGGTGGGAATGGATGCCTGGCTGGTCAAGCCGATCAGCCTGCGGACCCTCAACGATCTGCTCGGCGAACTGGTCGGTAAGCCCGGCCTGGTTGCGCCGCAGGAGTCCAGCGAGCCGGCCATGGCGGAGGAGCCCTTGCAGGTGCCCGAGCGCATGCGCTCGCTGTTCCTGGAGACCATGGGCAAGGATCTGGCGGCGACCCGCGAGGCTGCCGGCCGGGGCGACGCGGAGGCGCTGCGGCAGGGCGTGCACCGCATGGCCGGGGCCCTGGCGGTGGCGCGCGCGCAGGCGCTGGTAATGGCCTGCCGGGAGGTCGAGGAAGGCCTCATGGAGGGCCGCCTGGGATGTACGGCCAGCGAGACGGCGCAGGTACTCGGACGCATCGAGCAGGCGCTGGAGCGCCTGAGGGAAGCGGGCTGACGAGGTCCCCGCCGACGGCGGGGCCAGTGGTTCGGCAATGCAGTCAGGATCCAAGAGAGGTTTATGGACAAGTTCAAAGTCGTGGTAGCCGATGACCATCCGATCGTGCGCATGGGCGTATGCGACATGCTCGAGCGCGACGGCCGCTTTCAGGTGGTGGGCGAAGCCTCCAGCCCCAGCGAACTGGTGACGCTGTATCAGCAGACCGATCCGGACATCGTCATCACCGACTACAGCATGCCCGGGGACGAGCGCTATGGTGATGGCCTGAAGCTGATGGACTACCTGCTGCGCAACTTCCCACGTACCCGGGTGCTGATCTTCACCATGCTCAGCAACAGCCTGATCCTTTCCAGCCTGTATGACCTCGGTGTGTCCGGCGTGGTGTTGAAGAGCGGTGACCTCGACGAGATCCTCAGGGCCCTCGACGTCATACTCCAGGGCCGTGCCTACCGTGGGCCCGGCATGCAGGATCCGAACAGCGTACTGGCCAGCCACGACGACGTGGAAGGGCGTATCGCCCGTTTGTCGCTGAAGGAATTCGAGGTGCTGCGCCACTTCGTCTCCGGGCTGAGCGTGCGTGACATCGCGCGGGTGCTCAACCGCAGCGTGAAGACCGTCAGCGCGCAGAAGATCTCGGCCATGCGCAAGCTGGAGGTGGATAGCGACCAGGCCCTGCTGACCTTCTGCGTGAAGGCCAATCTGTTCCAGTAACCGCCCGCCTCAGGGGGCCAGCGGCGCTTCGCCGGGAATCGGGAAGCCGGTGTCGTCCACCAGCCTGAAGCTGACCCGTGCGCCATTGGGGAGGGCGCCCTCTTCGAGCTGGTAGCGTTTTTCGCTGAAGGGCGGGGTCATCATGTCCATCTGCTGCTGCGCGGCCAGGGTACGGCCGTCGCCGCTGAGGCCCAGGGTGGTGAAGGAGGCATGGTAGGGCGTTGGGTTGCGGCACACCAGGAACCAGGCGTCGCCCTCGCGGCGCAGGTCGAAGGTCAGCTTTCCGGCGACCTGGTCCGGCGGCAGCGGCAGCTTCGCCGGGCGATAGAACAGCTTCAGCTGGGTGTTCATCGCCAGCTCCACGCGCGCTGGGTCGGGCTCCTTGCGCCCGGCGAGGGGGGGGATTTCATAGAGGTTCAGCCAGAATACCGATTCGCGGTCGCGCGGCAGCGCCTCGCCAGTGTGGATGATGCGCAGGCCCTGCAGGCCGCCCGGTTGCATACGGAACACCGCCGGCAACACGATGAACGGCGCCTGGGCGTTTTCCGGCGCGCCGCCGCCGCCGTCCACCCAGGTCTGCACCACCACCGGGTAGGGGTTGGTGTTGGCCAGCATCAGCGAGCGTTCGCGCAGGCCCTCGTCGTAGATCACCCGGGTGCCGCCGGCCAGCACCCCGGCCTGGGCCGCCGGCAGCCCGGCGGCCAGCAGGGCGAGCAGCAGGAGCCGGGCAAGGGTGTTCATTGCACCTTCACCAGGACGTAGGCTGTGGCGTGTACCTTGCCGGGCGTGGCGGTATTGCCCGGCAGTTGCTGCAGGCTGGCGGTGAAGGTCTGCAGGTAGTTGGTGTAGCCGGACTGCGAACTACCCAGGGGATTGGCGCCATCCAGCACCGGGTACCAGCCGGCGTTGGGGCCGGTCGGGTACTGGCTGGGCAGGTTGCCGGTGTTGCCGGGCTGGCCGACGAAGACCATCGCGGTGCCGGTTCCGGCATTCCTCAGGGTGATGCCGACCCCCTGGGCCAGGTTCGGATCGTTGCCGTAGTTGTCCGAGACCAGGGCCTCCACGCCACCGCTGCCGTTGACCAGGCCCAGGCTCTGGGCCGCGCTGTAGGCGCCCGGCGACACCTGGATGCCGATGGCTGTTTGCCCGCTGGCGGTGCCTGAGGCCGCCGAGTTGCTGCATTCGATCTGTACGTTGAAGTTTGCCTGGGTACTGGCGCCGGCCTGCAATTGCTGCACCGAGATACTCTGGAAGAGCACCAGCGGGGTGGCGTTGCGCGCCACGCAGGTGGCGGTCTGGGTGATGCTGGCAGCGTCGCGCATACCGTAGCCGAAACCGTTGTCGACACCCCAGAAATCGTAGTGGCTGTAGCTGTCCTCACCGATTTCGTCGTGGCTGATGCCCGGTCCTACCAGTTGGATGTAGGCGTTGGGCTGCACGCAGGTGTAGTTGCGCGGCGGGGCCAGCGGGCCGCCGCAGGCATAGGCGCCGGAGGGGGGGAGTGTGCTGATGCGGTACAGTTCGGCCTGCAGGGGGGGAATGTCCTGTAGGCGAATCTGGATGTTGTTGCCGGATTCGACGTAGGTGGTGAGCGGGACCTTCTGCCAGTAGCGGCTGACGGTGACCCCGGACATGGTCAGCTTGAGCCCGACGTAGGAGAAGTAGGTGGCGTAGACCCCGCTCAAGCCGTCGACCGCCCCGGTTTCGTGCTGGCCGCCGACGCGGCTGTCGCCATTGGTCGCGACCAGGAAGTAGAGGTTCGGCAGGTCGGTCTTGGCGCAGGTCCACAGCACCGTCGAGGCGGTGGCGCCGCCGTAGGTGTAGTTGGTCGGCGGCACCAGGGCGCTGCCCAGCAGGCTGCCCACCGGCTGCAGGTAAGTGTCGGTGAGGTTGATTTTGCCGAAAGGAATCTGCGCCGTGCGGGTGTCTTCAGTCTGGGCCTTGCCGCTCATGGTGCAGGCGGCGTGGCCGAGCAGCGGCAAGCCCAGTAGGGTGCAGGACAGCAGGGCGGCGGAGAGGATAGGTCGTCTGTGCATGCTTGTCTCCTTGGCGGCCGTCATTCGGGGGTGCAGGTGGCTTCCAGGCGGATCAGCACCTGTTCCAGGTCCTTTCCGGTGGTGTCGTAGGGCAGGCTGCAGCGCTCGTCGCTGTCCTCGCCCCAGCGCAGGCTCAGGCGGCCCCGGGGCTTGTCGCTGCGCACGTAGACCTGGCTGCCCTGGCCGACCATGCCGATCACGCTGCCGCTTTCGTCGTAGGCCTCGGCGCCCGGCGGCACGGCCTGGCCGTTGGCCAGGCGGGTGCGGATCAGCAGGGCATTGCCGGTACGGGTCTTGAACCTGACCTTCACTGCGGCGCCGGCATAGGGCGCCACGCGCTGCTCGCCATCTTCCAGTTCGGCCTTGCCCTGCATGCCCTGGGGGTCGAGGGCCACGCTGTTGTAGCGGTACGGCGTGACCGCAGGCACCAGGGCGTAGCCGTTGCCGTCGATGGTGGTGCCCTGGGCGTTGAGCACCTTGGCTCCAGTGGCGCCCTTGGCCTCGACAAGGGCGAAGGTGTCGCCCAGGTAGGGCCCGAAGGTGACCCCGCCGGAGTGGATGGCCAGGGCGCCCTGGGCGTTGCCCGCGGCCTGCCAGTAGTCGTCGCCGCGCGAGGCGCTCAAGCCCAGGCTGGTGCTGGGCAGGCGCTTCTGCAGGTTGCCGTTCCATACCGTCTGGCGCATTTCCTGGTCGCGGGTGACGCCCAGGCTGTAGCTCAGAGTCTGGTCCTGGTCGGCCATGCCGGAGACTGTGCTCTGGTACTGGCTGCCACCGCTGGTGCTGTGGCTGTAGGAGTTGCTCAGGGTTGGCGTGCGGGTGTTGGCCTGGCTGCCCAGCGGCAGGGACACCGAGAGGGTGGTGATGGTGTCGACGTCGCCGGAAATGCTGCCGTTGTAGCCGAAGCCAGGGTAGGACGGGTCGTTCTGGTCATAGCCGCCCGGCACCCGCGAGTCGTAGCCGCCGATGCGCTGGCGGGCGACGGATAGGTTGACGCTCACACCGTTGTTGAAGGCGTTGCCGTAGCCCAGCTGCAACTGGGTATCGCGGTCGCGGCCGTCGCGGTAGTTCTGCGTCGAGCCGGAGAGGAACAGGTTGCCGTAGAGTCCCAGGCTCTGGTTGACCGAGACCTCGAAGCGTGACTGCTGCAGGTAGGTGTTGGATTGCCAGGTATAGCCATCGCGCGCCGCGTCGCGCACCCCGAGCACGTCGCCGAGGTCGCGGTAGCCGCTGGTGGAGTAGCGGTAGCCGGCGATGGACAGGGTGGTGTTGGTCGGCTGGAAGGTGCGGCTGTAGGACAGGTGCGCCATCCAGCCGTCGAGGTAGCCGATGTCCGGCAGGTCGGCGCGCGAGTAGGTCAGATCCAGGCCGAAGGCGCCCAGGCTGCTGGCGTACACGCCACCGAGCATCAGCGCCTGGTAGCCGTCGGCGACGCGTACGCCGCTGTTGGCGGTGACGGTATTGCTCAGGCCGCGCTGGTAGGTGAGGTCGCCGAACAGCGAGTCGTCGCCGATGTCACGGGTGCGGCCCAGGGAGAAACTGTAGCGCGAGATGCCCGGGCGCAGGGATTCGGGCACTGCCGAGAAGGGCACGCTGAAGCGGCTGGTGGAGCCGTCGGCCTCGGTCACCTCGACCTCCAGGTCGCCGTTGTAGCTGGTCGGGTAGAGGTCGGCGATCTCGAAGGGGCCGGGGGCCACGGTGGTCTGGTAGATCTCCTGGCCGTTCTGGCGGATCGATACCCTGGCGTTGGTCCGCGCCACGCCGCGCACGGTTGGCGCATAGCCGCGCATGGAGTCCGGCAGCATGCGCTCGTCGCTGGACAGGTTCAGGCCGGTGTAGGCCAGGCCGGAGAAGAAACGTCCGGTGGTGTAGGTCTGGCCGAGCGACAATTGGCTGTCCATGGACGGCAGCGGCCGTTGCACATAGCTGCGGATGTTCTGCCAATGATTGCCGTAGTCGCGGTCGTAGGTCAGGTTCGACTGCTGGCGGTACTGCCACATGCCCAGGTTCACCCCGCCATTGAGCGACAGGTAGGCCGAGTCCTGGCTGCCGGAATAATCCCCGGTGTAGGACACGTGGTAGTAATTGCCGATGTAGTTGACGAAGCCGATGGCGCTGCCGGCTTCCAGGTCGGCAGGGTTCACGTAGCCGCGTGGCATGCGTTTCATCAGGCTCTGGGGCACGCTCAGGTCCAGGCGCAGGCGGGCCATGTCCAACTGGCTAGAGCTGCCTTTCAGCGCCTGATCGAGCAGCACGCAGTCACCTTTGGCAGCATGCTCCGGTGTGCCGTCGCCGATGTTTTCGGCATTGATGCCAGAGGCTTGCAACTGGTCTGGCGTCAGGCAGGGTTGCACCTGGCTGTCGGCGACATTGACGAAGCGTATGTCCGTGCGGTCGACGAAACGGTTATTGATGAACAGGTCGACCTTGTAGGTACCCGGGGCGACTGCGTTGACCTTGTTGAAGCGCGACAGCGTCGCCTGGCTCAGCGGGCCGCCACGGAACAGGCTGGAATCGAAGACGTAGCTGTCCGCCAGCAACTCCTCCGTGGACTTGCTGCCCCCCACCGCCATGGCGACGGCGGAGCACAGCAGCAGGACCGGCCCGGCGAGTCCTGCCGACTGGCGCGCGACGCGACGCGGAGGCGTGAATGGGAAGGCCATGGCGCGCTTCCGTATCAGGGCAGCAGGGGCAGTTCGCGGGTGACGTCGACGCCGTAGTCGTTGACCAGCGTCAGGCGCAGGCGGGCTTTGCCCGGGGCGCCGAGCGGGGTGCGTGGGCGCCACTGGGTCTGCGAGTGCGGCGGCACCATCAGCGAATCGGCCAGGGGCACGCTCTTGCCGTTCAGCAGCAGGCTGGCCTGGCGCACCACCGCGTGATAGCCGGTGGGGTTGGTGACCTGCAGGGAGCCGTCACGCAACTGAAAGGACAGCTGTCCAGCCAGGTCGTCCGGCGAGCCGGCCAGGCCCTTGGGTCGATAGAACACCTTGAGGCGGCTGTTGAACATCAGTACCAGCTTGTTGGCGTCCTGGTCGCGGACCTTGATCGCCGGCACCTGGCTGAAATTGAGGTAGAACACCGACTCGCGGTCTTGCGGCAGGCCCTCGCCGGTATAGACCAGCCGTACCATCTGCCCGGCGTGGGGCTCCATGCGGAAGATCTGCGGGCTGGCGACGAAGGGCGCATCGGCACTTTCCACGGTGGACTTCGGGTTGCCCTTGTCCAGCCAGACCTGCACCAGGTTGGGGTGTGCGTCGGTATTGGTCAGTTGGATGGTCTTTTCCCTGGCTGCGGCGGGGTAGATCACCCGCGTCCCGGTCATCACTACGCTGGCCTGTACCTGGCCTAGGCACAGGATGCCGATCAGGGTGAGGGCAGTGGACAAGTGCTTCAGATTCATGGACATGACAACCTCCCGCGCGCGACACAGCGCACGCCGAGACGGAGTTCGGGAATAACGTCCGCCCGCCGTGCCATCAGCCGGCAGGCGGACGTGGGGTGCTTACAGGTAGCTGAGCGTGTACTCGGCGACCGCGGTCACCGCCCCGGCGGTGGCGCCGCCGTCTTCGGAGATGTACTGGGCACCGAACTGGTAGCTGGCGCTGGTCTCGCCGTCGGACAGCACCAGGCCGGACACCGGGGTCACGCCGTTGAGCACGATCGGCGTGGTGCCGGCAGCGTCGCTGGTCAGCTGGATGGCGACGTTGCCAGCCGGGTTACTGGCGGCGATGTTGCCCAGGTTGCCGCCAGTGGTGACGTTGTGGCCGAGGAAGTTGGTGGTGATCTGCAGGTCGCCGGTCGGTGCCTGGCAATCGCTGACGGAGATGGTGAAGGGAGTCAGGCCGGCCTTGGCGCCGGCGCCGCTCAGCTCGGTGGCGGTGACGGTGGGCAACAGCACGATGCTGTTGGTTTCGCCGTTGATGGTGGCCTGGCAGGTCTGCGCGGTGACCTCGCCCTGGAAGGTCACGGTCGGGGCGGCGAGGACGATGCCCGGAAGCGCGCCTACAGCGAAGAGCAGAGTCGAGAGTTTCATGGTGTTCACCCAGTGATCGAGATTGTCGGTGGTGTTTCCCCTCAAGGTGCGTGTCGTGGGTAGCGGAACAGCCTCTGCCCAGGCGTCGGCCCTTCTTCGGAAAACACCTACAACTATTTCCGAGTGGCCATCTGTCAGATATCAGATGTTTCTTAATCCCGATCAGTTTTGTGGGATCTAGTCGATTGATTTAGATCAATTTTTCTCGCCGTTCCGAAGCGGCGAATCGTCTCTCTCCGCCACGCCCTGGCTGACCGTTGGTCTGCCAGCCGCGTTTTTTCCGGTCCGGTGTCGATCCCTGTATGTCCGGCGCGACTATAGGTATCTGCGTCCCACCGCCGGAGGAGCCGAGGATGAAATACCTGTGCCTGATCTACCTGGACGAGAAAGCCGCCGCGCAGCTGCCCGCCCATGACTACCGCGCCGTGGTGGAAGAGTGCCTGGGCTACGAGCAGCAGCTGCGCGAGCGCGGCCAGCTGCTGGCGGTGGAGGCCCTGCAATCGGTGGACAGCGCCACCACCCTGCGCCACCGCGACGGCCAGTTGTCGGTCACCGACGGGCCCTTCGCCGAGACCCGCGAGCAGCTCGGCGGCTTCTACCTGATCGAGGCGCGCGACCTCAACGAGGCCATCCAGATCGCCGCGAAGATCCCGCCGGGGCGCCTGGGCTGCATCGAGGTGCGGCCGATCCGCGACTGGGAGCAGCACTTCGCCGCCCGGGGCTGAGCCCCGCCACCCGCCGCGGCGGCGAGCCGCGCGAAGAGGAGAGCCAAGCATGAGCATCGACAACTTCACCCTGCCGCCCGTGGTGCCCCGCGAAGACTGGCTGGCCGCGCGCAAGCGCCTGTGGCGGCTGGAGCGCGAGGCCACCCACGCCCGCGACGCCCTCAACGCCGAGCGGCGCAAGCTGCCGCTGGTGCGCATCGACAAGGACTACCGCTTCGAAGGCCCCAGCGGCCCGCTGCGCCTGCTCGACCTGTTCGAGGGCCGGCCGCAGCTGATCGTCTACCACTTCATGTTCCACCGCGACCGCGGCGAGGGTTGCGAGGGCTGCTCCTTCCTGGTCGACAACCTCGGCCGCCTGGAGCACCTGCACGCCCGCGGCACCACCCTGGCCCTGGTGTCCCGCGCGCCGCTGGCGGAGATCGCGCCGTTCCGCGTGCGCATGGGCTGGCGGCTGCCCTGGTACTCGTCCTTCGGCAGCGACTTCAACTACGACTTCCACGTCACCCTCGACGAGAAGGTGGCGCCGATCGAATACAACTACCGCGACCTGGACGAACTGCGGCGCCTGGGCCAGGACTACCACATCCAGGGCGAGCAGCCGGGCATGAGCGTCTTCCTGCGCGACGGCGACAGCGTCTACCACAGCTACTCCGCCTACGGCCGCGGGCTGGAGGCGCCGCTGTTCACCTACCACCTGCTCGACCTCACGCCCCTGGGCCGCGGCGAGGGCTGGGGCGGCATGGCCGACCTCGACGGCAAGGGCATGAACTGGCTGCGCTACCATGACCGCTACGACGACGAGCAACCGCCGCACGGCTGCTGCGCGTCCTGAGGAGGAGGAATCGCCATGGGAAGTCCCATCGACCCGGCCATCCAGCGCCTGCTGGACGGCTGGCTGGAAGCGGTACAGGCCGGCGACGTGGCGGCCATCGTCCGCCACTACAGCGACGACGTGCTGGCCTTCGACGCCGTGGCCCAGCTGCAGTTCGTCGGCCGCGAGGCCTACGCGCAGCACTGGCGCACCTGCCTGCAGGCCTGCCAGCAGACGCGCTTCGAGCGCCACCACCTGGCGGTGGAGCAGGGCGGCGACGTCGCCTTCGGCCACTACCTGTCGTACTGCGGCGGCAAGGACGAGAAGGGCGAGGAGAAGGCCTCCTGGGCGCGGGCGAGCTTCGGCCTGCGGCGGGTGGATGGGGAATGGAAGATCGTCCACGAGCATTTCTCCATCCCCTTCGACATGCACACCGGGCAACTGCTGTTCGACGCCCAGCCATGAGCCGGCCGCATGCATGACTACGCGCCGCCTTCGCTGCGCGATACGGTGGATGACATCTACCGCCGCGAATCGCGGCGCGTGCTGGCCACGCTGATCCGCCTGCTGGGCGACTTCGACCGCGCCGAGGAAGCGTTGCACGACGCCTTCGCCGCCGCCGTGGAGCAGTGGGGGCGCGATGGCCTGCCGCACAACCCGCGGGCCTGGCTGGTGTCCGCCGGGCGCTTCAAGGCCATCGACCACCTACGCCGGCGGGTGCGCTTCGACGCCTCGCTGGAGCAGATCGCCCGCCAACTGGAGATCGACGCCCAGGGCGAGGAGGAGGCCGAGTACGAGGGGCTGGAGGACGACCGCCTGCGCCTGGTGTTCACCTGCTGCCACCCGGCGCTGGCCGCCGACGCCCAGGTGGCGCTGACCCTGCGCGAAGTCTGCGACCTGCGCACCGAGGAAATCGCCCGGGCCTTTCTGGTGCAGCCTGCGACCATCGCCCAGCGCATCGTCCGCGCCAAGCAGAAGATTCGCGATGCGCGCATTCCCTACCAGGTGCCGGAGCCGGCCGAGTTGCCGCAGCGCCTGGCCAGCGTGTTGCGCGTGGTGTACCTGGTGTTCAACGAGGGCTATGCGGCCTCCAGCGGCGAATCCCTGACCCGCGCCGACCTCTGCGCCGAGGCCATCCGCCTGGGCCGCCAGTTGCTGGAGCTGCTGCCGGAGCCGGAAGTGCTGGGCCTGCTGGCGCTGATGCTGTTGCAGGAGTCGCGGCGCGCCGCGCGCAGCGACGAGCACGGCGAGCTGGTGCTGCTGGAGCATCAGGACCGCTCGCGCTGGGACGCCGGGCTGATCGCCGAGGGCCAGCGCCTGGTCGGCCTGGCCCTGGCCAGCCGCCGCTTCGGTTCCTACACCTTGCAGGCGGCCCTGGCCGCGGTGCACGCCGAGGCGGCGGACCTGGCCAGCACCGACTGGCCGCGGATGCTGGCGCTGTACGACGCGCTGCTGCAACTGCAGCCCTCGCCGGTGGTGGAACTCAACCGCGCCGTGGCCCTGGCCATGCGCGACGGCCCCGAGGCCGGGCTGGCAGCGGTGGACGCCATCCTCGCCCGCGGCGAACTGGCCGACTACCACCTGGCCCACGCCGCCCGCGCCGACTTCTGCCGACGCCTGGACCGCCCCGCCGAAGCCCGCGAGGCCTACCAGCGCGCGCTAACGCTGACGCGCCTGGAACCGGAACGACGCTTCCTCGAACAGCGCCTGCGGGAGTTGGAAACGTAACCGCGCCAAGCCCGACCACGACGTAGGGCGCATAACGCCTACGGCGTTATCCGCCGTTTGACCGTGGTCCAGGCGGCTCCAAGGCTGACCTTGGCGTGGCTGTGACCTGGGCCAAACGGCGTATAACCGCGAACGGTTATACGCCCTACGCCCAGCCCATCCTTTACGTTTGCGCCGCCATCTCCCGCAGCCGCTCCAGCGAGACGATGCGTAGCTGCCGGTAGCCCAGCTCCAGCGCGCCGCCGGCCACCAGTTCGCGCAGTTCCAGGGACAGCGTCTGGCGGCTGATGCCGAGCATCATCGCCAGCTCGTCCTGGCTGATGCGCACCAGCTGGCGCTGTTCGCCGTCGATGCTGCCGTCGCCGCGCGCCAGCTGTTCCAGGCGGCTGGCGATGCGGGCGCGGGTGGAGCGCAGCATGGCGTCTTCCAGCAGGCGGTAGACCAGGCGCGTGTGCTGCGCCTGGAGCACGCAGACGGCGCGGGCGAAGCCGTTGTCGAGCATCAGCCGGTCGAAGGTCGCCTGGTCCACGCCCAGCACCTCGCTGTCGCGGCTGGCGAGCACGTCGTGGGTGCGCGGCAGGCCGTCGAGCATCGACGCCTCGCCGAACCAGTGGCCCGGCTCCAGCACCGCGAGGATCGCCTCCTTGCCGTCCTCGCGCAGGGTCGAGGCCTTCAGCTTGCCCTGCAGCAGGGTGAGGAAGTGCTCGCCGCGGTCGCCCTGGCGGAACACGAACTCGCCGGCGCGCAACGGCTGGCGCCGGCCCTCGGCGGCCAGGGTGCGGCGCACCGTGGGCGCCAGGCGGGCGAACCAGGGGTTGGCGCCCAATTGCTGCAGGAGGTCTTCGGTATCGGGCATGGGGCGGGTTCGGGCAGTGGGTCGAGGCACTTTGACCGCCTTGCCCGGCCGCTGCAAGCCAGGGCCAATTGTCGGGTTTCCGGCAGTCCTGCGCCGCGCGCTGGCCTAGCCTGCCTGGCAACGCGGGCGGCGTGCGCCCGCAGGCCAAGGAGAACAACAAGATGAGTTTCGCAGCCAAGGTAGTGTGGATAACCGGCGCCTCTTCCGGCATCGGCGAGGCGCTGGCGCTGGCATTGCTGGAGCAGGGCGCCGAGGTGATCCTCTCCGGCCGCCGCGTCGAGGCCCTGCAGGCGCTGGCCGGACGCGCCCCGCAGCGGGCCCTGGTGCTGCCCTTCGAAAGCACCGACTACGAGCGCCTGCCGGCCCTGGTGGAGCAGGCCTGGGCCTGGCGCGGGCGCATCGACCTGCTGGTGAACAACGCCGGCGTCAGCCAGCGCAGCCTGGCCCTGGATACCGGCCTTGCGGTCTATCGCCAACTGATGGAAGTGGACTACCTGGCCCCCGTGGCCCTGACCCAGGCCCTGCTGCCGCGCCTGGTGGAGCAGCGCGGCGGGCAACTGGCGGTGGTCAGCTCGGTGGCCGGCAAGGTCGGCGCGCCGCTGCGCACCGGCTACTGCGGGGCCAAGCACGCGGTGGTCGGCTACTTCGAGGCGTTGCGCGCGGAAGTGGAGGCGGCCTACGGCATCGGCGTCAGCGTGATCCTGCCGGGCTCGGTGCGCACCGCCATCGCGCTGAACTCCCTGGAAGGCAACGGCACCCAGCGCGGCCGTTCGGACACCAACATCGACAACGGCATCGACCCGGCGGTGGCGGCCCAGACCATCCTCGCCGGCCTGGCTGCGCGGCAGCACGACATCGTGGTGGCCGAGGGGATGGAGAAGCTGGCCTTGCAACTGCGGCAGGCTGATCCGGAGAAGCTTTTTGCGCTGGTTGCGCAGGAGGGGGCGCGTCTGGCGCAGCAGCGGGAGGAGTTGGGGGCTGGGGCTTCCATTGATCCGGGGGATGTGAGTCGGTTGCAGGGGTGATGTTGTCTTGCTCGCGAATGGTGCTTCCAGGGGAGTTGGGTGGCTGGGTTCTAGAGCGCCCTCTCCCTAACCCTCTCCCTGAAGGGAGAGGGGACCGTTCGGTGTGCTTGGGTACTCCTGAGTCAGCCGGCGAACACCATTCTCTCCGCTGGCACGGACAAGCCCCCTCTCCCTTCAGGGAGAGGGCTGGGGAGAGGGAGCGGAGTAAAACCACCGCACCAAAGCCACCAGCAAGCACCAACCCCCTACACCCCCAACCTCTTTGCTAAGCTGCCGGGTTTGCTAAGCTGCCGGGCGCCGCAATCCATTCGAGGTCCCGCCATGCGCCGTTCCCCCCTGTTCGCCACCCTTGGCCTGCTCGCCCTTCTCAACGCCCCCGCCGTCTTTGCCCACGCCCACCTGAAGAGCGAAACCCCCGCCGCCGACAGCACCGCCGCCGCCCCCAGGGAGCTGCGCCTGACCTTCTCCGAGGGCGTCGAGGCGAAGTTCACCAAGGTCACGGTCACCGCCGCCGACGGCAAGGCCGTGAAGGTGGCCGGCATCGCCACCACCGAAGGCGACGCCAAGGTGCTGGTGGTGACCTTCGACCAGCCGCTGCCCGCCGGCGAGTACAAGGTGGAATGGCACGCCGTTTCGGTGGACACCCACAAGAGCAACGGCAGCTACGCCTTCAAGGTCGCGCCCTGAACCATGAGCCGCATCCGCCATGGATGACGCCCTGGTCTTCTGCCGTTTCCTGCATCTCGCCCTGACCCTGACGCTGTTCGGCGTGGCGCTGTTCCGTGCGGTGCTGCGCCGCCAGGAGCCCGCCGTGCTCGCTGCGCTGGACGGCCACGTGCTGGCCGGGCAACGCGTCGCCGCCGCGCTGGCGCTGCTCGGCGGCCTGGCCTGGCTCGGCCTGGTGGCGGCGAGCATGGCCGGCGACTGGTCCGCCGCGCTGGACGGCCCGACGCTGCGGCTGGTGCTGGGGCAGACCTTTTTCGGCCAGGTCTGGGCCTGGCACCTGCTGGCGAACGTCGCGCTGCTGGTTGCGCTGTGCCTGCCGCTGTCGGCGGACAACCCGCTGCGCGTGCTGCTGGCCGGCGCGGTGCTGGCCAGCCTGGCCCCGGTAGGCCATGGCGCCATGCTCGACGGCTGGGCCGGCGTCGGGCTGATGCTCAACCAGGCGCTGCACCTGCTCTGCGCCGGCGCCTGGCTCGGCGGCCTGCTGTTGCTGGCGGCGCTGCTGTACCGCGCGCCGGATTCCACCCATGGCGAGGCGCTGCGGCGCTTCAGTGGCGTCGGCTACCTGTTGGTGGCCGGGGTTGCGGCCAGCGGGTTGGTGAACGTCTGGGCGCTGGTCGGGCAATGGCCGGACCCGCGCACCTCCACCTTCGGGCTGGTGCTGACGATCAAGCTGCTGCTGGTGGCGGGGATGCTCGCCCTGGCCCTGCTCAACCGCGTGGCGCTGGCCTTCCGTGAGAAGCGCCTGCTGGCGCTGCGGCGCAGCGTGGTGCTGGAGTGGGTGTGCGGGGTGGCCGCGGTGGCCGTCGTGTCGCTGTTGGGGACGTTGTCACCGGCGGGGTAGAGGGACGTCAAGGTTGGCTCCGCGCGATGCGGGGCCAAGGTCAGGCGGCGGATAACCGCGAACGGTTATTCGCCCTACGTCAAGGTCGGGCCTGGCGTAGGGCGCATAACGCCTACGGCGTTATCCGCCGTTTGGCCTTGGTCCCCGGCAGCTCCGGGGTTGACCTGGGCGTTGACTGTGGCCCCGGTGTATCGGCGGATAACCGCGAACAGGTGTTTCAACGCGCCGGCAGGATAACTCCGCGGCACTCGCCGAAGCCGATGCGCGGGTAGCCTTCGCGTTCGCACCAGGCGCGGAAGATCACTTCGTCGCCGTCCTGCAGGAAGGTGCGTTGTTCGCCGCCGGGCAGCTGCAGCGGCTGCTTGCCGCCGAAGGTGCTCTCCAGCAGGCTGCCGAAGGCTTCCGGCGCGGGCCCGGAGAGGGTGCCGGAGCCGAACAGGTCGCCGGCCTGCAGCTTGCAACCGCCGACGCTGTGGTGGGCGACCATCTGCGCCACCGTCCAATACATGTTCTGCGTGTTGCTCAGCGCCAGGCGCAGCGGCTCGATGCCCTGCTCGCGCATGGCGGCGGTCTGCAGCAGCACTTCCAACTGGATGTCGAAGGCGCCCTGGGCCTGGTCGTGTTCGTCCAGCAGGTAGGGCAGCGGCTGCGGGTCGCCTTCCGGGCGCGCCGGCTGGGCCTTGCGGAACGGCGCCAGGGCCTCGGCGGTGACCACCCAGGGCGACACGCTGGTGGCGAAGTTCTTCGCCAGGAACGGGCCCAGCGGCTGGTATTCCCACGCCTGCACGTCGCGCGCCGACCAGTCGTTGAGCAGGCAGTAGCCGGCCACGTGCTGCTCGGCCTGGCCGATGCCGATGGCCTCGCCCATCTCGTTGCCCGGGCCGATCCAGATGCCCAGCTCCAGTTCGTAGTCCAGCCGCTTGCTCGGGCCGAAGCCCGGGGCCTCGGCGCCCGGCGCCAGGGTCTGGCCGTTGGGCCGGCGCACCGCGGCGCCGGAGGCGACCACGGTGGAGGCGCGGCCGTGGTAGCCGATGGGCACGTGCTTGTAGTTGGGCAGCAGCGGGTTGTCCGGGCGGAACAGGCGGCCGACGTTGTTGGCGTGGTGGATGCCGACGTAGAAGTCGGTGTAGTCGCCGACCTGGGCCGGCAGGTGCAGCTGGCAGCTGGCCTGGGCCGGCAGCAGGCTGGCGCCCAGCTCCTGCATCCGCGCCTGCTGCGGGCTGCCTTCGGCCAGCAGCGCCTGCAACTGCTCGCGCAGCACGCGGCGCGGGCCGGCGCCCAGGGCGAAGAAGGCGTTGAGGCTGGCGCCGCTGGCGGCTTCGGCGGCGTGGCGGGCCTCGCCTTCGAACAGGTCGGCGGCCAGCGCCGCCTTCAGGTCGAGGATGTGCTCGCCGATGGCCACGCCGCCGCGCGGCTCGCGGCCGGGGCTGCTGAACACGCCCAGCGGCAGGTTCTGCAGGGGGAAGTCGGGGTGGCCGTTGGCGGAGTCGATCCAGCTGCGGCGGGTGTCTGCCTGGTTCATGGGGTTCAGTTCCTCTGGAAGGTCTTGGCCATGCCGCTCCAGCAGGCGTCGTAGTCGCGCTGCAGTTGCGGGCATTCGAGAGCGTAGCGGCTCGGGCGCAGCACGCGGCCGGTCTCGAACATGAAGGCCATGGTGTTTTCGATCTTGTGCGGTTTCAGCTCGGCGGCGATGGCCTGCACGGTGCTGGCGTTGTCCGGGCCGTGGGCGCTCATGCAGTTGTGCAGCGAGGCGCCGCCGGGGGCGAAGCCGTCGGCCTTGGCGTCGTAGGCGCCCTGGAGCAGGCCCATGAATTCGTTCATCAGGTTGCGGTGGAACCACGGCGGGCGGAAGGTGTTCTCGGCCACCATCCAGCGCGGCGGGAAGATCACGAAGTCGACGTTGGCCATGCCGTGGGTGTCGCTGGGCGAGGTGAGCACGGTGAAGATCGACGGGTCCGGGTGGTCGTAGCTGACCGTGCCGAGGGTGTTGAACAGGCGCAGGTCGTACTTGTAGGGCACGTTGTTGCCGTGCCAGGCGACCACGTCCAGCGGCGAGTGGTCCAGCTCGCAGGCCCACAGCTCGCCGAGGAATTTCTGCACCAGCTGCACCGGCGCGTCGATGTCTTCGTAGTGGGCCACCGGGGCGAGGAAGTCGCGGGGGTTGGCCAGGCCGTTGCTGCCGATCGGGCCCAGGTCGGGGATGCGCAGGGCGGCGCCGTGGTTCTCGCAGATGTAGCCGCTGGCGCTGGCGTCGAGCAGTTCGACGCGGAACTTCATGCCGCGCGGGATCACCGCGATCTCCAGCGGCTCGATGTCCAGCCGGCCCAGCTCGGTGGCCAGGCGCAGGCGGCCCTGTTGCGGGACGATCAGCAGCTCGCCGTCGGCGTCGTAGAACACCCGGTCCATGGAGCGGTTGGCGCGGTACAGGTGCACGCTGACGCCGCTGGCCTGCTCGGCGTCGGCGGTGGCGGCGAGGGTCAGCAGGCCGTCGAGGAAGTCGGTGGGCTCGCCGGGGATGTCCTGGGGGTTCCAGCGCAGGCGGTTGGGGTTCACCTGGCCCGGCTCGCGGCCGGGAATCTGCCGCGCCAGGCGCTCGAAGCGTGGGTGGCTGGCCGAGGGCTTGATGCGGTACAGCCAGGTGCGCCGGGCCTCGCTGCGCGGCACGGTGAAGGCGGTGCCGGAAAGCTGCTCGGCGTAGAGCCCGAAGGGCACCTGCTGCGGCGAGTTCTGCCCCTGGGGCAGGGCGCCGGGCAGGGCTTCGCTGCTGAACTGGTTGTTGAAACCCGACAGGTAGGTGAGCGATTCGGCGGACGACATGGCGACCTCGTTGTTTTTGTAATCGAATTACGAATAACGTAATTTGAACGCCGGAAGGGGTCAAGCTATAACAGCGCCTCCATCGACGAACGAGTCATTGCATGGCCATTCCCAGGGACACCGGCGACGCGCCGAAACGCCAGAAAGTGCAGGCCGCCGAAGTCGGCACCGACATCCTCAAGGGCCTGGCCGACCTGGCCCCGGCCACTTCGCTGTCGCGCCTGGCCGAGCACGTGGGCATGCCCGCGGCCAAGGTCCACCGCTACCTGCAGGCGCTGATCGCCAGCGGCTTCGCCGAGCAGGACGCGGCCACCAACCACTACGCCCTGGGCCCGGAGGCGCTGTTCGTCGGCCTGGCCGCCATCGGCCGGCTGGACGTGGTGCGCGCCGCCACGGCGCACCTGAGCGCGCTGCGCGACGAGCTGAACGAAACCTGCTTCCTCGCCGTGTGGGGCAACAAGGGGCCGACCGTGGTGCAGGTGGAGCAGCCGCTGCGCGCGGTGACCCTGGTCACCCGGGTGGGCTCGGTGCTGCCTCTATTGGGCTCGTCCACCGGCCTGGTGTTCAACGCCTACCTGCCCGACGGCGAGACCGCGCCGCTGCGCGAGGAGGAGAAAGGCATGCCTGGCGCGCTGGACGAGGCGGAGTTGCACAAGCAGACGTCGGAAATCCGGGCTTCCGGCTTGCACCATGTGCATGGGCTGTTGATGCCGGGGGTGAATGCGCTGTCGGCGCCGGTATTTGCGGTGGGTGAGCAACTGGCCGGGGTGGTGACGGTGGTGGGGGCAGCGAGTGCCTTTCGTGCGGAGACCCAGGGGCGGGCGGCGGAGTTGCTCAAGGAAGCGGCGGCGGCGATTACCGCGCGGATGGCGGGGCGTAGGCCGGAGTAGGGCGGATAACCGTTCGCGGTTATCCGCCGTTGGCCGGAACACCGTTGCCGGGGACGATGGCGGATAACGCCGTAGGCGTTATGCGCCCTACGGGGCCAAACAAAGCTCCGTAGGATGGGTTGAGCGAAGCGATACCCATCACCGTGGCCCGATGGGTATCGCAAGCTCAACCCATCCTACGAGAGCGCTTCGGAGCGGTGGGTCTGGCTCACTTCGTCTCCAACACCCCACGGCGAATCTGGTCGCGTTCGATCGACTCGAACAGCGCCTTGAAGTTGCCTTCGCCGAAGCCGTCGTCGCCCTTGCGCTGGATGAACTCGAAGAACACCGGGCCCATCAGGGTTTCCGAGAAGATCTGCAGCAGCAGCCGGCGGCTGCCGCCCTCGGAGGTGCCGTCGAGGAGGATGCCGCGGTTGCGCAGTTCTTCCACCGGTTCGCCGTGGTTGGGCAGGCGCTCTTCGAGCATCTCGTAGTAGGTCGCCGGCGGCGCGGTCATGAAACGCATGTTCAGGCCCTTGAGGGCATCCCAGGTCTTCACCAGGTCGTCGGTGAGGAAGGCCACGTGCTGGATGCCCTCGCCGTTGAACTGCATGAGGAATTCCTCGATCTGCCCGGCGCCCTTGGAGGATTCCTCGTTGAGCGGGATGCGGATCATGCCGTCCGGCGCGGTCATGGCCTTGGAGGTCAGGCCGGTGTACTCGCCCTTGATGTCGAAGTAGCGGATCTCGCGGAAGTTGAACAGCTTCTCGTAGAAGTCCGCCCAGTAGGCCATGCGCCCGCGGTACACGTTGTGGGTGAGGTGGTCGATGATCTTCAGGCCGGCGCCTTTGGGGTGGCGGTCCACGCCCTCGATGAACTCGAAGTCGATGTCGTAGATCGACGAGCCCTCGCCGAAGCGGTCGATCAGGTACAGCGGCGCGCCGCCGATGCCCTTGATCGCCGGCAGGCGCAGCTCCATCGGCCCGGTGGGGATTTCCACCGGCTGCGCGCCCAGCTCCAGGGCGCGGGCGTAGGCCTGGTGGGCGTTCTTCACACGGAAGGCCATGCCGCACACCGAGGGGCCGTGCTCGGCGGCGAAGTAGGCCGCCAGGCTCTTGGGCTCGTTGTTGAGAATCAGGTTGATCTCGCCCTGGCGGTACAGGTGCACGTCCTTGGAGCGGTGGCTGGCCACCTTGGTGAAGCCCAGGCTGGCGAAGATGGGTTCCATCACGCCGGGGGTGGGGGAGGCGAATTCGATGAATTCGAAGCCCATGAGGCCCATGGGGTTGTCGAAGAGGTCTGCCATGTTCGTGTTCCTCGCGGTGGACGGCGCTCGGCGGCGCGTCCGGGATTCGGAAAGTCGTGGGGTCAGCTGCGCGGCTGGCGCGGCGGCGAGCAGGGCACGCCGCGTACGCTGCGGGCGAGGAAGTCGCCGATGGTGACTTTGAATCCGAGGCTTTGCATGGCGCGCTCCTCAGGCCGGCTTGTCGGCCTGGACGTCCGGGTGGGCCTGGCGGAAGGCCGGGTGCTCCAGGGCCAGGCGCTCTACCCTGAGTATGCGCGGGAATGGGCTCAGGTCCACCTCGAAGCGGCGGGCGGCGTACAGCTGCGGTAGCAGGTAGACGTCGGCCAGGCCCGGCTGCGGGCCGCAGCAGAAGCCTTGGTCGCCGATCAGCGCTTCCACGGCCTTCAGCCCTTCGCCGATCCAGTGGGCGATCCACTGGTTCACGCCGTCCTCGTCTATGCCCAGGGCGCGCAGGCGGTTGAGCACGGCGACGTTGTGCAGCGGGTGGATGTCGCAACCGATGAGCGCCGCCACGCCGCGCTGGTGGGCGCGCTGCAGGGCGTCGGCCGGCAGCAGGGCGGGCTCGGGGTAGCGTTCTTCCAGGTATTCGATGATCGCCGGCGACTGGATCAGCAGTTCGCCTTCGTCGGTGCGCAGGGCCGGCACGCGGCCTTGCGGGTTCAGCGCCAGGTAGGCGTCCTGGCGGTGCTCGCCCTGCAGCAGGTTGACCGGGACGTGCCGGGGCTGCAGGCCCTTGAGGGCCAGGGCGATGCGCACGCGGTAGCTGGAGGTGGAGCGGTAGTAGGTGTAGAGGTCCATGGACTCTCACTCGCAGGCAGCGTGCGCGTCGTGGCGGGCACTGTTGTTTTCGTAATTGCCTTACACTCTGCGTAATTTTTCCGCCGAGGGCAAGCCCCCGCCTCCTTCGGGGGCTCGCCGCGCTGCCTTCAGTCGATGCGTTCGAAGGGCAGGCCGACGTAGTTCTCGGCGATGCAGGTGCGCCCGGCCTGGAAGTCGAGGAAATAGGCCAGTTCAGTATCGAGCATCTTCTGGGTGAAGGCGTCGTTGTCGGGGAATTTGTGCAGCATGCTGGTCATCCACCAGCTGAAGCGCTCGGCCTTCCAGATGCGCCGCAGGGCGACTTCCGAGTAGCGCTGCAGCAGCTCGACGCGGCCTTCGCCGTAGACCTTCACCAGGATGCGGTACAGGGCATCGACGTCGCTGGCTGCCAGGTTCAGGCCCTTGGCGCCGGTGGGCGGGACAATGTGCCCGGCGTCGCCGACCAGGAACAGCTTGCCGTATTGCAGCGGCTCCACCACGAAGCTGCGCAGCGGGGCGATACTCTTCTCCAGCGACGGGCCGGTGACCAGGCGCGCGGCGGCGTCGGCTGGCAGGCGGCGCTTGAGTTCGTCCCAGAAGCGTTCGTCCGACCAGTCCTCCACCTTCTCCTCCAGGCCCACCTGCAGGTAGTAGCGGCTGCGGGTGGCCGAGCGCATGCTGCTGAGGCTGAAGCCGCGCTCGCTGCTGGCGTAGATGAGTTCGTGGTTGACCGGCGGGGTGTCGCTGAGCAGGCCGAGCCAGCCGAAGGGGTAGACGCGTTCGTAGATCTTGAGTTTGTCGGCCGGGATAGTCTGCCGCGATACGCCGTGGAAGCCGTCGCAGCCGGCGATGTAGTCGCAGTCCAGGCGCGCCGTCTCGCCATCCTTGCTGAAGGTGACGTAGGGTTTCTCGCCCTGCACCTCGTGCAGTTGCACGTCGCCGGCTTCGTAGATGCTCAGGGCGCCGCTGGCCTGGCGGGCTTCCATGAGGTCGCGGGTGACTTCGGTCTGGCCGTAGACCATCACGTTCTTGCCGCCGGTCAGGCCCTTGAGGTCGATGCGCTCGCGGCGGCCGTCCAGCACCAGCTCGAAGCCGTCGTGGGGCAGGCCCTCGGCGTCCATGCGGGCGTGGGCGCCGGCCTCGCGCAGCAGGTCCACGGTGCCCTGCTCCAGCACCCCGGCGCGGATGCGCCCGAGCACGTAGTCCGGGCTCTGGCGTTCGAGGATGACGTTGTCGATGCCGGCGCGTTGCAGCAACTGGCCGAGCAGCAGGCCGGAAGGGCCGGCGCCGATGATGGCAACCTGGGTTTTCATTGTTGTTTTCCTCGTCGTCGCGGGCCGGGGCCTGGTCGTAGGCACGCCCCCTGGCCGCGTAGTTGTTATTGGCACCTGCATTTTTGGTGGATGAATCGCCGCGCAGAAGGCAATATCCAACAGATAACCTGGATTTTTCGTGGATAGCCCCGGCGGCCTATAAATGCACAAGACGCCCGCTTCGAATCCGGTCCCGGTGTTCCAGCTCTACGGCGAGACCCACGCCTGGCCGACACCCGACCCCCTGCACTGCGAGACCATCCCATCGCGCAGCAGCCTCTACGACTGGGAGATCCGCCCGCACCGCCACGCCGACCTGGTGCAACTGCTCTACGTGCGCGCCGGCGAGGCCGAGCTGGAAGTGGAGGGCAGCGTCACCCGCGTGCGCGAGGCCACAGTGCAGGTCTCGCCGCCCCTGTGCGTGCACGGCTTCCGCTTCACCGCGCAGATCGACGGCTACGTCCTCAGCCTGGCCCAGCCCTTCGCCGAGGAACTGCTGCGCCAGTTCGACCGCGCCGTGCTGGAGCAGCCGCAGTGCTACGCGGTGGGCGAGGACGAGCGCTACCTGAGCACCCTGTTCGACTCCATCGAGCGCGAATATTCCCGCCAGGAGCCGGGCCGCGAGCTGATGCTGCGCTCGTTGGTCAGCGCCCTGCTGGTGTGGCTGGGCCGCCGCCACCTGCAGGCCAGCCACGCCGCCAGCGCCGCGCCGGACCGTGGCCGCGAGCACCTGCAGGCGTTCCGCCGGCTGGTGGAGAAACACTTGCGCGAGCACCTGCCGATCGAGCGCTACGCCGAGCGCCTGGGCATCAGCGCGGCGCACCTCAACGCCCTGTGCCGGCGCCTGGCCGGCGTCTCGGCGCTGCAGCTGATCAGCCAGCGCCTGCTGCTGGAGGCCAAGCGCAACCTGGTGTACACGGACATGACCGTGCAGGAAGTCTCCGACCAGCTGGGCTTCTCGGAGCCGGCGTACTTCTCGCGATTCTTCAAGCGCGGCACCGGGCAGTCGCCCAGGGCCTTCCGGGGTAACCGATGAACATCGACTCACGCATCAAGTTCCGCCACCTGCTGTGCTTCCTCGAAGTGGCCCGCCTGGGCAGCCTGGCGCGCGCCGCCGACCGCCTGGCGGTGAGCCAGCCGGCGGTGTCGAAGACGCTCAAGGAGCTGGAAGAGGTGCTCGACGCCAGCCTGTTCGAGCGCGGCAAGGGCGGCGCCGTGCTGACCGAGGCCGGCATCGCCTTCCTGCGCTATGCCGGGCCCTGCGTGCAGGCCCTGCGCGACGGCGTGGAGAGCCTGCGCGGCGGCGAATACGCGGCCAGCAGCGCGCGCCTGGGCGTACTTTCCACCGTGGAGGGCGCCTTCCTCCCGGAAGTGGTGCGGCGCCTGCACGCGCGCCACGGGGCGCTGGTGGTCAGCGTGGTCACCGGGCCCAGCGCGCACCTGCTCTCGCAACTGCGCGTCGGCGAGCTGGACCTGGTGGTCGGGCGCATGACCGACAGCCCGCAGATCCAGGGCCTGACCTTCGAACACCTGTACAACGAGCCGCTGACTCTGGTGGTGCGCGCCGGCCACCCGCTGCTGGGACGGCCGCTGGACGCGGCGGAGCTGGAGGCATACCCGCTGGTGCTGCCCACCGCCGGCACCACCATCCGCAAGCGCGTCGACAGCCTGTTCGTCGAGCACGGCCTGCGCCAGTCGTCGCGGCGCCTGGAAACCCTCTCGCTGAGCCTGAGCCGGCGCTACGTCGACGACAGCGACGCGGTGTGGATGGCGCCGCTGGACGCGGTGCGCGCGGCCCTGGGCAAGGGCGAGCTGGCCGAGCTGGCGCCGCAGTTGCAGGAGGCCGGCGGCTCGGTGGGCATCTGCAGCAACGCCTCGCTGCCGCTGTCCCTCGGTGCGCACTGGTGCCAGGAGGTGCTGCGCGAGGTGGGGCAGGAATACCGCGAAGGGGTTTATCCATAACCATTTGGTTAAGGGTGGCGGGCAGCTTTTCAATTTTCCTGCGCGTCGAGCTGGCGGAAACTGCGGAGCACATGCCTGGTGCTCTACAGGCTCCTATAACTCCAACAACAGGAGACCGTCATGTCCGAAGTGGACAGCAGCCGGTTCGTCATCCGTGACCGCAACTGGCACCCCAAAGCCCTCACCCCCGACTACAAGACCTCCGTCGCCCGCTCCCCGCGCCAGGCGCTGGTGAGCATCCCGCAGTCGATCTCCGAGACCACCGGCCCGGACTTCTCGCACCTGAAGTTCGGCGAGCACGACAACGACCTGCTGCTCAACTTCAACACCGGCGCCCTGCCCATCGGCGAGCGCATCGTCGTCCACGGCCGCGTCGTCGACCAGTACGGCAAGCCGGTGCCCAACACCCTGGTGGAAATGTGGCAGGCCAACGCCGGCGGCCGCTACCGGCACAAGAACGACCGCTACCTGGCGCCGCTGGACCCGAATTTCGGCGGCGTCGGCCGCGCCATCACCGACAGCGACGGCCGCTACATCTTCCGCACCATCAAGCCCGGCCCCTACCCGTGGCGCAACGGCCCCAACGACTGGCGCCCGGCGCACATCCACTTCTCCATCAGCGGCCCGTCCATCGCCACCCGGCTGATCACCCAGCTGTACTTCGAGGGCGACCCGCTGATCCCGATGTGCCCCATCGTCAAGTCGATCGCCAACCCCGAGGCGGTGCAGAGCCTGATCGCGCGCCTGGACATGGGCATGGCCAACCCCATGGATTGCCTGGCCTACCGCTTCGACATCGTCCTGCGCGGCCAGCGCCAGACCCACTTCGAAAATCGCTGAGGAGCTTCGCCATGCCCGTTCAACTGCTCCCCGAAACCCCCTCGCAGACCGCCGGCCCCTACGTGCACATCGGCCTGGCCCTGGAAGCGGCCGGCAACCCGACCCGCGACCTGGAAATCTGGAACCAGATGGCCAAGCCCGGCGCCGCCGGCGAGCACATCCTGCTGCTGGGCCACGTCTACGACGGCAACGGCCACCTGGTGCGCGACTCCTTCCTGGAGTTCTGGCAGGCCGACCACGAAGGCAACTACGACAGCCGCTACGACGCCGAGAAGGCGTTCAACGGCTTCGGCCGCACCGCCACCACCTTCGATGCCGGCGAGTGGACGCTGAAGACCATCAAGCCGGGCGTGACCAAGGCCGCCGATGGCCGCCCGCAGGCGCCGCACATCAACGTGTCGCTGTTCGCCCGCGGCATCAACATCCACCTGCAGACGCGCCTGTACTTCGAGGACGAGGCCGAGGCCAACGCCAAGGACCCGGTGCTCAACCTGATCGAACAGGCGCCGCGCCGCGAGACCCTGGTGGCCCGCCGCTGCGAAGTGAACGGCCAGCTGGCCTATCGTTTCGACATCCGCATCCAGGGCGAAGGCGAGACGGTGTTCTTCGATTTCTGATGCGTTCCGACGCCTGAACGGGCGGTCCGCGCGAGCGGTCCGCCCGTCGGCGTTCACGGCATGGCGTAGGCTGTGCCTGATGACGAAGAAAACTGGAGCCCTTGCGTGAGCAACCGACTTTTCGACGCCTACTTCACCCAGCCGGCGATGCGCGAGCTGTTCTGCGACCGCGCGCGCCTGCAGGGCATGCTCGACTTCGAGGCCGCCCTGGCCCGCGCCGAGGCGCGCTGCGGGGTGATCCCGGCCAGCGCGGTGGTGCCCATCGAGGCCGCCTGTCGCGCCGAGCTGTACGACTTCGACGCCCTGGCCACGGCCATCTGCAGCGCCGGCAACTCGGCCATCCCCATGGCCAAGGCGCTGGGTCGCCAGATCGCAGCGACGGACGTGGAAGCCGAGCGCTATGTGCACTTCGGCGCCACCAGCCAGGACGCCATGGACAGCGGCCTGGTGCTGCAACTGCGCGCCGCCGTCGGCCTGCTGGAAGACGACCTGGCGCGGCTGGGCGCGGCCCTGGCCGAACAGGCGCGCCAGCACGCCGACCTACCCATGGCCGGGCGCACCTGGCTGCAACACGCCACGCCGGTGACCCTGGGCATGAAGATCGCCGGCTGGCTCGGCGCGGTCACCCGCCACCGCGAGCGCCTGGCCGAACTCAAGCCGCGCCTGCTCAGCCTGCAGTTCGGCGGCGCCTCCGGCAGCCTGGCGGCGCTGGGCGACGACGGCTTCGCCGTGGCCGAGGCGCTGGCCGAGGAACTGCGCCTGCAACTGCCGGAACAGCCCTGGCACACCCAGCGCGACCGCCTCGTCGAATTCGCCGCCTGGCTCGGCCTGGTGGCCGGCAGCCTGGGCAAGCTCGGCCGCGACCTCAGCCTGCTGATGCAGACCGAGGCCGGCGAAGTCTTCGAACCTTCCGCGCCGGGCAAGGGCGGCTCCTCGACTATGCCGCACAAGCGCAACCCGGTGGGCGCCGCCGTGCTGATCGGCGCCGCCACCCGCGCGCCGGGCCTGGTGGCGACGATGCTGAGCGCGATGCCCCAGGAGCACGAGCGCAGCCTCGGCCTGTGGCATGCCGAATGGGAAAGCCTGCCGGAGCTTTGCTGCCTGGTCTCCGGCGCACTGCAGCAGGCGCTGCTGGTGGTGCCGGGCCTGGAAGTGGACGCCCAGCGCATGGCCCGCAACCTCGACCTGACCCGCGGCCTGGTGCTGGCCGAGGCGGTGAGCATCGCCCTGGCCCGGCGCATCGGCCGCGACGCCGCGCACCACCTGGTGGAGCAATGCTGCCGCCAGGCCGTGGCCGAAGGCGCGCACCTGCGCCAGGTGCTGGGCGGCAACGCCGAGGTCTGCGCGCAATTGAGCGAAGCCGAGCTGGATCGGCTGCTGGATCCGGCCCACTACCTGGGCCAGTGCCGCCGCTGGGTGGAACGCGCCCTGGAAGAACACGCGCGCCTCGGCTGAGGCGCGACAGACAAGCGAGAGAGAACCCGATGGACGAGAAACAACGCTACGAAGCCGGCATGCAGGTCCGCCGCGCGGTGCTGGGCGACGCCCACGTCGACCGCAGCCTGCAGAACCGCACCGCCTTCAACGAAGAATTCCAGGAAATGATCACCCGCCACGCCTGGGGCGACATCTGGACCCGCCCCGGCCTGCCGCGCCACACCCGCAGCCTGGTGACCATCGCCATGCTCATCGGCATGAACCGCGAAGGCGAACTGAAACTGCACCTGCGCGCCGCCCGCAACAACGGCGTGAGCCGCGAGGAGATCAAGGAAGTGCTGCTGCAGAGCGCGATCTACTGCGGCATCCCGGCGGCCAACGCCACCTTCCACCTGGCGGAGGAAGTGTGGAACGAGCTGGGGACGGAGTCGCTGGAGGGGTGAGCCTGATCTAACGGCGTATAACCGCGAACGGCCCTACGCTATGGCGCTTTTCGTAGGAGCGAGCTTGCTCGCGAATGGTGTCTACCTTCGGCGATGGAGTATCAGAGGGATTCCGGCCCCCTCTCCCCAGCCCTCTCCCTGAAGGGAGAGGGGGCTTGTCCGTGCCGAGAGGAGGAATGGTTTCAGCCGGTAATCACTGTGCTAGCCGGCTAACGCCGAAGTATCAGTATCTGCCCAACGGTCCCCTCTCCCTTCAGGGAGAGGGTTAGGGAGAGGGCGCTCTTGAGGGTGCACACCAAACCTGCCCGGTAGAACGCTTTGGTTCCCGGCGGCTCCGAGGCTGACCTTGGCGTTGGCTGTGGCTTCGTGTAGCGGCCTATAACCGCGAACGGTTATACGCCCTACGGCATCCGATCCGCGACGAAATCCGCCTCCGAACGCGCCTCCAGCTGCCCCTTGCGGCAAGCGCGCTGGAACCGCTCGAAGTCCCGCTCGTTCTGCAGCGCGTAAGCCTTGGCGTAATGCACCAGCGCATCGTTCAGCGCATCGCTCTTGCCGATGTAGCCGGCGATCCGCGCCGCCTGGCCGCCGGACTTGGCGTGGGCGCAGGCCAGGGCCCGGCCGCACACGCGGGCGTAGGCGAGGAAGGCGTTTTCGTCGAAGGTCTCCAGTTCCGCCGAGACCTTCATGTCACGCAGCTGGCGCACGTAGAAGTGGCGGCCGCCGGGGCCGGTGGTCCAGCCGAGGAAGAGGTCGCTGGCCGACTGCATCAGGCGCTGGCCGTCCACCACCCGCTGGCCCTGGTGGCGGGTGCGCAGCTTGCTGCGCACGTAGCCGGCCAGCACCGAGGGACGGGCTTCCTTGTACTGCAGGAACAGCGGCTGTTCCTGGGCGTCGATCAGCAGCGCCACCAGGCAGCGGGTGCCGACGCTGCCCACGCCCACCACCTTGAACACCAGGTCCTGCACCTCGAAGCGGTCCAGCAGGTCGCGGCGGTCGGCCTGCAGGGTGGCGCGGTAGTCGCGCATGAAGGTGTCGTGCAGGTCCTGCCAGTGCTCCAGGTCCATCCAGTCGTCGTCCTTGTCCAGCAGCGAGGTCGAAGCGTGCAGGTGGAAGATCTCCGGCAGGTCGTCGCGGATCTGCAGGCGGCCCTTGGCGTCGCGCTCGGCGATCTTCGGCAGCAGCTCGGCGTGGGTGCGACGGTTGGCCTTCTCGATGGCGCGCTGCACGTGTTCGCGCAGGTCCTTTTCCTTCTCCTGCTCCAGCGCCACCTCGTAGTCGATGCGCCCGTACCACAGCTCCAGGGCGCCCATCTCGGCGCACTCGGCCATGTTCTGCTGGTAGGAGGCGACCAACTCGTGGCAGGCGTTCTCTTCCACGGTCTCGCCGTGGCGCAGGTCGCGGGCGGCGATCAGGAAGCTCGCCACCAGGCGCTTGAGGTCCCATTCCCAGGGGCCGGGGTGGACCTCGTCGAAGTCGTTGACGTTGAACAGCAGGTTGCGCTCGGGGGAGGCGAAGCCGCCGAAGTTCATCAGGTGGCAGTCGCCGCAGATCGGCAATTCCATGCCCATGTCCGGGGTGCCCGAGAGGTCGTGGGCCTGGAGCAGGGCGCTGCCGCGGAAGAAGGTGAAGGGCGACACCAGCATGCGCCCGTAGCGCAGCGCCACCAGCGACTGCACGCGGCCGGCGCTGGAGGCTTCGATCAGCGGCAACGGGTCGCGATCGATCTTCCCGGGTTCGGAGTGGCTGCTGCGCGGGCACTTGTCGCGGGCGTCCTTGCCCTGCTTGCGGAGTTCCTTGATGTCCATCGTTCACCTCGAATCCGGGGGTCATGAATTCGAGCTTAGAGGCTGGCCAGGGGCCTGCAAGTCGGCGCGTTGGGCTGGCCTGGAAAGGGCATTTCTGCGATGGTCGCGGCGTCTCGTCGTCAGGAAGCGTCCATGTCCGCCATCGCCATTGTGCTCGCCCGTCCCGCCAAAATGCCCTGGCGCGCCCTGGGCATCGCCCTCGGCCTGCTGGCCCTGGCCGGCTGCAGCTCGCAGTCCGCCCGTCAGGCGCCGGAGCCGACGCCGGCGCAGGTGCGCGCCACCCTGGCGCAGTTGCTGCCGGCCAAGGTGAGCGACCGCAGCGGCTGGGCCACGGACATCCAGGCGGCCTTCGCCGCCCAGCGCATCCGCCCGAGCACCGAGAACCTCTGCTCGGTGCTGGCGATCACCGAGCAGGAATCCAACTTCCAGGCCGACCCGCAGGTGCCGGGCCTGGGCCGCATCGCCCGCGGCGAGATGCAGAAGCGCGCCGCGCGCCTGCACGTCCCCAGCTTCCTGCTCGACGCCGCGCTGGCGCTGAAGTCGCCCACCGGCAAGAGCTACAGCCAGCGCCTGGACGCGGTGCGCAGCGAGCGCGAGCTGAGCGCCATCTTCGACGACTTCATCGGCATGGTGCCGCTCGGCCAGCAACTGTTCGGCCGCTTCAACCCGGTGCGCACCGGCGGGCCCATGCAGGTCGGCGTGGCATTCGCCGAGCAGCACGCCGAGGGCTACCCGTACCCGCTGAAGGGCAGCGTGCGCCAGGAGGTGTTCAGCCGCCGCGGCGGCATGTACTTCGGCATCGCCCACCTGCTGGGCTACCCGGCGGACTACCAGCGGCCGCTGTACCGCTTCGCCGACTTCAACGCCGGCTGGTACGCCAGCCGCAACGCCGCCTTCCAGCGCGCGGTGAGCCTGGCCACCGGCATCCCGCTGGCGCTGGACGGCGACCTGATCCGCTACGACTCCAGCGCCGCCGGCGCCACCGAGCTTGCGGTGCGCACCCTGGGCCCACGCCTGGGCCTGAGCGACAGCCAGATCCGCCGCGACCTGGAGCAGGGCGAGCGCGCCGAATTCGGCGAGACGAAGCTCTACGCCAAGGTCTTCGCCCTGGCCGAGAAGAACGAAGGCAAGCCCCTGGCCCGGGCGGTGCTGCCGGGCATCACCCTGCACAGCCCGAAGATCACCCGCAACCTCACCACCGCCTGGTTCGCCCAGCGCGTGGACGAGCGCTACCAGCGCTGCCTGGCGCGCGCTGGCAAGCGCTGACCGCCGCAGGCCGCCTTGCGCAGGCCGCCCGGCGCCGCGAATAATCCCGGGCCCACTCCCGACGAGGCGCCCGGTATGCCCGCATCCTTCCCTCCCGTCCTGCTCGATGCCCTGCGCCAGGCGCGGCACCTGGTGGTGTTCACCGGAGCCGGAGTTTCCGCCGAGAGCGGCATCCCCACCTTCCGCGATGCCCTGAGTGGCCTGTGGCAGCGCTTCGATCCCGCCCAGTTGGCCACCCCCGAAGCCTTCGCCGAAGACCCGGCGCTGGTCTGGGGCTGGTACGAATGGCGGCGCATGAAGGTGCTGGCCGCGCAGCCCAACCCGGCGCACCGGGCCATCGCCGAACTGGCCGCGCGGGTACCGCGCCTGAGCCTGGTGACGCAGAACGTCGACGACCTCCACGAACGCGCCGGCAGCCCGGCGGCGATCCACCTGCACGGCAGCCTGCACCAGCCGCGCTGCGTGGCCTGCGGCCGGGCCCACGACGGCCTTTCGACGAGCCTGCGGGAACCGGAAGAGGGCCGCCGTCTGGAACCACCACGCTGCGTCCATTGCGGCGAGCGGGTGCGCCCCGGCGTGGTGTGGTTCGGTGAAATGCTCCCGGAAGCCGCATTGGAGGAAGCCTTCGCCGCCGCCAGGGCTTGTGACTGCCTGCTCTCCATCGGCACCTCCGGCGTGGTCCAGCCCGCCGCGATGATTCCGCAACTGGCCGCGGAAAGCGGTGCCGTGGTCGCCCACGTCAACCCGCAGCCGGTGAGCGTGCGCGGGCCGCGGCAGTTCAGCCTGGAAGGGCCTGCCGGGGTGGTGTTGCCGGCGTTGAGCGAGGCGGCTTTCGGTTATCGGAGGCAGGTCTGAAGGAGGGGGGGCTTCGGGTAGCTACCAGGAGTCATAGGGAATGCCTTGTTCTCGGATATAGGCCTGGGCGGCTTCGGTCGGCGGACGGTAATAGATCCCCTTTGAATGCCCTTCATAGGGGCCCCGCTTATCGATGACTCCCTTGAAACGCCCGATTTCCTTCTCCTCGAGGCAGGGGCCGCCGACCCAGGCCTTGGCGATGCCGCCAGGGGCCATACCGATGGAGATCATCTTGCGGTAGTCAGTTACCCAACTCCTGTCGCCCAGGCAGTAGGCCTGCTGGGGTTTGAGCATCTCATCGCGGACCCACTGCGGGATGTTGATGCGCACGTTGTAGGTCTGGGGTTCCACGAGGGACTGCCAGCGGATGAAGATGATTTCCGGCAGATCGACGCCTGTTACCGGCTTCAATTTGCCCATGCCGTTCTTGGGCCAGCCGACAGGGCTTCCGCTGTAGCCGACGACCCCCCCATGTACGTGTTCGTAGGCCAGCCCGCGTCTGTCCACCACATCGACACTTTCGACCCAGACCTCCATGTATTTCGGCGCACCTATACCGACGGACCAGGCGTTGTAGGGCAGCTTGGGTCGACCTTGGCTTGTAGCGCAGCCAGTAAGCGAGACTGCAATTAGGACGAATAGGAGCTTTCTCATTCCGGGTAACCCTGCTGCGGTTTGTTGCTATAGGACAGCCGCCGATTCGGTGCGGGTTTGTTGACCATCACTCCGCTGCTGGGAGTCCAGTGGGCCGACAGGTGTATGTAGCGTATCCGTAGCAGGCGATTGTCTTCCTTGCTCAAGCGAAGAGGGGCGCCTTGGGCATAGGCCTGGATTTTGGTGGCGATAGAGTGAAGCTCGCCGGGTATTTCAAAGCGGCGATCTTCGGCGTTGAGAGTGTCGAAAGGTGCACCATGTTGTAAGGCCAATTCACGCATCACCCGAAGCGCCACCCGTGACAGTTCGCCTCGTACCCGACGCTGAATGGCTATGGCAACCAACGCCCTTTGCGACACGTCATGTTCATTGGCGTTGGGGAAATGCCAGCCGACCGGCTCCATCTGGCCATCGCCGGGCAGTCCGTCCAGTTCCAGCCGGGCGACCTCAAGCTGGGCCTCCCGCCATACCGAGCTGCGTTCCAGGGGCATGTTGGGGCTGACCCGGGTGGCGCGTGGCCGGCTCAGCAACAGTTTCTCCTGCATCAGGGCCGGGTAGCCGCCGCCGATGTCCGAATGTGCGCCGGGCAGGGAAATCTCCTGGTGGTGCGGGGCTACGCTTGTCAGGGGAAAGTTCCAGCGGCGTTCGTCGGCCGCGGTCAGTTGTACGACCTTGCGCGCGCAACCGGGGGGCAGGTAGAGGTTGATGCCGGGGTTGAGGTCGTTGGCTGGGCTCCAGTCGCCGCGCAGTGGGTCGACGATGGCGGCCACGGTATCGAACAGGCCGATGAAGTTGATGCGGACGTCGGTAGTCCAGTCGAAATCCGCCAGCAGGCCGAACTGCCCGGGCTTTAATACTTCGCCCAGGATGCCGCCATCGGGCTTGAGCACTTCGTTGGCGAAGTGGCGGGCTGCCGCCGCGCCGCGGCTGAAACCGAAGAGGTCGAATTCGAGACGGGCTATACGGGGGGCTGGGTTGGTTCTTATGAACAGCCGTAGTTGCTCTTTGATCGTTGCGGGGCTTTGTATTACGCGTTGCAGTACGCCGGTTTCTCCCAGCCCCGTTGCTTGGCTGACGCGTGAGTCCGGCGCGCCGCTGGTGGTGCCTATGCCTTCGATGTAGAAAGGCACGAAAGCCATGGTGGCATCGGGTTCTAGTGGGTCCCGTGCATGGTCTGGGTAGAGTTCAGATAGCAGGGCCACATTGCTCGGTGCATTCCCGTAGCTGTCATTCGGATGGCTCTGGAAGACGCCATGCTCGTCCGGGGCGCTGAAGCCGAAGCGTTCGCAGATGGCGATGGTGTCCAGCAGGGTTTCCTCGCCGAGCTGCTGACGGTCGTCTTGGCGGCAGCGCTCGGTCAGTGCCGCGTTGGCCAGGTTGTTGCCGGTGCCGTCGAAGAAGGCTGCCAGGCGCAGGGTCAGGCCTGGCGTCTCGTCCAGCTCTTCTTCTTCGTCTTCCTCTTCCGGTTCTTCCTGGTCAGTGGCTACTCGCACGGCCTGGCCGTCGAGCTCGAGTTGCTGGAATGCCTGCAAGGCCTCCAGGCTGGGGAAGCGCAGGTGTACGCCGCTGGCCATTTCGCCTGGCGGCTGCCAGTCCAGGCCGACGCTTTCCTCGGCCATCAGGGTGTGGGTCTGGCTGGCGATCAGTCGATGGCTGCCGGGCGGGCAGCCGCAGCTGACTACATGGTCATGGCCGGCCACCGGTTCACCGTTGGCCAGCCAGGTAGGGTTGCCTTCTGCGATCAGCCCGACGCTGCCACATCTCGGACAGCGCACCGGGTCGTTGCGCCGCGCAGCGAGGCGATGGCCGATGATCAGGTCAGGGGAGCCGGCGAGCACCTGGCCGCCGGTGGTAGTGCTGTCGTCCTTGCGAACGACGAAACGCTGGCCCATGTTGCAACTCCTGCAAGCATTCGGATGAGTCCGGCTGGCAGGAAATGCCTTTGTCGAGGGTTTGGCTGTCGGTGGTTTCTTGGCTGGGTGAGAGGCTTTTCCGGTTGCTTGCAGATTCGATCACAGTGCTCAGGCAATGCCGTCCGGCCGGGCGATTTCCAGCTCCGGCAACGGCTTGCCCAGCAGCTCCTGACCAGTACGGCGAACGTCAACGTTGCCACGCCGGCCACCTGCAGCAGCGTCTTGAAGCCACCGACGAAGGCCTGGCGCGCCAGCGGCGCCAGGGCTTCGCGCAGCGCCGAGCCGCCCAGCGCGTGGACGAGCGCTACCAGCGCTGCCTGGCGCGCGCTGGCAAGCGCTGAGGCGGCGGTTCAGTCGGTGCCGTATTTCTTGTCGATCTTGCGCTTTTCCAGTGTGTAGGCGGCGAGATCGATCTGGCCGTTCTTCAATTGGTCGTCGAGAGCGCTGAGTTCCTTTTCCGACTTCGACTCGAGGTTGGCGCGGGTGGCCTGGTAGTTGATCGACTTGGCAGCGTCATAGCCGCTGACCGGGTCCCAGAGGATCGACAGCGGCCACAGCAGCAGGTTGAGTACGCCGTAGCCGTACTCGCGACCGTAGAAGGAGCCGCCGCCCGGCAGCAGGCCAAGTGCCGCGCCGGCTCCGGGGCTCTTCTCCTCGATCAGTTGACCCTTGGCCTCGTAGCGGGCGTACTCGGCTTTCTGTGGGGCGCTCAGGCCGCTGGCGCAGCCGCTGCACAGGGCGATCAGCGCGGCCCCGGCGATAATGCGTTTAACGAACATCCTGTCACTCCATGTCATGTCACAAAACCGCCACTTGCTGGTGGCGGCGCAGACTAACATTGATAGTGGCTAGTGGCCATTTCTTTGTTCGGCAACGCGTTCGCTGCGCCCAGGTATTGGTTTCAGGTGCATTTGTGCAGGCTGGCCCGTCCCTGTTCTGCTCAGGCTGAGTCGAGCTCGGCGCGGTGGCTGAGCTTCAGCTGCGGCCCAGGCGCGCCAGTAACGCGGCCTTCACCGCCGGCCATTCGTCGTCGATGATGCTGAAGCGCACCGAGTCGCGCTTGCGCCCGTCGGGCATGATCCGCTCGTGGCGGACGATGCCCTCCTGCACCGCGCCCAGGCGCAGGAGGGCGGCGCGGGACTTCTCGTTGAGCACGTCGGTGGTGAACTGCACGCGCACGCAGTGCATGACTTCGAAGGCGTATTCCAGCAGCAGGAACTTGGCCTCGGTGTTGATCGCCGTGCGCTGCGCCGAGGCGGCCAGCCAGGTGTGGCCGATCTCCAGCTTGCGGTTGGCGCGGTCGATCTTCCAGAAACGCGTGCTGCCGACGATGCGCCCGCTGCGGCGGTCGCGGATGGCGAAGGGCAGCACGGTGCCGGCGTTGCGCCCGGCCAGGGCCTTGTCCAGGTAGGCGTCGAGGCTGTCCGGCCCCGGCACCACCGTGACCTTGAGGCTCCATAGCTCGCCGTCGGCCGCCGCGGCGAGGAGTTCGCCGGCCTGGTCGCGGGCCAGGGGCAGGAGTTCGGCGTGCTCGCCGGTGAGGCGGGGCTGGGGCTCAGGGGCGGTCATGGCGGTTTCCTTGGCTGGGCCCCCGAGCTTGCCGCGTTCGGGCGCGGAAGCAAAGCCGCACGCTAGACGTGGCTCAGCTGCAGGTCATGGATGATGCACACCGAACCGTCCGTGGCCAGGGTGGCGCTGGTGTAGTCGACCTGGTTGTACACCCCGCCGTGGAAGTCGAAGGCGTGGCCGGCCCAGTCCGGGTCGAGGGTCATGGGCGCGAGGTTGGAGGTGCGCCCGTCGCAGCTGGCCTGCACCGTGATCACGGCCGAGGCGGTGGCGTGGATGAGGATGCTGAAGCGCGCGCCCAGCGGCACCTTGTCCAGCACCGTGCTGTTCACCGGGTCGGGCTGGTCGAAGTGCTGACGAAAGCCCAGGGTGATCTTGCCCTTGTTCCAGAACACCTTGACCACCGGGCTGTCGTCGTTGAGCACGTGCATCTGCGAGATCACCACCTTCTGCGCCGAGTTCACCCGCGTCAGCGTCATCTCCTGGCGGTTGCTGTGCTCGCGCGCGCTTTCCAGCAGCCAGTACTTCGCCTCCTTCCATTCGCAGCGGGTGCGCTGGGTGCTCTTGCTGGATGCGCCGAGGGTCGGCGCGGTGAACTGCACGCTGCCGTCGGGCAGGCGTGTGACCAGCTCCGGGTACTGCTGCAGCGCCTGGCTGCCGGGGATCTCCAGGGCCACCGGGTTGGTGGCCGAGCGGGGGACGGGCAGGCCGATGGTCAGGTTGTCGATGTTCACGCTCATGTCGTCAGTCCTCTGCTGTGGGAAGGGCGCAAGCGAAAAGGCAGGCGCGGGGCCTGCTTGATGGATGCGACTGACGACGGCGGCGAATGCTCAGGATTTCCGCATGAGCGGTAGGCCGGGGCAGGGCGCCGGGGTGGCCGGGGCCCTGCCCGCGAATCGCGCGCAGAGCGCCTGCTCAGCGCCCGCCCAACTGGCCGCGGCGGTATTCGCCCTGGCGTTCGAGCATCCAGCCGGGGTATTCGGCCGGCAGCGCGCTGACCTGGGCGAGGGTGGCCAGTTCTTCGGCGTTCAGCTCGACCTGGGTGGCGGCGATGTTGTCCTCGAGCTGCTCCAGGCGCTTGGCGCCGATGATCACGCTGGTCACCGCTTCCTGATGCAGCAGCCAGGCCAGGGCCACCTGCGCCACCGATACGCCCTTGGCTTCGGCGATGCCGCGCATGGCGTCGATGCAGTCGTAGGCGCGTTCGCGGTTCACCGGCGGGAAGTCGAACTGGGTGCGCCGGCTGCCGGCCTCGGCCTGCTGGTCACGGCCGTACTTGCCGCTGAGCAGGCCGCCGGCCAGGGGGCTCCAGACCATCAGGCCGACCTTCTCGCTGCGCAGCAGCGGCACCAGTTCGCGCTCCAGGTCGCGGCCGGCGATGCTGTAGTACGCCTGCAGCGACTCGAAGCGGGCCAGGCCGAGGCGCTCGGCGGTGCCCAGGGCCTTCATGATCTGCCAGGCCGCCCAGTTGGAGACGCCGACGTAGCGCACCAGGCCCTGGCGCACCAGGTCGTCGAGGGCGCGCAGGGTTTCCTCGATCGGCGTGGCCGGGTCGAAGCCGTGCACCTGGTAGAGGTCGATGTGGTCCAGCTGCAGGCGCTCCAGGCTGGCCTGCACGCCGCCGGCGATGTGGTAGCGCGACAGGCCGCGGGAGTTGGCGCCGCGGGTGCCGGTCTCGCCGAACACCTTGGTGGCGATCACCACGTCCTCGCGGGGCACGCCGAGGTTCTTCAGGGCCTGGCCGGTGATGACTTCGGAGCGGCCCTCGGAATACACGTCGGCGGTGTCGATGAAGTTGATGCCGGCCGCCAGGGCCGCGCCGACCAGCTGCTCGGCCTCGGCCTGCTGCAGCTTGCCGATCTGGCTCCACAGCTGGCCTTCGCCGCCGAAGGTCATGGTGCCCAGGCAGAGTTCCGAGACGAACAGACCGGTGTTGCCGAACTTTCTGTAGCGCATGGCGAGCAATCCTCGGGAGGGGGCAGGGAAGGCGCCGCTGCCTCGCGCAGCGGCGGACGCCACCAGTATGGGCGCCGCGCCCTGGAAGGACGGCGCTCGATGCTGCCGCATTCTTGCCTATTGCTGCCGGCGCCCGCCTCAGGCCATGGGCGGCAGGCGGCGCTTGACCGGGGTCTTCTTGACGATGGCGGTGCTGGTCTCGGCGTAGGCGTTGAGGCGGTCGAGCAGGGTGTCCAGCTGCTCCATGTCGCGCACGCACAGGCGGGCGACGAAGCAGTCGTCGCCGGTGATCTTGTCGCACTCGGTGAACTCGGGGATGGCCTGGATCTGCCGTTCCACCTCGTGCAGCCGGCCGGGCAGCGGGCGCACGCGGACGATGGCCTGCAGCAGGTAGCCGAAGGCCTTCGGGTCCACCTCCAGGGTGTAGCCGCGGATCACCCCGCGGTCCTCCAGCTTGCGCAGGCGCTCGCCGACGCTGGGCGCGGACAGCCCGCTGACCTGGGCCAGGGCCTTGAGCGACAGGCGCGAGTCTTCCATCAGGCCGGCGATCAGCAACTGGTCGATTTCGTCGGTCATCTTCGGCTCGTTAGGTGATTGTGGGCAGACGCCTTGATAGTAAAGGCAGTATTTCGAGAGTGCCTTGCGTTTGCGATGGAAGGGCGGGGTGGCGCCTTGTCATGCTGTAGGCACACCTTGCAGGAGGAAGCCCCATGGACAAGTCCCTTCGACGCGGCACCCTGGAGATGACCGCGGCCATGCTGATCTGCGGCACCATCGGCTGGCTGGTGCTGGTGTCCGGCCAGCCGGTGCTGGACGTGGTGTTCTGGCGCTGCGTGTTCGGCGCCGCCACCTTGCTGGTCGCCTGCGCCCTGCTCGGGATGCTGCGCCCGGGCGTGCTTAGCCTTTCCGCCTTCGGCCTGGCGCTGCTCAGCGGGGTGGCCATCGTCGGCAACTGGGTGCTGCTGTTCGCCTCCTATTCGCGGGCGTCCATCGCCATCGGCACCGCGGTGTACAACACCCAGCCCTTCATGCTGGTGCTGCTGGCCGCGGTGTTCCTCGGCGAAAAGCTCAGTGCGCGCAAGCTCGGCTGGCTGGGGCTGTCCTTCGCCGGCATGCTGGCCATCGTCAGCTCCCACGGCAGCGGCGGGCCGGGCAGCGACTACCTGGGCGGCATCGCCCTGGCCCTGGGCGCGGCGCTGCTGTACGCCTTCGCCGCGCTGATCGTCAAGCGCCTGCAGACGGTGCCTCCGCATGTGATCGCACTGGTGCAGGTGTGCAGCGGCGTGTTGCTGCTGGCGCCCCTGGCCAACCTCTCGGCGCTGCCGCAGCAGCCGTCGGCCTGGGCCTGCCTGGCCACCCTCGGCATCGTCCACACCGGGCTGATGTACGTGCTGCTCTACGGCGCGATCCAGAAACTGCCGACGGCGCTGACCGGCGCGCTGTCGTTCATCTACCCGGTGGCGGCGATCCTGGTGGACTGGGTGGTGTTCGGCCACCGCCTGGGCCTGGTGCAGTGGCTGGGCGTGGCGGCCATCCTCCTGGCCGCGGCCGGCATGCAGCGCGACTGGGGGCTGCCGCGGCGGTTGGCTGCGCGCTTCGCATTGCGTGGGACGGATTACGGAAAGCGCTGAGGCGTGGGAATTTTTCCCCAGGCGGTGACTCCAACTCCCACCAAGTCACGCCATGGGTGAATGATGAACTACAAGCTGTTGCCAATGATCGGGTTCGCGGTGCTGCTCGGCGCCTGCGGCGGCAAGGAGGCGGAGGTGTGCGCCAGCAAGGACATGCGCGACCAGTTGGTGAAGGTATTCACCGACGGCCCGCTGTCCGGCCGCGGCGACCTGCTCAAGGACGTGGAGCTGCGCGACGCGGCCATCCTCGAGAAGGACCCGGACAGCGGCGTGCTCGAATGCGTGGCCACCTTCCGCGTGCCGGTGGGCCAGCAGGTGGTGCAGGGGCCGCTGGAGTACCGCATCGCCCCGGCGGCGAAGTCCGATCATGACTATCTGTTGCTGTTCACCAAGAGCGAGCGGGCGTTGGCGCTGGCCGACCGGATTCAGCGGGTGTTCCCGGCGGCGGGGACGTCGCAGTGATGATGGGAGTGTAGGAGCGAGCTTGCTCGCGAACCTCCTGGCGGTTGCGGTGTATCGGTTGTTCCCTCACCCCAGCCCTCTCCCGGAGGGAGAGGGAGCCGTTCGGCGTGAGTGGTGAATCCAGAGTCAGCCTGAAATGCCTGTCTGTCCCTGCGTTCGCAAGAGTGGCGAAGGGGAAGGATGGTGCCTGACCTCCAGACCGCTCAGGACAGCCCCCTCTCCCGCTTGCGGGAGAGGGTTGGGGAGAGGGTGCTCTTGAGCCTGGCACCTGCGCCACCGGCAGCTTCCATTCGCGAGCAAGGACCAGGCGTCCCCCTCGCTCCTACGAAAAGCCGTGCTCGCCTGCAACGTAGGCGCAACTGTCTTGGCGGCTGCGCCGAAGCGCGCCTCAACGGATGGGTTGAGCCTTGGCGAAACCCATGCGGTGGTGGTGATGGGTATCGCTTCGCTCAACACCATCCTACGAAAAGCCATGCTCGCTCATCCGCGAATCACGCCGATATCACCGGCTATCGCGGACGCGCAGGCAACTGCCAGCCTCTGCAGTGGCCCGAACGCCGCACAAACGAAAAAGCCGCTCCCCCATGAGGAGGAGCGGCTTTTTCATCAGCGCCTTTCGGCGCCCGCTCAGGCAGCGTTGCCGTAGCGGGCCTGCTTCTTCTTGACCTGCTGGCGGCACGCGTCGCCGAAGGCCTGGAAGATTTTCACCGAATCGGGGTTCTTCAGCGCCTGCCATTCCGGGTGCCACTGCACCGCGAAGAGGAAGGGCGACAGGCTCGGCGCGTGGATCGCCTCGACCAGGCCGTCTTCGGCGTGGGCGATGGGCTCCAGGCCCTTGCCGAGGTTCTTCAGGCCCTGGCCGTGCAGCGAGTTGACCTGGATCGAGTCGGTCTGCAGCAGCTTGTGCAGCCAGGTGTTCTGCGCCACGCGCACGCTGTGCGCCGGGGCGTATTGCACCTCGACCGGGTCTTCGGGGTTTTCCCGGTGGTCGTTGAAGCCGGGCTCGGCGTAGACCTTCTGGTAAATGTCGCCGCCCAGCGCCACGTTGATTTCCTGCATGCCGCGGCAGATGCCGAAGATCGGCAGGCCACGGGCGATGGCGGCCTTGATCAGGGGCAGGTCGAAGAGGTCGCGCTGCTTGTCCTGGGCCTTGCCGGGGGTTTCGTTTTCCTGGCCGTAGAGGGCCGGGTCGATGTTGCTGCCGGCGCCGGTGAGGTAGACGCCGTCGGCCATGTCGAGGTACTGCTCGAGATCGTCGATGCCGCAGCAGGTCGGCACCAGGACCGGCACGCAACCGGCGATGTCGCTGATCGGGGTGATGTACTTGTGGGTCATCACCTGATAGTCGTGGCCCTTGCGTTCCTGGGCGCCCATGGACATCAGGACGACGGGCTTGCGGAGTTTCTGATTGTTATTGCCAATGTTGCTGTTGGACATATGTCACCTTGGGACAGGCTCGGCCTGTCGTTTATGTGCAGGCGCGGCCGGGAGGGCGCTACCTGGGGCTCCGAGCACTGCCGTAGCGGGGCTGGAAGCGCCCGCAAACGGTCGAAGCCTGCCCACCAGCCTGCCAGAGCCGTAAAATATGTCAAACAATTTCGCTTTCGATCGTTAAAAATAATGGCCGAAATTCATGGCGATTTCATTTTCAACTCACTGTATTTAAAGGATTTTCTCTTTAATTCGATAAATATCGGTCCATTATTTTTTACGGATCAGACCTTTACATGAAAATTATACTGAACATTTTCACGGAAAATCGCCGGGCACGCGCCGGCCGCGCCCTTGAGCGGGCGCCGCGTCTGAAGCTTTCCTGCGGGGGCGCTGGCGCCCGGCCGGTCAGCCGGGCAGTTCGACCTTGCCGGGCGGCAGCGGCGCCTTGGCCGGATCGCCGCTGAAGGCTTCCACCCGGTTGCGCCCGCCGTGCTTGGCGGCGTACAGGGCCACGTCGGCGTTGCCCACCAGGGCTTCCTGGCTGGCCACCGGGCCCTGGGCGGTGGAGGCCACGCCGATGCTCACCGTCAGGTGGCCGCGGGCGGCCCAGGCGTGGGGCAGTTGCAGGGCCTCGACGGCGGCGCGGATGCGCTCGCCGATGGCGCAGGCGCTGGCCAGGTCGGCGCCGGGCATGACCACGGTGAACTCCTCGCCGCCGAAGCGCGCGACGAAGTCGCAGTGCTCGCGCACGTTGTCGCGGATGGCCTCGGCCACGCGGCGGATGCCGACGTCGCCGGCGAGGTGGCCGTAGCCGTCGTTGTAGAGCTTGAAGTGGTCGATATCCAGCATCAGCACGCTAAGCGGCTCGGCGTGCCGTGCGCAGCGGTGCCATTCGCGCTTGAGCGTCTCGTCCAGGTGGCGCTTGTTGGCGATGCGGGTGAGGTCGTCGGTGCGGCTGAGCACCGCCAGTTCCTGGTTGGCCAGCGCGTACTTGTGCGCCAGCACCTGGTGTTCCCAGGCCAGCTTGAGCGCCTCGTTGAAGCGGATCTGCAGGCGCCGGCCCATTTCCGCGATGAACGGGCAGACCACCCAGGCGGAGACCGCCAGGAAGGTCGCCTGGGGTTCGGGGTCGCGGAAATAGGCGATGCCCAGGAAGAAGAACATGGGCACGTGGAAGGCCAGGTGCGCCGGCCAGTAGGACACGTTGCTCATGGCCACCATCACCGAGGCCAGGGCGATGCAGCCGTAGATCACGTCCTCGTAGGGCGTGCCGTAGCTCATCAGCCAGATGGCGCCGATGCCCCAGGCCAGCCCCACGGCGCCGCACTGCAGCATGGTCAGGCGCGCCCAAGTCTGCGGCGCCAGGCGCTGCGGGTTGCGCCGCCAGGCGTACACCAGGCCCAGGCGCACGCTCATCAGCAGCACCAGCACGGCGAGCCAAAGGCAGCGCCCGAGCAGGGGCGCGCTGGCATGGTAGACGCCGAACACCATGGTGCCGGAGAACACGTTGCCCACCGCGGTGGACGGGCTGGTGGAGAACAGCGTGGCGACGCGCTCGGCCAGGTAGTCCTCGGCGGGGCGCTCGGGCAGCGGTGGCGGGTTGGTGTCGGGGTAGGCGGTCATGCCTGGGCTCCTGGGTGCGCCCCGGGACGGTGCGGCGGGGGCGGGCGCAGGCACGCGCCGGCCCGGCGCGCTGGCGCCTCGGTCCATGGCGGTGCGCTTGCCCGGCCCGACCGATGGCTTCCGTTGCGCGGGAAAATGCAGTGATGTCTCGACGCCATCATGCCTGGAGTACGATGGGAATTCGAGCCCGCGGACGACGGAAGGCAGCGCCGCCGGGCGGGAAGCGGAAAGCGAGACGCCCCCTCTCGCTGGGCGAAAAGGGGGCGTTTTTCTTGCCATTGCACCATCCTGGTGCGTTATCTCCCGGGTGCGGCTTACTTGCCGGTCTTGATGGTGGTCCAGCTGCGGGTCATCAGGCGCTGGGTGTTGGCCGGCAGGTCCGGGAAGGCGTACAGCTTCTTCATCACCTCTTCCTTCGGATAGATGCCCGGGTCGTTGCGGATTTCCTCGTTCACCAGCGCGGTGGCGGCAGCGTTGCCGTTGGGGAAGGAGGTGACGTTGCTGATCTCGGCGATCACCTGCGGCTCGAGCAGGAAGTTGACCCACTGCAGCGCGCCTTCGGGGTTCTCGGCGTCCTTCGGAATGGCCACGGTGTCGAAGAAGGCGCCGGCGCCTTCCTTCGGAATGTTGTAGAGCACGTGGACGTTGTTCTTCGCTTCCGCGGCGCGGGCCTTGGCCTGGTAGACGTCGCCCGAGTAGCCGACGGCGACGCAGATATTGCCGTTGGCCAGGTCCGAGATGTACTTGGAGGAGTGGAAGTAGGTGATGTACGGGCGGATCTTCTGGTACAGCGCGGTGGCCGCCTTGATCTCCTTCGGATCATTGCTGTCGGGCTTGTAGCCCAGGTAGTGGAGGGCCGCCGGCAGCATCTCGGTGGGCGAGTCGAGGAAGCTCACGCCGCACTGCTTGAGCTTCTGGATGTTCTCGGGCTTGAACACCAGGTCCCAGGAATCCACCGGGGCGTTGTCGCCGAGCACGGCCTTGACCTTGTCCGGGTTGTAGCCCAGGCCGATGGTGCCCCACATGTAGGGGATGGCGAACTTGTTGCCCGGGTCGCTGATCTCGAGTGTCTTCATCAGGTCCGGGTTGAGGTTCTTCCAGTTCGGCAGCTTGGACCTGTCCAGCGGCATGTAGACGCCGGCCTTGATCTGCTTGGCGAGGAAGTTGTTCGACGGCACCACCACGTCGTAGCCGGACTTGCCGGCCAGCAGCTTGGCTTCCAGCACTTCGTTGCTGTCGTAGACGTCGTAGACGACCTTGATGCCGGTGGCCTTGGTGAACTTGTCGACCGTGTCAGGGGCGATGTAGTCGGACCAGTTGTAAACGTGCAGCACTTTGTTGTCCGCCTGCGCCATACCAGCCACAGCGCCCGCCAGAGTCACGGCGAGCAGGGTCTTGCCGAAGGTCTTGAACATGCAGGTTGCTCCGATTTTCTTCTATCCGTGCGTAAGTTGGGTCTTCCGCACGGATCGACAGCAAGAACCATTCCCGATAATGGCGCCCGGCCATTCCCGGGGCGCAGGCCCCCGGCGGCTCTAGCCTGGCGCCAAGGGGCGGGAGGAGGGCAGGCGGGCACGGCGACGGAATCCCGGCGCGGGCTGTTACAAGGCGTACCGTCGTGCCAGGTGGCTCAATCGAGCCGGTAACGCGCGAGGTCCTGCGTAGAAAGCACGCGCATGCGCCCCGGCTCGATGGCCGCCATGTCGTCCAGCAGGGCGACGGGCACATCCATCTCGCGCAGATAGGCGGCAGGGCTGTAGCGGCTGGCGCCGTCGGCCAGCCAGGAATCGCCGCCGGGGAAGTAGGGACGGTGCAGGCCGACATAGCCGCGCACCCGCCGTGTGTGCCCGGCGGCCAGCAGGTAGACGCAGGTGCCCTGGCACACGCTGTTGCGCGGCACCCAGGTATCGAACCCGGCCTCGCGCAGCAGCCGGCCCATCTTGATGGCCTCGCCCAGGCTGCCGCCGATGGAATCGAGCAGGGCGATCTTGCGGGCGAACTTGCCGGGGTTGCGCTTCAGCCCCTGCAGCAGGCGCTCGTAGTCCCCCGGCGCGATGTCCTCGGTGACGCGCACCGCCAGGGTGAGCCCCAGCGACTTGTTCTGCACCGGCGCAACCTCGACCCGCGCGAACGCCGCCGTCGAACACAGCACCGAAAGACCGAGCACGGCCGCGCGCACCAGGGTATTGCCCATGAACCTGCCTCGCCTTGAACCCAGCGGGAAATCGATGGGAGCGGAAGATACCGCCGATGCTGGCATTTGGCATCCCCCGGCACAGCCGAATCGGCGAATGCCCCGAAGTGCAGCACCAAGGCTTCACTCCGCCCGCGCCTTCTGGTAAAAAGGCACCCCCAAGCGGGCGTCGTATAATGGTATTACCTGAGCTTCCCAAGCTCATGACGAGGGTTCGATTCCCTTCGCCCGCTCCAGATTCCACGGGCCTCTCAGCGGCCCAGCGAGACCTTCGCGAACAGCTGGGGGCCGTTTCGGGGGCCGTTTCTGTGAGTCTGTGCCAGCGTGCGCCGGAGTGTGAGCGCGGCAGAGTGGACCAGACTTACAACCCAGCGGCCGAAGGCATGACCTTCGTTTTATGTTGACCCATCGAAATTGGGTAATTTTGGTAATTTCATTTTTGAAATACCGTTTTTCCCTTTTTTTCAATGGATTGCAACGATTTCTTAAAGGTAATAATAGGGTAATTTTAGGGTAATCGAATTACCTTTCCCCAAGGTAAGTTTTCGGTTTTATCAAACCCTTGTAAATCAATCACTTACAGAAAAATTACCTTTCCAATTACCTCAAATTACCTTTCAAGGTAATCGCCTAAAGCCAGTAACGACGTGGCTTCCAGGGGTGTTCGAACCCCGAATTACCAAAATTACCTTTTCCCGAGGCCTCAACCGAAAACACGGCCTGGGACAGCCCTCTGCCGCGCCCAGGAAAAGGGGCTCCGGTGCAGGGATTCGCAGGTATTCCCCACCGCCGAAACGTGCAGCCAGCGCCCAGCCTGGGCCGCCTGGAGGGCTCCGCAGGGGTGAAGAAAAAGTGCCCCCTTTAGCCCGCAGGCGTGGCGGGGGGACGACTGCGCGCGCCGGGTGATTTAGGATCGAAACTTTCCGTTACTGATAAACAATCTCGTTTGCGGTAGTCGTTTAGCCTGCCCACGAGGTAAAAGGCGGCCTTCAACCGCTGGAGAGCGATACGCTGGTCATTCGTCAGGACGGGTACGGAAGGGGAAGGCTGGAGCGGAAGGTCAGTTCTTCCGGTGCGCACGGGATATGGGAGTGTTCCCCGTGGATGCGGGGATGAACCGGCGAATAGGCTGTATAGCGAAGGCCCGCAGCAGCAGGCCCTGTGATTTTAACCGATCAGATCTGCCGCTTGAGCGCGAGAAAGGAGTTGGCCGATTGCTTTAGCCGCGGCTCCCCGAACTGCTGCCGTTCCATCAGTTGTCATGGCCTTGCGCAGGGCGGACAAAGCTCCGGGGCCACCACAGTGACCAAGGCCCAAAGCCGCGCCGGCCCTTGCGTCAGGATGGCCATCTTTTTCAAGAGTGGTGATGAGTTCTTTTACGACATCTTCGAAATTAGCCATCTGTCATGCTCCGTGTTGGATGGTGCTTTGGCCTCCGTAGCCTACTCAGGCTTCTGGTAGTTTGAAATCCCTAAACTTGATCACCTCCTCCCCGACCCAGTCATTCACCTGGCGCAGCCGCGCCTGCAGCGGCGCCAGTTCGTTCGCCTCCCACACCGCCGTCGCATCCGTGATCGAGCCGAAGCCGCCGGCATTCTGCGGCACCACACCCAGCAGCTGCGGGTAGACGCGCAGCGCGGCGAGCTGGTCGTCGCGACTGATGTTCTTGATCGCCCCGAAGTCGTCCTTCGCCGCCACCTCGCTGACCGGGATCAGTTGGATCCCCTCCTTCTTCCCGTTGGGCGCGTAGATGAACAGGTTGCGGAAGTTGCCCGGGCCCTTTGCGTTCTTCAGTGCTGTGCGCAGGTTGTCGATGTCTGCCTGGTCCTGTGCGGCGTCGGTCATGTAGAGGATGAAGCCGGCGTGGCTGCCGTTGTCAGACTTGATGAGCGAAGCGGCGCCCGCGCCGGCAGCGGTGATCAACGCCTGCGATCCCAGGTACTGCTGGGCGTTGCTGCGGCGCTCGCCCGAGACGCACGGGATGCCGTAGGGATCGCTGATCCAGCTCAGGCCGTCCAGCAGACTGGTGCTGTCCTGGCTTCGACTGCGCTTGCCGTCTTCCTCCAGCACCGTGCGGATGGTGCCGTCGCTGAACACGAAGGTGATGGAGCGGACCTGCCCACGCACGCACGAGAGCGTCCAGTCGCCCGAGGCCGTGCCGCTGACCACCGCACCGGCCACGTCGGGAATCTCGATGCCGTTGGCCGCCAGGTTGTCGGCCCCGATCAGCACCTTGAAGGGAAACGGGTCGTTGACGGTGCCGTCGATGGGAATGCGCCCGATCAGCGCGGTCATGGCGACCGAGCCCATGAGTGTGGCATTGGCGGGCACCGTATAGACCGCCCGGGTGGTGTCGGCAACGGCCTGCGCCGTCCTGTCGCTGACGGCTTCCGCCGCGGCCGACAGCTCCGGCGAGGCCGGGCCGAAGCTGGAGGGAAAGGCGGGCAAGCGCGGGCTGCTCGAACCGCCCTTCGGATCGGGCCGGGCATCATCCGGTTCGATCCAGCGCATGCCGCCATCCTTGAGCGGCCCGCCGTCGTGCCCGTCCAGTCCAAGGCCGATCGGCAGGTCGGCGACATCGCCCTTGCCGGACAGCTCGTCCAGGCGGCGCTGCAGTTCCTGCATCAGCCCTTGCGTCTGCTGCCGGTCGCTGGCGGCCTGGGTGCGCTCCTGTTCCAGGCGACGGCGTTCGCTGTCGAGAGCGTTTTGGATGCGCTGGTCGATCGCACCCTCGCGGGTACGCAGGCGCTCGTTCTCGGCCTTGTGCTGGCGGTTGTCGCTCAGCGCGGTCTGCAATTCGGTACGGAGTTGCTTGACCTGCGCGACCAGGGTGGCGACGGTGTCGCGCGGGGTGTCGCCCGCGATGCCGAGCGCCTTCATTTCCTCCGGAGTGAGCTGCCCGGGGACATCCGGCTTGCCAGGTGCGGCGTCGCTGCCCGAGAACAGCCTGGCACCGACGAACACCAGCAACAATGCCATCGGAATCAGCAGCCACTTCAACAGGGGATTACTCCTCATCGGACGTCCTCCCCGCAGCGGCGGCCGGCGGCAAGTTCGTGCCGGCATCGATGGGGCTGAGCACCGGCATCAGGGACTCGGCCAGGCCGCGGTCGCGCGTGACCAGATAGACCATCGTGGTGTCGGTCGAAGCGCCCGCTGGCCCCAGGTCGGGATGCTGGAAGGTCGCGGCCACGAAGTCGCCTTGCAGCGCCCTTGGATCGAGATCGATACGGTGAGGCGAGGTGTTGGTCAGGCGCACCGCGGTGACCCACTGGTCTTCGAGTCGCCAGGCTGCCAGCGCCCGCGCCTTGAGCGGCAGCGTTGGCAGCAGTGTGTCCAGCGCGAGCGGGCGCCGCAGCGGCACGCGCCCGATGCCGGCCACGGGCTCGACGGTGCGCAGCGGTGCGTAAAGGTTCTGCGCAGCGTAGCGCGTCAGGACAACGGCTACCGGCGTCTGCCGACGCTTGGCGGGTTGCGCTGCTTGGCTCGGACCGGCGGCGGTGTCTTTGCTGGCCTCCGCGGCGGCGTCCTGCAGGACGATGCGTACAGGCTCCAGCGGCTGCTCGCCTTCCCGGGCGTCCGTGGCGGCGATGTCGACCAGCACGATGGCACCGGATTCCACGTCCTGCAGTTGCAGCCGCGTCGGCGCGATGGTCTCGCTGGCGCGCAGGTAGATGGCTCCACCCGCGCTCTGCACGCGCAGCCGCTCGCCCAGGCTCGGGGGCAGGCCGACACGCACGTTGCGGTCGATGAAGACCACGCGCTCCTGGCCGACGACCAGCGGGACGGCCAGCGGCAGCCGCTGCCAGCGCAGGATCTCGATGGCATGGCTGTCCGGTACCAGGCCGAAGCCAAGGGCCAGGCTCGCCACGATGGTGAAGACGTGGTGTTTCAAGGGTTGCCTCCCTGCGAAAGGCCGCCGCCGGGCGTGCCGGACGGAGGCACTGCCTGCGACGGTGCCTCGATCCGCTGCGGCGCGCCGTCATAGCAGTCCAGCGCAAGGCCGAAGGGGTTGCGCGGGGGATCGACGTCCAGCCGCACTACTTTCAGTGGATAGCGCACCAGGGCCCGCTTGACCTGCTCGGCGCCGTAGTACTCGTCCGCGCTGACATCGAGCGTGACGATCCAGTCGCGACTGGAAACCGTCTTTACCCGCATCGTGGGGTTGTCGCCGAAGCCGCGCCCCGGAATCTCGTAGATGCCGCGCACCCGCTGGCGCAGTTCGCCGCTGCTGCGCCGGTGCTCGTAGTCCTGGCGCAGGAAGGCCTGGCAGGCCGGTGTGAAATAGGCCGACAGCGCGTGGAGGTTGCGCGGGTAATTCTGTTCGCCATCCGTCGGCCAGCGCTGGACCTGCTGCCAGACGTAGAAGGCGAAGGCATAGACACTCTCGGGCGGCACATCCCACCAGGCGCGGGTGCTGCCCGAGCGCAGATCGGGGGGCACATGGATCGTCAGTTGCCTCCCTGGCGCCCGAGCAGGGTGAACAGCCGGCTCAGGTTCATGCCGATCAGCCAGTCGGCGCGCGATCGGGCGAGTGCGGAGAAATGCAGTGGCAGCGTCTCGGCGGACGGTTTGAGCGCGCCCAGCGCCTTGCGGATCGACGCATCGTTGAGCGCCGACAGCCACAGGCGCTGAATCGGCCCGTGGTAGCCGCACAGGTCGATGATCTCGCGGGCGATCATCTCGCCCTCGCGGTTGGCGTCAGTCGCGATCACCAGTTCGCTTGCCTTGGCGACGAGTTGCCGCACGACCTTGAATTGCGCCGCGGTCGCCGCCTTGGGCTCGACACGCCAGCGCTCGGGAAGAATGGGCAGTTGCTCGATGGCCCAGCGCTTGTATTGTTCGCCGTACCCTTCGGGCGGAACCGCCTCGACCAGATGACCGATGCACCAGGTCACGACGACCGCGGCACCGCTGTAGCAGCCGTTGCCGCGTTGGCCAGCGCCCAGCACACGGGCAATGTCCTTGCCCTGGGACGGCTTCTCGCACAGGAATACGCGCATGAAGCCTCCTCGGAAATATGCGGTTCATCGGATGGGCGTCAGCTTGGCAGGGCCAGGAGATGCCGGCAGCAAGGAAGCCGATTGAAGCAGGCGCCGCTTTGTGATCGGCAGGCAGTCCGTTGCCGCAGCGGTGCGCATAGACCGCAGGATCTGGCGCAGCAAGGACGTCGTTTCGGGAGGGGCGGCTGGAACTCCGTGGACGACCTTGGAGCCCCCCCTGGGGATGGCTCGCTGGTGCATCGCGGGCGCATGACGGTTGCTACAGCCGCCCTCGGGGGAACGGCTATGGGCGAATTACTGTCCGGCGGCGGGCCTGGCGCTGAGCGCCACCGACTCGATGCGGTACGGCAGGATGCCCACGCGCCGCGCCGCGCCTCGACCTTGAACGTGACGCGCTCGTTCTCGTCGGCGTCCTCCCATTCGTCGCGCACGGTGCGGCCCTCGACCAGCACCCGCATGCCTTTCTGGTACAGCGTCTTCCAGTGCTCGGCGTCGCGATGCCACAGCTCGACCGGTGCCCAGTAGCCGCCGCGATCTTCGTACTCGCCGTCCTTCTTCGGGATCGGGTTGTCGAAGTAGACGTTCAGGCGAAGCAGCCGGCGCGGCTCGTCGTTGCCGTTCGGAAATTCGCGATAGTCCGGCGCAGAACCGATGTTGCCCTCGCCGACGAAGTGCGTGCTCATGGTGACTCCTTGGTGGTGGGTGGAACGGCCGCGGTATGCCCGTGGACACGCCGCAGGTAAGCCGCTTCCGCCTGGGCGGCCTTGCTGGCGCATTCCAGGGCTTGGCGAGCGATGCTGTGGGTCAGGCTGATCTGCATGTTCAGCACGATGCGCTGCAGTTCCATCGCGTACAGTTCGTCGATCAGCGACGCCGGCGTCGCGGGGTTGGCCAGCAGGGCCTCCCACAACGACACGCCCATGGAGGAACGGTCCAGATTGCGCCAGCGCAGGAAGGTCGTCCCTGCGCCAGTGGCCTGCTGGGCCAGTTGCACGTCGAGCAGGCTGAAGGGGTAGGCGCGCGCCTGGGGCAGCACGCGCCGCTGCGCCAGGCCAATCACGTCGTCGCGCAGCGCTGCGCACTGGCTGGCCCAGGTCTCCAGACTCCCCTTACCCTTAAAAGGCTGTAAAAGGCCTTTTAGGTAGCCTGCGTGTTCCAGCCGCTGGAAGTCCGCCTGTTCCAGCGCCACGAAGCGCGTGGAGTGGCTGATGGGGGGCGATGCGGTCATGCGCCAGCCCCCTTGTCGCCCGCCGCACCATCGGCTGCGCCGTCCGTGGGAACCGGCGCATCGGGCTCGATGGCAGGCGCAACAGGCGGCATTCCGGGCTTGGTTGTCCGCCGCGCGATCGGTGGCGCGAAGCGCGAGCGGCGCGTGCCTTCCAGCACGTCCTGCGGCAGTTCGCCGAACTTCTCCAATGCTGCTCTCGCCGCGGCGTTCTTCGCCGCGAAGTCGTCGCGCGTCGTGCCCGAGTAGCGGTACTGCTGGGCCAGCGAGAAAAGGCTGCGCAACGCGTGCGCGCCATCATTGAGCCAGCGCTCCAAGGTGCTGCGGTCGATCAGCGCCGTGTGGTGCGCCAGGATGAGTTTGCGTGCCAGGTCGTCGTAGTCGGCCAGCAGGTACACCGCCATGAAGCCGAGTTGGGCGTTCACGAACAGCGGCAGCTTCACTGGCTGCACGTTCATGTTCTCGCCCAGCGACAGCGCCGGGGGTACATCGGCCAGCGCCTGGTCCACCTGCTCGCGCAGCGCCTGCAGCGTGCTCTTGGTCTGCTCCAGCTTGTCTTCGATACGCAGCATCCAGAAATCGGAGTACGGATCATCCTGCTCGGAACCGCGCTTCATCTTGTTCATCGCGCTGATGAAGCCGTTGAGGCCGATGATGCCGGCGCGTCCCTCCGCCGGTGCGCGGCCGTGCCAGATGCGCGAAGCGTGATGAGTGTGCAGCGTCAGCGACATCGCGCTGCGCAGCGATCCGAGATTCAGTTGCAGGGGTTCTGTGCGTTCGTTGGCCATGGGAGCGACTCGCGGTGAAGGGGCGAGTCGCCAGCATCGGCATCGGCAGGAAGGCCGTCAGTCAACAAACCGCAGCCCATGCGCGCCCGGTTTGTTCCGCACGGAAGGCTGTGTGTGCCGGCTATCCCCTGGGGATAGGTGTGCCGCAGGAGGTGCCGGTTATTCCCAGGACGCCTCGGGGTCGAGGTGTCGTGCCAGCTCCATCGCGTCGTGAAGCACACGACCGACGACGGTCACGTCGGTCTCCGTGCGGTAGATCAGGAAATGCCGCGGCCGACGTACGATGCCGCTATCGGTGCGGCCACGCTCCCGGCTCAAGTGCAGATGCCAGGAGCGCACGCCGTCGCCAAGCTCCGGTCGTTCGATACTACCGGGCCGGTCAGGTTGGGCGGAAACATCGCGCAACGCGGCCACGATCAACGCCTCGTAGCGCTTGCGTGCTACGTCGCCGAAGTGTTCGTGCGTCCAGGCCAGGATGTCGATGAGGTCCGTCTGTGCCGCAGCGGATAGTCGATATCGCGCCATCAGCGAGCTGTCTGCACCCGACCGGCGGCTTGTTGCCCCAACTGCCCGATGAAGTCTTCGAGCTTGTCATCGTCCACATCCGTATAGCGGCCGGCGGCCACATCGGCCCAGCCCGTCTTGGCGGCTTTCTGCAGCGCCTTGAGCTTGGTTTCTTCGAGTTGCTCGCGCCGCTCGATCAGGCGCAGGCCTTCGCGCAGCACTTCGCTCGCGTTCTGGTAACGCCCGGACTGAACCAGGGCCTCGACAAAAGCGTGTTGATGCTCACTGAGCACCACATTGCGGGTGGGCATGGTCTTGGCCTCCACGATGAAACAGCGTCAGAATAGCAGTGTTGGCATTTTATGCCAATGAGCCTCCCGGAAGGCTCCCTGTCCCAGCCATCCCCTGGGGATAGCCCGCTCGGTCAGGGGGCGCGCAGCGCCGCCCGCAGCCGTGCCAGGTGGGCACGCACCACCTCGGGGGATGCCGGTGCCGGTGCCGGTGCCGGTGCGGATGGCGGTGGACGAACTGCTGGCGCTACTGTGGCACCGTCGCCCGCCCACGCCTTGAACTCCCCGCGGATCGCCTTCTGGATGATGCCGAAGAGATAGCCGGCCGGGTTGCGCACCGCGCCGTTTCGGCAGCGTGCCGCCCACTCGTCGAGTACGGCCTGCCGCTGGGCCTCGTCCACCTGCTGCAGTGCCACCAGCGCACCGGCCTGCTGCTCGTCCTTCAGGCGCAGGAAACGCTCGGGCAGCCGCAGGTTCTGCAAGGCCCTCGCGCGCGGTACTGTACGTACTTCATTTATACGATCACTACGTACTGTACGGTCCTCCTTCGGAATCCGAAGAGAGCCGTCCGGCGCGGGTTTCGGCCCTGCTTCGGATTCCGAAGACGGGCGCGCAGCATTCCGAAGATGGGCTTCCTGGCCTTCTTCGGATTCGTGGTCCGCACCCTCCTGTGGATAACCTGGCGTCGTCCGGCCATGCAGCGCCATGCGCTGCGCCAGCACCTGCAGGCGGGTCGGCAGCGTGCGGCCGCTGAGCAGCGGGTCTTCGGCAATCTCCTTGAGCGTGTTCATGCCCACGATCTGCACCGCCTTGGCGGCATGGGTCAGCGCCTGGCTGACCAGGCCGAGGTAGTCGGCATCGAGCTGCATCGCCTCGAAGGGCGACAGCGGTTCGTCGTGCAGCACATAGAGGTTGCCTTGGATGCGGCCGGTCTTCGGGTCGCGCCGTCGTCGCACCAGGCTCAGCCAGCGCGTCAGCCGCAGCAGCGTCAGGGCGCGCGCCACGGTCTCGTGCGATGCCTGCGCCCCGCAGGGCATCGAGGCCAGGTAGGGGCGCAATTGGTCGTAGGTGGGAAAGGCGGTCACGCCGTCGTCGTTGAGCTGCAGGCGGAACACCTGCCAGGCGTTGCGCTCCAGCGGGGTCAGGCGCCGGTCGAGGAACAGTCGGCGCGGCACGCTCTCATGGCGGTTGCCGCTGTAGAGAAACCCGTCCTGGCTTGGCGCCGTGCCCTGCGCCGGTTCCTTCGGATCAAGGTGCCGCAGCGCCTCGTCGAACACCGCCGACAGCGCAACCGGGCCTTCGCGCCGTGGTGCGCCGGCCGTGGTCATGGCTACACCAGCCCCTGGTCGATCCAGTTCCGTATCGCCGACCAGATCACCGACATCGGCAGCCGGTTCATCCCCCTGGCGAGATCGAGGATGCGGCGCTCGAAGCGTGACAGCCCCGTCCACTGGATGGCCGCCTCGATCGGACGGTAAAAGACCTTGGCTTGGGGGCCGGATGAAGGTGGCTTTCGCATGGCTGCTCCCTGGTAACCGGATTCAGGACATCTGTTTCCCTCGTTGATTGGAATCGCTGCCGGCACGCACCTTCACGGCGCGAGACGGTGGCGGCTTGGCTTGTGGGAAAGGCCGGGATGACGGATGTTCACCAGAGCAGCCGCCTGTCGATATGGCACTTGTCCACCAGCACCGAGCCACTGCGTGGCGGTATGCTTCAAGGGGTTGACTGCTCATGGCAGGATGGCTCGATAACGAGGTTTTGCTACAGACGCCATCAAGGCGAAAGACGGATTCGGTCTTCTCGCGTTAGAGCCTGGTCGTCACCGGCATGCAAGACAGCGACGGTCTGTCAGCAGACGCGGTTCGGGCGGAATCAGGTGTAGTGATGCCGCTTAGACGGGGTGCGACGAGGTTTCGGGCAAGACTCCAGCGGTCTGCCTCCAGATCGACAAAGCATGCCCCCCGTTTCTCGCACGCGTGCGAAAGAGCCGTTTGGTGGCTCCTGCAACGCAATCGAGCGGTGAAGAGGCGAGATCACCCGTCGGATTTCAAATGGTGCTGGCAGCCCGTTGTTACCTCCCCCGAACAGGACCGCTCGCAATGGAACAGCGCGGTCACCGGAACTGCAAGGGGCAGGCATGGGCTGGATTGACCGCCCTCCATTTTTGCGTTCAAATATGAACGATTATTTGGTAAATAAGCTCATATTTGAGGCCGTAAAAGATGTCTTCTTCCGAGCAAAAGCGTTCTGGCACGCAGGTGGCGATGCCGCAGCCTGTCGCGCGCGCATTGCGCCGCCTAGGGCAGGACATCTCGGCGGCGCGGCGCATGCGCCGCCTGAGCCAGGAAGACCTTGCTCAACGCATCGGCACGTCCCTGAGCACCGTCAGGCGCATGGAAGATGGCTATCCCGGCACCGCGCTGCACACCTTCCTGCGCGCGCTGCACGTGCTGGGCCGGCTCGATGAACTGACCCAGGCGATGACCCTGGAGAACGACGCGCTCGGCATGGAACTGGTGCGGGAGCAACTGCCGCAGCGGGTACGCACCTCTGCCGGCAGGAAGCGGCAGGCAGCCCCCGTCGTCGACAAAGGCGATGTGCCCGCGCCGGCCGATGACCTGAAGGGATTCTGATGGCAGCGCCTCGGCCCACACGACGTCCGGACCTCGAAGTCCACCTGGGGGCGAGCGGCCTGGTCGTGGGGCGCCTACATCTGGGCAGCGGCCGGCGCAGCGCGTTCAGCTACGACGAAGGCTGGCTGCGGGATGCCCGTTTCTTCACGCTGTCGCCCGATCTCCAGCCGGTGGCCGGCGTGCAGCACCCCCGGCAGGTGTTCTTCCTCGCGCTGGAGGACACCGCGCCCGACGCCTGGGGCGAGCGCGTGATCCGGCGCGCCCATGCGAAGCTGCGGCAGGAAGACCGCGACACGCCCGCCCTGGACCCGGTGGACTTCGTGATGTGGGTGGATGACGAGGCGCGCATCGGCGCGCTGCGCCTGTTCGATCCGCAATCTGGCGCCTACCTGCGCGCCGGAGGAGCGAATCGGCGTGTACCGCCCCTGGTGGAACTGGACAAGGTGCTCCACGCGGCCCGCGCCCTGGAAGACGGAACGGAAAGCGTGCAGGACCTGCGCTACCTGCTGGGGCAAGGCACCTCGCTGGGTGGTGCCAGGCCCAAGTCCACGGTGCGCGATACCGATGGACGCCTGGCGGTCGGCAAATTTCCCAGCCAGGCGGATCGGCGCGACGTGATCCGGGGCGAAGTGCTGGCCATGCAACTGGCGGACGAGGCCGGCATCCGCGTGGCGCCGGCGCGCGTGGAAGTGATCGGCGGCACGGCGGTCGCCGTCATCCGGCGTTTCGACCGCACCGACGACGGCGCTCGCATCCCCTACGTGTCGGCCGCGACGATGCTCCAGTCCGATGGCCGAGACGCGACGCATGCCTACACCGAACTGGTGGATGTGCTGCTCCAGACCGGCGCCGATCCGATTGCCGACATCCATGAGCTGTGGCGCCGGCTGGTCTTCAATTTCCTGATCTGCAACACCGACGACCACCTGCGCAACACCGGCTTCCTGTACGACGCGCGCCAGCGCGGCTGGCGCCTGTCGCCGGCCTTCGACCTGAACCCGATGCCGGGCGACCGTCGGGAGAGCAAGACCTGGCTGACCGAGGATGCGGGCGTCATCGATAGTCGGGACATGCTGATGGCCGCGGCGCCGTATTTCAGGCTGGATCCAGCGCAAGCGGGAGCGATCTGGAACGAGGTGGCCCAGGCCGTGGCGGGCTGGCGCGCGGTGGCCCGGGGCTTGGGCATGCGCGGCACCGACCTGCTGGACTTCGAGCCGGCGTTCGTCGAATCGACCACGCCCTGACAACGCCGGCAGGAAATGCCGCTACGGCCGGAAATCGTCCCGGACTGTTGCGACCAACGCCGCGCACAGCCAGCGATAGCCGATGCGTTCCTGTTCCAGCCGCAGTTGTGGCCGGATTCGATCACCGCGCAAGTCGTCGTAGAGAGCGGGTTCATCATCGACCAGTCGGGACAAGGGCAACGTATGGCGTTTGTCGAGGGGCTCCTCACCCCATTGAAGTGCGTGGGCCATCAGGGTGGAGCGGTCCATGAGAAACGAAGCGGCCAGCGGGAAATACTTGCGCAGGCTGTCCAGAATGGCAAAGCCATGGGTATCGATGTCTCCCCAATAGTGCAGAGAGGCGCGATGCAGCCAGTCGGCCCGGGCGAGCGCTCCCCAGCCATAGCCAGCACCGAACACGACGATGGCACCGGACACCGGCGGAAAGGCCAGGAAGTTCACCTCGTTTTCGGTGATGAAGACACGCTGCGCAGGCAGTGCGAGCGCGGCGAAGCTGTCCTCATCCAGGGTGATGTCGGTCAGGCCGGTGCAGCCGGGAAGTTGGGGCAGTTGCGGATCGAGCAAGCGCAGGCGGATGCGAACGGGCTTTTCCAGAAAGCCGTAGCGACGGGCAAACCCGGTCATCCCGGTTGCAGCAGGCTCAATGGCTTCAGTCGGCAAGGCCAGGTCCAGCCACTGAGCCAGCGTACCGCGATGCGCTTCAATGAACTTGCTGTCCACGCCCGGAGCATCGACCTGCCGAAGATAGACGCCGGGGCGCGGATGGGTTTGCACCCAGGCCACCACGGCCAGCAGGCGCGGCCAGTGTTCGGCCAGTGCCAAGGTCTGCAACGGTGCTCTGTGCAGCCACGGCAGCAGTGCGGGTTGCGCTTCGGCAGTTTGCTGCCAGAGCGCCTGGAATCGGTGGGCATCGCCGGTCTTACCGATCATCGCCAGCGCGTCTTCCAGCGTATCGATCCAGAGCGTATCCGGCAGGCGCTGCCGTCCCTGCACCCGGTGCGTCCACTCGCGCCATTCGATGCGCACGAGTGGCATGGCGCTGATGTCGCGCACCCAGCCGCGCACGGCATCGAAACGGTTGCTGAGATCGGCGGCGGACGGCGATTTCAGCGACAGACGCAACGGCCAGCCCAGCGTGCCGTCGCCGACCACGGCACGCAGCAACTCGCCGCGCTGCCACAGCCGTTCGATCTGCGCGCGAAGGTCGGCGGGCTGGCTCCATGTCATACAGCGCCGCCCCTGGCGGCAGCCTTCTGTGCCCGGTATTCCTCGATGCTCAGGCTGCGCAGCCGCGACTCACGGCCGCCTTCGTTGTGCACGAAGCCGACGCTGGACACGTATGGCTCGATGATGTGGATCTTCTGCAGCGGCGTGATGATCAGCAGTTGCAGGTTGAGCTGGCGGAACAGTTCCAGCCCATACTGGGCCGATTCATCCGAGCCGCGCCCGAAGGCTTCGTCGATCACGACAAAACGGAACGAGCGAGAGCGCACCGCCCCCCATTCCAGGCCGAACTGGTAGGCCAGGCTGGCGGCCAGCACGGTATAGGCCAGCTTCTCCTTCTGCCCGCCGGATTTGCCGCCGGAGTCGGAGTAGTGTTCGTGCTCGGCATCGTCCTCGCGCCAGCGCTCGCTGGCGGAAAACAGGAAGCCGTTGCGCACGTCGGTCACCTTCTGCATCCAGCGCCGGTCGATCTCGGCCAGTCCCTCACGCCCCCGGAAGCGGTCGATGATGGCTTTGACCTGCAGGAACTTGGTCTCGGAATACTGTTCGTCTTCCGAGCCGCTCAGCGCGCCTTCGGTGCAGGCACGCAGATCCTGCAGGAAGTCGCGGATCTCCGCATCGGGGCTGGGTTGCGCCAGCAGCCGGATGTAGCGTCCGGGGTTGTAGTCGATCACCTGCAAGGATTGGTTGATGACATCGACCCGCTCCTTGATCGTTTCCCGCTCGCGCGCGAGCTGGGCATTGAAGTTGGCGATCTCGTTGATGGTATTGACGTTGAGCAGTTCCTTGAAACGCGCTTCGAAGCGCGGCAGGTCGTCGTGCTGCAAATCCTTCATCAGTCGCTCGAACTCGGGCAGCGCGGCCAGGCTGATGTCGATCTCGGCGGTCTCTGCCTTGAAGGCCTCCTTGAAACCGCGCATGGCGTTGATGATGCGTTCGGTCAAGCGTGAGAGACGCTTGTCTTCGGCATCGATGCGCGCCTGCAAGCCATTGCGCACGTCCTGTTCGCGGTTGTCGCAGGACTCCACCGTGAGCTGGTGGTCGCCCAGGACTTCGGCGCGCCAGCCCTCAAGAGATTGCAGCAACATGTCGTCGAGTGCGGCTTGCGTCTGGATTTCGAGAGCCTGCGCATGCTGTGCCTGGGCAGTTTCGTGTTTGCTGCGGATTTCTCCGCGTTTGCCTTGTGCCTCGCCAAGATCGTCTTCGATCTCCTTCAGGCGCTCAACGACCTGCGCCAGTTGGCTTTCCAGTTCCCGCAGGGTATCGGAGGCCGCCTTGAGGCGGTCGCGTTCCTCGGTCAGCCGGGCAATCTCGCGTGCCGGTGCCTGCCAGTCGATTTCGCTGTAGCGGGTGAAGACTTCGAGCTTGGCCAAGGCCTCCAGTTGCGCCTGGCATTGCCCGCGCAATCGCTGTGTGTTGGCAATGCGCAGACCGATGTCGCCCAGTTGCTGTTCCAAGCCCTCGCGTTCGTCGCGCAAGATGCGCAGCTTGTCGGCGTTGCTCCAGCCCAGCACGTAGCGGCTGCGGTCGTCGATGCGGCGGCGGTCGTCCTTTTCGTGGCGTCCGCTCGGGTCCTTGATCTGTCCGGCGCGGGTGATGGCGCGGGTCTCGCGGCGGAACTGCTCGGTGTTGTCGCAGCAGGCCAGGTCGAAGCGGTGGTGCAGTTCGCGTTCCAGCCAATCGTAGTGCGGCGTGTCGGGCTTGATGAGCAGCTTGCGCACCAGCGACTGGGGGGGCAGGCTGACGGCCTGCGTGGACTTGCGCGCACGCACGTGGAAGTACACCAGACGCGTGCCAAGGTGCTGGCGTTCCACCCAATCGGCCACGTCCTTGTAGTGCACATCCGGCACCAGCAGGGACAGGCCGAAGCCATGCAGCAGGCGTTCGGCCGCGCCCTCCCAGTCGCGTTCGTCCTCGCGCACCTGGATCAGTTCACCGGCAAAGGGCAGGTCTTCCTCTGCGATGGACAGGGCGGTGCACAATGCCTCGCGGATACGCACTTGGGCCGCGTCGATATTGCTCTTGCGACGCGCAAGGCTGTCGATCTCGTCGCTGAGCGCTTTGTGTTCTTCCTGACCCCGCCGCAGCGCATAGCCGTCTTCATTGATCTGCGTATCGTGGTCCGCAATGCTTGTACGCAGCGCTTCGGCGTGTTCTCCGATGGTGGATCTTTGTGTCATGAAAGCAGCTTCGTCTCCCGGCGCTGCTTCGCCAATGCACGTCAATAGCGTGGTGTACGCGTCGGCTTTCTCCTGCCGTTGCTGTTTCTCGGCCTCCTGCTGCTGAATGGCGGCAGCGAGTTGTTGCAGCCGGTCGCCGCCGTTCTCGCGCAGTGCGCCTTCGAGTTTCCCCTGCTCGATTCGGGCGTTGTCTCGTTGCTCTCCCAATTGCTTGATGCGGGCATCCCAGCGCGTCGCATCCTGAGTCAACAATTCCAGGCGCCTCTCCAGCAATGCTGCCTTCAAACCGGCAAAGTACGGGCGTAATGCATCGCGTCCTTGGCGCAGCGCCTGGATCTCGCCGGTGATTTGCCCGTGGCGAAGGCCATCCTCCACCAGCGGAGCCAACAACTCGATCTGGCGCTTGGCCTTGAGTACCGACTGGTGGGCGCGGTCGAGGTCATCGAAATGGCCGAGCAGTGCCTCGATGCGGCGCCCTACGTCGAACGGTTCGAGCATGTGGCTGCGCACGAAATCGGTCAGATTGCCAACCGATTTCATGGAAACCGTCTGATGGAACAGTTCCAGTGCCTGCTCGTGCTCGATGCCGAAGCGGCGGCGGAACCAGGCGCCGTAGGGCGGGAAGCTGTCGTTCAGTTCGCAGCCCATCGCGCGTAACTTCTTGCGCAGGCCGTTGATGTCGCTGCCGAATCCGGAAAAGTGCTCGGTGATGGACAGTTCCCGCTCTACAGCCACGAACAAGCGCGCAGGCTGGCCCTGTGGTTCGCGAAACCAGAAGACTTGCGCCAGTGTGACCGCCTGGCCGTAGCCTTCGTTGCGGAATACACCCAGGATCACGCTGTAGCTGGTGGTGTCGCGTAGCGCCACCGGGCGGGTGCTGCCGGTGGTTTCGTTGCGCTCGCTCTTGTAGTGGCCCAGCACGTAGGACCGCAGTGATCGTTCACGCGTCTCGGCGCCTGCAGCCTTGTTGTAGGCGATGCGTTGCGCCGGCACCAGCAGCGTGGTGACGGCATCGACCAGGGTGGATTTGCCCGAACCGATGTCGCCAGTCAGCAGGCCGTTGCGCCCATCGAGTTCATAGCGCCAGACACGCCGGTCGAATGTGCCCCAGTTCAGGACTTCCAGCCGCTGCAGGCGAAAGCCGACGCGGCTGTCGTCGGCCACGAAATCGAGCTCCTGTGGCGAAAAATCGTTCATCGGCCGGCTTCCTTGTCGCGATCGGCACCTGACAATGCGGTGCGATAGCCCTCCAGGCGTGCATCGAAGTCGGCCAGCCACTGTGCATCGACGAACGCCTTGAGGATGCGCCGTACCTCGTAGCGAGTTGCCTGCTGAGCTGCGCCAGCAGCGGGCTTGAGCTTGCGCAGATAACCCAGTTCCACCACCTTGGTGATGGTCGAATCCACTTGGTCGATGAGGCGCGCCTCGTTGGTGCCGTCCGGCAGGAACACGCGCATCAATTCGGCGATCTCCTCGCGCGACAGCACCAGCCGGGTATCGCTGCCGCTGGCGTCGGATTCGGCCATGCGCTTGCGCAGCAAGGCCAGCATCAGGCTGACCGGGTAGGACAGCGGCCGTCGCGCGATCAGGCGTGGCGGACGGGGTGTGGCGTCCGCATGCTCCGGCTCCGGCTGACTTTTGAGGAAGGCGTAACCCTCGGCTTCGTCCAGTACCAGATCCAGCAACAGCACCGCCGCCTGCTCCCGCACCCGCGCTTGCAGGCTCAGCAGGCTGGCCCACAGGCGCTCGTCGTCCTGACGGTACAACACGCCTTTGAGCAAATGCACCATCAGTTGCGAGAGTTCCGCGACAACGGGCGGGCGGGACTCGGTACTGCCTTCTGGATCATCCTGGTGCATGTCGTTCATGGCTCTTCGCTCTATCCGTCGCAGCTTGCATTCAACGCGCAAAAATAACGCGGGGCATTCGCGCCCGCCGTCGTACCGTTGAGCCATCGCTGTCCTGCATGGCCCATTCGACGATCTCCTGCACATCGTCATCCACCGTGGCCCTGAGGCCATCCAGCCCGCGGCTGCCCGCGTGCGCCAGTTCCAGCCAGGTCACCAGCTCGGCCAATCCCTGTTGCAGCGGCTGCGTCTCCAGCAACGCGCGCAAGCTGATCTGCGACTGCTGCCGCAATGCCTGCCGCAGGGCCTGACGCAGGCGGGTCTTGTCCACGACGTGCTGGTCGAACAGGCGTGCGGTGTCGATGTCGTCGTCACCGTCCTCAAGGACCAGTTCCGCCAGGCGTGGCTTGGCATGAAGCGCGAACAGGGGGCGTTCCTGCGGCAAGGCGATGTCCGCGCCCATCTCGTCGAGGCGTATCACGTCGCCGGCCGGAGGCATGTCGCGCAAGGCCAGCGCCTTGGTTTCGATGCCGTGCAAGAGTTCGAGGATGCGGCGGTTTTCCTGGAAGGCCCGGTCATCCAGGAAGCGGCGCAGTTGTTGCGACAACTGCGCTACCGTGCGTTGGGTATGTTCGCCCGCTTCCAGCCAATCGTGGTGCACCCGGCGGGTGCGCGGCTCCGGCTTGAGCGCAACCACGGCGGGCAGGCCGAGGATCTGGTCGAGCCGTGCGGACAGTTCTTCCTGGCGACGGCTGGACATCAGGAAGTCCCAGAATGCACGGAAGCTGCGCCCCTGGTCGGAATCCCCGATGGCGTCGCGCTCGCCCATGACCTCGTCGAGCAGCGCCCCCTTGCTCCCGTCCCACAACGCGATCTTCTCGCGGACGCTGCGGTCGAGTTGGCGGAAGTTGTGTTCCACCTGGCGAAAATCGCTCAGCAGTTCGCGCGCCAACTGCTGGAATTGCAGGAAGCGATCCTTGATGGCCGTGTCATCCATGAGCGGCACATCGCCGGACAGGACGCGGCCAATCTCGGCGTCGATCTCATCGCGCTTGCGGCGCAGTTCCTCCAGGCGCTTGGCTGGATCGGCCTCGCTTCCGGTGCTGATCTGCTCCAGCAGCGCGAACAAGGTCAGCAGGCGCGATTCGGTACCGACGAAAGGCCGTTCGGTCAGCGACACCAGCCAGGCGATGGCCTTTTCCGTGGCAGGGGTGAGATCGAACTGGGCCTCGTCGGTGCCGGGCTTGTAGAATTTGCGCAGCCAGCCCTTGTCCGGCGCGCACCAGTCATTCAGGTATTCGGTTGCGGCTTTCGGATACGCCTCGGCACCGAGCTGTTCGCGCAGGGCAAACAACTCGTCTTCCAGCATTTCGGCCAGATCCGCTTCGCTCGTCAGCCGCACGTTCGGTGCAACGAACACCCGGTACAGGAAGCTTGCTACCAATGGCGCATGTGGCGAGGCGAGCAATCGCCATGCAGGATGCCGATCGCGGTATGTCGTGAGCGTGAGGTGGTCCAGTGCCATGATGGGCTGCCTATTCGAGCCGTTCGTTGACAACGACGTCTCGATCCGAATTTACGGATCGGCTCGCCCGGCAAGCGTGAATCAAGGCAGCGTGGTCACTCATGCGAAACCGCCTCCAGGTAAGGACGCATGACATTTGCGACCCGACAGACCTTGGCATGGCGCCATAGGTCATCGGCTGAAGCCTTGCGTGTCCTCCAGGCAGCTGCCTCAATGGCCACGTCCAGGCCGATCTGGTTGCGGTGCTTGAAGCAGTCCGCCACGGTTTTTGCGGCACTGTAGATCCGCAGTCTAGCGCCGTCGCGTTCGTGCTCATCAATGCCCGAGGCATAGGCATCACCCGCCATCTGCACCATCTTGATCGGCGGCTGCTCGATACGTGGGGTGTGGCTGCCGCGAGGCATGGCAATCCAAACCTGGCGAGGCAGTTGCGTGGTCAGTTCGTGGAACTGGAGTGCCGTCAGCAAGCAGAACACGGCTTTGGGAACCTTGACTGCAATCGTGGCAAGGTCCTCGTGCTCGGACATGGGGGGGCCTGGCAAACGGTAGAGGCCGCGCCCGACACGCTCCAACTGCCCGGAAGTAGATAGACGTGTCAGCACCACCCGCGGCGCGGCGATGGTGTCCAAGTCGCTGGTGCGCAGGAAGCCCTGCTTGTGGAGCAGGGCAAGAGCGCGCTGGGCATGTGAGGATCTTTCCATCGTCCCAAAGGTGTTCCTTGATTTCGTTGATCTTATACATCAAACGATAGAATGAAACTCGCCTGCCTGGAGCGCGCGTTGATGACTGATCGCGAATGTCCGCAGACAAATGCGGACAGGATCTGGTTGCCGATGCGGTTCGACCGGTACATGATCTGGCCTGATTCCGTAGCGCCAACGGAATAAACCCGTTATCAATCAACGATATGAGTGCGGCGTGATGTTCCCTTCGCCCGCTCCAGAACACCCTGCCAAGCCCCTGAAATGCCTAGCGTTTCGGGGGTTTTGCTTTTTGGGGGCGGGAAGGTGTCGAAAAAGTGTCGAGGCATACTTGCTCATACGCACTCGGGCGCAGAGAGCCATCACCCGATAGGCCCCACCAAGCAGTAGCGAATCAATTGCTGTTCCACACTCTGCTTCTGGCGTAAGACCAGGATAACCGCGACCTCGCCTTGCTCTTCGTGTAGTTCGTAAAAGACGCGATAAGGGCCGGTATTGAGTTCGCGATAGTTCAACACCCCCAAAAGGCTTGCCTGCTGGCTGATTGGGTAACCTTGGGGTGTAAGAGAAATCTTCTCTTCAATCTCATCCAAAAGGCTCAGCACCGACTGGAGTGCAGCCTGCGAACCTTGGAATTGAGCCAAGTGGTGTATTTGGTCTTCGATGCTTTGTTCTGCGGTATCGGTGAGACGGATGACGACCTTGGACATCGAACCTCCTTATTCTGGTTGATCGAACCTCCTGGAAAGACGAGCTTTCAGATCATCTACAGAGCGATGTTTGCCTTCTGCGTATTGACGAGAGCCAATCGCAAGCAGCTTCACCAACGCAATTGCTTCGTCACGTTGCTTTCGTTCTGCATATGACTCAATCACGTAGGCAGGAACACCGTTCTGTGTGACGACCATTGGCTCGGATAAATCCAGGTCAGCCGCATGGCGTTTCAAATAACTAATTGTCTCGACTCGCATGAGTCGGTACCTCCATTGCTGTGGGAACACTCAAGGCCTGGAACTCAGGTTCTACGGTGTTCGAACTCCACCAGGCCCCATATCCAGGCAACCGATGGGATTCACACGTCGACAGTTGAATCTGCCGATCAGTTTCGTATCGTAGCCTGAATTCGGACCGAATTTGAACCGTCTGCGGACGCTTTTTTCTTTGCCTCTGCCAACACTGTGACGTTCAGCCTATGAGCGGGTTGAATCGATCATCGCTACCCAAATGGCGATCTTCAATGAGCAGCGCGGCTCCGACTGCACCGAGTCCTTCGGCTATCCCTCATCCCTATCTGTGAACCCAGTTCACAGCCCCTATGCCATCAACGGGGATTATCACCCCGCCCCCGGCTCCCTACCCTGCGCAGACCAGGGCCCGTGAGGCCCTGGACAATCACAAGAACAATCCTGCGTGCCGAGGTGCTGTCGATGAACGCGACGCCTGAGAACCCACCCAAGAACCGCCTGGGCCACGGCCTGAAGAACCGCCAGGTGACCATGATTTCCATCGGCGGCGTGATCGGCGCCGGGCTTTTCGTCGGTTCCTCCAATGCCATCGCCACTGCCGGGCCGGCGGTGTTGCTGGCCTATCTGCTGGCTGCGGTCATCGTCGTGCTGGTGATGCAGATGCTCGGCGAGATGGCCACCGCGCGGCCGGACACCGGCTCCTTCTCGTCCTATGCCGACCAGGCCATGGGGCGCTGGGCCGGGTTTTCCATCGGCTGGCTGTACTGGTGGTTCTACGTGCTGGTGATCAGCATCGAGGCCATCGTCGCCGGCAACATCCTCGCGCCCTGGCTGGGCGTGGCGCCCTGGGTGGCGGCGCTGGGCATCACCCTGGCGCTGACGCTGTGCAACTGCCTGAGCGTCGGCAACTTCGGCGAGCTGGAGTACTGGCTGGCGTTGTTCAAGGTGGTTTCCATCGTCGGCTTCATCGTCCTCGGCGTGCTGGCGATCTTCGGCTTGCTGCCGGGCTCTTCCACTTCCGGCGTGCAGCATCTGTATGCCGACGGCGGCTTCATGCCTAAGGGGCCGGTGTCGGTGGTGGCGGCCATGCTCACGGCGATGTTCAGCTTCCAGGGCAGCGAGATCGTGACCATCGCCGCCGCCGAGACCAGGGAGCCGCGCGCCAACATCCGCAAGGCGATCCGCGCGGTGGTCTGGCGCCTGGGCCTGTTCTACCTCGGCTCGATGCTGGTGGTGGTGTGCCTGGTGCCGTGGAACGCGCCGGGGCTGGCGCAGGGTTCCTACCAGTCGGTGCTGGCGGCGATGAACATTCCCTACGCGCCGCAGATCATGAGCGTGGTGGTGCTGGTGGCGGTGAGCAGTTGCCTGAACTCGGCGATCTACACCGCCTCGCGCATGGCCTACTCGCTGGCCTATCGCGGCGATGCGCCGCGCGCCTGGGGCCGCACCAACCGCCGCGGCGTGCCGCTGGGCGCGGTGCTGAGCACCGCCGGCGTGGCCCTGCTGGCGCTGGGCGCGAACTACCTGCTGCCCAAGGAGGTGTTCGACTTCCTGCTCGCCTCCAGCGGCGCCATCGCCCTGCTGATGTACCTGGTGATCGCCATCACCCAGCTGTGCATGCGCCGCAAGCTGCGCGCCAGCGGCGAGCCCCTGGCGGTGGAGATGTGGGCCTTCCCCTGGCTGACCCTGGCGACCATCGCGCTGATCGTCGGCATCCTGGCGATCATGTCGGTGTTCCCCGGCCACCGCGGAGAACTGCTCACCACCCTGGGCCTGAGCGCCGTGCTGGCGGGCATCGGCCTGTACCTGCAGAAGCGCCAGCCGCAGCTCTCCGCGCAGCGCGCACAGGGCGGCTTCGGCGAACTGGCGGCGCTGTGACGCCACTTCACAACGCCTGTGCCGGCGGCCCGGTTTTTCCGCCGCCGGCGCCCACCTAACCTGCCCGTGGTGGGGCTCGCCGAGCCCGCCGTGGCCTTCCCCAACTGCCTGATAGAGAGTGATCGATGAGCATCGCGATGAAGCCGGACGAACTGGCGATTCCCTACCAACTGCCGCAGGTGCCGTTCATGGCGCCGGACATGATCCTGCCCGGCGTGCTGGACCAGTGGCTGGAGGACGACCGGCTGTGGGTCCCGGTGACCGCCAGCGTCTCCTTCAAGCCGCTGCTGCTGAGCGTGAGCGGCGGCTACTACATCAACCTGCTGCGCGTGCGCCAGAGCGGCGTGCTGTCGCGCCATCGCCACACCGGCGGCGTGCACGCGCTGGTGCTCAAGGGCCGCTGGTGGTACCTGGAGCACGACTGGGTCGCCGAGCAGGGCTCCTTCGCCTTCGAGCCGCCGGGCGAGACCCACACCCTGTTCGTGCCCGAGGACGTCGAGGAAATGATCACCTGGTTCCACGTCCAGGGCGGCTACACCTACGTCGACCCGCAGGGCGTGGCGGTGGGCTACGAGGACGTCTTCACCAAGCTGGAGGCGGCGCGCCGGCACTATGCGTCCATCGGCCTGGGCGAGGACTACGTCGAGCGCTTCATCCGCTGAAGCGGGCCGGCACGGCGGGCGCTATGCTCGCCGCCACGGCGCATCGAGGACCGGACATGGACAACTATTCGCAACTGCTGGCCTTCATCTGGGCGGTCGAACACGGCAATTTCTCCGCCGCGGCGCGCGCCCACGAGATGACGCCTTCGGCGATCAGCAAGCTGATCAGCCGCCTGGAGGACCGCCTGCAGGTGCGCCTGTTCCAGCGCGGCACGCGGAGCCTGACGCTGACCGAGGAGGGCGCCGCCTACCTGCGCAGCGCCCGCGCCGTGGTGGAGGCGATGGCCGAGGCGGATTCGCTGGCCGAGGCGCTGCCGACGCGGGTCAGCGGCACCCTGCGCATCCACACCATGACCACCTTCGCCAAGCACCAGATAGCGCCCTGGCTGCCGGAGTTCCTCGACCGCTACCCGGCGCTGCAGGTGGAGATCCAGGTCGGCGCGCAGTACGTCGACCAGTTCGAGCAGGGCCTGGACCTGGCCATCCACAGCGGCGTGCTGCCGGACTCCAGCCGGGTGACCCGGCGCCTGGGCGAGACGCAGTGGATCACCTGCGCCGCCCCGGCCTACCTGGCGCGCTGCGGCACGCCGCGCCATCCGCAGGAGTTGCTGCGCTACCGCTGCTTCCAGTTCAGCTTCGACAGCCCGTGGAACCGCTGGAGCTTCCGCGCAGGCCCGGAGCGCCTGAGCGTACCGGTGACGCCCGCGGCGACCTTCGCCCAGGGCGACCTGCTGCGCGACATGGCCCTGGCCGGCGCCGGCATCGTGCGCCTGGCCGACTTCCACATCGGCGCCGACATCCGCGCCGGCCGCCTGGTGCAGGTGCTGGAGGAATACCCCAGCGACCTGTGCGAGCCGGTGTACCTGATCTATGCCAACCGCAAGCACCTGAGCCCGAGGATCAAGGTCTTCCGCGACTTCCTCGAGCAGCGCCTGCGGGAGGCTCCCTGGAGCCTGTCCTAGGGCAGGCCGTTACGACCCATTCACGAGGCGCCCGCACGGCGGGCGTGATGCAGGAGTAGACCATGGCCCATCTGGTGGGTGACGTATCCAGCGCCGCGCGCATTCTTCCCGACCTGGACGGCGAGAAGCTGTTCATCCAGCGGGGCAGGGGAGCCTACCTCTGGGATGCCCAGGGGCGGCGCTACATCGATACCGCGCTGGGCTTCGGCGCGGTGCTGCTCGGCCATTCCGAGCCGGCGGTGATCGAGGCGGTGGGCGCCGCCTTGCAGGACGCCGCCGCGCCGTCCTGGGCCCACGTGCGCGAGCATGCTGCCGCCGACTGCCTGGCGCGCCACGGCGGCGCGCTCGACAAGGTGATCTTCACCAACTCCGGCAGCGAGGCGGTGCACCTGGCCTGCCGCGCGGCGCGCGCCTACACCGGCCGGCCGCGCATCGCCAAGATGGCCGCCGGCTTCGACGGCTGGTTCGACGAGGTGACCCTGGGCAACGTCGGTTCCGCCGAAGCCACCTTCGCCCCTGGCGAGCGCCCGGCGAGCGAGCGCCTGACGCTGCTGCGCTACAACGACTTCGACGACGTCGAGCGGCTGTTCGCCGAGCACCACGACATCGCCGCCGTGCTGCTCGAACCCATGCTGGCCAATGCCGGCTGCATCATGGCCGCGCCCGGCTACCTGGCGCACGTGCAGCGCGTGGCCCACGCCCATGGCGCGCTGGTGATCAGCGACGAGGTGCTGATGGGCTTCCGCCGCCACGCCGGGCTGAGCAGCCTGTACGAGGGGCTGGACCCGGACCTGGCCAGCGTCGGCAAGGCCATCGGCAACGGCGTGCCGGTCTCGGCGGTGCTGGGCAAGGCGCACATCCTGGCCGGCTTCGAGGAAGGCCGGGTGCTGCGCGGCGGCACCTTCAGCGGCAACCCCATGGCCTGCGCGGCGGTGCAGGCAACGCTGGCACAGCTCGAAGACGCCGACTATGCCGCGCTGATGGCGCGTGGCGAGGCGCTTCGCAGCTGGATCGAGCAGCTGTTCCGCGAACACGGCATGCCCCTGGCCACCAGCGGCTACGGCAACGTCTTCGGCCTCTGGCCGGCCGAGCGGGCGCCGCGGGATTTCGACGAAGCCGCGCGCATCGCCAGTCCCGGCTTCAGCAAGGCGCTGCACCTGGAACTGCGCCGCGCGGGCCTGTTGCTGATGCCGTCGCCCTATGGCCGGCTGTACCTGTCCTTCGCCCACACCGATGCGGTGGTGGAGGAGATGAAGGCGGCGTTCGAGCAGGCGGTGGAGCGTTTGGCCGAGGTGCTCTTGTAGGAGGGAGCTTGCTCGCGAACAAGCGCGGTGCCATGCGGTTCGCGAGCAAGCTCGCTCCTACGAAAAGCCGTGCTCGCCTGCAACGTAGGAGCGGAGCTTCTCCGCGATAGCCGGATGTATCGGCGCGCTTCGCGGATAAGATCCGCTCCTACGCTGCCCCACCTGCGCCATTCCCCTGTAGGAGCGCGCCCTGCGCGCGAAATCGCGGGCAGGGCCCGTGCGGGAATGCGTGGTGTTTTTCCCGTAGGAGCGGAGCTTCTCCGCGATAGCCGGATGTATCGGCGCGCTTCGCGGATGAGATCCGCTCCTACGCTGCCCCACCTGCGCCATTCCCTTGTAGGAGCGCGCCCTGCGCGCGAAATCGCGGGCAGGGCCCGTGCGGGAATGCGTGGTGTTTTTCCCGTAGGAGCGGAGCTTCTCCGCGATAGCCGGATGTATCGGCGCGCTTCGCGGATGAGATTCGCTCCTACGCTGCCCCACCTGCGCCATTCCCTTGTAGGAGCGCGCCCTGCGCGCGATTTCGCGGGCAGGGCCCGCTCCTACAGGTTGTGGGCTTTCAGGCTTGCTGGCGGGCGCTTTCCTGCAGCCGCCGGGGCTCGGCGATGGCTTCTTCCCCGGCCAGCTTCTGCGCCGCCACCGGCTCGTCTTCGGCGTTGACCGAGCGGCGGAAGCCCTTGATGGCTTCGCCCAGGTCGCTGCCCAGGTGCTTCACCCGCTTGCTGCCGAATACCAGCAGCGCCACCAGCAGCAGGACCAGCCAGTGTTTCCAGTCGAATATGCCCATCACCATGTCTCCAGGTCGCGGTTCGGTTGTTGTTATTGGCGCCTGCATTCTTGGTGGGTGGGTTCTGCTGCAGAAGGCACTATCCAACAGATAACCTGGACTTTTCGTGGATCGTGCGGGTGACCGATCTACGGCGGGAAGGCAGGGCTGGAGACTTTTCCGCGAAGAGTGGAATTTTCTTAAGAGTATTCGCTTGGCTTGTCCGCTGAATATTTATAACTAATTGATTTTTAAGTATTTAACTCGTGGCATGGTAATTGATTGGGGGTCGCCGGCGCGGCACGCAAGTGGCCGCGCGCCAATCCGATAACAACAAAAGGCCGGCACTCCCATGTTCGATCAATCCGTTCGCCTTCGCGTATCCCGCCTCGCCTGCGCCATGCTCCTGGCCGGCGCCGCCACCTCGGCCCTCGCCACGGAGGGCGGCACCTCCTCCTGGCCCATGGGCATCGAGATCTACGGGATGGGCATCCTTCCACCGCCTGGCACCTACGCCCAGCTGTTCGCGGGCAACTACCTGGCCGATACGTTGCGCGACAACGGCGGCCACAAGGCCGCCGACATCGACCTGCGGGTTTCCACCCTGGTGCCGCGTTTCGTCTGGGTGACCGAGCAGAAGGTGCTGGGCGGCGACCTCGGCTTCCACGCCCTGCTGCCGCTCACCGACATGCGCCTGAACATCAAGAATGGCCCCCACGACCACAAGCGCGGCATCGGCGACGCCCACCTGGGGCCGGTGATCGGTTTCCACCCGAGCGAGAAGTTCCACGTGGCCACCGGCGTCGACTTCGTGCTGCCCACCGGCAGCTACGACAAGGACGACATCATCAACCTGGGCACCCACTACTACACCGTGCAGGCGGTGCTGGCGATGACCTACGTGGACCCGGCGGGGCCCAACGCCGACATCCGCCTGATGCACGACTACAACTTCGAGAACCGCGCCACCGACTACCAGTCCGGCCGTGAACTGCACGCCGACTACACCCTCGGCTGGGGCATGGGCAACGGCTGGGTGCTCGGCGTCGGCGGCCACGCCTACCAGCAGATCAGCGACGACAAGCTCGATGGCCATACCGTCGAGGACTCCCGCGGGCGGACCTTCTCCATCGGCCCGGCGGTGCAGTATGCGAGCAAGGACGGCTGGTTCTTCAGCGCCAAGTGGCAGGACGATACGGGCGTGCGCAACCGGCCGGATGGGCAGACCTTCTGGTTCAAGTTCACTACGCCGCTCTAAAAGCCCGAGGGCCTTTCGTAGGAGCGGAGCCTCTCCGCGATAGCCGGAACCACCGGCGCGATTCGCGGATGAGATCCGCTTGTATGGCGTTAGGGTAGGAACCTGTCGGGGGTGGAGGGACAAGACCCGCTCCTACGCTGCCCCGCCTACGCCATTCCCCTGTAGGAGCGCGCCCTGCGCGCGAATCGCGGACAAGGTCCGCTCCGGTAAACATGACGTCCCGTAGGATGGGTTGAGCCTGCGATACCCATGCGGTCGTGGTGATGGGTATCGCTTCGCTCAACACCATCCTACGACGGTATGCGCAGCTGCAGGCCCCCGCCTCAGCGCCCCTTCAGCCGGTAGCTGACCTGGGCGCGGCTCATGCCGAGCATCTGCGCGGCGGCGGTGATGTTGCCGCCGGTGCGTTCCATCGCCACCTGCACCAGGCGTCTTTCCACGTCTTCCAGTGAGATGCCGAGGGTCGGGTTGCGGCCGGAGACGAAGGCGAGCAGGCTGGCCAGTTCGGGTTCTTCCACGGCCTTGCCGGGCGCTGCCTCGGGCGTCGCTGGCGCCTGCGCGGGCGGTTCGCCGCCGGCTTCGGCGAGGGGGCGGGACAGCCGGCCTTCCGCCGTCAGCCCTATGGGCGCGGCGATCGGTGCGGCGCCGCCTTCGGCCAGGTGGATGACGTCCATCACCTCGCCATCGGCGGCGGCGATGACGCCGCGTTCGATGAGGTTCTGCAGCTCGCGGATGTTGCCCGGGAAGCGGTAGGTCAGCAGCGCGTTGACCAGGCGCGTGCTGAAGCCCGCCAGTTGCCGGCCGTGGCGCAGGCTGAACTTGCGCAGGAAGTAGCTCATCAGCAGCGGGATGTCTTCCCGGCGCTCGCGCAGCGGCGGCAGGTGGATGGGGAAGACGTTCAGGCGGTAGAACAGGTCCTCGCGGAAGCGCCCGGCCTCCACCTCGCGGCGCAGGTCGAGGTTGGTGGCCGCGACCACCCGCACGTCCACGCGGATCGCCGTGGTGCCGCCGACCCGCTCCAGCTCGCCTTCCTGCAGCACGCGCAGGATCTTGCTCTGCGCGGCCAGGCTGAGGGTGGCGATCTCGTCGAGGAACAGGGTGCCGCCGTTGGCCCTTTCGAAGCGCCCGGGCCGCGAGCGCTCGGCGCCGGTGAAGGCCCCGCGCTCGACGCCGAACAGCTCGGCCTCCACCAGGTTCTCCGGCAGGGTCGCGCAGTTCAGCGCCACCAGCGGCCCCTGGCTGCGCTTGCTGGCCTGGTGCAGGGTGCGGGCGAAGAGTTCCTTGCCCACGCCGGATTCCCCGGTCAGCAGCACCGTCGCCTGGGTCGGCGCCACGCGCTGCAGCAGTTGGCTGGCGGCCATGAAGGCGGCGGAGATGCCGACCATCGGCTGGTCTTCGTCGGGGCTGGGCAGCGTGGCGACCGTGGTCGCCTGGCTGCTGCCGTAGGTGCTGCGGCCGAGGAAGTCGCTGGCGTCCAGGTGGGCCAGGTCGGCGTCGATGTCGTCCCATTCCTCCGCCGGCTTGCCGATGATGCGGCAGGCGTGGTGGCCCATGGCGCGGCACTCCACCTCGCGGAACACCACCAGGCGCCCGAGCAGCGACGAGGCATAGCCGCTGGCGTAGCCGATGCCCATCCAGCACGAGGGCTCGCTGCCCAGGCCGTAGGTGGCGATGTGCTCGTCGGCCTCCAGCGAGTTGTGCCAGAAGAACTCGGAGTAGAAGTGGCCGATGCTGGTGTCGATCTCGAAGTTGATCGGCTCGACGTTGACCATCCCTTCGAGCATGTGCAGGCGCGGCCCGGCGCTGTACAGGCTGGCGTGGTCGCCCTCGGGCCACTGCTCGCTGACCTGCGCCGCGTCGCGCGCGCCGGCCTGCCAGCCGATGCGGGTGAGCAGGCCGCGGGCCTTGTCCAGCCCCTGGGCCTCGATCAGTTCGCGGCGGATGGCGCCGAAGGCGGAGCCCTGCAGCAGCATCATGCGCTGGCCGCACAGCCAGATGCTGCCGTCCTGCGGAGAGAAGGCCACGGTCTCGGCCAGTTGCTCGGCAGAAGGCAGGCCCCGTGGATCGAATTGGCAGGCGCGGTCGACGATCAGGCGTTTCTGCCGGCTGAGCATGTGCCGGAAGAACTCCTCATCCGCCGCGCGCCCGTTCTTGCCCGGATTTGTAATAGTCATAAGGCAGTTCAAGAAGACGCAGGCTGGTCTGGGGAGTATGCCGGCCCGGCCACGGCGGTCAATCGGATTCCAGTCTTACGGGGAGGGGCGGCGAGCGCAAAATGTACGATAACCGCACGAAATCCCGCTTTTGGCCGCGTCTGTCGAGCTTTCTCCAGCGCCGCGATTTTCTCTGCACAAAATTCCGCGGCCGCCGTGCCGCCAGCGCGAAAGGCGCCGCAGAAATCCTTCGATAAAATATCAACTATTTGTTTTTAAAGGATATTTTTATAGAAAGCGCAGCTGGCACGATAGTTGTTAATGCCGAAACACTTGCAACTGAAAAATCCATAACAAGAAACCGGTGATTTCGACATGAACATCCTCCGCGCTTTCCGCCATGCCCGTGCGCTAGCCCATCCCGCCCTTGCCCGGCGCCGCCCGGCCCGCCCCGGCGACTGACCTTCGCCCAGCCCGTTTCCCTGTTTCCGTGGCCTTCGCCCAGGCCGGCGGCGGCCGTCCCTCGTCCAGACAAGAGGCACCAGCAACGATGAGCACCAGACCCCAGCCCTACCAGAACCTCGACCTGCAGCCGATCGCCGGCGCCTGGCGCGCCGGCGGCAGCGGCCGGCACATGGAAGTCGTCGACCCCTACAGCGGGCAGAGCCTGCTGCGCCTGGCCTTGGCCGACCGCGCCGACCTCGACGCCGCCTATGCCAAGGCCACCGAGGCCCAGGTGGCCTGGGCCGCCACCGCGCCCGCCGAGCGCGCCCGGGTGATGCTCGAAGCGGTGCGCATCCTCGATGCGCGCCGCGAGGAGATCATCGACTGGCTGGTCCGCGAATCCGGCAGCACCCTGCTCAAGGCGCAGATCGAATGGGGCGCGGCGCGCGCCATCACCCAGGAGGCGGCCAGCCTGCCGAACCGCGTGCACGGGCGCATCGTCGCCTCCAACGTGCCAGGCAAGGAAAGCCGCGTGTACCGCGTGCCGCTCGGGGTGGTCGGGGTGATCAGCCCGTGGAACTTCCCGCTGCACCTCACCCAGCGTTCGCTGGCCCCGGCCCTGGCCCTGGGCAACGCGGTGGTGGTCAAGCCGGCCAGCGACACCCCGGTGTCCGGCGGCCTGCTGCTGGCGCGCGTGTTCGAGGAGGCCGGGCTGCCGGCCGGCGTGCTCAGCGTGGTGGTCGGCGCCGGCAGCGAGATCGGCGATGCCTTCGTCGAGCACCCGGTGCCGGCCTTCATCTCCTTCACCGGCTCGACCCAGGTCGGGCGCAACATCGGCCGCATCGCCAGCGGCGGCGCGCACCTCAAGCACGTGGCCCTGGAGCTGGGCGGCAACAGCCCCTTCGTGGTCCTGGCCGACGCCGACATCGAGCAGGCGGTGAACGCCGCGGTGGTGGGCAAGTTCCTCCACCAGGGGCAGATCTGCATGGCGATCAACCGCATCATCGTCGAACAGCCGGCGCTGGAAACCTTCACCCGGCGCTTCGTCGAGCGCGTCCAGGCGCTGCCCTACGGCGACCCGCGCAAGCCGGAAACCGTGGTCGGCCCGGTGATCAACGACCGCCAGCTGCAAGGCCTGCGCGAGAAGGTCGCCAAGGCCCTGGATGAGGGCGCGCGGCTGCTGGTCGGCGGCGAGCCCCAGGGCAACGTCATGCCGCCCCACGTGTTCGGCGACGTGCACGCCGGCATGGAGATCGCCCGCGAGGAAATCTTCGGCCCGCTGGTGGGCATCCAGGCCGCGCGCGACGCCGAGCATGCGCTGGAACTGGCCAACGGCAGCGAATACGGCCTGTCCAGCGCGGTGTTCACGTCGAGCCTGGAGCGCGGCGTGCAGTTCGCCCAGCGCATCCACGCGGGCATGACCCACGTCAACGACATGCCGGTCAACGACGAACCCAACGCGCCCTTCGGCGGCGAGAAGAACTCCGGCCTGGGCCGCTTCAACGGCGACTGGGCGATCGAGGAATTCACCACCGACCACTGGATCACCCTGCAGCACTCGCCGCGGCCCTATCCCTTCTGAGCGGCCGCCGGTCCCACCAATCCAATAACAAGATGGAGTACGAAATGTCCTTATCCTTCGACAGCCCGGCTGTGAAACGGACCTTCGCTGCTTGCCTTTGCGTGCCCTTGCTCGTGCTGGCCGGTAGCGCCTTCGCCGATGGCGACGGCGTGTGGAAAGGCGGCGCCAACGTCTACGAGAAAGTCTGCGGCCGCTGCCACGAGACCGGCATCGGGCCGGAACTGAAGGGGCGCCAGCTGCCGTCGCCCTACATAGTCGCGGTGGCGCGTAACGGCCTGCGGGCGATGCCGGCCTGGCCCGCCTCCTTCATCGACGACAAGGCGCTGCAACAGGTCGCCGACTACATCTCGCAGGCGCCCGCGCCGGCGGCCAAGCCCTGAGGAGCGCGCCATGAATCTCGAACGTCGTTCCCTGCTCAAGGGCATGGCCCTGGGCGGGCTGGCGGGCATCGCCATGGGCGGCTCCGGCCTGGCACTGGCGCGTGGCGTCGCCGGCAGCGCCGTGGCACAGCCGACGCTGGTGCTCATCAGCCCGGCCGTAGTCGGCTCGGCCTTCCTCCAGGGCCTCGCTGCCAACCCGGCCGCGGCCCGGGCCGAGCTGCTGCGCAGCGATGCCAGCCTGGCTTTCGTCCACGAGCTGCAACAGCGCCTGGAGGCCGGACGGCCGCAGCGCATCGTCGGCCTGCTGGACGACGCCAGCGCCGCGCTGGTGGTCGACCTGGCGCGCAGCGCCGGCGCCCGCGTGCAATGGCTCGGTGAGCACAGTGCCGATGCGCGCGCCTCGCGGCACCGGCTGATCACCGCGGACGCCGCCCACGGCCACGCTCTGCAACTGGGCCTGCAGCTGGACGCCTGCGGCGCCGGCTTCGACCTGCGCGAGCAGTGCCCGCTGGGCAGCCGCCAGCCCCTGCGCCTGGGCGCCGCCGGCCGCAACGCCGGCAATGCCGAGCAATGGGCCGCCACTCTCGGCTACGGCCTGGCCTCGCTCGGCGCGCAGCCGCCGGCGCCCGCGCCGCTGGTGGCCGGCCGCCCGAGCCCGCTGGCCGGGCATTTCGTTTCGTTCTCGATCCAGGCTTGAAGGAGCACCTCCCATGACTGACGCAACCAACAAGGCCGTGCTCCCGCGCGGCGTCGACGCCAGCCACTTCCAGCAGGCGCTGGCCAAGTTCCGCAAGCTGCTGGGCGAGGAGAACGTCCTGGCCAAGGACGACCAGCTGATCCCCTACGGCAAGATCATGATGCCGGTGGACAACGCCGAGCACGCGCCCTCCGCCGCCGTCACCGCCACCAGCCTGGAGCAGGTGCAGGGCGTGGTGAAGATCTGCAACGAGTTCAAGATCCCGCTGTGGACCATCTCCACCGGCCGCAACTTCGGCTACGGCTCGGCGGCCCCGGCGCAACGCGGCCAGGTCATCCTCGACCTGAAGAAGATGAACAGGATCATCCACGTCGACCCGGAGCTGTGCACCGCCCTGGTCGAGCCCGGCGTCACCTACGGCCAGCTCTACGACTACCTGCAGGAAAATAACCTGCCGCTGATGCTGTCGTTCTCCGCGCCCTCGGCCATCGCCGGCCCGGTGGGCAACACCATGGACCGCGGCGTGGGCTACACCCCCTACGGTGAGCACTTCCTCATGCAGTGCGGCATGGAAGTGGTGCTGGCCAACGGCGACGTCTACCGCACCGGCATGGGCGGGGTACCGGGCGACAAGGCCTGGCAGGTGTTCAAGTGGGGCTACGGCCCGACCCTGGACGGCATGTTCACCCAGGCCAACTACGGCATCTGCACCAAGATGGGCTTCTGGCTGATGCCCAAGCCGCCGGTGTTCAAGCCCTTCAGCATCGTCTACGACGACGAGGCGGACATCGCCGACATCGTCGAGATGATCCGCCCGCTGCGCATTGCCCAGATCATCCCCAACGCGGTGGTGATCGCCAACGCGCTGTGGGAGGCCGGCGGCATCAGCGTGCGCCGCTCGGACTACATCAAGGAGAAGGGCGCAACGCCGGATTCCGTGGTCCAGCAGATCGTCAAGGACAAGGGCCTGGGCCAGTGGAACGTCTACGCGGCGCTGTACGGCACCGCCGAGCAGGTGGAGGTGAACTGGAAGATCGTCACCGAGACCGTGAAGAAGTCCGGCAAGGGCCGCATCGTCACCCAGGAACAGGCCGGCGACACCCAGCCGTTCAAGTACCGCGCCGAGCTGATGAGCGGCGTGCCCAACCTGCAGGAATTCGGCCTGTACAACTGGCGCGGCGGCGGTGGCTCGATGTGGTTCGCCCCGGTCAGCCAGGCGCGCGGCAGCGAGTGCGACAAGCAGAAGGTGCTGGCCAAGCGCATCCTCAACAAGCACGGCCTGGACTACACCGGCGAGTTCATCGTCGGCTGGCGCGACATGCACCACGTGATCGACGTGCTCTACGACCGCACCGACCCCGAGGAGACCCAGCGCGCCCACGACTGCTTCGCCGAGCTGCTGGATGAGTTCGCCAAGGAGGGCTACGCGGTGTACCGCGTGAACACCGCCTTCCAGGACCGCGTGGCGCAGATCTACGGCCCGGTCAAGCGCAAGGTGGAGCACGCCATCAAGCGCGCCCTGGACCCGAACAACATCCTCTCGCCGGGCAAGTCCGGCATCGACCTCGCCAACAACTTCTAGCAACCGCAACGGCCCCTCCGGCAATCGCCGGCGGGGCCGTTTCGTGCAGCTGGATCAACAGGCCCGTTCCGCGCACGCCGGGTGCCGGGGGCCCCGGAACGGGAGCGACTCGCGCCATGCGCAACTGGTTTGACAACCTCGGCGTCACCTACAAGCTGGGGCTGGGCTTCGGCCTGGTCCTGTGCCTCACCGCGCTGCTCGCGGTGGGCGACTGGATCAGCCGCGAGAGCCTGTTGCAGCGCAGCCGGGCCCAGGAGGTCTACGGCGCACTCAACGAAGCGCTGGCGGAACTGCGCCTGTCGCTGCAGGACTATTTGCTGGACGGCGCCAAGGCAGCCAGCGAGCAGCGCCTGGGCGCGGCGCTGGACGACTTCGAGCGCCAGCAGGCGGCGATGCGCGCGCGCAAGCTGTTCGCCCGCGCGGACCTGCTCGCCCTGGAGCAGCAACAGGGCGAACTGGTCGGCGACTACCGCCAGGCCCTTGGCAAGCTGCAGGCCGCCAACCATGCGGCCAGCGCCGTTCGCGACGAGATGGCCGAGCGCGCCGAGCGGGCCTTCAAGGCGCTCAGCGCCCTGCAAGCGCTGGCGGCGGGCCTGGACGAACACGACGAGCGCCGCTTCGCCTACTACCAGGCCGGCACGCAGCTGATGCAGGACCTGCTGCTGGTCCGCTACCGCGCGGCGGGCTACGTGGCCCACCCCGGGCCGGAATCCGAGCGGCTGCTGAACGAACAGATGCGCCTGGCCATGGAAAACTTCCCGCGCCAGGCCAAGGTCTTCGGCGCACAGCCCCCCGCCGAGCTGTTGGCGGTGGCGGCGGACCAGCAGAGCTACGCCAAGTGCATCGAGGCCTACCGGGCCGCCACCGTCACGGTGGAACAGGCCCGCCAGGTGCTGGTCAAGGTCGCCGAGCAGACCCGCGAGATCACCCAAGAGCTGACCCGCCAGCAGGTCGAACTGCGCGACGAGGTGGCGGCCTTCAGCCGCCTGGCCCAGGCCAGCGTGGCCCTGCTGGCGATACTGGCTAGCGCCCTGGCCGCCTGGTTCATCACCCGCCGCATCACCCGGCCGCTGCACGAGACCCTGCAGGTGGTCGAGCGCATCGCCTCGGGCGACCTGTCGCAGAACATCCAGGTCAGCCGCCGCGACGAGCTGGGCAGCCTGCAGCAGAGCATGCAGCGCATGAGCGGGAACCTGCGCGACCTGATCGGCGGCATCCGCGATGGCGTGACGCAGATCGCCAGCGCCGCCGAGCAGCTCTCGGCGGTCACCGAGCAGACCAGCGCCGGCGCCAATAGCCAGAAGGTCGAGACCGACCAGGTGGCCACCGCCATGCACGAGATGTCCGCCACCGTGCAGGAAGTGGCGCGCAACGCCGAGCAGGCCTCCCAGGCCGCGTCCGCCGCCGACCGCGAGGCCCACGACGGCGACCGCGTGGTGAACCAGGCGGTGGAGCGCATCGAGCGCCTGGCCCGGGAAGTGGAACGCTCGGCCGACGCCATGCAGCGCCTGGAGCAGGAGAGCGAGAAGATCGGCAAGGTGATGGACGTGATCAAGTCGGTGGCCGAACAGACCAACCTGCTGGCGCTCAACGCCGCCATCGAGGCGGCCCGCGCCGGGGAAGCCGGCCGCGGCTTCGCCGTGGTGGCCGACGAGGTGCGCGGCCTGGCCCTGCGCACCCGGCAGTCCACCGAAGAGATCGAAACCCTGGTCGCCGGCCTGCAGAACGGCACCCGCCAGGTCTCCAGCGCCATGCTCGGCAGCCGCGAGCTGACCGCCAGCAGCGTGGCCCTCAGCCGCCAGGCCGGCGAGTCGCTGGGCAGCATCACCCGCACGGTGTCCAGCATCCAGGCGATGAACCAGCAGATCGCCACAGCGGCCGAGGAACAGAGCGCCGTGGCCGAGGAGATCAGCCGCAGCGTGGTCAGCGTACGCGACGTTTCCGAGCAGACCGCCGCGGCCAGCGAGCAGGTCGCCGCTTCCAGCGTGGAGCTGGCGCGGCTGGGCGGCGAGCTGCAGGCGCTGGTCGGCCGCTTCCACGTCTGAGCCCCGAACGCCGCCGGGGCCTGGGCGCGCCCTCAGTCGTGCCCGTCGTCGTGGCCCCGGCTCGGCACCATCCCGGGCGGCACCAGGCCGTCGGGCAGCCAGAGCCGCTCCAGGTTCCTGAAGCCCCAGCGCAGCGGGTCCTCGCGCTGGACGATGCGGTCGTAGATGCGCACGTCGGCCAGGTCGCGCAGTTCCTTGGCGATGGCCTGGCGCCGGTGGCTGCAGAAGAACACCTGCACCTGCGGGCGCGTCAGGTTCTCCGGGTTCTGCTGCACCACCACCCCGAGGTGCCCGGACTCCAGGCGCACCAGGCTGCCGATGGGGTAGATGCCGATGGTCTTGACGAAGGCCTGGAACAGCTGCGGGTCGAAATGCCCCTCCCAGCTGGCCATGCGCGCCAGGGAGCCGGCGGCTTCCCAGGCGCACTTGTACGGGCGGTCCGAGGTGATGGCGTCGTAGACGTCGCAGATCGCCGCCATGCGCGCCAGCAGGCTGATCTGGTTGCCGGCCAGGCGGTGCGGGTAGCCGGTGCCGTCGTAGCGCTCGTGGTGGTGCAGGCAGACGTCCAGCACCTGGGGCGACAGCCGGGTGTGCTGGCGCAGCATCTCGTGGCCGCGTTCGGGGTGGGTGCGCATGATGGCGAGCTCGGCCTCGTCGAGCTTGCCGGGCTTGTTGAGGATCGCCGGCGGCATGGCCATCTTGCCGATGTCGTGGAGCATCCCGGCCAGCCCGGCCTCGCGCTGGGCCTCGACGTCCAGGCCGAGCTGGCGGGCCAGGGCGACCATCAGCGCGCACACCGTCACCGAGTGCATGTAGGTGTATTCGTCCTTGTTCTTCAGCCGCGCCAGGCTGATCAGTGCCGAGGCGTCGCGGGCCAGCGAGGCGCAGATGTCCTCCACCAGCGGCAGGCACAGGTCCAGGTCGATCGCCCGGCCCATGCGCGCCTCGCGGAACAGCTCCATCAGCGTCAGCTTGGAGCGTTCGAGAATGCGCGCGGCTTCGAAGAACTCGTTCGGGTAGATGGCCGGCGGCGCCTCGCTGGCCAGCGCCACGACCGGCTCGGCGATGCCTGCGGCGGGCGCCGCGCCGGGGCCCTGCGCCGCCGGCGCGACGGCGTCGGTGACGCCCAGGCCGCGGGCGTCGTCGATCCACAGCCATTGCACGCCGCTGTTCTGCAGGGCGCGCAGGTCGCCGGGGTTCTCCAGCATGAAGCGGGTCTTCCAGAAGGGGTGGGACAGCCAGCTGCCCTCCAGCGACTGGATGAACATGCCCAGGCGAACCTGGTCGGTGCGAATCCGCTTAAGCATGGGGCAGGCTCCGTGGCGGTGGCGCCGGGCTGCGGCAGCCCTCCGGGGAACGCCGGCCGGGGCGGGCGGGCGAGACAGTCACGCACTCTGCTGGCATGGGGTACCTACGGGCCAAGGGGCCTCTCCTTCGTTCGGTGCCATTATCTCGGCGCCAGGAAGTAGCGCTTCTGCTGGAGTGTCATGGCCCTTTGCTAGCAGGGAAAATATTTTCGTCGTATACGGAAAATTCCCTCTGTAATGGCAAAGTAACGGTCGGGCGGGAACTGACGTGTAGGAACTCATCGGAATGCCGAGCTTTATTCCCGATGCGCTGGAGGGGCAGCGCATCCTGGTCGTCGATGATCTGGAGAGCGAACGTCGCCTGCTCGCCGAATACCTGCAGCAGCAGGGCTGCCGCATCTACCTGGCGAGCAACGGCCAGGACGCCTTCAAGAAAGTCCAGATGATCAACCCGGACCTGGTGCTGATGGACGTGCTGATGCCCGTGTGGGATGGCCTGACCTGCTGCCGGATGATGCAGGCGAACACCCATACGCGGGATATCCCGGTGGTGTTCCTGAGCGGGGCGAACACCCCCGAGGAACGCGTCCAGGGGCTGCTGGTGGGCGCCGTCGACTACATCGCCAAGCCCTTCAACCTCGAAGAAATCCGCCTACGCCTGGCCATCCACCTGCGCCGCTGGGGCACCGACCGGCAGGCCTCGCCCATGCCGCCCAGCCACGCTGGCAACCTCGACAGCATCCTCTTCCAGTCGGCCCGCCAGGTGCTGCTGCGCGCGCTGTCGCACACCCCGGAACTGCAGGAGCTGGCCGAGGCCGTGGGCACCAACAGCAAGCGCCTGAACGAGGCCTTCCGCCAGTGCGTGGGCGTGACGGTCTTCGAGTACCTGCGCGAGGAGCGCATGAAGGAGGCCTGCGTGCTGCTCAGCGGCACCGGCCTGCCGATCCAGGCCATCGCATTGGAGGTGGGTTTCACCAGCGGGGCCAACTTCTCCACCGCCTTCCGCGAGCGCTATGGCCTGTCGCCCAGCCAGTTCCGCCAGTCGCGCCTGGACCTGGAGCCCGGCGATGCGCCCTGACCCGCGCGCCGCCTTCACGGCCCTGCTGGGGAGCCTGGCGCTGCTGCTGGTCATGGGCGTGTCGCTGTTCCTCAACCGCGGCGACCTGCAGGCGCCCTACATCGACCTGACCCGCAGCGCCCAAGTGTTCGAGGAGGCCCCCGGCCAGGCGCTGACGCCCGAGCAGGCCTGGCGCCAGGCGGACTGGCGGCCGGCCGATGCCAGCAGCCTGGCGGCGCCGCGGCGGGAGTCGACGCTCTGGCTGCGCCTGCGGCTGGAAAACCCCGACGCCAGCGCCTGGGAGCGCTGGCTGGAAGTGGCGCCCTGGCGCGTCGGCGAGGTCGACCTGTACCGCCTGGACGCGGCCGGCGGGCGCGTCGACGGGCACTGGCGCATCGGCCTGTCGGTGCCCCTGGCCGAGCGTTCGCTGCACAGCCGGCGCAACCTGCTGCCGGTGGCGCTGGCCCCCGGGGAGAGCCGCGAGCTGCTGCTGCGGGTGCGCAGCGAGAGCCGCCCGAGCCTGGCCCTGAACCTGTGGGACATGGGCGCCGTGCTGGCCCAGGACAATGTCGAGCAACTGACCCATGCGATGCTGTTCGGCTGCGTGCTCACCCTGACCGTGCTGCTGTTGCTGCGCCTGGACTGGAGCTTCGCCATGCTCGCCGTGTGGCTGGGCGCGGCCTACGCCCTGGAGGCGGAAAAGGAGGGCTACCTGGCCTTCCACCTGTTCAGCGGGCAGTTCATCCACGGCCCGGGCATGCGCATCGCCTTCTGGCTGGTTTCCCTGGTCGGCTTCCTGGTCGCCGCTCGGCGCCTGCTCGGCCTGGCCGGGCAGGGCGCATGGCGGCGCCTGTACCTGGCCGGCGTGTTCGCCTGCCTGGCGCTGGCCGTCGCCCTGCCGCTGCTGCCGAACAACCTGGCGCGCACGCTGAACCTGTCGCTGAGCTTCTGCCTCCTGGCCTGCTGGCCGCTGTCGCTGTTCCCGCTGCGGCTGCGCGGCGACTTCTGCCGGCAGGTGCTGGCGGGGCTGTTCCTGCTGAGCTGGGCGGAAAGTTCCTGGTTCATCCTTCGCCACCTGCTCAACCTGGGCTACAGCGGGCAGTTCAGTGTGGACGTGGTGATGCTCAGGCTGAGCATCATCATCGGCATCATCGGCCTGTTCACCCTGCAGCAGCAGATGCGCAAGCAACGCCTGGAAACCGAGAGCCTGCAGAGCGAGCGCCGGCAGAAGGCGCAGCTGGAAGAGGCGGTATCCCGGCGCACCGCGGAGCTGCAGGCCGCCCTGGTGAAGGCCAAGGACGCCAACCAGGCGAAGATCGACTTCCTCGGGCGCGTCAGCCACGACCTGCGCTCGCCGCTGACCTCCATCATCGGCTACGCCCAGCTGCTGCAGGAGGAGGGCGGGCGCGGCACCCGCAAGGCCGGCGTCATCCTGCGCAGCGCCGGCCACATGCTGACCCTGATCAACGACCTGATCGACCACGCCCGCGGCGTTTCCAGCGACCGCCTGGATATCCAGCCGGTGTACATCCACGGCCTGCTCGACGCGGTGGCGATGGATGCGCACATCCTCGCCCAGCGCAACCGCAACGCCTTCCGCCTGACGCTGTGCGGCGACATTCCCACGGTGCTGCAACTGGATGCCAAGCGCCTGCGCCAGGTGCTGACCAACCTGCTGGACAACGCCGCCAAGTTCACCCGCGACGGGCGCATCGCCCTGCAGGTGCAGGCCGCCGGGCAGCCGCCCAAGGCGGGCCTGGCGCAGCTGCGCTTCTGCGTCAGCGACACCGGCTGCGGCATTCCCGAGCAGGACCTGCCCAAGCTCTTCACCCCGTTCTTCCGCTGCGATGCCACCGGCGTGGAAGGCGCCGGGCTCGGCCTGGCCATCGTCGAGCACTGGGTCCAGCTCATGGGCGGACGGGTGACGGTGCAGAGCGCGCCCGGCGAAGGCACCCGGGTTTCCTTCGAGCTGACCCTGGCCGTCGGCACCGAGCAGGACATGGCCCAGCCGCAGCTGTTCGACCTGCCGATGAAGAGCCTGCCGGTGCGCGGCGAGGGGCAGCTGGTGTGGGTCGTCGAGGACAACGCCGATATCCGCGACATGCTGGTGGACCTGCTCGAGGCCAGCCGCTTCCGCGTCGAGGCGGCCGTCGACGGGCAGGACTGCCTGGAGCGCCTGATGGGCCCGGGCGGGCAGCGGCCGGACCTGGTCCTGACCGACTACCTGATGCCGCGCTGCAACGGCGGCGAGCTCCTGCTGGCGCTGCGCGAGCGCTGGCCCGGGCTGCCGGTGGTGCTGATGTCCGCCACCCAGCAGACCATGCATTCCCTCGGCCAGGCGGGCGGCCTGCCGTTCGACGCCAGCCTGGTGAAGCCCATCAGCCTGGCCGACCTGGGCGTGACCCTGGCCCAGCTGCTGCGCCTGCGCGGCGGCCTGGCCGGCGTGACCGAAAAGCCTGACCGCCGTCAGCAAGCGCTGGCCGGACAGTTGGAATCCTTGAGCCGAGGGCAGCGGCAACAGCTTCAGGCGCTCGTGGAAGCGGGCGCCATCACCGACCTCATCGAATGGAGTCGAACACTCGCCGATGCCTCTGGGGAGTTGGCGGTGTACTTGCGAGAACTGGCAGAAACAGGGGACTTGGACTCCATGGAAGAAATGATGGGGTTACTGGGAAGCAACCCGTGAAGTCCCGCGTTTTATTTTTGGAAAGGAAAGGCCCTGGCGGCCTGCGGGCTTAGGGGGCGAGTGTGGGGAGTCAAATGAAAAACAAACAACGCCGGGCGTTCGAGGTGCTCGTCATCGACGATGAGCCGCTGGTCGCATCGGAGCTTTCCGAAGTGCTGGAGAGCGTCGGTTTCTCCTCGGTCGGTTGCAGTTCCATCGCCGAGGCGGTCGCGCTGTTCAAGAAGAACGCCAAGTTGCGCATCCTGGTGTGCGACCTGAACCTGGGCAGCGAATGGGGCCTGGACGCCATCAAGGAAATCCAAGGCGCCGTGGGCGACGACTACATCTTCGAAGTCATCGTCCTCACCGGGTACGGCGAAAGCGACAAGGTGGTCGAGGCGATGCGCGCCGGGGCCTCGGACTTCCTGATGAAGCCGGTGGCGCCGCAGGAGCTGATCGAGTCGGTGGAGCGGGTGGAGGGCAAGCTGCTGCAGAGCATCCGCCGGCAACGCAGGATCCTTCACCTCAACGGCCGGCTGGAACATATCGCGGAGTCGCTGAACTCGCTGTTCCAGGACGTCAGCGCGATAAAGATGGACGTCCACGGCGGCTCGAACGTCTTCGACCTGGACGATGACGAGCGCGCCGCCCCGGACAAGGTCGACATCAGCAGCCCGCTGTTCTTCAACCTGACGCAGCGCCAGCAGGAAGTCGCGCAGTTGATCTGCAAGGGCTATTCGAACTACCGGGTGGCCCATGAGCTGGGCATTTCCGAGAACACGGTGAAGCTCTACATCACCCAGATATTCAAGCTGCTGCGGGTCAGCAACCGCACCCAGCTGGCCATGCTGCTGGCCGCCTCCTCCGGCGCGCCGGGGGGCGTGGATGCCAGGGGGGCGCTGAGGTAATCCGCAATAAGCGGGCGCCTACAGGTCGTGGTTCGCCTTGCGCCTGGGCGATGACTTGAGCGCCAGCTGCGTGCGGTTGCTCAGCCCGGTGAGGCGCAGCGACTGGGAGACGTAGAGCTTCACCGTATGCTCGCTGATGCCCAGCTTGCAGGCGATCTGGTAGTTGCTCAGGCCCTTGCCGATCAGCCTGACCACGTCGAGCTGGCGCAGGGAGAGCTTGGCGAAGAAGGGGTTGGCCAACTGGTCTTCCGGCGTGTTCAACAGGGCCTCGTCGTCCTTCGAGGGCTCGCCCCTGGCGGGCCTGGACGAGGTGCTGGCGTAGTTGATGGCCTTCTTCGCATCGCTGGCCAGGGACTTCAGGCTCTCGGTCAGCACGTCCAGGCGCGACTCCGCGCGGATGACCCGCTGCCGGTCGCGGGCCCGTTCCTCCAGCTTTTCGGCCAGCTTCTCCAGCGCGGCCAGCAGGTGCTCGGGGTTCAGCGGCTTGGCGAGGAAGTCGCAGAAGCCGCTGCGCAGCACGTCGATCAGTTCGTCCTTGCCGGCCCGCCCGCTGATGGTGATGGCCTCGAACAACCGCTCGCTGCCGGCCAGCGCCTGCATGCGCTCCAGCACCCGCGGGCCCTGGCTGTCCTGCAGGTCGAAGTCGAGGATCAGCATGTCGATGCCGGGGTTGGCCTGGAACAGCGCCAGGGCCTGTTCCGCGGTGTGCGCGCCCAGGCAGGGGTAGCCGGCGCAGTCCAGCAGGTCGACGACCTCTTCGACGATGTCGGGCTCGTCGTCGAGGATGAGTGCCTGGTGCCCGTGCAGGTTCGCTTTTCTTGTCGTAGCCACTGTGTTCAGACCTTGTTGCGCAGGCGCCGGGCCCCGGCGGTTCAGCTGGATTGCGTGAGGTTCCGCGAGCGCAGTTCCAGGTATTCGCTCAGGTCCTGGAGCCTGTCGCGCTCCAGCTTCCTGCGCATGTGCGACCTGATCCGGCTGACGAAGGTGCGGGGCTCCACCGGCTTGGGGATGAAATCGGCCGCGCCCAGCTCGAAGCCTTCCAGCTCGGCTTCGGTGGTGTCCTCGCCGGTGAGGAAGATGATGGTGATGTCGCGGGTGCGCGCGTCGGACTTGATCGCTTCGCACAACTGATGCCCGTTCATGCCCGGCATGCCCAGGTCGGCGATGACGATGTCCGGCAGGGGCGTTTCCTCCAGCGTGCCGAGGGCTTCGTGGCCGGAACCCGCGGTTTTTATATTGAAGAGACTTTCGAACAACTCCGCCGTCGAGGCCAGTGCGTCCGGGTCGTCGTCAACGAGCAATATCAGCGGAAGTTCCGATCGGGTCAGCATCGCTTTTACCGAAGTTCTGCGGAGAGTGGTATTCGCCTGTTTCCTTTTGCATTTCCGCTGGGCAGGTCTTATTGATTGAACCTGCCCAGTGCGCGCGCGGATATTCATGAATTTGCCCCACTTCGATTGCGGATATGAAGTGGGGCGGTGCTATTGCCGCGGCGGGAAATCAGAGCGAGTTGGTGATCTTCTCGAAGACCGAGACCAGCTTGGGACCTAGCAGCTTCAAGGTGGCGATGATGGCCACGGAGATCAGCCCGGCGATGACCGCGTACTCGATCGCGGTGGCCCCTTCCTTGTCCTTGGCGAATGCCTTCATGGAAGAGACGAGTTTCTGGATTTTCAACTTGAAGTTCATGGTGCCTCCGTTGCGGGTATATCTTCCGATTTTTTTATGGGGAGTAACTTTTTACAACTAGTAGGAAGGGCCTAGTAGCTTTTGGTCGTTTTATTTATCGGGGCGCCAAGGTAGCTTGCCGGCCTTCTCGCGAGATCGACGAGTCTGCTTTCGATACTCGCTTCCCGAATGTGCTTTCCGCTGGCTGCAACGAAATAATCATCATGAAAAGTAAATTGTTGATGGCGTTTGCCGGGCTTCTGTTACTGGGGGCGGTGGTGGTCGGTTACCTGGGGTTGTCCATCGGCAGGCCCGAGGCGCCGGTGGTCGCCAGCGAACCCGTTCCTGCCGTGCTCCCCACCGACCCGGACAAGCTGCAGCGCACCCCCGTGGTGGTGGTCACCCGCGACCTGCCGGCGCTGGCGCTGCTGGGCAAGGACGACCTGCGCCTGGAATACCTGCAGACCGCGCCGGCGGGCAGCTACCCCAAGGTCGAGGCCTTGCTCGGCCAGCGCGTGTGGGTGCCGGTGGCGGCCGGCAGCATCCTTTCCGGCGCCGTGCTCGAACCCGGCGGCCCGCTGGCGCGGACCATCCGCGCGGACGAGCGGGCCATGGCCATCGCCGTGGACGACGTGGTCGGCGGCGGCGGCTTCGTGCTGCCGGGCGACTACGTCGACGTGGTGCTCTACGTCGCCGACCAGCAGGGCATCCAGCGCGACGTCCGCGCCCAGCTGGTGCTGCCGGGCGTGCGCGTCCTCACCTATGGCGAGCAGATCGCCGTGGCCGGCGACGGCCAGGCGCGCAACCCCGGCGACGGTCAGGACAAGGAACGCAAGGTGGCGCGCACCGCGGTGCTGGCGGTGCCGGCGAACGCCACCGCGCGGCTGATGCTGGCCAGCCAGGCCGGCTCGTTGCGCCTGGCGGTGCGCAGCAAGGACGAGAAGCTCTACGAGAAAGAGCAGCAGGGCAGCTACCAGCACACCGCCCTGAGCGCCGCGAACACCGAGTCCATCACCCTGGAGCAACTGCTCGGCCGCCGCCAGCCGGTGGCCGCGGCGGCTCCGCGCAGCCCGGCCCGGCCGCGGGCCGCTGCGGGCGTGACGGTCTACCGCGGCGGCACGGTCGCGCACGAGGCGCCTTGAATCAGCCCCTGAAGCAGGGAGAGGGAGTAGTTAGGATGGCTTGCAATATGGGATACCGGCGTCCGGCTGGTGGGGTGGGCGTTTGCCTCGCGGGCGTCATGGCATGGGCGCTGCTGGGTTCGGCGCAGGCCGCGCCCAAGGCCTGCGAAGGGCTGGCGCAACTGCCGCAGAAGCTGGTGCTGGCGCTGCAGCAGGGCGCCCAGCAGGACCAGCAGCTGCCGCTGCCGATCAAGCGCCTGGCCATTGGCGACCCGCAGATCGCCGACGTGCAGCTGCTGGACAAGCGCAATTTCCTGGTCACCGGCAAGGCCCAGGGCGAGACCAGCCTGCTGGTCTGGACCGGCTGCCCGGGCGACCCGCTGCGGGCCCAGGTGCAGGTGGCCGGGCGTTCGATCCGCGACGTGGGCGCGACCAGCGACGCCGTCGCCGCCGCCAACCTGGCCAGCCAGGTGCAGACCGACATCCGCTTCGTCGAGGTCAGCCGCAGCAAGCTCAAGCAGGCCAGCACCTCGCTGGTGCGGCGTGGCTCCAACCTGTTCATGCTCGGCGCGCCGGGCAGCCTGAGCGGCATCAGCGTGGGCTCCGACGGCGGCGTGACGGGCAACTTCGGCACCAGCGACAGCGGCTTCAATGTCATCTGGGGCGGCGGCAGCAGCAAGGTGCTGGGCTTCCTCAACATGCTCGAAGGCAGCGGCTTCGCCTACACCCTGGCGCGCCCCAGCTTGGTGGCCACCAGCGGGCAGAGCGCGTCCTTCCTGGCCGGCGGCGAGTTCCCCATCCCGGTGCCCAACGGCGATAACAACAACATCACCATCGAGTATAAGGAATACGGCGTGCGCCTGACCCTGACGCCGACGGTGATGTCCACCGGGCGCATTGCCCTGAAGGTGGCGCCGGAGGTCAGCGAGCTGGACTTCTCCGCCGGCATCCAGACCAACGGCATCGCGGTGCCGGCGCTCAACGTGCGGCGTACCGACACCAGCGTGATCCTCGCCGACGGCGAGAGCTTCGTGATCAGCGGCCTGATCAGCAGCAACACGGTGAGCAACGTCGACAAGTTCCCCGGCCTGGGCAACCTGCCGGTGCTGGGCGCGTTCTTCCGCTCCTCGCAGCTGGACAAGGACGACCGCGAACTGCTGATGGTGGTCACCCCGCACCTGGTCCAGCCGCTGGCGGCCAATACCGCGCTGCCCAAGCTGCCCGGCGAGGGCCTGCGCAACTACGACCCCGGCTTCGGCGAGTTCTACTTCCTGGAGAACGGCCAGTACGACGGCCGCGCTTCGGCCAGCGGGATGTCCCAGTGATGGCCGGCGATCCGCTGGGCCGCAGTGGCAGCCGCGTGCCCGCCGCGCAAAGCCGCAACGCCGCCCAGACCTTCGTCGCGCTGACCCAGCACGCCGGCGAGCTGGAATGGCTGCAGAGCAGCCTGGCCAGCGCCGGCCAGGTGGTCGCCGCCACCAGCGGCACCCTGGAGGAGCTGCTGGCGCTGCTGGAAGTGACCGGCGCCGGCGTGCTCTTCATCAGCCTGAACAAGGCCAACCTGATGGTCCACGGCGCCCTGATCGAGGGCCTGGTGTCGGCGCGGCCGATGCTGGCGGTGGTGGCCGTGGGCGATGGCCTGGACAACCAATTGGTGCTGGCGGCCATGCGCGCCGGCGCCCGCGACTTCGTCACCTACGGCGCCCGCGCCAGCGAACTGGGCGGGTTGGTCCGGCGCCTGGGCGGACGCCTGCCCAGCGTGCCGGTGAGCGCCGTGCAGCAGGGCGAACTGTTCGCCCTGGCCAGCGCCCGGCCGGACGCCGATGGCGCCTTCGTCGCCCTGCACCTGGCGTTGGCGTTGCAAGCCCAGGAGGGCAACCGGGTGCTGCTGGTGGACATCGGCCAGCCGGCCGGCGAAGCCCTGGCCATCCTCGGTATGGACGCGCCCTTCACCTTCGCCGACGCCATGCGCAACCTGCGCCGCCTCGACCAGACGCTGATCGACAGCGCCTTCAGCCGCCACGACTCCGGCCTGCGCCTGCTCAGCCTGACCGACGAGCCCGGGGTGCTGGAGCGCATGACCACCGCCGAGCTGTACCTGCTGCTGGGCAACCTGCGCACGGCCTTCAGCCACGTGCTGATCAACTTCACCGCCATGCCCGAAGGCGAGCTCGCCCGCCAGTTGCTGCAGCAGGCCAGCCGCGTGCTGTGGCTGGTGGACCAGAGCGTGCCCTCGTGCAAGAAGGGCCTGGAAAGCCTGCGCCGCCTGCGCGAGAACAGCCAGGCGCTGCCGCGCATCGAACTGCTGGTGGAGCGCTACCTGCCCGCGGTGCCGCCGGACGAGCAGGCCCTGGGCCGCATGTTCGGCCTGGAACTCTTCGGCGTGCTGCCGGCCTCGGCCGAGGCGCGCCTGCGGGCGAAGAACCTCGGGCGCAGCCTGTTCGAGGTGGCCCCGCGCGACCCCCTGGCGCTGAAGCTGCGCGCCCTGGCCGAGCCGCTCGGCGCGCTGGGCGGCCAGGCGCGGCGGCGCTTCCCCTGGTTCGGCCGCTTCCGGGGCGCGCGTCCATGAGCTACGCCAGCAGCCTCGGCGCGCACGAGCAGGAAATGCAGCTGCTGAAGATGCGCCTGCACCGCTACATCATCGACGAGATCGACGAAGACGGCGTGAACCTGCTGGAAGGCGCGCGCCCGGCGGTGGCCCAGTACGTCGCCGAGAAGGTCGGCGAATACGCCGCGCGGCGCCAGCTGGCGATCTCCCGCTACGAGCTGGATCGCCTGGCCGAGGAAGTGGTGGACGAGCTGACCGGCTTCGGCCCGCTGGAAGTGCTGCTGCGCGACCCGGACATCAGCGAAATCCTGGTCAACGGCCCCGACCGCGTCTTCATCGAACAGCGCGGCCGCCTGTACCAGAGCGACCTGCGCTTCATCGACGACCACCACGTGTACCGCGTCATCCAGCGCATCCTGGCGCCCCTGGGGCGGCGCCTGGACGAATCCAGCCCGATGGTCGACGCGCGCCTGCCCGACGGCAGCCGGGTCAACGCCATCATCCCGCCGGTGGCCCTGGACGGCCCGTGCATCTCCATCCGCAAGTTCAGCAAGGAGCTGCTGCAGAGCGCCGACCTGCTGGCCTACCAGAGCGTCGACGAAGCGCTGCTGGGGTTCCTCCGCCAGGCCGTGGAGAACCGCTGCAACATCCTCATCAGCGGCGGCACCGGCACCGGCAAGACCACGCTGCTCAACGTGCTGAGCGGCTTCATCGACGCGCGCGAGCGCATCGTCACCATCGAGGACACCGCCGAGCTGCAGCTGGGCCATGACCACGTGGTGCGCCTGGAGACGCGCCCGCCGAACGCCGAGGGCTACGGCGAGGTGACCGCCCGCGACCTGATCCGCAACGCCCTGCGCATGCGCCCGGACCGCATCATCCTCGGCGAGATCCGCGGGGTGGAAGTGCTGGACGTGCTGCAGGCGATGAACACCGGCCACGACGGCTCGATGAGCACGGTGCACGCCAACTCGGCGATGGATTCGCTGCTGCGCATGGAAATGCTGGTGGGCCTGGCCGGGCACAAGCTGCCCGAGCAGACGCTGCGGCAGATGATCTGCGCGGCGCTGGACATCGTGGTGCAGATCACCCGCCAGGCCAACGGCCGGCGCTGCATCAGCGAAGTGCTGGAAGTGCTGGAGGTGCGCGACGGCATCTACGTCACCAACTCGCTGTTCAGCCTGGACCGGCGCGCCAGCGGCAGGTTCGTGCGCACCGGCGTGCCGTCGGGGCTGAAGCTGCGCCAGGTGGCGGCATGAGCGCCGGGGCGCTGTTGCTGGCGGTGGCCAGCCTAGCGCTGGTGGGCCTGGCCGTGCTGCTGCTCGGCCTGGGCCTGCGCGCACGCAACAACGAACAGGTGGTGCGCCGCCTGGTGCCCGGCCAGGCCCTGGGCGACCTCGCCGCGGCGCGGCCGCGCACCCAGCATTGGCTGGTGCGGCGCATGCGCCGCGCCGGCATCGTGCAGATGCGCCCCTGGCTGGTCGGGGCGGGGCTGGCGATGCTGGCGCTGGCCGTGCCGGGCTGGCGCCTGTTGAACGTATTCGGCGTGCTGCTGGCCGTGCCGCTGGTGCTGCTGCTGTTCAACGGCCTGCTCGGCCTGCTGTACCAGCGCCGCCTGCAGAAGATGATCCGGCAGATGCCGGCATTCCTCGACCAGGTGGTGCGCAGCCTGCAGGCCGGGCGCACCCTGGGCGACGCCATCGAGCAGGCGGTGGTGGCGGCCGACGACCCGCTGCGCTCGATCTTCGCCCGCGCCAGCAGCCACGTGCAGCTGGGCATCAGCCTGCCCGAGGCGCTGCAGGACATCGCCGAACTCTACGACGTGGAGGAGCTGCACATCCTCGCCCTGGGCGTGACGGTGAACTACCGCTACGGCGGCAACACCACGGACCTGCTGGACAACATCATCAAGGTCATCCACGAGCGCGAGAAGATCGGCCGCCAGCTGCGCGCCATGACCGGCGAGACGCGCTTCAGCGCCCTGGTGCTGGCGGTGCTGCCGCTGGGCCTGGGCATGTACATCCTGGCCAGCAACCCCGGCTACCTGATGGCCATGTGGAGCGACGGCTTCGGCCGCACGCTGCTGCTGACCTCGCTGGGGCTGCAGGCGGTCGGCTGCGTCACGCTGTGGCGCATGCTCAAGAGCGTGTAGGAGACGGACATGGACGCAACCTGGTACGTACTCCTGGCCCTGCTGCTGTTCGGCGCGGCGCTGGCCCTGCTGGTGTCGCAGAGCCGCGCGGCCAACCGCGAGCAGCACCTGATCGAACAACGCCTGGGCGCCGCCGCGCAGGGCGGCGAGGACACCGCGCGCTGGGGCGCCCGGGCCATCGAACGGCTCGGCGACGGCCCGCTGGGGCGGCGCCTGCAGCCGGGCGACCAGGAGGTGCGCGACCTGCTGGCCCGCGCCGGCTGGAACGGCAACCTGCCGCGCAGCCTGTACCAGGCCGCGCAGCTGGCCGCGCCGCTGCTGGCCTGCGCCCTGGTGGCGCTGGCCGGCCTGCTGCGCGGCGACGCCCTGGACGACCTGCTGCTGCCGCTGGCCTTCGCCGCCGGCCTCGGCTTCCTGCTGCCCAAGCGCGTGCTGGCGCACCTGGCGGACAAGCGCTGCCGGCGCCTGGCCGAGGAAGTCATCGTCTTCATCCAACTGATCCGCATCCTCTTCGACACCGGCCTGACCGTGGAACAGGCGTTGCGGGTGGTGCAACTGGAGGGCCGCAACATCGTGCCGCTGCTGACCCAGGAGCTGGACCTGGTGCTGGCCCACGCCGACAGCGGCCTGGACCTGGCCGACGAGCTGGACCAGCTGGCCAGGCGCCTGCAGGTGGCCGAGCTCGCCGACTGCTGCGGCGTGCTGCGCCAGATGCTGCGTCAGGGCGGCAGCGCGCGGGCCTCGCTGGCGACGCTCAAGGCCCTGTTCGAGGACCGCCGGCTGACCTCGCTGCAGGAACGGATCAGCAAGCTGGCGGCGAAGATGAGCCTGGTGATGATCACCCTGCTGTTCCCGGCGCTGCTGATCATCCTGGCCGGGCCGGGGTTCATGGCCATCACCAAGGCACTGGGGGGAATGTGATGAGGACGTTGTGCTTGCTGGGCCTGATCGGCCTGGCCCTGGGCGGCTGCGCCAACCTGCCGGACGACCTGCGCGGCAACCTGGCGGAGAGCTTCCCGGCACTCGGCCAGAGCTGCGGCAGCCGCCTGAGCCAGGACCAGGAACTGCAGCTGGACATGGCCCGCGGCATGTTGCGCGAGGGCCGCCTGCACGCCGCCCTGGCGCACCTGCAGACGCTGCCGGCGCAGTCGCTGGACGTGCGCGAAAGCAAGGCCGTGGCGCTGCGCCGCATCGGCAGCCCGCAGGCCAGGGCCGAGTACCAGGCCCTGCTCGGCACCTGCAAGGCCGGCGAGGCGCACCACGGCCTGGGCCAGATCGCCCTGCGCGAGGGGCGCATCGCCGAGGCCGAGCGCGAACTGCGCGTGGCGGCGCGGTTGCAGCCCACCGACCGGCTGGTGCGCAACGACCTGGGCGTGGTGCTGCTGCGCAAGGGCGACCGCGAAGGCGCGCGTTTCGAATTCCTCACCGCCCTGGAACTGGACGGCGACGACAAGCTGCCGGCCAGCAACCTGCTCAGCCTGTTGCTGCTGGAGGGCAAGACCGCCCAGGCCACGGCGCTGGCCGAGAAGGCGCGGCTGTCCGACGAGCAGGTGCGCCAGGCCCGCCAGCGCGCCGATGCGCTCAGGAGCGGCGCGCCGGCGCCGCGGGTGGCTCAGGTGGCAGCGCCGCTGCCAGCCGTGCCGGCGGCGGACGGCGCCAGCGTGGCCCAGGTCCGCGTGCAGGCGCAGCCCCTGCCGCAGCCGCTGGTGGAACAGCAGATCAGGTAATCGACGGCGGGCGCCCGGCCGCAAGGCGGCCAGGGCCCGCGATGGAAACGGAGACTAGCTATGAAACGGATCATCCTCAGCGGCCTTCTGCTGGCCGCCCCCCTGAGCCTTGGCGCCACCGAGTCGGCGCGGCCGCAAGCGGGCAGCAGCGCCCGCGACCAGTGGGAAGTCGACCACTGGCTGCAACTGCAGCGCAGCGGCCAGCAGGCCTCGGCCAACCGCCAGGCCGCCACCGCGGCCGAGCGCGACCGCGCCTACCGGCGCTACCTGGACAGCTACAGCCACCCGATCCCCGAGTACCTGCTGGACGAGAACCAGGGCTTCAACACCGGCAGGAAGTGATCCCCGACGTCAAGGAGATGTCCATGTTCGGCAAACGGCAGCGCGGCGCTATCGGTGTGCTGGCGGCAGTCACCCTGCTGTTGGTGCTGATCTGCATGGCCCTGGTGGTGGACACCGGGCGCCTGTACCTGGAGCAGCGCAAGCTGCAGCGGGTGGCAGACATGGCGGCGCTGGAGAGCGCCACCCAGAGCGGCATGTGCGCTACCCAGGCGAACGCCGACGTGCAGGCGCTGGCGATCACCAGCGCGCGGCGCAACGGCTTCCCCGACGACGGCCGGCTGGTCGCAAGCCTGGGCGATGTGGTCTTCGACGGCAGCGGCCAGCGGCGCGTATTCCGCGCCGCCAATAGCAGCTGGAACGACTCGGTGCAGGTCGTCGCCAGCCGCACGGTGCCTTCGAGCCTGGTGCTGAACGTTGCCTCGGTGTTCGGCGCCGGCACGCCCACCAGTGTCACCCTCCAGGCCCAGGCGGTAGCCCGGCGCCAGGCCATGGCCGCGCTGTCGGCGGGCAGCGGCCTGCTGCGCCTGGACAGCAGCAATTCACCTCTGCTCAACGCCTTGCTCGGCGGCCTGCTGGGCACCCGGCTGAACCTCGACCTGGTGACCTACCAGGGCATCGCCGGCGCCAACGTCAGCCTGTTGGCGCTGGGGCAGGGGCTGCAGGCGGCCAAGGTGAACCTCAACCTCGGCTCGGTGGACAGCCTACTTCAGACCGATATCAGCGTGTTGCAACTGGTCACGGCGATGGCCAATGCCGCCGATGCCTCGCAGGTAGTTGGCATCAACACCGGCCTGCTGCGCACAGCGTTGGCGAAGGTGGAGGTGCCCAGCGCACGACTGACGCTAGGCCAGATCATTTCGGTCATCGCACCAGACGCGGCGCGCAATTCGGCCCTCGGGGCGAACGTCAACCTCGGCGACCTGCTGATGGCCACCGCCATGCTGGCCAACAAGGGACATGCGCTGGAACTGCCCAACCTGAGCATCGGCATCGCCGGCGCCAAGGCCACGGTAACGCTGGAAGTGATCGAGCCGCCGCAGATCGCCATCGGCTATCCCGGCAAGGATGACAGTGGCCAGTGGCGTACCGTCGCCAAGACGGCCCAGGTGCGGCTGGGGGCGACAGTGGATGCCGACCTGCTCAACCTGGGGCTGGTGCAGGCGCATATCGGGCTGGGTGTGCGGGTGGCGCAGGGCAGCGCCGCCTTGGACAGCATCCAGTGCGGCAGCGTCGGTCACTACGGCTCGGTCACGGTGCAGGCCACGCCGGGCATTGCTTCCATCGACAAATTGGAGCTCAAGGCCCATGCCCTCAGCAACCTGCTGAACGTCGAGACCGACGTTGCCACCATTGCGGGCGTGCAGATCGCCGCTTCGCCGATACAGCTCACCTACGATATCGCCGACGCCGACGACCTGCCCAGCACCGTGCAGCGCGCCTCCACCCCCCTGGGCCAGTCGCTGGCCAGCGCGCTTGGCGAACTGGGCAAGTCACTCAAACTGAAAATCACCCTAGGCAAGGACTCGAGCTGCAGGGGTTTGCTGTCCTGCCTGCTAGGAAGCGTGTGGGACAGCCTGAACAAGGTGCTCGCTGGCATCACCGATACGCTGGAGGGGCTGGTTCAGCTACTGACCGGGGCGCTGTCCTCACTGCTGGGGGCGTTGGGCCAGGCATTGCTGGACCCCCTGCTGCAACTGCTGGGCATCCAGACCGGCACCCTCGACGTGCGCATCATCGACCTGCGCACCCCGGGCGCCCAACTCCTGATCTAGGCCACGGCCGTCGCCAGGCAACCACGACTCTACCCGGGGGAACCCATGCAGCAGAAACACCCGAGCCGCCAGCGCGGCGCCGTGACCATCGAGTTCGCCGCCGCCTTCATCCTGTTCTTCACCGTGATGTACGGCGTGCTGGCGTACGGCATCCCCATGCTGGTGCTGCAGTCGTTCAACGACGCCGCGGCCGCCGGCGCGCGGGTGGCGCTGTCGGTGAACGACTCGCTGGGCTCGCAGCAGTACCAGGCGGCCCTGCAGGACACCGTGTCCCAGGCCGTGTCGAGCCGCCTGGGCTGGATGCCGAGCCGCTGGTACACCGGCTGCAGCGGCGGCAAGTACGTGGCCGCGCCGGTGGCCGAGGGCCGCTACACGCGCATCACCGTCTGCGTGCGCTACCCCGCTGATGCCACCCCGCTGGTGCCGGTGCTGACACTGCCGGGCATTGGCCCGGTGCCGCGGTTGCCCGCGGTGCTGCAGGCCCAGGCCAGCCTGCTGCTGTGAGGTCGACGATGCGAGGCCTGTTCCGTGGCCAGTCCAACGACAAGGCCGCCCCGGTACCCGGTGGCGATGCGCTGATGCAAGAGACACAGAGCGGCCTGGACGAGCCGTTCTGGCAATGGAGCCAGGCGCACTGGGACCTGTGCATCGAGCTGGATGCCGAGGACCGCGTGTGCCGCCTGGGCGGGCGCCGCGCCCGCTGCCTGGCGCAGCCGACACATGCCGATGCGGCGCGCCTGGGCGACTACCTGGAGCGCAGGTCCCGGCCCGCCGGGGCGCCGCTGGAATTGCGCCAGGGCCGCCAGGCGGACCTGGCCCTGCGCAGCCTCGACCAGCAGCCGCTGGTCTTCCGCGTGCAGGTCAGCCCGCTGGCCGGCCGCGGCTGCCTGCTGCTGGGCACCGACATCTCCGACCTGAACTGGCAGAGCGACCGGGAAAAGTCGCAGATGCAGTGCTTCAACGTGATCAAGCAGTTGCTCTCCCGGCTCAGCCACGTCGCCCTGGCCGAGCTGCCGGGCGCGCTGGGCGAAGTGCTGGAGGTCATGGCCAACAGCTTCGCGCTGCAATCCATGGCGCTGGTCCTGGCGGAGCCGGGCGGCGGCGGGCGGGTGTTCGCCTGCTACGTCCGCCCCGGCGCCCACAGCCTGCTGCGCGAAGGCCTGGCCCTGCCGGATTGCGGGCTCGCCGCCCTGGCCGACAGCACCCTGCTCGGCGCCGGCGGGCCCGGCTCGGCCTTGCTCAAGCAACTGTGCTGCGAACGCCTGCGGGTGGTGCCGGCGACGCCGCAGGGCGGGCAGGGCGCCTGGCTGATCGGCGAACCGGACGGCCTCGACGAAGGCCGCGCGGGACTGTCGCCCGGCGACTGGCAGTGCCTGGCCGAACAACTGGCGCTGCAGGTCTTCGGCCGCCTCGAACGCAAGCGCCTGCGCAATGCCCTGCACCGGCTGAACCTGCTGGAGAGCAGGGTGCAGGGCGGCTACTGGCGCTACGACGCGGCGCGCGAAGGCTTCGAGTTCTCCGCCGCGGTGGCGGCCATCCTGGAATTGCCCGAGGGGCAGACGCGGCTGTCGCGGGAGGAACTGCTGCAGCGGCTGCATCCCGCCGATGCCGACGAACTGCTGATACGCCTGCGCCAACTGGGCCCCGGCGGGGAGCTGGCGCAGGACCTGCGCCTCTGCCCGGATTCCTGGACCCGCATCCGCCGCTGGCTGCACCTGCAGGGGCGCTGGCAGGGCGGCAGCGAGCACGGTTTCCTCGACGGCGTGCTGCTCGACGTCAGCGAGGCCCGCCAGCAGGCGCAGCAGGCCGAGGCCACCCATGCGCGCCTGCGCAACCTGATCGACAAGGCGCCGGTGGTGATCTACGTGCAGCGCGTGGAAGACGGCCAGCTGATTCCGGAGTTCTACAGCGAAAGCGCCGGCAACCTGCTGGGCCTGGACCTGCAGGCGAACAGCTGGCAGGCCCTGGCCGAGCGCGTGCACCCGGACGACCTGGGCAGCTTCTTCGAGCGCGGCCGCACGCTGCTGCGCGAAGGGCGCGTCAACGCCGAATACCGCCTGCGCGACGGCGCCGGGCAATGGCACTGGCTGTACGACGAGGCCAAGCTGCTGCGCGACGCCCAGGGCCTGCCGCGGGAAGTGGTGGGCCTGTGGCTGGACGTGACCGAGCGGCACCAGGCCGCGCAGCGCATCGCCGAGAGCGAGGAGCGCTACCGGATGCTGGTGGAGGATTCGCCGGCGCTGATCTGCCGCTATTCGGCCAGCCTGGTGCTGACCTTCGTCAACCACACCTTCGCCAGCTTCCTCGGCGAGCCGGTGGAGGCCCTGCTGGGGCGGCGCCTGGACTACTGGCTGTCCGAGCGCGATTGCAGCGCCCTGCGCGCCCGCCTGGTCGAAGGGGCCGGCGGTGGCGTCGAGGAATCCTGGGAGCTGCGCTTCAACCTGCCCGGGCGCGAGTGCCGCTGGCTGATCTGGAGCGACCGCCTGCTGTTCGACGACCAGGGCCGGCTGCGCGAAGTCCAGGCGGTCGCCCGCGACAACACCTCGGTGCGCCATTCCCAGCAACAGCTCGCCCAGGGCGCCAAGATGGCCGCCCTGGGGCAGATGGTCAGCGGCATGGCCCACGAGATGAAGCAGCCCCTGCACGTCATGCGCCTGGCGCTGTTCAACGCCTGGCAGCGCCTGGACGACCCGCAGTACCTGGGCGAGAAGCTCAAGCGGGTGGATGCCCAGGTCGACCGGCTGACCCGCGTGGTCAACCACATGGGGGTGTTCAGCCGCAAGTCCGACCTGGACATGGCCCCGTTCGATCCCCAGGCCTGCTGCGAGGCGGTGGTGCTGCTGCTGGGCGAGAGCATGACCCAGCAGGGCATCACCCTGGAGCTGGAGGCGCCCCAGGCGCGGCCGAAGGTCATGGGCTTCGCCGACCAGTTGGAACAGGTGCTGGTGAACCTGCTGGCCAACGCCCGCGACGCCTTGCTGGAAAAGCGCGAGGGCGACAGGTGGATCCGCCTGGGCCAGCACCCTTGCGCCGAGCCCGGGTGGCTGGAACTGCACGTGTGCGACAGCGCCGGGGGCATCGAGCCGGCACTGCTGGAACGCATCTTCGAACCCTTCTTCACCACCAAGCCGGTGGGGCAGGGCACCGGGCTGGGCCTGTCGGTGAGCCACGACCTGATCCGCAACATGGGCGGCAGCCTGTGCGTGAGCAACGCCGAAACGGGGGCGCTATTCGTCATCCGCCTGCCCCTGGCGGAAGGCTGAAAGTTCCGGGGTGATGATTGCCGGCGAAGAAGTTCGCCGGTTTTTTCTTGCGATGTAGAAATAGATTCCGATGTTGGGCAAAGTTGCCCCCGGGGCATACTTTGTTTTTCATCATTCGAAGAACGATTGATTGCGACGATGATATAGCGAGGGCATTGATATGCTGTTGGCGATTCTTGCTGGCGTGCTTGTTGTTATTGTCCTTGAGTTTCTCCGCGTATTGAGAAACTCCGCCCGTAGGCGGCGCAATCCTGAAGACGAATGAGGTAGAAAAGGCGGGAGGCTGTCCCTGCAACGGGGCGGCCAGGTGTTGCTCAGGGGCGCGCGGCTAGGAACGTAGCGGCTGCGCGAAGGGGGCGAGGTTGCGCGCCGGGCTAGCCGGCCCGGGCCCTGGAGAAGCGGATCTTCTGCCAGCTGACCTCGCTTCTGAAGTCACCGGTATCACCCAGCAGCCTGAAGCGCATGCTGCGGTACAGGGCGGTGGGGAAGCTGCAACCTATTCTTCTGAGATGACCATACATCCAGAGCAGACCGGAGTCCTCGTATTGAACTTTCGCTTGCATGGCATTCCTTGAATGAAGGATGAGTCGTTCTTCTGGTTTTGCATAGGGCTCGACTTTTGAATTATGGAAGTGGGTGGATGAATTGGATATATCCACATGGAACTAGTTGCTTCGTCTAGTTATTGAGTAGGCGCGACTTTCCCGGGGTTATCCCGGTGGGATATCGGCGTGGGTTCTCGGGCGGCGGGTGTACTACGCAAAGGGAAGGCCTGCGCCTCCCCGGTCACCGGGCGTTCATTCCCCTGGCGGGAGCAGCGTGTCGATCTCGCGGAAGATCGCCTGCCATTCCGCCTCGCTCATCTCCATCAGGCCGAAGGAGCGCAGCAGGAAGGCGCCCTTGGCGGCGAGGAAGGCCAGGCGGGCGTTGCGGCTGCGCTCGTCGTCGCCGCCGTCCTGGATCAGCAGGGGGCGGTACCAGTCGCTGGAGCGCTGGCGCAGCTCCTCGCGGCTGAGCATCGCCGCCAGCACCGCCGCGGCGCGCTTGCCCAGGGCCTCGTCGCTGGCGGCCAGCAGTTGCACATGGGCGCGCAGGTTGTCGAGCGGTTCCGCTTCGTCTGGGGCGTTGTCGCGCACAGCCACCTCGAACTCCGCCTTCCATCGGTTGAACATGGCCTCGATCAGCCCATCCTTGGTGCCGAAGCAGGATTGCACGCCACCCTTGCTGATCCCGGCGGCCTTGGCCACCTCGCCAATGGACAGCGCCGCAACGCCTTCGCGCATGACCAGGCCTTCGGCGGCATCCAGGACCTTGCCTCTATCAATGACGGGGCGCTTACTCATCAGGCCTCTTCTGCATTAGAATACGTTCGTATTTTAAGGTTGGCCAGCCGTGCGGCCGCCCGTGCTCGTCCTGCTTTGCTGCGCCTGGCAGCCAGGGGACGGCACGGCCCTTCTCGATTCGCAGCAGCCGCTGGAGCTGCGCGCTTGCGGTAATGGCCAGGGACCCTGTCCGGCAGGGAGGCGGTGGCTTCCATTCCTGATCGATTCGTCAACGCTTGCCACCCGCCTGGCGAGGGGCAAGTCATCACTGTTCATGGCAATGGCGTTTTTTTGACATTGCCGGTCTTGCGGGTGAACGTCGCCGCTATGTGGACGGAAGGCTGACGCTTTCACCCAATGGGGAAGCATAACGCGCCCAGCGGGAAAGGCACGTCAGACATGCTGGCAATTTACAGGCGCCATTGCCGATGCCGCCTGTCGACCCTCCGCCGAAGGCCGTCTCTGGATTGATGTATGGAAATGGAAAGCAGTACTTGCGCCGGTATCGCCTTCGCCAGGCGCATCCACGCGCCACGCAGCCTGGGCTGCGGTCTCAGCTTCGTGTTCATCGCGGTGCTCACCTATCCCGGGCACCCCGCGCTCTGGGCCTGGATGCTGGTCAACGGCTTCCTCTGGCCGGGCCTGGCCCGCTTCATCGCCGTGCGCGCCGCCGAGCCCTACCGGGCCGAACTGCGCAACCTGCTGCTGGATTCGCTGTTCGCCGGCGGCTGGGTGGCGCTCATGCACTTCAGCCTGCTGCCCTCGGCGCTGCTGCTGTCGATGGTCACCATGCACAACGTGGCGGCCAACGGCCCCGGCTTCATGCTCAAGGGCCTGCTGGCCAACGCGGCGGGCATCCTGGCGATGGGCTTGCTGACCGGCTACCAGGTGGACCTGGAGACGCCCGGGCGGGTGATCTGGGCCTGCCTGCCGATGCTGTTCTTCTACCCGCTGGCGGTGGGCTGGACCAGCTACAGCCTGGCGCGCCGCCTGCACGCCCAGCGCCGCGCCTTCTCCCTGGTGGACTGCTTCGACCAGCAGTTGCTGCTGTCCTACGACGTCTGGCTGCACCGCCTGGCCCAGGAATTCGGCCGCTGCCGGCGCGGCGGGCCGCGGGCGACCCTGGCGCTGATCCGCATCGACGACCACGCCCGCCTGCGCCTGCGCTACGGCAACCTCACCGCCGAAGCCCTCAGCGTGCGCCTGGGCCACCTGATCAAGGCCGAGGTGCGCAACACCGACCACGTCAGCCGCAAGCACCCGGACGAATACCTGGTGCTGTTCCGCCAGACCCACGCCGCTGGCGCCCGGGCCTGCGTCGAGCGCATCGCCCAACTGTTCGGCAACTTCGACGAAGCCTCGCTGCCGCCGCTCTCGCTGAGCATGGGCCTGGCCGACTACTCGACCGACTTCGCCAGCGAACACGACTGGATCGAACACGCCCGCCAGGCCCTGGCGCCGTGCGCCGCCGCCGAGGACGCAGCCCCGTAGGAGCGGGCCCTGCCCGCGAAATCGCGCGCAGGGCGCGCTCCTACAGGGGAATGGCGCGGGTGGGGCCGCGCGGATCCCTTCCGCGAACCGCGCCGGTGGTTCCGGTTATCGCGGATAAGATCCGCTACGGGGGAGGAATACCGTGCTCCCCAGCAACCTGTAGGAGCGGGCCCTGCCCGCGATTTCGCGCGCAGGGCGCGCTCCTACAGGGGAATGGCGCGGGTGGGGCCGCGCGGATCCCATCCGCGAACCGCGCCGGTGGTTCCGGCCATCGCGGACAAGGTCCGCTCCTACGGGTAACTCTGGATTCGCCATTCGCTCCGAACGGCCCCCTCTCCCTTCAGGGAGAGGGTTGGGGAGAGGGCGCTCTTACCCCCAACACCACAGTCACCGGGAAACTCCCTTCGCGAGCAAGCTCGCTCCTACGAAGAGCGCCTCGGCGCGATGCTCAGCCGGCTGGTATCCACCAACTCCACCACCCGCGCCCGCAACTGCCCGCAACCACCCTCTACATCCTGCCCGGCGCTGTTGCGCACCTTGGTCAGCACCCCCCGACTGTGCAGGTAGCGCACGATCTCGACGATGCGCTCGCCGTCCGGGCGCTGGTAGGCGTCGCCTTCCAGGGCGTTGAAGGGGATCAGGTTGAGCACCGCGAACTTGCCCCTGAGCAGGCGCAGGATGCCATCCAGCTCATCCTTGCCATCGTTCACGCCCTTGAGCAGCGTCCACTGGTACTGGATGGGGTAGCCGACCTGGCGGGCGTAGGCTTCGCCCAGCTCCACCAGTTCGTCCGGGGTGAGCTTCGGCGCCTTGGGCAGCAGGTGTTCGCGCAGGTCCGCGCGGGTGGTGTGCAGCGACAGGGCCAGGGCCGGTTTCACCCGCTGTTGCGGCAGGCGCTCGAACACCCGCGGGTCGCCCACCGTGGAGAACACCAGGTGCTTGTGGCCTATGCCGCCGTCGCTGCCGAGGATGTCGATGGCCTCCAGCACGTTGTCGAGGTTGTGCGCCGGCTCGCCCATGCCCATGAACACCACCTTCTTCACCCGCCGCAGGCGCCGCGCCAGCACAACCTGGGCGACCATCTCGGCGGCGCTGACCTGGCGCAAAAGGCCGCTGCGGCCGGTCATGCAGAAGCGGCAGCCCACCGCGCAGCCGACCTGGCTGGACACGCACAACCCATCGCGCGGCAGCAGCACGCTCTCCACCATCTGCCCGTCGGCCAGACTCACCAGCAGGCGCTCGGAGCCGTCGCCGGCGGGGTGGCGAGAATGCAGGCGCGCCAGACCTTCCAGCTGCGCGGCCAGCTCCGGCACGGCGTTGCGCACCGCCAGCGGCAGGAAGTCCTCGCTGGCCTGGCGCTTGGTCCCGGCGTCCAGCGCCCGGCCCTGCAGCCAGGCACGCAGCATCCGCCCGCGATGGCGGGGCAGGGCGCCGAGGTCGGCGAGGCGTTGGTCGAAATCGGTCAGGCGCATGGGGCGCGCATGCTAACACCGGCACGGGGTGTGGCGAAGGTGGGGCGACGGATGCCGGTACTCCATGGGAGCACCGGCGCTCGCCCATGTGGCGGCGCCTGAAGAGGTGTTCAGCGGTCGCTGAAGCTTTCCACGAGATCCTCATGGCGGATCGCCTGGCCCGGTTCGAAACCGGCCAGGCGATCATGGGCGAGGTTCTCCAGGCGCAGGTCGTACAACTCATCGAGCAGGGCCTGGTAGGACTCGACGTCCAGGATGACCGCCATGGGAATCCTGCCCCTGACGACTACCAGTTTCTCGTGCTTTCGCGCCGCGACTTCCCGCAGCCTGGCGTCGAGCGTTCTTTTCAACTGGGTGAGCGAAACGGCGCGTGCCGTATGTTGGCGTGTGTTCATGGTGGTGCTCCCGATAGGCGAAGGCTGGACGATGGTTGAGCGGGCCCGCTCGGGCCATGCCCCGAACAGCGTTTCGGAGGCTTCCCACATGGCTATCCGTTACGGGCTTACATCGTGCCTCTCTATCCTCCGCCAGCCACGGCCGATCCGTGGCCGGGTTTGACGACCCGTGGAACAGGCGCGATCGCGCCGATGGCGTATGCGAAAACGGCGTAGCGTTTTTTGCAGGCCCCCGTGCGCAGTTCGATCCATCTGCCACGCTTCATGGCGGATCGCGCGGGGAGGCCTTCGGGCCTGCCGGTACCTGTTCCCGGTTCGTCAACCCCGCGCGGTCCGCCTCCCTTCGTTTGACGACGTAGCGGTGGACTCCCCCTCTCTGAACAGGAGTTCCCAGCATGCATGATGCCTATACCGCCACCACCTTCCTCCGCCACAACCGTCCCCTGCGCGGCCTGCTGATCGATGACCAACCCTGGTTCGTCGCCCACGACCTGGCGCGGCTGCTCGGGCTGCATCATCCACAGGCGCTGGCGCGGCGGCTGGATGCGCACGAAGCGCGCTCGGTGCTGTTGTGCGCGGCCTCCGGCGCCGAGGAGTGGCTGGAGGTGGTCAACGAAGCCGCGCTGTACAAGGCGTTGATCCGCTTCGGTCACCCGGAGAACCGAGCCCTGGGGCGTTGGCTGGGCGAGCAGGTGATTCCGCTGCTGCGCGACCAGGGCCGCGTCGATCCGCAACGGCCCCGGCGGGTGCTGATGAGCTGGCGCTCGCAACGGGTGACGCTGCTGGACTGGCAGGGTGAGCTATGGGTGCCGCTGCAGCAATTGCCCACCTTCAGCCCTTGCAGCGGCGAAGGAAGTGGCTGGCTGGGGCGCCTGCGAGCTTCGCTCTAGCCTGCGTATGCGAACGGGGCCGCCTGGTTTTGTCGTCATCCGGCAGGCTGCGGCCGCAGCCTGCCGGTCAGGAAAGGCTTGCCCTGGCGGCTGGACGTGGCAAGCTAGCGGCCCTCCCGTCCACCCCTTCCGCATCATGTCGCTCAATCGCAAAGTCGTTCTCGCGGGCGTGCTCATCGTGGCCTGGCTCGGCATCCTGTTCGCCGCCTTCTGGTCGTTCCACGGCCGCTACCTGCGCAGTTATCCCGATACCACCCAGCTGTTCGATGGCCAGGCGCTGCAACTGCCGGCGCAACTGGCCGGCCCGGGGCACATCCGCGTGGTGCATTTCTGGGACCCGGAATGCCCGTGCAACGTCGCCAACCAGCAGCATCTGGCCTCGCTGATCAAGCGTTTCGAACCCCAGGGCGTGGATTTCTACGCCTACCGCAAGCCCGGCACCCAGGGCCGCCTGGCCAGCGAGCTGTGGGGCCTGAAGCCGCTGCCGGAATTCCCCTCGCCGCCGCCCATCGCCGCCAGCCCCTCGGTGGCGGTGTGGGACCGCGACGGCAAGCTGGCCTACTTCGGTCCCTACAGCGAAGGCGCCACCTGTACTTCGGCCAACAGCTTCATCGAGCCGGTGATCCAGGCGCTGGTCGAAGGCCGCCAGGTGAAGTCCCCCAGCACCCTCGCCACCGGCTGCTACTGCGACTGGTAACGGCGTTGGGCGTGACGTAGGGCGAATAACCGTTCGCGGTTATCCGCCGATACACCGAGGCCACAGCCAACGCCCAGGCCAACCCCGGAGCCGCCGGGGACCAAGGCCAAACGGCGGATAACGCCGTAGGCGTTATGCGCCCTACGCCAGCCCTGACCGTGACGTAGGGCGGATAACCGTTCGCGGTTATCCGCCGTTTGACCTTGGCCCCAGGGCGCGCCGGATTCGAACCCGAAGCTCCCGTTTCCGAGCGCTCCAGGCTTGACCAGGAGGCCAGCGTCGAAATGGGTGTAACGGCGTACAACCGCGAGCGGTTGTACGCCCTACAGCGTCAGCGTGAAACGCTCCACCAGCGCGCCTGGCAGCAACTGGGTGGCCGCGCTGCGGCGTCCGTAGGTGTTGGTGTCGATGCGCAGCGAGCGTTCGCGGGTCAGCGCCTGCAGGTGTTCGCCGAGCAGGCTGTAGAGGCTGTTGTCGAAGCGCATGCTGGCCAGGGGCGCGACTATCCGGCCGTCTTCCACCCAGAAGCTGGCGAAGCGCGTCATGCCGGTGATGCGCGCGGCGGCCAGGTCCGAGTAGTTCAGGTACCAGAGGTTGCCGATGTACAGGCCGGTGCCCAGGCGCGCCAGTACTTCGTCCTCGGGCAGTTCGCCGGCGGCCATGACCAGGGACTGCGGCGTCTCGTGGCTGTTGGCGCCGTAGGCGGGCAGGTTGAACTCCTTCGCCGAGCGCGGGCTGACCAGTTGGCCGACCATGCGCCCGCCTTCGATCAGCGCCTGGTCGCGGCGCAGGAAGCCGTCGCTGTCGAACAGCGGTTCCAGGCCGGCGCTGGCCGCTTCCTCCAGGCTGACCTGCGGCGACAGGCTGGCATGGCCCAGGTGCAGCGACAGCAGCGGGCTCTGGCGGGTGGCCAGTTCGCGGGCGGAGAAGCCGCCCCAGCACAGCAGCGAGATGATTTCCTCCAGCGCCGCCGGCGCCAGGTAGGCGCGGTAGGCGCCGGGTTGCAGCGTGCGCCGCGGGCGTTGCAGGTAGTCCAACTGCTCGCGGGCGCGGGCGAAGGCCTGGCCCAGGGCGGCGGCGTCCCAGTCGCGCGCGGCGTAGGTGGTCTTCACCGCCTCGCCGTTGCTGGCGAACAGGCTCCAGTCCAGGCTGGCGCTGCCGGCGGCGTGCCAGCCGAAGCTGCCGCGGGTGTTGGCGAAGCCGCGGTACAGTGGGCCGCCGGCGTAGATGCCGACCAGGTCCAGGCTTTGCGCCTGGGCGTCCACCTGGTCGATCACTTCGCGGACTTCCGGCAAGCGGCCGGGGGCTTCCTGGATGCGGGTCCAGGGCTCGTCCTCCAGCAGCAGGTACGGGTCTTCCGGGACCACTTCCAGGGTGCCGCGCAGTTGTTCCAGGCCTTGCTGCAGGCGCTGGCGGTCTTCCTCCGCGCCGCCGGTCAGGCTCAGCTCCAGACTGGCGTGGCGGGCGCCGCGGATCAGCCGCAGCTGCGCCTCGATCTGCAGCACGCGGGTGGCCTGGCGCACTTGGGCGTGGTTGAAGCGCACGAAGTCGGAGTCCTCGGCGGCGAGCCACAGGCTGAATTCCTCGTCGCCGCGCAGCCGGCCCTTGAGCCAGTCGGCGAGTTCGCGCAGGTGGTCGGGGGACAGTCGCAGTTGCATCAGGCCTGCCCTCCGAACACGGTGACGTCCTTGAACACGCAGGCCGGCGAGGCGTGGCCGACGGTGATCGCCTGGTTGGGCTCGCCCTTGCCGCAGTTGGCGGTGCCTAGCACGCTGAAGGTGGAGGCGTCGCCCACCGCGCCCAGGCTGCGCCAGAATTGCGCGGAGATGCCGCGGTAGTTGGGGTTGCGCACCACGCCGGCGAGTTCGCCGTTTTCGATCAGCTGGCCCCATTCGCAGCCGAACTGGAACTTGTTGCGCGCGTCGTCGATGGACCAGGAGCGGTTGGTGGCCATGAGGATGCCTTTCTCGATGCCGCCGATCAGTTGCGCCAGGCTCTGGTCGCCGGGCTCGACGTTGAGGTTGGCCATGCGGTCGATGGGCGCGCGGTTCCAGCTGCTGGCGCGGCTGTTGGCCACCCCGGCGAGCTGGCTGCGGGCCTGGGACAGGGCGCCGCCCAGGGGGCGCTGGAGGATGCCTTCGGCGATCAGCAGCTGGCGCTCGGCGGGGGTGCCTTCGTCGTCGTAGGCGTAGCTGGCCAGTTCGTCGGGCACGTCCGGGGCGAAGCTGACGTTGAGCAGCGGCGAGCCGTACTGGTAATGGCCGAACATGTCCGGCGTGACGAAGCTGGTGCCGGCGTAGTTGCGCTCGTCGCCGAGGATGCGGTCCAGCTCCAGCGGGTGGCCGATGGATTCGTGGATCTGCAGGATCATCTGGTCGGGCATCAGCAGCAGGTCGCGGGTGCCTTCCGGGGTGTTGGGCGCCAGCAGCAGTTGCAGGGCCTCGTCGGCGACGCGCGCGGCGGCGCCAGCGAAGCCGCTGTGCAGCACCACTTCGGCGCCGCCCTGGCGCGCCACGTCGAAGGTGCGCGTCTGGCTCTGGCGGCCGTCGAAGGCGGTCACCGAGAGCCAGGGGTAGAGGCGCTGGGTCTCGTGCAGCAGGTCGCTGCCGTGGCGGTCGAGGTACAGCTGCCGTTCGCGCACCACGCGCAGGCTGGCGCTCCAGTCGACGATGCGTTCCTCGCGCGGCACCGCGGCGCATTCCGCGCGCAGCAGGTCCAGCCATTGCGCCAGGTCCGGCAGCGGGATGTCGAGGTTCGGGCTGCTGCGCCGCTGGCGGCCGAGGTCGGCGCCGGCCTGGGCCGGGCGCGGCAGGGCGTGGGCGGCGATGCCGGCGGCGAGCTGGCGGGCGCGTTCGAAGGCCTGGCGCAGGCCCTGTTCGCTCAGGTCGCTGGTGGCAGCGAAGGCTTCCACGCCATCGACCTCGGCGCAGAGCATGGCGCCCTGGTCGAGGCCGTGGCGCACCGGGTCGGGCTGGTCGCGGGTCACGCCGCAGTCGAGGCTGTGCCGCTGCACCAGGCGCAGGGAGCGGAAGGCCGGGTCGTGGCGCAGGGTGGAAACGAAGTGGCGCAGGGCCGCATGCAGGCTGTCGGGCATCCGGGGGCTTCCTGGGGAGGGGCGAACCTTGGATTGTGCTCCTGCCGCAAACTTCATTGCCAGTGTGAAAAAGGGGGAGGGGCGGAGGGGATGGCTTTGGTTTTTCGGCTTTTTGGCTTTTTGGCTTTTCGTAGGAGCGAGCTTGCTCGCGAAGGGTGTCTCCCGGTGGCTGCGGTGTATTGGGTTGACTCCGTTCCCTCTCCCCAACCCTCTCCCTGAAGGGAGAGGGGGCTGTCCTCTGCGGGCTGGAGGTTAGGCGCCATCCTTGTACATCGTCATTTTCGCGAACGGTTGTACGCCCTGCATCACCGGGTGGACCTGGCGTAGGGCGAATAACCGTTCGCGGTTATCCGCCGTTTGACCGTGCTCCCCGGCGCGCCTCGGTTACGGGTAATGCTCCAGCAGATAACGCAGCGACGCCGGCAACATGGGCCCATGCCCCAGGCCGTCGAAGCGCTGGTACTGCACCTGCAGGCCCGGCACCTTGGCCAGGTCGGCGCTGAGTTCGCGGGCCGGGCGTTCGGCGTCGCCTTTCAGCGGGCCGCGCGGGTTGCCCGGTTCGTCGCCGCCGCGCATCAGCAGCAGGCGCGGGCGGCTTTCGCCCAGGCGTTGTTGCAGGCCGGCGGCTTCGCGGACGATGGCGCCGTCGTGCCACCACAGCGAGGGGCTGGCGGCGGCGTAGGTGTTGAACTCGCCGGGGCGGGTGAACAGGGCGTGGAGCACGGCCAGGCCGCCGTAGGAGTGGCCCCAGAGGGTCTGCCGGCTGGCGTCGATGGGGGCGACGGCGGCGACCATGGGGCGCATGCGTTGGCGCAGCAGGTCGAGGAAGGCGTCGATGCCGCCGCTGGGCTGGCCGGTCAGCGGGTCGAGTTGCCTGGCTTCGCCGGGCAGCGGCGGGGTGTAGTCGTAGGTGCGGGCGTTGCGTTCGATGCGCTGCTCGGTCTGGTAGCCGACCGCGACCAGCAGCGGCGCCTGGCCGCTGGCGAGCTTGTCCAGGCTGGCGGCATCGAGCGCGCCGAGGGCGGCGTTGCCGTCGAGCATCCACAGCACCGGGTAGCCGGCGGCGGGCGCCGGGCGTTCGGGCTTGCCGACCCACAGGCGGTAGTGGCGCTGGCCGTCGGCGGAGTCGAGTTCCAGCTGGGTGAAGCGGTAGGCCAGGTCCTGGCGTTGCAGCAAGGTGGTGTCCATCTTCTGGTCCGGCGCCGGTTGCGCCAGGGCCGCCGGGGCCGGCGCGGCCAGTGCCAGCGCCAGGACCAGGGGCAGGGTGGTGGTTTTCATCAGGCGATCTCGTCTGCCGGCCCCCGCCGGGAGCGGGGGCCGGGTGGTCCTCAGAAGGACGCGGTCAGGCTGGTGTAGAGGGTGCGGCCGGGTTCGTTGTAGGTGGCGGCGCCGGCGCCGGCGATGTTGGTCACGCCCTGGGCGTTGCCGGCGCGGTACAGGCGCTTGTCGAAGATGTTGTCGACGCCGGCGGTGACGCTGAGGTTCTTGCTGATCTTGTAGGTGCCGCTGGCGCCGGTCAGCGCGTAGGGCGAGAGCTGGTCGTTGGCGCTGCCGGTCACGCGGTTGCCTTGGTAGTCGTACTTCTTCGGCTTCTGCTTGCCGTACCAGGCCACGCTCAGTTGCAGCGAGAGGTCGTCGCTGGCCTGCCAGTCGAGCATGGAGTTGAGGGTGTACTTCGGCGTCACCGAGAGCACGTCGCCGGTTTCCTTGTTCTTCGACTGCAGCATGTAGGTGAAGTTGTTGTTCCAGGTCAGCTGCGCGGCCAGCGGGACGCTCAGGGTGCCTTCCAGGCCCTCGACCAGCGCCTTGGGCACGTTCTCCCACTGGTAGATCGCGGCGTTGGCGTAGCTGCCGGTGCCGCCGGTCGCGTTGCCCACCGGGGTCAGGCCGGAGTCGATCTTGTTCTTGTAGTCGTTGCGGAAGTAGGTCAGCCCGGCGACCCAGCCGTCGTCCTTGAACTCGATGCCCAGTTCCTTGTTGACGCTGGTCTCGGCCTTGAGGTTCTCGTTGCCCTGCAGGTAGCAGCTGGTGCTCTGCCCGTAGCAGCCCTGGCCGCGGCTGTAGAGCAGGTAGTCGGGGTTGAGCTGGTACAGGTTCGGCGCCTTGTAGGCGCGGGCGATGCCGGCCTTCAGGGTGAGGGTGTCGGTCAGCGCGTGGGACAGGTTGAGCGACGGGCTCCAGTTGTCGCCGACGATGCTGTGGTGGTCGAAGCGCAGCGCCGGGGTGAGCATGGTGCCGGGCAGGATCTCGATGTTGTCTTCGGCGAACAGCGAGAAGATCTGCGCCTGCGAGGTGGTGTCGCGGCCGCTGCTGGTCAGGCCTGCGACCGAGCCGCCCTCGGTGGTGGTCTGGGTGTTGGCGCTGGGGTCGTCGAGCTTCTGCTGGTTCCACTCGCTGCCCAGGGTCAGGGTCTGGTCGCGCCAGGCGTGCAGCGGCAGGTTGACCTCGCCGTGGGCGGTCAGGTCGCGCAGGGTCGAGGTGTAGAAGTCGGTGTTGCTGAAGATGCCCTCGGTGCCGCCGGCCAGGCCTTCGTTGATGCGGCTGTTGCGCGTCTTCTCGTACTGCAGGTAGGCCATCGAGCTGCCGAAGTCCCAGTCGCCGCGGTGGGTGACCGAGTAGTTCTCGCGGTACATGATGTTGGTCTCGTGACCCAGCATGCTCTTCACGTTGGCGTTGCTGTTGGTGTTCTGGGTGTCGCCGGTGTAGATGTTGCCCTGGCGGCTGAAGCCGCTTTCGAACTCGAGGCTCTGGTTGGGCGCCAGTTTCCAGCTCAGCTGGCCGTTGATGTCCTTGTTGCGCACGCCTTCGCGGCCGGCGGGGAGGGTGCCGGCCTGGTTGCCGGTGCGCGCCGATTCGTGGCCGGCGTTGATGTCCCAGTCGTCGGCGTCGGTCTTGGCCAGGTTGCCGTAGACGCGGTAGCTGAGGGTATCGGTCAGCGGGCCGTTGAGGCCGAAGCTCACGCGCTTGCTGGCGCCTTCGTCGCCGTGCTGCGGGAAGTTCTGGTAGACGGTGAGGTTGCCGTGGGTTTGCTTGGCCGCCTGCTTGGTGATGATGTTCACCACCCCGCCCATGGCGCCGGAGCCGTAGCGCGCCGCCGCCGGGCCGCGGATGACTTCGATGCGCTCGACCTGGTCGGCCGGCACCCAGTTGGTGTCGCCGCGGGTGTCGCGCTCGCCGCGCCAGCCGTAGCGCACCGAGCTGCGGCTGCTGACCGGCTTGCCGTCGACCAGGATCAGGGTGTTCTCCGGGCCCATGCCGCGGATGTCGATCTGCCGGTTGTTGCCGCGCTGGCCGCTGGTGGAGTTGCCGGTGAGGTTGACCCCCGGCATGGTGCGGATGATCTGCGACAGGTCGTTGGCCGGCGGGCGCTTGGCGATGTCCTCGGCGGTGATGACGGACACGCCCGGGGCCTGCTTGGTCTCTTCCTGGGCGGTGGCGACCACGGTCTGGCTGTCCAGTTCGACGGGCTGCTCGTCCTGGCTGGCGGCATGGACGGCGCTGGCCAGCAGGCAGCTGGACAGCAGCAGGAAGGGGACTAGGGGTTGGGCACGGGACGACATCTTCGATCTCCGGAAGTTCAGCCTGAAGGCGAGAGATCGAAGATGATAATTACTCACAATTGCGAGTAAAGCGCATTAACTTTCTAAACACTTCCAGGCCGCCGGCAACAGCAGGTGCAGGCACAGGCCGGGGTGGGCGTTGGTGGCCCACAGGCGGCCGCCCTGCAGCTCGATGGCGCGGCGGGCGATGGCCAGGCCCAGGCCGAAGCCGGCGCCGCTGCCTTCCAGGCGCTGGTAGGGCTCGAAGATGCGCTCAAGGTCGGCCTCGGCCACGCCGGGGCCCTGGTCGCGCAGGCACAGGTGCCAGTGCCGGCCTTCGCGCCAGCCGTCGAGGCTGACGCGGCCGCCCGCCGGCGAATGGCGGATGGCGTTGCGCAGCAGGTTCTCCAGGGCCTGGGCCAGGCTGTCCAGGTGTACCTGCACGCAGCATTCGGTGCCCAGCGAGCAGGGCAGGCGCGCGGGCTCCCAGCCGCTTTCGAAGCAGGCGTCCTCGCGCAGCGCTTCCCACACCGAGAGCACCAGCACCGGTTCGGTGGGCAACTGCGGGCGCTCGGTGTCCATCCAGGCCAGGTCGAGGGTGTCTTCCAGCAGCCGCTGCATGTCGGCCACTTCGCGGCCCAGGCGCTGGCGCAACTGCTCCGGCGGCAGCTCGCCGTCGTGGGCGATGCGCAGCCGCGCCAGGGGCGTGCGCAGTTCGTGGGACAGGGTGCGCAGCAGCAGGCGCTGCTGGGCCAGGCTCTGGCGCAGGCGCGCGGCCATGTGTTCGAAGGCCTGGGCCAGTTCGCCCAGTTCGTCGCGGCGCTCCTGCAGCGGCAGGCCGGGGCTGTCGAGGTCGTCGGCGCGCAGGGCGTCGGCGCGGTCGCGCAGGCGGTTGAGCGGCACCACCAGGTGGCGGTACAGGGCCAGGCCCAGCAGCAGGGCCAGCAGGGTCGGCGCCACGCCGTGGGTGATGACGTGGGTCCAGGGCGTCAGGCCGCTGGGCAGCAGGCGCTCGGGCAGCTGGATGACCAGGCGGCCGTCCTCGGGGCGTTCGGGGAATTCGATGCTGACGTAGGGCAGCTCGTCCTGCAGGCGCCGGCTCATGGGCCAGTCGAGCTTGCGCATGAAGGTCAGGTGGCTGGCCTCCTCGGCGCTCAGCGGCGTGGTGCCGAGGCTTTCCAGGCGCGGGCCGACCAGGGCGACCCAGGTGTCTTCCTCGCGCTCCAGCTGGCGGCGGAAGGCTTCGGCGCCGGCCGTGCCGCCCTGGCGCCAGGCCTGCTCAGCCTGCTGGGCGTAGCGCGCGAGGTAGAGGCGGTCGGCTTCGTCGAGGAAGTAGGTGCTGCGTTCCACCGACAGGCCCCAGTTCCAGATCAGCCAGGTCAGCGTCAGGCAGAAACCCACCTGCAGCAGGGCCAGCTTCCACAGCAGCGGGTGGCGGCGCATCAGGCGCCGTCCGTTTCGACCAGCACGTAGCCCTGGCCGCGCACCGCCTGGATCTGCAGGTGCTGCGCGCCGATGGCGGCGAGCTTGCGGCGCAGGTTGCAGACGTGCACGTCCAGGCCGCGGTCCAGGCGGGTGTAGGCGCGGTGCAGCACGCTCTGGTAGAGGAAGGCCTTGCTCAGCGCCTCGCCGGGGTGTGCGCGCAAGGTCGCCAGCAGGCGATACTCGGAGCCGGTGAGGCCGGCGGCGCGGCCCTGGTGGGTGACGTCGCGGGCCTCCTCGTCGAGGGTCAGCTCGCCGTCCCGGGGGGCCTCGGCCGGGCGTCGGTCGAGGGCCACGCGGCGCAGCAGGGCGTCGACCCGGGCGTCCAGCTCGGCCAGGCTGAAGGGCTTGGGCAGGTAGTCGTCGGCGCCGCGGGTGAAGCCGCTGATGCGGTCCTGCTCGGCGCCCAGGGCGGACATCAGCATCACCGGCACGGTCTGCCGGCGGCGCAGTTCGTCGAGCAGGCTGAGGCCGTCGACGCCGGGCAGCATGATGTCCAGCAGCACCAGGTCGAAGCGGCCCTCGCGCAGCGCGGCCAGGCCCTGGGTGCCGTTCTCGCAGGCGTGCACGGCGAAGCCGCGGGCCTGGAAGTGGCGTTCCAGGGCCGGGCGCAGGTGGGCGTCGTCTTCCACGAGGAGTAGTTGCGGTGACACGTGATCGGCCATGGATGAGAACAAAAAGCAATTGCAAATGATCCCACTGGCGGTGGGGGCGGGGCAATGGCTGGGTGCTGGCATTTCGTCGCATCTGAGTGCTGGGGGAATGGGATGGTGCTTTTCGTAGGAGCGAGCAAGCTCGCTCCTACGAAAAGCAGGCTCGCACCCGACTGGCCCCGACGATCAGCGGCGTGCCGCTGTACGGATCGCTCAGCAACGTACAGCGCACGCCATACAGCGCCTCCACCAGTTCCGCCGTCACCACCCGGGCCGGCGCGCCTTCGGCCAGCACCTGGCCGCCCTTCATCGCCACCAGGTGGTCGGCGTAGCGGCAGGCGCTGGACAGGTCGTGGACCACCATCACCACCGTCTTGCCGGCCTCGGCCAGGTGGCGGATCAGTTCGAAGACCTCGATCTGGTGGCCCAGGTCAAGCGCCGAGGTGGGTTCGTCGAGCAGCAGCAGCGGGGTGTCCTGGGCGATGGCCATGGCGATCCAGGCGCGCTGGCGCTGGCCGCCGGACATGGATTCCAGCGGCCGCTCGGCCAGCTCGCCGAGGTCGGCGGCGGCCAGGGCGGCGTCCACCACCTGCTGGTCCTCGGCGCTCCATTGCTGGAACAGGCCCTGGTGCGGCTGGCGGCCGAAGCGGATCAGCTCGGCCACGGTGAGGCCGTCCGGGGCGCTGGCGTCCTGGGGCAGCAGCGCCAGGCGCCGCGCCACTTCTTTCGACGGCAGGCTGGCGATGGCCTTGCCGTCGAGCAGCACGGCGCCGCCGCTGGGCTTCTGCAGGCGCGCCAGGCCCGCCAGCAGGGTGGACTTGCCGCAGCCGTTGGGGCCGACGATGGCGGTGACCTGGCCGGCCGGCAGGCGCAGGTCCAGGCCTTCGATGATCGGCCGCTTGCCGTAGGCCATGCACAGGCCGCGGGTTTCCAGCGGGGCGACGGGGTTCGGGTTCATGGCTGTCTCCCGGAGGGTTGGCGCAGGATGATCCACAGCAGGTAGGGCGCGCCTATCACCGCCATGACGATGCCCACGGGGATTTCGATGGGCGCCAGCAGGGTGCGCCCCAACCAGTCGGCCAGCAGCGTCAGCAGGGCGCCGGCCAGGGCCGCGTTGAGCACCGGCACGCCGTGCTGGCCGCCCAGGTAGCGCGCCGCCTCGGGGGCGATCAGCGCCACCAGGCCGACCGGCCCGGCCACCGCCACGGCCAGCCCGGTGAGGGCCACGCTCAGCGCCAGGGTGGCGATGCGCATGGCGCCCAGGCGCACGCCCAGGCCGATGGCCACGCTGTCGGAGAAGCGCATCGTCGTCAGCGGCCGCGTCAGCAGGCGCGCCGCCGGCAGGCCCAGGGCCAGGCCGCCGGCCAGCAGCCACACGGCCAGCGGCGGGCGGGCGTTGAGGCTGCCGACGGTCCAGGGGTAGGCGGCGTTGGCCGCGTCTATGTCGGCGCGGGCCAGCATCAGGTTGGTCAGGGCGCCGAACAGCGCGCCTATGCCCAGGCCGACGACGATGAAGCGATAGCCGCGGGCGCCGGCCCCGGCCGCGAGCAGGAAGGTCAGCGCAGCAGCGCTGGCGGCGCCGGTCAGGGCCAGCGCGGAGGGCGCCAGGCTGGTCGGCACCGCGACTATGGAGGCCACGGCGAAGGCGGTGGCGCCGTTGTCCAGGCCGACCATGCCGGGGGTGGCCAGGCGGTTGCGCGCCAGGGTCTGCATCAGGCAGCCGGCGGCGCCCAGGGCGGCGCCGCTGAGCAGGCCGGCGAGCAGGCGCGGCAGGCGCAGTTCGCGCACCAGCAGTTGCTGGAAGGGGTCGCCGTGCCCGAGCAGGGTGGCGATGGCCTGGCCGGCGCCGAGGCCGTCGCCGCTCAGGCAGAACACGAAGGCGGCGGCCAGTGTTGCCAGCAACGCCAGGCCGACCATGAGGCTGCGGCGGTGCCAGAGCAGCGACAGCCGGCCCAGGCGCAGCAGGCCGTAGCCGTGGGGAGAGGGCGCGTTCATTGGCGTTGCAGCGTCGGCAGGCGGTGCGAGCGCACCACGGCGATGAGGATGGGCGCGCCGACGAAGGCGGTGACCACCCCCACCGGCATCTCGTAGGGGCGCACCAGCAGGCGCGCGATTATGTCGGCCAGCAGCAGTACGCAGGGCCCCAGCAGCAGGCACAGGCCGAAGCAGCTGCGGATGTCGCTGCCCACCAGGCGGCGGGCGATGAAGGGCACGATCAGACCGAGGAAGGCGATGGGGCCGGCGGCGGCATTGGCCGTGCCCACCAGCAGCGCCACCGCCAGCAGGGTGGCCAGGCGCACCCGCTGCGGGTGGTGGCCGAGGCCGCTGGCCACGCGTTCGCCCAGGGCCAGGGCGGCCAGCGGGCGGACCAGCGGCAGCGCCACCAGCAGGCCGAGCAGCAGCCCCGGCAGGCTCCAGTGCAGGGTATCCAGCGGCCGGCCGGCGAGGCTGCCGACCACCCAGAAGCGCACTTCGTCGGCGGTGCGCTGGTCCCACAGCAGCACCAGGCTGCTCAGGGCGGTGAGCAGACCGGAGAAGGCCACCCCGGCCAGCACCAGGCGCACCGGGTCGTCGCCCACCCCGCGCAGGCGCGACACCGCCAGCACCAGCAGGCAGCCGCCCAGGGCGCCGAGCACGGCCACCGCCAGGTTGAGGCCGGCGGCGGTGGCGCCGAGGTTGATCGCCAGGGTCACGGCGAAGGCCGAGCCGGCGCTGACGCCCAGCAGGCCGGGCTCGGCCAGCGGGTTGCGCGTCACCGATTGCAACAGCAGGCCGGCGGCGCCCAGGGCCATGCCCACCAGCAGGGCCAGCTCGGTGCGCGCCAGGCGCAGCACGCCGACGACGAAGCGGGTGTCTTCGTCGGCACCGCCGAACAGGGCTTGCAGGCTGGCCCAGGGCCCGGCATCACCGGCGCCCAGCAGCAGGCTGGCCAGGCACAGCAGCAACAGAAGCGAAGCCGCCAGCCCGAGGGCCAGCGGCAAGGGCAGGCGCGCGGGCAGCATCAGTTGGCCAGCGCCTTCTCCACGTCATCCAGCACCTGCTGGGCGGCCAGGTAGCCGGAGCTGCTGCTCCAGATCTGCCCGTCGACGCTGGCCAGGTGCCCGGCCCGCACCGCTTTCAGGCGGGTGAAGGCCGGCTGCCGGCGGGCTTCGGCCAGGGCCTTCTCGCCGTCGGGGTTGAGGGTGGCGAGGAAGATCCAGTCGGCATCGGCCTTGGACAGGTTCTCCAGGCTGAGGATGTCGGTGTGCGGGCGCTGGGTCTGCTGCGCCGCCAGCGGGTTGGGCTGCAGGCCCAACTGGTCGAGCAACTGGCCGGCGAACAGGTGGCTGGACATCATGATCGGCCCCTGCGGGTTCCAGCGCACCACGCTGAGGCTGGTGTTGGCCGGCAGGCGCGGGCGCAGCCCGGCGATGCGCTGGTCGAGCTCCTGCAGGCGCTGCTCGGCCTCGGCGTTCCTGTCCAGGGCCGCGGCGTAGGTGCGGAAGGCCGCGCGCCAGTCGTCCAGGGCGCCGCCCTTGGGCACCACGGTGGGCGCCATCAGGCTGAGCTTGGCGTACTGCTCGCGGGTCAGGCCGGGGCTGGCCAGGATCAGGTCCGGGCGCAGCTTGAGCACCGCCTCCAGGTTGACCTCGCGCACGGTGCCCACCAGCGGCAGCTTGCCGGCCTTGGCCTTGAGGTATTCGGGGATGTCGCTGCCGCCGCGGCTGGCCAGCGCGCCCAGGGGTTGCACGCCCAGGGCGAGGGCGGCGTCCAGGGTGTTCTCGCCCAGGGCCACCACGCGCTGCGGGTGGTCCTTGACCTGCACCGGGCCGAAGGCGGTGTCCAGGGTGGCGGCGCTGGCGCCGCTGGGCAGCAGGAGCAGGAAGGCGCTGGTGACGGCGGCGGCCGCGCAGGCCAGCAGGCGGCGGGAGAGGGGAAGGGCTCGGGCTTGCATGGAGGTTTTCCTGAGGCGCCGAAGATGGCGGGCGGTTGGGAAACGCCCATAGATACGACAGAAGCGAGTTGGAATCACTCGCATTTACCGTTTTTTTACAACTGCGATGATTTGTGTCAAAGCCGCGCGGCAGGGCGCCGCGCGGTTCGCCCGGGTCAGTGGCCGGCCCACACCGCGCGGGGAATGCACACCTGGCCGTCGAACAGCAGGCGCGCGCTGCGCACCAGGCCGCAGCCGGCTACCTGGCCGTCGCGCAGGCGGATTTCCACGCTGAATTCGCCGCTGGGGTGTTCCACCGCCAGGCGCCGCACTTCGCCTTCGCCGGCGCGAGCGACGTCCTGCGCCACCGAGCCTTCGACCAGGCAGGCGCTGGCCACGCTCACCGCGCCGAACACGCCGATGGAGGCATGGCAGCGGTGCGGGATGAACGAGCGGGTGTTGATCGCCCCGCCCTGGCGCGGCGCCGAGACCAGGCACATCTTCGGCACGTTGCGCTGGCCGACGTCGCCCAGGTTCATGCGCGGGCCGGCCTGCAGGCGGATGGATTCCAGGCGCGCCTTCAGCTCGGCGTCGGCGTCCAGTTCCTCGCGGCTCTCGCAGCCGCTGCGGCCCAGGTCCTCGGCGCGCAGCAGCACCACCGGCATGCCGTTGTCGATGCAGGTGACCTCGATGCCGTCGAAAGTGTCGCGGGCGTTGCCGGTGGGCAGCAGGGTGCCGCAGCTGGAGCCGGCCACGTCGGCGAATTCCACCACCAGCGGCGCGGCGCTGCCGGGCACGCCGTCGATGCGTGTGTCGCCGGCGTATTCCACCTCGCCGTCGGGCGTGGGGACGTGCGCCACGGCGATCTGCCCGGTGTTCTCCATGAAGATGCGCACCGCCGTGCTGGCGCCGCGCACCGGCACCAGGCCGCGCTCGAGGGCGAAGGGGCCGACGCCGGCGAGGATGTTGCCGCAGTTCTGCCCGTAGTCCACCCGCGCCTCGTCCACCAGCACCTGGGCGAACAGGTAGTCGACGTCGGCGTCCTCGCGGCGCGAGGCCTGGACGATGGCGACCTTGCTGGTCAGCGGGTCGGCGCCGCCGAGGCCGTCGATCTGGCGCTTGTCCGGCGAGCCCATCACCGCCAGCAGCACGCGCTCGCGCAACCCGGCGTCGGCGGGCAGGTCGGTGCTCAGAAAGTAGGCGCCCTTGGAGGTGCCGCCACGCATGAGCAGGCAGGGGATGCGCGTCTGGCCCATGTTCAGCCTCCCAGTTCGTCGAGGCTGTCCACGTAGCGCAGGCCCTTGGCGGCCAGGCGCGGGCGCATTTCGTAGATGTCCAGGCCGAGTTCGCCGGCGGCCAGGCGCAGGCGCTTCTGTTCTTCCAAATCGGCGCGCTTGCGTGCGGCTTCCAGCACCTGGGCCGCTTCACCGTGGCGCACCACGACCACGCCGTCGTCGTCGGCGACGACGATGTCGCCGGCGTTCACCAGTTGCCCGGCGCACAGCAGCGGCAGGTTCACCGAGCCGAGCACTTCCTTCACCGTGCCCTGGGCGTTGATGGCCTTCGACCAGACTGCAAAGCCCATCTCGCGCAGGGTGTGGCTGTCGCGGATGCCGGCGTCTATGACCAGGCCGCGCACGCCGCGGGCCTTGAGCGAGGTGGCGAGCAGGTCGCCGAAGTAGCCGTCGCTGCACGGCGAGCTGGGCGCCACCACCAGCAGGTCGCCGGGGCGGCACTGCTCGACGGCGACGTGGAACATCCAGTTGTCGCCCGGCGCCACCAGCACGGTCACCGCGCTGCCGGCCACCGCCACGCCCTGCTGGATCGGGCGGATGCCGGTGTTCAGCAGGCCCTTGCGGCCCTGGGCCTCGTGCACGGTGGCCACGCCCAGGCGGCCGAGTTCGTCGATCACTTCCGGCGCAGCGCGGGGGATGTTGCGCACCACGATGCCGGTCTTGCCGATCAGCGCGCTCATGCCAGGTTCTCCGTCACGCGTGGGAACAGGCTCTGGAAGCCTTCGGCGTAGACGATGTTGCGCGCGCTGGTGATGCCGACGTTGCGCTTGGCCTGCACGCCGCGCTGCAGGGCGACGCGGGTGTAGTACTCCCACAGGTGTTCCTGGCCGGCCATGCACTGGATGGCGGCGTACTTCCTGTCCCACACGCCGGTGATGTCGAGGAAGGTGTCCGGGCGCCACTCGCACTGCTCCGGCTGGTGCGGCTCGAAGGCGTACACCGGTGGCGCGCCGACGATCTTCTCGCCCGGCTTGTAGCCCTCGGCCTGGGCGATGATGCGTGCTTCCTGGGCGAGGTTCATGGCCAGCGGGTGGTCGTAGTTGTACGGGTCTTTCAGCGAGTGGCTGAGGACGAATTCCGGCTGCACGCGGCGGAACACGTCGGCCAGGCGGAACAGGGTGTCCTTGTCGGCGCGCATCGGGTAGTCGCCGATGTCGAAGAACTCGACGCTGGCGCCGAGGATTTCGGCGGCGGCCAGGGCTTCCTCGCGGCGCGCGGCCTTGACCTTCTCTTCGGTCATCTCGCCCTTGCGCCACAGCTTGGCGGATTCGCCGCGCTCGCCGAAGGACAGGCAGACGATGTGCACGGCGTAGCCCTGCTCGGCGTGCAGGGCGATGGCGCCACCGGCGCGCCAGACGAAATCGGCGGAATGGGCGCTGACCACCAGGGCGGATTTTTGTGCTGCGTTCATGTGGGTGGGCTCCGGTTGGGAATGTGTCGAGGATGTCACCGAGGGCCACGGCGGACTAATGCGTTCAGTTGTTGGAGGTATGCGTTCTGCTTATTGCGCTTGTCCGGAGGGCTGGGCATAGTCCCGTCGGAGTGGGGCTGCGCGCCGGGAGGGGATATGAGCGACTTCGAGCTGCCGAACCTGATGCAGGTCCGCGCCTTCGTCCGCGTGGCGGACCTGGGCAGCGTGTCGCGGGCTTCGGAAGCGCTGTTCCGCGCGCAGTCGGTGGTCACCCGCGCCATTTCCGAGCTGGAGGCGCGGCTCGACGCGCCGCTGTTCGAACGCCACGCCAACGGCATGCGCCTGACCGACTACGGCGACTGCGTGCTGCCCCGCGCGCGCCGCGTGCTGGCCGAGCTGGAGAGCGTGCCCAGGGTGCTGGGCGCGGCGCCGGTGGAGCCGCTGTACCTGTTCCAGGGGCGGCGCCTGGAGGTCTTCGTCAAGCTCTGCGAGACGCGCCACATGCAGACCGTGGCCAGCCACTTCGGCCTCAGCCAGCCGGCGGTCAGCTCGGCGCTCAAGGTGCTGGAGGGCGGCTGCGGCCGGCCATTGTTCGAGCGCACCCCGCGCGGCCTGCAGCCGACGCGGGCGAGCCACGAGATCCTGTTCCCGATCCGCCGCGCGCTCAACGAGCTGCGCCACATCGAGACCGACCTCAGCGCCATGCGCGGCAGCCTGCAGGGCGTGGTGCATGTCGGCGCGTTGCCGCTGGGGCGCACGCGCATCCTGCCCGAGGCCATCGTCCGCCTCACCGCCGAGCATCCCGGGGTGCGGGTGATCACCAACGAAAGCCCGTTCGACCTGCTGGCCACCGAGTTGCGCGCCGGCGACCTGGACTTCGTCTTCGGCGCCCTGCGCTCGGCGGACTACGCCAGCGACCTGGCCGGCGAGGCGTTGCTCACCGAGGAAATGGTGCTGCTGGCGCGCCGCGGCCACCCGCTGCTGGAAGGCACCCGCGAGCTGGCGGAACTGCAGCAGGCGCGCTGGGTGCTGCCGCGCGCGGGCTCCCCGGCCCGGGGCCTGCTCGACGCCTGCTTCGCCGCTTCGGGCATGGCCGCGCCCTGGCCGGTGGTGGAGAGCGGCGACCTGGCGACCATCCGCGGCCTGCTGCTGCGCTCGGACATGCTCGCGGCGGTGTCGGCGCACCAGCTGGAACACGAGATAGCCTCCGGCGAGCTGTGCCGCCTGCCGGTGCAGTTGCAACAGACCACCCGCGCCATCGGCCTGACCTGCCGCAGCGGCTGCCTGCATTCGCCGGTGTCGGCGGCGTTGATGCAGAGCATCCGCGAGGTGGTCCAGGGGACAGGGCCCCACACCCTGTAGGAGCGGGCCCTGCCCGCGATTCGCGCGCAGGGCGCGCTCCTACAGGGGAATGGTGCGGGTGGCGTAGGGTAGGCGGATCTCATCCGCGAATCGCGCCGGAGGTTCCGGCTATCGCGGACAAGGTCCGCTCCTACGGGGGAGAATGCCATGCCTCACGGAAACCTGTAGGAGCGGGCCCTGCCCGCGATTTCGCGCGCAGGGCGCGCTCCTACATGGGAATGGTGTGGGTGGCGTAGCGTAGCGGATCTCATCCGCGAATCGCGCCGGAACGCCCGGCTATCGCGGACAAGGTCCTACGGGGGGAGAATGCCATGCCTCACGGAAACCTGTAGGAGCGGGCCCTGCCCGCGATTTCGCGCGCAGGGCGCGCTCCTACATTGGAATGGTGCGGGTGGGGCAGTCGTAGGATGGGTTGAGCGAAGCGATACCCATCGCCATGGCCGCATGGGTTTCGCAAGTTCAACCCATCCTACGAAAGCGCCTCGGCGTGGGGCCTACAGCAGGCTCAGCGGATAGCTCACGATCAATCGGTTCTCGTCGAAGCTGTTGGTCCGCCCCCAGTCGCGGCGCATGTTGGAGTTGCGCCATTTGACGTTCAGCGTCTTCAGCGGCCCCGACTGCACGGTGTAGGCCAGCTCGCTCTCGCGGGCCCATTCGGTGCCGTCGTCGGTGCTGGCGTTGTGCACGTTGTCGCCGTGGATGTAGCGGTTCATCAGCGTCAGGCCGGGCACGCCGAGGGCGGCGAAGTCGTAGTCGTGGCGCAGCTGCCAGGAGTGTTCCCTGGCGCTTTCGAAGCTGGAGCCGAAGGCGTCGTTGGCCAGGGTGCCGCCGCTGGCGCCGTTGACGCGGAACCACTCGTCGTCGCCCATGACCTTCTGCAGGCCGACGTAGAAGGTGTTGCCGCCGACCTTCGCCGAGAACATCCCCGAGGCGGTGCGGTTGTCCAGGTCGCCGGCCTTGGCGCTGCCGTCTTCCTTACCCCAGAAGTAGCCCAGGTTGGCGCCCAGCACCCAGTCGCCGAGCGGCTGGAAGTGCTGCACCTGCAGGTACTGCTGCTGGTAGATGTCCTTCAGCTCGGCGTTCCACAGGCCGACCAGGGTGCGCTCGTGGTTGAAGCGGTATTCGCCGCCGACGAAGTCGAAGCGGTCGGAGGTGTAGGCCGTGCGGTTGAACAGGCTCATGTCCTCCATGCTGGCGTCGTTGCGCGGGCTGTTCTGGCGGAATTCGCCGCCGTAGAGGGTCAGCCCGGCGAGTTCCTTCGAGGTCACCTGCGCGCCCTGGAAGGTCTGCGTCAGCGAACGACCGTCGTCGGAACGCAGGATCGGCAGCGCCGGCGCCCATTCGCCGACTTTCAGTTCGGTCTTGGAAATGCGTGCCTTGCCGGCGACCGCCAGGCGGCCGAAGTCGTCGGCCGGGCGGCCGTCGTCGTGCACCGGCAGCAGCTGGGTGCCGGCGGTGCCGCGGCCGCCATCGAGCTTGATGCTGTACAGGCCGAGCACGTCCAGGCCGAAGCCCACGGTGCCCTGGGTGAAGCCGGACTTGAAGTCGAGGATGAAGCTCTGCGTCCATTCCTCGGCCTTGCCCTGGGCGGCATCGCCGGTGTAGTCGCGGTTCATGTAGAAGTTGCGCAGGGTCAGGCTGGACTTGGCGTCGTCGAGGAAGCCTTCGGCCAGGGCCTCCAGCGGCAGGGCCGAGGCCAGGGCCAGGGTGCAGACGAGACGGTGCTTGTGGGACGGGCGGATCATTGTTGTTGTTCTCCGTTTCTTGGGCAAAGCGTCGCCGGCCAGCGGCGCGGTGGCGTCGCTGGTGGGCGGTGAAGCTGGGGGGAGCGGGGTTAGCGCGGGGCCTTGCCGGCCACCGAGTAGCGCACCTGCTGGTTGCGCGTCTTCATGAAGTCTTCCAGGCTCTGGCCGCGCATGGCGGCGTAGATGTCCAGGTTGGAGACGCCCAGCACGGCGCCGAGTTTCTCCAGCACGAAGAAGATCACCCCGTAGTGGATCAGCCCGCGCCAGTCGCGGCGGCGCAGCAGGTCGCGCTCTTCCTCGCTGAGTTCGGCCTCGGCATACAGCGCCTCGGGTTCGGCGAGGAAGCGCTGGCGCCACTGCGGCTCGATCATGCGGTGCAGGAACTTGTTCAGCCGGTAGCCCTTGGCGCTGCGCTCCAGGGTGTAGGGGTAGGTGCCTTCGAGCTGCTCGGCGCCGGCCAGCTGGTGCTGCATGTGCTGGCGGTGGCGCTCGATGGCCGGGGCCGGCAGGCGCTGGTCGCGGTTCTGCAGCAGCAGGGTGGCGATGCCGGTCATGGACGGCAGGTAGTAGTCCTGGTGCAGCTTGTCGACGCTGGCGGACAGCGCGCCGCGCATGATCAGCCAGGTGATCACCTCGGCGCCCTCCATGCCGCCGAGGGTGGCGTATTCGGCGACGGTCATTTCGGTCAGGCGCTCGGGGTCGTTGACCAGCAGCTCGATGAACTGCGCGTCCCATTCCGGGTTGTTGAAGCCGCAGCGCTCGCCGTGGACCTGGTGCGACACGCCGCCGGTGGCGACGATGGCGACCTTGAGGTCTTCCGGGTAGCTCTCGATGGCGCGGCGCAGGGCCTGGCCGAGCTTGTAGCAGCGCCGCGCGCTGGGGATCGGCAGCTGCAGCACGCCGACCTGCAGCGGCACTATCTGCAGCGGCCAGCCGTCGGCGCAGGGCAGCAGCGCCGACATCGGCGAGAAGAAGCCGTGGTCCAGCGGCTTGTCGCGGAAGAAGCTCATGTCGAACTCGTCGGCCATCAGGCTCTGTCCGATGTGCCGCGACAGCGCCGCGTGGCCACCCACCGGCGGCAGCTCGCGCGGGTTGCCGCCCTCGTCGGCGACGCCATAGCGGTCGTCGACGCCAAGGGTGAAGGCGCTGTAGTGGTCGAAGAAGAACGAGGTGACGTGGTCGTTGAAGATGTAGAAGAGCACGTCTGGGCGCTGTTCCTGGAGCCAGGCGCGGATCGGCTCGAAGCTCTTGAAGATCGGCGCCCAGGCCGCCTCTTCCTGCTTGTCGTGGTCGACGGCGAAGCCGATGGTCGGGGTGTGGGAGACGGCTAGGCCACCAATGATGCGTGCCATGACGGGGTCCTCTGGTTCAGGTTACTGCGTGGCCAGTACCTGGCTCGCGCGGCGCCGGGCGTGGCCGTTGGCCAGGATCGCCAGGGCCGCGACGAACGCCGGCAGGCCGAGGAAGGTGAACAGCAGCGGCAGGCCCAGGCCGAGGCTGAGCACCGCGCCGCCGATGAGCGAGCCGAAGATGGCGCCGAAGCGGCCGATGCCGAGCATCCAGCTTACCCCGGTGGCGCGGAACTCGGTGGGGTAGTAGCCCGGGGCGAAGGCGTTGAGGCCGGTCTGCGCGCCGCTCATGCAGAAGCCGGCGGCGGTCACGCCGACCACCAGCAGGCTGGATTCCAGGCTCAGCGCACCGAGGCTGACGATGCACAGGCCGCCCAGGGCGTAGGCGATGGCGATGACGCGGTTGGGGTTGCGCCGGTCCATGATCCAGCCGACCACGATGGCGCCGACGGTGCCGCCGATCTGGAACAGCCCGGTGATGGTGGCGGCGCGTTCGATGGACAGGCCGCCGTCGCGCAGCAGGGTGGGCAGCCAGCCCATGGTCAGGTAGATCACCAGCAGGCCCATGAAGTAGGTGGCCCACAGCGCCAGGGTGCCCAGGCGGAAGCGCCCGTCGAACAGCTGGCGCACCGGCGCCTTGTGCTGCACCGGCGGCTCGCTGACGCTGAAGCGGGTGCCTTCGGCGAAGTGCCCGCCGAGCTTGGCCAGGGCCGCGGCGATCTGCTCGGCCGGGGCCTTGCGCGCGGCCATGAAGCGCGCGGACTCGGGCAGCAGCCACAGCAGCAAGGGCAGCAGGGCCAGCGGCAGCAGGCCGCCGGCGAGCAGCACCGCCTGCCAGCCGTGGTGCGGGATCAGCCAGGCGGCGAGGAAGCCGCCCAGGCCCGAGCCCATGTTGAAGCCGGTGAACATGATGGTGATCAGCAGCGAGCGGCTGCGCTCGGGCAGGTATTCGGCCAGCAGCGTGGTGCTGTTGGGCATGGCCGCGCCCAGGGCGACGCCGGTGAGCAGGCGCAGGAAGGCCAGTTCGTAGGGGCTGCGGGCGAAGGCGCAGGCCAGGCTGAGCAGGCTGAAACCGGTCACCGCGATCAGCAGCACCTTCTTGCGGCCGAGGCGGTCGGCGTAGGGGCCGGCGGTCAGCGCGCCTATGGCCAGGCCGATCATCCCGGCGCTCATCACCGGGCCGAAGGCGGCGCGGGACAGGCCCCACTCCTGCATCAGCGACGGGGCGATGAAGCCCATCACGGCGACGTCGAAGCCGTCGAACAGGACGATGAGGAAGCACAGCGAGAGGATGAGCCACTGGTAGGCCGAGATCGGGCGGCTGTCGATCCAGTCTTTGACATCGACGGTCTCCATGCCACCGGGGTTTTGCTTGAGCATTCGCGTTCACCTTTTGTTCTTGTAGTGGTGAAAATTCCAACAGGCTTCGAAAACGATGATGACCGGCAGGAATCACCTCGCCGTTTTTCGGCGTGGGGCGACTGTAAGGCTCAAGGGGCGGGGCCTGCCTCTGGGAAATCTTTAAGCGGGTATCGGTTTTGTTTATGAGGCGCTTGCGCAGGCGTTGCCGGGGGCGGCGACGCCTGGCGGGCGGGTTTCACTGGCTGAGTTCCTCGTGGTAGTCGGCCTGGCCCTGGCGCCAGTAGGCGGCGACGCGCATGGCTTCCTTCGGCTGGCCCTTCTCCAGCAGCAGGTTGCGCACGCGGACCATGGCCGCGGCCTCGCCGGCGCCCCAGGCGAAGCCTTCGCCGGCGGGCAGGTGCAGGGCCTCGACGGCGGCCAGCAGGGTTTCGCCGTCATCGAACCAGCGCAGTTCGAGGTCGGCGGCAGTGGTGAACTGGCGACGGTCGGCCGCTTCCACCTGCAGCAGGACGATGGCGCGGGTGCCGGCCGGCATTTCCTCCAGGCGCCGGTGCACGGCGGGCAGGCCGGTGGCGTCGGCGACGAACAGGTGCCAGGCGAAGTCCAGCGGGACGATCATCGAGCCGCGCGGGCCGCCGATCACCGCGTTGTCGCCGACCTGGGCGTGCTCGGCCCACTGGCAGGCCTTGCCGTGGCCGTGCAGGGCGAACTCCACGGTCAGCTCGCGGGCTGAGGCGTCGAAGCGGCGCGGGGTGTAGTCGCGGCGCACGATGCTGCCGTCGTCGTCCTCGAACATGAACTTGACGTGGTCGTCGAAGCCGGCAGAAACGAAATCGGCCAGGGCCTCGCCGGCGAAGGTGAGGCTGACGAAGTGCGGGCTGAGCTGTTCGCGGCGGGCGACCTGCACTTCGCGCATGCGCAGTTCGTGGCGGACGCGTTGCACGCGGCGTTGTTGGGTGGCTTGGGTCATGGCTGGCCCTCTTGGGCTATGGTTGATAATATCAACGATCATAAGAATCATTAGTTGATAAAGTCAACCGTATAGCCATGAAAGCCGACGACGTTCTCGAAACCATCCACTCCGTCATGCACCTGTACCGTTCGCGGCAATATCGCGAACTGCGCGACGGCCCCCATGACCTGACGCACATGGAATTCAAGGTGCTGGCCTTCTTCGCCCGCCGCCCGGGCGCCACCCAACGCCAACTGGTGGAGCACAGTGGCCGTGACAAGGCGCAGATCGCCCGGCTGATCCAGGGCCTGCGCAACCGTGGTTTGCTGGAGGGCAGCGCCGATGCATTGGACAAGCGCAGCGTGTGCCTGAGCCTGAGCGCTGCCGGCCAGGCGGTTTACGCCGAGGTGGAAGGGCAGGGCCGGCATTTGTCGGAGGTGGCGGTGCGGGGGTTCAGCGCGCAGGAGCGGGAGCAGTTGCAGGGGTTGCTGGCGCGGGTGGAGGCGAATTTGCAGGGGGAGTGAGGGGTGTTTTTTGTGGGGGCTCGCCGGTGGTTTCGGTGGGGTGGGTGGGGCCGTTCCCTCTCCCCAGCCCTCTCCCTGAAGGGAGAGGGGGCTAGTTCGTGCCGAGAGGAGGAATGGTTTCAGTTGGAAACCTTCGGTGTTGCCGGCTAACTCCAGAACATCCGTATCTGCCCAACGGTCCCCTCTCCCTTCAGGGAGAGGGTTAGGGAGAGGGCGCGGAGGTTGGCATGGCAGCGGAGCCGCCGGTTACCTCGTTCGCGAGCAAGCTCGCTCCTACGAAAAGCCGTGCAGTCCGGAATACCGATGCCCAAGGGCAATGGCGGCGCCCCCGTAGGAGCAGGTCAGCCCTCCACCACCCGATAGCACGGCTCATACGCCGCCCCACCCGGCAGCTTCATCCGGTGCTGCTTGACGAACGCGTGTAGCAGTTCATCCAGGCGTCGCATCAGCGCGGGTTCGCCGTGGATTTCGTAGGGGCCGAACTCCTCGATGGCGCGCACGCCCTTTTCCTTGACGTTGCCCGCGACTATCCCGGAGAACGCCCGGCGCAGGTTGGCGGCCAGTTCGTGGGCCGGCAGGTCGGTGCTCAGTTGCAGGGCGGCCATGTGTTCGTGGGTGGGGTCGAAGGGGCGCTGGAAGCCGACGTCGATCTTCAGCAGCCAGTTGAAGTGGAAGGCGTCGTTGCGCTCGCGGCGGAACTGCTTGACCTCCTTCAGGCCCTGGGCCATGTGCCGCGCTACTTCGGCCGGGTTGTCGACGATGATCTGGTAGCGCCGCTGCGCCGCCTCGCCCAGGGTGGCGCCGACGAAGGCGTGCAGTTGCTCGAAGTAGGCCGAGGCGCTGCGCGGCCCGGTGAGCACCAGGGGGAAGGGCAGGTCCTGGTTGTCCGGGTGCATGAGGATGCCCAGCAGGTAGAGGAATTCCTCCGCCGTGCCGACGCCGCCGGGGAAGATGATGATGCCGTGGCCGACGCGGACGAAGGCCTCCAGGCGCTTCTCGATGTCCGGCAGGATCACCAGTTCGTTGACGATCGGGTTGGGCGCCTCAGCGGCGATGATCCCCGGCTCGGTCAGGCCCAGGTAGCGGCCGCCGTGGTGTCGCTGCTTGGCATGGCCGATGGTGGCGCCCTTCATCGGCCCCTTCATCACGCCCGGGCCGCAGCCGGTGCAGACGTCCAGGTTGCGCAGGCCCAGCTCGTGGCCGACCTTCTTGGTGTACTTGTACTCCTCGGTGCTGATGGAGTGGCCGCCCCAGCACACGACTATCTTCGGCTCCACGCCCGGGCGCAGGGTGCGCGCGTTGCGCAGCAGGTGGAAGACGTAGTCGGTGATGCCTTGCGAGGTGTGCAGGTCGACGCGCTGGTTGTCCAGCTCGTTGGCGGTGTAGACGATGTCGCGCAGGGCGCTGAAGAGCATCTCGCGGGTGCCGGCGATCATCTCGCCGTCGACGAAGGCGTCGGCCGGCGCGTTGACCAGTTCCAGGCGCACGCCGCGGTCCTGCTGGTGGATGCGCACCTCGAAGTCGCGGTAGGCGTCGAGGATGGTCTTGGCGTTGTCGATGCGCGCGCCGGTGTTGAGGATGGCCAGGGCGCACTGGCGGAACAGTTGGTAGACGCTGCCCGAGCCGGCTTCGCTGAGTTGCTGGACTTCGCGCTGGGACAGGGTTTCGAGGGTGCCCTTGGGGCTGACCGAGGCATTGATGGTGGGTCTGGGGGACATTACAGCTTCCATTGGTGCGGATGCCCGGGAGGGCACCTGGGTACTCGACCGCGCGGGTGGCGGTGTCCTGCCCCGGGATGGCCGCAAGGGCGGCCCGGTGAGGGTGGGGCTTAAGCGGATAGTAGTGCGTGGGGAGCGAGGCCGCGAGCCCTGCGGATTGCCATCACGGCTGCGGGAAGGCCTCGGCCACCCGCCGGGAAGGCGGGAGCCGGACGACGGGACGGGGCGTTCAGCCGGCCAGGGCGGCCAGCGGAATGCCTTCGTGGTTAGGCAGGTAGCCGTTGCCCAGGGACAGGCTGACCGGCTGGCGCTGCGGCTTGAGGAAGCCGAGCAGGGCATCGCGGGTGTCCTGCCAGCCCTGCTTGTGCTCGACATCGATGAAGTGCCCGGCATTGCGGATGGTGCGGAACTCGCAATCGCGGATCAGCTGCTGGAACAGCTTGGCCTCGGCCGGCGTGGTGTAGAGGTCCAGCTCGCCGTTGAGGAACAGCAGCGGGATGTCGATGGCCGCGAACTTCTCCATGTAGCTCTCGGCGCTGAGCTTGAGCACCTGGCAGACGTGGAAGTGCATCTGCCGGTACTCGTGCTCGTCCAGGCCGGCGACGTGGCGGAAGTTGTAGCGCTTGAACAGGTGCGGCAGGTAGCGGCCGATGGTGTCGTTGACCAGGTTGGCGATGTTCGGCCGGTCGCAGGCGCCCAGGTAGTCCAGGCCGCGGTGCAGGTAGTCGAGCATCGCGGCGTTGAGCAGCGGCGAGAAGGAACTGATCACCGCCTTGCGGATGCGGCTGGGGCGCTGCGCCAGGGCCAGCAGGGTGGCCACCCCGCCCCAGGAGAAGGACATCACCACGTCGGCGCGGTAGTGCTCGATCAGCCCGAGCAGCAACTGCGCCTCGTACTCCTTGCTGATGAATTCGCGGCAGTCGTTGTGCGCCTTGGACCGGCCGGCATAGGGCTGGTCGTAGCAGACCACGTTGAAGTGCGGTTGCAGGTATTTCACCGTTTGCGCAAAGGAGGCGGTAGTAGCCAGCGAGCCGTTGACCAGGATGATGGTCTGGCGTGCTTCCCTGTTGGCGTGGAACTCCGTGTAGACCCGGTGTTGCAGAATTTCGACGACGGCGGTTTCCGGCCTCATGTCGCTTCCTCCATACGCAGCTCGAATGGATGCACCCACGATTGGGTACGAGAGAACTACCAGGCAGAAGGAAAGCGCCTTGAGGTGACAGCTTCATGTCACCTGGCGAAAGTTCATATTTCTTTTATTTTCAACAGCTTATAAGTGCAAAAGCGAAGCGCCGAACCTCTTCGGGAGGGCCGTGCGCGGGGCTTTCGAGGCAGGTAGGAAAGGCTGGGCGAGAAGTGCCGAGCGGAAAAAATCTTCTTGGACGTAATGCGTGACCGATGAGTCACGCATGGGCCAGAGTTAAGCAGGACGGTTCGCCCGCCGCAAGCCTGTGGCGGGCGTTTTCCCGCCGCCGCCGGGGTGGAATCCGACGAACTGCGTTTTTCCGGCAAAAGGCCAGCCTCCTATTACACTTTCCTACAGCTCTTTCTTACTAATTCTCCTGCCGCGGAAGAGGTCGTTGCGCTCCTCCCTGGCCGACACAACGGATGGGTCGGATTCATGGTCGTGCACCCTGTTTTGCGAACCGGGCTGGTTTTCGCCGTGCTGGCCTGCCCGGCCCCGCCCGCGGCTGCGGATGACCCCTACGGCTGCGCGCAACCGGTGCGCCTGGCGTTCTACCGCAACCAGGTGTTCTACCACGACGGCAAGGGCCTGGACGCTGACCTGGTGGCGGAGTTGGCGCGTCGCACCGGCTGCGCCTTCGAGGTCTCGGTGCGGCCGCGGGCGCAGATCTGGACGGCCCTGCAGCGCGGCGAACTGGACATGGCCACCAGCGCCGTGGCCACCGTCGAGCAGCGCCGCTACGCCTACTTCGTGCCCTACCTGCGCCTGCGCGAACGGCTGATCGTGCCGCTGGACCTGTCCGCCGACCTGCACAGCCTGGACGACTTCCATGCGCTGCCGGGCGTGCGCCTGGGCGCGGTCGCCGGCTACAACCACGGCCCCTACCTGGACGCCATGCTGCGCATCCTGCGCAGCGAGGGGCGGGTGCGCGAATACGTCGACGAGACGGCCTGCTTCAACGCCCTGCTGGGCGGCGAGGTGGACGGGCTGATCGGCCACGAACTGAGCCTGGCCGGGCTGCTCCACGAGCCGGCGCTGCGCCACCGCTTCCGTGGCATCGACGTGGCCCGCGGGCCCGGCGTGCCGCGCAGCCTGGTGCTGGCCCGCGGGCGTTTCAATGCGGCGCAGAGCGCGCAGTGGCAGCGCCTGTTCGAGGACCTGCGGCTGGACGGCTCGCTGGTCCGCATCTTCCTGCGCAACGCGCCGCTGGACGTCGCCGCGGCGCTTCTCGACAACGGCTACCGGCCGACCCCCGACGGGCAAGGCGGACAGGACGAGGCACCATGAGGGCAGACAAACGCGGCATCCCCCTGCAGGTCCTTGTGACCGGCGCCATCATCCTGAGCATGCTGGTGCTGGCCGTGTCCCTGCTGGTGCAGGGCTACCGGGGCGTGGAAGGGGCGTTGGTGACGGCGGCGGGGGAATCCGCAGCGCAGCTCGGGGTGACGGTCAACGAGCGCATCCGCCGGCTGCTCGACCCGGCGCAGAACACCCTGCGCCTGCTCAGCTACGACGGCATCTCGCAGACCGACAACCTGCCGGCGCGCCTGGAACGCCTGCCGATGCTGGCCGAGAACCTGCGCGCCAACCGTACCCTCAGCGCGCTCTACGTCGGCTACCCGAACGGCGAGTTCCTGCTGATCCGCGCCCTGCGCACGACGAAGGCGCGCCAGGCGCTCAAGGCCCCGGAGAAGACCTTCTACCTGGTGCAGAGCCAGACCCTCGGCGAGCAGGGCGCGCTGGTCGGCGAGTGGCGCTTCTACGACGCGCGCCTGCAACTGTTGCAGCGCCAGGAACGCCCCGACTACTGCTACGACCCGCGCCAGCGCCCCTGGTACAAGGACGCCTATGCCGGCAAGGGCACGGTGCTGACGCAGCCCTACGTGTTCTTCACCACCCAGGAGATCGGCCTGACCCTGGCCCTGCGCAGCGTCGACGGCGCGGCGGTGATCGGCATGGACGCCTCGGTGGACGACCTGGCCACCGAAATGGGCGGCCTGCGCCAGACCGCCAACACCGAGCTGGCGGTGCTCGGCGCGCAGAACACGGTGATCGCCTACCCGGACCTGGAGCGTTTGCTGCTGCACCAGGGCGACGAAGTGCGCCTGGCCCATCTCGACGAACTCGGCGTGCCCAGCCTGGAACGCCTGGTGGAGCTCGGCGGCCCGCCCGGCACGCCGCAGCGCTACCAGGTGGCGGGCCAGGACTGGTACGGCATCTGGGTACCGCTGGTGAGTTTCGCCAGCGGCCAGGCGCGGGTGCTGATCGGCATCCCGGCCGACGAACTGCTGGCCGGCGCGCGGCAGATGCTGCTGCGCCAGGCCGCCTGGAGCGGCGCGCTGCTGCTGGCCCTGCTGCTGCTCGGCTGGCTGATCGGCCGGCGCATCGCTCGCCCGCTGCGGGCCCTGGCCGACCAGGTGGGGGCGCTGGCGGCCTTCGACTTCGCCCGGCCGGTGGGCGTCGATTCGAAGATCCGCGAGGTGCGCGAACTGAGCCGGGTGCTCGGCGGCATGTCGCGGACCATCCACAACTTCCAGGGCATCACCCTCAGCCTGAGCCGCGAGACGCGCCTGGACAGCATGCTCGCCGAGGTGCTGTCGCGCCTGGTGGTGGCCACCGGCGTGCAGGGCGGCGCGGTGTACCTGCTGCAGGAGCAGGACAACCGCCTGGCGCAGGCCTGCGCGGTGAACGGCGAGCACTACCCGCAGTCGCTGCTCATCGAGGGCTTCGACGAGGCGCAGCTGGCCAGCCTGCTGGACCAGGCCCTGAGCGGCCGCGGCCGGCATATGGAGGTGCCGCTGAGTAATCGCAGCGGGGAGCTGCTGGGCATCCTGGTGCTGCAACTGCAGGAGGAGGGCGAGCGTCGGCGCACGCCGCGGCGGCCGTTCAAGCGCTTCGTCGAGGAGCTGTCCGGCGCCGCCGCCGTGGCCATCGAGACGCGCCAGCTGATCGAGGCCCAGCAGCGCCTGCTGGACGCCATCATCAAGCTGCTGGCCGACGCCATCGACGCCAAGAGCCCCTACACCGGCGGCCACTGCGAGCGGGTCCCGCAACTGGCCGACATGCTGCTGCAGAAGGCCATCGACGACCGCGATGGGCCCTACGCGGCGTTCGCCATGAGCGACGCCGAGCGCTACGAATTCCAGATCGCCGCCTGGCTGCACGACTGCGGCAAGATCACCAGTCCCGAGTACGTGGTGGACAAGGCCACCAAGCTGGAGACCCTGTACAACCGCTTGCACGAAGTCCGCATGCGCTTCGAGGTGCTCTGGCGCGACGCCGACATCCGCTACTGGCGCGACCGCGCCGAGGGCGGCGAGGAAAGCCAGTTGCGCGAGCGGCGCGATGCCGAGCAGCAGGCGCTGCGCGAGGACTTCGCCTTCGTCGCCCAGGCCAACGTCGGCGGCGAGTTCATGAAGGACGAGGACATCGAGCGCCTGGAGCGCATCGGCGAGCGCCGCTGGTGGCGGCATTTCGACGACCGCATCGGCATTTCCCACGACGAGGCCGAGCGCCTGGCCGCGACGCCAATCGAGCCGCTGCCGGTGGAGGAACGCCTGCTGGCCGACAAGCCCGCGCACCAGGTGCCCTGGGGCGAACGCAAGCCGCCGGTGGCCAAGGACGACCCGCGCAATACCTGGGGCTTCGACATGCGCCTGCCGGCCTTCGCCAGCCACTACGGCGAGCTGTACAACCTGGGCATCCGCCGCGGCACCCTGACCGACGAGGAGCGCTTCAAGATCAACGAGCACATCGTCCAGACGCTGATGATGCTCAGCGCGCTGCCGCTACCCCGGCACCTGCGCCGGGTGCCGACCATCGCCGCCAACCACCACGAGAAGATGGACGGCACCGGCTACCCGCGGCGGCTGTCGGGCGAGGCGATGAGCATTCCCGAGCGGATCATGGCCATCGCCGACATCTTCGAGGCGCTGACCGCCGCCGACCGCCCCTACAAGGCGCCGAAGACGCTGTCCGAGTCGCTGAAGATCCTCGCCTTCATGGCCCGCGACCGTCATGTGGACGCGGGGCTGTTCCGGCTGTTCGTGGCCAGCGGCGTGTACCGCGAGTACGGCGAACGCTTCCTGCGGCCGGAGCAGATGGATGTGGTGGACGAAGCGGCGGTGCTGGCCATCGTCGAGGCGGGGCAGGCGGAGAAGGCCTGAGCCGCGGCGCAATGCGGTTCGCTACGGCGTTATCTGCCGAATCGCGGACGGAGTCCGCTACGGGGGAGGAATACTGTGCTTCCCGGCAACCTGTAGGAGATTCTATGTCAATGACGGCTTATCCCCGGGGTTGGTAGGTCGTCTGTGTCTGCATCAGGGCAAAGGCGATTCTGGCGAGTTTGCGGGCCAGGACGGTCAAGGCCTCGGTTGTCTTCAGCCCGCGTGCCAAATAGCCCTGATAGAGCTCCCTCCAGCGTTTGGTGCGAGCTGCAGCCATGGCGGCGTTGTGCAGTAGCCGGCGGATTTCCGGATCGCCTTGCTTGGTCAGCTTCCGCCGGCCGCTGTAACGGCCAGACTCCTTGAGTCGCACATCCAGCCCCAGAAATGCGATGAAGGCGTCGCTGTTGCGGAAATGCCCTCGCAGAAACGCCAGGATCAGCGCTGCGGCCGTCAGTGGCCCGATCCCCTCGATGGCCTGGCAACGCTTGCTCTGCTCCTTCAGCCCGGCCTCCTCCAGCACGAGCTGGATCTGTGTCTCCAGGCGTTGCTCCAGGACAGCCATGCGCTTGAGGACTGGCTTCAATGCCCTTGCCAGCATAGGGTCCTGGGAGAAGCTCTGACGCAGCGACGTGACATTCCGGACGAGCACGGCTCGACGGTGCAGCAACGCCTGCAAGCGGCAGTACACCTTGCTCGGCGGCTGCCAGGGCTCCAACTGCGCCTGTTCATGGGACAGGTAGCGGGCCAGGAGCTGGGCGTCGCTACGGTCGTCCTTGTTTCGCCCACCGATCCCCTTGCGATAGTTGCTCAGGCGGAAGCCGTTGATGAGGTAGATCCGGTGCTTCCGGGCATGCGCCAGGCTGGCAACCAGCACGTGGTAGATGCCCGTTGCCTCGATTGCGATGGCGCAGTTGGATGGCAGCGTCTTGAGCCAGGCCTTGATCGCACGGGCTTCGTTAGGCAGTTCGAACACCTCACCGGTGCGGGCATCGCACAGGCTCAGTGTTTCCTTGGCAACATCGATTCCAATAACCGTGACCTGGCTTGTCATGGTGTTCTCCGACGGTGAAGATGGGGTCGACCTGTCGGGGCTCACGGTGGCGCAGGCTTGCTGATATTGTCGGTTTGAGCGGCTACTCAAATCCGATGGATTCCTTATCGGCGCTTGTCGTGAGCGCGTGGGTGGGGGAAGTCTCCTACCGTCTGGCTTGCAGAAGCGGGTCTTGTCCCTCCACCCCCGACAGGTTCCTACCCTAACGCCATACAAGCGGGCCCTGCCCGCGATTCGCGCGCAGGGCGCGCTCCTACATGGAAATGGCGTGGGTGGGGCAGCGTAGGAGCGGATCTCATCCGCGAAGCGCGCTGGTGGCTCCGGCTATCGCGGACAAGGTCCGCTCCTACGGGGGAGTGCCGTGCCTCGGGGCAACCTGTAGCGGGCCCTGCCCGCGATTCGCGCGCAGGGCGCGCTCCTACATGGAAATGGCGTGGGTGGGGCGGCGTAGGAGCGGATCTCATCCGCGAATCGCGCCGGATTGTCCGGCTATCGCGGACAAGGTCCGCTCCTACGGGGGAGGCATACCGTGCTTCCCGCAACCTGTAGGGCCCTGCCCGCGATGGGATTCACCGGCACGAACAACGGGGCGGCGTCAGCGCGCCGAGTCCAGCGCCACGCTGCCCTCGGCCTGGAACAGCACCAGGTGGTCGGCGGCCACGCCGATGCCCACTTCCTCGCCCGGCTGGTGGTCGGCATGGCTGGGGAAGATCGATTCCAGCAGGGTGCCGGTGGCCAGCTGCAGGCGGTACAGGGTGGCCGCGCCGAGGAACGACTTGCCGACGATGCGCGCCTTCAGGGTGCCCTGCGGGGCGTAGACCAGGTCGTCCGGGCGCAGCAGCACGTCCACCGCGCTGCCCTGGGGCAGGCTGTAGGCGCGGTTGCCGCGCAGCACGCCCAGTTCGGTCTGCACGCTGTCCGGGTCGAGCATCTGCCCGCGGATGAAATAGCCCTGGCCGATGAAGCTGGCGACGAAGGGCGTCTGCGGCTCGTGGTAGAGGTTGAAGGGAGTGTCCCACTGCTCCAGGTGGCCGTGCTTGAACACGCCGACCTGGTCGCTGACGGCGAAGGCCTCTTCCTGGTCGTGGGTCACCAGCACGGCGCTGGTGCCGCGCGCCTTGAGGATTTCGCGGACCTCGTGGCTGAGCTTGCGGCGCAGCTCCACGTCGAGGTTGGAGAAGGGCTCGTCGAGCAGCAGCAGCAGCGGCTCGGGGGCCAGCGCGCGGGCCAGGGCCACGCGCTGCTGCTGGCCGCCGGACAGCTCGTGGGGGTAGCGCCGGCCGAGCTTGTCGAGCTTCACCAGCTCCAGCAGCTCGGTGACGATGCGCCGGCGTTCGGGGTGCTTGCGGATGCCGAAGGCGACGTTGTCCTCCACCGTCAGGTGCGGGAACAGCGCGTAGTCCTGGAACACCATGCCGATGCGGCGCTTCTCCGGCGCCAGGGTGAAGCCGGGGCGCGAGATGGTCTCGCCGGCCAGGTGGATCTCGCCTGCCTGCACCGGCTCGAACCCGGCGATGGCGCGCAGGGTGGTGGTCTTGCCGCAGCCGGAAGGGCCCAGCAGGCAGCCGATGTCGCCGGCGTTCAGGTGCAGGCTGACGTCCTGCACCACGCGCTGCTGCCCATAGCCACAGGAGAGGTTTCTGAGTTCGAGCAACAGCGGTCGGGTCATGGATCGGGCCGTGGAGAAAGAAGCGGAGGCAGAGAGTTTACACGTGGCGAATGAGAATTACTCGCCGGCGCGAACGCGGCGACCCCGTGCCGCACGGCGGGCCGGGGCCGTGCGGCTGGGTGAAGGTCAGGCGTAGTGGGCGTGTTCGACCAGCAGTTCGAGCAGCGCCTTCTGCGCGTGCAGGCGGTTCTCCGCCTGGTCCCAGGCCACCGAACGCGGGTCGTCCAGCAGGTCTTCGCTGATCTCCTCGCCACGGTGCGCCGGCAGGCAGTGCATGAACAGCACGTCCGCGGCGGCGCCGTCGAGCAGTTCGCGGCTCACCTGGTAGGGGCGGAAGGTGCGCAGGCGCGCCTGGGCTTCGTCTTCCTGGCCCATGGAGGCCCAGACGTCGGTGCTCACCAGGTGCGCGCCGGCCATCGCCTCGCGCGGGTCGCGCACCACGCGCACGCGCTCGCCGGCCAGTTCCTGCAGCGCGGCGCTGGGCTCGTAGCCTTCGGGGCAGGCCACGCGCAGCTGGAAGTCGAAGCGGATGGCCGCCTCGATGTAGCTGTTGCACATGTTGTTGCCGTCGCCGATCCAGGCCACCGTCTTGCCGGCGATGCTGCCGCGGTGCTCGTGGAAGGTCTGCATGTCGGCCAGCAACTGGCAGGGGTGCAGGTCGTCGGACAGGCCGTTGATCACCGGTACGCGGGAGTTGGCGGCGAACTCGGTGAGGGTGCTGTGGGCGAAGGTGCGGATCATCACCGCGTCGACCATGCGCGACATCACCTTCGCCGCGTCGGCGATGGGTTCGCCGCGGCCCAGCTGGGTGTCGCGCGGGGAGAGGAAGATCGCCTGGCCGCCGAGCTGGATCATGCCGGCTTCGAAGGAGATCCGCGTGCGGGTGGAGGCCTTCTCGAAGATCATGCCCAGCACGCGGTTCTTCAGTGGCTCGTAGAGCACGCCTCGGTCGCGCAGGTCCTTCAGCTCGCTGCCGCGGCGGATCAGACCGAGGAGTTCGTCGGTCGTGTAATCCAGCATCGAGAGGAAGTGCCTTGCGCTCATGATTCAGTACCTACTGCTTGTTCTCAGAGTTGCGACCGAGGGTCTGGCCGGCTTTTCGAGAAAAAACGGACTGAACCTGCGGCCTGACCGCATGCAGCGGAAATTTAGGGGGAAGACGCGATCCTATAAGGAAATTACGCATCCACGCAAGTTTGCCGCGGAGAGCCCCGCCGGGCCCGGTGACGGCGGGTTTCGGAACATTTCGCAAACGAACGGAAAGGTCCTATTGGGTCTGGCGAGCGGGACTACATAAATGCCCGCGTCTCCCTTGATAGCTTTTCGCCGCCGCCGAGTCCGGCGGCACAAGCCATTAGGAGAAGCTTTCAATGAAGAAACTATGGATGAGCACCGCCCTGGCAGCGGTGATCGTGACCGCCAGCGGTTGCACCAGCTACAACGTCAACCAGCCGTCGGCGCCCATGGATGGCGTGGTGAGCACCGACCTCAAGGCCGACGTCCGCGTCGGCGAGCCGATCACCGGCCAATCCTCGGTGAACATCCTGTTCGGCTTCCTCAAGTTCGGCGGCGACAACCAGTTCGCCGACGGCGTGGCCTACGGCGGCACCGACGGCGGCTCGCTGCTGTCCTTCGACCCGGTGTCCAGCGTCAAGTCCGCCGCGGCCTTCAAGGCCGTCAAGAGCTCCGGCGCCGACCTGATCGTCGCGCCGCGCTACGAGGTGTCGGTACAGGACTACTTCGTGTTCAAGAAGGTCGACGTCAAGGTCACCGGCAACAAAGGCAACATCGCCGGCATCCGCTGATGCCGGCACGGTCGGCATCCCCCCTCTGCCGACCGTCGTCCCCTGGTGGAGGGCCGGCCTCGTGCCGGCCCGATTCACGTCTATATCTCTCGATTCACTGCACTTAGGCTTGTGGCGTTCGCCGCGGCGCGGTTCCATAGTGCTCGCTCTGGTAACGACCGGCCCATGAAGGCCGGCGCAACAACAAGAGGCGAGCCATGAGCAAGACCCTCCACCACCGTGCGTGCCACCTGTGCGAGGCCATCTGCGGCCTGACCATCGAAACCGAGGACCAGCGCATCCTGTCGATCAAGGGCGATGCGCAGGACAGCTTCAGCCGCGGCCACATCTGCCCCAAGGCAGTGGCCCTGCAAGACATCCAGAACGACCCCGACCGCCTGCGCCAGCCGATGCGGCGGGTCGGCAACGAGTGGCAGCCGATCGCCTGGGACGAGGCCTTCGAGCTGGTCGCCGCGCGCCTGGCGGAGATCCGCGAGCGCCACGGCAACGACGCGGTGGCCGTGTACCAGGGCAACCCCAGCGTGCACAACTACGGGCTGATGACCCACAGCAACTACTTCCTCGGCCAGTTGAAGACGCGCAACCGCTACTCGGCCACCTCGGTGGACCAGCTGCCGCACCACCTGGTCAGCCAGCAGATGTTCGGCCACGGCCTGCTGATCCCCATCCCGGACATCGACCACACCGACTTCATGCTGATCCTCGGCGGCAACCCGCTGGCCTCCAACGGCAGCATCATGACCGTGCCGGACGTGGAGAAACGCCTCAAGGCCCTGAAGGCCCGCGGCGGTCGCCTGGTGGTGGTGGACCCGCGGCGCACCGAGACCGCGGCGCTGGCCGACCAGCACCTGTTCATCCGTCCGGGGCAGGACGCGGCGCTGCTGCTGGGCATCCTCGACGTGTTGTTCGGTGAGCATCTGGGGCGCGCCAGCCACCTGCCGGTGGTTGGGCTGGAGGAGGTGCGCGCGGCGCTGGCGCCCTTCGGCGTCGAGGCCATGGCGCAGCGCTGCGGCGTGCCGGCGGCGAGCATCCGCGCCCTGGCCCGGGATTTCGCCGCCGCCGACAAGGCGGTGTGCTACGGGCGCATGGGCGTTTCCACCCAGCGCTTCGGCACCCTCTGCCAATGGCTGGTGCAACTGATCAACCTGGTCACCGGCAACCTCGACCGCGTCGGCGGCAGCCTCTGCACCACGCCGGCCGTGGACCTGGTGGCGAGCACTTCCGGCGGCGCCTTCGGCCGCTGGCGCAGCCGGGTGTCCGGCTTGCCGGAGTACGGCGGCGAGCTGCCGGTGGCGGCCCTGGCCGAGGAAATGCTCAGCGAGGGCGAGGGCCAGGTCCGCGCGCTGGTCACCGTGGCCGGCAACCCGGTGCTCTCCACCCCCAACGGGCGGCGCCTGGAGCAGGCCCTGGACGGCCTGGAGTTCATGCTCGCCATCGACCTCTACATCAACGAGACCACGCGCTACGCCGACCTCATCCTGCCGCCCACCGCGCCGCTGGAGCACGAGCACTACGACAGCACCTTCAACGTCTTCGCGGTGCGCAACGTCACCCGCTTCAACGAGGCGGTGCTGCCCAGGCCCGCCGGCGCGCTGCACGACTGGGAAATCTTCGTCGGCCTGGCCAAGGCCTATGCTGCGCGCCAGGGCACCGAGCTGAAGCCGACCATGGCGCCGGAACAGATGATCGACATGGGCCTGCGCTTCGGTCCCTATGGCGATGCCAGCGAGCACAAGCTCAGCCTGGCGCGGCTGCGCGAGCATCCCCACGGCCTCGACCTGGGCCCGCTGCGGCCGAACCTGGCGGCTCGCCTGAAGACTCCCAGCCGGCAGGTGGAAGCCGCGCCGGCGTTGTTCCTCGCCGACCTCGGGCGCTTCGCCGACACCCCGGCGCCGGCCGAGGGCCAGTTGCTGCTGATCGGCCGCCGCCACGTGCGCAGCAACAACTCCTGGATGCACAACTACCACCGCCTGGTGAAGGGCAAGCCGCGCCACCAGTTGCTGATGCACCCCCGGGACCTGGCCAGCCGCGGCCTGGTGGACGGCCAGCGGGTGCGGGTGCGTTCGCGGGTGGGCAGCGTCGAGATCGAGGTGGCGGCCAGCGACGAGGTGATGGCCGGCGTGGTCAGCCTGCCCCATGGCTGGGGCCATGCGCGCCCCGGCGTGCAACTGGCCATCGCCAGCGAGCAGGGCGGCGCCAGCGCCAACGACCTGACCGACGAGCGCCACCTCGACGCGCTGTCCGGCAACGCCGCGCTCAACGGCGTGCCGGTGGAGGTGGAGGCGGCCTGAGGCGCGCGGCAAAGCCGAGCGCTGTGCTCGGCTTTCCGGTACACTGTCGGCAAAGTACCGGCTGCATTGCCGGGCAGTAGCGAAGTTCAGCCGAGGTTAGCCAATGGACATCATCGATACCATCAAAGAGCAGATCGCCAACAACCCCATCCTGCTGTACATGAAAGGTTCGCCGAACGCTCCGCAGTGCGGTTTTTCCGCCCGCGCCGCGCAGGTGCTGATGGCCTGCGGCGAGAAATTCGCCTACGTGGACATCCTGCAGAACCCGGAAATCCGCGCCAACCTGCCGAAGTACGCCAACTGGCCGACCTTCCCGCAGCTGTGGGTGGGGGGCGAACTGGTCGGCGGTAGCGACATCCTCGTCGAGATGTTCGAAAAGGGCGAACTGCAGCCGCTGATCAAGCAGGCCGTCGGCAAGACCGAAGCCTGATCGCAGGCGTAGTCGCCGTAGCGAAGAACCCCGCGCCAGCGCGGGGTTTTTCATTTGTGCGGAGAAAGGATTCGAACCGATGGACGACCGCAAGAGAGCCCGCGCGGCCCGCTGGGCCTGCGCCTTCTGCTTCGGCGCCGGCGGGCTGGTGCATGGCAGCGCCATGGGGCGTATCCCGGCGCTGAAGAACCTCGCCGGCGTCGACGAGCAGGGCCTGGGCCAGGCGCTGCTGGGCGCCGGGCTCGGCGCATTGCTGGCGTTCTCCTTCGCTGGCTCCCTGGTGCGGCGCCTCGGCAGCCGGCGGGTGACCCTGGCCAGCGCCGCGGCGCTGCTGCTGGTGTTCCCGCTGCTGGGCCTGTGCCAGAGCTGGTGGGCGCTGGCTCTCGCGCTGCTGCTGGTAGGGCTGACCTTCGCCACCCTGGACGTGGCGATGAACACCCAGGCGGTGGAGGTGGAGCGCCTATTGGGCCGGCCCTGCCTGTCCAGCCTGCATGGCATGTACAGCCTCGGCGGCCTGCTCGGCGCGCTGGGCGCGGCCTTGCTGGCGGGGCTCACGCCGTTCCGGCATTTCAGCCTGCTCGCCGTGCTGGCGTTGCTGGCCCTGCCGCTATTCGGCCGGCGCCTGCTGGAAGGGCGCAGCGAACCACAGGCCGACGCGCAACCGCGCCGGCGGGGGCTCCGGCTGCCGCCGGCGGCGCTGGTCGGCCTGGGGCTGCTGACGCTCTGCGCCTTCGTCTCCGAAGGCGCGGTGGCGGATTGGAGCGCGCTGCTGCTGCACAGCGTGCTGGGCGCTTCGGAGCGGATGGCAGCGCTGGGCTTCGCCGCTTTCTCGGCGACCATGGTGATCGGCCGGCTGTTCGGTGACCGGCTACGCCTGCATGTCGCCGACGTGGCCCTGGTGCGCGGGCTCAGCCTGCTGGCCATCGCCGGCATGCTGCTGGCGCTGTTTGGCGGCCGCGTCGAGCTGTCGGTGGCGGGCTTCGCCCTGGTCGGCCTGGGCCTGTCGGTGGTGGTGCCGATCCTCATCGGCGCGGCCGGCAACCGGCCGGGCGTGGAGGCATCGAGCGGGGTCGCGGCGGTGGCGTCGTTCGGCTATGGCGGGCTACTGCTGGGGCCGCCGCTGATCGGCATCCTGGCCGAGCACATCGGCCTGCGCCAGGCGTTGCTGGTGGTGGTGGGGCTGTGCGCGGGGCTGCTGTTCTGGGCGCACCTGGTGCGCCGCCCGCAGCAGGCGGGGTAGGGAAGGGCGGGGGCGCCGCGCGAGGCGGCGCCCGCAACCGTCAGTCGTCTTCGTGCATGTGCGACTGCAGGTAGTTCTCCAGGCCGACCTTCTGGATCAGGCCGAGCTGGGTCTCCAGGTAGTCGATGTGCTCTTCCTCGGATTCGAGGATGTTCTTGAGCAGATCGCGGCTGACGTAGTCATGCACGCTTTCGCAATGCACGATGGCCTCGCGCAGGTCCTTCGCGGCCTTGAGTTCCAGGTTCAGGTCGCACTGCAGCATTTCCTGGGTGTTCTCGCCGACCAGCAGCTTGCCCAGGTCCTGCAGGTTGGGCAGGCCCTCGAGGAAGAGGATGCGCTCGATGAGCTTGTCCGCATGCTTCATCTCGTCGATCGACTCGTGGTACTCGTGGGCGCCGAGGCGCTTCAGGCCCCAGTCGTTCCACATGCGCGAGTGCAGGAAGTATTGGTTGATGGCGATCAGCTCGTTACCGAGGACCTTGTTCAGATGCTGGATGACTTTCTTGTCGCCTTTCATGCCGAGTCCTGCCGTGTGGAGTGGGTAGGACTGGAATTTTCGCCCTCTTATAACCGGATGTCAAACGTAAGCTATTGATTTAGTTATAAAAAGGAATATGAATACGAATGTTTTCATTCCGCAGTTAGGCGCTAAATCCTTGAATTGCGGGCATAAAAAAACCGGGCCTGGGCCCGGTTCTTCTGGCGTATGCCGAATCGGCATCGCTCAACTGGCGGCATAGGCCAGCGAGTAGTTCATCGTTTGCGCGCCCTGCAGGTCGCCGAGGGTCTCGCGGACCACCTGCTTGGCGAGGCAGGCGCACTTGCCGCACTGAGTGCCGACGCCGGTGCTTTCACGCACTTCGCGGTAACTGCAGCATCCCTCATAGATCGCGTCGCGGATCTGGGTATCGGTAACACCTTGGCAGAGGCAGACGTACATGGATGGCACTACTGGTGTGGGGTTGTTGGCGTCGATACTAATGTTAATGAGAATGATTGTCAAAGCTTGAGAAGAGACTTTTTGGCGTGTCGACGAACGGTCTTTCGGGGGGGAAGGGCCCAATCGCGGACGGAGTCCGCTCCTACGGTTCCAGGAAGCATGGCTTTTCGTAGGATGGCGTTGAGCGAAGCGATACTCATCACCCCGGCAGCATGGGTATCGCAAGCTCAACCCATCCTACGAAGAGCACCTCGGCGTAAGCCTAAGGTTCAGGGAGGTACGGGCGTAGGAGCGGACTCCGTCCGCGATGGGGTTCACCGGCCACGCCGGACGCCCCGGTGGCACGAACAGCCCCAGGCATCGATCCAATAAAAAAGCCCCGCATCGCAGGCTGTGTGAAAACCTCCGGATCGGTCCAGCTGGTTAAAAAACAACCTGGATTTCGCGTTTCTACGCGGATTCTGGGTTGGCTGAATAGCCAAGCCTTTTCAGATTTCACGTAGGAACGCACTCTTCGAAGAGCCGCTCGGGTTTTCACACAGCCTGATCGGCGGGGCTTTCTCATAGCAAAGGGCCAAGAACAAGGATCAGTCCTCATCCTCCATCCACCCACCGCATTCCTTCCAGCGGTTGACGATCCCGCAGAACAGCTCCGCGGTCTTCTCGGTGTCGTAGCGCGCCGAGTGCGCCTCGCGGTTGTCGAACTCCATGCCGGCGGCCTGGCAGGCCTTGGCCAGGACCGTCTGGCCGTAGGCCAGGCCGGCGAGGGTGGCGGTGTCGAAGCTGGAGAAGGGGTGGAACGGGTTGCGCTTGATCCCGGTGCGGTTCACCGCGGCGTTGAGGAAGCCCAGGTCGAAGCTGCTGTTGTGGCCGACCAGGATCGCCCGCTTGCAGCCGTTGGCCTTCAGCGACTTGCGCACGCCACGGAAGATCTCGGTGAGCGCCTGCTCCTCGGCCACCGCCATGCGCAGCGGGTGGTCGAGCTTGATGCCGGTGAACTCCAGGGCCGCCGGCTCGATGTTGGCGCCTTCGAAGGGCTCGACGCGGAAGAAGTGGGTATGTTCCGGGAACAGGTAGCCGTTCTCGTCCATGCCGATGGTCACCGCGGCGATTTCCAGCAGGGCGTCGGTGGCGCAGTTGAAGCCGCCGGTCTCGACGTCCACCACCACCGGCAGGTAGCCGCGGAAGCGGCGCGCCATGGGGTGACGCGGGCCGGGGGGGAAGTTGCCGTCGAACTCCTCTTCGTAATGCTCCTCGCTCATGCGCCGGCCTCCAGCAGGCGCCAGCACAGTTTCTCGCCGGCGCGCAGGGGCACCACCTCATGGTCGCCGAAGGGCAGGCTGGCCGGCGCCTGCCATTCCTCGCGGACCAGGGTGATGCTGTCGGCGTTGCGCGGCAGGCCGTAGAAGTCCGGGCCGTGGAAGCTGGCGAAGGCTTCCAGCTTGTCCAGGGCGTTGCGCTGCTCGAAGGCCTCGGCGTACATCTCGATGGCGGCGTAGGCGGTGTAGCAGCCGGCGCAGCCGCAGGCCGCTTCCTTGGCGTGGCGGGCGTGGGGCGCCGAGTCGGTGCCGAGGAAGAACTTCGGGTTGCCGCTGGTGGCGGCGTCGAGCAGGGCTTCCTGATGCACGTTGCGCTTGAGGATCGGCAGGCAATAGAAGTGCGGGCGGATGCCGCCGACCAGCATGTGGTTGCGGTTGTACAGCAGGTGGTGGGCGGTGATGGTGGCGCCGACGTTGGCCGGGGCGGCCAGGACGAACTGCGCCGCATCGCCGGTGGTGATGTGCTCGAACACCACCTTGAGCGTCGGGAAGCGCTCGACCACGCGGGCCAGGTGCTCGTCGATGAAGCGCTTCTCGCGGTCGAATACGTCCACCTCGGCGCGGGTCACCTCGCCGTGCACCAGCAGCGGCAGGCCGACCTCGGCCATGGCTTCGAGCACGTGGAAGATGTTGTCGATACTGGTCACGCCGGAATCGGAGTTGGTGGTGGCGCCGGCCGGGTACAGCTTGGCCGCGTGGACGAAGCCGCTGGCCTTGGCGTTGCGCACGTCCTCGGTACTGGTGCGGTCGGTGAGGTAGAGCACCATCAGCGGTTCGAAGCGGCTGCCGGCCGGGCGCGCGGCGAGGATGCGCTGGCGGTAGGCGTCGGCTTCGCCGGCGTTGCGCACCGGTGGCACCAGGTTGGGCATGATGATGGCGCGGCCGAAGGTGCGCGCGGCATCGCCGACGGTCTGGGCGAGGGCGGCGCCGTCGCGCAGGTGGATGTGCCAGTCGTCGGGGCGCAGCAGGGTCAGGCGGTCGGACATGGGGATACCAGAGGACGATTTGCAGCGGAATTGAAGTGGGGAAATGCTACCGGAAAAGCCCGCCGCCGGCACTCGCTATCAAGTTTCGCCGGGACTGTCCGATATCTCCTGGGTACTTTCCAGCATTACCCGGAGCCGTCCGTGCGCCATTCCTACTTTCTCCTGCTCGGCCTGTGCGCCAGCCTGCCGGCCTGGGGGCTGACCTTCCAGACGCGCCTGGAGAACGCGCGCTGGACGGCGGCGGGCGACCAGTTCGAATGCCGCCTGTCGCAACAGGTGGACGGCTTCGGCGTCGGCGAGTTCGTCTGGCGCGCCGGCGAGCAGCCGACCTTCCGCCTCAAGCCGCAGCGCAACTGGGCCGGCGGCGGTTCGGCGACGCTCCTGGCGGCGGCGCCGCCGTGGCGGCCGACCCAGGGCGACATCAACCTGGGCTCGGTGGCCCTGGTCGCCGGCGAGGTGCCCTTCACCAGCAGCCAGCAGCAGGCCGGGCGCCTGCTCGACGGCGTGCTGGAAGGGCGCAGCCCCGAGGTGCGCCTGCGCGCGACGGGCGGCCAGGACCTGCGGGTGCGCCTGCTGCCGGCGCGCTTCGCCGACGGCTACGCGCAGCTGCAGGATTGCTCGACGAAGATGCTGCCGGTGAACTTCGAGCAGGTGCGCCAGGCGCAGGTCGGCTTCCCCGGCGGCGGCGACGCCCTGGACGCCGTGGCCCGCGCCAAGCTGGACATCGTCCTGCAGTACCTCAAGGCCGACCCGACGGTGAACCGCATCGAGCTGGACGGCCATTCCGACAACAGTGGCAACCGCCTGAGCAACCGCGACATCTCGCGGCGCCGCGCGGTGGCGGTGATGGAATACCTCAAGGCCCACGGCGTGCCCGAGGAGCAGATCACCGTGCGCTTCTACGGCGAGCGCTACCCGCTGGTGAAGAACAATTCCGAGGCCAACCGCGCGCGCAACCGCCGGGTGACCCTGCACCTGTCCCGCGAGGCCGTGCCGGAAACCCCGCCGGCGCCCACCGCCGCGCCCAGCGCGACGCCGCCCGCGCCGCCAGCCCCCGCGCCCGCTGCCCCGCAGGCCAAGACACCGGCCGGCAATGCCCCGGCTTCGGCGCCGCCGGGCCAGTCGCCAGCACGCGGCGCCTAGTCGCACTCACGATAGAATCTGTCGCTTTGTCGTCAAAAGCTGTCGCGCCTCTGTAATTTCCTGAAGCGCGGCAGTAGAATCGGGGGTTTTCGTGACAACCCCCCGTGGAGTGATGGCATGGCGGACGTGAAGAAGGTAGTCCTGGCGTATTCCGGTGGCCTGGATACCTCGGTGATTCTCAAGTGGCTGCAGGATACTTATAACTGCGAAGTGGTGACCTTCACTGCCGATCTCGGCCAGGGCGAAGAGGTCGAGCCTGCCCGCGCCAAGGCCAAGGCCCTGGGTGTGAAGGAAATCTACATCGAGGACCTGCGAGAAGAGTTCGTCCGCGACTTCGTCTTCCCGATGTTCCGCGCCAACACCATTTATGAAGGCGAGTACCTGCTGGGTACTTCCATCGCCCGTCCGCTGATCGCCAAGCGCCTGATCGAGATCGCCAACGAGACCGGCGCCGACGCCATCTCCCACGGCGCCACCGGCAAGGGCAACGACCAGGTGCGCTTCGAGCTGGGCGCCTATGCGCTCAAGCCGGGCGTCAAGGTCATCGCCCCCTGGCGCGAGTGGGACCTGCTGTCCCGCGAGAAGCTGATGGACTACGCCGAGACCCACGGCATCCCGATCGAGCGCCACGGCAAGAAAAAGTCGCCGTACTCCATGGACGCCAACCTGCTGCACATCTCCTATGAAGGCGGCGTGCTGGAAGACACCTGGACCGAGCACGAAGAAGACATGTGGAAGTGGACCGTCTCCCCGGAGAAGGCCCCTGACGCCCCCACCTACATCGAGCTGACCTACCGCAAGGGCGACATCGTCGCCATCGACGGCAAGGAAATGACCCCGGCGCAGGTGCTGACCGAGCTGAACCGCATCGGCGGCGCCAACGGCATCGGCCGCCTCGACATCGTCGAGAACCGCTATGTCGGCATGAAGTCCCGCGGCTGCTACGAGACCCCCGGCGGCACCATCATGCTCAAGGCCCACCGCGCCATCGAGTCGATCACCCTGGACCGCGAAGTCGCTCACCTGAAGGACGAGCTGATGCCGCGCTACGCCAAGCTGATCTACACCGGCTACTGGTGGAGCCCGGAGCGCGAGATGCTGCAGCAGATGATCGACGCCTCCCAGGAGTACGTGAACGGCGTGGTGCGCCTGAAACTGTACAAGGGCAACGTCATCGTGGTCGGCCGCAAGTCCGACGACTCGCTGTTCGACGCCAACATCGCGACCTTCGAGGAAGACGGCGGCGCCTACAACCAGGCCGACGCCGCGGGCTTCATCAAGCTCAACGCGCTGCGCATGCGCATCGCCGCGAACAAGGGCCGCAAGCTGTTCTGATAAGCTTGCCAGCCTGAGCCAGACAAGCCCCGGCCACGAGCCGGGGTTTGCTTTTATGCGCCCGAAACGGGCCGGATGAGGAGAACGACCCCCATGAGACTGCTGCATACCATGCTGCGCGTCGGCGATATGGACAAGTCCATCGCCTTCTACACCGAAGTCCTGGGCATGACCCTGCTGCGCCGCAAGGACTACCCGGACGGCCAGTTCACCCTGGCCTTCGTCGGCTACGGCGCCGAGGACGAGAACAGCGTCATCGAGTTGACCTACAACTGGGGCGTGGACAAGTACGAGCTGGGCACCGGCTACGGCCACATCGCCCTGGAAGTGGACGACGTCTACAAGGCCTGCGAGGACATCCGCTCGCGCGGCGGCAAGATCACCCGCGAGCCGGGCCCGATGAAGCACGGCACCAGCATCCTGGCCTTCGTCGAGGACCCGGACGGCTACAAGATCGAGCTGCTGTCGCCGCAGCGCAAGGACTGAGCCGGAAAGACGAAGCCCCGCCAAGTGCGGGGCTTTTTCATGCGGGGCAAGGCTCAGAGATCGAAATCGTAGTCCGACAGCTGGCGCTGCAGGCGGCGCTCTTCGAGGTAGTTGTCGATGATGCGGCGCTTGGTGAGGTTGGTCTTGGCGACTTCGACGACGGCTTCGACGCTGTCGTCGGCATCGTCGGTGCTCACTTCGTCTTCGAGCTCGAGATCTTCTTTATCGGCCATAACGATCACTCCAACGTGCGGGGTGTGCTTGGCGCCCCTTATAGCGACAAAGCTCGGGGCGGTAAAAAAGATTTTTTCAATGAGCAGCGATGCTTTTGACGATAGCACTCAATCGTCGGAAGTCTTGTGCTTGTACTCGCACAGGTCCTCGATGCGGCAGCTGCCGCACTGCGGCTTGCGCGCCTTGCAGACGTAGCGGCCATGCAGGATCAGCCAGTGGTGGGCGTCCAGCAGGTATTCCCTGGGCACGAACTTGAGCAGCTTGCGCTCCACCTCCAGGACGTTCTTCCCCGGCGCGATGTTGGTGCGGTTGGCGACGCGGAAGATGTGCGTGTCCACCGCCATGGCCAACTGGCGGAAGGCGGTGTTGAGCACCACGTTGGCGGTCTTGCGCCCGACGCCGGGCAGGGCCTCCAGGTCCTCGCGGTTCTCCGGCACCCGGCTGCCGTGCTTCTCGATGAGGATGCGGCAGGTCTCGATGACGTTCTTCGCCTTGCTGTTGTACAGACCGATGGTCTTGATGTATTCCGACAGCCCGTCCACGCCCAGGGCGTAGATGGCTTCCGGGGTGTTGGCCACCGGGTAGAGTTTGGCCGTGGCCTTGTTCACCCCGACGTCGGTGGCCTGGGCGGAGAGGATCACCGCGATGAGCAGCTCGAAGGGCGAGTCGTAGGCCAGCTCGGTCTTGGGGTCGGGGTTGTCTTCTCGCAGTCGGCGGAAAATCTCCGCGCGCTTGGCGGCATTCATTCGATCACTCCGGTCACGCGGACGCGCTGGCGCTCTGCGGCGGGTACGTTGCCCACCTGCGCCTTGGCGCGTTCCGCCAGGCTTTCATCGATACGGTTCTTCAGGGCTATCAGCAGGCCCAGCAGGAGGAAGGCGCCGGGCGGCAGCACGGCGAGCAGGAAGCCCTGGTAATCGGCTATCTGCAGCTTCCAGCCGGCGGCGGCCGGGCCGAACAGCAGGTTCATATCGGCCAGCAGGGTGCCGTGGCCGATGAGTTCGCGCAAGGTGCCCAGTACCAGCAGCACCAGGGCGAAGCCGGCGCCGGTCATCAGGCCGTCGAAGGCCGCGCGGGCGACGCCGTTGCGCGCGGCGAAGGCCTCGGCGCGGCCGAGGATCACGCAGTTGGTGGTGATCAGCGGGATGAAGATGCCGAGGATCTGGTACAGCTCGTAGGTCCAGGCCTGCATCAGCAGTTCGATGCAGGTGGTCAGCGCGGCGATGATCAGCACGAACACCGGCAGCCGCACCGCCTCGCCGACCCAGCGGCGCGTCGCGGAGATGGCGGCGTTGGAGCAGGCCAGCACGAAGATGGTCGCCAGGCCCAGGCCGAGGGCGTTGACCATGGAGTTGCTGGTGCCCAGCAGCGGGCACAGGCCCAGCAGCTGGACCAGCCCGGGGTTGTTCCGCCACAGGCCCTGGCGGGCGATTTCGCGGTAGCTATTCATGTTGTTCGCCTCCGGCCGCCGGCGCGAGCAGCGCGGCCTTGTGCGCATCGAAATACTGCAGCGCCTTGTGCGTGGCCTTGACCACGGCGCGCGGGGTGACGGTGGCGCCGGCGAACTGGTCGAACCGGCCGCCGTCCTTCTTCACCTTCCAGCCGGCCTCGTCCGGGTCGGCCAGGGAGCGGCCGTCGAAGCCGTGCAGCCAGTCGCTCTTGCCCGGCTCGATCTTGTCGCCCAGGCCCGGGGTTTCCTTGTGCGCCACCACGCGCACGCCGAGCAGGCGGCCTTCGGCGCTGACCCCCACCAGCAGCTCGATGGCGCCGCTGTAGCCGTCCGGCGCGGTGGCCGGGAGTATGACGCCGGTGGCGCGGCCCTGCAGGCGGGCGACGAAGGCCTGGGCCGGCTGCGGCTTGCCCAGCAGCTTGGGCTCGAAGACTTCGACGGGGGCGTCCAGCGGGTGGTTGTCGTAGCTGCCCGGCGGCAGCAGTTCCAGCAGCAGGCGCCCGCGCGCCTCGCGCTGGGCCTGCTCGATGCGTGCCTGGGTGAACTGGTGGACCACCGCCACCAGGCCGACGCAGAGCACCGCGAAGGCCCCCAGCAGTAGGGCGTTCTTCAGCATGGAACGGCGGCTGTCGGCCATCTCATTCCCCCAGCTTGAAGCCGCGCTTGGGCTTCTTGTGCCCGTAGGTGCGCGGGCGGGTGTAGTAGTCGATGGTCGGCGCCGCCAGGTTCATCAGCAGCACGGCGAAGGCCACGCCGTCGGGGTAGCCGCCCCAGGCGCGGATCACGTAGGTGACGATGCCCACGCCGAGGCCGAACACCAGGCGCCCGCGCTTGCTGGTGGCGCCGGAAACCGGGTCGGTGACGATGAAGAACGCGCCGAGCATGGCCGCCCCGCTGAACAGGTGGAACAGCGGCGAGCCGTGGGAGTCCGAGCCCGAGCCGTTCCAGAACAGCAGGCTCATGACGAACAGGCCGCCGAGCATGCCCAGCGGCGCATGCCAGGTGAACAGCTTGCGCCAGAGCAGGAACAGGCCGCCGGCGAGGAAGGCCAGGTTGACCAGCTCCACGCCGCGCCCGCCGACATGGCCGAAAGCCGTACTCTGCGTCACCAGCTCGTCGATGGTCAGGCTGTGGTTGTTCTTCAGCACGTCCAGGGCGGTGGCGCCGGCCCAGGCGTCCGGCGGCGGCGCGCCCAGGCCGAGGATGCGCGACAGGCTGTCGACCAGGCCGAGGCCGGCGTCGGGGCTGGGCCAGCGCGTCATTTCCAGGGGGAAGGACACCAGCACCACCACGTAGCCGAGCATCGCCGGGTTGAACGGGTTCTGCCCGAGGCCGCCGTACAGGTGCTTGCCGAACACCAGGGCGAAGGCGGTAGCCAGCAGGCTCAGCCACCAGGGCGCGTAGGGCGGCAGGGCCAGGGCCAGGAGCACGGCGGTGACCAGCGCGCTGCCGTCCTTGAGGAACACCGCCAGCGGGCGCTTGCGCAGGTGCAGCATCAGCGCTTCGGTGCCCAGGGCCACGGCGCTGCACCAGAGCAGGTTGAACAGCGGGCCGACGCCGTACAGGGCGATCAGCGCCAGGGCGCCCGGGGCCAGCGCGGCTAGCACCTGCAGCATGACCTTCTGCGTGCGGTTGGCGCCGGTGGCGTGGGGCGAGGAAAAACGCGGCAGGGCCATGGGTCACTCCGTATCGCGCGCGGCCAGCGCGTTTTCCGCCGCCGCCAGGCGCTCGCGCGCGGCAGTTAGGCGGGCTTCGTCGGCGCCTTCGCGTTCGAGCTTCTTGAGATCGGCGCGGGCGTAGGCCAGTTCGGTCTTGAGGGCGCGGGTGGCGGCGTCCACCGGGCGCTTGTCGATGCGTTGCAGGTTCGGCGCCGGCTTGCCGCTGGCGTCCTCGGCGGCGTGCAGCTGGCGCTCGGCCTCGACCAGGGCTTCGCGCAGCAGGGCCAGTTCGGCATCGCCGGCACCGTCCTGCTCGGCTTTCCTCAGCTCGGCGCGGCGGGTGACCAGGGCGATCTTGGCCTTCTTCAGGTTCGCCATGCCGTCGCCGGCGGGTTCCGCCTTGGCTTCGGGCGCTGTCTGCAATTGCGCCAGGTGACGCTCGGCCCGTTCGGCGGCTTCGCGCAGCTGGGCGAGGGTGGCCTGCTGCTGTTCGTCTGGCGCTTCGCCAAAGGCTTTCTCGGACTTCTTCAATTGGGCGCGGGCCATGGCGGCGTCGATCTTCGCCTTCTTCAGGACCGCTTCGTCGCCGATCGCTGGTTTGGGAGCGGCGGGGGCTGGTTCGGCTTCGGCGGCTTCCAGGGCCTGGCGGGCCTGCTCGGCGGCCTGGCGCAGCGTCTCGACCTGGGCGCGCAGTTGCTCGGTGTCGTGGGCGGCCAGTTGCTTCTCGGCCTTCTGCAGGGCGACGCGGGCCATGCTGGCTTCGATCTTCAGCCGCTTGAGGTCGGCGCCGGCGTTGCCCACGGCCTTCTCCGCCTTCACCCGTTCGATGACCGACTGCGGTGCTTCCGCCACTGGCGCGGCAGCCTGGGCTTCGCGGGCGCGGGCGGCGCGTTCCAGGCGGGCCTGGCGTTCCTCGGCCTTGCGTTGCTCCTCGCGGCGCAGGCGTTCCTGGCGGTGCTCGAAGCGCAGGCGCGAGTGTTCGGCCTTCTGCTGTTTCAGCTGCAGTTCGCGGATGTCCGCCTTGGCCGCGCGGTAGTACTGCACCAGCGGGATGCTGGAGGGGCAGACGTAGGCGCAGGCGCCGCACTCGATGCAGTCGAACAGGTTGTAGGCCTGCAACTGCTCGTGGTCGTCGCCCTGGGCGAAGAAGTACAGCTGCTGCGGCAGCAGGCTGGCCGGGCAGGCCTGGGCGCAGTCGCCGCAGCGGATGCACGGCAGCGCCGGCGGCGGCGCCGGCAGTTCCTCGGCGGTCGCGGCCAGCAGACAGTTGGCGGTTTTGATCAGCGGGGCCTGCAGGTCGCCGAGGGTGATGCCCATCAGCGGGCCGCCCATGACCAGGCGGCCGAGCCGGCCGCGATTCAGCCCGGCGAATTCCAGCAGTTCGCCGACCGGCGTGCCGAGCAGCGCCTCGACGTTCATCGGCCGCGCCAGGGCGGCGCCGGTCAGGGTGGTGATGCGCGAGATCAGCGGGCGCCCGAGGACCAGCGCATCGCGCAGCGCCACGGCGGTGCCGACGTTGACGCAGACCATGCCGATGTCCGCCGGCAGGCCGCCGCTGGGCACCTCGCGGCCGCTGAGCAGCTGGATCAGTTGGCGTTCGCCGCCGGAGGGGTACTTGGTGGGGACCACCCGCAGTTCGATGGCGCGCTCGCCGATGGCCTGGCGCAGGGCCTCGATGGCCTGGGGCTTGTCGTCCTCGATGCCGAGCAGCACCTGCTGCGGCTGCAGCAGGTGCATGAGAATCTCGATGCCTTCCACCAGTTCGGCCGCGCGTTCGCGCATCAGCATGTCGTCGGCGCTGATGTAGGGCTCGCACTCGGCGCCGTTGATCACCAGGGTGTGCAGGTCTTCGGCGGCGCGGGCGGCCAGCTTGGCGGCGGTGGGGAAGCCGGCGCCGCCGAGCCCGGCGATGCCGGCCTGGCGGATGCGCTCCAGCAGGGCGGCGGGGCTTTCCTGGCGGTAGTCGGGGCAGGGCTGCAAGGGCGCCCATTCGTCCAGCCCGTCGGCGTCGATGACGATGGCTTCGGCCAGCAGGCCGGAAGGGTGTGGATAAGGTTGCTCGCCGATGGCCACCACCGTGCCGGAGGTCGGCGCATGCACGGCGGCGCTGATGGCGCTGCCGGGGCTGGCGATCATCTGGCCCTTGAGCACGCGCTCGCCGACGTCCATGCAGGGCAGGGCCGGCGCGCCGGTGTGTTGCTGCAGCGGCAGGATCAGCCGGCTGGGCAGTGGCGCCCGGACGATGGGGCCGGCGGTGGATTGCGCCTTGTTGGTCGGCAGATGCAGGCCGCCGGGGAAGTCCCAGGCCTTGGCGTTCATGCGGCCTGCTCCCGGTCGCTGGCGATCAGCCGGGCATCGGGCAGCGGCCATTTCCAGTCGCGCACGCCGACTTCCAGGTCGAGCATGTCGATGCAATCCACCGGGCAGGGCTCGACGCACAGGTCGCAGCCGGTGCATTCGGCGGCGATCACCGTGTGCATCTGCCGCGCGGCGCCGACGATGGCGTCCACCGGGCAGGCCTGGATGCACTTGGTGCAGCCGATGCACTCGGCCTCGCGGATGAAGGCCACGCGCGGCGGGGTTTCCGCCGGCGCGTCCAGGGGCGGCGCCTCGACGTCGAGCAGGTCGGCCAGGGCGGCGATGGTGGCGCTGCCGCCGGGCGGGCACTTGTTGATCGCGTCGCCCTGGGCGATGGCCTCGGCGTAGGGCTTGCAGCCGGCATAGCCGCATTGCCCGCACTGGGTCTGCGGCAGCAGGGCGTTGACCTGTTCGGCCACCGGGTCGCCCTCGACGCGGTAGCGCACCGCCGCGTAGCCGAGCAGGGCGCCGCTGGCCAGGCACAGGGCCAGCAGCACACTGACCGCGAGCAGCACGGCAGTCATAGCTTGATCAGCCCGGTGAAGCCCATGAACGCCAGGGACATCAGCCCTGCGGTGATCATGCCGATGGCCGCGCCCTGGAACGGCTTGGGCACGTCGGCGATGGCGATGCGCTCGCGCAGGGCGGCGAACAGCACCAGCACCAGGGAGAAGCCCAGCCCGGCGCCGAAGCCCTGGACGCTGGACTGCAGGAAGCCATACTCGGGCTTGTTGGCGTTGAGCAGGGCCACGCCGAGGACGATGCAGTTGGTGGTGATCAGCGGCAGGAAGATGCCCAGCACGCGGTACAGCAGCAGGCTGCTCTTCTTCACCAGCAGTTCGGTGAACTGCACCACCACGGCGATCACCAGGATGAAGCCGATGGTGCGCAGGTACTCCAGGTCCAGCGGGCGCAGCACGTAGCGCTGCAGGATGTAGCTGCAGATCGAGGCCAGGGTCAGCACGAAGGTGGTGGCCAGGGCCAGGCCGATGGCCGTCTCGATCTTGCGCGACACGCCCATGAACGGGCACAGGCCGAGGAACTGCACCAGCACGAAGTTGTTGACCAGGATGGCGCTGACCAGGATCAGGGCGAGTTCGGTCATGGCCGGGTGCCTCGGGCCGGGCGGTGGCGGAGCTTGGGCATGCTCAGATTCCCGTGATCAGCAGGTCGATGGCGGCGATGATGTCCAACCGCAGGTGCGCCAGGCTGCCCACCGGCTCGCCCAGCTCGCGGCGCGCCACGCCGGCCATCTGCGGGGTGAGCAGCAGCAGTTTCTCGCCCTCCACCGTCACCTCGGGCATCAGCCGGTCGATGCCGGCCAGGCCCTTGCCGCGGCTGAGCGGGATCACCACGCGGGTGTTCAGCGAGGCGAGCAGGTCGCTCTGCACGTCCAGCAGCAGCGGGATGTCCTCGCGGCTGCGCGGGCTGGGGTTGCGGTACAGGTCGAACTGCGGCATCAGAAGCTCCGCAGGTCGTCGGCGAACACGCCGGCGCCGTCCACATGCTGATTGTAGGCGTCGATGGCCTGGCGGTTCTGTTCCAGCCAGCGTTGCCGCAGGCGTTCGCGCACTACGTCGGCCAGCGCTTCCTCCAGCACCGCCGAGAGGTTCACGTCCAGCTCGCGGGCCTGCTTGAGCAGGTCGCTGTTCAGGCTGAGGTTGGTGGCTTTCTTCGGGGCTTGGGGATCGTAGGTCGTGTGCATGGGAACCTCCGAGGCGGATGCGCATAGGTTATGCGCATGGTCTTGCCCGGGCAAGGCAGAAACGACGACGCCGGCCCCGGGGCCGGCGTCGCGTTCGGCGCGTGCCGCTTACTTCACGCGCTGGCCCGGCTTGGCGCCGCTGTCCGGGCTGAGCAGGTAGATTTCCTCGCCGCCGGGGCCGGCGGCCAGGACCATGCCTTCGGAGACGCCGAACTTCATCTTGCGCGGGGCCAGGTTGGCCACGTACAGGGTCAGGCGGCCTTCGAGCTTGCTCGGGTCCGGGTAGGCGCTCTTGATGCCGGAGAACACGTTGCGCTTCTCGTCGCCGATGTCCAGGGACAGGCGCAGCAGCTTGTCGGCACCCTCGACGAACTCGCACTTCTCGATCAGCGCGATGCGCAGGTCGACGGCGGCGAAGGCGTCGAAGTTGATTTCCGCGGCCAGCGGGTCCTTCACCAGTTCGCCGTTGCCGGCGGGTTGGTTGGCAGCGGCGAGGTCTTCCTTGGAGGCTTCGATCATGGCTTCGATTTTCGCGGGCTCGATACGGGTCATCAGCGGGTTGAACGGGTTCAGCTGGTGGTTGGCCAGCAGTTGCTCGTGGTCGCTCCACTTCAGCGGGGCGACGTTGAGGAAGGCTTCGGCGGCCTCGGCCAGCTTCGGCAGCACCGGCTTGAGGAAGATCACCAACTGGCGGAACAGGTTCACGCCCAGGGCGCAGATGGCCTGGACCTCGGCCTGCTTGCCTTCCTGCTTGTTCAGCGCCCAGGGCGCCTTGTCGGCGATCCAGGCGTTGGCCTGGTCGGCCAGGGCCATGATTTCGCGCATGGCGCGGCCGAAGTCGCGGGCTTCGTAGGCGGCGGCGATGCTCGGCGCGGCGGCCTTGAAGGCTGCGACCAGCTCCGGCGCCGGGTCGGCGTCCACCAGCAAGCCGGCGTTGCCCTTGTGGATGAAGCCGGCGCAGCGGCTGGCGATGTTGACCACCTTGCCGACCAGGTCGGAGTTGACCTTCTGCACGAAGTCCTCGAGGTTCAGGTCGAGGTCGTCGACGCCGCGGCCGAGCTTGGAGGCGTAGTAGTAGCGCAGGTATTCCGGGTCCAGGTGGTCCAGGTAGGTGCGCGCCTTGACGAAGGTGCCGCGGGACTTGGACATCTTCTGCCCGTTGACGGTCAGGTAGCCGTGCACGTTCAGCGCGGTGGGCTTGCGGTAGCCGGCGCCTTCGAGCATGGCCGGCCAGAACAGCGCGTGGAAGTTGACGATGTCCTTGCCGATGAAGTGGTACAGCTCGGCCTTGGAGTCCTTGTTCCAGAAGGCGTCGAAGTCCAGCTCCGGGCGGCGCGCGCAGAGGTTCTTGAAGCTGGCCATGTAGCCGATGGGCGCGTCCAGCCAGACGTAGAAGTACTTGCCCGGGGCCTCGGGAATCTCGAAGCCGAAGTAGGGCGCGTCACGGGAGATGTCCCATTCCTGCAGGCCGGCGTCCAGCCATTCGGCGATCTTGTTGGCCACCGACTCCTGCAGCGCGCCGCTGCGCGTCCACTGCTTGAGCATGGCGTCGAAGTCCGGGAGCTTGAAGAAGTAGTGCAGCGACTCCTTGAGCACCGGGGTGGCGCCGGAGATGGCCGATTTCGGGTCCTTCAGCTCGGTGGGCGCGTAGGTGGCGCCGCAGGCTTCGCAGTTGTCGCCGTACTGGTCGGCGGTGCCGCACTTCGGGCAGGTGCCCTTGATGAAACGGTCGGCCAGGAACATCTGCTTTTCCGGGTCGAAGTACTGGGTCACCGGGCGGGTGGCGATGTGCCCGGCGTCGCGCAGCTTCAGGTAGATGGCCGAGGACAGCTCGCGGTTCTCTTCCGAGTGCGTCGAGTGGTAGTTGTCGAAGTCCACCAGGAAGGCGGCGAAGTCGGCCATGTGCTCGGCGCGCACGGCGTCGATCAGCTGTTCCGAGGTGATGCCTTCGCGCTCGGCGCGCAGCATGATGGCCGAGCCGTGGGCATCGTCCGCGCAGACGTACACCGCCTGGTTGCCACGCATCTTCTGGAAACGCACCCAGATGTCGGTCTGGATGTATTCCAGCATGTGGCCCAGGTGAATGGAGCCGTTGGCGTAGGGCAGGGCGCTGGTGACGAGGATCTGGCGGTTTTCGGACATGATGCTCAGGCCATTGGGGTAAATCGAGGGAAGTCGGTAACTATAACAGGCTGCAGGCAGCAGGCTATAGGCTACAGGTAGGAGCGAAGAGCGATCGGTGCTTGAAGCCCGAAGCCTGAAGCCTGAAGCCCGAAGCCCGAAGCCCGAAGCCCGAAGCCCGAAGCCCGAAGCCTGCAACCTATAGCCTGCCGCTGCTGTTAATATTCCCGCCTACCGTGCTCAGCCTTTTTTCGGGAGAACCCATGAGCGTCGTCACCCGCGCCACGGTGGAGGCCGTCCTCCGCCAGATCACCGACCCGCACACCGGCCAGAACCTGCTCGACGCCGGCTACCTGCGCGACCTCGACATCCAGGGCGGGCGCATCGCCCTGGGCCTGGAGCTGGGCTATGCCTGCGGCCTGTTCAGGAATGGCCTGGCGCAGACCGTGCAGATGGCCCTGGAAGCCCTCGACGGGGTGGACTCGGCCCAGGTGAAGGTGGACGTGAAGATCGCCGCGCACAAGGCCCAGGCCCAGGTGCCGGGCATGAGCAACGTGAAGAACATCATCGCCGTGGCCTCCGGCAAGGGCGGCGTGGGCAAGTCCACCACCGCCGCCAACCTGGCCCTGGCGCTGGCCCGCGAAGGGGCCAAGGTGGGCATCCTCGACGCCGACATCTACGGCCCCAGCCAGGGCATCATGTTCGGCATTCCCGAGGGCACCCGGCCGAAGGTGCGCGAGCAGAAGTGGTTCGTGCCGCTGGAGGCCCATGGCGTGGAAGTCATGTCCATGGCCTTCCTCACCGACGACAACACTCCTGTGGTGTGGCGCGGGCCGATGGTCTCCGGCGCGCTGCTGCAACTGATCACCCAGACCGCCTGGAACGACCTGGACTACCTGGTGATCGACATGCCGCCGGGTACCGGCGACATCCAGCTGACCCTGGCGCAGAAGGTCCCGGTGGCCGGCGCGGTGATCGTCACCACCCCGCAGGACCTGGCCCTGCTCGATGCGAAGAAGGGCGTGGAGATGTTCCGCAAGGTCAACATCCCGGTGCTGGGCGTGGTGGAGAACATGGCGGTGCACATCTGCTCCAACTGCGGCCACGCCGAGCACCTGTTCGGCGAGGGCGGCGGCGAGAAGCTGGCGGCGCAGTACGGCGTGGAACTGCTGGCTTCGCTGCCGCTGTCCATGGCCATCCGCATGCAGGCCGACGGCGGCAAGCCGACGGTGATCGCCGACCCGGAAAGCCAACTGGCGATGATCTACCAGGAAATGGCCCGCTGCGTGGGCGCGCGCATCGCCCTGAGCGAGAAGGACGCGCCGGCGATGCCGAGCATCTCCATCAGCGAGGACTGATCAAGGGCGCGGCCTGGCGGCCGCGCTCGTCATTTGCCGGACGCCGTGGCCGCGGTGGCCTCAGTTGACCTTCAGCTTGCCGCCACGGCCCAGCCCGCCCTCGACGTTCTGGGCCTTGTAGTCCTGCAGGGACACGACCATCTTGTTCCAGGCATCGATGAAGGCGACCACCGTGGCCTTGCCTTCGGGCGTGCGGGAAAAGCCGCCCAGCCCCCCGCCGACGCCACCGCCGAAGCCGGCCAGCGCGGCTCCGTAGTTGGTCGCGGTCGAGTTGCCTTCGGCTGCGGCGATCTGCACCGAGGAGCGAATGTCGAACAGCGAGAGCGTGACCACCGAGGCCTTGGTTTGCAGCGCGCCGGCGAGTTGGCCGATGGCGGCGTTGCCGATCAGCCCGCCGAGGGTTCCGGCCAGGCCGCCAATGGCGGAGTCGTTGATGATGATCTGCGGTTCCAGGTAATAGTCGGCGGCGACCCGCTGGCCCTTGTGCTGTTTAGAACCGGCGCGGTATTCGCCGGATAGCCGCTGTATCTCGGTGATGCGCGATAGGCGGGCGTCGGATCGCTGGTTGCCGATCGAGGTGATGACGAAGCAGTTCGATTGCTGTACCGCCAGGCGCAGCAGGGGTTCGATGGAGGTCATCTGCGTGGCGCTGCCGAAGGGGCCGTACCAGTCGGCCTCGCGCCCGTCGTCCACGGCGATGGTGCCCAGTGGCCTGTCGCAGCGCTGCAGCGATTGCTGCGCGCCGTTGCTGTTGCCGCCGGCCGCCGCGCCGGAAACCCCGGCATGCTGTCCCCCCGGCGAGATCAACCCCCCGCCCAGTGCCGCGCATCCATTCAATGTGCCGGCAATGGCCGCGCCCAGCATGTATTTAACAATGCTCTTCGATTTTGATTTCATGTTGTTTTGCCGTTTGGTGTTGGGGGGTGTTTGTTCTTCTGCCAGTTGCCGTTGCGGAAACTTTCGACTTGTGACTTCCAGCTAGCGCCAGTGCCAGTTGTCATCCCGCCAATAACTGCGATAGGGATAGGCCGAGTACCAATAGCGCAGGGTCATTTCCCGCCAATCGGTCTTCCACTTGAAATAGGCAGCTTCGGAGTTTTTGGCGGCGCGGGCCTGGGCCAGGAGTTGCATCGACTCCTGGTCGCCTCGGCCCGCGGCCATCGCCAGCCATTTCTCGGCTTCCTGCGGGTCGGCGCCCATTTCCTCGAGGCCGCCCAGGTAGAGGCCGCCGAGGGCCTTCTGCGCCTCCAGGTCCCCGCGCTCCGCGGCGCTGCGCATCCACTGCAGCGCCTGGTAGCTGTCCTGGGCCACGCCATCCCCGCGGAAATAGCGCAGCCCCAGGTCGTAGGCCGCGCGCGGGTCGCTGGCGGCGAGGGACAGGAGCGCGCTCGAGGCTCGGTCCGCGTCGATATCCGCGGGGTTATTGCCGGCAGCTGAAGATGACGCTGGGGGCTGTTGTGCTCCACAGCCTTGTTCATCGCAAACCGGCTTCGGGTCGTTTGTCGTGCACGCAATCAGCAACAAGGGAAACAGCAGGAGGGGAATCTTTGGATTCATGGGAGTTCCCTGCGGGGCGTTTATTGTGATTTCCGCTGTAGGCAACTTATGGCGGGGCAGGGGACAAAGTATCTTTCACGTCCGGTTCAAGGTGCAGGTGAGGTTTCTTTTGAGTCTTGTGAGATTTTTCTTAAAAATTCAGAAGTATCTCGGCAATATCTGAAATACGCGTTGGCCCGCTACTTTCGCGGCCTGCATTCGTGCATTGCTGGAAGGTCTTCGGCGGGCCTGTGCGCAACGCGTTCTCGACGTTGGTCATGCAGCCTTTGCTGCCGACGGGCGCTGCCGGTAAGATTCGCGTTTCTTTTTCAGCAGCTACGGGACGCCCGCCATGAGCATCAAATCGGACAAGTGGATTCGCCGCATGGCCCTGGAGCACGGGATGATCGAGCCCTTCGTCGAGCGCCAGGTGCGCGGCGCCGACGACAGCCGGGTGATCTCCTACGGCGTCTCCAGCTACGGCTACGACGTGCGCTGCGCGGCCGAGTTCAAGGTGTTCACCAACATCCACTCGGCGGTGGTGGACCCGAAGAACTTCGACGAGAAGAGCTTCGTCGACATCAACAGCGACGTCTGCATCATCCCGCCGAACTCCTTCGCCCTGGCGCGCACCGTGGAGTACTTCCGCATCCCCCGCGACGTGCTGACCATCTGCCTGGGCAAGAGCACCTACGCGCGCTGCGGCATCATCGTCAACGTCACCCCGCTGGAGCCGGAGTGGGAAGGCCACGTGACCCTGGAGTTCTCCAACACCACCAACCTGCCGGCGAAGATCTATGCCCACGAGGGCGTGGCGCAGATGCTGTTCCTGCAGTCGGACGAGGCCTGCGAGGTGTCGTACAAGGATCGTGGGGGCAAGTACCAGGGGCAGACTGGGGTGACGCTGCCCAAGGCTTGAGGCTTGAGGCTTGAGGCGAACGCGAGAAACCGGGCTTTGGCCCGGTTTTTTGTTGCCGGCTGACTCCTGACCTTCAACCTGCTCAGGACAGGCTCCCTCTCCCTTCAGGGAGAGGGCTGGGGAGAGGGGACGGACTTCGACGACACTCCGGCGCTGGGACTTGGCCCCGTTCCCCCTCCCTAACCCTCCCCCGCAAGCGGGAGAGGGGACCGTTCGGTGTGAAGCGGGGCTACGGAGCTCCCTGCGAGACTATGGCGTTGCCGGCTGACTCCTGATCTTCAGCCTGCTCAGGACAAGCCCCCTCTCCCTTCAGGGAGAGGGCTGGGGAGAGGGGACGGACTTCGACGATACGCCGGCGCTGGGCTTGGCCCCGTTCCCCCTCCCTAACCCTCCCCCGCAAGCGGGAGAGGGGACCGTTCGGTGTGAAGCGGGGCTACATCGCTCCCTGCGAGACTATGGCGTTGCCGGCTGACTCCTGATCTTCAGCCTGCTCAGGACAGGCCCCCTCTCCCTTCAGGGAGAGGGCTGGGGAGAGGGGACGGACTTCGACGACACTCCGGCGCTGGGACTTGGCCCCGTTCCCCCTCCCTAACCCTCCCCCGCAAGCGGGAGAGGGGACCGTTCGGTGTGAAGCGGGCTACGGAGCTCCCTGCGAGACTATGGCGTTGCCGGCTGACTCCTGATCTTCAGCCCGCTCAGGACAAGCCCCCTCTCCCTCCGGGAGAGGGCTGGGGTGAGGGGAACGGATTCCGATGGCACGCCAGCGCCGAGCCTGGCACCACCCCTACTTCAGATTCCCACTGAGAAACTGCCGCAACCGCTCGCTCTTCGGCTGGCCCAGCACCTCCTGCGGCGGCCCCTGTTCCTCGACGCGGCCCTGGTGGAGGAACAGCACCTGGCTGGAGACCTCGCGGGCGAAGGCCATTTCGTGGGTCACCAGGATCATGGTGCGGCCTTCCTCGGCCAGGGCCTTGATCACCTTGAGCACCTCGCCCACCAGTTCCGGGTCCAGCGCCGAGGTGGGTTCGTCGAACAGCATGATCTCCGGCTCCATGGCCAGGGCGCGGGCGATGGCCACGCGCTGCTGCTGGCCGCCGGAGAGGAAGGCCGGGTACTTGTCCTCCACCTGGGTCGGCAGGCCGACCTTGGCCAGGTAGCTGCGCGCGCGTTCCTCGGCTTCCTTGCGCTCGACGCCCAGGACGCGGCGCGGGGCCAGGGTGACGTTCTCCAGCACCGTCATGTGGCTCCACAGGTTGAAGTGCTGGAACACCATGGCCAGGCGCGTGCGGATGCGCTGCAACTGCGCCGCGTCGGCCACGCGCATGCCGCCGGGGCTGGCGACCATGCGGATTTCCTCGCCGTCCAGGCTCATGCGGCCTTCGTCGGGCTGTTCGAGGAAGTTGATGCAGCGCAGGAAGGTGCTCTTTCCCGAGCCGCTGGCGCCGATCATGCTCACCACGTCGCCGGTGCGGGTCTCCAGGGACACACCCTTGAGCACCTCGTTGTCGCCGTAGCGCTTGTACAGGCCTTCGATCTTCAGTGTGGTCATGGAGTCCTCAGGTTACGACCGCCGCGCGGCCGGGATGGGTTCAGCCATGGCTGGGGCCGAGGAAGGCCAGCCAGCGGCGTTCGGCGAGGCGGAACAGGCCGACCAGGGTGAAGGAGGTCACCAGGTACAGCGCCGCGGCTATGCCGAAGGACTGGAAGGAGAGGAAGGTGGCGGCGTTGGCGTCGCGGGCGATCTTCATGATGTCCGGCACCGTGGCGGTGAAGGCCACGGTGGTGGAGTGCAGCATGAGGATCACCTCGTTGCTGTAGTAGGGCAGCGAGCGGCGCAGCGCCGAGGGCATGATCACGTAGCGGTACAGGCGCCAGCCGCTCAGGCCGTAGGCGCGGGCCGCTTCCACCTCGCCGTGGGCGGTGTTGCGGATGGCCCCGGCGAATATCTCGGTGGTGTAGGCGCAGGTGTTCAGGGCGAAGGCCAGCAGCGTGCAGTTCAGGCCGTTGCGGAAGAAGGCGTCGAGGATCGGCTGCTCGCGCACCGCCGCCACGCTGTAGATGCCGGTGTAGCAGACCAGCAGCTGGATGTAGAGCGGCGTGCCGCGGAACACGTAGGTGTAGAACTGCACCGGCCAGCGCAGCAGCGGGTTGCGCGAGACGCGGGCGATGGACAGGGGAATGGCGAAGGTGAAGCCGAAGGCGATGGACACCGTCAGCAGCCAGAGCGTCATGGCCAGGCCGGTGATGTGGTAGCCGTCGCTCCAGAGGAAGGCCTTGCCGTACTGCTGCAGCAACTCGATCATCGCAGGGCCTCGCGCACGCCGATGGCGTAGCGGCGCTCAAGGGCGTTGAGCACGATGTTGGAGACGGTGGTGAAGAGCAGGTAGATGGCCCCGGCCACCAGCAGGAAGAACAGCAGGCGGTAGCTGCTCTTGCCGGCGTCCTGGGCGGCGCGCACCACGTCGGAGAGGCCGATGATGGAGACCAGCGCGGTGGACTTGATCAGCACCATCCAGTTGTTGCCCACCCCCGGCAGGGCGAAGCGCATCATCTGCGGGAAGAGCACGAAGCGGAAGCGCTGCAGGCGCGTCAGGCCGTAGGCGCTGGCCGCCTCCAACTGGCCGCGCGGCACGGCGAGGATGGCGCCGCGGAAGGTCTCGGTGAAGTAGGCGCCGTAGATGAAGCCGAGGGTGATGATGCCGGCGCTGAAGGGGTCGATCTCGATGTAGTCCCAGTCCATGTAGTCGGTCAGGTCCGCCAGCCAGGTCTGCAGGCTGTAGAAGATCAGCAGCATCAGCACCAGGTCGGGCACCCCGCGGATCAGCGTGGTGTAGCAGGTGGCGGGGAAGCGCAGCAGCCTGGAGCCGGACAGCTTGGCGCTGGCGCCCAGCAGGCCGAGGGTCACCGACAGCAGCAGCGAGCAGATCGACAGCTTGACGGTCATCCAGGTGCCGTCGAGGAGGATGGAGCCGTAGCCCTTGAGGCTCATGGTCTCGGCCAGGGTACGGAAGAAGTCCTGGAGCATGCGCAGGAAACTCCTTGTGCCTTGTCAGCAGAATAGACCGCACCCGGCCGCCTTGGCGGCAGCCGGGCGCGGTGGACGCGGGTCAGTCGTTGTAGATGTCGATGTCGCCGAAGTATTTCTTCTGCAGCTTGTCGTAGGTGCCGTCGGCGTGGATCGCCTTGATGCCCTTGTTGATCATCTCGCGCAGTTCGTTGTTGCCCTTCTTGATGCCGATGGCGATGTCGGCCGGCATCAGCGGGTCATGCACCGGCTTGCTGATCTCGAAGCCCTTGCCCTGGTCGGTGGTGAGGAAGCCCTGCTCGGCCTGCAGCATGTCCTGCAGCGAGACGTCCAGGCGCCCGGACACCAGGTCGGCGTAGACCTGGTCCTGGTTCTGGTAGCTCTTCACGTTGACCCCGGCCGGCTCCAGCTTGGCCTTGGCGAAGGTTTCCTGGATGGTGCCCTGCTCGACGCCGACGGTCTTGCCCTTGAGCGATGCGGCGGTGGCCTCCAGGCCCGAGCCCTTCTTGCTGATCATCGCGGTGGGGCTGGTGAACAGCTTGTCGCTGAAGTCGATTTCCTTCTGGCGCGCCTCGGTGACGGTCATCGAGGAGATCACGCCATCGAACTTGCGAGCCTTCAGGCCCGGGATCATGCCGTCGAAGTCGTTGGCCATCCACACGCACTTGACCTTCAGGTGCTCGCAGATGGCGTTGCCCAGGTCGATGTCGAAGCCGACCAGGCTGCCGTCCGGCGCCTTGGATTCGAAGGGCGCGTAGGACGGGTCGGTGGCGAAGCGGATTTCTTTCCATTCCTTGGCCTGCAAAGCTCCGGCGCCAGCCAGCAGCACCAGGGCGGAGAGGGTCAGCCATGCTTTTTTCATCGGTTGGAATCCTTGGTGGTTGATTCAAGCAGTGGAACCAAAGGCATAACATCAATGTGACAGCAAGTTTCGAACCAGAGGCGCAACCACGGGCCTCGGCGGTAGGAGACGGACGACAGGCGCGTTCCTACGACAGGTATAGCAGCCGGTCGGGGAAGGGATGCCCCAAGACGGGGCGAGGAGGCGGGGTTTTCGGTAACAGCCTGGTGCGCCGGTTGTGGCGTGGGCAGCAAAAAAAAGGCACCCGAGGGTGCCTTGAAGATGATCATGGAGTAAGTCGACAGATCCGACCCGCCGGCGCGGCGGAAGTTCCGCGCCGCGCGCTCATTTCTGCGGAACGAGGGTCAGGCGCTTGCTGCCGTAGACGCGGTCGAGGTTCTGGCTCTGGAACGGGAAGCTCATGTAGTCGCCCTTCAGCCAGGCGTCGATGCCGTCGGCGTAGTGCGGGCTGGCCGGGTTGCCGGACTGGCCGCTGCTGTTGACGCCGAGCATGGGCTCGCTCTGGCCGAAGTCGACGACCATGCGCATGGCCGGGATCAGCCAGGTGTCGAAGTTCTGGCCCCAGTTGTAGGCCGAGACGTTCAGCGTGCTGTGGTCGCCGCCGGCCGGGTAGGGGCCGCGGTCCAGGTAGCCCTTGATGGCGCCCAGGCCGGCGCGCTGTCCGGCGTCCAGGTAGGGCGCCATCTTGGTGCTGTCGCTGACCCAGTTGTAGGTGTGCAGCTTGCCCCACTGCCAGGCATGGCGGTCGCTGCCCAGCTTCTGTTCGCAGAAGGCGGTGGCGGCGGCCAGGCTGCGCGCGAGGATGGCCGGCTTGTCTTCCTTCTGCGGCGTTTTCACGTCGTCCCAGAAGGGGCTGTCGTCGCGGCCCAGCAGGTGGTCGGCCTGGGCCGAGTAGGAGAGGTCAGCGTTCTGCACGAAGGCCTTCCAGGCCGGGCTGTCTTCCGGGCCCAGTTCGTCGAGGAAGATCTGCTTGGCGCTTTCCTGCAGAAAGGCCTCGTAGAGGGCGGCGTCGGCGGAGCTGGCGGAGAGCTTGCCGTCGAAGGCCATCAGCCGGTCCAGGGCCTCGCGGGCGCGCTCGCGCTGGCCTTCGGGCAGGGCCTGGATCGCCTGCTTCAGCGGCGCGGCCATGCCGGGCGCGTCGAGCATGCCCTGCAGCTTGGCGGCGAAGGGCGTGGTCTGGTCGTACTGCATGGCGATCATGCTGCGCGCGTCGTGGCGGTTGCTGGCGTTGGCCAGCTGGGCGATGCGCTCGGCGCGTTCGGGGTAGTACCAGGAGCTGGACAGCTGCGCGCCGTAGCCGGGTTGCACGGTGCGGTTGTTGGCGGTGCCCAGCCAGCCCTGCTGCGGGTCCTGGTCGGAGGGATGGAGGATCGGGTCGGCATAGCCGTCCCAGTCGTAGCGCCCGTCCCAGCCGGGGGAGGGCAGCAGGCCGCGGCCGTCCTTGCGGTTGGGGAAGCGCCCGGTGACCTGCCAGCCGATGTGCTTCTCGTCGGCGAACACGATGTTCAGCGGCATGGCGCGGACTTCGCGGGTGGCGTCGAAGGCCTGCTCGACGCTCTTGGCCCGGGACAGGTCGAAGAAGGCGTCCAGGCTCTTGTCCGACACCGCCTGGATGCTCTGGTAGGCCAGGCCGTAGCCGCTGCTCATCGGCAGCGGCTGCAGGTCGTTCTTCTTCGCGCCGAGCAGGGCGCTGTTGAGCAGCGGGCCGTGGCGGGTTTCGTAGATGGTCTCGCGCACCGGGCGCTGGCCCTTGATGAAGAAGGTCTCGACGCGCTCGCTGGCCGGCTTCCACTGGCCGTCGGCCAGGTAGTAGAGCTTGCCGCCCTGGCGCCGTACCTGTTCGAGGAAGACGTCCTGGTTGTCGCCCATGACCATGGTCATGCCCCAGGCCAGCTTGCCGTTGAAGCCGGCCACCACGCCGGGTACGCCGGCGATGGTGACGCCCGCGGCGCTGTACTTCGGCGAGCGGATCTGCATGAAGTTCCAGATCGACGGCATCGACAGCGGCAGGTGGGTGTCGTTGGCCAGCAGGCTCTTGCCGCTGCGGCTGCGCTGCGGGGCGATGGCCCAGTTGTTGGAGGCGGCCACGCCGAGCATCTGCAGCCCGGCCACTGCCTCGGCGGCGCCACCGACCTCGGCCAGGCCGGGAATCTGCCCGGCGAGTTTCAGGCCCTTGAGCTTGTCGGCCTCGGCGAAGGGCAGTTCCTCGTCGGGGTAGATGGGCGTGAGCCAGGCGAGCTTCCCGGCGCCGACCTTCTGCGCGAGCACCAGAGAGTCCAGTTCCTCCTGCAGGTTCACCGCCAGGCCGAAGTTGAGCAGGGCGAAGACCAGCGCCGAGTCCTCGGGCTTCCAGTATTCCGGGCGGTAGCCGGACTCGGCGATGTCCATCGGCAGCTTGTCGCGGTAGCGGAACAGGTAGGCGTTGACGCCGCGCGCGTAGGTTTCGAAGAAACGCTTCAGGCGCGGCGAGGAGCCGGCGTAGAGGGCATTGGCGGCCTGCCTGAGGTTGACCGTGCGCATGAAACGGTCGATCTCCAGGGCGCCCGGGCCGACCATCTCCGACAGCCGCCCCTGGGCCATCAGGCGCAGGCCGACCATCTGGCCGATGCGGTCGCTGGCATGCACGTAGCCCATGGCGAAAAGCGCGTCGTGGAAGGTGCTGGTCTCGATCAGCGGCATGCCCAGGGCATTGCGGCGCACCGACACGCTTTCGGCCAGGCCCTTGATCGGCTGCACGCCGGAGGTGGGCGGCAGGCTGTCGGCGTAGCGGTCGTTCAGCCAGGTCTGACAGCCAGTCAGGCTGACGGCGGCGCTGAGGGTGGCGGCGAGGCCGAGTCGGGGAAGCGGGCGGAAGGCTCGCGAGGCCATGGAAGCGTGCTCCTGCACAGGGCTTGCGGAAAGCCGCTACGTTAGAGAGCCGCGCACCTTCGCGCAAGCCGCGGGGGCAGGGAATTCGCGGGGTGTGGGTGGTTCGGGAGGGTGGGCGCGGGGATGCTCGCGATGGGTGTTCGTGCCGCCGGGGCGTCCGGCGTGGCCGGTGAGTCCAATCGCGGACGGAGTCCGCTCCTACCCCACCGGCACACAAGGCCTCGTAGGATGGCGTTGAGCGAAGCGATACCTATCACCACGACCGCATGGGTTTCGCCAAGGCTCAACCCATCCGTTGAGGCGCGCCTCGGCGCCGCCGGTAAGACAGTTGTTCCTACGCCCTCCGGCAAATACGACGCCGCGTAGGATGGCGTTGAGCGAAGCGATACCCATCACCACGACCGCATGGGTTTCGCCAAGGCTCAACCCATCCTACGAAAAGCGTCTCGGCGCAGTCGGCACTACGATCACCGGGGAGGCATGGCATTTCCCTCGTGGGAGCGGATTGCTCCTACAGGGGCTTTTGTGCCCGCCGGATACGAAAACGCCGTTTCCCCTCACGGAAGAAACGGCGTTCTCACCTAGCCCACCCGCCTCAAGCGCCGTGGCACTTCTTGAACTTGGCGCCGCTGCCGCAAGGGCACGGATCGTTGCGGCCAACGTCCTTCAGCGGATTACGCACCGGCTCGTGGCTGTGGTTGCAGTGCGGGCCGTGCACGTGGTGATGATGGTCATGATCATGGTCGTGGTTGCAGTCGGGACCATGTACATGGGGTTCCTGGCTCATGGGTGCCTCACTCCGGGATGAAATCGCCGGGGATTATCTCGCCATTGCGCGCGATATGCACGGTGCGGCCGAACAGCAGGCCGGTCTTCACGTCGCCTTCGAGGCTGTAGCGGATCGGCTTGTCCGGGTCTTCCAGCAGCTTGACGATGTACTTCATGTGCCGCCAGAGGTTGGTCTGCACCGGCACCTCGAAGAACTGCCGGCCATTGGCGGGCACGGTGAACCAGACGCTGGATTCGCCTTCGGCCAGGTCGACGTCGTTCAGCTTGACCTTGTAGGCCAGGCCGCGCACCGGCAGGCTGAAATCGTTCGGGTTGTCGATACGGAAGTGCAGTGTGAACTGTTGCTCTAGCAGGCGGGCTTTCACCACGTCCACTTTCATCAGCTTCACGTCGGGGCTTTCGAAGCTACCGGTCATCCAGCTGCAACCGGAGAGGAGCGCGAAAATCCAGACTAGGCTGATAATTCTTATCGTTTGCGCCTGATAATTCATTTCAATCCCCCAAGACGTCCCAGTGTACCAAGCGGCTGCTTGGCCGCAAGTTGTTGTTGCGTTAAAAGAAGTTGTCCCATACTGGGCCGCCCGTCGGCAGACGGGAGAACACAGGAGTGTGATGGATGAGCCGTTTCGAAATCGTCTTTTCCGGTCAGACGCTTCCAGGCGCTGATCCGGAAGCGGTGAAGGCCAACCTGGCCAAGCTGTTCCAGGCCGATGCGCAACGCATCGCCCTGCTGTTTTCCGGCCGCCGCCTGGTGCTGAAGAATAACCTCGACGCCGCCGCCGCCGACAAGTACCGCGCCGCTCTGGAACGGGCCGGCGCGCAGGTCGAGGTGGTGGACATGGCCCCCGCGGTGGAGGAGATCGAACTGGCCCCGCCGCCCGCCGCCGAACCCGCTCCTACCCCGGCACCGGCCGCGGCTACGCCGGGACGGCTGAAGGTAGCCCCGCGCGACGAGTACATGGCGGCCTTCGCCGAGGTGGACGCGCCGGACTTCGGCCTGGCCCCGGTGGGCGCCGACCTGCAGGACGACAAGGCCGAGCCGCGTGCGCCGCAGGTCGATCTCAGCCAGTTCAGCCTGGCGCCGGTGGGCAGCGACATGGGCCAGGCCAAGGCGGACCCCGCCGCGCCGGCGCCCGACACCAGCCATCTGAAGCTGGCCGACTGAGCGCTCAGCCGTTCTGCTGGGGATCGTCCTTGTAGACGAACTTGGGCATTTCCCAGTGGAAACGGATCGCCAGCAGGCGGAACAGGAAGCCGGCGAACAGGGTGATCAGCATGGCCTGCTCGTTGGGCAGCTCCAACTGGATGCAGATCAGGTAGCACCAGGCGCTGGCGAAGGACACGCTGGCGTACAGCTCGCGGCGGAAGATCAGTGGCACGTCGTTGCAGAAGATGTCGCGCAGGATGCCGCCGAACACCCCGGTGATCACCCCGCTGACCGCGGCGATCAGCAGGCTGTGGCCCATCTCCAGGCCGACCTGGCAGCCGATCAGGGTGAAGGCCACCAGGCCGATGGCGTCGAGCACCAGGAACAGCGAGCGCAGGTGGCGCATCAGCGGCGCGATGAATACCGTGACCAGCGCGGCGCCGGCGGTGAGCGCCAGGTATTCCGGGTGGCGCACCCAGGTCAGCGGGTAGTGCCCCAGCAGCATGTCGCGCATCGAGCCGCCGCCCAGGGCGGTGACGCAGGCCACCAGCACCACGCCGAACAGGTCCATGCTGCGGCGCCCGGCCGAGAGCGCGCCGGTCATGGCCTCGGCGATGATGGCGATGATGTAGAGGGTGGTCAGCAGCATGGCGGGGCCCGCGGAAAAGCGCGCATTCTAGCCGATGGGCCCGATGCACCCAATGGGTGCATGAGGTGTCCCTTTTGGGTGGCAATGAATCCTTTGCTATCCACGCCCGCCGGAAGGCCGCTGGCTACCGGTGCAAGAGAAACGCTGACGTAGGATGGGTTGAGCTTGCGATACCCATTACCATGGCCGCATGGGTATCGCTTCGCTCAACCCATCCTACGAGGCACGCCCCGGTGCGTCCGCCGCGTCAACCGATCCACGGCCCGCAGCATTTCTTCAGCTTGCCGCCGGCGCCGCACGGGCAGGGATCGTTGCGGCCCAGCTTGAGCGGCACCGTCGGGTCGAGGAAATACCAGCGGCCGTCGCGCTGGACGAAGCCGGAGCATTCGCGGTGGCTGTGCTCGCCGTTGGCGTCGTGCCAGCGCGCGGTGAAGGTGACGCGGGCATGCTCGGGCGTGCCGCCGAGCACCTCGTGGCTTTCCACCTCCAGGCCCAGCCAGGTGCTGCCCAGGCTCCAGGCGCGGATGGCCTCCAGGTCCAGGCCGGGCTGCTGGGCCGGCAGCGTGGTGTCGCGCAGGTAGTCCACCAGGCCCAGGGCGTAGGCGCTGTAGCGCGAACGCATCAGCGCCTCGGCGGTGGGCGCCGGCTGGCCGGCGTGCAGGCGGCCGCAGCAGTCCGCCAGGGGCAGGCCGCTTCCACAGGGGCAGCAGGGCTCGGTCATGGTCACCACCAGTACTTGCCGAAGTTTTCCGGGTTGGCCCAGAACTTGGCGTTCAGCCAATCCGGGACCTGCTTGTATTCACGCAGATCGTAGGTGAACAGTGTGAGTGTCTGATCGTCGCGCTGGAAGCGTTCGCTGGCCTGCATGCCCAGGGCGTAGAAGTCGATTTCGGCGACGCCGGCTTCGGCCAGGTCGACCAGCACGGCGACGCGGCTGCTGTTGAGGTTGCGGATGCCGCCGACCAGTTGCAGCGCCGCGCGGCGCTCCAGATGCTCCAGGCAGTCGGCCAGCAGCGCCAGGTCGTAACGCTGCGCCGCCAGTTCCGCCGGCAGCTCGCCTGCGGCGGCGCCGTGCACCTGGCAATCGGGGTGGGCCTGGCGGAAGGCTTCCACGGCGGGAATGCCGCTGGCGCCTACCAGCAGCAGGCGTTGCGGGGCGTAGCGGTCGAGCAGGGCGGCCAGCGCCTGCTGGGGCGTGCGATCGGAAATCATCGGTGTGCGGAAACTCTCGTTCGGAATGCGCAGAGACTAGCCTGTGAACCCCTTCATGGCCTAGTGCTGGCGTATTCGTGCATCGCCGTCTTTACTCGGTAATTGTCGGTTCAGACCCATCTCACAGGAGAGACTGATATATGAGCATCAAAAGGACCGCTTTACCCCTGCTGCTGGTAAGCACGCTGCTCACCGGTTGCGCAGGGTTGCAGAAGTCCGACTGGCCGACCTGCGCATTGGTCGGTGGTGTAGGGGGCGCTGGCCTGGGCTCCATCGAAAGCAGTGCCTGGGCGGGCTGGGGCGCGCTGATCGGCGGCGTGCTCGGCGCGTCCTACTGCTGGGTGCATGGCGAAGGCGAGAAGGTGGTCGAGGCGCCGCCGCCCGCACCGGCTCCCGAACCGGCTCCGGCACCGCTGCCGAAGGAAGAGACCATCGTTGTCAGGGACCTGCACTTCGCCTTCGACTCGTCGAAGATCGACAACCGTGACAAGGACAAGCTCGACACCATCGCCACCCGCCTGAAAGAGGAAGCCTCCACCACCACGCTGGATATCTCCGGCCACACCGACAGCGTCGGCACCGACGCCTACAACCAGAAACTGTCCGATCGCCGCGCCCATGCGGTGGCCAACTACCTGGTGGATGCCGGCGTGCCTGCCAGCAGCATCAAGTCGGTGGAAGGCTACGGCGAAAGCAAACCGGTCGCCGACAACAAGACCAAGGAAGGCCGCGCGGAAAACCGTCGCGTGGAAATCCTGATCAAGCGCCAGTAACACCCGGCGTGTGCTGAAGCGAAAGGGGCCTATGCGCCCCTTTCGTGTTTCCACCGCCTATGGAAATCGTCACCGCCTCCGGAGTATGGTGCCGGCACAAGAAACCGGGGGAGCATCTACATGAAGGCTTTTGTGGGGCTGGGCAAGCTGGTTGCCCTGTTGTTCTGGCTGGCGGTGCTGGCCAATCTGCTGCATCCCTTCGCCCATCCGTTCGCGACCCTGCTGAAGGTCGCCGGGGGCCTCATCCTGCTGATCCACATCCTTGAACTGCTGGCGCTCGGCGCACGCCTGAAGGGGCGTTCGTCTCCCTGGCTGGACCGCATCCAGGTCCTGCTGTTCGGCATCTTCCATTTCCTCTCGCTGCCGGCACCGGCCAAGGAGGGCGGCCATGCGTAAGCTGCTGTTGGGCCTGATGCTGCTGGCGCCGATCGAGGCCGCCAGCGCCGCCTCGGTACAGGTGGAGGCCAATACCGTGCTGCGCCTGCCGGTGAAGGGCGAGTCCCTGAGCCTGGAACACGTCCGCGTAGCGGAGGGCGGCGCGCTGCTGATCCCGTCGCGGGTGAAGGTGCTGCACATCGACGAACTCGACCTGCAGAAGAACGCCCGCCTCGGCGTGTTCCCCGGCGAGCAGCCGCTGCGCATCGAGGTGGCTCGCGGGCACCTCGCCGATGGCAGCGTGATCGCCGCCCAGGGCGCTTCCGGCAGCTTCCATCGCCCGGCCAGCGCCGGCCGCACCCTGACCCTGCGCCTGCAGGACGTGCAGGTGGAGAACCTGCTGGTCGACGTGCGCGGCGGCGTCGGCGCGCCGGGCTACGACGGCCTCGACGGCGCCCACGCGCGCAGCGGCGGCTGCCTGTGGGGCGGCGCGGAACAGGGCGGCGACGGCCAGGACGCCGGCGACGGCCAGACCGGTGGCGCCGGCGGCGTGGTGCGCCTGGAAGTGCCCCAGCAATTCCCCGTGGAACTGGTCAAGGTGCGCCTGGAAGGCGGCGCCGGCGGTGCCCCGGGCAAGCCGGGCAAGGCCGGCGCGCGCAGTGGCGAGAAGGGCTGCCTGCTGTACTCGGTGGACGGCGGCAAGGCCGGCCATGACGGTGGCGCCGGCAAGCCCGGCCCCAGCGGTGCCCAGGGCCGTCTGGACGTAGTGCGTTTCTGACTGTAGTGCGTTTCTGATTGAAACCGGCGCGGGCCCCGCGGCCCGCGCCAATGCTCACCAGTGCGGGCGCGCGGCGACTATCGCCACTAGCGCCAGGCCCAGCAGCAGGTTGCCGCCCACGGTGCGGCGGATGCGTCCCAGCACCGCGCCGCCGGCGGGCCAGTCGGACGCCTCGATGGCGCGGCGCAGCTCCGGCAACTGCAGCGCCTGCACCCGCAGGAACAGCGCCAGCATGGCCACGTACAGTCCCATCATCACCTGCACGTAGCGCGGCGCGCCGGCCACGCCGTTGAAACTCAGCTGCAACATGCCGATACCAGTCACCGGCAGCGCCAGCACCGCCACCCAGACCCACACGAAGAAGCGCCGGAACACCTCGGCCCACAGCTTCAGCCGCGCCGGCGCATCCAGCGCGGCGACGGCCGCCGGACGGAGGATCATCCAGGCGAAGAACATCCCTCCGACCCAGACCAGGGCGGCCAGGACGTGCAGGGCGTAGACAGGGGCAAAGGCGGTCATTCGGCGATCTCCGCTGGCGGTTGAAAATAAGCGCGCTATCATAGCCGGCCCACAGGGTCTGTTGACGTTTTGTCGCGAGCCGCGTTGCAGCGACAAATGGCGCCAGGCTAGGCGCGGGACGCAGGCAATGGCGTTCCCTTGGCAAGTCCCGCAACGACGCATGGCGCCATTTGCCGCGCAACCCGAAGGGACGGGCCCTTTTTTGCGTGGTGCCGCGTTACTCGTCGTTCATTTGGAATGACCAAACCGCTCTCCTCGCGCCTTGCCCCACGCAAAAAATGGCTCCGTCGCGGTCGTGACAAAACGCCAACAGACCCTGCTACCACTGAAAATTTATCCAGCATCCGGACATGTCCCGATGGACAGTCCCGCATGCCCGGGAATTCCATGCTCAGCAACGAACTCAAGGCCACCATCCAGGGCGCCTACACGCGCTTCCTGGAAGCCAAGGAACTCAAGCCGCGCTACGGCCAGCGCCTGATGATCGCCGAAGTGGCCAAGGTCCTGGGCACCATCGAGACCGACGAGGAAGGCCAGCGCAGCGGCGAGCCCGCGGTGGTGGCCGTGGAGGCCGGCACCGGCACCGGCAAGACCGTGGCCTACAGCCTGGCCGCCATCGCCTGCGCCAAGGCCGCCGGCAAGCGCCTGGTGATCGCCACCGCAACCGTGGCGCTGCAGGAGCAGATCGTCCACAAGGACCTGCCCGACCTGCTGCGCAACAGCGGCCTGGCCTTCAGCTTCGCCCTGGCCAAGGGCCGCGGCCGCTACCTGTGCCTGTCCAAGCTCGACCACCTGCTGCAGGAGGGCCAGGCGCAGAACGCCACGGCCCAGCTGTTCGAGGAAGAAGGCTTCCGCATCGACGTCGACGAGAGCGGCAGCAAGTTGTTCAACCAGATGATCGAGCGCCTGGCCGGCAACCGCTGGGACGGCGACCGCGACTCCTGGCCCGAGGCCATCGAGGACGCCCACTGGGCGCAGCTGACCACCGACCACAGCCAGTGCACCAACCGGCATTGCCCGAACTTCCAGCAGTGCGCCTTCTACAAGGCGCGCGAGGGCATGACCAAGGTCGACGTCATCGTCACCAACCACGACCTGGTGCTGGCCGACCTGGCCCTGGGCGGCGGCGCCATCCTGCCGGACCCGCGCGAGACCCTCTACGTCTTCGACGAAGGCCACCACCTGCCGGACAAGGCCATCGGCCACTTCGCCCACTTCACCCGCCTGCGCGCCACCGCCGACTGGTTGGGGCAGGTGGAGAAGAACCTGACCAAGCTGCTGGCGCAGAACCCGCTGCCCGGCGACCTCGGCCGGCTGATCGAGCAGGTGCCGGAGCTGGCCCGCGAGCTGCGCACCCAGCAGCAGTTCATGTTCACCGCCTGCGAGGAGATCGGCGACTTCCGTGCCGGCGAGGACATGGAAGGCCGCGAGCGCCCGCGCCACCGCTTCGTGGGCGGGGTGGTCCCCGAGCACATCCGCGAGATGGGTATCGAGCTGAAGAAGGGTTTTTCCAAACTCACCGACCTCTTCACCCGCCTCACCGAACTGCTCAAGCAGGCCATGGACGGCGAGGGCACCGCCGGTGTCGCCAGCTACCAGGCAGAGGAGTGGTACCCGCTGTTCGGCAGCCTGCTGTCGCGCGCCCAGGGCAACTGGGAACTGTGGACCGCCTTCACCTGCGAGGACCCGCAGGACGGCCCGCCCATGGCGCGCTGGCTGACCCTCGCCGAAAGCGGCAGCTTCTACGACATCGAAGCCAACGCCAGCCCGATCCTCGCCGCCGAGACCCTGCGCCGCAACCTGTGGAACGTGGCCTACGGCGTGCTGGTGACCTCCGCCACCCTGACCGCCCTGGGTACCTTCGACCGCTACCGCATGCGCGCCGGCCTGCCGCGCGCGGCGGTCACCGCCGTGGTGCCCAGCCCCTTCCACCACGCCGATGCCGGCCTGCTGCGGGTGCCGGACCTGAAGGCCGACCCGCGCGACGCCGCCGCCCACACCGCGGCCATCGTCCGCGAGCTGCCGGCCATGGTCGAAGGCGCCCGCGGCACCCTGGTGCTGTTCGCCTCGCGGCGGCAGATGCAGGACGTGTTCGACGGCCTGGAGCGCGACTGGCGCAAGCGCGTGCTGATCCAGGGCAACCTGTCCAAGCTGGAGACCCTCAACAAGCACAAGGCCCGCGTCGACGACGGCGAGCCCAGCGTGCTCTTCGGCCTGGCCAGCTTCGCCGAGGGCGTCGACCTGCCGGGGGCCTACTGCGAGCACGTGGTGATCGCCAAGATTCCCTTCGCGGTGCCGGACGACCCGGTGGAAGCGGCGCTCTCGGAGTGGATCGAGGCGCGCGGCGGCAACCCCTTCATGGAGATCGCCGTGCCCGACGCCTCGCTGCGCCTGGTGCAGGCCTGCGGGCGCCTGCTGCGCACCGAGCAGGACCGCGGCACCATCAGCCTGCTGGACCGCCGTGTGGTGACGCAGCGCTACGGCAAGGCCATCCTCAACGCGCTGCCGCCGTTCCGCCGCGAGATCGCCTAAGGCGCGGCATCCGTAACAGGGGCGGCGCGCCGTCCCAGGTCGCAAATCCCGGTGGCGCCCGGCGCCGCCCCAAGGACAAGGTTGCATGCGTTCACTCCGTTGGCATCTGCCCCTGCTGTTCAGCCTGAGCCTCGCCTGCGCCCCGCTGTGGGCCGCGCCCAGCGAGGACGTCCTGTTCAACTTCGTCAAGCCGATGGCGGTGGTCAGCGTCGGCCTGCAGGACGCCGACCTGCCCAGCGCCACCGCCGAGGCCACGCCCGAGGGCGAGATCCTGCGGCGGGTGAAGTTCCACCCGGCGGCGCGCCCCACGCTCACCCTCAAGCCCGCCGCCGGCAGCTGGGACTGGTCGCGGGCCGACGCCATGAGTCTGCGCATCCAGAGCGCCATGGACTGGGCGCTGACCCTGGAGATCGACATCGACAACCTCGACGGCACGCCCGGCCTGCACGCCAGCGTCGCACTGCCCGCCGGCCCGGCGCAGACCCTGCTGGTGCCGCTGCAGGCCACCGCGCCGCAGCTGTTCGGCATGCGCGCCGGGGTGCCGATGCCGATGAGCCTCGACGGCCAGCGCGTGCTCATCGCCCCGGTGGTCACCGGCGAGCTGCAGCGCAACAAGGTCGGCGCGGTGCGCCTCTACCTGAACGCCCCGAAGGCGGCCCAGGACATCCTCGTCGGCCGCTTCGGCACCCGTTCCGGCGGCGACGAGCTGCGCAAGGCCTACACCGGCATCATCGACGCCTATGGCCAGTCCACCCGCAGCGACTGGCCGGAGAAGGTCAGGAGCGTCGAGCAACTGGCCAATGCCTGGAAGGCCGAGGGCGAGCAACTGAAGAAATGGCAGGCCCAGGCGCAGCCCACCGACACCTTCGGCGGCCTGCCGGAAGGCCCGGACTTCCAGGCCACCGGCTTCTTCCGCACGGAGAAGCGCAACGGCCGCTGGTGGCTGGTGACGCCGGACGGGCACCCGTACTGGTCCCTGGGCGTGAACACGGTGAACAGCGAAAGCAGCCAGACCTACGTCGAAGGCCGCGAATACATGTTCACCGAACTGCCCGCCGAGGGTGAGCCGCTGGCCGACTTCTACGGCCAGAGCGACGACCGCGACGGCGTCGGCGCCCAGCAGGGCAGGGCCTTCGGCCACGGCCGCTGGTACGACTTCTACGCCGCCAACCGCTACCGCGCCACGGGCGGGCTGAGCGGCCAGCCGGCCGCCGACGCCTGGCTGGAGCGCACCCTGGCGCGCCTCGACGCCTGGGGCTTCAACGGCCTGGGCAACTGGAGCCAGCCGGCCTTCGCCGGCGCCTCGCGGATTCCCTACAGCCTGCCGCTGGCCATCGGCGGCGACTACGCCACGGTCAGCACCGGCTACGACTGGTGGGGCGCCATGCCCGACCCCTTCGACCCGAAATTCGCCATGGCCGCCGAGCGCGCCATCGCCATCGCCACCCGCGACCACCGCGAAGACCCCTGGCTGCTCGGCTACTACGCCGACAACGAACTGGCCTGGGCCGGGCAGGGCAACGAGCCGCGCAACCGCTACGCCCTGGCCTTCGGCACCCTGGCGCTGTCCACCGACAGCCCGGCCAAGCGCGCCTTCATCAAGCAGCTCAAGGACAAGTACCACGAGCACGAGGCCCTGGCCGCAGCCTGGGGCGTCGAGCTGGGCGCCTGGGAAGACCTGGACGCGCCGGGCTACCAGGCCCCTGAAGTGCAGGCCGAACACCCGGCCATCGAGCAGGACTACAGCGCCTTCCTGCGCCTGTACGCCGACCAGTACTTCAAGACCCTGCGCGACTCCCTCAGCTGGCACGACCCCAACCACCTGCTGCTGGGCGGGCGCTTCGCGGTGAACACCCCCGAGGCGCTGGCCTCCTGCGCGCAGTATTGCGACCTGCTGAGCTTCAACCTCTACGCGCCGACGCCGCAGCAGGGCTACGACGCCGCCTACGTGCGCAGCCTCGACAAGCCGGTGCTGATCAGCGAGTTCCACTTCGGCTCCCGTGACCGCGGCCCGTTCTGGGGCGGGGTTTCCGAGGTGTACAACGAGCAGCAGCGCGGCGAGCGCTACCAGCAGTTCCTCGCCGCCGCGGTGAAGGACCCGCAGATCGTCGGCGCGCACTGGTTCCAGTACCTCGACCAGCCCGCCAGCGGCCGCCTGCTCGACGGCGAGAACGGCCACATCGGCCTGGTCGGCATCACCGACCTGCCGTTCGCCGGCTTCATCGACGCGGTGCGCAAGGGCAACCAGCAGGTGATGAAGACCATGCTGGAGGAGGCCCGCGCCGCCGCCAAGGCGGCGCCCGAGGCGCCCACTCCGCGGGTCGATCCGGACGCCACCGCCAGCGTCGCGCCGGACGCGCCGGCGGTGCAATAGAGCGGCATTCGCCGCGGCCATGATGGCCGCGGCCCTACCCTGGTCGGGTTCACAAGCCGGCAGGGGGCTGGAAGAATGCGTCTTTCGCCCACAGCCCGGAGTGCCCCATGACCCTGCAAGGCCATTGCGACAGCCGCTTCACCCCCGTAGCCGACGCCTTCGCCGCGCTCTTCGAGGACCCGCAGGAGCGAGGCGCCGCGCTGTGCATCCAGGTCGGCGGCGAGACCCTGGTGGACCTCTGGGCCGGCAACGCCGGCAAGGACGAAGGCCAGGCCTGGCAGGCCGACACCATCCTCAACCTGTTCTCCTGCACCAAGACCTTCGCCGCGGTGGCCGCCCTGCAACTGGTGGGCGAGGGCCGCCTGGAACTGGACGCCCCGGTGGCGCGCTACTGGCCGGAGTTCGCCGCCGCCGGCAAGCAGGCCATCACCGTGCGCCAGTTGCTCTGCCACCGCGCCGGGCTGCCGGCGCTGCACGAGATGCTGCCCGCCGAGGCGCTGTACGACTGGCAGGCGATGACCGCCGCGCTGGCCGCCGAAACGCCCTGGTGGACGCCGGACAGCGAGCACGGCTACGCGCCCATCACCTACGGCTGGCTGATCGGCGAGGTGATCCGCCGGGTGGATGGCCGCGAGCCCGGCACCGCCATCGTCGAGCGCACCGCCAGGCCCCTGGGCCTGGACTTCCACATCGGCCTGGACGACGCCGAGTTCCCGCGCGTGGCGCACGTCGCCCGGGCCAAGGGCAACCTCGGCGACGCCGCGGCGCAGCGCCTGCTGCGCACAATGATGAGCGAGCCGAACGCGCTGACTACCCGCGCCTTCACCAACCCGCCGTCGATCCTCACCAGCACCAACAAGCCCGAGTGGCGGCGCATGCAGCAGCCGGCCGCCAACGGCCACGGCAATGCCCGCGCCCTGGCCGGTTTCTACGACGGCCTGCTGCAGGGCAAGCTGCTGGATGCCGCGCTGCTCGCCGAGCTGACCTGCGAACACGCCCGCGGCGAGGACCGCACCCTGCTCACCGGCACCCGCTTCGGCCTGGGCTGCATGCTCGACCAGCCGGAACTGGCCAACGCCACCTACGGCCTCGGCCCGCAGGCCTTCGGCCACCCCGGCGCCGGTGGCTCGGTGGGCTTCGCCGACCCCGAGCGCAGCCTGGCCTTCGGCTTCGTCACCAACACCCTCGGCCCCTACGTGCTGATGGACCCGCGCGCGCAGAAGCTGGCGCGCATTGCCGGCGACTGCCTGTAGGAGCCCGGGCCAGACGCCGCGCAGCGCCCGGCCGACGAAGCGGCGGAACCTTCCGCCGCGGCTCCGCTCGAATGGCGACTTCATGGGGAAACCGCGCCGGGTTTCGTCGCGGTTTTTCCCCCGCTGCTACGGCCGGGGTTCCACCGCTCGTCAGTTGAAGAGCAAAATACCCATTTCCCTTAGTAAGTTATGTTCGAATCTTGATTCGCGACATTAACTTGTGTCCGTCCCTGTTGCCCAAGACCGTCCAATGGAATTCCGCCCATGAGACTGCTCAAGCTTTCCACCCTGACCCTCTGCGTCACCCTCGGTGCCTGCAGCCACTTCCAGTCCCAGGACGCCGCCGCGCCGGCGCCCAGCCAGGCCAAGGCCGACGGCGGCAGCCACTGGTGGTGGCCGTTCGGTAACAGCGCAGCCAGCGCCCAGGCCGAGGCCAAGGCCCCCGCCCAGGTGCCCAAGCCGGTGGTGGCCCAGGTGGACGCGGCCACCGACAAGTCCGCCGGCGGCCACTGGTGGTGGCCCTTCGGCGATTCCGCCTCGGCCCAGGCCAAGGCGGAAAACCCGGTGGCCGCGCCCAGCGCCCAGGACACCAAGGCCTGGCTGGACCAGCACGAAGCCGCCGTGCGCGCCGCCGTGGCCGGCAGCAAGTTCAGCGTCGAGCGCCGCGACAACGCCCTGGTGCTGACCGCGCCGGTGGACGGCTCCTTCAATCCCAAGCGCCAGGAACTGCTGCTGCCGATCACCCTGGCGCCGCTGGCCAACGTCGCCAAGATCGTCGAGAAGGACCCGCAGGCCGGCGTGTTCATCCTCGGCCACAGCGACAGCAGCGGCGACAAGGCGGCCAACGACAAGGTCAGCCAGCAGCGCGCCGTGGCCATCGCCGCGATCTTCCGCCTGAGCGGCCTGGGCAACGACCGCCTGCGCTACAAGGGCGTGGGTGACGCGCAACCGATCGCCGACGACAAGACCAAGGCCGGCCGCGCCAAGAACCGCCGCGTCGAAGTCATGCTGACCCCGCGTGGCGGCCTGCTGGCCCTCGCCCAGAGCAACTGAAGCAGCGCGGCGCTTGTCGCCGGTCAAGCAATCTCGGCTACCACTGGTTAAGCTAATGCACTGGCTTTTTCGAGGAGACGACGATGGCCCAGACCCTGGCCGACATGCGCCGCGAATACACCCGGGACGGACTCAACGAGGCCCAGGCGCCCGCCGAGCCCTTCGTCCTGTTCCAGCAATGGTTCGAGGACGCGGTGAAGACCGAGCAGTTGCCGGTCGAACCCAACGCCATGACCCTGGCCACGGTGGACGCCGACGGCCAGCCGCACTGCCGGGTGCTCCTGCTCAAGGGGCTGGATGACCGCGGCTTCACCTTCTTCAGCAACTACGACAGCGCCAAGGGCGACCAACTGGCGGCCAACCCGCGCGCGGCCATGACCTTCTTCTGGCCGGCGCTGGAGCGCCAGGTGCGCATCGAAGGCCGGGTGGAGAAGGTCTCGCCGGAAGAATCCGACGCCTACTACCGCGTGCGCCCGCTGGGCAGCCGCCTGGGCGCCTGGGCCTCGCCGCAGAGCCGGGTGATCGGCAGCCGCGAGGAACTGGAGCGGATGCTGGCGGAAACCGAGAAGCGCTTCATGGACGTCGCCCCGCACTGCCCTGACCACTGGGGCGGTTACCGCCTGCTGCCGCAGCGCATCGAATTCTGGCAGGGCCGCCCGAGCCGCCTGCACGACCGCCTGAACTACCGCCTGGTGGACGGCGCCTGGCAGCGCGAGCGCCTAGCGCCCTGATCCCGCACGGTGCTTTTCGTAGGATGGGTTGAGCTTGCGAAACCCATGCGGTCATGGTGATGGGTATCGCTTCGCTCAACGCCATCCTACGGCGGCTCGTACAAAGCTCCGCGCCCTTCCATGTAGGAGCGCGCCCTGCGCGCGATTCGCGGGCAGGGCCCGGCGGGCACGGCTTCTCGTAGGAGCGAGCTTGCTCGCGAACAGACTCCGCTGCGGGGCTCATTCGCGAGCAAGAACTAGGCGTCCCCCTCGATCCTACGAAGAGCGCTCCGGCATGAGTCCGAGTGGGATACGGCCAAGGTCAAACGGCGGATAACGTCGTAGGCGTTATGCGCCCTACGGGGAAACCCTGGGTAATGCGGTGTAGGATTCCTCCTCTCGCCTTGCCCACGGACCCGCCCATGAAACTCGTCATCGCCCCCGATTCCTTCAAGGAAAGCCTGTCCGCCCCCGAGGTCGCCGCCGCCATCGCGCGGGGCTGGTCGCGGGCGCGGCCGCTCGACGAGATATTGCTGCGGCCCATGGCCGATGGCGGCGAGGGCACCGTGGATGCGGTGCTGGCGGCCACCGGCGGCGAGCGCCGCGAATGTGCGGTGCGCGGGCCGTTGGGCGCGCCGGTACAGGCCCACTGGGGCTGGCTGGAGGAGGGCGCCGCGGTGATCGAGATGGCCGCCGCCAGCGGTCTGCACTGGGTCGCCCCGCAGCAGCGCGACGCCACCCGCACCACCAGCTACGGCACCGGCGAGCTGATTCGCGCGGCGCTGGAGGCCGGCGCGCGCAAGATCATCCTCGGGCTCGGCGGCAGCGCCACCAACGACGGTGGCATGGGCCTGCTGCAGGCCCTGGGGGTGTGCTTCCTCGACGAACGCGGCGAGCCCCTGGGCGACGGCGGCGCGGCGCTGGCCGGGTTGCATGCGATCGACCTGGCGGGCCTGGACCCGCGCCTGGCCGGGGTCGAAGTGGAAGTCGCCGCCGACGTGAACAATCCGCTGTGCGGCGAACACGGCGCCTCGGCGGTATTCGGCCCGCAGAAGGGCGCCAGCCCCGAGCAGGTCCGCCAGCTCGATGCCGCGTTGGCGCGCTACGCCGAAGTCGCCGCGCGCACCCTCGGCCAGGATCACAGCCTGTTCCCCGGTGTGGGCGCGGCGGGTGGCCTGGGCTTCGCCGCGCGGGCCTTCCTCAGGGCGCGCTTCCGCCCGGGCGTGGAGTTGGTGGCCGAGGTTTCCGGCCTGGCCGAGGCGCTGCAGGGCGCGGACCTGGCGATCACCGGCGAGGGCCGCCTGGACGAGCAGAGCCTGCACGGCAAGACGCCCATCGGCGTGGCTCGGCTGGCACGGGAGGCAGGGGTTCCGTTGATCGCCCTGGCCGGCAGCCTGGGCAAGGGCTATGGCCGCCTGCACGAGGCGGGCATCGCCGCGGCCTTCAGCCTGGTCCCGGGGCCGATCAGCCTGGCCGAGGCCATGGCCGGCGCCGCGGGTGAACTGGAGGCGCGCGCCGAGGAGCTGGCGCGGCTGTGGAGCCTGGCTCAGCCGGCGCGGTAGTCGTCGGCGGCGCGCTGTAGCCAGGCCGGCAGCTGGCTGCGCGACACGCCTTCGTCGCGGGCCAGTTGCAGGCACTGCAGCAGGTACTCGCGCTTGTGCGGGTCGTCGCCGGCCAGCGACAGCGCCAGGTCGCGGTCCATCCAGCGGCGGATGCGCACGAACAGCCACCAGTGGAAGTACAGGCCGGCGGCGGTGGTGACGACGATGATGAAGTAGTCCATGGGCCTTCCTCGTGGGGATGCTGACCTTACCCCAGGCGGGATGGGGGAATGAACGCGCGCTTTTGCCGCAGCTGTAGGACGAAGCTGTACGGCGGCTGAATCGAACGAAAACTTTGACCTGGCCGGCGTGACAGCAAGTGGCGCGGCAGAGTCTAATATTCACATATCTATCCGGAGGTTCCCGTATGCGTAAATCCGCCTTCCTGCTCGCCGGTTTCACTGCAGTGGCCCTGGCCCTCGGCGGCTGCCAGTCCAGCCTGACCGGCGACACCTACAGCCGTGACGAGGCCCGCACCGTGCAGAACGTGCGCTGGGGCACCATCGAAGCCCTGCGTCCGGTGAAGATCGAGGGCACCAAGACGCCGATCGGCGCCGCGGCGGGCGCCGCCGTGGGCGGCATCGGCGGCAGCGCCATCGGTGGCGGCAAGGGCAGCTACGTGACCGCCATCATCGGCGCCGTGGCCGGCGGCCTGCTGGGCGCGGCCACCGAAGAGGGCCTGACGCGCACCCAGGGCGTGGAGATCACCGTCCGCGAAGACGACGGCAGCTCCCGCGCCTACGTGCAGGAAGTCGACCAGGGCGCCATCTTCCGCGTCGGCGAGCGCGTGCGCATCCTGACCGTCAACGGCACCAGCCGCGTTTCCCACTGATCGGCCCGCTCCGCCCACCCGGGCGGCGGTTCCTGGCGCGCGACACCGGTTTCCGGTGTCGCGCGCTATCGTTTCCGGGTAGCGCTTTTTCCCGCGCCCAGCCTTTCGTAATAGTTCTATCCAAGACGCGCATTCGATAGATATGGATAATCGCCCGGTTCCATGGCTTTCCTGGTAAGTCAGCCATGTCTGAAGGATTAAGGAGAAGGTGATGATGCTGGCGCTGTTGATCGCGCTGCCTTTCCTGGGCTGTTGCCTGCCTGCGCTGTTCGAGCGCCTGGGCCGCAACGCCTGCGCCGCGGCGGCGGCCGTCGCGCCCTTGCTGGGCCTGGGGATTCTGTTCGGCCAACGCGGCGTGCTCGGCGGCGAGCGCCTGCTGGCGCGCTACGACTGGCTGCCGGAGCTGGGCCTGAACCTCAGCCTGCGCCTGGACGGCCTGGGCTTCCTGTTCGCCCTGCTGATCCTCGGCATCGGCCTGCTGGTGATCCTCT